>AP025179.1:0-4800000 GCA_021654635.1 Mycobacterium kiyosense
ATGTTATCGACCGTCCTTCCACATCTGTGGATAACCATGTGGACAGGTGTTACTCACCACCTCAAGATGTACCTCGACCGTCGAACCAGGAGATGCGTCGTTGACTGATGACCCCGGTTCCGGATTCGCCACGGTGTGGAATGCGGTCGTCACCGAACTCAACGGTGACTCCGGCAACGGGTCCACTCCGGCCACTCCCCTGACACCTCAGCAAAAGGCTTGGCTCAAGCTGGTTCAGCCCCTGACCATCGTCGAGGGGTTTGCGCTGCTGTCGGTGCCCAGCGTGTTCGTCCAGAACGAGATCGAGCGCCACCTGCGCAACCCGATCACCGAAGCGCTCAGTCGGCGGCTGCAACAGCAGATTCAACTCGGCGTTCGGATCGCCCCGCCGCCGGCCGACGACGAGGTGCCCGCCCAGCCTGATGCCGCGGCGGCCGAGGACGATCCGGAACCGACCGACGACGACCCGAACGGTACCGCCGAGGGCACCCAAACCTGGCCGACGTACTTCACCGACCGCCCGCACACCACCGACAACTCGGCGTCCGGCGGCACCAGCCTCAACCGGCGCTACACGTTCGACACCTTTGTCATCGGCTCCTCCAACCGGTTCGCGCACGCAGCGACCCTGGCCATCGCCGAGGCACCCGCCCGTGCCTACAACCCGCTGTTCATCTGGGGCGAGTCGGGTTTGGGGAAAACCCATCTGCTGCATGCGGCCGGAAACTACGCGCAACGACTGTTCCCCGGCATGCGGGTCAAGTACGTCTCCACCGAGGAATTCACCAACGACTTCATCAACTCGCTGCGCGACGACCGCAAGGTGTCGTTCAAACGCAGCTACCGGGATGTCGACGTGCTGCTGGTCGACGACATCCAGTTCATCGAGGGCAAGGACGGCATCCAGGAAGAGTTCTTCCACACCTTCAACACACTGCACAACGCCAACAAGCAGATCGTCATCTCGTCCGACCGTCCCCCCAAGCAGCTGGCCACCCTCGAAGACCGGCTGCGGACGCGATTCGAGTGGGGCCTGATCACCGATGTGCAGCCACCGGACCTGGAGACCCGGATCGCGATCCTGCGCAAGAAAGCACAAGTCGAACGGTTGGCCGTGCCCGACGATGTGCTCGAGCTGATTGCAAGCAGCATCGAACGCAATATCCGTGAACTCGAAGGCGCCCTGATCCGGGTCACCGCGTTCGCCTCGTTGAACAAGACACCGATCGACAAGGCCCTGGCCGAAATCGTGCTGCGCGACCTGATCGCCGATGCCAGCGGCATGCAAATCAGTGCGGCGACCATCATGGCGGCCACCGCCGAGTACTTCGACACCACGGTCGAGGAACTGCGCGGCCCCGGCAAAGCCCGGCCCTTGGCGCAGTCCCGGCAGATCGCGATGTACCTGTGCCGTGAGCTCACCGACTTGTCGCTGCCCAAGATCGGCCAGGCCTTCGGCCGCGACCACACCACGGTGATGTACGCGGAGAAGAAGATTCGCGGCGAAATGGCTCAACGCCGTGAGATCTTCGACAACGTCAAGGAACTCACCACTCGGATCCGGCAGCGTTCCAAGCGCTGAATCGGGCTCGACCGCGGGCCAGCGGCCGTGCAGGCAGCGGTTCCCGCGCAATTTTTTCCCAAAAACTTCTCTACCTCGAGTCACACCAGCAACACCGACGTGGTGTGGGTAGACCTGTGCACAACCTACTCAAACTGCGGTGCACTACTGCGCTGCCGGTGCACACCGGTGATTCATCCCCACTGCTCCACCGCGGATTACACAACTCCGGTCGCCGTCATCCACACCCGCCCCGGCCCGCTAGCTGCGGTTAGACGCGGCTGTCCCCAGATTGCACATCCCCTATTACTGATATTGAAATATCTTCCTCGATTCTCTTTTGAAGTAGTGGCTTGGGGACATCCCGTCGCGGTGGCCTCGCCGACCCCTCTGCGGGCGGGTCTGTCGGGGTTGTCGATTAGCTTTCAAGTTGGCTCGAGAAGCTCTACGGTTGTTCTTCGACTGCTGTTGCGGCCGTCGCGGCGGATGGGTCCGCCGGCGGCGCTCGCCACGGCGAGTCCCCACCGCCGGCGGGGGAGCCGGCCCTGAATTTCGAGTTTCACTGTTAGGTGAAGGGACGCAATGGACGCGGCTACAACACGGGCGGTCACCGATCTGAGGTTTCGTCTGGTTCGGGAGTCCTTTGCCGAGGCGGTGTCGTGGGTGGCCAAGAGCCTGCCGTCGCGACCCACCGTGCCGGTGCTTTCCGGGGTTCTGCTGACCGGCTCCGACGACGGGCTGACGATCTCCGGATTCGACTACGAGGTGTCCTCCGAGGTTCAGGTTCCGGCTGAGATAGCTTCTCCGGGAAGCGTTTTGGTGTCAGGGAAATTGTTGTCCGACATCACCCGGGCGTTGCCGAACAAGCCGGTGGACTTTTACGTCGACGGTAACCGGGTGGCGCTGACCTGCGGTAGTGCCCGATTCTCACTGCCGACGATGGCGGTGGAGGATTACCCGACGCTGCCGGCGCTGCCCGACGAGACCGGGACGCTGCCCGCCGAACTGTTCGCCGAGGCGATCGGCCAGGTCGCAATCGCCGCCGGGCGTGACGACACACTGCCCATGCTGACCGGCATTCGCGTCGAGATCTCCGGGGAGACGGTGGTTTTGGCCGCCACCGACCGGTTTCGGCTGGCGGTGCGGGAGCTGACCTGGACGGCGCTGTCCCCCGACATCGAAGCCTCGGTTCTGGTGCCGGCCAAGACGCTGGCCGAGGCGGCCAAAGCCGGTACGGACGGCTCGGACGTGCGGCTGTCGCTGGGGTCGGGATCGGGCGTCGGCAAAGACGGCCTGCTGGGCATCAGCGGCAACGGCAAGCGCAGCACTACCCGGTTGCTGGATGCCGAATTCCCGAAGTTCCGCCAGCTGCTGCCGGCCGAACACACGGCGGTGGCCACCATCAACGTGGCCGAACTAACCGAGGCGATCAAACTGGTCGCGCTGGTGGCCGATCGTGGCGCGCAGATCCGGATGGAATTCTCCGACGGCATGCTGCGGCTGTCGGCCGGCGCCGACGACGTCGGCCGCGCCGAGGAGGACCTGGCCGTCGACTATGCCGGCGAGCCGTTGACGATCGCATTCAACCCGAACTATCTGACCGACGGTCTGGGGTCACTGCATTCCGAGCGGGTGTCGTTCGGGTTCACCACGCCGGGCAAGCCGGCACTGTTGCGCCCGGCTTCGGCCGATGACGAGGTGCCCACCGGCAACGGGCCGTTCCCCGCCGTCGCCACGGATTACGTGTACCTGTTGATGCCGGTGCGGCTGCCCGGCTGATCGCTGCAACGCGCACGTGTACGTCCGGCATCTGGGCTTGCGTGATTTCCGGTCGTGGCAGCAGGTGGACCTCGACCTGAGCCCGGGCCGCACCGTCTTCGTCGGGCGCAATGGGTACGGCAAGACGAATCTGCTTGAAGCGCTGTGGTATTCGACCACCTTGTCGTCACATCGGGTCGGCACCGACGCGCCCTTGATCAGGGTCGGCGCCGACCGTGCCGTGGTGTCGACCATCGTGGTGAACGAGGGCAGGGGAATGTGCCGTCGACCTTGAGATCGCTGCCGGCCGGGCCAACAAGGCCAGACTCAACCGGTCGCCGGTACGCAGCACCCGCGAGATCGTCGGGGTGCTGCGGGCAGTGTTGTTCGCCCCGGAGGACCTGTCGCTGGTGCGCGGCGACCCCGCCGACCGGCGCCGGTATCTGGACGAATTGGCCACGGTGCGGCGTCCGTTGCTGGCCGGTGTGCGCGCCGACTACGACAAAGTGTTACGGCAGCGCACCGCGTTGCTGAAGTCGTTGTCGGGGGGCCCGATTTCGCGGTGACCGCGGTGCGCTGGACACGCTGGAGGTGTGGGACAGCAGACTGGCCGAGCATGGCGCGCAGTTGATGTCGGCACGGATCGCGCTGGCCGACGAGCTGGCCCCGCAGGTGCAGAAGGCCTACGAGCTGCTGGCTCCCGAATCACGTTCTGCTGCAATCACTTACCGTGCGAGCATCGATTCGGTGGTGCCTGATGCCGCGGGGGTGGCAGATCCGCAGACTCTGGAAGTGGCGTTGTTGACGGCGCTGGCTGCACGTCGGGACGCCGAGTTGGAGCGCGGGGTGTGTCTGGTCGGACCGCACCGCGACGATCTGGAGTTGCGGCTGGGCGATCAACCCGCCAAGGGGTTCGCCAGTCACGGCGAATCATGGTCGTTCGCGGTGGCGCTGCGGCTGGCGGCCTACGAGTTGTTGCGGGCCGAGGGCAGCGACCCGGTGCTGTTGCTCGACGACGTGTTCGCCGAGCTCGACGTCAAACGCCGGTCGGCGCTGGCGGCGGTCGCCGAATCCGCCGAGCAGGTGTTGGTGACCGCGGCGGTGCCCGAAGACATTCCCGACGGCTGGGACGCCAAGCAGATGTACGTCGAATTGCGCGACGGCGAGACCGGTTCGGTGTCGGAGGTGGTGTGGTGAGTGCAGAGCCGGACGAGCAAGACGCGGTAAACCAGCGCGGCATCGACCTGGTGCGGCGAACTCTCGAGGAAGCGCGGGCCGCGGCCCGTGAACGCGGCCAGGACGCGGGACTGGGACGTGCGTCGCCGTTGGCGCCGCGGCGCCGGGTCGCCGGATCGCGGCGGCGATGGTCGGGGCCGGGTCCGGACGCTCGCGACCCGCAGCCATTGGGGCGGTTGGCTCGGGATCTGGCCAAGCAGCGCGGGTGGACATCGCAGGTCGCCGAGGGCGCGGTGTTCGGTCAGTGGAATACGGTGGTCGGTCACCAGATCGCCGATCATGCGACCCCGACCGCTTTGAACGACGGGGTGCTCAGTGTGACGGCGGAGTCGACGGCCTGGGCCACCCAGTTGCGGCTGATGCAGAGTCAGCTGTTGGCCAAGATCGCGGCGGCGGTCGGCAACGGGGTGGTGACGTCGCTGAAAATCACCGGCCCGGCCCGGCCGTCGTGGCGTAAAGGACAGAAGTATTCCGGGGGTCGGGGGCCGCGCGACACCTATGGATAGCGGGCGCCCAACCGGCGTGACGAGGGCACTCCTGACGCCGCCTCAGAGCCGCCAGAAATTCACAGACCCGCATCTGGAACGTCGGGACGCATCCCCAGCGAAGAAATTGAGCGCACGGCGCAATCAGATGGGTGGAAACGCACCCACAAAATCGGTCCTGACGGTGGTTCACGGTAGACTGACATGATGCGACCGCTGCGGTGACGGAACCGCTCGCATGCAACCCCAAGGAGAGCATTCCGACCGTGGCTGCCCAGAAGAAGAAGGCGCAAGACGAATACGGCGCGTCGGCGATCACCGTTCTCGAAGGCCTCGAGGCCGTCCGCAAACGCCCAGGCATGTACATCGGGTCCACCGGCGAGCGAGGTCTGCACCACCTCGTGTGGGAAGTGGTGGACAACTCGGTGGACGAGGCGATGGCCGGTTACGCCACCCAGGTGGACGTGAAACTGCGCGACGATGGCAGCGTCGAGGTCGCCGACAACGGCCGCGGTATCCCGGTGGCCATGCACGCTACCGGAGCGCCCACCGTCGACGTCGTCATGACCCAGCTACACGCCGGCGGCAAGTTCGGCGGCGAGAACAGCGGCTACAACGTCAGCGGTGGTCTGCACGGCGTCGGTGTGTCGGTGGTCAACGCGCTGTCCACCCGCCTGGAAGTCGACATCAAACGCGACGGCTACGAATGGTCGCAGCACTACGACCGCGCCGTGCCGGGCACCCTCAAACAGGGTGAGGCCACCCGTAAGACCGGCACCACGATCCGGTTCTGGGCTGACCCCGACATCTTCGAGACCACCGAGTACGACTTCGAGACCGTTGCGCGCCGGCTGCAGGAGATGGCCTTCCTGAATAAGGGCCTGACCATCAACCTCACCGACGAACGCGTCACCCAGGAAGAGGTGGTCGACGAGGTCGTCAGCGACACCGCCGAAGCACCCAAGTCGGCCGAAGAGAAGAAAGCGGAATCGGCTGGGCCACAAAAGGTCAAGCACCGCACCTTCCACTACCCCGGCGGCCTGATCGACTTCGTCAAACACATCAACCGGACCAAGAGCCCGATCCAGCAGAGCGTCATCGCTTTCGAGGGCAAAGGTGAGGGCCACGAAGTCGAGATCGCGATGCAGTGGAACAGCGGCTACTCCGAATCGGTGCACACCTTCGCCAACACCATCAACACCCATGAGGGCGGCACCCACGAAGAGGGCTTCCGCAGCGCGCTGACCTCGGTGGTGAACAAATACGCCAAAGACAAGAAGCTGCTCAAAGACAAGGACCCCAACCTCACCGGCGACGACATCCGCGAAGGCCTGGCCGCGGTCATCTCGGTGAAGGTGGCCGAGCCGCAGTTCGAGGGCCAGACCAAGACCAAGCTGGGCAACACCGAGGTCAAATCGTTCGTCCAGAAGGTCTGCAACGAACAGTTGACACACTGGTTCGAGGCCAACCCGTCGGAAGCGAAAACCGTTGTCAACAAGGCGGTTTCGTCTGCACAGGCCCGGATCGCGGCGCGCAAGGCCCGAGAACTGGTGCGCCGCAAGAGCGCAACCGATCTGGGTGGTCTGCCCGGCAAGCTCGCCGACTGCCGCTCGACGGATCCGCGCAAGTCCGAACTGTATGTGGTGGAGGGCGACTCGGCCGGCGGCTCGGCCAAGAGCGGCCGCGACTCGATGTTCCAGGCGATCCTGCCGCTGCGCGGCAAGATCATCAACGTCGAGAAGGCCCGCATCGACCGGGTGCTGAAGAACACCGAAGTTCAGGCCATCATCACCGCGTTGGGCACCGGCATCCACGACGAGTTCGATCTGACCAAGCTGCGCTACCACAAGATCGTGCTGATGGCCGACGCCGACGTTGACGGCCAACACATTTCGACGCTGCTGCTGACCTTGCTGTTCCGGTTCATGCGCCCGCTGATCGAGAACGGGCACGTGTTCCTGGCCCAGCCGCCGCTGTACAAGTTGAAGTGGCAGCGCAGCGACCCCGAATTCGCCTACTCCGACCGCGAGCGTGACGGTCTGCTGGAGGCCGGGCTGAAGTCCGGCAAGAAGATCAACAAAGAAGATGGGATTCAGCGCTACAAGGGTCTGGGCGAGATGGACGCCAAGGAGCTGTGGGAAACCACCATGGACCCCAGCGTGCGGGTGTTGCGCCAGGTCACCCTCGACGACGCCGCGGCGGCCGACGAACTGTTCTCCATCCTGATGGGCGAGGACGTGGATGCGCGTCGCAGCTTCATCACCCGCAATGCCAAGGACGTCCGTTTCCTGGACGTCTAAAACCGGTTGGCGTTCAACGACAAACGAGGACCACATGACAGACACCACGCTGCCGCCGGGTGGCGAAGCCGGCGACCGCATCGAACCGGTCGACATTCAGCAGGAGATGCAGCGCAGCTACATCGACTACGCGATGAGCGTGATCGTAGGCCGCGCCCTGCCGGAGGTGCGCGACGGCCTCAAACCGGTGCACCGCCGGGTGCTGTATGCGATGTACGACTCGGGATTCCGCCCGGACCGCAGCCACGCCAAGTCGGCGCGTTCGGTGGCCGAGACGATGGGCAACTACCACCCGCACGGTGACGCGTCGATCTACGACACCCTGGTGCGCATGGCGCAGCCGTGGTCGCTGCGCTACCCACTGGTCGACGGGCAGGGCAACTTCGGTTCGCCGGGCAATGATCCGCCGGCGGCGATGAGGTACTGCGTCACCGGAGATACGATGGTCTGGCTGCCCGAGGGCCGCGCTATCCGAATCTGCGATGTAGTCCCGGGCGCTAAACCCAATAGTGACAACGTCATCGAGTTGAAGGTGCTCGATCGGCACGGAAACCCCGTGATTGCAGATCGGTTGTTTCACTCGGGTCAACATCCGACATTCCGGGTGCGCACGCAGGGCGGGCACGAAGTCACCGGAACCGCGAATCACCCGCTGCTATGCCTGGTCGATCTTCGCGGTGTGCCGACACTGCTGTGGAAGCTGATCGAGGAGATTCGACCCGGCGACTACGTGGTGCTGAGCTCCGAGCGTGGGGGCCATGCACGTTTCGCTCGGGCGAAAACCCGCGTAGTCCCCACTGTCGAGGAGGTGCCTGGCCTCGCCGAATTCCTCCGGAACTACGCGGACGATCCCGATGCGTCCGCTATCGCAACCGATCTCACCGACGGTCGCTTCTACTACACCAAAGTCGCCTCTGTCACCGAAGCCGGCTCCCAACCGGTGTACAGCCTCCGCGTCGACACGCAGGACCACGCTTTCATCACCAACGGATTCGTCAGCCATAACACCGAGGCCAGGCTCACCCCGCTGGCCATGGAGATGCTGCGTGAAATCGACGAGGAGACAGTCGATTTCATCCCCAACTACGACGGCCGGGTGCAAGAGCCGACCGTGCTGCCCAGCCGGTTCCCCAACCTGCTCGCCAACGGATCCGGCGGCATCGCGGTCGGCATGGCCACCAACATCCCGCCGCACAACCTGCGCGAGCTGGCCGAGGCGGTGTTCTGGTGCCTGGACAACCACGACGCCGACGAAGAGGCGACGCTGGAAGCGGTCATGGAACGGGTCAAGGGCCCCGACTTCCCCACCTCCGGTCTGATCGTCGGATCCCAGGGCATCTCCGATGCCTACAAGACCGGCCGCGGTTCCATCCGGATGCGCGGAGTCGTTGAGGTAGAAGAAGATTCGCGCGGCCGCACCTCGCTGGTGATCACCGAGCTGCCGTATCAGGTCAACCACGACAACTTCATCACCTCGATCGCCGAACAGGTCCGCGACGGCCGGTTGGCCGGCATCTCCAACATCGAGGACCAGTCCAGCGACCGGGTCGGTCTGCGCATCGTCGTCGAACTCAAGCGCGACGCGGTGGCCAAGGTGGTGCTGAACAACCTGTACAAGCACACCCAGCTGCAGACCAGCTTCGGTGCCAACATGCTGTCCATCGTCGACGGGGTGCCACGCACGCTGCGGCTGGACCAGATGATCCGCTACTACGTCGAACACCAACTCGACGTGATCATCCGGCGCACCACCTATCGGTTGCGAAAAGCCAACGAGCGGGCCCACATTCTGCGCGGCCTGGTCAAAGCGCTCGACGCGCTCGACGAGGTGATCGCGCTGATCCGCGCCTCGCAGACCGTCGACATCGCCCGCCAAGGCCTGATCGAATTGCTCGACATCGACGAGATCCAGGCACAGGCGATCCTGGACATGCAGCTGCGCCGCCTGGCAGCCCTGGAGCGGCAGCGCATCGTCGACGACCTGGCCAAGATCGAAGCCGAAATCGCTGACCTGGAAGACATTCTCGCCAAACCCGAGCGACAGCGCGGCATCGTTCGCGACGAACTCGGCGAGATCGTCGAAAAGCACGGCGACGACCGTCGCACCCGGATCATCGCCGCCGACGGCGACGTCAGCGACGAAGACCTGATCGCCCGCGAGGACGTCGTGGTCACCATCACCGAGACCGGCTACGCCAAACGCACCAAGACCGACCTGTACCGCAGCCAAAAGCGCGGCGGCAAAGGCGTGCAGGGCGCCGGGCTCAAACAGGACGACATCGTGCGGCACTTCTTCGTCTGCTCGACCCACGACTGGATCCTGTTCTTCACCACCCAAGGCCGGGTGTACCGGGCCAAGGCCTACGAACTGCCCGAGGCCTCCCGCACCGCGCGCGGCCAGCATGTGGCGAACCTGCTGGCGTTCCAGCCCGAGGAGCGCATCGCGCAGGTGATCCAGATCAAGAGTTACGAGGACGCGCCGTATCTGGTGCTGGCCACCCAGAACGGGCTGGTGAAGAAATCCAAGCTGACCGATTTCGACTCCAACCGCTCGGGCGGAATTGTCGCCATCAATCTGCGCGGCGAAGACGAACTGGTGGGTGCCGTGCTGTGCTCGGCCGAGGAAGACCTGCTGCTGGTGTCGGCTAACGGCCAGTCCATCAGGTTCTCGGCCACCGACGAGGCGCTGCGGCCGATGGGCCGCGCCACTTCCGGGGTGCAGGGCATGCGGTTCAACGCCGACGACCGGCTGCTGTCGCTGAACGTGGTGCGGGAAGGCACCTATCTGTTGGTGGCCACCTCCGGTGGATATGCCAAGCGCACCGGGATCGAGGAGTATCCGGTACAGGGCCGCGGCGGCAAGGGTGTGCTCACCGTCATGTACGACCGCCGGCGCGGCCGGCTGGTCGGCGCGTTGATCGTCGACGACGACAGTGAGCTCTACGCGATCACCTCCGGTGGTGGGGTGATCCGGACCGCGGCGCGTCAGGTTCGCAAAGCGGGTCGGCAGACCAAGGGTGTTCGCCTGATGAACCTCGGCGAAGGCGACACCTTGCTGGCGATCGCCCGCAACGCCGAGGAAAGCGCCACCGACGACGTGGACGTGACCGGTGAAGACGGCGAGGAATCGAGTAGCTAGCGGGCGGGGGTCGGCTTACGGCGAACCCGGCATAGACTCAGCTACTTGAGCAGAACATGTGAGGAGTCGGGGTGAGTTCACCGAACGAGCCGGGCGCGCCCAGTCCGGGTGACAACCCGAACGGCGACGGGGCAGCAGAACGCGCCGGCGCACACCGGGCCGCGACCGGGCGGGCGCCGGATGCCGCGGACTCGCCGCCCTGGCAGCGCGGGGCCGCCAGGACCACCTCGCAGTCCGGGCCGCGACCGGCGGCTGATCCACCCACCGACGTCCGCACCCCACCAGCTCGGAGGCTCGTCTGAACCGCTTCATCTCGGGTGGTTCGACGCCCACCCCACCCCGGCAAACCCGTCGAAGGAGCCGCCGGCGGCGCGCGCCGACAATACGCCCGCGGAGGCGTACGCCAGCGAGCTGCCCGACCTGTCCGGGCCGATTCCGCGGCCGACGCAGCGTAAGTCCACCCCCGAACGCAGCGCGGACACCGCGACTTCGTCGGGCCGCACGGCCGGGGAGGCGCGGGAATCCCGCGCGGTGGCTGTCGGGTCCCGGCGGGGCCGGGGGCCGGTGCGCGCCAGCATGCAGATCCGGCGCATCGATCCGTGGAGCACCCTGAAGGTGTCGCTGCTGCTGTCGGTGGCGCTGTTCTTCGTCTGGATGATCGCGGTGGCCTTCCTCTACCTGGTACTCGGCGGCATGGGAGTGTGGTCCAAGCTGAACAGCAACGTCGGGGACCTGCTGAACAACACCAGCGGTAGCAGCGGCGAACTGGTGTCCAGCGGCACCATCTTCGGCGGGGCGGTGCTGATCGGGTTGGTCAACATCGTGTTGATGACGGCGATGGCCACCATCGCCGCGTTCGTCTACAACCTCACGACAGATCTGATCGGCGGTATTGAGGTGACGTTGGCGGATCGGGACTAAAGAGCCGAGCGGGACGGGTTCGATGGTGGCGACCCGCTGCGCCCGGCCGAGACGCGCTTGCGATCACCACGGCGTTTTGGGAGTCGGGCGGCCGGTGGGGTAATCTCGTCGCTCGTCCGTATGCGCAGTTACGGGCCTATAGCTCAGGCGGTTAGAGCGCTTCGCTGATAACGAAGAGGTCGGAGGTTCGAGTCCTCCTAGGCCCACGATCATGTTCTCGACACGACGTCATTTGAAATGGGTATTGCCGCTGGCGGCGGCCCTGGGCGCGGCGGCCGTAGTGCGGTCGCGGCGCGACGTCGAGGTCTGGCACGTGGCGCCCGATCCATCCTCTGGTCAGGCCTCTGACCCCCAGGGGCCTTAGCTCAGTTGGTAGAGCACCGCCTTTGCAAGGCGGGTGTCAGGGGTTCGATTCCCCTAGGCTCCACTTTGTGATGAGTCGGGTCATGGGTTACACATGAGTCGCGTCATCGGTTACAGATTCCCCGGCCATCGGCCGGGGTTTTTGTTTTGGTTGCGCCAGTAGTTTTTGGTGGCTTCGATGTGGTGGCTGCTGAGGACGTGGTGGCCGGTTTTGCTGATCACGGTGACGGTGTTGGTGGTGACGAGGATCAGTACCGGGGTGCCGGCGTGGGGGCGGCCGACGCCGAGGTGGTGTAGGCGGCTGCCGTGGCGCAGGGTGAGTTTGCCGAATTGGTCGATGGTGTCGTGGCGAATGCGTAAGTGGGTGTGGGGGTTGTGTTTGTACCTCGCGTGGGCTCAGCTGTGGTGCGCCGTACTGGATGCGGCGCAGTCCAGGCTTGGTTGAGCATCCCCGATGTCATCGACTGCCTCGCCGCCCCGTGGCCAGCGAGACAGGTAGCCAGCCTGAAGCGGCGAGTCTCTCTGGCGCGTCCGCAGCCGTGCGACGGCGTACGGCGAGGTCCGTTTCCGGATCTACCAAGCAGACTACGACGCCGCGATTGCCGTGTTACGTAATGCCATGGGCGAGAAGAACTTTAGGAGCGTGACACCATCGTCCTTTGCGAGATCAGCGGTCTGGCGATCGCGCTAGATTGATCGTCTGCGACGACGCCTTACCGTGCGGTTCACGCCGAGATTTGCGGGCGCAGTCCCAAGTCTGAACCTAGATCGCAATCGCCTGGTTCCACTCAGCCACTGTCAGAGCGTCCCGGCAAATCCGGATAGTCCGAACAGCGCCCCGGCGGCGCCGGGAGCGCCTGGGACGCCCAAAATCTCGCCGTTGGGGAGCCCGGGGTTGCCGCCGTTGCCACCCGCCCCGATCAGCACGGCGTCGCCCCCGTCCCCGCCACGTCCGCCGACGGACGAGATGATGTACCCGTCGCCTCCTTGCCCACCGTTGCCGCCGTCACCGATCAGCGCGGCGTGCCCCCGTGCCCACCGGCCCCACCGGGAGCGCCCAAGCCGACACCAGCGTTTCCGCCGCCGCGCCTCCGGTGCCGCCGGTGCCGCCCGAGCCTAATAACCCGCGAGCATTGCCACCTGCTCCGCCGGTGCCTCCGGCGTTACTGGCGCTACCTCCGGCCGAGCCGCCGGAGCCGCCGGAGCCGCCGGACCCGATCACCATGGCGGAGTCGCCGCCAGCCCCGCCGGCCCCGCCGGTTTTGCCGTCCCCGCCCGTGCCGCCCGTGCCGCCCGTGCCGAAAAACCCATTGCCGTTTCCGCCGTCCCCGCCTTGACCGCCGAAATTGACGCCATGGCCGCCGGTGCCACCACTGCCACCATTGCCGGACAGCAAGCCACCGGCTCCGCCGTGACCGCCGCTTCCGCCTACCAGCGCCCCGCCGGCACCGCCTGCACCACCCGCACCGCCGGCGCCCAATAGCAAAGCCTGGCCGCCCGCGCCGCCGGCGCCGCCCGCACCGGTCCCTGGTACGCCACCGACGCCGAAGCCGCCGGCGCCGCCGATCCCGCCCGTCCCAAACAGCACGCCGCCGCTGCCGCCGGCGCCGCCGGCGCCGCCGTTCAAGTAGCTGGTCCCACCGTGGCCGCCAGCTCCGCCGGCGCCGAACAGCCCGGCTGCGCCGCCAATCCCGCCCGTCCCCCGACGCCGGCGTCTGTGGCCCCACCCGCACCCCCAGCGCCCGGGTGTCCCCACAACAGTCCGGCGGCCCCGCCGTTACCGCCGGTACCACCGTTCGGGTTGGGATGCGCGCCGCCGCCTGTTGTCCCGGAGCCGCCGTCGCCGCCGTTGCCGAACAACCACCCACCGGCCCCGCCGTCCTGTCCGGTACCCGGCGCACCGTTAACGCCGTTGCCGATCAGCGGGCGTCCGGTGACCGTCAAAAATGGCGAATTGACCGCGCCCAGCACGCCCTGCTCGATAATTTGCAGGGGTGAGGCACTGGCGGCCTCGGCCTGCGAATACGCGGTGGCCGCCCCGCTCAACGCCACGACGAAGCGGTCGTGGAGGGCCGCCGCGAGCGCAGCTAATCTCTGATAAGCCAGGGCGTAGTCGGAGAACAGCGCCGCGACCGCGGCCGACACCTCATCAGCCGCCGCGACTGCCACCACGCCGGTCGGGGCGGCCGCGGCGGCGTTCGCAGCGCTTAATGCGGACCCAACACCTGCCAGATCGGAGGCCGCCCAAGCGCACACGTCCGGAGTCGCCATTACATACGACATCAATGCCCCCTGATGCTTTACATCCGTCGCTGCATCGGTTTCCGCAAATTAACAGACCGCGAAGGAATGCATAGGCGATTGACGCGAATATTTGTCTGGCTTCCCGCACTTGTTATCCAGTTGGAGCGGAAGGCGGTTGGGCACGCTGTGCACGCGCGAGAGCGCGTTCGATGAGCGGCGGCCGGCAGGCCGACGCGCTCGACTGACTCAGCCGCACATCACCGCCGAACAGGGCCGGTATCGCGACGAAGCACGCAGGTACGCAGCGGAACTCGACGAGGCCGGCACACCGATCGAATACTTACGAAGTCCCGGTGTCGACCACGGCAACAACTGCATCAGCGATGCCATGGACGCGACCCGGCACACCTACGCTCGAACAGCTCGGTCACGTTTCGCACGGCCACCCGGCAGTGTGGTTTTCCAGCCGCAGGTCAGACCATTTCCTTTCAGATGTGCGTAGGGCTCGAGTCTGGACCCACCGGCTCCACAGCGTAAAAGCGCAGTTCAGTACACGTAGTTCTCGCCGCTGGCTCGCACGGTGACGTCGCTGATGTTGATTCCCCACGGCTGGTCGATGACGTGGATCACGGCGTCCGTCAGATCATCCGGGTTGATCAGCCAGTACTCGATCGAGTCCACATCGGTCTGTTCGGGACGAAGCCCCTCCCCCTGCAGTTTGGCGAGGTTGTCGAAGAACTGGCCGCCGCGTTGGGCGGTGATGCCGCTGATCGCGGTGGGGTTGACGATCCAGCTGGCCAAGTTGGTGCCCAGCACGCCGGTTGGCTTGATCGTGGAGACCTTGATCTTGCCCTGCGCCTCGACCCGCAGCGAATCCGAGAGCGCATCCACCGCCGCCTTGGTCGCGCTGTAGACGCCGGCGCCTTCGATGCCGGCGTTGCCGTAGATGGACGAGATGTTGACCACCTGGCCGCGGCCTTGCGCGATCATCGTGTCGTAGACGGCCAGGATGCCGTTGAGCACACCCTTGATGTTGATGTCGATCGCCAGGTGCCACTTCTCCCAGGCACGTTCGTGGTCGGCGAAGAAAGCCAGCGGCATCACGCCCGCGTTGTTCACGATCACGTCGATGGCGCCGTAGGTGTCGACAGCGTGCTCGGCGACCGCCTTGACCTGGGTCAGGTCGGTGACGTCGGCGACCCGTTCGGAGCCCTCGAAGCCGGCGGCCCGGATGCCGTCGAAAACCTCGCCCAAGCTCTCCGGATTGACGTCCATGCCAACAACTTTCGCCCCGCCGGCGGCGCACTTCTCGGCGATCAACCTGCCGAAGCCGCTGGCAGCGCCGGTGACGATGACGACCTTGTCCGTCAAGTACTGCGACATGTCTTGCCCACCCGTCCCGTCGGCCGATAGTGCGTTCCGCACGACTTACATGTCACACGATGTCCGGAACGACGAAACGAGCAGGCCCGAAAAATCAGCTCCCCAGCGGGCGGTAGAACACCAAACCGTTGCCCTTGTTGTCGTAGACCACGGCGCGCCGTTCGTGTGCGTCGTCGTAGGGGGCCTTCACGATGCCGCCGCCACTGGCCTCGGCGGCCTTCGCGGCGGCGTCGACGTCGGCGGTCTTGATCCCGACGACCACCTGCCCGGGGATGGGATGGTCCACCGCGGTCGCCAGCGCCAAGGTGACCGATCCGGCGTCGAGTGCCGCGAAGTGGACGCCGTCGCGGAATTTCACTGTCATGCCCAGGGTTTCGTAGAACCGGATCGACTCCTCCAAGTCGTCGGTCGACAAGATGATCATTCGTACGTCGTGTTCGCTCATTAATGCCTCCTTGGAGACCCATGCTGTATTGGTCCGCAAGGTCGGACTAGGGCCGAGTGTCACTTCGTCAGCCGGGCGACGAAACAAGCGCAGATGTGAAACCGCCGCTTATCGTTGCGACGGCCGAACACCGAACTCGTCGAGCGACCCAATTGACTTGGCGCACAGGGAGTTACATTCGGACACGGTGCGCGAACCGCCGGTGCGGACGTCGAGGAGAGCAGGCCCAACTGCCTCGATCAGGGCCGCGGCTGCACGTCGACGCTCGGCGGACGGGGCGAGGGCTCGGGGCGCGACGAACGGCGCACGATGCTGAACGCGACGGCGCCGCCTGCCAGCACCACCACGGTCGCGCCGGCGATCACCCACGGCTTCTTGCTGCGCCGCTGGTTACGGCGGGCATCCTGCAACAGCTGCGGCAAGCTGGCGACCACTTCCTGCGCCGCGGCCAACTCCTGGCCGATGGTCTCCTGTGCGGCGGCGATCTCCTTGGCCAACTGGCCTTCCCGATACCGCCGGCGGACCTCGGTCGCGGCCGAGTGCGCCGATTGGACGCCGAGTCCGACAACGCCGCGGGTGACGTCCACTGGCCCCACTGCCGAGTAGGTTAGGCCCCGCGTCAGTCGCTCGCGTGGGGTCAACCGGTCTTCCGCGGTTCGGCTCATCTGCTGCCGCCCTTTCTGTGTACTGCTCAAAGTCCTACGCAGTCCTATCAGTTAGCGAGCGTTCGAGCTAGTACCTGCGCGACCGATGCCCGAAAGGGATGCCGCGGGTGCACCGGCTGCGGGTCGAATGCGGGGTGATGGCAGACTGTGATCCCGTGACCAACAGCCCGATTCAGACCGCCACCGCAACGCTGCACACCAACCGGGGAGACGTCAAGGTCGCCTTGTTCGGCAACCACGCGCCCAAGACCGTCGCCAACTTCGTCGGACTGGCGCAGGGCACCAAGGAGTACTCGACGCAGAACGCCTCGGGCGGTCCGTCGGGACCGTTTTACGACGGCGCGGTCTTCCACCGGGTGATCGGCGGCTTCATGATCCAGGGCGGTGACCCGACCGGCACCGGCCGCGGCGGCCCGGGCTACAAGTTCGCCGACGAGTTCCACCCCGAGCTGCAGTTCGACCGTCCTTACCTGCTGGCGATGGCGAATGCCGGGCCCGGCACCAACGGCTCGCAGTTCTTCATCACCGTCGGTCCGACCCCGCACCTGAACCGGCGCCACACCATCTTCGGTGAGGTCATCGACCCCGATTCGCAGCGTGTGGTCGACACCATCGCCACCACGGCCACCGACGGCAACGACCGTCCGCTCGAGCCGGTTGTCATCGAGTCGATCACCATCTCCTGACTCGCGGAAACTAACGCCGGCCGGCGTAGCCGGCGTCTGTGAGGGCGTCAAGCACCTCCAACGGATCTGTTCCCAGGTCCCAGCGGGACAACACGATCAACCCGCCGCCCACCGTTTCGATCTCGAGCAGGCGGACCCGGCGGCCGTGCCGGCGGAATTCGGAGATCCGGATTATCGCGATCGAATCGCGGCGCAATAGCTGGGTGCGGAACCAGCCGCGCAGCGCCAGCCCCTCGTCGGTGATTGCCAGCTTCGGCCGGGCACGCCACGACGCCCCGGCAAACAAGATCAGCCCCGCCGCCGCGATCCCGGCGATCACCCGCCCCGGCGGGTCTGTGACCAGCGTCACAGCAGCGATAGCCATCATCACGCCGCCGAGTCCACAACCAGCGATTCCAGCCGTGCGCGGCGCCCACTCAGTTTGCTGCATGTTCTACCTGGGCCCTCTCACCACCATGGATACGGTTATCCACAGCAGCTATCAACAGTGGGGATGAATCACACGCTTGTGATTGGGTGACCGAAAGGTTGCTGCCGGGCTAACAAAACGCCCCGAAATGAATACACACCGTCGCGTGGATCCCCGGCGGGAGCTCCTCAGTGCCACCGCATCGTGAGCAACAACCCGGTGATCATGAAAGCAAACGCGATCGCGTAGTTCAGCGGACCGAGTTCGGTCATCCAGTGCAGGGCCGCCGGGGCCTGCTGACTCATCGCGCCAAGCTGGAACACCATCAGCCAGATCAGGCCGATCAGCATCAGGCCGATGAACAGCGCGACGAACCACGCGCTCGACGGCCCGACCTTCACCTTCACCGGCGTGCGGCTCACGGCGCTGACGGTGAAGTCGTTCTTCTTGCGGACCTTGGACTTCGGCATTTACGACCTCTGGGTATCAAGCGGGTGGTATCGAAACGAGCGGTACATGCAACGATTACCGTTACGGCTGCGGGCACAACTTGGCTACGAGACTAGCCCACCCAGCGCAGACGTCGAGAAACCCGCCGGGAAACAGGAGACGGCTTGTCCGATCAGACGGACCCCCAGACGACCGGGCCGCGGCGTTCGCCGTGGCGCTTCGGGGTGCCGGTGGTGTGTCTGCTCGCCGGGTTGCTGTTGGCGGCGACCCACGGGGTCTCCGGTGGGGCCGAGATCCGCCGCAGCGACGCACCGCGACTGGTCGACCTGGTGCGCGAGACGCGGTCTTCGGTGAGCCGGCTGGACGCCGAGCGCGCGGCGCTGAGCCACAAGATCGACACCGCACACGGCAGGTCGTCATCCGCGGCGTTGCAGGCCATGCTCAAACGGGCGGCCGAGCTGGCTGGTGAAGCCGACATGAACCCGGTGCACGGCCCGGGCCTGGTGGTCGTCCTCAACGACGCCCAGCGCGACGCCAACGGCCGTTTCCCCCGCGACGCCACCCCCGACGACCTGGTGGTGCACCAGCAGGACATCGACGGTGTCCTCAACGCGCTGTGGAGTGCCGGCGCCGAAGCGATCCAGATGCAGGACCAGCGCATCATCGCCACCTCGGTGGTCCGCTGCGTCGGCAACACGCTGCTGCTGAACGGGCGCACCTACAGCCCGCCGTACACCATCACCGCCATCGGAAACGCGACCGCCATGCAGAGCGCGCTCACCGCGGCGCCGCTGGTGACCTTGTACAAGCAGTACGTGATCCGCTTCGGGCTCGGCTACCGGGAAGAAGTCAAATCCGACGTCGCGGTCGTCGGGCACGCCGAACCGGTGCGACTGCATTACGCGCAGCCGATGGGACCGATCGGTTACTGACCGCAACCACGGCGGCCCGGACGGTACCCTGTCACGATGCGGATCCTGGTCGTCGACAACTACGACAGCTTCGTGTTCAACCTGGTCCAGTACCTGGGCCAGCTGGGCGTCGAGGCCACCGTCTGGCGCAATGACGACTCCCGCCTCTCCGACGCCGAGGAGGTCGCCGCCCAGTTCGACGGTGTCCTGCTCAGCCCGGGCCCGGGCACGCCGGAACGTGCCGGGGCTTCGATCAGCCTGGTGCGCGCGTGCGCCGCGAGCGGCACCCCGCTGCTCGGTGTATGCCTGGGGCACCAGGCCATCGGTGTGGCGTTCGGCGCCACCGTGGACCGCGCTCCGGAGTTGCTGCACGGCAAGACCAGCAGCGTGTATCACACCAATGTTGGTGTGCTGCAAGGCCTTCCGGATCCCTTCACGGCCACCAGATACCACTCGCTGACCATTCTGCCGGAGTCGCTGCCGGCCCAGCTCGACGCCATCGCGCACACCCGCAGCGGCGTGATCATGGCCGTACGGCACACCGAGTTGCCCATCCACGGCGTCCAATTCCACCCGGAGTCGATCCTGACCGAGGGCGGCCACCGGATGCTGGCCAACTGGCTCAGCTACTGCGGCTGGGCGCGCGACGACACCCTGGTGCGCCGACTGGAGAACGAAGTCCTCACCGCTATACGCCCGCACTTTCCCGGCGAGACGGGTGACGCGGCGGGGACTACTGACCGAACTTCAGCGTGATCACGCCGTCCCGGTTCACGCCGTTGCCGGCCGCCGGGCTCTGAAAGACGATCTTGTTGTGCTGGGCGCCCCCGGCATCCACGTCGGGCCCCTTGTCCAGAACCCCGGTCCAGCCCAGTGCGCGCAACCGCGGTTCGGCGTCCGTCCAGAACATGCCCGACAGGTCGGGCATCACGAACTGGTTGCCCTTGGACACCTGCAATTCGATCACCGAATCGACCGGAACGGTGGTCCCCGCGGGCGGGTTGGTGGCGATCACGTCGCCGGCGGTGCGTGTGCTGTCCACCGACGCCTGGCTGAATCGCGAAAAGCCGTACACGGTCAGGTTTTTCTGCGCCATGTCCACCGTCTGGCCCGCGACGTCCGGAATCTGCTTGGTCTCCGGCCCCGACCCCACGATGATCGTGATCACGTTGGTGATCGCCGACGTCTGGTTGGCCGGCGGGTTCGTCCCGGTCACCTTGCCCGCCATCTCCGGGCTGGACGGCGCGCTGGACTGCTTGAACTTGGTGAACCCGGCGGCGCTGAGTTTCTTGACCGCCTCGGCGTAGGTCAGTGACGAAACGTCGGGCAGCTCGCGCTGCTCGGGCCCGGTGGACACGTTGATGGTGATCTCGTCACCGGCCGGGACCGACGCACTGGCCGTCGGGTCGGTGCCGATGACGTGATCGGGCTGGATGCCGGAGTCCGGCTTCTGCTGGGTGCGCGTCTTGAAGCCCTTGTTCTGCAGCGAGGCGATCGCGTCGGCGGCCGTCTGGCCGCGCACGTCGGGAACCTGCACCTTGCGGGTGTTGCCGCCGAACGTGTTGATCGCGATCGTCACGATCACCGTCAGCACCGCCAGCACCGCGACCACAGCCACCCAGCGGCCGACTGAGGCGGCCCCCCGATTGTCGGAGTCGTCGAAACGCTGCCTGGGCAGCGGGTCGGTGCGGGGACCACCGTGGCCCGGGCCGCCGGACGACAGCATCGACCTGCGCTCGGCGCCGGTCAGCACCTTGGGCGCCTCCGGCGTCTCGCCGTTGTGGACCCGCACCAGGTCGGCGCGCATCTCCGCGGCGGTCTGATACCGGTTCTCCGGATTCTTGGCCAGCGCCTTGAGTACCACGGCATCGAGGTCCGGGGAGATCCCCTCGTGCCGTTCGGACGGCGGAACGGGGTCTTCCCGGACATGCTGGTAGGCGACCGACACCGGCGTGTCACCGGTGAAAGGCGGCTCCCCGGTGAGCATCTCGTACAACACGCAGCCCAGCGAATACACGTCGGAGCGGGCATCCACGGAGTCGCCGCGAGCCTGCTCGGGCGAAAGGTATTGCGCGGTGCCGATCACTGCCGCGGTCTGGGTGACGCTGTTGCCGCTGTCGGCGATCGCGCGGGCGATGCCGAAGTCCATCACCTTGACCGCGTTGGTCGAGCTGATCATGATGTTCGCCGGCTTGACGTCGCGGTGGATGATCCCGTTCTGGTGGCTGAAGTTCAGCGCCTGGCAGGCGTCGGCGATCACCTCGATGGCGCGCTTGGGTGTCATCGGGCCGTCGGTGTGCACGATGTCGCGCAACGTGACGCCGTCGACGTACTCCATCACGATGTAGGGCAGCGGTCCGGCGGGGGTCTCGGCCTCGCCGGTGTCGTAGACCGCGACGATCGCGGGGTGGTTGAGCGCCGCCGCGTTCTGCGCTTCCCGACGGAACCGCAGGTAGAAGCTGGGGTCGCGGGCCAGGTCGGCGCGCAGCACCTTGACCGCGACGTCGCGGTGCAGCCGGGTGTCGCGGGCGAGGTGAACTTCGGACATGCCCCCGAAGCCGAGGATGTCGCCCAGTTCATAACGGTCGGACAGATGCCGAGGGGTGGTCATCGTGTTGTCTCGTATCGGGCCAGCACCCCAGGAGTACCCGTTTCACCGCGATCCGTCCAATTGACCCGCAGGCCGGGTGCAGCACCGGAGTCGTCGATGCTGACCTGTCCGCTTCCGGTGTTCGGGACGGTCCGCGGCGTCTCCTGACTGTTGCCGTTGCCCGACTTCATCACGATGAGCACCGCGATGATGATCGCCAGTGCCCCGAGCACGCCGGCAGCCCACAACAACGCCCGCTGACCCGAGGAGAACGTGCGCCGGGCCGGTGGGGGGCGGCGACTCGAAGTCTGGGCTGAGCGGCGGGGCGCGGTGGTCCGGGCGACCGGGGTCGGTGCAATCCGCGCCGGGGTGGCCGACGGGATCGCCGCGGGCGCGGCCCGGCCGGCCGGCGGTGACTGGCTGGGTCGCGGCGGTCGGCGGCCGGCCCGCACCGCGGCCACCGCGTCGGCGAACGGTCCCCCGCTGCGATAGCGCTGGCTGGGATTCTTCACCAGCGTGATCTCGATGAGCTCGCGGACGTTGGGCGGCAGGTCGGCGGGCAGCGGGGGCGGCGGCTCCTTGATGTGCTTCATTGCCACCGTCAGGGCGCCGTCCCCGGTGAACGGCCGCTTGCCCGACACCACCTCGTAGCCGACCACGCCCAGGGCGTAGACGTCGCTGGCCGGCGTCGCGTCGTGGCCCAGGGCCTGCTCGGGTGCGATGTACTGGGCCGTGCCCATCACCATCCCGGTCTGGGTCACCGGTGCCGCGTCGACGGCCTTGGCGATACCGAAGTCGGTGATCTTGACCTGACCGGTGGGGGTGATCAGGATGTTGCCCGGTTTGACGTCGCGGTGCACCAGGCCGGCGGCGTGCGCAACCTGCAGTGCGCGGCCGGTCTGCTCGAGCATGTCCAGCGCGTGCCGCAGCGACAGCCGACCGGTGCGTTTGAGCACCGAGTTCAGCGGTTCCCCGTTGACCAGCTCCATCACCAGATACGCGGTGCGGCCTTCGCCGTCCAGTGCGCTTTCGCCGTAGTCGTGCACTTGGGCGATGCCGGGGTGGTTGAGCATGGCGGTGGTGCGGGCTTCGGCCCGGAACCGCTCGATGAACTCGGGGTCCTGGGAGAACTCCTGCTTGAGCAC
The DNA here is from genome assembly GCA_021654635.1 of Mycobacterium kiyosense. Classification (NCBI taxonomy): domain Bacteria; kingdom Bacillati; phylum Actinomycetota; class Actinomycetes; order Mycobacteriales; family Mycobacteriaceae; genus Mycobacterium; species Mycobacterium kiyosense. Next base: position 22,692 of record AP025179.1, read on the forward strand.
TTTGACGGCGACGCGCCGGCCCAGGCGGTTGTCCACCGCCTCCCAGACCTGGCCCATCCCACCGGTGGCGATGAGCCGCTGCAGCCGGTAGCGGCCGGACAGCGTCACCCCGACGCGGGGACTCATGCTGTGCCTCCCGCTCGCTCCGGTCGCGCGTTGCTCACGCGCACTTGCCTGCGGCGACTCATGGTCCCCCTTGCAACGCAGCTTCGATCACTGCCCGCCCGATCGGCGCCGCCAGCGCGCCACCGGTCGCGGACAGGCGATCGGCCCCGTTCTCCACCAGCACCGCCACGGCGATCTTGGGGCCCTGCGCGGGGGCGAAGGCGATGTACCACGCGTGTGGTGGCGTGTGCCGCGGATCGGTGCCATGCTCCGCGGTACCTGTCTTGGATGCGATCTGCACGCCGGGGATGGCCCCTTTCTGCTGCGCGTTCTTTTCGGCGCCGACCATTAGCTCTGTTAGCTTAGCGGCGACCTGCGGCGACACCACGCGGCGCTGCTGATAGGGGGCGGTGGAACTGATATTGGCCAGGTCGGGCCCCTTGAGACTTTCCACCAGGTAGGGGCGCATCAGCACGCCGCCGTTGGCGATCGTCGCGGCCACCTCGGCGTTCTGCAGCGGGGTCAGTGCGACGTCCTTCTGGCCGATACTGGTCATCCCGAGCGCGGCGGCGTCGGAGATCGGTCCGACGGTGGATTCGGCGACCTGAAGCGGAAGCGGGTCGGGTGTGTCGTCCAGGCCGAAGGCGCGCGCCATGTTGCGCAGCGCGTCGGTGCCGGTGAGCAGACCAAGCTGGACGAACGCGGTATTGCACGACTTGGCGAACGCTTCACTCAGCGGCACGGTGGGTTCGGGGCCGCACGGGGTATCGCCGAAGTTCTCCAGCATGGCCGTGCTGTTGGGCAGCGGAATCCTGGCGGCCGAGGTCAGCTGCTGGTTCTCGTTGGCGCCGGCGGCCAGTGCGGCGGCGGTGGTGATGACCTTGAAGGTGGAGCCGGGTGGATACGTCTCGGAGATCGCCCGGTTGATCAGCGGCGAGTCGGGGCTGTCCCGCAGCGTTTGCCAGGCCTGGGCCTGCACGTCGGGATTGTGCGAGGCCAGCAGGTTGGGGTCATACGACGGCGACGAGACCAGCGCCAGGATCTTGCCTGTCGACGGTTCCAGCGCCACGACGGCGCCTCGGCAGGGCGAAGCGCCGCAGCCTTCCTGCATCGCGTCCCACGCGGCCTGCTGGATGCGCGGGTTGATGGTGGTGTCCACGTTTCCGCCGCGCGGGTCCCGCCCGGTGAAGAAGTCGGCCAACCGCCGGCCGAACAGGCGCTCATCGGAGCCGTTGAGCAGCAGGTCCTCGGCCCGCTCCAGCCCGGTACTGGAATAGCGCAGCGAGTAGAACCCGGTCACCGGGGCGTAGACGGCGGGGTTCGGGTACACCCGCAGGAACCGGAACCGGCTGTCGGTGGCCACCGAATAGGCCAGCAGTTGGCCGCCGGCGATGATCTGACCGCGCTGGCGTGAGTACTCGTCGAGCAGCACCCGCTGGTTGCGCGGGTCGGCGCGCAGTCCGTCGGCGGTGAAGACCTGCGTCATGGTGGCGTTGAGCAGGAGCAGCACGATCAACGCCATCACGGTCATCGAGATCCGGCGCAGCGAGGTGTTCATACGCGCTCGATCACCTCGGTGCTGGCCGCGGCTATCGGCGACTTCTTCTTGCGGGGACGGGGGCGCAGCGGACGCCGGGCGCCGTCGGAGATTCGGGCCAGGATAGCCAGCAGCACATAGTTGGCCAGCAGCGATGACCCGCCATAGGAGAGCCACGGCGTGGTCAGGCCGGTCAGCGGGATCAGCTTGGTCACCCCGCCGACGACGATGAACAGCTGAATGGCCAGCGTCGAGGCCAAGCCCGCGGCCAGCAGCTTGCCGAAGCTGTCGCGAGTGGCGATCGCCGTGCGCATCCCGCGGATGATGACGATGGTGTACAGCATCAGGATGCTGGCCAGGCCCACCAGCCCCAGTTCCTCGCCGAACGCGGCGGTGATGAAGTCGGTCGACGCCGCGGGCACGGTGTCGGGCTGGCCGTTACCCAGTCCGGTCCCGAAGATGCCGCCGGTGGCGAAGCTGAATAGCGCCTGCACCATCTGGTAGCCGTTGCCGTCGGGGTCGGCGAACGGGTCCAGCCATGTCTGCACCCGGACGCGAACGTGCTCGAATGAGTAGTAGGCGGCCACACTGCCCATCGCGAACAGCACCATCCCCAGCACCACCCAGCTGAACCGCTGGGTGGCCAGGTACACCACCACCAGAAACGACGAGTACAGCAGCAGCGAAGTGCCGAGGTCCTTCTCGAAGACCATCACCGCCACCGAGATCACCCACGCCGCCAGCAGCGGCGCGAGGTCCCGAGGGCGCGGCAGCGTCATGCCCATCAGATGCTTGCCGGCACTGGTGAACAGATTGCGTTTGGCCACCAATACAGCCGAGAAGAAGATCAGCAACAGAATCTTGGAGAATTCCGCCGGCTGAATGGAGAAGCCGTGCAGGCGAATCCAGATTTTCGCGCCGTTCTGCTCGGACAGCGACCTGGGTAGCAACGCGGGGATGACCAGCAGCACCAGACCCGTCAACCCACAGATGTAGCCGTAGCGCGCGAGTTGACGATGATCCTTGAGCAGGGAGACCACGAACGCGAACGACACCACACCGAGCAGGGTCCACAGCATCTGCTGATTGGCGCTGGGGTGGCCGCGGCGGCCGATCTCCTTGTCCACCAAATCCAGGCGGTGAATCATCACCAGGCCCAGGCCGTTGAGCAATGCGACCACCGGCAGCAGCAGCGGATCGGCGTAGGGCGCGAAGCGCCGCAACGCCAGGTGGGCGAGGATGAACAGCGTCAGGAAACCCAGCCCGTAGGTGGCCAGGTCCCAGTGCAGGCCCCGCTCTTGGTTGGCCTCCACGATCATCAGCGCGGCGACGGTGATGAAGGCGGCGAAAACGAGCAGCAACAACTCGGCGTTGCGCCGGGTCGGTAGCGGAGGAGTCACCGCAACCGGTGCGGGCAGTTCCGTCGTTGTCATGCCGCTGTCCGGCAGTCCACGCCTGGTTTTTGTGCGGGTTGGATGGTCTCGGTCGCTACGGGCGGGGCAGAGGTTGTGGTCGGGCTGTTGCTGGAAGACGCGGAGGCGGTCGTGGTTGGGGTGGTCGCTGTACCGGGCGTGGTCGCGGTCGTCGACGGGGTGCTGGTTGCGGTCGGCGCCGGGGTGTTGCTGTCGGGGATGCCGGTGCTGTTCGTGGACGGCGCCGATGGTTCGGTCGGCGAGGTGGTGCCCGACTGGCAGATCGGCAACAGGCCCGAAGCGGCCAACTTGTGCAGCTGGCTACGCGCGTCGTCCAGCGTGCCGGACGGCAGCCCGGACTGCACCGCGGCCCGCTCGGATTGGCGGAGATCCTGCAGTTTCAGCGGCCGGCAACCGGGGCTGCCGGGCGCGGCCTCGGTCACCTGGTTCTGTGTGTTGACGCAGCCCACCAGGTGCACCTCGTGCATGGAGACGCCCAGCAGCGAGCCCTGCACACCGCGCATGATCGCGACCGAGCCGTTGTCGGCGGCGACGTAGTAGTTGTCTCGGATGATCATCTGGCCGACGAACAGGCCCGCCAGCACCAGCAGCGCCACCAGGGTGGCGACCAGGAACAGCCGGCGCCGCGGCCACCGCGGCTTCTTGGGTGGCTCCTCTTGGGGCGCAACACGTTTGGCGACCTCTTTGCGTGGCCTGATCGCCGACGCGCGGCCGGCCGCGGTGTTGGGCAGCGTCAGCTGGTCGTCGTCGTTGTCACCGGACACCGCGCCGGCCAGTATCGGCTGGGTTTGCCCGATCTCGTCGTCGACGACGTCGGCGACCACGACGGTGACGTTGTCCGGGCCGCCACCGCGCAGCGCCAGCTCGATCAGCCGGTAGGCGCTTTCCGCGACGTCGGGGATCTGCAGTGCCTCGGCGATGGTCTCGTTGCTGACGGGGTCGGAAAGTCCGTCGGAACACAGCAGGTAGCGGTCGCCGGCGCGCGCCTCCCGCATCGTCAGCGTCGGCTCCACCTCATGGCCGGTCAGCGCGCGCATGATCAACGAGCGCTGCGGGTGGCTGTGCGCCTCCTCGGCGGTGATGCGGCCTTCGTCGACCAGCGTCTGGACGAACGTGTCGTCCTTGGTGATCTGCGTGAGCTCGCCGTCGCGGAACAGGTAGCCTCGCGAGTCCCCGATATGCGCCAGGCCGATGCGGTCGCCGGCGAACAGGATCGCGGTCAGGGTGGTCCCCATGCCCTCGAGGTCGGGTTCCATCTCCACCTGTGCGGCGATCGCGGAGTTGCCTTCGCGCACCGCCGCGTCCAGCTTGGCCAGCAGGTCGCCGCCGGGTTCGTCGTAGTCCAGCGGAGCCAACGCCCCGACCACCAACTGCGAGGCCACCTCGCCGGCGGCGTGGCCGCCCATGCCGTCGGCCAGGGCCAACAGTCGCGCTCCGGCATAGACCGAGTCTTCGTTGTTGGAGCGCACCAGGCCGCGATCGCTGCGGGCGGCGTAGCGCAGGACTAATGTCACGGGCGCCACTCCTCGACCCCGCCCCGCAAGCTCACCGAGCCGGCGTCTTCGTCGTCTGCGCGGGTCGCGGGCGCAACTCCGACCCCGCCCCGCAAGCTCACCGAGCCGGCGTCTTCGTCGTCTGCGCGGGTCACGGGCGCAACTCGATTGCCGTCTTGCCGATCCGAACCGGCGTACCTATGGGAACTCGTACCGCAGTCGTCACCTTCGCCCTGTCAAGGTAAGTGCCGTTCGTCGAACCTAGGTCTTCCACATACCATTCCGAACCACGTTGAGACAGCCTGGCATGCCGAGTCGATGCGTAATCGTCAGTCAACACCAGGGTCGAGTCGTCCGCCCGGCCGATCAGTACCGGTTGGCCGCTGAGCGTGATCCGGGCGCCCGCCAGCGCCCCCTCGGTCACCACCAGGTAGCGCACCGAGTCACGGCGTTGCCGCGACGGCAGCAGATTGCCACGCAACGCCAACCCGCGCCGCACCATGACCGCACCCGTCGGCGCGTAGATGTCGGTGCGCAGGATCCGCAGCACTGACCAGATGAACAACCACAACAGCATCAGGAACCCGGCACGCGTCAGTTGCAGAACCAAACCCTGCATCTGGCGGTCCTTTCCGTCCCGGCGTTACCTACCCCGTGCCCGCGCTACCGAGCACCTCGGCAAAGTCACAATACTGGGACGACGGCCCGGGTGGGGTCAGTGGATGCGAACGATGATCTCGGAGTGACCCAGCCGGATCACGTCGCCGTCGGCCAGCTGCCATTCCTGGACCGGCGCATTGTTGACCGTGGTGCCGTTCGTCGAGTTCAAGTCCGAGAGCAGCGCCACCTGACCGTCCCAGCGAATCTCCAGATGCCGGCGCGACACGCCCGTGTCGGGCAGCCGGAACTGGGCGTCCTGGCCACGCCCGACAATGTTGGAGCCGTCGCGCAACTGGTAGGTACGCCCGCTGCCGTCGTCGAGCTGCAGGGTGACCTGCGCTCCGGCCTGCCCGTAGCCGCCCTGACCATAGCCGCCGTAGCCACCACCCTGCCCGTAGTCCGGGGCGGGCTGACCGTAGTCGGGTGCCGGCGGCTGTCCGTAGTCGTAGTCCGAGCGCGCGGCGGGCTCGCCGTAGCCACCCGGCGCCGGCGCGTAGCCACCGCCCTGCGGGGCTTCGGCGTATTGGGTGTATTCGTTGGCGCCGTACTCCTGGCGGCTGTAGCCGCCCTGGCCGTACCCGCCCTGGTCCTGGCCGTAGCCGCCCTGCTCGGGGTATGACGGCCGCTGCGGTTCCGCCGGGGCCGGTGGGGCACCGTAGCCGCCCGCGTCCTGGCGTGCGGGCTCACGCCCGTAGTCGCCGTAGCCGCCGGGTGCAGCCGGCGGCTGGCCCTGACCGTAACCGCCCTGCTGGTAGCCCTGCTCCTGGCCGTATCCGCCCGGAGCGCCGTACCCGCCGCCGGGCGGACCCGGAGGTGCTGCGGGCGGAGCGTCGTGAGTCGGCGCGTAGCCACCCGGGGCCTCGCCGTAACCACCCTGGCCGTACCCGCCCTGTTCGCCGTAGCCGCCTTGGCCATAACCACCCTGCGGCTGGTCGTAACCGCCCTGGTGTTGGCCGTAACCGCCCTGCTCCGGGTAGCCGCCCTGGCCGTAGCCGCCTTGCCCGTACCCGCCCTGTTCGCCGTAGCCGGCCTGGCCGTAGCCACCTTGCGGTTGGTCGTAGCCGCCCTGGCCGTAGCCGCCCTGCGGCGGCGGGTAACCCTGCTGGGGCGGGTAGCCGCCCTGCTCCGGCGGGTAACCGCCGCGCGGGTCCTCCTGGCGTCCGTAGCGGTCGTCGTAGTACTCGTCGGGCCGCCCCTGACCGCGGTAATTCGGATTGTCAGTCATCGGTCGTACTCCTGGTTCTGCGCCAAACGCATGATTCGATTGTGGCCGGGCGGCATCGGAAGCCGTCGGGCGGGGCTCGACGTCGGGGTTGACAGCACCGCGGGCGCGGAACTGGCCGGTATGCAGGTTCGAGGATTCCTCGAACCGTACGACCACTTCACCATACGTTTGCCACCCCTGTTCCTGGATATAGTCCGCCAAGTACCGAGCAAAAGCGCTCGACGTCAGGTCCGGATCGGCGCCCAACTTCTCCGAGTCGTGCACACTGAGGGTAATGATGTATTCGTTGGGTGCCAAAAGGCGATTGCCCTGCAAGGACTGCACGCCGTCGTCGGCTTCACGCCGCAGCATCGCTTCGACTTCCTCCGGCAGGATCGATCCGCCGAAGACCCGGGCAAACGCGTCACCGACCGTCGCCTCGAGTTTGCGCTCGATGCGCTGAACCAGCCCACGTCGGCTACCCATCTGTGCGCGCTCGCCTCACTACTGTGCTGGGAAATTCTCGGCGGAGGGTAATCGACTCGGCCGTTGGTCGGATTGCTGAGTAATCGTATCGGGACACACCGATTCGCCGGCACCGTGAGAATGCTGAGAATCGCATCGATACTGATCAGAGACCTCGGCGTGGCTGGTGTGATGCGCCTGGACGGCGCGGCCCGGGTGCGCGGTTGGGGTTGGCGGCGACTACAGTGATATGGTCCTGCGGTTGTTTCGGGCGAGTGGCGGAATGGCAGACGCGCTGGCTTCAGGTGCCAGTGTCCTTCGGGACGTGGGGGTTCAAGTCCCCCTTCGCCCACATTGAGGAGTTCTACGAACTCCAGGCGCTAAGGTCACGAACCAGAAATGGTTCGTGACCTTTGTGTTTGGTGGGTGCGATCCAGCGTGGCGGGATGTCGTCGCGAGTGGGGACCGGCGTTCGCAGTTCCCCGTTGAATGATCGCCTCAAGGACGGCAACGCGGGGGCGTGTCCGGGGACGGCGTGCTCCTGGCGCGTCTCTGCGCCGTCAACCGCTGTGCGGAGGAGTTGAGGGCCGAGTACAAGGGTGAAGACGCCCGGCCCGGCGCTCACCGCGCCCGCGGAACTCGAAATGTGGAGATCCTGGCCCGGAAGCGACTTCTTCGTACTCCATGGAGGTAGGCGTCGGGACTGCCATACATTCCTACCGACGACTACCGAGGGAGCCACCGCGTTGAATATCGATCCCGCCGCCACCGCTTGGCTGCTGGCCAGCACCGCACTCGTGCTGCTGATGACGCCCGGGCTGGCGATCTTCTACGGCGGCATGATGCGCACCACCGGCGTGCTCAACATGATCATGATGAGCTTCATCTCCATTCCGCTGGTCACGGTGGCGTGGCTGCTGGTGGGCTACAGCCTGGCGTTCTCCGGCGGCGGTCTCGGCGGGTTTCTGGGCGGCCTGTCGCATGCGGGGATGGCCGGGATCGGCCCGTCGACCCTGCACGGGCAGGTGCCCGAACTGCTCTACGCCACGTTCCAGTTGACCTTCGCGATCATCACCGCCGCCCTGGTCAGCGGCGCCATCGCCGACCGCGCCAAGTTCGCGGCCTGGCTGTTGTTCGTGCCGGTGTGGACGATCGTGGTGTATTCCGTTGTCGCGCACTGGGTTTGGGCACCGACGGGCTGGCTGGCCAAGATGGGCGTGCTGGACTACGCCGGTGGCCTGGTGGTCGAGATCGTCTCGGGTTCCTCGGCGCTGGCGCTGGCGCTGGTGCTGGGCCCGCGTATCGGGTTCAAGGTGGAGGCGATGCGGCCGCACAATCTGCCTCTCGTGCTGCTCGGGGTGGGCCTGCTGTGGTTCGGCTGGTTCGGGTTCAACGCCGGTTCGGCGCTGGCCGCCGACGGGCTGGCCGCGGCGATCTTCCTCAACACGTTGGTCGCCGGCTGTCTGGGCATGTTGGGCTGGCTGGCGGTGGAACAGTTCCGGGACGGTAAGCCGACCACTTTCGGTGCCGCGTCGGGCGTGGTCGCCGGCCTGGTGGCGATCACGCCGTCGTGCGGCACGGTGAATACCCTGGGTGCCGCCGTCGTCGGGCTGGTGGCCGGAGTCGTGTGCTCGTACGCGATCCTGGTGAAGTTCAAGCTCAACTACGACGACTCGCTGGACGTGGTGGGCGTGCACTTCGTCGGCGGCGTGGTCGGGGTTTCCCTGATCGGGCTGTTGGCCACCGCGGTGATGACCGGCGGCCCGCGTGGCCTCCTGTACGGCGGCGGCCTGGGCCAGCTCAGCAAGCAGTCCCTGGCGATGGTGGTGGTCGCCCTCTATGCCTTCGGGGTGAGTTTCGTGCTGGCCAAGCTGATCGACCGGTTCGTGGGGTTCCGGCTCAGTGCCGCCGACGAGAAGAACGGCATCGATCTGACCCAGCACGCCGAGACCGCTTACCCGGAGGGTGTTTACGGGCATCAGGCGCCGCGCCATTCCGCTTCGTTCGGGGATCGGGACGAGTCCCGGCCGCGGTCCATCGACGACGAGGACGAGTGAGCGCGGCCGTCGGTAATCTGGCGACGTGACCAGCCAGAAAGTAGCCGGCGGCGTCGTCCACGAACTCCCCTCCGACCTGCGGCAGGCGCTGATCGGCAACAGCGCCGCGCTGGAGCTCTGGAACGACATCACCCCGCTGGCGCGCAACGAGTTCATCTGCTGGGTCGAGGACGCCAAGCAAGCCAAGACCCGGGAGCGCCGCATCCGCCGCACCCAGGAGGAGCTCGAGGAGGGCAAGCGCCGGCCCTGCTGCTGGCCGGGGTGTAAGCACCGCGAGCGCAACGGCAGGTAGCGCGGCGCCGAGGACGCCGCATTGCTGCTATCGCCGAACGCCCGCTACTGTGCAGGTTAGGCGAACCTAATTCGGCAGCCACCCCTGCTCGCCGATCCGGGTATCCGCCTATTGCGTCGATCGCTGCGGCGGTGACGTACGGGGAGGAATGGGTTCCGATGACGCTAGGTGTCTCAAGGGGGGACTGACGGGATGACGGCTCCGATCTGGATGGCCTCGCCGCCCGAGGTGCACTCCGCGTTGCTGTCCGCCGGCCCGGGTCCGGGTGCGCTGCTGGCCGCGGCGGGCGCGTGGCAGGCGCTCGCCGCCGAATACGAGTCGGCGGCGGCCGAGTTGATCGGCGTACTGGGTGCGGTTCAGTCCGGGTCCTGGCAGGGGCCGTCCGCCGCCGAGTACGTCGCCGCGCACGCCCCCTACCTGGGCTGGTTGACCGGCGCGCAGGCTAAGAGCCTGGCCGCGGCCGCCCAGCAGGAGACCGCCGCGGCGGCCTACACGACGGCGCTGGCGATGATGCCGACGCTGCCGGAGTTGGCCGCCAACCACATCGTGCACGGGGTGCTGGTCGGCACGAATTTCTTCGGCATCAACACCATTCCGATCGCCCTGAACGAGGCCGACTACGTCCGGATGTGGATCCAGGCGGCCACCACCATGGGTACCTATCAAGCCGTGACGACGACGGCGGCGGCAGCGGTGCCGACCACCGCACCGGCCCCCACCGTGGTCAAGGCCGACATGGCAAGCCTCGCCGCGGAGCCCAGCCAGCTGGCCGCGGCCGCGCCGGCCGCCGACTCGGGCAGCCAGCTCAACCTGGCCGACCTCATCACCCAGCTGCTGCAGGGTTACCTGAATTATGTGCAGCAGCTGTTCGCGCCGATCACGAACTTCCTGCAGAACCCGGTCGGCAACACCATCCAGCTGATCACCGACTTCCTGACGAACCCGTCGCAGGCTCTGGTGACCTGGGGGCCGTTCCTGTTCGCCGTCGCCTACCAGGCCTTCTCCTGGGTCGGGGCATCGCTGACCTACCCCCCAGCTGCTGCTGGATCCGCTGCTGGCGATCACCTTGGGCGTGGTGATCGGCGTCGGGTACCAGTACCTGCAGCAGCTGCCGGCCGACGTACCCGTCGGCGATGAGCCGGCGGTCTCAGCGGCACCGGCGGCCACCTCGCACTCCTCGAACTATCCGCTGGCCACCCTCGCGCCCACTGTCGCCGGCCCGGCCGGCGCCCCGGTCACCACCGCCGCCGGCAGTGCCGGCGCCGCGCCCGCGTCGGCCGCTCCGGCCGCCACCGTGCCCGCTATCCCCTACGCCGTCGCCGGCATCGGACCCGACGAGGGGTTCTCCCCCACCTTCCGGGACCGCACCGGCGTGAAGGCCCCGGCAGAGGGAATCCCGGCGGCCGCAGCGGGGGTGTCAGCGCGGGAGAAGCGACGCTCCCGACGTCGGCGCGCCGCCACCATGCCCGAGCACCAGTACGCCGACGAGTACCTGGACTACGACCCCGGCGCCGATACCCCGCCGGAGGAACCGGTGATCGCCGCGTCGACTCGCGGCGCGGGCGCGATGGGATTCGGCGGCACCGTCGCCACCGACGCCGCCGACGCCGCCGGCCTGATCACGTTGGACGGCGACGAATACGGCAGCGGGCCCGCCATGCCGATGCTGCCGACCAGCTGCGATGAGCGCGGGTAGACCCGGCGGTCAGTGGCTGCCGTGGGTTTTCGCCCAGCCGGTGACTTCGGCCGTGGCGGGGTCGGTGATGTCGTTGTACTCGGGATGCTTCTTGAGCACGGTGACCACCATGGAACACACCGGCACGATGCGCTTGCCGTCGGCGCGGGTGGCCTGCAGCGCTTCCTCCACCAGGATGGTCGCCAGCCCGCGTCCGCCGAAATCCGGGTCGATCTCGGTGTGGTGGAAGATGCGTTGCTCGCCGCGGTCGGCGAACTCCGCGAAGCCCACGGTCTGGCCGGCGACGGCGATGCTGTACCTGTCGTTCTGTGCGGTGACGGTGGTGACCGCGCCCGTCTTGTCGGTTGTCATCTTCGCTCCTCTGATTGGGCAGCCGGTCGGGGCAGCAGCCGCGTGGTGGGCAGGGGCGGTCCCGGCAGGCGGGTGACCGCACCCCGGTAACCCGTGACGGCACCGAAGCGGTCCCAGCCGGGCCCGTCGTTGCCGTCCTGCCACAACTGACGATAGGTGACGATGTCGTCGTGGTTGCGACCGACGAAGTTCCACCACATCACCAGCTGTTCGCCGAACGGGACGCCGCCCAGCAGCAGCACTCGCGCCGGCCCGTCCCCCGCGTTGCGCACGTGTAGCGTGCGATGGCCCGGCCCCTGGTATCCCAGCTCGGCGACCGCCAGCGCGACCCCGCACAGTTCTACCGGACCCGCGTCGCACAGCACCCCGTGCTCGAAGGCCGGGTCGACGTCGAGTTCTATCGCGGCCCGTGGCTCGAGGTCAAGCTGTGCGCCCAGCAGCGGCGTGAAAGTCGTTACCGGCGAACGGCTTCCGGCCAGCTCACCGAGGAACACCCGGAGCTGCGCGTGTGGCCGCGAAACCGTTTCGGGCCGGTGGTGCGCGAAGTCGCGTCCGGTGTCGCGCGCCGAATCGGGCAGTGCCACCCACAGCTGGGCGCCGTGCAGCACCCGGCCCGGGGTGGACACCTCGGAATGGCAGATGCCCGCACCCGCGGTCATCAGGTTCAGCTCGCCGGGGTGCACCATCGCGTGGACGCCGGCGCTGTCGCGATGCTCGACTTCGCCGTCGAACAGCCAACTCACCGTTTGCAGTCCGGTGTGCGGGTGCGGCGGGACGTCCATCTGCGTGGTGGCGGGGCCGTAGTGGTCGATGAAGCACCACGCCCCGATCAGGGACCGCTGCCGCTGTGGCAGGGTGCGCTGTACCCGGATGGCCCGCGGACCACCCAGCGGGACTTCCCGCGGGTGCAGCACCTCGGTGGTGGAGGTCGTCGGCGAAGCGCCGCAAGCGACTTCGGGCGGCGCAGCCTCCAGGTTGCTCACCTTCGCGACCTTACTCGCGGGCGGTGTCAGCGCCCCGGTGGGCGCAGCGCCTTCATCGCGACCCGCATGAACGGCTCGGGCACCCGATCCTTCAGCGATAGCGCGGCATCGGCGGCGCGCGATCGCAGCGGCGTTCCGCGGCCGAACACCCGATTCAGCGGCCCCCCGCTCGGTTCGAGCGAGACGTGCAGCGGCGGAGTGTCGACGTTCGACCCCAGCGCGTTGGCTATCACCATCCGCTGGATCTCGCTGGTACCTTCAAAGATGGTGTACAGCTTGGCATCCCGATACCATTTCTCCACCGGATGATCGGTGATGTAGCCCCAGCCGCCCATCGTCTGGATGGCGCGTTCGGTGGCGCGGACCGCGACCTCGCTGGCGGCCATCTTCGACATCGACCCCTCACCCCGTTCGAAGGGGACCCCGTTGGCCGCCATCCAGGATGCCCGCCATGTCAGCAGCCGAGCGGCGTCGATCTGAGTTGCCAACTCCGCCAAGGGAAATGCGATGCCCTGGTTGTCGATGATGGGACCGCCGAACGCTTCCCGTTCGGTGGCGTAGGCGGTCGCGTATTCCAGTGCGGCGCGGGCGATTCCGATCGCCTGCGCGGCGACCATCGGCCGGGTCTGTTCAAACGTGCCGAGTGTGGCCGAACCGGACTTCTTGCCGCCCGCGACCACTTCCCGCGCCTTGGCCAGCTTGTGCTCCAGCTTGTCCTGGCCGCCGAGCAGGTTGGCGCCGGGAACGCGCACCCCGTTGAACTTCAGTTCGGCGGTGTGCGACGCGCGGCAGCCCAGCTTGTCGAGCTTGCGCACCAACTCCAGCCCCGGGGTGCCGCCGGGCACCACGAACAGCGCCTGACCGCGGTGGCCGAGTTCCTGGTCGACGACCGCGTTGACGACGTGGACGTTGGCGATGCCCCCGTTACCGATCCACATTTTGTGGCCGTCGATGATCCAGTCGTCGCCGTCGCGGCGTGCCGTGGTGCGCAGGTTGCGAACGTCGCTGCCGCCTTCGGGTTCAGAAATCGCCAGCGCGGCGAGCTTGATATCGCCTGGCGTTCCGAAACATTCAGGTGCCCACTCCAGCATCTGCTCGGGGGAGGCGGCCTGACCGATCGCCGACAGCGCCAACGCCGGCATGACGATCGCCAGGCCGATTCCCGCGCAACCCCAGAACAGCTCCTCCATGAACATCGGCAGCGAGATGCCGGTCGGGTCCCCGATCAGATCCCGGTAGAACAACGGACTGTAGAAGCCGCGCTGTGCGGCCTCCTCTAGCACCGGCCAGGGGAACTCCTGGCGCTGGTCGTACTCGAGCGCGACGGGCCGGATCACTTCTTCGGCGAACTCGTGGGTGCGCCGGGCCAAGTCGTGCTGGGCTGCTGTAGGAGTCAGGTCGAAGGTCATGGGTATGCCTTTGCGTTCGCTGCCTCGGCCCGAGCGGGGGCCACCAACGACCCCCGTATACCCGGCGTGCGGTCGCGCAATCCGCGGTCGGCGCTCAGGCGGCGGTGCGGGGACCCAGCCGGGCGGCGGGCAGGTGCAGCACCACCGCATTGACGGCCACGGTGTTGCTTTCGTGGCGGGCCAGCAGCGCGGCGTTCTCGGGCAGTTGCCGGGCATTGATCTCGCCGGCGGCGATGCGCCGCAATTCCTCGTGGGCCTGCGCGAGCTGTTCGCGTTTGCGGTACTGGCCGCCGGGTAGCTTCACGCCGGCCCAGACCCCGTACTCCTCGCGATGTGTGATTGCCCGCTGCGCGCACAGTCGCTGCTGAGCCAGTGGGCACCGACGCAGGCATTGAATCCGCGCCTCGGTGGCCGACCGCTCGTAGGCGCGCGCCTTAGCCGCGCCGTCGCCGCCGTCGTCGTCGGGATAGCCGAACCAGAGTTCTGGGTTGGATGCGCAGGGGTTTGCCATGTGTGGAGCTCCTTTCCAACGAAACGTATGCGGAATCGTATACACACCAGGCTGCTTCCGACAAGAGAAACGAGATAAAAACGTATATAACAAGAGTGGTCGGGCGGGCTGTGTAATATCCGCCGTATGGCCGGAGCCAGCCGTGAGCCGTGAGTCGGCCGGCGCGGCCATGCGCGCGTTGCGCGAGTCGCGGGACTGGTCGCTCGCGGACCTCGCGGCAGCCACCGGGGTGAGCATCATGGGGCTCAGCTACCTCGAGCGGGGCGCCCGCAAGCCCCACAAAAGCACAGTTCAAAAAGTCGAAAACGGCTTGGGCCTGCCTCCGGGCACCTACTCGCGCCTGTTGGTCGCCGCCGATCCCGACGCGGAGCTGGCGCGCCTGCTCGCAGCGCAGCCGCCCGAAACCGGTGTCGCGCGGCGGGCCGGACCGGTCGTCGTGGACCGCCACGACGACACCGATGTGCTGGAGGGATACGCCGAAGCGCAGCTGGAGACGCTCAGGTCCGTCATCGATCGTCTGCCGGCGAAGACATCAAACGAATATGAGACGTATATTCTGTCTGTGATCGCTCAATGTGTGAAGGCGGAGATGCTGGCCGCCAGCTCGTGGCGGGTCGCGGTGAACGCCGGCGCCGACTCGGCCGGTCGCCTGATGGAGCACCTGCAAGCGCTTGAAGCGACGCGCAGCGCGCTGCTGGAGCGCATGCCGGGGAGTCTGAGTGCGCGCTTCGACCGGGCCTGTGCGCGGTCTTCGCTGCCGGACGCTGTTATCGCGGCCCTGCTCGGTGTCGGTGGTGACGAGGTGTGGGACATCCGCAACCGGGGTGTCATCCCGCCGGGAGCGATGCCGCGGGTGCGCGCCTTCACCGAGGCGATGGAAGGCGAGCCCGTGGGTGACGCAGAGGACGACCGGTGAGTTACCTCGAACTGCAGGCACTGACCCGCGCCCACGAACTGTTCGGCGGCTCCGGCCCGGCAGCCGGCCTGGATGCGAATACCGCGCAGTTCCACGACGCGTCGAATCCCGCTGTGGCACAACATCATTATGAACGTGCGGCGACTCGCGCCCAGGCCGCCCTGACGTCGTCGGCGCAAACGGATGCGGCGGCGACCGCGGTGCTCGCCGGTGCCCATCGAGATCGGGCCGCCGCGCGCGAACTCACCGGCGCCGTGCTCGGTGAAGCTCGGGCCGATGCCGCGACGACACCTCTGACGCCGCTGGCCCAACGTGAAGCGATGCGTCGCCGGGTGGCGCGGTTGCGCGCGCAACGCGCGCACGTCGCCGCCGCGCGGAGCCGGTCGCGGCGACACGCCGCCGCCCTGCGCGCGCTGCGCTATCGGATGACGCACCACGGCGGCGGTCGTCGACTGCCCTTGCCGAGTGGGCGCGCCGGGCTCGCGGTGCGTGCCGCCCTGTCCCGGCTGGGCCGCCCGTATGTCTGGGGTGCCACCGGGCCGGATCAGTTCGACTGCTCCGGGCTGGTCCAGTGGGCTTACGCGCAGGCCGGCGTGCACCTCGACCGCACTACATACCAGCAGATCAACGATGGCGTCCCGGTGCCGCGGTCGCAGGTGCGTCCCGGCGACCTGGTGTTTCCGCATGCCGGTCACGTGCAGTTGGCGATCGGCAACAACCTGGTGGTCGAGGCGCCTTATTCAGGTGCCTCGGTGCGGATCAGCCCGCTGGGCGGCAACGTGCAGATTCGGCGGCCACTGTGAGACGCCGCCGGCGCCCAGTCGGCTGGGCAGGATGAGAAGGTTGAAGCCATGTCGGACCAAGCCGGGTCTTCGGTAGCGGCCATCCAGCAGCGCCAGGCGGTGCTGGCCCGAAAGCACAGCGTGATCGCCGACGCCGACCGGAAGTTGGCTGAGGTCCTGGCCGGCGCCCACGAGACGATGCGCGACAGCGTCCGTCGGCTCGAGACAATCGCCGCCGAAATCGAGCACGCGGTTTCACAGCAGGACGAATCGGCGCTCGACACACCGATGGGTGCGCGCGAATTCCAGCGGTTCCTGGTCGCAAAGCAACGTGAGATCGCCGCAGTGGTGGCCGGGGCACGTGCGGTCAGCCGCGCGAATAGCGTTGTGCTGCAAAGCTTGCAGGATCAGTACTCGGTTCGAACCGGGTGAATTGCCCGGCTGGGTGCGCCTAGGTACTGTTCGGCGGCATGGCGACCGACCAGGACGTCTTCGCTGCGATGCAGCTCATCGCGGCCCGCACCGGCGACCCCAAGGCGTGGCAGGCCGGGCTCACCGCGCAGGAGGTGATCGACTTCCTCAGCCCCGCGACGCCCGGGCAGGTACGCGACGCACTTCTGGACCGGATCCGCCGGCAGCATCCGGACGTGTTCGACCCGGCAGGCGCGCCGCTACCGGACCGGGTGCCCGCACCGCCACGGTCCCCGGCCCCGCCGGACCACGCGGACGGCGACGCCGCCAAAGCCATCGCCGAGGCGGAAGCCGCGCTGGCGCACCAGAATTCGATGACGTCCCAACTGGACCTGCAAGTCGTCACGGCCATTCTCAACGCGCACCTGACGAACGCCGAAGGCAACGACACGCTGGCATCGCTGCAGCGGGAGATCGAGACCGCCGTAGCCACCCGCTCGGACCTGGACACCCCGGCCGGCGCGCGCGATTTCCAGCGGTTCCTGATCGGCAAACTCAGGGACATCCGCGCCGTGGTCGCGACCGCGGGCCTCGACGACACCTCGAAATCAGCCCTGATGGCAGCTTGGACGTCGCTATACAACGCATCGAAGGACGAACCCCCGCGCGACCGGGTGGCCGCGGCGCCCGCGCCCGCGGGTAGCGGTGGCGCCAGCGGCGGAGGCCAACAGCCGGCGCCGGCCCCCTCCGGCTCCGGATCAGACCCGCTGCTGGACTCGCTGCTGCTGGACGACCCGGGCCTGGCGGGAGCGCCGATGCAGGAACCTGCCGCGATGCCGGCGGCAAGTTCCGGCGCCGGCTCCCCTCCGTCCAGTGCGGCGGCGCCCGGCGCCGGAGCGGGCCTGCCCAGCTCGGGCTCGCCCAGCGGCTTGTCCCTGCCCGGACTGTCGGGAGCAGGGACCGGACGCGATGGCGGTGCGCTCGGCGACGGGCTTTTCGACGAGGAATCCGACCGGCATGAGCGCAAACCGACCGACGCGGGCTCGAAGAAAGACGACACCGACCACGATGCCGACCACGAGGCGGATCACCAAGACGATCCCCAGCACCAGCCTGAGGCCGAACAGCCCGAAACGCCGCCGGCTGGCCCGACGACGGTGACGCTGCCCAACGGTGAGACGGTGACCGCCGCCAGCCCGCAGCTCGCCGCGGCCATCAAGGCCGCCGCGGGGGGAACGCCGATCCCCGACGCCTTTCAGCAGCAGGGAATCAGCATCCCGCAGCCGGGTACTGCGGTCGCCCACCCCGTCGACCCGGCCCAGCTCACACCGGGTGACATCGGCATCTTCACCGACCGGCACGCCCTTGCCCTGGGCCGCAGCAAGGCGCTGCTGGACGGCCAGATTCAGCAGGTTTCCACCGTGACCGGACCCAGCTTCCTAGGCTGGGAGCATCCGCCGGCGCCGGAGGCGCACGCAGCAGGTGCCCCGCCGCCCGCCGGCGATGTCCCGACGCCCACCCGGCCGTCGGCGATGCTGACCGGCTAGCCACCAACGAAGAGGAAAGCCCGCCGCCCGCCGGGCCGGCGACCAGCAGAGGAGGAGCCGATGGCCGAACGGATTCATGTGGTGCCCGCGCACTTGCGGGAAGCCGCGGCCCGTCACCAACAGACCTCCGATCATCTGCGGACCATCCCGTCCTCACACGCCGCCATCCAACAGAGCCTGGACTCGCTCGGCCCGATCTTCTCCGAGCTCCGGGAGGCGGGACGCGAACTGCTCGAGCAGCGACGCCGCTGCTACGAACAGCAGGCCGACGACCACGCCGACATCGCCCAGCACCTCGAGATCTCGGCCGCGACGTGGGAGCGGCACGAACAAGACGCGGCGGGCATGCTCGGCGGCATCGTCGACGGTGACCGATGACGGGTCCTGCATGACCGACGCCAATCCCGCTTTCGACACAGTGCACCCCAGCGGGCACATCCTGGTTCGGTCCTGCCGCGGCGGATACCTGCACAGCGTCGCGTTGAGCGAGGCGGCCATGGAGACCGACGCCGAGACGCTGGCCGAAGGAATCCTGCTGACCGCCGACGTGTCATGCCTGAAGGCGTTGCTGGAAGTGCGCGACGAGATCATCGCGGCCGGGCACACGCCGTCGGCGGAAGTTCCCTCCGCCGCCGAACTCGACGCCGCAATCGAGAAGCTGCTGGCGCACCAGCTGCACCGCCGATCGACGACGAGCTAGAGCAACCAGGTTCGTGCGCTCTCGGGATCCGGCGCGATATCGAGCGGGGGCTCAATCGGGTTGTCGCCGAACAACTCTCGTGCCCGGCCGAGCAGCGCGCGCACCTCGTCGAGTTGCTGCTGCAACCCAGAATCGGCCATGAAGATACGGTACTTCGACCACCCCGCCGGCACAATTCACCGTGTGCATCCGCGGCAACGAAGACTCTGCAGCTACCGCTACGCTTAGCCGGTGGGGATCTTCGGTCGGGTGACGGCGCGCCAGCGCCTGCGCCGGGCAACCGCGGAATCGCTCACGGTGCCCACGTTCAGCGGCCCGCCGGACTGCACCCCCTGGGTCATCGGCGAGTTGTGGCCGCCGGAGTTGTCGCACGCTACGCGCGAAACCGCGCCGCTCGCAACGTATCTCAAGGCGGACCTACAACGGATAGCTGACAACGCAAACGCCGACCTCAGATCCATCGGGCGGGTGGGAATGACCTTCGTGGAGCGCCGCGAGGCGGAAGCCCGAGTGATCGACGAAGCCCGTGCCCTGGCGCAGCGACGAGTCGAGTCGACCTTGCGTCAGCTACGCGACGCGACGGGGCGCGCGACCACCGACGGCTCGTTTTCCCTAGCGGCCGGCGACACCGATATCGACAAGACCGGGGTCATCCCGGCGGTCCGCGACGAGCCGGCCGTCGACACCGACAGCAGCCGGGTTCCGCCACCCATGCAGGACCGGCCCGCAGCCGCGGCGCCGGCGCACCCTGAGGCGCCGCCCCGGGCCCCCGCGTCCGCTGACGCGAAGCAGCCGACCGAGCACACGCTGCGGGGTGTGCTGGCCTTCGTAGCCCGTCAGGAGCCCCGGCTGGGCTGGGCGGTCGGCGAGCGTGCGGACGGGACGACAGTCCTGGTCACCGACCTCGCGCACGGCTGGATCCCGCCGGGGATCGCCGTCCCCGAAGGAGTACGACTGCTCGACCCGGACCGTCGCCGCGGACGCGCTGTGGAATTGCTGGGCGCCACGACGCGGGCGCTGGCCTACGCACCGGGCGATGCGTCCACATTGTCCTCCGACGTGCCCGCCACCCCGCCGTCGCTGCAGCCATTCCAGTTGCCGCCGGTCGATGACCTGGGCTGGGAGCTCGGCGCCGCCACGCACTGGCGGGACGGCCTGCCACGGCTGGTGAATACGCTGGCCAAGGCAGCCGCCGCCGGTGCCGATCTGGTCGATCAAGAAGTCGATTTGCTGCGCGTGCACCTGGACACCGTCCGCTACCAGCTGCTGGGCCAGTATCCCGAGCCCGATCCGGCCCAGCTGCTCAACTGCATGTTGTTGGCCGCCACCGAACGAAGCGTCGCCGGGGACGCCATTTCGGCGAACTATCACTTCGCCTGGTTCCGGAAATTGACCGGGCCGAAGACCGGTGAATAGGCCCAATCGTTGAATTGACGCTGGTCGGGGCCATCGACATACTGGCCTGGTGTCGGGGTCGGGTCGTCGCGGCGAGCTCAGCAACCGCAGTGCCGCAGACGACCAGGCCCTCGTCGAATCGGTTCTTCGTGAACTGAGCGAAGCGGCCGACAGGTGGGAGGCACTTGTCGCGCAGGCCGAGACCGTCACGTACAGCGTGGACTTGGGGGACGTCTTCGCTGTCGCGAATGCCGACGGTCGATTGCTCGAGTTGACGTTGCATCCGGACGTGATGGACGGCTACGCCCACAGCGAGCTGGCCGACCGACTCAACCTCGCGATCGCAGCGTTGCGCGAAGAGGCCGAAGCCGACAACCAGGCACGGTACGGCGGCCGGCTGCAGTGAAGCCCCGAAGGAGAAAGACCAGTGCCACTCAACCTGTCCAACCGGGACCAGAATTCGGGGCATCTGTTCTACAACAGACGATTACGTGCCGCGATCACCCGGTTCTCGGTGCGCATGAAGCACGACGACCGCAAACAGCAAGCCGCAGTTGCGTTGTCGATGGTGCTCGTGCTGCTCGGGGTGGGCTGGATGGCGCTGCTGCACATCATGAAACCGGCCGGCTTGGTCGCGCAGTCCGCGGTGGTCGGAAACCGTGACACCGGAGCGGTTTACGCCCGTATCAACGGCCGCCTCTACCCCGCCCTGAACCTGACTTCGGCTCGTCTGGCCGTCGGCAACGCCGCGTCGCCCACCTGGGTGACCGCCGCGGAGATCGCCAAGTACCCGACCGGTCCCATGGTCGGCATCCCAGGCGTGCCGGACAGCCTGCCGGTGACCGCCGGCACGGTGTCGGCGTGGGCGGTCTGCGACACGGTGCCCGGCGGGCGCAGCAGCGCAATGTCTCCGGTGGTGACCGCCATCGCGGGCCCGCTCGCACCGCAGGGCAGGGCCGCCGCGATGGGGCCGATGCAGGCCGTCCTGGCGACCCATAAGGGCGCCACCTACGTGATCTGGGGAGGGCAGCGGTCCCGCATCGACCCGACCGACCGGTCGGTGACGTTCAACCTTGGTCTGGACGCCGGGGTGACGTATCCGGTCGAGATGTCCAACGCGCTCTTCGATGCCCTGCCGTCGACCGAACCCATTGTGCTGCCCGAGATTCCAGAGTCCGGATCGCCTTCGCGCTGGCTGGACGGCAACAAGGTGGGCACCGTGCTGGAATCCCGTGACGCCGGTGGGGCGGTCAACGGCTTCTACGTGCTGCTGCCGGGCGGGGTGCAGAAGATCAGTGCCTTCGTGGCCGACCTGTTGCGCACCGGGGATTCGCACGGTTCGGCCACACCCACCCTGGTCGCCCCGGACAAGCTGGTCCACATCCCGGTGGTCGACGTCCTCAACGTCGACTACTACCCGCCCGGCAAACTGAACTTCGTTGACAAGACGGCGAATCCGACGACCTGCGTCGGATGGGAGAAGCAGTCCACCGACCCGCAGGCCCGGATCACCGTCTACACCGGCAGGGGATTGCCGGTTCCGATCGGCATGGACTCCCGCCTGGTGCGCCTGGTCCGCGACGACCGCAGTCCCGAATCGGCGGAGGCGAACCAGACGTTGACGATGCCGGGTGCGGCGAACTTCGTCGCCACGACGAGCGGGGTGGCCACGGCCGGCAGCCGGGAGAGCCTGTACTGGCTTTCACCCCAAGGTGTTCGGTTCGGCATCGAATCCGATCCGCGGACCTTGCAGGCACTGGGTCTGGATCCGCGGCTGGCGCTGCAGGCGCCGTGGCCACTGCTGCGGACCTTTGCGCCCGGGCCGGCGATCAGTCGGGACGCGGCGCTGGTTGCGCGCGACGCCGTAGCGGGCGGTGGTGCGGTCGCCGCAATTCCCGATTCCGGGGAGACCGGGGGGTTAGTCATGTCGAAACGAGGCTTCGTGCGCGGAAAGCGCACCCCACCAACCGAATGTCCCGCCGGTACGGGTCGCGGTTGCCGCGCCGCTGGCACTGCCCGAACGCGAGCCGCGCAACATCCTGCTGATGATCGCGCTGCCCGCCCTGCTGATCGGGATCGTCGGCACCCTGGTGGTGATGTACGCGTCCGGGGTGCGGTCGCTGCAGTCGGGGTTCTTCCCGATGATCGGCCTGGTCGGCTTCGGTGCGCTGATGTTCGGCGGCCGGTTCGGTCGCGGCCGCCGAATCAGTTGGGGCGAACAGGAAAAGCTGCGCCGCAGCTACCTGCGTCAGCTCGATGAGGACCGCGAGGAAGTGCAACGCGCGGCGGGCGAACAACGTCGCAGTCAGCTATTCGTGCACGCCGATCCGCAGCACCTCGACACCGTGATCGGCGGCCCGCGGATGTGGGAACGGCGCCCCAGCGATTCGGACTTCCTCGACGTGCGGCTCGGTATCGGGGTGCAGCAGGCCAGCGAATCCGCGGTTTCGTTGCAGTGGCCCGACGTGCCGGTCGGTGAGGAGCTCGAGCCGGTAACCGGCGGAGCACTAAGGGATTTCATCCTGGAACAGAGCAAGATCCGCGGTATCGGCAAGGTACTGAACCTACGGTCCAAGCCGGGGTTCAGCTTCATCGCCGACGATCCGGCCGAACTGCATGGTCTGGTGCGGGCGGTATTGTGCTCGCTGGCCGTCTACCACAGCCCGCACGATGTCAAGCTGATGGTGGTCACCCGTCATCCCGAACTGTGGCAATGGCTGGTGTGGTTGCCGCACAACCAACATGACGAGATGTTCGATGCGTGCGGTCTGCGCCGCCTGGTGTTCGCATCCCCCACCGAACTCGAAGAGGCGCTCGACGCCGAGCTGCACCGCAAGGGCCGTGGACCCTGGATGCCGCCGGTGGGAAGCAGCCCGACGTCCATGCCGTCACCGATCGAGTCGGCTTCCGGCGCAGCGCTGGGTCCGCACTGGGTCATCGTGGACGACAACGTGGGTACCCCCGAGCAGTGGGAGGGGGTCACCGGTCAGAAGGGCATGGCCGGCATCACCGTGCTGCGGCTGGCCACTCGAGTCGGTGTGGGTGTCGGATTCACCGATCCGGCGCAACGGTTTTCGTTGCGCGAAGGCAGGCTCGTACATCGAGACACCTTCTATGCGGTGGCCGATATGCTCGCCGACACCACCGCGAACCGCTATGCGCGGGCGCTGGCCCGATGGTCGCCGATGAGCCCGGGCGAGCTGTCCGAGACGGATAGCCAGGGTGGGGAATTGTTGCGCGCACTGGGCATCAACGACCCACGCGAACTCGACGTCGACAAACTGTGGGCCGAAAGCCGGGGACGGGGCGACCCGAACTGGGCGATGGTGCCCGTCGGCGTCAAGCAGAGCGGTGAACTGCAACATGTGATCCTGCGAGCGAAAGACTTCGGCGGCTACGGTTTTCACTCGGTGGTGATCGGCACGTCCGGGTCCGGCAAGTCCGAATACTTCTTGTCGCTGTGCAGCGGGATCGCGCTGACGCACGCACCGGACACGTTCATCGTCATCTTCGTGGACATGAAGTTCGAATCGGCCGCCCAAGACCTGCAAGGGTTTCCGCACGTAGCCGGGTCACTGTCGAATCTAGGCAAGGATGACCGGCACCTGGCCGAACGAATGCGCAAGGCGATCAACGGCGAGATCGCCCGTCGTTACCGGCTTTTCAAGAATGCCGGTGCACGCGACGCCAACGAGTACGAGGAGATGCGGCTGGCCGGGCGTGACCTGGAACCCGTCCCGATCCTGCTGGTGATCATCGACGAGTACCTCGAACTGTTCATCCACCACCCGGAGTGGATCGACCTGGTGATCCACATCGGGCAGGAAGGCCGCGGCTGTAACGTTTTCTTCACCCTCGGCGGGCAGCGGCTGGATCTGTCGTCGTTGAGTAAAGTGAAGAGCAACATCGCTTTTCGGGTGGCACTGCGCGCCGAGACGGCTGAGGACTCCCGCGATGTGATCGGCAGCGATGCGGCTCTGCACCTGCCGTCCCAGGAGAACGGCTACGGTCTGCTGAAAGTAGGGCCGCGCGATCTCGAGCAGTTCCGCTGCTTTTATGTGTCGGCCCCGTTCGTGGTGCCGAAGCGGTCGGTCAACGTGGATACGACGGTGGCCATGAGCTTTTCCCAACCGCGCGCATACACCTCGGCGTTTCAGCCGTTGAGCGAGTCCGACAGCGCCGCCCTGGCGGTGGCCGACCAGCCGGAGGAACCCGACGAGTTCTTGTTCCACTCCGACGGGTTCCGTAAGAAAAAGCTGGTCGACGTGATCCGGGAGTCGCTGGTCTCGTTGCCCGCGCGGCCACCACACCAAATCTGGCTGCCTCCATTGGAAGTCAGCGAGACGGTGGATGCGCTGGTGGCGCGGTGGCGTGGCCGGCGGTGGGATGACGGTTACGGTCAGAACCCCGGTCTGGTGTTCCCGATAGGCATCGTGGACATTCCCGAGGAGCACGATCAACGGGTGCACGCGATCAACGCCGAGATGGACAACGTGATGGTGGTGGCGACGGCCCAGCGCGGCAAGTCCACGACGTTGATGACGCTGATGGCGTCAGCGGCACTGATGTACCGTCCGGAACGGGTGACGTTCTTCTGCATCGGTGCGTCGCTGTTCCCGGTCGAAGATCTGCCGCATGTGGCCTCGGTCGTCAGTCCGACTGATCGAGAAGGGGTTTCGCGCACCATCGCCTCCATCGAGGGGTTGGTGATGGCCCGCGAGGCATCGTTCAAGAGGTACCAGATTGACATCTCCGAATTCCGGGAGCGGCGGTTCGGCAGCGACCCCGCGGGTGGTACCGATCCGGACGACAAGTTCGGGGATGTGTTCCTGGTCATCGACAACTTCAGCGATCTCTACGACAAGGACGCCGCGATGGGCGAGCGGGCCATCGCGATCGCGCGCCAGGGCTTGTCCTACGGGGTACACGTGATGACCACCGCGACCGCGTGGCTGGTGGGCCAGAAGCAGCAGCTGGTCAACGTCTCCAACGCACGGATCCAGCTGCGGCTGAGCAACCCGGACGAAACCCAGATGGGTGAGGGGTTCGAGCGGAAGAAGGCCGCGCGCAACACGTTGGACCGACCCGGCTTCGGTTTGACCAGGGACGGGCACGAACTGCTGGTCGGGGTGCCGGAGGTGATCGGGGCCGACGGCCGGCGGGTGGCAACGCGTGACATCGGCGCGCTCATCGCGCAACTGACCGGCGCCGGCCGGGTGGAGAGCCTGGCCCGGCTGCCGGCACGGATCCCGCTGGCCGAGGTGGCTGCGGCCTTCGCGGGCACCCCGGGCCACGCCGATCCGCTCAACATCCCCTTCGCGATCGGGGAGACCGCCCTGCAGCCCGCCGCGTTGCCCACCCGCGTGCTGCCGCACATGCTGGTGGTTGGACGCCAATCATGCGGAAAGACAACTACATTGGCGACTTTCGGGCAGATGATCGTGGCTCGTTGCACGCCCGAAGAGGCGCAGATCACGATCATCGATCCCAAGACGTCACTGATCGGCAAGATCCAGGGCGAGCACGTGCGGGCCTACGCCTACACCGCCGACGACATCGACACCGTGCTCGCCGAGTTGACGCAGGCGCTGCGCGACCGGCTGCCCCCGTCCGGGCTCAGCCAGGAGGAGCTGCTGCGCCGCCGCAGCTGGGACGGTCCGCACCACTTCGTCCTGATCGACGACGAACAGGAGCTGCGGCCGCACGGTGTGGTCGGCAAGGCCGCCGCCACTGCGCCGCTGTGGGCGCTGATCGAACGCGGCCGGGAGATCGGCCTGCATGTCATAGCGTCGCGGCTGCCCGGGAACTGGGCAGGTGTCTCGGTTACCAGCCCGTTCCTGCAGAAGATGACGGGCTCGCGGGCACCCGTGCTGTTCATGGATAACGATCCCGCAGCGGTGAAGGTGTTCGGCAGGACAAGTGCCCAGCAGCTGCCGCCCGGGCGCGGCCTGCTGGTCACCAGCGACGGCGTGATGGAAGGTGTGCTGGTCGCCGACCCCCAGACGTGAATCGACAGGTGGCGCAGGTCACCTTAGACTCAGCGCAACTCCGCGCCGGCCCACAGTTCGGGCCTGGTGCGCGACCGATTTGGGAGGTACGCATGGGTGGGTTGTTCGACATGGTTCCGGGGGCTGTCGACTTGTCGGCGGCAGCGGAAGCGGGCATCAGCGAGGAGATGGCGGCTACGACGGCGGCCGGCGCGGCCGCGCTGACCGGGGTGCTGCCGATGGCGATGGACGCCGATTCGATCGAGTTCGCGACCGCGTTGAACGCCGCCGGCGCCGCCTACCTGGCGACGGCCGCCGAGCACGTCGGGCAGCGGGCCGGGTTCTCCGGGGCGCAGGGTCTGGCGTCGGCCACTGCCGTCGCCGCGGAGGGCTGCAACGCGGGCGCCGTCGGACTCTAGGCGAGCGAATGGCCGACCCCAGGTGGACTGGCCCACCCGAAGTCGTCGCGGCGATCTTCGAGGCGGGATCGCCCGCGTCCGTCGTTGCCAACAATGTGGTCTGGGTGACCGAGACAGCGAACAACGAGCTGTCGGCCGGACTCTCGCAGATCAACACGCTGATCACCGCGGGGCAATGGCAGGGCGTGAGTTCGTTGGCGTCGACGGTCGCGGCGACCGGCCTCAACGCCGGACTGCAGACGCTGGTGGGCTGGACCGCCGAAAAGATCAACGTCACCCAGGCCGCCGTCGACGCCTTCATGATCGCGCGCTCCACGGTGATCCCGTCGGTGGTCTGCCAGACCAACCGCGACGAGTGGAGCGTGCTGAACGCCACCAACTTCTTCGGCCAGAACACCCCGGGGATCGTCGAGCGCGATCTGGAGTACTTCGGTGAACACTGGCCGCACAACTCGCGGGCCGGCTGGACCTACAGCGGAGCGCTGACCGCTCTGATCGCGCTGCTGACCGTGCCGCCGCCGGTCGCGCCGATGGGCGCCTCCCCGGCCGCGCCCGCCGCGGCGGCCGAGGCGGTCGCGCAGGCCGCTGCTCAAACCGGCATGCGCGACGCGGTCCAAGCGTCGACGCAGGTCGCGCAGACCGCCGGACAGAGCGCCTCCTCCCCCGCCGAGGCGACCGGCCAGCTCAGCTCGCTCATGCAGGAGCCGATGCAGATGGTGTCCGGTGTCACCGGGCCGCTTAAGGAGATGGCGCAGGCGCCGATGCAGGCGATGCAAGGTTTGTCGAGCATGCCGCAGAGCCTGATGCAGTCTCTGGGCGGCATGTTCCCGTCCACCGGCGCGCCGAACGCAGCCGTGGCCGCCGCCGAGCCCGTAGTGGCCGCGGGAGGAGTCGCTGGTGGCGTCGGGGCGGCGGGGCGTCGCTGGGCGGTGGCGCCGGCGGGTTTCCGGGTGCCGGGCTGACCAGTTACACGAGGCCCACGAGCAGCTTCGAAACCGAAGGTGGTCGGCCGGCCAGTCTGCGCGCCGGCCTGCTCAACGCCGCCGAAGTGCGCGGGCCGACGACCTCGACCGGCGGAGCTCCGATGCCGATGACGCCGGCGGGAATGCTGGCCCGCGGAGCAACCGGCGGAGAGGCCGAGAAGGACGTGGCGCGCGCCCGCGTCGTCGTCGCAGGGAATCCGGCCGAGCCGCGCTGACTGGGTCCGCTGGGTAACCGGGCTGCGACGTCGAACGCCGCAATCTCAGCCAGTGGCCCTCGCGGGTTACTTAAGAGCGCCCAACCCCGGGTGGACCCGCGAACGCCTGCGCGATTCCCAGCCAGCGTTGCGCGTCCTCCCCCACCGCGGTCACGTCCAAAGCGCTCAGCGGCCGCCGCTGGGTGACCAGGAAGCAGAAGTCCTCCGCCGAACCGGTCACGCGCTGCGCGGCGTCCTCTGGCCCCCAGGTCCAGGTGTCGCCGCCCGGCCCCCGCAGCTCGACGTAGAACGGCTCGCTCGGCGGCGTCAGGTCGTTGACGGCGTAGGCGTAGTCGCGGGCCCGCACCCCGATGTGGGCGATCGACCGCAACCGGTCGGTGGGTTTCCGGGTGACCCCCAGCGCATCCGCGACGTCGAGACCGTGCGCCCAGGTCTCCATCAGCCGCGCGGTGGCCATCGAGGTCGCGCTCATCGGCGGCCCGAACCAGGGCAGCTTGCGCCCGTCGGGAACCTGCAGCAGCTCGGCGTGTAATCGGCCGCGGGTGTCGCGCCAGTCGGCGAGCAACTCCGGCGGCGGCACAGCCGCGAGCTCCTCGGCGCCCGCGTCCACGAAACCGAGCGGATCGGCGGCGGCCCCGGCCAGCACCTCGGCGAAGCCGCTTTCGTCGGTGATCGAGAGCAGCGAAACCCGGTCGGTCCACAGCAGGTGGCCGATCTGGTGTGCGATGGTCCAGCCCGGCGCGGGCGTCGGCTCGGCCCAGCGCTGCGCCGCCAGCGGTGCCACCAGGGCGTCGAGCTCGTCGCTCTCGGCGCGCAAGTCGGCGACGAACGGTCCGGGACCTGCCATCAGAACCTCCTCAAACCACTGCCGCGCGCCGGCGTCGCCGGCCGACGACGCTGTGCACCAGCAAACCGATCAGATAAATCACCGAGCCGAACAACACGAACATCGGGGCGCGCCCGTCGGCGGGGATGAACGCCGCGGCCACCGTGACGGCGGCGATGAACGACACCCAGAACAAGGCGTCCTGCACCGCGAACACGTGCCCGCGCAGCGCGTCGTCGACGTCGATCTGCATCGCCGAGTCCGCGCACAACTTGACCACCTGCCCCGCCGCCCCTAATAGAAATCCGCAGGCCACCATGACCGGCAGCAGCAGCGTCGCCCCGCCTGTCTGGATGACCGCGGCGGCCACCAACGCGCCATTGGCGGTGGTGTAGCGCCCCCATCGCCGGACCAGGACCGGTGTCAGCACATTGGACAGGAAGGCTCCCAGTCCGGTGGCAGCGAAGAACAGCAGCGCGGTGCCCAAGCCCTCGACGTCGGCGTCCTTCATGTGGTGGACCAACAGCAGGATCACCAGCGAGTTGATGCCGACGACCATGCGGTGCGAGGCCAGGCCGGACAGCGCGGCGGCCACCGTGGGGCGCTGCGCGACCGTCCGCACGCCGTGCAACCAGCCGGTGACCACGGCGTAGACGGCCGAGCCGTGGATCGCGCGCTTGGTGTGGTCGGGGCCCAGTACTTGCGGGGCAAACCGCAGCGACAGCAGCAACGCCAACGACACCGGAATCAGCGCGGTGAAAATGACGACCGCGGCGCCCTGATCACCGCCGCCGCCGAGCCAGCGGGGCAGCAACATGAAATTGGCACCCAAAAATGCAGCGAAGGCGCCCGATGCGGTCGCCACCGAGTTCATCGTGACCACACTGTCGCGCGGCACCACATGCGGCAGCGACGCCGACATGCAGGCTGCCACAAACCGCGCTAAACCGTTGGCCAACAGGGCAACGCACAACAGGACGATGTCTCCGGCACCGACCGCCAGGATGGTGCCGATCGCGACGATGAAGCACAGCCGCGCGACATTCGCGCCGACCAGCACCAGCCGCCGATCCCACCGGTCCATCAGCGCACCGGCAAACGGACCCAGCAGGGAGTAGGGCAGGAACAGCACCGCGAACGCGCGCGCGATCGCCATCGGGTCGGCGGCTCGGTCGGGGTTGAACAGCAACGCGCCCGCCAGGCCGGCCTGGAAGAGTCCGTCGCCGAACTGGCTGGCCATGCGCAGTTGCAGCAGTCGCCAGAAATCGGGCAGCGCGTGCACCGACCGCCACAGTTCGACGGGTGCACTTGCCTGCATCCGGGTGCGAATCACTGAACCCACTTCCACCATCGGCACAGGCAAGGCTGGAGGGGGTCTGCGCCGTCTCAATACAGTACAAATCTTCGCCGACGGCGGTTGTTTGCATGGGGGATCTGGCGGCGGGTGCGATGATGTTCTGGTGGCGCAGCACGAAGATCCTGAGGACTATGCCGCTCCGGCCGCCCATCGGGTGCGGGCGGGCACCCTACTGCTGGCCAATACCGACCTGCTGGAGCCGACGTTCCGGCGCAGCGTGATCTACATCGTGGAGCACAACGAGGGCGGCACGCTGGGCGTGGTGCTCAACCGGTCCAGCGAGACCGCGGTCTACAACGTGCTGCCGCAGTGGGCCAAGCTCGCGGCCAAGCCCAAGACGATGTTCATCGGCGGACCGGTCAAACGTGACGCCGCGTTGTGCCTGGCCGTGCTGCGGGTCGGCGCCGAGCCCGACGGGGTGCCGGGCCTGCGGCATGTGGCCGGTCGGATGGTGATGGTCGACCTGGACGCCGACCCCGACCTGATCGCGCCGGTGGTCGAAGGGGTGCGGATCTTCGCCGGCTACTCCGGCTGGACCATCGGCCAGCTCGAAGGCGAGATCGAGCGCGACGACTGGATTGTGTTGTCGGCGTTGCCCTCTGATGTCCTGACGCCGCCGCGCTCCGACCTGTGGGGACAGGTGTTGCGCCGCCAGCCGCTGCCGCTGTCGCTGTTGGCGACGCATCCGATCGACCTCAGCCGCAACTAGTCGCCGTCGCCGTCGTCGGCAAAGGCGAAGTCAGCCTAGTGACACGACAGCGTGCAGCCGGCGCAGCTGCCTCCGCAAGCCTCGGCGCCGACGTTGGCGGCCTCACGGCGTAGCGCGAACCGCGCGCTCTGCAGCGACCCGGTGGCCAAGGTGCCCACTGCGCCCGCGATGCAGACGATCACCACCACCAGTGCGGTGTGCGGGGACGCCGCCAGCGCCACCACTCCCCCGGCGGCCAGCATCACCGCAGCCGCCAGCTGAGTCGGCGCCATGGCCCGCAACGCCAGGCGGGTGGGGTCGGCGGCGGGAGCATGAGCCAGAGACCGGATCCCGAACGCGGCGACGGCTATCGCCGCACACACGCACAGCACGCCCGCGATAAGCATGCGCTCACAATACGAGCCCGGCATCGATCGCGCGCGCGCCGGGCTCCACCGGCTGTGGATCAGCGCGACGGAGCCACTGGCACCAACGGCGGCAGGCTGGGCGGGGCTGGTATTCGGCGCCGCCGCACGCCCCTGGCCCGCCAGGGCCCGGGGTGCCGGTTGCAACGCCTGGACGGGAGCCGGTGCCGGCGGCTGGGCCGGCGCTTGCGGCGCGGTGACGGCGGGCGCCTGCGGCACGGCCGCAGGCGCTGGTGATGCGGCGGCAGGGGCCTGGGGCGCTGCCGCGGGTCCCCGCGCCGGGGCCTGAGCGGCCGGTGGGGCCTGAGGAGCCGGAGCCTGCGCAGCACCGGGAGCGCTCACCCGGAACCCACTGATGATCGCGTCGGTGGCGGGCCCGTCGGCGACGGCCTGCGACGCGGCGGTGGTCACCGCGAACGAAACCAGGTACTTATCGGATCCGGAGGTGGCGATGACGTGGCGGCGTGAGGTGTTCAGCGTCATGTCGTTCTCGCGGTAGGTGCCCTCGATGACCGACGACGGGAAGGTCCCCATCGGGGACTGCGACGCGTTGGTGGTCTGCCAGGCCAGTAGCCGCTGACTGTCGACGAAGCCGTGCGTGATCGCCTCCGCCGGGTCGAAGTCGCCGACCAGCTTATATACCACTACCTGCGCATTCGACGTGTAGACGCTGTTGCCGCCGACTCGGTCGGCGATCACCACGAACGCATCGGGGACATTCGGGTCGGGCACCTGGGTCCAGCGCGGCGGCATCGGCACCGTGATGTCGAGCGCCTTGAAGCCCAGCGGGCGCTGCGCCTCGAGCTTGACACCCTTGCCTTCCAGGTACTCGCGCAGCGTGCCGGTGACGGCGGGGACGCCCACCGGCGCCACCGGCGCCGCTGCCGGGATCGGGGAGGCGACCGGCGCCGGAACTGCAGCGGGCGCCGGGGCGAGTCTGTTGCTGCTGACGCCGCCGGGGAACACCGCCGCATTCTGTCCGGGCGGGGCCGTTTGCTGCATCGGGCTCGGAATCGCCGGCTGGGGTGCCATCGGCTCGGCCGATGCCGTCCCGCCGGCCACCATCACGACTCCGACGACGCCGGCGGCCACCCCACCGGCGAATGTTCGCCAGCTTCGCGCAATCTGAATCATCCTCGGTTTCCCTCCGGAGTAGCCCGGGCGACACCGCCCGCCCTAGTGGCTGTATGTAACCACTGCTCAGACACCCCGACCACGCCTGAAACACAGCTCGGATGAACCTCTGATCGGTGTGCAATGCAACCGAGACCAACCCGTGGCCGGCCGATCCGGGCAGGTCGCCGCGGGCGGCCCTTATACCCTGTTGGGCGTGACCGAATCGTCTCCCGCCAAAGACACCGACGCGCCGCGGTACCGCTACACCGCCGAGCTCGCGGCCGGGCTGGAACGCACCTGGCAGGAGAACTGGGCCAGGTCCGGGACCTTCAACGTGCCCAACCCGGTCGGCTCACTCGCCCCAGCGGACGGCTCGGCCGTTCCGCAGGACAAGCTCTTCGTGCAGGACATGTTCCCCTACCCGTCGGGCGAGGGGCTGCACGTCGGTCACCCGCTGGGCTACATCGCCACCGACGTCTACGCCCGCTACTACCGGATGCTTGGACGTAACGTGTTGCACGCGTTGGGTTTCGACGCGTTCGGGTTACCCGCCGAGCAGTTCGCGGTGCAGACCGGCACCCACCCGCGCACCCGCACCGAGGCCAACGTCGTCAATTTCAGGCGCCAGTTGGGCCGGTTGGGGCTGGGCCATGACAGCCGGCGCAGCTTCTCCACCACCGACGTCGACTTCTACAAGTGGACGCAGTGGATCTTCCTGCAGATCTACAACGCCTGGTTCGACAAGGCCGCCAACAAGGCCCGTCCGATCGCCGAGTTGATAGCCGAATTCGACTCCGGAACACGAGGTCTGGACGACGGACGCGACTGGTCGGAGTTGTCGGCGGGGGAGCGGGCCGACGTGGTCGACGCCCACCGGTTGGTCTACCGGGCCGACTCGATGGTCAACTGGTGTCCCGGTCTGGGCACGGTGCTGGCCAACGAAGAGGTGACCGCCGACGGCCGCAGCGACCGCGGGAACTTCCCGGTGTTCCGAAAGCGGTTGCGGCAGTGGATGATGCGAATCACCGCCTATTCCGACCGGCTGTTGGACGACCTGGATGTGCTGGACTGGCCGGAGAAGGTCAAGACCATGCAGCGCAACTGGATCGGCCGTTCGACCGGCGCGGCTGCACTGTTTTCGGCCACTGCCGCCGACGGGACGGCGCGGGAGATCGAAGTCTTCACCACCCGGCCCGACACTCTGTTCGGGGCCACCTACCTGGTGCTGGCCCCCGAACATGACCTGGTCGACGAGTTGGTGGCCGCGTCGTGGCCGGATTCGGTGGACCCGACCTGGACGTACGGCGCCGGTACGCCGGCAGAGGCCGTCGCCGCCTACCGGCGCGCCATCGCGGCCAAGTCCGATTTGGAGCGACAGGAGAACAAGGAGAAGACCGGCGTCTTCCTGGGCAGCTACGCCGTGAACCCGGCCAACGGCAAGCCGGTCCCGATCTTCATCGCCGACTACGTGCTGGTCGGTTACGGAACCGGGGCAATCATGGCGGTCCCGGGTCACGATCAGCGGGACTGGGACTTCGCCACGGCATTTGGTCTGCCGATCGTCGAAGTCATTGCCGGCGGCGATATTTCGCAGTCGGCGCATTCCGGCGACGGCGTGCTGGTCAACTCCGGCTACCTCGACGGCATGAACGTGGCCGACGCCAAGCAGGCCATCACGGTCCGGTTGGAGGCCGAGGGCAGCGGCCGGGCCCGCGTCGAATTCAAGTTGCGGGACTGGCTTTTCGCGCGCCAACGGTATTGGGGCGAGCCGTTCCCGATCGTCTACGACAGCGACGGGCGTCCGCACCCTCTGGACGAGGCTGCGCTGCCGGTCGAACTGCCGGACGTGCCGGACTATTCGCCGGTGTTGTTCGACCCCGACGATGCCGACAGCGAGCCCTCGCCACCGCTGAACAAGGCGACCGACTGGGTGCACGTCGAGCTGGATCTCGGTGACGGGCTGCAGTCCTACACTCGCGACACCAACGTGATGCCGCAGTGGGCGGGCAGCTCCTGGTACGAGCTGCGCTACACCGACCCGCAAAATTCGGAACGGTTCTGCGCCAAGGAAAATGAGGCTTACTGGATGGGTCCGCGGCCGGCCGAGCACGGCCCGGACGATCCCGGCGGGGTGGACCTTTACGTCGGCGGTGCCGAGCACGCGGTGCTGCACCTGTTGTATTGCCGGTTCTGGCACAAGGTTCTCTACGATCTGGGTCACGTCAGCTCACGCGAGCCCTACCGACGGCTGGTCAACCAGGGCTACATCCAGGCTTTCGCCTACACCGATGCGCGGGGGTCCTACGTGCCGGCCGCCGAGGTGGTCGAACGCGACGGCGCATTCTTCTATCCCGGGCCCCAGGGTGAAATTGAGGTCTTTCAGGAATTCGGGAAGATAGGTAAAAGCCTGAAGAATTCGGTGTCGCCCGACGAGATCTGCGACGCGTACGGCGCCGACACCCTGCGGGTCTACGAAATGTCGATGGGCCCGCTGGACGCCTCCCGGCCATGGGCCACCAAGGACGTCGTCGGCGCGTACCGGTTCCTGCAGCGGGTGTGGCGGCTGGTGATCGACGAGGACACCGGTGAGTTGCGGGTGGTGGACGGCGAGCCGGATCCCGAGACACTGCGCGCGTTGCACCGCACGATTGCGGGTGTCTCCGAAGACTATGCGGCACTGCGCAATAACACCGCCGGCGCCAAGCTGATCGAGTACACCAATCACCTGACCAAGCAGCACCGCGACGGCGTTCCCCGGGCGGCGGTGGAGCCCCTGGTGTTGATGCTGGCCCCGCTGGCCCCGCACCTGGCCGAGGAGTTGTGGGCGCGGATGGGGCACTCGAAGTCGCTGGCGCACGGGCCGTTCCCGGTGGCCGATCCGGCTTATCTGGTCGAAGACACGGTCGAGTACCCGGTTCAGGTGAACGGCAAGGTCCGCGGGCGGGTGGTGGTGGCGGCCGACGCGGACAACGACGCCGTGCAGGCTGCCGCGCTGGCCGACGAGAAGGTGCTCGCCTTCCTGGCCGGCGCCGCGCCGCGCAAGGTGATCGTGGTGCCCGGCCGGATGGTTAACCTGGTTGTCTGACCCCGGTCGGTGCGGGACGCAGGGCTTTCCCGCGTCGACGGTGCGGGCAACGGCGTTGGCAGTGAAAGCGGGGCGTTGGAAGTGAAGCCAGGGCGGGAAAAGAGCCCAAAACCCGCCATAGCCTCACACGCAAAGCCGTAGCCTCACACGCAAAGCCGTAGCCTCACAAGCAAAGCCGTAGCTTCACGCCCAAAGCCGTAGCCTCACACGCAAAGCCGTAGCTTCACGCCCAAATCCGTAGCCGCACACCCCAACCCAAAGTGGACCGCACCAGACTTAGTGCTCACCGGCCATTGTCAGCGCGGCCGGATGACCACCTCGTGCACCTGAGCGTCCGGGGGAGTGGCCACCACATCGGCCACCACCTGCGCGACCGTTTCCGGGCGGAGGAACTTCGCCGCGTCGTACTCGCCGCCCTCGTACGCGACCAGTTCGCGCTGCATCTCGGTGTCCACCCGCCCCGGGTGGATCGAGGTCACCGACAGGGCCGGTTCGTCGGCACGCAGCGAGTCGGCGAAGGCGCGCAGCGCGAATTTGCTCGCCGAGTAGGACGCCATGCCGGGGGAGACGTTGCGGCCGGACCCGGAGTTGATGAACACCACGTGGCCCCGAACCTGGCGCAGCGCCGGCAATAATGTCAACGTAAGCGCAACCGCGCCAAAGACATTCACGCTGAACGTGGCACGCCACTCGTCGACGTGGGACTCGGCCACCCGGCCCGGGATGGCGACACCGGCGTTGTGCACCAGCACGTCGAGTTCGTCGATCACCTCGCAACTGGCTTCGATCGAGTCGGTGTCGACCAGGTCCAACGGAAAGGTGGTGGCGCCCAGTCGTTCGGCGACCGCATCGAGCCGGGAGGACGGTCGACCGGCCAACAACAGGGTGTGGGTGGGCGCCAGCGCGGCGGCAATGGCCGAGCCGATACCGCCGCCGGCGCCGGTGATCAAAGCGGTGGGCATGATTTCAGGCGTTACCGGTTCTGTTGCCAAGCAAACGCTTTCACGCCTGCGGCACCGCGGCATTAGCGGGGGGACTGGCGGTCGCGCTACCGGCGGACTCGCCCGCGCCCAGCCGGTCCAGCGGTGCCAGCGCCTGCGTCAGGACTTCGAGGTCCGCATCGGAGAGCTGGCTGAGCATTGCGGCCAGCGAGGCGTGCCGATTCGCCAGTGACT
The DNA here is from genome assembly GCA_021654635.1 of Mycobacterium kiyosense. Taxonomy (NCBI): domain Bacteria; kingdom Bacillati; phylum Actinomycetota; class Actinomycetes; order Mycobacteriales; family Mycobacteriaceae; genus Mycobacterium; species Mycobacterium kiyosense. Next base: position 58,915 of record AP025179.1, read on the forward strand.
CGGCGTGCACGGCCCGTCCCTGCGGGGTGATGTCGACCAGCACCGCCCGCAGGTCCGAGGGATCCCGCGAACGCTTCACCAGCCCGATCTTCTCCAGGCGGCGGATCGCCACCGTGGTGGTGGGGGTGCGCACCCGCTCGTGGGCGGCCAGGTCCGTCATCCGGATCGGACCGCGGTCGAGCAGGGTGACCAGGATCGACAGCTGCGCCAGCGTCAGTTCACCGGTCACCGCGCCCCCGGCGGGGTCGCCGCGGCGCAGGATGGTGAACAGCTTGGACAGCGAGCGATGCAACCCCTCCGCGAGCTCCGTGAGCGCCGCGGGGTTGGGTTCGCTGTCCGACATAAATCGGGAGTCTAACCCGACTCGCGTGCGGTTGATCACACTGTGTGATCCGGGCGAGCCAGCCCTTTCACAGCACCTGGGAGAGGAATCGCTGCAGCCGTTCGGTCTGGGCGGCTTCGAAGATCTGACCGGGTGGCCCGAACTCCACCACTTTGCCGTGATCCATGAACACCACGGAATCCGATGCCGAACGCGCGAAGCCCATTTCGTGGGTGACCACCACCATCGTCATGCCGTCGGCGCCGAGTTCGGCGATCAGTGCCAGGATTCCTTTGACCAGCTCAGGGTCCAGAGCCGAGGTCGCCTCGTCGAAGAACATCACCTGCGGGGCCATGGCCAGCGCCCGGGCGATCGCCACACGTTGCTGCTGACCCCCGGACAACGCGCTGGGCCGGGTCCCGGCCTTGGCTTTGAGGCCGACCCGGTCCAGGTGGTGCAGCGCCAGCTCCCGGGCCGCTTCGGCGGACAACCGGCGCAGCCTGCGCGGCGCCAGCGCGACGTTGTCCAGCACGGTGCGGTGCGGGAAGAGGTTGAAGTGCTGGAACACCATGCCGATGCGCTGGCGTAGCTGGTCGGGGTCGTCACCGAGCACCGATCTGCCGTCCAGCAGGATGTCGCCGCTGTCGGGCTCGTGCAGCCGGTTCAACGTGCGCAGCAGTGTCGATTTGCCCGATCCGGAAGGTCCGATGATCGCGGCCGTGGTCCCGGCCGGCACCTCGAGGGTGACTCCGCGCAGCACCGCGTTGCCGGCCAGGGTCTGGTGAATGTCCTTGGCCGCCAGCGAAACCGGTGCGGAACTGCCGTCGGGAACGGTCACGTCATCTCCGGCCCGATGGTCGAGGTGACCACTTCGGCGGGGTCCTCCGGCTCAAGCTTGGCGCGGCCACGCCTGAGCCGGGCGTCGATGAAGTTCACCAGATGCGTCAACGGGACGGTCAGGATCAGGTAGAAGATCCCCGCGGCCACCAGCGGGGACAGGTTTCCGGTCTGTGCGTTGAGGTCGCGGCCCACCTGGAACAGCTCGCGCTGGTTGGCGATCAGGCCCAGGAAGTACACCAGGGCGGAGGCCTTCAACAGCGCGATGAACTGATTGACCAACGCCGGCAGCACCCGTCGTATCCCTTGCGGCACCACCACCAGCCGCATCGCGGCCGAGTAACTGAAACCCAGTGCACGAGCGGCCTCGAGCTGTCCGGGATCCACGCTTTGGATCCCGGACCGCAGGATCTCCCCGACGTAGGCCCCGGTCATCAACCCCAGCGCGGCGATTCCCAGCGGATAGGGATTGTTGTTGGTCAACCCGCCCACCACCGGTCCCACACCGAGCCCGATGATCAGGATGATCACCACCTCGGGCAGGCCGCGGAAGATGTCGGTGTACACCCGGGCCGGCCAGCGCAGCCAGCGGCGCCGCGAGATGCCCGCGATCGCCAGCACCATGCCGATCACCAGTCCGATCACGGCGGCGCTGCCGGTCAGAATCAGCGTGTTGGGCAACCCGGTGCGCACCAGGGTCGGGATCACTTGCCGGTAGATGTCCCAGTCCAGGAAGGATTCGCCCAACTGCGCCAGTGTGGACTTGGGGGCGGCCGGGTGCACCGGTTTGCGGTGATGCTGGGCAGCGATTGCGGCGAAGTCGGGCAGCTTTGGCGCCGCGGCGGCTTTCGACCCCGGTTTCCACCCCGGCGGCAGCGTGCGCGGCACCCACTTGCTGTACAGATCGGCCCAGGTGCCGTCGGCGATGACGGCGTCCAGGCCCGAGTTCAGTGCGTCGACCAGCGGCTGGTTGTCCCGTGCGACGGCATATGCCACGAAATCGTCGGTGCCGAAGGTGTTCGCGACGATCACCGCCGGGTCGGTGGAGTGGATGGCGCTGGACGCCTGATTCGCCGGCGCCACCCAGGCGTCGAGCTGGTGGGTTTTCAAGCTGGCGTAGACGGTGGCGAAGTCGGGATATTTCACCGGCTGCAGGTGCAGGGTTTCGACGACGTAGTACTCCTCGACGGTGCCCTGGACGACGCCGATCCGCTGGCCCGCGGCCAGGTCGCCGAAGTCCTTGATGGGCGAACCGGGTGGCACCACCAACGAATAGAAACCGAAGTCGTAGCCGTTGGTGAAGGCGACCGTGTGCCGACGGGCGTCGGTGGCCTTGACCGACGAGGAGCCGACATCGAAGCGGCGCGAGGCCACCTGGGCGAGCAGCCCGGAGAAGTCCGTTCCGACGAATTGCACGTGCAGACCCAGCTTGGCGGCGATGGCGCGCAGCAACTCGTTGTCGAACCCGGTGAACCGGCCGGTGGCGTTGATGCAGGTGCTGGGCGGCGCGTCAGAGAGGGTGCCCACCACCAGCGTGCCGGGAGTGCCGAGGCCGAGTTCGGCGGTGTTGATCGCACGCAGCGGCACCACGCCGGGGGTGGTCTGGGTGTCCGGGTCGGCGTCGTCACCGCCGCGGGATGCGAGGTCGTCGGGCAGGACGGTGGCGCTTTCCACGCCGGGCGGGGCGCATTGATTACGGTCCGCGGCGGCGGGGGCGGCGCCGGCCAGGCCGGCCACGATCAGGATGGTCGCGACTATCCCGAACAGCTTCGCGCCGCGGTAGGCGGGAGCATCGACGCGAGAACTCATCACCGCCACCGTATCGAGTGGCGGCAACTCCGGTCAGGGCACCAGCGAAGTCCGTTCGGCGACCAGGGTTTCCGGCACGATCGTTTCGTCGGCGATGACGACCCGCAGTGGACCGAACACGCCGCGCCGGCGCAGTTCGGCGATCATCGTCTCGGCCATCAGCGCCGACCGGCCCAGGCATGCGGCCCGCGCCGCTTCCGGGTCGCGGCGCTGGATCGCGGCGTTCTCGTCCTCGTAGAACGGCAGGATGTCCTCGCGGGTGTCCTGGTAGGTCATGAAGAAGACCCGGGGGATGAGGTTCTGCGAGGCGCGGATGGTGGCGTGCAGGCGGGGCCCGGCGTACTCGTCGTTGACCATTCTGCGGTACTCCCAGGCGACCTCGGCGAAGTTCCGCGGGTCTCTGGCGGCGCGCAGCGAGCGCATCAGCATGTCGAGTTCGGTCAGGATGCGTGCGGTCGGGTTGGCTGCCGCCCGCGCGGACGCGATGCCGTTGAGCAGGCCGTCGAGTTCGTGGTGTTCCAGGACGGTGGCCTCGTCGAACCGCTCGACGAACGCGCCCCGGTGGTAGCGGGTGGAGACGATGCCGTCGTGTTCGAGTTGTACCAGCGCCTCTTGGATGGGGACCCGGCTGACGCCCAGGCCGTGCGCGATTTCGTTGCGGTCGACGCGGTCGCCGCCGCGCAATTTGCCGGTCAGCACCAGGTTGAGGACGTGGGTGACAACCTGGTCCTTCTCCTTGATCCCATATTTCTTAGGCATCAGTTCTGACGTCACTTTCGCCCCCCGAAAGGCTACTGGCGCCGACAGTTAACCATGACTTCGCGCGTCGGATGCAATGTTTTGCCGAGGAAACGCATCTAGCGTGCGTTATCGCGCCATCGGCAGAGGGTTTGGGCATCCGTCAGGTCATAGTCGGGGCCATCGCAGCCCACCGTCAGCAACGTGACGCCCAAGGCGGTCAGGGCTTCGGCGTTGGCGATCAGGTCGGCTCCGTGGCCGGCCGACGCCGAACGTTCGATTGTCGCGGGGTCCCGCCCGACGGCTTCGCAGTGGCCGCTCAGCACTTGGGCTTTGGCGGGGAACTCGTCGGCGGAGGCGAAGCTGTGCCAAATGTCGGCGTGCTCGGCGACCAGCCGCAGGGTCTTGCGTTCGCCGCCGCCGCCGATCAGCACGGGGATGTCGCGGGTCGGCGCCGGGTTCAGCTTGGCCAGCCGCGACTTGATCCGCGGCATCGCCTCGGCCAGGTCGTCGAGTCGGCTGCCGGCGGTCCCGAACTCGTAGCCGTACTCGTCGTAGTCCTTCTGCTTCCATCCCGAGCCGATGCCCAGGATGAGTCGCCCATCGGAGATGTGGTCGACGGTGCGGGCCATGTCGGCGAGCAGCTCGGGGTTGCGGTAGGAGTTGCAGGTCACCAGGGCGCCGATCTGGATGCGCGAAGTCTGCTCGGCCCAGGCGCCAAGCATGGTCCAGCATTCGAAGTGGGCGCCGTCGGGGTCGCCGTAGAGCGGGAAGAAGTGGTCCCAGTTGAAGGCGACGTCGACGCCGATGTCCTCGCAGCGCCGCACGGCGTCGCGGATCTGGCTGTATTGCGGGGCGTGCTGGGGTTGCAGCTGTACGCCGACGCGGATCGGAAAATCGGGGAGCACGGGGGAGGTCATAGTGACCACCGTAGGCGCTAGCCTCCGTCGATCACCTTCCGCACGAGGTCGATCAGGGCGCGCGGCTGGTCGCTCTGCACCGAGTGGCCCGAGTTTTCGACGACGTGGGAGCCGCGGAATTTCGTTGCGCGCCTGGCTAATTCGCTGACGTCGTCGTCGTTGACGAAGCCGGAGGTGCCGCCGCGCACCAGGGTCACCGGGGCTGACAGGGCATCGACGTCGTCCCACAGGCTGTCGAAGTCGGGGAACTTGCGGATGGTGTCGTAGCGCCAGGTCCAGTTGCCGTTGTCCAGCCGGCGCGAGTTGTGGAACACGCCGCGACGCAACGCCTTGACCTCGCGGTGCGGGGCGGCGGCGACGGTCAGGTCCAGCATCGCCTGGAAGCTGGGGAACTCCCGCTCACCGGCCATCAGTTCCACCGTGCCGCGCTGTTCCTTGGTCATCTCGGAGTGCCGTGCCAGCGCCGAGGGGGTGACGTCGACGAGCACCAACTCGTCCACCAGTTCGGGCGCCAACGCGCCGAGCCGAATGGCGGTCAGGCCGCCCAGCGACATCCCGACCACCAACTGCGCGGTCGGTGCCAGCTCCCGCAGCACCGGCACCAGGGCGTCGGCATTGTGCTGCGGCGAGTAGTCGCCGTCCTCGCGCCACGCCGAATGCCCGTGCCCGGGCAGATCGACGGCCAGCGCCGGTACACCCAGCCCGACGATCACGGTGTCCCACGTGTGCGCGTTCTGTCCGCCACCGTGCAGGAAGATCACCCGCGGATCGGAGCCACCCCAGCGCAGCGCGCTGATGCCGCCCGAATTCACCCGCTCGACGGCCGGTAGGGGGGACCCGAAACGCCGGCTTGCTCGGCGTTTTCGGAGAGCAGGTCGAACTCGGAGAGCCCGGTCAATCCATCATCAGGGTGATCGCTCACCCCTGCGACATTACGATGCCCGCTCAGGCGGGCCAGGGCCGGTCAGCCCCCGATGATGAACTCTTCGAGCTGAGTGCGCGCGACGTCGTCGGGCAGCTGCTCGGGCGGGCTCTTCATCAGGTACGCCGACGCCGGCAGCACCGGGCCGCCGATGCCGCGGTCCTTGGCGATCTTGGCCGCCCGCACCGCGTCGATGATGATGCCGGCGGAGTTCGGCGAGTCCCACACCTCGAGCTTGTACTCCAGGTTCAGCGGCACGTCGCCGAAGGCGCGGCCTTCCAGGCGCACGTATGCCCATTTGCGGTCGTCGAGCCAGGCGACGTGGTCGGACGGGCCGATGTGGACGTTCTTGTCCTCGACCTTGCCGGCGAGCGATCCGGTGAGGTTGGACGTCACGGCCTGGGTCTTGGAGACCTTCTTGGATTCCAGCCGCTCCCGCTCCAGCATGTTCTTGAAGTCCATGTTGCCGCCGACGTTGAGCTGGTAGGTGCGGTCCAGCGTGACGCCGCGGTCCTCGAACAGCTTGGCCATCACCCGGTGGGTGATGGTGGCCCCGACCTGGCTCTTGATGTCGTCGCCGATGATCGGGACGCCGGCATCCTTGAACTTCTTGGCCCACACCGGGTCGGAGGCGATGAACACCGGCAGCGCGTTGACGAACGCCACGCCGGCGTCGATGGCGCACTGGGCGTAGAACTTGTCGGCCTCCTCGGAGCCCACCGGTAGGTAGGACACCAGCACGTCGACCTTGTTGTCCTTGAGCACCTTGACCACGTCGACCGGCTCGTCGTCGGAGAGTTCGATGGTGTCGGCGTAGTACTTGCCGATGCCGTCGAGGGTCGGGCCGCGCTGCACCACCACGTTGGTGGGGGGCACGTCGGCGATCTTGATGGTGTTGTTCTCCGAGGCGTAGATCGCGTCGGACAGGTCGAAGCCCACCTTCTTGGCGTCCACGTCGAAGGCGGCCACGAACTTGACGTCGCGGACGTGGTACGGGCCGAACCGGACGTGCATCAGGCCGGGGACCGAGGCGGTGTCGTCGGCGTTGTAGTAGTACTCGACGCCCTGAACCAGCGAGGACGCGCAGTTTCCGACGCCGACGATGGCGACTCGTACCTCAGACGCCTGGGGCGCGTTCTGCTCACTCATTTGGGCGTTCTCCTAACCTTTCGAACTCTTCGTTCTTGAATGTGCGTTGTCGTGCGCGGTTGGTCGTGCGGGGTGGTTACGTCTGTTCGACGGGATTGGGTGCCGCCCGTTCGGCGGCGATGAGCTCGTTGAGCCACTTGACCTCGCGCTCGCTGGACTCGAGCCCGAGTTGATGCAGTTGACGGGTGTAGCGATCGAACGAGCTACTGGCCCGTGCCACCGCTTCGCGCAGACCTTCGCGGCGTTCCTCGACCTGGCGGCGGCGGCCTTCCAGGATGCGCATCCGCGCTTCGGCCGGCGTGCGATTGAAAAATGCCAGGTGCACGCCGAAGCCGTCGTCGGTGTAGTTGTGCGGGCCGGTGTCGGCGACCAGCTCGCTGAAGCGACGGCGGCCCTCGTCGGTCAGTTGGTAGACCCGGCGGGCCCGGCGTACCGGCATCCCGGCCGGTGCGGCGTTCTCGGCGATCAGGCCGTCGGCCTGCATGCGCCGCAGCGCTGGGTACAACGAACCGTAGGAGAATGCGCGGAAGGCGCCGAGGAGGCCGGTCAGCCGCTTGCGCAGCTCGTAGCCATGCATCGGCGACTCGATCAGCAGGCCCAGAATCGCGAGTTCCAGCAACGAGTCACCTCCTTCTGCGTGGCTTGACCGTTCGGCCGATACTTCGGGCGTTACGAAGCTTCGACGCCTCGCGTCATAGTATCGCCCCGATATATTAGCGACAACTCAACCGTCTGTTAGTGCTCTGTTCGTCACACGGAAGCTTTGCTGCGGCCGACCCGTTCAGCTGACGTAGTTGACCTGTTTGACGGTGCCGTCGCCGGCCAACGCGATGTAGCCGCTGCCGTAATCGCTGGACACGTAGATGGTCAGCGTCAGGCCACCGGGCGCGGTTGGGTCTTTGCCCGGTTCCACGATCAGGTAGCTGCTCTTGACGTCGGATTGCTTGATGCCGACGGTCTCCGGGGCCCCGCGCATGACGCCGACCACCGCCTTGACGTCGAATTTGCCCAGGTCGACCAGCTCGGTGTCGGTGCTGCTCTTGGCCGAGGTGCTGGGGTCGCCCCAGCCGCCGCGGTAGGTGTAGTTGAGCACCCGACGGTCGTCGGCGGGGTCTTTGCGTTCGAACGAGGCGTAGGTCGGGTAGATCACCAAGCGGTAGCCCAGGGTGTCGCCGAAGCGCTTGCGCGTCTGCTCCATCAGTCCGGTGAGACCACCAAGGGAGTGCAGTTGTCTGGGTGGGGTGAGCACCACCGGCGCGACGCCGTCGGACTTGGCGCCGGGATCGGAGGTGAAGTCCAGCGGTGAGGTGGTGTTGCCGTAGAGACCCCAGCCGATGCCGATGCCCAGCAGCACCGTCACCCCGAGTGCGGCCGCGGCCAAGCCCAGTCCCGGCCGCGGGCTGCGTAGCTTGGTCGCCGGCGTCTTGACCAGCGTGCTGTGGAATTGCAGATCGGTCACCAGGCGCTGTAACTCGCCCAGCGTCACGGCCTGGGTTGCCGAACTGACGCGCTCTCGGTGTTCCTCCGCGGAGATCTCACCGTCGGCCAGGGCGTTGTCGAGAATCTGGCACGTCTCTTGCCGGTCAGTGTCTTTTGCTCGGGTCGAAGTCGAACCGGACCATATCGCCACGGACTGATCGTAGGAGTCCGGTACCCGACTCGCCGCAAGCGCACGACAACAGACTGTGTTGCATATCGGCGCCGGGGAGGGGGACGTACTCTGGTCAGCGTGCGACTGCAGCGACAGGTGGTGGATTACGCGCTTCGGCGGCGCTCGCTGCTGGCCGAGGTGTACTCCGGGCGTACCGGAGTGTCCGAGGTCTGCGACGCCAACCCGTATTTGCTGCGCGCGGCCAAGTTTCACGGGAAACAAAGCCAGGTCATGTGCCCGATCTGCCGCAAGGAGCAGCTGACGCTGGTGTCCTGGGTTTTCGGCGAGCATCTGGGTGCGGTGTCAGGGTCGGCGCGCACCGCCGAAGAGCTGGTCTTGCTGGCCACTCGCTTCTCCGAGTTTGCTGTACATGTGGTGGAGGTGTGCCGCACGTGCAGCTGGAATCACCTGGTCAAGTCCTACGTGCTCGGTGCGCCACGCCCCGCGCAACCGCCGAGGAAATCCCGCACTGCCAGTGAGTAACGACGGACGCCATCACCAGTCGTCCAGCGACACCCCGGACGAGCCGACGACTGAAGGCGGCAAGCATTCCGGCGGCGACGGTCCGGGGGCAGCGGGAGTAACGGGGGCGACGGGTGCCCGCTCGGTACCGCGCCGCGCGGTACCGCCCGACGACCGGTTGACGACGATCATTCCGGCCGTGCCCGACGAGCGGACGTCCCGGCACGCGGACCCCATCGAGGAGGTCAAGGCCGCGCTGGACAACCCGCCCCAGCCCGACCATCTCGACCAGGTCAAGGCCGCGCTGGAGTCGCCGTCGTCCCGCGCCGGGCGACGATATGGCGCCGCCGACCGGCGCCCACCGGGCGGGCCTCCACCGTCGGGTCCGACGGGGCCCGCGGGCGGACCGGCGGGTCGGCCGCGGCCGAGGTGGAGCGAGCAGATCAACTGGCGGTGGGTCCGCCGATCGCTGTACCTCAGCGCGGCAGTGCTGATCCTGCTGCCGATCGTCACTTTCACCATGGCGTACTTCATCGTCGAGGTGCCCCGGCCCGGGGACATCCGCACCAACCAGGTGTCCACCATCCTGGCCAGCGACGGTAGCGAGATCGCCAAAATCGTTCCGCCCGAAGGTAATCGGGTCGACGTGAACCTCAGCCAGGTGCCGGTGCACGTGCGTCAGGCGGTGATCGCCGCCGAGGACCGCGGCTTCTATTCCAATCCCGGCTTCTCGTTCAGCGGCTTCGCCCGGGCGGCGCGCAACAACCTGTTCGGCGGTGACCTGCAGGGCGGCTCGACGATCACCCAGCAGTACGTCAAGAACGCCTTGGTCGGCTCGGCGCAACACGGGCTGAGCGGAATGATGCGCAAGGCCAAAGAGCTCGTGATCGCCACCAAGATGGCGGGGGAGTGGTCCAAAGACGATGTGCTGCAGGCTTATCTGAACATCATCTATTTCGGGCGCGGCGCCTACGGCATCTCGGCGGCGTCCAAGGCCTACTTCGACAAACCCGTGGAACAGCTCACCGTGTCCGAAGGCGCGCTGCTGGCCGCCCTGATCCGGCGACCGTCCACGCTGGACCCGGCCGTGGATCCCGACGGCGCACTGGCCCGCTGGAACTGGGTGCTCGACGGCATGGTGGAGACCAAGGCGCTGTCCGCCGGCGACCGCGCCAAACAGGTGTTCCCCCCCACCGTGTCGCCGGACCAGGCACGTGCCGCCAATCAGCCGACCGGACCGAACGGGTTGATCGAACGTCAGGTCACCAAGGAACTGATGGATCTGTTCAACATCGATGAACAGACGCTGAACACCCAGGGACTGCAGGTCACCACCACTATCGATCCGCAGGCGCAGCAGGCCGCGGAGAAGGCCGTCGCCAAATACCTCGAGGGCGAGGATCCTCAGATGCGGGCGGCGGTGGTGTCGATCGACCCGCACACCGGCGCGGTGAAGGCCTACTACGGCGGGTCCAACGCTCAGGGCTTCGACTTCGCGCAGGCGGGGTTGCAGACCGGGTCGTCGTTCAAGGTGTTCGCCTTGGTCGCCGCGCTGGAGCAGGGCATCGGGCTGGGCTACCAGGTGGACAGCTCGCCGTTGACCGTCGACGGCATCAAGATCACCAACGTCGAGGGTGAAAGCTGCGGGACCTGCAATCTGGCCCAGGCGCTGAAGATGTCGCTGAACACGTCGTACTACCGGTTGATGCTCAAGCTCAAAGGCGGCCCGCAGGCGGTGGCCGACGCCGCGCACCAGGCCGGTATCGCCCAGAGCTTCCCCCGGCGTGTCGCACACGCTGTCCGAAGACGGTAACGGCGGCCCGCCCAACAACGGAATCGTGTTGGGGCAGTACCAGACCCGGGTGATCGACATGGCCAGCGCCTACGCCACGCTGGCCGCGTCGGGCGTCTACCACCGGCCGCACTTCGTGCAGAAGGTGGTCAATGCCGAGGGCCAGGTCCTCTTCGACGCCGGCACCGCCGCCAACGGCGGTGAGGAACGCATCCCGAAGGCGGTGGCCGACAACGTGACTGCCGCGATGCAGCCGATCGCCGGGTACTCCCGCGGCCACAACCTGGCCGGGGGGGCGGCCGTCGGCGGCCAAGACCGGGACCACGCAGTTGGGGGACACCACTTCGAACAAGGACGCGTGGATGGTCGGGTACACGCCGTCGCTGGCGACGGCGGTGTGGGTGGGCACCGTCAAGGGTGACCAGCCGCTGGTGACCGCGTCGGGCGGAGCCGTCTACGGCTCGGGTCTGCCGTCGGACATCTGGAAGGCGACGATGGACGGCGCGCTGAAAGGCACCCAGAACGAGACCTTCCCCAAGCCCACCGAGATCGGCGGATATGCGGGGTGCCCGCACCGCCGCCGCCCCCGCCGGCCCCACCCTCGGAGACCGTGATCCAACCCACCGTGGAGGTGGCACCGGGGATCACCGTCCCGGTCGGCCCGCCCACCACGATCACGCTGGCGCCGCCGGCCCCCGGTGGCCCGCCTGCGCCAGGGGTTCCAGCGCCGGGTGCGCCGGGTGCGCCGGGCGGTGGGCCGCCCGCCGACGTGCCCAACCCGCCGTGACCCGTCCTGAGGTCACGGCGTCGACGCAGCGCGCCGAGATTTCGCCACAACCGCTGGCCGCCGACCGGCGTAGCGCCGACAGCCGCGATTGCCCGAGCCGCAACGACGTGCTGGGTGCCGCGCTGGCCGGCCTGATCGGCGGTCCGGTGGGCCGGCACGCGATGATCGGCCGCACCCGGTTCATGACGCCGCTGCGGGTGATGATCGCCATCGCCCTGGTGTTTCTGGCACTGGGTTGGTCGACGAAGGCGGCGTGCCTGCAGAGCACCGGTAAGGGATCCGGGGATCAGCGGGTGGCCAACTGGGACAACCAACGTGCCTATTACGAGTTGTGCTATTCCGACACGGTTCCGCTGTACGGAGCGGAGCTGCTGAGTCAGGGCAAGTTTCCCTATAAATCCAGCTGGACCGAGACCGACAGCAACGGTGCCCCGCAGATCCGCTACGACGGCAAGGTCGCGGTGCGCTACATGGAATATCCGGTGGTGACCGGGGTGTACCAGTATCTTTCGATGGCGCTGGCCAAGACCTACACGGCGGTGAGCAAGGTTGCACCGCTGCCGGTGGTCGCCGAAGTGGTGATGTTTTTCAACTTCTCCGCACTCGGCTTGGCGCTGGCCTGGCTGGCCACCGTGTGGGCGACCTCAGGGCTGGCCGGACGCCGGATCTGGGACGCGGCCCTGGTCTCCGCCTCACCCCCTGGTGATCTTTCAGATCTTCACCAATTTCGACGCGCTGGCAACGGCTTTCGCGATGGGCGGGTTGCTGGCCTGGGCGCGCCGAAAACCCTGGCTCGCCGGCGTGTTGATCGGGCTGGGCGCCGCGGCCAAGCTTTATCCGTTGCTGTTTCTGGGCCCACTGCTGGTGCTGGGGATCAGGTCCGGGCGCCTCGGCGGCGTGGCGCGCACCGCGGGGCGCCGCTGCGGCGACCTGGCTGGCGGTGAATCTGCCCGTGCTGGTGCTCTATCCGCGCGGCTGGTCAGAGTTCTTCCGGCTCAACACCCGTCGCGGTGACGACATGGACTCGCTGTTCAACGTCGTCAAGTCGTTCACCGGTTGGCGCGGTTTCGACTCGTCGCTAGGTTTCTGGGAGCCGCCCACCGTACTGAATGCCGTAGTCACGGTGCTTTTCGCGTTGGCATGTGCGGCAATCGCCTACATCGCCTGCACGGCGCCGCAACGGCCGCGGGTGGCGCAACTGGTCTTCTTGGTGGTGGCGGCATTCCTGCTCACCAACAAGGTGTGGAGCCCGCAGTTCTCGCTGTGGCTGGTGCCGTTGGCCGTCCTGGCGTTGCCGCACCGCCGAGTTCTGTTGGCGTGGATGACGATCGACGCGCTCGTCTGGGTGCCGCGGATGTACTACTTGTACGGCAACGCCAGCCGGTCGCTGCCGGAGCAATGGTTCACCGCCACGGTGCTGCTTCGTGACATCGCGGTAATGACCTTGTGCGCCTTGGTTATTCGGCAGATTTATCGACCTGACGAAGACCTGGTGCGCTGGCACGGCCGGGTCGACGACCCCGCCGGGGGGATTTACGACCGGGCACCCGATGCGATGCCCGAGTGGCTGCGCCGCCGGCCGCAGCCCGACGCGGCGACACCGCTTGCAGCTGCCGGGACAGGTAGCTGATGCGGGTCGCCATTCCGGTGTTCCCGCGGTTCACGGCGCTGGATGCGATCGGGCCATACGAAGTGCTGCAACGCATCCCGTCGGTCGACGTGGTGTTCGTCGGGCACGAGCGCGGTGAGGTCCGCACCGAGAACAACATGCTCGGTGTCAGACTGCGACGCCACCTTCGACGAGGTCGCCACGCCCGACGTGGTGGTGGTTCCCGGGGGCATCGGGACCCGCGCACTCATCGGCGATGAAACCCTATGTGGCTGGCTGCAATCCGTGCATCCGGGAACCCGGTTCACCACCTCGGTGTGCACCGGCGCGCTGCTGCTGGCGAGTGCCGGGCTGCTGGACGGGCTCACCGCAACCACGCATTGGCGGGCGGTCGAGGAACTCAACGCGCTGGGGGCGCGGTACGTGCCGGAGCGGGTTGTCGAGCATCCGGCGCACCGCGTCATCACCGCGGCGGGTGTATCCAGCGGTATCGACATGGCGCTGCGGCTGGTCGAGCTGCTGGTCGACCGGGAGGCCGCCCAAGCCGCCCAGCTGCTGATCGAGTACGACCCGCAGCCGCCGTTCGATACCGGCGCGTGGGCCAAAGCCGACCCGGCGACGCAGGCCCGGGCCGCGGAGTTCGCTCGCGCCCGGAAGTGAATTTCCAGCTCAGCCCGGCGTCCGGTACCCTAGGGCGGTTGCCGACGCAGGCGACCCTCCTGCCACGGAACGTCCGTGGCCGCCCAGACCAGAGGAGGTGATGAGGTCCCTATGCGTCCATACGAAATCATGGTCATCCTCGACCCCACGCTCGACGAGCGCACCGTTGCCCCGTCGCTGGAGACGTTCCTGAACGTCGTCCGCAAAGACGGTGGAACGGTGGACAAAGTCGACATCTGGGGCCGGCGGCGGCTGGCTTACGAGATCGCCAAGCACGCCGAAGGCATCTATGTGGTGATCGACTTGAAGGCCGCGCCCGCGACGGTCTCCGAACTCGACCGCCAGCTGAGCCTGAACGAGTCGGTGTTGCGCACCAAGGTGATGCGCACCGACAAGCACTAGCCGGCCTGTCGGGGCTGTTGCCTACGCTCGTTCCCAAACCCACCCACCAGGCGGACCCAGGAGGCAATCATGGCTGGTGACACGACCATTACCGTCGTCGGAAACCTCACCGCCGACCCCGAATTGCGGTTCACCCCATCGGGTGCGGCCGTGGCGAACTTCACGGTCGCGTCCACGCCGCGCATCTACGACCGGCAGAGCGGGGAGTGGAAGGACGGCGAGGCGCTGTTCCTGCGGTGCAACATCTGGCGGGAGGCCGCCGAGAACGTGGCCGAGAGCCTGACCCGCGGGGCGCGCGTGATCGTCACCGGACGGCTCAAGCAACGGTCTTTCGAAACCCGCGAAGGTGAGAAGCGCACCGTGGTCGAGGTCGAGGTCGACGAGATCGGCCCGTCGCTGAAGTACGCGACCGCCAAGGTCAACAAGGCCAGCCGCAGCGGCGGCGGTGGCGGCGGCTTCGGCGGGGAGGCGGCGGCGGATCCCGGCAGTCGGCACCGGCACAGTCCGGCGGATCCGGCGACGACCCGTGGGGCAGCGCCCCGGCATCGGGTTCGTTCGGCGGCGGCGACGACGAACCACCTTTCTGACTTAGAGAACTTCAGAGCACGAGAACGGAAGAAACACACTCATGGCCAAGTCCACCAAGCGGCGCCCGGCTCCGGAGAAGCCGGTCAAGGCACGCAAATGCGTCTTCTGCGCCAAGAAGGACCAGAACATCGACTATAAGGACACCGCGCTGCTGCGGACCTACATCAGTGAGCGCGGCAAGATCCGGGCCCGCCGGGTCACCGGCAACTGCGTGCAGCACCAGCGGGACATCGCAGTCGCGGTGAAGAACGCCCGCGAGGTCGCGCTGCTGCCCTTCACCTCCTCGACGCGGTAACCACCGCGCACAACGAAAGAACGCAAACGATGAAGCTGATTCTGACGGCTGACGTCGACCATCTCGGTTCCGTCGGCGACACGGTCGAAGTCAAGGACGGGTATGGCCGTAACTTCCTGTTGCCGCGTGGTCTGGCGATCGTCGCCTCCCGCGGCGCGCAGCGCCAGGCCGACGACATTCGCCGGGCACGCGAGACCAAGACGGTCCGCGACCGCGAACACGCCAACGAGATCAAGACGGCTATCGAGGCGCTCGGTCCGGTGTCGTTGCCGGTGAAGACGGCAGCCGACAGCGGCAAGCTGTTCGGCTCGGTCACCGCCGGCGACATCGTCACCGCCATCAAGAAGGCGGGCGGCCCCAACCTGGACAAGCGGATCGTGCGGCTGCCCAAGGCGCACATCAAGTCGGTTGGCACCCACCCGGTGGTCGTGCACCTGCACCCGGAGATCGACGTCGAGGTCTCCGTCGACGTGGTGGCGCAGGCCTAACCCGGCCAACCTTCGCACCTGCCCGGCGTGACCGAATGGGACGCGCCGGGCTTCGTGCTGCCGTGGGTTATCTGCGGAACCTGCGGGAGCGGGCTTCGCGCTGGCGGGACCCTGGCGAACAAATCCAGCGGTGTTTGCGCGGCCGCGGCGTAACCCGCGCTTTACCCGTCGAAAATGTCGGTGAAAACCAACACGCCCGGCGCGATAACCTGGCCCGACACGCCGATGAGATTGTTGTCCACACGGTAGAACTGGCGTGATATGGCTGGTAGCAGCACTGATACCGGCATAACCCGCAATACTCCACAGGTTCTCCACAGTCCGCTCAACACTGTCGTCGTCGGCTATGCACACCCGGTCCACAGCCTCATCAACAGGCCCCCTTTGCCGGGCCGCCAGCAACGTTTACCTTCATGCAGGCGCATTGGCGATGAGCATTACCGGGGGTTGGGTGTCGGTGCTTTGACCTACGCTCTGAATGCAGTTTATCGAATGTATGTTCGGTGCTTGAGTCGGAGGAGGTGAAGGCCCATGGCTGTCGTTGACGATCTGCCGCATCCGGGGATGGATTCTCCGCCGCCCAGCGAGGACTACGGTCGTCAGCCTCCGCAGGATCTCGCCGCGGAGCAGTCCGTGCTGGGCGGGATGCTGCTGAGCAAGGACGCCGTCGCCGACGTCCTGGAGCGGTTGCGGCCCGGCGACTTCTACCGTCCGGCACATCAGAACGTCTACGACGCGATCCTGGACCTGTACGGGCGGGGAGAGCCCGCCGACCCGGTGACCGTGGCCGCCGAACTCGACCGGCGCGGCCTGCTGCGCCGTATCGGCGGGGCGCCCTATCTGCACACCCTGATCTCGACGGTGCCGACGGCGGCCAACGCCGGGTACTACGCCGGCATCGTCGCCGAGAAGGCGCTGTTGCGCCGGCTGGTCGAGGCCGGAACCCGGGTGGTGCAGTACGGCTACGCCGGCGCCGACGGCGCGGACGTGGCCGAGATCGTCGACCGCGCCCAGGCCGAGATCTACGAGGTCGCCGATCGACGGACCTCCGAAGATTTTGTGGCTCTTGAGGATCTACTGCAGCCGACGATGGACGAGATCGACGCCATCGCGTCCAACGGCGGTATTTCGCGCGGCGTGCCGACCGGCTTCACCGAACTCGACGAGGTGACCAACGGGCTGCACCCGGGGCAGATGATCATCGTCGCCGCGCGTCCGGGGGGTGGGGAAGTCCACCCTGGGACTGGACTTCATGCGGTCGTGCTCGATCAAGCACCGGATGGCCAGCGTCATCTTCTCGCTGGAGATGAGCAAGTCCGAGATCGTGATGCGGCTGCTGTCGGCGGAGGCGAAGATCAAACTTGCCGACATGCGTTCGGGCCGGATGAGCGACGACGACTGGACCCGACTGGCGCGGCGGATGAGCGAGATCAGCGAGGCCCCGCTGTATATCGACGATTCGCCGAATCTGACCATGATGGAGATCCGCGCCAAGGCCCGCCGGTTGCGGCAGAAGGCGAACTTGAAACTGGTGGTCGTCGACTACCTGCAGTTGATGACCTCGGGCAAGAAACACGAGTCGCGCCAGGTCGAGGTGTCCGAGTTCTCAAGGCATCTCAAGCTTTTGGCGAAAGAACTCGAAGTTCCGGTGGTTGCGATTAGTCAGTTGAATCGCGGTCCCGAACAGAGGACGGACAAAAAACCAATGTTGTCCGATCTTCGCGAATCGGGTTCGCTGGAACAAGATGCCGATATGGTAATTCTGCTAAATCGACCTGATGCATTTGATCGCGACGATCCACGCGGCGGGGAAGCGGATTTCATTCTCGCCAAACACCGTAACGGCCCGACCAAGACGGTGACGGTTGCGCACCAGCTGCACCTGTCGCGGTTCTCCAACATGGCGAGGTAGTTCTGGGCCGCGCCGGCCGGGTGCAGCTTCCGCTTTTGGTGGCTCAAGGATGCCGGACCCGCCGGAAAGTCTTTAGCTCAGCCAGTCTTTCGTTGACGGTGCCGACCGGAAGTGCACGCTGAAGGGCTGCGGTGGGTTCTTTCACCGCGCGCAGCAAGCGATGAAGAGTCCCGTGCACTGAGGGGCACGTGACGTGAAAGGTCGGCCGGTGGCTACCTGATTTGGAGCTTCCGAGCGCCATGGCTATTCCGAAGCCACCCGGACCCCATCGGAGCAATGAGCAGGTCCAGGCGGCGTCCCTGCGGCGGGCACGACTACGCCTGACCCAAACTCGGCCGGTAATCAGCCGCCTCGGCCTCGGCAGCAAGCAATGCGCCCAGCTCACCCTCCTGCTGGGCAACAAACACACCGATCACCTGCCGGCATACCTCCGGAACGCTCACCCCACGCATATCCGCAATACGTTTCAGCCTGACCAGCATTGACGTGGACAGGTGAAACTGCACAGTGAACTGACCGCACGAACCATCCTCAGGCGGCAACCCCGGACCCACCACCACAGGTTCATCCACCCGGTATTCGCCTACCTCAGCACCCCGAGCTCGCTCAACAACCCCACCACTAGCGCCGCCACCAACGCCGTCAGCCGGGTCCCGGAACTCCTCATGACTGAACAAACCCATTCTGCCCACGCTAGACCTCAAAGAATTCCCAGGCCGCCAACTAATCGACCTCGTTCGACAAGCGGCGCTGAATTCGTAGAGAGGTTGCGGTCGGGGCTCAGTCCGGCTGGGAGGGGGGCCTTGACCCAGCCGGCGACGACGGCGAGGCGGCTGAGCCGGTGCACGGCGATGAAGCATGGGACGAACGGTCGGAGACTATACGAACGTAGACTTTGGTGGCGGCGAGACGGCATCGTGGAGGCTATCCGCTGCCTGCGTGTAGCTCGAAGATCGGCTATCAAGGCAAAGACTCAGTGCATCAACGAGATTCGCGGACAGCTGATTACCGTTCCCCCTGGATTTGCGTGAACAGATGAAACGAGCCGCCACCTGGCTCTCAAATGTGACCGTCGTCGGCTGCTCACTCGCGAGCTGCCTGGCCCTGCGCGCCGCCGCCTTCGATCAGCGGATCGCTCGGGTCATCTGCTATGACATCCTGCCCAGTGTGTTCGAGTCTGTCCTGCACGCTGCACCCCGAAGGCGCCGATCCCGGAGTCATCCACAGCAAACAACGCGTTGTGGACATCGTGCGCAGCTGGCCCGACCAAACCGAAATCGCCGTTCCGGGAACGCATTTCCTCCAGGAGGACAGCGCAGACGAGATCGGCACGGCCATCGCTTCTTTCGTGCGGAAGATCCGGCCGGGTTGACGGCCGGCAGCCCGGCAGCGCCGCAAGTATCGCCGCGCTACTTCGCCAGGAGGGGTGTCTTTGCCTCAGGTTCGACCGCCTCTTGTCGGGAGATGGCTTTGAACAACAGCACCGCCATCGCGACGATCCACACGAAGAACGTGACTACCGGAGACCAGAACGCCAGCAGACCATTCCACGAGAACGGGCCGGAGCGGAACAGGAAGGCCAGGGCTCCGGGCTCGAACATGAGCGCCGTCCAGGCGGTGTAGTAGCCGAACCAGCGCGGGAATGGTGAGTAGAGCACCCGGTTGGGGATCAGACAGACCACTGCGATCGCCACCCACATGTAGATGTAGTACTGGTCGGTCGTGACGAAGGTCAGCATGGCCAGTTCGTGCATGAGTGCGGTGATATCGGGCGCTCGGTCGGGGGTGAAGGCCGCGACTCCCCAAAAGATCGGCGGGAGCACCAGCGGAATCGACATCAAACATCCGCCCGCGATTGCCAGGGTGGACCAGATCGGTCGGCCGGCCTCGTGGCGGGCAATCTGGATGCCCACGACGATGGAGATCGGCACCATGAAGCCGCTGGTCCAGCTGGCGACCGTGGCGCCTACCTTGATCGTCGTGCTGTGTTCGCGATAAAACTGGGCGATCTGCTCCGGCGGCCATTTCGCCGAGGGCGGCGGCATCATGTGGAACAGGCGCCACCATGCCAGCCCGTAGATCAGGGTGAAGGTCAGTCCCCACCACAGCAAAATCCGTTGTGCGCGTTCGGATACCACCGCGTCGGCTCCCGTTCAGCTCGCCGGCATCGTTGAAGAACCTGAAGTAACCTGATGCGTCTCGCAACCATCGGGCCACACCAGAGCGCACCTCGGCCTCATCCGCCCGACGATCCCCTGACCGCAACTACCCATCCAAGGAGTCCTTCCACCGGTGCATCTGGTGAAGGACACACTACAAGAATCTGGGACGCTGTGTCACTATAGCGAGTGTGTCTATTGCATCGGCACATCATTCGAGTGGACGTCTCTGCAGCGGGCTGCATGGCCGTTGGACGGCCACCAAGGGGGCTGTATAGCGAGCGGCGCGAAGTGGTCATTGACCGGGAAGGGCTCAGATGAATTACGTCAACAACAAGGTGTGTGCGGTGGCCGGGCCGCTGTGTGCGATCGGCTGGATCGTGGGCCTGCTGGTGTTCGCCAAGTTCCTTCCGCCACCGAGCGGCAACACGGGCCCCGTGGAGATTGCGCAGTTCTACGCCCACAACGTCACGGGCATCCGCACCGGCATGATTCTGGTGCTGTTCTCGGGTATTTGCTACCAGCCGTGGGTGTGCGCGATCTCGGTTCAGATGAAGCGGATGGAGGGTGCCACGGCGCCGATGACCCTCGTCCAGTTCGGTCTCGGTACCCTCTTCGTGCTGCTGTTTCAGCTGGCAGCCATCTTCTGGCAGGTCGCTGCCTACCGCCCGTTGGAGAACCCCGAAATCACCCAGCGCTTCAACGATCTGGGCTGGATGATGTTCCTCATCTCCGTTCCGGTGGTGACAATCCAGGGCGTCGCGATCAGCCTGGCGATCTTCGGCGACAAACGCGAGGAACCGATTCTCCCGCGCTGGTTCGCCTGGATGAACCTGTGGGCTCAGTTGGTCTTCCTGCCGGGAACGGTCATCCCGTACTTCAAAGACGGCCCGCTCGCCTGGAACGGTGTCATCTCCTTCTGGGTACCGGCCGTCATCTACACAATCTGGATGCTCACGCTAACCAAGTTGCTGCTGAACGCGGTCAACAGGCAACGAGCCGAGGAACTCGCCGATCAGCAATGCGCCACCGCCGTCACCGATCACGCAGCCCAGATCGATCAACTGCGGCAAGAGATCTCCGCGCTGCGCGCCGAGCACGACCTTCTCGCCGGACGAGCGCAACTCAGCCGCACGTCCGTCTAGGCCCGTCGTTCCATCGACGGAGCCTGCCGTCAGTAGACCTACGCAGAAGGAAACATCCATGGTGAGCAACACCGAGGCTCGCACGGCCGACGCCGTACCGCCAGCACCGAACAAGAGTTGGCGGACCCCTGCAGAAGGCGGCGTCTGGATCTTCATATTCGGCGACATGTCGGTATTCGCAGTATTTTTCGTGCTTTACCTGCTGGTGCGCTTCGACAACCCGGCGCAGGCCGCTCTTGATCAGGCCGCGCTGAACAAAAACTTTGGCGCGATCAACACCGTGTTACTACTGGTCAGTTCGCTGTTCGTCGTCCTCGCCGCGCGCGCGCGGTGCGATCCGGAACCCAAAGTCGTCACGCCCCGAAATTCATTGTCGGAGCGTCTATTTGCGGCGCCGGATTTCTGGTCATCAAAATTGTGGAATACACGGAGAAGGTGCAACATGGCATCACGCCGTACACCAGCAACTTCTTCATGTACTACTACGTGCTGACCGGTCTACATGCCTTTCATCTCCTGATCGGCCTGGCCGTCTTGACCGGTTTGTTCAAACTCACACGCCAGCCCGACATGGGTGCGAAAAACTATTCGTTGTTCGAGAGCGGCGCTTGCTTCTGGCACATGGTCGATCTTCTCTGGATTGTCCTATTTCCGTTGATCTTCTTGGTGAGGTGACCCGATGACCTACATCCCCCACGACGTCGAGGCCCGGACGCCGGCAGACCTGCTGAAATCGTCGGCGACAGTCGTTTGGTGCTTTTTTGATTTTCGCAACCCTGGTCTCGTGGGCCATGGGAACCCAGCACGGGTTCATCGACAGTAACAAGATCAACAGCGTCGTTATCTTGATGATCGCGTTCGTCAAAGTCCGTTTTATCGGCCTGTACTTCATGGAGCTCAATAATGCGCCGCCGAGACTTCGAATCATTCTGGAAGCGTGGTGTGCAATTGTCTGTGCCGCCACGATCGGCTGCTACCTCGCGGCCTGACTCAGCTAGTTCTGCGCCAGAAAGTCCGACCACCCAGCGCATTGCGCCCCTCCGAAAATCTGTTGAGGGTGCCTCCACCGAAGTGTTCAGCAAAAGCACTGCGGCACAAGCACCAGCGGATAAGTTGATACGGCGTGCCATTACCGGCGTTGGGTCTAGTCTGGCAAGACGATGACCGACTTGCGAGCCCGCAAAAAGGCAGCCCTGAGCGCCACGATCGTGCGGCGGGCTGTTGAGCTTATCGTCGACCGGGGTTACGACGCCGTAGGCGCCGAAGAGATCGCGGCGGCGTCGATGTGCTCCCGAAGCACGCTCAACCGGTACTTCGGCACCAAAGAAGACATCCTGTTCGGCGCGGCTCCAGAGGTGATCGCCGGTCTACGTGAGGCCCTCGACGCCGCTCCTGCGATCGGCGACCGATGGCAGGTGGCCCGCGCCGCGGTCATCTTCCAACTGGAGCGGTTCTTCGAAACCTTCGAGCCGGACCTGCGCGTGACCTGTATGCGCCTCTGGTTCACCGAACCCGCGCTGCGGCGCCGCTACCTGGAGATCGCCCACGAATTCGAAGATGCCCTCAAGCGGTACTTCGCCCAGGGGCTACCTGACGATCCGATAGCCCACCTGCGCGTCCAGGTCCAGGCATCGTGCATGGTATCCGCGCTGCGAGCGGTGCTGCATGCCACGATCGAGTCGGGTGAGTCCATCGGGACGCTTGCGGATATCGCATTCAGCATGGTCGAAACCGGCCCAACCGGTTTCGAGGACATTGTGCCGCCCGCCGCAGCACGCGGGTAGGCACCGCCGGACGGGCTGCTGCGGGGATCGACAGGGGTATCGCGGTCACGAACGCTTTCGACGTCAAACGCAAACCTCCAAGGAAGGCAGGTCTCATGGACAGAACAACCGAGCGTTGGTGTGTCTACTCCGGTCCGCTGTTGATGATCATTTTCGGCATCGGGTTCTGGGCAGTGGGCGGGCTGGTACCGCCCCCGTCGCCGAACCAGACCGCACAACAACTCGCTGCCTTCTATGCCGACAACGCATTTCGGATCAGGCTCGGCCTGATCATCTCGATGCTGGCGGCCGGACTGACGTTCCCTGGCTATGACAGTTTGATTCAGGACCGGTGTGACGGCCTGATTCAGGACCACCTTCTTTCAGACCGGTGTGTTGTGACGGTTTGATTCAGGACCACCCTCGACGGTTGGCGTGTCGATTATTGGCTCGCTGTCGGAGGGTTCCGGATGGGAAGTCGTGTGGAGCTGTTCGCCCAGATACGTAGGGACGCCCGGGTCGAGGGTTTGGGTATTCGGGCGCTTGCTCGTAAGTACAAGGTTGGCCGGGATACGGTCCGGCACGCGTTGGCGAATCCGGAGCCGCCGAGGCGGAAGACACCGGTGCGGGAGTCGCCGAAACTGGGCCCGCTCAAACCTGCGATTGATGCGATGCTGCGGACCGATCTGGATGCGCCCCGCAAGCAACGCCACACTGCGACAAGGATTTGCAATCGTCTGGCCGATGAACACGGCGTTGAGGATGTGTCGTATTCGTCGGTGCGTGACTATGTCCGGGTCCGTCGTGCGGAGATCATCGCCGAGTCCGGTAAGCAGGCGCAGGAAGCGTTCGTGCCGCAGGAACACCCGCCCGGCGCTGAAGCTGAGGTTGATTTCGGCGAGGTTCACGTCATCCTCGCTGGTGTCAGAACCCGCTGCTACATGTTCGTTTTCCGAATGTCGATGTCCGGCAAGGCAGTCCATCGGGTGTATGCGACTCAGTCGCAGGAGGCGTTCCTCGAAGGCCACATCGAAGCATTCGACGTGATCGGCGGCATCCCGGTGCGCCATATCCGCTACGACAACTTGAAGTCTGCGGTCACCTCGGTGGTGTTCGGCCGCGGTCGGGGCAGGGTCGAGAACGACCGGTGGGTGCTGTTCAGATCGTTCTACGGGTTCGACCCGTTCTACTGCCAGCCGGGAGTGAAAGGCGCCCACGAGAAAGGCGGAGTCGAGGGCGAGATCGGACGTTTCCGCCGCACCTGGCTCACGCCCATGCCGGAAGTGGACTCGCTGTCAGAGCTCAACGACTACATCCGCCGCTGCGAAGCACGTGAGGATCATCGGCGGGTCACCGGCCGGCTGCACACCGTGGGCCAGGACTTCCAGACCGAACGAGAACATCTCGCCGCTCTGCCTGCCGAGCGGTTCGACCCGGGCTGGTGCTGCATCCACGGGTGGACCGGTCGGCGCTGATCACGGCGCGGTCGGCGAAGTACTCGGTTCCCGCCCGGTTGATCGGACGCAAAGTCAGGGTGTCGCTGCGGGCCTCGGAGTTGGTCGTCTTCGACGGCCGCACTATCGCCGCACGCCATGAACGCGTCACGACCCGCAACGGGCAATCGATCAACCTCGACCACTATCTGGAGGTGTTGCACTGCAAACCCGGCGCGTTGCCCGGCTCCACCGCGCTTGCTCAGGCCCGCGCCGCCGGCACTTTCACCGCAGCGCACGAGGCGTTCTGGCAGCAGGCCCGCCGCGTCGACGGCGATGCTGGCGGGACTCGCTCGCTAATCGACGTGCTGCTGCTGCACCGCAGCATGCGCGCTACCGATGTGATCGCCGGGATCCACGCCGCCCTGTCGGTCGGTGCCGTTTCAGCGGATGTGGTCGCGGTCGAAGCACGCCTGCATGCCGCCGGTGGTGGTCTCGAATCAGACCGTCACGCCGGTAACCATGCCAATACCGTCGATTACCGGGTCGTCAGTCTGACCCAGCGCCGCCTGGCTGATCCAGCGACCGTGATCGCCGGCCTGCCACCCGACACCCGGCCGCTGCCTGACGTCGCGGCCTACGACGAGCTGCTCCAACGCAGACCCCAACACCGCCACCCGGTGACGGAATGGAAGGAACGACTGGATCATGAGCACGGCCACGAAAGTCACCAACACCCTGCGCCGCCAACGCGGGATGACCCCACAAGCGGCCCAAGCCGCCGTCGATTCCGCATGCCGACGCCTGCGGTTGCCGACCGTGCGTGCGGTGATCGACGAAGCAGTGAAAGTCGCCGAGCGTGAACAGCTCACCTACCACGGCTTCCTCGCCGAACTGCTCCTGGCCGAATGCGATGACCGGGACCGCCGATCCACCTTGCGGCGAGTCGCAGCGGCCGGGTTTCCACGTCAGAAATGGTTGGGCGACTTCGATTTCGACGCCAACCCAAACATCAACGCCGCCACCGTACATACCGTCGCCCAAGGCGATTGGATACGCCGAGGCGACCCGCTCTGCCTGATCGGCGACTCGGGCACCGGCAAGTCCCACCTGCTCATTGGTGTGGGCACCGCCGCCGCCGAGCAAGGCTTCCGCGTCCGCTACACACTGGCGACCAAACTGGTCAACGAACTCGTCGAGGCCGCCGATGAAAAGCAACTCGCCCGCACGATCGCCCGCTACGGCCGCGTCGATCTTTTATGTATCGACGAACTCGGCTACATGGAACTCGACCGCCGGGGCGCGGAGTTGCTGTTCCAAGTACTCACTGAACGCGAGGAAAAGGCGTCAGTAGCCATCGCATCCAACGAGAGTTTCTCCGGCTGGACCAAAACCTTCACCGACCCCCGACTCTGCGCCGCGATCGTCGACCGACTCACCTTCCACGGCACCATCATCGAAACCGGCACCACCTCATACCGGCTCAGCCATACCCGCGGTAGCAGCTCGCGATCACAGCCTACGAAGACGCCTGAGCCACCACCTCCTCGCCGAGGTGGTCCCGAATCAAGCCGTCACAGTGGTCCTGAGTCAGGTTGACATAGAGAGTTCCCGTTCACCGTCGCGATCTTCATGCAGATGAAGCGCATCGAGGGCGGTATCGGTCCGCTGGGATGCACGCAGCTGGTGACCGGCCTGCTCAACGGGCCGCTGTTCATTCTGCCGATGATCACCTTGTCGGCGGCCACTTTTCGGGCCGGTGCCACGGACCCGTCAGCGACGCAGAGCCTCAGTGACCTGGGCTGGCTGGCCTTCGTCGGCATCCCAGCCCCCGCCATTGTGCAGCTGACTTCGATTGCGATCGCCGCGTTCCGCGATCACAGCGAGCGACCGATCTTCGCGCGGTGGGTCGCCTACTTCAACATCTGGTGCGCACTGTCTTTCCTCTTCGGGGTTCTGGTAATCGTCTTCAAGACCGGGCCGTTCGCGTGGAACGGCATCATCGCTTTCTGGATCCCGCTGACGATCTTCGGCACCTGGTTCTTCGTGATGGCCTGGGTGATGCTGCACGAGCTCAGGCAACAACACAGTGGAGACGGCCGGGCAACCCTGGACGAGATCAGCACCTAACCGATCCGCATCGCTATCGCGGGGCGAGTTCGCTCATTGCGGCGCCCCGAGTGCGCCGTCCACCAGCGCTGTCGCCAAGGCGCCGTATGGCGGCAGGAACGCCTCCATTACTCCGCCTTCCCCGCGCACGACAACGCCACGGGCATTGGAGAATTCGCGGAAACCGTCGATTCCGTGGTGGCGTCCCATCCCGCTGCTGCCGACCCCGCCGAACCCAAGTGGCGCAAGCGCTCCCTGGAGTCCGCACGCGTTGACGCAGGCGCCGCCTGATACCGTGCGAACCAACACGTCTTGCGTGGCCGCCTCGTCGTGACCGAACACGTACAGCCCGAG
The DNA here is from genome assembly GCA_021654635.1 of Mycobacterium kiyosense. Taxonomy (NCBI): domain Bacteria; kingdom Bacillati; phylum Actinomycetota; class Actinomycetes; order Mycobacteriales; family Mycobacteriaceae; genus Mycobacterium; species Mycobacterium kiyosense. Next base: position 85,221 of record AP025179.1, read on the forward strand.
CGGCCGTTCCCCTCTGTTGATGTAATCGATCGCCTCTGCGATGTCGTCGTAGGGTTTGACGGGCAGGATCGGCCCGAAGATCTCTTCCCGCATCAGGCCTAACGACTCAGCGGGATCAACCACGATGACCATGGGCATCCTGCGGGTCCGCGGATCGAGGCGGTCCTCCCCGAGCGGCACGACTTCGCAACCGCTGCGCCGCGCTTCGTCAAGCAGGTTCTGCAACCGCTCCAGATGGCCTTGGGTGATGATCCCGGTGCAGTCGTCGCTGCCGGCATAGTCGGGGGTGTGGGTTCGGTAGTGTTGCTTGGCCAGCGAGATGAACTCGCTCAGTCGATCACGCGGCACCAGGCAGTAGTCGGGCGCGATACACATCTGGCCGTTCTTCATCATCTTGGTGCCGACGATGTTGGCCACGGCTGGCGCGTCGACACCGTCGTCAAGCAGGACCGCGGGACTTTTGGCCCCGAGTTCGAGGGTTACCGGAGTCAGGTTTTCCGCGGCTGCGCAAGCGACCGCGCGCCCGACCGACGTACTTCCCGTGTAGAGCAAGTGGTTCCAAGGCAACGTCGGGAAGACCTTGGCCAGCTCGAGGTTACCGGTGACGACGCTGAGCAGATCGGCGTCGAAGGTCGATGACACCATTTCATGAAGCAACTCCGAGCAATTCGGGGTGAGCTCAGATGGTTTGATAATTGCCCGATTTCCGGCCGCCAGCATATCGACCACTGGGCCCAGCGAGAGGTCGAAAGGGAAGTTCCACGGCGAGATGATGCCGATAACGCCCTTCGGCTGGTAGTGAATGCCCGCCCAACTAGTGCCGTGCAGTTCGGGGTCGGTCTCGCGTAGGGATGGCTGCATCCAGGCCTCGAGATTCTCGATAGCGAACTGCGCACGGCCCGCCGTTGAGAGCACCTCGGCGAGGTCCGCCAGCGCTGCGGGGTGCACCGCGAAATCAGCTTGCAGCGCTTGCCGAATCCTGTTGCGATTGGCGATCACCATTCCTGCCAGCGCCTGCAGGCGTTCGATCCGGCTGTCAACGCTCGGAAAGCTGTCGGTCCGGAATGCCGCCCGTTGGGCGGCGAAGTCCTTCCGCAATGCTGCGATCGCCGCCGCGTCGTCCGTGGCGTTCTTTGGGGTCGCTATTGTCGCCATTTCTCCTCCTCGTCGAAGTTTCGGCGGTCACCCACGGCACCGGTTGCCGCGTATAGCGCCTCGATGGTGGCGGCGTGCTTTTCGGCGATCCGCCGCCGTCGCAGTTTCATGGTCGGAGTGAGCTCATCGCCACCCGGAACCCACGGAGAATCCATGATGGCGAAGCGCTTGATCTGCTCGACCCTCGACAGCCGCGCATTGCCGCGCGCAATTGCCGACTGCACTTCGTCGTTGAGGGTCGCCCTGGACCGTTCACCGATTTCCTCAGGGTCCAGACAGATCAGCGCGATGTTGTAGGGCCTGCCGTCTCCGATGGCGACGACCTGTGCGATCAGCGGACATCCGGACTTGATTGCCGATTCGATGTTGGCGGGGGACATGTTCTTGCCCGCGGCGTTGATGATGAGATCCTTCTTGCGGTCCACAATGCGAAGCTCGCCGTCGACCAACTGGCCGATATCACCGCTCCTGAAGAATCCGTCCCGTGTGTAGCAGGCCGCAGTCGCCTCAGGCTGATTACGGTATCCGCTCATCAAGAGGCGGCCGCGGACGAGGATCTCGCCGTCATCAGCGATCTTGATCTCGACACCTTGCAGCGCAGGACCCGCGCTACCAATCGTGATTCTGCGCCGTGGATCGGGCGCCGAACAGACGATCCCTTCGGAGAACCCGTATATCTCGGCGAGCGGAACACCGAGTGCGTGGAAAAACGCGACGACGTCGGCGGCGATGGGTGCTGCGCCGACCTGAGCGCAGCGCACGCGATCGAGTCCGACCGCGCGACGGACCGGTGCGAGGACCGCATCGGCATCGGCGACCGTGTGGGCAGGTTTTTCGGGCACCGTTTCGTCGTTCAACATGTGGCGGGCCCTCGCGAAGGCGACCACTAAAGCCTCGTTGACCGAGTCACGCTCGCTACCGTCCAACGATGCGATGAAATTCTGAACACTGGCCTGAAGCTTCTCCCATACTCTCGGCACTCCGAAGAACCATGTCGGGTGAACGGCTGCGACGACCTCGTTGATCCGGCGCGGGTCCGCGCATATCGTGACTTCATCGCCGAAAACGATGGCTCCGTAGTAGGTGGCGCACCGCGCCGCGATATGGGCCATCGGTAGCCAGCAGATGGTGTGGCCCCGATCGCCGAGTCCGGTTCGTTCGGCCATCGCAGCCACCGCTGCGAGCACCGAACGATGAGTTAGCTCAACCCCTTTGGGTGGACCTGTGGTTCCCGAGGTGTAGATGATGGTCGCGATCTCATCCGGGCTTCCCGGATGTACGTCCTGAAGCGGTGTGGTCTCCGACATCCGCTGAAACGCTGCGTCTTCGATGACGACGGTGGGACCCGCGAAATTCTTTGCCGTCTCGACGAGTGCACGTTCGGTGACGAGCACCTTGGCGTCGGCGTCGGCGAGCAGGTAGTCGATCTGTTCAGGTGCCGATGTCGGGTAGACCGAAACGGGTACGGCTCCCAACATCAGTGCCGCGAGATCTGCCAGGTAAAACTCGGACCGGTTGAACAAGAGCAGTGCCACGGTGTCGCCCCTACCGACCCCGAGGTCGCGAAACCCGGCAGCGAGTCGCCGCGCGCGATTGTCGCAGTCGGCCCATGTGAGGTCCCCGCGATCACCAAATATTCTCAGCGCCAAGTCATCTCGGTGCCGTGAGACCGTCGCGCCGAACGCATCAAGCAGGGTCATGTGCACGCTCGTCACGCCGGGCTTCGAACCTCCCAAGTGACAGGAAGCACGTCATAGCCGCGGGTCGCGATGCTCGGATGGCGTATCGCCGCTTTGCGTTCGACGTGCACCCGGCCCAGTGTTTCCAGAAAGGTCTGCAGCATGATCGGCAGCTGCAGCTGCGCAAGGTGCACGCCCAGGCAGCGGTGGCGCCCAGCGCCGAAGGACATGAAAGCGTTCATGTCGTTGGTCGGCCCGCGGTCGAAACGGATCGCGTCGGGATCGGAGAACTTCCCGGCATCGCGATTCGACCCGCCGTTGCAGATCATCACGGTCTCGCCCGCGCGAATCAGTTGTCCGCCCAGCTCAACGTCCTCGCGAGCTGTTCGGCCCATGAACTGTGACGTGGAGTCATAGCGGTACAACTCGCGCGCCAATATTCCAACGCGCCCCGGAATATCTTGCAGCACATACTCATAGGCCTCTGGATTCGCATCGAGTGCGGCGACCATATTGGTGAACTGGTACTTCTGGGTGTCCTGTCCTGCGAAGTAGAGCAAGCTGAGGTTGTTGACGAGTTGCGATTCGCTCATCGGCTCGGGGTCCGCATCATTGGCCTGGATGACCGCGCTGATGAAATCCTCACCGGGGCTCTCGCGGCGATGTGCAACCAGGTCGGTGAAGTACGACTCCAGTCCTACGATCGCGTCATTCGAGCGGGACAATTGCTCATCGGTCATCGGCGACACTTCGAGCACCGGCGCGAAGTCGTACACCCACTGCGCCACTTGGGCGTAGTCATCGCGCGGCACGTTGAGAAGCGCCCCGATGGTGGCCAGCGGGATCTCACGGGAGAAATCGGCGACGACGTCGGCTCTTCTACTCGGGTACAGCGCATCGAGTCGATCCCGGCACAATTGCTCGATCATCGGTGCAAGACCCTGGATCCGGGCCGATGTGAACGGCGCGCGAAACACGCGACGCAGCCTGGTGTGCAAGGGCGCGTCGTTGCACACCAGCATGCTCATCGCGATCTTGAAATACGGCTCCTCGACGACAGCGGGGCCCTGACGATTGATCTGATACTGGGCGAACGACACGGCCAGCCGGTCGTCGGAAAACGCCGTCTTGACATCGTCGAATCTCGTTACGAGCCAAGCATTCATCTCCTTGACGAAGAGCACGGGTTCCAACTCGCGCAGCCGAGCGTATGTCGGATAGGGATCGACGATGTGCTCCCAGGTGAGCAACTTTGCCGCGATCGCAACAGCCTCAGGGTGCGGCGGTCGGTTGTCCACCGCGCGAGCCGAAAGGGATGCGTTGCTCATCGGAGTTCCTCTCGGGCATCGTCTGATGTGGGTCGGGAAGTTCTGAGATCGTTTGCGTTCGTGGCGAGTTCGCGCCAGAACGCGATAAAGGCCCGCTCGAAGGCTTGGCCGGCCTTGAGTGTTGCCAATGCGTGCCCATGTTCGGGCCAGTTGCGGTAGCGGTTCTCGAGGTCGCTGAAAAAGGCCAGCCTGCTCTTGCGGACCAGCAGCTGCTCTTCGGCCATCCGTTGCACACTCGCGCCGTCGACGAGGCTGCCGAAGTGCAGCTTCAGCAGTGCTTCATCGCGCAATTCGGGCGCCTGACTGGCGGGTTCCTCGATCCAACTCCGCAACGCAGCAGTCCCGTCTTCGGTGATCTCGAAGAATTGCCTTCTGCGCCCGTCAGTTTCGGTATGTGAGGTCAGCAAGCCCAGCGCTTCGAGTCGCTTGGGTTCGCGATAGAGGACGGCGTGGGGGAGCGGCCAGAAATACCCGATGGAGCCTGATACGTAACTCTTGAGTTGGTATGACGTTGTCGGCCCGCGGACCGCAACGATGCCGAGGACGATGTAAGACGCGTGTGAAATCCTCGGGTCGGACCCCTCGTTAGCGTCAGCGCCAAGAATATGCACCGTATCAATGATACGGTGTCGAACATCATATTCCTAGGGGTGTTATTGCACCGAAGGACCTGATCACCGGCACGCTCGACGCCATAGACGTCGCGATCCATATCGTCGCTGGGCGTGTAAGTACTCCGTGTGGCAAACCGCAGCGCCTCCCGGCTGCTCAACCGGGCAGGTTTGCCGCCGTTGGCCTTCCGCGTTCCAGGATCACGACCACGCCGGTGGAGCCGTCGACACGCACCAAGTCGCCGTCCCGGAGGTCCCGTGTGCCCGAGCTGGTGCCGATCACGCAGGGCACACCGAGTTCGCGCGCGACGATCGCGCCGTGGGAGACGGCGGCGCCGATGTCGATCACGACTGCCGCGGCGACAGTCATCAACGAGACCCAGCTGGGATCGGTGGTCGGGCAGACCAAGATGTCGCCGTTGTCGATGTCGACATCGTCGGCGGAATCCAGCACCACGCGAACCCGGCCTTCGACGATGCCCGGGCTCGCACCGAGCCCGGTTACCTCGCTGACGTCCCTGAGTTCGAGGGCGCCCAGGGGAATTTCGGCCGGCGTGCCCAGCCAGGTTTCTGGAAGTGCGACCTGCAGCAGTTGGGTCCGTAGTGCCCGCCGCCGTGCTACCAGATCGGTTGTCTCGCCGGGATCGCGCCGGCGGACCTCGGTGAGTTCGTCTGAGAAGAAGTAGAAGGCATCGTCGGGATCGGTGAGCGTTCCCGCTGTGACCAGCTCGCTGCCCAGGGCACGAGCGGCGGCGCGGCCACAGTCGATCGCCAACAGTGTGGATGCCTTGTTGCCCTGGATGGCCCGCGAGGCCGCCGGCGCCAGCCGGATCGCCAGCCGTGCGGCGGGGCGCCGGTGCGCTGGCAGATCTCTCAGGATGCTGGCCACCGTACGGTCACGCTCGGCGACCGCGCGGGCGCGACGCTGTGCGGGTGGTTCGGACTGCGCGATGGCGCCCAACAGTCGCTCCAGCGGGCGCCGGTCCTCCCGCCACACTCGGGCCGCCGGATCTCCGGAATTCGGACCCTGATACCCGTGGTCGACCAGAAACCGATCAAGCGACATTCGTTCCGTAGCAACGAGATAAAGATCGTCGGCGATGCGGGCCTCATCGGTGCCCGCAGCTCCGGCCAGCAGCGTGCTCATAGCGTTCTGCTGGCCCGTGAGCTCGCAGATCGAGGTCAGCTGAGCCGAGACTGCCTGGATCAACATCCGCATCCACATTTGCAGTTCCATCGCGAAGGTGAACCGTGCCAGCGATTCGGCGAGCACTTCTTCGGGTTGCAGCCCGACCCGCGGCTGGTCTCCGTCGACGACGGTGCGCCACCAATTCTCGATCGAGCTTCGGGTTTGGCCGGGGATGCCGCGGCCGGTCATCAGGATCCTGGGCACGCGCGCCAATACCGACGGAATCCGGCTCAGGTCGTTGACGTCAACGAAGTCCTTCCGTGCTGAACCCAGCAGGTCACGCTCGACGTCCTCACCCTTGACGCCGGGAAGCGCCGCGAAGGTCCGGCGTGCGACGTCGACGTTGGCGGCGAGCCGCCCCCGAAACGATCCTATGAGGCGCTCGCTGGCCGAGACGGGAAGGACAGCCCCCCGCGCCGACACCATCCCCAGGTCGTACAGTCCGCGCCGCAGGCCCACCTCGGTCGCATACGTGTAGTAGCTGGCCGACAAGGGCCGCATCACGCCGGGCATCACTTCAGACGCATTGACGGTGGTCCAGAGCACCTCGGGCGCCGAAACGCACGTCAAGCCCTCGTCCACATTGCCGCTTCTCGCCTGCGCCTCGGTCGGCCCGATGATCTTGTCGTTCATGCCCGCTCCTTCGCGCCGCTACGGTCGATTCGTACGATAGTGATAACGATCGGTCACGTCGATGGGGTAACTGTGGGGATTTTCCTCAGCAACAAGCGGCTCTGTTCAGGCTGCACCCAGATCGGCTAATGTCAACGAACGTTCATCATGCAACTGGTTCTCAGGGGACTTCCGTGATCCCGGCTCGCTGGGGTCACACGCTAAGGGCCTGCTCGCTAAGTCGAGCAAGCGCATTCGCAACCTGCATCGACTTGGGAATCAGGGAGGAGTAGCACAGCCGTGGATCTGAACACCGTGCCGCGAACCGGAGTGCCGGGGTGGAGCGAAACCCGTTGGAACGGCAGCTGGAATCCCGCCGAAGGAGTCGGCATCTATCTGCATGTCGGCCGGTACCGGCACGATCTGGATTACTGGTGGGCACAGATCGTCACCTATCTTCCGGACGGCCGGCTGACCGTCGACCGGCGCTGGGGCCGCAACACCAATGAGGCTGGGCTCACCCTGCAAGATTTCGACTTGACGATGACCGAGACGGGCTGGACCTGTTCCTATGACAGCGTTGCGCAAGTCACCACCACCGCAAGGCTTGCGACGGGTGTGCGAGGCAGTTCGGCGCCAGTTGTGCGGGTGTGCTTCGATGTCGAGGCGGTCGGACGCCACCGCGAATGGGATATGTATGCGGGTCGCGATGCGATCGGAGAGATCGCCGGTGATATGCACATCCAGCAGAGCTTTTCCACCACCGGAACGCTTCGGGCCGGCGACGAGCATTACCGGTTGGACGGTATCGGCTTCAAAGATCACTCGGCCGGATCCAGAATTATCGACGGTTGGTATCGCCACCACTACCTGATGCTGGTGGCCGACTCCTGGACGGCTCACATGCTCACGATGATGCCGGGACCAGGAGCGAAATCCTCGTTGGGAGTGCTGATGCGGGATGGCATCGACACCGCCATAACCGGATTCGATATGCCCGAGTTGGCAGATTCCGCGGGCGGACCTGTTCACGGGCCCGTGGTGTTCGAGCTGGCCACTGGCGAGCGCCACGAGTTCGATTCCGAGCTCATCCATGCGATGCCGGTGACGATCACGGAGGACAACGACAACCTCAATGGGATCGACTGGGAGAACAGTGGCGATCCCATTGTGCTCATCGAGGGCAAAGGCCGGCTGACTGGCTCGGACGGCTCAGTGGTTTACGGCTTCCACGAACGGTCGGCGCGGCGCAGCCTGGTGGCGCGACCCCATCCGTAAAGCGTTTTGCTGTAAGGCTTTTGCAACCAATGAATCCAGTTCTCCGAGATGTCTTTAGCGTGCACACCATGCCTACGGGAGCTCCGTCACGACGCAGCGCGCCCGTATTCGTCGCGGGCGCAAAGTGTTCCAGCCCCGAGGCCGCCTGTTGCCTCGCAGGTGTAAGCCTCGTGGTGTGGAGGCGCGCGACCACGTCGGAGCCCAACCGGTTCCACTCATTGCTCAGCAATTACCACGGCCCATGGAGATGTCATGCCATCGACGATCGTCGACCCAGTACACGACTGCATTCAGCAAGATCCCGGCGCGCCCGGGTGGAGCGAAAATCTTGTCATCCAAGCTCATGACACGTGCTCGGACGTCTCGGTCTGGGCGCACTGGAGCCGGATCCCGGGGTCGTCCCACATCTGGGAGGGGGTCCTTGCGGTCTATTTGGAAAAGAGCCAGTTGCTGGTGAGCCGGACCTTCGGACCCTCAGCGTACGAACAAACGGCGTCCAGCGGCCCGCTGTCGTTCGAATGCGTTACGCCGGCCGAAGCGTGGCGGATGCGGTTCGACGGCATGGCCCGTCGGACCTGCAGTCAGAGCGTGTCAGCCGCAGCGCTGTCAGACGACGTTTTCGAACGGCTGTCCGTGGACCTCGACTTCGTTGGTGTGCACCCTATCTGGAGCGCCCACGGAAGCATGGAAGAACAGAGCTGGGCAACCGCCCACCTCGAACAAGGGGGACGCATCCGCGGTCAAGTGACCGTTGCCGGCCATCAAGTCGAGATCAACACGACGGGATTCCGCGACCACTCATACGGCCCACGGAACTACCGTGGCATGGCCGGAAACACCTGGTGCACAGCCATCTTCCCGAGCGGACGGGCTATTCTGGGCCTCAACGTGTGGCAGACCGCGGGTCCGGGGCTGGCTGTGGGGTTCGTCTGGGACGGTACTCAGATGCACGACGCCACTGAGGTGAGATTGCCCCAACTCCGCAGCACCGACGGCGAACCCGCCGCATTTGTCGCTGAGATCGCTACATCCTCTGGAACCGAACGTATTGCGGTTAAACAAACCCACCGCATGACCTGGACACTGAACGAGCCCGTCGGCATGACGGCGGGAGCCCTCAACGACACTGACGCAATCCGTGTCGTCGAGAGTCCGGCCACCATCACCTGGGGAGACGAGACCGCAGGTGGCTGGATTGAAAAAACTCTGCGGCCAAGCCAATTCGGCTAGAACCGACTTTGCGGCCGGCGTGTCAAGCGGCCGGCTCGATTCGTGCGTTCAATCCATCCCGTGCCGCGCTCGCCGTTCCATTGCACGACGGTCGGGCCTTCGACGTTGATGGTGTTGCGGTCGTCGGTCCAGCTGGTGCCCAAGGGCATTTCGAGTGGGTGCGCAAGATGGAACGACATCGCGTGCTGCATCGTGACATCGATGGACATGGGACCGAGTTCGCTGTCGAGTTCCACGGTGAACGACCGGGGCGATCCTGCCGGGTCGTCGAGACCCGGTGTTCTTGTCGGTGAAGCGGGAAGCATCTTGCCGTCTTCGACGACGAAGCCGAATCGTGCATGCTCGGGGCCGTGGTCGCTGTCGTGCCAGGCCTCGAGCACCAGAAATACCCTGCCGCTGGGGAAAAACCCGTAGCACCAGGCGTGCCGGTCCAGAGTCAGGTAGTTGCGCCGCCCCCAGGTGTGGTCCCGGAACGCAAGGCAGTCAACGTGAATGGCCTCGGCCGCGTCGATCACGATATCTCCGGTGACGCGCCCACCCTGCTCCAGGTGGCCGTCGCCCCAGTCCTGGTTGTCCATCGCGGCGCCCGCACTGAAGGTGCCGAATACTCCTTCGAAGACCAGATCGGCTTCGAGCGACACGGTCGGGCCATCCGGGACTAGCGCGCTCGCCGCGATGTCGGTGGTGGTCTTGGTGGCATGTCCGCTGAACCTGGCGTGCCAGCGCTGCAAGGGTTGCTCGACGGTGAAGGAGCAGTTGCCCGAGCTCGCGACGTCGTGGTTGTTGCCGTGGGCGCCGAACTCCCTGCGGCACAATATCTCTCCGCCGGGTCGGTAGATCACCACCAGTCCCTCCCAGCGATTGGGATCGGTGTGCATGCGGCTCCAGTGCCAGTAGAACGCGTGGTCACTGGCCTGGTCGTATCCCATCATGATGAGGTTTTCGCTGTACTCGGCGGTCAGCGGGTCCGGGAGATGGAGCTGATCACGCTGAACGTCGGTCTCGATCATCGGGCGACCTCTGCCATTTCTTTGGAATCGAGTTGTCCGTCCTGGATTTCGAGGTGGACTCGTCCCGTATCGCCGTCGACGGTGATCAATGCTCCGTCGGGGATCAGTTCGGTCGCGCCGGCGATCTGCACTGCGGGAAAACCGTATTCGCGAGCCAGCAGCGATCCGTGCGCGAGCATTCCACCCGTCTCCAGCACGATGCCGGAGATAACGAGAAATACCGGAGTCCAGCCGGGATCGGTGTGGTTGGTGACCAAGATGTCGCCCTTCTGGACCCGGCCGATCTCCTCTACGCCGTGCAGGACGCGGGCCCGGCCCGTGATGGTGCCGTGGCTGGTGCCGATACCCGTCAGATCGTCATCGGCGTTGTCGCCGCTCATCGTCACCGGCTTGCCCGCTTGCAGGTAGGTGGGCAGCTTGGCCTCCCGCGCGACGAAGCGGTCGAAGTCACGCATCCGCCCGGCGATTTTCGCCTTGGTCAACGGCGTCGCCTCGTTGCGCCGCAACACCTCGTAAAGTTCGCTGCGGCTGAGGAATTGGAAGTCGCGATCGGTGGTGAAGATGCCGCGCTCGGAAAGCCTGCGCCCGATCTCGAGGAATGCGCGCTTGGCCGAGTACGTCGAGCGGTCGATGTAGTATCTCTCGTCGTCACGCACGATCAGGAATTTCAGCAGCCAGTCGTGGATGAGCTTGAACAGTTCGGCCCGGAGAAACCCGAACGGGCGTTTCTTGATGTTGTCGACGACTTCGTCGAGCACCGCATCGCGGCGGGCGTTGACACGTTGTTCGTTGCCTTCGGGATCGAGCGCCTCCGGGCTGGACAGCATCGTCTGCCACGCCCGGTAATCCATCGCTGGATCTTCGAGTCGGCGCGGATAGTAGATGTCGCGTTCGGCATGCCCGCGGTGTGCGTTAGCTTGCGCGAACACTCGGTATCGCTGCAGAAAGTCCCGCCCCGCCGCGGAGTTCTCTAATGCGACGAAGAAATCGTTTCCCGGGTTGTCGTCGAAAAGTGCTCGCAGGTCAGTTGATTCACGGATCTCCTCGGCGAAGGCGAGGAGATCGATGTTCTCCTGCAGCGTCGCCGTCCGGCGGGCGGCACCGGAGAGCAGTTCGCCGAACGCCAGGGGGTTGTCTCCGGTGTACCAGTGCGCGAGCATCCAGCCGAGAAAAGAGAATGCGTCTCTGGCATAGAGGTAGTAGCCGGCCCAAAGCTGTTCGGCGAAAGAGAATTCCAGCTCGAGGAGCTCTTCGACATGGCGCTCGAGCGCGCGATCGGACAGCCTGCGCAGTTGTTCGTCGGGCAACCCCGACGCTTCCTCGACGCGGTTGTAAAACCAATCGTCGAAGGTCTTGAGGAACGCATACGGTGTGTTGGCCGGGTCGCCCGCAGCGGTGATCCGGGCGTGCATCTTCAGATACCGGGCGATGCTGAACGGCGAGGACAGGATCTCTCCGTGCCAGGTGGGTGGCACGTGGTTGAGCACGTTGGGTCCGGGCCGGAAAGCCGGGAACACTGTGTGTTCGATGATGGCTCGTTCGAGACCGCTGTTGAAGTAGGCCTCGGCCTTGTGGAATTTGAACATTCGGCCCTGTTTCATCTCTGGTATGCCCCAGAGGTCGGCGCAGCGGGAGTAGGCACGGGTGAACATCTCGGCGCGCCATGAATAGAACAGCGGTGTCACCGCGCCGGTCCACTGTTCGTCGGCCCAGGTACGGGTCCAGATTGCGTCGGGGCGGTCGGGCAGCTTCTGCCAGTCGTCGACGTGGCTGTCCCATGAAAGGTCAACCCCGGTGACCGGCCGCGACTGGAGGAGGTAGAACCGGCCTCCCGCCATCGCCCACTCGATGTCCTGAGGTATTGCGTGGTAAGCGGTCTCGACGCGCCTACCGAGCGCCCCGAGTTCAGCGAGCTCATGGTCGGTCAGGGTGAACCGGTTACGGTCCTCGGCGGCGGTCTCGCGACTGACGGTGCCGTGCGCGGCGTCGGGATCGCGCACGATCGTGACTTCCTTGTCGCCGAGGGTGCGTTCTACTGGTTCCAGTGTTTCGCTGTCGAGTACCCAGCAATCCGGGGTGACGATGCCGGCCACCACGCTCTCACCCAGTCCCCAGTTGGCGTTGATCACCATCTGTTCGGTATCCGCTGTCAGGGGATTGGCGGTGAACAGCACACCGGCGACCTCGGATTCGACCATCTCCTGGATCACGACGGCGATTCTGGCGCTGCCATGATCGATGCCCGCGCGGTGACGGTAGTGGGTCGCGCGGGCGGTCCACATCGATGCCCAGCACCGTTTGACGGCGTCGATCACCGCCTCGGCGCCACGGATGTCCAGATAGGTGTCGTGCAGTCCGGCGAAAGACGTGCCGGCCAGGTCCTCGGCGGTCCCCGACGACCGAACCGCCACATAGCTGTCCACCGGCAGCTGCCCGTAGCAGTCGGCGATCTCGGCAGCCAGCTCGGCGGGCATCGAAGCCTCGATGATGGCGCCGCGGATGTGTGCGGTGGTCTGCTCGAAGGCCGCCGCGTCGTCGTAGTCGGCTTCGGCCAGCACGGTGGCGATGCGGTGCTGCAGCCCGGACTGCTCGATAAACGTGCTGTAGGCGTTCGTGGTGACGACGAGGCCCTCGGGCACGGGGAAGCCCGCCCGGCTCAGGGCGGCGAGGTTGGCCCCCTTGCCGCCGGTGTGTTCCGCGCGTTGGGCGCGGGAGTCATTGAGCGCCAGCACATTGCTCACGGCAGTCATCCATTCCGCTCGGCGTTGAGACATGGTCCGGCGTTTAACTTACATTATGGCCTTACATACTGTCTCGAGTTCAGGACAGTATGTAAGGTCGAGACGTCAGACGCCGGTTGACAGGGAGGTTGCAATGGCGGAAACCAGTGGTTCAGGACCGGTGTTCGTCGTCGGCGCCGGCCCGTCGGGGCTGGCCGCCGCACACCGGCTCACCGCCAAGGGCCACCCGGTCGTGGTGCTCGAGCGACGCGATCGGGTGGGCGGACAGCTGCTCACCGTCAAGCAGGACGGCTTCCTGATGGAGACCGGCGCCACCGTGCTTCCCGAGGCGTACTTGGCGGTGATGCGGTTGGTCGACGAGATCGGCATGCGGGGCGAGCTGATCCCGTCAAACTCGCTGATGGGCTTTGTTCGCGACCGGACGCTGCACTTGCTGCGGGCCGACAACCTGGCGCTGGACGCCGCCCGTACCAAGCTCTTGTCCACCCGCGCCAAGCTCCAGGTCGGCAAGCTGGCGATCGATGCGCTGCGGATCGGTAAACTGCTTAGCTACGAGGATCTTTCGATTGCCAGCGCCTACGATCGCGAGACGCCTGCAGCCTACGCCGCCCGTCGCGGGATCAGCGGCGAACTGTACGACTACTTGATCGAACCGACGGTGCGAGCGGGCGCCGGCGTGCCCGGCGACGTCATCTCGGTCGTCGAATTTTTCTTTCTCTGGCAGAAGGTGCTCGGGACCAAGCTCTTTGCCTTTCGCGACGGGTACACGTCGTTCATGCAGCGGCTGGCCGCGCCGTTGGACGTCCGCCTCGGGGTCACCGTCGAGGAAATCGTCGAGCGCCCCGAGGACGTCGAGATCACCTGGAGCGGCCCCGACGGACAGCACACCGAGACCGGGGCGGGCGCGATCGTCAGTTCGATGGGCAACGAAGTCCCCGACTTGCTTCCCCAGCTTGAGTCCGATCGGGCTGCGTTCCTCAAGAACCTGCGCTACACGTCGTGCATCAACATCAACGTCGGGCTGTCGCGGCCGCCCGCCGGCATGCCGGCATCCTTCGTGGTTTTCCCCCCGACCGTCTTCGGATGCACTGTTCGCGATCATCGCCGAGCACAATAAGGCGCCGGGTCGTACACGGCCTGGCAAGGGCCTGATCGGACTGTATTCGATGAACGAATGGGCCGTCGAACATGCCGACGACGATGACGACGCCGTCCTCGCGGGGCTGTTGCGGGATGCTGAACCGCTGATGCCCGGCGTCACCAACGACATCGAATTCGTCCGGGTCAACCGGTGGTACCCGGTTCTGGTCTATAGCCACCCGGGCCTCTACCGCGAGCTCGGCCACTTCTATGCCACGCGGCGCCGGGGGAAGCCGGATCCATCTTGCCGGCTCCTACAACTCGTCGGGCAACGTCAACACCGCCGTCGCCGCCGGTGAGCGCGCCGCCAGGGAACTTGCCGACGCACTCGCGACGGCGTCGCACCGCGCGACCGCGCCGTCGCGCCGCCGCGTGGCCGGCTGCTGATGAGCGCACCGGCGCAACCGGTATCAGAGCCGAGCGGCTTGCATACTATGTGGACGATGCCCCGAGACCAGCACGCCAGCACCACCCGGCAGCAACGGCCCGGGCAGCGCCGGCGGGATGAGCGCCGTCGTGCGATCGTCGCCAGGCTCTCCCCGGCGTTGGAGGATCTCCTCGCGGAGGGCGCGGTGTATTCCGACCTCAGCGTCGCTGCGTTGAGTCGCGCGGCGGATATGTCGCGGTCGCGGTTCTATGTCTACTTCGAAGACACCGGAGATCTGCTGCGCGCGTTGACCGAGGACGCTGTCGTCGAACTTTTCGAAGCCACGCTCGCGTGGTGGACGCTGCACCCGGACGGGACATGGGATCAGCTGCGCACGGTCACCGAGCGCATCTTCGCCACCTACCAGCGCCACCGGCATCTGCTACGGGCCATCGAACAGGTGGCCACCCACGATTCCGGTGTCCGCCAACACTTTTCGGCACTATTCACAAACGCGCTCGAAGGGTACGCGGCAGAACTTGCTGCAGGGCAGACGCGGGGAAGTCTCGACCCGACGCTCGAGTCCCGCCGAACCGCAGGCCTTCTGGCGTCGATGACTCAGAGCGGGCTTTACGAACTCACCGCGACCGGGCAGTTGGACAATCCGGACAGGTGGGTCGACAGCCTCACGACCATTGTCTGGAACACCCTGTACGCACCCACCCACGAGCCCGCGCGATGTGATGTCCCCGACCACGCGTAGCAGACAGAGCGACCGCGAGGCGCGGCGCGGCGCGACCCGCGACAAGATGCGGCGGGCCTTTGTGGGATTGCACGACGCCGGAATGCATTACACCGAGGTCAGCGTCGACAAGCTGAGCGCTGCAGCTGATCTCACCCGGACCACCTTCTACGTCTATTTCGACGACAAGGTCGATCTGCTGTTGGCCTGGCTTGAGGACGCTCGTGCGGCGGCGGGTTCGGCGCCGGTCGGGTGGACGGTGCGCGAACGAGCCCCCACCCGGGCCGAGCTACGCCAGGATGTTGCCGCCGCCCTGGCGCGGTACCGTCCGCACGCGGCCGTGTTGGCCGCGGCGCGCGACACCGCGTTGTTCGAGCCGCGGGCCGACGCCGCCTATCGGGCATTCGTCCGCAACAGCATCGACGACCTCGCCGATCACATCGAGCGCGGACAGCGCGGCGGCTGGGTCCACCCGGATTTGCCGGCGACCGAGATCGCGACGTGGCTGGCCAGCATGGTGCACCGAACCCTTTCTGCCACTCCGCCTCTCGACGATGACGCATACACGGAACGTCTCGATGACTATACCGATATCTTTTTGGAACACCCTCTATCGCGGTGTTGCGGGCGCTCACGCGGCGGATGGCTCGCCGTGAGCGCATCGCCTATGCCGAGGTCGTATTCAAGCGCTGACGGTATTCGAGCCTGCCGGGACCTCGCGACTGAGATTGCGAAATCCGTAGCAGGTGACGATGACCATCCAGGCGAAGAAGCTCGCCAGCGGAATGTAGAGGGCCAGGGGACCGTTCCACGCGATCGGACCACTATGGAAGAACACCATAAAGCCTGCCGGCAGGTAGGAGATCGCATTCCACAGGCTGAAATAGCCTACCCAGCGGGGGGAATACGGGATCCCTGCCCGAGTCGAGCAGTACCGCCAGGCCCACCGCCAGCACCCAAATGGTGAACGGGAAATACGGCCATACGATCAGGAAATACGCGATGTCGTTGAGTGCACGCACGATGTCCGGTGGCACGTCCCCGGGCCGGAATGCCGGGATAGCCCAAAACATGCACATGAACACGATGATCGTGGTGGAGATCGCGGCACAGGCAATCTGCAGGTAGCACAGAGTCTGCGATCGACCGCCGAACCGGCGCGTCTGGACGGCTACCGCGATCCCCCATGGCGTCAACATCGACAGGCTGATCATCGCGATCATCGCACCCCAGCGAATCCGTGTCGCATGCTCGGCGTACTGCGCGGCGACTTGCATGGCAGTGTCGCCGGGAGTGATGAAGGGCGGAACGAAGTGCCCAATGGGAATAGCTCCAATCGCGAAGCCGATCAAAGTCGCCGGCCCGGCAATCAGGAACAGTCGCTGGGCAATCGTCTCAACCCGGGACTCCCGCTCGGTAGGCATCGTTAACACCATCGCTATCACCTTTTCCCTCGAAGTCCTGAATATATCAGCGAAATGCCTGTTTTCACCCGGCTAAGACAGCGGTAACATGTCAGCTTAGTTCATGAACCATCGTTTACATTTGGTGATTGTTCAAACCCGCGCCAACCCCTATCGGGATGCGAAGCCGTGACCGACAAAGAAAGCCGATGGCCATGTCAGCGATTGAGACAAGCATCCCCATAACGGTCGACCGCCATCTTTCTCCTGTCGCGTTCGGTCAGATGGCACAGGCGATCGCGGCAAGCGGCAGCGTCGACTATTTCCAGGTGTGGGACCAATTGACATCCTGGTATCCGCAGGGGCTGTGGACGCCGGAGAACACGCCGCTGGCAGCGATCATGCCGGATTGCGACAGCTTTCCGGACATGTGGACGATGGCCGGCTACGCCTCGGCGCTGGCCCCGGAGCTAGGGATCGTGCTGTCGACCGATTCGATTCGGCGCGGACCGGCCGAACTGGCCCAGTCGATGCTCACCCTGGCAGACCTCACCGGCGGCCGCACGATCGTGCAGATTGGAGCCGGAGAAGTCAAGCAAACCAAACCATTTGGCTGGAAACGCGCGCAAGGCATCGATCGGCTCGAAGATATCTACCGCATCTTCGACGCGCTGATGACCACTGACGGCCCGGTTACCTTCCAAGGACACCACACCACCCTTACCGATGCCTGGATTGGAACCGCCAAGGCCAACCGTCCTCAGATCTGGGGTCTGGGCGGGGGACCTCGCATCATCGACCTGGCAACCAGCTACGGCGACGGTTTCTGCACGATGTGCCCGTTCGTATGGAGTTCTCCGGAGAAGTTCGCCGAGGAGCGCGACACGATGCGGACACAGCTGGAGCGAAAGGGCCGGGACCCCGACACCTTCAGATTCGGTGTGTGGGCGACCATGCTGCTGCACGAGGACCCCAACGTCGTCGATCGCGCGCTGGACAACAAACTGACCCGCTGGCTCACTGCCATCGCAGGCCGCGTCAATCAATCCGATTGGGAAAAAGAGGGGATCGAGCCGCCGATGCCGCGAGACTGGCATTATGCGATGAAAATGCTGCCCCTGTCGATGGGCAGAGCCGAGGTCGAGGAATGGGCGGGCCGCGCGACCCGCGAGATGACCGAAAAGTCGTACTTCTACGGCTCGCCGGCCGAGGCCGCCGCTCAGTTCCGCCCGTTCATCGACGCTGGAGTCGACTTCGTGGGAATCCTGGATATGGCCGCGTTCGTGCTGGAACCTGACGAACTCCCCGCGGCGCTGGGCCGCAGTATCGCGGTGAGCAGCTATCTCAAGGGCTTCCGGCACGCGCAGCCATAGCCAGAATCTCCGCCGCGTCGTCGGTGATCGACCAAACAGCAACCGGGAGAGAGCAAATGAGTAAGGCTCTGCACGTCAACCTCCCGATCGTCTACAGTCGTCACCTGCCGATCGCGGCGGCAATTGACACCGCTCGAGCCATCCAAGCCAGCGGAGTCATCGACTCTCTCACGGTGTGGGACCAGATGACCTTCTTCGCCCCGCCCGCATTGTGGCGACCCGACAACTCACCACTGTCAGCAGTGATGCCGGATATCGACTCCTTCCCCGACCCCTACGTTGTCTTGGCGCAACTCGCCACCGCGGTACCAGGATTCGGTTTGGTCACCACGAGCGACGCAGTACGACGTGGCCCCGCGGAATTCACTCAGACTCTGATGACCCTGGCCGATGTGAGCGCCGGCCCCACCATGGTGCAGATGGGCGCAGGTGAATTGAAGCAATGTAAGCCATTCGGCCACAGGCGCTCTCAAGGCGCTAAGCGTCTCGAAGACGTGTTCCGGATCTTTCGAAAGTTCATGGACGACGTCGATCCGATCGATCACGAGGGCAACCACTGGAACCTGCAACAGGCATGGCTCGGTCGCGCTCGACCCGCTATTCGGCCCCAGCTGTGGGCGCTCGGCGGTGGTCCGCGTCTGATTGACACCGCGACGCGCTACGGCGACGGATTCTGTACCGCGGCGCCATTCGTGTGGGCCAATCCCGACCAGGCCGCCGAACAGATCGCGGCGATGAAGCGGACGCTGACAACACTGGGGCGCGATCCCGAGACGTTTGGTTTCGGCCTGTGGTGGATCTGCCTGATGAACGAGGATTCGACGGCAATCGACACCGCGATGCGCAACGACTACATCCGCTGGATCTCGGCGACCATGGGCCGATTCCACGCCGGGGCCTGGCACGCCGAAGGCCTCGATCCGCCGCTGGGTGAGACATGGCACTATGCGACCGACATGCTGCCGCTGACTTACTCGAAGTCCGAAACCGACACCGTCCTGGCGACCGCCACCCCCGAGATTGTGCGCAAATCCTGGCACCACGGCAGTTCGCAGGAGATGGCCGACGTCATCGCGCCCTACATCGACGCCGGTGTCAACTTCGTCCAGATCGTCGACTTCTTCCCGCTTACCCGACCGGCAGACGAAGCACCCGAAGGGCTGCGGCGCGCATTCGAACTCGCGGCACTGATCAAGGGGGCGACCTCGGCGTCACAAATGTGAGACGTGTTCGCTGAAAATTCTTAGTCTTGTCAGCGCACGGATGACGCGTGCGGGAACCCTTTGTGTTTCCTCGGTTTCCGGGGCATCGCACGGGCATTCTCTCGACCACCGTCACCCAGGACGTTGGACGAGCCCGCCGCCGAGATCGACCTGCCTCGTCGCGAACGGTGAGGCCGTCTCTCGCTACGGCTGACGCCGCATGAAGTGCCGGATATAGTCGGCGCCTTGCACTTCCTGGAAATCGCCGTAGGACACGCGACCGTCAAGTTCCCAGCGCGCCAGGCAGTACGCCGCGTCGAAGTTCTGCCAGGTACGCCAATTTCCACCCGCAAGGATCTCTGCGGTGAGGTGGTAATCGCGTCCGCGTGCGTCCACGAATGCGAGCTCGGCGGAAGTCGGAAGCAACGAATCAGCATCGCGACGTGTCCGCTTTCGTGTCACTGATGCGATCGCGACGAGTTCATCGTCTCGCCAAACCCAGCCATTGATAAGGCTGCCTTCGACCGGGCGCGACAAGGTGCCCTCCCATTCGGGGTTGGTGTCAGGTGTGTCCAATGCCGTGCACGCAAAGACAAGGTCTTCGCCGAAGACGCAGTTCATCCACGGGAACGGGGCAAAGGGCTGGACATTCTCGGGTCGCACGGCACCCCACGACCGATCGCGGACATTGAAGCATTCGACGGGGTGTTCTTCACCCGCCAGGGTCACCGTCCCCGTGGCGCGCATCCCTTGTTCGAAGTGCAGCCCGCCCTTGGTGAGTGCGGGCGGCATCAGCGCTTCGAATTCGATGTCGATGTGGTTGCCGCGTCGGTCATCGGTGTAGCGAACCCGGTGCCGTTTAAGGGGTTCGATGACACTGGTGCGGTAGCCGTTGCTGAGGTGGACGTCGTGCAAGTCCCGGGTAAGGCAACGATCGTTCTCGTAGGTGACGAAGTCGAAGATCTCCGACTGAAAACTGTGGCGCACAAACCCTTGAACCACCCACGCTCCACCAAGAACCACACCGAGATGGGGATGGTGCCAGAGGTAGAGCAGGCCATAGATCCGTTTCTCCGGGATATTGAAGCCGAAATACTGCGTTTCCGAGACCGAGTCACCTTCGACCAGTGCGTTGGCCTCGGGATGGAGAAAGTCGTCGGCAGCCGTGGGCTTGAAGAAGATCGAGTCGTGAGTCTCCCACCACGGCGTCTGCTGGTTATCTACTGTCATGCAGCATCCCTCCTGCTGGTGATCTCGCTCCATCGACGGCCCAAAAACGTTAACGAGCGTTTCTGCCAAAAGAAATATACGCGGTCGAAATGCGGTAAGACATAGTTGTGGACTGCTATAACGATCCCGCCGACGATCTGACGTGGACGACGTCGAACTTCGCGGAAGTCATTCCGGGCGTGCAGACTCCCCTCAGCGCATCGATGTGGAGCCAGACTGTTGACCGTTCCACCCGCGAGACCATGTTCCGGATCGGGGTCATCACCGCCGCCGAGCGTGACGGCGCCCTGCCGCCCCCACTGCAGTCACCAGTACTGCGAAAGTTCTACGGCCGAGTCGCAGTGCAGGTGGGCATTTTTACCGTGATCGGCGACCGCCTTCCCGGGGCCACCGGTGAGGGAGCCGTTGCCGCCATCTTGGGCCGGACGCCGGAAGGGATGGTGTATCACCCGACTCGGTCGCGGTACCCGATGGTGGCAGTCCGGGTACCGTACCTGGCGGCCACCATGGCCGGGCGCATTCGACGAGTCAACAAGACCACCAAGCAGTGGTATCTGGGCGAGTGCGCGCGAATTCCTGAGCTCCCATTGCGGGACGCATTCGCGGCGTTCCGGTTGGCTTGGAAGCGATTTGACCAGGCCGTGGCTTTACAGGCGATGGCGACGCTGGCCGTTGTCCAACCGCTGTATGAAGCCGTCGAGGCGATGATCGAACGCACGGGAGTCGGTGACATCGGAACCTTCAGCGGATCAGGGGCTCCGGAGGTTGCCGGCCTTATCGGCAGTATATGGAAGGCCTCACGCGGCGACGTCGATGTCAAGGAAGTGCAACGGGACTATGGTTATCACGGCCCCGCCGAGGGCGAACTCCAAAGCCGCACATGGCGTGAGGATCCTAGTCCGCTCTTCGCGCTCGTCGAGCGGTACGCTCTACTCGATGCCGACTCAGACCCAGAGGTCGCGGACGCGGTCCATCGTGGGCGTCGAGCCACGCTGACCCGTGAGCTTGTCCGGAAGTATCCGCTACTGAAACAACCCGCCATAGCAGCGATCCTGTGGTTGGCGGCGCGACGTATTCCGTTGCGGGGCGCAGCAAAAGAGAGCCTTCTGATGTCGTTCGACGTGGCGCGAGCCGCCGCGCGCCGTATCGGTGCATGCCTCGCTGAGCGCGGCGACATCAAGAGTCCCGACGACGTCTTCTTCCTCACCACCGATGAGCTTCTCGGTCGCATCCCGTCGAACGCCAGGCACCTTGTCGCCGAACGCCGCGCCCAAAGGGCGCTGTACCAGACGTATCCCGCACCACCGTCGCATTGGACGGGATCTCCGCCGGAAGTCGAAAACGCCGAGCCGCCTCAAGAGAGCTCGAGCGTCCAGGGGATTGGCGTGAGTCCCGGTGTAGTGGTCGGCAGCGCCCGTCTTCTGACCAGTCCGGATTTTGACGACGTCGAGCCGGGAGAAATTCTGGTCGCGACGTTCACCGATCCCGGCTGGGCATCGGTGATGTTCATATCGGCCGCACTGGTCGTCGACATCGGTGGAGCGCTCAGTCACGCCGCAGTTGTGGCACGGGAACTAGGCCTGCCGTGCGTAGTCAATACGCAAAACGGTACGACCCATATCCGGACCGGGGACGAGATCAGGGTCGACGGTGGCAGGGGGGACAGTAGAGATCCTGCGCCGAGCTGGCGTGTGACGCGCCCAAGGCTACTAACGATAAAGCCTTGTGGGGGAAACGGGTTCCGAGGCTTCGACCGATAGAGTGGGCCCGACATGAGGGTAGTCTTGCTCGATATTACGGGCGGGTCATCGAGCCTGCCGATGGTGGTCGCGCAGCAGTTCTGCCGCCGATAACCGGCCAGGCAAGCCGGTCATGCCGAATCCCGGATGCGACCCGGACCCGCCCAAGTAGAGTCGTTCAACCGGGGTGCGGTAGCCGCCGAGTCCGCGTGCCGGGCGCAGTGGGCCCAAGCGATGCGGTAAGTAGTCGACATGCATCACCGTGGAGCCCAGCGAAGCGTTGACCCGACGGGCCATCTCGGGAGGAGATTGCATGCAGCGGCCGATCTCAAGGTCCTCGATTCCGTCGAAGAACTCTGCGGCCTTGGCGACGATCCGATCAGAGGCCTTCAACTCCAACGTTTCCCACCCAGACACCGGGTTCACCGGAGTGATCGGTGCATAGAGGTAAAGGGTGTCCTGGCCCTCGGGTGCCAGCGACGGGTCCGCTTGGCTGGCGATGCAGGTGAACATGTGGATGTCGTCATCGGGGAACTGCCCAAGCCGGCAAATTTCGGCCGACCGCGCCACCGACTCCAGGCTGTCAGCGATCAGCTGCGCAGGCAGCCGCACATCGAAATCATCACGACCACTTCGTTTTCGGGTCTTCTGGTGGCGGTCGAGGCGCAAGCGCCCACGCAGCGCGATGTCGACCTTCGACGCGCTCGCGCCGTCGGCAGAGGTGGGGATGTGGTCCACCCGGGCTTGGGTGACCCGGTCGAGTGCACCGGCCGGCAGCAACCGCCCGAGCGTCTGCACCGGGTCACAACTGGCGATCACCCCAACCCTAGCCCCGAACTGGCGGCCATCGGCTAACCGCACCCCGGTGGCGCGCCCGCCGGAGATAATGATCTCGCGCACAGGGGAATTAGTGGCCGCGGTACCGCCCGCGTCGCGCAGGTTGTTCAGCAGGGCCGCGATGAGCGTGTACGTGCCGCCGACCGGCCTGCGCGTGCCGAAGCGGTGGGGGAAGCCGGGGGCCATCAACGCGATCGCGCTGCCGTTGGTGTTGATCGGACCGACACAGGTCGCCGAGAGCTGAGCCAGCGCGCTGCGCACGATCGGGTGCGAGAACCGCTCAGCCAATGCTTGGGCGGCCGAATCGACAGCGAACCAAGCTGTTTGGGGCAGTCGTCGGGCACCTTTAGCGGCCTTTCCCGCCACGGCCAGGAGCGTCTTGAACCCCGGCCGGTGTGGGTTGGAGCGCATGATCGGAAGTGCGATGTCCAGGAGTGCGTCGACGGTGCGGATCAGCTCGAGGTAGGCATCGGCGTCGGCGGGCGAGAACACCCGGATCTCCTCGGCCGTGCGGCGGGCGTCCTTCCAGAACGCGAGAGTGGCGCCGTCGGGATGCAGATAGACGTAGGACGGATCGATATAGACGTCGCGGTAGCCGAATCGGCGCAGCTCCAGCTCGTCCACCAGCCCGCCTGCGGTGAGAAAGATGTCGTCGACGGCGTAGGGGCTGATGCGGTGATTCGGAGCGGACTCAACCAGACGGAGCGTCGTCGACTGGCCGCCGAAGGTGGCGCCGGCTTCCACGACATGCACGTCGAGTCCCGCGCGCGCGAGCTTGCATGCCGCGGTCAACCCATTGTGCCCCGCGCCGATCACTATCACGTCGTGGAAATCGGACACCATACCTCCGGTGCTCGAGACCGATGAGCTGTCGTCCCGATTGACAGTGGCTACTTTCAATGAGAATGACAGTGCGTACTTCGGGCGTCAAGGCGCAGGTGTCAAGGGGTCGCATACTGAGGTATGCCCGCACCACCCCCAACGGCAACGCAAGGTCCCGGCCGACCCACCAGTGCACAACTGCGGCAGGCGATCTTGGCCGCTGCGCAGGAGTTGTTCGCCCTCCAGGGCTATGAGGCCACCAGCACCCGGCAGATCGCTGAGCGTGCCGGAACCACCTCCACCACTTTGTTTCGCCACTTTGGCAGTAAGGCGACGCTGTATGGACGCGTGGTCCGGGGCGATCAACCCGAGGCCGCGGCGCCGGCGCGTCGAGGGCGCCGCAGCGAAAGTGAGACACGCGCGTTGCTCGTCGCAGCTGCGACGGAGCTTTTCTCCACCCAGGGTTACGCCCGGACCAGCACCAGCCAGATCGCCGAGCGCGCCGGGGTTGCGGAGATCATGCTTTTCCGTCACTTCGAAACCAAGGCGAACTTGTTCCGTGTGGCTATCTTCGACCCGTTAGGCGCGTTGGTCCGCCGCTACGCGGAGCAGTGGAATACCGAGGATTTGCCGGGGCTGTCGCACCTGGTCAGTGACGAGTTCGTCGACGAGTTCTACCGGTCGATGATCGAGCATCGAGGCGCTCTGATGACGCTCTTCACCACCCGAATACACGACGATTCGGACATGACTTCAGGCACCGATCAGCAGGCAGCCATGACCGAGATACTCGGCCCGCTGGAACGCGCGATCCGTCGCGAGGTTGATCCCTCGCGCCACCCGAACGTTGACGTAACGATCGCAACTCGGCTCACCATCGCCATGATCGGCGGGACGGTCTTCTTTAAGGACTGGCTGTTTCCCAACAACTTGAACCTGAGCGACGCCCAGATCATCGGGGAGATGAAGGGCTACATTCGCGCGGCCATCGCTCGCGACTGAAGGGATCCGCTTCACAAAAGGCACGTCCGGCAGCAGGCTGGCAGCAGAGCAGCCGCGCTTGCGCGAGGAAGGGAGTTTGCATGCGCTACATCGCCTTGGAGGAAGCCTTCTACATCCCCGAACTCGGCGAGCGCCAACCGATGCCGGATGGCGGAGTCCCCCAGCTGCCCTGCCGATGGAACTCCGATGCCGCCACGCGGTTCGCCGCCCGATTGCCCGACTTCACGGAGTACCGGTTGCCGGAGATGGACGAGGCGGGCATCGACGTCCAGGTCCTGTCGCTGACGGTTCCGGGCCTGCAGGTCGACATCGAGCCCGAACTAGCCTGTAGCAACGCACGATTCGTCAACGAGTACACCGCGCAAGTCGTCGCGAAGAACCCGGACCGGTTCCAGGGTTTCGCCGTGCTGCCGCTGCAAGACCCGGCAGCCGCGGCCGCGGAACTCGAACGCGCGGTGCATGAGCTCGGTCTATGCGGAGCGCTGGTCAACGACTGCATCTACGGCCCGGGCGGGCGCTATCTCGACGCGCCGGAATACGACGAGGTGTGGTCGGCGCTGGAATCGCTGCAGGTTCCGATTTACTTGCACCCGGGAGCACCGCCGGCCGACCGGTGGCAGGTGCTGCAGGGGCGACCGGAATTGTATGGGGCGACGTGGAGTTGGGCCGCCGAGGTGAGCGGCCACGCGCTACGCCTCGTCTTCGGTGGCGTGTTCGACCGGCATCCGCGGGCAATGCTGATCCTGGGGCACATGGGCGAATTCTTGCCGTTTCAGCGGAGCAGGCTCGATTCGCGCTACCACACGTTGAACCCGCCGGAGAAGATCAAGCGCCCGCCGTCGGCCTACCTGGGCACCAACGTGGTGTTCACCAACAGCGGCGTGTTCTCGCCGGCGACCCTGCTGGGCGCGGTGCTGGAGGTCGGGGCGGATGCGGTCATGTTCTCCGTGGACTATCCGTACGAATCGTCGTATGAGGCCGTCGCGGGGTTCGAGCGCACCACCCTGCCCGACGTGGACCGGGAAAAGGTCGCCCACGGAAACGCCGAACGCCTGCTGCGGATTTGACTTTGGGGAGCCACGAACCCGAGCGGGGATCTCAGGGAGCCGAGGGGTAGCCGACGGATTGCGCGAACAGGACCCGTTGCTCTGCTTTCAGTCGCAGGCTGCGGGTCAGGCTTTCCCTGTCACAGTTGTGAAACCAGGCCGCGAGGCCGTGGGCGGCGGCGAACAGGTACACATTGCCGGCGATGAGTCCGGTGTCGACGTAGTAGTACGACTTCTGGACATCCGGATCGTGTAGCCCCGGCTCATCGAATCCGGAGGTGTGCTCCAACCGGTCAAGGTCGACGACGTAGATCAATTGAACGGGGGCGATGGGAATGTCCATGAGCTCTCGCTGCACGGGCAATATCGCGCTGCCGCGCAGATCGCCGTCATTGACGAGTATCAGGCGACAGTTCGGGGCGTCATACAGATAGGTTCCGCCTGGCAGCGCGACGTAGAGATCGATTTCCTGGGAGTTGCTGGCCGAGCCTGCCGTTCGACCTGACGTCGTTCCGAACGGGCCGGCATCGCGATTCACCCCGAACGCCGACCACAGCAAGTCGGAGAGCATCTGTGTAGACAGCTGCGCTGTCGGATCGATGTCCCGGATCGTCTGTCGTTGCTGGAACATGGCGACAATCCGATCGTCGGGGTCACGTGCCGGCGCGGGCAGGTGCACATCCCGATCCCTGGGCGCGTCATCAGTCATTTGTGGTCCCCCAGTTCGTGGGTGCAAAGGTGAACACCGAAGAGTCGTCGCGTTCGAATTGAGTTGCTGACAAACATGTTTCGCAAATCGATCATGCGACAGGCGGGTAATGTCCGCGCGCCGATAGGCGATCGTGACACCATATTAGAGTACCCGTACATAGACATATCCCGCCGCTGGGGTGGCACGATTCACGAATGGGCCGACCAACTCCGCGCCACGTCTCCTGGCTGGAGCGCTGATGAGTCCTCGGAAGCCGACTGGCACTGCCCATGAGGTATCCCCGCCGGTCGGTGAACTTGCCGATTTGGATGCGGTGGTGGACGCAGCCCTGGAAGCCGCCGCTGAGCTCGGCAGAGATGTCGCCGACGTCCCCATCATGGTGATCGCCCGTCACGCAGGTGTTTCACGTAGCACCCTGTTGAGAAGGCTGGGCGGGTCCCGGGCTGCCCTCGATGACGCGGTGCGCGCGCGAGGGTGTGGACCCGGGAGGCGCCCCGCCGGTGCGGGTCAGAGCGCTCGATGCGGCCGCCGCTTTGATTGCGGAAAATGGACTGGGCGCAGCCACGTTCGAAGCCATTGCCGAACGTGCGGAATGCTCAATCCCAAGCCTCTACGTCAATTTCGGCACGCGTGACGGTCTGTTACGCGCCATCTTCGAGCGGCACAGTCCCCTGGGAGAGATCGAGGATTTCCCTTGCCGAGGGCACCGAGGATCTGCGGGCCACTGTTCGACGTCTCTACGGATTGATGGCACAGGTGTTCAGCCGCCAGCCCCAGGTGGCGCCGGCAATGTTCGCCGATGCCTTCGTGAGGCCGAACAGCCCGGTGGCGCGTTCACTGGTCACCTATACGGCACCGCGCGTGGCGGGCGTCTTAGGCCAGTGGCTGTCGAACGAGGTTGGCAGGGGACGAATTAGAGATATTCCCGTGCCGCTGTTGATTCAACAACTGTTGGCGCCCATCACGATTCATATGTTTCTGCGCCCGACCGGACACCCGGTTCCCGCTGCTGAACTCCCCGATATCGATGCCGTCTGTGACGTCTTCACGGATATCTTTCTGCGAGGGGTCGCCCCGACCGTTAAGTAGCGTCAGAACTTCGGGGTCGGCGAACCGAGTACTTCTGGGCCTGCCGGAATCAGCTGGCCGATCCGGGCGAACTGCCATCGCCCAGCTCCGGGGAGGAGGCCGGCACCGGCTGGGCGCCGTAGCGGCCCATCTGGTGTGCGGTGAATTTGTATGGGCTGTTCTTGTCCGCGTTGGAGATGTTGGGGAACGCGACGCCGGCGCCGAAGAAGAACACCAGGACGCCCGCCGTCTTGCGCCAGTCGCTCCGGGAGATGGGGCCTTGCTTGCGCAGAGCGGACAGATAGGTGATGCCGATCGGCAGGTGCAGCAGCGCCGCGGTCAGCGCACCGGGACTGTACTTGGTGCCGATCATCCGCGGCATTACAACGGCATGACCGAAGGCCTGGGCGATGCCGAGTAACACGGGCGGCAATCCCAGCCACTTGACTTTCGGGAACAGCATCGCCGGGACATAGAGGGCGCGGAACGCGATGTTGGCGCACATCGCCGAATGCGGGTTGAACGGGTAGTTGTCGGGTTGATCACTCTTGAAGATGGCGACGTTGACCATGCCCGGAAACCAGCCCGGGTCGACGTACTCCTCGTATTGGTGGGCGCACATCGTCATCGCGTTCATCACCGACAGCGCGCGCAGGTTCGTCTGCGTCCGGCGCCCGATGAGCAGACTGGCCCCGCCCAGGGCCATCGCCTGGACAGCCGCGACCCGAGGCCATTCTCGGCGGTAACGGTCGATAAGTTTTGTACTCACCCATCGGCTCCACTTCTGTTGTGGCGTGAGACCGTTGCTCAGCCGCCCCCAATCCGGCACGAATATATAGCTACCATCTAAGAACGTATCATTCGCGGCGGTCGAGGGCCAGGATTTGCGTCGCGAGGTACCGGCCCGGCAAAGCGCCGGAGCCCCAGGGTGTTCGATGACGCGCCGCTACGGCGCACCTTTGATCACGCGCTGTGCAGCCACATTCGGCAGGTGACGTACGGCGAGCTCGTAATCGGCGTCGTCATGCAGAACGACTAAACCTCGCTCCGCGGCTGTCGCGCAGACAAGTAGGTCGGCGACCGATAGTGCTCGCACCACCCCGGCGCTGGCGAGCCGGTACTGAGCCGACTCGATCCATCGCCATACCGACTTCGGCACCGGTACGTCTGGGCACAGGTCGCGGAACGCCTGGTTCATTTGGTCGAATTCGTCGACATTTCGAGCGGATCGGCGGAACTCAGCGCGCTGCGGTTCGCACGATCCGATGGCTCCGCTCAGCAGGGCCGCGGTCCAAGCCTCGGTCAACTCGGGTTGTCGTTGAATCCGCCAGATGGCCGACGAATCGGCGAGGAAGCGGATCAACCACCCACGGCCTTTTCGTCGGTGCGCGCGGCACGCCAGCCGTCATAATCCCAGTCCTCGGCATGTTTGCGGGATCGGGCAAGTGCCTCGATGCGCCGGAAGCGGTCGACGTAATCACGTAGCGCGAGGTTGACCGCGTCTTTCTTGGTCCGCACACCCGCAAGGCGCATGACCTCCTCGAGAGCCTCGTCATCGAGGTCAATTTGCGTGACTGTCACGAGGACCCCTTCGGATGTGGCTTATGTACACCGATGGCATACATTACCAACATTACGCTCAGCGTCCCCGCGAGCCGTTGAAGCTCTGCGTGGGCGTCCGCGCTTTGAGGAGGCTACGTCAGGCTCGAAGCCGCGACCGCGTCGTGCAAACCGCGGGTCGCCAACGCATCAGCCAACTCGTTGTCGGCGACGCCCGAATGTCCCCTCACCCAGAACCACTCGACTTGGTGTCTCGCACAGGCGATTTGGAGCCGCTGCCAGAGGTCGACGTTCTTCACCGGCTGCTTCGCCGCGGTCTGCCAGCCGTTGCGCTGCCACCCGAGCACCCACTTGGTGATGCCGTTGCGGACGTAGGTGCTATCCGTGTACAGGTGCACGACGACGGGTCGGGTGAGCGCTTCGAGCGCCATGATCGGCGCGGTCAGCTCCATCCGATTGTTGCTCGTCGGACCCGGCTCGCCACCGCACATCTCTCGAACGTGCTCCCGCTGACGCAACACCGCTCCCCAGCCGCCGGGCCCGGGATTGGGACGACAACCACCGTCGGTGTGGATGACTACGGGGTCGATGGTCACTGGCTCAGTCTGCACCGTGGTCGTCGGAACACGCGAAGGTCGTCGGAGTGTCGTGAGTTTGAGGTCAACGGCGATGTCTAAAGCCCGATGAATCTTTCTGGGCTGGTGCGTGACTGGCCGGCACCCGAAGCCAGTCGGAGCTTCTCGGCTGCGCCGATGCGCTTCGACGTCGCACGCGACCCGAACAAACATGTGTCCTTCGGCCACGGTGTGCACTTCTGTCTGGGCGCGTCGTTGGCCCGGATGGAAATCAACAGCTTCTTCAGCGAACTGATCCCGCGGATCGAGTCCATCGAACTGGCGGGGGAACCCGAACTCGTCGCTAGCACCTTCGTGGGTGGAGTCAAGCACCTTCCGATCAGGTGCAAGCTGAGATGACCGGGCCGAATTCCCCTGCCAAATAGGCGGATCGGCACGCCTTCCGGGCAATCTTCCCACTGGTGGTGCGGGGAATCGCCCCCGCCGGCACGAGTCGGAGGTCGGTGATGCGCAACCGGTGCAGGCGGGACACCGCAGCGCGGACGTCGTCGGCGACAGCGTCGGTCTGTCGCGCCCGTATTGCCCGCTCTGCGACGACGATCAATTGCTCACCGGATTCGGGTGCGGGCACGGTGAAGGCGGCGACATATCCGGACCGGATCGCCGACGAAGCTTGGGCCGCAGTGGTTTCGATGTCGTGCGGGTAGTGGTTGACTCCGTCGACGATGACGAGATCCTTGATCCGGCCAGTGATGTAGAGCCGGCCGTCGACGTAGACGCCGAGATCGCCGGTCGCCAGCCATTGCCCGTTGTCGGGGACGCCTTCGGCGTGGCTGCCTGTCTCGAGCCGGATCTGCAGCTTGTTGCCGAAGGTGCGGTCGGACTCTTCTTCCCGGCCCCAGTAGCCACGGCCGATGTTGTTGCCGTGCAACCAGATTTCACCGACCATCCGGTCGGGTTGTTCGGCACCTCGTTCGGAGTCGACAATCGTTACCCACTGGTCGGGTACTGGGGTTCCGCAGGACACGTAGGCGACGGCATTCGGATGGTCCGCCGGTACGGTCACCGCGTGTCCGGCAGCGAGTTGGGTGCGGTCGAAATGCAGCGCGATGGCACGTTCGCCGGGAGCGATGCTGGCCACCGACAAGGTCGCCTCCGCCATCCCGTACGACGGCTTGATGGTGGTCTCCTGCAGCCCGTAGGGCGCGAAGGCCGCATTGAATTGCTCGATTGCCGCCAGCGACACCGGTTCGGAGCCGTTGAGCAGACCGACGACATTGCTCAGGTCGATCTGCTCGCCGGCGGGCGGCAGCCCGCGCTCGGCGGCCAGGCTGAACGCGAAATTCGGTGCGGCCGCGAATGTCCGGCCGTGCCGGGCCTCGCTCGCGAGCTGTTTGATCCACCGGTAGGGGCGGCGCACGAACGCCATCGGGTCCATCAGGGTGATGTGACCACCGCACAGCATGGGAAACATGATCATCACCAGTCCCATGTCGTGGTACAGCGGCAGCCAACTGACGCTGCGAATGCCGGGGTCCAGCCCGCCGGCCAGGATCATCTGCACGACGTTGGTGCATACCGCGCGATGGGTGATCTCGACACCCGCGGGGATACGGGTGGAGCCGGAGGTGTACTGCAGGTAGGCGATGTCGGCAGCGTTACGCCGTGGTTCCCTGAAATACGTTGCAAGCGAGGCCGGTACCGCATCGACAGCGATCAGGCGGGGTCGGTGCGCACGGGGCAGGGTTTGTGTAAAGCGCCGCACTGACTCAGCGGCAGCCGAGGTCGTGAGGATCACGGCGGGTCGGGCATCGGCCAAGACCGCCCCGAGGCGTTCGGCGTGCCCGGCGAGGGTCGGCGCGAACAGTGGCACGGATATGGTTCCCGCGTGGACCGCGGCGAAGAAAGCGGTGACGTAGTCCAGTCCCTGCGGAGCAAGGATGGCGACCCGGTCACCGGGTTCGGCAATTTGTTGCAGCCGGGCTGCGATCGCGCGCACCGCGGTCGCGAACCCCATCCAGCTCAGCTCTACCGCGACACCGTCCGTATCGCGGCGGTAGTCGATGAACCGATAAGCCGGCCGACCCTGGCAGGCGGCGGCGTTGCGGTCGAGGAACGAGGTCAGCGTGACATCGTCGGGAACGGTGATCCCGTCCGGACCAAGATACGGCGCCAGCGGTGACAAGTCATCGGAGATGTTGCTGCACAATAGGTCCCGACCCATCTGGGCAACATTAGTAGTTGTACTAAGTAGATGTCGTGTCGTGAGGCTATGGCAATGCTCACGACTGAAAGTCAGATGTTGTCCCCGTCACACCCGGCACTCGCCCTGTCGGGTCTAGTCGCCGTTTCCGCGCGGTCTAGGTTGCGGCGACGTCTTTTGCCGCGGAGGTCGCCCTATCGTTGGTCTGCACGGGCCGGCGGCCGCGCAGTTCTCCGGCAGCGAGCATTCTACGGAGCACCTTCTTATCGAACTTGCCAACGCTGGTTTTGGGGATCTCAGCGATGTAGGCGTATTCGTCGGGCAGCTGCCAATTGGCGAACGACATCTGGATGTGGGCGTTGAGTGCTTCGGGGCTGGGTAAATCGCCGGCGGCCACGACCACACAGGGCAGGGGCCGTTCGGTCCAGCGTTCGTCGGGTTTGGCGATCACCGCGGCTTCGAGCACCGCGGGATGGGACATCAGCGAATTCTCCATCTCGATCGAGGAGATCCATTCCCCACCGGATTTGATGATGTCTTTGACACGGTCGGTGATCTGAATGTAGCCCAGCGAATCGATCGTCGCCACGTCGCCGGTGCGCAGCCAACCGTCGCGGAACTTGTCCTCGGTGGCCGAATCGTCACGGTAATAACCAGACGCTATCCAAGGCCCTGCAAGTTCCAGCTCGCCGGATTGTTCTCCATCCCAGGGCAATTCAGACCCTTCGGCGTCCACGATGCGCGCCTCCACCAGCGGGCTGATGCGACCGGTCTTGGCCCGATAGCGCCACTTCTCCTCGCCGGTGACGCCGGCGGGGGCTTCGGCCATCGCGACCAGCGGGCTGGTTTCGGTCATCCCGAACCCCTGGACCAGTGGTGTGCCGAACGTCTCCTCGAAGCGCTGCATCAACGACAGTGGCACGGCCGCACCGCCGCACACGACGCGGCGGAGACTGGCCAGGACCGCGGGTTGCGATGTCGCTTTGCGCAGCAGGTCATTCCAGATAGTGGGAACTGCGGCGGCGAACGTGACCTGCTCATCGGCGATGAGCCGCATCAACGGTTCCGCCTGCAGAAACCGTCCCGGCAGGATGAGCGAGGCGCCAAGCATTGCGCACGTATAGGGTAAGCCCCACGCGTTGGCGTGAAACATCGGCACGACTGGCAATACCCGATCGGTGGACCGCACGTCGAGGGTGTCGGTCAGACCTTCGGCCAACGCGTGCAGCACGGTCGAACGGTGACCGTAGAGAACACCTTTCGGGTTGCCGGTGGTCCCGCTCGTGTAGCACAGACTCGCCGCCGCGTTACCATCGATAGCCGGGTAGTCGAAGCCCTCGGACTCCTGCGCAAGCAGATCTTCGTAAAGCACCGCATTGGGCAGCCTTTCGGTGCCTGTGCTACCGATGATGACGAAACGCTTCACCCCGCCGATGGCGGGAAGGATCCTTTCGAGTTGTGCGATGAGCGACTCGTCAACGAGAACTACCCGGTCCTCGGCGTGGTTGATGATGTAGACCAGCTGGTCATCGGAGAGCCGAATGTTCAACGTATGCAGAATCGATCCCATGCACGGGACCGCAAGGTAGGCCTCCAGGTGCTGTTGGTTGTTCCAGGCGAAGGTGGCGACGCGATCTCCGGCACGCACGCCGAGTCGGTGCAGCGCGGCGGCCAGTTTGTCGGCGCGGCGTGCCACCTCGCCGTAGCTGACGTGCTCAGTGCTGCCTTCGACGTCGAGGAGGGTCACCACCTCGACCCGTGAGTGCATCGTACGCATCCGCCGCAGGGCGTGTTGCAGTGTCAGCTTGAATTCGTTTTGGACTAGCGATTGCACCACGGGGTTCCTCGTTCCACGCGAAAGCCGATGTTGTGCCTGGGATCACCGCAGGACAGTCTGGCTGCCGGCATGACAAGGCAAGCGTCCATGTCCGTCCACGCTAGAAACTGCCGCGCGCCGCGGCGATCTCCCATTCGCCGTAATCACCTACGCCGACTGGGTTGTCGGTATCGAAGCGGCGCCGTCCCGCCGGTAGCGTCCGCGTTGATCGGCCCCAAGGTTTGAGGGGGAATCGCCGCAACCCGTCTGGAGGAAGACGATTGAATACTGCCGACCAGATCGATATCCCACCCGAGACACGGTTCATCGACGTAGACGGCCACCACGTGCGGGTGTCGGTGCGCCCGGGATCGTCGCAGCGTCCACCGCTGCTGTTGCTCAACGGTCTGGGAGTCAGCATGGAAGGGTTGCAGCCCTTCGTCGATGCGCTGAGAGCGGAGACAACGGTGATCCGCATCGACGTTCCCGGCATTGGGGAATCACCCGCCCCGACACTGCCCTACCGTTTGTGCCAGGTAGCCCGATTGACCAGTCACGCGCTGGACGCGCTCGACGTCGATGACGTCGACGTACTCGGGGTGTCCTGGGGCGGGGCGCTGGCCCAGCAGTTCGCCTTCCAGCACCCGCGCCGCTGCCGGCGACTGATCCTGGTCAGTACCGCGGCGGGCGCACTGATCCCGGGCCGCCTCCAGGTGGTCCGCGAGATGCTGACCCGGCGCCGCTTCGACGACCCCGAGCACGCCCGCAGTGTCGCTCCAATCATCTACGGCGGCAAAGCCCGTGAGGGAACACAAACACCCTCGCTGTTCAACCACATGCGAAGCGGCCGCCGCGGGTTGTTCTACCAACAGCTCGCCGTGCTGGGCTGGACCAGCATCCCGTTCTCGCGGCTGATCCGCCAGCCTTCGCTGATTCTGACCGGCGACGACGACCCGGTCATCCCTCCGCTGAACGGCAAGCTGTTGAAGGCGCTCATCCCGCACGCCCGACTGCACATCTTCCACGACGGCCACCTCGGATTGCTCACCAGCGCCGAGGAATTGGCGCCGATAGTGGAGGACTTCCTGGATCAGCCGTAGCTACAGGAAACCCCCGTTCGGGGTATGGAACTCCTTCCTGCGATGTCTTGTCAGGTCAGCCGGCCCAGCGCAGGCTCAGAGCGTGCCGTGAAACAACCAGTGGGGAGGAGTTGACTTGAGCCAAGTTCCGCAAATGCAGGAACATACCGTCGAGCTGGTCGTCACCGCGCGCCAGGAGCTTGCCGACGACGTGATCGGCCTAATTCTCGAGAACCCCTCCGGCGATGAACTCCCGGACTGGAACCCCGGCGCCCACATCGACCTGTTACTGACCGACGAGTTGGTGCGGCAGTACTCGCTGTGCTCGAGCCCCACCGAGCGGTACCGGTGGAAAGTCGGTGTGCTACTGGACCCGAACGGCCGCGGTGGTTCCAAACACGTGCACCACGAACTGTTGGTGGGCAGTAAGATTCGGGTTCGCGGGCCGCGCAACAACTTTGCGCTGGTGCGTGCAACCCGGTATCAGTTCATCGCGGGTGGAATCGGGATCACACCGATCATTCCGATGATCGAAGCAGCAGAAGCCGAGGGTGCTGACTGGCACCTGTTATACGGCGGGCGGAGCCGATCATCGATTGCGTTTTCTGCCGAGCTGTCCGAATACGCTGACCGGGTGACGATCTGGCCGCAAGATGAGCGCGGCCTGCTCGACCTCGACAGTGTATTGGGCAGCCCACGCGACGACACCCAGGTGTACTGCTGCGGGCCTGAAGGGTTGCTCAATGCTGTCGAACAGGTCTGTGCGGCTTGGCCGAAAGGGGCACTGCATGTCGAGCGCTTCGCGGCCAAGTCGCCCGTTGTAGGTTCCTCGGCGACCGCGCTGGACGACTTCGAGGTTGTCTGCCAGCGCTCGGGTGTCACCATCGAGGTCGGGCCCGACGATTCCATCCTGGATTCGTTGCGGGACAACGGGATCAGCATGCTCGCCTCATGCATGGAGGGTATCTGCGGGACATGCGAGACCGCGGTCTTGGAGGGCGAGCCCGATCACCGCGACTCGGTACTCAGCGATGACGAGAAGGCGGAAAACGATTGCATGATGGTATGTGTTTCACGGTCGCGGTCCCCACGTCTGGTGCTCGACCTGTGATCCCCAACTACCCGCGCGACTGCTGGTACGTAGCCGCCACCGGTGACGAGATCACCCGCGAGCCATTCGGACGGCGCCTGCTGAACATTCCAATTGTGTTGTATCGCTTGAAATCAGGTCAGGTCGTAGCCCTAGACGATGCGTGTGGACACAGGTCGTAGCCCTAGACGATGCGTGTGGACACCGCGGCTACCCGCTGTCGCGGGGACGGGTCGACGGCGATCACATCGCCTGCGGCTATCACGGCATCCGCTACGACGCAGCGGGTGTGTGTGTCCAGGTTCCCTCGCAGCCCCGAGCCCCCTACGGGGCCGTGCGTGCGGCACTACCCGGTGCGTGAAATCGGCCCGTTCGTCTGGATCTGGCTGGGAGAACCCAGACGCGCGCAGAACCGCGCCGTGCCGGCGCTACCGTGGCTGACCGAACCCGGCTGGGATACCTCGGGGACGTCGTTGCGAGTCAACGCCAACTACATGCTGGTCCACGAGCACTACCTCGACCTCACACACATCCTGTGGGTGCATCCCCGGGAAACCCCGCCTGACCTCGCTGCGGTACCCGCGCTCGATGAGATCCGGGTGTCGGAAACCTCGGTCACCTTCGCCCGCGCGATGCCGGTGGCCCCGTTGGCCGACTGGGAAGCCACCGCCACGTCGCTGCCACGTGACACCGTCTACCGGCGCCGCCATCACGGCACCTTTGTCTCTCCGGCCGTGCTGGCCGAGGGATGGGACATCTACGGCCCCGGCGACCAAATGTTCCGGCACAGCCGCATTCAGGCTGTCACGCCAGAGACGCCGACCAGCACCCATCTGTTCTGGCGCTTCGCCCGTGATTACCGCCTCGGCGACGCCGGGGTACGCCAGTATCTGCACACGGTGTTCGAACGCGTCCTGCGGGTCGACGTCGGCGTCCTGGAGACAATCGAAGCCAACGTCGGATATCTTGGCTCCACCAATGGATTCCGGGTGTCGGCCGATGCCGGAGTTCTCAAGGTGCGGCGCATTGTCGCATCGCTGATCGACCAGGAGAACCCGGCTCTGTCGGCGGCCAACGCGGTGACGGGGCAACCGTGCGCGCCCTGACCGAGCTACTGTCACCGCGGCTGCTGGCCGGTACCGCCGCGTTCGTCACCGGCGGCGGTAGTGGCATCAACCTATCGATCGCACGATCCTTTGCCCAGGTCGGCGCCGACGTTGCGATCTGCGGTCGCACCGAGCAACGACTGCATGACGCCGCCGAGGAACTGCGGTCATGGGGCGGGCGGGTCTGCACAGCGGTCGCGGATGTGCGCGACCCCGACGCTGTGGCCGCAGCGGTCACCCATGCCGCCAACGAGATCGGGCCGCTCACCACGGTGGTGGCCGGCGCCGCCGGCAACTTCCTGGCGCCCGCAGAGAGTGTGTCAAGCAATGGATTTCGAGCTGTTGTCGATATCGATCTGCTCGGCTCCTTTCACACCGCGCATGCCGCGTTCGACCAACTCAAACAGACCCGCGGCAGCGTGCTGTTCATCTCGGCCGGCCAATCCGACTGCGCGTACCTCTATCAGGCGCATGTGGGGGCTGCCAAGGCCGGCATCGACAGCCTGATGCGCCACCTGGCCGTCGAATGGGGTCCGCACGGTATCCGCAGCAACTCGATCGTGCCCGGCCCGATCGAGGGAACCGAGGGGATGAAGCGGCTGGCCGCGCAGGTGGGTCGCCAGGCCTGGACCGACGGAATCGCGTTAGGCCGCTTCGGAAGCCCCGAAGAAGTGGCCGCGATGGCCGTCGTGCTGGCATCACCGCTGGCGTCGTTCGTGACCGGGGCGCGCATCGTCGTCGACGGCGGACTTGCGCTGGCGGGCTCAGGAATCGTCAACCGCGCCACAGCCGCTGCCCTGAGCAAGAACGCCGAGCAGGACCAGCTGTGATCGCGCCCGTCGACTCCGACCGATCTGTCCCGGGACACCCCCAACGAGAGATGTGCTTGCCCCAACCGCTGGATCGTCAAGCCTTTTGCCCGGTGGAAACCTAGCAGCCATGAGCAGCATCGCCGAGCACCCGTCGATCGTCAGCGACCCCGACCTCGACCTGTCTTCTCGATCATTCTGGGCACAGGACTTCGAAGAACGCGACAAGGCGTTTTCACGGTTGCGCAGCCAGCCGTCGTTGTCCTATCACCGGCCGTACGAGTCCACCCTGCTACCCCCCGATGAAGACACACCTGGGTTCTGGTCGGTAACCCGGCACGCCGATTGCCGCTATGTCTCACGCAATCCCAAACTCTTCTGCTCGGGCAAGGGCGTGCTGATGGAAGACATGCCCGAAATCGTCATCACCGCCACCGCCTCCTTCCTGGTGATGGACGGTGAACAACACCGCAAGATGCGCGGCATCGTCGAGCAGGCCTTCACCCCCCGCAACGTCCGCAAACTCAGCGAGTGGGTGACCCAACACGCCCGCGACCGCCTCGACGAAATCATCGACCGCGGCGAAGGCGACTTCTCCGAGGATTACGCCAAATACGTGCCCGGCCGCATCTTTGCGCATTTCTTCGGGCTCGACCGCGACAGCGAAGAGCAACACGTCGTCATGGAAGCGGCCGAGCGGATGCTGGCCTGGGACGACCCCCGCATGGCATTGGGCCGCGACGCCTTGACGACCCACGCCGAGGAATCGGAACGCATTCAAGAGATCGCGCTCAAGCAGGCCGAAAAGCGACTCAAGGATCCCCAGGATGACCTGATCAGCTGGGTGGTGAACGCGGAGTTCGAAGGTCAACGACTCGACGAGTGGGAGATCGGGGCATTCTTTTCGCTGCTGGGTTCGGCCGCGAATGACACCACCCGGCACTCGATTGCCCATGCGGTGCGGCTGTTTTCGCAGTTCCCGGAGCAACGCGCCCTGCTGTTGGAAGACGTGGCCGGCCGGGCAGGCACCGCCACCGAGGAGATCATCCGCTACGCCAGCCCGGTAATGCACTTCCGGCGCACCGCCACCGAGGACACCCGCATCGGTGACACCGAGGTCAAAGCCGGCGAGCACCTGGTGATGTGGTACTGCTCGGCCAACCGTGACGCCGCCCACTTCGACGAGCCCGCCAGGTTCGACATCCTGCGCAGTCCGAACGACCACATGGGGTTCGGTGCCGGTGGGCCGCACTTCTGCCTGGGCAACGCCCTGGGCCGGCAGATGCTGCGCTCGGTGCTCACCGAAATCTACACGCGCATACCGGATATCGAGCTGACCGGCGAGCCGGACTACCAGGTCAACAACTTCATCCACGGTGTGCACTCGTTGCCGGTGCGCTGGACTCCGCCCACCCGCTGACGCTCGTCCCCAGAATTCGAAAACCATTGCAGCACTGATCCTTCGAGGAGGAAATTATGTCCTACTACGCCAGCGCCGAGGAGATCTACAAGTATCTAGGGGGCGTCTTTCGTGCCGCCAATGACACCGAAGTCGGCCCGAAGCTCAAAGCCGCCGATATCGACCTGCAGGTCTACTACACTGATCCCGACGCTGCGATGACGGTGCGCCTGCGTGAACCGACGATCGAAGTCACCGACGGTGGAGACAATCCCGAAGCCGACGTGAAGCTGTACATGCCCGCTGACATCGGCAACAAGTTCTGGCGCGGCGAATACAACCTCGGAGTGGGTCTGGCCAAGGGCCAAGTGAAGGCCAAGGGGCCGGTCAACAAGATTCTGAAGTTGGTCCCGTTGACCAAGCCGCTGTTCCCGGTGTACCGCGAGCTAGTAGCCGAGAAGGACGCCGTCTAGCGACGCGGCCGTGACGCGAAGGGAAACCCGTTGACTCACACCGCATCGCAGATCCCGACAGTCGACCGGCCCATTGCACCCCACGCCGCGCGCGCAGCTGTGCTACGGGCCGAAGGTGAACCACTCTCGGTCGAAGACGTGCAGCTGGCCGAATTGGCCGAAGACGAAATCCTGGTCCGCGTCGCCGGCGTCGGGGTGTGCCACACCGACATTTCCGCCGCCGAAGGGATGGTGCCGCTGCCGCTGCCGGCGGTCCTGGGTCACGAGGGAGCCGGCGTCGTCGTCGACGTCGGGTCCGCGGTCACCACCGTGACTGTCGGCGACCACGTCGTGCTGAGCTTCGCCTACTGCGACGAGTGCGATACGTGTCGGAACAAGACACCGGCCTACTGCGACCTGTTCGCACCGCTGAACTATTTCGGCGAGCGTCTCGACGGCACCGTCACCCTGCATGCCGTCGACGAGGACATCCACGGCAATTGGTTCGGTCAGTCATCGTTCGCCAGCCTGGCCATCGCCAGTGCCCGCAACGCGGTCAAGGTTCCCGCCGATTTACCGCTGCAGCTACTCGGCCCGCTGGGTTGCGGTCTGCAGACCGGCGCAGGAGCCGTGCTGAACGTGTTGCGGCCGGCAGCCGGGGAGAGCCTGGCGGTGTTCGGGCTCGGCGCGGTCGGCCTGTCGGCGATCATGGCCGGCAAGGCGGTGGGCTGCGATCCGCTGATTGCCATCGACATCAACGACTCTCGGCTACAGACCGCGCGCGAGCTGGGCGCCACACACACCTTCAACCCGACCGCCAGCCAGGATTTGGTCTGGGACGTGATGAACATCGTCTCCACCGGGGTGGACTGCTCGCTTGATGCGGTCGGCTCCAACACCGTCATCCGCCAAGCACTGGAAATCCTGCGCTCCCCGGGTCACTGCGCAACTGTCGGATTCCACGGCCTGCAGCACGACATCACCATCGACCAGGGCCACCTGCTGCTCGGAAGACGGCTCTCGGGCGTCATCGAAGGCGACGCGGACCCGCAGAAATTCCTCCCCGAGCTGATCGAACTCTATCGAGACGGGAAGTTCCCGTTCGACCGGCTGATCACCACGTTCTCTCTCGACCGGATCAACGAAGCCATCGAGGCGTCCAAGCGTGGCGAGGCGATCAAACCGGTCGTGATCTTCGACTGAGCAAGTGGCACCGGAATACTCGATCGCGGTGTGCGGTCGATCGCTCCCCAATCTGCGCCCCGACGGCCCGGCCGGCGCCAGCCTGAGCGCTCCGCATGGGCTGTGACCATCTTCCAGTACCGGCCCCAGAATTTAGAATCCGCTTACATGTTCAAGTGATGGCCGTCTCTTTAACGTCGATGGTGTGACTACCGCGACTGTTCAAACCGACCGGCGGTCCACGGGACCAGCCACGGTCCGCCACCGTCCGACCCGCCTTCCCGATGCCGGCGAGTGGTCGGTGGTCGGCGATCCGCTCCGCGACTCCGTACTGCGGGAAAGGGTGATGGCGGTGTTGAGCCGGGTGGCCGAGCTGCCGGGCGCCGGCGCCCTTTCTTCTGTCGGCGACGGCCGCGACTTCGTGCGGGTCCGTTGCGCACTGGACACCGCTTACGACCTGCTGACAAAGCGCAGCACCGTGGGCACCGCGCCGGCGCCCCGCCCGCAGGACACCCGCTTCGTCGGTCTGCTGGGCGAGATCGGCCAGTTGCGCGTCGACGTGGCCCTGGCCCACGCGGCCCAGCGCAACGCTCGCTACGCCGCGGTGCGCAACGCGCTGTCGCGGCTTCGCGGCGTGGACTCCGTCGAGCAGATGCTCGACCGGGCACCGGCCGAGTTGTGTCGGTGTGGATTCGACCGCGCCATCGTCTCCCGGGTCGAGGAGTCGACGTGGTGGGTAGAGGCCGTACACGTCAAGGCCGACCCAGAATGGGCCAGCGATATCGTCCGGGCGGCGCGCGAGCACCCGATGCAGATCGATCACCCGCTCATCGAGAGCGAGATCATGCGCCGGCGCGCGCCGGTGCTGGTGTCCGACGCTCAGCAGGACCGGCGGACCAATCCGGCGATCGGGCAAGCCTCGCTGTCGCGGTCCTACGTCGCGGCGCCGATCATGCCGGATGGGCGGATCATCGGCCTACTGCACGCGGACTGCTATAACAGCCGCCGCCACGTCGACGAAGAAGACATGGCAGTGCTGTGGCTGTTCGCCGAGGGTTTCGGTTACGCCTTCCAGCGCACGGCACTCAGTGAGCGGCTACGCGCGGCGCGTAATGAGATTCAACGCATGGCGCGTGACATTGCGAACTCTGCCGACGAATTGTGCACCTCGCAAACAGTGCTCGGGCGACGGCAAGTGCACGATGAGAAGGCGGCGGCTGCGCCGGTGGCGGCGTCTTTGGCCGCCGATTCCGGCATCGAGACACTGCTGTCGCGGCGCGAGATCGAAGTGGTGTCCTTGATGGCCCAAGGCAAGAGCAACGGTTCGATCGCCACCCATCTGGTGATCTCGGAGGGCACGGTCAAGACGCACGTGAAGCACATCCTGCGCAAGCTCAAAGCGTCCAATCGCGCCGAGGCGGTGTTTCGCTACATGCGGATGGCCGCGGTGCACGGGGCGCCTCCGGCGATGCATCGCCGGCCGACAAGCATTGTGCCCTAGCGGATCCCGATAACCGCGTTCGACAACACCGCGGTGCCTCGCTGTTGGCACACCGCGTCGATCAACACCGCGTCGTCGAGTCGCCACATCCGCACCACAATCGTCTCGCCGGGATACACCACCCCGGCGAAGCGGGCGCGGTAACTGGCGACGCGGCTGACATCGCCGCCCAGGACCTCGTCGACGACCGCCTTGCACACGATCCCGTAGCTGCACAAGCCGTGCAGAATAGGTCGATCGAAACCGCCCCGGCCGGCAAATTCGGGATCGGCGTGAATCGGGTTCAGATCCCCGGAAAGCCGGTACAGCAGAGCCTGCTGAGGTAATGTCGCACAAGCTATTTCGGCATCCGGAGCGCCGGCTGGGGTGGCAGCCGGCGGCGGCGCCGGACGCGACGATGCCCGCCCGAACCCGCCTTCGCCGCGCATGAACGCACTGAACCGGTTGGTGACCAAGGGCTGACCGCTGGCCGCATCGGCGGTGACGGCCTCGAGCACCACCAGTGCGCCGCTGCCCTTATCAGAGATGTCGCAGATGGTGGCCGAGGTGCACACGTCCGCTTCGGCCGGCAGCGTTTGGTGGATCTCCAAATCCTGTTCACCGTGCAGCAATTCAGCCAAGTCGACCTGTATGCCGGGCACAGCGAGCAGGTCGGGCAGCATCGGCACCGCCGGGATCACCCCGTAGGAGGGCAGGCACGCGGAGCCGTCCCTCGTAGGTGTAGGCCAACTCGGCGGGATCGGTGGGTACCGACCCGGCTCCCAGCCCCAGGTGATAGAGGATGACATCGGTGGCACTCCACGAGCTGCGCCGCTGCGGCAGCACGGCCCCGAGCGCTTTGTCGACGTCGATCGGCATCGGGGTCAGCCTGGTGACTGCGTGAGCACGTACTTGCCCGGGGCCGGTATTAAGGATCGAAAGTCTCTGTTGCCCAGTTGTTTTGGAGCCTTTACTGTCCGGCCGGCACGCTCCGCAAGCCATGGTGCCCAGTCTTGCCACCAGGTGCCCTGGTGCATCTCAGCGGAGCGCAGCCATTCCTCCGGCGTGGCACAGGATTCGTCGCCGATGCGGTAGGAGGATTTGGGATTGCCCGGTGGGTGGATGACCGCGGCGATATGGCCGCTGGTCGACAACGCGAACCGGGTGTCACCGCCCAACATCGCCACGCTGCGATAGCAACTCGGCCACGGCGTCAGGTGGTCGGTTTCGCCGCCGGCGACGTAGCTGTCGCAGGTTATCTGGGCGAGGTCGATGGGTGTGCCCAACACGTTCAGAGCGCCCGGGGTGACCAGGGGGTTGGACATGCCGATGTCCATCAGATCGGCGTGCAGCGCCGCAGGCATGTTCATCGAATCCTGGTTCCAGAAAAGAAGATCGAACGCCGGTGGCTTATTGCCCAGGTAGTAATTGTTGACGAAGTTGTTCCAGATCATCTCGTTGGGCCGCAACCAGGCGAACGTGCGCGCCAACTCGGTGCCCGCGAGATAACCCTTGCGCCGCACCTTGGCCTTGGCGGCCTCGGCCACGTCGGGGGATGCCACCGACAGGACCGGCCCGCCGCGGCGCACGTCGAGTACGGTCACCATCAGGCTCAGCGTTGCGA
This sequence comes from Mycobacterium kiyosense, assembly GCA_021654635.1. Lineage (NCBI taxonomy): Bacteria > Bacillati > Actinomycetota > Actinomycetes > Mycobacteriales > Mycobacteriaceae > Mycobacterium > Mycobacterium kiyosense. The sequence goes on from AP025179.1 coordinate 129,112, forward strand.
CGTGATCGATCTTGCCGAGCGCGGCCAGATGCGCCACAGCGGTGGTGGTGGCGACCCCGCCGGCGCAGAAGCCCACTACGTGCACGGCGTCGGCGCCAGTGATCGCGCGAGTGGTCTCTATGGCTTCGACGATGGATTCCAGATAGTCCTCCAAGCTCCAATTCGCGTCCTCGCGAGTCGGATTCGCCCAAGACAGCGCGAACGGCTGCAGTCGGTGATCGCCGAGAAATTCGACCATGCTCTTGCCCGGTGACAGGTCGACGACGTAGAACTTGCTGATCATCGGTGGGATCAGCAACACCGGGGTGGCATACACTTCGTCGACGCGGGACCGGTATTGAATCAGCTCGAAGCGTTCTTCGCGGCGCACCACCGCTCCCGGTGAGCAGGCCAGCGTGTCACCCACCCGAAATGGGGACTTGTCGACGTTGGCCGGCAACTTGAGCGGAGATCGCGCGTCGCGCACCGCCGCGCGCGCACCTTGCACAAAATTCTCGCCACCGCGGTCGATGGTCGTCTTCCAGACCGTCGGGTTGGTCAGCGGAAAGTTGGTCGGCGCCAGCGCGTCGAGCACATTGTCGACGACCAGCCGCAGGCGTTCCCGGTCCGCCCAGTCCAGCTCGGGCTCGTCGGCGAGGGTCCGGGCAAAGTCGCTGATGCTGAGATAACTCTGACAGAGTCGGCGGAACAACCAACTCTGCGTCCAGGCGGGGTCCCGGAACCGCGAGTCGCCTTTGGCGGGCGTCCGCCCGGATTGGCCGGTGAGGATTCTGGCCAGATCGCCGACCATCGTCGCGGTGTGCCCAGCGAGGCGACCCGGTCGTGTCGCGAGGCCACCCAGCGCCTTGACGAACTCCGATCCGGGGATGAAGCGGTTGTCCGCGCTGGCCGCTTCGGCCATCAACTGGTCGAGGCCGACGTTTTGGACCTGACCGGCCTTGTCCGTGATCTGCGGCCGCTGCGCGCGCGATTGCTTGACGCGGTCTGCCGGTGGCGATGGGGCCGCCGGCTGTGTCGGGGCCGGCTTGCGCTTCACGGCACCGTTGCCGTTGCGTGACGTGGTCTTCGACGCGGCGGACGTGACGGTAGAGGTGTCGGCGTTCATGACATCACGCTATGAGGGCCGCGTGACACCGGGAACCTCCCATTCGCGGTAACTGTGTCTCCCGACCGGGTATCGGCGTCGCCGCGTGGTCCGCTCCAGTGAAACGGTGGCGAGGTGACGCGCCAGTGACATCGAAATACGTTGCTGTTCTGGCTATTCCGACATACGCAGCTCAGCCGGCGGTTATCGTAGCCGCGAACTGCTGCTCGCCGCGGGCTCCCTTGCGGACATGCCCGCGACAGACATCGAAAGGATCCCAGCCGGGGCCGTGCTCCGGCAGCGACGCCCGATCGCTGATAACTTCGCCGGCCCAAAACGCCTTCAGCAGGTCGCGCCCGAGTACGTGTGATGCGGTGCCGACACCGCCGCGCATGGTGAACGCAATGCCGTAGAGATACACCGTGGACGCCCCCGCCAGGAAGAGACCGTCGATTTCGGTGCGGACCGACAGCCGCCGCCCCGGTCCGATCTGATCCTTCGCATTCTCAGGGCCGTAGGGCATCCGGGAGAGCGTAAAACGCTCGTGCGACAAGGGAGTTGCCGATTCCTGCCAGACGATGTGACCCGTCAACTCCGGCAATGTGTCGAGTACCCGGTCCATGACCGAGGCCTCGATTTCGGCCTTGCGCTGAATGTACGTGGGTGAACCTTTGTAGGACGGCCCCGCCATCGGGTCGCCACCGCCCCAGAACTCGTATTCCGCGGGCACGGCGGTAAAGGCTTCGATACTGCTGTGGCCCGGAATGCCGAAATGCTTGCGCCCCTGTGTTTTCAGCGTCGGTGAACTGATCGCCAGCCAGCCCCGCGGATCCCACTGTCCGTGGTCGAGCATGTCGTAGGTGGTCTGGACGTCGTAGCGGCCGTGCAGGATGTAGTTGGTCGCCGGGCGCGTCGCGGCGATATCGATGTCGGCGGCGATGTAGGTCGAGAAGATCGAGTGGGGGCGACGGAACGCGCGGATTCGGTCCACGGTGCGGCGGCGTAGGTGTTCGGGCCCAACCAGATCCAGGAAGGTCCGGTGGGCGTCGGCGTTGCTGATCACGATGTCGGTGCCGATGGCCTCGCCGTCGGTCAAGGTGACCCCGGTGACGCGACCGGCTTGGATGTCGATCGAACGCACCCGCGCTTTGGTCCGGATCGTGCCGCCATGGCTCAGTATCACCTCGGCCAGATTGGCTGCCAGAACCTGGCCGCCCTGGGTCGGGAAGTAGGCGCCGGCCTTGAAGTAGTGCCGCAGCAGGGCCGCGACCAACAACGCCGGAGTCCGAGACGGTGGCGTGTTATGCAGATGAATCAGCGACAGCAGGGCGGTACGGGCCTTCGGGCTCAGTCGATGGCGGTCGAACATGCGCCCGATCGGCTGCTCCAGGGCCCGCACGATGACGGCCAGCTCCCGGGGGCGCCGAGCCAACGGCAGCACGACACGCACTGAGTGGGGCACATCGTTGATCCGGTCCGCCCCTTCGCCGATGAGGCGTAGTTCCGCCACGCAGTTACGTAGTCCGGTGGCGTCGGCCGGAAATGTCTGCGCCAGGTTGTCGGCGAACCCGTCCCAGTTGGTCGGCACTCGGAAGGTGTGTTCAGGCAGTACGACGGTGTCCATGCCGTCGTCGTCGAGCCGGGACCACTCGATGCGGTCCTCGACTCCCAAACCGCGGAGCACGGTGGGGATCAAGCTGTCCGAACCGGGCACGCATCCCCCGACGTAGTGGACGCCACAGTCGAACTCCCACTTGCCCTTTCGCCGGAACACCTGCGAGCATCCGCCGAGGATCTCGTGCTGTTCGAGCACGAGCACGGATTTGCCCGAAGCCGCCAGGCACGCGGCGCTGACCAGCCCGCCCAGCCCCGACCCGATCACGATGATCTCGTACCGCTGCGGGCCGACTGGGTGACCGGCCCGGGCGGCGCTGACGAGGTCGGGTATCCGCGTGTGCTTACGGCGTGGACGGTTCTCGAGGTGTCCGGCCCGTCGCTCATCGAGGTCGATTGCACGCCACCCGTGCAGGTCTACCACCGCGCTCGCGCGCTCCCGTACCCGTGCGTCGAGTGTGGCACGGTCGAGTGAGCGCTGCGTGGGCAGCAGGCCGGCGGCGGCATCGTCCAGGAGCGCGCGCACGGTGTCACGGGCGCACTTCTTGTTGGTCCCGATCACCCCGGTCGGACCGCGCTTGATCCAGCCGGTTGCGTAGCTGCCTGGGCATCCCCGGATACGGCCGTCAAGGTGCGCTAAGACCCCGCGAACCTCGTCGAAAGGTAACCCCGGAACCGGACTTCCCCGGTAACCGATGGACCTGATCACCAGGCCGGCCGGAATCACGTCGGACACGCCGGCCAGATCGAGATTCCGTGTGCCTGAGGCGGTATCGACCAGGCCGGTGCGCGCCCACCGCAGACCTTGCACCTTCTCGCTGCCCTCGATGGCGATCGGCGTGGTCAGGAAGCGCAGCGCGATCCTTCGGCCCCCGCCGGCACTGGGATTGGACGCGTAGCTGACCAGAGCGTCGTGTTTGCGGCGCGCGAGCCCGGGCGGCGATCCAGCCAGGGCCAACTCGGCGGCGTCGACGGCGATCCCGATTCCTTCCAACTGGCCCAGTTCCTCCAATTCGGCGCAGCCGAACGCTGCATGGAGGTGACTGCGCCGACCCACGACCACGACCTCGCGAATACGGCTGCGTTCCAGGGCCTTCAGCGCGTGATCGGCAATATCGGTGCGCCGCAGAATTTCTGGGTCGTGAGCGAGGATGCGCGCCACATCGAGTGCGACGTTGCCGTTACCGATGACGATCGCGCGCTCGGCGCTGAGATCGACTGCCAGATCGGCATGGTCGGGATGTCCGTTGTACCAGCCGACGAACTGCCGGGCGGACACGCAGCCGGTCAGATCCGCGCCCGGAATGTCCAGAACAGGGTCGTCACTGGCGCCGACCGCATAAATGACCGCGTCGTACCAGTCCGACAGCTCGCCGGCACTGACGTCACGGCCGACCTCGACATTGCCGAAATACCTGAATTCCGGACGGCGAGTGAGTGATTCGAACAACTGTCCCATCAACTTCTTTTCCGGATGGTCAGGAGCGACGCCCCCGCGAATCAGTCCGTAAGGAGTCGGCAGCCGTTCGAACATGTCGACCTCGATGGCACGGTCGGTCAGCAGTGCCACCCGACCGTCGGCGTACGTGCCGTCGCCGGCTCCGAGCAAATGTCTGGCAGCGTAGGTTCCGGCCGGGCCGGCTCCCACCACCGCGACACGCAGTGTAGAAGTCTCAACCATTTTCGCCCCGACCGAAGTAGTCCCGATTGACGCCGACGTAATGCCGCCACCGGTCGGGGATCCGCTCGGCGTCGAACACGGCGTCGACCGGGCATGCTTCAACGCACGCAGCACAGTCGATGCACGAACGGGAATCGATGTACAGCTGCTCGGCGCGATCGAACTCTGGTTCGTCGGGAGTGGGGCGAATGCATCCCACCGGGCAGGCTTCCAGGCACGAATAGTCCGCGACGCAGGGTGCCGCTATGACGAACGCCACGACCACCTCACTCCGAGTCGGCAAGTCGATACTCAGTTCATCGCGGAGGTTGCCGTGAAGCTATCTCCCGAAAGGGATGACTAGCTCCCCAGTTCGGCGCTCGTATCAATCAGCCCAGAATTCTTCGAGCAGCTCCGCGACCTGCCGGGGTTTTCCGCGATTGTCGGCCGCGATGTGACCGATCCCCTTGAGCTCGACGCGCCTGGCCTCGGGCAGCCGCCGCATCAACGCGTCGAGTCCGCGATGGAGCGCGATGGCGCTCTTCTCCCCGCCCAGCAGCAGCACCTGCGCGCGCAATTCCTCGATTCGGGGGTTCACCAATTCCACCGACTGCAACGTCGCGATTCCATCCAAGCGCATCGTGGGTATCAGGTCGCGAAGGGAAATATCTGCCGGCCCTGAGGTTCTCGCATCGACGGCGAGCGCAATCCGCAACACGCCGGTGAGCAACCAGGTCGGCAGCCGCTGCACCGGTGAACGGTCGCCGGTCCCTTTCAGCACGGCGACTACCGCCGCCGCCGGGCCCGAATCAGTCAAAGCCGCTTCGAATTTCGGCAGCCAGGCCGCAGGCTCGGCACCATCGATGGTCAATGGCGGCTCGTACAGCGCGAGCTTGTCCACCTCGCCGTACTGAATGGCCGTGTAGAGCGCGATGATTGCACCCGAACTCAAGCCGAATACCCGGCGGGCTCCGACCGCCCGCAACAACGCTTCCAGATCCTCACCTTCGCGTGCCAGCCCGTAGTCTGCGCCCGCCGGCACGTCCGGCCTTCGACCGCGCCGGTCCGGCACGTACACGGTGAAGCGGGAGCTCAGCATCTCGGCGAGCCGCTGAAAACTCTGCGCGGCCTGAATTCCGCCGTGCACCAGAACCACCGGTGGACCGCCGTCACCGACTATGCGGTGTTCGACCATCGTTCCGTCGGCTGATTGCACGGTGCCGTTCCGAAAGCTCATAAGAAACTCCTTCCGTCAGAGCCGCAACAACGCTTCGACGTTGCGGTGCGCGATGTCGTGCTGTTGCTGCTCGGAAAGCCGGGACTCCACCAGGAATTCGGTGACATTGTCACGCTTGACGTAGGGGAAGTCCTCGGAGTAGACGATCCGCTCGGCGCCCAGTGCGGCGACCACATGGTCAAGCTGATGCTGACTGAACATTCCCGACGGGGTGACCCAGATCTGCTCTCGGTAGTAATCGCTGACGTTGCGGTCATGGCCCGGGCGCACCAGTGCGAAGGTCTCGTCGAGCCGCTCGAGCCAAAATGCCATCACCTCCCCCCAGTGGCCACTGAGCAGCTTCAAGCCCGGATGACGGTCTAATGCGCCGGACAGAATGAGTCGCACGACGTGGATGCCGGCTTCGGCGTGCCACCCGAACGCGGGCCCGGAGAACATCACCCCGGTGGCGGCGGTCCAGTCGCCGAAGTAGTAGGGCCGCGATACCTGCGGGTGCGGCAGCCCGGGGTGGACGTAGATCGGCAGGTCCAGTGCCTCGGCCGCCGCGAGGATCGGATCGAAGCGCGCGTCGTCGAGGAAGAGTCCCTCGAATGTTCCGGCGATCAACGTTCCGACGAACCCGAGGTCGCCGACGCAGCGGCGTAGTTCCTCGGCTGCTGCGGCGGGGTCGTAGAGTGGCAGGGTGGCGAAGCCACGGAACCGGTCGGGGTGTTCGGAAATTTGTTGTGCCAGGTCATCGTTCACCTCGCGGCACAGATCAACCGACTCGGGCGCGGCCAAAGTGCTGGGACTGCCGTTGCCGTGCGAGACGACCTGTACATCGATGCCCACGGCATCCATATGCGCCAACCGATGCCCACCCAGACGGGTAGCGGCGTCGCGGTCGTCGTTGAATAGAGAACCGAACGCGGCGAGCTCCTCCAGGGGGAAGACCGCTGGGCGGGCCACCCAGCTCCAGCACCCGGCGGCTCACCTCGGGATGCTCGAAGTGTTCCTCGACGGTGATGATTCGCATTCGTTGAGCTCCTTCGCCGTTCCCGCTGCGATAGGAACCAACGTAGCGCGGGCGTCATGGACGGCAGGGGGCGATCCCGCGGCGCGACGCCGCGAGGCCACCACCCCCCGATGGGTCTACCCGAACATCTCTATCGGGTGATAGTCAGCACCTGCACCGACACGCTTGACTCGACCTGACCGAGTCGAAGGAGTGACCGTGGCAGCCGACGTCAGGCACTACGCAATGTTCATCAACGGAAAACACGTCGACTCCGACGATGTCGACGACATCTGCGACCCTGCGACCGAGGAAGTCGCCGCGACAATCGCCCGTGGGACTCCCGAGCATGTGGATGCGGCCGTACAAGCGGCACGCGAGGCCTTCGAGTCGGGCTCCTGGTCGCGTATGTCGCCGACCGACCGCTCGGCCGTGCTGGCGAAGATCGCAGATCGGCTCGGCGAGGAACTCGACGACCTCGTCGCATTGGAAATCCACGCCAACGGCGCAACCGTACGGCAGGCGACCGGCTTCCACATCGGCTACGCCGCGTCCCACCTGCTGTACTTCGCCGAGCTGGCCGCTAACTATCAGTGGGAACGCCAGGTGCCGACCCAGGCCTACCCGACTTTGTCGACGAACGTGATACGCCGCGAACCACTCGGCGTCTGCGCCGCAATCGTGCCGTGGAACTTCCCTCTGCTGCTCGGTATCTGGAAGATCGGACCCGCGCTTGCCGCCGGCAACTCGGTGGTAGTCAAACCGGATGAGAAGACGCCGCTGACATTGCTGCGCCTTTGCGAGATCGCACAGGAATGCGGTGTTCCCGACGGCGTACTCAATCTGGTCACAGGTCCCGGGCCGACGGTCGGTGCCCGGCTGGCCGAGCACCCCGATGTCGACAAGGTGGCGTTCACCGGGTCCACCGCTGTCGGCCGCGAGATCATGCGACTCGCCGCGGGAACGGTCAAGAAAGTCTCCCTCGAACTGGGTGGCAAGGGCGCCCAAATCTTGTTGGAAGACGCCGATCTGGATGTCGCGATCGACGGTGCATTGTTCGGCTGCATGCTTTATTCCGGCCAGATCTGTGAGTCTGGGACGCGGCTGCTGGTACCGGACGACATGTACGACCTCGTGGTGGACCGGCTGGTCGACCGGGCCTCGTCGTTGAAGCTGGGCGACACGACCGACTTCGACACCGATGTGGGACCGGTCATTTCGGCCAGGCAGCGCGACCGGGTGCTCGGATTCCTCGACAGCGCGCGACGTGACGGTGCGAAAGTTGTTCTAGGAGGCGGTGTCCCCGACGGGGACCGCTTCCGCAAAGGCTACTGGATCGAACCCACCATCGTCAGCGAAGTGCGCAACGACATGGAGATAGCTCGCGAAGAGATCTTCGGTCCGGTGCTGTGCGTGTTGCGCTACACCGACGAAGACGACGCGATCCGCCAGGCCAACGACTCCCAGTACGGGTTGAGCGCCGGAGTGTGGAGCACCGACTACGAGCGTGCCGTCGAGATCGCCGGACGCCTTCGCGCAGGAACGATCTGGATCAACAACTGGCATCAGATAGATCCCGCACTACCGTTCGGGGGTTACAAGCAGAGCGGACTGGGTCGCGAACTCGGTGAGCAGTCGCTGGATGAATACACCGAAACCAAGCACGTGCACCTAGATCTCACGCAGAAAGTCGAACGCCACATTTTCGACGCATTGCTGTCCGAGCCGCTTCGGAAGTAAGCAGACCGCAATGACACGTCGCCGTCGGCTATCACTGCCGCGCCACCGTTCACCCGACCGAGTGACCTGAGACTGAGGGAGCAAACGTGGCATCCGCGCTTTGTCGTTCTGCCATCGGCGAGCTTCACGCCAACGGCGACAACGGGTTCCAGACGGAAGCCGGGTCATGCTGTTGAGCGTCGCTCCGGTCGCCAAGCCGGTCCGCGCACTGGGCGGATTCTTCGGCATGACGCTGGATGTCTTCGTGGAACTGTTCACCTCGCCACTGGCGTGGCGAGAATACCTTTTTCAGTCGTGGTTCGTGGCGCGAGTATCGGTGTTGCCGGCCGTCCTGATGATCATTCCCTACGCACTGATCAACACCTTCATCTTCAACATCTTGCTGAGCGAGTTCGGTGCCGCCGACTTCTCCGGAGCCGGTGCGGCATTCTTCAACGTGAATCAGATCGGACCGCTGGTAACGGTATTGGTGACTGCCGGCGCCAGCGCCACCGCGATGTGTGCCGACCTCGGCGCCCGCACCATCCGGGAAGAACTCGATGCGCAGCGGGTCATGGGTATCGACCCCATTCAGTCCCTGGTGATTCCGCGGGTGCTGGCCGCGACGACGGTGTCCGTGGCGCTGATGGGACTTGTGGTGCTCGTCGGAATGGTGGCCTCGTTCCTGTTCTGCGTGTTCGCGCTACACGTGTCAGCCGGCGTCTTCGTCGCGGGCATGACGGTGGTGACCGGACTCGGCGACGTAGTGGTCTCCGTCGTCAAGGCATTTCTGTTCGGCCTCGGCTCGGGCCTGATCGCTTGCTACAAGGGAATTTCAGTCGGTGGCGGCCCGGCCGGCGTCGGTAATGCGGTCAACGAAACCGTGGTGTTCTCCTTCATGGTGCTGTTCACCATCAACATCATCGTCACTGCGGTCGGCGTCCAATTCACGTTGCGATGAGGCAGGACGAGACATGACACATTCGTCGACCGGACCAAGCCCAGCGGCACGATTTCCGCGCGTGGCGCGGGCGGCGGACAAACTCGTCGGTGAGTGGGACCGCGTCGGTGACCAAACTCGCTTCTACGTCCTCACACTCGCCCGCATCCCGGACGCGGTTCTGCACTATCGGCCGGAGTTGTTGCGTTTGATTGCCCAAATGGGTTTGGGGTCAGGGGCTCTCGCGGCAGTCGGTGGGACGGTCGTCATCGTCGGATTCATGACGATGACCACCGGTGCGGTGGTGGCCGCGCAGGGCTACACGCAGTTCCAATCGGTGGGAGTCGAGGCCTTCACCGGTTTCGCCTCGGCCTTCTTCATCCCCCGGCTGATCGTGCCCGGTACGGCCCAGGTGACGCTGACCGCCACCGTCGGCGCCGGTGCCACCGCCCAGATGGGTGCCATGAAGATCAACGAGGAAATCGACGCGCTGGAGGTCATCGGAATCCGCAGTGTCACATATCTGGCCGCAACTCGGGTGGTCGCCGGAACCGTCGTGGTGATCCCGCTGTATGCCGTGGCGCTGATGACGGGCTTCCTGGCCGCGCGGTTCGGCACCACGGCCATCTACGGACAGGCGGTGGGCGTGTACGACCATTACTTCAACACGTTCCTCAACACCACCGACCTGGTGTGGTCCTTCCTGCAGACCATCCTGATGATCGTCGTCGTGATGCTGGTGTGCACCTACTACGGCTACACCGCCGGGGGCGGTCCCGCCGGGGTGGGGGAGGCCGTCGGTCGCGCGGTACGTGCCTCGATGGTCGTCGGCGCCATTGTGTTGGTGGCCGTCACCCTTGCCGTGTACGGGCAGTCTGGCAACTTCCATCTGGCGGGATGACGGCATGAACCCCCTGCACAGAGAGCAACGCATCCCCACCCGTTGGTGGCCGTTGTTCCTGCTGCTCCTGGTCGCGGTCCTGGCCTTGTCGACTGCGGCAGCATTTCGCGGCACGTTCCGCTCGGTGGTGCCGGTGACCCTCGCTTCTGACCGCTCGGGATTGGTGCTGGAGACGGGCGCGAAGGTGAAACTGCGTGGCGTCGAGGTTGGCCGGGTCAGCCAGATCAGCGGGGGTGGGCAGGGTGGTGCTCGGATAAAGCTGGATATCGACTCGGATCAGATCCGTTACATCCCAGCGAATGTCGAGGCCAAGATCGCGGTCACCACCGTATTCGGCGCCAAATTCGTCGAGCTCGTCTATCCGGAACACCCCAGCGCACAACGGTTGCGGGGCGGCGCTGTGCTGCGGTCCACCAACGTCACGACGGAAGTCAACACCGTTTTCGAGAACGTCGTCGAACTGCTCAAAATGGTGGACCCGGTCAAGCTCAACGCAGTTCTGACCGCCGTGGCCGACGCGGTGCGCGGCAGAGGTGAACGGATCGGCCGGGCCACCACGGACCTCACCGAGGTGCTCACCGCGCTCAATGCCCGAAAGGACCTGTTCCGGGCCGACCTCAGGGCCTTGCAGGCCGGCAGCGACACCTACACCGCTGCGGCGAAGAACATCGTCTCCATCCTCGATGCGGCTGCCACCACCAGCACCACCGTGGTGGACCACAAAGCGGACCTGGACCGGTTGCTGCTCAACACCATTGGCTTCACGAAGGACGGCACCACCCTGTTGGCCACCAGTAAGGACAACCTGATCGGCGTGATCGACAGCCTCGAGCCGACCACGCGACTGCTCGAGATGTACAGCCCCAGCTACGCGTGCACACTGCAGGGCGCGCAATGGGTCATCGACAACGGCAAGGGCATTTTCGGTGGGAACGGGCGAAGCTTCGTCGTCGACGTCGCTCTGCTGCTGGGCAACGACCCGTACATGTATCCCGACAACTTGCCGACCGTCGCCGCCAAGGGCGGACCCGGCGGAAGGCCAGGATGCGGATCCCTGCCCGACGCAACCAAGAACTTCCCGGTGCGCCAATTGATCACCAATACCGGGTGGGGCACCGGGCTCGACATCCGCCCGAATCCGGGCATCGGACGACCCTGCTGGGCCAATTACTTTCCCGTCACCCGGGGCATACCGGAGCCGCCGAGCATCCGTCAGTGTCTCCCAGGACCGGCGCCGGGGCCCGAACCCTATCCGGGAGCCCCGCCCTACGGGGCTGCGCTGTACGGGCCCGGAGGCGTTCCGTTGTGGCCCGGAGTTCCGCCCGCGGATGCCGCCGCGGCCCCCGGATCGGGCGGTGCGTCGTGATGCCACACGTCTCGCGCGACACAGGAGGACGCCCGTGACCAAGAATCTCACCGGAACCGTCTGGCGCCTGGGGATTTTCATGATGGTCTGTGCACTGGCCCTGGCCGCGACGGTGGTGGTGTTCGCGCAGCTCCGGTTCGGCGCACGCGCGCAAACGTACACAGCCCAGTTCACCAATGTGTCCGGGCTGCGGGCCGGCGACATGGTCCGGGTGGCCGGCGTCGAGGTCGGCAAGGTCAAGGCGATCGCCGTCAATCGCGACGCCACAGTTCGCGTCGAGTTCAGTGCCGACCGGGCCGCGACGCTGACGGAGGGCACTCGCGCCGAAGTCCGTTATGACGACCTCATCGGCGGACGCTACCTGGCGCTGGTGCCAGGCTCAGGCAACCCGAAAGTGCTCCGGCCCGGCCAAACGATCCCCCTGGACCGCACTCAGCCGGCGCTGGACCTCGATTCGGTGACCGGTGGTTTCCGGCCACTCTTCCGCGCGCTGAGTCCGCAGCAGATCAACGACCTCAGCGGCCAACTGCTGCAGGCCTTTCAAGGCCAGGGCCCCGCTATCGGCTCCTTCCTCAGTGAAGCCGCCGCGGTCACCAACACCCTGGCCGATCGAGACGTGTTGATCGGCCAGGTGGTCAACAACCTCAACGCGGTCCTTGGTTCGCTGGGCCGGCAAAGTGGACAACTGGACCGGGCCGTGACCAACCTGGCGGACCTCGTCCATGCCCTCGCGGAACGCAAGTCGGACATCGTCAACGCCGTCGCCTACACCAACGCAGCCACCGGATCGGTTGCCGAACTGCTGCACCAGATCCGGCCGCCGACCCGACAGGTGCTACGCGAAACCGACCGCGTCGCAGCTAATGTGCTGCGCGACCACGAGTATTTCGATCAAATACTCAACACGCTGCCGGACAGCTACCGGATGCTCAACCGCCAAGGTATCTACGGCGACTATTTCAGCTTCTACTTCTGCGACGTCGTGCTCAAGCTGAACGGCAAAGGCGGCCAACCGGTCTACGTCAAGGTCGCGGGACAGAGCAGCGGGCGGTGCACACCAAGATGAGGATGAAAAAGCCTTTCTCGCAACGAAACCCGTTGGTGCTCGGCGCCCTCGGCATGCTAGTGGTCGTTGCGATCACCGCCGCCGCGTTGGGCAACCAGATGCTGCCGGTAGTCAAGCAGAGCAACGACTACGCGGCGTATTTCGTTGACGCAGGAGGATTGTTCGAAGGCGCGATCGTGCAGATCTCAGGCTTTCCGGTAGGGAAGGTCTCCTCGATCACGCTGCGGGACAACGGTGTTCTCGTCGGCTTCGATGTACCCAAAGACATCCACATGGGTGACCGAAGCGAGGCTGCGATTCGGACCAAGGGACTGCTGGGCACCAAGGAACTCGATGTCACACCACGCGGCGACGGCGAGCTCACCGAGCCGATTCCCATGCAAAGGACGACCTCGCCGTACCAGTTGCCCGAGGCGCTCGGCGACCTCGCCACCACGATCAGCGGCCTGAATACCAACCAGTTGTCCGACTCGCTGGCCACCCTGGCCCAGACGTTCTCCGACACACCACCGCAGCTGCGGGAGGCCGTACAGGGTGTCGCGCGGTTCGCCGGAACCCTGAACAACCGCGACAAGCAACTACGCAACCTGCTGGAGAACGCCGCCAAAGCCACCGGTGTGCTGGCCAGACGAACGGACCGGATTGTCAGCCTTGTCCGCGACACCAATGCGCTGCTCGCCCAGTTGCGTACGCAAAGCGCCGCGCTGGATCAGCTGGCCGGCCACATCTCCACGCTGGCAACGCAATTGAAGGCGTTCATCGCCGAGAACCGCCAGCAGTTAAAACCAGCGCTGGACAAGCTCAACGGTGTCCTGACCATCGTCGACAATCGCAAGGATCGAATCAAGGAAGCGATCAAGGGGCTGAGTACCTACTCCATGTCGCTGGGTGAAACGATCTCCTCGGGGCCGTTCTTCAAGGCCTACGTCGTGAACTTGCTGCCCGGCCAATTCGTCCAGCCCTTCGTCGACGCCGCATTCTCCGATCTGGGACTGGACCCAGCGACGTTGGCGCCATCTCGGCAGAGCGATCCACAGACCGGTCAGCCTGCCACACCGCCCCTGCCGGTGCCCTACCCGCGCACCGGCCAGGGAGGTGAGCCGCGCCGCACCCTGCCCGACGCCATCACCGGCAACCCCGGCGATCAGGGCTGCGGGCCGCCCGGATTGGCATTGCCCGGCCCCACCGGGTGTTACCCCTACGTCGAGCCGCTGCCGGCGCCGCCGCCGGGCGGGCCGCCTCCGGGGCCGCCCGGCCCGGCCCCGACCCAAGCCGCTGCACCTACCGGAGCCCAACCGTGACAGAACGAATCCGCGGCGCGCGGCCCATGTTGGTGACGGTACTGGTCGGTCTGTTGATCGCCGGGGTGGTGCTGGTGATCGACATCGGCGACCACACCGCGAAGACGATCGTGGTCGGATACTTCGACAACAGCACCGGCCTGTTCGTCGGTGACGACGTCCGCATTCGAGGGGTCCCGGTCGGGAAGGTGGACAAGATCGAACCAGAACCACTGCGCACCAAGATCACCTTCTGGTTCGACCGTAAGTACAAGGTCCCGGCCGACGCCCACGCGGTGATCTTGTCTCCGCAGCTGGTGACCGGCCGCGCCATCCAGCTCACCCCGCCCTACGCAGGCGGGCCGGTGATGCGCAGTACGACGGTCATCCCCCAGGACCGCACCGCGGTACCGGTGGAGTGGGACGCCATTCGCTCGCAGTTGGAGCGCTTGACCGACATGCTGCAACCCACCGAGCCCGGGGGAGTCAGCACGCTCGGTGCGTTGATCAACACCGCGGCCGACAACCTGCGCGGTCAGGGACCCGCCATCCGGGAGACGGTCATCAAGTTGTCGCAGACGGTGTCCGCGCTGGGCGATCACAGCAAGGACATCTTCGGCAGCATCAAGAATCTCTCGACGCTGGTCACCGCACTTCAGGACAGCGGGCATCTGCTGCGCCAGCTCAATGTCAACCTGGCACAGGTATTGGGCGCGTTGGCCGATGACCCGACCGCAGTAGGACAGGCTGTGCATGATCTGGCCGCGGTGGTAGACGATGTACAGAGCTTCGTCGCAGAAAACCGGGAACCGATCGGCGTTGCCACAGAAAGGCTTACGTCGATCTCCAACGCCGTAACGGCCAGCCTCGAAGATCTCAAGCAGACGCTGCACAGCATCCCCACCGTGATGGCCGATTTCAACAACATCTACGAACCTGCCAACGGATCGCTCACCGGTGAACTGATGATCAACAACTTCGCGAATCCGATCCAGTTCCTCTGCGGCGCAATCCAGGCGGCCTCCCGGCTGGGGGCCGAACAGGCCTCGAAGCTGTGTGTGCAATATCTGGCGCCCATCGTGAAGAACCGGCAGTACAACTTCCCGCCCCTGGGTGAGGACCTACTGGTCGGAGCGCAGGCGCGGCCTAACGAGGTGACCTACAGCGAGGACTGGATGCGACCGGATTTCGTTTCACCAGAACCGATTTCGCCTCCGTCGAATTCGCACGCGCCCGCAACCGCCGGCTTGCCGGCCGAGGCGCCCCCCGCCCCGCCGACCTTCACCGATCCTGCCGCCGGCCTGGCCGGTTTGATGGCTCCCCCACGAGGAGGCTCATGAAAATGCCTCCGTGGCAACGTATCGCGGCCGGGATCCTGAGCGTCGCGGCGATCGCCATGACATCGGGCTGTGGCTGGCGCGGCGTGAACTCGTTGCCGCTGCCCGGCACCGAGGGCAACGGCCCCGGGGCCTACGACGTGCAAGCGCAAATGCCCGATGTGAGTAACGTCCAACCGAATTCGCGAGTCCGGGTGGGCGACGTGACGGTGGGTCACGTTTCGAGGATCGAACTACAGGGCGAACACGCGCTGGTCACCATGCGGCTCAACGGTGACGTAGTGCTACCGGCCAACGCGACGGTGAAGATCGGCATGACCACCATCTTCGGTTCCCTGCACCTCGAACTGGCCCCACCCACCGACCAGCCGTCCCAAGGACGGCTGCACGCGGGCTCGGTGATCCCGTTGTCGCGTGCCGGCGCCTACCCGACTCCCGAACAGACGCTCGCCGCGCTGTCACTGGTGTTGAATGGCGGCGGGGTGGGCCAGGTGGGCGACATCACCGAAGCGCTCAGCACGGCCTTTCGCGGGCGTCAGGGTGATCTACGCAACCTTGTGCAGCAATCGAACACCTTCGCCACGAACCTCAACCAGCAGAGCGCCGACATCATTGCGGCCACCGACAGTCTCAACAATCTGGTCGGAACCTTCGCCGAACAGCAACCGGTGCTCGACCGAGCGGTCGCCACCATTCCCGACGCGTTGGCCGTACTCAACGACCAACGCGGCAACTTGGTCGAAGCCGCCGGCCAACTCGGCAAGTTCAGCGCCCTGACCACCCTGACCGTCAATGAGAGCAAGCAGAATCTCGTCGCAGAACTGCAGCAACTCGGTCCGGTACTGGAGGCATTGGCCAATGCGGGACCGAGTTTGACCAAATCGCTTGGCCTGATTCCCACTTACCCGTTTCCCAACGCCGACATCGCAAAGTGGCAGCGCGGCGACTACGCGAACCTGACCGCGGTGATCGACCTGACCCTCAGCCGCCTCGACGCCGGCCTGTTCACCGGTACGCGGTGGGAGTGCCACCTGACCTGGCTGGAGTTGCAGTGGGGCCGCACCATCGGGCAGTTCCCCAGTCCGTGCATGGCAGGCGGTCCGGGCAACGTCAGCAATCCGCTCACCGCGCCCTATCACGTGGACCAGGGGCGATGACGTGCACTTGAATCGACAAGCACGGATTCAGCTGGCCATCTTCACAGTGGTAGCGCTCGTCGCGCTGGCGCTGATGACCGTGCATTACATGAAGCTACCGGCCAAACTGTTCGGCATCGGGCACTACAAGATCACCATGCAACTACCGGTCACCGGGGGGCTGTACGCCAGTAGCAACGTCACCTACCGGGGAATGGAAGTGGGGCGGGTGGAGTCAGTGCACCTCACCGATTCCGGGGTGGTCGCGTCGCTGTCGTTGCGGTCCGGAATCGACATACCCAGTGACTTGCGGGCCGAAGTGCACAGCCAGTCGGCGATTGGCGAACAGTACGTGGAGTTGTTGCCGCGCAGCAGTTCTGCGCGACCACTGCGGGACGGCGACGTGATCGCACTGCAGGACACCTCGGTGCCGCGCGATATCAACACTCTGCTCGACAGCCTCAAGACCGGACTGCAAGCAGTGCCTCGGGCCAACTTGCGCACCGTCGTCGACGAGTCCTACGCCGCCGTCGGAGGACTCGGGCCCGAGCTGACCAAGATCGTCCAAGGTGGCACCGACCTGTCCATCGAGGCCCGCGAGAATCTGGATCCTCTTCTCGCGCTGCTCGACAACGCCAAACCCGTGCTGGACTCGCAGACCCAAAGCTCGGGAGCAATCCAGGACTGGGCCGCGCACCTGGCCACCGTGACGCGCGAGCTGCAGACCCATGACAGCGATGTAGCCGTCGTAATCGACCGGACCGCACCGGCATTGGCCGAGGCGCGCCAGCTAGTCGACCGGCTCCAGCCCACCATCCCGATCCTGATGGCCAACCTGCTCAGCGTCGGCAAAGTTGGACTGGCCTACCACAACGATCTCGAGCAGATCCTGGTGCTGCTGCCGCAACTGGTGTCCATCGAGCAGGGCTCGCTGGCCGCGAATGTCAACACCAAACAGGCGTACCAGGGTGCTTACCTGAGTTTCAACCTCAACCTCAATTTGCCGCCTCCGTGCACCACCGGATACCTGCCGGCGCAGCAGCGCCGGAGCGCGGCCCTCACCGACTACCCGGATCGCGTCCCCGGAGATCTGTATTGCCGTGTGCCGCAGGACTCCCCGTTGGGCGTGCGCGGTGCCCGCAACACCCCGTGCGAGACGGTGCCGGGCAAGCGCGCGGCGACGGTCAGAGAATGCGAAAGTGACCGGCAATACGTGCCGCTCAACGACGGATTCAACTGGAAGGGCGATCCGAACGCCACCTACAGCGGGCAGGGCGTGCCCGAGCTGCGGCCGGGCCAGCCGACACCGCCGCCCATCGCCGTCGCCTACTACGACCCCGCAACCGGCGCCTATGTCGGTCCCGACGGAAATCTGTATCAACAATCCGACCTCGCCCAAACCGCGCCGAAGGACAAGACATGGCAAACGATGCTGCTTCCGCCGGGATCATGACGCTGACCGCGGACGCCGAGGACAGTGCACTCGACGACTACGTCGCCGAGGAAGACACGAATGACGTTGAGCCACCGGCGTTCAGCGGTAGACCGTTTCGACGACGACGGCACCCGGTGGCTTTCGGAGTGGTCGCCGTTGTGGCCTTGTCCTTGCTGGTCGGCTGGCTGGGATGGCAGAACTGGCAGGCTCGGCACGCGCAGCAGGCACGCGCCCGGTATCTACAGACCGCCCGGCAGGCGGCACTGAATCTCACCACCATCGACTGGCAACACGTCGACGCCGACGTGCGCCGCATCATGGACAACTCGACCGGGGAGTTCCAGGACGAGTTCGCACAACGGTCGGCGCCGTTCATCGAAGTGGTGAAGCAGGCCAAGTCGTCGTCGGTGGGCACGGTGACCGAAGCCGCGATGGAGTCCCAGACGGCGGAGGCGGCCAAAGTGATCGTCGCCGCGTCGGTCAAGACGTCCGATGCCAACGGGACTGAACCGGTTCCCCGTGCGTGGCGGATGCGCATCTCGATCCAGCGGATCGGCGACCAGTTCAAAATCTCGAGGGTGGAGTTTGTGCCATGACACTGGTGAAATCTGTTGAGCCCGAGGCCGACGACGAAACCGTCGATGTCGAAACGGCCCAGCCTGAAGATCGGGCGCGGCGGCGAAGGCGGCGCCGGCCTGGGTGGAAGACGACGGTGACCTACGCGGTACTACCCGCGCTGACGATGCTGCTGGCTGTCGGCGCGGGATACCTGAAATGGCAGACCGGCGTTACGGTGCAAGACCAAGCCGCCCAATCCGAAGCGGTCCGTGCGGCCACCGACGGGACGGTCGCGATCCTGTCGTATCGCCCAGAGACGGTGCAAAAAGGACCTCGACGCCGCCCGCAGCCGGTTGACGGGCCAGTTCCTCGATGCGTACACCTCGCTGACCCGTGCGGTGGTCATCCCCGGCGCTCAGCAGAAGCAGATCGCTGCCACGGCGACTGTTCCCGCCGCCGCTCCGGTGTCGGCCACGGCAACGCACGCCGTCGTGCTGGTATTCGTCAACCAGACCGTCACCGTGGGTGACAACACGCCCGCCACCTCGGCCTCCCGTGTCCGGGTAATCCTCGACAAGGACGACAACCATTGGCTCATATCGCATTTCGACCCGCTGTGACGCTGACAGCCCCTCGAAGGATACGAAGGATCAGGATGTCGAGCCGGACACTGGCGACCGTGGCAACCGTCTGCATCCTCGCCTCTGTAGCGCCATGCGCGCGCGCCGACGACGACAACAACACATTGGTACCGAACAACAAGCGCCTCAACGACGGTGTCGTCGCCAACGTCTTCACCGTGCAGCACCAAGCCGGCTGCACCAACGACGTAAAGATCGATAAACGGCTGCAACTTGCTGCGCAGTGGCACACTGACGACGTACTGCACAACCGCGATCTGGACGGCGACATCGGTTCGGACGGGTCCACCGCGCAGTCGCGGGCCAATGCCGCCGGGTACCGCGGTGCGGTGGCGCAAACGGTCGCGATCGTTCCCGCCTTGGCCATCAACGGAGTTCAGGTCATCGACCAGTGGTACTACGACCCGATCGACTACGCAGTGATGTCCGACTGCGCCTACACGCAGATAGGCGTCTGGTCGGCGAACAGTCTGGACCGCAGCGTGCTGGTGGCCGTCTATGGAGCGCCCCGGTGAGCTGACGCCTTTGCCCGGCACGGGGGAAGGCCGCGGAATGGGGACGGGCGCGAACGACTGCGTGTTACGGTCGCCTGGTTGGGGCGCCCGACTGGGAGGCGTAATTGGTCCAAGACCTCGCGCGTATGGCAGCGCAGGAGGCGGCCGCGGTAGCGGCGGCCGTCGATGTTGCGGATCTGGCCGAGCGCATCGGTTTGCGCGCGGTCGAGGTGATCGCCGAATTGCATGTCCCCGGGGATAAGCCCCTGGTGCAGCTGACCATCGAAGCCGCGCTGAGCAACGTGCATGCGGTACTGCGCGGCTTCTCCGCCGCGGAGTTGGCGGCGGCCGCCCAGCCCCCCGAACCCACCCTGCGTTGGGTGTCGACACTGGCCCAGCGCGGCATCTCGGTAGCCGCGATCCCACGCTGCTACGTGATCGGACTCGGGCTGTGCGATGCGGCGCTCCGCGAAGCAGTACGCCGCTCGGATGCTCCCGAGAAGGTCAAGTGGCAGCTGGCAACCTCAGCCTCGCAGTACCTGTTCGGTTTTTGCGAGAAAGTGTCGGGTGACCTCGTCGACTACTACGAGCGCGAACGGGAGTTGTGGGTGCGTGGCGCGGACTCGGTGCGCGCCGAACTGGTGATGGCGATCGTGTCCGGCCGTCCCGTCGACCTGCACGCGACCAGCGCGGCGCTCGGGTACAACCTCGACCGGGCCCACGTCGCCGTGGTGGTGTGGAGCGACCCACTCAGCCAGGACAAGCCGCCACTGCAGGCGCTCAAACGCGCCGCGGCCGAGATTGCGCACCACCTCAACGGCATGGAGTTGCTTGCTGTCCCCGGCGGCGCATCCGTTGTGTGGGCGTGGATCAGCGGCCCGAATGTCACTGATCGCTCGCCCGTGGAGTTGTCGGTGGATGCCCCGTTGATGGCCGCGGTCGGCGGAGTCGCCCACGGGCTGGACGGCTTCGTCCGGTCCCACCGGCAGGCGTGCGACGGTCTACGCATGGGTGCGGTGTTGTCTCGCCCCGCAGGCTCGGTCACTGTATACCGAGACGTCGCGCTCGACGCGCTGCTGACACAGGATCTGGCTGCGGCGGGGTTGTTCGTCCGGGACGAGCTCGGAGAACTCGGCTCGGACTCCGAGCGCAGTCGCCGGCTCCGCACGACGCTGACCGCGTTCTTCGAGGAAGGCCAGAGCTGGGGGCGAACCGCTGAGCGTCTGGGTGTGCATCAGAACACGGTGATGTACCGGGTGGCGCAGGCCAAAGACCTGCTCGGACGTCAGCTGACCGAACGCCGATTGGAGTTGGAGGTGGCGCTGCGCCTGGCCGAGGCCGAGGCCAATCTGAGCCCGGGCGCGCTGGCCAGTGCGGGGTTACCCGAGCCGCAGCGGTCGGTGAACGGCCTGTGATCTGACTCCGGGGGGGCTGGATCTCATTCCGCCGTAATGGAATTCGCGGTCCAGATCGACGGCGTACAGGGCGCGGCTGCCCGACCGCTCAGCGAAAGCGGACGTTCATCGTCGCCAGGCCGAAGATCTTTCTGCCGCCGGACTTCGCGCCGAGGATGATGACCCCTTCGCGCGTGGCCGGATCCAATGCCTTGACGCGCCCGCTGAATTCGATGTCGCAGCCCTCGGCGGCCGACACTATCGCGGGCTGCGACAACCGCACCGCGTAGCGGGTGACCGCGCCCGGGTCGCCCGACCACGCGGAGTGAAAGCCGGCGCCCAAACCCATCGTGAGCATCCCGTGGGCGATGACGTCGGGCAGCCCAGCCAGTTTGGCGAGTTGTTCGTCCCAGTGAATCGGGTTGGCGTCGCCGGCGACGCCGGCGTAATTCACCAGGTCGCCACGCGACAGCCGGGTGTGGTGCGCCGGCAGCTCGTCGCCGACTGCGAGATCGTCGAAATTGCGGCTGCCGGGTCTGCGGGCGCTGTCCTCGGCGATGCGTACCTCGCCCTGCGGGCGCACCGTCTTCACGTAGGCGGCGTTGGTTTCACCGATGTCGAGAATGTTGAAGTCGTGCATCATCGCGTTCTGCACGGCCTCCTTGGTGGTCGCACCGATGTCCTCGGCGGTGACCCCGACCACGGTGGTGTGCAGGGTGTGCACGCGCTCGCCGGCGGCGTCGGTGAAGGTGTTGGTCACGGTGATCAGGTCCCTGCCGGCGACCCTGCGTACCGAGGTCAGTTCGACGTCGACCACCAGTTCGTCGCCCTCGACGATCGGACGGTGTTGCTCGAAGACCTCTTCGGTCTGCACATAGGTGTCGTAACCGATGACCACCGATTCGAACATGCGGCGATTGCAGGCCATGCCCGGCGCCGAGGTGAACGTTATCGGCGCCACCAACCCCGAATAGCCCAGCTCCGCGGCGGCGCCGGCGTCCCAGTGCGCGGGGTGGTAGTCCTGTACCGCACGGGCGTACTCACGTACCTTTTCCCGGCCTACCAAGTACGTGCCGTCCATCTGGTAGTGGTGGCCGACCCGTTCTTCGAGGACGGACGCTTCTGCTGCTGCGGTCATGGATTGTCCAACTTTTCTATCGGCCTGTTCACTGTGCACGGCTGGGGCCGACCACAGCACAGTAACGCGCGGGACCGTTGGTGCTGCTTTCCGCCGCGGATGACGCAGCCGTGAGATGGAAATCGGGCGCCGTCGCGAACAGTTCGATGTGGACCAGGGCCAGGCCGTTCGCCCGGCTTCGGTTGCGTTCGTGTGGGGAGTCGGACCGCTTCGCGCCGGCAAACTCATCGCCGACGGCATAGCCCGGCAGATGAACGGGTAGAACGGTAAACGCCGTCACATCAACGCAGATGCCACGAGGGAGCGCCACCATGCAGTCAGTCAGCGGACTCAATGTCCTGGTCACCGGCGCCGCCATGGGCCTTGGCAAGTTGTTCGCCACCTACGCCGTCAAGGAAGGCGCAGCGTCGGTAGTGCTGTGGGACGCCAACGAGGCCGCGCTGAAGGACACCGCGGCAGAGCTGGAAGCGGCCGGCGGCACGATCCATTACGAGATCGTGGACGTGACGTCGCAGGAACGGGTCGCCGAGGCCGCAGAGCAGGCGCGTAGGACCGTCGGCACGGTGCAGGTGCTGTTCAACAATGCCGGCATCGTGCGCGGCAACGGGTACTTCTGGGAGAACGAGCCGCGCGACTTCATGCCCACGATGGAGGTCAACTCCATCGGCCCGATGCTGGTCGCCCGGGAGTTCCTGCCGGCGATGATCGAGTCCGGTACCGACTGTCGCCTGGTCAACATCGCGTCCTCGGCCGGCCTCAACGCCATCCCCCGCATGGCGGCCTACGCCGCGTCCAAGTGGGCGGCGATCGGCTTCTCCGACTCTGTGCGCCTCGAGCTCGAACAAGCGGGCCACGACCGGGTCAAGGTCACCACCGTCTGCCCCACCTACATCAACACTGGCATGTTCGACGGCGCCAAGGGAATCCTGTTCACGCCGATGCTCGAGCAGGAGGACGTCGTCGACCAGACGTGGGCGGCGATGCTGAAGGGCGATCCGTTCGTCGTCATCCCGTGGACCTCGAAGTTGAACAAGGTGCTCAGCGCGGTGCTGCCGATCCGGGCGCGGGACGCCTACCTGCGGCGGGTTGGCGTCTACAACTCCATGGACGAGTTCACCGGGCACTGAAGTTTGCCGGGCGAATCGCCGGGCTAATCAGCGATTCCACGTACACCCCGGTGCCCAGGAGGTCCGATGCTTCACCAACTCGTATTGGCTGCCCAGGACAATCCCCAGGCGGCGGGTTTCATCCTCAAAGGCATCAAGGGCATCTTCGTGGCCATCGGCAGCGTGATCGCCGCGATTGTCGTCGCCCTGATCGCCGGCATGAAGGGGCGCAATCCGCTCGGCTGGGGGCTCCTGGGGCTGTTCTTCAGCATCCTGACGTTGATCGTGATCATCGTCATTCCCAGCAAGAAGAGTTAGCGCCGGCCCCGCCGGTAACCGCTGAGCAGCGATTACGCCGTTCCGTTACCAATTCTTGACGTTCGGCACTATTTTGCTTTCGTGATGTTCTCAGCTGCCGGGGCTCTCGCCCGTACCTTCGTTCCGTTGCTGGCCGTTGCGGCCCTTGTCGTAGGCATCGAGTCGGTGCACAGCGCGCCGGCGATGCGGTTGGTCGATTCCGGGAACCCGTTGGCCGGTCAGCCCTTCTATGTCGACCCCGCCTCGGCGGCCATGTCGGCGCACAACGCCAATCCGGGTAGCGCACAGCTGGCCGCGATAGCCGGGACGCCCCAGGCTTACTGGCTTGACCAGGCGTTCCCGGCCGGTTCGGTCGGTGGCAGGGTCGCCAGCTACGCCGGGGCGGCGCAGGCCGCCGGCAGCATGCCGATCTTCGCCCTCTACGCCCTGCCGCACCGCGACTGCGGAAGTTACGCGGCTGGCGGGTTCTCGTCGGGCGCGGACTACCGCGCCTGGATCGACAGCATCTCCTCGGGCCTGGGTGGCTCACCCGCGGCGGTCATCATCGAACCCGACGCCCTGGACATGGCCGACTGCCTCTCGGCCGACCAGCGCCAGGAGCGCTTCGATCTGATCCGCTACGCGGTCGACACGCTGACCCGCGACCCGGCCGCCGCCGTGTACGTCGACGGTGGCCACTCGCGCTGGCTGAGCGCCGAGGAGATCGCCAACCGGCTCAACCAGGTCGACGTGGGCCGCGCGCGCGGCTTCAGCCTCAACGTCTCGAACTTCTTCACCACCGATGAGGAAATCGGCTACGGCGAGGCGATCTCGGGCATGACGAACGGCGCGCACTACGTCATCGACACCGGGCGCAACGGAGCCGGCGCCGCCGGTGATTCCGCCGCCAACTGGTGCAACCCCAGCGGCCGGGCGCTGGGCACCCCGCCCACCACGGCGACCGCGGGCGCCCACGCCGACGCCTACCTGTGGATCAAGCGTCCCGGTGAGTCCGACGGATCCTGCAACGGCGGCCCCTCGGCGGGCCACTTCGTCAGCCAGTACGCCATCGAGCTGGGCCAGAACGCCGGGCAGTAGGTACCCGCTGACGTCCCCGCAGCCGGACATCGATCTCACCGACGGACGTTTCTACGCCGACGGCGGGGCGCGTCGCGCGTATCGCTGGATGCGCCAGAACCGACCGGTATTCCGGGACCGCAACGGGCTGGCCGCGGCGGCAACCTACCGGGCGGTGATCGAGGCCGAACGGGACCCGGGGCTGTTCTCCAATGCCGGCGGTATCCGGCCGCACACTCCACCGCTGCTGCACATGATCGATATGGACGATCCCGCTCATCTACTGCGCCGCAAGCTCGTCAATCACGGATTCACCCGGAAACGTGTTGCCGCACAAGTTGATTCGATTCAAGCAATGTGTGATGCGCTGGTCGACGCGGTCTGCGAGCGCGGCACGTGCGACTTCGTGGCAGACATCGCCGCACCGCTGCCGATGGCGGTGATCGGCGACATGCTCGGCGTGGCGCCCGCGGAGCGCGACATGTTCCTGGCCTGGTCCGACGACATGGTGGTGGCGTTGAGTTCGACGGCGTCACCGGAACTGCTGGCCCGTTCGGTGGCCTCGCTGACCGCCTACAACGAGCACATGCACGCACTGATCGGTCAGCGCCGCAGCAATCCCGGCGACGACCTGGTCAGCGTTCTGGTGGCGGCCGAGGTCGACGGGCGCCGGCTGTCCGACGACGAGATCGCCGCCGAAACCCTGCTGATCCTCATCGGCGGGGACGAGACCACCCGGCACACATTGTCCGGCGGGGTTGCCGCGCTGCTGCAGCGGCCCGAGCAGTGGGAAGCGCTGCGCGCCGACCCCAAGCTGCTCGGCGGCGCGATCGAAGAGATGCTGCGCTGGACGTCGCCGGTGAAGAACATGTGCCGAATCCTGACCGCGGACACCGACTTTCACGGCACCCGGTTGCACGCCGGGGAGAAGATCATGCTGCTGTTCGAGTCGGCAAACTTCGACGAAGCGGTTTTCGTGGCGCCCGACGATTTCGATATCCACCGAAACCCGAACAACCACTTGGCATTCGGCTTCGGCACCCATTTCTGCCTGGGCAATCAGCTTGCTCGAATGGAGCTGACCACCATGGTCGGCACCATCCTGCGCCGCCTGCCGGATTTGTCCCTGCCGGACGGTGCGCAGCTCCCGCTGCGCCCGGCGAACTTCGTGAGCGGGCTCGAGTCGATGCCGGTCACCTTCTCACCTGTGTTCGCCTGAGCAACCTCGCCGCGGGCATGTGGTAAGGCTTAACCCACCATGGCCGGCAGAAGCGCACGTCGTACCAACGCACAGCGGCTCGGTGGTGTGCTCGAGAAGGTCACCAGGCAAAGTGGGCACCTCGCGCCCACACCGGACTACGGATCCTGGGTGCTGGGTCGCGTCTCCGACAGCCCGCGCCGTCGCCGGATCCGCATCCAGGTGGTGCTCACCACGTTCGTGTTGATCGCCAACCTGATCGGGATCGGGGTCGCGCTGCTCGTCGTGACGGTGATCTTCCCGTCGCCCAGCGTTTTCGACCACCGGGTCTGGTGGATCACGTTCGTGGTCGCGCCGGCCTACATCGCCACCGCGCTGCTGGTCGGCGTGATCTGGGCTACTAATCGAGTGATGAACAACGTCCGTTGGTCGATCGAGCAGCGCGAGCCCACCGTGGAAGACCAGCGCAACACGTTTTTCGCGCCCTGGCATTTGACGCGGGTGCTGCTGATCTTGTGGAGCGTGGGGGCGGCGCTGCTCACCTTGCTGCACGGTCTGGTGGATGCCGAGTACGTTCCGAAGGTCCTGATCGGGGTCAGCTTCAGCGGGATCGTGGTGTCCGGCAGCTGCTATCTGTTCACCGAGTTCGCCCTCCGTCCGGTGGCCGCCCAGGCGCTCGAGGTCGGGCCGCCGCCGCGCCGGCTTGCCCCCGGAATCATGGGACGCACGCTGCTGGTGTGGGCGGTCGGTTCGGGCGTCCCGGTACTCGGCATTCTGCTCGCCGGGGTGCTGACGCTGACGCTGCGCAACCTCACGCCCACGCAGTTCGCCGTTGCAGTGGTGGTGTTGGCGATCTTCGCGCTGGTATTCGGGTTCATCCTGATATGGCTGCTGTCCTGGTTCACCGCGACCCCGGTGCGGGTGGTCCGGGAGGCGTTGCAGCGGGTGGAGCGCGGCGATCTCGACACCGACCTGGTGGTCTTCGATGGCACCGAATTGGGCCAGCTGCAGCGCGGCTTCAACCGGATGGTGCACGGCTTGCGCGAGCGCGAACGGGTGCGGGACCTGTTCGGGCGGCACGTGGGTCGCGAGGTCGCAGCGCTGGCCGAACAGGAACAGCCCGAGCTCGGCGGCGAGGAGCGGCATGCGGCGGTCGTCTTCGTCGACATCATCGGTTCCACGAAGATGGCCAATTCTCGGCCGCCGAAAGAGATCGTCGCGATCCTCAACCGCTTCTTCGACGTCGTGGTCGACGAGGTCGAGAAACACCACGGAATGGTCAACAAGTTCGAGGGCGACGCGGCGCTGGCCATCTTCGGTGCCCCCCTCTCACTGGAAAACCCTGACGCGGAAGCGCTTTCGGCGGCCCGCGCGATGTCCGCGCGGCTTCGCGACGAAGTGACCGAGTGCGAAGCGGGCATCGGAGTGTCCTCCGGTGTGGTGGTGGCCGGCAACGTCGGCGCCAAGGAGCGCTTCGAGTACACGGTCATCGGCGGGCCGGTGAACGCCGCGGCCCGGCTGTGCGAGCTGGCCAAGGAGGTGCCCGGCCGGCTAGTGGCCACGGCGAGCACGGTCGAACGGGCCGGCGAACCGGAAAGCGGCCGTTGGGAATTGGGGGACTCCACCACTCTTCGCGGCTTCGACGGGCCCACCCAGCTCGCCGTACCGGCTGATTAGACCCAGTCAGACCGGACGTCGCCGTCGACGTAGAGCCAACGACCCTTTTCCCGGGTGAACCTGCTGCGCTCGCGCATGATGTGCCGTTTGCCGCGGTGAACGTACTGAGCACGAAACTCGACAACGCCGTTGGTGTCGTCGCGGGTACCGGCCTCGGTGTCGACGATCTGCAGCCGCCGCCAGGCGACGTCGCTGTCCAGCTCGACCCGTCGCGGCCGCGTGCTCGGATGCCAGGTCGCCAGCAGGTAGCTTTCGTCGCCGACCGCGAACGCGGTGAAGCGCGAACGCATCAGAGCCAGGGCGGTTTCGGCGGCACGTTCGCCGCGGTGCAGTGGCCGGCAGCATTCGAAGTAGCCGGCACCCGAGCCACAGGGACAAGGTCCGTCGTCGGGCGCCCCCTGGTCCATCGGGCAATTCTCTCAGCCCCGACGATCCCGTTCCGCCGCGAGTGCCACGGCGCCGCCTATCGGCCGAGGCCGCAGCTGCGCTAAGCGCTGCAGTCGGTGAGTACCGGCGGGGAGAACGTCACCGAACCCACACCGCCGAGCGTCATACCGTTGTCCGCCAGAGTCATCGTGGTGGTGTACGGGCACGTCTGAATTCCCGTCAGCCCGGTCAGGAATTGGACTTCGTAGGCGTAGAGGAATGAACGCACCAGCTGATTCGGGTCCCACGGCACGTCCAGCGCGAACCCGAGGGATGACGCCGATCTCGCCCCGAGTATCCGCGGGCCTACCTCGCCGATGCCCGGTGTCAGTAAGAAGGGGCTGCCGTCGAGCTTGGTTCCCGACACGCTGGTGCTACGAATCCGGTATCCGGTCGCACCCGAGGGAACCAGCGGGCCACGCGAGATCCTGGTGCTGAACAGGATCGAGTAGTTGGTACCGCCCGCGATCGCGGTCGTGCTGAAGCTGGTCGACGTGAATTGCTGGGGCAGTTGCGCCGCGCAATTACCGACCATGCCGGACGGATCGCTGCACTCGGCGGGCTCCGCTGTTGCGACCGGCGCGACGATCGCGGCGCCCAGAACGGGTACCGACAGCACGGCCCCGCGCACGAATGCGCGACGGGAAACGGCGCGCCCGGAAATCCTTATCAAGGCAGCCTCCCATGGGTTCGGGCGGATCGGCGCCCACCGACGCGACGTGCCGCCATACCGAGAACCTACGCGCACCGGGCGCATCGCTCGACCGCACTGCGGGCAGGGACAAGAAGGGCACCGGCCGAGGCCCGAAAGACCGTGGGCTACGCTTCGCCGATAATCCGCCGCTACGACGCCTAGGCCGGTAACCCATGGATCTGCAGTGGTCAACGGACGAGCTGGACTTCCAGGCCGAGGTCCGGGCCTTCCTCGCCGAAAAGCTGACCCCCGAACTCCGCCGCGCGGGGCGACTGATGACCAGCGTCTACGCCGACCACGAGGCGAGCATGGCGTGGCAGGCGATCCTGCACGAGCGCGGCTGGGCGGCCCCGGCGTGGCCCGTCGAGTTCGGGGGCTGCGACTGGACCCTGACGCAGCACTACATCTTCAGCAGGGAGTCGACGCTGGCGGGTGCGCCGTCGCTGTCCCCGATGGGCATCCGGATGGTCGCGCACGCGATCATCCGGTTCGGCACCGATGCGCAGAAAGAGTATTTCCTGCCGCGGATCCTGACCGGCGAGGTCTTCTTCTGCCAGGGCTACTCCGAACCGGAGGCCGGCTCGGACCTGGCCGCCCTGTCGATGGCCGCCGTCTCCGACGGCGACGACCTGGTGTGCACCGGCGGCAAGATCTGGACAACCCATGCCAGGGAAGCGAATTGGATGTTCGCGCTGGTGCGTACCTCCCGGACGGGCAAGAAACAGCAGGGCATCACCTTCGTGCTCATCGACATGACCTCGCCCGGGATCGAGATTCGCCCGCTGGTGATGACCTCGGGCGAAGAGGTGCAGAACCAGGTGTTCTTCGACGAGGTCCGGGTGCCCAAGGCCAACGTCCTCGGGGAGATCGACGACGGCTGGACGGTCGCCAAGTACCTGTTGGAATTCGAGCGCGGCGGTGGCGCGGTGTCGCCCGCTCTGCAAGTGCTGGCCGAGGAGATCGGCACGGTGGCGGCGAGCCAGCCCGGACCCGGCGGCGGGCGGCTGGCCGACGATCCGGCGTTCGCGCACAAGTTGGCCGATGCGCGGATCCGCGCGGAAGTATTGGAGATCCTCGAATACCGGGTGCTGGCCGCGGTGGCGCAGGGGGGCAACCCGGGAGCGTCGTCGTCGATGCTCAAGGTGCTCGGTACCGAACTGAGCCAGGCGCTCACCGAACTGGCACTGGAGGCGGCCGGCCCGTGGGGTCGCGCCTATCAGCCGCACGTCACCGTGCCCGGCGGCCCCGTCACCGAATTCGAGCCGCCCGCCGACGGTTACGCCTGCGGCGAGCCGTGGCAGGCGGTGGCGCCGCTGCGGTACTTCAACGACCGTGCCGGGTCAATCTATGCCGGCAGCAACGAAATTCAGCGAAATATTCTCGCCAAAGCGGCACTGGGGCTGTAAATGGACTTCAATCTGAGCGAAGAGCAGGACCTGCTGCGCGATGGGCTGGGAAAGTTTCTCGCCGTGCGTTACGACCTGGAGAAGAGTCGCGCCGCGGCGAAGACCGGCGTCGGGTGGCAGCCCGAGATCTGGCGCGGTCTGGCCACCGAACTGGGCATCCTGGGGGCCACCCTTCCCGAGGATGTCGGCGGAATCGGTGGCGGCCCAATCGAACTCATGATCATCGCCGAGTCGCTGGGACACGCGTTGGTGATCGAACCGTACGTCGACACCGTCGTGGTCTGCGGTGGGTTGCTGCACCGCGCCGGCGGGGCGGCGGCGACTGAACTGCTGGGCAGGATCATCGACGGTACCGCGATCGTCGCACTGGCGGCCGCGGAGCCGGAGTCGGGCGACCGCTGGCAGGACGTGTCGACCCAGGCGGCACCCGACGGCGATGGTTGGCTGGTGAACGGCCGTAAGCTGATGGTCATGGCCGCTCCACTGGCCACCCACCTGCTGGTCACCGCGCGCAACCCGGACGACAATTCAATCTCGTTGTTCCGCACCGAAATCAATGCCCCGGGCATCGAAATCCATCCGTACCGCACCATCGACGACCGGCGTGCCGCCGACATCACGTTCAACGACGTGCGACTGTCGGGCGCGGCGCTGCTGGGCGATGCGGGCCAGGCGTGGCCCTCGCTGAGCCGGGCGCGTGACGAGGGCGCCGCGGCGGTCTGCGCCGAAGCGGTGGGATGTATGCGAAAAGTGCTGGCGGACACCGTCGAATATTGCAAGCAGCGCCAGCAGTTCGGGCAGCCGATCGGCAGCTTCCAGGTGCTGCAGCATCGCATGGTGGACATGTACATGGAACTCGAGCAGGCCGTCGCCGCGGTTTATCTCGCGGTACTCAAACTCGACGCCGACGAGGCGACCCGCGCCCGCGCGGTGTCGGCCGCCAAAGCGACCGTCGGCCGGGCCGCGCGGTTCATCGGCCAGCAGGCGGTGCAGCTGCACGGCGGCATGGGGATGACCGAGGAGTTGGCCATCGGCCACTACTTCAAGCGGCTCACCGCGATGCAGTACGAATTCGGCAGCACCGCCCAGCACATCGCGCGATACGCCGAGCTGACCCGAGCCTAGGACCTGGGCGTCCGAAATGCCGGAACCAGCTCGCCCGCAGCGGGTTTCGCTGCTGGGCAGGCAACTGACGGTGCTTGTCTCGACGTTCTACCGGCTGCTGCCGGGCCGGTTGTCGGACGCGGCGGCAGCCGTCACGGCTCGCTTTCTGTATTGGAAGGGGCACGCCCTGCATTCGCAGGTGCTGCAGGACTTCCGCGACAACGTCGACCCCACCGCGCAGCTCTCGTCGCGCAAATGGCACCCGGTCCGGGCCATGTATCGCGCCGTGGTCCGCAATGCCGCCGACGGCATCTGGTTCGTCACCGCATCGCACACGGCGGTGCTGCGCCGCTTCCGGCTCACCGACATCGGCCCCATCGCCAACGCCCTGGAGGTGGGGCGGCAGTCCGGCGTCGGCGTGATCGTCGCCTTCCCGCATCTGGGTTCCTACGCGGCGCTGCCGGTGGTGCTGGCTATCAACGGCGTGCCGACGACCGTGGTGGCGAACCGGCAGCCCGGGTTGATGCAGTGGGTGATCGACCGCGGGGCGCACAAGGCGGGTTTGGAGTTGGTTGCCGTCGACCGCGAGAAGGGCGCCAGTATCACCGCCGAACTGGAGGCCGCGATCCGGCGGGGTCGCGTCGTGGTGATCGCCGGTGACTACTTTCGCTCCCGCGACGAGGCCAGCAAAGGTGTCGAGGTGAACCTGGCCGGCACCCGCCGAACCGTCGGCGCCGGACCGGCGCTGCTGGCGCTGCGGACCGGTGCGCCGATCGTGCCCGGCACGGTGCTGCAGGACGGTTCGCGTCGCGAACCGGTACTGGGGCAGCCGATCTTCGCCGGCGGCCCGATCGGCCGCGACGACCCGCGGCTGGGCGACCTGGTGCAGGTGACGTCGCAGCGCATCGCCGACGCGATGGCGCAGTTCATCAAGCGCGCTCCGGATCAGTGGGTGATGCCCGGTGGGCTGGTGTCGAACTCGATGGGCCGCCGGCCGCACCGCCCCGCTGCGTGAGAAGGCCAACCCCTGCTGCGTCGAGCGGCCCCATATTGCCGGTCGAGGGGGGGTTCGAGCGCACATTTGAGGACGCTCGGCCGAACCCCACGGCTCAGCGCGTGCTTTCGTCCGCGATCTCGTCGTGCGATTGCTGGGAACCCGGCGCGGCCGGGTCGTCACCCTGGTGCTCCAGCAATTCCTCCTGCTCCCGCTGCTCGGGGGTTGCCTCCCGGGCGTCCTTGGGCACCGGCGCCGGGCTGCCGTCTGACTGCTTATCCATGCGAGACCTCCTCGGGGCACTGGAAACGCTCCGGAACCAAATGCCCGAATAACAGCATGCGAAACGGGCTCGCGATCGCGGCGGCATTACGGTCGGAGGATGGACTTCGACGAGTATCGCGGCTACGACGCCACCGGACTGGCCGAACTCGTCGCCGACAAGCAGGTGACCGCGGCCGAACTGCTCACCCTGGCCAAAGAGCGCGCCGAAGCGGTGAACCCCCGGATCAACGCGATCGTGCGCGACATCGAGGCCGATCCCGCCGATCCGCGCACCGGTCCGTTCGCCGGCGTGCCCTTCCTGATCAAGGACCTCGCCCAGGACTATGCCGGGTTGCCCACGTCGCAGGGATCGCGCGCGCTGCAGTCGACGCCGGTGGCGCAACACGCGACCGTCGTCCGCCGCTGGATCGACGCCGGGCTGGTCATCTTCGGCAAGACCAACCTGCCGGAATTCGGCGCGAAGGCGATCACCGAACCCGTGGCGTGGGGGCCGGCGCGCAACCCGTGGAACCTCAACCGCACCCCGGGCGGCTCGTCGGGCGGGTCGGCCGCCGCGGTCGCCGCCGGCATCGTGCCGTGCGCGGGCGCCAACGACGGCGGCGGGTCGATCCGCATTCCGGCGGCCTGCTGCGGGCTGGTGGGTCTCAAACCGGGCCGGGGCCTGACCCCGTTGGGTCCGGCGAGCGGCGAGATGATGCACGGCGCCGCCGTGCAGGGCGTGGTATCCCGGACCGTGCGCGACACCGCGTCGATGCTCGATGTCATCTGCGGCGGCGAGCCGTCTGGTCCGTACCAGCCGGCCGCGCCCGCCGCGCCGTTCGCGTCGTGTGTGGGCGAGGATCCGGGCAGGCTGCGCATCGGGGTTCGGGTACCGTCGGCGATCAATGCCAAACCGCATCCGGAAGCGTTCGCGGCTGTCGAGGCGGCGGTGGGTGCGCTGTCCGAACTCGGCCACCACGTCGACGAACTACCGCAGGCGCCCTTCGACGACGCCGCCCTGGCCCGCGACTTCCTGCTCACCTGGTTCGTCTACCTGGCTTGGGACGTCGATCAGGCCAAGCGGCTGACCGGCGCCGGCGACGAGGCGTTCGAGCGCGACACGCTGATCATGGCGGCGCTGGGCCGCGCCACCAGCAGCGTCGATTATGTGGACGCGGTCGAGCGCCGCCACGAGCACACCCGCCGGCTCACCGACTTCTTCGAGTCCTACGACCTGCTGTTGACACCCACGTTGGCGACGCCACCGCCCGCGATCGGTGAATTCGATCTGCCGATCGCCCTGCAGCGGGCCTCGGACGTACTGATCAAGACCAGAACCGCCAGGCTGCTGCGCTACACCAAGATCATCGACGACATGGTCGAGCAGAATCTCGGCTGGGTCCCGTACACGCAGCTGGCGAATCTCACTGGGCGTCCGGCGGTCTCGCTCCCGCTGCACTGGACCACCGACTCGCTGCCACTGGGTGTGCAGTTCGTGGCCCCGTTGGGTGGCGAGTCGCTGCTGATCCGGCTGGCGGCTCAACTCGAGCAGGCCGTCCCGTGGGCTGAGCGGTCTGCGCCGATCTGAGAACGGTTACGCCTCCGTGGCCGATGCGATATCGGCGTTAAGTTCAGGTTCGCCGTCGACGGGGTATGTCTCCGAAATGCGTTCGCTGGGGGCAGTCATGGGCGAAGTCCGCGAGATGAATTGTGTCGGCGCCGCCGACGCCACCACCGCGGGCAAGTTGCGCCGGGACCTGCAGCGGTGGCTATCGGACGTGATCGACGAATCGGCCGAAGTCACCGACATTGTGCTGAGCGTCAACGAAGCGTTGGCCAACTGTGTCGAGCATGCCTACCGCACCCACGACCGGGTGGGCCAGATCAGGATGCAAGCCAGCTACGACCCCTCGGTGCGGCAGCTGCGTATCTGCGTCAGCGACCGCGGGACTTGGCGCCCCCCGGTATCGCGGCCCCGCACTGACGCCATGGCGTCGCGCGGCATCACGCTGATGCACGCCCTCGCCGAGCGGTGCACCATCAACGTGTGCCCGGAGGGAACGACGGTGTGCATGGATTACGCCCCGCGCGCTGGAACGGACACCTCGGACGGCTAGCCGGCCCGGCGCGAGCGGTAGCCGGGAAGCTCGCGTGTCGGGTCGGTGATTCAGTGTTTGAACTAAACCTGGTTGTGACCGATTAGTCTGCTACCGATGGCGTCGGTAGCGGCGCCATGCGAAGCGACGCTTCGTCCTCGACCTCGGTGGTAGCGATTAAGAGTCAGCAGTGACTACGGTTTTCAGCCGGTGGCGGCGGGGTGATCAGTTCGACTGGCTGTCCGGCTACCTGGCCACGCGCGGGATCAGCGGCGCCACCCGGGCCGTGATGGCGTTCATCGCGGCCTCGATGGTGTTGTGCCTGGTCGCGCTGCTGGTCGGTTCGGACGGTCCGCGGGGGCAAGTGCCGGTCACGATGACATGGATCGCCGTCGCCGCCGGGGTAGGAGGGGCGCTGCTGTGGGTCTGGCGCTGGCCGAACCGCGCGCAGTCGATCATCTTCGCGGTCGCCTGTAACAGCGCGGTCGCGTTGGCCTGCCTGGCCCACCCGAATCCGCTGGCCGCGCTGATCGGGTGCATCGCCTTTGCGACCTTCGGCGCCTATATAGCGTTCTTCCACACCACGGCGTTCGTGCTGTACAACTTCGCGGTGGCCGCCGGCGTCGGGGTCTACGAGGCGAGTCGGCTGGCCCGGTCGGGGCACTTGGCGCTGGCCGGGGTCGACCTGTGGCTGGTGCTCGAGGTCAACATCGCCCTGCCCTTGGCGATCGGCATCCTGGTCCGCGCCTTGGCGGGCGACCTGCTGCGCGCGGACCGCGATCCACTGACCGGCCTGCTGAACCGGCGGGCGTTTCAGCACCACGCCCTGGGCATGATGCTGGCGCATCGCGGCCTCGACGGCCACCTGGTGGTGCTGGTGATCGACCTGGACAACTTCAAGGGGCTCAACGACCGGCGCGGCCACGCTGCCGGCGACAACGCCCTGGTCCAGGTAGCTCAGGCCCTGCTGGCCGCCGCCGACGGGCAGGCGGTGGTGGCGCGCAGCGGCGGCGAGGAGTTCCTGGTGGCCGGCACGTCGGTGGTATGCAACGCCGAGTACCTGGCGGAGCGCATGTGCAAAGCCATCGAAGCCTCGGCCGCAGGGGTGACGGCCAGCATCGGCACCGCCTGCACGCAGCTCGACCACACCCCGGCCGGTGACCAGCAGACACTGCTGGACGCATTGGTCAGTGCCTCCGACGCCGCCATGTACCAGGCGAAGCGTCGCGGCGGCAATCAGGTGCACCACCATCAAGTGTGTTGAACACCGGCGCCCCGTGCCCGCGGCCGGATGGTTGTGCGCTGCGGTGCCGCGGGCATGTGCGACGATCGCATGCGTGGCTGACACTGTCGTCGAGATGATGAACGCGGGTTTGGAATCGACCATTCCGATCGCCGCCCGAATGGGCTTGCGGGTGGTCGAGGCCCGGCGCGGTTTCGCCGCGGCCAGTGTTCCGGCGGAGGGCAACGGTAACCACTTCGGGGTGATATACGCCGGTGTCCAGTTCACCGTCGCCGAAATCCTCGGCGGCATCATCGCTTTGACGAGTTTCGACGCGAGCAAGTACTACCCGCTGGTGAAGAACGTCGACATCAAGTTCGTCGGCATGGCCACCAGCGAATTGCGCGCTGAAGCGACGATCGACGACGAGACGATCGCGCGGGTGGAGGCCGAGGCCGCCGATCGGGGCAAGGCCGATTACACCCTCGATGCGGTGGTCACCGACGCCGCGGGCAACGTCGTCGCCACCACCCACGGTCTGTATCAGCTTCGCGCACAACGTAATTGACGTCGGTTGGCTAGCGGGACGCGGTGCTGCCCAGGTGATCGTCCACGCACCGGATGAAGGCCTGGCAGGCGACCGAGCGGAGCTGAAGTTGCGGGGCCACCAGATGTACCTGGCGGTGCATGTCGGCGCCCGCCACCGGCCGCAGTGCCAATGCCGGATCGGCGCCCGCCCGACTGCGGGCCACCGATTCGGGTAGCAGGGCCACCCCCAGGCCGTTGCGGACGAATTGAATCACCTCGTCCACGCGGGTGACCTCGAAGGCCACTCGGCGGGGAACGCCGGCGAAGCCGCGATCCGTCTCGTGGCGAAGTCCGTACCCGGGCGGAAAATCGATGAACGGTAACCCGGCCAGATCGACCACAGCTACCGACGGATGGTTGGTCAGCGGGTGACGAGCGGGAAGCACCGCGACCAGAGATTCGCTGAACAGGTGAGTGAAGGTCAGCCGGTCGTGGGCCCGGGAAACGTTGGCGCCCACGATCGCCACGTCGAGTGTGCGCTCCCTGACCGCCTTCACCAGTACGTCGCTGCCCCCGCTGCGCAGCGTCACGCTCACGTCGGGGAAGCGGGCGTGAAAGTTCGCCATCAGCGCCGCCACATCGAGGCCCTCCGACGGAACCTCCATCATCCCGACGGTGAGTCGGCCGACAACTGTGCCGCGCAGCGCTTGCGCGTCGAACGTGATCTGGTCGATGCCGGCCACGACTCGATGCAGCAGCGGCAGCAGCGACTCGCCGGCGAGCGTGAGTGACACCGTCCGTGTCGTCCGCTCGAACAACTGCACGCCGAGTTCTTGCTCGAGGCGGCGCACCTGCTGACTGAGCGCGGACTGGACGACGAACATCTTCTCGGCCGCCTTGGTGAAGCTCTTGGCCTCCGCGAGAGCGACGGCGTACCGCAACTGTTGCAGATTCACAACTCATCACCACACATGATGAATCAGATCATATCTATTCGTTGGACTCCTAGGTGGCCGGTCGAGCAGGATGGGTCCATGTCAGGGCACGGCCGGGAAGTGGAGTTACGCGCGCAACACCCGTTGGCTGCCCACGATTGCTCCGTGGCAGCCGTGCGCGACGCAATCACGGCGGAGTTCGACACGTTGCCGTTTCTCGGCGAGCTGGAGTGTTCACATCAGCGGGTCGTCGCCGGTTCGGTCGCCGAGATCGTCTTCACCTACACCGTCGGACGTTCCGGAATCGCGGACAGCGGCTGGCTCAAGTTGTGTTTCCGCTACTACTCCGACTGGGATCTACAGACGTCCGAGCCCGACGGCCGCGATTACGCGTCGGCCCGGCTGGTGCACCGGTCACTGATCGGCGGGGCCTCGGCGGACGGAGCGGCCACCGTCCAGCAGTTGCAGACCCGCTACGACGTGAAGGGCGGGGAACGGCCGTTCCAGAAGTCGTTGCTGATTCATGCGGTCGACGGCTACCTGCGGCCGGGCGATGTAGTCGAAATCCGTTGGGGAGATCGCCGTTTCGGCGGCCCGGGCACCCGCGTGCAGACGTTCGTCGAAGACGCGTTCGAGGTGCAGCTCTTCGTCGATCCGCTGGGCACCTCACGCATGGCCCGCGCGGCGGTCAACCGGATCGCCGTCGTACCCGGCGAGCCCCATCACCTCGTCGTGCACGGTCCACGGTTGGTGCGCCGCGGCACGACGTCGGTCCAGCTGCACGCCCACCTGGAAGACCGGTGGGGCAATGCGTGCAACGGGATCGCCGCCACTGTGCGTGCCAGTCGGGACGGCACTCTGCTTGCCGACGGACCCACTGCGGCGACCGGCTGGGCCCGTGCTCGCCTTGAGATCCCCGCTGTCCCCGGCGTCGTCGAGGTCGTCGCCGAAACCGGGGACGCGGTGCTCAGCGAATCGACGAGGATCGACGTCGTCGACGACTTTCCCGGTTCGCGCGCGTACTTCTGCGACCTGCACGTGCATTCCAACGACACCGTCGGCACCCAGGACACCGACTGGAACCTCAGGTACGGACGCGATATCGGGGCGCTCGACGTGCTGGGCTATACCGCCAACGACTTCCAGATCACCGACGAGTCGTGGTTCGACGTGGTGGCCGCGTGCAGATCGGCTTCCCAGGACGGCACTTTCGTGTGCTTTCCCGGCGTCGAGTGGTGTGGAACCGCCGGCGCCGGTGGTGATCACAACGTTGTCTTCCTCGGCGAGGACACCACCTTGGCGCGCTCGCTGGAATGGCATCAAGGGATGACGGGCAACGCCCCCACTCCGCAAACCTGGCCGGTGACCGAGTTGTTCGCCGCCTACGAAAAGGACCCCGAGTCGTATCTGTTGATCCCGCACGTCGGCGGTCGTCGCGCCATCCTCGATTGGCATCACCCTGATTTGGAACGCCTCATCGAGGTCCATTCGACGTGGGGCAGCAGCCCCTGGTTCCTCCAGGACGCCCTGGCGCGAGGTCTTCGGCTCGGTGCCAGCGCGGCCAGTGACGAGCACCGCGGCAGGCCCGGTGGCGGTGCACCAGGAGCCAACATATTCGGCGGCTTCGGCGGCCTGACCGGCGTGCTGGCTCCCACGCTGACGGCGGGTGACGTCGGTCGTGGGCTGCGGGCGCGACGCACCTGGGCTACCACCGGTGTTCGGGCGGTCGGGCTGCTGCGCAGCGGGGGACACTGGATGGGCGACGAAATCCATTGTGACACTGATGAATTGACCGCCGGTTATGCGCTGTACGGCACCACGGGGTGGGACGAGCTGACACTGTACGACAGCACCGGAGCGGTGTGGCGCCGCGATTTCCACACCGAGGCAGGTTTGTCGGAAAACCTGGTCAGAATCCGCTGGGGGGGTGCTCGGCACCGCGACCGGTACCGGTGGGCGAGCTGGCACGGCGGCATCTCGATCGCGGGAACCGCCGTGCACGATATAACGCCTTGGGCCGCAACGCATCCCGAGCAGACCATCGAGGTTGCCGGGAATACCGCCGAATGGCGGACCATGACCTATGGTTCCGACATCGGCATCGTGGTCCGACTCGACGACCTGCGCCGCGCGCGTTTGCAACTGGAAACGACGGTAGTGGAGGACAACCTGACCGCAGGCGTCGAACTCAGTGGCGCCGACCTGATCGCCGAGGGATCTCGCGACCTGACGGTGGGCGGACTCAACCTGCGGATCCGTTTCGAACGTGTCGCCGAACCCACTTCGCTACCGGACACTGTCGTCGGCGAGCTGAAGCTGCAGCTTCCACTGGGCAACAGCGCCGTGTATGCGCACGCACGTCAATTCGACGGACATCAAGTGTGGACCAGTCCGTTGTTCGTGACCCGTGCCGGTGAGAAGGCGCGTTGATCCGGCGCACTCTGACCCGTCGGCTGCATATCGACCTGCAGCGTGTGACGTGCGCGGCCTGTACCGCGCCGACGCCGCGCAGCTGACCACTTTCCCCTCAGATCGCTTCGACCTGCCGAGCGGCGGCGCCACCGCCGATCTCCGCATCCCATTAGGAACCCCATGGCACACCATCGATTCATCATCAAGGCGCTGGCCGCCGCGGTCCTGCTGACCACGATCGGCCTCTCGGACGGATGCTCCCGCGCATCCAACTCCTCGTCCTCGGGCTTGCCGTTACGCCTGGGATATCTGACGCGGATCACGCACGCGTCCGCGCTGGTCGGCATCACCGACGGACTGTTCGCCACCGAACTCGGGCCCAAAGTCAAGCTCTCCACCCAGCCGTTCAGCCAGGGCACCGAGGAGGTGACTGCACTGCTGTCCGGACAGCTCGACGCGGCGTACATCGGGCCCAATCCCGTGTTCAACGCCTGGCAGCGATCCGGCGGCACGGCGATCAAGATCGTGTCCGGCGCGGCCAGCGGCGGCACGTCGATGGTCGTCAAGCCCGGCATCAACTCCGCTCAGGACCTGCGCGGCAGGACGGTCGCCGACCCCGCGCTCGGCGGAACCCAGGACGTCAGCCTGCGGGACTGGCTGGCAAGAAACGGTTTGAACGTCAATACCCAAGGCGGAGGGGATGTTTCGATCAAGCCGACCAGCCCCGAATCGGCCATAGTGCAGCAGTTCGTCTCCAACCAGATCGCCGGCGCCATCGACTCGGCACCGTTCGACGTGCAGCTGATCAAGGCCGGCGGGGTGCGACTGTGGTCGGATCCCAACACCATCACGGTGCTGGTGGTACGCCAAGACTTTCTGGCTGCGCACCCGGACGCCGTTGCCGCGCTACTGCGTGCGCAGGTGCAGGCCAACGACAGGATCGCGCGTGATCCGGCGGCGGCCGCGCGGTCGGCCAACACCGCGTTGACCCAATCGCTGGGCAAGGGGCTGGAGCCCGACGTGTTGACCGCGTCGTTCCAGGAGACGACGTTCACCAACGACCCGGGCATGGCCTCGCTGCGCGACCAGGTCAACAAAGCGGTGGCGATCGGCTTACTCAAGCCGCTGGACATCAACGGCTTGTTCGACCAGGGGCCACTCAACGCGGTGCTCGCCGCATCCGGCCGGCCCCAGGTCGCCACATGAACCGGCTCTCTCACCGCACCGGTCTGGCCGTGGTCGAGTCCGCATCCCCGCCCGCCGTGCAGTTGCTCGACGTCACCAAGGGATACCGAACGGGTTCATCGGCGACGCTGGCCCTCGATCGGATCTCACTGTTGGTGCGCAGCGGCGAATTCCTCTGTGTCGTCGGGGCATCCGGCTGCGGCAAGAGCACCCTGCTTTCGCTGATCGCTGGTCTGGACCAGCCGTCGGGCGGGCAGATCGCCACCCGGGGGCGCCGGGTGGCGCTGATGTTTCAGGAACCGGCGCTGTTTCCCTGGCTGACCGCGGCCGGCAATGTCGAGCTGGTGTTGCGCGCGCGCAATCAGCCACGCGCACAACGTAAACAACGAGTGGCGCAACTGCTGGCGACGGTGGGGCTCAGCGACTTCGCCAGGAGCCGACCGCATCAACTGTCCGGCGGGATGCGGCAGCGCGTTGCCCTGGCCCGCGCGCTGGCCCAGGACGCGGATGTGCTCTTGATGGACGAGCCGTTCGGAGCGTTGGATGCGCTGACCCGCGACCGGCTGCACGCGGAACTCGAACACATTGTCGCAGCAAGGGGTCTGACTGTTGTCTTCGTCACGCACAACGTTCGGGAGGCGGTGCGGCTGGCCGATCGGGTGGTGGTGCTCAGTGCAAGACCGGGGCGCATTGTGGCGGAGTTCGAGGTCCCGGTGACACGACCGCGCGAGATCAACACCGCAGCGGTCGCCGAACTCGCTGCACGAATCACCGCACGGCTTCGCGAGGAAGGAGAAAGCTCCGATGGTTGACGCGATGACGCGTGGACATGCCGCAGCGGTGTACGCGTTGCAGGGCAATTGGTTTCGCGGAATGATGTCGTCGCTGCGCGCTAAATTGCTTGCCGTCGCGCTGATTTTGGTGACGTGGCAGATCCTTTACCTCAGCGGCTGGAAATCGCCGGTCGTACTTCCCGGCCCGGCGGCGGTGGTGGCGAACCTGTGCCAGCAGGTGCAGGAACCCCTGCTGTGGCAGGCTGTCTGGACGACGCTGAACCGGGCGCTGCTCGGATTCGGCCTGGCCCTGCTGATCGGAGCAATTGCCGGAGCTCTGGTTGCACGAAATGGTCTGCTGCGGGCCGCGCTCGGCCCGATCATCACCGGCTTGCAGACCATGCCCGCGATCGCGTGGTTCCCCTTCGCCATCATCTTCTTCGGGCTGAACACGTCGGCGATCCTGTTCGTGATCGTCATCGGCGCGGCCCCCTCGGTCGCCATCGGCGTGATGGCCGGCGCCGATCACATCCCGCCGTTGCTGCTGCGTGCCGCCAAGACGATGGAACTGACCGGCGTCGCGCTGTACCGGCACGTGATCGTGCCCGCCTCACTGCCCATGTTCGTCAGCGGACTTCGACAAGGGTGGGCATTCGCGTGGCGCAGCCTGATGGCCGGTGAGCTGGTGGTGCTGGTGAGCAACACCGCCTCGATCGGCGTGCTGCTGGAGAATGCCCAGAACATGGCCGACATGCCGGCGGCGATCGCAATCATGATCGTCATCCTGCTGATCGGCATCGTGATGGATTCCGCCTTCGGCGCCGCCGACCGGCTGATCCGTCGCCGCTGGGGACTGCTGGTGACCGAGCATGGCTGACCCATTCCGGATCTGGGCGTTCGGCGATGCCCATGTGGGAACGGACAAGGCCCACGGCAGAGCGAGCTTGGCCGAGGCGATCTCGCAGTCCGAGTACGGCGGCAACGAAGGTGGGCCGCCGTTCGACTGGGACATCGCGATCGACGTCGGTGACATGTCGGGGGCGCATCATCAGCTACCCGACGATGCCGAAGGTCGGGAGTTGCGCAGGCAGTTCGCGGTCCTGCGGCGCCACCGCCGCGAGGACATCTACAGTGTGTGCGGCAACCACGACCGCAGCGGACTCGACGAACCCGAAGCCTGGTGGTGGCGCAAATGGGTGGATCCATTGGGCGAGCACACCGAATTTTCCGGGGTCGACCCGCGGGCGCGACGCTACCCCGTCCAGGGTGCCTGGCAGCACTACTCGTTTCGCGTCGGCAATCTGCTGTTTCTGATGCTCAGCGACCGCAACGAACCCACCCAGACCGTTGGACGCGGAACTCTGGGCGGCAATCCCGGCGGCGTGGTCAGCGGCGAGACGTTCCGTTGGTGGAAGCGCATGGTGCTGACCAATCCCGACGCGATCGTCGTCACCGTGCACCACTACGTCCTGAAGGACACCACGGTCGCGTCCGGCGAATGGGAAGGAGTGCGCAAGGGACCCGAGGGACGGTGGCGCGAGCACTACCACCGCCCTTTCGAGCAGGGCACCCCACAGGGGGCCTCGTATCTGTATTGGGTTGACAGCCGGCCGGATTCCGGGGTGTTCGAGCGTTTTCTCGCCGAACACCCAGGCCGGGTGGCGTTATGGATCGCCGGACACACCCATACCAATCCCGACGACGACTTCGGTGGCAAGACCCACATCGAACGGCGTTGGGGGACCTGGTTTGTCAACGCGGCTTCGCTGAGCCGCCACCACATGCCGATCACCACGCTGCCGTTGAGCAGACGGTTGACCTTTGTCCCCGGAAG
Source organism: Mycobacterium kiyosense (assembly GCA_021654635.1). Taxonomy (NCBI): domain Bacteria; kingdom Bacillati; phylum Actinomycetota; class Actinomycetes; order Mycobacteriales; family Mycobacteriaceae; genus Mycobacterium; species Mycobacterium kiyosense. Next base: position 172,334 of record AP025179.1, read on the forward strand.
TCGTGAGGTGCGCATCCAGTGCTATCTGCACACCAGCCAGTACGCTCCGCAGGGGTGGTATCCGAAGGCGGAGAAGACCGTCACGCTCAGCACCGAATTCGCCGGACCCGTCGCCGAACCCGTCGCAGGTGCACTGCGCTGAGTCATGATTGACCCGTGCCGGTACGGAAGCTGCGTGACGTCCTGGGTGTCGGTGACTTCGAGCGAACCTTCGAAACGGAGTTGGCCGCACGGTATGAAATCGTGAGGCTGCCCGGCGGAGAACACCGGGCCGCGTATCTGGCCGAGCATGGCCCCGGCGTTCGCGTCGCGCTGACTTCCGGTCCCCCGGGCCTGGATGCCGACACCATGGCCGCGCTGCCCGATCTCGAGGTGATCGTCAACAACGGCGCCGGGGTGGATGCCATCGATCTGGAGGCGGCTCGCCGCCTCGGCATCGGCGTGAGCAACACCCCAGACGTGCTGTCCGACACCGTCGCCGATACCGCGCTGGGCCTGATCCTGATGGCGCTGCGCCGGTTCGGTGCCGCCGACCGGTACGTGCGGGCGGGCCGTTGGGCCGCCGAGGGCCCCTTCCCGTACGCGCGGGACGTCAGCGGGGTCCGAATCGGAATCCTCGGCCTGGGCCGTATCGGCTCGGCCATCGCGACCAGGCTGGCCGGATTCGGTTGCGCCATCGGGTATCACAATCGCCATCGGATCGACGGGTCGGCGTACCGGTATGCCGATTCCCCGGCGCAGTTGGCGCAGTGGGCCGACGTGCTGGTGGTTGCCACCACCGGCGGTCACGGCAACCGCAACCTGGTGGACCGCGCCGTCCTGGACGCGTTGGGCCCCGAGGGCTACCTGGTCAACATCGCCCGCGGCAGCGTCGTCGACGAGGACGCGTTGGTGGAACGGCTGACCAGCGGCCGACTGGCCGGCGCCGGACTCGACGTCTTCGCCGACGAACCCAACGTGCCGCCCGAATTGCTCGACTTGGACAACGTGGTGCTGTTTCCGCACATCGGTAGCGCCACCGCAGAGACCCGGAAAGCGATGGCACTGCTGGCAATCCGCAACCTGGACAGCTACCTGGAAACCGGTGAGCTGGTGACGCCGGTGCTACCGCCACGTCGGTGAGCACGCTTGCCCGAGCCCATCTATGGGTACCCGCCGGGCGAGAACGGATTCGCGGAGGGACGAGATGTCGATATCGGCGGACTGTCCGAAGCGAATGACATTCGGACCCTGCGGCGGCGTGCGACCCGACGGCCAATGCGAAATGCGGGCTGGCGACTGCGCATTCGAGGACGTGGTGCCGTGGACGGGCCCGGTGCCGCGCGCCCGACGCCGTGCGGACGCGGTGCGTGCCCCGTTGATTCTCACCGATTTCAGTTGCACCCCGTTCGATCGCGACGACATCGCCGCGACCGCCGCGCTGCTGGCGCCCGCGTGCGACGCGGTGCTGGTCGGGGAGCATCAGAACAAACCGGATTTTCCGCCGACCCTGATGGGCTCTTTGCTGCTCGACGCCGGCGTGTCTCCGTGGATCACTTTGTCCTGCCGCGATCGCAACCGAGTGGTCCTCGAGCAGGAGCTGAAAGGGTTGCGCAGCATCGGGGTTGACACGGTGCTGTGCGTGACCGGCGACGGACGCGGCTACGACGTACGACCGGACGTCACCCAGACATTCGATCTCGACGGGCCGCGGTTGGTTGCGCTGGCCGCCTCGGTCGGCATGATCGCCGCGGTGCCCGAGACGCCGACGGCTCCGCCCGTTCCGCAGCGACCGGCCCGGCTGGTGCACAAGCAGCGGGCCGGAGCCGACGTGGCGGTGCTCAACCATGTTCCGTACCCGGACATGATCGCCGAGTTCATGAAGTCGGCCCGCTCGGCGGGGCTGTCGATTCCAGTGATCGCGGCCGTGGCGGTGTTCACCGACAGCGTTTCAGCGGCCGTGTTGGAAGGCCTGCCCGGCCTGCGGCTCGACCAATCGGTGACCAGGCAGGTGCTCAACGCCGCCGATCCGGTGGCCGCGGGAATCGCCGCCGCGGTCGAGGAGGCGCGGGCACTGTTGGCCATCGAGGGTGTCGAGGGCGTCAACGTTTCCGGGTTGGCGTCGTCGTCGGGTGCCCGGGTGGGCGCCGAGATCAAGGCGGAGGTCGGCAGGCGAATCAGGGAGGAGGTGGCGTGACCGAGGCGATGGCGGCCGAGTTCGACACGGTCGCGGAATGGACAGCGCAGGTGGCGGTGGATCTCGGACCCGACCACTACGTGCCCGCGGGTTGCCGGGGAAGCGGGAGTCCCGCCGCACTAAATTGGCTGCTCGAGCACATGCGGCTGCCTGCGGACGGGATGCTGCTGGACTCCGGCGCGGGGGTGGGAGGACCCGCGGCCTACGCCGCGCGTGCCCGCTCGCTGCGCCCCGTGCTCGTCGAACCGGAAGCCGGAGCCTGCCGCGCGGCCAAGCGGCTGTTCGGCTACCCGGTGGTGCGCGCCTCCGGATCGGCGCTGCCGATGGCCGACTCGAGCGTGGATGCCGCCTGGTCGCTGGGGGTGCTGTGTACGACGGCCGATCAACTCGATTTCCTCGTCGAGTTGCGCCGCGTGGTCCGGCCGGCCGGGCCGATTGGATTGCTCACCTTCGTCGCCCGCCGGGAATTGCCGGATGGGCAACTCGACGGCAACTACTTTCCGACCGCAGACCGGCTGCGCGAACTCGCCGACAACGCTTCGCTGCGCATCGAGCAATGGCTGACCACGGCGGACCTGCCCGCCATTCCCGACGGCTGGAACGACCGCGTCGACACCGTCACCAGTGTGCTCGGCGAGCGGTACGGGCATACCGAAGCGTGGCAGCTCGCCGAGCGGCAGAGCTCGGCGATCGGCGGGCTGCTCGAAGACGGGTCCCTGACCGGCGAACTGCTGGTGCTGCGTCGCCGGTGAGTGTCACAGCCGACCGAGCAGTTCGGCTTTCTTCGCGGCGAACTCCTCGTCGGACAGGATTCCCCGTTGGTGCAGCCCGGCGAGGGATTCGATCGCCGCGACGATGGCGCCGGGATCGGTGCCCGACGCGGTCGCGGGGACTGCTGCGGTGGCGCGGTTTGGGGCGCCGGGGCGGGGGGGCGTGCCGGGGAGCCGCCGGGGCGGCATGGGCCGCCTGGGCGGCGGGGGCAGCGGGGGCAGCCGTCGGCGTCTCGGCCACCTGCTGCGCACCGAGTTCACGCAGACTCGACACGTCGAAGGTGCCGAATTGGCTGGTGAACTGCACCGTGCCGGTGCCACGCCCCTGCTGTTGTTGCACACCGGTGATCTGGTGGTCACCAGTGTCGAAAACCCTTACCGCGCCGTTGATTTGGATGGCCAGACGCCTGGTGTTCGGGAACACCGCGTACCTGGTGTCGTTCTGCCCGCCGGCCGAACTGGGCACGCCCAGGTCCGCCGGCCACCAGTTCGACGAGGTGAACCCGGCCTGGGCGCCCGTGGCTGAGCCACGAAACACGGTGGTGGTGGCGATCAGCTGGGACAGCTCGTTGCACAGCGCGTCGACGCGCGCTTTGAGCGCGTTGTCGAACATGTTGCCCACCATCGTCATCCCGCCCCGCATCCACTGCCCGGTCCCGCCGAGCTCGGGGATGGAGAACTGTGCCATGGTGCCGCCGCCGGTGTGGATGGCGAACAGCATGGCCAGCACCGCTTCGCGGGACAGTCCGTGGCGCTGGGCGATCTCGGTGATGGCGCTTTCGGCTTCCGGGGTGACCGTTGCCTGCATAATCGTGAATCTTTCGTCTTCGTGCGTGGTCGGGGATTCGCTGTGAAGCCTAGATACCCATTTCGCTGACCGCACACGCCACCGAACTCAGACGGCTGATTTCTCCAGCACATGGACGCCGCAGGCCGAGCCGAGGCCGATCACGTGGGCCAGTCCGACCTTGGCGTTCTCGATCTGGCGGTCGCCGGCCTCACCACGCAGGTGGTGACAAACCTCCCAGATGTTGGCGATACCGGTAGCCGCGATCGGGTGACCTTTGGACTGCAGACCACCGGAGACGTTCACCGGCGTCGAGCCGTCGCGCCAGGTGGCGCCGGACTCGAAAAACGCTGCGGCGCCACCCTCTTCGCACAACATCAGGTTGTCGTAGTGCACCAGCTCGGCGGTGGCGAAGCAGTCGTGCAACTCCACCAGGTCCAAGTCCTCGGGGCCGATACCGGCCTGTTCGTAGGCGGTTTTGGCGGCGTTGCGGGTCAGCGTGTTGACGTTGGGCAGCACCTGGCAGCCCGGTTCGTAGGGGTCGGTGGTCAGCACCGACGCGGACACCTTCACCGCGCGGCGGCGCTGTTCGAGCGACAGCGACTTCAGCGTCTCCCCGTTGCACACGATCGCGGCCGCGGCGCCGTCGCAGTTGGCCGAGCACATCGCCCGGGTGTTCGGATAGGCGATCATCACGTCGTTCATGATCTGCTCGAGGGTGAACCGTTTCTGGTATGCCGCAAGCGGATTCAGCGTCGAGTGGGCGTGGTTCTTCTCGCTGATCCTGGCGAACAGTTCGAAACTGGTGCCGCCGTACTTGTGGCCGTACTCGGTGCCGATCTGGGCGAACACCCCGGGCATCGCCTCGGTGCCGATCCGCCCGTCCACGGGTGCGACCGCGCCATAACGGCCCTTGGGCGCCCAAACGTCGGAGTCTGCCTTTTTCGCCCCGCCCGCGCCGAGCAGGCCGGCGCCGGAGAGCTTCTCCACGCCGACGGCCATGCCGTAGGTGACCTCGCCGGCTTTGACGGCCATGATGGCGGTCCGCAGCGCGGTCGCCCCCGTCGCGCACGCGTTGGCCACGTTGTACACCGGGATGCCGGTCTGGCCTATCTGTTTCTGCAGCTGTTGACCGATCCCGGCGTTGGCCGCCATCAGGTTGCCGGCCGCCAGCACGCCGATGTCGGCCATGGTCAGGCCGGCATCGGCGAGCGCCCCGGTGGCGGCCTGTGCCGCAAGGTCGACGGTGTCCAGATCCGGGTGCTTTCCGAACTTGGTCATCGTGATTCCGAGGATCCAGATTTCGTCGCTGGCGCCCATCATCGCTCCTTCGTCAGATGTCGAGATCTATGCGGGCTCGAACCCGAAGCCGATCGCCTCGGTGCCCGCGGAATCGGTGCCGACCGGATAGGTGGTCAGGCGCACCTTCATCCCGTCGCGGACATGCTGGGGATCGGGTTCGACGTTCACCAGGTTGGCGCGGACCTGCGTCCCGTCGCAGTCCACGACGGACGCGACGAAGGGCGTGGGGATCCCCGGGGCGGCGAAGGTGACGATGGTGAAAGTCCGTACCGTGCCCTCGGTTGCGACCGGGACGGTCTTGAACTCGTTCTTGAAGCAGCCGGCGCAGGCATTGCGGCGGTCGAAGTACCGGGCGCCACAGCCGGCGCATTCCTGTGCGACGAGATGAGGCTCGCCCTCGTCGAGCACCAGATAGTCGACCAGCGGGATTTGTGTAGCCATGAAAACCTCCGTCAACGTCCCGGGTCGACCGTGCCGGTCATTCGCCCGAATGCAGCGTACAAATCGTTGCGACCAGCGATACCGGCGCCCCGGGACGCCACTCCGACGCGACTGGACGAATTGCATAAAGCGTCTAGTCATGCTGTATAATCAGCGGGAATCGCGTGTGTGGCGCGGACCAGTCGCGACGATCCGTGGGATCCGAACGCTTACCGGAACGCGAGAGGCTGGGGATGGATGACAACGTGGCACGGGCCGGCGTCTTCCACGGGATCGACCGTGATGTCCTGGCTGAACTCGACAAATCGCTGCCGTGGGTGACGTTCGCCCGGCGACAGACGATCTTCGTGGAAGGTCAGGCGGGCGACTGCCTGTACATCATCGCCGAGGGCAAGGTGAAGATCGGCTGCAAGGGCCGCGACGGCCGTCAGACCCTCATCACCCTGCTGGGCCCGTCGGACATGCTCGGTGAACTGTCGATCTTCGACCCGGCGCCGCGATCCTCCACCGCCGTAGCCCTGACCCGGGTGCGCGCCGTCGTCATGGCGGGCGACACGCTACGGGCGTGGGTCGGGGAGCGTCCGGAGATCGCCGACCAACTGCTGCGACTGCTGGCCCGCCGGATACGGCGAACCAACGATATCGTCTCGGATCTGGTCTTCAACGACGTACCGGGGCGGGTGGCGCAGCAATTGCTGTTGCTGACAAAGCGATTCGGTGTCCGCGCCGGAACTTCCTGGCGGGTCGACCACGGGCTGTCCCAGGAGGAGATCGCCCAGCTGGCCGGCACATCACGCGAGACGGCGAACAAGGCCCTGACGGATTTCGTCGAGTCGGGTTGGATCACGATCGAGAGCAAGTCCGTCCTGATCCACGATTTCGAGCAACTGGCCGCCCGGGCGAGCAGCACCGTCTCGCCGGTGCGCGGTGCTTGAGGCGAACCGGGCGAGCGCCGTTAAGTCTTGACCGCCGTCAGGTAGCCCGAAGCCTCGCCGAATGACGCAAGATCGTCGTCGGGAACCGTGAAACCCTCTGCGGCATAAGCCTGTTCGGTGGTTTTGACAGTCACCCGCCAGCCGTGCCCGGTGAGGTAGTCGGCGGCCGTGTTGCGGTCACCGGTGTAGAACAGCGAGGCCAGATCGATGTTCGAGCCGATCCGCCGCGAGCGCTCGGTGAGCTTATCGGCCCAGTTCGGCGCGATCCGGCTGAAGTCCATGTGCTCGGTTGCCAGCCGGCTGCCGGGCGCCGACAACGCGGAAACGTTGTCGAACAAGCGATCCTGCGCCTCGGCGGGCAGATAGACCAGCAGGCCCTCGGCGATCCAAGCCGTCGGCCGGCCGGTGTCGAATCCCGCTTCCCGCAAGGCCGACGGCCAGTCTTCGCGCAGATCGATCGCCACCGTGGTGCGCAGCGCGGCGGGTTCCGCACCGAGGTCGGCCAGCGTGCGGGTCTTGAATTCGACGACCTCGGGCTGGTCGATCTCGTACACGGCGGTGCCGGCCGGCCACGGCAGTCGATAGGCTCGCGTATCCAGGCCGGAGGCCAGGATCACCACCTGCCGGACTCCGGCCTGGGTCGCCTCGATGAAGAAGTCGTCGAAAAACCGGGTGCGGACGGTGATCTGTTCGGTTATCGCCGTCCGATTCAGCAGCGGATCGTCGGCGCCGTCGATCTCTCCGTCGACAAGCTTGACGAACGTGTCGACGCCTACCGCGCGCACCAGCGGGGCAGCCCACGGGTCGTTCAGCAGTGGCTGTGGGCCCTGCGATGCGATGGCACGCGATGCGGCGACCGCCGTCGCGGTGGCGCCCACGCTCGATGCCAGATCCCAGGTGTCGTTGTCAGTTCGGGCCATGATCCCACCCCTCTCGCGGACAGTACCGCTTAGTTAGCTCATTTAACTTCTCTTTCCACCCTACGCCGGTGTGCGCCGGCGCGTGGTCTGGTGCCAAGGTGGTCAGGTAGACAAGGCACACAGGGAAGGCTTGCAGTGACGTCCAATCTGTTGTCCCGGCGCGATCTCGAGTTCCTGCTCTTCGAATGGCTGGCAGTGGAGAACCTGACCACCCGGGACCGCTTCACCGAGCATTCCCCGCAGACGTTCGACGCGCTGCTCGACCTCTGCGAAGACCTGGCGACCCGCTACTTCGCGCCGCACAACAAGAAGAACGACGCCAACGAGCCCACGTTCGACGGCGAACGGGTCACCGTCATACCCGAGGTGCAGCAGGCGCTGGAGGCCTTCGCCAAGGCCGACCTGCTGGCCATGAGCATGGATCATGCGCTGGACGGATGGCAGCTGCCGACGGTCGTCGCCGGGGCCGGGCTGGCGTTCTTTCACGCGGCGAACGTGGCGACGGCCGGGTACGTGCTGCTCAGCCTGGCCAACGCGAACCTGTTGGCGCACTACGGCACCGCGGACCAGATCGAGCGGTTCGTCAAGCCGACGCTGACCGGCCGCTTCACCGGAACCATGTGTCTGTCCGAGCCGCAGGCGGGTTCGTCGCTGGCCGACATCACCACCCGCGCCGAACCGCAGGACGACGGCAGCTATCGCCTGTTCGGCGCCAAGATGTGGATCTCCGGTGGAGATCACGAACTCTCGGAGAACATCGTGCATCTGGTGTTGGCCAAGATTGCCGGTGCACCACCCGGGACCCGAGGAATCTCGTTGTTCATCGTTCCGAAATTCCTTGTCGGCGAAGATGGTTCGGTCGGTGAGCGCAACGACGTCGTACTCGCCGGACTGAACCACAAGATGGGCTTTCGCGGCATCACCAACACCGCGCTGAACTTCGGCGAGGGCCGTCATCAACCCGGCGGTCGACCGGGAGCAGTGGGTTACCTTGTCGGGCAAGAACATCGCGGCTTGACCTACATGTTCCACATGATGAACGAGGCACGGCTCGGCGTCGGGCTGGGTGCGATCGCCCTGGGTTACACCGGGTATCTGAAGGCGCTGCGGTACGCGCGGGAGCGTCCACAGGGCCGGCCGGTGACCGCGAAGGACCCGGCACTGCCGCAGGTGCCGATCATCGATCATCCCGATGTCAAACGAATGTTGTTGGCGCAGAAGTCTTATGTGGAAGGGGCGCTCGCGCTGGCACTCTACTGTGCCCGCCTGGTAGACGTGCAGGCCAGCCCGGAATCGGGGGCCGAGTCCGAAGCTGCGGGGCTGCTGCTGGACATCCTGACCCCGGTGGCCAAGAGTTGGCCCTCACAGTGGTGCCTGGAAGCCAACAACCTGGCGATCCAGGTACACGGCGGGTACGGATACACCCGCGAGTACGACGTAGAGCAGCACTACCGGGACAACCGCCTCAACCCGATCCACGAAGGCACCCACGGCATTCAGAGCCTGGACCTACTGGGCCGCAAGGTAACTCAGCACGGCGGCGCCAGTCTGGTGGAGCTGACGAAGGTCGTTTCCGCGACGGTGGCCAGCGCGGCCGCGCTGGCCGGCGAGGCGGCCGACCTGGCGACGCAACTCGACCGGGCCTGGCAGCGCCTGGTGGACGTCACCGCGTCGATGTTCGCAGCGGGCGATGTGGAAGCGGCCCTGGCCAACAGTGCGGTCTACCTCGAAGCCTTCGGGCATCTCGTCATCGCCTGGACCTGGCTCGAACAGCTGGTTGCCGCGCACGGTCGTGACGGCGACTTCTACGAAGGCAAGCGGCAGGCGGCCCGCTACTTCTTCCGCTACGAATTGCCCAGAACCGGGCCGCAACTGGACCTGCTGGCCAGTCTGGATCGCACCACGCTGGAGATGCGGGACGCCTGGTTCTGAGGTCAGGATGAGCAGCATGTCGAACGGATTCGACGTACGCGGCCGCGAGCTGCGCGCCGGCGAACTCGCCGCTTGGCTGTCCGAACACAGTCTGGGTAATCGATTCGGCCTGGATGTGCTGGGCAGCACGCCGAACCACGACTCTGAAGCCGTCGCGCTGGCGATCGTCGCCGCCGACGGCGAGGGCCGCTACATCGAGGTCAGCACGCTGACCCCCGATGACGAGGCAGCGCTGTCGTCGTGGCTGGCCGATCTGGGGCCACCGAAGGCCGTGCACGACGTCAAGGCGGCGATGCACGCGCTGGCCGGCCGCGGGTGGACGCTGCGCGGTGTCACCTCGGACACCATGCTGGCGGCGCACCTGCTCCATCCGGAGCGCCGTGGCCCGGCGCTCAACGACCTGCTGATGCGCCACATGCGCTGCGCCTTGCCCGCCGCGGCGGCCGAACCGGACCGTTCGGATGCCGGCCCGCCCGAGGCGTTGATCCTGCGGACCTGCGCCGTGCTCGACCTCGCCGACGTGCTGGACGAGGAGTTGGCGCGTATCGACTCGTCCGCACTGCTGGGCCGGGTCGCACTGCCGGTACAGCGGGTACTGGCCGGTATGGAGCGCACCGGCATCGCGGTGGATCACGCCTCGCTGGCCCGCGGCGCAGCGGCCATGCCGCCGAATTCGGTTGCCCCCGATGGTCGTATCCATGCCACGTTCGATCAGACCGGCACGGTCACCGGCGCCGTCACGTCGACCGACCCCGACCTGCGCGCCGTCACCCGCGAGGCGTTGGTACCCGGACCCGGGTATGCCGAACTGATGAGCGCCGGCTACCGCGAACTCGAGAGCCGCATCATCGGCCAGCTGAGCGGGGGTGCGGACGATCAGGCCGACCAGGCGCGCGAGGCGGGTTACGCCGCCACGCTACTGGGCCGCAGGCGCTACCTGCCCGACCTAAACAGCCGCGACCCCGCGGCACGGCAGGCCGCCGAACGCGACGCGCTGGCGATGGTCGTCCAGGGCAGCGCGGCCGACATCGTCAACACCGCGATGGTCGACATCGACGAGGCGCTCACCGCCATGGGCCTGAGTTCCCGCCTGCTGCTGCAGGTGGACCAAACACTGGTCTTCGAGGTCGCCGACGGCGAGCGTGACGCACTGACCGAGCATGTCCGCGAATGTCTGGCCGGGTCGTACTCTTTCGATGCGCCGCTTGATGTTTCGATCGGATGCGGATTGACCTGGGCCGCCGCTGATTCCGGCAGGTTGGCGAGGTAATCCCCCGCACTTTCAACCTATACCGCAGGTGGGGGCTTGCGGCAAGACCCGGTTGATAATGCAAACTCGCTGGCCGAGAGCAGAACTGAAGCAACCGGGGGGTTGAAGAATGCGAGTTTGGCAGCACCGGGGTCGAGCGTGCGACCACGCGGTGATCATTGTCGGAGCGGGTCCGACCGGGCTGATGCTGGCCGGTGAACTGGCATTGGCCGGTGTGGATGTCGCCGTTGTCGAACGACGTGCAAACCAGGAGTTGGTTGAATCGCGGGCGGGCGGCTTGCATTCGCGCAGCTTGGAGATCCTGGATCAGCGCGGCATCGTCGACCGGTTTCTCAGCGTCGGCCAGGTATCCCAACTGGCTGGGTACGCGCAGATTCGCCTGGAAATCGGCGATTTACCAACTCCGCATCCGTATGGGCTTGCATTGTGGCAGCGGGAGATCGAGCGCATCCTCGCCGAATGGGTGGATGAGCTCGCGGTACCGATCCGGCGTGGCAGCGACGTGACCGGTGTCGCCCAGCACGGCACCGGGGTCGACGTTCGACTATGCGATGGAACCATGCTGCGTGCGCAGTACGTCGTAGGGTGCGATGGCGGTCGCAGTGCGATTCGCCGCGCCGCCGGAATCGAGTTTCCGGGTTGGGACCCGACGACGAGCTACCTGATCGCCGAGGCCGAGCTGGCCCCTGGTGCCCAACCGCCGTGGGGTATCCACCGCGACGCGCTGGGCATCCACGCGTTGAGCCGCACCGGCGACGCGGGACCCGCGCGGATCATGGTGACGGAGCCCAGGATCGGTGCTTCCTCCGGGCCGACCCTTGCTGACCTGCGCGAGGGCCTGGTGGCGGTGTTCGGCTCAGATTACGGAATCCACAGCATCCGTTGGATTTCCAGATTCAGCGACCTGGCCCGGCAGGCTGCGGCATACCGCGACGAGCGAATTCTGTTGGCCGGAGACGCCGCGCACGTGCACCATCCGATCGGCGGGCAGGGCCTCAACACTGGTCTGCAGGACGCCGTGAACCTGGGCTGGAAGCTGGCCCAGGTGGTCAACGGGGGTGGCCTCCGATACGCTGCTGGATACCTATCACAGCGAACGGCATCCGGTAGCGGCGCGGGTGCTGCGCAACGCGGTGGCGCAGATGGCATTGCTACGCCAAGACGACCGCACCCGCGCCGTGTACGACACCGTGTCCGACCTGCTCTCAATCGACCAGGCCCGCAAACAATTCGGCGCGATGATGTCAGGACTCGACATACGCTACGACCTCGGCGAGGGGGCACCCGCTGCTGGGCCGGCGCATGCCCGACCTCGAATTGCGCACCGGCGGCGGCCGAACGCGGCTCTTCACGCTGCTACACGACGCGCGGCCGGTCCTGCTCAACCTGGGCGACCCGGGCGAGGTCGGCCAAGCGTCGCATCGCGTGCGGCTGGTACACGCGAAAAGCGATGTAAATTGCGAACTTCCGGTGCTCGGCAGGGTCGAGTCACCCACCGCCGTACTGATCCGTCCCGACGGACACGTCGCCTGGGTGGGTATGGGCTCCGATCGCGGTCTGGTGGCCGCAGTCAGCCGTTGGTTCGGGACGGGCTAACCGGCGCCCATCTGATCGAGCACCGCGACCTCGACGGGCACCCCGGTCAGCCAGGACATGCCGGCCAGTGCCTCGAGGTCCGCGGGGTTGCTGGACGTCAGTTGGTTGACGTTGGCACCGCCGGCCCGGTTGGCCAATTGCCAGCTGCCGGTGCCCTTGTGGCCCCAGCCGTGGGGCACGGCGACGGTGCCGGGGACGAGGTCGGTGGTCACGGTGACCGCGATGGCGATCTGCCCGAAAGGCGAACGCACCGTCACGGTGTCGCCCTCGCCGATCCCCCGCCGCGCCGCGTCGTCGGCGTGCATGAGCGCCCGCTGAGACCGGTTGCCGCGCATCAGCAGTGGCGAGTTGTGCAGCCACGAATTCTCCGAGCGGGATTCGCGCATCCCGATGAGCCGCAGCGGGTAGTCCGGCGACCAGGTACGCCGCGACATCGCGACCAGCTCGGATTCGACGTCGTTGTGGTGCAGACGTATTCGGCCGTTACCGTATGCCACCACCTCGTTGAGCACGCCGGTGCGCAGGTGCGGTGCCACGACCACCCCGTGGGGATGCCGCTCGGCGAGGCGCCGGAAAGTCAGGCCACTGCGGCGAAGGCCGAACCTGTTCCCGCCTTCGGACATCCGAATCATCATGTCGACAACCGGTCGTGGCTGCATCTGCCTGCCCACGGCGGCCAGCGTGCGCCGCAGCGTGGACAGTGCGGCGAAGGCGGGGGTGCGGGCCGGTATCCGGCTGATCAGGTCGGTGATGATGTCCCATTCGGTACGGGCCTGACCCACCGGTTCGACTACCGCCTCGGTGACTTGGCGAAACGGTGTGGCCTGGAACGTCTGGAAGGTGAGGGCGAAGTCGTCGCGCTCGTACATGGTGGTGACGGGCAGAACGTAGTCACAGTGTGCGGTCGTCTCGTTGACGTACAAATCGAGGCCGACCATCAAATCCAGCTCGTCGACCGCGCGCTCCAGTTCGTCGCCGTTGGGCACCGACAACACCGGGTTACCCGCTCCGACGAACAGCGCGCGGATCTGCCGCGTGCCGGGAGTAGTAATTTCCTTGGCCATCAGCGCAGCCGGTTCCGCCCCGATTGCAGTGCCGAACCCGCCGACACGGGTGCGGTTGCGCTGGTAGGAACGCCGCAGCGACCAGCCCATCAGCTTCAGGCCCCACTTTTGTCCCGGCATGCCCAGGGTGCCGAAGACGCTGCCGCCGGGACGGTCGAGGTTGCCGGCGATCAGGTTGACCGCATCGATGAGGTAGGTAGTGAGCGTGCCCTGCCGGCCCACGCAGGTGCCCAGGCGCCCGTACAACGCAGCCCGCGGTGTGTTCGCCAGTGTCCTGGCCAGGTTTCGCACCGTCGCGGGAGGGATTCCGGTGCGGGACTCAGTTTGTTCGGGGGTGAACGGCGCAGCTTGCGCCCGCAACCAGTCGACGCCGTCGGCCCGAGTGGCGACGTCGTCGGCCAGTCCTTCGGTGAACATCACCTGCAGCAGGGACAGCAACAGGTACGCGTCGGAATCCGGAACGATCCCCAACCATTCGAACTGCGCCGCGGTCTCCGAGCGGCGAGGGTCGACCACGATCACCCGACCACCGCGCTTGACGATGTCGTGCAAGCGGTCATTGATGCGCGGCGCGGTCAGGAAACTACCATGCGACACAATGGGATTCGCGCCCATCAGGACCAGCAGATCGGTGCGCGTCAAGTCGGGGATCGGCACCGACATCGGCGATCCGTAGAGCAACTGGCTGGCGATGAGCCGGCTGCTGGTGTCCTGCGACGACGAGGTGAAGAAGTGGCTGTGCCGGCCGATGCCCTTGATGAACGACATCGCCCCGAACAGATGCGAGTAGCTGAACGCGGCCGGATTGCCCAGGTACCACCCGAACGCCCCGGAACCATGCCGGCGGTGGATCGCTGCCACCCGGGCGGCGATGTCGTCCAGCGCGGTCTCCCATGTCACCGGCTCGAAGCCGGAAGCGGTGCGGCGTAACGGGGTCTGCACGCGGTCGGGGTCGTTGACGACTTCGGTAAAGGCGATGCCCTTCTGGCAGGCGAAGCCGGCGGACAACGGATGCTGTTTGTCGGGTCGCAGCGACACCAGCTTGCCGTCCTCGACCGTGGCCACCATGCCGCACAAGGGTTCGCAGATGCGGCAGAACGTGGGTTTGTGGACGCCCTGGCCAGCCATCCTCGGAATCGTACTGTATGTATTACAGTATTTCCGCTGGTCCCGCCGGGTCCAGCGCCCCGGCGGCCAGCGCGGCCGCGTTGATCTCGACGAGAACCTCACGCAGGTGGTCGAGTTCGGTGAGTTCGACGCCGAGGCGTTCGACGACGGCCGCCGGAACGTGCAGCGCCTGCCGGCGCAGCTCGCGGCCCTGACGGGTCAGCTCCACCTGGGTGGCCCGTTCGTCGGTAGCGCTGCGGGTGCGAGTGATCAGGCCTTGGGCCTGCAGTCGTTTGAGCATCGGCGACAAGGTGGCCGAGTCCATCTGCAGCAGCGCCGCGATGTCTTTGACGGACAGCGGGTTTCCGTCGGACTTGGCGTTGTCCCACAGCGTGAGCATCACCAGGTACTGCGGATGCGTCAGGCCGAGCGGCTCGAGCAGCGGTCGGTACACCGCCAGGACGGCGCGGTTGGTGACCGCCAGCGCAAAGCAGACCTGACGTTCCAGCGACAGCGGGTCGATGTCGGCGACTTTCGCAGCCATGTGGGTGGCCCTTCTCACTGTCAGAACGGGCTGCTGTTCGCCTGCCACTCGGCCGACTCCGGTCGGGGTCCGTAGCGTCGCACGTAGTCCTCGTGAATACGAGCGTCCTTCTCGCGCTTGAGCACATCGACCAGGTTGGGGTCGAGTCCGTGCTGGAGCAACCGGTGCCGCCGCCACACCTTGTTCAACGCGAATGCGATCAGCAGGGCCCAGATGTAGATCGGGACCGTCATCTCCGTGTGTACGTACAGCGACGCCGGCAGGAGCCAGAACGGGGCGAGCACGAAGAGCGGCGGAATCGCCATCCGGATCATGTGACGGCGAACGGCACCCTTGCCGGACAGGTCATTTGCCACCCAATCCCCCATGGAGTCGGGCAGCACCCGCCCGTATGAATACCCGAGGTATTGCCAGAAATTGGGGCGGGCGGAGGCCATGATCGCTCCTGCGGCTCGGTGACGGTGGATACCACTCATTGTATGCCATTAGTTAGGGCACTAACTATATTGCTCGCGTCACATGCCTAGTAGACGTCGCGCAGGTAGCGGTGATCCTTGATCAATTGGTTGACATACGCATGGGCCGCGTCGGTGTCGAGATTGCCGCACCGAGCCACGATGCCGTGCAGCGCCGCGTCGACGTCCTTGGCCATCCGCTCGGCATCGCCGCACACGTAAACATGTGCGCCGTCTTGCAACCAATCGAAGAGTTCAATGGCGTTCTCCCACATACGTTGCTGCACATACATTTTCGGGCAGCCGGCACGGCCCTCGCGGGAGAACGCCAGGTCCAGGCGGGTCAGCGTGCCCGAGTCGCGGAACCCCTCCAGTTCCTCGCCGTAGAGAAAGCTGGTGGCGCGTCGACGATCCCCGAAGAACAGCCACGACCGTCCCGTCGCGCCTGCTGCTTGGCGCTCTTGCAGAAACGCGCGGAATGGGGCGACGCCCGTGCCGGGACCGATCATGATGATCGGCACGTCGCCGGCGGGCAGTCGGAATGTGTGGTTGGGGCGTAGGTGGACTTGCACCTCGCCGCCGCGGTCCGATAGAAACGTCGACGCCACCCCGCCGTACTCGCGATCGGCTAGGTGATAGCGCACGGTGGCCACCGTCAGGTGGATGTGGTCGGGGTGGACCAGTGGGCTGGAAGCGATGGAGTAGTCGCGGAATTGCAGCGGACGCAGGGTGTCGAGGACGTCGTCCACCGACAGCCCGCCGAGCCGGATCAAGTCGAGCACATCCTTGCCGTACCACCACGAACCGGGGATGGGGACGGCATCAGCGCTGAGCGCGACCGCCGCGTCGAGGTCCGGTATGCGCGCGGCCGCCAGCGTGCGCAGCGCCCGCGACGGTGTCCGGATTTCCAGCGCCCCGCCGAGCAGCGCACCGAGCGGTTGGTCGCCGTCGAGAACCGGGTAATCGGCACCGACCCCGAGTTCGGCGAGAATCGCTTTGACCAGGCTGGGATCGTTGGTGGCGTGCACGGCCAGCGAATCGCCTGCGGTGTAAGCGATCTCAGATCCGGTCAGGTCCAGCTCATAGTGGCGGACTTCCTTGTCCGAACCCGGCGCGGTGAGTACCCGGTTGACAACCAGGCGCGCGCTGACGGGTGCATGGCTGCGGTCGCGTCGGCTCGTCTCGACGGCTTCCGAGACTGGCGGCTCGGGTCCGGACACCACCGTGCCGGCGTCCTCGGAGGCCAGCAATTTGACCAGGTCGGCGGTCCACGCGGCGGCGGGTTGCTCGTAGGGACCGTCGATGTCGACGCGTTCGGCCAGTCGGCTTCCGCCCAGGGTCGCGAGGCGCTCGTCGAGCAATCGGCCGGCGTTGCAGAACAATTCGTAGCCGCTGTCGCCCAACGCCAGCACCGCGAACTTCAGATGCTCGAGCCGGTCGGCGTCATCGGCGCTGATGGCCTCCCAGAATAGTGTTGCGTTGTCCGGGAATTCGCCTTCCCCGAAGGTCGAGGTGACCACCACGAAATGGGTGGCGGACTGCAGGTCGCCCACCTCGATCTGGTTGAGTTCGATCGCGGTGACGCCGGTGCCGACTGCGTCCTCGAGCGCCTCGGCGAACGACAGGGCGGCGTCCTCGGCGTTGCCCATGTCGCTGCCGTACCCGATGACGATCGTGAAGTCTGCGGCCATGCCCGGTAGCCTATATTAGGTAAGGCTAACCACACTAGGCCGGGTTACGCCAGGTCGGCGGCTACCTGCTCCAGGGCCTTCAGATGGGCGTCGACGCCGACCAAGCCGGCGCGCATGGTGTTCACCGAGACGTGCGTGGCACCCGCGGCCTGCCACGCGGCGAGGTCGGTGGCCGCCTTATCGCGGTCGCCGGACCAGCTGACCCGGCCCTCCATCCCCAGGTCCGCGGCGGTCCGGCCGGCCGCCGCTGCGGCACGCTCCACCCGTTCCCGCGCCTGGTCGAGCGATGGCCCGGGCTCCAGCATCGGGAACCAGCCGTCCGCGAGCCGCCCGGCGCGCTCGTAGGCGCGATCGCTGGCCGCACCGAACCACACCGGGATGGGTTGCTGGGTGGGCAGCGGCGCCAAGCCGGCGCCGGTGACCGTGTGATACTGACCTTCGAATGTGACCGTTCGTTGCGTCCAGAGCTGTCGCATCAATTCGACCTGCTCCTCCGAGCGCCTGCCGCGGTTGGTGAAACGCTCGCCGAGGGCCTCGTATTCTACTGTATTCCAACCTAATCCGACGCCCAGCCGAAACCTGCCGCCGGTCAGCAAGTCAACCTCGGCCGCCTGCTTGGCCACCAGCGCCGTCTGCCGCTGCGGCAGGATTATGACGCCGGTGACGAGCTCCAGCGAAGTGATCGCGGCCAGATAACCGAAGACGACGAACGGCTCGTGAAATGTCGAGTCGATGTCGTACGGGCCCTGCCAGCCCTGGTGCACCGTTGGGTCGGCGCCCAGCACATGGTCGTAGGCGAGGATGTGGGTGAACCCCAGTTCCTCGACGCGTTGACCATAGGCACGGATAGCGGCCGGATCTCCGCCGAGTTCGGTTTGCGGTAAGACGACTCCAATACGCATTCCGCGTGCAACCTCGTCGCACCGCATATCCTTCCCGCGCAACCCAAGTACCCCCCGCGCAACCTCACTGGGGCGGCCTGCGCGCGAATTGCGGCGCACGTTCGGACCGTAGACCAACCCCGACGGCGTAGGCGGGCACCGCCGACAGCGCCGGAAACCGGCCGAACACCGCGGCGACCGCACGCTGCGCCCGCGGAGATAACTCCGGCACCTCGCCCTTGAGCACGATATTGCTCAGCGCCCGGTGCGCCAGGAGCTGGATGGACTGGGTGACGACCGCCGGCAGGTTGCGCCGGCGCTGCACGGCGGCCAAGTCGGATTCGCGTACCCGATGGGCGGCCAGCGGCGCGGCCAGAATGCCGGCGGCGGCCACCGCGTCGGCCACGGCGAGATTGATGCCGACCCCGCCGGCCGGCGACATGGCGTGGGCTGCGTCTCCGATGCACAGCAATCCGGGCCGGTGCCAACGACGCAGCCGGTTGACCCGGACGTCGAGGATCTTGACGTCGTCCCAGGACTTCAGGGAGTCCGCCGACGCTTCGGGCACGAGCTCGGCGACCTCGGAACGGAAGGTATCCAGTCCGCGGGCGTGCAGCTGCTGCTCCCCGCCTTTAGGTAGGAAGCAGCCCGCCTGGAAGTATCCTTCGCGCGGGATGAGGATCAATGCCCGGCCCGGCGAAACACGCGGTGTCAGTTGGTAATTGATCTCGGCGACGGCGTCGAGCCGAAACCAGCCCACATCGAACGGTACGGCGAATTCCCGGGGAACCAGGCCGGCTTCGCGGCGCACGTCGGAGGTACGGCCATCGCACGCGACCGTCAGATCGGCCCGAAGTTCGCCGTCGCCGTCGGGACCCCGGTAGCGCACACCGGTGACCGTGTTCCCGTCTTTGAGCAGTCCGGTCACCTCGGTGCTCATCCGCAGCGTGAACGACGGCTCGGCTCGACCTGCGTCGGCCAGCAAATTGAGCAGGTCCCACTGCGGAACCAGTGCGATGTATGGATGCGGTTGCCGCAGCCGGCGGAAGTCGACGACCGTGACGGTGCGGCCACCGAAGTCGAAGGCCGCCTTTTCCAGTTTGCTGTGGCGCAGTGCGTCGAATCGGGGAAACAAGCCGAGGTCGTCGAGCAGGCGCAGGGTGACCGGGTGGACGGTGTCGCCACGGAAGTCGCGCAGGAAGTCGGCGTGCTTCTCGAACACGGTGACCTCGATGCCGGCCCGGGCCAGCAGCAGTCCCAGCACCATGCCGGCTGGTCCGCCGCCGGCGATCGCGCAGGTCGTCGTTGCAGTTGGCGTCATGGCTCGTTCCATTTCTCTCGGGTTGCGGCGGCACGGACGAACGCGTCGGCGAATACCTCGCACACCACGTCCAGGTTGGGCAGGTCGATGAGGTCGGTGCGCTCGGCCAGTGGGCGCATGAACAGGTGAATCATCATCGGGGCCATGAGTTGCTGAATCAGCAGCGGCAGCGGCAGATCACGAAGGCGCCCCGCGGCGACTTCGGCGGACAGCCATCCGCCGAGTAGTCCCAGCATGCGCGGAAAGGCATGGCTGGTAAGGGCTTTGACGGCGGGGCTGGACGGGCGTGCGAAGACTTCGGCGAACATGGCGGGCACCACGCGCGGGCGCCGGGCCAGCGCACGGGCCAGCACGGTGTAGAGGCCCAGTACCCTATCGCGCAGGCCGCCTTCGGCCGGCCGGGCGAAGAATTCCTCGAGGTCCGCGACGGGACTGTGCCGCTCGAAGACCGCACGCAGCAGGCCGTCGCGGGTGCCGAAGTTGGCGTAAAGGCTGGGCACTGAGCAATGTGCGCGCAGTGCGATAGCTTCCAAAGTGGCTGCCGCCAAGCCGTTTTCCTCGATGAGCGCCGCGGCTGCGTCCGTGGCGCGAATGCGGATCGGAACGCCGCCGGGGTCCACGCCGCGGCTACGGACGGCCTCGTCCAGTGTGGCGCGCGAACCACCCAACCGGCGCAGCAAGGTGCTGCGCGACATCCCGGCGTGCCGGGCGATTACCGCGACCGGAATGTCGGCGACGCCTTTGCCGAGCTCCTCGGATGCGCGCAGCGCGGCTTCGATCGCGGCCCTGGGAATCGGCGCGGTCGGTTCGGGTTCGCCGCGCATCGTTGCACCCACTCCATCGAATGAAACACAAATATATTGTGCTCTTATTAGAGTATCAGACTTATCTGGTCGGAGGCGCGGGCGTCCGTCGGGCCTATGGTCGGATGGTGACGATCAGCTACGACGATGCGCTGCGCGTGCAGATCCGAGCGCGGTTGGCTCAGCACGACCGGCGCGTGGTGACCGATCCCACCAAGCGGCATGCGGCTGTGGCGGTGGTGCTCGTCGACTCCGAGTTGGGTGAGGACCGGGTGGATCCGGCGCCGGTGGATGATTGGATCGCCGATCGGCCGATGCCCGGCGGGCTGGACGGCCATATGGTCGACGTGGCAGGAGGCGCCTCTTTTCTGTTGTGCCGCCGAACATCTCGGCTGTCGTCGCACGCGGCGCAGTGGGCTCTACCGGGCGGCCGGCTCGATCCCGGTGAGACCGCGATCGATGCGGCGTTGCGCGAATTGGACGAGGAGCTTGGAGTCAGGCTTTCCGAATCGTCGGTATTGGGCCTGCTCGACGACTACCCGACGCGGTCAGGTTACGTGATCACCCCGGTGGTGCTGTGGGGTGGCGGCCGGGTCGAACTGCATCCCGCTCCCGACGAGGTGGTGGCGGTCTACCGGGTGGGTTTGCACCAGTTGCTGCGTGAGGATTCCCCGCGTTTCATCACGATCCCGGAGAGCCCGCGGCCTGTCGTCCAAATCCCGCTCGGCAACGACTTGATCCACGCCCCCACGGGTGCGGTGCTGCTGCAGCTGCGGTGGTTGGGTCTGGAGGGTCGGCACGACCCGGTCGACGAGCTCGAGCAGCCGTTGTTCGCCTGGAAATAGGCGGCGACACCTAGTTTGTCGCTGGTGGTGGTTGGGGTTGGAAGGGTGGGTACCACCACCGGCTGGCGCGTTCGCCGGTGGTTCCGATGCAGGGTTTCACCACAGGTGGTGGAGTGGTGGGGGTCCGGGCCAGCGATCCTGCGGGCAGGGTCGGTGTGGGCGGGGCCGGTCAGGGTGATGACGCCGTGGTGGTGCAGCCGGTGGTGGTACGGGACAGACCACAGCTCCTCACGCTCGATCTCAGCCACGATCTGCACCACCCGCCCATCGATGGCATTGCGCTGCCCGGTCAGCTCCGCCAACTCCTCAAACAACCCCTCCAAACGCTGCGCAGGAGTGACCGCCACAGGCTCAACAAGGGTCGACGAAGACATAACCCCATCAAAACAGGGGGCACCGACAACCAAGGCTGAGCTGCATCTGAGCCGCGCACCAGGTACGTGCCGTGGCCCTCGACGACCAGATCGCCGCTGAACCGCAGGACTTCGCTGACCAGACCGTCGTCCTGGTTCCGGTCTGGTGGCGCAACCCGGTGAGCAATGTGTGCGGTGGGATCTTGACGAACGACCCGAGCTCCCGCGCGGTCCGCCCGGGACGCCTGACCGGGTTGCGGCGGCCCGCGGCAGCACCGCCGACCGGGTGCTGTAGAAACACTTTGTGCAGGCCAACCCGCAGGACGGCGCCTCGACGCGGCGTCGCCGTACTTCGTTCGCGACGAAAACAGTTATGTACCAACGGCAATCGCACGAGGCGGCTGGGGTCCCTCGCTCAGTGGCCACGTCGTCGGTGGACTGCTCGGCTGGGCGGCCGAACGCGCCGTCGACGATCCGCAGTTCCACCCCGCGCGCTTGACCGTCGACCTGCCCCGGCCCACCGTGTTCCAGCCGATCGAGGTGCACACCCGGGTGCTGCAGGATCGCCGCCGGCTGAGACTCATCGAGGCGGTGCTCACCCAGGACGGCAACACTGTGGCACAGGCGAGCGCGCTGTTCTTGAGGCGTGGCCCACAACCGGATGGCGAGGTGTGGTCGATGCCGGTGCAAATGCCGGCGCTGCCTGCCGGAAGAGACGACGTCCAGTCGTTGTTCATCCGCACCTACGGCTGGGGTAGCGAGATTCAGAATCCCGATCCCGGCTGGACGGACGAACTGGGGCCGAAATACACCTGGCTGCAGGAAACCCGACCGCTGCTCGACGCCGAACCGATGACCGCCTTCACACGGGCGGCGATGGCCGGCGACATCACCGCCTCGATCGCCAACTGGGGCAGCAGGGGTTTGCAGTTCATCAACGTCGACTACACCCTCACCTTGAGTCGGCTGCCGCGAGGATCCGAGCTCGGGCTGGCCTCGGTTACGCATTACAGCGAAGACGGCGTAGCCACCGGGTCGACGGTACTCGTCGACCGCGATGGCCCGATCGGCAACGGCGTTTCGATCGCCATCGCCCAGTCCGGCTTTCGCCCAAGCTCCGGACCGGTCGTAGCTTGACGACGATCTTGGCAGGTAACGTCCAAATCAGCTTTGGCGGTGCTGGTTTCGGCGTAGCCGCAGCGCCCGGCCGGCCGCGACGACCGTCGCCAGCACTGCCAGGACGGCAAGCACGGCCGACGCAGCAGACAACCCGATCTCGGTCAGTAGTAGCGGCAATCCGAAGCCAATGTAGGTCACCGCGTAGAAAGCGCCCGTCAGCGCGCCCCGATTGTGTTGTGGCGCTGCGGCTTCCAAGTCGATGAGACCTTCGCGAAGACACAGTCCTGATGCACAGCCGAGCAGCACCAGCAGCGACAATCCCAGAGCCACGGGAATATTCGGCGGTGCCGCGGCCAGAGTGGCGTAGCCGAGCGCGGCAAGCAACGCACCGGCGGTCCCGGCTTGCGGACCCCACCGCCGCCCCCGGGCGACCAACTGACTGATACCGCTCACTCCGTTGGTGATCAAAGCGGCAATCCCGGCCACCATGGTGGCGGCCAGCCCGGTGTGAATCCGAGTGGGAATCGTGACGAAAGCGAGTGTCGCCGAGGCGAACACCCACGGTGCCAGCGGCATCGCCCAGCTCAGCGCCAGGCCGGTGCTCTGGCCTTCGCCCGGTCCGGCGGGGCGGCCGCGCACCGGTCCGGGCGATGCGGAACGACGCAGCGCCAGCGCGACGACGACGATCGCCGTCCCAACCAGGCCGGCGGCCGTTGCGAACGAGACCCCGATCGCGGAGGGGCAAACAGCGGTGATGACACCGGAGACGAAAGGCCCCACCGCGAATCCGGCAATCAACACCGCTCCGGCAACGGCCGCGCCTGGCGGACCGTTCAGATCCGAAGCCCACGCCGTGCACGAGCTCATGGCGAGGCCCACTCCGACACCGACGACGAGGCGTCCCGCCAGCAGCACGTCGGACTGCTGTGACAAGAGCATCGGGATCGTTCCGGCCAGGACGGTTGCCGCCCCCGTCAGCGCGATCGACGGGCGGCCGAACGCATCCGAGGCGCGCCCACCGAGCAGCAAGCCAGGCAGCAGACCTACCGCGTAAATCCCGAATATCGCGTCCAGCAGGGACGCACTGAGGTGTTGCGCGTCGCTGATCGCCGGAATCAAGGCCGCAAAGTGGTTGGCGGCCCAGCCGGTTGCCAGCAGAATAGCCAGCACACCGGCGAATACCTCCGGCTTCCCGCGGGACTGCCTAGGCTGTTCGCCTTCCGGTGCTGATCGAAGCGGAGGCGCGTCGGTGCACACCCCGTTCGATTTCATCGGTCCGTTCCCTCCCTGGTGGCCCTCCGGCGTCCGCCGGTGGAAAGACAGTGCAACTCCAACCGATATTCCCGGTCGAGACCTATCTCACTCAGGCCGGTTGGATTGCAGGCACAACACGGTCCATAGCTGCCACAGGAAGATCGCATATACCGACCCGCGTTCCCAGACGCCGATTGCGGATATGTGCATCGATCCGCCCGCTGCGCCGACCGCGAATACCGATAAGCAGATAAACCCGAGTACGGCAATCACTTTCGATACGACGCGGTAGCCGCCGCGCCGGCGGGCCGGGGCTATCGCGGAGGAACCTGCCAACGTGGCGGCGTTACCGGCGGTCAGGGCCAGCGCCGCGCCTATGCCATGTAAGCCTCCACCGGGGAACGCACCCACCAGGGTGTTGCCGACGGCGTTCGCCGCGGCCAGCGCCAGGAATACGCGAGTCGTGCTGCGACGGAAAGACCCCGAAACGAGTACCGCCCCCAGCAGATAGGCCACGCCCTGCAGATAGAACCCCAGGTGCATCAGGTACGTGAGCGGCCCGTGGGCGCCGAGTTCGCTGATGTAGTTGTCGGCGTAGCTGTAGTGGGGTTGGTACCCGCGCGCGGCGGCCGCTTCGAGTAGCAGGAACCCGGCCACCCCGATCAGCCACACAGCGCCGCCGCAGATCCGCCTCCCGGCGGACAGTTGCGGCGCGGGCCGGCTCAGTTGGCTATCTCCACATGGATGTTCCTGGCCCCCACCACATTTCGCAGTCCGGAGCAGTTCACGCACCCGATACATCCAACACAGTCGGTGCAGCGCACGCACGCAATGCATCCGACACACCGGAGGCACGCGATGCAGCCCAGGCACGCCACGCAGTCGCGGACGGCCACACATATCAAGGCGAGCAGACTGGTGATCACCCCGACGCTTCCCGCGGTGGCCGCCGATGCCGCGACCGCGATACTGCCGGCGGTCGCGACCGAGCCGGCGACCGCGATCGACCCGGCCGCAGTCGTCGAGCCGGCGACCGCGACGCTTCCCCCGACGGCCGCGGACCCGGCGACGGCCGCGCTGTCCTGCACGGCGATCGATCCGACAATGGAATCAGTGTCGTGCGAATCCCAAGGCAGTGCCATGGAAGTCATCATGGCAGTTCGGCAACCGAAGCTGAAGCCCGCGCCGGCCGGTCGCTGCGATATCGACCGTCGGAGTGGGATCATGGGTGCCGGCCCAGGACCTGCCCGGAAAGGTTAGCCACGTGGACCTCGATCGCATCACCCACCCGCTGCGACTGGCGCGCGGCTCGCATCAGCCGGGATCGGCTAAAGGCTGTGCCATGAACGTCATTTCGTTCATCAACGGTGACGAGCAGATCACCGATTTCCCGGCGACCTCGGCCCGCCCGCTGGCCGCGTTCGTACACTTGTGCAACGACCAGCTCGCCGGGCCGGATGGCTACCTGGCGCCGGACGACGCCGTCATAGCCCTGGATCTGGGCTGGCTGACCGTGGGAACCGCGTGTGACGGAGCCGTCGCCGACCGCGTCGTCCGTGCCTGGGTGTCCAAGCTGTTGATGAGCCCGCCTTGGGGCGTGATCCGCTACGCCGGAGGTGCCGCAGCCGAGGTGATCTCCGGGATCGGGGAGTTGCATCGCACGCTGGCGCCGGGTGAGCTGCCCGACATCGCCGTCTGGGACGGCGCCGCCCGCGCCGCGCGCGAGATCAGCGCGTCGATGGCCCCGGGGGCGCAGCGCTACGCCGTTCGGGCCGCATACCAGTCGACGGCGTTGGCCGACACCGACAAGTGGGAGACGCTGGATGCGGTGACCGGTAACGCCTTACGCGCCCACCGGTTGGCCAACCTGGACGGGGGAGCGGACCGGATCGTGGCGGTGACCCGGCACGCCATCCGGTCCTGGCGGCGCCTCGCCGGACTCAGCGTCGTCGGCAACGGCTCCGTCCCGGTTGCGACGGCGGCACGCCGCAAGGGTGCCGCGTGGCAGGTGGCATGACCGCGGTCAGCGGATGGCCAGCCCCGTCAGCGCCCGCGAGATCACCAGACGCTGAATCTCGCTGGTGCCCTCGAAGATGGTGAAAATCTTTGCGTCGCGGTGCATCCGCTCCACGGGGTAGTCCCGGGTGTAGCCGTTGCCGCCGAGAATCTGGATGGCTTCGTCGGTGACGTAGACCGCCGTCTCACTGGCCACCAGTTTGGCCATCGAGCCCTCGGCGGAGTCGAAGTTCTGGTTGTTGCGCGCCATCCATCCTGCCCGCCACACCAGCAGCCGGGCCGCGTCGATGCGGCTCTTCATGTCGGCCAGCTTGAACGCCACGGCCTGGAACTCACCGATCTTGCGGCCGAATTGCTCACGCTGGCAGGCATAGTCGAGCGCGTACTCGTAGGCGGCGCGGGCCACGCCGACGGCCATGGCGCCGACGGTGGGCCGGGTGCGCTCGAAGGTCTTCATGGCCGCCTGACCGCCCGCCGAGGCGCCGGATTTCACTCGCGCGATCCGCTTTTCGAACTTCTCGCGGCCACCGAGAATCGCGTCCTCGGGCAGGCGCACGTTGTCGAGCACGACCTCGGCGGTGTGCGACGGATGCCGTGCTTTTTTGAACTTCTGCCCCTGAGCCAGGCCTTTGGTGTCCGGTCCGATGACGAAGCTGGCCTGGCCGCGGGTGCCGAGCTCCGGATAGACCGAAGCGACCACGATGTGCACGTTGGCGATGCCGCCGTTGGTGGCCCAGGTCTTGGTGCCGTTGAGCACCCACTCGTTGCTGGCCTCGTCGAAGCGGGCACGGGTGCGGATGCCGCCGACGTCGGAGCCGGCGTCAGGCTCCGACGAGCAGAATGCACCGAGCTTGGGTTCGGCCGCGGTACCGAACATCTCGGGCAGCCACTGGCCGAGTTGTTCGGGTGTCCCGTTGCCCGCCAGCGCCGCCGCCGCCAGTCCGGTGCCCATGATGGACAGCGCGATTCCGGCGTCGCCCCAGAACATCTCCTCGAACGCGGTGAGCATGCCCAGTCCGGTCTCTTCGGCGGCCTGCTGGGCGAAGAAGTCCGGGGAATACAGCCCTACCTTGGCGGCCTCCTGGATGACCGGCCACGGCGTTTCCTCGCGCTCGTCCCACTCGGCGGCCGCCGGGCGGATGACGTCGGCGGCGAACTTGTGCACCCAGTCGCGCACCTCGATTACATCGTCGGAGAGCTGCATCGAGAATGTCATCTGTTATCTCCTGAAATAGGTTGGCGTGACGTCGTTTTCGGAGTTCTATATTGTGTGAGCACACTGAGCGTCTGATTGACCCAGGCTTCGAAATAGCGGTCTTCGTCGATGTTGCCGGGTAGTCGCCCGGTGAGCGCTTGCAGCGTCGACGCATAGGACAATGACCCGATGGCGGCGGCCGCGGCCGCTTCGGGATCGGGGATGCAGGTGCGACCGGAGCGATTGGACGCGGCCAGTTCGTCGGCGAACCGCTGGTAGGCGTTGTCGGTGATCACCTGCCAGGTTTTCTCGTCGAGATCGCCGAGCTCCTCAGGTTCGCGCAGCATGACCTTGAGCAGGTCTTCGCTCTGTTTGAGGTTGCTCCAGATCAGCTCTCCTGCGGTGCGCACCGCGTGTTCTACGCTTTCGGGTTCTCTTGCGTCGTACTGCTCGCGTGCGGCAACGACGCTGCTGATGCGGTGCTCGACCGCGGCTTCCAGCAGTTCGCGCTTGGAGCCGAAGTGCTTGTAGAGCGCGCCCGAACCCGGTGCCAGGCCGGCAGCACGTTGAATGTCGGCGACCGACGTCGCCGCATAGCCCTTGGCAGCGAACAACTTCAACGCCTCTGCCAACAGCCGGTCGCGTCCGCGGGCAGCTTCGGCAGGCATGGTGAGAGAGTAATCACTCACCAACGCAGGAGGCAAATTTCGCCGATGTGGGTTGGCACACACTGCCGCGGCCGGCTGCCTACACCGTGCTGGACCGGACACCGCTAGATGTTCACCAGATCACTCGATGGTTCGTCGTTCAACACCGATTGGGCTAGCAGTTCGCCCAGCAGGGGGCCGAACTTCATCAGGTTGCTGCCGACGAACGCGGTCACGGCGCCACGGCGCGTGAGCCGCCAACCGTCACCGCCGGCGTCGAGCCATGATGCGCTCGCGGTGACGCAGTCGACCCGGCTCACCGGGGTCAACGAGGGGAACAATGTTTGCACCACCGCCGGATCCGGCACATCCTGGCCGAAGGCCCAGAGTCCAGTGCTGCCGACCGGCAGTCCGTAACCCTCGGGTGCCGAAAGGCAGGCGGCGCCAACGGCATCGGCGCCTTGATAAGTGAAACGAGTGTGGGGCGCGAACTCGATGCCGAGCGAGCCGAACAGGGCCGTCGTCTGTACCCCGGCGCAGATCAGGATGTGATCGGCACGAAGGAAAGTCCCGTCCGACAACGCCGCTGAGCCGTCGTCGGCGACCGACATGACCTCGTCGCGCCGGATGGTCACCCGCCGCGACAAGGCCACCAAGGCCCGACGGATCCAAAGGCTGCCGCCTAGAGGGTCGAAAATCCCGGTCTGCCAGGGTGCTTGAAGGAACGGTATGCGCGCGGTGATGCCGTCCCGATCGAGCCGGGAAAACGTGGCTCCGGCGGCGGTCATCGCTGCCGCGGTGTCGTCGCAGTCGCCCGCCGCGACGAATCCCTCGGTCCCCAACAAGCGGCCGATGCCGAACTCGGATTCCCATCGCCGCCAGCCGACACGGGCTTCGAGGGCGAGCCGGCACAACGTCGGGCGCCGGTGGGCGATCCGGAAGATCCGGGCCAGCCCCGCCGACTGCTCGGCGAACGGTTCGCCGCGCTCCAACACCACTACATCGACGCCACGTTGGGATAGCGCGTAAGCCGTTGCAAGCCCGCATATTCCGGCACCGACGATAACGATCATCGTTAGAAGAAAAACCCGGCATGCGGTGCGCGGGGCACCGCGAAGAGCCGATCGGCGGCCACCAGTGCCGCGGGTTCGCCGACGTGGGCCAGCCCGGCGACGGCGAGCGCCTGCCAGGGCGTGCCGCCCAGTAGCACCGCGGCGAGCCCGGCCGCGTCGACGTGCAGCTGGGGGCGCTGGTCGGTCGGTTCCGCGCCGTCGGGCGTGACGGCGTAGGTCGCCGAATTATGCTGCAAGATCGGGTCATTGACCGCGATGGTGATCCGGTCGCCGTCGGCGTACCGGCGAGCGGCCAGTGCCGCACGGACATCGACCACGCGCAGCCAGGTTTCGTCGTAGACTGCGGTCACCTTCGCGGCGCGCCGATCGAGCAGCAGCAAGGGCAGCGGATCGTCGAGCGGCAGCATCCAGAACACCACTCGGTCAATAAGATCCAGGCCGAACAGAAACCGCAGCAGGCCCAGGTACGCATCGGCGGTGGGGGCAAAGAAGTCCTCGACCACGATGGTGCGCTGGTCGCTGACGAACCACCTCTCGGTGTTGATCGGGCGGTACCGGGCGAAGCCGGATTCGGCCCCGGGTTCGCCGTGCACCGCCACATACGCAGGCCCCGGAGCCGCCTGGTGGCGCAGGCGCAGGCTGCGCCACCACACGGGTGACCGGTCGACGGTGCCGGGCCGCGACGGACGATTCTGAGAGTAGATGCGCGGCAACACTTCCCAAGCCTCGGCGGGATCGAGCAGTCGCACCGGTCCGCCGGATCCGACGCCGGCACGCAGCGCCGCCCGTGCCGTCACCACCTCCACGCTCTGGGTCGAACTGGCCACGCCGTAGCCGTAGCGCTCGTAGATCGTCGCTTCCGAGGCCCGTAGCGACGCGACCACCTCACCGCGGGCGGCGAAGTCCCGCAGTTGATGCTGCACCAGCTCGGAGGCGATGCCCTGGCGGGTGAACGACGGCAACACCCCGATGTGGGTCACCGCGGCGTGCTCTACGACGGCGCCACCGGGCAGGGTCAGCCCTCCGGAAACGGCGTCGGCGGTGCCGACGAGCCGTCCGTCGACGAACGCGCCGATGGTACGGCCGGGTTCGAGCAGGGTGGTGATCTGGCCGGGCTGCAGGCTCAGCGGCGGGAAGCCGATCATGGCGGTGCGAAACACGTTCGACGCGGCGATCAGATCTTCCTCGGCGTCGAGCACGCGGATGTCGGTGGTCACCCCGCCATCATGACCTGCGTTGCCGGCGGCGCCGGGTCGCGGGGGGACCGCGGTCCGGGCGATTCCGGGCGGGCCTTACGTTGGGAAAGTGGTCGACGGTGTTGATGCTCGCGCGGATCCGGTGTCGGCCGGACGTGTGGGTCGTCCGGCGCCGCTGATCGCCGCGATGTGCCTGGCGGTGCTCACCGTCGCGGTGCTGCAGACCGCGGTGGTTCCCGTGCTCGGCGTGATCGCCCACCAACTGCAGGCCACGCCGACGGCGGTGAGCTGGGTTGTCACCGCCAATCTGCTCAGCGCCGCCGCCGCCACCCCGCTGGTGGGCCGGTTGGCGGACCGCTACAGCAAGAGAGCCGTGCTGCTGGCGGTTCTGGGCGTCGTTCTGGCCGGGTCGTTGCTGGCCGCGGCGACGACCTCGCTTGCGCTGCTGGTGGCCGGCCGGGTGTTGCAGGGCGCCTCGTTTGCGCTCTACCCGGTTGGTGTAGCGATTCTGCGCGCCGAGTTCCCCGAGCCGGTGGTGGTGCGAGCGCTCGCGGTGCTTTCGGCGACGCTCGGGTTCGGCGGCGGGATGGGGCTGGTGGTGACGGGGCTGCTGATGTCCGGCAACGCGGGCTACCACCGGGTGTTCTGGCTGGCAACGGTGTTCGTCGTGGTGGTCATCGGTGCGGTGGCCGCATTGGTTCCCGGCCGGCCGGGTGCGGGGGACGGCTCCATCGACTGGCTGGGCGCGGCGGGCCTGGCCGCTGGACTCACCGGCGTGATCCTGGTGGTGACACAGGGCAGTCACTGGGGGTGGTTCGCCCCGCGCACGATCGTGGTGGCATCGGCGGGACTCGCCATCCTGGTGGCGTGGTGGCAGTGGGAACGCCGTCGGCGCCACCCGCTGGTGTCCACCGCGATGCTGACCCGACGGACGATGCTGCTGACGAACTTGTCGACCGTTCTTGTCGGAGTCGGCCTGTACATTTCGTTCCTGGGCTTGACGCAGTTCGTTCAGATGTCGCGCGCGGCGGCGGGTTACGGCTTCTCGGCGACGGTGCTGTACTCCAGCGTCGTGTTCCTGCTGCCCGGAGCGCTGGCCGGGATGGTGATGGCCACCGCCAGCGGCCGCTTCATCGACCGCTTCGGTGCGCAGTCGGTCCTGGTCGCGGGGGCGGTGGTCGGTGCGCTCGGGTTCGCGTTGCTGGCCATTGCCCACGACGCGAGGTGGCAGGTGATCGTGGCGGGGGTGTGTATGAACGTCTACGTCAGCCTGGCCTACGGTGCGTTGCCTGCCGTCGTCGTCAGCGAGGCAGGACCCGACGAGACCGGGGTTGCCACCGGCATCAACGCGATCGCCCGCACGATCGGCAGTTCGATTGCGGCGGCAATGGTCGCGGGGGTGCTCGCGGCGTCTCACGGACGGCAAGGAATGCCCACCGAGTCGGCGTTCGTGTCGCTGTTCGTCCTGGGGGCGGTGACGGCCGCGGCGGTGGCCGTGCTGATCGCGGTGTCGGGGGTGCGAAGCCGTACGGGTGGGTCTTCGGCCGGTCGCGTGGACGCCCAGGCGCTCAATCACGAGTGGGGCTGATGGCGCGCCTGGTGAGCTTGGTGCCCGGCCTGTACCGATCCGGTCCACCGGGTGAGCGCGGCCGCCCATCCGGGTCACGCGGGTCGCCGGCCGATGCGATGTAGCCGTCCGGCCGGATCGAGATGGACGACGCGACGCTGACCGAATGGTTGCGGCCGGTGCTCGCGCACTACCTGGCCGGCAGCATTCAGCGGAGCTCGAAGTGGGCCGGCTCCGGTTCGGCCAGCATGGCCGTCAGCGTCTTGCGGTCATACGGCCAGAGGTCGACGGTGTTGTTCTCGGTCAGGTACCACGAGTTGCAGCCGGTGCTCCAGACGGTCGGCGTCATCGCTTCTGCCACAGCGGCATTGAACTCGTCGGTGGCATCCTCGGTCACCTCGATCGAGGTCGCCGCGCCGTCGCGCAGCATCTCCAGGAACTGCGCGATGTAGTGGGCGGTTCGTTCCGCCGAATACTGCAGCGAGATCGATCCGGTGGGAGAGTTGGGACCCAGTACCGTGAACAGGTTGGGAAAGCCCGGAATCGCCGTCATCCGGTAGGCCCGCGGGCCGCCGGACCAGGCCTTGTCGATGGTGAGGCCGTCGCGGCCGGTGATTTGAATCGGCCGCATGTAGTTGTGCGTCTGGAATCCGGTGGCCAGTACGATGACGTCGGCCGGCCGCTGACGTCCGTCCGCGGTGCGGATCCCGCTGGGGGTCACCTCGACGATGCGGTCGGTCACCAGCTCGGCATTCTCGGATTGGATTGCACGGTAATAGGTTCCGGACACCACCTGCCGCTTGCACAGTGGCTGGTAGTCGGGGGTTAGCTTGTCCCGCAGCTGCCGGTCGCGGACCTGCAGCCGCAGGGACAGCCGGGCGTAGGCCTGCACCGCGCGGCGCCGCCAGGACGGACGGGTGGTGACGTCGGCGAGGATTCCCGAAACCCAGAGCAGCGCCTGATACATCCGGTCGTGCGCAGTGGGATGACGTTTGAGTGCGGCAGCCAGTAATGCGCTCTGCCGCAACGTCATCGGCGCCCAGAGGATCCATTGTGGCGACCGGACGTAATGCGCGATGGACCGCGCGTCGGGCTGCAGAGCGGACACGATCTGTACGCCGGTGGATCCGGTTCCGATGACGGCGATGCGCTTGCCGTCGGTGTCGATCTCGGGGTCCCACCGTGCGGTGTGCACCACCGGCCCGGCGAATTCGTCGAGACCGGGGATGTCGGGCAAGGCGGGATGGTGCAGCACACCGGTCGCACACACCACGACGTGGGCGTCGATCTGCTCACCGCCAGCCGTGGTCAGGACCCATTGGGCGGTGGGCTCGTTCCATTGCGCGGCAACGACTTCGGTATTCAGCCGGATCCGGTCACCCAGCCCGAGGGTGTCCACCACGTCGCGGTGGTAACGCTGGATGTCGGCGCCGTCCGCCCAGATGTGAGACCAGTCCGGCTTGGGGGCGAAACCGAATTGGTAGATCTGGGAAGGTACGTCGCAGGTCAGGCCCGGGTATCGGTTCCAGTGCCAGACGCCCCCGACGTCGGAGGCCTTCTCCAGCACCGTGACGTCGGTGAAGCTGCGTTGGGTGAACACGTGCAGCGCGGTGATGCCGGCGAGCCCGGCGCCGATGATCACCACCCGCGGCATGTTTGTCATTGTCGCAGTGTTGACACGCGCCGATCCAAGATGGTCAACGCGCGCTCGGCCCAGCGCACGTTTTCCTGCTCGAACGATATTCCGCGCAGCAACGTCAGATAGGGGCCGATTCGCTCGGCGTGCTGCAGGTGGTCCTCTTCGGTGCGGTCGCCCAAGATGCGGGTGCGTAACCGCTCGTAGCGTTCGAGCTTGGCGGTGGACCACGCCAGGCGTTCGGCGATGAACTCGCGCACGGCCATGGTGCTGCCCGCGTCGGCGGCCTGCACCTTGACCAGCAGCTCGTCACGCATCACCAGGGGTTTGGGCGGGCGCGCGGTGAACTCGTCGATTGCGCGGTGGCCGGCGTCGGTCAGGGAGTACATCCGCTTGTTCGGGCGACGATCCTGCTGGACGAGGCGGGCTCGGATCAAACCCTGCTCGGCGAGCCGATCGAGCTCGCGGTAGAGCTGCTGCGGAGTGGCCATCCAGAAGTTGGCGACCGAGGCACCGAAGTCCTTGGCCAGGTCGTATCCCGAGGACTCACCCTCCAGGAGTGCGGCCAGCACGGCATCGCGCAACGACATCCAGGGATCGTACAACGAAGCACCTATTCAAAAAAGTGATTATTACCGCATGGACATATGGACCGTCGGCCTCTAGCGTCTGAGCTTGTTATTCATTGAGTTGACTACGCGAGGTTTCTTGTGACTTCTGAGCACCCATTCCGCAAGGCGGTCGAGTCCGGCGAATCGGCGGCCATCGAGGCGTTGCTGGCCGACGACATCGTTTTCACCAGCCCCGTGGCTTTCAAGCCGTATGTCGGCAAGCCGATCACTGCGGCGCTGCTGCGCGGCGTGGTGCGGGTCTTCGAGGACTTCCACTACGTGCGTGAAATCGGCGACGGCAACGGACGCGACCACGCCCTGATCTTCGAGACCGGGTTGGTTGGAGTGCCGGGCGTGCGCGTCACCGGCTGCGACTTCCTGCACTTCAACGACGACGGCCTCATCGACGACCTGATGGTGATGGTTCGCCCGCTGTCCGGCGCGAAGGCGCTTGCCGAAGCGATGGGCGCGCAGTTCGGACGGATCGAGCAGGAGGCGATCGAGATCGCCGCCACCCTGGGAGCCTGATCATGCGAATCGGACTGGCCATCAACTACGCGGGTGGCTTCAAGGAGGTGGCCGCCGAAGTGGCCGACCTCGAGCGGGCCGGCCTGGACATCGTATTCGTCCCGGAGGCCTATTCGTTCGACGCGGTGAGCGCGCTCGGTTACCTCGCCGCAAGTACCGAACGGGTCGGCTTGGCGTCGGGCATCTTGCAGCTCTTCACCCGCACGCCCACCCTGACCGCCATGACTGCGGCGGGCATCGACTACGTCTCCGGTGGCCGATTCACCCTGGGGCTGGGCGCTTCCGGGCCGCAGGTCATCGAGGGCTTCCACGGCGTGCCGTACGACGCGCCGATCGCCCGGACTCGCGAGGTCGTCGAGATCTGCCGTCAGGTCTGGCGGCGCGACACCGTGCAATATCAGGGCGACCACTACACGATTCCGCTACCCGCCGAGCGGGGAACCGGCCTCGGAAAGCCGCTCAAGTTGATCAATCACCCTGTCCGGGAACGTATTCCGGTGCTGATCGCCGCGCTGGAACCCAAGAACGTCGAGCTGGCCGCCGAGATTGCCGAGGGCTGGCAACCGATCTTCTTCCTGCCGGAGAAGGCGCAAGACGTGTGGGGCGACGCGCTCGCCGCCGGTCAAGCCAAGCGTGACCCCGCCCTGGGCCAGCTTGAGGTGTTCGCCGGGCCGGCGCTGGCGATCGGCGAAAACGTCGAGTCGCTACGCGAATTCGTCAAGCCACACCTGGCCCTCTATATCGGGGGCATGGGCGCCAAGGGCAAGAACTTCTATCACACCCTGGCCACCAGGTACGGCTACGCGGCGCAGGCCGACCGGATCCAGGAGCTGTACCTGGCCGGTGACAAGGAGGCTGCTGCCAAGGCGGTGCCAGACGAGCTGGTGCGCGACGTGAACCTGATCGGCACAAGGGAATTCGTCAAGGATCGGGTGGCGGCGTACCGCGCGGCCGGCGTGACCACGCTCAACGTCATGCCGATGGCCGCAACCTCGGGTGAGCGGGTGAAGCTGATCGAGACGTTGCGCGAGTTGGTCGACTGACCGACCGCGGCGGCTAACCCAGCTCGTTGTAGGACTGCCCGAGAAAACGTTCCACCATCGCGCGTTCGGCCGCCGGATCCTTCAGCGGCCAGTACCACAGCGACATGAAGACGTGGATGAGCCACTGGGTGGCCAGCGGGTCGGGGTCCTGTTCGCCGAGCATCTCGGCGGCGAACGCAGCGATCACCGGCGACGTGGTGATCCATTCACTGCCGACCGGCAGCTGGGTCGAGGGAAGCTGCACCAGCGGATAGGACCTCAGCCGTTGCAGCGCAACAATAGTGGCGGTTACCACGCGATCGCGGCCGGTGCGGCCGTCGATGGCTTCGCGCACGGTCTCCAGGACGCGGTTGGCTTGCATGCTGATGACGCCCTCGCGAATCGCCGCCTTACCGCCGGCCCGGCGGTAGATCGTTGCCGGTGAGCAATGGACCTTGGCAGCCAACGCCTCGATGGTGAACGCTTCATAACCCATCCGGCCGATGAGGTCAGCGGCCGCGGCGAGAATCCGTTCGGAACCCGCGTCGTGCCGGTTGCGTCCCAGCAGCCAATCCGCACCCGCCATCACGGACACTCGGCGGCGGTTGGGCGGGGCAACAGAAAGCGTCCAATTTTTCGCACCATGAGAATTTTATACGAGCTTTTCTCGCCGAAACGGCTGTTGGGGATGATCGGGTGAGGAGCCGTATCCGGACCGTCCTGCCGGTCAGTTTTCAACTTCGCGCGCCACTATTGCTGCCGGCGCCGACCTCACTCAACCTGTACGGATGACTGTTCTGGCTGACCCGGGCGCGTTCTTCGGCCCGGCGGCGTTGCAGAATCCCTACCCCCTCTACGAGCGGATGCGCGCCGAAGCCCCGGTGCACCAAATCGGTGACTCCGCCTTCTACGCGGTGTGCGGCTGGGAGGCACTGATCGATGCGGTCAATCGCGTCGAGGACTTCTCCTCCAACCTCTCCGCCACCATGGTGTTCCAAAAAGACGGAACCGTGACCCCGTTTCCGATGATCGAGGCGGGTAGCCCCAGCCACGCGCTGGCCACCGCCGACGATCCGGCGCACGCGATGCACCGCAAAATCCTGCTGCCACACTTGACCGCCAAACGCGTCCGCGTCATCGAGGGATTCACCGACCAGCTTGCCGATCGCTTGTGGGACCGGAATTTTCACGACGGGCGTATCGAATGGATGAGCGCGATGGCCAATCGGCTTCCCATGTTCGTGGTCGCCAACCTGCTCGGCCTGCCCGATGCCGATGTCGACGACCTCATCCGGCTGGGCTTCGCCACCACCACGCTGCTGGATGGTGTCGTGACGCAGGAGCAGCTTGCCGCGGCCGGCGCCGCGGCCTTCGAGCTCTCCCGCTACGTGATGGACCACTTCGAAAAAGCCTGCGACACAAATGAACCCGGTCTGATCCCGGATCTGGCGGCACGTCACGCCGCCGGCGAGCTGGACCAGACGGTGGCGATGGGCATCATGCTCACCCTGTTCAGCGCGGCAGGCGAGTCCACCGCTGCCTTGCTCGGCAGCGCGGTGTGGATTCTCGCCGAACGCCCTGACATCCAGCGGCAGGTCCGCGAGCACCCAGAGCTGCTGAACGCCTTCATCGAGGAGGTGTTGCGCTACGAGCCACCGTTCCGGGGCCACTACCGGCACGTGTGGCGCGACACGACCCTCGGCGGTGTGGCCGTGCCGGCAAACTCACACCTGCTGCTGATGTGGGGTGCGGCCAACCGGGACGCCGCGCAGTTCGATGCGCCGGACGAATTCCGGCTCGACCGCGCCGGCGGCAAGGGCCATGTGTCGTTCGGCAGAGGGACGCACTTTTGCGTCGGCGCGGCACTGGCGCGGATGGAGGCTCGGGTTGTGCTGCGAATGCTGTTGAGTCGCACCGAATTCTTAAACGCAATCGATGTCGGAAACTGGTTGCCCAGCATCCTGGCCCGGCGGCTGGATCGGTTGGAGCTCGCTGTCCGCTGACGTCAGCGACCGGCCAGCTCGGACAGGAATGCGAATCGCTCCCGTAATTCGTTCTCGTCGATCCCGAAGTCGGCCGGTTCGTAGCGGTGGCGGGCCACCTCGGCGCGGTCTGCCGCACGATAGGCGTTGACGAACCCGGCCAGGTCGGCCGGCGGTTCCATGCCGGCGGCGTGATAGATCACTCTGAGGGCTGCCGCCGGATCGCCGATGAACGCGCGGTAGTCGAAGTCGACGAACGTTGCCGCCCGGGCATCGGGGGAGGCGCGGAAATCCGTGGCCCGGCGGAACCACAGTTCGCTCTGGTCGATCTGCTGACGGGCGACGTCGACGGCATCGACATCGTCGCTGTAGGTCGAGCGGTACACCGCGAACAAGCTCGATCCGGACGTCAGCGTCTCGACGATGTCGCGGTGTACCTGCACCACCACCGCCCCCGGGAATGCGGCCACCAGGTGCCGCAGTTCGGCGGTGTGCGCCGGCGCTTTGAGGACGAAGCGACGACTGTCGTGGGTCGCGTTGAGCTGCAGCACTTCCCGATAACGCAGGTAGCTCTGCCCGAGGTTCTGTCCGGCCAGCCAAGCCGCGTAGCTCGGCAGCCGCAACATCGAGGTGAAACCCCAGTTGCGCAGGTCGGTGCCCATTCCCAGCACGCACTCCTCCGGCAGGTCAGGACCCGACGGATGCACGAACGCCATGTCCGGGTTGAGCGTGTGCAGCAGCTGGCTGGCCCCGGCGGTGGGGTAGGGATCGGCGGGCCGTTCGGCGCCGGCGAACAACCACGGCGAGACGAGTTCGGCGGGCAGCGGCGCATGCAGGCGGGGGTCGCTGCCCAGCAGCCGGAACAGAAACGTCGTCCCGGTTCGCCAGCCGCCGACGATGACGATCGGCGGAAGAAGTTGCGTGGCAACCACTTCGGGGTGATCTGCGCGGTACCGGGCGATCGTGGCGCCCGCCACCAGCCGTCCGACGGCCATCTGCTGCACCATGCGGACGCCGACCGCATTGAGACGGGCTTCGTGCTCGGCCGATCCCAGCAACGTCTCCAATCCTGCCTGCCATCCGTCGGCGAACGCGTTGGCATCGCAACGTCGACTGGCCTTTTCGACCACCGTTGCCACCTCGAGGCGGTACCGCTCGGGCTGCGCCGCCCGGTCCTGTTCGGCGGCGGCGTAGATGGCGAGTGCCTCCGGCGTCCGCGGCGTCGGCCGCCAGGTCATTGCCCGGCTCCGAGCTCGTCGATCCGCACCCGGCGGAGCGTGGGAAGCCCCGGCTCGGCGTCGGGCTGCAGGAATCGCAGGACGAACAAACCGAATCGTCGACCTCCGGTGTCGAGCCAGTCATAACCGGCGGCGCGTGGGTCACGGCCGGCGATCGCAAAGCGATACGTGCCGCCGGTGACCGAGCTGGTGGCCGCGGTGCGGGTCACCACCGAGTGGCGGTAGTCCAGCGAATTCAGGAAACGGTTGTACAGCACGATGTTCCAGTGCCGGCAGGTCACCAACGGGCCCTCCGCCACCAGTGCCTCATCCGGCTCCAACTGCCAGGCCCCGCGCAGGTAGTGAATGCCCGGTTCGGTGAACGCCGCCCCGCCCGCCATCGCCGACCAGTGCCGCACACTGTTGGGCTCCTTGAGGTCGGCGTCGACCGCGAAACCGAGCAGCTGTGGTAGTTGGGTGACAAACGCACCGAGCCGCGACAGATCGCGGCCTAAACGGTCTGAAGCAGGTTGCGGCCCTGCCGGTCCGGATCCCAGGGCGGAGATCCGGCACCATCCCGGGTGCACCGGGTCCACGCGATCGTGGATGTAACGCACCCACACCGACGTCGAGCCCTCCGGCAGTGCCAGCCACGCACCGGCCCCGGTGTCGTTGCGGCACAAGGTGATATCGAAGTTGCCGTCCGGGTCCACTTCCAGACCGTCGGTGTCCACCCGCGCTACCGCGGTCGTCTTAGCGATGTCAGTTCCGGCGTAGACGGTGATCGACTGGTACACCGAGTCCGCGACGTTGCCGGTGATCCGGTAGCGACCGTCGTCGCGGAGATCGGTGATCCAGTAGCGGTAGTCCGGGTTGTCCATGAAGAACTTCTGGCGCCAACCGTTGAACGGCATGAGTTCGGGTGCGTCGCGATCGGATTCGATGCGGCCCAGCAGATTGTTCGCCGCCCGCAGCAACGCAAGCCGGGCGTCGGTGCGATCGATGTCGTCGAGCCCGGCGGTGGCCTCGTCGAGTGCCCGCCCCGCCGCGGCCAGCCCGGCCGCCAGGTCTTGCCAGCCGTCGTCGGTCACGAGCGGCCCCGGGCCAGTGCGAAGCGCTTCATCATGAAGTCGAGGAGCTCCGGGGAGAGCAGGTCACCGGCATTCTCGACCCAGCACCAGCTACGTGCCACCTGCTTGCCCGACGAGCTTGCGGTCAGGCGCCCGAAGAAGTGGATGTAGCTGCCCGCGGTGTCGAAGGTGAACGTGTAGGAGTCCGAGCCGATCGAGGCCGCCAATACGGTCAACTTGCCGTCGGCGGTGAAGGACGGTGTTGCGACGATGTCGTCGTGGACCGTCGTCACATCGGCCTTGAATTGATAGCCGGGCCCGAATGCCCGCCCGCTGCGACCTTGCCAGAAGCAGCCCCCACCCCACTCGCCGTCGTCGTACTCATGTAGCCACGACACCCACATGCCCTGCAGCTTTCGCGCGATCGGCAGTTCCGGATACACCAAACCCGTTGGGCCGTAAGCGTAGTCCTGGTGCAGGTAGCCCGATACCTCGACACCGTCGACGATCCCGTCGGCGACCAGCAGCTCGTGGCGATACCAGGCCTGGTGTTCGATGCCGTCCTGGGACGGCACCCCAACGGTGAAGATGTCGGACACCGGTCGACCGTGCATCTCCCAGCGCCCGCTGGCGTCATACCAGTGAAAGCCGTTGCTATCACGCTCGATTCGGCCGCTGTAGAAGCCCAGGGTCGTCTTGTCTCCGCTGTCCTGGTACTCCAGCGGCTCGAACCAGTCGATCGTCGAGTACTCATCGAACAGGTGCGGCGGATCCCCCTCGAACGACGTCACCAGCTTCTTGAAGCCGGTGATGGGCGACACCACGTGGGTCATCCCGGCCAGAAAGTCGTCGGTGCCGCGCAGACCCCAGTACTGCTGTCCGGACGCGTCGCTGACCACCGCCCCGATCCACATCCCGGCCAAGCCCACGTCGGGGGCCGGCACCCACCCACGCCGGTAATGGTCCAGGGTGGGCGCTTGGGCGCGCACAGTGAAGTCGATTGGATCAGCCATGCGAATCGTCCTTTAGGTGCCCGGTCCCGCTGGATTCACGTCACGGCGACACTAGCGCCGAAGCCGGGCGGGCGCACTAGTCTTCTCATATGGCTCCCAAGAACCGCGTCTCGCGTCTATTTCTGGAATGGCCCGTCGTCCGGCAGTTTCGCTCGGGGGATGTGTTCGGCCGCGGCCCGGCGGTGACCTCCAAGGACACCCGTTCCATCACCCCGCGCACCAGCACCGCCGATCGGGTAGTGCAGAGCGTCTGCCCGTACTGCGCGGTCGGCTGCGGGCAGCGGGTGTACGTCAAGGACGAGCGGGTGGTGCAGATCGAGGGTGACCCCGATTCGCCGATCTCGCGGGGCCGGCTGTGCCCGAAGGGGTCGGCCAGCGAACAGCTGGTCAACTCGCCGGGCCGGCAGATCAAGATGCTCTACCGGGCGCCGCGCGCCACCGAATGGCAGTCGCTGGATGTCGACACCGCCATCGACATGGTGGCCGACCGCTTCGTCGAAGCCCGCCGGCACGCCTGGCAGGACATCGACAAAAAGGGGCACCCGTTGCGGCGCACCATGAAGATCGCCGCACTCGGCGGGGCAACGCTGGACAACGAAGAGAACTACGTCATCAAGAAGCTGTTCACCGCCGCCGGCGCCATCCAGATCGAGAACCAAGCCCGTATTTGACACTCCGCCACAGTTCCCGGTCTGGGAACTTCCTTCGGGCGCGGCGGCGCCACCCAGTCACTGCAGGACATGGCCAATGCGGACTGCATCGTCATCCAGGGCTCGAACATGGCCGAATGCCACCCGGTGGGCTTCCAATGGGTGGAGGAGGCCAAAGCCCGCGGCTGCAAGCTGATTCATGTCGACCCGCGCTTCACCCGGACGTCGGCGTTGTCCGACAAGCACATCCCGATCCGGGCCGGCTCCGACGTGGTGTTGCTGGGCGCCCTGATCAACCATGTGATCAGCAACGACCTGTGGTTCCGGGAGTACGTGCTGGCCTACACCAACGCATCCACACTGATCAACGAAAACTACCGGGACACCGAGGATCTGGGCGGCCTGTTCTCCGGCTTCGACCCCGAGACCGGGCAGTATGACCAGTCCTCCTGGGCCTATGCCAAGCACGAGGACGCCGACCACGAGCACGGCGCCAGCGCCTCCGATCGGGCCGCCGGAGACGCCTACGGCATGGGCGGGCCGCCACTGGCACACGCGCGGGTGATACGCGACGAGACACTGCAGCACCCGCGCACGGTGTTCCAGATTCTCAAACGGCACTACGCCCGCTACACCCCCGAGATGGTGCGCGACGTCTGCGGCATCGGCATCGAGGACTTCGGTTACCTCGCGCGAGCCATCACCGAAAACTCCGGACGTGAGCGCACCACCTGTTTCGCCTACGCCGTGGGCTGGACCCAGCACACGCTCGGAGCCCAATTCATCCGCACCGCAACGATTCTGCAGTTGCTACTGGGTAACGTGGGACGGCCCGGCGGCGGCATCATGGCGTTGCGCGGGCACGCCACCATCCAGGGCTCGACCGACATCCCGACGCTGTTCAACCTGCTGCCGGGCTACCTGCCGATGCCAAAAGCCGGTATTCACAACACGTTGCGCGACTACATCGAGGCCACCGGACCGAAGACGCAGAAGGGCTACTGGGCCAACGCCGACACCTATATCGTGAGCCTGCTCAAGGCGTGGTGGGGCGATGCCGCCACCGAAGACAACGACTGGGCGTTCGACTACCTGCCCCGCCTCGATGGCCCGCACGGCACCTATCAGACGGTCATGTCGATGCTCGAGGACGAGGTGGACGGCTACTTCATCCTGGGCCAGAATCCGGCCGTCGGGTCGGCGCACGGCCGGATGCAGCGCCTGGGCATGTCACACCTCAAGTGGCTGGTGGTGCGCGACCTCAACCTCATCGAATCCGCCACCTGGTGGAAGGACGGACCGGAGATCGCCTCCGGGGAACTGAAGACCGAGGACATCGAGACCGAGGTGTTCTTCTTCCCCGCCGCCACCCATGTCGAGAAGTCCGGGACATTCACCCAGACCCAGCGGGTGGTGCAGTGGCGCCACCAGGCGGTCGAACCGCCCGGCGACTGCCAGAGCGAACTGCAGTTCTTCGTCGAACTCGGAAACCGGATCCGGCAGCGCCTGGCCGGGTCCACCGACGAACGCGACCGCCCGCTGCTAGACCTGACCTGGAACTACCCCGTCGACGAGCACGGCGAACCCGACCCCGAGTCGGTGCTCGCCGAGATCAACGGGTTTCGCGCGGACGGTACCCCGCTGTCGGGATTCACCGAATTGCGTGCCGACGGATCGACGGCCTGCGGCTGCTGGATCTACTCCGGGGTCTATGCCGGCGGCGTCAACAAGGCCGCCCGCCGGGTGCCGCTCGGCGGCCCGAGCCCGATGCAATCCGAATGGGGTTGGGCCTGGCCGGCCGATCGGCGCATCCTCTACAACCGCGCCTCGGCCGACCCGGACGGCAAACCGTGGAGCGAACGCAAGAAGCTGGTGTGGTGGGACGCCGAGCACAGCCGGTGGGTCGGACACGACGTCCCGGACTTCCCCGTCGACCGCGCTCCCGGTTCGCGGCCCGATCCCGACGTCGGCGGACCCGACGGGCTGGCCGGCGACGACCCGTTCATCATGCAAGCCGACGGCAAGGGTTGGCTGTTCGCCCCGAAGGGCATGGTCGACGGCCCGCTGCCCACCCACTACGAACCGCAGGAATCGCCGATCGCCAACGCGCTCTATCCCCAGCAGCAGAGCCCGTCACGAATCCTGTTCCCGCGCAAGGACAATCTGTGGGCTCCGAGTGGCGGCGAACCAGGCTCGCAGGTGTATCCGTACGTGTTCACCACCTACCGGCTCACCGAACATCACACCGCGGGCGGCATGAGCCGCTGGCTGCCCTACCTGTCCGAGCTGCAACCCGAGATGTTCTGCGAGGTCTCCCCGGAGCTGGCCGCCGACCGCGGTTTGCAGCCCTACGGCTGGGCCACCATCATCTCACCGCGCGGCGCGATCGAGGCCAAAGTTCTTGTGACAGAACGAATGACACCCCTGACGATCGGCGGACGCACCATCCACCAGATCGGGTTGCCGTATCACTGGGGCGTGGGCAGCGACGCCGTGGTGAGTGGCGACGGGGCGAACGACCTGCTGGGCGTGACGCTGGATCCGAACGTGCAGATCCAGGAGTCCAAGGCCGGATCCTGCGACATCCGTCCGGGCCGCCGACCCCAGGGCGAGGAACTGCTGCGCCTGATCGAGGAGTACCAGTCGCGTGCGGGCGTGACCGTGGAGACCGATAACGTTCGACTCACCGAGCGCAACCGGGAGGGCTGATGGGTCAACTGGCCGGACCAACCGACCCCACCGGCGATGCTCGATGGCCGGATCCCAAGCCGCGCAAAGGATTCTTCACCGACACCTCGATCTGCATCGGCTGCAAGGCGTGCGAGGTGGCCTGCAAGGAGTGGAATCGCAACCCCCTCGACGGCGACCTGGAGCTGCTCGGCTCCTCCTACGACAACACCGGCCAACTGGGCGCCAGCACCTGGCGGCACGTCGCGTTCATCGAGCAGGGCCGCGAGCGCATCGAGCAGGCGCGCGAATCCGGCCGGGCCCTGGTGGGTCTGGGTATGCCGGCCATGCCGGGCAAGCCGGACCTCACGCCGCCGGACACCCCGGAGTTCCGCTGGCTGATGGCCTCCGACGTCTGTAAGCACTGCACCCATGCCGGGTGTTTGGACGTCTGCCCGACCGGCGCGTTGTTCCGCACCGAGTTCGGCACCGTCGTCGTGCAGCACGACGTCTGCAACGGATGCGGAACGTGCGTGGCAGGGTGCCCGTTCGGGGTGGTCGAGCGCCGCAGCGACGGCACCTACCGAACCCCTGCGCAACGGTCCGGGCAACGCTCGGATCGACCGGCGGAGGAGTTCGTCACGGGCGTCGCGCAGAAATGCACCCTGTGCTACGACCGGCTCCTCGACGATCAGGAACCCGCCTGCGCCAAGACCTGCCCGACGACGTCGATCAAGTTCGGTGACCACGACGGCCTGGTGCAGCAGGCCCGGGAGCGGGTCGCGGCGCTGCACGCCCGCGGGATGACCGAAGCCCGGTTGTACGGCGCCAACGAAAACG
Source organism: Mycobacterium kiyosense (assembly GCA_021654635.1). Classification (NCBI taxonomy): domain Bacteria; kingdom Bacillati; phylum Actinomycetota; class Actinomycetes; order Mycobacteriales; family Mycobacteriaceae; genus Mycobacterium; species Mycobacterium kiyosense. The sequence continues at coordinate 216,830 of AP025179.1, forward strand.
ACGGCGTCGGCGGCACCGGATCGGTGTTCCTGCTGCTCGACGAGCCCGAGGTGTACGGCCTGCCGCCGGACCCGAGGGTGTGCACCGCCGATCTGCCGCGCATGTTCAACCGGGCCGGTCTGGCCGGGGTCGGGATGGTTGCCGCGGCGGTGCTGCTTGCGTTCTGGAGGGCCCGGTGAGTACGTCTGAGTTCGACAGTCTGCGGCCTCCGGAACCGACCGGCGGGAAACGGCGCCGGCGGGGGCAGGGGAAAGCGGCGCCGCGACGAGTCGCTGATGGTCCCCGAGGCAGAGTTCACCTCGTACTACGGGCGCCCGGTGGTCAAGCCCGCGCCGTGGGAACACGAGGTCGCGGCGTACCTGTTCCTGGGCGGAGTGGCCGGTGGGTCCGGCCTGCTGGCGGCCGGCGCCCAACTGACCGGGCGCGCTACGCTGCGCCGCAACGCCCGGCTGTCGGCGCTGGCGGCGGCGGGAATCGGGGCGGCTGCGCTGGTCAAGGACCTCGGCCGGCCCGAACGGTTCGTCAACATGATGCGCACCATCAAGCTCACCTCGCCGATGAGCGTCGGCTCCTGGATTCTGGCTGCCTTCAGTGCCGGCGCCGGTGTGGCCGCCGCCGCCGAGATCGACCGCCTGACGGGCGAGCGCCTGCCGCTGGGTCCGCTGCGGCCAGTGCTGCGGGCGGTCGAAGGCCCTGCCGGGTTGGAAGCAGGATTGTTCGCGCCACCGCTGGCGGCCTACACCGCGGTGTTGCTCGCCGACACCGCGACTCCGACCTGGAACGCCATGCACGAGGACTTGGCGTTTGTGTTCGTCAGCTCGGCCAGCCTGGCCGCGTCCGGACTGGCGATGATCACCACCCCGGTCGCCGAGACCGGCCCGGTGCGCCGGTTGGCCGTGCTCGGCGTGCTCGGCGATGTGGTGGCGATGAGACTGATGGAACGCCGGATGGACCCGGTGGCCGCCGAACCGCTACATCACGGTGGCCCGGGGGCGATGCTGCGGTGGAGCGAGCGCCTAGCCGTTGCGGGTGCCGCGGGCACCCTGCTCGGCGGCCGGAATCGCCTACTCGCGGCTATGTCCGGCGCGGCGCTGATGGCGGCGTCGGCGCTCACCAGATTTGGTGTGTTCGAAGCGGGCAAAGAGTCGGCCCGCGATCCCCGCTACACGATCGAGCCGCAGAAGCGCAGGCTCGCGGCCCGCCGCGCGGCCGGCATCACCGGCGACTCGATCACCACCTCCGGCTGAGTTCCCGAGCGCGGCGGCTAGCGGATCTCGATGCCCTGTCCGCTCGCCGTGTGGCCGATGACCGGATGTCCCGGTAACTCGCCGACCACCAGCAGCCCGCCCGAGGTCTGGGCGTCGGCCAGCAACAGCAGATCGTCCTCGGTGACGCCGGGCGCCGCGCGCAGGTGCGGCCGCACCCAGTCCAGGTTGCGCCTAGTCCCTCCCGAGACGAAGCCGTCGCGCAGCGCGTCGGTGGCGCTGTCGAGCACCGGAACCGCGGCGCGCTCGATGACCGCCCCGACCCGGGAGGCCCGGCACAGCTTGTGCAGATGCCCCAGCAGGCCGAAGCCGGTCACGTCGGTGGCGGCTTTCAACCCCGCCGCCACCGCTGCCTCGGCTGCGTCGCGGTTGAGCCGGGTCATGGTCGCGATGGCTTCGGCGAAGGCTTCGCCGGTTTGCTTGTGCCGGTTGTTGAGCAGCCCGACGCCGATCGGCTTGGTGAGAGTAAGCGGCAGTCCCGGCTCGGCGGCATCGTTGCGCAGCAGCTTGCCGGGATCGGCGACGCCGGTGACGGCCATGCCGTACTTGGGTTCCGGATCCGTCGATGGAATGTCCGCCGATCACCGGGCAGCCGGCCTCGGATGCCACCGCCAGTCCGCCGCGCAGCACCTCGGTCATCAGCTGCAGCGGCAGCAGGTCCCGCGGCCAGCCGACCAGGTTGATCGCGACCACCGGGCGGCCGCCCATCGCATAGATGTCCGACAGCGCGTTGGCCGCGGCGATCCTGCCCCAGTCGTAGGCGTCGTCGACGACGGGCGTGAAGAAGTCGGCGGTGGACAGCACGGCAAGATCGCCAACCAGGACGGCGGCCGCGTCGTCTCCGTCGTCCAGCCCGACGAGCACGTCGGGGCCGGCCTGACCGGTCAGGCCCCGGACCGCCTCTTCGAGTTCGCCCGGAGGGATCTTGCAGGCGCAGCCGCCGCCGTGCGCGTAGCCGGTGAGTCGCCTCATCAGCCCGACATTACGGCCACGCCGGCCGGCAGTTGACTCTGCGTCTGCGGCACAAAAGTGCGAGAAGAACCCGCCTTGAGCGCTGAGTCGACGGCGGCCCGGCTAGGTTGGACCCTGGAGGCGTTTGGGTTCCTGGTGGTCCCCCCGGTCTTCAAAACCGGTGAGGCCGAGTATCTCGGTCTGGCGGGTTCGATTCCCGTCCGCCTCCGCGACATTGCCCCGAGGAGGTCGAGACATCAAGTGACACAGCTCGACCCGCGCCGCCTGATTCCCCGCACGGATCAGCTGATGGAACTACCAGCGGTGCAACAAGCGCGAAAACGGCTGGGCGACACCGTCGTACGAACACTTATCCGAGACATCCAGGACCGCGCCCGCCGCGGTGACCTGCCACCGGACCGGGTGCAGGACGCGGTGCTGCAGTCCCTGACCACGCGGGCCACCACCTCGTTGACGCCCGTCCTGAACGCCACCGGCGTCATCGTGCACACCAACCTGGGCCGGGCCCCACTGTCCGTCGGCGCCCTCGAGGCACTCGTCGCGGCCAGCGCCTACGTCGACGTCGAACTCGACCTCGCCACCGGCGCCCGGTCCAAACGCGGCACCGCGACCCGCGAGGCATTGCTCGTCGCCTGCCCGGCCGCCGAGGACGCACTGGTGGTCAACAACGGTGCGGCCGCGCTGGTGCTGGCAACCACCGCCCTGGCTGCGGGTAAAGAGGTGGTGGTCAGTCGCGGGGAGCTGATCGAGATCGGCGCCGGCTTCCGATTGCCCGACCTGATCGCCTCGACCGGGGCCCGGCTGCGCGAAGTCGGTACCACCAATCGCACGCACCTCCCGGACTATGCCGACGCGATCGGCCCGCAGACCGGATGCGTACTCAAGGTGCACCAGAGCAACTTTCGCGTGGCGGGGTTCACCGCCGCAGTGTCCCTCGCTGAACTCCGCACCGTGACCACCGCCCGCCAGGTTCCGTTGATCAGCGACCTGGGCAGCGGTCTGTTGGCGCCGGACCCGGTGCTGCCCGACGAGCCCGACGCCGCCACGGCACTGACCGACGGCGCCGACATCGTCACTGCCAGCGGCGACAAGCTGCTGGGCGGCCCGCAGGCCGGCATCCTGCTGGGCCGGGCCGACGTGGTGGCCCGCCTGGCCCGTCACCCACTGGCCCGGGCCGTCCGCGCCGACAAACTCACCCTGGCCGCGCTCGAGGCGACGGTAAGAGCCGGCACTTCGCCGGTGACCCAGGCTTTGCATGCCGACCCCGCGGCCCTGCGCGCCCGCGCCGAACGATTGGCCGCGGCGGTCGCAGCCCCGGTGGTTCCGCACGACGGCCGGGTCGGCGGCGGCGGCGCGCCGGGTGTGCCGCTGCCGGGCTGGGCGGTCCGGCTGCCCGAGTCGGCGGCCGCAGCGCTGCGCACGGGTCGCCCAGCGGTATTGCCGCGGGTGCACGACGGCGCGTGCCTGCTCGACCTGCGCTGCATACCGGAGTCCGACGACGATCGCCTGTTGGCCGCCGTCCGCGCAGCCCTGGGTGCGGCCCCCTGACCGCGCACGTGGTTGCCACCGCCGGCCATGTGGATCACGGCAAGAGCACCCTGATCCGCGCCCTGACCGGCATGGAACCGGACCGCTGGGAAGAGGAGCGGCGTCGCGGGCTGACCATCGACCTCGGCTTCGCCTGGACCACCCTGCCGTCCGGCCGGGAGGTCGCTTTCGTCGACGTGCCGGGCCACCAGCGATTCCTGGCCAATACGCTGGCTGGCCTCGGGCCGGCACCGGTGGTGTGTTTCGTCGTTGCCGCCGACGAGGGCTGGCAGCAGCAGTCCAGCGACCATCGCGACGCCATCGCTGCCCTGGACATCCGCTACGGCCTGATCGTGGTCACTCGTGCCGACCGGGCGCCCGAGCGCGCCGACGGGGTGCTGGCCCGGACCCGCGAGGAGCTGGCCGAGACAGGATTGCGCGACGCTTCGGGCGTCGTGGTGTCGGCAGTGGACGGTACCGGCCTGGCGGACCTGCGCGTCGCGCTCGACCGGGTGCTCAGCGAAGTCCCTCCACCGGATGCCGCGGCGCGGGTGCGACTGTGGGTGGACCGGGCCTTCACCATCGCCGGTGCCGGAACCGTTGTCACCGGAACGCTCGCCGCCGGGACGCTCACCAGCGGTGAGCGACTGGAAATGCTTGGGATACAACGGAAAACGAGTGTCGCCGTGCGGGGATTGCAGAGCTGCGGGAAACCGTACCCGGTGCTGGAACCGGTGTCCCGGGCCGCCGTGAACCTACGCGGCGTTCCCCGCGACGTGGTTCGGCGCGGGGACGTGCTGCTCACCTCGGATGCCTGGCCGATCACCCGCGCCGTGGACGCGCGACGCACCACCGGCTGCCCGTGGACCGAAGCCCCGACGCAACTCGTGGTCCACGTCGGCACCGCGGCGGTGCCGGGCCGGCTGCGCCCGTTCGGCGACGACCACGGCCGGCTCGCCCTCGACCGGCGACTGCCACTGGTCCTGGGCGACCGGCTGGTATTGCGCGACCCCGGTACCCGTCGGGTACTCGGCGGGGCTTTGGTGCTCGACGCCGATCCGCCGGCACTGCGGCGTCGCGGTGACAGCGCGCGCCGGCAGCAGGCGCTGGCCTTGATGAGCGACAGTGGGGATCTCGCCGCCGAGGTGGCCCGCCGTGGTGTGGTGGCCGTAGCCCATCTGAGCCGGCTGGGACTGCGGACCGATGCGGTGCCGGACGGGGTGACGGTACTGGACGGCTGGTGGGTGGACACCGGCACGTACCAGGCTTGGCAGCAGCGACTGGCTGTCGCCGTCAAGGCGTTGCATGCACGGGATCCGTTGGCGGACGGTCTTTCTCGTGGCGCTGCTCGTGTTTCGCTCGGCCTGCCGGATGAGGCGCTGCTCGACGCGCTGGTACGCGACGCGGGACTCGAACAACGGGCGGGCCACATCCGGGTGCCCGGCGCCGGGGCGGATCTCGGCAACGCCGAGGCGGCGGTGCGCGAGCTGGAGACTCGGCTGCGGGCCGAGCCGTTCCGGGCGCCCGAGGCCTACGAATTGCGGGCGCTCGGCCTGGGTGCCCGTGCGCTGGCCGTCGCCGAGCGAACCGGTCGGATATTACGGTTGCGAGATGGCGTGGTGCTGTTGCCGACGGCGCCCGCGCTGGCGATGCGCGAACTGGCCCGCCTCGAGCAGCCGTTCACCACCAGCCAGGCGCGCCAAGCGTTGGGCACCACCCGTCGGGTGGCGATACCGCTGCTGGAACACCTCGACGCCCGCGGCTGGACACGTCGCCTCGACGCCGGACATCGCGAGGTGGTGCGATAGCCGCGTGCGGGTTTCACCGCAAGGATTATGGTTGGCCTCATGTGTTATGCGGTGCGGTGCCGTGTCTGCGGCAAAACGACGTGGGAAGGCTGCGGCGAGCACGTCGCTGAGGTGCGACGCTCGGTGCCGGCCGACCAGTGGTGCGACGGGCACCCCCCGGCCGAAGATCAGCGGGTGGCTGGCGGCAACACCGCGCGCTAAGAATCGGAAATCCCTGCACTGTCCGCGATTTTGCAGGCCATCCGCACGATGGCATCGATTCGCGTGGTAGTGGGCGTCCCAGCGGCGGCCTTGTTCAGCGGTTCGTCCATGGCGCGACGCATCACACCCTCGGCGATGATCGCCAGCTTCCACAGCCCCAGGACGTGCCAGAACTGTACAGCGGCCGGATCGCGGCCGGTCTCGTCCAGGTACCGGCGGGTCATCTCGGCGCGGTCCGGAAAACCGGGCAGCGTGGTCGGCTCGTAGTCGGCGCTCGTCGTCTCGCCGGGCTCCAACCAGTAGGTGAGCAGGCTGCCCATGTCGGCCAGCGGGTCGCCCAGGGTGGACAGTTCCCAGTCCAGCGTCGCCACCACCTCCCCGGCCACCCGGGAGGTGATCAGATTGCGCAGGTGAAAGTCGCCGTGCACCAGGCTGATTTCACGCTGCTGGGGAACACAGGCCCGTAGCCGGCGGGTGAGATCGTCGAGTTCGGGAACCTCCCGGGTCTTGGAGAGCTCCCACTGACCGGCCCACCGTTTGAGCTGACGCAGGGCGTAGGGCTTGTGGCTGGCCAGATCCTGCAGACCGACCGCCGCGAGGTCCACGGCGTGGATCTTGGCCAGGGTGTGCGGCAGCGACAGCGCGGTCCGCCGCCGCTGCTCGGGGGTCAGCGCTTCGGCGATCTCCTGGGTGTCGATCACCAGCCCGTCGACGAATTCCATCAGCACCAGTGGCACGTCGGTGAACTCCGAATCCGTTGTGACACCGAGTATCCGGGGAACCGGGACGTCCGTCCCGGCCAGTGCGGCGATGATGCGTGCCTCCCGGACCACGTCGTGGGCCGAGGCCAACAGCTGCCCCAGCGGCGGGCGCCGCAACACCCACGACTGACTGGCGTCGTCACTCACCCGGTACGTCAGATTGGACTGGCCCAGTCCGATCCGTTGGAAAGAGAGTCCGCCGGTGACATCGAGATCTAGGGTGTCCAGCCACCGCCGCAGGGCCTCGGCGTCGACACCGGGAACCTGCTCAGGCATGCGGCGTGCGGTACTTGCGTAACTCCTGGCTGGCGATGGTCCGTTTGTGCACCTCGTCGGGGCCGTCCGCGAGCCGCAACGTGCGCAGGTGCGCCCACGCCATCGCCAGCGGGAAGTCGTCGGTGACGCCACCGCCGCCATGCACCTGGATGGCACGGTCGACGATCTTGAGCGCGATGTTCGGGGCAGCCACCTTGATCGCCGCGATCTCGGTGCGGGCCTCCTTGTTGCCGACGGTGTCCATGAGGTACGCGGCTTTGAGGGTGAGTAGCCGGATCATTTCGATGTCGATGCGCGCCTCGGCGATCCAGTCGCGGATGTTGGCGTTGTCGGCGATCGGCTTTCCGAACGTGACTCGCGACTGGGCCCGCCGGCACATCAGTTCCAGTGCGCGTTCGGCCAATCCGATTGCACGCATGCAGTGATGTATGCGTCCCGGACCCAGCCGGGCCTGGCTTATCGCGAAGCCCTCGCCCTCGCCTTTGAGCACGTCCTTGCTGGGCACGCGGACGTCTTCGAAGTCGATTTCGGCGTGCCCCTCGCGGTCCTGGTACCCGAAGACCGACAGGTTGCGCCGCACCGTGACACCGGGTGCGTCGATCGGCACCACCAGCATCGATTGTTGTCGGTGCGGTGCGGCGTCCGGATCGGTCTTGCCCATCACGATAAGCACCTTGCAATTGCGATGCATACCGTTGGACGCGAACCATTTTCGCCCGTTCAGCACAAAGTCGTCACCGTCTCGGACCATCGACATCTCGACGTTGGTGGCGTCCGAACTCGCCACGGCGGGCTCGGTCATGGCGAACGCCGAGCGGATCGTGCCGTCCAGTAACGGCTTGAGGTACTTCTCCTTGTGCTCGTCGCTGCCGAACAGCGTGAACACCTCCATGTTGCCGGTGTCCGGTGCGCTGCAATTGCACGCCTCCGAAGCCAGGTGGCTGCGCCCCATGATCTCGGCCAGCGGGGCGTACTCGAGGTTCGTCAGTCCCGGCCCCCACTCGGGATGTGGGTGAAACAGGTTCCACAGCCCCCGCTTTCGCGCCTCGGCCTTCAATTTCTCCAAAATCGGCGGGTGGTAGTGCGGGTCGCCCGCATCCCGCATCTGCTCGTCGTACACGGCTTCGGCCGGGTACACATGCGAGTCCATGAACTCGCGCAGATCCGACTGATACTTCTGGGCCCGATCGGAGATGTCGAACAGTGACATGAGAACCTCTGCCATCGATAGAAGGTGTCCAGCGCCGCCGGGGTGCAAAGCCGGGTGATCCCTTCCTACACCGACGCGATAATGCGGATACGGGGACCCTGGTGCGCTCAAGTGGTGCCAATGCACACCTGGTACCTCGGCCCTAGTGGATGATCACCCCACGGATGTTCTTGCCGTCACGCAGATCCTGGTAGCCCTGGTTGACATCCTCGAGGGTGTACTTGGTGGTGACGAGCTCGTCGAGCTTGAGCTGCCCGGCATCGTAGAGCCGCAGCAGCCGGACGATGTCGTACTGCGGATTGGCCGATCCGAAAAGCGTTCCCTTGATTGTCTTTTCGGTGAGCGTCAGCATGGCGCCGGAGACGTGAATGGTCGCCTTGGCGGGATCGGCGAGTCCGGTGACGACCACCGCGCCGCCCTTGCCCACCACGTCGAACGCCGCGGAGACGACGTCTTCGTCGACCGTTCCGACCGTGACGATCGCCTGGTCCGCGCCCTGCCCCCAGGACAGTTCGACGACCTTCTCGGCCGCGGCGGCCGCGCTGTCGAAGGCATGGGTGGCACCGAACTTCAGTGCGGTCTCGCGTTTGAAGGCGACCGGGTCGACGACGACGATGTACTTGGCCCCGGCGTGCACCGCACCTTGCACCGCGTTGATGCCGATGCCGCCGATACCGTAGATGACGGTGATGTCGCCGGGGCGAACGTTGCCGGCGTAGGTGGCGCTACCCCAGCCGGTCGGCACCCCGCAGCCCACCAGCACGGCGGTCTCCAAGGGCAGCCAGTCATCGATTTTGACCACCGAGTGCTGCGAGATCGTGGCCTTCTTGGCGAATGTCCCGAGCATGCACATGGCGCCGAATTCCGTTCCACCACTGCGGAATCGGAAGCTGCCGTCCGGCATGCTGCCGTGCAGGATGGTGGCGCCCAGGTCGCAGAGGCTCTGCCTGCCGGTCGAACAGTACCGGCAGGTCCCGCAGCTGGGGATGAAGCTGCACACCACATGATCGCCCGGCTTCACCTTGGTGACGCCCGGGCCGACGTCCTCGATGATGCCGGCTCCTTCGTGCCCACCGACGATGGGGAAACGAGGTGGCAGGTCACCGTCGGTCAGATGCAGGTCCGAATGACACAGTCCGGCCGCGGTGTAGTTGATGAGTACCTCGCCGTCGCGTGGCCCCGCCAAGTCGAGTTCGACGATCTCGAAGGGCTTGCCTGCCTCGAAAAGCACTGCGGCGGTGGTCTTCACTGGAGCCTCCTGCGGCAAGCCGACACAATCAAGTCGACCTGGAGTCGAGTCTGATGCTAGGGCGGCTGGTCGGCCGCTGTCAACGCTTTTGCCGTGTCCGACCCAGTGGACCTACCTCGACCGGCGGGCCGCCCCGACGACGCCCAATCGCGTTGCAAGGCCGTACCTTCCAGGTCGATGCCGGATGAGCATTGACAGTCGCACGCCGCCACGCCTAACTTCGAACGCGAATCGTATTCGAAGCAACAGGAATTCGGCGGTGCGGGTCGCCGAACGGGTGAGGCGCGAGGTGGCTACCCGTCGCCGATGGCAGACGAACCATGGTGTTACTGCGCCGATGGCGGTGGGTGGGAGCAGACGATGAGAGAAGTCATTCCGGCGTGGATGCAGCCGATCTACGACGAGTACCACTTCGCCCCCGCGGTGATCGACGGCGGGCTGCTGCGCTGCTCGGGGATGATCGGCTTCCACCCCGATCTGAGCGTTCCGGACGATCCGACAGTGCAATTCACCCTGGCCTTCGAGAATCTGCGCGGCCTGCTGGCCGAGGCGGGGCTGACGCTTGCCGACGTGACGGAGATGACGACCTACCACGTCGGTCTGCGGGCGCACCTGCATGCTTTCGCCGCGGTCAAGGACACGTTCGTATCCGCACCGTATTCGGCGTGGACAGCGGTCGGCGTCACCGAACTCGCCTCCCCGGGGGCTCTGGTCGAAATTCAGGTCACTGCACGGATGCGCCGCTGACGCAGGCGAAGTCAGCGCTGCGCGTAGTCCTGCAGGTAATTCGTCAGCGCCCGTTCGCCTTCGGCGAGCACAGCGCGGTCGCGACCCGGCCCGGCACGATGTGACAACTCCAGGACGTGGTCCCCGAGTTCGACGGCGATCGTCGTGACCAGCGGATCGGTGCCGGGTTGCAGCAGGCCCCACTCGATCAACGCCGCGTGCAACGCCGACGCGAATTGAGCCCGGCGCTGTTGCGGATCGGCGATCAGGCCGCTGGACCGACTAAGGTAGAACAGCCTGGCCAGCTGCGGATGGGTCTCCAAATACTCGCGGTGGAACTCGAACAGCGCGTGGATCACCTCGCCCAGGCTGCGCGGTGCCAGCGTGGCCAGCACCAGGGCGCCCTCGGCGTCCCGGCGATCGAGTAAGTCGGCCAGGATCTCTTGCAGCATGGCGTCCCGGTTCGGGAAGAACTGGTAGACGGTGGCGACCGGGATACCGGCGCGCTCGGCGATCGCGCGGGTGGTCACCGCCTCCTCACCGCCGGTCTCGAGCAACTCCAAGGCGGCCGACAGCATCCGCGCCACCCGCTGTCGGCTGCGTTCCTGCACCGGCTGGCGGCGGCGGAGGTCGTTGTGGGTCGCCACCAGCTCATCGTCGCATACGTCGAACATGAACATCATTCATGTTAATGTTCCGTTAGGTTTGGCTAACCAATCCGGAAGGGCGTCCGATCATGCTGACCGTCGACCCGCGGCACCGGCACATGACGACGGCCGCAATGCTGGGCGCGGGCGTGCCGGCCGGCATCCTGGTGACGGCCACCTCGTGTCTGTTGGCCGCGCTACGCCCCGGCTTCGATGTCAGGCACCATGCGAACAGCCTTCTGGTGCTTGGTGATTGGGGCTGGGTGCAAACGCTGGACTTCATCGTCTACGGCGTCTTGCTGGTGGCGTTCGGTATAGGTATCGGACGAGCGGTGTGGCCGCAGCGCTCCGGCATCATCGCCGCCGCCGGAATCGCCGTTTACGGCCTGGGTGCCGGTGTCGTCGTCGGATTCAACGCGCCCACGCCCGCTTTCGGGTTCCCACCGGGAAGTACGACCGGCTACCCGGGCTACGACACGGTCGACACGTCCACCAAGATCCACGGCATCGGCGGGATGATCGGATTCCTCGCGGTGACGGTCGCCTGCTTCGCGTTCGCCCGCTACTTCGCCCGAACCGGCCGGCCCGGTTGGTCGGTGTTGTCAGGGTTGGTTGCAACCGCGGTGCTGGCCGTCTGCGCTTACCTCGGCGCCAGTGCGTCCGCAGCTACCGACACGTTCAACTATCTACCGACCTGGGTGGTCAGCGTCATGCTGTGGCTCTACGTGTCGGCGGTTGCGGGCAGATTACTCGCCGACTTCCGCGGTGGTAGGCGATGACAGCGCCGGTCTGGATGGCCTCGCCGCCGGAGGTCCATTCGGCGTTGCTGTACAGCGGGCCCGGGGCCGGTGCGCTGCTCGCCGCGGCGAGCGCATGGACGATGCTCGCTGAGGAATACGCCGGTGCCGCAGCCGACTTGGGTGCGCTACTGGGTTCCGTGCCGGGCTCGGTGTGGCAGGGTTCGACCGCCGAACGGTATCTGGCCGCTCATGTGCCGTATCTGGTCTGGTTGACCGCCCAGAGCCGCGACAGCGCCGAGACCGCCCTCCAGCATGAGGTTGCCGCCGGTGCGTACACGATGGCGTTGGCCGCGATGCCGACTCTGGCCGAGCTGGCCGCCAACCACGTAGTGCACGGAATTCTCTTGGCCACCAACTTCTTCGGCGTCAACACCATTCCGATCGCGCTCAACGAGGCCGACTATGCGCGGATGTGGATTCAGGCCGCGACCGTGATGAGCACGTACCAGGCGGTCACCGAGTCCGCGCTGGCGTCGGTACCGGCCCGGACTCCGGCACCGCAGGTGCTCAGCAACCCAGCGGCCGCGACCAACCCGCTGGCACAGATCTGGAACACCATCGTCGACTTGCTCGAACCCACCTTCCTGACTTTCCCGGCGGGACAGGAGACGATCGAGTTCCTGCGCAACCCGGCCCTGTTCCTTCAGGGGTTCCTGCTCGACTTCGCCGCCAATCCCGTTGTCGCGCTGACCACCTGGGGTCCGACGCTGTTCCTGATCAGCTACAACTTCTGGGGCTGGCCGCTCTGGTGGACGCTGTACGGCATGATTCTGTCCTCGCCGTTGTGGATGGCCGCCGCCGTCGGCCTGGCCGGTCTCAGTGGGTTGGCGGGGTTGGCCGCACTGGGCACCGATCCAGTCCCGGCTGAGGCCGACATCGGCGCCTTGCCTGCAGAAGCCGCGACACAGACCTATCCCGCCGTGGTGAGTGCTGCGGCGGCCCCCGGGCCGGCAACGGGCTCGGGTACCAGCACGGCTCCAGCGTCAGGCGGTGCCGGCACCATCGCCGCCCTCGTAGCGCCCGCCCCAGCGGTGCCGTATGCCGTCGCCGGCATCGATCCCGACGACGGTGTCGGGCCGACCCTGACCGACCGCACGGGCGTGCTGGCACCGGCTCCGCAGCTGGCGGCGGTCACGCCCGCGGCGGCGTCATCGAGCGCGGCGCAGCGGCGCAAGGCCCGTCGTCGCCGCGGCGCGGACGTCAAGGACCGCGGGTACGTCTACGAATTCATGGAGTCCGACGAGCCGACGCACTCCGACCCGCCCGAAGTCGGGATTCGACCCAGCGGACAGGGGGCGGGCACTCCGTTCGGATTCACCGGCACGCAGCCCAGCACCCGAAGCGCCGCGGCAGCCGGAATGGCCTCGCTTGCCGACGACGCTTTCGGAAACGGCCCCACCGAGCCGCTGCTGCCCACGACGTGGCACGGCGAGGCCGAACCGCCGGATTAACGATCCGGTCCCATCACGCGGTGCACGATCCTGACTTCATCGTGTGGTCAGGTCCAGGGCGATGTCGACCAGCATGTCCTCCTGCCCGCCGATCATGCCGCGCCGCCCGGCTTCTTCGAGCAGAGTACGGGCATCGATGTCGTAACGCGCAGCGGCGATTTCGGCGTGCCGAAGGAAGCTGGAGTACACCCCTGCGTACCCGAGGGTGAGTGTCTCGCGGTCGACGCGCACCGGCCGCTCCTGCAACGGGCGGACCAGGTCGTCGGCAGCGTCCTGCAAGGCATGCAGATCACAGTGGTGGTCCCAGCCCATCTTGTCCGCGGCGGCGACGAACACTTCCAGTGGTGCATTGCCGGCGCCGGCCCCCATCCCGGTCAACGAGGCGTCGACGCGGGTGGCGCCGTGCTCAACTGCGACCATCGAATTGGCCACCCCCAGCGATAGATTGTGGTGCGCATGGATGCCGATTTCGGTTGTGGTGGCGATTTTTTGGCGCAGCGCGTCGACGCGCTCGGCGATGCCGCGCATGGTCATGGCCCCGCCGGAGTCGACGACGTAGACGCAGCCGGCACCGTAGCTCTCCATCAGCTTGGCTTGTTCGGCCAGTGCGCTCGGGGTGGTCTGGTGGCTCATCATCAGGAAGCCCGCGGTATCCATACCCAGTTCGCGGGCGGCGCCGATGTGTGGCGCCGAAATGTCGGCCTCGGTGCAGTGCGTGGCGATCCGCACCACGCTGGCACCCGCGCGGTGGGCGTCCCGAAGATCGCGCACGCTACCGATGCCGGGCAGCAGCAGGGTCGCGACCCTCGCGCGCCGCACCACCGACGCCACTGCCTGGATCCATTCCAGGTCGGTGTGCGCGCCGAAGCCGTAGACGCAGCTCGATCCCGCCAGTCCGTCGCCGTGGGCGACCTCGATGGAGTCGACACCGCTCGCGTCGAGGGCAGCGGCGATGGCCACCGCCTGATCGAGGCTGTATTGATGCCGGACGGCGTGCATGCCGTCGCGCAGCGTCACGTCGCTGAGGTAGAGCTGTCCAATCATATTGTGGCTCCGACTGTTCGAGTGTCGTAGCTGGCGAGGCGCTCGGCGGTGGCTTTGGCTGCCGAGGTCATGATGTCCAGGTTGCCGGCGTAGCCGGGCAGATAGTCGCCCGCTCCGGTGACTTGCAGTAGAACCGTCACCCGGGTTCCGACGAACTTGCCGGTCTCGGGAATGCATAGCGGGTGATCGGCGGTGAACGTCTCGAACTGCACGCCCTGGGCCAGCCGGTATCCGGGTACGTAGGCGTTGACGCGTGCCACCGTTTCTACGATCGACGCTTCGATGGCCGCGTTGTCGGTGTCGCCGTCGACCAGGCAGTACACCGTGTTGCGCATCGGGACCGGCGGCTCGGCCGGGTTGAGGATCATGACGGACTTGCCGCGTTGCGCGCCGCCGATGGATTGCAAAGCCGCCGAGGTGGTTTCGATGAATTCGTCCAGGCTGGCCCGGGTGCCGGGTCCGGCGGATCTCGAGGAGATGGACGATACGACCTCGGCATAGGACACGATGCCGTGTCGCGCGATCCCGGCGACGATCGGCACTGTCGCCTGACCACCGCAGGTGACCATGTTCAGGTTGAGTACGTCCAGGTGGTCGTCGAGGTTGACCACCGGCACGCAGTAGGGACCGACGGCTGCCGGGGTGAGGTCGAGCACGCGTACACCGGTCGGTTGCAGCGCGGCCCAGTTGACGCGGTGGCCAGCCGCGGAGGTGGCGTCAAAGACCAATCGGACATCGCCGAACTGAGGCATGGCCAGCAGGCCGTCGATGCCGTCGGAAGTGACCGGCACACCGAGACTTCGGGCGTGGGCCAGCCCGTCGGAATAGGGGTCGATGCCAGCCAGGGCGGCAACCCTCAGGGGCCCGGCGCCTTGCTGGATCTTGAGCAGCAGGTCGGTTCCGATGTTGCCCGATCCGATGATCGCAACCGGCCAGGTGAGGTCATTCATGGCTGCTCCGCATTCGCCTATTGACTCCGTAATGATCGTTACATTACCGTAGGGATCACTACGGAACAAGTGTCCTCGATGACACCGGCGGAGGGGGTCAGCAGTGCGCGATGACGGATCACCGATCACCACGGGAACGGATTGCGACGTGGCGATCGTCGGGTATGGGCCGGTCGGCGCCACCGCCGCCAACCTGCTGGGTCAGCTCGGACTCAAAGTCGTTGTGATCGAACGTGATCCAGACATCTACAACCGGGCCCGCGCCATCTCGACCGACGAAGAAGTGATGCGCGTCTGGCAATCGGTGGGACTCGCCGACCGCTTGCAACAGGACATGCTCGGCAACCGGCCGTTGGCCTTCGTCGATGCGACGGGCGCGCCGTTCTACGAAACCACCATCACCGGTCGCGGATGTGGGCATCCGCCCCAGCAGTTCATCTACCAGCCGGCCGTCGACGAGGTGCTGCGTACGGGCGTGGCACGGTTCGCCGGTGTGCAGGTGCTGCTCGAGCACGAGTGTCTGCGGGTGGCGAACAAGGACGATCACGTCGAGTTGATGCTCGCCGACCTGCGCCGGGATGCCTTCAAGCGGATCCGCGCCACGTATGTGATCGCCGCCGACGGTGGTTCCTCACCCACCCGCGGGCAGCTCGGCGTCGGATACTCCGGAAAGACTTACAGCGAGCGGTGGGTGGTTATCGACACCGAAGTCATCAAGAAGTGGGATGCCCACGACCGCTTGCGGTTTCACTGCAATCCGGCCCGGCCGACCGTGGACTGCCCCACCCCGCTGGGCCACCACCGATGGGAGTACCCCGCCCGAGGCGGTGCAGACGACAAGCAGCTCACCAGCGACGAGGCCGTCTGGCGGGTGCTCAACGAGCAGGGCATCACCGAAGAGCACGTCAAGATCCTGCGCGCGGTGATCTACCGGCACCATGTTCGGGTCGCCGACCGCTGGCGGGTGGGACGGATTTTCCTCGCCGGAGACGCCGCGCATGCGATGCCGCCGTGGATCGGCCAAGGCATGGCCGCGGGAGTGCGGGACGTGGCGAATTTGTGCTGGAAACTCGCGGCGGTACTCCGGGGCCAGGCGTCCGATTCCCTGCTCGATTCCTATGAGACAGAACGCAAACCGCACGTTACCGAGGTGACCCGCCGCGCGGTGCTGATTGGCCGGATCATCACCGAGCGCAACCCGGTGCTGGCCACGATCCGCAACCACCTACTGCGCATCCTCACCAAGTCGGCGGCGATCAGCCGGCAGGGCCAGAAGCTCTACTGGATCCCCGAAGCACACTATGCGGACGGGTTCTTCGCCGGCGCCGGGCACCGGGCGGAGGGCCGCCAGATCATCCAGCCGTGGGTCATCGACGACGCCGGCATGAAGTGTCGCCTCGACGACGTGTTGCAGCGCCGCTGGACGCTGCTGCACGTCGGGGCAGTGCCGACGGGCGCGCAGGCCTGGTTGCAACGCGGTGTGACCGCGATCCCGGTCCGCGACACCACCCTGACGGCCTGGTTTCATCGGCACCGGGCCAGCGCGGCAATCCTGCGTCCGGACGGATTCGTCTACACCGCAGCAGGTTCCGGCACGGCGTTGGCGTCGCCGCCCCCGCGCCTGAACTGTGCCCCACCAGCCGCCGTCGCTACGGCGGCGCCGATCCGCAGGGAGGTTCCCGCGTGAGCACCAACCAGCTCTCCGAACAGACCGTCACCGTCAGCGGCAAGCCGATCTTCTTCGCCGAATCCGGTAGCGGCCCAGTCGTCGTCGCGCTACACGGTGGCGGCCCCGGTGCCTCCGGCGTCTCGAACTATTCCCGCAATATCGACGCGCTCGCCCAGCGGTTCCGGGTGATCGTGCCCGACATGCCCGGCTACGGCCGATCCACCAAGACGCTGGACCAAGGCGATCCGTTCGGCTACCTCGCCGACATGATCCGGGGCCTGCTCGATGAACTCCGACTCCCCACAGCGCATCTGATCGGCAACTCCTACGGGGGGCGCGGCCGCGCTGCGGCTCACGCTGGACACCCCGGAGCGGGTCGACAAGCTGGTGCTGATGGGTCCCGGCGGTATCGGAACCACCCCGGGGTCTGCCCACCGCGGGATTGAACAGCCTGATGTCGTACTACGGCGGCGAGGGCCCCAGCCGCGAGAAGCTCGCCACCTTCATCCGCACCTACCTTGTCTACCAGGGTGATTCGGTGCCCGAGGAGTTGATCGACCTGCGGTATCAGGCGTCGATCGACCCGGAGGTGGTGGCCAACCCGCCGCTGCGCCGCCCGTCCGGGCCGTTCGCGCTACGCACGCTGTGGCGGATGGATCTGACCCGCGACTCCCGGTTGAAGAACTTGCAGACACCCACGCTGGTGCTGTGGGGCCGCGACGACAAGGTCAACAAACCCGCGGGAGGTCCAATGCTGCTCAACGCCATGCCAAATGCCGAACTGGTGATGACCTCGCACACCGGTCACTGGATGCAATGGGAACGCGCGGAGCTGTTCAACGAGCTGGTTTCCGATTTCCTGCAACCGGATTCGAGGCTCGCCCATGCCTAGCGTATTCGGCTGGGTACGTCTGGGCTACCTCGTAGTGGAAACCGAGAAGTTCGCCGACTGGCGACGGTTCGGCCGTGACGCCATCGGCATGCACCTTGACGAAGTATCTTCCGAAGCAATACTTTTCCGGCTCGACGAGCACCAATGCCGCTTCCTGCTGCAACGCGGACCAGCCGAGGACGTCGTCGTCCTCGGCTGGGAACTCGACGACCACGCCACCTTCGACGAGATCCGCTCGCGCGTGAGTGGGCACGGGGTGCCCGTCACCGACGGCAGCGCGGACGAGGCGGCAGTGCGGGGGGCCGAGCGGCTGGCCCGGTTTCCCGGGCCCAACGGACTGACCCAGGAGATCTTCACCCGCGCCACCGCAGGGCGGACCCCGCCGCAACTGCGTGCGCAATTCGTCACCGGCGCTTCAGGATTGGGCCACGTCGCGCTGACCAGCAAGAAGCCGCACCTGGTCCGAGGCTACTACGACACGGTGTTCGACGCCCGACTCACCGACTTCATCGACGAGACCATCAGCGGGTTGAAGTTCAAGATCCGGTTCCTTCGGGTCAACGAACGTCATCACTCGGTGGCCATCGCGGCGGTGAACCGGTTGCCGCTCAACCCGATCCGCACCCGAGTCCAGCACTGCAACATCCAGGTCGCCGAGCTCGACGACATGCTCGGCTCCTACCAGCGGGTCAAGGAACTCGGCTTCGGTATGGCGCTGGGCGTCGGCCAGCACACCAACGACAAAGAACTGTCCTTCTACGCGCTGACCCCGTCGGGATTCGAATGGGAGGTCGGCTGGAATCCGATCGTCGTCGACGAATCCAGTTGGGAGCCAACCACACATCAAGGCATCAGCATCTGGGGCCACACCCCGGAAGCGCAGACCATCGTGGACCGGCTCGCGCAGTTCAAGGTCGGGGCGCAGTCGTTGCTGCACCGGGAGGACACCGTGCCTGCACTGGCCGGGGCCGGGATACCCGACTGAGTGACGCTGCTACCCGCGAGCGCAAACCCCGCTGCTCGGGTTAGGACCCGAAATCAGCGGCCAGCGTCTTGTTGAGCGTCTCGCTGGGCCGCATCACCGCTGCGGTCTTTTCCGCGTCCGGGTAGTAGTAGCCGCCGATGTCGACCTCGTCGCCCTGGGCTGCGTTGAGTTCGGCGACGATCTTCTCCTCGTTCTCGGCCAGCGCTTCGGCGAGGGGTCCGAAGTGTTTCTTGAGTTCCGGGTCGTCGTCCTGCGCGGCCAGTTCCTGCGCCCAGTACATGGCCAGGTAGAACTGGCTGCCCCGGTTGTCCAGTTCGCCGGTCTTGCGCGACGGGCTCTTGTTCTCATCCAGCAGCTTGCCGATCGCCGCATCGAGCGTCTTGCCCAGGATCTTGGCCCGCTCGTTCTTGGTCTTGATGCCCACGTCCTCGAAACAGGCTCCCAGCGCCAGGAATTCGCCGAGCGAATCCCAGCGCAGGTGGTTCTCCTCGACCAGTTGGTGGACATGTTTGGGCGCCGAACCACCGGCACCCGTCTCGTACATGCCGCCGCCGGCCATCAGCGGAACGATCGACAGCATCTTCGCGCTGGTGCCCAGTTCCAGGATGGGGAACAGGTCCGTGAGGTAGTCACGAAGGATGTTGCCGGTGACCGCGATGGTGTCCTGACCGCGGACCACCCGTTCCATCGTGTACCGCATCGCCCACACCTGGGGCAGGATCTGGATCTCAAGACCCTCGGTGTCGTGGTCCTTGAGGTACTTCTTGACCTTCTTGCGCAACTCGGCCTCGTGCGGCCGCTCGGTGTCCAGCCAAAAGACCGCTGTCATACCGGAGTTGCGGGCGCGGGTGACGGCCAGCTTCACCCAGTCCTGGATCGCCGCGTCGGTGACGATGGGCATCCGCCAGATGTCACCCTCCTCGACGTCCTGGCTCAGCAGCACCTCACCGCTGTCGATGTCGACGATGTTCGCCACCCCGGCTTCCGGGATCTCGAACGTCTTGTCGTGGCTGCCGTACTCCTCGGCCTGCTGCGCCATCAAGCCCACGTTGGGCACGGTGCCCATGGTGGTCGGGTCGAACTGGCCGTGGGTTTTACAGAAGTTGATCATCTCCTGGTAGATCCGGGAGAAGGTGGATTCCGGGTTGACGGCCTTGGTGTCCTTGGTCCGTCCGTCCGCGCCGTACATCTTGCCGCCGAGCCGGATCATGGCGGGCATCGACGCGTCGACGATCACATCGCTGGGTGAGTGGAAGTTCGAGATGCCCTTTGCCGAATCGACCATGGCCAACTCCGGACGATGTTCGTGGCAGGCGTGCAGGTCCCGGATGATCTCGTCGTGCTGCGAGGCGGGCAGCGACTCGATCTTGTTGTAGAGGTCCACCAGGCCGTTGTTCACGTTAACGCCCAGTTCGTCGAACAGTGCCTGGTGCTTTGCGAAGGCGTCCTTGTAGAAGACCTTCACCGCGTGTCCGAACACGATGGGGTGGCTGACCTTCATCATGGTCGCCTTGACGTGCAGTGAGAACATCACGCCGGTCTTGTGCGCGTCCTCGATCTGCTCTTCGTAGAAGTCGCACAGCGCCTTCTTGCTCATGAACATGCTGTCGATGATGTCGCCGTCCCGCAGCGACACCTTCGGCTTGAGCACGATCGTCTGGCCGCTCTTGGTGACCAGTTCCATCCGGACGTCGCGATCCTTGTCCAGC
The DNA here is from genome assembly GCA_021654635.1 of Mycobacterium kiyosense. NCBI lineage: Bacteria > Bacillati > Actinomycetota > Actinomycetes > Mycobacteriales > Mycobacteriaceae > Mycobacterium > Mycobacterium kiyosense. The sequence goes on from AP025179.1 coordinate 236,972, forward strand.
GTCATCGACTTCTCGCCGTGATAGAAGTCGCCGTGCTTCATGGTGGCGACATGGGTGCGCGACGCCATCGACCACTCGCCCATGCTGTGCGGGTGCTTGCGCGCGTACTCTTTGACCGCCTTGGGCGCGCGTCGGTCCGAATTACCTTCCCGCAGAACCGGGTTGACCGCGCTGCCCAGGCAATTGGCGTAGCGCTGCCGGATTTCCTTTTCCTCGTCGGTCTTGGGGTTGCCGGGGAAGTCCGGAATCTTGTAACCCTTGCCCTGCAGCTCCTTGATCGCCGCGAGCAACTGCGGGACCGAGGCGCTGATGTTGGGCAGCTTGATGATGTTGGTGTCGGGTTCCTGGGTCAGCTTGCCCAGTTCGGCCAGGTTGTCCGGGACGCGCTGGTCTTCGTCTAGGTAGTCGGGGAACTGGGCCAGGATGCGGGCCGCGACGGAGATGTCGCTGGTCTTGATCTTGATGCCGGCCGGCTCGGCGAAGGCACGCACGATCGGCAGGAAGGCGTAGGTCGCCAGCAGCGGCGCCTCGTCGGTCAGCGTGTAGATGATGGTCGGCTGCTCGGCGCTCATGCGTGTTCTCCCGGCGTCAGTGTCGGTCAAAATGTGCGGGGCTCAGTTCATCGCCAGCCACACCAGCGACCCTAACGTACGGCGTCGATCGGGGTCCGAGTCAGACGCAGTATTCAAACGCTGTATGCCAAGCTGCCCGTGCGGTAGTTGACTCGACTACCAGCTGGTCGCGCTGACCAGGCCATTCGGCGCGCGGCGTGTGTCCAACCTCACTTCCGGCGACCAGCCGGATATGCGGCGGCCGAGCGAATGGCTCACCGCCGTCGGCGCTGGGCTGCCGGCGCTGTCCCGTCGCGCCGGGCGCACCAGAGAGAATGGGCCGATGCGGTCACCGAACCAACGGGTTGTCATCGGGCGTGTGCTGTTGATCGTGGCGCTGTTGGTGGCGGGGTGCGGCGCGAGGCCCACCACCCCAACGACCGCCCCGGCCGCGCCGGGCGACTTCATCGGCCCGGTCGAGATCGGCAACGGACGGCACCTCTTCCTGGAGTGCCGTGGGCAGGGCACGCCGACCGTCATCCTGGAATCTGGCTACCACAACTCCTCGGATCCGTGGAGTCAGTCCGACGCCGCCGCCCCGGCGACCGGGCCCGCCGTGCTGACCGCGCTGGCCCGCGAACATCGGGTCTGCGCCTATGACCGGCCCGGCACGTTACGCAACACCAGCCCGCTCGCCATCACCGACCGCAGTTCACCGGTACCGATGCCGCGCACCGCGAACGACGTGGTCAGCGACTTGCATACGCTGCTCGACGCGGCGCACGTGCCCGGCCCCTACATTCTGGTCGGCCACTCGCTGGGCGGCCTGTTCGTCCGGCTGTACGCGCAGACCCACCCGGAACAGGTGCGGGCGGTGGTCTTCGTCGACGCGTTCGGCGTAGAGATACCGAGCTTGATGGGGCCCGACTGGCCGGCCTATCGCCAGGACCTGGACCAACCACCGGCCGAACTCACCGATACCAAGTCGTTCGAGACCGTTGACATCGATGCCAGCCTCGCGCAGGTCGCAGCGGCGGCGCCGTTTCCGGCCGTCGCGACAGCCGTACTGACCCGGACCGAGCCGTTCCGGATCCCATCGGACGTCGCACCGGACAAGAGCGAGAAGCTCGAACGGGCCTGGCGTGATGCCGCCGCACGCCTGGTCGAGCTCCGGCCGCAGACCCCACATATCGTGGCGACCGGCAGCGACCACTTCATCCAGGTCCAACAACCCGACCTGGTGGCCGCCGCCGTGGGTCTGGTGATTCAGCGCTCGGCCAGTCGCTGAGCCGCCGCATGCGTGCCGGCGCGGCGGCCGGCGAACACGCAGTCGGCCAGCGACAGCCCGCTGACGTAGGAGTTCGAACAGATCCCGGTCGCGGTACGCCCCGCGCTGAACAGGCCGGGGATCGCCGCACCTGACTCGTCGAGCACCGCTCCGGTGCCTTCATCGACGCGGATTCCCCCCAAGGTCAGCATCGGGGTGGGGTTGAGCAGGTTGGGCCGGATCGAGATGTTCAGCAGGGTGTAGGGCGGTTTGCTGACGCGGCGCACGAAGTCTGCGGGTTTCCCGGCCGGGTCCGCGGCCCCGGTGTCGATGGCGTGGTTGTGCGCTTCGACGGTGGCCACCAGGCCGTCGGGGTCCACACCGGCGCGCTCGGCGACTTCCCGCAGTGACGCGCCCCTGGTCGAGTCGAGCAGCATCATCGCCGCGGACTGGGCCCGCTGAAACCACAAGGGCTGCTTGATCATTTGCCGCCGTGCTTCTTTCAGCAGGGCGGCGTCCACCAGGATCCAGCCCTTCCCGCCGTGGTGTCGCACCATGGCGTGGCCGACGGCCGCGCCGTAACGGCTTTCGTCGATGATGCGCCGCCCACGCTCGTCGACGATGACCGCGCTGATGAAAGCGCTTGGGGGCGTGATGAATCGCCACGCGGAGACGTTGTCCATCCGCTCGGTGACGGCACCGACGCTCTGTGCCAGGGCGATGCCGCTGCCGTCGTCGCCACTGGTGCCCAGCTGCAGGCCGCCGGTGTACTGTGGCGCGAACTGCTGGATCCACTCGGTATTGCCCATATATCCTCCGGCGCAAAGGATCACACCTCGGCGCGCCTCGATGCGCAGCGGCCGCGCGTAGCGGTGCTCCAGCTCCCGGAGTCGCCGCTCGGTCATGTTGCGCAGCGGTGGATAGTAGATACCGGGCTTGGTCGACACCGCCGCCAGTTGTGCATACAACTTCTGGATACGCGGGGGCGCGTCGCGCATCGTCGTGGCGGCCACCCCCACCACCCTGCCGGACGGATCGCGCAGCAGCTCGGTGACCTTGGTGTGCGGGTGGAACCGGACACCAAGGGCAAGTGCGGTTTTCGCCAGCGGTGCATACATCAGTTTGCCGGAGGTGCCGTTGCCCTTCACCCGGTGCCCGCGCTGGACGGGTGGGGTCTTGCTGCGAAAGGCCCCGGCGTTCTCGCTGCCCGAGTGATACAGGTAATAGTGGTTATTCGGATACGACGTCTTGTACGGGCACAGCGTGGAGTCGAACGGTACGCCTCGGTCGCTGAGCCAGCGGATCATGTCGGGGCTGCCGGTTACGAACGACTCCAGCGTCTGCGGGCTGACGGCGTCGCCGACTTCCAGGCGCAGGTAGTCGTGCATCTGCTCGTAGCTGTCGCTGACGCCGGCCTGCTGCTGCACCCAGGTGCCTGCCCCGGCATAGATGATGCCGCCCGAAATCGCAGTCGAGCCACCGCCGTTGGCGCGATCCAGTGCGACCACTTCGGCGCCGGCCTCCCTGGCCGCGATCGCCGCGCAGGTGCCCGCGGCGCCGAAGCCGACCACCACCACATCGGTGGACTCGGCAGATGGCGAATAGCCGGCCATAGCTGTGCCCCAATCGTGTTTGCGGGTAACGACTTTAGCGGCCCGCGGTCTCGCACACGTCGACCACCACCGCGGTGACGTTGTCGGGCCCGCCGGCCGCATTGGCGGCTTCGATCAGCGCCGCGCACGCTTCGGCAGGGTCGGGATGAGTGTCCAGTAGCTGCGCCAGGGAATCGTCGTCGAGAACACCGTGCAAGCCGTCGGTAGACAGCAGGATCCGGTCGCCGGGCGACAGCTCCACCGCGGTGGCGTCGGGTAGTGGCCGCGGATACATCGCCACGTGCCGGGTCACGATGGCACGGGCCGGGTGGCGTTCGGCCTCTTCGGCCGACACCTCACCCGCGTCGATGAGGTCCTGGATCACGCTGTGGTCGCGCGTCAACTGCTGTACCCGCTGGTCGCGGAACAGGTAGGCGCGGCTGTCACCGAGGTGGGCGACCAACGCGCGGGAGCCGGTCACGACCACGGCCACCACCGTGGTGTTGGATCCGGCGGCGCGCGGATCGGTGGCGGCGAAGGCGCGAAAGTCGTCGCAGTATTCGACGAGCGCGCGGCCCAGTGCCTCCGGTTCGGCTCCGTCGTCGGCTGGCTTGAGGTGGCGGGCGACGTACGTCGGCAGCAGCTCGACCACCAGGCGCGCGGCCAGCGCACCGTCGGTGCTGCAGGCGACCCCGTCGGCAACCATGAACAACCCCAGCTCGGGGTCGGCGCCCCAGTGATCCTGGTTGTTGGCGCGCAACCGGCCGACGTCACTGAGGCCGGCGAACCGGACCGTTTCACTCACGGGTACATACTGTCCGCGAACAGACACAAAAGCACCTCATTTCGGCAGGAAGTGGGACTAATCGCCGGCGCCGGACGCGTCGACTCTGCGGGCAGGGCACGGAAGTGCGAGTGCGGACCGCCGCCAGCGCAGTGTCAACCCAGCGGCCCCACGCCCGTGGACTGATGGGACGCTATCCGCCGGTCATCCGCTGCGACTCGGGCAGGTCGAGGTAGCGTTCCAGGTTGCGGTGCATGTTGATCACCCGGCGCTCCTCGTTCGACAGCACCAAGTGGGTCAAGCCGGGCTGGTGCAGACCACGCTGTAGGCCCGGCAGCACCTTGATGTCCTGGGTCAGCACGATGCCGGGTTCGGCTTCGTCGGCCGACATCCGCATGTCGGTCGGCTTGTTGTACCCGGCGCCAGGCGCCATCCGGGTCATCAGGAACATGGTCAACTCACCGTGATCGGGGTCCGGTCCGGGTCGTGAGGTCATGATCGTCAGGTGGTCGGCGTTGACCAGGAACGTCATGTTCGGGAAGACGTTGTACTGGTGCAGCCGGGTGACCCGGTCGGTGTCGGCCCAGTCCAGGTCGACCCCGCGGCCCGCCGCGAACTGCCGGGTGCGTTCGGCGATCAGGTCAGGCACCGTCTGACCCGGCCGACGGTCCGGGGGAAGCGGCGTGCCCTCGGCCGCGCCCATCAGCATGCCCTGGGTGTAAACGTAAGCGTCCCAGACCTCCTCGTCGCTCAACGTGCCTTCGAAGCGCGGACTCGGCACGCCGTAGGGTTGGTCGGATTTGCCGGTGTGCACCCAAATCTGTTGGGGCGCATGAATATCGTCGACACAGCGCAACAACTCGGGATGCAGCGTCTGAATGTGGTAGGTCTCGCTGTAGCCGTCGGCGATGGTCTTCCAGTTCGCTGCGACGTCCACGGTCAACGTCGCATAGCAGCGGAAGTCCTCGATGTGGCACCATGCGATGTCGTCGGGAATCGCGTCCAGGTAGTCGCGCAACGGCATCGCGTCGAGGTCGAGGTTGACGAAGACCATCCCGGCAAAGGTATCCACCTGCGTCGGCAGCAACGGGAATTCGGACAGGTGCAGCGAGCCGAAGCCCTTGCGGTTGGGCACCCGCTTGAGTGTGCCGGCCAGGTCCCAGGTCCAGCCGTGATAGCCGCACTTGAGTTCGCGCAGCCCCGAACCCGAGCCCGCGCACAGCGAGTTGCCGCGATGGCGGCAGGCGTTCTGGAAGGCGCGCAGCTCCCCGTCGTCGCCACGGACTATCAGGACTCCGATTGGGCCGCAACGGTATTCGAAGTAATCGCCGGCGTGCGCGACGTGGTCGACCATGCAGGCCACCTGCCACACCTTGGGCCACATCCGCTCGAACTCGAGGGCAGCGAATGCCGGGGAGTAGTACCGCTCGGCGGGCACCAGGGTCGGTGATGCGGGTGGGGTGCCGATCGCGTCCTTGTGGACGTGGGCGCGGGACGGGTTTCCGGCGAGCGTCATGGCGCTAGCGCGCTCCGCGCACCAACCGGCCCGGACGCGCTCCGGTGTCGACGTCCTTGCGCCTGGTGACGGTGCCGCTGACGATCGTCGCCTCGTAACCGCTGGCCCCCTGCAGGATCCGGCGTCCGCCGGCGGGCAGGTCCCAGGCCATCGCCGCGGGGTGCAGCCTCAGCGCGTTCATGTCGATCACGTTCAGGTCGGCCTTCTTGCCGACCTCGATGGTGCCGCGGTCGGTGAGGCCGAACAGGTGCGCGGTGTCGCGGGACTGCTTGCGGATCACGTACTCCAGCGACAGCTTCTCGCCCCGGCTCCGGTCGCGCGCCCAGTGCGTCAACAGGAAGGTGGGGTAGGAGGCGTCGCAGATCATGCCGCAGTGGGCGCCGCCATCGGACAGGCCGAGCACCCCGGCCGGGTGCAGCATCATCTCGCGGATTGCGTCGTGGTTTCCGTCGGCATAGTTGAACAGCGGCAGCATCAGCATCGCCGTCGCGTCGGACTCCAGCATCAGGTCATACAACGTCGACATCGGGTCCTCGCCGCGGGCGGCGGCGATCGCAGCGACGGTGCGATCGGGAGTGGGCTCGTAGTCCGGCGGGTTGCCCAGCGCGTAGAGCCGCCCCAACGAGTACTGCACCATCGCGAACATGCCGTCGAACAACACCGTCGAGTCGATGGGCAGGTCGTCCTCGGCCAGGATCGCGGCCTTCACCGCGGGTTCGGCCAGCCGCTGGGCCAGCTCCTCCCGGCTGCACTCGGCCTTCAGACGACGGTAGGTGGGCCGGTGCGTGAAGCCGTGGTGGCCCTGGAAGCCGATCATCATGCCGAACGGGCGCGCCGCGATCTGCGGGTACAGCCGGCTGCCCTCGGCATGCGCGGCCGCCGACACGTCCAGCTGCTCGCGCCACAGGTTCGGGTCGGCATCGACCTGGATCAACGCGAACGACACCGGCCGGTCGATTTCGCGGCTGAGCCGCCGCATCCACTCCAGCTCCTTCTTCGGCCCGACGATGTCCTCACCCGCCGCGCCCTGCGGCGCCAGCTCGAACACCGCCTGGCCGCCGGCCGCCATGGCGCGACCCAGCCCGAACAGCTCCTCCTCGGCGGCGAAGGTTCCGGGCACCGGCTCACCGTCCATCGCGGTGTGGGCGATGGTCCGCGACGTGGAGAAGCCGAGCGCCCCCGCTTCGACAGCTTCGCGGACCAGCCGGCTCATCGCCTCGATGTCGTCGGGCGTGGCGGGTTCGTTGCGAGCGCCCCGCTCGCCCATGGCGTAGGCCCGGATTGCGCCGTGGGCCACCTGGCTGCCCACGTCGATGGCGAACTGCTGCTTGCCGATCGTGTCGAGGTACTCGGGGTAGGTCTCCCAGCCCCAGGTGATGCCTTCGGTCAGGGCGGTGCCCGGGATGTCCTCGACACCCTCCATCAGCTTGATCAGCCAGTCCTCGGTGCCGGGCCGGACCGGGGCGAAGCCGACGCCGCAGTTGCCGGTGACCACCGTGGTGACCCCGTGACCGCTGGACGGCTCCAGCAGGCTGTCCCAGCTGACCTGACCGTCGTAGTGGGTATGGATGTCGACGAAACCGGGGGCCACCACCCGGCCGGTCGCGTCGATGGTCTCGGCCGCTGCACCGGCCAACTCCGCAGAGTCCGCGCCCCGGCGCAGGACTTCCACGATCTTGCCGTCCTTGATGCCGAGGTCGGCGCGGAAGCGTTGCGCGCCGGTGCCGTCGACCACGGTGCCACCGACGATTTTCAGGTCGAACATGAATGCCTCCAGGGCAGCAGAGCAGCGGATCAGGGCTGAATGGTTATTACGCTACGGGCGGTAGCGTATGTGTTGACGGTAAGCGCCCGGCTCCGCGTAGTCAATGACGCGCTCAGACCCGCAGGTCACGACACAGTCAGGTGATTCCAGGTCAGGCTTACCCGGGTGCCGTGCGGTGTGCCGTCGATGCGTCCATGGTCCCGTCGACGCCCACCTCGGAGTAGGCGAATTCGGCGGCGTTGGCCAGCGCTTCGCTGACCGCCAGCACCAGATCGCTGAACCGCTCGGCGCCGAGCGTGAAGTGCCGATCCAGCCAATTGCGGAATTCGGTCCGCAACCGGGCCGCGCTGGACGCGTCGGCGGCGACCTGTGCCCGTACGAATCGACACCGGTCATCGTCCGGTGTCGTCACAGCGACGCGCCGATCAACGCGTCCGGCCAGCCTCCATTCGCACCTGGTCAGGCACCCGTGATCCAGTTGAGTGCGCTGTCCAGCGTGCGGTGCAGGGGAAGCACGCTGTCGATTCCCATCAGCTTCAGCGGCCGGCTGGTTGCCGGGCCGTCGGCGACCACCGCCATTCGGGTGGGCGGCTCGAGTTCGGCCTGACCGTTCACCAGCACGCTCATCCCCGCGGACGCCAGGAACTCCACCTTGGTGAGGTCCACGATGAGCGCCGCCGGTTTGGTGCTCAGTGCGGCACGCATCGCCTCGGCCAACTGGGGCGCGCTGAGCATGTCCACTTCGCCCGAGACGGCCAGCACGACAGCACCGTCTGTCTCGCGTTGCTCGACACCGAAGGTCGTTCGGTTGATTGGATCGCCGGGTTGATCGACCATAGCTCTATCTCAAATCCGTCCTTGCGGGGACAACAATAAGTTTTCAGACAACCACGCCAAGTCCGGGGCTGTTGATTCAACCCGCCGAAAACCGCCTGGATCTTGCGCTGCCGGTGCAGCGCTGCGGCAGCCAACAGAAACCAATCCTAGGCCACGCGCGAAAAAACCCCGACGGGCGCCATTCCGGCAGGTAAACATTCTGCCATCAGTTCGCAGCCGCCGCCTTCCGGCCAGGGTGAACCCTTGGCGGTCCTTTCGCTGGTGCGGTTTGTGGGCGTTGGTAGCGTCTACGAATGCTCTTTGCTGCCCTGCGCGATATGCAATGGCGGAAGCGTCGCCTGGTTATCGCCATCGCCAGCACCGGACTGATCTTCGGCATGACGCTCGTATTGACCGGACTCGCGAATGGTTTCCGGGTCGAGGCGCGTCACACCGTCGACTCGCTGGGAGTCGACGCCTTCGTGGTCAGGGAAGGATCGGCCGGACCGTTTCTCGGTTCGACCCCCTTTCCCGACGTCGACCTGGCCCGGGTGCGGTCCGATCCCGGCGTTTCGGCCGCGGCCCCGTTGGGCTGCGTCGGAACGATCATGCGGGAGGGCTCGTCGACGCGGAACGTCACCGCCTTCGGAGCGCCCGAACACGGGCCCGGCATGCCGCAGGTTGCTCAGGGACGGGCGCCGTCGAAGCCGGATGAGGTTGCCGCGTCGAGCACCCTGGGCCGGCATCTAGGCGACACCCTGCAGGTCGGCGCCCACGTCTTGAAGATCGTCGGCATCGTGCCCAATTCGACGGCACTGGCCAAAATCGCGAACATCTTCCTGACCACCGAGGGGCTACAGCAGGTCGCTTACAACGGACTGCCGATGGTCACCTCGATCGGCATCAACGGCACCCCCCGCGCACTGCCGGAGGGGTACCGGACCTACGACCGTGACGGCGCCGTCAACGACCTGATCCGCCCGCTGAAGGTGGCGGTGAACTCGATCACGATCGTGGCGGTCCTGCTCTGGATCGTGGCGGTGCTCATCGTGGGATCGGTGGTGTACCTGTCCGCCCTCGAACGGGTGCGCGATTTCGCGGTGTTCAAGGCGATCGGCACCCCCACCCGGTCGATACTCGCCGGGTTGGCGCTGCAGGCGCTCATCGTGTCGCTGCTCGCGGCGGCAGTCGGCGTCGTGCTGTCGAAGCTGCTGGCGCCGCTGTTCCCGATGGTGGTGGCGGTCCCGGCGCTCGCTTACCTGTTGCTGCCGGTGGTCGCGATCGCGATCGGGCTGCTGGCCAGCCTGGCCGGACTGCGGCGGGTGGTCGCCATCGACCCTGCGCTCGCGTTCGGGGGAGCCTGACTCTTGGCCGACCTCAGCATTCAGAACCTGGTCGTCGAGTACTACCGCGGCGGCTACGCCCTGCGGCCGATCAACGGCTTGAATCTCGACGTGGCATCCGGGTCGCTGGTGATCCTGCTGGGGCCCAGCGGCTGCGGGAAGACGACGCTGTTGTCCTGCCTCGGCGGCATCCTGCGGCCCAAGGCCGGGGCCATCAAATTCGACGGCGTCGACATCACCACTCTCGAGGGCGCGGCGCTGGCGGAGTATCGGCGCGACAAAGTGGGCATCGTCTTCCAGGCGTTCAACCTGGTGCCCAGTCTCACCGCGCTGGAGAACGTGATGGTGCCGTTGCGGGCGGCCGGGATGTCGCGAGCCGCGTCGCGCAAGCGGGCCGTGGAACTGCTGGAACGCGTCAACCTCGGCGACCGGATGAAGCATCGACCGGGCAACCTCAGTGGCGGGCAGCAGCAACGCGTCGCGGTCGCGCGGGCGATCGCACTGGACCCGCCGCTGATCCTGGCCGATGAACCGACTGCGCACCTGGACTTCATCCAGGTCGAGGAAGTCCTGCGACTTATCCGTGAACTCGCCGACGGCGACCGCATTGTGGTGGTCGCTACCCACGACTCCCGGATACTGCCGATGGCCGACCGGGTCATCGAGCTGACTCCGGAGTTCGCCCATTCGAACCGGCCACCGGAGACGTTCGAGCTGAAGGCCGGGGTGGTGCTGTTCGAGCAGAGCACCATGGGTGAGCTGATCTACGTGGTGGCCGAGGGTGAGATCGAGTTGGTGCGCGAATTGGCCGACGGCGGTGAAGAATTCATCAAAGTCGCCGGACCCGGCGAGTACTTCGGTGAAATGGGTGTGCTGTTCCACTTGCCGCGGTCGGCGACCGCGCGTGCCCGTACCGACGCCAAGGTCGTCGGATACACGGTGACAGCGTTCCGGGAGCGTCTGGGTGCGGGCGGCCTGCGTGACCTGATCCAGCACCGCGAACTCGACAGCGACTGAACTCGCGCGGAAACTGCGACGACTCCGAGTTCGTCGCCGCGGACGCGGCTCTCGTACTCCCTTGTGGCTTAGACAATTTGGCTTCGAAGCGCCCGTCGAACAGCAGGTGGACATCGACTTGATGTACGCCAGCCAGCTGTTGTGGCTGCCGCCGGGCAGCATTCATGAAACCGGCCTCATCGTTTCGCCGATACCGGGGCGTCCGACCGGCGCCGCGATGGCGCGGGTCGAGAACGACGCGGTCTTTCTCACTGCCTTCGGCATGTGTGGCAACCATCCGCCGGCTGATCTCGATGGGGTGTACCGGTTCATCGAGGGGATGGTGCCGCCACACCTGCTGGCGGCGCTACGCTGCGGCAAGCCCGTCGGCCCGGTCGCACGCTACCGGTTTCCCTGCAGTCGCTGGCGGCGTTACGACAGGCTGCGCCAGCTGCCCGACGGCCTGCTGGTTGTCGGCGACGCGGTGTGCAGTTTCAACCCGATCTACGCACAGGGCATGACGGTCGCGGCATTGGAGGCATTGGCGCTGCGCGACTGCCTGTCCCAGGGTGAAAACGACCTGCCGCGCAGGTTCTTCCGGGCGGCTGTCAAGCCCATCGGCCAGGCCTGGCAGCTCGCCGTGGGCGGTGACCTCAACCTTCCCGAAGTCCAGGGCAGGCCGCCGGTGATGACGCGGTTGCTCAACGGTTACGTCGACCGCGTCCTGGGTGCGGCGGAAGTCGACGCCGAGGCCTTGCTGCAATTCGTTCGGGTGGCTTGGCTGGTCGACTCACCGGTTAAGCTGTTGCGGCCCAGTATGATTCGTCGATTAGTCAATACAGGCCGGCGGGCTGCGCGGTCAGCGGTGGTGTTGGGCGAAGAACTGCCAGATGGTGTCGGTGGCGTCCAAGGCCGTTGAGGGTTCGGGGAGGCCGAGCCGTTCCAGGCCGCGACCGCGGACACCGCCGGGCCACTGGTGGCCGGCGTCGGCCAACGAGATCAGTTCCACCGTACGGTCTTCGGGGCACTGCGCCGTTTCGGTGGTCACCTCTGCGCTGGTGGTAGAAGTGGGAGCGCCGCAGTTGTCGATGGCGCGCCAGGTGGCGGTCACCGAGGGCACCGGCGGTCCGTCGACGCGGGGAGTCCCGTCGGGCTTCGATGACTTACCCGGCCCGCCCTGGTACGGCACGCTCTGGTCGGCGGTGCCGTGGATCTGCAGCACCGAGGTGGGCCGCGCCTGAGAGCAGTCGGTCATCAAAGTGCCCGCCACGGGTGCGATGGCGGCGAATAAGTCTGTGTCGCAAGCCAATCGGAGATCCATCATGGCGCCATTCGACATGCCGGTGGCATAGATGCGGGTCGCGTCGATGGGCATCTGACGTTGGATCGCCCCGACCACCGCGGTGAGGAAACCCACGTCGTCGAGGTTGTCGCGGGACGGTCCGCCGCAACAGGATCCGGCATTCCATGCCCGGCCCTGACCGTCGGGATAGGCGACCACAAAGTGGCCTTTGTCGGCTTCGGCGTCCCAGTGGTACGCGCGCTCGGCCTGGGCGCCGTTGCCGAACCCGCCGTGCAGCATCAGTACCAACGGCGCCGGACCGGTCAGTCCCGGGGGCCGGTAGAGATTGAACGTTCTGGTGGCGCCGCCGACGTCGATGTTCTGCGAGGACTGCCCGACCGGGATCGTGCCGGACTCCGGTGCCCCGACCGCGTGGCCGCCGTCGAAACACCCGCCCAGTACGAGCACCAGGACGGCAAGAACGACGACATTGAAGACTTTCGTGCACCGCGACGCCATCCGCCCATGGTGGCACCGCGCCCAGAGTTTGACAAGTTACTTGTCAAAATATGGCTGAGTGGCACACTCTTCAGCCATGCGACGTCTTGTGGATGCTCCATGGCAACCGACAGTGCCCGCCCTGGTGCAGCGGCTTGCCGCGGCGGGCGGCCCACGGTTGAGGGCGGCATTTGCGGCCGCTGGACTGGACGGAATCCGACCGGCTCAAGCCGTCGCGCTCGTGCCGCTGGCCGCCGGCGGAATGCATGCCTCCGATCTGGCGGACCGGCTCGGGGTGAGCCGCCAGGCCGTGGCGCAGGCGGTCACCGCGCTTGAGCAGCATGACTACGTCACCCGACTGGCCAACCCGGACGACGCGCGCACCCGCGTCATCGAACTGCGCCCGCGCGGCCGGCAGGCGCTGCGCGTAATGCGTTCCAACGCAATCGAATTGGAGCGGCGCTGGGAGCAGATACTGGGACGGCGCCGACTCGACGAACTGCGCGAGACGATCGAAATGCTGCTGGCCGCGCCGGACTCCGAGGAGCGACGCGGCCGCGTCGCCAACCTAGACCTCAGCGGGTGCGCCCGCCCCGGCCAACGCCCGGGCGGCGACCAGTGCGGTCAGCATGACCGACACGCAGATCAGACCCTCGTCCTTGAGGCCCCACTTCACCGCGGCCAATACCGCCGCCCCGGCCACACACAGCAGCACGCCGACCCCGGTGCCGCGCCACGCCGACGTAATGGCCGGTGACCCGTCCCAGCCGGGCAGGGGGGTGGTTCTCCAAACCGCGTAGCGCGACGAACAGCACAGCCACCAGGCCGAACACGACGAAGAGCTGCGCGAAAGTCACGGCCAGGAAGTCCGGCTGGGTGGGGTAGCGAGGGTGTCCCAGGCTGTCGAACAACAGATGCACACCCAACAGGGCCGGCATGTGCCACAGGTACAGCGTCATCGCCCCGGAGTTGCCGATCGTGGTCAGCCACCACACCCGTGGCCGCTGTGCCCACCGGTTGATCGCGGGGGCCGCCGCGATCGCCAACGCGCTCAACACGATTGCATGCCCGGCCAGCAGCAGCGACGGGGGACTCATGTTGGCCAGCCGCTGACCTTCGATGCCGACCAGGCTCAGCTCGTAGGGCCCCCACGTCAGCAGCCCGATATCGGCGGCGAACAACGCTGCCGCGATACCCAGCGCGGCGCGACCGGTGATCAGCTGCCGGCGGTAGGCGACGCCGAACATGCCGGGAATCAGCCATGTCGCAAGGTTGAGATAGCCGAGCGGCGCCAGGCCCGACCAATGCAGCCGGACGACGTCGATGACCGCGACCATCGTGTACACCGTCGCGACCGCGGCGGCGAGCCGGACCGGTGTGGTGATCAAGGACAGCGCCGGTATCGCGGCCAGCACCAACACGTACACGCCGAGAAACCACAGCAACTGAATGCTGACGCCGGCGACGATCTTGTAAACCCACAGCGGCGCCACGTGATCCAGCGCGGTCAGTGCGACCGCCCAGAACGCGAGGTAGTAGAAGACCGGACGGAACAACCTGGTGCAGCGCTTCATCAGCCAGCCGCCCCAGTTCATGCCCGGCCGCCAGGACTGTACGCAGGCCGCGGTGCCGGCGAAGAAGAACAACGGCATGATCTGGAAGACCCAGGTCAGCGCCTGGAACACGGTGGAAGTACTGAGCAGGTTGTCCCAGACGAGCAGGCCGCCGCGGATCATGCTGGTCGCCATCACGGTGTGCCCGAGCACCACGCCGACCAGGGCGGTGATGCGGATGACGTCGATGGCGCGGTCGCGGTCGTTCGGGGTGCGTGCTTGCAGGTCGGTGGGGCTGGGAAAGCCCATCGGATTCGGCATTCGACCAGCATCGCCGCTGCCAAGGCCCGTCGGCGTGCGTAGTTCTACGCGTTGCGCCTGCGTATGGCTACCGCAGCCGGTCAGGCCTAGGTCTGATGAGCCAGCGTGAACAATACGTAGGCGCAACACACCAGGAAGTTCAGCGAGACCAGCACCAGGCCCGCGCAGAGCAGGGCGTGCCGGCACCTGCGCTGCAGCCGGTTCACCTTCGCGCTGTGCTTTTCGCGGTTGAACGCGGTGGCTATCAACGCGAAGTTGACGTCGGTCATCTCACGCTCGGCCGCCGGCGACCCGGTGACCAGTTGCTGCAGCCGTCTCGGCGGGATGTCCACGCCGACCAGCGCGAAGTTGCGGCACAGTCGACGCGCCTGCCGGCGGCCGAGATGATGACCTCGCAGTTGCAGCTGCTGCGAGAGTTTCCGTCGTTCGTCACCAAAAGGGTTTGACGGCGTCGTCACAAGCGGGAATTCTATGGCCTTCGTCACGTTTTGTGGGGCCTTAGCGCATTTTCGTGCTAACGCAATTGCTCGGTCGGCACCGCGTAACGCTCCTGGTAGGCGGCGACCCGCTCGCGCACCTCGGCGGCGTTCAGTCCGGTGTCCGACCAGGTGTAGCGTCCGCGCCCGCCGTCACCGGGATGGGCGGCCAGAAATTCCCGCATTCGGTGCTCGGCTGCTGGCTGCAGTTCCCGGCCCAACCGCTGGTAGATCCCGCCGATCGTGGTCCACGGATCCCTGACGAAGTCGGCGTAGTGGACGTCGATCACCTGCTCGGCAGGCACCCGGCCGCTGTCGCGCAGCGCCATCTCGCGGTCCAGGCCCACCACGATCTCCTCGTAGGACTGGGCCGCGCACTCGACGATGTCGGACTCGTCGCTGCCCATCCGGCGCAGGTGATGAGTCAATGCGGCGATCGACGAGATGACGTTGAGCGGGTCGCGGTGGGTCTGCACGATCAACGCGTCCGGATACTCGGCGAGCAGCGCGTCCAGCTGCCACAGATGAGCCGGCGACTTGAGTAGCCACTGCCCTGGTACGCCGGATTGCAAGTGTTGCAAGAAGATCCGGTGGAATCGGTAGGCACCGGCGTGGTCGGCCTCGTACAGCAGCCAGCGAAAGTAACCGGGCAGCCGGTACTGCACCGAATAGATCATGCTGACGAATTCGCTGGCGGTGATGCGGACACACTCCTGGCCCACCAGCGCGCCCATCGGATGAAACGCCAGGAAGCCGGGGATGATCTGCTCGGACAGTTCGAGGCTGGCCTGGGTGGCCGCGATGCGGGGGTCGTCGTGGTAGGTCTCGGGCTGCGGGACCGGACAGGGCGCGTCGACCTCCCAGGTCAGCGGTGGGCGCAGGTCGGGATCCTGGGCGAGCAGATCGTAGAGGATGGTGGTGCCGGTCCGCGGCTGCCCGACGATGAAGATCGGCGCCTCGACCGGGTGGTCGGCGATATCGGGATTCTTTGTGCGCCAATCGATTACATCGAGACGGTTCTTCAGCGCGCGGATCAGGTCGAGGTAGGCGATCTCGACGCCGATGGGCGACAGCCGGGCCTCGTTGACGAGTTCGTCGGCGAGCCGTTCGAGGCCGGACTGCCAGCCGTCGGCACCGAAGTCGTGGTGACCGGTCTCCTCGCAGGCGGTGGCGGTGAGCCGGTCCGGGCTGAAGCGCTCCCGCAGTGTCATCGGCGTCCGGCTCCGTCGAGCACCGACACGGTGACGTCGGGCGGGTTGGGATTGTCCAGCCAGCGCAGCACGACGAATCCGCGATGGCGGCCCCCGGTGTCCAACCAATGACCAAAACCCATGTCGCGCTGGGCGATTGCGATTCGGACGCGGCCGTCCGGGCCGGGCTGGACACCGAGGTTGGTCACCGAACTGTGCCGGTGCTGCGGCTCGAGGCACTCGTGCCACATGCTTTCCAGGGTGACGTTCCAGTACCTGGTGTCCGGCGGTTCGATGTCGAGCACCAGGGCCTGATCCGGCTCCAGGCGATAGGTCCCGATCATGTACAGGTTGTCCGGCGTGGTGTCGGCCGCGCCGAGGTCGGCCGCCTCGGCGGTCAGCAGGGTGTTCGGCTTGTCGAGCAGCTCCGGCTTGATGGTGCGGTGCAGCGTGGTCAGCTTCATCAGTGACCACGCCATCGCGGTGAACTGCTCTGCCAGCGCGTCGTCGGTCAGTGGTGTCAGCGGGTCCGGATCGACGGCCTCGATGCGCAGCGTGGCCCCTTCCTCGCCGTCGCGATCGCCGATGTACTCCCGCACGACGATCGACGACGCGTCCCCGGGGATCTGCAGCCACTGCGCGCCATCGGCGTCCGCGGGCCGCTCGGCGGACAGGACTACCGCGAATTCTCCTGCGGTCACCCGCAATTCGGTGTCGCTGAGATAACCCGACATGCGCCGTGGAGTCAGACCGGTGCCGGCCAGGATCTGCATACCGAGGTAGGCGCTGGTGCCGCGGGTGCCGGTGATCCGGTAGCGGCGGTCGCCCCGGATCATCGCCAGATAGTAGTTCCCGTCGGGGTTGGGGCCGCCGATCATCCGGTTCGGCGAGCACATGTCGAAGAACACCGGGCGACTCGGGTCGGCTTCGACAGCCATCTGGGAGCATAGCGAGGACACCCGCGCGATCACGCGCAGCCCTTCGAGCAGTTCGCGGTCGGTTTCGGCATCCTCGGTCACGATGCCGGTGACGGTGGCGACCATTTCCTGGAAGAACCGCCACGCTTGGGACGCCTGCGGCGCCTGGGCTTGAGTCACAGTCTCATACTTAGACCATGTCCCAGCCGATGGCCAGCGTCCCTACCGCGCTGGACGATTGGCTGGCTCATGGTAGTTCGCTGCCGGAGCGGGTGCGCCGGGGCCTGGCCGCCATCGCGATCCGCTAGCCGGGTGATCGGCCGGCTTACCTAGGGTGTGCTCAGGTGCCGCAATCGGCTGGTGCTGCGATAGGGAGCGGATCTTTCGTTGAGTGCCTTGGTGGCCGAATGCGTCTCGGTCGTGTTGCTGGCAATGGTGTTGCTGGCGGCGGTGATCCGCCCCCTTCGGCTGGCCGGAGGCCGTGGTTGCGGTGCCCGCGGCGGCGATTTGTGATCGGCGTCGGCGCGGTTTCGGCAGCGGACGCCCGTAGCGAGGTACTCGACCTGGCGCCGGTGGTCGGCTTTTTGGCGGCGGTGCTGGTGCTGTCGCAGGCCTGCGCCGACGAGGGACTGTTCGCCTGGTGCGGAGCCCGGATGGCCCGTGCCGCCGGAGGTGGGTCGCAGCGGTTACTGCTCGCGGTGTTCGCCGTGGCGTCGCTGGTGACGGTGGTGTTCAGCCTGGATGCGACCGTGGTGTTGCTGACGCCGGTGGTGGCGGCCACCGCGACGCAGCTGCGGGTGCGCGCCCGCCCGCATCTGTATGCGTGCGCCCATCTGTCCAACAGTGCCTCGTTGCTGCTGCCGGTTTCGAATCTGACCAATCTGCTGGCGTTGTCGGCCAGCGGCCTGAGCTTCACCCACTTCACGGCGCTGATGGCGCTGCCCTGGATCGCGGCGATCGGCGTCGAATACCTGGTGTTCCGGCGCTATTTCGCGACCGATCTGACCGCCGCGGCGCCTCAACCACCTGGTCCGGACGCGTCCGTGCAAGCCGCCCCGAAGTTCGCGATCGTCACCGTGCTCGCCACCCTGGCCGGCTTCGTGGTCACCTCGGCCGTCGGCGTCAATCCCGCCTGGGCGGCCGCCGCTGGCGCACTGATCCTGACTGCGTACGCGGCCGTGGGTGGTAGGACGAGCCTGCGTGTGGTGATTCATGCCGCGGACCCACCGTTCCTGATCTTCGTGCTCGCACTGGGCGTCGTGGTGCGCGCCGTGATCGACAACGGGCTGCACGACGAGCTGCGCGCAAGGCTGCCGCACCCGACCGGGCTGGCCGGGTTGTTGGCGATCGCGGCGGTGGCCGCGGTGGCGGCCAATGTGGTGAACAACTTGCCCGCGGTGCTGATGCTGGTCCCGCTGGTGGCGACCACAGGTGGTCCGGGGGCGGTGCTGGCCGTGCTGATCGGGGTGAACATCGGTCCCAACCTCACCTACACCGGCTCACTGGCCACCATGTTGTGGCGGCGGGTACTGCATCGGCATCAACAGCCCACCAATCTGGCCGTGTTCACCAAGCTGGGTCTGCTCACCACCCCGGCCGCACTGGTCGCGGCTGTCGCGGCGCTGTGGGTCTCGTTGCAGCTGATCGGTTAGCCGCCGCTAGTGTCTGCCGTCACGGCGCTCACGATGAGGCGGGTGGTCTGTTCGGCACGCCCGCGCGAATACCGTTGTGCATCAGAGAGAATCGGATACACGACGCCACCGATGATGGCGTCGGCCGCCGATTCGGCGGTGCCTTGCTCCACCCCTCCATCGACCAGGCGGTTGCGGACACTGTCGTGCAGTGGCTTGCTGAATCCCTCCCTGAGCCGGACGCCGGTGTCTTCGTGCTCCATTCCGGCGACGGTCAGGGTGCGCAGCATCGCCGCACCCCGGGTGGTGGTGAGGGTCGCGGCGAGCTTGCCCACCCACTCCACGAGGTCGGCGGCCAGGTCGTCGGTGTGTTTCATCGAGGCGAGGATCTTGTCGGCATCTTCGAGGACCACGTCGGCGACCAGTGCGGGCCGGCTGCGCCACCAGCGGTAGATGGTCTGCTTACCCACGCCCGCCCGCGCCGCCACCGCCTCGATGGTCAAGCCGTCGAAGCCGCGCTCCAGCAGCAACTCGCGTGTGGCAGTCACGATTGCCGTGCGCGACTTCTCGCTGCGGCGCCGGGACGCGAGATCGGTTGGCATGCAGTGGTCCTCGTTCGTGTCGTGCCGAGCTGACGCGGGTACCGGGCCCGGGGCCTAGCTTTACAGATCCGGGGGCGCGCCGTAATGTTCCACGAGACGAGACGGTTCGTCTTGTAGGACGAAAGGATAGCAGCCTGTGCGGCCGAAGCCGAGCCCCTTTACTCCGGGCGTGATCCCCGGGCCAGGCGCGTGACTCTCGGGCTGACCGCCGAGCAGCGTGACCTCAGTGCGGCCGTCCGGCAATTCGCGACGCGGCATGCCCCAATCGCCAAGACGCGGGACAATTTCGGGTCCCTCGCCGAAGGCGATCTCCCGGACTGGTGGGATGCGTTGGTCGCCAACGGTTTTCATGCTGTGCACCTGCCGGAGCACCTCGGCGGGCAAGGTGGTCGGCTGGTCGACTGCGCGTGCGTGCTCGAGGCCGCCGCCAAGGCGCTGCTGCCGGGACCCTTGCTGTCCACCGCCGCGGCGGGAGCGGTGGCGCTGCTGGCCGAGCGCACCCCGACCTGCGAATCGCTGCTGCGCGATCTCGCCGCCGGGACACCGGCCGCCGTCGTCCTGCCGGACGGTGCAGACTTCCGTGCCCGTCGGGACGAGGGACGCTGGGTGCTCACCGGCGCATCGGAGGTGACCGAGGGCATCCGCTCGGCGCGGGTGATCCTGGTGGCTGCCCGCACCCAGGACGGGGACATGGTATGGGTGCCGGTCGACCCGGACAAGCCCACAGCCACAATCGAATCCGTACCCGGCACTGATCTCGTCGCGGACGTCGGACGGCTACGGCTCGACCAGTACGTGGCGGCCGAGACGCTCACCGGAGTCCACCCGGACCGTGCCGAATGCGTCGTCACCGGACTGGTGGCCAGCGCCACGGCCGGCATCACGCAGTGGTGTGTCGAGGCGGTTACCGAACACCTGCGCGTCCGTGAGCAGTTCGGCAAGGTGATCGGCACTTTTCAGGCGTTGCAGCACAATGCGGCAATGTTGTTGATCAACAGCGAATTGGCCACGGCAGCGGCCTGGGATGCGGTGCGGGCGGGCGACGAATCGCTGGACCAGCATCGCATCGCCGCGGCCGGTGCGGCGGTGATCGCGATCTCGCCGGTGCCGGACCTCGTACTCGACGCGCTCACGTTGTTCGGCGCGATCGGTTTCACCTGGGAACACGATGTGCACCTGTACTGGCGCCGGGCCATCAGTCTGGCGGGCTCGATCGGCCCGGCGAACCGCTGGGCCAGGCGACTGGGCGGGCTCACGTCTACCCAGCCGCGCGACATGTCGGTCGATCTGGGCGACGCAGACTGCGAGTTCCGGTCCAAGGTTGCCGAAACACTCGACGCCGCACTGCAATTGCGCAACGACAAGCCCGGCCGGCAGGGTGACTACGAATACTTCGAGACCGGCCCGCAACGCACCCTGCTCGCCGAGGCGCGCCTGATCGCACCGCACTGGCCGCAGCCGTGGGGACTCGAAGCCGGCCCGCTGCGGCAGCTCATCATTGACGACGAGTTCGCCAAGCGGCCGGACCTGGTCCGGCCCTCGCTGGGTATCGCCGAGTGGATCCTGCCCTCGATAGTGGCCGCCGGGTCGAAAGAGTTGCAGGAGCGGCTGATACCGCCGACACAGCGCGGCGAACTCGCCTGGTGCCAGCTTTTCAGTGAGCCAGGGGCGGGGTCGGATCTGGCTGCGCTGTCCACCCGCGCCGTCAAGGTTGACGGCGGCTGGAAAGTCAACGGGCACAAGATATGGACGTCGATGGCACACCGGGCGGACTTCGGTGCGCTGCTGGCCCGCACCGACCCGGCGGCCGGCAAGCACCGCGGCATCGGCTATTTCATCCTCGACATGAATACGGCCGGCATCGAGATCCAGCCGATCAAGACCGCCACCGGAGAAGCACATTTCAACGAGGTGTTCCTCACCGAGGTCTTCATACCCGATGACATGTTGCTCGGCGACCCGGTCGGCGGTTGGAGCCTGGCAATCGCCACCATGGCCGAAGAACGCTCGGCGATAAGCGGTTACGTCAAGTTCGACCGTGCCGCCGCACTGCGCAACCTTGCCTGCCAGGACGGGCCCGACCGGGACGACGTGCTACGTGCGCTCGGTGAACTCGACGCCTATACCCACGCGATCAAAGCGCTCGGAGTGCGCGAGACCATCCGGTTGCTGGACGGGCAGGCTTCCGGGCCGGCATCCAGCATCGCCAAGGTCGCGATGAACGAACTGCTGCGCCGCACCTTCGCGGCAACGCTGCAGTTGACCGGTCGGCGGGCGATGGTGACCGACCCCGGGCTGGCCGCCGAACTCAACATCGTCGAGTCCTATCTGCACCTGCCCGCCGAGCTGATCGGCGGCGGAACTCGCGAGATTCAGCTGAACATCATCGCCCAGATGATCCTGGGCCTGCCCCGTAAGTGAGGACACCACAATGGGTTTACGCGGAGAAGCCGCCATCGTCGGATACGTCGAGTTGCCACCCGAGCGACTCAACAAGGCCTCGCCGGCACCATTCGTTCTCGAACAATGGGCCGAACTCGCCGCCGCCGCGCTCGACGACGCGGGCCTGCCGGGCGACGTCGTCAACGGCATCGTGGCATCGCACCTCGCCGAGTCGCAGATCTTCGTACCGTCCACCATCGCCGAATACCTTGGCATGCCGGCACGTTTCGCCGAACTGGTCGACCTCGGGGGTGCCAGCGCCGCCGCGATGGTGTGGCGCGCGGCCGCGGTGATCGAACTCGGGGTGTGCGACGCCGTGCTGTGTGCGCTGCCGGCCCGCTACATCACACCGTCGTCGAAGAAGAAGCCCAGGCCGATGGTGGACGCGATGTTCTTCGGCTCGTCGAGCAACCAATACGGTTCCCCGCAAGCAGAGTTCGAGATTCCCTACGGCAACCTGGGCCAGAACGGGCCGTACGGTCAGGTCGCGCAGCGATACGCCGCGGTCTACGGCTACGACGAACGTGTCATGGCCAAGCTCGTCGTCGACCAACGGGTCAATGCCAACCACACCGAGGGTGCGATCTGGAAAGACAAGCCGCTCACCGTCGAGGATGTCCTTGCCAGCCCGGTCATCGCGGATCCGCTGCATATGCTGGAGATCGTGATGCCGTGCGTCGGGGGAACCGCCGTCGTCGTCGCCAACGCCGATCTGGCCAGGCGGTGCAAGAACCGCCCGGTGTGGATCAAGGGTTTCGGCGAGAATGTGCCGTTCAAGACGCCCACCTACGCCGAGGATCTGCTCAATACGCCGATGGCCGCCGCTGCCGACACCGCGTTTGCCATGACCGGCCTGAGCCGCGACCAGATGGACATGGTCTCCATCTACGACTGCTACACAATCACCGTGATGCTGTCGCTGGAGGACGCCGGATTCTGCGCGAAGGGAAAGGGTTTGGAGTTCATAGCCACCCACGACCTGACGTTTCGCGGCGATTTCCCGCTCAATACCGCCGGCGGCCAGCTCGGCTTCGGCCAGGCCGGATTGGCCGGCGGCATGCATCACGTGTGTGACGCCACCCGCCAGATCATGGGCCGTGCCGGCGCGGCGCAGGTCGCCGACTGCAACCGCGCGTTCGTGTCGGGCAACGGCGGAATCCTGTCCGAGCAGACGGCGCTCGTCCTCCAAGGAGACTGACAATGAACTTCGACCGGCCGATGCCCGTCAAAACGCCCACCACAGCGCCCTTTTGGGATGCGCTGGCCCAGCATCGCATCGAGATCCAGTACTCGCCGT
Organism: Mycobacterium kiyosense; assembly: GCA_021654635.1. Classification (NCBI taxonomy): domain Bacteria; kingdom Bacillati; phylum Actinomycetota; class Actinomycetes; order Mycobacteriales; family Mycobacteriaceae; genus Mycobacterium; species Mycobacterium kiyosense. Next base: position 259,811 of record AP025179.1, read on the forward strand.
CGTCGCAGAAGTATGTGTTCTACCCGCGGGTGCGGGCGCCCCGGACACTGGCCGACGACCTGGAATGGCGGGAGATCTCCGGGATGGGGACGTTGTACTCCTACACAGTCGCCCGCCGTCCGGTCAGCCCGCATTTCGCCGGCGCGGTGCCGCAACTGCTCGCAATCGTCGAATGGGATGAGGGCCCAAGGTTTTCCACCGAGATGGTCAACGTCGAACCCGACCAACTGAGCGTGGGCATGCGGGTGCGGCCGGTGTTCTGCGACTACCCCGAGCACGACGTCACGATGCTGCGCTACGAGCCCGCCTGAGGCCCGGCCCCGCGTCTGCTCGCGCAGGGAAGGCTACATCTGCGCCCAGACGATTTTGGTCTGCAGGTAGGTTTCCAGGCCGGCCTTGCCGGACTCGTAGCCCCAGCCGGACTGCTTGTAGCCACCGAATGGCATCGAGTGGTCGAACTGCATCTGGCAGTTGAGCCCGACCGTTCCGGCCTTGAGCCGCTTGGCGATTCGGTGCGCACGGCCCAGGTCGCTGGTCCAGCAGGTGGCCGCCAGCCCGTAGGTGCTGTCGTTGGCCAGGGCAACGGCCTCGTCCTCGGTGTCGAACGGCAGCACCGCCACCACCGGGCCGAAGATCTCCTCCTGGAACAGCCGGCTCGTGGAGGCGACGTTGGTCAGCACGGTCGGGCGGATGAAGTAACCCTTGCGGTCCACCCGTTGCCCACCGGTGACGACCTCGACTCCGTCGGCCCGGCCCTGCTCGAGATAGCCCAAGACCCGGGTGAGCTGCTTCTGGCTGATCAGCGGGCCGATCAGACTGCCCTCGTCCTTGGGGCCGCCCTGCGGCAGGCTGTCGGCGACCTTCGCGAGTTGCTCGACGAACTGCTCGTAGACCCCGCGCTGGACGAAGATGCGCGAACCGCACACACAGGCCTGACCGGAGTGGATGAAGGTGCCGAACGCCGCCATCGGGACGGCCTTGCTCAGGTCGGCGTCGTCGAAGACCACCACCGGCGACTTTCCGCCCAGCTCGAGGGTGACCTTCTTCAAGTTGCTGTCACCGGCGGCGTGCACGATCGCGCGGCCGACCTCGGTGGACCCGGTGAACGCGACCTTCTCGACGTCGGGGTGCGCGGTGATCGCGGCGCCCGCGGTGTGTCCGTAGCCGAGCAACAGATTCGCCACCCCTTCGGGCACGCCGGCCTCGTGCAGGATGTTGTCCAGCACCAGCGCCGACAGCGGGGTCTCCTCGGCCGGCTTGACCACGCTGCTGCAGCCCGCGGCCAGCGACGGCGCAAGCTTGGCGCAGAAATTGAAGACCGGCCCGTTCCACGGGAAGATCAGCCCGACCACGCCGTAGGGCTCTTTGAGCGTGTAGGCGTGCTGGTGCGAGTCGATGCCGGTGAGGCCGCCGGTGTGCACGTCGGCGGCGATGCCCTCGATCTTGGTGCACCACCCGGCGTAGTACCGGAAGAACTCCGAGCCGACCGTCACCGTGCCCCGGGCCTGCAGCGGCGTCATGCCGGCATTGAGTGATTCCAGTTCGGCCAGCAGTTCGGCGTTCTGGTCGATCAGCTCGCCCACCCGCCACAGGATCTTGGCCCGCTCGCTGGGAGGTTTGTCGCGCCACACGCCGGACTCGAACGACTCCCTGGCCCGCGCAACGGCGGCGTCGACGGCCTGGGGGCCGCAGTCTTTGAACTCGGTGACCTGGTCTTCGGTGGCGGGGTCGACGACCGTGATGGTCTCACCGGTGCCGGGGCGCTTGCTGATCTCGTCCAATACCGACTGGAGCGTCATCGGTACTCCTCCTTGAGTAACTGACTCGTCAGACGGGAGGTTATGCGCTTAACCAAAGGATGTCCAGTGCCTCTGCAGCCACCCTGGCGCGTTGGTGAACCGCTTAACCGCGGGCAGCTAAGTCGAGGAACGGACCACGACCCGAGCGATGTCGGTGATATCCGGCGACGGTGGCGCCGGGTAGCCCAACCGCTCGTAGATGGCGGCGATCGCGGCATCGGCGACGGCGCGTGGATCGAACTGCACGCTGGTCAGCGGGGGAGTGCTGACCACGCCCATGGGACTGGCGTCCACGCCGATCACGGCCAGGTCCTGCGGGCACCGAAGCCGTGCCTGGTGGATGCCGTATAGCACCAGGCAGGCGATGTCGTCGCTCTGCGCGCACACCGCGGTCACGCCGTCGCGCACCCAAGCACCCACCACCTCGGCGGCGTTCTCGACGGTGATGGTGGCGACCCGAACCGGCGGCAGGCCGCGGGTCTGTGCCGCGCGGGAGACGCCCTCCAACCAGTAGTCGCCCAGCGGGCGCCACCTGGCGATCCCGCCGTAGGCAAAGGCGATCTGGCGGTGACCGCGCGACACCAGGTGGGCGATCCGCATCTCGCCCACGGCCAGGTGGGGATCGCCGAGCGCGGGCAGGCTGCCGATGTCGATGTGCGGAATTCCCGCCGCCTTGACCGCGGCCGCCGCGGCGTCGCTGAGCGGGAACAGGCTCGCCACCGCGACCGGGTCGAGGTTCTCGATGGCGTCGACCACGTGGTGGTCGTCCTCGGTCTCGAAGATCTGCACCTGCAGCAAACCCAGCCGGGCCAACTCGGTCGTCATCCGACTGCCCGCCTGCATCGGCATGTCGCCTACCGCGACGTACGGGACCACGTAGAGCACCACGCCGCTCTTGCCGCGGGCGAGATTGCGCGCGGCCAGGTTCGGCCGGTAACCGAGTAGCTTCGCGGCGCGGTTGACCGCCTCGCGGGTCTGCGGCGAGATCCGCCGGCCCTCGGCATTGTTGAGCACGTAGCTGACCGTGGCTGTCGAGACGTCCGCCAACCGGGCCACGTCAGCGGTGGTGGGTCGCACACTTGAAGGCCCGGCCATGCCTCATGGTGGCATGCGTGCGGCTTGCGTCCAAGGTCGGCGGCGCATGAGCCGGTCGATGTCCAGTCAGCCCAAGTGTGACTAATAGTCGGTATCGGTGGTCGAAGCTCGACAGGTGACGATGGCCCAGCGTGCCACAGCACTCCTATGGCGGCAGCGGCTTTTCGCAGAGCGAGACGGAAGCGGCGCCCTCCGGGTGGCGTTGACCTATGACTCATGTCAATGTCTACTAGTCCGAGGATCGACGACGATCGGGGAGAGCGCGCAATGAACAAGGACGAGCTGATCCTGATCAGCGTCGACGACCACATCGCCGAACCCGCTGACATGTTCGACGCGCACGTGCCGGAAAGGTACAAACACCTCGCGCCGCGGGTGGTGGTCGAACCCGACGGAGTCCAGCAGTGGTACTACGGCGAGATCCGCGGTCGCAACATGGGTCTCAACGCCGTCGCCGGAAAGCCCCGCGAGATGTACAACGTCGACGCGTCGCGGTACGACGAGATGCGGCCGGGCTGTTTCAACGTCGACGAGCGGGTGCGCGACATGAACGCCGGCGGGCAGTTGGCCGGTCTGAACTTCCCGAACTTCACCGGTTTCTCCGGGCAGGTGCTCAACCAGGGCCCCGACCGCGAGGTGAACCTGGTGATGATCAAGGCCTACAACGACTGGCACATCGACGAGTGGTGCGCGGCCTACCCGGGCCGGTTCATCCCGTGCGGCATCCTGCCGCTCTTCGATGTCGCCGAAGCAGCTAAGGAAGTAAAGCGTCTGGCGGACAAGGGATGTCACGCGGTGACGTTCTCGGAAAATCCAGAAGCGTTGCAAATGCCCAGCATTCACACGAAATACTGGTATCCGCTGTTCGAGGCGGTCTGCGACAACAAGACCGTACTGTGCACCCACGTCGGATCGGCGTCGCGTTCGCCGATGGTGTCGTTGGACGCCCCGGCCAGTGTGATGATGACGGCGTCGTCAATGATGAGCATGTTCACCTTCACCGAACTCATCTGGGCCGAATTCTGGCGCGATTTCCCGGAGTTGAAGTTCTCGCTCACCGAGGGTGATATCGGTTGGATGCCGTACTTCTTATGGCGCGCCGAACACGTCTACCAGCGCCACTCCGGTTGGACGCTGGCCGAATTCCCGCCGGGATACTCCGGACCGGTCGATGTGTTCAAGCGGCACTTCTACACCTGCTTCATCAGCGACAAGGTCGGTGTGCGCAACATGGACTGGTACAACGAGGACATGGTGTGCTGGGAGTCCGACTTCCCGCACTCCGACAGCAACTGGCCGTTCGCACCCGAGGACGTCATCGAGACGATGGGTCATCTCGACGACAGTGTGATCAACAAGATCACCCACCAAAACGCCATGGCCGCATATTCTTTCGACCCCTTCCGGCACGTTCCCAGGGAGCACGCGCGGGCCGGCTATCTGCGCAGCCAGGCAACCGATGTGGACGTGGTGACGCACGTCGGGCACCAGGCCAGCCAACGTGACCGCGACGCGTGGACCCGGATGACGACGTTCGCGTTACAGGCCCAAGGTGTCACCGCGCCGGTGACGGTGGAGGCCGGCGGCATCGCCGGCCGGGCCAGCACCCTGGGCAACTGAGCGTGCCCCTCGAGGCGCCCTTCGCCGGGTGGCGGGTGCTGGAGATGTCCAACGGCATCGCCGCGGCCTACGCCGCCAAGATGTTCACCGACGCGGGTGCCGACGTGGTGAAAGTCGAATCCGCGCAGGGGGATCGGCTGCGCGGATGGTCTGCTGCAGGTGGGCCGCCGGGCGCCTTGTTCGGCTATCTGGCGGCCGGAAAGCGCTCGGTTCTCGATCACGATGAAGCAGCGGTTGTGGCGCTGCTGGCCGGCGCCGACGTGGTGTTCACCGACCTGACCGATGGTTGGACGCTGGACGGGCTGGCCGCGCGAACCGGCCCGTCGGCGGTGGTCGTCGCGGTGACGCCGTTCGGGACGACGGGGCCCTACGTGGACGAACAAGTCGTCGCCAACGAGTTCATCCTGCAAGCCCTGTGCGGGTCGACGGCCGGGCGTGGGTGGCCCGGTGACGAGCCCGTGCAAGCGGGTGGCCGGCTGGGCGAGTGGCTGGCGGGTACCTTCGCCGCGGCGGTCGGCGCCGCGGCCACGCGACATGCCGTCCGCGGTGGGCGCGCAGAAGTGATCGACGTCTCGACCTACGAGGCCATGGCGATTGCGATGGGTGGTTTGCCCGCCATGTCCGCCAGCGTGCTGGGTGCGGATTCGCTGCTGGTGTCACGAAGTCTGGAGTTGCCGTCGATCGTCCCCACCGCCGACGGCATGGTCGGATTCTGCACCATCACCGCGCAGCAGTTCCAGGACTTCCTGGTGCTGATCGAGCGGGAAGACCTGATCGACGACGCCGAACTGGCGACGTTCGACGGCCGAATCGCGCGCCGCGGCGAGTTCCTCGACATGGTCACCAAGTGGACCAGCAGCCGCACCACCCAAGAGATCGTCGAACTGGCGGTGGCGTTCCGAATTCCGGTGGCGCCCATCGCAACCCCGGCCACGCTGCCCGACATCGATCATTTCGTGCAACGGGGCGTCTTCGTCGAGTCCGAACTCGGTGTGCTGCAGCCCCGGGTGCCGTATCGGGGTGAACACCTCACCACCCGTGCGCCCGGCAGCCCCCCCGATCTGGGCGCCGACACCGGTCGCATCGACTGGCCGCCGCGCCTTGTAGGGCCCGAATCTGTTGATCCCCGGCAACTTCCGCTATCAGACGTCCGCGTGACCGACCTGACTGCGTTCTGGGCCGGACCGGTCGCCACCCAGTTCCTCGGCAGCCTAGGCGCCGACGTCATCAAGGTGGAGGGAGTGCGGCGGCCCGACGGCATGCGATTCTCGGCCGGTCGCCCGCCCGACTGGGACCAATGGTGGGAATGGGGCCCGGTGTTCCTGTGCAGCAACAACAACAAACGTGGCATCAGCGTCGAACTGGGCACCGAGGGCGGGCGGTCCGTGGCGCTGGACCTGATATCGACGAGCGACCTCGTCCTGGAGAACTTCTCGCCGCGGGTGATGGGCAACTTCCGCCTGGAGTGGGACGCGGTGTGTGCCGCCAACCCGCGCGCGGTCATGGTGCGGATGCCGGCCTTCGGGTTGGACGGTCCGTGGCGCGACCGGGTCGGCTTCGCCCAAACCATGGAACAGGCGACCGGCATGGCGTGGATGACCGGGCACGCCGACGGCCCGCCGCTGATTCCGCGCGGGGTCTGCGACCCGATCGCGGGACTGCATGCCGCATTCGCCGCGGTGGCCGGCCTGGTGGTGCGCGACCGCGACGGCATCGGCGTCCACGTGGAGTCCACGATGGTGGAGTCCGCCCTGAACGTCGCCGCGGAGATGCTGGTGGAATACTCGCGCAACGGAATCGAGTTGCGCCGCCAGGGGAATCGTGGCCCCGGAGCCAGCCCACAGGGTGTGTATCGGTGCCAGGGTGAGGACGAGTGGGTCGCGCTGTCAGCCATCGACGATGCCGGCCGCACCGGTCTGGCCCGGCTGATCGGCAGGCCTGAGGCGCATCAGGGCGAAACCTGGTGGCGGGAGCGCGCCGACGAGGTCGATAAGTTGATCGAGGACTGGACGGCGCACCACACCGTTGCGCAGGCGGTGCGGGAGCTGCGCTGCGCCGGGGTTGCCGCGGCGCCGCTGGTCGCGGCGGCCGGGCTGCTCGCCGACCCGCAGCTGCTGGCCCGCGGATTCTGGGAACGGATGGACCATCCCGTCGTGGGCTCGTTTCTTTGCACCGGAATGCCTTTCGAGTTCCTCGGCAGGCCCCGGCGTTGGCTCCGCCGGGTATCGCCGCTCTACGGTCAGCACACGCACGAGGTGTTGTCCGGCCTGGGGTATGGGGCAGGGGATCTGACCCGGCTGTCCGAATCGGGGGTCACCGCCGCCCGGCCGGCGGGACTGTGACGTGGCCGTCACGCTCTGTGTGCCGCCGCGTGCCGGTGAGCTGTGCGCGCCGGTGCGATTCCTGCTGCGCCAGGACTCGGTGGTGATGGAATTGACTGCCCGGCATCGCATTACCAGCGTCGAGTGGGATGAGCGCGAGCGTGCGGTGGCAATGGTCGTGGAGATCACCGACCCGCAGACCGCGCGGCCGGTGGACGTGCGGATCGACGTCGTCGACGCCGGTGCGGGATCCGCCGGAGTCCGGTGCACGACGATCGGGCGGATAACGCGTGACGGAAGGGAATACGACGTCGTGGGAACCTATCTCGGCGTTGTCGCGGACGAAAACTGAAGGAGTGAGATCGGTTTGAGCGCGAACAAGCGCACCGCAGCCATCGTCGGGGTGTACAACACCGCGCAGGGCCGGCGACTGGACGGACATACCAGCCGGGGACTGGCCGTCGAGGCCATCCGGGGGGCACTCGAGGACGCCGGCCTGACCCTCGACGATGTGGACGGAATCAGCGCCAGCCCGCAGTCGACCGCGCTGATCTACGACCTGCGCCTCGGCCCGGCCTGGCAGGGCATGGGCTTCGGTGTCGGCATGATCACCGAGGCGGCCACCGCTATCGAACACGGCATGGCCGATGTCGTGGTGCTCGTCGCCGCGCAGGCCGGGGAATATCGCGACCACGAGGCCACCGCGCCCTGGACGCGGCCGGAGAACGAATTCGTCGCGCCTTGGGGGATGTTCACCACCGCCGAGTTCGCGCTCATCGCCCGCCGCCACATGCACGTCTACGGCACCACGCGGGAGCAACTGTCCACGGTCGCCGCCACCATCCGCAACAACGGCTCACGTAACCCGGAAGCTGTTTACTACCAACGAGGTCCGTTCACCACCGACGACATCACCGCCTCCCGGCTCATCGCCGACCCGTTCCATCTGCTCGATTGTGCGACCACCTCGGAGGGTGGTTGCGCGCTGGTGGTGGCGAACCTGGAGACCGTCGGCGACAAGGCTACGAAATCTCGTCAACCCATCTACATTCTGGGCAGCGGCGCGGACTTCCACGGCCCGTCCTATCAGCACCCGCCGGCCTGGGATCTGGGCGGGCGCCGGCGTGATCACGTGAATGGCGTGGTGGGTCGCCGTGCCGCCGACCGCGCGTTCGCCCACGCCGGCCTGCGCCGCGACGACGTGGACGTACTGGAACTGTATGACCCCTTCTCGTTCGAGATCATTCGTCAACTGGAGGCGTTCGGGTTCTGCGGTGAGGGCGAGGGTGGGCCGTTCGTCGCCGCCGGTCACATTGCCGTCGACGGCAGTCATCCGATCACCACCGACGGCGGAACCATGTCGTTCAGCCATGCCGGGGCCAATCCGCAGATGATGCAGCGCGCGATCCGGGCCGTGCAGCAGTTGCGGGGTGAGGCCGGTGACCTGCAGGTCCCGAACGCACGTATTGCGTTGTGCAGCAACGGGGGAGCCGGAGCACTGTTCACCACCGTCCTGCTACTGGGAGACGAGCCGAGATGAAGTCTGAGAGCATGTTGCGGCCACAGTCCGGGCCGGTGCCGCACGCCAATAGTGCGGTCAGCGGTCCGTTCTGGGCGGGTTGCCGGTCTCACGAGCTGCGCTACCAGCGGTGCGCAGCGTGCGGGCTGGCCAATTTCCCGCCGACCGAACACTGCCGCGAGTGCCTCTCGGCCGAGCTGCAGTGGACACAAAGTGGCGGATCAGGCGAGATCTACAGCTGGACGGTGGTGCACCGGCCCGTCACCGCGGAGTTCGAACCCCCTTACGCACCAGCCATTGTCACCCTGGACGAGGGCTACCAGATGCTGACCAACATCGTCGGAGTCGCACCGGAACAGCTGGCGATCGGGATGCCGGTGACGGTGCAGTTCCACGCCGTCGACGCCGACGTGACGCTGCCGTACTTCCGGCCGTCGGGGTCAACGTGAGCCCGGTCCGCACCGCCGGTGGCCTGCCGGTCACCGCGTACCTGGTGCTGGGCGTGCTGGCGGCCAACGACGAGCAGCTAACCGCCGGTGAGATCAAGATGCGCGCCGAGTTGTCGGTCGGGCACTTCTACTGGTCGCCGTCGGTCAGCCACGTGCGCCGCGAGCTCAGCAAACTGCTGGAAAGATCCATGGTCAGCGAGATCGACACCCGATCGGGCAAGCGGGCCATCACCGTGTACGAGACCACCGACGCCGGCCGGGATGCGTTGCGGCGCTGGGTACAACACTTCCCGGGACAGGACCAGGTCGTCGTCAAACACCCCGTCATCCTGCGAACCTGGCTGGCGCGCGGCGAGGACCCGGACCGGGTGATCGACATGCTGGACCGTCATCTCGAGGCCACCCGGGCCAGGCTGGACGAGGCGCTGTGGTCGCGGGAACGATCCCGCGAAGTCGGCATCGTGGACGATCCCGACCAGCGCTACTCCTTCGCCGTCCTCGACTACGCGATCCGCGGGTTGTACGCGGAAATCTCCAACATCCAGCAGCTGCGCGACGAAATAGCTTCCGGCACAACGCGCGATCCGGTCAAGCGGGTGCGCCGGCCCAAGGGGCAGCTGCGGCGCCGCGGCGGCGCCGGACGTCCGGGCGCCGAGCCTGACCAGACCGCCGTCAACGGCAAGCAGCGCTCCGGTGAAGAACCCCGAGCCGGCTCCGGATAACAACACCAGCACGGGGCCCAGATCACGGGACGGGTCGCCCAGCGCACCGCCGAGCGGGACGGCAGGGTGATTACTGAGGAAATTTTCCTTTGCTGACCGATATCGTAATTCGTGGATGGGGGCGAATCGGCTCTGGTAGCCGCGGGACGGGCTTGGGCTGCGGAGCAAGAGCGTAAGTTTCCGGATTGGGTGGACCGGTTCGGGTGCGCAGACCCCAGCCTCTGGAACTTCGGCAGCGCCTCACTGGATCAGTTGACGTACAACATCTTTCACTGTTACCCCAGCATGCGAGCACTGGATGATTCGGGCAACGCGCAGTTCGTCGAAGGAGCCACCTGGTACCTCGGCGAGATCGTCCGACGCAGCAACCCGCGCACACTGCGCTGGACCGAATCCATTTTCGAGTATTCCGGTGGCCGGTTCATCGTGCAGCCGACGGCCAAAACCCGTGCCGCCGAGTACGTCTCGCCGCAAGCCAGTCTGCGTAATGTCGCGATGTCAGGCGACCCGCTTACCCTGCCCCGCACTTATCGCCCCTACATCGACACTGCGAACCGACCATCGTGGCAGTTCAGCCCGTCCGACATCTACCAACGCGGAACCGGCGTGTGGACCTGGGACTCGGCGACCGAGCGGTGGTTGTCGACCCGCGACCTCTGGCGCAACGGTATAGCCGAACTACTGGCAGTCCTGGCGCCGCGGCTCCCCGGCATCGCACTGGACTACTCACCTGCCTCATTGGCAGCTGTCGAACAATTCGCCTGCACAGATGCCGTGGCGACCGACCCCGCGCTTCGTTCCGCGGTGATCGCTTACCTGGGAGAGAGCCTGCTGCGCACCGGTGACGGCAGGTGGATCTGGGACGACCACCCCGGCTCGATCACCTACGGCTACCCGCTGGTCAAACCCTACCTGGGCGCGGCCGTGTCCCCGGCGCATGTGCTGGAATACGCGCGGACCTGGCCAGATGGGCGAAACTTTGCGCGGTTACACGAAGCCTGGTCGGCCGCGGTCGAGGGCTACCGCGATCGCAATCTGCTACACCTGCTGACCAGGGAATCGACACCCGGTATCGATGGCCCGGATCCGGTTGCACCGGGCGAGGCGTGGGCCGGTCTGCAGCGCGCGCGCTTTCCCGAGTGGATCGAAAGATTCGGCGCCGGCTACGCCTGGGACTTCAGTGAGCAGTCGATGGACAGCCTGGCCGAACTGATCCTGCGGCATTGTCCTACCGGCAGCGCCATCCTCGACAGCGGCGCACCGACTGAGTTTCTGGAGGGAGCGGTCTGGTACCTGGGCGAAACGTTGCACCGGGCTCGGCCGTCACGTTGGGTGCTGACCGATTTTGAGGCGCCGCGACTCGCGCGGTTGAGCATCATGGGGTATGCCAGTGAGGTACATCCGCTGGGTGAGTTCTTGATTCAAACATTGGACGGCGTGGTACGGCCCACCCGGATCTGGTACGGTCCGTCGGCACCGGCCAGTCATCCTGAGAGCTTGCGCTACACCTACAACCTCTGGCGTACCGGCGAAATGCGCTGGCGCATCGACGAATCCGTGAAGAGACGTGAGCGCACGAAGCGCAAGCGGGCGCGTCGAGGTGTCGACGACGCTGATGTGCTCGCCGACTGGCTCGCCGAACGGCAAGCGGCTTTTCCGGGATGGGTGCAGCGGTACGGCGCCCAGCTGCGTTGGGACTTCAGCCCTGCGACGCTGGACGACCTCGAGGGAGTCATCTGGTCGCAGGCGGTGGCACCCGAGGAGTTGCTGCTGGACCCCGCCCGAGAAGACTTTCTGCTCGGTGCCGCCTGGTATCTCGGTGAAGTCGTTCGGCGGCAGAGGAATTCGGCGCGCTGGACTTACCAGCGAGACTTTGCGCCGGAGCCGAGCGTCGAATGGATGAACCCCGGCCCGGGAGTGGTCCTCGCCGGGGTGTACACCGACCTCGATCGACGCGGCGGCATTCTGCAGGGCTGGTATCGGTCCAGACTGGAGACCCTCGCCCGATACGCGGAGACAGACGACGTCGAATCGTAGATCGGCGGAGCTCTGTCGTCGAGCCGACAGCACTGCCCGTGAGATCCGAGCGCGGCGCCGCCGACCGGCTGCGCACGGATTACTTTGCCGCCGCGATACTTCGGCGGGCCAGTTCGGTGGCGATGTCACACGGGTTGGGAAACGGCTTCCTGTTGAACTGGATCGACCATTCGAAGAAGTCGTCCTGGAACTGAATGGCGACGTCGCACAGCCGGGCGCCGAGCCGGTCGGTGGCCACGGCTACAAAGCCGCTGTGCCCGTCGACGGTGATGTTGTCGACCGACGTGCGCGTCAAGTCCTCGTTTCTGCGTTCCCGGCCGATGGGGCTGCCGCGGAACCAGCTGAATGAAAACCACGGACCGCTGATGCTGCCGTTGACCAGCCACTGACAGCCCAGTGAGTTACGGGCGGTGACCACCAGCCCGCCGGTGCCGGTCAACTGGGCCACGGTCTGGTCGCTCACGCCCCCGCATTCGGGGAAGAACGGCCCGTGGACGGCCTGCGTGGTGGTGTGTGAACCTTCCGGCGGCGCCGCCGGGCTGTCGCCGTGTGATCCGCCAGCGCACGCGGTCAGCACGGCGGCCAGGACCGCCGCCGGGATCACGCACCAACGACTCATGTATAGAACTGTGCCATCCATCGCGCGACCGGCGGTACCGCGCCAGAGCTAGGGCGTCTTGAGGAAAACGTCGTTGAGAGTGACGGTTCGGAGATTGCGTGCCCGGATGATGTCGATCAGCTGCGGATAGACATGCGTCACCGGCAAGTGGTTGAGATGCCCGATCACGATGGCCTGCGGAGTGAAGTACTGATCGGCCATCTTCACGATGTATTCCTCGGTGATCAGCGTCGAGTCCGACAGCGATCCCGACCACAGCACGGGCACGGTGTAGCCGAGGTCGGCGGCCACCGCGTCAACGGCCGCGTTGTGCTTGGCATAGGGCGGTCGCCAATACGGTTTGGCGCCAACACCGTAGGTCTTCTTCAGGAAGTCGTCGTTGCGGGTGAGTTGCTTGGCGATGTCGGCCTTGCTCAGCGTGGTCAGGTCGGGATGCGACCAGGTGTGGTTGCCGAGTTCGATCTGTCCGGAATCGACCAGCGGGCGCAGCGCTGCCAGGTTGTCGGTCCAGGAGTCGTACGTCCCGTTGACGAAGAAGGTCAGCCGGATGCCGGTGTCCTTCGCGAACTGGGTGTACGCGGCCACGACTTCGGAGTTGGTGCCGTCGTCGACCGTCAGCGCCAGCAGATCACCGCTGCCGGGGAGCTGGCTCAGTACACCGCCGCCGGGCAGCCGGACCCGGGAACTCGGGGGTGGCGGCGGCAGCAGACCCGCAGCCGTCGGGGCGCGGGGTGGCGCGATCTCCGCGGCGGCGGGCGTCTGGGCGAACGTGCGCGGCTGGGGGTCGACCATGCATCGGGCAAGACCCACGCTGGCCACGGTGGAGACGGCGAGGGATCCCAGGAAGCGGCGCCTGCTCAGTTCAGACATTCGACGGCCACAATCGAGCATGCCTGCGACCCGGTGCGCCACGAAGCAGGCAGACCCGCATTCGGGTTGCCAGGGTTGACACGCGACGACACCACAGCAGCGAACCGTACCATGACCAGCGTCGATAACCCGCGTTGGGAGCGGGCGGGTCGCTTGGCGTCGTCGATTCGGCCACAGCCGGGTGGGTACTCACCTGACGAAACGAGAGGACATGATGACAATCACTGTGGTCGATGCTGGACCCCGCCGAGTCAGCCGGTCTGTCGAAGTGGGCGCGCCTGCGGCCGAACTGTTCGCGATGGCCGCGGATCCGCGCCGCCACAGCGAACTGGACGGATCCGGCACGGTGCGGGACAACGTCACCGCACCCGCGACGCTGGCCGAGGGCTCGAAGTTCTCCACCAAGATGAAGATGCTGGGCCTGCCCTACCGCATCACCAGCACAGTGACCGGCTTCGAGCCGGACAAGCTGGTCGAGTGGCGTCACCCGCTGGGTCACCGGTGGCGGTGGGAATTCCAGTCGCTCTCGCCGACCAGCACCCGGGTGACCGAGACCTTCGACTATTCGGACGCCGGCGCGCTCAAGAACAAGCTCAAGTATTACGAGCGGACGGGCTTCGCGAAGGCCAACGCCCGCGGCATCGAGGCGACGTTGTCCAAGTTGCGCGACCGCTACCCGGCGCCGTCGGATTGATCCCGCCCCGTCTTGGCTCCGCTCTGGGTCGTCCCGAAAGTCCGGGTTGTCCCGAGACGTTCGGTCGTCCCGTGCAGCGCTAGTTTCCGAAACCGACCGGGGCCGGCGGCGGGCCGCCGAGGTGCGCGGCTGCGAATGCAACGCCCTGGTCGATCATCGCGCCGTCATCCGCGTACGAGTTGTGCGCGGCGAAGTTCATGCCCTCCGAGCACACCGGGTCGTCGGTGGCGCACACCTTGAGCGTCTTGGCCTGGTACAGCGGACCGATGGCAACCGGCGGCTGGCCGAGGAACTCCATGGCCCGCACATTGGGCGTGCCGAACAGCACCACCGACGAGACATGGTCGGCGACAGCGGGGTCCAGCGGTTTGGGCACCGTGGTCGGGTCGACTCCGTCGGGAACCTTGGCAGAGGTGACGAAACCCATCACCGCCGCGCCCTGGGAGAAGCCGGACAACACCATCTTCGTTTTCGGGCAGGCCGTCGCCATGGAGTTGACGTGCGCACCGGCATCCCGGATCCCGTCGATGCCGGTCGCCCACTCGTCACTCGCGGGGTAGTTGACGTTGTACACGCCCATGGACTGAGTGCCGATCCGTGGGCGTAACGCGTCGACGAAGGCCTGGCCCGTTGCGCCAAGACCTTCCTCGCCGGTACCCCGCGCATACACCACCTCGACGTCGGGGCAAGGCTCTGCTGACGCGGACGGCATCGGGACTGACAACACTGCCGAACTCACGCCCGCGGCGACGGCGGCCGCGGAACCAATAAACCGAGCGATCATGGATACATATTTTGCCCACCTAACCGCATCCCAAACCACCCCCGGCGCAACGTCGTCGAGAAATTTTTGCCGTAATTTACGTAGCCGTATGGCGGTGATGTGACGAGGCCGACATTCACACCCGCGGCAAGACCTCGTCGATGAGTCGATGCGAGCTGGCCCAGCCCCCGTCGATCGGCAACCCGCCCACCAATGGGTTCATCACGACATCCGTTCGGCCACTCCCGATCTGGTCGATCAGTTGGCTGGGGTGAGGATCTCGATCTGGTTGAGCCGACGCAGTCCCTCGATCGAACCGGCGGGCTGCTCGTTGGGTCTGGGCGCGCCGGCGCGTTTCCACGAGCTGTACTCGGCGGCCTTCGTTCGAGCGGCAATTCGATCGTCGACATCCTCGAGGCGGTGCCCGGCTGACGGCCAGCGCGGTCACCCGGATCGCTCGCCGGGGTGGCTACCTCGACGTGCCCGCGGACGCCGAGCAACGCTACAACGACCGGCTCTCGGCGGATCTGGAACGCACCATCTGGACGCAGTGCACCAGTTACTTCCGCCCCCGAGCGGCCGCATCGTGACGCAGTCTCCCGACACGGAATACGGGCGGCGGGCCGGGCGCGCCTCCGGGCGCGGGATCGGACGCACCGCGCCGGCGCGGCCGCGGACCCCGGACCCGGCGTCAATGATCAGACGATTGGTTGTCGGTGGAAAACCCACCAATAGCGGCGGACCGAATGCATATGATCACCCGACCGATGACGGGGGCTTAGCCGGAAGGTCGTGATGTCGGTTCTGGTGGTGCGCCCGGACGCCTTGATATCGGCGGCGGAGGATCTGACTGCGGTCGGGACCGCGCTGAGCAATGCAAATGCGGCGGCAGCACTCCCCACCACCGGGCTGGTAGCCGCTGCAGCTGACGAGGTCTCGGCGGCGATAACCGCGCTGTTCGCCGGTCACGCCCGTGCATACCAGGCCCTGAGTGCGCAGCTGGAGACGTTTCATCGGCAGTTCACCCAGCAGCTGGTTACGGGCGCTGGCGAGTACGCCGCGGCGGAGGTCGCCGGCGCCAAGCCGCTGGACCAACTGCGGAACCTGGTCAATGCACCGGCGCGAACGCTGTTGGGCCGACCGTTGATCGGTGACGGCGCCGACGGGGTGGCCGGCACCGGGCAGCACGGCGAGCCGGGCGGGCTGCTGTTCGGTAACGGCGGAAGGGGTGGGTCGGGCGCGGTCGGCCGAGCCGGCGGCGACGGTGGCAGCGCTGGGCTGATCGGCCACGGCGGGGCCGGCGGCCAGGCCGGTGCCGCTGCGGACTCCGCCAGTCCCGCGCCGGCCGGTGGTCGGGGTGGCAGTGGCGGCCTGCTGTGGGGCAATGGCGGTGTTGGGGGCCGGGCGGGTCCGGAGCGATCGGCGGCGTCGGCGGTGCGGGCGGCAACGCTGTCTTGAGCGGTGATGGTGGTGCCGGCGGGACCGGCGGGCCGGGCCAGAGCCCGGGTGCCGGTGGAGCGGGTGGCTCGGGCGGGCAGTTGGCGGGCCACGACGGCGCGCGGGGAGCGACCGGCGCCAAGGTCAACGCGCCCACCAACCCGACGAATCCGACCAACCCGACGAATCCGACCACCCCGACGAATCCGACCAACCCGACGAATCCGACCAACCCGAGCAACCCGTCTAATCCGACGAATCCGACGAATCCGACGAATCCGAGCAACCCGACTGATCCGACCAACCCGACTGATCCGGCCAATCCGACTGATCCGACGAACCCAACCGACCCGTCAAACCTGAATGCCGTTGACGCGGCCAAAGCCGGCCACCTCGATTCCTCCAACGGGGGAGTCATCACCAACAGCGACCTCAAGGAGATCTCGGGAATCGACGCAGGAATCAGGAATCCGAACGTCTACTGGGTGCACAACGATTCCGGGGACACGAACCGCATCTTCGCGGTGGACGCCAAGACAGGTCAGACCTTGGGCACCTACACACTCCAAGGCGCCACCGCAAAGGACTGGGAGGACATCGAAGTCGCGACCGGCGCCGACGGAAAGTCCTATATCTATGTCGGCGATATCGGCGACAACGCGGGATCACGTAGCAACGTCACCATCTATCGTGTGCTCGAACCCGAGGTCACGGGCACGGCGAGCAATCCGACCAACGCGACCCTGACCGGAGTGGACCAGTTACGCCTGATCTATCCCGACGGCAGCAAAATCAACTCCGAGGCGCTGGCTGTCGACCCGCAGACCAACAAGCTGATGGTCATCGAGAAGACCGGCAGCAGTGTCTCCCGGGTTTACGCACCGGAAAGCCAGGTCTGGGTAGCCGCCACCAGCAGCAGCGCCCCCGTCACACCACTGAATCAGGTTGCGACACTGAATACTTCGGGTGCCAGCTCACCCCTGGTCACCAGCGCCGACTTCTCGCCGGACGGTTCACAATTGGCTGTCCGCACCTACGGCGATGTCCTGCTATGGAACCGCGCCGACGGCACCACCGCCTGGTCGCCGTTCAGCAGCACCGCGGTCAGGGGACCCGTTGTTGCTGAGACGCAAGGCGAGGCAATCGCATTCCACAACGACGGGCGGGGCTATGTCACCGTCAGCGAAGGGACCAACCAGACGCTGCACGAGTTCAGCATCAACTGATCGCGTTATCTTCAGACTGATTCTCAACGCTGTCGCGCGCTGCCCTGATCGCTAGCATCGGCAGGTTGCCGAAGGCGCAATGACCGATGAACCAGGGTAGGAGAGTTGCGGTGAGAGGACGCCTGCGTTCGCTGGGTCGTGTTCCGTGGCTCAACGTCCTTGGTGTCGTCGCCGTCGTCGTCGCGGCGAGCGCGATCGCATTCAAGAACTTGCCGGACGACCGGGCCGGGATCCTCAACGTCTCCTACGACCCGACGCGCGAGTTGTATGCGGCGCTCAACCAGGCGTTCGCTGCGCAATACGGGTCGGGAAACGGGTTGGAGATCAAGCAGTCTCACGGCGGATCGGGAAGGCAAGCGCGCAGCGTGATCGACGGTTCGCAAAAGGCCGACGTGGTGTCGCTGGCGTTGAGCAGCGATATCGACACACTGGCCAAGCGCGGCCTGGTGGCAGCAAACTGGCGGCAACGACTCCCCCAACAACTCGGTGCCCTACACGTCGACCATCGTCTTCCTGGTCCGGAAGGGAAATCCCAGAGGCGTTCACGACTGGCCGGACCTAATCAATCGTGACGTGGCCGTCGTTTCACCTAATCCGCGTACATCGGGCAATGGCCAGCTGAGTGTGCTGGCGGCATGGGGGTCGGTCACCACCCGCGGCGGCAGCCCCGAGCAGGCAGCCGGGTATCTGCGGACGTTGCTGCAACACGTCGCGGTTTCCGATGCCGGCGCACGGGGGGGCCGGCACCAGCTTCGCGGTGCAGCGGATCGGCGACGTGCAGCTGACGTGGGAGAACGAGGCGCTGCGGGAGGTCGCCGCCAACAAAGACGAACTCGAGATCGTTTATCCGCCGGTGAGCATCTTGGCCGAACCGGCCGTTGCGTGGGTCGATGCCAACGTCACCGATCCCAAAGTGGCCTCGTTCACCAAGGACTACCTGCGCTACCTGTTCAGCGACGCCGCACAAGAAGTGATAGCTCAGCAGGGTTACCGCCCGTTCAAGCCGGAAATCCTTGCGCGCCATGCCGACCGACTACCGGCGCTGGCGCTTTTTCCGGTCACGGCGCTGGCCAAGGACTGGGCGGACGCGCGTCAAAAGTTCTTCGGCGACAACGGAATCCTCGACACCATCACGGCGGCGCCGTTTCTCGCCGCGCCGGCGACCTGAGGAAGAGACGGTGCCCAACGTGCTACCGAACTACGGCTGGGTGAAGGGCCGTGCTGATCTGGTCGCGGGGCTGACCGTCGCGGCCATCTCGTTCCCGCAAGCCATCGCCTACGCGCTGATCGCTGGGGTGGACCCCAGATTCGGGGTGTACTCCGCGATCGTAGTGACGACGATCGCGTCGATCTTCGGATCGTCCTCCCACCTGATCAACGGGCCGACGAGTGCCATCTCACTGCTGGTGTTCACCGCGCTGGCTTTCATCGACTCGGAGAATTCCAAGCAACTGTTCGAGGCGTTGTTCCTACTCGGAGTGCTGGTCGGTGCGTTCCAGATCGTGATCGCGGTGCTCAATCTGGGCAACTTGACCCGTTATATCTCGGAGTCGGTCATCATCGGCTTCATGGCGGCTGCGGCATTTCTGCTCGCCGTCGGCCAGCTGGGGAACGCGTTGGGCGTCAAGGACAAAGGCAATGGGCACATGCAGGTGCTCAAGCGCGTGTACCTCACCCTGTTCCACGGCGACGCGGTCAACTACCGTGCCGCGATCATCAGTGTCAGTGCGGTGCTGCTGGCCGTTGTACTGCGAAAGCTGGTGCAGCGCTTCGGGCTCCCGCAGATCGACATGCTCGCCGTGTTGGTCATTACCGGGCTGGTCGCTTACCTGGCCGGCTGGTCTGTACCGGGCGCCGGAGGACGTACCGCGGTGGCGGTAGCGGCCAAGGTGCCGCGCAGCCTGCCCACCCCGCACATTCCCGACGTCAATACCGCTTGGCTGCCCGAATTATCGACAGGAGCATTGGCCATCGCTTTCGTCGGCATTATCGAGGCGCTGTCGATCGCCAAAGCCATTGCGCACCAGACTCAGCAGAAGATCGACTACAACCGCCAGATTATGGCCGAGGGTCTGGCCAACCTCGGCGGCGGCTTCTTCCAAAGCCTGCCCGGCTCGGGGTCGCTGTCCCGGTCGGCGATCAACTACCAGTCGGGCGCCAAGACTCGGTTTTCCGGAATCGTCTCGGCCGCAACGGTTGCGGTGGCATTGCTGTTGTTCGCACCGCTCCTGCGGTATGTTCCGCAGCCGGCGCTGGCTGGGCTGCTGCTGGTCACCGCTGTGCGACTGGTCGACTTCAAACGATTGGTCTACACGTTGAAGGCCTCACGCTATGACGCAGGCCTCGTCATCGTCACCGCGTTCACCGGTATCGCGATCGATCTGGACAAGGCCGTGCTGCTGGGCGTGATTCTGTCGATCCTGCTGTTCGTTCCGCGCGCGGCAAAGCTGAAAGCCTCCGAACTCATCGTCACTCCCGAACGTGTGGTGCGGGAACGCATTCCGGGCGATAAGCCCGACTCCAGCATGGTGATCTACGACCTGGAGGGCGAGCTGTTCTTCGGGGCCGCACCGGAATTGGACCGCCACCTCGGTGAACTCCGGAAACGGATCGAAGCGGACGATCAGGGCAAGGTCGTGATTCTGCGTCTCAAACGGGTAAGGCATCCCGACGTCGTATGCATCGAGCGCATCGAGCATTTCCTGCGTGAACTCACCGAGCACGGAACGACGGTGCTGCTGGCCGGGGTGCGTTCCGACACGCTCACCGTGCTGCACAACGTCGGCTTCGCGCGCTGGTTCCCGGCCGAACACGTCTTCCCCGAGGAGGACAAAGAATTCTCGGCGACGCTCAAAGCGGTGCGCTATGCCCACGCGAAGACGGCGGCCGAGCGCGCCGACCAACGCGGTCTCTACTACCTGGTCTAAGGGTTGCCGGCTTTCACCGCGGCGATGACGCCGCCGTCGACCAGCAGATCGGTGCCCGTGATGAACGTGGCCTCCGGCCCCAGCAGGAAGGCGGTCGCCGCGGCGATGTCGTCGGGAGTGCCGAGCCGACCGGTTGCTGACATGTCGATCATGGCGCGCATCCCGTCGCCGACCGGGGACGCCAGTTCCTCCTGCCCCATCGGGGTGGAGATGATCCCGGGGCTGATCGAGTTGATCCGGGCGCCGCGGCGGCCCCAGTGTGCTGCGGCGGCTCGAACCCGAATATGGTTGGCCTGCTTGGCAATCGGGTAGGCGAAGGCCGATTCGGTGATGCTGTTGATGAAGTCCAGCTCCAGTAGTTGCTCTGGCGGGTTGTGCGCCAACGCTTTTTCGCGCTCCGGGGGCTGCGGCGGGAACATGTGACCGGCCATGCTGGCGATCACCACGCCGGCACCCCCCGGTGCGACGACCTCGCCGAACTCCTGCAGCACCAGCGCGGTGCCGAGTAGGTCGACAGCCATGATCGCCTGGGCGGAGGCTTGGGCCGGAGAGAGTCCGGCGGTGTGTGCCACTTGGGTGAGCGGCCCGAGCGAGGCGGCGAACTCGGCGAGTGCATGCACCGACTCGGCGGAGGAGACGTCGACGGCTCGGCTCTGGACGGCGTAGCCGTCGGCGGCGAGCGCGTTGGCCACCGAGGTCAGGGTCTCTTCGTTGTTGTCGGCCAGCAGGACGGTCTTACCGCTGCCCAGCCGGCGCGCGATCGCCTGACCCATACCGCCCACGCCGATGACGGCCAGAACTTGCCGGTGTTCGCTCATTCCATCTCCTTGCGCCCGTCGAAATATAGGGGCCGCGAGGCTACTTTGGGCGAAGTGTCGACGCGACAACCTTGGAATATCAACATTCATTACAACGCACTCATCGATGCCGAGGTCCCACGCGGTGCCCAACGAGCGCTCGACGTCGGCTGTGGCGACGGGTTCCTGGCCGCTCGGCTGGCTCGGCGGGTACCGCAGGTCACCGCACTGGACGTGGACGGCGCCGTCCTGCAGCGTGCTCAGACCAGGTTCGGAGACGCGCCGGTCACCTGGTTGCAGGGTGACGTGATGACCGCCGAGCTGGCGACGTTCGACGCGGTGGTCTCCAACGCCGCGATGCATCACATCGACGACACCAAGGCAGCGATCGCCCGACTTTCCGGTCTGGTGGCGCCCGGCGGCACACTGGCCGTCGTCACCTTCGTCAGAGTGTCGCTACGCGAACTGTGGTGGCACCTGCCGTCCTGGATCGCCTGTGCCGTCGTCAACCGAGTCAGAGGAAAATGGGAGCACACCGCCCCCATCAAATGGCCGCCGCCGGACAACTTTTCGCAGTTACGCACCCATGTCCGCACGGTACTTCCGCACGCCCGGATCCGGCGACTGCTCTACGGCCGAGTATTGATCACCTGGCGGGCACCGGCCTAATCGCCAACCGCCCATTGCTGCCGCGCTGGCCTGGATCATGAGTTCGACGACCTGTTTGCGTGGCAGCGAACCCATCACCTGCGCGGCGGCGCGCATGGCTTCACCCACAATCCACGTCGGACCGTTGGCCAGATTTTCGAACGCCTCGGCGATCACGTCGTCGACCGCGGCGGCTCTCCGGGGGGAACATCTGCGGGCGATTCGATCTGCCCTCGGCTGTACTCGAGTTCGCGCAGTGCGGGTGTGTCGGTTTTGCCCAGGATCAGACCCAGCACGTCGACGCCCTTGTCGTGCAGCTCGGCCCACAGCGCCTCGGCGAACACCATATCGAACGCTTTGGACGCGCCGTAGGCAACCATGTTCGGTCCGCCGGCGAGACCGGCCCCCGACCCGAAGATGACGATGCCACCCCCGTCCGCGCTCGACCATGGGTCGTGCGAAGTGATGGCACAGCTGCATCGGCACCATGCAGTTGCGGTGCACCATCGTTTCGGCGGCCTCAACCGAATTAGCCAGGAAGGGACGGAAATTCGGGTCTGCCCCCGCGCAGTACACGAGTAGGCCGATCTCCAGCCCGCCGGTTGCCTCGGCGATCACTGATGCCGCGTGCGGTTGCGCGAGATCGACCGCCAACGTCCGGGTCTGCACCGAGGTCGCCGAATTGATCTGCGCGGCAACCTGATCCAATACCTGCTGACGTCGGGCCAGCAGTACCACGTTGACACCGCGTTCGGCCAGGCCGATGGCGAAGGCGGCGCCTACGCCGTCCGAGGCGCCGGCGACCAGGGCCCACGGGCCGTACTTCGCGGCGAAAGTCACCTCCGCGCTACCCGACCGCTACCACGCGCACCGCGGTGAACTGCCGACGGGTGATGCGCCATCCGTCGGCGGTCCGGACCAGTACATCGTCGTAGAACCCGACCGCGTTGACCCCACCCTGATTGTCGGCCGCCATGATGAGACCGTCGATGTAGGTGCGGGCCTCGGCATGATCGCCCTCGATGGTGATGGCGATATTGCTCAGTCGGTGCAGTGTGTACCCGGCCATCGCGTGCGCCGAGTCCATGAACTCGATCACCTCGGTTGCGGTACGCCAGGTGCCGATCTCGCCGTAGTCCACGTCGCATTGGTCGGTGAAGACCGTGCCGAGCAGTTGGTACTCGCGTCGGTCGATGGCGGTCGCGTAGCGCACCAGCAGGTCCGAAATATCTTGTCGATCCTCGCGTTCGGTCATGCGACGGCTCCGTTCGGGTGAACGATGATCCGCGGCGGACCCTCGGATCTGCGGGCCAGTTCCAGTGCGTCGGGGACCTCGTCGAGGGTGATGATCTTGCCGACGCTGGGCAGCGGGTCCAGCCGTCCCGACGCGATCGCATCGAGCGTGCCGTACCAGTCCTGGGGGGTGCGGGCCCCCGCCGAACTGGATGGTGACGCCTTGGCGGGTGGCGGTGGTGATGTCCAGCGCGTCACCCGTGTACCAGCCGCCCGCGCAATAGATCCGCGTCCCCATCTCGGCCTCTTCGACGATCCGCTGGATCAGACCGGGGGCACCGACACACTCGAAAACGACTGCGGGACCGGGCAATCCACGCTGCGCGCGCACCTCCCGGAACGCGTCGAACGCCGGCGTGGCGGCGGGGTCGACCACAATGTGCGCGCCGAACCCGGCCCGGGCCAGATCCCGGCGGTCCGCCTTGAAGTCGGTGACGACGATTGGTTCGATGCCCCGACTGGCCAGCGCGGCGACCGCGGAGAGCCCGATTGCGCCGGCCCCGATGACAATCGGAACCTCACCCGGCCGCAGCCGAGCCGACCGCACATAGAACTCGCCGACCGCGAACGCGTCGGTCAGGGCGACGGCGTCGCTGGACACATCGCCGGTCACCGGTTTGGCGGCGGCCTCCGAAACCACCAACAACTCGGCGAAGCTGCCCTGCGCCTCCGGATGCTGGCCGATGATGCGCAGGCCGCCGGCTCCACCCTCCACCAGGCGAACGGGCATCGCCGTCACGCGGGAGCCGACGGCGAAATCATCCGTACAGCCGGGGCCGAATCCGATTACCTCGCCGACAAATTCGTGACCGAGCACGATGTCGCGGTCTGGGTCGTACAGAGACCTGCCGGTCGGATCGTTGATCGCCAGTTCCGGGTGGTCCAGGTAATGCACGTCTGAGGCACAGATCGCGGTGCTCAGCGTCTTGAGCAGCAGTTCGCCGGGCCCGGGCGTGGGATCCGGCGTCGCGCGCACCTGCAACCGGCCGTTCCGCAGCACGACAGCGCGCATTGCCCCAGCTTCCAATATCTCGAATAATCGAGATATATTCTCGACATATCAAGGTCACTGTAGGAACGTCGACGGTGAGGAGTCAAGCCATTCGCGGATCGACTTCGGCGCCCACCGCGCGCGTGCTCGACGTGGTGGAGTTGCTGGCCCGCGCGGGTGACGCGCGACTGCGCTTCTCCGATGTGGTGCGCGAACTCGGTCTCACCCAGGCGACGGCGCACGCAATACTCAAGACGCTGTGCGACCGGGGCTGGGCGAGCCGTGACCCGGTGTCAAAGACCTTCACGTTGGGTCCGGCTCTGGCCGTGGTCGCGGCTCGCACCGACGCGGCGCGGCCCCTGGCGCATGCCGCACGCGCCGCCGTGCTGCGCGTATTGGCGGAGGTGGGGTATGCCGGTTCGGTGGTCGAGCGGTTCGGCGACTCACTGGTGATCACCGCCTTCGAGGGCGATGCCGCCACCGAACCGTCCGGCCTGCCCGGGGACCGGATTCCCTATGCCCCGCCGTTCGGGGTTGCCTTTGCCGCCTGGGACACGCCTGACGGGCAACGCGACTGGATCCGGCGCGGAGCAGGCAGCGACAGCGAACGCGCGCGCCGCCTGGACGGGGTGTTGGCGCGAACCCGCCAACGCGGATTCGACGTGGACTGCACCACACCCGCGCTGGCGCAGGCCGCCCAACTGGTCGGGGAGCTACAGGGCGACGAGATGCCCGCTTCGGTGCGGCAGCTCATGGATCAGCTGCTGGTCGAATTCACCGCCAGCGGAGCTCTTTTCGAAGACAGTGCCGACGACGCGGCACCCTCCGTGGCCACCATCGCGGCACCGGTGTTCGACCACGGCGGACGGGTGGGCCTGATCGTCGCCGTGCACCCGCTGTGCGACCTCAGCCGACGGCAGATCCAGACCGTGGGCAGGCGTCTGGCCGAAGAGGCGGCCCGAATCAGCTACTGAGGTCGCCGATCGCTGCCCGCAGCTTGGCGGCGGCCTGGTCGGCGACTTCCTGCAGGCCGGGTTGGTCGATGGCGCGGACCATCAGCTGCGGGTCCATGGCCTCGACGATCACCCCGCCGTCGGAACCCGCGGTGTCGGCCCGCACCACCACGTTGCACGGCAGCAGCTGGCCGATCTGGCGGTCGACGTCGAGAGCGCGATGCGCGAGCTGCGGGTTGCAGGCGCCGAGGATGGTGTAGTCCTCCATGTCCTCGCCCAGCTTCTGCTTCAGCGTGGCCTTGACGTCGATCCGGGTCAGTACGCCGAAGCCATGCTCGGCGAGGGCGTTGGTGGTCTTTTCGATCGCGTCGTCGAAGGGGACGTGCAGCGTGGTGGTCAAACCCGTTGTCTGCGTGGTCATTGCGAGTGCCTCCTTAGTCAGGCCAGGGCCAGGAAGAGTTTTTCCAGTTCGGCTTCGGTCAGCGGCGCCGAATCGCCGTGTTTTGTCCCGTTGATGCAGTCGCGCAGGCCGGACGCGACGATCTTGAAGCCGGCGCGGTCCAGTGCGCGGGATACCGCCGCGAGCTGTGTGACGACGTCCTTGCAGTTGCGGCCCTGTTCGATCATCGTGATCACGCCCGCCAGCTGCCCCTGCGCCCGGCGCAGGCGGTTGAGCACCGCGGCGATGTTGTCCTCGTCAGCACTCATGTTCCATCTCCATCTCGATGCTCT
Organism: Mycobacterium kiyosense; assembly: GCA_021654635.1. NCBI lineage: Bacteria > Bacillati > Actinomycetota > Actinomycetes > Mycobacteriales > Mycobacteriaceae > Mycobacterium > Mycobacterium kiyosense. The sequence continues at coordinate 285,323 of AP025179.1, forward strand.
TCATCCACTTCAACCCAACGTACCCCAGGGGGTATTCCACTGCAACGGGCTCACGCGTGCGTGCGGGGGCGCTGCAACTGGCTGAACTCGGGGGTGGCGGCGAGTATGACGAAGGCGTCGAACAGCGCCCCGCCGGCTTCGGGGGTCGGCACGGCAGTGAGTACCGGGCCGAAGAAGGTATTGCCGTCGATGCTCAGCATCGGGCTCCCGCCCGCCTCGCCGAGGGCGTCCTGGCCGGCCCGATGTGATTGGCGGACGGCGTCGTCCAGTGAGACGTCGGACAACACGCCGACCGTGGTGTGCCCGGCCCCGGCGTCGCGCAGGACGTGTTCGGCAAGCCGGTCGTCCACTGCGGCCGATGCGTCGAAGTACCTTCGGCCGAACGAGAAGTAGGCTTTCGCGAGTCCCTGGCCGCCGAGTTCGGCGCGGATCGCCGCCATCAGCCGACCGACCCGTTGCGAATCGCGCATTCGCGCGCGCTGCTGGGGCGGCAACTCACGGCCTTCGTTCAAGATCGCCAAATTGAGCAGCCGCCAATCGATTCCGAAGCCGGCGCGCTCGGCGACGCCGTCCAGCCAGCGGGCGGTGTTCCAGGAGAAGGGGCACACCGGATCGAGCCACAGGGTCACGTCGTGTCCCATGGTGTCGCGCGTCAACAGCTCCATCTCTGCCTCCCGATGCTGCGGATCGTTATCATCACATTGGCAAATATACCATAGGGGGTATGGTATTACTGCACGGTGCGGACGAAAGGGATATTGCTGTGATCGCGATTCTGAAAAGAGTCTGGGTTCCCCTGGTCGTGGTGGTGGCAGTCGTCTTGGGCACGATGGCCGTACTCCGGCTGCGCGGCGTGTTCGGATCCGACGAGATCTTCGCCAGCACCGGTACCCGCGCCGAAACGATCGTGTCGTTCAACCCCAAGAGGGTGACCTACGAGGTTTACGGGCCGAGCGGAACGACCGGGCGGGTGAGCTACCTGAACAAGATCGCGCAGCCCGAGCAGACGCAATTCACCAGTCTGCCTTGGACATACACGATCACCACGACCATTCCCGCAGTGATCGCCAACGTGCTGGCTCAGGGTGACAGTGACCGCATCGGCTGCCGGATCACCGTCAACGGCGATGTCAAGGACGAACAATCCAGCGTGGGACACCACGCGCAGACGTTCTGTCTGGTGAAGGCAGCATGAGCACCGGCCCCGTCTCGCCGCCGCGTTTCATGCGGGCGGTCCGGGTGTTCGCGCTGCCGATCATCCTGCTCTGGCTCGGCGTCACGATCGCCCTGAATGTTCTGGTGCCGCCGATCGAACGGGTCGCGCGCGAGAACGCGATCTCGATGTCGCCCGCCGACGCGCCATCGGTGATCGCCGCCAAGGCGATCGGCAAGAAGTTCGGCGAATCGGACTCCGACAGCATCGTCATGATCGTCCTGGAAGGCGACACGCAACTCGGCGACCAGGCGCACCGGTATTACGACGGGCTGGTCAAAAGCCTTGGGGCTGAGACCAAGCACGTTCAGCACGTCCAGAACCTGTGGGGCGACCTGATCACCGCGGCCGGGTCGCAGAGCAGCGACGGCAAAGCCGCCTACGTTCAGATCCATATCGCCGGCAACCAAGGCAGTACCTTGGCCAATCAATCCGTCGACGCAGTGCGCAAAATCGTCGACGAATCGCATCCACCCCCAGGTGTCAAAGCCTACGTCACCGGGCCGGCCGCCCTCACCACGGACATGAACGAAGCGGCCGACAAGAGCATGTTCACCATGATGGGCGTGACGGGCCTGGTCATCGTGATCATGCTGGCCCTCGTCTACCGCTCGGTGAGTACCGTGCTGCTGGTCCTGGCCATGGTGGGCGTGGAAATGGGAACGGCCAGAAGCGTTGTCGCCCTGCTCGGAGACCATCATCTGCTCGGTTTCTCGACGTTCGTCGTCGCGATGCTGTCGTCGCTGGCGATCGCCGCCGGGACGGACTACGCGATCTTCCTCGTCGGGCGCTACCAGGAGGCGCGCCAAGCGGGTGAAGACCGGGAAGCCGCCTACTACACCATGTTTCGCGGTACGTATCACGTCATCCTGGGTTCCGGTCTGACGATCGCGGGCGCGACCCTGTGTCTGTATCTGGCGCGGTTGGCGTACTTCAAGGCACTGGGCATACCGTCGGCGCTGGGTCTGCTCGTCGTGATCGCGGGGGCGTTGACCTTCGCGCCCGCGGTGGTCGCCGTCGCAAGCCGGTTCGGCCTGCTCGACCCCAAGCGGGCCATCAAGGTCCGGGGGTGGCGGCGCATTGGAACAGCGGCGGTGCGCTGGCCGGGGCCGATCGCTGCCGCCGCCCTGCTCGTCGCGTTGATTGGTCTGCTCATCGTGCCGACCATGAAGACCAGTTACAACGATCGCTATTACATACCCGGCAATCTCCCGTCGAACGTCGGATACACAGCGGCGGAACGGCATTTCAGCGCGGCCAGGATGAATCCGGACATCCTGATGGTCGAGGGCGACCACGACATGCGCAATCCCGCCGACATGATCGTCCTGGACCGGATCGCCAAGAACATTTTCCGCACCCCGGGCATCGCCCGGATCCAAGGCATCACCAGGCCACTCGGCGGCCCCATCGAACACAGCTCGATCCCGTTCCAGGTCAGCATGCAGTCGATCCCCATCAGCCAGAACCTGCAATTCATGAACGATCGCATGGCCGACATGTTGAAGATGAGCGACGATCTCGGAACCGTGGTGACGTCGATGCAGCGGATGTACGGGCTGATGGATCAGCTGCGCGACACCACCCACCGGATGGACGGCGACCTGGGCGAGGTGAAAGTCACCCTGGACCAGATCCGGGACCACTTCGCGGATTTCGACGATGTGTGGCGGCCGGTGCGCAGCTACTTCTATTGGGAACAGCATTGTTTCGACATCTCGCTCTGCTGGTCGGTCCGCTCGGTGTTCGACGCGCTCGACGGCGTCGACAAATTCAGCCAGAACATGGATGCGGTGCTCAAGGACATGGGCGAGTTCGACACCGTGTTCCCGCAGCTGATCAACCAGCTCCCGCCCATCATCGCGACGGCGAAGTCCATGCAGGCGACCCTGCTCACCCTGCACAGCAGCTTCGCGGGCCTGGTCAAGCAGATGGCGCGGATGACCGAAACAGCAGCCGCGATGGGCGAGGCATTCGACTCCTCGCGCAACGACGACTTCTTCTACCTACCGCCCGAGGCGTTCGACAACCCCGACTTCCAGCGCGGGCTCCGGCTCTTCCTGTCGCCGGACGGCAAAGCCGCCCGCTTCATCGTCATCCACGACGCGGATCCAGCCACCCCCAAAGGGATCTCGGCCGTCGAACCGGAACTCAAGGCCGCCCACGAGGCCGTGAAAGGCACACCGCTGGCCGACGCCAAGTTCTACCTGACCGGAACGGCCGCCATCTACAACGACATTCAGACCGGCTCGAAGTACGACATCCTCATCGTCGGAATCGCAGCTGTCACACTGATATTCATCGTCATGGTGCTCATCACCCGAGCCTTGGTCGCGTCGCTGGTGATCGTCGGGACGGTGCTGTTGTCGCTGGGCGCGGCGTTCGGGTTGTCGGTGCTGGTCTGGCAGCACATCCTCGGACTCGAACTTAACTGGATCGCACCCGTTTTCGGTGTGATCATCCTGCTGGCGGTCGGATCGGACTACAACCTGCTGCTGGTATCGCGCTTCCAGGAGGAGATAGGCGCGGGATTGAAGACCGGCATCATCCGGTCCATGGGCAGCACCGGTGGCGTGGTGACCGCGGCGGGTCTGGTGTTCGCGTTCACCATGGCCTCCATGGTGGCCAGCGACCTGAGCTCCATCGGTCAGGCCGGCAGCACCATGGGTCTGGGACTGTTGTTCGACACGCTGATCGTGCGATCGCTCATGACGCCGTCCATTGCGGCCCTGCTGGGTCGCTGGTTCTGGTGGCCGCAGCGGGTTTTGCCGCGACGGCGGGCCGGCGTCCCCTTGCGCCGTTCGCGGCCGACGTTGAATGATCGGCGCAGCCCGTCTCGGTTGGGCCGTGACCAGGCACCGGAGGAGCGCACGTGGCCAAGACCAAGAACCGCACCCTCAACCGCTGGGAGCTGATCACCTGCGCGCTGACCGGACACGCCACCTATGCCCCGGATGACGAGGCACTGGCCGAGCGTCTGCACGCCAAGACCGAGCTCGGCGAAGTGTGGCGTTGCCTACGGTGCGGTGACTTCGCGCTCGGCGCGCCCCGCGGCCGCGGCAAGCCCGAAGACGCGCCATTGATCATGCGCGGCAAGGCATTACGTCAAGCCATCATCATCCGCGCGCTCAGCATCGAACGCCTGGGCCGCGCCGTGGTACTTGGGCTCGCGGCGTGGGCGGTCTGGACGTTCCGCGGCTCGCGGGGAGCCATCCAAGCAACCCTGGACCGCGACCTGCCGATCTTCCGCGCCGCCGGATTCAAGGTGGACCAGATGTCGGCCATCCACGAGCTGGAGAAGGCATTGGCCGCCAAGCCGTCCACCCTGACGTTGATCACCTGCTTACTGGCGGCCTACGCCGTCCTGCAGGTCGTCGAAGGCGTCGGCCTGTGGCTACTGAAACGCTGGGGTGAATATTTCGCGGTGGTGGCCACCTCGGTGTTCCTGCCCCTGGAGATTCATGACCTGGCCAAGGGGATCACCATGACCCGGATGGTGACCTTCGGCATCAACGTCGCCGCGGTGATCTACCTACTGGTCTCCAAGCGGCTGTTCGGTTTGCGGGGTGGCCGCCGGGCATACGACGAAGAGCGCCATGGCGACCAGCTGCTCGATCTCGAGCGTGCGGCCATGACGGCGGCATGACCGTGTGACGCAACCGGGTGCGCACCTGCACTGTGCGGTATCCCATAACACCGATTCGCGCGGTGTTTACCCGCACGCCGTGTCCAGGTAAAGCGAACCGGCTGAAATACAGCAACGTGATTTAACAAAGGATCGAGCCGTGACCACATTGCAGAACTGGATCAACCAGACTCCCAGCGGCTCCGACCTCGTCGCGCCGATCAAGGCGCGCGCCTGCCACGCCCTGCACACCGTGCTGCGCACCAAGCCGGATCGCCCGGCCGGCGGCGCACGCCTGATGGAGCGTGGCGCCGAGCGCTGCTGACCGGCCGGCGCCGGCTGAGCGCGGATCCTTCGCGGCAACCCAGCTGGGACGGCAAGGGCAACCCCGCCCAGACCGGGCAGCGGGTACATCCTGTCGGCGAACTCTTCGTCGCCACGCTCAGTGCGTGAACTCCATGACGGCGAACATGACTGACATTCCCGCCGCCATCGTCGTCTGAGCCGCGCTGACCAGCCGCTCGCGCCACCCCCCGCCGGCGGGATCCCGCCGCAGCATGACGAACCGGCAGCCCCAGGCGAAGGTGGCCAGCAGGAACACGGCGGCCCAGATCCAATTGCCGATATCCAGCCAGGGGGTGCCGGTTGGTTCCCCGGGCATGTCCATTCCCGGCATATCGGGCATATCCGGCGTGTCGTGGCGGGGGAGAACGGCCGGCCGGTCGCCCATCACGTCGTACATCCATACCATCGCCAGCATCTTGAGCACGTGATACGCGCCCGCCACTCGCGCGGCCGGCACGCGGGCAACGAGGACGGTGGTCGCGGCGAACCAGCCCGCTGCTCCCAGAAAGAAGACCTCGACCGCCGTCGCGGGCAGTCGCAGGCCCTGTGGCCAGGCCATCACCGCCATCGCGACGGCGGTCGTGACGTGCAGGCCGTGACCGATCACCGAGACCACCGAGCGTCGGTCGATCACCACCGCGAAACACACCGCGCTGAGCAGGAACAAGCCCGTCATCACCAGACGCAACGGCAGTTCCTGGATCATTTACCGAAGACTATGCGGCCCGGCCGATGGCTACGACTCGCGGTCGTAAGCTGCAAGGGTGCCAACCGACGAGACAAGCGCCGCAGCGCCACCGCCTGAGCAGGTGGAACGACGGGGCTGGCCGCGGCTGGTGGTGCCGGCCGCGGGTTTTGCGGTCGCGGCGATCGCTGTCGCGGCCTACGGGCTGCTCTCCGGCCCGCGTCGGTACGCCGACGCCGGCAATCCCTACCCCGGCGGTTTCGTCAGTGCCGCCGCGCCGGTGGGTTACTTCGTCGCGTCGCTGCTTGCAGCGTTGTGCCTCGGCGCGTTGATCCTGGTGGTGACGACCTCCCGCCCGGAACCGGACGGCTTACTGGACCCGCAGGCTTTCCGTATTCATATTCTGGCAGAACGTGTTTCGCTGTTGTGGACCTTCGCTGCGGCGCTGATGGCCGTGCTGCAGGCCGCACACGACACCGGGGTGGGCGCCGGCGCGCTGCTGGGCAGCGGTGCCCTGTTGGATGCGGTCACCGTGTCCGAGACGGCACGCGCCTGGGTTGTGGTGCTGATCTGCACCCTGCCTATCTCGGTGACACTGCGCTTCACCACCCGCTGGCTTCCGCACGTTGTGCTACTTGTCCCGACGGTGATCGCCGTCGTCGCGCCGGCGGTGACGGGCAATGCCGGGCAAGGACCCGATCATGATTACTCGACCAGCGCGGCCATCGTGCTCGCGGTCGCACTGGCCGCGCTGACGGGCCTGAAGTTGATCGTCGCGCTGACCGGGGCGCCGACCACCCGCCTGCTGGTGCTGCTGCAAACCGCTGCCGGCGCGCTGGCGGTGGGGTACGGGGCGCTGCTGCTCTTCCTGCTGATCCCCGGCTGGTCGTTCGATTCGGACTTCGCCCGACTCGGCCTGTTCGCCGGTGCCGCGGTGACCGGGGTGTGGCTGTCGGACTGTTGGCGGCTGGTCAAGCGGCGCGAGTCGGGGGCAGTGACCAACACGGTGGGCGGGCTGGCGATGACGGCCGCGGTGGCGGCGGTCGCCGCGATGGCCACGCAGGTCGCACCGCGTTTCCTGGCGCACCGGTACACCGGCTGGGATGTGTACCTGGGTTTCGAACTACCGCACCCACCCACCATCGTCGGCGTGCTGACGCTCTGGCGTTTCGACAGCTTCGTCGGGATGGCCGGCGTCGTGCTGGCCGTCGGCTACACGGTGGGGTTCATCCGGCTGCGCCGCCAGGGCAACCACTGGTCGGTGGGCCGGCTGGTTGCGTGGCTCGCCGGCTGCGCATCGTTGGTGATCACCAGCAGCTCAGGGGTGCGGGCTTACGGGTCGGCGATGTTCAGCATGCACATGGCCGAACACATGATCCTCAACATGTTCATCCCGGTCCTGCTGGTCCTCGGTGGACCGGTGACGCTGGCGCTGCGGGTGCTGCCCGCCGCCGGTGACGGCAACCCGCCGGGGCCGCGGGAATGGCTGACCTGGCTGCTGCATTCCCGGGTGACGAACTTTCTCTCCCACCCGATTGTGGCTTTCGTGCTCTTCGTCGGATCGCCCTACATCGTCTACTTCACGCCGTTGTTCGACACATTCGTCCGCTACCACTGGGGCCACGAGTTCATGACGATCCACTTCCTGATCGTCGGATACCTGTTCTACTGGGCGATCATCGGTATCGACCCGGGACCGCGGCGGTTGCCCTACCCGGGCCGGATCGGATTGTTGTTCGCGGTCATGCCTTTTCACGCGTTCTTCGGTGTCGCGCTGATGACTATGACCTCGCCGGTGGGCTCGACCTTCTACCGATCGGTGAATCTGCCATGGTTGTCCTCCATCCTGGAAGACCAGCACCTCGGTGGTGGGATCGCTTGGACCCTGACGGAATTGCCGGTGATCATCGTGATCGTGGCGCTGGTGACCCAATGGGCGCGGCAGGACCGCCGCGCGGCCGCCAGGTCGGACCGGCACGCCGACAGCGACTACGCCGACGATGATCTCGACGCATACAACGCAATGCTGCGGGAACTGTCGCGAATGCGGCGGTGACGGTGTCGCCCGTCAGCCCACTACCGTGAAATTCCCCTCGCCGTCCAGGGCCGCCTGGACCTGATCGCGGGTGAGTTCCACATTGGTCGAAATCCGAACGGTGGAACTGCCTTTGGTGTCCAGGTCGACGCTGACACTCATCACCGGCTTCAGTTCGCTGAGCGCGGTCGTGACGGTGGTCACGCACCCGTCGCAGTGCAGTCCGTCCACGGAAAAAGTCTGTTCGGCCATGATTGGAGCCTACCGGGTGCCAAAATTGCGCAGCCGCAGGCTGTTTGATACCACGAAGAACGACGAGAAGGCCATGGCCGCGCCGGCGATCAACGGATTGAGCAGGCCGGCAGCGGCGATCGGGATGGCCGCGACGTTGTAGCCGAACGCCCAGACCATGTTCATCCGGATGGTGCGCATGGTTGCGCGCGCCAGATCCAACGCCTGCGGGACGATGGTCAGGTCGTCGCGCACCAAGATGACGTCGGCCGCGCCGATCGCGACGTCGGTGCCGCGCCCGATCGCCAATCCCAAATCGGCGCAAGCCAAAGCGGGGCCGTCGTTGATGCCGTCACCCACCATGGCGACCACCCGGCCCGCATCGCGAAGACGCGCAATCTCGGCGACCTTGCCCTCGGGCAGCACCTCGGCGATCGCGGTGTCGATGCCGACACGGGTGGCCACCGCGTTAGCGGCGGCCTGGTTGTCGCCGGTGAGCAGGATGGTTCGCAGCCCGCGCTGGTGCAGCGCCGCGATCGCCTCGGCCGCGGTGTCCTTGACGGTGTCCGCGATGGCCACCGCGGCGCACACCACGCCATCGACTGATACGAAAACCACTGTCTCACCGCGTATCTCGCCCTCACGGCGGGCGGCGTCCAACGTCGCGTCGCAGGGCGCGGCCCGAGTGACCCAGGATGGCTTGCCGACCTCGACGCGGTGGTCGCCGACCACGCCCGAAGCCCCGCACCCGGGCACCGCGGTGAAGTCGCTGACCGATGCGGGATCTGACGCGGCGGCAACGATCGCGGCCGCCACGGCATGCTCGGAGGCGGCTTCGACCGCGGCGGCCAAGGCGAGCACCGACTCGGCGGAGTGGCCCGGAATGACCGTCACGCGACTCACGCTCAGCGCCCCGACCGTCAGGGTGCCGGTCTTGTCGAACACCACGGTGTCGATGCAGCGGATGGCCTCCAGTGCCCGGTACCCCTTGATGAAGATGCCCAGCTGCGCACCTCGCCCGGAAGCCACCATCATCGCGGTCGGCGTCGCCAAACCCAGGGCACACGGGCAGGCGATCACCAGCACGCCGAGCACCACCGAGAAGGCGCGCTCCGGCCCGGCGCCGGCAAATAACCAGGCCGTGCCGGCCAGTAGTGCGATGGCGAACACCACGGGTACGAACACCGCGGCGATGCGGTCGGCGAGCCGCTGAGCGCGGGCCTTCTGTCCCTGCGCCTCTTCGACAAGCCGGACCATCGCCGCGAACGCGGTGTCGGCGCCCACCGCGGTGGCCTTGATGATCAGGCGGCCGTCCAGTACGACGGTGCCACCCAGCACCGGCGCGTCCGGGTGCGCCTGCACCGGCTTGGCCTCGCCGGTCATCGCGCTGGTGTCGACCGCCGCCGACCCGTCGACCACGATGCCGTCCGCGGCGATCGTCTCACCGGGTCGGGTCACGAAGCGCTGCCGCTTCTTGAGCTCCTCGGCCGGGATCACCAGTTCGGCGCCATCGTCCAACAGCACCGTCACGCTCTTGGCGCCCAACTCGGCCAATGCCCGCAGCGCACCGCCGGCCTTGGACTTGGCGCGTGCCTCGAAGTACCGGCCCGCCAGCACGAACACCGTGACACCGGCGGCGACCTCGAGGTAGATCGCGTCGCTGTGCAGGATGGCCTGCCAGATTCCGTGCGTCTCCCGCGCCGGCCTGGGTACCAGGACAGTCGCCAGCGACCAAACGGTGGCTGCGGTGACACCGACCGAGATCAACGTCTCCATCGACGCGGTCCGGTGCCGCGCGTTGCGCAGCGCCACCGAATGGAAGGGCCAGGCCGCCCACGTCACGATCGGCGCGGCCAGCGCGATCAACGCATAGCCCCAGCCGGGGAACCGGGCGCTGGGCACCATCGCGAACATCGTGGACAGGTCGGCGAGCGGTACGAACAACACCGCCGCGACCAGTAGCCGTCGGAGCAGGCTGCGGGCCTGGTCGGCGTCGGGGTCGGCGGAAACGCCGGTGGACTCCCGGTGTGGAGCCGCCTGGTAGCCGGCCTTCTCCACCACCCCGCACAGGTCGTCGACGCCGACGTCGACCGCGTCGATGGTGGCCACCCGGGTGGCGTAATTGACCGACGCGCGCACCCCGGGAACCTTGTTGAGTTTGGTTTCGACCCGGCTGGCGCACGCCGCACACGTCATACCGGAGACGTCGAGGCGGACCCGCTGTACGGAGCGCAGGTCGGAATCCTCCACAACCGGAGTCGCCACAGTCCTCCTCGGCTCTCGTCGTCGATCAGCGCAAACACGCCAAACCAGCCTACAAGCGGCCGGCTACCCGCCCGTCGGGCGTGATCGGTTAGAGGCTGATGATCGGCACCAGGTATCGCGCCGCGTAGTCGCGGACCGCCTGCTGATCGGACGTGTCGAGCCGGTCGGTGGGGAACACGATGATGCCCACCGCTACGCGCAGCAAGATGTCGGCGACGTTGGCCAGGTCGTGGTCGGCCAGCTCGGCGCCGCAGCGGCGCAGGGTATGGGCGATTCCGTCGGCGAACCGGCCGATCGGGAAGGTGTCCGAGCGGGAGAACATGCCGAACAGTTCGGGTTCGCTCTCGGCGATTCGTGAGTACAGGGGTGAATCCGCGATGAGCTGCACACCGAGTGCGAAGGCCTCGACGACCGCTTGCTGCGGGTCAAGCCCGGTGGTGGCCTGGTCCAGGGTGGTGAAGAAGGTCTGACCCTCGCGGCGCACGACGGCCTCGAACAGGTCGTCCTTGGTGGGGAAGCGCCGGTAGATGGTGCTGCGGCTGACGCCGGCGCGAACGGCGACGTCTTCGATGTTGGCTCGTCGCACGCCGTAGGTCTCGAAGACAGACCGCGCGGTGTCCAGGATCACCTGCTCGAGATCGGCGGGCGCGGCGCCCGTTTCTCGAGCCGGCGTCGCTCTCCGGCGCATCGTGGACATGGTTGCCATTGTGGTCCGCTCTGTTTGTGCGACGTTCGTCACGGTCGAGCTCAGCCTGACAGATGGTAAGATGAAACAAAAGTACGAATTTGTTTCTATGATTCAAGGTACGGCTTCGACCCGCCACGAGGAGTTCGTGATGACCGCTGAGCTTGACCTACAGCACGGCGGGCGGCAGCATCAGCCGGCCTGTCGCGCCGACGATGATTTCGAGACCGGTATCCGCGAAGCCGTCCCCATGCTGGTCGACGAGATCGCTGACGCTGCCCCGGTGCTGGGCCCCGATTCGCTGATCTGGAAGTTCTACGGCGACCACCGCACCCAGATCTTCGGCTTCCAGCGGGTCGCGGGCACCGAGAACTGCATCGAACAACTCGGGCAGGGAGTGCTAGACCACTCGGTGATCTTCAGCGACACCCTCGGCCGGGCCAAGCGCACCGCGCCACCGCTGATGAAGACCGTCTACTCCGCTGACCCACACAAGTGGGGCCGCACCGTGCGGGATTTCCACAAGCCGATCAAGGGCACCATCAGCGACGGCTCGCGGTACCACGCACTGAACCCCGAACTGTTCTATTGGGCGCACGCCACTTTCGTGGACCAGGTTCTGTACACGGCGGACATGTTCATCCGCCGGCTCACCCACGCCGAGAAGGAGCAGATCTTCGCCGAGAGCAAGGTCTGGTACGCCCTCTACGGCGTCAGCGACCGGGGCCAGCCGCAGACCTACGACGAATTCGTCGCGTACTGGGACGGCATGCTGGACCGTTTCGTGCCGCACAAGACGGTGTTGTACGGCACCGGCTACCTGCGCAAGGGCATCCCGGGGCCGCGCCGCATCCCCGGCCCCATCTGGAAGGTCTTGTCCGCACCGCTGAACGCCTACGCGCGGCTGGTGATCGTTGGGACCTGCCCGCCGCAGATGCGTGAGGTATGCGAACTGCCGTGGGATGCCAAGAAGGAGAAGCGGTTTCAGCGCTTCGCCGCGGTGATGCGGGCATTGAACCCGCTGATCAACCGGTTGCCGTTGCGCCTTATCTACACGAGCTGGGCCGCCGAAGCCTGGGAACGCACCGGCACCGATCCGCGCAAGATCAACAACAACTGAACGCAGCCGGAACAGCTGAAAGCCCGGTGGCTCACCGATCGGTGATACGACAGGATCGGGCTCATGGCCGATCCCGTTGCTGGCAATGATTTTTCGTTGCTCGAGGTACCCAGGTCGACGCCAGTCGACGACCCCGATGCGTATCTGCGTGCCGCGATCGCCTGGCACTTCGGCGCCGAGACCGGAAGCGCCTTCTGGTTGCACGCGGCGAAAACCCTGGACTTCGACCCGCTGACCGACATCGCGACATTCGCCGATCTGGCGCTGTTCCCCAACCTCGTCAACGAGTTGCGCACCGCGCCGGTCGAGGACCTCATTCCCCGCGGATACGGGTCGCCGCCGCCGGTGCCGCAGATCTTCGAATCGGGCGGCACCACCGGGCCGCCCAAACGCACCGCGCAGCTGCCGGACTGGGTTGAGCAGGTGATCCAATGGCAGACCGAGGATTTCACCGTCGGCGGCTTCGTGGCGGGACGCGGCTTCCTGTGCATGATGCCCAGCGGCCCGCACGGGGTGGGGTTCTTTTCGCGGCTGGTTTCACAGCGACTGGGCTCGGTGTTCCACGCGATCGACATCGATCCGCGCTGGGTTAAGAAACTCACCGCCCGCAACGCCGCCGCCGAGGTGTCGGCTTACCTCGACCATCTGGTCGAGCAGGCCGTCTTCGTGCTGCGGACGCAGCGCGTGGCGAATCTGCACACCACACCACCGCTGCTGGAGGCGATGGCCCGTGACGACAGGGTGGTGGACCTGCTGAACGAGAAGGTTCGTTACCTACTGCTCAGTGGCGCGCACGTGGACCCCGACACCCTCGACGTGCTGCGCGACGTCTTACCCGGCACGGTCATCGCAATGGCGTTCGGCAGCACCATGATTCTGTCGCAGGCGACTACCCGGACTGACAGTGCGGGGCACTTCGTGTTCGACCCACGCTCCCCGTACGTCGCATTCCGTGTGGTGGATCCGGAATCGGGTGCGCAGGTGCCCTACGGGCAGCGGGGTCAGGTGGTGATGAGCCACATCAGCAAGGGCATGTTCATTCCGAACAACCTCGAGCGTGACTGCGCCGTCCGGGTGCCGGGACCCGTTGGGCAAGTGGGTGACTCGCTGTGCGCGGTACAGCCGGTGGCCACCTTCGACGGCGAGGAGGTCATCGAAGGTGTGTACTGACACGCTGCATATCGACGCGCTCGGGATCGACGGCGACTTCCGGACCCGCAACCGCGAGAAGTTGACCTGTGCCGATCCGGTCGTAGAACTGAGCCTGGTTCCACCGCTGTATGTGTCGCGTACCATCAGCGCGCAGCGCAAGACAGCGCCGCTGCCGGCGGGGCAACGCGAAGCGGCACTGGCCGCGGCGGCCGACATTTTCGCCGGCAGTCTGGTCGCGGGTCTGGACTTCGAGTCGTATGTCGGTGCGGCCAGCCGAATTTCGGGTCTACCGGTCGCCGTGGTCCGCGCTGGGGCCCGCGGTGTAGCCGAGGCGGTGGCCTCGGCGTTCGACGCGGTACACCAGGCTCAGCCGGTTGGCGCAGTGGCCGATTGGCATGACGAGCACGCCCGGTCCGGTGGTGCGGTGTGGGTGCGGCGCGGCGAGGTGCTCGCCGTGCACGCCGCCGGCAACGGGCCCGGCGTCCACGGGCTGTGGCCACAAGCGCTGGCGCTGGGCTATCGGGTGGCCATCCGCCCATCACGGCGTGAGCCGCTGACCGCGCATCGACTGGTCAATGCGTTGCGGCAAGCTGGGTTTCGCGCCTGCGATGCGGTGTTCTTGCCCTGCGAACATCGGGGTGCCGACGAGATGATCCGGTCGGCCGACATCGCCATGGTCTATGGCGGTCAGGACGTGGTGGACAGGTACGCCCGCGATCCGACGGTGCTCGTCAACGGACCGGGCCGCACCAAGATCCTGATCACCGCGGACCGTGACTGGGGCGACTACCTGGATGTGATCATCGATTCGATCGCCGGCCTCGGTGGAGTCGCGTGCGTCAACACCACCGCCGTTCTCTGCGAGGGTGACCCGGAACCGCTGGCGCGGGCAATCGCCGACCGGCTGGCCGCGATCCAACCGCTGCCGGCCTTCGACGAACGCGCGATGCTGCCCACCCAGCCCGTCGAGCAGGCGAGGCAGCTGGTCGAGTATCTGGCCGCCAAGGCGGCCGGCACCACCCCGTTACTCGGCGCCGATCAGGTGGTCGCTGCGGTGGGGGACGGTTGTGCGGCATTGCGGCCGGCCGTCCACTTGATGGCGCGGCCCGACGTCGACACGCTCAATGTCGAGCTGCCGTTCCCGTGCGTCTGGGTGGCGCCGTGGTCGCGGGATGATGGCGTCGATCCCCTGCGAAACTCATTGGTGCTCAACCTGATAACCGGAGATCAACAGTTGGTTGACACCCTGGTGGCCGAGCCTACGGTGAGCAATGTCTACCTCGGTCGACACCCGACCCACTATGGCGCACCGGATGTTCCGCATGACGGGTTCTTGGCGGATGGGCTGATGCGCAACAAGGGTTTTGTCCGCGACTGACGGGTCGAGCACTCAGGGCGTGGAAATGTATGGCAGTAACGCCATCTCGCGGGCATTCTTGATTGCGGTCGCGACCTGGCGTTGTTGCTGGGCGGTCAACCCGGTGACGCGCCTGGACCGGATCTTGCCGCGTTCGGAGACGAACAGCCGCAGTGTTTTCGTGTCCTTGTAGTCCACAACGGCGAGGCCGAGGCTCGTCAGCAGGTTCCGTCTCGGCGTCGACGGTTTGACGATGCTACGCGCTGTGCGTTTCGGTCGGTGCGCCATCTACCAACTCGCCTTGCGTACGCCGGGCAACTGTCCCTGATGAGCCAGTTCGCGCACCCGCACCCGAGACAAACCGAACTTGCGCAGGTGGCCCCGGGGTCGCCCGTCGATCGAGTCGCGATTTCGCAACCGCACCGGACTGGCGTCCCGCGGCTGCCGGGCGAGAGCCTGCTGGGCGAGTAACCGCTGCTCCGGGCTGCTGGCCGGTGACCGAATGACTTTCTTGAGCTCTGCTCGCCGTTCGGCGTACCTTGCGACGGTTTCGCGCCGCTGCATGTCCTTGACGATCTTGGATTTCTTCGCCATTCAGCGCTCCTCGCGAAACTCGACGTGCCGGCGCAGCACGGGGTCGTACTTCTTCAGCACCAGGCGATCGGGGTCGTTTCGCCGGTTCTTGCGGGTGATGTAGGTATAGCCGGTTCCCGCGGTCGAACGCAGTTTCACGATCGGACGAATCTCGTTGCGCGCCATCAGATACGCGTTCCCGCCCGGCGCAGCCGCGCGACGACGGCCTCGATGCCGTCGCGATCGATCACCTTGATGCCCTTCGTGCTGACCCGTAACTTCACCCGCCTGTCCTCCGACGGCAAGTAATAGGTTTTCGTCTGCAGATTGGGCGACCAGCGCCGCCGCGTCCTGCGATGTGAATGCGAGACCGCGTTACCGAAACCGACTGTGCGGCCGGTGACTTGACAGCGCGCGGACATGTAGAGCCTCCTGTTTAGACAACCTGCGAATGGCACTGTAGCCTTAATGAAAACGATTTTCAATAAGGGGTGCAGTGATGCGAACTGAGGTGGTGCTGGTGGCCGGCCAGGGTGCTACCGACGATGTGGCGGGCACGCTGTTGCGGCAGCCGGGTACCGCGGTGGTGGAGCACCGTTTCGACGGCCATGTGGTGCGCCGAACCGTCATCACGTTGAACCGCGGCGAACTCACCACGATCGAGGAGGCGCTGGAGTTGGCGCACGGCTGCCTTGCCTGCACTATCCGCAACGATCTGCTGGTGTTGCTGCGCAAGTTGCACCGTCGCTCCAATGTGGACCGCATCGTCGTGCACCTGGCGCCCTGGCTGGAACCCGAACCCGTGTGCTGGGCGATCAACCACGTTCCGGTGCGGGTCGGGCCGGGTTATCCGGACGGCCCGGCGGGCCGCGACGTTCGGATCGGCGGGGTTGTCACGTGCATCGACACGCAGCGGTGGCTGACCCAGTCCCTCGGCGACGAGGGGTTGCCGGACGGACGCACGGTGGCCCAAGCGACCGTCGGCCAGGCAGAGTTCGCCGACTTGTTGGTGCTGACCCAGCCCGAACCCAGCACGCTGGCCGTATTGCGCCGACTGGCCCCGCGCGCGCGGATCACCGTCGGCACCGATCGCGTCGAACTCGCGCTGGCGCACCTCGACGAACATTCACGCCGGGGCCGCAGCGATTCGCCGCATGCACCGCTGCTGGCCGGCCTGCCGCCCTTGAACTCCGAGGGGAGGGTCGCGATCGTCGAGTTCAACGCGCGCCGCCCCTTCCGACCGGAACGGCTGCATGACGCCGTCGACCGACTGCTCGACGGCGTCGTCCGGACCCGCGGGCGGTTGTGGCTGGCGAACCGTCCCGATCACGTCATGTGGCTGGAATCTGCCGGCGGCGGCCTGCGGGTCGCCTCAGCGGGCAAATGGCTGGCCGCCATGGACATCTCGGAGGTCACCGGAGTCGACCCCGAACGGCGCCTGTTCGCAGATCTGATGTGGGAGTTCCACCATGGCGACCGGCACACCGCGATCACCGTGCTGGTCTGCGGCGCAGAGCCCGCTGAGATCACCGCGGCGTTGCAGCACGCCCTGTTGACCGACGCCGAGATGGCCGATCAAGACCAATGGGACGGTTACGACGACCCCTTCGGCGACTGGCATCAAGACCCCTGCCATGAAACTCCGGACGCCGCCGGCGAATTCACCGCCCACCGAAACGGCGGGGAGCAGGCATGAAACCCGGCATCCACCCCGACTGGTCACGACGCCACCCGTCCAGTTTGACGTAGCCGGCGCGCCGTCAGGAGCGCGTTCCGAACGCAACTTGGCCGAGACGCTGGACGCGCCCGGTCGGTAGCTGCAATTGTGACCATGGGTCACGAATGGGCATGACGGGTGGAACGCTATCGAAGGACGCGCCGATGAACCTGGTTTTGCAGGCAGTTGACCGGGGTGTCGACAGATTGGCCAACCCGGCGCGGATTTCGGATCCCGACCGGCTGCGCGCAGTCGTCTCCGGCAAGACCGCCCTGGTCACCGGCGCCTCGTACGGCATCGGCGAAGCGACCGCGCGCAAGCTGGCGGCGGCCGGAGCGACCGTGCTGGTGGTGGCCCGCTCGGCTGAGCGCCTCGACGACGTGGCCGCCTCGATCACCGCCGGCGGAGGACAGGCCGTCGTCTATCCCACCGATCTGAGCGACGAGGACGCCGTCGCGCAGCTGGCCAAACAGATCAACGAGAACCACGGGCCGCTGGACGTCGTGGTGAGCAATGCCGGCAAGTCGCTGCGCCGCTCCCTGCACGAGCAGTACGACCGGCCGCACGACTTCCAGCGCACCATCGGGGTGAATTACCTGGGGCCGGTGTGGTTGCTGCTGGGCATCCTGCCGTTGATGCGCGAGGCGGGCCGCGGGCAGATCGTGAACGTGTCGAGTGTCGGCGTGCGCGTGGCTCCCGGGCCGCAGTGGGGGGCCTACCAGGCCTCCCAAGGGCGCATTCGATCGCTGGCTGCGTAGCGTCGCGCCGGAACTGCAACTTGACGGCATCGACGTGTCCACCATCTACTTCGCGCTGGTCCGCACCCGGATGATCGAACCCACTCCGCTGCTGAGCCGGTTTCCGGGGCTGACGCCGGACCAGGCCGCCGACGCGGTCGCCCAGGCGATCATCGAGCGGCCCCGCACCAACGAACCGCCTTGGGTCTGGCCGGCCGAACTGGCCTCGGTGCTGCTGGCCGGACCGGCCGAACGGGCCGCCCGGATCTGGTACCGCCGGTTCTTCTCCGCAGCCGAGAGCAAGCAGGACCGGTCATGACCGACAGCGTCGTGGCCACGGCGATCCGCGCGGTGATGTCTTCGGGACTGCTCGGTCCGCCCGGGCCCGCAGCGGCGCTGCGCGTGCTCCGCGAGGCAGCGCGGGGCGGCACCAACCTGTACACCTTGCTCGCAGTCGCAGCGGCCCGATGGCCGGACCGGACGGCGATCATCGACGACGACGGTGTGCTGAGTTACTCTGAGCTGCAAGAGATTACCGAATCGCTCGCCCGCACGCTGCTCGAAGCCGGGGTGAGGGCGGGCAAGCCCGTGGGAATCATGTGCCGCAACGGCCGCAACTTCGTCGCGGCGGTCTTCGCCACCGGCCTGATAGGCGCCGACATCGTATTGGTCAACACCGAGTTCCGCGCCGACGCCCTGGCGGGCGCGCTGGCCGGCCACCAGATCCAGACGATGTTCTGCGACAACGAGTTTCTCGACCAGATCCACCACGCCTCGGATGCGATCACTGCGATCGACCCGTTGCAGGCTAAACCATGCCCCGGGTCGCGCCCCCAGGTGGCGCGTTCGGGCCGCATCGTCCTGTTGACGTCGGGCACCACCGGGGTGCCTAAAGGGGTGCCACGAACGCCGAAGGTCAGCTCGGGTCTGGGCGTCGGCGTCACCATTCTCGAACGCACCGGTCTGCACGTCGGCACCCGAATGGCCATGGCGACACCGATGTTTCACGGTCTGGGATTCGGGATGCTGACGCTGACCGTCAGCCTGGGCGGCACCATCCTGACCCACCGGCGCTTCGACGCCGAAGCCACCCTCGCGCAGGCCTCGCTGCACCGCGCCGACTCGATGAGCGCGGTGCCGATCATGCTGGCGCGGATTCTCGATCTACCGCAACGGGTGCGGGCACGAAACCCGTTGTCCTGCTTGCGGGTGGTCGTTTCCAGCGGTGACCGCCTCGAGCCCGGCCTGGCGCGGCGGTTCATGGACGCCTACGGCGACGTGGTCTACAACCTGTACGGATCGACCGAGGTGGGTATCGGGTCCCTGGCGACGCCGGCGGAGTTGCGGCGGTTCCCCGAAACGGTGGGCCGGCCCGTCGCGGGTTGCCCGGTGCGCATCTTCAGCCGCGCCGGCAGACCCGTCGGGCCGCGTGTCACCGGACGCATATTCGTTGGCGGGGAACTGAATTCGGAAGGCTATTCCGGCGGCGGCACCGAACGCAAAGCCGTCATCGACGGAATGACCAGCACCGGCGACATGGGGTACCTCGACGAAATAGGCCGGCTGTACATCGTCGGACGCGAGGACGACATGGTCGTCTCGGGCGGGGAGAACGTCTATCCCCGCGCGCTGGAGAACGCGCTGGCCGGGCATCCCGACATCGCCGAGAACGCCGTCGTCGGCGTGCCCGACGAGCAGTTCGGCAAACGGTTGGTCGCCTTCGTCGTGCCGCGCTCGGGCAGCGACGTCGACGCTGCGGGGCTACGAGAGTTCTTGAAGGGCAAGGTTTCCCGTTTCGAGCAGCCCCGGGACATCAACATCGTGAGCAGTATCCCGCGCAATCCCGCCGGCAAGGTGATCCGCCGGGAACTGTCCGGCTAGGTCAGTCCGACTCCAATTCCTGCCGCTTCTCGGACTCCAACGCCGGTGTCATCGCGCCGACCGTCTTGGACAACCATTGCGGTGCCAGCACGGAGACCACCGCAGTTCCCGCGGTGGCGCCGATCACGCCCGTCCAGGCAACCGGGCCCAGCGGAGTGCAGCCGAAGAACTGGCTGAGCACCGGCGTCTGGATGATGCCGACCAAGACCCCCGCACTGCCCAACGCGGTCGCCACCACCAGCGGACTGTGTCGGCGAGTCAGCAGCGTCTGCGCCAGCTGCGTGGTCACCAGAGCAGTCAAACCCATTGTCGAGGTACGCCTTTCGGTACCAGGAGTCCAACGCCCGATAGCCCAGGCGGTTGTTGCGCCCGCCGCGGTGACCACGCCGCGGTTGACGATCTGACGCATCAGGGCGTCGCCGAGCGACGGCTTGGGCTGCGTCAGCAACTCACGCTGACGGCTGCGGCGAGCCTCCTCGACCTCCTCTTCGGTGAGGCTCTCGTCCTCTTCGGGGTCCTCGTACTGCGAGGTCACCGCGACCGCGAGGGCGGGGAACATGTCGGTGAGCAGGTTCACCAACAGCAGCTGACGGGTGCCCACCGGCGCCCGGCCCTGGCCGAACGCCGTCCCGATGATGGTGAACAGGACCTCGCCGACGTTGCCGCCGACCAGGATGGTGACGGCGTCGCGCACCCCCGCCCACATGCTGCGACCCTCGACCAGCGCGTCGAGCAGCACGCTCAGATCGTCGTCGGTCAACACGATGTCCGCGGCGCCGCGGGCGGCCGACGAGCCGCGGCCGCTGACCCCGATGCCCACGTCGGCCATCCGGATTGCGGCGGCGTCGTTGGCGCCGTCGCCGACCATCGCGGTGACGCGGCCGGAGCGCTGCAGGGCCGCGACGATCTGCACCTTCTGTTCCGGGCTGACGCGCGCGAACACCTGGACGTCGTCGGCCAGCTTGGCGTGCCCCTCGGCGTCGATGTTGGCGAGCTCCGCGCCGGTCACCACCCGCGCGTCGGCGGGCAGGCCGAGCTGGTTGGCGATCGCCCGGGCGGTGACCGGATGGTCGCCGGTGATCAGCACGACGTTGCGATCGGCGGCCACCAGCTCCTCGATCAGCGGGCGTGACGAATCCCGGGCGGTGTCAGCCAGGCCGACATAGCCGAGCAGTTCCAGGTCGTGGGCGGCGGCGTCGACGTCATCGGCATCGGTGGCCTCGTCGGACGTGTCGTGCATCCAGGTGCGTTGCGCGACGGCGAGCACCCGCAACCCCTGCTCGGCGAGGTTCTGCACCAGCGCGTCGGCGTGCTGCCGGTCGGCCTCGGGATCGTCGAACCGGCAGCGCGGCAACACCACCTCCGGCGCGCCCTTCAGCATCAACAGCGGCGCCTGGTCGGTGCCTGCCTGGGCGCCGATCGAGGCGGCGAAACCGCGGCTGGACTCGAACGGCACCTCGGCGAGGATGGTCCAGTCGGAATCACCGTGGCCGTTGAGCGAATTGGCCGCGTTGATGATCGCTTCGTCGGTGGCGTGGGCGTGTCCCTGCCCGTCCTGCGGCTGAGTGGATGCGCGCGCGGCGGCCTGCAGTAGCGCCAGGGACTGCGGATCGCCGGGCGTGGCGAACGGACCCTCGGGGTCGGCGTCCTTCGGCACGGCGCGCACCACACGCAGCCGGTTCTCGGTGAGAGTGCCGGTCTTGTCGAAACAGATGGTGTCGACCCGGCCCAGCGCCTCGATGGTGCGCGGCGATCGCACCAGCACGCCGCGGGCGGTCAGGCGTTGCGCGGCGGCCAGCTGAGACAGGGTCGCCACCAGCGGCAGCCCCTCCGGGACCGCGGCGACGGCGATCGCGACGCCGTCGGCAACCGCCTGGCGCAGCGAGGAGCGGCGCAACAGCGCCAACCCGGTTACGGTGGCGCCGCCGGCCAGGGTCAGCGGCAGCACCTTGCTGGTCAGCTCGCGTAGCCGCGCCTGCACGCCGGCGGACGTCTCGACGTTGGCGACCGCCGAGATGGCGCGCTGCGCGGCGGTGCCGACGCCGGTGGCCACCACGATCGCGCGCGCCCGCCCCGCGACGATGGTGCTGCCCTCGAACAACATGCTCGCGCGTTCGGGGTCGTTGACCGCGACGGAGTCCACCTGCTTGTCGACGGGCAGCGACTCGCCGGTGAGGAACGACTCGTCGACCTCGAGGTCTTCGGCGACCAGGATCCGGGCGTCGGCCGGCACCACCTCGGGTGCGGCCAGGTCGATGACGTCGCCGGGGCGCAGCTTCTTGGCCGACACGGTGGCGGTGCGGGTGGCGCTGCGGGCGGCTTCCAGCCGGCGCCGCGTGGTGGCCATCGCCGGCACCACTACCCGCCGCACCAGTTGGTCCTGCTCGGCGAACAATTCCGCGGCCGCGGCCTCGGCTCGCAGCCGCTGTACCCCGCCGGTCACCGCGTTGACCGCCATGACGCCGGCCACCAGCAACGCGTCCACATTGCTGCCGACGATCGCCGATGCCGCCGCACCGACCGCCAGGATCGGGGTCAGCGGATCTGCCAGCTCGTGACGGGTGGCCACCGCCAACCGTCCCAGCGCCTGGGCCGGGCCCCGCAGTGGGGCGACCACCGGCTCGTAGGACAGGTCGTCAAGGCGGCGCCGCCAGGTCGGGGTGCCGGGTTCGACCGCCAGCGGGCGCGCACCGCCGGCCAACCGGGAGTACACGATCTCGGGGTCCAGCGCGTGCCAGGCGGTCAACGGCTGCGGGGTCGGATCGGGCAGTCGCAGCACCCGGGCGGCCGACAGCGTGCCGGACAGCAGGGCCGTCGCCCCGGCCGCGTTGACCGGGTTGAGCCAGCGCCGGAAGGTCGCCGGGTTGGCCGATCGGTTGTCCTCGCCGGTGACCAGCAACAGTCCGGCCAGCGTGGTGCCGCCCTGGGCCAGGTGTACGGCGGACTCGGTGGCCGCGCGGGCTACCGGCAGCGCGGACAGGATGCGCACCGCCGCGGCCAGGTCGGTTCCGGTGATGATGTCGGCGGTCCACGGCGTCGCCGCCCGCGGATCGTCGAGTGCGACACCCACGTCGGCGATGGCCAGGGCGGCCAGCGTGTCGGTGGAGGCGAAGTCGCGGTGCAGCGCGGTGATCAGCAGTACCGGCCCGCGGTCCCCGCGCAGCTCGCGCACCACCTTCAGCAGCGGGGTGCCCGGCGGATGCGTGGACCCGACGCTGGCCGAGAGGTCCTCGGTGCCGGCCACATGGCGCAGCACTACCCGGGCGCCGGTGCGGTGCGCGGTCTGCAGCAGCGGGATCGCGTAGGGGTCGACCTCCCACCCGACGTCCACGTGTCCGACCCGCTGGCCGTCGCAAATCAGGTCGGCATGCTCCAAGCCCTGCGCCGGCGCGGCCGACGGACTCTGTGGCCGAAGCCATTTCAATCGTGCACCGGCAGCCGGCAGTTCGTCGGGATCGGGCTCGGGTGGTTCCTCCTCGTGCAGCAGGGCGTCGGCGACCTCGTAGACACGGTCGTCGTCCCAGCCGGGTTCCTCGCCCCACGCGCTCAGCACCGCACGGTGGTCACCGCGCAGCGCGGCGCCGTCGATGACGACCACCTGCACCCGGTCCAGCCGGCGCAGCGCGCCGGGGTCCAGCACCAGCAGTCCGGCGTTGGCCAGGCCCCGGCCGAGCGTGGTGGCGAACGCCTGCCTGCCGAGGTGCGCAGCCTTCGGGACACCGGCCAGGATCGCTTCCGCAGCCTCGGCAGCGCCGCCGCCGGCGAACAGCGCGCCCGCCGCGGCGACCACCGAACCACTTGCCGCCTGGTTCACGTAATTCTCCAGGGGCCCGGCCATCGAGCCCTTCTCGGTGTCGATCGCGGCGTCGATGGCCCCGTCGACGACTACGTGAGAGGCCTCACCCGCCGCCGTCGCCGCCCAGTTGTGCCGCGGCACCTGCTCGTCTCCGGCGGACGAGAGCACCGGGACCACCGGAGCCTGCGGCCGGTCGGGAGAAGCCAGCCCGGGTTCGCGTTCGCGCCAGCGCTGCCGGTGCGCGGCCGCCTCGGAAAGCTGCAGGGTGCGCTGCACGAGATCGATGAGTGGCGTGCCCACCGACTGGCTCAGCCCGTAGGCCAGGGCCGTGGAGCCGCTGAGTGCGAGGTCGGTGCCGACCCGGCCGAGCTTGGACTCGAGAACGGCCACCACCCGCGGTTGATAATTGATCAGCGCCGCCGCGGCCCGCGCGCTGCGCGGCGCCACCGGCAGCCGGGTGAACCATCCGGTCACCGCCGCGCCCACGGCCACCGCGTCCATCGCGGCCACGGTCAGCGGCACCAGGATCGCCAGCGGGTTCGCGGGGTCCGCGAACGGCGCGGCCTGCGGCGCCGACACCGTCTCTGAGCCGGCGAGGTCCGCGGCCACCGCTGCCGCGGTATCGCGTACCTCCTCGAGCACCGCCCCGGTGTCGGCACCCTCGGCGACCTCGATGACCAGCCGACCCAGCGCGCCCTCGACATGCGCCTTCGCCACCCCGTCGATCCGGCGCACCGGCTCCTCCATCACCGCGGCGTATTCGTGCCAACGGGGAAACGGCAGCAGGGGATCGAGATCCAGATGGATACGGCGGCCGCTTTGCCAACGCACGGGCGGGGTGACCGGTTCGAGCGCGGCGTCGGAGGGACGCAGTCCGATCGCCCGCCCGGTGGTTTGGGCGACCGACTGCACCACCGGCCCTACCAGTTCGGTGACGGGGCTGGCCAGCGTCTGCACCGCATCGACCGCGCCCGCTGCGCCGTTCATGCCGGCCTGCAATGCCTGAACCGCCCCACCGGTGAGGGAGCCGACGATGTCGGCCACACCCGGGATCTTCATCCATCACCCTTCGATTAGGTCTACCGCGCCATCCTTCCGGCGCCGCGCGAAGCTGTCCACACGGCCGGTCCACCGGTGTATTACCGGTCGGGTGGCAATCCGAACGTGGGGAACAGCGTCGGTTCCAGAAATACGGTCATCGTGGCCACCCCGGCAACGCCGCCCGTGGCGTGACAGGTGTGGACCTGGATGGAATGGGCTTTCAACATGTTATCTGCGTTGCGTCGGTACTCAGCGACAGCCGGTTGGCCGACGGTTCCGCCTGCGCCGTGAATCCTGCTGCAGTGGCATGTCTGAACACATACCTGCGGCGGGCGACCCAGCAGCGCACCGATGAATTTGGACGGCGAGCCGCATCGATATTGGTGACCAAGTCGTTCGCGTCGCGGGCGCCGCAGCCCGACATTGCGCGTCTCAAGCAGCGGATGGGCCGGACGATGCCCTGGTACACCATCACCGACGGGTTCGACGCCGACTTCGGTGTGCACGAATGCACGGCACCATTTCGTTCATTCACGACGGGCCACGTGTGTTCCGTATTTACTTCGTGAACAATCGGGGCGACGAGGTGTTGGGCAACACCTGGAGCATCCCGGACATGACCGCGCTCGGGCGCCAAGGAGGACTGGAAAGGCTCCCCGCAGCGTTACCAGCAGAGCAAACCGTACGAGTGGTGGGCCTGGCACGACTGGTATGCGAGCACGTCCCGTTGCGCTGGTTCGGTGACGCCGACCCGAACGGACCGAATGACCAACGCCCGCCGCGCAATTGAGGCTCGTGGTTGCCGGACCGGGCTATTCGAAATCCCTACAGGTGTGTGTGGTCTGCCCGGCCGACGTGGTAGCCGGCGGGGAAGGACTTCTCGATGACCTGGAGTTGGTGATCCACTCTGGATTCCAGCTCGAGGACCACGCAGCCGTCACCGACCGTCTTCGACTCGAGAACTATGTACCGCTGGCCCCCGTCGGTGATGGGATCGCCCGAATGCAAATTTTCGACGGGCACCAATTCGGGGGGTTCCGTGTGAGTCCACCTTTGTCACAGTAGGTGAACCGGGCTGGCGAGGGAATAGCCACGCGAGCGGGTCGCCGCGGGTAAGAGAGCGCGGGGTACAGCTACCGGAGCATCCGGCGAAACGTGCCCGGCGTCGGCCGTCCGCACCCATTCGCGCGGGCGCGGTGGATGGCGGCAAGAATGGGTGCGATGAGTGGCGCAATCCCACCGCAGCTGCCCGCCGATGCACCAACGTGTTACCGGCACCCGGACCGCCAGACGTACCTCCGGTGCACCCGCTGTGATCGTCCGATCTGCGGCGATTGCATGCGCAGCGCCGCGGTGGGTCACCAGTGCGTGGACTGCGTGCAGCAGGGCGCGGCCACCGTCCGGGATCCGCGAACCCGCTTCGGTGGCCGGGACCGGGCCGGCGCGCCGGTGGTCACCTATGTGCTGATCGCACTCAACGTGCTGGCGTTCATGGCCGAGTCCGCGTCGATAGAGGTACAGCGCCAACTGAGCCTCTGGCCGCCGGGCGTCGCGGTCTACGGGCAGCTGTACCGCCTGGTGACGTCGGCGTTCATGCATTACGGCCCGGCGCATCTGCTGCTCAATATGTGGGCGCTGTACGTCGTGGGGCCGCCGCTGGAGATGTGGCTGGGCCGGCTGCGGTTCAGCGCACTGTATGCGCTGAGCGGGCTGGGCGGCTCGGTGCTGGTCTATCTGATCTCGCCGCTGAACTCCGCGACCGCGGGGGCGTCGGGCGCATTGTTCGGCCTGTTCGCGGCAACGTTCGTGGTCGCCAAGCGGCTCACTCTGGACGTCCGCTGGGTGGTCGCCGTCATCGTCATCAACCTCGCCTTCACTTTCGTCGTACCGCTGATCAGCTCGCAGCAGATCAGCTGGCAGGGACACCTGGGCGGGTTGGTGACCGGCGGGTTGATCGCCGCCGCCTACGTGTACGCGCCGCGGCACCGACGAGACCTGATTCAGGCTTCAGTGACCGTCTTCGCCCTGGCGGTGTTCGCGGTCTTGATCTGGTGGCGCACCGGGGAACTGTTCACCCAACTCACGGGGGCATGACTGTGGGCTGGTGGACCGCCCACTTCGAGCGGACGCTGACCGAACAGGTGCCCGCCCCGCCCGACCAGGTCCGCGACTACTACGTCGATCTGGACAACATCCGGCTGGTACATCCGCTGATCGTGTCGGTGGAGTTGCTGGACCGCAGTGAAACGCCCGACGGCTACCGGGTCGGCTATCGGGTGGTGGACCGGATTCCGCTGGGGCCGATCACGACGAAGGTCACCTACCGGGCGCGGTTGCACGTTCCGGTCGAAGGCGACGTGCACACCGAGGCCGACCAGTCACCCGGGGTGCGCCTGCGCGGCACGGTGAGCTTCACGCCGATCGACGGCGGCACCCGCATCACCGAACGAATCCGGTTCGCCGCGCCGCGGCCGTTGGCCGCGTTCACCGTTCGCCAGGGGGTCAAGGCGCACGCCAGGATGCTCTACGGGATTCGGCGCCATTTCGAATTGCGTTGAGCTACTGAAGGTTCCACTCCGAGTTCAGCGCCCGATCGGACAGGTACTTCGTCGAACTCCAACCGCCGTCGACCACGATCGTCTGGCCGTTGATGAATTCGCCGCCGGGTGAGCACAGGAAAGCCACCGTGCCGGCGACGTCGTCCACCGTGCCCAACCGCTGATGCGGCGTCATCTCGACGTTGATTCGCCGGAACCGCTCGTCCTGCAGGCGATGCTCGGTCATGGCGGTCTGCACCACCCCGGGAGCTACTGCGTTGCAACGTATTCCCTGCGCACCGTATTGGCAGGCGATGTGGGTGGTCATCGCCGTCAGCCCGCCCTTGGCTGCCGAGTAGGCACCGCCGCGCATGCCGCCCACGACGGCGAACGTCGAGGTGATGTTGACGATGCCAGAACCCGGCCGCAAGTGCGGTAACACCTCACGCACCAGACGGAACGGCGCTCGCAGCATTAAACCCAGGAAATGATCCAGGGATTCGTCGTCGGTCTCGTGCAACGGCTTGGGACTGCCGATGCCTGCGGCGTTGATCAGGAAATCGATTCGGCCCCAACGTTTTAGCGCATCATCGACGATCTGGTGTGGGGCATCGTCGTCGACGAGGTCGACGGCCAGGGTGGCGACTCGGTCGTTCGACCGGGCCAGCTCGGCGAGCTTGTCTTCGTCGCGTCCGGTCGCCAGCACCGCCATGCCCGAATCGGCAAGCTTTGTCACGCAGCCGGATCCGATGCCGCCCGTCGCGCCGGTCACGATAGCTACCTGCATATCACCGCTCCGCTTCCATCAGCGCCGCTTTGATCTGATGCTTGAGTATCTTTCCGGCGTCGTTCTTCGGTAGGTCGTCCCAGATGACGACCTGCTCGGGCGCTTTGAAGCGCGCAACGCCCGCCGCCTCCAGAAAGGTACGCAGGTCGGTGACGTCGGGTCCGGCGCTGCTCGCGGCCACCACCACCGCGCACGCCCGTTCCCCGGTGCGCTCGTCCGGCAGTCCGACGACGGCTATCTCGGCGATCCCCGGATGGGTGACCAGGACGTCCTCGACTTCCTTGGGCGAGATGTTCTCGCCGTTGCGGATGATGATGTCCTTGGCGCGGCCGGTGACCACCAGGTACTCGTCGTCGACCCAGCGCCCCAGGTCGCCGGTGCGGAAGTAGCCGTCGGCGTCGAACGAGTTGTCGTCGTCCTCGGGATGCAGGTAGCCGACCAGCATCTGTGGCCCGCGCAGTCGGATCTCGCCGTCGACGAGCCGGATGTCGGCGATACCGGCCCGGCCGTCGGTGTCGGCCGCGCGGTCCCGATCATCGGGTGATCCGACCGTGGTCACCGGCACTTCGGTTGATCCGTACACCCGTGTCACGGTGGTCGACTCGAAATATGTTGCCGCCCGGCGTATCAGCTGAGGTGAAACGGATGCGCCGCCACAGATGAACACTTTCAGGTCGGGCAGGTTGGTGCCGGCCCGCTGCGCGGCGGCCAGCAGTTGCTCCAGGAAGGGGGTCGCGCCGGCCATATGCGTGCAGCGCTCGGTCCGTATGATCCGCACCGCTTCGTCGGCGTTCCAGCGGTCCATCAGCACCGCGGTGGTGCCGAGCAGCAGCGGCCCCTCGAACGCGTAGATGGAACCGCCGATATGTGCGATCGGCGAGGCCACCAGGAACACGTCGCCCGGCTCGACGAACCAGTGGTCGCGAATCTGGCACATCAACGCGTGAATCGAATTCTGGCTGTGCAGTACCCCTTTGGGCCGGCCGGTGGTTCCCGAGGTGTAGAGGATCATGCGGACGTCGTCGGGCTGCAGGCCGGGCAGCGGCACACTGCCAGACCGCGGCGAGGTCAACGACGCATACCCGAGTTGGCCGTCAAGGCAATCCCCGCGCACCACGACGACATCCGGTGGCGTCGTCAATTCGGCTACAACCCGATGCAGCATCGCGGCGTAGTCGTGGCGGCCGAAGGCCGACGGGATGAACAGCACGCGGCTGTCGGCGTCTTCGAGGATGAACCGCAGCTCGCGCTCGCGCAGCGAGGGCAGGATCGGGTTGGCCACCATCCCGGCCAGGGTGCTGGCCAGGTAGATCACCGCGGCTTCGTGCCAGTTGGGCAGCATGAACGACACCACGCTGCCGGCCGGGATGCGCTCCAGCAGCGCGTCCGCCAAAGCGGTGGCCTGTAGACGCAATTCGGCACAGGTCAGCCGATGATCGGCATCGACCAAGGCGACCCGGCGGGGCGTGTCCTGGGCGGCCGCGCGCAGCGCATCCGCCAAAGTTCCTCTGGCCCAATGTCCTTGGGTATACGCCTGCGACGCCCGCTCGTCGTCCCAGCGGAGCAGACGTCCGCCGACCAGCCTCCGGCCCTCAGCCACGTACCCGTCGCATCGTCATCGAATGCCGGAACCGCGATGCGGGATGGGTGTTGATGGTGACCTGGGCCACCTGGTCGTCGGAGGTGCGGTAGGTGCGCTGCACCTGCAGCGCAGGCGTGCCGGGCGCCACGTCGAGGCCGTCGGCCAGTTCCGCCGCCAGCAGCACCGCGACGATCTCCTGCTGCACCTCGACGATGCTGAGCCCGAACAAGTCCTCGATCAACGGGAAGATCGGCCCCTCGTGGCGTTGTAGCAGCCGGCCGACGGCCGCGAACGCGCGGTTGATGTAGTACTCGGTGCGGCACAGCGGCGGCTCACCGTCATCGGACTGTCGAAACCCGCGCACGGTCAGCCATTGCTCCCCTACGGCCAGCCCCGAGCGTGCCGCCGAGTCGTCGTCGATGGTGACCATCGCGACCGACTCGATCACGAACCGGGTCCCGGTGGCGAACTCCAGCAGGTCGTTGATCGACATGACATGCTGCACATAGGAATCCGACGACGGTCGCGGAACCACCAACGTTCCGGTCCGGGGCCGCGACGACACCAGGTTGTCGTCGCGCAGCCGCCGCAACGCCTCCCGAATCGTGTAGCGGCTCACCTCGAATCGCTCGCACAGCTCATGCTCGGTCGGCAGCTGCGACCCGACCGGATAGACGCCGTCGACGATTTCCTTACGCAGCGTGCGGGCCACCTGCAGATAGCGGTGGTCGACCACCTTGGCTTCCGACGGCGGGGGAGACAACGTTGCGGCCCTTCAGGATTCGCGGCGCAAGGCCAGCAGGCTGCCGTCGCCGTCGGCCGACACGTACAGCGTGCCGTCCGATCCGGCGGCGATTCCGGCGAACGGTCCTTGCGGCCCGGAGAACGGCGGCATGCCGCGCAATGGTTTGGGTGAGATGCCCGGTGGGGCACCGAGCGGCAGGTCCCCGGCGATGGTGGTCCGGACGCCGCTGTCCAGGTCGAAGGCAACGATTTCCTTTGCGCCGGTGTCGACTACGTAGAGCTCGCGGCCCAGCACCAATATCCCTTGCGGTCGCTGCAGCCCGTCGAACGCCACCGTGCCGTCGAGGCTGCGGACCCGGCCGGACTCCGAAACCAGGCACCTTCCGTCGCGGTCGACCGCGACGCCGACCGGATCAGCGAGGCCGGACGCCAACACCTCGACCTGCCCGCCGTGGACTCCCAACACGCGGCCGGCGCCGAGCTCCGCGACATAAGCCGCGCCGTCCGAAGCTACCGCGACCCCGTAGAGCTGGTCGAAACCCGTTGCCAAGATCTGACTTTCGTTGTCGGCGGGCCGGTATCGGGCAACCTCGCCGTTGGAGGTGGTGACGACGAACTCGCCGGGGCCGGTCGCGGTCAGGCCACGCAGGAACCCCGGGTAGCCAGGGCTGAACAGCATTCCGACCGTGCGCAGCGTGCCGTCGGGCTGCAGCGTGTAGAAGAAAGTGCCGTCGGCGACGTAGAGGTTGCCGTCGGGGCCGACGGTCAGGTCCAGCGGCCAGTTCAGTCCGCCTTTGAGGACCGTGCGGTGCTCGCCGCCGACCAGGACTTCGGTGATCTCGCCGGTGAAGTTCGAAACGAACAAGCGGTCGCCCACGAATGTGCAGTTGTCCAGGCCCGGATTGAGATCGGCCAGCACGGCGCGATCGCCGGTGCGGGGATTGATACGCAGCACCTGACCGCTGTGCGCCTGGGTGGAGACGATGTAACCCTCGGCGTCGAACTTCACCGAGTCCGGGACGCCGAGGTCGCCGACGACGCGCTCGGCCGCACCGCCTTCGGGATCGATGCGCCAGATTTCGTTGGCGCCCATCACCGGGAAATACAGCAACCCGTCCGGGCCGACCTCCATGGCGTTGGGCATCGGCACGTTCTCCAGCAGGATGCGTGGCGTGCCGGCGCCGCGGTCGAGTTCCATCAGTCGCCCGCCCGCGCGGCACTCGCCGATGAAAAGCCTGCCCTGGTGGACCGTGATGCCGTTCGCCGACGGCAGGTCGTCGCGAATGACCCGGGTGCGGCCGGCCGCGTCGCGAACGCTGACCCGCCCGTCCATCACCTCGGTGGCGTAGAGGTTGCCGTCCGGGTCAAACGCGACGTCGTCGGGCGCGATGATGTCGCCGCCTTTGGCGCTGACGGTGTCGATCAGGCCGGTCTCGACGTCGAGCGCGCTGATCTGGCTCCCGGTCACCTGGGCGATGTAGATCCGGCCGTCCGGACCGGTGCGGATGCCGTTGGCGCCGAACAGGCGGCTCGGCTCGGTGAGCCGAGTCAGGGTCCAGCCTTCGGCCACGGCCGGCGTGTACGCGACGGGGTAGCGGCCCGGCTGACCGATGGAGTGCGACGATCCGGCTATCACCGGTTGGACGATAGCAATTGCGCTGTGGTCCAGACAATAGTGACGCCGAGATCCTCGGCCGGCCTTGACGCGCAGGCCAGTAGCAGAGAATCATGCTCTCTAATGCGTGCACATCGTTATCATGTCCGGACAAATAGGTGAGTCGAGATCCGTTGGGACTCGCCGGCCGGGTCGTCGTGGTCGCCGGCGCGGCGGGCGGCGGTATCGGCACCACCGTCACCAGGATGGTCGCCGAGGCCGGTGCGACGGTGATCGGGGTGAGCCGCGGCCAGGACAATCTGGACCGGCACCTGCGCCCCTTGGTGGACCAGGGGTTGCCGGTAGTGCCGGTGGCCGCCGATGTGTCCACCGACGACGGCGTCGAGGTGGCGATCGGGGCAGCGCGACGTGCCGAGGGCGAACTGCACGGCCTGGTCAACGTCGCCGGCGGCGCGGACCCGTCGACCTGGATGCCGTCGACGCGGGTGAACCGCAGCGACTGGCGGGATCTGTTCGCCCGCAACCTGGAGACGATGTTCTTCATGAGTCAGGCGGTGGCCGCCGAGCTCAAAAGTCGGCGGCGCCCCGGCTCCATCGTGTCGATCTCGTCGATCAGCGGGATGAACACCGCACCGTTCCATATCGCCTACGGCACGGCCAAGGCCGCGATCGTGGCGGTGACTCGCACCATGGCGGCCGAACTGGCCTGCGACGAAGACGGCGGCGGCGCCATCCGGGTGAACGCGGTCGCGCCCGGGGTCACCGAGACGCCGGCGTCGCGCACCTACACCGACGACGACCCAGAACGGGACCGCCGGGCTATCGCGATGGGCCGGCGGGGCCGCCCCGAGGAAGTCGCCGGCGCGATCCTGTTCCTGCTGTCGGATCTGTCCAGCTATATCACCGGGCAGACGCTGCTGGTCGACGGTGGCCTGAACCTCAAATGGGGACACCTGGGTGCCGACAACACCTCGCTGTTCCTCAAGGACGAGTCGTTCCGGGCGGCGATCAAACGGTGGGACCAGCGCGGTGAAGCCGGGCGCAGCGGGTCGCCACCAGGGGACAGTAGCGGGTCGCAACTATGAGACGAGAAGGGAGACAGCGATGAATGACGATCTGAGCGCCCCCGTCACGATCGGGGTCGACGCCTACATCTCCGAGGAGTATGCCCGCGCCGAACGGGACAAGCTGTGGCGCAAGGTATGGCAGCAGGTGGGCCGGGTCGAAGACCTGCCCAGGGTGGGCAGCTACCTGACCTACGACATTCTCGACGACTCGATCCTGGTGGTCCGCACCGGGACTGACAGTTTCAAGGCGCACCACAACGTGTGCGTACACCGCGGCCGCCGACTGGTAGACACCCCGGCGGGCGCGAAAAATGCTTGCGGGCACAAGAAGTCGTTCGTCTGCGGATTCCACGGCTGGACCTACGACCAGGACGGCAACTGCACCCACATCCCGGAACGACAAGACTGGCAGGGCGCGCTGACCCCGGAGAACACCCACCTGGGCAGGGTCAACGTCGACACCTGGGGCGGCTGGATTTGGATCAACATGGATCCCGCCGCCGAACCGCTGCGCGACTACCTCGAACCCGCGGCCACCATGCTTGACCCGTTCAATCTGGCCGACATGCGCTGCAAATGGCGAAAGTGGCTGCATTTCCAATGCAATTGGAAGGTGGCGATGGAGGCGTTCAACGAGACCTACCACGTCGCCACCACACATCCGCAGTTCAACAAGTTCGGCAACTTCCGCGGCTGGGCCGCAGCGCAGGGCAAGCACAGCAACATCGGATACGACGCGCCGAAGGATCTGGCTGAGACCAAGTCCAAGATCCGGCTGGGCACCGGTGCCGACCCGCGGGTGTCGACGGCCGAAATGCAGCTCTACACATTGGAAGAGACCAACGCGACCACCACCAAGACACTGGTGGACGCGGCGCTGCGGCTGGTCGAGGAGCTGCCCGAGGACGCACCGGCCGACCAGGTGCTCAGCCATTGGCTCGGCTCGGCACGCCGCGACGACGAGGCCCGTGGCGTGATCTGGCCGACCATCGACCCCGAACACCTGGCCGCCAGCGGCACCGCGTGGCAGATCTTCCCGAACTTCCAGATCGGCCAGGGCCTGACCACCGCCCTGTGCTACAGCGCCCGCCCGCACGGCTACAACCCCGACGAGTGCATCTTCGAGGCATCGTGTTACGAGCTTTACCCCAAAGGGGAAGAGCCGCAGACAGAATGGGTGTATGCCCCGCCGGACGATCCGAACTGGCGCAGTGTCCTCCCGCAGGACTTCTCCAACATGGCCGCCGTGCAGCAGGGCATGAAATCGCTGGGCTTCCGGGGCCCCAAACCCAATCCCTACATGGAACGCAGTACCGCCAACCTGCACCGCAACCTCGCCAAGTACATGGGGACCGGCGCCCCGCAGCATCTAGCAACAGAGACGGAGATACAACGATGAAGGTCAATCTTGGCTTCGGAGCCCACAATTCGCACGACTGGGACCGGGTGCTGGCCGAAGACTTCAGCCAGCCGCCGGCCACCCCGGACTGGGAATGCGTGCAGAGCACGCTGGCGATCGCCGATCTGGCCGAACCGCTCGGGTTCGACGGCATCTGGATGCCCGAGCACTGCGGAACCCCGTATGGCATGACGCCCAACCCGATTCAGGCGCTGAGCTACTTTGCCGGACGCACCGAGCGGGTCAGCCTGGGCACCTTCGTCGTGGTCGCACCATGGTGGCATCCGGTGCGCTTGGCGCATCAGATCGCCTACCTCGACATCATCTCCAACGGCCGCTACGACACCATCGGCATCGGCCGCGGCGTGTCCAAGGGGGAGTTCGACGCCGTCGGCGTCCCGCGGGAGGAGAGCCGGCAGCGGTTCAACGAAACCCTGGACATCCTCGAACTCGCCTTCTCGGGCAAGCGATTCTCCTATGACGGTGAGATTTTCAAGGTGCCGGAGATGTCGCTACGGCCCGAGCCGCGCAGCGGCGATCTGTTCTCCCGCATCTACAGTTCGTCGTCGACCGCGGAGTCGCTGGAGATCCTGTCGCGGCGCGGCATGGTCCCGCTGTTCGTGGGCAACAAGCCGATCGAGGACGCCGGCCGGGAAGTGCAGAAGGTCAACACCTTCCGTCAGGAAGAAGGCCTGCCGCCGTGTCAGCCGAAGAACGTGATGTTCATGTACTGCACCCCCGACGCCGATGGCGCGGCGAAGTCCGAGGAGTGGATCTACACGGCCAACCGCGACGTCACCGTTCACTACGGCTTCGCCGACGCGTCGAACTTCAAGGGCGTCAAGGGTTACGAGGCCTATGCCGCTCGGGAGGCCACTGCGACCGCGGTGTTGGCCTCTTCGGTAACCCATGACGCGAAGGGCGCGCCCAAGACGCCCGGCTACCATGCCTCCAACCTGCTGATCGGTACACCCGACGAGATCTTCACCCGAATCAAAGCAGCGCAAGAGGCATGCTCGTTCTCGGAGATGACGATCGTGCCGCAGTTCGGCACCATGCCCTACGACGAGGCGATGGACAGCACCCGGCTGTTCGCCCAGGAGGTGCTGCCGGCCGTGCACCAGATGGCGGCACCGCTGCACCCCGCGGCGCTCCCGGAGAACGCGATCGCATGACCGGGGTACCGGACTGCCCCCCGACCGAGGGGGCCGACGACATCGACGTGGACGCACTGCGGGAGAAGTACCGCCAGGAGCGCGAAAAGCGGCTGCGCCCAGAGGGTTCCAAACAGTACATCGAATTGGTCGACGACTTCGCCGGTTTCTACGAAATCGATCCGCACTCGCCGGACCTGGTCCGCGACCCGATCTCGGCCGACATTGACGTCGCCGTGCTCGGCGGCGGCTTCGGCGGCCTGCTTTGCGGGGCGCATCTGAAGAAGGCCGGCGTGGAGGACGTCCGGATCATCGAGCTCGGCGGCGACTTCGGCGGCGTGTGGTACTGGAACCGCTACCCGGGGTTGCAGTGCGACAACGAATCCTACTGCTATATCCCGCAACTGGAGGAGCTCAACTACATCCCCAGCAAGAAGTTCGCCGACGGCAGTGAGATCTACGAGCACTGCCGCAGAATCGGCAAGCACTACGGCCTCTACGATTCCGCGCTGTTCTCCACCCAGGTACGGGCACTGCGCTGGGACGAGGAGATCAAGCGCTGGCGGGTCAGCACCAACCGCGACGACGACATCAGGGCGCGCTTCGTAGTGGTCGCCTCCGGCCCGTTCCACCGGCCCAAGCTGCCGGGAATCCCGGGCCTGAAAGACTTCCAG
This sequence comes from Mycobacterium kiyosense, assembly GCA_021654635.1. NCBI lineage: Bacteria > Bacillati > Actinomycetota > Actinomycetes > Mycobacteriales > Mycobacteriaceae > Mycobacterium > Mycobacterium kiyosense. The sequence goes on from AP025179.1 coordinate 321,340, forward strand.
GGTCACAGTTTTCACTCGTCGCGCTGGGACTACGGCTACACCGGCGGCGACGCTACCGGCGGACTGACCGGGCTGAGCGACAAGCGCGTCGCGGTGGTGGGCACCGGCGCGACCGCCATCCAGATCGTGCCGTTTCTGGGCGAATACGCCAAGCACCTGTACGTGTTCCAGCGCACACCGTCGTCGGTGGGCGCCCGCAACAACACACCGACCGACCCCGAGTGGGTGAAGACGCTCAAGCCCGGCTGGCAGAAGGAACGGCAACGCAACTTCCACGCCTGGACTTTCGAGGGAATGGCGCTGGGACAGCCGGACCTGGTTTGCGACTTCTGGACCGAACTGGGCCGCAACACCGCCGCCCGGGTGCTGGCCCTGGAGGATCCCGCGTCGATGACCCCGGAGCAGTTCATGGCCATCCGGGAGGAAGAAGACTACAAGGTGATGGAGCGGCTGCGCCGGCGCGTGGCCGAGATCGTCGAGGACCCCGAGACCGCCGAAGCGCTCAAGCCCTACTACCGGTTCCTGTGCAAGCGGCCGTGCACCAACGACGACTACCTGCCCACGTTCAACCGGCCCAACGTGACGCTGGTGGACGTGTCGGGCACCAAGGGTGTCGAGCGGGCGACGCCAAAAGGATTGGTGGCCAACGGTATCGAATACGAGGTCGACTGCATCATCTACGCCAGCGGTTTCGAGATCACCACCGAGATCAGCCGCCGGTATTCGCTGGAGGCGATCGACGGCCGCGACGGCCTGTCCCTCTTCGACTACTGGCGGGACGGCTACAAGACGTTGCACGGCATGACCAGTCGCGGCTTCCCCAACCAGTTCTTCACCGGGTTCACCCAGGTCGGCATCTCGGCGAACATCGCCGCCAACTACGAACTGCAGGGCGAGCACATCGCTTACATCATCGCCGAGGCGCTCAAACGCGGTGCGACGGTCGTGGAACCCAGTCAGGAGGCGCAGGACCAGTGGTGCAAGACGATCAAGGAGACGGCGATCGACAACTCGGCGTTTGACCTGGAGTGCACCCCGGGTTACTACAACAACGAAGGCGGTGGCACCGAGGGCATCCGGTCACACCTGGGCGAGCCGTACGGGCCCGGCTTCTATGCTTTCGGTGACCTGCTCGCCGAATGGCGCGCCACCGGAACGCTGGATGGCCTGATCCTGGAGTCGTGATGACCGAACTCAGATACGACGGTCGCGTCGCCGTGATCACCGGCGCCGGCCGCGGGCTGGGACGTGCCTATGCCCTGATGCTTGCTGCCCGTGGGGCCAAGGTGGTGGTCAACGACACCGGCGGCGCGTTGACCGGAGACGGCCACAATCTCGAGCCCGCACAACAGGTTGTCGACGAAATCTCGGCGGCCGGCGGTGTGGCGGTGGCGTCAACCGAATCGGTGACGACCGCAGCCGGCGGCCAGGCCATCATCGGTGCCGCGCTGGACAACTTCGGGCGCGTCGACATCCTCATTCATAACGCCGGCACCGTGCGACGCGGTTCGTTGAAGGAGATGAGCTACCAGGACTTCGACGCAGTCCTCGACGTCCACCTGCGTGGCGCGTTTCACGTGGTGCGGCCCGCGTTCCCGCTGATGTGCGAGAAAGGGTACGGACGCATCGTGTTGACGTCGTCGATCGGCGGGCTGTACGGCAATCATGAGGTCGCCAATTATGCGGCCGCCAAAGCCGGACTGGTGGGGCTGTCCAACGTGGTGGCGCTCGAGGGCGCCGCCGACGGGGTGCTGTGCAACGTGATCGTACCGTCGGCGGTGACCAGAATGGCTGACGGCATTGACATTTCGGCGTATCCGCCGATGGGAACCGACCTGGTGGCGCCGGTGGTGGGGCTGCTGGCGCACGAGTCCTGCCCGGTCAGCGGGGAGATGCTGATCGCCATCGCCGGTCGGGTGGCACGCGCGGTGATCGCCGAAAGCCCAGGGGTGCAACGCTTGTCGTGGACAATCGAGGACGTTGCCGAACAGCTGTACGCCATCCGCAACCTGGCCGCGCCACTCGTTTTCCCGGTCGTCCCGGACGGGCACGCCGACCATATCCGCTACAGCTTCGAGTCGGCGGCGTGGGCGATGCGGGAAGCGGCGCACAGTGGCTGACTCCGGCTTCGGCCCGCTGGCGGGCGTGCGCGTCGTCGACCTCACCGCGATGGTGATGGGTCCCTACTGCACCCAGATCATGGCCGACATGGGCGCCGACGTCATCAAAATCGAGCCGCCGCAAGGCGATGACACCCGGTACGTCTCGGTCGGGCCGGCCCGCGGAATGAGTGGGGTGTTCGTCAACGTCAACCGCGGCAAGCGCGGCATCACCCTCGATCTGAAGTCCGACGCCGGCCAGACCGCCCTGCGTGCGCTCATCGAGCGCGCCGACGTGTTCATCCACTCCATGCGCGCCAAGGCGATCGCCCGGCTCGGACTCGCCTACGCCGACGTCGCCGCCATCAACCCGGGCATCGTGTACACGAATTGCTACGGCTACAGCCGTCGCGGCCCCAACCGGGATCTGCCCGCCTACGACGACACCATTCAGGCCGCCTGCGGCGTACCCGCCGTGCAGCAGCAGCTGACCGGTGAGGCTAATTTCGCCGGGACGATCCTGGCCGACAAAGTGGCCGGCCTCACCGCCCTGTATGCGACCACGATGGCGTTGTTCCACCGGGAGCGCACGGGTGAGGGGCAAGAAGTCGAGATCGGCATGTTCGAGGCGATGGCGTCGTTCATGCTGGTCGAACACGCCAACGGCGCCGTCTTCGATCCGCCGCTGAGCCCGGCGGTCTACCCGCGCGCGGTGGCGCCCAACCGCCGGCCCTACCGCACCAGCGACGGTTACATCGCGGCGCTGGTCTACAACGACAAGCATTGGGCCGCCTTCGTCGACGCGGTGCGACCGGCGTGGGCCAGTGACCGGTACGCGACCCTGGAAGGGCGTGCCGCGCAGATCGACACCGTGTACGCACTGCTGGGCGAGACGTTCGCACAGCGCACCACCCAGGAATGGCTGGATCTGCTGCGCGAGTTGGAGATACCCGCGTCGGCGCTGTCGAGTCCGGCCGAGCTGCTCGACGACCCGCAACTCGACGCCGTCGGATTCTTCGAGACGGTGGACACACCGAACGGCCCGGTACGGTTCCCCGGTGTGCCGACCTGGTTTTCGCGCACGCCCGGGCGGGTCGCGGGTCCGGCTCCGGAGCTGGGCGCCGACACCGCGGAGGTGCTCGAGCAACTCGGGCTGGCGCCGGTCGATCAGCTACGGGAGTGAACGCGCGCCCGGATGGGCGCGGCGACGATCGTGGTGACCGGCACGACGACGGGAAAGTCGTCGTCGAGCGATTTCTGGCCCAACTCGCGGCTCCCTCGCGTGTCTCCGGGAGATCCGGCGGCCCCGCCCCTAGGCTTGCTGGGATCACGAGGAGGGGCTCGACGTATCGGCATCAAACTCGGCGCCGGACGACAAGTTGGTCAGGGCGCGCGCACAGCGGGCGATGAGCCGGGCGGCAAACAATCCGCACCGGCGTCTCGCCGTCGCTGGGTGGCCCCGGTTCCCCGTACTCGTCGGCGCGCGGTCTGGGACAGCTCGGAGCGGCAGGGTATTCCCGCCCTGGACGGCCTGCGGGCCGTCGCGGTGGCGCTGGTGCTGGTCGGGCACGGCGGCATCCCCGGCGTCGCAGGTGGATTCATCGGCGTCGACATTTTTTTCGTGCTCAGCGGTTTCCTGATCACCTCGCTGCTGCTCGACGAACTCGGGCGCAGCGGACGAATCGACCTGACGGGCTTCTGGATTCGCCGCGCCCGCCGCCTATTGCCGGCCCTGCTGTTGATGGTGCTCGCCGTCGCCGCGGCCCGCGAAGTTCTGCCCTATCAGGCGCTCAACGGGTTGCGGGGGGACGCGATCGCCGCCTTCTGCTGGGTAGCCAACTGGCGGTTCGTTGCGCAGAAGACCGATTACTTCACCCAGGGTGCGCCCTCACCGCTGCAACACACCTGGTCGCTCGGGGTGGAAGAGCAGTACTACATCGTGTGGCCGCTGCTGCTGATCGCGGTGACGCTGCTGCTGGCCGCACGGGCGCGGCGATACTTCGGCAAGACCACGGTGGGCCACGTCCGGTTCAGCGCCTTTGTGATCGCGACCCTCGGCGCGCTGGCGTCGGCGGCGGCCGCCGCCGTCTTCACCTCCGACGCGACCCGCGATCGCATCTACTTCGGCACCGACACGCGAGCGCAGGCGCTGTTGGTCGGGGCGGCGGCTGCGGCGCTGATGGTTCGGGATTGGCCGGCGCTCAATCGCGGCTGGTGCCTGATCCGCAGCCGGTGGGGACGGCGGATCGCCCGAGGGTTACCGATCCTGGGGCTGGCCGCGCTGGCGGCGATCACCCACTACGCATCGGGCAGCGCCGGGGAGTTCCGGCACGGTCTGCTGATCGCGGTTGCCGTCGCGGCCGTCCTGGTGGTCGCGCCGGTGGCGATCGAGCAGCGCGGCGCGGTGGCCCGGCTGCTGGCGTGGCGCCCGCTGGTCTGGCTGGGCACCATCTCGTATGGCGTATATCTGTGGCACTGGCCGATCTTCATGGTGCTCAACGGCGAACGCACCGGCTGGTCGGGGCCGGGACTGTTCGCTGTCCGCTGTGCCGCCACGATCGCGGTGGCCGGTGTCTCGTTCTGGGCGATCGAACAACCCATTCGGCGCTGGCGGCCCGAGCGGGTGCCGCTGTTGCCGTTGGCGGCCGCGACGGTGGCCAGTGCGGCGGCGGCGACCATTCTGGTGATCCCGGTGGGGACCGGCCTGCGCGAGGTCGGCCTGCCGCCCGGGGTGTCCGCGGTCGCGGCGGTGTCGCCGTCGCCGCCGGAGACCCAGGTTCCCGCGCCGGGTCCGCGAGATCCGAATCAGCCGTTCACCGTTTCGGTGTTCGGAGATTCGATCGGCTGGACGATGATGCACTACCTGCCGGCCACCCCGGGCTTCCGGTTCCTCGACCACACCGTCATCGGATGCAGCCTGGTGCGCGGTACTCCGTACAGCTACATCGGCCAGACGCTGGAGCAGCGCGCGGAATGCGACACCTGGCCGAGTCGGTGGGCGGCGCAGATCAGCCGGGACCGTCCGGACGTCGCGCTGCTGGTCATCGGCCGCTGGGAGACCGTCGACCGGGTCAACGAGGGCAAGTGGACGCACATCGGCGACCCGACGTTCGACGGGTATCTCAACTTCGAGCTGAACCGGGCCCTGGACATCGTCGGCTCCACCGGTGTCCGGGTGCTGGTCGCCACCGTCCCGTACAGCCGGGGCGGTGAGAAGCCGGACGGTCGCCTCTATCCCGAGGACCAGCCGGATCGGGTCAACCAGTGGAATGCCATGCTGCGCAACGCGATTAGTCAGCGGCGCAATGTCGGGATCATCGACCTGAACAAGAAGCTGTGCCCGGACGGTGTCTACACCGCCAAGGTCGACGGCATCAAGGTGCGCAGCGACGGCGTCCATTTGACCCCGGAAGGGGTCAAATGGCTGCTGCCGTGGCTCGAGGAGTCGGTGCGCTGATCAGCTGCCGATCCAGCAGCTGAGCTCCATGCTGTCGCTGTCCCGGGCGTTGAAGTTGAAGCTCACGTAGCCGTTCGCCGGGTCGCGAACGTAATCGAGGTAGGGCGCCATGTCCGAGGCGCTGGCATTGTCGGCGACCACCAGCGCGCTTTCGGACAGTCGCGGTTGGAGCAGCTTGATCACCGGAAGGTACAGGTCTTTCCACCCGTCCAGCAGCACGAAATCGACCGGCCCGTCCGAAGTCTTGAGCGTGTCCAGCGCATCGCCTTCCAAAATCGTTATCACGTCGGCTAATCCGGTGTCGGCGAAGGTCCGTTTGGCGGCGGCGATCTTGGTGTCGCTGAGCTCGGTGGTGATCACCTGACCAGAGCCGTTGTCGCGCACCGCAGCCGCCAGATGGATCGCGGAAATGCCGAAGGACATGCCGAATTCGACGACCGTCGCGGGCCGGGTCGCGCGTACCAGCGAGTAGAGCAGCCGGCCGGCGTCGGCAGTCACCGGGATGTAGAACTCACTCATCGCCTCGGTGCGTTCGGCGGCCGTCATCGGCCGGTCGAACTGACCGCGTCGGTCCCGCAACAGCGACATCTGATCCCTGGCGGCGGCGTACATCTTGTCCAGCGTGGAGGCGACCCTAGGGTCTTGCAGAGTGTTGGCCATACCCGCGAGCGTAAGCCTCCGGTTTGACGTGCCCGGATGACGGTGCCACCATGGGTGGTTGCAAGCACCTCGGTAGGTGAGGCGTCTGCGCGGATACAGGCCACTGACCCCGAACGTCGAGAGACGCCCCGGGTCAGGACAGCTCTTCCCGGCTCAAGGGTTGAGCCCAAGTGGCTTCCGGTCGACCAACCGGATACGCCGTGCAGTGCCAAAGCTCCGACGAGAGGGGTGCGGCTCGGCGGCTTTCCGTTTGCCGGGCTGACTCCCCGCTCGTTCAGGTGGATGTGGTGACACCCGCGCGTGTCCTGGCTGCGAGGAGGTGAGGACGAGATGAGTCCCTGCGATAGTCCGATTCACAAATCCGTCTTGTCCCGACCCGGCTCCGGCTTTCCTGCTGCCTGAGTTGGTTGCCGCGCAACCGCTTTCCGCTGCTGCGGCTGGTCGGGTTCTGCACGCAAGGAGTAGACCGATGACCACGATGACCACTACCCAGATGTCCGTTGCGATCGCTCCGCGGGTTCTTCCGCTGCCTCGGCGGTCGGTGCGGCGGCGGCTGACCGACAGCCTGCACGCCGCGCTGAACATGACCGCGCAGCAGCGGGCCGACGCTTACGTGGCGCGGATGCCGATCTCGGTGATCGCAAAATAGGGGCTGCGGTGGCGGGTCGCCGATCCGGCGCCCGCCACCCACCGCTACGAACTCGTCGGCAGCAGCACGATTTTGCCGTGGGTGTGTCGCTGCTCGAGCACCTCGTAAGCATCCGCGACCCGGTCGAGCGGGAAGGTGGCCGCGATGTCGAAGTCGACGGCACCGCTGACCACCAGATTGGCGATCTCGGTGAGCACCGCGGGCGTCGACGCTTCGGCGCTGCCTTCGGTCTTTGCCCCGACTTCGGTGGCTTTCTGCATGGCGATGATGGTGTCGATCCGCTCGGGCGCGACGCCGAGATCCACTGCCAGCTGAACGTATTCGGGTCCGAACAGGTCGATGAACGCATCGATCCCATCGGGCGCAGCCGCCCGCAGTCGCCCGGCCAGCCCGTCGCCGTAGGCGACGGGCGTGACACCATGCGCCCGAAGCCAATCCGCGTTGCCGGGACCCGCGATGCCGAGCACCCGCGCGCCGTGCCGGACCAACAGTTGCACCACGATGCTGCCGACCCCGCCCGCGGCCGCCGAAACCGCCACCGTCTCACCGGGTTGCGCCGCCACGGCGCGGACCGCCGCGTAGGCCGCCGCACCGACGACGTACAGCGATCCCGCGACCGGCCAGCTCATTGCGGCCGGTTTGCGAATCAACTGCCCCACCGGCACGGCCGTATGGGTCGCGTGACTGGACCGTTGCCAGCTGAAGCCCAGAACCTCGTCACCGACCGAGAATTCAGTGACGCCGGTGCCGACGGCGGTGACCACTCCAGCCAGGTCGCTGCCCTCGCCGGACGGAAAGGCCGCCGGGAACATCTCGTGCAGCGCGCCGGAACGGATCGCGGCCTCGCCGGGATTGATTCCGGCGGCGCGGACTTCGACCACGACTTCGCCGGGAGCGGGGGAGGGCATCGGGATCTCGGCGATATACAACACCTCGCGGCCGCCGTAACGGTCGAACCGTACCGCCCTGGCTGTCGTCATGGTGGCCTCCCCCTTCGAGTCCCGGCCCGCGGATGTAACGCCACCGCGAAGATCAGCGCTCCCACCCACCGCCCGCTTACCTTCGCGGACAACAGAATTGAGCGGAGACTCAGGCCACCACGTCGATCGGGTCACCGATGCTGACCATGTTGAAGTACCACGCCGCATTGTCCGGGCTCAGGTTGATGCAGCCGTGGCTGACATTGGCGTAGCCCTGCGAATTCACCGACCAGGGTGCGGAGTGTGTACGTACACCCCGCTCCCGGTGACACGGACGGCGTACTGCGCCGTGATCAGATAGCCGTCGGAGGAGTTGAGCGGGATGCCGATGGTGCGGGAGTCCATCACGACGGTGCGCTCCTTGGACATCGCATTGAAGTTACCGATCGGAGTCGGGCGGCTGGGCTTGCCCATCGACGCCGGCATGGTGCGCAGCACCTCGCCGTTGCGGCTCACGGTGAAGGTGTGCGCCGAGATGCTGGCGACACCCAGCAACTCGTCGCCGGTCTCGTAGCCCTCCGTCAACTCCTGGACACCCACCGAGATGTGTGTGTGAGCCGGCCAGTACCGGTCCGGAATCCACTGCACGGCATTGCCGTCCAGCCACTGAAAGTGACCGGTCATGTTACTCGGGGAACTGACCCGGATGGCGCGCTCGGCGGCGCGGCGGTCGATCACCGGCGCGCTGAAGGTCACCTGCACCGGGGTCGCGACGCCGACCACGGCACCCTGGCCGGGAAACACCGAGGCCACCGCGGGAAGCGGATGCGGTACCGGCACGGCACCGCTGGCGGGGCTGCCGGACGTGGCCACGGCCATCGTCGCGCTGGCGGCCAGAACGAAAAGACAACGAACCGCTCGACGCATTGGTCTTCACCCCTCGGGACGGTGCTGGTGGCAGTGCATAAACCCAATTGCCCATCCTAGTGGTTATCCGTCCGGAAAAGGTCTTGAATAGCGTCCTAGCAAACTTTTCGCGCTGAGCGAAGACGCCCTCGGCAATGGCCGGGTGCCACGGCCGTCCGCTGGCAGAGCGACGCGCCCAGCCCGCCGCCTGGCAAAGGATCAGGTCAGCTCGCCCCCGACGACTTCGTCGACACCGCGGCGCTAGCGGGTGGCCGCGCTGACGGGGTTCAGGCTGCCCAGGTGCCCACTTTCCACCCCCGCCGCCGGGTCTAGGGCGCAGTCGATGAGGCCGGGTCCGTTGGACGCCAGCGCCTCGGTCAACGCCGCTTCCAGTTCGGCCGGCGTGGTCGCGTGATATCCCTTGCCGCCGAAGGCTTCCGCCAGCAGTTCGTGCCGCGCGCCCGCATTGAGCACGGTGGGGGCGGGGTCGGCGGGGTCGGTCTGCGACGCAGTGGTCTCGTCGCCGCGGTAGACGCCGCCGTTGTTGAGGATGACCACAGTGACGGGAAGACGGTAACGGCAGATGGTTTCGATCTCCATGCCGCTGAATCCGAACGCGCTGTCGCCTTCGATGGCCACGACGGGCCGGCCCGTTTCGACGGCGGCGGCGATCGAGTAGCCCAGGCCGATACCCATCACGCCCCACGTACCGGTGTCGAGCCGATGCCGGGGCAACTCGATGTCGACGACGTTGCGGGTCAGGTCCAGTGCGTTGGCTCCCTCGTTGACCACGTATACGTCCGGATTACGTTGCAGCACAGCGCGAATCGCGCCCAACGCATTGTAGAACCGCATCGGGTGCGGGTTTTCGGCCAGCCGTTCGCGCATCTTGGCGTCGTTGCGGGCCTTGCGTTCGGCGAGCTCGTCGGTCCAGGCGGACGAGACCGAGACGCGATGGTCGGCCAGGCCGGCCAACAGCGCCGACAGCACCGAACCGACATCGCCCGCCAGCGGGGCGGCTATCGGTTGGTTGCTGTCGAACTCCGAGGCGGCGATGTCGATCTGGATGAACTTGGTCTCCGCCGACCACTGAGGTGACTCCCCGTGTCCCAGCAGCCAATTCAGTCGAGCTCCCACCAGCAGGACGGTGTCGGCGCGGGCGATCGCCAGCGAGCGGGCGGCGGCGACCGATTGTGGATGCACATCGGGCAGCAGGCCCTTGGCCATCGACATCGGCAGAAACGGTATTCCGGTGGTTTCGACGAACTCCCGAATCACGTTGTCGGCCTGCGCGTATGCGGCGCCTTTGCCCAGCACGATGAGCGGCCGGCGGGCGGCGGCCAGTAGCTGCAGCGCGCGGTCGACCGCCTCGGGCGCGGGCAGCTGGCGGGGGTGGGGGTCGACGATGCGCCATATGGTCTTTGAGCCTTCGGCGGCGTCCATCGCCTGACCCAGCACCTCGCCCGGGATGTCGAGGTAGACCCCGCCGGGCCGGCCGGAGATCGCGGTGCGAACTGCCCGCGCGACGCCGCGGCCGATGTCCTCGACCCGGCCGATCCGGTAAGCCGCCTTGGCGAACGGCCGCGCGGCGCTGAGCTGGTCGATGTCCTGGTAGTCGCCGCGTTGCAGGTCGACCGCGGCGCGCCCGCTGGACCCGGAGAGCTGGATCATCGGAAAGCAGTTCGCGGTCGCGTTGGCCAGGGCGGGCAATCCGTTGAGGAAGCCGGGCCCGGAGGTGGTCAGGCACACTCCCGGTCGGCGGGTGAGGAAGCCCGCGGCCGCGGCGGCGTTGCCGGCCGACGCCTCGTGCCGGAAACCGATATAACGGATCCCCGCGGCCTGAGCGGTGCGCGCCAAATCGGTGATCGGGATGCCGACCAATCCGTAGATGGTGTCGACGTCGTTGGCTTGCAGCGCGTCCACCACGAGGTGAAAACCGTCGGTCTGGCCGGGAGTCGCAGAGTCGGTGGTCATGCCCATCACTGTGGTCTAACCGACCCGCCGGTGTCCAAGTGCGGATCACCGACCATATTGGACAGCGGGTGTCGGCCCCCGGCAGTGTTGCCCTACACGCAGAAGGAGGGCGCAGTGACATCGCCACACACATCCACGCTCGTCGACCTGATCGGAGCCCAGGCCGACCGCGCGCCCGAGGCGCCGGCGCTGGTGGTCACCGCCGACCGGATCGCGATCAGCTATCGCGACCTGATCAGCCTGGTCGGCGACCTGGCCGCGCAGTTGCGGCAGGCCGGTCTGGCGCCCGGCGACCGGGTGGGGTTGCGCTGCGGCAGCAACGCCGAGTTCGTCGTGGCGTTGTTGGGGGCGTTGCGGGCAGGGCTGATCGTGGTCCCGCTGGACCCCGCCCTGCCGGTGGGCGACCAACGTGCCCGCAGCGAGGCCGCGGGGGCGCGGGTGGTGCTGGTGGACACCCGCCCGGATGACGCGAGCGAGCCGGCGGTGCGGTGGTGGCCGGTCACCGTGACCGTCGCCCCGGACGCCGGGGCGCACCGGGTCCGCCTGGACGCGACCGGCGAACCGAACCCGACCGGCTCCGCGCCCGAGGGCCTGCTCCCCGACGACGCGATGATCATGTTCACCGGCGGTACCACCGGGCTGCCCAAGATGGTCCCCTGGACGCACGACAACCTCGTCACCTCGGTGCAGGCCATCGTCGCGGGGTATCAGCTCGGTCCGCGGGATGCGACGGTTGCGGTGATGCCGCTGTATCACGGCCACGGTTTGGTCGCCGCGTTGTTCTCGACGCTGGCGTCGGGCGGCACGGTGTTGTTGCCGGCGCGGGGAAAGTTCTCGGCGCACACGTTCTGGGACGACGTCGACGCGGTCGGTGCGACCTGGTACACCGCCGTACCGACCATCCATCAGATCCTGCTCGAGCGCGCGAGTGCCGAGAAGTCTGGAAGCAGCAGGGCCGCAATGCGTTTCATCCGCAGTTGCAGTGCGCCGCTCACCCCGGAGACGGCCCAGGCGCTGCACGACAGGTTCTCCGCGCAGGTGGTGTGTGCCTTCGGGATGACCGAGTCCACCCACCAGGTCGCCACGACCTTGCCCGATCGTCAGGAAAACCCCGCTGCGACGACCGGTCTCGTCGGCCGGTCGACCGGACCCGAGATTCGCATCGCCGGTGGCGACGGGCAACCGGTGCCGGCAGGCTCGGTCGGCGAGGTATGGCTGCGCGGGGCCACGGTGGTGCGCGGCTATCTCGGCGACCCCGAGATCACCGCGGCGAACTTCACCGACGGCTGGCTGCGCACCGGCGATCTGGGGACGCTGTCCGAAGCCGGCGAGCTGTGCATCCGGGGCCGAATCAAGGAACTCATCAACCGCGGCGGGGAAAAGATCTCGCCGGAGCGGGTCGAGGGCGTGCTGGCCACGCACCCGAACGTCATGGAAGTGGCCGTGTTCGGGGTGCCCCACCCGATGTACGGCGAAGCCGTCGCGGCGGTGTTCGTGCCCCGGGGCTCGGCGCCGAGCCCTGAGGAACTCGCCGAGTTCTGCCGGGACCGGTTGGCGCCGTTCGAGATTCCGGCCACCTTCCGGGCCGTCGACGAACTGCCGCACACCGCCAAGGGGTCACTGGATCGCCGCGCGGTGGCGCGGCAGTTCGGTTGACCCGGCGCCGGCCGTGACGCTGCCCCAGGCGGCCCCCGCGCCCGAGTCGCCGACCCGGTAGGTCTGCACCAGAGTGCCGACCGCGGCAAGCACCACCAACACCGTGATCGCAATGCGCACAGCAGGTTTCACAGCTCGGTCGCGGGCCAGGCGCAACTGCACCACGGCCAGTGCGGTCATGGTGACAGCTAGCGCGCCAACGAAGTAGACCAGAGTCTCGCCGAGTTCGGCGTGCCGGTCGACGGCCGGGGAGGCACCCACCTTGCCGGCCAGCCACTCACCGGAGTTGGTCGTCAGCGGCGTGACGACGAGGGTGATCACCGCCAGCACCAGGGTCAGCCAGATGAACCGCTGCCGCGCCGCCGACCAGACCGCGCACAGGATCGCCAGTATCGCCGCCAGCGGCCCCAGCACCACCACCAGGTGGTTGAGCAGGATGTGGGCCGGGAGTCCGTTGACGGTCGACATGCGTAGGCAGGTTACGCGCTGGCCTTCACCCTGGCCGCGGCCGATTCGGGCATCGGTTCGTAGCGGGCGAACGAGCGGGTGAACGACGCGGCCCCGTGCGCCAGCGAACGCAGGTCGATGGCATACCGGGTCAATTCCACCTGCGGCACTTCGGCATTGATCAGGGTGCGGTCGCCACCGGCGGTCTCGGTGCCCAGCACCCGGCCGCGGCGCCCGGAGAGATCGCCCATCACCGCGCCGACGAAGTCGTCGGGCACCAGCACCGAGATCACGTCGATCGGTTCGAGCAGGACGACCTTCGTCGCGGCCGCCGCCTCGCGCAGCGCCAGCGAACCGGCCATCTGGAACGCGAAGTCGGAGGAGTCGACGCTGTGCGCCTTGCCGTCGAGCAGGGTGACCCGGATGTCGACCATCGGGTAGCCCGCGTGGACACCCTTTTCCATCTGAGCGCGGACGCCTTTTTCCGCGCTGGGGATGAACTGGCGCGGCACCGCGCCCCCGACCACCTTGTCCACAAACTCGAACCCCGACCCTTCCGGCAGCGGTTCCACTTCGATGTCGCACACCGCGTACTGGCCGTGACCGCCGGACTGCTTGACATGACGACCGTGGCCTTTAGCCTTGCCGCCCAGCGTTTCTCGCAGCGGCACCCGCAGCTCGACGGTGTCCACGGCGACGCCGTACCGGTTGGCCAGTGCGTCGAGCACCACCCCGGCGTGCGCCTCCCCCATGCACCACAGCACCACCTGGTGGGTCTCGGGGTTCTGCTCGATGCGCAACGTCGGGTCTTCGGCGGCCAACCGGCCGAGTCCGACCGAGAGCTTGTCCTCGTCGGTCTTGGCGTGCGCCTCGATGGCGATGGGCAGCAACGGTTCCGGCATGGTCCAAGGCTTGAGCACCAACGGTTCGGACTTGTCCGACAGGGTGTCGCCGGTTTCGGCGCGGCTGAGCTTGCCGATGGCGCAGATGTCGCCGGCCACCACGCTGGCGGCCGGGCGCTGTTGCTTGCCCAGCGGGAAGGACAGCACGCCGATGCGTTCGTCCTCGTCGTGGTCGGGGTGGATGTTGCCATGTTCCTGCGACGTGCCGTTGCTGCCGAAGAACGACGAGAAATGGCCCGACACATGGACGGTCGCGTCCGGCTTGATCGTCCCGGAGAACACCCGCACCAGGCTGATCCGGCCGACGTAGGGATCAGAGGTCGTCTTGACCACTTCGGCGAGCAACGGCGCCTCGGTGTCGCAGGTCAACTCGTCGTGCGCGGCGCCCTGCGGGGTGAACACCTCCGGCAACGGGTGCTCGCGCGGCGACGGGAAGCCCCGGGTGGCGACCTCGAGCAGTTCCTGAGTTCCGACGCCGGTGCTGCTGCACACGGGGATCACCGGGAAGAACGACCCCCGCGCGATGGCCTTCTCCAAGTCTTCGATGAGCACCGACTCGTCGATCGCCTCGCCGCCCAGATAACGCTCCATCAACGACTCGTCCTCGGACTCCTCGATGATTCCCTCGATCAGGCTGCCGCGGGCTTCCTCGATCCGGTCGGCCTCGGCCGGGTCCGGCGACGACTCGGTCCGCTTGCCGTCGGCGTAGCTGTACTGCGTTTGCGACAACAACCCGATCAACCCGTTCGAGGTCGGCAGGTATAGGGGTAAAACCTTGTCGCCGAACGCATTCTGCGCCGCTTCGAGTGCCTCGGCGTAGTTGGCGCGGGCATGGTCGAGCTTGGTGATCACCACCGCACGCGGCATCCCGACCTGGCTGCACTCCTGCCACAGCGACTTGGTGGGTTCGTCGACCCCCTCGTTGGCGGCGATGACGAATAGGGCGCAGTCCGCGGCGCGCAACCCGGCCCGCAGCTCGCCGACGAAATCCGCGTAGCCGGGGGTGTCGACCAGGTTGACTTTGACGCCGTCGTGCAGCAGCGACGCCACCGCGACGCCGACCGAGCGTTGCTGGCGGATCTCCGCCTCGTCGAAGTCGCAAACGGTGCTGCCGTCGGTGACCGAGCCTGGCCGCGACAGCACCCCACCCGTTACCAGCAGCGCCTCGACCAGGGTGGTCTTGCCGCCCCCCGAGGGCCCGACCAGAACCACGTTGCGAATGCCGTCCGGGCCGGTGGCGGTGGGAGCCGCGCCCGCGCCCTGGCTAGCACTCACTCTGTCGGCCATGACGTTCCTCCAGTTCTTCCGTGGGCTGTCACCGGCTCGGCGGATGTGGCGTGTGATCCAGCCCACAGGACGCAGTGCCAACTTTTCCCCCAACCGACGCCCAACACAAGGCCCGGGCGCGGGCGGCCTCAGGCATGCCAGCCGGACCAGCGCTGCACGGCGATGGCGATCACCGGGCCGTTAAGCGAAACAGATTGGTACTGAGGATATTTGGCGCGCAGCAGACTGCGCCCGGTGTGTAGTGCGTCGCCGTCTCGCAGCACGACGGCGGTACCGTCGGCGCGGACCCACCACAACCGGGTCCAGTCGTCCTCGTAGTGGTCGACGAGCAAGCTGACCGACGGGTTGTGCTCGATGTTGGTCAGCCGGCGCAGCCGTTGAGTGGTCTTCGGCTTGCCGTCCACCGCGGTGTACAGGGTTTCGGGACCGACCGCGAAGGCCACCGGCACCAGGTGCGGCACGCCGTCGGGGCTGGCTGTAGCCAGCCGCGCGACCCAAGCCCGGGCGAACCAGACCTGCGGGTCGAATTGGTCCACGGTGCCCAGCCTAAAACCACGGCACAGCGGTGATATGGGTCACCATCGGCAACGTCCGATTAGGCCATTGCGGGGCCGGTCGGTTTAGCTTGCGCAATCGGGGAACTCAATTCCCGCCATTACGCGTTACAGCAATTGCCCGATTCGGGGCCTGACCACCGTATTAATGGGTATCTGGATTACGGTGGTGGAGGCAACGCCGCCGTCCGGACCCCATTGGGCTGGGACAATTCAGTTCGTCATCCGACGCAGGAGGTTCACGGGATGAGCAAATTGCGCCACCGTTCACTCGGGTGGTTGGTCGCCGTTCTGGCCCTGGTCGGAATGAGCCTGGCGATTCCGCCGGCTGCAGTGCAGGCCGCGCCGGTCAAGGAGCGTCCCTCGATGCCGCTCGACCCGTCGGCGATGGTTGCTCAGGTGGGCCCGCAAGTGGTCAACATCAACACCAAGTTGGGCTACAACAACGCGGTCGGCGCCGGAACGGGCATCGTCATCGATCCCAACGGCGTCGTGCTGACCAACAACCACGTGATCTCCGGTGCCACCGACATCAGCGCGTTCAGCGTCGGCGACGGCCGCACCT
Source organism: Mycobacterium kiyosense (assembly GCA_021654635.1). Taxonomy (NCBI): domain Bacteria; kingdom Bacillati; phylum Actinomycetota; class Actinomycetes; order Mycobacteriales; family Mycobacteriaceae; genus Mycobacterium; species Mycobacterium kiyosense. The sequence continues at coordinate 337,416 of AP025179.1, forward strand.
ACGGCGTCGACGTGATCGGTTACGACCGCACCCAGGATGTGGCGTTGCTGCAGCTCCGCGGCGCCGGCGGCCTGCCCAGCGCGGCGATCGGCGGCGGCGTGGCCGTCGGCGAACCGGTGGTGGCGATGGGCAACACCGGTGGCCAGGGCGGTACACCGCGCGCGCTGGGCGGAAAGGTGATCGCCACCGGCCAAACCGTGCAGGCCTCGGACGCGTTGACCGGTGCCGCCGAGACGCTCAACGGCCTGATCCAGTTCGACGCGCCGATCCAGCCCGGTGACTCCGGCGGGCCCGTCGTCAACGGCTCCGGCCAGGTCGTCGGAATGAACACCGCGGCGACCGAGAACTTCCAGATGTCCGGCGGCGGCCAGGGCTTCGCCATCCCGATCGGCACGGCGATGAGCGTTGCCAACCAGATCCGCGGCGGCGGGGGATCGCCCACCGTGCACATCGGCCCAACGGCGTTCCTCGGCTTGGGTGTGGTCGACAACAACGGCAACGGCGCACGCGTCCAGCGGGTGGTCGGCAACGCCCCCGCGGCGTCGGTCGGCATCTCGGTCGGCGACGTGATCACCGCGCTGGACAGCACTCCGATCAACTCGGCGACCGCCATGTCCGACGCCCTCAACGGGCACCACCCCGGCGACACCGTCTCGATCAGCTTCACGTCGAAGTCGGGTGTCGCGCGCACCGAGAACGTGACGCTGGCCGAGGGACCACCGGCCTGACGTACGAGTTGCGGCAAGCCAATTCTTTTGGTACTAGCCGTGATTCGGTGTCAGATTCCGCACATGTCGGCATGCGCGATTCTTAACGAGCCGCGTCGGGTACCCGTGGCATCGTGGATTTGATGAACGAGAGAGTTGCCGTCCGGCAGGATCCCGCCCACGATCCCGCGAAGGGCAGTCACGTCGAAGGGGGTGTGGTTGAGCACCCCAACGTCGAGGACTTCGGCAACGCGGCCGCCCTGCCCGCCGACCCGACCTGGTTCAAGCACGCAGTCTTCTACGAGGTGCTGGTTCGGGCATTCTTCGACTCCAATGCCGACGGCTCCGGGGATTTGCGCGGACTGATCGACCGCCTGGACTACCTGCAGTGGCTCGGCGTCGACTGCCTTTGGCTGCCGCCGTTCTACGACTCACCGCTACGTGACGGCGGCTACGACATCCGCGACTTCTACAAGGTGCTGCCCGAGTTCGGCACCGTCGAGGATTTCGTGGCGCTGATCGACGAGGCCCACCAGCGAGGCATCCGGGTCATCACCGACCTGGTGATGAACCACACCTCGGACTCCCACCCGTGGTTCCAGGAGTCCCGGCGGGACCCGGACGGCCCCTACGGCGACTTCTACATGTGGAGCGACACCAGCGAGAAGTACACCGACGCGCGGATCATCTTCGTCGACACCGAGGAGTCGAACTGGACCTTCGACCCGGTGCGCCGCCAGTTCTACTGGCACCGGTTCTTCTCGCACCAGCCGGACCTGAACTACGACAGCCCGGCGGTGCAGGAGGCGATGATCGACGTCATCCGGTTCTGGCTCGGGCTGGGTATCGACGGGTTCCGGCTGGACGCGGTGCCCTACCTGTTTGCGCGGGAGGGAACCAACTGCGAGAACCTGCCCGAGACGCATGCCTTCCTCAAGCGGTGCCGCAAGGTGGTGGACGACGAGTTTCCCGGCCGGGTGCTGCTGGCCGAGGCCAATCAGTGGCCGGCCGACGTGGTCGAGTATTTCGGCGACCCCACCACCGGCGGCGACGAGTGCCACATGGCGTTCCACTTCCCGCTGATGCCGCGCATCTTCATGGCGGTCCGCCGGGAGTCCCGGTTCCCGATCTCGGAGATCCTGGCTCAGACACCCGATATTCCGGATATGGCGCAGTGGGGGATCTTCCTGCGCAACCACGACGAGCTGACGCTGGAGATGGTCAGCGACGAAGAACGCGACTACATGTACGCCGAGTACGCCAAGGACCCGCGGATGAAGGCCAACGTGGGCATCCGCCGCCGACTGGCGCCGCTGCTGGAGAACGACTTCAACCAGATGCGGCTGTTCAACGCGCTGCTGTTGTCGCTGCCCGGCTCGCCGGTGTTGTACTACGGCGACGAGATCGGCATGGGCGACGTCATCTGGCTCGGTGACCGCGACGGTGTCCGGACGCCGATGCAGTGGACACCGGACCGCAACGCCGGGTTCTCCACCGCCAACCCGGGCCGGCTCTACCTGCCGACCAGCCAGGACCCGGTCTACGGCTATCAGGCGGTCAACGTTGAAGCCCAGCGCGACACCTCGACGTCGCTGCTCAACTGGACCCGCACCATGCTTGCGGTGCGCCGGCGCCACGACGCGTTCGCCGTCGGGTCTTTCCACGAGCTGGGCGGGTCCAACCCCTCGGTGCTGGCCTTCGTGCGCGAGGTGGTCCGCGAGGACGACGAGAACGACGTGGTGCTGTGCGTCAACAACCTTTCTCGGTTTCCCCAGCCGATCGAGCTGAACCTGCAGCAATGGAACAACTACACACCCATCGAGCTGACCGGACACGTGGAATTCCCGCGGATCGGGCACCTGCCCTATCTGCTGACCCTGCCGGGGCACGGGTTCTACTGGTTCCAGTTGTCCGCATCCGAGGAGGAGCACCGATGACCCGCTCCGAACGCGCCGGCGACAATGCAGAGCGCAGCGATGAGGAGGAGCGGCGCCATATGACCGCCGGCGACGATGCAGAGCGCAGCGATGAGGAGGAGCGGCGCTATCTGGCCGCCGGGAAGTTGCCCTGGTCGGAGTGGCTCCCGCAGCAACGCTGGTACGCCGGGCGCAACCGGCAGCCCTCGGCCGCCGAGCCGGCGATCGTCGTGCCGCTGCGCGACGACCTGGAACTGGTGTTGCTCGATGTCGCCTACACCGACGGATCCTCCGAGGGCTACCAGATAATCGTCCGTTGGGACACCGCGCCGATCTCGGAGTTCAGCACCCTGGCCACCATCGGCGAGGTCGACCAACACACCGGTTTCGACGCGCTGTACGACGGCGCGGCGCCGCAGTTCCTGCTCTCGCTGATCGACGAATCCGCGGTACGCGCCGCCGACGGCGCCCAAATCAGGTTCATCAGGGAACCGGACGTCGAATTGCCACTGGAGGCCTATCCCCGGGTTTCCGACGCCGAGCAGAGCAACACCAGCGTGATCTTCGACCGCGCGCCCGCGGCCATTTTCAAGGTGTTCCGCCGGGTCAGCGCGGGGATCAACCCCGACATCGAGCTGAACCGGGTGCTTGGCCGCGCCGGCAACCCGCACGTGGCCCGGCTGCTGGGCAGCTACGAGATCGGGGCGCCGGGTGACTCGGCGGATGCGACCTCCCCGCTGGGCATGGTGACCGCGTTCGCCGGCAACGCCGCCGAGGGCTGGGCGATGGCCACCGCCAGCGTCCGCGATCTGTTCGCCGAGGGCGACCTGTACGCCCACGAGGTGGGTGGCGACTTCGCCGGGGAGTCCTACCGGCTCGGTGAAGCTGTGGCCTCGGTGCACGCCACCCTGGCCGAGCACCTGGGCACCTCGCAGGCCCCGTTCCCGCTGGAGCACATGCTGTCGCGACTGTCGGCGTCGGTGGCCGCGGTGCCGGAGCTGAAGGAATACGCGGCGACGGTCCGGGAGCGCCTCGGCAAACTCGCCGACGAGCAGATCACGGTGCAGCGCGTACACGGCGACCTGCACCTGGGGCAGGTGCTGCGCACCCCCGAGACCTGGATACTGATCGACTTCGAGGGCGAGCCGGGGCAACCGCTGAGCGAGCGCCGGGCGCCCGATTCGCCGATGCGCGATGTGGCCGGCGTGCTGCGGTCATTCGAGTACGCCGCGTACGGGCCGCTGGTCGATCAGGCCGCAGACAAGCAACTGGCCGCCCGGGCCCGGGAGTGGGTCGAGCGAAACCGCACCGCATTCTGCGACGGGTACGCCGCCGCCTCCGGTGTCGACCCGCGTGATTCGGCGCTGCTGCTGGGCGCCTACGAACTGGATAAGGCGGTGTACGAGACCGGCTACGAATCCCGGCACCGGCCCACCTGGCTGCCGATTCCGCTGCGCTCGATCGCCCGTCTGACGACCAGCTGACCCGCAGGATTGGCAGCCGCTCGGCAGGCTCTGGAAGCATGCTGCTGTGCAGAAGGAGATCTACGACAGCGAAGCCAGACTGTCCTGGGTGCTGGCCGCGCTGGCCGGGGTGATCGGCGCCACCGCGTTCACCCACTCCGCCGGGTTACTTCGTGACGTTCATGACCGGCAACGCCCAGCGCGCGGTGCTGGGCGTGTTCCGCGGCGACGTCTGGCTGTCGATAACCGCAGGCACGTTGCTGCTCTGCTTCCTGACCGGCGTGGTGGTCTCCTCGGTGTGTCGGCGACGGTACTGGGTGGCGCACCCGCACGGTCCGACCGTGTTGACCACGTTTTCGCTGGTATTCGCCACCGGCTTGGACATCGTGCTGGACGGCTGGGACGCAACCCTGCTCGATTTCGTGCCGATCATGTGCGTGGTGTTCGGGATCGGCGCGTTGAACACCTCGTTCGTCAAGGACGGCGAAGTGTCGGTGCCGCTGAGCTATGTGACCGGCACGCTGGTCAAGATGGGCCAGGGCATCGAACGGCACCTGGCCGGCGGAAAGATCGAGGACTGGCTGGGATATTTCCTGCTGCTCGCCAGCTTCATGCTGGGCGCGACCATCGGTGGCGCGGTCAGCCTGGTGGTCAGCGGCACCCAGATGCTGGGTGTCGCGGCCTTCGTCTGCGCGGTGACCACCTGTTACACCTACCTGCACGCCGACCGGCGCGGTCTGCTGGATTAGCTCGGGCGTCGGTTAAAAAACATCGGCAGCAGCGCTGGCCGTTGCGCTGCTGCCGATGTGGCTTGCGGGGGTTAGGTTGCCGGTTGGCCCGGCGCGCCGGGGGCAGCCGGAGCGCCGGGGGCAGCCGGCGCGGGCGGCGGGGGTGTGTTGACCGCATTGAGGACGGCCAGCATGTCGGGCTTCATCGCCATCAGCTGCTGGTTCCAGTAGTTCCAGGAGTGGGTGCCGTTGCTGGGGAACTGGAACACGCCGTTGCGCCCGCCGGTGGCGGCGTAGGTCTGCTGGAACTGCTGGTTGGTGCGCAGCGTGAGGCCCTCGAGGAACTTCGCCGGCATGTTGTCACCGCCGAGGTCGCTGGGGGTGCCGTTGCCGCAGTAGACCCAGATCCGGGTGTTGTTGGCGACCAGCCGCGGAATCTGCACCATGGGGTCGTTGCGCTTCCAGGCCGGGTCGGTGGACGGCCCCCACATGCTGTTGGCGTTGTACCCGCCCGAGTCGGTCATCGCCAGGCCGATCAGCGTCGGCCACCACCCTTCGGACGGGTTCAGGAAGCCCGACAGCGACGCGGCGTAGGGGAACATCTGCGGGTAGTAGGCCGCCAGGATCAGCGCCGAACCGCCCGACATGGAAAGGCCGACGGCCGCGTTGCCGGCCGGTGAGACGCCCTTGTTGGCCTGCAGCCAGGCCGGCATCTCCCGGGTCAGGAAGGTCTCCCACTTGTAGGTGTACCCCTGGCCGTTGCCCTGCGAGGGCTGGTACCAGTCGCTGTAGAAGCTGGACTGGCCGCCCACGGGCATGATCACCGACAGCCCGGAACCGTAGAACTCCTCGAACGCGGGGGTGTTGATGTCCCAGCCGCTGTAGTCGTCCTGGGCGCGCAGGCCGTCGAGCAGGTAGACGGCGTGCGCGCCGCCGCCCTGGAACTGGACCTTGATGTTGCGGCCCATCGACGGTGACGGGATCTGCAGGCTTTCGACCGGCAGGCCCGGCCGGGAGAACGCACTCGCGGGGCTTGTTGCGCCGACCGCGCCGACGAGACCGGCCAGCAAGGCAGCACCCACGGCCGCGATCGTCAGCCTGCGGGGCATGGTTTCGGCGGCGCCACGCAGCTTTCGCATCTCTTTCAAGAACGACATCGCTCCCTACCCATCCCGTAAATTTCGTCTGCCGCTCGGTGCGGTCGAATCTGTTCTGGGCGAGTGAAACACAGTTGGCAGACACAGTCCGGCTGTCGCGGCCGTACCGCCATGTCGCGGTTGGCTAACGATTAGGAATCGGGCAGGACTCCGTACGCGGGTGGTCGCGTTGCGATAACGATTTGCAGCCGAATGCATTTCGGCACAACGCCACCACGTGACTAGCTATGCGACCAGGCGCCGCAACACCTTTGACGCCGTGACGACGCCGATCACCGGCGCAACCAGCAGCACCGCGACGTCCACCAGGTGGAATGGGGTGCCGATCAACAGCGACCGCAGCACATCCACCTCGTAACTCAGTGGGTTGACCTTGCTCAGCGCGTGCAGCCAGCCCGGCATCACATCCACCGGGTAGAGCGCGTTGGACGCGAAGAACAGCGGCATCGTGATCGCCTGGCCGATGCCCATCAGCCGGTCACGGCTGCGCACCAGCCCGGCCAGCGTCATGGACAGGCAGGCGAAGAACGCGGCGCCGAGCATCACGGCGGCCATCGCCGCAAGGATGCGAATCGGGTTGACCGTCAACCCGATTCGCATCAGGTACGCCAGCGCCAGTACACCGACGACCTGGGCCACCGACCGCACTCCGGCGGCGAATGCCTTGCCGGTGATCAGCGCCGACGCGGGCGCCGGCGTCACCATCAGCTTGGCCAACACCCCGGCATCGCGATCCCAGATGATCTGGATGCCATAGAAGATGGAAATGAACAGCGCCGACTGCGCGATGATGCCCGGCGCGAGAAAAGCCAGATAGGAAACGTTTCCGGTGTCGATGACGCGCAGGTGGCTGAACGTGGTTCCGAAGATCAGCAGCCAGAGCGCGGGTTGCACCATCCGGGTCACGAGTTCGGTGCGGTCGTGACGCAGCTTCTGCAGCTCGACGATCGCGAAGGCGCCGACCCGGCTCGCGGTCGCCCGGACCCGGTCGAGTCCGCGCGGGGCGTGGACCAGGTTCATCGGCGGGGTGGCGGCGCGCTCAGCCGACATGGCGTGCTGTCCTTCTGCTGGACCGGATTTCGCGCATGTCCGCCGGCCCGGCGTCCAGTCCTGACGCGGCGTAGTGACGGAATACGTCTTCGAGGGTTGCGGTTGGCGACACGGTGGCCTTCAGCTCATCCGGCGTTCCCACCGCCTGCAGCGCACCGTGGTGCATCAGCGCGACCCGATCACACAGCGCGTCGGCTTCCTCCATGTAGTGGGTGGTCAACAGTACGGTCATGCCGAACATCTCCTGCATGCTCTTGACCTGCGTCCAGACCCCGTCGCGCGCAATCGGATCCAGGCCCACCGTCGGCTCGTCGAGCACCAGCAACGACGGGCGGTTCACCAGCGCTTGTGCCACTTCGAGTCGGCGGACCATGCCGCCGGAGAAGCTCGACGCGAGCTTGTCGGCCACGTCGAGCAGGTCCATGGCGGCCAGCGCCTGCTCCACCCGGTCGGTGCGCTCGGCGCGGGGAACGCCGTACAACCGGGCGAACCACTCCACGTTCTGCCGGCCGGTCAACGCGGTTTCGATCGAAAGTTGTTGCGGCACATAGCCGATATTGCTGCGGATGTCGATGGTCTGCCGCCGCGCATCCATCCCGAAAATGCTCAGTTCGCCGTCCTGGACCGGAGCCAGCGTGGTCAGCACCCGCACCACGGTCGTCTTGCCGGCACCGTTGGGGCCGAGCAGACCCATCGTCTCGCCGGGCTGTACGTCGAAGGTCACGTCGTCGACGGCGAGGTGTTGACCGTAGCGATAGGTCAGGTGCCGGCAGTCGATGGCCGCGGTCATGGCTTTCGTTCCTGCAGCATTTTGGTCATCGTTTCGAGGACCTCCAATCCCTGGGCCAATACCCCGATTTGGTGCTCGTCAAGCTCGTCGAGCAGGTCGGTGAGCACCGCACGCCGCAGGTGCGCCGTCGCGTCCATCACCTGCTGGGCCGACTCGGTGAGCCGTAACCTGCTGACCCGGCGGTCGGCAGGATCGGGGGTACGTTCCAACAGGCCCGCGCAGCACAGTTTGGTCACCAGGGTGGAGGCGGTGTTGGGCACCAGCCCGAGTTCGGCGGCGGCGACGCTGACCGAGACGCCCGGCCGGTGGGAGACCAGCCGCAGCAACTCGGCCTGCGACTCCGACAGCCGCCCGGGTGAGTACCAGGTGCCCACCGCGCGTCGCAGCTGGCGGCGGAACCTGCCCAGGGTCCGCGGAATGTCGGCGGCGAGATCGGTGTGCGTGCTCACTGCCCGCCATAATACCTCTGTAGCCGAGCTATTTATTGATCCTGTGTAGAACGACGTCGGTCAGCGCGCCGTTGTGTGCGGTGGCGGTCACATAGGTGCAGTGCGGCTGCCTGCGGCGATCCGTCGGCGAGCCCGGGTTCAGCAGCCGCAGGCCGGTCTGCGAAGTGGTGTCCCACGGGAGGTGGCTGTGGCCGAAGACCAGCACGTCGGTGTCGGGGTAGAGCCGCGACATGCGCGCGTCGCGACCGGCCGCGGCACCGGTCTCGTGTACCACGGTGAAACGCAGCCCGGCCAGCACCACATCGGCGCGCTCGGGTAGCCGCGCGCGCAACTCGGGGCCGTCGTTGTTGCCCCAGCAGGCCACGAGGCGGCGTGACCTGGCTTCGAGTTCGTCGAGCAGCCCGGGCACCACCCAATCGCCGGCATGGATGACGACGTCGGCGGCAGCGACCTGATCCCACACCTCGGCAGGCAGGTCGCGTGCCCGTTTGGGGACGTGCGTGTCAGCGATTAAGAGCAGCCGCATAAGTTCTATGGATACCCGTACGAGAGGATTGATCCATGCGCACCTTCGAGTCAGTCGCCGACTTCGCCGCCGCGGCGGGCGAGACGCTCGGGCAGAGCGACTGGGTGACGATCAGCCAGGAAGAGGTCAACCTGTTCGCCGACGCGACCGGCGACCACCAGTGGATCCACGTCGACCCGGAGCGAGCCGCCACGGGGCCGTTCGGGACGACCATCGCCCACGGTTTCATGACCTTGTCGCTGCTACCGCGACTGCACCACGAGATCTACACCGTCAACGGCGTCAAGCTGGCGATCAACTACGGCCTCAACAAGGTTCGCTTCCCGTCACCGGTTCCGGTGGGTTCCCGGGTACGCGCGACGAGCTCGCTGGTGAGCGTCGACGACCTCGGTAACGGCGCGGTGCAGGGCATCCTGTCGACCACCATCGAGATCGACGGGGCGGCCAAGCCGGCCTGTGTCGCCGAAAGCATCATTCGCTACGTCACCTAGGGTGGCGAGCCTCAGAACTCGGCGATCGCGTGTTCCAGTCGGGCGGCCAGTCGCGCCTCGGCTTCGGCCTTGCGGGTCGGTATGTGTTGGGACGGGAAAGGCGTTGTCACAGGCTGATATTCGCGCAGCGTGCGGCGGGCCACCGTCATCTTGTGCAGCTCGGTGGCGCCGTCGGCGATGCCCAGCGACTCGGCGGCCACCAGCATCTTGACGAACGGCATCTCGTCGGAGACGCCCAGGGCGCCGTGCAGGTGCAGCGCCCGCTGCGCGACGTCGTGCAGCACCTGCGGCATCGCGACCTTCACCGCCGCGATGTCGCGGCGCACCTTCTGATAGTCGTGGTGCTTGTCGATCAGCCAGGCGGTGCGCAGCACCAGCAGCCGGAACTGCTCGATCTGGATCCAGCTGTCGGCGATTTTCTCCTGGGTCATCTGGAAATCCGACAACCGGCCGTGCCGGGTCTGCCGTGACACCGCGCGCTCGCACATCATGTCGAATGCCCGGCGCGCCAACGCGATTGTGCGCATCGCGTGATGGATGCGGCCCCCGCCGAGGCGGGTCTGGGCGATCATGAACGCCTGTCCCTCGCCGCCGAGCACATGGTCGGCGGGCACCCGGACGTCGCGGTAGCGAACGTAGGCGTGGGTGGCTCGTTTCGACGACTCGGCGCCGACCCCGACATTGCGGATGATCTCGATACCGGGTGTCTCGGCCGGCACGATGAACAGCGACATCTTCTGGTAGGTACGGCCTTCGGGGTTGGTGACCGCCATGACGATGAAGAACGACGCGTGCTTGGCGTTGGTGGAAAACCACTTCTCGCCGTTGATGATCCAATCGTCACCGTCGCGCTTGGCCGAGGTGACGAACAGCCCCGGGTCCGATCCGCCCTGCGGCTCGGTCATCGAATAGCAGGACGTGATCTCGCCGTCCAGCAGCGGCTGCAGGTACCGGGCCTTCTGCTGTTCGGTGCCGAACAGCGCCAGGATCTCGGCGTTGCCCGAATCCGGTGCCTGGCAACCGAACACCGAGGGAGCCCACCGGGAACGGCCCAGGATCTCGTTGAGCAGCGCCAGCTTGACCTGACCGAAACCCTGCCCGCCGAGATCGGGCGTCAGGTGCGCGGCCCACAGGCCCTGCTCCTTCACCCGCTGCTGCAACGGGCGCAGGATCGCCACCATCTCGGCGTTCTGCTTGTCGTACGGGTCGAGTGCCACCAGGTCCAGCGGCTCGAGTTCGCTGACCATGAACTCTTCGACCCAGTCGAGCTTCGCCTGATATTCCGGATCGGTCTCGAAGTCCCACACCTGGTGCCGCCGTTTCCCCGGCGCAACGCCGCGCCGGCATCTCCGATGAAGCTGGTTCAAGCCAGTCCATCGTATGTGCCGGCGCTGCTGGCTCCTTGGCGGCCGCGCACCTACGGTGAGTGAGGTGACCCCGCAAGCGCGTCCGGCGCGCAAATCCGATGTCCGCGAGCTGGGCCAAACCCTGGGCCGGGCGTTCTACGACGATCCGGTGGCGATGTGGATTCTGCCCGACGACGACAAGCGGCGCCGGCACCTGGGTCGCGTGTTCGCCACCATGACCCGTCATCACCATCTGGCCGGTGGTGGCGTCGAAGTGGCCTGCGACGGGCCGGAGATCGGTGCGGCCGCCCTGTGGGATCCGCCGAACCGGTGGCGGGAGTCGGGCCGGGCGCAGCTGGCGCAGATCCCGACGTTCCTGCGGGTGTTCGGCGCTAAATCCGCTCGCGGTCGCGCTGTGCAGGAGCTGATGAAGCGCGCACATCCCGAAGAGCCGCACTGGTACCTCGCGGCGATCGGCAGCGACCCGTCGGTGCGCGGCCAGGGCTTCGGCCAGGTGCTGATGCGATCCCGCCTGCAGCGCTGCGACGCCGAGTACTGTCCGGCCTATCTGGAGTCCTCCAAGCCCGAGAATGTGCCGTATTACCAGCGTTTCGGGTTCCGGGTCACCGGAGAGCTCGAGGTTCCCGACGGCGGGCCCACATTGTGGGCGATGTGGCGTGATCCGCGTTGAGCGGGTTTAGCCGTCAGCGGCCTGGGCAACCAATCGCGCATGGCAACCGGCCCTGACGACACCCTGGACCCGAGTGAGTCCACCGATTCGGACGAGGTGCGCAACGACGACGGCGACATCGTCGTCGACCCGCCCGACGACTGGAGCGAGGCCGACAAGTTCGGCATGACGGCGCGCGAGGAGCGGGAAGGCGAATCGCTGGACCAGAAGCTCGCCGCGGAGGAGCCCGACGAGATTCGGCCCGCTCGCACCGATCCCGACCTGACCGACGAGCTGCCCGGTGGTGTGCACCGGGGCCAGATCGACGGCACCCCCGAGGACGGCAGCTCGCTGTTCACCGTCGTCGACGAATGAGCTAGGTTTCGCTCTTCCACCTCGCGACGCCGATCGCGATCATGCGCAGCTGCTTGACCGCGATCCGGTGGATCTCTTCGAGCGCCTCGGCGCTCTGCGCGTCCTCGATGGCCTCGGCGGTCACGATCATCGCGTTGACGAAAAGGCTTGCCAGCACGTTGAGATCCTCGGTGCTCCATTCGTTGAGCCGCGGGAAGCGGGCCAGGTCGGTGGCCAGTTCGGAGGTGATGAGCCGGATTTCGGTGCGGATGGCGTAGCGCAGCACCGAGAGTCCGGTAGAGCGCTCGCGCGAGATGAAGCGCCAGTGTTCGCGTTGTTCGGCGACGCTGCCGATCAGGATCTCCACCGACGATTCGATCACCCGGTTCGGGTCGAGTTTGCCGGCCCGCGCGCCCCGCAACGTGTCGCGCAGGCTGCGGAACGATTCGTCGATCAGGACCAGCCCGAGTGCCTCCATCGAGTCGAAGTGGCGGTAGAACGCGGCGGGCACGATCCCGGCTTCACGGGTGACCTCGCGCAGGCTCAGGCCGCTGAAGCTGCGCTCGTTGAGCAACTTCAGGGCCGCGGCGATGATGGCCCGCCGGGTGGCTTCCTTGCGTTCTTCGCGTGAGCCCCCGTCGCGGTTCTTCTCCCGGCTGGTGCGCCGCGAGTGTGAGCTAGGAGTACGACTGTTCACTATGTGAACCGTAACACAGAAGGCAAGAAAACCCTTGACCACCTGCACCGACCGATGTCACGGTGTACATATGTTCACTCAAACTTTCACTCGGACGGTCGCGAAGCGAGTCCTGAGTTCAAGCCTGGTCGACGTCCTCACCGGCCCGCACGGCGTCGACCGCTACACCGAGCTTGTCGAGCCGACGTGGACGTCGGGCGACGCCCGCGCCAAGGTGATCGACGTCCGGCGGACGACGCCGCGCAGCGTCACCCTGACGCTGGCCCCGAACGACGCGTTCACCGAACGCCACACCGTCAAAGCCGGGCAGTTCGTCAACGTGACCGTCGAGATCGACGGCCGCATGCACTCCCGGTGCTACTCGCCGGCCAACGTCGAGGGCAGCTCGCAACTCGAGCTGACCATCGGCGTCCACGATGGCGGGCTGGTCTCGACCTACCTGTATGAGCAGGCCCGTCGCGGCATGGTGGTCGGCCTGGACGGCGTCGGAGGCGACTTCGTGTTGCCCGACCAGCGGCCGCGGCGGATCCTGTTCGTCTCCGGCGGCAGCGGCATCACGCCCGTCATGGCGATGCTGCGCACGCTGGTCGCCGAAGGGCACCCCGGCGAGATCGCCTTCGTGCACTACGCCCGGACCGCCGCGGAAGCCTGCTATCGCGACGAGCTGGCGATGATGCCCGGTGTGCGGGTGCTGCACGGCTACACCCGATCCGGTGCCGGCGACCTCGAGGGCCGGTTCGGTGCCGAACACCTGGCCATCGCGATGGACGCACCCGACGCGGTGTTCGTCTGCGGGCCAACCGCTTTGGTCGACGCCGTCCGGGCACAGTGTGCCGCGGCGAACTGTGAAAAGGTGTTCACCGAAAGCTTCACGCCGCCGGTGATCGAAGTGCCGGCCAACCCGACGGGTGGTCGAGTCAGCTTCGGGGACAGCAAGGTGGACGTCGAAGACGACGGCCGGTCGATCCTCGAGCAGGCCGAGTCGGCCGGCTTGGCGCCCAAGAACGGATGCCGGATGGGTATCTGCCACACCTGCACCCGCCGCAAGACCTCCGGCACCGTGCGCAACCTGATCACCGGTGCCGTCTCGACCCAGCCCGACGAGAACGTCCAGATCTGCGTCACCGTGCCCGTCGGTGACGTCGAGATCGCCCTCTGACCACGCCGAATCAAAGGGAGCAAAAGCCATGACACAGAACAAGATCACCCTCACCAAGGAACAAGCCGACGAGTTCGGCCGCGAACTCGACGCCATCAAGGAACGGGTGATGGCCGACCTCGGCGAACAGGATGCGGAGTACATCCGCAAGGTCATCAAGGCGCAACGTGCCCTGGAGGTGGGCGGCCGCGCGCTGCTCTTCCTGCCGCCGGCGTGGCTGTTGGGCACCGGGATGCTGGGCATCGCGAAGATCATGGACAACATGGAGATCGGCCACAACATCATGCACGGCCAGTACGACTGGATGCGTGACCCGACGATCTCCGGCAACGACTTCGAGTGGGACACCGCCTGCCCGGCTGACCAGTGGCGGCACTCGCACAACTACATGCACCACACCCACACCAACATCGTCGGCATGGACCGCGACGTGGGCTACGGCATCCTGCGGATGAGCGAAGACCAGAAGTGGGAGCCGTACTTCCTGGGCAACCCGGTCTACGCGTTCCTGCTGATGGTGCTGTTCCAGTACGGCGTCGCGCTGCACGAGCTGGAAACCGAGCGGATTCGCTCCGGCGAGATCCGGCTGCGCGACAAGAAACAGACGCTCAAGGAGATCTGGGCCAAGACCCGCCGGCAGACCCTCAAGGACTACGTCGCGTTCCCGCTGCTGGCCGGCCCGTTCGCGCCGTTCGTGCTCAGCGGCAACCTGACCGCCAACCTGATGCGCAACGTGTGGTCGTACATGATCATCTTCTGCGGGCACTTTCCGGACGGCACCCAGGAGTTCACCGTCGAGGAGACCAAGGACGAGACCCGCGGCCAGTGGTACTTCCGCCAGGTGCTGGGCTCGGCGAACCTGACCGGCGGCAAGCTCTTCCACCTGCTGTCGGGCAACCTGTCGCACCAGATCGAGCACCACTTATTCCCCGACATGCCGGCCCGCCGCTACGCCGAGATTGCGCCCGAGGTGCAGGAGATCTGCGAGCGGTACGGAATCCCGTACAACAAGGGTCCGTTGCTGCGGCAGTTCGGCACGGTCGTGCGCAAGATCGTCCGGCTCAGTGTCCCGGACTCCTGGCTGCCGAACGCCAAGGCCAAGAAGTCCGGCAGCGTCGAACTGGAGCCGGTCGCTGCATGAAGACCCGCTGACCTACGACATTGACCTACGAAGCCCGGGGCTCGCGTTGTCGAAACCCCGGGCTTCGAGGTCTTTAATGGGTGGGGTGGAGTGGACCGGCGCGCGTTATGCGGACAACCCGACCGTGCAAGCCTCGACATGGATCGACGCCGATCCGCAGCGAGTGTGGGATCTGGTCTCCGACATCGAGCTGATGCCGACCCTGAGCAACGAACTGCAACGCGTCGAATGGCTCGACGGTGTGACCGGCCCGCGGGTCGGCGCCCGTTTCGTCGGCTACAACGAACACGACGCATTCGGCAAGTGGAGCAGCATCTCGCAGATCGTCTCGTGTGACCAACCACGCGAATTCAGTTGGGCGGTAGGCGAACCCGAATGCCCCGCCGCGACCTGGCGGTTCAGCCTGACACCGCAGGACGGCGGCACCACGCTGTCGTACTGGACGCAGCTGGGTCCGGGCCGCTCCGGATTGTCCACCGCGATCGACGCGATGCCCGACAAGGAACAGAAGATCGTGTTCGTGCGGCTGCGCGAGTTCGAAGCCGCCATCGACAAGACCCTGGCCGCGATCAAGAGGCTGGCCGAGCACGGGGTGCGCTGATGCGCACCGCCACGACGGTCGAGCTGTCGGTGGCGCCGGCCGAGACGGTGGAATTCGTGGTCGAGGCCGAAAAGCTGGGCCTGGACGTGTGCTGGGTCGCCGAGGCGTGGGGAGCCGACGCGGTTTCCGCACTGGGCTTCCTGGCGGCGCGCACCGAACGAATGCTGCTCGGCTCGGGCGTGCTGCAGGTCGGCACCCGCTCACCGGTGCTGGTCGCCCAGACCGCTATCACCTTGGCCAACCTGTCGTCGGGTCGGTTCCTGCTCGGCCTGGGCGCCTCGGGTCCGCAGGTGATCGAAGGGCTGCACGGCGTCTCGTTCGCGGGGCCGCTGGCGCGTGTCCGCGAAACCGTCGACATCATCCGCGAGGCGTTCGCGGGCGGCAAAATCTCCTACTCCGGCAAGGAGTTTCAGATACCCCGTCCGGGTGAGGCGAAGCCGATGCGGTTGTCGACCCGCACCGAGCACCCGATCCCGATCTATCTGGCCACCTTGTCACCGGCGATGCTGCGGCTGACCGGGCGGATCGCCGACGGCTGGCTGGGCACCAGTTTCGTGCCCGAAGGCGCCGGGCAGGCATATTTCGCCCACCTCGACGACGGCCTGGCCGCGGCCGGGCGGACCCGCGCGGATATCGACATCTGCCAGGGTGCCGAGGTCGCGTTCGCCCGCGATGAGGACGAACTACGGGGCATGGTCGCGGCACGCAAGACCGAGCTGGCCTTCAGCCTCGGCGGCATGGGGTCGGCGAGCACCAACTACTACAACCGGGCCTACAGCCGGCAGGGTTGGAGCGAGGTCGCCGAAGCGGTGCGGTCGCGTTGGCAGGCCGGCGACCGGTCGGGTGCGACCGCGCTGATCACCGACGAGATGGTATTGGCCACCACGCTGATCGGAACCGAAGCGATGGTGGTTGCGCGCCTTGCGGATTGGCGAGAGGCGGGCGTAAACACGGTGCGGCTGTACCCGGCGGGGGACACGCTCGACGCCAAGCTGGAGACCCTGGGCCGTGCGATCGAGCTGATCCGCGGCTAACGCAGGAGCGCGGCCCGCAGCGTCTGACGCATCCAGTTCTGAAACTGATCCAGTGTGTAACCGCGCCGCGCCACCAGCAGCTCATAACACTCCGGACTGACGATGGCCCATGCTGTGTCGACGGCCTCGCGGCGAGCGATGCCAGCGCGCAGCGCGCCGGCGGGGATGTTTCGCAGTGCTCTGTCGATCGTCGTTCGGCGCAGGGACTGCAACTCGTCCCAGTCGGCGGCAATCTCGGGATCCACCGCCGAGGCGTCCCGGTAGAGCTTCCACCCGATGGCTGCACGGTCGGCGATTTCGGCGACGAGCGCGGCGAGCTCGTCGACAACCTCCCGGGGTGGCTTGCCCGCGAAGCGTTCGACGACTGCACCGGGATCCTGTCCGCCGCCGGTGAGTCTGGACTCCAGGTAGGCACGCAGCAACGATCGCTTGTTGCCCCACGCCAGGTAGAGGGTTTGCACCGTGACACCGGCACGCTCGGCGATCCTGCTCACGGTGGCCGCCTGGTAGCCGCGCGCTTCGAACTCCTCCCCGGCGGCGATCAGCAACCTCCGGCGAGTCTCCTGGCGGGCCATGGCCCCGACCTGCTGTTGCCTGCTCACGGTGGCGGCGTCCTTTTCGACCATGGACACCAGCCTAGCTCATGGATTAGAGTGACCATCAAATGCATTAGAGTGGCACTTAAAAGCATGAAAGCAGAGGCAGAAATGGCAGTCAAAGATCGACCCTGGCGGCGGCCCGGCGAATTCGCCTACGCTCGCGGCAGGATCAAGGCCGCTCTCCGGCCCCCAGTGACCGTGACACCGGCGCCCGCGGACCTGGTCAAGGATCACGACGTCGCGGTTCCGATGGCCGACGGTGTTCGCCTTCGGGTCAACGTCTACCGTCCGGCCGGTGACGGGCCGTTCCCGGTCATCCTGTCCGCGCACCCCTACAACAAGGACGCGCTGCCCAAGAAGACCCGCAACGGCTGGTCGGTCAACGTGCAGTACCGGGTGATGAATCAGCCCGAGCCGCTGAGCTTGTCCAGCGAAACCAATTGGGAGGCGCCCGATCCGGTCTGGTGGACGCAGCACGGATACGCCGTGATCAATGCGGACACCCGGGGCGCGGGCAGCTCCGAGGGCGTGGGGTCGCTGTTCT
Organism: Mycobacterium kiyosense; assembly: GCA_021654635.1. Lineage (NCBI taxonomy): Bacteria > Bacillati > Actinomycetota > Actinomycetes > Mycobacteriales > Mycobacteriaceae > Mycobacterium > Mycobacterium kiyosense. Next base: position 354,838 of record AP025179.1, read on the forward strand.
CCGACCAGGAGGCCGACGACAACTACCAGCTGATCGAGTGGGCCGCATGTCAACCCTGGTGCACCGGCAGCGTGGGCATGCTGGGGGTGTCCTACCTTGCCATGTCGCAATACAAGGTGGCGGCGCTGAATCCGCCGAGCCTGAAGGCGATCTGCCCGTGGGAGGGGTTCGCCGACGCCTACCGGGACTTGATGACGCCCGGGGGTATCCCGGAGAATGGCTTCTCGCGAATCTGGCAGACCGTCACCAAGCGTCGGGCTCGGTTGAGCACCGATTTCGGTAAGCAGCGCCCACAGCACCCCCTGCGCGACGAGTGGTGGTCGTCCATCACACCCGACCTCCCGAAGATCACCGTCCCGATGCTGGTGTGCACCAGCTTTTCCGATAGCAACCTGCACAGCCGCGGATCGATGCGCGCCTTCCAAGAGGCTGGGTCCGCTGATCGCTTTGCCTACACGCACCGCGGGGCGAAATGGGCCGTCTTCTATGGCGAGGACGCGAAGCGAACCCAGCTCGCGTTCTTCGACCGCTACCTGCGCGGACTCGACGTGCCCGAGCCGCCGCGCGTGCGGCTGGAAGTACGCGAGAACCGGACGGACGTGGTCGCGGTGCGCAGCGAAAGCGAGTGGCCGCTCGCCCGCACGCAGTGGCAAGACTTGCACCTCGGCGACGGAGGTGCGCTATCCGAAATCGTTGCCCCCAAGGGCAATGCGACCTTCAGGGCTCGTCGCGGCGCAGTGGCCTTTACCCATGTGTTCTCCGAGGACACCGAGATAACCGGGCCGATGAGCCTGCAGCTGTGGGTATCGGCGCACGGCGCACCCGAGGCCGATGTCTTTGTCGGAGTGGAGAAATGGATCGGTTCGCGCTACGTTCCCTTCGAGGGCTCCTACGGCTATGGCCGCGACCGTGTCGCGTCGGGCCAGCTGCGGCTCTCGCTGCGCGAACCCGACGCGGCGGCGAGCCACCCGTATGAACCCGAGCACACGTTCCGCACCCGCATGCCGCTACAAGCCGACGACGTTGTGGCGGTGCAGATTCCGTTGTCAGCGTCGGCGACATTGTTCCGTGCCGGAGAGTCGCTGCGGTTGGTCATCGCCGGTCGCTACCCCCAACCGCGGAATCCATGGTTCGGGCACTTCCCGGCGCACTACCGGTCGAACCACCGTGGCAGGATCAGCATCCACTGGGGCGGCGAGCGTCAGTCGCTGCTCCGAATTCCGGTTGTCCGCTAAGACACGTCGGTCGGCGCGTCGATCGCCTTCACGAATTGCACCGCCGGCCGCTCCGGCACGCCATCGGCGAGGAACCATCGGAAGGCCAGGTTGCCCTGCGGGTAGCCCAGGGTCGTCAGCGAATTCGGGTGTGCAGTGCGCTCTTTGGCCAACACGACGGTCACCGAGCCGTCGGCGTTGGGTATCGCACTGTGGCAGTTGATCGAACAGCGAATGTCGGGTCCCTCCGACGCGCCGTAGGTGGCCATGAACTGGTTCCACACCACCAGATTCCAGAACCGGCACGCCGGCGGCCGGTGCGTGATCACCAGGGCCTCGTCGTCCTGGAGCACGAAACTGCCGTAGGCATAACACGCGTCGCGCGCCGACCAGCCGAAGTTGGCGTCGGGAACCTGGTAGGGATCGGCGAATTCATTTGCCGTGTAAGCCACTTCGTGCCCCAGCGCATGCTGGTCCTCAGCGCGGGTTCCCACCGCCAGCGGCACGATCGCGAACATGGTGCGCAGCCACGTGGTCACCGCCCGCAGCCGTTGCGCCGTCTCGGCGTCACCGTGCCGGATCGGGTCGGGATCGTCGAGCGCCGCGATGTTCCAGGTGACGGGGCGGCCGGTCGACGGGTCGGCCTGGTAGTCCCGCGTCATCAGTACCGCCGCGTCGGGTGTCGGCGGGAACTCGAAGCTGAAGTTGCCGTCGGCGTCGACGTCGAGGTCGGTGTCGCGGACGATCGAGACGACCCGGTCCGACCAGGCGCCGGGCGAGGGTTCGTTGTAGGCGGTCAGCGAGAAATACACGCTGTCACCCTTGTTGCCGCTGACCCGGTAGCGCCGTTGCGGATCGACCGGGCAGCAGTAGTAGTAGGCGTCGGTGTTGTCACCGCCCCAGCGGCGGTCGCGGCGGAACGGCGTGTTGACGGCGAAGAACTGCGGGCGGCCGGGTTCGGTGAACAAGTAGGTGTCCAGCGCGACGCCCAGCGTGGTGGCCAGCATGCGGTAGCCGTCGGCGATATGGCGGTCGTCGGTGACCGCCTTGTCGCCCTCGAGGAATCCGCGGTCCAGATCGCCGAGGGTGGCCAGCAGCTCTTTCCACGCCGTGGTGGATTCGTGTGTCATGTGCCGATTCCTTTCAGGAGCAATGTGGTGGTGCGATCGACCCAGGCGTCGTCGAGTTCGCTGATGCGGGTGAGTAGGGCGATCAACGTCAGACCGGCGATCGCCTCGGCCAGGTCGGTAGCCGACACGTCGGGGCGCACCTCGCCACGGGCGGCGGCGCTGTGCAGCCGCTCGGCCAGCCCGCCGGCGAAGAGGCCGGCGAATCGTTCCAGCAGCGCCGCATGCAATGTCGGGTCGGCGGCCATCTCGGCGATCAGGCCGGGCAGCGCCGCCGTGGCCGCCGGGGTGGTCAGTACGGCCGTGGTACGCCGCACCATCTCGCGCAGATCATCGGAAAGCGTTCCGGTGTGCGGGATTTCGGTGGCAACGCCGATCGGGAACACCGCCTCGTGCACCAGGTGCGCCTTACTGGGCCAGCGACGGTAAATCGCGGGCTTGCTGGTGCCGGCACGCTCGGCGATCGCCGAGACCAGCAGGCCGGGGTAACCGGTCTCGGCGAGCAGTTCGACCGTGGCGTTGAGCACCGCCGCGTCGATGCGCGGATCGCGGGGCCGACCCAGATCTAGAACCATTACGAAACCCACGGTAACATAAGTCGCCGTGACCCGCCTCGACGATCTGGAGCAGCCCCGGTTCAGCGCCGAGGCACAGCCGATCCTGGACATGATGGCCGGCATGGCCGCGAACTGTCCGCTGGATTCCGCCGCCCTGCACGCCCAAGCCAGCGCCGACACCGGCCTGTCCGACTTCGGCGCCGACGACTACCGCGAACGACTGGACGTCTACCTCGCCGCCCTGCGGGAGATCGACGGCCTGCACGACGCCGGGGTGGTCAACTTCTACGGCCAGCTGCTGCAGCTGCTCAAGAACCGGTTGCTGCTGACCGACCTGATGCGCCGGCACCCCGAGATCGACGACATCGAGCTGCACTCCCCGGTGGTCATCGCCGGCCTGCCGCGCACCGGCACCACCCACCTGCACAACCTGCTGGCGGCGGCGCCCACCTTTCGCACCATGCCGTACTGGGAGAGCAACGAGCCGTTTCCGTTGCCGTCCGAGGCCGGGGTCGAGCCCGATCCGCGGCGGGCCCGCATGGATGTCGCGGTCAGCGTGATCAACCTGGTGATGCCGCATTTCGCGCTGATGCACGAGATGACCACCGACCACGTGCACGAAGAGATCCAGCTGCTGGCCAACGACTTCTCCACCATGCTGTTCGAGACGCTGGGCCACGTGCCGCGCTGGCGGGACTACTACCAGAGCCACGACCAGACCCCGCATTACGAGTACCTGGCGCGCCAACTCAAGGCAATGCAGTTCCTGCGCGGCGGCCGGCGCTGGCTGCTCAAGTCTCCCCAACATCTCGAGCAGGTGCCGGTGCTCGATCGCGTATTCCCGGACAGCATCGTCGTTTTCACCCACCGCGACCCGGTGCCGGTGGCGCTGTCGATGATCGCCATGATCACCTACTCGGCGCGCATGCACCGCTCGCCGGTGCCGGTGCGGCAGATCGCGGACTACTGGATCGACCGCCTCGAGGCGATGCTGGGCGCGCTGGTCCGCGACCGCGACACGATCGGTCACGACCGGTCCATCGACATCCGGTTCGACACCTTCATGGCCGACGAACTCGGTGTCGCCAAACGGGTATACGCGCTGGCCGACGAGCCGTTCGACGACGACGTGCGCAGCGCCGTCGGTGCCTACCTGGCCGGCCACGAGCGGGGCCGGCTGGGCAGCGTCGAGACCTCCTGCGAGATGTTCGGGCTGGACGAAGAAGAACTGCGGGAGCGCTTTGCTCCCTACGTTGAGCGATTCCTGACCTGAGGACTAGGTTTGTCCAGCATGGTCACCATGCCCGAACTCGACGGCGTCGAACACCGCTACGTGGATCTCGGTGGCGGGGTCACCATCCATGTTGCCGACGCCGGTCCCGCCGACGGCCCGGCAGTGATGCTGGTGCACGGCTTTCCGCAGAACTGGTGGGAGTGGCACGCGCTGATCGGACCCCTGGCCGCCGACGGCTACCGTGTGCTCTGCCCCGACCTGCGCGGTGCCGGCTGGAGTTCGGCGCCGAACTCGCAGTACCTCAAGAGCGAGATGGCCGACGACCTGGCCGGCGTGCTGGACGCGTTGGGCATCGACAAGGTCAAGCTCGTCGCGCACGACTGGGGCGGACCTGTCGCGTTCATCATGATGCTGCGCCACCCGGAGAAGGTGACCGGGTTTTTCGGCTGCAACACGGCGGCGCCCTTCGTCAAACGCGATCTCGCGGCGCTGGGCAAGATCTGGCGGTTCTGGTATCAAATTCCAATGTCGTTGCCGCGGATTGGCCCGCGGCTGGTCAGCAGGCCCGGCTCGCTGTTTCTGCGCATCCTCGGGTCGTGGGTGGGCGGCGGCTATACGTTGCCCGACGACGAGGTGCAGATGTACAGCGAGTGCATGAACCAGCCCGGCCACGCCGAGGCCGGATCCCGTTGGTACCGCTCGTTTCAGACCAAGGAGTTGCTGCGCTGGTTGCGCGGCGAATACAGCGACGCCCGCGTCGACGTCCCGGTTCGCTGGCTGACCGGCACCGAGGATCCGGTGATGACCCCAGACGGCACCGACGGATATGAGGATCACATCAGCGATTTCGAGGTCGAGCTGGTTCCCGGTGTCGGTCATTGGATCGTCGATCAGCGGCCGGATCTGGTGCTGGACCGGGTCCGCGCGTTCCTGCTGCTCTAAGGGCGGACCAGGATCCGGATCGGGTTGCCGTCCTGACGCTCCAGCTTCTCGATGCCCTCATGAATGTCTTCGAGGGCTACCACTTCGCTGATGGAACGCGAAAGGTCAAGCCGCCCAAACGAAACCAGCTTGGCCAGGGTCTCGATGTCGACGTTCTGGTAGCCGAGGTGGCCCAGCACCTGTTTGCGGGTCAACCCGAACATGGCGGTCGGGCCGACGGTCGGTGACTCCGCACTCATGCCCACCCCGACCAGCCTGCCGCCGGCCGTCAGTGCGGCCAGCGCCTGCTCGAACGTGGCCTTGAGTCCGACGGCGTCGAACGCGACATCGAGCAACCGGCCGCCGGTGACCTCGGCGAGCTTGTCGGGCAGCGCGTCATCGCGGGTGTCGAACGCATAGTCCGCACCGATCTGCAGCGCCCGCTCCAATACCGCCGGGTTGATGTCCAGCGCGATCACCGGAACGGCCCCAACGAGTTTGGCGAGCTGGACGATATGCGTGCCCACACCGCCGACACCCCACACCCCGACCGATTCCCCGACGGCGACCTTGCCGGTGCGCACCACGGCACCGAACGGGGTGGAGACCGCGTCGGCCAGGATCGCGGCCTGTTCCAACGGAACGTTGTCCGGGACGCGGGTCAGACCCGCCGCCTGGGCCAGCGTGTATTCGGCCCACGCGCCGTCATAAGCGAAGGCCATCAACTGAATTCGCAAACAGTTCACCACGTCGCCGCGACGGCAGTTGGGGCAGCGCTGGCAGGGGCGGCCGGCGGCCACCACCACCCGGTCGCCCTCGGCCCAGCCCGTCACCCCGGGGCCGAGCTCGGCGATGGTGCCGGACGCTTCGTGCCCCTGGGTGACCACCGGCGCCTGGGCGGGAAAGGTTCCGTTGATCAGACTTAAATCCGAGTGGCAGATGCCGCAGAACGCAACCTTGACCAGGACTTCGCCGGGGCCGGGCCGTGGGATCGGAACATCTTCGAGCGCAACGGTTTTGGTGCCAGCATAGAACCGCTCGGCGCGCATGGTGGGCGCCATGGCTATTCGACGCCGATCGTCACTTCGGTGGACTTGACGAACACCGTCGCGGGCTGCCCGACCCGCAGGCCGAGTTCGACCGCGGCATCCTTGGTGATCGAAGAGGTGACGACCTGTTCGCCGCCGTCGAGGCGGACCTTGACGATCGCCATCACGGTGCCCAGGTCGACTTCGGTGATGGTTCCCTTGAGCTGGTTGCGGGTGGATAGGCGCATAGTCGGGCTCCTCCGATGATCGATGATCGGGACCGGTCGAGCCTAACTCCCGGCCTGCTCAGTGCCGGGGGCCCAATAGGGCTATCGAGGCGTCCACAGCCGGCTCGACGATTTCCCTGGGTGGCCTGCCGTCCTCGACGGCGAGGGCGACGAGTTCGCGCAGGCCGCCGACCAGGATTACCGCCAGCGGTTCGGTGAGCGGCGGCAAACCCGCGCGCTGGAAACCCGGGCTGCCGCTGAGACCGACGAGCAGATTGGTCAGCAATTCCAGGCTCTGGCGCTGCACCGGCCGGGCGACCTCGCCCAGGTAGGTGAACTCGCGGATCCAGCTCAACGTGATGGCGGGTCGGGACTCGATGTGACCGACGTAGCCTTCCACCGCCTGACGAATCTGGTGGTGCCAGTCGGCTTCGGGGTCGACTGCGGCCCGGATGTCTTGCGCCATCACCTGGATCTCGACTTGCAGCAGTTCCAGGAAGCACTGCTCCTTGCTCGGGAACTGGTCGTAGAAGGTGCGCTTGGAGGTGCGCGCGTGGCGCACGATGTCGGCCACGGTGGTGGCGCGATATCCGCGCTCCCCGATCGATGCCGCCAGGCCGTCGAGCAGTCGGAGCCTAAATGGGTCGGCGACGGTGCCGTCGGCCAGATCGGCACTGCCAGCCGCGACGGTCACCGGCGCCCCTTCTTGTCAGGTTTGGTACCACAGAGTACCGTACCTGCAATGCCCCGTGGTACGCCGTGGTACCACCGATGGATTCGGGCGGATTGGGAGCGCAGACACTAATGAGCACCGAAGCTGTGAGCGGCGTGGCAACCGCCCCCCGCCGTGGCGGACCTCCGGCTGCCCCCGGCGGTCCGGGGGCCAAAGCTGTTGCAGGGCATCGGTTTCACCTTTCCGCGCCGTTGGTTCATGGAGCGCATGACACAGCGGCACGGCCCGGTCTTCATGGTGCGGATTCCGGTCTTCGGGAACGTGGTGGTGGTCGCCGACCCGCAGCTGGCCAAGCAGCTGTTCACCACCAGCCCCGAGGAGCTGGGCAACATCCAGCCCAACTTTGAGCCGACTGTTCGGGTCGGGCTCGGTCTTCGCCCTCGACCGCGACGACCACCGTCGCCGCCGCCGCCTGCTGGCACCGCCCTTCCACGGCAAGGCGATGAAGAACTACGAGGCCGTCATCGAAGAGGAGACGTTGCGCGAGACGGCCAACTGGCCCGAAGGCCGGCCGTTCGAGACGCTGCCCTCGATGAACCGCATCACGCTCAACGCGATCCTGCGCGCGATTTTCGGCGCCGACGGAGCCGAACTCGACGAGCTGCGCCGCATCATCCCGCCCTGGGTCACCCTCGGTTCGAAGATGGCGCTGATGCCCCAGACCAAACGTAGCTACGGCCGTTTCAGCCCGTGGGGCCGGATGGCACGGTGGCGGCGACTGTACGACGATGTCATCGACAAGCTGATCGCTGACGAGCGCGCCGATCCGAACTTCGCCGACCGCACCGATGTGCTGGCATTGCTGCTGCGCAGCACGTACGACGACGGTACGGTCATGTCCCGCAAGGACATCGGGGACGAGCTGCTCACCCTGCTGGCCGCCGGTCACGAAACCACGGCGTCGACGTTGGCGTGGGCGTTCGAGCGGCTGACCCGGCACCCCGAGGTGTTGGCGGCGCTGGTCGCGGAGGCCGACGAGGGCGGCAGCGAGCTACGCCAGGCGACCATCTGGGAAGTCCAGCGGGTCGGCAACGTCATCGACTTCGCCGCCCGCAACGTCAACGTCCCGGTGTATCGGCTCGGCGAATGGACCATCCCGCAGGGGTATTCGGTTATGACGTGCATATCGCAGATCCACAAGAACCCGGCAGCGTTTCCCGACCCGGAGCGCTTCGACCCGCGCCGATTCATCGAGTCCAAGCCGTCGTCGTTCGCGTGGATACCGTTCGGCGGCGGCACCCGTCGCTGCGTGGGGGCTGCGTTCGCCAATATGGAGATGGACGTGGTGCTGCGAACCGTGCTGCGCGACTTCACCTTTGAAATCACAGACGCACCGGGTGAACGACCGTACAACCGTGGCGTCGCGTTCGTGCCGAAGAAGGGCGGCCGCGTCGTCGTGCACCGCCGCCGCTGAGTCCTTCGCGTGTGCGGCTACGGCATCGAGCGTGTATTCAGGGCTTTGCGCGTGAAGCTATGGCGTCGAAAGTGTATGTGGGGCGGGAAAATCGCTGAATTCTCGCCGCAGCTTCACTCGTAACGCCACAGCTGCACACCCAAGTCCGTCAGTTCACGCTGGATCTCGGGAAGACAGCGCCTACCGGCTGGCGTCGGCCCGTCGCGGCAGCTTCCACCCTGGCCGCACGAAGTGGCAGGTGTAGCCGTGCGGATAGCGCAGCAGGTAGTCCTGGTGCTCGGGCTCGGCCTCCCAGAAATCCCCGACCGGGCTGACCTCGGTCACCACCTTGCCCGGCCACAGCCCGGAGGCATCGACATCGGCGATGGTGTCCAGCGCGATCCGCTTCTGCTCCTCGTCGGTGTAGAAGATCGCTGATCGGTAGCTGGGGCCGCGGTCGTTGCCCTGCCGGTCCTTGGTGGTCGGGTCGTGGATCTGAAAGAAGAACTCCAGCAGTGTGCGGAAGTCGGTGACGCTCGGGTCGAAGATGATCTCGACGGCCTCGGCGTGCGTCCCGTGGTTGCGATACGTCGCGTTGGGAACGTCGCCACCGCTGTAGCCGACCCGCGTGGACACCACGCCGGGTTGCCTACGGATTAGATCTTGCATGCCCCAGAAGCAGCCGCCGGCGAGAACTGCTCGTTGTGTGCTAGTCATCTGTGGTCCTCTTCGCGCTCGGGAATCGTGGTCCACCTCATCGGCACAGCCAAGCCTAGCCGCGTTTGCGGTCTCGGGTTCGAGAGCTCACGCCCCCGCAGTCGCGGGAGCCAGAGCTGCCACCGTGTTGCGAAACGCGTCTTCGCTCGCGGCCGCCTCCAGCGGAGGTACGTAGGGCGTGTGCAGCACGATGTGGTCGAGCGCTCCTTCGAATTGCGCGATCTGCTCGCGACCTTCCTCGGGGGTTCCGCAGATCGCGAAGGTTTTGACCACGTTTTCTGGAATGTCGTCGAAAGCCGTTACTCCCTCGGTGAGCAGCTTGGTCAGTATCGCGTCGCGTTCCTCGGTGAGCCCCTCGAACTGAACCATCGGATCGGCGCCGGGAAAGCAGATGTAGTTCCCCACCTGAATGCGTGCTCGACGCATTGCCTCCGCACGATCCTCGGACACGCTGCAGATGACGAGCGCGGCGATCTCGACATCGCTGGGCGCGCGTCCGGCCGCCTCGGCGCCGGCCGCCACCTGCGGGCGATAGATCTCGTTGAAGTAGCGCGGAGTAGCCATGTAACCCAGTGCGCCGTCAGCGATCTCACCGGCCAGCCGCAGCATCCGGGGCCGCACGACCGACAGGAAGATCGGGATCTGCGGTCGAACCAGCTGCCGTACGCCCCAGGGGTTGAACGCCGGGCTGGCGGCTTTGTAGAACTTGCCTTCGTAGCTGAACGGCTCGCCGTCGCCGAGGTGCTTCCAGTGCGCCCGCATCACCTCGATGTACTCCCGGATGCGCGGCAGTGGGTGGGTGATGTCGGCGCCGTTGAACACATCGGTCCACATCGCGCCGCCGTTGGCCAGGCCGATGAGTGCGCGACCGTTGGTCAGTTCGTCGAGGTCGGCTGCGGCGTTGGCCATCGCGAACGGGCTGCGACTACAGGCGGTGGCGATGCCGGTCGCATGCCTGATCTGCGTCGTCGATCCCGCGCAGGTGGCGTGAATCATGAAGGGATTGCGGAAGAATTCGTAATCCCACAGCGAATCGAAGCCGGCGGCGTCGGCTATGGCAGCCAATTCGGTGAACTTGCCGTACGGCTGGTTCAGGATCGGCATCGAGATACCAACCTTCATGCTGCGCCTCCATTTCTCGTCATTGAGACGGTGCGTATCTAAAACCGAGCTGGCTCGAACATATCGCAAAGAATGCGACCGAACACGGGGGGCTGGGCTGGGCGCCGGGAGCCGGGGCCGCAGGCTGAGGACGCCGTGCCGGGGGAGGGCGACGCAGCAGCCCGCACCGGGTGCAGCGACGCCCTCGACAAACCTCAGTAGAACATGTTCTAGTTTTGGCGTGAGTAGTCCGGAATTCACCAAAGACGAACTGGCATCGGCCTTCGAGAAGTTCGAACACACCGTCGCCCGCGCGGCCGCGACACACGACTGGGACGCCTGGGTGCAGCACTACACCCCGGACGTCGAATACATCGAGCACGCGATGGGCACCATGCACGGGCGCGACGAGGTCCGCGCCTGGATCGAGCGCACGATGTCGACCTTCCCGGGCAGCTACATGGTGGAATTCCCGTCGCTGTGGTCGGTGATCGACGAGCCCACCGGCCGGGTGATCATGGAACTGGACAACCCGATGCGAGACCCCGGCGACGGCAGCGTGATCACCGCGACCAACATCTCGATCATCACCTATGCCGGTGACGGTCTGTGGCGCCGGCAGGAAGACATCTACAACCCGCTGCGCTTCCTACAGGCCGGGCTGAAATGGTGCAAAAAGGCCCAGGAGTGCGGCAACCTCGACGCCGAGGCCGCGGCCTGGATGAAGCGCAACGGCGGTGGCCGGTGAGCGGCAAGCCCAAGCTGGTCATCGGCGCCAACGGATTCCTGGGCTCCCACGTCACCCGCCTGCTGGTGCGAGACGGCCACCAGGTACGGGTGATGGTGCGCTCAGGCGCCAACACCCGATCCATCGACGACCTGGACGTGACCCGCTTTCACGGTGACGTCTTCGACACCGCGACCGTGCGCGCAGCCATGGACGGCGTTGACGACGTCTACTACTGCGTCGTTGACACCCGGGCGTGGCTGCAGGACCCGGCTCCGCTGTTCCGCACCAACGTCGAAGGGCTGCGCAACGTCCTGGATGTCGCCAAAGACGTCGCGAAAGACGGTGGGCTGCATCGATTTGTCTTCACCAGCACCTACGCGACGGTGGACCGCCGGCGCGGACACGTGGCCACCGAGGAAGACCGGATCCCGCCGCAGCGCCGGGTGAGTCCGTACGTGCGGTCCCGGGTGCAGGCCGAGGATCTGGTGCTGCGCTACGTCGCCGAACACGGCTTGCCCGCGGTGGCGATGTGCGTGTCGACGACCTACGGCGCCGGCGACTGGGGCCGCACCCCGCACGGCGCCTTCATCGCCGGCGCGGTCTTCGGCAAGCTGCCGTTCCTGATGCAGGGCATCCAGCTGGAGGTGGTGGGAGTCGACGACGCGGCGCGGGCAATGATCCTGGCTGCCGAGCGCGGTCGTAACGGTGAGAAGTACCTGATCTCCGAACGCATGATCCCGTTGACCGAGGTGGTCCGTATCGCGGCCGACGAGGCCGGGATGCCGCCGCCGAAATGGGCCATCCCGGTACCGGCGCTCTACGCCCTGGGCGGGCTGGGCAGCCTGCGCGCCAAGCTCACCGGCAAGGATGCCGAGCTCAGCCTGGAGTCGGTGCGGATGATGCGCGCCGAAGCTCCCGTCGACCACGGCAGGGCGGTACGGGAGCTGGGTTGGCAGCCCCGACCAGTGGAGGAGTCGATACGTGAGGCGGCCCGCTTCTGGGCGGCCATGCGCAAGACCAGCAAGGGTAGCCAGACCGCTCAAACGGAATAGGCTCGCGGCAATGGAACGTGTTCATGTCGACCTGGCCGGACCACCGCAGACCATGCTCGCGACGCTGTACGCCAAAGCTCTCGACGCCGACGCGCCGAAATCGATCCTGCACGACGACTTCGCGAAAGCCGCCGTCGCGCAAATCGATTACGACTGGCGGGCGACCACCATCACTCCACGGCGAGCCCCTTCGGTGGCCGTTCGCACCGCCCACTTCGACACCTGGACGCGCCAGTTTCTGGCCGCACACGAACACGCCACGGTGCTGCACGTCGGCTGCGGCCTGGACGCCCGGGTCTACCGGCTGGACCCCGGACCCGGCGTGCGGTGGTACGACGTGGACTACCCCGACGTCGTCGAACTTCGCAAACGCGTCTACCCCGCTCGCGACGGATACCGGATGCTGGCCGCGTCGGTGACCGAGCCGAGCTGGCTGGCCGAGGTGCCGGCCGACCGCCCCACTCTGTTCCTCGGTGAGGGCCTGACGATGTACCTGACCCAGGACGACGGGCTGGCGCTGCTGCGTCGTGTCGTGGACCGTTTTCCCTCCGGCGAACTGCAGTTCGACTCGTTCAACACGCTCGGGATCCGCACGCAGGTGACCAACGCCGTGGTCCGCCGCTCTGGGTCGACGCTGTACTGGGCGATCGACCGACCGTCGGACATATTGGACGCGGTTGCGGGAACTCGCCTGCTTGCGTGGGAATCAGTTTTCGACAGCGATACGTTCCACCAAGTGGCGCCGGTGGTTCGCTGGTTGGGCCGGGTGATGTCGTTGGTCCCGGCGATGCGGTACATGGCGCAGTATCACCGCTACGCATTCTGAGGAAGAAGGTCGACCATGAGCCACCCGGAAATCAAGGAGCCCAGTGCAGGACACCCGATCACCATCGAACCGACCGCGGCCCGGGTACAGGTCCGCGTCAACGGTGAACTGATCGCCGACACCACCGCGGCGCTGGGTCTGCAGGAGGCCACTTTGCCTCTGGTGCAATACATTCCGCTTGCCGACGTCGCGCAGGACCGGCTCCGCCGCTCCGACACCACCAGTTACTGCCCGTTCAAGGGTGAGGCCAGCTACTACAGCGTCACCACCGCCGCCGGCGACACCGTGCCGGATGCGATCTGGACCTACGAGCAGCCCTACCCGCGGGTCGCCGCGATCGCCGGGCACGTCGCCTTCTATCCGAACAAGGCCGACATCACGGTCGGCTAGGGAAACATCCGCGCGAACGACTGGGTGTCGCTGTATTCGCGCATCGAGGTGATCATGCCGTCCTGGGTGTCGAAAATGCAGACGAACGGGCTTTCGTATTTGTCCCCGGTGGGTCCGACGCCCTCGACCTGACCCTCGATCACCACCGTCTCGCCCTCGTTGACGCACCGCAGCAGGTCGATGTTGACCTCGAACACCTGCTTGCGCCGGTCGTTGGCGCGCCGCATGGCATCCTTGTCCAGCGTCGTGCGGCCGACGATGCTCCAGTAAGTGAAGTCGTCGCGCAGCAGCGCGAACCCCTCGTCGAGGTCTCCGCCCTCGCACAAGCTCTGCAGGAACATCCATGCCAGCTCGGCCTGCGGGTCGTCGAAAGGCGTCATCACCAGGCCATCCTGTAACGGGGCACAGTTGGCGGTCAATCGACGTGCCGTCGAACAAAGGAGACTCGAACCGGTGATCACACGCACCGTCACGTTTCCCGGCGCCGGGGGGTTCGGGCACACGTTGGCTCCGCTGCGCCGCGGCCGCGGCGACCCCTGCTTCCGGGTGCCCGGTGACGGCACGATCTGGCGCACCAGCCTGTTGCCGTCCGGGCCGGTCTCGGCGTGCATCGCCACGGTGTCCCGCGACACGGCACGATGTGCAGCGTGGGGCGACGGTGCGGCGGAATTCGTGGACGCGCTGCCCGCACTGCTGGGCGCTGACGACGACGCGTCCGGTTTCCGGCCGTACCACCCGACGATTGCCGCCGCCCACCGCAAGGTGCCCAACCTGCGGTTGGGTCGCACCGGCCAGGTGCTTGAAGCGCTCATCCCGGCCGTCATCGAGCAGCGGGTGCCGGGTGCCGATGCCTTCCGCTCCTGGCGGGTGTTGGTCACCAAATACGGCACACCGGCGCCCGGCCCGGCTCCGGACGGGATGCGGGTGCCGCCTTCGGCAGACGCGTGGCGGCACATCCCGTCCTGGGAGTTCCATCTCGCCAACGTCGACCCGGGCCGGGCGCAGACGGTGGTCGGCTGTGCGCGGCGGGCGTCGTCGCTGGAACGACTGGCCGCCATGCCGCCCGCCCAGGCTCGTGCGGCGCTGACGTCACTGCCGGGCATCGGGGCGTGGACGGCGGCCGAGACGGCGCAACGGGCTTTCGGGGATGCCGACGCCCTGTCCATCGGCGACTACCACATATGCAAGATGATCGGCTGGACATTGCTGGGTCACCCGGTTGACGACGCGAGAATGGTCGAGTTGCTCGAACCCATGCGTCCGCACCGGCACCGGGTGGTGCGGGTGCTCGAAGCCAGTGGCCTGGCCTACGAACCGCGCCGCGGTCCGCGGCTGCCGGTGCAGCACATTCACCGGCTGTGAGTGGTTAGCGCTCGGGTCATCGGGTACACGCGTCTGAGGACAGTAAGCGACTCTTTAGGGGAAACCGATGACGCAGTTCACCATTCCGGGGGCTCACCGACAAGCAGGGCGCACGCCTCGCCGAACTACTGCAGCGCCAGCTGAGCACCTATAACGACCTACACCTGACGCTCAAGCACATTCACTGGAATGTGGTGGGCCCCAACTTCATCGGCGTGCACGAGATGATCGACCCGCAGGTGGAGGCGGTGCGCACGTTCGCCGACGATGTGGCCGAACGCATCGCCGCGTTGGGCGCCTCCCCCCAAGGGCACGCCGAACGCCATCATCGAGGACCGGGACTGGGACGACTACTCGGTGGGCCGTGACACCGTCCAGGCCCACCTGGCCGCGCTGGACCTGGTCTACAACGGGGTGATCGAAGATGTTCGCAAGGCCATCGACGAGACCGACGAACTCGACCCGGTGACCCAGGACCTGTTGATCGGCCAGGCGGGTCAGCTGGAGAAGTTCCAGTGGTTCGTCCGGGCGCACTTGGAGAGTTCGGGCGGAAAACTCGACCACGAGGGCTCGACTACGGAAAAGGGTGCCGCGAAGTCGGCGCGCGGAAAAGGCTGATCCGGCGCGGGCCTATCCGGGGTGCCGCTGGTGCGGGAACCCGATCCGGAAAAGCACCGATTCGAACTGGTCTTCGACGTCTTCGACGACTTTTTCGATATACCCGACCGGTGACTTGACGAACTCTGCCGCGCTGGCTTGCACGGCGGCTATCGCCGCCTTCCCGCCGTTGTCGGCGCCTTTATAGGCCCATTCCGCGGCGGTGAGCGCGGCCGCGAATTGTTGCTGCAGCGCGGCCTGGAAGGAACTCAGGGCACCCTGCAACTGCTGGTTGTATTTTCCGAATACCGCCGCGACGGCCGTTGACACCTCGTCCGCGGCGGCCGCAGGGAGGGCGTTGAGATGGGAAGTGGCCTGATTGGCCGCAGTGATGCCGTTGCCGACTTGTTGGACCTGCCCGGCCGCGTCGAGCAGGGCCTGAGGTTCCACGGTGACGTGCGACATGAATATGCCTTCCGCACTTGGTGATTGGTGGAGGGGGATTGGTCGAAGGGTAATTGGTCGAAGTGAGGGGATGTTAGCCGAATTCGGACGCCGAATGCGGCATTTTACGAATCATTTGATTTACGCATGCGTTCGGCCGCGGCGACCTCGCGGTTCAACCGTTGCGCTTCGTAGATGGTGACGTTGGTGCGCGACATCAGCAGCGACGCGATGCCCACCGCGAGAATGGCTCCGGGAACCACGGAGAAAGACCCCGTCATCTCCGCAACCATGATCATGATCGCCAGTGGGGCGCGCGCGACGCTGCCGAAACACGCCATCATGCCGACCACCACGAAAATCCCCGGTTGATCGGGCACTCCGGGTAACGCCGCCAACTCGCCCAGTCGCCACGTGGCGCCCCCGACGAATGCGCCGATCACGATGCCGGGACCGAACAGGCCTCCCGATCCGCCGCTCCCGATGGACAGGCAGGTTGCCACGATCTTGGCGACCGGCAACGCGACGATGACCCACAGCGGGATGGCCAGCAGCGAAGAACGGTCGGCGGCCAGCTGCGCCCAGCCGTAGCCGCTGCTCAGGACCTGGGGGATCGCCAGGCCCAGCAGCCCGACCAGCAGCCCGCCCAGCGCGGGCTTGAGCACCGGGCCGCCCGGCAGGCGGCGCGCCAGCCTCGCCGAGACGTGGAAGGCGCGTGCGTAGAGATATCCGACGGCCGCCGCGATCACACCGATCACCACGAACCACAGCAGGGGCCAGGCCCGCTCGAAGCGGTACTCGGCATCGATGAAACCGAAGAGCGGATCGAAGCCCAGAAACGCACCGAGAATCGCGTACGCCGTTCCGGATGCGATGAACCCGGGCACCAGCGTGCTGTAGTCGAAGTCGTCCCGATAGACGATCGAGCCGGCCAGCACCGCTCCGCCCAGCGGCGCGGCAAAGATGGCGCCGATCCCCGCGCCGATACCGAGTGCCACGGCCACGCGTCCGTCGTCGTCGGACAGATGTAGCCGGCGAGTCAGCAGCGAGGCGAAACCGGCCGAAATTTGCGCGGTGGGACCCTCCCGGCCGCCGGATCCGCCCGAACCGATGGTCAGCGCGCTGGCGACCATCTTCACCAGCACCGCGCGGCCACGGATGGCCCGCGGGTTGGTGTGCACCGCCTCGATGGCTTCGTCGGTGCCGTGTCCGGTGGCTTCCGGGGCCAATCTGGCGACGATGAACGCCGACAGCAGCGCCCCGCCCGTCGTCACCAGCGGTATGGCCCAGGCCCGGACGAACCCGGCTGATCCGTGGCTGCCGCCCTCACCCACCGGGGTAGGGACGTGGTAGCCGGCCAGATCGCCGAGCAGGAACGCACCGGTGTACTTCAGGGCCTGGTAGAAGACGACCGCACCTAAGCCCGAGATAACACCGATTGTGGTGCCCAGCAGCAGCCATTTGGGCAGATAGTTCGCGTTGTGGATGGCGGCGCCGAACCGTCCGCCGGCGGATTCGGGCGGCGCCTCGCCAGGCTGGTCCGCCATGGTCGGCAGGCTATCAGCCGTTTCTGGGCGCCGGTGGCGCGTCGATCACGCCAGAGGAATATTCGGACCGCAGTCCGGTTATACCGGGCAAGCTGGAATAATCAGGAGGTAGAAATGCCCGCTATAACCGCAGACACGCTGAGCCTGCCCCGGGTGGTGCCGGCGGGACCGGCGGACACCGAGCGCCCGGTCCGGTCGGTGACGACCGGCCCCCGCGGCCACGAGGGATTGGGATTTCCGGTGGTCCGGGCCTTCGCCGGGGTGAGCGCCGCTGTGCTGGACCCCTTCGTGCATATGGATCAGATGGGCGAGGTGGACTACGAGCCGGGCGAACCGCGCGGCACCGACTGGCATCCGCACCGCGGCTTCGAGACGGTGACCTACATGATGGACGGGACCTTCGCCCATCAGGACTCGCATGGCGGTGGTGGGCTGATCGCCGACGGCGCAACCCAATGGATGACCGCCGGTTCGGGGGTACTGCACATCGAGACCCCGCCGGCCGAAATGGTGCGCAGCGGCGGCGTTTTCCACGGCATCCAGCTGTGGGTGAACCTGCCGAAGCGAGACAAGTTCGCGCCGCCTCGCTACCAGGCCATCGAGGGCACCGACACCAGGCTGCTGTCCTCCGGGGACGGCGGCGCGCTGGTCCGGATCATCGCCGGGGAGATCGACGGCAACCCCGGTCCGGGCGTCACCCACACCCCGATCACGATGGCCCACGCGACAGTGCAGAGCGGCGCTCGCCTGAACATCCCGTGGCGGCGCGACTTCAACGCCTTGGTGTACGTGCTGTCCGGGGAAGGGGCCGTTGGCCCGGTCGGTCATCCGATCAAGTCAGGGCAGTTGGCCGTCCTCGGCCCAGGCGACCGGATCACCGTGGCGGCGAAATCGGGCCGCGACACCCCCCTGGAGGTGCTGATCCTGGGTGGGCAGCCGATCCGCGAGCCGGTCTTTCACTACGGGCCGTTCGTGATGAACTCCAAGGCCGAAGTGATCGAGGCGCTCGAGGATTATCAAGCGGGCAAATTCGGCAGGATCCCGCCGAACGCGTTAATGCCGCACCGTGGCGGTGGCACACTCTAGGAATGCCGCAAACGGCTAGTCGCGGGCCTGGGCGGCCCCCCGCCGCGAAAGCTGACGAGACGCGCAAGCGCATTGTCGATGCTGCGCGTCAGGTGTTCAGCGAACGCGGCTACGAGGGGGCGACGTTCCAGGCCATCGCGACGCATGCCGATCTGACCCGGCCGGCGATCAACCACTACTTCGCCAGCAAGCGGGCGCTGTACACCGAAGTGGCCGACCGCACCAACGAACTGGTCGTCTGTGCCGGCATCGAGCGCGCGCGGGCCGAGTCGACCCTGATGGGCCGGCTCGGCGCGTTCATCATCGTCGCAATGGAAGTGGACTCCCAGCACCGTGGCACCGCTGCCTTCCTGGCCACCGCGGTGCTCGAGTCGCAGCGCCATCCCGAGTTGCGCCGAGTCGACAACGACGCGGTATGCACCACCCGGGACTTCCTGTGCTCGGCGGTCGGCGAGGCGGTTGCCAGCGGGGAACTCGCACCCGGCGTCGACGTCGGCGCGGTCAGTGAGGCGCTGCTGCTGGTGCTGTGCGGGGTGGGGTTCTATGCCGGCTTCGTGGGCAGCTACCAGGAGATCGAGAACATTCTCGCGACGTTGCGCCAGATGATCGCCGGCGGCTTGTGGAAGTCCAGTCCAGACGCGGCAGCGCCGGGCGCTCGGTGAGCTGCCGCACAAACCGTATAGGTTGCCTAACTTATTAGGTAGCATGGTCCGGACATGACTGATCTGGACTCCCGCGCGCTGCCCTCGTTACGAACCGCCGGCGACAGCTGGCACATCACCGAAAGCGTCGGCGCCACCGCACTGGCGGTGGCCGCGTCGCGCGCCGTGGAGTCGGCCGCAGCCAACCCCCTGGTCCGCGACGAATTCGCGCAACTGCTGGTGGCCTCCGCCGGCCCGGCCTGGGCACGGCTGGCCGACCCCGCCATCGCCTGGCTCGACGGCGACGAGCACGGACGACGGTTGCACCGGGTCGGCTGCGATTACCAGGCGGTGCGGACCCACTACTTCGACGAGTACTTCAAAGCCGCCGGCCAGGCCGGCATCCGGCAGGTGGTGATTCTGGCCGCCGGCCTGGATTCGCGGGCCTACCGGCTGGAGTGGCCGGCGGGCACGCGCCTGTACGAGATCGACCAGCCCCAGGTGCTGGAATACAAGGCCGAGATCCTGGGTTCGTCCGGCGCGGTTGCCAAGACGGATCGGCACGCGGTCGCGGTAGACCTGCGCGACGACTGGCCGGCCGCGCTGAGCGCCGCTGGTTTCGACCCGGCCCGGCCCACCGCGTGGCTGGCCGAAGGTCTGCTCGCCTACCTGCCCAGCGACGCCCAGGACCGGCTCTTCCAGATGTGTACCGCGCTGAGCGCGCCGGGTAGCCGGATCGCCGTCGAAGCGTTCACCATGGTCGTCGGCGGGAACCGGCAACGCTGGGACCGGATGCGCGACCGGCTCGGTCTGGACGTGAACATCGGCGCCCTCACCTATCACGAGCCGGACCGATCGGATCCGGCGCAATGGCTCACCGACCACGGCTGGCAGGTCGACGCCGTGGCCAACCACCAGGAAATGGCCCGGCTGGGCCGCCCGGTGCCCGAAGACCTGGCCGGCGAGGCCATCACCAGCACCCTGATGCGAGGAGTACGCGAATGAGCACACTGCGCAGCCACGACGACACCTGGGACATCAGGACCAGCGTCGGCACCACCGCCGTGATGGTGGCCGCCGCGCGGGCCGTCGAGACCGAACAGCCCGACGCGCTGATCCGCGACCCATACGCCAAGCTGCTGGTGACCAACGCCAACGCGGGAGTGCTGTGGGAGGCCATGCTCGATCCGGCCGTCGCGGCCAGGGTCGAATCGCTGGACCCCGAGGCCGCCGCCATGGTCCAGCACATGCGCGGTTATCAGGCCGTCCGGACCAATTTCTTCGACACTTTCTTCGCCGACGCCGTCGCCGCCGGAATCCGGCAGGTGGTCATCCTGGCATCCGGCCTGGACTCGCGCGCCTACCGGCTGGACTGGCCGGCCGGGACCACGGTCTTCGAGATCGACCAGCCCCAGGTGCTCGAGTACAAGTCGGCGACCCTGGCCGAAAACGGGGTGGCGCCCTCGGCCGACCGCCGGGCGGTGGCCATCGACCTGCGTCAGGACTGGCCGGCGGCGCTGCGCGAGGCCGGTTTCGATCCGGCGGTTCCGACGGCGTGGCTGGCCGAGGGCCTGCTCATGTACCTGCCCGGCGAGGCGCAGGACCGGTTGTTCACCCAGGTCGGCGAGTTGAGCGCGCCGGGCAGCCGGGTCGCCGCCGAAACCGCCGCCAACCACGCCGACGAGCGCCGCCAGCAGATGAGGGAACGGTTCCGCCGGGTCGCCGAAGAGATCGGCCTGGAGGAGACGATCGACGTGGGCGAACTGATGTACCGCGACGAGAACCGCGCACCGCTGGCCGACTGGCTCAACGAGCACGGTTGGCGGGCCCAGGCGCAGAGCTCGGTCGACGAGATGCAGCGCATGGGCCGCTGGGTGGTCGACGTGCCGATGGCGGGCGACCGGGACGCCTTCTCCGATTTCGTGACGGCCGAGCGGCTGTAGTTCGTCTTTCCCCTTGCCGTCCTATTGCCGGCAAAGCCAGGTGGTTAGGATCGCGTCTATCACCCCTTTGGCGATCGCGCACCACGGCTGCGGGCACCTGGGGGAAGGAAGGACAACGATGACCACCGAATCCCCGCCCGCACCCGCGCAACCGCAGGCTGCCACTGAGTCGAGCAGCGTCGCAGAAACCGTCGCCCGGCTGCGCAAGACCTTCGCTACCGGCCGCACCCGCAGCTACGAGTGGCGCAAACAGCAGTTGCTGGCCCTGGCCAGGCTGGTGGAGGAGAACGAGCCCGCCATCGCCGCCGCGCTGGAAGAGGACCTGGACCGCAACCACGTCGAGGCGTTCATCGCCGACATCGCCACCACCGCGGGTGAGGCCAAGTACGCGGCCAAGAAGCTGAAGAAGTGGATGCGGCGCAAGTATCTGCTGCTGGAAGCCCCGCAGCTGCCCGGGCGCGGCTGGGTGGAGTACGAGCCCTACGGCACCGTGCTGATCATCGGCGCCTGGAACTACCCGTTCTACCTGACCCTGGGTCCGGCGGTGGGCGCGCTGGCCGCTGGAAACGCCGTCATCCTCAAGCCGTCGGAGATCGCCCCGGCTTCCTCGCGCCTGATGGCCGAACTGGTGCCCAAGTACCTGGACCGCGACGCGGTTGCGGTGGTCGAGGGCGACGGCATGGTGAGCCAGGAGCTGATCGCACAGGGCCTGGACCGGGTGATGTTCACCGGCGGCACCGAGATCGGCCGCAAGGTGTACGAGGGCGCGGCGCCGCACCTGACGCCGGTGACGCTGGAACTCGGCGGGAAGAGCCCGGTGGTGGTGGCCGCCGACGGCGACATCGACGTCGCGGCCAAGCGGATCGCCTGGCTGAAGATCCTCAACGCCGGACAGACCTGCGTGGCGCCCGACTATGTGCTGGCCGACGCCTCGATCCGGGACGAGCTCGTCGACAAGATCGGCGCCGCCCTCACCAAATTCCGCTCCCAGGACAACCCGGCCGGGATGCGCATCGTCAACAAGCGGCAGTTCGACCGGCTCAACGGCTACATCGCCGACGCCGAAGCCGACGGCGGTGCCAAGGTCGCCGTCGGTGGCAAGAGTGACCCGGCCAGCCTGCGCATCCAGCCGACCGTGGTCGTCGATCCCGCCCCGGACGGACCGTTGATGCAGAACGAGATCTTCGGACCGTTGCTGCCGGTGCTCACCGTCAAGAACTTCGACGAGGCCGTCGAATTCATCAACGCCCGGCCCAAGCCGCTGTCGGCGTACCTGTTCACCAAGTCCAAGGAAATCCGGGAGCGCTTCATCAAAGAGGTCCCGGCCGGGGGCATGCTGATCAACCACATCGCCTTCCAGGTGTCGACGGTCAAGTTGCCGTTCGGCGGTGTCGGCGCGTCGGGCATGGGCGCCTACCACGGCAAGTGGGGATTCGACGAGTTCAGCCACCGCAAGGCGGTGCTGACCAAACCGACCCGCCCCGACTTCTCCAAGATGATCTACCCGCCCTACACCGATCGCGCCTTCAAGCTGGCCCGAAAACTGTTCTGACCCAACCGATATCGCTGAACGCTTACAGAAAGGAAACTGATGCCCGGATTGCAGGACCGCGTCATCGTGGTGACCGGAGCCGGCGGGGGATTGGGCCGTGAATACGCCCTGACCCTGGCTCGCGAGGGTGCCAGCGTCGTTGTCAACGACCTCGGCGGAGCCCGCGACGGCACCGGCGCCGGCTCGGCGATGGCCGACCATGTCGTCGCCGAGATCCGGGACGGCGGGGGACGGGCAGTCGCCAACTACGACAGCGTCGCCGAAGCCGACGGCGCGGCCAACATCATCAAGACGGCGCTCGACGAGTTCGGTGCGGTCCACGGTGTGGTGAGCAATGCCGGCATCCTGCGCGACGGCACCTTCCACAAGATGACGTCGGAGAACTGGGACGCGGTGCTGAAGGTGCACCTGTACGGCGGGTACAACGTGATCCGCGCGGCGTGGCCGCACTTCCGCGAGCAGAGCTACGGCCGGGTGGTGGTCGCCACCTCCACCAGTGGGCTGTTCGGCAACTTCGGCCAAACCAACTACGGCGCAGCCAAACTCGGGCTGGTCGGCCTGATCAACACACTGGCGCTGGAAGGCGCGAAGTACAACATCCACTCCAACGCGGTCGCCCCGATCGCCGCCACCCGCATGACCGAGGACATCATGCCCAAGGAGGTGCTGGAGAAGCTGACGCCGGAGTTCGTCGCGCCGGTGGTCGCCTACCTGTGCACCGAGGAGAACGCCGACAACGGGTCGGTGTTCGTCGTCGGTGGCGGCAAGGTGCAACGCGTTGCGCTGTTCGGCAACGAGGGCGCCAACTTCGACAAGCCGCCCACCGTGCAGGACGTGGCGGAGCACTGGAGTGAGATCACCGACCTGTCGGCGGCGACAAAAGCTGGCTTCAAGCTGTAACCAATTCAGTGAAAGCCTGTGTGGTTCAAGAGCTTCGCGGCCCGTCCGGCATTGTCTACACCGATGTCGACGACGTACCCGATGGCGGTGGCAACATCGTCATCGAGGTGCGTGCCGCCGGAGTCTGCTTTCCCGATCTGCTCCTGACCAAAGGTAAATACCAGCTCAAGTTGCAGCCGCCGTTCGTGCCCGGCATGGAGACCGCAGGGGTGGTGCGTTCGGCGCCCGTCGACTCGGGTTTCCGTGTGGGCGAACGGGTTTCGGCGTTCGGTGTGCTCGGCTGCTATGCCGAGCAGGTGGCGGTGCCGGTGTCCAACGTGATCCGCAGCCCGGACGAACTCGACGACGCCGAAGCGGTGTCGTTGTTGGTCAACTACAACACCATGTATTTCGCACTGTCCCGGCGCGCGGTGATGCGACCGGGCCAGACGGTGCTGGTGCTCGGCGCCTCCGGCGGGGTGGGCACCGCCGCCGTGCAGATCGCCAAGGCGATGGGAGCCAGCCAGGTGATCGGCGTGGTGCACCGCGAAGCCGCCATCGACTACGTCAAGGCACTCGGCGCCGACCAGGTGGTGCACCTGGCGCCGGGCTGGGTCGAGCAGGTGCTCGCGCACACCAACGGCCGGGGCGTCGACATCGTGGTCGACCCGATCGGCGGCCGGGCGTTCGACGACGCCATCCAGGTGCTGGCCATCGACGGCAAGCTGCTGGTGGTCGGGTTCGCCGCCGGCAGCATCCCCACCCTGACCGTCAACCGGCTGCTGCTGCGCAATATCGGCGTGTTGGGTGTCGCGTGGGGTGAGTACCTCAACAAGGTGCCCGGCTCGGCGGTGCTGTTCTCCTCCGGCCTGAACCAGCTTGTCTCGCTCGGGCTGAAACCGCCTCCGCCGCAACGCTATCCGCTGTCGGAGGCGCGCGCCGCCCTGCAGAGCCTGGACGCCGGCGGGGTGCTCGGCAAGGTCGTGCTGGAGCCCTAGAGCGCTTTCAGCTCGGTGACGATGTCGCTGGCCGCGTGCTCGAACACCCGCACCTCGAACCCGCCGAGCAGCACCGCCAACCCGACGTCGGCCGCAACCGGTTTGCCGAAGGCATTGATCAGCCCGTTGACGGGATCGCCGTTGAGGGCCTGCAGTATCCCGTTGCCGAACAGGTCGATGTTGTAGGCCGGAATGGCGGTCACCACCGCGTTGAGCATGTCGGTGGTGGGCAACGCGGTCGCGTAGGCCGAGGCGGCGACGGCCGAGGCGGTGTAGGCGACGCGCAGGTTGGCGTTTAGCAGTGACTGGACGAAGTTCTGCGGCGACGACAGCGAGTGCTGCGCGCCCGCCAGTACCTGATTGAGCCCGGCGGTGTCGACGGCGGGAATCAGCGCGGTGAAGTCCGAGGGCCTGATAGCTGCGACGTCGCGGGCGAAGTCGGCGATCCCCTGCTGGGCGCCGGCGGCCAGGGCGGACACGATCTGGCCGGCCGGAACCGGTGGGATAACGCCGAATCCGGTGGCGATGTTCGGCGGGTCGGGGGACCAGCCATTCGTGGTGCTGCCATAGCCCAGGTTCACGATCACCCGCATATCGGGCTGGAGCAGGTCCGCCAGCGGGTGGCCGATGACCGGGATGGCGCGCAGCGGAGAGAGGATCGGCAGGTTCTCGGTGGGAATCATGTAGTAGTGCGTCAGGGTGGGGCCGACGGTGTTGGTCAACTCGACGGCCGTGCCGTTCGGTGCCGGCGTCAGTTCCTGGCCCGACAGGAACGGGTAGTGGCCGTGCAGCTCGATGATGCCCAGGAATGCGTTGACATCCGAGACCACGTTGAGCGGGTATTGCGGGAAGTCGCCGAAACCGTCGTATTCGATGGTGAAGATGTTGGTTTTGAACGAGTTGTCCGGCGTCGCGATGCCGAACACGTCCAGCCCCAGGCTCGGCAGGGCCAGTCCCGGGAATCGGGCCAGCAGACCACCGTTGGGGTTGCTGGGGTTGCCGACCAGGGTGAAGTTCAGGGGTATCGAGCTCGGCGTGTTAGTGGGGTCGAGCGCCTTCATCTCCATCGACGCGATGACCGCGCTCTGCGAGTAGCCGAAGACGTTGACCGAGGTGGCATTGAGTTGGCCGAACGCGGCGGTGATCGCGTTGTCCAGGATGGTCAGGCCCCGCGCCGCGGACACGTCGAAGGTCAGGTCCTTGATCCCGGTGAGCGGATACAGCCCTTCGGGGGTGTTGACACCCAGGTTGACTCCGCCGGGGAAGAACGGGTCGATGAACAACGGCGGGATGCCCTGGATGTAGTCCTGGATCGGGATGGGGTATCCGCTGGCGCCCATGACCAACGTGATGGCAGCGGCCGGGGCCGCCGCGGCTCCGCCGAGCAGCGACTTGATCGGCGCGAGAATCGGATTCAGCGCGTTCGACGCGGCGTTGGCGACTTCGGTCTCCAGTAGGCCAGTCCACCGGCGGCCATTGCCCGGGTGAATTCGCTCTGGAATGCCGTCGCCTGGGCGATCACCGCCTGGCATTCCCGGCCGTTTGCGGCGAAGAGATTTGCGATCGCGGTTGACACCTCGTCGGCGGCCGCCGCCGCCAAACCCGTGGTCGGTGCGGACGCGGCCGAGCTCGCCGCACCGATCAGCGCCTGCAGGTCCTCCAGAGAGACTGCCGCCGTTGCGATTACATCGGTGTGCGCGGCGAGGTACGACATCAGAGGATGCCGGTGAGGTCGCCGATCACGGACTCGATCGTGTCGATCGTCACGATGGTCTGGAATCCACCGGCCAGCGTCAGCAGCGCGACGTTTGCGGCGATCGGATTGCCGATCGCGTTGACCACACCCATCGGGTCGCCGTGGACCGCCTGCTGGATGCCGTCCAGGAACAGGTTGAAGTCATACGAGGGCAGCGTGGTCACGATGGTGTTCGCGATGTCGGCGGTGGGCAACAGCAGGGCGTAACCGTCGGCGGTCGCACTGGTGATGGAGTTGACGATGTTGGTGTTCGCCGACCGGAGCGCATCGAAGAAGCTGTCGACCGGCGAGCCGGTGGCGCCCGGCAACGTGAACGGCAGCGACAGGCCACCGCCGGCACCGCTCGGCAGCAGGCCGGTCAGCGACGGCAGCGAGGTGGGAGCCATGGCCCGGAGGTCGCCGACGAATGCTCCCCAGCCCTGGTTGGCCAGGGCGATCTGGTCGCCGATGAAGTTCTGCGGGATCGGCGGGATCAACCCGAACGAGGTCCAGACGTCGGCGTAGGAGGTGGAATAGCCGTAGTGCGGATCACCGTAGCCCCAGTTCACCAGGTAGGTCAGGTTCGGTTCGATCAAGTCTCCCAATGCATTTCCGATCAGCGGGATGGACCGGATCGGCTGCACGAGCGGCAGATGGTCGTAGGTGATCATGTAGTAGTGGTCCAGCCCGTTGGCGGCCGTTGTCGGGGAGACCGGCAACTCGACCATCTTGTAGCCGGGTGCCAGTGCGCCGGTGGTGGCATTGATGATGTTGGGGTAGGTGCCGTGCACGGTCTGGATGCCCAGGAACGCGTTGAGGTCGGCCAGGAAATTGATCGGGTAGCGCGGGAAATCGGTGTATCCGTCGTACTGCAGTGAGAACACGTTGACCGGGTAGCCGGAGTTCGCCGGCGTGGGGCCGTAGAAATCCAGGCCCAAGGCCGGCATGGTCAGCCCCGGGAACCGGGACAGCAGACCGCCGTTGGGGGACATCGGGTTGCCCAGCAGGGTGAAGCTGAGATCACCGGCGTGCGGGCTGCCCGCGGCGATCAGGTTGCGCAACTCGAGCGAGGACAAAATGGCGCTCTGCGAGTAGCCGAGGACCGAGACCTTCTGCCCGGCGGTGATCAGGCCGGTCGGGCTGAACAGCGCGTTGTTCAGCGCCGTCACACCGGTCGCCACCGACTGACTGAGCGGCAGGTCTTTGATCTGGGTGAGCGGATACAAACCCTCTGGGGTGTTCAGCGGAATCGACAGCGCGTTGGCCACCTGGAACTGAATCCACGGCCGCACGCTGGCCATGTACGCCAGTGAGGGTATCGGTGTGCCGCTGCCGGTCATGATCAGTGCCGAGTTGTACACGGTGGCAACGGTCGTCCCGACGGGCATCGTGACGGGAGTCCCGCCGGACGCGACGCTTGCGGCCGGGGCGAACAGCGATTGAATCGGAGCGAGCATCGGCTGCAGCGGCGCCAGCAGCGCCTCGATCGGTGACGCGGCCGCCAGGGCCGCCGCGCCGGCCGCCTCGGCTTCGGCGTAGGCGCCACCAGCAGCTGCCAGCACGCGGTTGAACTCGTCGTGGAATGCCGCCGCCTGGCCGACGACGTCCTGGTATTCCAGACCGAACGCGCGGAACAGCGCTGCCGCGGCCTGGGAGACCTCGTCGGCGGCGGCGGCAGCCAGACCGGTTGTCTGGCCCGCGGCGGCGGCGTTCGCCGAGGCGAGCGCGGTTCGGATTCCGGCCAGGTTCTCGGCGGCGTCGGTGATCAGCTGCGGTTGCGTCGCTAAGTAGGACATCGACGAATTCCTCTCTCGGCCAAGGCCTTTGGGTGCTACACCGCCGTTGCCAAGGACCCGACGACCCAGCGCTGAAGGCCGTCGCGAGGCGCAGCATTGTGAGCGTAGATCGGGTCTGGCCGGTAGGTGAGCGGAATCGCCTGGATAGCGTGGCTAAATTCCTGAGAGTTTCCTGCGGCTCGCGCACGCGTCAGGCGAGCAGGCTTTCGACGGCGCTGACGTTGCTGCTGACCGCCGCCAATATGGTCAGCGCCTCGACACCGCCGGCGATCGTCGCCAGACCCACGTTGGCGGCCAGCGGATACCCGATCGCATTCACCACACTGCCCAGCGCGAGCTGCTGCGCAAAGAGCTGGGCGTCGTATATCGGCATCGCTGTCGCGAGGGAGAGAGCTATGTCGGCCGTGGGCAGCAGGACGGCGTAGTCGGTCGAGATGATCGTCGCGGCCGTGTTGACGATCCGTTCCGGCGACGGGAATCTCGCCGCCGTCGCCAGCAGGTCGCCCGGCGTCGGCGCTGCGAACGACGGCAGGGTGGGCGGATGTGCGGCCAGCGCCTGCAGGTCCACGCTGAAGTCGTGGATACCCTGTTGCGTCCCGGCGACCAGGGCGTTGGTCACCACCTGTGGGGGCACCTCCGGGAACAGGCCGAACGGGGTCGCAACGTCGGCGTAACTCGTCGAGTAGCCGTGGGCCGGGTCTCCGTAGCCCAGGTTGACCAGGGCCTTCAAGTCCGGCTGCAGCAGGTTGGCCAATGGGTTACCGATCACCGGCAGCGCCCGAAGCGGTTCCAGTAGCGGCAGGTTCTGGGTCGGGATTGCATAGTAGGTGGTGTTGCCGGTGTAGCCCGGCGAGGTCGGCAACTGAACCGCATTGTTGACCTGGGCCACGCTGAGGTCGAAATAGGTGGGGTGCACGTAGATGATGCCGGCAAGCGCGTTGAGGTCTGCCAGGAAATTGAGCGGGTACCGCGGGAAGTCGGCGAACCCGTCGTACTCGAGGGTGTAGTTGGCCACCTGGTAGGGCGTGTCCGAGGGTGTCGCGCCGTAGAAATCCAGCCCGAGTGCCGGCAGGGCGAGACCCGGGAACCGCGACAGCATGCCGCCGTTGGGGTTCATCTCGTTGCCGGTCAGCACGAAGTTGAGCATGGACGGGTCGGGCGGGTGGGCCCCGAACAGCGAAGTGCCCGCAGCGAGGTTCCGCATCTCCAGCGAGGCGATGACGGAGCTCTGGGAGATGCCGAACACCGTTACCGGCTGGTTCAGCATGGCGATCTGTTTGTAGAGCGCGCCGTCCAAGATGTTCAGGCCCTCTTGCACCGACGCGTTGAGCGTCATGCTCCGCACTCCGGTCAGCGGATACAGCTCTTCGGGAGTGACAAGGGGAAACGGGACGGTGGGGTGCAGGGCGTCGGGACGGATATAGAGATCGAGAGCGCCGTTGATCAACTTCGGAGTCGGTATCGGAACTCCGGTGCCGCCGATGATTATCGACAGCAGATTGGGCGGGAATGGCGGCAGGCTGACGGCGCCGGGCGCCGGTGCCGACGGCGCTCCCAACAGCCCCGGCAGGCTGTTTGCGATAGCCGTCTCGGCGTTCGCGTAGGCGTTCGCGGCTGCGCCGAGGGACTGCTGGAACTGGTATTGAAATGCCGACGCGTGCGTGAGCACGTCTTGGCACTGCCGGCCGTACGCGCCGAACAGATCGGCGATGGCCGCAGAGACTTCATCGCCCGCCGCTGCCAGCAGGCTCGACGTGGGCCCAGCCGCAGCCGCGCCGGCGGTGCTGAGGGCGGAAGCGATTCCCTCGAGGTCCGCGGCTGCGGTAGCCATGACGTGGGGCTCGTTAACCAGAAACGACATTCCCGCAAATCCTTCCAGGCCCCCGACGATGTTGGCGACAGCGTAGATGGAAGCTCCCGTTGCGTCGGACTATTGCGCTGAATCGTTGACCGCCAAGCGAATTCACTGCGACACGGCAAAGTGCGGCGCCGCGGTCGCTGCGGCGCGCTGCTCAGAAGTGCAGGCTCTGCAGGTCCGCAGCGATCTCCGCGGCCGCCTCGACGACGGCGATGAACTCGATCATGCCGCCCAGTGCCGCCAACCCGGTGGTGGCCGCGAGCGGCAGCTGGATCGCGTCGACAATGTTGCCCTGGGCGAGCTGACTCAAAAACAGGGTCGCGTCGTAGGCGGGCAGCGTGGTGGCGAACGCGGTGGCCAGGTCGGCCGTCGGCAACAGCACCGAGTAGCCGGTGGACACCACCGAGGCCAGCGTGTTGGCGATGTTCATCGGGGTCGCGGGCAGCGACGGCGGTGCCGCGGGCACGTACTGCTGGATCAACGGCGGGAAGGCGGGCGCGGCGATCACCGGCGGCGAGGTGAGCGCCGTCGGTGTCACGGCCAGGAAGTCGTTGATGCCCTGGTGGGTTCCGGCGACCAGGGCGTTGGCGATCACGCCCGGAGGAACGTCGGGGAACAGCCCGAACGGGGTGGGTACGTTGGCCGGGCTGGTGGAGTAGCCGTAGTTCGGGTCGCCGTAGCCGAGGTTGACGAGCACCTTCAGATCCGGTTGCACCAGTGCGGCCAGGGGTTGGCCGATGACGGGGATGGCGCGCACGGGGTCCAGCAGCGGCAGATCCGGGTGGCTGATCATGTACCACTGGTTGTTGGTGGCGCCCTGGGTCGGCAGCAGTGTCGCCGACGAGATCTGGGCCGGCGTCAGGTCGGCGTAGGTGGTGTGCACGGTGAGGATGCCGAACACCGCGTTGAGGTCGGACAGGATGTTCAGCGGGTAGCGCGGGAAGTCGGCGAACCCGTCGTACTCGAGGGTGTAGGTCGTCGTCTGATAGGGCCCGTCCGGGGTGGCACCGTAGAACGGCAGGCCGATCGTGGAGATGTTCAGCCCGGGGATGCGGGCCAGCACGCCACCGTTGGGGTTCATCTCGTTGCCGGTCAGGATGAAGTTGATCAGGCCGGGGTCCGGCATATTCGGGCCCAGCGAGATGTAGTGCTGCATCAGCAGCGACGAGATGATTGCACTCTGTGAGTAGCCGAAGACGGTGACGTGGTTGCCCAGCGCCAGTTGATTGGAGACGGCCGCGTTCAGCACTTCCAGCCCCTGCTGCACGGAGGTGGCCAGTGGCAGGGAGCGGACGCCGGTGATCGGGTAGAGCTGCTCGGGGGTGAACAACCCGGAGACGGGGATGGCCGGCGACAGGAACAGCTCGGTGATGGCGTTGAGGTATTTGGGTGTGGGCATCGGCATTCCGGTGCCGCCCATCACGATCGCCGTGCTGAGCCCCGACGGCGCGCCGACAGCAGGGGTGGTCAGACCGGCCGTCGCGCTCTGCACCAACTGGGCCGTGTTGAGGGCGTCGGCGTCGGCGTAGTACGCCGCGGTGGCACTCAGGCGCTGCACCAGTTGGCCGTAGAGCGCATCGATGCGCGCGCTGATCCCCTGGAATTGCCGGCCGTACTCGCCGAAGAAATCGGCGATCGCCGCCGACACCTCGTCGGCGGCGGCCGTCAGCACCGCGGTCGTGGGCCCCGCCGCGGCCGCGCCGGCCGCGCCGATGGTCGCACCGAGCCCAGCTAATTCGGTTGCCGCAGCTGCCAACTCGGGCGTTTGGGCGAATACGTACGACAAGCGCAATCCCTTCCAGCACCCCGGGTCGAGAATTCCGCCCGGCTGGTATCCGTTGAGGGTAAAGCGATTCCGCCGCGCTGTCCGGCCTTTCGGCCGACCGCGCCGGCTCAGCCCAGCAGGGCGCGCTGCAGCTGCCGCACGTCGGCCTCGGTGACCCCGGAGGCGCGCAGGTAGGCCTCCAGCGACCCGAAGGATTCGTCGATCGCCTGCCAGGACGCCGCCAGGTATTCGGCCCGCACCCCCAGCACCCCGTCGGACAGCCGGGCTTTGGTGAACGTCACGACCTCGGGGGTCAGCTCGACGTCGGGGCGCGCGGCGACCATCTCCATGATCTGATGGCGCAACACCGGCACGGCGGCATTGCTGCGCAGATAGTCGGCGACGATGACGTCACGATCAATGCCCAAGGCCCCCAACACCGTCGCGACCACGAAGCCGGTACGGTCCTTGCCGGCAAAGCAGTGGGTGAGCACCGGGCGTCCGCCGGCCAGCAGTGTGAAGACGCGCTGCACCGCGCGTTGCGCCCCGTTGCGGGTGGGGAATTGGCGGTATTCGTCGATCATGTACTGGACGGCTCTGGCCTCGATGTCTTCGTCGGAGTCCTCCGGCGAGCCTTCGGCAAGGATTTTCTTGAAGGCGGACTCGTGCGGTGCGTCCTGATCAGGCCCGTCGTCCTTCTGGTCGCCCAGGTCGGGTACCGGCAGCAGGTGGATGTCGACGCCGTCGGGCACGCGCCCCGGCCCGCGCCGGGCGACTTCGCGGGCCGCGCGCAGATCGGCGACATCGGTGATGCCCAGCTCGCGCAGTACCGCGCGGCCCTCGTCGTCCAGACCGCTGAGCTCACCGGAGCGGAACAGCCGGCCCGGCCGCACCGCCCCGGCGGTGTCTGCGACGTCGCGAAAGTTCCACCCGCCCGGCAGATCTCGTAATCCGTCAGCCATTGTTGGTGACCGCTGCGGCCAGCGCGGACTGCTCGCGGCCGAGTTCGCTGCGGGCGATGGTCCGCATGTGCACCTCGTCGGGACCGTCGAAGATCCGCATGGCGCGGTGCCAGCCGTACAACCGGGCCAGTGGGGTGTCGTCGCAGATACCCGCGGCGCCGTGCACCTGAATCGCGCGGTCGATGACATCGCAAGCCACCTGCGGGGCTACCGCCTTGATCTGCGACACCAGCAGGTGGGCGGCTTTGTTGCCGTGCTGGTCGATGGTCCACGCAGCCTTCTCGCACAGCAGCCTGGCTTGGTCGATTTCGTTGCGGGACTTGGCAATTGCGTGCTGCACCAGACCCTGGTCGGCCAGTGGGCGACCAAACGCGATGCGGCTGTTGGCCCGATGCGTCATCAACGCCAAAGCCCGCTCGGCGCCGCCGAGAGCCCGCATACAGTGGTGGATGCGGCCCGGCCCCAGCCGCGCCTGGGCGATCGCGAAACCGGAGCCCTCCTCGCCGAGCAGGTTGGTCGCCGGCACCCGGACGTTGTCGAAGTCGATCTCGCAGTGGCCGTGCTGGTCTTGGCGGCCGAACACCGGGGTCGACCGCAGCACGGTCACTCCCGGGGTGTCGATCGGCACCAGGACCATGGACTGCTGCTGGTGGCTGGCCGCCTCGGGATTGGTGCGCCCCATCACGATCAGAATCTTGCAGCGCGGGTCCGCGGCGCCCGAAGTCCACCACTTACGGCCGTTGATCACGTAGTCGGCACCGTCGCGCACGATCGAGGTCTCGATGTTGCGGGCATCGCTGCTGGCTACCGCGGGCTCGGTCATCGAGAAGGCGCTGCGGATCTCGCCGTTGAGCAACGGCTCCAGCCAGTCTTTGCGCTGCTGCTCGGTGGCGAACAGGTGCAGGGTCTCCATGTTGCCGGTGTCCGGCGCCGCGCAGTTCAACGCTTCCGGCGCGATCTCGAGGCTCCACCCGGTCAGCTCCGCCAGCGGCGCGTACTCCAGGTTGGTCAGACCCGACTCGGCGGGCAGGAACAGGTTCCACAAGCCCCGCTCCCTGGCCTTGACCTTGAGCTCCTCGACCACCGGCGGAACCGTGAAGTCGTCCGGCCCGGCCTCGTGCCGGTACCGGTCGTACTCGGCCTCGGCGGGAAAGACGTACTCCGTCATGAAGTCGGACAGTTTCTTGTGGTAGTCGCTGGCTTTAGCCGACATCGCGAAGTCCATGTCCGCCACGATATGACACGCGTTGACCGCCACTTTCGGGCACATCGGACATTTACGCTCTGGTGGTCGCGTTATTGGCGGGGCTGCAAAGTCCCGTAGGGTGTCTGAGCAATCAGATCGGGGTGTGTACCCGGCAAAAACATCAGAAAGTGGATGTACGCGCCATGACAGAAGCGCAGGCAGGACTCGTGAAGGTCGGGGTGGTGGCCGAATCCGGGGCCGACGAGCGGCGCGTTGCGTTGGTACCCAAAGCGGTAGCCGGACTGGTGAACAACGGCCTGGCCGTGGTGGTCGAATCCGGCGCCGGGGAGCGCGCGCTGCTGCCCGACCAGCTCTACATCGATGCCGGCGCCACCATCGGTGACGCCTGGGCGGCCGACATCGTGGTGAAGGTGGCGCCACCGACCGCCGAGGAAGTGGGCAAGCTGCACAGCGGGCAGACGCTGATCGGCTTCCTGGCGCCGCGTAACAAGGACAACTCGATCGGCGCGCTGACGCAGGCCGGTGTGCAGGCCTTCGCCCTGGAGGCGATTCCGCGTATCTCGCGGGCACAGGCGATGGACGCGTTGTCGTCGCAGGGCAACGTCTCCGGTTACAAGGCGGTGCTGCTGGCGGCCTCCGAGTCCACCCGGTTCTTCCCCATGCTGACCACCGCGGCGGGCACCGTGAAGCCGGCCACCGTGCTGGTGCTCGGCGTCGGCGTGGCCGGGCTGCAGGCGCTGGCGACGGCCAAGCGACTGGGTGCCCGCACCACTGGATACGACGTGCGGCCCGAGGTGGCCGACCAGGTGCGCTCGGTGGGCGCGCAGTGGCTGGACATCGGCATCGACGCCGCCGGCGAGGGTGGGTATGCCCGCGAGCTCACCGACGACGAGCGCGCCCAGCAGCAGCAGGCGCTGGAGAAGGCGATCAGCGGCTTCGACGTGGTGATCACCACCGCGCTGGTGCCCGGCCGCCCGGCGCCGCGGTTGGTGACCGCCGCCGCGGTCGAGGCGATGAAGCCGGGCAGCGTGGTGGTGGACCTGGCCGGCGAGACCGGCGGCAACTGCGAGCTCACCGAGCCCGGCCAGACCGTCGTCAAGCACGACGTCACCATCGCCTCGCCGCTGAACCTGCCGGCCACCATGCCCGAGCACGCCAGCGAGCTCTACAGCAAGAACATCACCGCCCTGCTGGATCTGCTGATCAAGGACGGCAAGCTGGCCCCCGACTTCGACGACGAAGTCATCGCGGATTCCTGTGTGACGCGGCCCAAGACGGCCGGAGGAGAGGCGTAGATGTACGACGAGCTGTTGGCCAACCTCGCGATCCTGGTGCTGTCCGGTTTCGTCGGGTTCGCGGTGATCTCCAAGGTGCCCAACACCTTGCACACCCCGCTGATGTCGGGCACCAACGCCATCCACGGCATCGTGGTGCTGGGCGCGCTGGTGGTGTTCGGCGAAGTGGAGCACCCCTCGCTGGCCGTGCAGATCATCCTGTTCGTGGCGGTGGTGTTCGGCACGCTGAACGTCATCGGCGGCTTCATCGTCACCGACCGGATGCTGGGCATGTTCAAGGGCAAGAAGAAGGCCCTGCCCGCGGCGAAATCTGAAGAGGCCGCCAAATGAACTATCTGGTGATCGGCCTCTATATCTTCGCGTTCTCGCTGTTCATCTACGGCTTGATGGGCCTGACGGGTCCGAAAACCGCGGTGCGCGGCAA
Source organism: Mycobacterium kiyosense (assembly GCA_021654635.1). Taxonomy (NCBI): domain Bacteria; kingdom Bacillati; phylum Actinomycetota; class Actinomycetes; order Mycobacteriales; family Mycobacteriaceae; genus Mycobacterium; species Mycobacterium kiyosense. The sequence goes on from AP025179.1 coordinate 390,179, forward strand.
TCTGATCGCTGCGGTCGGGATGGCCATCGCCGTGGCCGCCACGCTGGTCAAGATCCGGCACACCGAGAGCTGGATCTGGATCATCGCCGGGCTGGTGGTGGGTGTGGTGCTGGGCGTGCCGCCGGCGCGGCTGACCAGGATGACCGCGATGCCGCAGCTGGTGGCCTTCTTCAACGGTGTCGGCGGCGGCACGGTCGCGCTCATCGCGCTGGCGGAGTTCATGGAGACCAAGGGCTTCTCGGCGTTCCAGCACGGCGAGTCGCCGACCGTGCACATCGTGGTGGCCTCGCTGTTCGCCGCGATCATCGGGTCGATCTCGTTCTGGGGCTCGATCATCGCGTTCGGCAAGCTGCAGGAGATCATCTCCGGGTCGCCGATCGGGTTCGGCAAACTGCAGCAGCCGGTCAACCTGCTGCTACTGGTCGCCGCGGTCGGGGCCGCGGTTGTCGTCGGCCTGCACGCACATCCGGGCACCGGCGGGGCGTCGCTGTGGTGGATGATCGGCCTGCTCGCCGCGGCCGGCGTGCTGGGCCTGATGGTGGTGCTGCCCATCGGCGGCGCCGACATGCCAGTGGTGATCTCGCTGCTGAATGCGATGACCGGGCTGTCGGCCGCGGCCGCGGGCCTGGCGCTGAACAACACCGCGATGATCGTGGCCGGCATGATCGTCGGCGCCTCCGGTTCCATCCTGACCAACCTGATGGCCAAGGCGATGAACCGGTCCATCCCGGCGATCGTCGCCGGCGGGTTCGGTGGCGGCGGCGTGGCCGTCGGCGGCGGTGACAGCGCAGACAAGACCGTCAAGGCCACCTCGGCCGCCGATGCCGCGATCCAGATGGCCTACGCCAACCAGGTGATCGTGGTGCCGGGTTACGGCCTGGCCGTCGCGCAGGCACAGCACGCCGTCAAGGACATGGCCGCGTTGCTGGAGGCCAAGGGTGTGCCGGTCAAGTACGCGATCCACCCGGTCGCCGGCCGGATGCCCGGGCACATGAACGTGCTGCTGGCCGAGGCCGAGGTCGACTACGACGCGATGAAGGACATGGACGACATCAACGACGAGTTCGCCCGCACCGACGTCGCGATCGTCATCGGCGCCAACGACGTCACCAACCCGGCGGCCCGCAACGACGCGTCCAGCCCGATCTACGGCATGCCGATCCTCAACGTCGACAAGGCCAAGTCGGTGATCGTGCTGAAGCGTTCGATGAATTCCGGGTTCGCCGGCATCGACAACCCGTTGTTCTACGGGGAGGGCACCACGATGCTGTTCGGGGACGCGAAGAAGTCGGTAACTGAGGTCGCCGAGGAACTGAAGGCGCTCTAGACAGGCCAGACAGGCGTTCTAGACGGGCGGGTAGGCCGGCGGCGGGTAGCCGTTGCCGTCCTCGACGCCGCGCAAACCCCAGGTCAGATAGCTGAAGAAGAACTCGATCTCGTCGCTTCCGTCGTAGTCAGGACTCGGGTCCATAAGGCCACCTCTCGTCTGGTGTTCGACTCGCGACTGAATACCCGGGCAAGTCTAGTCCCATCCACGTCGCGGCGACAGGTGGTGCCGCCCGTAAACTGTCCAACCAGTTGATTGGTAAATGCGACGATAGTGAGTAAAGATGCCGTCCGAAAATGGCCTTTCGCGGCGCGAGGAATTGCTGGCTGTTGCCACCAAATTGTTCGCCGCCCGCGGCTACCACGGCACCCGGATGGACGACGTCGCCGACGTGATCGGGCTGAACAAGGCCACCGTCTACCACTACTACGCCAGCAAGTCGCTGATCCTGTTCGACATCTACCGTCAGGCCGCCGAGGGAACGCTGGCCGCCGTACACGACGATCCGTCCTGGACCGCCCGGGAAGCGCTGTACCAGTACACCGTTCGCCTCTTGACGGGCATCGCCGGCAACCCCGAGCGGGCTGCGGTGTACTTCCAGGAGCAGCCCTACATCACCGAGTGGTTCACCACCGAACAGGTCGCCGAGGTGCGCGAGAAGGAAGCCCAGGTCTACGAGCACGTGCATGGGCTGATCGACCGCGGCATCACCAGCGGTGAGTTCTACGAGTGCGACTCGCACGTGCTGGCGCTCGGCTACATCGGCATGACGCTGGGCAGCTACCGCTGGCTGCGCCCGAGCGGGCGGCGCACGGCCAAGGAGATCGCCGCCGAGTTCAGCACGGCGCTGCTGCGGGGGCTGATCCGCGACGAGGCGATCCGCACCACGTCGCCGCTGGGCTGAGGGGGGCCCCGGTCAGTTGAAGATCGGCGGAATGATGTCCAACACGTCGCCCAGTGCGCCGCTGAGCAGCGACACCGCGGTCACCGGCGACTGGCTCAGGCTGGGGCCGAGGTAGAAGTTCAGTCCCGGGTTGGTGGACGGCACCCACGGATAGGCGTCGGGGAAGTGTTCGGGACCCCACCAGCCGGCTTCGACGCCGATCTCCACCGCGGCGCCGTAGGGTCCCTGCCACAGCGACTGGCCCAGGTAGTAGGCGACATTGACCGGGTTGGGGATGTTGATCAGCCCGGCCGGGGTGGGCAGGTTGGCATAGCCGTCGTTGTAGCCGAGGTCGACCATCACCCGCAGCGCCGGCTGCAGCACATCGGCAATGGGCGGGCCGGCGTAGGGGATGTCGCGGATCGGCTGCAGCAGCGGCAGGTTCTGGGTCGGGAACATGTAGTACTGGGTGTGGCCGGTGTACCCGGGTGAGGTCGGCAGTTGGATGGCGGTGCTGGCCGACAGCGTCGGGTACTGGTTGTGCACGTAGAAGTAGCCCATCACCGCGTTGACGTCGGCCAGGACGTTCAGCGGGTACTGCGGAGCGTGGGCGATGCCGTCGTACTGGGCGGTGAAGATCTGGGTGGGGTACGGGTTGTTGGCCGGGGTGGCGCCGTTGAACGTCGCGTCGAGGATGGGGATGTAGAACCCGGGGAAGCGGGACAGCAGACCGCCGTTCGGGTTGTTGCCGGCGGCGGCCATGAGGAAGGACAGCTGGCCCTGGTAGGGCGAACCGGCCGCCATCAGCGCAACGATTTCGTTGTTGATGATCGAGGCGCTCTGCGAATAGCCGAACGCGACGACGTTGTTTCCCAGACCGATCTGCTGGCTGATCGCGCTGTTCAACAGGCTCACGCTCTTGGCGACGGACTGGTTGTAGGTCATGGTGCCCAGGTCTGGGGTGACCGGCCAGAACTGCTCGGGGGTGAACAGTGCCTTGGGAATCCAGCCCGGCAAAAGCTTTTGGATCCACCACTTTTGGATGTCCGCGAGGTACTCGGCGGTGGGCAGCGGATTGTTGGTGCCGCCCATGATCAGCGCGATGTTCTGCCCGGCCGCGGGCAACGCCGCCCCCGAGGCACTCAAAATTCCGCCGGCCGCGTTCGCCAACACGGTGCGCGCGGCGAGCTCGGCCTCGGCGTAGGCGGTCCCGGCGGCCGCGAGTGCCCGGGCGAACTCGCTCTGGAAGGCGTTCGCCTGCCGGACTACCTGCTGGTACTCGGCGCCGAAGTCGTTGAACAGCGCGGTGATTGCCGTCGATACCTCGTCGCCGGCGGCTGCCAATACGCCCGAAGTCGGACCCGCGGCCGCGGTGCTGGCCGCATGGATCGCCGCGGCGATCTCGTCGACATCGGTGGCAGCTGTCGCAAGCGAGTCGGGTGCAATGAGTAGCTGTGACATGGCCCCCTCGCCCCTCCTTCCCCGCAACCACGGGTATCGGGTATCAGAGAGCGTAGAACGGCTGTGGGCCGAATTCAGGCGTTTGGCGAAGCTTTGTTACTCGGGGGTTGGCTGGTCGCCGCACCGGGATCGGTCAGTGCCGCCGCCGGGCCGAAAAAATTATGGACTAGTGTCTAGAAAACTGCAGTGCCGCGGGATGGAGGGACCACTCATGCCAATTCGTGTCGCCCATGTGGGCACCGGAAATGTCGGCGGTCTGGCCCTTGCCGAACTCATCGCCAACCCGGCGTTCGAACTCACCGGGGTGTGCGTGTCCACTCCGGAGAAGGTCGGCAAGGACGCCGCCGAACTGTGCGGGGTCGGTCTCGATGACACCGGCCACGCCGGTGTTCCGACCGGGGTCAAGGCAGTCGACGACCTCGACGTGTTGCTGGCCACCCGACCCGAGTGCATCGTCTACTGCGCGATGGGCGACACCCGGCTGCCCGACGCGATGGCCGATGTGATGCGCATCCTGGCCGCCGGGGTCAACGTCGTCGGATCCTCCCCCCGGTCTGTTGCAGTACCCGTGGGGCGTAATGCCCGACAAGTACATCGCGCGGGTGGAAGATGCTGCCCGACAAGGGAAGTCGAGTCTTTTCATCACCGGCGTCGACCCCGGTTTCGCCAACGACCTGATCCCGTTCGCACTGGCCGGCACCTGCCAGCGCATCGAGTCGGTGCGCTGCATGGAGATTCACGACTACGCCAGCTACGACGGCGCCGAGGTGATGCATTACATGGGCTTCGCCCGGCCGCTGGACGAGGTGCCGATGCTGTTGCAGCCGGGCGTGCTGAGCATCGCCTGGGGCACCGCGATCCGGCAGTTGGCCGCCGGCCTGGGCATCGAGGTCGACGAGATCACCGAGTCCTATCAACGGGAGCCGGCGCCCGAAGACTTCGACATCGCCGTCGGCCACGTCGCCAAGGGCACGCTGGCGGCGCTGCAATTCGAGATCCGCGGCATGGTCAAGGGACGCCCGGTCATCGTCATCGAGCACATCACCCGGCTGCGGCCCGACCTGCGGCCCGACTGGCAGCAACCGGCCGCCGGCGGCGGCTCGTACCGCGTCGAGATCACCGGGGAGCCGTCCTACGCGGTGGACATCGTGCCCAAGAGCCGCAAAGGCGACCACAACCACGCGGCGATCGCCGGCGCGGCCGGACGTATCGTCAACTCCATTCCCGCGGTACTAGCCGCGCCGCCCGGTATCCGGACCACGCTGGACCTGCCGCTGGTCACCGGCAAAGGCCTGTACAGCCCCAACGATCTAGTCGCCACGTAACGAGTTCTCGGAAAGGAGCCTGGCCGCATGGAACGACCCGGACGGGTAGAAGGCAAGGTCGCGATCATCAGCGGCGGCGCCCGGGGGATGGGCGCCGAACACGCGCGCCTGCTGGTCGCCGAGGGCGCCAAGGTGGTGATCGGCGACATCCGCGACGACGAGGGCAAGGCGCTGGCCGCCGAGATCGGCGACGCCGCACGCTACGTCCACCTCGACGTCACCCAACTCGATCAGTGGGAGGCCGCGGTCGCGACGGCGGTCGGGGACTTCGGCAAGCTCGACGTGCTGGTCAACAACGCCGGGATCGTCGCCGCCGGGCCGCTGCGCGAATTCCGGATGGACAAGTGGCAGCAGGTGCTCGACGTGAATCTGACCGGCACCTTCCTGGGCATGCGAGTGGCCGTGGACCCGATGACGGCCGCCGGTGGCGGGTCGATCATCAACGTGTCCTCGATCGAGGGGATCCGCGGTGCGCCGATGGTGCATCCCTACGTGGCGTCCAAGTGGGCGGTGCGCGGCATCACCAAGTCGGCGGCCCTGGAGCTGGCGCCGCTCAACATCCGGGTGAACTCGCTGCACCCCGGCTTCATCCGCACCCCCATGACCGCCCACCTACCCGAGGACATGGTCACCATCCCGCTCGGGCGGCCGGCCGAATCGCGGGAAGTGGCCACCTTCGTGGTGTTCCTGGCCAGCGACGAAGCGTCCTATGCGACGGGCAGCGAGTTCATCATGGACGGCGGCCTGGTGACCGACGTGCCGCACAAAGAGTTCTGATGCCGGCGAGCCTCACCGACCAGCTGGCCGAGTTGGTGGGCTCCAAGCACCTCGTCACCGACCCCGACGTCCTGGCCGGGCGCAGCGTCGACCACACCGGCCGGTACCGCGGTCGCGCCAGTGCGCTGGTGCGCCCGGGGTCGGCCGCCGAGGTCGCCGAGGTGCTGCGGACCTGTCGCGACGCCGGGGTTTTCGTGACCGTGCAGGGCGGCCGCACCTCGCTGGTGGCCGGGACGGTTCCCGCACACGACGACGTACTGTTGTCCACCGAACGGCTTTGCGCGGTAGGCGAAGTCGACGTGGTGGAGCGCCGGGTGCGGGTGGGCGCAGGCGCCACACTGGCGGCGGTGCAAGGCGCGGCCGCGGCGGCGGGCCTGGTGTTCGGGGTGGACCTGTCGGCCCGCGACACCGCGACCGTCGGCGGCATGGCATCCACCAACGCCGGGGGACTGCGCACGGTCCGCTACGGCAACATGGGCGAACAGGTGGTCGGGCTGGAGGTGGCGCTGCCCGACGGTTCGGTACTGCGCCGGCACAGCCGGGTGCGCAGCGACAACACCGGCTACGACATGGCGTCGCTGTTCGTCGGCGCCGAAGGCACGCTGGGGGTGATCACCGCGCTGGATCTGCGGCTGCACCCTGTTCCGGCGCACCGGGTGACCGCGGTGTGTGGGTTCGATTCGCTGGACCCGCTGGTGGCGGCCGGTCGGTTGTTCGCCGAGGTGGACGGAATCGCCGCGCTGGAACTGGTCGACGGCCGGGCAGCCGCCCTGAGTCACGAACACCTGGGTGTTCCGCCGCCGGTGGCCGGGGACTGGCTGCTGTTAGTGGAGTTGGCCGCCGACCACGACCAGACCGAGCGGCTGGCCGAGTTGCTCGACGGCGCGCGACTGTGCAGTGAGCCGGCCGTCGGCGTGGATCCGGCTGCGCAGCAACGGTTGTGGCGAGTGCGCGAGTCGCTGGCCGAGGTGTTGGGCGTGTACGGGCCGCCGCTGAAATTCGACGTCTCGCTGCCGTTGGAATCGGTGGGCGAATTCGCTTCTGGTGCCGTGGATTTGGTGGGTAAGCATGTTCCCGACGCGGTGCCGTTGCTGTTCGGCCATATCGGCGAGGGCAACCTGCACCTGAACGTGCTGCGCTGCCCGGTCGAGCGGGAGGCGGCGCTGTACTCCGAGATGATGGAGCTGATCGCCGGGTGCGGCGGCAACGTCAGCTCCGAGCATGGCGTCGGCACTCTCAAGCGGCCATATCTGAGCATGTCCCGGGAGCCCGCCGACATCGCCGCGATGCGCACGGTGAAAGCAGCCTTCGACCCGACGGGGTACCTGAACGCCGCGGTGCTGTTCGACTGAGATTTCTCGGCGCAGCTTCAGTCCGTCGTTTTGATCCCCACCGCATGGCGCAACTGCGCCAGGAACTGCTCGGCGTCGTCACTGCGAACGACGTAGTGCGAGATCGCGATTCGGATCACCGTCGCGGCCTTGACCGCCGCGTTGGGTCCGGGGATCAGCCGCTGCAGACCCGCCCGCATCTCCGGGATCACCCCGGACATCTGCGCGATGACGTGCTCGGGTTCGATGTCGACCATCCGCACGCCCGAATACGAATACTGGTAGTCGACGATGAAACGCATTGCGGCGTCCAGTCTTTCGACGCCCTTGAGCCCGGCGGTGGCCTTGGCCAAGCCCCTTTCGAACACTTCGCGCTCGTAGCGCGAGAACGCCGACATCAGCTCCTCTTTGGAGGCGAACCAGCGATACAGCGTGGGCCGCGACACCTGGGCCTGGGTCGCGACCTCCGACAGGCTGAGCTTGGTCTTGCCGCTGCGGGCCAGGACTTCGGCGGTGGCCGCCAGGATGCGTTGACGGGTTGAGCTGTCGGTGTCGAAGGCGTCGGTCACTTCGGGAGCTTGGCTCATGCGTCCACCTTCGGCTGCTTGGGAGGCCTCGGCGGCCTGGGTCGCACCAGTACCGACTGCTGGATGGCGCCGACCGCACTCTGTTCGTCGAACAGGGTTCCGACCGTGGTACCGATGCCGTCCGGCCCGTAGCTGGTCTCGGCGCGGATGCCGATCCACTCCCCTTCGGGGACCCGGAAGACGTGCACGGCCAGGTCGGTGTTGAGGAACGTCCACTTGCTGATGTCCAGCTTGCTGCCGATGCCGTTGGCGCAGTCGGCCACCGCGAACAACCGTTCCAGCGGGGTCATCGCTTCACCTGCCACCAGGGATGCGGTCGGCTTGATCCACGATTCACCGGGGCCCTGGGTCAGGCGTTCGGTCAGCCACAGCCACTGCAGGCTGTGCACGTAGTTGCGGTCCCAGTTGCGCGCCTTCATGTCCCGGTCGTGCGCCTCGGACCGCGGGCGGGGCATGGGCGCCGACGCATTCGCCGCGGCCGTGGTGTCGATCTGCTGCAGCCGCCAGCCGCTGGCCCGCGCCACCGGCCGGGGTTCGCCGTCGGGTCCGGGTGCCAGCATCTCGGCGGTCACGAGTTCGATCTGCTTGCCGCCACGTTCCAGTCGCGAGCGCACCCACAGGTCACCGTCGGCAGGGACCGGGCCGAGCAGGTCGACCACCACCCGGCTCAGCCGGGTGTCGTCGCGTTGCTCGCAGCGCTCCAGCGCGCGGGTCAACAGCGCCGATACCGGGGCACCGTGCTGGATCGACGACGACCAGGTGCCGCGGGCCAGGTCGGTGGCGCGGAACTTCTCGCCCCTCGGGTCGGCGCTGTCGAGCAGCTCGTAGTACGAGTCGGACAATGCATCCACCTTCACGTGTCAGGGCAAGCCGGCGCCGGGGACCTCGACCCGCACGGCGTCCAGCCTTGCCAGCCGGGTGCCCACCAGGCGTTGGGGATAAGCATCGGTGCTCGACAGCAAAAACAGGGTGCGGCGCTCCGGGCCGCCGAGTGCGCACGCGATCGCCACCCGATCACCCATGTCGATGCGGTCCGTCACTTCGCCGCCGGCGGTGATCCGCTCGAACTGGTGCGCCAGCGTCATCGCCGCCCATACCCCACCGTGGGCGTCGAGCGCGATGCCGTCGGGCGGGCCGTCGAGATTGTCGGCGAAGATCCTGCGGTCGCGCAGCTCGCCGTCGTCTCCGATGGTGAACGCCGTCAGCCGGCGGCCCATCGACTCGGCGACGATCAGGCTGCGGCGGTCTTCGGTGATCACCATGCCGTTGGGAAAATCGAGGTCCTCGGCGACGACGGTGGCGGTGTCGTCGGGGTCCAGCCGGATGATGGTGCCGCCTTCGAAAGCCTGTGATCCGATGTAGGCGCGGCCGGCGTCGTCGATCACCATGTCGCCGAGGCTGGCCGGGGTGAGTCCGGAGAGGTCGGCGACCGGAACGATGGTGTCGCCGTCGTAGTGCAGCACGGTGCGGTCTTCGGCGGAGACGATCAGCAGGCAGCCGTCGGGCCGGAAGCCCAGCCCCGACGGCGAATGGCCGGGCAGCGGCACGGTGGTCAGCGAGCCGCGCATGTCGCAGGTGTGCACGGCCTCGCCGAGCATGTCGGAGAACCAGAGCAGCCCCTCGAACCAGCGCGGCCCCTCGCCGAAGCAAAAGCCGTGGGCCAGCGGCGACGGCGCCAGAGTGCCGTTACAAATCACTGCCAGAGTGTCAGGCACCGCGGGTATTGCTGTCAACGCGCGTTATCTTGTGATGCCATCGGTTAGCTTTACAAACAATGCGCAAAGTGTCACGCTGAGCCGTGAGCTGCCGGAGCGAGGGGTGAGTGCGTTGACGACGGAATCCGAACAGGTGCAGTGGTCGGTCGAGAGCCTGCTGGAACTTTTCGAAGTACAGCCGGCGGGCCCCGACCGCTACACGGCCGAGACCGGGCTGGCCGGACAAGACGGCCGCCAGGTGGTGGAGGGCACCCAGGTGGTGGCGCAGGCGATCGTGGCGGTGGCGAACCGCTTCAGCGGCAAGTCGGTGCGCTCGGCGCACGCCGTGTTCGCCCGCGCCGTCATGGTGGGCCCGCCCATCGAGCTCGTCCTCGACGTGCTCAACGAGGGCCGCTCGACGGCCACCGCCATTGTCTCGGTGCTGCAGAACGGCAAGCGCTGCGTGGTGGTGACCTTGCTGACCGACGTGCCCACCGGCGACGTGATCCGTCACCACCTGACCCGGCCCGACGTGGTGTCACCCGCCGAGGCCAACCCGGCGCACATGCCGATGATCGGCCGGGAGCTGCGGCTGGTCGACGTGGTCGACGTGAACAGCCCCGACGAGGTCGGCCCACCCGAGCTGTACGCGTGGTTGCACTACGACCCCATCCCCGAACGCGACGACCTAGCCAAGGCCCTGATCGCGTATTTCACCGGTCACCTTGGCATTTCGACCACCATGCGGGCGCATCCGGGTATCGGCACCGCGCAGGCGCACCTGACCGTGTCGACCGCGCCGATGTCGATCTTCGTGTCGTTCCACGAACCGGTGCAGTGGGACGGGTGGCTGCTCTACAGCCACGAGAGCACCCAGGTGGGTGCGGGAATGTCCTATGTGCGCGGTGCGGTGCACACCGAGGACGGCGACCTGTTGTGCTCGTTCGCCCAGGAGGCACTGATCCGGCCGCTGCGCACCAGCGACACCTCGATCGAGGCAGCAGCGAGGTTCTGAAATCCTATGCGCTTCACCATCACCCACCCGATGCACAGCCATCCGTACAACCCGGAGCTGGCGGGCGGGGCGGGCATCGCGACGGTGGCGGCGGCGGCCGAGAAGGCTGGTTTCCACGGCTTCGGCTTCACCGATCATCCGGCCCCCTCGCAGCGGTGGCTGGATGCGGGCGGGCATGATTCACTGGATCCGTTTGTCGCGCTTGGCTTTGCGGCGGCTAAGACGTCCACGTTACGGCTGATCCCGAACATCGTGGTGCTGCCCTACCGAAACCCGTTCGTGGTGGCCAAGTCTGGCGCGACGCTGGATCTGCTGTCCGAGGGACGATTCACCCTCGCCGTCGGGGTCGGTTACCTGCGGCGGGAGTTCGCCGCGCTGGGCGTCGACTACGACGAGCGCGCGGCGTTGTTCGAGGAAGCGCTCGAAGTGATCCGGGCGATCTGGACATCCGACGACATCACTTATCAGGGAAAGCATTTCGATGCGCGCGGCATCACCGCGCACCCGCGGCCGGTGAGCCGGCCGCCGATCTGGGTGGGCGGCAACACCACCACGGCGCGGCAGCGGGTCGCTCAGTTCGGTGACGGCTGGTGCCCGTTTCCCGCGCCGGCCGGCTTGGCGCGCACCGCGGGCACCGCGCCGATGGATTCGCTGGAGATCCTTGCCGCGGGCATCGAGGACTTACGGCGGCGCTGCGAGAAGCTGGACCGTGACTGGTCGGCGCTGGACGTGACGTTCACCAACTCCGAGGGTGGTAGCCCCGCGACGGACGACTTTGCCGCGGACACATATCTGGACGGCCTGGAAAAGCTTGCCGCACTGGGCGTTACCTGGGTGTCGGTACACCTGCCCGGCGACAGCCTGGCGCACGTGCTGGAGACCATCGACCGGTTCGGCTCCTCGGTGATCGATGTGATCTGACATGGACTTCTCCCGCGTCGTGCTTTCCGACGACGACCAGGCCTTCTACGCGCAGATGCGCGAGTTCGTCACCGAGCACGTCACCGACGACGTGCGCCGCCGCAATCGCGAGTTCGGTGAGAACTTCGACGAGCAGGTTCACTTGGCGCTCGGTGCGGCCGGCTATCTCGCCGACGACTTCCGGCAGGAATCCGAAGGCGGTTTCAGCGCGGTGCGCCGGCGCATCTTCAATCTGGAGATCGCCCGCGCGCACACGCCGTGGTACCACTGGGGCACCACATCGGTTGTCGCGCATCTAGTTTCGGAATTCGCCGAGCCCGAGCTGGTGAAGCGGGTGCTACCGGGTGTGCTGTCCGGTCACATCCGGCTGTGCCTGGGCTACACCGAGCCCGATGGCGGCTCCGACGTCGCCACCTGCAAGACCCGCGCGACCCGTGACGGCGACGGCTGGATTATCAATGGCTCCAAGATGTTCACCTCGAACGCGCAGAACGCCGCATATGTCTTTCTGTTGACGAACACCGACCCGGACGGACCGAAACACAAGAACCTGACCATGTTCCTGGTGCCACTCGATACGCCGGGCATCGAAATCCAGGGCATCCGCACCCTGGACGGCGACCGCACCAACATCGTCTACTACAGCGACGTGCGGGTCGACGACCTCTACCGCATCGGCGAGGTCAACGGCGGCTGGACGGTGATGCGGGCGGCACTGGATTCCGAGCACGGACTCGTCGAAAAAGATGCCGAGGGCTTGCAGGATGTCGCGGCGATGGCCGGGCACGGCATGCTGATGGCCGAGGCCATCGACGGAGTTGCGGGTGTCGTGGCCGGGGACGACGAGTACGTACAGCATCGACTCGGCCGTTGCTTCGCCCGGGTGGAGGCGGCGCTGTCCACGCCGGGGATGTTCGGACGTGTCGCGATCGGCCAGACCATGCGCGAGGTGTCCGGGGAGTTGATGGAAATCCTGGGCCGGGCGGCGGTGCTGCCCACCGATGCTCCCGGCTCACCCGATGACGGGGCCCTGGAACACGTTGCGCGCCTGGCGTTGCCGATGGGTATCTACGGCGGGTCGCTGGAGGTGTTCCGCAACATGATCGCCCAGCATGAACTTCGGTTGGGGCGGCCCGCCTATGGTTCGGGGAGCTCCGCAGCTACGTAAGCTGCGCGAGCGGCCCCAAATGTACGCCAAAATCGCGGTTTTAGCGGCAATTTGGGGCCGCTCGGGCAGGCTGCGAAGGTGGGCCGACGGTGGGCCGGCCGTGGGCCGGCCCCGCCTCACGACTCGGGAAGCTCGGCCGCTACCTGAACTTTCGTCTCGTCGAAGCTCAGAAAGCCTTTGATGGGCCCGGTTTCGGGCAGCGGGTCTTCGTAGCTCCACGCGATGTCGGTGTGGTGCGACATGGGCGCCCAATACGTGGCGTAGCCCTTGTAGTTGCAGTAACTCGACGTCTCGGTCTTGTGCAACAGATCGGTACGAACATGCTGGGGTGCCACGTAAAGCCTTGGTGGCAGCGCGGTTTCGAACACAACGACCGTGTCGTCGGTGTCTACCAGCGTGATGCCGTCGTCCAGGGTTACCCGTAGCCGTCTGCTGGTCGGGCGGCAGTCGACCCGGTGATACGGATTCGGCGGGTAGTGGACCAGTTTGCGTCCCTCCTCGATCCACGCGTCGACGGCGTCCCACGGCACGTGCACGTACCCGGGGGCCTCGGGTTCCGGCTCGGTTGGAAGGTTCGTGACGAGTTCGGTGGGAAACACGTAGCTGAGCGGACGGCCGGCGCGGTGCACCATGAGCGCCTGCTCGGTGTCGATGACGGTGCGGCCGTCCTTGACGGCCTGGATGCGGCGCGGGTGTGGCTCGATGTAGACGACTTCACTGGGGATCGGGGGAGCGAAGCGTCCGGCAGGATCGACGCTGAGTGGACCGCGGCCGGCTACCAGGCTCACCGAGTCACCTTCGAGACGAACAAAGGCAGTTCACTTCCCTCCACGCGCACTGCTCCGCGCACCCGCGAGCTTATCGGCGTTGCTACGAATGCGTGAGATCAAACGCAGCGCTGATGGCATCGCGGAGACCACCCGGGTAACTGTCCAGAGCCAAAATCCCGATCGAATCATCGGGCAACAGGTCGGCTTCGTCTGCTTCGATTCGAAGAACCTCCTCCGCCGCCCGAGCATCCTGACCAGGCATTGATCTCAGCCGTGAGAGTGCTTGGCGGCACCTCGACGGAAAGAGTTCGACTTCCTCGATGATCGAATCCTGAAAATTGCAGCCTTCGAATACAGTGGACAGCGTCTGGGTACCTTTCCACTTCGTCGCCTTGAAATTGCAGTCGACGAAAGATCCCGGGTCGGTGGAAACATTTCTCAGATTTGCATCCTGAAAATCGCAACCGATGTATTGACTGCCCGGTTTTCGGGCTTCGACCCGAGCCCCGAGCTGTGCCCGCCTGAGGTCGGCGGACACGAACGAGCAGCCCGATAGTCGGGCTGAGTAGGTGCGCAGCGAAGGCGATCGTGCTTGATCGAATACGCAGTTCGTGAATTCAGACTCCAGCAGACGGAACTCGGGCAGAGTTGCGTAGCTCAGGTCGACACGACCCTGATAGTCAGGGTAAGGCGATTCGGCGCGACCCCGCGACAATGCGCCGATTACGGATGCGGTGGTCTCAATGCTCCAGCGCGTTCGTAGTTCTTTATCTTGGCGGGACATACTGAACTCCTCCCCACCCGACTCCACCGCTGTCGCCACGCGTGCAGACCCGGACACCTCGGCCAGTGCGTCGGCCAGCCAGTCAGCCACTCTGCGGGCAGCATCCACGTCCACCGCCGCGTCGAAATCCATCCCCTCAACCTCCCACGTTGAGCCGGTAACGGCCAACGGCATCTTCCAAATGTCCCTTCTATGCGTGCGTTCGGGGGTGCTGGTTAGTGTTCCAGCTATGGCGGGACCGATGGAGGGCTTCAACGTCGTCGAGCTCGGAGTCTGGGTCGCGGGCCCGGCGACGGGTGGCATCCTGGCCGATTGGGGCGCCGACGTCGTCAAGATCGAGCCGCCGACCGGGGATCCCGGCCGGCTGTTCGGGCGGATGCTGGGCTGCGATCTGGGCGTGAACCCGCCGTTCGAGATGGACAACCGGTCCAAGCGCAGCGTCGTGCTGGACCTCACCACCGACGAGGGTCGTCAACACGCGTTCGAATTGCTGGATGGCGCAGACGTTTTCGTCACCAACGTGCGGCCCCGGGCGCTGCGCCGCCTCGGTCTGGACTACGAAACGGTGGCCAAGAGCAACCCGCGACTGGTCTACGGGCTGATCACCGGATACGGCGAAACCGGGCCCGACGCCGATCGCGCCGCCTACGACGTGGCGGCCTTCTGGTCGCGCGGTGGCATCGCGCATCTGCTGACCCGGCCGGGCGACACCCCGCCGTTTCAGCGCGGCGGCATGGGCGACCACTCCGCCGGCATGACACTGGCCGCCGCGGTATGCGCCGCACTGCTTTCCCGCGCACGCACCGGCGCGGGTCAGCTCGTCACCACCTCGCTGTACCGGCAGGGCGCCTACACGATCAGCTTCGACCTCAACACGTACCTACTTACCGGCCAGCCGATCGCGATCGGCCAACGCGAAACCATGGGCAACCCGGTGATGAACAACTACGCCGCCGGCGACGGACGCCGGTTCTGGATCGTCGGGCTGGAGGTGGACCGGCACTGGCCCGCGCTGTGCCGCGTGGTCGGCCGGCCCGACTGGCTCACCGATCCCCGGTACGCCAACGCCCGCTCCCGCGCGGCCAACGCGGTGCAACTCATTGCCGCGCTCGACGAGATCTTCGCGACCAAGACGCTGGACGAATGGGCCGAACTCTTCGCCGAAGAACCGGACTTCTTCTGGTCGCCGATCAACGGCCTCGAGGACATCGTTGCGGACGAGCAGTTTCACGCCGCGGGCGGAATCGTGGACGTTCCCGAGGAGGACTCCGTGGTGCCAATGGTGGCCACCCCCGCGGATTTCCACGGAACTCCCTGGTCGGCACGCTCCCGAGCTCCCGAACTCGGCCAGCACACCGACGAGGTGCTCACCGAACTGGCCTCCCGCCGGACCACCTGAACGGGCGCTAAAGCTTTACAAAATTATGCAAAAGTGTCACGCTGTGCAGTGAGCCGGGGGTCCCGCTTCGCGGGCCTGGTGACAGCCCACGACAAGCGCGACAGGCATAGGTTTGATGGTCACTCAAACGTTCGGCGTCGGCGATCGCCCTAGCAACGGGGCCCCGCGACGCAACCGCGATGATGGACAGGCGCTGCGGCATCGGCTCGAGGTCGTCGCCGCCGACACCGGCGACGTCGTGCAGACTACCGGCGGCTGGTTGTTCGACCGCGTGATGGCGGGATGGCAGGTCAACGTCCTGCTGCCGCGGGGTTGCGCCGCCCGCCCCCTGCAGATTCTCGGCGTGCGGGTATCGGAGCTGGAGTCAGAACTCGACGAGACGGACCTGCGCAGCCACGGCCTGGCCGTCAGCTCCGAGGCGTTCAACGCCGACGACCGCGTCCGCAACAAGGTGCGCAAGGCCCTGGACAAGCGATTCGCCGACGTCGCGCTGTGGGGCGAGCACTGGCCACTGGGGATGACGCGCGGCATGCGCAGAATCGAGTACACCCTTAGCGCGGCGGCCCGGGCGTTCAAGGGTCAGGCGCTGCATGCCGCCGGATTACCCTACGGCGCAGTCGATTCCGTCGAGTCGTTGTTCACCGATTCGGCCTGGCTCGGCTGAGCCGGATGGCGATGAAGAAGTACTACCGCCATACGCTGCTGTACCTGCACGAGACCATCGACCTGGGCTCGGGCCGCAGCGATCGCTTCACCGAGGTGTTCGTCGACACCTATCAGCCGATGATGGAATCGCTTGGCGCCCGGCTGTTCTCGATCTGGGAGACCACCCCGTTCAACGGTCACTGGCCGCAGGTGACGATCATCTGGGAGATCGACGGCTTCTCCGACTACGCGCGGATCGGCGCCGCGCAGTCCCGCGGCGGCAGCCACGAAGCGGCCGCCGGAAAATGGTCGGCGTTCCTGGCCGACATCGGCGCCAACGGGGAGGGCCGAATCATGTACGCCGGGCCGAGCAACAAACCGCTGGCGCAGCTGCGGGAAGCAAATTTCAGTGCCGCGCTGGTGATTCAAGAGATCATGCAAACCAAGCCCGGCCGCCAGGACGACTACATCCGGGAACTGGAGCGGCTTTATGTCCCGTGGTCGGAGAGCACCGGCAAGCACTGGCTGGGTTCGTTCACCACCACTTTCCGATTCAACGAGGTCATCCACTACTGGGCGCTGGAGGGGGGGGGGTGGGAGTGCTTCGCCAACCACTACCCGTCCTGGAAGGACAGCCCGCCGGCCGAGATCGTCACCTGGATGAGCGTGGCGCCCGCATTACGTGACGGCTGGGAAGACTCCATCCTGCAGGCGCTACCGCCGTCGCCATTGCAATGACCGAGTTCCACTACGACCCGTTCGACCCGCAGGTGATGGCCGATCCGCCGGCCTACTACCGCATCCTGCGCGACGAGTACCCGGTGTATTACATGCCGCGCTGGGATACCTACGCGCTGTCCCGATTCGAGGACATCTGGCGGGTGCTGGAAGTCAACGACGGCACCTTCGTGGCCTCCGAGGGGACGCTGCCGCCGGCATCGGTGCTGGCCAAGCACAACGACGGGCCGGTCGCCGATCCGCCGTTGCACCCGTTGCCTTTTCACGCGGTGTTCGACGCGGATCTGTACGGAGAGATCCGGCGCGCGCACTCCCAGCCGTTCCGGCCGCGGTCGGTCACCTCGCTGGAATCCCGGATCCGGGCGCTGGCCAACGAACGTCTCGATTTACTGCTGCCGCGCGGCGAGTTCGACCTCACCCAGGAGTACGGTGGCATCGTCGCAGCGTCGATGGTGTGTGAATTGCTCGGCATCCCATCCGATCTCGCCCCGCAGGTGCTGGCTGCGGTGAACGTCGGCAGCCTGGCCCAGCCCGGCGAAGGCGTCGACACGGCCGAATCGAGGCCCAACTACCTGCAATTCCTGATACCCGTGGTCGAGCGGCACCGAAACGGCGGTGAGCGAGCGCTGCCGATCGTCGACGGACTGCTCGGCTACCACCTGCCGGACGGCAGCGCGCTCAGCGACACCGAGGTCGCCACCCAGATGTTGTGTGTGTTCATCGGCGGCACCGAAACCGTCCCCAAGATCGTGGCGACCGGGCTGTGGGAGCTCAGCCGCCGTCCCGACCAGCTGGCCGCGGTGCGAGCCGATCTCGACGCAAACGTGCAGATCGCCCGGGAGGAGATTCTGCGCTACTGCGCTCCCGCACAATGGTTCGCCCGCACCGCGCGCAAGCCGTTCAGCCTGCACGGCCAAACCATCCAACCCGGACAGCGGGTCATCACGCTGCTGGCCTCGGCCAACCGCGACGAACGGGAATACCCCGACCCCGACGAGTTCATCTGGGACCGGCCGATCAAGCGGTCGCTGGTGTTCGGTCGCGGCCAGCACTTCTGTCTCGGCTTCCACCTGGCGCGGCTGGAAGTTGCGGTTTTGCTGCAGGAATGGCTGCAACGGGTGCCCGACTTCCAGATTCGCGACGACGACGCGGTGCGGTTGCCGTCGAGTTTCCAATGGGGCTGGAACAACATTCCCGTGGAGGTATGACGTGTGGTCCTACCGGATCATCGCCCCCTATGTGTTCGAGAAGACCGAGATCCCCGAGAAGACCGCCGACGATCTGGCGGATCGTCAAGTGCTGCTGCGGTTTCTGGCCGCCGGGGTCTGCGGCAGCGACCTGCCGGGCTTCCGCGGTGCCCAGGGACGACTCCCCGGCGACGACGGTCGCAGCGCAGCCGAGAAGGACGGCTTCCCGATCCACGAGGTCGCCGGCGAGGTGCTCGCCAGCCGGCACCCCGAACACCGGCCCGGCGACCTGGTGGTGGGCTGGGCGTCCGGCTTCGACGGCATGATGGAGCGGGTCATCAGCGACGGGGACGGCCTGGCACCCTACGACCCGTCGCTGACCCCGGCGCAGGCGGTCGGCCTGCAACCACTGGCCTGCGTGTTGTACGCGTGCGAGCAGTTGCCGGAGCTGGCCGGGCGGCACGTCGCGATCATCGGGCAGGGATCGATCGGGTTACTGTTCTCTTACATCGCCAAAGTCGCCGGGGCCAGCAGGGTGACCGGCGTCGATCCGGTTGACCGCGAAAAGCTCTGGCACACATACGGAGTCGACGACGGGGTGCGCGCCACCAGCGACCGGTGGGTGAGCCGGCTCGCGCCGGAAGATCGCGCCGACATCGTCATCGAAGCGGTCGGCCACCAGGTGGCCACCCTGGGGCACGCCGTCGAAGCCGCGGCATTCGGCGGCACCGTGTTCTACTTCGGTGTGGCCGACGACGAGTCCTACCCGATCAATATGCGCAGCATGCTGCGCAAGAACCTGACCCTGAAATCCGGTGTGACCCTTGATCGGCGTCGCATGCTGGACCAGGCCGGCAAGTTCGCGGCCGAACATCCGGCGTTGCTCGAGGCCTACCTCACCCACACCTTCGGGGTCGACGACGTGCAGGCCGCGTTCGAGTTGGCCTGCCGGCCCGACCCGCAGCGGGTCAAGATCGCCATCAGCGCATGAGTGTCTTCCAGAGCCGGCCGCAGCGCCCGATCTGGGGTGGCTGGATCACCGGCCCCACCCTGATCGGCCCGGAGGAGTTCGCCGGGGCCGGGTACGACTACGTCGGATTCGACACGCAGCACGGCTATCTCGACGACGCCGATGTCGCAAAGATCCTGCGGCGCCTCGAGAACGTGCCGATCGCCACCGCGGTGCGGCTGCCCAACGCCGACCCGGCGCCGATCGGGCGGGTGCTCGACGCCGGGGCCGACGCCGTCATCATCGCGATGATCGAGTCTCCCGAACAAGCCGCCGCCGCGGTGGCGGCAACCAGATATCCCCCGAACGGGGTACGCAGCTTCGGTCCGCTGCGGGCCGGTCTGGGACATGACCCCGCTGTGCTGGAATCGCGGGCCGGCGTGTTCGCCATGATCGAGACAGCCGCCGCCGCAGCAGATGTCGAGGCCATCTGCGCCGTTCCCGGGCTGACCGGGATCTACGTCGGCCCCGCCGACCTGGCCATCTCGATGGGTGTGGGACCGGTGGGTGCCCTGCGCGATCCGCAGGTGCTCGACGCGATCAAGCGAATCCACCGGGCGACCGCCGCGGCAGGTCTGGTCACCGGCATCCACGGCAGCGCCGGCAAGGCCGGTAATGCGTTGGCCAAGCTGGGTTTTCAGATGATCACCCTGGCGTCGGAGTCGCAGGCGCTGCGCCGCGGAGCCGCCGAACACCTGCGTGAGGCGAGTGCCGAATGACCGACGCCGTCAGCGCGATCCGCGAACTGCTCGCGGAATACGCGTTGGCCCTGGACGCCCACGACACGGCCAAAGCGCTCACGCTGTTCACCGAGGATGCCGAATTCACGGTCTACGGGCGCACATTCGCAGGCCGCAGCGGCATCAGCACGATGTTCCAAGAGGCGCCGCGTGGTTTGCATCTGCTCGGCGCCACCCGCATCGAGGTCGGCGCCGACACCGCGACAGCGAAATCCCAGGTGCTGTTCGTCAACGCCAGCACTCAGCAGCAACGACTCGCGCACTACGAAGACGCGCTGGTGCACCGCGACGGCCGCTGGTTGATTCGCCGACGCCGGTGCCGGTTCGTCACCAGCAGAGGGCTTTCCGACAGTCCGGAGGTGGTCTCGCTGTGAAAGTCGCATTGGTCACGGGCGCCGCCGGCGGACAAGGCTGGGCGATCGTGCAGAAGCTGCGCGGCAGCGGGTATTCGGTGGCCGCCGGTGATCTGCGGTACGACGAACTCGTCGCCGCCACCAGCGAATCGGGCGACGAATCGGTACTGCCCATCGAGCTCGACGTCACCGACCCGGCGCAATGGGAGGCCGCCGTCGCCGTCACCGTCGAACGGTTCGGCGCGCTGAGCACCCTGGTCAACAATGCGGGCCTGCTGCACCGCGCCCCGCTGGCCGAGGAATCGATCGACGACTTCGAAAGTTCTTGGCGGGTCAATTGTTTGGGCGCATTCCTGGGTATGCGTGCCGCACTTCCGCACCTGCGGACGGCCCAGAGCGCGGCGATCGTCAACATCTGTAGCACCGGAGCGATCCGGCCCTTCCCGCAGCACTGTGCGTATGGTTCGGCGAAGTGGGCGCTGCGCGGCCTGACCCAAACCGCCGCCGCAGAACTCGGCCCGGACCGCATCCGCGTCAACGCGGTCTTCCCCGGACCCATCGCCACCCCCATGCTCGACGAAGACATCCAGCAGCGGCTGGCGTCGGTTGCGATGTTCGGCCGCCTCGGCCGGCCCGGCGAGATCGCCGACGCGGTGTCCTTTCTGGTCTCCGACGAGGCTTCCTTCATCACCGGCTCGGAACTGGTGGTCGACGGCGGCCAATGTCTGCAGATCCGCTGAGCGCCGCCGCCAGCAGCTGACTTTCGCCCCTATCAGCGGCACCGGACCGGCTGACATCGTGACAATCGGCTGGATATCAGGTCGCACACGTTGTGGGGGGAGATTCGTCGTGAAGATCACCGAGATCCAGGTCGTTCCGTTCGAGACAACCGTCGACCGGATCTCGTTCGGCCAACTTATATCCGATTATCCGGTGGTGCAGACCCTGACCAGGGTGCTCACCGACGAAGGCGTCGAGGGCTGCTACTTCGGTGGTCATTTTCACGGCGACCAGGACGGCCTGCTACCCGGTGACCAGGCCCTGATCAGGGAATTTCCTCGGGCCGTTTCTGACCGGCCGGGACCCGCTGGACCGCGCCGAGATATGGCGGCAGCTCTGGGCGGCGAAGCTGCCCGAGAACGTGTGCAGCGTGATCGATCTGGCGTTGTGGGATCTGGCCGGCCGGGCGAGCGGGCTGCCCGTCCACAAGCTGCTCGGCGGTGCGCGCGACAAGGTCAAGGCATACGCCAGCAGCTTCAACAACCTGGGCAGGCCCGAGGACTACGCCGCCCACGCCGCCGAATGCCAGCGTCAGGGGTACCGCGCCTACAAGATCCATCCCTACCACTACTGGAACCCCGCCACCGGTCAGCCGGCGCTGCCGCGACCGTCGTACGTGGACTGGGACATCGAGGCGTGCCGCGCGGTGCGGTCGGCGGTCGGGGACGCGATGGTGCTGATGTTCGACCCGTGGGGTACCTACCACAACTACGCGGATGCGCTGCGGGTCGGGCGCGAGCTGCAACGGCTTGGTTTCTACTGGTACGAACACCCGATGCCGGAAACCCGGGTGGAGTCCTACGTCCGGCTGGCCGGTGAACTCGACATCCCGATCTGTTCGCCCGAGATCGCGGCGGGCGGCATCGAGACGCGAGCGGACTGGATTCTGCGCGGCGCCTCCGACATCAGCCGCATCGACGTGCTGCGCGGCGGGATCACCGGAGTGATGAAGCTGGCCGGGATGTGCGAGGCCGTCGGCATGCGCTGCGAACTGCACATGAGCGGCTTCGGGAATCTCCAAGTGCTCGGCGCGACGAGCGAGGACGTATGCGAATACTACGAACGGGGGCTGCTGGGTCCCGGAGCTCGCTACGAGGCCCCGCCTTACCTCGAGGCCGCTTGCGACCCGCTGGATTCGGCGGGCTTCGTCGCCGTCCCTGCTACACCGGGCCTCGGTTACCAGATCAGATGGGACTACATCGAGGCACATCGCCTACCTGATACACAGGTGGAGGCGGTTGCACCCCTGCATCCGAGATAGGACACCCCGATGACAGAGATCCTCGAGCTGCAAGCGGTCGAACGGCTGCATCCCGCCCTACGCACTGTCGCGGTGACCCGGACAATCTTCACCGCCGAGGCCATTCCGCTGATCCGCGAGTCGATGAATCAGCGCCGCGCCGTCCTCGAACACGACACGGCCGGCGTGGCCGTGGCAGACGCCGTCGCCCATCACGTGCCGGTGCGCATCTACCGCGGCGGCGACCGAACCCGACCGGCGCCGGCGGTGGTGTACTGCCACGCCGGCGGCTTCGCGCTGGGCAACCTCGACACCGACCACCGGCAGTGCATCGAAATCGCCCGTCGGGCAAGGTGTTCGGTGGTGTCGGTGGACTACCGGCTGGCGCCGGAGAATCCCTTCCCGGCCGCCCTGGAGGACGCGGTCACGGTGCTGAACTGGGTGGCCGGCAGCGCGGCGCAACTGGGGGTGGACCCGGCGCGGCTGGCCGTGGCCGGCAGCAGCGCGGGAGCCACCCTGGCCGCCTGCCTGGCCCATGGTGCCGCCGACGGACTGTTGCCCTCGCTGGTGTTCCAGCTGCTGCACCAGCCGGTGCTCGATGATCGGCTCACCGCGTCGCGAACCGAATTCCGCGCCACTCCGGCGTTCGACGGGGAAGCCGCGACGCTGATGTGGCAGCACTACCTGGCCGGGGAGGCGCCCACCGAGCAGGCGGTTCCGGCCAGGCGCGCCGAATTGTCCGGCCTGCCACCGGCATTGGTCACCTGTGCGGAGGTCGACCCATTCCGCGACGAGGCGGTGGACTACGCGCTGCGGCTGCTGCGCGCCGGAGTCGGCACCGGGTTGCACGTGTTTCCCGGCGCCTGCCACGGATTCGACTCGCTGCTGCCGGACTGGGCGCCCAGTCAACGACTGTTCGCGCTGCAGGGTGAGGCCCTGTCGAAGGCCTTCTACCTCTGATCGCCGGGGGGCTGGGGACCGGGCAGGTCCAGCAGCAACCGGGCGCCACCGAGCGGGCTTTCGTGCAGAGACGCCGTGCCGCCGTGCAGTTCGGCCTGCTGCGCCACCAGGGCGAGGCCCAGCCCGGACCCCGAATGTGACGCTGTCGACCCCCGGGAGAACCGGTCGAACACCGTCCGGCGTTCGTGCTCCGGTATCCCGGTGCCGTCGTCGTCGATGGCGATCTGCACCCCGGCGCGGGAACTGACCGCCGAGAGCTGTACCCGGCTGGCGTGACCGTGCTTGACCGCGTTGGCAATCGCGTTGTCCACCGCCAGCCGCAGCCCGGTGGGCAGGCCCAGCATCAGCAGCGTCGGCGAGGGCAGCAGCGACACCGTCAGGTCGGGGTAGATGCGCTCGGCGTCGTGGGCGGCGCGATCCAGCAACTCGGTGATGTCGACCGGCACGAAGTCGTCGGTGGTGATGGTCTGGCCCTGGGCCAGGCGTTCCAGCGCCGACAGCGTGGCCTCGATGCGGCTCTGGGTGCGCAGCACGTCGGCCATCACCTCCTCGCGCTGCTTGGCGGGCAGCTCGAGGGTCGCCAGCACCTCGAGGTTGGTGCGCATCGCGGTCAACGGCGTACGCAGCTCGTGGGAAGCGACCGAGGCGAAGTCGCGCGCGGAGTCCAGCGCGTCCTTGGTGCGCTGCTGTTCGTCGCCGATCCGGGCCAGCATGCCCTCGACGGCTTCGGCGATCTCCACCGCCTCCCACACGCCGCGGACCTGCACCTCGTCCGGCTTGGACTGGGCGTTGATCGCGCGAGCCTGCTGGGCCAGCAGCCGGAAGGGGTTGATCATGATCAGCCACATGACGCTGCCCACCAGGAAGGTGCCGACGATGACGCTGCCGCAGATCAGCAGCACCCGCAGGTGCAGTTGGTCGATCCGATCCTCGGCCTGGGCCAGCGGTGCCCCCAGCGCGACCCGGGCCTGGCCCGCGGTGAAGGTGCGCACCCGATAGGGCACACCGTTGATCGTGGTGGTGGTGTAGCCGACCGGCAGGTCCGGCAGCACGATGCCGCTCGGCACCGACGCGACGTGACCGTCCAGCCGTACCGTGCGGGCCACGCCGTCGACGGGGGCGGGTTGTTCGGCGGCCGGCGGGTCCTGCAGCAGGATGCTGACGTCGCCCAGGCTGCTCACCGAGTCCAGCCGCCGGTCCAGTTGGCTGTACTGGTCGTTGGTGACGCCCACCCACACCCAGGTGCCCAGGATGATGACCAGGGCGATCACCGACATTGCGGCCACGATCACGATGGTGCGCAACGAGACCACCGGTAGCGGCAGCCGCAGCAGCCGGTAGACCCGGTCGTTGATTGTCATCTGCTGGTCTCCCGATCAGAACCTGATGAGTTGACGAACCGCGGTGCCGTCGGCCAGGTGGTCCATCGCGTCGTTGATGTCGTCGAGCCGGATGGTCGAGGACACCAGCGCTTCCACCGGCAGCCGGCCGGACTGCCACAGCGCGACGAACCGGGGGATGTCGCGGCTGGGTACCGCCGACCCGAGATAGCTGCCGATCAGGGACCGCCCTTCGGCGACAAAACCCAACGGCGACAAGCTGATTCGGGCGTCGGGCCGGGGCAGCCCGACGGTGACGGTGCGGCCGCCCGGCGCGGTCAAACCGACGGCCGCCTCCAGCGCGGCGGGATGGCCGACCGCTTCGACCACGACGTCGGCCCGGATCCCGGCCTCGGTGGCCCGCTGCGGCGTGTACACCTCGTGTGCACCCAAACCTGTTGCCGCAGTGAGCTTTTCCTGCAGTGTATCGACGCCGATGACGCGAACGTCGGGATAGGTCAACGCGGTCAGCACCGCCGCCATGCCGACACCGCCCAGCCCGACGACGGCGACCGACTGGCCCGGCCGCGGGTCACCGACGTTGAGCACCGCGCCACCGCCGGTCAGCACCGCACACCCGAGCAGGGCGGCCACCTCGGGGGGCACGTCGGGCGGGACCGGCACCGCGCTGGCCGCATTGACCACCGCGTGCGTGGCGAAACCCGACACACCGAGGTGGTGATGCACCGGATGGCCGGCGCGGGCCAGGCGGATCCCGCCACCGAGCAGGGTCCCGGCGTTGTTGGCGGCGCTACCCGGCCGGCATGGCGTCAGCCCCTGCGTCGCGCAGGCCGGGCAGTGACCGCAGCGCGGCAGGAACACCAGCACCACCCGCTGCCCGACGGACATTCCGGTGACCCCGGCGCCGAGCCGTTCGACGATGCCGGCCGCCTCGTGGCCGAGCAGCATCGGCACCGGCCGCACCCGGTTGCCGTCGACCACCGAAAGATCGGAGTGGCACACTCCGGCGGCCTCGATGCGGACCAGCACCTCGTGCTCGGCCGGTTCGGCCAGCTCCACGTCGGCCACGCTGATGGGCCGGGAGTCCGCGTAGGGCCGCGGCGCACCGATCCGCTCGAGCACCGCGCCCCGGATGTGGAACATGCTGGAATACAACCATGGCCCAGGTTCCGCAGGTTCCGCCGTCACCCGACGACCTCACCAGTGCCGACTTTCCGGTGCAATGGCCGGTGCTGACCCGCTGGGCCGACAACGACATGTTCGGCCACCTCAACAACGCCGTCTACTACCAACTGTTCGACACCGCGATCAACGCCTGGATCGCCACCAGGGCGGGCGTCGACCCGCTGACCATCCCCGAGTTGGGCATCGTCGCGGAGTCGGGCTGCCGCTACTTCGCCGAACTCGGGTTCCCGGACCGCCTGATGGTGGGCCTGGCGGTGACGCGGCTGGGCCGCAGCAGCGTCACCTACCGGCTGGGGGTGTTCAAGGCGGACGCCGCCGCGCAGCCGATTGCGGCGCTGGGGCACTGGGTGCATGTGTACGTCGACCGGGCCAGTCGCCGGCCCGTTCCGATCCCGGACCGGATCCGGTCGCTGCTGACAACGGCGTGTGTCGAGGCCTGAGCGGGCACCAGTATGCTTCGCCAATGCCAGTTTTGAGCAAAACGGTCGAGGTCAGCGCCGATGCCGGGTCGATCATGGGCATCGTGTCCGACATCGAGCGCTACCCGGAGTGGAACGAAGGCGTCAAGGGCGCCTGGGTGCTGGCCCGCTACGACGACGGCCGGGCCAGCCAGGTGCGGCTGGACACCAACGTGAACGGATTCGAAGGCGTCTATATCCACGCCGTGTACTACCCGGGCGAGAACCAGATTCAGACCGTGATGCAGCAGGGCGATCTGTTCACCAAGCAGGAGCAGCTGTTCAGTGTGGTGGCCGCGGGCCCCACCAGCCTGCTGACCGTCGACATCGACGTCGAGCCCAGCATGCCGGTGCCTCCGCCGATGGTGAAGATGCTGATGAACAATGTGCTGGACCAGCTGGCCGCCAACGTCAAGCAGCGTGCCGAGCAGCTGGGCGCCAATTAGCGACGCGGGTCAGGTGTTGAAGATCCCGGTGCGCTCCAGCGCCTCGGTCAGCCGTTGGGCGGCGTCGGTGAACTGCCATACGGTGTGCTCCACCGCGGCCGCAGTGTCGCGGCGGCGCAGCGCGGCGATCAGTTCGCGGTGGCTGTCCACCGCCGCGGTGCCCCATCGCGGGTCCGCAGCGTACATCTGCGCCGGCATGTAGCGCGCGGCGTTCAGCAGGAACCAGGCCAGCTTGATGCGCCCGCTGGCCTGGTTGAACAACCGGTGGAAACCGAACTCCAGCGTCGCGATGGCTTGGGCGTCGCCGGCCTCGACCGCCGAGGCCAGCAGGTCGTTGGTGCGTTCGAGCTCGCCGATCTCGATCTCGGTGATGCGGTCGGTGGCGGTGACGGCCAGTTCGCGGGCGATGGTGGCCTGCAGCCAGAAGATGTCCTTGATGTCTTGCCGGGTCAACGGCAGCACCACGTGGCCGCGATGCGGCTCGAGCTGCACCATCCCCTCGCCCCGCAGCTTCAGCAGGGCTTCGCGGACCGGCGTGATGCTGACCCCGAGCTCGGCGGCGGTCTCGTCGAGCCGGATGAACGTTCCCGGGCGCAGCGTCCCGGACATGATGGCTGCGCGCAGATGGCTGGCGACCTCGTCGGACAACTGGGCCCGGCGCAACGGACGTCCGCGTCGCGGCTTCGACGATGCAGCCGACAGGGGTGCGTTCACGTGGCCTGCCAGGACCTTTCAGCAGCTGATGTGGCTGTTGGTCGGGTAGTTCCCAGGTCTTGTTAAGGGTCTCCGGGACCGTTAATGTGACCCAGACAACACATGTTTTATCAAATATCACTCTGGCGCAAGCGGTGCGCATGTGACGGATGGCAGGGGAGGGGACTAGGTGACCGCGCAGCTGGCCGGGCTCTCGGCCCAAACCCACGCGCACGAGCAGCCTTATCTGGCTCGGCGGCAGAACTGGGTCAACCAGCTGGAGCGGCACGCGATGATGCAGCCGCAGGCCACCGCGCTGAGGTTCTTGGGCAACACCCTGACGTGGGCCGATCTACGGCACCGTGTTGCCACGCTGGCCGGCGCCCTGAGCCGGCGCGGGGTCGGGTTCGGCGACCGGGTGATGATCCTGATGCTCAACCGCCCCGAGTTCGTCGAGTCGGTGCTGGCAGCCAACATGCTCGGCGCGATCGCCGTGCCATTGAACTTTCGGCTCACTCCCAGCGAGATCGCGTTCCTGGTCGAGGACAGCGAAGCACGGGTGATCGTCACCGAGGCGGTGCTGGCGCCAGTGGCTACCGGGGTGCGCCGGATCGCTGGGCTGCTGGAGACGGTGATCGTCGCGGGGACGGCCAACGGCGCCTCCGAGGACAACGTGCTCCCCTATGAAGACCTTATGAATGAGCCGGGCGAGCCGGCCGGGCTGATCGACATCCCCAACGAGTCGCCCGCCCTGATCATGTACACCTCGGGCACCACCGGCCGGCCCAAGGGCGCGGTGCTCACCCACGCCAACCTGACCGGTCAGACCATGACCATGCTCTACACCAGCGGAGTGGACCTCAACAACGACGTCGGCTTCGTCGGAGTACCGCTGTTCCACATCGCCGGCGTCGGCAACCTGCTGACCGGGCTGCTGCTCGGTGTCCCGACGGTGATCTATCCGCTGGGCGCGTTCGATCCCGCGCAGTTGCTCGACGTGCTCGAGGCGGAGCAGGTCACCGGCATCTTCCTGGTTCCCGCCCAGTGGCAGGCGGTCTGCGCCGAGCAGCAGGCCCGGCCGCGCAACCTGCGGCTGCGGGTGATGTCCTGGGGTGCCGCCCCGGCGCCAGATGTGTTGCTGCGCCAGATGTCTGAGATGTTCCCGGGCACCCAGATCCTCGCCGCGTTCGGCCAGACCGAGATGTCGCCGGTCACCTGCATGCTGCTGGGCGACGACGCCATCCGCAAGCGCGGCTCGGTGGGCAAGGTGATCCCGACCGTCGCCGCCCGCGTCGTCGACGACGACATGAACGACGTGCCGATCGGCGAGGTGGGCGAAATCGTCTATCGCGCACCGACATTGATGAGTGGCTACTGGAACAACCCGGAGGCCACCGCGGAGGCGTTCGCCGGCGGCTGGTTCCATTCCGGTGATCTGGTCCGGATGGACTCCGACGGCTACGTCTGGGTGGTCGACCGCAAGAAGGACATGATCATCTCCGGCGGCGAGAACATCTACTGCGCCGAGGTGGAGAACGTCCTGGCCGGTCACCCCCGCATAGTCGAGGTCGCCGTGATCGGTCGCGCCGACGAGCGATGGGGTGAGGTGCCGGTCGCGGTCGTCGCTGTAACGGAAGGCCACCTGCACATCGAAGAGCTAATCGAGTACCTGACCGAGAGGCTCGCGCGGTACAAGCATCCCAAGGCCCTCGAGATCGTCGACGCACTGCCGCGCAACCCCGCCGGGAAGGTGCTCAAAACTGAACTACGAGTTCGCTACGGAGTGCAGGCCGAGACCGAAAGCCCTTCTCCGCCAAATAAATTTGCGACGCGAGAGGGAAGCTGACGGACTGGAAATGTTTGCTAGGTGTTGACGTGACGTCAATTGTTGAGTTGCTATACACAGGTGGCCGACCATCGGGTACATTCCTGTGGTCTCCGTTACTACCTGCCGGTAGGGAGTCGTCGGTCACACACCAAGGGTCGGGGCAAGGAGGAGGCGTGCGACACCATCCGCCGCAGCGCCACAGGCCGAACGGCCCCGCCCACGGGAGGCCCGCGTGACGACCACCTCCCGCCCGCACCTGATCGGTTACGTGCGCGACCAACTCGAAACACCGCTGACAATGGTCGGCGGCTTCTTCCGTATGTGCGTGCTCACCGGCCGGGCGTTGTTCCGCCGGCCATTCCAGTGGCGTGAGCTGATCCTGCAGTGCTGGTTCATCATGCGGGTCGCGTTGCTGCCGACGATCATGGTCTCGATTCCGCTGACCGTGCTGCTGATCTTCACCCTCAACGTGTTGCTGGCCCAGTTCGGCGCCGCCGACCTGTCCGGTGCGGGCGCGGCGATCGGCGCGGTCACCCAGCTGGGTCCGCTGACCACGGTGCTGGTTGTCGCCGGAGCCGGCTCCACCGCCATCTGCGCCGACCTGGGGGCGCGCACCATCCGCGAAGAGATCGACGCGATGGAGGTGCTCGGCATCGACCCGATCCACCGCCTGGTGGTTCCCCGGGTGATCGCGGCGACCGTGGTGGCCACACTGCTCAACGCGCTGGTGATCACCGTCGGTCTGGTCGGCGGCTACCTGTTCGGCGTATATCTGCAGAACGTCTCCGGCGGCGCCTACCTGGCGACGCTGACCACCATCACCGGACTCCCCGAAGTGATCATCGCCATGATCAAGGCGGCGACCTTCGGGCTGATCGCCGGACTGGTCGGTTGCTACCGCGGGCTCACCGTGCGCGGCGGCTCGAAAGGCCTGGGGACCGCGGTGAACGAGACCGTGGTGCTGTGCGTGGTCGCGCTGTACGCGGTCAACGTCATCCTGACCACGATCGGCGTTCGATTCGGGACGGGACACTGACATGTCGACTTCAGCGGTAGTCCGGGCCCGGTTCCCGCGGGCGGTCGCCAACGTCAACCGTTACGCGGGCAGTGTCGGGCGGGGACTGGACGAGACCGGGCACCTCGCCTGGTTCTTTCTGGCCAGCCTGGGCCAGATTCCGCACGCGCTGCACTTCTACCGCAAGGAGACGCTGCGGCTGATCGCCCAGATCGGCATGGGGACCGGCGCGATGGCCGTGGTCGGCGGCACCGCCGCGATCGTCGGGTTCGTGACGCTGTCCGGTAGCTCGCTGGTGGCCATCCAGGGCTTCGCGTCGCTGGGCAACATCGGTGTCGAGGCGTTCACCGGGTTCTTCTCCGCGTTGATCAATGTGCGCATCGCCGGGCCGGTGGTCACCGGCATCGCGCTGGCGGCCACGGTCGGCGCCGGTGCAACCGCCGAGCTGGGCGCGATGCGCATCAGCGAGGAGATCGACGCCCTGGAAGTGATGGGCATCAAGTCGATCTCGTATCTGACGTCGACCCGCATCGTCGCCGGCCTGGTGGTGATCATTCCGCTGTACGCGCTGGCCATGATCATGTCGTTCCTGTCGCCGCAGGTCGTGACGACGCTGCTGTACGGGCAGTCCACCGGCACCTACGAGCACTATTTCCGAACGTTCTTGCGCCCCGATGACGTGTTCTGGTCGTTCCTGGAAGCGATCATCATCGCGGCGATCGTGATGGTGACCCACTGTTACTACGGATTCAACGCGGGCGGTGGTCCCGTCGGCGTCGGTGAGGCAGTCGGCCGATCGATGCGTTTCTCGCTGGTATCGGTCCAGGTAGTGGTCCTGTCCGCGGCGTTGGCGCTGTACGGCGTCAACCCCAACTTCGCACTGACGGTGTAGCGCCATGACTGCTCCGGACAAGGTCATCAAGACCAACAAGATCTCCAGCCCGCCCTACAAGATCGTCGGGATCGGCTCCCTGGTGGTGCTGCTGGTCGCGCTGTCGGTGGTGTACGTGCAGTTCCGGGGCGGCTTCACCAGCAAAGACAAGCTGACCATGTACTCCGACCGCGCCGGGTTGGTGATGGACCCCGGCTCGAAGGTCACCTACAACGGGGTGCAGATCGGCCGGGTCGGCAGCATCGAGGAAGTCACCCGCAACGGCAGGCCGGCCGCGAAATTCACCCTGGAGGTCTATCCGCAGTACCTCGGTCCGCACGGCGTGGTGCCGGAGAACGTCGACGTCCAGATCAAGGCCACCACCGTGTTCGGCGGCAAGTACGTGTCGTTGACGACACCGAAGGACGACCAGGGCAACAACATCGCCCACGGGCACCTGTCGGCCAAGAGCACCATCAACGCCTCGGCGGTGACGACCGAGATCAACACGGTCTTCCAGACGCTGACCGCGATCTCGGAGAAGGTCGACCCGGTCAAGCTCAACCTGACGCTGAGCGCGGCCGCGCAGTCACTGACCGGACTCGGTGACCGGTTCGGGCAGTCGATCGTCAACGGCAACGCGATCCTCGACGACGTCAACCCGCGGATGCCGCAGGCCCGCCGCGACATCCAGCAGCTGGCGGCCCTCGGCGACGTGTACGCGGACTCCGCGCCCGACCTGCTGGACTTCCTGAACAACTCGGTGCCCACCGCCCGTACCATCAACGCCCAGCAGCGCGACCTGGATCAGGCCCTGCTGGCGGCCGCCGGATTCGGCAACAACGGTGCCGACGTGTTCGAACGCGGCGGCCCGTACCTGGCCCGCGGCGCCAAGGACCTGGTGCCTTCGGCTCAGCTGCTGGACACCTACAGCCCGGAGCTGTTCTGCACGCTGCGCAACTACCACGACGCCGAGCCCGTCGTGCGCTCTTTCCTCGGCGGCAACGGCTACTCGCTGAACGCCCACTCC
Organism: Mycobacterium kiyosense; assembly: GCA_021654635.1. Classification (NCBI taxonomy): domain Bacteria; kingdom Bacillati; phylum Actinomycetota; class Actinomycetes; order Mycobacteriales; family Mycobacteriaceae; genus Mycobacterium; species Mycobacterium kiyosense. The sequence goes on from AP025179.1 coordinate 422,139, forward strand.
GAGATCCTGTCCGCGCTGGGCATGCTGCTCAACCCGGTCTCGCTGGCGCCCCTGCTGCTCTCCGCGGTCGGCGGCCTGGCGGCGGGCCTAGTCGGTGGGGCGCCCAACCCCTACACCTACCCGGAGAACCTGCCGCGGGTGAACTCGCACGGGGGACCGGGCGGGGCCCCAGGTTGCTGGCAGCAGATCACCCGCAACCTCTGGCCGGCTCCTGAGCTGGTGATGGACACCGGCAACAGCCTGGCGCCGTACAACCACTTGGACACCGGTTCGCCCTACGTGCTCGAGTACGTCTGGGGCCGTCAAGTAGGGGACAACACGATCAACCCATGAAAATCACCGGTACTTTAGTCAAGCTCAGCATCTTCGCGTTCGTGCTGCTGATGTTCAGCGTCATGATCATCATCGTGTTCGGCCAGATCCGCTTCGACCGGACCAACAGCTACTCCGCGGAGTTCAGCAACATCAGCGGCCTGCGGTCCGGCCAGTTCGTCCGGGCCTCCGGGGTGGAGATCGGCAAGGTCAAGGACGTCGAACTGCTCGACGGCGGCAAGCGGGTCCGGGTGAAATTCGACGTCGACCGCTCGATCCCGCTTTACCAGTCCACCACCGCGCAGATCCGATACCTCGACCTGATCGGCAACCGCTACCTCGAGCTGCGCCGCGGCGAGGGCGACGGCGCCGACAAGGTGATGCCGGCCGGCGGGCTCATCCCGCTGTCGCGCACCTCGCCCGCGCTGGACCTCGATGCGCTGATCGGTGGTTTCAAGCCGGTGTTCCGGGCATTGAACCCGGAGAAGGTCAACACCATCGCGTCGTCGCTGATCACGGTGTTCCAGGGCCAGGGCGGCACCATCAACGACATCCTCACCCAGACGGCACAGCTCACCTCGCAGCTCGCCGAGCGTGACCAGGCCATCGGTGAGGTGATCAAGAACCTCAACACCGTTCTGGACACCACCGTCCGGCACCGCAAAGACTTCGACCAGACCGTCAACAACCTCGAGGTGCTGATCACCGGCCTGAAGGACCACGGCGACTCGCTGGCCGGCGGGACGGCGCACATCAGCAACGCCGCCGGCACGGTGGCCGATCTGCTGGCCGAGGACCGCGCGCTGCTGAAGAAGACGGTCAACTACCTCGACGCCGTGCAGCAACCGCTGATCGACCAGAAGCAGCAGTTGAACGACTACCTGCACGCCCTGCCGCCCGCGCTGAACCACATCGGACGTGCCATCGGGTCCTACGGCGACTTCGTGAACTTCTACTCCTGCGACATCAGCCTCCGGATCAATGGTCTGCAGGCCGGTGGCCCGGTCCGCACGGTCCGGCTCTTCCACCAGCCGACGGGGAGGTGCTCGCCGCAATGAGGACTCTCGAACCGCCCAACCGGCTCAAGATCGGTTTGATGGGCATCCTGGTGACGCTGCTGGTCATCGGGGTGGGCCAGAGCTTCACCAGTGTGCCGATGCTGATGGCCAAGCCCAGCTACTACGGCCAGTTCACCGACACCGGCGGCATCAACAAAGGCGACAAGGTGCGCATCGCCGGCATGGACGTCGGCAAGGTCGAGGCCCTGTCCATCGACGGCGACCACATCCTGATGAAGTTCTCGATCGGCACCAACAGCATCGGCACCGAGAGCCGGCTCAACATCCGCACCGACACCCTGCTGGGTAAGAAAGTCCTGGAGATCGAGGCGCGCGGCAATCAGCCGCTGCGGCCCGGCGCCACGCTGCCCCTGGGGCAGAGCACCACGCCGTACCAGATCTACGACGCGTTCCTCGATGTCACCAAGGCCGCCACCGGTTGGGACATCGACACGGTCAAGAAGTCGCTGCATGTGCTGTCGGAGACCATCGACCAGACCTACCCGCAGCTCAGTCCCGCCCTGGAAGGGGTGTCGAACTTCTCCGACACCCTGGGTAAGCGCGACGAGGAGATCAAGCACCTGCTGGCCCAGGCCAACCAGGTGGCCAGCGTGCTCGGTGACCGCAGTGAGCAGGTGGACCGCGCGCTGGTCAACGCCAAGACGCTGCTGGCCGCCTTCAACGAGCGCGGCGCCGCCATCGACGCGCTGCTGAGCAACGTGGCATCGTTCTCCCAACAGGTGCAGGGCCTGATCAACGACAACCCCAACCTCAACCACGTGCTCGAGCAGCTGCGGACCGTCAGCGACCTGCTGGTCGAGCGCAAGCAGGACGTGGCGCAAGGGCTGCAGATGGTCGGCGGCTTCCTGCCGTCGCTGAACGAGGCGATCGGGTCGGGGCCGTTCTTCAAGGTGGTCATCCACAACCTGGTTCCGGGCCAGCTCATCCAGCCGTTCATCGACGCGGCGTTCAAGAAGCGTGGCCTGGATCCCGAAGAGTTCTGGCGCAACGCGGGTCTGCCGGCCTACCGCTTCCCGGACCCCAACGGCACCCGGTTCCCCAACGGCGCGCCGCCGCCGCCTCCACTGGTGCTCGAAGGCACCCCGGAACACCCCGGACCGGCGGTACCACCGGGATCGCCGTGCTCCTACACGCCGGGGCCGGGCGGGATCCCGACTCCGCAGAACCCGCTGCCCTGCATGGGGTTGAGCATCGGACCGTTCGGTGGCCCGGGCTTCCCGGCTCCGCTGGACGTGCAGGCCTCGCCGCCCAACCCGAACGGGGTGCCGCCGGCGCCGGGCCTGCCGATCGCCGGACGACCGGGCCAGGCTCCGCCGGATGCTCCCGGTACACCGGTGCCGATGCCGCCGAACTCGCCGCCGGGATCGCGTACCGAACCGATCGGACCGGCCGGGCCGGTTGCACCGCCATCGACCTTTGCGCCGGGACTGCCTCCCGGTCCGCCGGCCCCGCCGGGGCCCGGCAACCAGTTACCGGCACCGTTCATCACCCCGGGCGGCAACGGTGGTAGCGGCGCCGCGGGAGGTAGCGAGAATTGAGCACCATCTTCGACATCCGCAACATCCGCCTTCCGGTGATGTCCCGGGCGACGATCATCGTCGGGGTGCTGGTGGGCGTGCTGGCGATCGTGGCCGGGCTGGTCGGCTGGAACCTGTACCAGAAGCTGACCAACAACTATGTGGTGGCGTATTTCAGCGCCGCCAACGCGCTCTACCCCGGCGACAAGGTCCAGATCATGGGCCTGAAGGTGGGCCGCATCGACAGCATCGAGCCGGCCGGCGACAAGATGAAGGTGACCTTCCACTACGAGAACCAGTACAAGGTTCCGGCCAACGCCTCGGCGATCATCCTGAACCCCACCCTGGTGGCTTCCCGCGCGATCCAGCTGGAGCCGGCTTACAAGGGCGGTCCGGTGCTGGCCAACAATGCGGTGATTCCACTGGATCGCACCCAGGTGCCGGTGGAATGGGACGAGCTGCGTAACAGCATCACCAACATCATCTCCAAACTAGGCCCCACCGAGGCGCAGCCAACCGGACCGTTCGGCGAGGTCATCAACTCGTTCGCCAACGGGCTGGCCGGCAAGGGCAGGCAGCTGAACTCCACGCTGGACAACCTGTCGAAGGCGTTGACCGCGCTGAACGAAGGCCGCGGCGACTTTTTCGCCGTGGTCAAGAGCCTGGCGCTGTTCGTCAACGCACTGCACCAGGACGACCAGCAGTTCGTGGCGCTGAACCAGAACCTGGCCCAGTTCACCGGGCGGCTGGCCAGCTCGGACCACGCGCTGGCCAACGCGATCGAGCAGCTCGACGGCCTGCTCACCACGATCCGGCCGTTCCTGGACAAGAACCGCGAGGTGCTGACCCACGACGTCAACAACCTGGCCGACGTGACCAACACGCTGCTACAGCCCGACACGCTCAACGGGCTGGAGACGGCGCTGCACATCCTGCCCACCGCCGCGGCCAACGTGAACCAGATCTATCACCCTGCGCACGGTTCGGTGGTTTCCGTCCCCGAGATCACCAGCTTCGCCAACCCGATGCAGTTCATCTGCAGCTCGGTGCAAGCCGGCAGCCGGTTGGGGTATCAGGAGTCCGCGGAACTGTGCGCCGAGTACATGGCGCCCGTGCTGGACGCGATCAAGTTCAACTACTTCCCGTTCGGCTTCAACGGGTTCAGCACCGCCGAGGTACTGCCCAAGATGGTGGCCTACTCCGAGCCCCGGCTGCAGCCGCCGAACGGATATAAGGACACCACCGTGCCGGGCATCTGGGTGCCGGACACCCCGACGTCGCACCGCAACACCCAGCAGGGCTGGATCGTGGCCCCGGGTATGCAGGGCACCCAGGTCGGCCCGATCACGGCCGGCCTGCTGACCCCCGAATCGCTGTCCGAGCTGATGGGTGGACCCGACATCCCGCCGGTCCAATCGACGTTGCAGACGCCGCCGGGACCGCCCAACGCCTACGACGAGAACCCGATCCTGCCACCGATCGGTTTGAACGCGCCGCAGGTGCCGATCCCACCGCCGCCGCCGGGACCTGAGGTGCGACCAGGGCCGGTCGCGCCGACGCCGGGACCCGCGGCACCGGTGGGCGCGCCGTTGCCGGCTGAGGCAGGGGGCGGACAGTGAGGTCGACGAGCGTGGTGAGCCGGCTGCGTCGTGGCGGCTGGCGTGGCATGGTGCTGTTGTGCGCCGCGCTGGTGCTGAGCTCCTGTGGCTGGAAAGGGATCTCCCAAGTGCCGATCCCCGGCGCACCGGGCAGCGGCGAAGGCGCCTACACCGTCTATGCGCAGGTGCCGGACACGCTGGCGATCAACGGCAACAGCAAGGTGATGGTCGCCGACGTCGAAGTGGGTTCGATCCGCAAGATCGAGTTGAAGAACTGGATCGCCACCCTGACGCTCGGCCTGAAGAAGGACGTCAAGCTCCCCAAGAACGCGCTGCTCAAGATCGGCCAGACCAGCTTGCTCGGTTCGCAGCACGTGGAGTTGCTGGCTCCGGAGCACCCGTCGAGCGATCTGCTGCGCAACGGCGACACGATCAAGCTGCAGAACTCGTCCGTCTATCCGAACATCGAGCAGACCCTGGCCGTGGTGTCGCTGATCTTGCGCGGCGGCGGCATCCCCAACCTGGAAGTGCTGCAGAACGAGATCTACGCCATCTTCCACGGCCGGGGCGACCAGATCAGGGGCTTCCTGGGCAAACTCGACACGTTCACCCGGCAGCTCAACGAGCAGCGCAACGACATCACCCATGCCATCGACTCCACCAACCGCCTGCTCAGTTACGTGGGCAACCGCAGCGACGTGCTGGACCGCGTGCTGACCGACTTCCCGCCGCTGCTCAAGCACTTCGCCGACACCAAGAACCTGCTGATCAACGCGGTCGACTCGGTCGGGCGGCTGAGCCAGGTCACCGACCAGTACCTGTCCGAGGCCAAGGGCCCCCTGCACACCAACCTGCAGCTGCTGCAGTGCCCGCTGCGGGAACTGGGCCGTGGGTCGCCGTACCTGATCGGCGCGCTGAAGCTGATCCTGACGCAGCCGTTCGACGTCGACTCGGTTCCGGCGGTGTTCCGCGGTGACTACTTCAACATCAACGCGACCCTGGACGTGACCCTGAGCTCGGTCGACAACGCGGTGCTGACCGGTACCGGCTTCTCCGGCGCCCTGCGTGCCATCGAGCAGTCGTTCGGGCGTGACCCGGAGTCGATGATCCCCGATGTCCGCTACACGTCGAACCCGCTTGACGCGCCGGGCGGGCCGCTGGTGGAAAGGGCGGAGCGAGGCCAATGCTGACCCCTTTCATCAAGCGCCAGCTGATGATGTTCCTGGCCCTGACGGTGGTAGCGCTTTCCGTGCTGGGCATCTACTACCTGCAGATCCCGACCCTGGTCGGGATCGGGCGCTACGAGCTGACCGCCAACCTGCCAGCATCGGGCGGCCTTTACCCGACGGCGAACGTGACCTATCGCGGCATCACGATCGGCAAGGTCACCGAGGTCGAACCGACGGAGTGGGGCGCGCGGGCCAAGCTGAGCATCGACAGCCGCTACAAGATCCCGGTCGACGCCACCGCCAACGTGCACTCGGTGTCGGCGGTCGGTGAGCAGTACCTCGACCTGGTCTCGACGGGCAACCCCGGCAAGTTCTTCTCGTCGGGTCAGACCATCACCAAGGGCACTGTGCCCAGCGAGATCGGGCCGGCACTGGACACCGCCAACCGCGGACTCGCGGTGTTGCCCAGGGAGAAGATTCCGCAGTTGCTCGACGAGACGGCGCAAGCGGTCGGCGGACTGGGTCCGGCGCTGCAGCGGCTGGTGGACGCCACCCAGGCGATCGTCGGCGACTTCCACACGCAGATCAACGACGTCAACGACATCATCCAGAACTCCGGGCCGGTGCTGGACAGTCAGGTCACCTCGGGTAGCGCCATCGCGCGCTGGTCGCACAACCTGAACGTGCTGGCTGCGCAGTCCGCGCAGGAGGACCAGCACCTGCGCAGCGTGCTGACCCAGGCCGCGCCCACGGCCGACCAGGTCAACCAGGTGTTCACCGACGTGCACGACTCGTTGCCGCAGACGCTGGCGAACCTCGAGGTGGTCATCGACCTGCTCAAGCGCTACCACAATGGCCTCGAGCAGGTGCTGGTGTTCCTGCCGCAGGGCGCCTCGATCGCGCAGACGGTGGCCGCCCCCTTCCCGAACCAGGCGGCCCTGGACCTGGCGCTGGCAATCAACCAGCCGCCGCCGTGCCTGACCGGCTTCATTCCGGCCGAGCAGTGGCGCTCATTCGCCGACATCAGCAATCAGCCGCTGCCGGTGGGGACGTACTGCAAGATCCCGATGGACACGCCGGCCAACAGCGTGCGCGGGTCGCGCAACATCCCGTGTGTGGACGTGCCCGGTAAGCGGGCCGCCACGCCGCGCGAGTGCCGCAGCACCAAGCCCTACGAGCCGGCCGGCACCAACCCCTGGTACGGCGACCCCAACCAGCTGCTGTCCTGCCCGGCACCCGGGGCGCGCTGCGACCAGCCGGTCAAGCCGGGTCTGGTGGTTCCGGCGCCCTCCGTCAACAACGGGCTCAACCCGCTGCCCGCCGACAGGTTGCCGCCGGGTGGATTGACCCCCCCACCGAAAAGCGACCCGCTGACGCGGCCCGGTACTGGTTCAGTACAGTGCAACGGACAGCAGCCCAATCCCTGTGTCTACAACCCGGGCGGGCCTCCCTCGGCGGTCTACAGTCCGCAAAGCGGTGAACTGGTGGGGCCCGACGGGGTCAGGTACTCCGTCGAGAACTCGACCAAACTAGGAGACGACGGATGGCAGGAGATGCTGGCGGGAGCCAGCTGAACCCCATCGACGCGGACGATTCGCTGGGCACCCAGGCACAGACCGAGGATACGCAGGAATCCGAGGTCCGAGCCGCGCCGACTGACGCCCAGGCGACGACTGAGGAATCGAAAGATTCCGAAGGCGGAGCCGACCAGACCGGCTCCGAGACGACTGAGGAATCGAAAGATTCCGAAGGCGGAGCCGACCAGACCGGCTCCGAGACGACTGAGGAATCGGAAGATTCCGAAGGCGGAGCCGACCAGACCGGCTCCGAGGCGGCTGAGGAATCGGGAGATTCCGAAGGCGCAGCCGAGGCTGCGGCCGTCGCCGAGCGGGGGCCGTCGCGGGTGGGCAAGGCGTGGCTGATCGGTATCGCTGCCGTCCTGCTCATAGTCACCGGCGGTGTCGCGTTCGGCGGTTACTACGCGCTGCACATGCACCGCGAGATGCAGGATCTGGAGCGCAACAACGCCGTCGCGCTGAAGGCAGCCATCGACTGCGTGGCCGCCACGCAGGCACCCGACATCAACACCATGGCGGCCAGCCAGCAGAAGATCATCGACTGCGGCACCGACCAGTACCGCACCCAGGCCCTGCTCTACAGCAGCATGCTGGTGCAGGCGTACCAGGCCGCCAACGTGCACCTGCAGGTATCGCAGCTGCGCGCCGCCGTCGAGGGCAACAACAGCGACGGATCCGTGAAAGTGCTTGTCGCGCTGCGGGTTACGGTGTCCAATGATCAGACGCAGAATCAGGAGTCCGGGTATCGGCTGCGCGCGACGATGACGCCGACCGAGGGCACCTACAAGATCTCCAAGCTCGAACAGGTGAAGCAGTGACGGTGGTGGTCGAAGCCAGCGAGACCACGGACATGACCCCACAGATCGCCCAGGATTTGCCCGAGAAGGCCTTGGCGCCATGGCGTTTGCGTGCCGCCGCATTGGTTGTCGACGTGCTGCCCGGGGTTGCTGCGGTGACAGCTCTGGCGCTGGCCTCTTTCACGCTCCCGGTATGGAGCGCGTGGTGGTGGGTATGCATGTCGGTGCTGGGCGTGGTGGTGCTGGCGGTGTTGGTCAACCGGTTGCTGCTGCCGTCGATTACCGGGTGGAGCCTGGGCCGCGCCCTGTTCGGCGTCGCCGTGGTACGGCGCGACGGCGGGGAACTCAGCCCGTGGCGGCTGTTGCTGCGCGAGTTGGCGCACCTGCTGGACACCGCAGCGGTGTTGGTGGGTTGGCTTTGGCCGCTTTGGGATTCGGGACGCCGTACGTTCGCCGACATGGTGACCGGCACCGAGGTGCTGCGCGTGGTGCCGCACGAGCAGCCCGAGAAGGTGCGGCAATGGACGGCCGTTGCCCTGCTGGTCGCGGCTTCCATCTGCCTGGACGCGGCGGGCGTGGCCTACCAGATGAGCTACTCGCCGGCGCAGGCCGTCGACCGCACCCGCGCCGAGATATCGAGTCAGGGACCGACGATCGTCGCGCAGATGCTGACCTACGACCCCGCCACACTGCACGACGACTTCGCCCGCGCACTGGCGTTGACCACCGACAAGTACCGTCCGCAGTTGGCCGAAGAGCAACAGAAGGTCCAGAAGCGCAACCCTGTCGTCAACGAATACTGGGTCACCGCCAATTCGATTCTGTCGGCCACGACCGACCGGGCAACGATGCTGCTGTTCATGCAGGGCCGCCGCGGCACCGGGCCCGACGTGCGGTACATCACCGCCACCGTCCGGGTGAAATTCGTCAAAGACCACCAAAACCATTGGCGTGTCGACGAACTGACCCCGGTGACCTCCAAGCTGCAGCCAGGTGCCAAGTGAGTCCGCGCCGCAAGTACGCGCCCGGCGAGCCGGCGCTGCTGACGCCGCAACAGGTGCCCCGTCGGCGCTGGGAACTGCCTGTCGTCGCCGCCTTCACGGGTCTGCTGATGGTCGCGGCGATCGTGGTGTCCACCCTGCTGCTCGTCGACCATCAAGACCGCGACCACACCGCGGAGCGGGAGACGGCAGCGGTCAATTACGTGAAATGGTTCATGACCGGCTTCACATCCCTGGATCCGTTTCACGCCAACGATTACATCGACCGGGTACTGGGCCAGGCGACCGGAGATTTCCACAAGGAGTATGAGGCCAAGGCCAACGAAATCCTGCTGCAGGTCGCTCGTTCGGAGCGCTCCACCGGGACCGTTCTAGAGGCCGGTGTGGAACGGTGGAACGACGACGGCAGCGTCACCGTCCTGGTGGCCACCTCCGTCACCTCCAAATCGCCTGACGGCAAGCAGGTCTTCGAGAACGTCGACCGCTGGTCGGCAACGGCGACGCAGGAAGGAAATCAGTGGAAGATCAGCAACCTGTGGCAGGTGATCTGACCGACCAGACCGGGGACGAGGCGACCCCGGGCGATGTCGACGGCGGGACGGCAGCGGTATCCGACACCGAAGTTGTTGCGGAGGAGCCGGATTCGGACCCGGACTCCGGTGACGCCGAGCAACCGGTCGCGGCGCCGGCCACCGACACTGCGAAGAAGAGCAAGCGGCGCGGCCGCTCCGGCAGGGCTGCCAAGACCGGCGTCAAGAAGGCCAGCCTGAAGAAAGACAAACCCAAGAAGCCCAAGACGCCCAAGAAGAAGTTCGGCCGGCGGGCAGCCGCGGTGGTCGTCGGTCTGGTCGCAACCCTGTTCGTGGGCTCGGCCGCGTTCGCCGGGGCCATGGTGCAGCCGTACCTGTCCGCGACGGCCACCGTCGAGATCAAGGAGAACGTGGCCCGCGCCGCCAAGGACGCGGTCACCGCGTTGTTCAGCTACACACCCGAGGACGTCGACAAGCTGTCCGACCGTGCCGGCCGTTACCTCGGCGGCGATTTCGGCGCCCGATACCGGGCTTTCGTCGAGCCCATCGTGGCGCCCACCAAGCAGACCAAGATCACCACCTCCACGGTGGTGTCGGGCATCGCCGTCGAATCGCTGCAGTTGCCGAACGCGGTGGTGATCGTCTACGCCAACACCACCACCACGACGCCGTTGAAGAAGAACATCCCGACAATGCAGTACAAGTCGCTGCGGCTGCAGATGAAGCGCGAGCACGACAAATGGTTGGTGACGAGCATGAACACCGTCACCTCGCTGGACGTGACGCCCCAGCTGCAGCGGCGACAGGGCTCCGGCGATGGTGGCTGCGTCCCCGGTATCCGAGCGGCTGACCGTCACGGCACTGCTGTTGCTGACGTTCGTCACCGGATTGGCCGACGCCGTTAGCGTGTTGGTGCTGGGCCATGTGTTCGTGGCGAACATGACCGGCAACGTGATCTTCCTGGGCTTCTGGTTCGCCCCGAATTCGAATGTGGACCTGACCGCGGCACTGATCGCGTTCGTCACCTTCGTCGCCGGCACCATCGTGGGGGGCCGGCTGATGCGTCATTTCGGCGACCGGACCCGACCCTGGCTCACGGCGGCGCTGGGCGCCGAGTCGGTGCTGCTCGCGGCGCTGTCCGTGCTGGCCGGTACCGGCGTGTTCGGCTATCACGACAACACCAAGCTGTACCTGATCGGTGGGCTGGCGATCGCCTTCGGTCTGCAGCATTCCACCGCTCGTCAGTTCGGCATCCAGGAGCTCACCACGACGGTGCTGACGTCGACGATCGTGGGCCTCGGTGGACACAGCCGGCTGGCCGGCGGGATCGGTAGCCGCGAAAAGCTGCGCTACAGCGTGGTGTTCACGATGTGCGGTGGTGCTGTGGTGGGGGCGACGATCACGCGGTTCGCGGTGGCGCCGGTGCTCGGGCTGGCCGCGGTGATCGTGGGCGTCAGCCTGTTGATCTTCCGGTTCGGGCGGGCGTGATCGGTGCCTGATTCTTGGCACACGCGAATCAGCAGAGGTGGCGGTCAAGGGCGGGCGCCGGTGCGCTAGCCCCTTCCGCGAGCGTCCTCATATGCGCGCTAAATCGGGCCTGCGACCGTACATTTGGGGCCGCTCGCCACGATCAGTTGAACGCCAGCCAACTGGGCAGGGCGCGCTCGTGGGAGTCGCACAGCACCTGCCGGGTGTCGCAGGAGCCCTTGGGTGATCCCGCGCCGGCCCACATGCCGCCGGTGTCGCGGCGCAGCACGATCGCCGAGGAGCCGCCCCCGTCGAGCAGAATCGCAGTGTCACTGCCCAGGCCGCGGAACAGGTCCTGGATGTTGTCGGGGGTGTAGCTACCACCCTCGAAGATGTACATCTCGTCCTTCTGCTTGTTGTAGGCCAGCGCCGTGCGGGCCGCGCTGGGGCCGCCGTCGTGCAGCTGGCCGAGGTTGCCCGGTGACAACAGACCGATGCCGGCCACCGCGACGAACTTGGCGTTCTTGTTGAGCAGGTCCGCGATCACCGGGGTGGCGAGGTCGTAGTCTTCTCTTCCCTTGGGGCGCAACACGTATGGCGCGCCACCGACCGGCAGGATCATTGTGGTCAGCGACGTCCAGGATTCGTTGCCGCCGGACAATCCCTGCTTGCCGGGGTAGGCGACGGTGCCGGTGACGGCCTGGTTGGCCCGGCCCTGCCCGTGGGTGTTGTCCACGAAGGCGCCCAGCGGTGAGCTGCACCCGGTTTCGCGCCAGGAGCCGCCCTTCTGACCGCGGACATCGAAGAAGTTGGCATTGATCGCGATCGTCGGCTGACCCATCCGGGCCCATGCCTGCAGCGGCGCGTACACCTCGCTGGCCTGCCACAGTCCCTCGCCGGTGCGGGCGCCCGCATTGTTCTCGCAGCGGGCCTGGTCGCCCTGGTGGGTGTCCACCAGCAGATGTGGCTGCAGCCGGCTGGAGGCCTGCTTGATGATCATCAGGTGGCCGCCGTTGTTCAGCTCGTACGCGCCGCCGGCTCCGTCGACGGCGGGCATCGGGTGACCACCGCCGAAGTTGTAGACCAGGTAGGTGCCTTTGGTGTTGGCGATGGCCTGCTCGAGGAGTTCGCGGGCGTCGGCGGCGCGGGCGACGGGCTGCCCGGTGGTGCTGGCCAGCGCGACGCAGAGCGCCACGGCGGCGCAACTCGCCGTCAGTCTGCGCACGACGGCAACTGGCGTCAGCACGGAAAGCCCTTTCGGCCCGGGGGGAAGCGACCAACCCAGAATCAGTCACATCCGTCACACTGTCAACTTAAGTCACAGCTGCGTGACGGTTCGGCCGCGCCGGAATTACGTTTGCTCGCTTGGGCTTTCGGGAGCGGTGACGGTCCCGGCCTCGACCTCGGTCTGGGTTTCGGCCTCGGTTTGGGTTTCGGCCTCGGCTTGGGGTGCGGGCTCGGCTTGGGGTGCGGGTTCGGTGTCTTTGGCCTTGTCGCGCGACTTCTCCCGGGCCTGATGGGCAGCCTGGTGTTCGGCCGCGATCGCATGTGCGATCGCACCCGGAATCCGGTGGAATCCCTTGCGGTCGTACAGGTGGGTGACGATGCCGCCGAACAACAGCCCGATCACCAAGCCGATCGCCGTCATCGACAGCGCCTGGGACAGGCCGGCATCGCCGTGGCCGTCGAGGTAGAGCAGCGCGCGCACGCCCAGGAACACCTGGTGCATCGGCTCGAACTCGGCCAGCCAGCGGAACAGCGGCGGGACCGCCTCGAGCGGCACCGTCGCACCCGCCGACGGGAGGCCGAGGATCACGAAGATCAGCATGCTGACCAGAAGTCCCATCGACCCGAACACCGCGATCAGCGAGCTCGACGTGACACCCACCGCGGTGATGGCGAACACGCCGTAGAGCCACAGCTGCCCTCCCAGCGTGACGGGCATGCCGAGTTTGTCCGCGATGAGCAGGTAGATGCCCGACGTCAGCAACGCCAGCACCACCATCATCCCCCCACTTGATCAGCAGCGTGCGGAACCGCGAGATGCGCACCTGCTCGGCGAACCGGTACACCGGGCCGAATTCTGCTGGTACGTAACCAAGCATCGAGTCGACCAGGGTGCTGACCACGACGCTGCCGGTGAAGCCGGCCAGCAACAGCAGCAGGGCATAGTAGAAGGCCGACAACCCATTTCCGGTGCCATTGGGTAGCGGATTGTAGATGTCGGATTTGATCTCGATCGGACTGTTCAAGGCGAGCACCGCCGCGCCGGCCATCGGCGCGCCACCGGCTTTGAGCGATCACATCGGCCGAAAGCCGTTCGCCCATCCTGCTATTCGCGGTCGCAGCGGCGCGGGTCAGGGTTTGTCCGGCGATGCTCGCACCCAACGTGCCCGCCCGCGGGTTGGTCAGCACGGTGATCGTCGGCCGCTCCGCGCGGTTGGCCGTCAACGCGCTCTCGCCGAGGTCGCGCACCTTGAGCGAGAATCCGGGCGGAATCACCATCTCCCCGTACACCTGGGCCCGGTCCAGCTGTTGTTTGGCCTCGGCCTGCGGCAGTACACGAACGTCGAACTTGTCTTTGTCCAGGGCGGAGACCAGGCCGTCGGCGATCATCTTGCCGTAGGGGCCGGCGTCCTGGTTGACCACCGCGATCGGGAAATGCCGCAGGTTGGTGGTCGGGTTGAGGATACCGCCCAGGTAGAGCGCGGACAGTGCGGCCAGGAACGCCGCCGTGATGACGATGGGTGCCAACCAGAACCGCACCGTCCGAAGTGACTTCGTATTCCGGTCGGGTTTGGGGGCGGCGTGGCGGGGCTGAGTGGAAGACATGAGGCTCCTGTCTGTCGAGCTCACTCTAATGTCGGTCAGCCACCCAGCTTCGCGTGCATCTCCCACACCAGTACTTCGGCGGCCTGGCGGGCGGTCAGGCGCCGCGCGCCGGATTCGGTGAGCCGGGCCGCGTCTCCTTCGCTCAGCTCGCCACCGTCTTCGAGGCTCACGCGCCCGCGTGCGACGAATACGTGCAGGTAGGGAGCATCGGGCAGAGTGACGGTGTCGCCTTCGCTCAGCCGCGCCACGTGCAGCGCCGCCGCGCGGTTGTGCAATCGGAGGGCTGCGTCGTGGCCGGGAATGCCGGAGGCGACAGTGACCAAGCCGACGTTGCCCAGCTGATTGTCGATTTCGTCCTGCTGGTAGCTCGGTGTGACCGGCGCCTCGTCGGGAACGACCCACATCTGCACGAAATGCACTGGCTGCGTGACGGACTCATTCGTCTCCGAGTGCAGGATTCCGCTGCCGGCCGACATGCGTTGCGCCAGACCGGGATAGATGACGCCCCGGGTGCCGGTCGAATCCTGATGTGTCAGTTCGCCTTCCAGTACCCAGGTCAGGATCTCCATGTCGCGGTGCTGATGTGTGCCGAACCCCGTGCCGGGGGCGACGATGTCGTCGTTGTTCACCAGCAGCAGGCCGAAGTGGGTGTTGTCCGGATCGTAGTGGTCGCCGAACGAGAAGGAATGCCGCGATTGCAGCCAATCCGTCGTGGTGACGGCCCGGTCGGCCGCTCGCCGGATATCCACGGGCATGGTCTCTACAGTAGTGCGGCGAGCAGGCCCTGGGCGTGCCGCAATGCATCCTCGAGTTCGGGCAGCGACAATTCGGGCGCGCCGCCCAGGTGGATCTCGATCTGGTACTCGGGCTGGCCGTCGCGCCCGAAAATCGGAAGCACGACGAATTCCGTTGTAGGAAGCTCTGTTTCGAGGGAATCGGTCACCGACCGCAGGGTCACCATGGTCATCAGCGTGGTGAGCTGACGGGTGACCGCGGCGGTGGGCTCCAGGGAGGCCAGCACGGTGGCCAGCCGATCGTGCAGCGGCTGGTGGGTGTCGTCGAATCGCCACGCGCCGTAGCCGCGGGCCCGGATGTCGGCGAGCACCCGGCGGTGCTGGGCCACGTCGGTGCCAGCCGGGCGCGGGGTGATTCGGCGTAGCCAGGCGTTCACGAACTCCTCGTCGCGCCAGGCCACCGCGACCAGCCCGAACGGCGGGTCGATGGGGAACCGCTGCCCCACCGCGTGCTCGCCGTCCGTGCCGTGACCGTAGGCGTCGACCGTGGTCAGATGCCGGGCGCCGATCTTGGACATGGAGCAGCCCGCACCGAGGGTGTCGTGCAGGTAGCGCAGCGCCTCGCGGCCGCGGTCCAGCAGCGGGAAGGTGCGTCGCAGGCCGTGCACCAGGCCGAACAGGCCGCTGCCCAGAACGTAGCGGCGGTCGTCGCGGCGGGCCACCCAGGTGCGCCGTTCCAGCTCGGTCAGGATCAGCGCGCAGGTGGAGGTGCTGATGCCGCAGAGCTTGGCCAGCTCGGCCGACGACCGCCCGTCCGGGGCGTCGGCCAGCGCGGTGAGCACTGTCATGACGCGGCTCGTCGGCGGCGACTTGGCGGTTGACGCCCTCACGGATCACTCCCTACCATCCGACCAAAATATAGATATAGCTGTCCTAATATTAGGAGATAATGATGCTGAAGGTGGGGGTGTGGGGCCCGGGGTCGATGGGTGTGATCGCACTGCGCGGAGTCATCGACCATCCGCAACTGCAACTGGTCGACCTGGTGGTGCACAGCGACGCCAAGGCCGGCCGCGACGCGGGCGAGCTCTGCGGGATCGGGCCGGTCGGGGTGGTGGCCACCCAGGACCCCGCTGGGCTGCTGGCCGGCGACGCCGACGTGGTGGTGTATGCGGCGGCGGCCAACCTGCGGCCGCTGGAAGCTGTGCAGGACATGGTGTCGATTCTGCGGGCGGGCAAGAACGTGGTGTCGTGTTCGGTGGTGCCGTTGGTATATCCGGACGCGCCGGATCTCGACGCGCTCACCGAACCGTTGCGGCAGGCGGCGCTGGACGGTGGGGTGTCGTTTCTCACCACAGGGATCGACTCGGGATTCGCCAATGATGTGCTGCCGCTGGTCCTTTCGGGAGTATCGCGGGTCATCGAATCGGTTCGGGTGACCGAGATGTTCAATTACGCAACCTATCCGGACCGCGAGGCGGTGTATGAGATCCTCGGATTCGGCAAGCCGCCAGAGGTCACGCCGTTCGCCGCTACCCCGGGGATCTTCACCTTCGGCTGGGGACCGGTGCTTCACCAGCTGGCGGCCGGGCTCGACGTCAAGATCGACCGCGTGGAGGAGAACGTCGAACGGGTGCCCGCGCCCGAGTCCTTCGACACGCCTACCGGCCACATCGCCGGCGGCACCATCGCGGCGATGCGCTCGACGCTGACCGGATTCGTTGGACAGAAGCCCACTTTCGTACTCGACCACGTGACGCGGATGCGCGACGACATCGCACCGGACTGGCCGCAGCCCCACATCAGCATCGAGCCGAAGGACCTCGGCTACGGCGCGGCATCCGGGCGCGGTCTGTACCGCGTCGAGATCGAGGGTTCACCGAGTATGCGGTGCGAGTTCGAGATGGCCGACGACCACGACCACGATCTGGGCGCTCGGATGGCCGGTGCGTCACGGATGGTGAATGCGATTCCCGCGGTGTGCGCGGCGCGGCCCGGTCTGCTGTCGGCGCTGGACCTGCCGTTGGTCACCGGCGCGGGTCTGGTGCGTTCGGTGTCCGGGCCGTCGCCGGACAGCAGGCTGTTCTAGCCGCGCGGGTAGGTCGCGGCGGCGAGCTGCAGGATCTCGTCGCGGTCGGCGGTGAGGATGAAGCCGGCATCGATCGCGGAGTCGAGTGCGGCGGTGAAACTGCCGAGGTACTCGTCGACGCCGCCGGGGTAGAGCCGGCTCAGGGTGGCCTCGTCGAAGTATTCGCCGGAGCCGAAGATGGCGGCCATGATGTTCTCGCCTGTCTCGCCTGTCTCGCCCGTCTCGGCTGCGCCGGTGGTCCGGGCGACCGGGACATCGACCCAGGGGGTCCGCACCCCGCCCACGGCGATGCCGTTGACATCCAAAACCGGTTCCGGACTGGCGGTTTCGCGCAATTCCAGCGGGGGGCCGGTGGGCGGTGCCGTGCCATCACGGACCCAGCTGTGCAGTGCGGCGAGGGCGGCCTGCACCACGTAGTGGTGCTGCGGTCCGAAGTTGATGTGGTGGTCGAGTTGCTGGCCCATCAGGTTGCTGGTAGGCGCGTAGGCGGCGGCCAGGTCCTCGATCGGAGCGAAACCGGAGTCGATCGGTGCGACCTGGATGGTGTAGTTGTCGGCGTGTGCGGCGCCGGCGATCTCCCAGACCCGCAGCAGATCGTGGTCGGGTTGCCGGGCAGCGTGGTAGCCCAGCAGCTGGGCTCCGAACAGGTCGGTCTCGGTGATGATCGTGAGCAGCGGGACCCGCAGGTCCGGGCTGAACTTGACGGCTTGCGCGGTGCCGGATTCCAGCACCTCGAAGATGGAGCCGCCGTCCAGCGGGGCGGCCGGCCCGAACCGGGAATGCACCAGGAAACCGTCGAAGACCTGCGCCAGCGGGTCGACGGCGTTGATGTAGCTGGTGAGGAACATAGCCGACTGGGATTCACCCAGGGCCACAACATGTTCGGCGCTCAGCCCGCCCAGGATGCCGCCGTCTCGGACAAGCTGGCCGGCCTGGGAGAAGATGTCGTAGGCAAACGCGTCGCCGGGATGACTCAGCTCGCCATACCGATTCGGATTCTGACTCTTCAAGGACATGTCGATGCCGAGCAGGCTCATGCCACCGTCGACACCGACCTTCTGCACCGAAACCATGACGTAGGCGTAGCCGGCGCGCAGCACCTCCCGGTGCGCCATCATCCATACCGCCGGGGCGTCGATGCCGCCGCTGACATTGAGCCATTCGACCAGTGCGGTGCCGTTGAACCTCGTCTGGTCGGTGGGGGTCAGCACCACCACCCGGGTAGTGTATTCGCCTGTCGCCGATGGGTTTACATGCCAACGCCCGTCGGGTCCCAGGTCGCCCTGGGGGCGGTAGGACGAGGCCGTTGCCGACATGAAGAACTCGTTCGCGACATAGCCGACGTCGCCGATGTCGAAGGCGCCCAACAGAAGCAGTGGTTTTCCCGGCACCGGTACCGCGGTGGGTGAAGTCGTCACAACGACTCCGGTAGTCCGAATTTGGCGAACAGCGAACCGTCGAGAAACGCCACCACGTGCGATACCCCGGCGGGCCGGACGTCGAGCACGTGCAGCTGGAACGGCACGTGCCGGTCGCCCATCCGCATGTACATGGCAGCGGCCGGTTGGCCGTTGGCGACCAGCGGGATCATCCGCATGTCGCCGGGCAGCTCGGCGGGGCACTGCTGGTGGATCAGGGTGATGATGTCCCGCGCCCCGCGATACCAGCCGGTGTAGGGCGGCATCTCCCAGATCGCCTCGGCGGTGAACAGCTCCACCAGCCGGTCGATGTCGTAGGCCTCGAACGCGGCGATGTAGCGGGCCAGCATGTCCTGCGCCTCGGCCGAGTCGGGTGCGGACAACCGGTCGTCGCTGCTGGGCCCGACCGTTTCCAGCTGGGAGCGGGCGCGTTGCAGCAGGCTGTTCACCGCGGCGGTGGTGGTGCCGATCGCCTCGGCGACCTCGGCCGCCTTCCACTGCAGCACGTCGCGCAGCAGCAACACCGCGCGCTGCCGCGGCGAGAGGTGCTGTAACGCGGCGACGAACGCCAACCGCACCGACTCCCGGGAGCCGACGATGTCCGAGGGGTCGGATGGGTCGTCCGATTTGCCGGGCAGGGGCTCCAGCCAGGGCACCTCGGCGCGCTCGACCAGCTCGGCCGTCGGGTCCGCGCTGTCGGTGCCCAGTCCCGTCGGCAGCGGCCGGCGTTGCCGACCTTCCAGCGCGGTCAGACAGGTGTTGGTGGCGATCCGGTGCAGCCAGGTGCGCACCGAGGACTTGCCCTCGAACCGGTCGTAGGACTTCCAGGCCCGCAGCAGCGTCTCCTGCACCAGGTCCTCGGCGTCGTGCAGCGAACCGGTCATCCGGTAGCAGTGCGCGAGCAGTTCGCGCCGGTACGGCTCGGCGTGGGTGGCGAAGTCGCCGCCCGGCTTGCCGAGCCGCTCGTTCCGCATGTTTTCAGTGACGACACTCACTCGTCTGAGGTTACGCAGAGCCGCCGACACACGCCGAGTGGCGTTACCGGCGAGCCCGTAAGCTGCACTCGATGACTACCACCCGCACGGAGAGAACATTCGACGGTCTCGGTGGCGCGCGCATCGTCTACGACGTGTGGACACCGGACGTCGCGCCGCGTGCGGTGGTGGTGCTGGCGCACGGCCTCGGCGAGCACGCCCGCCGCTACGACCATGTGGCCCAGCGGTTCGGTGAGGCCGGGCTGGTCACCTACGCGCTGGATCACCGGGGCCACGGCCGCTCGGGCGGCAAGCGGGTGGTGGTGCGCGACATCACCGAATTCACCGCCGACTTCGACACCCTGGTCGGCATCGCCACCCGCGAGCATCCCGGCCTGAAACGCATTGTCCTCGGGCACAGCATGGGCGGCGGGATCGTGTTCGCCTACGGCGTGGAACGGCCGGACAACTACGATTTGATGGTGCTGTCGGGGCCCGCGGTGGCGGCCCAGGACGTGGTGAACCCGGTGGTCGCGTTCGTGGCCAAGGCGCTGGGCGCCCTGGTGCCCGGGCTGCCGGTGCAGGAACTCGACGTCAGCGGCATCTCCCGCGACCCCGCGGTGGTGGCGGCCTACCAGAGCGACCCGCTGGTGTACCACGGCCGGGTGCCGTTCGGGATCGGCCGGGCGTTGCTGCAGGTTGGCGAGACGATGCCGCAGCGGGCGCCGGCGATGACGGCTCCGCTGCTGGTGGTGCATGGCACCGACGACCGGCTGATCCCGATCGCCGGCAGCCGCCGCCTGGCCGAGTGCGTGGGTTCGGCCGACGTCGAGCTCAAGGAGTATCCCGGGCTTTATCACGAGGTATTCAACGAACCCGAGCAGGACCAGGTGCTGCGCGACGTGATCTCATGGATCAACCTGCGCATATGACCGGATTGTCGGACCCCGTGACTAGCTTGGCGTCATGACCGACGACAAGATGCTGTCCCGTATCGCGGCCCTGCTGCGCCAGGCGGAGGGTACCGACAACACCCACGAAGCCGACGCGTTCCTCAGTGCCGCACAGCGGTTGGCGACGGCCGCGTCCATCGACCTGGCGGTGGCGCGTTCGCATTCCTCCAACCGATCCGCCGCGCAGGCTCCCACCCAGCGCATCATCACCATCGGCAACGCGGGCACCCGCGGATTACGCACCTACGTACAGCTTTTCGTGCTCATCGCCGCGGCGAACGACGTGCGCTGCGACATCGCGTCGAACTCGACGTTCCTGTACGCCTACGGGTTCGGCGAGGACATCGACGCCACGCATGCCCTCTACGCCAGCCTGGTGGTGCAGATGGTCCGGGCCTCCGACGCCTACCTGGCCACCGGCGCGCACCGGCCCACGCCGACCATCACCGCCCGGCTCAACTTCCAGCTGGCCTTCGGCGCACGGGTTGGGCAGCGGCTCGCGGAGGCCCGCGAGCAGGCTCGCCAGGAAGTCAGTAAGGACCGGGCCCGTGCGCCGGGAACCGCAATTGCCTTGCGGGACAAGGAACTCGAGTTGCGCGACTTCTACCGCAGCACGTCCAAGGCCCGCGGTAGCTGGCAGGCCAACCGGGCCAGTGCCGGATATTCGTCGGCGGCCCGGCGAGCGGGCGACCGGGCCGGTCGGCGGGCGCGGCTGGGCAACAGTCCCGAGTTACCCGGGGCGCGGACCGCGCTGGGCAGTTGAGTTCGCCGGCGCGTGCGGGTGTGCCGCGGGATGCCCAGCGCGCCAAAGTATATGCGGCCGAAGGGTTTGTCCGGACGATCTTCGATCGGGCCGCCGAGCACGGCTCACCCAGTCTGGAGTTCTTCGGCACGCAGTTGACGCTGCCCCCCGAGGGGCGATTCGCGTCGGTGGAGTCGGTGCAACGCTACGTCGACGGCGTGCTGGCGTTCCCCGCGGTGCGCGAACGGTGGCCCGCCGTGTCGCCGCTGCGGGTCCGGGCACGCCGTGCGGCTACCGCCGCGCACTACGAAAACCGGGACGGCACCGGCGTAATCGCCGTACCGGACCGGGCTACCGCCGACTGGGCGATGCGGGAGTTGGTGGTGCTGCACGAGATTGCGCACCACCTGTGCCAGGAGCCGCCGCCGCACGGTCCGGCGTTCGTGGCGACGATGTGCGAGTTGGCAGAGTCGGTGATGGGGCCCGAAGCCGGTCACGTGCTGCGGGTGGTTTACGCCAAAGAGGGGGTGCGGTGAGCGAATCGGCAGATCCCGACCTGCGGGCCGGCGAGGTCGAAGCGCAGCTGACCGACGACGAACGCTTCGCGATGCTGGTCGGGGTGATGGGGGCCGGCGACATGTGGCCGCTGCACGACGAGCGCATCCCCCCCGGCGTCCCGATGAGCGCCGGCTACGTGCCCGGGGTCGAGCGGCTCGGGGTGCCGGCGCTGCGGATGAGCGACGCCGGATTGGGCGTGACCAACCCCGGCTTCCGCCCGGGCGACACCGCTACGGCGCTGCCGGCCGGACTGGCCCTGGCGTCCAGTTTCAACCCGGCGCTGGCCCGCGCTGCGGGGTCGGTGATCGGCGCCGAGGCGCGCAGCCGCGGATTCAACGTCCAGCTGGCCGGTTCGATGAACCTGGCCCGGGACCCGCGCTGCGGCCGTAACTTCGAATACCTTTCCGAGGACCCGCTTTTGAGTGGTGTGCTGGCCGCCGAGCAGGTCCTCGGTATCCAGCAGCACGGCGTCATCTCGACGGTCAAGCACTTCTCGCTGAACTGCAACGAGACCAACCGGCACTGGCTGGACGCGGTGATCGACCCCGACGCACACCGCGAATCGGATCTGCTGGCTTTCCAGATTGCGATCGAGCGGGGCCGGCCCGGCGCGGTGATGGCCGCCTACAACAAAGTCAACGGTGCCTACTGCGCGGCCAGCAGTGTGCTGCTCGACGAGGTGCTGAAAACCGCCTGGGGGTATCGCGGCTGGGTGATGTCGGACTGGGGTGGCACGCCGAGTTGGGAGTGCGCGCTGGCCGGCCTCGACCAGGAGTGCGGCGCCCAGATCGACGCCTTGCTCTGGCAGGCCGAGACATTCGGCGCCCCGCTGCGCGCCGCGTACGCCGACGGCCGGCTGAGCAGAGACCGGCTGGCGGACATGGTGCGGCGGATCCTGCGCTCGATGTTCGCCGTCGGGATCGACCGGTGGGTCGACGTACCTGAGCCAAATACCAACATGCACAGCGACATTGCCGCCGATATCGCCAGGCAGGGCATCGTGTTGCTGCAGAACCAGGGTGTGCTGCCGCTGCGAGCGGACGCCCGGATCGCCGTCATCGGCGGGTATGCGCATCGTGGTGTGCCGGCCGGGTACGGGTCCAGCACCGTGCTGCCGCCGGGTGGCTATGCCGAGGTGATCCCGATCGGTGGGGCGGGGCTGGAGGCCGGGATGCGGAACCTGTACCTGACGCCGTCGAGCCCGCTCGACGCATTGCGCAAAGTGCTGCCACAGGCGCAGATCGAATTCGACCCCGGCATCAGCCCGGCCGAGGCGGTACCGGTGGCGCGCCGGGCCGACATCGCGATCGTGTTCGCGGTGCGCGCCGAAGGGGAGGGCTTCGACGGCGCCGACCTGTCGCTGCCGTGGGGGCAGGACGCGCTGATCGCCGCGGTGGCCGGCGCCAACCCGAACACGGTAGTGGTGCTACAGACGGGCAACCCGGTCGCGATGCCCTGGCGGGAAGCGGTAAGCGCCGTCGTCCAAGCGTGGTATCCGGGGCAGCAGGGCGGTCAGGCCATCGCGGAAGTACTTGCCGGGCAAGTGAATCCGTCGGGTCGGCTGCCGATCACCTTTCCGGCCGACCTGGACCAGACGCCGCGGCCGCGTTTGCCCGATGCCCCGCCCGGTGCGCCGACGACGATCGACTATTCCGAGGGCGCCGACGTCGGCTACCGCTGGTTCGCGCGTACCGGGCAGGCTCCGCTGTTCGCGTTCGGCCATGGCCTGTCCTACACAAGTTTCGAGTATCGCGAGCTGGACGTCGCCGGCGGCGACACGGTGACCGCCGCGGTCACCGTGGTCAACACCGGGCGGTGCGCCGGAGCCGACGTGCCGCAGCTGTACCTGACCGGCACGCCGGAGGAAAAGTGTCTGCGGCTGCTGGGATTCGCCAGAGTGGAACTCGAACCCGGTCAATCGCGCCGGGTGAGCATCGAATCCGATCCGCGATTGCTGGCCCGCTACCGCCAGGGAAGTTGGCGGATCGCGCCGGGCCGGCACGCGGTGGCCGTCGGCGCGTCGGCGGTGGACCTGAAACTCTCCGCCGAGGTCGAGTTGACCGGGCGTGCGTTCGGGCACTGAGGGGCACGGCCGAACGCACGCCCGGCAAGTTGGGATTACTTGACGGGGACCAGCGCTTCGCCGCAGGTGCAGCGGTACGGCTCGGTGGCACCGGAGCAGTGGCAGGGGACCTCGACCCGGACGCGACAGCCGCAGCCCTCGTGGCCGCAGGTCAGCTCGGTTCCAGCTTCGTGAGTTGTCATTGCATTTCACCTCATCTTCGGGACACAAATCGGAGTGGTAACCTCCGCCTCCGCAGCATATACCCCATAGGGGTACCCGGTAAAGCAATCGAGGCGGATGAGCGGGGATCCGGCCGATCCGGCCCCAAGATGTCAGGCGGAATTTCGCCGTCGTCTTGCGTCGCTAAATTGTCAAGATCGGCGATTTGGTTAGCGTTGACTTATGCCTGAAGAAGCGACCCCACAAGCCGTCGACGCGTTCCTGGACACCACGCTGATCGGTCTGGACCCCGTGCTGGCCGCGGCGGTCGAGGCCAGTGACGCCGCCGGACTGCCGCACATCGCGGTGTCGGCGCAGCAGGGCAAATTTCTGTGTCTGCTGGCCTCGGCCATGGGAGCGCACCGCATTCTCGAACTCGGCACGCTGGGCGGGTACAGCACCATCTGGCTGGCGCGCGGCGCCGGGCCCGAGGGGCGCGTGGTGACGCTGGAATACGACTCACACCGCGCCGAGGTCGCCCGCGCCAACATCGAGCGGGCCGGGCTGGGTGACCGGGTACGGGTGGTGGCGGGCGCCGCGCTGGACACCTTGCCGACGATCACCGACGGCCCGTTCGATCTGGTGTTCATCGACGCTGACAAAGAAAACAACGCCACCTACCTGGAGTGGGCGATCAAGCTCGGGCGCCCCGGCACGGTGATCGTGGTGGACAACGTCATTCGGGGCGGGCACGTGCTGACCGAATCCGACGACGCCCGCGTCGCCGCGACCCGCGGGACGCTGCAGGCGATGGGCGAGCATCCACGGTTGGACGCCGCGGCGCTGCAGACCGTCGGCAGCAAGGGCTGGGACGGGTTCGCGGTGGCGTTGGTGCGCTGAGGAAGCTCAGCCGCAGACAGCGCCACCCGCCGCCGAGCCGACCAGCTTGACGTACTTGGCGAGCACACCGGTTTTGTAACGCGGCGGCGGCGGAGTGAAACCTGTTTGGCGTGCGGCGAATTCGTCGGGATCGGCCAGCACGTCCAGCGTCTGGTTGGCCACGTCGAGCCGGATCCGGTCGCCGTCGCGAAGGAATGCGACCGGCCCCGCGTCGACGGCCTCGGGGGCGATGTGCCCGACGCACAAACCGGTCGTCCCGCCGGAGAACCGCCCGTCGGTCAGCAACAGCACGTCCTTGCCCAGCCCGGCGCCCTTGATCGCGCCGGTGATGGCGAGCATCTCGCGCATCCCTGGCCCGCCCTTGGGGCCTTCGTAACGGATCACCACCGCGTCACCCTTGGTGATGGTGCCGTCCTCGAGCGCGTCCAGCGCGGCCCGCTCGCCGTCGAAAACCCTTGCGGTGCCTTCGAACACATCGGAGTCGAAGCCGGCCGACTTGACCACCGCGCCCTCCGGTGCCAGCGATCCGTGCAGGATGGTGATGCCGCCGGTGGGGTGGATCGGATTGCTCAGCGCGCGCAGCACCTTGCCGTCCGGGTCGGGTGGGGCGATGTCGGCCAGATTCTCCGCGACCGTCCTGCCGGTCACCGTCAGGCAGTCGCCGTGCAGCAGGCCCGCGTCCAGCAGCGCCTTCATCATGACCGGCACCCCGCCGATGTGATCGACATGCGACATCACGTGCCGGCCGAACGGTTTGACGTCGGCCAGGTGCGGCACCTTCGACCCGATCCGGCTGAAGTCCGCCAGCGACAGCTCGACTTCGGCCTCATGCGCAATGGCCAGTAGGTGCAGCACCGCGTTGGTGGAGCCGCCGAACGCCATCACCACCGCGATCGCGTTCTCGAACGCCTCCTTGGTCATGACGTCGCGGGCGGTGATGCCGCGGCGCAGCAGTTCGACGACGGCCTGCCCGCTACGCCGGGCGAACCCGTCCCGACGTCGGTCGGTCGCCGGCGGCGCCGCGCTGCCCGGCAGCGACATACCCAGCGCCTCGGCCGCGCTGGCCATCGTGTTGGCGGTGTACATGCCGCCGCAGGCGCCCTCACCGGGGCAGATGGCGCGTTCGATGGCGTCGACGTCGGCGCGGCTCATCAAACCGCGCGCGCAGGCGCCGACCGCCTCGAAAGCGTCGATGATGGTGACCTCGCGCTCGCTGCCGTCGGACAGTTTGGCCACCCCCGGCAGGATCGAGCCCGCGTAGAGGAACACCGACGCCAGATCCAGCCGGGCGGCCGCCATCAGCATGCCGGGCAGCGACTTGTCGCAGCCGGCCAGCAGCACTGAACCGTCCAGGCGCTCGGCCTGCATCACCGTCTCGACGCTGTCGGCGATCACCTCGCGCGAGACCAGCGAGAAGTGCATGCCCTCGTGACCCATCGAGATGCCGTCGGAGACCGAGATCGTGCCGAACTCCAGCGGGTAGCCGCCGGCCTGGAACACACCCTCCTTGACCGCCTGGGCCAGCCGGTCCAGCGACAGGTTGCACGGCGTGATCTCGTTCCACGACGACGCCACCCCGATCTGCGGCTTGGCGAAGTCTTCGTCGACCATGCCTACGGCGCGCAGCATGCCACGAGCGGCGGCCTTCTCCAGACCGTCGGTGACGTCGCGACTGCGGGGTTTGATGTCGGCTTGATCAGCGGTTGAGGGCATTGTGCAAGTATGCGGTGCACCGTGATCGGTGCCAAAATCGTTTTCGTGCCGTAAGTGATACCCCGACGGGGTATAAAATGGCCGGATGACAGCGCCACATGGATACGCGCAGGAGAAGGACAACTACGCCAAGCGACTGCGGCGTATCGAAGGCCAGGTGCGTGGCATCGCGCGGATGATCGACGAGGACAAGTACTGCATCGACGTCCTCACCCAGATCAGCGCCGTCAACAGCGCCCTGCGGTCGGTGGCGTTGAACCTGCTCGACGAGCACCTGACCCACTGCGTCACCCGTGCCGTGGCCGAAGGCGGACCGGACGCCGACGGCAAGCTCGCCGAAGCCTCCGCGGCCATTGCGAGACTCGTTCGTTCCTGATCTGTGCGGGCGTGTTGAACCGCAATGTCGGCTGATGCCGCTACCTGGTTGCGTACCGTGAGGGCAGCGAATTCGTGCCCTCGAGCTACCGCAGCACCAGGCCGATTGCGTGCCCCACACTTATGACTGCCATGACTGCCGAACCCGGAACCGCCGCCGCACGAACGTGGACGCCACGGATCGCGGTGCAGCTGACGGTGCTGGCGGCGGCCGCTTTCATCTACGTCACCGCCGAGTTGCTCCCGGTCGGCGCGCTGTCGGCGATGGCCAAGAACCTGCACGTCACCGTGGTGTGGGTGGGGACGTTGCTGTCGTGGTACGCGTTCGTCGCCGCCCTGACCACGGTTCCGCTGGTGCGCTGGACCGCGCACTGGCCGCGGCGGCGGGCATTGCTGCTGAGCCTGGTCTGCCTGACCGTCTCGCAACTCGTCTCGGCGCTGGCGCCCAATTTCGCGGTGCTGGCCGCCGGCCGGGTGCTGTGCGCGATCACCCACGGCCTGCTGTGGTCGGTGATCGCCCCGATCGCCACCCGCCTGGTGCCGGCCAGCCACGCCGGACGCGCCACCATGTCGATCTACATCGGGACGAGCCTGGCCCTGGTGATCGGCAGCCCGCTCACCGCAGCCCTGAGCCTGATGTGGGGGTGGCGGCTGGCCGCCGTCTGCATCACCGTCGCGGCCGCCGTCGTCACCGTGGCGGTCCGGCTGGTGCTGCCCGAGATGATGCTGACCGACGACCAGCTGGAATACGTGGGCCCGCGGTCGACGCACCACCGCAATCGGGGGCTGATCATCGTCAGCCTGATCACCATGGTCGGCGTCACCGGGCATTTCGTGTCCTACACCTACATCGTGGAGGTCATCAAGCAGGTGGTCGGCGTGCGCGGACCCAACGTGGCGTGGGTGCTGGCCGCGTACGGCATCGCCGGGGTGCTGGCGGTGGGGATGGTGGCACGGCCGCTGGACCGCCGCCCCAAGGGCGCCATCATCTTCTGCATGGCGGGGCTGACGACGGCCTGTGCCCTGCTCAGCGTGCTGGCGTACGGGTGGCGCGGCTCGGCGCTGACGGTGCTGATGCTCGGGGTGGCGGCGATCGTGTTGTGGGGTGCGACGGCCACCGCGGTGTCGCCGATGCTGCAGGCCGCGGCCATGCGCGCCGGCGCCGACGACCCCGACGGCGCCTCCGGCCTGTACGTGACGGCCTTCCAGGTGGGCATCATGGCCGGTTCGCTGGCGGGCGGCCTGCTGTACGAGCGCAGCGTGGCGATGATGCTCACCGCGTCGGCGGGGTTGATGGGAATCGCGTTGCTGGCGATGACCGTGATTCGGCGGGTGATCGAACCCCCTGCCGAAGACTCCGCGGAGGCAACTTCACAGGACGGCTAACGCCGCAGCTCAGCACCCTGAACCGGGACTCGGGACCGTCACGCCGGGCTCTTCGAATGGCTATTCGGCAATTTCGTTGTGCCACACTGGGCGGAGTCTGAAACCGGAGGGAAAGAAATATGTCGCGCTGGATGAGGGGCTTTTCGAGGAGAAGTCTCTTGGCCATATTGGTGGCCGCTCTCAACGCATGCGGGGTCGCCCTGCTGGTGTTCGGTGCCGGCCCGGCCGTCGCCGACCCGGATGACGCACCCGGCGACCCCGGCCCTGTCGTCGCTCCCGCCGATCCTCCCGCGCCCGAACCGTTCGCGCTGCCGCCGCTGCCCGACCCGTTCGCTCCGCCCCCCGGCGTGCCCGGTGTCCCGGGCCTTCCGGGGGCGCCGGTTGCGGCTCCGGTGGCCGACGGGCCCGCGCCGCCCGGACAGGACAACACCCCGTTCGTGGGTGAGCCGCCCTTCCGGCCGCCGACCTTCAACCCGGTGAACGGTGCGATGGTGGGCGTGGGTAAGCCGATCATCATCAACTTCCAGGTGCCAATCGCCGACCAGGCGATGGCCGAGCGCGCCATCCACATTTCGTCGATCCCGCCGGTGCCGGGCAAGTTCTACTGGCTGACCCCGTCGCAGGTGCGCTGGCGCCCGCTGGCGTTCTGGCCGCCCAACACCGCGGTGAACATCGACGCGGCCGGCACCAAGTCGAGCTTCCGCACCGGAGACTCGCTGATCGCCACCGCCGACGACGCCACCCACCAGATGACGATCACCCGCAACGGGACCGTCGTGCAGACGTTCCCGATGTCGATGGGCATGGCCTCGGGCGGCCACCAGACCGCCAACGGCACCTACTACGTGCTCGAGAAGATGCCGACGGTGGTGATGGATTCCTCGACCTATGGGGTTCCGGTGAACTCGGCCAACGGCTACAAGGTGACCGTGTCGGACGCCGTCCGCTTCGACAACAGCGGCAATTTCGTGCACAGTGCGCCGTGGTCGGTGGGCGATCAGGGCAAGCGCGACGTCAGCCACGGCTGCATCAACCTGAGCCCTTCCAACGCCAAGTGGTTCTTCGACAACTTCGGCAGCGGTGACCCCATCATCGTGAAGAACTCCGTCGGTGTGCCCAAGAACGACGGGTCCAACGACTGGGAGCTGTAGCCGGCTCGGCCTGTTCGGGTTCATTGCGCGCGATTCGTCGTCGTCGAGGGCAGCCTCCCGCACGCTCGCCGGCCGAGGCGGCCGGGCTGGGGTCGGCTTCATGCCGTGCGGTGTGAAGCCTTGTGCTTGGGGTGTGAAGCGTGGGCTTTGGTTGTGAATCAACGGCTTTCAATGTGAGCGTAGGGCGGTATTCCGGACGGATTCCCGCCCTGGCTTCACGCCGAGCGCCCAGGTTTCACGCCCGACGCCCAGGTTTCACGCCCGAAACGAGGGTCGGAGCGGGCCGCCGCCGAAGGTGCGGCGGCAGCAAGGACTCCTAGTTCCAGATGCGGACCCGCCGTTGCGGTTCCAGGAACAGCGCGTCATCCTCGGACACCCCGAACGCCTCGTAGAACGCGTCGACGTTGCGGATCACCCCGTTGCAGCGAAACTCCGGCGGCGAGTGCGGATCCACCGCCAGCCGCCGAATCGCTTCGGCCTCACGGGATTTGGTCCGCCACACCTGCGCCCAGCCGAAGAACACCCGCTGCACGCCGGTCAGGCCGTCGATCACCGGTGCGGGCTCGCCGTTCAGCGACAACTGGTAAGCCAGCAGCGCGATCGACAGCCCACCCAGGTCGCCGATGTTCTCGCCGACGGTGAACGCGCCGTTCACATGATGGCCGCCGTCGAGCTCGCGCGGCGTATACCCCTCGTACTGCTCGATCAGCGCCTTGGTCCGCGCACCGAACTCCGTGCGGTCGTCGTCGGTCCACCAGTCCACCAGGTTGCCGTCGCCGTCGTACTTGGCGCCCTGGTCGTCGAAGCCGTGCCCGATCTCATGCCCGATCACCGCACCGATCCCCCCGTAGTTGGCGGCGTCGTCGGCGTCGGCGTCGAAGAACGGCGGCTGCAGAATCGCTGCGGGGAAAACGATTTCGTTCATGCCCGGGTTGTAGTAGGCGTTGACGGTCTGCGGCGTCATGAACCACTCGTCGCGGTCCACCGGCCCACCGAGCTTGGCCAACTCGCGGTCGTGGTTGACGGCGTAACCGCGCTGGAAGTTGCCGTACAGGTCGTCGCGATCGATGACCAGCGCGGAGTAGTCGCGCCAGGACACCGGGTAGCCCACCTTCGCGGTGAACTTGGCCAGCTTGGTCAGCGCGCGCTCCCGGGTCTGCGGGGTCATCCAGTCCAGGTCGCTGATGCTGATCCGGTACGCCTCCTGCAGGTTCTCCACCAGCTTGTCGATGCGCGCCTTGGCGTCCGGCGGGAAATGCTTTGCAACGTAGAGCTTTCCGACGGCGTCGCCCATCAGCGTCTCGACCAGCGCGACGGCCCGCTTCCAGCGGTCCCGGATCTGCTCGGTGCCGGTCAGCCGCCGACCGTAGAAGTCGAAGTCCGCGTCGACCATCTCTTTGGTCAGCCACGGCGACCGCGCCCGAATCAACCGCCAGCGCGCCCAGGCCTTCCAAACCTCGAAGTCCTCACTGTCCCAAAGCGCGGCGAAGGCGGTGAAGTAATCAGGTTGGCGCACAACCACTTCGGCGACAGCTTCCGGCGTCGTTCCCAGTCCGGCCACCCAGCCGGCCCAGTCGAAACCAGCGCCTTCGGTCTGCAGATCGGCGAACGTGCGCAGATTGTAGGTGAGCTCGGCGTCACGCCGCTTCACCACATCCCAGTGCGCCGCGGCCAGTTTGGTTTCCAGGGCCACGATGCGGGCCGCCGTGTCGGCGTGGTCGTCCGGGCTGCCGCCGAACACCAGGGCGAACATTCGCGCGATGTGTCCCGGATAGGCCGCCAGCACAGCGGCATGCTGCTCGTCGCGGAAGTACGACTCGTCGGGCAGCCCGATCCCGGACTGGCTGACGTGCACCAGGTAGCGGCTCGAATCCTTGGAGTCGGTGTCGACGTAGAGCCCGACGCCGCCGCCCACCCCGGTGCGCTGCAGCGCACCGATGATCGCCGCCAGTGCGGTGCGGTTGGCCGCGCCGTCGATGACGGCCAGTTCGTCGTGCAACGGTTGCAGGCCGCGGTGCTCGACGGTGTCCTCGTCCAGGAAGCTGGCGTAGAGGTCGCCGATGCGCTGCTCGTCGGTGCCGGCTGCCGCGTTGGCCGCGCTGGCCTGAGTGATCAGATCGCGCACCTGCTCCTCGGCCCGGTCGAACAGGGTGCGGAAGGCGCCGTCGGTGGCGCGGTCGGCCGGGATGTCGTACTCGGCCAGCCAGCGGCCGTTCACATGACCGAAAAGGTCGTCCTGGGGGCGGGCGGATGGGTCGACGTAGCTCAGGTCGATGCCCGAGCGGATGGCCTCTACTGTCACCCCGCCATCCTTCCACCTTGTTTCGGGTGCAACGATCGGGCCATGCCTGACCAGGATAAAACCGCGGAGCCGTCGGAGGGCGAACCCGATGAAGCCGTCGAACCCGCCGACGTCGAGGAGGTGGCCGCCAAGGACGACACCGACGTCGAAGACGAGGACGGCGCCGTAGAGGAGGACGTCGACGAGGATGGCGCGATGTTCTCCGGCTACGGCATCGCCTCGACGGTGCTGGGCCTGGTGTCGGTGGCAGCCGTGGTCCTCGCTGTGCTCATCTGGACCACGCATCGCGACGACTCCGGCGAACGCGCCTACCTGACCCGGGTCATGCAAGCAGCCACCGACTGGTCCACCGTGCTGATCAACATGAACACCAGCAACCTCGACGCCAGCCTGCAGCGGCTGCACGAGGGAACGGTCGGCGACCTCAACACCGACTTCGAGGCGGCCATCGGCGACTACCGGAAGCTGGCGCAGAAACTGCAAGCCAAAAGCGCCGGTCAGGTGGCAGCAGTGGCCATCGACACCGTGCACCGCGACCTGGACACCGTGCCCGGCTCACCCCGGCCGGTGGTGACGACCAAGCTGCCCGCATTCGCCAGCCGCACCGACTCGGTGCTCGTCGTCGCGACCTCGGTCGCCGAGAACGCCGGCGGCAAACCGCAAGTGGTGCAGTGGAACCTACGACTGGACGTCTCGCAGATCGACGGCAAGCTGATGATCTCCAAGCTGGAGTCGCTGCGATGAGAAATGCGTGGCGACTCGCGGTCTTCGACATCCTGGCGCCGCTGGCGGCCATCGCCGCGCTGGGCGGCATCGGAGTGGTGCTCGAATGGCCCAAGTGGTGGGTGGCGGTCGGCACGGCGCTGGCCCTGCTGATCGTGCAGGGCGTGCTGGTCAACTTCTGGCTGCTGCGCCGCGACTCGGTCAGCGTGGGAACCGACGACGACGCCCCGGGCCTGCGGCTGGCCGTCGTCTTCCTGGCCACCGCGGCGCTGTGCGCCGCGGTGATCACCGGCTACACCCACTGGACCAGCAAAGACGACGACTTCAAACGGAACTCGGCGGCGGTGGTGCAGGTAGCCACCACGGTGGCCGAAGCCATCTCGTCGCTCTCGCCCGCCGACCCGAACTCCACCATCGACAAGGCCGCGTCGATGATGGTGCCGGAGCAGGCGACCAAGTTCAAAGACGGATTCGGCAAGACCACCGCCGAACTGGTGCAACGCAAGGTGACGGCGCAGGCCGCCACGATGGCCGCCGGCGTCGAGGCGCTGGGGCCGACGGCGGCCAGGGTCGCAGTGGTCATGCGGGTCACCCAGAACGAGCCCGGCAAACCGCCCAGCGCGCAGCCGGTGGCGCTGCTGGTCGCGTTGACCAAGCACGGCAACGACTGGCTGGTCCAGGACGTGGTGCCGCTCAGCGCCCGCTGAGGGCTAGGCGCCGGGCGGACGCTCGTTCTTCACCCGGACGAACCGGTCGGACAGCCGGCGCATCCGGATCATCAACGACGCCGACGGGCTGACACTGCCGTCCAGATAGGCGGCGAGATCGTCGGCGGACACGCCGATCCGCGACGCGAACTCCGGCTGGGCCAAGCCACAGCGGTCCATCAGCAGATTCACGTGGCGGGCCACCTCGGCGCGTTCGTTGGCCTCCAGGTGAGCGCGGGCCCGATCAAGAACCTCCCACAGCGCTTTGGCGATGCCGACCGGGCGGGAACCCCCGAGGATCTCCTCGACCTGACGTGCAGTGCGGCCGTACGGGTCGCGCTTGAGTGCGGCGGCGATGCGCTTCCAGGTACCGATGTCGCCGCTTTGCAGCGCCGAGCGGATGGCCGCGGTGGACCAGAACTCGACCGGCTGCGGGTCGGCACCGGGAACCGCGTCGGGTTGCCGTGCACGTCCCCGGCCGTGCGGAGCGGGCGCGGCTTTTCGCTGGTCGGCAGCCAACGTCACCTCGCCTCCTCCAACATCGCCACAGCCACTGACAGGCAGCGCTGTCTCACTTCCTCCCAGTCTGCCTGCCCATCCGGCTCCGGCTCCACCTCGTCGAGGTCTGACGGGTCCGGATCCGCCAGCCGGCGGACCAGCTCAGTGGCGATCCCGTGCCGCTGCGAACCGGCAGGCTGACAACAGTAATAGTTATCCATCCCGGCCAGCACCGCCGCAACGGCCTCGGGTTCCATCACCTTCACCATGTCTGCGAAATCGGCGTAGTCGCGCCTGCTGTTACGGCTCATGATCAGGTAGCCCTTGAGACGCAGCGCTTCGGCGCCGGTCGGGATCTGCAGGCGGTCGCCGGTGGGTAGCTGAACGTTGGTCGTCTCCACCGGACTGCGCCGCCGGTAGCTCGGACCGCCCCTCGCGCCTTTGCGGTCCAACGCGTCGATGGCCACCGACAACCGGCCGCGCCACAACGTCACCGGGTGCACCGGCCGATCGGTCCACGCCATCGCCTTGGCGATCCCGCTGCGGTAGGCCAGACCGACCCTGCCGACCGGACCCGAGGCCACCGCCAAGGTCTCGGTCTGCACTTCCGCCGATTCCTGATCGGCGCCGGTGCGTTCACAGCCGCTGAAGGCGAACGGGTCGGCAACGCAAATAGTCTCGGGCGCAAGGTGTTTGAACCTTGCCGCCGACTTGATCACCATGCGCAGATCGGCGCTGGGCGCGATCGCCGCGGTGATGTCCTCGGGGATGACGACGACACCGCCGAGGTCGACGTCGGGCAGTGGCCGGTCGAAGTCGACCGACGGCAGGATCCGGCCCAGCCAGCCCGGCAGCCACCAGTTCCACTTGGCGAACATCGCCATCAGCGCCGGCACCAGGACCAATCGCACCACGGTGGCGTCGACGGCGATCGCCACGGCACACGCCACGCCGATCTCGGCGACCAGCGGCATGCCCGCGAACGCGAACCCGCAGAACACCGCGATCATGATGAGCGCGGCGCTGGTGATGGTACGTGCGCTGGTGCTGACACCGTAGGCGACGGCATCCCGGGTATGACCGGTCTGCAGGAACCGCTCCCGGATCCGGGTCAGCAGGAAGATCTCGTAGTCCATGGACAACCCGAACGTCATCGCCAGCACCAGCGGCGGCACCGTGCTGTCGATCGAGGGCAGATGCGGAAAACCCAGCGCCTGAGCCCAGCCCCACTGGAAGATCATCACCAGGGAGCCGTAGGCGGCCGCCACCGACAGCAGCGTCATCAGCACGCCCTTGAGCGCCAGCAGCACCGAGTGCACCGAGATCAGCAGCATCAGGAAAGCGATCAGCGCGACGAAGCCCAGCACCAGCGGCTGCGTCTCGGAGACGCGGCTGTCGAAGTCCTTGATCAGGGCCGTCGAGCCGCCCACCGAGACCTCGACGTCGGCGTT
This sequence comes from Mycobacterium kiyosense, assembly GCA_021654635.1. NCBI lineage: Bacteria > Bacillati > Actinomycetota > Actinomycetes > Mycobacteriales > Mycobacteriaceae > Mycobacterium > Mycobacterium kiyosense. The sequence goes on from AP025179.1 coordinate 456,916, forward strand.
GACGCCGGGCAACTCGTGGCGCATCCAGTCGACGGTGTGCCGGGCCCGCATGTCCTCGGGGTCGACCGACAACACCGCCGACAGCAGCGCGCTGTTCTTGTCCTCGGCGAAGACCGGCGGTGGCACCGAGGCGACGTCGGGGGCCTGCGTCATCTTCTGCCGGACCGCGTTGACCACCGCGGTGTGCTCCGGCGCCGTCGCGTCCCCGTCGGGGAATGCGACCAGGACCTGGATCGGCCCCAGCGCGCCCGGCCCCAGCGCTTGGGCGGCCGCCGCCACGCCGGCCCGGATCTCGTGGGAGGAATCGAACTGGCGCAACAGGCTGTTGCCCAGCACCATCTGCGTCGCCGGCGCCGCCATCACCAGCAGCACGGCCGCGGCCGCCAACGCCGAGATCCACGGTCGGCGCATCACCCAGCCGACCCAGCGGGTCCAGAACCGGGACACCGTGCTCTCCGGCCGTCGCGACCAGTGCAGCAGCACCGACCGCTTGGCCGCGGCCCGGGCGAAGGTGGCCAGCAGCGCCGGCGTCAGGGTGGCCGACGTCAACATCGCGATCGCGACCGCCAGGATCGCGCCGGTGGCCATCGACCTCAGCGCCGGGGTGTTGATCACGTAAATGCCGGTGAGCGAGGCGATGACGGTCATCCCGGACAACACCACCGCCAGCCCGGAGGTGGCCATCGCCGCGTCCACCGCCTCCGGCGCCCGCCGGCCGGTACGCAGTTCCTCCCGGAACCGCATCAGGATGAACAGCGAATAGTCGACGGCCAGCGCGATGCCGAACATGGACACCGTCGACGTCACGAACACCGACATGGTCATGGACATGGACAGCAGATAGACCAGTCCCATGGTGACCACGACCGTGCAGATGCCCAGCGCCAACGGTATCGCCGCGGCCGCCAGCGAGCCGAAGACCGCCAGCAACACGATCAGGATGATCGGCAGGTTCCATTCCTCGGCTTTGGCGATGTCGTGCTTGGTGTTGGCCGCCGCGGCAGCGGACAGGGCGCCCTGGCCGATGACGTAGAGCCGGACCCGACCGTTGGCGGTCTGGCCCGACCGGTCGTCCTGCACGCCGATCCGCTGCCGCAGCTTCTTGGCGACGTCGCTGGTGCCGGGGTTGCGGGCGTCGAGATGCAAGGTGACGACGTAGGGCCGGTCGGGTTGCGGCGGACGCTGGGTGGGGTTGGGCACCTCGGTGACGCCCGGCAACTCGCCGGCGATGCGCTTCAGCTCGGCGACCGCGTCGTCGATGTCCTGGTAGGTGGCGTCGGCGCGGGGCGCGGCCACCAGCGCCAACGGGGAGGCGCCCTGGTCGGGGAATTGCGCGGCCAGCTGGTCGTGCACGGCCAGCGACTGGGATCCGGCAACCTCGAACCCGCCGCCGGTCAGATTGCCCGACTGCGTCATCGCCAGGTACACCGCCGGAACCAACGCGAGCAGCCAGCCTGTGAAAACAAACCAGCGAAACCTGCGCAGGTTGCGGCTCAGCCGCATCATGAACTGCTGGATTTCTCGACTCCCCGTATTTCTTGCGCAGCGCCTGCCCGCGAGCCTACTCCTGGCGTCTAAGCCTGCTTATCGGTTCCTGAGCTGCGAGGACAGCCGATCGACGGGATCGTTGTGAAGTCGTGATCGCGGCTGTGACCTGGGCTGGAACGTGGGCTTCGAAATGGCGAGGCGGTGGACCGGATGGCAGGATGTCGATTGGCCGCGCGGGCGTCAGCGGGCTTGGGCCGGCGGCATCGTGCGAATCCTGTGCGAATCCTGGAGGAGTTATCCGATGAAGCCAATCAGTGCGATCGTCGCCGCGGCGGCCGTGACGGGCGGTTTACTCGGTGCGCCCGCGGCGTCGGCCGCGCCCGATCCCTGCGCGGCCAGCGAAGTGGCCCGCACCGTGGGCACGGTCGCCAAGCAGACCGGCGACTACCTGGACTCGCACCCGGACACCAACCAGGCGTTGACGGCGGCCATGCGGGAGCCCTCCGGGCCTCAGTCGGCCGCGACGCTGAAGGCTTACTTCGAGGCCAACCCGAAGGTTGCGCTGGACCTGCAGGGGCTGGCCAACCCGCTGAACAAACTGGGCACCCAGTGCAAGCTGCCGATCACGCTGCCGCAGGCGCTCAGCCTGATCCAGGCGGCCCAAGGCGGTGGGCTGCCGGGCGGTGGGACTCCGGCGGCGGGGACGCCGGCCAGCCCGCTCGGCGGGGGCGGGCCGCTGCCCGGCCCCAAACCCAACAACGGCTAGACAGCGCCCTCCGGGGGCGGTAGCGGCCCCTGCAACGCCGTCTCCGCCGGATCGTCGAACCTGTCGAAAGTCGGCACCCGGATGCCCGGATCGGTTGGCGGATCGTCTGATTCGATCTTCTCGGTACGGAACATGAAGAAGAACACCACCCAGCCGACCGCAGCGATGAACAACCAGCTGATCAGCCGATAGACCAGCATGGCCGAGATGGCGTTGGGCAACGCCATGCCCGACGACACCAGGCCGGGCACCAGCACCGCCTCCACCACCAGCAGCCCGCCCGGCATCAGCGGGATCGTCCCGACCGCGCGAGCGGCCGCGTACGCGACCGTCAAACCCGCCACCGACGCGTGGTCACCGGCGGCGTACGCGGCAAAGCCCAGGCAGGCGACGTCGGCGACCCAGTTGAACAACGACCAGCTGAACGCCACCCCCAGATCGCGACGGCTCAGGCTCACCGACTCGAGCTGCATCAGGATCTCGCGCCACTTCGCCGCACCGGCGTCGGCGGGCTTGCCGCGGACCGAGTTGACCCACGACAGGACCTTGACGCCGATGCCCTCGATCAGCTCCGGCCGCGACGCCACCGCCTGCGCCAACAGCAGCAGCACCACGAACCCGCCCAGGGTGAACAGCAACGTGAACGGGTTGTTCCTGGCGCCCAGGAAGAATGCGCCGCCCAGCCCGAGCACCGCCAGCCCCACCGCCTGCAGCGCCCCCGACATCACCAGCTGCCACGACGCCACCACCGTCGAGGCGCCCCAGATGCGCTGCTGGCGCAACAGGAACGTCGCCGAGATGACCGGGCCGCCGGGCAACGTGGTACTCAGTGAATTCGCGGCGTAAAACGCCGCCTCCGAACGCATCTGCTTGACGTGCACGCCGGCCGAGGTCAGTAGCGTGCGCTGGATCTGGGCGAAACTGTGCATCGACGCCGCGGCGGCGATCATCGCGGCGACCAGCCACCACCACTTGGCCTCGAACAGGCTAGTCCACGCCTTGGCCAATTGGTCGCGGACCAGCGCGATCTCGACGACGAGCACGATGGCCACCACCGCGAGCACCACCCAGCGCAGCCACCAGTACCTGCCGCGCGGGGCCGCCGCGCTGCTGCGTGCGACCGTGCTCGGCCACCAAGCCACGAGCTTGCGGGCCACGGCGTCCGGTGACATCGAACTAGGGTAACCGCGCGTGCCGCGGTCCCATCGACGCACGTCGCCGACGTGTCGGGGTCGTTCCAGGGTCGTAACCGGATCGTGCCGGGCGGGTTTGCCGGTGCAGCCGGCCGGATAGTCTTGCCGCATGTCTGTCGACGACGACGCGGTGAGCCCACTGGTACGCAAGACCGCGGCCTGGTCGTGGCGGCTGCTGGTCATTGTGGCGGCCGGGGTGGCGCTGCTGTGGGTGGTGGAAAAACTCGAGGTCATCGTCGTTCCGGTGCTGCTCGCGTTGATGTTCAGCGCGTTGCTGATGCCGCTGGTGGACTGGCTGGACAAGCGGGGGGTGCCGCGCGGCGTGGCGGTGACGCTGGTGTTGCTGGCCGGCTTCGCGATTCTGGGCGGCATTCTGACGTTCGTCGTCAGCCAGTTCATCGTCGGGCTGCCCGACCTGGTCACCCAGGTCGAGCACAGCATCGACTCCACCCGCCGATGGTTGATCGAGGGCCCAGCGCACCTGCGTCGCGAACAGATCGACAACGCGGGCAACTCCGCGATCGAGGCGCTGCGCAACAACCAGGCCAAGCTGACCAGCGGTGCGCTGTCCACCGCGGCCACCATCACCGAGCTGGCGACCGGGGCGGTGCTGGTGCTGTTCACCCTGATCTTCTTCCTCTACGGAGGGCGCAACATCTGGGAGTACGTCTCCAAGATCGTGCCCGCGCACGTTCGCGACCGGGTCCACGAGGCCGGCAAGGCCGGATATGGCGCCCTGACCGGATACATCCGCGCCACGTTCCTGGTTGCGCTGACCGACGCCGCCGGGGTGGGTGCGGGGTTGGCGATCATGGGTGTGCCGCTGGCGCTGCCGCTGGCCTCGCTGGTGTTCCTCGGTGCATTCGTGCCACTGATCGGTGCGCTGATCTCCGGGCTGCTGGCGGTCGTGGTCGCTTTGCTGGCCAAGGGCATGGTGTATGCGCTGCTGACCCTGGGCTTGCTGATCGTGGTCAACCAGCTCGAAGCGCATGTGCTGCAGCCGCTGGTGATGGGGCGTGCGGTGTCGATCCATCCGCTGGCTGTGGTGCTGGCCATCTCTACCGGCGGTGTGTTGGCCGGGATCGTCGGGGCTTTGCTGGCTGTGCCGACTGTGGCGTTTTTGAACAACGCTATGCAGGTGCTGCTGGCCAAGGATCCCGAGGCCGAGGCGGAGGAGCAGGCGGAGGGGGAGACCGGCGCGATCGTTGCGGCCCAGCCCGACAAACCCCACGCGGTGGCCGAGGACTGACCTCGCTGCGCCCCGTGCGTGCGCGAGCAGGGGGCGTGAGCGGCCGCAAATGTACGGTCCACGGCGCTTTTGGACGGCATTTTGGGGCCGCTCACGGCGTGGGGGCGCGCAGCGAAGGGACGTCCGCCAGCTCAGATGCGGCGGCCCTCGCGGCGCAACAGATCCTGCGCGGACAGTCCGCCGCCGCCGGTACGCCGACGCCGCCCGGGGTCCACCGCGTTCTCGTCCTGGATGTCGCGCGCCTTGAGTTTCTCGGTGGCGGTATCGGAGTCGTTCTCGGCAGGACGTTGGGCCGGCAGGGCAGCGGTCTTGTCGGCCGGGTCCCCCGGCTCCGGCTTGGTGGCCGAGCGGCCGCCCGCGGCGGGCATCTTGTTGGTCTCGCCCGCGGAGGGCGGCGGAGTGGTCTTGGCCGGCGGAGCGGTCTTCGGCGCCGGAGCGGTCTTGGGCGTCTGAGCCCGCAGCGGCGCGGTCGGCGGGGCGGGTGCCGACGGCGCCGAGGGTGCGGTCGGCGCGGAGGGCGCCGCCGAGGCTGCGGGCCCGTTGCGCGGCGCGCCGCTCTGCGGAGCCGACAGACGCGTCGTCGGAGCGTCCGCCGGCTGACTCGCAGGCTGAGCCCGAACCGGCGCCGGCGGACCTCCCGCGGGGCCGTTGGACGCGGAGCCCAGCTCGGGCCGACCAGCCGGGCGCGGCAGCGGCGCCGGGTGCGTCGGGTCGTGCGGCGCCCGCGGGGTCGCCGCCACCAGCCCGGCCGTCACCGGCGGCCGCGCCTTATTGACCGGTCGCTTGCGTTCGTCGGGCAACTGGATCTCGCCGAGGCCGATGCGGGTCTGCAGGCGCCGCATCCAGCGCGGCGCCCACCAGCAGTCGTCGCCGAGCAGCTTCATCACCGACGGCACCAGGAACATCCGGACCACGGTGGCGTCCAGCAGCAGCGCCGCCATCAGGCCGAATGCCAGGTACTTCATCATCACCAGGTCGGAGAACACGAACGACCCGGCCACCACGGCCAGCACCAGCGCGGCCGCGGTGATCAGCCGCCCGGTGGTCGCGGTGCCGATCCGGATCGACTCCTGGGTGGACATGCCGTTCTCCCGGGCCTCGACCATGCGGGAGACCAGGAACACCTCGTAGTCGGTGGCCAGGCCGTAACCGACCGCCACCACCAGGGCGATGATCACCACCATCAGCGGCGTCGGTGTGAAATTCAGCAGTCCGGCGCCGTGCCCGTCGATGAAGATCCACGTCAAGATCCCCATCGTGGACCCGAGCGTCAACACGCTCATCACCGCCGCCTTGATCGGCAGCACCACCGATCCGAACGCCAGGAACATCAGCAACATGGTGGTGGTGATCAGCACGATCACCATCAGCGGGGCCTTGTCCACCAGGCTGTGAATCGAGTCCTGCTCCAGCGCGGGCGTACCCCCCGACAAAGATCTGGATGCCCTTGGGCGGCGTGATCGACCGCAGTTCGGCGAGTTTCCTCGCCGAATCCGCCGGGTTCGTCAACGCGTTCTGCAGCACCCGCACCGACGGGTCCTTCGAGGCCCCCCGGCGCCTGCGACCGTTCCTGCCACATGTTGGCCGGGTTGTTGTCCTGCTCGATGAAACCGCTGATCGACATGGCCTTGGCGCGGACATCGGCGATCTGCTGGTCGGTGACCGGCTGATGGTTGGTCGACTGGATCACCAGCGTCAGCGGATTGGTCCGGTAGCCGGGGAAGAGCTGGTCGAAATGCTCCTGAGCTTGGCGTGCCGGGTTGTCCGGTGGCAGGTACTTCTCGCTCATGCCGCCCAGCGACATGTTGCCCAGCGGGATCCACAGCAGGATCATGCCGAAGGCGATCGGGATGGCGAACGCCAGCGGCCGTTTCATCACGAAGTTCGTCAGCTTGCCCCAGAAACCCGCCTCGACCTCTTCGCGGGTCTTGGTCTTCTGCAGCCGGTCGGCCAGCCAGTTCAGGTAAGCCCGCGACACCTTCCAGTTCCGCAGGAACGGCACCCGGAACGCGGTCCGCACCCCCAGCGCGTCGACATGCTTGCCCAGCACACCCAGGCAGGCCGGCAGCAGCGTGATGGACAGGATCGCGGCCAGCGAAACCGCGGTGATCAGGGCGTAGGTCAGCGACTTCACGAAGCCCTGCGGCAACAGCAGCAGGCTGGCGCCCGACGCGGCGATCAGGACCGCCGAGAACACCACCGTCCGGCCGGCCGTCATCACCGTGCGGCGGACGGCGGACTCCGTGTCATACCCCTCGGCGATCTCCTCCCGGAACCTGCTCACCACGAACAGCCCGTAGTCCACCGCGATGCCCAGGCCGATCAGCGACACGACCGGCTGGGCGAAGAAGTGCACCGGCCCGAACATCGCGATCAACCGCAGGATGCCCAGCGAGCCGGCGATGCTCAGGCCGCCGACCATCACCGGTAGGCAGGCCGCGACCGCGCCGCCGAACACCAGGAACAACACCACCGCGACCAGCGGCAGCGCCAGCACCTCCATGCGGCGCTGGTCGGTGGCGATGGTGCCGGTCAGCGCACTGGCGATCGGCTGCAGCCCGGCCAGTTGGACGGTGCCGCCGTCCAGCTTCTGCAGCGCGGGTTCGATGTCTTTGAAGTTGGTCAGGATGGTGTCGTCGTCATCGCCCTTGAGTGGGATGGAAACGAACGTGTAGTGCTTGTCGTCGGTGGCCATGCCCTTGATGACCGGGCTGGTGCTGTCCGGGGCGCGCAGGTAGCCGGCCCAGCCGAGCACCTGCTTGGGGTGGTCGGACACAAACTGGTTGAGCTCGTCGGTGATCTTCTTCGACCACGCCGGGTCGTTGACCGTCTTGCCGTCCGGAGCCTTGAAAATGGCCACGATGTGGCCGGTGCGGTCGCGCCCGTAGACCTCGTCGCCCAGGATCGAGGCCTTGACCGACTGGCTGCCCTCGTCGTAGAACCCGCTCTGCGTGACGTGCTTACCGAGGCTGAGCCCGAAAATGCCGCCGCCCAGGCACAGCGCCACCGTGACCCCGATTACGATGTACCGCAGTCGGTACACAGTTCGACCCCACCAGGCGAACACGTATGCTCCTCACCGGATCTGTAGCGACCCACGCATTGAACTGCACTGCTTTTCGATTTTCTCCGACGCTCGCTCCCTATACCCGCGAGGTCAACAGCGAGGACAGCGGCCGGAACGGCTGCAACCATGCTCCCTGCTCGGGTAGCGAATCCAGGCCGATCCGCGGCAGTGGCTCCCGGAAAACACCTGCGATGTCCTCCAGGTCGACGAACTCCAAGCTATCCGACGCTAGCGCCCAACTAGCGTGTTCACGAAATCCAAGCACTTGAACAGGGGTTCCGCCGCGCGCCACCTCCTCCAGCGGCAGCCGGAACGCCTGGCCGTCGGCGGAAGCCACCATCAGCGCCGCCAGACCCTCCCGATACCGCAGCTCGATGTGCTCGAGCATGTCGCGGTCGACGTCGCTGTCCTCGTCGATCTTCGGCTTGGCGAAGACCGCGAAACCGACGTTGCGCAGCGCGTCCACCCACGGGCGCACCACCTCGGCGCTGCCGGGGGCGATATTGGTGAAGACGGTTGCCTCCGGCTCGATCCGGACGTCCGGCTCATCGACCATCCGATTGGCGATCTCGGCGGTGCGGGCCAGCAGCCACCGGCCCAGCGCATCGAAGCGGGGCCGTTCCACGCCCGTCGGACGGCGCCCCAGGATGGAGCCCAGCCCCATGTCGAGATTGGGCGCGTCCCACACCAACAGGACGCGCTTCACCGCCTGCTGGGCCGGGGCCGCCAGGCCGGCCAATCCTTCCTGCACCATGTCACCGGCCGCCAGCATCGGGCGGGCCAGGGCTTCCGACGGTGGGGTTTCATCGGTTTCGGTCAGGCTCATCTGTCTTCGCGCCTCTTCCATACGAACTCGCAGACGCTGCTGCCCGCTTCTTGAGCTTTCGTCTCGTACTTGGTGGTGGGACGGGTCACCGAGATCGGCAACGCTTCGGCGCCGGGGTCGACGCGCACCAGCCGGTGCTCGGCGTCACCGACCGCGGCAATGTGCTCGGCGTAGCCAGGGTGATCGGTGGCCGCGTGCAGCACACCTGCTGGGAGTAGCCGATCCGCGATCAGGGAAACCGTGCCGGTCTGCAGCAACCGGCGCTTGTGGTGGCGCGCTTTGGGCCACGGGTCGGGGAAGAACACCCGGACCCCGGTCAGCGAGGCGGGCGCGATCAGATCCTTGAGCACGTCCACGCCGTTCCCGCGGATCAGGCGGATGTTGGTGACGCCGGCGTTGTCGATCGCGCACAACAGTTGCGCGAGGCCGCGCCGGTAGATCTCCACAGCGATCACGTCGATGTCCGGTTCGGCCTGTGCCATCGCCAGCGTCGAGGTGCCGCTGCCGCAGCCGATCTCCACGACCAGGGGGGCGTCCCGGCCGAACCAGGCACGCGTATCCAGCGGCGCACCGTCGTCGGCCTGCCGTCCGAGCTGCGGAAACAGCCGGTCCCAGGTCTCCCGCTGGGTGTCGGACAACGCCGAACGCCGAGACCGGAAACTGGTGGGCGGCAGATAACCCCAGGGCGTGTCGGGCCGTAACCCCACCCCGGGTTGCGCATGCATTCGTCCATGGTGGCCCATGAACCGCGGATGTAGCCGCCTCTGGTCCGGATTGATACCTAACAGTTGCCTTCGGCTGGTAACGGGGGACACCTGGCTCGCGCGCCGTCGGCGACAATGCCACCATTCGGTGGGGGCTGGCACGGGCCAGGAAGCGTGAACAGGACGAGGAGCAGGGGGCACCAGATTTTCGTCGACGAGCTGACTTTGTTCGCCCGACACGCCGCTGACCAGCGGATAACGGCCATCGCCGATCGAGTCGCCGCGCCGCTGGCGGTGGCCGTCCGCGGCCGTCGAGGCGTGGGCGGCAGCACCGTCGCCCGGGTCCTGGACCGCGCGGGTTCGGGCATCCGGGTGCAAAGCACGGCCGCCGACCTGACCGTCCACGTCCTGGCCGAAGTCGTCAAACCCGAGGACACCCGGGCGCCGCGTCCGTCGCTGGCGGTGCTGAACAAGGCCGACGCAAGCCTGGCCGGCGGTGGGTCCCCCGGCGCGTGGTGCGACAGATTCGCCGAGTTGCTCGGTGCGCCGGTGGTGGCGATGAGCGGGTTGCTCGCCGCCGCGGCGCTGGACGACCTCGACGCGCAGTGCTGGGCGGGTCTGCGGGAGCTGGCCGCCGACCCCGGCGCGTTCGCCGGGCTGGACGGCTCCTTCGACGGTTTTCTGGCCGCGCCGCTCGCGGTGGCGTCGTCGACGCGGGCCCGGTTGCTGCAGAAGCTCGACCTTTTCGGAATCGCTTTGACGGTGGCGGCGCTGCGTCGCGGCGCCGGCCCGGCGCAGGTCCGGGCGTTGTGGTGGCGGGCCAGCGGCGTCGACGCGGTGCTGCGGCAACTGGCGACGTCCGGCGCCGAGGTGCGCTACCGGCGGATGCTGCGCGCGGTCGACGAATTGGAGGCGCTCGCGGTGCGCGACGACGCGGTGGGTGCGTTCCTGTCCCGCGACGACACGGTGACCGCCCGGATGACGACCGCCCTCGACGTCGTCGACGCCAGCGGCCTGGACCCCGGTCCGGACGCTCCGCTGGCACGCGCCGTGCACTGGCAGCGCCGCGCACCGCGCAGTGATCTGCATCGCGCCTGTGCGCGCGACATCACCCGGGGATCGCTGCGACTGTGGTCGCGAACCGGCGCGCTGCCACGTCGGGAGTCGGTGTGACGCGCGACGACCCGGTCGGCCGGGTCGACGCCCTGGTGGGTTCCATCGGGCCGAACCTGACGGCGCCGGTGGTCAACCGCCGGGACGTGGTGCTGGTCACCGGCCCCTGGCTGGCCGGGGTGACCGCGGTGGCCACCGCGCTGCGCCAAGGGCTGCCGCAGCACACCTTCGTCGAGTCGGCCGAGCTGGAATCCGGTGCAGCGCCCAAGGCGGTGGTGTTCGTGGTCTCGGCGGCCGCCCCGCTGACCGATTCCGACTGCGCCCTACTGGACGCCGCCGCCGAGAACACCGACGTGGTGGTGGCCGTGGTCACCAAAATCGACGTGCACTACGCCTGGCGCGACGTGCTGGCCGCCAACCAGGCCAAGCTGGCCGGGCATGCGCCGCGCTACGCCCAGGTGCCGTGGGTCGGAGTGGCCGCCGCGCCGGAAGTGGGTGACCCGCAGGTCGACGACTTGATCGCCGCAGTGCAGGGGCAGCTGGCCGATTCCGACACCGCCCGGCGCAATCGGCTACGGGCCTGGGAATCGCGGCTGCAGAAGGCGGCGCAGCGGTTCGACCGCGACGCCGACGGCGCCGGGCGCCGGGCCCGGGTCGACGCGCTGCGCGAGGAGCGCAGCGCCGCGTTGCGGCAGCGCCGCCAGTCCAGGTCCGAGCGCACGATCACGTTGCGCGGCCAGATCCAGCAGGCCCGGGTCCAGTTGTCGTACTTCGCGCGAAACCGGTGCTCCTCGGTGCGCACCGAGCTGCAGGAGGACATCGCGGGCCTGCCGCGGCGCGCGATGGCCGGGTTCGAGGAGCAGGTGCGGGCGCGGCTGGGTGAGGTCGCCGACGAGGTGGCCGCCGGCGTCGACACCGACCTCGTCGAGGTCGCGCGCCACGTCGGCGTGCCGCTGGAGCTGCCCGCCGCCGAGCGCCCGACCGTCCCGGTGCCGCCGGCCCAGCTGAAATCCCGCCGGCTGGAGACCCGGCTGCTGATGGTGTTCGGGGTGGCGTTCGGGCTGGGTGTCGCGCTGACGCTGAGCCGGGTGGTGGCCGGTCTGGCACCGCGGCTGCACCCGGGCCTGACGGCCGCCGGGATCGCGGTGTGCTTGGCGCTGGGTTTGGCCATGGCGGCGTGGGTGGTGCACATCCGCACCCTGCTGGGTGACCGGGCCGCGCTCGACCGCTGGGTGGGGGAGGCGACGTCGGCGTTGCGGTCGGTGCTGGAGCAGACGGTGGCCAGCCGGGTGGTGCTCGCCGAGTCGCTGCTGAGCACCGAGGTGACCGCCTACGACGAGGTGGAGAACGCGCGGGTGACCGACAAGGTGAGCCTGATCGACGGTGAACTGCGCGAGCACGCCCTGGCCGCGGCGCGTGCCGCCGCCGCGCGCGATCGGGAGATGCCGACGATCCAGGCCGCCCTGGATGCGGTGCGCGCCGAACTCGGCGACCCCGGCCACCCCTTAGCTCCTGAAGCAGCACCCGGCGCCTCCGCCGATTCGACCGCCGCCCCGCGTCCAACCGCAGGTGGTGGCGGATTCTGATCTTCTGAATCGGTCTTGTGAGCAGTCTTATACCTGCCCAGGACTTCCCCCACAAGTGATGCGCGATAACCTGTAACAAAGCGCCATCGCTGTGAGTAGCCACATGCGTTCGTGCCCACGGGACCCTAACAAACCGACAACCGCCGATTACGCAGCAGCAGAATTCAGGAGAGTTCGAATGACCTCAGCAACCATCCCCGGCTTGGATACCGCACCCACCAAACACAAGGGGTTGCTGTCCTGGGTAGAGGAGGTTGCCGAGCTCACCCAACCCGATCGGGTGGTGTTCACCGACGGTTCCGACGAAGAGTTCGCGCGGCTGTCCGAGCAGCTGGTCGAGGCCGGTACGTTCCAGCGCCTGAACCCCGACAAGCACAAGAACTCCTTCCTGGCGCTGTCGGACCCCTCCGACGTGGCCCGCGTGGAGTCGCGCACGTTCATCTGCTCCGAGCGCGAAGTCGACGCCGGCCCCACCAACAACTGGTACGACCCGGCCGAGATGCGGTCGCTGATGACGGACCTGTACCGCGGTTGTATGCGCGGTCGCACCATGTACGTGGTGCCGTTCTGCATGGGCCCGCTGGGCGCCGAGGACCCCAAGCTCGGCGTGGAGATCACCGACTCGGAGTACGTCGTGGTGTCCATGCGCACCATGACCCGGATGGGCAAGGCCGCGCTGGACAAGATCGGGGACGACGGCTTCTTCGTCAAGGCGCTGCACTCGGTGGGTGCTCCGCTGGAAGAGGGCCAGCAGGACGTGCCGTGGCCGTGCAACGACACCAAGTACATCACCCACTTCCCCGAGACCCGCGAGATCTGGAGCTACGGATCGGGCTACGGCGGCAACGCGCTGCTGGGCAAGAAGTGCTACTCGCTGCGGATCGCCTCGGCGATGGCCCACGACGAGGGCTGGCTGGCCGAGCACATGCTGATCCTCAAGCTGATCTCGCCGGAGAACAAGGCGTACTACTTCGCCGCGGCGTTCCCGTCGGCGTGCGGCAAGACCAACCTGGCGATGCTGCAGCCCACCATCCCGGGCTGGCGCGCCGAGACCCTGGGTGACGACATCGCCTGGATGCGATTCGGCAAGGACGGCCGGCTCTACGCCGTCAACCCGGAGTTCGGCTTCTTCGGCGTCGCGCCGGGCACCAACTGGAAGTCCAACCCCAACGCCATGAAGACCATCGAGGGCGGCAACACCGTCTTCACCAACGTGGCGCTGACCGACGACGGCGACGTGTGGTGGGAGGGCCTGGAAGGCGACCCCCAGCACCTGATCGACTGGAAGGGCCGCGACTGGACGCCGGACAACGGCGAGAAGGCCGCGCACCCGAACTCCCGCTACTGCACCCCGATGTCGCAGTGCCCGATCCTGGCCCCGGAGTGGGACGACCCGCAGGGCGTGCCGATCTCGGGCATCCTGTTCGGCGGTCGCCGCAAGACGACGGTCCCGCTGGTCACCGAGGCCCGCGACTGGCAGCACGGCGTGTTCATCGGCGCCACCCTGGGCAGCGAGCAGACCGCCGCCGCCGAGGGCAAGGTCGGCAACGTGCGTCGCGACCCGATGGCGATGCTGCCGTTCCTGGGCTACAACGTCGGCGACTACCTGGGCCACTGGATCAACCTGGGTAAGCAGGCCGACGAGTCCAAGCTGCCGAAGATCTTCTTCGTGAACTGGTTCCGCCGCGGTGACGACGGCCGTTTCCTGTGGCCGGGCTTCGGCGAGAACAGCCGGGTGCTGAAGTGGATCGTGGACCGCATCGAGCACCAGGCCGGCGGCCGGACCACCCCCATCGGCACCGTGCCCTCCGCCGAGGACATGGACCTCGAGGGCCTCGACGTGGACGCTGCCGATGTGGCCGCGGCGCTGGAGGTCAACGCCGACGAGTGGCGCGAGGAGCTGCCGCAGATCGAGGAGTGGCTGGAGTTCGTCGGCGAGAAGCTGCCGACCGGCGTCAAGGACGAGTTCGACGCTTTGAAGGAGCGACTCGCCCAGTAACGCGAGCAGACGTAAAAGAGCCCCCATTGCCGAATGGGGGCTCTTTTCATCTGGCTCGGCCGGGTGGTGAGGGCGGCACGGACCGCTTCAGACGGTTTGCCGGATAATAATGTTCGGCTGGGCGAACTCACCGATCCACGCCTTTGAACTGCGGATCTAAGGTAACCCTGTTTAAGTAACCGGTAGCCGCGCTAAGTTGCCATCGGCTGAGAATCGGGTTACCGTCATAGCTAGCGAAGGGGAGTAGTTCCAGATCGCCGCGCACAGCCGGCGACTGCGGATGGTCGACATACTGGCGATCTAGATCGCCCGGTCATCCACCGGAGAGGTTTTCCGGCGAGCGAGACCTTCGGCCGACAGCACGTCGGTCCGAGGTCTCGCCGCGCGCCGACGGACCAAGGATCGCCAAACGGGAGGATCCACCGGACATGGCCCTACTCGCCAACCGCCGCCGACCCCGGTCGGCCGCCCACACCCTGATCCGCTCACTGCTCATCACCATGCTGTTCATCAGCCCAGCGCTGGTGGCGCGCTTCGGTGGACTGCACCCGACACCGGTGGTCGCCCTGATCAGCTACGGGGCGGCCGTCGTCGCCGCCAGCTTCCTGCTCGCCTGGGCGGCCGAGGCCGCGCAGATCGACGTATCCGGCGGGCTGGCCATCGCGGTGCTCGCCCTGATCGCGGTGCTGCCGGAATACGCCGTCGACCTCTACTACGCGTACACCGCCGGGCACAACGCCGACTACACCCAATACGCGGCCGCCAACATGACGGGATCAAACCGGCTGCTGATGGGGTTGGGCTGGCCGGTCGTCGTCCTGGTCGGCCTCTGGGTGGCGCGCCGGATCGTGCGCAAAGCCGACGGCGTGACCCTCGAACGCGGCAACCGCGTCGAACTCGGGTTCCTGCTGATCGCCGGGGTGGTCGCGTTCGTCGTCCCGGCCACCGGCCACATCCACATCGTGCTCGGCGTCGCGCTGCTGGGCTGGTTCGGGTTCTACCTCTACAAGCTGACCCGCGGTGAGGTCGAAGAGCCGGAGCTGATCGGCACCGCCGCGGCACTGGGCACCCTGCCGCGGCGGGTCCGCCTGACCGTGGTCTGCACGATGTTCGCCTTCGCCGCCGCGGTCATCCTGGCCTGCGCGCAACCATTCGCCGAGAGCATGATCGCCGCGGGTGACCAGCTCGGGATCGACCGGTTCCTGCTGGTCCAGTGGCTGGCGCCGCTGGCCTCAGAGGCGCCGGAGTTCGTGATCGCCATCATCTTCGCCGCCCGCGGCAAGGGCACCGCGGCCATCGCGACGCTGATCTCGTCGAAGGTGAACCAGTGGACGCTGCTGATGGGCTCGCTGCCGATCGCCCACCTGGCCGGCGGGGGCGGGAGCAGCCTGGTCCTGGACGGCCGCCAGGTCGAGGAGATGCTGCTGACCGCGACCCAGACCATGATGGGCGTCGCGCTGATCCTGGCGCTGCGGTTCCACCGCTACACCGCGTGGACGCTGTTGGCGTTGTTCGTCGTGCAGTTCCCGATCACCTCGACCGAGGGCCGGCTGGTGCTCAGCGGCGTCTATGCCGCGGTGGCGGTGGTCGCGCTGGTGGTGAACCGGCACCACATCCTGCCGACGCTGCGCGCGCCGTTCGTCCGTGCCGAGGAGTCTGCAGAGCCGGTTCGCCGGATCGCGCCGGTGCTTGCCCTAAGTTAGTTCGGCTAGCGGCCCGCGAATCCGCGCGTCGTAAAGTTCAGCCATGCAGATTCGCTCGCACGCCCAGGCGCACCCCGACAAGCCCGCGGTGATCCTGCATCCGTCGGGCACGGTGGTGACGTTCGGTGAACTCGAGGCGCGTGCCAACCAATTGGCGCACTACTTTCGCCGAGCCGGGCTGGCCGAGGGCGACGCCGTCGCGATCCTGATGGAGAACAACGCGCACATGCACGTGGTCATGTGGGCGGCCCGGCGCAGCGGGCTGTACTACGTGCCGATCAACACCCACCTGACCGCAGCCGAGGCGGCCTACATCGTCGACAACAGCAACGCCAAGGCCATCGTCGGATCGGCGGCGCTGCGGGAGGTCTGCGCCGGCCTGGGTGAGCACCTGCCCCACGGCCTGCCGGAAGTGCTGCTGATCGCCGACGGCTCGCTTGCGGGCTGGCAGCGTTACCCGGAATGCGTTGCCGGGCAACCGGATACCCCGATCGAGGACGAGATCGAAGGCGACCTGCTGCAGTATTCGTCGGGAACCACCGGCCGGCCCAAAGGTATCAAACGCGAATTGCCGCACGTCCCACCGGAAGACGCGCCGGGCATGATGTCGGCGCTGGTCGATTTCTGGATGGGCCCTGCCGCCGTTTATCTGAGCCCGGCGCCGCTGTACCACACCGCGCCGTCGGTGTGGTCGATGACCGTGCAAGCCGCCGGACTCACCACGGTGGTGATGGCGAAGTTCGACGCCGAGGGCACGCTGGACGCGATCCAGCGCTACGGCGTGACGCACGGTCAGTTCGTGCCGGCCATGTTCGTCCGGATGCTCAAACTGCCTGAGGCCGTGCGCAATTCGTACGACCTGTCCTCGTTGAAGCGGGTCATGCACGCCGCGGCCCCGTGCCCGGTGCTGATCAAGAAGCAGATGATCGAATGGTGGGGGCCGATCGTCGACGAGTACTACGCCTCCTCGGAGGCGATCGGTTCGACGCTGATCAGCGCCGACGAGTGGCTGGCGCATCCGGGCTCGGTAGGCAAATCCATGATCGGCACGGTGCACATCGTGGGCGAGGACGGCAGCGAGTTGCCGCCCGGGCATCCCGGCGAGATCTACTTCGAAGGCGGCTATTCCTTCGAATACCTCAACGACCCGTCGAAAACCCAATCCGCCCGCGACAAGCACGGCTGGATGACCGTCGGCGACATCGGTTACCTCGACGAGGAAGGCTACCTCTATCTCACCGACCGCCGGCACCACATGATCATCTCCGGCGGGGTGAACATCTACCCGCAGGAGACGGAGAACCTGCTCGTCACTCATCCAAAAGTGTTGGACGCCGCGGTTTTCGGTGTTCCGGACGACGAGATGGGGCAGCGGGTGATGGCGGTGGTGCAAACCGTCGACCCCGGCGAGGCCACCGAGGAGTTCGGCGAGGAGTTGCTGGCCTGGTTGCGGGAGAATCTGTCGCATTTCAAGTGCCCACGGTCCATCGCGTTCGAGAAGGCGTTGCCGCGCACCGACACCGGCAAGCTGTATAAGAACGAGTTGGTCGAGAAGTATTCGGTGTGACCGATGCTCCGGGTGGTCGACCTGTCCAACCCGCCGGACGTCGACGTGGGCCGGCCGCCCGGTGTGATCGTGGCGCACGGGTCGGTAGCAGATGAATTCTGGCTCCAGACAGCAACTTTCACGTTGACCGAGCAACCGTGCGCGGATAGGCGGGTCATCACCGTCGGCTCGGTGCGGCGGGCACTCGATGAGCTGACCGCACGGTGTGAGCGGTGGCCGCAGGCCAGTGCGATCTGCGACGACGTGCTGCGCAGCCTCGACCCGGCCGGTCCGGCGACGGCAGGGTTGGTCACCGAATCGCTGGCATATTCCACCCTGCAGGCCGGGCCGGAATTCGCGCGCTGGCTAGCCGAACGCGGCCCGGCTCGGATGCCCGAAACCACCGATCCGGTTGTAGCCCAACGGGACGGGGATATAGTGCGCGTCACCTTCAATCGGCCCGGACGGCACAACGCGTTCTGCACCGATACCCGGGCGGCGCTGCTGGAGGCACTCGCGGTCGCGCAACTGGACACTTCGGTCACCGGAATCGTGTTGAGCGGCAACGGCCCCTCGTTCTGCAGCGGCGGCGATCTCGCCGAATTCGGCAGCTTCGCCGACCCGGCGGGCGCTCATCTGGCCCGCACCCGACACAGCCCAGCCCTGGTGCTCGACGAACTCACCACGCGACTCGGACACGCCTGCCGCGCCGAGGTGCACGGGCAGGTGCTCGGCAGCGGGCTGGAAATGGCCGCATTCTGCGGATGGGTGGTCGCGGCAACGGATTCGGTCTTCGGATTACCGGAGCTGAGCCTGGGCCTGATCCCCGGGGCCGGCGGCACGGTCAGCGTCGCCCGCCGGATCGGGCGTTGGCGCACCGCATATCTGGTGCTCTCCGGTCACACCGTCGGCGCCGAGACGGCCCTGCAGTGGGGTCTGGTGGACGCGATCAGCGCTTGAATTGGTCGCCACCGGCGTTGCCGGGCGCCGAGAGTGAGTCTCGCGACGCAAAACCGGGGCGTGTCGCGTCGTGCGGTTCACTCTCGGGAAGGGGGGTGACGGGGCTGCGTTTGACCCCCCTCGAGCCAGCCTGCCAGCATGTGGCCTTGTGACTAACGGCTACACGGGCATCCGGGCGGGCGGGCCCTACTTCGACGACCTCACAGTGGGCCAGGTGTTCGACTGGGCGCCCTCGGTGACCCTGACCGGCGGTCTGGCCGCCGCGCACCAGGCGATCGTGGGGGACCGGCTGCGGCTGGCCCTGGACGCCGACCTGAGCACCGCGGTGACCGGCGCGCCGGCGGCACTGGCCCATCCGGGGCTGGTGTGCGACGTGGCGATCGGACAGTCCACGCTGGCCACCCAGCGGGTCAAGGCCAACCTGTTCTACCGCGGACTCACCTTCCACCGATTCCCAGTCCTCGGAGACACCCTCTACACCCGCACCGAAGTCGTGGGCCTGCGCGCCAACACCGTGAAGGCGGGCCGCCCGCCCACGGGTCTTGCGGCGCTGCGGATGACCACCATCGACCAGTCCGACCAGCTGGTGCTGGACTTCTACCGCTGCGCGATGCTGCCGGCCAGCCCGGACTGGGTTGCGGGATCCGGCCGCGCCGACGACCTTTCCGGTGTCGGGGCCGATGCCGCCCCGCCGGCGGTGTCGCCGACCGAATCCTGGGACGCCGCGGCATTCCGGCGCCGGGTGCCGGGGCCGCACTTCGACGCCGGGATCGCAGGCGCGGTGCTGCACAGCACCGCCGACGTGGTCGGCAGCGCCGCCGAGCTGGCCCGACTCACGTTGAACGTTGCTGCCACACATCATGATTCGCGGGTGGGTGGGCAACGGCTGGTGTACGGCGGACACACCATCGGGCTGGCGTTCGCGCAGGCCAACCGGCTGCTGCCCAACCTGGTGACCGTGCTGGGCTGGGAGTCCTGCGACCACACCGGGCCGGTACGCGAAGGCGACACCCTGTACAGCGAGTTGCACGTCGAATCCGCTGCAGATGGTGTGCTGGGGCTGCGGTCGCTGGTACACGCCGTCAGCGACGTCGCGGGTGAGCCGGACCGCCAGGTGCTGGACTGGCGTTTCAGCGCGCTGCAGTTCTGAGCTTGCAGAACGACCGCCCGGGCCCGCTGCTGGACCGGGGCGGTCGGACTGCCCGTCTCTAGGTGCCCGGGGTCCCGGCGCTACCGGAACCACCCTGAGTGCCGCCAGTGCCGGTACCGGCGCCGTTGCCGCCTCCGCCGCCGACGCCGGCGGTGCCGCCGCCGCCCCCGGAGCCCGCCGAGCCGTTGCCGCCCGGGTTGCCACCGGGGCCGGCTGCGCCGCCGGTGCCCAGGGTGCCGCCGTCACCGCCGTTGCCGCCGCTCGGGCCCTTGCCGCCGTTGCCGCCGTTGCCGTTGGTGCCGGTGCCGGCGTTGCCGCCCACCCCGCCGGTCTGACCGCCCAGGGTGCTGCCGCCGCTGCCGCCGGCCCCGCCGCTGCTGCCCGCTCCGCCATTGCCGGAGGTCGCGCCGCCGTTGCCGCCGACCGCGCCGTTGCCGCCGTCGCCGCCCTTGCCGCCGGTGCCGCTGTCGCCGCCGTTGCCGCCGTTGGGGTGGCCAACGGTCCCGGTGGCTCCGTTGCCGCCGGTGCCGGGTGCGCCGCCGTCACCGCCCGTGCCCGCAGTGCCGGCCACACCGCCATTACCGGCACCCAGGGCATTGCCGCCGGCGCCCGCGTTGCCTCCGGACCCGCCGTTGCCGCCGGTGCCGCCCGAGCCTCCGGCGCCGTTGTTGACGACGAAGCTGGCGTCTCCGTTTGCGCCGGTGCCGCCCGCGCCGCCGGCGCCGCCCGCCCCGCCGCTACCGCCGGTGCCGCCGTTACCGGAGATCGATCCGCCCAGCCCGCCGGCGCCGCCGTTGCCGCCTGAGCTGCCGGCACCACCGTTGGTGCCGTTGCTGCCGGCGGTCGGGCCGGTGGTGCCTGCGGTACCGGTCGCGCCGCCGCCGCCGTTGCCGCCCTTGCCGCCGTTGCCGACGTTGCCGGCGTTGCCGCCGCCGCCACCGTTGCCGCCGTTGACGCCGGGCGTCGTGGAGGTCCAGCCGTTGCCGCCGGTACCACCGTCGCCGCCGCTGGTGGGTGCGGTGCCGTTGGAGCCGGGGCTCGGGGTGCCCGAGCCGGTGCCGACGGAGCCCGCGTTGCCCGCGGTGCCGCGGTCGCCGCCGTTGCCGCCGTTGCCGCCGTTGGGGTTGGCGGCGCTGACGCCGTTGGCGCCGGTGCCCCCGGTGCCGCCGGCTGCGGCGTTGCCGCCGGAGCCCGCACTACCCGCGGTGCCGACGGTCGATCCGGTGCCGCCGTTGCCGCCGTTACCGCCCGTGCCGCCGCTACCGCCGTTCCCGGCGTTGCCCGCATTGCCGCTGTTGGTGCCGGCCACCCCGGCCGCACCGTCGCCGCCGGCCGCTCCGTTGCCGCCCTTTCCACCGCTGCCGGCATTGCCGCCGGAACCGCTGGCCGCCTGCGTTCCGGTGCCGCCGAGCGTCTTACCGCCGGCGCCGCCATTGCCGCCGCTGCCGCCGCTGCCGCCCTGGCCGCCGCTGCCGCCGGCCTGACCGGTCCCGCCGGCGACCCCGTCGCCGCCGTTACCGCCCTGGGCTCCGGTGCCGCCGTTGCCGCCGACGCCGGCGTTGCCCGAGATCGAGCCACCGTTGCCGCCGTTGCCGCCGACGCCGCCTGAGCCGCCGGCCTGGCCGGCGTTACCGCTGGCTCCCGCGCCGGAGACCGGGGTGGCGTCCGTGCCGGCCACCCCGTTGCCGCCGTTGCCGCCCTTGCCGCCGTTGCCGACGTTGCCGCCGTTGCCGCCGTCACCGCCTGCCGTGCCACTGGCGCCCGGCGTGGTGGGGCTGAAGCCGTTGCCGCCGTCGCCACCGTTGCCGGCCGGCGTGGTCACCGAGGTGCCGGGATTGCCGTTGACACCCGCGCCGACGCCGGCCTTGCCGGTACCGGCGCTGCCGCCGCCGCCTGCGGTGCCGGCGTCGCCGCCGTTCCCACCCCGGGCGCCGGTGCTGGCCGCGCTGGTGGCGTCACCGCCCTTGCCGCCGTTGCCCGGTGTTCCGGCGTTGCCGCCGTCGCCGCCAGACCCGCCGAAGCCCTGGTTGCCCGAGGTGACCGCGCCCGCGTTGCCGCCGGCGCCGCCGTCGCCGCCATTGGCACCGCTGCCGCCGTTGCCGCCGGCTGGCCGGGTCGCCGTCGATGCCGTTACCGCCGGTTCCGCCGTTACCGCCGCTGCCGCCCGTGCCGCCGTTGCCGCTGTTACCGGAGATGGTGCCGCCGGCGCCGCCGCTGCCGCCCGCGCCGCCCTTTCCGCCGGCTGTTCCGCTGGTTCCGGAGGCACCGGCGCCGGTGCCGTCGACACCGTTGGTGCCGTCGGCCGCGTTGCCGCCGGATCCGCCTGCGCCACCATTGCCGTAGGTGCCGCCGCTACCGCCGTTGCCGCCGTTGCCGCCGTTGGCGCCTGCGACGGTGCCGCCGGAGGCGTCGTAGCCGTTACCGCCGGCGCCGCCGTTGCCGACTGTGCCCAGTGGCGTTCCGTTGCTGCCGGCGGTGCCATCGGCCGCCGGGTTGGCGCCGTTACCGTCGGTGCCGCCGGTGCCGGTTTGGCCGGCCTTGCCGACGTACGCGGTGCCGCCGTTGCCGCCGTTGCCGCCGTTGGGGTTGGTGACAGTGCCGTTCGCGCCGTTGCCGCCGTTGCCCGGGGTGCCACCGTTGGCGCCGTTACCGGCGTTGCCGCCTGCGCCGCCGGCGCCGACGGTACCGGCGGGTGCCGCTCCGCCCTTGCCGCCGTTGCCGCCGGCGCCGCCGTCGCCGCCCGCACCGCCGTTGCCGCCGTTCTGGGCGCTACCGATGCCGGTGCCGTACTGGTTGACGTCGGTCACGCCGTTGCCGCCACTGACGCCGTTGCCGCCCGCGGTGCCGTCACCGCCGTTGCCGCCGTAGCCGCCGGTGCCGCCGTTGCCGGCTTTCGAGCCGCCGCTGCCGCCGTTGCCGCCGGCGCCGCCGGCGCCGCCGTTATGTCCGGCGGTGCCGCTGCCGCCGGCAGCGGTGGCGTTGCTACCGCTCACCACGGCTGAAGCTCCGCTGCCGCCGTTGCCGCCGTTGCCGCCGCTGCCGTACATCCCGCCGTTGCCGCCGTTGCCGCCGGACCCGCCGCTCTTGCCCGGGGTCAACGCGTTGTAGCCGTTACCGCCCTGGCCGCCGTTGCCGTTCAGGCCGCTGACCGATGTGCCGGGGGTGCCACCGCCGCCGGGGGTCGACCCGGCACCGCCGCTCCCGGCGGGACCGGCGGTGCCGGCATTGCCGCCGTTGCCGCCGTTGCCGCCGTTGCGGTAGGTCTGGGTGCCGTTGGCGCCCGCGCCGCCGTCGCCGGCTGTTCCGGCGTTGCCGCCGTTGCCGCCCTTGCCGCCGGCACCCTGGGCACCCGCGGAGCCGTTGGTGAACCCGCCGCCCGCGCCGCCGTCGCCGCCGTTGCCGCCGCCGCCGCCACTGCCGCCGCTGCCGCCGTTCTGACCGCCGCCGACGCCATTGCCCTGGCCGTAGTCCTGGCCCGCGACACCGTATTTGCCGATCACGCCGTTGCCACCGTTGCCACCGTTGGCGCCGATCCCGCCGGCACCGCCGGTGCCGCCGTTACCGGCTATCGTGCCGCCCTGGCCGCCGGCACCGCCGGTGCCGCCGGAGCCACCCAGCCTGCCGCTCTTGCCGCTGTCGCCGGGGTTGGTGCCGTTGATGCCGTTGTCACCCGCGACGCCGTTGCCGCCGACACCGCCGGTGCCGCCGTTGCCGTACTGCCCGGCGTCGCCGCCCGCCCCGCCGACGCCGCCGCTGGCGCCCGCCGTGGTGGGCGTGTATCCGGCGCCGCCGGTGCCGCCGGCGCCGCCGGCGGTGCTGGTGTTCACGCTGCCGGAGCCACCCTTGGCGCCCGGAGTCGTGCCGGTGCCGCCGTTACCGCCAGTGCCGACCACGGTGATGTCGCCAGGGTTGCCGCCCGTGCCGCCCTTGCCGCCGGTGGTATGGCTGGCGTCGCCGGCCGAGCCGACACCACCATTGCCGCCGAGGCCGGTAGTGCCGCCAGCTCCGCCGTTGCCTCCGTTGCCCACGGTGCCGTTGGTGACCGTTCCGGCGTTGCCACCTTGCCCGCCGGTACCGCCCTTGCCGCCGGTACCGCCGGTACCGCCGTCGGGAGAGTTGAGCGTCCAGGAACCGGCACCGCCGGTGCCGCCGGTGCCCCCGGTTCCACCGGTACCGCCGTTACCGCCGTTGCCGCTGTTGCCGGCCGTCCAACCGCCGTTGCCGCCCTTGCCGCCGTTGCCGCCGACGCCGCCTTGCTGGCCGGTGCCACCGGGACCGCTGGGGAAGTTACCCGTGTTACCGGTGACGCCGGTACCGCCGGTGCCGCCGTTGCCGCCGTTGCCGCCGTTGCCGTAGGCGCCGGCGTCGCCGCCGTCACCGCCGCTGTAGCCCTGCTGGCCGGCGCCTGGGACGCCGAAGGCGTTGCCGCCGTTGCCGCCGTCGCCGCGATGGGTGCCGCCGGCGAGGTTTTGACCGTCGGTGCCGGGCGAGGCGGTTGCGCCTGAACCGGCGCTGCCGGTGCCGGGGTACCCGCGGCGCCGCCCTTGCCCGGGTTGCCGCCGGCACCGCCGTCGCCGCCGCCGAGGAATCCGTCGCCGCCGGCGCCGCCCTGACCGGCGGTGCCGCCGTTGCCGCCCTTGCCGGCGTTGCCGCCGGTACCGGCCGGGTTGTTCCAGCCGTTGCCGCCGGTGCCGCCGTCGGCGCCGCTGCCGGCGTTGCCGCCCGCCCCGCCGTAACCGTTGTAGATACCGCTCTTGCCGCCGGCGCCGCCGTCACCACCGTTGCCGCCGGTCTGACCGTCGGCCCCGTTGGGGTTCGTCGCGGAATTGCCGTTGCCGCCGTTCGCGCCGGCGACACCATTGCCGCCGTCGCCGCCGTTACCGCCGTTGCCGTAGTCGCCGCCAGCACCGCCGGCGCCGCCCTTGCCGCCGCTGGCGCCGGGTGTCGTCGGGTTGTAGCCGTCGCCGCCGTCGCCGCCGTTGCCGCCGACGCCGGTGGGAGTGCTGCCGGTGTTGCCATTAGCGCCGTTGTTACCGGTGGTCGACCCCGCGCCGCCGGTGCCGCCCGCGCCGCCGCCGGCGCCGACACCGGCGTCGCCACCCTTGCCGCCCTTGCCGCCGTCCGGGTTGGCCTTGGTGCCGTCGGCGCCGCGGCCGCCGTTACCTTCCTGGCCGCCGTTGCCGCCGTCGCCGCCGTTGCCGGCGTTGCCGCCGGCCCCGGTGGTGCTGCCCGCGCCGCCCGTGCCACCGTTGCCGCCGGCTCCGCCGGTGCCGCCGCTACCACCGTTTCCGGCGTCCTGACCGCCGCCGATACCGTTGCCGTACGCGTTGACGTTGGCCACGCCGTTGGCGCCGCCGGCGCCAGTCCCGCCGTCGCCGCCGTCGCCACCGTTGCCGCCCGAGCCCGCTGCGCCGCCGGCGCCCTGGGTGCCGGCGAAGCCGTACAGGCCGGCGGTGCCGCCTGCGCCGCCGGCGCCGCCGTTGCCTCCCGTGCCGCCACCGCCGCCGATGCCACCGTTCTGGCCGCCGCCGGCAGCCTGACCGGTGCCGGAGTATCCGCCTGCGCCGGTGCCGCCGTTTCCGCCATCGCCACCACTGCCGCCGACGCCGCCCTGGCCGCCCTTACCGCCGTTGCCCATCATCGAGCCGGCGTTGCCGCCGACGCCGCCCTGGCCACCCTTGCCGCCGGCCTGGCCCGCGGTGCCGTTGATGTCGTTGGTGGATCCGCTGACGCCGTTGAGGCCGTCGGAACCGTCTGCACCGTTGCCGCCGATACCACCGTCGCCGCCGCTGCCGTAGGTGCCGCCTCTACCGCCGGCGCCACCGGTACCGCCGTCAGCGCCAGGTGTGGAAGGCGTGTATCCGGCCCCACCGTGTCCGCCGTTGCCGGCCGGAGCAGTGGGGATGGCACCGTCGCTGCCGTCGGCGCCGGCTGTGGAGCCGCTACCGCCAGTGCCACCGCCTCCGGCCCTGCCCGGGTTGCCGCCGTTGCCGCCGGCCCCGCCGGTCGTGTAGCTCGCGACGCCCGCCGCGCCGCTGCCGCCGTCACCGGGTGTCCCGGCGTTCCCACCGTTGCCGGCCGCGGCGCCGGCAGCAGTGCTGCCGTTGCTGGCGCCGTTCTGTCCGGCGCCGCCGACGCCGCCGTTGCCGCCGTCCCCGCCGTTGGCGCCGTTGCCGCCGCTGCCGCCGTTCTCGCCGCCGCCGACGCCGTTGCCGTAGAGGGTGGAACCGGACTGTCCGTCGCGACCGGTCCAACCGGTACCACCCGAGCCGCCGTTGCCTCCAACGCCCGCGGCCCCGCCACTACCGCCGTGCTGCCCGGCACCGTAGCCGATGCCGCCCGCACCACCGTTTCCGCCGCTACCGCCGGCCTGACCGTCGGTGCCGTCGTGGTGCGTCGCGGTGCCGTCGACGCCGTTGGCGCCGGCTATACCCTTGCCGCCGGCACCGCCGTCGCCGCCGTTGCCCTGCGATCCGCCGTTACCGCCGGCGCCGCCGTTACCACCGCTGGACCCTGCGGCAGCGGACGTGTAACCCGCGCCGCCCTTACCGCCGTTACCGGCCGAGCCGACAATCGAGGCGCCGGCGCTTCCGGCGTTGCCGGCGGAACCACCGGAGCCGCCAGTGCCGGCCGCACCGGCCGTTCCGCCTAAGCCGGCGGTGCCGACGTTGCCGCCGCTGCCGCCGTTGCCGCCGTGGATGTAAGCGGAGGTACCGTCTGCGCCGTTGCCGCCGTCGCCCGGTCGTCCGGCGTTGCCACCGTTGCTGGCGTTGCCGCCGTTGCCATTGGTGCCTACGCTGCCGGCCGTGCCGCCGTTGGTCGCGCCGGCAGCCCCGCCGCCACCACCGGCCCCGCCGTTACCGCCCTTGCCGCCGTTGCCGCCGTTGCCGCCGTTGTAGCCGCCGCCGTTGTTGCCGGCAGTGTTGTTGACGCCTGAGACACCGTCGGCGCCGCGCGCACCGGCCCCGCCGTTACCTGCGGTTCCGGCCGAGCCGCCGTTGCCCCCGCTGCCGCCACTGCCCGCGGTCCCGGCAGTGCCGCCGGATGCGCCGCCGGCGCCCCGGCTCCACCCGTGCCGCCGCTGCCGGCGTTGCCGCCGCGCAGGCCGTCCTGGCCGGTGCCGCTGGTGTTCGCGCCGCTGGCGCCCTCCAGGCCGCTGCCGCCGTTGCCGCCGGTGCCGCCGTTGCCGCCCGCGCCGCCGTTCCCGTCGACGGTGCCGGCCGTCGCGGACGCGCTGCGGGTGCCGCCGTTGCCGCCCTGGCCGCCGGTCCCGCCACCCTGACCGTTAGTGCCGTCCGGGCTGGTGGTGCTGGTCCCATCGGTTCCGGCCGCGCCGTTGGCGCCGTTACCGCCGTTGCCGCCGTTGCCGCCGCTGGCGCCGGCGCCGTTGCTGCCGGCCGCGCCGGCGCCGTTGCCGCTGGTGCTGCCGGCGGCGTTGGCGCCCTTGGTTCCGGCCGATCCAACGGTGCCGGCGTTGCCGCCGGCCCCGCCCTTACCGCCGTTGAGGTAGCTGGCGGTGCCATCAGCCGCGCCCCCCGACCCGCCGGCGCCGGCGTTTCCGCCGTTGCCCGCGGTGCCGCCGGTGCCGTTACCGGCCGAGGTGGTGCCATCGCCGTTGAGGCCGCCGGCGCCGGCCTTACCGCCGTTGCCGCCGGTACCGCCGTTACCGCCGTTACCGCCGTTGGAGGCCCCGCCCAGCCCGTTAGCGCCGTTGGTGACCCCGGCGACCCCGTCAGCGCCCCTGGCGCCGTACCCGCCGGCCCCGGCGTTGCCGCCGTTACCGCCGTTAGAACCGATCTGACCGCTGCCGTTGGCTGCTGCCGAGGCGCTGCCGTCACCGTTGAGGCCCTTGGCGCCGCCGCCGCCGGCCGCGCCGTTACCGCCGGCCCCGCCGGCCCCACCCTTACCGCCATCACCGACACCGGTGCCGTAGTTGACCCCGGTGATGCCGTTGGCCCCGGCCGCCCCGGCGCCACCATTGCCCGCGGTCCCGGCCGCCCCACCGTTGCCGCCGGCCCCGCCGGCACCGGTGGTGCCGGTCGCTCCGCCGGCCGCACCGCCCTGGCCGCCGGCCCCGCCGCCACCAGCCCCGGCGTCACCACCCTCTTGCCCGGCATTACCGACACCGTTGGCGGTGGTGCCCGTGGCGTCAGCGCCCTTGACCCCGGAACCACCGGCCCCGCCGACCCACCGGCGCCGCCGGCGCCGTTGCCGTCCACGGTGCCCACAGTGTTGGCCGCGCTACGCGCCCCACCGGCACCACCCTGGCCGCCCTCCCGGCGTTCCCGCCGGTCGTACCGCTGTCCCCGGACTGACCCCGTCGTGACCGGCCGCGCCGTTGGCGCCGTTACCCCCGTTGCCGCCGTTGCCGCCGCTGGCGCCGGCGCCGTTGCTGCCGGCCGCGCCGGCGCCGTTGCCGCTGGTGCTGCCGGCGGCGTTGGCGCCCTTGGTTCCGGCCGATCCAACGGTGCCGGCGTTGCCGCCGGCCCCGCCCTTACCGCCGTTGAGGTAGCTGGCGGTGCCATCAGCGCCGCGCCCCCGACCCGCCGGCGCCGGCGTTTCCGCCGTTGCCCGCGGTGCCGCCGGTGCCGTTACCGGCCGAGGTGGCGCCATCACCGTTGAGGCCGCCGGCGCCGCCCGCCGTTGCCGCCGGTACCGCCGTTACCGCCGTTACCGCCGTTGGAGGCCCCGCCCAGCCCGTTAGCGCCGTTGGTGACCCCGGCGACCTCTGCCGCGCCCCTGGCGCCGTACCCGCCGGCCCCGGCGTTGCCGCCGTTACCGCCGTTAGAACCGATCTGACCGCTGCCGTTGGCTGCTGCCGAGGCGCTGCCGTCACCGTTGAGGCTTGGCGCCGCTGGCGCCGCCGGCCGCGCATTACCGCCGGCCCCGCCGGCCCCACCCCTACCGCCATCACCGACACCGGTGCCGTAGTTGACCCCGGTGATGCCGTTGGCCCCGGCCGCCCCGGCGCCACCATTGCCCGCGGTCCCGGCCGCCCCACCGTTGCCGCCGGCCCGCCGGCACCGGTGGTGCCGGTCGCTCCGGCCGGCCGCACCGCCCTGGCCGCCGGCCCCGCCGGCGCCACCAGCCCGGCGTCACCACCTTTGCCCGGCATTACCGACACCGTTGGCGGTGGTGCCCGTGGCGTCAGCGCCCTTGACCCCGGAACCACCGGCCCCGCCGACCCCACCGGCGCCGCCGGCGCCGCCGTTGCCGTCCACGGTGCCCACAGTGTTGGCCGCGCTACGCGCCCCACCGGCACCACCCTGGCCGCCGCTCCCGGCGTTCCCGCCGGTCGTACCGCTGTCCCCGGGACTGACCCCGTCGTGACCGGCCGCGCCATTAGCGCCGTTACCGCCCGCACCACCGTTGCCGCCGCTGGCGCCCAATCCACTGGCCGCCGGACTGGGGCTACCACCCGGTCCGGTCCCCACAGCGCCACCGGCACCGACCGCGCCGGCGTTGCCGCCGGCCCCGCCCTTACCGCCGTTGAGGTAGCTGGCGGTGCCATCAGCACCCCGGCCGCCAGCGGCCCCAGCCCCGGCGTTACCGCCGACACCACCGGCACCGCCGGCGCCCTGGACCGTGCCGTCCGCGCCGCCGCCACCCACGGTGGTGCCTTTCAGACCCGCGGTGCCACCCGTTCCGCCGTTGCCGCCGGTACCGCCGCTGCCGCCGTTGCCGCCGTCCTGACCGCCACCGAGTCCGTTGCCGTACTGGCTGGACCCGGCCACCCGTCGCGCCCTTGGCGCCGGCGCCGCCGTAGCCGCCGGCCCCGCCAGCCCCGCCGCTGGAGGCGTTGCCCCCATTACCGTTGGTGCCCACAGAGGCCCCGACCCGCCGGCGGCGCCGCCGTTACCGCCGTTGCCGCCGTTGGCGCCGGCCCGGTCCACCACCGTTCCCGCCGTTTTGGCCGCCGCCGACACCGGTGCCGTAGGCGTTTTGCCCGGCCACCCCGGCCGCGCCGGTGATACCGACTCCGCCCTTGCCGGCAGTGCCCGCGTTACCGCCGCTCCCGGCCGCGCCGCCGTTGCCGGCGCTACCGGCGACCCCGCCGCCGGTCCCGGCGCCACCGGCCGCACCGCCCTGACCGCCGTCACCGCCCCTGCCGCCGGCCCCGGCGCTGCCACCATCCTGGCCGGCTCCGACTCCGTTGCCGTAATTCTGTGCGGACCCGTCATGACCGTCGGCGCCCGAACCGCCCTGACCGCCGGCGCCACCCTTACCGCCGGCACCACCGGTACCACCGTGGGTCTGTGCTCCCGCGGGGGTTTGCGAGCCACTGGCCGTACCACCGGCACCACCCTGACCGCCCCGGCCACCGTCACCGCCGGCGGTTCCGCTGGCGCCAGGCGTAGTACTACTGACACCGCTGGCGCCGTTCGCGCCATTACCGCCGGCACCGCCGTTGCCGCCGTTGGCGCCGAACCCTGGGTTGGCCGTGCCGCCGCCCGCGTTCGCGCCTCCTGCGCCGACCGTGCCGGCATTTCCGCCGGCCCCGCCCTTGCCGCCATCGAGGTAGGAGCTACCGGTGACGCCGTCAGCGCCGCGGCCGCCGTCACCGGCGATCCCGGCGTTGCCGCCCACACCCCCGGACGCGTTGGCGCCGTTGTTGCCGGCCGTGGCGGTGCCGCCGAAGACCTGACCACCGGTGCCGCCGCTACCACCGGCGCCGCCCTGACCGCCGTTGCCCCCGTTGCCGCCGTCCTGACCGCCACCGACACCGTTGCCGTATTGGCTGGACCCGGCCACCCCGTTGGCACCGGTGGCGCCCGCGCCGCCAGCTCCGCCGGCGCCGCCCACACCACCGCCGCTGGCATTGCCGCCGTTCCCGTAGCTGCCGGTGGTACCGCCGGTGCCGCTGCCTGCGGCCCCGCCTTTACCGCCGTTGCCACCGTTGGCGCCTTTACCGCCGTCACCGCCGGTACCGCCACTTTGGCCGCCGCCGACACCGGTGTTGTAAGCGTTCTGGCCAGCGATGCCGTTGGCCCCGGTCGCGCCGGCTCCGCCCTTGCCGGCGGTGCCGGCGTCGCCACCATTGCCGGCGTTGCCGCCGCTACCGGCGTTGCCCGCGACCCCGCCGCCGGTCCCGGCGCCGCCGGCGTCACCGCCGCGGCCGCCATCGCCACCGGCGCCACCGGCGCCTGCGCTGCCGCCGCTTTGTCCGTTGCCGCCCGGCCCGCTCAATGCGTAACCGCTGGCCCCGTCCAGGCCGCTACCGCCCTTGCCGCCGGCACCGCCGTTGCCGCCGGTGCCGCCGGTGCCGCCGTGTGTCTGCACGCCGGCCGCGGTCTGGCTGCCGCTGGCGGTGCCGCCGGCGCCGCCGGCGCCACCCTTGCCGCCGTTGGTTCCGGCGGTGCCGCTGTCGCCGGGGTTGAGGCCGCTGGTGCCGGCGCCACCGTTGGCGCCATTACCGCCGGCGCCGCCGTTGCCGCCGTTGGCACCGAACCCGGCGCTGCCGGCCGCGCCGACCCCGAGGTCAGCGGGATTAGTGCTGCCCGCAGCGTTAGCCCCACCGGCGCCCGCGGTACCCACCGCGCCGGCGTTGCCGCCCTCCCGTTGCCGCCGTCGATGTTGGCGGTGCCGGCCACGCCGTCGGCGCCCTTACCGCCGGTGCCGCCCGCCCCGGCCGCGCCGCCGTTGCCGCCGGTGCCGCCGGTGCCATCGGCGGCGTGAGTGCTACTGCCGCCGTTGAGCCCGCCGGCGCCGGCCTTACCGCCGCCACCGCCGGTGCCGCCGCCGCCGCCGTTACCGGCGTCGGTGCCCGCACCGAGCCCATTGGCCGTGGTGACCCCGGCCTTGCCGTCGACACCATTCGCGCCGGTGCCGCCGGCGCCGGCGTTGCCGCCGTTGCCGCCGTTGGAGCCGGTCGCGCCGTTGCCGTTGGCTGCTGCCGAGGCGCTGCCGTCACCGTTGAGGCCCTTAGCGCCGCCGTTGCCGCCGGCCGCGCCGTTACCGCCGGCCCCACCGTTACCGCCTTTACCGCCGTCACCGACACCGGTGCCGTAGTTGACCCCGGTGATCCCGTTGGCCCCGGCCGCCCCGGCCCCGCCGTTACCCGCGGTCCCGGCCGCCCCACCGTTACCGCCGGCCCCGCCGGCACCGGTCGTGCCGGTCGCTCCACCGGCCGCGCCGCCCCTACCGCCGGCCCCGCCGTTACCACCGGCCCCGGCGCTACCACCGGTCTGCCCGGCGTTACCCACCACGCCGGCGGTGGTCCCGCTGCCATCAGCACCCTTGACCCCACTACCACCGGCCCCACCGACCCCGCCAGCGCCACCGGCGCCGCCGTTACCGTCCACGGTGCCCGCAGTACCGGCCGCGCTACGCGCCCCACCGGCACCACCATCGCCGCCCTTACCGGCATTCCCGCCGGTCGTACCGCTGTCCCCGGGACTGACACCGTCGTGACCGGCCGCGCCGTTACCGCCGTTACCGCCCGCACCACCGTTGCCGCCGCTGGCGCCCAATCCACTGGCCGCCGGACTGGGGCTACCACC
This sequence comes from Mycobacterium kiyosense, assembly GCA_021654635.1. Taxonomy (NCBI): domain Bacteria; kingdom Bacillati; phylum Actinomycetota; class Actinomycetes; order Mycobacteriales; family Mycobacteriaceae; genus Mycobacterium; species Mycobacterium kiyosense. The sequence continues at coordinate 488,766 of AP025179.1, forward strand.
CGGTCCGGTCCCGACTGCGCCACCGGCTCCGACCGCGCCGGCGTTGCCGCCGGCGCCGCCCTTACCGCCGTCGAGGTAGCTGGTGCTGCCGGCTAGACCATCAGCACCGTGGCCGCCGGCGGCTCCAGCACCGGCGTTACCACCCACACCACCGGCTCCGCCAGCACCCTGGGTGGCGGTGGTGACGCCGTTGCCGTCTTGTCCGGCAGTCCCGCCCGTTCCGCCTTTACCGCCGGTACCGCCGCTACCGCCGTTGCCGCCGTCCTGACCGCCACCGAGCCCGTTGCCGTACTGGCTGGACCCCGCCACCCGTTGGCGCCGGTGGCACCGCGCCTCCGGCGCCGCCCGCACCACCTGCGCCACCGCTGCTGGCGTTTCCGCCGTGCCCGTAGTTGCCGGCGCTGCCACCGGCGCCGTTGCCGGCGAGGCCGGCCGCGCCGCCCTTGCCGCCATTGGCGCCGTTACCACCGGCCCCACCGGCCCCGCCGTCCTGACCGCCACCGATACCGGTGCCGTACTCGTTGACACCCGCGACTCCGTTGGAGCCGCTTGCTCCGGCCCCACCCTTACCCGCCGTACCCGCCGAGCCACCGTCGCCGGCGTCACCGCCGCTACCCGCGGTGCCGGCCACTCCGCCACCGGTCCCGGCGCCACCGGCGTCTCCGCCCTGCCGCCGGCCCCGCCGTCGCCGCCTGCCCCCGCGTTGCCACCGCTCTGTCCGGCGCTGACGCCGTTGCCGTACTGGTTGACCCCGAGCACCCCGTTGTTGCCGTCGAGCCCGCTACCACCGTCACCGCCGGTGCCACCGTCACCGCCGGCGCCGCCGTTACCGCCGTGCGTCTGGACCCCGGCCGAAGTCTGGCTCCCACTGGCAGTACCGCCGCCGCCGCCCGCGCCGCCCTTGCCGCCGATGGTTCCGGCGGTGCCGCTGTCGCCGGGGTTGAGGCCGCTGGTGCCGGCGCCACCGTTGGCGCCATTACCGCCGGCGCCGCCGTTGCCGCCGTTGGCACCGAACCCGGCGCTGCCGGCCGCGCCGACCCCGAGGTCAGCGGGATTAGTGCTGCCCGCAGCGTTAGCCCCACCGGCGCCCGCGGTACCCACCGCGCCGGCGTTGCCGCCCTTGCCACCGTTGCCGCCGTCGATGTTGGCGGTGCCGGCCACGCCGTCGGCGCCCTTACCGCCGGTGCCGCCCGCCCCGGCCGCGCCGCCGTTGCCGCCGGTGCCGCCGGTGCCATCGGCGGCGTGAGTGCTACTGCCGCCGTTGAGCCCGCCGGCGCCGGCCTTACCGCCGCCACCGCCGGTGCCGCCGCCGCCGCCGTTACCGGCGTCGGTGCCCGCACCGAGCCCATTGGCCGTGGTGACCCCGGCCTTGCCGTCGACACCATTCGCGCCGGTGCCGCCGGCGCCGGCGTTGCCGCCGTTGCCGCCGTTGGAGCCGGTCGCGCCGTTGCCGTTGGCTGCTGCCGAGGCGCTGCCGTCACCGTTGAGGCCCTTAGCGCCGCCGTTGCCGCCGGCCGCGCCGTTACCACCGGCCCCACCGGCCCCGCCTTTACCGCCGTCACCGACACCGGTGCCGTAGTTCACCCCGGTGATGCCGTTGGCGCCGTTGGCGCCTGTACCGCCATCACCCGCGGTGCCTGCAGCCCCGCCGTTACCGCCGGCCCCACCGGCCCCGGTGGTGCCAGCACCGCCGCCGTAGGTACCCGCGATGCCGGCCGCGCCGCCTTTACCTCCGCCGCCACCGTTGCCGCCGGCCCCGGCGTTCCCGCCGGTCCCGCCGGAGTTGCCTACCCCTGCTGCGGTCGTGCCGGTCGCATCCGCACCGTCGATGCCGGACCCACCGGCACCACCGACACCACCGCTGCCGCCCGTGCCACCAGTACCGCCGGTGGTGCCGACCCGACCGGCCGCGCCGCCCTTACCGCCGTCGCCGCCCCTGCCGCCGTCAGTTCCACTGGTGCCGCTGGCCCCGGCGCCGACGCCGTCCTTGCCGGCTGTGCCGGCCGCGCCGTCTCCGCCGGCCCCGCCGTTACCGCCGTTGACGCCCGCGCCGTCGTGTCCGCTCGCGCCGTCGGGGCCGATGCCGTTGTGGCCGCCCTGGCCACCCAGTCCGGACAGCCCGGCGTTACCGCCGTCGCCGCCGGTGCTGCCGTCAAGGTGGGCGACGGTGCCGTCGGCGCCGCGACCACCGTCTCCGGCGGCTCCGGCCGCGCCACCGTCGCCACCCGCGCCGTTGGCGCCCGCGGCGGCAGCGTTGCCGATGCCCTTTACCTGACCAGCCGCGCCGCCGGCGCCGCCTTGGCCACCGGTCCCACCGCTACCGCCGTTGCCGCCGGTCTGACCCGCGACACCCGCCGTCGTGCTGTCCTTGCCGTCGACCCCGCCCCGCCGGCCCCGCCGGTCGCACCGTTGCCGCCGGCCCCGCCCGCCCCGGCGTTACCGCGCACCGAGCCCCCGTTGCCGCCGTAACCACCCGTGCCGCCGTTACCGCCGGCAGTGCCGTCGGTGCCGCTGTCGCCGGGGCTGATACCGGAGGTGCCGGCCTTGCCGACCGCGCCGTTGCCGCCGGCGCCACCCGCCCCGCCGTTGCCGTAATTGCCGCCGTTACCACCGTGGCCGCCGTTGCCGCCACTGGCGCCGGCGACGGTGCCGGTCGATGCGTCATATCCGGCCCCGCCGTTACCGCCGTTGCCACCCGCTCCGGTGACGGTGGTGCCCGCCGCTCCGTGCTGGCCGATGACCGAGCCGTAGCCGCCGGCGCCGCCGCTGGCCGCTCCGGCGCCGTTATTGCCGCCGTTTCCGCCGTTTCCGCCGTTGGGGCTGGCTGCGTTGCCGGCCGCGCCGTTTCCACCGTTACCGCCGAGGCCGCCGGTGCCGCCGGCCCCGCCGTTGCCGCCGCGGCCCATGATTCCGGATTCGCCGAACAGCAGGCCGCCCTTGCCGGCTGCGCCGCCGTTGCCGCCGTTGCCGCCGATGGCCCCGACACCACCGTCGCCGCCGTCTTGGCCGTTACCGCTGGGGAAGGTTCCGTCGGCCCCGTTGGCCCCGGTGGTGCCGATACCACCCTTGCCGCCCATGCCGCCGTTGCCACCGTTGCCGCCGTCGCTGAACAGTAAGCCGCCCCGACCGCCGGCGCCGCCGTTACCACCGTTGCCGCCCGCGATGCCGGTGGTTCCTGCCCCGCCGTTGGCGCCGTTGCCGCCGACGCCGCCGTTGCCGTACAGCCAGCCACCGTTGCCGCCGGCCCCGCCGCCACCGCCGTTGAAGCCGGCGCCGCTGGATCCGCCGCTGCCGCCGACGCCGCCGGTGCCGAGTAGCCAGCCCGCGTTGCCGCCCCGTCCGCCGATGCCGCCGGCGTTGGCGCCGGCCCGCCGGTTCCACCGGCCCCGCCGGAGCCGTACAGCCCGCCGGTTCCACCGGCGCCGCCGAGGCCGCCGTCGCCGGTGCTGCCGATACCTCCGACGCCGCCGGCGCCGCCCGAACTGCCGGACAGCCAGCCGGCGTCGCCGCCGTCGCCGCCGCTGCCGCCGGTGGAGCCGGTGCCGCCGCCGCCACCGGCGCCACCCGCGCCGGCCAGCAAGCCGCCGTGGCCGCCGTCACCACCGGTACCGGCGTGGCCGCCGACCGAGGGCCCGGCACCGCCGGCGCCGCCGGCCCCACCGTCGCTGATCAGCCAGGCGTCGCCGCCGCGGCCACCGGCCCCGCCGACGCCGGTCGGACTGGTGTTGCCGCCGCCGGCGCCGCCGGTGCCGCCGTCGCCGTATATCCAGCCGCCGCTGCCGCCGGACGCGCCGGCACCACCGCTGGCGCCGGTGCCGCCGGCACCGCCGATACCACCGGTGCCGATCAGCCACGCCCGGCCGCCGGCGCCACCCGCGCCACCGAAGCCGTAGGAATTCAGGTTGGCGCCACCGGCGCCACCGGCGCCACCGGAGCCGTATAGCCATCCACCGTTGCCGCCGGCACCGCCGGCGCCACCGTTGGCGGTGGTCGAGGCACCGCCGGCGCCACCCGCGCCGCCGTTGCCGATCAGGCCGGCATTGCCGCCGGCCCCGCCGGCCTGTCCGGCGGCCCCGCCTGCGCCGGCGCCGCCATTGCCGAATAGCAATCCGCCGGCCTGCCCGGCGCCGCCGGGCGTGGTGGCGTTGGCGCCGTCGCCGATCAGTGGCCGGTTCAGCAGTGTTTCGGTCGGCGCGTTGATGACGTTGAGGACGGCTTGCCCGAGGCCCTGTAAGGGTGCCGCCGCGGCGGCCTCGGCCTGGGCGTAGGAGCCTGCCCCGGCGGACAGGTTCTGCAGGAACTGCGCGTGGAATGCCGCGGCTTGGGCGCTGATCGATTGGTAGGCCGCGCCGTGGCTGCCGAACAGCGCCGCGATGGCGGTCGACACCTCGTCTTGGGCTGCCGCCAGGACGTTGGTCGTGGACGTGACCGCGACGGCGTTGGCCGTCTCCAGCGTCTCGCCGATGGCGGCCAGGTTGGAGGCCGCGGCACTGAGCACGTCGGGGGCTGCGATTAGGTACGACATAGGGAACCGTCCACTACTAGGTCACGACCTCAGAGGTCGTGACGTGTCCCCCGGTCATGCTGATTGGCAGAGCTGATACTTACGATAACTCGACTTGTGTCAAACCAGACTAGCTTTCACTCAAAAAGGGAGAAATTCATCCAAATAGTTTTTACGGACGGGATCTCACCCCAACCGAGATGATCTGCACGGCGGCTTCTGCTATCGGGAGATCGGTTCCGCCGGTTACCCGTGACCACTGGTACCGGATCGCGGGATTAACGGCCTAGTAAGGCCGACATCCACCGGCCAGCCGTGCGCGAACTGGCTGGCACCGTCACCCACTGGCTGCGGAACTTGCCTGGCTGGGTGTCAACCCGCCGGACCGGTTGACCCGTCCTGGCCGAAGAACCCGCCGTGGCCGGCGCCGCCACCGGTTCCGCCGGTTCCGGTGGGCGTCCCCTTGCCACCGGCGCCACCGGCGCCACCGTTACCACCGTTGCCGATGATGGTGGCGCTGCCGCCGTTACCTCCGCCGCCGCCGGGTCCACCGCTCAGGTTGTTCACGTTGTCGCCGCCGGCGCCGCCGGCGCCGCGCCGCCGCCGCTGCCGAAGATGAATCCGCTGTTGCCGGCCGCACCGCCGTGGCCGCCGGCCGCGCCGACGCCGTTGACGCCACTGCCGGAGCCGCCCGCTCCGCCGCCGCCGCCCGACCCGCCGTCACCGAAGAGGATGAAGTTGCCGGCGCCGTTGCCGCCGGCACCGCCGGCACCGCCAACCGCCGTGGCCGATCCGATCCCACCGGCGCCGCCGTGTCCGCCGAGCGCACCGTTGCCCCAGATGAAGCCGGTGGCGCCGGCGCCGCCGCCCTGGCCACCACTGCCGGCCGCCGAGCCGGTGCCGGCGAGGCCGCCATTGCCGCCGCTGCCGCCTGCGCCGCCGCTGCCGAACAGCCACGCCCGGCCGCCGTTGCCGCCGGCACCGCCGAGGGCTCCGGTGCCCAGCGCGTTGCCGGTTCCACCGGTTCCGCCGCCGCCGCCGTGACCGCCGACGCCCCAGATCCACCCGGCGTCACCGCCGGCACCGCCAGCGCCGCCGGTACCGGAACCGGCGATGGTGACCAGGCCGTTGCCACCGGTGCCACCGGCACCGCCGAAGCCGAACAGAATGCCGGCGGTTCCGCCGTTACCGCCGCTCCAGCCGTTTCCGTCGGCCACCGTGGCCACCCCGTTGCTACCGGTGCCGCCGTGGCCGCCGCTGCCCAGCAGCCACGCTCGGCCGCCGTTACCCCCGTTGCCGGGGACTTCGACGCCGCCGTTGCCGCCGTGTCCGCCGTTGCCGAACAGCAGGCCGCCGTTGGCGCCGGCTCGGCCGGTGCCTCCGTCGCCGCCGTTGCCGATCAGCAGTCCGGCCCGGCCGGCGGTGCCGCCGATGACGCCGTTGCCACCATCACCGCCGCTGCCGAGCAGGTAGGAGTTACCGCCACCGCCGCCGATTCCGTTGCCGATTCCGTTGCCCAGTCCGCTGGAACCGGCGTTACCCCCGTCGCCGCCGCACCCGAGCAGGAATCCGGAGTTGCCGCCGTTGGCGCCGTTGCCGCCGAAGCCGCCGGTGCTGTTGCCGCCGCTGCCGCCGTGGCCGCCGTTGCCGATCAGCCAGGCGTTGCCGGCAGTTCCACCGTTGCCCGCGATCCCGTTGAGGAAGGTGGTCGAGCCGCCGTGGCCGCCGGAGCCGCCGGAGCCGAGCAGGATCCCGGCGTTTGCTCCGGCGCCACCGCCGCCGCCGTCGCCGGACACGCTGTTGCCGCCGCTGCCGCCGTGGCCGCCGCTGCCGAGCAGCCAGGCGTTGCCGCCGGCTCCGCCCGCGCCGCCCGAGCCGCTGCCGCCGAGGTTGGCGCCGCCGTTACCGCCGTGCCCGCCGCCGCCGAGCAGTAGACCGCCGCCGGCTCCTGCCCCGCCGGCCCCGCCGAAGCCGGCCATGCTGTTGCCGCCGGCTCCGCCCCAGCCGCCGAAGCCGAGCAGCCAGGCGGCCCCGCCGGCGCCACCGGCACCGGCATCGGCGCCGACGCTGGATCCGCCGGCTCCGCCCCAGCCGCCGACGCCGACCACAAACGAATTGCCGCCGATGCCGCCCGCGCCACCGGCTCCGGTTCCGCTGGCGTTTCCGCCCGCGCCACCTCCGCCGCCCCAGCCCAGCAGCGCGTTACCACCGTCACCGCCGGCGCCGGCAGCTCCGAGACCTGCGGCGTCGCCACCGTTGCCGCCGTATCCAGCACAGCCGAGCAAGCCGGCGTGGGCGCCGGCCCCGCCGATGCCGCCGGTTCCGGTGAGGCCGGCGTTGCCGCCGCTGCCGCCGGTCCCGCCGCCGCCATAGAGCAGCCCGCCGGCCCCGCCGTTGCCACCGGCGCCGCCATCCGCGCCCACGCTGGATCCACCGGCTCCGCCGGTTCCGCCGTAGCCGAGCAGTCGGGCGGCGCCACCGGCGCCGCCGTGTCCGCCTGCGCCCACACCGCCGGTGCTCGAGCCGCCCAAGCCGCCGGCGCCGCCGTTACCCCACAGCCAGCCGCCGTTGCCACCGGCGCCACCGGACCCTGCTGCCCCGTTCGCCGAGTTGCCGCCGGCGCCGCCGGCACCGCCGTGTCCGATCAGCCCGGCCGATCCGCCGGCGCCACCGTTCTGCCCGGTCCCGCCCGAGCCGCCGCTGCCGCCGTTGCCGTAGATGTAGCCGCCGGGTTGTCCGGCACCGCCCGTTCCGTCGACCCCGTTGGCGCCGTCACCGATCAGGGGGCGACCGAACAGGAAGTTGGTGGGGGCGTTGATCAGGTCGAGCAGCGGCTGCAGGGGGGTTGCGGCCGCGGCTTCTGCGGCCGCGTAGGACTGCGCGCCCGCCGCCATCGCCTGGGTGAACTGCGTGTGGAACGCCGCGGCCTGACCGCTGATGGCCTGGTAAGCCTGCCCGTGGCTGCCGAACAGCGCCGCAATGGCGGTCGACACCTCGTCCTGGGCCGCGGCCAGCAGGCCGGTGGTCGACGCGGCCGCGGCCGCGTTCGCTGTTTCCAGCGACGTGCCGATAACGGCGAGGTTTGACGCCGCGGCGGTCAGCACGTCGGGCGCTGCAATTAAGTACGACATCGGGAACCGTCCACTAACTAGGTCACGACCTCAGAGGTCTTGACATGTCCCCCGGTCATGCTGATTGGCACAAGCCGATACTGACGATAACTCGACTCGGCCCAAAACAGACTAACTTTCACTCAAATAGTGATGAAATCATCCAAACGGTCTCTTGCGGCAGCTCAACCCTGCACCTGATTAGGCCTAGCGCGGGCATCTTCTGCGGCATGGCATCGGTTTCGGTTCTCCCCGAACCGAGTGACGGCGATCGGCCTCCCGGTCACGACAAGCGCCAGGTGAGCACCCTGACGGCGGCCCACCCGCCTGAGTCGTGGCCGATCATGCGCGCAACCATGGAGGAGTGAGTTCGCAGCAGGCCGCCTGGGGCAGTAGTGGGCTGGCCTACCTGACGGGTCGGCCCGACGGCGCCCCCGACTTCTGCCGCGCCGGTGTACTCGAGCGCGCCGCCCGGATTGTCCCCGACGCGGCTGTCCTGCTCGCCGGCCGGGCCGGGTTGCTGGGTCTGACCCGCGGTGGTCGCGTGTCGGCCGGCGGCGCCTCCCGGCTACTGCAGGCCCGTGACGGCTGGTGTGCCATCACGTTGTCCCGCGCCGACGATGTCGCTGTGCTGCCCGCGCTGTTGTGCGAAGACGAGGTGCCCGACGACCCCTGGCCGGTGCTGCAGCGCTGGGTGGCGACGCGGGCGTCGACCGAGATACTCGATCGGGCCGAACTGCTCGACATCCCCGCCGCCGCCCTCGGGGAGGCCGCCGCGGCACCGCCGCGGATTCGCCGGATGGCCCCGCGGGGTCCGGTGCGCAGCACGGCCGGTTTGCTGGTGGCCGATCTGTCCTCGATGTGGGCCGGTCCGCTGTGCGGGTACCTGCTGGCCCGGGCGGGCGCCACCGTCGTGAAGGTGGAAAGCCCTGTCCGGCCCGACGGCACCCGCGCCGGCGACAGCGCCTTCTTCGACTGGATCAACGCGGGCAAGCTGTCCTGCTGCCTGGATTTCGACGGGCACGCCGACGAACTGCGCGCGCTGCTGACGGCCGCCGACGTGGTGATCGAAGCGTCCCGCCCGGACGGGCTGGCGCGCCGCCGGCTCGGCCCCGAGGATCTCGAGCCGCGGCCCGGTCGGGTCTGGCTGCGGATCCGCGGTCACGTTTCACGGCGGCCGGCGTTCGGCGACGACGCCGCCGTGGCCGGCGGTTTGGTCGGCCGCGGTCCGGTGTTCTGCGGCGATGCGATCGCCGACCCGCTGGCCGGGCTGGAAGCATTCGGCGTGGTGTGCGAATCGTTGGAGCGCGGCGGTGGTGAGCTGATCGAGGTGTGCATGGCCGCCGTCGCCGCGACGTACGCCGCGCTGCCCGCCGGCCCGGCGGTCGCGCCGGTCGAGGCGCCCGCGCCGTCTCCACCGCTGGTCGCCGGGAAGGCCGCCGCCTTGGGCGCCGACAACGAGGCGGTGCGCCGCTTGGTCGCGAACCGACGCTGCCCATGTTGATTCAGCGGGCCACGCTGCTGGACGGGTGCGGCGTCGATATCCGGGTCGGCGCGCGGATCGAGGAGGTGGGCCAGCGCTTGGCGCCGCGACGCGGGGAGGGCGTGCTGGACGCCGGCGGCGGCACGGTGCTGCCCGGATTGCACGACCACCACGTGCACCTGCGTTCGGCGGCCTCCGCGCTGGATTCGCTGTCGGTTGGTCCGCCTGCCGTGTTCACCGAAGAGCAACTCCGACAAGCACTTTCGTCTGCGGTGCCCGGGCCGGACGGTTGGATTCGCGCTGTCGGCTATCACGAGTCGGTGGCCGGGGAGCTGAACCGGGCCACCTTGGATGCGGTACTGGCCAACGTTCCGGTGCGCATTCAGCACCGCAGCGGCGCGCTGTGGATGCTCAACTCCGCTGCGCTGGGGCGGGTGGGTCTGGCCGCGCATCCTGACGGGCGGCTGCGCAGCGCGGACCCGTGGTCGGAGGCGCTGCAGCGGCGCGAAACCGATCTCGCCGAACTAAGTCGGCGCATCACCGCGACCGGTGTCACCGGAGTCACCGACGCCACCCCGGATATCGATGCGGCAGAACTGATCTCGCTGATGATGGCGCACCGCAGCGGCGAATTCCGGCCCGGCATCCGGTTGTTGTCGCCGGGCAAGAGGATTCTGCACGACGACGGCCTGGATCTGGATGCGCTGGCTGAGTGGATCGCGCAACGGCACGCGCTGGGGCAGCCGGTCGCCGTGCACTGCGTGACAGCCGCCCAGCTGGTGGTGACGATCGCGGCGTTGCGCGTGGCCGGCAGCCATCCGTTCGATCGGATCGAGCACGCCGCCGTCGTCGCCGACGACAATGTTGCCGACTTGGCCGAGCTGGGTGTCACCGTGGTGACCCAGCCCAACTTCGTCGCCGAGCGGGGGGGACCAGTACCTGACCGACGTGCCGGCCCACGAACACGACCAGCCTGTGGCGGGTCGCGTCGTTGCTGGATGCTCAGATCCCGGTCGCGTTGTCGACGGACATGCCGTTCGGACACGGCGACCCGTGGGCGGCGATGCGGGCCGCGGTTTCTCGCACCACGCGCAGTGGCGCCGTGTTGAATGCGAGCGAATGTGTCTCGGGGCGAACGGCTTTGACGATGTTTCTGGGCTGGCCGGATCGCCCGGACCGGCCGCGCACGGTGGAGATCGGGGAGCCGGGCGATTTGTGTGTGCTTTCCGAACCGCCCGCGGTGGTGCTGGCAGAACTGGATGCCGGACTGGTGGCGGCCACCGTGATCAGGGGCGAACTCGTCTACTTCGCCATGTGACCGAACAGGGCCGGTCGCAGCGCGTCGCACTGCATCCCGAAAAACTGTTGCGAGACACCGGCTTTGGAGGCCACCAGGTCGAAGCCGTGAAACGCGCCCGGGATCGTCTCGAGTTGGCAGGGCACTCCGGCTTCGGTGAGCCGGCGCGCGTATTCGACGTCTTCGTCGTGAAACAGGTCGTGGGTGCCGACGCCGATCCACGCCGGCGGCAGCCCGCTCAGATCGGTGCGGCGCGCCGGGACTGCGCGAGTGGGGTCGGCGTTGCCCAGATAGGAGGTCCAGCCGAACCGGTTGGCCGCCGGGTCCCACAGCCGGAAGTTCGGGTCGGCCGGCGCCGCGGAGCTGCGGTCGTCGAGCATCGGGTAGACCAGCAGCTGAAAGGCGGGCGTGAGTTCGCCGCGGTCGCGGGCCAGCAGCGCCAGCGCCGCCGCCAGGCCGCCGCCCGCGCTGGCTCCCCCGATGGCGACCCGGTCGCGGTCCACTGCGGGCAACGCGGCCAGCCACTCGAGCACCGCGTAGCAGTCCTCGAGGGGAGCGGGGTAGGGGTGCTCGGGGGCCAGCCGATATTCCACTGACGCCACGGTGATCCCCAGTCTGCTGCTAAAACGCAGGCACAGCTCGTCGTCCTGTTGCGCCGAACCCAGCACGTAGCCGCCGCCGTGGATCCATAGCATCGCCGGGCCCGGCTCGAGCGCCTCGGTGGGCCGGTACAGCCGCGCGCCGGCGCCGGACGGCAGGGTGAGGACCTCGACGTCTTTCGGGGTCCGGCCCAGCCGGGTTTGCAGTCCCATCACGGCACGTATCAGCGGCAACGTGCGGGGGCTGGCCAGCCGCTTCGGGGCAAACCGGGCGATGCGGCGCAGATCGGGGTGGACGTCGGCGTTGGCTGCCATCGGACCAGTATCCAAGTTGCCCGCCGGCGGCTTCTCAAGGGGTGGTCGGCCGCCGTACCTAAGTCCGAATATTGTTCTAAATCAACGTATTTCGATGTGTAAGATGGGTGAAGCCCGCCATGGAAGCTCAAAACTGCTGGGCTGCAACAGGTTTAGATGAAATCACCGGAAGTTTCGGGGTCCGGCCCGCCTGCGCCGAGCCGGAGCGGCTTCAGACCTGGACGGATCCCCACCCGGGATCACCCCAGTAGCAAACACCGAAATGATCCCTGAGCATGCATCGGTCAACCCCCCGGCAAGCCCAGTACAACGAGTTTTCGGACTGGGGGCACGCAACCGCGAGATATTGCTGGGTTATTACCCGTCAGTAGGGGTACGCTCCCCTGCATGACGTCGACTGGACAGTCCAAATCCTGCGTCAAGTGGATGTTGCGGGCTGGTCCCGCGGACTACCTGCTGGCACTGAGTCGCGCGGGGGCAGCGCTGCCGGTCATCGGCAAGCACCTGGAACCGCTGGGCACCGTCACCGCGATGAGCGTGTGGGGGATGCGCTTCGCTCCCGAACTGGTGACCGCCACCGCCAAGGGGCGGTTCGCCCCGGGCAGCGGCGAGGTGCGCCGGCGCGAGCGGGACAGCACCAACGACGTCTCGATCGCGGCGCTGCGCGGAACCGTCTCTCCGGAGGAGCTGGACCTGGAGTGGCCGGCGGCCGACCGCCGGCCACCGTTCTGGGAAGCGCTGCGCCGCAGCAAGTATCTGCACCGCCGCGGCGTGCACTACGGCGACCACCCCGCGCAGACGCTGGATGTGTGGCGGCGTAAGGACCTGCCCGCCGAACCCGCTCCGGTGTTGGTGTTCGTGCCCGGTGGGGCCTGGGTACACGGCAGCACCGTCATGCAGGGCACCGCGCTGATGTCGCGGCTGGCCGAGCAGGGCTGGGTGTGCCTGGCGATCAATTACCGGGTCTCACCGCACAACCGCTGGCCGCGGCACATCACCGACGTCAAGACCGCCATCGCCTGGGCGCGGGCCAATGTCGACAAGTTCGGTGGCGACCGCAGTTTCGTCGCGGTCGCGGGCTGCTCGGCCGGCGGGCACCTGGCCGCGTTGGCCGGCCTCACCGACGACGACCCGGCCCATCAGGCGCGGCTGCCCGAGGGCGCCGACAGCTCGGTCGACGCCGTGGTCGGCATCTACGGCCGGTACTGCTGGGAAGACCGCTCCACGCCCGAGCGGGAACGGTTCGTCCAGTTCCTGGAGCGGGTGGTGGTGCAGCGTTCGATCGACCGCAACCCCGACGTGTTCCGCGACGCCTCTCCGATGGCGCGGGTGCACCGAAATGCGCCGCCGTTCTTGGTGATTCACGGCAGCCGGGACAGTGTGATCCCGGTGGCGCAGGCGCGCAGCTTCGTCGAGCGGCTGCGGTCGGTGTCCGCGTCGCTGGTCAACTATGTGGAGCTGCCCGGCGCCGGTCACGGCTTCGACATGACCGACGGCCCCCGGGCCGGCGCGATGGCCCACGCCACCGCCCTGTTCCTCAACCAGGTGCACCGCACCCGGACACAGTTCGCCAAAGAGGTCATCTGATAACCGGCCGCTTGTAAGGTCGCGCTATGGCTAGGGAACTGCGGTGAAACGGCTCACCGGCTGGGACGCGGTACTGCTGTACAGCGAGACGCCCAATGTGCACATGCACACCGTCAAGGTCGCCGTCATCGAGTTGGACGCGGCCAGGCGGGGATTCACCATCGACGCGTTCCGCGAGGTCATCAAGGGCCGGATGGACAAGCTGGTCCCGCTCGGCTATCAGCTGATCGACGTGCCGTACAAGTTCCACCACCCGATGTGGCGGGAGAACTGCGAGATCGACTTCGAGTATCACGTCCGGCCGTGGCGGGTGCCGGCGCCGGGCGGCCGTCGCGAGCTCGACGGGGCGGTCGGGCAGATCGCCAGCACGCCGCTGGACCGTGCCCGTCCGCTGTGGGAGATGTACTTCGTCGAGGGTCTGGCCAACGACCGGATCGCGGTGGTGCTCAAGATCCATCACGCGCTGGCCGACGGCGTCGCATCGGCGAATCTGATGGCCCACGGCATGGATTTGATGCCGACGCCGCAGTCCGAGTCCTACCAACCCGATCCCGCTCCCACCAAGCGCGAGTTGATGAGCACGGCGTTCGTCGACCACATGCGGCACATCAAGCGGATCCCGGGAACGCTCGCCTACACCGCGCAGGGCATCGGCCGGGTGCGACGCAGTTCGCGCAAGCTGTCACCGGAGCTCACCCGCCCGATCGAGCCACCGCCGTCGTTCATGAACCACATGCTCACCCCGGAACGCAGGTTCGCCACCGCGACGCTGGCGCTGGCCGACGTCAAGGAGACCGGCAAGAAGCTCGGCGCGACGATCAACGACATGGTGCTGGCCATGTCCAGCGGTGCGCTGCGCACCCTGTTGTTGCGCTACGACGGCAAGGCCGAGGCGCTGCTGGCCTCGGTGCCGGTGGCCTACGACTTCTCCCCGGAACGCATCTCCGGCAACCATTTCAGCGGGATGATGGTCACAATTCCGACCGACGTGGACGACCCGCTGAAAAGGGTGCAGGCCGCGCACGACAGTGCGGTCTCGGCCAAGGAGAGCCACCAGTTGCTGGGGCCGGAACTGATCAGCCGGTGGGCCGCGTATTGGCCGCCGCGTGCGACCGAGGCCATGTTCCGGTGGCTGTCCAGCCGCGACGGGCAGAACAAGGTGCTGAACCTGAACATCTCCAACGTCCCGGGTCCCCGCGAGCGCGGCCGGGTGGGCGGCGCGCTGGTCACCGAGATCTATTCGGTGGGCCCGCTGACCGCGGGCAGCGGCTTGAACATCACCGTGTGGAGTTACGTCGACCAGCTCAACATCTCGGTGCTTACCGACGGCGCGACGGTCGATGACCCGCACGAGGTGACCGCGGCGATGATCGCCGACTTCGTCGAAATACGCAGGGCGGCAGGTCTTTCCGAGGAGTTGACGGTGGTCCCGGAGGCGATGGCTCAAGCCTGAGCGGGCTTTACACGCACCGGCCGGTTCGTCACGCGGGGTGGCGGCTAACATCTCCCCTTGTGAGCGACGAAGCTACCGAACCCGAGGTCCTGGTCGAACAGCGTGACCGGATCCTGGTCATCACCATCAACCGTCCCAAGGCCAAGAACGCGGTCAATTCCGCGGTGGCTCATGGGCTCGCCGACGCCATGGACCGACTCGACGGCGACGCCGGCCTGTCGGTGGCCGTCCTGACCGGAGCCGGTGGCTCGTTCTGCGCGGGCATGGACCTCAAGGCCTTCGCCCGCGGCGAGCTGCCCATCGTCGAGGGCCGCGGCATGGGGTTCACCGAGCGTCCGCCGGAGAAGCCACTCATCGCCGCGGTGGAGGGTTACGCGCTGGCCGGTGGCACCGAGCTGGCGCTGGCCACGGATTTGATTGTGGCAGCCAAGGATTCGGCGTTCGGCATCCCGGAGGTCAAGCGCGGCCTGGTGGCCGGCGGCGGGGGACTGCTACGGCTGCCCGAGCGCATCCCGTACGCCATTGCCATGGAGCTGGCGCTGACCGGTGACAACCTGTCCGCCGAACGCGCCCACGAGCTGGGTCTGGTGAACGTGCTCGCCGAACCGGGCGAGGTGCTGGACGCCGCGCTGAAGCTGGCCGAGAAGATCGCCGCCAACGGCCCGCTTGCGGTGGCCGCGAGCAAGAAGATCATCGTGGAGTCCCGCGGTTGGAGCCGCGACACCATGTTCGCCGAGCAGATCAAGATCCTGGGTCCGGTGTTCGCCTCCAACGACGCCAAGGAGGGCGCGATCGCGTTCGCCGAGAAGCGCCCGGCGCGCTGGACCGGCACCTGATCCGACAACACCGGCCGTCGTCGCGCCGTCGGGATTCCTGATCTGCTCACCGCCACACTGGCCGCCGCGCACCGGCTAACGGTGGTTCACTACGACGCCGGCTTGGTCGGGGCCTTCGATCATCGGTGGGTGCTGCCCCGAGGCAGCATCTGAGCATCATCTAGACTAAGTTGCTAGTTACACTATGGCCAGGATTTGTAAAGGGTCGGGGATCCCGGAGGGGATTTGATTTGAGCATTTCGTTGCTGCTCGAGATGGCTGCGTCGAGCAACCCGGACCGCATCGCAGTCGTCACCGACGATCTGCGGCTGACCACCCAGCAGCTCAGTGACCTCGCCGACGGCGGAGCCGGAGTGATCGCCGCCTCGGGCGCCCGGCACGTCGTGTACGTCGGTACCGGCGGCACCATGTTGCCGCTGCTCATTTTCGCCACCGCCCGCGCCGGCCTGGCCTTCACCCCGATCAACTACCGGCTGTCCGGCGAGGGCATCGGGGCCCTGATCGAGCGGCTGCCCGAACCGCTGGTGGTCGTCGACGACCGCTACCGCGACATGGTCGCCGGCTCAGCCAAGCACCTGATGACCTCCGACGAATTCCTGACCGCCGCCAACACCGCCGAGCCGGCCGCGGAATTTCCCGACCCGGACGCGGTGGCCGTCGTGCTGTTCACCTCGGGCACCACGTCGCAGCCCAAGGCCGTCGAGCTCTCGCACAACAATCTGACCAGTTATGTCACCGGCACCGTCGAATTCGATTCGGCCGCACCGCAAGACGCCGCGCTGATCTGTGTACCGCCGTATCACGTAGCCGGAGTCGGCGCGGCACTGTCCAACCTGTACGCCGGGCGCAAGATGGTCTATCTGCCCAATTTCGATGCGCAGGAATGGGTCCGGTTGATCGAGGCCGAGCACGTCACGACGGCGACCGTGGTGCCGACCATGCTGGACCGCATCGTCACGGTGCTCGAGTCGGGCGAGCATCGGCTGCCGTCGCTGCGCAACCTGGCCTACGGCGGCTCGAAAGTGCCGCTGCCGCTGGTCCGCCGGGCTCTCGAGTTGTTGCCGCATGTGGGTTTCGTCAACGCCTACGGGCTGACCGAGACCAGTTCGACGATCGCCGTGCTGACCCCCGACGACCACCGGGCGGCACACACTGCGGCCGACGCCGCCGCCGCCCGGCGACTGGGATCGGTCGGCCAACCGGTGCCCGGCATTGAGCTGCAGGTCCGTGACGAGGACGGCAACGTGCTGGGGCCGGGGGAGACCGGTGAGCTGTTCGTGCGCGGCGAGCAGGTGTCGGGTCGCTACACCGGGATCGGCTCGGTGCTCGACGAGCAGGGCTGGTTTCCCACCCGGGACATCGCCATGCTGGACGAGGACGGCTTCCTGTTCATCGGCGGACGCAGCGACGACACCATCATCCGCGGCGGGGAGAACATCGCACCCGCCGAGCTGGAAGAGGTGCTGATCGAGCACTCCCATGTCCGCGACGTGGCGGTGGTCGGTGTCGACGATCCGCAGTGGGGCCAGGCGATCGTGGCCGTGGTGGTGCCTGCCGTGGGTATCGACCCCGATCCCGAGGAACTGCGCGAACATGTGCGCAAGAGTTTGCGGGGGTCGCGTACCCCCGACCGAGTAGTGTTTCGCGACGAGCTGCCCACCACCCCGACCGGCAAAGTGCTGCGGCGGGAGATCATCGAGGGGCTGAAGGGACTGCACGCATGATCAAGAACGGAACCCGTCTCGCCAGCCAGGTGTGTGACACCCAGATCATCGTTGTCCGCAGCGCGGACAGCCTCGACGACCTGCGCTGCGGCGGTGCGCCGATGGTGGAGATGGGCGCCGAGCGTTCCGGCGAGCTGGACCCCGCTTTCGCCGACGGCAGCGTGATGGGCAAGCGCTACGTCGACGAGTCGGGTGCCGAGGTGCTGGTCACCAAGCCGGGCGCGGGCTCGTTGAGTGTCGGGGACATCAAGCTGACCCTCAAAGAGGTCAAGCCGCTGCCGGCCAGCGACTGAGAATTACAGCGCGGGTCCGCTAGGCCCGTCTTCCCCGGGGAGGCCCAGGAGCAGCCCGCCGTTGCCACCGGCGCCACCTGCCCCCGTTCCGGACGGTGGGAGCCACCGTCCTTCCGCCGCCGGGTGGGCGGTCGGCTGCATCCTCGCCGCAGATTTCGGGCCGGTAAACGAAGGAATAAATCTAATCTGCCTTCGGATCCGGAAGGTTCGTTTTACGCTCAGCTCAGTGGCACTGACTCTGGGTGGCTCGCAATGAAGCGAGGGAGGCGGACATGTCCTACGTTGTCGCGGCAACGGACCTGCTGGAAGCGGCAGCATCGGATCTGGCAGGAATCCATTCCGTGCTGGGCGAAGCGGCGGCCGCAGCGGTAGTCCCGACTACGGGAGTCGTGCCCGCTGCTGCTGACGAGGTTTCGGCCGCCCTGGCCGCGCTGTTCGGCAACTTCGGCCGGCAATTCCAGATGATGAGTGCTCAGGCGCAGAGCTTCCACGCGCAGTTCGTCGCGATGCTGAACTCCGGCGCCGGCGCCTACATCAGCGCCGAGATCGCCAATGCCGAGCAGGCTATCGCCAACGCGGTGATTGCGCCGGTGCAGTCACTGCTCGCGGGCGCCGGCTCGCTGGGTTCGGCGGCATCCAGCGGCAACGGACTGCTGGGCGGGCTCATCGGGGCGACGAGCGGCAGCGGCACGGTGGGCTCGCTACTCGGCGGTGTGACCAGCAGCACCGGCGGTCTGACCGGCGTCAGCACCGGCCTGGGCACCGGCCTCGGCGGAGTGTTGAGCGGCGTCACCGCGAGTACCGGGGGTCTGGGCGGCCTCACCGCGGGTCTCGGCAGCGTGGGCAGCACCATCAGCAGCGCCGTGGGCGGATTGACCGGGGCCAGCACGGGTTTGGGTGGGCTGCTCGGTGGCGCCACCCCCTTGAGTGGGCTGCTGGGCGGCCTGACCGGCGGCACCGGCAACATCGGGTCGCTGCTGGGCAACCTGGGTGGCGGCTTGAACGGGGTCGTCGCCTCGCTGGGCGGCTCGCTGGGTGCGCTCGGGAACATCGGTTCGGTCACCGGTTTCCTGAATTCGGTCCCCGGCCTGCTGGGCACGGTCAACAACCTCGGTGCGCTCGGGGCCAACCTGCAGACGACGTTGGCCAGCCTGCTGCCCGGGCTGCCGACTTCGCTTACCGGCCTTGAGAATTCGTTGTCCGGTCTGGTGAACTCGCTGCTGCCCAACCTGGTCAACGTCAACTTCGGCAATGCCGGTCCGGTGTTCACCGGCTTGTTCGGGCCCTACAACCAGTTGGTCTACAACACGGTGACCAACCTGCAGGCGCTCGGCGCCGACTGGCTGGCCGACCCCTTCCCGTTCCTGCGCCAGTTCCTGGCTAACCAGGCGGGCTACGGCCAAACCATCCTGACCGCGCTGCAGACCGGAAACTTCGCGCCGGTGTCGGCGATCCCCGGCAAGATCGCGACCAACTTCGGCAACGTGGTGCACACGCTCACCGACATGTCCGTCACGCCGACCATCGAGGTGCTCACCAGTGGTGGCGCGCCGCTGGCGGTGAACAACATGATCGGGTTGCCGCTGGTGGCGGGCGCGGCGGTGATCGGTCCACCGACCGCCGCATTCCAGGCGGCCCAGGCGGCCGGCGCCGCGTTCACCAGTGCGGTGCAGGCCGGCAATGGCGCGGCAGCGTTCGCCGCCGCGTTCGGGTTCCCGGCGACGGTTTTGGACGGCTTTCTCAACGGACATGCCGTCTTCCCGTACTCGCTGAACTTGGGGCAAATCGCCATTCCGGCAGTGAACTTGTTTGGGATAAACCTGCCATCGATTGTCAACGCCACCGCGGTGGCGAATCTCCCGCTCGACGGCTTGCTCGTGCAACCCGGCTACTACCCCATATCGGTGACTCTTTCGACGCTCGCGGCTCCGATCGTGCCGATCACCTCCGTCGATATCGGCGCCGGCGGTACACCCTTCAGCGGACTGCTGCAGCTCCTGATCAACTACGCACCGCAGCAATTGGCCGTGGCGATCGGCGCGCCCACGTCGCCGCCGCCGCTCATCTCGATCCCGATCTGAGGCCGACCCCCGGACGGCACGGGCCGCAGAGGCGGCTACCTTCGGGGCCTCTCACGGCCCCTGCCGACCGTCGGTTCCGGGCACTCCGAGTATCAGGCCTCCGGCGCCGCCGGTACCGCCGGCAGTGTTGAAGCCGCTACCGCCGTTGCCGCCGTTGCCGATGAATTGCGCGTCTCCGCCGTTACCGCCCGCCGCTGTCAGCAGCCCGATGCCACCGGCGCCGCCTGCTCCGCCGCTGCCGATGATGGCCCCGTTGCCGCCCCGGCCACCAGCTCCTCCCTTGGCCGCGGCTTGGCCGCCATCGCCGGCGTCGCCGCCGCTGCCGATCAGGCCAATAGCGTTGCCGCCGGCGCCACCGTTGCCGCCGGTGTTGTCGACGCCGGTGGCTGATTGGCCACCCGTGCCGCCATGACCGCCGTCGCCGAACAGGCTGCCCCCAGTGCCGCCGTTGCCGCCGTTGCCGCCGATGACGCCCAAGGTGTTGGCGGTGGCCGCACCCCCGGCACCACCTGCGCCGCCGTTGCCGACCGCGCCCGCCGCTCCGCCGTTGCCGCCGTTTCCGCCACCCGCGCCGGCCCCGCCGTTGCCGCCGTTGCCGCTCAACATTCCGCCGGCCCCGCCGTTGCCACCGTTGCCCTTGTAGTGGCTCAGGCTGTTAAGGGCGCCCGCGCCGCCGTTGCCACCGTTGCCGCCGTTGCCGTTGATCAGTCCGCCGTGCCCACCGTCGCCGCCGCTGCCGCCGTATCCGCGTTCCAGCGCGCTGCCGCCGTCGCCGCCCGCCCCACCGGTGCCGAACAACCCGCCGGCATCTCCGCCGGCGCCGCCCTGTCCAGCGGCGACGTGACCGGTGCTGTTGAGGTTGACGCCGCCGACACCGCCGGCACCACCGTTGCCGAACAGCAGCCCGCCGGCCCCTCCGGCGCCACCAGCGCCGGGGAAGAAGTTGACGTTGGCGGATGTCCCGCCGGCCCCGCCGGCGCCACCGTGGCCGATCAATCCGGCGGCGCCGCCGTTGCCACCATTGCCGGCCGCGGAAGTGGCGGTCGCGGGTGTGCCGGATCCACCGTTGCCGCCGTTGCCCCACAGCAGGCCGCCGGGGCCCCCGTTTTGCCCGGTGCCCGCAACGCCGTTGGTGCCGTTGCCGATCAGGGGGCGGCCCAACAGTGCCTGGGTGGGTGCGTTGATCGCGGCGAGTATCTGCTGCTGCAGCAGCTGCCACGGGTTGGCGGCGGCCGCGGCATTGGCCGCTTCGGCGGCGGCGTAGGCGCCGCCGGCCGCGTTCAGGGCCTGCACGAATTGTTGGTGAAACACTACGGCTTGGGCGCTCAGCGCCTGGTAGGCCGCCGCGTGCTCGCCGAACAGCGCAGAGATGGCCACCGATATCTCGTCGGCGGCGGCGGCCAGGATGCCCGTGGTCGGTGCCGCCGCGGCCGCTCCGGCCTCGGCGACCGCCTCGCGGAGGGTTGCTAAATCCGTTGCAGCCGTGCCGATCACGTCAGGAATCGCGGAGACGAACATGCTTAACCCCCAGCTTTGCGGCCTGAGTGTGGCCCGTGTGGCCGCAGCGCGGGGCGATCATCCAGCGACGTGATCGCCCTCACAGCTTAACCAGATCCGCAAGGCTTCACAGGGTATTCCCAGTTAATTGTGCGTATCGAGCAACAAACGCGTGTTGCCGGCGGAGATCCAGTCCTCAGACCGGGAGCTTACGGCTGATCGATCTTATTGCGAGCAACGAATTCCCTTGCCTTGACCAGGAATTCGAGTTGTTCCCCGACGTCTCGCAACGGTCCCACGCTGCGCGTGGAGCGGCACAACATGATCGCGCCTTCCAAAGCGGCGATCGACGTCACCGCCAGAGATGCCGCGTCGCGCCCGTCGAAGCCGTCGGCGACGAACGCGCGTGTCATGGCCGCACACCAGCGGCCCAGGATGTCGCCGGCCTCGGTCTTGAGTTCGAGTTCTTCGTCGGCCGAGCCGAGTGCGGCCGCCGCGACGGGGCAGCCGGCGGTGAAGTCACCCTCGGTCAGTTGGCGTTCCCAGTGCTCGACGAATTCGCGGATCAGGGCCCGTGCGCCGCGGTCGGCGGCCCGGTCGATGACGGTGGTGATGGTGTCGCCCGAGTAGCGCAGCGCCTCGGCCAGGATCTGGTTGCGTCCGTCGGGGAAGTGGTAATACACCGACCCGCGCGGCGCGCCGCTGCGGGCGAGCACCGAATCGATGGTGACCCCGGCGGCGCCACGCTCCCGCATCACCTGGGCTGCGCTGACCACCATCTTGTCCCTGGTGCCGCCGCGCTTGGTGGAGACGGATGTCATGCCGCGTGCGAGGGCTCGGGAGTGGATCCGGTGAGTGGGAAGTGCTGCTCGCGCGGACGAAGTCGACTTCGACGCGGCTCGGGAATCTCACGCGTGAAACGGAGGCCGGCGATATTGAACTCGATGACCCACATTGGTCTCTCCTGGCGCTTCGCACAGGCCTGGGACGCGCCTGTGAATATGTTAAGAAGCATATTCGACGGATGGTTAGTAAGCAAACGCTCGCTGGGCACTTGTGATCTAGACCACCTAGGTAATTATGCAATATTGCATAATTCATACCTTTGGGGTTCACTCACCCGTATGACCACGGTGACCCTGGAGCGGGACGGCCACGTCCTGCTGATCGGCCTGAACCGGCCGCACAAGCGCAATTCCTTCAACCGCGAGATGCTGGCCGACCTGTCTCGCGCCTACGCGGTACTGGAATCCGACGACGAGTTGCGCGCCGGTGTGCTGTTCGCCCACGGCGACCATTTCACCGCCGGTCTGGACCTGATCGACGTGGCGCCCGGCATAGCCGCGGGGGAATCCGTTCAGCCCGCGGACGGCCGAGACCCCTTCCGGTTGGACGGCCCCTGGCAGACCCCGTTGATCGCCGTCGCGCACGGTTGGTGCATGACGCTGGGCATCGAACTGCTGCTGGCCGCCGACATCCGCATCGCCGCCGCCGGCACCCGGTTCACCCAGCTGGAGGTGCAGCGCGGCATCTATCCGTTCGGCGGCGCCACGATCCGGCTGCCCCGCGAGGCGGGGTGGGGGAACGCCATGCGCTGGCTGCTCACCGGCGACGAGTTCGACGCCGCCGAGGCTTACCGTCTCGGGCTGGTCCAGGAAGTCGCCGACGACGCGGCGACCGCGCAGGCCCGGGCCCGCGAGATCGCCGCCACCATCGCCGAACGCGCCGCCCCGCTGGGGGTGCGGGCCACGCTGGCCTCGGCGCATCTGGCGCGTACTCGGGGTGAGGCCGCGGCGATCGAACGGCTGCGGCCGGCCGCGGCCGAACTGTTCGCCAGCGCCGATGCCGCCGAGGGTGTGCAGTCGTTCGTCGAGCGCCGACAGGCTAGGTTCCAGGGCCGCTAGGCCCGTTCACCCCGCCGCCAGCCCCCGCTCAGCCGGCCTCGAGTCCCGCCGACTGCGAACTAGACGACGCTCAATCGGCGTGTCGCGCAGCACAATTCACACTCGGCGGCCAGAAACCGGCTACGGCAACCAGAAACGAGTTACTCGACCGTGTAACCCATCGGCATCAGCACGCTCTTCTGCTGGGTGAAGTGCTCGACACCCTCGGGTCCGTTCTCCCGGCCGATGCCCGAGTTCTTGTACCCGCCGAACGGGCAGCACGGGTCGAACGCGTACCAGTTGATCGCGTAGGTCCCGGTGCGGATCTGCTCGGAGATCTTGATGCCGCGCGGCACGTCGGTGGTCCACACGCTGCCGGCCAGGCCGTACACCGAGTCATTGGCGATCTTGATCGCGTCCTCTTCGGTGTCATAAGGGATGATGCTCAGCACCGGCCCGAAGATCTCCTCCTGGGCGATCGTCATCTTGTTGTCGACGTCGGCGAAAACCGTTGGCTGCACAAAGAATCCGTTGTCCAGGCCCTCGGGACGGCCGCCGCCGCAGACCAGCCGCGCGCCTTCCTCGATGCCCTTGGCGATGTAACCCTCGACCCGTTCGCGCTGCTTCTCCGAGATCAGCGAGCCGATCTGGGCGGCCGGGTCCGACGGCGGCCCCACCGGCAGTGCCTGCACGAAAGCGCTTACCGCGTCCACGATTTCGTCGTAGCGCGACCGCGGCGCCAGGATGCGGGTCTGGCCCACGCAGGCCTGTCCGGTGTTCATGATCCCGGAGAACACCATCATCGGGACGGCGGCGGCCAGGTCGACGTCCTCGAGCACGATGGCCGCCGACTTCCCGCCCAGCTCCAGGGTGCACGGCTTGAGCATGTCGGCGGCGCGCTTGCCGATCTCCTTGCCGACCGACGAGCTGCCGGTGAAGGTGAACAGGTCGACATCGGGGTTGGAGGTCAGCGCCTGCCCGGTCTCGATGCCGCCGGGCACCACCGACAGCACGCCCTCGGGCAGCCCGGCGTCGGCGAACACTTCAGCCAAAGCGTTTGTGGTCAAAGGGGTTTCGGCGGCCGGCTTGAGCACCACGGTGCAGCCGGCCAGCAGCGCCGGACCCAGCTTGTTGACCGCCAGGAACAGCGGCACGTTCCACGCCACGATCGCGCCCACCACGCCGATCGGTTCGCGGTGCACGATGGTCTGCCCGTAGGAGCCGTTGCGGATCTCGCGCCACTTGACCTGGTCGACGGCGGGGCCGGCGAAGAAGCTCATCGCCCCCATCGAACCCATCCAGTGCATCGTCTCGATGGTCATCGGCGGCTGCCCGGTCTCGTCGGCGAGCAGCTTGGCGAACAGCTCCTTGCGCTCCTCGAGCAGCTGCTGTGCCTTGGCGAGGACGGCAGCACGCTCCTGGGGCGGCATCGTCGGCCAGGGACCGTTGTCGAACGCGGCGCGCGCCGCGGCGACGGCCGCGTCCACGTCGGCCGGCGCGGCCAACGGCACCTTGCCGACGTACTCGCCGGTGGCCGGGCAGTGCACCTCGATGACCTGGTCGGTCGACGGCTCGACCCACTTGCCGCCGATGAAGAGTTTGTCGTACTCCGTCGTGTCGCTCTTGGTCATATTCCGCGGATCCTCCTCATTGCTCCGCCCTGCATCGTCGCCGGCGGACTCATGCGCGCCACCCTACCCAAGCCGCCGCGAAATTAGAACACGTTGCATTATCGCGGTGAGAGGACCAGCACCAGATTGCTCACCAGGAACTCCCGCAGCAGCGGCACCCACGTCAACCCCCACGCCCAGCGCGGGTGGTAGCGAGGGAAAGTCGCGATCAACGCGCCGGTGCTGGCGGCCCACTCCAGGCCGTCGGCGGCCGACACCGCGAACAACGACGACCCGTAGTTGTTTTTGGCCGGGTGGCCGTGTTTGCGGGCATATCGGGCGGCGGCGCGGGCGCCGCCGAGGTAGTGGGTCATACCCATTTCGTGCCCGCCGAACGGGCCCAGCCACACGGTGTAGGAAAGCACCACCAGCCCGCCCGGCCGGGTCACCCGCAGCATCTCGTTGCCGAGTTGCCACGGCCGCGGCACGTGCTCGGCGACGTTGGACGACAGGCAGATGTCCACCGAGTCGTCGGCGAACGGCAGCGCCATGCCCGACGCCCGGACGAACCTGCCGACCCGGGGCGCCAAATTGGGCCCGGCGGCGTGCATTTCGCCGGGATCGGGCTCCACGCCGAGGTAGCGGACCCCGGCGTCGTCGAACGCCGACGCGAAGTAGCCGGGCCCGCCGCCAACGTCGATCAGCGTGGTCCCGGCCAGGTCCCGGCCGCGCAGCGCCAGCCACAGGTCCCCGACCATGGCGACGGTGTCGGCGGCCAGCGCGCCGTAGAACCGCGCCGGGTCGGGCTGCTCGTAGCGGAATTCCGAGAGCAGTCGCACCGACCGGCGCAGCGTCGCGCGCCGCGCGAAGAGGTCGGTGACCGGCATGCGGAAACCCTACGGCCCGCACCTGCCACTACGCTGGTGACCGATGTCTGACCTGCGCTCCGTCCTGCTGCTGTGCTGGCGCGATACCGGCCACCCGCAGGGCGGTGGCAGCGAGACATATCTGCAGCGCATCGGCGCGCAGTTGGCCGCCGAAGGCGTCGCCGTCACGCTGCGCACCGCCCGGTACCCGGGCGCGCCCCGCACCGAGGTGGTCGACGGGGTGCGCATCAGCCGTGCCGGCGGGCGCTACTCGGTCTACATCTGGGCGTTGCTGGCCATGGCGCTCGCCCGGGTCGGGCTGGGTTCGCTGCGGCACGCCCGGCCCGACGTCGTCGTGGACACCCAGAACGGCCTGCCGTTCCTGGCCCGGCTGGTGTATGGACGACGCTCGGTGGTGCTGGTGCATCACTGTCACCGCGAGCAGTGGCCGGTGGCCGGCCCGGTGCTGTCCCGGGTGGGCTGGTTCGTCGAATCGTTGTTGTCGCCGCGGCTGCACCGGCGCAACCAGTACGTGACGGTGTCGCTGCCGTCGGCGCGCGACCTGGTGACGCTCGGGGTGGACAACGAGCGGATAGCGGTGGTGCGCAACGGCCTCGACGAAGCGCCGCCGCAGACGCTGTCGGCGCCGCGGGCGACCGCGCCACGGGTGGTGGTGCTGTCCCGGCTGGTGCCGCACAAGCAGATCGAGGACGCGCTGGAGTCGGTCGCCGAACTGCGCCCGCGGATCCCGGGTCTGCACCTCGACGTGGTCGGCGACGGCTGGTGGCGCCCGCGGCTGGTCGACTACGTGCACAAGCTGGGTATCGGTGACGCCGTCACCTTCCACGGCCATGTCGACGACGTGACCAAACACCATGTGCTGCAGAGCGCTTGGGTGCAGCTGCTGCCGTCCCGCAAGGAAGGCTGGGGTCTGGCGGTGGTCGAGGCCGGCCAGCATAGCGTGCCCACCATTGGATACCGGTCCTCCGGCGGTCTGTCCGACTCGGTCATCGACGCGGTGACCGGCATCCTGGTCGACCACCGCGGTGAGCTGGTGGACCGGCTGGAGGAGTTGTTGGACGACCAAGTGCTGCGCGATCAGCTCGGCGCCAAGGCACAGGCGCGCAGCGGGGAGTTCTCCTGGCGGCAGAGCGCCGCCGCGATGCGTGCGGTGCTGGAGAAGGTGCAGGCGGGCGAGTACCTCAGCGGTCTGGTCTGAGTAAGCCCCCGGCTTCGCCCGCTGCGCCCCGTTGCCGCGTCGCCTGACGTGAGATCAGGGCGGTCTCAAGACCGGTTTTCCGCCCTCATTTCACGCGAGACGAGCGCTCCGACCGCCCCGCCGACGAGCATCAGCAGCCACGCCCAGTGGGCGGCCAGCACGGTGCGACGACGCCCGGCCGGCACACCCGGAGCCGCCCCGCCGATCCGGTATAGCGTCAGATCGCCGTCCCGGTAGACCGGCGACAGCCCCGCCGCGGTCCGCGCAAAGGCGCCCATGTCACCGGGCGTGCCCGACTCGACCACCAGCCACCGCACCCCCGCCGAAGCCAATGCTGACGGCTCGGTTCCAGCCAACAGCGCCTGCTGAACCGCGCGGGCGTGCGAGCCCTCGCCGGGCACGGTGACGCCGGAGATCACCAGGTCGCCGGTGCTCAGCACGTCGGCGCGCACCCAGCGGGGCAGCGGCTCGAGCACCGGCGCCGGGCCCGACCAGGCGAAGCGCCGCATGGTGCCGGCCGGCAACACCGCCACCGGTCCGGGATCGCCGTTGATCCGGCTGGCCACCGCCGTCCAGCCCGGCGGATAGCGCACCGGCGTCACCTTGCCCCACACACCGAACGCCAGGTCGGGCAACGCCAGCAGCAGCGCCACGCAGCACACCGTGGCAGCGACCGCCGGCCGCCAGCGGCGGAGCGTCACCACCGCACCCGCGCCGGCCAGCGCGTAGCCAGGCATCGCCAGCGCCACCCACTTCTGCCCGTCGCGCAGCATCCCGAAGGCCGGTGCCTGTTCGACCAGCGCCCGCAACAGATGCAGGCCCGGGCTGGTGGCCAGCAGCGTCGGCGCCAGCACCGACACCCCGGCCAGCGCCAGCAGCGGCAGCGCCGTACCCCGGCGCAGGACCACGGGCAACCCGGCCGCCACCACCGCGAGCAGTACCAGAGCCGACACCACCGCGAACAGCGTTGTGCGTGACGACGGGACGGCCGATCCGTTCCATATCCCGCCCAGGCTGGCCAGGCTGACCAGGGTGCCCAGCCCCGGTTCGGCGCGCGCGGCGAACACGTCGACGCCGACGGCATCGCCGGCGTTCAGCGACGAGCCCAGCACGGACGCCGTCAGCCACGGCAAAGCGCCCACCACCGCGCAGCCCGTGGCTGCCACCGCGCACAGCCACCGCGGCCGGCCCGACCCCGGGGCGGCCACACACACCAGTGCCACCGCCGCCGCCAGCAGCAGACCGGTCGGCGTCAGCCCGGCCAGCCCAATCCAGCACGCCAGCCCCCAAAATCCGCGGCCCCGCGACCGCAACTGCAGACTGGCCGCAGCCACCCACGGCAGGCACCCGTATCCGACCAGCAAACTCCAATGGCCTTGCAGCAGCCGCTCGGCGACGTAGGGATTCCACACCGCCAGCGTCGCGGCGACGAACTCACCGGGCACACCCGCGTCGGGCAGCACCGACCCGGCCAGTCGCGCCGCCCCCCAGCCGGCCAGCCACAGCCCGAGCAGCAGCAGCGCTTTGACCAGTACTCCGCCGTCGACCAACCCCGACGCCAGCGCCAGCGCGAAATCCTGGGGTGTGGCGCGCGGTGCGGCTGTGAGACCCAACGCGGTGTCGGACAGATAGGAGCGCGGCGTGGAGACCGCGTCCCGCAACAGCAGATAGCCGGGACGCAGCAGCGGCGCGCCCACCAGCAGCGCCAGGGTCAAGGAGTACGCCGGCCGGGCCAGCTCGGCCCGCACCGCGGTCAGTCCCGTTCGGGTGGGCCCGTCGGAGGTTCAGCGGGCGGGCCGGTGGGGCCCGGGTCGCCCGACTCGGCCGTCGGTGAATCCGCCGGCGGTGGCTCGTCGGGCGGTTCGGGTCGCTGCGCCGGTATCTTCTCGGTCACGGCTTCGGCGCCGGGCACCGGCGGTTCCAGGCCGGCGCGGCGCAGGAAGTCGGTGTCGTCGCGGTCCAGGCCGGGATCGGTCAGCGCGCTTTCGGTGCGCAGGCTGAACGACGCCAGCACGCCGCCGCCGATCAGCGCGATCAATCCGATCGCGGTGAGCGTGATGGGCAGCACGCGCGACCATAGCGCCATCCGGTCCCGCTCGTCGCGGGCCGCGTTGACCTGCGATTCCACCGTGTCCGGAGTCGAGGTCACCTTGTAGTCGGCCAGCGTCACCTCGGGCTTGAGCGCGTCGCGCGCGTAGTAGTGGTGGGCCTGGTCGGTTTGCTTGACGATGGTCCCGGATACTGGGTCCACCCAGAAGGTCCGCTTAGCCGTGTAGTAGCGGGTCATGGTGATCTGCTCGCCGGGCTCACCGGGCACGCCCCACATCTGGGCGCTGGTGGTGATCTTGCGGTCTTCTTCGCCGGAGTACAGCGACGGGTACGGGATGGGGGCCACCGGGTTGCCTTCGGAGTTGACCCCGACGGTTTGGGTGAACCGGTATGCGGTCAGCCCGTTGACGTCTTCTTCACCCTCGTATTCGGCGTCGAACGTCTTCTGCGCGATCGCGTCGAAGTACGGGTAGGACTTGCGCTCGGTGTGGATCGGGAAGCGGTAGGACAACCCGCGGTGGGTCAGCGGCGTCGACGTCGGCGGGCTTTCGTCGCCGATGCCGCGCGGCTTCTGCACCGACCCGCCCGGGTGCGAGTCGTCGGAAACCGCCATGGCCGTCTTGCGGTTGAGGGTGACGGTGTCGACGATGGCCAGCAGCAAACCGCTGTCCTTCTGTTTGTCGCTGCGCCGCACCGAGGAGCCGACCTGCAGCGTGACTACTTGGGCGTTGGACGGCAGCTCCACACTGACTTGCTGCTGGGATACCAGCGGCACGTTCTGGTTGACCACCACGTGGTCCCCGGACAGCGACGCCGCATCCAGTGCGGTCCCGTTGCCCTCGCTGATCAGCGTGGCGTCGATGTTCAGCGGGATCTTTTCGATTCTGCTGCTGGTGTAGGCCGACAGCAGTAGCGCGGCGGTCAGCAGCGCGGCTCCGAGTCCGATGGCGCCGCATGCGGCGAAGCGCAACATGACTGCTCGGTTCACGTTGCTGTGACCTCCTTCTGGTCCCTGGACACATCGGTGACTCGGCGGCGCCGGCCCGCTCCGACTGATCGAGCAGCGAGGCAAACCCGTTCGACCCTAACAGCAGAAACTAAGGCGACGTTGTGCGAACCGGCCCGCTTGCCGGGTAGTTCCCCTGTACCCGCTCAGCGGGTGGACATGCACAGGCAGACTGGGACCGTGACCGACGGCGCGCAGGTGGGTGGCACCCGTAGCTTCCTGCCCGCCGTCGAGGGGTTGCGCGCCTGCGCGGCCATGGGCGTGGTGGTCACCCACGTGGCTTTTCAGACCGGGCATTCCAGCGGGGTGGACGGCCGGTTGTTCGGTCGCTTCGACCTGGCGGTGGCGGTGTTCTTCGCGTTGTCGGGTTTTCTGTTGTGGCGCGGACATGCGGCGGCCGCCCGCAACCTGAAGCCGCGGCCGCGTACCGGCCACTACCTGCGGTCGCGGGTGGTGCGCATCATGCCGGCGTATCTGGTGGCGGTGGTGGTGATTCTGACGTTGCTGCCGGAGTCCGACCACGCCAGCCTGACCGTGTGGTTGGCGAACCTGACGCTCACCCAGATCTATGTGCCGCTGACCCTGACCGGCGGGTTGACGCAGATGTGGAGCTTGTCGGTGGAGGTCAGCTTCTATTTGGCGCTGCCGATTCTCGCGTTCGGCGCCCGACGGCTGCCGGTGGGCGCGCGGGCGCCGGTGATCGCTGCGTTGGGTGCGCTGAGCTGGGTCTGGGGGTGGTTGCCGCTGGCGGTGCTGGGCGGCGGCCTGGAGGCCAACCCGCTGAACTGGCCGCCCGCCTATTTTTCCTGGTTCGCGGCGGGCATGTTGCTGGCCGAGTTGGTGTACAGCCCGATCGGCTGGGTGCATCGGCTGTCGAGGCGACGGGTGGCGATGGCCGCGATCGCGCTGGCCGCCTATCTGGTGGCGGCCTCCCCGCTGGCCGGTCCGGCTGGCCTGGTGCCCAGTAGCGCCGCGCAGTTTTCGGTGAAGACGGCGATGGGTGCGCTGGTGGCGTTCGCGCTGGTGGCTCCGTTGGTGCTGGACCGCGCGGGCACGCCGCACCGGTTGTTGGGCAGCACGCTGATGGTGACGTTGGGCCGGTGGTCCTACGGGCTGTTCATCTGGCACCTCGCCGCGCTGGAGATGGTGTTCCCGGTGCTGGGCATCTTCGCGTTCAACGGCCATATGCCCGTGGTGCTGGCGTTGACGCTGGTCTTCGGGTTCGCGCTGGCGGCGGTCAGCTACGCCCTGGTCGAGTCGCCGTGCCGGGGAGCGTTGCGGCGCTGGGAGAAACGCGAGCACAAAGCCGAGCCGACGGATCGGGAAGCCGACGCGATCGCGCCCTGAACCGCTCAGGCGGGGACGACGCCGCGCCGGTCGACGTCGCGCCAGATCGCGATTTCACCGACTCGTTCGGGCGGCCGGCCGAACAGGTCGGCGAAGAACGCGAGCATGGCCGGCCACTGCTGCATCGGCCCGACGATCACGTGCCGGACCCCGGCGTCCCGCAGGTCGGCGGCGACTTGGGCGCGGTCGTCGCCGCGTGCCAGCACCGGGGTACCGCCCTGGATGTCCAGCATGATCGCGAACAGCTGCGTGGGCGGCGGTCCGGTCCTGGTGCTGCCGTCGGGTTGCGGCAGGTATGCGTAGGCCTCGGGCATCCGCAGCCCGTAGTCCGTCTCCGCCGCCCACAGCATCGGGTCGGCCCGGCCCTCGTAGTCGATGAAATACGGTGCGACGAGCACGGTTTCGCCGGCGCCGATATGCCGGCCGGCCCAGGTCCGGAAGAAGACGGGGGTGTAGAACGAGGTCCGCTCCAGCGGGGCGGGCAGGATTAGCAGCAGCGTCGCGCCCACGGCGAGCAGCCACCCCAGGGCGGGTCGCCGGGCCAGGCGGGTGGCCCGCGCCACGACCAGCCCCACGATCACGGCGACGGCCAGCCAGGCGAACAGCGTGAAACGGCCCGGCAGCACGTGTTCGAGCAACGGCAGCTTCCCCAATGGCAGCCACGGCAGCGGGACCGGCACAGCGTCCTTGCCCAGGTGCAGCCGCGGTCCGAGGGACAGCACCAGCAGCACCGTGCCGGTCACGCCGGCGACGCGGATCCGGATGTCGTGCCACTGCCGGACCGCCACCACCACGAGCAGCACCAGCAGCGGCAGCGAGAGGTAGCCGGTGGCCTCGTGGTACATCCCGCTGAAGTGCTGGGATACCCGAGTGGCCGCGCGCGGGGCGATCAGCTGGTACGGCGTCGGGATGACCAGGTTCAGCAGGTCGGTGGAGAACGTGGTGGGGTCCTGTACCGGTGCGGTGATCCGCTGCCGCCCGAAGAACTGGGTGGCCAGCGGCCAGGCCGCCAGCAGCATGAACGTCGCGGTGGCGACCGCGAGTGCGGGCGCCAGCCGGCTCAGCGCCCGGCGGCACCGGTCACCGAGGTGCCCGTCGCGGTGCGCCACGGCCATCACGCCGACCAGCACGGCGGCCGCGACAACGCTGGTGGCGAGCATTTCCGCGGCGATCAGTAGCTGCGCGCAGCTCAGCACTCCGAGCGCCAGACCGGATTGCCAGGCCGGGCGGCGGCGGGTGATAAGCAACTCGTCGATGACGATCAGGAACAGTGGCGGCACCCACGCCGTCGCGAGGTTGAGGTGCAGGGCCGCGTGCGAGGCGACGTACGGCGAAAAGGCATACACCGCGCCGCCCACCGAAGGGCCGAGGCCGTCGCCGGTCCAGCGCCGGATCGCCAGCCGTGCGGTGAGTCCGCTCAGGGCGATGCCGAGCACCATCAGCACGTTGAACCCGAAGATCGGGCCGCCGATCCGGGCCGGCAGCCAGCCGAGCAGCCCAAGCAGCGTCATCGGCGTGTTCCACATCAGGTTCACCCCGGCGGGCGCCCCGATCTGGGTGGTGAAGAACGGATTGAGGCCGTGGCCCAGCGCGTGCGGTGCCCAGCCCAGGTACCAGATGGTTTGTTCCTGATCGCAGCAGCCGCCGGCCCAGCCGGACGTCGGGTCGCGCCAGGCGGCGATGGTCAGCACGACGGCGCCGAGTAGGTAGCAGAGGAACGCGGTGAGTCCGCCGCTCCACCGCCGCCGGGGTGCGACGGCGCCCGGGCTACGCCGGGGCGACGTTGATCACCAGCGCCGTGATGTTGTCCGGCCCGCCGCCGTCCCGCGCGGCCGCGATCAGGGCGGCGCAGGCGTAGCCGGGAGCCGGATTCTCTTCGAGGATCTGGGACAGCTCCGGTTCCCGGACCACGCCGTGCAGGCCGTCGCTGCACAGCAGGATCCGGTCCCCGGCGCTCAGTTCCACCGCGCTGGCGTCGGCCCGCGCCGGCGGTTTCATCCCCATGTACTTGGTCACCACGTTGCGGGCCTTGTGCCGCCCGGTGTCGGCGGCATCGACCTGATTGGCGTCGACCAGCGCCTGGACCAGGGTGTGGTCGCGGGTCAGCCGGGTCAGCTGGCCTGCGCGCCGCAGGTAGGCGCGGCTGTCACCGAGGTGGGCGACCAGTGCGCGGCTGCCCGCGATGACCACCGCCACCAGGGTGCTGTTCGCCCCCGCGTAACGGCTGTCGGTTTGCGCGATGCCGTGCAGGTCGTCGGAGAGTTCGGAGACCGCGCGGCCCAGTCGGTCGGCGGCCTCCGGTTCGTTGCGGTGCTCCGGGGGCAGGTGGTGGGCCACGTAGCCGGGTAGCTTGTCGACCATCGTCTGGGCGGCCAGGGCGCCGTCGCGGCTGCCGCCCACGCCGTCGGCCACCATGAACAGGTACTGGTCGGCGTCGGCGCCCCAGCGGTCCTGGTTGTCCGATCGTTCGCAACCGACGTCGCTGAGTGCGGAGTACTCGAGGGCGTACATGGGTCTATGTTCGCAGCCGCGAGAGCACCTCGTCACGCACCAACGTGCGACGCGCCTTGCCCGCGTCGTCGCGCAGCGGCGTGTCGACGAATTCGACGGTGCGTGGAACCTTGTAGGCGGCCAGTCGTGCGGACACGAATTCCCGCACCGCCGCCGCGTCCAGGACCGACCCGGCCGCGGTGTGCACCAGCGCGTACGGCACCTGTCCCAGGTCGCCGTCCGGGACACCAACAACCAAGCAGGACAACACCTCTGGATGTTCGGACAGCGCGTTCTCGATCTCGGCCGGGTACACGTTGCGGCCCCCGACGGTGAACATGTCGACGCGACGGTCGGACAGGTAGAGGAACCCGTCGGCGTCGAAGTAGCCCAGGTCGCCCAGCGAATCCCAGCCGTCGCGGGTTTTCGCCGAGGTGCCGATGTAGCGGTAGGTCGGCGCGCTGCCGGGGCTGGGCCGCAGGTAGATCTCGCCGACCACTCCGGGCGGGCAGACCCGGCCG
The DNA here is from genome assembly GCA_021654635.1 of Mycobacterium kiyosense. NCBI lineage: Bacteria > Bacillati > Actinomycetota > Actinomycetes > Mycobacteriales > Mycobacteriaceae > Mycobacterium > Mycobacterium kiyosense. Next base: position 522,536 of record AP025179.1, read on the forward strand.
TCGTCGTCGAGCACCGTCATCTCGCCGCTGACCACCTGGCCGACCGAGCCCGGGTGGGTCAGCCACTGTTCCCCGGAGATGAAGGTCAGCGCCTGCAGTTCGGTGCCGCCGTAGAGTTCCCAGACCTTCTCGGGCCCCAGCAGGTCGATCCAGGCTTGTTTGACCGCGGGCGGGCAGGGCGCGCCGAGGTGCCAGAACCGCCGGATCGACGACAGGTCGTAGGCGTCCGGGTCGGCGCGGTGGACGGGCAGCAGCCGCTGCATGATGGTCGGCACCGTGGTGAGAAAGGTGACCCGGTAATCGGTGATGGCCCTGAGGAATTGGTGCGGGTCGAAGCGCGGCAGCAGCACCAGGTGGTGGCGCATCAGCAACGCGATGGTCGCGGTGGTGAAGCCGGTGTTGTGGCTCAGCGGCACCGGCACCAGTGTGGTGTCGCCTTCCTGGGCACCCAGCGGGTACCCGATGGCCGGCGGCACCCGGCTGTCGCCGCCGGCCTCGATGAGCTTGGGGCGGCCGGTGCTGCCGCCGGAGGCCAGCGACTTCCACACCGGCGACACCGCTTCGGGCAGCGCTGCATCCGAAAGGGCCGGATCGGGTTCGAAACCTGTTGGCACAGCGCGTATTCGGCCGGTGGGGTCGTCGCGGCCGACCAGCAGCGCGCGCGGCTTGAGTTCCAGCAGGGCAGCCAGTTCCGCATCGGGCAGCCGCGGCGACAGGGGTTGCGGCACCGCACCCAGCTTCCAGCATGCCACCGCCGCCTGTACCCATTCGATGGAGTTGGGCAGCAGGATGGTCACGTAGTCGCCCGTGGTGACTCCGAGTTCGGCGTAGGCGCGGGCCAGCCGGTTGGTCGACGCGTCGAGTTCGCCCCGGGTGATGGTCTTTTGATCGCAGCTGACGGCCGGTTCGTCGGGAGCCAGCGCGGCCAGCTGCGAGATCTGGGTTCCGATCGGCGCGGTCACTGATAGGCGCCCTGCCGGTCGAAGATCCGGCGCGGGTTGTCGACCAGCATGGTGTGGATCTGCTCGTCGGTGACGCCCCGCTTTTTCAACGCGGGCAGCACGTCGTTGTGGATGTGCAGGTAGTGCCAGTTGGGTGCCATCTGCGGCACCAGCGCCTCGGGCAGCGCGTCGAAGTAGCAGTTGGCGTCATGGGAGAGCACCATCTTGTCGGCATGGCCGCGTTCGCACATGGTCGCCACGATGTTCACTCGGTCCTCGAACGGGGAGATCGTGTCGATACCGAACCGGTCCATGCCCAGGTAGGAACCGGCGGAGATGAGCTCCTCGAGGTAGCCGACGTCGGTGCTGTCGCCGGAGTGCCCGATGATCACCCGGGTCAGGTCCACGCCTTCCTCTTCGAAGATGCGTTGCTGATCGAGTCCGCGCCGCAGTCCGGCGTGGGTGTGGGTGGAGATCGGGACACCGGTGCGCTTGTGGGCCTGGGCGACGGCGCGCAGCACCCGCTCGACGCCGGGGGTGAGGCCGGGTTCGTCGGTGGCGCACTTGAGGATTCCGGCCTTGATGCCGGTGTCGGCGATGCCTTCTTCGATGTCGCGCACGAACATGTCGGTCATGATCTCCGGGCCGTCCAGCATGCCGCCGGGCCCTTCGTAGTGGAAGCGGAACGGCACGTCGTTGTAGGTGTACAAGCCGGTCGCCACCACGATGTTCAGCTCGGTTTGGGCGGCCACCCGGGCGATGCGGGGGATGTAGCGGCCCAGCCCGATCACGGTCAGGTCGACGATGGTGTCCACGCCGCGCGATTTGAGTTCGTTGAGTCGGGTGACGGCGTCGGCCACCCGCTGCTCCTCGTCGCCCCAGGCTTCGGGGTAGTTCAGTGCGATCTCGGTGGTCATGATGAACACGTGCTCGTGCATGAGCGTCACGCCGATATCAGCGGTATCGATGGGGCCGCGGGCGGTATTGAGTTCTGACACGTCCTCGATGCTAGGCCGTGCACCCCGTCAGCGGAACGTGCTTTGCGGGGTCATCCGGACCTGCTCCGGATCAGATTTCACCGGGGCGGAGCTGGGTCACCGCGGCGGTGTCACCGGTGTGCAACGAGGTCAGCGCCGCCTCCACCACCGCGCTCGTGGCATACCCGTCGTAGCTCGTGGGACCGTCGACCGAGCGGGTGGCCACACCGCGCAGCCAGGCGGCATCCTGGGCCCGGTAGGCGGCGTCGAAGCGTTCCATCCAGGTGTCCGGCAGTCGCTGTGCGGCCATTGCGCCGGCCACCGCCTGGGTGACCAGTGACGGTGAGCCGAGTGTGAGGCTGCCGCGGTCGGCCACCAGCTCGAGGCCGATGTCGTATTGCATGCCGGGGCCACGGCCGAGTTGCAGCACACCGAGAACGCCCGACTGCGATGTCAGCGTGACGACGACGGTGAGTGTCGCTCCGGAGCCGCCCTCCTTGACCAGGCAGTGAACCGACCTGATCTCGTCACCGGTCAGCCAGCGAAACAGGTCGATGTCGTGGGCGGCCGAACTGTTGACGAGTTGGCGCGCGTCAAAGTTGTTGACGGCCGAGGGATTATAGTGACGTTGCGTGATCAGGACGGGTTCACCGACCCGGCCTGACCGGACGGTGTCGTAGAGGTAGCGATAGTTCGCGTCGTAGCGGCGCATGAAGCCGACCTGCACCAGCCGCCGCCCGGCGACCCGCTCGGCCGCCACCAGTTGCAGTGCTTGCCGGGTCGACACCGTCAGCGGCTTCTCGCAGAACACGTCCAAGCCTCTGGCCAGGCACGCGTCGACGATCCCGTAGTGGGTCTCGTCGGCGGACGCGACGACGACAGCGTCGACGTCGGCAGTGCGTACGCACTCGATCGGGTCTTCGAAGACGGCGACATCGGCCATGCCGCCCGCGGCGCGTTCCACGAAGGGCCGGTGGCTGTCGGCCACGGCAGCGATCTCGGCCCACGGGGCCAGGCCGGTGAAAATCTCCAGGTGGCGCATGCCCATGCTGCCGAGCCCGCACACCGCGAGCCGCACGGGTGCGGCGCTCATGGGCGGCAGGGCCGCTCGCCGGCACCGGCGAGTCGGCCGGGGCCGGCCGGTGCGGCCACGTCGACCCAGGAACCGCGCCGCACCGAGGCGGCGACCGCGGCATGAATCGTCGTCGCCCGTAGCCCGTCGCTGAACGACGGCAGTCCGTCCGGCGCGACACCGGTGCGCACGGCTTCGTAGACGTCGGCGACGAAGAGGTCGAAACAGTCCTGGTAGCCCTGCGGATGGCCGCTGGGCAACAGCGAATATCGGGCGTTGCCGGGATCGAGGACGGCCGCATCCCGGGAGAGCACCGTGTTGCCGCGCAGCCCGCCGACCACCAGGTCGTCGGGATGTTCCTGGTCGAACAGCACCGCCACGTCGCGGCCGTCGAACGAGAACGACAGCTGATTCTTGCGGCCCGGCGAGGTCTGGCTGACGACGACGCTGCCGATTCCACCGAGATCGGTCCGAAAGGCCACGACGGCGCCGTCGTCGGGCCGGACCGCGGTCCCCGAAGCCCTGCCTTCCGTCGCAGCGAGAGCCGTAATCCTATGTCCGGTAACGAATTCCATCAGGTCGCACCAGTGCGAGCCGATGTCGGCGAAGGTCATCGACGCCCCGGTCTGCGACGGGTCGGATCGCCAGCCGGTGGGGTCGGCGGTGGCCATGTAGTCCTGCAGGTAGCTGCCGTGGATCAGCCACACGGGCCGGCCGGCCAGCCGGGAGCGGGCCTCGCGCACCATCGGGTAGAAGCGATAGATGAACGGCACGGCCGCCACAGTCGCGGCCTTGGCCGCCGAGATCGCCAGTGCTGCGGCGTCCTGGACGCTGGTGGCCAGGGGCTTTTCGCAGATCACGTGCTTTCCGCTGGCCAGGGCCGCCATCGCCTGGTCGTGATGCAGGTCGTTGGGGGTGCAGATGTGCACCACGTCGATGTCGTCGGCCGCGAAGATCTGCTCCGCCGTCGCGGCCCGCTCGGCGTTGAGCCGCTCCGCGGCGGCCTGGCTGCGCTGCGCGGTACTGGCGCAGACGGCGGCCAGTGTCCCGCCGGCGCGCTGAACGGCGTGGGCGTGCACCGCGCCGACCATTCCGGCGCCGATCAGCGCGCTGCGCGGGTTGTGGGTCGCGGCCACGGTCGATGTCCTTTGCGTGCGGCGGGGTTGGTGAATTGTAGTGCTCACCGGCGGCGGCACCGCGCTCAATGCCGCTCCCGGGCCGGCACGATCACCGACACCGTGGCGTCGTGGTTGGCGGTGTAGAGGATGTGGGTGTCGGGGTCCACGGCCAGCGCGAAGGTGTCCTTGCCGATCCGAATGACCCCGGCCACCGCGAGGTCGCTCGTGTCGATCACCGACACGCTGTCGTTGTGGTTGGCGGTGTAGACGGTGTGGACGGTCGGGTCGACGGTGACGCCGTACGGACTGTTGCCGACGTGGATGGTGCCGGCCACGCTCCGGTTGTCCAGGTTGATCACGGATACGGCACCCTCGGCCTCCTGGGTGACGTAGGCCCGGTGCGCGGCGAGGTCGAGACCCACACCTCGGGGGTCGTTGCCGACGGGGATGGTTGCGGTGACGGTATGGCTGACGGTGTCGATCGCCGACAGCGTGCCGTCGCTGCTGTTGGCCACGTAGGCGGTCGCGGTGCTGGGGTCGATGGCTATGCCGTACGGATTCTTGCCGACGGGGATGGTTGCGACCACCCGGTGCGTGGCCAGATCGATCGCCGACACGCTGTAGTCCCACATATTGGCGACGTAGGCGACATGGGAGGTCGGGTCCACCGCGATCCCCCACGGGTTGGTGCCGACTTTGACGGTGGCGGTGACGGCGCGGCTGCCGGTGTCGATGAGCGATACCGTGTCGTCGCGGTTGTTGGCGGTGCAGGCCAGGTGCGTCCCCGGGTCGACCGCCACCCACACCGGGCCCTTGCCGACCGGGACGGTGGCAGTCAGGGTGTGACTGGCGGCATCGATGATCGACATGGTGCTGTCGCCGTAGTTGGCGGTGTAGACGGTGTGGTTGGCGGGATCGACGGCGACCGCCTCGGGCCGTGCTCCGACTCCGATGGTGGCGGCGATGCGTGCGATCGGGGTGGTGCCCGCATTCGCGGCGGCGGCCTTGGCAGGTGTCGCCGGTCGATGCTGCAGCCGCGGGATGACCGCACCGGCAACCGCCAGGACGAGGGCGAGCGCGCCGACCAGCGCGGCGATCCTGCGTCGGCGGCGCCGCATCGCGTCGACGGGGGGTAACGGGTTGGCCGGCCCGGATGGCGCGGAAACTGTGTCCGGGTGCTCAGCCGCCAGCGCCTGGGCGGCGGCGGCCGCGAGTGCGCCGGCGCTCGCGTAGCGGTCCTCGCGATCCTTGGCCATGCCGCAGGTGACGACCTCGTCGAACTGGTGCGCAATACCCGGCCGCTGCCGGCTGGGACTCGGGATCGGGGCGGTCAGGTGGGCGGCGATGAGCGCGGCCAGGTCAGCATGCGGAAAAGGCGGAGTACCGGTCAGGCACTCGTAGAGCACACAGGTCAGGGCGTAGACGTCGGTGCGAAGGTCGATTTCCTCGTCGGCGAGCCGCTCCGGGGACATATAGGCGAAGGTGCCCACCGTGTTGCCCGCCGTGGTGAGTTTGGCGTCGGTGGCGGCGTTGGCCAGCCCGAAGTCGACCAGGCAGGCGAAATCATGGCCGGTGAGCAGGATGTTCGCGGGCTTGACGTCGCGGTGGATGATCTGCTCGGCGTGCGCAGCGTCGAGCGCCGAGGCGATCTGGTCGACGATCCGCACCGCGCGGGCCGGCTCCATCGGTCCACTCTCGTCGAGCACGCCCCGCAGATCAGAACCCCGGACCAAGCGCATGTCGATGTAGAGCTGACCGTCGATCTCGCCGTAGTCGTGAATGGGAACCACATGCGGCTCGTTCAGCCTGCCCGCGGTGGACGCCTCGCGGAACAGCCTTTTACGGAAGATCGGGTTGCCCGAGTAGGACGGCGGCAACAGTTTCAGCGCGACGGTGCGGCTTTTTCTGGTGTCGAAAGCTTCGTACACCTCGCCGAAACCGCCGCTGCCCAGCAGCCTGATCAAGCGGTAGTGGCCGAACGTGGCCCCTGTGCCCCACTCCGCCGTCGTGCCGTCATCGGACGGCCCCTCTGCCACCAACCACCTCCCGCGGTCGTGCGCCCTCGCGGGGCAAGTCTAGGCAGGTCGAGCGCGTTTGGCAGGCAGTTCGCGGTGTCCGGACCCGGCGACGGCGCTGCGCACCTACACTCAACCACCGACCTGTCTGACCAAGCTTGCTCGAACCCCGCGGGAGTCACGTCATGCTGCTCGACCCCAACAACCTGCAACGCACGTATCCGGATGCGCGGTCGGCGGAGATCATGCAGGCCACGGTCGATTTCTTCGAGAACCGCGGCAAGGCCAAGCTCAAGCACGACGATCACGAGCGCGTCTGGTACTCGGAGTTCCTCGACCACATCGCCGAGAACCGGATCTTCGCCTCGCTCATGACTCCCGCGGCGTACGGGGCCGACGACTGTCGGTGGGACACCTACCGGATCAGCGAGTTCGCCGAGATCGTCGGCTTCTACGGCCTGAGCTACTGGTACCCCTTCCAGGTGACCGCCCTTGGCCTGGGGCCGATCTGGATGAGCGACAACGAGGACGCCAAACGCAAAGCCGCCGCCCAGCTCGAGCAGGGCGAGGTGTTCGCGTTCGGCCTGTCCGAGCAGGCCCACGGCGCCGACGTCTACCAGACCGACATGATCCTGACGCCTTCGAAAGAGGTAGGGCACGGCTGGGTCGCCAACGGGGAGAAGTACTACATCGGCAACGCCAACGTGGCCCGGATGGTCTCGACGTTCGGCCGCATCGACCACGGGTCGAAGGAACCCGAATACGTCTTCTTCGCCGCCGACTCCCAGCACGACCGGTACGAATGCAGGAAGAACGTAGTGAATTCGCAGAACTACGTGGCGAATTACGCGCTGCACCAATACCCGGTCACCGAGGCGGACCTGCTGCACCGCGGCATGGGTGCCTTTCACGCCGCGCTGAACACGGTCAACGTGTGCAAGTACAACCTGGGCTGGGGCGCGGTCGGCATGTGCACGCACGCCTTCTACGAGGCCATCACCCACGCCGCCAACCGGCAGTTGTACGGCAGCGTCGTCACCGACTTCAGCCATGTCCGGCGGCTGCTCACCGACGCCTACGCGCGGCTGGTCGCCATGCGTCTGGTGTGCACCCGGACGTCGGACTACATGCGCAGCGCCTCGGCCGAAGACCGCCGTTACCTGCTGTACAGCCCGCTCACCAAGGCCAAGGTCACCAGCGAGGGCGAGCGGGTGGTCACCGCACTGTGGGATGTCATCGCGGCCAAGGGCGTGGAGAAGGACACCTTCTTCGAGACCGTCGCCCGCGAGATCGGGCTGCTGCCCCGGCTGGAGGGCACCGTGCACATCAACATCGGGCTGCTGGCCAAGTTCATGCCGAACTTCCTGTTCGCCCCGGATGCCGCGCTGCCGCTGATCGGGCGTCGCGACGACGACGCCGACGACACCTTCCTGTTCGATCAGGGGCCGACCGGCGGCCTGGGCAAGGTGCGGTTCCACGACTGGCGCGCGTCCTTCGACGGCTACGCCCACTTGCCGAATGTCGCGCTGCTGCGCCGCCAGGTCGAGGTGCTGGCCGAGATGCTTGCGTCGGCGACACCAGATGCTGTGCAGCAGAAGGACATTGACTTCGCCTTCGGGGTGGGTCAGATTTTTGCCCTGGTGCCCTACGCGCAGCTGATCCTGGAGGAGGCGGGCATCTCGGGTGTGGACGAGGCGCTGCTGGACGAGATCTTCGGCCTGCTGGTGCGCGACTTCAACAGCTACGCAGTCGAACTCAACGACAAGGCCGCCACCACCGACGAGCAGGCGCGCTTTGCGCTGCGGATGATTCGGCGCCCGGCGCACGACCGCGCCCGCTACGACAAGGTGTGGAAGGAACAGGTGCTGCCGCTCAACGGCGCCTACCAGATGCGGCCCTAATGTGCCTTGACCAGCTCTACCGTTGGGCGCCGAGCGCCGAGCGCCGAGCGCCGGGCGCCGGGCGCCGGGTGCCAGTGCCCAGCGGTCCAGCGGCCAGCGCCTACCGCCCAGCGGCCCCATATGTACGGTCAAAGCCCCGTTTCACCGACATTTTGCGGACTCTCATGCCGGTCGACATCGGCGGATGGTGCGATATGCGGCGCGGCCCGCCACAGCCTTGACTGTGAACCACGTCACAGTAGAATGACCACCGGTCATACCAGTCAGGAGGCCGCATGCCGACAGTGACCTGGGCCCGCGTCGACCCGGCCCGGCGGGCTGCCATCATCGAGGCCGCCGAGGCCGAATTCGGCGCCCACGGCTTCTCCAACGGCAGCCTGAACGTCATCGCCCGTCGGGCCGGCGTCGCCAAGGGCAGCCTGTTCCAATACTTCGCGGACAAGCGCGATCTCTACGCCTTCATCGCCGACGTCGCCAGCCAACGGGTGCGCGTCTTCGTGGAGGAGGTCATCCGCGAAATCGAGCCCAGCCGAACGTTTTTCGAATTCCTCACCGAACTGCTCGACGCCTGGGTCACCTACTACGCCGAGCATCCGCGGGAACGCGCGCTGCACGCCGCGGCCACCCTCGAGGTCGACACCGACGCCCGGATCAGCGTGCGCAATGTCATCCACCGGCACTACCTGGAGGTGCTGCGCCCGCTGGTGACCGAGGCGCTCCGCCGCGGCGACCTGCGGCCCGATTCCGACACCGAGGCATTGCTGTCGCTGCTGCTGATGATCTTCCCGCACCTGGCACTGGCCCCGTATATGCGCGGCCTCGATCCCATTCTCGGCCTCGACGAACCCAACCCCGAACAGCCGGCACTGGCCGTGCGCCGTCTGGTCTCGGTACTGGCTGCCGCGTTCTCACCCGTCCCCAGCCCAGCCCCACTAGACACCAGGAGCGTCACATGACCCGCACCCACACCGGCTCGATGGTGGCCGGCGGCCTCAACTGGGAGAGCTTGCCGCTCAAGCTGTTTGCCGGTGGTAACGCCAAATTCTGGAATCCCGCCGATATCGACTTCTCCCGCGATCGGGCCGACTGGGAGAAGCTCTCCGACGACGAGCGCGATTACACCATCCGGCTGTGCGCGCAATTCATCGCCGGTGAGGAGGCGGTGACCGAGGACATCCAGCCGTTCATGGCCGCGATGCGCGCCGAAGGCCGGATCGGCGACGAGATGTACCTGACGCAGTTCGCGTTCGAGGAGGCCAAGCACGTCCAGGTGTTCCGGATGTGGCTGGACGCCGTCGGGGTCACCAACGACCTGCACGGCTACCTCGACCCGCTGCCCACCTACCGGCAGATCTTCTACGACGAGCTGCCGGACTGCCTGAATGCGCTGACCAAAGACGCGTCCCCGGCCGCGCAGGTACGGGCGTCGGTCACCTACAACCACATCGTGGAAGGCATGCTGGCGCTCACCGGCTACTACGCCTGGAACAAGATCTGCGTGGAGCGTGGCATCCTGCCCGGCATGCAGGAGCTGATCCGGCGCATCGGGGACGACGAGCGGCGCCACATGGCGTGGGGCACCTTCACCTGCCGTCGCCACGTCGCCGCCGACGACGCCAACTGGACGGTCTTCGAATCGCGGATGAACGAGCTCATCCCAATGGCTCTGCGGCTCACCGAGGAGGGGTTCGCCCTCTACGGCGAACATCCGCCGTTCGACCTGTCGCAGGACGAGATGCTGCAGTACTCGATGGACAAGGGCATGCGGCGGTTCGGCACCATCAGCAGCGCCCGCGGCCGCCCGGTCGGTGAGATCGACCTGGACTACTCACCGGTGCAGCTCGAGGACGACTTCGCCGACGAGGACGCCCGGGCGCTGGCCGCGGTTTAGCGCGGGCCGTCAGCCCACCCACACCGTCTTGGCGTTGCAGAACGCCTTGATGCCCAAGCCGGCCAGTTCGCGTCCGTAGCCCGATCGCTTGACGCCGCCGAACCCGAGTTCGGGATAGGACACCGTCATGCCGTTGATGAACACCTGACCGGCTTCGATGTCGTCGATGAAGCGCTCCTGCTCGGCTTCGTCCTGCGTCCACGCGTTGGAGCCCAACCCGAAGCTGGTGGCGTTGGCGATCTCGATGGCCTCGTCGATGTCGGAAACCCGGTACATGGAGGCGACTGGCCCGAACACTTCCTCGGTGTACAGCGCCATGTCCTTGGTGATGTCGGTGATGACGGTCGGCGGGTAGAACCAGCCCGGCCGGTCGGGGCGCTCGCCGCCGAGGCGAACCTTCGCACCGGCGGCGACGGCGTCGTCGACCTGCTTGGCGATCTCGTCGCGGCCGGACTCGGTGGCCAGCGGGCCCACGTCGGTGTCCGGGTCGGTCGGATCGCCGACCTTCAATGCCTGCATCTGCTCGACGAACTTGTCCACGAACTCGTCGTAGATGTCGGTGTGCACGATGAATCTCTTTGCCGCGATGCAGGATTGGCCGTTGTTCTGCACGCGGGCCTTGACTGCGGTCTTGACCGCGTCGTCCAGCGGCGCCGACGGCATCACGATGAACGGGTCGCTGCCGCCGAGTTCGAGCACGGTCGGCTTGATCTCGTCACCGCAGATGGCGGCGACGGCTTGCCCGGCCGGCTCGCTGCCGGTCAGGGTGGCCGCCGCGACGCGCGGGTCCCGCAGGATGCGCTCGACGGCGCTCGAGGAGACGAGCAGCGTCTGGAAACACCCGTCCGGGAATCCGCCGCGGGCGATCACGTCGGACAGATACAACGCCGACTGCGGCACGTTGGAGGCGTGCTTGAGGATGCCGACGTTGCCCGCCATCAGGGCCGGCGCGGCGAACCGCACGGCCTGCCACAGCGGAAAGTTCCACGGCATCACGGCCAGCACTACGCCTAGCGGCTGGTAGCGCACGTAGGCCCGCTTCGCGCCGACCTTCGACGCCTCGGCGGGCTCGTCGGCCAGCAGCTTCTCGGCGTTCTCGGCGTAGTAACGAAAACCCTTGGCGCACTTGAGCGCTTCGGCTTTGGCCGACGCCAGCGTCTTACCCATCTCCAGGGTCATCATGGCCGCGACTTCGTCGGCTTCTTTCTCCAGCAGGTCGGCGGTCGCGTTTGCCCATTCGGCGCGCTGGGCATAGGTGGTCGAATGGCGGTAGTCGAGAAAGCGCTCGTGCGCGCGGGCGATGGCGGCGTCCACTTCGTCGTCGGTGGCCGCGGTGAAGGTTTCGACGGTCTCGCCGGTGGCCGGGTTGATGGTGGCGATGGGCACGCGGGCCCTCCTTCGTTCGGTGGGTTCTCGGAACGTCCACCATCTAGCCTGCCACTATTCTCAGCACCGGGAGGTGGCGGATGAGCACAGCGGCCCAACTGATCGTCAAGTGCCTGGAAAACGAGGGCGTGGAGGTCGTCTTCGGGATTCCGGGGGAGGAGAACATCCGCTTCGTCCAAGCGCTGGCGGCCTCCGACATCCGTTACGTACTCACCCGGCACGAGCAGGCCGCGGCGTTCATGGCCGAGATGTACGGCCGGGTCACCGGGCGTGCCGGAGTGGTGTCGGCGACCCTCGGGCCGGGCGCCATCAACATGCAGCTCGGCGTGGCCGACGCCACCACCAACAGCACCCCGGTGGTCGCGATCTCGGCGCAGGTGGGGCAGGACCGCGAGTTCAAGGAATCCCACCAGTACGTCGACCTGGTGTCGATGTTCGCCCCGATCACCCGTTGGTCGGCGCCGATCCCCACTCCGCACGCCATTCCCGAGATGGTCCGCAAGGCGTTCAAGGTCGCCGAGACCGAGCGCCCGGCCGCGGTGTACCTGGCCGTACCGGAACACATCGACGAGGACGACTCCGATTACGAGCTGAAGCCCTTGCCCCGCAACGTCGTTCGCGCCGATGCGCCGGCCGCCAGGCAGGTGGCCCGCGCGGTCGACATCCTGCGCGAGGCGAAGCGCCCGGTGGTGTTGGCCGGCCACGGCGCCGCCCGCAGCGACGCCACCGCGGCGCTGGTCCGGTTCGCCGAGAAGCTCGGCGTCAAGGTGGCCAACAGTTTTCACGGCAAGGGCGTGATGCCCGACGACCACCCCAACAGCATCGGCACCCTGGGCTTCATGCGGCACGACTACGTCAACTTCGGCTTCGACAACGCCGACGTGGTCATCGCGGTCGGCTACGAGTTGCAGGAGTTCGACCCGGTCCGGATCAACCCGCAGGCCGACAAGAAGATCATCCACATCCACCGCTTCCCGGCCGAGGTCGACGCGCACTACTCGGTGGAGGTCGGCATCATCGGCGACATCAGCGACTCACTCGACGCGGTTGCCGACGCTCTCGAGGGCCACAGTTTCGCCGACGCCGACGTCCCGGGGTCAGGCTTGCTGGCCGAGGAATTCGAGCGGGGACAGAAGGATTCGCGTTTCCCGCTGGCGCCGCAGCGGGTGGTCGCCGACACGCGGGCGGCGCTGGGGCGCTCCGATGTGGTGCTGGTCGACACCGGGGCCACCAAGATGTGGATGGCCCGGCTGTACCCGACGTACGAGCGCAATACCTGTCTGATCTCAAATGGTTTGTCCACTATGGGTTTTGCGCTTCCCGGCGCGTTGGGTGTCAAGCTGGCCAGGCCGCAGGCCAAGGTCCTGGCCGTGGTCGGCGACGGCGCTTTCCTGATGAACTCCCAGGAGATCGAGACCGCGGTCCGGGAGAAGATCCCGCTGGTGGTACTGGTCTGGGAGGACGGCGGATACGGGTTGATCGAGTGGAAGATGGACCTCGAACTCGGCGATCACTACTACGTGAAGTTCGGCAACCCGGACATCGTGAGTTACGCGGAAAGCTTCGGCGCCAAGGGATATCGAATCGGCAACGCCGACGAGTTGTTGCCGACGCTGCGGACGGCGCTGGACGACGACGGGGTGTCGCTGATCGCGTGCCCGGTGGACTATTCGGAGAACCTGCGGTTGACCGACCGGCTCGGGGAGCTGGACGAGACGCTGTAGATCTCTGTGCGCAGGACCCCGGCGGCTTTGTGCACAGTTGGGAGTTTGTCCACAGGGTCGCGCTCGGGGGCGGTGTCGTGTCGTACCCCGGCGATATCATTCGAACATGCTTGCGAACACGCGTGCGGAGATCGTCGAGGTTCTCGACGCGTGCGATGCGGCGGTCGAGCGGTTGTGCGAGTTGCGGTTTGAGGTGCTGAGCACCCCGGAGCGGATGGCGATCCTGGAGCGCTTGGAGACGGTGGTGCGGCGGCTGCCGGTGCCGCAGCATCAGTTGTTGAATCAGCTCGCCGCGGTGAGCAAGGAGGAGTTGGGTGACACCCTGCGTAACGCGCTGGCCGATCGGCTGCGGATCACGACTTCGGAGGCTGGCCGGCGGATCGGCGACGCCGCCGATCTCGGTGAACGGCATGGTTTGACGGGGGAGCCGTTGGCGCCGCGGTTGGAGGCCACCGCCGCCGCCCAACGCCAGGGCCGTATCGGTAGCGGCCACGTGAACGAGATCCGCGACTTCGTCAAACACTTACCGACGGAAGTGGATGCCGGTGCCCGCGAGCAGGCCGAAGCCGACCTGGCCGGCCAAGCCGCCGCCATGCGCCCCGACCAACTCAAGGACTACGCCCTCACGCTGCTGGCCTACCTGCACCCCGACGGGGAATTCTCCGACGACGAACGCGCCCGCAAGCGCGGCCTGAGTCTGGGCAAACAAGACCCCGACGGCATGTCCAAACTCACCGGCTGGATCACCCCGCCCTGCGCGCCGCCCTGGAAGCCGCCTGGGCCAAACTGGCCGCCCCCGGCATCGCCAACCCCGAGGACCACCTGCCCCACATCGACGAGGGCGAGCCGGACCCCGAAGCGGTCCGCCGCGACACCCGCGGTACCGCTCAGCGTCAGCATGATGGGCTGCACGCCGGGCTGATGGCGCTACTGGCCTCCGGGGACCTCGGGCAGCACCACGGGCTGCCCGTCACCATCGTGGTCACCACCACCCTGGCCGAACTGGAAGCCGGCACCGGCACAGCCCGCACCGGCGGCGGCAGTCTAGTGCCGATGTCCGATGTGATCCGCTGGTCGGGCGCCGCGCACCCCTACCTCGCCCTGTTCGACGGCGCCACACCCCTGGCGCTGTATCACACCAAGCGGCTGGCCAACCGCGCCCAACGCCTGATGCTGTATGCGCGGGATCGCGGCTGCACCCGACCCGGCTGCACCGCTGCGGCGTATCACACCGAGGTCCATCACCTCACCGCCTGGCACACCTGCCTGAGCACCCACATCACCAACCTCGCCCTGGCCTGCGGCATCCACAACCGCCTCGCCGAACACGGCTGGACCACCCGCACCAACCACCGCGGCCTCATCGAATGGCTACCCCCGGCACACCACGACCGGGGCCAACCACGCGTCAACACGATCCACCACCCCGAACGACTCTTCGCCCCCGACGAAGACAACGACGATCCCTAGGTAGGCAAGGACTTGGGTGACGCCTCGGAGGCCACGAATCCGAGGGGTGCATTGGCATGCGTCGGGCCTCCGGTGTGAGCAACACCAGATCCGCTGCGCAACGCGACTGGGCCGCGGTACCCTCTCGGCGATCGCCCGCGTCGGCGTCCCACTGTCGGTCATCGAGGAGGCGGCTTTGTCCCAGGTCGTGGCGGTACCGGACCTGGTGGCGACCGCCGCAGCCGAGTTGGCCGCGACCGGATCGGCGATCGATTCCGCCGGCGCGTCCGCCGCCAAAGCCACCACCTCGCTCTTGACCGCGGCCGCCGACGAGGTGTCGACCGGGGTGGCGGCGTTCTTCGACACGTACGGCCAGCAGTACCAGGCCGCCAGCGCGCAGGTGGCGCAGTTCCATCAGCGGTTCGTGCAGAACCTGGCGTCGGCCGCGACCGCCTACCTGAGCACCGAAATCGGCAGCGCGACAAGCATGCTGGGCGGCGACACCATGACCGGCGCGGCGGCAGCGACCAGGATCACCGTCCCCGGCGCCGGCCCGCTCTACATACCGGATGTCCTGCTGCGGCTGCCCTACCTGGGACAGGTGCTCCTTCAGGGCGGCATTCCCGGACCGGCTTCGGTGTCCCTGCTGCAGGGCTACATCCTGCAGAACACAGCCATCGGGCAGAACTGGTTCTCCGACAGCATCGCCCAAGTGGTCAACTATCCGGCGAGTATGGGCCTGTTGAGCGGCAACTTGTGGGCCCCCTCCGTCAACGATGCCGTCGCCGTCGGGCAGCGGCTGCTGAACGACCAGATCGCCACCGCGGTCGCCGCCTCAGGCGGGTCCCCGGTGCAGATCGCGGGGCTGTCCGAGGGAACGCTCGTCGTCAACCGCGAGTTGGCGTACCTGGCGACCTCGCCGACCGCACCGCCGCCGAGCGCCCTGCAGTTCGCGATGTTCTCCAGCCCCGAAGTCGGCGGCCTGGCCAGCACCTACCTCCCGAATGGCATCACCGTGCCGCTGCTCGGTTACACGTCGCAGAGCCTGGCGAACACGCAGTACAACGTCAGCGTGGTCTTCGGCCAGTACGACGGGTGGAGCAACCCGCCCGACCGGCCCTGGAATCTGCCGGCGGTGGTGAATTCGATGTTCGGCATCCTGTATCAGCACAACCCGGCGGCGCTGACCTCGCTGTCGAACGCGGTCACGTTGTCCAGCGTCACCACTGCGGCGGGCGGCACGGTCACCACGTACATGATCCCCGCACCCACCCTGCCGATGTTGTTGCCGCTGGCGCAGATCGGTGTGCCGCAGCCCATCGTCGGAGGTCTCAACTCCTTGCTCAAGCCGATCGTCGACGCCGGCTACTCGTCACTGACGCCCACTGCCGGGCCGTACTTCTCCCACGGATCGTTGATCGGTTTGCCCACCGCCGCGGACGTGCTGGGCGACCTGCTGACGTGACGAGCGTGGTCGAATGAACCATGCTGTTGCGTCAGCTCGAGTATTTCGTCGCGCTCGCCCAGGAGCGGCACTTCGCGCGGGCCGCGGCCGCCTGCTTCGTGTCGCAGCCGGCTTTGTCGGAGTCGATCCGCAAGCTCGAACAGGAGCTGAAGGTTCCGCTGGTGCGCCGCGGGCAGAAGTTCGAAGGTCTCACCCCCGAAGGTGATCGGCTGGTGCCCTGGGCCAGGCGCATCCTGGCCGATCGCGACGCCCTGAAGCAGGAGGTCGCGGCTCTTCAGACCGGTCTGACCGGAGAGCTGCGGATCGGCGTGGTCCCGGCCGCCTCCACCACGGTCGCCCTGCTCACCGATCCGTTCTGCAGCGCACATCCGCTGGTACGCGTGCAGCTCGAGATGAATCTGCGGTCCGCCCAGATCGTCGAACGCATCCGCCGTTTCGAACTCGACGCCGGTGTCCTTTACCCCGATCAGCAGGACACCGCCGACCTGGTGGTCACCCCGCTGTACGAGGAGACGCCGGTGCTGATCGCCAGCGCCGAGCTGCTGCCCGTCAAAGCCGACGTCATCACCTGGTCGGACGCGGCAACCCTGCCGCTATGCCTGCTGACCCGCGGCATGCGCGGCCGCCGGCTCATCGATGACGCGCTGGCCAGTCAAAACCTAGTGGTGACACCGCAATTGGAAACCGACTCGCTGGCGGCGCTGCTCGCGCACGTGGGCACCGGCCGGTGGGCCAGCATCGTCCCGCAGCCCTGGCTGCGCAGCCTGCGTCCGGCCGCCGACATCAGCGTGCTGCGATTGGAGCAGCCGGCCGTCACCGCATCGATCGCACTCGTCACCAGCAAGGCGGAGCCCGGTTCGGTGCTCGCCCGCGCGTTGGTGCAGATCGCGGCCAACGTGCGATAGGCGCTGCCTATCAGCTGTTCGGAACTGTGTCTTGGACATCGGAGCCGGAGCACGGCGAAACTGAAACCGGTTCTGATACAGCAGGTTAGGAGATCTCCGGTGGCCAAGTGTGTGATGGTGCTATATCCCGATCCCGTCGACGGATACCCACCGCGCTATGCCCGCGACGCCATCCCGGCCATTCACAGCTACCCCGGCGGAAGCACCGTGCCGACCCCGTCGCAAATCGAGTTCACCCCTGGTGAACTACTCGGCTGCGTCTCGGGTGGACTGGGGCTGCGCGAGTTCTTTGAAGCCGCCGGTCACGAGCTGGTGGTGACCTCGGACAAGGAAGGTCCCGACTCGGAGTTCGAACGCGAACTGCCGGACGCCGACATCGTTATCTCCCAGCCGTTTTGGCCGGCGTACCTGACGGCTGAGCGAATCGCCAAGGCGCCCAACCTGAAACTGGCGCTCACCGCCGGAATCGGCTCGGATCACGTGGATCTCGACCTGGCCAAGGAGCGCGGGATCACCGTCGCCGAAGTGACCTACAGCAACAGCATCAGCGTCGCCGAGCATACGGTGCTGCAGATCCTGGCGCTGGTGCGCAACTTCGTCCCCTCGCACCGCTTTGCCGTCGACGGCGGCTGGAACATCGCCGACTGCGTACAACGCGCCTACGACCTGGAAGGCATGGACGTCGGAATCATCGCCGCCGGGCGGATCGGCCGTGCCGTCCTGCGCCGGCTCGCCCCGTTCGACGTCAATCTGCACTACACCGACACCCGCCGGCTGCCGCCCGAGGTCGAGACGGAGCTGAACGTCACCTTCCACCCCGACGTGCAGTCCCTGGTCGGGTCGGTCGACGTGGTGTCGGTGCACTCGCCGCTCTACGCGGACACCCGCGCGATGTTCGACGAGAAACTGCTGGCCTCGATGCGCCGTGGCTCCTACCTCGTCAACACGGCGCGTGCCGAAGAGACTGTCCCGGAAGCGATCGCGGCGGCGCTCCGCAGCGGCCGGCTCGCTGGCTACGCGGGCGACGTGTGGTTCCCGCAGCCGCCGCCCGCCGACCACCCGTGGCGGACCATGCCGAACAACGCGATGACGCCGCACGTGTCGGGCACTACGCTGTCGGCTCAGGCGCGCTACGCCGCGGGCACCCGCGAGATCCTGGAGTGCTGGTTCGGCAGCCGGCCCATCCGGCCCGAGTACCTGATCGTGGACGGCGGGAAGCTCGCCGGTACCGGAGCGTTGTCGTACCAGAAGTGAACCCACACCAGCTAGCGAGGCAGCGATCTCGGCGGCGCATAGCTCCCGATCAGCGTGCGATGCCACCACGCCCGGTCGCGCCGCAGCTCGGTCGGCGTGGTGAACCGGTACTGGTACAGTTGGGCCCGCACGAAATGCGGCGGCGTATCCGGGAAAGGATTGTGCCGCAACAGTTTCAGCGTATCGGCGTCGTTGCGCAGCAGCCGGGTCAGCAACGGCGTCAGCCACGCCAGCGCGTAACCCGGCGAGATCGCGGCGAACCACATCAGCCAATCCAGCCGCAGATGGTACGGCGCGAATTGCCGCGGCAGCCGCCGCACCGAGCCGGGTTTGCCCTTGAATTCGTACTCCCGCCATACGGTTTGGTCGCCAACCGAGGTGTCCGCGGTGCCCTCGACGACCACTTCGTACCGGGTACGGCTGATGCTGCCGAAAGCGCCGTAGGTATTGCACAGATGGAACGCATTGAACGACGCGTTCATTCGCTGCCGCGACGACAGCATGTTGCGGGCCGGCCAGTAGCTCAGCACCAGCATCGCTGCAGCGAGAGCGATCACCAGAACCGCGAACCACGGCGGGGTAGCCGGAAACTCCGGCGTATTGGCCGCCAGTCCCAACCTGGCGAACGTCGACTGGTCGATGGCGCTGAACGCCAGCAGGATGGTCAACCAGTTCAGCCAGGCGAAGTTCCCCGACAGCACCAGCCACAACTGGGTGACGACGATGACCGCCGCGGCCATCCCGGCCACCGGCTGCGGGGCGAACAACCCGAACGGCACCACCAGTTGTGCGAAATGGTTGCCTGCCACCTCGATTCGGTGCAGCGGCTTGGGCAGGTGATGGAAGAACCAGCTCAGCGGTCCCGGCATGGGCTGGGTTTCGTGGTGGTAGTACAGGCAGGTCAGGTCGCGCCAGCAGCGGTCTCCGCGCATCTTGATCAACCCGGCGCCGAACTCGACCCGGAACAGCAGCCAGCGCGCCAGCCACAACGTCAGCACCGGCGGCGCCACCCGTCCACCGCCCAGGAAGACCAGCAAAAATCCGGCTTCCAAAAGCAGTGACTCCCAGCCGAACCCGTACCAGGTCTGGCCCACGTTGACGATCGAGAGGTACAGCACCCACAGCGTCAGCCAGACCAGCATCCCGGCCCACACCGGCACTAACCCCGTCGACCCGGCCGCCACCGCCGCCGCCAGGGCCGCGCCGAACCAGCAGACCGATGCGAAAAACCGGTCGGAATACCGGAACTGGAAGATGCTGGGCGCTTGCCAGAACGATCGCCCGGCCAGATATGCCGGTACCGGCAGCAGGCCGCGCGCCCCGAGCAGCGGCCGGAACTGACGCGCTGCCGCCACGAACGCGATCGCGTAGATCACCGCCACACCGCGCTGCAGGACCAGGCTGCCCAGCCAGTAATCGGGCGCCGAGAACCACGTCATGGCACAACTATTCCTCGTCGTGTTCCCCGTTGCATCCACCATCCTGCGCGGAATCTCCGAATACCACCACCGATGCGGCCAGCACCGCCAGCGAAAGCAGCGCCAGCAGTTGGACATTCGCCCAGTGGCCGGCGTACCCGTGCTCGGAGCGCCAGGGGTGGCGCGACAGCAGCGCCCCAGCCGCGATCAGACCGCCCGCACTCAGCGCCACCATCAGACGCCTGGCTGAACCGAAACGGCGCCGTAATCCCAACACCGCCGCGAAGACCACTGCACCGGCAGCGCCGGAGATCAGCGCGCCGGCTCCCAGCAGCGGTACCACCGCCCAGGGGCCCGGCGCCCACGGAGCCGCGGCGGGGCCGTCGTCCGGGACGCCGCGGCGTCGCCAGAACGCCAGCAACGCCAGCAGCGGCAGTAACGCCAGCCCGAACGCCAGCCCGGCCCGGTATACGGCGTTGGCGGCGAAGGTCAGCGTGATGGTGCCCGGATCGCCGGCGGGCACCAACCAGCCCTGCTGCCACCCGTTCACCGCGATCGGCGTCAGCCGGGTCCCGTTGCTGGTCCGGGCCACCCAGCCGGGGTTGATGCTCTCCGGGATCACCAGCACCCGTGCGGCCGCCGACGCCGGGGCCCGCACTTCGCGCCGGGCCGGACCCCAGGACCCGATTACCGCCGATGTCGTTGCAGCACTTGGCAATTCAGTGCCAGCAGACAGCTGTGCGCCGTCCACCACGAACGCCGGCCCCGGGCTGATCAACAACTCCTGCTGCCCGGGCGGCAGTGCGATCGGATCGGCCTGGCACGGCTGGGCGGCCACCGCCGACCCGTCCAGCAGCGCGCCGACCGTGGTCCGGATCGCGGTGTGCACGAATCGGCCCGCCACCGCGATCACCGGGCCGTGTTCGCAGTCGACGACAATCTCGCGGGCACGGTTGCGCGACGCGTCGGCGGGCGCGATCGGGCTGCCGTCGGCGCCCAGCGCGACGACCTCGGCCAGCCCGGGCGCCTTGAGCTGGTCGAAACCCAGCGCGTTGCGGTCGATGACGTCCTCCCAGTCCAGCAGGCTCACCGTCACCGTGTCGGTGACCCGCGGCTGCAGCGAAAGCGTCTGTCCCCCAACGTCAGTCGTCAACGGTCGTACCTGCGGACCGTCACCCAGGTCGACGGCCACCAGTTTCGGGTGAGCCGGCAACGTGGAACGACTGGCCGTCAGCCGCAACCCGGCCACCTCGGTGGCCCGCGGTAGCGTCAGCGTCAGCGTGGGCGGGCTCTTGTGCTGAACCACTCGCTGCGGCGCAGTCCACGACGTGGCCGGGTCGCCGTCGGTGGCCGCGTACGCCGAGCCCTCGACCTCCACCAGGTCGGAATCGCCACGCGCCCGGGCGGTGTCCGGTTCGGCGATCAGGTCGGCCAGCTTCGGTCCCTGGCGTGGCCGCACCCATACGGTCGGCAGCACCGGTAACGGGGCGGGCACCGTCAGGGTGCGGCTCAGGTTCACCGGCTCTTCGGGGGCCAGCGCCATCGACGCCGCGCAGCGCATGTCGTCGGGACCTGGTGCACAGCCCGGCCTGCCCAGCAGCTCGGCGCCCAGATCCCAACCCGCGACCGCTGCTCCCGGCGGTGGGCCGGGCACCAGCACGGTGTGCCGCAACGCAACCGGGTGCGCGAAACCGGAGGCGTCGTACTGCGTGATCGCCAGGTCGGTGATACCGAACTGCACGCCGGGCGAGCCGTCGTCGGTGGCGGCCGCGGTGATGCGTACCCACGGTGTCTCGCCGAACGGCAACGCGGCGCTCAACGGTTTGCCGGCCTCGTCGAACCGCAACGTGGTGCTGCCGTTGGCGGTTTCCACCACGATGCGGCGGACCTGCGCGCCGACGGCCGTCGCGCTGGGTGTCAGGGTGAGGACGGCGTTGGTCACCGGATGGTCGAAATCCACCCGCAGCCATTGCCCGACCGCAGCCTGCAGCGAGTTGGACACCCACGCGGTGGCCGGGTCGCCGTCGATCGCGGCGGCCGGCGAGGTCGCGGGCGCGACGTCGGGCAGCGCGGTGGCATCCGACGACGAACTGGAGGCCGTGACGCGGCCGCCGGTCCAGCCGCCGTAGACCGTCTGGGCCCCGGGGACGGGATAGTCGGGAACCCGGTTGTAGGTGTGCCGGGCGTCGCCGGGCGCCCGGATCGCCGACGAGTGCAGATCGACTCGGCCGTAGTCGGTTTCCCGGGCCAACGGGGTGTCGGTGACCGTGACCAGCGGGGATTGCAGCCCGGCGGCCTGAGCGTCGGCGTTCATCAGCACCGGCCCCAGCGGCGGGCGGCCCAGCAGCCGTCGTCGCTCGTCCAGACGCAACAGCGCTTCGGGGCCGCCGGTCACCCGTGCCATCCGGTCGGTCTCGGCGAAGTAGGGGCCCACCGCCGCGCCGCCGGCGCCGCCAACGGCATTGACCCGGTAGATCTGCACCGCGGGATACCGCGGCCGCAACCCGCTGTCGTTGACGAACCCGGCCAGTGTGCCGGGGCCCACCGGCCGGCCGAACTCGGCTACCTTGTCCAACCCGGGCGATCCCGCGACCGCGCGGTGCACCAGGATGGGCCGCGCCGACCGGGACGACTCCGGATCCAGGTCGTTGCGCACCACCACGTACGAAATGCCTTGCCGGGCAAGGGTATCGGCCAGACCCGCGGACGGGCGGCCGGCGGCGAACAGGCGCTGCACCGAATCCAGCGCCCGAATTGTCTGCGGCGGGTTCAGCGGGATCGAGTCCCGGACCCCCCACGGTGCGGCACCCAGCACCTGCAGCGGCTCGTCGTGGCTGGTGCCCCACACCTGGGTGGCGAACGGTGCACCCGGCGCCACCAGCACCCGGCCGCTCTGGTGCTCGGTGAGCCAGTCGGCTGCCTGCTGCCAGTAGTCGGGTATCGCGGTGAACGTGCCGGGCGGGGTCAGCCGGCCCGACCAGGCCAGTGACGTGCTCACCAGCAGTGCGGTCAGCGCCACCACTCCGACCGCCACCCGCCGGTCGCGCTCGGGGTGCGCGAAGGCGGCCAGCCACACCGGCCGCGGGGCACTGCCGGGCAGGGGAATGCCGCCCAGCAGCTGGGCCAGTCCCAGCGCCAGCGGGATGCGCACCAGCGGATCCAGCTTGTGTACGTTGCGCAGCGGCGTGCCGCCCGCATCCAGGAACGCCTGCACCTGGTGGGCGATCGGCGAGCCCAGGCCGCCGCTGTAGCCGATGGCCAGCAACACCACCCCGGCCAGCAGCATGCTCACCAGCCGGCCCCGGGCCGGCATCGCCGCGCCGGCCAGCCCGGCCAGCCCGGCCGCCGCGACCAGGCAGGTACCCAGGACCGCGACCGAGCCGGTGACCAGCGGCGCCCCCGCCGTCGCGGTCGGGGCCACGAACGGCGTCCAGCTGTGGGTGCCGCGCAGCACTTCCACCAGCGAGGACCACTGGGTGGTCACCCCGGAGGACTCGATGAAGTCCAGGAACGGCGGGCTCACCCCGCGTAGCTGGCTCAGTGCCACCGCCCACCACAGCACCGCCAAGGCGGTGGCCAGCAGCAACCACCCGCTGTACCGCCACCATCGGCGGTTGGGCCGGTGACAGGCCAGCCAGATCAGCGCGGGCAGACACCCGGCGGCCGTCGCGATCGCGTTCACCGCGCCCATCAGCGCCACCGCCAGCCCGGCCTGGCCGGCCAGCACCCGCACCGAACGCGCGGAACCGCCCCGCAGCGCCAGGATCGTCGGCAACAGCACCCACGGCGCCAGCATCATCGGCAGCGTCTCCGACGAGATGGACCCCAGCGTGGTCAGCACCCGCGGCGACAACGCGAACGCGGCCGCACCCAGCACCCGCGACCCCGGGCTGCCGATCCGCAGCGCCTCGGCGACGCGCAACAGCCCCCAGAAACCGGCGGTCAACAGCAGCGCCCACCACAGCCGCTGGGTCATCCACCCGGGCACGCCGAGCAGGTGGCCGACCAGGAAGAAGCTGCCGTGCGGGAACAGGTAGCCGTAGGCCTGGTTCTGCGACTGGCCGAACGGCAGCTCGCTGTTCCATAGGTTGGCCGCACGCGCCAGGAACCGCAGCGGGTTCGCGGTGAGGTCGAGTTTGGTGTCGGGGGAGACCTGTCCGGGAGCCTGGGCGAAGGTCAAGGCCAGTGCGGCCGCCCCGACGAGCATCAGCCAGCGACGTGAAAGAGCCTCGTGAGAAGTGGAGGCGCCGACCGCCGACCGGCTAGCTGCGGTTGCCGTATTCGACCCGGTTGAGCACCGACGACCCCGGATCGCCCCCGGGCAATGGCGGCTTCGTGTCCTGCTGGATCATCAGGGTCACTCCGAAGACCGCGGCCATCCCCAGCAACATACCGACCACCCCGTACGCCCCGACCGGCGCCAGGATCCGCAGGGCCGAAGTGCTGCGTGCCCCGACTATCGTCGCCGCACCCAGCAGCAGACCCACGCAGACCAGGATGATCCAGATGGTCGGGGACATCGACTTGCTCCTTGGGGTCGCAGAGCTACTCGGCACTGATGGGGGATCGAGAGCAACCTAGCCGCAAACCTAGCAGAAGGGCGGCCGGCCGCGATTCGTCCCGCGGGGCCCGCCGCCCCCCGAACCGGGCGGTGCCGCGACCCGTGACAGCATGTCCGGATGGCATTTTCCCGCCCCCTGGCCGTCGGGCTGGCCTTCTTGGTCACCCTATCGATGCTGGTCGCGGCCTGTGGTCACGGCGGCAAGCGACCCGGGTCCTCGTCGAAGACCTCCCCGCCCAGCTCGTCGGCCGCGCCCTCGCCGTCGACGCCGGCCGCCGCGCCCGGCCCACGGGTGTGCGCCGATCCTAAAGACGTGCCCGCCAAGATCCCGAACCTGCGGGACAAGCTGGCCCAGTTGCTGATGGTCGGAGTGCGCGACGCCGCCGACGCCCGGGCCGTGGTCACCGAGTCCCACGTCGGCGGCATCCTGATCGGCAGTGACACCGACCTGTCCATGCTGCCGGACGGGTTGCGCGACATCGCGAACGCGGCGACACCGCTGCCGTTGGCGGTCGGGGTCGACGAGGAGGGCGGCCGGGTGTCGCGGTTGCGCACGCTGCTGGGCGGCCGTGGGCCGACGGCCCGGAAGATGGGCCAGACGATGTCCACGCAGCAGGTGCACGACCTGGCGCTGGACCGCGGCCGCAAGATGAAGGACCTCGGCATCACCGTCGATTTCGCCCCGGTGGTCGACGTCACCGACGCGCCCGACGAAACCGTGATCGGCGACCGCTCGTTCGGTTCGGATCCGGCCGTGGTGGCCGCGTACGCCGGCGCGTACGCCCAGGGCCTGCGCGAGGCCGGGTTGTTGCCGGTGCTCAAGCATTTCCCCGGTCACGGCCACGGCTCGGGCGACTCGCACACCGGTGAGGTCACCACGCCTCCGCTGAGCGAACTGGTCGGCACCGACCTGGTGCCCTACCGGACGTTGCTGAACCAGAGCCCGGTCGCGGTGATGATCGGACATATGGAGGTGCCCGGCCTTACCGCGGGCGCCCCGGCCAGCCTGAGCGCGCCGGCGGTGACCTTGCTGCGCGTCGGCGAGGGGTACGGCGGGCCCGCGTTCGACGGTCCGATCTTCAGCGACGACCTGTCCAGCATGGCCGCCATCTCCGACCGGTTCGGCGTCACCGAGGCGGTGCTGAAGACGCTGCAGGCCGGACTCGACATCGCATTGTGGGTCACCACCAAAGAGGTGCCCGCCGTGCTGGATCGGCTGGAGCAGGCGGTCAACGCCAACGAATTGCCCGCCGCGACGGTCGACGCCGCACTGGTGCGGGTGGCGGCGATGAAGCGCGTCACGCCGACCTGCGGCGGGTGACTGGCCTAAAGTCGGATCGAGCGGTGAGAGAGGCGTAACCAATGGCAGGTGGTACCAAGCGATTACCGCGTGCTGTTCGCGAGCAGCAGATGCTCGACGCCGCCGTGCAGATGTTCTCGCTGAACGGCTACCACGAGACCTCGATGGACGCCATCGCGGCCGAGGCGCAGATCTCCAAGCCGATGCTCTACCTGTATTACGGCTCCAAGGAAGACTTGTTCGGTGCCTGCTTGAACCGGGAGATGGGCCGGTTCATCGATGGGCTGCGCGCCGACATCGATTTCACCCAAAGTCCGAAAGACTTGCTGCGCAACACTATCAGCGCGTTTCTGCGTTACATCGACGAGAACCGGGCGTCTTGGATCGTGATGTACACCCAGGCCACCAGTTCGCAGGCGTTCGCTCACACGGTGCGGGAGGGGCGCGAGCAGATCATCGAGCTGGTGGCGGGGCTGGTGCGGGCGGGGACCCGCAGTCCTCGTTCGGACACCGAAATCGAGATCATGGCAGTGGCTTTGGTGGGTGCCGGTGAGGCGATCGCAAGCCGGCTCAGCACCGGCGACGTCGACGTCGAGGCCGCCGCGCAGATGATGATCGACCTGTTCTGGGCGGGTCTGCGTGGTGCACCGGCAGACCGGGACGCCGGTCCACACACCGCGACGGGCTAGCCCCGTGCCCCGCCGGAACCTCGACTTCTTCTGCGCGGTAATCATTGTCGGCTTGCTTGCCGGGCTTGCCGGGTTGGCGACGACGATCGTGCTGGAGTCGGTGCAACACCTCATGTACCACTACAGTTTCGGCTCGCTGCTGGACGGCATCACCGGCAGCGGTCCGGCGCGTCGTGTCCTGGCCCCGATGTCCGGCGCCGCGCTGGCCGGCTTGGGGTGGTGGCTGCTGCGGCGGCGCACCGAGGTGCCGCCGCTGGCCGGGACCGTCGCCCGGCACGAACGTATTCCGCGGTTGGCGTGGAGCCTCGATGCGCTGCTCCAGGTGGTGCTGGTCGGCTCCGGAGCATCCCTGGGCCGGGAGGGCGCCCCGCGTCAATTCGCTGCTGTACTGGGCGATTTCGGCACCGGATGGCTCAAGAGGCTGACCCCGGACGATCGGGAGATTCTGCTGGCGTGCGCGGCCGGGGCCGGTTTGGGCGCCGTGTACGCGGTCCCGGCGGCCGGCGCGCTGTTTACGCTGCGAATCCTGCTCAACACCTGGCGGCTGCGGGCGGTGGGCGCGGCGCTGCTCACCTCGAGCCTGGCGGTCGCGGTCGGCTCGCTCGTCACGCACAACCGGCCGGAGCTGGACTGGCCGCGGGCCGACTCGGCTTATCTGCTCAGTGCCCATGCCCTGGCGCTGGCGCCGGTGGCTTTCGCGGTGGGGTGGGCCTTCAGCAAGATCATCGCCGCGGCGCAACCGGCCACGCTCATCCGGTCGTGGGTGTTGATCCCGGGGCTCGCGGCGGCCGGACTGCTGACCGGAGTCTGCTCACACTGGTGGCCGCAGCTGCCCGGCAATGGCAAGAGCATCCTGACGATCAGCCTGGCCAGCGGACTGACCTTGACGTCGGCGGCGGTCCTGCTGGTGCTGAAACCGCTTCTGACGGCGCTGTTTCTGCGAGCCGGGGGCGCCGGCGGCCTGCTCACGCCGTCGTTGGCGACCGGTTCGGCGGCGGGCGCCCTGTTGGTGCTGACGCTGAACGCGGTCGCCGGCACGCACTGGTACGGGCCGGTGAATTCGCTGTGTGGGGCCGCCGGGGTGCTCGCGGTCACGCAGGGTTCACCGGTGTGGGCGGCGATCTTCGTGTGGGAGCTGGCGCACCCGCCGATCCGGATGTTGCTGGCCTTCGCGGTCACCGCGCTCGGGGCGCACGCGATCAAGACATTGGTGCTGGGGCGCAAGCCGCCGCATCCCGACCACCGGTCCGGGTGAGTGCTACACGTCCGCAGGCTGCCGGTTACAGCGGTTCGACGCTGCCCGTCAGGTGCGGGTAGCCCTTCGACAGATTGCGCAACGACAACTTCCAGCCGCGCGAGCCGTCGGAGTCGACCTCGTCGATGTACAACCCGGCGGTAGCCGGCAGCAACACCGGCTTCCCGAACCGCACCGAGTACTGCACCGCGTCCGGGAACCGCGCCTCGATGTTCGCCAATACCGCTGCGGCACTGAACATTCCGTGTGCGATCACGGTCGGGAAACCGAACAGCTTGGCTGCCACCGAGTTGACGTGAATCGGGTTGTGGTCACCGCCCACCGCCGCATAGCGGCGGATCTGCGCGGCGGAGATCTTCAGCACGGTCGGCGGCGGCGGCAGCTTGGGCTGTTTCTGCGGCGGCGGCTTGGGCTCGTCGGACAGGCTGGTGCGCTGCTGGTGCAGGAACGTGGTCACCTGGTGCCAGGCCAGTTCGTTGCCGACACTGACGTCGCTCACCAGATCCACCAACAGTCCCTTGCGGTGCTCGCGCAGGTTCTCCGCATGCACCCGCACACCGACGGTGTCGGTCACCGCGATCGGCCGGTACTGAACGATTTTGTTCTCGGTGTGCACCGATCCCATTGCGGAGAAAGGGAAGTCGAATCCGCTCACCAACGCCATCACCGACGGGAAGGTCAGGGTGAACGGGTAGGTCAGCGGCACGTTGTTGCCGTAGCGCAGCCCGGTGACCGCCGCGTACGCGGCGACGTTGGTGTGGTCCACGGCCAGTTCCTCGACCGTCACCGTGCGTTTCGGCAGCTGGTCGGACCGCGGCAGCACGGGCAACGCCCCGGCCACCGCGCGCAGCATGTTGCGCAATCCGCTTGGCTGACTCATCGCAAATCCTCCTTAATTGTCCGGCTTCTCCTCGGGCCGGTGCGGCCCGCATCGTCGCCGGACACTAGGCGCCGATCATGCCCTGGCCGCAGACCCGAACGACGTTGCCGGTCACCGCGTTCGATGCCGGGCTGGCGAAGTAGGCGATGGTCTCGGCGACGTCCACGGGCTGGCCGCCCTGCAGCAACGAATTGAGCCGGCGGCCGACCTCCCGGGTGGCCAGCGGAATCGCGGCCGTCATCTTGGTCTCGATGAATCCCGGTGCCACCGCGTTGATGGTGATGCCCTTCTCGGCCAGGCTCGGCGCCAGCGCCTGGGTGATGCCGATCATGCCGGCCTTGGTGGTGCCGTAGTTGGTCTGCCCGCGGTTACCGGCGATGCCCGCGATGGACGACAACCCGATCACCCGGCCGCCTTCGCCGATGGTGCCGTTACCCACCAGGCCCTCGGTAAGCCGAAGCGGCGCAAGCAGATTCACGGCGATGACGGCATCCCAGCGGGCGTCGTCCATGTTGGCCAGCAGCTTGTCCCGGGTGATGCCGGCGTTGTTGACCAGAATGTCGGCCTTGCCGCCGTGCTGGTCGCGCAAGTGCTCGGTGATCTTTTCCACCGCGTCGTCGGCGGTCACATCCAGCCACAACGGGGTACCGCCGACCCGGCTGGCGGTTTCGGCCAGCGCATCGGCGGCGGACTCCACGTCGATCGCGACCACCCGGGCGCCGTCGCGGGCGAACACCTCGGCGATGGTCGCTCCGATGCCGCGGGCGGCGCCGGTCACCACCGCCACTTTGCCGTCCAGTGGCTTGTCCCAGTCCGCGGGTGGCGTGGAGTCCTCGGACCCGACGTAGAACACCTGGCCGTCCACGTACGCGGATTTGGCCGACAGTACGAACCGCATGGTCGATTCCAGACCCGTGGCGGCGGGTTTGGCGTCGGGCGCCAGGTAGACCAGGTTCACCGTGGCGCCGTGGCGGACTTCTTTGCCCAGCGAACGGGTGAACCCCTCGAGAGCACGTTGGGCGATCCGTTCCTCGACGCTGGCCGCCGCCTCCGGCGTGGTGCCCACCACCGCGATCCGGGCGCAGTGTTTCAGGTTGCGCAGCAGCGGTGTGAAGAACTTGTGCAGACCCTTCAGCGCGATCGGGGTGGTGATGCCCGTCGCATCGAAGACCAGTCCGCCGAACGAGTCGGCCCAGCGTCCGCCCAGGTTGTTGCCCAGCAGGTCGTAGTCACCGTCCAGGGCCGAGCGCAGTGGCTCGACGACGCGGCCCTCCCCGCCGATCAGCAACGGTCCGGGTAGCGGAGCGTCGCCGACGCTGTACCGGCGCAGCGGCTCGGGCTGCGGCACGCCGAGTTGCTTGGCCAGGAACGATCCGGGGCCGGAGTTGACCACCTGCGAGAACAGATCGGAGGAAACCTTGGTTGCCACTGAGCTTTGCCTTCCGTGGATGGGGACGAACTTACTTGAGAGTAAGAACAGTGGGTAGTATTGCCTGCCGAGGCGGGTACCCCAAAATTAACCCCCGACAAGCGCCGACACACGGAGAGAAAATTGAGCCCTGCAAGTTCCGAGCCGAGACGGCGGGTCGCAGTACTCGGCGGCAACCGCATCCCGTTCGCACGTTCCGATGGCGCCTACGCCGAGGCGTCCAACCAGGACATGTTCACCGCGGCACTCGGCGGCCTGGTCGACCGGTTCAACCTGCGCGGTGAACGGCTGGGCATGGTGGTCGGCGGCGCCGTGCTCAAGCACAGCCGTGATTTCAATCTCATGCGCGAATGCGTGCTGGGTTCCGAGCTGTCGCCCGCCACCCCGGCTTTCGACATTCAGCAGGCTTGTGGCACCGGCCTGCAGGCCGCGATCGTGGCGGCCGACGGTATCGCCGCCGGTCGCTACGACGTGGCCGCCGCCGGCGGGGTGGACACCACCTCCGACCCGCCGATCGGCTTCGGCGACGACCTGCGCCGCACCCTGCTGAGGCTGCGCCGGGCCAAGTCCAATGTGCAGCGGCTCAAGCTGGCCGGCACGCTGCCGGCCAACCTGGGGGTGGAGATCCCGTCGAACAGCGAGCCGCGTACCGGCCTGTCGATGGGCGAGCACGCCGCCATCACCGCCAAGCAGCTGGGCATCAAACGCGTCGACCAGGACGAGCTGGCGGCGGCCAGTCACCGCAACATGGCCGCCGCCTACGACCGCGGCTTCTACGACGATCTGGTGTCGCCTTTCTTGGGTTTGTACCGCGACGACAACCTGCGGCCCGACTCCAGCGCCGAGAAACTGGCCAAGCTGCGCCCGGTGTTCGGCGTCAAGGCCGGCGACGCGACGATGACGGCAGGAAACTCCACCCCGCTGACCGACGGTGCCTCCGTCGCGCTGCTGGCCACCGACGAGTGGGCGGCTGAGCATTCGCTGTCTCCGCTGGCCTACCTGGTGGATGCCGAGACCGCCGCGGTCGACTACGTCAACGGGTACGACGGCCTGCTGATGGCGCCCACTTACGCGGTGCCGCGGCTGCTGGCCCGCAACGGGCTGACCCTGCAGGATTTCGACTTCTACGAGGTCCACGAGGCGTTCGCGTCGGTGGTGCTGGCACACCTGCAGGCCTGGGAGTCCGAGGAGTACTGCAAAGAGCGGCTGGGCCTGGATGCGGCGCTGGGTGCCATCGACCGGTCCAAGCTCAACGTCAACGGGTCCTCGCTGGCCGCTGGGCATCCCTTCGCCGCCACCGGCGGGCGGATCCTGGCGCAGACCGCCAAGCAGCTCGCGGAGAAGAAGAAGGAGCAGGGCGGATCGGGCACGGTGCGTGCGCTGATCTCGGTCTGCGCCGCGGGTGGTCAGGGCGTCGCAGCGATATTGGAAGCCTGACCTGGCGCGCACCTGGCCACCGAGAGATCCTCGCGGAGTGTCTTTCCGATGGTTTGGTACGCGGACAGGTGGGTATCCGTTGCCGCGGATAGCCCCGTGTTGTGGTCTGACCCCCCGACCCCGACGGCAACGCGGGGCAATCCCTAGATCGACCGCCGGTCAGCGGAGACGGGCGAACGAGAAGGGCCGCCGCTGGAGTGAGGGGATCCAGCGGCGGTCTTTTTGCCCTGAGTGCGCCACGCCTTCGCGCGACCCGCGCTCTCCCGCCGGAACTAGCCACCGCCGCTCTCGCGTGAACACGGGGCGGTTCTCCGGCCCGGATTCCGCCCACATTTCACACGAGCCGCTGGCTGACAAAGACTGATGCCCCCGCTTCCGAAGAACGGGGGCACCAGGTATTGCTCAGCGGACTAGAAAGCCGCTTCTTCGAGCTCCATGATTTCGTTGTCCAGCGTCTCGATCACCTCGCGGGTGCTGGTCAGCAGCGGCAGGAAGTTCTTCGCGAAGAACGCGGCGACCGCGATCTTGCCCTCGTAGAAGGACCGCTCCGCGCCGGTCGCACCGGCGTCGAGGGCCTCGATGGCCACCGCCGCGTGACGCTGCAGCAACCAGCCGATGATCAGGTCACCGACGCTCATCAGGAAGCGCACCGAACCCAGGCCCACCTTGTAGAGGCTGGTGACGTCCTCCTGCGCGGCCATCAGGTAGCCGGTCAGCGAGGCGGCCATCGCCTGGACGTCGGTCAGCGCCTTGGCCAGCAGCGCCCGCTCGCTCTTCAGCCGTCCGTTGCCGGATTCGCTGTCGACGAACTTCTGGATCTCGCCGGCCACGTACCCCAGCGCCACACCCTTGTCGCGGATGATCTTGCGGAAGAAGAAGTCCTGCGCCTGGATGGCGGTCGTACCTTCGTACAGCGAGTCGATCTTGGCGTCCCTGATGTACTGCTCGATCGGGTAGTCCTGCAGGAAGCCGGAACCGCCGAAGGTCTGCAGGCTCTCGGTGAGCTTGGCGTACGCCTGCTCCGAGCCCACGCCCTTGACCACCGGCAGCAGCAGGTCATTGACCTTCACCGCGAGGTTCGCGTCCACACCGTGCACGGCCTCGGCGACCGCCGCGTCCTGGAACGTCGCGGTGTAGAGGTACAGCGCCCGCAACCCCTCGGCGTAAGCCTTCTGCGTCATCAGCGACCGGCGCACGTCGGGGTGGTGGGTGATGGTGACCCGCGGTGCGGTCTTGTCGGTCATCTGGGTCAGGTCGGCACCCTGCACGCGCGACTTGGCGTATTCCAGAGCGTTCAGGTAGCCGGTGGACAGGGTGGCGATGGCCTTGGTGCCCACCATCATCCGGGCCTGCTCGATGACCTCGAACATCTGCGCGATGCCGTCGTGCACTTCGCCGACCAGCCAGCCCTTGGCGGGCACGCCGTGCTGGCCCAGGGACAGCTCGCAGGTCGCGGAGACCTTCAGGCCCATCTTGTGCTCGACGTTGGTGACGAAGACGCCGTTACGCTCGCCCGGCTCGCCGGTTTCGAAGTCGATCAGGAACTTCGGCACGAAGAACAGCGACAGACCTTTGGTGCCGGGGCCGGCGCCCTCGGGGCGGGCCAGCACCAGGTGGAAGATGTTTTCGAACATGTCGTCGGAGTCGGCCGAGGTGATGAACCGCTTCACGCCGTCGATGTGCCAGGAGCCGTCCTCCTGCTGTACAGCCTTGGTGCGGCCCGCGCCCACGTCGGAGCCGGCGTCCGGCTCGGTGAGCACCATGGTCGAGCCCCAGCCGCGCTCGGCGGCCAGCACCGCCCACTTCTTCTGCTCCTCGGTGCCGAGGTGGTAGAGGATCTGCGCGAACCCGGCGCCGCCGGCGTACATCCAAACCGCCGGGTTGGCTCCGAGAATGTGCTCGTTGAGGGCCCACATCAACGCCTTGGGCATCGGCATGCCGCCGAGTTCCTCGTCGAGGCCGGCCTTGTCCCATCCGGCGTCGATGACGGCTTTGACGGACTTCTTGAACGACTCCGGCAACGAGACGGAGTGGGTCTTCGGGTCGAACACCGGCGGGTTGCGGTCACCTTCGGTGAAGGAGTCGGCCACCGGCCCCTCGGCGAGGCGGGCCATCTCGGCCAGCATCTCGCGGGCGGTGTCACCGTCGAGGTCGCTGTAGTCGCCTTGACCCAACGCTTTGTCGACGCCAAGTACTTCGAACAGGTTGAATTCCTGGTCGCGGACGTTGCTCTTGTAGTGGCTCACTGAAGGTTCCTCCTCGTTGAGAATGCCACTTGTGGTTGGGTACTAGGACTAAGTTACCCACCAGTAACTCCTTAAAAATATACCCGCCGGTAACTTCGTGCAAGTGGATGTGACGCAGATTCCAACCAACCGGTTGGGTTCTCGCTGATCGTGTTCCTGGCACCCGCTGCCACCTGCGACGATGATGGTGCTCATGACGAATGTGGGGAGCGTCACGGCGCTGCCGA
Source organism: Mycobacterium kiyosense (assembly GCA_021654635.1). Taxonomy (NCBI): domain Bacteria; kingdom Bacillati; phylum Actinomycetota; class Actinomycetes; order Mycobacteriales; family Mycobacteriaceae; genus Mycobacterium; species Mycobacterium kiyosense. The sequence goes on from AP025179.1 coordinate 556,076, forward strand.
CGGTGGATCTGCGCGCCCGGCCAAAGGTGCTGCGCGACGGCCTCCGAGCGGCCGCACACAACGTCGGTTTCTTCTACCTGACCGGCCATGGCGTGCCCGAGGCGCTGGTCGCCAAGGTGTTCGACGCCGCATCGCGGCTCTTCGCGCTGCCGCAGGCCGACAAGGACGCGATTGCGATGGTGCGCAGCCCGCACTTCCGCGGTTACACCCGCCTCGGCGGCGAACTGACCCGCGGCGAGGTCGACTGGCGCGAACAGATCGACATCGGCCCCGAACGCCCGCCGATCGGCGGCCCCGGACGGCCCGACTACTTGTGGTTGCAGGGCCCCAACCAGTGGCCGTCCGCGCTGCCGGAGCTGCCGGGGATCGTCGCGGAATGGGACGCCGCCCTGGCGAAGGTGTCCGGCCACCTGTTGCGGCACTGGGCCGCTTCGCTGGGCGCCCCGGCGGAGCTCTTCGATGCGGCCTTCGCCGAGTCACCGGCGACGCTGATCAAGATCATCCGGTACCCGGCCCACGCCGCGTCTTCGCAAGGTGTCGGCCCGCACAAGGACTCCGGCGTGCTCACGCTGCTGCTGGCCGAGCCGGGTAGCCGCGGTCTGCAGGTGCGGCCGCCCGGCTCGCCGGACTGGGTGGACGTGCCCCCGCTGGAGGGGGCGTTCGTCGTCAATATCGGCGAGCTGCTCGAGTTCGCGACCGGCGGCTACCTGCGCGCGACCGAGCATCGGGTGGACCTCGGCGCGGCGACCGCCGAACGCATCTCGGTGGCGTATTTCTTCAACCCGCGGCTGGATGCCCGGATCCCGGTGCTGGCCTCAGGTGCCGAACGGGCCGCCGCCCAATGGGCGCCGCCGGCCGATCCGTCGGATCCGATCTACGCCGAATACGGCCGCAACGCCTGGAAGAGCCGGTTGCGCGCGCACCCGGATGTGGCTGCCGCGCACGGCTACGCGCCGGGGTAGGCTCCAATGCGAGAATCCCGTTCTCGGCTCGAGGAGCGAATGAAGTCCGGTGAACTCGAACAACAATCTGACGCCGACGTCGCTGCGTGAGGCCTTCGGCCACTTCCCATCCGGTGTCATCGCCATTGCCGCCATTGTCGACGGCGTCCGGGAAGGACTCGCAGCCAGCACCTTCGTGCCGGTCTCGCTGGAGCCGCCGCTGGTGTCCTTCTGCGTGCAGAACACGTCCACCACCTGGCCCAAACTCAAGAGGGCGCCGGCGCTGGGTATCAGCGTGCTGGGGGAGTCGCACGACTCCGCAGCCCGCACGCTGGCGGCCAAGACCGGCGACCGCTTCGCCGGGCTGGAGACGCACGCCAGCGACTCCGGCGCCGTCTTCGTCAAGGGCACCTCGCTGTGGCTGGAGAGTGCGATCGAGCAGATGATCCCGGCCGGCGATCACACCATCGTGGTGCTGCGGGTCAGCGAGGTCACCGTGGACGCCGACGTAGCGCCGATCGTCTTCCACCGCAGCATGTTCCGGCGTCTAGGCGTATAGCGCTGCCTGGCGGCTAGGGTCGTTCGCTCAGTTTCGCCCGGTAACCGGCGATCCGTTGCTCGATTTCGGCGGCGTCATCGGGACGCCCCTCCTTGCGGGCCACCTCGGCGCGCACCGAGAGTTCGCGAATTGCGGTGCGAATGTCGTTGATACTGGTGATTTCTGGCATTTGCGACCTGCCTTTCATATCGCTGGCAGACTTCGACCCCTCCAGGTGTACCCGAAGCTACCGGGCAATAACAGGTCAGCGCCGGAACAGCTTGTTGCCCAGCCAGACCACCGGGTCGTACTTGCGGTCGGCGACCCGTTCTTTCATCGGGATCAACGCGTTGTCGGTGATTTTGATGTGTTCCGGGCACACCTCGGTGCAGCACTTGGTGATGTTGCAGTAGCCCAGGCCGAACTCCTCCTGGGCCTGCTTCTGCCGGTCCACGGTATCCAGCGGGTGCATGTCCAGCTCGGCGACCCGCATCAGGAAACGCGGGCCGGAAAATGCCTGCTTGTTCTCGTCGTGGTCACGGATGACGTGGCAGACGTTCTGGCACAGGAAGCACTCGATGCACTTGCGGAACTCCTGCGACCGCTGCACGTCGACCTGGGCCATCCGGTACTCACCCGGCTGCAGATCCTTCGGCGGCGTGAACGACGGGATCTCGCGGGCCTTCTCGTAGTTGAACGACACGTCGGTCACCAGGTCCCGGATCACCGGGAAGGTCCGGATCGGGGTGACGGTGACGACCTCGTTCTCCTCGAACGTCGACATCCGGGTCATGCACATCAGCCGGGGCTTGCCGTTGATCTCCGCCGAACAGGACCCGCACTTGCCGGCCTTGCAGTTCCACCGCACCGCGAGGTCGGGTGTCTGCGTCTGCTGCAGCCGGTGGATGACGTCGAGCACCACCTCGCCTTCGTTGACCTCGACGGTGAAGTCGGCGAGCTCGCCGCCGTCCTCGTCGCCCCGCCACACCCGCATGCTCGCGTTGTAGGCCATTACGCTCTCCGTTCCGGGTGCTCGGCCAGCTCTTCGTCGGTGTAGTACTTCTCCAGTTCAGAGATCTTGAAGAGTTCCAGCAAGTCCTGCCGCATCGGGATCTGCGGCTCGCGGCTCACGGTGATGTGCTCACCGTTGGAGTTGTCTTCGGCCTCTCTGCACACCAGTAACGTCTTGCGCCAGCCTGAATCCATGCCCGGGTGGTCGTCGCGGGTGTGGCCGCCGCGGCTCTCGGTGCGCTCCAGCGCGGCCCGGGCCACGCATTCGCTGACCATCAGCATGTTGCGCAGGTCGATCGCCAGGTTCCAGCCGGGGTTGTACTCCCGGCCCCCTTCGACCTGGACGTTGCGGTAGCGCGCCCAGAGCTCCTTGAGATGCGTCAGCGCCTTGGTGATCTCGTCCTCTTTACGGATGATCCCGACGAGGTCGTTCATCACGTGCTGCAGGTCGCTGTGCAGCGCGTACGGATTCTCCGGTGCCGAACCGTCCGTCGGCCCGGCGAACGGCTTGAGGGCGAACGCGGCGGCGTCTTCGACGGCTTGGTCGGAGACCGCGGGCCGGCTGCTGAGCGCCCGCACATAGTCGGCGGCGCCCAGGCCGGCGCGGCGGCCGAACACCAGCAGGTCGGACAACGAGTTGCCGCCCAGCCGGTTGGATCCGTGCATGCCGCCGGAACACTCGCCGGCGGCGAACAGCCCCGGGGACCTTGGCCGCGCCGGTGTCGGCGTCCACCTCCACGCCGCCCATCACGTAGTGACAGGTGGGACCGACTTCCATCGGCTCCTTGGTGATGTCGACCTCGGCCAGCTCCATGAACTGGTGGTACATCGACGGCAGCCGGCGCTTGATCTCGGCCGGGGTCAGCCGGGACGCGATGTCCAGGTAGACACCGCCGTGCGGGGGTCCCGCGACCGGCTTTGACCTCAGAGTTGATGGCGCGGGCCACCTCGTCGCGGGGCAGCAGGTCCGGGGTGCGGCGGGCCGAGTCGTTGTCTTTGAGCCACTGGTCGGCTTCTTCTTCGGTTTCGGCGTACTGGCCTTTGAACACCGGCGGGATGTAGCCGAACATGAACCGGGTGCCTTCGGAGTTCTTGAGCACTCCGCCGTCGCCGCGGACACCTTCGGTGACCAGGATGCCCTTGACGCTGAGCGGCCAGACCATGCCCGTCGGGTGGAACTGGACGAACTCCATGTTGATCAGCGTCGCGCCGGCCCGCAGCGCCAGGGCGTGCCCGTCGCCGGTGTACTCCCAGGAGTTCGACGTGACTTTGAACGACTTGCCGATGCCGCCGGTGGCCAGCACCACCGCGGGCGCCTCGAACAGTACGAAGTTGCCGCTCTCGCGCCAGTAACCGAACGCCCCGGCGATCGCGTCACCGTCCTTGAGCAACTCGGTGATGGTGCATTCGGCGAACACCCGGATGCGGGCCTCGTAGTCGCCGAACTCCGCGTAGTCCTCCTGCTGCAGCGACACGATCTTCTGCTGCATGGTGCGGATCAGCTCCAGGCCGGTGCGGTCACCGACGTGTGCCAGCCGCGGGTAGGTGTGACCGCCGAAGTTGCGCTGGCTGATCCGGCCGTCCTTGGTGCGGTCGAACAGCGCGCCGTAGGTCTCCAGTTCCCAGACCCGGTCGGGGGCTTCCTTGGCGTGCAGCTCGGCCATCCGCCAGTTGTTCAGGAACTTCCCGCCGCGCATGGTGTCGCCGAAGTGGGTCTGCCAGTTGTCTTTCGGGTTGGCGTTGCCCATCGAGGCGGCGCAGCCGCCCTCGGCCATGACGGTGTGGGCTTTGCCGAACAACGACTTGGTGACCACCGCGACCTTCAGGCCACGCTCGCGCGCTTCGATGACAGCACGTAAACCCGCGCCGCCGGCACCGATCACGACTACGTCGTAGGCATGCCGTTCGACCTCAACCATGAAACCTCACTCAGCTTTTGGATATTCGTTCTAGATGTGGCCGAAGGGCTGCTCAGCCAACGAATCTGATGTCGTTGATCGTGCCGCTGGCCACCAACATGATGTAGAAGTCGGTCAGCATCAAAGTGCCGAGCGTGATCCACGCATACATCTTGTGCCGCTCGTTGATCTTGCTCACCTGGGTCCAGATCCAGTACCGCACAGGGTGTTTGGAGAAGTGCTTGAGCCGCCCGCCGGTCACGTGCCGGCACGAGTGGCAGGACAGCGTGTAGACCCACAGCATGATCACATTGCCGAGCAGGATCAGATTGCCCAGGCCGAAACCGAATCCGCTCGGGGAGTGGAACGCGACGATCGCGTCGTAGGTGTTGATCACCGAGATGATGCCGGCGATGTAAAAGAAGTACCGGTGGGTGTTCTGGATGATCAGCGGAAGCCGGGTTTCCCCGGTGTAGTGCACGCGCGGCTCGGCGACGGCGCAGGCGGTGGGCGACTGCCACACCGTGCGGTAGTAGGCGCCGCGGTAGTAGTAGCAGGTCAACCGGAACAACAGTAGGAACGGCAGCGTCATCGCCGCGAAGGGCAGCCACCACACATCCGGCAGGATCTGCGGCCAGAACTCGCTGGCTTCTGCCAGGCAGCCCTTGCTCACGCACGGCGAGTAGAACGGCGTGAGGTAGTGGTAGTCCTTGACGAAGTAGTGGTCCTGCTGGAACGCGCGGGCGGTCGCATAGATCACGAACGCGGCGAAGCCCAGGTTGATCCGTAGCGGCTGTAGCCACCATTTGTCGGTGCGGAGCGTCTTCTGCGCGATGCGGGCGCGGGTTGGTGAAAAGACGCCTGAGTCAGAACGGCTCGCCGTTGGTGCGCTCATCTATTTGTGTTCCTCTTCGAACGGGCTGTAGGTCGAAGGGTACACAGATAAGGCGCCCGCTACTCAGTCGGGCTTGCGGGCTGCTAGCTCGGTCAGGACCGGTGGTGACCCCCGACACCCTCGTCGTCGACATCGCGCCAGAATTCGCTGTCGTACTGGGTGTCCGGAATGACGATCTTGTCGCCGGATTGGTGCACGGTGGCACGGGCGAGGTCCAATTCGGCAACGTCGCTGTCGAGTAATTGGATGTCGCTGAGAATGCGGTCGGCGTCGATCACGATGCGACGCGTCGCCGGGTTGTCCCCGTACCGCGCCTTCAAAGAGCTCACGCAACGCCGCAGGCCGCCCATGAGGTCGTGCAGTTCGGTGAGTTCGGTGGTGGCGGACAATCAATGCTCCCGGTGCTGAAGGTGTTACGGATCACAGTACGGTTTCCCGATACTATCCGCAGTCCCGGCCGGGCGCCCGCCGCCGGGGGCCAGCGGGCGGGCGGCGGTCATTGCTTCCCGGGCCGACGCAGAGTGGCCCCGACACTTGGCGGGGCCACTTGCGTCTGGGGTGGACTACTTGGTGATCGCGATGCGCTGCGGCTGCGATCCCGCGTAGGCACCGGCTACCCGGACGGTGAGTACGCCCGCGTCGTACGACGCCGAGACGGCCTCGCTGGTGACGTGTGCCGGCAGCTGGAACGACCGGCGGAACGACCCGTAACGGATCTCGCGCAGGATGCGTCCGTCCTTGTCCTGCGAGTGCTCGTCGCGGTGTTCGCCGTGGATGACCAGACGCCCCTTCTCCAGCTCGACGTTGACGTCCTTCTCGACGTCCACGCCGGGCAGCTCGAGGCGCACCACCGCGTCATCGCCGTCCTTGACGATCTCGGCGGCGGGGTTGAAACCGCTGGTCGCGGAGGCGGATTCGGGGGCTAGCCAGCTCGCGGAGGCCGGGCCGAAAAAGTCCCGCAGCCACCGGTCGGTGTCCCACGCCGGACGTGACCACAAGGCGAGGTTGCTCATGGATGACTCCTTCATCTTCGTTGTGAATCAGCTGTGTCCGACGCTGAGTTGGTCGGCTACCCGGTTAAACATGAGTCCCCTACGCTTAAGTTCCACCTGGGTGTTCGCCCAAAGCGAACGGATTCACACCGGCAGTCCTCGGCGGTGAGGTCACCGTGACGAGGGCGTCACATTCCACGCGGCTTTCCGCAACATCGCCCTCCTACCGTCGTCCGCATGCCCAGCACTGCCCGTCATGCGATCGTGGTCGGCCACGGCATGGTGGGCCATCGATTCGTCGAAGCCCTGCGTGCCCGCGACAGCGCCGGGTCCTGGCGCATCACGGTGCTGGCCGAGGAGTCCGACGCCGCCTACGACCGCGTCGGGCTGACCTCGTACACCGAGAGCTGGGACCGCAGCCTGCTGGCGCTGCCCGGCAACGACTACGCCGGCGACCAACTGGTACAGCTGCAGTTGAACACCAAAGTAGCCGAGATCAACTGTGCCGCAAAGACTGTCGTCACCGCCAAGGGTGACCGGTACGGTTACGACGCGCTGGTGCTGGCCACCGGGTCCTATGCGTTCGTGCCGCCGGTCAAAGGGCACGATCTCCCGTGCTGCCACGTCTACCGCACCCTCGACGACCTGGACGCCATCCGCGCCGCAGCGAGCCGTGCGGCGGATTCCGGTCGCGCCGGCTTGGTGATCGGCGGCGGCCTGCTTGGGCTGGAAGCGGCTAACGCGTTGCGCCAGTTCGGTTTACCTACGCATGTCGTCGAGATGATGCCGCGGCTGATGGCCCAGCAGATCGACGAGGCCGGCGGCGCGCTGCTGGCCAGGATGATCGGCGAACTCGGCATCGAGATCCACGTCGGGATCGGTACCGAATCGATTGAACCCGTTGACGATTCGTTCGCACAGGTGCGCCTGTCCGATGGCCAGGTCGTCGACGCCGGAGTGGTGATCTTCGCCGCCGGCATCCGGCCCCGCGACGAGTTGGCTCGCGCCGCCGGTTTGGTGATGGGGGAGCGCGGCGGTGTGCTCACCGACTCCGCTTGTCGCACCAGCGATCCCGCCGTCTACGCAATCGGCGAGGTGGCCGCGATCGAGGGACGGTGTTATGGGCTGGTCGGTCCCGGCTACACCAGCGCCGAGGTGGTGGCCGACCGGTTGCTGGACGGGGCCGCGGAATTCCCCGCAGCCGACCTGTCCACCAAACTCAAGCTGCTCGGCGTCGACGTCGCCAGCTTCGGCGACGCCATGGGCGTCACGCCGAACTGCCTCGAGGTCGTCATCAACGACGCGGTGAACCGCACCTACGCCAAGCTGGTGCTCTCCGACGACGCCAGGACGCTGCTGGGCGGCGTGCTGGTCGGAGACGCATCGAACTACGGGGTGCTGCGACCGATGGTGGGCAGCGAACTACCCGGGGATCCGTTGGCGCTCATCGCACCCGCGGCGGAGGGGGGCGCCGCGCTGGGTATCGGAGCGCTGCCGGACTCCGCGCAGATCTGCTCCTGCAACAACGTCACCAAGGGCGATTTGAAATGTGCCATCGCCGACGGCTGCGCAGACGTGCCCGCGCTGAAGACGTGCACCGCGGCCGGCACCTCGTGCGGGTCCTGCGTACCGCTGCTCAAGCAACTGCTCGAGGCCGAGGGCGTGGAACAGTCCAAGGCGCTGTGCGAGCACTTCAGTCAGTCCCGCGCCGAGCTGTTCCAGATCATCTCGGCCACCGAGATCCGCACCTTCTCCGGCCTGGTGCAACGCTTCGGCTACGGAAAGGGTTGCGACATCTGCAAACCCGTCGTCGCTTCCATCCTGGCTTCCACCGGATCGGAGCACATCCTGGCCGGCGAGCAGGCCTCGCTGCAGGACTCCAACGACCACTTCCTGGCCAATATCCAGAAGAACGGCAGCTACTCGGTGGTGCCGCGGGTGCCCGGTGGCGACATCAAGCCGGAGCATCTGATCCTGATCGGGCAGATCGCCCAGGATTTCGGCCTGTACACCAAGATCACCGGCGGCCAGCGCATCGACATGTTCGGCGCCCGGGTGGACCAGCTGCCGGCGATCTGGAAACGCCTGGTCGATGCGGGCATGGAATCGGGCCACGCCTACGGCAAGGCGCTGCGGACCGTGAAGAGTTGCGTGGGCAGCGACTGGTGCCGCTACGGACAACAGGATTCGGTGCAGCTGGCGATCGACCTGGAACTGCGCTACCGGGGTCTGCGCGCGCCACACAAGATCAAGCTGGGGGTGTCGGGCTGCGCGCGTGAGTGCGCCGAAGCGCGCAGCAAGGACGTGGGAGTCATCGCCACCGAGAAAGGCTGGAACCTCTATGTCGGCGGCAACGGCGGCATGACGCCCAAACATGCCCAGCTGATGGCCAGCGACCTGGACACCGAAACGCTGGTGCGTTACGTCGACCGGTTCCTCATGTACTACATCCGCACCGCGGACCGGTTACAGCGCACCGCACCGTGGCTGGAATCGCTTGGCCTGGAACATGTTCGCGAAGTGGTCTGCGACGACTCGCTGGGTCTGGCCGAGGAGTTCGAGGCGGCCGTGCGGCGCCACGTCGCCAACTACCGATGCGAATGGAAGGGTGTGCTGGAGGACCCGGATAAGCTGTCGCGGTTCGTCTCCTTCGTCAACGCCCCCGATGCCGTCGACGAGACGGTGCAGTTCACCGAACGCGCCGGGCGCAAAGTCCCTGTGCCCCTTGGCCTACCGCGGATCCGTTGAGCAAGGAGAAAATATGAAGACCGCCAATCAGGTGTGGACGACCGCCTGTGACTACGACCACCTGATCCCGGGCCGCGGTGTGGGTGTGCTGCTCGACGACGGCAGCCAGGCCGCGCTGTTTCGCCTCGACGACGGTTCGCTGCACGCGATCGGCAACATCGACCCGTTCTCCGGTGCGGCCGTGCTGTCCCGCGGCCTCGTCGGCGACCGGGGCGGCCGGACCATGGTGCAATCGCCAATCCTCAAGCAGGCCTTCGCACTCGACGACGGCAGCTGCCTGGACGACCCCAGCGTGTCGGTGCCGGTGTACCCGGTGCGGGTGACCGCCGACCGGCGCATCGAGATCGGCCGCCGCGCCGCGCGGATGGCCGCCTGACCCGGGGCCGGTCAGTCGATCTTGCCGACCAGGTAGCGCTGCATCGTCGGGCCGATGGCGTCGACCAGCTGCTCCACCGTCATCGAGTGCATCGGTTCGGAACGCACCCCGTAGCGCATGATGCCGAGCCCCACCAATTGTGACGCGCACAGCGACGCCCGCACCGCCACCTTGTCCGCCCCCAGCATCTTCAGCAGCGGGTTGAACACCGGCCCGATGAACATGGACTGCACGATCTCGGCGGTCTTGGAGAGTCCGGTCGATGCGATGGCGCTGGCGGCAAAGGGACCGCCGCCGGCGGCGTCCCAGGTGGTGATCAGCATGTACAGCGTCCGGCGGCCTACCTGATTGACCGAACCGGTGACGATCCGGTCGATGAATTCCGGTGTGCCGAATGGTAAACGCAGCATCTTCGCTACGTCGTCGAGGAGCCCACGCGAGGGCTCTTCGTTACGGGCCATGTTGCCAGGATTACCTGGATACCGGCAAAGATCAAGCGTCCATGCGTTGCCGGCGGGGCTCTGTCGGCGCGGCGGCCGCGCGGAAACGGTGCGCGACAAGGCGCGCCAATCCGGCGTGGGTGCCCAGCGGAGGTGTCACCAGATCGGCGCCGCAACTGCGTAGCCGGTGCGCAAACAGGCCGTCGGCCAGCAGGTAGGAGGCGATCACCACACGGGCCGCACCCCGGCGGCGCGCGGCGTCCACAGCGTCGCGGATGTGCGGGGTACCGACGGCGGCGAAACCGATGTCGACCCGCGACCCGGTGAACGCCGAGAGCGCCGCGGCGGCGTTGTGCAGGTCGGAGCGGGCCCGGTGATCCGAGGTGCCGGCCGCACCGAGAATCACCGAATCGCCGGGGCGCCAACCGGATTCCAGCAGAACCTGCCCCAATACGGCGGTGATCCGGCAGCCCGGCCCCAGCGCCGGAGCGACCCTGACGTCCGGGTGTCCACTGGCCGCGACATGGGCGGGCAGGTCGGTGCGGACATGGTAACCGCGAGACAGAAACGCCGGCACCACGATTGCGGGTTGACCGTCGTCGGGCAGCTGCGAAAGAACTTCGCTCGGGGTGGGGCCCAGCACGTCGACGAAGGCCACCTGGACGGTGCGGGGCAGCAGTCGGCTCACCCGTGCCGCGAGATCGCCGACCATGGCCACGCCCGACGGGCGTCGGGTGCCGTGCGCCGTCAAGATCAGGTTCATGCGGCGTCGTGTTCGGTGTCCAGGGCCAGCCGGTATCCGCGCTTGACCACCGTCGCGATGATGTTCTTGTCGCCCAGCGCAGTTCGCAGTCGCAGCACCGCGGTGTCCACCGCGTGGGTGTCCGCGCCGTTGCCGGGCAGGACGCGCAGCAACTCGGAGCGTCCGACGACATCGCCTGGGCGATGGGCCAGCGCGCGCAGTATCGCCATACCCGAGGCCGATATCGTCCGGACCGTGCCGTCGACCAGGACGCACGTTCCCCTGATGTCGACTACGTGTCCGGCGGCCTTCACGCTGCACGACCCCAGCGCCGGAAGTTCTTCGGCGATGTGGCGGGCCAAGGCGCCCAACCGCATTCGCGGCGGCGAGGAGGTCGGCACACCGCGTCTGATCAACGGTCGCGACGTCACCGGGCCGACACACATCGCGTGTACGCCGCCGCGCAGGGCGTCCAGCAACTGATCCTCGACGTCCAGCTCGCGGGAGCGTTCCAGCACCGCCGCGGCCGCCGGCGCCGAGGTGAAGCTGACCGCGTCGAACTGACGCCGCGCGATACCGGTCACCAGGCAATCGAAGTCACCGCCCAAAGGGGTTGGCTTCCAGCGGTATACCCGGATCGGCACCACCTCGGCTCCCGCCGCGCACAGCCCGGCGAGGAATTCCGGGAATGGGTCCCAACCGTCGGCCGCGCCGTGCAGTTGGATGGCGATCCGCTTTCCCGACACGCCGGCGTCGAGCAGGTACTCGAAAACCTCTTGTGAGGACTCTGATTCCGGAGACCATTCCTCGCGCAGACCCGCTGCCCGCAGCGCCCCGGTCGCCTTCGGTCCGCGGGAAATGACCCGGGCCCCGGACAGGGCGCCGACGAGCTCGGTGGCCAGTCCCCATCCTTCGGCCGCGGCCACCCAGCCGCGAAAACCGATGCCGGTGTGGGCGATCAAAATGTCTGGTGGGTCGGCGATCAATGCCTCGGTGTTGCTGTGCAGTTCGTCGTCGTCGGGCAGTGCGATCATGCTGATCGCCGGGGCGGCGAAGATCTCGGCGCCGTGCCGGCGCAGCAGCGCACACAGCTCCTCGGCGCGACGGGCCGATGTGACTGCGATCCGATAGCCGGCGAGTGGCACAGACTTGGGCCGGGCCATCTGACTGTTATATGCCGCAGCGATTTCTGAAACGTTAACCGACAATTGCTGCGACATTGCCCTCGCCTGCGTTCCACGTCACATCTCTGCGGCTCCGGAGCGGCCCTGCAGCGGCTTGGACAACCGGATCGGTCCGGCGAGCGGACACCGCGGCCCTGCGAAACATGGCGTAGCTGACCTCCCAGCAGATGGCAGACTCGCGACTGCCTTAATTTGGTTGCGCCACTGTTGGTTTCGATGCTCACATCGGCGGTGGTAGGCAGTCAAGCCAGCAGCCGCGATATCGGCTGCCAGTTGCGTCCCAGTTCTCTGCAAGGTCACTGACAAAGCGACCTGGATCACACGCGGGCGAGTCGGACCGCTGCGCACTCTCATTGCACCCGCCGAAGCGGCGGCGTCCCAGGGGCACGTGCCATCGGGACCCGGACAGCGCGGCGAAATGGCTGCGCCAAAGCTGGTTTCGATGTTCTCGGCAGGTCGGCCCAGCGCGCCTTCCCGCCAATAGGGGGAGAAAATTTCATCCGCAAAATCCTCCAGGCGCGCTAGGGACGCGCCTCGTGCAGCGGGTCAAGGTGGGATGGCGCCTCGGTAACGTCATCCACCCAGCGAAGGGGATCGGGCACGATGTCGTATTTAACTGTTGCCCCTGAAGCACTTTGGTCGGCAGCGGCCGACGTGTCCGGTATCGGTTCCACCGTTCGTTGGGCAAATGCTGAGGCGGCAGCTCGGACGACGGCGCTGCTGCCCGCCGGCGCCGATGAGGTGTCGCTGGCCGTGGCGGCGCTGTTCTCCGGGCATGCCCAGGCGTATCAGCTTGTGTCGACTCGGCTCTCCGCGTTTCACGACCAGTTCGTCGAGGTCCTCGCTTCGAATGCGACCACCTATGCCACCGCCGAGGCGGCCTTCGCGTCGCCATTGCGCCAGCTCCTCGACGTGGTCAACGCGCCCACCGAAGCACTGGTGGGCCGGCCGCTGATCGGCAACGGCGCGGACGCCGCACCGGGCTCGGGGCCAACGGCGGTGCAGGCGGAATCCTGCTGGGCAACGGCGGCAACGGCGGGTCGGGTGCGGACGGCCGGGCCGGGGGTGGCGGCGCGGCCGGGCTGATCGGCAACGGCGGCAGAGGCGGCACCGGCGGTGCCGGCGCAAACGGCGGCGCGGGTGGCAGCGGCGGATGGCTCTTCGGCCACGGCGGCCGCGGCGGCGACGGCGGGGCCGCGACGTCGATCGCCATGGCTGGTGGTCACGGCGGGGCGGGCGGCAATGCCGGGCTGTGGGGCGCGGGCGGTCGCGGCGGCCACGGCGGGGCTGGCATGGCCGGCGCGAACGCCCACAACCCGGCATCAACCACCGACCCGAACCTGACCGGCGCTTCCGGCCACGATGGTCTCACCGACAAGGCCGGAAATCTCACCGCCGGCGATGGCGCATCCGGTCAACCAGGTGGCGCTGGCGTCAACGGCGGTAGCGGCGGTAGCGGCGGGAACGCCGACGCGACGCAGGGTAAGGAGTTGCCGGCGGCCAGAGCAGTCTCCGGCCGTGGGGGCGACGGCGGTGTTGGAGGTGCCGGCGGGGCCGACGGCGGTGACGGTGGGCAGGCCGGATACGCCCGCGCCCTCGGCGGCGCCGCGATCGCCGGGTCTGGTGGCAGCGGCGGCGTCGGCGGTGTGGGTTTGACCGGGCAGGGCGGTAGCGCCGGCGGCGCCGGCGGCGACGGGGGCCGCGGCGGGTTGCTGGTAGGCAACGGCGGCGACGGTGGCCACGGAGGTATCGGCGGCTTCGGCGGCAGCGGTTCCGCGGGTGGTGCCGGGGGCGCCGGCGGTGGGCACTCGTCCATCGACTCGGCCTCCACGAACGCCGCGTACAGTTCCGCCGGCAACGCCTACGGCGGCAACGGCGGATCCGGTGGCGACGGCGGCGGGGGCGGGCAAGGCGGCGCGGGAGCCGCCGGCGGAGCGGGCGGAAACGGCGGTGTCGGCGGGTGGTTGGTCGGCAATGGCGGGGCCGGCGGGCACGGGGTGCCGGTGGCGCCGGCGGCGGCGGCGGGTTCGGCGGCAACGGTGGGGACGGCGCTGCGGGCGGCACTGCCGGTAGTCCCGCCGGCGCTGCGGTCGGCGGCTCCGGCGGCGATGGTGGCGATGCCGGTCGTGGTGGCGACGGCGGCAACGGGGGCGAGGGTGGTCGGGCTGGTGCCGGCGCACGCGGCGGGTTGTTCGGCAGGGACGGTGCGGCGGGCAGCGTTGGGGACGGCGGCGCGGGCGGGACCGGCGGTTCGCGGGGTGGCGCGGGCAGCGGCGGGGCCGCCGGCGTGGGGTTGGGACCCAACCCGCACAACGGTTCCGCGGGATCAGACGGCGCCGCCACACCCGAGTTCGATGGGGCCAACGGCACTGACGGCAACGCCGGGGTCAAGCGCGCGTGAATTACACGTACGCCAAACTAGCGGCGGCGCGTACGGTGAGCGGCCTGCGCACGTAGATCAGCCACGTCAGCACCGAGGCGGCGATGTAGAAACCCACGAACGCCCAGAACGCCGAGGTGGCGGTTCCACTGCTCGAATACGATTGGCGGAGCGCGAGATTGACCCCGACGCCGCCGAGCGCGCCGACGGCACCGGCAAGGCCGATCAGGGCGCCGGACATAGAGCGTGACCACAGCCGACGTTCGTTCTCGCTCAACGGGAGTGAGTGGCTGCGAGCCTCGAAGATCGACGGAATCATCTTGTACACCGAGCCGTTGCCGATTCCGGACAAGATGAACAGGGCCACGAATCCCGCGATGTAGCCGATCATCAGTGCGGCCGGCGCGGGCCCGGCGTGCTGCTCACCGAAAGTGCTTACACCGACCAGGATTCCGGCGGCCAGAATCATTCCGCAGAATGCGCCGAGGGTCACCCGGCCGCCGCCCACGCGATCAGCCAACCGGCCGCCGTACACCCTGGACAGTGAACCCAGCAGCGGTCCCAGAAAAGCGATCTGGGCGGCATGTAGCGATGCCTTGGCGGTGCTCTGCCCGCTGGCGACGAAGTTGATCTGCAGCACCTGCCCGAAGGCGAAGGAGAAGCCGATGAACGAACCGAAGGTGCCGATGTAGAGCAGCGCGATCAGCCAGGTGTGCGGCTCGGCCAGCACCGCGCGCATGGTGGTCATCTCGATGCGGTACTGCTGCAGGTTGTCCATGAACACCGCGGCGCCGATACCGGCGACGGCCAGCAGCACCAGGTACACAGCGCAAACCCAATAGGGTTGGCGGTCACCGGCAGTCGCGATCACCAGCAGGCCGACCAGTTGGATCACCGGGACGCCGAGGTTGCCGCCGCCCGCATTCAGTGCCAGCGCCGCCCCCTTGAGTCGTTGCGGGTAGAAGGCGTTGATGTTGGTCATCGAGGAGGCGAAGTTGCCGCCGCCGAGTCCGGCCAGCGCGGCGCAGGCCAAAAACGGCCACAGCGGCAACCCCGGGTTGGCCAGCAGAAAGATGCTGCCGACGGTGGGAATCAGCAGCACCAGCGCGGAGAAGACCGTCCAGTTGCGGCCCCCGAACTTCGCCGTGGCGAACGTGTAGGGGAAGCGCAGGCAGCCGCCGACCAGCGTCGCGGTCGCCCCCAGCAGGAACTTGTCGCCCGCGGAGAAGCCGTACACCGAAGCCGGCATGAACAGCACCATCACCGACCAGGTGGACCAGATCGAGAAGCCCACGTGCTCGGCGGCCACCGACCAGATCAGATTGCGCCGCGCGACGAACTTGTTACCGCCTTCCCACGCCACCTCGTCCTCGGGATCCCAATCGGAAATGGTGTGCGAACGGCGCGCGAGCATGGCGGACAAGGGAGACTCCTAACGGGCTGCTGAAGACCTTGCCGGTGACGCTAGGAATCCTTTGTTGCCCGGGCGCTTCTGCGGGTGACGCCGACTGTGAACTTTCGCTCACCGCAGTACCGGAGGGCCTGTGAGGCCTACGTACCAGACCCTTTACCAGACGTCGCCGTCACGCCAATCGCACATGAGTCCGGCGGAGGTGTCCAGGCTGACGCTCACCGGGAGCACGAACACCGTCCCGTCGTCGTCGGGGGTACGGGTCGGACCGGTGGGTGCGAGCACGGAGGTGGGGCCGAGCCACGGCAGCCAGCCGCGGGCCGAGTACAGGCCCCGCGCGGCGCGGGTGGAGCTCAGCGCACCGAGTTGGTAGGCGCCTCGCATCACTTGTTCGACGCCGTCCAGCAGCGCGTTCACCAGTCCCTTGCGGCGCCAATCTTCGCGCACCGCAACACCTTCGACGTAGCCGCAGCGCAGCGCGCTGTTCTGGTAGACGAGCCGGCGCTGCACCACCGCGGCGTGCGCGATGATCGCCCCGTGATGCCAGATCAGCGCATGCATGCCGCCGAGCGTATGGTCCCAGTCGCTGTCGGTGAAGTCACCGGCGAACGCCTCGGTCAGCATCCGGTGGGTGCGCTGGCGCGTGTCGTTGTCGAGATCGGCGGTGTGTACCAGGCGTGCGGTGTGCACGGTCCTTGTCTACCACCGCTGCGCGCCGGAGTTTCAGACGGGCGTCACGACCGCGGCCGCGCCCAGTGCATCCGCACGTACTGGCCGGGCCGCACCTGGGCCGCCTTGTCGATGTCCTCGTCGATCACTACCCCGATCACGGGGTAGCCGCCGGTGATCGGGTGATCGGGTCCCAGGATCACCGGTAACCCGCTGTGCGGCACCTGGATTGCGCCCCGGGTGGTGCCCTCGCTGGGCAGTTGCCGGTCCGGCCAGCGGTGCACGATGGGGCGCCCCTCCAGTCGCATGCCCACCCGGTCGCTGCGGTCCGAGGCCATCCAGACGGTGTGCACCAGGGCGTCCGGGTCGACGAACCAGTCGTCGCGGGGTCCGGGGATCACCATCAGCTCGACGATGTGTTTTTCGATCGCGGCCACCGGTGCCTGGTCGAGTTCGGGGTACTCGTTGCTGTGTTCGCCGACCGGCACCACGTCGCCGGCCTGCAGCGGTAGCGGTCCGATGGCCGCCATCACGTCGTAGCTACGCGAACCCAGCACCGGCGTCACGCAGATGCCACCGCGCACCGCCAGGTAGCTGCGCAGCCCGGCCCGCGGCGTGCCCAGCGAGATCACCTCACCGTCGCGTACGTGCTGAATGCTGTTGGTGCCGAACATCTTTCCATTGACGGTCGGCTCGGTGTCGGCCCCGGTCACCGCGATGTCGAGGTCGCCGCCGCGCACCCGCGCCGAGAATCCGCCGAACGTCACTTCGACGGTGGCCCGGTCGTCGGGGTTGGCCACCAACCGGTTCGCCAGGGTGTGGGATCGACGGTCGGCGGCCCCGGAGCGGCCGACGCCGAGGTGGGCCAGACCGGCCCGGCCGAGGTCCTGCACCACCGCCAGCGGTCCGGTGCGCAGGATTTCCAGCGTCGTCATCGCGATCGATCCTCCTACGTCGCCCGGAACCGGACCCAGGTGCCGGGCGTGAGCAGCGCCGGATCGGGTTTGTCGATATCCCACAACACCGCGTCGGTGTGGCCGATCAGCCGCCAACCGCCGGGTGATCGGCGCGGATAGACCGCGCTGAATTCGCCGGCCAGACCCACCGCTCCGGTCGGAACCGAGGTTCGCGGTTCGGCGCGGCGCGGCACCCGGAGTCGCTCGTCGCCGCCGATCAGGTAGGCGAACCCCGGCGAGAACCCGCTGAAGCCCACCCGCCAGCGGCTGCTGGTGTGGGCGTTGATCACCTGGGCGGTGCTCAGGCCGGTGAGTTCGGCGACCTCGGCCAGATCCGGTCCGTCGTAGACGACGTCGATGACGACGTCATCCGCGGGGTCGCCAGCATCGGGTTCGGTGGCGGGCACCACCCGTAATTTGCGCAGCCGCCGCCGGGTGGCAGCCTGAAAACGCGGCGCAGCCAGCTTCACCAGTACGGTCATCGAGGCCGGGACGATGTCGACGACACCGGGTAGCCGCGCTGCGTGCAACGCATCGGTCCAGGCCAGAACGTCGGCGGTGCTGTCGCATTGCAGCAGCAACGCGTGGTCGCCGTAGTCGAGTACGGTGCTGGTCACGACCAGGTCCCCCGGGATGTCGGTGATCTCTGTCACACTCATTACTCGACGGTAACTCCGCGAGCGCAAGCGGGCGAGGAACTTTCGAGCACTGCCAGAGCTGCCTTAACGAACGCTCAAGTCCGGGTCGGTCAGCCCAGGATTTTTGCCAGCTGTGGCGGCAGTTGGTCGGCGACCACCGGGTAGCTCAGTGGCGATGCGAAGGCGATCGCGCCGGCCAGGTCCTTGGAGGTGAAGACATGCCGTTTCTGCGCGGTCGCCTGGGAGGCCGCCACCTCGGGATCGGCCAGCAGCGCCTGCTCGTCGTCGGGGCTCTCCGTCGTCCAGATCACCACGTCGGCGGAATCGAGCACCTCCTTGATGTGGTCGCGGGGGATGGCCGCGCGGTGGTCGGTGGCATAGGCGTTGATGCTGTCGGCAACGACGAGACCCATCTGCTCCAGGAATTCGGTCCGCCAGCCCGCCGTCGTCGCGACCACCGTGCCCTGCCACAGCCGGCCCTGCAGCAACAACGCTTTCTTGCCCTTCCAGGACGGGTTCTTCTGGCCGACGTCCTTGAACTTGCTGTCGACCGCGTCGACCAACGACTTCATCTGCGCGGACTGGAACACCGCCTGGCCGATCGTGGTGGCCTGGTCTTTCCACGGCTCGAAGAAGGCGTCGCCGTCGGACTGGGCGATGGTCGGGGCGATGTTGGACAGTTTCTGGTAGGTGTCGGCATCTAGGCCGGCGTTGGTCGCCACGATCAGGTCGGGCTTGAGACCGGCGATCTGGTCGACCTGGATCCCGTTCTCCAAATTGAGCAGAACCGGTTGTGCCGCAGCGAGTTTCGGCTGCGCCCAGGGCCAGACGCCGAAGGGCTGGTCGCCGAACCAGTTGGTCACCGCGATGGGTACCACACCCACGGCGAGCAGATCGTCCTGCTCGGTGTAACCGGCGCTGACCACCCGCTTGGGCGGTTCCTTGACGACGGTCTGACCGAACAGGTGGGTCACCGTCACCGCTCCACCGCCGGGCGATCCCGGCGCCGGCTTGGGAGCCCGAACATCCCGCCGTAACCGCCGCAGCGCTTGCGCCGAGCAGTCCCGCGGCCCCGACGACCTGCAAGAACCCCCCGCCGACTCCATGCCTGCTGCACAGCAGGAGAGTATCGCGTGTCTTACCGGGCCGTCAGTTACGTGGCCTTACTACTCGGAGGCACGTTTGGGTGAGTAGCCGTGCCAGGGTGAGTAATCGGCGATCAGTTCCTCCTGGGGCGGACGTAGCTCCGGTGGCACATGCTGCAGGTTGACCCGGATCCGGTACCAGATCGAACTGGGCCCGCGCATCCCGTCGACCAGCACGTCGGCCGGATGCAGCCGCTCGGCCGCCGCGGGGTGGCGGCCGCGCCAGGTATCCAACGCGGCCATCGCCTCGTCCTTGGTCTTGGTTCGGGCGACTTCGATGAGCGGCATCGACGACACCCGCCTGCCGTCGGTGCCCTGCCCAGGCTTCCTCGCGCCCCGTGGCGCCTTCTCCGGCGGGCCAAGTTCCTCGGCCAGCGCCAGCAGCCGGTCCAGGCTGCCGGTGGTCGAGTCCATACCCGTCCACGGGTCACCCAGGTTGGCGAACCGGCTCGGCACGGTGGCCAGGGTGAACCGCTCCGGGCGGCAGCCGGCGACCTCGTCCCAGTGCAGCGGTGTGGACACCCGCGCATCCGGGGTGGCCCGCACCGAGTAGGCCGAGGCAACGGTGCGGTCCTTGGCGTTCTGGTTGAAGTCGACGAACACCCCTTCGCGTTCCTCCTTCCACCAGCGGCTCGTCGCCAGCTCGGGGACCCGGCGCTCAACCTCGCGGGCGACCGTTTGCGCCGCCAGTCGCACCTTGCTGAACGGCCAGCGCGGCGCGATCCGGGTGTAGATATGGAAACCGCGTGACCCCGACGTCTTCGGCCACGCGGTCAGCCCGTGATCCTCGAGAACCTCGCGGGCCACCTGGGCCACGTCGACGATGCCCTGCCAAGAGACCCCGGGCATCGGGTCCAGGTCGACCCGCAGCTCGTCGGGGTGGTCGAGGTCGCCGGCCTGGACCGGGTGCGGATTGAGGTCCACGCAGCCCAGGTTGATCACCCAGGCCAGCCCGGCCGCGTCGTGGATGACGGCCTCGTCGGCGGACGTTCCGGACGCGTAGCGCAGGGTGGCGACGTCCACCCAGTCCGGGCGCTTAGCCGGTGCCCGCTTCTGAAAGACCGCCTCCTCGGAGATGCCCTTGACGAAGCGCTTGAGGATCATCGGACGGCCGGCCACCCCGCGCAGCGCCCCCTCGGCCACCGCCAGGTAGTAGCGGATCAGATCGAGCTTGGTGATGCCCGCGTCGGGAAAGACGATCTTGTCGGGGAGGGTGACGGTGACCTCGCGCCCGTCCACGTCCAGCGACACGGGTTTGGTCATGGAAGTCGATGGTAATTACGTGGAAACCACTGGTCGTTTTGCGACCTCCGTCACATATGGTGAGGAACATGCCTAACCTCAGCGACCTGCCCGGCGTCGGAAAAATCCAGCAATACGTTGAACGCGGTGCCGCCGAACTGCACTACGTACGCAAGATCTTCGAGTCGGGCGCGTTCAAGCTGGAGTCGCCGCTCAAGACCGCCACGATGGCCAGCGGCATCCTCAAATGGGGTGAATTCGGCATGTTGCCGGCGCTCAATGCCGCGCGCACCCCGGACCGGGCGGCATGCATCGACGAAGACGGCGAATTCAGCTACCGGGAGCTCGACGAGGCCGCGCACGCGGTGGCCAACGGGCTGATCGAGATGGGCGTCAAGGCCGGGGACGGTGTTGCGATCCTGGCGCGCAACACGCGCTGGTTCTTGATCGCCAACTACGGCGCCGCCCGCGTGGGCGCCCGCATCATCCTGCTCAACAGCGAATTCTCCGGCCCGCAGGTCAAAGAGGTCTCCGAGCGCGAAGGCGCCAAGGTGATCATCTATGACGACGAGTACACCAAGGTCGTCAGCAAAGCCGAGCCCGAACTCGGCAAGCTGCGGGCGCTGGGCACCAACCCGGACAGCGACGAGGACTCGGGCAGCACGGACGAGACCCTTGCCGAGCTGATCGAGCGCAGCAGCAAGGAGCCGGCGCCCAAGGCCGACAAGCACGCCTCGATCATCATTTTGACCAGCGGAACCACCGGCACCCCGAAGGGCGCCAACCGCAGCACTCCGCCGACGCTGGCGCCGGTCGGCGGCATCCTGTCGCATGTTCCGTTCAAGGCGAACGAGATCACCTCGTTGCCGGCGCCCATGTTCCACGCCCTGGGCTATCTGCACGCCACCATCGCGATGTTCTTGGGGTCCACGCTGATCCTGCGCCGTAAGTTCAAGCCGCCGCTGGTGCTCGAGGACCTGGCGAAGTACCAGGCGACGGCGATGGTCGTGGTGCCGGTGATGCTGTCGCGGCTGCTGGACGCGATCGAGAAGATGGACAAGAAGCCCGACCTGTCCCACTTGAAGATCATCTTCGTGTCCGGATCCCAGCTGGGGGCCGAGCTGGCCACCCGTGCGCTGAAGGACTTCGGCCCCGTCATCTACAACATGTACGGCTCGACCGAGATCGCCTTCGCGACCATCGCCCGTCCCGAGGACTTGGAGAAGAACCCGGCGACGGTGGGACCGGTGGTCAAGGGTGTGAAGGTGAAGATTCTCGACGACAACGGTAAGGAGAAGCCGCAGGGCGAGGTCGGGCGGATCTTCGTCGGCAACGCGTTCCCGTTCGAGGGCTACACCGGCGGCGGGCACAAGCAGATCATCGACGGCCTGATGTCGTCGGGCGACGTCGGCTATTTCGACGAGGACGGACTGCTCTACGTCAGCGGCCGCGACGACGAGATGATCGTCTCGGGCGGTGAGAACGTGTTCCCGGCCGAGGTCGAGGACCTGATCAGCGGGCACGAACACGTGGTGGAGGCCACCGCGATCGGTGTCGAGGACAAGGAGTGGGGTCACCGGCTGCGCGCGTTCGTGGTCAAGAAGGAGGGCGCCGACCTCGACGAGGACGCCGTGAAGCACTACGTGCGGGAAAACCTGGCCCGCTACAAGGTGCCGCGGGAAGTGGTCTTCCTCGACGAGCTGCCCCGCAACCCGACCGGAAAGATCCTCAAGCGCGAACTGCGCGATCTGGACGTCGAGGACAAGGACAAAGCCAAGGACGAGGCCAAGAAACTCCAGGCAGAGGAAAAGGGTTCGGACGAGGGCGGGTCCGATTCCGAGGACGCCAAGTCCGAGGTCGCCGACGGCGAGGACTCAGCCGACTCGGAGTAGCCGGCTGCGCTCGTTGCGCTTCGACTCGGAATTCAGCGGCGGGCCTGGATCGCGCGGGTGATCTGGGCCGAGAGTTTGGGATCGACGAGCAACTGCTCGATGAGCGCGTTGATCACTTCTTGGCCGGTCACCCGCGCCACCCCGAGCCGGTCTGCGGCTTCGCGCTGCCAGATGTCCAGAGCCCGGTGGGTGCCCGGCAGCAGGTCGACGGTGCGGCGGGTCCGCTGGGTCCGTGCGGGTGGTTCGCGGCGCCGATGGTCGACGGTCGGCGACTCGCGCAGTGGGGGGACTTGGGGCCGGCGAAAGTTGGCAAACCGCTCCGTCGGCGCGCCGTCCTCGGCCTGCGACTGGTGGGTTGGGTTGATGCTCATGCGACGACCTTCCTGCCCGGGACGAGTCAGTAAGTCAGTGTAAGGGGCCAACCTTGGCATTGTCTGTGCATCATCAGAATAATTTGCTGCTAATCCGATAAAAACGATCTATTGAGACGATTTGTGGTGATGAGATAATGAGCTCAGTAGTTCAGCGAAATAGTAAATACACGGATCAGTACCCCATAATTGGTGGTTAGCAGGCTGCTGAGATCAGTATTGGTGCAGACGTTCAACAAATTTACAGGTCAGATATTTCTATTTCGTATTGTTTGCCAACAGCATTTACGTATACCGTTTTCTTGGTCAGGTGGAAGATCGTGAAAGGGGTCCCCATGAGGTCATTGCGTTCGGTGCGTACCGCGGCAACCGGGGCCATCGGCGCCGGTGTGCTGGCTACCACTCTGCTGTTCGGTGGTCCGCTGTTCGGCGGCACTGCCGTGGCGCAGGCCGCGCCGCCCGGCCCGGCCGTCGTCGCACCGGCTCTGTCCGGTCCGCATGGCGCCGCGGACCTGCCCGAGCGCCCCGGGCACGGCTGGGGCGGGCACGGCGGGGAGGTCATGGCTGGGGTGGCCACGGTTGGGGCGGCCCTGGCTGGGGCGGCCACGGCTGGGGTGGCCACGGTTTGGGCTGGCGCCACGGCGGCTGGGGCGGCGGCGGTATGGGCCGCGGCGGCTGGTTCCCGGGCGGCTGGTGGGGTCACCGAAACTTGTGGAACTGGTGGTGGTGAACCCGGCTGGGCGACGTCCCGCGGCCTAAGGGTCGCGGGGCAGGCCGAGCAACCGCTCCGCGATGATGTTGAGCTGCACCTCGGAGGTGCCGCCGTAGATCGTGGTGGCGCGGCTGGACAACAGGTAGTCGTTCCACTTGCCTTGCGGCTGTTCGGGATCCGCGATCACGGCGTCGGTGCCGAAGGACGACACCGCGAATTCGGCGTAGCCCTGACCGGTCCGCATCGACAGCAGCTTGGAGATCGCCGCCGACGGCATCGCATCGCCACCGGCCAGCGTCAGCAGGGTGGAACGCAGGTTGAGCACCTTGGCGGCATGGCCTTCGGCGATCAGCTGGCCCGCGCGGTGCCGGGCGACCTGGTCGAACTGTCCGTCCCGGACGAACTCGACGAACGCGGGCAGGCTGGCCAGGAAGTTCAGGTCGCTGCCACCGATTGAAACCCGTTCGGCGGTGAGGGTATTGCGGCTGACCTCCCAGCCCCGGTTCACCTCGCCCAGCACATACTCGTCGGGCACGAACACGTCGTCGAGGTAGACGGTGTTGAAGAACTCCTGCCCGGTGAGTTCCTTGAGCGGCTTGACCGTCACGCCCTCGCTCTTCATGTCGAGCAGGAAATAGGTGATGCCGTTGTGTTTCGGAGCGTTCGGGTCCGTCCTGGCCAGCAGTGCGCCCCACTGCGAGAACTGCGCCGCGGTGGTCCAGATCTTCTGGCCGGTGATGCGCCAGCCGCCGTCCACCCGGGTGGCCTTCGTCGTCAGCCCGGCCAGGTCGGATCCGGCGCCCGGCTCGGAGAACAGTTGGCACCAGACCATTTCGCCGCGGAAGGTGGGGGGCAGGAAGCGCTGCTGCTGTTCCTCGGTGCCGAACGCGACGATGGACGGGATGATCCACGCCGCGATGCCCACCTGTGGCCGCTTGACCCGGCCGGCGGTGAACTCCTGGGCGATGATGACCTGCTCGACCGGCCCCGACGCCCGCCCCCACGGCTTGGGCAGATACGGCAGCACCCAACCCGCCTCGGCGATCGCGACGGTGCGAGCGTCGCGGTCCATCTCCTTCAAGGCGGCGACCTCGGCCCGGATTTCGTCGCGCAGCTGCTCGGTTTCGGGATCTAAGTCGATGTCCACCGCGCGCATGCCGGTGGTGGTCGCGGTGTCCACCACCCGCTGCGGATACTCCGTGCTGCGGCCGAAGGAGGCGGCCAGCATCAGCGCCCGGCGGTAGTACACGTTGGTGTCGTGCTCCCAGGTGAAGCCGATGCCGCCGTGCACCTGGATGCAGTCCTGCGTGCAGCGCTGCGCCGCCGCCGGCGCCAACGTGGCCGCCACCGCCGCCGCGAACTCGATGTGCTCGCTGTCCTCGTCCAGCGCGCGGGCGGCGTCCCACACCGCGGCGGTGGCCCGCTCGGTGTCGGCGACCATCTCCGCGCACTTGTGCTTGATGGCCTGGAATTGCCCGATCGGCCGGCCGAACTGTTCGCGGATTTTGGCGTAACCCGACGCGGTGTCGGTGGCCCAGCGCGCCACACCCACCGCCTCGGCCGACAGCAGTGTCGTCATCAGCGCGTGCGCGGCCGTCATGCTCAGGTTGTCCAGCACCATGTCGTCGCCGACCTCGACGGCGTTGGCGCGCACGTGCGCCACCGGACGCAGCGGGTCGACACTTTGCACCGGCTCGATCTCGAGTTGGTCGGCGCGCAGCACCACCCACTCCTCGCCACTGTCGATGGCCACCGGCAGCACCAGGATCGACGCCTGTGCCGCGGCGGGCACCGCCCGGACTTCGCCGCGGATCACCAGAACCTGGCTGCCTTCCGGCCCCTGGCGGGTGGCGGTCATGGTCGAATCCAGCGCGTAGGCGCCGATGGCCGCCCCCGAGGCCAGTTCGGCGAGTACCTCGGCCTTGGGGTCGTGTGCGGCGATCAATGCGCTGGCGATCGCCGACGGCACGAACGGCCCGGGCACCGCGCCGTAGCCGAATTCGGCCAGCACGATGGCCAGCTCCAAGATGCCGTAGCCCTGGCCGCCAACCGATTCGGCTAGGTGCACGCCTTGCAGTCCCTGGTCGGCAGCGGCCTGCCAGTACGGCGGCGGGTTCTGCACCGGCGTCTCCATCGCCTCGTGCAGCACCTCCGAGGGCGCCACCCGCGCCACCAGGGACCGCACCGAGTCGGCCAGGGCTTGGTGTTCAGGGTTTATCGCGATCGGCATTGGTCGCCTTCCCGTTGCTCTCGAGGCCGTTGCGGCCGGGCACCCTTTAAGCTAACAACCGGTCGGTTGGGGGCCAACGGTGGCCGACGGAGGCCCAGGCTGTCTCCCGGCTTCGGCGAGGCGGTCAGCCCCACCGCTTGCCGATCCACTCGGCGATGATGTCGGCCTGCTCGTCGCGGGCGCCCGGTGTGGTGAAGTAATGATCGGTGTCGACGGCGGCCTGGGACTTGTCGGCGCCGGCCAGCCCGTCGTAGATGCGCTTGGCGTCCGACGGGAAGACGCCGGTGTCGGCCTCGGCGTTGATCACCAGCGCCGGGCAGGTGATGCGGGCCAGGTGCGGCTCGGCCCGGGTCTGCGCGGTGCGCAGGCTCCACATGCCCAGCCAGTTGCGCAGCGTGGTCGCGGCGGCGATACCGCGGGCCGACCGGTTCGCCTGCACCGGCGTGCCGGCGTAGCACGAATTAGCTTGGCGCTTGGTAGGTTCGAGAGTCGGATCGACCATCCGCGGGTCGGCCCAGGTACGCATCACGGTGAACGGCCGATCGGAGAAACCCGCCGCCTTGACCCGTTCGAGCTCCGATTCGGCCCAGTCGGTGATGGCGTGATTGCGGGCCACCTGCGCCGCTCGGTATCGCTGGACGAACTCCGGTGCGTACGGCGGCCGCTGGAAGAACAGATCCAGCTCCGGATCGGTTGCCACGGGGTCGTTTTCGTCGACGACGGCGCCGTCCATCCAGGCGGTCAGCACGTCGGGCCGTCCCGGGTGCGCGGCCGTGGCGACGTAGCCGTCGGCGGCGAGCAGCTCGGTCAACCCGTCGGCGGGCCGCATGCCCGCCAGCGGTGTCACGTTCGGGTCGACCGCTTGGGACTGGTAGGCCGACATCAACGATCCACCACCCGAATTACCCAGCAGAACAACAGTTTCCACGCCGGCGATCTCGCGCAGCCAGCGCACGCCGACCCCGATGTCGACCAGCGCGTGGTCGAGCAGGAAACTACTCTCGAAGCCCCGGAACCGGGTGTTCCAGCCCAGGAACCCGATCTCGCGGTTGGCCAGGTACTCGGCGATGTAGTGCTCGGAGAAGTCGATCTGGTAATGCGTGGCGATCACCGCCACCTTCGGACGATGCCCCGCGGCATGGTGATAGAGGCCCTGGCAGGGATGCCCGCCGGCACCGGCTCGCCCGGCGGTCGGCGACGGCAGCCCGATGAATTCGCGAACGACGTCGGTCAAGAGCGACCCTCCTCGCTGTAAATGGCCCGGTAGTAGATGTTGGCCAGGGTCTGGATGCACGCTTGGTCGTCGGGCTCCGTGGACCGGGTGAGCTGGAGGTAGCAGAACTGGTTGAACATCGCCACGATCGCCTCGGCCATCAGCTGTGGGTCGTCGTCGGGGCAATAACCCTGCGCCTGAGCACGTCTGACCGATTCGGCGATGAAAGAGACTGGGATCGAGCACATCTGGGCCCAGTGTTCGGCGAAGTCGTCGCTGACCATCGCCAGCTGCGAGATGCTGATCACCTCGGCGAGACGGTGCCGGTAGGTGTGCCAGTGCGCGGCGGCGGCCTGGTGCGCACGGTCGCGCTCCGACAGACCGTGCTGGGTCACCGAGACGGCGCGCTGGCCGGCTTCGTCGCGGAAGCGCAGCGCCCATTGGCGCACCATCGCCTCTTTGGAGTCGTAGTAGTTGTAGAACGACGCCGCCGACCGCCCCGCCTCGGCGGCGATATCGGCAATCGTCGTCGCCAGAATCCCCTTGCGTGCGATCACTTTTCGCGCGGCGGCGTCGATTGCGGCCTGGGTGCGCCGGCCACGGTGGGTGGGAAGCCTGGGCAGAGTTTCGGAGTGGTCGGCCGCGCTCGTCATGTCACGCACCTCCCACAAACCTGAATCTGATGTTAGATTCAGGTTTGGATCTTAGGTAGGGAGGCGGGCGATGATCAAGCCGCACAACACCAACACCGAGTTCGAGCTCGGCGGCATCAACCACGTCGCCCTGGTGTGTTCGGACATGGCGCGCACCGTGGACTTCTACAGCAACATCCTGGGTATGCCGCTGATCAAGTCGCTCGATCTGCCCGGGGGTGCGGGTCAGCACTTCTTCTTCGACGCCGGCAACGGCGACTGCGTCGCATTCTTCTGGTTCACCGAGGCCGCCGACCGGGCCCGGGATCAGTTCGCCCGGGGCGCTGCCGGGGCTAGGCGACATCACCAGCGCGGTGAGCACGATGAACCATCTCGCCTTCCACGTGCCGGCGGACAAATTCGACGCGTATCGGCAGCGGCTGAAGGACAAGGGGGTGCGGGTCGGCCCGGTGCTCAATCACGACGAGAGCCCTATGCAGGTGGCGGCGACGGTTCATCCCGGCGTCTACGTGCGGTCTTTCTACTTCCAGGATCCCGACGGCATCATGCTTGAGTTCGCTTGCTGGATAAGGGAATTCAATGAAGCCGACACCCCGGCGGTGCCCAAGACCGCGGCCGACCGGCGGCCGCCGGTGGCCGTCGGCCACTAGCCGTCGAGTGTGACAGTCTTCGGGTGTGACACAGCACATCCTGAGCGAAGAGCAGATTGCGGCGCTGTCCCCGGCGCAGCGCAAGGAGCTGATCTCGCGGCTCGAGCAACCGTTGAGCGAGCTGGTCGAACCCGCCGAGCTGGGTCGGCGGCGGCGGATCAACCTCGGGCTGATCGTCAGCGGTTCGATGGCCCTGGTGCCCTGGATCGGGTACCTGTCGATGACGCTGCCCCCCAACTACGTCGCCCACAACTGGCCGGCCACCTGGGTGGGCTTCGACATCCTGCTGGTCGGGTTCATGCTGGCGACTGCCGTGCTGGGTTTCCTGCGCCGGCAGTTGCTGCTGCTGACCGCATTCACCAGCGGGGTGTTGCTGATCTGCGACGCCTGGTTCGACCTGATGACCGCCGGGCCCGACGACGTGTGGCTGTCGGTGGTCACCGCGTTGCTGATCGAGGTGCCGATGGCAATGTTGCTGATCAGCGGTGCGCAGCGCATCATGCGGATCACCCTGATGCGTCGCTGGCTCCTGGATCCGGGGATGCGCCTGTGGCAACTTCCGCTTTTCCCTTGAGGCCGTACAGGCCCGGGCTGGTCAATTCGCTCACCAGCAACGTCAGCTGATCGACCAGTTCGTCGGGCGCCAGCCTGACGCTGCCGTCCAGCCAGGCGCTGATCGCCTGACCTACGCCACCCACCGCGAAGTGCGCGCCCATGTTGAGCCGCTCGTTTGCTGAGATGTGCAGCGCTCCGGCGGCGTACTGCCCGGACAGCACCGCGAACAACGCGGTGGACTCGGCGCGTTTGCGGATCACCATCGGATCGGAGAGTTGGGTGCTGAACACCAGGCGGCCGACCCGGGGATCGTCGGAGATGGTGTTCACGATGTAGGCCATCCCGGCTCGGGTCTGTTCGGCTACCGGCGCGGCCAGCACCGCGGCCTGGGTCTTGCCGGCCAGATCGGCGATGATCCAGTCGAAAACCGCCCCGATGAACTCGTCTTTCTCGGAGAAGTTCTCGTAGAAGTATCTGGTCGCCACGCCGGCTTCCTGACAGATCGCGCGCACCGTGACCGCGGACAAGTCCTTCTGGACCGCGCCGAGTAGCTCGAGGCCGGCCGCGAGCAGCTTTCCGCGGCGTTCGGCGAGGCGCGCTGCGGCGTCCACTCCGCGGTAAGGTCGCGTGCTCGCAGCTGCGTGATCGGAACCCATGGCCCCCATCTTGACAGCACGGGTGGGCACCGACAAACATCTGGAAACGAATGTTAACAGAATTTGCGGACCCGGCAGGGCGAGAAGGGTCGTTGGATGGCAACTCCTGAGATGAGTCAGGACCTGGTTCGGCACGTCGAACGGGCGGTCGCAGAACCGGCCCGATCCGGGCGAACCCGGCGGCTGTGGGGGCCGAGCGTTGACGACGGGATGATGGGGGTCGCGCTACTGGCGGGGCCCGCCAACGTGATCATGCAGCTCGCGCGGCCCGGCGTGGGGTACGGAGTGATGGAGAGTCGCGTCGAAAGCGGACGTATCGACCTGCATCCGATCAAGCGGGCACGCACCACCTTCACCTACCTGGCTGTGGCCACCGCCGGCACCGACGCGCAGAAGGCGGCCTTTCGCCGCGCCGTGAACCGGGCGCATGCGCAAGTCCGTTCCACGCCCGACAGTCCCGTCCAGTACAACGCCTTCGACCCCGAACTGCAGCTCTGGGTTGCCGCCTGCCTCTACAAAGGGGGGGTCGACGTCTACCGGACTTTCGTCGGGGAGCTCAGTGAAGAAGACGCCGAGCGCCACTACCGCGAGGGGATGGCGCTGGGCACCACCCTGCAGGTGCCGCCGGAGATGTGGCCGGCCGACCGCGCCGCGTTCGACCGTTATTGGCAGGAGTCGCTGGCCAAGGTGCACATCGACGACGCCGTCCGTGAGTACCTCTATCCGATTGCGGTCGCGCGGATTAAGCGGCTGCCCCTGCCCGGTTTGCTGACCGTGGTCCCGGAGAGCCTTGCCCTGCTGATCACCAGCGGCTTTCTGCCGCAACGGTTCCGCGACGAGATGGGTTTTCCCTGGGACGAGCGCCGACAACGCCTGTTCGACCAGCTGATGATGGTGGTGCGGATCAAGAACGGGCTGATGCCGCGGTTCGTCCGCCACTTCCCGTTCAACGTGCTGCTGTGGGACCTCGATCGGCGCATCAAGGCCGGTCGACCGCTCATCTGAGTTTCTCCCGGACCTGACGCCGGCAGTCCGGAGAGGACTTGCGCGGCGACGCACAGTGGTGTCGAATAGCTGATAATGAAAATCATTCTCATCTATTCGCGGGGGTGAGCGATGCTGATGTGGATGGCGTCGCCGCCCGAAGTGCATTCGGCGCTGCTCAGTAGCGGCCCGGGCCCGGGCTCGTTGCTGTCGGCCGCGGCCGCCTGGTCGTGGCTGGGCTCCGAGTACACCGAGGTCGCCGACGAACTCGTCACGGTGCTCGGTGCCGTGCAGGGCGGAGCCTGGCAAGGACCGAGCGCCGAACAGTACCTCGCCGCGCACGTCCCCTACCTGGCCTGGCTGACGCAGGCCGGCGCCAACAGCCTGACCGCGGCCGCCCAGCACGAAACCGCCGCCGCCGCTTACACGACGGCGCTGGCCGCCATGCCCACGCTGGCCGAACTGGCCGCCAACCACGCCATCCACGGGGTGCTGGTGGCCACCAACTTTTTCGGGATCAACACCATCCCGATCGCGCTCAACGAGGCCGACTACGCCCGCATGTGGGTTCAGGCGGCCACCGCGATGGCAACCTACGACACCGTATCCGGTGCCGCGCTGGGGGCCACGCCCCAGAGCAGTGCGGCACCGCAGATCGTGCTCGCCGAAGACGACCATGACCATGACGACCATGACCATGAGGAAGAGCACGAAGGCGAGGACGGTCACGAAGACCACGATCACGGGGACCCCACTGCGCTCGACTACCTCGTCGCGGACCTGCTCCGGCTGGTGACAAACGGGCAGATCGACTGGGATCCCCTGGAAGGCACCCTCAACGGCGTGCACATGCACGACTACGCCGATGCGACGCAACCGCTGTGGTGGGTGGCCCGCTCGCTGGAATTCGGCCAGCAGTTCCAGACGTTCGTGCAGCAGCTGTTCACCAATCCCGCCGCGGCGTTCGAGTACCTGGTGGAGCTCGCCGAGTTCGACTGGCCGACCCACGTCGCGCAGGCGCTGCAAGCCGTCGGCCAATCCCCGCAGTTGCTGGCGGTGGCGATCAGCGGAGCCATCGCCAACCTGGGGTCGCTGTCGGGCCTGTCGGGCCTGGCGGGTCTGGGGGCGATCCAGCCCGCGCTGCCGCCCGCGATCGTGCCGCCGGCGGCCGCGGCGCCGACATTGCCTGCGGTCGCGTCCTCGGCCCCCTCCGTCGTCGCATCGGCCGCGCCCGCAGCGCCGGCCACGACGGCGCCGACCATGACCAGTTCGGTCAGCAGCGCCGCCCCGGCCCCGCCCCCGGCTCCAGCTGGGGCCGGGTTCGGCTTCCCATTTCTGGTGGGTGGCGGTCCCGGCGTCGAATTCGGGTCGGGGATGAGTGCCGCCGCCGGCGCCAAACGCTCGGCGTCGGAGCCCGACTCGGCGGCCGCGGCGGCCGCGGCAGAAGCCCGCGCGGCGGCCCGCCGGCGCCGGCGCGGGCGCACCACGCAGCGCGGCCACGGCAACGAGTTCGTGGACATGAACATCGACGTCGACCCGCAGTGGGACGCCCCGGACGCACCCGAACTCGTCGCGGTGGCCTCCGATCGCGGCGCCGGAAACCTCGGTTTTGCCGGCACGGTTCGCAACGAGCCGGCCGCTGACGCCGTCGGGCTGGCGACGCTTGCGGACGATGAATTCGGCAGTGGCCCAACGGTACCCATGCTGCCCCAGTCCTGGGAGACGGACCACCGCTGACCACCCGGCGGACGCGTAGAGTCGGTCGGGTGCGAAGTGAACGTGACACCTGGGACATCACCACGAGCGTCGGTTCGACGGCGCTGTTCGTCGCGACCGCTCGGGCGCTGGAGGCCCAGAAGCCCGAACCGCTGGTGGTCGACCCGTACGCCGAGATGTTCTGTCGCGCCGTCGGTGGCACCTGGGCCGACGTGCTGGACGGAAACGCGCCCGACCACGAGCTGAAGAGCGACGATTTCGGTCAGCACTTCGTCAACTTCCAGGCCGGCCGCACCAAGTACTTCGACGCATATTTCGAGCGTGCCGCGGCGGCCGGTGCCCGGCAGGTGGTGATCCTGGCCGCCGGCCTGGACTCCCGGGCCTACCGGCTGCCGTGGCCGGACGGGACGACGGTATTCGAGCTGGATCAGCCGCAGGTGCTCGAATTCAAGCGGCAGGTGCTGGCCGAGCACGGCGTGCAACCGCGAGCGCAACGACGCGAAATCGCCGTCGACCTGCGCGACGACTGGTCGCAGGCGTTGCAGGACAACGGCTTCGACTCCACCAAGTCTTCCGCCTGGATCGCCGAGGGACTGTTGATCTACCTCCCGGCCGCCGCGGAGGAGCAGCTGTTCACCGGCATCGACGCGCTGGCCGCCCCGGGCAGCCACGTCGCGGTGGAGGACGGCGCCCCGCTTCCGCCGGATGAGTTCGAGGCCAGGATCGCCGAGGAGCGTGCCAACCCGGACCGCGGCCGGCGCCCGTTCTTCCAACTGGTCTACAACGAGCAGTGCGCGCCGGCCGCCGAATGGTTCGGTCAGCACGGCTGGACGGCGATCGGCACGCCGCTCAACGACTACCTGCGCGAGGTGGGCCGGCCGATCCCGGGGCCGGATTCGCAGGCGGCGGCGATGTTCGCCCGCAACACGCTGGTCAGCGCGACCAAACCGTGATGCCGCCGTCCAGGTAGGAGTTTCCTGTGCGGCTGGCAGGAATTCTCGGTGCTCCGGGAACTACCCCAGTGCGGGCACCGACAACTAATACGTGCCGGTCTGGATGGCGTTCCCACCCGAGACCCACTCGGCCCTGCTGAACACCGGGCCGGGTCCTGCCGGGCTGCTCGCGGCCGCGCAGGCCTGGAACTCGCTGAGTTCGGAGTACACCGCGGTGGCCGACGAACTCGCCGCCGTGCTGGCGGCCGTGCAGTCCGGCGCCTGGGACGGTCCGACCGCCGCCCGGTACGCGGCGGCGCACGGGCCCTACCTGGCGTGGTTGCAGCGCTCCGCTGTCACCAGCGCAGCGGCGGCCGCCCGGCACGAGGCTGCCGCGACGGCGTATGTCGCGGCCCTGGCCGCCATGCCGACCCTGGCGGAGTTGGCCGCCAACCACGCGACGCATGCCGCGCTGCTCGCCACGAACTTCTTCGGGATCAACACGATT
Source organism: Mycobacterium kiyosense (assembly GCA_021654635.1). Taxonomy (NCBI): domain Bacteria; kingdom Bacillati; phylum Actinomycetota; class Actinomycetes; order Mycobacteriales; family Mycobacteriaceae; genus Mycobacterium; species Mycobacterium kiyosense. Next base: position 589,354 of record AP025179.1, read on the forward strand.
CCCCTCGCGGTCAACGAGGCCGACTACGTCCGGATGTGGATTCAGGCGGCCGGCACCATGACCGCGTATCAAGCGGCTACCGATGCCACCGGCGCTACCGCGGCGCCGGCGTCGGCGGCCGATCCGGCTCCGCAGATCGAGGCGGCCGACGACGGTGACACCGACGACGGAGACGACGATGGCGGCATCGTCGACAACGACGGCGGCGACCCGACGCAATTGAGTTGGTGGCTGAATCGCGTCACCGAGATCACCGACACCCTGGCCAGGGACATCGAGGAGTTTCCGGAGAATCCGTCGGCTGCCCTCGCGCAGCTGGACAACGACCTGCCGCTGCTGGTGGCCGACGAGATCGGGCATGCGGGCGAGGCGATCAGCACCTTCCCGCAGCTGCAGCCGCCCGTGCCGCTGGCGCTCGGGCTACCGCCGGCCGGTCTCGGCTTGGCCGGCCTGGCCGGTCTGGGCGGGCTGGCCGGGATCGGTGCCGGCAACCCGCCGGCGGCCGTGCCGGTACCGGTGTCACCGGCGGCCGGTCCGCCCGCGACGGCGGTTCTCCGCTCGGCACGGGTGCCGCAACCCCGCGCCGGCGCCGACACCGGCGCCGTCCAGCGCGCGCCGGCCCCGGCCAGCACGGCGTCCCCGCCCCCGCCGCCCCCGGCGCCGCCGGGTGCGGGGGGCCGGTTACCCCTATCTGGTCGGCGGGCCGGGAATGGGCGCCGGCTCGACGGCGAAGTCCAGCGCCGGCCGCAAAGCCGCCGAGCCGGATGCAGCCTCTGCACCGGCGGTCGTTACCGCAGCCGCGAAGGAACAGGCCCGCGGGCGCCGGCGCCGCCGGGCGGCCGTGCAGGATCGCGGCCATCGCTTCGAGTACCTGAGCGCCGATCCTGAGCCGGACGCTGCGCCGGTGGCATCGGAGCGGGGCGCGGGACCGCTGGGATTTTCCGGGACGGTCGGCGCCGGGACGGCTGCAGCTGCCGGGTTGGCCGCACTGCCCGGCGACGAGTTCGGATCGGGACCGGTGGTGCCGATGCTGCCGGAGACCTGGCCGCCACCGACACCCGAGGAGCAGAGATGAGCCCCCAAGTTGTTAATGAAAATCATATTCAGTAAGCTGCTGAACCAGTTCGCCCGCAATCGTGGCGAGCCGGAGAAATGCTGGTCAGCCGTGGTCAGGACGGGAGCAATTGTGGCGTACAGCACCCAATTGACCGCCTCGACAGTTAGCTTAGGGAATGCTAACTTCGTGGGGCTAATGACAGGCAAACTTCGCCAATGGCGATCGTGACATCAGGGGACGGCAGGCGCGTGGAACGCGGTGACATAGGCATGCTGGCGGCTCAACCCCGCGCATCCCGACCGGACGGCAGGGTGGACGAAGACGTGATCAGCAGGTTTGCCACCTGCTGCCGCGCCCTGGGCATCGCGGTATACGAGCGGCAGCGCCCCGCCGACCTGGATGCGGCCCGATCCGGCTTCAGCGCACTGACCCGGGTCGCGCACGAACAGTGCGACGCGTGGACCGGTCTGGCCGCTTCCGGCGACACCTCCAAGCGGGTGCTGGAGCAGGTGTCGCGCACCGCGGCCACGGCGGGTGTGCTGCAGCGCCAGGTGGAGCTCAAGCCCGGCGCGCTCGGGTTCCGCTACGACACCGGACTGTATCTGCAGTTCCGGGCCAGTACGCCGGACGACTTCCACCTCGCCTACGCGGCCGCGCTGGCATCCGAGGGGCACTTCGCCGAAGCCAACGACATCGTCACCCGCATCGCCGAACGCCGGCCGAAGTCGCGCGAAGCCCGCTGGATCTCCGTCGTCATCAACTACCGCGCCGAGCGCTGGTCGGACGTCGTCAAGCTACTGACCCCGATCGTCAACGACCCCGACCTCGACGAGGCCTTCGCGCACGCGGTGAAGATCGCCCTGGGCACCTCACTGGCGCGACTGGGCATGTTCGCTCCGGCGTTGTCCTATTTGGAAGAACCCGAGGGGCCCATCGCCGTGGCCGCCGTCGACGGCGCGCTGGCCAAGGCGCTGGCGCTGCGCGCGCACGTGGACGAAGAAGCGGCCAGCGACGTGCTGCACGAGTTGTATGCCGCGAACCCGGAAAACGAAGAAATCGAGCAGGCGCTGTCCGACCCGACCTTCGGGATGGTCACCACCACCGCGGCGCGCATCGAGGCCCGCACCGACCCGTGGAATCGCGACACCGAACCCAGCGACGCCGACTTCGTGGACCCCGGTGCCCGGGAGCGCAAAGCCGCCCTGCTGGCCGAAGCGGAGGTGGCGCTCAACGAGTTCATCGGCCTGGACGAAGTGAAGAACCAGGTATCGCGACTGAAGAGTTCGGTGGCCATGGCGGTGCTGCGACAGCAACGCGGATTGACCGTCGCCCAGCGCACCCACCACCTGGTGTTCGCCGGCCCGCCCGGAACGGGTAAGACCACCATCGCCCGTGTGGTCGCCAAGATCTATTGCGGCCTAGGCCTTTTGAAGCGGGAGAACATCCGTGAAGTGCATCGCGCCGACCTGATCGGCCAGCACATCGGTGAGACCGAGGCCAAGACGAACGCGATCATCGACAGCGCGCTGGACGGTGTGCTGTTCCTGGACGAGGCGTACGCGCTGGTGGCCACCGGCGCCAAAAACGACTTCGGGCTGGTGGCCATCGACACACTGCTGGCGCGCATGGAGAACGACCGCGACCGGCTGGTGGTCATCATCGCCGGGTATCGCGCCGACCTGGACAAGTTCCTCGACACCAACGAGGGTCTGCGGTCCCGGTTCACCCGCAGCATCGACTTCCCGTCCTACCAGCCTTCGGAGCTGACCGAGATCGCGAATCTCATGGCGCAGCAACGGGATAGCGTGTTCGAGCCGGCCGCGCTCGCCGACATGCAGAAGCTGTTCACCCACCTGGCCGAGACCTCGTCACCCGACAGCAACGGCATCGACCGGCGCAGCCTGGACATCGCCGGCAACGGCCGGTTCGTTCGTAACATCGTCGAGCGCTCGGAGGAAGAGCGCGAATTCCGGCTCGATCATTCCGAGCAAGCCGGCACAGGTGAATTCACCGATGAGGAATTGATGACAATCACCGCACAAGACGTCCGCAACACCGTGGCTCCGCTGCTGCGCGGTCTCGGACTTTCGGTGCCCGCATGAGCAAGAACGAGTCCGAAGGGGAGTGGGCGGACGATCGGCGGTCGTTCGCCTCCCGGACCCCGGTCAACGAGAACCCGGACAAGGTGGAGTACCGGCGTGGTTTCGTCACCCGCCACCAGGTGACCGGCTGGCGGTTCGTGATGCGGCGCATCGCCTCCGGAATTGCGTTGCACGACACCAGAATGCTCGTCGAGCCGTTGCGCAGCCAGTCGCGTGCGGTGTTGATGGGGGTGCTGCTGCTGGTCACCGGTCTGCTTGGGTGCTTTGTGTTTTCGTTGATCCGGCCCAACGGGCAGGTCGGCAACAACGTGGTGCTCGCCGATCGGTCCACCGCCGCGCTGTATGTGCGGGTGGGCGACCAGTTGCACCCGGTGCTCAACCTGACCTCCGCCCGGCTGATCGCCGGTCAGCCCGTCAACCCCACGACGGTCAAAAGTGCTGAGCTGGACAAGTTTCCGCGTGGCAACCTGGTCGGAATCCCGGGTGCTCCGGAGCGCATGGTGCAGAGCACCTCGCGCGACGCGGACTGGACGGTATGTGACGGGGTCACCGGGCAACCCGGGCGGGGCGCGCGCAGCACGGGCGTGACGGTGATCGCGGGCCCGCTGCACAGTGACGGCGCCCGGGCGTCCATGGTCAGTTCGAAGCAGGTGATCCTGGTCGACGCCGCCGCATCGGGCGGCGAGGGCACCTGGTTGCTCTGGGAGGGCAAGCGCAGCCGGATCGACCTGGCCGACCGCGCCGTCACCAACGCGCTGGGCCTGGGCACCGACGTGCCCGCGCCACGGCCCATCGCCTCAGGCCTGTTCAATGCCATTCCGGAATCCCCACCCCTGGCGGCGCCGCCCATCCCCAACGCCGGGAACCCGGCCGGCTTCGCGGTGCCCGCGCCGATCGGAGCGGTGGTGGTGTCCTACGCGGTGGACCGGGCCGGAGCGGACAACTTCTACGCGGTGCTGCCGGACGGCCTGCAGCCGATCTCACCGGTGCTGGCGGCGATCCTGCGCAACACCAACTCCTATGGCCTGCAACAGCCTCCGCGGCTGGCTGCCGACGAGATCGCCAAGCTGCCGGTGTCACGACTGCTGGACACCTCGCGCTACCCCGCGCAGCCGGTGACGCTGGTCGACGCCGCCGGAAATCCGGTCACCTGCGCGTCCTGGAGCAAGCCCAACGGTGCGGCGACGAGTTCGCTGACCCTGCTGTCCGGCTCGGCGCTGCCGGTCGCCGAGGAGTCCGGCCGGTCGAGTTGGTCGGCGGCGGCGCGAAAGTCGCCCTGACGCCCGGCACCGGCTATTTCACCCAGACCGTCGGCGGGGGAGCGGCCGCACCGGCCACCGGATCGCTGTTCTGGGTGTCGGACACCGGCGTGCGCTACGGCATCGACAACGAGTCGGACCGGTCCAGGGGCCAGTCGGGTTCCAACGGACAGGGCAAAGCCGTTGAGGCGCTTGGCCTTACCTCGCCGCCGCTGGCCATACCGTGGTCGATCCTGTCCTTGTTCGCAGCAGGCCCGACGCTGTCGCGCACCGATGCGCTGCTGGCGCATGACGGTTTGCCGCCGGACAGCCGGCCGGGTCGTCCGGTATCCGCCGAAGGGGAGCCCCGATGAGCAGACTGATATTCGAGGCGCGCCGGCGGCTGGCGCCGCCCAGTGCCCGCAAGGGCACCATCACCATCGAGGCGCCACCGGAGCTGCCGCGGGTGATCCCGCCCTCGCTGTTCCGGCGTGCCATGCCGTATCTGATCGGCATCCTGATCGTGGGCATGATCGTCGCCCTGTTCGCCACCGGCATGCGGGTGATCTCGCCGCAGACGCTGTTCTTTCCGTTCGTGTTGCTGTTGGCGGCCACCGCGCTCTACCGCGGCAACGACAACAAGATGCGCACCGAGGAGGTCGACGCCGAACGGGCCGATTATCTGCGTTACCTCTCGGTGGTCCGGGACAACATCCGCGCCCAGGCGGCCGAGCAGCGCACCGCGGCCGAGTGGTCGCACCCGGAGCCCGAGGCGCTGGCCGCGGTGCCGGGGTCCCGACGGCAGTGGGAGCGGGACCCGCATGACCCCGACTTCCTGGTGCTGCGGGCCGGTCGGCACTCCGCACCGCTGACCACCGCGCTGCGGGTCAACGACACCGCCGACGAAATCGATCTGGAACCGGTGTCGCACAGCGCATTACGCAGCCTGCTCGACACGCAGCGCACCGTGCGCGATGTGCCGACCGGAGTCGACCTGACGAAGCTGTCCCGCATCACGGTCATTCCCGGCGCGGGCGCCGGCCAGGCAGAGGTGCGCGGCGCGGTGCGCGCCTGGATCGCCCAGGCGGTGACCTGGCACGATCCGACGGTGCTCGGGGTGGCGCTGGCCAGCCGGGACCTGGAGGGCCGCGACTGGTCCTGGCTGAAATGGCTACCGCACGTCGACATTCCCGGTCAGGTCGACGGCGTCGGCCCGGCCCGCTACCTCACCACCGACCCGGACGACCTGATCGACCTGCTCGGGCCGGCCATCGAGGACCGCCCGGCCTTCACCGGACGGCCGGTGGATGCCTTGCGGCACTTGCTGATCGTGGTGGACGACCCCGGCTACGACCTGAACCTCTCGACGCTGGCGGCCGGGCGCGCCGGCGTCACGGTGCTGCACATCTCGGCCACCCCGCCGAACCGGGAGCAGTACTCGGACCCGGAGAAGCCGATCCTGCAGGTGGCGGGCGGGGCCATTCAGCGTTGGCAGACCCGGGGGCTGGCAGCCGTACATCGACGCCGCCGACCAGTTCGGTGCCGACGAGGCCGCGCACCTGGCGCGGCGGCTGTCCCGCTGGGACTCCAACCCCACCCACACCGGGCTGCGCTCGGCGGCCACCCGGGGCGCCAATTTCACCACCCTGCTGGGCATTTCGGACGCATCCCGGCTCGATGTGCCCGCGCTGTGGTGTGGGCACCACGCAGCCGGGACGAAGAGCTGCGGGTCCCGATCGGCGTCACCGCGACCGGTGAGCCGCTGATGTTCGACCTCAAGGACGAGGCCGAAGGCGGCATGGGGCCGCACGGGCTGATGATCGGTATGACCGGTTCCGGCAAGTCGCAGACCCTGATGTCGATCCTGCTGGCGTTGCTGACCACGCACTCAGCCGACCGGCTGATCGTCATCTACGCCGACTTCAAGGGTGAGGCGGGCGCCGACAGCTTCCGCAACTTCCCGCAGGTCGTCGCGGTCATCTCGAACATGGCCGAGAAGAAGTCGCTGGCCGACCGGTTCGCCGACACGCTGCGCGGCGAGGTGGCCCGGCGCGAGATGCTGTTGCGTGAGGCCGGTCGCCGCGTGCAGGGCAGTGCGTTCAACTCGGTGACCGAGTACGAGGCGGCGCAGGCGGCGGGCCACGATTTGCCGCCCATTCCAACGCTTTTCGTGGTCGCCGACGAGTTCACCCTGATGCTGGCCGATCACCCGGAGTACGCGGAGTTATTCGACTACGTGGCGCGTAAAGGGCGCTCGTTCCGTATCCACATCCTGTTCGCCTCGCAGACGCTGGACGTGGGCAAGATCAAGGACATCGACAAGAACACCTCCTACCGGATCGGTTTGAAGGTGGCCAGCCCCAGTGTGTCCCGCCAGATCATCGGGGTCGAGGATGCCTATCACATCGAATCCGGCAAGGAGCACAAGGGAATCGGGTTCCTGGTGCCCGCACCGGGTGCCACCCCGATCAAGTTCCGGTCCACCTACGTCGACGGTATCTACGAGCCCCCTCAGACTGCGAAAACACTTGTGGTGCAATCTATTCCGGAGCCAAAGCTGTTCACCGCAGCAGCGGTGGAGCCCGATCCGGGCATGGTGATCGCCGGTGGTGAGGAAGACGAGCCGATCGGCCCGCCGCGCAAGCTGATCGCGACCATCGGCGAGCAACTGGCCGGCTACGGACCGCGAGCGCCGCAACTGTGGCTGCCCCCGCTGGACGAACCGATCCCGCTGACCGCGGTGCTGGCCCGCTCCGGGATACAGCCGCGGCAGTGGCGCTGGCCGCTCGGCGAGGTCGACAAGCCGTTCGAGATGCGCCGCGACCCGCTGGTGTTCGACGCCACCTCGGCGGCCGGCAACATGGTCATCCACGGGGGTCCGAAGTCCGGAAAGTCCACTGCGCTGCAGACCTTCATCATGTCGGCGGCCAGCCTGCACTCCCCGCGCGAGGTCACCTTCTACTGCCTGGACTACGGCGGCGGACAGCTGCGTGCGCTGGAAGATCTGGCCCACGTCGGCACGGTGGCCTCGGCGCTGGAGCCCGAGCGCATCCGCCGTACCTTCGGTGAGCTGGAGCAGCTGCTGCTGTACCGCCAGCACCGCGAGGCGTTCCGCGACCGTCCCGGCAACGGCCAGGGTGTCGCGCCGCAGGACGACGGATTCGGCGAGGTGTTCCTGGTCATCGACAACCTGTACGCCTTCAGCCGCGACAACACCGACCAGTTCAACACTCGAAATCCGTTGCTGGCCAAAGTGACCGAACTGGTCAATGTCGGCCTGGCCTACGGCATCCACGTCGTCGTCACCACGCCGAGCTGGCTGGAGGTGCCGCTGGCCATGCGCGACGGGCTAGGGCTGCGTCTCGAGCTCAGGCTGCACGACGCGCGGGACAGCAACGTGCGGGTGGCCGGTGCGCTGCATCGCCCGGCCGAAGCCGTCCCGCACGATCAGCCGGGCCGCGGCCTGACCATGGCCGCCCAGCACTTCCTGTTCGCCGAGCCGCAACTGGAGCAGATCGCCGAGATCAACGCCCGCTACCCGGGCCAGGTCGCGCCGCCGGTCCGGTTGCTGCCCACCAACCTGACACCGGCCGCGGTCGGCGCGCTGTATCGGGGACCCGAGCAGATCGTGATCGGCCAGCGCGAACAGGACCTCGCGCCGGTGGTGCACGACTTCCGCGAGCACCCGTTGCTGATGGTGTTCGGCGACAGCAAGTCGGGTAAGACCACGCTGCTGCGCCACATCATCCGCACCATCCGCGAGAACTCCACCGCCGACCAGGTCGCCTTCACCGTGCTCGACCGGCGACTGCACCTGGTCGACGAACCCCTGTTCCCGGACAACGAGTACACGGCCAACATCGACCGGATCACCCCGGCGATGATCGGCCTGGCCAACCTGATCGAGTCACGCCGGCCGCCGGCCGGTCTGTCGCCCGCCGAACTGTCGCGGTGGACGTACCAGGGCGGCCCCGACAGCCACACCCACTACCTGATCATCGACGACGTCGACCAGGTCCCGGACTCGGCGGCGACCAGCGGTCCGTACGTCGGCCAGCGTCCCTGGACCCCGCTGATCGGGCTGCTCGGTCAGGCCGCCGAGCTGGGGCTGCGGGTGATCGTCACCGGTCGGGCGTCTGGGTCGGCGCACGCGTTGATGACCAACCCGCTGCTGCGCAGGTTCAACGACCTGCAGGCCACCACGTTGATGTTGGCCGGTAACCCGCAGGACAGCGGGAAGATCCGTGGTCAGCGGTTCAGCCGGCTGCCGGCCGGCCGGGCCGTGCTGCTGTCCGACAGCGACGACCCGACGTACCTGCAGTTGGTCAATCCGCTGGTCGGTGCGGCCTCGATTATTGGTGATACGCAACAGGAGGGAAGTCAGTCATGACGTTGCGAGTGGTTCCTGAAGGATTGGCCGCCGCCAGCGCCGCGGTGGAGGCGCTGACGGCCCGGTTGGCCGCCGCGCATGCCAGCGCGGCGCCGCTGATCACCGCGGTGGTACCGCCGGCGGCGGACCCGGTGTCGCTGCAGACCGCCGCCGGGTTCAGCGCGCAGGGCGAGGAGCACGCTGCGGTGGCGGCCCAGGGCGTCGAGGAACTGGGTCGGGCCGGCGTCGGCGTCGGAACGGCCGGAGCCGGCTACGCGGCCGGTGACGCCGCGGCCGCTGCGACCTACGGGATCGCGGGCGGCTGACATGACCTCCCCACTGGGGCCGATCTGGGTTGCTTCGCCGCCCGAGGTGCATTCGGCGTTGCTGAGCAGCGGGCCGGGTCCGGCGTCGCTCACCGCGGCCGCCGGTGCCTGGAGCGCGCTCAGCGCCGAATATGCTTCGGCTGCAGCAGAACTGGACGGCCTGGTGGGGGCGGTTGGCGCGGGCGCCTGGCACGGGCCGAGCGCCGAACGGTACGTGGCGGCGCATCAGCCGTACTCGGCGTGGCTGCGACAGTCCAGCGCCGACGCCGCCGGCGTGGCGGCCCAGCACGACGTCGCGGCGACCGCGTACACCGCGGCGCTCGGGGCAATGCCGACGCTGGCGGAGTTGGCCACCAACCACCTGGTGCACGGCATGCTGGTGGCGACGAATTTCTTCGGCATCAACACCATCCCGATCACCCTCAACGAGGCTGACTACCTGCGGATGTGGCTGCAAGCCGCGACCACCATGGCGCTGTACCAGGCGACTGCGGGCGCCGCGCTGGCCTCGGCCCCGCGCAGTACCGCCGCACCGACCGTGCTGAGTCCGGGTGCGCAGGCCACGGATCTGTCGCAGACCGGCGCGGCGGCAGCTGCCGCTGACTCCAACCCGCTGAACAGCATCATCGACGCCATCGTCGCCGCACTCGAGGCATACGTGAAGGCGCTGCCCTACGGCGACGAGCTCTGGTATTTCCTGACGCACCCCGTCGAGCAGATCTCGCAGATGATCGTCGACTTCATCCAGAACCCGTACGCGGCTTTGGTCACCTGGGGCCCGCTGCTTTTCTGGCTCGGGTACCAGGCCTTCTTCCAGCCGGTCGGTTGGGGCACCTGGGGGACCGTGCTCAGCGCGCCGCTGTGGGCGCCACCGCTGTTCGCGGTCGGACTGGCCAGCCTGGCATTTCTCGGACTGATCAACTTCGACACCGTCCCCGATCTGCCCGCGGACGCCGAGGTTTCGGTGCCGCAGCCGCAACCTCGGACCTTCTCGCTCGCCGCACTCGGTGCGCCGGCGCCCGGTCCCGCCGGGGCGCCGGTTTCGGCGACCGGAGCGGGTGCGCCCGCCGGTTCGGCGCCGGCGCCGGCAGTGCCGGCGGCCACCGGGTTGGCCTACGCGGTGGCCGGACCCGACGACTGGGGCCCGGGCCTAGGTCCGACGGTCGGCGGCCGCACCGGCGCCAAGGCGCCCGCCGCGACTGTTCCCGCCTCCGGCGCGGCGGCGGCCAGCAGTGCCGCGGCGCGCGCCAGGCGGCGCCGGCGAGCACCGCTGCACGACCACAGCGACGAATTCGTGAATGCCGACCTGGACGTCGATCCCATCTGGGAGGACGGCGCGCAGGCTTCGGAACGGGGCGCCGGAACGTTCGCCGGCACCATACCCCGAGAGACCCTGTCCCGGGCGGCCGGTCTGACCGCATTGGCCGGCGACGAATTCGGCGGTGGCCCACGGATGCCGATGACGCCGAGCACCTGGGAGCAGGGACGAGAGGAAAGGGGGCCGGAAAGTCAGCGAGACGACTTACCGCGTAACGGTCGGTGATGAAGTTCTGATTCGCAGGAATCGCAAGAAGATTGGAAAGGGAGAATTATGAGTTTGTTGGATGCTCATATTCCGCAGTTGGTGTCGTCGCAGGCGGCGTTCGGCGCCAAGGCGGGGTTGATGCGGCACACGATCGGGCAGGCCGAGCAGGCGGCGATGTCGGCGCAGGCGTTTCACCAGGGTGAGTCCGCGGCGGCGTTTCAGGCGGCGCACGCCCGGTTCGTGGAGGTCGCGGCGCGGGTGAACACGTTGCTGGACATCGCGCAGGCCAACCTCGGTGATGCCGCGGGTACCTATGTGGCTGCCGATGCCGCGGCCGCCTCGACCTACACCGGTTTCTGAGCCGGTCTGTTACCAGGGAGGATCACGCATGTCGCAGATCATGTACAACTACCCGGCGATGCTGGCGCACGCCGGGGACATGGCCGGTTACGCGGGCACGATGACGGGGCTGGGCGCCGACATCTCCGCCGAGCAGGCCGCCTTGCACAGTGCCTGGCAGGGTGACACCGGGTTGACGTATCAGGCCTGGCAGGTGCAGTGGAACCAGGCCATGGAGGATCTGGTGCGGGCGTATCAGTCGATGGCCAGCACCCACGAAGCCAACACGATGGCGATGATGGCCCGCGACCAGGCCGAAGCCGCCAAGTGGGGCGCCTGAGCGCTCAGCCGAGTTGATGGATGTCGATGGACTCCAGGCCCAATGCCGTTGAGCTGACCGTCGATCAGGCGTGGTTCATCGCGGAAACTGTTGGGGCGGGCAGTTTTCCGTGGGTACTCGCGATCACTCCACCGTATCGCGACAGTGCCGAACGAACCGCGTTCTTCGACCGTCAGCGCGACGAGCTGACCCGGATGGGGTTGGTGACGCCGGACGGCGTCATCAACCCGACGGTCGCAGAGTGGATCAAGCTGGTCTGCTTCCCGGACCGCTGGCTCGACCTGCGTTACCTGGGACCCGCCCGTCCCGGCAGCGCGGGCGCCGCGGACATGCTGCGCGGCATCGTCGCGCAACGCGCCGGCGCGGCCGGGCGGGACGCCCGGTCGTTCGCCGGGCCGGCCACCGTGGTCGCGTTGCGCAGCGCGCAGCTGATCACCTTCACCGCGATGGAGATCGACGACCCGCGCGCGCTGGTTCCCGTACTGGGCGTCGGCCTGTCGCAGCGGCCGCCGGCCCGATTCGAGGAATTCAGCATGCCGACCCGGGTCGGCGCACGGGCCGACGAGCGGCTGCGCTCGGGCGCGCCGCTCGCGGAAGTCCTTGACTACCTTGGTATTCCGGCTTCGGCGCGACCGGTGGTGGAGTCGGTGTTCACCGGGCAGCGCAGCTACGTCGAAATCGTCGCGGGTTGCAACTGCGACGGCAGGCACACCACCACCGAGGTGGGCCTGAGTCTGATCGACGCCCCCGCGGGGCGGGTGCTGGTGAGCCCGACCCGCGCGTTCGACGGCGAATGGGTCTCGACGTTCGCCCCCGGCACCCCGTTCGCGACCGCGGTCGCGATCGAACAACTGACCTCCTACCTGCCCGACGGACAGTGGTTCCCCGGCCACCGGTTGTCCCGGGACTTCTCCGCACAGACCACGTAATCCGAACCGACCACATAATCCGAGCCGACCACGTAATCCGAACCGACCACATAAGTAGCCGAATAAGAAAGAGAGCACGATGTTCCAGCAACGGCCCCGACGCCACACCCGGCTTGATTGGGAGGTCCGGTGACGTCCGGGACCGTCATGCCCATTGTCCGCGTCGCCATCCTCGCGGACAGTCGCCTGACGGAGATGGCCCTGCCCGCCGAGTTGCCGCTGCGCGAAATCCTGCCTGCGGTGCAGCGGTTGGTGGTTCCCGCGGCCGGCAACGGTGACGCCGGCGAGACCGGTGCCGCCGCACCACATCTGAGCCTGGCGCCGATCGGGGGTGCGCCGTTCAGCTTGGACGCCAGCCTGGACACCGTCGGCGTGGTCGACGGCGATCTGCTCGCGCTGCAACCGGTGCCCGCGGGCCCGGCCGCGCCGGGCATCGTCGAAGACATCGCAGATGCCGCCATGATCTTCTCCACCTCGCGGCGAAACCCTTGGGGCCCAAGGCATATCCAGCTCGGAGCTCTCGCCGCGGTGATCGGTGTGACGCTGCTGGCCACCGGTCTGGCGGTGGCGCACCGGGTGGCTACCGGCGCCCTGGTCGGCCTGGTCGCGGCCAGTGTTCTAGCCGCGCTGGTCGCGATCATCGGCTTGTTGACCACCGCTCGCTCGCCGCGCACCGGGATCCCCTTGTCCATCACCGCCCTGGCGCCGATCGGGGCCGCCCTGGCCTTGGCGGTGCCCGGCAGGTTCGGCGCCGCACAGGTGCTGCTGGCCGCAGCGGGCGTCGCCGCCTGGTCGCTGGTGGCGCTCATCGTGCCCAGCGCGGAGCGCGAGCGCGCGGCGGCGTTCTTTACCACCTCGGCGGTGGTCGGCGTCGTGATCGCACTGGCTGCCGGTGCCGAATTGCTCTGGCAGCTACCGATTCTCACGCTGGGCTGCGGGCTGATCGTGGCGGCGCTGTTGATCACCATCCAGGCGGCGCAGCTCTCGGCGCTCTGGGCGCGGTTCCCGCTGCCGGTGATCCCGGCGCCGGGTGATCCGACCCCGGCACCGCCGTCGTTGCGGGTGCTCGAAGACCTGCCGCGGCGGGTGCGGATCGGCGACGCGCACCAGAACGGGTTCATCGCCGCCGCCGTGCTGCTCAGCGTGCTGGGTTCGGTGGCCATCGCGTTGCGTCCCGAGACGCTGAGCGTCGCGGGCTGGTATGTGGTCGGCGCCACCTCGCTGGCGGCCACGCTGCGTGCCCGGGTGTGGGATTCGGCCGCCTGCAAGGCGTGGCTGTTGACGCAGCCGTTCCTGGTGGCCGGCGCGTTGCTGGTGTACTACGCCGCGACCGGGCGCTACGTCGGTGCGCTGGTCGCGGTGGCGGTGCTCGCCGTACTGGTGCTGGCGTGGGTGGTGGTGGCACTGAACCCCGGCATCGCGTCGCCGGACAGCTACTCGCTGCCGCTGCGCCGGCTGCTGGGCTTCGTCTCCGCGGGCCTGGACGCATCGCTGATTCCGGTGATGGCGTTTGTGGTCGGATTGTTCACCTGGGTGCTCAATCGATGATGCGTGCCGGATCAGCTTGCCTCGCAGCGGCTTTGGCCTTCTCTCAGGTCGCTCTGCAGGCTGGCGCGGTGGGAACGGCTGCCCGGGCGGCGGCGATCAGTCCGCCGGTGGTGGATGCCGCCGCACCGCCGCCCACCGGCGCTGTCGGACCCGTGGCACCGATGGAACAGCGCGGCCAGTGCAGCGTCTCCGGGGTGATCCCCGGCACCGACGCGGGCGCGCCCACACCCAGCCAGGGCATGCTGAATCTGCCTGCGGCGTGGCAGTTCTCCCGCGGCGAGGGCCAACTGGTGGCCATCATCGACACCGGGATCCGGCCCGGCCCGCGGCTGAACAACGTCGACGCCGGTGGTGACTTCGTGGAGTCCACCGACGGCCTGACCGACTGCGACGGGCACGGCACCCTGGTCGCCGGGATCGTGGCGGGCCAGCCCGCTCCGCCCGGTCAGGAAGACGGGTTCGCCGGCGTCGCGCCGGCCGCGCGGCTGCTGTCCATCCGCGTGACGTCGGCCAAATTCTCACCGCGCACACCCGGCGGTGACCCGGCCACCGCGCGGGCCGCGATCGACATCGAGTCACTGGCCCGGGCCATCGTGCATGCGGCCGACCGCGGTGCCCGGGTGATCAACATCTCCGCCGTCACCTGCCTGCCCGCCGACCGGCCGGTCGACCAGGCCGCACTCGGTGCCGCCATCAAGTACGCCGCGGTGGAAAAGGATGTGGTCATCGTGGCCGCCGCCGGCAACACCGGGCCCACCGGCTCGGTCGCCGGGGGCACCTCCTGTGACTCCAACCCGCTCACCAATCTGAGCCGGCCCGCCGACCCCCGCAACTGGGCGGGTGTCACGTCGGTGTCGGTGCCGTCCTGGTGGCAGCCCTACGTGTTGTCGGTGGCCTCGGTGGGGCCGGACGGCCGACCCTCGAAATTCACCATGGCCGGTCCGTGGGTGGGCATCGCGGCGCCCGGCGAGGGTATCGCCTCGGTGAGCAACGCCGACGGCGGTGGCCTGGCCAACGGGCTACCCGACGACCACCAGCAGCTGATTCCGCTCAGCGGCACCAGCTATGCCGCCGGCTACGTCTCAGGGGTGGCGGCGCTGGTCCGCGCCAAGTACCCGGCGCTACCGGCGACCGAAGTGGTGCGCCGCATCACCGCCACCGCGCAGAACGGCGCACGGGACCCGTCCAACCTGGTCGGCGCCGGAACGGTGGACCCGGTGGCCGCCCTCACCTGGCAATTACCTGCCGCGGCCGGGCCGACGGACAGTCGCGCCACGGTCAAACCCGTCACCGTCCCGCCGCCGCCCGCGGCCAAGGACACCACCCCGCGCAACGTCGCGCTGGCCGGAGCCGGCCTGCTGACCTTGCTCGTCATTCTCACCGCAGCGACGGTGGCGACTGTACGCCGCCGGAAGGAGCCCACCCCGTGAGCCAAACCCTCAGCGGCGTACCGAAACCGGGCGTCGGCCGGATCACCCTGGCCTTGCTGGCCGTGGTGCCCGCGGCAATGGCGTACCCGTGGCAGTCCACCCGGGCATACTGGCTGATCGGCATTGCCGTGGCGGTGCTGATCCTGTTGCTCGGTTGCTGGCGCGGACTGTTCTTCACCACGATCCTGCGCCGTCGGCTGGCCATCGTCGGCCGCGGCGGGCGCCCGGCGCCCGACCCGGATGCCGACACCCGCGGCACGGCCCTGGTGCGGATCGGGGCGGCGCCCTCGGAATCCGACGTGCTGCCCCTGCCGTTGATCGCGGGCTATCTGGACTGCTATGGCATTCGCGCCGACAGTATCCGAATCACCAACCGGGACACCGCATCCGGGCGCCGCGAGACGTGGATCGGCCTGACCGTCTCGGCGGTGGACAACCTGGCCGCGCTGCAGGCACGCTCGTCCCGCATCCCGCTGCACGAGACGGTCGAGGTGGCCGCCCGCCGGTTGGCTGACCACCTGCGCGAGATCGGCTGGGACGCAAGTACCGTCGCGCCCGAGGACGTTCCGGAGCTGCTAACCACCCAGTCCGGCAAGGCGGGCCGCGAGACGTGGCGCGCGGTGCAGCAGGGTTCGTCGGATTATGTTGCGGCATATCGGGTTACCGTGGATTCGGCGCTGGCCGACACGTTGAGCCGGGTACGGTCGCAGCCGGCGCGCGAAATCTGGACGGCACTGGAGATCGCGCCGGGCGATGGCGGCGCGCCCTACACCGTCGCGGCCGCGGCAGCGCTGCGCACCGACGCCGCGCCCGCCGGTTCGGCGCCGACGGCCGGGCTCACCCTGGAACGCGGCAATCAGGGGCCGGCGCTGGCGGCCCTGGACCCGTTGTCCACCCGGCGGCTCGACGGGCACGCCGAGGCGCCCGCGGACCTGCTCGCCAACCTGGACTGGCCCACACCGGCTGCGGGGGCGGCGCACCGCGCGCCCGACAGCGAGGCCGCGACCCAGGTCATCGCGGTGGGGGGGGAAAGTAGGACCGCAGTCGTACCTGAAACGTCAGTCGTACATGAACTGGTGCAGGAACGGCGTCATCCGGCGCAGGTAATCCAACTGGCTCACATGCAGCACGTGGCTGCCGGGGAACCAGTGCAGCGCGCACCGGTCCCAGTGCTCCCACAACGACACCGCGTGCGACGGCGGCGCCATCCGGTCGCCCAGGCCGGTGATGATCATCCGCCGGTTCTTGGGCAGCAGCGGACGGTAGTTCAGCGGCCCGTGATAGGCCAGCCCGGCCAGCAACTCCTGCCGGCTGATGCCGGTCAAACGCAGTCCCAGGGAGAACAGCGTGCTGGCCGGAAACCACTCTTCGAACAGGTCGCCCGGGGTTACCACCGGACAGTTGGGGATGACCGCCTCGAGGCGATCGTCGACCGATGCCACCAGCGCCGAGGTGTAACCGCCCAGCGACAGACCGGTCAGCGCGATCCGCTCGACACCGGTGCCCTGCAGGTAGTCGATCACCGAACGAAAGTCGTGCACCGCCTGCGCCATCGCCTCGGCGAACACGCTCATGCCCCCGGCGAAATAGCCGTAACCGCTGAAAGGCGAATACCGTTCGGCGCGCTTGCCGTGAAAAGGCAAGGTGTACAACAACACGTCGTAGCCGGAGCGGAAATACCAGGGCAGCGAGAAGAACAGGCCGTTGAACAGATAGGACGAGCCCATGAAACCGTGGATCACGCACAGCGTCGGGCGTGGGCCGTCGTCGTGACGCCAATGCTGTGCGTGCACGATGTTGTTGGCGGACAACGCACTCCACCGCTTACGCAGCGCCGGGTTGACGGCGCGGAAGCTGCTGGGGAACGCGATGTTGTCGATGGCGGCCAACGCGACCCGCTCGATGAGCCGGCTGGGTTGCCGGGTCACGTTCGTGGGCGGCTCCGTGGGCGCCGGGAAGGACTTGCGCGGATCGTGTTCGGCGCCGAGTTCGGCGTAGAACCTGAGGTTGTCGCGCTCGCTGCCGGAGTTGACCCGGCGCACGTTGGCGCTGATCACCGCCGGTGCCACCGTGGTGGCCAGCAGCGAGGACGCCGTGGTACGCAATGCGACGTCGCTGATCGCCGACGCCTCGACAACCAGGCGCTGCCGAATCGACAGCGCCGAGCGCGGTGGCAGACCCTCGGTACCGGCGTCGCCGCCGGGCACGTCGGGAATGGGCAGCGGCGGGGTGATCGGATCGGCCTCGCCGGCCACCTCCGAGGTCTCAGACATCACGCCGATCGTAACTCGCCGCCGACGTCGATCGCAGCAGAAGTGGGTCGGATGCCCGGTATGTCAGCCCCATTGGTAAGCACCCGGCGGGGTCCGGTAATACGGTTTGTCAAGGTTCGAAAAGGATTCGACAAGGACTTGTCAGGGAAACCGGGTAAGCGCCCGAGGGCCCTGACGACGAGCAGGTGTAGATCAGGAGGATCGAATATGTGGGATCCCGACGTCTACCTGGCCTTTGCCGATCACCGCAGCCGTCCGTTCTACGACCTGATCTCGCGGGTCGGCGCGGACCGGGCGCGCCGCGTGGTCGACCTCGGTTGCGGTCCCGGCCACCTCACCCGGTACCTGTCCAAACGCTGGCCCGGCGCCCGGGTCGAAGCGATCGACAGTTCCCCGGAGATGGTCGCGGCCGCCCATGAGCGGGGTATCGAGGCCACCGTCGGCGACGTGCGCAACTGGAAGCCGCAGCCGGACACCGACGTGGTGGTCAGCAACGCCGCGCTGCACTGGGTGCCCGAGCACTCCGATCTGCTGGTCAAGTGGGTCGAGCAGTTGCCGTCCGGGTCCTGGCTGGCCATCCAGATGCCGGGCAACTTCGAAACGCCGTCGCATGCCGCGGTGCGGGCGCTGGCACGCCGTGAGCCCTACGCAAAGATCATGCGGGACATACCGTTTCGGGTCGGATCGGTGGTCCACCCGCCCAAGCATTACGCCGATCTGCTGATGGACGCCGGCTGCCGGGTGGACGCGTGGGAGACCACCTACCTGCACCAGTTGACCGGCGAGCACCCGGTCCTGGAGTGGATCACCGGTACCGCGCTGGTGCCGGTGCGCGACCGCCTCGACGACGAGAACTGGGAACAGTTCCGCGCCGAACTCATCCCACTGCTGGACGACGCCTACCCGGCCCGGGCGGACGGCACCACCATCTTCCCGTTCCGGCGGGTCTTCATCGTCGCGCAGGTCGGCGGTGGCCGCGGCCCGGACGCTTAGCCGGGGCTGACCTCGTCTTCGATGCCGCGGTCGGTCGCGATGGCCGATCTGCTGGTCGGTGTCGTGTGATGGATCTGTAGATACGTTTCGGTGTAGCGCACCGCGATGCGGGTGCCGGCGAACTCCGACGGGATCACGTCGCCGGTGCGTTGCCGCCAATCATGCAGTCGCACAGCGAGATCGGCGGCAACGGCATCGACTTCCAGGGCGTCCAGGGTGTCCAGCGTGCCGTCGAGCAGGTTGGTGGTCTCGGTCGGGTCGGCACGCAGGTCATACAGTTCGCGCTCGGGCCGCGGCGCCTTGATGAACGGGGCGACGGCCAGCCCGGACGGGCTTTCCTCGATGTCCCACGGCAGGTCCAGCAGTGGCCGCGGCACATAGTTCTCGATGTAGCTGTATTCCTTGGTGCGGATTGCCCGAATCGGGTCGAACGAGTCGTGGTAGGTCTTCGTGGTGTACACGTGGTCGCGAACCGGCTCCGTCGCCTCGGTGGCCAGCAGCGCCTGCGCATGCGAGACGCCGTCGATGTCGTCGGGCACGGCGACGCCGAGCAGGCCCAGCAGTGTCGGCAGCAGGTCGACACCGCTGAACAGCTCGTCGTAGACGCGGGGCGGGCAGGCCAGTTTCGCGGGCGGCCGGATGATCAGCGAGATGCCGGTGCCGGCGTCGTACAGGGTGGATTTCGCGCGGGGGAACGCCGGGCCGTGATCGGTGAAGAACACCACCCAGGTGTTGGCGTCCAGTCCGGTTTCGGCGAGGGTGTCCAGCATGGTGCCGACCGCGGCGTCGGCGGTGGCGATGGATCCGTAGAAGTCGGCGAGGTCGCTGCGCACCTCGGGGGTGTCGGGCAGGTAGTTGGGCAGCTGCACGGCCGAGCTGTCGGCTGGTTCGTACCGGTCGTGCGGGTACGGGCGGTGCGTCTCGAAGAAGCCGGCGGTCAGCAGGAAGGGCTGCCCGGACAGATCGGGTGCGCTGTTGTGCAGCCATTCGCCGACCTTGTCGACCACGTATTCGCAGTACGAGTTCGACACGTCGAATTCGTCGAAGCCCAGACGCTTAGGGTAGGACGTTTCGTGTTGCATCCCGAAAAGTGCTGAATACCAACCTGATTCGTGCAGAATCTGCGGAAGGGTGCGAACGCCGGCGCGGTATTCCCAGCCGTGGTGGGCCAGCCCGATCAGCCCGTTGCCCTGCGGGTAGCGACCGGTGAACAGCGACCCGCGCGACGGCGAGCACAGCGGTGCGGTGGCATGGGCCCGGGTGCACAGGATGCCTTCGGCGGCAAGGCGGTCCAGCCGCGGGCTGGAAACGTCGGGGTGACCGTAGGCGCCCAGGTAGCGCCCCAGGTCGTGCCAGTGCACCAGCAGGATGTTGGTCGGGTCGTCACTCGTTGCCTCAATGCTCACCGTCTGCCACCTCTTTCACCATCCCCCATCGGTTCTCCGATACGAACTCGCTCAGCGGCCGGGCCGCCGCCCAGCCGTCCAATTCCAGCGCGGGCCGGTCCGGGAAGTCGGGCACCGGACCCACGCACAGCACCGCCACCGGCTCGGCACCGACAGGCATTTCCAGCAGGTCGGCCAGCCGCCGCGGATCGAACAGCGACACCCAGCCCATCCCCAAACCCTCCGACCGGGCCGCCAGCCACAGGTTCTGGATCGCGCACGACACCGACGCGAGATCCATCTGCGGCAACGTGCGCCGCCCGAAGACGTGCTGTTCGCGGCCCTCGCACAGCGCCACCACCAGCAGCTCGGCGCACTCCATGATGCCTTCGACCTTCAGCGCCAGGAATTCGTCCCCCCGTGGGCCCAGGGCGGCGGCGGTGAGCTTGCGTTCGGCGTCGACGACGGCGTGAATGCGGCGGCGAAGCTGGTGGTCGGTGATGCGCACGAAGCGCCAGGGCTGCATCAAGCCCACGCTGGGTGCGGCATGGGCCGCTTGCAGTAGACGTGCCAATACCTCCTCGGGGACGTGGCCGTCCGGGCAGAACCGGCGCATGTCCCGTCGTTCGGAGATCACCCGATACACGGCGCGACGTTCCGCTGCGGTGAACGCGTGCTCGGTCACCCGGCCATCGTAGGAACGTGACGGTCAGGGACTGTAGGTGACACCCACCGCCCGGAACACATATTCGGCCGGCACGTCGAAGTGCAGTGATCGCCGCGGCAGCCGAGCCAGCACGTCGGCTCCGATGGTGTCCTTGAAGTGCAGCGAGAGATGGCCGTGGAACCGCTCGTCGACGGCGGCGGTGTCCAGGTCGAGTTGCAGCCCCGTCGCGGAGATCTCGGCGGTGGCGGCTCCGCTGTTCGCCTCGTCCCAGCGCACGTCCACGGCACGCCCGGCGAGCTTGGGCACCACCGAGAGCGTCGCGAGCACCCGCTGCGAGGTGAACGCCAGCGCGCCCACGTAGCTGGCGATGCTGCCCTGGGACCGCAGCCCGGGTATAGCGCCGCTGAACCGCCGGGTGACCGGGATCGATTCGGCGAGATGGATCAACCCCTCTTCCTCGACCTGGCTGCGCAGATCTGCAGGCAATTTGCCGACGCCGAACAACTTCCGAACAATCACCGCCATGACGCCAGTATGGGAGCGTTTCCGCGACGGTGCACCGATTCGGCTCTCGGTGCGCCCATGACCCGCCCCTTCGTGGCGGCCGGCCGCCTGGCTGGCCGTCGCCGCGGTCGCGCTGTACGCCGTGTTGTGGGTGGGGCACCGCCAGAACTGGGGCTGGCTGCACGACTTCGACTGGATGCTGTTGACCCCCGCGCATGACATCGGCGTCAAGCACCACGGCTGGGTGCGGTTCTGGTACCTGGTGTCGATCGTGTTGGGGCCCGTCCCGCTGCGGGTGCTCGGGCTGGTGGCGGCCGCGGCCGCGCTGGTGCGGCGACAGCTGCGGCTGGCGCTGCTGGTGCTGCTCGGTGCGGTGCTCAGCGGCCTGGTGACGTGGGTGGCCAAAGGCCTGGCCGGACGGCCGCGGCCGGCGACCGCACTGGTTGCGGCGGCGGAGACGTCGTTCCCGTCCGGGCACGCGCTGGAGGCGACGGCGGGTGTGCTGGCGTTGCTGACCTTTCTGTTGCCGCTGCTGACGGCGCGCTGGCTGCGGACCTCGGCGATGACGGCGGGGGGCGCTGAGCGTGTTCACCGTCGGGGTCGCCCGGGTGGCGTTGAATGTGCACCATCCCTCGGACGTGGTCGCCGGTTGGGCGCTGGGCTACGTCTTCTTCATGCTCTGTCTGTGGGTGTTGCACCCCACGCCATCACGGCGGCGTGACGCAATCGGGCCTTAACCTTTACTTGACCCTCAGGTTGGTGCCGCCTGACGATGAAACGATGCGCCGACTGGTAACTCTGTTGTGTGCCTTGGGCAGTGCACTGGTGTGCGCCGTGGGCGCGGCCGCACTCTCGGCGCCGGGGGCCGTAGCCGCCGGCAACCCGTGGTTCGCGAACTCCGTTGGCAATGCGACGCAAGTGGTTTCGGTGGTCTCCACCGGTGGATCGAACGCCAAGATGGACATCTATCAGCGCACCGCGGCCGGCTGGCAGACGCTGAAGACCGGGATTCCCACCCACGTGGGCTCGGCCGGCATGGCGCCGCAGGCCAAGAATGGTTATCCGGCCACCCCGATGGGTGTCTACAGCCTGGACTCCGCATTCGGCACCGCACCCAATCCCGGCGGCGGTCTGCCGTATACCCAAGTCGGACCCAACCATTGGTGGAGCGGCGACGACCACAGTCCCACCTTCAACACCATGCAGGTGTGTCAGAAGTCCCAGTGCCCCTTCAACACCGCGGAAAGCGAGAACCTGCAGATCCCGCAGTACAAGCACGCGGTGGTGATGGGGGTCAACAAGAACAAGGTGCCCGGCGGCGGCGCCGCATTCTTCTTCCACACCACTGACGGCGGCCCCACCGAGGGCTGCGTGGCCATCGACGACGCCACGCTGGTGTCGATCATCAAATGGCTGCGGCCCGGAGCGGTGATCGCGATCGCGAAGTAGGGCTTTCTCAGCCCGTCAGGTCCGCGCGGGCGCGGCCCGGCTTGACGTTGAAATTCAGACCCGCCACCGACATCGTCGCCTCGTAGGTGCGGTCGTAACCGGTTGCGCTGATCCGCCATCCGTCGGAGGTGCGCCGGTACTGGTCCCGGTAGAACGCGGCGCCGATCAGCATGAAGTCGAACTCGGCCACGATGACCCGGTCCTGCAGATACCAGATGCCCGAGGCGGTGTCGCCGCTGACGGTGATCTCCGGGTGCGTCACCCGGTGTTCGGTGACCACGCCGGGGCCCATCGCCGAGCTCAGGTACTCCACCAGGTCCTTGCGGTTGTCGAAGTGCAGTTCCTTGCCCAGCGACGACCCGTAGGCGCCGACGATGTCTTCGGTCATGGTCTCGGCGAAGTCGTCCCAGTGCTTGGTGTCCATCGCGCGCAGGTAGCGGTACTTGACCTGTTTGATCGCTTCGATGTCGGCGATCCGGGCTTGCGCATATTCAAGGCTCACCCAGTCATTGCAGCACACCGAATCGTCGTCGATGCCGCCGGGGAGCAAACTCTGCGCCAACGCCCGACGCGCCCGAAACGTCGCTCGGGGCGGTATGTCAAGAGAGGCGAAGGTACCTTTTTGATGACGACACGGCATCGAGCCGGTACCAATGACATTGGGGCCGAACCGTATTCGGGTGGTCCGCGGCTATGGTTAACGCGCTGGCTACCGACCGCATCGACGAAAGTATTGGCTCTATGTACGACCCGCTGGGGTTGTCGATCGGGACCATGAACTTGGTCGCGGCGGCGAACGGAGGTTCTCCGGTCATCCGTCGTGCCGTGCTCACCCTGTATCCACACTGCGCCCCGAAACTTGTTGCATCCCAGATGACTTCGGATGCAGCCCAGCTCGGTGTTCCGATGACCGGGTTCGTGGAACGGATCGGCGACTCCGTCGCGCTGATCTCACCCGACGGTGCCGCGCACGATCCCGACCTGCTGACGGTCGAGGCGCTGGATGCGATGGTCGTCGCTGCGGGCGCGGACTCCAGTTCCTCGGAGATCGCGATTGCCGTTCCCGCACACTGGAAGCCGGCCACCGTGCAGGCGTTGCGCGATGCGCTTCGAACACACGTCGGCTTCGTCCGCAGCGGGATGCCGCCGCGCCTGGTCACCGACGCGACCGCGGCGTTGACCGCGGTGCGGGCCGAGACCGAGGTCCCGTCCGCAGGGGTGGTGGGCCTGCTGGACTTCGGCGGCTCCGGGACCAGTGTCACGCTGCTGGAGATCAAGGACGTCGACGATGAGGTCGAACCACTCAGCGCCACAATGCGTTACGAGGAATTCTCGGGTAACCAGATCGACCATGAGCTGCTGCTGCACGTGTTCGAAACGGTGGGCCATCAGGACGCCGACCCGACCAGCACCGCCGCGGTCGGTCAACTCAACCGGCTGCGGATCGAGTGCCGCGAGGCCAAGGAGCGGCTGTCCGTGGACGCCGTCACCGAACTGGCGGTTGATCTTTCGGGCACCAGCACCGTCCTGCAGCTCAGCCGGGACAAGCTCGAGGACCTGATCTCCGACCGGCTGACCGGGTTCATCTACGCGTTCGACGACATGCTGGCCCGCAACCACTCCTGCTTCGCCGATCTCGCCGCCCTGGTCACCGTGGGTGGCGGGGCTAGTATTCCGCTTGTGGCCCAGCGTCTTTCGGTGCACACCCGGTTGCCGATCCTGACCGCAACGCAGCCGGTGTGCGCCGCGGCGCAGGGTGCGTTGCTGCTGGCCGCTCGCGGTGAGCTGCTCGACCTGCGGACCCGGGCTTCGATCGGTCTGATGGCCCGCACGGCCGCCGGCATCGACGTGCTGGACCCGCCGGGGGGCGATCTGCTGGTGATCGACCACGATGCGCTCACCGATCGCGAGTTGGCCTGGTCGCAAACCGAATTCCCGGAGATCCCGACACGCTTCGAGGCCGATCCCTACCACGAAGACGGCGCCTGCTTCTCGATGCGGCTAAACCTGATCGACCCGCCCAAGGAGCCGCCGTGGCGACGCTTCCGGGTTTCGCAGGTGCTGATCGGGCTGTGCGCCACGGTGGCCATGACCGCGATCGGAGGCGTGGCGATCACGCTGACCGCCATCGAGCAGCGGCACACCCCCACCAAGGCCCCGACCGCGCCCAGTGTGGCGCCGCCGACGTCGTTGCCCGCCGCCGTGCTGCCCACCGGCGCGCCACCCACCGCCGTGCCCCCAGCCCGATCGAACCGAGCCCGCTGCCGCCGCCGACCGAGGTGCCCAGTGCTGCGGCGCCGACCAGAGTGGAGACGCCGCAGCCACCCCGCCGCCACCGCCGCCCCGACCCAGCAGATGACGACCACGCGACCCGCGCCACCGGTGACCACGACCCGGCCGCCGGTCGCCACGACACCGGTGACCACCCCGCCGCCGGTTGAGTCGCCCACCCCGACGGAGTCGCCGAGCGCTGCGGAGGCGCCGACCACCTCGGAGCCGTCACCGGTGCGGATGACCACCCAGTGGTTGCATGTGCCGTTGATCCCGGTCCCGATCCCGATCCAGGTGCCGGCGAATCAGGCTCCGGCGAATCAGGGCCCGGTCAACCAGTACCCACAGAATCAATACCCGCAGAACCAGTACCCGCAGAATCAGTGGCCCCAGGAGGGTCCGCAGAACCCGTTCGCCGGCGTCGGCAGTCCGTGATCTGCAGTCTGGTCCGCCGGCGGTAGCCGTTCCGTTCGAGCTGCATATGAATCTGCCGTTCCGCCCGTCGTGCGCGAGTAGGGTTTGAGCTGGCAAACTAGATAACGCCAGCTGAACCGTCGACGGTGGACCGCGCGGCACTGGGCATGCCACGACGGACCGCCTAGACCCCGTCAATAGCTCGGACTGGGGTTGGAGGGGTTATGGACATCGTGCTCGGGATATCGATGGAGCCCGCAGCGGTCCGCATGGTGCTGATCGAGGGAGCGAACGCCGACGGCGTGACGGTCGAGGACGACAGCATCGAACTGTCGTCCGGCTCCTCGGGTGCAGGCGGTGCCGTGGCAACGCAGGCGGTCGCCGCGCTGATCGGCACCCAGGAGGGCGCCGCCGAAAGTGGCTACCGGCTCACCTCGACGGGGGTGACCTGGACCGACCCCGGTCAAGTCGGCGCGCTGCGTGCCGAACTGGCGGCCCGCGAGGTCGGCAACGTCATGCTCGTCTCGCCGCTGCTGGCCGCCGCCGCGCTGGCGCAGACCGTCGGATCGGCGCTCCATTACGCGCACCTGGCAATGCTGTTCGTGGAGGCCGAGAGCGCGACGTTGGCGGTGGTCGACGTCGCGGACGGATCCATCGTCGACTTGCATCGGCGGGCGCTGCGTTCGAGCTCGCCGGCTGCGGAGCTGGTGACGATGATCGCCGGGCTCGACGCGCCGGCATCGCGTGCCGACGGCGTGTTTCTGGTGGGATGCGGGGTGGACATCGTCGGCCTCAAGCCGGCCCTCGCGGCCGCGACGTCGTTGGTGGTCAGCGTGGCCGAGGAGCCGGAACTGGCGTTGGCTCGGGGTGCGGCGCTGGCCTCGGCGAATGCGCCCCTGTTCGCGGCGTCGACCGCGGCGCTGGCATATGCCCTGGACCCGGGCACCGGAGAGGTGAACCCGCACGCGCTGACGCCGAGCTACCTGGACGTCTGTGCGGCAGCCGGGGTGGCCGAAAACGCGCTGGCCTACAGCGCCGTGGACGACGACGCGTACACCACAGCCATGACGCCCGGCGCAAGCAGGCGTCGGCCGGTGGTGTTGCTGACCGGCGCCGCGGCCGGGATCGCCGCCGTGGTGGGCGGAATGCTGGTGGTGTCGCTGGCCGGAGATGTCCGACCGACCGCGGCGCAACAGCCGAACCACCCGGAATTCGTTCAGACGCCGGCGGTTCAGGCGCCTGCCACCGAGTTGCCGGCCCAGGTGTTGGGCCCGCCCCGAATTCGGTGCCGGAAGCCGCGCCGGCGGCCCCGGCGGCCCCGCCGCCGACCCCGATCGCCGCGCCCCGACCCCGGCCGCCCAGCCGGCCGCGCCGTCCCCGCCGGTGGTAGCGCAGCAACCGCCGCAGACGGTGACCAAACCGGCCCAGGCGCCGGCGAACCTGGCCCCCGCAGGCAACCCACCCGGCAGGCGCCCGCGCCCGTGCAGACACCCGCGCCGGCGGCCGCGCCGCAGCCGTCGGCACCGCCCGCCGCACCGGCTCCGCCCGCGCCGGCGCCCGCTCCGGCAGCCCCGCCCATGACGATGTACCTGCACTTGCCGTTCGTGTCGATCCCGATTCCGATCAACCCGCCCGCGCCGCCGGCACAGCCCCACCGCCCGCGCCGGGTCAGTGAGGGCACTTCGTGGCGGATCCACCCGGTCGAGCGCACACTGGCAGTAACGCTTTTTGAGTTGCTAGGAGGTCGCGTGAGCGGCAGTGGATCTTCAGGTGGCGGGTTCGGCTTCGACCCCGACGATTTCGACCGGGTGATCAGGGAAGGCACCGAGGGCCTGCGTGACGCGTTCGAACGGATCGGCCGGTTCGTCGGCGCGCCGGGCGCGCGGCCGGGCTGGTCGGCCATCTTCGAGGACCTCACCCGGCGACCTCGTCCGGAGCCCGAAACCACCGGCGAGGCCGGTGACGGCGTGAGGGCCATCTACACCGTCGACGCCGACGGCGGTGCCCGCGTCGAGCAGGTCTACGCCACCGAACTCGATGCGCTGCGGGCCAACAAGAACAACACCGACCCCAAACGCAAGGTGCGTTTTCTGCCGTACGGGATCGCGGTCAGCGTGCTCGACGACGTGACGGACGATTCAGCCGACACCCCCGAATAGCGTCATTGCGGCCGGCTGCGCGCTTCCGGGTCATCCTGCGGGTTCTACGCAGAGTTGCTCCCACAGACGTCACCCGGGCGAATAGGCTCGCCTGGTGCCCGAACTGCCGAATCGCCAAATCCTGTTGCGCCGCCGCCCTACTGGGCTCGTGCAGCCCGACGACACCGAGTTGGTCACCCGGCCGGCACCGCGGCCCGCGGCCGGGGAAGCGTTGCTGCGCACCACCTACGTGGGTCTGGACGCGGCTGTGCGGACCTGGCTCGATGACCAGCCCAGCTACCTGCCGCCGGTGCAGATAGGTGAGGTGATCCGAGCCGCCGGGATCGGTCAGGTCGTCGAATCCCATTGCGACGCTTACGCTGTCGGGGACATCGTCACCACGCTCACCGGGTTCCAGGAATACGTCATCATCCGGGACGACTTGTTCAGCACACCCATTCCGGGCGAGGACGACCAACTGGCGATCATGTCGGTGTACGGCCCGACGGGTGCCACCGCCTACTTCGGGATGACCGACATCGGCCGGCCGCAGGCCGGGGAGACGGTGGTGGTCTCGGCCGCGGCGGGCGCCACCGGATCGGTGGCCGGGCAGATCGCCAAGATCGCCGGGGCGCGGGTGGTCGGCATCGCCGGTGGGCCGCAGAAGTGCCGGGCTGTGGTGGAGGACTTCGGATTCGACGCGTGCATCGACTACAAGAACGACGACCTGGTGGCCGCGCTCAAGGAACATTGCCCGCGCCGCGTCGACGTCTACTTCGACAACGTGGGCGGACCGATCCTGGACGCGGTGCTCGGCCGGCTGGCCCAGAAGGCCCGGGTGGTGCTGTGCGGCGTGATCTCCAGCTACCTGACCGGCGAGCACCCGGGACCGGCCAACTACGTCAACCTGCTCTCCAAAACCGCACTCATGCAGGGATTCAACGCGCTCGACCAATGGGGCCGTTTCGACGAGGCGTTCGCCAACCTGCGCCAGTGGGAGAGCGAGGGGAGGCTCAAACACCGCCAGACCATCTACGACGGGATCGAGTCGTGCGTCGATGCCCTCAACGGACTGTTCACCGGCGCGAACATCGGCAAGACGCTGGTCAAGCTCAGCGATGCCGGCTGAGGTGCGTTCCGGCACAGGTCAGTAACTACCCGGCTGGCCTGACCTGCTGCTACATCGCGACGCACGGCCTATAGTCCGCGGCGCGCCAATTGGGCTGATATCGTCCCTTGCCATGCCACAGATGGACCGTCGCCAAATGATCATGATGGCGGGTTTCGGCGCACTGGCAGCCGCGATCCCGGCGCCGCTGGCGGGGGCCAGCCCGTCCCGACCGGCCGCGCCTTCCGGCCCAGCCCCAGTGCCGGCCGCCCCGGCCGCGGGCGCCGCGGGGTCGTTCCTATGGCATGACGAGTTCGACGGGCCGGCCGGCTCGGCGCCCGATCCGTCGAAGTGGGCGATCTCCAATTTCCGGACACCGATCCGCAATCCGGTCGACTTCGACCAACCGCAGTTCTGGGGCCAGTACCGGGACAGCCGCCAGAACGTCTTCCTGGACGGCAACTCAAACCTGGTGCTGCGCGCCACCCGGGATCACAGCGGCACCTTCGGCGGTCTGGTACACGGCCTGTGGCGTGGCGGTGTCGGGACCACCTGGGAAGCCCGGATCAAGTTCAACTGCCTCGGCCCCGGCATGTGGCCCGCGTGGTGGCTGTCCAACGACGACCCCGGCCGCAGTGGCGAAATCGACCTCATCGAGTGGTACGGCAACGGCACCTGGCCGTCGGGCACCACGGTGCACGCCAACCCGGACGGCACCGCGTTCGAGACCCACCCGATCGGCGTGGACGGTAACTGGCACAACTGGCGGGTCCGCTGGGACGTCACCGGGATGTACTTCTGGGTCGACTACGCCGACGGCGCAGCCCCGTACTTCTCGGTGCCGGCGACCGGGATCGAGAACCTGGACGAGCCGATCCGGGAGTGGCCGTTCAACGACCCCGACTACACCGTCTTCCCGGTCCTGAACCTGGCGGTCGGCGGGTCCGGCGGCGGTGACCCGGCCGCCGGCAGTTACCCGATGGACATGCTGGTCGACTGGGTGCGCGTCTTCTAGTTCGTCAGGTACGTCTTCTAGTTCGTCAGGTACAGATACCACAGACCGTCGGAACCCTGACGGCAGTCGAAGTGGGTGTAGGCGCCGTCGTTGTGCGTGATCTCGACGTGCGGTCCGTCCACCTGGCAGGCCGCCTGCGTCGCATAACTGCCTTCCACCTGCACTTCGTCGGCGTTGGCCAGGCCGACCGCGGTGGTCATCAACCCGCCGGCTGCCAAGAGTATGCCGGCGGCGACAACGGTTCTCATCGCTGATCTCCCCTCCCTGATCTTGCAGTGCTGAATAGCCCGCGGCGGCCGCGCCGAAACCCTGGGCATCAGTCATGCTCGAACATATGATCGATCAATGGGACGGCTGGCGTCGATCGGTTACAACGGACAACCGCTACGCGGCCCGTTCCGCGTGGTTCGTCCGCCGGTCCCGGTTCTGGTCGACCTGACGGTGCTGTTCCCGCGTGAGCCACACCGCTCGGGCCGCTACCACCCCAACGGACTGCAGCTGCACAAGGTGGTCGAGGGCACACTGAGCTGCTGGGGCATCTGCGAGCAGGGCGACTGGTGGGGGCTGGTGACCTATCCGGTGGAGTTCGGGGCCAGGCGGAAGTCCGTCACCCACTGGGTGCCGGCCTGGACGTTGCGCCGCAAAGCCGATCCGCCGTGAATCGGCATACAGTCGTCTCGTGCCCCACGAGGCCATGACGGAGTTTCTGGTCACGACGACGGTCCACGTGCCCGACGGCACCGCCCCGCAGCAGGTCGCCGAGTTGCGGGCGCGCCAGGCCGCGACCGCACACCGGCTCGCGACGGACGGACATCTGCTGCGGTTGTGGCGCCCACCCGGTCAATGGCGCACGATCGCGTTGTGCTGCGCCGAGGGTGAGGATCAGCTCGAGCGGTTGCTGTCCGCGATGCCGCTGCGGATCTGGGGGACCGACGAGATCACCGCGCTGGGCGTCCAGCCCGACGATCCGGCCGTTACGGGCGTGGTCGGACGGCCGGGCAAGGGCCCGGAATTTCTGGTCACGACGACGGTCACGGTGCCCTCGGACACCCCGGCATCCGCCGTGGAGCACGAGTACGCCCGGGCGCCCGGCCGGGCGCGCGAGCTGGCCGAGCGGGGACATCTGGTGCGGCAGTGGGCCCTTCCCGTGGGGCCGGACGGTCCCCGGACGCTCGGTCTGTGGCGGGCGCGCGACCCCGGCGAGCTGATGGCCATCCTCGAATCGCTACCTCTGTCGGGCTGGATGACGATCGAAACGACGCCGCTGAGCCCCCATCCCGACGACCCGATCCGGCTGCGCTGACCGCCGCGGGCCGCCGGTTAAGGTTGGGCTGATGAACCGGCGGCCCGTGCGACCACTGCGCAGCATCAGACAGATCACCCGCGGGCTGGGTGCCCTCGACCGCGAGTTGTTCGAGGTGGTCGCCGAGTCGCCCACCCCGCTGCTCGACAAGGTGATGCCCCCGTTGACCCGGGCGGCCGACCACTCCAAGCTGTGGTTCGGCATCGCCGCGGTGCTGCTGGCGTCGGGTAAGCACTCCGCGCAGCGGGGCGCCGTCCGCGGTGTGCTGTCGCTCGGCGTCACCAGCTTGTTCGCCAATCAGGTCGCCAAGCGGATCCGCACTCGCCAGCGTCCGCTCTACGACTCGGTGCCGCTGGTCCGGCGGGCCCGCCGCCGGCCCACCTCCAACTCGCTGCCGTCCGGGCACTCGGCCAGCGCCGCCGCGTTCGCGATCGGGGTGGGGCTGGAGAACCCGCCACTGGGGTTCGGGCTGTCGCTGCTGGCCGCTCTGGTCGGGATATCGCGGGTGGCAACCGGTGCGCACTATCCGGGCGACGTGTTGGCCGGGTTCAGCATCGGCGCCGGCATCGCCGTGCTGGGTGGCCGCTTGGTGCCGCCGATCGTGGAGACCTCGCTGCCCAAAACCGAACCGCTTCGGGTGGATACGCCGCAGCGGCCCGACGGTTCGGGTGTGGTCCTGGTGGTGAACCCGGCGTCGGGCAGCGGCACCGGGGCCCGGGTCATCGAGCAGGTGCGGGCCGAGTTGCCGGCGGCCGAGATCGTGGAATTGCAGGCCAGTGACGACGCGACCGAGGTGCTGCGCCGGGCCGCGGAGCGCGCCGAAGTACTCGGGGTCGGCGGCGGCGACGGCACCGTGTCCGCGGCGGCCGCGGTCGCCGTCGAGGCGGGCCTGCCGCTGGCCGTCTTTCCCGCCGGCACGTTCAACCACTTCGCCAAGGACCTCGGTTGCGACACCGTGGCCAAGACGGTGCAGGCGATCCGGCGCGGCAGTGTGGCGTGCGTGGACCTGTTGTGCCTCAACGACAGTCAGATGGTGGTCAACACCGCGAGCATCGGTGCGTACCCGGCGTTCGTGCGGCGCCGGGAGAAGCTGGAGAAGCGCATCGGCAAGCCGCTGGCCGGGTTCTACGCGATGCTGCGCACGCTGCGCAACGAGCGGCCGGTCCGCATCCGCTACGACAACAAGACGCTGCAGACGTCGTTGTTCTTCGTGGGCAATTCCCTTTATCTGCCAACGGGATTCGCGCCGGCTCGGCGCACCCGGATGGACGACGGCCTGATCGACGTGCGGATCCTGGAAACGGGCCGTCGGCTGGCGCGAACCAGGATCATCGCCGCGCTGGCATTCGGGCGGCTGCTGCGCAGCCCGCTCTACCACGAGATGCAGGTGCCGGAGTTCAGCTTCACCGCGGTGGACGGTCCCACCGTCATAGCCCACGACGGGGAGGTGGGCGAGGAGTACACCGAGGCCACCTTTATGTCGAAGTATCGGGTGCTACCGGTGTTTCGGCCGCTGCGTTGAGCGTTGAGCCGCAAGGGAACTCGCTTCCGTGCCGACGGTACGCCGACGGCGGCCGGCCCCAGGCGCCCCGGAAGGCGCGGGTGAACGAGCTGGCGCTGTCGAACCCGACCCGGGTTGCGACCTGCAGCACGCTCAACTCGGGATCGGCGAGCAGCGCGGCGGCTCGCATCAGGCGTGCTTGCCGGGTGTAGTCGCGCCAGGTCATGCCCAGCTCGCGGCTGCACAACCGGCGCAACGAGCGGGGGGACATGCCGGCCTGCCGGGCCGCCTCCTCGATGGTGATGTCGGACAACGCATTACGCGTGTGTCTGAGTGCCGCGCCAAGTTGCGGGTGCGCGGTGGTGGGCAGGCTGAACGGGCTGCGCGTTTCCAGCAGTTCGGTGAGAAGTTCGGCGAAGCAGTGGAAGTATGCATCGGCGAGGGCGTCCGACGACTCGCGGTCGATGGGCCAGCGGCAGGCGTAGAGGATCATCTGCCGGAGCAGCGGCGACACCGCCACGATTCCGGCGGCCGGACGGACGGGGTGCATCAGCGTCGGGTGCAGGAATATCGACACCGAGCGCACCTCGGTGTCGATGGTGCTGACGTGCCCGAGGCCGGCGGGGATCCACGCGGCCTGCCGGTCGGACATGAGGTAGGTGCCTGCGTCGGTCTCGACCTCGAGCATGCCCGCCACGACGTACTCCAACTGGTGCAGGTCGTGGGCGTGCCGTGTGAACGTGATCGGTCGTCCTACGTAGACGAACGCGCCCGCGGCCGGGCGACCACTCGGGCGCATGTCGACGAGCGCCGTGCTGTCCGCTGAGGACAACGATATGGCCATTCGTGCAGAGAAAGTCATGGTGGTGCGATGGTACGACTGGTAGTCATGTCCACACCGTCGTTCACTCCGGCCGCGGGTAATCCGAAGTACACCAAGTACTACGACACGGTCGTCGCACTGCTGACCCGCGAGCAGCGGTGGCGTTCGGCCGCCATCCGGCACCTCGCCCTCAAGCCCGGTCACATCGTCATCGATATCGGTTGTGGCACAGGGTCATTGGCGATCTTGTTGAAGCGGCAT
Organism: Mycobacterium kiyosense; assembly: GCA_021654635.1. Taxonomy (NCBI): domain Bacteria; kingdom Bacillati; phylum Actinomycetota; class Actinomycetes; order Mycobacteriales; family Mycobacteriaceae; genus Mycobacterium; species Mycobacterium kiyosense. The sequence continues at coordinate 622,662 of AP025179.1, forward strand.
CAGCCCGGTGCGCGGGTGATCGGAGTGGACCCCGACCCCGAAGTGCTCGCCATGGCCCGCGAGAAGGTGCGCAAAGCCGGCGTCGAGGTGGAATTCCTGCAGGGCATGGGCGACAAGGCGGCCGAACTCGTCGGCCCCGGCAGCGCCGACAAAGCGGTGTCCAGCCTGGTGTCGCACCAATGCCCGGTGCCCATGAAGGAGGCGATCATCGCCAGCATGTTCGCGGTGTTGCGGCCCGGCGGTGACCTGGTGATCGCCGACTACGGACTGCAGCGCAGCGCCCTGATGCGGTTCGGATTCCGGTTCGTGCAACATGTCGACGGCAAGGCCGACACCCAACCCAACGCCGACGGCATCCTGCCGGAACTGATCGCACAGGCGGGCTTCGTCGACGTCGCCGAACAGGCGGTGATTCCCACGGTGACCGGGTCCTTCTCGATCTACCATGCGCGGCGGCCCGATCAGCCGGCATGATCTAGCCATCCGGTGCCGCCCCGTCGATAATCGGCAAATGTTCTCGATGCCGAGAAGTGGTGTTCGCGGGGTGGGCGCCGCACTGGGGGGAATTGTCGTCGCGGTGTGCCTGGCCGGTCCGGCCGGCGCCGATTATCAGGCGCTCCCGGTGTTCGTGCCGCACCCGTCGGACTGGCAGCCCAACTACACCGTCTTCCCGTACAACCTGTGGCAGAGCCGAGTGACCCCCGAGCAGGTGACCGCCGAGCAGGAGTCCTGCCAGTGGTTCAACGCCCAGTACGGTCAGTTGATGGATCAGGTGGTCGGGTTCCAGCACTTCCTCGGCGACCAGCACGACGTGTGGTCGGCACCCGGCGTGCAGTCCGCCGGTGACGTGGTGATCGCCAACCTCGACCAGTCGGCGGCGTTCCTGGATCCGCGCGCCCACACCCTGTACATCGTCAATTACCCGGACCAGAGCCAGTATTCGCCGCTGTACAACGGCGACTCGTTCTACCACCTCTGGTATCAGCTAACTCAGATCAGCGACAAGATGAAACAGCAGATGGTGTCCGGGGTGATCAACGCCCCCATCGCGCGGGGCAGCGTATACGGCAACACGATTCGGGATTCCGGGGTGTGCGACGGGGCATGAGGTCTGGGAAAGGAGTGCCATGACACGGTGCCGCAAGAAGGTCGCCCTGATGGTTCCGGTGCTGGCGTGGGGTGCGACCCTGGCCGCATCCGCGGCGCACGCCGCGGGGAACTGCACAGTCGCGGGCCCGCAACTGCAAATGCACCAGTCCACCGGCTACGACGTCACAGTCGACGCCAACGGGGCGGCGCTGGGTCCGACGGCGGTGGTGAGCACCGCGGAACAAACCTCGCCGGGCAGTATCACCGGGGGCATCGAGGGCCGCACCGTCGACTTCGTCGTCACCTTTGCCGGCACCAAGGCCTACGTGCACTTCACCGGAACGGTCAGCAACGACGGCACCGCACACGGGACATCGAGTGGCACTGCGGTTCCGCTCAAACTCGATGCCGGCTCCTGGGATTCCACGACTCGGTTCACTTGTTAGCCAGATTGACGATTGCGCTACTCAAACCAGCGAAAATGCGCAAAGATCGTCCTAGCTGAACGCAGTCGGGGTGCGAGTCAAGCTCAGTGGAATGTCTCGTGAAAGGAACCGTCCATGAAATCGCTGCTGCGAATCGCCGCGCCCGGGCTGGCCGCCCTGGCTACCGCCGCCGTCGTGTCGGCCCCGGCCGCTTCGGCGGACCCCAACAGTTTCCTGGACGAGCTGCAGACCAACAACGTGCACCTGCCAGGCAAGACGCCGGCCCAGACGGTCGCCGCGGGCAACCAGGCGTGCAGCGACCTGCGCGGCGGGGCCTCCGTGCTCGACGAGATGAGCAAAGTCGAAAAGCAGTACGGCTTCAACCAGGGCACCCTGTTCGTCAGCGCCGCGACGACCAACCTGTGCCCGGACTTCGCCAACCACTGACCGCCCGGGCTCGGGCCCGCGGTACAGCTCAGCTACGAGTGTGTGCGCAACAGGTGAGCGCCGGCCGTTGCTGCGACGCAACGGCCACGGATCCGCCGGCTACGCGGATTCGGCGACGTGGGCCGGGAAGAACCCGTGCAGCGCGGCGGCCAGCGCAGCGCGTATCGGCGCTCCGGAGACCACCACGTCGACCATCGTCAACGACAGGTGGGTGTGCCCGCGCGCCTGAATCAGCTGTGTGGAAACCCCAGCCGCGGCAAGGGCTTCGGCGTAGGCGATGCCCTCGTCGCGCAGCGGGTCGAATTCTGCGACCACCACGATCGCCGGCGGCAGGCCGGACAGGTCCGCGGCGCGCAGCGGCGCGATCCGCGGGTCGTCCCGGACCTCGGGTTCGGCGTAGTAGTCCAAGAACCACTTCATCAGCCCAGCGGTGAGAACGTATCCCTCACCGTTCTCGATATAGGAGCCGCGGGTCTGGTCGGTGTCGGTGACGGGAGTGAGCAATGCCTGTCCGACGATGCTCGGGCCGCCGGCATCCCGGGCGAGTTGGCAGACCGCGGCCGCGATCCCACCGCCGGCGCTCCATCCGCACACGGCCAGCTGACCCGGGATGCCGCCGAGTTCCGCGGCGTGGTCGGCCACCCACCGCGTCGCCGCCCAGCCGTCCTCGAACGCGGCGGGGAAACGATGCTCCGGGGCGTGCCGGTAGTCGACCGAGACCACCAGCGCGTCGCTGCGCACGCACAGATCCCGGCACAGCGGATCGTCGGAGGTCGCGTCGCCCAGCACCCAACCGCCGCCGTGGAAGTAGACAACGACGGGATGCGGCCCCGGGCTGGCCGGCCGGTACAGGCGGTAAGCCAGGATGCCGCCGGCGCCGGGTAGGGTGCCGTCGACGATCTCACCCACCTGCGGGCCGGGCGGGCGCGCCTGGTTCAACTCGTCCATGACTGCCCGCGTCTGTTCGGCGGGCATCGACTCGAGCGGAGGCATGCCCAGCAGCGCCATCTGGTCGAGCACCATCTGGACATCGGGCTGCAGCCGGCGCACCACGCCGTCGTTGCACTGCGCACCGTCGCGACCGGACAGCCGGAAGCCCAGATAGTCCCGGGCCACCACCTCATCACAGGCCACCCGGTAGAAGTCGACGCCGGCGGCGTAGGCCATGAACGTCCGCGGCTTGCCGGGCACGTTGGCGCCGACGTACCACGAGTTCGCTTGCGGGAAAAGCGTTATCGCTGCGGCGTCGTCAGAATGCTGCATCCAGCCGGCCTCGGCGAGCGGGGTGGGTTCGATCCGGTCGAAGCCATGGTCGCGAAGGTACGTCAGGGCGTCGGCGACGAAGTCGACGTGCTGCTCGATCGAGACCGCCATGTTCGACAGCACCGACGGGCTGTTGGGTCCGGCGATGAGGAACATGTTGGGGAAACCCTCGGTGGTCAGGCCCAGATAGGTGGTGGGGCCCTGTGCCCACTTGTCTTTCAGCGCGATTCCGTCGCGTCCGACGATGTCGATCTTCGCCACGGCGCCGGTGATGGCGTCGAACCCGGTGGCGAACACGATCGCCTCGAAGTCGAAAGACCTCGTAGCCGTGTCGATTCCGGATTCGGTGACGCCCACCAAGGGGTCTTCCCGCAGGTCGACCAGCTGCACGTGCGGCAGATTGAACGTGTCGTAGTAGCCGGTGTCCAGGCACAGCCGCTTGGCGCCGACCGGATAACTGTTGGGGCACAGTGCTTCCGCTGTCTGCGGATCGTGCACGATGCCGCGGATCTTGGCTCGGATGAACTCGGCGAACTCGTTGTTGGCTTCCGGATTGCTCATGCTGTCGCTGTACAGGTTGAGCACCTCCAGCAGTTCGCCGCGCTGCCAGGCGCGTTCGTAGCGCTCTTGGCGCTCCTCGGCGGGCACCGCGATAGACGGCGTGATGGTGCGTTCCAGCGGCACCCCGCCGAAGGAGTATCTGGCCGCCTGCCGGTAGGCGGCCTCGTCGGCCAGCTGGGCGAGCTTTTCGGGGTCGACAGGCCCGTTGTGGGCGGGGATCGAAAAGCAGGGTGTGCGCTGGAAGACGGTCAGCTGGGCGGCCTGCGCGGCGATCAGGGGGATGGACTGGATGCCGGAGGACCCGGTGCCGACCACTCCGACGCGCTTGCCGGTGAAGTCGACGGGCTGGTGCGGCCACCGGCTGGTGAAATACACCTCGCCGGTGAAGTTCTCGACGCCGTCGATGTCGAGTTCCTTGGGCACCGAGAGGCAGCCGGTCGCCACGACGAGGTACCGGCAGCTGATGTCCTCGCCCCGGTCGGTGCGGACGCGGTAGGTGCCGGAGTCGTCGTCCCAGTGCGCCTGCGTAACTCGGGTGTTGAACTGCATGTCGCGGCGAAGGTCGTGCTTGTCGGCGACATGGTTCAGGTACCGCAGGATCTCGGGCTGGGTGGCGTATTTTTCCGACCATTGCCAGTCCCGCGCCCAGTCCGGGTCGAAGCTGAACATGTAGTCGACGCTGGGGATGTCGACGCGGGCGCCCGGATAGCGGTTCCAGTACCACGTGCCGCCGATGTCGTCGCCGGCTTCGAAGATCCGCATCGAATGACCGGCTTGCCGCAGGCGATAGGCGCTGTAGAGGCCCGCGAATCCTGCGCCGACGACCACGACGTCTACATCCACCCCGATGTGGCGTGCATCACTCATGCGCTAATCATTGGCCTTTTGCGACAAATTTGGTAGGGCGATCTGCGCGGCACTTCGCACCGCAGCACGGGTGTGTCGGTGAACGGTCCCGGCCTTGCGTGCCTCGTTTGTGGGTGGTTCTAGGGCATCTTGATCATCGACACGTACATCGCGACCGTGGGGCGATACATGTCGACGTGGTTGAGTTGGCTGCTCATTTCGATGGCGTCGGTGGTCGCGATGAGGATGTGCGCGAATGTCTGCGCAGGGATCAGCAGCGTCCCGCCGAGCCGGTCGATCCCCAGCACGATGAACTTCGCGAGCGACTCGACCACCTGTGCCCGCTTAGCCTCCACCCGAGCCTGCGCGTCGGGATTGCGCAACAGGTAGAGGCTGAATTCCAGACCCAGGGCGGCGTGCTCGGCGCCGCGCTCGCGACTCAGCTGCTGCCAGCGGTCGGCGATCTCGTCGAGTTCCTGCGGGCCGATCTTTTCCGCGGCGGACATCACTTGGGCGAAGTTGTCGAAATAGCGCCGCCAGTATCGGTCGCTGGTCGCCAGAAAAAGGTCTTCCTTGGTCGAGAAGTACTTGTAGACAGCGCCTTTGGAGTAGCCAGCGGCCTTGGCGATGTCGTCGATGGTGGCCGCGATGAAGCCTTTTTCGGCGAAGACCGCCTCGGCGGCATCGAGCAGCAACGAGCGGGTGCGCTCCAGCCGTCGCTCTCGGGTCCAAGCCTCGACCATGCCAGGATCTTGCCACAGTCAGAAAATGACCTATTGGTCAGCTAGTGACTGACTGGTATCTTTTCGGACGGGTGGACACCACAGGGGGTGCCGGCCACGAGTTCGTGAGGGGAGCGGATGGCATGAGCGATCTGTCTCAGAAGAAGAAACTCGCAGTCACCGAGAAACTTGGCAGCGCGGCGGCACTGGCCGTAGGGCCACGGCCGAAAATCCCGCCGGTGCGCATCTGGGCCGCGGTCGGTGGCGCCATCCTGGCCTTTCAGCTGTATGTGTGGATCCGCTGGATCACCGGCCCCAATTTCGAGCGGGTCCCCGCCGGGGCGTCCGAACCGCCCACCTTCATGAAGGTGATCCTGGTGACCTGGACCGGCGTCATCGTCGTCGGCTATCCGCTGGCCATCTACTACTTCATCGTCCGGCCCTGGCGCCGGGAACGCCGAATCACGTTGGACGGCATGCTTTTCGCCTCGTGCGGGCTGTTGTTCTTCCAAGACCCGCTGTTGAACTACTTCAATACCTGGAGCACCTACAACACGTGGATGTGGAACCGCGGATCCTGGGTGCAGGACATCCCGGGCTGGGTGTCGTTCGGGAAACCGGGCGCGATGATGGCCGAACCGTTCCTGATGAACGCGCCGGGATACTCGTTCGTGCTGTTGTGCACGATGCTCGGCTGCTGGATCATGCGCAAAGCCAAACAGCGCTGGCCCAACATCAACACGATCGGCTTGATCGGCGTGGTGATGGTGTGGACGTTCTTCTTCGATCTCGTCATCGAGGGCCTGTTCCTGATGCCGATGGGCCTGTTCACCTATCCCGGTGCCATTCAAGCGCTTTCGATCAACGCAGGCACCTACTACCAGTGGCCGATCTACGAGGGCCTGATGTGGGGTGGCGTGCAGGCCGGGCTGTGCTGCCTGCGCTACTTCACCGACGACCGCGGGCGCACGTTCGTGGAACGGGGACTGGACAACGTCCGCGGCGGCCAGGCGACTCAGCAGTTCACCCGGTTCCTGGCCATCTTCGCCGCCTGTAGCGCGTTCTTCTTCGTGCTCTACAACATTCCCGCGCAATGGTTCGCCATGCACCAAGACCCTTGGCCCCAAGACGTTTTGAAGCGCTCGTACTTCTTGATGGGTATCTGCGGTGCAGACACCGACCGGCCCTGCCCGGATCCCGCCCTGCCGATGCCACTACGAAACTCCGGCTACATCAACAAGGACGGTCAGCTGGTGCTGCCCAACGGTGTTCAGCTCCCGAAATCCATTCCGGTCGAACGGGGTAAGTAGCTTGCCGAACAACCTCTCCGCTGCGGTCCGCTCGCTGTCGGACGCACCGTTCTACCGTGCGGTTGCCGACGAAGTCGAGGTCTTTCAGGCGGCGGCGCGGCGTGGCTTGCCGGTGCTGCTGAAGGGCCCCACCGGATGCGGCAAGACCCGCTTCGTCGAGGCGATGGCCCACCAGCTGGGCCGAGAGCTGATCACGGTCGCCGGCCACGAAGACATGACATCGGCCGACCTGGTGGGCCGATTCCTGCTCAAAGGCGGTGAAACCGTCTGGGTGGACGGCCCTTTGACCCGGGCAGTACGCAGTGGTGCCATCTGCTATCTCGACGAGATCGTGGAAGCCCGCCAGGACACCACGGTGGTAATCCACCCGCTCGCCGACCATCGCCGCGAGTTGCCGGTCGACCGGCTGGGCACGACACTGACCGCCGCGCCGGGGTTCCAGCTGGTCATCTCCTACAATCCGGGCTATCAGAGCGTGTTGAAGAACATCAAAGAATCGACCCGCCAACGATTTATCGCTATCGAGCTGGACTTCCCACCGGCCGAGGTGGAGACCGAAGTGGTGGCCCACGAGGCGGGAATCGAGATGGGCACCGCACGCGCTCTGGTAAGGCTCGGCACCGCCATCCGGGGCCTGGACAACTCGCCGCTACGTGAGGTGTCCTCGACGCGGATGCTCATCCTGGCCGGCGGTCTCGTTGCGGAAGGGCTCAGTCTGCGGAGCGCCGTGCGCTCGGCGGTGGTGCAGGTCCTCACCGACGACCTGGACCTCGGCCGCGCCCTCGACGAACTCGTCGACGCGGTGCTACCGCAGGCGTGAGCGACACCCCGTCGGATGGCGCGGGCCGATTCCGGCTCCTGGCCTCCTACCTTGCGGGCAGATGTATTCAGGTCGCTGAGACAACGGGTCAGCCGGCATATACGGATGGGCACGTCATTTTCGTGTCGGCGGCTGCGTCGCCGTCCGAGCAGCGGCTCGAGGTCCTGGTGCAGGGTGCTCTGCTGGGGGCGGGCAGCCTGGACCCGCAGTGGGTCAAGGGCCTGCGGGCGCGGCCGGGATTGGCGCTGCGCTACCTGGCGCTGGAGGGTCGGCGGGTGCTGGACGAGTTGGCTTGCGCCGTCACGATCGAAGCGGCGCTGGACGTGCCGCCGACCACCTCGACAAGTGCCGAGTCGCTCGAAACAGCCAGGGGGTCGCGGCAAAATCCCAGATCCGCCCCGCTGGTTTGGGGTGATCAAGCCGGCCCAACTGATGGGGGCGGCCGTCGGACCCGGCGTGCGGGCGAGTGATCACGAACTGCGATTGGAGTTCGACCTCACCGATGTCCCGGAGGCCCCCGAAGACACCGACGACGCACCGTCGGAACAGAGCAAGATTCTCAAGCTGTTCGACAACCCGCTGTTCAAGTCGCAGGCGCTGTCGGACTATATGCGCAAGCTGCTGGGCAATTCGCGGACACCGGGTAACGACGCACCCGGCGGCGGCCTGCAAGTGCGCGCGACGCGGCGCGCGCGTGCGGTCGGGCCGACGGCGAGGCCCCTGCCGACGCGCATTCGATTCACCGAGGATGAGAAGCCCGGCGCCGCAATCGGAGTCGGTGGGGCGCTGTACCCGGAATGGGACGTCTTCGAGAACAGGTACCGCCCGGACTGGTGTCGTGTCCTGGATTTTCCGCTCACGTTGGCGGCTGACGTGTCCGGTGCGGGCGTCGACCGCGACGACGTGTTACGCCGGCGACTATCCCGAGTCGGGTTGGGCCCCAAAGTCTTGCGTGGCCGCGCCGACGGCGACGATCTCGATATCGAAGCTCTGATCGACCTGTTCGTCGATCTGCGCTCCGGCTACTCACCCCCCGAACACGTCTACCTCGAACGCCGCAAACTCGCCCGCAATCTCGGCGTCCTGATTCTGCTGGACGCCTCCGGTTCGGCCACCGACACCGATCCGGCGGGTCTGGCAGTGCACGAACACCAACGCAAAGCGGCCGCCACCCTGGCCGCCACGTTGGAGGAACTCGGCGACCGGGTCGCCGTGTACGCCTTTCGCTCGCAGGGGCGTCACGCAGTGCAGCTGCCGGTGATCAAGCCGTTCGATCAGCGCTTCGCAGCGATGGGCCGGGCCCGCCTCAACCAGATCGAGCCGTCGGGCTATACCCGGCTGGGTGCGGCCATCCGGGGTGCGGGAGAAATCCTCAAGGCCGAGGCCGGTACGCCGAACCGGCTGTTGCTGGTGCTGTCCGACGGTTATCCCTACGACGACGGGTACGAAGGACGATACGCAGAAGCCGACGCGCACAAGGCACTTGCGGAACTTCGGCTCGACGGTGTTGCCTGCCTGTGCCTTTCGATCGGTGCCGACACCCGCGCCGAGTCGCTGGAGCGGGTCTTCGGATCCGCCAGCCACGCCAGTGCCGCGACCCTGGCGCAACTGAGCCCTCGGATGGACGAACTGTTCCTGTCGTCACTGCGGGAGCTGGCGGCGCCGAAACCCTAGGAGGCCAGGGAATATGAAGGTGTTGGTGACAGGCGCACTGGGCAACGTCGGTTTGTACACGGTGCGTGCGCTGCTGGACGAAGGGCACGACGTCGTCGCATTCGACCTGCCGTCCCGCAGAGCGCGCCGGCTGGCGTCGCGTCTCGCCGACCGGGTGCAGGCGATCTGGGGCGATATCACTGAGCCCGACGAGGTCCGCTCAGCGCTTGGGGGGAGTGGACGCGGTAATTCATCTGGCGGCCATCATTCCGCCTGCCTCGGAGCGAATTCCGGACATCGCCCGGCGGGTCAACCTCGACGCGACGTGCCGGTTGATCGAGCTGATGGCGGAGTCGCGCGCCGCCAAACGACTGGTTTTCGCGTCGTCGATCGGAATATTCGGCGACGTCCAGGATCGCGAACCACCCCCTTCGCGTCGACACACCGGTACATCCCACCGACGAGTACGGACGCCATAAAGTATTGTGCGAGAAAGCAATTCGGCAGTCCGGATTGCGGTGGAGCATTCTGCGGCTGGCCGCCGTGTCGCCAATTCATCTGCAGGCGCAGGATCCCAGCATCATGTTCGAGTCCAGTCCCAACGCGCGGTTCGAGTTTCTGCACCCCGCCGACGCCGGCACGGCCTTCGCCCGCGCCGTGGCATGCGAAGAAACCGTCGGCAAGACGCTCTACATCGCGGGCGGAACGCAGTGTCGAATGACCTACCACGACTTCATCAATGCCCTGATGACCGCGATCGGGATCGGCCCGCTGCCCGCCGAGGCGTTCGCGCCCGGCGACCCGCCCCGCTTCGCCGGCGACTGGGTGGATACCGAGGAAAGCCAGCGCCTGTTGCGATACCAACAGCGTGGGTTGCGCGAACAACTCGACGACATGAAGAAAGACTTCGGCATCCTGGTGCCGATCATCCGGCTGGTGCGTCCGCTGGCGAATCGCTTTGTTGTCAGCAAATCCGCTTACCTGCAAGAGAATCGGCGCCGGGTCAGGTTATAGCCCGCCAGCCTGCTGGCACTCGCGAAATCTGAAGCCGAGGATTCTTGGGCCTCCGCAACCGTCATCGCAGGTTTCGGCGAACAGATCGGCACGTCTGAGTTTGTGTCCACGGGCGTCGCTCGGTGCTGTGGCTAGGCCACGCACTTCTGGGTGGCGTTGACGTCTCCATAACTCGGACCAACTCTGTCGTTAGTCCGAGTTATATCGATAAGTCGGACTGTCCCTCGGAGCTAATCGGGGTTTCGGGAGCATTGGCGCACCCGCGGTGGACTGCTGCGAAGCCACGTCTGTCGCGGTCGGTGACCTAGCGTCCACGTCGCTGACAGCGCGGTACCCAAACCGGCCGATTCGAACGGACCGAACCGCGCGTTGTCGCTGCTCAGCCGTGGAGCCGATGACGGGAATCGAACCCGCGTATTCAGCTTGGGAAGCCGTTTCTCGGACCGAACGGGTGAGCGATAAACGCTGGTCGGCGGGTTGCAAAGTGTGCGCGAATCCTGCTTCGACCTGCGGTTGCAGTCCGGCTGCGGGCGTTCTCGGTACGGGTCCGTACGACCGCAATACGGGTCCGGTCGGGGGTACAGCCGGGGTACGGGAAGACACGCACGCTGACACGCCGAGTTGTGTCGGTAGCCGCTGGGAGAATGCTGGACGTGAGCGCGTTGTCCGACTTCCTCACCCAGCCCGGCTTCTGGTGGGGTGTGCCGCTGGGGGCGGTCGTCACCGGAGTCATCGCGCCGCTCATCACGGCCCGGTCGGTGCGCGCCAGCGACGCACGCAAGGCGACGCAGGAGCGCGAGATGCTGGCGTTGAAGGCCGAGCAGGATGAGAAGGCTCAGGTGCGCAAGGAGGCGCGGGAAGACCAGGAGTCCAACCGCAAGATCATCCGCGAGACGGCGACGGCCTTCGGCGAGGTGTGCTCAGCGATCCTTGAGAAGGCGATGGACAACAAGAGCATCTTCAACGCCGTAATGGACGCGGCGCTGACGATGGAGGGCATGCCGGACAAGAAGGCTCTCGACAAGATCGAGTATTCGATCGACCTCATGGACGAGACCAAGAAGCTCACTACCGCGTACAACAACCTCCGCGTCGTCGCGCCGGTCTCGCTGCTCAGAAAAGCGACCGCGCTGAACGCGGCCATCATGGCTCTCGTCGGAGCGACGACGATGCCGCTGAAGAAGCCGCCACTAATGAACCAGGCGGGCAAAGCGTTCGATGAGTTCACCAATGCGGTCCGCGCAGAGCTGGGTCTCGACGCCTACACAGCCGAAGATGTTGAGCGGTCGAAAGCTACGTACCTTGACGCGCTGCAAAAGCAGGTGAGCGACTACATCAAGGAGACGCAGGACGAGGCCCGCCGCTTTGGTTTCCTGGAGCCTGGCTCGGTACCAATCACGACGATCCAGGCTGGCGACCTCACAGAGGAGCACGTCGGCAAGTTCGTTGGGTGCCACGATCCCGCCTCGGGGTTCAACTACGGCGCGAAGATTCTGAAGGTCATCCGCGTTGAGGAGGGGAGCCGACCGGGAATGCTCGTCCGCATCCAACACCCGCCGATTCCCGGCGGGAAGCCAGCGCATCAAGAGCGCATGCGGCTCCGGTTTGAACACGAGGTCCAGCTAGTGGACCTGCCGGACCTCAAACGGCCGAACGGGTCTGCCTAAGTTGACCGGTGATAGCGGGTTCGCGCTGCTGGCACCACTACCGCTACCACCGGGGTCATTGGGTAAGGCCTGGGCACAAGGACATCCTTCCAGCTTGCCCACGCTGGGCAAGCCAACTCAGATGACCTGACATACCTTTCGGGTTCCAGATTCGGTGACTAAGTGACGGCCTGTACGAAAGGTTGACTGTCATGCCACGCCCGTATCCGGCCGAGTTCCGTGCCCGCGCGATCGCGCTCGTGCGCGCCGGAAAGCCGCAGAAGCAGACCGCGGACGACCTCGGCATCCATCCCGTGACGTTGTCGAAATGGATCAAACAGGATGACATCGACCGCGGGGTGCGTCCCGGTGTCCCGACGAGCGAATCAACAGAGTTGCGAGCAGCGCGGCGAAGGATCCGCGAGCTGGAAACCGAGTTGGCCATCGTGCGCCAGGCCGCCGCGTTCCTTGGGGAGGACAAGCCCCGCCCAAAAGGATCTATCCGGTGATCGACCGACTGGTCGGCGCCGGGGCGCCTGCGGACCGCTGCTGCGTCATTCTTGGTGTGACACGCCAGAACTACTACAAACACAAGCGAAAACCGACCACAGCCACCCAACTGCGCCGGCAATGGTTGACCGGACTGATCCGCGAGATCCACGTCGCCTCACGGGGCACCTACGGCTATCGCCGCGTCCACGCTGAACTCACCCTCGGTATGGGGATCACGGTCTGCCCCCGCACCGTGTCGGTCCTGATGACCCTCGCCGGCATCTACGGTTTGCCCGGTCCAGTGCGGGTGAAACGGCTGCGCGGGGTGGTCACTGCTGATGATCTGGTCAACCGCAAGTTCCACCGACTCGCACCAAATGAGTTGTGGGTCACCGACATCACGCAACATAGGACCCGGGAAGGATGGCTGTACTGCTGTGCTGTTCTCGACGCGTTCAGCCGCAGGATCGTGGGCTGGTCGATGGATTCGAAGGCTGATGCCACGCTCGTGGTCAACGCATTGGATATGGCCATCCGTAATCGTCGTCCATCTCCCGGTGGAATAGTGCATGCGGATCACGGAACCCAGTTCACCTCTTGGGTTTTCGGCGAGAAGATCCGTTCTGCCGGGCTGGTGCCGTCGTTCGGGACGATCGGTGACGGCCTGGACAACGCGATGATGGAAAGCTTCTGGTCCTCGATGCAGATCGAGCTACTCGACCGCCAGACGTGGAAAACCCGGGTCGAGCTGGCCAACGCGATCTTCGACTACCTGGAGATCTTCCACAACCGTCAACGCCGCCACTCAGCACTCGGCTATCGCACCCCGATCGAGTACGAACTATCCTTCACCAACGACACCCTCACCGCCGTCAGTTAGCCACCGCGACTGGAACCCATTGGGTAGGGCAGGTCAAGATGTCACCTATTCGTGCAGCAGACCCATTCCTATTTCCTGGGGGAGCGTTCAGACCTACTACGTCGGCTACGCGGCGACTCAGCTCTGATCATCGCGGAAGGCCGGGCGAGACCAACGAGCATCCGAGAACACAGGATCAGGTTTGAGACGCTTTGGATTCCGGCCAGGTGCCGTCGCGCCGTTCTCGTTCGCTGCGTGGCCGGGGTCGGCGTCCAATCCCAGTGCGTACGCGAACGGCCCCGACGTCCGATTGACACATCGGTTCATCAATGGAAAGCCTGTGATTCGAACAATTGTGAGGATGTCCCGAGTTCCGTGGAACTTCGGTGGCGGCCCGGTGAACATCAGGCTGCGCTCCCCTGATCATTGTGCTGCACGACGGGTACGACAGTTTTGGCGACCTCGCGCTCGCCCAGGCTGAGCGCCGTGACCTTCGGGACTGAGCGGCTCCACCGGTCGGAGCACCGCAAACCGGAATAGCTCTTCCATTTCCCCAACCTAAATTAGATTAGCTTTGGTTAAATGAACACAATCCTGCCGCGCAGGGTCGTATTGTAGACGAGACGGCTAATCATTCCTAGTCCATCGACGTTGACATATGCGGAGATACTGTCGAATAAATTGCTCACTAGGTTTCCATCACGATCCGGTGCGCTGCTAAGGGACGTATCCCAGGCTAATCCTCCGTTGTATGTCCCCGTCGTTTCCATACCGTTGACGACCACGAATGTCGCCGGACCCGAATGAACCTGAAAAAAGGGAAAAGCCACTTCAGGCGGCGGGTACGCTATTCCGTAAAGATCCAAGGCATACGTCAGCGGACTCTGGAGGTCTTGATACCCGACTATCGGATAACTTGACCCAGGACGAGGATGTCCGTCGTTTCCCAGAAGGGTTAATTCATGCACACCCGACAGTGTGAGTATCCACTCCTGATTAGCAATTTGATCCGCAGGTAGTAACGGCGAAGCCGGCACGATGGTCCAGCTTGTCCCGGTCATGGGCACCCCATTCTACTTGAATCGTTACTCGCGCTCGGGTTTCCCAAGGAGTGAAATTTGTCCGACCATGGTGATGCTGTATGCGACTTCAGTAATGATGGACGGCAGTTCCACCGAGATATCTACGTCGATGCCTTGGAAGTTTCGATCTTGATTTGGAAGGAAGGGGGTGAGCCTCCATCCAGTCAGCTTAAAACCATTGTTGGCCTCTACGCCGGTCACAGCTGCGAAAGGTGCCCACATCTTTAGGTTAAGCGCAAGGGTCTGTCCGGCCAAGATCGGACCGCCAAATACGGAGGACAATGGACTATGCAGGTCTGGCACAATTCGCAATGTCTCAGAAATCCACGTCAAGGTCTCGCCATCTCCGCCAAAGCCCACGGAGCATAAGCCGGTAAGAACTACAAGCCATAGCTCGCTCGAATCGCCTGGCCGCTGTCCGCTGTCGGCGGCGGCCGCGGGAACGCCGACCGCAGGAGTAATCAGCCAATTCTGACTAGCAATAGGTACAACAACAGCCATCGCGCCTCCTACCGCCCGAATGCAAAATTTGAACCGCGATTATGCTTGCGCGCGCGGGGTCGACTTTACAGGACAACTATGGAACCCCCCGACGGTGACACGAAACCCAGATGCCTCAAGATGATCAGGACCCTACGGCGACGATGTGTAGCACGGGATCTCACCCCAACAGCGGCGAGATTACATTTCCAGCTGATTCACAGGGCGGAAACTGGTTCGTCGTATGATCGCCCCGGCGTGTTCTCGTTCAAGGTGTAGATGCCGGGACATCGAGATGGGTCGTGTAGTCGGCGAACGGGCGCATCGTGCCGGGGAACGAAATCTTGGGGTGCCGGAAGTACGTGTTGCCGGTGTAGAGCGTGATGCGGCTCCGGGTCGTGTCGAGAGGTTGCCCGTTTGCCGTAATGCGCGCCGGGCCACCTTGATGTCGACCGCGTAAAAGCCACCGGCGAACGCGGGTCCGTTGAGTTCAAGATCGGGATAGCCACGCTCAGTGCCCCGAGTCGCGTTGGCTCCGTCGAGCTTCTCTACTAAGTCAACAAGGGAGCTCACGCCTGAGTTAGGACATTTTGCTTAGTGCCCCGGTTGGGGGATGTTGAGGCTGGCCAGAATTTGTCGCTGGGGCTCGGGGACCTCGGGTGGGAATGTCTCGGTGGTCCCGTTGATGGCGATGGTTGCTGAGCGAAGGGGCCGCAGCTGCTTGATGACGTTGGCGATGGCCAGGCCGGTGCGTTCCTGGATGTTGTGGGCCACGGCCAGGGCGGTGACGACGATCGTGAGGTGGGCTTCGATGGCGTCGCGGGTGCGGTGGAACATCGGTCGGGCGCGAAGGTCGCTCTTGGACATGCGAAATGACCGTTCCACTCGCCACAACTCGTGGTAGTGGGCGATCACTTCTCCCGCGGGCATGACCGTGGTGGGGACGTTGGTGACGTATCCCTTGAGGCCGACCAGCGATTGCGCGCGGGCCAGGGCAGCCTCATCGAGCACGCGGTCTCCGGCAGCGGTCTTAACGAAGCGAGTGGATTTGGCGACACGGTCACCGTTGATCACCGCCCGCGCACGAGATTCTTGGGCGTAGAGGGTCTTCTGGTCGCGGCGTGCCCGTTTGGCCGAGTACGACCAGATCGCCCGCCAGGCGTTGGTGTGTTCGTCGGGATCCCAGACTGGCTCAGCGCGGTGCGTCACATCGTTGACGGTGCTGTTGGCGTGCCGAGGGCTGACAGTGTCGATGATCTGCCCGTCAGTGAAAACGTCGCCATGCCAATGGAAATGCGACTCCAGATCGCCGGGCGCTTTGGTCATCCGCGATCCGACGATGAACCCAGCGGCCTCTCATCCAGCGCGGCCAGGTTCGACGCCGACAGCATGCCGGCATCAGCGGCGTCACCATCGGCGTGTCACCGAGATCATGGCGGGCCGCAGACGCGGTAACGACCGGTCAGCGTGGTGGTCTCGGCGGTGTTTCCCTCGAAACAGCCGATCTCCAAAGGGAATCCGCTGCGGTCGACCAACAGCCCGACAACGATTTGAGGATCGACACGACGCTCCTTGGAGTTATGCCGAGCTCGGCATAATTCCAATTATCCCGAGGTCGTGATTATGCCGATCCCGGTGCCGGCGTGGCGATTCTCGTGCAGGTCGACGGAGGTTTCGGGGGCGGTTCGCGCGGCATAATCGTGCTCCGTGCTGCTGGTCGTCAGAGGTGTTGGAGGAAGTTGATGAGGTCATCGGCTGGCCGGTAGCGGCCGGGGGTGGTGTTCGGTCCGCTGACGCGGCTCAGGGCGCGTTCTTTGACGGTCATGTCGGCGTGCAGATAGATGTGGGTTGTGACCGGGCTTTGGTGGCCGAGCCAGAGGGCGATGACGGAGGTGTCGATGCCGGCATGCAGCAGCGCCATCGCCGCGGTGTGACGCAGCGTGTGCGGAGTGACGCGCTTGGCGGCGATCGATGGGCATGTATGGGCCGCTGCGGCAGCATGTTTGGTGACGAGCCGTTGAACCGCGTCTGCCGACATCGGTGTCGTGCGTTGGGTCGGAAAGGCTGGACTGCTGGCAGCAGTACCGGCCTCTGGCAGCCAAGCGCGCAGGACGGTCGTGGTGGGTTTGGTCAGCGGTGTGCTGCGTTCTTTTCGGCCTTTTCCGGTGGTGTGCACGGCGGCTCCCGGTGTCGTGGTGATGACATCGCTGATGCTCAGCGTGGTGATCTCTGAGACCCGAAGACCGGTCGTGACGGCGGTGAGCAGCAGCGCGTGGTCGCGTCGGCCGTACCAGGTGGTTCGGTCCGGCGCGGCCAGGAGCGCATCGGTCTCGGTGCTGGTCAGATACGACACGGTCGCTTGGTTATGGCGGCGTTGCGGGATCGCCAAGATCTGACTGGCCGTGTGAGCGCATTCTGGGGTCAGCGGCAGCGCATAGCGGTAGAACGAATGGATCGCGGCCAGTCGTGCATTGCGGGTTGCGGTGCTGTTGTGGCGTTCGGTGTCAAGGTAATTCAGGAAAGCTCCGATCATCGTGGCGTCGAGATCATCGAGTGTCAGCTGCGCCGGAGATCGCTTGGTCTGGCCGGCGGTGAAGGTCAGCAGGAGTTTGAAGGTGTCCCGGTAGGCCGCGATGGTCTGTGGACTGGCCTGCAGGTGGCGCATCAGCCGGTCGATGAAGAACCCTTGCAGCAGCGAACTCAGCGTCGGGGTGGTCATGGCGCCGGCTTTGCGGCAGAGGTTTGGGCGGCGTTGTCGAGGCGGTCGGCGGCAAGGGTGAGCAGTTCGGGCACTGCCTGCAGATACCAGTAGGTCGAGGCGGGATCGACGTGGCCGAGCCAGGTTGACAGCAGTGGCAGTCGCGCTTGAACGTCGTGGCCGTCGCGGTACCAGTGGATCATCGTGGTCACCGCGAAGGTGTGGCGCAGATCGTGCAGGCGGACTGGCCGGTGCCCCGGCGCGGTGGCCAACCCGGCGGCCGCGACGATCTCACGGAAGGTGGCAGTGAGCCGGTCCGGAGATATCGGTGCGCGCCGGGTGTTGAGGAAAACCGTTGCGCTGCTGTGTGTGCCGGCCCCGACCCATGCTTGGCGGGCCTGTAGGTAGTCGGCGATCACGGTGGCGGTGCTCGGGTGGATGAACACCAGCCGGGACTTGCCGAACTTCGTCTCCAGAACTTGAATCCTCCGCCGGCCAGGTTGACGTCGCTGACGGCCAGCCGACACGCTTCGCCCGGGCGTAGCCCGGTGGCGGCCAGCAGCCCGATCATTGTTCGCCACGTCAGCGCCTTGAACGCTGGCTCCAGGATGCCTGTCGCGGCCAGCAGCGCGCAGATATCGTTCTGGCTGAGAATATTTGGCGGCTTGGGCCGGTAGCGTCGCGGCCGGTGCTCTTCGGCTGGGATCTGGGTGAGCGGATCCAACGCATGCTGGTATCGGGCGAAGATCCGCACCGCGTCCAGTCGGCGAGCTATCAACGCGTCTCTGACCGGGACCTTGATCGGGGTGGTGGCCCATTGGACTGCGAGGTCGTTGTGGACCCGGGTGGCTCCACGTTGCTCGCAGAACTCGACGAAACTCCACAGCAGCTTGCTCAGGCCTTCGAGTTTGAATCCCAGCGCCCGGCGGGTCGCTAGGTAGTCAGTGACGTTCTCGCGCAATGTCTTCATGACCGTGCCCCCGGCCATGGGCGCGCCATGCCTTGACCGGCATCGGGATCTGTCTTCGCGGTGATCGTCGGCCAGGGCCGGGCCAAGGGCCGCAATGCGACGTCATCGACCTTGGCGTAGATGGCGGTGGAGCGCGCGCTGCGGTGGCGCAGCACCTGACTCACCTCCGGCAGTGAGGCCCCACAGCGCAGCATCTGCGTGGCCAGCGTGTGACGAACGGTGCGCGTTGATGCGCTCCAACCCAGCGTCTCGGCACGCCGCGGCCACCAGGTGAGCGATCACTGCGGTCGATATCGGACGCCCTGCGGGCTTGACGGTAGTGAACACCGATCGCGTCGCGCAGGCCGGCCTGCCGTCGACCAGCCACGCCGCGATCGCCTCACCGGGTTCCGATGGCAGAGGCAAACGCTCCACGTGGTTGCCTTTGCCGACGATGATCAGTTCTCCTGCCCGCCAATCGATATCGTCGAGACCAAGAGCGGCGATCTCGCCTCTGCGGAGCCCGAGTCGGGCCAACAACAGCAAGATTGCGTAATCGCGCCGATTGGTAGCAGTCCAGCAGTGACGCGACGCGACACCCAGGAGATGCTCAAGATCTGCAGCCGGTACTGCCTTGGGAAGCGACGCCAAATGCCATGCCGCCGACACTGGAACCGCCCCCGACAGATCGGCCGATATGCGGCCGGTCGCGTGGGCGAATCGCAGGAAGGAACGCACCGACCGCGCCATCGACTTCGCCGAATTCGTATTGCGGTCACTGCAGAACTCGACCATGAACTCAGTGACCATGCCGGCATCCAGAAGGCACACCGAGACCTCAGCGGGCTGAGCCAACATCCCGAGGAACTGCGCAACCGCCTTGCTGTAGTTGCTCACCGTCACTGGCGCCAAACCCCGCTGACGGTCCAGCCACTGCTCGTACTCGATGAGCAAGTCATCGATCCACGCCGGGCGATCACCGGCATCGATACTGCGTGTGCGATCCATGGGTTTCTCCTCCTGATAGGCAAATCAATGCACCATCAGGAAGGCACACCATGTCCTCGCGCAGCACGATTATGCCGCGCGAACCGCCCCCGAAACCTCCGTCGACCTGCACGAGAATCGCCACGCCGGCACCGGGATCGGCATAATCACGACCTCGGGATAATTGGAATACCCGACCTTGCGCAGGTCGTCCTCATTCTCGGCCTCGAAATACAGGGTGGTGACGTCAAGCAGAAGGCTCAGCCCGCCCCGATCCGGGGCGTGGGTGAAGCATTCGGCCGCGATCTGCTCCCGGTAGTTGCCGGTGTTGACCTTGGCGAGATGCCGTTGAACCGTCCTGTAGGACACGGTGTCTGCACCGAGGTCAGCGAGTACTCGAGGCAGCGTCGACGCTTGCTGAGTGGGCTCGACGTCGGGCGATCGCCAGTCCCGAAAGCACCACTCGACCCATCGAAGCCCAGCCAGTCATAAACCGTGCCGAGCACGTCGTAGAGCAACCGCGAATGTGTGGCCGCGGTACGCCCGGCCGGCACCGGAGCACCCTTGGACACACCTGGCGACAAGGACAAGGTGCCCGAGCGCCAGTCGGCGACGCCATCGATGGACTGGGTCCGAGCGGGCACCTCGATATCGAGAACGCCTTGATCCTCGGCCGCGATACGGCGGGCCTGCTCAAGCAAAATCCCCAGCTGAGCATCGGTGTGCGCCGATCCCACATGCGCCAGGATTGTCCGCTGACCTCGATGTTTCCGCACGACCTGCACCGCCACCGCGCCCGAGGCCGTGCGCACCTTCCGCACGTACGCCACCGCCCGAAACTACCCGCTTAGTGCCCCAAACAGGGCACTAAGCTAACAGAACTCGCAGGTCAGCGAATCGCAGTTTCAAAAGACGGCCGAAGGTGACCTAAGTCAGGCGGGACATCGAGATGGGTCGTGTAGTCGGCGAACGGGCGCATCGTGCCGGGGAACGAAATCTTGGGGTGCCGGAAGTACGTGTTGCCGGTGTAGAGCGTGATGCGGCTCCGGGTCGTGTCGAGAGGTTGCCCGTTTGCCGTAATGCGCGCCGGGCCACCTTGATGTCGACCGCGTAAAAGCCACCGGCGAACGCGGGTCCGTTGAGTTCAAGATCGGGATAGCCACGCTCAGTGCCCCGAGTCGCGTTGGCTCCGTCGAGCTTCTCTACTAAGTCAACAAGGGAGCTCACGATGCCGACCTCCATCACGTTGGCGAGTGCGGCGGGTTCCTTTGGGCAGCGGCAAGATATGGCAGCCGGTCTCCAGCCCCTGCTGGAGGTCCGCTTCGTCCTTCGCGACGAGCGGCCACTTGTACTCGCCTCGGAGGCGGTACACGCCGCCGATACCAAAGTCATATGCGCTGCACCGTGCACGAAGCCAATCCTCGACCGCCACCCGTTTCCCCACGGCTGGCAGCTTGCCGGCTTCGATTCAGCGCTACATAGCGAACCGGCTCACGGGACCGTTACGGGACCGTCCGCTTCAGCGGAGCACCTACTGGGCACGTCGGCCCTGCTAGACGTGGAGCCGATGACGGGAATCGAACCCGCGTATTCAGCTTGGGAAGCTGATGTTCTGCCATTGAACTACATCGGCACAGTGCTCAGAAAGGCTAGCACCGGCCGATCGAAACCGGGGCGGGGGTCGAACAATCCCGGTCGATTCCGGTGACTACCGGGAAGCCCTCCGCGGCCTCCTCGAGAGGGACGACCAGATGCCGATACGGTCCCGTGCGGCCGATCGTGGCCGTCAGCGGACGTGATGCTGGCCACTTGCACAGCACCGTCGGGCAGGCCGGGACCCACCCACCCGGCGGAGGCTCCGGGGCCCTCCGCGAGACCGTCGGCGAGGTCGACGAGCCCCGCTATCGCCGTTGAGATCTGCGGGGCCCACTGGACGCCGCTCAACCGGATCGACGGTGAATCCCCCTGCACTCCTGCAAGGATCCAAACGCGAATCACCTTGCGCTACAACATGTTTGCGCGCTCGCCCGTCGTCGCGCCGGCGCTGCCGGCCTCCGGTTGGTGCTGGCGAGGCTACGCGCGCCAGATGCCCAACGAGCTGTCGGAGCTGCGCGTCGACGTACCCCCGAAGCCGCCCGAATTACAGCGATGTAAGCCGCAACGACGATTCTCATAAATGGTCGAACATGAATGCGTTTACCCTTTCGTTATTATTCGTAACCCTCTATCGTGACCTTTTGTGGGCAGGCACGAGTTAGCCACGAAGAGGCGAAAGGCGCCAGCATGGCTGGCTAAGGCCATCGTCCCGGCGGCTGCGCTCTTCGCGGTGGCCGGCGCGCTCGGCGCCGACGTGAACCCCACCGCCGCCCGCGCAGAGATAAAGCCGGTCGCCACAAACAATTCCCGACCGCCATGCTGCATTCAGATTGCGACAGAAGAAGCGCAGGCGCTCGACACCTCTCGCATGCGGTTCGACATCGAAGAGATGGCCCCGGCGCAGCGCACCCGTGCCGACCGATCGCGTGTCGACCTGGGCAGCCGGGCGCTGCCCGCCGGACGCGCACCGGAGCAAGGCTTGCAGGTCAAGACCATCCTGGTGGAGCGCGCCATCAGTGCGATGTTCCCGGAGATCCACCAGATGGGCGGTGTTCGTCCCGACGCCCTGCGCTGGCATCCCGAGGGCCTGGCAGTAGACGTGATGATCCCCGACCCGAGCTCGGAGGAAGGCATCGAGCTGGGCAACGCGATCGTCACGTTCGTCATGCAGAACGCCGACCGGTTCGGCATCCAGGACGCCATCTGGCGCGGCACCTACTACACGCCCGGCGGCGGCGCACAGTCCGGCGGCTACGGGCACTACGACCACGTGCATGTCACCACCACCGGCGGTGGATACCCCACCGGAGACGAGATCTACGTCCGCTGACCCGGGGCGGCAGATACGCTCGTCGCGTGCTGCTCTCCGATCGTGACCTCAGAGCCGAAATCTCCGCCGGGCGGCTGCAAATCGACCCGTTCGACGACACTTTGGTGCAGCCCTCCAGCATCGACGTCCGTCTCGACTGCCTCTTCCGGGTCTTCAACAACACCCGCTACACCCACATTGACCCGGCCAAGCAGCAGGACGAACTGACCACCCTGGTGCAACCCGACGAGGGCGAGCCATTCGTGCTGCACCCGGGTGAGTTCGTGCTCGGCTCGACGCTGGAAACGGTGACGCTGGCCGACGATCTGGCGGGACGCCTGGAGGGCAAGTCCTCCCTCGGTCGGCTGGGACTGCTGACTCACTCGACCGCCGGCTTCATCGACCCGGGCTTCAGCGGACACATAACCCTCGAGCTGTCCAACGTGGCCAACCTGCCGATCACCCTTTGGCCGGGGATGAAGATCGGCCAGTTGTGCCTGCTGCGGCTCACCAGCCCGTCTGAACGTCCCTACGGCAGCGCTGGCGTGGGGTCCAAATACCAAGGTCAGCGCGGTCCCACGCCGTCACGCTCGTATCAGAACTTCATAAGTTCTACATAGCTCCCGAGGCTGCGCCGACATCGTTAGCAGGGCTACCATTTGAGGTTGAACCTGTCCTCCTCCAATTCGTGACGAGACCTTCGGGAGGGGTTGTGGATGTCGTACTAGGGGTGTCGATGGCCCCCAATGCTGTGCGCATCGCACTGGTCGAAGGCGAAGACGCGGACGGTGTCATCGTCGAGGAGGACAGCTTCCGCCTGGGTGACGATCCGGCCGCGATGCGGTCTTCTGACCAGGTGGTTCAGGCGATCCTCGGCACCCGTGAAGGCGCGGCCGACGCTGGACTGCGCCTAGCCTCTGTCGGCGTCAGCTGGACGGACCAGGAGCAGGCTGCGGCGCTGCGCGACGCGCTGGCGGCCCGCAAGATGGAAAACGTCATGTTGGTCTCGGCGTTTCTGGCCGCGGCCGCGATGGGTCAGGCCGTCGGGGGTTCCATGGGCTACCGCCGCACCGGCGTGCTGTTCATCGAGCCCGACACCGCGACCTTGGCGGTGGTGAACACCGCTGACGGCGCGCTGTGCGACGTGCTTCGCCAGCAGTTGGCCGCCGACGACGACACCGCGATCGCCGAGCTGCAGCAGCTGGTCGCGGGCGCCGAGTCGATGCCGACCCAGCCGGACGGCATCTATGTGATCGGTTCGGGAGTCGACGTCCCGCTGATCAAGCCGGCGCTGGATGCGGCGACGACGCTGGACGTGAGTGTGCCCGAGGAACCAGAGATGGCGCTGGCTCGCGGTGCGGCGCTGGCCTCGGGCAGTTCGCCGTTGTTCGCCGCGAGCACCGCCGCGCTGGCCTATGCGCAGGATGTCGATGCTGCGGACGCGGTCACCGGCCGCGACTTCGCCTACGACCCCTGCGCGACCGACGTCTTCGAGACCGTCGACGACTACGAGGACGACGACACCGCCGACACCGCCCGGCGCAGGCCCGCGCTGCTGGTCGGCAGCGGCCTGGCGGTGGCCGCCACTGCCGCCGTGGTGGCATTCGAGGTGGCCTTGGCGCTCGATATCCGCCCGACGGTCGCGTTGCAGCCGATACCCAGCCAAAACCACCTGGTCATGCCCACCCAGTCAGCGCCGGCACCGCCGGTGGTCGCCGCACCGCAGCAGCCGAAGATCAATCTGCCGAGCGTTCCGCAGGGTGGTACCCCGCAGGTGCCGGTCCGGGCCCCCGCTCCCGCCGCACCCGCTGCTCCCGTCGTGCCGGCTGCCCCCGCCATTCCGGCACCGGCCGCGCCGGCTCCGCGGGTGCCCGACGTGGTCCTGGCCCCGCCGGTAGTGGTGCCGCAGATCCAGGTACCTGGTCCCGCGACGCTGCTGCGGCCACCGGCGATACAGGCGCCCCAGCTGCAGGTGCCGGCCTCTCCGCCGCGCGTGGAGAACCCGGTGCCGCAGGCCCCGATCGTCAAGAGTCCGCCGGCTGAGAGTGTGCCCGGGCGCGGGCCGTCCAACCCTGCTCGGGGTCCGTTCGGTGGCGGCGGTCCCGGTGCGGCGGGTGTCCCCGGCATCCCCGGCAGGCATTCCCGGCATGCCGGGCGCGGCGGTGGTCCTGGGGGTGGGTTCGGTAGCGGTCCCCTGAGCGGGGTCCGTTCGGTGGTGGGCCCCCTGAGCGGGGTCCGTTCGGCGGGGGCCGGGTACCCGCGGTCCGTTCGGTGGCGGTGGTTCCGGCGGTGGTCCCGGTGGCCCCGCTGAGCGCGGTCCGTTCGGTGGCGGAGGTCCGGGTGGCGGCTTCGGCGGTGGGCCTGCTGAGCGCGGTCCGTTCGGTGGGGGCGGTCCGGGTGGCGGGTTTGGTGGCGGCCCCGGTGCCCGCGGTCCGTTCGGTGGCGGCGGTGGTCCCGGGGCGGCTTCGGCGGCGGCGGTCCCGGCGGTGGGTTCGGGGGCGGCGGCCATGGCGGCGGCGGCTTCGGCGGTGGCGGCGGTGGCTTCGGTGGCGGCGGCCACGGGGGCGGCGGCTTTGGTGGCGGTGGAGGCGGCCACCACTAGATAGCCCCAGGCCACAGCCGTGACTTTGCGGACAAAGCGTTCTCAGATGGATAAGCCGGGCCGCCCCTGGGTACCGTGGTGAACGGGTGGGGAAGCTGCGGAGTCGATTGGGGGAATTGTGGACACCGTCCTTGGTGTGTCAATGGCACCCTCGGCAGTCGGGATGGTCCTGGTAGAGGGCGAGAACGGTGACGGCGCCCTCGTCGACCAGGAAGTATTCGACGTCGCCGCCGACCCGGCGGTGGCCAACACCGACGCCGCCGAGCAGGTGATCTCGGCGATTCTGGGGACCCGCGAAGGCGCCGCCGAGGGCGGCTACCAGCTGGCGGCGACCGGTGTCACCTGGCGGGACCAAGAGCAGGCCGAGGCGCTGCGCGACGCGCTGGCCAACCGCAAGATCGAGAACGTCATGCTGGTCTCGGCGTTCCTGGCTGCCGCCGCACTGGCGCATTCGGTCGGCAACGAGACGAACTACGCGCAGACCGCGCTGCTGTTCATCGAGCCCGACACCGCGACTCTTGCCGTCGTGGACAGCGCCGACGGCTCGATCACCGACATCCACCGTCAGCCGCTGCCCGACGACGACGACGCCGCGGTGGCCCAGCTGGCCGAGCTCGCCGCCGGCGCCGAGGCGTTGGAGACGCGCCCCGACGCGCTGTTCGTGGTCGGCTCCGGCGTGGACATCCCGCTGATCAAGCCGACCCTCGAAGCGGCCACCACCTTGCCGGTGACCGCGGCCGAGGAGCCGGAGACGG
Source organism: Mycobacterium kiyosense (assembly GCA_021654635.1). Classification (NCBI taxonomy): domain Bacteria; kingdom Bacillati; phylum Actinomycetota; class Actinomycetes; order Mycobacteriales; family Mycobacteriaceae; genus Mycobacterium; species Mycobacterium kiyosense. Next base: position 648,267 of record AP025179.1, read on the forward strand.
CACTGGCCCGCGGTGCAGCGCTGGCGTCGGCGAACTTTCCGCTGCTCTCTTCGTCGACGACGGCGCAGGCCTACGCCCAGGCCCCCAGCACCGGCACTCTCGAGGCATACGCGCTGGAGCCCGCCCTGTTCGACGACGTCGACGACGGACTGGCATACAGCGCCTTGGACAGTGAACACGACCTCGGCGAGCAGGAGGACAGCAAGCCGTTCGCGCTGCTCGGCAGCATCCTGGCGTCGATCTTCGTCATCGGCGTCGCGTCCCTGGTGGTTTCACTGGCGGTGAGCATGCGTAGCACCTCCAGCACGCGGCCGGAGCCCGGGCAGGCCATCGTGGCACCCCACTCGCAGGCGCCCGAAGCTCCCGCGCCCCAGGCGCCCGCGCCGCAGGCACCCGCTCCCCAGCAGGTGCCCAGCCCGGCTCCCGAGCAGGCTCCGGCGCCGCAAGTGCCTGAGCAGGCTCCGGCGCCGCAGGCCCCGGTCAACGTCCCGCAGGCGCCGGCGCCGGTGCCCGAGGCGCCGGCCCCCGTCGAAATCCCGGCACCCGCTGCTCCCGCACCCGCGGCGCCCGTGCCGGTGCCGGTTCCGGTGCTGCCGCCGATCTTCACTCCCCAGCTCCCGATCAGTCCGCAGGGGCCCGGCGGTCGCGGTGGCGGGCCGCCCGGTTTCGGCAAGGGGCCAGGCGGCGGAGGCGGCGGCCACGGTGGCGGTCACGGTGGTGGCGGTCGTGGCGGGTTCAACATCCCATTCGTCCCCGGCATCTGATTTCGCCGGATAGCTGTCATCTGCCGTTCAGCGTCGCGATGCGGTCAGCTCATCGCGACGCCCTACACACGGTGGTATGAGGTGCACCGTTTTCGGCACGGGTTATCTGGGTGCCACGCACGCCGTCGGAATGGCGGAGTTGGGGCACGAAGTCGTCGGGGTCGACATCGACCCCGGCAAGGTGGCGAAGCTGGCCGGCGGCGACATCCCCTTCTACGAGCCCGGCTTGCGAAAATTGTTGACTGCCAACCTCGCTGCGGGACGGCTGCATTTCACCACCGACTACGACATGGCGGCGGAATTCGCCGACGTCCACTTCCTGGGCGTCGGAACCCCGCAGAAGAAGGGCGAATACGGCGCCGACCTGAGGCACGTGCATGCCGTCATCGACGCGTTGGTGCCTCGCCTGAGCAGGGCGTCAGTTCTGGTCGGCAAGTCGACGGTGCCGGTCGGCACCGCGGCCGAGCTGGCCCGGCGCGCGGCGGCGCTGGCGCCTGAGGGAGTCGACGTCGAAATCGCTTGGAACCCGGAGTTTCTGCGGGAAGGGTACGCGGTGCACGACACGCTGCACCCGGACCGCATAGTGCTCGGCGTCCAGGATGGCTCGGCACGCGCCGAGGCCGCGGTGCGGGAACTGTACGGGCCCCTGCTGGCGGCCGAGGTGCCGTTTCTGGTAACCGACCTGCAGACCGCCGAACTCGTCAAGGTATCGGCGAATGCCTTTCTGGCAACCAAGATTTCGTTCATCAACGCCATCTCCGAGGTGTGCGAGGCCGCGGGCGCCGACGTCAGCGTGCTGGCCGACGCGCTCGGCTACGACCCCCGCATCGGGCGCCAATGCCTCAACGCCGGTTTGGGTTTCGGCGGCGGCTGCCTACCCAAGGACATCCGCGCGTTCATGGCGCGGGCCGGCGAGCTGGGCGCCGACCAAGCTCTGACCTTCCTGCGCGAAGTGGACAGCATCAACATGCGCCGCCGCACCCGCATGGTCGAACTGGCCACCGCGGCATGCGGCGGCTCGCTGCTGGGCGCCAACATCGCGGTGCTCGGCGCGGCGTTCAAGCCCGAATCCGACGACGTGCGCGACTCACCCGCCCTCAACGTGGCCGGCCAGTTACAGCTCAACGGCGCCGCGGTGAACGTCTACGACCCCAAGGCACTGGACAACGCCAGCCGGCTGTTCCCGACCCTGAACTACGCGGTCTCGGTCGAAGAGGCCTGCGAGCGCGCCGATGCGGTGCTGGTGCTCACCGAATGGCGGGAGTTCGTCGACCTCGATCCCGCCGACCTCGCCGACCGGGTCAGGGCCCGCGTCGTCGTCGACGGCCGCAACTGCCTGGACGTGGCCCGCTGGGAGCGCGCCGGTTGGCAAGTCTTCAGGCTGGGAGCGCGTCGCCCGGCGCGGTGACCGGTTGCGGCACAGTGCGACTGCGCCGGCCGGCGCGCAGGAAGCCGCCGGTGCGCTGGCGCCCGAGGATCTCGGTGGGCCGACCGTCACGGAACACTTCCCGGCCGGAGACGAAGACGGCCTGCACCGTCGCGTCGTTGCGGTTCACCATCCGGGATAGTCCGTCGTAGGCTTCGACACCGGCCTCGTGGTAGGCGTCCAGCGAGTCGTCGAGGCGTTGCGGGTCGAGGACCACCAGGTCGGCCCAGTCGCCCACCCGCAGGTGACCGGCGTCCAGCCCGTACCAGTCGGCCAGTTCCCCGGTGAGCCGGTGTACCGTGCGCTCGGCCGACAGGAACGGCTTGCCCTCGCGCTCGGCGTCGCGCACGTGGCGAAGCAGACGCAGCCCGGAGTTGTAGAACGCCATGTTGCGCAGGTGCGCGCCGGCGTCGGAGAATCCGATCTGCAGGCCGTTCATCCGGGCCAGGCGGCGCAACATTTTGGGCCGGTGGTTGGAAATGGTTGTGCGCCAGCGGATCTTGGTGCCGTGTTCGAGAACCAGATCGAGAAAGGCGTCCACCGGGTGCAGGCCGCCGCGTTCCACGCCGACCTGCCCGAACGACTTGCCCACCACCGATTCGTCGGGGCACGACACGATCTCGGCGTCGAAGAAATCCCGATGCCAGGCGCGCGGCCCGAACTTGGTGTCGTAATCCTTGCGGAACTGCCGCCGGTACTCCTCGTCGCGCAGCAGCTCGTTGCGCTCCAGTTCGTCCTTGAGGTGCAGCGCGGCCGCCCCGGCGCCGAACTCCTCGAACACCACCAGGTCTATCCCGTCGGCGTACACCTCGAAGGGCACCGGCAGGTGCTGGAAGCGGAAGTCGCCGCCGAACCGGTTCACCATGGCCGCAAGGAAACTCGTGAGCCAGACGCTGCCCGGGGCGGACTTCATGTCGGCGGCGGCCAGCAGACTGGTTTTGAGGTGGGGGCGGCGAATACCCAGCGACTGCAGCGCCTGCGAGACGATGTTCTGCGGATGGCTGATGTCGGGCCCGGACTGCAGGGTTCGCCCGGTGCGGCGCAGCAGCGACTTCAGCCGCCGTAGTTCCCGTCCCTTCGCGTAAGTCGACGGCAGCGTCCGCGACCGGCAGGTTTCGCCGTCGATCTTGTCGAAAAGCAGTTGCTGCGAAGACATTCCGATGAAACCGGCGTCGAGTGCCTCGCTCAGCATCTGTTCCATCCGGTCCTGCTCGGCTTTGCTGGGGCGGACGTCGTGGCGGGTGGCCCGGTCCAGTCCCATCACCGCCGTGCGCATGTCCGAGTGGCCGATGAACGCGGTCACGTTGGGGCCCAGCGGCAGCGACTCCAACGCCTCGATGTACTCGCCGGCGTTGTGCCACGTCTTGTGTTCGCCGACGATGCGCACCACGTGCTCGTGCGGGATCGCCTCCACCCGCCCGAACAGGTCGGCGGCCTCGTGAGCGTCGACGTGCACGGTGGACAGCGAGCACGACCCCAACACGATCGTGGTGACGCCGTGGCGCAGCGATTCGGAGAGTTCCGGTGCCGCCAGCACCTCGGCGTCGTAGTGGGTGTGAATGTCGATGATGCCCGGGATAACCCATTTTCCTTGGGCATCAATGACATTCGGGCAACCCTCGGTGTCCAGTCGGGTCGCCGACACGGCTGCCACCCGGCCGTCGCGGATACCGATGTCCCGGATCGCCGACGGTCCGCCGGTGCCGTCGAACCATCGGCCGTTTGCGACCACTGCGTCGTAACTCACTGCCATCACCTCACTCGACTGGACAGCTTACCGAAGGCGTCAATTCGACGCCTGAGGTTCGGCCGCGCGATGCGGTGGCCGGCGATCTCGGCCGCGAGCACCGGCGCCACCCAGCGGCGCAGGTAGGCGCGCAGCACCGCGCCGGTGCGCGGCGGCCGGCCCGGGTCGATCATGAACGACTGCAGGATCCGCAGCGTGTATTCGGCCAGGTCGTCGAGGTCGGCGTCGTCGAGCCCGAGGCCGGCCCAGTCGACATCCAGGCCGGCCAGCAGGCCGTGGCCGAATCGGATGCCCAAATCCGACGTCACCCCGGTGGAGGCCCGGGTGAAGTCGTGGATCAGCATCAACTGCACGTGCTTGTCGCCGGGCAGCCACTTCCAGGGTGAACGCCAGGCTCTCCACCAAGGCGTCGATGGGGTCGGTGATCCCGGCGAGGTGCTCGGCGAGCCGATCGATGAACCGCATCCCGGACCGGGTGGCCGCTGCCTCCAGCAAAGTGTTGGTTCCGGGGAAGTAGTTGTAGACGGTCTGGCGCGAGACCCCCAGCGTTCGGGCTACATCTGCGATGCGGATGGCGCTGCCGCGTTCGTCGATCGCCTGGCTGGCCGCATCCAGGATGCGTTCGATCGCCTCTTCGTCCGACGCGGGCTTGGCGCCGCCCCACCCATGGGTGCGCATGGCTGAGACGTTACGTCCCCGGCCGGCTGGCGGTGCATGCGGGCGGCGCGTGGACGTCCGTGTCGTGGTCAAGCGATGGGGACGGCACGTCCGCGAATATCGCCGCTGTCGAGATCGTCTATGGCACACTGAAAGTCGTTCAGCCGGTATTTCCGGGTGAGCAGATTGACCGCACCGCGCGCGGCGCGCGCCATCAGGTCGCACAGGTCGTTGTACCGGTGGTCTGCGGCGCTGGGTGCTGCACTTTGGCGATACGCTCCCGCATCGGGTCTTAGTGAAGCGTCCACCCGATTTGCCAGTCCGAAAACTGCCCGTCCTGAACAGGGAATTCATTTCCGTCACGACTAATTCCGCTGTACTCGCAGTAATTCGCAGACGAGCCACCGCGTTGCCGCGCACCGGTGCTTTGTGAGACACTATCAGAATCCGTCTCACGACGGTTCGACGATTAGGCTCAACCTGCAACCCAGGAGGGAGTGGCGGTCATGGCCTTCGACACGATCATTCGCCACGGGCGCTGGTTCGACGGCACCGGAGCGCCGTCGGCGGTGCGCAATATCGGCATCAAGAACGGCAGGATCGCCGCGGTCACGCCGGACGAAATCGACGACGCCGGCTGCGCACGCGTCATCGATGCGACCGGGGCGTGGGTGGTGCCCGGCTTCATCGACATTCACACCCACTACGACGTCGAGGTGCTCAAGGGTCCCGGCCTTGCGGAGTCGGTCCGCCATGGCGTGACGACGGTGACGGTGGGGTCGTGCTCGATCTCCACCGTCCACGTCGACCCCGAGGACGCCGGGGACTTGTTCGGCCGAGTCGAGGCGATCCCGCGTGACCACGTCGTCAAGGCACTCGCCGAGCACAAGACGTGGGCCAACTGCGAGCAGTACATCAACGCATTGGAGTCATTTCCGCTGGGGCCCAACGTGTGTTCGTTCATCGGGCACTCCGACATCCGGACCGCGGTGATGGGGCTGGAACGTGCCACCGACCGTCGGGTCAAGCCGACCCGGGACGAACTCGAGCAAATGGAACGCATGCTTGCCGAGGCGCTGGACGCCGGTTTCGTCGGAATGTCGGCGATGAACCTGGAGTTCGACAAGCTCGACGGCGACCGCTGCCGATCCCGCGCGGTGCCCTCGACCTACGCCGGCGGCCGCGAGTTCCGCCGCCTCAAGGCGTTGCTGCGCCGCCGCGGCGCGGTGGTGCAGTCGGCGCCGAACATCCGCAAGCCCACTGACCTGCTGGCGCACGCACTGCACTCGACCGGTCTGTTCCGCAAGCCGCTCAAGACCAGCCTGCTGGCCGCCGCCGACCCAAAATCCAACCGGGGCAGCATCTTTGCGCTCAAGACGGTGTCGTCGCTGGCCAACGGACTCGGCGGGGACTTCCGGTTCCAGCACCTGCCGGTGCCGTTCACCGTCTACGCCGACGGCATCGACTTCGTCATCTTCGAGGAGTTCGGCTCCGGGGAAGAGGCGATGCACCTGGCCGACTGCGTCGAGCGCGACGAGCTGATGGCCGACGAGGCCTACCGTCGCCGGTTCCGCAAGGACTACGACAAGAAATTCGGCATCAAGGTGTGGCACCGTGACTTCTTCGACGCCGAAATCGTCGACTGTCCCGACCGCTCGGTGATCGGAAAGTCGTTTGGTCAAGTCGGATTGGAGCGTGGCGGGCTGCACCCGGTCGACGCATTCCTGGATCTGGTGCTCGAACACGGCAAGGCGGTGCGTTGGTACACCACCATTCAGAATCACCGCCCACACGTGCTCAACCGGTTGTCCAAAGATGCCCACGTGCAGATGGGGTTCTCCGACGCCGGCGCCCACATGCGCAACATGGCGTTCTACAACATGGGGCTGCGTCTGCTCAAACGGGTCCGCGACGCAGAGCGCGCGGGCACGCCGTTCATGACCGTCGAGCGTGCGGTGCACCGGATGAGCGGTGAACTGGCCGAGTGGTACGGCCTGGATGCCGGACACTTGCGTGTCGGTGACCGTGCCGACCTGGCCATCCTCGACCCCGAGCACCTCGACGAGTCCGTCGACGCCTACGCCGAAGCGCCCGCCGAGCAGTACGACGGCATGGTGCGAATGGTCAACCGCAACGACGACGCGGTCAAGGCGGTGCTCATCAGCGGAGCGCCCGTCGTCATCGACGGCAAGCCCACCGAACTGCTCGGCACGGTACGCACCGGAAGTTTCCTTCGCGCCGGGCGGCAATCACCGGCCGTTGTCCCCGACACCGCGCGGGCATGACGTCCGCACCGCAGGCCCTGATGTTCGATCTGCCCCACCTGCGGGTTTCGGCGCTGGCGTGGGGCCCGCCGGATGGTCGGCTGATCCTGTGCCTGCACGGCTATCCGGACACGGCCTGGACGTGGCGGCGACTCGGGCCGCTGCTGGCGGCGCAGGGCTATCGCGTAGTGGCGCCGTTCAGCCGCGGTTACTGCCCGACCGAGATCCCCAGAGACGGCGACTATCACATCGGCGCCCTGATGTTCGATTCGATCGCGCTGCACCGCCATCTGGACAGTCCCGCCGACGCGGTGCTGCTGGGTCACGATTGGGGTGGTTTCACCGCCGTTGCGCTTGCCGCGCATGACGATTCACCGTTCGCAACGGTGATCGCCCTGGCCACCCCGGTGCTCCACGGGTTCCGGCAGGGACTGGGAACCCGGCCGCTGCGGCGCCTGCCCGCGCAGACCCGCAACAGTTGGTACGTTGTCTACCAACAACTTCCGGGATTAACCGAGCGCACCCTGGACCGGGTGATCCCACGGTTGTGGCGGGACTGGTGCCCACCCGGATACGACACCAGCGCGGACCTAGAGTACCTGTGGGCCGCGCTGCCCGATCGCGCGCACCGCAAAGCCGCCGTCTCCTACTACCGTCACCAATTCCAGCCTCGGCGTCAGCATCCGGCCTACCGCCCGCTGCACCGGTCCTGGCGCAAAGCTGCGCTGCGGACCCCGATCCTGCTCGTGCACGGCGAAGTGGACGGGGCATTGGACGTCGAGTTGGCGTCGGCGAGCGCGGCCAGCCTTCCTGCCGGAAGTCAACACGAAATCATCTCGGGTGCTGGTCATTTCGTCCAACTCGACGCACCCGAGCAGTTGAGCAAATTGATCTCTCGTTATGTGGAGCGCTGACCACCACTGCGCGCCCGCAGTTGCCTGCTGAACTCCCGCTGCCCGGCGACGCTCCAGTTGTCGTGGTCCTCACCGAATGCACTGATGCCGTTCCAGTTCCATTCGGTGAGGCAGTTCCAGGTCCACAAATTCGGGTTGACCAGGAAGCCGAGCCGGTTCAGCGGCGTACCGGAGGCGGCCAGGGTGCGTCCGAGTTCGTCGACGGCTTCGACGCTCACCTTGGTCGGCGCCCCGGTCGACGGGTCGCGTTCGTCGACGCTGCGCCGGCCGCCGACCAGATTGGCTTTCTGGCCGCCGCGGATCAAGTACCCATGGATGACGATCGCCGATCCGTCGCCGAAGTCCAGGGTGATCGCCAGGAACGCCTCCTCGGCCGAGGCGGTCGCATAGCTGTAACCACCGGTCTTGCAGTGTGTTTCGTGAATTCCCGGGCCGTACTGAGTCCGTCGGCCCCATGACCGGTCGCGAAAGCCGAAGGAATCGACGGCGATCGACTCGCCACCCAAGACGATCTCGCCGACGCAGCGGCCGGGTTGATCGAGGTGATGCTCACCCAGCAGGTGTGGCGTGCTGAGCGCGGTGAAGGTGAGGTCCACGTGGAGCTCGTCGCCGTCGGGGTCGTCGTAGCCGATCGCGTAGCATACGCCCGGCTGCCGGACCCGATGCCGAATGCCGTTGGCCAGAGTCAGATCCGACAACGATGCATCGGGAAACGGCAGGTGCCAGAAGTTCTTGGCGTACCGGCAATTCCACACTTGATCGCCGGTGTCGTCCCAGACATACGCAGCCGCTGCGACGACTCCGAGCGTAGGTTTGAAGTAGCAGTACTGTTGACCGGACAGCCGGCGCTCGGGCACCGCGAAGGTGAACCAGCAGGTCTCCGCCCACTCGTGATCGTCGTCGTTCACCGGGGGATGGAACTCGTCGCCGGTGTCGGCATAAGGGCCCACTCTCATTGCTGCACCGCCGTCCGCTCGTCGAGAATCGCCGCGACCAGTGCGGTGGCCGGGTTATCGCGCCACAGCGTGTGGTCGTCGGGCAACTTTCCGTCCCGCACCCACCGGTCCATCACCGTCACGACGCTGGTGGCGAACCGGTAGGCCGCGAACAGTTCGTACCAGCCGAGTTCGCCCACCTGGACTCCGGCCGCTCGTTCGTACAGGGCGACTTGTTCGGGCCGGGTGGGTTCGCCGTCCAGACGCTCGGCGCCCGAACCCTCGTGCATCCAGCGGTCGGCCAGCAGCCACCAGCCCAGGTCGAGCTCTCGCTCGCCGACGGCGGCTCCTTCAAAATCGGTCACACACAACGGTTCTCCGGTGCGTGGGTCCCAGATGATGTTGCCCAGGCGGGCGTCGCCCCAGCTGAGCACCACCTCCTCGGCCGGCGGTGCCGATGGCACCGTCGCGTGCAGCGCTTGAGTAGCGCGCTCGAAGATGTCGGCACGGCGACCCCGTAACCCGCTGCGCAGCTTGGCTTCCCACAGCGCAAGCTGCCTGGCGGCGCCGGCGGGACGGGCTTCGTCGTGCAGGAACGACAAGCCGGCCGAGCGCCAGGGGGTGGTGTGTAATCGGGCGAGTGTCTCCAGTCCTGATCTGATCATGGTCGCACGTAGCCTCGGTGGCGCATCGGCGAAGAAGCCCTCGAGAGTGCACGCCGGGTACTCGATGGGCACAACGCCGGCCACGAAATCCATCACCATGAAAGGGACGCCCAGCACTGCCGGGTCCTGCTCGACCTGCACTCCGGTTGCCACCGGCACGATCCCGTCCAGTGCGCGCATCACCGCCGACTGCAGTGACACTCCGGTGCCCAGTCCCGGCGCCTGTTCGGGATACGGCGATTCGCCTTGACTGTCCCGGCGCAGGATGTGCTTGGTGGTGCGGCCGGCAACCGTAGCCGAGAAGACCAGGTTGTCGGCGGAGAAACCGCTGCCGGGTGCCGGGTGCGGTTGCAGTTCAACGGGACCGCCCAGGCGCTGCTGCAGCCAGGACCGCAACCGGTCGAGCAGTTCGGTGTCGTTCACGGTCGGGGCGCCGCCGGCGGCTAGATCTTGCCCCGCCGCAGGCTTGCCGCTGTCAATTTCGCGTAGTACCAGGCGGTCTTGGCGACCGTCGGTGCGTCGACGGTGCTGAAGACGGCGTCGGCGACGCCGAAGGCCATCATCGAGGGGATCGGGCCCCGCGCGTATTCCAGCATGTACGCCCCGCCCGGTGCGCAGTATCCCTTGACCCGACCGCGGCCCAGATAGGCGACGTCGCCGGGGTGATGTTCGGCCCGATCGAGTTCGCCCTCTTCGTAGCACCAGACCTGGCCGTCGAACACGAAGTCCCATACCTCGGTCGGGTAGCGCCCGGAGTGGCCTTCGGTGCCGATCGGGGTGCCGAACAGAATGAGGTATTCGGTGAGAGAGGCGTGCAGCAGCTTCATCTGCCCCATGGCGCCACCGGCGTTGTTCAGCAGCCAGGGGGATGTCGTCGCGAATGTGGTTGGGGTAACTGCGTTTCAGATCGGCGACGATCTGTTCGCATGCCGCCTTACGGTCGCCGAGTCCGACGGCGGCCTTGGCCACGCTGTGCAGGTCTTCGGGATTGAAGATGGTGGTCATCGGTCTCTCCTTGCGGCGCCGGATGCGCCGATAGTGGTGTCGGCGAACACCGTCGGCGTCCGTCGGTGGGTCGGGTGGCTGAACCGGTAGTCGGACAGGGGAGAGTGGCGGGCGAACCACCGCGAACCGAGGATCGTCTGCGGCCGGTAATAGAGCGTCTCGCCGTGGGAGTTGACGAAGTACGTCCGGAACTTCGGACTGCACTTGGTGACGTAGACGTGATAGGCCTTGGCGCGCCGGTCCATTCGCGCGTTCCACGCATCGAAGGCCTGCTGGGTGACCTCCACCGTGGCGGCGCCGATCCGGCGGGTGTGGTCGATCATCCGGACCGCGTGCAGAGCAGTCGTCTCCACCCAATCCGTCCACGCCAGTCCCACATAGCCGCGCGGTCCGACCAGATCCCAGCGGTTCGGGATGTTCGGATAGCAGCTGCCGGCATAGCTGCGCAGGCCGTGCGCGCGGAAATGCTCGGCCAGGTCGAACCCGTCGCGGCCGACAACCGTTGCGGGCCGGTAGGTCTCAGGGTCGGTGTACAGTTCGTATCCGGTTGCCAGCACCAGCAGATCGGTCGGGTAGTGCCGCGAATCCTCGGTCTTCACCCCGGATTCGGTGACGCGGCAGATCGGGCTGGTGACCAGCCGCACGGAATCGCGGTTCAGCGCCGGCAGGAACGCGCTGGAGATGACGGGCCGCTTGGCGTACATGCCGTAGCGGGGCAGCAGCGCCGCACGATAGGTCGCGTCCTTCACGACGGCGCGTAGCCAGGCGCGATAGAAGGCGCGCCAGCCGATGTCGTAGATCGGCAGGATTTTGGTCAGCCCCCTTTCGGGGAGCCGGGACAGCACGTGGATCAGCGGAGCCACGACGCCGACGTCCATGAGGATGCGGGCCAGCCAATTGAGCACCGCGACCAGTCCCGGGATGCGTTGCAGGCGTTTGAGGGCGGGTGGTACGTCGAAGTCGATCTTGGGCAGGATCCACGCCGGGGTGCGCTGGTAGACGTCCACGCTCGCGGCGACCGGCGCCAGGGCGGCCGCGATCTGGACGCCGCTGGAGCCCGTTCCGACGATGCCGACGCGTCTGCCCCGAACGTCGTAGCCGTCGTCCCACGCGTTGGGCCGCAGCACGGTTCCGGTGAAATCGTCGATCCCCGGGACTACCGTGGTGTGGTCGGCGTTGATGTAGCCGCCGACTGCATTGATCAGGAAGCGCGCCGAAATGGTTGGCCGGTCGGCGATTTCGAGTTCCCAGCGGTCGGTGTCGGCCGCCCAGGTCTGTCGGACGACGTTGCATCCGGGACGAAGGTGCGGGTAGAGGTTCAGCTCGCGCGCCGTCCGGCGCAGATAGGCATGAAGTTCGGGTCCGGTGGGAAACAGTCGCGACCAGTCCGGGTTTCGGGCGAAAGACAGTTGATAGAAGACGCCGGGCAGGTCCACGGCCAATCCGGGGTAGTGGTTGTCGCGCCATGTTCCGCCGAAGTCGTCGGCCCGTTCCAGGATCACGAAATCGGTGATACCGCGTTGCAGCAGCTGGTAAGCGGCGCAGATGCCGCCCGGGCCCGCCCCGATGATGGCGACTTCTACCTCGGTCGTCATCGCACCCCTTCGCTGTGAGACGATCTAGGAAAGAATCTCACGACGGCATCAAGCCGTCAACTGGGGGACCGCGGATCTGTTATCGTGAATCGCTCGCGGCGCAGGTCCGCGCCATAAAAGGGGAGATCGACCGGATGCCTGGCGACCTACGCGGCCGGCTGATCGCGGCCACCGCGGAACTGATCGACCAACGCGGCCCCCTGGGTGTGCGGGTCGACGACATCGCCGAGAAAGCCGGGTGCTCCAGGGCGACGCTGTACCGCCACGCCGCCGACAAGGACGAACTGATCCGCGAAGTCATCATGGCCCGCACCGCAACCATGGCCGGCATCGTCGCCCACCAGATCGAAGGCATCACTGACCCGACCGAACGAATGGCGCAGGGATTATTGCTGTTCAGCGACGCCTTGAGGTCTCAAAGCTGGTACAAGGCCCTGCAAGCGCACAGCCAGGGACCGCACGCTCTCGCCCGCGTGGGTGGCGGGCTGGAAGCGATGACATCGATAGTGTCTCCGCTGGTCGAAGCCCTGCTGCGGGAATACCGGGACGCCGGCCAATTGCGCGACGACGTCGACACTCACGACGCCGTCGAATGGCTCATCGGGATCCAACTCAGCCTGCTCGAGCCGTTCGCCGCTCACCCCCGCGAGCACCGATTGGCGATGCTCAAGCGCTACGCCATCTTTCCCCTGATCAAGCCGCTGTCGGAGTAGTCGGCTGCGCGCTGGGCGTGACTTGTCGCCTTGACAGCCGCCCGCGGCCTCCGCCATGCTGATGTGAGACGAAACAAGAAATCGTCGCATCCGGAGCCGCTGCGCCCATCGGATGTGCACCCGGGAGGCAGCGATGAGCACGTTGAAGATCCGAAAACCGCCGTTCAGCTTCGACGCGCAGTCCGCGCCTTATCTTTGGCAGCCGAACAACCCGGACTTCTCCGAGATGTGCAACGCGATCAGTTTCGCGGCGCCGGCCTTCGAGCGCTACATCGTGCAGGTGGTGCAGCTCGCCGCCCCCCGCCTGGCCGGCACTCCGATGCAGCAGGAGGCCGAAGACTTCCTGCGTCAGGAGGCCCAGCACGCTCGGATGCATCGCAAGCACGCCGCCACTCTGGTTGCGCGGTACCCGAAACTTGCTGAGACACAGAAGAAGATCGATCAGGCTTACACCGAGCTGCTGGAGAACGAGTCGCTGGACTTCAACCTCGCCTATGTCACCGATATCGAGGCGACCTTCACGCCGCTGTTCGGCATGATGCTCAACAACGAGCACACCTTGTTCCGGGGCGGCGCGGATCGGGTCGCGTCGCTATTCCTTTGGCATTTCATGGAAGAGATCGAGCACAGGTCCTCGGCGTTCGGCATCTACGACACCGCGGTGGGGCGGCGCTGGTATCGGGTGCGGGCCCTGCCGAAGGTCATGCGACACGTGACCGCGCTGATGAACACGATCATGGACGACTTCGTCCAGCACGTGCCCGAAGCCGATCGGGGAGCGGTGTCGGGGGCGGCCCTGAGCTTCGGATCGGCCGCCTTCCGCGACATTCCTCGTCGCCAGATGGCCGCCATGCTTTACCGACTTGCGTTGTCCCAAGCGCCCTTCCACCGCCCCGACCGCCAGCCGATTCCCCGCTTCACCGCCCTGTGGTACGACGCGGAGGACCAAGGCCGCGACATCACCCGGTGGTATGCGGCCCCGGCCGCTCCAAATTCCTAGTAAGCCAGGCGTCGATGTGGGCGGCCACCGCCGCCCAGCCAGGTTCCAGCATCATGTCGTGTCCCATAGCGAAGAAGGTGGCAGTGGTTTGGTAGGCGCGAGCGGTCGCGCTGACCTGCCGTAGCGAGAGCATCCCGTCCCACAGCGCACCGAGAACTAGCATCGGCGCGTCGATCAATTCGGTACGCACCATCTCGCCGCGGGTGACATCCACCGACAGTGCGCGATGGCTCTCCTGCTGCAGCCGTTCGCGACACCGACTGACGATCAGCTCGGGCGTGGCCGGGGTGAAGAACGCCTCCCGGGCCAGGCGCGGCGACTCGACCACCGCGAACATGTTGCGGCCCAACGCCGCCCGCAAGGTCTTCACCGGATGCGCGGCCGCGGTCCGCAACGCCGTGGCGTTCAGGCCGCCCGGCGGCGCCGACGCGACCAGGACAGCGGCGGGCGCACGGCGCACCTCGAGATACTTCTGGACGATGAAACCGCCCATCGAATGGCCGATCACGACGGGCGCGCTCGCCAGGGCGTCGGCCACCGAACAGATGTCTTGCACGTAGTCCGCGATCGAGCAGTCGTTGAGCCGCTGCGACAACGGGCTGCCGCCGTGCCCGCGCAGGCTCGGCGCCAGGACCCGGTACCCATGCCGCACGAAGAAATCCAGGAAGTGGTCGTCCCAGCACCAGGCAGCATGGTAGGCACCGTGCACGAAAAGCAAAGTATGCGGCCGTGTTTGGGTTTGCGCGCCCTTGTCCAGAATTTGGATTTCGTGAACCTCTGTCTATTTGCCGGTGAACCGGGGTTCGCGCTTGGCGGCGAAGGCGGCGAGACCTTCTTTGGCGTCGGCGGAGCCCATCACCTCGACGACGAAGCGCCGCTCGATTCTGCGGGCATCCTCCTCGTCGAGCCAACCGCTGCTGATCACCGAGGCCTTGGCGTTGCGGACCGCCAGCGGCCCATTGGCCGCGATGCGTGCGGCGATCTGCCGCGCTTTGTCCAAGGATTGACCGGTCGGCACCACATGGCCCACCAGGCCGAAGTGGTAGGCCTCGGCGGCGGTCAGCGGTTCGCCGGTCAGGATCATCTCCATGGCTTTGGTGTAGGGAATCTGGCGCTTGAGTCGCACCGTGGTGCCCGCGCCCGCGATCAACCCGAACTTGGCCTCGGGCAATCCGAACACCGCGTGTTCCTCGGCGATGCGAATATCGGTCTGCTGCAACATCTCACAGCCGCCGCCCAAACAAGGGCCGTTGACGGCGGCGATCAGCGGCTTGGTCAACGAACGGCTCAGCAACAACCCTTCACTGATGATGGTGCCCGTGGACTTGCCGGTCGGTGGCGCCGACTCGCCGTTGGCTTTGCTGCTGCGCACCATCCATCCGTCGGCAAGGTCGCCGCCGGTGCAGTACGACGATCCGGATCCGGTGAGGATGGCGACGCGGATCCCGTCGTCGGCGTCGATCTCGTCCCAGGCCTGCGCCATCAACGTGATCATGGCCGGGGTGAGGGCGTTCTTGCGCCGTGGGTTGTTCATCGTGAGCACGACGACTTCGCCGTCCCGCTCCACCTTCAAATGTGGTTCACCGGTTGCGGTTTCGTCCGGCATGTCCTTGCTCCGATCCGTCGCGTCCATCGTGTTCTATCATGTCGACGGTACGTCGTTGCGTGCGGTGATGGCCGCCGCCGGCACCAATTTCGCTGCGGTGCACTACAGGCCCGAAGGTTCACCGCATTGCTCGAGTCGCTGCACCCGCGCTGGTCGACGTTGACGGCGACGTTCGGGTTGTCCCAGGCGATGGGTGCCGTTGACCGCCCCGCGGCGGGTAGCGTCAACCGGGTGGACTACACCGCGGACTATCTGCAGGAAACCCGTGCGTTCGGGGAGCTGATCCGCACCGCCGACCCGTCGACCCCCGTGCCGACCTGTCCCGGCTGGACCCTGGACCAGCTGTTCCGGCATGTCGGTCGCGGCGACCGTTGGGCCGCCCAGATTGTGCGCGATCGGATGGACAGCTTCCTGGACTTCCGCAGTGTCGAGGACGGCAAGCCGCCACCCGGCCGCGACGACGCGATCGCGTGGCTGAACGGCGGGGCCCAGCTTCTGGTGGACGCCGTCGAGCAGACCGGCTCCGAAAGTCCGGTGTGGACATTCCTCGGCACCCGCCCCGGCGCGATGGTGGATCCGGCGCCGGTTGCACGAGAACCTGGTGCACCGAGCCGATGCCGCGCTGGCGCTGGCTGTCGGCTTCGATGTTGCCCCCGAGCTGGCCGCCGACGGCATCGACGAGTTCCTGGAACGCATCGTGATCCAGGCGGGCCGGGACGGCGCAGCGTTGCCGCTCGAAGGTGCCGATACCCTGCACCTGCATGCCACCGATCCCGGTTTGGGCGAAGCCGGCGAATGGACGATCGCTGTCCAGAACGCCGCAATCACGTGGTCGCACGAGCACGGCAAGGGCACCGCGGCGCTGCGCGGGGGCGCCACCGAGCTGTTGCTGGCCATGACCCGACGAGTCCCGCTCGCCGACACGACGATTGAGCTGTTCGGTGCCGAGCAGGTATGGCAGCGTTGGCTCGATCGCACTCCTCTCTAGACTTCTGGGTCATGACCACATCGGAGATCGCCACCGTGTTGGCGTGGCATGACGCGCTCAACAGCGGCGACATCGACACCCTGGTGGCGTTGTCCAGCGACGACATCGAGATCGGCGACGCGCACGGCGCCGCGCAGGGCCACCAGGCGTTGCGTTCGTGGGCCGAGTCGCTGACCGCCTCCTCCCAGTACAAGGCGGAGCCGGGCCGGATGTTCGTGCACGACGGCGTCGTCGTCGTCGAACAGACGATCCGTGACTCCGGCGGTGCCACCACGGCAGCCTCGGCGTTCCGGGTGGTCCACGACCACGTCACCTCCGTTTATCGGCACGAGAATCTGGCTCTGGCGCTGGCGGCAACCGAACTCACCGAGAACGACCTGGTCGACTGAGGCGGTAGGGAGTCACGCATGCGCGGGATCATCTTGGCCGGTGGATCGGGAACGCGACTGCATCCGATCACAATCGGCATCAGCAAGCAACTGCTGCCGGTATACGACAAGCCGATGGTCTACTACCCGCTGTCCACGCTGATGATGGCCGGTATCCGCGACATCCTGGTGATCACCACCCCGCACGATGCAGCGGGTTTTCGGCGGCTGCTCGGTGACGGTTCGCAATTCGGCATCAACCTGAGCTGGGTTACCCAGGACAGCCCGGACGGCCTGGCGCAGGCATTCGTTCTGGGCGCAGACCACATCGGCAACGAGTCGGTGGCGTTGGTGTTGGGCGACAACATCTTCTACGGCCCGGGCCTGGGCACCCGCCTGAGCCGATTCCAATCCATCAGCGGGGGGAGCGGTTTTCGCGTACTGGGTGGCCAACCCGTCGGCCTACGGTGTGGTGGAATTCGACGCCGACGGGATGGCGGTGTCGCTGGAGGAAGAAGCCGGAGAAACCGAAGTCCCACTACGCCGTACCCGGCCTGTACTTCTACGACAATGACGTGATCGAGATCGCCAAGGGCCTGAAGAAGTCGGCGCGCGGTGAGTACGAGATCACCGAGGTCAACCAGATCTATCTGGACCAGGGCCGGCTGTCCGTCGAGGTGATGGCCCGCGGCACCGCGTGGCTGGACACCGGAACGTTCGACTCGTTGCTGGATGCGTCGGACTTCGTTCGCACGCTGGAACTACGGCAAGGCTTGAAAGTCAGTGTGCCCGAAGAGGTTGCGTGGCGGCACGGCTGGATCGACGACGAGCAACTCGAGCAACGGGCCCGGACGCTGATCAAGTCGGGTTATGGGACGTACCTACTGGAGTTGTTGCAACGCCACTGAATTCGCCAGGTCTGGCCAGCAGCGCTGCGATACCCGTGGTCAAGGGCACCGAAAGTGCCAGTGCGATACCGCCGATCGCCGAACGAACAATCTCGATGGCCACGCTCTCGCTGGTCAGCACGTCGGCCAGGGAGCGGTTGGCCACGCTGAACAACAGCAGCAGGGGCAGCGAGCTGCCGGCGTAAGCAAGCACCAGCGTATAAACGGTACTGGCGATGTGGTCACGGCCAACCCTGATCGCCCCCAAAAAGATTGCGCGCCGCGACGTGTCGCTGCTGATGGCCGCGAGCTCGAACACAGCCGAGGCCTGGGTCACCGTGACATCGTTGAGCACGCCGAGCGATCCGATGATGAAGCCGGCCAGCAGCAGGCCGGTGATCGACACGTTGGCCAGATACGCGCTGACGTCGGAATTCTGTTCTTCGGCCAGACCGGTCAGGTGCACCATACCTATTGCCGCCCAGGATAATCCGCTAGCCAATAACAGCGCTGCCAAGGTGCCCAGCAGAGCGGCACTGGTACGCAGGTTGACGCCGTGCGCCAGGTACATGACCGCGTACAGGATTGCCGCCGAGGCGACCAACGCCACGGGGACGGCCGGAGCGCCGCTACGAAGCGCCGGCAGCAGGAACAACGCCAGCACCGTGAATGCGACGACGACACCGACCAGTGCCAGCAACCCACGCCAGCGGGCCACGGCGACGATCACGACCGCGAACGCGGCGGCGAGTGCGATCAACGGCCAGCCGCGCTCGAAGTCGTAGAACGCGTAACTGGTGGTGCCCTGCGCGTCCAGTTGCCGGATAACCCGGACCTTGTCACCGGCGGACAGCTTGGGCTGACCCGGCCCGGGGGTGAATTCGATCGCGGTGTTGGCGCCGGCATTCGGGCCGGAATCGATGGCAATCAAGGTGGATACGCAGGTGCCCGAGCCGGGGACGCCGGGCAGCGGCGGGCCGGTGAGCACCTGACCCGCCGACTTGCTGCCGCAGTCGGTGAGGCCACTGGACAGCACGTGCCCGGCCTCGGTGGTCACAGCGCCACCCGAGGCATTCTGGTAGGGCATCGGGATCTCGACGTGCTGCTTGCCCGGCCACAGCAGTACCGCCCCGGCGATCACCGCCACCCCGATCGTGACCAGCAGTCCGACGACGATTCGGGCGGTCAGCGGCGCCAGCGGCGACGGGCCCGCCGGCAAGTGCGAGTGTGCATGGGTCACCCGGTCCAGGTTAGAAGCAGGCGCCCACGCTACTGCCGGTAACTGGCCAGGAAGTTGCCCAGACGCTCGATCGCGGCCGCGAGGTCACGCGCCCACGGCAACGTCACGATGCGCAGGTGATCCGGTGCGGGCCAATTGAATCCAGTGCCCTGGGTGACCAGGATCTTCTCCTGCAGCAGTAGGTCCAGGACGAGTTGCTCGTCGTCTTCGATGTCGTAGACCTCGGGATCCAGCCGCGGGAACGCATACAGGGCGCCCTCCGGTTTGGTGCACGACACCCCGGGGATCTCGTTGAGTTTGCGCCACGCCACGTCGCGTTGCTCGAGCAACCGGCCGCCGGGCAGCACCAGGTCCTCGATGCTCTGATGGCCCCCCAGGGCAACCTGAATTCCGTGCTGCGCGGGGACATTCGGGCACAGCCGCATGTTGGCCAGCAGGCTGATCCCCTCGATGAAGCTGCTGGCGTGGTCCTTGGGGCCGGTGATCGCCAACCAGCCGGCGCGGTAGCCGGCCACCCGGTACGCCTTGGACAGGCCGTTAAAGGTCAGGCACAGCAGGTCGGGTGCCAGCGTTGCGACGTTGATGTGCTGGGCGTCGTCGTAGAGGATCTTGTCGTAGATCTCGTCGGCGAGCAGCAGGAGTTGGTGCTTACGCGCCAAAGCGACCATCTGCGTGAGGATTTCGCGGCTGTACACCGCGCCGGTGGGGTTGTTCGGGTTGATCACCACGAGCGCCTTGGTGCGCTCGGTGATCTTGGATTCGATGTCGGCGATGTCGGGTTGCCAGTCCTGGGTCTCGTCGCACAGATAGTGCACGGGTGTGCCGCCGGCCAACGACGTGGACGCCGTCCACAACGGGTAGTCGGGGGCCGGAATCAGCACCTGGTCGCCGTTGTCCAACAGCGCCTGCAGCGTCATCGTGATCAACTCGGAGACGCCGTTGCCCAGGTACACGTCGTCGACGTCGAACTTGGGAAAGCCGGGTACCAACTCGTAGCGCGTCACCACCGCCCGCCGCGCGGGCAGAATGCCTTTGGAGTCGGAGTAGCCCTGCGCATACGGCAACGCCTGAATCATGTCCCGCATGATCACGTCGGGAGCCTCGAAACCGAACGGCGCCGGGTTGCCGATGTTCAGCTTGAGGATGCGGTGCCCCTCGGCCTCCAGTCGCGCGGCGTGCTGGTGCACCGGTCCGCGGATTTCATACAAGACGTCCTGCAGCTTGGACGACTGCGCGAATGCACGCTGCCGGTGGTGCGCATGCGCGGGAAGCTGGTGAGTTGTCACGTCCACCATGCTCCCATCGCTGTCCACTGATATTTGCTGATCGATGTCGATCTGTGATCAGCGTTTACCCGGCGGACGGGCGCCGGGCGCCAGACCCAGGCCCTTCACCGGGGTCGCCGGCTCGGCGGGCGCGGCGGGCTCGGACTTGGTGGCCGCTTCACCGTTTGCCGGGGTGGACGGCTCCGACTTCGCGGCCGGCTCGGAGTCCTCGGGCTCGGCGTCGGGTTGCGGCGCGGGCTTCGCCTCAGCTTCGGCCGGCTTGGCCGCCGGGGTCTTCTTGGCCCCGGGCCGACGGGCGCCCGCGGCGATACCCAGACCCTTGACCGGCGCTTCCGGCTTGGCGGGCGCCTCGGGCTCGGCCGGCGTTCCGCTGGCCGATTCCTCGGCTTTCGCAGCCGGCTCGCCCGAGGTTTCGGCGGCCGGGGCGGACTCGGCCTTGGGCGCCGCCTTCTTGGCGCCTGGGCGCCGGGCACCGGCCGCTAAGCCCAGGCCCTTGACCGGGGCCTCGGGTTTGGCCGGTTCGGCCGGTGCCGCCTCGGTCTTCTCCTCGGCGGCCGGGGCGGCCTCGGCTTTGGCGGCCGCGGTTTTCTTCGCACCCGGACGCTTGGCGCCGGCCGCCAGGCCCAGGCCCTTGACCGGAGCTTCGGGGGTGGCCGGTTCGGCCGGGGCCGCTTCGGTCTTCTCCTCGGCGGCCGGGGCGGCTTTCTTAGCGCCGGGCTTCTTGGCGCCGGCGGCCATCCCGAGACCCTTTGTGGGCGCCGCAGCTTCCGTCGTCTCGGCAGCCGCGGCAGGCGCCTTCTTGGCGCCGGGCTTCTTGGCTCCACCGGCCACGCCCAGACCCTTGACCGGTGCGGCGGCGGCCGGCTTCTCGGCGGGCTTGGCCGGCGCGGCTTCCGTCTTCTCGGCCTGCGTAGCCTCCTCGGCGGGCGCGGTCGCCGTGGTGGCCTTCGGGGCAACTTTCTCCGCCTTGGCGGCCCGTTCTTCGGCTTCCTTGGCGGCGGTGCCCTTCTCGGGCAGCTTCACGCTGTCGCGGTCCAGCGACGCGAGCAACACCTGCGCCACGTCGAGCACCTCGACGCCTTCGCGGCCCGCTTCCTCCTGGCGGTCGTTGACGCCGTCGGTCACCATCACCCGGCAGAACGGGCACGCTACCGCGACCGTGGCGGCATTGGTGGCCAGCGCCTCGTCGACGCGCTCGTGGTTGATCCGCTTGCCGATGTGCTCTTCCATCCACATGCGCGCACCGCCGGCCCCACAGCAGAAGCTGCGTTCGGCGTGCCGCGGCATCTCGGTGAGGTTGGCTCCGGCCGCCCCGATCAGCTCACGCGGCGCCTCGTACACCTTGTTGTGCCGACCCAGGTAGCACGGGTCGTGATAGGTGATGTCCTGGGACACCGGGTTGACCGGGACCAGCTTGTCGTCGCGCACCAACCGGTTGAGCAGCTGGGTGTGGTGCAGCACCGAGTAGTTGGCGCCGAGCTGCCGGTACTCCCTGCCCAGCGTGTTGAAGCAGTGCGGGCAGGTGACGACGATCTTGCGGTCGACGCTTTCCACGCCCTCGAACACCCCGTCCACCGTTTCGATGGCCTGCTGGGCCAACTGCTGGAACAGGAACTCGTTGCCCGACCGGCGTGCGGAGTCGCCATTGCACGTCTCGCCGGTGCCCAGCACCAGGAATTTGACCCCGGCGATCGACAGCAGTTCCGCGACGGCCTTGGTGGTCTTCTTCGCCTTGTCGTCGTAGGCGCCGGCGCAGCCCACCCAGAACAGGTACTCGTAGCCGTCGAAACTCTCGACGTCCTCGCCGTAGACCGGGACGTCGAAGTCGACCTCGTCGATCCAGTTGGTGCGATCAGAAGCGTTCTGGCCCCACGGGTTGCCCTTGTTCTCCAGGTTCTTGAACAGCACCGACAGCTCTGAGGGGAACTCCGACTCCATCATCACCTGGTAGCGGCGCATGTCCACGATGTGGTCGATGTGTTCGATGTCGACCGGGCACTGCTCGACGCATGCGCCGCAGGTCACGCACGACCACAACACGTCCGGGTCGATGACGCCGCCCTGTTCGGCGGTGCCGACCAGGGGGCGCGCCGCCTGTTCGGGCCCATGCCCGGGGACTCGACCGAAGCCCGATTCCGGAACGTGGTGACCTTCTTCCTTGACGGTTTCGAGGTCCAGGCCCTCGAGTGGCTCGGCCGTCTTTTCCCCCAGCAGGTAAGGCGCCTTGGCCATCCAGTGGTCGCGGAGGTCCATGATGACGAGCTTGGGCGAGAGCGGCTTGGCGGTATTCCAGGCCGGACACTGCGACTGACAGCGCCCGCACTCCGTACAGGTGGCGAAGTCGAGCATCCCTTTCCAGGTGAAGTCCTCGATCTTGCCGCGGCCGAATTCGGCGTCGTCGGGCGGGTTTTCGAAGTCGATCGGCTCAGGCTTGCCGTCGACCACAGCCTCGATCGGCAGCAGCGGACCCAGACCGTCGGGCAGTCTCTTGAACGTGACGTTGATAGGCGCCAGGAAGATGTGCAGGTGCTTGGAATGCAGCACGATCAGCAGGAAGACGAGCGCCACCGCGAGGTGGCAGAGCAACGCGACCGTCTCGATCCATTCGTTGGCGGTGGGGCCCAGCGGATTCATCAACTTGCCCATGCCGTGCGAGAAGAACGCGCCCCAGCCGTAGGGGAAGTTGCCGGTGACCACCGAAGCACCGCGGAAGATCGCGAAGGTGAAGATGACCAGGAAGATCATGAACAGGATCAGCCAGGCGCCTCCGGTGTGCGAGCCGTAGAAGCGGGACTGCCGACCGTATTCCTTTGGCTCGGAACGCAACCGGATGATCGAGAACGTGATGATGCCGGCCAGCACGGCTAGAGCGATGAAGTCCTGCAGGAAGCCCAGGGCATTCCAGCGGCCGACGATCGGAATGTGGAAGTTGGGCTGGAACAGCACCCCGAAGGCCTCGACGTAGACCGTGGCCAGGATGAAGAAGCCCCACATGGTGAAGAAGTGCGCCAGGCCGGGGACCGACCATTTCAGCAGCTTGCGCTGGCCGAACACTTCGGCGATCTGAGTCCAGATCCGGGTACCGATGTCGTCGGTGCGTCCCGAGACCGGTTGGCCGGTCATCACCAGCCGGTACAACCACCAGACGCGCCTGAGCGCCAGCGCGCCCACCACCGCGGTCATGCCGAGGCCCACGATCAGCCGGATGAGGGTCTGAGTGGTCACCGAGGGTCACCCCAATTCGTCGTCAATCGGATACTGGTGCGCTCCCGCTGCGCTTTTGCTGCTTAACCTGCCCATACTGACACCCTTGTGGCATTCGCCGCGAGAAAGGCAAACCTAAGTTTGCGCAGATCACCAGCCCAGCGCAGCTGCGATGTGATCAGGCGTACATCAATTGCAGTTCGAGCCGATCGTCTAGCGCCACGTTGATAAGCGCCCGGCCGCGGGAATCGGCGAGCACGCTGTCGTCGCCCGCTCCGATGAGGCGATAGCTGGCGCCGGGCCGTAGCCGGGTGATCTCCAGGGTGGTCCGCACCGGGCCGGCGCCGGGGCGCAGTACCAGCTCCAGTCCGGTGCCGTCGGTCACGGCCTTGGCGACCAGCACGTCGGGGTAGGCCGCGGCACTCAACTGCGGGCCGGTCCGCCAGGTATGCGGCACCTGACCGGTCGCCAGGGCGCGCAGGCTTCCCTCGGTCACGAACTGCGTCAGGGCGAAGACGCCGTTAACCCACATGGACTGTCCGGCGAGTTTGCGCGCTCCCGAAGCGGAGTGATCCATGCTGAATTGTTCGGCGATGGCGGTCTGTGCAGCCTCGATCGCCTCACCGTCACCCATTTCCTTTGCGGCGCAGGCGATGTTGACCCAGGTCCAGGCGGTGCTCTTGCGGTAGGACCCGACGTCGACGCGGTCGACGGCACGGGTTTTCAGCTGTGCCACTCCGTTGTCAAGGCCTAAGCGGTGCTCACGCAACATCTGCCAGGTCCGTTCGGCCAGGTCGGGCATCACCCCGTCGAGCCAGTAGGCCATCACGGCGTCGTTGGACAGCGTGGGCGGCATTTTGAGTCCGAGCGGACCCAGGCCGAACCGAAAGCGTCCATTGGGCAACAAGTATTGGTGGCGATCGAACGACTCACGGATCTTGTCGGCCAGATCGCCGGTGAGATCGGTGCCGTGGATCCGGTCGTAGCCGCGGAGACCGTTGAGCGCGATGGTGTTGCACATCGGGTAAGTCAGGTGCGGCTCGCAGGGGTACAGCGTGAACGGACTGTTGCGCATGTTGCGCGCGATCGCGTGTGCGATCTTGGTGTACCCGTACTCATACCGACGCCGCTCGCTCCACACCAGCGGCAACGACCCGTCGGCGTCGAATCCGCGGTCGTCGTTGAGGGTCTCGTAGAACGCCAGCATGGCGGCGAAGAAGCCGGTGTACATGATGTTGGCGAACGTCATCGGATCGGGATTCCAGCGCCCGTACCCGAGCAACTGTTCGGATGCCCAGTAGCGCCAGACCCGTTTGTCACACATCTTGCGGATGGTGTTCGCCTGCGCTTCGGCGAGATATCCGGTGAAGGCAGGCGTGCGGGTGAACTGGGCCATCGACAGCGCGTAGCACACATAGTTGAGCTGATAGCGCAGGGCGCCGCCGCCGATCTGCTCGAGGCGGGTGAACCCGTCGAATCTATCCAGCGGTTGCAGTGCCAGATCCAGCAGAAAGCGCTGAGTGGCAAGGTCTTCCGGGCTGGACTCGACGACTTCCATGGTTCAGACCTCCTCCGAACGCTGCTGCGGTGACGGTAGCGCAACAGCTATTCCCGGCAACAGCAACCCGTAGCCGGCCAAGTGAATGGCATTGTGCAGGCTCGAGCTCATCACGTAGTAGGTCGACAGCAGATGCATGTCGAAACTCGTGCCTTCGATCAGCATGAGGCCCAACCCGATAGCCGCGTAGCCGGAGATCTCACGACCTGTCGAACGATCGGCGCCACGTCTGAAGATGTTGGTGGACAATGCCATTGCGATTCCGGCGACGGCGACCATGCCCAGAGTCCTAGCCGCCCAGATCGATACCGATGCGGTGGAGTGTGCCAGGCCAGATCGCAATGCCAGTGCCACGGCGGCAAAATAGACGCCGGCTCCAACCGCGACGAACCTGCAGATCCACGCCGACGCGGCCAGGTGCCGGGTCAGTGCGACCGATGGTTGGTGCTGCGGCATGCCGCACGACACCAGCCCTTCCCCGGGGGCAGGCCTGGTGGCCGGCGGAGCGAACCCCGCGACATCGGGCTTGCGTCGGCGCCACGGCGTCAGGCGATGCGCAATGGCCAACAGCAGTGCGGCGATGACGCAGCATGCCATGGCTTCCCCTTCCCGGTCCTCAGTGCCCGCGCTTGCTACACGCTATCCCTCGGGTGCCAGCATTGTCCGCAGCATCGACAGCATCTCCGAGCGCGAGCCGGCGCCGAGCCGACCGCGGATCCGGGCCACATGATGCTCGACGGTCTTGGCGGAGATGAACAGCCGGTTGCCGATGTCTCGGTAAGGCAGCCCCAGCAGCAACAGTTCAGCGACTTCGCGCTCACGATCGGACAGCCGGGTGCCCGACGTCGGCTGACGAGGCGCTGGCGCACCGGGCTTCGATTCGACGGAGGCCTCGCTTATTGCTGTGGTTTCACCAAAACCTGTGCTCAACTTCAGGTCTCTGGCCAGCTGCAGCATCGCGCCGGACACCCGCGCATCGGGCGTTTGCAGTGCGGCCTGACCCGCCAGTCGGGTGGCGTCCGAAGTCAGGCCTACGTGCGCCAGAGCTCGCGCCGCGGCGGTGACCTCGTCGGCGTCGACCTGATCCGCGAGCACCCGCAGCCAGGTACGGCCCGCACCGGAAAGAGCCTGTGCGAAAGCGCTGTCGGCGGCCGCTGCGCTGAGCGCCTGACCATGTGGCGCAACGGATTCCGGAGAACTGGCCAGGATCCCGGCGTGGACACCGGCCCAATGCAGCGAGTTCGACCACAGCGCAGGATTTCCCAACGAGTCGAGGAGTGCGAACGCCTGTTCAAGCTGGTGTCTCAACTGGCCCACCTGTCGCATTCGCGCGGCCGCGACCCACAACTCACCCAGCGGCAGCAGCGCGAACAGGTCCACAGAATACTCCGCGAGTACCTCCATAGCCGCGTACCAATGCTTTTGGAGCGCACCGGCCTCCCCGCTCCGGCGGGCAATCGCGGTCTGCAGGGCGGCGGCCCACAATGCGTCCCGGCGATGTAGGTCGGTGTCGGCAGTCGCCGCCGCGACGTCCGCCGCCGCAGCAGCCAGTTGGCCGTCCTGCATTTTGATCCACCCGGCCAGCAGGAGGTGCCGACGGTCGAAGAGTGCGTTGCCACCCCCGCGCACCGCCCGTCCGATCACACTGTGGGCGCGTACCGGATCGCCGCCGTGGATGGCGGCCAGGGTGATCAACGCGGTCGGACTGTCCGGGAAGGCCTCACCGATCGCTTGTTCGGCTCCGGCCTGGCTCAGCTTCGCCATTGCGGCGGGATAGGGCTGATCCATGGTCTGTAACAGGCCCTCGGCCAGCCCACGCGAAGCACGTGCGGCCATTGTCGGCGGACCGGAGTCCTTGAGGCGCAACGCAACTCGTGCGGCTGCGACATCACCCGTCGCAGCGATCACAATTGCGGCAGCGGAGCTGATCACGGCGTCCGGATAGGGTCCGAGCCAGGCGAACAACTCGGCCGCCTGGGCGGCGTTGCCGTCGTGCGTGGCGATGCTGGCCGCGATCCGAACCGCCGCGGCCCTTTCGGTGGAGTCGGACGAGCTCAGCAGCTCATCGGCCAACGCGGCGGCAGCTGCACAGTCACCGGAAAGTGCGAGCGCATCGGCCAGTCGCGACGTCAGACCCGCAGCGCCGGCCTGGACGGCCGCCCGGTACAGCCGCACGGCCTGAGCCGGATCGGTGCGGGTCTGGGCGGCGTGGCCGGCCAGGACGCCTGCCAGCCGGTCATCGCGTAACCCGTGTTCGGCCAGTCGTAGCGCGAGATCCGTTGACAACGTGGAGATGTCGAGCTGCGAACGCAGTAGCGAGGTTTCCAGCTCGTGGTGCCGCGCATTGCCCAGCACCTGGGCGACTGCTTCGTGGACGAGCTGCAGAAACGCCCGCGGGTGCGACGGCTCCACCAGCCCGCCCGCGCGTGTCCGGTCCACCAACACTCGCGCCTCGGAAACCGAAATCCCCAGTGCGCCGGCAACATCTGCGCCACCCAACTCGTGGGTCAGCGACATCAGCAGCAGCGTGTCCAAAGTGGGTTCGTCGATTCGGCGAATCCGGTTGCCGAGCGCGAGTCGGGCAGCGTCGACCGGCGGCTGACCCGCTGTGGAGACCGCGTGAACCAAGAACGTTAGGCCGCCGGTGCAATCTCGCAGCCGCTCCTCGACCGGCAGCGGCGATAGTGAGATCCGCGGGCGATGCCGTTCGATCGCCGTCACCAAGGACCGCAACCCCGGTCGCTGCTCATGGACCTCGGCGGCCACCACAACGGTGCCACGTCCGTCGGTGACCCGTTCGGTGAGCCGGGCCAGGTCGGCGTCGGCGAGCAGTTGGGCGTCGTCGACGACGAACGCGTCCTGGGGTGGATCGTCCTCCCGCGGCACGCGGCTGTGCGCGGCGAGCCCGGCGCGGTGCAATGCGTCGCGGACGGCGGCGAGCACGGTGGTCTTACCGGTCCCGATGCCGCCGCCGATCAATGCATGCACCGGCGCCGTCGCTGCGTTCGCGAGATCGTCGATCACAGCGCGCGCGGCTCGGGGAAACGTCGGGATGGACGCGCCCACACCGTCGCTCACCCGTCCGCCCCCCGCGTCGCATTCGCGGTTTCCAGCGGGCTTTCCCCACCACGCGGTCGTTCCATGCACTCCTGCCCGCTGCTCGGCCCCGCAACCCTATATTTCCCCTAACGCCGCACCCCCTAATGATGCCCTGGGGCCGGCGGGTTTCATACCGAACACGGCGGTCGAGTGAACCGATAGCATCTTGCTAGCGCGTGACGAATAGGCTGAAGAGGCAGAGAGGTGCGTGGTGGCAAACTCGTTACTCGACTTCGTCATCGCCCTTGTCCGCGACCCCGACGCCGCTGCCCGCTACGCCGCAAACCCTGCGCAGGCCATCGCCGACGCTCACCTCACGAACGTGACCAGCACGGACGTCAACAACTTGATCCCCGTCGTGTCGGATTCGCTGTCGATGGCCGGGCCGGTCGGTGGCGGTACCGGGGACCACGTCGGTGAGCACGGCAACGTCTGGGCGAGCGGTGCGGCCACCGCTGCGCTCGACGCCTTCACCCCGCACAACCCAGCGGTCGCCGGTTACGAGCATGCTCCGCTCAGTGGTGTCAGCGGCGTGATAAACCATCCCGCCCCCGTCCTTCCCCACGAATCGCCAGTGCACTCGCAGCCGGCGGCGATCGCCCATCACGAGGCATCCTCCCTGATCACAGGCATTGAAGGTGCACAGCCCGGCCTAGATCACGGTGGCTTACCGCTGAGCGATCCCAGCATCTGGGATCACGCGATCATCCATCCGGATGCCCATCAGCACGACCCTCAGCCCGATCACCACGGCTTCGGCATCCACGGCTGAGCTTCGCCGTTATCTATCGGCCCAGTCGTCTCTTGTGGTGGCCCGTGGGGGGCTTGATCTGCAGAAACGCGTCGCTGGGGTCGGTTTTCACGCAGTCTTTGGGGTACCCGAATTTCCCCTAATCCCCTAACGGGGTGGCCCGCACCATCCCGATGGGTACCCCCAAGGCTGGGGGATCTGACCCCGATTTGGGGAAACGGCGAAATCCATACCGTCTATGGCAGAGCGCCGGTCACTTCGGCGGAGAACTTCACAGTTTCGATTGAAGGGATAGAAGAATGACCTCGCTTATCGACTACATCCTGAGCCTTTTCAGCAACGAAGAGGCCGCGCAGTCCTTCGTCGCCGCACCCGGGCAGGCCCTCACCAACGCCGGACTGGTCGACGTCTCCCCCGCGCAGGTCGCCTCGGTGGCCGCCAACGCGGTGCCCGGACTGGCCCTTCCCTCCGACGACCCGATCGCAGGGCTGCAGGAAGCGGTTGCCGCGCAACACGGCTTCGCTCCGGCGTATGACCCGGGCTTCGCTTCCGGGTACGACCCCGGATTTGCGTCTGGGTACGACCCCGGGTTCGCGTCCGGGTATGCCCCGGGTTTCGTTGGACAAGAGGCAGCGCCGGTCCTCGACGAGGCCGGGTACGCGGCGAGCAGTGTGGTCGGAGCGGTGGCGAACGACGCGGCGATGGCAGTCAACGACGTAGGACTGGCCGGCACCGTTGCCAGCGACATCGGGTTCGGATTGGCCAACACGGTCGCCAGCGACGTCGGTTTCGGGTTGGCGAACGGGTTCAACGCCGGTTTCGCCGGACCTGGATTCGTGGGGCCTGGATTCATGGGCCCTGGGTTCGCGGGACCCGGTTTTGGGGCCTGGTCTGAGTTCGGGCCGGGGTTTGCGGGGCCCGGGTTCGGAGGGCTTGGGTTTGCAGGGCCTGGGTTCGGAGGGGGTTTGAGGGGCCTGGGTTCGGAGGGCTTGGGTTTGCGGGGCCTGGGTTCGGAGGACCCGGTCTGGCCATGCCGTTTACCGGTCCGGGATTTGCTCCGGGCCTGGCCTTTGAGCCCACCGGGGGTTTCGGCACCGGAGTGGGACTGGGCGCACAGGCCGGCCTGGGCTTCGGGTTTGGTGTGCAAGCCGGCTTCGGAATCGGCGCGGGCGTGCAGACGGGACTCGGCGTGCAAACGGGTCTCGGCGCGCAGACGGGTCTCGGCTTCGGGCTCGGCGGTCAGGCCCAGCTCGGCGGCGGTTTCGGTGTCATCGGCGGTGCCGGGCTTGGTGGCGGTGCCGGTCTTGGTCTTGGTGGTAGCGCCGGGCTTGGTGGTGGCGCCGGGTTAGGGCTCGGTGGCGGCTTGACCGGCCAGGCCGGCTTCGGCGTTGGGGGTCAGGCCGGTCTTGGGCTCGGCGGCGGTCTCGGTGGTGGCGCTGGATTGGGTCTTGGTGGTGGTTTTGGTGGCCAGGCCGGTTTGGGTCTGGGTGGCCAAGCGGGACTTGGTCTTGGCGGTGGAATCGGCGGCGAGGCAGGTTTGGGCGGTCACGTCGGCGCGGGGGTAGGCGCCGGTGTCGGTCTCGGCGGTCAGGCAGGGCTTGGTCTCGGCGGTGGAATCGGCGGCGAGGCGGGTCTGGGCGGTCAGGTTGGCGGCGGCTTCGGCGCCGGGGCAGGCGGTGAGTTCGGCGGCGGTCTCGGTGGTGTTGTCGGTGGTGGTGGTCAGGTTGGTGGCGGCGTTGGTGCTGGTCTCGGTGGAGGGCTTGGCGCTGGCGGTCAGGTCGGTGCCGGTGTGGGTGGTGAGTTCGGCGGCGGTCTTGGTGGTGCTGTTGGTGCTGGTGGTCAGGTCGGTGGCGGTCTTGGCGGTGGCCTCGGTGGTGGGCTGGGTGCTGGTGGCCAGGTTGGCGGCGGCTTTGGTGGCGCGGTTGGTGCTGGTGCTCAAGCTGGTGGTGGTGTCGGTGGTGGGCTTAGTGCCGGTGGCCAGGTCGGCGGCGGTGTCGGTGGTGGGCTTGGTGCCGGTGGCCAGGTCGGTGGTGGTCTTGGCGGCGGCTTTGGTGGCGCGGTTGGTGCTGGTGCTCAAGCTGGTGGTGGTGTCGGTGGTGGGTTGGGTGCTGGTGGCCAGGTTGGCGGCGGTGTCGGTGGTGGGCTTGGTGCCGGTGGCCAGGTCGGTGGTGGTCTTGGCGGCGGCTTTGGTGGCGCGGTTGGTGCTGGTGCTCAAGCTGGCGGTGGTGTCGGTGGTGGGCTGGGTGCCGGTGGCCAGGTCGGTGGCGGTCTTGGCGGCGGTGCCCAGGTCGGTGGCCGTCTTGGCGGCGGCCTCGGTGCTGGTGGCCAGGTCGGCGCTGGGGTCCAAGCGGGTGGCGCTATCGGCGGCGCTGCCCAGGCCGGTGGCGGCATCGGGGGCGTTATCGGTGCCGGGGGTCAGGCCGGCGGCGCTATCGGTGCTGGCGCTCAGGCTGGCGGGGCCCTAGGTGGTGGCCTCGGTGCCGGTGGTCAGCTCGGAGGCGGGCTCGGTGCTGGCGGTCAGTTCGGAGGCGGGCTGGGTGCCGGTGCTCAAGCGGGTGGCGCACTCGGTGGCGGATTAGGCGGCCAGGCCGCAGTCGGAGCTGGTGGTCACGCCGCTGTTGCGAGCCAAGCGGGCCTTGCGAGCCAAGCAGGTCTTGCGAGCCAAGCGGGATTTGCGAGCCAGGCCGGTCTTGCGGGCCAAGCGGGTCTTGCGAGCCAAGCAGGTCTCGCCGGCCAGGCGGGACTTGCCAGCCAAGCCGCTCTCGGCGGACAAGCCGCCGCGGGTAGCCAGGCCGGACTGATTGCCAGCGAAGGCGCGGCGCTCAACGGCGCCGGCACTGCTCACGTGGCGGGTCCGCTGGGCGGGGTCGGTGTGGGCGGTCAGGCCGGCGCCGCGGGGGAGCGGGTCTCGGCATCGGCGGCGGCGGCAACACCCCGTTCGCTGGTCACCCGAGTCCACAACCGGCCACTGTCTCCGGTGCTGCCGGCGCAGGCGCCGGCGCACAGGCCGGACCGGGCGGTGTCGCAGCCGGCGGAGCCGGCGGCGGAACGATCAACGCCGGAACAGGCGGGCCCGGCGGCGTGCCGACGGGTCCGGGCATCCACGCCGGAGCCGGAGCCGGAGCTGGGGCCGGGGGGCACGGCGACATCCTCGGACAGGAGGGCACGGTGCTCGGCGGCGGAGGTGCGGGCGCCGGCGCCGGCGTCGGAACCGGCCCGGGCGGGGTCACACCGGGAAGCCAGGGGCCAACCGTTCCCACCAGCCACGGCCCAGCCGTCCAGACGCCCGGCGGCGGCACCGGTGCCGGGACACCCCCTGTCGGCGGCAGCCACGGCCCGGTCATTCAGTCGCCCGGCGGCACGACGGGCCAGCCGGACGTGAGCCACGGCGGTGGAACTCCACCGGTGATCCACGCGCCGGCGCCGACGCAGCACACACACCGGCACCGCACGTGGACACGCCGACACCGAGTCACTCGCCGGCGCCGGTCGAACAGCACGCTCCGGTGTACACGCCGCAGCAGCACGAGCCCGTGCAGCAGCCGACTCACCAAACGCCGCAAAGCCCGTC
This sequence comes from Mycobacterium kiyosense, assembly GCA_021654635.1. Classification (NCBI taxonomy): domain Bacteria; kingdom Bacillati; phylum Actinomycetota; class Actinomycetes; order Mycobacteriales; family Mycobacteriaceae; genus Mycobacterium; species Mycobacterium kiyosense. The sequence continues at coordinate 680,510 of AP025179.1, forward strand.
GGTGTTCGGCCACGAGCCGCCCGCGACGCACGCGCCCGCGCACGTCGACCCGCCGGCTTCCCACGGCCCGGTCCTCGGCCACCACTGACGCTGATCGGCATCCGCGGAGCGACCGACCGGCGGGGACCTTCATGGTCCCCGCCGGTTTGTCCGCATACCGTGATCTCAAAGCACACGATCGAGAGAGGAGGGCATCACCGTGACCCAGGCCGATGACCCGCGCCGGGTCGGTGTGATCGTTGAACTGATCGATCACACGATCGCCCTCGCCGAGCTTCACCAACGCAATGATCTGGTGCAACGGCTGCGGCGTGCCCGCGATCGGATCGCCGATCCGCAAATCCGCGTGGTGATTGCCGGACAGCTCAAGCAAGGCAAGAGCCAATTGCTCAACTCGTTGCTGAACCTGCCGGTGGCGCGGGTCGGCGACGACGAAGCCACCGTGGTGATCACCATCGTCAGCTACAGCGTGCAACCGTGGGCGAGGCTCGTCGTCAAGGCCGGTCCGAACGGTGAAACCGCCACTGTCGACATCCCCGTCGACGACGTCAACTTCGATGTGCGTCGGTCGCCGCAGGCCGCCGGGCGTGAAGTGCTGCGGCTGGAGATCGGTGCGCCCAGCCCGCTGCTTCAGGGCGGTTTGGTCTTCGTCGACAGTCCCGGGGTTGGTGGACACGGCCAGCCTCACCTGTCGGCGACCCTCGGGCTGCTACCCGACGCCGACGCGATGCTGATGGTCAGCGACGCCAGCCAGGAGTTCACCGACCCGGAAATGTGGTTCCTGCGCAAGGCGTACCAGATCTGCCCGGTCGGGGCGGTGGTGGCGACCAAGACCGACCTGTATCCGCACTGGCGAGAGGTCGTCAATGCCAACGCCATCCACCTGCAGCGCGCGGGCGTTCCGCTGCCGATCATTCCGGTCTCCTCGCTGCTGCGCAGCCACGCCGTGAGCCTCAACGACAAAGAGCTCAACGACGAATCCAACTTCCCGGTGATTGTGAAGTTCCTCAGCGAACGGGTGTTGACCCGTGAGAACGACCGGGTGCGTGACGAGGTTCTAGCTGAGATACGTTCGGCGACAGAGCAATTGACGATGGCTATCAGTTCGGAGCTGGCGTCGGTCAACGACCCAGCACTGCGTGAACGTCTCGCCGACGACCTAGCCCGGCGCAAGAAGGAAGCCCAGGACGCAATCGAGCAGACCGCACTGTGGCAACAGGTGCTCAACGACGGATTCACCGACATGAGCAACGACGTCGACCATGACCTGCGGGCCCGGTTCCGTGCCGTCACCGACAACATCGAGCTGCAGATCGACTCCTGCGATCCAACCCTGCACTGGGCCGAAATCGGCCACGAGGCAGAAGATGCGATCGCCACCGCGGTCGGCGACAACTTCGTGTGGGCATACCAGCGCGCTGAAGTGCTGGCCCTCGAAGTCGCGCGCTCCTTCGCGGACGCCGGACTGGATTCGGTGATGTCGCCCGAGCTGACCTCGCGCCTGATGGGCGGTAACTTCGGTGCGCTCAAGGCCCTGGCGGAGCTGGAATCCAAGCCGCAGGGCAAGGGGCAGAAGGCGCTGTCCGGATTGCGCGGCTCCTACGGCGGCGTGGTGATGATCGGCATGTTGTCCTCGGTGGCCGGACTGGGGTTGTTCAACCCGGTCTCGGTGGGGGCCGGGCTGTTGCTGGGCCGGATGGCGTACAAGGAGGAAAAGCACAACCGGCTGTTGCGGGCACGCGCCGAGGCCAAAGCGAACTTGCGCCGCTTCGTCGACGAAGTGTCGTTCGTGGTCGGTAAGGAGTCCCGGGACCGGCTCAAGACCATCCATCGCACACTGCGCGACCACTACCGTGACATTGCCATCGAACTCAGCCGATCGCTCAACGAGTCGCTGCAGGCCATCGTCACCGCCGCACACATGGAAGACGTCGAGCGCGACACCCGGGCACGTGAGCTGGACCGTCAGTTGAACATCCTCAATCAGGTCGCCGACAACCTGGACAAGTTGGGAGCCCCGGAGACGGTGGGACAAGCGTGACCACCAGCGCCCGGGTACGCGCGATTCTGGGCGGAACCATCCAGGCCTATCGGGGCGAGCCGGCATACCGCCAGCGGCCCGACGTCTTCTACGAGCTGGACCGAATCGGCGCAAGGCTGAACGAGCCCATCCGCATCGCCCTCGCCGGCACCCTCAAGGCAGGCAAGTCCACCTTGGTCAACGCCCTGGTCGGCGATGATATCGCGCCGACGGACGCGACCGAGGCCACCAGGATCATCACGTGGTTTCGGCATGGGCCGACTCCGAAGGTCACCGCCATTCACCGTGGCGGACGGCGCAGCAACGTGCCGATCACCCACCGCGACGGGTTGAGCTTCGATCTGCGCAATTGCGATCCCGCCGACGTGATGCACCTGGACGTCGAATGGCCGGCCGAAGAACTGACCCAGGCCACGATCATCGACACTCCCGGTACGTCGTCGCTGACGCGAGAGGCGTCCGAGCGCACCCTGCAGTTGTTGGTTCCGCCCGACGGGGTGCCGAGGGTGGATGCGGTGGTGTTTTTGCTGCGCACCCTCAACGCGGCCGATATCGCGCTGCTCAAGCAAATCGGCGGGCTGGTGGGCGGATCGGCCGGGGCGCTCGGCATTATCGGCGTGGCCTCGCGGGCCGACGAGATCGGCGCCGGCCGCATCGATGCGATGCTGTCGGCCAACGACGTGGCCAAGCGGTTCACCAGCGAACTGACCCAAACCGGCATCTGTCAGGCGGTGGTGCCGGTTTCCGGGTTGCTTGCCATGACCGCGCGCACCTTGCGGCAGGGGGGAATTCGTGGCGTTACAGAAGCTGGCCGGATCGGAAGCGACGGAACTCAACAAGGCGCTGTTGAGCGCGGATCGATTCGTGCGGCCGGACAGCCCGTTGCCTATCGACGCGGCCATCCGCGCGCAACTGCTGGAACGATTCGGCATGTTCGGTATCCGGATCTCGATTGCGATGCTGGCCGCGGGGAGTGACCACCGCCGCCGGGCTGGCCGCCGAACTGTTGGAACGCAGCGGGTTGGTGGCGCTGCGCAATGTCATCGACCAGCAATTCGCGCAGCGTTCCGACATGCTGAAGGCGCATACCGCACTGGTGTCGTTGCGCAGGTTCGTGGAGGCGCACCCGGTGCTGGCCACTCCGTACGTCATCGCCGACATCGACCCGCTGCTGGCCGACACCCACGCCTTCGAGGAGCTTCGGCTGCTCAGCCTATTGCCAACGCGCACAATGACTTTGAGTGACGAAGACATCGTGGCGCTGCGCCGGATCATCGGCGGCTCGGGCACCGATCCGGCCAGCAGGCTGGGCCTGGACCCCCAGGAGTGCGCGGCCAACCCGCAGGAGGCCCCGCGGGCGGCGTTCGCCGCGGCGCAATACTGGCGCCGGCGCGCCGACCATCCGCTCAACGATCCGTTCACCAGCAGGGCGTGCCGCGCCGCGGTGCGTAGCGCCGAGGCGATGATCGCCGAGTTTCTCCGCTCGGCGCTGACGGTCTGGTCGCGGTGCTCAGACCACGCTTGGCTCAGCCCCAGAGGGTTAGCGGCCAGACGATTAGCGGCCCGGCGCGTTCGGATTCACCGGGAAGAGAGGTTGCCGGGTCGGCGGCTGCCTGGTGGGTCCGGGGGCGGGTGGTGGTCGGAGCTGTGGTGGTCGGCGGATTGGTAGTGGTCGGCTGGGTGGTCGTCGGTTGAGTGGTCGTCGGCTGAGTTGTCGTTGTGGTGCTCGAACTCGTTGTCTCTGAGGTCGACTGCGTGGTCGAGGTGGTGCTGGGTTCTTCGGTGGTTGTCGGGGTGACGGTTACCTCCGTCGTCACGACGACGGGCGGCGGTGTGATCACCGCCTGCGTGGGACTACCGTCCGGCCCCGTAGTGCTAGTGGTGATGGGCGGCGGCTGCGACGTGGTGACGACCGGCTTGGTATTGGTGCTCTGGCCCATGGTCAACGCCAGCACCACGGCGACCAGGATGGCCGCCGCCGCGCCGGCCAGGCTCAGCAGAATGGCCAGCCGCCGGTACCAAACCGGAACGTCGGTGTCCTCGGGTTCCGACTCTGGCCGGGCAGCCGGCGCATAGTCCGGGGCGGGTGCGGGCTCGTTCGGGCTGGTGTAGTCGGCGGGCCCGGTGTAGGGGACCGGCTCGCCGCCGGTGCCCGAGTCCTCGGACCAGGCCAGCGCGCGGTCGGTGCTTTGTCGGGTCTCGTCGGGGAAGGCTTCGGTAGGCACCGCGCTGGTAGGTTCGCCGGACGGCACCGCGGGCGCCGCCACGGTGGCCGGCGCGACTGCACCCACGACGCTGGTCGGTGCTCCGGCGGCGGGGGCCATGCCGGTGGCTGCTCCCGCCGACGTCTGCTCCTGCCCGAGCGCCGCGGCACCGATCGCCGCGCTGAAAAGCGGCTCCGGGGTAGTGAATACGGGCACCCGCAGACCGTCGGAGAGCCGGGTGGTGATCAGCGGGATGCTGGCGCCTCCACCGACCGCCCCCACGGCTTCGAGGCGGGTAACTCCGTTGCGCTGCAGCACATCTGCGATCGCAGCGACGAAGCGATCCAGCGGCGTGGCGATGAGTTGCTCGAACTCGCTGCGGGTCAGCTGCCGATCGCCGCCGGGGGTTCCGGTCGCGACGCTGGCCACCGTGGTCGCCGAGAGTTGTTCCTTGGCGGCGCGGCAGCCGCCCAGCATGCGCGTCACCGAACCCATCGACGTCGCGGTGTTGGAGACGCTTGAGTCGTCGACGCCAGGGGAGACGGTCAGCAGGTGATTGAGGATGAGTTGGTCGATGTCGTCGCCGGAGAACTCGCTGTAGCGGACCGTGCTGCCGACCTGCCGGAATTCGGGACCCGCGTCGGCCAGGGTGATGCTGGTACCGCCGGCGCCGAAGTCGCACAGCGCGATCACGCCGCTGGTGGGAAAACCGGGCCTGGCCCTCAGCGTGGCCAGGGCGGCGGCGGCGTCGGAGATCAGGGTCGGGGTCCCGCCCTTGACGGCAAGGTCGGGTTGGGCGAACAATTCCTGGCGCAGCGCGGCGACCTGGGTTTCCGACCAGTAGGCGGGGAAGGCGATGGTGAGCGGCGCTCCGTAACCGACGATGCGCGCCATCGCCTCGAGCGCCTCGATGGTCAGCGCCTGGCCCAAATATTTGGTGCCGTCGGCGGCCACCAGCGGTGACGGGTCGCCGACCCGCTCGACAAACCCGCGTAACACCAGCCCGGACTCGTTGAGGTTCGGGTTCTCCGCGGGCAGACCGACCTCCGATGGCCGGTGGTCGAACAGGGTAAGGACCGGTGTGCGGGCCACCGGGACGCTACCGCCGCGGGCCGCGACCAGGTTGGCAACCCCGATCGACAAACCGAGCGACTCGCTCATATCCACACCCCTGTGTCTCTCTTTTTGCTGGCGGTCGGCGGCCGTCCCCCACCATAGCCGCCGCCGATCGGGCGAGGACGGGTCACAGGCCGGGCGGCAAGTTGATGACGGTTGGTATCGACGGCAGCTTGATCTGCGACGGCAGACGGGGGATCAGGCCGGGCGCAGGGGAGTTGGCGGGCGTCGTTGTCTGCGAGCCCGACGTGGTGGTCGGCGACGTCGTCTCGGTGGCGGGCGTCGTCGTGCTGGTCGTCGTCGTCGTGGTCGTGGGCTGAGTCGTGGTGGTGGACGCCGGTGCCGTGGTGGTCGTCGTCGAGGTCACTGACGCCGGACTGGGGCGGCCTCGGGATAACAGCACGATGCCGTAGATGATCAGCCCGATCAGCACCGCGATCAGCACTCCCCACCCCACCAGGGCGAGCGGCTTGCGCCAGCCGGGGGTCGGCTCGGTTGTCGGGTCGTGCCCGTGCCCGCCGCCGTAGCCGTGGTTGCCGTACCCGGCCGGGTCGTGGGGGCCGAGTTGCGGCGGGTCGTACCTTGTCACGGCCGCTGATGCTAGCCGTTACGCGTTACCCCCAGACGCAGCCACGCGGGCCCGTTGCCGATCGGTGACCTGCGTCAGGGCAGGTGCGGCACCGTGATTGTCGGCCCGCCGGGAATGGTGATCGTCGACGGGATGGGGGGTAGATGCGGGGCGCGGTGCGTCGGTTGCTGGGTGGGCTGCGGACCGGGTGGCTGGCTGCGCGGCGGGTTGGCCGGTGGCGGTTCGCTGGCCGAGCTGCTCTCGGTGCTGGGCGACTCGGTGGTGGTCGTGGTCGTGCTGGTGGTTTCCGTGGTGGTCGTGGTGGTGGTCGACGTGGACGTGCTGCTCGGGGCGGGGCTGGTGCCGCCCCCGCTGCCGAACAGTTGCAGCACGCCGTACGCGATCAGTCCCAGCAGGATCAACACCAGTAGCGCCCAGCCGATCAGCGCCGCGGGCTTGCGGTACCACGGTCGCGTGCCGGCGACGGCGTCGGGATCGTCAGGGTCCAACGGGCCGAACTGGTCCGGTGGCGGGCCTTCCACAGTCGGCTGATACATCAGGGACGGATCGTCCTGCGGGTAGGCGCCAGACGGCGGCGGACCCTCCACCGTGGGCTGGTTCATCACCGACGGGCTCGGTGGCTGGTATGGACCGGGCGGCGGTCCCTGCACCGTCGGCTGATGCTGCAGCGGTGTGCCCGGGGCGGACCGTACGGGGGCCGCCGGGGGCGGGCCCTGAGGGGTGGCCCTGCGGTGGCGGGCCCTGCTGCGTCGGGCCCTGGGGAGTCGGGCCCGGATAAGGCGGCCCCTGCGGAGGTGGCCCCTGCGGAGGCGGACCTTGCTGAGTCGGGCCCTGGTGAGTCGGGCCCTGGTGAGTCGGGCCCTGGTGGGGCGGACCTTGTGGCGGCTGTGAACCGTAACCGCCGTATTGGGTCGGCTGCTCGTTGAAGTCGTCTGGTGGGCCGTAGCGTGCCACCGTTCGATCGTATAGGTCGCGGGGACCGTCGGCGCAGAACGTGTCGACCTTGGCGATGTGGAAAATAGTGACGTTGGGCAATCCCGTGCGTGTACGGCTGGGGAACGGCGATCCTGTGCATGACTGAAGCAAGCGTCAGCAAGAGGTTGTGGCGCACCTGCGCCGCGGCCGTCGTCGCGCTCTCAGCCACGGGATGCAGCGTCGTGGATTCGTTGACAGGACAAGTGTCGAATCCCCTGACGCCCGCACAGTCCAGAGCTCAGGTGGTGGACGCGGCCCAAGAGATCGTCCATGCGCTGGGTATTCAGGTCGTCAAATCATACTTCTGGCGCGCCTCCTGCAACGATGACGGTGATCCCCCTTTCCGGGGTCGAGCCAACATCACGTATCCGCTCGCGCCGAGTTTCGAGCAGTCCGATGCCGAGGTCGCCCATATGGTCGAACATCTCCAAACCCTTGGCTGGACTGGCGATTCCGGGTTCCACAGTCACTCCCCGGCGGTGAAGAAGGACAACGTGGTCGTTGTGTTCGACGTGCAGGCCGTCAGCGACCGCGTCAGAGGAATCGATCTGTACGGCGAGTGCCGGGACACCACAACGACCAAGGACACCAAAGGTTCGGACGAATTCCTTACCTACAGCTAGGTCCCCTGTTGACCGAGGCCCGAAAGTTTCTTGCGCGCAGCATATTTCGATCTGATCAACCAGTCAGAACGTATCGACCTTTTCGATGCTGACGAACATGCCGTGGTGGGTGTCGTTGTTCTCGAAACGCGTGCCGTCCTTGGTGGCAACGATGGTCCAGCCCTGCGCGTCGTAGGTCTTGTAGTCGATCTGGACGGTCGGAATGGCGCCGAGGTTGCCCAGAATCCACTGCACCTTGCCGGCAGAGGTGATGTGCACGCCGTTGGTGTGCTCGCCGTCCTGCATCGGGGAGTTGGTGAACGGCGCCTCGCAGCCCACGCTGTCCTTATTGATCTGGCAGCGCGTCACACCGGTCTTGGTTTCGATGAAGACGTACCCGTTGTCGTCCGGCTTGAGCGGGATCGCCCGGGGGCCGGGTTGGGGGTGGGTCCGGGGTTGGTGGGCGGGAGTGCCACAGGTGTCGAGGTTCCCGCCGGCGGCGGGATGATGCTGGGCCGGGGAGTCGGAAACGCGGGTTCGGCGGGTCCGACGGTCCCGTGCCCGCCCGGCGCGGCGATCGGTCTGCCGTCCACGGTGGTACTGCATCCGGCAAGAAGCACCGCGACGGCCAGCAGGCCGACTCGTGCCTTCGGCAACAACCGCACGCGCACTCCCCGGAATCTCAGATATCAGGAAGCCAGCGTAAGCGCGCGGGCATGCAAGTTGGTGCAGTGACGCGCGTTTGGAACGGCGCCGTAGGCAAAGTGTGACCAGTGCCCCGGCTACTCCGGTGGCAGCCCGGCCGCCGCGGCCCGCACCCGGTTGCGCACCAGGAACCAGCCGCCGATCAGCGCCGGGATGCCGACCGCCATCGCGGCCAGCATCCATTTGCCGTAGGTCTGGTCGAACATCATCAGCACCAGCACCGCCGCCAGGAACACCAGGGTGGCCCAACCGGTGTACGGCGACAACGGCATCCGGAAATTGGGGCGTTCCAGTTCACCGGCCTTGGCCAGCTGGTGGAACCGAAGCTGGCAGGCGACGATGGTCGCCCACGCCACGATGACGCCCGTCGCCGCGATGTGCAGCACGATTTCGAAGGCGTGCTTCGGGGTGACGGCGTTGAGCGCGATGCCGAACAGGCCGATCCCCGCGGTCAGCAGGATGCCGCCGAACGGCACCCCGTTCTTGGACATCACGGCGGTGAACTTGGGGCCGCTGCCGTTGATCGCCATCGACCGCAGGATCCGCCCGGTGGAATACAGGCCGGCGTTCAGGCTCGACAACGCGGCGGTGAGCACCACGAGGTTCATAAGGTCGTCGCCCCAGGAAATGCCGAGCTTGTTGAAGAACGTGACGAACGGACTCTCGCCGGACTTGTAGGTGCTGTAGGGCAGCAGCAGCGCCAGCAGGACCGTCGACCCGATGTAGAAGACCGCGATACGGAACACCACCGAGTTGATCGCGCGCGGCATCATCTTCTCCGGATCCTCGGCCTCCCCGGCGGCGATGCCCACCAATTCGACTGCGGCGTAAGCGAATACCACCCCCGCGGTGACTAGGACCAGGGACAGCAGGCCGGTCGGCAGCAGGCCGCCGTGGTTGGTCCACAGCGCCAGCCCGGTGTCGTGCCCGTCGATCTTGAACCGGCCGGCCAGAAACACCGTGCCGACGACCAGGAACGTCACCAGCGCCAGCACCTTGATCAACGCGGCCCAGAACTCGAGCTCGCCGAACAGCTTGACCGAGATCAGATTCATCGAGAGCACCGCGACCAGGGCGATCAAGGCGAGCAGCCATTGGGGGACAACCTGGAACGCATGCCAGTAGCGGCAGTACTGCGCAATCGCGGTGGTATCCACGATTCCGGTCATCGCCCAGTTCAGGAAATACATCCACCCGGCCGCGTAGGCCACTTTCTCACCGAAGAATTCGCGGGCATAGGAGACGAACGACCCCGACGACGGCCGATGCAGCACCAGTTCGCCGAGCGCGCGCAGGATCAGGAAGACGAAGACGCCGCAGATGCCGAACACGATGAACAGGCCTGGCCCGGCCTTTGCGAGCCGTTCGCCGGCGCCCAGGAAAAGGCCCGTGCCGATCGCACCGCCCAGCGCGATCATCTGCAACTGCCGGTTTTTGAGGGCCTTGTGATAACCCTCGTCTTCGCGGCCGAGTGTGCTTTCCGACGGTGTCATCCAGTTCCTTGTCGCCGTAGCTAGCGGGGGACGCCGCGAGACTGGGAGTCAGGCTATCCCACCGCCGCCCTTCGGGCCGCTCACCGGCCGGAATCGGAGCCGATAATGGCTGCGTGGAGCACGGTGTGCGGCCCGGCGAGGTACGCAATCTCGGGCCGCTCGCCGGAACGGGCGCATCGGGTGGAATACCAGGTATCGGTGCTGCGGACCTCGGCGAGGTGGTGCGGCTCCCGAACGGTTCGCAGGTGGCCGTTTTCGGCGATTGCTTCGGCGGCGACCGAGTGGGCGCCGGCCCGCACTACCCGTCGACGGCGGTGCCGGTGACATTCGACGAGGGGGGCCGGCCTGTGTTCGGTGCGCCGCTGACCGGCCCCAGGGGAAGCCGCAATCCGCTGTTCGTGCCCCCGCGCCGGGCGCGGGGGTTCAACACCCTGCCGGCGGGAGCCGTCGACCTCGCCGATCGGACCTACCTGCTGGTGGTCGGCACTCATGCGCTGAGACCAGCTGGTGGTTCCTGGCTGGTGAAGGTCACCGACGATCCCTCCAGCGGCTGGAGACCGGTCCGCGGGTCGTGGCGCCCCGGCGACTACGCCGGCGGCGGACAATCACAGATCAGCGGCTACCGGGCCGAGGACGGCTACGTCTACATCGTCGCCGACTCGTTCGATCGCACCCGGCCGGTCACCCTTTACCGCACCGAACCCGCTCGATTCACCAACCGTTCCGCCTGGCAACCGTATGTCCGGTTCGCGGACGGCGGCCTCGGTTGGGGTACGCCCAGGCAGGCGGCCGTCGGCCTCAGTGCCACCAACTTCGGTGAACTGAGCTTCCGGCAGGTCGACGGCGCCGCGGTGCTGGCCGGGTTCAACGTCCGCAGCGGTCCCGACGGTGCGGTGGAGATCTGGGTGGCCGACCACCCCACCGAGATTTTCCGGCGCGGCCGCAGGACCGTGCTCATGCAGCAGAGCGACCCGCACGGCCCGAACTTCGTGCCGCAGAACTACGGCGGGTACATCCTGCCCGGTTCAAGTCTGGATCGAATGAAAATCTTTGCCAGTCAATGGAATACGCTGACCGACGAACGCGGGGTGCCGCTGGGCGCGCCGTACAACACGCAGCTGGTCGTCGCCAACGTGCGCCGCTTCAGGAGTTCACCGCTGTGAGTGCGCGGGCGGCGGGCCCGAACATGGTGTGCTTGATGGCGCCCAGTGTGCCGCGGTCCTTGTGCCCCAGCGGTCGCAGCAGCTCGGTGGCCGCAGCGGTCACCTCGTCCGCACCGGCGGCGGCGTCCACGATCCCGATTTCTGCGGCGTCGGTACCGCCGAACCGCCGCCCGGTGGTCATCGAGGCGACGGCTGCGCCCGGGGTGAGTTTGGCCTGGATGATCGCGGCCATGCCGGGGGGTGAAGGGGATCCTGATGTCGACCTCGGGGAAGCAGAAGTAACCGCGGTCGGCACGCATTACCCGAAAGTCGTGTGCCAGGGCCAACATTGCCCCCGCGCCGAAAGCATGGCCCACGATCGCGGCGCATGTCGGTATCGGCAACGTCAGGATCCGCGCAAGCAGGGGTTTGGACCCGGCCGACGTACCACTGGGTCTGCTCACCGTGCGCGCCGAGCCAGTCCAGGTCCAGCCCGTTGGTGTAGAACTTACCGGTCGCCGTGGTGACCAGGCCCTGCGCGTCGCCGGCTTCGATGTCGTCGAGACGGGCGTTGATGTCGTCGAGAAACTCTGGTGAGAAACGGTTTTCGTCGTCACCGAGGTCGAGGACGGCGATCTTCTCGTCGTAGTCGACGGTGATGGTCATGGTTGTCTCCTGTTGCGGGGTGGTGGGCCGACGTCGAGCACGGCGTGCACGGCCGCGCGCAGATGCGCGCGGGCTGTCTTGCTGTTCAACCGATTACGGCTGAGCAGGATCGCGGTGGGAAGGTCGACTATGCATTCGGTGATGGTGTCGACCGCCTCGGCGTCCTTGCGGTCCCATAGCCTGACGGCGAGGCGGATCATCAGGTCAATCAGCTGGCCCTCGAGTTCTTCGATCGCACTGAGGGTTTCACCGGGCAGATCTATGTCCACCAAATCGGCGCGGGGCAGGGTCAACAGAAGACGGCCGGAGTTCGGATGGTGACTGACGAATTCCGCGGGCGCGTCCGCGGCGGCCAGCGCGGCCTTGACGCCGGCGTCTTGGGCGCGCGTCGACAGTGCGTCATCCACCAAGGCGGTTTGTGCGTCCCGGAATCGGCGGGCCGCCCGCAGCCATGCCTGCGCCAGCATCCGGCCCGCGACCCGAAGCTGTGGTACAGCGCGCCGTTGGAGACACCGACCGTCGTGCTGATCGCGCGGATGGTCACCGCTGCTGGGCCGGGGCTGACAGCCAGTGCCGCCACGGCATCGAGAACCCGATCGAGCTCATGGACGCGGGGTTGAGCTGCGCTGCGACGAATCACTGCGCTGGCGACGCTGGCGGGCGAGCGCCAAATTGGCGCTGCCCACCATCAGGCAGATCCCGGCCGGAACGATCAGCGCATACCCGTCGAACTTCGCCCCCGCCACCAAGCCGCCCACCGCACCGGTGATGAACAGCAACAGCGTCGCGGCCAGGACCGCAGCCTTCCACTTGTCGAATCCGTGCTGGCGGCTGCGGCCGAGCATCAACCCCAGGTCGGTGACCGTGCCGGTGAAGTGCGTGGTGCGGACGGCCATCTCGCGGAAGCTCGAGGTCAACCCGTTCTGCATGCCCAGCGCGGCTGCCGCGAAGAGTGCTTGCACCGCGGTTTCCTCGATCCCGAACAGAGCGATCTGGGTCTTGTCCGCGGTCACGCCCGCCGCGGCAGCAAGCAGGAGTACCGCCTCAAGGGTCAGCACCGTGGCGTGGCGAGTTCCCAGTGGCGTTCGGGGGGACACCAGCACGGACCCGGAAATGGCCGCTCCGATGAGGAATCCGAGCAGGATCGCCCCGAGCACATGGCTCTCGTAACGCCACGGATGGGCGGTGTCCATGCCGATCTGGGTTGTGACGCCGGTCAGGTTCCCTACCGGAACCGCCAACGTCAAAATGGCCACCGCATTTACCCAGCCCGCGGTCAGCGCCAGGACGGCGCTGTAGACGAGAATGCGCGCCGGCGCCGACAAGCCACGCATGCCGCGATCCCGCAGCCCCATGCCAACCCCACTCTCGGCGTTCGAGTTCGCCGACCCCGCAGCTATCTAAACAGCAGTCCAGCGGGTAATTCCGTGCTTCTGGTCGTCTTCATAGAGACGCACGAGCAGCTCCGCCGGCATCGGAGTGGCTGCGCACTGCCCGCGCAGGCTCGGCGATCGCCGACGCGGCGGCAGAGTTGGCCGGCGGGTGGCGTTCTTCAGCCGCCGCCAGGATTGTTGAAGAATGACCAAACGCATCCTGCATGTCGTCAGCAATGTCGCCCACTACGCGGATCCCGCCGAGCCGACCGGTCTGTGGCTCTCCGAGTTGACCCACGCCTACCACGTCTTCGCCGACGCAGGCTACGAGCAGAAGATCGCCAGCCCGAAGGGCGGCCGATCACCGCTCGAGCCGCGTTCGCTGAAGTTTCCGTACTACGACAAGACCGCGAAAGCGTGGCGCGCCGACGACGCCAGGATGGAACTGTTGGCCAACACCGCCTCTGCCGAGCAGATCGACTCGTCGGACTTCGATGCGATCTACTTCACCGGCGGCCACGCAGTGATGTTTGACTTCCCCGACAGCGAAGGTCTGCAGCGCATCACCCGGGAGATCTTCGAGCGCGGCGGAGTGGTGTCGTCGGTGTGTCACGGCTACTGCGGCCTGCTCAACACCAAACTGTCGGACGGATCGCTGCTGGTCGCCGGCCGCAAACTGACCGGGTTCGCCTGGGTGGAGGAAATCCTGGCCCGGGTCACCAAGTTGGTGCCCTACAACGCCGAAGAGGAAATGAAGAAGCGCGGCGCGCGGTATGAAAAGGGGCTGGTCCCCTTCCTGTCCCACGTCGTCGTCGACGGAAAACTGGTGACGGGACAAAACCCTCGCTCCGCCAAGGCGACGGCCAAGAAGGTCGTCTCCGTACTGCAGGGCTGAGCTGCAGGTAAGGGATGATGCGTGACCCGGGGAACAAACCCCGCCACGCTGCCGTTAGCATGATCGACAAGTTGAGTGCATCGGACTCAAGTCTCGGTTGACAGCCAAGCGTCGCCGGAGCAGGCTTGAGCGGGGTTCACTCAGCATAGTGCAGTAAACGAAGCTCAAGATATTCAGGAGGAATCACCATGGCTCGTGCGGTCGGCATCGACCTCGGGACCACCAACTCCGTCGTCGCGGTTCTGGAAGGTGGCGAACCAGTAGTCGTCGCCAACTCCGAGGGCTCGCGCACGACGCCATCCGTCGTCGCGTTCGCGCGTAACGGCGAAGTGCTGGTTGGCCAGCCCGCCAAGAACCAGGCGGTCACCAACGTCGACCGCACCATCCGCTCGGTCAAGCGGCACATGGGCACCGACTGGTCGGTGGATATCGACGGAAAGCACTACACCGCGCCCGAGATCAGCGCGCGGGTGCTGCAGAAACTGAAGCGGGACGCCGAGGCGTACCTGGGCGAGGACATCGCCGACGCGGTGATCACCGTTCCCGCCTACTTCAACGACGCCCAGCGTCAGGCCACCAAGGACGCCGGCCAGATCGCCGGCCTCAACGTGCTGCGCATCGTCAACGAACCGACCGCGGCCGCGCTGGCCTACGGCCTGGACAAGGGCGAGAAGGAACAGACCATCCTGGTCTTCGACCTTGGCGGCGGCACCTTCGACGTCTCGTTGCTCGAGATCGGCGAAGGCGTGGTCGAGGTGCGGGCCACCAGCGGTGACAACCACCTCGGTGGCGACGACTGGGACCAGCGCGTCGTGGACTGGCTGGTGGAGAAGTTCAAGGGCACCAGCGGCATCGACCTGACCAAAGACAAGATGGCGATGCAGCGGCTGCGTGAAGCCGCCGAGAAGGCCAAGATCGAACTTTCGAGCTCGCAGAGCACCTCGATCAACCTGCCCTACATCACCGTCGACGCCGACAAGAACCCGCTGTTCCTCGACGAGCAGCTGACCCGCGCGGAGTTCCAGCGCATCACTCAGGACCTGCTGGACCGCACCCGCAAGCCGTTCCAGTCGGTCATCGCCGACGCCGGCATCTCGGTCGGCGACATCGACCACGTGGTGCTGGTCGGCGGCTCGACCCGGATGCCCGCCGTCACCGATCTGGTCAAGGAGATGACCGGCGGCAAGGAGCCCAACAAGGGCGTCAACCCCGACGAGGTTGTCGCGGTGGGTGCCGCGCTGCAGGCCGGTGTGCTCAAGGGCGAGGTGAAAGACGTTCTGCTGCTTGACGTTACCCCGCTGAGCCTGGGTATCGAGACCAAGGGCGGCGTGATGACCAAGCTGATCGAGCGCAACACCACGATCCCGACCAAGCGGTCGGAGACCTTCACCACGGCCGACGACAACCAGCCGTCGGTGCAGATCCAGGTCTATCAGGGTGAGCGCGAGATGGCCTCGGCCAACAAGCTGCTCGGCAGCTTCGAGCTGACCGGAATCGCCCCGGCTCCGCGTGGTGTGCCCCAGATCGAGGTCACCTTCGACATCGACGCCAACGGCATCGTGCACGTCACGGCCAAGGACAAGGGCACCGGCAAGGAGAACACGATCCGCATCCAGGAGGGCTCCGGCATCTCCAAGGAAGAGATCGACCGGATGATCAAGGAAGCCGAAGCGCACGCGGACGAAGACCGCAAGCGTCGCGAGGAAGCCGACGTTCGCAACCAGGCCGAGACGCTGGTCTACCAGACGGAGAAGTTCGTCAAGGAGCAGCGTGAGGCCGAGGGCGGCTCCAAGGTCCCCGAGGAGACCTTGAGCAAGGTGGAATCCGCTGTGGCAGAAGCCAAGACGGCTCTGGGCGGCGACGACATCGGCGCGATCAAATCGGCGATGGAGAAGCTGGGCCAGGAGTCCCAGGCGCTCGGCCAGGCGATCTACGAGGCCGCTCAGGCCGAGGGTGCCGCGGCAGGCGGCGGCCAGCCCGGTGGTGGTTTCGACCAGGCCGGCTCGGCCGACGATGTCGTGGACGCGGAGGTGGTCGACGACGACCGGGAGTCCAAGTGACCGCGCGCCGCGACGATGCAGAGCGAAGCGATGAGGAGGAGCGGCGCCAATGACCGACGGGAATCAGCAACAGGAACCGGTGACGGTCACCGACAAACGGCGGATCGACCCCGAGACTGGTGAAGTGCGGCACGACCTTCCCGGCGCTGGTTCAGCGTCGGGAGGGCCGTTCGCCGGCGAATCGCCGGAAGAGGCCGGCAAGGCCGCCGAACTGCTCGGCGACCTACAGCGGGTGCAAGCCGACTTCGCCAACTATCGCAAGCGGGCGCTGCGCGACCAGCAGGTCGCGGCCGACCGGGCCAAGGCTAACGTGGTCAGCCAATTGCTGGGCGTGCTCGACGATCTCGAGCGGGCACGCAAGCACGGCGACCTGGAGTCGGGGCCGATGAAATCGGTCGCGGACAAGCTGACGAACGTGCTGACCGGGCTCGGGCTGACGGCATTCGGTGTCGAGGGCGAGGATTTCGACCCCGCCCTGCACGAGGCCGTGCAGCACGAAGGCGACGGCGGCCCGGGCTCCAAGCCGGTGATCGGCACCGTCATGCGGCAGGGCTACCAGCTCGGCGAGCAGGTGCTGCGGCACGCGATGGTCGGAGTGGTCGACACGGTCGCCGGCGAGACCGGCGAAACCGGGCCGGGCGACACGAGTGATAACGCCGACGACTCCGGTGACTAGGACACACAATCAACGAGAGAGCTAAGGAGGTGACGCGATATGGCCCAGCGTGAATGGGTCGAGAAGGACTTCTACAAGGAGCTCGGCGTCTCCTCTGATGCCAGCGCCAAAGAGATCAAGACGGCGTACCGCAAGCTGGCTTCCGATCTGCATCCGGATAAGAACCCCGCCGGAGCCGACCGGTTCAAGGCAGTGTCCGAGGCGTACAGCGTCTTGTCTGATGAGGCCAAGCGCAAGGAGTACGACGAGACCCGCCGGCTGTTCGCCGGCGGTGGTTTCGGTGGCGGCCGCCGCTTCGACACGGGCGGCTTCGGCGGTTTCGGCGGTGGCGGCGACGGTGCCGAGTTCAACCTCAACGACTTGTTCGAGGCGGCTGGGCGGTCCGGCGGCGCCAACATCGGCGACCTGTTCGGCGGCTTGTTCGGGCGCGGCGGTAGTCAGCGTCCCAGCCGGCCGCGCCGCGGCAACGACTTGGAGACCGAGACGGAAGTGGATTTCGTCGAGGCCGCTAAAGGCGTCGCGATGCCGCTGCGGCTGACCAGCCCGGCTCCGTGCACCAACTGTCACGGCAGCGGCGCACGCCCGGGCACCAGCCCCAAGGTATGCCCCAACTGCAACGGCGCCGGCGTGATCAACCGCAACCAGGGCGCGTTCGGTTTCTCCGAACCCTGCACCGAGTGCCGTGGCAGCGGCTCGATCATCGAGCACCCCTGCGAGGAGTGCAAAGGCACCGGCGTCACCACCCGCACCCGCACCATCAACGTGCGGATCCCGCCGGGGGTGGAGGACGGACAGCGGATCAGGCTGGCCGGCCAGGGCGAGGCCGGGTTGCGGGGGGCCCCGTCGGGAGATCTGTACGTGACCGTGCACGTGCGTCCGGACAAGGTGTTCGGCCGCGACGGCGACGACCTCACCGTGACCGTGCCCGTCAGCTTCACCGAATTGGCTTTGGGCTCAACGCTTTCGGTGCCCACGCTGGACGGCAAGGTCGGAGTCCGGGTGCCCAAAGGCACCGCCGACGGCCGCATCCTGCGGGTGCGCGGACGTGGGGTGCCCAAGCGCAGCGGCGGTGCCGGCGACCTGCTGGTCACCGTCAAGGTGGCGGTGCCCCCGAACGTGGAAGGTGCCGCCCAGGAGGCGCTGGAAGCCTACGCCGAGGCCGAGCGGGCCAGCGGGTTCGACCCGCGGGCAGGTTGGGCGGGTAACCGCTGATGGCTCCGATGTCCAACAACAACGAGGAATCGCGGACGTTCCTGATCTCGGTGGCCGCCGAGCTGGCCGGTATGCATGCGCAGACGCTGCGCACCTACGACCGGCTCGGCCTGGTCCGCCCGCAGCGCACCCCCGGCGGTGGGCGCCGGTATTCCGAGCATGACGTCAACTTGCTGCGTGAGGTGCAGCGACTGTCGCAGGACGAAGGCGTGAACCTGGCCGGCATCAAACGCATCATCGAGCTGACCAATCACGTCGAGGCGCTGCAGTCCCGGCTCAAGGAGATGTCGGAGGAGCTGGCCAGGCTGCGGGCCGGTCAGCGCCGCGAACTTGCGGTGGTGCCGAAGAACACCGCCCTGGTCGTCTGGCAACCGCGCCGATAATCCGGCCGGCGCCATCCGTGTCAGACGCGGATGGAGAAGACCGCTTCGGCCGGCTCGCCCGGACGGGCGCAGCGGTAGCCGGAGCGGCGCAGTGCGTCGGTCGGGGCGGCCATCGGCTCGAAGCACACCACGTCCTCACCCGGCGGCGCGAAGATCTGCGCCGCCGGGTAGCCGCGGTCGAAACACACTTCCAGTCGACGATCCCCGCCGCGCACCGCGAACACCGACCCCTCGGCAACCTGATCGTAGGCGTCGTCGAAACTGTTGTCGCCCAACCGTTCTGAGCGGGCGGTCTGCTCAGTGGTGCGGCCGGTCGGCAGGCCGTGCTGGTCAAGAGACAGGTGCCGCAGCGCCGGTGTCTCGATGACCCAGTCTGCGCGCTCGGTACCCGGCAGCTGAAGGTAGGGGTGATACCCGAAGCACAGCGGCACGGCGCGCTCCGCCGTCGCCGTCACGGTGGTGCACACCGTCAGGGTCCGCTGCGCGAGCCTGACGTTCACGGTCAGCAGGTGCGGGAAGGGAAAGCTGGCCAGCAGCCGCGGATCGGCACCGAAATCCACTTCGGCGGTCAGTTCATTCTCCGATTCGGCTGTCACGCGCCAGCCCGGGTACGCGGCCAGTACGCCGTGAATGGGCAGTCCGGCGGGGTCGGTCCGCACCCCGTTGGCGCCGGGCGTCAGCGTCACCGTCACGTTCTCGGCAGTAAAAGTGTTGCCGCCCAAGCGATTTGCCCACGGATACAGGATGGGGATGCCCATCGTCTTGCCCGCGCTCAGGTAGGCGTCTAGGCCGCGTCGCTGGCCGAGCAGTTCGACCCCGGCATCCTGCAGTGACGTGCCGATCATGCCGGCCTCGGGCACGAACTGCGCCGTGACCGGCGGGTCGCTCACGGTGATGACGCGCACCGGGCCAGCCTAGCCTTCAGCGCGACAACGGATCGTGCTGAATGCGTTCCGGGGGGGCGCCTTTGGCCATCAGGGCGGCCTTGGTCGCCTGCACCATCGCCGGTCCGCCGCAGATCAGGATCTGCCGGTCACCCCAGCTGCCGTACCGGGCGACGACGTCGGGCAGCCGTCCGGTTTGGCGCACGTGCAGTCCGCGGGGCGGGGACACGTCGGGGTAGTCGGCGGCCCAGGACGGGTCGCTGTTGTACTCCGATACCGGCGACACCGACAGCCAGGGGTTGTGTGCCGCGATCTGCCACAGGGTCCGCAGGTCGTAGAGCTCGCACGGGTAACGCGCGCCGAAGAACAGGTGCACCCGCGGATTCTCGGCGAAGCGACTGAGATCCATGATCAGGGCTCGCAGCGGCGCCAGGCCGGTGCTGCCGGCGACCATCAGCACGTCGTCGCCGTCGCGGTCGACGTGGAAGCCGCCGTGTGGACTCGACAACCGCCACCGGTCGCCGGGCCGCGTTTCGGTGACGACGGCGTTGCTGACCAGTCCGCCCGGCACCACCCGCACGTGGAACTCGATGCCGCGCGGGTCGGCGGGGATTGCGGGGGACAGGTAGCGCCAGCGGCGGGGCACTGCGGGACATGCACGTTGACGTACTGCCCGGGGTGATAGTCCAGGGGGCGGTCCAGGCGCAGCCGGACCACCGCGAGATCGCGCGACACCCGGGTGTGCTCGACGACGGTGCCGTCCCACCAGGCGGGCGAGTCGTCGGAATCCGCCGCCCCGCTCATCACCCCGACGAACAGGTTCAGCGACTGCTCGGCCGCCGCGGCAACGGCATCGGTCCAGGCGCCGGCCAGGTGAGCGCGCAGTGTTGCGTACAGTGCCCGGCGCAGCGTCTGGTAGTGCGCCGGCCGCACCCCGTATTTGCGGTGGTCGCGACCCAGCTGCGCCAGGAAGGCCACCGGCTGCTCGGCGCGCTGATCGACCAGCTCGCCGTAGAGCCAATGCATCGCGTGCGCGAAAGCGGCTCGCTGGCTGTGCATTTCGGGTGGGAACAGGTCGCGCACCGAGGTGTCGATGGCGAACCAGTGGGTGTAGAAGCGGTGCACCAGTTCTTGGTCCTCGGGGCCGAAGGCGTCGCGCAGCACCTGCAACGCATGCCGATCCTCGAGGCTCACGGACGCCGATTCTAGGCCGGGCCGCTGGGCCGCGGGCGCGCGCCGACAGCGGAGAGCCAGGTCGGGGGCAGGCCCCGGCGAACCGGCGGAAGTTGAGCGGAATAGACTCAACCTTGACGCGGTTCTACAACGCGACAAGATTTTATTAGCTACTAGAACGGAGGTGTCGTGGACTCTTTCAACCCGACAACCAAGACCCAGGCGGCTCTGACGTCGGCGCTGCAGGCGGCATCAGCCGCGGGCAACCCCGAGATCCGGCCCGCTCATCTGCTGATGGCGCTGCTGACGCAAAACGACGGCATCGCCGTGCCGCTGCTGGAAGCTGTCGGGGTCGAGCCCGCCACTATCCGCACCGAGAACCAGCGCCTGCTGGAGCGGTTGCCCCAGATCAGCGGCTCCAGCTCGCAGCCTCAGCTGTCCCGGGAGTCGCTGGCGGCGATCACCACCGCACAGCAGCTGGCCACCGAGATGGACGACGAGTTCGTCTCCACCGAGCACCTGATGGTCGGGCTGGCCACCGGTGACTCCGAGGTCGCCAAGCTGCTCACCGGCCACGGCGCCTCCCCGCAGGCGCTGCGGGATGCGTTCGTCAAGGTGCGCGGCAGCGCCCGCGTCACCAGCGCCGACCCCGAGGCCACCTACCAGGCGCTGGAAAAGTACTCCACCGACCTGACGGCCCGCGCCCGGGAGGGCAAGCTCGACCCGGTCATCGGGCGCGACAACGAGATTCGGCGGGTGGTGCAGGTGCTGTCCCGGCGCACCAAGAACAACCCGGTGCTCATCGGCGAACCCGGCGTCGGCAAGACCGCGATCGTGGAAGGCCTGGCCCAGCGGATCGTGGCCGGCGACGTGCCGGACAGCCTGCGCGACAAGACCGTCGTCTCCCTCGACATGGGCTCGATGGTCGCCGGCGCCAAGTACCGCGGTGAGTTCGAGGAACGGCTCAAGGCCGTGCTCGACGACATCAAGAACTCGGCCGGGCAGATCATCACGTTCATCGACGAACTGCACACCATCGTCGGCGCCGGCGCGACCGGCGAGGGCGCGATGGACGCCGGCAACATGATCAAGCCGATGCTGGCCCGCGGCGAACTGCGACTCGTCGGCGCCACCACACTCGACGAGTACCGCAAGTACATCGAGAAGGACGCCGCGCTGGAGCGCCGCTTCCAGCAGGTGTTCGTCGGGGAGCCGTCGGTGGAGGACACCGTCGGCATCCTGCGCGGCCTCAAGGACCGCTACGAGGTGCATCACGGCGTGCGCATCACCGACTCCGCGCTGGTCGCGGCGGCCACCCTGTCCGACCGCTACATCACCGCGCGGTTCCTGCCGGACAAGGCGATCGACCTGGTGGACGAGGCCGCCAGCCGGTTGAAGATGGAGATCGACTCCCGGCCCGTCGAGATCGACGAGGTCGAGCGGTTGGTGCGTCGCCTCGAGATCGAGGAAATGGCGCTGTCCAAGGAAGAGGACGCAGCCTCCAAGGAACGGTTGGAGAAGCTGCGCGCCGAACTGGCCGACCAGAAGGAAAAGCTGGCCGAGCTGACCACCAGGTGGCAGAACGAGAAGCACGCCATCGACGCCGTCCGCGAGCTCAAGGAACAGCTGGAGGAGTTGCGCGGCGAGTCCGAGCGCGCCGAACGTGACGGCGACCTGGCCAAGGCCGCCGAGCTGCGCTATGGCCGTATCCCCGAGGTGGAGAAGAAGCTCGAGGCGGCGGTGCCGCAGGCCGAGGCTCGCGAGAACGTGATGCTCAAGGAAGAGGTCGGTCCCGACGACATTGCCGACGTGGTGTCGGCCTGGACCGGCATCCCGGCCGGCCGGCTGCTGGAGGGTGAGACGGCCAAGCTGCTGCGCATGGAGGACGAGCTGGGCAAGCGCGTCGTCGGGCAGCGCAAGGCCGTGCAAGCGGTGTCCGACGCGGTACGGCGGTCCAGGGCCGGTGTTGCCGACCCGAACCGCCCCACCGGCTCGTTCCTGTTCCTCGGCCCCACCGGTGTCGGCAAGACGGAGCTGGCAAAAGCGTTGGCGGACTTCCTGTTCGACGACGAACGCGCCATGGTCCGCATCGACATGAGCGAATACGGCGAGAAGCACTCGGTGGCCCGGCTGGTCGGGGCGCCGCCCGGTTACATCGGCTACGACCAGGGTGGTCAGCTGACCGAGGCGGTGCGCCGCCGGCCCTACACCGTGGTGCTGTTCGACGAGGTGGAAAAGGCCCACCCGGACGTGTTCGACGTGCTGCTGCAGGTGCTCGACGAGGGCCGGTTGACCGACGGCCAAGGCCGCACGGTCGACTTCCGCAACACCATCCTCATCCTGACCTCGAACCTGGGGTCCGGCGGCACCGAGGAGATGGTGATGGCCGCGGTGCGCTCGGCCTTCAAGCCGGAGTTCATCAACCGCCTCGACGACGTGCTGATCTTCGAGGGACTCAACCCCGAGGAGCTGGTGCAGATCGTCGACATCCAGCTGGCCCAGCTGGCCAAGCGGCTCGCTCAGCGGCGCCTGCAACTCGAGGTGTCGCTGCCCGCCAAGCAGTGGTTGGCCCAGCGCGGCTTCGACCCGGTATACGGGGCCCGTCCGCTGCGGCGGCTGGTCCAGCAGGCGATCGGGGACCAGCTGGCCAAGATGCTGCTGGCCGGCGAGGTGCACGACGGCGACGTGGTGCCCGTCAACGTCAGCGCGGACGGCGACTCGCTGGTCCTGGGCTGACCCGGACGGGCGGATCCGGGCCGGGGCGTGCCCCGGCCCGGATTCTGGCCCGTCGACCGTGAACCCTGCGCGTCCCACCAGCGCGTCGCGTCGTGAATTCCACAAGTCGGCGGGCAACGGCCTGTCGGGAAGGGTTACCGAGGGCCGCCGACCTCGAAGTCCCTGGTCTGAGCACCGGCGTCGATCACGGCCTGCAGCCGTTGCCGGGCAACGGGCTGGGCCAGAGTCTGGCGGAACAGCTGATCTTCGGTGCGCAGTCCGGCGGCGAGATCGGTGGACAGCGCGGCGTCGACCGCGCGTTTGGCCGCCGCGATGGTGCCCACCGGCGCCGCGGCGACGCGGGCGGCGAGCTTGTCCACGAACCGCCGCAACTTCTCCGGTGGCAACGCGCGATTGACATATCCCCAGGCTTCGGCGGTCGCCGCATCGACGTCCCGGCAGCCCAGGATGACCTCCAAAGCACGCCCCCGGCCGACCAGCCGGGGCAATCGCTGGGTGCCACCCCCGCCGGGGATGATCCCCAGCGCGACCTCCGGCTGGCCGAAGACGGCTTGCCCGAGCGCCGCATAGCGCATGTCGAACGCCATCGCCCACTCGCTGCCGCCACCCCGGCAGATGCCTTCTATGACGGCGATGGTGGCCTTCGGCATGGTCCGGAAGTCCTCCATCACGGTATGGAAGAAGCTCAGCTCGTCGTGCAGTCCGGTGTCGTCCGTAGGTAGGTCCAGGATCATGCCGACGTCTGCGTGGGCGACGAAGAAGTCCGGGTCGGCCGAGTCGACCACCAGCACGCGCACGTCGTCGTCGGCCGCCACCTGCTGCGTGAGGCGGACGATCTCCTCAGCCAGCGGCACATCCAGCAAGTTGATCGGCGGATTGTCGATGGTGGCCCGGCAAATCCCGTCGACACTGGAGACGCGCAATAGCCGATAATCGGCGTAACTCATGACCGTCAACACTACGCAGCCGCCCCGCGGGGGTATTCACTCCTGTGATTCGGTTGTGACCTGCTCGGATTCTGTGTTCGGTACTGAGAGCAGATAGGCTGTTCGGGATGGTCCCGCTCTGGTTCACGCTCTCCGCGCTGTGTTTCGTCGGCGCGGCGGTGCTGCTGTACATCGATATCGATCGACGTCGCGGCCGCAGCAGGCGCCGCAAGTCCTGGGCCAGGTCGCACGGCTTCGACTACGAGCGCGAATCCACCGACATCCTGCACCGCTGGAAGCGTGGCGTGATCTCGTCGGTCGGCAACGTTCCGGCCCAAAACGTCGTCCTGGGCCAGATCCGCGGTGAAGCGGTCTACATCTTCGACCTCGAGGAAGTCGCCACCGTCATCGCGCTGCACCGCAAGGTCGGCACCAACGTCGTGGTGGACCTGCGGCTCAAAGGCCTCAAGGAGCCCCGCGAGAGCGACATCTGGCTGCTGGGCGCGATCGGCCCGCGGATGGTGTACTCGACCAACCTCGACGCCGCCCGGCGCGCCTGCGACCGGCGCATGGTCACCTTCGCCCACACCGCGCCCGACTGCGCCGAGATCATGTGGAACGAACAGCACTGGACGCTGGTGGCCATGCCGATCGCCAGTACCCGCGCCCAGTGGGACGAGGGCCTGCGCGCCGTCCGCCAGTTCAACGACCTGCTGCGGGTGCTGCCGCCGCTGCCCGCGGACACTCCCCAAGAGGTCGGCGAATCCGAGGGGCGTCGCGCCCCCGGCCGTCCGTTGGCCCCGGCTGCCCGTGCGGAGTTGCCGGCGCGGCGCACGCAGGCGGACCCGATCGCGGGCGTGCTGCCCGACCCGGCTCGCCGGGTGGCCGAGCCCGTTCCGTCGAGGAGAGCCGCTCGGAAGGCGTTCGGCGTCCACCGCGGACGGAACGCAACGGCCACCAGGCCAGCAACTACCAGCACTGAGAGCACATGCCCCGTCCTGTTGCGCTGATCACTGGGCCGACGTCGGGCATCGGTGCCGGGTATGCCCGCCGGTACGCCCGCGACGGCTACGACCTGGTTCTGGTCGCTCGCGACGCCGAACGGCTGAAACAGCTGGCGGGCGAGCTGGAGTCGCGGGTGGGCAGCATCGAGATACTGCAGGCCGACCTCGCCTTGGCCGCCGACCGCGCCAAGGTTGCCGAACGGTTGGCCGAAGGCGTGCGGGTGCTGGTGAACAACGCCGGGCTGGGCACGTCCGGTGATTTCTGGACGGCCGATCCCGCATTGCTGCAGCGACAACTCGACGTCAATGTGACCGCGGTGATGCACCTGACCCGCGCCGCACTGCCGGCCATGCTGGCCGCGGGTACGGGCACCGTCGTCAACATCGCCAGCGTCGCCGGCCTGCTGCCGGGCCGCGGATCGACCTATTCGGCGTCCAAGGCTTGGGTGATCTCGTTCACCGAAGGACTCGCCAACGGCTTGCAGGGCACCGGCGTCGGGGTGCACGCCGTGTGCCCGGGCTACGTGCGCACCGAGTTCCACAGCCGGGCCGGGCTCGACATGGCCGGGGTGCCGTCGTTCATGTGGCTCGAGGTCGACGACGTGGTCAACGAGAGCCTCGCCGACGTGGCGCGCGGCAAGGTGATCAGCATCCCGGGCCGCGAGTACAAGTTCCTGGTCGCCACCG
The DNA here is from genome assembly GCA_021654635.1 of Mycobacterium kiyosense. NCBI lineage: Bacteria > Bacillati > Actinomycetota > Actinomycetes > Mycobacteriales > Mycobacteriaceae > Mycobacterium > Mycobacterium kiyosense. Next base: position 706,052 of record AP025179.1, read on the forward strand.
GCCGTGCGATGCCGCGGCGGCTGGCGCGTCTGGTCACCAAGCGATTTGGCAGTGGCAGTGGCCGAACCTGACCCGCGGTCCGATGACCGCGCCGAACTGGCCGACCTGGTGCGGCGGCTGTCGGTGATCCACGGCCGCGTCACGCTGTCGTCGGGCAAGGAGGCGGACTACTACGTCGACCTGCGCCGTGCCACTCTCCATCACCGCGCGTCGGCGCTGATCGGCCGGCTGATGCGCGACCTCACCGAGGACTGGGACTACGCGCTCGTCGGCGGCCTGACGCTGGGGGCCGACCCGGTCGCGACTGCGATCATGCACGCTCCGGGCCGTCCGATCGACGCGTTCGTGGTGCGTAAGTCGGCCAAAGCGCATGGCCTGCAACGACTTATCGAGGGATCCGAGGTGGCCGGCCAGCGGGTGCTGGTGGTCGAGGACACCAGCACCACCGGGAATTCGGCGCTGACGGCGGTGCGCGCCGTCCAGGACGCCGGCGGCGAGGTCGTGGGCGTCGCGACCGTGGTCGATCGCGCGACCGGTGCCGCGCAGGCCATCGAAGCCGAGGGGCTGCCCTATCGCAGCGTGCTGGGCCTGGCCGAGCTGGGGCTGGGCTAGGTCGCTGGCGGTGCGCGTTCTCCTGGTGTTGGCTGTGGTCTTGGCCTGCCTGGCCGGATGCTCGAATCCGGGCCGTCGCAACGACATCTACGGAGCGCCTGACGCCCATATCGGCGAATCGCAGGCGGTGCTGGGCTGGAACGTCGCGGTATCGAATCTGCGCTGGTCGGATGACTACGTGCTGGTGGACGTCGACGCCTCGCCCACCGACCTCAAGGCGCCGCACGCCAAGGCCGAGGACATCCGCTTCGGCCTGTACGGCGCCCTGTCGCATCCGATGGAGGCGACCGGGCTGGGCAGCTGTGACGACGCGATGACCAAGGTGCACGACATCGGCTCGCCGCTGAACGCGCCGCCGGACCGGCTGACCGGCACGGTGTGCCTGGGCCCGCTGAAGGATCGCAGTGCGGTGCGCGGGGTGTACGTCTACTCGCCGCATGACCGGATCGCCGGCACCGTTGCCGCCTACCCGGCCGCGTTCCCGGTGGGGCTGCTCCCGACCCCGGAGAGCGACACCGGGCTGGTAGTGCAGAGCACCAGCGTGTCCGCTTGGCGCGCCGACGGCATGCCGGTGACCAAGGCCCAGCTGGGTGACCCGGCAGCGTTCAACGGCAACGGCTACATGCTGCTGGGCCTGCAGGCCGGCGCGGTGGCCGGCCGCTACCGCGACGACTCCGCCAAGCGTGGCGGGCCCATGATGCTGGCCGCCACCCCGACGCTGCCCGGCAAGGGGCTGAGCCCGGCCTGCGCGGCCTACGGCTCCACCGTGCTGGTGCTGCCCGACACGTCGCGCGACGCCGTCCAGGTCACCGCGTCGCTGTGTACGCAGGGCGAGATCAACCAGGCGCTGCTGTTCGCGACGGTGACGGTCGTCGGCACCCACGCCGCGGTGTGGACGTCCAAGTGACCGAGCCGGGGCCTACCGAGTGGGGTGCGCCCGCCACCGGCGTCGGACCCTGGACCGCAGACCTGCCCGACGACCCCCGCTACGACCCAGATCTGTTGCGCGACGGCGATTCTCGCAATGTCGTCGACGCCTACCGGTACTGGACCCGGGAGGCCATCGTCGCCGACATCGACCAGCGCCGGCACCCGCTGCACATCGCGATCGAGAACTTCGGCCATGACGCCAACATCGGCTCGGTGGTGCGCACCGCGAACGCGTTCGCCGTGCACACCGTGCACATCGTGGGCCGGCGCCGGTGGAACCGGCGCGGCGCCATGGTGACCGATCGTTATCAGCGCCTGTGTCACCACGACAGCACCGCCGAACTGATGGACTTCGCTGCCGGCGCGGGCCTGACGGTGGTCGCGGTGGACAACGTGCCCGGCGCGGCGCGCCTGGAAGAGACGGCGCTGCCCCGGGACTGCCTGCTGGTGTTCGGTCAGGAAGGACCCGGCATCACCGACGACACCCGCGGCGGTGCGGCGATCACCGTATCGATCGCCCAGTTCGGCTCGACCCGCAGCATCAACGCCGGGGTGGCCGCGGGGATTGCCATGCACGCCTGGATCCGGCAGCACGGCGACCTGACCCGGGCTTGGTGACGGCCTACCTGGCCCCGAAGCGGTAGGGCAGGATCTCAGGTATGGATCAGCTTTGGGCGAACCGGGCGGCCAGCTCCGAGGCCGCCGTCACGCAGCGCCACCTCCGAAAGCTGTGGGGGCTGCCCGGCACCCAGCTCGGCGTGGTGGCCTGGCCCTCCGAGCGCCGGGACCGGTTGTTCGGCGGCTGGCATTACTGGTGGCAGGCGCATCTGCTGGATTGCCTGATCGACGCGCAGCTGCGCGACCCGCGGTCCGAGCGGCACACTCGGATCAAACGCCAGATCCGCTCGCACCGGTTGCGCAACGTGATGCGCTGGACCAACGCCTATTACGACGACATGGCGTGGCTGGCGCTGGCGCTGGAGCGGGCTGCGATGTACGTGGGCGTCGAGCGCCGCGGGGCGCTGGCCAAGCTCGCCGACGAGTTCGTCGACGGCTGGGCCCCTGACGCCGGCGGCGGCATCCCGTGGCGCAAGCAGGACCAGTTCTTCAACGCCCCTGCCAACGGTCCGGCGGGGATCTTCCTGGCCCGCTACCCGGGCCGGTTGCGGCTGGCCCAACAGATCGCCGACTGGATCGACGAAACCCTGATCGACCCGGACAACCATCTGGTGTTCGACGGCATCCGGGACGGTTCGCTGGTCCGCCCGCAGTACACCTACTGCCAGGGTGTGGTGCTGGGGTTGGAAACCGAGCTGGCCAAGCGCACCCACGACGACCGGCATGCACCCCGGGTGCATCGCCTGGTGGCGGCCGTCGACAAAGAGATGGCTCCCGGCGGCGTACTCAAGAGCGGCGGCGGTGGTGACGGCGGGCTGTTCCCCGGCGTCACGGTGCGGTACCTGGCTCTGGTCGCCACCGATCTGCCGGGTGATTCCGCCGCGGATGTCGCCGCCCGGGAAACCGCCGCCAAGATCGTGTTGACGTCGGCCAAGTCGGCGTGGGACAACCGCCAAACATTGGATGGCCTACCGGTTTTCGGCGCGTTCTGGGATCGCGACGCCGAACTGCCCACCACCGGCGGCCAGCAGGCGCAGTTCGTGGCGGGTGCCGTCAACAGCTCGGAGATTCCCGAGCGTGACCTGTCGGTGCAGTTGTCGGGCTGGATGCTGATGGAGGCGGCGCACAACGTCGCGACGGCGAAATCAGTCGGGCAAGGGTAGCGGGTCGGGCTCGTCTTTGGGGGCCCGCCGGCGGGACCGGTAACCGCGCCAGGCGGCGATGAACGCCGGGATCATCGACACGAACAGGATGCCCAGGATGATCTTTTCCAGGTTCTGGTGCACGAAGGGCACGTTGCCCAGGAAGTATCCGGCGATCGTGACGCCGCCGCCCCACAGCACGCCGCCGACGATGTCGAAAGCCAGATACACCGGATAGCGCATGTAGGACACGCCCGCCACCACCGGGGTGAACGTTCGGACGAACGGCATGAAGCGGGCCAGGATGATCGCCCACGGACCGTACTTTTCAAAGAACGCGTGCGACTCGGTGACGTAGTGCTGCTTGAAGAAGCGCGAATCTTCTCGCTTGAACAGGGCCGGCCCGATGCGCCGGCCGATGAAATACCCGGTCTGATCACCCAGGATGGCCACCAGCGCGACCGACGGCGCCAACACCCAGATGTCGAGGGTGCCCTTGGCCGCGAGCAGCCCGCCGGTGAACAACAACGACTCGCCGGGCAGCAGCGGGAACAGCAGACCGGTCTCGACGAAGACGATGACCAGGATCGTCGGCAGTACCGCGGAGGCGAACAGGCCCTCGGGGCCGATCCAGAACATCGGGTCGAGGATGCTTCCCGACGCCACCAGAGTGGTGCTCATGATGCTTCAACATACCGGCGTTGCAATACTGAGTGGACCAGTCTTCGAGAGGAACCTTCCATGCCCATCGCAACGCCCGAGATTTACGCCGAGATGCTGGGACGGGCCAAGGCGAACGCGTACGCGTTCCCGGCCATCAACTGCACTTCCTCGGAAACCATCAACGCTGCCATCAAGGGCTTCGCCGACGCCGGCAGCGACGGAATCATCCAGTTCTCGACGGGCGGTGCGGAATTCGGCTCCGGGCTGGGCATCAAGGAGATGGTGACCGGCGCGGTCGCACTGGCCGAGTTCGCCCACATCATCGCCGACAAGTACCCGATCAACGTCGCGCTGCACACCGACCACTGTCCGAAGGACAAGCTGGACACCTACGTGCGGCCGCTGCTGGCTATCTCGGCCGAGCGGGTCGGCAAGGGCGAGAACCCGTTGTTCCAGTCGCACATGTGGGACGGCTCGGCGGTGCCGATCGACGAGAACCTGGAGATCGCCCAGGAGCTGCTGAAGCAGGCGGCGGCCGCCAAGATCATCCTGGAGATCGAGATCGGTGTCGTCGGCGGCGAGGAGGACGGCGTCGCCAACGAGATCAACGACAAGCTCTACACCACCCCCGAGGACTTCGAGAAGACCATCGACGCGCTCGGTCACGGGGAGCACGGGCACTACCTGCTGGCCGCCACATTCGGCAACGTGCACGGCGTCTACAAGCCGGGCAACGTCAAGCTGCGCCCCGACATCCTGGCCCAGGGCCAGAAGGTGGCCGCGGCCAAGCTGGGTCTGTCCGACGACGCGCAACCCTTCGACTTCGTCTTCCACGGCGGCTCGGGATCGGAGAAGTCCGAGATCGAGGAGGCGCTGCGGTACGGCGTGGTGAAGATGAACGTCGACACCGACACGCAGTACGCGTTCACCCGCCCGATCGTCGCGCACATGTTCACCAACTACGACGGCGTGCTCAAGGTCGACGGCGACGTGGGCAACAAGAAGGTCTACGACCCGCGCAGCTACCTCAAGAAGGCCGAGGCCGGGATGACCGAGCGGGTTATCGAGGCCTGCAACGACCTGCACTGCGCCGGCAAGTCGCTGGCCGGCTGACGCGCGCGGCGGGGTGCGTTCGACTTCGCCGCGCCTCGCCACTCTGCCTCGCCCTGAAACGACGGCGGAAATCGGCTGCGATTTGCGCCCTGGTTACACGCGAGGCGAGGCGAAACAGGCGCGGAGTCCTCAGTTGGACTGGCAGATCTTCCACTGGTCGTCGCGGAACTGCAGGTCCAGGCTGCGCGTCGAGCGGACCTGCGGGTCGTAGGCCATGAACGTGGTGACGTTGGCCTCGGCGTGCTCGCCGTTGACGACGATCTGATCGATGCTGGCGATCATCGGGTACTGCTTGGCCGCCGAGACCCGCCGGTAGGTTTCGGCCCACGCCTTTTCGTCGTAGTCCACATAGCCGTCGCGAGTGGTGCCGCAGGTGATGCTGCGCAGCGCGGTCAGGTCACCCCGTTGAATCGCGACGTCGAAATTCTGGATGGTCTGCCTGACCTGGTCCTCCTGCGAGGCCTTCTCGTGCTTGCCGCGGGTCAGCAGCACGGTCCCGAAGATCGCGATCGCGGCCAGCGCCAGCACGATGACCACGATGGCCAGCACCCAACCCCAGTTGCGATTCTTGGCCGCCTGGGTCTGGTTTACCCCGCCACGCGCCGGAATCGACTGCGCAGTAACGTTCGGTGGCAATGGCGGCGCCGGCGGGATGGGTGGAGCGGGTGACGCAGCGGTCGGCCCAGCCGCCGGCGCGGGACGCGTCTCGAAAACCTCGGTGGGCGCCTCGGTGGCGGTGGCGAACACCTGTGTCTCTTTTTCGTCGAAACCCGGTGCGGTGAACCGGCGCTCGGGCTGCCCGTCAGGCACCGTCGCCTCGGTGCTCTCCTCCGGTTGCCGCTTGACGATGGCGACGGTCTCGGTTTCGGCGTTGTCAGGGTTGCGCTGCGGGCCCGGTGTGCCGCTGGAACCTGTGCCGCCGCGATCTGGCTCGGGTGCGTTGGGCATGAAAGGAGCTTAGCGACCCAACCCGCGGTTGGCGTGATCCCCGAGGTAGCGGTGTTGGCACAATGTGTCCCATGACTCCGATGGGTGATCTGCTGGGACCTGATCCGATTCTGCTGCCGGGCGACAGTGAGGCTGAAGCGGAGCTACTCGCGAACGAGCGGCCGGGAATCGTGGCGGCGGCGCATCCGTCGGCTTCGGTGGCCTGGGCCGCGCTGGCCGAGGAGGCGCTGGCCGAGGACCGGGCCATCACGGCCTACGCCTATGCCCGTACCGGCTACCACCGGGGCCTGGACCAGCTGCGCCGCAACGGCTGGAAGGGATTCGGCCCGGTGCCGTTCTCGCACGAGCCGAACCGCGGTTTTCTGCGCTGTGTGGCGGCCCTGGCGCGCGCCGCCGACGCGATCGGCGAGACCGACGAGTATCGCCGCTGCGTGGATCTGCTCGACGACTGCGACCCCGCCGCCCGCACTGCGCTGCGCCTTTAGAACGTCTCCTCGCAGTGCCCGTCCGGACAGTCGATCTGGACGGTCGCGTGGTCCAGTCCGCGGGCCGACAGCACCGCGCGCGCGTCACTGAGTACCCGGGCGGATTCGCCGACGCTGGTCAGATGCGCGGTGGCCATGTCTTTGCCGGGCGACAGCGTCCACACGTGCAGGTCGTGCACATCGGTGACGCCGTCGACCGCGCCGAGCGCCGAGCGCAATTCCTCGACGTCGATATGAGCCGGCGACGACTCGGACAAGATGCGTAGCGCAGCGCGGGCCAGGGCGATCGCCCGCGGCAGCACCCACAGTGCAACCAGCACCGCGACCACCACGTCGGCGTACGGCCAGTGCGTGGTGACGGTCACGATGCCGGCGATCAGCACGCCGATGCTGCCGACGGTGTCGGCGACGACTTCCATGTAGGCGCCCTTGACGGCCAGGCTGGCCTCGGAATGCGAGCGCAGCAGCATCGCCACGGCGAAGTTCGCCGCCACCCCGGCCAGTGCGACCACGATCATGGGCACACCGGGTACCGCCGGCGCTTCCCTGAGCCGGTCGATCGCCTCGTAGAGGATGAACATCGCGACGCCGACCAGTAGTACCGCGTTGGCCACCGCGGTGAACACTTCGGCCCGATGCCAGCCGTAGGTGCGACCGGGCGACGAGCTGCCGCGGCGAGCCAGCACCACGGCAGCCAACCCCATGAACACCGCGACCACATCGGTGAGCATGTGTCCGGCGTCGGCCAGCAGCGCGATCGAGTTGATCAACAGCGCGGTGGTCAGCTCGACGACGAAGAACGTCGCCAGGATGGCCGCGGCGCCGACCATGCGGCGGATCATCCGCGACGCGTCCGCCTCGGCGGGGGGGTGTGGCTGTGTCCGGCGCCCATGCCGCTTAATATATGCGCAATTTCGCATATATCGCAATGGTCAGGCCCAGGCGCTCCAGAAGCGGGTCAATATCCCGCCGGCCTGAGCCAGCCGCGGCGGCACGCCGGAAAGGCCGAAAAGCCAGTACACCGACTCGAAGAACCACTGATTCAACCCCGGCGCCAACAGCACGACCAGCAGGACGAACAGGCCGAACTGCTTGGCCGGCGCCACCGCGCGCTGCGTCTGCGGGCTCAGGTGCGGCTCCAGCGCGTCATAGCCGTCCAAGCCCGGAATCGGCAACAGGTTCAGCACTACCGCGGTGACCTGCAGAAAACCCAGAAACGCCAGACCCGCCGCCAGCACCCAGTGCGCCGGATCGTAGAACACCCGTGTCGCCGTCAAAAGCAGCACTGCCAGAACAAGATTCATCGTCGGGCCGGCCAGGCTGACCAGGGTCCGGCGTGCCGGCGTCATGAACGAGGTCTGTAAATACACCGCGGCGCCCGGCAGCCCGATCCCGCCCAGCGCGATGAAGATCATCGGCAGCACCAGCGACAGCCCGGGGCTGGCGTAGCGCCGCGGATCCAGGTCCAGGTAGCCGCGGACGGCCACATCGTGGTCGCCGAAGCGCCAGGCGGTGTAGGCGTGCCCGAACTCGTGTAGGCACAGCGACACCAGCCACCCGGCGATGACGAGGATGAACACCCCCGCGTACGCCATCGGCCGCACCGATGATCCGGCGGTCCAGGCCAGCGCCGCACCCACGGCCGTCGCTCCGATCAGGCCGAGGAAGACCGGGCTGGGGCGCACCGGTCGAAACTACCGAACCTGTAGCCACCCTTCGACGTTGCGGTAGAACGTCGAGCGTCGCACCGCCCGCGGCGCCGGCACCCCGTCGCGCAGCACGGTCGCTCCGGTGGTGCCGAGCTGGGCCGCGCGCCCGCCGACCCAGCGTCTGATCCAGCGGCCCGGCAGACAGGCCCGCAGGCCCGGCACCGCCAGCGTCGGCTCGACCCACAGCTCGGCGGCCTCGCCGTCGAACAGCACCGCGTCGTCGACCACCGCCTCGCCGCGGATCGTCGTGGCCCCCTCGACCGGCAGCCAGCGGGCGCGCCCGACCAGCACCGTGCCGGTCTCGTCGCGGATCAACGGCACCCGGCTGGCGCTGCCGTGCCGCGCCCGACGCGCCGCACGCCGACCGGCCGGCAACCGGTAGGCGCGGGTGGCACGGGTCCGCCGCCGGGGCGCATACGCCACCTCGACATCCAGCCGGTCGGCGCGCAGCAGGCGACGCAGCACCATGGCCAGGTCGGCGTCGGAACCCACCACCACCAGCCGCTGGCAGTCGGCCAGCAGCGCGTCGACGCCGTCGGACGTCGCAGCGCGGTGGGTGGGCAGATCAGCCAGGCCGCGCGGCACCGGCTTGTCGTCGAACAGCAAGACGGCGGCGGGCGGCTGATGGTCGGCTTTCATGCGTTTTGGCAGCATTTTTGAGGTTCTCGGGGCACCGCAGGATAGGGTAGGTCACCGGCTGGACCACAATATGCGGGCACAACCCCGCCAGAGCAGGAGCAAGTCATGCCGGCAATCGTCCTTATCGGCGCCCAGTGGGGCGACGAGGGCAAAGGTAAAGCCACGGATCTGCTCGGCGGACGCGTGCAGTGGGTGGTGCGCTATCAGGGTGGCAACAACGCCGGGCATACCGTGGTGCTGCCTACCGGTGAGAACTTCGCCCTGCACCTCATCCCGTCGGGCGTATTGACGCCCGGGGTCACCAACGTGATCGGCAACGGCGTGGTGATCGACCCCGGTGTCCTGCTCGACGAGCTCAAAGGCCTGCAAGACCGCGATGTGGACACCTCCAAGCTGCTGATCTCCGCCGACGCGCACCTGCTGATGCCCTATCACGTGGCTATCGATAAGGTCACCGAGCGCTACATGGGCAGCAAGAAGATCGGCACCACCGGGCGCGGTATCGGACCCTGCTACCAGGACAAGATCGCCCGGATGGGCATCCGGGTCGCCGACGTGCTGGACCCGGATCAGCTCGCGCACAAGGTCCAGGCCGCGCTCGAGTTCAAGAACCAGGTGCTGGTCAAGATCTACAACCGCAAGGCCCTCGAGCCCGAGCAGGTGGTCGAGGCGCTGCTGGAGCAGGCCGCCGGGTTCCGGCACCGCATCGCCGACACCCGGCTGCTACTGAACAACGCGTTGGACGCCGGCGAGACCGTGCTACTGGAAGGCTCGCAGGGCACCCTGCTCGACGTCGACCACGGCACTTACCCGTATGTGACGTCGTCGAATCCGACCGCGGGCGGCGCGGCGGTGGGTTCGGGCATCGGCCCGACCCGGATCGGCACGGTGTTGGGGATCCTCAAGGCCTACACCACCCGGGTGGGTTCGGGCCCGTTCCCCACCGAGCTGTTCGACGAGAACGGCGAGTACCTGTCCAAGACGGGTGGGGAGTTCGGGGTGACCACCGGCCGGCGGCGCCGCTGCGGCTGGTTCGACGCCGTCATCGCGCGCTATGCCACCCGGGTCAACGGCATCACCGACTACTTCCTGACCAAGCTGGACGTGCTGTCCAGCTTGCAGACGGTGCCGGTCTGCGTCGGCTACGAGGTCGACGGCAAGCGCACCGACGAGATGCCGATGACCCAGCGCGAGCTCTGCCACGCCAAGCCGGTGTACGAGGAGCTGCCCGGGTGGTGGGAGGACATTTCCACCGCCCGCGAGTTCGACGATCTGCCGGCCAAGGCGCGCGACTATGTGCTGCGACTGGAAGAGCTTGCCGGAGCACATGTTTCGTGCATCGGTGTGGGGCCGGGGCGGGACCAGACCATCGTGCGACGCGATGTGCTGCGGGCTCGCCCGTGACCGAGGTTCCCGACAACCCCACCGATCTAGACCCCGAATACGAGCACCACGGCGGCTTCCCCGAGTACAGCCCGGCCACTCCGGGTCCCGGGTTCGGCAAGTTCGTGGCGGCCATGCGCCGTGTCCAGGACCTGGCGGTGTCCGCCGACCCCGGCGACGACGTCTGGGACGAGGCGGCCGAGCGCGCCGCCGCCCTGGTGGAGTTGCTCAGCCCGTTTCAGAGCGCCGACCCGGGAAAACCGCCGGCCGGTCGCACGCCCGAGCTGCCCGGGATGGGCAGCCTGCTGCTGCCGCCCTGGACGTTGACCCGTTACGGCGCCGACGGCGTCGAAATGGAGGGCCACTTCACCCGTTTCCACGTCGGCGGCAACTGGGCGGTGCACGGCGGCGTGCTGCCGCTGCTGTTCGACCACATGTTCGGCATGATTTCGCATGCCGCCGGGCGGCCGATCAGCCGCACGGCCTTCCTGCACGTCGACTATCGCAAGATCACCCCGATCGACCGGCCGCTGCGGATCAGCGGCCGGGTCACCCGTGTCGAGGGACGCAAGGCGTTCGTCTCCGCCGAACTGTGCGAGGACGACGGCACCCTGCTGGCCGAAGGTCACGGCCTGATGGTCCGCCTGCTGCCCGGCCAGCCCTGACAGCGCCCTAACGCCGCCCTGGGGTCCGGCGCGGTGATACGTCGCGGCTGGTCTCGAAGCACATTTGGCACTCATATGCGTCGCGAAATGAGTCAAGACGCGGCGTTCTCGCCCCCCGCACCTATCCTTGTCGGCGAGACAACTCACGACGGAGGGGGTGACTGCTTGACCGAGCGGCAGGAGACCGGCGCGCAGGATCGCCCAGCGGCTGAGGGTGCTACGGCGATCTGGTCCGTCGAGAAACCGACGGAAGCGCCCGCGACAGCCGAACCGCTCGAGCCGCAAGACCCGGAACCGGAAAACGAGGCCGGGCCGAGATTGCTGCTGCTGGGCACCGACGACGCCGGCGAGGAGTTGACCGTCGCGCTGCAGCGGCTTGGCGCGGAGGTAATGACCGCCGACGCCGAGACGCTCACCGACGCCGAGGAGCTCACCGCGGTGCTGGTTAGCCTGCAACCTGACTTCGTGGTGACGCGCACCGATGCGGTCGTGTTCGGGGCCCTCGAAGCGTTCGAGTCGGCCGAGGGCCAAGACGTCGAGTGGGTACCGAGTTTGCGTGCGGCCCGGCTCATCGCCGACCGCGAGGGCCTGCGCCGCCACGCCGCCGATGAGCTGGGCCTGCCGACTGCGCCGTTCTGGTTCGTCGACTCGCTGGCCGAACTGGAGGCGGTGGCCGCGCACGCCGGCTTCCCGTTGCTGGTCAAACCGGTCGCCGGTCCGAGCGGGCAGGGCCGATCGGTGGTGCGGACGCCCGAGGAGGTCGCGCCGGCCTGGGAGCGCGCGGGCCGGGGTGGCCGGGTGTGGGCCGAGACAGTGGTCGATGTCGAGTTTTTTGGTCACGCTGATCGTTGTCCGCAGCGAAGGCCCGTCCGGGCCGGTCATCGAGTTCTGCAGCCCGATCGGTCATCGCAGCAACGGCGCCGACGGGCTGGAGTCCTGGCAGCCTCAGCAAATGAGCACCGCCGCGCTGGACGCGGCCAAGTCGATCGCCGCGCGCATCGTTAAGTCCTTGGGTGGGCGCGGCGTCTTCGGCGTCGAACTGATGATCAACGGGGACGAGGTGTACTTCAGCGAGGTCGCTGCGGGTCCCAGCGACAGCGCCTGGGTGACGCTGCGTAGCCAGCGGCTTTCGGCGTTCGAGTTGCAGGCCCGGGCGATTCTGGGGGTAGCGGTGGACACCATGATGGTGTCGCCGGGCGCCGCCCGGGTGTGATCACCCGTGGCCCCTCCGCGCCGGGCGCCGCGCCCAGCGGCGATTTGCTCGCCGCGGCCCTGGCCGTGCCCGAGAGCGACGTGCGGGTGTTCGATCCGGCCGCCTCGGCTGGCTCGGATGCGGCGCCGCCCAGCTCGGGGCTGGCGCTGGCCACCGCGCCCGAGTTGGCCGTCGCCCGGGACCGCGCCCGGCAGGTCGCTGCCAGGCTGAATGTGCGAGACTCGCGCGCGTGAGTTACGCAGGAGACATCACGCCGCTCGAGGCCTGGAAAGTGTTGACCGAGAATCCGCACGCCGTGCTGGTGGACGTGCGCACCGATGCCGAATGGAGTTTCGTCGGCGTCCCGGATCTGTCCAGCCTCGGCCGTGACGTGGTGTTCGTCGAGTGGAACAAGTCCAGCGGTCAGCACAACGAGAATTTCCTCGCCGAGCTCCAAGAGCAGATCCCGGACTCCGGCGAGACCGAGCGGCCGCTGGTGTTCCTGTGCCGTTCGGGTAACCGGTCCATCGGCGCCGCCGAGGTGGCCACCGAGGCGGGCCTGACGCCGTCGTACAACGTGCTGGACGGCTTCGAAGGTCAGCTCGACGCCCAGGGCCATCGTGGCGGAACGGGGTGGCGCGCGGTCGGACTGCCGTGGAAGCAAGGTTGATGAACGGGCTGCCGGACGGTGTCAGCCAGGCCACTCTCGGGGTGCGCGGCGGCCTGACCCGCTCGGGGTTCGAAGAGACCTCCGAGGCGATGTTTCTGACGTCGGGTTACGTGTATCCGTCGGCGTCGGTGGCCGAGCAGTCGTTCACCGGCGAGGTCGACCACTACGTCTACTCGCGCTACGGCAATCCGACGGTGAACATGTTCCAGGAACGCCTGCGGCTGATCGAGGGCGCTCCGGCGGCGTTCGCGACGGCCAGTGGGATGGCCGCGGTGTTCGTGTCGCTGGGTGCGCTGCTGGGCGCCGGTGACCGGTTGGTGGCCGCGCGCAGCCTGTTCGGCTCGTGTTTCGTGGTGTGCAACGAGATCCTGCCGCGCTGGGGCGTGCAGACCGTGTTCGTCGACGGCGACGACCTGTCCCAGTGGGAGCAGGCTCTCTCGGTACCCACCCAGGCGGTGTTCTTCGAGACGCCGTCCAATCCGATGCAGTCGCTGGTCGACATCGCCGCGGTGACCGAGCTGGCGCATGCCGCCGGAGCAAAGGTGGTGTTGGACAACGTCTTCGCCACTCCTTTGCTACAGCAGGGTTTCCCGCTCGGGGTGGACGTGGTGGTTTATTCCGGCACCAAGCACATCGACGGGCAGGGCCGGGTACTCGGTGGCGCCATTCTGGGCGACAAAGAATACATCGACGGCCCGGTGCAGAAACTGATGCGGCACACCGGCCCGGCGATGAGCGCCTTCAATGCGTGGGTGCTGCTCAAAGGCCTTGAGACGCTTGCGGTTCGAGTCCAGTACAGCAACGCTTCCGCGCAGCGCATCGCCGAATTCCTGGAAGGTCATCCGGCGGTGAGTTGGGTGCGCTACCCGTTCCTGCCGTCACATCCGCAGTACGACCTCGCCAAGCGGCAGATGTCCGGCGGCGGAACGGTTGTCACGTTCGAACTTAAGGCCGACGACGGCGACTACAAGCAACGCGCCTTCGAGGTGCTGGACAAGTTGCAGTTGATCGACATCTCCAACAACCTCGGTGACGCGAAATCGCTTGTGACGCACCCGGCTACGACAACGCACCGGGCGATGGGACCAGAGGGCCGGGCCGCGATCGGGCTCGGCGACGGCGTGGTGCGCATCTCGGTGGGCCTGGAGGGCACCGACGACCTGATCGCCGATATCGATAGGGCGCTGCGTTAGCCCGCGTTGGACCGCGCGAGAGTCAGCCGTGCGTCGCTTCGGATGCCGCGGTATTGGCAGAACCCAATGTCGAACCGATGTCGGCGATCGTGCGCGACGCGGCGGCGAGCGCGTCGGGCGCAGCATTCAGAAAGGACATGTCATCCCCAGCCCGCTGTAAGCGATTGTGAACACCGTCCCGAAACGGTGAGCTGACGTTAAGCGCCGTCCGCGTTGCAAATGTCCGATTTCCGAACCTGGCAGGCTATCTCAAGCTGATTCACAGCAAACTGCCAAAGGCTCGGTCGGCCACGTTCCCGCGGTCCACCGCCCGTCGCAGGATGTGCAGGCGAACACCAGGCCGGCGGCGGGAGCGAGCTACCCCGCCGCCTTGCGTTCGGCCTCGTCGGTTTGTTCGGCGGCGGCCAGCGCCCCCTGCTCGGCTTGCTCCTCCATCCAGTTGGTCACCACGCGGGCGTAGATCATCTGGCTGGTGATGGCCATCTGCCCGCGGGTGCGGCCCAGGAACGAGATGCCCCAGGAGAACATGGCGGCGAGTCGGTTGCGGTGGCCGACCAGGTAGATGAGGTGCAGCAGCAGCCACGCCAACCAGGCGAAGAAGCCGGCGAACTCGATCTTGCCGATCTGCGCGACGGCGCTGTACCGCGAGACCAGCGCCATGCTGCCCTTGTCGTGGTACTTGAAGGGCTCGCGGGTGGCGGGATCGTCGTGGCCCTTGACGATGTGTTTGATGACATTGGTGACGTAGCGTGCGCCCTGGATGGCGCCCTGGGCCATGCCGGGCACCCCGGGTACCGAGGTGAGGTCGCCGACGACGAAGACGTTCGGGTGTCCCTTCACGGTCAGGTCGGGCTCGACGATCACTCGTCCGGCGCGGTCGGTTTCGGTGCCGTCGGACTGCTCGGCGAGCATCTTGCCCAGCGGGCTGGCTTGCACGCCGGCCGCCCAGACTTTGCAGGCGCAGCCGATGCGACGCTCGGTGCCGTCTTTGTCCTTGACGGTGATGCCCTGGTAGTCGACGGCGGTCACCATCGCGTTGAGCTGGACCTCGACGTCCATCTTCTCCAGCCGCCGCTGCGCTTTGAGGCCCAGCTTCTCGCCCATCGGCGGCAGCACCGCGGGTGCGGCGTCGAGCAGGATCACCCGGCAATCCGTGGGGGTGATGGTGCGAAACGCCCCGGCCAGGGTGCGCTCGGCGAGCTGGACGATCTCGCCGGCCAACTCGACGCCGGTGGGCCCGGCGCCGACCACCACAAAGGTCAGCCGTCGTTCCCGCTCGGCCGGGTCGAGCGCGACCTCGGCGGCCTCGAACGAGCTCAGGATGCGGCCGCGCAGTTCCAGGGCGTCGTCGATGGTCTTCATGCCGGGGGCGTAGGTGGCGAATTCGTCGTTGCCGAAGTAGGACTGCTGCGCACCCGACGCCACGATCAGGCTGTCGTAGGACGTCACGGTCCACATGCCCATCAGGTGCGACGTGACCGTCTTCGCGTTCAGATCGACCTCGCTGACCTCGCCCCACAGCACCCGCACGTTCTTCTGCTTGCGCAGGATGAGCCGGGTGGTGGGGGCGATGTCGCCTTCGGACAGAATGCCGGTCGCCACCTGGTACAGCAGCGGCTGGAACAGGTGGGTGGTGGTCTTGGAGATCAGTGTGACCCGCACGTCGGCCCGCTTGAGATTCCTGGCCGCGTTCAAGCCGCCGAACCCGCTTCCGATGATGACGACGTGATGGCGTTTGTCGGCCGAGGGTTCGCTGGCTACGGGCGTCATGGTCCTCCTTGGAGTCGCATCGGGTGACTGCGGCGCAGTTACACCGTACGTCGCCGCGCCGAGTGCCGTCTGCAGGCGGGTGCGCTCATATGGCCCGGTCCGGCCGGGCGGCGACGCGATTCGCGGCGGACTTCGCCGACACGGTAACTTAGGCATGCCTAACGAAAGGGTGTGACACGTTGACCGCTGCGGAAGAGCCGCTGTATCGGCCGTTCGAGCCGGCGGGCGAGGACACTCACGCGGACCTGCCGCCGGTGATCGCGCCCGTCGTGCCGGATGAGGGCCGGTTGTCCAGCGGCCGGCTCAGCGTGGTCGGTGCGCTACGGGAAGATCCGCTGTGGCCCACCCGGCTGTCGGTACCCACCCTGCTGGGCGCCGTACGCGGGTACGGGCGTCCGTTGCCGTTGCCGCCGGGACCGGCCGGGCTGCCGGTCGTCGGCTCCTTCTTCGAGCTGCGCCGCGACCCCTTCGAGCTGATCAGCCGCGGCGCCGCCACTTACGGCGACATGTTCCGCATCCCGATGCCGCTGCTGGACATGGTCGCGGTCACTCACCCGGACCTGTTGCGCGAGTTCATGGACGACGCCGACGGCCGGTACAGCCGCTACGACCTGCTGGGTCCGCTGCTGAAGGTGATCGGCGCCAACAGCATCATGCTGGAAGGCCCGAAATTGCGGGAGCGCCGCAAGATGCTGATGCCGATGTTCACCCGTCGGCACCTGACGACGATGGCCGACGTGTTCTGCAGCGAGTTCGACGAACGCCTCGCCGGCTGGTCGTCGTTCGCCGGGACCGGTCAGCCGGTGGACCTGCAGTACGAGATCTCGCTGATGACGTTGAAGGTCTACCTGAAGACGTTGTTCTCCGCCTCGATCGGGGAGCAGGAGTTGCGCCGGCTCGACGCCGACATGCGGGCCATCACCGGACTGCTCGGCCTGACCACGCTGATGGTCCCGTTCCCCAATCTCCTTCCGCGCAAAGGCCGTTCGAGTCTGCTGCCGGCGTTGGCACGGATCTACCGGCTGGTCGGCCGGCTGATCAAGGACCGCAAGAAACACCCGTCGGAGACGCCGGACTTCCTGGACACTTTGCTCGACGCGCGGTACGAGGACGGCTCGCCGATCAACCGGGCCGACCTGGCGGCCGAGATCGTCGGCCTGCTCGGCGGCGCCTACGACCCCACCGGCGCGGCCCTGACCTGGACGGTGGCCCTGCTGCTGAAGAACCCCGACAGCCTGACCAGGCTGTACGGCGAGGTCGACGCGCTGAACGGCGCGTTGCCCAACTTCGACGACGTGTCGCGGCTGAGCTGGACCAAAGCGTGCTTCGACGAGGGTCAGCGCATGCAGGGGCACCCGTTCTTCCCGCGGTTCTGCATGGCCGACAACGAACTCGGCGGCTACCGGCTGCCGAAACTCACGCTGGTGGGGGCCTCGATGTCGGTGGTGCACCGCGACCCGCGCTGGTGGCCGGAGCCCGACCGCTTCGACCCGATGCGGTTCCTGGACCCCGAGCAGGTGCGGGCGCGGCCGAGGCTGGCGTTCATGCCGTTCAGCTCCGGCCAGCATTTCTGCCTCGGCACCACCATGGCCTATATGGCGGCGCAGTTCTTCCTGACGATGCTGTTCCAGCGTTTCCGGCTCAGCGTGCCCGACGGCTGGCAGCCCGAGCCGCAGTTCACCTTCTCGGTGATGGTGAAGGGCGGTCTGCCGGCGGTCTTGACCCGCGCTTGATTTATCCCGCGAGTGTGACGATCCCGACGCACGCGCGGCGGGTTGCGACGTGAAATTCGCTGTCGGCCAGGCTAATCCGCTGGTTTCCACTCGTCCAGCTTGCCGCGGACGACGGCGCGGGTCACCTCGCCGAACGTCGCGGCGCCCGGCCGCCCCTCTTTCGACCACGCCACGAAGAACCCGATCACCTGTCGCCAGTGCTTGCGCCCGGCCTGCACCGGTGCGTCGTTCAGCACACAGCGTGCGTCGATCAGGTAGGGCCGTGGCGCGCCGATAGCCTCTTGGAAGGCGGCCCGGAAATCGCGAAGTGTGTCGACGCGGCGCGACTTGATCTCGACGGATGCGGCGTACTGCGCGAAGTTGATGTCCGGGATAGCCGAGCCGCGGTCCGGCCAGCCCATGATCTCGCTCTCGAACTTGATCGCGGCGAGCGCCAGATTGTTGACGACGACGAACACCACCGGTTTGGTGACGTTCACTGCCGACTGAATCTGGCTGAGTGTCACCGAGGTTCCGCCGTCGCCGGCCACCGCGACGGCCACCCGCGTGTCGGTGTTCTTCGCCGCCGCGATCGCCGCGGGCACCGCGAAGCCCATGGTCCCGAACGACGCCGACCAGATACTGCGCGTCATCGACGTGAGGTACCGGTACACCCACAGCGTATTCACGCCGACGTCCGCGCAGACCGTGCTAGAGCCGTCGAAGTCGGCCAGCTCCTCATCGATCGCCCGGGTCAGCCGCGAGGCCCGCAGCGGGGCCCGTTCGGCCCATCGGCTGCGCCTGCTGCGGCGGGGCGCCCGGGTAGCCCGTTGGGCACGTGGGGGTTCGCGCAGCGCACCGACCATCGTCTCCAAAGCCGCCATCGCGTCGCCCAGCACGCCGATATCCCGATCTCCCAGGCGCAGCATCGAATTGGGGTCGACGTTGACCACGATGGTTCGGCCGGCGGCGCCCAGATCGAACGCCGAGCCCCGGTTCGACACCCCCCACCAACAGCAGCACGCCGGCCTTGGCAACGTCGTGGTACGCCCGCAGATCGCCCGAGCCGCCGACCCTGCCGTGCGCGCGCAGGCCAGGGTCGTCGACCACCGAATCGCCACCCCATCGTCAGATGCACCTTGCAGTCCAGCGCAGCGGCCAGTTCGGCGAGCAACTCCGAGCAACCCGCGGCGCCGCGACCCGCGACGATGGCCACCCGTTCGGCGTCCCGCAGCGCGGTGATCGCCTCGGTGACCGCCGATTCGTCGGGCGCCGGTGGTCGGAAAGCAGCGGGTTGTCCTGCAGCGAAACCGATTTCAGGCCACGCTGAATTCAGCGCCGTGCCCCGCACCCGCAGATGCACCACGCCCGACCCCGGCGCGGCCGCGGCGGCGCAGGCCCGACGCACCGTGGCGGCGGCGGTCGCGGGGTCCTCGACGAGATAGGTTGCCAGGCTCACTTCGTCGAGCAGTCGACCGGCGTCGAGTTGCCAGCTCTGCGTTTCCACCGTGACAACCAGGATCGGGGCATGATCGAGTGCCGCATCGTAGATCCCGTTGAGCTGCAACAGAAGTGCGGTCCCGCTGGCCACCACGGTTGCCGCTGACACGCAGCCCGCCTTGCGCAGCGCGGCGGCACTCATCGACGGTGCCTGCGCGTTGGCGCTGCGCTGGGCGGTGTCGAAACCGGGCAGCAACGGTGCGCAGAATTGGCTGATCTGCACCGGCGCCGCCAGATTGGCGTCCAGGCAGCGGGCCAGCGAACGTTCGCCGGGTCGCGGCTCGCGACGAGTTGTCACCACCTCCCGAGGCACTGCGATGATGTCTTGCTGCAGTCCGAACGCGGTCCCCAGTTTGCTTAGGCCGCTGAGCTTTTCGGCGCGGTCGACACAGCGGATCTGCACGTCGGCGTCCGCGCTGACCAACGTGGCGATTTCGGCGACGAACTGGCCCAGCTGGGCATGGTCGGTGACGACCACGCTGCGCGTATCGCCGGCCAGGGCGGCGCCGATCCCCAACGGCAGTGCCGCGCTGGGAATGCCCGCCATGCTGGCAGCCTCATCGAGGTCACTGAACACGGTTTCGGCGACGTTCTCGAGGGGTTGCGGTTGGGAGTCCAGGATCGTGTGCAGGGTCGCTTCGACGTCACAGACGACCTGCCTGATGTAGGGCAGCCGTCTGCTGGTGAGGCGACGGTCGGTGAGCTCCAACAGGTTCGCGTGTGCCGGCACGCGTTGGTTGAGTAGCGGGCTGACGCGCCCCACCACCAGCACGTCGCCGGCGCTGAGTACACCGGTGTCGCGGACATCGGACAGTGGGCAGGCCAGGCGTTGCGAAAGCTGCTGAGCGAGTTGGGTTTGGCCGACCTCGGCACAGGACAGCACGATGGCCAGATCGTCGGATTCCAGGAACTCGGCGACCAAGCCCAGCTCTTCCTTGCTCGCCAGTCGCGGCTCCGGCGGCTTGGGGACGTGCCAGCCGGTGTCCGCCGCGCTGATCGGAGCGTAGAGCACGTCGCCGGGGATGGCCACATGGCATGCGGTGGACTCGTGCATTGCCAGCACGGCCGAACGGGCCAGGCGCTCAAACTGACTGGTGGCCTGGATCTGTACCGAGGACGCGGTGCACGGCTTGAACAGTGCTTCGGAGTCGATCTCCTGGAACGCGTCCCGGCCGATACTGGCAACCGGGACCTGACCACTGATGGCCAGCAACGGGACTCGCCCGAGATACGCCTCGTAGGCGCCCGCGACCAGGTTGGTGGCGCCCGGCCCGGCGGTGCCGAAGCACACCCCCAATCGCCCGGAAGCCTTGGCGTAACCGACCGCCATCAGGGCGGCGGCCGTCTCATGCCGGGTGGTGACCACCCGTATCTCGGTGCGCTGGCTCGCCGCGTGCACCAACGAATTCACCGACTCCGCAGGCATTCCGAAGATGTACTCGACACCGAGCGCGATCAGGTAGTCCACCAGCTCGTCGGCGAACCGCCGCCGCCCGAGCGCATTGGAGAACAGGTGCCGGTTATGCATTGACGCGACTATGCGTTGTCAGCGACCCGATGACGGCATCCACGGATGCTTCGGATTGCACGGTGATCCGCACGCCCAACCCCGGATACTCCCGCACCAGGATGCCGTCGGCGAGCACTTGCTGCGCCAGCGCGTGCGAGTCCGGGGTGGGCACCCACACGAAGTTTCCCTGCGAGACGACCCCGCTGAACAGGCCGTGCCGAAGCAGGAAGGCTTCCAGCCGTTTCCGGCTGCCGATCACGCGGGTTACCCGCTCGCGTAACTGCCGCTGATGCCGCAGCGACTCCGTGGCCGCGGTGATGCCGACCGAGTTGACCGCGTATGTCGGGACGGCGGCGCGGACCCGCGCGGCCAGTGCCCCACTGCTGAACACACCGAAACCGATCCGCAGCCCGGCCAGCCCGTAGGCTTTGGAGAAGCTCCGCAGCACCACCACGCCGTCCATATCGGTCACCAGTCGGCGCACAGCGCCGTCCGGCAGTGTCTCGTCGAACTCCGCGTAGGCCTGATCCACAACCAGCAGAACCGGTTTCGGCAACAACCGCCGGAACTCGACAAGCTCGTCCACTGTCACCGCGGCGCCGCTCGGGTTGTGCGGCGTCGCGATGATCACCTGCCGCGTGGACTCGTCGACTCGAGCCAGAATGGCCTCGAGCGACTGACCGCCAGGCGGGTCGCTGACCGCCCCGACCGGGAGACCCCCGGCCCGCGACACCAGGCTCGCGTACTCGTCGAACGTGGGTGTTCCGAATACCGTGGCGCCCTTGGCTTCCGCATGCAGCACCGCGTCCAGCACGCCGACACTGCCGGGTCCGACGACCACCCTGTCCTGCGGAACACCGTGCAGCTCGCCGATCTGCGCCGTCAACTGCATGACGCACTCGTCCTCGGGATAACAGCGGATCCTGTCCGCGCTGGACTCGAGGATGCTGCGCACCTGCGGCAGCGGGTCGAACGGCAGCTCGTTGCGCGACAGATCGAAATCGATTCTCATGGCACGTCGAAGTCTTCGGTTCTTCTGGTGTCCAGCCGCAGCCGGTCGGTGAGCAACATGATCGCGATGCCGACGACTACCACCGTCACCGACACAACCGAGATCCGCTCGATCAGGACGAGGGTCGACAGGTAGCCGACGGAGACGAACATGTCGTCGCGCAGCATGTCGTTCGACGATTTCTGGTCGACGGTGTGCACCAGACGCCAGGCCTGAAAACAGGCCACCGGCAACCAGATCAGGGCAAGAAGGTATTTCGGAGCGAGAAAGCCGAACACTACCGGGAGTACGACGGCGCCGTAGACCACGACCGTCGCCACCGCCGCGATGATCGCCGCGCGGCGCCGAGTGGCGCTCAGCGTCGCCGACGTGGTCACGTTGACTCGTTTGTCGCCTTCGTAATCGGGCACGTTCTTGGTCAGACCCTTGGCGCAGAACCAGCCGAACAGGTAGAGCGCCAGCGCGCAGTACTCGCGATTGGTCAGCACCTGCCACTTGAAATCGGATGCCAGCACCGCGCTCACGTACGGGTAGGCCACCGCGTTGGCGAAGTACAGAATCCCGATCCGGGGCCGCGCCTTCATCCGCAAGGGCCGGAACGAATACTGTTGGCAGCCAATCAATGCCAGGAAAGTCAGACCCGCGAACCACGGGTTCACCAGCAGGGACAGCAAGAAGTTGAAGGCGGCCAGCAGATGGGCGTGCCGCAGCAGCCGGTCGCGGCCGTAGCGGCTGAGTTCGTATACCCGCGACGGGATGTTCTCGTTGTCCTCGCTGATGTCGGTGTAGATGTTGTACAGGTTGGCGATCGCGGCGATGTGATAGGACACCACCATTCCCACCGCGAGCGCCAGCGGTGAGACGCCTCCGGCGACGACGCTGGCCAGGTAGAAGCCCAACATGCCCGGAATGCACGTCCTGGGGCGGGAGAACGCCACGAATTGTGCGAGCCGCCACGCGGGTGGCAGCGCGATGCCGGGGGATGTCTGGACCCACGCCAGCCGCTGTTCGCTGCTCATCCGCAGGAATCCGGGCAGCGAACTCGGTTGTGCCGGTTCGGTCCCGGTGCCGGACAACAGTTGACTCTTCTCCATTGGTCACTCCACTTCCAGCGCGTCCACGATCGTCGACTTCGCGGCCCGAGACGCGGGTAGCAATGCCCCGCTCCAACAAAGGATCACCGCCACCAGGACGGTGAGAAGGTCGAGAGGGGAGAACGAATACCGCACCGTGATGGCGGTCACCGAACTCATGATCAGCGTGCCCAACCGGTGCACCACCACGCTGGTCAGCATGCCGAGCACACCGCCCAACAGCGCAATGCTGGTGGCCTCCACCAGAATCGACTTCGTCACGTAGCGTCGCGAGGCACCCATGGCGCGCAGCACGCCGATCTCCCGGGTGCGCTCGATCACCGAGATCATGAACGCGTTGAACAGCGCCATCGCCGCCAGCAGTGCGACGATCCACTGCACGAAGACGGCCAGGGATCCGATCTGGGCGACTGCGCCCTTGCCCGAGTCCACTGCGTCCTGACCGCTGAATGCGTACAGCCCCCTTGCGGCAGCGATCTTTTCGAGTTGGTTCAGGATTGCGGGCGCATTCTTCGGGTTGTCGACGTGGACTTCCAGGTAGGTCGCCCCGTCGCGCTGGAACCATGACTTCATGTGATCCAGCGACATCGCGATCATGCCGCGCTCGGTGGTGAGATAGTCGACCACGCCGAGGATGGGCACCGCCTGCTCGCCGGAGGGGGTGCTCAGCGTCAGTTTGTCGCCGACCCCGCGGTGCAGGTGTCGGCTGAGTTGGCGGGAGATCACCACGCCGTCACCGGCTTCGACCTGGGCCCGCACCGACTTGTCCATGGCGGCGAAGGCGGGTGTCACGGTGCCGGGGTCGGAGCCCACCACCAGTACCCGGTCGCTGCCGACGTTGACGTAGGCGTACTGGACGGGCTTCACGGCGACGACGCCCGGGATGGCCCGAACTTCGCCGTCGGTGCCGTGGGGAATCAGCGGACTGATCGGGACGACGTCCTTGGACGCGGCGGACAGGTACATGTCCGCACCGGCCAGCGAGGAGAAGAAGCCACCGGTCGAGTCGACCACGTCGGTCAGCACGCCGCTGGTCACACTGCCCAGTGCCACGGCGATTGTGACGATCATCAGGTTCGCCCAGGTCCGCTTGGCCGACGCGGTCATGGTCGAGCGACTGACCTGACCGCTGGGCCCCATCAGCGCCGCGATCCGGCTACCGAGTACCACCAGCGTGGGCCCCAGCGCCCAACACAGTGTCAGGATGCCAGCCAGCACCAAAATGCCTGCGGCGAAAGTTTTTTCGTCGTGCAGCCGGGTTGCGGTGAAAAACGCCAGCGCCATCAGCAGCACGCCGACCGCCACGCCGGCCCGGTGCGGTTTGGTTCGATCGTCGCCCAGGCTCTCCAGCTCGACCGGGCGCATCGCGGCGATGGGCGAAGCCCGGAAGACCATCATCGCCGGCCAGGCGGCGCCCAGCACGCAGGCCACCACGCCCAAAGCGACCACCACGGCGATCGCGCTGCCCGGGAAGAAGTAATCCGGCTTGACGTCCACCGACTGCAGCATCAGCGGGGGCAAACGCTTGATCGCGAGGTAGCTCATCGCGGCACCCAGCGGCGCGCCCAGCAGTCCGCCGAGCAAGCCGAGCAGTGTCACTTCGGCCAGCAGGTCGCGGGCCAGGTCACCGCGTTTGGCGCCGAGCGCCCGCAGCGTGGCGATCATCGGGCGGCGTTGCACCACAGCCATGTTCATCGTGTTGAACACGATGAACATCGCGACGACCAGCGCGATCGACCCGACCAGCAGCAACGTGTCGCGGGTCAGCGAGACCGAGTTGTCGGTCTGGGCAACCCGGAACTGCGGTTCGGCCACCACTGCCCGGTGGTCGACCACCCGCACCAGGTCGGTGCTCAACGCGTTGAGGTCGGCGCCGGGCTTGGCCACCACGAACACCGACGTCACCCGGCCGGGCTGGTGTAAGAGGTTCTGCGCCAACGGAAGTGGGACGATCACGTAGTCGCCGGCGTTGTACTTCTCGGCGAGGTCGCCCTTGGGCACGAACACCACGTTGACGCGGACGCCGTTGACCTCGACCTGGCCGCCCGGCGCCGTTCCGAGGCCGGGACCGGCGATAGCCCCGTCCGCCAGCGAGCCGTGCGACTTGTCCTGATCCGCCTGCTGCACCAGCTCGTTGCCCACCCGGTTGTCCAGCACCCGGATGTCCGGGCCGACACCCAAAAGCGTTGTGCCGGAACGGGGAGTATTCACCGTGGCTTTCACGATCGGCTCGGCCGCGGCCACCCCGTCGACGGCGCGCAGCTGCGCGACCAGCGAGTCGGGCATGCCGCTGTCGGCCGCGCCGGTGACCTCGAAAGCGGCCTTGCCGTAGAGGTCTTCGGACATCGTGGCCACCGACTTGGTCAGCGAGCTGTAGATGCCGGCGATGGCCACCAGCAGCGCGGAGGCGATCATCACCGCAGCCACGCAGCTCAGCGATCGCTTCCAGTGCGCAACCGCGTACCGCAGGTTGAGCAGTTTGAAGCGGACGGCCGCCGAGGCGATCATGCGTGTTCGACGACCTTGCCGTCGCGCATCACGATCTCGCGGTCGGCCGCGGCCGCGATGTTCGGGTCGTGCGTGACCATGAGCACCGAGCACGCGCCGTCGTCGGCGATCTTGCGCAGCAGCGCCAGGATGTTGCGGCCGGACTCGGAGTCCAGGTTCCCGGTCGGCTCGTCGGCCAGCACCACGCCCGGCTTCATGATCAGCGAGCGGGCGATTGCGACGCGTTGCATCTGACCGCCGGACAGCTGCGAGGGTTTGTGGTCGATGCGGTCGCCCAGCCCGACCATCGCCAGCAGTTCGCAGGCGTCGTTGCGGGCCTCCTTGATCGAGGACCCGTCCAGAACCCGGGGCATCGCCACGTTCTCCCAGGCGGTCAGGGTGGGCAGCAGGTTGAAGAACTGGAAGATGAACGACACCTTGCGGCGGCGGTACTCGGACTGCTCGTCGTCGCTCTTGCGGGACAGCTCCTCGCCGTCGACTTTGATGGAGCCCTCGTCGGGCCGGTCGATGCCGCCGATCAGGTGCAGCAGCGTGCTCTTGCCGGAACCGGACTGACCGGTGATGGCGACCAGCTTCTCGTTGCCCAGCGTGAGGGTGACGTTGTCGACCGCCTTGACCAGTTCCTGGCCCCGTTGATAGGTCCTGCTCACCGCCGCGATCTCGATAAGCATGCAGCAGCCCCTGAGGTGTAAGTGACGAAGGTAAAGGCCGTCCCGGACGCGCAGGACAGGCTAACCTAACACACCTGCGTTACTTGCCGGAGCGAAATTGCCACTCCTGTAAACGAGTGGTTCGGCGACTGAAGACCCAGTTCGGGGCCAGCGTCATGCCTGTTTTGCGGCACCAGACCAGCACCGGGTTGCTCCACTGGCCGGCGATCCCGATGTTGTGCGATTCGCGGGCGATGCGCTGGGTTCGGGGCCGGCGCAGCCGGTCATAGCGGTGCAGCGCCGGTTCGATTTCGGTGCGGTCCTGCACCGGTGCCAGCAACGCGCAGAGGGTTGCTGCGTCTTCGAGCGCCTGGTTGGCGCCCTGGCCGAGGTTGGGTGACATCGCGTGCGCCGCGTCGCCGATCAACACGGTGCGGCCGTGCACGTAGGACCGCAGCGGGCCGTCGAGCTCCTCGCTGTGGGTGTAGTGCACGGCTTCGGGCTCGGTGGCGTCGATCAGCTCGGCGATCGGCTCGTGCCAGCCGCCGAACAAGGACCGGACCTCGTCGAGGGCGGCGGCGCCGGTTTCGTTGCGCGCGCTGGTCACCACGGCGAACCAGTAGACCCGGCCGTCCTTGAGCGGCACCAGACCGAACCGTTGGCCGCTGCCCCAGGTCTCCCCGCCGGCTCCCACGGGTACCGGCCGCGCGGTTATGGCCCGCCAGACGCCGTAGCCGCTACGCCGGGTCGGACGGTCCTGCGGCAGGCTGGCGCGGACGCGGCTGCGGATCCCGTCGGCGCCGACGATCAGGTCGGCTTCGGCGTGGTGCCCGTCGTCGGTGTGGACGCCGTCCGTTCCGGCTTCGGCTACTCGCTGTCCCCAGTGCACGGAGCCTGCACGCAGGGTGGCCAACATCGCCGCGTGCAGCTCGGTGCGGTCGACGGCGCGCAGGTTCTGATACGTCGTCGGGGCGAACGTGACCAGAAACCGGCCGTTCGGCTTGCGGATGCCCGACTTGGTGTAGGGGGGTTCGTCGGCGCTTATCGCCCGCACGGCAGAGCCCAGACCGAGCTCGTCGAGAGCGCGAAAACCGTTGCCGAATATGGATAATCCGGCCGGAGCCGGTTGTGAATCGGCCGCTCGCTCCAGTACGGAGACATCCCACCCGGCGCGCTGCAGTCCGCTGGCCACCGCGAGTCCGGCGATTCCCGCGCCCACCACGACAGCTTTCATGTGCCGAGAGCGTAATCAGTGGTTGGAGGTGCGCTGGCTCAGGGGCGCCTGCTGAGCTGCGGGTGCGGGCAGGACGACTGCCCGGCCGGGGCCACGGCCACCGCGCAGGACGCGGCCGAACTCTCGGCGGACTGGGTCCCCCGTTTACGGCCCTCCGGAACCCCTGCCCGACGACCCGCCGTTTTAGTGGACGGCCCGCCCGCTAAGTGGGCCAGGAACTCGCGGTGGTCCGCAGGTTCGCGTTCGGACCGGTGCAGAAGTCCGAGTTGGTTCCGGCCAGCAGGACGTAATAGCCCTCGCCCTTGCGACCGCTGAACGGGGGATAGGTCCACCCGCTGTTACACATCGACGTCGGCGTGCCAACCGAAGCCTTGCGCCAGCTGGATTTGGCGCAGGCGTTCAGCGCGTCGACGTCGGAGACAGCGCTCTTGGCGATCACCAACATCCCGCCGCCCCACTGCCCGTCGTTGCGACGATAGGCCCGCGCCCCGAACCCGGCCCCGTTCACCTGGCACCCCAGCATCCGTTGCAACGGCTGGAAGGGCGCGGCGAGGTCCCGATTGCTGACACCCGTTGCCGCATTGAAGAATTGGGCCGCGTCCGACCCGTCGACCTCCTGGATATTGGGGTCGTGGAAACTGAACAGCTGCTGGCCGATCGCCCCGCCGCTGCCCCCGCCGCCGATCACCGGGCCACCGCCGGTGGAGTTCATCGGGGGCAGCGTGGGGTCGGCCGTCGCAGCGGGCGCCATCGTCACCAGTACCGGCAGCAGCGCAGCGGCAAACACAAGAGCTTTCATGATCTGCTTTCTACCTGAACGCGGACAGTCCGGTAAACGCCTGCCCGAGGACCAGTTGGTGCATCTCCGGGGTGCCCTCGTAGGTGAGCACCGACTCCAGGTTCACCATGTGCCGGATCACCGGATACTCCAGCGATATTCCGTTGCCGCCGAGGATGGTTCGGGCCGTCCGGCAGATCTCGAGTGCTTCCCGGGTGTTGTTCAGCTTGCCGAAGCTGACCTGCTCGGGCCGCAGGCCCACGCTGTCCTTCAACCGGCCCAGGTGCAGCGACAGCAGCTGTCCCTTGTGCAACTCGACGGCCATGTCGACCAGCTTGGCCTGGGTCAGCTGAAATCCGGCGATCGGACGGTCGAACTGGGTGCGCTGGGTCGCGTAGTCCAATGCGGCCTGCCACGCCGAGCGGGCCGCACCCATCGCGCCCCAGACGATCCCGTACCGCGCCTCCGACAGGCACGACAGCGGTCCCTTCAAACCGCTGGCGCCGGGCAACATCGACTCGGCGGGCAGGCGCACGTCGTCCAGCACCAATTCACTGGTGATCGACGCCCGCAACGACAGCTTGTGATGGATGGTGTTGGCGGAGAAGCCCGCGGTGTCGGTCGGGACCAGGAAACCGCGCACGCCGTCATCGGTGGCGGCCCACACCACGGCTACGTCGGCGATCGAGCCATTGGTGATCCACATCTTGCGGCCGTTGAGCACCCAGTCGGATCCATCGCGCCGGGCCCGGGTTTTCATCGCGGCCGGATCGGAGCCGGCGTCAGGCTCGGTCAACCCGAAGCAGCCGATCAACTCACCGGCAGCCATCCCCGGCAACCACTGTTGCTTCTGCTCCTCCGAACCGTTGTTCCAGATCGCGAACATCGCCAGCGAACCCTGCACCGACACCAGCGACCTGATGCCGGAATCCGCAGCCTCCAATTCCAGACACGCCAGCCCGTAATGCACCGCCGAGGCCCCGCCGCACCCGTACCCCTCCAGATGCATACCGAGCAGGCCCAATTCGCCGAACTGCTTGGCCAGCTCGCGCGCCACCGGCAGGTCACCGTCCTCGAACCACCCGGCCACGTGCGGAAGTACGTGCTCGGCGCAGAACGCGCGGACGGTGTCGCGTACGGCGACCTCATCGCTGGACAATGATGCGTCCAGGCCCAGCGGGTCGTAGGGATCGAACGACGGCGGTGTGCTCATCCCTTAATCCTGCCCGGTGCCGGTAGTCTCGCTGCATGCAACCGCGGCGATCCCCGGCCTGGCTCGGGGTGGATGTGGTGGCCGTGGTGGTCTTCTGCGCCCTCGGGCGTCGCAGCCACGACGAGGGTGTCACCGTTTCTGGCCTGGCGACCACCGCCTGGCCGTTCCTGAGTGGGACCCTGGTCGGCTGGTTGCTGTCCCGCGCCTGGCGCCGGCCCACCGACGTGGCGCCGACCGGTGTGGTTGTCTGGGCGTCGACCGTGCTGGTCGGCATGTTGCTACGCAAGGCCAGCTCGGCCAGCGTGGCAGGGGCCTTCGTGATCGTCGCATCGACTGTGACCGCGGTGTTGCTGCTCGGGTGGCGCGCCACCGCGACACTTGTCAGACAGCGTCGCTCGGATAGCTGAGCGACGGACCCAGATGGCACGCACCGACGGCGACACCTGGGACCTGACCACCGGCGTCGGGATCACCGCTACCTTCAGCGCCGCCGCCCGGGCGGTGGCCACCACAAAAGGCCTGATCAACGACCCGTTCGCCGAGTCGTTGGTGCGCGCCGCCGGGGTGGAATATTTCGTCCGGCTGATCGAGGACCATGCGTATTCGACCGACGGCGGCATCGACCCGGTGACGACCGGAATGATCAATGTGCTGGCCGTGCACGGCCGATTCCTGGACGGGTTCCTGACTCAATCCGTGCGGGCCGGCATTCGTCAGGTGGTGAACCTGGGTGCGGGCCTGGATACCCGCGCGTATCGGCTGTGGTGGCCAGTGGGCACGACGGTGTACGAGCTGGACCGGCCCGACGTGACTGACTTCAAGGTTCGGATGATGCGCGAGTTGGGCGCCAAGCTGTCGGTGAACCGGTGCGCCGTGGGCGTGGACCTGCGGGACGACTGGCTGACCGCGCTGCTGCGCACCGGCTTCGACCCCGTGCAACCCACCCTGTGGATCGCCGAGAATCTGCTGCTCGGCTACCTGCCGCCGGATGCGCAGGACCGGCTGCTGCGCGACATCACCGGCGTGAGCGCCGCCGGGAGTCAATTTGCCGCCGATCACCTGCCCTGGACTCAGTTGCAGTTGCAGGAGGGACATGCCTTCATCGACTTGTGGCGTCGGCAGGGCTTGGACGTGGATTTGACCAAACTCACCTACACGGCCGAATTCCCTTCGGTCCCAGAGAATCTGGCTGCCCAGCGCTGGCAGATCTGCGACCGCGACATCGTCGAGTTGCTGGGGGTCGTGGGTCTGGGGGGACGCCGTCGGATGCGGCCCCGCGATATCGCGGCCAGCCCGCGCTACGTCACCGGAATGCTGCCAGGCGACACGCGTTAGACAGTTACGTGATGTCCGCACCGTCTTCACCTCCCACCGATTCCGACGCTGTGCAGTTCGTGCCCGTCGCGCTGGACGACCCGCTGGCGCAGCCGCTGCTCGAGGAGTTGGCCGACGAGTACGCGCAACGCTACGGCGGGGAGCGCCGGCTTTATCGGCAATGGATTGTCAGCGGGCCGGACGGCCAGTTCACCGCTCCGCACGGCGGAATGCTGATCGGTGTGCTGGATGGCACTCCGGTGACCGGGGGTGCCTTCTGCCGCTACGACGCCGAGACCGCCGAACTCAAACGGGTGTGGACGCACCGCGACCATCGGCGCCGGGGCTACGCAAAGGCACTGCTGCGGCAGCTGGAAGCCGAGATTGCGATCTGCGGTTACAAAAGGGTGTACCTCGTCACCGGTGACCGCCAACCTGAGGCCGTGGAACTGTATGCGTCGACCGGTTACACCCGGCTGGCCGAACCGCTGCCCGCCCGCGGCCCGGTACTCCCGATCGCCTTCCTGAAAGCGCTGGCATGACGTTTCACCTCGGTGTCGCGCTCGACGGCTACGGCTGGCACACGCAGGCGTGGGAGCTCTTCGACGAGCCGCGGTCGGTGCTCAGCGGCCGCTACTGGACAGATCTCGCCGCCACGGCCGAGCGCGGGCTGCTGGACTTCCTCACCATCGACGACACCCTGATGCCGCAGCCGGGACGGCGGGAACGGATCGACCCGAAGCGGCTGGCCGGACGCGGCGACGCGGTGCTGGTCGCTGCCCGCATCGCTCCGGGCACACGGCACATCGGGTTGATCCCGGTGGCCACCGTCACCCACACCGAGCCATTCCACATCTCCAAAGCCATTGCCACCCTTGACTTTGTCTCGCACGGGCGGGCGGGCTGGCAGCCTCGGGTCAGCGCCACCAGCCACGAGGCGGCGCTGTTCGGCCGCCGCACCGTCGATCCCGCCGAGTTGTTCGCCGAAGCCCGCGACTACGTCGAGGTGGTACGCAGACTCTGGCACAGCTGGGAGGACGACGCGGTGATCCGCGACGCAGCGACCGGACGCTACATCGACGTCGACAAGGTGCACTACATCGACTTCACCGGAAAGTACTTCTCGGTGAAGGGACCCTCGATCACGCCGCGCCCGCCGCAGGGTCAGCCGGTGGTCGCGGTGCTGGCACACGCCGGCCCGGTGTACGAATTCGCCTCCGACACCGCCGATCTGGTGTTCATCACGCCCGCTGACGCCTCGATAAGCGACCTCCTGAAGCAGGTGCGGGACGTCTCGGAGAAGCTAAAGGTCTTCGCCGACATCGTGGTTTCATTCCACGGTCAGGACGACTTCCGCTCCGACACCTGGGTGTGGTCGGGCAACGCTGCCGAGTTGGTCGACCTACTGCTGCAGTGGCAGCGCGTAGGTGTCGACGGCGCCCGGCTGCGTCCCGCCGTGCACGCCACCGACCTGCCGGTGATCGTCGACGAGGTGGTGCCGCTGCTGCAGCGCGCAGGCGAGTTCCGCGACAGTTACCGGGACGGCGAGACGCTGCGCGAAAGGCTGGGTCTGACAGCATGATTCCGCTCTCGATCCTGGACCTGGCGCCGATCAGCGCCGGCAGTGACCCGGCTACCGCGTTGCGCAACACCATCGAACTGGCTCAGCACGCCGAATATCTGGGTTACCGTCGCTACTGGGTCGCCGAGCATCACTTCGTCGCGGTCGCCAGCGCGGCACCTGCGGTGCTGATCGGACAGATTGCGGCCAATACCAAGCGGATTCAAGTGGGCGCCGCGGCGGTCCAGCTGGGTTACACCACCGCCGTCGCGGTGGTCGAAAGCTTCGGCATGCTCGACGCGTTCTACCCTGGCCGGATCGATCTCGGGATCGGCCGATCCGGGCAGCGTCGTTCCGAGGAGCGCAAACCGAAGCCACCCAGGGAGCACAGGCCGCCGCGTCGGTGGCACGAAGTCGACGGGGTGGTGGTGCCAACGCCTTTCGACGTGCGTGAGCTGCTCGACCTGGAACGGCTGCAGGCCACCATGGAAATCCTGCAACAGCCCGAAGCGCTGTCGCCGGACTTCGCCGAGCAGGTCGGCGACATCCTAGCGTTGCTCGAAGGCCGCTACCGGGTAGGCGAATTCGACGTGCACGCGGTACCCGGCGAAGGATCCGGACTGCGGCCGTGGATTTTCGGCAGCACCCGGGGGCAGAGTGCGCGGGTGGCCGGGGCGCTGGGGTTGCCGTTCGTGGCCAGCTATCACATCACACCCGCCACCGCCTTGGAAGCGATCGAGGCCTACCGCGACACGTTCCAGCCGTCGGCAGCCCTGGCCGAGCCCTACGTGGTGGTTTCGGCCGACATCGTGGTAGCCGAGGACACCGCGACCGCCCGGCAGCTCGCCACCGGCTACGGCCATTGGGTGTACTCGATCCGCACGGGCATCGGGGCCATGCCCTACCCCGCCCCCGAGGACTGCCCACCGCTGACCGACGAGCAGTACGAGGTGGTGAAAGACCGGCTGGCAACACAATTCGTCGGCGATCCCGACGAGGTCGCCGACCGGCTCGCCGCGCTGGCGCGGGTCTGTGGGGCCGACGAACTGGTCGTCACCTCGGTTACTCACCGGCATCAAGACCGACTTCGCTCCCATGAACTGATCGCCCGGCGATGGGGGTTGAACCCATGAGTCGCAAGCCGATTCACCTGGCCGCGCATTTCCCCGGTGTCAACAACACCACGGTGTGGACCGACCCGACAGCGGGCAGCCAGATCGAGTTCGAATCGTTCGTGCATCTGGCCCGGACCGCTGAGCGTGGTTTGTTCGACTTCTTCTTCTTGGCTGAGGGACTGCGGTTGCGCGAGCACCGCGGCCGCATCTACGACCTGGACGTGGTCGGCCGCCCCGACACCTTCACCGTGCTGGCCGCGCTGGCCGCCGTCACCGAGCGGATCGGTCTGACCGGCACCATCAACACCACCTTCAACGAACCCTTTGAAGTGGCAAGGCAATTCGCCACCCTGGATCACCTGTCCGAAGGAAGGTCCGGCTGGAACATCGTCACCTCGTCAGATGCCTTCACCGGGGCCAACTTTCGGCGCGGCGGTTTTCTGGCGCACTCCGACCGATATGCGCGTGCCGAAGAATTCGTCGAGGTGGCGCGCAGGTTCTGGGACAGCTGGGCCCCGGATGCGGTGGTGCGGCGTAACGGCGTCTATGTGGACCCGGCCGGGATTCGCAGGGTCGAATACCAGGGTGCGCATTTCGACGTCAGCGGTTTCGCGACATTGCCTGCCGGCCCGCAAGGCCATCCGGTGTTGTTGCAGGCCGGCGATTCCGACGAAGGGCGCAACTTCGGTGCCCGGTATGCCGACGCGCTGTTCACCCTGCACGGGTCGCTGGAAGACGGTCAGCGGTATTACGCCGACGTGAAGGGCCGGGCCCGGCGATTCGGCCGGGATCCCAACCAGCTCAAGGTTTTTCCGGCAGCGACGTTCGTGCTCGGTGACACCGCCGACGAGGCCCGCGAGAAGGCGCACCACGTGCGGCGCCAACAGGTGAGCGGTCCCACCGCGATAGCCATGCTGGAGCAGATCTGGGGTCGTGAACTGTCCGGCTACGACCCGGACGGTCCGCTGCCGGACTTCGATCCGGTGATCGACAGCGACATCACCCAGGGCCGGGTCCGGCACGGCGACCCGGTCGCGGTGGCGCGACGCTTCCGGGAACGCGCCGAGGCCGCGAACCTGTCCATTCGGGAAGTGGTGATCGCGATGACCAGCCGAGAGCAATTCGTCGGCACCGCAACGCATATCGCCGACGAGATCGACCGTTACGTCCAAGCTGACGCCTGCGACGGGTTCATCCTGGTGCCGCACCTCACCCCGCACGGCCTCGACGAATTCGTCGACAAGGTAGTGCCGCTGCTGCAGGAGCGCGGCGCCTACCGCACCGAGTACAGCGGTCAGACGCTGCGCGAGAACCTGGGCTTGGGTGCCCGGAGCCGCTAGATCGCGCCGGCCTTACGGAGCGCGGTGTCGGTGGCCTCGCGGATCGGGCCGCGCCACAGCGGTCCGTGCCCGGGAGCCAGGATCTCCGATTCCACCTGCGCCAGCGCCGACAGGGTGCGGATGCACTGTTGCTGGCTGTAGCTGAAGATCGCGGGCAGCAGCTGCGGCCCGTCGTGGACGATCAGCGGATGCCCGGTGATCAGGGCGTCACCACTGACCAGCACCCCGTCCACCAGATACGAGCAGTGCCCGTTGGTGTGACCGGGACTGAATACGGCGCGCGGGCGGCCGGGCAGTCCGGCGGCGACGTCGTCGGTCAGCGGCAGGGCGGTCGGGATGCCGGTGCGGTTCAGGCCGCCGCTGCGCACCACGTGCAGGGTCCACAACGCCCAGCGCGGCCGCCACAGTCGCAGTGCGAGCGCCGGTATGGACACCTGCTCCAGGTATTCGCGCTTGACGTGACCCACCTCGTCGGCGTGGCAGTACACCGGGGTGCGGTGCTCGCGGGCGAACCAGATCGCGGTGCCCAGGTGGTCGATGTGGGCGTGGGTGAGCAGGATGGCGCGCACGTCTGCGGGCCCGTAGCCGAGCCTGCGCAGCGAGGCCAGCACCTCTTCGCGGTCGCCGGGGTAGCCGGCGTCGATCAGCATGACCCCGGTGTGGTCGGCGACCAGCGTCCAGTTGACCGCGGGTCCCTGCGCGAGATGAACCCTGTCGGTGATCTGCACCAGCTGTGTCTGCTCACCCATTCCGGAGAGTGTAGGAGCGATCGCGAGCGCGGCGTAGCCGGGCGTAGCGGGTCGCGACCATGGGGGTAGGAGCGATCGCGAGCGCGGCGTAGCCGGGCGTAGCGGGTCGCGACCATGGGGGTAGGAGCGATCGCGAGCGCGGCGTAGCCGGGCGTAGCGGGTCGCGACCATGGGGGTAGGAGCGATCGCGAGCGCGGCGTAGCCGGGCGTAGCGGGTCGCGACCATAGGGGTAGGAGCGATCGCGAGCGCGGTGTAGCCGGGCAGTGCGGGCCGGTGCTGGTTCCTGCGAGGATTGCTGGGTGGCGGGGAACATCGTGCAGCGGTTGGCTGAGGACCGGGCCGTCACGGATCTTCTCGTGCGTGCACAGAGTGGTCCTGCGACGTTGCTGGTCGAGGGCGAGGCCGGTATCGGCAAGACAACCCTGATGCTCGACGCGCAAAGCCAGGCCGAGCGCCTGGGCTTTCGGGTCCTCTCGGCGCGCGGCTCGGCCGCGGAGGTGTTCTACGCCTATGCCGCGGTCGCGGACCTGCTGACGGATATCGACGCCGCGGTGGTCGCCGAACTGCCCGCGGTCCAACAGCTGGCGTTGAATCGTGCCCGCACCGGCGAGGCCGGTTCGAGCGGACCAGCAACCGACGAGCGCACCCTGGCGACCGCGTTCCTATCCGTGGTCGAACGCATCGGCGCGCAGTCTCCGGTGCTGTTGGCCGTCGACGACGCGCAGTGGCTGGATGCGTCGAGTCGTGCAGTGATCGGGTTTTGCGCGCGCCGGCTCCGCGGCTCCGTCGGGATGATGCTGAGTTTTCGGACCGAGGAGCCGGGCGCGGCGCGCTCGAACTCGTGGCTGGACTTTCGTAGTCCCGAGACCACCACTCGGGTGTGTCTACGGCCATTCAGCCTCGGGGGTGTGCACGCGGTGGTGGCGGCGCGGCTGGGTCGTACGCTGCCGCGCCCGGTGATTACCCGGATCTACGAAATGTCTGGTGGTAACCCGCTTTTCGCGATCGAGCTGGCTGCGAGCACGTTCGCCGACCCGACGTCCTCCGCGCCGGGCATGCCGAGCAGTCTGGC
Organism: Mycobacterium kiyosense; assembly: GCA_021654635.1. Taxonomy (NCBI): domain Bacteria; kingdom Bacillati; phylum Actinomycetota; class Actinomycetes; order Mycobacteriales; family Mycobacteriaceae; genus Mycobacterium; species Mycobacterium kiyosense. Next base: position 742,147 of record AP025179.1, read on the forward strand.
GGCGATGGTGCGCCGCAGGATCGGGGATGTCGGCGAGGACGTCGGGCAGGTGTTGCTGGCCGCGGCGACCGCCGCCGAGCCGACGGTGGAGCTGGTGAGTCGGGCGGCCGGCATGTCGCCGTTGCAAGTAATGCAGCTACTCGAGACTGTGGAAAGCCGCGGCGTGATCACCCTGGATGGACATGCGCTCAGGTTCACCCATCCGCTGTTCGCCGCCGGTGCGTACGCCACAGCCGGTCCAGCGCGCCGACGAGCCATGCATCGAACGCTCGCCTCGCTAGTCGAACAGCCAGAGCTCAGGGCACGCCATCTGGCACTGGCCGCGGTCACCGGCGATCCCGCCACGCTGTCAGCTCTGGATGCGGCGGCCGAGGCCAGCGTCTCCAGGGGCGCCCCCGCCGCGGCTGCCGAATTGCTGGAACTGGCTCTGAAACTGGGCGGAGACACCCCGCCCCGGCGCATCCGCGCGGCCGAGCATCATTTCCGCTCGGGCGACCTAGACGCGGCGCGCGCGCTGCTGGAGCCGACCATCGACAGCCTGCCGAGGGGCGCGATGCGCTGCCTCGCGCTGATGCTGCTCGGTGCGGTCCAGGGCTACGGAGATGACACGGTGGGAGCCGTGCAGACGCTGACCCAAGCGGCCGACGAGGCCGAAGACGGCACCGAACTGCGGCTGCATTGCCTGCTGCGGGTGGTGCTGGCCACCGTGATGATCGGGCGCGTCGGCCGAGCGGTCGACCACGCCAGGACCGCGGTTGCCCTGGCCGACCGGCTCGATGTCCCCGATCTGCGCAGCCGGGCGCTGTCGATCTGGGTCAGCGCCGCGTTCGTGTACGGGTTGGGGGTGGATGAGCCGGCATTGCGGACCGCGCTGGAGTTTGGAGGATCCGGCTGCTGGCGCGACCACCTGGTATCAGGCCAGTGCGGTGCGGGCAATAGTCTCCGCCTGGACCGGCGACCTGGCCGAGGCGCGCGATCAGATGAGCGCGGTGTGTCGCCGAATGCTCAACGGCGGCACCGAAATTGACATCATTTGGGCGTTCAACCACCTCGCGACCATCGACGTGTGGTTGGGGCGCTACGCCGACGCGGCGGAGGCTTCCCGCGAGGCGGTCGAGCGCGCGGAACAGACGGGCGGACGGCATCTGCTGGTCACGGCTTGGGGGATGGCGGGCGGCGGTCGCCGCCTACCGCGGCCTCGAGGACGAGGCGCGAACCGCTGCCGGCGCGGCGGTCGCCGCGGCAAACGAGATCGGCGCGATCTACCTTGCCGACGCGCCGTCGGCGACGCTGGCGTTCGTGGAGGTGTCCCTGGGCCGCTACGACCAAGCGATGACGGTGTTGGAACCGCTGTTGGCGACCTTCGACCCCGCCCACGACACCGAGATCATGCAGGGTGGCTACCTTCCCGACGCGATCGAGGCACTCGCCGGCCTGGGTCGTGTCGACGAGGCTGAACAGTTGTCAAATGCGTTGGCAGAAAACGGTACTCGACTGAATCGTCGGTGGATGCTGGCCATGGCTGCACGGGGCCGCGCGCTATGCCTGGCCGCGCGGGGCAACCTCGCCGCCGCAGAGGAAGCTGCCGTCGCTGCGATCGCGCATCATCAACTGCTTGCCATGCCGTTCGAGACCGCTCGTAGCCGGCTTCTCCTCGGCCAGGTACAGCGACGCCGCCGGCGCAGGCAGGATGCTTCGGCCTCGCTGCGTGCGGCTCTGCAGACCTTCGAGCAACTCGGCACGCCATGGTGGGCATCGCGGGCACGCTCGGAACTCGCCCGTCTGAGCAGTACCAGCGGGGGCAGCGATGGGCTGACCCCCGCCGAGCGGCGTGTCGCCGAACTCGCCGCGACGGGACGATCCAACAAGGAGATCGCCGCCGAGCTGTTCATCTCGGATAAGACCGTCGAGATGGCGCTGAGCCGCGTGTACCGCAAGCTCGGAATACGGTCCCGCGGCGGTCTGTCGATGGCGCTCCGATCCGGCGACATTTAGCAGGGGAGTAGAAAGAACACGTGGCTGAACTGAAACTCGGATACAAAGCGTCCGCCGAACAATTCGCACCTCGCGAGCTCGTCGAACTGGCCGTCCTCGCCGAAGCGCACGGCATGGACAGCGCCACCGTCAGCGACCACTTCCAGCCGTGGCGGCACGAGGGCGGGCACGCCCCGTTCTCACTGGCCTGGATGACGGCGGTGGGGGAGCGCACCAAGCGCCTACAGCTGGGCACCTCGGTGCTCACCCCGACCTTCCGGTACAACCCGGCCGTCATCGCCCAAGCCTTCGCCACCATGGGCTGCCTGTACCCGGGGCGCATCTTCCTGGGCGTCGGCACCGGCGAGGCGCTCAACGAGATAGCCACCGGCTACCAGGGCTCCTGGCCGGAGTTCAAGGAGCGGTTCGCGCGGCTGCGTGAGTCGGTGCGGTTGATGCGCGAATTGTGGCGCGGCGACCGGGTCGACTTCGACGGCGAGTACTACCGGCTCAAAGGCGCCTCGATCTACGACGTGCCCGAGGGCGGTGTGCCGATCTACATCGCCGCCGGCGGCCCCGCGGTGGCCAAGTACGCGGGCCGGGCCGGCGACGGTTTCATCTGCACCTCCGGGAAGGGCGAAGAGCTCTACACCGAGAAACTGATGCCGGCCGTCCTGGAAGGGGCGGCGGCCAACGACCGCAACCCCGACGACATCGACAAGATGATCGAGATCAAGATCTCCTACGACACCGACCCCGAGCTGGCGCTGAACAACACTCGGTTCTGGGCGCCGCTGTCGCTGTCGGCCGAACAGAAGCACAGCATCGACGACCCGATCGAGATGGAGAAGGCCGCCGACGCGCTGCCGATCGAGCAGATCGCCAAGCGCTGGATCGTGGCCTCCGACCCCGACGAAGCCGTCGAAAAAGTGGGCCAGTACGTGCAGTGGGGACTGAACCACCTGGTGTTCCACGCGCCCGGACACGACCAGCGCAGGTTCCTGGAACTGTTCGAGAAAGACCTCGAGCCCAGGTTGCGCAGACTTGGCTGACGCGGGGGCCCTGGCGAAGGCGATCTACATTGCCGCTCCCGAGGCGGAGACCGGCAAGTCCACGATCGCACTGGGCTTGCTGCACCGGCTGGCCGCCACCGTCGCCAAAGTCGGTGTGTTCCGGCCGATTACGCGGCTCGGGGAACAGCGCGACTACATCTTGGAGTTGCTGCTCGACCACGCCACCGCGGGCCTGTCCTACGAGCAGTGCGTCGGCGTGAGCTACCAGCAGGTGCACGACGACGTCGAGGCCGCGATCGCCACCATCGCCGACGCCTACCACGCGATGGCCGAGCAATGCGACGCCGTGGTGATCGTCGGCAGCGACTTCACCGATATCGGCGGGGCGACGAGCCCGGCCGGGTTCGCGACGAACGCCCGGATCGCGGTCAACCTGGGTGCGCCGGTGCTGCTGATGGTGCGCGGGTGGAACCGCACGCCGCAGGACGTCGCCGACGTCGTCGAGGCATGTCTGTCTGAGCTTTCAGCGCTGCGTGCGCACGCCGCGGCGGTGGTGGTCAACCGGTGCGCGCCCGACGAGCTGGACGCGGTTCGTGAGGCTTTGCGCAAGTTCACCCCGCGCGGCTACGTGCTGCCCGAGGCGCCGCTGCTGGCCGCGCCGACGGTGACCGAGCTCAAGGACGCGGTACAGGGGACGCCGGTAAGCGGAGACATCTCGCTGCGCGACCGCGAGGTGATGGGTGTGATGGTCGCCGGGATGACGGCCGACCACGTGCTGGAACGGCTGCGCGACGGCATGGCGGTGATCACCCCGGGCGACCGGTCCGACGTGGTGCTCGCGGTGGCCAGTGCCCATGCGGCCGAAGGGTTTCCGTCGCTTTCGTGCCTCATCCTCAACGGCGGCCTCGAGCTGCATCCCTCGATTGCGGCGCTGGTGGCCGGTCTGCACCTGCGATTGCCCATCATCGCCACCACACTGGGCACTTACGACACCGCCAGTGCGGCGGCATCGTCCCGCGGCCGGGTCACCGCGAGGTCGCAGCGCAAGATCGACACCGCCCTGCAGCTGATGGACCGCAACGTCGACATCGACGATCTGCTGGCACAGCTGGCCATTCCGATACCCACCGTCATCACCCCGCAGATGTTCACCCGTCGGCTGCAGCAGCAGGCCCGCGCCGACCGCAAGCGCATCGTGCTGCCCGAAGGTGAGGACGACCGGATCCTGCGCTCGGCCGGCCGGCTGCTGCAGCGTTCGGTCGCGGACCTCACCATCCTGGGCGACGAGACCCAAGTCCGTTCCCGGGCAGCTGAACTCGGTGTCAGCCTGGAAGGCGCGGCGGTGATCGATCCGCGCAGCAGTGAGCTGCACGAACAGTTTGCCGAGAAGTACGCCGAACTGCGTCAGGCCAAGGGTGTCACGGTTGAACATGCCCGTGAAATCATGAACGACGCGACCTATTTCGGCACCATGATGGTCTACTGCGGCATGATCGACGGCATGGTGTCCGGTGCCGTGCACACCACCGCGCACACCGTGCGCCCAGCGTTGGAGATCATCCGGACGGTGCCCGACGTGTCGACGGTGTCCAGCATCTTCCTGATGTGCCTGCCGGACAAGGTACTTGCCTACGGCGACTGCGCCATCGTCCCGAACCCGACGCCCGAGCAGCTCGCCGACATCGCGATCTCCTCGGCGCGTACCGCCGCGCAGTTCGGCATCGAACCCCGGGTGGCCATGCTGTCCTATTCCACCGGCGACTCCGGTTCCGGCGCGGATGTCGACAAGGTCAGGGCGGCAACGGAATTAGTGCGGTCCCGGGAACCGGAACTGGCCGTCGAAGGGCCGATTCAGTACGACGCCGCCGTGGACCCGTCGGTGGCGGCAACCAAAATGCGCGACTCGCCCGTCGCCGGCCGCGCCACCGTGCTGATCTTCCCCGACCTCAACACCGGCAACAACACCTACAAGGCGGTGCAGCGCTCGGCGGGTGCCATCGCGATCGGGCCGGTGCTGCAGGGACTGCGTAAACCGGTCAACGACCTGTCTCGGGGCGCCACGGTCGAAGACATCGTCAATACCGTTGCCATCACCGCCATTCAGGCGCAGGGCGTGTCCCGTGGGTGATCGTCTGGTGCTGGTCATCAATTCCGGCTCCTCGTCGCTGAAGTTTCAGCTCGTCGACCCCGACTCCGGGGAGTCGCGGGCCACCGGCGTGGTGGAGCAGATCGGCGAACCCGCCTCGCCCGTCGCCGATCACGAAGCGGCGCTGCGGCGGGCATTCGAGATCCTTGCCGACGACGGCATCGACCTGGGCGAGTGTGGCCTGGTGGCGGTCGGTCACCGGGTGGTCCACGGCGGCAAGCGCTTTCACCGCCCGACCAAGCTGGACGACGACGTGATCGAACAGCTCACAGAGCTCTCCCCGCTGGCCCCGCTACACAACCCGCCCGCTCTGCAAGGCATCGAGGTGGCACGCAAGCTGCTGCCCGACGTGCCGCATATCGCGGTGTTCGACACGGCCTTCTTTCACCATCTGCCCGCGGCCGCCGCGACCTATGCGATCGACCGCGAGGTGGCCGAGACCTGGCAGATTCGTCGGTACGGATTCCACGGCACCTCACACCAATATGTCAGCGAGCAGGCCGTGTCGTTCCTCGGCCGGCCGCTGGAGGGCGTGAATCAGATTGTGCTGCATCTGGGTAACGGCGCGTCCGCGTCGGCGGTGGCAGGTGGCCGGCCGGTGGAGACGTCGATGGGCCTGACACCGCTGGAAGGTCTGGTCATGGGCACCCGCAGCGGCGACATCGACCCCGGCGTGATCAGCTACCTGTGGCGCACCGCGAAGATGAGCGTCGACGACATCGAGTCGATGCTGAACCGGCGCTCCGGGGTGCAGGGCCTGGCCGGCGAGCGCGACTTCCGCCGGCTGCGTACCATGATCGAATCCGGTGACGCGGCAGCGAAATTGGCCTACGACGTATTCATCCATCGGCTGCGCAAGTACATCGGCGCATACTTGGCGGTGCTGGGCCACACCGACGTGCTGAGTTTCACCGCCGGTATCGGTGAGCACGACGCGGCGGTACGCCGCGACGCGTTGGCCGGGCTGGGAGAATTGGGCATCGAATTGGACTTGGAGCGCAACGGTTCCGGGACTGGTGCGCGGCGGATCTCGTCGGATCGTTCGCCGGTCACGGTGCTGGTGATACCGACCAATGAGGAGCTGGCAATCGCCCGCGACTGCCTGGGCGTGCTAAGCGGCTAAGAAGCCCAAGGCCTTTCGTCCAGTCCCCACCGACGGCGTCGGATCGGTTCCGACCGTGCGCGCGAGCACTTCGTAGTAGATGTCGCGAAAGTCTGTGGTGTACTTGAGGTCTCCGTTGTCGAGATCTTTCAGGCTGGGCTCGTCGCCGTAGAAGCCGCCCCGCACGGGAGCGCCCGCGACGAACATCGGGCCCGCGGTGCCATGATCGGTGCCTTGGGAGGCATTGGCCCGCACCCGACGCCCGAACTCGGAGTAGGCCATCAGCACCACATTGGTACCCGCGACCTGGCGCAGGAATCCGGTTACGGCCTCGTCGAAGGTCTGCAGCAGCCGCTGTTGGGTCTCTCGTTCGCCGGAATGGGTGTCGAATCCGCCGAGCTGCACGATGTACACCCGGGTCGGGACCCGGGCCTTGACGGCCGCGGCCACCATGTCCAGCTGTTTGGCCAGCGAGTTATGGTCCTCGCCAACCGGTTTGACCGACTTGAAGGTCTCGTCGGTGGTGCGGGCGGCACGGTAGGCCTTGGCGACGGCCGCCATGGCGGGTGTGTCACCGGGGTCGTCACGACCCAGCGCCGCCATGATCGAGGCAAATTCGTCGGCTTCGCGGGCGTCGCCGGAGTTCGTGGAAAGTGCTGCCGCCGTGTACTTCTGGCCCACCGCGAGCGGCGGCAGCACCGGCCCGATGTTGACCGCCCGCAGCGGGTCGTCGCCGGTGGCGTCGAGCCAGCGGCCGATCCAGCCGGTCGAGACGGGTTCGGCGGGCGAGGCCGTCTGCCAGATATCCATGGAGCGGAAGTGGCTGTGGTCGGGCTTGGGATAGCCGACGCCGCGCACGATCGCCAGCTGGTGTTGGTTCCACAGTTGGGCCAGGCCCTTCATCGCCGGATTGAGCCCCAGCTGCTGGTCGAGGTGCAGCACGTCGCCGGGAGCATAAGCGAGCTCGGGTCGGGCATCGTGATATGCGTTGTCGCCGTACGGAATCAGGGTGTTGATACCGTCGTTGCCGCCGTATAGGGACACGATCACCAAGACGCCGGCATTGGCCGGCAGCGGTCGATCCTGCGCCGCCTGCAGCAAGTCGGGCCAACTGGCCGCCACCGCGCCGGACAGCAGGCCGGCGGCGCTGATACCGGCGCTGGCGATCAGAAATCTGCGGCGATTCAACTCGGGCATGTGCACTCTCGCTAAGACGTCAGGTATTCGGGCGTGTTGACGGCGACCGCCACCAGCTGCGGCGGTCTGGCCACCACAGACGCGAGCACGCTCGCGCTTCGGTCGGACCATTTGCCGACGCCGATCAGGTACCCGACCGCGTCGACGCGATCACGGGGGGCGGTGCGCTCGATGGCGGACAGGTCGGCGGCGCGGGCCAGCTGGGACGCGGCACGCAACCGGGTACCCGCGCTGGCGGTGGACAGCCACACCTGGCCGCCCGGCCAGCCCCCGACACTGGGCGGATAGAACGGGCGTTGCCCGAGCGCGCGCATCGTCGCCTCGGCGGTCTTGAGGTGCTTGGCGTCATTCATCGGCACCCGCAAGGTGCGGATCACGCCGACGAGCCACTCCACCGGCGTGTTGACTCTGGCACTTGGGGTGCCGATGAATTCCGGATCGGTCAGGATCGCCGTGGTCAGCGCGCGCAGGTCGCGTCCCGGGCCGTACGCCGCCACAATGCGGCCCAGCGCTTGCGGGGACGGCGGATCGTCGGAGGCCAACTGCTGCCACAGCCGACCCGCGACGTACTCCGACGATTTGGGCTGCGCCAGCACGGTGTCGCAGAAACCGGCCGCATCGAAGTTGCGGGCCTGGCCGAACAACGTCTTGACGCCGGCGTCATGGCGTTTGGCCGTCAGCGACGTCTGGCCACTGCGGTCGACGACCCAGCCGGTGAGTGCTCGGGCGCCGTTGCGCACGTCTTCCTCCGTGTAGCCGTTGCCGTGTCCCAGTGCGAACAACTCCATGAATTCGCGGGCGAGATTCTCGTTGGGCGCTTTGGCGGTGTTGGTTTGACCGTCCAACCAGTGCAGCATCGCGGCGTCGGTCAGCATCGCGTAGGCCAGGGCGCGGAAGTCGCCCGTCGCCATGGTGCGAAGTTTCTGGTTCTGCGCGGCCATCTGCCCCGCCGTCCGCACCTTTGCCGCGGAGGTGGCAAAGTGGTTGTGCCACAACAACGTCAGCTTCTCGTGGATCGGCTGCCGGACTGCGACCATCCGCTGTAGCCACCAACGCGACAGCGTGTCCAACTGCTCGCCCAACTGCCGGTTGTACTCCTTGTGCGACGCCGGCGTCGCCTTCTTCCCGGGCGGCTGCAGCGGGGGGAACGTCGGCATCGGCGTCGCCGCCGCGCCGGGGTCGGCATCGGGGTTGCTCGCCAGCGCGGCATCGACATAGGAGGCCCAATCCTGGCCGGCCACCGCGTCCACCTGGGCGCCGGTCGTCCCGAACCCGGCGCGGCGCAGGGCGCGAGCCGTGGTGATCCACTGCGCGGACTCTCCGACCATGGGTTTGAGTGTCCACACGAACCTTTGAGCCAGCTATGACGCAGGCCGTGCGCGCCTGCGGGTTGCCTGTGGATATCTGAACGCGCCGGGTGCGGCAGTCGTGCGACTCTTCGCGGCGTGCAGGAACCTTTCGTCGGCTGCGACGCGCTGCAGCGTGGCGTGTTGAACCGCCACCAGTTGCGCACGCGGTATCGGGCACTGCTCCCCGGCATCTATCTGCCCGCGGCCGGTCAGGCTTCGCTCGAGCAGCGGATCGCGGCGGCCTGGCTGTGGTCGAAGGGCAGGGCGACCATTGCGGGTGCGGCTGCGGCGGCGCTGCACGGCACAAAGTGGATACCACGGGACGTGCCGATTGAGTTGGTATCCGGCAACTCCCGGCCGCCGACCGGTGTCCTGACCCGGCGTTGTCTGCTGCTGGACGGGGAAACGCAGGTGATCGATGGGCGGTCGGTCACTACCGCTGAGCGCACCGCGTTCGACATCGGCCGGGGTGGAGCGCTGCATTCGGCGGTGGCCCGGCTGGATGCACTCGCAGCCGCAACGGGTTTCAAGGTCGAAGATGTGCTGGATGTCGTGCGGCGGCACCCCCGCTCACCTGGGCTGCGGCGGTTGGAGACCGCACTCGAACTCGTCGACGCGGGTGCTCAGTCGCCCCGGGAGAGTTACCTTCGGCTGCTGCTGATCGAAGCGGGCTTTCCGCGACCGCAAACCCAGATTCCGGTATTGGGTGCGGACGGGATTCCGTTCGCTCACATCGACGTTGGCTGGGAGGAGTACAAGGTCGGTGTCGAATACGAGGGCGTGCACCATCAGACGGTTCGGGGCCGCTACGTTTACGACATTCAGCGGTTGGAGATGATCGAGCGGCAGGGCTGGCTCATTGTCCGGGTGGTGGCGGAGGAGCGGCGGGTCGGCATCATTGCGCGAGTGCGGGTGGCAATGGTGGATCGGGGTTGGGATGCGCCGGATGCGGATGTGTGTCCGGGGCTTTGGGTGTGAGTCTGCGGTTTTCGTTGTGAGCGTCGGGCGTTCGGTGTGAGGCTGTGGCGGGATTTTGGGCGATTTTGCACCCAGGGTTCACGTTTGGCGCCGAGGCTTCACGTTTGGCGCCCAGGGTTCACGCGCAACGCCGAGGGTTCACGCTCGACGCCGAGGGTTCACGCGCAACGCCTAGGGTTCACGCGCATCGTTCTGGGCTTCGCTTCTAAACTTGGGGCGGTGGCCGGTGTAGGCGCTTGCCGCATTGAGTGTGAATCCATGGCTTTGGTTGTGAAGCAATGGTTTTGAGTGTGAGCACAGGGCGGGATTTCGGGCGGATTGCCGCCCAGGCTTCACGCTCGACGCCCAGGGTTCACGCGCAACGCCGAGGCTTCGCGCGCATCGTCCTGGGCTTCGCTTCTGATCCTGGGGCGGCGGCCGGTGTAGGCGCTCAATGCATTATGTGTGAATCCATGGCTTTGGTTGTGAAGCAATGGTTTTGAGTGTGAGCATATGGCGGGATTTCGGGCGGATTGCCGCCCAGGCTTCACGCTCGACGCCCAGGGTTCACGCGCATCGCCGAGGGTTCACGCGCAACGCCTAGGGTTCACGCGCATCGTTCTGGGCTTCGCTTCTAAACTTGGGGCGGTGGCCGGTGTAGGCGCTTGCCGCATTGAGTGTGAATCCATGGCTTTGGTTGTGAAGCAATGGTTTTGAGTGTGAGCATATGGCGGGATTTCGGGCGGATTGCCGCCCGGGCTTCACACTCGACGCCGAGGCTTCACGCGCATCGCCGAGGGTTCACGCGCAACGCCTAGGGTTCACGCGCATCGTTCTGGGCTTCGCTTCTGATCCTGGGGCGGTGGCCGGTGTAGGCGCTCAATGCATTATGTGTGAATCCATGGCTTTGGTTGTGAAGCAATGGTTTTGAGTGTGAGCATATGGCGGGATTTCGGGCGGATTGCCGCCCAGGCTTCACACTCGACGCCCAGGGCTCACGCGCAACGCCCAGCCTTCACGCGCAACGCCCAGGCTTCACGCGCGACGCCCAGGGTTCACGCGCAACGCCGAGGGTTCACGCGCAACGCCGAGGGTTCACGCGCAACGCCCAGCCTTCACCCCCACCGCCCAGACACCGAGGCTTCACGCCCGAAAGCCCGAAAGCCCGAAAGCCCGAAAGCCCGAAAGCCCGAAAACCCCATAAGGGAGAACGCCAGACAGATCAAAACGTACTTGTCGGCCGGACGTTGTTGGCCATATCCACCAGGGTGTACCGATGCCGCTGGGTGGGCGCCACTCGGGCCAGACTGCGCAGCGAGGCCTCCACGCCCAACCGCAAACCGTGGTCGGTGAACGGAAACCCCAGGATGTGGTTGGTGCTGGGCTGCTTCTCAGCAGCGTTGTCCTGCAGCCAGTCCATCGCGCCGCCCAGCACCAAAGCCCTGATCTGCAACACCCGCGGTTCGGTGGCCGGCAACGCCTCCACCCGTCGGGCGGCGTCGCGGATCTGCTCCTCGGTGATCTCGCTCTGCGAGCGGCCGGACAGCAGGGTCACCGCGCTGGTCAGCCGCGCCGTGGTGAAATGCCTTGAGGTGGGCGGTACTTCGTCGAGCACCTGTACCGCGCCGTCGCGGTCGCCTGCCGCCGAGAGGGACCGGGCCAACCCGAAAGCCGCCGAGATCACACCGTCGTTGGTGCTCCACACTGTCCGGTAGAACTTCTGCTCGTCGGGTTCGCCGGCCAGCTCGGCGGTCGCGGCCAGCGCCAGTTTGGGCGCCAGCTCGCCGGGGAAAGTGTCCAGCACATCGGTGAAATCCTTGATCGCCGATTCGTAGTCGCCGGTGAGCAACTCCGACACCGCCCGGTACCAGACCAGCCGCCACTGCCAGCCCACCCGGGCCGCCAGGTCGTTGAGCTTGCGGGTGGCCTTGCTGACATCGCCCAGGTCCAGCAACGCCCGCACTTCCATCAGCGGCAGCTCCACCGACTCCGAGACATCGGCCCCGTCGGCGTCCAGCGAGCCGTGTCGCGCCGCCCGCAGCGAATCCAGGGTCTGCACCGGCTGCGACAGCACGGTGGCCTGCAACACCGGTGCGGCCACGTCGGCCGGATCCACCAGCGGCACCGACAGCGCCGTGACGATCTCCTTGGCGGTCAGCTTCTCGGAGTGCACCTGGCCGTCCAGGTACACGTCGGTGTGCGCGACCAGCAGGTCCACCCCGAACGTGGAGCGACTGGGGCTGAAGATCGTCGACAACCCGGGCCGCGGCACCCCGGTGTCCTGGGCGACCACTTCGCGCAGCACGCCCATCAACTGCCCGGACATCTCCTCGGCGGTGGCGAACCGCCGCCGCGGGTCGGGGTCGATGGCGCGCCGCAGCAACCGGCCGAAGGAGTCGTATTTGGCCAGCACCGGGTCGTCGTCGGGCAGTCCGTCCACGTAGCGGCCGTTGCGGGTGCGCAGATTCAGCGTCAGCGCGGCCAGCGTCCGTCCCACCGTGTAGATGTCGGTGGCGACGGTGGGGCCGGTCCGCACGATCTCGGGCGCCTGGTAGCCAGGTGTGCCGTAGAGGTAGCCGAACGAATTGATCCGCGACACCGCGCCGAGGTCGATCAGCTTGAGCTGCTCCTCGGTGAGCATGATGTTCTCCGGCTTGAGGTCGTTGTAGACCAGGCCGATGGAATGCAGGTAGCTCAGCGCGGGCAGGATTTCCAGGATGTAGGCGATCGCCTCGGCGACCGGCAGCTTCTGGGCTTTGCCGTTTCTGCGGCTGCGTTTGAGCGACTGCCCGCCGATGTACTCCATGACGATGTAGCCGACCGGATCGCCGTGCTTGTCGTTGTGCTCGACGAAGTTGAAGATCTGCACGATCGAGGGGTGCACGACCTCGGCCAGGAACTGCCGTTCCGCCATCGCGATGGCCTGCGCCTCGGCATCACCGGAATGCACCAGGCCTTTGAGCACCACCGGGCGGTCGTTGACGTTGTGGTCCACGGCCAGGTAGACCCAGCCCAGCCCGCCGTGCGCGATGCAACCCTTGACCTCGTACTGGCCGGCCACGATATCGCCGGGATTCAGTTGTGGCACAAAGGAATACGGGCTACCGCAGTACGGGCACCAGCCTTCCGAGGCACCCTTTTCCTCCGGACCGGACCGGCCCACCGGGCGACCGCAGTTCCAGCAGAACCGCTTGGATTCCGGGACCACCGGATTCTTCATCAGGGCGGTGAGCGGATCGATGTCGGGGACCCGGGGAATCTCCACCAACCCGCCGCCGAGCTGCCGGACCGCCGGCAACGCGCGCGTCGCGCCCGCGATCCGGTCCTGCGGCTGCGTGTCTATCGACCCCAGCGAGAAGGCGAACTCGTCGTCGTCATCGTCGTCGTCGAAATCGGGCCGGAACAGGGCCTGGGTGGCCTGCGGCCGGCCCGTCCTGGCCGTCGCACCCGTCTGGGCGTCCTCCGGCGGCGAGGCAGGCTGGCTACCGGGGGAGCCCTCCTCCTCCAGAACCGCTTCGCCCAGTTCGTCTTCCTGCACCGGCTTGCCCATCAGTCCACGTATTTCGGTTGCGGCGGCAGCGGCGCCGGCCCCAGAACCGTCAACCACTTGCGGTACAACGTATTCCAGGTGCCGTCGCCCCGGATGCGTTCGAGTGTCCCGTTGACGAACCGGACCAGGCCGGTGTTGTCCAGGTTGATCCCGATGCCGTAGGGCTGGGTCGCCATGTTCGGTCCCACGATGTGCAGGTAGGGGTCTTCCTCCACCAATCCGGCCAGGATCGAGTCGTCGGTGGACACGGCGTCGATCTGACGCTGCTGCATCGCGACCAGGCAGTCGGCCCAGTTCACCACCGACACGATGACCGGTGGCGGCGAGATCTCCCGGATCCGGCGTAGCGAGGTGGTTCCGCGGGCCACGCAGACCCGCTTACCGGACAGGTCGGACACCTTCGCGATCGGCGAATCGCGCGGGGCCAGGATGCGCTGGTTGGCATCGAGGTAGACGGTGGAGAAGTTGACCAGCTTGCGGCGCTCGCAGGTGATGGTCATGGTCTTGACGACGATGTCGACCTGAGACTTCTGCAGTGCGGTGATCCGCTCGTCGGCGGACAGGATCCGGTACTCGACGTGATTCGGGGCGCCGAAGATGTCGCGCGCGACCTCGCCCGCGATGTCCACGTCGAACCCGGTGATCTCCCCGGTGATCGGGTCGCGGAAGCTGAACAGGTTGCTGCCGATGTCCAGCCCCACGATCAGCCGGCCACGGGTGCGGATGGGCTCCACTGCGGCGTCGGCGTCGGCCCTGTTGGGAAACGGCCGCAGGCTGGCCGTGGGATTGCAGTCCTGGCTGTTGGAGTCGGGCGGCAGCGGGGACTCCATCTGCAGTTCCTGCATCCCCACCGGGGTCGGCAACGGCAGCGTCGGGGCGATCTCCACCTTCAGCGACTCGGAGTGACCGCAGCCGGCCAGCAACAGAGCCGCCAGCAGGAGACCTGCGCCACGGCGCATCACCGGTACTCCTTGAGCCGCGGCCACAGCCCCAGCGCGACCGCGATGGCGGCGCCCAGGCTCAGCACCACCGCGCCGACCTGCGCCCCGGCCAGCCCGCGCTTGGCGTTGAGGACGTCGTTGCGCAGGTGGTTGCGGCTTTGGATCATCGCCTTGTTGAGCGCTTCGTCGAGCTTGTCGAACGCGGGGGTGGAGTCGTCCTCGCCCTTGCCGAGCGCCACCTGCGTGGCGGCCCGGTAGTTGCCGACCGAGATGTAGGCGTTGATCCGGTCGTTGGCCTGCTGCCAGCGGACCAGCAGCTGGTCGGCGCCCTGCAAGTCGGGCTTGTCGACGGCGTCGTGGCGGGCCATGTACGCGTCGAGTTGGTGGTGCATGGCATCGATGCGCTGGTAGAACGCCTGCTTGCGCACCTCTTCGTCGCCGCGCCGGATCAGCGACAAAGTCTCATCGGCGCGAGCCTGTTGGGCGGTGATCGCCAGGTTGGTCACGGTCTTGAGCGACTCGGCGGCAGTGTCCTTCGCACTACGACTAGCTGTAGTGGAAATAGCCAACGCGGTTCCGACCCACACCACCATGACGAGGATACCGAGACCGCCGACGACCAGGCCTGGATTGATACGCCGCCGGGTGCGCCGGGCCAGCCAGCGGTGCGAGAACGCGCCGAACATCACCGTGGTCGCGACCACCAGGATCACCGGCGCCGGGATCTGGGTGGACGCGGTGGTTTCACTGTCCACCCGAGCCGACGTGGCCTGGTAGAGCTGCTGCGCGTCCGGCAGGATCCGGGACTGCATCAGCCCGGACGCCTCCGACAGGTACGACGAGCCCACCGGGTTGCCGGCCCGGTTATTTGTCCGCGCGATCTCGATCAGCCCGGTATAGACCGCCAGCTCGGCATTGATCCGGCCCAGCAGCTGCACCAGCGACTCGTCGGTGAGCCCGCTGGACGCGCGGGTCACCGCGCTCGCGGCGTCGGTGATGGCCTGCTCGTAGCGCACCCGGACACTGCGCGGCTCGGCCTGGGCGATGAACGCGGTCGCCGCCGCCGCGTCGGCCACCGACAGCGTGGTGTAGAGCCGGCCGGCCGCGAAGGACAGCGGCTCGGTGTGGTCGAGCACGGTGGTCAGCACCTGCTGGCGGTGGTTGATGGTGGTGGAGGTGGCGAACGCGCTGGACACACCGAGAGCCGCCAGCACGATGCCGATGGTCAGGATACGGCCGGGCGTGGTGGAGATGAACCACCAGCGCGGGTGGGCCGGTTCGGCGGGCGAGCGCAATCCCTGTGGCTCGGTCGACGGGTGCGCGAGCTCAACCGTCACGTCTGTTCCGACCTCATCTTTCGGCCATACCACGAACCTCTATAAGCGAAGTCTAAGAGCATTGCGCGGAGGATGTGGGGAGGCGGCACCAATCCGGGCGTGCATATCCTGAATCGGTGCAGGGTGACGGTGACGGATGGGTGATTTCCGAGCGCGGCATCCATTACTGGGGCAGGTTCGGCGCGGCCGGACTGCTGTTGCGGGCGCCGCGGCCCGACGGCACCCCCCGCGGTTCTGCTGCAACACCGGGCGGTGTGGAGCCACCAAGGCGGCACCTGGGGCTTGCCGGGCGGTGCCCGCGACAGCCACGAGACCCCCGAGCAGACCGCGGTGCGCGAGGCGCGGGAGGAGGCCGGGCTGGACGCCGAACTGCTGACCGTGCGGACGACGTTGGTCACCGCCGAGATCGCGGGACTGCGCGGTACGCGCTGGAGCTACACCACCGTCGTCGCTGATGCCGCCGAACTGCTGGAAACCGTGGCGAACCGGGAGAGCGCGGAGTTGCGCTGGGTCGGCGAGGACGACGTCGCCGAGCTGCCGTTGCACCCGGGATTCGCGGCCAGCTGGGAGCGGCTGCGCGGTGTCCTGGCCGGGTTGCCGCTGCGGGCGTGAGCTCAGCAGACCGCGCTGAGCGCCGAGGCGAGTTCCGTGGCAGCCGCCCGCGGGTCGTCGGCGGCGGTGATGGCGCGAACCACGACGATCCGCCGGGCGCCGGCTTCGAGCACCTCCGGCAGCCGCGCGGCGTCGATGCCGCCGATGGCGAACCAGGGCTTGTCGGTGTCCAGGCCGGCGACGGCGCGGACCAGCTCCAGCCCCGGTGCCGGGCGGCCCGGCTTGGTGGGGGGTGGGCCAGCACGGGCCGACGCAGAAGTAGTCGGCGGCTCCGCCGGCCGCGGCGGCAGCTTCGCCCGGAGTGTGACTGGACAGGCCGAGCAGCGGGCCCGCTCCCACGATCTCGCGGGCCACCTTGACAGGCAGGTCGCGTTGGCCCAGGTGCAGCACGTCGGCGCCGGCCGCGCGGGCGATGTCGGCGCGGTCGTTCACCGCGAACAGGGCGCCGTGCCGGTGGGCCGCGTCGGCCAGGACCTCGCAGGCGGCCAGCTCGTCGAGCGCCTCCAGCGGACCGAACCGCTGCTCACCGGGCGACCCTTTGTCGCGCAGCTGGATGATGTCCACCCCCCCGGCCAGCGCGGCGTCGGCAAACTCGGCCAGGTCGCCGCGTTCCCGGCGGGCGTCGGTGCACAGGTATAACCGGGCCTTCTGCAGCGCGGGACCGAGGCGGGGCTGATGCACACCGCGACGTTAGCGCGCTAGCGTAGAAGCCGAACAACACACGGGAGTCCCGGGTACCAGCGGGGCTGAGAGTGGGCTGACGAAGTCGCAGACCGGTCTGCGGGCTTGGACCTGCCCTTACCGTCACACCTGATCCGGGTCATGCCGGCGAAGGGAGGCAAGGATGTCAAGCACGCCCACCGGGACGGTCGCCGTGATCGGCGGCGGCGTCATCGGGTTGTCGGTGGCACGCCGCGCGGCCCAGGCCGGGTTTTCGGTGCTGGTGCACCGCGATTCCGATTTCGGTGCTTCCTGGGTGGCCGGCGGCATGCTGGCCCCGCACAGCGAGGGCTGGCCCGGCGAGGAGCAGTTGCTGCGGCTGGGCCTGGAGTCGCTGCGGCTGTGGCGCGAGGGCGGTTTTCTGGACGGGCTGGACCCGCAGGTGGTGACCGCGCGCGAGTCGCTGGTGGTGGCCGTCGACCGTGCCGACGTCGCCGATCTGCGGACCGTGGCGGACTGGCTGTCGGCCCAAGGCCATCCGGTGGTTTGGGAATCGTCCATGCGCGACGTCGAACCGCAACTGGCCCAAGGCATTCGGCACGGGTTCCGGGCGCCGACCGAGCTCGCGGTGGACAACCGCGCGGTGCTCGAGGCGCTGATCGGTGACTGCGAGCGACTCGGGGTCCGGTGGGCCGGTCCGGTGACCGAACTCGGTGCGGCGCAGGGCGAGACGGTGGTGATCGCCAACGGCATCGACGCCCCCGCGTTGTGCCCCGGGCTGCCGGTGCGTCCGGTGAAGGGCGAGGTGCTGCGGTTGCGCTGGCGCAAGGGCTGCACACCGTTGCCGCAGCGGGTGGTTCGGGCCCGGATACACGGCCGTCAGGTGTACCTGGTGCCCCGGGCCGACGGGGTGGTGGTCGGCGCGACCCAGTACGAACACGGGCGGGACACCGCGCCGGTGGTGTCGGGGGTGCGTGACCTGCTCGACGACGCGTGCGCGGTGCTGCCGGCGCTGGGGGAGTACGAACTGGCCGAGTGCGCCGCCGGCCTGCGGCCGATGACCCCGGACAACCTGCCCATCGTGCGGCGACTGGACGAGCGGACGCTGGTGGCCACCGGGCACGGCCGCTCCGGGTTCCTGTTGGCGCCGTGGACAGCTGAACAGATTGTGTCCCAACTCATTCCAATCGGAGTGCACTGATGATCGTGGTTGTCAACGAACAGCAGCTCGAGGTCGACGAGCAGACCACCGTGGCCGCGCTGCTGGAGTCGATGGGTTTTCCGGACCGCGGGGTCGCAGTGGCGGTGGACGCGGCCGTGCTGCCCCGATCAGCGTGGGCCTCACGGCTCGCCGAGTTGTCGGGGTTGAGCGGGCCGATGCGGCTCGAGGTGGTCTCGGCGGTGCAGGGTGGTTAGGCCGGACGACGGTACGGGCAAGCTGACGATCGCTGACCGTAGTTTCGCCTCGCGGCTGATCATGGGCACCGGCGGGGCGACCAGCCTGGCGGTGCTGGAGGAGGCGCTGGTGGCCTCTGGCACCGAGCTGACCACCGTCGCGATCCGCCGCGTCGACGCCGAGGGCGGCACCGGGCTGCTCGAGTTGCTCAACCGGCTCGGTATCACGCCGTTGCCCAACACCGCCGGCTGTCGTAGCGCGGCCGAGGCGGTGCTGACCGCACAGCTGGCCCGCGAGGCGCTGGACACCAACTGGGTCAAGCTGGAGGTGATTGCCGACGAGCGCACGTTGCTGCCCGACGCAATCGAATTAGTCAGGGCTGCAGAGCAATTGGTTGACGACGGGTTCGTGGTACTGCCCTACACAAACGACGACCCGGCGCTGGCCCGCCGCCTGGAGGACACCGGATGCGCGGCGGTGATGCCGTTGGGTTCGCCGATCGGCACCGGCCTGGGCATCGCCAACCCGCACAACATCGAGATGATCGTGTCCCGGGCGGGTGTCCCGGTGGTGTTGGACGCGGGGATCGGCACCGCCAGTGACGCGGCGCTGGCCATGGAGCTGGGTTGCGACGCAGTGCTGTTGGCCACCGCCGTCACCCGCGCGGCCGATCCGCCGACGATGGCCGCGGCGATGGCCGCAGCGGTCACCGCCGGATACCTGGCGCACCGCGGCGGCCGCATCCCGAAACGCTTCTGGGCCCAGGCGTCCAGCCCGGCGCTATGACCGGAAATGGTATGAAACGCTATGTCGCACTGGGTAGTTCGATGGCAGCCGGTCCCGGAATCCGGCCCCGGGCGGCGGGGGCGCCGCGGCGGGCCGGACGCTCGGCGCGCAACTATCCGCATCTGGTCGCCGGTCGGGCCGGCCTGGACCTGACCGACGTCACCTACTCCGGCGCCACCACCGCCCACGTGCTCGCCGACCGCCAGCACGGTGCGGCACCGCAGATCGCCGCACTGGACGGCACCGAGAGCTTGGTGACGGTGACCATCGGCGGCAACGACGTCGGCTATGTCCCGCTGTTGATGGCGGCGTCGTTGCCGTCGCCGCTGCGGTGTCTGCCGTTGCTGGGTAGCCGCCTGAACGAACTGCTGGATCCCGATGCCCGCGAGCGCGCGCTGGCCGTGGTGTTCGATTCGCTGTGCGATGTGGGCCGCAGCCTGCGCCGGCACGCGCCGCGGGCGCGGATCTTCTTCGTGGACTACCTGACGATCCTGCCGCCCGCCGGCGAATCGGCGCCGCCGCTCGCCGACGAGCATGCCGGACTGGGCCGGCATGTGGCGAGCGAGCTGGCCCGGCTGACGGCCGAGGCCGCCGCGGCCACCGACTGCGAAGTGGTGTCGGCGGCCGCGGCCAGCCGCGATCATCACGCGTGGTCGGAGCAGCCCTGGACCACGACGCCGGCCAGAACCGTTGTGCCACTACCGGGTCGGCCCGCACCGCTGCACCCGAACGGGGCAGGGATGCGGGCCGTCGCCGATCTCGTGTTGCAGGAGCTGTAGCCCCAGGGCGTCAGCCGTTGGCTTGCCACCACTTGTAGAGCGCGGCCGTGTCGCCGCCCGATCCGCGGACGAACGCCACCACGTTCTTGGCGTCCACGGTCCAGATGACCTCGGCCTTGCCGTCATCGGTTCCGCAGGCGACCTGCCCGGCCGAGTCGGTCGAGCTGCCCTGGTGCCAGGTGGTCGGCGACTTGGCGTCCCCGCAGTTCGCAAGCGTGTCGCCGGCGATGAGTTTGGTGAACGCGCTGGCCATGTCGGAGCTGTTGGGGAACAGGAAGTACTTGGCCCCCGACGGTCCACTGCTGTCGGAGTTCTGCCCACAGACCAGTACCGACTGCACCGTCGGGAAGGCGGACTGCACCTCCGAAACCGATTGGGAGGAGCAGTTACTCGAGTTGTAGCCCTTGGACAGCGATCCGGCGAACGCGTCGGTCGGGTCGGCCGACGCGGTGCCGGCACCGAAGCAGCCGAAACTGGCTACCACTGCCGCGGCGGTGATGCCGCGCAGTGCGTTGGCGCGATGAGTCATTGTTAGCTCCTTGCTTGTCGTTGGATTGAGTAACTATTGGACGAGTGATCCGGCTGCGCTGCTTGACGAAACAGAACAGTCCTTCGCGGCCCGAACGGAAAAATCAGCCGTTGGTGCGCCACCATTGGTAGAGCGCGGCGGTGTCGGTGTTCGAGGCGCGGATGAAGCTCAGTACGTTCTTCGCGTCGGTGGTCCAGATGACCTCGGCCTGGCCCTGGTAGGTGCCGCAGGCCACCTGCCCGGCTGATGTGGTGGCATTGCCCTGATGCCAGGTGGTGGGCGAGTCGGCGTCGCCGCACTTGGCCAGGGTGTCGTCTTTGATGCTGGCGGTGAATGCACTGGCCAGGTCGGTGGTGTTGCCGAACAACATGTACTTGCCGACCACGGGCCCACCCTCGAGCGAGTTCTGGCCGCATTCCATGACCGCGACCATGCCGCTGGACGGGTCTTTGGCGCTGCAGTTGCTTGTCGAGTAGCCCTTCGACAGCACGCTGACCAGCGTTTCGTTGGGGTCGGCATTGGCTGCGGCCATACCCGCGTAACTGACACTGCCCAGCACTGCCGCGGCGGTGGCGGCCCGCAACAACTTCGATAGGGGGGACATCGATGGACTCCTCGGTGGTTTGTGGGACCGGTGGTGCAACTGTGCCGATATCGGGGAAGTGTATTTGCGGTATACGACTTAAAACAGGGTTTTGCCAACATGGATAGTAGAGCGATGCCGCGCCGGCGCAATACATTCCGTTGCAAACTATCTTTCTTGGCATTAGTTTCCCATAAATCCCCGGTGCCGAGTCGATGGCGGACGCAGCCCTGCGATTTCGGGGTGAGGCCGCTTTCGGGCCGAATATGCTTCGGAGCGGTCTTATTCCGATGCGGCGCAGGCCGGCCGGGACCGGACGGATTTGGCGGCTAAAGAATATTGAAATCTGCAGTCTCTCAATAATTTTCACCCGCGCCGCAGTGGCTCGTCGGCAATTTGCGGAATCGGCTGATGGCCGCGCAGGTTGGAGAGCCGTGGCGACGGATTTCGGGTATGGTAAGCGTCGCTTCACGCCAGCTAACTTCTTCTGATCAGGAGAATTCATGACGCAACCACCTCCCGGTTACCCGCCGCAGCAGCCGGCCGGATCGCCGCCGAACAACTACTTGGTGTGGTCGATTTTGGCGACGCTGTTCTGCTTTCCCATCACCGGGATCATCGCGATCGTCAAGTCCAGCCAGGTGTCCGGATTGTGGGCGCAAGGGCTGCACGCCGAGGCGCAGGCGTCCGCCGACGCCGCCAAGAAGTGGGTGAAGTGGTCGGTCATCATCTGGGTGGTATCCGTCATCGTCTACGGAATCCTCATGGTCGTACTCGCGTCGAACACCCCGGACAACAGCGCTGCGATGGCCGCCGCGCTGTTCTGAGTCCCGGCTCGACATGACCCGCCACGTCGCGGAGCCCGCCCAGCTGGGCGCACCACTGTTGGTGGCCGGCGCCTCGGTGCTGGTGTGCTCCGCGATCTGGCTGGGCGACCCGACCACCCCGGGTGGGCCGCTGCCGACCTGCCCCACCAAAGCGCTGCTGGGTATCGACTGCCCCGGCTGTGGCAGCATGCGAATGCTCTACAGCCTGATGCACGGTGATCCGTTGGCGGCCGCGAGGTTCAACGCGCTGGGTCTGGTGGCTCTGGTGCTCCTGGTGTGGGCCTATCTGGGCTGGGCGTACGGCCGCGCGACGGGTCAGCGCATCCGGAGCTGGCAGCACGGGCGCTGGGCTCCGGCGGTCACCTTGACGCTTGTGATGGCCTGGTTTGTGGTGCGCAACCTGCCGTTCGCTCCGTTCACCGGGTTGTTCGTGTGATCGGGCCCGATCGCGCCACGCTGGTCTAGTCTGGGCGCGATGGCGAACAAATCGAAGACGATTCCTGCCGCGCTGGCTTTGTGGGTCGTGGTGGCCCTCGTTGCATTCCTGTCCGGTTGCACGCGCTGCTCGAACGACGCGCAGCCCGCCGGCAGCAACACCGCCGCGACCGAGTTCGCCACCATGATCCGCGGCAAGGTCACCACCGACGCGATGATGGCGCACCTGAGAAAACTGCAAGACATCGCCAACGCCAACAACGGCACCCGCGCCGTCGGCACGCCGGGCTACGACGCCAGCGTCGACTACGTCGCTGAAACGTTGCGCAGCAAGGGTTTCGAGGTTCAACTCCCGGAGTTCTCGGCGCGGGTGTTTCACGCCGACAAAGGTTCGTTGACCGTCGGCGACCTGACCGCCGAGGCGCGCGCGCTGGAATACAGTCGCAGCGCCCCCGACGGAGTGACCGGGCCGCTGCTGTTCGCGCCCGAGGGGGACAGTCCCGGCTGCACGCCCGGTGACTACGACCGGCTGCCGGTACAGGGCGCCGTGGTGGTGGTCGGTCGCGGCGCCTGCCAGTTCGCGCAGAAGGAAGACGCCGCCGCCCAGCGCGGCGCCGTCGCCCTGATCGTCGTCGACAACGTCGACGAGCAGTCGATGGGCGGCACGCTGGGGGCGAATACCGACGTCAAGATCCCGGTGGTCAGCGTCACCAGGTCCGTCGGCTACCAACTGCGCTCTAAGTCCGGCCCGGCGACGATCAAGCTGAACGCGGAGACCAAAAGTTTCAAGGCCCGCAACGTGATTGCCCAAACCAAGACGGGATCGTCGACCGACGTCGTGATGGCCGGAGCGCACCTGGACAGCGTCCCGGAGGGCCCCGGCATCAACGACAACGGTTCCGGGGTGGCCGCGGTCCTGGAAACCGCAGTGCAGCTTGGCAATTCGCCGCAGGTGCACAATGCGGTCCGGTTCGCGTTCTGGGGCGCCGAGGAACTCGGGCTGATCGGCTCCCGCAATTACGTGGAGTCGCTGGATCTCGAGGGGCTCAAGAACATCGCGCTGTACCTGAACTTCGACATGCTGGCCTCGCCCAATCCGGGTTACTTCACCTACGACGGCGACCAGTCGCTGCCGCTGGACCAACGCGGCCAGCCGGTGGTGCCCGAAGGGTCGGCGGGTATCGAGCGAATGCTGGTCAACTACCTGAAGTTGTCCGGCAAGACCGCGCAGGACACCTCGTTCGACGGCCGCTCCGACTACGACGGATTCACCTTGGCCGGCATTCCGTCCGGCGGGTTGTTCGCCGGCGCGGAGGCCAAGAAATCCGACGAACAGGCCAAGCTGTGGGGCGGGACCGCAAACGAGCCCTTCGATCCCAACTATCACCAGAAGGGCGACACCCTCGAGCACATCGACCGCACCGCGCTGGGCATCCAGGGTGGCGGCGTCGCCTACGCCGTGGCCCTGTACGCGCAGGACATCGGCGGACGAAACGGAGTTCCGGCCATGGCGGACCGCGTCCGTCACGTGCTCGCGAAGTCATGATCGGCCGGCTCGCCGCCCTGCTGCTGACCCTGCTGCTCGCGGCGTGCTCGACTCCGCATTCGTCCCCCACCCCGGCTGCCGTGCCGGATCCGGCCCGCGCGCTGGCGGCCAAGGTGACCGCCGACGCGATGTTCACCCATCTTCGGGCCCTGCAGAATATCGCCAACGCCAACAAGGGCAGTCGGGCTTCGGGAACGCCGGGTTATGACGCGAGCGTGGACTATGTGGCGAACACACTGCGCGGCAAAGGTTTCGAGGTCTCCACGCCGCAGTTCGAGCGGTTGCGCAACACCTCGCAGGGCAAGCCGACACTGACGGTTGCCGGGCGGAGCTTTCCCGTCGACCAGGCCTCGCTGCTGGTCAAGACGCCGGCGGGCGGGCTGAGCGGACAACCGGTCCGGCCCGCCCAGCCGGCCGGCTGCGCCGCCGCCGACTACCCGGCCACCCTGCCCAAGGGAGCCATCGCAGTCACCGACGACACCGGATGTTCGGTGGTCGACAAGCAGAACACGGCGGCGGCCAAGGGTGCGGCGGCGCTGATCGTGACCAGCCAGCCAGGCGGTCGCGGCGCTCCGCCCACCCTGTTCAACCCCGGCTACTACAACCAGCTGACCGTTCCGGTCGCCGTCGTCGGCGCCGAGGGAGCCGCCGCGTTGAGCCGTGCCACCGGGACGGTGCGCCTGGTGCTGGACGCGGAGAACCTCAAAGTCATCTCGCGAAACGTGCTGGCGCAGACCAGGACCGGAACAGGCAAAGACGTCGTGATGGTCGGCACCCACCTGGACAGCGCACCGGACAGCCCGGGCATCAACAACGCGGGGACCGGGGTGGCGGCGGTGCTCGAGACCGCGCTGCAGCTCGGGCCGCTGCCGGCGGTGACCAACGCCGTCCGGTTCGCGTTCTGGGGCGCCGAGGAGAACGGCACCAACGGTTCCATGGACTACGTGTTCGGGCTGGACAACGACGCGCTCAACGATATTGCGCTGTATCTGAACTTCGACATGCTGGGCTCGCCCAACCCGGGATTCTTCACCGACGACGGCGACCAGTCGGGTCCGCCCGGGACCGCGGTGGCATCCAGCGACGTGCCCGAAGGCTCGGCCGGCATAGAACGCACCCTGGCCGGTTACCTGAACCTGGCCGGCAAGCGACCGGACGACATGCCGTTGAACACCCGCACCGATTACCATCCGTTCCTGGCGGCGGGCGTGCCGGTGGGCGGCATGAACACCGGAGCCTCGCAGCTGAAAACTACTGTGCAGGAACGGTTCTGGGGCGGGCAGGCCGGTGCCGCGTTCGACCCGAACTATCGGAGCGCCCGCGACACCGCCGACGCCGTCGACCGGGAAGCATTGGCGGTCATGGGGTCTGGCGTGGCGTTCGCGGTAGCGACCTATGCGGCGTCGATCACCGGCGTCAACGGTGTAGCTCCGCGCGACAAGCGCCATCGGACGCGGATCTCCTGACGCCGATAGAGCCGTTGAGCCACAGGCATTTCAGCTCGCCGCGGCGCATTCGACTCAGTACCCCGCGCCGCGCTGTCTAGACTAAGGTTCCTCGCATGCAGGCCGGTCGGGACGGGGTTGTCAGATGATGTTGCGCTCACGCAGGGTGCTCGGGTCGCTTCGGGTCGTGACGGCCTGCCTGGGTGCGGTGCTGATGGTGGCCGGGTGTTCACCGACCGTGGTATCGGGCCGCGCAGTGTCGATTCTCAACGATCCGTTCCGGGTAGGCGGGCTGCCCGCTACCAACGGGCCCAGCGGTATCCGGCCGAACGCGCCGGCGCCCACCGGGACGGTGGTCAACACCGACAACGGGGCCATCGACAAGTTGGCGTTGTTGTCGATCAACGACATCGAGGACTTCTGGAAGGCCAACTACAAGGCGCCGCTGAAGGGTTCGTTCAAACCGGTCGACAAGTACGTGTCGTATGACTCCGAGGCCCGCAACGGCCCCACCGTGTGCCGCACCGAGACCTATCAGAACGTCAACGCGTTCTTCACCTCCCGATGCAACCTGATCGCCTGGGACCGTGGCGTGTTCATGCCGACCGCACAGAAATACTTCGGCGACATGTCCGTCAACGGTGTGCTGGCCCACGAGTTCGGCCATGCCCTGCAGGCCATGGCCAAACTCGTCACCCGACGAGACCCCACGATCGTCTATGAACAACAGGCGGACTGCTTCGCCGGTGTCTACCTCTTCCACGTCGCCGAGGGGAAGTCGCCGCGGTTCACACTCAGCACCGCAGAGGGACTCGACCACGTGCTCGCCGGGGTGATCACCACCCGCGACCCGGTGATGGACTCCGACGAGTCCAACGACGACGAACACGGCTCGGCCCTGGACCGGGTCAGTGCGTTCCAGATGGGCTTCGTCACTGGCACTTCGGCTTGCGCGACCATCACCAAAGCCGAGATCGAACAGCGGCGCGGCGACCTGCCGACCGCGCTGCGGGTGGACACCGGCGAGACCGGGGAGGTCCAGATCAACGAAGACACACTGAAAACGCTGATGGAGTTGATGGGCAAGATCTTCGCGCCCAAGAACCCACCCACCCTGTCGCTCAAGCAGGGCGGCTGCTCGGACGCCAAACCCAGCCCGCCGGCGTCCTACTGTCCGGCTACCAACACCATCGCGGTCGACCTGTCCGACCTGGCGGCGATGGGGAAGGTCGCCGGTGAGAAGCAGCACAGCCTGCCGCAGGGGGACGACACCGCGCTGTCGATCGTGATGTCGCGCTACGCACTGGCGGTGCAGCACGAGCGCGGCCTGCCGATGCAGAGCCCCTGGACCGCGCTGCGTACCGCGTGCCTGACCGGCGTCGCGCACCGCAAGATGGCCGAGAACATCGAACTGCCGTCGGGCAACTCGCTGGTGCTCACCGCCGGTGACCTCGACGAAGCCGTGGCCGGTCTGCTCACCAACCACATCGTCGCCAGCGACGCCGACGGCACCAGCGTGCCCGCCGGCTTCACCCGGATCGCGGCGTTCCGCTCCGGCGTAGTCGGCGACTTGGACGGTTGTTACTCGCGCTATCCAGGGTAGAGTTTGCCCCTGTGACCGACCAGCCACCGGGCTACCCGCCGCCACCGCCGGGTGGCTATGGGTATGAACCGATGCCACCGCAAGGCGGGTACGGCTACGAGCCGCCGTCACCGCCGATGTACGGTTATCCGCCGCCGATGGGCGGCTACCCCGTGCAGCAGGGCACCAACGGGATGGCCATCGCCGCGCTGGTGTGTGCCCTTGCCGGGCCTTTTCTTTGCGGCATCCCCACCATCTTGGGACTGATCTTCGGGTTCCTCGGGCTCAGTCAGATCAAGACGAGCGGACAGCAGGGGCGTGGCTTGGCGATAGCCGGGATCGTCATCAGTGCGGTCACACTCGTCGCCGGGATCATCCTCTCCATCGCATTGGTGGCCCTCAACCAGTCGGAATCGCGGCACCGCCACCAGCACGATGACGACTACTACAACAGCGCCCCCGCTGCGGCGATGATCTTGCCACGCCTGGGCGGTTAGCTCGCTTTCGCAATGCCGGAGAACGTCTCGAGTTCGGCACCCGCTGGCTCAGCGCCGAAAAGTTCGGGACCGCTTTCCGGTCGTGGCCGTGGTCGGCGGTGTGACAAATCTTCAGCTGTTCATCACGTTGGCAGCAGAGTTGAGCGGCCAGCTCGGCTGAATCTCACTTCCGTTGTAAGTCAATAGATCTCGGGGTGGGGCACCATGTGCTCGGGCTCATCGCTGAGCTGCTGGCCGTTGTGCACCCACATGATCGCCGCCCAGGTGAGCAGCAGCCAGCCGAGCGCGACCGTCGGGATCGCCCAGGCCCGCCGGATCAGCAGCGCTTTGCCGCATCCGGCAGTGGAGGCATTAACGTCGTGAGAGATGTGGGCGAGTTGGAAGCCGATGCCGTTCCCGCAGCTGATCTTGATGCCATAGGCGTCGTACTGATCCAGGTAGACCGGGAACCACAGCGCGGCCAAGCCGACGAAAGCGAGCAGCAAGCCGACGATTGCGACGTAGATCTGACGATGACTCACAGCTTCTCCAAGACGAATGTTAATTGTCGATTCGTTGCTCAACGCTCAAGTCATGCATACGTTGGAGAACAACAGCACGGGCCACGAGACGATGGACCCCAGGAACGACACCGCCAGGTCGGCACCCTGCATCTGGTGCAGGTGTTCGGTGTGCGTCGTCGACCATATCGCTCCCACCAGCAGGTATGGGGTCCCGACGATAATTCCGACGGCGATGAGCTGGGCCACACTGAGCTGAACACTCAGCACCCGGCGAATTGTGTCCAACACCTTGCCCCGCCAACCATCGGACCGCCCCTCGAATGCCGAATATGTTAATCGACATTCCGGCGGGATGGAAGTTCGGCCAGGTTTTCCCGGGCGCCAGGATCAGGCTCGTCGACCCCGGTCGCGGGGCAGCAGCCGAAGCGCCGCAGCCACCGCCAGGGCGGGGACGTCGAGCGTCTTCGAGCCCAGGTCGTGGCGTCCGCCGGTGATTTCGACGATCTCGGTCGGCGCTGAAATCAGCGCCGCCGCCGCGCGCAACTCCGACAGGGTGCCGAAGGCGTCCGACGAGCCGTGCGTGAACACGGTGGGCACCGTGATGCCCGGCAGGTGCTCGGTGCGGGCGCGTTCGGGCTTGCCGGGTGGATGCAGGGGATAGGACGACAGCGCCAACACGTCGACGGACGCGTCCCCGTCCGCGACCACCATCGACGTCTGCCGGCCGCCGTAGGAATGACCACCGGCGACCAGCGGACCCGCGGCGAGACCGCGGCACAGCTCGATCGCCTCGACGATGCCGGCTCGGTCGGCTGCCGCCGACCCGGACGGCGGGCCCTTCGGGCGGCGCCGCCGGTAGGGCAGGTTGTAGCGGACCGCCAGCCAGCCGTGACGCGCCCACTCGTCGCAAAACTGTTGCAGCAGTTTGGCATCCCGGTTTCCACCGGCGCCGTGAGTGAGCACGGCGATCCCTTTCGGCGTGCCCGCTGGTTCGTGCGCGATCCCGGCGATGGCTTCGAGATTCATAACCCGAGATTCATAACCCGAGACTCATATCCCGAGCCGAAACAGCGGCGAGACCGGGCCGTGGCCGTGGCCCAGCGGGTAGGCGGCGCGCAAAGATTCGGTGACCCAATGCTTCCCGAACCGGACGGCGTCGGGCACGGTGTAGCCGTGCGCCAGCGCACACGCCACCGCGCTGGCCAGCGTGTCACCACCGCCGTGGTCGCAGGCGGTGGCTACTCGTGCCTCGTGGAACTCGTAGAAATCCGCGCCGTCATACAGTAGGTCGGAGCTGAACTGCGAGCTCCGCAGGTGCCCGCCCTTGACCAGCGCCCACCGCGGGCCCAACGCATGCAGCGCCTTGGCCGCCGCCCGTTGAGATTCGTCGTCGACGACATCGATGTCGACCAACAGTCGCACCTCGTCCAGGTTGGGTGTCACCAGCGTGGCCAACGGAAACAGTTGGGAGCGAAGCGAATCCAGTGCTTCGTGGGCCAGTAGTCGATCGCCGTGCATGGACGCGCACACCGGATCGACCACCAGCGGCACCGTCAGGCCCAGCCGACGCCAGGTGTCCGCCACCGTTGCGATGATGTTCGACGACGCCAGCATCCCGGTCTTGGCGGCCTGAATGCCGATGTCCGTCACCACCGCTTCGATCTGGCCGGCCACCACGTCGTCGGGAACCTCATGAAAGCTCTTGACGCCCAACGTGTTCTGCACGGTGACCGCGGTGACGGCGACGCAGGCGTGCACGCCGAGCAGCGCCATCGTGCGCATGTCGGCCTGGATGCCCGCGCCGCCGCCGGAGTCGGATCCGGCGACGGTCAGCACCCGCAGCGGCGTCGCACCCGGCGCCGGCAGCGGCAGCGTCACTGCTGAGCGAGCGGGAGATACACCCGGTTGCCGTGATCGGCGAACTCGCGTGACTTCTCCTCCATGCCCGCGGCCAGCATGGCTTCGACATCCTCCTCGGTTTCCAGCCCGTGCTTGGCGGCGAAGTCGCGCACGTCCTGGGTGATCCGCATCGAGCAGAACTTCGGCCCGCACATCGAGCAGAAGTGCGCGGTCTTGGCGGGCTCGGCCGGCAGCGTTTCGTCGTGGTATTCCCGCGCCGTGTCGGGGTCCAGCGACAGTGCGAACTGGTCGTTCCACCGGAACTCGAAACGCGCGGTGCTCAAAGCATTGTCACGCTCCTGGGCGTGCGGGTGCCCCTTGGCCAGATCACCCGCATGCGCGGCGATCTTATAGGCGATCACACCGTCCTTGACGTCCTTGCGGTCCGGCAGTCCGAGGTGTTCCTTGGGGGTGACGTAGCACAGCATCGCGGTGCCGGCCTGGGCGATGATGGCCGCACCGATCGCCGAGGTGATGTGGTCGTAGGCCGGCGCGATGTCAGTGGCCAGCGGCCCCAGCGTGTAGAAGGGTGCTTCCTCGCACCACTCTTCTTCCAGGCGCACGTTCTCCACGATCTTGTGCATCGGGACATGTCCCGGGCCTTCGATCATCACCTGCACGCCATGGGATTTCGCGATCTTGGTCAACTCACCCAGGGTGCGCAACTCGGCGAACTGGGCGGCGTCGTTGGCGTCGGCGATGGAACCCGGCCGCAGGCCGTCGCCCAGCGAGAACGTGACGTCGTAGCGGGCCAGGATGTCGCAGAGTTCCTCGAAGTTGGTGTACAGGAACGACTCCCGGTGGTGCGCCAGGCACCAGGCGGCCATGATCGACCCGCCGCGGGACACGATGCCGGTGACCCGCTTGGCGGTGAGCGGCACATACCGCAGCAGCACCCCGGCGTGCACGGTCATGTAGTCCACACCCTGCTCGCACTGCTCGATTACGGTGTCGCGGTACAGCTCCCAGGTGAGTTGGGTCGGGTCGCCCTTGACCTTTTCCAGCGCCTGATAGATCGGCACCGTGCCAACCGGCACCGGCGAGTTGCGCATGATCCACTCGCGGGTCTCGTGGATGTTCTTGCCGGTGGACAGGTCCATGATGGTGTCCGCACCCCAGCGGGTGGCCCACACCATCTTGTCGACCTCCTCGGCGATCGAGGACGTGACGGCCGAGTTACCGATGTTGGCGTTGACCTTCACCGCGAACGCCTTGCCGATGATCATCGGCTCGCTCTCGGGATGGTTGTGATTGGCCGGGATGACCGCGCGGCCCCGGGCCACCTCGTCGCGCACCAATTCCGCGGGCATGCCCTCGCGGACCGCGATGTAGGCCATCTCGGCGGTGATCTCCCCGGCACGGGCACGCTGCAGCTGAGTGCCGCGGTCGCGAACCACGCCCGGACGCGGCGGCAGGCCCGCGCTCAGGTCGATCACCGCGTTGTCGTCGGTGTACGGCCCGGAGGTGTCGTAGAGGTCGAAATGATCCCCGGTGGACAGGTGTACCCGACGGAACGGCACCCGTGCGCCGGGGACCCCCTCGACCTCCCGGTAAGTCTTTCTGCTGCCCGCTATGGGGCCGGTTGTCACTGCGGCGCCGGCCATCTCCGGGGTCGTCGAAATCAGATCGGTCATCTTGGTTCTCCCTACGCCGGCATTACCCGGTCAGGTTCGTACGGTCGACGGCCCCGAGCCGTCCTCTCAGCGCACCGGGCGTGCGCTCCCGTGTGATTTTCGGTTGGGCGTCTTCCACGCTAGCGCAGCGCGGCGTCGGAAGGCAGCGGACGCGATGCTCAGCCGTGGGATGGCCACCGAGGTGGCCGCCCCGACTGCCGGGTGCGATGATGCCAAACGTGCAGCGTGCCGAGAACGACGCCGCGGCGCCGGGGGGCCGCGAGCAGTCCCCCGATCCCGTGCTCGCCCCCGGGGCCGGCCCGTATCTGAACGTGGGCAGCTTCCGGTTCTGGTTCGTCGGGCAACATTGGGAGTGGTCCGACGAGGTGGCCCGGATGCACGGCTACGAACCCGGCGACGTGCAGCCCACCACCGAACTGCTGTTGTCCCACAAACATCCCGACGACCGCGCGCACGTGCAGGATCTGCTCGACTATGCGCTGCGGTCGGGCGAGCCGTTCTCCAGTCGGCACCGGTTCATCGACACCGCCGGCAACGTGCACGACGCGATCGTGGTGGCCGATCGCATGGTCGACGACTCCGGCGCGGTGTTGGGCACCGCCGGGCACTACATCGACCTCACCGAGACCCTGGACGAGACGCGTCAGGAGGTGCTCGACGAGGCCCTGCCCGACCTCTTCGACAACCGCGCGGTGATCGAGCAGGCCAAGGGCGTGCTGATGTTCGTTTACCGGGTCAGTGCTGATCAGGCGTTCCGCGTGCTGCAGTGGCGATCGCAGGAGACGAACACCAAACTGCGCGGGCTGGCTACCCAGCTGCTCGCCGAGGTCGCCCGGCTGGAGAGCCCGTCGGCGTCCGTGCAGGGTCAGTTCGACCACCTGCTCCTGACGGTGCACGAGCGCATTCCTGCGGAGACCGAAACCGGCTAGGCTCGGAATCTGGGACGGGAGAGACAGCGGATTCGGGCTGGTGTGGCTCAGGCCTCCGGCCGATCCGACTCGAGGTGGGCTAAAGCGATGGAACTGTTGGAAGTCGCTCACGAGTCTGGTGAGGCGGCGGTGATCGTGCATGTCAGAGGCGACGTCGACACCAGCACGGTGGATCAGCTCAGGCAGGCGGGCACTGCCGCGCTCCGGATGGCCGCCGGCCACCCAGCGCGGCTGCTGATCCTGGACTTACAGGCGGTCAACTTCTTCGGCAGCGCCGGCTTGAACGCCGTCCTGGACTGTCATGAGGCGGGTGCGACTGCCGGCACCACGGTGCGGGTGGTCGCCGACCATAGCCGGGTGCTGCAACCGATCCAGGTCACCGAACTGGACCGTGTCCTCGACATCAGCCCGAGTCTGTCCGACGCCCTGCGACGATGACCGAGCTCCCGATGCGCGACTTCGCGGTCCAGGCCGCCGACTCGGTCACCGGGATCCTGACCGCCGTGCTGGCCTCGCCGCACGGGTGCGGCGGCGCCACCGCGGCTGCGGTCGGCGTGATGGTCGACGGTGAAGAGCACGTCCGCTTCGAATTCGCCGGCGCGCTCCCTGCCGAGCTCAAGGACCGGTACCACGTCGCCCGGCTGGACAGTCCGCTGGTGGGCGTCGACGTGATCACCAGCGGCCGGCGAATGATCATCCCCGACACGTTCGACCTGCCCCCGCGGTACGACCATGCCGTCCGCGACATGGCGGGTTCGGTGCGTGCCTGCGTGGCCCATCCATTGCACTCCGGCAGCGGAAATGTCATCGGCGTGCTGTTACTGCTGTGGTCGAGTGCGCGTACGTTCAGCGAGGCTGAACTCGACATGTTCGCCCGGATAGCCGATGTCGCCCAGGAGGTGCTGAACCGGCTCCTGCTGACTGCACGCGAACACCGCATCGCCGCCGACTTCCAGGACCACCTGCTCGACCTCGACCACGGGTCGACGGACGCCGTGGTGGCAGCCGTCTACCAACCGGCCGACGACGCCGCCCGGGTCGGCGGCAACTGGTATTCGGCGACCAAGCTGACGCCCGGCCGGATCGGTGTCTCGGTCGGCGACGTCGACGGCCACGGGCTGCCCGCCGCGATCGTGATGAGCAGGCTGCGTGCCGCAGTAACCGTATCCGCGCTGACCGCGGCCGACCCGGCCGCTGTGCTGGAAGCATTGGACAAATACGCGGCCACCGTCGCCGGCGCCCGTTGCGCGACGCTGGCATACGCCGTCGTCGACAGCACCGGTGAGCGGGACCGCATCAGCTATTCGTGTGCGGGCCACCCGCCTCCGCTGCTGGTGCCGCCGGAGGAGCATCCGGTCTTCCTCAGCGAAGGGCGGCGGCCGCCGATTGCCAGCGGCGCGGACCCGGTGCCCGGGCGGACCGCGACGGAGTACCTGCCGCCTGGCAGCCTCGTGCTGCTCTATACCGACGGACTGATCGAGCGGGCCGAAGAGAGCCCCAGCTACGGGTTCGACCGGCTGCGTGCCGCGGCGGCCGAGTGCGCATGGCTGCCGGTGGGATCGGTGTGTGCTGAGCTGCTGGCCCGGATGAAGCCACCCGGTGGCTACCGCGACGACGTCGTGGTACTCGCGCTGCGGCCCACCCACACCTGTGCGCGCAGTTTCGCCGTGGCGCTGCCCGCCACACCGGACCACATCCCGGTGGGGCGCGGCGCGCTGCGCGATTGGCTGCGGCTGATCACCGTCGACCCGGAACGCGAGCAGGACATCCTGTTGGCGACGGGGGAAGCGGTCACCAACGCGATCGAACACGGCAGTCGCTGCGAGTCGCGCCTGACGGTGACGATCGAGGCGTTCCATTCGCACGGAACGGTGTCGGTCACCGTCAGCGACTCCGGGTGCTGGACCGGCGACTCGTCCGCCAGTCAGCGCAGTCGACGGCGCGGCCGTGGCCTCACCATGATCAGCAGGCTGGCCGACCAGGTCGACACGATCCGGACCGCCAACGGTACCCGGGTGACACTGCGGTTCGACCGTGCCGTCGCCGGTTAGTCGGCTTCCTCCAGGGCTTCGCCTATTTCCTCGAGAATCTGATTGCGGTGGTTGCTGGCCAGCAGGTGTCCGGTCGCGATGACCAGCGCCACCGGCCAGTCGATCAGTTCGAAGGCCGTCAACGCGGCGATACCGGCGTAGTACGCCAGCTGCTCGGGGTGGGGGACCTGAAGTTTGCCCACCACCGGCAGGTTGATTGCGAACGTGTGGCCGGCCCGGACGTGTTGCACCGCTTCTCGCTGCGTGGTACCGCTGGAAGCCTTCTTTTCGGCCATCATTTGCCTTTCAGTAACGAAGGGTTTCCCGTCACGCCGGGTGATGGGGTCACCGTCGGAAATATGACGACGACAGATGCTCGGCTCGACCCGCTCGCCGCGTCATTAGCCGTTTTACTCAGGCGGCCCCTGACCGAACTCTATGCGCTGCTGTGGCGGGTGGGCGTGCTCGAGGTCGGCACCCGGGCGCAACGGGACGAGTTCCCCGGCCGATCCGCACCCGTATACCAACGCCGCCTGTCTAGTTAGTGCTGCGTAGATCGCTGGCGCCGGCGCGCCGGCCGGCGGTCTTCTTCGCGGGGGCCTTGCGCACCGCCTTCTTTGGCGCTTCCTCGGCGGCCGGCTCGGTGGGAACCGAGGCGAGCTTGGCCGGTGTGGCCACGGCACCCTGCTCGGGCTTCTTGTTCATCCGGCGCAGCAACAGCGCACCGCCACCGACGGCCAGCAGGATGGGCCACTCGACCAGCCCCGCCGCGCCGATGGCGCCGAGGGTCAGGGCCGCCGCCGGCGTCGACTTGCTGCCGGTGCTGATGCCGTGCTGGATTCCCTCGGCGGCGCCTTTGACCCCGCCGACGATGCCGTCGACCGCCGCTCCGCCGACCGCACCGGCGGCCGCCGTGGTAGCCGACGCCGCACGGCTAACCGTGCGCCCCACAGCGCGAAACGTTCCGTCGACGACACCCATGTTCACTCCCTGACCTCGGTTCTCCTGCTTGTATACCCCTCGGCCGCCGACTTCACCAGAAATTACAATGTGGTTCACAGAAGTTTGGGAGCATCACGGGGCCCGCAGGTCGACCAGCACCGGTGCGTGATCGCTGGGCGCCTTGCCTTTGCGTTCCTCCCGGACGATCTCCGCGTGAACCACTTTCTCGGCCAGCGCCGGCGAGCCGAGGATGAAGTCGATGCGCATGCCCTGCTTCTTCGGGAACCGCAACTGGGTGTAGTCCCAGTAGGTGTAGACGCCCGGCCCA
This sequence comes from Mycobacterium kiyosense, assembly GCA_021654635.1. Lineage (NCBI taxonomy): Bacteria > Bacillati > Actinomycetota > Actinomycetes > Mycobacteriales > Mycobacteriaceae > Mycobacterium > Mycobacterium kiyosense. The sequence continues at coordinate 777,655 of AP025179.1, forward strand.
GGAGTGAAAGGCCGCACCACGTCGGTGAATTGGGCTTCGACAATCGCTTCGAAAGCCTTGCGTTCCGGTTCGGAGACGTGCGTGCAACCTGCGAAGAACTCGGTGCTCCAGACGTCGTCGTCGGTCGGGGCGATGTTCCAGTCCCCGACCAGTGCGATCGGGGCCGACGGGTCTTCGCGCAGCCAGGATTCAGCCGTATCCCGCAGCGCGGCAAGCCAATTCAACTTATAGGCGTAGTGCGGGTCGTCCAGCGTCCGGCCGTTGGGCACATAAAGGCTCCACACCCGCACGCCCGCACAGGTGGCAGCCAGGGCGCGGGCCTCGGCCGCGGCGGCGACGTCGGGTTTGCTGCTCCAGCTGGGCTGGCCGTCGAAACCGACCTGCACGTCGTGCAGTCCGACTTTGGAGGCGATCGCCACCCCGTTCCACTGGTTGAAGCCGACGTGGGCGACCTCGTAGCCGAGTTCGTAGAACGGCAGCGCGGGGAACTGCGCGTCCGAGCACTTGGTCTCCTGCATGGCCAGCACATCGACCTCGGCGCGCTCCAGCCAGCTCAAGACGCGGTCCAGCCGGGAACGGATCGAGTTGACGTTCCAGGTGGCCAGTCGCAGCGTGTCGTGGGGCACGGCTCCTCCTATCTACTTGCGGGTGGGCTTGTGGGTGGACCACCGGGTGGCGCGAAGTATCGACGGCGATGATGCAGCCAATAGCCACCGGGCACGGGCGGCGACGCGTCGTCGGGCACGACCAGGAATTCGCCGGATGCCGCCTCGCGCAGCAAGAACCGTTCGGTGTGTTCGAGTACCCAGCCCGGCGGCGGGTCCAGCAGCCGGTCGGGCAGCGCCAGGCGCGGCGTCAGCCCACGGCTCGCAAACCAGTCGACGATCGCGGGCAGCGCGCCGATGTTTGCCGAAATATCCAGCGGCACAGCTGAATTGGTAGCAAGGTCGACGCCGCCGGCCGCGCGCAACAGCCAGCCGTCCAGCCAGATTTCCTCGGCGCCCGCCCGCGCCGCGGCGTCGGCGCGCTCGAGTGCCCGGATGTCCGCGGTGCGCACCGGCGCGTCGGTCAGCACGCGCAACGACACCACGTCGGCGGGCGAGACCTCGACGATCGCGCCCGACTTGGTTTGCAACCGCACCGTCGGGTCGAAGGCCAACAGGCGCCCGATCGCGTCGGTCAACGGCGGAACCGATCCGGGTGACCGGCGGTAGCGCAGCGCGATGCGGGTCCCGAGTTCCGGCCACGACGCCATCAGTGACCGAACGGGTCGGGCCCCTCGCCGGGCAGCCACGACAACCCGGGGACACCCCAGCCGTGCGCCTTGATCGCACGCTTGGCGGCCCGGGCGTGCCGGCCGATCAGGCAATCCACATACAGGAATCCGTCGAGATGCCCCGTCTCGTGCTGCAGCATGCGCGCGAACAGACCGGTGCCCTCGATGCTGACCGGTTTGCCGTCGGCGTCGAGCCCGGTGACCCGGGCCCAGTCCGCGCGGCCGGTCGGGAACGACTCACCCGGCACCGAGAGGCAGCCTTCGTCATCTTCGTGGCCCGCCGCCGGCATGGTCTCGGGGATTTCGGAGGTTTCCAGCACCGGGTTGATCACCACCCCGCGACGATGGTCGGTGAGTCCCCGGTCGTCGGCGCAGTCGTAGACGAACAGGCGCAGACTGTGGCCGATCTGGTTGGCGGCCAGGCCGACGCCGTGGGCGGCGTCCATCGTGTCGAACATGGTCTTGATCAATTCCGGCAACTCGGCAGGCAGCGATCCGTCGGCTCCGACGGGCACCGGCGTCGTCGCAGTGTGCAGGACGGGATCTCCCACGATGCGGATGGGTACGACTGCCATGGTCGGCTAGCTTACGGCCCGGCCGGGTGTCACCTTCGTCACGCCGTGTGACCAGCGTCGAGGCACGGCAACTCGACGACAATTCGGCCGACGCGCGGGTCTGCTTTCCGGCGCAACACATTGCGGCGTGGTTCAATATTCGCGCACGACAATGCCCGTATATAGGTCAAGTACCACGAGTAATCGACATTCGCCGGAAGGGTCCAGGGGAAGCAATATGGACAGCGCCATGGCGCGGGCAGAGCGAGCGGGCGACGACTCGGAAATTCCCGAAGGGCTGACCCGTCGCGAGCACGACATTCTGGCCTTCGAGCGGCAGTGGTGGAAGTTCGCCGGGGTCAAGGAAGACGCCATCAAAGAGTTGTTCTCCATGTCGGCAACCCGCTACTACCAGGTGTTGAACGCACTCGTCGACCGGCCCGAAGCGCTGGCCGCCGACCCGATGCTGGTGAAACGACTGCGGCGGCTGCGCGCCAGCCGCCAAAAGGCCCGCGCCGCACGGCGCCTCGGCTTCGAGGTGACCTGACGGCTCACGCGGCTTTGCAGGTTCCGGCCATCCGCTGGTTACAGTGGCTTCGATGAACGAGCGCGTACCCGACTCTTCGGGCCTTCCCCTGCGGGCCATGGTGATGGTGCTGCTGTTCCTGGGCGTCATCTTTCTGCTGCTCGGCTGGCAGGCGCTGGGGTCCTCCGGAAAGGCGGACGAGGACTCGTCGTCGGTTAGCACCGCGTCCAGCTCCGCCTCGCCCACCTCGACCAGCGCCAAGCCCGCGGCAGACGCCGAGGTGCGGGTGTACAACATCTCGTCGAAAGAGGGCATTGCCAAGTCCACGGCCGACGAACTGAAGGCCGCCGGGTTCAAAGTCACCGACGTGACCAACCTTTCGGTCTCCGACGTCTCGGCCACCACCGTCTACTACGGCGAAGACAGCGAGAAAGCCACGGCCGAAGCGGTGGGCAAGAAGCTGGGAGCTCCCGTCGAGAAGCGCATCCCCGCCCTCGCCGACCAGCCGCCGGGCGTCATCGTTTTGGTAATGGGTTGAGGCTGAACCCGCATCGTCGTCACGCTGGGTCGATTGCGCGACTCCTCAGCGGGTCATCGTTTCGACCCGCATCGTCGTCACGCTGGGTCGATTGCGCGACTCCTCAGCGGGTCATCGTTTCGACCCGCATCGTCGTCACGCTAGGCTCTCCGCTATGCCTAAGCCCGCCGCTCCCAAAGTTGCAGCCGTCACCGCCGCCCTGTCCGCGGCCGCCAGCGTCGCGCTGTTGAGCGCGTGTTCGTCGCCTCAACAGGCGTCGACGACACCCGGTACCAACCCGACGGTCTGGACGGGGTCGCCCGGCCCGTCCACCTCCGGTCACGCCGAGGCGGCGCCCAGCACCCAGGAGGCGCCCCCGGCCGGGCAGACGCTGACCACCGTGCTGAAAGGCCCCGGCGGCAACGAGGTCGCGACGGCCAAATTCGAGTTCGCCAACGGCTACGCCACCGTGACGGTCACCGCCAACAGCGGCAGCGGGCTCGCCCCCGGCTTCCACGGCATGCACATCCACAAAGTCGGCAAGTGTGAGCCCAATTCGGTGGCCCCCAACGGCGGTCCGACGGGTGACTTCCTTTCCGCCGGTGGGCATTTCCAGGCTCCCGGGTCCAGCGGCCACTCCAGCGGGGACCTGACCTCGCTGCAGGTCCGCAAGAACGGCGCGGCGATGCTGGTCACCACCACGGACGGCTTCACCATGGACGACCTGATCTCGGGCGCCAAGACTGCGATCATCATCCACGAAGGCCCGGACAACTTCATGAACATCCCGGACCGCTACCAGGTCAACGGCGTGCCCGGCCCGGACGAGACCACGATGACAACCGGTGACGCCGGCAAGCGGGTGGCCTGCGGTGTCATCGGGTCCGGGTAACGGCCCGGCCAGCCTGCCACCCAGCCGGGCCGCCAGTCGCATCGACTTCGCCCGCTCGGCGCGGCCCACCGTGGGCGTGGAATGGGAGTTCGCGCTGGTCGACGCGCAGACCCGCGACCTGAGCAACGAAGCGACCGCGGTGATCGCCGAAATCGGTGAAAACCCCCGCGTGCACAAGGAATTGCTGCGCAACACCGTCGAGATCGTCAGCGGGATCTGCGTGAACGCGGCTGAGGCGATGCAGGATCTGCGCGACACCCTGGCCCCGGCTCGACGCATCGTCCGCGACCGGGGCATGGAGCTGTTCTGCGCCGGCACCCATCCCTTCGCGCAGTGGTCCAGCCAGAAACTCACCGACGCGCCGCGCTACGCCGAGCTGATCAAACGCACTCAGTGGTGGGGCCGGCAGATGCTGATCTGGGGTGTGCACGTGCACGTCGGGATCTCCTCGCCCAACAAGGTGATGCCGATCATGACGTCGTTGCTCAACCAATATCCCCACCTGCTCGCGCTGTCGGCGTCGTCGCCCTGGTGGGCCGGCGTGGACACCGGATACGCGAGCAACCGGGCCATGATGTTTCAGCAACTACCCACCGCCGGATTGCCGTTCCAGTTCCAGAAATGGTCGGAATTCGAAGGATTCGTCTACGACCAGAAGAAAACCGGCATCATCGACCACGTCGACGAAGTCCGTTGGGACATCCGGCCTTCCCCGCACCTGGGCACCATCGAGGTGCGCATCTGCGACGGCGTGTCCAATCTGCGCGAGCTGGGCGCCCTGGTGGCGCTGACGCATTGCCTGATCGTCGACCTGGACCGCCGGCTGGAAGCCGACGAGTCGTTGCCGACCATGCCCCCGTGGCACGTCCAGGAGAACAAATGGCGGGCGGCCCGCTACGGCTTGGACGCGGTGATCATCCTGGACGCCGACAGCAACGAGCGGTTGGTCACCGAGGATCTCGACGACGTGCTCAACCGGCTCGAACCGGTCGCCCGCGCATTGCACTGCACCGACGAACTGGCCGCCGTCGCCGACATCCCGCGCCTGGGTGCTTCCTACCAACGGCAGCGCCGGGTGGCCGAAGAGCACGACGGCGACCTGCGCGCGGTGGTCGACGCGTTGGTCGCCGAACTGGAGGTTTGAGCAGGATGTCGCTGCCGTGGCCACTTCGTTGCTGCATAGTGGTCGCAGGGGGTGTACGTCCGTGAACCGTGACACAGTCGAGCTGCCGATGTTCCCGCTCGAGTCGGCGTTGCTGCCCGACGAGACGCTGCCGCTGCGCATCTTCGAGCCCCGCTACACCGCGCTGGTGCGCCACTGCATGGAAAGCGAGCGGCCCCGCTTCGGCGTGGTGCTGATCTCGCGTGGCCGCGAAGTCGGCGGCGGCGACGCGCGCAGCGACGTCGGGACGCTGGCCACCATCACCGAGTACGTGGACGGCGGCTCGGGCCAATTCGCGCTGCGCTGCCGGATCGGCGAGCGGATCCGGGTGCGGGAATGGCTGCCCGACGACCCGTTCCCGCGGGCCCGCGTGCAGGTCTGGCCCGACGAACCGGGGCTGCCGGTGACCGCCGCACAGTTCCGCGACGTCGAGGACCGGGTGCTGGCGCTGTACGAGCGGATCGCCGCGGTGCGCGGAATCGAGCTGCCGGACCGCGACGTGCTGTTCGATTATCCGCGCGATCCCGACGACAAGTCGAACATGTTGTACGCGTTGGCCGCTCGCGTACCGATGGGTCCGGCGGACCGCTATGCCGTGCTGGCCGCACCGTCGGCCGCCGATCGGTTGGCCGCCCTGCTGGAAGCCGTGGATTCGGTGACCGCGATGGTCGAGTTCCAGCTGTCCGATTAACCACGCGAGTCGTTGGCGAACGCGCGCAACGATTCCAGCTGCAGCGGATCCAGTGAGGGGCGCACCTTCTCGCGGGCCGCGGCCAGATCGGCCGCGGTGACGTCGGAGGCATCGATGGAGCGGCGCATCGCGGTCAGCGCCGCTTCGCGCAACAGGGCCACGCAGTCCGCGGCGCTGTAGCCGTCCAGGCCCGCGGCCACCTGATCCAGATCGACGTCATCGCTCAGGGGGATGGATTTGCCTGCGGTGCGCAGGATTTCGCGTCGGGCCTGCGTGTCGGGCGGTTCGACGAACACCAACCGCTCCAGCCGGCCGGGGCGCAGCAGCGCCGGGTCGATGAGGTCCGGACGGTTGGTGGCACCCAACACGACGACGTCGCGCAGCGGGTCGATGCCGTCCAGTTCGGTCAGCAGCGCGGCCACCACGCGGTCGGTAACGCCCGAGTCGAAGCTCTGGCCGCGCCGCGGCGCCAGCGCGTCCACCTCGTCGAGGAACACCAGCGACGGCGCGGAATCGCGTGCCCGCCGGAACAATTCGCGGACGGCCTTCTCCGAGGACCCCACCCACTTGTCCATCAACTCGGAGCCCTTGACGGCATGCACGCTCAACTGCCCGGTGCTGGCCAGCGCGCGGACCACGAACGTCTTGCCGCAGCCGGGTGGGCCGTAGAGCAACACCCGCGCGGCGGATCCACACCCAGCCGCGCGAACGTGTCGGGGTGCTGCAACGGCCACAGCACCGACTCGGTGAGAGCCTGCTTGGCCTCAGCCATGTCGCCGACGTCGGCGAGTGTGACGCTGCCGACGCTGATCTCTTCGCTGCCCGAGCGGGACAGCGGCCGGATGACGGTAAGCGCGCCGAGAAGGTCCTCCTGGTTCAGGGTGGGAGCCCGACCGTCGGCGCTGGCCCGCGACGCGGCCCGCAGCGCCGCCTCGCGCATCAGCGCGGCCAGGTCGGCGACAACGAAACCCGGTGTCCGGGAAGCGATTTCGTCGAGGTCGAGGTCGCCGGTGGGCACGTTGCGCAGCAGCGCCTCCAGCAGCGCCTTGCGGGTCGCCGCATCGGGCAGCGGCAGCGTCAGCTCGCGGTCGCACAACTCCGGGGAGCGCAGCCGCGCATCGATCTGATCGGGACGCGCCGTGGTGGCGATCAGCGCCACGCCGTCACTGGCCACCGCCTTGCGCAGCTCGGTGAGGATCAGCGCGGCCACCGGCTCGGCGATCTCCGGCAACAGCGCGTCGACATCGGTGATCAGCAGCACCGCGCCGCCCTGCGCACCGGCACCACGCACGTCCGCCACCGCCGCCGCCACCGACTTGAGGCGGTCGTCGGCCGCCAGCGCGCCGGTGGCCGGACCGTCCAGTTGCACCAGCCTGCGACCGGCGCACACCGCCCGCACCAGCGTCACCTTGCCGACCCCGGCCGGACCCGACACCAGCACACCCAGGTTGGTGCCGGCGCCAAGGCTCTTGAGCAGGTGCGGCTCGTCGAGGGCGAGTTTGAGCCATTCGGTGAGCTTGGCGGCCTGCGGTTGAGTGCCCTTAAGTTCCTCGACCTGCATCTCCGGGGTGGAGACGTCGACGGGCGGGATGATGCGTACCGAGTCCGGAATCCCCGGGCCCCAGCCGACCAGCGTGTTCGGCTGCACACTGACCGGCCCGTCCGGGTCGACCCCGGTCACCGTCAGCAACTCGGAGGTCCAGCTGATTCCGACCGAGGAAGCCAGCGCGCGGGTGGCGTCCGACGTCGAAGTGCCCGGCCCCAGGTCACGCGGCAGCAGCGACACCGCATCGCCGACCGTCATCACCTTGCCCAGCAACGCCTGGCGCAGCGTGGCCGGCGACAGCGATCGGGTGGCCAGGGTCGAGCCGCTCAGCGTCACCGTTCGGGCGCCGTACACGGTGACCGCGCTGACCAGCACCTCGGTGCCCTCGCGCAGACCGGCGTTGGACAGCGTGACGTCGTCGAGCAGCACCGTCAGCACTGGGATGTCCACGGTCGCCATGCCAGCCACCGCGGCGGTGGTCCGAGAACCGGTGAGCGACACCGCATCCCATTCCCGGATGCCCAGGGCGGCGATGGCGCTGGGGTGCAGGCGCACCACACCGCGGCGCGAATCGACCGCCGAGGTGTTCAGTCGCGCGGTGAGGGTGAGTTGCTGAGCCAACTCACGGCCGCCCGCCGGGCTTGCGCAGGCCGAGCCGTGCCACCGAGTGCCGGTTCGGCTGTGCCCGTCGGGTCGCGCGCCGGGCGGCGCGTCGTTCCTTGTTGTTGTCGTCCCACGCCTCGGGGTGCTTGGCCAGCCAGCGCTTGCTGCGCATCGCAAACGGGATGTGGCAGACGTAGGAGATGATGATCACCCAGATCAGGATGTAGGGGTAGACGACCGCGGCGGCCGCGGCCAGCGCCAGCACAGCCAGCAACGGGGCGGCCCAATTAGGCGGCACCGCCAGGGTGTGGAACTTCTTCATCGGCAGCGCGCTGACCATCAGCAGCGAGGTTCCCGCTATCCACAGCGACAGCGCCCAGACCGATGTCCACCAGCCCTCGCCGAACTGCAGTTTGAGGCCGATGGTGCCGATCATGGACACCGCCCCGGCCGGTGCCGGCATGCCGACGAAGTATTCCTTCGCGTACGGGGGCATGGTTCCGTCGTCCAACTGCGCGTTGTAGCGCGCCAGTCGCAGCACCACGCACACCGCGTACAGCAGCACCACCGGCCAGCCGACCGGAAACTTCGACAGCAGCGTCACGTAGACCACCAGCGCCGGCGCCACTCCGAAGTTCACCGCGTCGGCCAGCGAGTCGATCTCGGCGCCCATGCGGGACTGAGCGTCCAGGATGCGGGCCACCCGCCCGTCCAGGGCGTCCAGGATCGCGGCGACCGCGATCAACGCCATCGCCGGTATCGGCTTGTGGTCGAGGGCGAATTTGATCGAGGTCAGGCCCGCGCAGATGGACAGCACGGTCATGGCGCTGGGCAGCAGATGCAGGTCGACGGTTCGCCGGCGCGGCGGCTTGTTGATCATGACAGCTGGGCCAGTACGGTCTCGCCGCCGACGGCGCGCTGGCCGACCTCGGCCAGTGGTTGCGTTCCCGGCGGCAGGTAGGTGTCCAGCCGGGAGCCGAACCGGATCAGTCCGTAGGTCTGGCCGATGGCGAGTTTGTCGCCGACGTGGGCGTTGCACACGATGCGGCGTGCCACCAGACCGGCGATCTGCACGGCGACCACTTCGGCTCCGGTGGCGGTGCGGATCCGCACGCTGGTGCGTTCGTTGGCCTCGCTGGCCTCGGGCAGGTCGGCGGACAGGAAGGCGCCGGGCCGGTGCTGGACGGCGACCACCTCGCCACCGACCGGGGCGCGTTGTACGTGCACGTCGAAGATGGACAGGAAGATGCTGACCCGGGGCAGCGGTGTGGTGCCCATGCTGAGCTCGGCGGGCGGGACCGCGGTGTCGATCACGCAGATCGTGCCGTCCGCGGGTGCGACGACCGCGCCGGCCGCGCTGGGTGACACCCGCGCTGGGTGCCGGAAGAATCCCGCGCACGCGCCCGCCGCCAGCAGCCCCGTGCGGCGCACCCAGCGGTGCCGGTACCCCGCTGCCGCCACCGCCAGACCGGCCGCGACGAACGGCAGGCCGGCCGGGTGCAGCGGGGGAACGGTGGAGCGCACGAGTTCGATCAGGTGCGCCGGTCCTTCGGTGGAGCCAGGGCGTTTTGCCACGCGGGTCATCTTACGGAAGACGCTAGGCTCGCCGGAGGGGTCCGATCTGAATTCCACACAACATCCGCGCTCGCCGGAGCTTCGCCGCGCCAAGGTGGCCGTCACTGCAGCGTTCCTCGCCCACGCTGTGGTGTTTTCGTCGTGGGCCGCGCATATTCCGCAGGTGAAAGGCGATCTGGGGCTCGACGACGGGCAGCTGGGAACCGCGCTGTTCGGGGCTCCGCTGGGCTCGGTTGCGGCCACAGTGTGTTGCCACTGGGCGTTGCCACGCTGGGGCAGCCGCCGGTTGGTGCCGGTGCTGGTCGCCGGCTACGCCCTGGCGGCGATGACGGTCGGCCTGGCCACCTCGGGTCTGTGGTTGTTCGCGTCGCTGGCGCTGTGGGGCGCCTTCCAGGGCGGTCTGGACGTCGCGATGAACACCTCGGCAGGCACCGTGGAGCGCCTCGCGGGCTCCCCGATCATGGCCCGCTTCCACGGTATGTGGAGCGTCGGCGCCCTGCTGGGCGCGTTGATCGGCGCCGCATGCGTGACGGCGGGCATTGGGCTGGAGCCGCAACTGGTGTTCCTCGGGGTACTGGTCCTGGTGGTGGTGCGACCACTCACCCGGCACCTGGTCGCGGGGGAGGCGGTCGCTGCGTCGCCGGAGGCGCGTGGCCGCGCCCGGATCACCCCGACCGTCGCGATCCTGGCCGCGGTGGCCTTCGCCTCCTTTCTCTGCGAGGGCGCTGCCACCGACTGGTCGGCCAACTACGTGCACGACGTCATCGGTGCTGGGCCGGGTCTGTCGGCGCTGAGCTATGCGGCCTACACCCTGGCGATGGTCGCGGTCCGGTTCGGCGCGCTGCGGCTGCATGCGCGGGTGCCGGCCCGCCGGTTGCTGCCCGCGCTGGCGCTGATCGCCGTCGTCGCAATGGGCGTGACGCTCGCGACGGCCAACCCGGTGCTGGGTGTGATCGGGTTCGCCGGCCTGCGGGTTGGGGTGGCGCTGCTGGTGCCGACGGCATTCAGCGCCGCGTACGGGGCCGGCGGTGGGGGATCGGCGATCGCGATCGTGGCCGCGACCGGCTGGGTGGGTTATCTGCTCGGCCCGCCGCTGATCGGCCACCTCGCCCAGTGGGCCGGACTGTCGGCGGCGCTGGTCGTCATCCCGGTGGTGCTTGCAGTCACCGCGATTGCGATCCGATTCGGCACGGCGTTCGACGCGGCCGACGAGTTCCACCGGTCTTAACTCAGGTCCCACACCTGCAGCTCGGTTCCGGCGGGCACCTCCACGACATCCTCGGGAATGTCGAGTAGCCCATTGGCCGACGCCAGCCAGCGCAGATGGTGCGACGCCGGGGGGCCGTAGCTGGTGACGCGCCCCTCGTCGAGGACGGCCCGACGGAATTGCCGCTTGCCCCGCGGAGAGGTCACCGGCTCGGTGAGCACCGCGGTGCGCAGGGGCCGGTGCGGGTGCGGCAAGCCCATCGCCGCGCGCAGCGCGGGCCGGATGAACACCTCGAAGGACACCAGCGCGCTCACTGGATTGCCGGGCAACGTCACGATCGTGGTGCCGGCCACCGTGCCGACACCTTGCGGCATACCCGGCTGCATCGCCACCTTGACGAATTCGACACCCGCATCGCCGGCTCGGCCGAACGCGTCCTTGACCACCTCATAGGCACCGGCGCTGACGCCGCCGCTGGTGATGATCAGGTCGGCATCACCGGCGTAGCGGTCCAGCACCGCATTGAACTGTGCGATGTCGTCGCCGGCGGTCTGGGTCGCAAGCACCTGCGTGCCGGCCTCGCGCAGCGCGGCAGCCAGCATCACCGCGTTGGACTCGTAGATCTGCCCGGGTTGCAGTTCGGTGCCCGGCGCCACCAGCTCCGACCCGGTCGAAATCACCAGCACCCGCTGCCGCGGAGTCACCGTCAGCTCGGCCAGGCCCAGCGCCGCCACCAGGCCGAGCGCGGCCGGCGTCAGCACCGCGCCCGCGTTCAGCACGGTGGTGCCGGCCGCGACGTCCTCCCCGGCGCGGCGGATGTGCCGGCCGGGGGCGGCGGGCTGGTGGATCGCGACCGAGTCGACGCCGCCGTCGGTGGCCTCGACCGGCACGATGCCCGTCGCGCCCGCCGGCAACGGGGCCCCGGTCATGATCCGGTGCGCGGTGCCGGGCCGCAGCGTCAACGAATCGGTGCGCCCGGCCGGGATGTCCTCGGTGACCGGCAGCACCACCGGCTGCTCGGTAGTGGCGGCGGCGGTGTCGTCGGCGTACACGGCGTATCCGTCCATCGCGGAGTTGTCGAAAACCGGCAGCGACAGCGGGGCGACGACATCGGCGCCCAGCACCAGGCCCAGCGTTTCGGCGAGCGGGACCGTCGCGCCGGGCCTGGCCCGGATCAGTTCGGCGACGATGCGCTGGTGTTCGGCGACCGAGCGCATGTCAGACCGGGAAGCTGACGCCGGTGAGCTCTTCGGAGACCGCCCACAACCGTCGCTGCAGGTCTTGGTCGTGCGACTGGGCGCTGGACTGGACCAGCTTGGGGTGGCCGCGCTGCTCGGCGAAACCGTCGGGGCCGTAGTACTGGCCGCCCTGCACGCCCGGATCGGTGGCGGCCCGCAGCGTCGGCAGGGCACCCATTTGTGCGCTCTGGAACAGCAGCGGCCCGAGCGCGTTGAGCGGCCGCAGCAGCCGCGGGATGTTGCGGGCCAACTCCGTACTGGAGCCACCGGGGTGGGCGGCGACGGCGATGGTGGACACCTCGCGCGCCTTGCCCGCCGCTTCCAGTCGCCGCTGCAATTCGTAGGTGAACAGCAGATTGGCCAGCTTCGACTGCCCGTAGGCGCCGATCCGGCTGTAGCTGTGTTCCCACTGCAGGTCGTCGAAGTGGATCGCGGCGCGCAACCGGTGGCCGAGGCTGCTGACGGTCACCACCCGGGATCCACGGACCCCGAGCAGGTGATCGAGCAACAACCCGGTGAGGGCGAAATGACCGAGGTGGTTGGTGCCGAACTGCAGCTCGAAACCGTCCTCGGTGAGTTCCTTGGGCGTCCACATCACCCCGGCGTTGTTGATCAGCAGGTCGATGCGGGGGTGGCTGCCCCGGAGCGCGTCGGCGGCCCGGCGGACCGATTCCAGCGAGCTGAGGTCCAGTTCCTGCAGCCTCAGGTCGGCGTCGGGCTTAGCGGCCCGGATCTTGGCCAGCGCGGCGTTGCCCTTCTCCTGGTTGCGCACCGCGAGCACCACCTGCGCGCCATGAAAGGCCAGCTCAGCAGCGGTGTGATAGCCCAGGCCGGTGTTGGCGCCGGTGATGATGACGGTGCGGCCGTGCTGGTCGGGGATGTCGGCGGCCGTCCAGTTGCGGCCGTTCTCGCGGGAGCCCATGGCCCGAACATAGCTCAGCCCTGGGCGAACGGCGGTGGGCGATCTTGCACTCGGCATAGGCGAGTGCTAAGAATGACGTTGGCACTCGCGACCGGCGAGTGCTAGGTCGGGACGGTGAGGTCCAGCGCAAAGCCGCTTGGGTCGTCCGTCGCGGGCACTGCGCCCGGCCAGCGTAAGTAACGGGGTTGTCGTCACCCGGTAACCCCTCTCATTCCCAATCCGGAGGAATCACTTCGCAATGGCCAAGACAATTGCGTACGACGAAGAGGCCCGTCGCGGTCTCGAGCGGGGCCTCAACGCCCTCGCCGACGCGGTAAAGGTGACGCTGGGACCCAAGGGTCGCAACGTCGTACTGGAGAAGAAGTGGGGCGCCCCCACGATCACCAACGATGGTGTGTCCATCGCCAAGGAGATCGAGCTGGAGGACCCCTACGAGAAGATCGGCGCCGAGCTGGTCAAGGAAGTCGCCAAGAAGACCGACGACGTCGCCGGTGACGGCACCACCACGGCCACCGTGCTGGCGCAGGCACTGGTCAAGGAGGGCCTGCGCAACGTTGCTGCCGGCGCCAACCCGCTGGGTCTCAAGCGCGGCATCGAGAAGGCCGTCGAGAAGGTGACCCAGACCCTGCTGGCCTCGGCCAAGGACGTCGAGACCAAAGAGCAGATCGCGGCCACCGCGGGCATCTCGGCGGGCGACCAGTCGATCGGCGACCTGATCGCCGAGGCGATGGACAAGGTCGGCAACGAGGGCGTCATCACCGTCGAGGAGTCCAACACCTTCGGCCTGCAGCTCGAGCTCACCGAGGGCATGCGGTTCGACAAGGGTTACATCTCGGGCTACTTCGTCACCGACGCCGAGCGTCAGGAAGCGGTCCTGGAGGACCCCTACATCCTGCTGGTCAGCTCCAAGGTGTCGACCGTCAAGGACCTGCTCCCGCTGCTGGAGAAGGTCATCCAGGGCGGCAAGCCGCTGCTGATCATCGCCGAGGACGTCGAGGGCGAGGCGTTGAGCACCCTGGTCGTCAACAAGATCCGCGGCACCTTCAAGTCCGTCGCCGTCAAGGCCCCGGGCTTCGGTGACCGCCGCAAGGCGATGCTGCAGGACATGGCCATCCTCACCGGTGGTCAGGTCATCAGCGAGGAGGTCGGTCTCTCGCTGGAGAACGCCGACATCTCGCTGCTCGGCAAGGCCCGCAAGGTCGTCATCACCAAGGACGAGACCACCATCGTCGAGGGCGCCGGCGACTCCGACGCCATCGCCGGCCGGGTGGCCCAGATCCGCGCCGAGATCGAGAACAGCGACTCCGACTACGACCGCGAGAAGCTGCAGGAGCGCCTGGCCAAGCTGGCCGGCGGTGTTGCGGTGATCAAGGCCGGAGCCGCCACCGAGGTGGAGCTCAAGGAGCGCAAGCACCGCATCGAGGACGCCGTCCGCAACGCGAAGGCCGCCGTCGAGGAGGGCATCGTCGCCGGTGGTGGCGTGGCCCTGCTGCAGTCGGCTCCGGCGCTCGAGGACCTCGGCCTCAAGGGCGACGAGGCCACCGGTGCCAACATCGTGCGCGTGGCGCTCGAGGCTCCGCTGAAGCAGATCGCCTTCAACTCCGGGCTCGAGCCCGGTGTGGTGGCCGAGAAGGTTCGCAACTCGCCCGCCGGGACCGGCCTGAACGCCGCCACCGGTGAGTACGAGGACCTGCTCAAGGCCGGCGTTGCCGACCCGGTCAAGGTGACCCGCTCGGCGCTGCAGAACGCGGCGTCCATCGCCGGGCTGTTCCTGACCACCGAGGCCGTCGTCGCAGACAAGCCGGAGAAGGCCGCCGCTCCCGTCGGCGACCCGACCGGCGGCATGGGCGGGATGGACTTCTAAAGCAAGTCCACCGCAGCGAAAAAGCCCGGTCCCTCACGAGGGGGCCGGGTTTTTTCGTCGGCCTTGTAGGTTCGCAGTGTGGCACTTCCGACTCCGACACCAAGCAGCACCGCCGTCGTCACGGGCGCATCATCAGGCATCGGCGCCGACATCGCACGTGAGCTCGCCGGCCGCGGCCACGGCGTCACGCTCGTCGCCCGTCGCGAGGACAAGCTGCGGGCACTCGCCGAGGAACTCGCCGCCCGCGGCGGCAACGTCGAGGTGGCAGCCTGCGACATCGCAGACCCGCACGCCCGCGCCGGCCTGTTCGACGAGATCGGCGGGCGCGGCCTGACCGTCGACATCCTGGTCAACAACGCCGGCATCGGCACCATTGGGGCGGTGGCGAAAACCGACGTCGACAAGGAGACCGCTCAGGTCCGGCTCAACGTCGAGGCCCTCGTCGACCTCACCACCCGCGCCGTCCAGCAGATGGTGCCGCGCGGCCGCGGAGCGATCCTCAATGTCGGGTCCACCGCCGGCTTTCACCCCTTCCCCGGTCAGGTGTGCTACTCGGCCACCAAGGCGTTCGTGCATACCTATACCGAGGGCCTGCGCGGCGAATTGGCCGGCACCGGTGTCACCGTCGCGCTGCTGTGCCCCGGGCCGGTGCGCACCGAGTTCCTGGTGCGGGCGGGCATGGACGAACGCACCTTCGCCGACGCCTTCCCCAAGTTCATGTGGATGCCGTCCCGGGACGTGGCGCGGACCGGCGTCGACGCCCTCGACGGCGACCGCGGAACGGTCATCCCCGGACTGCCCAGCCGGCTCAGCACAAGGCTGTTCCAGTTCATGCCCCGGCGACTGTTGTTGCCGTTGCTGAACAGCCAGCACCCCGGCCTGAAACGGGACCGCTCGGCCTAGCCCGGCCAGCGCCGCATCCAGCCCTCCACCGGCAGCGCCAGGGCGTTGCACAGGGTGCAGATGGTGCGGTACCAGCCGACCGCGGTCAGCAACTCGATCCGTTGCTCGTCGGACAGGAAACCGCCCAGCGCCACCCAGGTGGCGTCCGTCCAGGAGCCGGTGCGCTCCAGTTCGTCGACTGCCTCGATCAGCGTCCGCTCGTCGGCACTCCAGCGCACGGCGCCGCCGGTGACCAGGGCGTCGCACTCGGTGTCACTGACGCCGGCGATCGGACCCCAGAACGCGGCTTGTCCACCCCACTCGTACCGGCAACCCAGCAACGCACAAATGCGCAGGATCGCGATGGTGCGGGTGCGCGGCGGCAGCAGCGCTGCCACGTACAGCGCCTCCCCGAGCTTGCGCAGCCGGGCGGCCAGCGCCGGATGGCGCTGCAGGCAGCGCACCAGCAGCAGCGGCTCATAGCTGCGGTCCGGATGCCCCCAGCTGTTGATACCGGCGGCGTCGTCCTCGCTCCACGGCGGAGCGAGTGGTTCGACGCGGCTCACGTGACCGGCAGGCTGAACACGACGCAGTCGTGCAGGCAGCCCTTGGCCGCGGACGGGTGGTCGGCGTTGCGGTGCAGCAGGGCTCGGGTGGGCGTGACTTCGCAGCGCACCGCGCCGGCGCCGGCCTCGCTGAGCTGGGCGCGGCCGTCGACGATCAACGAGTATCCGCCCGGCTCGGACGGCGGCCAGAGCAGCGTGACCCCGCCGCGGCGGGCCAGGTTGGTGCGGGTGCCGCCGCCGATCAGCCCGACGTCCAGGACGGTTCGGTCGCGCAGCACGGGTTCGACCGTCACGGTGTGCGCCCGATAGTCGTCGTCGACGGTGATCAGATAGGCGAACGGATAGTCCGACAGCGCGGCGGCCAGTCGGTCGAAGTCGACCTTCTTCGCGGTCTTACGGGTCATGGACCCTTACTACTCCGACCGCACCGGGAACTTGATGACCCGGTTCGCGCCGGCGGTGTCGCGGTCGATCTCGGGGTAGAAGTTCGACTTCGGGATGCTTGGTGTGCCCGGCCGCGCGGTCGGGTCGGTGGGCGGGCTGTAGAAGCCGGTCACGTTGCTGGCGCTGGCCCGCAGACCCGAATTGGCGGCCGCGCTGCTGGTCGGGTTGGCCGACACCGGGCTTGGGCCGGCGGAGTCCAGCGGGGCGGCCGGGGCAGGGGCCGCGGCGACGACCGGCGCGGCGCCGATTCCGGAGCTCAGTGCGCTCGCCAGACCGGTATGCAAGCCGCCGGTACCGGCCAGCGCCGAACCCAGCAGGCCCGAACCCAATGCTGCCGTTCCCAGGCCGCCGGTCGCGTAGTGCGCGGTGTTCGTCAACACGGCTTCGGCACCGCCCGGCACGCCGTTGTACATGCCCGACGCCCACGGGGTGAGACCGCCGGCGAAGCCGGTGGTGGCGCTTCCGGAGTTGCCGACGCCGGCGTTGAAGACTCCTGAGTTACCGATGCCGGCGTTGTCGACCCCAGAGTTGAAGAAACCGGTGTTCCCGGTGCCCGAGTTGCCGAACCCGACGTTGCCGCTGCCCGAGTTGAAGCCACCGAAGCCGACGTCGTGGTCACCGGTCAGCCCGAACCCGAAGTTCATGCTGCCGGTGTTGGCGAAGCCGAGGTTGTTGCTGCCGAAGTTGCCGAAACCGATGTTGCTGTTGCCGGTGTTGCCGATGCCGAAGTTGTAGCTGCCGGTGTTGCCGACGCCGATGTTGCCGCTACCGCTGTTGCCGCCGCCGACGTTGTAGTTGCCGGCGTTGTTGTTGCCGATATTGCCGAAGCCGCTGTTGCCGAAGCCGAAGTTGATGCCGTTCTTGCCGATGTCGATGCCGAGGTTGCGCAGCACCTGCTGCCACGGCGCCAGCTGCGAGGCGGCCATCGACGCGTCGAAGTGATAGTTAGCCATGGCGGCGACGTCGGCGGCCCACATCTGTTCGTAGGCGGATTCGGTGTCCATGATCGCGGGCCAGTTCATGCCGAAGAAGTTGGTGGACGCCAGCATCTGCACCAAGCCGCGGTTGGCGGCCACCACCGCCGGCTGCACGGTGGCCGCCACCGCCGCCTCGAACGCCGCCGCCGTCGCGGTGGCCTGCGCCGCGGCCTGGTCGGCTTGAACCGCGGCAGCGCTGAGCCATGCCATGTACTGCGTCGCGACTTCCATCATCGCCGCGGCCGACGGGCCCAGCCACGATGAGGTGGTCAGCTCTTGTGTGACAGCGGTGAACGAGGCCACCGAGGACGCCAGATCTTCGGCCAATCCGCCCCACGCCGAGGCAGCCGCCAGCAACGGTCCCGCGCCGGGACCGGCGAACATCAATGCCGAGTTGATCTCAGGCGGCAACCACGCGAAATGCGGGCTTGTCACCACCCAAACTTACCCGCCACATACTTTTGCCGTGGGCATATCGACTAACCGGTAGGCCCAATTCTCAGTCGCTTGACAGCAAGGTGTCAGGCCGGGACGGGCGCCGCTTGTCGCCCGCGTACCAGTTTGCCGGGGCGGGCCGAAGTGGGCACTCCGTTCTCGGCGATCACCTCGCCGGAAACCACCGTAGCGACGTACCCCTGCGCCGTCTGGTCCAGCCGGCGTCCACCGGCGGGCAGGTCGTAGGTGATGGTCGGTTTGTGCAGCCGCAGCCTCGCGTGGTCGATGACGTTGAGGTCGGCTTTGTAGCCGACGGCGATGCGGCCGCGGTCGGCCAGGCCGGCGATGCGCGCCGGCACCGACGTCAGTTCGCGGACCGCTTCGGGCACACTGAAGCGGCCCGTCGCGCGATCGCGCGCCCAGTGCGCCAGGAAGTACGTGGAGTAGCTGGCGTCGCAGATCATGCCGTAGTGCGCGCCGCCGTCGCCGAGCCCGAGCACCACGTCGTCGCGGTGCAGCAGTTCGCCCACGGTGTCCAGCGAGTTGTTCTGCAGGTTGCTGGTTGCGACCAGCAGCATGGCCCGGCCGTCCTCGTCGAGCATCCGGTCGTAGGCCTCCTCGATGGGCTCCACCCCGCGGGCCCGCGCCCGGGCCCCGATGCTTGTCGACATGTCCGGTTCGTAGCTGGGATTGTCGTCCAGCGGGAAGATCCAGTCCCACATCTGGGCGGCGTACAGGATCGGGTGACCCGCGCCGGGCTTGTCGGCCAGGATGCGGGCGCGCACTTCCGGCTTGCGCATTTCGGCGACGCGTTCGGCCAACGGCAGGTGCGCGATCTCGCGGTAGCTCGGGTAGAGCACGAACGGGTTGGCCGACAGCTGCAGCCCGATGATCAACCCGATGGGACGCGGCAGCAGCTGTGCGGTGACGCGGAGTTCGCCCGCGGCGCTGTTGGCCTTCTCGATCATGGTGATCGCCTCGGGCCAGGTGGGTTCGCCCGTGCTGGCGATCACCAGGGTGAAGGTCAGCGGCAGGCCGACGTCTTCGGCGACGTCGAAGACCGTCTGCAGGACGTGCTGATAACCCCTGGTCGGGATGTCGGGCACGAACTGCAGCAGCCCGCCGCCGCCGTCGACGACGCCGCGGGCGATCGCCTCGATCTCCTCGCGTCCCGCTTCGTAACTCGGAATCGGAGCGCCGCTTTCGGTTTTATGGATCATCAGCCGCGACGACGCGAAACCCAGCGCCCCGGCCTCGACGGCCTGCTTGGCCAGCGCGCGCATCCGGGCCAGATCCTCTTCGGTGGCGGGTTCGCGGTCGGCGCCGCGCTGGCCCATCACATACACCCGCAGCGGAGAGTGCGGCAGGTAGGCCGCGACGTCGATGTCCCGCCGTCGCGACTCCAGGGCGTCCAGGTATTCGGGGGAAGGTCTCCCAGGTCCAGGGCAGGCCGTCGGTCATCACCACCCCGGGGATGTCCTCGACACCGGCCATCACGTCGACCAGCACGTCGTGGTCCTCCTGGCGGCACGGCGCGAACCCGACGCCGCAGTTGCCCATCACCACCGTGGTCACCCCGTGCGCCGAGGACGGCGTCAGCCGGTCCGACCAGATGGCCTGGCCGTCGTAGTGGGTGTGCAGGTCGACGAAGCCCGGCGTGACCAGCAGCCCCGTCGCATCGATCACCCGCGCCGCCGTGGCCCCCTCCGGCGGGCCGACCGCGGCGATCACGCCGTCCCGCACCGCGACATCACCGACGAACGGCTCACCCCCCCGACCCGTCGACGATGGTGCCGTTGCGGAGGAGAAGGTCGTAGGTCATCTAAACAATCTACGACCCGTTCGGCGGGTGGTGCCAGAATCGCCGACGGCTCCGCCACGGGCCCCAACGGGAAGTCCACGTCGCATTCCACCCCGGCTACTTCGGTGCGTTCGTGCGTGATCCGCACGGCAACAACGTCGAAGCCGTCCGGCACGGCGCGACAGGGTAGCGTCGCCGCCATGGCAGCAAGCGACGAAGCGGCCCGGGAACTGCTCCGGGACGCGTTTACCCGGCTGATCGAACACGTCGACGAGCTCACCGACGGCCTGACCGACGAGGTCGCCGATTACCGGCCGACGCCCGAAGCGAACAGCATCGCGTGGCTGATCTGGCACAGTGCCCGCGTCCAGGACATCCAGCTGGCGCACGTCGCCGGCGTTGAGCAGGCGTGGACCGACTGGGTGGACCGGTTCGGGCTGGACTTGCCGCGCAATGACACCGGTTACGGGCACAGCGCGCAGGACGTGGCCAAGGTGCGCGCACCGGCCGATCTGCTGGCCGGCTACTACCGCGCCGTGCATCGGCTGACGCTCGAGTACGTGGCGACGGTGACCGCCGACGAACTCGCCCGTGTCGTCGACACCAACTGGGATCCGCCGGTGACCGCCAGCGCTCGGCTGGTCAGCATCATCGACGACTGCGCACAACATCTGGGCCAGGCCGCCTACCTGCGGGGCATGCAGCAGTAGGAGTCAGTCGTGCGATTGCTGGCCGGGCTCGTCAAGGCGTTGTGCTGGCTGCTGGCCACCCTGGCGCTGGCGGTGGCGGTACCGGCGGGCTGGGCGCAGGCCGACATCGTGGACGAGGACGGCTACGCGCGGCTGGCCGAGCGGGCCGCCCGCGACCCGGCGCTGCAGGCGGCGATGGCATCCGAACTCACCACTCGGGCGGCGGCGCTGATCAACGAACACAGATTCCAGGTTGACAGTGCGACGGTGCACGACGTTGCCGCCGCGTTCACGGCCGGCCCATCGTTCCCGCCGCTGTTCGCCGAGACGAACCGCGCCGCGCATGCCTGGCTGTTCACCGCCCCGTCGTCCGGCGGCGAGCGATGGACGGTCGACGTGGCCCCGATGCTGCGGGAGACGTCGATTCGGCAATTGCTGAACTCCTACCACGTGCAGGTGCCCGACACGTTGCGGGTGCCGGTGACCGTCTCCGGGCCGGTGCACCAGGGCGAGTTGCATCGCGCGGCGGTGTGGGGCCCGTGGGTCAGCCTCGGCGCCGCACTGGGCTGCGTGGTGTTCGCGCTGATCACCCTCGCCGCCGCCCGCGGCCGGGGCCGTGCGCTCACCAGCCTCGGGGTGTCGGCGCTGCTCGTCGGTGCGGCGGGCTGGGCCGGGATCGAGATCGGCCGGGGCTATCTGAACGAGCAACTGAACCGGACGACCGGTGACATCCGCCGGATGGCCGACGTGCTGGTCGGTCATGCCGAAGACAGCCTGCACCGGTGGCTGAACGTGACGCTGGCCGCCGGCGCCGCACTGGTGGTGGTGGGGTTTCTTGTCGCGATGATCGGCGGCGTGCTGGGGAAATCCCGGCGCACCGGCTGATCAGCCCAGCGGCAGCTGCGCCAGGATCGCCCCAGTAGGCTGCGGCGACCCGCTGCCCGATTCCACCGTGAACGCCAGCGCGCTCGCACCACCCAGGTTGTCCAGCGTCGCCTTGGTGGACGGCGCCACGGCCGCGGCATCCATCGTTCCCGCCGAGGCCGGACCGTTGCTGCGCATCAGCCACATCTGGTAGACGGTGCCCGGTGCCGGCGGAGCCACGTTGTTCATCACCAGCACCCCCGCGTTGCGCTCGCGGGAGAACATCACCGTGGCCGTCCCGGTGCCCAACGTGCCCGACACCGTGCGCACGTCAGGTGCGGCCAGAACCTGCTCGGCGACGCTCGGTGTAAGGGACGGCCGGCTCAGCACCCCGACGCCGAACGCACCCAGACCCACCACGATTGCCGCTGCGGCTGCGAAAAGCGCTGTGCGCCAGCGTGATCGGCTCTCAGCGCGAGCCGGGGCGGCCAGCGCCAGCACCGCTGCGCGCAGCCGATCCGGCGGTTCGACGGCGTCGGCCGACGACAGTGCCGCCATCGTCTCGCGAACGGCGCGCACCTCGGCGGCGAACTCGGCCGCCAGCGCGGCGGGCGCGTCCGCGACCCGGGCGTCGATCTCGGCCCGCTCCGCGGCCGACAAGGCGTGCAGCGCGTAGGGGGTGGCCAGCTCGAGCAGGTCGAAGTCGTCCGGTTCGGTCATGACACGTCCAGGCAGCTGCGCAGGCCGCGCAGCGCGTCCCGCATGCGTGACTTGATGGTGGACAGGTTAGCGGCCAACCGCTGCGACACCTCGGCGTAGGTGAGCCCGCCGTAGTAGGCCATCTCGATGCACTGGCGCTGGGCGTCGGTCAACGCGTCCAGGCAGCGGATCACCCGGCGGCGTTCGTCGCCGGCGATCGCCGAATCGGCGACGACGTCCGCGGCGGGGTCGACATTGGCTGCCCCGTAACGGGATTCGCGTTGTGTGCCGGCCTGCTCGCTGCGCACCCGGTCGACCGCCCGGCGGTGCGTCATGGTCATCAGCCAGGCCAGCGCGGAACCCCTGGCGGCGTCGAAGCCGGCCGCGGTCCGCCACACCTCGAGGTAGATCTCCTGGGTGGTCTCTTCGCTGTAGCCGGTATCCCGCAACACCCTGGTCACCAGTCCGTACACCCGGCTCTTGGTCTGGTCGTAGAAGTCGGCGAATGCCGCGTTGTCGCCGTCGGCGATCCGGCGCAGCAAGGCGTCCAGGTCGCGAGCCTGTTGCGGTGCGGTCATCGTCGGTAGCCTAACGCCAGGTCGCGTCCGCGCGAGCGGCCCGGCCATCACCCGGGCGCCCGGGTACGAATCAAGCAGTGCACCTTGGGTATTCGGAGTCCCAGGTCGGCCGGACGGGTACCTGTCTCAGCGTTCGCTGCTGAGCGCCATCGGCCGGGTCTGCTCGTCGGCGCGCAGCAGCGCGGGACTGCGCGCCGGACGTGTCCGCACCCGCAGCGGCCACCAGAACCAACGGCCCAGCAGTGCGGCGATCGACGGCGTCATGAACGCTCGCACGATCAGCGTGTCGAACAGCAGACCCAAACCGATGGTGGTGCCGACCTGGCCGATCATCCGTGCGTCGCCGATGATCATCGAGGCCATGGTGAACGCGAACACCAGGCCCGCGTTGGTCACGACCTTCCCGGTGCCGCCCATCGACCGGATGATGCCGGTGTTCAGGCCGGCGTGTATCTCCTGTTTGAAGCGGGACACCAGCAGCAGGTTGTAGTCCGATCCGACCGCCAGCAGCACGATGACCGACATCGCGATCACCAGCCAGTGCAGGGGAATGCCGAGGATGTGCTGCCAGACCAGCACCGACAGTCCGAAGGAGGCGCCCAGCGACAGCGCGACCGTGCCGACGATCACGGCGGCCGCGACGAAGGCCCGGGTGATGATCAGCATGATGATGAAGATCAGGCACAGCGAGGAGACGCCGGCGATCACCAGGTCCCATTTGGCGCCGTCGGAAATGTCCTTGAACACCGCCCCGGTGCCGGCCAGGTAGATCTTGGCGTCCTCCAGCGGGGTGCCTTTGAGTGCCTCCTCGGCCGCGGTGTGGATCTTGTCGATGCTGGCGATGCCCTCGTCGGAGGCGGGGTCACCGCGGTGCAGGATGATGAACCGCGCCGCGCGCCCGTCGGCGGACAGGAAGTTCTTCATGGCGCGCTTGAAGTCGGCGTTCTTGAACACCTCGGGCGGCAGGTAGAACGAGTCGTCGTTCTTGGCGGCATCGAACGCATGGCCCATCGCCGTCGCGTTCTCGCTCATCTCGTCCATCTGGTCGAAGATCCCCGACATGGTGCTGTGCATCGTCAGCATCATCGTGCGCATGCTGACCATGGTTTCGATCATCGGCGGGAAGGTGGCGATCATCTGGGGCATCAGCGTGTCCAGTTGCTTGATGTCGCCGACCAGCACGTCCAGTTTCTCGGTCAGCTGGTCGATGCCGTCCAGCGCGTCGAAGATCGAGCGCATCGTGAAGCACACCGGGATGTCGAAACAGTGCTTCTCCCAATAGAAGTAGGAACGGATCGGCCGGAAGAAGTCGTCGAAGTTGGCGATCTTGTCGCGCAGGTCGTTGGTGATCTGCTGCATCTCCTCGGTGTCGCCCACCATCTTGTGGGTGACACCGACGAGCTTGGTCATCAGCGCGTACATCTGCTGCATCAGGCCGATCGTCTTGGTCATCTCGTCGGCCTGTTTGAGCATGTCGTTCATCCGGTCGCGCTGGTACTTCATGGTCTGTACCTGGCCGGCGTTCTGCATGCTCATCTGGAACGGAATCGAGGTGTGGTCCATCGGCGTGCCGTCGGGCCGGGTGATCGCCTGCACCCGGGAGATTCCCGGCACCCGGAAGATGCCCTTGGCCAGCTTGTCCAGCACCAGGAAGTCCGCCGGGTTGCGCATGTCGTGATCGGACTCGATCATCAGGATCTCCGGCTTCATGCGGGCCTGGGAGAAGTGGCGATCGGCGACGGCGAAGCCGGTGTTGGCCGGGATGAACGCGGGCAGATAGGCGCGGTCGTCGTAGCTGGGTTTGTAGCCGGGCAGGGTGATCAGGCCGACGATGGCGATCGCCATGGTGACGGCCAGGATCGGCAGCGGCCAGCGCACCACGGCCGTTCCCACCTGGCGCCAGCCGCGCACTGACAACACCCGTTTAGGGTCGAACACCCCGAACTTGCCGGCGACCACCAGCACCGCCGGACCCAGCGTGAGTGCGACGAGGACCGCGACCAGCATGCCCACCGCGCAGGGGATGCCCAGTGTCTGGAAGTAGGGCATCCGGGCGAAGTGCAGGCAGAGGGTGGCGCCGGCGATGGTCAGCCCGGAGCCCAGGATCACGTGCGCGGTGCCGTGCCACATGGTGTAGAACGCTGTTTCGCGGTCCTCGCCCGCTTGGCGGGCCTCCTGATATCGGCCGATGATGAAGATGCCGTAGTCGGTGCCGGCCGCGATCGCCAGCGAAGTGAGCAGGCTGACGGCGAACGTGGACAGGCCGATGAGCCCGCTGTGACCGAGGATGGCCACGGTTCCCCGCGCGATGCTCAACTCGACGCCGACCGTGATGAGCAGCAGGAGCACGGTGAGGAAGGACCGGTAGATGAAGATCAGCATCGTGAAGATCACCACCACGGTGGTGATGGTGATCTTCGCCATGGATTTGTCGCCGCTGTCGTGCAGGTCGGCGGCCAGCGCCGACGCTCCGGTGACGTAGGCCTTGACCCCGGGCGGCGCCTTGATGCCGTCGACGATCTTGCGGACGGCCAGTACGGATTCGTTGGCCAGCGGTTCGCCCTGGTTGCCGGTGAGGATGACCTGGACCGTCACCGCCTTGGCGTCGTTGCTCTGGGCGCCCGCGGCGGTCAGCGGATCACCCCAGAAATCCTGGATGCTCAGGACGTGTTTCTTGTCGTCTCGCAGCTTGCGGACCATCTCGTCGTAATAGCGGTGCGCCTCGTCGCCGAGCGGTTTGTCGCTTTCCAGCACGATCATCGCGTAGCTGTCGGTCTCACCCTCGTTGAACGCCTTGCCGATGTGGCGCATCGCGACGAACGACGGCGCGTCTTTGGGGCTCAAAGAGACCGATCGCTCTTGCCCGACGACTTCCAGTGAGGGTACGAACAGGCTAAGCAGGATCACCACCCCGACCCAGAACAGGATGACCGGCACGGCCAGGGCGTGCAGCATGCGCGGGATGAACGGCCGGTGGCCGTTTTCGGCGGCGGCCGGGCCGTCGAAGCCGCGGGAGTAGGTGGTACTCACGCGGACTTCACCAGGCAGAAGGTGAAGGCGTTGACCGAGTTGGATATCCGCTCGGCCTTGACCACGTCGTCGACCAGGATCCGGCAGCCGATGCTGTCGCTATCGCCTTGTGCCACAAGGTTACTCACCATCGCCGCCTTGGTGGTGCTGATGTGTAGCGACCACGGCAGCCGCGCCCCGTCGACGCGTTGTGGGTCGGAGTTGACGTCGAAATAACTGATGTCCGCGACGGTACCCGGCGGTCCGAACACCTCGTAGGTGATGCGTTTGGGGTTGAACGGCTCGGGATTCTGCAGGTTGCTGTCCGCGTAGGACGGCCGCTTTTCCGAGCCGAAGTAACCGTGCACGCGGTACACGATGAAGGCGCCGACGGCCACCACCACCATGACGACCAACGGGATCCACACGCGCGACAGCAGCTTGAAAATCGCAAATCCCTTTCTCGGTCGTCATTTTCATGTCGTGGGTGGTCTGTGACCCGACGTGCTCGACCGCCCCGATGCCGTGGTGCGTCGCCGGGGACGGCCGTCCGGCAACCAAGGATTACCTAAGTAAAACATGTCGCCGTCGAGGGTCGAACAGCCGTTGCTCGCCGGCCGATCGGTCGGATGTCGGGGCCCGGTCGCTACTCCTTCTCCTCGCGCCAGATTGTAACGCATATCACGTGCGTAACGGGGGGCTGTCGGACGGCCGCTACCTGCACAAATCACGCTCTGTGCGTTATGCAAATCACATCGTGTGCGTTATCCTCAGCCGGTGGCGCAACTCGCTTTCCGACGCGCCCGCACCGCGGAGAACAAGCGCCAACGTGCGGCGGCACTCGTCGAAGCCGCGCGCTCGCTGGCCCTCGAGACAGGAGTCGCCTCCGTCACGCTGACGGCCGTGGCCAGTCGGGCCGGCATCCACTACTCCGCGGTGCGCCGATACTTCACCTCGCATAAAGAGGTGTTGCTGCAGCTGGCCGTCGAAGGCTGGGCGCGGTGGTCCACAACGGTGTGCGAGAAATTGGCCGAGCCCGGCGAGATGACGCCCGCGCGGGTCGCCGAGACGCTGGCCAACGGATTGGCCAGCGACCCGCTGTTCTGCGACCTGCTGGCCAACCTGCACCTGCACCTCGAGCACGAAGTCCAGATCGAGCGGGTCGTGGAGAACAGGCGGGCCATCTCGGCCGCGGCGATCGCGCTGGCCGGCGCCGTCGAGCAGGCCCTGCCCGACCTCGGGCGCTCCGGGGCCTTCGACATGCTGATCGCCGCCTACTCGCTGGCCGCGGCGTTCTGGCAGATCGCCAATCCGCCCGAGCGGCTCTCCGACGTCTACGCCGAAGAGCCCGGGGCGCTTCCGCCGGAATGGAACATCGACTTCGATTCCGCGCTCACCCGGGTCCTCACCGCGACTTGCATCGGTTCGCTCGCGGGGTCCCGATGACAAGCGCATGGACGCGGCGGTCCGAACCCGGCAGGCCGACGGCGACGTCTCGGGCGGTGGCGAAGGCCTTGAGGCACAAGGTTTTTGTGCACTACGCCGAGATTTTTCGCCGATCGTGCATTAGGTTAGAGGACCTAAGTTGACAAATAGGCTAAGTAATTGGCGGCTCAGGTCACAGGTTAGGAACGCGCCCATGACGACGACCGAGCCAAGGACCGACCCGGCGGCGGCTCCGGAGTCGGCTGACGGCAGGAACGCCACCGCGACTCGCCAGGGGGCCGAGCGGCGCGGAGGTCTGTGGAGCCTCGTCACCCGGTTCTGGCTCATCCTCACCGTGCTGGCCGTCGTCGCGCTGTCGGGATTCGTCGTCCACCGCCTGCACGGCGTCTTCGGCGTTCGCAGCGGTTCGTTCGGTGGCGGCTCATCCGGAGACGTCATCGACCAGTTCAACCCCAAGACAATCACGCTCGAGGTCTGGGGTGCACCGGGCAGCACCGCCACCATCAACTACCTCGACGAAAACTCCCATCCCCAGCAGGCTCTTAACGTGCCCCTTCCGTGGAGGACAGAATTGAAGTCAACCAAGCCCGGAATCCCGGCCAACCTGATGGCGCAGGGAACCGGCAGCTGGATCGCCTGCCGGTTCCTGGTCAACAACAACGACGGGCGCGGTGACGTCGTCAAGGCGCCGAATCATTCGCCGCCCGACCAAACGGTGAATGCCTTCGTCTACTGCTTGGACAAGTCGGCGTGAGCGAGACCACCGAGGCTCCGCCTCCGCCGCGCGTCGAGCAACCGCTGATCCCGCCGTTCCTGCCGCGAATGATCCACCGGCTGGCGCTGCCGATCGTGCTCGTCTGGCTGGGCATCGTCTTCATCACCAACACCGTGGCCCCGCAGCTGGAAGTCGTCGCCAAGACGCACTCGGTGTCGATGAGTCCGACCGACGCAGCGTCCTTCCAGTCGATGATGCGCGTCGGGTCGACGTTCAAAGAGTTCGATTCCGACAACTCGGCCATGATCCTGCTGGAGGGCGACAAGCCGCTCGGCGCCGAGGCGCACAAGTACTACGACGAGATCGTCCGGCGCATCGAGCAAGACAAGAAACACGTTCAGCACGTCCAGGATTTCTGGAGCGATCCGCTGACCGCCGCGGGCTCCCAGAGCCACGACCAGAAGGCCGCATACGTTCAGGTCTACCTCGCCGGCAACATGGGCAGCGGCCAGGCGAGCGAGTCTTCCGAGGCCGTCCGCAAGATCGTGGACTCGGTGCCCGCGCCCCCCGGGAATCAAGGCCTACGTCACCGGCGCGGGTCCGCTGTTCGCCGATCAATCCCACGCGGGTGAGAAGGGCGTCGCCGTGGTCACCCTCATCACCCTGGTGGTGATCGTGGTGATGCTGCTGTTCGTTTACCGGTCGGTGAGCACGGTTGCGATCATGCTGGCCATCGTGTTCATCGAGCTCGCCGCGGCCCGCGGCGTCGTCGCGACGCTGGGCAACTACGGGATCATGGGGCTGTCGACCTTCGCCAACAACATGCTGGTGCTGGTGGCGATCGCCGCGGGAACGGACTACGCGATCTTCGTCGTCGGCCGCTACCACGAGGCCCGTGGTCTGGGCGAATCCCGCGAAGAAGCGTTCTACACCATGTTCCACAGCACGGCGCATGTGGTGCTGGGATCCGGCCTGACGATCGCCGGCGCGATGTACTGTCTGAGCTTCTGCCGGCTGCCGTACTTCGAGTCGCTGGGGGTGCCGTGTGCCGTCGGCATTCTGGTGGCCGTTCTCGCGGCGCTGACCCTGGGTCCCGCGATGCTGACGGTGGCGTCGTTCTTCAAGCTGATGGATCCCAAACGCAAGCTGCAGACCCGGGGCTGGCGCCGCATCGGCACCGCAGTAGTCCGCTGGCCCGCACCGGTTCTCGCGGTGACGATCGCGGTTGCGCTGGTAGGTCTGCTCGCCCTGCCCGGGTACAAGACGGACTACGACAACCGGCACTATCTGCCGTCGGACACCCCGGCCCAGATCGGCTATGCGGCCGCCGACCGGCACTTCGACCAGGCTCGGCTCAATCCTGAGCTACTGATGATCGAAACCGATCACGACCTGCGCAACTCGGCCGACTTCCTGGTCCTGGACAAGGTCGCCAAGGCGGTTTTCCACGTCCCGGGCATCGGCCGCGTGCAGACCATCACCCGGCCGCTGGGCACCCCACTGGACCACAGCACCCTCGGTTTTCAGATGAGCGCTCAAGCCGCCGGACGCATCCAGACCCAGCACTATCAGGAGCAACAGGCGAACAATCTGCTCAGCCAGGCCGACGAGCTGCGCAAGACGATGGCAACCCTGCATCAGCAGATGCAGGTCACCCAGGACCTGAGCAATACGACGCACGAAACCACCCGGCTGACCAAGGAAACGGTGCAGATCACCGAGAAATTGCGCGACGACATCGCCACTTTCGACGACTTCTTCCGGCCGATTCGTAGCTACTTCTACTGGGAGAAACACTGCTACGACATTCCGATCTGCTGGGCGCTGCGGTCCATCTTCAATGCGCTGGACGGGATCGACCAGGTGGCGCAGAACATCGTTGCCCTCAGCGCGAACCTGGACAAGCTGGACCAGATTCAGCCCCAGCTCGTCGCGTTGATACCCCCGCAGATCGAGAGCCAGCAGCGCAATCTCGACACCATCATGTCGAACTATGCGACCACTGCGGGTCTCAACGACCAGGCGAGAGCGCAGTCCGACAACGCCACCGCCCAGGGGGACGCCTTCGACAGGGCGCGCAACGACGACACGTTCTACCTTCCGCCGGAAGCGTTCCAGAGCCCAGACTTCGCGCGGGGTCTCAAACAGTTCATCTCGCCGGACGGGCACGCTGTCCGGTTGATCATCTCCCATGAGGGCGACCCGGCGACGCCCGAAGGCATCAACCTCATCCAGCCGATCCAGCGGGCTGTCCACGAGGCGATCAAAGGCACGCCGTGGGAGGGCGCCAAGGTCTACCTCGGCGGTACCGCCGCCACGTACAAGGACATGCACGACGGGTCCAACATCGACCTGATGATCGCCGGAATATCCGCGGCCACACTGATTTTCATTATCATGCTGATCATCACCCGCAGCGTGGTGGCGGCGTTCGTGATCGTCGGCACCGTGTTGCTGTCGCTGGGCGCCTCGTTCGGTCTCTCGGTGCTGCTGTGGCAGTACATCCTCGGCTTCAAGCTGCACTGGATGGTGCTGGCGATGGCGATCATCCTGCTGCTCGCGGTCGGCTCGGACTACAACCTGTTGCTGATATCGCGGTTCAAGGAGGAAATCCGCGCCGGGCTGAAAACGGGGACGATCCGCGCGATGGCCGGCTCGGGCTCGGTGGTGACCTCGGCAGGTCTGGTGTTCGCCGCCACCATGGCCACCTTCATGTTCAGTCCGCTGCGGGTGATGGCCCAGGTGGGTACGACGATCGCGCTGGGCCTGTTGTTCGACACCTTGATCGTGCGGTCGTTCATGACACCGGCGCTGGCCACCCTGCTCGGGCGGTGGTTCTGGTGGCCGCAGCACGTGCGCCCGCGCCCGGCCAGCACCATGCTGCGACCGTACGGACCGCGTCGCGCGGTGCGCGAGCTGATTCTCAACGACGTCGACGAGCATCCGCCGGGCGGGCTGGTGCAAAAGCGCTAATACGCTGGTAGACAAGCGCATTAGCGAGTCCGAACACCGGCGAACACCGGTCGCTTCCCGGCCGCGCTACTGACTTCGCGGCCGCGGGGGTTTACCGTTGGCCTATGCCTCCACGGTAAACCCAACATCCTGGTGATCTGGGGTGACGACATCGGGATCACCAACCTGAGTTGCTACAGCGACGGCCTGATGGGCTATCGCACGCCCAACATCGACCGCATCGCCACCGAGGGCATGCGCTTCACCGACTCCTACGGTGAACAGAGCTGCACGGCGGGGCGGGCGGCGTTCATCAGCGGGCAGAGCGTCTACCGCACCGGGATGAGCAAGGTCGGCGCGCCCGGGTTCGACATCGGTTGGGCCGCAGAGGATCCCACCATCGCAGAGTTGCTCAAGCCGCTAGGCTACGCCACCGGCCAGTTCGGCAAGAACCACTTCGGCGACCTGAACAAGTACCTGCCGACGGTGCACGGGTTCGACGAGTTCTTCGGCAACCTGTACCACCTCAACGCAGAGGAGGAGCCCGAGCAGTACGACTACCCGCACGCCGCCGAGTTCCCTCGTCTCTACCAAGCGGCGCTGCCCCGCGGGGTGCTGAATTGCCGGGCCACCGACACGGTGTCCACCGAGCCCGACCACCCGAAATTCGGGCCGGTCGGCAAGCAGACCATCGAGGACACCGGGCCGCTGAACACCAAGCGGATGGAAACCGTCGACGACGAGATCACCGCCCGCACCGTCGACTACATCAAACGTCAAAATGATTCGGGCACACCGTTTTTCGTGTGGATGAACACCACCCACATGCATCTGTACACGCACCCCAAACCGGAGAGCCGAGGCCAGGCCGGACTGTGGCAGTCGGCCTACCACGACACCATGATCGACCATGACCGCAACATCGGTCAGGTGCTGGACTGTCTCGACGAACTCGGCATCGCCGAAGACACCATCGTCCTCTACTCCACCGACAACGGGCCGCACCGCAACAGCTCGCCCGACTGCGGGACCACGCCGTTCCGCAGCGAGAAGAACACCAACTGGGAGGGCGCCTTCCGGGTGCCGGAGATGATCCGCTGGCCCGGCAAGATCAAGGCGGGATCGGTATCGAACGAGATCATCCAGCACCACGACTGGTTGCCGACGCTGCTGGCCGCCGCCGGCGATCCCGACATCAGCGAAAAGCTCAGAGCGGGCTACCGGGTGACGCTGCAGGGTGAGGAGAAGGAATTCCGCGTCCACATCGACGGTCTCAACCTGCTGCCGTACCTCACCGGCGAAGTCGAGACCAGCCCGCGGCGCGGGTTCTTCTACTTCTCCGACGACGGCGACCTGATCGCGATGCGGTTCGAGAGCTGGAAAGCGGTGTTCATGGAGCAGCGCCTGCCGGGCACCATGGGGATCTGGGCCGAACCGTTCATCGCGCTGCGGATGCCGAAGCTGTTCAACCTGCGCACCGATCCCTTCGAGTACGCCGACATCACGTCGAACACGTATTACGACTGGCTGATTCACCACGCGTATTTCATCTTCTACATGATCGCGATGGCCACCAAGTTCCTCGAAACGTTCAAAGAGTTCCCGCCCCGGCACCCGCCGGCCAGCTTCACCATCGATCAGGCCGTCGAAAAGCTCAATCAGTACCTGGCCGCCGACTAGCTGATGCTGGACTCCTGGAACGACGGTCCTGCGAAGGAGGCGATCACCGACTTCGTCCGGCGCGTCGCCACGCCGGACGGGCCCGACTTCGTGGCACCCGAGGGGCGGGTGGCGGTGTTCGACAACGACGGCACGCTGTGGTGCGAGAAGCCGGCCTATATTCAGCTTGATTTCCTGGTGCGCCGCCTGGCTGAGCAGGCGTCAGCCGACGAGGGTCGCTCGCTGCGCGACACTCAGCCCTACCGGGCCGCCGTCGACGGCGACCTGGCCTGGTTCGACGACGCCGTCACCAAGCACTACCGCGGCGACGATTCGGCGCTATCGGTGCTTGCCGAAACCATCCTGAGGGCTTTTGAGGGATTCACCGTCGAAGAGCACGCCGAACGGGTACGGCGATTCTTCGCCGATGCCATGCACCCCAGCCTGAACCGCCCGTACCGCGCGTGCGGATATGCGCCGATGGTGGAGTTGCTGCGTTTCCTGGAGGCCAATGCGTTCGCCACCTACATCGTCTCGGGCGGCGGGCGCGACTTCATGCGACCGGTGACGCCGCAGCTGTACGGATTGGCGCCCGAGCGAGTGATCGGCAGTTCGGTGGGTCTGGACTACCGGGACGGTCAGTTGCGGACGACGTCGCGGCCGGAATTCTTAGATGACGGCCCGGTCAAGCCGGTGCGGATCTGGGGACGCACCGGCCGGCGCCCGATCCTGGCGGTGGGAAACTCCAACGGCGACATCGAAATGCTCGAGTACGCGCACGGGAGCAGGCCGGCTCTGTGCATGCTGGTCTGCCACGACGACGCCGACCGCGAATTCGCCTACGCCGCGGGTGCGGAGCGTGCCGGGGACCTGGCCAGGGAGAAGGGATGGACCGTGGTCAGCATGCGCGGCGACTGGCGCACCGTCTTCGGCGACTGAGCTGGAATCTGAGCTATAGAACGGCGACGTCGCGCATGATGTCGCGCAGTTCGGCCACCGGCGCTCCGCAGGTCAGGCAGTAGGTGCCGGAGGTGCGTCGGAGCTGACCGACCTGGACCAGCACTTCGGCCTCGACGCGCCACAGGCAGGCGATGCAGAGGATCTCGACGGTGTTGCCGAACGGATCCAGGTGCGGGTGGTTGCATTCGTCGACTGCGTGCCGATGGACGACGTGGGTGGCCCGGTTGGTACACCCGCCGTCGGACTGGCAGGTGATCGTTTGCCAGTCGAGGGCCGCAATCGTGCCAGGGATCTCGTTGCCAGTCGTTTGGCTCATGCGTGACCTTCCAGCTTCCGGAACGCAGTCGCATCCGTACTTGCTGGTCTTGCGGATGTTCGGCTGGCCGGAAGTCCCATTATGGATACCTGAGGCCCGCCGCGGCAAGAGTCGAGCGGATGTATTTGGCTGCGGTCCGGTAGTTACGGCACCCTGAGGAAACCGTACTTTT
The DNA here is from genome assembly GCA_021654635.1 of Mycobacterium kiyosense. Taxonomy (NCBI): domain Bacteria; kingdom Bacillati; phylum Actinomycetota; class Actinomycetes; order Mycobacteriales; family Mycobacteriaceae; genus Mycobacterium; species Mycobacterium kiyosense. The sequence goes on from AP025179.1 coordinate 811,392, forward strand.
GTGTTCCGTTTCCCATATTCCCCTGGGTGCGGGGTTTGAAACATCCCCTAAACGGTCACCATGAGGATCAATTTCGGCTACTCCGATCGGGGGAACGCGGACACCGCAACCGACCGACGGAACCTGTCCCCCGAGAGCGGTCTAGGGACCGCCGAACGGGTCGTTCACGCAGAACGCCACACACATTGCGTTGGCGGGAATGGACACCCATTGCAGCTGTCCGTCCGGCTGTCGGGCGCAGAAGATCGGTCCGGGATTTCCCCACACCTTTGCCCCCTCAGGCGAACACTGCTTGCCGAGGTCGGTATCGGCGTGCGCCGAACCGCTGCCGAGGGCAACCACGATCGGGGCGATCGCCGCGGCTAACGACAACCCGATGAACTTGCGCACGGCTAGCCCGCCCAGTTCCAGACCGACATGTCGCCGGGCGGGTATTGGTTGCACACGTCGGTGCCTTTGGCGACGACGCCCTTGTTGTTGAAGAAGATCTTCATGTGGTTGACCCACGCGAAAGTCAGCGGGTCGCCGTTGTAGAAGTTCTCGGAGTAGTCCCTGCGCTCCGCCGGCGTCAGCGAGTAGAACCAGTGCGCCTTGTTGATCGTCGCTTCCTGCAGGTTCGGGTGGTTGTTGAAGTCGATCATGTACCGCTGGTAGTACACCGGGCTGGTGTCGCGCACCGCCGCAAGATACTGCTCGGCGTCGCAGGTGGTGGCGATCTGCCGCCGCGGGATCGGGAAGTCTTCGGTCGAGTCCGCCGAGGCGGTCGCGGGGAACATGGCAGCGGCCAGACCGAGGAGCATAGCGAAAGCGCCTGTGCGCAGGCTGTTATTTAGCCGAGACATATCGATAACCGTAGCACTTTCCGCGCCGTGACGGGCGGCCGGGTAAAAATCTGTAGCTGATCTCACTACCCATCGCGATCAGGAATTATCACGTGCGACGGATCCGGCCGTAGCCCCGGCGGGGCCTGGCTGTAATCGCCGAACGGGCCGTCGCGGTGCTGCACCGCGGCGCGCACGCCCTGCGTCTGGGCGGTGCGGATGAACTCGAGCGCGTCCGGGGTGTTGCGCATCAGTCCGTCCAGGATGCCGCCCAACAGCTGGGTGGACGCCAAGCCCATGTTCTCGTAGGCCTGGTTGACGATCAGCTTCTGCGCCCGCAGCTGCGACAGCGGGATCTGCGCCAGCTCGGCCGCGATCTCGGCGACCCGGGCTTCCAGACGCTCGAACGGCACCGCCTCGTTGATCAGTTCGACCTCGGCGGCCTGCACGCCGGTCAGCGGCCGGCCGGTCAGCGAGTGCCACTTCACCTTCGCCAGGCTCAACCGGTACAACCACATCCCGGTCAGGTAGGCGCCCCACATCCGGCTGTAGGGGGTACCGATCACCGCGTCTTCGCTGGCGATCACGAGGTCGGCGCACAGCGCGTAGTCGCTGGCTCCGCCCACGCACCAGCCGTGCACCTGGGCGATCACCGGTTTGGAGGCACGCCAGATGGCCATGAACTTCTGCGTCGGCCCGGTCTCGCGGGCGCTGACCATGGCGAAGTCCTTGCCGGGATCCCACTGGCCGTCGGTCGTCATCGACTCACCCCAGTGCTGGAATCCGCCGCCGAAGTCGTAGCCGCCGGAGAAGGCCCGCCCGGCGCCGCGCAGCACGATCACCTTGATGCCATGGTCGCGTTCGGCCAGGCCGATCGCGGCTTCGATCTCGTCGGGCATGGGCGGAACGATGGTGTTGAGCTGCTCGGGCCGGTTCAGCGTGATCGTGGCTACCGGGCCGGCGGTCGTGTACAGCAGAGTCTGGAAGTCGGGCGTCGCAGCGGCAGGCATAGCCGAAGCGAAGTCGCTGCACGGCGCGGGTGTCAAGCGTGGGCGGCGCGGCGTTTGAGCGCCCAGCCGGTCAGGCCCGCGGCCACGATCACCACGGCAGCGGCCAGCAGGTAGGGCTGGTATTGCTGGAATCCGCGGTAGAGCGCTCCGATGTGGTCGCCGGCCAGGTACCCGGCGAACACCCAGACGAGGACCCACACCGCCGAGCCCAATGCGTTGTAGAGCAGATAGCGGCGCCACCGCATCCGCGCCAGCCCGGCCGCGATGCCGCTGGCCTGTCGCAGGCCGTCGACGAACCGCCCCAGCGGCACCACGAGGCCGCCGCGCCGCTCGAAGAAGCGTTCGGTCTTGGCCAGCCGATCCTCGGTGAGAAACACATAGCGCCCGAACCGCAGCACCAGCTCCCGCCCGCCGTACCGGCCGATCGCGTAACCGGCGTTGTCGCCGCCGACCGCCGCCAACAGCCCGACCAGCAGCACCAGGATCAGATTCAGATTGCCGGTACCCGCATACATTCCCGCGGTGATCAGCACGATCTGGCCGGGCAGTGGAATGCCCACGCCCTCCAGTCCGACCAGCACCAGCACCGCCGCATAGCCGTACTTGTCGAGGGTGGGTGCAAGCGACTGCAGGGCTGCGGGCAGCTGGGAGGACATTGGCTACTGGGTGCCCAAAGTCGCCACGCAATAGACGTATCGGGCGTCACAGGCCCACCGGAGTCGTCCGGGCAGGTCAAGCCGGACCCAGCATCCGCCACAAGAACGAGTACGTCAGCGCCGACTTGAACGCGAGCTGCTCGTTGTCGGCCGCGCCGCCGTGGCCGCCCTCGATGTTCTCGTAGTACCAGACCCGGTGGCCGGCGGCCTCGAGCGCGGCGGCCATCTTGCGGGCGTGGCCGGGATGTACCCGGTCGTCGCGGGTGGAGGTGGTCAGCAGGATCGGCGGGTACCGGCGGTCGGCCGAGATGTTCTGGTACGGCGAGTACTCGGAGATGAACGCCCAATCGTCGGGGTTGTCGGGGTCACCGTATTCGGCCACCCACGAGGCTCCGGCCAGCAACAGGTGATAGCGCTTCATGTCCAGCAGTGGCACGCTGCACACCAGGGCGCCGAACTTCTGCGGGTACTTGGTCAGCATGATCCCCATCAGCAGGCCGCCGTTGCTGCCGCCCTGGGCGCCGAGTTGTGCGACGGTGGTGATGCCGCGGTCCACCAGATCGTCGGCTACGGCCACGAAGTCTTCGGCCACCTTGTGCCGTCCCTCGCGCATCGCCTGGGTGTGCCAGCCCGGTCCGTACTCGCCGCCGCCCCGGATGTTGGCCAGCACGTAGGTGCCGCCGCGGGCCAGCCACAACCGGCCCAGCACACCGCTGTAGCCCGGGGTGTTGGCCGTCTCGAACCCGCCGTAGCCGTACAGCAGCGTGGGACCCGGGGTGTCGCGGTCGGCGGGCCGCACCAGGAAGTACGGTATCGGCGTCCCGTCCGCCGAGTTCGCGAAATGCTGTGAGACGGAGATGTTTTCGGCGTCGAAGAAGGCCGGCGCGGACTTGATCGGCTCGAGCTCCGCGGCCGCAGTACCGCGCAGCAGCCGCGACGGCGCGGTGAATCCGCTGGAGTCCAGGAAGAACTCGTCGCCGCTCTCGTCGGCGGTGACGATCACCGTGTTGGTCGACGGCGGCAGCCCGGCGACGGGTTCGCGGACCCAACTGCCCCGTCCCGAGGGCGGCGTGACGATCTCCACCCGGCTGGCCACATCGGCCAGCGAGACGATCAGCAGCCGATCGCGCGTCCAGGCGTACTGGTACAGGCAGGTGTGTTCGTCGGGTTCGAAAATTACCGCGAAATCTCTTGCGCCATCGAGGAATTGGTCGTAATCGGTGGCGAGCAGCGATCCGGCCCGGTAGGTCTTGTCCCCGACGGTCCAGTCGGTGCGCAGCTCGATCAGCAGCCACTCGCGGTGCACCGACATGCTGCTCACGTCGGAGGGCACCTCGATCGGAATCAGGTCCGCGCCGCGCAGCTCGTAGCGCTGCCGGTTCCAGAAGTCCAGGGAACGGGCAACGAAGGTGCGCTCGAAACCCGGGGTGCGATCGGTGGAACCGCCGACGCTGACATCGGTGGGCTCGCCTTCGAAAACCGTGTCGGCCTCGGACAATGGGGTGCCCCGACGCCAGCGCTTGACGATGCGCGGGTACCCCGATTCGGTCATCGAGCCGGGCCCGAAGTCGGTGCCTACCAGAACGGTGTCCGGGTCGTCCCAGCCGATCTGCGACTTGGCCTCCGGCAACGCGAAGCCGTCGGCGACGAACTCTCTTGTCACCATGTCGAATTCGCGGACCACCACGGCATCGGACCCGCCGGGGGAGAGGCTGATCAGGGCGCGGGTGAACTCGGGCTCGATCACCTCGGCGCCGGCCCACACCCAGTTCTTGTCGTCGGCGCGACCCAATGCGTCGACGTCGATGAGCACATCCCAGTGCGGTGTGTCGGTGCGGTAGCTCTCCAGCGTGGTGCGCCGCCACAGCCCGCGCGGATTGTCCGCGTCGCGCCAGAAGTCGTACAGGTGCTCCCCGCGCCGGCGGACGTAGGGAATACGGGCGTCGGTGTCGAGCACCTCGAGCGCCTCGGTGCGCATCCGCTCGAAGTCGCTCCCGCAGAACTCGGCCTTGGTGGGTTCGTTGCGTGCCCGCACCCAATCCAGTGCCTCGTCGCCGGTGACGTCTTCGAGCCAGAGGTACGGGTCGTGAGCAGCAGATGCCATGAAAGTCATTGTGGCCCCAGCGGTAGTGTGAGCTGTATTACATGAACGAGGAGAAGCGAATGCCTGTCTTTGCCCGCCCGGGTTCGTCCGGAGCGTTGATGTCCTACGAATCCCGGTACGGAAACTTCATCGGCGGCGAATGGGTGGCGCCCGCAGCCGGCCGGTACTTCGAAAACCCGACGCCGGTGACCGGTGAATCGTTCTGCGAAATCCCGCGTTCGGACGAAACCGACATCGAGAAGGCGCTTGACGCCGCCCACGGTGCCGCGCCGGCCTGGGGCAAGACTTCGCCGGCCGAGCGTGCGGCGATTCTGAACAAGATCGCCGACCGCATCGACGAGCACACGCCGGCGCTGGCGGTCGCCGAGGTGTGGGACAACGGCAAACCGATCCGGGAGGCCCTCGGTGCCGATATCCCGTTGGCCGCCGATCACTTCCGCTACTTCGCCGCCGCGATCCGCGCCCAGGAGGGTGCGCTGTCCCAGATCGACGAGGACACCGTGGCCTACCACTTCCACGAGCCGCTCGGCGTGGTGGGGCAGATTATCCCGTGGAACTTCCCGATCCTGATGGGCGCCTGGAAGCTGGCGCCGGCGCTGGCGGCCGGCAACGCGGTGGTGCTCAAGCCGGCCGAGCAGACCCCGGCCTCGATCCTGTACCTGATGTCGCTGATCGGTGACCTGCTGCCGCCGGGGGTGCTCAACGTCGTCAACGGCTTCGGCGCCGAGGCCGGCAAGCCGCTGGCTTCCAGCAACCGGATCGCCAAGGTCGCGTTCACCGGCGAGACCACCACCGGCCGGCTGATCATGCAGTACGCGTCGCAGAACCTGATCCCGGTCACGCTGGAGCTGGGCGGCAAGAGCCCCAACATCTTCTTTTCCGACGTGATGGCGGCCAACGACGACTTCCAGGACAAGGCCCTGGAAGGCTTCACCATGTTCGCCCTCAACCAGGGCGAGGTGTGCACCTGCCCGTCGCGCAGCCTGATCCAGTCCGACATCCACGACGAGTTCCTGGAACTGGCCGCCATCCGCACCAAGGCCGTGCGGCAAGGAGACCCGCTGGACTCGGAGACCATGCTGGGTTCGCAGGCCTCCAACGACCAGCCTGGAAAGATCCTGTCCTACATCGAGATCGGCAAGGCTGAGGGTGCCAAGCTGATCACCGGCGGGGAGCGCGCCGAGCTGGGCGGGGACCTGTCCGGCGGCTTCTACGTGCAGCCCACGATCTTCTCCGGCAACAACAAGATGCGGATCTTCCAGGAGGAGATCTTCGGCCCCGTCGTCGCGGTCACCCCGTTCGACAGCTACGCCGAGGCGATGGACATCGCCAACGACACGCTGTACGGCCTGGGCGCCGGAGTGTGGAGCCGCGACGGCAACACCGCCTACCGGGCCGGCCGGGAGATCAAGGCCGGCCGGGTCTGGGTGAACTGCTACCACGTGTATCCGCCGCACTCGGCGTTCGGTGGCTACAAGCAGTCCGGCTTCGGCCGCGAGGGCCACAAGATGGCGCTCGAGCACTACCAGCAGACCAAGAATCTGCTGGTGTCCTACTCCGACAAGGCGCTCGGGTTCTTCTGATGGACGCCGCCCCGCCGGGGGCGGTGATCACCACCCCCGCCGCCGAATTGCTGGCGCGGTTGCAGGACCGGCACGGTCCGGTGATGTTCCACCAGTCCGGCGGTTGCTGCGACGGCTCCTCGCCGATGTGTTACCCGCTCGGTGACTTCTTGGTCGGCGATCGCGACGTGTTGCTCAGTGTGCTCGACGTCGGTGCCGACGGGGTGCCGGTGTGGATCTCCGGTCCGCAGTACGAAGTCTGGAAACACACCCAGCTGGTCATCGACGTGGTGGCAGGCCGGGGCAGCGGGTTCAGCCTGGAAGCGCCGGAAGGCATCCGGTTCCTCAGCCGCGGCCGGGTGTATTCGGACACGGAAAGCGCACTGCGGCAAGGCGAGCCGGTGATCACGGGTGCGGCCTATGAGCGTGGCGAGCGGCCGCCGACTCGTGGTCATGTTGTGACCTGGAAACCCGAAGGGCGCGCCGCAAACGTGCCCGAACCCGGCAAGGCGACTCGCTAAGGTCGTACACCGTGATTCCCCTTCCGCGCGCCTGGCTGCTTGCCGGCGGCATGCTGATCGGCAGCGCGGTCGGTCAGATCCTCGCGGTGGCGTGCAGCGTGCTGAGTCCGGCCCGGTAACGCCCGGACGTGGCGATCGCACTGGTGGTCAGCGTGCCCAGCGTGATCGGTCTGGCGGTGATCCTGTTCTCCGGACGCCGCTGGGTCACCCTGCTCGGCGCCGCCATCCTGGCGCTGGGACCCGGCTGGTTCGGCATGCTCGCCGCCCTACAGGTGGTCTCGCGTGGCTGAGCAGGAAAGCGAATCCAACCCGGGTACCGAACCGTTCGTCCCGGATTTCGACACCGGCGACGTCCCGGTGTCACCGAAGTACGACGCGGGCGAACCGTCGGTGGCGTTCGTGCCGAACTTCGACGACACCGACTCGCAGCCGTTTCTGCCGTTGGCCGGCCTGACGGCCGAGCAGATGAAGCCGGATGCGCCGCAGCAACCCGAGCAGCCGGAGTCCGCAGCGGCCACGATCACACCGCAGGACGGGCCGGCGGAACCGGCGGAACCGGCGGAGCCGCCCGGGCCGGTCACCGTGCCGGGGCGCTACGTCTACCTGAAGTGGTGGAAGTTCCTGCTGGTGCTGCTGGGCGTGTGGGCGTTCGCCGCGGTGTTCGGGCTCAGCCTGTTCTACTGGTGGTATCACGACCTGGACAAGACCCCGTCGGTGTTCGCGGTGTTCGGCTACGTCGTCGCCTGCACCGTGGCCGGGCTGATCCTGGCGATGGTGGAGTCCAAGCCGCTGATCGCGGCGCTGGCGATCGCGGTGATGTCGGCGCCGTTCGCCTCGGTGTGGGCCGCGGCCCCGCTGTACGGTTCGTACTACTGCGACCGGGTGACGACACCGTGCCTGTTCGGCGTACTTCCGTATTAGCCGCTTGAGATTGGCTGCCGGTGGCGACCGCGCCACCGGCCGTTAGGGTAGGGTCCGTGACCCACTATGACGTCGTCGTTCTCGGAGCAGGTCCCGGCGGATATGTCGCAGCCATTCGTGCCGCGCAGCTCGGGTTGAACACCGCCATCATCGAACCGAAATACTGGGGCGGCGTCTGCCTCAACGTCGGCTGCATCCCGTCAAAGGCGTTGTTGCGCAATGCCGAGCTCGCACACATCTTCACCAGGGAAGCCAAGGTTTTCGGCATCAGCGGCGAGGTCACCTTCGACTACGGTGCCGCCTTCGACCGCAGCCGCAAAGTGGCCGAGGGCCGGGTGGCGGGCGTGCACTACCTGATGAAGAAGAACAAGATCACCGAGATCCACGGATACGGCAAGTTCACCGACTCCAACTCGATCTCGGTGGAACTCAACGACGATGGCGGGACACAGGAAGTCACGTTCGACAACGCCATCATCGCCACCGGCGCCAGCACCCGGCTGGTTCCCGGCACGTCGTTGTCGGAGAACGTGGTGACCTACGAGAAGCTGATCCTGACCCGGGAGCTGCCCAAGTCGATCATCATCGCCGGCGCCGGCGCCATCGGCATGGAGTTCGGCTACATGCTGAAAAACTACGGCGTCGACGTGACCATCGTGGAATTCCTGCCGCGCGCACTGCCCAACGAGGACGCCGACGCGTCCAAAGAGGTCGAGAAGCAATTCAAGAAACTGGGCGTCAAGATCCTCACCGGCACCAAAGTCGAGTCCATCAGCGACGACGGGTCCCAAGTGACGGTGACGGTCAGCAAGGACGGCAAGTCCGAGGAACTCAAAGCCGAAAAAGTGTTGCAGGCCATCGGTTTTGCGCCGAACGTCGAGGGCTACGGACTGGACGCGGCCGGCGTGGAGCTGACCGACCGCAAAGCGATCGGCATCACCGACTACATGCAGACCTCGGTGCCGCACATCTACGCGATCGGCGACGTCACCGGTAAGTTGCAGCTGGCCCATGTGGCCGAGGCCCAAGGCGTGGTCGCTGCCGAAACCATCGGCGGAGCAGAGACTTTGGCGCTGGGCGACTACCGCATGATGCCGCGGGCTACATTCTGTCAACCCAACGTGGCCAGTTTCGGGCTCACCGAGGAGCAGGCCCGCGACGAGGGTTACGACGTGGTGGTGGCCAAGTTCCCGTTCACCGCAAACGCCAAGGCGCACGGCGTCGGGGACCCGAGCGGGTTCGTGAAGCTGATCGCCGACGGTAAGTACGGCGAACTGATCGGCGGGCACCTGGTCGGCCACGATGTGTCCGAGCTGCTGCCCGAGCTCACCCTGGCGCAGAAATGGGACCTCACCGCCACCGAGTTGGCCCGCAACGTGCACACCCACCCGACCATGTCCGAGGCGCTGCAGGAGTGCTTCCACGGGCTGATCGGCCACATGATCAACTTCTAAGAGTCCCGACTCCCGGGTGCCCCACCGGGTCGGCGCCGCACGCGAAACTCATTGATTGCAAGCGGTTGCTATGAATTGCGCTGTCGTGCGCGCAGCTTTGTAGAACAACGAGTCTCCGGAAACTAATGTCCGCATCAGGTGGGGACACAACCCGGAGGACGGAACCCCATGACAATCAAGGCTTTTCCCGCGGTGATCGCGCTAATGGCCGGACTGGGCCTGATTGCGGCCCCTGCCCCGGCGCAGGCCGAAGCCCTGATGGCGGACGGCACATACCACTACGCCGACGACGACGGTGACACCGGGACCTGGACCATCCGGACCACCTGCGCCCCGCACTGCGTCGCCCACGTGACGACCGCATCGGGACGAAGTTTCGATGCCCGATTGGAGAACGGCCGTTTCGTCAGTTTCCGGTTGATCCCGGACGGTCTGGAATGCCCGACGTACCTGGCCTCGGAAGTCGTGCTCGGCGGCGGAACGCATCCGGTGCTCGTCACGCAATGGTGGGATCCCATCACGCTCAGCGGGGAAGTCGAGTTCTCGCACAGCGCCCCGCCGTGCGCCCTCGACGATCAACACGACCGATTCACCCTGACCCGGATCGGCTGATCGGGGACCCAAGCCGTTCCGCGGGTGGCGCAGGCGGCCGCGCGAGATACCATCGCCAGGTGTTCATGTCCCGCAACGACGAGCCGCGGTACCCCGCCGTGGCGGTAGGCGTGATCGGCGGGTTGATCGTCGGCTACGTGCTGTGGCTGATCGCCATCACCGTCGGCGACGACGTCACCACAGTCGCCAAATGGAGCCTGGCGGTGCTGATCGGGTCGGCCGCGCTGGCCGTCGGGGCGGTTATCGGGGGCCTGGTGATGCGCCTGCGCCGCAAGCACGGCTGGGCGGCGTTCGCGTTCGCGGTGCCCGTGCTTCCGGTGTTGTTGACGCTGGCGCTGCTGGCCAACGTCTATTTGTGATCGGCCGGGTTGTCCAGCGGGATTCCCAGCGCCGAGATGGTCGCGGCCAGCCCGTCGTATTGCGTTGCTAGCAAGCAGAATTCGATGAGCCGGGGCCGGTTGAGATGCGCGGCCAGCTGCTGCCAGGTCCCGGCGCTGATGGTGCGGTCCTTGATCAGCTCGTCGGTCGCGTTCAGCAGCGCCTGCTGGCGGGCGCTGAGCACCTTGCGGGGTCCTTCGCCGTCCGGCGCGTCGGGCCAGGCGAAGATCGCGGCTTGGGCCTGAGCGTCCAGACCGGCCTTGCGGGCCATCCCGCGATGGTGCTGCAGTTCGTACTCGCAGGAGCGCAGATGCCCGACCCGCAGGATCACCAACTCGGTGTCGATGGTGGGCAGCCGGCCACGCATCAACCGACCGGAGTACACCGCCCAGGTCCAGAACAGCGCCTGGCGCGAACCCAGGGTGGTGAACAGGTGCATCTCCGGCGCCCGCACCTTGCGCGCGGCCAACTTCGCGACGACCCAGTTGAGCGGTCCCAGCTCACGCAGCCGGCCCGGTGGGATGCGCGCGACCTCGTTGCCGGTCATGCCTGCTGCACCAGGTAGGGCGACACCGTGCTGCGGTGCTCGTCTAGGTCCAGTGCGCGCCCGAGGGCCGGGAAGGCGCGCTGCGGGCAGTTGTCGCGTTCGCAGACCCGGCAACCCGTGCCGATCGGTGTGCTGACATTGCCCGACAAGTCGAGTCCTTCCGAGTAGACGAGCCGGTTGGCGTGGCGAAGTTCGCAGCCGAGCCCGATCGCGAAGGTTTTCCCGGGCTGACCATACCGGGCCGCCCGCCGCTCGACGGTGCGGGCCACCCACATGTAGTTGCGGCCGTCGGGCATTTGCGCGATCTGCACCAGGATCTTGCCCGGGTTGGCGAAGGTCTCGTAGACGTTCCACAGCGGGCAGGTGCCGCCGGTGGAGGAGAAGTGAAATCCGGTGGCCGACTGGCGTTTTGACATGTTGCCGGCCCGGTCCACCCGCACGAACGACAGCGGCACGCCGCGCATCGAGGGCCGCTGCAGGGTGGAGAGCCGGTGCGCGATGGTCTCGTAGCTGACCGAGTAGAAGGCGGACAGTCGCTCGACGTCGTAGCGGAAGTTCTCCGCCACGTCGTGGAACTGGCGGTAGGGCAGCACGGTGGCGGCGGCGAAGTAGTTGGCTAGCCCTAGCCGGGCCAGGGTGCGCGACTCGTCGCTGGTGAACTTGCCCTGCTCGACCAGGCTGTCGATGAGCTCGCCGAACTCCAGGTAGGCCAGTTCGGCGGCCATCTTGAACACCTGCTGCCCGGACGCCAGGTGGTTGCTCATCTCCAGCGTCTTGGTAGCAGGGTCGTAACGATGCAGCACGTTCTCGCCCAAATCGATGCGCCGGGTGACGTGCACCCCGTGCACCTCGGTGAGCCGGCGGGTGAGCTCGCGGGCCAGGTCGCCGTGGTGCATCCGCATCTTGACGGTCAGCTCTTCGGCGGCGGTGTCGAGTTCGTGCAGATAGTTCTGGCGCTGGTAGAAGTAGTCGCGCACCTCTTCGTGCGGCATGGTGATCGATCCGCTGCCGCTGCTGCCGTCGAAATAGCGCTCCTCGGTGGCGGCGGCCAGCTGGGCGGCGGTGATCCGGTAGCGCCGGTGCAGGTTCACCATGGCGCGGGCCAGGCTCGGGTGGGAGTTGACCAGCTCGGCGATCTCGGTGGGGTCGACGTCGATGTCCAGGTCGCGGTCCATCGTCACTTCGCGCAGCTCGGCGACCAGGCGGGTGTCGTCCTGGGAGGCGAAGAAGGTGGCGTCGACCCCGAACACCTCGGTGATCCGCAGCAGCACGGCCACCGTCAGCGGCCGGACGTCGTGCTCGATCTGGTTGAGGTAACTCGGTGAGATGCCCAGCATCTGGGCCAGTGCGGCCTGGCTGAATCCGCGCTCGCCGCGCAGCTGGCGGATCCGCGAGCCGACGTATGTCTTGGACACCCATCGGAGCCTAAAGGAACCCGAACCGGTTTGCGAAGGCCGTCTTCGCAGAGTTTGCAGTTGGTGTTTGCGCCCCGCCGTTTGGCATGATTCGCATCGGCTTTCCTGGGTAAACCCGAGGAGCACTACGAGGAGGGGACAGGGACCACCGCCATGAGCCTGGACAAAGAGTTGATGCCGGTGCCCGACGGTCACCCCGATGTGTTCGACCGCGAATGGCCGCTGCGCGTAGGCGACATCGACCGGACCGGGCGGCTGCGGCTGGACGCCGCGTGCCGGCACATCCAGGACATCGGCCAGGACCAGTTGCGGGAGCTGGGTTTCGAGGAGACCCACCCGCTGTGGATCGTCCGGCGCACCATGGTCGACCTGATCCGGCCCATCGAGTTTCAGGACATGCTGCGGTGTCGGCGCTGGTGTTCGGGTACCTCGAACCGGTGGTGCGAGATGCGGGTGCGGATCGACGGCCGCAAGGGCGGCTTGATCGAGTCCGAGGCGTTCTGGATCCATGTCAACAAGGAGACCGAGATGCCGGCGCGCATCGCCGACGACTTCCTGGCCGGTTTGCACAAGACCACGTCGGTGGAGCGGCTGCGCTGGAAGGGTTACCTGAAACCGGGCAGCCGGGACGACGCGGCCGAGATCCACGAGTTTCCGGTCCGGGTCACCGACATCGACCTGTTCGACCACATGAACAACTCGGTCTACTGGAGTGTGGTCGAGGACTACCTGGCTTCCCACACCGAGCTGATGAACGGCCCACTGCGGGTGACCATCGAGCACGAGGCGCCCGTCGCGCTGGGCGACAAGCTGGAGATCATCTCCCACGTCCACCCGGCCGGTTCCACCGACAAGTTCGGTCCCGGGCTGGCCGACCGGACTGTTACAACGCTCACATATGCGGTTGGCGACGAGACGAAAGCGGTCGCCGCGCTGTTCGCTCTCTAACAGTACGAGCGTCCCGTTAAAGCGTCCGTGACCTGCGGATTTGGGGTTACTGACCGGTAGCTTCTGAACCGGTTCAGTTCGTTGCCGCCTTCGCAATATTCGCAAAATGACCACAAGTCATAGCCGAAATTCGCAAGTGAAATGGGTGGACCAGCAGGAATGGGCTATGCCAAGGTCGTGTTAGCACACGAGTGAAGTCGAGGCTGGCACACCGCCGGGCAGCGGTCGCGGCCTCGAAAGATTCGGCAACGCAATCACCGGTAAGGAGCCGTCCAATGTCTGTCGTTGGAACCCCCAAGAGCGCTGAGCAGATCCAGCACGACTGGGACCACAACCCCCGCTGGAAGGGTGTCACCCGCACCTACACCCCCGCAGGACGTCGTCGCGCTGCAAGGCCACGTCGTCGAGGAGCACACCCTGGCCCGCCGCGGCGCAGAGGTGCTCTGGGAGCAACTGCACGAGATGGACTTCGTCAACGCGCTCGGTGCGCTGACCGGCAACATGGCCGTACAGCAGGTCCGCGCCGGCCTCAAGGCCATCTACCTGTCCGGTTGGCAGGTCGCCGGTGACGCGAACCTGTCCGGCCCACACCTACCCCGACCAGAGCCTCTACCCGGCCAACTCGGTCCCGCAGGTGGTGCGCCGGATCAACAACGCGCTGCTGCGCGCCGACGAGATCGCCAAGATTGAGAACGACCGCTCGGTGGACAACTGGCTGGCCCCGATCGTGGCCGACGGTGAGGCCGGCTTCGGCGGTGCCCTCAACGTCTACGAGCTGCAGAAGGCGATGATCGCCGCCGGTGTCGCCGGTTCGCACTGGGAGGACCAGCTGGCCTCGGAGAAGAAGTGCGGCCACCTCGGTGGCAAGGTGCTGATCCCCACCCAGCAGCACATCCGCACGTTGACGTCTGCCCGGCTCGCGGCTGACGTGGCCGGTGTCCCCACCGTCGTCATCGCGCGGACCGACGCCGAGGCCGCCACGCTGATCACCTCCGACGTCGACGAGCGGGACCGCCCGTTCATCACCGGCGAGCGCACCAACGAGGGCTTCTACCGGGTCAAGAACGGCCTCGAGCCCTGCATCGCCCGCGCCAAGGCCTACGCGCCGTACGCCGACCTGATCTGGATGGAGACCGGCACCCCGGACCTGGAGCTGGCCCGCAAGTTCGCCGAGGGCGTCAAGAGCGAGTTCCCCGACCAGCTGCTGGCCTACAACTGCTCGCCGTCGTTCAACTGGCGCAAGCACCTCGACGACGACACCATCGCGAAGTTCCAGAAGGAACTCGGTGCGATGGGCTTCAAGTTCCAGTTCATCACGCTGGCCGGCTTCCACGCCCTGAACTACTCGATGTTCGATCTGGCCCACGGCTACGCCCGCAGGCAGATGAGCGCCTACGTCGAGTTGCAGGAGCGCGAGTTCGCCGCCGAGGAGCGCGGCTACACCGCCACCAAGCACCAGCGCGAGGTCGGTGCGGGGTACTTCGACCGCATCGCCACCACGGTGGACCCCACTTCGTCCACGACGGCGCTGGCCGGCTCGACCGAAGAGGGCCAGTTCCACTGATCCGGTAGTTCGCCGAGCAGAGTCTGCTCGTGCGGGAAGGCCAGTGGCGAGCCGGGCGACCCCCGGTTCGCGCTGAAGTAGCATAGGCCCCGCCCGGTCACCCTGGGCGGGGCCTATTGCGGTGCAAGATAATTCGGGCGACGGAGATGACAGTGAGCGATGCAGCAATCCAGCGGGTAGGAGTGGTCGGGGCCGGGCAGATGGGTTCCGGGATCGCCGAGGTGTCGGTGCGGGCCGGTGTCGCGGTGACGGTGTTCGAGACCACCGACGCATTGATCACCGCAGGCCGCAACCGCATCGTCAAGTCGCTGGAACGCGGCGTCAGCGCGGGCAAGGTCACCGAGCGCGAACGCGACCGCGCCCTGGACCTGCTGACCTTCACCACCGACCTCAGTGACCTGGCCGACCGGCAACTGGTCATCGAGGCCATCATCGAAGACGAGTCGGTCAAGGCCGGCGTCTTCGCCGAGCTGGACCGGGTGATCACCGACCCCGATGCGGTACTGGCGTCGAACACGTCGAGCATCCCGATCATGAAGCTCGCCGCCGCCACCGAGAACCCGAAGCGGGTGCTGGGCCTGCACTTCTTCAATCCGGTCCCGGTGCTGCCGCTGGTGGAGTTGGTCAGCACCCTGGTCACCGACGAAGGCGCCCTGGCCCGCACCGAGCAGTTCGCCAGCGGGGTGCTGGGCAAGCAGGTGGTGCGCTGCTCGGACCGTTCGGGCTTCGTGGTCAACGCCCTGCTGGTGCCCTACCTGCTGTCCGCCATCCGCATGGTGGAGGCGGGCTTCGCCACCGTCGCGGACGTCGACAAGGCCGTTGTCGCGGGGCTGTCCCACCCGATGGGCCCGCTGCGGCTCTGCGACCTCGTCGGCCTGGACACCCTCAAGCTGATCGCGGACAAGCTCTACGAAGAATTCAAGGAGCCGCACTACGGAGCGCCGCCGCTACTGCTGCGGATGGTGGAGGCGGGAATGCTGGGCAAGAAATCCGGTCAGGGTTTCTATACCTACTGAAGCCGCGCAGGTCGGGCGCCGGCCTGTCCAGCCGAATGGGGTAATATTCCGGCGTTCAACATAGGAGAGGCGCCCGGCAAGCATGGCAGACTTGAGGCCGTTTTACGAAGAGTCGCAATCCATTTACGACGTTTCCGATGAATTCTTTGCCCTATTTCTAGACCCGACGATGGCGTACACTTGCGCCTACTTCGAGCGCGACGACATGACCCTCGAGGAAGCGTCCAATGCCAAGTTCGACCTGGCGTTGGGCAAGCTCAACCTCGAACCCGGCATGACGCTGCTCGACATCGGCTGTGGCTGGGGCGGCGCGCTGCAGCGGGCGATCGAGAAGTTCGACGTGAACGTGATCGGGATTACCCTGAGCCGCAACCAATTCGAGTACAGCAAGAAGCGGCTGGCGACGATTCCCACCGAACGCACCATCGAGGTGCGTCTGCAAGGGTGGGAAGAGTTCGACGACAAGGTCGACCGGATCGTCAGCATCGGCGCCTTCGAGGCGTTCAAATTGGAACGCTACGGCGCTTTCTTCGAACGGACCTACGACATTCTGCCCGACGACGGCCGGATGTTGCTGCACACGATTCTGGCCTACACGCAGAAGCAGCAGTTCGAGCGGGGAGTCTCGGTCACCATGACCGATCTGCGATTCATGCGCTTCATCGGAACGGATATCTTCCCGGGCGGTCAGTTGCCGGCGCAGGAGGATATTCCGAAATTCGCCGGCGACGCCGGATTCACGCTCGAACGGTCCAATTGTTGCGTGAGCACTACGCTCGCACCTTGCAGATATGGGCAGAGAACCTCGAGGCGAACAAAGACCAGGCCATCGAGATCCAGTCGCAGGAAATCTACGACAAGTACATGTACTACCTCACCGGATGCGAGAATTTCTTCCGCAAGGGTATCTGCAACGTGGGCCAGTTCACCCTGGTCAAGTGACCGCGCCGGTGGCTCGTCGAGCGGGCGTCACCACAAATTGAGAGATCGTCCGGCGCTGCAGAACTGCCGCTATTCCGGCGAAATGGGCGCAGGCCCGCGATCTTTCTGCTATGTCACACATATGAAGCTATCGGGCACTTCACATGAAACTCCTAACTATCTCCCAATGCGCTACCTGGCCGCGGCAACCGTGCTCGCCGGCCTTGTCGGCCTTGCTGCCGGCACAGTAGGTACAGCTCGGGCCGATACAACGATGAGCGGCCATTACACCTGGACGACGACCTCCCCGCAGGGCAGTACGAGCAGCGGCGATTTCTACTTCACGCCCTGCGGCGACGGATGCGCCTCAGCAGCACTCACAGCGGGTGGGCCGTCCGTTGGGCAGGCCAAGTTGGTCAACGGGCAATGGGTGATGAACGGCACCTGGCCCCAACGCTGCAGCGACGGTAGTACCACCGGACTGCCCTACGTGGACACGTGGGATCCGGTCACCCTGGCAGGCACCGAAACGATAACCTTCACCAGCACGGCGTGCGGTGCAACGGTGGGGTCCCAACAGGTGAGCAAACTGCAGTACACGCAAGCCGGGTCCTGACGCACACCCTGCGGCAGGATGGGGGCGGCTACTTCACCAGCGTGAACTGGTCGACGTCGGTGTAGCCCTGGCGGAACAGCTTGGCGCATCCCGTCAAGTACTTCATGTACCGGTGGTAGACCTTCTCGGACTGGATCGCGATGGCCTTCTCCTGCTCGAGCTCCAGCGCCGCCGCCCAGGTCTCCAAGGTGCGCGCATAGTGCAGCTGCAACGACTGGATGCGCTGCACCTTGAAGCCGGCCGCCTCGCTGTACTCCTGGACCGTGGGAACCGTCGGCAGGTCACCACCGGGGAAGATCTCGGCCAGGATGAACTGGCTGAAATGCACGATTTCGCGAGTCAACGGCAAGCCCTTGGCCCTGGCTTCGCGCATCGTCGGGCGCACGATGGTGTGTAGCAGCATGACGCCGTCGGTGGGCAGCACCTCGTACGCCAGCTTGAAGAAGCGCTTGTAGCGGTGGCGGCCGAAGTGCTCGAACGCGCCGATCGAGACGATGCGGTCGACGGGCTCGTGGAACTTCTCCCAGCCCTCCAGCAGCACCCGTCTGCTCCGGGGACTGTCCAGCTCGTCGAACGTCTGCTGCACATGGGCGGCCTGATTGGCCGACAAGGTCAGGCCGACGACGTTCACGTCGTACTTCTCCACGGCGCGGCGCATCGTGGCGCCCCAACCGCATCCGACGTCGAGCAACGTCATCCCGGGCTCGAGCCCAAGCTTGCCCAGGGCCAGGTCGATCTTGGCGAGCTGCGCCTCTTCCAGCGTCATGTCATCGCGCTCGAAGTAGGCGCAGCTGTAAGTCTGAGTGGGGTCGAGGAAGAGCCGGAAGAACTCGTCGGACAGATCGTAATGCGCCTGCACGTTGCCGAAATGTGGCGTGAGCTGCACGGCCATCCGATTTTCTGCCTTTCACTCGGTGGGCGGTGCCGGACGATCCTGACGGCATCGCAGGCACCACTGCCGACGCACCCCATGCATGCTAGCCGTTGTGACTGGGCGCGGTCGCCGGTCGTTCCGCCGCCCAGCCGGTGATCCGGAGTGCTTACTGCGGATTCGCGTCCCCGTCGAGCTGATTCCAGGCCGGCACGATCGGCGAGGGGATGCGGCTCGGCCCGGAATTTCTCCAGCGATCCGCCGGCCTCGACAATGCCGCACAACGCGCTCCAGCTCAGCATGGTCAGGTAGTCGATCAGCTCGTCGCTGCTCATCCGCGGGTCCGACATCCACGAGTGGGTGGCCAGCTGCACTACTCCGCCGACGATCAGGTACGCCCACGGTTCCACGCCGCCGGTGTCCATTCCGACTTCCCGCATCCGCCGCCGCAGCATCACCGCGATCATGCGGGCGATGATCCGTTCGGAGTCGGCGATCACCTTGCTCTTGCTGCCCGAGCTGTTGGCCATCACGAACCCGTACGGTTCGGGTTCGGCCGCCATCGTTTCGACGTAGACTCGGATGACTTCGCGGGTCAGGTCGTAGCCGTCCAGGTTCGACGACAATGCCGCCGCCATGTTGGGAATCAGGGTGGTCTGCGCGAAGCGCATCATCACGGCCGTCGTCAGGTCATTCTTGTCGACGAAGTAGCGGTAGAGCACCGTCTTGGACACCCCGATCTCGGCGGCGATCTCGTCCATGCTCAGAAAGCGGCTCTGTCGGCGGATCGCCTCGATGGTGCCGTCTACCAATTCATTGCGCCGGTCCACCTTGTGCTGGTGCCAGCGCCGTTTGCGACCGTCGGTCTTGGGGATGCGAGCCGGAATGAGCTGAGCCACTTTCGCCGATTTCCATTCGTCCAGACGCACCGATGATACGGCGTGGGACCGCCCGGCAAGCGGGATGTGCCGACGGGTGTGAGGGCTCCGACCAGTGTGGGTAACACTAACCGGTGGCGGCGATGGCGGATGATGATGTTGTGGTGACACAGGATCGAACGGTGCGATGACGCAGGATCGAACGGTGCGATGACGCACAGGGTTGACGGAGCGGGCGCGCACCCTGGGCGGGGTGCGGACGCGCAGCCGGTCGCGAGCCGCCCGACCGGCACGTCTTTTGCCGAATCGTTCGCCGGGGCCGACCCCGGGGCCGACGCCGAACGCCGCACCGCGCTGCGCCGGATGAAAGCGGTGGCGCTGGGTTTCCTGGTCGGCGCTACCGTCGTCTTTCTCGTCTGCCGCTGGGCCAACATGCACGGGACGGCTCCGGCGTGGGTCGGCTACGTGGGCGCGGCGGCCGAGGCGGGGATGGTGGGTGCCCTGGCGGACTGGTTCGCGGTGACGGCACTGTTCAAGCACCCGCTGGGCATTCCGATCCCGCACACCGCGATCATCAAGCGCAAGAAAGATCAGCTCGGGGAGGGGCTGGGCACCTTCGTGCGGGAGAATTTCCTGTCGCCGGAGGTGGTGGAGACCAAGCTGCGCGACGCGCAGGTGCCGAGCCGGCTGGGCAAGTGGCTCGCCGAACCCGCGCACGCCCAGCGGGTGGCCGCGGAGACGGCGACGGTGCTGCGGGTGCTGGTGGAGTTGCTGCGCGACGAGGACGTCCAGCAGGTGATCGACCGGATGATCGTGCGGCGCATCGCCGAACCGCAGTGGGGTCCGCCGGTGGGCCGGGTGTTGCAGACGCTGCTGGCCGAGAACCGACAGGAAGCGCTGATTCAGCTGCTGGCCGACCGGGCATTCCAGTGGTCGCTGAACGCCGGCGTGGTGATCCAGCGGGTGGTGGAGCGCGACTCGCCGACGTGGTCGCCGCGGTTCGTCGACCATCTCGTGGGCGATCGCATCCACCGTGAGCTGATGGATTTCACCGACAAGGTCCGGCGCAACCCCGACCACGAGCTGCGTCGGTCGGCGACCCGGTTCCTGTTCGAATTCGCCGACGACCTGCAGAACGACCCGGACACCATCGCGCGGGCCGACGCGGTCAAAGAGCAGCTGATGGCGCGCGAAGAGGTGGCCAACGCGGCCAAGACGGCGTGGGCGACGCTCAAACGTCTGGTGCTCGAGGGCGTCGACGACCCGTCCAGCGCGCTGCGCACCCGGGTTGCCGACGCGGTGATCCGGATCGGGGAATCGTTACGCGACGACGCCGATCTTCGCGACAAGGTGGACGGTTGGATGGTTCGTGCGGCCCAACACCTGGTCTCCCAATATGGGGTGGAGATCACAGCGATCATTACCGAGACGATCGAGCGCTGGGACGCCGCGGAAGCCAGCCGCCGCATCGAGCTCCATGTGGGCCGTGACCTGCAATTTATCCGGATCAACGGGACGGTCGTGGGGTCGCTGGCGGGGCTGGTGATCTACACGGTGGCGCAACTGCTGTTCTGAGGGAGGCGTCACAAGCGCTTGCAAAAGCAAGCACACGTTCGTACCCTGGTGGTCGTAAGCAAACACCCGACGCTGGGAGTAGCAACTGATGTCGCCGGAGGAAAAGCTGGGCGCCAAGGTGTCCACAAAAGCCTCTGACGTGGCCTCCGACATCGGCAGCTTCATCCGGTCGCAGCGCGAGCTGGCCCAGGTCTCGATGCGGCAGCTTGCCGAACGGTCCGGTGTCAGCAACCCATACCTGAGCCAGGTGGAGCGGGGACTGCGCAAGCCGTCCGCGGACGTGCTGGCGCAGATCGCGAAGGCGTTGCGGGTGTCCGCGCAGATCCTCTACGTGCGTGCGGGGATGCTCGAGCCCAGCGAGACCAGCCAGGTACGGGACGCCATCGTCACCGACACGGCCATCACCGAGCGTCAAAAGCAGGTTCTGCTGGACACCTACGCATCGTTCGTCCAGGAGAACGAAGCTGACCGTGAGGAGTGTCCCATCGAACCCGGCAGAGAAGCTTGATCCACCCCCTAGCGCCGACGCCGGCCTTGTGTCCGCACCGGACACCACCCCGGGTCCATCCGCCGGCCGCCGATCTACCCGGCCGCGGCGACGACATCTCAATAGTCCCCTACCGCAAGTCCCTTATCGCACCCCGCCCGCCGACCCGACCAACCAGGAGGTTCCCGCCAGCAGCGTGCCGAGCAGGCCACGTCAATCCGCGGGTCTTGACCGCCCCTCAGCCCTCCTGACCGAAGGAGCCGCCGCTTGCACCAACTTCGCAAATTGCAGGTAGTAATCCCGATATCGAAAACAATGAGAGGAAACATCAATGGCTGACAACACCAACATCGAGGAGCTCAAGGCCCCGCTGCTGGCCGCACTGGGCGCCGCCGACCTGGCCCTGGCCACCGTGAACGACCTGATCGCCAACCTGCGCGACCGTGCCGAGGAGACCCGCACCGACACCCGCAGCCGAGTCGAGGAGACGCGCAGCAGCCTGCGTGAGCGTGCCGAGGAGAGCCGTGCCCGGCTGAGCAAGCTGCAGGAGGACCTGCCCGAGCAGCTGACCGAGCTGCGCGAGCGCTTCACCTCCGAGGAGCTGCGCAAGGCGGCCGAGGGCTACCTCGAGGCCGCCACCACCCGCTACAACGAGCTGGTCGAGCGCGGCGAGGCCGCCTTGGAGCGGCTGCGCAGCCAGTCCGCGTTCGAGGACGCGTCGGCGCGTGCCGAGGGCTACGTGGACCAGGCCGTCGAGCTGACCCAGGAGGCGCTGGGCACCGTGGCGTCGCAGACCCGCGCCGTCGGCGAGCGCGCCGCCAAGCTGGTCGGCATCGAGCTGCCCAAGAAGGCCGAGGAGACCGCCGCGGCGGCGCAGAAGACCGTCGCCAAGAAGGCCGCTCCGGCCAAGAAGGCCGCCCCCGCCAAGAAGGCGCCGGCCGCCAAGAAGGCCCCGGCCAAGAAGGTCACCCAGAAGTAGTCGCGGCTCCCCGCCGCACCAAGTGACGATCGACTCCGGGCCGCCCCGGGACACTCCCGCGGGCGGCTCGGAGTCGACGTTTCTGCGCAGCCCCGCCTAGTCTTAGGGGCGTGCACGTAGT
This sequence comes from Mycobacterium kiyosense, assembly GCA_021654635.1. Lineage (NCBI taxonomy): Bacteria > Bacillati > Actinomycetota > Actinomycetes > Mycobacteriales > Mycobacteriaceae > Mycobacterium > Mycobacterium kiyosense. The sequence goes on from AP025179.1 coordinate 833,369, forward strand.
GAACGCCGTCATGGTCGTCTTGCAGATCGCCCTCACCCTGATGGCGGTGTACGCGTTCGTGCATGCCGCGATGCAACGAGCCGACGCCTACACCGCAGCCGAAAAGCTGACCAAGCCGGTCTGGTTGCTGATCCTCGGCGGCGCGGTGGCCCTGACATCGGTCCTGGCCTTCGTGTTCCAGATCATGGGACTGGCGGTGGCCGCGGTGGCGGCCGGCGTCTATCTGGTCGACGTGCGGCCCAAGCTGCTCGAAGTGCAGGGCAAGTCCCGCTAGCGGATGAAGCTTCTGCTGTGCGCGCCGGTAGCGGCGTTGGTTGCGCTGCTGGGCGCGGCGCCCGCGCCCGCCGACCCGGGGACGGCGGACACCGTCGGTGTGTCTCGTCAGCCGCCGTTCGTCGACCACACCGAATGGGTGTACTGGGGCCGGCTGCCCAGTCTGCGCGTGTATCCCACACCGGCGGCGCGCGCCGTATCCCGGGACACGGGAACCCAGGGTGCCGCTGAGGAGGCCTGGGCGGAGGTGCTGGCACGATCTCCCGACGCCCACACCCCCGGTATGTGGGAGCAGTTCCTCTGTCATTGGCGCTTCGCCGAGTTCGCCCGACCCGGCAAGACCAGCTGGAACCTGGAACCGTGGCGGCCCGTGGTGGACGATGCGCAGATGATCGCGGCCTCGTGCAACCCCGGCGGCCCGGAGGAGACGTTCTGATGCCCACGAACCTGACCCGCAGCCGGCTGGCCGCCCTGGTCGACCACACCCTGCTCAAACCCGAAGCCACCCGCGCCGAAGTGGCGGCACTGGTCGCCGAAGGCGCCGAACTCGGCGTCTACGCCGTCTGCGTCTCGCCGTCGATGGTGCCGGCCGCGGCAACCGTCGCCGAGGTGCGCATCGCCGCCGTGGCCGGATTCCCGTCCGGCAAACACCTACCCGAGATCAAGGCGCGAGAAGCGGCTGCCGCGCTGGCCGCCGGCGCCGCCGAGATCGACATGGTCATCGACGTCGGTGCGGCGCTGGCCGGCGACTTCGCAGCCGTGCAGGCCGACATCGCGGCGGTGCGCGAGGCGACCGGCGGCTCCGTGCTGAAGGTGATCGTGGAGTCGGCTGTGCTGCTGGGGCAGGGCGACGAGCACACGCTGACCGCGGTATGCCGTGCCGCCGAAGACGCCGGAGCCGACTTCGTCAAGACTTCGACCGGGTTCCACCCGGCCGGCGGGGCCAGCGTGCGCGCCGTGGAGCTGATGAGCGCCACGGTGGGCGGCCGGCTGGGGGTCAAGGCCAGCGGCGGCATCCGCACCGCGGCCGACGCGATCGCCATGATCGACGCCGGCGCCACCCGGCTGGGCCTGTCCGGCACCCGAGCCGTGCTGGACGGCCTCGACAGCTGAGTGCGTTCAGCTCACAGGTCGGCGAAGCAGGGATCGGTCTGACCGGCCGGGATGGTCGCGTTGCGGGAGGAGAAGTGGCCGACCACGCCGCTGTCGGTGACCTGCACGCTGTCCGCCTGAATGCCCAACGGCAGTTTCTTGTTCAGGCTCGTCGTGTAGTCGTCGAGCGACGATTGGATCAACTCCCGGGGCAGCTTGCCGAACAGCGTGTTGAACGTGACTATCTGCAGCTTGAGGGTGCCGTTGACCACCGACGGTTTGGCGACGATGTCGTTGACCATGCCCTTCAACTCCACGGTGTTGTCCTTGGGGTGGGTGGTCACGCTGGACGTCACGAAGTCACCCACGACCGGGATCGAGTTCTGCACCGTCTGTCTGATGCCGTCGGTGCTCCAGGTGACGGTGGCGTCGATCGCGCCGATGGTGCCTTTGGAGTCGGCGGTGTTGTCGAGCTTGATATCGGAGATGTTGAGCTGCAGCTTCATCCCTTTGGCGTCGCGCAGGTTGTTGCCGGCCGTCTCGATGCTGATGTTGGTGTAGTGATCGGTGATCACCTGCCAGGTCACCAGCGGCGTTACCCCGAACTTCGCGGTGGCCTGGTCCTGGGCGACGCACGCCGTGGCGGCCGCGATCTTGTTGGTCGCCTTGTTGCGGATGTAGAGCTCGACGCCGATCGCGGCGGACACCAGCAAGGCGAGCACGATGACCAGGATCAACACCACGTAGGACGCAGCGAACCCGAAGATGCGCCGCCGCTTGCGCGTCTCGTCCTGGTCCTTCGGCGTGGTCAGCGGCGTCGTCGCAGCGCCGGGCTGTTTGGGCGGCGCTTGGTCGGCGCCCCGCTGGGTGTAGGCGCCGGCCGCGGTCGGTGGCTGCGCGGGCTGCGTCGGCTGCCCGGGCGGCGGCTGACCGGCGCCCGGCTGCTGCGGGCGGCCCGATCCGGGCCGCAACTGCTCGGTGGGACTTTCACCGGGCGCCGGAGGCCGGCCGAGTGGGCTCTGGTTGCCGGGACCGGGACGCCCCCACCGGGGGTCATTCGGTGGGCCTTGCGGGGTGGTCACTCTCGAGATTCTGCCTTATCAATTCGGAGAAAGCTCGAGCGGTTACGCAGCACCGCGATGTTGTCCCGGGCCGCGGCCACCTTGTCGAGGTCGACGTCGGCGATCACCAGCTCGGGCTGTGCGCCCGCGGCCGCCACCACCTCGCCGAACGGGGAGGCCACCAGGCTCCCGCCGACACCGGTGGGGGCCCGGGAGTCGCTGATCTTGCCGCCCGGGTCGGCCTGGCCGGCGGCGGCGACGTAACAGCTGGAATCCACCGCCCGGGCGCGGGCCAGCAGCGTCCACTGCTCGAGTTTGCCCGGGCCCGAACCCCAGGACGCGCACACCGCGATCAGCTGGGCGCCGCGGTCGGCGAGCTCGGTGTACAGCGCAGGGAACCGGACGTCGTAGCACGTCGTCAACCCCACCCCGACGCCGTCGACGGTTACGACCACCGGTTCACGGCCCGGCGCGACGGTGCGCGACTCGGTGAAGCCGAACGCGTCGTAGAGGTGGATCTTGTCGTAGCGGGTGAGTGGCTGGTCGCCGGGGCCGGCCGCGATCAGCGTGTTCGTCACGCGCCCGTCGCCGGCCGGGGCGAACATGCCGGCGATGACGGTGACGCCGGCGTCGGCCGCGATCCGGCGGACACCGTCGGCCCAGGGCCCGTCGACCGGCTCGGCAATCGGACCGAGCGGAACCCCGAAGCGGCACATGGTCGCTTCGGGGAACACCACCAGCTTCGCCCCGGCAGCGGCGGCCCGCTCCGCGTACTCGCGCACCAGCTGCAGGTTTGCCGACGGATCGGTGCCACTGAGGATCTGCGCCAGGGCGATGCGCAGCGGGACGGAGCGCGGCTCAGGCATTTTTCGCCATCCACTGCGAGGTGTAGCGCTGTTCCACGTTGATCAGTTCGGGCAGCTGGGAACCGATGAGGTGCTCCAACTTCCCCCCGATCAGCGGGACACGCACCTGCACGGTCATGTTCGCGGTCAGCCGGGACCCGCCGGACTCGGTGTGCGGAGACAGGACCGCGGTTCCCCAGATGCTCACCGGTGCGTCCAGCAGCCAGCCGCGGATGGAGGCCGTCGCGACGCCGTCGTGAATCGGGCCCCAGCTTTCCTCCCGGCGGATGCACAGGTCGCCGCGATGCAACTGGGTCACCAGGGCCGGAAGGTTCTGCCGATACACGCGCTGCAGGGTGACCACCGCGACGGCGGCGTCGGCACCGGCCTCTGCGCCGACCCGTAATTCCTCGACTGCCGCGAGGTCGGTCGGCACCTCCGCCAGCCGGCCCACCCAATACTGCTCTTCGTGGAAAGCCCGGTGAATGTCCTCCACGCTGCCCTCGTAGACGGCCGACATGTCGAATGAACGCGGCATGACTGGCACGCTACCGTTACGGGCCAGGAATCGGAGCTTATGAAACAAGGACGGGTCGGTTCGTTGTTCGCCGGTGCGCGGGTCACCGAGGCGGTGCCGTTGGCTCCGTTGACCACCTTGCGGGTGGGACCGGTGGCGCGGCGCGTAATCACCTGTGGCAGTACCGATGAGGTGATCGCGGTGATGCGGCAGCTCGACACGCAAAGCCACGCTGATGCCGGTCCGGTGCTGGTTCTCGCCGGCGGCTCCAACGTGGTGATCGGTGGCGGTCTGCCGGATCTGACGGTGGTGCGGCTGGCCAACGACGGAGTCGTCGTCGACGGCAACCTGGTGCGCGCGCAAGCCGGCGCGGTGTGGGACGACGTGGTGCTGCGGTCCATCGAGCAGGGGCTGGGCGGGCTGGAATGCCTGTCCGGCATCCCGGGTTCGGCGGGGGCCACCCCGGTGCAGAACGTCGGCGCCTACGGCGTGGAGGTTTCCGACCGCATCACCCGGGTGCGGCTGCTGGATCGAAGCACCGGCGAGGTGCGCTGGGCGGCGGCCGAGGAGCTGCGGTTCGGGTATCGCAGCAGCGTGCTCAAGCGGGCCGACGGGCTGCAGCTGCCGGCCGTCGTGCTGGAGGTGGAGTTCGCGCTCGACCCGTCGGGGCGCAGCGCCCCGCTGCGCTACGGCGAACTGACCGCCGCGCTGGGGGGCCGCCAGCGGCGAGCGGGGCGATCCGCGTGCCGTCCGCGCGGCCGTGCTGGACCTGCGAGCCCGCAAGGGCATGGTGCTCGACGCGGCCGATCACGACACCTGGAGCGTGGGGTCGTTCTTCACCAACCCGGTGGTGTCGCAGCCGCAGTACGAGCGGTTGGCCGCCGTCACCGACGGGCCGGTGCCGCACTATCCGGCACCGGACGGCGTCAAGCTGGCCGCCGGGTGGCTGGTGGAACGGGCCGGATTCGGCAAGGGATACCCCGGCGAAAATGCACCCTGCCGGCTCTCGACGAAACATGCGCTGGCATTGACCAACCGGGGCGCGGCGACCGCGGAGGACGTGATGCTACTGGCCCGCACCGTGCGAGACGGGGTTCGTGATGTGTTCGGTTTCACACTGAAACCCGAACCTGTCCTGGTCGGGTGCGTCCTGTAGCTGCCCGTTTGGTGCCCAAACGGCGCTGCCGCGTGTCTTTGCGGTGCGGGATAGGGTGTTTGGCCCGGTATCTTTGGTTGTCGTGACCCCTCCCAGCGCCCCTCGAAGTCCAGGGCCGATCAATCGGCGCGCGGCTTTGGCGGCACTCGGGCTCGGGGTGTTCGCGCCGAGCGTGCTCGCCGCGTGTGGCGGCAAAAACACCCCGCAGGCCGAGAAGAAGGCGCCGCCGGCGGCGAAGCTGACCTTTCAGCCCGCCGACGCCACCCAGGACGTGGTGCCGATCGCGCCGATCAGCGTCACCGTCGCCGACGGCTGGTTTCAGCGGGTCGCGCTGACGAACTCGGCGGGCAAGCCGGTGGCCGGCACGTTCAACCAGGACCGCACCGTCTTCATGACCACCGAGCCGCTGGGCTACGACTCCACCTACACCTGGACCGGGTCGGCGGTCGGGCACGACGGCAAGGCCATCCCGGTGGCGGGCAAGCTCACCACGGTGACGCCGAAGAAGAAGATCGACGGCGGGTTCCAGCTGGCCGACGGCCAGACCGTCGGCGTCGCAGCACCGATCATCATTCAGTTCGACGCGCCGATCAGCGACAAGGCCGCCGTCGAGCGGGCGTTGACGGTGCGGACCAATCCGCCGGTGGAAGGCAGCTGGGCCTGGCTGCCCGACGAAGCCAAGGGCGCCCGCGTGCACTACCGGCCGCGCGAGTACTACCCGGCCGGCACCACCGTCAGCGTCGACGCCAAGCTCTACGGCCTGCCGTTCGGCGACGGCGCGTACGGCGCGCAGGATTTCTCGCTGAACATCCAGATCGGGCGCCGGCAGGTGGTCAAGGCCGAGGTCTCCTCGCACCGCATCCAGGTCGTCACCGATGCCGGGGTCATCATGGACTTCCCGTGCAGCTACGGCGAGGCCGACAAAGCGCGCAACGTCACCCGCAACGGCATCCACGTGGTCACCGAGAAGTACTCCGACTTCTATATGTCCAATCCGGCGGCGGGCTACAGCAACGTGCACGAGCGGTGGGCGGTGCGGATCTCCAACAACGGCGAGTTCATCCACGCGAACCCGTCCAGCGCCGGCGCGCAGGGCAACAGCAACGTCACCAACGGCTGCATCAACCTGTCCACCTCCGACGCCGCCGAGTACTTCCAGACCGCGATCTACGGCGACCCGGTCGAGGTGACCGGCAGCACGATCCAGTTGTCCTACTCCGACGGCGACATCTGGGACTGGGCCGTGGACTGGGACACCTGGGTGGGCATGTCGGCGCTGCCGCCGCCTGCCGCGCACCCGCCGGGCACCCAGATCCCGGTCACCGCACCGGCCACGCCGCCCAACGCGCCGACGCTGTCGGGCACGCCCACCACCACCACGTCGCCGACGAGCACGTCTTCGACGTCCCCGTCGACTAGTTCTGGGCCTGGTGGTTGAACCTTCGGGTCGCTGAGGCCTGGTCGCGGGGCCGGATGATGATCTGGTCCAGGTTCACGTGCGACGGCCGCGAAGCCACGAATCCGATCACCTCGGCGACGTCGGCGGCCACCAGCGGGGTCATCCCGGCGTAGACGGCATCCGCGCGCTGCTGGTCGCCGTCGAACCGGACCAGCGAGAATTCCGTCTCGACCGCACCGGGCGCGATCTCGGTGAGCCGCACCGGCTTGCCCAGCAGCTCCCCGCGCAGCGTGCGGTGCAGCGCGCCCTGGGCGTGCTTGGCCGCCGTGTAGCCCGCGCCGCCGTCGTAAATCTCAAGGGCCGCAATGGAAGTCACCGTGACTATCAGGCCGTCGCCGGATTCGATCAGCTTGGGCAGCAGTGCGCGGGTGACTCGCAGCGTGCCCAGTACGTTGGTCTCCCACATCCAACCGCCAATGCTGCAGGTCGGCTTGGGCAACCGGGGCCAGGCCTTTCGCGCCACCGGCGTTGTTGACCAGCACGTCCACCCGGTCCAGCCGCTCGGCCAGCGCCGCCACATCGTCGTCCGATGTGACGTCAGCCACAATCGGGGTGCCGCCGATCTCGGCGGCCAGCGCATTGAGGCGGTCCGCGCGGCGTGCCACGACAACTACGTGAAACCCTTGGGCGGCAAGCGTTTTCGCGGTAGCCGCGCCGATTCCGGAGCTCGCTCCGGTGACCACCGCGACTCGTCTCGGCGCTTCGGGGGAACTCACCAGGACAACTGTAATAAACGTGCTAAGTTTTCGGTGTGTACTGCAGCGCCTTGTTCGGCACCACGACCGCGTGTCTCCACGCGGGCGCGTGTTGTTGTCGCGCACTTTGCCGCGCCTGAACTGACGCAAGTCGGGGTGCGGCCAGGGACCCGGCCATCCGAACTCCGACAAGGACTATCCAGTGCACTCGACTACTTTCACCCACCATTCGCACAGCCGCAGCGGCCGCGTAGCCGGCCCGAACGCACCATTGCGCAGCTACCGTCAGGTGGTGCCGCCGGCACTGCACCTGTCCGACTCCGCGGCGGCGTCGGTGTTCCGGGCCGTGCGGTTGCGCGGACCGGTCGGCCGCGACGTCATCGCCAACGTCACCTCGCTGAGCATCGCCACGGTGAACCGGCAGGTCATCGCGCTGCTCGACGCCGGCCTGCTGCGTGAGCGCGCCGACCTGGCGGTGTCCGGGGCGATCGGACGTCCGCGGGTGCCGGTGGAGGTCAACCACGAGCCGTTCGTGACGTTGGGCATCCACATCGGCGCACGCACCACCAGCATCGTGGCCACCGACCTGTTCGGCCGCACGCTCGACACGGTGGAGACCCCGACACCGCTCAGCGCCCCGGGCACCGCGCTGACCTCGCTGGCCCACAGCGCCAGCCGCTACCTGCGGCGCTGGCACCGGCGCCGGGCGTTATGGGTCGGGGTCGCGATCGGCGGCACCGTCGACAACGCCAGCGGCTTGGTCGACCACCCCAGGCTGGGCTGGCGGCAGGCGCCCGTCGGACCCGTGCTGGCCGACGCCTTGGGACTGCCGATCTCGGTGGCCTCGCACGTGGACGCCATGGCCGGCGCCGAACTGCTGCTCGGCATGCGACGCTTCGCGCCGAGCTCGTCGACCAGCCTGTACGTGTATGCGCGCGAGACGGTGGGCTACGCGCTGGTGATCGGCGGCCGGGTGCACTGCCCGGCCAGCGGCCCGGGCACCATCGCACCGCTGCCGGTGCAGTCGGAGCTGCTCGGCGGGTCGGGCCAGCTCGAGTCCACCGTCAGTGACGAGGCCGTGCTGGCGGCCGCGCGCCGGCTCCGGATCCTGCCGGGCCTCGCCCCGGCGAACCGCACCGGCGCGTCGACCGCCGCGATGGCCGACCTGCTGCGCGTGGCACGCGCCGGCAACCAACAGGCCAGGGATCTGCTGGCCGAGCGGGCCAGGGTGCTCGGCGGTGCCGTCGCACTGCTGCGCGACATGCTCAACCCCGACGAGGTGGTGGTCGGTGGCCAGGCGTTCACCGAGTATCCCGAGGGCATGGAACACGTGGAGGCCGCGTTCGCGGAGCGCTCGGTGCTGGCACCGCGCGACATCCGGGTCACCGCGTTCGGCAATCGGGTGCAGGAGGCCGGCGCCGGTGTCGTCTCGCTGGACGGCCTCTACGCCGACCCGCTGGGAGCGATGCGCAGGTCAGGGGCCTTGGTGTCGCGACTGGACGACGCCGAGCCCGCGGTCGCGGCCAAGTAGGCACGGTCCGTCCCCCGGCGGCGTGCTGTAAAGATGAAGGGGTGCGGTTCCCGGTAGCTCGCGACGACGATTCCCTGGTGACCCGAGTCGGTCGTGGCGGCGAGGCTCCGCACCGGGTCGCCCTGCTGGCCGTACACACCTCGCCGCTGGCCCAGCCCGGCACCGGTGACGCCGGCGGGATGAACGTCTACGTGCTGCAGACAGCGCTGCACCTGGCCCGCCGCGGCATCGACGTGGAGATTTTCACCCGGGCCACCGCGTCCGCGGACCCGCCCGTGGTCCGGATCGAACCCGGGGTGCTGGTACGCAACGTGGTGGCGGGGCCGTTCGAGGGACTCGACAAATACGACCTGCCCACCCAGCTGTGCGCGTTCGCGGCCGGCGTACTACGCGCCGAGGCCGCCCACGAGCCCGGCCACTACGACATCGTGCACTCGCACTACTGGCTGTCCGGGCAGGTCGGGTGGCTGGCGCGGGACCGCTGGGCGGTGCCGCTGGTGCATACCGCGCACACCCTGGCCGCCGTCAAGAATGCCGCCCTGGCCGACGGGGACACCGCCGAACCGCCGCTGCGCACGGTCGGCGAACAGCAGGTGGTCGACGAGGCCGACCGGCTCATCGTGAACACCGAGGACGAAGCGCGGCAATTGATCTCGTTGCATCGGGCCGATCCGGCGCGGATCGACGTGGTGCACCCCGGCGTCGACCTGGACGTGTTCCGCCCGGGTGACCGGCGGGCCGCGCGGGCGGCGCTCGGGCTCGGCCAGGACGAGCCGGTGGTGGCGTTCGTCGGGCGCATCCAGCCGCTGAAAGCGCCCGATATCGTGTTGCGGGCGGCGGCGCGACTGCCGGGGGTGCGGATCGTGGTGGCCGGCGGGCCGTCGGGCAGCGGCCTGGCCTCACCGGACGGGCTGGCGCGCCTGGCCGGCGAACTCGGCATCGCCCAGCGGGTGACGTTCCTGCCGCCGCAGTCCCGACCCGAGCTGGCCAGGTTGTTTCATGCCGCCGATCTGGTTGCGGTACCCAGTTATTCGGAATCGTTCGGCTTGGTCGCGGTAGAGGCGCAGGCCTGCGGCACACCGGTGGTGGCGGCCGCGGTGGGCGGGTTGCCGGTCGCGGTGCGCGACGGCATCACCGGCACGCTGGTGTCCGGCCACGAAGTCGGTCAGTGGGCCGAGGCCATCGGCGAGCTGCTGCGCGTCGGCGCCGGCCCGCAGGGACGGGCGATGAGCCGTGCGGCGGCCGCGCATGCGGCCACGTTCTCGTGGGAGAACACCACCGACGCGTTGCTGGCCAGCTACCGGCGCGCGATCGGCGATTTCCGGGCCGCGCGTCAGCGGCGGTTACCCGACCTGGTCGCCAAGCGCAGGCCCCGGCGCTGGGCGGCACGTCGGGGGGTGGGCGCATGACGGTGCAACAGCTGATCGAGGACGCCCTGCGGGCCAGCGACCTGGAGTACGAGGAACACGAAGGGGCGCACGGCGGCCTGCCCGGCCTGATCGTGGCGTTGCCCGGCGAGCGCCGCCTGAAGACCAACACGATCTTGAGCATCGGCGAGCATTCGGTGCGCGTCGAGGCGTTCGTGTGTCGCCGGCCCGACGAGAACCACGAGGGCGTCTACCGGTTCCTGCTCAAGCGCAATCGCCGGCTGTACGGGGTCGCCTACACGCTGGATAACGTCGGCGACATCTATCTGGTGGGCCGGATGTCGTTGGCGTCGGTGAGCGCCGAGGAGATCGACCGAGTCCTCGGCCAGGTGCTCGAGGCGGTGGATGCCGACTTCAACACGTTGCTGGAGTTGGGTTTTCGGACGTCGATCCAGAAAGAGTGGGAGTGGCGGGTGTCGCGGGGGGAGTCGTTGAAGAACCTGGCGGCGTTCGAGCACCTGATCGACCAGGACGACTGACACCGGCCGCGATCGCGGTGCGGTTACGCTCGGCGCGGCTCAGGGGTGCCGTGAGAGACTGGCCCGCATGGGTGACACGGGCACGCTGGTGCTGCTCCGCCACGGCGAGAGCGAATGGAACGCACTGAACCTTTTCACCGGTTGGGTCGATGTCGGGCTGACGGAGAAGGGCCGCACCGAGGCGGTGCGCGCGGGCGAGTTGCTTGCCGAGCAGAACTTGTTGCCCGATGTGCTCTACACCTCGCTATTGCGGCGTGCCATCTCCACCGCGAACCTGGCTCTGGACGCCGCCGACCGGCTGTGGATCCCGGTGCACCGCAGCTGGCGGCTCAACGAGCGTCACTACGGCGCCCTGCAGGGGCTGGACAAGGCCAAGACCAAGGAACGCTACGGCGAAGAGCAGTTCATGGCGTGGCGGCGTAGCTATGACACCCCGCCGCCGGAGATCGAGCGGGGCAGTGAGTTCAGCCAGGACGCCGACCCCCGCTACGCGAACATCGGTGGTGGGCCGCTGACCGAATGCCTGTCCGACGTGGTGATTCGCTTCCTGCCGTACTTCACCGACGTGATCGTCCCGGACCTGCGGCTCGGGAAGACCGTGCTGATCGCCGCGCACGGCAATTCGCTGCGGGCGCTGGTCAAGTACCTGGACCAGATGTCCGACGAGGACGTCGTGGGACTGAACATCCCGACCGGTATCCCGCTGCGTTACGACCTGGATGACCAGTTGCGCCCGGTGGTGGCCGGTGGCACCTACCTGGACCCGGAGGCGGCGGCCGCCGGTGCCGCCGCGGTGGCCAGTCAGGGCGCGGCGAAAGCCTGATTTCAACCCGGGGCGGGCCCGTCGCTGAACAACGCGTTAACGCCAGCGGAACACCTTCGCCCAGGCTTGTGACTTGTCCGATTTCGGCCTCGTCCCGCTAGGGTGGCGTTCACCCGATTTGTAGGATTCCGCTTGTGACTGTGTTCTCGGCGCTGTTGCTGGCCGGGGTATTGTCCGCGCTGGCGCTGGTCGTAGGAGTTGCGGCCGGGATGCGGCTGTCGCGGCGAGTCGGGCAGCAGCGTCAACAAGCCACCACCGAGTGGACCGGCATCACCGTCGCGCAGATGCTGCAACGAATCGTGGCGCTGATGCCGATGGGCGCGGCGGTGGTCGATACCCACCGCGACGTCGTCTACCTCAACGATCGCGCCAAGGAGCTGGGCCTGGTGCGCGACCGGCAACTCGACGACGACGCCTGGAAGGCCGCCAGGCAGGCGCTCAGCGGTGAGGACGTCGAATTCGACCTGTCGCCCGGCAAGCGTTCGGGCTCGCGGTCCGGACTGTGTGTGCACGGGCACGCCCGGCTGTTGAGCGAGGAGGATCGCCGCTTCGCGGTGGTGTTCGTGCTCGATCAGTCCGACTACGCCCGGATGGAGGCGACCAGGCGGGATTTCGTGGCCAACGTCAGCCACGAACTCAAGACGCCGGTCGGTGCCATGGCATTGCTCGCCGAGGCGTTGCTGGCTTCCGCGGACGACACCGAGACGGTCCGCCGGTTCGCCGAGAAGGTGCTCATCGAGGCCAACCGATTGGGCGACATGGTGGCCGAACTGATCGAGTTGTCGCGCTTGCAGGGTGCCGAGCGGTTGTCCAACGTGACCGATGTCGACATCGATGCCGTTGTGGCAGAAGCGATTTCACGCCACAAGGTGGCGGCCGAGAACGCTCAGATCGAGATCCGCACCGACGCCGCCAGCGGACTGCAGGTGGTGGGGGACCAAACGCTGCTGGTGACCGCGCTGGCGAACCTGGTGTCCAACGCGATCGCTTACTCACCGCGGGGGTCGTCGGTGTCGATCAGCCGGCGCAGGCGAGGCGACAACGTCGAGATCGCCGTCACCGACCGGGGCATCGGGATCGCCCTGGAAGACCAGGAGCGGGTATTCGAGCGGTTCTTCCGCGGCGACAAGGCGCGGTCGCGCGCGACTGGTGGCAGTGGGCTGGGACTGGCCATCGTCAAGCACGTCGCCGCCAACCACGGCGGCAGCATCGGTGTGTGGAGCAAGCCCGGGACCGGGTCGACGTTCACGTTGTCCATCCCGGCGTCCGGTGGCGGCGCGGCGGCGGCCGCGCAGCAGGGCAAAGAGCAGGCTGAGCAGAATCTGAGCCGCGATTTCAGGCCTGGGCGGTCGCAACGAGAGGAAGAGCTGAGTCGATGACACGCGCTGATGCAGAGCGCAGCAGTGAGATTGCAGAGCGCAGCGATGAGGAGGAGTGGCGCAAATGACGCGCGCTGACGACGATGCAGAGCGCAGCGATGAGGAGGAGTGGCGCAAATGACTAGCGTACTGATCGTGGAAGACGAGGAGTCGCTGGCCGACCCGCTGGCCTTCCTGTTGCGTAAAGAGGGCTTCGAGGCCACCGTGGTGACCGACGGCCCCTCCGCGCTCGCCGAGTTCGACCGGGCCGGCGCCGACATCGTGCTGCTGGACCTGATGCTGCCCGGCATGTCGGGCACCGACGTGTGCAAGCAGTTGCGGGCCCGCTCCGGTGTGCCGGTGATCATGGTGACCGCCCGGGACAGCGAGATCGACAAGGTGGTCGGGCTGGAACTCGGCGCCGACGACTATGTGACCAAGCCTTATTCGGCGCGCGAGCTGATCGCCCGAATCCGTGCGGTGCTGCGTCGCGGCGGCGACGACGACTCCGAGATCAGCGACGGTGTGCTGGAGTCGGGGCCGGTGCGGATGGACGTCGAACGACACGTCGTCTCGGTCAACGGCGACACCATTACGTTGCCGCTCAAGGAGTTCGACTTGCTCGAGTACCTGATGCGCAACAGCGGCCGGGTGTTGACCCGCGGCCAGCTGATCGACCGGGTCTGGGGAGCGGACTACGTCGGCGACACCAAGACGCTCGACGTCCACGTCAAACGGCTGCGATCCAAGATCGAGGCCGATCCCGCCAACCCGGTGCACCTGGTGACGGTCCGCGGACTGGGTTACAAGCTCGAGGGCTGACCCGGCGACCGGTACCGGCCGTGCTCGGTGACGATAGCGGTGATCAGCTCGGCCGGGGTGACGTCGAAGGCCGGGTTGAACACGTCGGCGTCCGGCGGGGTGACCGTGGTGCCGCAAAGCGTCCTGAGTTCGTCGGGCGAGCGCTCCTCGATGACAATGTCGGCGCCGGAGGCCAACCCCGCGTCCACGGTGGACGACGGCGCTACCACGATCAGCGGCACGCCGTGATGACGCGCCGCGATGGCCAACCCGTAGGTGCCGATTTTGTTGGCCACGTCGCCGTTGGCCGCGATGCGGTCGGCGCCGACCAGGACGCAGTCGACCAGGCCGCGTGCCATGGCCGCCGCGGCCGCGCCGTCGGCCTGCACCCGGTAGGGCACGCCGGCCTGCGCCAGCTCCCACGCGGTGAGCCGGGCGCCTTGCAGCAGCGGACGGGTCTCGTCGACCAGCACCGACTCGATCAGCCCGCGTTCGTGCAGGTGCCAGACGACGCCGAGCGCACTGCCCCAGGCCACGGTGGCCAGATGACCGGCGTTGCAGTGGCTGAGCAGCCGCAGCGGGCGGCGGCCGCACTCCGCCAGCACGATCTGCGCGGCGTGTGACGATGCGGCGCGGTTCAGGCGTTCGTCCTCGTCGAGGATCTGCAGGGCTTCGGCCAGCACGGCGTCCGCGCCGCGGTCGAGTTTCTGCAGTGCCCGGGCGACTCCCCAGCTGAGGTTGACCGCGGTCGGTCGCGCTTTGGCGACCCGCTCGGCGGCGGCCACCGGGTCGCCGCCCTCGCGGACGGCGAGCACGACGCCCAGCGCTCCGGCCGCGCCGAGTGCGGGCGCGCCGCGCACGGCCAGCCGGCGGATCGCATCGATCAGCTCGTCGACGGTGCGCAGGCGTAGCACCCGATAGTCGGCGGGCAGCGCGGTCTGGTCGATGATCGTCACCGCCCCGCCGGCACTGCCGTCCCAGTCGATGGTCCTGCGCACCAGCCGACCCTAGTCGGCGGCTGCGGCCACCTGCTCGGCCACCGCCAGCGCCATCGCCATGATCGACAGTTGCGGGTTGACCTCCGGGCAGCTGGGCAGGATCGACGCGTCGGCCACCCACACGCCGTCGACGCCGCGCAACCGGCCGGCCTCATCGACCGGGCAGAGCTGATCGTCGGCGCCGGCCGCGGCGGTCCCGGTCGGGTGGAAAGCGGAAAGGTGAAGATTGCGAGGGTCGTTGCGGGACAACACATCCTGCAGCTCCGCCACCGACTTCACCGTTGTCGCACCGGGCATCGGGTTGAGTACCTCGACGGCACCCGCGGCGAACAGCAGTCGACCGATAGCATCCAACGCGACCCGCAGTTTGGCGACGTCGGCCGGCGCGATGTCGTAGCGCACCACCGTCTGGCCGCGGACCGAATGCACCGAGCCGGCGCCCCGGTCGGCCACCATCGCCCCGAACGTCGCGATCTGCGGTGCCCGCTGAAGCCAGTGCAGCAACTCGGCGCCGAAGCCGGGGTAGACGATGGACCCCATGCCCGGCGGGGTGGAGGTCGCCTCGATCAACACTCCGTGGGACTCGTGGAATTCGTGCACGGCCGCGCTCTGCAGCACGCCGCGCCAGGCGTAGACGTCGTCGTCGAAACGTCCGGCCAGCAGTGTCGCGGGATGCAGTGCGAGATTGCGGCCCAGCCGAGGATGCCCACCAATGCCGCTGCGCCGCAACAATATCGGTGTCTCGGTGGCGCCGGCTGCGACCACGACGGTGGCGGCCAGCACGTCGACGGCGGTGCCGTCCGGGCGTCGCGCCCGCACGCCGCGGGCGCGTCCGTTCGCAACAAGGACCCGTTCGGCGCGTGCCTGGGAGACGATCCGCGCCCCGGCCGCGCAGGCCTGCGGCAGCGCGTTGAGGTGCACGCCGAATTTCGCGTTGTGCGGGCAGCCGATCGCGCACTGGCAACAGCCTTCGCAGCCTGGGGCGTTGCGGGGGATGGGTGCGGCTTGCCAGCCCAGCGTGGCGGCGGCATCCAAGAGGAGATTCCCGTTGCGGCCCATGATATTTCGCGGCGTCGATGCCACCTGCAGGGTGTGTTCCACGTCGTCGAGGTGCCCGGTCAGGCGGTCGGGGTCGGCCAGCTCGAGGCCGAACTCGTCGCGCCAGCGCTGCTGCACGGCAACCGGCGGCCGGTAGCAGGTGCCGGAGTTCACGACGGTGGTGCCGCCCACCGCGCGTCCCATCGGCAACACCACCGGCGGTCGGCCCAACGCGATCGTGGACCCGGCGCCGCGGTAAAGGCCGGCGTAGCGGTCGATCGGGTGGGTGCTGCGGAATTCCTCGACGGTCCAGCGCCGGCCCTCTTCCAGGACGACGACGTCGAGTCCGGCGCGGGCCAGCGTGCGGGCCGCCATCGCGCCGCCGGCGCCGGAACCGACCACCACCGCGTCGGCGGTGACGACGGAGGCGCACTCGGTCGACGGTGTCACGTGCAGCGGCGCATCGGGGCGGGCAGCGACGTCATGCTGGGCCCGGGACAACAGCTCGGCGGCGTAGCTGTCGGCGCCGTTGGCCAGCAGCATGACCACCTTGAGGCCTTCCACTGCGGCACCGGCGTCCGGGTTGAGCGCGGCGATTCGGTGCAGCACCTGTGCCCGCCGTTGCGGGCTGAGCCGCGCCAGCGAGCGGCCGGTGGTCAGATAGCTCGCCGCCGACATCGACAGCAGCCCGGCCTGAATTGCCAGGCGTGAAGTGGCCGGCATCGCGGTGAGGTAGCGGTCGACCCGCTCGGCGAGCAGGGCCGCGGCCGGCCCGCCGTGCTCCTGCGGCAGCAGCGCCGTACCGAACGCGGCGACCGCGCGATCCGCCAGGCGATTCACCCGCGGCGCCCCAGCGCCCGTCCGAGCTTGAGGAACATCGGGTAGGTCGCGAAGATCGCCCCGGCCGCGGCGTGCGCTGGCCAGTCCAGCTCATTGGTGTCCAGGCTGAAAGCGCCGCTGTTCCACATGAAGTCGCGGCCGTTGCGGGCGCGGAACGGGCGCCACAGGAAGCCCAACCCGGGCACGTTGTTGTACAGGCCGAACGAACCGGCGAAGAACACGCCGAGGACGGCGGCCTCGGCGAGGTCGCGCCGCTGCGGGGGCAGCCGGCGCTCGAGCAGTATTCCGGAGGCGAACAGCAGCGGCGGGTCCAGGGCGAAGCTCATTACGGAGTCCTTTCGTTGACGGGAGGCGCCTGCGGTCCGCGCAGGCCCACTTCGGCGTGGCCGGTACCCAGTACCGACCAGTGGCGTTCGCCGAGATCGATGTGGACGTCGGCCTGCTCGGTGTTGGTGCACACGCAGGTGCCGCCGTCGGGGTCGGTGTATCGCAGGCTCACGCATCGCTGCGGCGGCTGGTCGACTCGGATCAACACGTCGCGACCGTCGATGCGGCCCTCCAGCTGCCAATGCCGCGGGCCGCCGGTGGTGCGCATCCGCAGTGCCGGGCCACGGCCCAAAAACCCTGCGGGCCAATCCTTTCCGTCGATCCGGAAGCGGACGAACGCCAGCGGCGGAAGCTTGCGCAGCCCGGGCTTGTGTGACTGGGCAGCGACCGCTTCGAGCGCGTTGCCGTCGCCGAGGTCGGCGTGTACCCAGCACCAGCGTTCGGCGTTGCCGTGGCCGTAGATGTGCGCGACGTTGCCGCGCCAGCCTTCGACGGGTCGGGTGGCACCGTCGATGGTGAGCCCGCCGGTGAAGTCGGCCGTCGGAGCCAGTACCACTTGAGCGCCGGGCAGCAGTTCGCGCTCCCACGCGAGGCGTGGAAACGTCCACAGCGGCGCCGCGGCGTCTTCCCAGGACAGGTCCCAGGCCAGCG
This sequence comes from Mycobacterium kiyosense, assembly GCA_021654635.1. Classification (NCBI taxonomy): domain Bacteria; kingdom Bacillati; phylum Actinomycetota; class Actinomycetes; order Mycobacteriales; family Mycobacteriaceae; genus Mycobacterium; species Mycobacterium kiyosense. Next base: position 850,740 of record AP025179.1, read on the forward strand.
ATCTTGCCGCTCCGGTCAACCAGTGCGGACCTATCGACGCGCCTGCCGCGTCGAACCACGAGGTGCCGGGCGTGGGTGCCACGGGTTCGGGGCCGAACCGCTCGGTGCGCGGTGGCCCCTCGGCGGGAAACCAGGTGACCCAGCCGTGCGCATAGGGACTCCCGACGGTGGGGGCCACCGTCTCGCAGTGCACCCATAACCCCGCCCGCGTCACCGGATCCGACAGCGTGGCGTACCAGACCTCGAGGCGTCCTTTTGCGCCCCGCCAGCGGGGTTGCGCCGCCGAGGCCTGGTCGAGTGGCTCATCCACTGATTGCCTCCGTGAGCTGAAGGGCCGAAACACGCGGAACCGGATTTCGCCGGACGGCAGTCCGGTCGGCCTACTATATTGGTTGAGCCAATGAGCCAGTCAAGTCCGATACCCCCGCCCGATCGCCAGCGTGTCGACGAACAGATCGCTGCGTCGATCGCCGACGCCATCCTCGACGGCGTCTTCCCGCCCGGCTCCACCCTGCCGCCGGAACGCGAACTCGCTGATCAGCTGGGCGTCAACCGCACCTCGCTGCGGCAGGGGCTGGCCCGCCTGCAGCAGATGGGCCTGATCGACGTGCGGCACGGCAGCGGCAGCGTGGTGCGCGACCCCGAAGGTCTCACCCATCCGGCGGTGGTGGAGGCGCTGGTGCGCAAGCTGGGCCCGGAATTCCTGGTCGAGCTGCTGGAAATCCGCGGCGCCCTGGGGCCGCTGATCGGCAGGCTGGCGGCGCAACGCGGCACCCCCGGCGACGCGGACGCGCTGCGCGCCGCGCTGGCCGCGGTCCAGGAGTCCGACACCGCCGCGGCTCGGCAGAGCGCCGACCTGGCCTACTTCCACGTGCTGATCCACAGCACCCGCAACCGCGCCCTGGGATTGCTGTACCGGTGGGTGGAGCAGGCCTTCGGCGGCCGCGAACACGAACTCACCGGCGCCTACGCCGACCCCGAGCCGGTGGTGGCCGACCTGCGCGCGATCACCGAGGCCGTCGCAGCCCGCGACGAGGAGGCCGCCGCACACACCGTCGAGGCGTACCTCAACGCCAGCGCGCTGCGGATGGTGCTGGCCTACACCGGCACCTCCGGCCTGCCGGCTACTGCGCCGCCCGCGTCGCCGGATGCACCGCGATAAGCCCTAATTGGCTGCGGCGCTTACACATTGCGGCCAGCTCGGCGTACGCCTTCTCGCCGAGCAGCTCGGTCAGTTCGTCGGCCAGGCTCTGCCAGACCGGGGTGGCGCCGACGTGTGCGGCCGGGTCGCCGGTGCAATACCAGTGCAGGTCGGCGCCGCCGGAGCCCCAGCCGCGGCGGTCGTACTCGGTGACAACGGTCTTGAGGATCTCCGTGCCGTCGGGCCGCGTCACCCACTCCTGGCTGCGCCGGATGGGCAGCTGCCAGCACACGTCGGGCTTCATCGTCAGTGGCGGCACCCCCAGCTTGAGGGCTTTGCTGTGCAACGCGCAGCCCACGCCGCCGGCGAACCCGGGCCGGTTCAGGAAGATGCACGCGTTCTTGTGCTTGCGGGTGCGGTACTGCGGCTCGCCCTCGTACTCGTCCATCTCCAGGTAACCCTTGCGGCCCAGGCCTTTATCGCGGAACTGCCAGTCGTCGCCGGTCAGTTTCTGCACCGCGTCGTCGAGCCGGGCGCGGTCGTCGTCGTCGGACAGAAACGCGCCGTGCGAGCAGCATCCGTCGTCGGGCCGGTCGGCGACGGTGCCCTGGCAGGCCGGCGTGCCGAACACGCACGTCCAGCGCGACAGCAGCCAGGTGAGGTCGGCGGCGATCAGGTGCTCGGGGTTGTCGGGGTCGAAGAACTCCACCCATTCACGCGCGAAATCGAGTTCGACCTCTGTTCCGGGCAGCGAGTTGGCCACGGGTGCAACGTTAGTCCACAATTCGGCCCGCTAGCGGCCGCAACGCTCAGGTGGGCCGGGACGCCGGCCACCCCGGCCCAAGCGCGGGTCGCGAGACGAGCACTCCGCCAACCCGGCTAGTTTTGTTGCGTGCGATTGGGCGTGCTGGACGTGGGTAGCAACACCGTCCATCTGTTGGTGGTCGATGCACACCGTGGTGGGCATCCGACGCCGATGAGCTCGACCAAGGCCACCCTGCGCCTGGCCGAGGCGACCGACAGCTCGGGCAAGATCACCAAGCGCGGCGCCGACAAGCTGGTGTCCACCATCGACGAGTTCGCCAAGATCGCGGTCAGCTCCGGCTGTTCGGAGCTGATGGCATTCGCTACCTCCGCCGTCCGCGACGCCGAAAACTCCGACGACGTGCTGGCCCGGGTCCGCAAAGAGGCCGGCGTCGAGTTGCAGGTGTTGCGTGGCGTCGACGAGTCGCGGTTGACCTTCCTGGCGGTGCGCCGCTGGTTCGGCTGGAGCGCCGGACGCATCATCAACCTCGATATCGGCGGCGGGTCGCTGGAGCTCTCCAGCGGCGTGGACGAGGAGCCCGACGTCGCGTTGTCGCTGCCGCTGGGTGCCGGCCGGCTGACCCGCGAATGGTTGCCCGACGATCCACCCGGGCGCCGCCGGGTGGCGATGCTGCGGGACTGGCTGGACGCCGAACTGTCCGAAGCCAGTGCGGCCGTCCTCGACGCCGGTGCGCCCGACCTCGCGGTGGCCACGTCGAAGACGTTCCGTTCGCTGGCGCGACTCACCGGCGCGGCGCCCTCAGCGGCCGGCCCGCGGGTGAAACGCACGCTCACCGCGAACGGCCTCAGACAACTCATATCTTTCATCTCTAGGATGACGACCGCTGACCGGGCAGAACTGGAAGGAGTCAGCGCCGAGCGGGCGCCGCAGATCGTGGCGGGTGCTTTGGTGGCGGAGGCGAGCATGAGAGCGCTGTCGATAGAAACGGTGGACATCTGCCCGTGGGCGCTACGGGAGGGGCTCATCTTGCGCAAACTCGACAGTGAGGCCGACGGAACGGCCTTCATGGAAACTTCGACTGTGCGGACGTCGGTGCGGGATGCTGGAGGTCAGTTGGTTGATCGGCACGCGCGGTCGAGAGGCAGCAAAGCATGACTGACACGGAGGACACCAAGCAAATATCGGTGGCCGAGCTGCTGGCCCGGAACGGGTCCATCGGCTCACCGGCGGGTACCCGTCGGCGCCGCCGCCGACGCGGCGACGACTCGGTCAGCGTCGCCGAGCTGACCGGCGAGATCCCGGTCGTGCGTGACGATCGGCAGCCCCAAGAGCCCCGGTGCCCCCGCCGCGGCCGCCCGCGTCGCGGAGCCGGTTCCGGCGCCCGTCGAACACCGAGTCGCCGCGCCGACACCCCCGCCGAGGCTGCCGCCGCCGCCCCGGCCAAGCCGGTGGAACCCGACGCCAAAGCCGCGTACTGGGCCGAACCCGAGCCGCGCTGGCCCAAATCGGAGCCCGCCGCACGCCGCACACCGGGCCCGCAACGCAGTGAATACCCCCGCCCACTGCGACACGCCGGCAACTCCGGCGACGGGCCGCAGTCCGGTGCCGAGCACATGAGCCCGGACCCGGTGGGGCACTACACCGACTCGTCGGTCGATGTGATGGACAGCGAGGTCCGCGATCCCGAAACCGTGGTCGAGGACTCCGCTTACGTGCGCTCGTACCTGCACGGATCGGACGACGAAGAGACCGAGGACGGGACCCTGTTCGGGGGACAGTCCATCGCCGACGAGGTGGCCCGCCGGCGTCGGGAACCCGCCCCGGCGGCCCCGGCGGCCCCGCAGGACGAGTACGAGGACGAAGACCGGGCCGGCGCTGCTGCCTCAGGCCGAATGGCGGCGGTGGGTCGCGGCCTGCTGGTCGTGCTGCAGTCGATCCTGGCCGTGGTGTTCGGAGCGGGGTTGTTCGTCGCATTCGAGGAGCTCTGGCGCTGGGACGCCATCGTGGCGCTGGTGCTCTCGGTGCTGGTCATCCTGGGCCTGGTGGTCGCTGTCCGGGTGGTGCGCAAAACCGAGGACATCGGTAGCACGTTGATCGCGGTCGCCGTGGGTGCGCTGATCACCCTGGGGCCGATGGCCCTGCTGCAGACGAGCTAGGCGCCGGCAGAGGAGACCGTGCGCCCAGCAATCAAAGTCGGCTTGTCGACGGCCTCGGTGTACCCGCTGCGGGCCGAGGCCGCATTCGAGTACGCCGCCCGGCTCGGCTACGACGGGGTCGAGCTGATGGTGTGGAGCGAGGCAGTCAGCCAGGACATCGACGCCGTGGCCAAGCTGTCCCGGCGGTACCGGGTGCCGGTGTTGTCCGTACACGCCCCCTGCCTGTTGATCTCGCAACGGGTCTGGGGCGCCAATCCGATCGCCAAACTGGACCGCAGCGTGCGCGCGGCCGAACAGCTGGGCGCGCAGACGGTGGTGGTGCACCCGCCGTTCCGGTGGCAGCGCCGATACGCCGAGGGGTTCCGCGAGCAGGTGATCGCCCTGGAAGAATCCAGCGACGTGATGGTGGCGGTGGAGAACATGTTCCCCTTCCGCGCCGACCGCTTCTTCGGGTCCGAGCAGACCCGGGAACGGATGCGGCGGCGCGGCGGCGGCCCCGGGCCGGCGATCTCGGCGTTCGCGCCGTCCTATGACCCGCTGGACGGCGAGCACGCGCACTACACGCTGGACCTCTCGCACACCTCGACCGCCGGCACCGATTCGCTGGAGATGGCCCGCCGGATGGGCTCGGGGCTGGTGCATCTGCATCTGTGCGACGGCAGCGGACTGCCCGCCGACGAACATCTGGTGCCCGGCCGCGGCACCCAGCCCACCGCCGAGGTGTGCCAGATGCTGGCCAGCAGCGGATTCGCCGGTCACGTGGTGCTGGAAGTGTCCACCTCCGGCGCCCGATCGGCCACCGAGCGCGAAGCAATGCTGGTCGAGTCGCTCCAGTTCGCCCGAACCCACCTGCTGCGCTGACCATGGCAGCCCTGTTCACCGCCGCGATGGCGTTACGGCAGATCGAGTCCGGTCCGGGCGGGCCGGTGTTTGAGGGCGAGCTGGACGAGAACTGGACCATCGGGCCCAAGGTGCACGGCGGGGTCATGGTCGCCTTGAGCGCCAATGCGGCGCGGACGGCGTTCGGCGGCCCGGGCCAGCAGCCCGTGGCGGTGTCGGTGAACTTCCTGTCCGCGCCCGATCCGGGGCCGATGCGCCTGGAGACCTCGATTCGCAAGCGCGGCCGCCGCATCACGGTGGCCGACGTCGAACTGATGCAGGGCGACCGCACCGCGGTGCACTCCGTGGTCACCCTGGGTGAGCCCGAGCATCACCTGCCCGGTGAAAGCCAGCCGCTGTTGTCGGCCAACCCGGTGCTGGAGTTGATGCCGCCGGAGCCCCCAGCGGACCTGGCGCCGATCGGGCCCGGGCACCGGCTGGCCGGCCTGGTGCATCTCGGGGCGGGCTGCGACATCCGGCCGATACTGTCCTCGATGGAGGCGGTTGCGGGTCGGCCGCCGGTGATTCAGATGTGGGCCCGGCCCCGAGACCTAGCTCCGGACGCATTGTTCGCGCTGATGTGCGGGGATCTGTCGGTCCCGGTGACCTTCGCGGTGGACCGCACCGGCTGGGCGCCCACCGTTCAGCTCACCGCGCTGTTGCGGTCGCTGCCCGCCGACGGATGGCTGCGCATCGTCGCCACCTGCGTCGAGATCGGGCACGACTGGTTCGACGAGGACCACATCGTCGTCGACCGGTTGGGCCGCCTGGTGGTGCAGACGCGCCAGTTGGCCATGGTGCCTGCCCGGTAGCGGAGCCGCGCTGTCTGGAATGCTTTCCGGCATGGCACGTATCGCGATCATCGGCGGCGGGAGCATCGGCGAGGCACTGCTGTCCGGCCTGTTGCGGGCCGGCCGGCAGGTCAAGGACCTGGTGGTGGCCGAGCGGATGCCGGATCGGGCCAAATATCTGTCCTCCGCGTACGGGGTGCTGGTGGTGACCTCGATTAGGGATGCGGTGGAAAACGCGTCGTTCGTCGTCGTCGCGGTCAAGCCGGTGGATGTCGAGGCGGTGGTGGACGAACTCGCCGACGTCGCCGCCGACGCCGACAGCGACAGCGTCGAGCAGGTGTTCGTCACCGTGGCCGCTGGTATCACGCTCACCCTGTTCGAGTCCAAATTGCCGGCCGGGACGCCGGTGGTGCGGGCGATGCCCAATGCCGCGGCGCTGGTCGGTGCGGGCGTCACCGCCCTGGCCAAGGGCCGGTTCGTCACGCCGGAGCAGCTGACCGAGGTGTCCGCGCTGTTCGACGCGGTCGGTGGGGTGCTGACGGTTCCCGAGGAGCAGCTGGACGCCGTCACCGCGCTGTCGGGCTCGGGACCGGCGTACTTTTTCCTGCTGGTCGAGGCCTTGGTGGATGCGGGTGTGGCGGTGGGGTTGAGCCGGCAGGTGGCCACCGATCTTGCCGCGCAGACCATGGCCGGGTCGGCGGCGATGCTGCTGGAGCGGATGGACGAGGGGCGGAAACCGGCCGACGGCGAGCCGATCGGATTGCGCGTCGACGCGTCGGCGGCACAGCTGCGGGCGTCGGTCACCTCGCCCGGCGGTACCACCGCCGCCGCGCTGCGGGCGTTGGAGCAGGGCGGCTTTCGGGCTACCGTCGATGCCGCGGTTCAGGCCGCGAAAAGCCGCTCTGAGCAGCTGAGAATTACATCGGAATAATTCGGGAATTTCAACCGATTGTCTCTCACCAGTACCAGTAACCCCACTAGTCCCGCTATTCTCCTCTTTGTAAGCACGTGTGGGTGCCAGCGGAGGGGAAGCCGCTGGCATTGCGCGGGCCTGACACGATTGGGTTGCGATGACGTCAACGAACGGGCCGTCGGCACGGGACTCTGCTGGTAAAGGCGCACGGGACGGCGGTTCCGACGCCGGGCAGTCCCGGGCGCAATTTCTCACTGTCGCCGAGGTTGCGGCGCTGATGCGGGTGTCCAAGATGACCGTGTACCGGCTAGTGCACAACGGCGAACTGCCCGCGGTTCGGGTGGGGCGGTCCTTCCGGGTCCACGCCAAGGCCGTGCACGACATGCTGGAGACGTCTTACTTCGACGCCGGCTAGGCGGCGGCCGGCCGGCTCTTCCGCCGTCCGGCGGGACTAGACGCGCACCAGGTGACTCTGCAGCTGCGCGCCGGTGATTTGGTGTTGCCTGCCCACGGTTGGGTAAGGTAGCGGGGTCATTTCGAGTCAAGCCAAAAAGCTGGTCCGGGTCAGATAGCGGAGTTCATGGGTTCAGTAATCAAGAAGCGGCGCAAGCGTATGTCGAAGAAGAAGCACCGCAAGCTGCTACGTCGCACCCGGGTGCAGCGCAGAAAACTCGGCAAGTAGGTCCTCGGCCGCCGGCGCCGTCACCGGTCCGTAACGCCGTCGTCTCGCTCCGTGGCTAGGCTGTCGGGGTGGATTCGTCGGATAGCAAGGGTGGCGGTGACGCCGGCAGCGACAAGGTGCATTACCCCAAGGTCGTGCTGGTCACCGGCGCGTGCCGGTTCCTCGGGGGCTACCTGACCGCACGGCTGGTGCAGAACCCGTTGGTGAACCGTGTGATAGCGGTGGACGCGATCGCGCCGAGCAAGGACATGCTGCGCCGGATGGGCCGTGCCGAGTTTGTCCGCGCCGACATCCGTAACCCTTTTATCGCCAAGGTGATCCGAAACGGCGACGTCGACACCGTGGTGCATGCGGCGGCGGCCTCCTATGCGCCGCGCTCCGGTGGCAGTGCGGCGTTGAAGGAACTGAACGTGATGGGCGCGATGCAACTGTTCGCCGCCTGTCAGAAGGCGCCGTCGGTGCGCCGGGTGGTGCTGAAGTCGACCTCGGAGGTGTACGGGTCGAGTCCGCACGATCCGGTGATGTTCACCGAGGACAGCAGCAGCCGTCGGCCGTTCCGCGAGGGCTTCGCCAAGGACAGCCTCGACATCGAGGGGTACGTGCGTGGGCTGGGTCGGCGCCGGCCGGACATCGCGGTGACCATTCTGCGGTTAGCCAACATGATCGGTCCGGCGATGGACACCACGTTATCTCGTTATCTGGCAGGGCCTTTGGTGCCGACGATGTTCGGTCGTGATGCCCGGTTGCAGTTGCTGCACGAGCAGGATGCGCTGGGCGCCCTGGAGCGTGCGGCCATGGCGGGCCGGGCCGGCACGTTCAACATCGGCGCCGACGGAATCATAATGCTGTCTCAAGCGATTCGTCGCGCCGGCCGAATTCCGTTGCCAGTACCCAGTTTTGGCGTGTGGGCTCTCGATTCGCTACGGCGGGCCAACCGCTACACCGAGATCAACCGCGAGCAGTTCGCCTACCTGAGCTACGGCCGCGTGATGGACACCACGAGGATGCGCACCGAACTCGGCTACCAGCCGAAGTGGTCGACCGCGGAGGCCTTCGACGACTACGTCCGCGGCCGCGGCTTGACTCCCATAATCGACCCGCATCGGGTACGCTCCTGGGAGGGTCGTGCCGTAGCTGTGGCGCAGCGCTGGGGTAGCAGGAATCCCATTCCCTGGGTCGGGGTCAGATAGGTTTGGATAGATAACGTGGCGGGTGAGACCAGAGCGAATGTCATTCCACTGCACAGCAATCGGGGGCGCGTAGCGGCGCGTCGCCGTGCTGGTAACCCGCGCTCGGATGCGTCCGGTCAGCACCCCTCATCCTTTGCCGATCCCAGCGGCCGGGCGACGGCCGAGGAGATCGCCTCCGTCGTCCGCGAAATCGACGAGCACCGCCGCGCCGCCGGTGGTTCAGCGACCAGTGAGGCGCCACTCAACGATGTTGCTCAGCGCGTCGCTGCGGTCGCCGGATTCCTGCGGCAGCGACTGACCGGCGACTACAACGTCGACGAATTCGGCTTCGACCCGCACTTCAACGACGCGATCGTGCGGCCGTTGCTGAGGTTCTTCTTCAAGTCCTGGTTCCGGGTCGAGGTCAGCGGTGTCGAGAACATCCCGAGCGAGGGCGCGGCCTTGGTGGTCGCCAACCACGCCGGGGTGTTGCCGTTCGACGGCCTGATGCTGTCGGTCGCCGTGCACGACGAACACCCGGCCGAACGCGACCTGCGCCTGCTGGCCGCCGACATGGTGTTCGACCTGCCGGTGGTCGGTTCGACCGCGCGCAAAGCCGGCCACACCATGGCCTGTACCGCCGACGCGCACCGGCTGCTGGCCTCCGGTGAACTGACCGCGGTGTTTCCCGAGGGCTACAAGGGGCTGGGTAAGCGGTTCGAGGATCGCTACCGGCTGCAGCGGTTCGGCCGCGGCGGCTTCGTGTCGGCGGCGCTGCGCACCAAGGCGCCGATCGTGCCGTGCTCGATCATCGGATCCGAAGAGATCTACCCGATGCTCACCGACGTGAAGCTGCTGGCGCGGCTGTTCGGCCTGCCGTACTTCCCGGTGACGCCGCTGTTCCCGCTGGCCGGCCCCGCGGGGCTGGTGCCGCTGCCGTCGAAGTGGCGCATCGCGTTCGGCGAGCCGATCAACACCGCGGATTACCCGGCCAGCGATGCCGACGACCCGATGGTCACCTTCGAACTGACCGACCAGGTGCGCGAGACCATTCAGCAGACGCTGTACCGGCTGCTGGCGGGGCGTCGCAACATCTTCTTCGGCTAGGTCGGGTTCTCGGCGGCTTCGGTGATGAAGCTGCAGCGTCGGTTGTGGACGTGTGGCGTTTGACTGTGACGCTGTGGCGTTGAGTGTGAAGCTACGGCGTTGAGTGTGAAGCTACGGCGTTCGAGGTGTACACAGGGCGCGATTTCCGGGGATTTTGCGCCAAGGCTTCACACCGGACGCCCAGGCTTCACACCGGACGCCCTGGCTTCACACCGGACGCCGTAGCTTCACACCCTTGGCTGCACCCGCGACGCCCAGGCCGCACACCCGCCCAGGCCGCTACACCCGCAGCGCCCAGACCTCACCGTAACGGCCCTTAGCAACGTAAAAACGCCGCCGCGCTCAACCGCGGCGGCGTTCTTCGAACGTCGGGGTTTACTTGACCAGCGTGAACTGGCAGACGTTGGTGTAGCCGTCCCGGAACAGGTCCGAGCAGCCGGTCAGGTAGCGCTGCCAGATGTCGTACATCTCCTGGCCCTTGAGCTCGATGGCCTTTTCCTTGTGCTCTTCGAGCTTCTCGGCCCAGGCGTTCAAGGTCGGCACGTAGTTCTTGCCGATGAAGTGATGGCGCTCGATCTTGAAGCCGGCCTCGGTGGAGTAGCGGTCGACCTGCTCGACCTGCGGCAACTTACCGCCGGGGTAGATCTCCTTCAAGATGAAACTGATGAAGCGCAGCAGGCTCATCGTGGTCTTCAGGCCCATCTTCTTGCCCTCTTCGGCGGTGGGCACCACGATGGTGTGCAGCAAAAAGCGGCCGTCGTCGGGTAGCAGGCTGTAGTACTTCTTGAAGAAGGTGGCGTAGCGCTCGTATCCGGCGTCACCAGCACCGTCGGCGAAGTGCTCGAACGCGCCGAGCGACACGATCCGGTCCACCGGCTCGTCGAACTCCTCCCAGCCCTGCAAGCGCACCTCTTTGCGGCGGGGGCTGTCCATCTCAGCGAACTTTGCTTCGCAGTGGGCGACCTGGTTCTCGCTCAGCGTCAAACCGATGACGTTGACGTCGTAGTACTCGACGGCGTGCCGCATGGTCGAACCCCAGCCGCTGCCGATGTCGAGCAGCGTCATCCCCGGTTCGAGGTTCAGCTTGTCCAGCGCCAGCTTGCGCTTGGCGAACTGCGCCTCTTCGAGCGTCTTGGTCTGCGGCTGATCGATGTTCGGATTCTCATCGAAGTACGCGCAGCTATAGGTCATCGACGGGTCGAGCCACAGCTTGAAAAACTCGTTGGAACGGTCGTAGTGCGACTGCACGGCCTCTACCGGCGGCTTCAGCTGGGTGCCGCCCGGGTTGCTCTCTGATGTCATAAAAGTGACGCTACCTGCCGATATCAGATGGATGCAATTGCGGCCACGGTCGCCTCGGCATCGGCATCGTGGCGGGCTGCCTCGCCCAGCATGGTGACGATGCTGGTGACTACCGGGTTGCCTTCGCCGTCTGTCACTTCGCTTCGGATTTCGGCCAGCACGGTCCCGTGCGACTGGATCACCGAGTCCAGATAAGTGTCGAAGTGCAGCTTGTCGCCGACCATGATCGGCCGGTGGAACAGGAACTTCTGGTCCCGGTGCATCACCCGGGCGATGTTGATGGGGATGCTGAACTTGGTGAAGATCTCCAACTGCACGCGGCGTCCCGCGATGGCCAGGAACGTCAACGGCGCGACGACCGCGGGGTATCCGGCCTCCGCGGCAGCCGCTTCGTCGTAGTGGAGCGGATTGTCGTCCTGGACGGACTGCGCGAACTCCCGGATCTTCTCCCGTCCGACCAGGAAGTAGTCCTCCTGCCGGTAGTGCTTACCGATGATGCCTTCGGCGCCCTGAGGAACTGTCATGCCCGCCGCTTTCCCCTCGAATCGTTGCTAGCGGCGCAGCTTATCAGCGTGATTGACGTCGGGAGGCCAGCGCCGCCAGCGCGCCGCCCGCGGCTCCCAGCGCCAATGCCGACGGGACGCCGATTCGGGCGGCCTTTCGGGCGGTACGGAAATCGCGGATCTCCCAGCCGCGCTCGCGGGCCAGGCTGCGCAGCCGGGCGTCGGGATTGATCGCCACCGCGGTGCCCACCAGCGACAACATCGGGACGTCGTTGTAGCTGTCGGAGTACGCGGTGCAGCGCTTGAGGTTCAGTCCCTCCCTGATGGCCAGGGAGCGCACCGCGTGCGCCTTACCCGGGCCGTGCAGGATGTCGCCCACCAACCGGCCGGTGAAGACGCCGTCGACGGATTCGGCGACCGAGCCCAGGGCGCCGGTCAGGCCCAGCCGGCGGGCGATCGTCGCCGCCAGCTCGTAGGGTGTCGCGGTGATCAACCACACCTGCTGGCCGGCGTCGAGGTGCATCTGGGTGAGTTCGCGGGTGCCCGGCCAGATCTTGTCCGCGATGATCTCGTCGTAGATCTCCTCGCCGAGGCGTACCAGCTCGTCGACCGACCGTCCTTCGATGAAGGCCAGCGCCTTGCGCCGGCCGGCGGCAACGTCGTCGGAGTTCTCCCTGCCCAGAATCTGAAACTTGGCCTGCGCGTAGATGAACCCGAGCACATCGCGGTAGGTGAAATAGTCGCGTGCGGCCAGCCCGCGGCCGAAGTGCACCGCCGACGAACCCTGCACCAGGGTGTTGTCCACGTCGAAGAACGCCGCGGCGGTCAGGTCCACCGGCGGCGGCGGCCGATCGTCGGCGGAGTCGGCGGCATGCAGGTCGTCGAGGGCGCGTTCGGCGCTGGCGTTGGCCGCTACCGCCTCCAGGTCGATACGACCGGTGCGGTCCACGGGGTCGGAGGAAGTCATCGCCAAACCTCCCAATTCGCTGTCTAGCCCGGTACCCGGTCCCGTGCCTGGCACCAACCCTATCCGGCCTCGCCGCCAACGGGATTCGGTTGTCGGCATCGGGCGGCGCCGGCCGCCGGAGGTGCCACACTGGTGGCCATGACCCCGTCCCCGACTCGCCCCCGAGTGGAGTTGCTGACGCGTGCCGGGTGCGCGATCTGCCTGCGCATTCACGCCCAGTTGACCGAGCTGGCCGACGAACTGGATTTCGACCTGTCCAGCACCGACGTCGACGTCGCCGCGCTGGACGGAAACCCCGGGCTGCGGGCCGAATACGGGGACCGGCTGCCGGTGGTGCTGCTCGACGGCCGTGAGCACAGCTACTGGGAGGTCGACGAACCGCGGTTGCGTGCGGATCTGGCGGCACGGGGAACGTCGCGGACCGTCGGCGATATTTGGTAGCCCACCTCAGAACCGACTACCGTGGACAAAGTTCACTTTCCGACGTTCACTTTCCGACGCTGTAAGGGAGCGGGCCAGGTGATGCTGCCGTGAGCATCCTGCTCTTCGGGGTTTCGCACCGCAGTGCGCCGGTTTCCGTCCTGGAACAACTCAGCATCGACGAGTCCGATCAGGTCAAGATCGTCGACCAGATGCTGCAATCCCCCCTGGTCACCGAGGCCATGCTGCTCTCGACCTGCAACCGCGTCGAGGTGTACGCCGTGGTGGACGCCTTCCACGGCGGGCTTTCGGTGATCGGGCAGGCGCTGGCCGAATTCTCCGGCATGTCGATGGGTGACCTGACCAAGCACGCCTACGTCCGCTACAGCGAGGCCGCCGTCGAGCATCTGTTCGCGGTGGCCAGCGGGCTGGATTCGGCGGTGGTCGGCGAGCAGCAGGTGCTCGGTCAGGTCCGCCGCGCCTACGCCGCCGCCGAGGCCAACAGTGCCGTCGGCCGGGTGCTGCACGAGCTGGCCCAGCGGGCACTGTCGGTGGGCAAGCGGGTGCATTCCGAAACCGCGATCGACGCCGCCGGCGCCTCGGTGGTGTCGGTGGCCCTGGGCATCGCCGAATCCAAGCTGGGCACCCTGCGGGGCAAGACCGCGGTGGTGGTCGGGGCGGGCGCGATGGGTGCGCTCGCCGTCGCCCACCTGACCCGCGCCGGCATCGGTCGGGTCCACGTGCTGAACCGTTCGCCGAACCGGGCGCAGCGGCTGGCCGCGCGGGTGGCCGAGTCGGGGGTGCCGGCCACCGCGTCGAGCCTGGACGGGCTGCCCGCGGCGCTCGCCGACGCCGACCTGGTGGTGAGCAGCACCGGGGCGGTCAGCCCGGTGGTGTCGTTGGCCGACGTGCATCACGCGCTGACCGCCACCCGCCGCGACGAGGCCGTCAACCCCCTGGTCATCTGCGATCTCGGGATGCCCCGCGACGTCGACCCCGCGGTGGCCGGCCTGCCCGGCGTCCTGGTCGTCGACGTCGACCGGGTGCAACACGAGCCGTCCGCGCACGCGGCGGCCGCCGACGTGGACGCCGCCCGCGGCATCGTGGCTGCCGAGGTTGCCGCCTACTTGGTCGGGCAGCGGATGGCCGAGGTCACCCCGACCGTCACCGCGCTGCGCCAACGAGCCGCCGACGTGGTGGAGGCGGAGCTGCTGCGCCTGGACAACCGGCTGCCAGGGCTGGACAGCTCCGAACGCGACGAGGTGGCCCGCACGGTACGGCGGGTGGTCGACAAGCTGCTGCACGCGCCCACGGTGCGCATCAAGCAGCTCGCCAGCGCGCCCGGGGGTGACAGCTACGCCGAGGCGCTACGCGAACTCTTCGAACTGGACCAGACGGCGGTCGACGCTGTCGCTGCCGGCGAATTGCCAGTCATGCCAAGCAGTTTCAGCTTTTCCGAGCAAGATCCCGAGCAATCCGCCCCGCAACGTTCGACCGAGTCCTGATTGGCGCATGTGATCCGGATAGGCACTCGTGGCAGCCTGCTGGCCACCACCCAGGCCGCGACCGTCAGAGACGCGTTGATCGCCAACGGCCATCCCGCGGAACTGGTGACGATCAGCACCGTCGGCGACCAGTCGTCGGCGCCGATCGAAACGCTCGGGGTCGGGGTGTTCACCACCGCGCTGCGCGAGGCCATGCAGGACGGCCGCGTCGATGTGGCCGTGCACTCGCACAAGGATTTGCCGACCGCCGACGACCCCCGGTTCACCATCGCGGCGATACCGCGGCGCAACGACCCACGGGACGCGCTGGTGGCCCGCGACGGGTTGGTGCTCGGGGAGTTGCCCGCGGGTTCGCTGGTGGGCACGTCCTCCCCGCGGCGGGCGGCACAGCTTAGAGCACTGGGTCTCGGTTTGGAAATCCGCCCCCTAAGAGGCAACCTAGATACCAGGTTGAACAGGGTAAGCAGTGGTGATCTTGACGCCGTCGTGGTGGCTCGGGCCGGTCTGGCCCGGATAGGCCGTCTCGACGACGTCACCGAGACGTTGGAGCCGGTGCAGATGTTGCCAGCGCCTGCTCAGGGCGCGCTCGCCGTCGAATGCCGGGCCGGCGACAGCAGCCTGGTCGCGGTGTTGGCGGAGTTGGACGATGCCGACTCCCGCGCGGCGGTCACCGCGGAGCGAGCTCTGCTCGCCGAATTGGAGGCGGGTTGCTCCGCACCGGTGGGCGCGATCGCCGAAGTGGTCGAGTCCATCGACGAGGAGGGGCGGGTCTTCGAGGAGTTGTCGCTGCGCGGCTGCGTGGCGGCGCTGGACGGCTCGGATGTGATCCGTGCGTCGGGCATCGGCAGCACCGATCGGGCCCGGGAGCTGGGACTCTCGGTTGCCGCGGAGTTGTTCGAGCTAGGCGCCAGAGAGCTGATGACCGGAGCGCGGGAAGACCCCGCGCAACGAAACTGAGTGGGATTCGAAAAAGGAAACGTGGGAGCGACAACGATGACGCGAGGGCGTAAGCCAAGGCCGGGCCGCATCACATTCGTGGGGTCTGGTCCGGGCGACCCCGGTCTTTTGACCAGCCGGGCGGCCACGGTGCTGGCCAATGCCGCGCTGGTGTTCACCGACCCCGACGTACCGGAGCCGGTGCTGGCGCTGATCGGCAAGGACCTGCCGCCGGTGTCCGGACCGGCGCCGGCCGAACCGGCCCCGGCCGGCTCGGACGCCACATCCGCCAGCACCGAGGCGCCGCCCGCGGTAGTGGCCAGCGGCCCGGATATCCGCCCCGCGCTGGGCGACCCGACGGAGGTGGCCAAGACGCTGACGCACGAGGCGCGCCTGGGGGTGGACGTGGTGCGATTGGTGGCTGGCGACCCGCTGGCGGTCGATGCGGTGATCACCGAGGTCAACGCCGTCGCACGGACCCACCTGCACGTCGAGATCGTGCCGGGTCTGGCCCCCAGCAGCGCCGTGCCGACCTACGCGGGGCTGCCGTTGGGCTCCTCGCACACGGTGGCCGACGTGCGCGACCCGCAGGTGGATTGGGAGGCTTTGGCCGCTGCCCCGGGCCCGCTGATCCTGCAGGCGACCGCGTCGCATCTGGCCGACGCCGCGCGCACCCTGATCGACCACGAACTGGCCGACAGCACGCCGTGTGTAGTGACCGCGCAGGGCACTACCTGTCAGCAGCGCTCGGTGGAGACCACGCTGCTGGGCTTGACCGATCCGGCCGTGCTGGGCGGTGGCGCCGACCCGGCCGGTCCGCTGACCGGTCCGCTGGTGGTGACCATCGGCAAGACCGTGGCCAGCCGGGCCAAGCTGAACTGGTGGGAGAGCCGCGCGCTGTACGGCTGGACGGTGCTGGTTCCGCGCACTAAGGACCAGGCCGGCGAGATGAGCGAGCGGCTGACGTCCTACGGCGCGCTGCCCATCGAGGTACCGACCATCGCCGTAGAGCCGCCGCGCAGCCCGGCCCAGATGGAACGCGCCGTCAAGGGTTTGGTCGACGGCCGGTTCCAGTGGGTGGTGTTCACCTCCACCAACGCGGTGCGCGCGGTGTGGGAGAAGTTCGGCGAATTCGGTCTGGACGCGCGCGCGCGTTCTCCGGCGTCAAGATCGCCTGCGTCGGCGAGTCGACGGCGGACCGGGTCCGCGCCTTCGGCATCAGCCCTGAGCTGGTGCCGTCCGGCGAGCAGTCCTCGATGGGACTGCTGGACGAATTCCCGCCGTACGACAGCATTTTCGACCCGGTGAACCGGGTGCTGCTGCCGCGCGCCGACATCGCGACCGAGACGCTGGCCGAAGGTCTGCGCGAGCGTGGCTGGGAGATCGAGGACGTCACCGCCTACCGGACGGTGCGTGCCGCGCCGCCGCCGGCGTCCACCCGCGAAATGATCAAGACCGGCGGCTTCGACGCGGTGTGCTTCACCTCCAGCTCGACCGTGCGCAACCTGGTCGGCATCGCCGGCAAGCCGCACGCGCGCACCATCATCGCCTGCATCGGACCCAAGACGGCCGAGACCGCGGCCGAGTTCGGGCTTCGGGTGGATGTGCAGCCGGAGACTGCCGCGGTGGGTCCGCTGGTCGACGCGCTGGCCGAACATGCCGCGCGGTTGCGGGCCGAGGGTGCGCTGCCGCCGCCGCGTAAGAAGAGCCGCCGGCGATGACTCGTCGTGCGCTGACTCTGCGTACCGGGCGCGAAAGTGCGAGTAACCGCCGCCCGCAACGCAGAGTCAACGCACGCGGGACGCACCGCTGATGGCTTACCCCCGGCAGCGCCCGCGCCGGCTCCGCTCCACCCCGGCGCTTCGCCGCCTGGTAGCGCAAACCTCTTTGGAGCCAAGGCATTTGGTGTTGCCGATGTTCGTCGCCGACGGTATCGACGAGCCGCGGCCGATCGCGTCGATGCCCGCGGTGGTGCAGCACACCCGCGACTCGCTGCGCAGCGCTGCCGCTGCGGCCGTCGCCGCCGGAGTGGGCGGGCTGATGCTGTTCGGCGTGCCCCGCGAACAAGACAAGGACGCGCGCGGTTCGGCCGGCCTCGACCCCGACGGCATCCTCAACGTCGCCCTGCGGGATCTGACCAAGGATCTCGGCGACGCCACCGTGCTGATGGCCGACACCTGCCTCGACGAGTTCACCGACCACGGCCATTGCGGCGTCCTGGACGAGCGCGGCCGCGTCGACAACGACGCAACCCTGGCCCAATACGTGAAACTTGCTGTGGCACAAGCGCAATCAGGTGCGCATGTGGTGGGGCCCAGCGGCATGATGGACGGTCAGGTGGCGGCGATCCGGGACGGCCTGGACGCGGCCGGCTACACCGACGTCGTGGTGCTGGCCTATGCCGCGAAATTCGCCTCGGCGTTCTACGGGCCGTTCCGCGAGGCGGTGGCCTCCAGCCTGGCCGGTGATCGGCGGACTTATCAGCAAGAGCCGGGCAACGGCCGCGAGGCGCTGCGCGAAATCGAACTGGACCTCGCCGAAGGCGCCGACATGGTGATGGTCAAACCCGCGATGAGCTACCTCGACGTGGTAGCGGCCGCAGCAAGCGTGTCGCCCGTTCCGGTGGCGGCGTATCAGGTATCCGGGGAGTACGCGATGATTTGTGCGGCGGCGGCCAATAATTGGATCGACGAACGCGCCGCGGCGTTGGAGTCGCTGACCAGCATCCGGCGCGCCGGGGCCGACATCGTGCTCACGTACTGGGCCGCCGAGGCGGCGAGGTGGCTGGCGTGACGGAGGCTGACATGAACGCAGCGCAGGAGCCCGACGAGCCCACGGTGCCCAGCCAGAAGCCGCCGTTGTTCTACGAACCGGGCGCCACCTGGTACTGGGTGCTGGCAGGGCCGTTGTCGGCGTTGTCGCTGATCTACATCCAGTGGAGCAACCACGTCGCGATCTCGTATCTGGTTCCGGTGATCTTCCTGGTGTTGGTGTCGGCGTTCGTGGCGCTGCAGGTCAAGGCGGCGCGCATCCACACTTCGGTCGAGCTGACCGAGGATGCGCTGCGGCAGGGCACCGAGACCATCCTGGTGCGCGAGATCGTCAAGGTGTTTCCCGAACCCGAGAACTCGGTGGTCTCCGGGAAACCGCTGGCCAGGTGGCAGTCGGCGCGCGCACTCGGTGAGCTGGTCGGGGTGCCGCGCGGTCGCCGGGGCATCGGTATCAAGCTCACCGGTGGCCGCACCGCGCAGGCCTGGGCGCGCCGGCACCGTCACCTGCGGGACGCGCTGACTCCGCTCGTCGAGGAACGGATGGGCCCCTACGTTTCCGAGCTCGCCGACGAGGTCGACGTCACCGACGACGAGTCGCAGCTGTGAGCGGGCGGGTTTTCATCGAGCTGGTGCTGGCGGGTGCCGCGTTGGTGGCGACCGGGGTCAGTTGGGGGCATACGCGTTCCATGGTCGTGGTCGCCCCGGTCGCTGACGGGCAGCCGTCGACCTTGTCGATGGTCTACGACCCGCAGCAGCTGGTGCTGACGATGTTGTTGGCGACGGTCGCCGGGATCTTCGCCGTCGTCGGGCTGGCCCGGTGGCGGCGGACCCGACGGGTGCCGAGCTGACGCGATTCGCGGACTAAGCGGATTTCTTCAGCAGGGACAGCATCGACTGACGCCGCCAGGTGATGGCGTCGGCCAGGTTGCGCAGCGCCTGGTGGACCGAGCGGGAGACCGGGAACGGTGACTCACCGGAATCGTCGCCGAGCAGGGCGTCGCAGCTGGGGTTGGTGACGACCGTCCATTCCACTCCGGCGGCCCGGCACTCCTCGTCGAGGGCGCATAGCAGCCCGATCCCGGCCGCAGCGAAATGGGTGAGGTCGGTCAGGTCGAGCACCACGGGGTTGGTGCCGTCGACGAACCGCCGAATGTGCCTGCTGACCTGGTCGACGTTGACGGTGTCGACCTCGCCGCGGATGGTGACCACGGTCGCGAGGTGCCGACAGTGCGCCCGGACGAAGGCGCCGCTGCAGTCGACGGTTCCGTTCCCGCGAACCGGCGATGTGATTGCGGTGGTCATTCGGCACCCCATTCCCGTGGCGTTCGACGTTCGGACAAACGACGAGCAAAACCTGTCTCTAAGGTGCCCGCTAAACCTAAAGGTACTGGTAGCCGGGTCTAATTCTTTGGTAAGAAGCTGTGATCTGTGGTTTCGGCACCAAGCCGACGTGTGGGCTCCGCCGCTCGTCGGTGGCGCGGGCGCCGCTTGTTAGGCTGCTCTGGCTGCCGGTCAGCCGAGTTGGTAGTCGAACAGGCAGCGGAGTCCAGCGGAAAGAATCTCGTGCAAAGCGGAGAACTCAGGGGTCAGATTAAGGGCGAGATCAAAGCCCTCACGGGTCTCCGCATCGTCGCCTCGCTGTGGGTGGTGTTCTTTCACTTCCGGCCGATGGTGGCCGACCTGTCGCCCGACCTGCGGGAGAACCTGGCGCCGGTGCTGAACTGCGGCGCGCAGGGCGTCGACCTGTTCTTCATCCTCAGCGGCTTCGTGCTGACCTGGAACTACCTGGACCGGATGGGGCAGTCGTGGTCGCTGCGCGCCACCCTGCACTTCCTGTGGCTGCGACTGGCCAGGGTGTGGCCGGTGTATCTGGTGACGTTGCACCTGGCCGCCGCCTGGTTCATTCTCACGCTGCACGTGGGCCATACGCCGATGCCCGACGTGAGCCGGCTCACCGCTATCAGCTACGTGCGCCAGGTGCTGCTGATTCAGCTCTGGTATCAGCCGTACTTCGACCTGTCCAGCTGGGACGGGCCGGCCTGGTCGATCAGCGCGGAATGGTTGGCGTACCTACTGTTCGGTGTGCTGGTGCTGGTGATCTTCCGGATCCAGCACGCCACCCGGGCCCGCGGCCTGATGCTGATGGCCTTCGCGGCGTCGCTGCCGCCGGTGCTGCTGCTGCTGGCCAGCGGGGTGTTCTACACCCCGTGGAGTTGGCTGCCGCGGATCGTGACGCAGTTCGCCGCGGGCGCCATCGCGTGCGCCGCGGTGCGCCGGCTGCGCCTGGGTGAGCGTGGTCGGCGCATCGCCGGATACCTTTCGCTGCTGCTGGTCGCCGCGATCGTCGGCACCCTGTACCTGCTGCGGGATTTCCCGATCACCGGCGTGTACGACAGCGGCGGCGTGGTTGACCTGTTGTTCGTTCCGCTGGTGATCACGCTGGCGGTCGGCCTCGGCAGCTTGCCGTGGCTGCTGTCGACCCGGTGGCTGGTGTATGGCGGCGAGATCTCGTTTTGCTTGTACATGGTGCACGAGTTGGTGCACACCAGCTGGACGTGGGCGGTGGTGAACTTCGCGCTGCGGCCCTGGGAACAGGACAGTCCGTGGCGCTGGAACATCTTCGGGCTGCTGGCCATCTCGGTGCTGCTGTCGATCCTGCTGTACCACTGCGTCGAGGAGCCGGCGCGCCGGTGGATGCGCAGGATGGTCGACGCGCCGCCCACCCCGGCGGGCCACGACCCGCAGCAGACACCGGAGACCGACGCCCAACCCATCGATGTTGCGCGGAAAGAGGTTTCGCCCCCCGTGGCGGCCACCTGAGTTGTCCCCCCGATCGCCGCGAGTTGACGAGTGTCCGCGGCGATATCCGCTTACCATTTATTCCAGTCGCTCGAGGCGTGCGGGAGGAGATCGTGGTGGGTCGGCTGGCGGCGCTGATCGTTGGTCTGCTGGTTGCGGTTGCTGTCGTGACGCCGGCTCCGTCGCCGTCGGCCAGCGAGTCGCCCTACCGCACAACGAGTTTCGATTTCCGGGTGAACCACGTCGCGGTCATCGGCGACTCGTACACCACCGGCACCGACGAGGGCGGGCTGGGGCCCAATGCGTGGACGGCCCGCGCCTGGCAGCAGCTGGCCCAGCGCGGCACCCGCGTCCACGCCGACGTGGCCGCCGAGGGCAGGGCCGGCTACGCCGCGGTCGGCGACCACGGCCACGTGTTCTTCGACCTGACCGCCAACGCGGTCAAGCCCGAGGACGTGCTGGTGATGTTCTTCGGCTCACGAAACGACCAGGGGGTCGATCCCGGGCTGCTCACCGACCGGGTGCGGGACACGCTGGACCGGGCGCGCGGCCTGGCGCCGTCCGCGCGACTGCTGGTGATCGGACCACCCTGGCCGTCGGCGGATGTGCCGCAGGAGATATCGCGGATTCGGGACATCCTGCATGCGGCGGCGCGGGCGGTGGACGCCGAGTTCGTCGACCCGTTGGACCGCCGCTGGTTCGTCGATCGGCCGGACCTGATCGGCGCCGACGGCGTGCACCCCACCGACACCGGGCACGCCTATATGGCCCGTAAGATCGCGCCGCTGGTCCGTACCCAGTTGTCGCGGTGATCGCCGTATTCGTCGTTTCCGCGAGTGCCACCCCGCGGTGGATTTCGGTGTCGAAAATTGCAGTGCCGTTGCATTCGCCGGGCACGGATCTGGGTGCGGCTTGAGTTCTGTGCTGATTTAGCGATTTGCGGCTCGGTACTGTCGAGATAGTCGCGGCTCGATGCGGGGCCTTTGCGGATTCGGGTGTGGGTGACCGATCTGGTCAACGTGGATCTGGATGCGATGGCGCGATTGCAGCCGCAGGTTCAGGCGTTGGTGGGGCAGATGACCGAGGATCTTCGCGGCGGTGTTCCGGCCGATGGCGGCGGTCCGGGAGATGTTCCGTCGTTGGCGGCGGCGCATGCGATGTCTGAGACGGCCTGGGCGGTGCAACTTCTTGTAGGACAACGATTTTCGCAGGTCGCTGGGTTGTGCGAGGAGGCCCGTAAGCGCTTTTGATCGCGGAATCGCAGTTGACGATGGCGTGGAACAAATTACCCACGTTGTTGCCTCCCAGGTAGGTGCGCGTTGTCACCGACCAAGACGCAGGTGTTGCACACCTACCCGCAGCAGGTGCTCGACCTGATCGACTCGTGGAAGAAGATTTTCGCCAAGCTGGAGACGCGGGCAGAGACCTACCGGGGGTATGTCGACAATCCGGGTGGGTCAACATGGGAGGGCAAACCGCCCAAGCGGCCAGGGGCCGCGCCAGGGCTGATCAGCAGGCGGTTGCCGGTGCCCGCGACACAGTGGACGCGCAAGCCAAGTCGATCGCGGACACCGTAAGTACGAGTTTGTGGCCGCCGTTGACCAACGCCCAGCAGATCATCGGCAACGCTGAGAAGGTTGCGGGGGTTACGGTCACCGGGGCGCCGCGCATCCATGATGATGTGACAGGCCTTGACCTGAATGCCCTGGATCTAGGGGAAATCGTCAAGACACCGGGTGGTCAGCTGCTAGCGGTGTTCGGTGACTCCTTCACCGACGGTCCAGGGCGTGGTGTTCATTACCCCTCGGTGGCCGTCGAGGTGACGATCGACCCCAACACCGGGCAGATCAGCTACGGCAAAGTGAAATTCACGCTTCCGGCGGGCACCATTGTGCTGAACGGAAAGACGTACATGATGGTCGCGGCTACATCGGCAGGATGTAATGGCAACAATCTGCCCGGGATACCTGCCGCGACGCCTGTGCCAACGCCCGATAGTGGTGGCCACATCAACGGAATCTCGACAGCGCCGGGTTACGGCAGTATGGCGTACCAGCCGGCGATAGGCTTCCGGCCGCAAAGTTGCTGCCGCCGTTTCATTCGATCACCGTCGACGGTGTGACCTGCGGGGTGGACGACGCCAAAACGACCGCTTGCAGGGACACTCAGGGCCAAGGATTTGTCTTGTCGCCCAACGGATCCGGGTGGCTCCCGCACGTCTAAACCGAGCTAACATTTCGACGTCGCGTCGCCGGCGAATCAACGCGGCCGCGCAAATGTTGCGCTGACGTCGGTTGATTCGTTGCGCAGATCCCCTAGGACACTCGCGATGCCGTTTTTCCGCCGGATGGTCACCGAGACGATTTTCCGCCCGCCCCAAGCGGATTGACAAGAACTGCTGCGTTCAGATCTGCTACCCGACAGCCAAACCGGTTGCCGTCGAGAATCTTTCGCGTCTCAGTCTTCTGCGTGCCGCTCGTAGTCCCATCGCTCGAGGCGGGCTTGAAGTTGCACGAGGCCGAGTCCGGCGACAGGTGTGGCTGCGGTAAGCAGAACCAACAGCAGCGGACTCATCTGAAAACCTCCAAAACTCTTTTATTAGTACCACGTTCGCCGCCGCCGAGTGGTTCATTAGGCAACAAAGTCGCCACGAAATTGACTCGATTTCAGCCGTTCGGCAGGGCCCGGTCGGCCAGCGCGCCGATGACCGGTGCCAGCAACTGCGCATACTCGGTCGTGATGTGATTGTCGTCGCGGAACACCAGGGTGTTGCCGACGATCATCGGGCAGCGCTCCGCGGTGCAGAACAGGTCGGTCAGGTCGGCGTACTGCCCGCCGGCCTCGGTGGTGGCCCGCTGCTCGGCGGCGACGCCGTCCCCGTTGACCGCGACCGACCGCGCCGGCGCGCACGCCCCGGCGTCGTCCAGGTGAGCCGACAGGCACGTCGGCGCGGCGGCCTGCGGGTCGGCCACCGGGCCCAGCACCAGCACGCTGGAGCCCATGCCGCGCAGCGTGGTCACCACCAGGGCCAGGCTGTCGATCCAGGCCCGGTCGTAGGAGGCGAAGCTGAAGTCTGCGTGGTAGCGCCGGCTCATCCCGAGCACCACCAGTTTCGGCCGCTCGGCCGCCACCCGTCCCATCACCTCGCCGCGCCACTGTTCACACTCGGTGTACTTGCGGCCCAGGTAGGGGCTGACGATCGGCAGGTCCAGGAACGGGCAGGTGACCTTCGCCATCGTCTCGAGCCGCCAATGCCGCTGCTCGGCGACCTGGCGCAGCGCCGGGTCCCACATGGCGGCGTGGGAGTCGCCGATCAGGGTCACCCGGGTGGGGGAGCCGGTGTCGGCGGTCGCGCATTCACTCTGGCCGAGGTCCC
Source organism: Mycobacterium kiyosense (assembly GCA_021654635.1). NCBI lineage: Bacteria > Bacillati > Actinomycetota > Actinomycetes > Mycobacteriales > Mycobacteriaceae > Mycobacterium > Mycobacterium kiyosense. The sequence continues at coordinate 874,923 of AP025179.1, forward strand.
GCCAGGAACGCATGCAGCCGTTGACGAACACCGGCGCCTTGTCGCCGGGCGCCGCCGACAGCGACGGGTTCAGGTTCGACGGCACCGGACCGAGGCCGGCCGACGCGGCGAGTAGGTCGCGGGCCTGCGCGAACGCCTGCCGGACTGCGGCTTCCTGCGGACTGAGCTGCGGATCCGGGGCCGGTGGCAACGCCACGATCCTGGCCTGCGGCGCGGCGGCACCGTGGCCCACCGGCGCGGGCACGGCCGTCAGCAACACGGCGCACGCGCAGGCGGCGACGGCACTCGCGGCACCGGCCACCGCCAGGCTGGCTTTGGCGGAGCCGCGCAGCGCGGCGGCGAAGCGGCCCGGGTTCTCCACCGCGTGCATGGTGATCACCGCCAGTCCCGCCGACACCGTCGTGGCCGCCAGTCGCCCGGGCAGGCCGCCCGGGTCACCCAGCAGCGGCGGCAACAGCAGCAGCACCGGCCAGTGCCACAGGTACCACGAGTACGACACCCGCCCGATCGCCCGCATCACCGGGGGGCACAGCAGCCGTCCCACCCCCAGGCCACCGGTGACCGAGCCGGCGCCGATCACCAGCGCGGTGCCCAGCACCGGCAACAGCGCCGAGGTGCCGGGATAGGGCGTATGCGGTCCCAGCTGGGTGCAGGTCAGGAGGATCAGTGCCAGCCCACCCCATCCGGCTACCGCCGCGGGCAGCAGCGGCAACCGCTTCCACTGGTGGATCGTGAGTGCCACCAGCCCGCCCGCGGCCAGCTCCCACGCCCGGGTGGGCAGCGAGAAGAACGCCCACGGCGGCGATATCCGGGTCCACACCACCGCAGCCGCCAACGACGCCACCCCGACGGCGGCCAGCAGCGCCGCGTACGGCGTCGCGCCGGACATCGCGGTGCGCCGGAACCGGCCGAGAAGCCAGGCCGTCCCGATGATCAGCGCCGGCCACACCAGATAGAACTGTTCCTCGACACCCAGCGACCAGTAGTGCTGGAACGGCGACGGCGCGGCCGAACCCATGTAGTCGGTGCCCTGCACGGCGAAGCGATAGTTACCGACGTAGAGCATGCTGGCGATGCCGTCGATGAAGACCCGGCGGGCCTGCAACGGCGGCAGCACGATCGCGGCGAAGATCGCGGTGATGACCCCGACGGTGGCCGCGGCCGGCAGCAGGCGGCGGGCGCGGGCGGCGTAGAAACTGCCCAGCGCAACGGTTTCGGTGGCCGCGACCTCGCGCCACAACAGCCCGGTGATGAGGAAGCCGGAGATCACGAAGAAAACGTCGACGCCGATGTAGCCGCCGGCGATGCCGGGAACGCCCGCGTGGTAGAGGACGACGGCGATCACCGCGATGGCGCGCAGGCCCTCGATGTCGGGACGGAACGGGGCGCGGGCTATGCGCCGTCCCAGGGGCTGGGTCGCGCGGGTGGTGTCCGCCTCGGTCATCGGCTCGCGGTCATGTGCTGGTCGTCACGGATCAGGTCGCCATCCAGGCCAGCTCGGCGGGCAGTTGCGCGCGCCAGTAGTCGACGTCGTGGCCACCGGGGGAGAAGCTGCCGGCCGGCTTCTTCTTCAGGTGGCCGGCGAACTGGCTCGAGGCGAACAAGAAGCGGTCCCCGATGCCGCAGTCGATCCGGATGGGGATCGAATTGAGCACCGGCAGCCCGAACACGGTGTTGCGGTTCCAGTCGTCGAGGCTGTCGAACGCGCCCGGCGCGCTGCCGAGGTAGGACATGTACAGCGCCGGGCTGACCGCGCAGATCCCCGCCGTGCGGGCCGGGCCGAGCCGGGCGCCCAGCAGCAGGGCGCCGTACCCGCCCATGGACCAGCCCAGGAAGCCGACTTTGGAGGTGTCCATGCCCATCGAGGTCAGCATCGGCAGCAATTCCTCGAGCACCATGGTGCCGGAGTCCTCGCCGTTGGCCCGGCGATGCCAGTAGCAGTCCGAGCCGCCGTCGACGCCGACTACGGCGAACGGCGGTTTACCCTCGGCGACCAGCTGCGCCAGCGCGTCCTCGACACCGCACTCCAGCATCATGTTGGCGTCGCGGTCCTTGCCGTGCAAAGCGATCACCGGCCGCAGCATCTTGGTCTGGCCGGGCGGCATCGCGATCACCCAGTTCGTCCTGATGCCGCCGCGGGCGGCCGACACGAACGAGCCGGTGAGCTTGGTGGGCAGCGTCTTGCCCGCGGTCGGGGGGTCGAACGGGGCCGGCGCGGCCGGGGCCCGGGGCGAATCGACCAGCGCGCCGAGCGCAAATGCACCGGCGGCACCAGCGCCCATGCGCAGCACCGAGCGGCGGGTCAGGTCGGCCACGATCGTCAATACTGCCGCGCCGCAACGTTTTGACACCCGTGCCACGCCGTATTGGAAGGTACTCGTGACGGCGGCGTGATGATCGGGCCTGCTCGCCGTCACGGAGGGCGTCGTGCGGGGACCCGACTGCCCGGATTCGCACAGGTGTCCCACTCGCGATCGGTGGCGAGATGTGCTGTCGTTAGCCATGCCCAGCGCACCGCAACTGCGCCAAGGACTGTCGCAGCGGCACCTGAACATGATCGCAATCGGCGGGGTGATCGGTGCCGGCTTGTTCGTCGGGTCGGGCGTGGTGATCCACAAGACCGGCCCGGCGGCGTTTCTGACCTACGCGATCTGCGGTTTGCTCATAATCCTGGTGATGCGGATGCTCGGCGAGATGGCGGCGGCGAACCCGTCGACCGGATCGTTCGCCGATTACGCCGCAACGGCTCTCGGCGGCTGGGCGGGTTTCTCGGTGGGCTGGCTGTACTGGTACTTCTGGGTCATCGTGGTCGGCTTCGAGGCGGTCGCCGGCGGCAAGGTGCTCAACTACTGGTTCCCGGCGCCGCTGTGGCTGTCGTCGTTGTGCCTGATGTTGCTGATGACGACGACAAACCTGTTCTCGGTGTCCTCGTTCGGGGAGTTCGAATTCTGGTTCGCCGGAATCAAAGTCGCGACCATCGTGCTCTTCTTGGGTCTGGGCACAGCGTTCGCGTTCGGCTGGCTGCCCGGCCGGCGCGGGGGATTTGCCAACCTGACGGCGCACGGCGGCTTCTTTCCGCACGGCGTCGGGGCCGTCTTCGCCGCGATCGTGGTGGTGATCTTCTCCATGGTGGGCGCCGAGGTGGTCACCATCGCCGCCGCCGAAAGCCGGGACCCCGAACGCGCGGTGGCGCGGGCGACGAACTCGGTGGTGGCGCGGATCGCGGTGTTCTTCGTCGGGTCCGTGTTCTTGCTGGTGGTGGTATTGCCCTGGAATTCAACCGAACTGGGCGCTTCGCCCTATGTCGCCGCGCTCAAGCAGATGGGCATACCGGGCGCTGATCAGGTGATGAACGCGGTGGTGCTCACCGCCGTGCTGTCCTGCTTGAACTCGGGCCTGTACACCGCCTCGCGGATGCTGTTCGTGCTCGCCGACCGGGGCCAGGCGCCGGCGCAACTGGTGCGCATCAGCGGGCGCGGGGTGCCGCACGTCGCGATCATCGGGTCGTCGGTGGTGGGTTTCGGCTGCGTGTTGATGGCATGGCTGGCGCCCGACACGGTGTTCCTGTTTCTGCTGAACTCCTCGGGCGCCATCATCTTGTTCGTCTACCTGCTGATCGCGCTGTCGCAGCTCGTGTTGCGGCGCCACACGCCGGGCGAGAGGTTGCGGGTGAGGATGTGGTTCTTCCCGGGGTTGTCGCTGTTGACCGCTGCGGGAATCGTTGCGGTGCTGGTGCAGATGGCGTTCGACCGCGACGCGCGGTCCCAGTTGTGGCTGAGCCTGTTGTCCTGGTTGGTGGTGCTCGGGGCGTACCGCTGCCTGCCTCGCAGTCGCAAAAGCAGCCAGCCCGAGCCGAATTAGGGCAGGCTCGTGCGTCTGAGTGCGGCTAATTCCAACCCCGCTCGATCGTTTTGACCAGCGCGGTCAGCGTCGCGTTCACCGGCGCTTCGACGCCCACCCGCGCACCCTGGCGTGGCACCGCGCCGTTGATGACGTCGATCTCGCTGACCCGGTGTGCCTCGTGGTCCAGCAACGCCGAGGGCTTCGCGTCGGGCATTCCCGCACCGAAATTGCGAACGTGCGCAACGGGATCCGCGACGTCGACGGCGATGCCCGACGCGCGGGCCACCGTCCACGCCTCGGTCGCGGCGGCCCGGCTGACCGGCCCCATCTCCGGGTCGTCCAGCACCTGCCCGACGGTCATGCCGGTCAGCGCGCACGGCGCGCTGTAGGCGACGTTGCAGATCAGCTTCTCCCACTGCATCGCGGCGATGTCGGTAACCGCGGCGGCGTCGAAACCGGCCTCGGCCCACACCCGGGCAACCGACGCGACCCGTTCGTAGGGTAGCGCAGAGTAGGCGCCAAAACGCATGGCGCGCATGGCATTGTGGTGCACATGCCCGGGCGCCAGCCGGGCCGCGCCGAAGCCGCTGGCGATCCCGACGGCCACCCGGTGCGCGCCGACGACCCCGGCGACGACGTCGGCCGAGCCCAGCCCGTTCTGGATGGTCAACACCGGCGTATCGTCGCCCAACATCGAAAGTGCCTGCTGCGCACCGGCTTCCACGTCGGCGGCTTTGACCGCCAACACCACCAGGTCCATTACTTCGGCGGGCGACGCGGTGCCGGCCCGCACCCGCACCGTCTCGTCGTAGCCGGGGCCGCTGACCCGCAGCCCGTGCTGCGCAATGGTGTCGATTCCGGCCTGGTAGCGGTCCACCACCGTCACCTCGTTACCGGCCAGCGCCAACCTCGCGGCATACACCGAACCCATTGCGCCACAGCCGATTATCCCGATCTTCATGAGTCTCCTAACCCGTCAACTCGGCGATGATCTCAGCCAGGCCGGGCTTCTGTTCCAGGCCGAAGCCCGGCGCGTCCGTCGGGGTGATCCGGCCGTCGCGCAGCTCGCAGCCCGGCGAGTAGCCGCCGAACGGCTGGAACACGCCCGGGTATGACTCGCAGCCGCCCAGGCCCAACCCGGCCGCGATGTGCAGGTTGATCAGGTGCCCGCCGTGCGGGAACGCGAACCGGCGATCGAAACCGTGCCCCTCGAGCACCTCCAGCATGCGGGCGTACTCGCCGAGCCCGTAGCTCAACCCGGCGTCCATCTGGAAGACGTCGCGCCCCGGGCGCATACCGCCGTAGCGCACCAGGTTGAGCACGTCGGGCACCGAGAACAAGTTCTCCCCGGTGGCCACCGAGCCGTCGTAACAGTCGGTCACGGCGTGATTCAGCTCGAAATCCAGCGGATCGCCGGGCTCCTCGAACCAGCGCAAGCCGTAGGGTGCCAGCGCGGCCGCCCACTGCGTCGCCGCTGCGCGGGAAAACCGGCCGTTGGCGTCCACGGCCACCCGCGCGGCCTCGCCGACCACGTCGACGACGGTCTCGACCCGGGCCAGATCCTCGGCCAGCGGCGCCCCGCCGATTTTCATCTTGACCGCGTCATAACCCAGGTCCAGGTAGCCGCGCATCTCCGCGCGCAGCCCGTCCCGGCCGCAGCGGCCGGTATCGGGGTGGTAGTAGCCGCCCGCGGCGTAGACGGGTACCGAGGCCGCCGGCTCGGTACCGAAGTGGCGCGCGATGGTGGCGTAGGCAGGCTCGTCGTCCAGTTTGGCGAGCAGGTCCCAGCAGGCCAGCTCCAGCGCCGCTGCCGCGGCGGCCCGGTCACCGTGGCCGCCGGGTTTCTCATTGCGCAGGGCGCACGCCAGCACCGCGGTTGGGCTGAGCCTGCCCGCGTCATCGAGCAGCGAACCCGGTTCCGCGGCCAGCACCCGCGGAATCATCCGGTCCCGCAGGATCCCGCTCTGCGCGAACCGGCCGATCGAGTCGAAAGCGACGCCCACCACCTGCCGGCCATCCCGGACGGCGACGAGTGCGACCAGCGAAACGGTGTGGCCGGAGAAGTCGACGACCGCGTTGGCCGCGCTGCCCTGCAGCCCGACCGCCCGCTCGCGGATGGCAGTGAGTTGCATCACCCGCCGATGGTCAGCAGGACCGCCTGCTCGAACGGGATCCTGCCGAACGCACGCCGCGCATTGGTGACGACCTGCGCCGCCTCGGCGCGGGAGACCACCCGCGGGTCGGTGACGCGGAAATTCCGGCCTTTGCGGGTCATCCGCCCGCCGCCCGCGGCGACGAGATTCTTCAGCCAGTCCCGGTCCGGGCCGTAGCTCAACAGGATTGCGATGCCGGGCTTCCCGTCGACGAACGTGTCGAAAGCGTTGACCGGTGTCCGATAGGGCTTGCCGGAACGTCGTCCGACGTGCTCGACGATCGCGTATCCGGGCGCCCGGCCGGCCCACAGCCGCTGGACCGGATTGGTGACGTGCCGGTTGAACCGGGCGAGCCATTGTGGGAGTTGCATACGCCAACTCTTACACCCTGTAGTTGAAGCGACCGCAGCGGCTGGGACACTGGTCGGCATGGGTAGTACCGACCAAACGACCGCACGGGTGGCGGCGTCCGCGAAGCTGTTCGCGGACGCCTGCGCTGTCATCCCCGGCGGCGTGAACTCCCCGGTGCGGGCGTTCAGCGCGGTGGGCGGCACCCCACGGTTCATCACCGGGGCCCACGGCTGCCGGCTCACCGACGCCGACGGCAACAGCTACGTCGACCTGGTCTGCTCGTGGGGCCCGATGATCCTGGGCCACGCGCATCCCGCCGTCGTCGACGCGGTGGTCAAGGCCGCCGCCGACGGGCTGTCCTTCGGGGCTCCCACGCCCGCTGAGACCGAGTTGGCCAGCGAGATCGTCGGCCGGGTGGCACCGGTGCAACGGCTGCGCTTCGTCAACTCCGGTACCGAGGCCACCATGAGCGCGATCCGGCTGGCCCGCGGATTCACCGGACGGCCCAAGATCGTCAAGTTCGCCGGCTGCTACCACGGGCACGCCGACGCGTTGCTGGCCGACGCCGGTTCGGGCGTGGCCACGCTGGGCCTGCCGTCGTCTCCGGGAGTCACCGGCGCGGCCGCGGCCGACACAATCGTGTTGCCGTACAACGACATCGATGCGGTCAGAGCGCTCTTCGCCGAGCACGGCGAGCAGATCGCCGCGGTGATCACCGAGGCCAGCCCCGGCAACATGGGCGTCGTGCCGCCGGCGCCCGGCTTCAACGCCGCACTGCGCGCGGTCACCGCCGAACACGGGGCGCTGCTGATCCTCGACGAGGTGATGACGGGCTTCCGGGTCAGCCGAAGTGGTTGGTACGGAGTCGATCCCGTCGATGCCGACCTGTTCACTTTCGGCAAGGTGATGAGCGGCGGGCTGCCGGCCGCGGCGTTCGGCGGCCGGGTCGAGGTGATGGAACGGCTGGCGCCGCTGGGGCCGGTGTATCAAGCCGGCACCCTGTCGGGCAACCCGGTAGCCATGGCCGCCGGGCTGGCCACGTTGCGGGCCGCCGACGGCGCGGTGTACACCGCGCTGGACGCCAACGCCGACCGGCTGGCCACGTTGTTCACCGAAGCTCTCACCGAAGCCGGTGTGCCACACCAGATTCCGCGAGCAGGAAACATGTTGAGCGTATTCTTCACCGACACGCCGGTGACGAATTTCGCCGCCGCGCGCGCCAGCCAGACCTGGCGCTACCCTCCGTTCTTCCACTCCCTGCTCGAGGCGGGCGTCTACCCGCCGTGCAGCGCCTTCGAGGCCTGGTTCGTCTCGGCGGCACTCGACGACACCGCATTCGGTCAGATCGCCGATGCGCTACCGGCCGCGGCCCGAGCGGCGGCCGCGGCGCAGGAGGACACACCCTGATGGCCGAGACGACCCGGGTCCATGTGGTGCGCCACGGCGAGGTGCACAACCCCACCGGAATCCTGTACGGCCGGATACCCGGCTTCCGCCTGTCGGACACCGGCGTCGCCCAGGCCGCCGCGGTCGCCGACTACCTGGCCGACCGGGACATCGTCGCGGTGATCGCCTCGCCGCTGCAGCGGGCGCAGGAGACCGCCGCGCCCATCGCCGCCCGGCACAACCTGACCGTGGACACCGACCCCGACCTCATCGAATCGGCGAACTTCTTCGAGGGCAAGCGCATGGGCCCGGGGGACGGTGCCTGGCGCAACCCGCGGTTCTGGTGGCAGCTGCGCAACCCGTTCCGGCCGTCCTGGGGCGAGCCGTACGCCGAGATCGCCGCCCGAATGGCCACCGCGGCCGGCAAGGCGCGGGCGCTCAGCGCCGGCCACGAGGCGGTGTGCGTCAGCCACCAGCTCCCGGTGTGGACGCTGCGTATGCACGTCAGCGGTAACCGGCTCTGGCACGACCCGCGCCGTCGGCAATGTGCACTGGCGTCGGTGACGACGCTGGTCTACGAGGGTGACCGGCTCGCGGACGTGGAGTACGCCGAACCGGCGGCCACGTGAGAAGCGTGCTGGTCGCCGCAACCCTGCTGGCGGTGTTGCTGAGCGGCTGTTCCACCGGCCGCGACGCGGTTGCGCAGGGCGGCACGTTCGAATTCGTCTCGCCGGGTGGCAAGACCGACATCTTCTACGACCCGCCGCAGAGCCGCGGCCGGCCCGGCCCGGTGTCCGGGCCCAGCCTCACCGACCCCAACCGCACGGTCTCCCTCGACGACTTCACGGGCAACGTCGTCGTCATCAACGTGTGGGGTCAGTGGTGCGGCCCGTGCCGAGCCGAAATCGCGGAGTTGCAGCGGGTTTACGACGCCACCCGCGGCTCCGGGGTTTCCTTCCTGGGCATCGACGTCCGGGACAGCAACCGCGACGCGGCCCAGGATTTCGTCACCGACCGGCACGTGACCTTCCCGTCGATCTACGACCCGCCGATGCGCACCCTGATTGCGTTCGGCGGCAAGTACCCGACCACGGTGATCCCGTCCACGCTGGTGCTGGACCGCCAGCACCGCGTCGCCGCGGTGTTCCTGCGGGAGCTGATCGCCTCGGATCTGCAGCCGGTGGTGCAACGGCTGGCCGCCGAGAGCGCCGGCCCACCGGGGCCGCAGTGACCGGCTTCGCGCATCTCGCCGCCGCCGGGCCACTGGTGGTGGCTCTCGGCGTGTGCATGCTGGCCGGGCTGGTGTCGTTCGCCTCACCCTGCGTGGTGCCGCTGGTGCCGGGTTACCTCTCCTACCTGGCGGCGGTGGTCGGCGTCGACGACCCGCAGCCTGTCCCGGGCCAAGCGGTCCAAACCGGCCAAGCCGGTCGAGCGGTCAAAGTCCCACCCGCGGCCCGCTGGCGGGTCGGCGGATCGGCGCTGTTGTTCGTCGCCGGCTTCACCACGGTGTTCGTGCTGGGCACCGTCGTGGTGCTGGGCATGACCACCGCGCTGATCGACAACCAGCTGCTGCTGCAGCGGGTCGGCGGTGTGCTCACCATCGTGATGGGGCTGGTGTTCGTGGGCTTGATTCCCGCCCTGCAACGCCAGGCCCGATTCAGCCCCCGGGCAGGTGACGACGGTGGCCGGCGCCCCGCTGCTGGGCGCGGTGTTCGCCCTGGGCTGGACCCCTTGTCTGGGTCCGACGCTGACCGGGGTGATCACCGTGGCCTCGGCCACCGACGGCGCCAGCGTGGCCCGCGGGATCGCGCTGGTGATCGCGTACTGCCTGGGTCTGGGAATTCCGTTCGTGCTGCTCGCGTTCGGGTCGGCCACCGCGGTGTCCGGTCTGGGCTGGCTGCGCCGGCACAGCCGGGCCATCCAGGTGTTCGGCGGTGTGCTGCTGATCGCGGTCGGGGTCGCCCTGGTCACCGGGGTGTGGAACGACTTCGTGTCCTGGCTGCGCGACGCTTTCGTGTCCGACGTGCGGCTGCCGATATGACGGCGCGAAAGCTGCTGCGTCTGCTCGCCGCAAGGACGCGCAACACCTGGCGGTCGCTGACCTCCATGGGCACCGCGCTGGTGCTGCTCTTCCTGCTGGCCCTGGCCGCGATTCCCGGCGCATTGCTGCCGCAGCGCAGCCTCAACGCCGGCAAGGTCGAAGAGTACGTGCATACCCACCCGATGATCGGGCCGTGGCTCAACGAGCTGCAGGCCTTCGACGTCTTCTCCAGCTTCTGGTTCACCGCGATCTACGTGCTGCTGTTCGTGTCGTTGGTGGGCTGCCTGACCCCGCGGATCGTCGAGCACGCCCGCAGCTTGCGCGCCCAGCCGGTGGCCGCGCCGCGCAACCTGGCCCGGCTGCCCAAGCACGCCGAAGCTCAGGTGCACGACGCCAGCCCCGACGAGTTGGCCGCCACCGTGACCGGCCGGTTACGCGGCTGGCGGACCGCCATCCGGCACCACGAGAACTCCGTCGAGGTCTCCGCGGAGAAGGGTTACCTGCGCGAGTTCGGCAACCTGGTGTTCCACTTCTCGCTGCTGGGTCTGCTGGTCGCGGTCGCCGTCGGCAAGCTGTTCGGCTACGAGGGCAACGTGATCGTCATCGCCGACGGCGGTCCGGGATTCTGCTCGGCGTCGCCGGCCGCGTTCGACTCGTTCCGCGCCGGCAACACCGTCGACGGCACCTCCCTGCACCCGATCTGTGTACGGGTCAACGACTTTGCGGCGAACTACCTGCCGTCGGGGCAGGCCACCTCGTTCGCCGCGGATATCGCCTATCAATCCGGCGGCGATCTGACGACCAACACGTGGCGGCCGTACCGGCTGGAGGTCAACCACCCGTTGCGGGTCGGCGGCGACCGCGTCTACCTGCAGGGCCACGGCTACGCGCCCACGTTCACGGTGACCTTCCCCAACGGCCAGACCCGCAGTTCGACCGTGCAGTGGCGACCGGACAATCCGCAGACGCTGCTGTCGTCGGGAGTGGCGCGCATCGACCCGCCGGCCGGCAGCTATCCCACCGCCGCCGAGCGGCGCAGTCATCAGATCGCGATCCAGGGGTTGCTCGCGCCGACCGAACAGCTCGACGGAACCCTGCTGTCGTCGCGGTTCCCGGCGCTCAACGACCCGGCGGTGGCGATCGACGTCTACCGCGGTGACACCGGTCTGGACACCGGGCGGCCGCAGTCGTTGTTCACCTTGGATCCGCGGCTGATCGAACAGGGCCGGCTGACCAAGGAGAAGCGGGTCAACCTACGGGTCGGGGAACAGGTCCGCATCGACCAGGGCCCCGGGGCGGGCACCACGGTCCGCTTCGACGGGGCCGTCCCGTTCGTCAACTTGCAGGTCTCGCACGACCCGGGCCAGGTTTGGGTGCTGGTCTTCGCGATCACGATGATGGCCGGGCTGCTGGTGTCGCTGCTGGTCCGGCGTCGTCGGGTTTGGGTTCGGCTCACGCCCGAGGGCGGCCCGCCGGGTACGGTCAGCATCGAACTGGGTGGCCTGGCGCGAACCGACAACTCCGGCTGGGGTGACGAGTTCGAGCGGCTGACCGAAAGGTTGCTGGCCGGGTGCCGCACGGCGGCAGCACCCGAGATCGCGGACAGCGGCGCCCCGAGAGTGGATGTCAAATGAAAGTGGACCTCAGATGAACACCCAGCACATCAACATCGGCTTGGCCCGGTACTCCGACTGGGCATTCACCTCGGCGGTGGTGGCGCTGGTGGTGGCGTTGCTGCTATTGGCGTGTGAGCTGGCCTTCGTGCGCACTCGCAAGCTCGAACCCGCCTACGCCGGCGGCGTGAGCAGCGACAGCGCCACCCCGGGAGTGGTGGACGACACCGTGGCGCGGCCGTTCGACGAGCGGGTGGGCCGCGCCGGTCTGGCGGTGCTCTACCTGGGCATCGGTCTGTTGGCGACCTGCATAGTGCTGCGGGGCCTGGCCACGATGCGGGTGCCTTGGGGCAACATGTACGAATTCATCAACCTGACCTGCATGTCCGGTCTGATCGCCGGCGCGGTGGTGCTGCGCCGGCCGCGCTATCGGCCGCTGTGGGTGTTCCTGCTGCTGCCGATCCTGGTGCTGCTGACGGTGTCCGGACGCTGGCTGTACACCAACGCCGCGCCCGTGATGCCGGCCCTGCAGTCCTACTGGCTGCCCATCCATGTCTCGGTGGTGAGTCTGGGCTCGGGGGTGTTCATGGTCGCCGGCATCGCCAGCATCCTGTTCCTGCTGCGGACCTCGCAGCTCGGGGAGCCCGGGGCCGACGGGAGCCTGGCCCGGCTGGTGCAGAAGTTCCCCGACGCGCAGACGCTGGACCGGATCGCCTACCGGACCACCATCTTCGCCTTCCCGGTGTTCGGGTTCGGGGTCATCTTCGGCGCCATCTGGGCCGAGGAAGCCTGGGGCCGTTACTGGGGCTGGGACCCCAAGGAGACAGTGTCGTTCATCGCATGGGTGGTGTACGCCGCCTACTTACATGCCAGGTCAACGGCGGGTTGGCGGGACCGCAAGGCGGCCTGGATCAACGTCGCGGGGTTCGTCGCGATGGTCTTCAACCTGTTCTTCGTTAACCTGGTGACCGTCGGCCTGCACTCGTACGCGGGAGTGGGCTGACCAAGTACACGGGCCGAAAACAGGGGGATTGACGACAGTGGCAGAGCATCCGACGCCGGGCGTGGGGGCGCCGCGGGTCCATCAGGGCGACGGGGACGCCAGCCCGGACCAGCCGACCATGCAGATACCGGCCGTTCCGCACGAGGCCGTCGGTGAGACGCCCACCAGGGCTTTCGCCGGATTCCGCACCGAGCGCCGGGTGCCCGGGGCCACCGACAGCACGGTGGGTTCGGCCAGCATGGTGCCGCCGCCCCAACCGGTCGGGGTGGCCGCCGAGCGGCCCCAGTGGGATGCCGGACCGAACACCGGACCGGTGTCGGCGGCCACCCGGGTGGATCCGACGGCCTACGGCGCGTACTACCCGGGACCGGCCGACCAAGGCGCCCAGCAGGCGCCCGAACGCCCCCAGTTCCGTCCGGAGCCGCTGCCGCAGACGCCGTACCCGGAGCTGTCCAGCACGGTGCTGCTGCGCCCGGTCAAGCCACCGCCATCGGAGGGTTGGCGCCGGGCCCTGTACGTGCTGTCGGGTCAACTGATCAACCTGGGTGAGAGCCCCCGGGCGACGCGGCACAACAACCTGGTCGCCCAGATCAACCGACCGCTGCGCGGCAGCTACCGCATCGCGGTCCTTTCGCTGAAGGGTGGCGTGGGCAAGACCACGATCACCGCCACGCTGGGTTCGATGTTCGCCTCGGTGCGTGGCGACCGGGTGGTCGCGGTGGACGCCAATCCCGATCGCGGGACGCTGAGCCAGAAGATTCCGCTCGAGACCCCGGCGACCGTGCGCCACCTGCTGCGCGACGCCGACAAGATCGAGCGGTACAGCGACGTGCGCGGCTACACCTCGCAGAACGAGAGCGGGCTGGAGGTGGTGGCCTCGGAGAGCGATCCGACGGTGTCCGAGGCGTTCAGCGGCGACGACTACACCCGCACCCTGGAAATTCTGGATCGTTTCTACGGCTTGGTGCTCACCGACTGCGGCACCGGACTGCTGCATTCGACCATGTCGGCGGTGCTGGACAAGGCCGACGTGCTGATCGTGGTCGCTTCGGGATCCATCGACGGTGCGCGTAGCGCCTCGGCGACGCTGGACTGGCTGGACGCCCACGGCCACGAGGATCTGGTACGTAACTCGATCGCGGTGATCAACGGGATCCGGTCCCGCTCGGGCAAGGTCGACATGCAGAAAGTCATCGACCATTTCGCACGGCGGTGCCGCGCGGTGCGGGTGGTGCCGTTCGACCCGCATCTGGAAGAGGGCGCCGAGATCAGCCTCGATCGGCTGAAGCGGGATACCCGCGAAGCGCTCGCCGAGCTGGCGGCAGCGGTGGCCGAGGGATTTCCGGGCGACCCGCGACGCGCCAACCCGAACTTCGTCTAGCGCGGCTTGTTGTCGCCCAGACGGCGCAGAAACTCCGGGTCGTCGTCGGGACCGATGACGCGTGTCTTCGGCGGGCTGGACTGAGCCCGCGCCGCGCGCAAGCCGAAAAAGATCAGCGTCCCCACAATAAGGACGACGAGCAGGAAAAGCACTCGACACCTCCTTGGTCGAATATACCTGCGTCGTAGGCTCGGGTTGTGTCAGAAGCGGCGAGCGAACAGACCACCGGCGGGCCCGGCATAGTCCCCGTCGTCGTCTATGCGGCGGCCAGGCTGCTATTGGCGGCCGTGGTGAGCGGCGCGATATATGGCGTGGCCCGGCTGCTCGGAGTGGCCGATTTCCCGGTCACCGTCGCCGTGCTGCTCGGCCTGGTCGTTGCGATGCCGCTGGGCATGTGGGTGTTCGGCCCGTTGCGCAGGCGGGCCACCGCCGCGCTCGAAGTGACCGGCGAGCGCCGGCGCAAGGAGCGTGACGAGCTTCGGGCCCGGCTGCGTGGCGACGCGGTCGCCGATTCGGGCTCCGACGAGGACTGACTCAGTTGGCGGGCATCCGCACGACCTGCGCGGCGTAGCTCAAACCCGCCCCGTAGCCGATCAGCAGGGCCAGATCACCGGGCCGGGATGCGCCGGTCGCCAGCAGCTCGTGCATCGCCAGCGGGATGGACGCCGCCGACGTGTTTCCGGTGTGTTCGATGTCGTTGGCGACGACCGTGTCCGGGCGCAGCTGCAGGTTCTTGGCCAGCAGCTCGTTGATTCTGCTGTTGGCCTGGTGCGGGATGAAGACATCGACCTCGTCCGGCCGCACCCCGGCGGCGTCCATGGCCTCCCGGCCGACCTTGCCCATCTCGAACGCCGCCCAGCGGAAGACGGCCGTGCCTTCCATCCGCAGGAAGGGGCGCGGGCCGGTCGGATTCAGCGTGTAGTCGATCCAGTTGATGTCCTGGCGGATGGCGTTGGCCTGCTCGCCGTCGCTACCCCAGACGGTCGGACCGATTCCTTGCTCGGGCGTTTCGCCCACCACCACGGCGGCGGCGCCGTCGGCGAAGATGAAGCAGTTGCTGCGGTCCGACATGTCGACGGTGGGAGACAGTTTCTCGGTGCCGATCACCAGCATCTTGCGCGCGCTGCCGCCGCGCACCATGTCGGCACCGACGGCCAGCGCGTAGCCGAAGCCCGCGCACCCCACCGAGAGGTCGAAACCCGGTACTCCCTTGGCGCCGAGCGCCGCCGCGACGGCGGGGGCGGCGGCCGGGGTCTGCAGGAAGTGGGTGTTGGTGGCCAGGATGACGCCGTCGATCTCGGTCGGGTCGAGCGCGGCCCGGGTCAGTGCCTCCCGGCTCGCCTCGACCGCCATCGATGCCGCGGTTTCGTCGTCAGCGGCGAAGCGTCGGGTCTTGATGCCGGTCCTGGAGAAGATCCACTCGTCGGACGAGTCGATGTTGCGGCATATCTCTTCGTTGGTCACCACACGTTCGGGGCGGTAGGCCCCGACGCTGAGCAAACCGATCTTCCGGGGGCCGCTGGCCGAGGCAATTTCCGACATGCTCGTCCTTCCGCGTCATCTAACCCCCCAAGCTTGATCGACTCTAGGCGCGCCGGGGCCGGGGCCGCGCAGTCGGGTGCCTACCGCAGCGCGGTACCGATGCCCCTGCGGCGCGCTCGCCGCCCCCGGAACGGCCGCCGGTTCGGTGCGTCCGTCTTTCCCCCAACCCCTGAGTTACTTGCCGACATTTCCGGCCAGCGCCAACGCCGCAGCCACCGCAATCGCCCACACCACCATGGCCAGCCCGGTGTCGCGCAGCACCGGAATCAGCTCCGGGCCGCCGCGGCCGGATCGCACCGGCCGGTCGGCGCGCAGCGCCAGCGGCGTGGCGACCAGACCCGCCGCACACCACGGCGTCGCGGCCAGCAGGACCAGCGTCAGCACGCCGGTCAGCGCCAGCAGCGAATGGTAGAGCACCCGGGTGCGATGATCGCCCAGCCGGACCGCCAGGGTGATCTTGCCGGACACGGTGTCGGTGGGAATGTCGCGCAGGTTGTTGGCGACCAGCACTGAGGACGACAGCGCCCCGATCGCGACGGCCAGCACCGCGCCGACCCAGTCGATCCGTAACGCCTGAACGTACTGGGTGCCCAGCACGGCGGTCAGGCCGAAGAAGACGAACACCGCCGCCTCGCCGTACCCGGAGTAGCCGTAGGGCTTGGAGCCACCTGTGTACAGCCACGCGCCGAGTACGCAGGCGATGCCGACGCCGATCAGCCAGGGTCCGCTGACCAGCGCCAGCACCAGCCCGGCCACACAGCCGATGAACAGGCTCACCAGTGCGGCGGTCAGCACCGCCCGCGGGGTGGCCGCCCGCGACCCGACCAGGCGCATCGGGCCGGCCCGCTCGTCGTCGGTGCCGCGGATGCCGTCGGAGTAGTCGTTGGCGTAGTTGACCCCGACGATGAACGCCAGCGCCACACCCAACGCCAACAACGCTTTCCACCACACCGCGGAGTGCAGCCAGGCCGCGGCCCCGGTGCCGGCGACGACGGGCGCCACCGCGTTCGGCAGCGTTCGTGGGCGAGCGCCGGAAACCCACTGCGCAAAAGTGGCCACCAGGGCATCCTGCCCTATGCACCACAATGGGCGGATGCTCGGAGTGATCGGCGGCAGCGGCTTCTACACGTTTTTCGACTCGGACACCCGGACCGTAATCCCGGACACCCCGTACGGCCGGCCCAGCGCACCCATCACCGTCGGCGCCGTCGGGGAGCACCAGGTCGCTTTCCTGCCGCGGCACGGCGCGGACCACGAGTACACGGCGCACACCGTGCCTTACCGGGCCAATATGTGGGCGTTGCGCACGGTGGGAGTCCGGCGGGTGTTCGCGCCGTGTGCTGTCGGCAGCCTGGACCCCGACGTGGGACCCGGCTCGGTGGTGGTGCCCGATCAGCTGGTCGACCGGACCAGCGCGCGGGCGGACACCTACTTCGATGTCGGCGGGGTGCACACCAGCTTCGCCGACCCGTATTGCCCGACGCTGCGCACCGCCGTCACCGGCCTGCCCGACGTCCGCGATGGCGGCACGATGGTGGTCATCCAGGGTCCCCGGTTCTCCACACGCGCGGAGAGCCGATGGTTCGCCGCCGCCGGTTTCAGCCTGGTCAACATGACCGGCTACCCGGAGGCGATTCTCGCTCGCGAACTCGAATTATGTTATGCGGCAATCGCTTTGGTGACCGACGTGGACGCCGGCGTCGCGGTGGGCGAGGGCGTCAAGGGCGTCGACGTGTTCGCGCAGTTCGGGCAGCACATCGACAAGCTCAAGCAACTGGTTCGCTCAGCGCTGGGACGTGTCGCCACCGAGCGCACCTGCACGCACTGTCAGCAGCATGCCGGGGTGGCGCTGCCGTTCGAGCTGCCCTGAGCCGGCTCAGGACGGGTTACCCGGCGGCCGGTAGATCTTCGGTCGCGGCGCCCCCTCGCCGGGTGCTGCGGCGCGCGGAGCCTGGCCGTGCCCGGACAGCACCGAGGTGGGTGCGTCGGAACCGGCAGCCCCGAACTGGGTCGTCCGGGCCTCCGACGGAGGCGGCGGTCCGCCGGGACGGGTGGGCAGCGGGACCCGGGGCCGGCCCGGACCCGACGCCCCGGCGGCGGGACGCTGGACGGGGCCACGGCGGCGCGGCCGGCGCGGTTTGCGAATCCGTCCGGCGACGATGATCGCGACCAGGACGCACAGGGCGAGCCCGCACAGGGCTACGTCGAACGTGCTGTCGATCTGCTGCGCGAGGTCGTTTCCGTACACCGGCCCCACCGAGGGCTGCGCGAAGCGCGGCGCCAGCAGGACGCCGAGGATCACCCGGGAAATCATCAGGGCGAACACCAAACCGCTCAACCAGACGAGCAGCCGCGACCGCAGTGCCCCGTCGGCCAGCTTGGCCCGCAGCCACCACGCCAGCATCGCGGCGGTGAGGTTGAACACCGCCAGCATCGAGATGTCGTAGCGGGAGTACGGATAGTTCAGCAACATCTCGACGGCGAGGTCGGTCAATCGCATGAGTACCGATCCCAGACACCAGACGATGATCAGCGCCAGGGCTTTGCGGATCGCGGTGCGCCAGATTTCCCGATCGTTGCGCGTCTCGCCGGAGCTGAACAACGCCATCGGCGCGAAGATCGCGGCGGCGCCCGCCCAGGCCAGGTAGCCCTCGTAGCCGACCCCGGCCGTCGAGGTGTTCTGCGCGATGCCGTGGAACGCGTCGATCTCCCGGCCGGCGGGCAGGGCCCACACGATCATTCCGGCGAGCAGCGTAGAACCGCCCAGCCACAGGGTCGGCAACCGGGAGCCGACGGCGTTGCGCAGCACCCATCGCGACGCGACCAGCACGGCGGCCAGCGCCACCGCGCCGTACACCACCGCGGTCAGGATGACCGCGATATTGCGGGTGCCGAACGACGCCGACCCGTTACTGTCGACCAATGCGTACCGCAACCGCCAGCACAGGTGGAATCCGGCGCTCAGCGACGCCCCGAACATCGATGCGTAGCCGATGAGGCGGGCCAGGCGCAGCCATCGGTGGTAGAGGTTCTCGTCGATCACGGGCCTGCCGAGCACCGGCTGGGCGCTCAGCAGGGCGCCGGCGAAGCCCAGCCAGCCGCCGGGACCGACGCCGCCGGGAACGTAGGCCTTGCCGCCGATCTTGATCGACTCCCACACGTCGAAAACGACGAAACCGACCACCAGCAGCAGGTAGGGGGCGTTCAGGATCACACGCAGCCGATTTGCCGAAACGCGGCCGCGCGACAGCGCCAGCGGCAGCAGCGACAGCAGTGTCACTGCCCCGAGCAGTACCCACAGCAAAGTGCTGCTGTCCGGGATGCCCAACCCGAAATACAGGTTCCACGGGAACAGGGGGGCCAGCAGCAGCAACGCGAACGCGCTCAGGTCACGTCCGGCGTTGCGGCGTTTGGTGAGATGATCGGGCGCCTCCGGCCCGGCGTATGCGGCTGGCCGGGCATCCGCGGGGGGCGGGCCGGAAGGCGCTTGGCGGACGCCCGCGATGGGGCCGGTCGGCGTGTCGTCGCTGCTCAGGCTCACGATGGCCCCCAGGGATCGAGGTCGGGTACTGCCGGTGCAGGTTTCCGAGGGCAAGGGAACCCCTTGCCGGGGCCGCTGCGTTGCTCTGTTGCGAACATAATCTCCATTCGGACGCAGTGGCTGTGAGCAGGTTATGAACACCGGCTGGATAACCGGTGACCGTCCCCGCCGGTCGGGAATGCGGTTACGCTGCGCTCATAGGAAAAAACCTGGTAGCCGAATGATGGATAGTGCCGACGGTATCGCAGTGTAATTATGCCGGGAGATTGCTGGTTATGGGGTAGGCAGCCGAAGGAGAGCCGCATAAATGGACGTGGTGTTGGGGGTGGCGGTCACGGGCCGCGTCGCGCGCCTGGCTCTGGTCGACGCGGTAGCGCGCGGTGGCGAGGTGATCGACCAGTATTCGGTTGACTTGGCGGGCGACCCGGTCGCGGACTTGTCCGAAACGGTGGTGGGCACCCACCGGCTGTTGTCCGACGAGGGACACCGGTTGCTGGCCACCGAGTTGTGCTGGCCTGACCGGTACGGGGCCGAGCGGCTGACGCAGGCGCTGAGCTACGCCGGGGTGCCGAATGTTCATCTGGTGCCGCCGTCGGAGGCGGCGCGGCGGCCGGTGGGCCCGGGGCGTGCGGCCGCGGTGGCGTTGCTGTTCGGCAATCAGATGGCGAGTCCCGCTGCCTCGGGCGACCCGGACGCCCCGCCGACGATGTTTGCCTCCGCACCACCCGACAGCAACTTCGCAGCCGACGCGACGATGGCGTCTCCGGTGGTGTCGTCCGACGCGACGATGGCGGCCCCGGCGCTGGGCGGCGACGGCGGCTACGGCTCGGCCGGTGGTGGCTGGCCGCCGGGCTCGGGCGTCGATCAATCGGTGCCGCCAGGCGATGGCGGCGGTTTCGGGTCCGCGGGGGCGACGATGGCTCAGCCGGTGCTGCCCGGTGATGGTGGCGCTGCCCCCGCTGGTTGGGGGCCGTCGGGTTCGGGTGTGGATCAGTCCGCGCTGCCCGGCGACGGTGGTGCTGCCGGCTCGGCCGGTGGTTGGGGGCCGTCGGGTTCGGGTGTGGATCAATCGCCGCTGGCCGGGGACGGCGGTGCCGGCTCGGCCGGTGGTTGGGCGCCGGCGGATTCGGGTGTGGACAAGTCGGCGCTGCCCGGTGATGGCGGGTCCGGCTCGGCCGGTGGCGGCGGGTATGGCTCACCGATCGAAAATCCGCACTTGCCCCCTGATCACGGCGGGTTCAGCCCCGCCGGCTCGACGGTCGCGCAGCCGGCGCTGCCCGCGGATGCGACCATGGCTGCGCCCTCACTCGGCGATGCGACGATGGCTGCGCCGATCTCCGGTGACGGGGGCGGCGCGAACTTCCATTCGGGTGTCTCCTCGGGCGACCCCGGTGTGGGCGGCGACCCGCATGCGCACGCGTACCTGCATTCGGGAGTGGCTTCCGGTGATCCGGGCGCCCCTGGCGACGCGACCGCCTTCCTGCCGCCCGCCGACGGCGGCGCGTCGTCGTCCGGGGACGAACAGCTCGCGTATTCACAGGCCAGCGAGTACGACATCCTGCCGGTGGACACCGACGGCTTCGGTGAATACGGCGACGAGTACGCCGACGGGTACGAGGACGAATTCGACGACGGGTTCGACGAGGACGACCCGGACGCCGGCGGCAGTCCGCACAACCTGAAGCGGTTGCTGATCAGCAACGCCGTCGCCGCGTTCGCCGTCATGGGGTTTGCTTCGCTGGCCGTCGCGGTGGCCGTCACCGTGCGCCCGGCCGCGGCGTCCACCCCGGTCGAAGGACACCAGAACGCGCAGCCGGGCAAGTTCATGCCGCTGTTGCCGACCGAGCAGCAGGCGCCGGTGCCGCCGCCGGCGCCCGAGGCGCCCACCGTTGGGTTCCAGGGCGGCTCGATCCCCCCGGTGCAGAACATTCCGACGCAGGCGCCGGTGCCGGCCGCTCCGGCTCCGGTGCCGAATGCTCCCGCTCCGGTGCCGAACGCTCCGGCTCCCGTCCCGGTGCCGATTCCGCTGCCGATTCCCTTCCCGGGTTGGGTGCCGGGCATGCCGACCTGGCCGACCTACACGCCACCGACCTACCCGACGCCGTTCACTCCGCCGACTACGCCCTACACAACCCCCGCGACCACGCCTGCCACCACGGCACCGACGACGCCGCCGACCACCGCGCCGACGACGCCACCGAGCACCGCGCCCACGACGGCGGCCCCGACCACCCCGCCCACCACTGCGGCACCGAGGGTGAGCACGCCGCCCACCACGGCCGCCCCCGCCCCGACCACCGCCGCCCCGGTACCGACGACCGCCGCCCCGGTACCGACGACCGCAGCACCGCAACCCACCCGGGCTCCGCAGCCCACCTACGCCCCGCAGCCCACTCAGGCGCCGGCGCCGCGGACCCAGGCCCCCCAGGCGCCCACGGTGGCGCCCAAGGTGCCAACGCAACAGGCGCCGAAGGTGCCGTCGGGGCCGCGCTGAACCGCCAACCTGGTCGGCGGTTTACCAGTTGGTAAAGATGAAGCTGTTCAGCAGCAGCGCCCCGGCGGCGTTGACGGTCAGCCACGCGCGGTGCGACCGCACCGGCAGCAGCGCGGGGGCGGCGGTGAGCCAGACGGTGAACGGCAGCCAGATGCGCTCGGTCTCGGCCTTGCTCAGCATGCTCAGATCCGCGAGGACGATCGCGGCCAGGGCCGCGAGTAGCAGCAGGTGCAGGCCCGATCGGCGCCGGATGGCGGCGGCGTCGAACACCCGGCTCAGCCCGGCGACACCGCCCAGGCCGACCGCGCAGACCGTGCATGCCAGATTGGCCCAGCTCCAATACTGAAACGGCCGGTCCTTCGCGATGCCCTGCCAATAGCGTTGTCGCACAAGGTCGTAACCATCGAACCAGTAGAACCCGGACACGGCGAACGCGACCGCCACCGCCACCGCCACCAGTACGGCCGGTCCCAGCGCGCGCAGGGCCGCTCGCCACTGTGGCGCCGAGATCAGCACCGCCAGCGCGGGCAACCCGATCAGCACCAGGCCATAGCTGAGAAAAATGCCCCAGCCGAGCAGTAGCCCCGCTGCGGCGGCCAGCGGCACCGGGAAGCGGGATTTGCCGTGTGCTGCCAACGCCAGCAGCGCGATGCCCCAGGCCGCGACCCCGGCGAAATAGCCGTCGGCCGATACCGCGATCCAGATCGCGGTCGGTGCCATCGCCACGAACGGGGCAGCGCGGCGCGCGGTCGGTTCGTCGGCCAGCGCGCGCAGGGCGATCACCACGGCGGCGGCCGCGCTGGATCCCACCAACAGGCACAGCAGTCCGGCCCAGGCGCCGCCGTGCAGGCCGATTCGGTCGAGCCACACGAACGTCAGCAATGCGCCCGGCGGATGCCCCGAGACGTGCGTGGTCCACGAGTGCGGTTGGAAGTCGACGATCCGGCCGGCGAACCCGCGCAGCGTCGCGGGGATGTCGGTGATGCCGGGGACTTCCCACAGGTATTCGTCCCGGGTGGTCAACCGGCCCGCGAAACCGCGCTGCCAGCCGTCGATCATGGCCAGCGCGAACGCCCATCCGCACGCCGTCGCCCAGGTTCCCAGAATCAGTGCACGCCACGAAAGTCGTTGTGCTGCAACCGGTCCCCAGCCGATGACAGTCACCGCCAGCAGCGCCGCGGCGACCGTTGCCCAGCCGTAGTGGATGTCCCAGTAGCCGAAGATGGGCGCGGCGCCGGCGTGCCGGGCGAAGCGTTCCAGGCCGGTGTCGCGGCGCGGGTTGACGCCCAGGTGCAGCCGTGGCAGCACGAACGCCGCGACCACCAGTGCGATCGCGGCCGACACCGCGACAGTCTCCCGGCGCGCGATCCTCACAACCGGTCAGCCTAAGACCCGAAGCGGCGGATCAACGCCGTCCGGTCCAGCTTGCCGATGCCGCGGCGCGGGAGTTCGGCGACCACGTGCAGGTCGCGCGGCGCGGCGGTGCTGTCCAGGGTCGCTGCGACGTGGGCACGCAACTCGTCCAGCGTCGGCGCTTTCGATCCCGGCCCGACCACGATCGCAGCGACCACCCGCTGGCCCAATCGGTCGTCGGGAACACCGAACACCGCGCAGTCGGTCACCGCCGGATGGGTGCCCAGTGCCGCCTCGACCGGGCCCGGCAGCACGGTCAGCCCACCGGTGCTGATCGCGTCGTCGACCCGGCCCAACACGATCAGTGCGCCCGAATCATCAAGGGCGCCAACGTCGTCGGTGACAAACCAGCCCGGCTCGGCGAACGGGTCGGGGTCGACCGGATTGCGATAGCCGACCGCCAGGGTGGCGCCACCCAGCACGATGCGGCCGTCGTCTCGCACCCGCAGCCCCACCCCGTCCAGGGGGACGCCGTCGTACACGCAGCCGCCGGCCGTCTCGCTCATCCCGTAGGTCCGGATCACGGTGATGCCTGCCGTCGAGGCGGCCTCGAGCACCGGCCGCGGTGCCGGACCGCCGCCGAGCAGGACGGCGTCCAGTTCGGCCAGCGCAGCGGTCGCGGCGGAGTCGGTCAGCACCTTGGCCAGCTGGGCGGCGACCAACGCCGTGTAACGCCGTCCGGACCCCAATTCGGCTACGGCGCGGGGCAGCCCGCTGACGTCGAATCCGCCGGACACGTCCAGCTCGACCGGCACGGTTCCGGCGATCACGCTGCGGATCAGCACCTGCAGCCCGGCGATGTGATACGGCGGCACGGCCAGCAGCCAGCGGCCGGGACCGCCGATGCGCCGGTGGGTCGCCGATGCGCTGGCGGTCAGTGCGGCCGCGGTCAGCAGCGCACCCTTGGGTGCGCCGGTGGTTCCCGATGTGGTCACGACCAGGGCGACGTCGTCGTCGATCTGCTCGCCGACCCGCAGGCCACGCAGCCTCTGATCGTCCCGCTCGGATGCCACGACCAGCGCCGGGTCTTGCCCGGCGAGCACGCGTTGCAGGGCGGGAAGCAGTACCGCGGTGGCTGATCCGGGGGGGACGCGCAACGCCCGGAGGACGGCTATGCGTGGTCTCCGTTTTCGCGGGCGTCGTCCAGTGGCCAGCCCTGGGCGGCCAGTCGGGTGCGCACGCGTTCGACGTCTGCGGGAGAGGGCAACTCGTCGGTGAGTTGGGTGATGGCCACGCCGATGTCGATATGGTCGACTTTGAGTTCCCCGCGCCGCATCAATTCGTTTGCGACCGTGACGATTTCGTCGTTGGTCAGGCGGCGCGCCAGCAGTGCGAGCACCGCGAAGGAGTCTGTCGGTGGAATGCCTTCCGGGTATCCCGCCCGCAGCCACGAGACGATCGAACTGAGAAATCGGTTCATTGTGCGATCAACTTACCCGGCCGATCGGCGCCGAAACCTAAGTTGACCAGGATTGCTGCGTCATGGCTTGGCCCCCAGGAACGGATAGTGAGTGTGATGAGCGATGAAGTCGCGCGCGATGTAGAGCACCCCCAGAATCACCACCGCGGCCACCAGCGCGTAAATCGCCCAGCCGAGAGCCACCAGCAGCGGGCGCGACTTACCGGGGGATCCGTTCAAGCCGGCGTCTACGCTGCCGGCGGCTTGCAGTCGGATGCCCACCGCGAACAGCCCGGGCAGCGCCGCCCCGGCAAGCAGGCTGAAAAGCAGGATCTTGAGGGTTGCCTCGTAGTTGAACCACGCGTTCATGCCACATTCCCTGAAGTCAGCGAGTCATCGGAGCCGAACTGAGGTGGTGTCGCACCGGGACGGGGTCCGTGGCCGTTGGACGGTTCGTGGTCTGGACTGTCCAGACCAGCGGTCAGGTCGCCCTTCCAATCGGCGTTAACGTTCTTGTGGTCGACGGTGACCTTGCGCGACTGCCGGTAGATCACGCCGGATACCGCCAGCAACAGGCCGAAGCCGATGATGGCTCCCGGGTACCCGCCGATCAGGTGGACGATCCAGTAGGTCACCGCACCGACCAGCCCGGCCAGCGGCAGCGTGACCAGCCACGCGGTTGCCATACGGCCGGCCACGCCCCAGCGCACCTCGCCGCCCGGCTTGCCCAATCCACTGCCCATCACCGAACCGGTGCAGACCTGGGTTGTCGACAGCGCGTAACCGAAGTGCGCAGAGAGCAGGATGACCGCGGCCGAGGACGACTCTGCGGCCATGCCCTGCGGCGACTTGATCTCGACCAGGCCCTTGCCCAGCGTGCGGATGATGCGCCAGCCGCCCAGGTAGGTGCCGGTGGCCATGGCCACCGCGCAGGCGACGATGACCCACAGTGGTGGCACCGAGGCCGACTTGGGGATTGCCCCGTACGACATCAGCGCCAGGAAGATGATGCCCATCGTCTTCTGCGCGTCGTTGGTGCCGTGTGCCAGCGAAACCAGCGACGCCGAACCGATCTGGCCGCGCCGGAACCCGGCCTCGGTGCGTTCGGTCGGAACACCGCGGGTGATTCGGTAGACCAACCAGGTGGCCAGCGCTCCGACCAGGATGGCCAGGATCGCCGACACGACGGCGGGGATGATCGCCTTGGACATGACGCCCTTCCAGATCACCCCGTGTCCGCCGACCGCGGCGATGGTGGCGCCGACGATGCCACCGATCAGTGCGTGCGAGGAGCTCGAGGGGATACCGAGGAGCCAGGTGAGCAGGTTCCAGATCACGCCGCCGACCAGACCGGCGAATACCAGTTCGAGGGTCACGATGTGCGAGTCGATCAGGCCCTTGGCGATGGTGGCCGCGACCGCGGTCGACAGGAACGCGCCCACCAGGTTCAGTACCGCTGACAGCGCCACCGCGACCTTGGGCGCCAGCGCGCCACTGGCGATGGACGTGGCCATCGCATTGCCGGTGTCGTGAAAGCCGTTGGTGAAGTCGAAGGCGAGCGCGGTCACCACGACGATGATCAAGAGGAACAACTGGATGTTCACAGGGCCTGATTCTGGTAGTCGGAGCATTCCGTTGTCGAACGGATGATTAGGTGAAACGCAGGAATATCGCGAGTCGTCGCCAGATGTTACCTAGTAGTTAACCTTGGGTTCGTTCTGCTCACTGCCGGGTGTCCGCGCGCAGCGGATGACCTTGGGGAACCTCGATGAAGATGAGCGTGACGCCGTCGGGATCGGTGACGTGCAT
Organism: Mycobacterium kiyosense; assembly: GCA_021654635.1. NCBI lineage: Bacteria > Bacillati > Actinomycetota > Actinomycetes > Mycobacteriales > Mycobacteriaceae > Mycobacterium > Mycobacterium kiyosense. The sequence continues at coordinate 900,892 of AP025179.1, forward strand.
CTCGTGCAGACCCCACGGTTCGCGCCGCGCCTCGCGCGCGATCGGCACGCCGCGGCCGCGCAGTTCGGCCTGGGTGGCTTCCAGGTCGCGCACCTGCAGCCACAGCGCGCCGGGAAAAGGTCCGCGGGAATGGTCCGGCTCCCCGAAACCGGCCAGTTCCAGCAGTGACTGGCCGGCGAAAAAGACAGTGCCTGCGCCGTATTCACGAGCGATCGCCAGCCCGATCTCGTCCCGGTAGAAGCTCAGCGAGCGTTCGTAGTCGGCCGGTCGGAGCAGCATCCGGCTCGCGAGGATCTCCATCACTCGTGTCTAGCACGCACGGGTTCAGGCCGAGCCGTTGCGGCGCTGCATCAACGAGTTGACCCAGCGCGGTCCCACGGTGTTGAGGGCCTTGGCCGCGATGGCCATCCGGGGCGCGATCTGCACCGGCCGGGTGCGGGCCGCGGTGACCATCCATTCACCGGCCTCCTGAGAGGTCAGGGCGGGCAGGCCGGCGTAGGCCTTGGTGGGGGCGATCATCGGGGTGGCCACCAACGGGTAGTAGAGGGCCGTCGAGTGCACGCCCTTGGGGCCCCATTCGGTTTCGGCGATCCGGGTCACCGCGGTCAGCGCGGCCTTGGAGGCGTTGTAGACGGCGAACAGCGGGGCTGCCTCGTTGAGCACTCCCCAGGTCGAGACGTTGATGACGTGGCCGTCGCCGCGCTCGATCATCCCGGGGGCCAGTCCGCGCATCAGCCGCAGCGGCGCGTAGTAGTTCAGCTTCATGGTCCGCTCGACGTCGTGCCAGCGTTCCAGTGACTCGATGAGTGGCCGCCGGATGGATCGGCCGGCGTTGTTGATCAGGATGTCGACCCCGCCGATCCGCTCGTTGACGTCGGCGATCAGGGCGTCGACGGCGTCCATGTCGGAGATGTCGCAGGGGATCGACAACGCCGTTCCGCCGCCGGCGGTGATCCGGTCGGCGAGTTCGTCCAGCAGATCCTGACGTCGCGCGACGGCGACGACGGTGGCGCCGCGCTCGGCGAACTGTTCGGCCGCGGCCGCGCCGATGCCCGAGGAGGCGCCGGTGAGCAGCACCCGTTTGCCGTGCAGTTCGACGGGTTTGATCACCGGGCGATTGAGCAGTACCTGGGGCGCCGCGGGCGGGCGCATGCTGGCCAGCACCAGCTGGTCGGTCAGTCGGCGTAACGGGCTCTTACTCACGACGGCAGTCTAGGTGGGTGGGTTGACGCACTTACGCCCAACCGGGCCACGCTGACTATCGAAACCCAGGAGGGTTGGCCTGAATTGAAGCGGCACAACTGATTTCGTCCCTACCTACTCAAGAAGCAGAGGACTTGTCGGTGCCCCTTCGTAGAATTCGGGTATGTCGTCGAGCACGTGTGGGGAGATCGCCGCGGTGCTCGACGGGCTCGATGGCGAGGCGGAACGCTTGTGTGAGTTGAGCTTTGAGGCCTCGACCACTGCGGAGCTGCTGGGTGTGATCGACCGGGTGGAACGCATCGTGCGCAAGCTGGCGGTGCCCGGGCATGCGGTGATCAACCAACTCGCCCTGGCGGCCACCAATGCTGAGCTGTGCGGCACCCTGGGACAGGCGTTGTCGAATCGGTTGCGGATCAACAAAAGTGACGCCAACCAACGCATCACCCAGACCGCGGCCGCCAACGCGACGGGCTGATCGGGGCCGAGCACGTCAACATCATTCAGGGGTTCTTCAACAAGCTGCCCGACACGTCGATGCGCCCGCCCGCGCCGAAGCCGAAGCCAAACTGGCGTTGATCGCCGGGGGGTATCGCCCCGACCAACTCGCCGACTACGCCCAGGTCTATAAAGACTGCCTCAAACCCGACGGCGACTTTAGGCCCGACGAACCCGAACACACCCGCAAACGCGGCATCACCCTGGGCCGCCCAGCAACCCGACGGAATGACCAAGATCAGCGGCTGGCTGACCCCCCAATGCCGCGCCACCGTCGAACCGGTGCTGGCCAAACTCGCCGCCCCCGGCATGGCCAACCCCGACGACGACCACCCGATCCTCGACGGGCGCGCCGCCCAAGACGCCGTGGACCGCGACACCCGCACCGCCGAGCAGCGCACCCACGACGCCCTGATGGGGGCCCTGCGCGTCCTGCTGCAGTCCGGCACACTCGGCCAACACCACGGCCTGCCCACCACCCTCATCGTGACCACCACCCTGGCCGAACTCGAAGCCGGCGCCGGCCGCGCCCTGACCGCCGGTGGCACCCTGCTGCCCATGACCGACGTGATCGGCCCGGCCGCCCGCGCGCACCACTACCTGGCCGTCTTCGACCACGACAAAACCCTGGCCCTCTACCAGGGCAAACGCCTGGCCACCCCCGAACAACGCCTGGTCCTGCTGGGCAAAGACCGCGGCTGCACCAAACCGGGCTGCACCGTGCCCGGCTACTGGACCCAGGTCCACCACCTCGAAGGCTGGTTCGCCAAACAACGCACCCACATCGACGAACTCACCCTGGCCTGCGGACCCGACAACCGCATGGTCGAACTGCGCAACTACATCACCCGCCGCAACGCCCACAGCCTCACCGAATGGATCCCCCCCGACCACCTCGACCACGGCCAACCCCGCACCAACTGCATGCACCACCCCGAACGACCACTGAAACCCGACCCCAAACCCGAGAAGGAACCCGAACCATAGGTACGCCGCTCAGAAGTAATCAGAAGTACCGCGGAAACGGGCTCCAGTCGGGTGGGCGCTTCTGCAGGAAGGCATCTCTGCCCTCGACGGCCTCGTCGGTCATGTACGCCAGCCGGGTGGCTTCCCCGGCGAACAGCTGCTGGCCCACCAGCCCGTCGTCGAGCAGGTTGAACGCAAACTTCAACATCCGTTGCGCCTGAGGAGATTTCGCGTTGATCTCGGCTGCCCACTGGGCGCCGACGGCTTCCAGTTCGGCGTGGTCGACAACCTCGTTCACCGCGCCCATCCGATGCATCTGCTCGGCGGTGTACGGCCGGCCCAGGAAGAAGATCTCGCGGGCGAACTTCTGGCCCACCTGACGTGCGAGATACGCGCTGCCGTAACCGCCGTCGAAACTGCCGACGTCGGCGTCGGTCTGCTTGAACCGGGCGTGCTCGCGGCTGGCCAGGGTGAGGTCGCACACCACGTGCAGGCTGTGCCCGCCGCCGGCGGCCCAGCCGTTGACCAGGCAGATCACCACTTTGGGCATGAACCGGATCAGCCGCTGCACCTCCAGGATGTGCAGCCGCCCGGCCCGTGCCGCGTCGACCGTGTCGGCGGTTTCGCCGGACGCGTACTGGTAACCGCTGCGGCCGCGGATGCGTTGGTCGCCGCCGGAGCAGAAGGCCCAGCCGCCGTCCTTGGGCGAGGGTCCGTTGCCGGTCAGCAGCACCACGCCGACGTCGGGTGACATCCGCGCATGGTCGAGCACCCGGTACAACTCGTCGACGGTGTGCGGGCGGAACGCGTTGCGCACCTCGGGGCGGTCGAACGCCACCCGCACCGTCGCGTCGTTGACGTGGTGGTGATAGGTGACATCGGTCAGGTCGTCGAATCCGTCGACAGTTCTCCAGATGCCGGGGTCAAAGGGGTTGGCGGTCAAGGCTGTTGAACTCCATCCTGGTCGATGGTGAGGTTGCCGCAGCTGATCGTCTGCGCGGATGTCACCTCGGGGTCTGCTGTCGAGGCGGCCGCCAGCGTATCGGAGCGTCCGGTGGTGGCGCGGGTGCCGTCCAGGTTGATCTCGGTGCGGTGCACGGTCCACTGGCCGCCGTTGTCGAGGGCTTGCAGTGCGACCAGGCGACGGCCGTCGCCAAGGTCGCTGCAGCCGACGCCGGTGCCGCTGTCGCGCAGGTTCTGCAAGTCGAAAACGAACGGCTTGCCGGAGCGGCTGTCCACCACCGTCCGGAGCTCGCATTGGGCGAACACGAACAGCTGTGCGCCGCGGCCGTCGCTGACCAGGATCTGGGTTTCTCCGTTCTGCTGCGCGTCAACAGCCAAGGCGCGCAATGGAATCGGACTTGCCGATACGATCGGCACGCCGATCCTGGCGCCGCTTGCGGTACTGACCCCCACCAGTCGGTTCGTGGCGCCGTTGTCGCCCTGCTGTAGTCCGATCCACAGCGCGTCGGGCAGTCCGTCGCCGTCGAGGTCGCCGACCTGGCGCTGCACGCTGCCGGGCGGCAGCGCAGCCCCGCCCGGCGGGCAGCCGGGGGAGGCGTGCGCCGCAGGTGCGAGGCCGAGCCAACCCAGCAGGACCACCACCGTCGCCGCGCGCAGCATCAGAGGGCTTCGAATCGGAAGACGGCGCATCGTCCCGCCAGCGCCTCGAACTCCTCGGGACGGCCGTCCTTGACCAGTCCGGACCGTTTCATGAAGCCGACCCCGGTGGGGACCTCGGTGGGGAACGACCGCAACACCGGTTTGGCCTCCTCCGGGGACAGTTCGACCATTCGTACCCGCTCGGTGCTGCGGCCGCGGGTCAGCGTCACTTGCCCGGCGGCTCGGACGTTCTTCACCCAGTCCGCGCCGGGGAAACCGGCTACCACGTAGCGCCGGCCGGCCAGCGTCATCGGGGTCACCGGGGTGGACCGCTCGGCACCGGATTTGCGGCCTCGCACGGTCAGCACCACCGGACTCTCACCGCCGAAACTCAACCCCAACTTCGACAGCCGGATGAAGACCTTGTTCATCGGTTTCAGCCACCACGGCGGCTTGACGGATTTGCCGTTCGCCATGGCGCCGACGTTACCGCCAGGCGATCGCTGCGCGCCGATCCCTACGCGCCGATCCCCTGCGCGCCGAACCCTGCGCGCCGATCCCCTGTGCGCCGATCCCCTGTGCGCCGAACGTCACGCTAGCGTGACGTTCGCCGCCGAGCGTTGCGCCAGCGTGACGGTCGGGGGTCAAGGGGCCAGGGGTCGGGGGTCAAGGGTCGGGGGTCGGGCGGTCGAGGGTCGAGGGTCGAGGGTCGAGGGCGAACGGTGGGGGCATGGATCAGCCCACGGCGCGCCCGGCGCCCTCCCAGAACTGTGCGCGGACGGCCTTCTTGTCCGGCTTGCCCAGTCCGGTCAGCGGCAGAGCATCCACCACGACCACCCGCTTGGGCGACTGCACCGAACCCTTGCGTTCCTTGACCGCGGCCTGGACCTCGACGGTCATCGCCTCCACGGCGGCCTCATCCTGGGCGGCGTCGGCACGGAGCACCACCACCGCGGTGACGGCCTCGCCCCACTTCTCGTCGGGTGTACCGACCACACACACCTGCGCAACGGACGGGTGCTCGGCGATGACGTCCTCGACTTCCCGGGGGAACACATTGAAGCCGCCGGTGACGATCATGTCCTTGACCCGGTCGACGATGAAGTAGAAGCCGTCCTCGTCCTCGCGCGCCATGTCGCCGGTGTGCAGCCAGCCGTCTCGGAAGGTCTCGGCGGTCGCCTCGGGCAACTGCCAGTACCCGCCCGCCAAAAGTGGTCCGCTGACACAGATTTCGCCCGGCTCGCCCTGCGGCACCGGCTTGCCGTCCTCGCCGAGCAGCGCCACCCGCGCGAACAGGGTGGGGCGTCCGCAGGAGGTCAGGCGCTTCTCGTCATGGTCGGCCTTGGCCAGATAGGTGATCACCATCGGCGCCTCGGACTGCCCGTAGTACTGGGCGAAGATGGGGCCGAAGCGGCGGATCGCCTCGGCCAACCGCACCGGGTTGATCGCCGAGGCGCCGTAGTACACCGTCTCCAGCGAGGACAGGTCGCGGGTCTGCGAATCCGGGTGGTCCATCAGCGCGTAGAGCATCGACGGCACCAGCATGGTAGCCGTAATACGTTGCTCTTCAATAACTTTCAACACCTCGGCCGGGTCGAACTTGGATAGCACCACCATCTCGCCGCCTTTGACCACCGTCGGCGTGAAGAAGGCCGCACCGGCATGCGACAGCGGGGTGCACATCAGGAAACGCGGATGCTCGGGCCATTCCCACTCCGCGAGCTGGATCTGGGTCATGGTGGCGATGTTGCCGGTGGTGCCGATCACACCCTTGGGTTTTCCGGTGGTGCCGCCGGTGTAGGTGAGGCCGCCGATGTGGTTTGGCGGTAGGTCGGCGACCACCAGCGGCTTGGGCTCGTATTTGGCGGCCTCCGCCGACAGGTCCACCGCCACACCGCGCAACGCCTCGGGCACCGGCCCGATGGTCAGGATCCGCTGCAGGGAGGGCACCTTCTCCAGCAGACCCAGTGCGCGCTCGACGAACATCGGGTTGGGGTCGATGATCAACGCGCTGGCGCCGGCGTCGGAGAGCACGTAGGCGTGGTCGTCCAGCGAGCCGAGCGGGTGCAGCGCGGTGCGCCGGTAGCCCTGGGTCTGGCTGGCGCCCAGGATCATCAGCACCTCGGGGCGGTTGAGCGACAGCAGCCCAACGGTGACCCCGGTGCCGGCGCCCAGTGCTTCGAAGGCCTGGACGTACTGGCTGATCCGTTCGGCGAGCTGACCACCGGTCAGGGTGGTGTCCCCGAGAAACAGCACCGGTCTGTTCTTGTGCCGTTTGAGTGCGCCAACCAGCAGGTGGCCGTTGTGGGTCGGGTTGCGCAGCAGGTCGTCGCTCATGAACCCAGACTAGAACGTGTTGCAGTTCTGCCGATGCCGACCCTCGGCGGCTACTGTTTCAGCACATGAGCGCCGCCGAGGTCGTGATTACCGGGACCGTACTGACCGTCGACGAAAACCGCCCCACGGCGGAGGCGATCGCCATCACCGACGGCCGCATAGTCGCTGTCGGCGACCGCTCCGACATGGCGCCGCACATCGGCCCGCAAACTCGGTCGATCGATATCGGGGACGGCTGTGTCATGCCGGGATTCGTTGAGGCACACGGCCATCCGCTGATGGAGGCCATCGCGCTGTCGGACCGCATCGTCGACATCCGGCCCGTCACCATCCCGGATCCGCACGACGTCGTCGCCGCCGTCCGCAGCGAAGCCGCCCGCCGCGGACCGCAGGGTGCCTACCTGAACGGCTGGGACGCGCTGCTGCAACCCGGCCTGCCCGACCCCACACTGAGCTGGCTGGACGCCGTCGCGCCGGACGGCCCGCTGGTGATCATCCACAACTCCGGTCACAAGGCGTACTTCAACTCTCGCGCCGCACAGCTCAACCGCTTGACCCGGGAAACCCCCGACCCCAAGGGCGCCAGATACGGTCGCGACGCCGACGGAGCGCTCGACGGCACCGCGGAGGAGATCGGCGCGGTGTTCCCCTTGCTGGGCGGGGTTATCGCGGCCGACAGCTACCCGGACATGCTGCGCGCCGAGTGCGCCCGGCTGAACCGGGCCGGGCTGACCACCTGTTCGGAGATGGCGTTCGACCCCAAGTTCGGTCCGCTGGTGCAGCAGTTACACGACGAGCTGACGGTGCGGCTGCGCACCTACGAGGTGTCCAACGCCGAGCTGCACACCGACGCGACCCCCGGGCAGGGTGACGACATGCTGCGCCAGGTCGGCATCAAGGTCTGGGTGGACGGCTCGCCGTGGATCGGCAATATCGCGTTGTCGTTTCCCTACCTGGACACCCCGGCGACCCGATCCGCGGGCATCACGCCCGGGTCCTGCGGCTGTGCCAACTACACAAGCGAGCAGCTGGACGAAATCGTCAACGCTTACTTTCCGCGTGGTTGGCAGCTGGCCTGCCATGTCCAGGGCGACGCCGGTGTGGACGTCATCCTGGATGTGTATGAGCAAGCGCTGCAACGCAATCCGCGCCCCGATCACCGGCTGCGACTGGAACACGTCGGCGCCATCCGGCCCGAGCAACTGCGGCGCGCCGCCGACCTTGGTGTCACCTGCAGCATCTTCGTCGACCAGATCCACTACTGGGGCGACGTCATCGTCGACGGGTTGTTCGGTGCGGAACGTGGCTCGCGCTGGATGCCGGCCGGGTCGGCGGTGGCCACCGGCATGCGCATCTCGCTGCACAACGACCCGCCGGTCACGCCGGAGGAGCCGCTGCGCAACATCAGCGTGGCCGCGACCCGGATGGCGCCCAGCGGGCGGGTGCTGGCTCCGGAGGAACGGCTCACCGTCGAGCAGGCAATCCGCGCGCAGACCATCGACGCGGCCTGGCAGTTGTTCGCTGACGACGTGATCGGCTCGGTGGAGGTCGGCAAGTACGCCGACCTGGTGGTGCTGTCGGCCGATCCGCGCACCGTGCCGCCCGAGCAGATCGCCGATCTCGAAGTGCGTGCGACTTACCTGGCGGGACGCCAGGTCTACTGACTCTTGCGAGCGCGGGCGGCGGCGAGCAGTTCGTCCACGGCGTCGCTGAGGCACTGTTCGTAAACCTCGGGGTCGGGCAGGGCGGCACGGTCGGCGGTGAAGCAGAAGGTCACCCGGTTTCCGTAGCTGCCGATGCCGTTGTTGAGGCCCATCCCGTCGAGCACCGGGCCGAGACCGGTGGTGTCGACCATCTGCGCGCCGCAGAAGTACATCGGTGTCAGCGGTCCGGGGACGTTGCTGACCAGGGTGTGGGCGGCTACGGCGCGTCCGCGCCGGCTGAGCGCGCGCACCGCTGCCCGCTGCACCGTGCCCATCAGGCCGCCGAGGGCTTCCTCCGACATCTCGATGAGCGAGCGGACGGGATGGGCGTCGGACTCCTTCACATGCGCGGTCGAGGTCACGATGCGCGCCAGCCGCTGCATCGGGTCGGCTTCGTCGGTCGCCATGGTGATGGGTGACACGGAGTACTCGTTACCGCTGGTGGCTGTGCTGGTCGCCGAGCTCGCACCGCCGCTGGCGCGGGTGCTGGTCGGCCGGACCGAGATCGGCATCATCGCCACCATCGCCTCGTCGGGCAGCTCGCCTTTGTCGCTGAGGTAGCGCCGGATGGCCCCGCCGACGATGGCCAGGCCGATGTCGTTGATCTTGGCCTCCGGCATTGCGGTGCGGATCTCCTTGAGGACGTCCAGCGTGGTGTACGCGGTGCCGAAGACGCGGTGGGGCGAGACGATCTGGTTGAAGCGGGTCGCTTTGGGCAGCGACGCGGGCGACGTGACGTCGGGGTCGCGGTTGTCGAGTACCAGCGTGGGCAGCTGGCGCGCGACCTTGCGGACTCGGCCCAGCACATCGAAGGGCCGGGTGATGCCGTGCAGCGCGGCCCGGCTGAGCAGGCCGGCGTCGGAGGGGATGGGGTCGGGCTCCCAGTGGTAGCCCTCGGGCACCGGCGGCGGCGCTCCGTCGGGTTCGTGGGTGTGGATCGCGGTGAGGATCTCGGCGCCGGCGACACCGTCGATTGCGGCGTGGTGGATACGAAGGAACACGGCGAAGGCGCCCTCCGGTAGGTGGTCGACGCCGTCAAGGCCGTCGATCAGGTACAGCTCCCAGGGCGGCCGGGTGAGGTCCAGGGGCCGGGCGTGGATGCGAGCGATCTGCGTGCACAGCTGCCGCCAGCTCCCGGGCCGGGGTAGCGCGATGTGCCGCACGTGGTACTCGAGGTCGAAGTCGCCGTCCCGGATCCACCAGGGCCGGTCGGCGCCGAAGGGTACGTGCACGAGCCGTTCCCGGAAGCTCTCGGCGACGTGGAGTCGGGCCTGGATGTAGGTGAGCACCTCCTCGTAGGTGACGGGCTCGCCATTGCGGGTCGAGGGGTCGTAGATGCCGACGATGCCGACGGTGTTGTGGGCATTCGAGGTGTCCAGTGACACCATCGTCCAGTCAGCGCTGGACAGCTGCCGCATGGTCCCTCCTCAGGTTCCGCGCGAGGTTGCGCACGACTCAGTGTCGCAGCCCGCACGATGTGAGCACGGCGGCGATGTGGTCGTCGTAGTCCCGGTCGCGCCATGCGGTGACGTGACCGCGCGGGCGCCAGGTGATCGACGGCTCGTCCCAGTGCCGCCAGAGTTGCGCGGCGCCGCGCGGCGGGGCGATCGCGTCGACCTGCCCGGCCACGATGTGACGCCGCTCGTGCGGGACGAGGCAAGGTCCGGCCAGCGGCGACACCACCCGATGCACCAGCGCTGACCGATCGTCGTGCAGCTGGCGGTGCAACCGGCGCTTGGCGGGTGTTAGCGGCGCCGCCGCGGCCAGCGACGCGGCCAGGTCGCTGGTCGGCACGACTGCGATCAGGCAGGCGAGGTCGCCGTCCAGCGTCGACAGCAGGCTGACCACGTAGGCGCCCAGCGACACACCCAGCACGCCGACCTGTGGCGCCTGCTGGTCGTCGCGCAACCATCGCAGCAGCCGGCGGACGTCCCACACCGCTTGGGTGAGCCCCAGCACGTTGTTTGTCGCGAAGATGTTGGAGGCGAACTGCTGGTAGGGGGAGAAGCCGCAGGCGCGCGGGCCGTGCTTGGGGAGTACCGGGAGGGCGACGTTGATGCCGAGCTCCTCGTGCAGGCGCCGCACGCGCAGCATTTTGACGTCCGACGACCGTCCCATCCCCTGTCCGTGCACGGCGACGAGCCACGGCCGCGGTGGGCCGGGGTGGCGGAGCAGCCGGACCGGCACCCTCTCGTCGGCGCCGTCATGCAGCCAGCGCTCGGCACCCGGTTCGCCCGGTGCGGGCCGCCAGCCGCTGTCGAACCACGCGAGCTCGACCCCGTGCGGTAGGCGCTGTAGTGACACGTCGTCGGGCGCGTGCGGGGGCGGGTGCCGGCGCGCCAGGTCGTCGAACCAGCCGGCGTCGCGGTAGTACCCGACAGCGTGGTCGAGCTCGGCCGATGCCGCCGCGTAATGCTCGGCTGACCCTAGTGAGGACAGCAGCGGCATCGGGCCCGCGATCATGGCGTCGAGGGCGGCCGCCACTGCGAGGCCGACCGACGGCTGCGGAACCGGCACGCCCTCGCGCGTGGTGATGCCGCGTCGGGCAGCGGTCACCGCCCGCGCGACCTCGCCGGCGCCGGCCACCCCGGCCGCCGCCAAGGGTGCGGCCGCGACGGTCAGACCCAGCCGGGTCGACCGTCTCACCGCTGAGCTCGCTGGGCAGTCATCGGTCCTCCGCCATAGCCACGTAGCAGAATAATCTTCTCGTTATTAGAGAATGATATTACCACCTGTCCCGAGCGGTCCGCGGCGTGCTTGGTGCGCTCGGTCTGCGAATCTGAACCCGTGCCTTCGTCGACCACCGTGGATGACCTGCTGGACCGGCTGCATGTCGTGGCGCTGCCCATGCGGGTGCGCTTCCGCGGCATCACCACCCGGGAAGTGGCGCTCATCGAGGGGCCGGCGGGCTGGGGGGAGTTCGGCGCGTTCGTCGAATATGGACCGCCCGAGGCCGCGCACTGGCTGGCCTCGGCGGTCGAGGCCGCCTACAGCGAGCCGCCGCCGGTGCGACGCCACCGGATACCCATCAACGCCACCGTGCCCGCCGTCAGTGCCGCCGAGGTGCCCGACGTGCTGGCGCGCTTTCCCGGCGCGGGTACCGCCAAGGTGAAGGTCGCCGAGCCCGGACAGTCCCTGGCCGACGACGTCGAGCGGGTGAACGCGGTCCGCCAACTGGTGCCCATCGTCCGAGTCGATGCCAACGGCGGCTGGAGCGTGCCGCAGGCCGCGCGGGCCGCCGCGGCCCTGACGGCCGACGGTGCGCTGGAGTACCTCGAACAGCCCTGTGCGACGGTGCCCGAGCTCGCCGAGCTGCGTCGCCTGGTCGAGGTGCCGATCGCCGCCGACGAGAGCATCCGCAAGGCCGACGACCCGCTGGCCGTGGTGCGTGCCGGCGCCGCCGACATAGCGGTGCTCAAAGTTGCTCCGCTGGGCGGCATTTCGGCGATGCTGTCGATCGCGGCGCAGATCGACATCCCGATCGTGGTGTCCAGTGCGCTGGATTCGGCAGTCGGTATCGGCTACGGCCTGACCGCCGCCGCGGCGTTGCCGGAGTTGTGTCATGCCTGCGGTTTGGGCACGGGCAGGTTGTTCCTGGACGACGTTGCCGACGTAGTCGAGCCCGTCGACGGCTGCCTTCCGGTCGGCCCGGTGACGCCGGACCCGGCGCGGCTGCAGGCGCTGGCCGCACCGCCGGAACGCCGGCAGTGGTGGATCGACCGGGTCAAAGACTGCTACCCGTTGCTTGTACCGTCGGTCGAGTGATCAACCTGGCTTACGACGACAAGGGGACCGGTGAGCCGGTTGTCTTCATCTCCGGGCGGGGCGGCGCCGGCCGGACCTGGCATCTGCACCAGGTGCCGGCATTCCTGGCGGCCGGATATCGCTGCGTCACGTTCGACAATCGGGGGATCGGCGCCACCGAGAACGCCAGCGGCTTCGTCACGCAGACCATGGTCGCCGACACCGCGGCGCTGATCGAATCGCTGGACCTCGGGCCCGCCCGCATCGTCGGGGTGTCGATGGGCTCGTTCATCGCCCAGGAGCTGATGGTCGTTCGCTCCGAGCTGGTCAGCTCGGCGGTGCTGATGGCCACCCGCGGCCGGCTGGATCGCACGCGGCAGTTCTTCCACCGGGCCGAGGTCGACCTGGACGCGTCCGGTGTCGCGCTTCCGGCCACCGTGGACGCGAAAAACCGCCTGCTGGAAAACTTTTCGCGCAAGACGCTCAACGACGACGCCGCCGTCGAAGACTGGATCGCGATGTTCAGCATGTGGCCGACCAAGGTCACGCCGGGCTACCGCTGTCAGCTCGATATCGCCCCGCAGACCAATCGGCTGCCGGCCTACCGCAACATCGCCGCGCCGGTGCTGGTAATCGGTTTCTCCGACGACGTGATCACGCCGGCCTATCTGGGACGCGAGGTCGCCGACGCGCTGCCCAACGGGCGTTATCTGCAAATCCCCGACACCGGGCATCTCGGGTTTCTGGAGCGGCCGGAGGCGGTCAATGCCGCGATGCTGAAGTTCTTTGCGGGGGTCAAGGCCTAGCGCCGAACTCAGACCGGGTTGAACTTGTCTACCAGCCAGGTGCCCTTCACTTTGGTCATACTCACCAGAGCCGAACTTGCCGCCACCGCAGGCTCCGTTTTGTCTTTGCTGGTGGTCGATTGGTTGACGAAGACCAGGATCGCGGCCGAGTCGTTGGTCAGGCTTTGAACCCCGGCTCGCGCAACCGTCGCGGAAGTCGTGAGTCCCCTATCCCGAGCACTGGGTGCGATGGTCTGATTGAAGAACTGGTCGTAATAGGCTAGGAAATCTCCCGTGAGGCACGTTTTCGCCGCAGCGAAATCGCGGTCGAGGGTGCCGGGCGAATAAGTCAGAATTTTGACTGTGCAGCTGGTCGCGGCTTGGATTGCCAGCGTTAGATCGGCGGGCTGATCGGCGACGGGTGGTGGTCGGCGACTCTTGGCCTGCCACTGCCAGTCGCCGACGAATGCGGCGGCAAGCGTTACAGCGGCCAGCATGACGACGAGCACCCACCAGGCGGCCCGTTTCACGGCACGAACTCCACTTTGGAAACTTTGTAGCCGGTGCCGATGTGCTCAACTTTCAACCGCAACCGCCAATTTCGGGGATCCTGGTTTGCGCCGGAACTATTGGTGACTTTCGATGTTGCGGCGACAAGAACGTAAGCTGACGTACCCTCGAACGATTCGAATGCGGCGCCGTTAACGGTGCCTTGACTGTCCACTTTGGAGTCGATCACCGACTGGGTGAAATCGGCTCTGCGATTTGCGAAGTCGTTGAGGAATTCGCCGGTCGAGCCGTCGATGATGCGCTGAATGTCACTGGCGGCGGACTGTGAGTTCAAACTGGTCAGCCAGACGGTGAACTGCTTGGCGTAGTCGACATACGGTTGCCACTGCGGCGTCGCGGTGGACGCCTGCGCCCGCGGACGCAAAACCTGCGTCGCCGCGAAGCTGACCGCGCCGAGCAGCAGCACCGCTAGCACCAACGGCACCACGATCGCCGGCCACCGCACCCGGGCCGGCGCGGGATATGGCGCCGGCTGCCAGGGCGGCGGTGGCCCCGGCTGCCAGGGAGCCCTCGGGTGTGGCGGTGGCTGATCGGGCACCGGCCACGGCGCGGCGGCCCGGGGCGCCGGCTCGACCGGCGGCCACACCGGCGCCGGCTGCGTCGCCGGTTGACGCTGCGGCGCAACATCCGTCGCTGCCGCGGCCGCCAGCGCCTGCGCGAAATCCTGACATCGCGCATATCTCTGCGCGGAATCCTTGGCCATCGCCTTGGTCAGCACCGCGTCCAGCGGCGCCAACTCGGGGCGGTGTTCGGCCAGCACCGGCGGCGGGGCGGTGAGGTGTTTGCCGATGATCACCGCCGCGTTGGAGGACTCGTAGGGTGCAACGCCGGTCAGCAGGTGAAAAGCTGTGGCGGCCAACGCATATTGGTCCGCGCGACCGTCCAGCGGCTGGCCCGTCAACTGTTCGGGCGCCGCGTAGGCGATCGATCCGACCGTCACGTTGGTTGCCGTCAGACCGCTGATTTCGTCAGCGCGACGGGCAATTCCGAAGTCCGCCAACAGGATTCGCTGTTGATCGGTCTGCGCTCCGGTGAGCAGGATATTGGCCGGTTTGACGTCGCGATGCAGCAGGTTGCGCTGGTGTGCGTAGTCCAGCGCGTCGGCGACGGCGGCAACGATTTCCAGCACTTGTCGTTGCGGCAGCCCGCCGGAGCCGGCTTCCTGCAGTAAGCGTGCCGCGTCGGTGCCCTCGACGTAGTCCATGGTGATCCACACAGCTGGTCGTCGAACTCGCCGCGGTCGTGCAGACCGACGATGTGCGTGCGGGTGCCACAGCGTGGCCGCCAGGTCGGCCTCGCGGTTGAACCGCTGCCGGAATTCCGCGTCGCCGGTGAGCGACGCGGGCAGAATCTTCAGCGCTTCTAATCGCGGCAGCCTGGGGTGCTGCGCCAGGTACACCTCGCCCATGCCGCCGGAGCCCAGCAGGCGCAGAATCGTGTAACCGGCAAAGACGTCGCCATCGCGTAGCGGCATGACAGCAAATCCTACTGACTGCCGGGCGCCAAATTCGGCCCCGCACGGCGTAGGGCGCCGATGTGACACCCTGTAGTAGTGAATCCCTCGACGACTCAGGCCAGCATCGTCGTCGACGAATTGATCCGCGGCGGGGTCCGCGACGTGGTGCTGTGCCCGGGTTCACGCAACGCGCCGCTGGCCTTCGCGCTGCAGGACGCCGACCGGTCCGGCCGGATCCGGTTGCATGTGCGCATCGACGAGCGCACCGCGGGGTTTCTGGCCATCGGCCTGGCCATCGGGGCGGACGCGCCGGTGTGCATCGCGATGACGTCGGGCACCGCGGTGGCCAACCTGGGCCCGGCGGTGGTGGAGGCGAACTACGCCCGGGTGCCGCTGATCGTGCTATCGGCCAACCGGCCCTACGAACTGCTGGGCACCGGGGCCAACCAGACCATGGAGCAGCTGGGCTATTTCGGCACCCAGGTGCGCGCGACCATCAGCCTGGGCCTGGCCGAGGACAGGCCCAGCAGCATCGCCGCGCTCAACGCGACGTGGCGGTCGGCGACCTGCCGGGTGCTGGCCGCCGCGACGGGATCGCGCAGCGCCAACGCCGGCCCGGTGCAATTCGACATCCCGCTGCGGGAGCCGCTGGTGCCCGATCGTGAACCGCACGGGCCGGCGACCCCGGCGGGCCGTCCCGACGGAAAACCGTGGACCTACACCCCGCCGGTGACGTTCGACCAGCCGCTGGACATCGACCTGACGCCGGACACCGTCGTCATCGCAGGGCACGGCGCGGGCGTGCACCCGAACCTCGCGGAATTGCCGACCGTCGCCGAGCCCACCGCGCCGGCCCCGGTGTCCGGCGGCAACCCGCTACATCCCCTGGCGTTGCCGCTGCTTCGGCCCAAGCAGGTCATCATGCTGGGCCGGCCGACCCCTGCACCGTCCGGTGTCGGCGTTGCTGGCCGACGCCAAGGTGCCGGTTTTCGCGTTGACGACGGGACCGCGCTGGCCCGACGTATCCGGTAATTCGCAGGCCACCGGCACCCGTGCGGTCACCACCGGCACCCCCGACCCGGCCTGGTTGCGCCGCTGCGCGGAGCTGAACGCAAAAGCGCTGGCCGCGGTGCGCGGGCAACTCGCCGATCATCCGCTGACCACGGGACTGCACGTCGCCGCCGCCGTCAGCGACGGGCTGCGCCCCGGGGACCAACTGGTGCTGGGCGCCTCCAACCCGGTGCGCGACATGGCGCTGGTCGGGTTGGACACCCACGGCATCCGGGTGCGCTCCAATCGCGGTGTCGCCGGGATCGACGGGACGGTGTCCACCGCGATCGGGGCGGCGCTGGCCCACGAGCGGGCCCACCACGGGCGCACCGTCGCACTCATCGGGGACCTCACGTTCGTGCACGACAGCTCCGGGCTGCTGATCGGGCCCACCGAGCCGGTTCCGCGGGATCTGACCATCGTGGTGTCCAACGACAACGGCGGCGGCATCTTCGAGCTGCTCGAGCAGGGCGACCCGCGCTTCTCCGACGTGTCGTCGCGGGTGTTCGGCACCCCGCACGACGTCGACGTCGGCGCGTTGTGCCGCGCGTACCACGTGGAGAGCCGCCAGATCGAGGTCGACCAGCTGGCGCCGGCGTTGAGCGAGCCGGCCGGCGGGATGCGGGTGCTGGAAGTGAAAGCCGACCGCTCGTCGCTTCGGCAGCTGCATGCCGCCATCCGGGCCGCCTTATGAAGTCCCCGAAATCCTTGCTGCACATATTGATTCACGGCACCAGCGACCAGCCGCCGCAGACCCGGCCGCGGATTGTGGTGCGCTGGGTGCGTATCGGGGTGCTGATCGTCACGCTGCTGGTGACGCTGCAGTCGGTGCTGTTGGTGGCGGGCGCTTTCCGTAATGACCTGGCGATCGGCCGCAGCATGGGGGTGGCGCAGGCCGAGGTGCTCAGTGCCGGCCCGCGGCGCTCCACCATCGAGTTCGTCACCCCCGATCGCGTCACTTACCGGCCGGAGCTCGGCGTGCTCTACCCGTCGGAGTTGGCTACCGGAATGCGGATTTACGTCGAGTACAACAAGAAGGATCCGAACCTGGTCCGGGTGCAGCACCGCAACGCCGGGCTGGCGATCATTCCCGCCGGGTCCATCGCGGTGGCGGCCTGGCTGCTGGCCACCGGGGCACTGATCGGGCTGGCGGTTCTGGACAAACGGCTCAAGCACTAGATTTCGCGTCGAGTATTCCCCGGCGCAACCTTCCCGACAGGCGGCACTGCGACGGTGGTTGGCGTGCGCGTTGCAATCGTCGCCGAATCGTTCCTCCCGCAGGTGAACGGTGTCAGCAACTCGGTGATCCGGGTGCTTGAGCATCTGCGGCGCACCGGTCACGAAGCATTGGTCATCGCGCCGGACAACCCACCGGGTGAGCCGCGGGCCGAACGCCTGCACGACGGTGTGCGGGTGCACCGCACGCCCTCGCGGATGTTCCCGAAGGTGACCACGCTACCGCTGGGCGTGCCCACTGTTCGCATGTTGCGGGCGCTGCGCGGCTTCGACCCCGACGTGGTGCACCTGGCTTCACCGGCGCTGCTCGGCTACGGCGGGCTGCGCGCCGCGCGCCGACTCGGCGTGCCGACGGTGGCCGTCTACCAAACCGACGTACCGGGTTTCGCCGCGAGCTACGGCATTCCGACGGCCACCCGGGCAGCCTGGGCGTGGTTCCGGCACCTGCACGGTCTGGCCGACCGCACGCTGGCGCCGTCCACCCCGACCATGGAAGTCCTTGCTGCGCAAGGCTTTCCACGGCTTCACCGGTGGGGCCGCGGGGTCGATCTGCTCCGTTATGCGCCGTCGGCCCGCGACGAGACGCTGCGACGGCGTTGGTCGCCGGACGGCAGGCCGATCGTCGGATTCGTCGGCCGGCTGGCCCCGGAGAAACACGTCGAGCGGTTGGCGGCGCTGGCGGCCGACGGCGGGGTCCGTCTGGTAGTGGTCGGCGACGGCGTGGACCGCGCCAAGCTTCAATCACTGCTGCCCACAGCGGTTTTCACCGGCGCACTCTACGGCGATGAACTCGCCGCGGCGTACGCCAGTATGGACGTCTTCGTGCACCCCGGCGAGCACGAGACGTTCTGTCAGGTCGTGCAGGAAGCGCTGGCGTCGGGGTTGCCGGTTATCGCCCCCGACGCCGGCGGCCCACGCGATCTCATCGCGCCGAGCCGCACCGGCCTGTTGCTGCCGGTCGAGGAGTTCGAAGCGCGGCTGCCGGGCGCGGTGGCCTATCTGCTGGCCGACCGGCCACGCTACGCGCAGGCGGCCCGGCGCAGCGTGCTCGGCCGCAGCTGGCCGGTCATCTGCGACGAGCTGCTCGGGCACTACGAGGCGGTGTTGTCACCTGCGGTGAGGGCACGCACCGCGGTGTGGCGCACCCGAAGGGCCTGAGGGCGCTTCAGGCGGCCACGGTAGCGTCGGCACCGTGAGCAGAGCGGACCTGGACAAGAACCCCCGAGACGTCGCGTCGATGTTCGACGGTGTCGCGCGCCGCTACGACATCACCAACACCGTGCTCTCCTTCGGTCAGGACCGGTACTGGCGCCGGGCCACCCGGTCCGCGTTGCGCGTCAAGCCCGGCCAGCGGGTGCTGGATCTGGCTGCCGGCACGGCGGTGTCCACGGTCGAGTTGGCCAAGTCCGGGGCGTGGTGCGTGGCGGCCGACTTCTCGGTCGGCATGCTGGCCGCGGGCAGCGCCCGCAACGTGCCCAAGGTCGCCGGGGACGCCACCCGGCTGCCGTTCGCCGACGAGGTGTTCGACGCGGTCACCATCAGCTTCGGGTTGCGCAATGTGGTCGACTTTGCGGCCGGGCTGCGTGAGATGGCGCGGGTGACTCGTCCCGGGGGCCGGCTGGTGGTGTGCGAATTCTCCACTCCCACAAACGGGTTGTTCGCCACCACCTATAAGGAGTATCTGATGCAGGCGCTGCCGCGGGTGGCGCGGGCGGTGTCCAGCAACCCCGAAGCCTATGTCTACCTTGCCGAGTCGATCAGGGCGTGGCCCGACCAGGCGGCGCTGGCGCAACAGATCGCGCTGGCCGGTTGGTCGACGGTGCGCTGGCGAAACCTGACCGGCGGTATCGTCGCCCTGCACGCGGCCTACAAGCCGCTGCGCTGAGCGGCTCAGATCAGCGGCTTGCCCCGCCGGATGCGCCGTCGGACGTCACTCATCAGTACGTGGCTGCCGCCCTGCCGGATGGCCTTGGGCAGTAGCCGGTTGACGAAGGAGACGAACAGGAAGAGGTGTTCGAAACGCCGGCGGTCGACGTCGGTCCACTGGTAGCCCATCGCCTCGCGGAACACCGGTGCCAGCGAGCCGATGGTCAGAAACCTCAGCAGCGGTCCGAACATCACCCGTAGCAGCGGATTGACCATCTTCAGTCGCACCAGGTCGTCGAGGTAGCCGCGCACCGCGTCGTCGATGTGGATGCGCTCGCAGGCGGTGTTCCAGTAAACGTCGAAACCGGCTCGGGTGGCGGGCCATTGGTCGGCGGTCACCTGCAGCGTGGTGCCCAGCGGCATGGCCGAGGCGTAGAAGTGCTCGGCCTGCTCCTCGGTCATCTTGCCGTACAGCAACTGGTAGGTGTCCTCGAAGCCGATGAACAGGCACGCCGCCACCCACATCTGCAGTTCGCGGCTGAACCCGTTGTACTTGACCGGGCTGTCCGGGGTTGACCGCACCTGCCGGTGCGCGACGTCGACGGCCTGGCGGTAGGCCTTGCGCTCCTCGTCGTCGCCCAGGATGGCCACGGCCAGGTACTGGGTGGTGGTGCGTGCCCGCTTCCACGGGTGGTCGGTCAGCCGGCCAGACGTGACCCGGCTCTCCATCACGCCGTATCCGACTGCAGGCCAGGACAATTGCATGATGACGTTGGCGGCCGCGCCGGCGAACGCCCAGAAGTCCAGCGCATCGGTGAGGTCCACCAGTTTGGAGTTCCAGCGCGGGGTGCGCTGGGTGATCTGAATCCGGGTCTGGGCAGTCGTCAGTGACGGCTGGTACGGCGTTTCGGCGAGGTGGCGGGCGGCCATCGGGAGTTCCTTTCGCTCAGACGGTTTCGACGTCGTTGACAATCCAGCGGTCGCCGCTGCGGATCAGCGTGACCACCATCCGGTACTTCTGGCTGTTGCCTTGCGGCGCGGTGACATTGGTGACGTGCTGGTCGACGAACCCAACGACGACGGCTGAGGAGTCGCCGAGGTGTTCAACCGTCACATGGCTGGCGGTGGCCGTCGCGACGCCCTTGCTGGTGACTACGATGTCGCGCAGCGCCTTGACCATCTCGTCGTACTTGTGGGCGAATTCCGTGGTGGAACCCGCGGTGATGGTGGCGCGATTGGCGTCGAGGTCCTGGTAGTTGAAGGCGGCCATCGCCTCCAGATAGCCGCGGGTGGTCGAAACCGCCTGCTGCGCAAGCTGTTCGGTGTGCCGATGCTGGTAGAAACTCCACGACAGCATGGCCGGCGCGGCAGTCGCGGCCAGCGCCGCCGCGACGAGACTCATCCGGCGCAGCCGTCGCCGGCGGGAAGGGGTCGACGGGGCCTCATCTGTTGCGTCCGAATCGGTTTCATCCTCGGCCGGCTTGTCCAGTGTCAGTACCGCACCGTGTTCGGAGTCGTCGGCGGCCTCCGCCGCTTCGTCGATCGGGTCAGTTAAGTTGTCAGTGGGGTTCATCGAAGTTTCCTCTCAGAATGGCCCGCCACCGGTAGACGATCTCGGCCAGTGTCGGGATTTTGATGGGGTCTTTGACCACCGGGGGACCGATGGGGGAACCGGGGATCTGCGAGTTTTCCATGCCCAACTCGTCGGGTCGCGGCGCGTTGACCGCGCCGCGCATCAGCATGTCGTGCGCCGGCGGGCAATACATCACCAGGTTGGGTTCAACCGGGCTGACGTCTCCGATGGTCCGCCGGTTGACGTCGTAATTGCACACCGGCCCCTGGGTGGCGATCAGCGCGAAATCGGCCCGGTCGCCCTTCACGATCGAGGCCAGGTCGCGCAGGCCCTTCGGTATCGACGTCAGTCCGGTCTGCAGCGAATCGGTGCGATCGGAGATCACTGGGACCACCGCGGCCAGGTTGGCCAGGGTGGCGCCGAAAGTGCCGCCGTAGGTGTCCAATACGTGTTGCAGCGAACCCATGATCGCCGGCGAATGATCGGTCAGATAGAGAAAGACCGGTCCGCTGGCGTCGAGCTGGGTGGCCAGGTGCGCGCTCGCCCGCATCCCATTGACGAACGTGGTGCGCTGGGCGGCCATCGCCGTCACCAGTGCGGTGGTGCCTTCGATCAGTGGTTGCAGTCTGCCGGACTGGGCGCGGATCCGTCGGGCGATGTCGGCGCCGTTGTCGATCAGCGCGGCCATGCTGGGGCCGAGCCCGCCGAACGCGTCGGCGAGTTCGGTGCCGACGGCGCCGACGGTGGCGGGATCGATGGTCTTGACCAGCCGGGCGGCGTCCTGCATCACCCGGTCCATCTGCACCGGCTGGCGGTCGGCGGGCGCGGCGATGACGTCGCCGGAGGCCAGGTATGGGCCTCCGTCGTGCTGCGGCAGAATGTCCACGCTCTGGATACCGGCGGCGGTGCCCATGCCGACGGTAAGGATGCTGTCGCGGGGAATCCGGGTCCGCGGGTCGACGGCGATGCGCACCTTGGCCAGCCCGTCGGCGTCCAGTGTCACCGATTCGACCGTGCCGACCTGCACCCCGCGCACGGTAACGCTGGTGCCCGGGGTGAGGCCGAATGCATCGGCCATGGTGGCGGTGAGCAGGATCGGCGTCCGAAAGCCTTGTGGGCCGGCCACATAACGGATGCCGAAGGGAATCACGATTGCCGCGATCAGCGCGAAGATCGCCAGCTGGATGATCACCAGGCGTTTCATCGAAGCCCGCCCGACAGGAAGCCTTCCAGGCCGTACGGAGCCGGGGTGGGCGTTCCGTTCACCAGCAGTCCGCCGGTGAGGATCTTGTCGATCGTCCCGGGGATGTCCAGCGCACCGTCGAACATCAGGTAGTCGCCGTGGACGGACTTGCCGAATTTCTCCAGGAAGTCGTTCATGGTCGCCAACGTCGCGCCCAGTCGGTCGTTGTACATCCCCAGGGTGGTGATCACCCCGTCCCGCGTCGCCGACCATCGCCGCCAGGTCGGTGGCCGAGAGCACGTTGTTGGCTACCGCGGCCAGCGCGGTGGTGGAGGAGAACAGCGAATTCAGTTGCGCACGTTGAACGTCGAGTATGGCGACCACACGCGGCACCGCGTCCAGATACCCGGTCACGACTGACTGGTCGTGCGTGAGCGAAGCGCTGACGTCG
Organism: Mycobacterium kiyosense; assembly: GCA_021654635.1. Lineage (NCBI taxonomy): Bacteria > Bacillati > Actinomycetota > Actinomycetes > Mycobacteriales > Mycobacteriaceae > Mycobacterium > Mycobacterium kiyosense. The sequence continues at coordinate 923,112 of AP025179.1, forward strand.
GCCGCCAGACTCATCGCCTGCTCGAACTCGTCATGATGGGCAACGGCTTTGGCTGCCAGTGCGCTGAATGTGTGCACCAACGTCCGGATCTTGTCGGATCGACCGCCGAACGCCTTGTTCAGCTCGGTGACGATGGTGGTCAGCTGGTCGATTCCGCTGCGGCTGAGCAGTGCTCCGAAGGTGGCCAGCGCGCCCTCGATCTGGGGTCCCACCTCGGTGCGGTTGGACGGGATCACGTCACCGTCGTCGAGCACGGCGCCCGACGGCTGCGTCGGCGCGCTGAGCCGGACGAACGGATTGCCCAGGGCGGACGGGAGTTCCACGCGCGCCACACTGTTCTTGGGCAGTCTGGCGTCGGTCTGCAGACTCAGTTGTACCGATGCCCCCGCGGCGGCCATGCTCATGGATTTGACTCTGCCGATCACTCGTTGGCCGTTGCGCACGTCTGCACCGATGGTGATGCCGTCGGCGGTGGGCAGCAGCACCGTCACCGTCATCGCGGTGCCCGGAGCGTCGCGGCCCAGCGGCAGATCCTGGATGCCGGCATCGGAAACTCCGTACAGCACAACGGCACCCAGGCCGGCGGCGCAACACAGCGCGGCGGTGGTCGCGGTCGGTTTAGCCATGCGCGCTCACCTCGGGTATTTCGGGTTCGGCGGCGGCGATTGACCGGTGACGGCGGTGATGAACCCCAACGGATCCGACCGGCTGATCGGGTAGGAGACCGGGTTGGTGATTCCGGCGCCCGTGCACATCGGCAGCAGGTAGGTCTCGCAGAAATGCTGGGCGGCGGCGAACTGGGTCAGCACCGTGGACACGTTGAGCCGGATCCGCCCCCGACGGTCCGGCCCGACCGTCGCCGACAGGTTCTGCATCATCAGCGGCACCAGGTCCATGAATTCGGCCAGCGCGGGGCGTTTGGCCGTCAGCACCTCACCGACGGCGTTCAGGTTGGCCGCCACCGCGCCCAAGTCGTTGCCGTGGGTGGCGGTGAAGGTGTTGACCTGGTCGAGCACCACCTTCAGATCGTTCATCGAGCCGGTGATGTCCGGATCCTGATCGGCCCAGCTCTGTCCCAGCTCGCCGAGTTGTTCGACCAGCGTGTTCAACGACACCTGGCGCCGCTCGAACGCGTTCGTCAACGCGGTCAGATTGTCGACCAGGGCGCCGATGTCCTCGGCTCGGGCACCCAGCACGCCGGTGGCGGAGCTGAGGTTTCGAATCGCGGCGTTGAACTGCTTGCCTTGGCCGCGCCACTGTTCGGTGCCGCGGGCCAGCACTTCACCGAGGTCGCCCTGCTGCGGGCCGAGCGCCGCGGTCAGGGTGTTGAGGCTGCCGAGCATGCTGTCGAACGTGATGGGCGCGTGGGTGCGCTCGGCCGGGATGACGTGTCCGCTGCGCAGCGTCGGGCCGCTACCGCGGTACGCCGGACCGAGTTCCACGCTGCGGTCGCTGATCAGCGCGGGGCTGACCACGTAGGCGTCCACTTCGGGAGGTAGCGCGACGTTGCCGGGCAGGCTCATGCTGACGCGCACCGTGGTGCCTTGTGGATGTACGTCGGTGACACGTCCGACCGGCACGCCCAGCACGGTGACCTTGCTGCCGGGGTAGATGCCGTTGACGTAGTTGAAGTCTGCGTGCACGGTGGTCGAGTTGTCGGTGTGGCCGAAGGTGAACCACGCTGCGGCCAGCAGCGCTGGCACCGTTGCGGTTAGCACCGCCCAACGCCGGCCGTTCATCGGCACTCCCGTTGAATGTTCAACGCGCACAACAGGTTGTCCGGCATCACCAGGGAGGGCGAATTGACGTCGGCCCAGTTGCCGGTGCCGGTCGCGTTGACCACCGCGCGGATCGCCGGTGGCATCTTCAGCAGGATCGCGTCGATCTTGTCCGCGTTGGACTTCAGGGTCCCGGTCACCCGGGTCAGGCCGGCGGTAAGCGCCTGGAAGTCAGACTGTTTCGCGGTGTATACCGTCGACAGCTGCGCCAGGACCGCCCGCAGGTTCGCGGCGATCCGGGTCAGCGCCTCGCGGCGGGCGGCCAGGGCGGCGACGATGTGGGCGGCGTTGCCCGCGGTGTCGGCCAGCGTGTCGGTCTGGCGCGTCAACAGCTCCGACAGCGAGCGAAAGACGCGCAGCATCTGGTCGACCTTGTCGCCGTTGCGAGCGAAACCGGCACTGGCCGCGCCGATTCCGGCGAGCGCGGCGCCGAGCTCCTCGTTGTCGCCGGGCATCGACGCGATCAGGGTTCGCATCGTCTCGGCCAGCGTGCGTTGCTCGACGCCGGATGCGGACTCCTCGGCTTTGCGCCCGACGTCGTCGAAGCTGTAGGGCACCGTGGTGCGGGACAGCGGGATGAGCGTGGCGCTGTGCGGGTCGACGGTTCCGGCGGGCATCACGTCCAGGAACCGCTTACCCAACACGGTGCGCAGTCGCACCGTGGCGGTGGTCTGGTTGCCCAGTGCCTGACCGTTGTCCAGCCGGAAGGCGACGCGGACGTGATCGCCTGCCAATTCGACGTTTTCCACCCGTCCGGCCGGCACGCCGGCCACGTACACCGGTTCACCGCTGCTCAGTCCCGCTGCGTTGGCCAGTTCGGCCGCGCAGGCATCGGTGCGCGCGTAATACCAGACACGCGGGATGCCGATCGAGATCAGCATCGCGGTGATCAGCGTGAACGTTCCGATCGAGCCCAGCGCCAGCGGGATCGACGGATTGTGGCGCCGCTTGTCGACGAACAGGAAGATCACCACACCGACGAACAGGTCGATGAGTTTGACCAGGACCATCACAGGCACACCTCGGAATGTCTGCGGCCGAAGATGTTCGCCTCGTGCCGGGAGATCTTGATGGTGAAGTTGCACAGGTAGAGGCTGACGAAGCCGCCATAGCTGGTGGTGTGGTTGATGGCGTCACCGAATTGCGGCAGGTTGCCCAGCAGTCGGGTGAACTCGTCGGTGCTGGGCTCCCAAGTGTCCAGCATCGTCTTGAGTTCGCTGACGCTGGTGGCGTACGCGGCACCCGAGGCTGCCACCGTGTTGCCCAGGGTGGCCAACACCGCGTTGCCCTGGTCGATCAGCAGCTCGAGTTTGCCGCCGTCGGCGACGGTGGAGGTCAGCCGGTGCAGGCCGTCGAGCAACTCCTCGAGCCGGGGTTGGCGAACCTTGACCGTCTGGACCAGTGCGGCGAGGTTGTCGATCAGCCGGGCGAACACGTCGTCTCGGGTAGCCAATGACGTTGTGATGGTGGCGATCTGGGTGATCAGCGTGGCCAGCGTCTGGGTTTGGCCGCTGAAGGTCTCGACGAAGCCGCGGGTCAAGGTGTTCACCTGCGCGGGCTGCAGCGAGTCGAAGAGCGGTTTGAACCCGTTCAGCAGTGCGGTGAGGTCCACCGCGGGAGCGGTCTGGCTCAGCGGGATGACCGCACCGGCGCCCAGCGGCTTGGTCTCGTTGCCGGTGGACAGTTTGCTGATGCCGCCGTCCGGGTCGGACAGCGCGACGTATCGGGCGCCGAGCATGTCGCCATACCGTACTGCAGCCGTAACATGTTGGGAGAGAGGGTAATTGGATTGGACCTCGACTCCGACGTCGGCACGTCTGGTGCCGTCCCCGTTGGGGGCCGAGCGGATCGAGTCGACTCGGCCGATCCGGACGCCGTTCATGGTGACCGGGTTGCCGACGTTGAGACCTTCCACGCTGCTGAACTCGACGACGTAATGCACGGTGGGCCCGTGCACGGGCGTCGACAAGGTGTTGACCACCAGGACGGCCGATGCCACCCCGGCGGTGACGAACGTGCCCAATTTGGCCAGGGCGGGTGATTCGATCTTCATCCGAGCCGCACCTCGGTGCCGCGCACCAGGGGTCCCAGCATCAGTACCGTCGCGATGCTGGGCCGCGTCGAGGGTCCGCCGCCCAGTAACCGGTCCTGCAAGACGGTGAGCGCGTGCGACTGATCCTCGGCGTCAACGACATTGGCCGACGGCGCGACGTGTGGTCCGGGCTGCCCCGCCGCGTCGGCCGGCAGATGGGGGTCGGGCAGCACGAAGGGCGTCACCGGCAGGTCGGCGCGCGGAAGCTGGTAGGGATCGGTGGAGCGTGGCGGAGCCGGGCCGTCCGGCCCGGCTTCGGCGCAGTGCGCGCCGCGGCTGAGCCCGTAGACCGGGCAGTCCTGCTCGGTGTAGGGCATCGGCCCGGCGAAGGTGCCGACGGCGGTGATGCTGAACTTTCCGGTCGCGAAGACCCGTGCTGCGCCGGCACCGAAAGCCTGTGCGCCGGCCAGAGTGTCGAGCAGGCCCACGGGCTGGGCGCCCGCCGTCGCGAGGATTTTCCCGGCGGAGTCGACGACGGTGATGAGCTGTTCGCGGTGGTCGGCCAGAAATGACGTGAACACTCCGGCGAAGCGGGCCAGTGCGTCGGCGGCGCGGCCGATGTTCTGCCGGTCGTCTGCCATCCTGTTGGACACCGAGGTGGCCGCGGCCAGGGTCTTGACGATGTCGGGGGTGGCGGTGTGCAGGGAGTCCAGCACGGCGCGGAATTGCGGTGTGGCATCCAGAAACGCGGTCAGCGACGGAGTCAGGACGCGTGCGCTGTCGCTGAGATCGTCGATCATCGAGCCGATCTCGGTTCCGCGGTCGCGCAGAGCCTGACTGATCGCGGCGAGGGCGACCTGCATGCGCTCCGGCTTGATCTGCGAGAACAGCGCGACCACCTTGGTGAACACGTCGTAGAGGGCCATCGCGTCGGCCCCGGTGTCCATGGCCACCTGGTGGCCGCGGGACAACGGCTGGGCCGACCGCCGTCCGGCATCGACGAGTTGCAGGTAGATGTCGCCGAAGAAGGTGCGCGGAACGACGCGCGCCACCACTGAGTCGGGAATCTTCGCCAGCATGTCGTCCCGAATCGCCAAGCGCACCTTCGATGTTTCGGTGCCCGACTCGATATCGGCGATCCGCCCCACGTTGACGCCGTGATAGCGCACCGGTGATTGGCTGGTGATCATGCCGGCCGATACCGGTACTCCCACGAAGACGTCGGTGCTGCGCTCGAGCCGGCCGGAGGCCCGCGCGACCAGGAGCGTCCCCACACCGATCGCGACGATTACGGTGACCAACCCGCGCAGCGCGAGTTTCAGCGTCGTCCACCGTGTCGATCGTTGCCGGGCCATCACACGCCCATCCCCGGGATCTGCGGCACCAGACCCCACAGCGCGAAAGTTAGCAGCACGTCGAGCACCCCGACCGCGAGGATCGCGGTGCGCAGTGCCCGGCCGGCCGCCTCGCCGACGCCGACCGGGCCGCCGGATGCGAAATACCCGTAGGTGCAGTGGACCATGGCCACCACCAGCGCGAAGACGATTGCCTTGACGCCGGAGTAGGCCAGGTCGCGGGGACTCAGCGCGAGGTGGAAGAAGTAGTCGTAGGTGCCGGGCGATTCGCCGTTGAACACCACTACCACGGTTCGGGTGGACAGGTAGCTGGCGAGTAGGCCGATCATGTAGATCGGGATCACGCATACCGCCGAGGCCACCACCCTGGTGCCGACCAGGAACGGCACCGAACGCAGCGCCATGGCGTCCAGGGCGTCGATTTCGTCGGAGATCCGCATCGCTCCGATCTGTGCGGTGAAGCCCGTTCCGACCTTGGCGGCCAAGGCGATAGCGACCACCACGGGCGCCAGTTCGCGGGTGTTGGCGATCGCGGCCAGCATGCCCGACAGCGTGTTCATGCCGATCAGGTCCAGGCCGCGTTGGGTTTCGACGCCCAGCATCATCGCGGCCGCCAGCGACATGGCGAACACGATGCCGATGGTGCCGCCGCCGGACAGCAGTGAGCTGGTTCCGAAGGTCACCTCACCGATCTGGCTCAGCGTGTGCTTTCGGTAGCGGGTGATCGTATACGGAAGCGACGCAAGCACTTTGACGTAGAAGCTGACATGTCGGCCGACGACGGCCAGTCCCTGGTATGCCGCGTGCGCGGGTAGCAGGTAGCCCCGGTGCAGAGTTGCGGTCACCGATAACTCCCGACGGCGGGGACCGCGACGGTGTAGAGCGCCGAGAGCGTGGTGTTGAGAATGAACACCAGCGCGAACGCGATGACGACGGTTTCGTTGACAGCGTCGGCCACCCCGCGGGGCCCGCCCTTGGCGTGTAGGCCTTTGAACGTCGCGACCAGCGTGGCGGTGAGGCCGAAGACGGCCGCCTTGATCAACGCCATCACGAAGTCGGAGACCCGGCCGTATTGGCTGAACGTCGCGAGAAACGTTCCGGCGGGCAGATGTTGGACCCCGATGTGGTAGCCGTAGCACGCCAGCACGCCGCCGAGGGTGACTATCGAGCACAACATGACGGCCACCAGCACCGCGGCGATCAGGCGCGGGCCGACGAGCCGCTCGACCACGTCGAGTCCCATCACCTCCATGGCGTCGATCTCCTCGCGGATCTTGCGGGAGCCCAGATCGGTGCAGATCGCCGATCCGGCGACGCCGGCCATCATCAGCGCGCACACCAGCGCTGCGGCCTGGCCGACGATGATGAACGCGACCACCGCACCCGAATAGCCGCCCGCACCGATCCGCCCGGCCAGCTCGCCGACCGACACCGCGATGAAAACGCCGATCGGCATCATCAACAGCAGCGAGGGGCCGGTGCACACCCGGCCGATGAACAGTGTCTGATTGACCACCTCCTGCACCGCGAAACGACGGCGCAGCATCGCGGCGACGACACCGACGAACGCCTCGACGGCGAAGCCGATGATGTAGCCGCCCTGGGACATTACGTCACGCAGCGGGCCTTTCGGGGACGGCAACTCGTAGGTCATCCGCTTCCTTCTGGGTTGGCGCTACGGTCTCGACGTGTGCAGCATGTCACAGCCCTCATCCCGCCGCAAGAATAAGTTAATGATGGTTCTGTCATCGTGAATGCCGCGAAATTGACGAGTTTCCGCCACTTAACGCCGGAATACCTGGAACAATCCGGCCGGACAACGGGCCTGTACTTTGCAGCCGGTTCGCCAAATGCCGACAAAGTACCAGTTCAACGACTTTTACCGGCTAGAGTCCGGTCGAGACACAGGAGCGAATCATGGTTAACTTACCCGATGCAGCGGTATGGCCCGGTCGCCACCCCGTCCATCACCGGCGTCCATGCCCTTCACATAGCCGCGTTCGCGTCCGCGGCCTGTGCCGGAGGTGTCCAGACCATCGATGCGATACCACCGCGAAACGCCGACGACAATCACCCGCATTTGCTGGAACAAGCATTAACTTATCTGCGTGGCACGCGCGCAGCAAACTGGGCACCAGATGTCACGACGGTCGGTGCTCGCCGCCACGGCCGCAACCGCTGCCGCTGCCGCGCTGTCCGGCACGGTGCCCGCCGGCCGCGCAGCCACCAATAAGTCGGTCGCCGTTTTCGGGGCCGGTGTGGCGGGGCTGACCGCGGCCCACGAACTCGCCGAACGCGGTTACGCCGTGACCGTGTACGAGCGGAAGGCTCTGGGCGGCAAGGCTCGTTCCATTCCGGTGCCCAACACCGGACCCGACCCGCTGCCGGCCGAACACGGCTTCCGGTTCTTTCCCGGCTTCTACCGCAACGTCCCCGATACCATGCGGCGAATCCCGTTCGCCGGCAACGCGAACGGCGTCTGGAACAACCTGACGCGGGCCACCTCGTACCTGCATTCGGGAATGGGTCGCGCCGATCTGACCATCCCGCTGCCGTTTCCGTTGCCCACCATCCCGAATCCGATCACCCCGAAGGCCTTCATCGAATCCGTTACCACCGTCTTCCAGACGCTGTTCCGGCTGCCGTTGTGGGAAGCCGCTTACGCCGCGCAGAAACTCGCGGTCTATGTGACCAGTTGCACCGAGCGCAAGCTCGGCCAATGGGACAATATGACCTGGTCGGACTATATCGGTGCGGACAAGAGATCGGCCGAGTACAACCGTTACCTGGCCGACGGGATCATCCGTAACCTGGCGGCATCGAAATCCAAGGATGCCAGCGCCCATTCGATCGGACTGGTGGGCGAAGCCTCGGTCTGGTCGATTCTGCTGTTCGGCAACGATACCGACTGCAAAGGATTCGACCGGGTGCTCAACGGCCCGACCAGCGCCCAGTGGTTAGATCCATGGATTGCCCATCTCACCTCCATGGGCGTGACATTCAGAGTGGGGCAAGCGCTTTCACGCCTGAATCCGAACGGCAACCACATCGCGTCGGCCACCGTGACGGACGTGAACGGTCTGCCGCAGCCCGTAGTGGCGGACTGGTACGTCTCGGCGATCCCGTGTGAGAAGCTCGCGGCGGTGCTCACCCCGGACGTCATCGCCGCCGACCCGGGGCTGGCCAACGTCGCGCTGTTGCGTACCGAGTGGATGAACGGGCTGATGTTCTACCTCAAGGAGCGCGTCGACGTCACCAAAGGCCATGTCAACTACGTCGACTCGGGCTGGGGTCTCACCTCGATCAGCCAAGAGCAGTTCTGGAAACGCAGCCTCACCACCTACGGCGATGGCACCGTCAAAGATTGTCTGTCCGCGATCATTTCGGATTGGAGCACGCCGGGCAACTTCAACCGCAAAAGTGCGCGGCAGTGCACGCCGACCGAGATCGCGCAGGAGGCGTGGGCGCAGATCAAGGCGCATCTGAGCGACACCGGTCATGTGGTCGACGACTCGATGCTGCACTCGTGGTTCCTGGATCCCTCGATCATCGACTCGGGTACGCCCAACGTGCGCAACGACGAACCGCTCTTCATCCAGGATCCCGGCTCGTGGGGGCGTCGCCCCAATGCGGTCACCGGAATCGACAACCTGTTCCTGGCCGGCGAATGGATCCGGACCGACCAGAACGTGACGACGATGGAAGGTGCCAACGAGGGCGGTCGCTACGCCGCCAACGGCGTGTTGCAGGCCTCCGGTTATTCGGGGCAAATGGTGAATATTGTCAAGCTCTTTCAGGCGCCGTGGTGGGAGCCGATCAAAGCGGTGGACCAGGCCCGGTACCGCAAAGGGTTGCCGAACGCTCTCGACATCCTGGACACCCGCCGGCCGGGACAATAGTTCCACCGGCGCGACCGGTCGTCGCCGCACTGCCGTAGAGTACGGCTATGTCGACGTCCCCCGCTCTGGGAACAGAGCGTCGGCGGCGTCCCCGGGATCGCAAGGAGCAGATCGCCCGCGTCTCGGCGGAGGCGTTCAGCGAGCTTGGCTACCACGGTGTGAGCATGGAACTGATCGCAGCGCGGGTGGGTGTCACCGCCGCGTCGCTATATCGCCACTATGCCCGCAAATACGATCTGTTCCGGGAGGCGGTGCTGGCGCTGGGGGAGCAGCTGGTGGAGTGCACGGCTTTCCTCGACGACGAATACGGCGACCGCGACGATCCCGAGGAGATCTGGGATCATGTTGTGGCACAGCTGATTAGCACAACACTGCGGAACAGGAGCAGCGGCGGACTGTACCGGTGGGAAGGGCGCTACCTCAAGCCTGAAGACCAAGAGGTGCTCAACCAGCAGATCAAATTGGTGAATCGCAGGCTGCAGCGACCGCTGTCCCGGCTACGGCCCCAACTGAAGTCGCGCCAGCGCTGGACGTTGTCCTCGGCGGTGCTCAGCGTCATCGGCAGCATCACCGACCACCGGGCGCAGCTACCCGACGAGCAGACGCACAGCACGCTGACGCGGATCGCGCGGGCGGTGCGCGACGCCGACCTGCCCGACGACGAGCCTGGCGGCGACGGGGCGGCAAAGCCGTCCGTCGCGCTGGCCGCCGGTGAGTACGAGCAGATCCTGCACGCCGCGATCATGCTGTTCAACGAGCGGGGATACCGCGAGACCGGGATGGACGACATCGCCGCGGCCGCTCATCTGCCGACCACCAGCCTGTACCGCTTCTTCAGCGGCAAAGGTGCCATCCTGGCCGCCATCTACCGCCGTGCCGCCGACCGCGTTTCCAGTGATCTGTCCGAGATCCTGGGGTCCACGGACAACCCGACCGACGCGGTCACCGAGTTGATCGCGGCCTACGTCCGGCGTTCCTTCGCCCGCCCCGAGCTCGCCTACGTCTATTACGCCGAACGCAGCAACGTGCCGCCGGAAGAGCGAACCGCGCTGCGCAGCATCCAGCACGCGACGGTCGAGGCCTGGGTGCATCAGGTGCACCTCGCCACGCCCGAAATCCCAACGGAGGAAGCGCGATTCGCCGTGCACGCCGCATTCAGCCTGGTCGTCGACCTGGGGCGGCTGATGCAGTACGAGAACACCGAGATATCTCGCGCGGTGGTGTGTCATCTGCTGCACACCACCCTGTTGGGGCAGGCGCCGAAAGCCGCCACAGCGGCTCGTCGCGGACGAGCCCGGCAATCCCGCCGTTAGCGCCCAGCCTGCTGCAGGAAGCCCACGTGCTCGGGGCAGTAATGGTCCAGCGCGGCGCCGAGGAACTGGAAGGCCTGCCCCTGCGTGGTGCCCAGCGGCAGGTTGCGCTGCAGGAACTTGGCCGAGTCGTAGGCGGTGTGGTCGACGTTCCGGTCGATCCGCTGGCAACTGATCTTGCCCAGCCAGGCGTTGTAGTCCTGCGGGCCGTAGATGCCGTAGGTGTGCAGCTGCGTGTTAAAGGGAGCGTCGTAGTCGTCGGCCTGGGCGGGGGCCGCCAACCCGACGGCGGCAACCGCGACGGCGACGAAACTGGCCAGCCTCGTTACCTTCATTAGACAGACTATACACCTCAGCCGTGGGCGCGATCAGCCCAGATGCGCCGACAGCAGCCAGGCGCCGACCGACCGACGGCCGTTGCCTTCGTCGCGCGCGTCGAAGCCCGGCATGCCGGGCACGTCCGCCGGGACCTGCGCGTGGATGCGTGCGGGCCGGACGTCGTCGATCACCCAGTACTTGCCGACCACCTCACGCAACTCGGCCTCGGTGACGGCGTTGACCGGGCCGTCCTCGCCCAACGCGGCCCGGTCGAAGACCAGCACGAAGTACGACGCTCCGGGGGCGGCGGCGCGCACGATCGACTGCTGATAGCCCTCGCGCAGTTCGACCGGCATCGAATGGAACAGCGTGCTGTCCACGATGGTGCCGAACCGGCCTTCCGAGCCCGCCGGGTAGGTGCCGAAGTCGCTGATGTCGGCGACCGCGAAGGTGGCGGTGGTGATTCCGCGCTGCTGCGCCTCGCGCTGGGCCAGCTCGATGGCCGTGGGTGAAGCGTCCAGCCCGACGGTCGCGTGTCCACGTTCGGCCAAGGCCAGTGAAATGGCACCCTCGCCGCAGCCGGCGTCCAGGACGTCGCCGTGGAACTTGCCCTGCTCGATCAGCACGGCCAACTCGGGCTGGGGTTCGCCGATGCTCCACGGGGGGCGGCTGCCCTCGCCGAAGCGCTCGGAGTCGCCGCGATAGGCGCGTTCGAATTCGAAGTCCGTTGGTGTGTTCATGCTCCCATGATATATCAACCAGCCTGATATATATCAACTGCGTTGATATATCCGCGCCACTACACTCAGCTGAACGGCGGCCGACGATCGATCAGCCGGGAGGCGCGGCCGCCGCCGCGCCACAGCCGCGCCACCCAGTCGGCGTCCTCGTCGGTGACCAAGTTGGCCATCACCCGCACCGCGATCCGCATCAGGGTGGTGGAGCGCATCGCGATCGGCCCGGTCGCGGGCAGGAACCGCTGGAACGTCAGCAGCAGCGCCAGCCTGCGCGCCACCGAGAAGCCGCGGGCGTAGTGCTCGGTCAGCAGCGCCGGCCACAGCTGGGACAGGTCGCCCGAGTCCAGCACTTCGGCGGCCAGTCGCCCGGTCTCCAGGCCGTAGTCGATTCCCTCACCGTTGAGCGGGTTGACGCAGGCCGCGGCATCGCCGATCAGCATCCAGTTCGGCCCGGCCACCCCGGACACCGCGCCGCCCATCGGCAGCAATGCCGACGCGATCGCCCGCGGTGGGCCGTCGAAGCCCCACTCCTCCCGGCGCAGGTCGGTGTAGTAGGAGATCAGCGGCCGAAGTGCCAGGTCGGCCGGCCGCTTGGTGGTGGACAGCGCGCCCACGCCGATGTTCACCTCGCCGTTGCCCAGCGGGAAGATCCACCCGTAGCCAGGCAGCACCGCACCGTCCGGGGAGCGCAGCTCCAGGTGCGACGTCAGCCACGGGTCTGCACTGCGCTCGGTGGTCAGGTAGCCCCTGGCGGCGACGCCGTACACCGTGTCCTGATGCCAGCGCCGGCCCAGTTTGCGGCCCAGCGGCGACCGTGCCCCGTCGGCGACGATCAGCTGCCGGCACCGCACCTCGGTCCGGTCGGCCAGCGTCAACGACACCGCTCTTCGTGACGAATCATGATGCACTTCAACGGCTTTGGTGCCCAGCAGCATGCGTGCCCCGGACTCCTCGGCGACCTTGCGGATCCGGTCGTCGAGTTCGAGCCGGGCCACCGCGCTGCTGTGCGCCGGGAACGACGGGCCGGGCCAGCCAACCTCCACCTCGCCGCCGAAGCCGCTCATCCGCAGGCCCCGATGCTTGATCCGGCCGTCCAGCCAGTCGCCCAGCCCCAGCTGGCGCAGCTCGGCGACGGCCCGCGGCGTCAGCCCGTCCCCGCACGCTTTGTCCCGCGGGAAGCTGGCCGAGTCGACGACGAGCACGTCGCGGCCCGCGCGGGCGGCCCAGGCCGCCGCCGCCGACCCGGCCGGTCCCGCGCCCACGACGACGACGTCGGCCTGGCAGACTCTGCTGTTCACGCTCACCAGTATGTTGGTCGAATGAACACACCGGCGACCGTGGTGGCGGGCGTTGATCTGGGTGACGCCGAATTCGCGGCGACCGTGCGCGATGGTGTGGCCCGCGTCGAGAAGCTGATGGAAGCCGAGTTGCGCGGCTCCGACGAAGTGATGACCGAGTCGCTGCTGCATCTATTCAAGGCCGGCGGCAAACGGTTCCGGCCGCTGTTCACAATCCTGGCCGCGCAGACCGGGCCGAACCCGGAAAACGCCGAGGTCACCCTCGCCGGGGCGATCGTCGAACTCATCCACCTGGCGACGCTGTACCACGACGACGTGATGGACGAGGCCGAGGTGCGCCGCGGCGCGCCCAGCGCCAACGCCCGCTGGGGCAATAACGTGGCGATCCTGGCCGGCGACTACCTGTTGGCGACGTCGTCGCGGCTGGTGTCCCGGCTGGGTCCGGAAGCAGTCCGAATCGTCGCCGAGACGTTCGCCGAGCTGGTGACCGGGCAGATGCGGGAGACCCGCGGCACTCCCGAGGGCGCCGACCGCATCGAGCAGTACCTGAAGGTCGTGCACGAGAAGACGGGCAGCCTGATCGGCGCCGCGGGCCGGTTCGGCGCGATGTTCTCCGGCGCCGACGACGAGCAGGTGGAGCGGCTGAGTCGGCTCGGCGCCACCGTGGGCACCGCCTTCCAGATCGCCGACGACATCATCGACATCGACAGCGAATCCGACGAGTCGGGCAAGGTGCCGGGCACCGATCTGCGGGAGGGTGTGCGCACGCTGCCGATGCTCTACGCCCTACAGGAGACCGGGCCCGACGGGGCGCGGCTGCGCGAGCTGCTGGCCGGGCCCATTCACGACGACGCCGAGGTGGCCGAGGCGTTGACGCTGCTGCGGGCGTCGTCGGGGATGGCCAAGGCGAAGGAGACACTCGCGCAATACGCGGCCCAGGCCCACCATGAGGTGAGCCTGCTGCCCGAGGGGCTCGGCCGCCGGGCATTGCAGGCGTTGGTCGACTACACCGTCAGCCGGCACGGTTGACCTGCGGATCGTGCTCACCCGGAACCTTCCGGGGCGTTCCGGGCGTTGAATCCGCGGTAATCGACAAAGCTGAACGTGTTCGTAGGAGGACGCACCAATGACGTGGCATCCCCAGGTCAACAGGCTCAAGACGTTCCTGTTGTTGGTCGGCATGTCCGCGATGATCGTGTTCGTCGGCGCTCTGTTCGGCCGGACGACACTGATCCTGGCGACGGTGTTCGCCGTCGGGATGAACGTCTACACGTACTTCAACAGCGACAAGCTGGCGCTGCGCGCGATGCACGCCCAACCCGTCTCGGAGCTGCAGGCCCCGGTGATGTACCGCATTGTGCGCGAGCTCGCCACGTCGGCCCACCAGCCGATGCCGCGGCTCTACATCAGCGACACCAGCGCGCCCAACGCCTTCGCCACCGGTCGCAACCCCCGCAACGCCGCCGTCTGCTGCACCACGGGCATCCTGCAGATCCTCGACGAGCGTGAGCTGCGCGCGGTGCTCGGTCACGAGCTCTCCCACGTCTACAACCGCGACATCCTGATCTCCTGTGTGGCGGGTGCGCTGGCGTCGGTGATCACCGCGCTGGCCAACATGGCCATGTGGTTCGGCGCATTCGGCGGCAACCGCGAAGGCGGCGCCAACCCCTTTGCGATGCTGCTGGTTTCGCTGTTGGGGCCGGTCGCCGCGACGGTAATCCGGCTGGCGGTGTCTCGCTCGCGCGAGTACCAGGCCGACGAGTCCGGCGCGGTGCTGACCGGCGACCCGCTGGCCCTGGCGTCGGCGCTGCGCAAGATCTCCGGTGGGGTGCAGCTGGCGCCGTTGCCGCCGGAACCGCAACTGGCCAACCAGGCGCACCTGATGATCGCCAACCCGTTCCGCGCGGGTGAGCGGATCGGTTCGCTGTTCTCCACCCACCCGCCGATCGAGGACCGCATCCGCCGGTTGGAGGCGATGGCGCGTGGCGCCTAGGCAGCGGCGTCGGGCGCCTCGGTGGTCGTCAGCGACACCAGATGCCGGCGTGGCGGGTGGCCGCGCTCGAGCAGGCCGTCGATCCGGACTTCTCCGCCGGTTGCGTGGTGCCGCTGCTGCCAATCCGTAATCGCCTGGTGCGCAGCATGATCGAGGTAGCTGACGGCGATGTGCAGTGTCACCGTGGTGCGTTCGGGCACTGACGCCAGCACCCGGGTCAGCCGGGGCAGGCTCAGGAAGGTGCAGGCGCCTTCGACGATCACTCGCCATTCGTCGCCGTCGGCGATGGCGTCCACTTTGGCGCGCACCACCCGCCACCCGGTCATCGCGATGGCCAGTGCCAGCCCGATCATCACCCCGTGCAGCAGGTTGAGGAAGACCACGGCCACAATGGTCACCAGGTAGATCGCGAAATCGCCGGTTTTCACCGCGGTTTCGATGTGCGCCGGCTGCAGCAGCTGAATGCCGATCACGATCAGCAGCCCGGCCAGCGCGGCACTGGGGATCTGCTCGATCAAGCCCGCGAAGGGCAGGGCGAACAGCAGGATCCAGCAGCCGTGCAGGATTGTCGAGGCGCTGGTCTTGGCGCCGGCCTTGATGTTGGCTGCGCTACGCACGATTACGCCCGCGATGGGCAGGCCGCCGATAGCTCCGGAGACCAGATTGGAGGCGCCCTGGCCGATCAGCTCGCGGTCGAGGTTGGTGCGCGGGCCGTCGTGCATGCGGTCGGTGGCCACCGCCGTCAGCAAGCTCTGCACGCTGCAGATCAGCGTGACGGTGATGATCCCGATGACCACCGCTGTCCAGTTGCCGCGCGGTATCGCCGGCAGTGTCAGCGCGTCGATCACCGAGCCGTCCAGCGTGATTCGCGAGACGTGGAACGGGAACGCCACGGAGACAACGGTTACCACCACGATCGCGACCAGCGGTCCGGGGACGGCGGCCAGCTTGGCCGGCACCCAGCGCCAGGCGACCATGATGGCGATCACCATCAGGCCGAGGAAGAGTCCGGGGCGGTGCGCGCCGACGATCTGGGCGGGCAACTCCACGACATTGACCCACGCCGAGCTGTGCGACTCGCCGCCGAGCAGGACGTGGGTCTGCTGCAGTGCGATGGTGATCCCGATGCCGGCCAGCATCGCATGCACCACCACCGGCGAAATCGCAAGTGCCGCACGCGCTACCCGGCTGAGACCCAGCAGAATCTGCATCAGACCTGCGACGGCGGTGATGAAGCAGGTTACCCCCCCAACCGAATTCGGCGATGAGGTCGGCAACGATGACGGTCAGGCCGGCGGCGGGACCGCTGACCTGTAGTGGTGACCCGCCCAGTGCCCCGCCGATGACCCCGCCGACGATCGCTGCGATCAGGCCGGCGAGCACCGGCGCGTCGGAGGCGATGGCAATGCCGAGTGACAGCGGTAGCGCGACCAGGAAGACCACCAGCGAGGACGGCAGGTCGTGGCGTAAGACCGATCGCCAACGCTCGCTTCGTGATTCGGCTGCATTCGCGTCGGCGAATGGTTCGAACTGTCGCATCGGAGGGCTCCCTCGGGGTCAAGCGGGGGGACATTCCGACATCCCGCCCAGTATCACGGTCTCGTAACACATTGGCGCACAGGCGAATACGTGTCACCCGTAACGACGATGTTGTGGGCTGGACCGCCTGGCGACCACTTCCTGACGGTAGGTGGGTGGCCCGTTGCGGGCAACCAGACGCGCCAGGTGCATAGTGAACGCAAATTTTCTTTGTGAGCACCCAGGCATGGCCACCCATGGCGTGACGAAGGTCACAGGTAGGCGCTGCGGGTCAGAACCCCGACCCGTGCACCTCGTGCCCGGGTACCTCGGCGGCCAGCCCCTGGTAGGCCTGCTCGACGGTGGAGCCGTGGTTGATGACGGCATCGACCTCGCGCGCGATCGGCATGTTCAGCCCCAACTCGTTGGCGAATTCCATGATCACACTGGCGGCCTTGACGCCTTCGGCGACCTGGTTCATCGAGGCGATGATCTCGTCGATCGTCTTGCCGGCGCCCAGTTGTTCGCCGACGTGACGGTTGCGGCTGCGCTGGCTGGTACAGGTGACGATCAGATCGCCGAGGCCCGCCAGCCCGGGAAACGTTTCGGGGTCCCCGCCCATGGCCACGCCCAGCTTGGTCATCTCGCGCAGTGAACGGGCGATCACCAGGGCGCGGGTGTTCTCGCCGATGCCCAGCGAATACCCCATGCCGACGGCGATGGCGAACACGTTCTTCAGCGCCCCGGCCATCTCGACGCCCACCACGTCGTCGGTGGTGTAGACGCGGAAGCGCCGGGTGCGGAACAGGCCGGACAGCCGGGTCGCCAGATGCTGGTCGGGCATGGCCAGCACCGCGGCGGCGGCGTAGCCCTCGGCGACCTCGCGGGCGATGTTCGGCCCGGCCAGGATGCCCGCCGGATGCCCGGGCAGGATCTCCTCGATGATCTGCGACATCCGCATGTTGGTGCCCTGCTCGAGACCTTTGACCAGGGAGACCACCGGCACCCAGGGGCGCAGTTCCTTGCTCAGTTCGGTGAGTACACCGCGGAAGCCGTGCGAAGGCACACCCATGACCAGAACGTCGGCACAGTTCGCGGCTTCGGCGAAATCGGTGGTGGCGCGCAGGGATTCGCTGAGCACTACCTCGTCACCGAGATAGCGGCTGTTGCGATGGTTTTCGTTGATGTCCTTGGCGGTGTCCTCCGAACGCACCCACTGCAACGTCGGCCCGCGGCGCGCGCAAATGGACGCGACGGTGGTACCCCAGGACCCGCCACCGAGGACAACGACTTTGGGTTCGCGCTTGTCAGCTGGCATGTTTGTCACCCTATTGCGGTAACCGGGCATTTCCCAAGGATTCACCCGGGATACCTACGGCCACGAGGCGTGGGACTTCGTCGTCCCTTGCCGCGGTGTCCGCGGCGACGGATCGTAGGGGGTCGGAGCTTGATGGTGAGGAGGGGACGATGTCGGGACGACGCCGGGCGAAGACGCTCGCGCTGTTGGCGGCTGCCGCATGCCTGGCGCCGGCGGGGGCGCCTGCGATGGCGTCGGCCGACGGGGGCCGGCCTCAGTCCAACCCGGAGGAAAGGGCGGCCGCACTGATCCGGCCCGCCGTCATGGTGCTGGGTGCGCAGACGTATGGCCTGGTCAAGCTGCCCGACGGCAAGACGCTGTCCCTGTTCGGCGAAGGATCCAGTGCCCCCATCATCGCCACCTGGACGTGCACGGCCTTCGTTGTCAATCCCGACGGCTGGGTGGCCACCGCAGGCCACTGCGTGGATCCGGACACCGCCAGACGGCTGATAATCACCCGGGCGGCGACCGAATACCTGCGGCAGTTCCCCGACTCGCCGGTGGGGCACGACCCGCTGGTGGTGGCCGAATGGCTGTCGCGTGGCGCGACAATCGTCGGAAACGGGCCAGGGCAGAGTCCCACCGCCAGTCTCACCCTGATATACGGCACCGGGACGAAGGTCACCGACAAGGTGCCTGCCAACGTGGTGGATTTCCGGCCGTTGGGCAAGGGCGACGTCGCGCTGCTCAAGCTGGACAAGCACAACCTGCCGTCGTCCGAACTCGCCACCGACGCCGAAGTCAACATCGGTACTGCGGTGCTGGCGGTGGGCTACCCGGAAACCACCCAGCGGGTGACCGGTCGGACGCTGGACCCCACCAACAAGAGCGGCAAGGTCAGCAAGAAGTCCAGCATGGAATCCAGCCCGGTCTATGAAATCGACGCCGCGGTGGCCGAAGGCATGAGCGGGGGTCCGACTGTCGACCTGTCCGGCCGGGTGATCGGTGTCAACAGCTTCGGACCCGTCGGCGAACCGCAGGCCTTCAACTTCGTCGCCCCTGCCGACGGCCTCGCGTCGCTGATGGCGGCCAAGGCCGTCAAGTCCACGCTCGGGGCTGCCGACCAGTACTACCGCACGGGCCTCGCCCATTACTACGCGGGCCAGTACACCGACGCGATCAAAGATTTCGACCAGGCCCTGACGTTGTCGCCGGATTACCCCGGCCTGGTCGACCTCAAAGCCAGCGCGGCCAACCTGCGCCAGCAGTACGGCGATGTGTCGACGCTACGCGGCTCAAAACTGTTGTGGTACATCGTGGGTGCCGCGTTGTTGGTCCTGGTGGCCGGCGGTTTGGCGGCCAGGGTTTGGGCGCGCCGGCGCCGCGACGCCGGGCTGCACGAAGCCGGCGGACCCCGGCCGTTGGAACTCGTTGCTCCGCAGCGGCTTTCGCCGGGGGAGCCGCATTTCTGCGCGCATTGCGGAGCCCAGCACCACCACGCCGAGAAGTTCTGTCCGAACTGCGGCGAGAAGATTGTGCAGGGCGAATCCGCCTGACCGGGTCAGCCGGCCAGCGCCGCCCGATCCCCGGCCCGCCCGAACGCCATGGCTTCCTCGATGCGGTCGAACCGGTAGTCGATGGCGTCGGCGAAGTAGTTCTGCCGGACGTTCCAGGGCCGTTTGGTACCCGACTTGGGCAGCGCGTGCAGCGCGCGTCGCACGTAGCCGGCCTGGATGTCCCAGGCCGGCTTCTCCGCCATCTGCTGACCGCCCAGATGTGGACTGGCGTGGGTGTAGCCGTGCGCGGACATGTACTCGATCAGTTTGGCCGTCGCGCGGGCGGTCATGTCGGCGCGCAGCGTCCAGGACGCGTTGGTGTAGCCCACACACCAGAACAGGTTGGGTACGTCCTCGAGCATGTGCGCCTTGTAGACGAAGCGTTCGGTGGGATTGATCGGGGTGCCGTCGATACTCAGGCTGGCGCCGCCGAGGGCCTGCAGTTGCAGGCCGGTAGCCGTGACGATGATGTCGGCGTCGAGATGCTTGCCGGATTTCAGCGCGATCCCGGTGGCGTCGAAATGGTCGATGTGGTCGGTGACGACTTCGGCCTTGCCGTCGCTGATCGCCTGGTAGAGGTCGGCGTCGGGAATCAGGCACAGCCGCTGGTCCCACGGGTTGTAGTTGGGCTTGAAGTGCACGTCGACCGCGTAACCCTCGGGCAGGTTCTGGATCGCCTTGCGGCGCAGCAGCCACTTGACGTATCCCGGCGTCTTGCGGGACAGGAACCAGAGCACCGCTTCGGTCAACGCGCTGTAGAACCGGATCACCAGGTGAGCAGCCTTGCGCGGCAACAACTTCCGGCTGATCCAGGCGACCTTGCCGTATTTGGATGCCGAGATCATGTAGGTGGGGGAGCGCTGCAGCATGATCACCTTGCCCGCGCGGTCGGCCATCGAGGGAATCAGCGTCACCGCGGTGGCCCCGCTGCCGATCACCACCACTTGCTTGCCGGTGTAGTCGAGGTCCTCGGGCCAGTGCTGGGGGTGCACCACGGTGCCGCCGAAGTTCTCGATGCCGGGAAAGTCGGGCGTGTAGCCCTCGTCGTAGTTGTAGTAGCCGCTGCCGAAGAACAGGAACCGGCACCGGCACTGCTGGGTGGTGCCCTGATGTTCGAAAGTGACGGTCCAGGTGTCGGTTGCCGAATCCCAGTCGGCGCCGCGCACGTAGCTGTTGAATCGGATGTGCTGGTCGATGCCGTACTTACGGGCCGTGTCGGCCAGGTATTGGCGGATGTGGTCGCCGTCGGCGACGCCCTCCTCACGGGTCCACGGCTCGAACGGGAAGCTCAGCGTGAAGATGCTGCTGTCCGAGCGCACCCCGGGGTAGCGGAACAGGTCCCAGGTGCCGCCGATCTGCTCGCGGCGTTCCAGGATCGTGTAGCTGATCGACGGGTTGCGCTGCTTGATCCGGTACGCCGCGCCGATGCCGGAGATGCCGGCTCCGACGATCAGCACGTCGACATAATCGACTTCGGCGGGGGTGTGGGCGGCTTCGTGGGAAGTCAGGGTCATCGTCTGAGAACCTCACTCGATGTCGGGGACGCGTAATCCAGAGTAGGCACCCACCGGTTGGTTGGGCCAGGGACCTTCGACTCTGTCGCCTCCGACGGCCCCGGAAGCTAGCGGTAGTTGACGAACTGCAGCGCCACGTCGAGGTCGGCCTGCTTGAGCAACGCCTGGACGGCCTGCAGGTCGTCACGCTTCTTGCTGGTCACCCGGATCTCGTCGCCCTGGATCTGCGTCTTGACCGACTTGGGGCCCTCGTCGCGGATCAGCTTGGTGATCTTCTTGGCGTTCTCGCTGTCGATGCCCTGCTTGAGGGTGCCGTTGACCTTGTAGGTCTTGCCGGACGCCTGCGGCTCGCCGGCGTCGAAGGCCTTCATGGAGATGTCGCGGCGGATCAGCTTCTCCTTGAACACGTCGACGGCGGCCTTGACCCGCTCCTCGGTGGACGAGGTCAGCTCGATGCCCTCCTCGCCCTTCCACGCGATCTTGGTGTCGGTGCCGCGGAAGTCGAAGCGGGTGGACAGCTCCTTGGCCGCCTGGTTGAGCGCGTTGTCGACTTCCTGCCGGTCGACCTTGCTGACGATGTCGAATGATGAGTCCGCCATTGCGGTGTATCCCTCCTTCGGTACTGGCCGTTTGTGCTCTGTCTACCCGGTCGTTGTACCCTGCTAGGCGGCAGGTTGCCCGAGCGGCCAATGGGAGCGGACTGTAAATCCGTCGCGAAAGCTTCACAGGTTCGAATCCTGTACCTGCCACCACCAGGTCTGGCCATGTGTCTGCCTTGCGCAGCCGGTTTGCGCTGCACCGTCGTCCGCGGAGCGTCCGCAGTAGTAAGCCGGCCGGATCGCCGGTGATCTAACGGGCTGTCACGTCACCCACCGGGGTCATCGCCCGATCCGGTCCAAGTACGCGCGCCGGCCGACCGGGTCGTAGTGCCCGGGCGGCCGCCTCAGTGTCGCAAGGTGTTTGACGCGCTGCAGCAGCGGCTCCGGCGTCACTTCTTCGATTAGACCGAACGGTGCCAGCCAGCGCGGCACGGTGACCTCGTTGCGTGGGCGGCGGGCACTGTCGGCGATCGCTGCGGCGATATCGGCGGGCTGCCGGGTCGGTAACAGATCCAGGGAGACCCCTGAGGTCAGCTCGGTGTGCACGGCGGTCGGGAACACGGTCGTCAGTGTGACGTGCGTTCCCGCGATCTCGGCTCGCACCGCGCGGGACAGCGCGGCGACGGCGTACTTGGTGGCGCAGTACACCGACATCCCGGGAGTGGTCACTTTCGCCGCCATCGAAGCGACGTTGACGATGTGGCCGTGATCTCGCTCTAGCATGCCGGGCAGGAATTCGTGCATCCCATTGATCACCCCACCGAGGTTTACGGCGACCTCGCGGTGGTACAGCGACAGCTTCTGCTCGACGAACGGCCCCATGTACTGGATGCCGGCATTGTTGACCAGCATCGCGACGGGTCCGTCGGCGCCCGCCGCGGTGTGGAATGCGGCGACGCTGTCGGGATCGGTGACGTCCAGATGCACAGCGTGAGCGCCGATCCGCGCAGCGGTGCGCCGCGCTTCGTCGGCGTCGAGGTCACCGATCCATACCCGGGCACCACGGCGAACCAACTCCTCGGCGGTGGCGGCGCCGATGCCTCGTGCGCCACCGGTGACGCACGCGATCGCACCCGGTAGGCCGATCATGACGCGTCGGAAGTTTCGTCGCTGAACTCCCGCAGCGCGAAGTAGGCGATCAGCCGTACCTCGCCGTCGGGCATGGTGAGCAGCGCCCGACCCAGATACAGACCCGGCGTCAATTCGACGATCTCGTCGCGAGTGCGCTTGATGGGGAAGGTGCGCACACTCGGGTTGCGGTAGGCCGCAACGGAATAGTCCAGGGCGCGCACTGTGATGAACGGTGCGACCGCAGCCGTGCCGAGGTGGTGGTTGAAGTGAAAACCGTTGAGTTCCTTGCCGACACGGCGCAGGCCCCGGTAGCCCGGTGCAATGATCGGCATCACCCACTGGGCGATCGGTGCGAGCCGGTTGAATCCGGTGTCGCCGGCACGATCGAAAGTTTTGCCGCGCCAGGTCGGCTCGATCTTGAGCAGCGGGTTGGCCAGGTGTGCCTCGGGGATGCCGAACAGCTTGCCGACGATCAGGCCTTCCAGAGCACCGTCGATCTGTTCCGGTGCATCGCCGCGACCGAACAGTGCTGCGAGCTGGTCGTCTCGTCCGCGGTTGCCCAATTCCCTGAGGTAGTCCCAGCCCTGCCGTTGTGCCAGAAGCGGCGCAACGCGCGCGAGTTCACGAAGCTCGCGCAGCACGGATGTTCCGGCGTCGCCGGCCGTCGCCTCGGCAAGCGGAGGGACCTGGGGGGAGGTGCGCACGATTTTCCTTCCTATTTCTGGCACGATTTAGTACCAGAATGATCTGGTCCGGAACGGTGCCAGATGAGCCGGAGCGTTGTCAAGGGAGGTGGGACGACGAGAAAGTGCGACGATCGTCCGGTGCCCGATGCCACCTCCCGTCCGTACGCCGGCCAGTCGGCAGACGTCCGTCGGCGGGATCGCAGAGCCCGGCTGACCGCAGCCGCGCTTGACGTCTTGGCCAATGGCGACTGGCGAGCCATCACCGTTGACAAGTTGTGTACCGCAGCCGGGTTGAACAAGCGCTACTTCTACGAGAGCTTCTCCGACCTCGACGCGGTAGCCGCGGCGGTGGTGGACGACATTGCCGAGCAATTGCGCGTGGTCGCGCTGCAGGCCACCGCGTCCACTGTGACCGAGCCGCTGGCGGTGCAGGCAGTAGCGGCGGTCAGCGCACTGGTGAACACGCTGGCCGATGATCCGCGACGCGCGAAGGTGCTGCTGGGAGCGGTGGCCTTATCGCCCGCACTGCAGCGTCACCGCGAGGACATCATGAGCGGCCTGACGGGGGTGCTCGTCGAATATGCCCGTACCGTGCACGATGTCGAACTCGAACGCGATCCGTTGGCTCAGGTGGCGCCCGCGTTCATCATCGGCGGCACCGCCGATGCGATCCTGGCGTTCGTAGAAGGCCGGGCCAGAGTCACCAAAGACGAACTGGTCCAGAGCATCGCGACGCTATGGCTGATCACGGGTAACGGCGCTGCGCAGGTGGCGCAGTCCCGACGGGAGTCCTAGAGGGACGCATCCACGATCGGCAGCGTGAACCCCGCTCGGCGGGCCGGGCATTGAGGTCGCCGAGGGGATGTCCGTCCGGCCGTTCCACCAGACTGCGTGTCCTTGACCGTTGTCGTCACTTGCCCTTCAATCTCTGGTGCAGGATTCGGACCATGCATCGCAACGGATCCGTCATTCTGCGCACGTCTCTCGGCTCTGATGGGTGCGGTGACGAAAGCTTCAGAGGTATTCGAAGCAGTAATCGGAAACCGGTGCGCGACGGCAGAATCGGCGCGTGCCCGTCATGGTCTGCGGCCGGTAGAACAGCGCCTCTCCCTGAGAATTGATGAAGTAGGTTCTGGAGTTCGACTTGCGGTTCTGTTCCAGGTCGAAGTAGAGCCGCACGGCTTTGCCGCGACGCGCGATGTCTTGGTTCCAACGATCGAAGGCCGCGCGCGTCACCGAGGTGACGGCGGCGTTTCGTGACTTGGCTTCGGTGATGATCCGAACGACGTGAGTGGCGATCGCGTCGACCCACTGGAACCACGCGATACCTTGATACCCGAGGGCGCCAACCAGATCCCAACGATTGGGCAGCTCCGGACGCGCACTTCCGTTGTACGACCGTATTCCGTTGCGCCGGTACTCGTCGGCGAGGTCGAAGCCGTGGCGGCCAATGATGGTGCCGGGGCGGTAGCTCTCCGGGTCGATGAACAGGTCGTAACCGGTGGCTGTGACCAGTAGGTCGGCGGGATACTCGGTGCCGTCCACGGTGCGAACACCGTGGGCGGTCACACGGTCGATCGCAGTGGTAACCAGGTGTGTGGTCGGATGGTTGAACGCCCGCACGTACGCAGTGCAGATCACCGGGCGTTTGGCCTGCAGGCCGGACTTTGGCACCAGCGCTTTGCGAGTTGCCTTGTCTCGCAAAGCTACCAGCAACCAGAACCGGAAGAGGAGCCGATAGAAGCTGTCGTACACCGACATAGCGTTGCGGGTGAACGACTCCGGCAGCCGGGGCATGATGTGGAACAGCGGGACATATTGGGAGTCCATCGCATAGTCGCCGACAGCGACGATGGCACGCAGGACGCCCGGTATGCGCAGCATCTTGTTCAGCCAGCGGGGCATGGTGAAGTTGATCTTGGGCAGCACCCACGTCGCGGTGCGCTGAAAGACGTGCAGCGAAGCGACCTTGCCCGAGATCGCGCCAGCGATCTGGGCGCCGCTGGAGCCGGTGCCGATAATCGCGACGTTCTTATCCGTCAGGTCATACTCGTCGTCCCAGGCGTTGGGCCGCAGCACGGTTCCTTCGAAATCGTCCAGGCCCTCGAGGTCCGTCGACGCCTTGGCGTTGAGATACCCGCCCACCGCATTGATCACATACCGCGAACGCAGCGTCTCGCCGCTGCGCAGACGCAAAGTCCAGGTGCCGGACTGATCATCCCAGATTTGTTGCACCACCTCGGATTCGGTGCGTATGAGCGGCGTCAAACCTAACTCATCGACGGTCCGGGTCAGGTAGTGGTACACCTCCACTCCCGGAGCGAAGAATTTCGACCAGTTCGGGTTGGGCGCGAAGGAAAACTGGTACCACAGCGACGGTATATCGACTTCCAGGCCAGGGTAGTGGTTGTCGCGCCAAGTGCCGCCAATGTTCGACGCGCGCTCGAGGATCAGTAGGTCAGTGATTCCCTTGCTGCGCAGGTGATAGGCCGCCGTGATGCCGCCCAGTCCAGCGCCAATGATCAAGACCTCGGCGTCGAGTTTGCCCTCGCCGTCGGCGATAGTCACGCGCGGGCTCCGTCAGGGCCGGTGAGATCGGGACCTGACAGCGGCGTCTTCGCCGCAGAACGACGCGAAATCCCAGCCATAGTTACCTCCGCCGGTCCGTGTGCGTCAGGGGGGTCGTGCCCGGATTGCTCCGATGCCAGCCTTACCATACATAATTACGATAGTGTATGGTATGAGTGATGTCGAGGCCCCAGGCTTCTACCGCCTCGGCCCGCACTCAGTACTGAGTTCCCAGGCGATCGAGTATCGTGCAACACCGCCGGGGGGTCACTCCAGCACCGAAACTACAACCTGCGCAGGGTTTCCCGTAGGCCGATGCGGACGTAACTCGCAATCGTGTTTTGTCCTGACGAGCGCGGCAGCCGATCTCTTTCCTCAGGGCGACGTCAGCGCGCATTTTTCAGACCCCGAACCATACGTCTTATCGCCAGCGTATGGCCACGAGCTGCGATCCGGCCGCATCGGACGCCAACTCTCGCGACTGCGACCTTAGATAAAAGGCTGTGCGGGAACATATCTCGCTTTGCGGGTGGCGGCCGTCCGACGCCCACTTGTTATGGGCATACAGATCTGTCATAGTGTGTGTCTGGGTCAGTTGGATCGCCCGGAGTGAAGGACTAACGATGTCGGCCAGCCTGCTCGTTTTCAACAGTCCGCTACGTCTCGGCTGGAAAAACAACGCGGCGGAAGCGTTGAATCTGGGGCTGTTCGCGGTATTCGCCTGGTATTCGATCGTCCAGTTCCGTCGCAATAACCGTGTCTACGCGTTTGTCATGGTGACCGCGCTGATCTACGGGGTATCGCTAGAGCTGATGGGGATGGCGACGGTCAATCTGTATACCCAGGGGCCGTTCACGGTGATGTTGAACTTCCCGGTCATCCCGCTCTTCGAGGGCACCACAGCAATGCCGCTTTACGTCAGCATCTACTACCCGGTGATTTTCATGACGGGCTTCAAAGTGCTCGAGGGGCTGGGTATTGCCACGCGATGGAGGGCCGCCGTTGCGGGCGGCCTTTTCCTGATCTGCCAGGAGGCGCCCTTTGTCATACAGGGCGGACTCACCGACGTTCGATGGTTCACATGGCGTCACGATCCGATGTTGCAGTTCTTCATGGGTTGGCCGCTGGTGGACATGTATTGGCAAATCACTTGGGGCACAGTGTTTTTCTATCTTGTGCTGAGAGCGCGCGCCAACATCGACGGTGCGGCGACAGCGCAGCGGTGGTCGACGGGAAGGGCGCTGGGGCTATGGGCTCCGGTAGTGGCCGCCGCTGTCATCGTTGTGGGGTGCATACTCTTCGCGCCGATCATCCTCGCAAAGGTCACGATCGGGCGGCACTGGCCGGTGCTGGCGGTGTTGGTGGCTGGTTATCTGGTCGTGACGGTGACGGCGTTGCGCGCCGCGCAACCCCCGTCGCGGCGCATCCAGGGCGTGACCCTCGGCGTCGTTGTCGCCTATGTCGGAACGTTCGCGGCAATGGTCATTGCCAACGCGGTACATGAGGAGGGGATCACCGCCTACATGGTCGTGCAGACCCTCGGATTGATCGGTGTCACCGCCCTGGCAACCTTCCCGTTGTGGTCCCGGCAGGACTCCGAGGCTGGCGACTCGGTCGGGGTGAAAGCGCAAGGCGCGCAGCACTCGAGCTGAGTGCGTGTCGAAATGCGGCTCCGACGCCGTGGCGTCAACCCTGTGCAGTCGAGCCGGTTAACGTCTTTGACCGCAAGAACTTTCACTGCTGTGGACCGGCATCGGATTGGTGAATGCTTTGCCGCGCACCTAAGAATCCGGTGTTCGCCGTCACCGCACAGAGCGCGGGCCTGTTCGGCGGGGAGCAGCCGTCGGGTTGAGCGAGTTTATGGTCTGGGCGAGTCGCGGATAGATCAGCGCGGGTCCCAGTGTCCGGGTGAGGAAACCACGAAGGGCCGATGGACTGCGCGGCGGGTCACCGCGGTCCATGCAAAACGATTGCAACAGGCGCAGGGTGAACTCGCAAAGCTCGTCGAGTGCGGCGTCGTCAAAGCCATGGGCCTCCCAGTCGACGTCGTACCGATCGAGCATTGCCCGGCCAAAAGCCGTGCTGGTGTCGGACGTGATCGAGTGTGCGAATCCCCCCATTTTGGGGGTCGTGAGCATGGCGACGATCGGATCGTCATCTGCGAGCTCTTCGATCGCGAATGCGACTCCCTCCACGATCGCACTCAGTGGAGTGGTGCGACCCTGCAGATGTCGGGTCAGCTTGTCGAGGAAACCATCTCCCGACCGCATCGCAGTCGCCACCTGCAGGGCCCGGGTACTGGGAAAGTAGCGATACACCGTTTGCCTGGTAACGCCGATGGCACGCGCCACGTCGGCGATCCGCATCGCGTTTCCGCGCTCGGCGATGATCTCATCGGCGGCATCAAGAATCCGGTTGATTGCTTCCTGCTCGGAGGTCGGTGTATTGCCCGACCACCCATGACTGCGCACCAAGATTAACCTCATCAGGCGAGAAGTTAGTGGCCGGATTCTATCGGCCCTGTCATCACATGATGTGGCCAGCCGGTGGTCGCCGTTAAGTCGCGGCTACTGTCCTGGTGAGTTTGCTATGCAGATGCCAAGCCAACCACGTGTTACGACAGCTGCGGCAGCACCTCCGTCGCGAACAGCTCAAGCTGCGCCAAGTCGCTCATGTCGGCAGGCTGCGCGTACACCCGCTGCACGCCCAACTCGCCCCACGGGCCCAGCTTGTCGACGATCTCGCTGGGCGTGCCGACCAGCGGGCTGTTGGACCGCATCTCGTCGACCTCCCGGCCGATCACCGCGGCGCGCCGGGCGATCTCGGCCTCGTCGCGCCCGGTGCAGAGCACGAATGCGCACGAGTAGACCATCGAGCCGGCCGCCCGCCCGGCGGCGGCGACCGCATCGGCCACCCGCCCGAACTGGGTTCGCACCACGTCCATCGGCGCAAAGGGCACGTTGAATTCGGCCGCGTACTGCGCGGCCAGCGCCGGAGTCCGTTTGGCGCCGGTGCCGCCGATCACGATCGGCGGATGCGGGGCTTGCACCGGTTTTGGCAGCGCCGGTGAGTCAACGATGGTGTAGTGCTCACCGGTGTAGTCGAACGTCTCACCCGCCGGCGTGGTCCACAGGCCGGTGACGACCGCGAGCTGCTCGGTGAGCCGGTCGAACCGTTCCCGCACCGGGGGAAAGGGTATCCCGTAGGCTCGGTGCTCAGCTTCGAACCAGCCACTGCCCAAACCGAATTCGACTCGGCCGCCACTCATTTCGTCGACTTGGGCCACCGCGATCGCCAACGGCCCCGGGTATCGGAACGTCGCCGACGTCACCAGCGTGCCCAACCGGATCGTCGACGTCTCGCGGGCGATCGCGCCGAGCGTCACCCACGAATCGGTCGGGCCCGGCAGGCCGTCGCCGCTCATCGCCGAGTAGTGATCGGACCGGAAGAAAGCCGCAAAACCGAGTTGCTCGGACGTTTGGGCGACGGCCAGCTGGTCGGCGTAGCTGGCTCCTTGCTGGGGTTCGACGAAGGTGCGGAATTCCATTGGTCCCACTGTAATCGGCTGCGCCGCAACGGTATGAATTCAGGGGGTACGGGTGTTCTTGGGCTCGAGATCGGTGAACTTGACGCTGACGCGCTGGAAGCGTTTGACCCGTTCGGCTTTCGCCTTGCGCGTGTAGGTCTTTCGGTCAGCGGTCGTGAGGTCGGCGTCCTCGGTGAACGGAGTGAGCAACGAGCGCGGATGCAGCTTCTCCACCAGGACCACGTTGATCTCGGCGCACAGCACCAGCGTCGAAGACACCAGAAACAGGAATGCGAGCAACCCCAGCACCAACGCGAAGACGCTGTTGGTCGCGCTGGCCGACTTCACCACATGCCCGATATAGCCGGCGCCGAACCACTGCAGAACCTGCCAGACGAAAGCAGCGGTGACGGCTCCCGGCAGCACCTCGCGGTAGCTGAGGTCGCGCACGGTGGTGACGCGGAACGCCACCAGACAGATCAACGCGTTGATGCCCACCGCGATCAGGGCGACACCGATCCGGCCGAAACCGCCCAGCGACCCGGCGGCCTGGCCGATCGCCGAGACCAGGGTGGCCGTGATCGCGGCCGTGCCGAGCACCAACAGCAACAGCAAACTGTGCTTACGTGACCGGATCGGATCGCGACGGGTGTGTTTGGGCACCGCCCATACCGAATCCATGGCATTCTGCACCGCCTGACCCACGTTCAGACCGCCGTAGAGCGCGCCCAGAACACCGACCAGTACTGCGACCGTCCCGCCGCTGAGATGTTCGGGTTGGTGCAACTGGCTGCCGATGACGGGAAATTGGCTCAGCGTGCTGTCGAGCACCCGCGCCTTCAGGTCGGGCCGGCCCGCCAGCACCACGCCGAGGCCGGTGGTCAGCAACAGCAGCATCGGGAACAGCGCCACGAACGCGTAATACGTGATCAGGGCGGCAAGGTAACCGCCCTGGTCGTCGATGTACTTATAGACGACGGCCACCACCGCACCCAGCGCTCGGTTGCGTTGCTGCAGCCTGTCCAGCCAACCGACCATCGCCGATCACTTCGTTTCCGCGGACGCCATCCCTTTTGCAGGGCTAACGGGGGGCTACCCTCGTTCGTCGCGCGTCAATCGCCGAGCTGCTCACACCGTCGCGCGGTCGCGGCCGTCCCAGTACGGCTTGCGCAGATCCTTCTTCATGATCTTGCCCGTCGGGTTGCGTGGTAACTCGTCGGCGAAGTCGACGGACTTGGGACACTTGTAGGCGGCCAGCCGTTCGCGGGCGAACGCGATGATCTCCTCCTCGGTGGCCTCACCCTCAAGGGAGACAACGGCTTTCACCACCTCACCCCACCTGTCGTCGGGGACCCCGATGATCGCGACCTCGGCCACCGCCGGGTGTTCGGCCAGCACCTGCTCCACCTCGATCGAGTAGATGTTCTCCCCGCCCGAGATGATCATGTCCTTGAGCCGATCCTCGACGAAGATGTAGCCGCCCTCGTCGACGCGCCCGATGTCGCCGGTCCGGAACCAGCCGTCCTCGGTGACCGCCTCGGCCGTCGCCTCCGGCTTGTTGTGGTAACCCTTCATCAATTGTGGTGTGCGGAACCATAATTCACCCTGCTCACCGGCGGGTACGTCTTCGAGCGTGAACGGGTCGACCACTCGCACCTCCGCGTTGGGCACCAGCGTGCCCGCGCTGCCGAGCCGTTCCGGGTTGTCTTGCGCGCGGTGCGCATCCGGCAGCAGGTGGCTGATCACGCCACACACTTCGGTCAGTCCGTAGGCCTGGATGAAGTCGGTGTTCGGCCACGCCTCCAGCGCGGCTCGCAGCAACGGCAGCGGCATCGGCGACGCGCCGTAGGAATACGTCTTGAGCGCCCCGAACAGTTTTACGGCGTCCTCGCCGGACTCGAGCACCTTCGCCAGCACGGCAGGCACCAGGAATGTTCGGTTGGCGCCCTTGAGGATTGCGCCGGCCAGCGTCATGCCGTCGACGTCGCGCGTCATCACGCTGGCCACGCCGTCGTGAATGCCGAACTGCACATAGGACGATCCGCCGACATGGAACAGCGGCATCGACACCATGCTCTTGTCGCCGGGGTCGAACTCGAAGCCCTCGTGCGCGTTGATCGTGTGCGCGATGATGTTCGCCTGCGTCAGCATCACGCCTTTGGGGCGGCCGGTGGTGCCCGAGGAGTACATGATGATGCACACGTCATCGGGTTCGACGTCTTCGGACCGGCCGACTGGAGTGGCTCCGGCCAGCAGCGCCTCGTATTCGTCGCCGTCGCCGCCTTCCGGTGTCACCTCGATGATGTGTTCCACCTTGGTGAGATCACCGCGGATCTTGTCGATGCTCGGCTTGAACTCCGAGCCGACGATGAGCACCTTGGCTCCCGAATCGTTGAGGACATAGTCGAGTTCGTCGGCGGCCAGCCTGAAATTGATGATGGCGTTGGCCGCCCCCAGCGACGCGGCGGCGATGGTCAGCTCGACACACGCCGGGTGGTTCTTGTCCAGAAACGCCACCACGTCGCCGCGCTTCACGCCGAACTCGGTCAACGCACCCGCCAGCCGGCGGACCCTGTCGTTCCACTGCGCCCAGGTCCAATTCCGGTCCAGGTAGTCCATCGCCTCCTCGTCGGGCTTGGTGGCGGCCCAGTGGGCCAGGCGTTCGTCGAGGAAACGGGGATCGGCTAGGTCAGACATGGGATGAGCCTTTCATCAGTGAATGCGGGCGCTGCCACCGAGGCCGACTTCCAGCACACTGCCGGTGATGACCCCGCGGTCGGTGACCAGGTACACCACCGCGCGGCTGACATCTTCGGGCTCGATCCAGGGCTGCGGAATCGGGTTAGCCTTCATCATCCGGCGCACCAGTTCGTCGGGGACGTCGTCGCCGCCCTCGGGCTGGACCATCGGCGTCCGGGTCGTGGTCGGACACACGACGTTGATGGTGATGCCCTCCTTGGCGACCTCCAGCGCAGCGGACTTGGCCAACCCGATGACACCCCATTTGGTGGCGTTGTAGGCCGCCAGTTCGGGAATGCCCATCCGCCCGCCCATCGAGGAGGTCACCACGATCCGACCGAACCGCTGGCGGCGCATCACCGGGATGGCGGCACGCAATGTGTGGAAGACACCGGTCAGGTTGGTGTCGAGCAGCTGCTGCCAGATGGTGTCGCTGACCTGGTCCAACGGCCCGGTACTGACGACGCCGGCGTTGGCTACCACGATGTCGAGGCTGCCCAGATCGGTCACCGTCTGCTCCACGGCCGTGCCCACCTGCGCCGCGTCGCGCACGTCGACGGTCAACGGCACGCAGCGCCGACCCAGTTCTTCGACCAGTTTGGTGGTCACGCGCAGATCGTCCTCGGTGCCCAGCGGGTAGGTCAGGTCCTGCATCGGCCGTGGCGCATCGGCGACGACGATATCGGCGCCCTCGGCTGCCAGCGCCAGTGCATGGGTGCGGCCCTGCCCGCGCGCCCCTCCGGTGATCAACGCGACCCGTCCATCCAACGCACCCATAACCCGTCAGGTTAGCAGTAGCGCCTGGTCACGAAAACACTTGCAGCGCGCGCTGTTTAGCACCGCCGAACGACTACGGCAGCGGCCCAGCTAGAACCAGGGCCCGGGGTAGTGGCCGTCGGTGTCGCGGGCCAGCAGGATCTCCCGGCAGTCGCCCTTCTGCTCCGGTGCGGTCTCGCCGCGACAGACCAGCGTCCAGTCGGTGATCCGGCCGAACGGCCGGTCGGTCCAGTTGGTCGCCACCGGATTGGTGGCGG
Organism: Mycobacterium kiyosense; assembly: GCA_021654635.1. Classification (NCBI taxonomy): domain Bacteria; kingdom Bacillati; phylum Actinomycetota; class Actinomycetes; order Mycobacteriales; family Mycobacteriaceae; genus Mycobacterium; species Mycobacterium kiyosense. Next base: position 955,940 of record AP025179.1, read on the forward strand.
GCAGGGCAAGCACCGAGAAGCTGCCGTCTGATTTGGTGATGTAGAGATGGCCGCCGAAGAACGCCAGTTTGGTGATCGGCTGCTTCTTGGCATCGTCGCGGCTGACCAGCAGATCCCAGTGCTGGGTACGCAGATTCCACACGCCGTAGCCGAATTGCGAAGTGTCCGAACCGCGTCCGTCGACGAAGAGGTTTCCGTCGGACAAGGTCGCGGCCAGGCTGCCACCGGAGATCCGGTCGGTGTCACCGAGTTTGAGGACGGAGCGCGAGGCCAGGTCGAAGAACATGGTGGACGTCACCGATGGACTCTCCGAATCCCGGTGTGTGATCTGCACGAATCTGTCTGGTCCGTCCGACAATTCGCTGTCCACGCTGATAACGCCGTTGTCTTGGAAGACGGGTTCGCCGGTGGGTAAACGCAATTCGGCACCCAGCGCATTGCCGACCTGGGTGCTGGGCAGGGGGCTGGGCTCGGTGCTGCGCTGGAACGCGAGAATGTCCTGCCAGATGCGTCCGGGCTGTGCGTCGTCCCACAGTGTCGACAGATCGGTGTTGGACAGGACTACCGTTTTCGGTTGCGTCGCCGCTCCGCCCGCGTCGGTGTAGGGGTGTAGCCATGCCACGCCGGTGGTGGTGGGGGCCAGTCGCCATTCCTTGGGCGCGGCGAGTCTGAGGTCTGCGGGCGGTTGCAGTTCTCTGGTCGCCAGCGGCTGGCTCGACTTCAGGTCGACCACGTAGGCCGTGGTTTTGGTGACTTGAGGCTGCGGTCCTTCAGCGGGCTTGAGCGTGTTGACCAGGTAGACGACTTTCATGTCGGTGACATTGTTCGACAATGCGCAGATGGCGCCCGTGACGGTTTCGCCGGGGGCGATCGCAGGGATGGCGGGCATTATCAAATCCGCGGTGTTGGGGTCCAGGACTTTGGGCCGGATATCGTCGAGTGCGGATTTGCTGGCTGTGAAGTCGGTGGGGCAGCCGAAGTAGACGGTTCCGCCGTAGGTTTTCCAATCTTTGGCCAACGGGCTGATGTGCGGGGGAGGCGGCGCGACCGAGTTGGCCGCGGGTGTCGACGTCGGGATTTTGGTGCTGCCGGGCTGCGCGTCGGGCGGTTTCACGGTCGCCGAGGTGGCGCAGGACGCGCAGGTCAGGGCGGCGACCACCGCAGCCAGCGCACCCGCGCGTCTGGACGCGAACAGCCTGTTCGGCACACTCATCAGCGTTCCCCCCGCTAAGTCCTGTGTGTTCTGAGCCTAAAGCGGGCGCCAGGTTACGGCGAATCGAGCAAATTCGCGGGTTTTGCCTCGGTGTTCTCCGAGTTTGCACGGATGTTTTGCCGTCGAGGCTGCGCACATGCTGGCTAGCATGAGCGCAGATACGGTGAATTGGAGCGACCTGGGCGTGAACGAGCTGCCGACCGGAACGGTGACGCTGCTGCTCGCCGACATCGAGGGGTCGACCCGACTGTGGGAAACCCAGCCCGAGCAGATGGCGTCCGCCGTCGCGCGGTTGGATCGCACGCTGGGTGATCTCGTCACCACCCACCACGGCGTGCGCCCGATCGAACAGGGCGAGGGTGACAGCTTCGTGATCGCCTTCAGTCGCGCCGCCGACGCGGTGGCCTGTGCGGTCGATCTGCAGCGGGCCCCGTTGCAACCGATCCGGTTGCGTATCGGCATGCATACCGGCGACGTCCAGCTGCGCGATCCGGTGAGCGGGGATGCGAACTACGTCGGGCCGGCGATCAACCGGGCCGGCCGGCTGCGTGATCTGGCGCACGGGGGACAGACGGTGCTGTCCAGCGCGACCGAGGCGATGGTCCTCGACAACCTGCCCGCGCAGGCGTGGCTCACCGATCTGGGCACCTATCGGCTTCGCGATCTGCCGCGCCCGGAGCAAGTTCTGCAGCTGTGCCACCCGGAGCTCGGTAACGAGTTCCCGCCCTTACGTACACCGAAAACTGGTGCAGTACATAATCTTCCAGCGCAGCTGACCAGCTTCATCGGGCGCGGTGAACAACTGGCCGAGATACGGCGCATGTTGGGCACCAGCCGGCTGGTGACGTTGACGGGTGCCGGCGGCGTAGGGAAAACCCGGCTGGCCATCGAGGTCGCCGGTGGGTTGGCCACCGAGCCGACGGGTGCGCTGTGGTTCGTCGACCTGGCGCCGATCGCCGATTCCGACATCGTGGCGATCGCCGCGGCGCGGGCGCTGGGCCTGCCCGACCAGCCGGGCCGCTCCACCACGGAGACGCTGGTGGGCTTCATCGGGGACCGTCAGATGCTGATCGTGCTGGACAACTGCGAGCACCTGTTGGACGCGACGGCGGCGCTGGTGGGGGCGCTGCTCAGCGCGTGCGCGGGGCTGCGGTTGCTGGTGACCAGCCGGGAGCCGATCGGCGTGGCAGGCGAGGCGATCTGGCGGGTGCCGTCGCTGTCGCTGAACGACGAGGCGGTCGACCTGTTCGTCGACCGGGCTCGACTGGTCCGGCCCGAGTTCCGCCTCGCCGACCAGCGCGACGTGGTCTGCGACATCTGCAGTCGGCTGGACGGGATGCCGCTGGCCATCGAACTGGCGGCCGCGCGGGTGCGCGCGCTGTCCGTGGACGAGATCCGCGACAGCCTGCACGACCGTTTCCGGCTGTTGACCGGCACCACTCGCGCCGCGGTGCGGCGTCAGCAGACGCTGCGGGCTTCGGTCGACTGGTCGCACGCGTTGTTGACCGAATCGGAACGGGTGCTGTTCCGGCGACTGGCGGCGTTCGTCGGCGGCTTCGATCTGGCAGCGGTGCGTGCCGTTGCCGGGGGTAGCGAGGTCGAGCGTTACCAGGTGCTCGACCAGCTCACCTTGCTGGTGGACAAGTCGCTGGTAGTTGCCGAAAGCCCTAGTGGTGCAACGCGATACCGGATGTTGGAGACGGTGCGCCAGTACGCGCTGGAGAAGCTCGGTGAGTCGGGCGAAGGTGACGACGTACGAGCGCGTCACCGTGACCACTATCTGGAAGTCGCGGCGTCGCTGGAAAACGGGGCGGCCGATCAACAGCAGATCGACCGGGTGGCTGTCGAGATCGATAATCTGCGTGCGGTTCTCGCCTGGAGCGTGGACCAGGGTGACAGCGACAGCGCCTTGCGGTTGGCGTCGGCGCTGGTGCCGCTGTGGTTGATCAGCGGGCGGGTACGCGAGGCGCTGATGGCGTGGTTCGATGCGGCGCTGGGCCAAAATGAAGGCGCCGCAGCAACATCCGCGGTTCGCGCTCGTGCCCTCGCCGACCGCGCCCTGCTGCACACCTGGGCGATCGGGGTGGACAGCGCGACGTGGGCCGAACAAGCCGTGACGATGGCTCGCGAAATCGGCGACCCGGCGCTGCTTGCCCGTGCGCTCACGGCCTGCGGGGTGATGACCGCCTATGGTGGCCAAGACGGCCGGCAGTATTTCGACGAGGCGTTCGGTTTGGCCCGCCCGCTGGGCGACAAGTGGCTGATTGTCCAGCTGTTGGGGTGGCAAACGAACTTGGCTTTCATGAACGGTGACGTTCCGGCCGCTCGCAAGTTCGGAGAAGAAGGGGAGCAGCTGGCGGAGGTCGTCGGTGATCGCTTCACCCGCCGACAGTGTTGCAACTGGCTGGGCTGGGCTCGAACTGTCAGCGGAGATCTCGCGGGCGCGATCGACCAGCTGCGGGGCGTCGAAGCGGACGCGGAGGCGGCCGGCGACGGTATGTGGTGGACGGTGAGCAGGCACATGCTCGGATTAGCCCATGCGTACCGAGGCGACCTCGAGACCGCTCTGGGCATCTTCGACGAAAGTATGCCGATCCTTGCCGAGATGGGTGACCTTTGGCTCGGTAACGGCAACGGTGTGCACGCCGCGGCGATGCTGGCGGCGGGGGAGGTGCTCGAGGCGGACCGGCTGAGTGAATTGTGCCGCCAGCAGTTGAACGCTAACCCGATACACCAGTGGATGCACACCTATCTACGGGCCGAAGTCGCGCTGGCTCAGGGCGACCCGGCCGGGGCGCACCGGTGGGCTGATGAGTCGGTCTCGGTGTCCTCCGGCTGGTACCGGGTGTTGGCGCTTGAGGCCCGCACCCGGGTGGCGATCGCGCGGGGGGAATACGAGCAGGCCGAGCGCGATGCCCACGAGGCGTTGTCGCTGGCGGCGAATCTGGGCGCGTTGCTCGGAATTCCGGATATCTTCGAGCTGCTGGCGATACTCGCCGGCCAGGCCGAGCGGCGTGCTGAAGCGTGCCGGCTGTTCGGCGCCGCTGCCGCGCTCCGGCAGCGGATGGGCGCGGTCCGGTTCAAGGTGCACGACGCCGCGCCCGACGATGCGGTCGCTCGGTTACGGGATGCCTTCGGCGACAACGAATTCGACGTCGCATACGCCGAGGGCGCCGCGATGTCCACCGAGGATTCGATCGCTTATGCGCAACGGGGCCGCGGGGAGCGGCGCCGTCCGTCCACCGGTTGGGCGTCGCTCACCCCGACCGAGTGCGCCGTCGTCGGCCTGGTCAGCGAGGGACTGGGGAACAAAGCAATCGCCGCAAGGCTTTTCGTCTCGCTGCGGACGGTGGAGAGCCACCTCACCCATGTGTATACGAAGCTCGGATTGTCATCCCGGGTCCAGCTGGTGCAGGAGGCCGCTCGCCATTCGTGATAGACCGAATGTTATGAGTGGACTTGCCGAGGAAACCCGATGGATGGACGCCACCGATCAAGCTGCGCTGATCGCCAAGAAAGAGGTGACACCCGGCGAACTGCTGGAAGCGGCCATCGAACGCATCGAGCAATCCAACGCAACACTGAACGCTGTCGTCATCGAATGGTTCGAACACGCCCGAGCGGTCGCCGCCGACGCGGGTTTGCCGCACGGGCCGCCGCGTCCCTTTCAAGGCGTCCCATTCCTGCTCAAGGATCTCTACACCAGCTTCGCCGGCCAGACGCTGTCCAACGGCAACGCGGCCCTCAAGGCGGCGGCCAAGATCGACACCGCCGACACCACGTTGGTATCCCGGTTCAAGGCGGCCGGACTGGTCATCGCCGGGCGAACCAACAGTCCCGAGATGGGCAGCCTGCCCACCACTCAACCTTTGGCGTGGGGGCCGACCCGTAACCCCTATGCGCTGGACCGTACCCCGGGTGGCTCCAGTGGCGGTGCGGCAGCGGCGGTCGCCGTCGGGATGGTTCCGTTCGCCAACGCCTCGGACGGCGGCGGCAGCATCCGGATCCCGGCGTCGTGCTGCGGGCTGGTCGGACTCAAGCCCAGCCAGGGCCGCATCACGGTTGGGCCGTTGCGCGCCGAGGCGGGCCTGGGCGTGGAGCTGTGTGTCAGTCGCACGGTGCGTGACACGGCGGGACTGCTGGACGCCGTGCGCGGCCCCGGGGTCGGCGACACGGTGATCGCCCCTGCGCCGCAACGGCCTTACGTCGACGAGCTCGGTGCCGACCCGGGCCGGCTTCGGGTCGGGTTGCTCGACATCCATCCGCGGGGAGGGTTCCTGCACCCGGACTGTGTGACGGCGGTGCGCTCGGCGGCCTCCATGCTGGAGGGGCTCGGGCACATCGTCGAACCGGCGTGGCCGTCGGCCCTGGCCGACGATACGTTGCAGCAGAAGTTCATGGCGCTGTGGGCAACGCAGCTGGCGATGGCGGCGCGTGGCTTCGGCGCGACGCTCGGCCGGGAGTTGACCGCCGACGACATCGAGCCGGTCAACTGGGTGCTGATCGAACGTGCGCGGGGGGTCAGCGCCGTCGACTACGCCGCGGCCGAGAACGCGGTGTACGCCTTCCGTCGGGCACTGCAACAGTGGTGGGCCGACGGTTGGGACCTGCTGCTCACCCCCACGGTCGCCGAACCGCCGTTGCCGTTGGCCGAGTTCGAGAACAAGCCCGAGCACCCGACCGCGCCGATGCGCCGTGGCGGCGAGTTCGCGGCGTTCACGCCGCCTTTCAACATGAGCGGGCAGCCGGCCATCAGCCTGCCGCTGCACCGCAACGGCGACGGGCTGCCCATCGGCATCCAGTTGGCCGCCGCTTACGGCCGGGAGGATGTCCTGATTCGCGTTGCGGCCCAACTGGAATCCGCTCACCCCTGGTCGTCCTGTCGACCGCCGCTGGCCTGAGTGTCGCCGCGCTCATCGGTCGAACCCGATCGGCGGTCTGGTTGCTGCCGGCCGCCGGCGCGTGGGTGCCGGCAGTCGATCGGCCGCCGGCCGCTAGTGTCGCTGTGTGGACTTCGAGCTCGACGACGAGCAGCGGGCCTGGCTGGCCGAGGTGCGTCAGTTCCTCGCGGACAACGTCACGGCAGCGCTGCGCGCCGAGATGGCCGAGCATGACCTCGAATTCCAGGGCGGTGAACTTTCGGCTTTTCGCCGCAAAATCGGTGCACGCGGCTGGTTCGGGCTGAACTGGCCCCGCGAGTACGGCGGCCTCGGGCTGACGGCCACCCACCAGCACCTGTTGATGAGTGAGTTCGAGTACGCGGGCGTCCCGGGCCCGGACCTGACCGTCACCTCGGTGGCACCGATGATCATGCGGCACGGCACCGAGCAGAACAAGAAGGAATTCCTGCCGCCGATCGCCCGCGGCGAAATCATCTGTGCGGTGGGTTATTCCGAGCCCAATGCCGGCACTGACCTGGCCGGCTTGAAGACGCGCGCGGTCCGGGACGGCGACCAGTGGGTGATCACCGGGTCCAAGATCTGGAACAGTGGGGCACAGCGCTGCACGCACGAATGGCTTTGCGTCCGGACCGATCCCGACGCGCCGCGGCACCGCGGGATCTCGGTGATCATGGTCCCCATCGACACGCCCGGCATCGAGATCCATCCGCTCTACGCGTGGTCGGGTTATCGCACCAACGAGACATTCTTCCGCGACGTACGGGTGCCCGTCACCAACCTGATCGGGGAGGTCAACCGCGGCTGGACCTACATCACCGGCGCGCTGGACTTGGAGCGTGGTGCGCTGACCAATGCAGGCGATCTGCGCCGAGCCCTCGACGAGTTGGTGGCGTTGGCGTCCCGACCGTGCCGCGACGGTTTCGTGCCGGCCGGCGACCCTGCGTTTCGCCGGCGCCTGGCCCAAGCCGAGGCCGACGTGGAAGTGGCGAAACTGATGGGCTACGAAGCCGCCTCGTTGCTGGACTCCGGACGGATACCCACCGTCGAGGTCAGCGTCGAGAAGATCTTCACCAGCGAATTACGGCAGCGCATCGCGGATTTGGCGATCGACCTGCTCGGTCCCGACGGACTGCTGGCGCATCGCAGCGCCGACGCGCCCGCGGCCGGCTTCTTCGAGCGGCTGTACCGGGTGGCACCGCTGATGCGGTTCGGCGGCGGCACCAACGAGGTGCTGCGGGATGTGATCGCCCAGCGCGGTCACGCAATGCCCTCCTACGGCAGGTGACCGCATGCGACTGATACCCGATCAGGATGAGCAGGATCTGGCCGCCATGTGCCGCAAGGTATTGAGCGCCGCCGGTCCCGCGACAGTGCCGCGTGCACCGCACGGCAACGACCACGTAACACCGGGACTTTGGAAATCGTTGGCCGAAGCGGGTCTGCTCGGACTGCCGATCGAGGAGCGACTCGGCGGATCCGGCGGCACCCTGTCCGAATTCGGCGTCTTCTGCGTCGAAGCCGGACGGGCGTTGTGCCCCATGGGTGTGCACAGCAGCACGCATGCCGCGCTGGCCGTCGACTGGCTGGGTGGTTCGGCAGCGCGCGAAACCTGGCTGCCGGCGCTGGCGTCGGGCACTGCACGCGCGACGACCGCGCTGTACAACCCGCGGGACGCCGCTGATGTCACCCCGAGGTTGCGCGCCCGCGCCGACGGCGACGGGCGCTGGCTGTTAACCGGTCGCCTGGACTTCGTCAGCGACGCCGCTGCGGCCGACCTGATTGTCGTCACCGCCGATACCGGTTCAGCGACAATGGGTTTCGTTGTCGACACCGCCGACCTGCGGGTCCAGCCACTCGCCCTGATGGGCGGGTATCGGGCGTTCGCGGTGGAGTTGCACGATGTGCTCGTCGACGACCACCGCCGCGTCCTGGGTGAGCTGGCCGGCCCGGAGCTGCGCCGGGTGGTCAACGCGGCGGTGGCGCTGTTGAGCCTTGATTTGGTCGGCGTGGCCGACGCGGTGCTGCAACGTACCGTCGAGTACACCAAGATGCGCGAACAGTTCGGCCGTCCGATCGCCTCCTTCCAGGCGGCCCAGCATCTGGTGGCGGACATGCACATCGCGCTGGCGGCGGCGAGGTTGGCCGCTCACTCCGCGGTGTTCTGGATCGGTCGCGGCCGCACGGCCACCCGCGAGACCGCGATCGCCAGGATGCAGGCGTGCCGGGTCAAGCAGATCACGCTGGATGCCCACCAGTTGCACGGCGGCATGGGCTACGTCGTCGACACCGACCTGCACCTGTTCTCCGAACGCGCGCGCATCCTCGCGACGGTCGGGGGCGGCGCCGACGAAGCCGCGAGATGGCTTGACGCAGAGATGAATTGGGAGGGCATGGGTGACTGAAAGCCTCATCGATCCGGACTCGATGGCGCGCGTCGGCAGCGTGGTAGCCACCGCCGTCGGCGAGGTGAGCAGGCGGGACTGGCAACGGTGGGCCGCCGCGGTCGGCGACCACAACCCGTTGTGGTTCGAACCCGAATACGCACGCGCACATGGTTACCGAGACATCGTCTGCCCACCGCTTTACCTGCAGTACGCCGTCCTGGGCGTCACCAGCCTGGACGAGCTGCGACCCGACGGGTCATCCGGCGCCACCACCGGCAGCCTGGCTTTCCCGCGCGCTCCGCGGCGGATGGCCGGCGGCGAGAGCACCACCTTCCACGCCCCGGCCTATCACCACGACCAGGTACAGCTGGTGCGGACCATCGACTCGATCGTGGAAAAGGAAGGCAGATCAGGCCGATTCGTCCTGGTGACCTGGAGTGCCGAATACCGCAATCAGGGTGGCGAGCTTCTTGCCGAAACCACCACGTCGATGATCGCGAGGCCCGCGTGACCGGGCAGCTATACTATGAGGACGTCGAAACCGGTTCGGCGATAACCACATTGACCGTGACGGTGACCGAGACGCAGATGTTCTTGTTCAGCGCCGCGACCTATAACGGGCACCGCATCCACTACGACAAGGATTGGGCGCGCGACGTCGAAGGCTACGACAACGTCCTGGTCCAGGGGCCGCTCCAGGCGGCCTTGTTGTCGCGGGCGCTGACCGACTGGGTCGGCGGCGACGGCAGACTGGTCCGGTTCTCGGTGCAGAACCGCGCCGTCGCATACCCGGGTCAGGAGTTGACGTTCGGTGGCGTCGTGACCGGCAAGGCGGACGGCCTGGTGGACCTGGACGTCTTCTGCCGGCGCGGCGACGACGTGTTGATGCCCGGCACTGCGACCGTCGCACTGCCGCACCGGGCCGGCCGATGAGCGGATTGCGGGGCGAGGCGGCCATCGTCGGCATCGCGGAACTGCCCGCCGAACGCCGCCAGAGTCGGCCGCCGTCGTTCACCCTGGACCAGTACGCACTGCTGGCGAAGATGGTGATCGAGGACGCGGGCGTCGATGCGGCGGTGGTGAACGGTCTTTCGTGTCACGGCCTCGCGGAGTCGGACATGTTTGCGCCGGCCACCCTTTCGGAGTATCTGGGGATCCCGCTGGACTTCGGCGACCGAGTGGACCTGGGCGGTGCGACCGCTGCCGGCATGGTCTGGCGGGCGGCCGCGGCGGTGGAACTGGGTGTGTGCGACGCGGTGCTGGTGGTGGTTCCGGGGTCGTTGGAGATTCCGCGCTCGCAGCGCCGGCCCGGCCGCACCCTGGGCTGGTACGGGGCGTCGAGCAACAACTATGGTTCACCGCAGGCCGAGTTCGAGATCCCCTACGGCAACGTCGGACAGAACGCGCCGTACGCCCAGATAGCCCAGCGCTATGCGGCCGAATACGGCTACGATGCAGCCGCTTTGGCGCGGATCGCAGTACAGCAGCGCACCAACGCCTGCGCCCACCCGGGCGCGGTGTTCCACGGCAAGCCGCTCACCGTCGAGGATGTGCTGAGCAGCCCGGTGATCGCCGACCCGATCCGCATGCTGGAGACGGTGATGCGGGTGCAGGGTGGGGCCGGGGTGTTGGTCGCCAATGCCGATGTGGCGCGCCGTGCCCGGCACCGGCCGGTCTGGGTCAAGGGCTTCGGTGAGCACATCCGCTTCAAAACCCCCACCTACGCCGACGATCTGCTGCACACCCCGATCGGCCGCGCCGCCGAAAAGGCTTTCACGATGGCCGGTTTGGTCCGCGACGACGTTGACGTCGCTTCGATCTATGACTGCTACACCATCACCGTGCTGATGACGCTGGAAGATGCGGGCTTCTGCAGCAAAGGTGCGGGCATGAGGTGGCTCACCGAACACGACCTGACCTTCCGGGGCGATTTCCCGGTCAACACCGCCGGCGGCCAATTGTCGTTCGGACAGGCCGGGATGGCCGGCGGCATGCATCACGTGGTCGACGGCGCCCGGCAGCTCATGGGCCGGTCCGGGGATGCGCAGGTCCGCGACTGCAACACCGCATTCGTGACGGGCAATGGCGGCATCATGAGCGAGCAGGTTGCCCTGCTGCTGGGAGGCGACTGAGATGACTGATCCCCGGCCGCTGCCCGAGCCGACGCCGGTATCGCAGCCATTCTGGGATGCGTTGCGCGAGCACAAGATCCGGATTCAATACTCGCCGTCGACCGGTCGCTACGTCTTCTACCCGCGCACCTTGGCGCCCGGAACGCTGGCCGACGACCTGGAATGGCGCGAAATCGACGGCGCCGGAACGTTGTACACCTACACGGTCGCGCGCCGTCCCACCGGTCCGCCATGGGCAGATCAGCTGCCGCAACTTCTCGCGGTCGTGCAGTGGGACGTCGGACCCCGGGTCAGCACCGAGTTGGTCGAGGTCGCGCCCGAGGACATCCGGATCGGCATGCGGGTCTGCCCGGTGTTCTGCGACGCCGGCGACGTGACGTTGTTGCGGTACAGGCCCGCCGATGATTGAAACTCTGCAGCAGCTGCTGCGCTCCCGCATGCAGGACGACTCCGTGGCGGTGATGCACAATGATCGGACCTGGACCTGGCGCGAGCACCTGCGCGAGGCCTCGGCCGAGGCGTCGATGGTGTTGAACCTCCTCGACCGGCGCCGGCCGCTGCATGTCGCTGCGCTGCTGGGCAATTCGCCGGCGATGCTGCGGTCGATGGCTGCCGCCGCGCTGGGCGGGTACGTGCTGTGCGGCATCAACACGACCCGTCGCGGGGCGGGTCTGGCGGCCGACATCGCCCGCTCGGACTCCCAACTGGTGCTGGTCGACGACGATCACCGGGCGCTGCTCGACGGTCTCGACCTGGGCGGTGTCGCCGTAGTCAACGTCGACGAAGCCGGGTATCGCGACGCGGTGGCGGCGGCGGGACCGCTGGTGCCCCGTGAGGTCGGCGGAGCCGATCCGGTGGTGATTATCTTCACCTCCGGCACCAGCGGCGATCCGAAGGCAGTGCGATTCGCCCACGCGATGGGCGTGCTGTGTGGGGCCAGTCTGGTTGAACGATTCGGGCTCACCCGCGACGACGTGTGCTACCTGGCGATGCCGCTGTTCCACTCCAACGGTGTCGCGGCGGGCTGGGTGGTGGCCCTGTGCGCGGGCGCGGCGATGGTGCCAGTCAAGTTCTCGCCGTCGCGATTCCTGGCCGACATCCGCCGCTACGGCATCACCTACCTGAACTACGTCGGCAAGCCACTGGCGCTGGTGCTGGCCACGCCGGAGCAGCCCGACGATGCCGACAACACGCTGCGTGCGGCGTTCGGGAACGAGGCCACCGAGCGCGACATCGAGGAATTCGCAAAGCGTTTCGGCTGCCGGGTGGTGGACAGCTTCGGTTCCAGCGAATTCGCCGTCGTCGTGATGCGCGAAGACGGGACGCCGGCCGGCTCGATCGGCAGGGGGTATCCGGGCGTGAGTGTGTACCACCCCGACACGCTGACCGAATGTGCCCCAGCGCTTTTCGACGAGCACGACGCACTGACCAACTTCGACGACGCCGTCGGCGAACTGGTCAACACCTACGGTTCCGGCGGCTTCACCGGCTACTACAACGATGCCGCGGCCACCGGTGAGCGGATGCGCCACGGCATGTACTGGTCGGGCGATCTGGCCTACCGCGACGCCGACGGGTGGATCTACCTGGCCGGGCGGACCGCGGACTGGATGCGGGTGGACGGCGAGAATCTCGCCGCAGGACCAATCGAGCGGATCCTGCAACGCCTACCCGAGGTCAACCACCTCGCCGTCTACGCCGTTCCCGACGAACGCGTCGGCGACCAGGTGATGGCCGCGCTGGTGCTCAACAACGGAGCAACGTTGACGCCCAACCAATTCGGTGAATTCCTGGCCGCGCAGCCGGACCTGTCACCGAAAGCGTGGCCGCGGTATGTGCGGATCGAGGCCGCGCTGCCGCGGACCCCGACCAACAAGATCCTCAAACGCGAACTCGTCAAGGCCGGCCCGACCGCCGGGGACGGTGGGGTGTTGTGGGTGCGCTCGGAGCGGGGGCGGAGTACGTCGCTGCCGGTTAGTCGGGTCCGGGAGATAAATCAACGGCGGCAGCGTTTTTCGCTGTGAGTGAAATCTTCTGCTCGGGCGGGTTTCCGCGCTTGCGGGAGCGCTATTTGTCGGTGGGTCTTCGTAGCATTCGGGGTATGACGGCAAGCAGTCGCGAGGAGATCGTCGCGATCCTCGACGGGATCGACGAACTTCAGGACCGGTTGTGCGCGCTGACATTTGACGGACTGACCACACCCGAACACAAGCGGATCGTCCATCGGCTGGAACGCCAGGCCCGGCGTCCCCGAGCCGTCCAGCACACCCTGATCAACCAGCTGGCCGCCGGGGCCACGAAGGAAGAGTTGGGCGGATCCTTGAGTTCGGCGCTGGCCGACCTGCTGCACATCAACAAGAAAGAGGCGAGCCGCCGCATCGCCGACGCGGCCGACCTGGGACAGCGCCGCGCCATCACCGGGGAGCCGCTGGACCCGCTGTTGTCGAACACCGCCGCGGCGCACCTGGACGGGCGCATCGGTGACGGGCACCTGAAAGCGATCCGGGACTTCCTCAAGGATCTGCCCGCCACGGTGGATCTCGGTGTTCGCGAAAGCGCGGAGGCCGTGCTGGCCGAGCTGGCCGTGGATCGTCGTCCCGACGAGCTAGCCGGCTTGGCATCGCAGCTGTTGGACTGGCTGCACCCCGATGGTGATTTCTCCGATGAGGAGCGCGCCCGCAAGCGCGGTATCAAACTCGGCAAGCAGCAATCCGACGGCATGTCCGCGATCAGCGGTCTGGTCAATCCGGAACTGCGAGCCACGCTCGAGGCTGTGTTGGCCAAGCTGGCAGCGCCCGGCGCGTGCAACCCTCAGGACGACGCCCCGGTGGTAGACGGCACACCCGATGCGGACGCGGCGCGTCGTGACTCCCGCAGCCAGGAGCAACGCAACCACGATGGCCTGTTGGCGGGACTGCGCGGGCTGTTGGCGTCGGGCGAGCTCGGCAGCCACCGCGGTCTGCCGGTGTCGATCGTGGTCACCGCCACCTTGCAGGATCTGGAGTCCGCGGCCGGTCGAGGGGTGACGGGTGGCGGCTCGAAAGTCCCTATCTCGGACCTGATTCGGATGGCGAGTCATGCGAATCATTACCTCGCCCTGTTCGATGGGGCCAAACCGCTGGCGCTGTACCACACCAGGCGGCTGGCCTCACCCGCCCAGCGAATCATGTTGTATGCCAGGGATCGTGGGTGCACGCGGCCCGGTTGCACCGCGCCGGCGTACCACAGCGAGGTTCACCACGTCAGCGGCTGGAAGAACACCGGGCGCACCGACATCGGCGACCTGACGCTGGCCTGTGGCATCGACAACCGCCTGGTCGAAGACGGCGGATTCACGACCCGCACCAACGCCAAGGGCGAGACAGAATGGCTGCCGCCGGCACACCTGGACCATGGGCAGCCGCGGATCAATCGGTATCACCACCCGGAGAAGCTGCTGATACCCGGCGATGACGACGACGAGCCTTAGTCAGCGGTTCCGGATGATCTTGGGCACTTGCTCCGGTAATCGACTTGCCAGTGCTTGATGCCGGTGATGAACGGCGAGCGCAGCCGCTCGGGTTCGGCCAGCGAAGCCACGTCGGGCAAGGTGTCGGCGATGGCGTTGAACATCAGGTCGATCGTCATGCGAGCCAGGTTGGCGCCGATGCAGTAATGCGCGCCGGTGCCCCCGAATCCGACGTGCGGGTTGGGGTTTCGCAGGATATTGAACGCCAGCGGATCGTCGAACACGTCTTCATCGAAGTTGGCGGAGCGGTAGAACAGCACCACCCGCTGGCCCTTCTTGATTGCGACACCGCCGACTTCGGTGTCGACCATCGCGGTGCGCTGGAACGCGGTGATGGGTGTGGCCCACCGGATGATCTCGTCGGCCGCGGTTTTGGGGCGTTGGGCCTTGAACAGTTCCCACTGGTCGGGAAAGTCGGTGAACGCCATCATGCCGTGGGTAATCGAGTTGCGGGTGGTCTCGTTTCCGGCGATGGCGAGCGTGACCACGAACATGCCGAACTCGGCCTCGGACAGGTTGCCGTCGGCGTCGGCCCGCAGCAGCGTCGAGACTATGTCGGGACCGGGATTCTCGGCCTTGCTGGCCGCCAATTGCATGGCGTACCACATCATTTCGGCAGCGGCCGTCAACGAGTTGTGCTCGGCGAACTCGGGGTCGTCGCTGCCGATCATCTGGTTCGACCAGTCGAACAACTGCTCGCGGTCCTCCACCGGCACCCCGAGCAGCCCGGCGATGGCCTGCAGCGGCAATTCGCAGGCCACCTGTCGGACGAAATCGCCCGACCCCTCGGCCGCCGCGCGGGCCGCGATCCGCTGCGCCCGCTCGCCGAGGTCGGCGCGCAACCGTTCCACGGCACGGGGCGTGAACCCGCGGGCGATGATCTTGCGCAGCCGGGTGTGCTCGGGGTCGTCCATCATGATCATCGACGCCCGCCCGGCCTCGACCTGCGCCTGTGCCGCCTCCTGCGGGTAACGCGGCACGACGGACTTCTCGGCGGAGGAGAACACGTCACTGCGCAACGACACGTCGCGAACATCGCGGTGCTTGGTCACCACCCAGTAGCCGCCGTCACCGAATCCGCCCTGATCCAGTGGCTGCTCGTTCCACCAGACCGGGGCGGTGGCGCGTAACTCGGCGAATTCCTGCACCGGCAGGCGATGCGCATAGATGTCGGGATCGGTGAAGTCGAAGCCCGGTGGCAGGTTCGGAGCGGCCATGGGACTTCCTCCTCGATGAGGTGCCGAGCGCGGCGTTGCGCCTGATCGTAGCCGCCTGACCCGCCGACGGTGAAGAGCTCAAGTGTGGATGAACTCAATTCACCCGGGAGTCAGGGGATTTGAGTACCGCGTCGGCATCCAGGTGGGTTGCGGCGGCGACCACCACCCGGTCGATCTGCCGCAGCTGGTGCAGAACAGCGGGATGACGCCGCGGATCCGGTCCGGGCCGGCCGGGATCGAAGGTGTCGTCGTGCTCCTGGGCCAACGTTTCCGCGGCATCCAGGGCATCGGAAGCTGAGATGATGGTCGTGGCGTGCTCGCCGTCGAGCGTGGCGATCAGAGCGTCGATGTTGCGCCGAACCTGGGTCGCGGCATCGGTGACGGCGTCGGCGAGCTCGGCCGGGCAGTCGGGGTGGTGATACTGCTCGCTGCGGCGGGCCAGCACCCGGGCGTAGCGATCGCAGGCGGCGAACAATCGCAGGCTGCGCTGAATGCTGCGGCGCCCGGCCAGCCCGGTGACGCCGGCGAGCAGCGGTTTGGCGGTGGCCCGATACTGCTGCAGTTTGCGGTCGAGTTGGCGTGCCTGCTCCGTCGGGCTGCCGGCCGGACCGCGGTCGAACATCGCGGCCATGGAGGTGTCGATCAGGGTGGACAACGCCGTGAGGAATTCGCGGGTGTCGCTGCGCACGGTGGCGCCGATGTTGGTGGGCAGCACCAGAATTGCCACGGCAACTCCGATGACGGCGCCGATTGCGGTCTCCTCGATGCGGAGCAGCAGCACGTCCACGCTGAACTGACCCATCAGCCCGTACAGCAGCGCCAGCATGGTGGTGATCCAGAATGCCATCAGGCTCTGGGTGACCTGCATGAAGTAGAACGCGCAGAACAGGCACACGAAGACCATCACCAGCGAGGCGACCTCGTTGCCGGAGAAAAGGGTGGCGACCAGCATCCCGCACGGCACACCCAGGGCCGTGCCCAGCAGTCGCTGCCAGCCCTTGGTGAGGCTTTCACCCCAGGTGTTGGTGCCGGCGAAGACCACGAATGCGGCGATCACGGCCCAATACCAGCGGTCCGGTGACACCCGGTCGCCGGCGACGATCGCCAGTGCCGCCGCGACGCACGCCTGGATGGCTTGCCGGGTGGTGGGCCGCAGACCCGCGGCGGGTGGCTCGGTGTCGGTGTCCGTGTCGGGGCCGGTGTCCGGCTCGGGATTTTCGTCTTCCGCTTCGGAATCCTGAGTGACTTCGTCGGTGACGTGCTCAATCTGCGTGCGGGCCTCCGAAGTGGCTGTCGCAGCGGCGATTATCGACATGGCAAGCCGGCGCACCGCGATCTCGCCCAGTCTTTCCGAGCTCGCGGGGTGGCCGTCGAGCACCCGCTGGGCGCGATCCGCGGCGGCCCGCAGCCCGCCCTGGCTGGGAAACCTGATGGCCCGCGCGAGTTCGCTGAGCGCGGCGACGAGTTCGCCGCGGGTCTCGGGCGGTATCTCCGAAGCGACGAGGGCCGCCCGCTGACCGGCCAGCGCGACCCACTCGACGGCGAGTTCCGCATCGAACAGCCACGGTGCCAGTCGTTCTCCGACCGGGGCCGGGTTGGCCTTGTCCTCGATTCGGTCCTGCACCATCAACGCCGTGTCGTTGAGCCGCGCGATGCGGGCTCGCACCCGGCGCCGGCGCCGTTCGTCGAGCCGGCCCGCCTGCAGCCCGTCGGCGGTGGTGTCGACCACGATCGCCATTCGCGCCCGCAGTGAGCGAATAGTGGCTCGCAACACACGATCTGGATCATCGGGCAGCACGTAGGCCGTCATCAGGAACGTGAACAAGGTGCCTACCACCACGGCGCCGACCATCCAGGGCACCTCGTGCACGCCGGCCCGGAGGTAGAGGGTGAAGAAGTAGGCCATGAAACCCACCATGCCCAGCGCGCGACCGCGGGCACCGAAGCGCCGGATGTAGACCGCGATGAAAACCACCACCACGAAGACGATGTCGCCGGCCAGTCGATGCGGCGCCAGCAGCGTGGCGACGACGATGGACAGCGCCGCCGGCAGCGGCAGCAACGCCATCGTGATCCGCTGCTCGCGGGGGTCGGGTTCGTTGACCGAGCGGGACGCGACCATGGTGATCACCGCACCGAGCAGGGCGACGGTAAGCGGCTGCCCGGTCGCCCGGGTCAACACGAACATCACCAACAGCGAACAGCCCAGGGCGAGTGTCGTGCGGATCGCCAGCCTCAGCCTCAGCAAGCCGGGGTCGGAGCCGATCGTCCAGGTCTGCGCCCGCTGGTAGAACGTCGCCACCGGTTCGATTGTGACCGGACTCATCCTTCGGTTTGTGTTGTGCGCAAAGAGAACTACCTATTCGCCCGGGGTGAACTTGATCGCAACGAGTTTCAGTCGTTCGATCGCCTCGGCGAATTCCTGCAGCGTCGGGATTCGGTTGTCGCGGAAGCTTATTCCCATCATCCGCTGGGCCTTCTTGACTCCGTAGGACTGCGCGCAGCGCAGGTAGAGTTCGTGCGTCTTGGCCCTGTCCTCGACGATTTCACCGCGCATCGGCCTGGTCTTGCCGTCGTAGACCACCTGCGCGAGGCCGCCGCCGGAGAAGTTGTACTTCCAGTTGGCGCCGGCCAGCGCGTACAGCTCGTTGTCGATGACGTGCGCGCTCACCGGAACCGAAAACTGTTTACCGGACTTGCGCCCGGTGAAGTTGAGCACCATCAGCTGCTTGCGCAGCGGACCGGCGAACGGCGTGCCCAGCAGAAAACCCAGGATCGGGTTGACGGCACGAAGCAGAGCCGACGGCGGATGGCCCACGTCTACGGCATACGACTGTTCTGTCATGAACCAACCGTAAGACCTGTCGCCTTCCGGCGTGGCGAGCAGTGCCCGCCGAACGAAGCGCCGCGGAGCCTGCCCGGCCCCGCGGCGCTCCTCGTGGCGGTCTCGGTCAGGGCGTGATGACGGTCTGGGTGTCGATAGCGTGCATCGCGTCCATCAGTTGCGCCGAATCTGCGTCGAGTGAGTCGGCGTCGAGCTGCAGCAGGTAGGTGCCGTTCGGTCCGGTGATCACCACCGTCTTCTGCGCGGCGCTCCGCTTCTTGCCGTCCTTGGTGTAGGAACCACCGAACTGCCAGGCCTTGAACGACTGCCCGGGGGGCACGCCGAGGGTGGATTCGCTTCCGTTGGGGCTGCTGCCCTCGAACCCGGACAGATTCTTCAACTCACCCGGCGCGTATTCGAAAATCTTGGCCGGGTCGACGTCACCTTCGAGTTTGGTCACGATCGCCAGGACGGTGGGAACCACACTGGGGTCCGAGGGAGAGGTCAAGACGATGGCGCCGTAGGAGGGGACGTTGGGGTCACTGCTTGTATCCCAGCCGGGAGGAATGGGCAAGTCGAGGTTCGGGGCGCCGGGGTCACCGCGTTTGACGACCGTCGTCTTGATGTTCTTGTCCCGGAAGTAGTCGTCGACGGTGTAGTTGGCCTGACCCGGCGGCGGGGTCGGCGTCGCGGAGGCGGCAGCGGTCGACGTCGAGGTGGACGTGCTCGTCGAAGTCGAAGTCGAGGTCTTCACTTCGGTCTTCTTGTCCGACCCGCAACCGACGAGCGTCAGGCTCAACGCCACAGTGGCGATCGCCGCGGTGAGAAGCTTCATCTTTTACTGTCTCCCAAGCTTGGGTCCCGGGCTCTGTGCCGGCGACGTCGGACTGACACTAGTCGAACAGCGCGGATGGTCCACAGGTAGCTGGGCGCGTCGTTTGCCGAAATGCGCCCCCTGGGGCCCTCGGTGGAGTAAGGAGACAGCTATGCGGTCGCGGCGGGCGTTGCGGGTTCTCGTCGCAATCCTTGCGGTGCCGATCCTGTTCGTACCGCTGCTGGCGGGCCCGCCCACCGCGTACGACGGCGAACCCACCATGGTCGGCAATCCAGTCGAGCACGTCGACACCCTGATCGGCACCGGGACCGGTGGCGCGGTGGTGGGCGAGATCAACGGATTCCCGGGGCGCTACCGTGCCGTTCGGCATGGTGCAGTACTCGCCGGACACGGTCAACAACTACGCGGGCTACGCCTACGACAATCCGCGGGCCACCGGGTTCAGCATGACCCATGCATCGGTGGGTTGTCCTGCGTTCGGGGACATTTCGATGTTGCCGACCACCAGTGCCATCGGTTCGCAACCCTGGTACTCCTGGGAGCGGATCGCGCACGACCGCACCGAAGTGGGCACGCCCGGTTACTACACGGTGCGGTTTCCCGACACGGGAGTCAAAAGCCGAACTCACCGCCGCCACCCACACCGGCATCGGCCGATTCAGCTACCCGCACGACGGCCGGCGGGCGCTGTTCCAGGTGCGTTCCGGTGCGTCGCTGGCCGGGACCTCCCGCGCGACCATCCAGATCGAGGAGGACAACACCACGATCACCGGGTGGGCCACCAGCGGATCGTTCTGCGACAAGTCCAACACCTACACCGTCTTCTTCGCGATGAAGTTCAATCAGCCGTTCCAGGCGTACGGCACCTGGGACGGCTACACGGTGACCGACGGTTCCCGCAACGCGAATTCCCCCTACAGCGGCGGATATGTCGAATTCCCCGCCGGTGCGGTGGTCGAGGTGCGAACCGCGATCTCCTACGTGGGCATCGAGGGTGCCCAGGCGAACCTCGCCGCCGAGGGTGCGACCAGCTTCGACGACATGCACGCGGCTGCGGCCGCCGAATGGAACAGCGCACTCAAGCGCATCGCGATAGCCAGCCGCAATCCCAGCGATGTGCAGACCTTTTACAGCTGCCTGTACCGGTCGCTGTTGCACCCCAACACCTTCAACGACCACGACGGCCGCTACATCGGCTTCGACAACGTCATACACGTCGTGCCACAAGGACATACGCAATACGCCAACTTTTCTGACTGGGATACCTATCGCAGCCTGGCCGCCCTGCAGGCACTGATCTTCCCAGAACGCGCCAGCGACATGGCCCAGTCGCTGGTCAACGACGCCGAGCAGAGCGGGGCGCTACCCCGGTGGGCGCTGGCGAACGCCGCGACCAGCCAGATGACCGGCGACAGCGTGGTTCCGCTCATCGTGGGCTTCTACATGTTCGGGGCCAAGGATTTCGATACCCGGGCGGCGCTGGGCTACATGGTCGATGCGGCAACGAGTGGCGGTGCCGGACGCAACGGATACGTGGAGCGGCCCGGAATCGATACCTATCTACGGCTGGGCTACGCGCCGCAGCTGCCCGAATTCGGGCCCGGCGCCTCGGTCACCCTGGAATGGTCGCTCGCCGACTTCACCATCGGCCGATTCGCCGACGCACTGGGCGACTCCGCCACCGCCGCGGAATTTCAGCGCCGATCCCAGTATTGGCAGAACCTGTTCAATCCCACAACCCGGTACATCTCGCCGCGCGGCCCGAACGGATTTTTCCGCACCGGGCCGGGATTCGTGGAAAACCACTCGGGATTCGGCCAATTCGGTTACGACGAGGGCAATGCCGAGCAGTATCTGTGGTGGGTGCCCCACAACGTGGCCGGGTTGGCTACCGCGCTGGGCGGTCGCAGCGCTGCCGCACAGCGGCTCGACCGGTTCACCAAGCGCCTCAACGTGGGGCCGAACAAGCCCTACCTGTGGGCGGGCAACGAGCCGGGTTTCGGCGTGCCGTGGTTGTACAACTACTTCGGTCAACCCTGGCAGACCCAGCGCACCGTCGACCGGGTGCGCGGCCTGTTCGCCCCGAGCCCCGACGGCGCTCCGGGCAACGACGATCTCGGAGCGCTGTCCAGCTGGTATGTCTGGGCGGCGCTGGGCCTGTATCCGAGCACCCCGGGCACTCCGATCCTGACGGTCGCCACACCGCTGTTCGACCGCGCTGAAATCGCCCTTCCGGCAGGTAAATTCATCCGGATCACCGCGCCCGGGGCCTCCGGTGTCAACCGGTTGAAGTACATCAGGAGCCTCAGCATCGACGGGCAACCCACCGATCGCACCTACCTGCCCGAATCGATCATCCGCACCGGCGGTGATCTCGCCTTCATGCTGGCGGGGCGACCCGACAAATCCTGGGGCACCGCCGAGTCCTCGGCGCCGCCGTCTTTCCAGGCGGGTAGCGCGGCGGTGACCAGCAACGTCGCCCAACCGGTACTGGCCATCGCGCCGGGGACGACGGGAACCGTCGAACTCGACTTGCAGCGGATGATCGACGGCCCCGCCGGCTACACAGTCTCCGGCGCCGTAGCAGCGGGCGGAGTCACGGTGGCGCCGGTATCCGGGCAGTTCGGCGACGACGGTTCAGCCACCGTCGACGTCGCGATCACAGTGGCATCGTCGGTGCCCGACGACCAATACCCGGTCTATCTGACGACCACCGTGGACGGCAGCAGAAGTCGCGCCGTAGTCGTCCTGGTGACCCGCCCGTCGTTCGATGAATAGCTGAGCCGCTCAGACCATTTCGTTCTTGGTGAGCCAGCGCATCACCGGCCATCCGATGAACACCGGCAGCCAGCAGGTGAGCACCCGGTACAGCAGCACCGACGGCACCCCGATGGCCGCGGGCACCCCGAACGCGGCGAGTCCACCGATGAGTGCGGCCTCCACCGCTCCGACGCCACCCGGGGTGGGGGCAGCCGAGGCCAGCGTCCCGCCCACCATCGTCACCACCGTGACGGTGACGAACGTGGTACCCCCGCCGAACGCTTCGACGCTGGCCCACAACGCCAGCGCGGCGCCGAGAGTCGTTCCGGCACTTCCCAATACGATCAGCGCGAGTCGTTTCGGCTCCTTGGCCAACTCGACGAGGTCGTTGCTGACCTCCTTCAGTTTGGGCTGCACCTCGGTGGCCAACCAGCGACGCAGGTTGGGCACGAACAAGAAAGTGCCGACGATGCCCAGTGCGACCCCGGCGATCAGGTACAGCACGGTGGCATTCGGCACGAAGTGCGACAGGTCGGTCGAGGTTCCTGCGACCGCGCTGAAAAAGATCAACAACGACAGGTGGACGATCACCTGCACGGCTTGCTGCAATGCCACCGCGGCGGTGGCACGCAGCGCATTGAGGCCGCCCTTTTGCAGGAAGCGCGTACTGAGAGCCAGGCCGCCCACGCCGGCCGGGGTCGTGGTCGCCGCGAAAGTGTTCGCGATCTGCATGATGGTGAGCTTCCAGAAACTCACCAGCCCGTCGGCGCAAGCCCACAGCGCACCGGCCGCACCGACATAGGTCAACGCCGACACCGTCAAGCCCAGCAGCGCCCACCACCAGTTCGCATTGCGGAGTTCGGAGAAGAACGTCGGCACGGTGCTGATGAACGGGTACGCGACATAGACCAGGGCTCCGATCAGCACCAGCTGAATGACCTGGCTACGGCTGAACCGGGTGATCGTCTCGTCTTTGATCTGGTCGGCACCGGTCTGGCGCTTGACCTCTGCACGGGCATCGGCGATCACCGCTTTGGCATTGGGCACCTGTGCCCGGATCCGTTTGGGCACAGCGGATTTCGTGAGACGCCGGGAGGCGTCGAGGATGGTGGGCTTGCCGAACGCGTCGATCGCGGCGGCCACCGCGGCCTGCGCGTCGTACAACGCCGAAGTGGTCACCAGCAGGTGGGCGATGTCGGACTGCAGCTGGGCGTCGGTGGCGCCGTATTCGGCAGCGCCGAAACCACCGAACAAAACTCGGCCCTCGGCGACGGTGATCTCGTGGCAGCGCAGGTCGCCGTGGGAGACCTGGTGGTCGTTGAGGGTCCGCAGCGTCTTCCACACCTCCGACACCGGCGTCTGGGCAGCGCACTCGTCCAGCGGGATGCCCTGAACGGGGTTGTGCGCGTACAACGTCCAGCCGCGGTCGAGCGCGGCCATCGCGATCGTGGCGGAATTGGCGACGCCGATGTCGCCAATCGCGATGGCCATCAGCGCCCGGTGCTCGACGGCACGGCGCAGCGAGGTCTGCAGGGGAGCGGTCTCCGATCCGCGCAGCCGCAACTTCCACCAGAGCTGGCGCAGGGCGCCGCCGCTGCGTTGATGCGGTCCGTACAGTTCGACGGTCGCGGTGGCCTCGGGATCGGTGGATTCGGCCGACAGCACCAGCGGTCCGGGGCCACCGGGCCGAACCACCAGCAGCCTGGACGCCAGAAATCCGCGCTTGGCCAGCGCGCGGACCGCGCCGTCCAGCGGCACCTCGAGTGCCGGAGTTCCGACGACGAGCACCACGAATGCGCCGACGAACCAGCCCACCGCCAGTCCGACCACGGCGCGGGCCGGGACGATGGCGCTGACCACCAGGTGGATCGGCACGAAGGCCAGCAGCAGACCCCACCACCAGTGCCGCCAGCGGGCCGGCAGCCACGGCCCCGACACCGTCAGCACCGCCGCAAGCATCGCGATCCACCGGGGATCGTCCAGAAACTGGGCGGGCAGCGTGCTGAGTTTGTCGGATAGGTCGAAGTGCCAGCGCGGCGCGGCGATCCGGTTGCTGCTGATCGACAGCGGCAGGAAGGCCATCAACCCGGCCGCCGCGTACGCGGCGAGCAGCTTCCACTGCCGGGAAACGATCAGTCCGATCAGGATCACGAACGGCAGCGCCAGGATCGCGGTGCCGTACACCAGGTACACCAGATCGGCCTGGTTGGGGCTGAGCACGCCCACGATCTCGGAGATGGACTTCTCCAGGGCCACCCACCGCGGCCGGGTGATCAGCGAACTGGTCACCACGGCTATCAGTGCCACCGTTGCCAGCGCCAGCCGGATGATGTCGTTGGTCCGCCGGGTGAGTGGTTGCAGCAAGTTGCCGGACACGGTGATGTCGCGACCGTCAACTCGCATGTGCACGGGTCGTCCTTCGGGGTCCTTCGGATCGGTTGCGCGTGCCGGCGTCGGCTGTTCTACGACAACTTAACGTGCCGACCTCCGCCGATCCTGCTCAAGTAGGGTCGGCACGGATGTGTCCTGCGACGAGGAGGGCTGGGCGTGGCGCGCAGCGATGGCGACAGTTGGGAGATCACCGAAAGCGTGGGGGCGACCGCGCTGGGGGTGGCCGCGGGCCGGGCCGCCGAGACCGAGAGTGAAAATCCGCTGATCAGCGACCCTTTTGCCCGCGTATTTCTGGATGCCGCCGGTGATGGGGTGTGGAACTGGTTCGCGACCGTGGAGCTGCCCGACGAGGTGCTCGAGGCCGAGCCGCAGTTGCCCCAGCAGATGCAGTCGATGGTGGACTACATGGCGTGTCGGACCGCGTTCTTCGACGGCTTTTTCCTCGACGCCGCCCGCGCCGGGGTGCACCAGGCGGTGATCCTGGCCGCCGGACTGGACTCGCGGGCGTGGCGGTTGCCTTGGCCCGACGGCGTCACGGTGTACGAACTCGACCAGGCCAAGGTGCTGGATTTCAAGGTGTCCACGCTGGCCGATCATCCGTCGGGCGGCGCTGCCGCACCGTCCTGCCACCGCGTCGGTGTCGCGGTGGACCTGCGCGAGGACTGGCCTGCCGCGCTGCGGCAGGCCGGGTTCGACGCCTCAGCTCCGAGCGCGTGGTCGGTCGAGGGTCTGCTGCCGTATCTACCGGCCGCGGCGCACGAGTTGCTGTTCGAGCGCATTCATGCGCTAGCCGCCGCGGGCAGTCGGATCGCGGTGGAGGCGCCCGGCCCCGACTGGATGGACCCGGATCTGCTGGCGCGGCGGCAGGAGCGAATGCAGCGGCTGCGTGAGCTGATCGCCGAGGCGGACCCGGATCGGGAGATGCCCGCCACCCAGGAACTGTGGTACTTCGAGGAGCGCGAAGACGTCGGCGCCTGGCTGAGCCGACACGGGTGGAACGCGAATGTGACTCCGGCCGATGAACTGATGGCTGGTTACGGTCGCGGAGTCCCCGACGGGGTCGAGGACACCACGCCGCGCACGCTGTTCGTCTCGGCGGTGCGCTCGTAGCCGCCGCTAGGCCACGCTGCCCTTGACCAGACTGCCGCCCTTGATGATGGCGCTGAACGTCTCGGCGGGCCGGGTGATCAGGGAGATGTCGGCGACCGGGTCGCCGTCGACCAGGATCAGGTCGGCCAGGGCTGCTGCGGCCACCACTCCCAGCTGTCCCGGGTAGGGGTTGCGCGGCCCGGACATGGCCAGCAGCTGAGCGTTGTGAAATGTCGCCTGCTGCAACACTTCTGCCGGTGTGAACCATCGGGTCAGCTTGGCCAGCTGAGCGCCCTGGCGCGTCGCGAGGTGTGCGTCGAACAAGGTGTCGGTGCCGAACGCAATCTTGACTTTGTGCTTGATCGCGAGTTCGTAGGCGCGGTCGGTGCCGGCAACCATCTGTTTGAACTTGGGGAGGCTGGCCGGGGGCAAGGGGGTCGCGTCTTCGTCGTCGAGGAACGGCTGCAGGCACCACCAGATGTCCTTTTCGGCAAGCATCGCGACCGTCTCCTCGTCGAGCAGTTGGCCGTGCTCGATACACCGGACTCCGGCCGCCACCGCGGTGCGGACAGCTCGCGGGGTATAGGCGTGCACCGTGACGTAGGTTCCCCAGTTCTCGGCGGCCTCCACCGCCGCACGCATTTCGGCGAGGGTGAACTGGGAGACGTCGAGCGGGTCGTAGCTCGACGCGACGCCGCCGCCGGCCATCAGCTTCACCTGAGATGCACCGCGGCGCAGCACTTCTCGCGCGCCGCGCAGCACTTCGGCCTCACCGTCGGCGATGACCGCCGCACCGACGATCTCGGTGTAGCTCAGGTGGCCGCAGATGCCGCGCGGCACCTCGTTGGGCAGCCGGAAGTCGCCGTGCCCGCCGGATTGCGAGATGAAGGCCCCGGCCGGAAAGATGCGCGGCCCCAGGATCGCGCCCTCGTCGATGGCCTGCTTGATACCGAACACCGGGCCGCCCAGATCGCGGACGGTAGTGAACCCACGCAACAGCGTCTCCTCCGCGCTGACGACGGCTTTGGCGAAGACATAGCCGATCTCGCTGAGCTGCGCCATGATCGCCGGGATGGTGGTGAACGCGGCGTGCCAGTGCGCATCGATCAGGCCCGGCAGTAGCGTCTTGCCGGTGCCGTCGATCGTTGGGCCGGTTGATGTTTCGGCTCCGTTGTCGGCAGTCGGGGTGACCGCGGCGATCAGACCGCCGCGGACCGTGACGTCCATAGGTTCGGTGATGCGGGCGTCGACGCTGTCGAAGACGTGGACGTTCGAGATGCGGAGGTCGTGCGTTTCCATCCGGGACTCCTCGTCGAGACGCGGGAAACTGCCGTCGCTGGACGCCGCCAAGCATCCGTGGCCAGCCTAAAGAACGCGTCTGTTCATCGTGGAGGCGGTGGCGCGGGTGGGTACTGGCCATAGATTCCCCACGGCTCACCGGATAGGAACGCTTGGTGCTGGCCGTCGGCGCGGGCCGCGATCCTGGCCTGCTCCGCACGACGGTCGAGCGCGCGTTCGTAGGCCCGGTAGCCGAGATAGCCCAGGCCCGCCAGCGCCACCACCCCGAGGAACACCGCGGGATGGCTCACCGCCACGCCCAGCAGGAACAGGCCGCCGAAGACGCCGGCGATGATCAGGCCGGTGTTCGACTGGCCCGCGACCCGGGGCCGGGACGGGCTGGCGATCGCCACGATCAGCCAGATGGGTAGCCACATGCCGCAGGTCAGCAACGTCAACACCAGGTGCAGGGCGTGGTTGGGACCACCGGTGAGCACCACAGGCGGTGGCGTGCCGACGTTGTTGTTGATGATGATCGCCGGCGCGGGCGGGGGCGGCGGCTGACGGTAGGTCCACTGCCGGCCGTCGAAAAAGCGTTGTCCGGGCACGCCGGACGGATCCGGGTACCAGCCGGGAGAAGGTGTATTGCTGTGCATGGTGCGAATGCTAGGACCAGGGTCCGACAGCCCCGATCGAGTCGACCGGTGGTCCGGTGATGTGTCGGTTCGATGCGTTACGGTGCCGGCGTGGAGGAAGGTCTCTATGAATCGCTGGTGACCGAGCGGCTGAGCCGGGCGCTGGCCGCGCGTGCGGATCTCGAACCCGATATCGGGCCGGTCGACGACGCCGAGCAGCCGCTCACGCTGACCAGGCATCTGACGCCGCTGATCGAGCGCTCGCTGCGCGCGTCCAGGACTGCGCAGGCGCGGGCCCGGTTGGTGGACAAAATCTTGGCCGCGCTTTCGGATCCCGCGGTGCTGGACGAGACGCTGCATCAAGACGACCCGGCCAGGATCGACCGACTCGAATCCGTGGTGCGGGCGCACAAGCTCGGCGCGTCCCGCCCGGTGCGTCCGGTCACTCCGTTGTCGGATGCCGCGCTGATGACCAACGCCCGCAACGAGCCGACGCTGGCCGCGGAGCTGCGGGCTGAACTAGCCAGCGCTGATCGGGTGGATCTGTTGTGTGCCTTCGTCAAATGGCAGGGGTTGCGGCTACTCGAGGACCAACTGAACGAGCTGCGGCGCCGCAACGTGCCGGTGCGGGTGATCACGACAACCTATCTGGGGGCTACCGACGCGAAAGCCTTGGATGCGCTGGTTGACGACTTCGGTGCCGAGGTGCGCGTCAACTACGAAACGGACCGGACCCGTTTGCACGCCAAGGCCTGGCTACTGCGGCGAAACACCGGATTCGACACCGCGTACGTGGGCTCGAGCAATCTGTCGCACGCGGCGTTGGTGGACGGGTTGGAGTGGAATGTGCGGCTGTCGGCGATTGCGACGCCGCACTTGCTGGAAAAGTTTCGCGCTACCTTCGAATCATATTGGGAGAACTCGGAATTCGTCCATTATCAGCCGTCCGCCGATGGCGAGAAGTTGCGGCGTGCGCTTGACGTCGCCTCCGGGGCGCAATCGCGCGACCGGCTGACCGTCACGCTGTCCGGCCTGGATGTACAGCCCAAACCCTTTCAGGCCGAAATGCTGGAGGAGCTTGACGCAGAACGGGTTCTGCATGATCGTCACCGCAATCTGATCGTCGCGGCCACCGGAACCGGGAAGACCGTGGTTGCTGCGCTGGACTACCGGCGGCTCGCTCGAGACGTGCACGGTCGCGACCTGAAGTTGCTGTTCGTCGCGCACCGCAAGGAGATCCTGACGCAAGCGCGTCGCATTTATCAGGAGGTACTGACAGATCCCACCTTCGGTGAGCTGCTCGTCGACGGCCAGGTCCCGGTGCGATGGCGTCAAGTGTTCGCCAGCATCCAATCACTGTCCGCCGAACGGCTTGCCAAGCTGGAACCAGAACATTTCGACGTCGTCGTCGTCGACGAGTTCCACCATGCCGAGGCATCCTCGTACCGGCGTCTGCTCGATCATGTGAAACCGTTGGAACTACTCGGTCTAACGGCTACCCCTGAGCGCGGCGACGGCGTAGACGTACGCGAATTCTTCGACGGGCGGGTGGCCGCCGAGCTGCGACTCTGGGAGGCGCTGGAGCAGAACTTGCTCTGCCCGTTCCATTACTTCGGGATCCACGACGGTACGGATCTGGCAGACCTGCAATGGAAGCGCGGCGGCTACGACCTGGATGCGTTGAGCAATCTCTACACCGGCAACGACGCGCGGACCCGCGTCGTGCTCAAGGAGTTGCGCGACAAGGTGTCCGACGTGGCGGCCATGCGGGCGCTGGGTTTCTGTGTGAGCGTCGACCACGCGCGCTACATGACGCAACGTTTTCTCGCAGCGGGGATCAAGGCCCGGGCGGTGTGGGCGCAGACCGGGCCTGCCGAACGCCGGGCGGCGCTGACCGACCTGCGCAATCGGGAGATCAACGTGCTGTTCGCTGTTGATCTGTTCAACGAAGGACTGGACATTCC
The DNA here is from genome assembly GCA_021654635.1 of Mycobacterium kiyosense. Lineage (NCBI taxonomy): Bacteria > Bacillati > Actinomycetota > Actinomycetes > Mycobacteriales > Mycobacteriaceae > Mycobacterium > Mycobacterium kiyosense. Next base: position 985,071 of record AP025179.1, read on the forward strand.
CGAGGTCGATACCGTGCTGTTCCTCCGGCCGACCGAGAGTGCCACGGTCTTCCTTCAGCAATTGGGCCGTGGTTTGCGGTTGACGCCGGGTAAGACGGTGCTCACCGCGCTGGATTTCGTCGGTAACCAACGCCGGGAGTTCCGTTTCGATCAGCGGTTCCGTGCGCTGACCGGGTTGGGGCGAAAAGCTTTGGAACGCCAGATACAGAACGGGTTTCCGTTCTTGCCGTCAGGTAGCCAGATCGTGCTCGACCCGGTGGCGCAGAATCTGGTGCTGGAAAACATTCGTCAGCAACTCGCACCGCGCTCCGCCGCGTTGGTGTCCGAGATCCGCTCTCATCCCAACGGCGAACTGTCTTCCTACCTGGACGAGTACGGACGCAGTCTCGAGGATCTGCTGCGACCGGGACGCTCATGGACGACGTTGTGCCGCGAAGCCGGCAAGCCGGTAGCCGCGCCAGGTCCACAGGAGCGCGTCCTGGTCAAACGGGTGCGAGCCGTTGCCCACGTCGACGACAGGCGACGCCGCGCTGCCTATCAGGCGATGTTAGGCGGTGAGACGCCGAGTCCCGCGGAAGAGCGTTTGGCGGAGATGCTGTTCTTCTCGCTATTTCCCGACGGCGGTGGCTTTCCAAGCGCCGCAGCAGGTCTCGCTGCGCTGCGGCAGGAGCCGGTCGCCGATGAGATGCGCCAAGTGATCGACATCGCCTTCGATGGTGCGCACCGCAGCACATACCCGTTAGGCCAGTTCGTTCCCGAACTCGACCGAGTGCCACTGGCCGTGCATGCCAGCTACTCCCGAGAGGAGATACTCGCCGCGCTCGGGTTCGCGTCACTGCGTCGCACCCCGAGCACCATGCGCGAGGGTGTCGCCTGGTGTGAATCGGCGCGCACCGATGCATTCCTGATCACGTTGAAGAAGAGTGAAACGGATTATTCTCCGACGACGATGTACCGCGACTTCGCGCTGAACCAGCAGCTATTTCACTGGGAATCGCAGTCCACCACCACTTCGGCGTCGCCGACCGGGCAGCGTTACATCAATCACCGTGAACGTGGCTCCCACATCTTGCTGTTCGTGCGCGAAACGAAGGGAAACGCATTCGGGGCCGCCCCGTATGTCTTCCTCGGTCCCGCTGACTACGTGTCGCACGAGGGCGAACGGCCCATGGCGATCACCTGGCGACTGCGTTGCCCGATGCCCACCGAGGTATACATGGCAGCGCGTGCTGCGGTCGCCTAGAAACGATCAGGGCCGGCTTCGATCCACCAGGGTGGGACGCTGATATCCAGTCGGGTGCTCGCGCGATATCCGGCCCACGTGGGCACGCCCGCCGGCTGCCCACGGTAAATGCCGCGCGCGGCCGCGATGACCCGGGGCCGCTGAGTTGGCCACTGGATGTCATTGGCAATCTGCTCCAACAGATTTGGGTCGCGCTCCAAGACCCGGTCGACGATGTCCACGGCGGGCAGCGCACCGCTCTTGTCGCTGTTGCATCTGCCGCACGCCAGCACCAGGTTGGCTTAGCCGTCGATTCCGACCAACGACCAGGGGAGCACATGGTCGATCGGGTTGTTGGTCGGTAAATGCGTATTGCAGTAGAAGCAGTGCGCGCCGAAAGCTTCTTTCAGTGGATCCCGGACAATGGCCAAGGCGGTACGCTCCCTGCCGAAGAGATGTCCCGCGACGTCGGGCACCTCGGCGTCGAGAAACCTGTTCATCCGGCGGACGTCGTCGACCCACATGATTTCCAGCGCGGGTTTGAGCAGTCCGGACAGCCGTGCCAGGCCGTGCGCCACCCCTGGGTGCAGCACGATGGCGTCCCCGTGGGCGCGCAGCGACGACCGGGAAACGTGATCGTGCAGGAACGAGTCGTCGTACAGAAACGGATCGCTTTGCGCCGACCCGGGCAGCCGTTGCAGCCGGTGCAGCGGCTGCTGCGCCAGGCACAGCGCAATCTCGTCAAGTGCACGCCGATATACCTCCGGCACGCGGATCATCGCCACGTCCAGCGAGCGTCCACTGTTTCCGACAGCGGACGCTATACGTAACTGGTTGACGGTGTGCAGGATCCGGGCTTTGGGTTGGGTGGACTGCTGCAATTCATGTCCGTCGAAGGGGCGCACCTGGCGCCAGTAGATCTCCAACACCCGGTGGGCCAGATCGGGAATCGGGACCGTCAACCTGTCCTCGGGTGCCGGCGGCAGATTCTCGATGCAGAAGTCGATGAGCGCGGTCAGGGTCGCCAGTTTGTAGGTCGCGGTGCGCAACCCGGTCTCCAGGATCGCCACGACGCGCTGCCCCAGTAGCAGCGGATCCAAACGATTCTCGTCCATCGCCCACAGTCACCTCTTCATCCACAATCCTAGGGTTTCCGGTGCCTGCGACCCAGGCTCGGCGCCCTCTCGTGTCAGAACTCGGCGCGACACTCGAGGCAGTCGAAACTTCGAGTTGCAGCTCGCGCGAAAAGACAACGGGCAGTTGGCAACTCTGGATAGCGGGCTGGCGGCCCTGCACAGCGACGTCGCCGTGCTCGTTCCCGTCGCGCCCGGCTAAATCGCCCGAGTGGCGTGCAGCCGATGCGCAAGCCCGCTGGCCCGGATCGCCCGTCGGCCGACGGCGGCGCGCACCGTGCTCTCGGAACCGACTACTCGGACCTTCTTCTTGGCCCGGGTGACCGCGGTGTAGAACAGCTCACGCGTCAGCAGCCGCGAATCCTCCGGCGGCATCAGCACAGTGACGTCGTCGGCCTGGCTGCCCTGGCTCTTGTGGATCGTCATCGCGTGCATGGTCTCGACATCGGACAGCCGGCTGGAGGCGAACCCGAGCAAGCCGTCGGTGCCGGCGATGACGACGCGAAGCGCACCTTCGTGCTCCGCGTCCAGGACAGTCACCCCGGCGTCGCCGTTGTAGACGCCCAGCCCATAGTCGTTGGTGGTGACAAGCACCGGTCTGCCGACGTACCAGGACGACCAGATCGGCTCGCCGGTAGCCTCGGCCAGCCAGCGCTCGACCTGTCGGTTCCAATATTGGATACCGTGCGGACCGCGGCGGTGCGCACACAACAGACGATGCTCGTCGAGGGTCGCCAGCGCGGCCGTCGCATCACCCAGCACCGCTGCCGCACGCAACCGAAGCGCGTGCGGGACAAGTACCTTACGCAGCTCATCGGTGGGCTCGGCGGTGTCGATCCACTCGACGTGATCCCCGCCGGCCCGCAACACTTCGACCGCCAGGTCGGCGTCACCGTCGCGGATCGCCAACGCCAGCGCACCGATCGACTCACCGAAGCGATGGGAGGTCTTCAACACCGCCAGTGCCTCGTCCTGCGGGCCCAAGCCGTCCACCAGGTCGGCCAGCACAGCGCCGGCCTCCACCGATGCCAACTGGTCCGGGTCGCCGACCAGCAGCAGACGCGTCTGGGGGCGCACCGACTCGAGCAGCCGGGCCATCATGGTCAGCGACACCATCGAACACTCGTCGACCACGATGACGTCGTGCGGCAAACGGTTGGCGCGGTGATGGCGAAACCGCGACGAGGAATCCGGCCGACTGCCCAACAACCGGTGCAGTGTGGTGGCGCGCAGACCCGAAACCCGTTGCTGGTCAACCTCACTGAGCTCACCGATCTCCAACTGTACCGCCTCGTTGAGCCGAGCCGCGGCCTTGCCCGTGGGCGCCGACAATGCGATGCGCAACCGCGGCCCGCCGGCCAGCTCCTGCTGCTCGGCGAACAGCGCCAACAACCGTGCCACCGTGCTGGTCTTGCCGGTGCCCGGCCCGCCGGTGAGCACCGTCAAGCCTTGGCGCAGTGCGGTGTTCGCGGCCGCCCGCTGTTCTTCGTAGTCGTGGGGGAACAGCCGGTCGAGCCCGGATATCTGCCCCGCCGCGCGGTTCGACAACAAGGCGCGGTTTGACAACAAGGCTACGAAATCGTCGGCGACCTGTTGTTCCTCCCGCCAATACCGGTCCAGGTACAGCAGGCGGCCGTCGTAAACCCGCAGCACGGGCGGGGATCCGGCCAGCGGGCTGGCCAGGACGGCGGCCAGCCACTCGTCGGGATCCGGCCACGGCAACCTCGGCACACCGACCTGTGCCTCCACCATGCGCAGGTCCAGGCAGACCGAGCCGCCCCGCAACGCGCGCACCACCAAGGCCACCGCCAGCGAAACCGACGGATCCGATTCGCCCGACATCTCCGAAAGCCGCTGCGCGACATGGACGTCCGCCGATTCGATCACGCCGGCCTCGTTGAAGGTCCGCAAAATCCCGGCAGCCCCCACGGCCTGCCGCCAGTCGGCCGGGTCGACGATCTCCACCGTCATGCCGCAGCCCTGCCGGCGTCGAGCAAATCAGAAATCGACGTCACCAGCGCCGCCGGCGGCGCCCAACTGAACACCCCGGCCGGATGCCCGTCCACCACCGGGGTGTCCGGTCCGCACATGCCGCGCAAGAACAGATACAGCACCCCGCCCAGGTGACGGGCCGGATCGTAGTCGGGCACGCGCCAGCGTAGAAAGCGGTGCAGCACAACGCTATACAGCAATGCTTGCAGCGGATAGTCCGAATGCAGCATCGCCTCGACCAGTCGCGGTCGGGTGTAATCGGCCGCCGTCAGCGAGGACCGGTCCGCATCGCCGAGCCAGTTGGTCTTGTAGTCGACCACCAGATACCGGTGTTCGGTGCCGTCGGGAATCCGCAACACCGCGTCGACCGAACCACTGAGATACCCGCGCAACGATTGGTCGCCCAGCGGTTCGCCGGCCAACCTGTCGGCATAGCAGGCCAACGGGTCATCGGCGGGTAGGTGCGAGCGCAACAACAAACCGACATCGGACAGCCGAACATCGGCCGCGCCCGCGCGGACGTCACCGCCGGCCAGGGGAAACTCGAAGTCCAACTCGCGCAGCCGGTCCGGCAGACCGATCTGCCGTAGCGTCACCCCCGCGGCCAGCGGGCCCAGGGGAGTGTCGTGCATCGTGACCAGAGCGGCGGCCAGTTCCGCGGCAGGCGTGTCCACCGGCCACCAGACCGAATGCACCCGGATCTGCGCTTCGAGCTCAGCGGCGAGATCGGCGGCGAACGGATCGGCCGTCTCCAGCACCGCGTGGACCAACGAACCGAACTTCGCGCCGGTCGGCAGTGCGGCCATCGGCGAGGGCACCGCGGATGTGGCTGCCGGCCTGGTCAACGGAATGTCGCCGACTTCGTCGTCCAGCTCGGCCACCTCAGGCTCGCTGCTCACGCCGACGGACACCCCCGGCCGCTCCGAGACCCGGATCAGCCCCGAGTAGGACGTGCGCCGCCATGCGGTGTCGATGGGCCGATGGAAGTGCCGAATGTCCAGGTCCGACGGCGCCATGCGGTCCGGAACGCCGGGCGACGGGCCGATCACCGATTCCTCGATGACCGGACCACTGGCGTCTTCCCACTCCCGCAGTCGCAACCACGCTTCCTCGTCGCTGATCTTGGCGGGCGTGCAGCGGTCGGGCACCACGGAATCCCCGGGGCGCCGGCCCCGCAGCAGCCGGGACAGGCCGCCGTTGGGTTCGTCGTGTGCTGGCGACCACCAGGCCACCACCTGTGACTGGGCCCGCGTCAGCGCGACGTACGTAAGCCGGCTGTCGTCGCTGGCCGCCTCTTGACAACCCAGCTGTTCCACCGCGGCGAAATCCGGACTGTCCTTGCCACCGACATGCAGGCAACGCACATCCCCGTCGTGGAACAGCACCAGATCGCGTTCCTGGATGTTGCGATTGAACGCGAACGGCAGGTACACGACGGGATATTGCAGGCCCTTGCTCACCCACACCGTCATGATCTGCACCGCCGCGGCGTCGCTGTCCAGCCTGCGGTTGCGCTCGGTGGCGCCACCCCGCTCGTCGCGCTGGTCGCGCAGCCAATCCCGCAGCGCGGGCAGCGAATACTGCTCGCGGTGGGCGGTTTCCTGCAGTAGCTGCGTCAAATGCGCCAGGTCGGTCATGTGTCGCTCGCCGCCCTGCCAGGACAGCACCCGATCGCTCATCCCGGCCATCTGCGCCGCCTCGAATATCGCCGCCACGCCGCGCTGCCGGGCGTGGTCGGCCCAGCCGCGCAAGGTGTCGGCGACGCGGTCGGTGAGCGCGTCCCCGCCGCTTGCCAGGTCCTCGGCGGTGTGGCCGAAGAACATCGTCGCCGCGGCGGCGCGCACGATGCCGGGGCGGTGCGGTTGGTCGAAGGCTTCCAGCAGCGCCAGCCAGTCGTCGGCGGCGGCTGAGGCGAACACATCCGAATCGCCGGTGTACACCGCGGGGATACCGGCGTCGGCAAGGGCGCGATGGCAGGCGCGGGCATCCTTGTGCGTCTCGACGATCACCGCGACGTGACCGGCCCCCAGCGGTTTGCCGTCGAACGTGGCGCCGCCGGCCAGCAGCGCGCCGATGTCCGCGGCGAGGTCGCGACCGATGTGCTCCCGCAGTTCGCCGATAGGAAGATTTTGAAGTCCATTGCGGCCCAATGTTTCTCGTTTCACAACGCGAAGCCGGAACGGATGGTTGCGGGGCGCCCCGGCCAGGCGGTGGCCCTGATGACAGGCCGTCACGTCGCGGACGACGATGTCGGGGCCGCCGAGTTCGGCACCCAGCAGCACCGCCTGCAGCCGGTCGACGAGCGCGGCGTCGCTGCGCCAGTTCATCGCCAGCGTCCGTTTGTCGCCCGCGGTCGCGGCGGCATGCAGGTAGGTCACGATGTCGCCGCCGCGAAACGCGTAGATGGCCTGCTTGGGGTCACCGATGAGGATCAGCGTGGACCGGCCGCTGAACGCACGCTGCAACACCTGCCACTGCACCGGGTCGGTGTCCTGAAACTCGTCGACCATCACGATCGGCCAGCGTTGATGCATGCGGACCCGGGCCGGGGAATCGTCGGTGTCGAGGGCGTCGGCCAACCGGATGAGCAGATCGTCGTAACCCAGGATGCCGCGCTTTCGCTTGCGCCTTTCCAGCTCGGCGAGAACGCTTTTGACGAAATTCACGCGCACCGCGGCCGGGGAGCCCTGCGCCGGATCGAGTGGCCGCAGCTGCGTCGACGGGTTGTTCACCGCCTTGCGGGCGATCCGCAGCGCCTCGGGATAATCCAGTACCGGATCGTCACGCTGCTGCCCGAAATGCGCAAGGTACAGATCGTCGACGATCTCGGTGACCAACTCGTCGAGATCTTCAACCAGAGTGACGCCGGCGTCCGTATCACCGGCCACACCAAGTGATTTCAGCACCAACTGGCAGAACTGGTGGATGGTGGCGATGGTCGCGGAGTCGAAGTCGGCCAACGCATCCCGCAGGCGTTGCCGGCGCCCCGCACGTTCGGAATCGGTGCCCGCGACGAGACGGCCCACCAGCTGGTTGTCGCCGACCGCGCCCGGATCGTCGAAAGCATTGAGCGTATCCACGATTTGGCATCGCACCCGTTCGCGGAGCTCCTGGCTGGCCGCCCGCCCGAACGTGATGAGCAACATTTCATCCAGGGTGGCCCGGCCCTCGGCGACGTACCGGGTCACCAGGCCGGCCAACGCGAACGTCTTACCGGTTCCGGCGCTGGCCTCCAGCACCGTGGTGGAGCGCGCGCCGGGCAGCGGGCCGAGCAGGTCGAACGGTTGCATCAGCGGTGGCTCCGTTCCGCGTGCACTTCGGCCCGCAGCATCGGCAGCCAGAGTCGAGCGGCGTAGGCGCCCAGGCGATTGTCTTCTCCCTCGTATTCCTCGCCGGGGCGCAGCGGCTGCATCAGATCAGTCAGCGGGGCGTGCCGTCCCCAGGCTCGCACGTGAGCCGGCTCGTCGTCCTCGCCGGGGTACCGGTCGGATTTCCACCGGTACCGGGCCTTGGTAATCGGGTCCTCACCGGCATAGCGGGCCACCGCCCACGCGTAGGAAGTCTTGACGGGCAACGGAATCGGCTCCCGGCGTCCGGCGTCGTAGATGGCCACCAGGTCACGCAACAGATCGGCGGCGGGCTGCGGTGGTTGTCCGAGGCACTCCTCGCGCGCAGTAGTGCCCCCGCTTCGGCCGGCCGATGCAGACGGCCGACCAGTCACGCCCGGGGAACTGGGCGAACAACGCCAACAACGGGATCCACGATTGCAGCAGATGCTTGCCGTCGAGCTTGGAGTACGTCACCGACACCAACCGGTCGCCGAACACATGCGGCACCGTGCCCGTCAACCGTCGACCGCCGAGGTCGATGTCGACGTCGTAGGCGGCCGCGTCGACGTGCCGGTGCTGCCGCGCCGCGTCCGCGAGCAGGGCGGCCTGGTCGCGGATCTCGGTCACCTTGCGCCAGCCGAGCCGGCCGGGTGGCAGCGTCCCGCGCCGCCACTCCGCGTGCCGGGCCTGGTCGGGAGCCATGCCGGCCAGGATGTCGTTGAGCATCCGATCACCGACGGTCCACGCCTCCAGCGCGTCGATCTCCACCGGCATGGCGTCCGCGACGCCGTCGACGTCCCACGGCAACGTGTACTCCAGCGCCCGGAAGAACCCCTTCACCGGATCTTTGAAGAACGAGACCAGGTCTGCGAGTGCGATGTCGTCGATCGGTGGGGGCGGCAGCGGCCCGCAGATGAACTTCGGTTGCTCGGCGCGCACACCGCTGGCCGACCGGGCCGCGCGCAAGACGGTCGGATCGAAGCTGAACGGCACCCCCGGGACCAGTCGGCCACGCTCGACGTTACGAATATCGAAGGGCTGCAACGGATGTTCGGTGACTATCCGGGAACGAACGTGTTGCTCGGTCGTGTTGTCCAGGGTGTCGAGCAACTCGGCCAGCGGGACCGCGGGTGGCCGACGTTGACCCGAATACTCGTTCGCGCCGGTGTAGGTGATGACCAGATGGTCGGTGGCCGCCCCGACGGCGTCGAGCAGCAGTTGCCGGTCCTCGGAACGGATGTCGCGCTCACCGGTCAGCGGGCGGCGGGCCAGCACGTCGTCACCGTCGACGACACCCAAGCGCGGGAAGACGCCGTCGTCCAGACCCACCAGGCAGATCACCCGGTGTGGGACCGAACGCATCGGGACCATGGTGCAAACGGTCAGCGTGCCGGTACGGAAGTTCGCCCGAGTGGGACGCCCGGCGAGGTGGCGTTGCAGCAGTGCGCGCACGTCGGTCAGCCGCAGCGGCGTCTGCGATCGGTCTCCCGCGGTACGGAGCACGTCGCCGAACTCGCGCTGCAGCTGGCTGGTCTGCCACGCATCGGCATCGTCGATCGCCGTCAACAGGGCGACGCCGTCGGTCAACGCGGTCAACCACTCCCGCAGCGCGCGGATCCCGGTGAGGGAATCGACCGCACGCCGCAACCGGTCGACGAACTCGGCGAACTGGCCCACCAGTTCGACCCGGTTGCTGCCGACATCGTCGAGCGGCAGCGTCGAATCGATCCACGAATGCGAAGCCTCCGACAGTGCGACCCCGGCCAGCACGCGGTCGACCCCGAATCGCCAAGTGTTGTGCACGAAGTCGACCCCGAACGGCGCGCGGTGCTCCTTGTCGAAACCCCACCGGATGTTCGCCTGGCGCACCCAGCGGGTGATGCCCTCCAGGTCGTCGTCGCCGAACCCGAAGCGCGCTCGCACCGGAGCGGCTTGGGCAAAGTTGAGCACCTCGCTCGCCGTCACCCGGCCGTTCGCCAGCTCGAGCAGCTGGGAAGCCACGCCCAGCAGCGGATTGGTTTGCAGCAGTGAACGATCGGCGAGCCGCACCCGCAGCCGGTGGCCGGGATGGACGCCCGGAACCACATCGCCGAGCCCGAAGTCGGCCACGATCAACGGCGCATAGGTCTCGATGTCGGGGCACATCACCAGGATGTCCCGCGGCTCCAGGGTGGGGTCGTCGGCGAGCAGGCCGAGCAGCACCTCGCGCAGCACGTCGATCTGGCGGGCCGGGCCGTGACAGCTGTGCACCTGGACCGAGCGGTCGTTCGGCGCAAGTGTGCGTCCCTGGGGCCGAACAGCGTTGGCGGTCAGGTCGGACTGCAGCCAGCCGAGCAGGGTGTCGGGTCTCTCGGCGCCGGCGAGTGCCTCGTCGGTCGCGGGATGAGCGGGCAGGCTACGTTGCAGCTCGCGCAGATCCCTGCCCAGCGTGGCCAACAGCGGATGCCCGACCTCGCGGTGACTGGTGTCCTCCCGGCGCGGCAGGACACCGTGACTGCCGGCCAGCGCCTGCCACAGCGCGTCGCTGGGATGCGGCAGCCACAAGTGCAGCTCGTGGTGGGTGGCCACCGCCTCGAGCAGTTCTACGTCGGTACCGGCCAACCGGGTATGCCCGAACAGGGACAACCTGGGCGGTAGCTCCGCGCGGCCGGCGTGCAAACGGGTGAGCGTCTTTTCGTGCCGGACGTGCGGTGGATCCGCGGGGACCCGGGCGACCAGCGCGCGCCACAATTCGGGCTGCCAGGCCAGATCCTCGTCGAGGTTGCCGCCGTTGCCGTCCAGCCAGTCGACCAGCAAACCGGGGCGTTGCCGAGCGTAGGAGGCGAACAGCCCGGCCAGCCGACGCGCCACCGCGTAACGTCGTCCCCGACGCAGTTCGGCTTCGTCTCCAATTTCGAAGTGCCCCAAATGTTTTGCCAGCGAGGCACACCACGGCTCGTCCAGTGAACAGTCGATCACCTCCAACAGCGGCCACGTCATGGCCTCGGGCGACCACGGATCGTCGTCCACGGTTCCGGTGACCTCGGCGATCAGCGACGCCGGGCTGCGGAACGACACGCCGGCGCACACACCGTCGCCACGATCCGGCTTGCGCCCCAATCGGTGGGACAGCCGCTGACTCAACCAGCGCTCGACCCCGCGGGCCGGCACCAGGACCAGCTCCAGGGCAAAGGGGTCCGCCAGCGGCTCGGCCAACAGGGCGCCCAGACCGTCGGCAAGCAGATCGGTCCGTTCGGCACGGTGTAGATGAAGCGCCATCGCGGGCCACCATAGTCCGTGGGGCCGACACGTCGCCGTCATGCTCGGCTTCCGATCGGGGGCTGCGGTGCGTCGACTCACGCCGGATCACGGCATGCTGGGGGACGTGAACAGACACGAGATCACCGAACAGATCGTCGTCGCCCGGTTGACCAGGGGTCTGAGCTGGCAGCAGCTGGCCGACGCCATCGATCGGCCGCTGCTGTGGACGACGTCGGCGCTGCTGGGCCAGCACCCGATACCCGCCGAACAGGGCAAGATCCTGGTCGACCTGCTGGGGCTGGACGAATCCACCGTGCCGATATTGGCGGCGACCCCGATGCGTGGCGGACTGCCGACCGCGGTGCCCACCGACCCGACCATCTACCGCTTCTACGAGGCGCTGCAGGTCTACGGCGGCGCGCTCAAGGAAGTTATCCACGAGCAGTTCGGCGACGGCATCATGAGTGCCATCAACTTCAGCATCGACCTACAGAAGAAGCCACACCCGTCGGGGGACCGCGTCGTGGTGACCTTCGACGGGAAATTCCTTCCCTACCAATGGACTTCGGCCCATCAGTGAGCCGCCAGCGTAACCGCACTCAGGGTTACTTGGGGGGCATCCGGATTCCACCGTCCACCCGGACGACCTCGGCGTTCATGTAGGAGTTGCTGAGCAACTCGAGAACCATCGAAGCCAGTTCGTCGGGCTTGCCCAACCGGTGCGGGAACAGCACCGACTCGCCCAGCTTCGCCTTGAACGCCTCGGAAGCTTCGCCTTCGCCGTAGATCGGGGTGTCGATCAGACCGGGAGCCACCGTGTTGACCCGGATCCCGACCGCGGCCAGGTCGCGGGCCACCGGCAGTGTCAGCCCGACCACGCCGCCCTTGGACGACGAATACGCGGCCTGGCCGATCTGGCCGTCGAAGGCGGCGACACTGGTCATGTTGACGATCGCCCCGCGCTCACCGGTCGCGCTGGGTTCCAGCCGGCTCATGGCCGTTGCCGCCAAGCGGATGCAGTCGAACGTGCCGACCAGGTTGATCGCCAACACCTTCTTGTAGGCATCCAGGTTGTGCGCCGAGGCGAACTCGCCGTCCTTGCCGATGGTTCGCTGCGCCCAGCCGATGCCCGCCGAATTGACCAGAGCACGCAACGGGCCCAGGTCGACCGCGGTGTTCACCGCATCCTCGATCTGCTCGGTCTTGGTGACGTCGACGGTGACGAAGGCGCCGCCGATCTCGTGAGCGAGCTCCTTGCCGCGCTCCTCCTGCAGATCGGCGACGACGACCCGGGCGCCCCGGGCAGCCAGTTGCCGAGCGGTGGCCGCACCGATTCCCGAGGCCCCACCGGTGACGATTGCACTGATTCCGTTGATATCCACCAGGCAACACTAACTATCCCCCGAATCGGAGATCGCCAGAGGATCTGCCCGCAGCGGTGACTCGGCCCCAGCCGATGGCTAGTCTCGACGGTATTCCTGATACCAAAGCACAGAATTCGAAGCCGGCGCGCCGCAAACCCGTCGACCTGGTGCTCTCCGGCGGCGGCGTCAAGGGCGTCGGTCTGGTCGGCGCCGCCGTCGCCGTCCTGGACGCGGGGTACACGCTCAAACGGGTTTCCGGCGTCTCCGCCGGATCACTGGTCGGGTCGATTCTGGCAGCCGCAGCCAACGGCAACCAGCTCACCACCGACCAGATCAAAGAGATCGCGCTCACCCTGCCCTACGACAAATTCCGGGACAGCGGACCCGTCGGTCAGCTACCGCTGGTCGGCTCGGCATGGGGACTGCTACGCGAAAACGGTTTATATCGAGGCGATTTCGCCCACCAATGGATCCGCAGTGAACTGAAGAACCTGGGCGTGACGACATTCGGTGACCTGGCCCTGACCGACCGGCAGATCAGTGTCGAGCGACGCTACCGGTTGGCGGTCACGGTCACCGACATCACCACCGGTCAACTCGCGCGGCTGCCCTGGGACTACCAACGGCTCTACGGTCTGGATCCCGACGAACAATTCGTTGCCGACGCGGTCCGCGCCTCCATGTCGATACCGTTCTTCTTCCGGCCCGTCACCCTGACCAGCAACACCGGACTCACCTCCACCCTGGTGGACGGCGGTGTGCTGTCGAATTTTCCGATCGACACCTTCGACCGGCCCGACTGCAAGCCGCCGCGCTGGCCCACCTTCGGCATCACCGTGGTGCCGGAACTGCCCGGCGACAACGAACAGGTGATCCCCGGCATCGGCGCGCTGCGCCTGCTGGGCCCGCCGTCAATACTGCTCGAACAACTGATCACCACCCTGATCGTCGGACACGATCAGACCTATCTCAACCAGCCCTGGGTCAAGGCCCGCGCGATCAGGGTCGACTCGACGGCGGTCAACTTCCTGGACTTCGGCATCACCCGCAACGACGCCGAGGCCTTGTACGACAAGGGTTACGCGGCGGCCCAAACATTCCTGTCGACGTGGAATTGGGTTGAGTACCTCGAGCGGTACCGCCAATACCAGTAGCCCCGGTTACCGGCCGAACTCCTTCTCGATGCCGTCGATGCCGGCGCGGATCGCCTTGAGGGCATCCGCGCGGGCCCGCAACTTCGTCGCGGCGTGCGCGGCCTGCTTGAGACGGGCGAATTCGTGCGCGGACTCCTCGGCGCGGGCGACCACCCGGTCGGGCAGCGCCATCTCGTCGATGAAGCCCGCGGCCAGCGCCGTCTCACCGAAGAAAGTCTTTGCCAGGCCGGCGGCCTGCTGGTAGGCCGACGGAGTCAGCCGCAGCTTCATGATTTCCATTGCGGCCCACGGGATCACCATGCCGATCGCGACCTCGTTGGCCTGAATGTTGGACGCGTGGGCGGCGATCCGGTGGTCGCCCGAGCACAGCAGAAACGCGCCCATCGCGATCGCCGGACCGGTGCAGGCCATCACCACCGGCTTGGGGTAGGTCAACAGCCGGTAGGACAACTCGAAGCCGCCGCGCAGCATGTCGATCGCCGGCTGCAGATCCCCGGACGTGAGGATCTTCAGGTCGAATCCGCCACTGAACACCCGCTCGTTCCCGGTGATCACCAACGCGCCGACCTCGTCGCGGTCAGCCTGGTCGATCGCGTCGTTGAGGGCCTGCTGCATGGTCGGCCCCAGCGCGTTGACCTTGCCGTCGTCCATCCGGATGACCCCAATGGCCTCGTCGTGGGTGTAAACGACCGGACCGCTCATCGAGTCTCTCCTTCGGTGTTCGATTGTGTCGCGTCGACGGTGCTACACGCGTTGGCTGTGATGCTTACCCAGCTCATTCTCGGCGTCACCCCAGCGCAGGCTGACGTCGGTCGGCTCGTCCAGCTGCCGCGTGCGCCACCTGTCCTGGGTTTCCTGCACCGCCCGGTTGATGCGGTCGATCTCGCCGCGGAACACCTCGGGGCGCGTTTCCTTGCTCGCGTAGTGGAAATAGGTGAGCACGCTGCGCAGCAGCTCGAGCTTCTGCTTCTCCCGCTTGGCCAGGTCGTGCGTCGTCATCAATTCGATGCGCTGCACGGGCGGCAGCGCGTCCCAGTCCAGCACCACCTTGGTCTCCAGCGGCTGTCGCTCCCGCTGCCAGAACTTCCAGCCCCGCGGCCGCTGCGGCCGGTCGTAGTAACTGACGGTGCCCTCGAAGCGGGACTCGACCCCGTGTCCGATCTCGGCCCGGTCGAGCGCCGAATCCCACACCATTCGCCACTCCTGGCCCGGCGCCAGCATCGGCAATTCCCGCGGCAACTGCAGTTCGACGACGTCGGCGTAACCGTCGGAAGCGTTTTCGTATTCGGCGACGGTCGGGGGATTGGGGAAGTTGAACCGGATATCATACGCCGCGGTGCGACCGAAATTGCGCACCACCAGCTCGATGACGTGCCAGTCCGCCACGTGCGGTTCCATCAGCATGGCGACGTACGGGCGCGTCTTCTCCGCGGCCAGCGCGCGGTTCCGCTGCAGCTGGCGGTAGGTGAAGATCAGCGCGACGACCCCCAACGCGAGTGCCGCCCATGCGGCCCACGCCAACCAGGTGCTGGACTCGGCGTTGGCGATCCCTTGCCAGCTTCCTTGGACCCAACCCATCGAATCCGCCCTCCGCTCGGGAATGTAGCTTCGATGATCGTAGAAGGACTAGCTGTGTATTGCTGCCGGACCTATCGATCGTGCCCAGAATGGCCATTCGTGTTCGCCCGAAAAACGACTATCAGCCGCCCATCATCATTCGCCACTGGTCGAGGTTAGCGGGCCGGTACACATAATTTGTGCGTTTGACCTCCGAGAGTGAGGCATTGGGCTCAGGCGCATACCAGTGCCCGGGAAACACCGTCGGGTCGCCCGGCAACGCCGCCAGCTGCTGCAGGCTGCGGAACATCTCGTCGGAGTCGCCACCGGGGAAGTCGGTGCGCCCGCACCCTTCCAGGAACAGCGTGTCGCCGGCCACCAATCGTCCGTCCAGCAGGAAGCACTGGCTGCCCGGCGTGTGCCCCGGGGTGTGCAGCAACTCGATCTCGATGTCTCCGATGCTGACCTTGTCCCGGTGCTCGTGGGTGGTCAGGTCGCTCAACGGGATCCCGGTTACCCGGGACACCCACAGCGCCTCATGGGTATTGACGTGTACCGGCACGCTCGCCCGGTCGAGCAGCTCAGCCAGGCCTTTGAGCTCGAAACCCATCATCGATCCGCCGACATGGTCCGGGTGGTGATGGGTGACCAGCACTCCCGACAAGTGCATGCCGTCGGCCTCGAGCGCGTCGACCAGATCGCCGGCGGCGTACGCCGGATCGACCACCACACAGTCGCCCGTTTGCCGATCGCCGATCAGGTAAGCGAAGTTGCGCATCTGCGTCGCGATCGGGTCGCCGGTGGCGAAATCACGGCCGGAAAGCAATTGACGGAAATACAGTCGATCGGTGTCAGGCATCCCATCAGAGTATGGGTTGGCCGAAGTAACCCCAATGCGGCCTTCGACCAGGGCAGACCTTGCCAGGGCTCGTAAAATGGATACATGCTGAAAAGGGTCGAGATCGTGGTTGAAGACTCTTTGCTTCAACAGGTCATAGGCAAGTACCACCTGGCCGACGCGCGCGAAGCCGTCTTCCTGGCGCTGAAAGCTCTCCTGGACGAAGCCGACGAGCCCGAGCACGAGCCGCAGGACGAAGAGTACGACGAGTTCAGCGACCTGAGTGCCTGGCGTCGCGACCCCATCGCGACACCGGCGAGCTGACTGCTGTTTGCGGAGTGCGGTCACCTCAACCGCCCCGTGGTTTGGAGACGTTGCGCGCCAGGCTGTACCCTCTTTTAGGCCCGGGACCGGACTGGTCGGCGCGGGCGAACGGCCCCCTTAGCTCAGTCGGTAGAGCGTTTCCATGGTAAGGAAAAGGTCAACGGTTCGATTCCGTTAGGGGGGCTCGGCGGACGCCGAGCAGGCGACGGCCCCGACCCTCGGGTTGGCGCTGAGGCGGTGTAGCTCAGTTGGTTAGAGCGAACGACTCATAATCGTTAGGTCGCCGGTTCGAGTCCGGCCATCGCTACAAGGCAACATTGGATTTAGACAGTTCTGAACGACAGACGCGAGAGAGATTGAGTCATGGCTTCCAGTACCGACGTCCGCCCCAAGGTCACTCTGGCGTGCGAAGTGTGCAAGCACCGCAACTACATCACCAAGAAGAACCGCCGCAATGACCCCGACCGGCTGGAGCTCAAGAAGTTCTGCCCGAATTGCGGCAAGCACCAGGGACACCGCGAAACTCGATAGCAGCCGCTGCAGTCGGTTTCAGATCTCCCGGGAAATACTTTAGGTAGGTTCAAGAGCTGTGGCGTTGTCCAAAGACATAGTCGGGATGCATTACCGCTACCCCGACTATTACGTGGTGGAGCGGGAGAAGATTCGCGAGTACGCCACTGCTGTCCAAAACGACGAACCCTACTTCTACGACGAGGATGCGGCGGCTGAACTCGGCTACAAAGGGCTGGCGGCACCGCTGACGTTCATCTGCGTGTTCGGTTACAAAGCTCAGACGGCGTTCTTCGACTACGCGAACATCGCGATCTCGGACGAGCGGATCGTCCAGATCGACCAGGTACTCAAGTTCGAGCGGCCGATCGTGGCCGGCGACAAGCTGTACTGCGACGTGTATGTGGACTCGGTACGCGAGGCACACGGCACCCAGATCATCGTCACCAAGAACATCGTCACCAACGACGCTGGTGACATCGTGCAAGAGACCTACACGACCCTGGCTGGTCGTGCCGGCGAAGATGGGGAAGAAGGATTTTCGGATGCCTCTGCGTGAGTTCAGTTCGGTAAAGGTGGGTGACCAGCTCCCGGAGCGGACCTACCCGCTGACCCGCCAAGATCTGGTCAACTACGCCGGTGTCTCGGGTGACCTCAACCCGATCCACTGGGACGACGAGATCGCCAAGCTGGTGGGGCTGGACACCGCGATCGCGCACGGCATGCTGACCATGGGTATCGGTGGCGGCTACGTCACGTCGTGGGTCGGCGACCCGGGCGCGGTGACCGAGTACAACGTGCGGTTCACCGCCATCGTCCCGGTGCCCAACGACGGCAAAGGCGCCGAGCTGGTGTTCAGCGGTCGGGTGAAGTCCGTCGACCCGGAAAGCAAGTCGGTGACCATTGCGCTGACGGCCACCACCGGTGGCAAGAAGATCTTCGGCCGGGCCATCGCCTCGGCGAAGCTGGCGTAGCGGGATGGCTCTCAAAACCGATATTCGCGGGATGACCTGGAAATATCCAGACTATTTCGAGGTGGGGCGCGAACAGGTTCGGCAATTTTCCCGCTCGGTCAAGTGCGATCATCAGGCCTACTACGACGAAGCTGCCGCCGCCGAGATCGGCTACGACGCCATTCTCGCCCCCCTGACCTTCGTGTCCATCCTGGCGAAACTGATCCAGGACGATTTCTTCCGCAACGTCGACGTGGGCTTCGAGACCATGCAGATCGTGCAGGTCGACCAGAAATTCGTCTACCACAAGCAGATCAAGGTAGGCGACAAGCTCTATGGCAGCCTGCGCATCGAATCGGTCGACGAGCGTTTCGGCGCCGACATCGTCGTCACCAAGAACTTCTGCCACAACCAGGACGGTGAGTTGGTCCTGGAGGCCTTCACCACCCTGATGGGTCACGAAGGAGACAATTCCATCCAGCTCAGGTGGGACAAGGAAACCGGGCAGGTAGTCAGGACCGCGTAATTAGTATCTGGGTCCTGCGTCGATGTACACTCGGACCTCGGGTTTTCCCATTACCAGCGCGCTGTCCGTCGGTTCGCCTCACCGCACGGGGAGCGCGCGAGTCATGTAAGCCCGCCGAAGGGGCGTAGCTCAACTGGCAGAGCAGCGGTCTCCAAAACCGCAGGTTGCAGGTTCAAGTCCTGTCGCCCCTGCTGAAGGCTGAAAGGCCCGAGGAGGAGCCGGACCATGGTGGTGCCGTGCCATGGTGGACACTGGAAGTGTGGCCACCGAAAGTGGCACGGGGGGCGCGGAACAGCTAGCGAACGAAGGAGCATGCGGTGAGCGACGAAGGCGACGTTGCCGACGACGCCGCAAGCAACGGCGGTGAGACCGAGGACAACGGCGGTCGGACGGCCGTGGTGACCAAGGCGGTAACGAGGCCGCAACGCCCGACGGGCAAGCGGTCCCGGCAGCGCGTGGAGATCGACGACGAGTCCTCGTCAGACGAGGAGACGTCCGCCGACGCCAAGGCCGGCAAGGTCTCCGTCACGAAGGACGCCAAGAAAGACAAGAAGGGCGCTGCGAAGTCGTCTTCGGCCAAAGCCAAGTCGGCCGGCAAGGACAGCAAGTCCAAGAAGGCCGGTTCGTCGGGTGCGGTCAACCCGTTCGTCTTCGTCTACAACTACCTCAAGCAGGTTGTAGCCGAGATGCGCAAGGTGATCTGGCCCAACCGCAAGCAGATGCTCACTTACACATCGGTGGTGCTGGTTTTCCTGGCCTTCATGGTCGCGCTGGTAGGCGGCGCGGACCTGGGCCTGAGCAAGCTCGTGCTGCTGGTGTTCGGCTGAGACAGAAATAGAGAGGACCGAAAACCGTGACTACCTTCGACGGTGACACGTCCGCGGGTGAAGCGGTCGACCTGCAGGAGGCCCAGGACGCAGGCGCCCCGGCTGAAGACGCAGGCGCCGCCCCGGCTGAAGACATCGACCCGGCCGCCGCGCTCAAGGCAGAACTTCGCGCCAAGCCAGGAGACTGGTACGTCATCCACTCCTACGCGGGATACGAGAACAAGGTGAAAGCCAACCTCGAGACCCGTGTGCAGAACCTCGACGTCGGCGACTACATCTTCCAGGTGGAGGTGCCCACCGAAGAGGTCACCGAGATCAAGAACGGCCAGCGCAAGCAGGTCAATCGCAAGGTGCTGCCCGGCTACATCCTGGTGCGGATGGATCTGACCGACGACTCCTGGGCAGCCGTGCGTAACACGCCCGGAGTGACCGGGTTCGTCGGCGCGACCTCCCGCCCGTCGGCGCTGGCGCTCGACGACGTGGTGAAATTCCTGCTGCCGCCGGGATCGGCCAAGAAGGTCGCCAAAGGCGCGGCCAGCACCGCCGCCGCGGCCGAGACGGGTGGGCTGGAACGCCCGGTTGTCGAGGTCGACTACGAGGTCGGCGAATCGGTAACGGTGATGGACGGCCCGTTCGCGACGTTGCCGGCCACGATCAACGAGGTCAACGCCGAGCAGCAGAAGCTCAAGGTGCTGGTCTCCATCTTCGGCCGGGAAACACCGGTGGAACTGACCTTCAGCCAGGTCTCCAAAATCTAGCCCGCTGGGCACCCAAATCACGGAAGGAACGTAGGACAACTCATGGCCCCGAAGAAGAAGAAAGTCGTCGGGCTGATCAAGCTGCAGATCGTGGCGGGTCAAGCCAACCCAGCACCGCCCGTCGGCCCCGCGCTCGGCCAGCACGGCGTCAACATCATGGAATTCTGCAAGGCGTACAACGCCGCGACAGAAGCCCAGCGCGGCAACGTCATCCCGGTGGAGATCACGGTCTACGAGGACCGCAGCTTCACCTTCGCGCTGAAGACCCCGCCCGCCGCCAAGCTGCTGCTCAAGGCCGCCGGCGTGGGCAAGGGCTCGGCGGAACCCCACAAGACCAAGGTCGCCAAGGTCACCTGGGACCAGGTGCGTGAGATCGCTGAGACCAAGAAGACCGACCTCAACGCCAACGACATCGACGCTGCGGCCAAGATCATCGCCGGCACCGCCCGGTCGATGGGCATCACCGTCGAGTAGTTCCCGCAGTAACCCGAAAGCGTGGGAGGGCCAGCTTCGGCCCGCTGACCACGGACCCAACCCAGATTGGATATCGAATGAGCAAGACCAGCAAGGCATACCGCGCCGCCGCCGAGAAGGTGGACCGCAACACCCTCTACACCCCGTTGCAGGCGGCCAAGCTCGCCAAGGAGACCTCCTCGACCAAGCAGGACGCGACCGTTGAGGTGGCGATTCGCCTCGGCGTCGACCCGCGCAAGGCCGACCAGATGGTGCGCGGCACGGTCAACCTGCCGCACGGCACCGGCAAGACCGCCCGCGTCGCGGTGTTCGCGGTGGGCGAGAAGGCCGAACAGGCGCAAGCCGCGGGTGCGGACATCGTCGGCAGCGACGACCTGATCGAGAAGATCCAGGGCGGCTTCCTGGACTTCGACGCCGCGATCGCGACCCCGGACCAGATGGCCAAGGTCGGTCGGATCGCCCGGGTGCTGGGCCCTCGCGGGTTGATGCCCAACCCCAAGACCGGCACCGTCACGCCCGACGTCGCCAAGGCCGTCGCCGACATCAAGGGCGGCAAGATCAACTTCCGGGTCGACAAGCAGGCCAACCTGCACTTCGTCATCGGTAAAGCGTCGTTCGACGAGAAGGCCCTTGCCGAGAACTACGGGGCTGCGCTCGACGAGGTGCTGCGCCACAAGCCGTCGTCGTCCAAGGGGCGGTACCTGAAGAAGGTGACGGTGTCGACGACCACGGGTCCGGGTATCCCGGTTGACCCGTCGATCACCCGCAACTTTGCTTCGGAGGGGTAGCGAGCAGCGCCGTAGGCGCTGCGAGCGGACCCGACCGTCGATCTGGCTGGGGTAGCGAGCAGCGCCGTAGGCGCTGCGAGCGGACCCGACCGTCGATCTGGCTGGGGTAGCGAGCAGCGCCGTAGGCGCTGCGAGCGGACCCGACCGTCGATCTGGCTGGGGTAGCGAGCAGCGCCACAGGCGCTGCGAGCAGCGCCACAGGCGCCGGGGCTAGCCACCGCACTCGGCAATACGCCGGCGCAAGAAGGCATGGCTCGGCGCAGAACCGTTGGACGCCAAGGCAATTCGATACCAGTCCACAGCCTCGCCGCGCCGGCCGGCGCGGCGTAGCAGATCCGCCCGCACCGACGGGACCAGATTCGACCGGGCCAACCGCGGATCGTCGGCCACCTGCGCCAAGGCAGCCAATCCGGCGTCGGGCCCATCGCGGAACCCGACCGCCACGGCCCGGTTGACCGCCACCACCGGCGAATCGGCGAGCCCCTGCAAGCGGTCATAGGCCGCGCAGATCGTCCGCCAGTCGGTCTGTTCCCAGGACCGCGCGGTAGCGTGTGCCGCCGCGATCACCGCCTGCGGCAGATATGGGCCCGTCGATCCCGCTGCCAGCCGCAACCGCTGCAGGCCGCGGTCGATCCGACTCCGGTCCCAGCGATGCCGGTCCTGCTCCTCGAGCGGCACCAGCCCTCCCGCGTCGTCGACGCGCGTCGTCCGGCGCGAATCGTGCAGCAGCATCAGGGCCGCCAAGGCGTGGCACTCCGGCTCCTGCGGCATCAGCGCACACAGCTCCCCGCCCAGCCGGACACCCTCGTCGCACAGTTCGTCGCGAATCGCCGACGGGCCGGCCGTCGACCAGTAGCCCTCCGTGAAAACCGAGTAGATGCAGCTCAGCACATGCGGGGTGCGTTCGGGCAGCAACTCCGCGGGCGGGACCCGCAGCGGGATGTTGGCGTGCCGAACCTTGTTCTTGGCCCGCGTGATTCGCTGACCGACGGCACTCTCGGTCTGCAGCAGCGCGCGGGCAATCTCGGCGACGGTCAGCCCCGACACCAGGCGCAGCGTGAGCGCCAGCTGCGACTGGCGGTCCAGCGCGGGATGCGCGCAGGTGAACATCATCCGCAGCTCGTCGTCGGGCACCGGCTGCGGCTCGGTGTCGTCGGTGCGCGCCCGGATGTCGTCCACCACGGCCGCCAATTCTTTTCCGGGACGCACTGATTCACGACGCAGCCGGTCGCGGGCACGATTGCGCGCCACCGTCACCAGCCAACCGCCGGGACTATCCGGAAACCCGTCGCGCGGCCAGGACCGAAGCGCCTCGGCGCACGCCTCCTGGACGGCGTCCTCGGCGAGGGTGAGGTCACCGGACCACCGCGCGAGCGCGGCGACGGCCGGACCCCACTCCCGCCGGAAGACGCCTTCCAGGCTGGTCACGTGGTGCGGCTACAGTCCGGAAATGCCGGCCAGACGGCGCAACTCCACCGCGGTGGCCGGGATCATCGACGCCACCTTCACGGCCTCGTCGCGGTCGTCGGCACCCAGCAGATACATTCCGGTGGCGATCTCCGCGCCCTCGGCGAACGGGCCATCCGTGATCAGCGTTTCGCCGTCACGGACGCGCACCGTCGTCGCGGTGGACCGGTCGTGCAGCGCGGCGCCCCCGATCACGTGGTCGCCCGCGGCGGCTGCGAAGTCCGCGTGCCGAGCCGACGCCGCCTCCCACTCCGGGGTGCCGGGCGGGTGCGCGGAGCCGGGCGGCTCCAGCAGCAGCGCAAGCCAGTCGTCACCGGTAAGCCGGCGCGACGGTTCGAGGGAGTGGACCACCGGCCACAATTCCACCGCCCCGAATGCGGCCACGGGGACGTCGCGTGCCAACGCCAGTGCGTCGTCGAGGTTCTCCACCTCGAACACGTAGTAGCCGCAGGCAATCTCGGCGGACTCGGCGAACGGACCGTCGGTGGCGATCGGCGCATCCTGCCCGCCGGTGATCCGCACCCCCGCCGCCATCGGCGCCAGCGCGTCGCCGGCCCGGATCGCCGGACCCGCCTTGGCGTGGAAGTTCTGAAAAAGCTGCCATCGCGGCCGCGCCGTCATCGGGCGTGCGGTCCTGCTCCCTGCTGATCAACAAAGCCAGATACTGCATGTGTCTCACCTCCGGCAGTGAGCGAAACCCTGATGTTCCACTCTCTACCTGTCCGACGAACGGCGCCCGGCGAATCCGACAGCCGGCCGGAGAAATCTAGGCGCTGACCGCCCCCGGCTTGAGGTAGGTGACCAGGCTGCAGTCGAGCATCTCGTCGTCGAAGTAGTGCTCGCAACCCCGCAGGTACTTCATGTACCGGTCGTACACCTCTTGCGAGGTCACCTCGATCGCCTTTTCCCGGTTCGCCTCCAGGGTGTTACCCCAGATGTGCAGGGTTTTGACGTAGTGCGACCGCAATGAGACAGGTTCGGGGACAACGAAACCGGCCTTCTCGCCGTGCTCGACCATCATCTCGGTGGTCGGCAGCCGGCCGCCCGGGAAAATCTCGGTGATGATGAATTTGATGAAGCGCACGGTCTCGAAGGTGAGCTTCTTACCCCGAGCGTGCATGTTGTACGGGTGGTAACTGACGCTGCTTTGGATGATCATCCGGCCGTCGTCGGGCAGGATGTCGAAACAGCGCTTGAAGAAGTCGTCGTAGTTCTCGTGCCCGAAGTGTTCGAATGCCTCGATCGACACGATCCGGTCAACGGGTTCGTGGAAGTCTTCCCAGCCGTGCAGCAGCACCCGACGCGACCGGTCGGTGTCGATGGAGTCCAGCACCTGCTGACTGCGGGCGTGCTGGTTCTTGGACAGCGTCAACCCGATGACATTGACGTCGTACTTCTCGACGGCGCGCTTCATCGTGTTGCCCCACCCGCAGCCGATATCCAGCAGCGTCATCCCCGGCTTGAGGTCCAGTTGGTCCAGGTTCAGGTCGACTTTGGCGATCTGGGCCTCTTGCAGAGAGATGTCCGGCGGCTCGAAGTATGCGCAGCTGTAGGTTCGCGTCGGGTCCTGAAACAGGGCGAAGAAGTCGTCGGAGACGTCGTAGTGCGCCTGGATGTCCTCGAACTGTGTCGGCTTGGTCGCGACGTCGTGGGATTTCTCGGCCATTAGCGGTGGTGTTCTCCTGGTGATGTGGCATTGCCGCGTCGCGCGCACGCGTCTCAAGTCATTGACGTGCAACCCTACCCGATCTGGCAGGTCAGCTGATCGGTTCGGGGCTGCCGCCGATGCCCGTCTGTGACACCGGAAAGTCTACTTCTGCAGGGTGAAGTGGTGGCAGTCGATGTAGCCGATCCGGAAGGACTTGGCAGAGCCGGTCAGGTATTTCATGTACCGCTCATAGATTTCCTCGGACTGGAGCTCGATGGCCGCTTCCCGGTTGGCTTCCAGGGCTTCGGCCCACAGGTCCAGCGTCCGGGCGAAGTGCAGCTGCAGCGATTCCACGTGGGTCACCGAGAACCCGGCCTTGGTCGCGTGCTCCTGGACCTTCTCGATCGACGGCAGCCGGCCGCCGGGGAAGATGTCGGTCACGATGAACTTGATGAACCGCGCCATCTCGAACGTGACGGGCATGCCTCGCTCGACGATCTGGCCGCCGGTCAGTCCGGTGATCGAGTGCAGCAGCATCACCCCGTCCGCCGGCAGGGCGTTGTAGACGAACTTGAAGAAGTCGTCGTAACGCTGGAAACCGAAATGCTCCAGCGCCTCGATGGTGATGATCCGGTCCACCTGCCCGTCGAAGTCCGCCCAGTCGCTCAGCAGCACCTGGTGCGTGCGGTTGGTGTCGACCTGGTCGAGCAGCTGCTGGCAGTAGGCGTGCTGATTCTTGGACAGCGTCACCCCGACCACGTTGACGTCGTACTTCTCCAGCGCCCGCTTCATGGTCGAACCCCAGCCACAGCCGATGTCGAGCAACGTCATGCCCGGCTCGAGTCCCAGCTTGCCCAGCGCCAGGTCCAGCTTGGCGATCTGGGCTTCCTCCAACGTCATGTCGTCGCGCTCGAAATAGGCGCAGCTGTAGGTCCGGGTGGGATCGGTGAACAGCTCGAAGAATTCGTTGGAGATGTCGTAGTGCGCCTGGACGTCGTCGTTGTTCTCTCGCCTGCTTCGGGCGCGAGTCAAGTTGTTAGACATTTGCCCTCCCGATGGGACCTGACCATCCCCCCGCGAGGTGGCCATCTCGGCACCCTACACGCGTGCTCGGGGCAACGTTCGTATCTGAAGGCCCCGGATGCCGCATTTTTCGAATTAGACCTACCAGACGTCACTTTGGTCTCTTTACTTCTCCAGCGTGAACTGGTTGACGTCGATGTATCCCACCCGGAACGCATCGGCACAACCGGTCAGATACTTCATGTATCGGTCGTAGACCTCTTCGGACTGCACCTTGATCGCCTCGTCCCGATGAGCCTGCAGCGCTTCGGCCCAAAGATCGAGGGTCCGCGCGTAGTGCGGTTGCAACGACTGGCGACGGGTCAGCTTGAAACCGGCCTTCGACGAGTGCTCCTCGACCTTCTCGATCGACGGCAGCCGGCCGCCGGGGAAGATCTCGGTCACGATGAACTTGATGAAGCGGGCCATCTCGAACGTCAGCGGCATGCCTCGCTCGATCATCTGATCCGGAATCAGCGCGGTGATGGTGTGCAGCAGCATCACGCCGTCATCGGGCAGCACCCGGGCGGCCAGCGCGAAGAAGTCGTCGTAGCGGTCGAAGCCGAAATGCTCGAACGCGCCGATCGACACGATCCGGTCGACGGGTTCGTCGAAGCGCTCCCAGCCTTCCAGCAGCACCCGCTTGGTCCGCGGCGAGTCCAGCTCATCGAACGACTTCTGGACGTGGGTGGCCTGGTTCTTCGACAACGTCAGGCCGACGACGTTGACGTCGTACTTCTCGATCGCGCGGCGCATCGTGGCACCCCAGCCGCACCCGACGTCCAGCAGAGTCATACCGGGCTGGAGTCGGAGTTTGCCCAGCGCCAGGTCGATCTTGGCGATCTGAGCTTCCTCCAGAGTCATGTCGTCGCGCTCGAAATAGGCGCAGCTGTACGTCTGGGTCGGGTCCAGGAAAAGCCGGAAGAAGTCGTCGGACAGGTCGTAGTGCGCCTGCACGTCGTCGAAGTGCGGTTTCAGCTTCTGAGCCATGATGCCTTTCCGGAACCCCGAAGGCCCCACGATCGCATGCCGAAGTCGTGCCTGATTTCATGCGAGCCCCCCGGCGCATGCCGCAGGCATCTTATCCGACACGACGTCGCATCGCTAAACCACGGCAGTGTCTTGCCAGGTGAAAGGGGTGGCCGCTACTTCGTCAGGGTGTACTGAGCGACGTTGGACAAACCCTTGCGGAAAAGGCCTGCGCAGCCGGTCAGATAACGCATGAAACGGTCGTAGACCTCTTGCGACTGGATTTCGATGGCGCGCTCGCGGTTGGCTTCCAAATTGGCCGCCCACATGTCCAATGTCCGCGCGTAATGCGGCTGCAGGTATTGGATTTGCTCGACCGCGAAACCACTGTTCTTCGCGTTGTCGATGATGTCGACTTCGCCGCACATGCCGCCGCCGGGGAAGATCTCCGTCGCCAGGAAGCGGAAGAAACGCAGATCGCTCATCGTGACGGTGATGCCTTGGTCGCGCCAGTACGTCTGCTCGTGGGTGAAGATGCTGTGCAGCAGCATCCGTCCGTCGTCGGGCAGGATCTCGTAGGCGCGGTCGAAGAACGCCGGCCAGCGTTCCTTCTTGAACGCGTCGAAGGCTTCGAAGCTGACGATCCGGTCGACCTTCTCGTCGAACTCTTCCCAGCCTTGCAGTCGCGCTTCGGTGTGGCGCGTAGTCGGGATCGCGGCGAGTCGGGCCTGGCTGCGCGCGGCGTGATTGCGGCTCAGCGTGATCCCGATGACGTTGACGTCGTACTTTTCCACGGCGCGCACGACGGCGCCGCCCCAGCCGCAGCCGACGTCGAGCAAGGTCATCCCCGGCTCGAGGTTCAGCTTGTCCAGCGCCAGATCCAGCTTTGCGATCTGCGCCTCTTCCAGCGTCATGTCGTCGCGTTCGAAATACGCACAGGTGTAGACCATGTTGGGGTCTAGGAACAGGGCGAAGAAGTCATCGGAGATGTCGTACGTCGCTTGCGACTCTTCGTAATATGGTCTCAATTCGGCCACTTGCGGCCACCTCCCGCGGACACGACTGCACCTCTCATATGCGTGTTACCCGAACACATTCTTCCTAAGCTGCCGGCTGATGTCTTAACCGGCAGCGGTGAAATTGCTTGTCAACTCTTCGATGACGCGATCCCAAAGTTGTCTGGGCAGATCATGACCCATACCGTCGACCAACACCAATCGGGCCCCATTGATAGCACGCGCGACCGCGCGACCACCGGCAGGGCGCATCAGTTTGTCGGCGCGGCCGTGAATCACCACCGTCGGCGCGGTGATGCGCCGGTCGTAGTGCAGTAGGCTGCCGGTGCCCAGGATGGCGCCGAACTGTTGGGTGATGCCCCACGGGTGGAAGTTGCGGTCGTAACTTTCGGCGGCGTCGGCGCGCATCTGTTCTTCCGGCGTCGGGTAGGCCGGGCTGCCGATGATCCGGCTGACCCGCACCGAGTTCTCGATGATGGTCTCGCGCGGCGAGCTCGGCGGCGGACCTTTGATGAGCGAGAACAGCGCACGCGGTGCCGGTGGCGGCAGGAATCGGTGGTTGTTGCTGGAGAAGATGATCGACAGCGACTTGGTGTGGTGGGCGAACCGCGCCGCGAAGACCTGCGCGATCATGCCGCCCATCGACGCCCCGACGATGTGCGCGTGCTTGATGTCGAGGTGTCTGAGCAGGGCCGCGGCGTCGTCGGCCATGTCTTCCAGCGTGTACGCCGCCCGGCTGGGCAGACCCAGCCAGGACCGCGCCATCCGGGTCACCAGCGGTGGCGGGGAGTAACGCTGCGTCTTGGTCGACAGGCCGACGTCGCGGTTGTCGAACCGGATGACCCGCAGCCCCTGAGCGACCAGTCGCTCGCAGAACGCGGTCCGCCACAGCAGCAGCTGGGCACCTAGTCCCATGATCAGCAACACGGGGGGATCCTCGAGGTCACCCATGTCCTCGTAATAGAGCTTCACATCGCTTGACTCGGCGAAGCCGCTTCGAACTTCCACCGCGCTCAGACCTCGACGTCGGATTGATGCTCGCGGCTGACCTCGACCATGAAGTTCGCGAAGTAGCCGGTGAGCTGCGGGTCGGACATCATCTGCCACTTGGGCGCCAGCAGCTTCATGTACCGCTCCACGTAGAGGAACTGCTTGCCGATCAGCACCAACTCGCGGGGCAGCTTGACGTCGTAGGCGTCGGCCAGCGCAGAAAGCTGGCGGCCGATGTCCGCGTAGGACATGTCGCCCAGCGACTGCATGGTCAGCGGGGTGGCGAACTTCTCCAGGTCCTTGGCGGCCTGCGCCTCGGGTTTCATGGTCCCGACCGCTCCCATCAGCACCACGATCTTGCCGGCCGCGGCGTGGTCCTTCTTCACCAGCAGCGCGTAGACCAGTTCACGCAACAGCCAGCGGGTACGCGGGTCGATCCGGCCCATGATGCCGAAGTCGAAAAACACGATCCGGCCCTCGTCGTCCACGTAGAGGTTGCCCGCATGCAGGTCGCCGTGGAACAACCCGTGCCGCAGCCCACCCTCGAACACGCTGAACAGCAGGGCTTTCACCAGCTCGGTGCCGTCGAACCCGGCCTTGCGGATCTCGGCGACGTTGTCGATGCGGATGCCGTGTACCCGCTCCATCGTCAGCACCCGTTCGCTGGTGAAGTTCCAGTGCACCTGAGGCACCCGGATGTTCTTGCCCAGCGGTGACGAGTGCAGATGCGACACCCAGGCGTCCATCGACTGCGCTTCCAGGCGGAAGTCGAGTTCCTCGGCCAAGTTGTCGGAGAAGTCGGCGACCACGTCCTGCGCCGAGAGCCGGCGACCCAGCTTGGCCAGTTCGACGGCCTGGGCGAAGCGCTGCAGAATCTGCAGGTCCGCGGCCACCCGACGCCGAATGCCCGGCCGCTGGATCTTGACCACGACTTCCTCGCCGGTCTTGAGGGTCGCGTAATGCACCTGCGCAATCGACGCAGACGCGAACGGCTTCTCCTCGAATGACGCGAACAGATTCGAGGGCTCGTCGCCGAGTTCCTCGACGAACAGCCGGTGTACCTCGTCGGTGTCAGCCGGCGGAACCCGGTCGAGCAGGGTGCGGAACTCACGGGACAGCGATTCGCCGAAAGCCCCCGGGCTGGACGCGATGATCTGTCCGAACTTCACATATGTCGGGCCCAGATCGGCGAAGGTCTGCGGGATTTCCTTGATGATCTTCTGCTGCCAGGGCCCCTTGCCCGGCAGTTTGGTGACCACGCGCGCGGCGGTGCGGGTGACCTGCCAACCGGTGACAGCGACCCGGGCCGCTTCGACCGGCAACGGCACCCGGTCGAGCTTGGCCACATCGCGGTGTTTGGTGGAGCTCATTGGAGCAGTGTGCCAAATCCGGGGAGTCAACTCCCAATCTGCGTGATGTCGCTCACCAGCGGGGCAGCTCGTTGGTGCAGGTAAAGGTCGCGCAGACAAGCGATCTCGGCGCCGTGGTGGATCGCCTCGCGGTTGACGTGCAGAACCAGCTCGCTCAGCGCGTACTCGGCGTAGGGGCCCTCGGCGGGGCCGCACGGCCGGTACAGGTCGGCACCGGTCAGCGACCGCACCCCGGCGATCCACCCCGCGTAGGCGTCGTCGAGCTGCCGCAGCGCAGTGCCGGCGTCGGTGGCGTAGGGCCAACTCTGGTAGTCGGCGGGCGGCCCGCCGAAGTGGTGGTGTGTCCGCATGGCGAACACGCCGACGATCAGATGGGCCGCGCGCCAGGCGATGGTGGTGAACGGTGCGGGGTCGGGTGCCGGGTACGCGAAGTCGATGGTCCCGTCGGGATGCACGGTCCAGCAGTCCGGTACCGGCTGCCAGAAGTATTCGTCGTCGGTCAGGCCGTCCAGGCGCGGCCGCAACTGTCCACACTCCAGTGCCAGTCGAGTTGCTCGACGAGTTGCGTCGTGAGGTCCGCCATGTCTTCCAGGCTGCCACCGATCGCGGCGCGCCCGGTCGTCAAACGCCTTCAGCAGGCCTGCGCAGCGCCGTAAGGTGCTGATATGCAGCTGATTTCGGCGGGCTCGACCGAGCTGTTCGTGGGCCCGCCGAAGCGCCCGCTGCAATTGGCGCGGGTGACGGTCGGCGGCTGTACCGCACCCACCCAGCTGCGTATCGACGGCAACGGTCTACGCGGCGAAGTGGTGGTTGCGGCGGGCCAAGAGGTGGTCGAGGTTCCAGTCGTCGTCGAACGCGCGGTGATCGGCCAGCGCCGCGACGCCGCGGTGCGGGCCGGGGCGGCGCAGCTGTCCTTCGAGTTCGTGGTTGCCGAGCCCGGCTGGACGATGTTCATGGTCAGCCACTTCCACTACGACCCGGTCTGGTGGAACACCCAGGGCGCCTACACCAGCGCATGGACCGAGGACCCGCCGGGACAGTGCCGCCAGACCAACGGCTTCGAGCTGGTCCACGCGCACCTGGAGATGGCGCGCCGGGAACCCGAGTACAAATTCGTGCTCGCCGAAGTCGACTACCTCAAGCCGTACTGGGACACCCACCCCGAGGACCGGGCGGACCTGCGCCGGTTCTTCGCCCAGGGCCGGGTCGAGGTGATGGGCGGCACCTACAACGAGCCCAACACCAACCTCACCAGCCCGGAAACAACCATCCGCAACCTGGTGCACGGCATCGGTTTCCAGCGCAACGTGCTGGGGGCCGAGCCGGCCACCGCCTGGCAGCTCGACGTGTTCGGCCACGACCCGCAGTTCCCGGGAATGGCGGCCGATGCCGGGCTGACCTCGAGTTCGTGGGCACGCGGACCGCATCACCAGTGGGGTCCGGCGCAGGGCGGCGACGTCGAGCGCATGCAGTTTTCCAGCGAGTTCGAATGGATCTCGCCGTCGGGACGCGGCCTGCTCACCCACTACATGCCGGCGCACTATTCGGCGGGCTGGTGGATGGACTCCTCGACCACGCTGGCGGCGGCCGAGGAGGCGACCTACGCGCTGTTCGAACAGCTCAAGAGGGTTGCACTGACGCGCAATGTGCTGCTGCCGGTCGGCACCGACTACACCCCGCCGAACAAGTGGGTCACCGAGATCCACCGCGACTGGGCCGCCCGCTACACCTGGCCGCGGTTCGTGTGCGGGCTGCCGCGGGAGTTCTTCGCGGCAGTGCGGGCGGAGCTGGCCGACCCGAAACGGGTTGCCTCGCCGCAGACCCGCGACATGAACCCGATCTACACCGGTAAGGACGTGTCGTACATCGACACCAAGCAGGCCAACCGGGCCGCCGAGAACGCGGTACTGGACGCCGAGCGTTTCGCCGTGTTCGCCGGGGTGTTGACGGGAGCCGAGTATCCGCAGGCGGCGTTCGCCAAGGCGTGGGTGCAGTTGGCCTACGGCGCACACCACGACGCCATCACCGGCTCGGAATCCGACCAGGTGTATCTCGATCTGCTGACCGGCTGGCGCGACGCGTGGGAGCTGGGCCGCGCCGCGCGGGACGCTTCCCTGCAGGTGCTGTCGTCGTTGGCGGCCGGCGCGTCCGACTCGGTGGTGGTCTGGAATCCGGTGACGCAGCCGCGCAGCGACATCGTCACCGCCCGGCTGGATGCGCCGCTGCCGGCCGGGGTGCGGGTGCTGGACTCCGACGGTGTCGAGCATCCCGCCCAGGTGGACGACGGCGGCCACTCGGTGAGCTGGCTGGCCCGCGACGTGCCGTCGCTGGGCTGGCGGACCTACCGGTTGATTCCGCGTGGTGCGGCCGCCGGCTGGCGGCCCGTGGCCGGGGTGCGGATCGCCAACGAGCACTACCGGCTCACTGTCGACCCGGCGCGCGGTGGGGCGGTGGATTCCCTGGTACGGGCCGGTCGCGAGTTGATCGCCGACGGCCGGGTGGGTAACGAGCTCGCCGTCTACGAGGAGTATTCGTCGCATCCGAGCCAGGGGGAAGGGCCGTGGCACCTGCTGACCAAGGGGCCGGTGGTCGGTTCGTCGGAGTCGTCCGCCGCCGTGCAGGCCTACCACGGTCCGCTCGGCCAGCGGCTGGTGGTGCAGGGCCGCATCGGCGAGCTGCTGCGGTACACCCAGACGCTGACGCTGTGGCACCACATCGACCGGCTGGACTGCCGCACCACCATCCACGAGTTCACCGGCGCCGACCGGTTGCTGCGGCTGCGCTGGCCGTGCCCGGTGCCCGGCGCCACCCCGGTCAGCGAGGTCGGGGACGCCGTCGTCGGGCGCGGATTCGCGCTGCTGCACGACGGGGATCGCGCGGTGGACACCGCCGAATACCTGTGGACGCTGGACAACCCGGCTTACGGCTGGTTTGGGTTGTCCTCGGCGATGCGGGTCCGCGTCGGGGAGGCGACGCGGGCGGTGTCGGTGGCCGAGGTGATCGCGCCGTCGGAGCACGAATCCGGGCCCTTGGCCCGCGACCTGATGGTGGCGCTGGTCCGCACCGGCGTGACGGCCACCTGCAGCGCTGCCGATCGGCCCCGGTACGGACATCTCGACGTCGACTCCAACCTGCCCGATGCGCGGATCGCGCTGGGCGGTCCCGGCCGCAACGCCTTCACCGCCGCGGTGCTGGCCGAGGCGGACCCGGTTTACGCCGCCGAACTGCGCCGGCAGCTGGCAGCCGACGGCGCGGCCCGGGTGTGGGTGCCCGCGGCCACCCGGCTGGCGGACGTCTGGGTACCCGACGCCGACCTGCGCGCACCGCGCGCACTGCCGGTGCTGATCGTCGACGGCCGCGACGACAGGAAACTGGCTGCCGCCATCGCCGCGCTGGTCGGTGACCTCGCCGACGCGCAGATCGTCGTCGACCAGCAGGCGCCGTCGGGGCCGGAACCGTTCGACGACCGCACCGTCGCGTTGCTCAACCGTGGCGTGCCGAGCTTCGCTGTCGAGGGACCGGGCACCGACGGCACCCTGCACACGGCGCTGATGCGGTCCTGCACGGGCTGGCCGTCGGGAACCTGGATAGACGAGCCGCGCCGCACCGCGCCGGACGGTTCCAACTTCCAGCTGCAGCACTGGACCCACGATTTCGACTACGCGCTGGTCTGCGACAGCGGCGACTGGCGCCGCGCCGGGCTGCCGGCACGCAGCGCGCAGTTCGCCAACCCGCTGCTGGCGGTAACCCCGCGGGAGCGGCGGGCAGTGCTCCCGCCGGTCGGTTCGTTGCTGCGGGTCGAGCCCGCCGGGGCGGTGCACCTCGCTGCGCTCAAGGCGGCCGGCAATCCGCTGACGGCCGGCCGCACCGACCCCGTCGCACCCCACGAGGTGGCGTTGCGGTTGGTGGAGTCGGTCGGGTCCGGAACCCGGGTGGTGATCGGCTCGGACCTCGGCGCACTGCGTGCGCTGCGCCAGGCGGACCTGTTGGAGCAACCGCTGCGTCGCAAGCGAATGATCGAGCTGCACGGCTACGAGATCGCGACCGTGCTGGCGCGGCTCGACGTCCCCGCCGTGCGTGCCGCGCCGACGCAATTGGCCCCGCACGCGGAGTCGGCCCAGCCGCTCTACGCGCGATATTGGCTGCACAACCGCGGTCCCGCACCGCTGGGTGGGTTGCCGGCCGTGGCCTACCTGCATCCCCGGCAACTCAGTGCCGGCGCCGGTGACCGCCTGCGGCTGCGGCTGACCGCGGCCAGCGACTGCACCGATGCCACGCTGGGCGGCACGGTCGAACTGCTGGGGCCGGACGGCTGGCTGGTCAGCCCCACTGAGCTGCCGTTCACGCTGGGCGCCGGGGAGCATCTGGAGAACGAGGTTGTGGTGACTGTCCCGGCGGATGCCGCGACCGGGCTGCACCCGATCCGGGCTCAGCTGCGCGTCACCGACGCCGACACTCCGGCGGCGTGGCGGCAGGTGGTGGAGGACGTCGCCGTGGTGGCCGTCGGGACCGAGGACACCGAGCTGATCTACCTGATCGACGGTCCGGCCGAGGTCGAGCTGGCCGCCGGCCAGCGGTCGCGCCTGGCCGTGACGATCGGCAGCCGTGCCGGGGCCGACCTGGCCCTGGAAGCGCACCTCATCAGTCCGTGGGGGACCTGGGATTGGATCGGTCCGGCCGTCATCGGCGCGACGCTTCCGCCGGCGGCACCGCCGAACTCGCCTTCGAGGTGTCGCCGCCGACGTGGGTGGCGCCGGGGAGCTGGTGGGCGCTGGTCCGGGTCGGCTGCGCGGGCCACCTGGTGTATTCGCCGGCCGCGCAGGTGACGGTGACATCGGGCGGACCTGCAGGAGGAGACGCGTGAGCGAGCATCCCGTTGCGACCGTGGGAGGGGCGGGGGTCGCCGTCGCCGAAGTCGACGAGCGCGAGGCGCGGCTGCGGGCCGGACCTCAGGCCGCCGCTTTGCCGCGGTCCGGTACCAGCGAGGGCCGCCAGCTGCGCCGCTGGCTGACTCAGCTGATCGTGACCGAGCGGGTGGTCGACGTGGAGGTGTCCGCGCGCGGCCTGGACGTGGCTGACGCCCCGGCCGAATCCGAGGTGTTGCCCGATGTCACCGCGCGGTTGGAGATCGGCAGCATCGCGGCGGCCACCCTGGCCCGGCCGGCTGCGCGGGCCTTGTTCGCCGACGTCACGGCCGGCGTCACGGTTAGCGAGGCCGAGGTCGCCGACTACCACGCCCGCAATCCGCTGCGCTTTGCGGCCGAGCGTGCCGGCGACCACGGCTGGCGGGGTCCGGCACTCGCCGGGCCGCCGCTGGAGCAGGTCCGGGCCGCGGTCACCGAGCATCTGCTGGGGGCCGCTCGCCGGCGCACGTTCCGGGTGTGGCTGGACGCGCGGCGGGAGGCTCTGGTGCACCTTGCGCCCGGCTATGAGCATCCCGGTGACCCCCGTCAGCCCGACAACACCCACCGGCACTGACATGCTGACCCTCTGCCTCGACATCGGCGGCACCAAGATCGCGGCCGCACTCGCCGACCCCGCCCGTGCCCGTCCCGCCGATCTGCTGGTGTACAACGCCAAGCGCCCGACTCCGCAAGGTGTGAACGCCGACCAGGTTTGGCAGGCGGTCGCCGCGTTGATCGACGAAGCGGTGCAGGCCGCCGGGGGTGCGGTCGCCGCGGTGGGCATCGCGTCGGCCGGGCCCGTCGACCTGGGGGAGGGCACCGTGAGCCCGGTCAATATCGCGGCTTGGCGCGGATTCCCGCTGCGGGACCGAGTGGCGGCGCTGTTACCCGGTGTGCCGGTGCGGCTCGGCGGCGACGGGGTGTGCATGGCGGTTGGTGAGCACTGGCTCGGTGGCGGACGGGGTGCCGGGTTCATGTTGGGCATGGTGGTCTCGACCGGGGTCGGTGGCGGATTGGTGCTCGACGGCGTTCCCTACGACGGCCGCACCGGAAACGCCGGCCACGTCGGCCATGTCGTCGTCGATCCGGACGGCCGGGCCTGCGCGTGCGGCGGGCGGGGCTGCGTGGAGACCGTGGCATCCGGTCCGTCGATGGTGCGCTGGGCGCGGGAGAACGGCTGGGCCGCGCCCGCCGGGGCCGGCGCCAAGGAGTTGGCCGACGCGGCGGCGAGTGGGGATCCGTTGGCGCAGAAGGTGTTTCGGCGGGGCACGCGAGCGTTGGCGGCGATGATCGCCTCGGTGGGTGCGGTCTGCGACCTTGACCTGGTGGTGATCGGCGGGGGAGTGGCGAAGTCCGGTGACGTGCTGTTCGACCCGCTGCGGGCGGCACTGTCCGAATATGCAGGCCTTACCTTTCTGTCCGGACTGCGGGTGGTGCCCGCCGAACTGGGCGGTGCGGCCGGGCTGATCGGGGCAGCCCGGCTGGCCGGGCTGTAGGCAGCCGCGGAGCGCTACTGCGGCGTTCCGGCCTGCCCGTCGAGTCCGAGCAGCAGGCCCCCGTCGCCGCCGGCGCCCGCAGTGCCCTGGGTGCTGGCGGCGTTTCCGCCGAGGCCCGGATTACCTCCGTTACCGCCGCTGCCGATCAGCCCGGCCGTACCGCCGTCACCTCCGTCGCCGCCGGTGGTGATGGGGCCGGTGCCCGCGCCGCCGGCCCCGCCGGCGCCGCCGAAGCCGGACAGCAACCCGGCGTCGCCGCCGCGGCCGCCGTGGCCCCCGTGGTACCCGTTCCCGCCGTTTTGGCTGATCGACGCCCGCCGCGCTATGGTGGTCACCGATCCACCGAAGACCGTCGGTCACCGAGCAATCGGTTGAAAGTCCGGGAGAATCCCGGCGGCCCACGCAGGAGGACGAGGTGTTATCCGTCGGCGCATGCGTCGGCGCATCCCCAACGCCCCGGCCGCATCCTGCGCCGGGGCGTTCGTCGTTCTCAGGTGATCCGGCAGACCAACAGACTTTCCAGCACATCGGTACTTCGACCACAGGAGGCAGGCATGGCCAAGGCTGACAAGGCCACCGCCGTTGCAGACATCGCCGAGCACTTCAAGGCCTCGAGCGCGACCGTCATCACCGAATACCGCGGCCTGACCGTCGCCAACCTGGCCGAGCTGCGTCGGTCGCTGAGCGGCTCGGCCACCTACGCGGTGGCCAAGAACACCCTGATCAAGCGGGCTGCCTCGGAGGCCGGGATCGAAGGCCTCGACGAGCTGTTCGCCGGGCCGACGGCGATCGCGTTCGTCACCGGTGAGCCCGTCGACGTCGCCAAGGCGCTGAAGACCTTCGCCAAGGAGCACAAGGCGCTGATCATCAAGGGCGGCTACATGGATGGTCACGCCCTGAGCGTGGCCGAGGTCGAGCGCATCGCCGACCTGGAATCCCGCGAGGTGCTGCTGGCCAAGCTGGCCGGCGCCATGAAGGGCAACCTCGCCAAGGCCGCGGGGCTGTTCAATGCGCCCGCGTCGCAGATGGCCCGACTGCTGGCCGCTCTGCAGGAAAAAGAAGGACTCCGAAGGCTCCCGCGGCGGCCGCCGCGCCGGCCGCAGAGGCACCAGCCGAGGCAGCTGCCGAAGCCGAGTAACACCCGCAAACCCCGACAAACCCGGAAATATCAGGAAGGACCCACACCATGGCCAAGCTGTCCAGCGACGACCTGCTCGACGCATTCAAGGAAATGACCCTGTTGGAGCTCTCGGACTTCGTGAAGAAGTTCGAGGAGACCTTTGAGGTCACCGCGGCCGCCCCGGTCGCCGTTGCCGCTGCCGGTGGTGGCGGCGGCGCCGCTCCCGCTGAGGCCGCCGAGGAGCAGAGCGAGTTCGACGTGATCCTCGAGGCCGCCGGCGACAAGAAGATCGGCGTCATCAAGGTGGTCCGCGAGATCGTCTCGGGCCTGGGCCTCAAGGAGGCCAAGGACCTGGTCGACGGCGCCCCCAAGCCGCTGCTCGAGAAGGTCGCCAAGGAGGCCGCCGACGAGGCCAAGGCCAAGCTCGAGGCCGCCGGCGCCACCGTCACCGTCAAGTAGTTCAGAACCACGCGCAAACCCCCGGATCGACATCCGGGGGTTTTTGCGTTCAGCCGGCCGACGCCCGCGCCGAACGCCGCACCAGCTCCGGCGAATCGCCAAGGGCCACAAGAAGATTCGTGGTCATGGAACTGAGCACCGGCCCGACGGCGGCGTCGTCGTCGCCGTAGAACCCGGCCAGTTCCAGCATCACGAAACCATGCACGCACGCCCAGAATTGGGCGGCGGTGGCCACGATTTCCCGATCCGACCCGGCCTCGGTGGCCGCGGCGCCGGCGCTGATTCGGCCGGCATCCATCGCCCGTTGCACCGCGCGCACCAGGTGCGCGAAGCTCGGGATGCCTTGATAGATCTGGTCCAGCGTCAGCGTCAGCACATTGCCCGCGGGGGCGTTGATGCCGTGTGCGCTGGTGCTGCCGAACATCAAGCGGTAGAGGTGTGGTCGTTGTATCGCGTACCGGCGGTACGCGGCGCCCACCGACAGCAGGTCGGCGACCGGATCGGCGGTCTCGGGCATGCGCAAAGCCACGTCGAACTGCCGTAACCCCTCCTCGGCGACGGCGGCGATCAGCCCGCGCATGCCGCCGAAATGGGTGTACACCGCCATCGTCGAAGTCCCGGCTGCGCCGGCCACCTTGCGCGTCTGCAGCGCGTCGGGACCGTGCTCGTCCAGTAGGGCCACGGCCGCGTGCAGCAACGCGTCGCGCACGTTGCGCTCAGTCTGCGAAGTCATCTCGAGAGACATTATTGCCATCTTCCCGTCGGCGGCGTAGCGTGCCAATAACTAGGAAATAACAATGTTATAGGAGTTCAGGCATGACTTCCGTGCAGACTGCCCAATCCCGGAACCCCTACCTGGAAGACTTTCTGGCGCCGGTGGACGCCGAAGTGACCGCGACCGACCTGCCGGTCACCGGACATATCCCCGACCACCTGCACGGGCGCTACCTGCGTAACGGCCCCAACCCGGCCGCCGAGGTGAACCCGGCGACATATCACTGGTTCAGCGGGGACGGGATGGTGCACGGCGTCGCACTGCAGGACGGCCAGGCGCGCTGGTACCGCAACCGCTGGGTGCGCAGTCTGCCCGTGTGCGCCGCACTCGGCGAACCCCGGCCGGCGCGGCTTGACCCGCGGGCGGGGCTGCTCGCCTTGGGCGCCAACACCAACGTGCTGGCCCATGCCGGCCGAACCCTCGCGCTCGTCGAGGGCGGCGTCGCCAACTACGAACTCACCGACGACCTGGACACCGTCGGTACCTGGGACTTCCGCGGCACCTTGTACGGCGGCTACACCGCCCACCCGCACCGGGACCCCCACACCGGCGAATTGCACGCCGTCTCCTATTCCTTTGCGCGCGGGCGGACGGTCCAGTACTCGGTGATCGGCGTCGACGGCCGCGCCCGCAAGACGGTCGACATCGCCGTGTCGGGGTCGCCGATGATGCACGACTTCTCGCTCACCGACAAATATGTGGTGCTCTACGACCTGCCGGTGACGTTCGACACCGCCCAGATGCTGCCCGCGAACCTGCCGCGCTGGCTGTCGCGGCCGGCGCAACTGGTGGTGCAATCGATGGTCGGCCGGGTGCGGATGCCCAGCCCGATAGCGGCGATGGTCAACCGCAACCCCAATCCGTCGGACCGCATGCCCTACGCCTGGAACCCGAACTACCCGGCACGCATCGGCGTCATGCCGCGGGAGGGATCCGGGAAGGACGTCCGGTGGTTCGACATCGAACCCTGCTACGTCTACCACCCGCTCAACGCTTATTCCGAACAGCGCGGTGAGGCCGAAGTCCTGGTGCTGGATGTGGTGCGTTATGACCGGATGTTCGATCGCGACCGGCGCGGCCCCGGGGAGAGCCGGCCGATGCTGGACCGCTGGACCATCAACCTGTCCACCGGCGCGGTGTCCACCGAACGTCGTGACGACCGGCCGCAGGAGTTTCCCCGCATCAACGAGGCCCTGACCGGTGCCCGGCATCGGTTCGGCTATGCGGTGGGTATCGGCGACGGGTTCGTCGACAGCTACGGCAATCAGGCCGCCCCGATGTCCACCGCGCTGTACAAGCACGACTTTGCGGCCGGGGCCAGCGAAGTCGCCGTCCTCGACCCTGACCTCGTCCTCGGCGAGATGTCGTTCGTCCCCAACCCCGCGCCGGACGGCCGCACTGCGGCCGAGGACGACGGGATCCTGATGGGCTACGGCTACCACCGTGGCCGCGACGAAGGGCAGCTGGTGATGCTGGACGCCCAGACGCTGGAATCGGTCGCCACCGTGCACCTGCCGCAGCGGGTTCCGATGGGCTTCCACGGGAACTGGGCGCCGGTGGCCTGACGGACGGCGTCACCCGATCGGAGGATTGTTACCTCCCAACCCTGATGCCGTGGTGAGGGCGTGCGCTACAGTGACTCAAGCCACACGGGCTGGTGGCTGATACGCGCGTCGACGGAAGGGTTTCCTATGGGTGTCGCGATCGAGGTCAACGGGCTCACCAAGTCGTTCGGATCCTCGAGGATCTGGGAAGACGTCACGCTCACGATCCCCGCCGGCGAAGTCAGCGTGCTACTGGGCCCGTCGGGTACCGGTAAGTCGGTGTTCCTGAAGTCCCTGATCGGTCTGCTGCGCCCGGAGCGCGGCTCCATCATCATCGACGGCACCGACATCATCGAGTGCTCGGCCAAAGAGCTCTACGAGATCCGCACCCTGTTCGGCGTGCTGTTCCAGGACGGCGCGCTGTTCGGCTCGATGAACCTCTACGACAACACCGCCTTCCCGCTGCGCGAGCACACCAAGAAGAAGGAAAGCGAGATCCGTAACATCGTTATGGAGAAGCTGGAGATGGTGGGCCTCGGCGGCGACGAGAAGAAGTTCCCCGGGGAGATCTCCGGTGGTATGCGCAAGCGTGCCGGTCTGGCCCGCGCGCTGGTCCTCGACCCGCAGATCATCCTGTGCGACGAGCCCGACTCCGGTCTGGACCCGGTCCGTACCGCGTACCTGAGCCAGCTGATCATGGACATCAACGCCCAGATCGACGCGACCATCCTCATCGTCACGCACAACATCAACATCGCCCGCACCGTGCCGGACAACATGGGCATGTTGTTCCGCAAGCACCTGGTCATGTTCGGACCGCGGGAAGTGCTGCTGACCAGCGACGAGCCGGTGGTGCGCCAGTTCCTCAACGGCCGCCGGATCGGGCCGATCGGTATGTCGGAGGAAAAGGACGAGGCCACCATGGCCGAGGAGCAGGCGGCGCTCGAAGCCGGCCAGCACGCCGGCGGTGTGGAAGACATCGAGGGTGTGCCGCCGCAGATCGAAGCCTCGCCCGGCATGCCGGAACGCAAGGGCGTGGCTCGCCGCCAGGCCCGGGTGCGCGCCATGTTGCACACGCTGCCGCAGAAGGCCCAGCAGGCGATCCTCGACGATCTCGAGGGCACCCACAAGTACCAGTCGCACGAATTCTGATCGGCTGCCGGCCGCCCGCCCGGCAGTTCGGATCGGAAACGTGAGTTCGGCTCCCTGAGATTCGACGGGTTGTCCGGCACGTTCCAGGTCTGTCCAGAGCTGCGTGCAGCGGCCTGTTCAGCCACGTCACCCCGGGAATTTCCCACAACTTGCCGCGCCCACCTCTTGACGGAAGGGCCTAAACGGGTCAATCTGTTGGGCAGCATGTGTGCGTGTGAAACCAGAGGTGCCAGCCAGCGCCGTTTCCCGTGCACGCTTGATCGTGCTGGGTATTTGAGGAATGCGCCGTCCTGCGCTATTGTTGGACGTTGCGCTGGCTACCTCCTGCCCACCTCACAATCGCCACTTGGCCGCTAAAGACACTGTGGTCTTAGCCTGAGCTCCTTTTTGCGGCTCAGCTATTCAGTTGCGTGCGTGAGATCCGGACAGTTCGTTCGCCAGCCGATACCGACAAAATATCTGCGGCGAACAGCTCAGCAGGCACCGGCTCGCGCCGGCTCGCTCAATGGCTTCGGGGTCCCTCCCGTACGTCGCACGAGGTGCTGGAAGGACGCATCTTGGCCGATTTCCGCCAGAGCAACACAGGTAGCCCACAAAGTTCTTCGAACAGTTCGGTACCCGGAGCGCCCAACCGGGTTTCCTTCGCCAAGTTGCGCGAACCCCTCGAGGTCCCCGGGTTGCTCGACGTTCAGACCGACTCGTTCGAGTGGCTGATCGGCTCCCAGCGTTGGCGCGACACTGCCGCCAAGCGCGGCGACGTCAACCAGATGGGTGGGCTCGAAGAAGTACTGCACGAGCTCTCGCCGATCGAGGACTTCTCGGGCTCGATGTCGCTGTCTTTCTCCGACCCGCGCTTTGACGAGGTCAAGGCGCCGGTCGACGAGTGCAAAGACAAGGACATGACGTACGCGGCCCCGCTGTTCGTCACCGCCGAGTTCATCAACAACAACACCGGCGAGATCAAGAGCCAGACGGTGTTCATGGGTGACTTCCCGATGATGACCGAGAAGGGCACCTTCATCATCAACGGCACCGAGCGTGTCGTGGTCAGCCAGCTGGTCCGGTCGCCCGGTGTGTATTTCGACGAGACCATCGACAAGTCCACCGAGAAGACGCTGCACAGCGTCAAGGTGATCCCCAGCCGCGGCGCGTGGCTGGAGTTCGACGTCGACAAGCGCGACACCGTGGGTGTGCGCATCGACCGCAAGCGCCGCCAGCCGGTCACCGTGCTGCTCAAGGCCCTGGGCTGGACCAACGAGCAGATCCACGAGCGGTTCGGCTTCTCCGAGATCATGATGGGCACGCTGGAGAAGGACAACACCGCCGGCACCGACGAGGCGCTGCTGGACATCTACCGCAAGCTGCGTCCGGGCGAACCGCCGACCAAGGAGTCCGCGCAGACCCTGCTGGAGAACCTGTTCTTCAAGGAGAAGCGTTACGACCTGGCCCGGGTGGGCCGGTACAAGGTCAACAAGAAGCTCGGCCTGCATGTCGGGGATCCGATCACCAGCTCGACGCTGACCGAGGAAGACGTGGTCGCCACCATCGAGTACCTGGTGCGCCTGCACGAGGGCCAGCACTCGATGACGGTTCCCGGCGGCACCGAGGTGCCGGTGGAGACCGACGACATCGACCACTTCGGCAACCGCCGGTTGCGCACCGTGGGCGAGCTGATCCAGAACCAGATCCGGGTCGGCATGTCCCGCATGGAGCGTGTCGTGCGCGAGCGGATGACCACTCAGGACGTCGAGGCGATCACGCCGCAGACCCTGATCAACATCCGGCCCGTCGTCGCCGCGATCAAGGAGTTCTTCGGCACCAGCCAGCTGTCGCAGTTCATGGACCAGAACAACCCGCTGTCGGGTCTGACCCACAAGCGTCGTCTGTCGGCGCTGGGCCCGGGTGGTCTGTCCCGTGAGCGTGCCGGCCTGGAGGTCCGCGACGTGCACCCGTCGCACTACGGCCGGATGTGCCCGATCGAGACGCCGGAAGGCCCGAACATCGGTCTGATCGGGTCGCTGTCGGTGTACGCGCGGGTCAACCCGTTCGGCTTCATCGAGACGCCTTACCGGAAAGTCGTCGACGGTGTGGTCTCGGACGAGATCCACTACCTGACCGCCGACGAGGAG
This sequence comes from Mycobacterium kiyosense, assembly GCA_021654635.1. Taxonomy (NCBI): domain Bacteria; kingdom Bacillati; phylum Actinomycetota; class Actinomycetes; order Mycobacteriales; family Mycobacteriaceae; genus Mycobacterium; species Mycobacterium kiyosense. Next base: position 1,028,161 of record AP025179.1, read on the forward strand.
GACCGCCACGTCGTGGCGCAGGCCAACTCGCCGATCGACGCCGAGGGTCGCTTCATCGAGCCGCGCGTCCTGGTCCGCCGCAAGGCCGGTGAGGTGGAGTACGTGCCGTCATCCGAGGTGGACTACATGGACGTGTCACCGCGCCAGATGGTGTCGGTGGCCACCGCGATGATCCCGTTCCTCGAGCACGACGACGCCAACCGCGCCCTGATGGGCGCGAACATGCAGCGTCAGGCGGTTCCGCTGGTGCGCAGCGAGGCACCGCTGGTGGGCACCGGCATGGAGCTGCGGGCGGCCATCGACGCCGGCGACGTCGTCGTCGCCGAGAAGGCGGGCGTGATCGAGGAGGTCTCGGCCGACTACATCACCGTCATGCACGACGAGGGCACCCGGCGCACCTACCGGATGCGCAAGTTCGCCCGCTCCAACCACGGCACCTGCGCCAACCAGTCGCCGATCGTCGACGCCGGCGACCGGGTGGAAGCCGGCCAGGTGATCGCCGACGGCCCCTGCACCGAGAACGGTGAGATGGCCCTGGGCAAGAACCTGCTGGTGGCGATCATGCCGTGGGAGGGCCACAACTACGAGGACGCCATCATCCTGTCCAACCGCCTGGTTGAAGAGGACGTGTTGACCTCGATCCACATCGAGGAGCACGAGATCGACGCCCGCGACACCAAGCTGGGCGCCGAGGAGATCACCCGGGACATCCCGAACGTCTCCGACGAGGTGCTGGCGGACCTGGACGAGCGGGGCATCGTGCGTATCGGCGCCGAGGTTCGCGACGGCGACATCCTGGTCGGCAAGGTCACACCCAAGGGTGAGACCGAGCTGACCCCGGAAGAGCGGCTGCTGCGCGCGATCTTCGGCGAGAAGGCCCGCGAGGTCCGCGACACCTCCCTGAAGGTGCCGCACGGCGAGTCCGGCAAGGTCATCGGCATCCGGGTGTTCTCCCGCGAGGATGACGACGAGCTGCCCGCCGGCGTCAACGAGCTGGTCCGCGTGTACGTGGCCCAGAAGCGCAAGATCTCCGACGGCGACAAGCTGGCCGGCCGGCACGGCAACAAGGGCGTCATCGGCAAGATCCTGCCGGTGGAGGACATGCCGTTCCTGCCGGACGGAACCCCGGTGGACATCATCCTGAATACCCACGGGGTGCCGCGACGGATGAACATCGGCCAGATCCTGGAGACCCACCTCGGGTGGGTGGCCAAGGCCGGCTGGAACATCGAGGGCAGTCCGGAGTGGGCGGCGAACCTGCCCGAGGATCTGCGCCACGCCCAGCCGAACCAGATCGTCTCCACGCCGGTGTTCGACGGCGCCAAGGAGGAGGAGCTGCAGGGCCTGCTGTCGGCCACGCTGCCCAACCGCGACGGCGAGGTGCTGGTCAACGAGGACGGCAAGGCGGTGCTCTTCGACGGGCGCAGCGGGGAGCCGTTCCCGTACCCGGTCACGGTCGGCTACATGTACATCATGAAGCTGCACCACCTGGTGGACGACAAGATCCACGCCCGCTCGACCGGCCCGTACTCGATGATCACCCAGCAGCCGCTGGGCGGTAAGGCGCAGTTCGGCGGTCAGCGGTTCGGTGAGATGGAGTGCTGGGCCATGCAGGCCTACGGTGCCGCGTACACGCTGCAGGAGCTGCTGACCATCAAGTCCGACGACACCGTCGGGCGGGTCAAGGTCTACGAGGCGATCGTCAAGGGCGAGAACATCCCCGAGCCCGGCATCCCCGAGTCGTTCAAGGTGCTGCTCAAGGAGCTGCAGTCGCTGTGCCTCAACGTCGAGGTGCTCTCGTCCGACGGTGCGGCCATCGAGCTGCGCGAGGGCGAGGACGAGGACCTGGAACGGGCTGCCGCCAACCTGGGAATCAACTTGTCGCGCAACGAATCTGCTTCGGTAGAGGACCTTGCCTAATTTGTGAGCGCTCGCGCGAAGAACTAATAACCGAGCTAATCCCGCAAGGGGAAAGGGAGTTACGTGCTAGACGTCAACTTCTTCGATGAACTCCGGATCGGCCTGGCTACCGCGGAGGACATCCGTCAGTGGTCCTACGGTGAGGTCAAGAAGCCGGAGACCATCAACTACCGCACGCTCAAGCCTGAGAAGGACGGCCTGTTCTGCGAGAAGATCTTCGGACCGACTCGCGACTGGGAGTGCTACTGCGGCAAGTACAAGCGGGTGCGCTTCAAGGGCATCATCTGTGAGCGCTGCGGCGTCGAGGTCACCCGCGCCAAAGTGCGTCGGGAGCGGATGGGTCACATCGAGCTGGCCGCTCCGGTCACCCACATCTGGTACTTCAAGGGCGTGCCCTCGCGGTTGGGCTACCTGCTCGACCTGGCCCCGAAGGACCTGGAAAAGATCATCTACTTCGCCGCGTATGTGATCACCGCGGTCGACGACGAGATGCGGCACAACGAGCTGTCCACGCTCGAGGCCGAGATGGTGGTCGAGCGCAAGGCCGTCGAGGACCAGCGCGACGCCGACCTGGAAGCCCGCGCGCAGAAGCTCGAGGCCGACCTGGCCGAGCTGGAGGCCGAGGGCGCCAAGGCCGACGCCAAGCGCAAGGTCCGCGACGGCGGTGAGCGCGAGATGCGTCAGCTGCGCGACCGCGCCCAGCGCGAGCTGGACCGGCTCGACGACATCTGGAACACGTTCACCAAGCTCGCTCCCAAGCAGTTGATCGTGGACGAGAACCTGTACCGCGAGCTGCAGGACCGCTACGGCGAGTACTTCACCGGTGCCATGGGCGCGGAGTCGATCCAGAAGCTGATCGAGAACTTCGACATCGACGCCGAGGCCGAGCAGTTGCGGGATGTCATCCGAAACGGCAAGGGGCAGAAGAAGCTTCGTGCCCTCAAGCGCCTCAAGGTGGTGGCCGCGTTCCAGCAGTCGGGCAACTCCCCGATGGGCATGGTGCTCGACGCGGTGCCGGTGATCCCGCCGGAGCTGCGCCCCATGGTGCAGCTCGACGGTGGCCGGTTCGCCACGTCCGACCTGAACGACCTGTACCGCCGCGTGATCAACCGCAACAACCGGTTGAAGCGACTGATCGACCTCGGCGCGCCCGAGATCATCGTCAACAACGAGAAGCGGATGCTGCAGGAGTCCGTCGACGCGCTGTTCGACAACGGCCGCCGCGGCCGGCCCGTCACGGGTCCGGGTAACCGTCCGCTGAAGTCGCTGAGCGACCTGCTCAAGGGCAAGCAGGGCCGGTTCCGGCAGAACCTGCTCGGTAAGCGGGTCGACTACTCGGGCCGTTCGGTCATCGTGGTCGGCCCGCAACTCAAGCTGCACCAGTGCGGTCTGCCCAAGCTGATGGCGCTCGAGCTGTTCAAGCCGTTCGTGATGAAGCGCCTGGTCGACCTCAACCACGCGCAGAACATCAAGAGCGCCAAGCGGATGGTGGAGCGTCAGCGGCCCCAGGTGTGGGACGTGCTCGAAGAAGTCATCGCCGAGCACCCGGTGCTGCTGAACCGTGCACCCACCCTGCACCGGCTGGGTATCCAGGCCTTCGAGCCGATGCTGGTGGAAGGCAAGGCAATTCAGCTGCACCCGTTGGTGTGTGAGGCGTTCAACGCCGACTTCGACGGCGACCAGATGGCCGTGCACCTGCCGCTTTCGGCGGAGGCGCAGGCCGAGGCGCGCATCCTGATGCTGTCGAGCAACAACATCCTGTCGCCGGCATCCGGCCGCCCGCTGGCCATGCCGCGGCTGGACATGGTGACCGGGCTGTACTTCCTGACCACCGAGGTCGAGGGCGACAAGGGCGAGTACCGGCCGGCCGGGCAGGACACGCCGGAGTCCGGTGTGTACTCCTCACCGGCCGAGGCGATCATGGCGGCCGACCGCGGTGTGCTGTCGGTGCGCGCCAAGATCAAGGTGCGGTTGACGCAGCTGCGTCCGCCGGCCGAGATCGAGGCCGCGCTGTTCGGCGCCAACGGCTGGCAGCCGGGCGACGCCTGGGTGGCCGAGACGACGCTGGGCCGGGTGCTGTTCAACGAACTGCTGCCGCTGGGCTACCCGTTCGTGAACAAGCAGATGCACAAGAAGGTGCAGGCGTCGATCATCAACGACCTGGCCGAGCGCTACCCGATGATCGTGGTCGCGCAGACCGTGGACAAGCTCAAGGACGCCGGCTTCTACTGGGCGACGCGCAGTGGCGTCACGGTCTCGATGGCCGACGTGCTGGTGCCGCCGCGGAAGAAGGAGATCCTCGACCACTACGAGGAGCGGGCCGAGAAGGTCGAAAAGCAGTTCCAGCGTGGTGCTTTGAACCACGACGAGCGCAACGAGGCGCTGGTGGAGATCTGGAAGGAAGCCACCGACGAGGTGGGTCAGGCGCTGCGGGAGCACTACCCCAGCGACAACCCGATCATCACCATCGTCGACTCGGGTGCCACGGGTAACTTCACCCAGACCCGGACGCTGGCCGGCATGAAGGGTCTGGTGACCAACCCCAAGGGTGAGTTCATCCCGCGTCCGGTCAAGTCCTCCTTCCGTGAGGGCCTGACCGTGCTGGAGTACTTCATCAACACCCACGGCGCGCGAAAGGGCTTGGCGGACACCGCGTTGCGTACCGCCGACTCGGGTTACCTGACCCGTCGTCTGGTGGACGTCAGCCAGGACGTCATCGTGCGCGAGCACGACTGCGAGACCGAGCGGGGCATCATCGTCGAGTTGGCCGAGCGTCAGCCCGACGGCACCCTGATCCGTGACCCGTACATCGAAACCTCGGCGTACGCACGGACTTTGGGAGCCGACGCGGTCGACGAGGCGGGCAACGTCGTCGTCGCCCGTGGCGAGGACCTGGGTGACCCGTCGATCGAGGCGCTGCTGGCCGCGGGTATCACGCAGATCAAGGTGCGTTCGGTGCTCACCTGCACCACCGGCACCGGCGTCTGCGCCACCTGCTACGGCCGCTCGATGGCCACCGGCAAGCTGGTCGACATCGGTGAGGCGGTCGGCATCGTCGCCGCCCAGTCCATCGGTGAGCCCGGCACGCAGCTGACCATGCGTACCTTCCACCAGGGTGGTGTGGGTGAGGACATCACCGGCGGTCTGCCGCGTGTCCAGGAGCTGTTCGAGGCGCGCGTCCCGCGCGGCAAGGCACCCATCGCCGACGTCACCGGTCGGGTTCGGCTCGAGGACGGGGAGCGCTTCTACAAGATCACCATCGTCCCCGACGACGGCGGCGAGGAAGTGGTCTACGACAAGCTCTCCAAGCGTCAGCGGCTGCGGGTGTTCAAGCACGAGGACGGCTCCGAGCGGGTGCTGTCCGACGGCGACCACGTCGAGGTGGGTCAGCAATTGATGGAAGGCTCGGCCGACCCGCACGAGGTGCTGCGTGTGCAGGGCCCGCGCGAGGTGCAGATCCACCTGGTCCGCGAGGTCCAGGAGGTGTACCGGGCGCAGGGTGTGTCGATCCACGACAAGCACATCGAGGTGATCGTGCGCCAGATGCTGCGCCGGGTCACCATCATCGACTCGGGCTCGACGGAGTTCCTGCCCGGCTCGCTGATCGACCGTGCCGAGTTCGAGGCGGAGAACCGCCGGGTGGTTGCCGAGGGTGGCGAGCCCGCGGCCGGCCGTCCGGTGCTGATGGGTATCACCAAGGCATCGCTGGCCACCGACTCGTGGTTGTCCGCGGCGTCGTTCCAGGAGACCACCCGGGTGCTGACCGATGCGGCGATCAACTGCCGCAGCGACAAGCTCAACGGTCTGAAGGAGAACGTGATCATCGGAAAGCTGATCCCGGCCGGTACCGGCATCAACCGGTACCGCAACATCCAGGTGCAGCCGACCGAGGAGGCCCGCGCCGCGGCGTACACGATCCCGTCCTACGAGGATCAGTACTACAGCCCGGACTTCGGTCAGGCCACCGGTGCCGCGGTCCCGCTGGACGACTACGGTTACTCCGACTACCGGTAAACGATACGAGCGAATCAGCCCCCGCCGCCCCGACTTTGGGGCCGCGGGGGCTGTTCGTATCGCGCGGCGTTTGCTGCTTGTGCGCCCGCCCGCCGTCGGCCCCAACCTTCCGCCCGAGCGTCACGCCAGCGTGACGCTCGGCGTCGACGGTTGCGCTGGCGTGATGTTCGGCGGACAGGGGTGGTGATGTGCGCCCTCTAGCGCACGGTGAACTCGTGCGTCGTCGACCGGAACGGCTCGATGCGGCCGTGCCGGTCCCGGGTCGCGCCGTGGTGGACGATGCGGTACTGCCCGGCCGCGGCGTCGGCGGGGATCTCCCACCGGATCCGGACGCGCGACCCGGCTCGCCCCTCGCGCTCCCACTCGAATGTGGTCGACCAGTCGCCGTCGTCGGCGACCCGCGTCCACTGGCCTTGCGCGAGGTGCAGCACTTCCAGAAAGGTGCTGTTGCGGTGCAAGTCGTTGTTCGGATAACCGCTGACGAACGCGGCTTCCACCGTGTCGCCGGGCCGGTACGTCCCGTCCGGCTGTGCCAGGATCGCGCCGAAGGAGCCGTTGTCGGCGGGCGGTACCCGCAGCCAGCTGCGTGGTTTACGGCGCCGCGGCCCGCCGCCGGGCGACACCGGTCGGCCATCACGCATCGCTTCGGCCAGCGCGGCGACGGTCTGCATGAGGGCGGGCAGCTCCCAGCGCCCGAACAGGGTGCTGCCGCCCTCGTAACGCTGCTCGAGGTATTCCTCGGGCGTGGTCACGTAATGGATGTAGGCGTTCGAATAGCCCACGCACAGCACGTCATTCAGATCAGCTCCGAGGATCGACGCCACGGTGCGACGCAGCCGCAGGCCCGAGGTGATGGTCGGCTCGCCGGGAATGCCGATCAGATAAAGGCGCCCGATCCGGATCAGTTGTACCGGCACTGTCTCCTGGATGAAGGGCTGCAACCGGTTCAGCAGGTGCGCCGGAATCACCATGCCCTTGGGTTCCTGCGCCGCCCGTGTTCTGGCGCCGAGCCGGTATACCAAGCGGGATATGTTGTCCCAGAGAAAATTTCGCCCCTGTCTGAACCCGGGGAAGCCTTCCCCTTCGTCGGTCCCGGCGAACATCGCGGCGGCGATCATCGGCCGGCCGGTGCGGTGCTCGCGGCCGTCGGGTGTGTACTGCCCGCCGACCAGCACGTCGGTCAGGTCGACGTAGGTGAACCGGGCGTCGACGTCGGTGCCGATCGGCGTGCCGCTGCCCAATTGTGCTGACGCATCCTCGAATTGGGCCAGTCCGATCCGCCGGGTGTTGGCCCTTTCGTCCTCGGAGCGGCGCGGCCCGTAGTCGACGGGACCGTCGACGTGCGGGCTCATGTCACCCGCGTTGGTCTGGGCGAACGCGCCGACGAATTCGGGTTGACCGGCCAGGTAATCGGCGCCGCGCACGGTGCGCTCCCAGTGGTGGGCGGCGAAGCCCTTGTTGTCTCCGGTGATGAGCAGGTTGCGGTTGGTCATGCTGGTGCCGTGGGTGGCGAAGAAGTGGATTGCGCCCACGGTGTCCTGGCCCCGGTCGATCTGGATCAGGGTGGTGAGCGGGTCGATGCGGCCGGGGAAGAAGTCCCGGTCGGATGCCGGGTTGCGGTCGAACGACGACGGCGACCTGTTGATGCTCGCGTCGTGCAGTTCACCGTGGGACAGCAGTACCTCCGCGGGCGCCAGGTCTTCGTGGGCGTGCCGGATGGACTCGACGATTCCGTCGACGATCGCGGTGAAGGTGGCCGGCCGGAAGCCGCCGGTCGACAAGTTGTACAACAGCTGGCCGCAGTACCCGCCGGGACCGGCGTGGGTGTGGGTGGTGGTGATCAGCGTGTTGCCGGCGGTGTAGGTGTTGCCGTAGGACATTGCCAGCAGGCGCAGCACCTCGTCGGTCACGTTCTGCATGGGCAACGGCAGCTCGGCGACCACTAGCAGCACCCGTTGCCGCCCGTCGTCGAAAACGAAAGCGCGCGAACGCAATCGGAGATGGATGCCGGCGGTGCGCTGCTCGATCTTGCCGTACCCGAGCATGCCGCAGTCGGCCGCTTCGCCGGTGATGTCGGAGATGCCCCGCCCGACCGAAAGCCCAGCCGACAGCCCGGCCGAAAGTCTCTCCGAAGCCATCGCCGCACCCTCCACGACCGGTGTTCCTACGGATTCACACCATATGCGCCGTGTCGGGGTGTCTCGTTAAACTCGCCAGGGTGCTGATCGGTTCACATGTAAGCCCACAGGATCCGCTGGCCTCGGCGCAGGCTGAAGGCGCCGACGTGGTGCAGATCTTCCTCGGCAATCCGCAGAGTTGGAAGGCGCCCAAACCGCGTGACGACGCGGCGGCGCTCAAGGCTGCGAAACTGCCCATCTATGTGCACGCGCCGTACCTGATCAACGTGGCGTCGGCCAACAACAAGGTGCGAATTCCGTCGCGCAAGATCCTGCAGCAGACCTGTGACGCGGCCGCTGAGATCGGCGCAGCGGCGGTGATCGTGCACGGTGGCCACGTTGCCGACGACAGCGACCTGGACGCGGGGTTCGCCCGCTGGCGTAAGGCGCTCGACCAGCTGCGCACCGAGGTCCCGGTCTATCTGGAGAACACCGCGGGCGGCGACCACGCGATGGCACGCCACTTCGACACCATCGCCCGCCTCTGGGATGTCATCGGCGACACCGGCATTGGCTTCTGCCTGGACACCTGTCATACCTGGGCGGCGGGCGAGGCGTTGGTGGATGCGGTGGACCGGATCAAGGCGATCACCGGTCGCATCGACCTGGTGCACTGCAACGACTCCAAGGACGCCCCCGGTTCGGGCCGGGACCGGCACGCCAACCTCGGTGCCGGTGAGATCGACCCCGAGTTGCTCGTCGCGGCGGTGAAGGCTGCGGACGCTCCGGTGATCTGCGAGACGGCCGAGGAAGGCCGCAAGGACGACATCGCGTTTCTGCGGGAGAAGACGGGCGGCTGACCGCACATTACGGATCTTGTGCGGTTGTCGGAAAAATGTAATATCGAGGTCATGCCGGATACGCACGTCGTCACCAACCAAGTCCCGCCGCTGGAGAACTACAACCCCGCCACGTCACCGCTCATCGTCGAGGCCCTGATCCGCGAGGGCGGGCAATGGGGGCTGGACGAGGTGACCGAACTCGGAGCCATCAATGGCAGCCGCACCGCGCAGCGCTGGGGCGAGCTGGCCGACCGCAACAGGCCCGTGCTGCACACCCACGACCAAACGGGTCACCGCATCGACGAGGTCGAGTACGACCCGGCCTATCACGAATTGATGCGCACCGCGATCGCCCACGGTCTGCACGCTGCGCCCTGGGCCGACGACCGGGCGGGCGCCCACGTGGTGCGCGCGGCCAAGACGTCGGTGTGGACGGTGGAACCGGGCCACGTCTGCCCGATTTCGATGACCTACGCGGTGGTCCCGGCGCTGCGGTTCAACCCGGAGCTGGCGGCCGTCTACGAGCCACTGCTGACCAGCCGCGAGTACGATCCCGAGCTCAAGGTGGCCACCGCCAAGCCCGGTATCACCGCGGGCATGTCGATGACGGAGAAGCAGGGCGGCTCCGATGTGCGCGCCGGCACCACGCAGGCCAGTCCCAATGCCGACGGCACCTACACACTGGTCGGGCACAAGTGGTTCACCTCGGCGCCGATGTGCGACATCTTCCTGGTGCTCGCGCAGGCGCCAAAAGGCTTGAGCTGCTTCATGTTGCCGCGGATCCTGCCCGACGGCACCCGTAACCGGATGTTCCTGCAGCGCCTCAAGGACAAACTCGGTAACCACGCCAACGCCTCCAGCGAGGTCGAATACGACGGCGCCACCGCGTGGTTGGTGGGTGAGGAGGGTCGCGGCGTGCCGACCATCATCGAGATGGTCAACCTCACCCGGCTGGACTGCACGCTGGGCAGCGCCACCAGCATGCGCACCGGGCTGACCCGCGCCGTCTATCATGCCCAGCACCGAAAAGCCTTCGGCGCCTACCTGATCGACCAGCCGTTGATGCGCAACGTGCTGGCCGATCTTGCGGTGGAGGCCGAGGCCGCGACCATGGTCGCGTTCCGGATGGCCGGGGCCACCGACCAGGCGGTGCGCGGTGACCAGCGCGAGGCGCTGTTGCGTCGCATCGGCCTGGCGGCCAGCAAGTACTGGGTGTGCAAGCGGGCCACGCCGCACGCCGCGGAAGCGCTGGAGTGCCTGGGCGGCAACGGTTATGTCGAGGACTCCGGCATGCCGCGGCTGTACCGAGAGGCCCCGCTGATGGGCATCTGGGAGGGATCGGGCAATGTCAGCGCGCTGGATACGTTGCGCGCCATGGAAACTCGTCCGGAATCCGTCGAGGTGCTGTTCGACGAGCTGGGCCAGACGCACGGTCAGGACCCCAGGCTGGACAGCCACGTGGCGGCGCTGCGAACCGAACTGGCCGACCTGGACACCATTCAGTACCGGGCCCGCAAGGTCGCCGAGGACATCTGTCTGGCGCTGCAGGGTTCGCTGCTGGTGCGCCACGGACATCCCGCGGTCGCCGAGGCGTTCCTGGCCACCCGGCTCGGCGGTCAGTGGGGTGGGGCGTTCGGCACCATGCCCGCCGGGCTGGATCTGGCGCCGATCCTCGAGCGTGCGCTGGTCAAGGGCTGATGACGCACGCGATCAGGCCCGTCGACTTCGACAACCTGAAGACGATGACCTACCAGGTCACCGACCGGGTCGCTCGCATCACCTTCAACCGGCCCGAGAAGGGCAACGCGATCATCGCCGACACGCCGCTGGAGCTCTCGGCGTGTGTCGAGCGCGCCGACCTCGACCCCAACGTCCACGTCATCCTGGTCTCCGGGCGCGGCGAGGGGTTCTGCGCGGGTTTCGACCTGTCCGCGTACGCCGACGGCACCGGCTCGGCCGGCGGGACGGGTGCGTACAGCGGCACCGTGCTCGACGGTAAGACCCAGGGCATCAACCACCTGCCGAATCAGCCGTGGGACCCGATGATCGACTACCAGATGATGAGCCGGTTCGTGCGCGGGTTCGCCAGCCTGATGCATGCCGACAAGCCGACCGTGGTCAAGATCCACGGCTACTGCGTGGCCGGCGGCACCGACATCGCGCTGCACGCCGACCAGGTGATCGCGGCCGCCGACGCCAAGATCGGCTACCCGCCGACCCGGGTGTGGGGCGTTCCGGCGGCGGGGCTGTGGGCGCATCGACTCGGCGATCAGCGTGCCAAACGGCTGTTGTTCACCGGCGATTGCATCACCGGCGCGCAGGCCGCCGAGTGGGGTCTGGCGGTCGAGGCGCCCGATCCGCAGGACCTCGACGAGCGCACCGAACGGCTGGTGCAACGGATCGCCGCGCTCCCGGTCAACCAGTTGATCATGATCAAGCTGGCGCTCAATGCGCCGCTGCTGCAGCAGGGCGTGGCCACCAGTCAGATGGTCAGCACCGTTTTCGACGGCATCGCCCGGCACACGCCGGAGGGGCATGCGTTCGTCGCCGACGCGGTCGAGCACGGCTTTCGCGACGCGGTCAAGCACCGCGACGAGCCGTTCGGTGACTACGGCCGGCAAGCGTCCCAGGTGTAGGCCATGCGGAAGATGACCGCCCGGTCGGTGGTGCTCAGCGTCTTGCTGGGGGCCCACCCCGCGTGGGCCAGCGCCAGCGAATTGATCAGGCTGACAGCTGATTTCGGGATCAAGGAGACCACCCTGCGGGTGGCCTTGACCCGCATGGTCAGTGCCGGTGACCTGATCCGCTCCGCCGACGGTTACCGCCTCTCGGAGCGATTGCTGGCCCGCCAGCGCCGTCAGGACGAGGCCATGCGCCCGCCCACCCTGCCCTGGCGCGGCACCTGGCACCTGGTCGTCGTCACCAGCGTGGGCACCGACCCCCGGACCCGCGCCGCGCTGCGAAACACCATGCACGACAGCAGGTTCGGTGAGTTACGTGAGGGCGTGTGGATGCGGCCGGACAACCTCGGCCTGAGCCTGGATCTCGACGTCGCCGCCCGGGTGCGGGTACTGACTGCGCGCGACGACGCCCCGGTGCAGTTGGCCGGCCAGCTGTGGGACCTGGCCGAGTGGGTGGCCGTCGGGCACCGGCTCCTCGACGAGATCGCGCGGGCCACGGAGGTCCCGGAGCGGTTCGTGGTGGCCGCGGCGATGGTGCGGCATCTGCTGACCGATCCGATGCTGCCCGACGAACTGCTGCCCACCGACTGGCCGGGTGCCCGGTTGCGGGCGGCCTACCACGATTTCGCCGCCGAACTGGCCCGGCGACGCGACGAGGCGGAACGAGAACTGCAGGAGGCGACATGAGCGATCTGGTGCGGGTAGAGCGCAACGGCCCGGTGACCACGGTGAGCATCAACCGGCCGCAGGCGCGCAACGCCGTCAACGGACCGACGGCGGCCGCGCTGTACACCGCGTTCGAGCAATTCGACCGTGACGAGTCCGCTTCGGTCGCAATTCTACGGGGGGAGGGCGGAACCTTCTGTGCGGGAGCGGATTTGAAAGCGTTCGGCACATCGGAGGCCAACTCCGTGCACCGCAGCGGGCCCGGCCCGATGGGTCCGTCGCGAATGATGTTGTCCAAACCGGTGATTGCCGCGGTGGACGGCTACGCGGTGGCGGGTGGTCTGGAGCTGGCGCTGTGGTGCGATCTGCGGGTGGCCGAGCAGGACGCGGTGTTCGGGGTGTTCTGCCGTCGCTGGGGGGTTCCGTTGATCGACGGCGGCACGGTGCGGTTGCCGCGGTTGATCGGGCATAGCCGGGCGATGGACATGATCCTCACCGGCCGTCCGGTCAAGGCCGACGAAGCGCTGGCGATCGGGCTGGCCAACCGGGTGGTCCCCAACGGTGAAGCGCTGCAGGCGGCGCAGCGGCTGGCCGCCGAGCTGGCCGCGCTGCCGCAGCAGTGTCTGCGCTCGGACCGGCTGTCGGCGATGCACCAGTGGGGTCTGCCCGAGTCCGCGGCGATGGACCTCGAGTTCGCCAGCATCTCCCGGGTGGCCGCCGAGTCACTGGAGGGCGCATCGCGGTTCGCCGCGGGCGCCGGCCGACACGGCGCGGCCGCCGATTAGCCGCGTTTAACCCTTGGTGACGGTGTTGCCGGGGCCGATCTTGTCGACCTTCGGGTCGCCGTTCTTGTAGGTGATGGTGTTGTCCATCCCCAGCACGGTGATGCGGGTCTTGACGTTGTCGATGGTGATCTTGTTGTTCATCCCGCCGACGCTGACGGTGTCGCAGTTGCCGTTGACGGTCAGGGTGTTGTCCGACCCGGTGACGTTCAGCGACTTGCCCTCTTCGCACGAGATGGTGGCGGTCTGCCCCTTGTATGCGTAGACCACGGTGTTGCCCACCTGCACCGAGGTGCTGATGGTGGGGCCGTTCTCGCCGGTGGTCGTCTCCGCCGTGCCGCTACTCGACGTGGCTGTCGACGACTTGGCCGACGACGAAGCCGAGCTGCTGCCACCTGGCGGGGTGGCGGTCGAACTGCAGCCGACCAGCGCTGCCGCGCCGGCGACAGACAGCGCGCCCACCAGGGCCGCCAGCCCCCTCACCCGAGGCGGTAAACCAGTTGTGTTGGCGCGCATAGTTTTTCGATCCTCTCCAGGTTTGAGGGGTTGGCTGGGTTCAGGCGCCGACGCGCTGGATCCGGTTGGTCATGCCCAATTCGCGACCGCGGTCCCAGATGAACGGGTCGCCGTTGTGGAAGAACACGGTGCCGTCGTAGCCGTAGACCGTGATGTCGTTGATCACCGTGTCGGCGATGACGGTGTTGGACGTCCCCATCATCGTGACCGCCCAGCAGGTGCCCTTGGCGGTGACGATGTTGGCGGTCCCGTTGACGATCAGGGTGGAGTCATTGCAGTCGATCGTCGTCTCGATGCCCTGCCCGGTGATGTGGGTGTCGCCGTTCTTGGCATGCGCGACCGGGGCCGGGGCGGCGCAGATGGCAGCAATGCTCGACGCACTGAGTGCCAGTGCTGCGGCGGCGGTTGTCCATCTCACTGCGGGCCCCCCTGTCGTCGGGCGGGTGATGTGCGTCTGAGCCTACGTCGAAGGGCCGGTGGGACGACAGACCCAACACGAGAACCGCGCGTGGGTGTCGGCCGCTGCTGGTCGGAGTCAACTAGAGTCATTAGTTGAACGGCCATCTGAACCGAAGGGCGAACCGCCATGGCAGCTCAGCCGGATCCACCGTCGACCGGTGCCCGCGCGCGCGGCGGGAAGTCCGGGACCCGCCAGGCCAAGCTGAGTCGCGACGGCATCGTCGAGGGCGCGCTGACGTTCCTGGACCGCGAGGGCTGGGATTCGCTGACCATCAACGCCCTGGCCACCCAGCTCGGGACCAAGGGGCCGTCGCTGTACAACCATGTCGACAGCCTCGAGGACTTGCGCCGGGCGGTGCGCATCCGGGTCATCGACGACATTATCACGATGCTGAATCGGGTCGGGGAGGGCCGGGCCCGCGACGACGCCGTGCTGGTCATGGCCGGCGCCTACCGCAGCTACGCGCATCACCATCCGGGCCGGTACTCGGCGTTCACCCGGATGCCGTTCGGTGGCGAGGACCCCGAGTACTCGGCTGCGACCAAGGGGGCGGCGGCACCGGTCATCGCGGTGCTGTCGTCCTACGGCCTGGACGGCGAGGACGCGTTCTACGCCGCGCTGGAGTTCTGGTCGGCGATGCACGGCTTCGTGCTGCTGGAGATGACCGGCGTGATGGACGACATCGACACCGACGCCGTCTTCTCCGACATGGTGTTACGGCTGGCGGCTAGCATGGACACCCGCAGCGCGGTGTCCGCCGACCGGGATGTGCTCCGCTGACCGCTCCGGCGCCGGTGGAAGGACCGCTTTGACCTGCCAGACCAGCGGCGGGTATTGTGGTGGCTCGTGCCTGGCGGCTTACGGCGCCTGACGTAAGGGAACGAATGCCGGGCTAATTCGCATGTCCACGACGCATCGGAGCTGGCTCCGGTGCCCCGCGTATGCGACACGCCCGGACGTGGGGTGACGAGTGAACCCCTTCGCGGGGCATAACTGCAGTACAGAGACTTGACGTAGAACGAGAGACAGAGAAAGCCGGTAGATGCCAACCATCCAGCAGCTGGTCCGCAAGGGTCGTCGCGACAAGATCGCCAAGGTCAAGACCGCGGCTCTGAAGGGCAGCCCGCAGCGTCGTGGCGTGTGCACTCGCGTGTACACCACCACCCCGAAGAAGCCGAACTCGGCGCTCCGGAAGGTCGCCCGTGTGAAGCTGACCAGCCAGGTCGAGGTGACCGCCTACATTCCCGGTGAAGGGCACAACCTGCAGGAGCACTCGATGGTGCTGGTGCGTGGCGGCCGGGTGAAGGACCTGCCCGGTGTCCGTTACAAGATCATTCGCGGTTCGCTGGACACCCAGGGCGTGAAGAACCGCAAGCAGGCTCGCAGCCGTTACGGCGCCAAGAAGGAGAAGAGCTGATGCCGCGCAAGGGGGCCCGCACCCAAGCGTCCGTTGGTCAACGACCCGGTCTACGGGTCGCAGCTGGTCACCCAGCTGGTGAACAAGGTTTTGCTGCAGGGGGAAGAAATCGCTGGCCGAACGCATTGTCTATGGTGCGCTCGAGCAGGCCCGCGACAAGACCGGCACCGACCCGGTGATCACCCTCAAGCGTGCTCTGGACAACGTCAAGCCCGCTCTGGAGGTGCGTAGCCGCCGCGTCGGCGGCGCGACCTACCAGGTGCCCGTCGAGGTGCGTCCGGACCGGTCCACCACGCTGGCACTGCGCTGGCTGGTCAGCTTCTCGCGGCAGCGCCGGGAGAAGACGATGGTCGAGCGGCTGGCCAACGAGATCCTCGATGCCAGCAACGGCCTGGGTGCCTCCGTCAAGCGGCGTGAGGACACCCACAAGATGGCCGAGGCAAACCGCGCCTTCGCGCACTATCGCTGGTGACGCAGCCGGCGCAGTAGCCGGAGCGCTGACAGCGAACTAACCAAGCAATCGAAAGAGTGGGAAGACTTCTGTGGCACAGAAGGACGTGCTGACCGACCTGAGCAAGGTCCGCAACATCGGCATCATGGCGCACATCGATGCCGGCAAGACCACGACCACCGAGCGCATCCTCTACTACACCGGTATCAGCTACAAGATCGGTGAGGTGCACGACGGTGCCGCCACCATGGACTGGATGGAGCAGGAGCAGGAGCGGGGTATCACCATCACCTCGGCCGCTACCACGACGTTCTGGAAAGACCACCAGATCAACCTGATCGACACCCCCGGGCACGTCGACTTCACCGTCGAGGTGGAGCGCTCGTTGCGGGTGCTGGACGGCGCTGTTGCGGTGTTCGACGGCAAGGAGGGCGTCGAGCCGCAGTCCGAGCAGGTCTGGCGGCAGGCCGACAAGTACGACGTCCCGCGCATCTGCTTCGTCAACAAGATGGACAAGATCGGCGCCGACTTCTACTTCTCGGTGCGCACCATGGAAGAGCGGTTGGGCGCCAACGTCATTCCGGTGCAGTTGCCGATCGGTTCCGAGGGCGACTTCGAGGGCGTCGTCGACCTGGTCGAGATGAACGCCAAGGTGTGGCGGGGCGAGACCAAGCTGGGCGAGACCTACGACACCATCGAGATCCCGGCCGATCTGACCGAGCGGGCCGACGAGTACCGCACCAAGCTGCTCGAGGCGGTCGCCGAGACCGACGAGGCGCTGCTGGAGAAGTACCTGGGCGGCGAGGAACTCACCGTCGAGGAGATCAAGGCTGCGCTGCGCAAGCTGACGATCAGCTCCGAGGCGTACCCGGTGCTGTGCGGCAGCGCGTTCAAGAACAAGGGCGTGCAGCCCATGCTGGACGCCGTCGTCGACTACCTGCCGTCGCCGCTGGACGTGCCGCCGGCCGTGGGCCACGCCCCGGGCAAGGAGGACGAGGAGATCGTCCGCAAGCCGTCCACCGACGAGCCGTTCTCGGCGCTGGCGTTCAAGGTCGCGGCGCACCCGTTCTTCGGGAAGCTGACCTACGTCCGGGTGTACTCGGGCAAGGTCGACTCCGGTTCGCAGGTCATCAACGCGACCAAGGGCAAGAAGGAGCGGCTGGGCAAGCTGTTCCAGATGCACTCGAATAAGGAGAACCCGGTCGAAACCGCTTCGGCGGGCCACATCTACGCGGTGATCGGGCTGAAGGACACCACCACCGGCGACACCTTGTGCGACCCGAACAACCAGGTCGTGCTGGAGTCGATGACCTTTCCGGACCCGGTGATCGAGGTGGCCATCGAGCCCAAGACCAAGAGCGACCAGGAGAAGCTGAGCCTGTCGATCCAGAAGCTCGCCGAGGAGGATCCCACCTTCAAGGTGCACTTGGACCAGGAGACCGGCCAGACCGTGATCGGCGGGATGGGCGAGCTGCACCTGGACATTCTGGTGGACCGGATGCGCCGCGAATTCAAGGTCGAGGCGAACGTCGGCAAGCCGCAGGTGGCCTACAAGGAGACCATCAAGCGCAAGGTGGAGAACGTCGAGTTCACCCACAAGAAGCAGACCGGTGGCTCGGGTCAGTTCGCCAAGGTGCAGATCAGCCTGGAGCCCTTCACCAGCGAGGACGGCGCCACCTACGAGTTCGAGAGCAAGGTCACCGGTGGGCGCATCCCGCGCGAGTACATCCCGTCGGTGGATGCCGGTGCGCAGGACGCCATGCAGTACGGCGTGCTGGCCGGCTACCCCCCTGGTGAACTTGAAGGTCACGCTGCTCGACGGCGCTTTCCACGAGGTTGACTCGTCGGAAATGGCGTTCAAGATCGCCGGTTCGCAGGTTCTGAAGAAGGCTGCGCAGCAAGCGCAGCCGGTGATCCTGGAACCGATCATGGCCGTCGAGGTCACCACACCCGAGGACTACATGGGTGATGTGATCGGCGACCTGAACTCCCGCCGTGGCCAGATCCAGGCCATGGAGGAGCGGGCAGGAGCGCACGTGTCGTCAAGGCGCACGTGCCGCTGTCGGAGATGTTCGGCTATGTCGGCGACCTGCGGTCCAAGACGCAAGGCCGGGCGAACTACTCCATGGTGTTCGACTCCTACGCCGAAGTGCCGGCGAACGTGTCGAAGGAAATCATCGCCAAGGCGACCGGCGAGTGATCTTCAGCCAGGAGTAACCTGGCCCGGTTACAACCGCGGCAAAACCTAGAAAAATCAAAACTGCTTTAACGAGCACCAACAGTCCAGGAGGACACAGAAGTGGCGAAGGCGAAGTTCCAGCGGACCAAGCCCCACGTCAACATCGGGACCATCGGTCACGTTGACCACGGCAAGACCACCCTGACCGCGGCTATCACCAAGGTCCTGCACGACAAGTACCCGGACCTCAACGAGTCCAAGGCGTTCGACCAGATCGACAACGCTCCTGAGGAGCGTCAGCGCGGTATCACGATCAACATCGCGCACGTGGAGTACCAGACGGAGAAGCGTCACTACGCGCACGTCGACGCCCCCGGCCACGCGGACTACATCAAGAACATGATCACCGGTGCCGCCCAGATGGACGGCGCGATTCTGGTGGTCGCGGCGACCGACGGCCCGATGCCGCAGACCCGTGAGCACGTGCTGCTCGCGCGTCAGGTGGGCGTGCCCTACATCCTGGTGGCGCTGAACAAGTCGGACGCCGTCGACGACGAGGAGCTGCTCGAGCTCGTCGAGATGGAGGTCCGCGAGTTGCTGGCCGCCCAGGAGTTCGACGAGGACGCCCCGGTGGTTCGGGTCTCGGCGCTCAAGGCGCTCGAGGGCGACGCCAAGTGGGTCGAGTCGGTCGAGCAGCTGATGGACGCGGTCGACGAGTCGATTCCGGACCCGGTCCGCGAGACCGACAAGCCGTTCCTGATGCCCGTCGAGGACGTCTTCACCATCACCGGCCGCGGCACCGTGGTCACCGGTCGGGTGGAGCGCGGCGTGGTCAACGTGAACGAGGAAGTCGAGATCGTCGGCATCCGCCCGACCACCACCAAGACCACGGTCACCGGTGTGGAGATGTTCCGCAAGCTGCTCGACCAGGGTCAGGCCGGCGACAACGTCGGTCTGCTGCTGCGTGGTGTCAAGCGTGAGGACGTCGAGCGCGGTCAGGTCGTCATCAAGCCCGGCACCACCACGCCGCACACCGAGTTCGAGGGCCAGGTCTACATCCTGTCCAAGGACGAGGGCGGCCGGCACACGCCGTTCTTCAACAACTACCGTCCGCAGTTCTACTTCCGCACCACCGACGTGACCGGTGTGGTGACGCTGCCGGAGGGCACCGAAATGGTGATGCCCGGTGACAACACCAACATCTCGGTGAAGCTGATCCAGCCCGTCGCCATGGACGAGGGGCTGCGGTTCGCGATCCGGGAAGGTGGCCGCACCGTCGGCGCCGGCCGGGTCACCAAGATCATCAAGTAAGTCTGTTCGGAACGGAGCCCGGACCGTCATGTGGCGGTCCGGGTTCTGTCGTTTCTGGGTCGTTTCCGGTGTAGTTTCCCGGGGCCGTTTCCGGGGTTCGTGCGGGCCGCGCCATCGCCTTACCGCCCCGCCCAACGTCACGCTGGCGTGACTCTCGCCGCTCGAGCGTCACGCTGGCGTGACGCTCGGCGAGGTGGCGGGCGGCGCCGGGGCTCGGCGGCGAGGTGGCGGGCGGGGCCCGGGGCTCGGCGGCGAGGTGGCGGGCGGCGCCGGGGCCCGGCGGCGAGGTAAGGAGGCGGCCTTGCCGGCGGCGCGAATTTGGGATCGGTAGCCCCAACCCGAGCGCTAGTGTGACATCACCTTTCGGGCTCTAGCGAGGAGTGGGCACATGCTGGCGCGGTATATCAAGATGCAACTGCTGGTGCTGTTGTGCGGCGGCCTGGTCGGGCCGATCTTCCTGGTGGTCTACTTCGCGACCGGGTTCGGGCAGGTGCTGTCGTGGATGTTCTACGCCGGCCTGCTGATCACGGTCGCCGATGTGCTGATCGCCATCGCGATGACGTATTACGGGGCGAACGCGCAGGCCAAGTCGGAGTTCTTAGAGCAGCACGGGGTGCTGGCGCTGGCGCAGATCGTCGGGCTCACCGAGACCGGAACCCGCATCAACGACCAGCAGGTGGTCAAGGTGCGCCTGCACGTTTCGGGGTCGGGGATCACGCCGTTCGAGAGCGAAGACCGCGTCATCGCCAGCGTGACCCGGCTCGGCAACCTCACCGCGGGCAAGCTCGTCGTGCTGGTCGACCCCGCCACCAACGAATACCGAATCGACTGGGAGCGAAGCGCATTGATCAACGGGCTGGTGCCCGCCCAGTTCTCCGTCGAGGAAGACGGCCGAACCTACGACCTGCGTGGCCAGTCCGGGCCGTTGCTGGAGATTCTGCAGATCCTCAAGGCCAACAACATCCCGCTGAACCGGATGGTCGACGTCCGTTCGAATCCGGCACTGCGGCAACAGATTCAGGGGGTGGTGCGCCGGGCCGCCCAATCGCAGGCGGCGCCGCAGTCCTCGGTCGCCGACCGCCTGCAGGAACTGGACTCGCTGCGCGCCAGCGGCGCGGTCAACGACCAGGAGTACGCCAGCAAGCGCGCCCAGATCATCTCCGAGATCTGACCGCGCCGCCCTCGCGGACCAGCAGTGAGCCAACTAGAACACGTTTCAATTCCGCTGCTAACGTAACGGGCAGCGAAAGGGGAGCCGATGGCTGGATCACTGCAAGGACAGGTCGCCTTCATCACCGGGGCCGCCCGCGCCCAGGGCCGCTCGCACGCGGTGCGGCTGGCCCGCGAAGGAGTTGACATCATCGCCTCCGACATCTGCGCGCCGGTGTCGGACACCATCAGCTACCCGCCGGCCACACCGGAGGATCTGGCCGAGACCGTGCGCGCGGTCGAGGCCGAGGGGCGCAAGGTGCTGGCCCGCCAGGTCGACATCCGCGACGACGCGGCGTTGCGGCAACTGGTCTCCGACGGTGTCGAGCAGTTCGGCCGCCTCGACATCGTCGTCGCCAACGCCGGAGTGCTCGGCTGGGGCCGGGTGTGGGAGCTCACCGACGAGCAGTGGGACACCGTCGTCGGGGTCAACCTCACCGGCACCTGGCGGACGCTGCGGGCCACGATCCCGGCGATGATCGAGGCCGGCAACGGCGGTGCCATCGTGGTGGTCAGTTCGGCGGCCGGGCTGAAGGCCACCCCCGGCAACGGTCACTACGCGGCCAGCAAGTTCGGGCTGACCGGGCTGACCAACACTTTGGCCCTCGAGCTCGGTGAATACGGTATTCGGGTCAACTCCATCCACCCCTATTCCGTCGATACCCCGATGATCGAGCCGGAGGCGATGATGGAGGTGTTCGCCAAGCATCCCCGCTTCGTGCATGCGTTCCCGCCAATGCCCATGCAGTACAAGGGTTTTATGTCACCCGACGAGGTGTCCGACGTCGTCGTGTGGTTGGCCGGGCCGGCCCGGGCTCGGGCACCTTGTCCGGTACCCAGATCCCCGTCGATAAGGGTGCGCTGAAGTACTGAGCGGCCGCCGTGGTATGAACACCACGTGACCAACGGAATCGTGATCGTCGGCGGCGGCCTGGCAGCCGCCCGGACCGCCGAGCAGCTGCGCCGCGCCGAATACGACGGCCCCATCACCATCGTCAGCGACGAGGTACACCTGCCGTACGACCGGCCTCCACTGTCCAAGAGGAGGTGCTGCGCAGCGAGGTCGAGGACACGGCTCTCAAGCCGCGCGAATGGTACGACGAGAAGAACATCACCCTGCGGCTGGGATCGGCGGCCACCGGGTTGGACACTGCGGCAAAGACTTTGACGCTGGCTGACGGATCCACCGTCGGCTACGACGAACTCGTCATCGCGACGGGCCTGGTGCCGCGGCGCATCCCGAGCTTCCCCGCGATCTGGAGGGCGTCCGGGTGCTGCGATCGTTGGACGAGTGCCTGGCGCTGCGCAACCACGCCACCTCGGCGAAGAAGGCGGTGGTGATCGGGGCCGGCTTCATCGGCTGCGAGGTGGCGGCCAGCCTGCGCGGCCTCGGTGTGGACGTGGTGCTGGTCGAGCCGCAGCCGACCCCGCTGGCCTCGGTGCTGGGCGAACAGATCGGCGCGTTGGTGACACGCCTGCACCGGGACGAGGGCGTCGATGTTCGCACCGGCGTGGGGGTGGCCGAGGTACGCGGCGATGGGCACGTCGACGCCGTGGTGCTCAGCGACGGCACCGAACTGCCGGCCGACCTGGTGGTCGTCGGCATCGGGTCGCACCCGGCGACCGACTGGCTCGACGGCAGCGGCGTCGAAGTCGACAACGGCGTCGTCTGTGACGAGGCGGGCCGTACCAGCGTGCCCAACGTGTGGGCGCTCGGCGACGTCGCTTCCTGGCGTGATGCGACGGGACATCAAGCGCGCGTGGAGCATTGGAGCAATGTCGCCGATCAGGCCAGGGTCGTGGTGCCGGCGCTGCTGGGCCGCGAAGTGCCGTCGGTGGTGGTCGTCCCGTATTTCTGGAGCGACCAGTATGACGTGAAGATTCAGTGTCTCGGTGAGCCGGAAGCCACCGACATCGTGCATATCGTCGAGGACGACGGGCGCAAGTTCCTGGCCTACTACGAGCGCGACGGCGTGCTGGTCGGCGTGGTCGGCGGCGGGCTGCCGGGCAAGGTGATGAAGACGCGCGCCAAGATCGCCGCCGCGACACCCATTTCCGAGATGCTGAGCTAGCCCCGCTCGCGCCCCTTCAGGACTGTCCCAGATAGAACCGCGAGCCCTGGTCGTCGGTGCATTCGGCGGACAGTCCGTACGGTTGCCGGGACGGTTCGGCCAGCACGGTGCCGCCGGCTTCGCGGACCTTGGCGACCGCGGCGTCGATGTCGGCCACCGTCCACATCGGCACCACAGCCGGACGCCGGCTGCCGCCCGCGGCGCCCGACATCGGGTGGGCATCGCGCACCGCCCAGCCGTCGTCGATGCGACCCGGTTCGAACGTCCACCCCAGCACCCGGCCGTAGAAGTCGCGGAACGCCGCGGAGTCGGCCACCTCGTAGGTGACGTAGGAGACTTCACCGGGCCCGGATCCGTTGAGCTCCGGGCGTTTGACGCCCGGGGTCGCTGCGAAGACGGCGAACGCCATGCCCTGGGAATCCGTCGCGTCCAGGACGGCGCCGTGCTCGGTTTGCCGGACCTCGCCGGTGCTGCCGCCGGCCTCTGCGATGGCGGCGCGGGCAGCGGCGAGGTCGGCGACCGCGTAGCAGCAGAACAGGGTCGGCGTGCCGGGACCGGCGAAGATCCCGGTGGGCAGGTCGGTGTTGGTCACCTGCTGCGACGCCGGGTCGTAGCTCCAACCCAGCACCTTGCGGTAGAAGGTGGCCGCGCGGTCGGCGTCGGGAACGCGCACCGAGATGTACCCGATGTCGCCGGGACGGATCGGTGTGGCCAACGGTCCGCTGAGCATCCAGCGGTGACCGAACGGGTCGATGATCGTCGCGTTGCGCGATCCGTGGTTTTCATAGATTTCGCGCACCACCTCGGCGCCGTGGGCGCGGGCCTGTCGCAGCGTCGCGTCGGTGCTCGCGACGTGCAGCATCAGGCTCACCGAAACAGCTTCCGGGGCAGGTGCTTTCAGTCCCATCTCGGGAAACTCGTCGGCCAGGTACAGCACACCGCGGCCGATTTCGAGCTCGGCGTGGCCGATTCGGCCGTCCGGCATCACGATCGGTTCACCGATCACCGCCGCACCGAAAGCTTCGGTGTACCAGGCGATTGCGGCGCGGGCATCGGCGACGCTGAGGTAGGGCAGCGCGGCCGGTCGTGGTTCGGTCAGTTCGGCGACGGCCGCGGCGGATCCGCTCATGGTGATTCCTTCCGGTAGTGCCAATGCGGTTTGCAGGCGCCGGCGCAATTGCGCCGCGAACGCCGGATCGGGTTGTACCGGAAGGTCATCGGTGCGCAGCACGTGCAGCGGGTCTTGTCGACTCATGACGTGCCTCCTTCCGGATACTCTTTCCTGAACGCTCGTTTGGCGCGGATCAACAGCGCCTCGGTGGCAGGCACGGTGCGGCCGAGCAGTTGGGCGCATTCCCCGACGGTGCAATCGTCGAGATAGCGCAGCACCAACACCGCGCGGTGTGGGTCGCCGAGACGGTTCAGCACGTTCTCGGCGACCAGCCGGTCCAGTTCGGCGTCCCAGTCGTCGAACGCGTCGGTCGGCGGCTCGGCGATCGGCTCGGGATCCTGCCGGCGCCGGTAGTGGTCGGCGAGCTTGTGCCGCGCGACGCCGAGCAACCACGGGACCGAGATCGGCGGCGGGTCGCCGCGGCGCGCCACGTCCATCGCGGCCAGGAACGTCTCGGAGGTAAGGTCCTCGGCCGTTCCCCGGTCCCGGCAGCGCCGCACGAAGTAGCCGTACACCACCGGTAGCGCCTCGTCGTACAGCGCCAACAGCGCGCCTGCGGCGTCGCCACGGTGATCCGATTGGGCGCTCACACTCTTATCGTCGCGTCAACGGCCCGAAATCCGACGCCCTGCATCCAAAAATTTTCATTGCCAGTGCACCGGCGGTCCGTGCGCGTGGCATTCGGCCAGCACCCGGTTACCGCCGCGCGGCCAACTGGCCAGCCGCACCAGGAACTTCAGCGGTGCACCGGGGCCGTCGCGGGCGGGCTCCATGGTCAGATGTGCCAACGGGGCGCGGCTGGTGGCCGCGGCGGCCAGCGCGCCGACCGCCTCTCGGATCGTTGTCTGTTCCTCGGCGGGCAGATACTGCCAGGTGACCGAATGCCACAGCACGGTCAGCGCCCCGTCGGCCAGGGTCAGCCCGGTGACGGCGGCACCGGCCGTTCGGCGTTCCAGCTGTGCGGGCACCTCGCGCGCGACCGCGATCGCGCCGCGCAACCTGCGCAGCCGCGCGTCCTGGTCGGGCCAGACATAGCTCAACACGGTCAGTTCCCCGTCGGTGCCGGTGACGTCCAGCGGGGCGATGTCGAAGCCGCGTCGTTCGACGATGCGCACCTCGCCGGCCGGGGGCAGTTCGCCGCGCCAGGCGTCTTCGAGCAGCACCGGGGAGTCCTGCGGTCCCCAGCGGCCACCGGTGAATCGGTAGTGGTAATGGTCTGCGCGCAAATTCAGGCCCGCGCTGCACCCGATCTCGAAAAGCCTTACCGGTAGCCCGAATTCGTTGGTCAGGCGGCGCAGGCCGCCGATCAGCGCGGCCGAGCGGCCCACCTCGTTGGTCTGCGGTGGCGCCGTTAGAGCCGCGCGCAGCACGCCGGCATGTTCGGCCGCCACTCGCACGATCTCGGGCCAGGCGCGCTGCGCGTCCCAGCGGCCCCCGGCACTGGGGTACCAGCGGCGCAGGTCCGCGGCCCGGCCTTCGAGCACCATCCGGTGCAGGCCGCCGAGTAACCGCAACGGCACCGCGTGGCGCGAGGGTGCGTCCTCGTAGCCGGCCAGGATGCCGGCGAACTCGCCGCCGGCCGCCACGTCGGCGGCGACCCGCTCGAACAGTTCGCCGTACATCGGCGAGCCGGAACCGGCGCAGAAGCGCCCCTGCGAGCGCAAGGTGTGCAGCAGGTGCTCGGTGCCGTGTCTGTCGCTCACCCGATCCCGTCCAGGCTGGCGCCGACGACGTCGTAGGCGGTGCCGAGTGCGGCGGGCAACGGGACCGATTCGTCGCCCAGCCAGAATTCGTATGCGCTCAGTGCCACGCCGAGCATCGTCCAGGCAACGGTCTGCGGCAGCAGGTCGGTGGCTTTGCAGTTCGTCCGGTGCGCGACGAACCCGGCGATCACCTCCCGCCACCCGGCGTACATGGTCATCGAATACGCTTGCAGCTCAGCGGTTTCCAGTATCACGCGCATCCGCTGGCGATGCCTTGCCGCTTCGCATTCGTCGAAGGTGTTGAACTCCAGCAGCGCCGTCCGCAGTGCCTCACGCAACGGAACACCAGGGTCGACGCCGTCGAGCAACTCGCGCAGCTGAGCGAGATAACTGTCGAATTCGCCCCAGGGGATCGCGTTCTTCGACGCGTAGTAGCGGAACAGCGTGCGGCGGGAGATACCGGCGGCCTGGGCGACGTCGTCGACGCTCACCTCGGCGAAGCCGCGGGCGGCGAACAGGTCGATGGCGACGTCGGCGATGTGCAACGGCGTCGTCGAGCGGCGCCGGCCGACCCGCGATTCGGGCAACATCAGCACCCGCCCTTCCATTACGGCACTCGATGCCATATTCTTGTCGACGATTGTGACCCCAACCACTCACAATGTCTATCCCCGGCTATCCCCGAGTTCAGCGAGAAAGGCAAGCGATATGGACAACGAGAACCAGACCGAGACCGAACTGGTCACCGAGATCCTCGTCGAAGAGGTTTCCATCGACGGCATGTGCGGGGTCTACTGACCGTGCCTGCGCCCGCGCGGACGGGGCGGCTCGACGTGACCGAGTTCGACCCCGACCGCGGCTGGCGCCTGCACCCGCAGGTGGCCGTTCGACCGGAACCATTCGGCGCGCTGTTGTACCACTTCGGTACCCGCAAGCTGTCGTTCCTGAAGAACCGCACCATCCTGGCGGTGGTGGAGTCGCTGGCCGACCATCTCGACGTCCGGTCCGCCTGCCGCGCCGCCGGAATAGACGATCACGAGCAGGCGCCCTATCTGCACGCCCTGGGCGTGCTGGCCCGCTCCGACATGCTGGTACCCAGGGAGACTCCATGACAGTGCCCGTCCAAGCCGCCCCAGTCCCCAGCTTGATCGAGCAGTTCGAGCACGGCCTCGACGCGCCGATCTGCCTGACCTGGGAGCTCACCTACGCCTGCAATCTGGCGTGCGTGCACTGCCTGTCGTCGTCGGGCAAGCGCGATCCGCGCGAGCTGTCCACCCGCCAGTGCAAGGACATCATCGACGAGCTGGAACGCATGCAGGTGTTCTACGTGAACATCGGCGGCGGCGAACCCACTGTGCGCCCAGACTTTTGGGAATTGGTGGACTACGCGACCGAACACCATGTCGGGGTGAAGTTCTCCACCAACGGGGTGCGCATCACGCCCGAGGTGGCCGCGCGGTTGGCCGCCAGCGACTACGTCGACGTCCAGATCTCGCTGGACGGCGCGACCGCCGAGGTCAACGACGCGGTGCGGGGCGAGGGATCCTTCGCCATGGCGTGCCGGGCCTTGGAGAACCTCGCCGCGGCCGGCTTCAAAGACGCGAAGATCTCGGTGGTGGTCACCCGGCACAACGTCGGCCAGCTCGACGAGTTCGCCGCGCTGGCCAGCCGGTACGGGGCGACGCTGCGGATCACCCGGTTGCGGCCCTCCGGGCGCGGCGCCGACGTCTGGGAGGATCTGCACCCGACCGCAGAGCAGCAGAAGCAGCTGTACGACTGGCTGGTCGCCAAGGGTGAGCGGGTGCTCACCGGCGACTCGTTCTTCCACCTGGCGCCGCTGGGTGCTGCCGGCGCGCTGTCGGGTCTGAACATGTGCGGCGCCGGCCGGGTGGTGTGCCTGATCGACCCGGTGGGCGACGTCTACGCCTGCCCGTTCGCCATCCACGACCGCTTCCTGGCCGGAAACATCCTGTCCGACACAGGTTTCGGTACCGGCTTTGCGAATGTCTGGAAGTACGCCCCGCTGTTCCGCGAGCTGCGTGAGCCGCAGTCGGCAGGTGCGTGCGGCAGCTGCGGGCACTACGACAGTTGCCGCGGCGGCTGCATGGCGGCGAAGTTCTTCACGGGTCTGCCGCTGGACGGTCCGGATCCCGAATGCGTCCAGGGCTACGGCGGCCCGGCGCTGGCAGCCGAACGCCAGACACCGCGTCCTCGTGTCGACCACTCGCGCGGCCGGCGGCTCAGTGCCCCGGTGCCGCTCACCCTCTCCGTGAGACCGCCGACCCGGCTCTGCAACGAAAGCCCCGTGTAGTCATGGCAGACCAATGGTTTGAAACCGTCGCAATCGCTCAACAACGCGCTAAGCGGCGGCTGCCGAAATCGGTCTATTCGTCTTTGATTTCCGCCAGCGAAAAAGGCGTGACGGTTGCCGACAATGTCGCGGCGTTCAGCGAACTCGGCTTCGCGCCCCACGTCGTCGGCGCGAGCGAAAAGCGGGACCTCGCAACCACCGTTATGGGACAAGACATCTCGCTGCCGGTGCTGATCTCGCCCACCGGAGTGCAGGCGGTGGACCCGGACGGCGAGGTGGCCGTCGCGCGGGCCGCTGCGGCCCGCGGCACCGCAATGGGCCTGTCGTCGTTCGCCAGCAAGCCGATCGAGGAAGTCATCGCCGCCAACCCCAAGATCTTCTTCCAGGTCTACTGGCTGGGCAGCAGGGACTCGATCGCCGAGCGGGTCGAGCGGGCCCGGCAAGCGGGCGCGGTCGGCTTGATCGTCACCACCGACTGGTCGTTCTCGCACGGGCGCGACTGGGGCAGTCCCAAGATTCCCGAGCAGATGAACCTCAAGACCACGTTGCGGATGTCGCCGGAGGCGATCTTCAAGCCGCGGTGGTTGTGGAAGTTCGGCAAGACGTTGCGACCGCCGGACCTGCGGGTGCCCAATCAGGGCCGGCGCGGCGAGACCGGCCCGACGTTCTTCGAGGCTTACGGCGAGTGGATGGGAACGCCGCCACCGACCTGGGAAGACATCGCCTGGCTGCGGGAGTTGTGGGGCGGTCCGTTCATGCTCAAGGGGTGTGATGCGCGTCGATGACGCGAAAAGGGCTGTGGATGCCGGTGTTTCGGCGATCTCGGTGTCCAATCACGGCGGCAACAACCTGGATGGCACGCCGGCCTCGATCCGTGCTCTGCCGCCCATTGCCGACGCGGTCGGCGACCAGGTCGAGGTGCTGTTCGACGGCGGTATCCGGCGCGGCAGCGATGTCGTCAAGGCGGTGGCGCTGGGGGCGCGCGCGGTGATGATCGGGCGGGCGTACCTGTGGGGGCTGGCCGCGGCCGGCCAACCCGGTGTCGAGAACGTCCTGGACATCCTGCGCGGTGGCATCGACTCGGCGCTGATGGGCCTCGGGCTCTCGTCGATCCACGACCTGCGTCCCGATGACATTTTGATCCCGGACGGCTTCACCCGGGCATTGGGCGTGGGCTGAGGCGGATTGCGCGACTTGTACCACAGACTTCGACGGCGCGAAAGAGGCTGAAACGCCTAACGAAAATCGGGTCTTGAATAGGTGATACGGGCGTGGCAGTCGTGGCGAACGAGCACTGATTTTTTCCGCCAATCAAGAGGGTTGAAAAATTTTTGAATTGGTAGGGCAACAATTGGTGCACGCCAGGTTAATTCGTCCTACCATCGGCAAGTGCCAATGCTCGGCGGACTGGGAAGTGCGACGTCTAGTCAGCTATTGATATCCACCCCGTCGTCAATTTTGATTCCGTTGGGTTCCACCGAACAGCATGGCCCGCACCTGCCGTTGGACACCGACACCCGAATCGCGACCGCCGTCGCCGGCGCGATCGGTGCCCGCCTCGACTGGCCGGTGGCGCCCGCGATCGCCTACGGCGCCAGCGGCGAGCACCAGAGTTTCGCCGGAACGATCTCGATCGGCACCGAGGCTCTGGCCGCCCTGCTGGTCGAGTACGGGCGCTCGGCCACCGGCTGGACGCGGCGCCTGGTCTTCGTCAACGGCCATGGCGGCAATGTCGCAGCCCTGACCCACGCGGTCAGCTTGTTGCGGTCCGAAGGCCGCGACGCCGGCTGGTGCCCGTGTGTGTCCGGCGGCGGCGACGCGCATGCCGGTCACACCGAAACTTCGGTCCTACTGCACATTTCACCGGAGGCCGTCCGCACCGAGCGGATCCGGGCGGGCAACGACGCGCCACTGCGCGAGTTACTACCGGCGATGCGCCGGGGCGGGGTGGCGGCAGTGAGCGACATCGGCGTGCTGGGGGACCCCACCACGGCCACCGCGGTCGAGGGGAGGCGGATCTTTGCTGAGATGGTCGACGACGGTATCGGTCGTATCGCCCGGTGGCGGCCCGGGGCCGACGGGATGTTGACATGACACAAACCCGACTGCCGAACGGGTTTGCGGTGCAGGTCGATCGTCGCGTGCGGGTACTCGGCGACGGCAAGGCCCTGCTCGGTGGCTCACCGACCCGGTTACTGCGGTTGGCGCCCGCCGCGCAGAGCATGCTGTGCGACGGCCGCCTGCAAGTCCAGG
Source organism: Mycobacterium kiyosense (assembly GCA_021654635.1). Lineage (NCBI taxonomy): Bacteria > Bacillati > Actinomycetota > Actinomycetes > Mycobacteriales > Mycobacteriaceae > Mycobacterium > Mycobacterium kiyosense. The sequence goes on from AP025179.1 coordinate 1,058,236, forward strand.
ACGAGGTCAGCGCCCAGCTGGCCCGCACCCTGCTCGACGCGACGGTAGCCCATCCACGGCCGGCCACCGGTCCGTCACACCGCGACGTCACCGTCGTTATTCCGGTGCGCGACAACGTAATCGGCGTGCGCCGGCTGGTGGAATCACTGCGCGGCCTGCGGGTCATCGTGGTGGACGACGGCTCGGTGCGCCCGGTGGAACTCGACGATTTCGCCGGCGTCTACTGTGACGTCGAAGTTCTGCACCACCCCCGCAGCAGGGGCCCGGCGGCCGCCCGCAACACCGGCCTGGCCGCCTGCACCACCGACTTCGTCGCGTTCCTGGACTCGGATGTGGCGCCGCGACGCGGGTGGCTGGAGGCCCTGCTCGGCCACTTCTGCGATCCCACTGTCGCGCTGGTGGCGCCGCGCATCGTCGGCCTGATGCCGACCGAGAATGTGATTGCCCGCTACGAGGCCGTGCACTCGTCGCTCGACCTGGGCCTGCGGGAGGCGCCGGTACTGCCGCACAGCACGGTGTCCTATGTGCCCAGCGCCGCGATCGTCTGCCGCACCTCGGCGATCCGCGGGGTGGGTGGCTTCGACGAGACACTGCACTCCGGAGAAGACGTCGACTTGTGTTGGCGGCTGGTGGAAGCCGGTGCCCGGTTGCGCTACGAACCGATCGCGCGGGTCGCGCACGACCATCGGACCGAATTGCGGGACTGGATCGCCCGTAAGGCCTTCTACGGTGGTTCGGCGGCACCGCTGTCGGTGCGGCACCCCGACAAGACCGCACCGGTGGTCATCTCCGGGTGGGCATTGATGGCCTGGATCCTGATGTCGCTCGGGACCGGACTGGCCCAGCTGGCCTCGATAATGGTGGCGCTGGTCACCGGTCGGCGCATCGCCAAGGCGATGCGCAGCGCCGAGACGTCACTGTGGGATGTGATCGTGGTCGCCACCCGGGGGTTGTGGTCGGCCGCGCTGCAACTGGCGTCGGCGCTGTGTCGGCATTACTGGCCGGTGGCGCTGATCGCGGCGATCGTGTCCCGGCACTTCAGGCGGGTCGTGGTGGTCGCGGCGGTGGTGGACGGTGTGGCGGATTGGCTGCGCCGGCGCGATGCGGCGGAGGACGACGCCGAACCGATCGGATTGCTGACCTTCCTGTTGCTCAAGCGGGTCGACGATCTGGCCTACGGAATCGGCTTGTGGTACGGGGTGCTGCGGGAACGCAACCTCAGCGCGCTCAAGCCGCAGATCCGGACGTAGCGGCCGGCTTGTCCGCGGTCGCCGGGCACAGCGACGTCTTGGTCGTCGGCGCCGGAAGCGCTGGTTCGGTTGTTGCCGAACGTCTTTCCACCGACCCCAGCCGCACCGTGCGGGTTCTGGAAGCCGGGCCCGGATTGTCCGATGCCGCCCTGTTGGCCCGCACCCGCAACGGGCTGCAACTGCCGATCGGGTCGGGCAGCCCGCTGGCCGAGCGTTATCTGACGACGCTGACCGATCATCCGGTGCACCGGATGCCGATCGTGCGGGGCACCACGTTGGGCGGTTCCGGCGCCGTCAACGGCGGCTACTTCTGCCGGGGCCTACCCGGCGACTTCGACGGGCTCGGGCTGCCGGGTTGGGCGTGGTCCGACGTGCTGGAGCATTTCCGTGCCATCGAGACCGACCTCGATTTCGACACTGCCGTGCACGGTGGCAGCGGGCCCATCGCGGTTCGGCGGACGTCGGAGTTCACCGGTACCTCCGATGCGTTCGTCGCAGCTGCCGAGCGTGCCGGATTCAGCTGGCTGCCGGACCTCAATGATGTTGGGCCGCAGCTACCTTCGGGTATCGGCGCGGTGCCGCTGAACATCGTCGACGGCGTGCGTACCGGCCCTGGGGCGGCCTTTCTGTTGCCGGCGCTGCGGCGCCCCAATCTGACCCTGTCGGAGCGCACCCGCGCCCTGCGGTTGTGCTTCTCCGGCGTCACCGTGGCGGGGGTCGATGCGGTCGGTCCGGACGGCCCCGTGGTTTTTACTGCTGATCGAATCGTATTGTGCGCGGGCGCGATTCGATCGGCGCAGTTGCTGATGCTGTCGGGGGTGGGGCAGGAGGCGATGCTGCGGGAGGCCGGGGTCGACGTGCGCGCGACGTTGCCGGTCGGTGCCCGGTGCAGCGATCATCCGGAATGGGTGATGCCCACCGACTGGAACGTGGCAGTGGATCGGCCGGTGCTGGAGGTGGTGCTGACCACCGCTGACGGCATCGAGATTCGGCCGTACACCGGCGGTTTCGTGGCGATGACCGGTGATGGCAGTGCCGGGCACCGGGACTGGCCGCATGTCGGTGTTGCGCTGATGCGGCCGCGGTCGCGCGGACGGATCACCCTGACCTCAGCGGATCCCGGTGTGCCGCCCCGGATCGAACATCGCTACGACAGCGAACCCGGTGACGTCGCAGACCTGCAGGCGGGTGTCGAGCTGGCTCGCGAATTATGCGGTACCGCAACGCATATCGGACCGTCGGCTTGGTCGACGTCGCAGCACCTGTGCGGCAGCGCCCCGATGGGCCGCACGGGTGATTCAAATGCTGTCGTCGACAATAAGTGTCGCGTTGTCGGCTTCGAAAACCTCTGGGTGATAGACGGTTCCGTGCTGCCGGTGGTCCCCAGCCGCGGGCCGCACGCCACCATCGTGATGCTTGCGCACCGTGCGGCGGAATTCGTTCAGGAGTAAATCTCGCCAAAGCGCGCGGCGGTCGGAAAATCAGCCGCTAGCAGCCGAGCTCTCGTAGATCGTTCCGACGCGTCCGGTCGAGGATGTGGTGGTCGCGGGTACCGCCCGTGCCGCCAGCGGAGCCGGCAGCGCCGAGACCGCTGACGCCTGAGTGTCCACTTCGACGACCTGCGCGGCGCCGGCCTGCAGCGACGGGATCGGTTGACGCGTCACCGACCCCACCGATCCCGCCGCTACTGCCGACCCCGGCGAACCCACCGACCCGAGCTGGGTGGCCGGTGTTGTCGCAGGGCCCCCCGGCCCCAACGGTCCAACAAGTGCCGTCGGCGTTGGTGCGCCGGCGGCGGGCGCCACCTGGGCGCCGTGACTGAGTACCGAGCGTCCCAGCGTCGGCGCAGGCAGGGCCGCGTCGGTCTGGATGCTTGCGACGTTCGTCGCTTCGCTCAGGCCGTACTGCTGAGCGCCGAGACCCATCAGTTCCACGAACTGGTTGTGGAAGGCCGCGGCCTGCGCGCTGATCGCCTGGAATGCCTGGGCGTGCGCCCCGAACATGGCCGCGATCGCTGCCGAGACCTCGTCCGCGCCCGCGGGTGCCAGTGCGCCCATCGTCGGACCTACCGCCATTGCGGTGGCGTCGTTGACCGCCGTACCGATATTCGCCAAATCCGTTGCCGCAGCGGCAACATAGTCTGGCGCGGCGATTACATACGACATTCCGGTCCCCCAGCTAGCTGGATAGAGTCCGCTGCCCACCTACGAACCTTGCCCCCAGGGTCAAATGCTAGCCACGGGCGCGGGGTCGCCGCGGGGTTTTCGCGAAATCCGTTCCGGCCGCCTGGCCGGGCGCGGCTACCGCCGACCGGACACGATGCGGCGGACCGGGTGCAGCCGGCGGGCTACCGCAGCGAGTAGCGAATCGGCATGTGCTTGAGCCCGCCCACGAAAGTGGTGGCGGACAGCTGGGGTTCGCCGTTGAATTCGATGGACTTCAGTCGCGGCAGCAGCTCGGAGAAGAAGCTGCTGATCTCCATCCGGGCCAGGGCCGCGCCCAGGCAGAAGTGGATCCCGTGGCCGAATGCCAAGTGCCGGTTCGGGTCTCGTGCGACGTCGAAGCGGAACGGATCGTCGAACACCTCCTCGTCGCGGTTGGCCGAGACGTAGGACAGATACACCGATTCGCCTTTGGCGATGGGGACTCCGCGCACGGTGGTGTCAGCCGTGGCGGTGCGCATGAACTCCTTGACCGGCGTCACCCAGCGGACCATTTCCTCGGTGGCCAGCGGCATCAGTTCGGGGTGGTCGGTCAAGCGCCGTAACTGATCCGGGTTTTCGATCGGCGCTCGCAGTCCACCGGAGATGGTCGCGCTGGTGGTGTCGTGACCGGCGGTGGCCACGATCACGTAGTAGGACGCGGTGTCCATGTCCGACAACGGCTCGCCGTCGATGCGGGCATTGGCGATGGCCGACGCCAGGTCCTCGGTCGGGTTGGCCCGTCGCGAGGCGGTGAGCTCGTTGAAGTAGGCGAAGAACTCGAACAGCACCTGCAGCTGCTCTTCGGGGGTGGTGCCGCGCCGGAACTCGGTGTCGTCACCGCCGAAGAGCTCCTGGGTGAGGCTGAGCATCCGGGGGGAAGTCCGACTCGGGCAGACCCAGCAGCGACAAGATGACATAGAGCGGGTAGCGCTGGCCGACCTCGGTGGCGAAGTCGCATTCGGTACCGGCTTCCAGCATCTTGTCGACGTGGATCTTGGCCAGCTCGTCGACCCGTACCTTCAGCGCCCGCATCGCCTTGGGGCGAAACCAGTCCGCCCCGATGGCCCGGACCGCCCGGTGCTGCGGGTCGTCCATGTGCACGAGGGTGCGCAGTCCCATCCCGCTGTCGAGCAGCGACTGCGCCAGGTCGTCGGCCTCGGCCGGTGCCAGCAGCGGGCGGGGTGCACTGATGAACAGCTCGTTGTTGCGTTCGATCTCCATGACGTCGGCGTGCTTGGTGATCGCCCAGAACGGCCGGAACGGGGGACGATCGACCAGCGACACCGGCGCGTGTGCCCGCAGGTGGGTCATGGCCGCGTGCAGCCGCGGCTCGTCGGCGTAGGCGGTGGGGTCGGCGAAGATCTTGGCGGCGTCTTCGATGATCGGTGTGCCCATCTCTTGAGTGTCGGTCATCGGGGGTCCGTGTGGCGAGGGTCGCCGGGTGGCGGCTATGCGATCCCCGGCAGACCGTCCAGACCGAGGAGGCCGCCCGCGCCACCGGCTCCCAGGTGGCCGTTGGTGTCGGACACACCGGCGTTGCCGCCGCCGCCGCCGTTTCCGATGATCTGAGCGTCGCCGCCCTTACCGCCGTTGCCGCCGAAGCCGGCCGGTGGGCCGATGGGGACGTCGCCGCCGGCACCCCCCGCACCTCCGTTGCCGATCACCCCGGAGCGGCCGCCGGCACCGCCGTCCCCGCCTTGGCCTCCGCCGCTGTGATGGACGTCGGTATGGCCCGACCTGGTGCCGCCTTCGCCGCCGGCTCCGCCATTGCCGAAGAAGAAGCCCGCGTTTCCGCCGGCCCCGCCGTCTCCGCCGTCACCGATCTCGTTGACCCCACCGCCGACGCCGCCGGCCCCGCCTTGTCCGCCGTTGCCGCTGAAGAAGCCGCCCTCGCCCCCGGCTCCGCCCGCGCCGGCGATCATCCCGTTGCCGCCTCTGCCGCCGGCGCCACCGGCGCCGCCGAACCCTCCGCCGTTGCCGCCGGCACCGCCGGTGCCGCCCAGTCCGGCCTCGGGGTAGCTAGGGGAAGCATCTCCGCCGGCCCCGCCGGCTCCGCCGTTCGCAAACAGCCCGCCGGCCCCGCCGTGGCCGCCGGCACCGCCGTAACCGACCTGCCCGGCGGTGCCGCCCGCGCCACCAGCTCCGCCGGGGGCGAACAGCCCGCCGTTCCCCCCATTGCCACCGGTCCCCGCCGTCGCCAGGCCGGTGCTGGCGCCGAGGCCGCCGGTGCCGCCGGCGCCTCCGGCCCCGCCGAGAAATCCGCCCGCCCCGCCGTTGCCGCCGCTTCCCACGACGCCGCCGACGTTGGCCAATCCGCCGGCACCGCCGGCGCCACCGCTGCCTGCGAAGAAGCCGCCTGCGCCGCCGTTCCCGCCGTTATGGCCGGTCCAACCAGAGCCGCCCGCGCCACCGTTGCCGACCAGCCATCCGGCGTCGCCGCCGTTGGCGCCGGTTCCGGGAGCGCCGTTGGCGCCGTCACCGATCAGCGGGCGTCCGGTCAGTGCCACGCTCGGCGCGTTGACTGCGTTGAGTAGGCCCTGTTCGAGGGTCTGCAGCGGGTTGACCGCGGCGGCCTCGGTGGACGTGTACTGGCCGGCGGCGCTATTCAGCAGTTGCACGAACTGCTGATGGAACTGCTCCGCGCGGGAACTCAAACTCTGGTAGCTCTGCGCATGGGAGTTGAAAATTCCGGCGATCGCCTCCGACACTTCGTCAGCGGCGGCCGCCAGGAGATTCGTGGACGGACCCGCTGCTGCCGAGTTGGCCGCGCTGACGATCGACCCGAGGTTGGCCAGATCTGAAGCCGCGGTGATCATTTGGTCCAGACCAGCGCTCACATACGACATGTCCAACCGCCTCCCCGACTGGGATCGACTGCCCGCCGCACCGACGAGTTACGAGAATCAGACATTAACACCGCATCGGAAACTCAAATTGATTTCAAATGAAATGACGTCTGCGCCTCCTTACGGGTGCCGGCTGCGTCCAGCAGGGCTGACTTTTCCGACCGGTCCGGTGGGTCGCGCGGACGCTCCGGGGTGGCTCCGTCAGGTCGCCGGTGGCCCCCGGAGCGGGTCCGGCAACGGATTTACGCTGGTAAGGCTAGTGAGCGCGAGGGTTTCTGCCGATCGAATCAGTGTGCCGAACCGAGCGGATGGGGCTCTTTGGACGCGCAACCGTCTCGGTCGGTCGGGGATTTGGCCGCGCCGCCGATCTGAGGCATACTGTTCAGGTTGCCCAGCGCCAGGTTTGCGCCTGGACGGGCATACGACCAGCGCCCACCAGGGCGCGTCCGGTCCCATCCTTGGAGAGCGACTATTTCGGCCGCCTACAAGGCTGCGTGCGGGTGACACACCCGACCGCGGGGAGCGGATGGACCACGACAGGTAAACAGCGGCGCAGTTCCGGCGCAACGCTCGATCGGCCCTCCTCAGGGCGGCCGGTCCGCGCGCCGGGGCGCACCAGGTCCGGACCCGGGCTCGAGTGTGGAAGATGAGGTAGGAGAAGCGTGGCGGGACAGAAGATCCGCATCAGGCTTAAGGCCTACGACCATGAGGCTATTGACGCGTCGGCGCGCAAGATCGTCGAGACCGTCGTACGCACTGGGGCCAGCGTCGTAGGACCGGTGCCGCTGCCGACAGAAAAGAACGTGTACTGCGTCATCCGCTCACCGCATAAGTACAAGGACTCGCGGGAGCACTTCGAGATGCGCACGCACAAGCGGCTGATCGACATCCTCGACCCGACGCCGAAGACCGTTGACGCGTTGATGCGCATCGATCTGCCGGCCAGTGTCGACGTCAACATCCAGTAGGGGATCGGCGAAGCAAATGGCGAGAAAAGGCATTCTGGGTACCAAGCTGGGCATGACGCAGGTATTCGACGAGAACAACCGAGTCGTGCCTGTCACGGTGGTCAAGGCTGGACCGAACGTGGTGACCCGCATCCGCACCCCGGAGCAGGACGGGTACAGCGCGGTGCAGCTGGCGTACGGCGAGATCAGCCCGCGCAAGGTGAACAAGCCGGTGACCGGTCAGTACGCGGCCGCGGGCGTCAACCCGCGCCGGCACCTGGCCGAGTTGCGGCTGGACGATGCGGCGGCAGCGGCCGAGTACGAGGTCGGCCAGGAGCTGACGGCGGAGATCTTCGCCGACGGCGCCTACGTCGACGTGACCGGCACCTCCAAGGGCAAGGGCTTCGCCGGAACCATGAAGCGGCACGGTTTCCGCGGCCAGGGCGCCAGCCACGGTGCCCAGGCGGTGCACCGCCGGCCGGGCTCGATCGGCGGATGTGCTACTCCGGCAAGGGTGTTCAAGGGCACCCGGATGGCCGGGCGGATGGGCAACGACCGGGTCACCGTGCAGAACCTGGTGGTGCACAAGGTCGATGCCGAGAACGGCGTGCTGCTGATCAAGGGTGCGGTCCCCGGCCGCACCGGCGGACTCGTCGTGGTCCGCAGCGCGATCAAGCGAGGTGAGAAGTGATGGCGCTCAAGATCGACGTCAAGACGCCGGCAGGAAAGGTCGAAGGCTCCATCGAGCTGCCGGCCGAGCTGTTCGACGCTCCGGCGAACATCGCGTTGATGCACCAGGTGGTCACCGCGCAGCGCGCGGCCGCCCGGCAGGGTACGCACGCGACGAAGACCCGCGGCGACGTCAGCGGCGGTGGCCGTAAGCCTTACCGGCAGAAGGGAACCGGCCGCGCCCGCCAGGGTTCGACACGGGCCCCGCAGTTCACCGGTGGTGGCACCGTGCACGGTCCGCAGCCGCGCGACTACAGCCAGCGCACGCCCAAGAAGATGATCGCCGCCGCATTGCGGGGCGCGTTGTCGGACCGGGCGCGCAACGGACGCATCCATGCGGTCACCGAGCTGGTGGAAGGTCAGACGCCCTCGACGAAGAGTGCCGCGGCGTTTCTGGCCACGCTGACCGATCGCAAGCAGGTCCTGGTGGTCGTCGGCCGCAGCGACGAGGCCGGCGTGAAGAGTGTGCGCAACCTGCCCGGTGTGCACATCCTGCCGCCGGACCAGCTCAACACGTACGACGTGTTGCGGGCCGACGACGTGGTGTTCAGCGTGGAGGCGCTCAACGCCTACATCGGCTCACACACCGGAACCGCGACCGCCGAGGAGGTTTCGGCCTGATGACGACCATCGCTGACCCCCGCGACATCATCCTGGCGCCGGTCATCTCGGAGAAGTCCTACGGACTGCTCGACGACAACGTGTACACCTTCGTGGTGCACCCCGATTCGAACAAGACGCAGATCAAGATCGCTGTCGAGAAGATCTTCGCCGTCAAGGTCGCATCGGTGAACACCGCGAATCGGCAGGGCAAGCGCAAGCGCACCCGCACCGGTTACGGCAAGCGCAAGAGCACCAAGCGCGCGATCGTGACGCTGGCGCCGGGCAGCAAGCCGATCGACCTGTTCGGAGCACCGGCCTAAGCGCCGCGCGCGAGAGAAAGATCTGATTAGACATGGCAATTCGCAAGTACAAGCCGACGACTCCCGGTCGCCGTGGCGCGAGCGTGTCGGACTTCGCCGAGATCACTCGCTCGACCCCGGAGAAGTCTCTGGTACGCCCGCTGCACAGCAAGGGCGGGCGTAACGCGCACGGCCGCATCACCACCCGGCACCAGGGCGGTGGCCACAAGCGTGCCTACCGGGTGATCGACTTCCGTCGCAACGATAAGGACGGCGTCAACGCCAAGGTCGCGCACATCGAGTACGACCCGAACCGCACGGCAAGGATTGCACTCCTGCATTTTCTTGATGGCGAGAAGCGCTACATCATTGCGCCGAACGGCCTTTCGCAGGGCGACATCGTGGAGTCGGGTGCCAACGCCGACATCAAGCCCGGCAACAACCTGCCGCTGCGCAACATCCCGGCCGGCACCCTGGTGCACGCCGTGGAGTTGCGCCCCGGCGGCGGAGCGAAGCTGGCGCGTTCGGCCGGCTCCAGCATCCAGTTGCTCGGCAAGGAAGCCACTTACGCCTCGCTGCGCATGCCCAGCGGTGAGATCCGCCGCGTCGACGTGCGCTGCCGCGCCACCGTCGGCGAGGTCGGCAACGCCGAGCAGGCAAACATCAACTGGGGCAAGGCCGGTCGTATGCGGTGGAAGGGCAAGCGCCCGTCCGTCCGCGGTGTGGTGATGAACCCGGTCGACCACCCGCACGGTGGTGGTGAGGGTAAGACCTCCGGCGGTCGTCACCCGGTGAGCCCGTGGGGCAAGCCGGAGGGCCGCACCCGCAACCCGAACAAAGCCAGCAACAAGCTCATTGTCCGACGCCGGCGCACCGGCAAGAAGCACGGCCGGTAGGAGTAACCAACCATGCCACGCAGCCTGAAGAAGGGCCCGTTCGTCGACGACCATCTGCTCAAGAAGGTCGACGTGCAGAACGAGAAGAACACCAAGCAGGTCATCAAGACCTGGTCGCGTCGTTCGACCATCATTCCGGACTTCATCGGCCACACCTTCGCGGTGCACGACGGCCGCAAGCATGTTCCGGTGTTCGTCACCGAGTCGATGGTGGGTCACAAGCTCGGCGAGTTCGCCCCGACGCGCACCTTCAAGGGACACATCAAGGACGACCGGAAGAGCAAGCGGCGATGACTACCACTACCGAATATCCGTCGGCGACCGCCAAGGCGCGGTTTGTCCGGGTGTCGCCTCGCAAGGCGCGCCGGGTGATCGACCTGGTGCGTGGCCGCTCGGTGACCGACGCGCTCGACATTCTGCGCTGGGCGCCGCAGGCGGCCAGCGAGCCGGTGGCCAAGGTGATCGCCAGTGCCGCGGCCAACGCCCAGAACAACAACGGACTCGACCCCGCCACTCTGGTGGTCGCGACGGTGTACGCCGACGAGGGCCCGACGGCCAAGCGCATCCGGCCGCGTGCCCAGGGGCGTGCCTTCCGGATCCGCCGCCGCACCAGCCACATCACCGTGATCGTGGAGAGCCGGCCGAGCAAGGACCAGCGTTCTTCGAAGTCCGCACGGACCCGGCGCGCCGAGGGCAGCAAGGCCGCCACCAAGGCCGGGCCGGCTTCCGGCGCCAAGAAGGCCGCTACCAAGGCGCCCGCGGCCAAGAAGGCCGCACCCGAGGCCAAGACGTCTGAGGCTGCGCAAGCGAAGGGAGGCTCAGACTAGTGGGCCAGAAGATCAATCCGCACGGCTTCCGGCTGGGCATCACCACCGACTGGAAGTCGCGCTGGTACGCCGACAAGCAGTACGCCGAGTACGTCAAGGAGGACGTCGCGATCCGGCGTCTGCTGTCCACCGGACTGGAGCGCGCCGGCATCGCCGACGTGGAGATCGAGCGGACTCGCGACCGGGTTCGGGTGGACATCCACACCGCACGCCCGGGCATCGTCATCGGCCGTCGCGGCACCGAGGCCGACCGCATCCGCGCCGACCTGGAGAAGCTGACCGGCAAGCAGGTTCAGCTCAATATCCTCGAGGTGAAAAACCCTGAGTCGCAAGCACAATTGGTGGCCCAGGGCGTCGCGGAGCAGCTCAGCAACCGGGTGGCGTTCCGCCGGGCGATGCGCAAGGCCATCCAGTCGGCCATGCGTCAGCCGAACGTGAAGGGCATCCGGGTGCAGTGCTCGGGCCGCCTCGGCGGCGCGGAGATGAGCCGCTCGGAGTTCTACCGCGAAGGCCGGGTTCCGCTGCACACGCTGCGTGCCGACATCGACTACGGCCTCTACGAAGCCAAGACCACCTTCGGCCGGATCGGCGTGAAGGTGTGGATTTACAAGGGCGACATCGTCGGCGGTAAGCGTGAGCTGGCCGCCGCCGCGCCGGCCGGCGCCGACCGTCCGCGTCGCGAACGTCCCTCGGGCACCCGCCCGCGTCGCAGCGGTGCCTCGGGCACCACGGCGACGGGCACCGACGCCGGCCGCGCCGCCGGTGGTGAAGAGAGCGCAGCGACGCCCGCGGCAGACAGTGCAGCCGCGGCGCCCGCCGAAGCGCAGAGCACGGAGAGCTGAATCATGTTGATTCCCCGTAAGGTCAAACACCGCAAGCAGCATCACCCCCGGCAGCGTGGCATCGCCAGCGGCGGCACCACGGTGAACTTCGGTGACTACGGCATTCAGGCCCTCGAGCACGCCTACGTCACCAACCGGCAGATCGAGTCCGCTCGTATCGCCATCAACCGGCACATCAAGCGTGGCGGCAAGGTGTGGATCAACATCTTCCCGGACCGTCCGCTGACCAAGAAGCCCGCCGAGACCCGGATGGGTTCGGGTAAGGGTTCGCCGGAATGGTGGGTTGTCAACGTCAAGCCGGGCCGGGTGCTCTTCGAATTGAGCTACCCCAACGAGCAGACCGCTCGGGCGGCACTCACCCGTGCGATCCACAAGCTGCCGATCAAGGCACGCATCGTTACCCGAGAGGAGCAGTTCTGATGGCAGTGGGAGTTTCCCCCTGGCGAACTGCGTGAGCTCACCGACGAAGAGTTGCAGGAGCGGGTTCGCGAGTCCAAGGAAGAGCTGTTCAACCTGCGCTTCCAGATGGCGACCGGCCAGCTGAGCAACAACCGCCGGCTGCGTGTCGTGCGCCAGGAGATCGCGCGCGTCTACACCGTGCTGCGCGAAAGAGAGCTGGGTTTGGCATCCGGGCCGGACGGTTCCGATGTTGCCGACGAGAAGGACGCGTGAAGGAATCGTGATGGCAGAGGCTAAGACTGACGCGAAGAAGGCCACGGCATCCAAGGCGGCGGACGGCGCGCCGAAGGAGAAGGGCCCCAAGAACACTCTCCGGCCACACCCAAGCCCCGTGGCCGTCGTAAGACGCGCATCGGCTACGTGGTGAGCGACAAGATGCAGAAGACGATCGTCGTCGAGCTCGAAGACCGCGTTCGGCACCCGTTGTACGGCAAGATCATTCGGACCACCACGAAGGTCAAGGCGCACGACGAGAACGGCATCGCCGGCATCGGCGACCGCGTCTCGCTGATGGAGACGCGTCCGCTGTCGGCGACCAAGCGCTGGCGGCTCGTCGAGATTCTCGAGAAGGCCAAGTAGCTATCGGCGCGGGCCGATAAGGTCGGCGCGCAGGTTGTGCAGGAAGCTGCGCAACCTTTCCCGGGTGGCGTTTTCGGGGTCGCTGAGTCGTAGCTGCAGCAGTTCGCGGCCGGCGGCGTAGAGGATCCGAGCGGTGAATTCGGGATCGTGCAGATCCGGGTTGCTGCGTAGTAGTTCGGCGGTCAGGAATTCCCGCACCAGTTCCTGGGATTGAGCCAGCCGGGTATGCAGTTCCGGCGGCGCGCCCTGCGGTGGGAACAAGAACAACCGCCACGTCGCCGGATGGGTGTCCACGGCGGCCAGCACGCCGTCGAGTGCGCGCACCAACGTCTGATTCTGTGCGCTGGGCTCGCCCAGGCCGCTGATCGCCTCGAAGAACTGTCCGCCGGCGCGCCCGGCTTCCCGGTCGATCAACGCGACGAACAGGCCCGCCGGCCCACCGAACTGCTGGTAGATCAATGATCGGTTGATACCGGCTGCCGCGGCGACACGGTTCGGTGTCGCGGCATGAAACCCTTCGGCGTCCACGATGGCGTGGGTGATGTCAAGGATCTGCTCACGCCGGCTTTCGGCGGTCATGCGCCGCTTCGGCACATCCTTAGTGGCGGGAGTCACGCTTGACAGCATAACTAACACTTTGTGAGTATTGCTCACAACTTGTCATTTACGTCAGGGGTTTCTTGATGGTCGCGTATTTCCCGGAGCTCGCCCAGCGGGTCGCAAGCCAGCGCGAGTTGCAGCCAGATCTCTACGGCGACATCAACTTTGACGAACACCCGTACCGCCTGACCGAGGATCCCGAGGACAAGTCGGCGCTGCCCCGGTGGGTGGGCGACCGTGAGTCGATCCTGCAGGACGACCGCATCCGCGAATTGATGGAAACGGCCACCATGCTCGGCGACGTCGTGGCGGACCCGTATGCGGCCCTGATGAGCCGCTACAGCGTGGCGGAGCTGATCGACATGCTCAAGACGGCCTGCCGGCAGGGCATCGAGGCGGTGCCCGACGCGCCGGACGAGTTGCGGGCGTTCCTCGCCGCCATGGAAGCCACCCCGGACTGGATCAACCTCGACCTGGTGGAGGAGGGCGCCCGGAGCGCGCGCATCGCCGCGGCGCTGCTGGCCCACTTCATCACGCGCGGTGCCTTCATCGCGACCTTCACCAACACCTACGCCGCGCTGCCGATGGGCCTGACCGGTGCGCTCTCGGGTCGCCGCGCCGCACGGCGGGTCAACGAGACGGCCAGCTTCTTCGCGGTCACCACCCTGCCCGGCGCGCTGCAGCGCTTCGGCCCGGGGTTCGAGGCGGCCGCGATGGTCCGGTTGATGCACTCGATGGTCCGGTACAACGCGCTGAAGAAGTCCGAAAAGTGGGACACCGCCATTTATGGAGTGCCGGTCCCGCAGGTCGACCAGATGCCGGCCGGGATGATCGGGCAGTATCTGACCTCGCAGCAGGTGTTGCGGCAGGGGCGCACGGAGTTCAACGACGAGGAACGGGCGCTGGTCGAATTCGGGCGCTACCGCTGCTTTCTGCTCGGTCTGCCGGAGGAGTTGCTGCCCACCACGCCCGTCGACACCGTGCATGTCATGCACGCCCGCGCCGCGATGCTGCGCGACGGCTTCGATTCGGTGTGCCGCGAACTCGTCGACTCCACGATGGACGCCTACCTGCGGCCCGACACCACGTTGTTCGACCGGGCGGCCGAGGCGGTCGAGAAGAGCTACAGCAAGGAGACTTTCGTGCGGGCGTTCTGCAACGGCGACCGCGCCGTCGCCGCCGGCATGGGTGTCTCGATCGGGCTGGCGGATCGGGTGCGCATCGCGCTGACCGGACCGTTCATCGCCGGCCGGTTCCTGGCGGTCAACCGCGCCGCCCGGATCCCGGCACTGCGTCAGATCGTCGACGCGTACATCATCAGGCTGCTGAAGCTCCGGTTGGCGACCTACGGCAAGCCCGAATTCACCAGTGACTCAGCGCATTACACGCCGATCGCGGGCTGAGGGCAGGCGGCAGGCGGCAGTGTCAGGCAGCGCCGGGCCCAACCGGCCGGCGCGGGCCTCCCCCGATCGGGGGAGCGCGAATCAACCTGATTCGGCCGGATCGGTGGAGTCCGCGGCACGCGTGACGGCAGTAACTTGGGCGTCAGCGATTCGCGCGTCCCGCGGGTCGAGCAACCATGACGTAGATTCCGGGTCCCACGGAGTGCACCTGCTGCGCACCGTCCTCGGGGTCGGGAAAGACTGTCTACCAATGTTTTTCGGAATTTTTCGGTATCCCGGCGGAAGTCTTCGTGACGGCCCGCGGACGCGCCGAATCGGCCGATTCTGGCCGGGCAGCTGCGCTGAGGCGTTTTCTCAGGGTTTTCATCGGTCCGGCCACTAGCGTGTGCGCGGGTGTAATCTCGCACGCGATGTTCGATGGGTCATTACGGGAGTGAGGCGGGCAGGCATGACAGGGTCGACCGAGTTTCAGGGCAAGATCGCGCTCGATATCCGCGATTCCGAGGCGGATTGGGGTCCCTACGCGGCGCCGACCGCGCCGGAGAACTCACCGAACGTCCTCTACGTGGTGTGGGACGACACCGGAATCGCGACCTGGGACTGCTTCGGGGGTCTGGTCGAGATGCCCGCGATGGCGCGCATCGCCGAACGCGGGGTGCGGTTGTCGCAGTTCCACACCACGGCGTTGTGCTCGCCCACCCGGGCGTCGCTGCTGACCGGACGCAACGCGACGACCGTCGGTATGGCCACCATCGAAGAATTCACCGACGGCTTCCCGAACTGCAACGGCCGCATCCCCCTCGACACCGCGCTGCTCTCCGAGGTGCTCAACGAGCGCGGATACAACACCTACTGCGTGGGGAAGTGGCATCTGACCCCGCTGGAAGAGTCCAGCTTGGCCGCGACCAAGCGGCACTGGCCGCTGGCGCGCGGTTTCGAACGCTTTTACGGCTTCCTGGGCGGCGAGACCGACCAGTGGTACCCGGACCTGGTGTACGACAACCACCCGGTGAACCCGCCCGGCACCCCCGAGGACGGTTACCACCTGTCAAAAGATATCGCGGACAAGGCAATTGAATTCATCCGCGACGCCAAGGTGATCGCCCCCGACAAGCCGTGGTTCAGTTATGTCTGCCCCGGCGCCGGGCACGCGCCGCACCACGTGTTCTCCGAGTGGGCCGACAAGTACCGCGGTGTCTTCGACATGGGTTATGAGAAGTACCGCGAGATCACGCTGGAGAAGATGAAGGCGATGGGGGTGGTGCCCGCCGATACCGAGTTGTCGCCGATGAACCCCTATCTCGACATCAAGGGCCCCAACGGGGAGCCCTGGCCACTGCAGGACACGGTGCGGCCGTGGGACTCCCTCGACGACGAAGAGAAGAAGCTGTTCGCTCGCATGGCCGAGGTGTTCGCCGGCTTCCTGAGCTATACCGACGCCCAGATCGGTCGCATCCTGGACTATTTGGAGGAGTCCGGTCAGCTGGACAACACCATCATCGTGGTGATCTCCGACAACGGCGCCAGCGGCGAGGGTGGGCCGAACGGTTCGGTCAACGAGGGCAAGTTCTTCAACGGTTATATCGACACCGTGGAGGAGAGCAT
This sequence comes from Mycobacterium kiyosense, assembly GCA_021654635.1. NCBI lineage: Bacteria > Bacillati > Actinomycetota > Actinomycetes > Mycobacteriales > Mycobacteriaceae > Mycobacterium > Mycobacterium kiyosense. Next base: position 1,074,325 of record AP025179.1, read on the forward strand.
GAAGGTCTTCGACCACCTCGGCGGACCCGAGACCTACAATCACTATCCGATCGGTTGGGCGATGGCCTTCAACACGCCCTACAAGCTTTTCAAGCGCTACGCGTCGCACGAGGGCGGGATCGCTGACACCGCAATCATCTCCTGGCCCAACGGTATTGCCGCCCACGGCGAGGTTCGTGACAACTACATCAACGTCTGCGACATCACCCCGACCGTCTATGACCTGCTGGGGATAACCCCGCCGGACACCGTCAAGGGCATTCCGCAGAAGCCGCTGGACGGCGTGAGTTTCAAAGCGGCCCTGGATGACCCGGCCGCCGACACCGGTAAGACGACCCAGTTCTACGCCATGCTGGGCACCCGCGGGATCTGGCATGAGGGCTGGTTCGCCAACACGTTGCACGCCGCCTCCCCGGCGGGCTGGTCGCATTTCGACCGGGACCGCTGGGAGCTGTTCCACATCGAGGCCGACCGCAGCCAGTGCCACGACGTGGCCGCCGAGCACCCGGACAAACTCGAGGAACTCAAGGCACTGTGGTTTGCTGAAGCCGACAAGTACAACGGGCTGCCGCTGGCCGATCTGAACCTGATGGAGACGCTGAGCAGGTACCGGCCCAGTCTGGCCGGCGACCGCAACAGCTACGTCTACTACCCGGACTGCGCCGACGTGGGCCTGGGCGCCGCCGTGGAGCTCCGCGGCCGTTCGTTCGCCGTGCTGGCCGACGTGACGGTGGACAGCACCGGCGCCGAAGGGGTCTTGTTCAAACACGGCGGCGCGCACGGCGGGCACGTGCTGTTTTTCCAGGACGGTCGCTTGCACTACGTGTACAACTTCCTCGGTGAACGCCAGCAACTGGTTTCCTCCAACGGCCCGATCCCGCTGGGCAGACACGTCTTCGGCGTCCGCTACGAACGCAGTGGCACGGTCGAGAACAGCCACACCCCCCTCGGCGACCTGACGTTGTACTTCGACGACCACCCGGTGGGAACACTGGCCGACGTGGTCAGCCACCCGGGTACGTTCGGGCTCGCCGGCGCAGGAATCACGGTGGGACGCAACGGCGGGTCCAGTGTGTCCAGCCGCTACAAGGCGCCGTTCAAGCTGACCGGGGCCTCCATCGCCCAGGTCACCGTGGATTTGTCCGGGCGCCCCTACCAGGACGTGGAAAAAGATATCGCGCTTGCCTTTTCGCGAGACTGAGTCGGCGGTGTGCCGCGCGGCGACGCTGGGCCCTGACCCAGGAGTTCGGGGTCGTCATACCCTGATGCTGTGCTGACCGAGTTGATCGAGCTGCCCGGCGGGACCTTCCGCATGGGCTCGACGAGCTTCTACCCCGAAGAGGCGCCGATCCACACCGTGGCCGTGGCGGCCTTCGCGATCGAGCGGCACCCGGTGACCAATGCGCAGTTCGCCGAATTCGTCGCCGCCACAGGCTATGTGACGGTCGCCGAGCAGCCGCTGGACCCCGCGCTGTATCCGGGAGCCGATCCCGGCGACCTGACACCGGGGGCGATGGTGTTTCGACCCACCGCGGGGCCGGTCGACCTGCGGGACTGGCGGCAATGGTGGGATTGGGCGCCCGGCGCCTGTTGGCGCAACCCCTTCGGGCCCGGCAGCGACATCGGCGACAGGGCCGATCATCCCGTCGTGCAGATCGCCTATCCGGACGCCGCGGCCTATGCGCGGTGGGCGGGCCGCCGGTTGCCGACCGAGGCCGAGTGGGAGTACGCCGCGCGGGCCGGGGCGACGGGGGTCTACTCCTGGGGCGAGGACGAGAAGCCCGGCGGGGAGCTGATGGCCAACACCTGGCAGGGCCGGTTCCCGTACCGCAACGACGGTGCGCTGGGCTGGGTCGGCACCTCACCGGTCGGCATTTTTGCGCCCAACCGTTTCGGTCTGGTCGACATGATCGGCAACGTATGGGAATGGACCACAACGGAATTCAGTGCCCACCATCGATTGGATCAGCCGCCGAAGGCGTGCTGTGCCCCGACCGGCCCCGCCGACCCGGCGATCAGCCAAACACTCAAGGGCGGCTCGCACCTGTGCGCGCCGGAATACTGCCACCGGTACCGGCCGGCGGCGCGGTCGCCGCAGTCACAGGACACCGCGACCACCCACATCGGGTTCCGGTGCGTGGCGGATTCGGCAACAGGGTAACGAAATTCGCGTATCTCTCGCTCCGCCGTAGGCCTGCGGTTAATGTGTGAGTTTCGCCGGTACACCCCCAGATCGAAAGGCCGCGACCAGATGAGCCACCAGGCCCCGCCCGCACCGCCGCCTACACAACCGTCGGGCCCGCCGCCGACACCCCCGTCGGGGCCGCCGGCGCCGAAGTCCCCGTCGCGGGGGAGACGGATCATCATCGACCTCGGCGTGCTGTTGGCCGTCGTGGTGGTCTATGTGCTCTCGCTATACGGCGTCCACCTGCTGGCCACCTCGGCGGAGGAGATGGAGCAGCCGAACCTGGACACCAGCGACAACACCGTGGTGCAGGTGAAGCTGGAGGAGCTGGACACGGTCAACAACCGGCTGAAGGTCAGTGTGCTCGTCAAGCCGCAGAAAAACCTGATCAACCCGAAGTACTACGTGCTGGCCCAGGACGTCACGGTGCGAATGTTCCCCGAGAACGACCTCGGCGACCTGGTGTATCCGGTCGGCAAGGCGCCGGCGCAGCAGACCACCTATATCGACGCCGAGGGCGATCCCGCCAACTGGCCTTTCGACACCTACCGGACTCCGAAGATCTCCGCCGAGGTTTTCGCCGGGACGGCTGACAACCGCACCGTGGAAGATGCCCGTGTCGAAATCACGGGTTCGGTCGGCGGCTGGGACGTCAGCCTGCGCCGGGTTCAGTCCCCGGGTGACGAAGATCCCCGCCCGGACGATGTGATCATCACCCTGCAAAGGTCCAAGAGCACGCTGATCTTCGATATCGGCATCATCTTGGTCCTGGTCTCGCTACCGGCGCTGGCGCTGTGGGTGTCCATCCCGATGGTCCTGGGCAAGAAGAAGTTCCTGCCACCGTTCGTGTCCTGGTTTGCCGCGATGCTCTTCGCGGTGGTCCCGTTGCGAAATATCTTCCCCGGCAAGCCGCCGGAGGGTTCGTGGGTCGACCAGGCCATCACGTTGTGGGTGCTGCTGGCGCTGATCGTGGCGATGACGCTGTTCATCATGGCCTACCGAAAACAGTCGGACTGAGCGGTCAATCCGACGGGATCGAGCCACCGACCGCGCTGATCGCGTCGACCGCTTCGGAGACCCTCGCCTGGAATGCGGGCGACAGCGGGATGTAACCGGACTTGTTCAGGTCGACCTGTCCCGGCCCAATTGCGGCCTGTAAGAAGGCCTTTACCGCTTGGGCGACCTCGGCCGTGGGGTATCGGGAGCACACGATCTCGTAGGTGGCCAGGACGATGGGGTACACGTCGGGGTGGGCGGGGTTGTAGAACGACGAGATGTCGAGCACCAGGTCGTTGCCGGTTCCGACGATCTTGGCGGCGGTGATGGTCTTGCCCACCGTGTCGGTGCCGATCCGTACCGGCCGCAGCGACCTGCGGCTGGCCGGCGTCTTGATCTCGGCGGCGTACAGGCCTTGCTCGAGGGCGAAGGACAGTTCGTTATAGCTGATCGAGCCTTCGGTGGATCTGACCAACTCCGAAGTGCCCTTGTTGCCGGTGGCGCCGACGCCGACGTCGCCGTGGAACTTCTTACCCGTGCCTTGCTGCCAGACCCCGCCGGAGGCGGCCTGCAGATAGGACTGGAAGTTCTCGGTGGTGCCGGATGCGTCGTTGCGGTAGACGACGCGAATCTCCTCGGCGGGCATGGACGCGTTGAGTGCGGTGAGGGCCGGGTCGTCCCAGCGGGTGATGGTGCCGTTGAAGATCTTGGCCAGGGTGGGCCCGTCGAGCACCAGCGTGTCCACGTTGGCCAGGTTGTAGGTGATGGCCAGCGGGCCGAAAACCACCGGCAGGTTCCACGCGTCGGCGCCACCGCAGCGCACTTTGGCCGCGGCATACTGCTCCGCCGACAGCGGCGTGTCCGAACCTGCGAAATCTGTTTTCCCGGAGAGGAATTCGGTGATTCCGGCACCCGACCCGTTGGCGTTGTAGTTCAGCGTCTGATCGGGGCAGGCTTTGTGGTACGCGCTGACGAAGCGGGTCATCGCGTGGGCCTGCGCGGTCGAGCCGCTCGCAGCCAGCGTCTGCTTACCGCCACAGTCCACCTTCGCGCCACTGACGTAAGGCAGGGTGGCCGGGGCGTTGTCGCACGCCGACAGTGCCAATGCCATTGCGGCGAGCAACGGCACGGCGGCCCGAGTTCGATTCATATTGCGATATATGACTGTCCAACCGGCCCGGAAGCGAACAGCAGGTGAACCGGACTCCGGAACCGGATGAATCTCTGGTGTCCCGGCCGCTTTGCGGCCCCTGCCCGGACGCGCTTTGCCCAGCTGCCGCATCGACCGCCGGATTACGGCCAGATGTATTGCGGGTGAACCGCAATCGGTAGCTGCGCCAGGCGCATTCGGGTTCGCTAGCATCAGTGCCCGTGTCGTGCCGACAAGCCGGATCGGGCATGCCGGAGCCGAACGGAGATGCTCAGTGACCACCGAGGCGCCCCCTACCGAGTCGGCGGAAACCGAGCAGAAACCCGAGAAACCGGCGAAACCTCCCGAGGCGGCGCGCAAGTCGGACAAGAAGATCGCCAAGCAGCGGGCGGCGCAGAAAGCGCACCAGCGCCGCGTCGTGATCGGTGTCAGCGTCTTGGCGGTCATGGCGATCGTCTATGCGCTGTCGCTGGTGGGCGTGCACTATCTGCAGAAATCGGAAGGTCCGCTGCCGCCGCTGGATCTGAGCCAGGGTGGCAGCGATGCCACGATCGTGCAGCTGCGGCTGGAGGAACTCAAGCCGGTCGCCAACCGCTTGACAGTGAATGTGCTTGTCTACCCGGGCATTTCGTTGTACGACAATCGCTACGACGTGCTGGCCACTGACGTCGCCGTGCGCCTTTATCCGACGAGCGACCTGGGCGACCTGCACTACCCGAAAGGTAAGGCGCCGGCACAGCTCACCACCACCGTCGAGGCGCACGGCGACCCCGGTAACTGGCCGTTCGATTCCTACCGCACCGAGCCGATCGCCGCCGACGCGTTCGTCGGCTCCGGCGACAACGTGCGCAAGGTGCCCGCCCGGGTCGAGGTGACCGGCGGGCTGGACGGCTGGGATGTCAGCGTCAACCGCAGGCACGCCGCCATGCTGCCGACTTCCCGCGGGACGGACAACGGGGACGTCGTGATCACGTTCAAGAGGGCGAAAGGGCCGCTGATTTTCGACCTGGGCATCTGCCTGGTGCTGATCGCCCTGCCGACCTTGGCGTTGTTGGTGGCCGTCCCGATGGCGATGGGTAAGAGAAAGTTCCTACCCCCGTTCGCGACGTGGTACGCCGCCAACCTGTTCGCGATCGTCCCGCTGCGCAACATCCTTCCGGGCGCCCCACCGCCGGGGTCCTGGATCGACCAGGCCATCGTGCAGTGGGTGCTGATCGGCCTGGTGACGGCGATGAGCCTGTACATCTTCGCCTGGGTGCGACAGGGCGACTGACCTCGCGTGCCGCCAAACGCGGCGAACCGGAATCCGTACCGGGGTGTCCTGCTGTTAACGCTGGTGACGCGCATTGTTACGGGCGCGTAGCGCATCGCTTCACAAGCTGCCAGCAAACACCTACGTTGCTAACATCACGCTCCGTGACAGTTCAGAGGGACCTGGCGTTGTCGGCCGAGCTGTCCGACACGCTCGCGCTGCCCGCGCGCAGCCCCCAGCAGTCCCCGGTCGAGGCCCCGCCGCGGCGATCGGCGGCCGAATCCAAGCGCCGGCGGCGCCGCCGCCATCTGGCGTTCGACATCTGCATGGTGATCGGGGTTGCCCTGGTCTATCTGCTGTCGTTGTTCGGTTACCACTGGCTGGCCACCACACCGGGACCGCTGCCGGACCCCGACGTGAGCACCGCGGACAACAGCGTGGTGCTGGTGCGGATCGAGCAACTGCACCCCGCCGAGCATCGCCTTGACGTCAAAGTGCTTGTGATGCCCGATGATTCGATGATCGACAAACGGCTCAACGTGCTCACCACGGACACCTCGGTGCGCTTCTTTCCGCAGAACGACCTCGGCGATCTGCAGTATCCGGTGGGCAAGTCGCCGGCACAGGTCGCGACCACCATCCCGGCCCACGGCGATCCCGGTGACTGGCCGTTCGACGGCTACAAGACCGACACCATCCAGGCTGACGTGCTGGTGGGGACGGGGGAGGGGCGGCAGTACAAGCCTGCCCGGGTAGAGGTGACCGGGGTGCTGGAAGGCTGGGACGTCACCGCGACCCGGGTCGGGCGGGACAGCCACGACCCCAACCGTCCCGACAACGTCATCATCACCATCAAGCGGGCCAAGGGGCCGTTGGTGTTCGACCTCGGCATCTGTCTGGTGCTGATCGCCCTGCCGACGCTGGCGCTGTTCGTGGCAATCCAGATGGCCAGTGGCCGGCGCAAGTTCCTGCCGCCGTTCTCCACCTGGTACGCGGCGATGCTCTTCGCCGTGGTGCCGCTGCGCAATATTCTTCCCGGTTCACCGCCGCCCGGCTCCTGGGTGGACCAGGCCGTGGTGATCTGGGTGCTGATCGGGTTGGCGACGGCGCTGGTCCTCTATATCGTCGCCTGGCACCGGCAGGGTGACTGACCGCAATTTGGTGCTGAGCAGGCTGTCCCCTAGACTCTAGGGGTTGCCTTGGGCAGACCTCGGCTGGCTGTGCGTCAAGCAAAGCCGGCCCCGCGTGCCCTTCGGCGATAAAGACCGCGCACGGCAGGGTGCTCACTTGAGCTGGTTTTCGCTTGCCGTGCACACGCGAAACCAGGTCAGGAGATCGAGTGATTCAGCAGGAATCGCGGCTCAAGGTCGCCGACAACACGGGCGCCAAGGAGATCTTGTGCATCCGGGTGCTCGGTGGCTCGTCGCGACGGTACGCCGGCATCGGTGACGTGATCGTCGCGACCGTCAAAGATGCCATCCCCGGTGGCAACGTCAAGCGCGGGGACGTCGTCAAGGCCGTCGTGGTCCGCACCGTCAAGGAGCGCCGCCGTCCGGACGGCAGCTACATCAAGTTCGACGAAAACGCCGCGGTGATCATCAAGCCCGACAACGACCCGCGCGGCACCCGCATCTTCGGGCCGGTCGGTCGCGAACTGCGCGAGAAGCGGTTCATGAAGATCATCTCGCTCGCCCCGGAGGTGTTGTAGGTGAAGGTCCACAAAGGCGACACCGTGCTGGTGATCGCGGGCAAAGACAAGGGCGCCAAGGGCAAGGTCATCCAGGCCTACCCGGACCGCAACCGGGTGCTGGTCGAAGGTGTGAACCGGATCAAGAAGCACACGGCGATCTCGACCAACCAGCGCGGCGCGCGTTCGGGCGGCATCGTCACCCAGGAAGCGCCCATCCACGTCTCCAACGTGATGGTGGTCGACTCCGACGGCAAGCCCACCCGCGTCGGCTACCGGGTCGACGAGGAGACCGGCAAGCGCGTCCGCATCTCCAAGCGCAACGGCAAGGACATCTGATGACCACTGCAGAGAAAACTCAGCCGCGCCTGAAAGAGCGCTACCGCAACGAGATTCGCGATGCGCTGCACAAGCAGTTCGGTTACCGCAACGTCATGCAGATCCCGACCGTCACCAAGGTCGTGGTCAACATGGGCGTGGGCGACGCCGCCCGCGACGCGAAGCTGATCAACGGCGCGGTCAACGACCTCGGCCTGATCACCGGGCAGCGGCCCGAGATCCGCAAGGCGCGCAAGTCCATTGCACAGTTCAAATTGCGCGAGGGCATGCCGATCGGTGCCCGGGTGACACTGCGCGGCGACCGGATGTGGGAGTTCCTCGACCGGCTCACCTCGATCGCGCTGCCCCGTATTCGTGACTTCCGCGGCTTGTCGCCCAAGCAATTCGACGGTGTCGGCAACTACACCTTCGGCCTGGCCGAGCAGTCGGTGTTCCACGAGATCGACGTGGACAAAATCGACCGGGTCCGCGGCATGGACATCAGCGTCGTCACCTCGGCGACGAACGACGACGAAGGACGAGCGCTGTTGCGGGCCCTCGGCTTTCCCTTCAAGGAGAACTGAGCAGATGGCGAAGAAGGCACTGGTCAACAAGGCCGCGCGCAAGCCGAAGTTCGCGGTGCGCGGCTACACACGCTGCAGCAAGTGTGGTCGCCCGCGCGCGGTGTTCCGCAAGTTCGGGTTGTGCCGGATCTGCTTGCGCGAGATGGCGCACGCGGGTGAGCTGCCCGGCGTGCAGAAGAGCAGCTGGTGACGGGACACAGGGACTAAACCAAAATGACTATGACGGATCCGATCGCAGACTTCTTGACCCGCCTGCGCAACGCCAACTCGGCGTACCACGACGAAGTGAGCCTGCCGCACTCGAAGATCAAGGCCAACATCGCCGAGATCCTCAAGAACGAGGGCTACATCACCGACTTCCGGACCGAGGACGCCCGGGTGGGCAAGTCCCTGGTGGTGCAGCTGAAGTACGGGCCGAGCCGGGAACGCAGCATCGCGGGCCTCAAGCGCGTCTCCAAGCCCGGTCTGCGGGTCTACGCGAAGTCCACTAACCTGCCGCGGGTCCTCGGTGGCCTCGGTGTGGCGATCATCTCGACGTCGTCGGGTCTGCTGACCGACCGTCAGGCGGCCAGGCAGGGCGTGGGCGGCGAAGTCCTCGCGTACGTCTGGTAAGGGGGTAGGCAAACATGTCGCGTATTGGAAAGCAGCCGGTTCCGGTCCCCGCCGGAGTCGACGTAACCATCGAGGGCCAGAACGTCTCGGTCAAGGGGCCCAAGGGCACCCTGGCGCTGACGGTGGCCGACCCGATCACGGTGTCGCGCAACGACGCCGGCTCGATCGTGGTCTCCCGTCCGGACGACGAGCGGCGCAACCGCTCGCTGCACGGGCTGTCCCGCACCCTGGTGGCCAACCTGGTCACCGGCGTGACCGAGGGTTACACGACCAAGATGGAGATCCACGGCGTCGGCTACCGCGTGCAACTCAAGGGTTCCAACTTGGAGTTCGCGCTGGGATACAGCCACCCGGTGGTGATCGAGGCGCCGGAAGGCATCACTTTCGCGGTGCAGGCTCCCACCAAGTTCACGATCTCTGGCATCGACAAGCAGAAGGTCGGCCAAATCTCGGCGAACATCCGTCGTCTGCGCCGTCCCGACCCGTACAAGGGCAAGGGCGTGCGCTACGAGGGCGAGCAGATCCGCCGCAAGGTCGGAAAGACAGGTAAGTAGTCATGGCGCAATCACAGGCTGCATCCGATGCGCGTAAGCCGGTGGGGCAGAACGTATCCGCGACTCGGCGGGTGTCCCGGCTGCGCAGGCACGCACGGCTGCGCAAGAAGGTCTCCGGTACCGCCGAGCGTCCCCGCTTGGTGGTGAACCGCTCGTCGCGGCACATTCACGTGCAGCTGGTCAACGACCTCGACGGCACCACGGTGGCCGCTGCTTCGTCGATCGAAGCAGACGTCCGCGGCGTGGATGGAGACAAGAAAGCCCGTAGCGTGCGGGTGGGCCAGTTGATCGCGGAGCGGGCCAAGGCCGCCGGCGTCGACTCCGTGGTCTTCGACCGCGGCGGCTACACCTACGGTGGACGAATCGCGGCTCTGGCCGATGCCGCGCGCGAGAACGGATTGCGATTCTGATGAACCACGCAAGCCTGATGAACGGAAGGACCGCATAATGGCGGAACAATCCGCTGGGAGCCCGACGGATAACCGGGGGGTCCGACAGCCGCGACTCGCGCGACGGGCGGGACGGCCGGGGACGCCGCGACGGCGGTGGCCGTGGTGGCCGCGACCGCGACCGCGACGGCGACAAGAGCAACTACCTCGAGCGGGTCGTCGCGATCAACCGTGTCTCCAAGGTGGTCAAGGGTGGTCGGCGATTCAGCTTCACCGCCCTGGTCATCGTGGGTGACGGCAACGGCATGGTCGGCGTCGGCTACGGCAAGGCCAAGGAAGTTCCGGCCGCCATCGCCAAGGGTGTCGAGGAGGCCCGCAAGGGCTTCTTCCGGGTTCCGCTGATCCGCGGCACCATCACTCACCCGGTGCAGGGCGAAGCCGCCGCCGGTGTGGTGCTGCTGCGCCCGGCCAGCCCCGGTACCGGGGTGATCGCCGGCGGTGCCGCGCGTGCGGTGCTGGAATGCGCCGGCGTGCACGACATCCTGGCCAAGTCGCTGGGCAGTGACAACGCGATCAACGTGGTGCACGCCACCGTCGCGGCACTGAAGATGTTGCAGCGTCCCGAGGAGGTGGCCGCCCGGCGCGGTCTGCCCATCGAGGACGTCGCCCCGGCCGGCATGCTCAAGGCGCGCCGGGAAAGCGATGCGATGGCCGCGGCTGCGGCCCGGGAGGCTACCCAGCCATGAGTCAACTGAAGATCACCCAGGTGCGCAGCACCATCGGGGCGCGCTGGAAGCAGCGCGAGAGCCTGCGCACGCTGGGCCTGCGCAAGATTCGCCACTCGGTGATCCGCGACGACAACGCACAGACCCGCGGCCTGATCGCGGTTGTGCAGCACCTCGTTGAGGTGGAGGAGGCCAAGTGACCATCAAGCTCCACGACTTGAAGCCCGCGCCCGGGTCGAAGACCGCGCGCACCCGAGTCGGCCGTGGTGAAGGATCCAAGGGGAAGACCGCGGGTCGCGGCACCAAGGGTACGAAGGCGCGCAAGAACGTGCCGGCAACCTTCGAGGGTGGGCAGATGCCCATCCACATGCGGCTGCCCAAGCTGAAGGGTTTCCGTAACCGGTTCCGCACCGAGTACCAGGTGGTCAATGTCGGTGACATCGACCGGCTGTTCCCCGAGGGCGGCACCGTCGGCATCGACGAGTTGGTGGCCAAGGGCGCCGTGCGCAAGAACTCTCTGGTCAAGGTGCTCGGCGACGGCAAGTTGTCCGCCAAGGTCGACCTGACCGCGCACAAGTTCAGCGGCAGCGCGCGGGACAAGATCACCGCCGCCGGCGGCTCCGCCACCGAGCTCTAGCCCAGCCGCGAGATCACTTCCAGCGCAAGGCGTTCCATCTGCTCGCGGTCCTGCGCGACGTTCGCGCCGAGCGGGTTTAGCAGGAGCATCTGCGCGCCCGCGTACATCACCCGGGACAGCTCGCCGGCGACCCGCGCGGCGTTGCCGGCCACCGCGACCGTGTCCAGGTCGGGCCGCTCGCCGTAGATGCGTCGCAGTCCGGCCAGCGCACGCTCGCGGGCCCGTTCGGTGTCGTCGTCGACGACCACGTACACCCGCTTGGCGATGGTGAAGCCCGCCGGGTCCTTGTGCTGCGCGTCGAGTTCGCGGCGCACGATGGCCACGGCGTCGGCGAACGCCTCAGTGGTGGCCGACCCGGCCCCGATGAACGCGTCCCCGAGCCGAACCGCCCGGGCCAGCGCCGCGGGTGCGTGACCGCCGAACCAGATCGGCGGATGCGGGCGCTGCACCGGCTTGGGCTGGATCGGAAGATCGTCGAGCTCGCGGAAGCGACCGTGGAACGTGATCCTGGGCTGATCGGACCAGGCGGCTCGCATCAGCTCCAAGCCTTCGGTGAAATAGCTTACGTGCGTGGCCTTTTCGACGCCGAAGGCGCCGAACTTGCGGGACCCACCGCCGGCCACCACACCGAGGTCCAGCCGGCCGTTGCTGAGCCGGTCGACGGCGGTCACGGCGGCGGCCAGCTGCAGCGGATCGTGTAGCGAGGTCACCATGACCGCGACGCCCAGTCGCATACGCCGGGTGCAGGCCGCGGCGAAGGCCAGCACCTCCAGCGGCGCAAGCAACGCCGACTCCCCGATGGCCTGCTCCAGGGTCCAGCCGCCCTCGAAGCCGAGTTCCTCGGCGCGCACCAGATAGTCCCGCAACCCGGTGGTATCGAAGTCGTCGGTACCCAGTTGGGGAATCGCGATGGAGAATCTCACGGTTTCCACCGTACGGGTGGGGCGTCGTCGCCGATCGGTACGCTTCAGACATGTTCGCGTTTTTGCCTGACCTGCCCGGGGTGAACGACATACGCGCCTTGGCCGACCGCGTCGACACCGCCCGCCACCACGGCGTACCGAATGGTTGCGTGCTCGAATTCAGCCTGCGCAGCCTGCCGCCGGAGACCACCGGATTCGACCCGGTCACCATCATCACCGGTGGTGGCCGGCAGCTGCCGTTGCGCGAGGCGGTCGCCGCGATACACCGCGCCGCCGAAGATCCGCGGGTCGCCGGGCTGATCGCGCGGGTGCAACTGCCGGCGTCGCCCATCGGCGCGGTCCAGGAGTTGCGCGACGCCATCGCTGCCTTCAGCGCGGTCAAGCCGTCGCTGGCCTGGGCCGAGACCTATCCGGGCACCTTGTCCTACTACCTGGCGTCGGCTTTCGGCGAGGTCTGGATGCAGCCATCCGGTGAGGTGGGATTGATCGGGTTCGCGGCCAATGCCATGTTCCTGCGCGATGCGCTGGACAAGGTGGGTATCGAGGCCCAGTTCATTGCGCGCGGCGAATACAAGTCGGCGGCAAACCTTTTCACCGAAGACGGGTTCACCGACGCGCACCGCGAGGCGGTGACGCGGATGCTGGAAAGCCTGCAGGACCAGGTCTGGAAGGCGGTCGCCGAATCGCGCGGCATCGATGCCGGCACCCTGAACGGCGTTGCCGACCGCGCCCCGCTGTTGCGCGACGACGCGGTGGCCGCGGGCCTGGTCGACCGCATCGGGTTCCGCGACGAAGCGTACGCGCATATAGCGGAATTAGTTGGTGCACCGGGTAATTCGCATTCTGAAGAGGTCGCCGACCCGGACCGGGACCCGCCGCGGCTGTACCTGGCCCGGTACGCCGGTTCGGCCCGATCGCGGCTGGCGCCGGCGACGCCGTCGCTGCCCGGACGCCGGCCCAAGCCGGCGATCGCCGTGGTCACCGTGGCGGGGGCCATCGTCAATGGTCGCGGCGGCCCGCAGGGCCTCCCGTTCGGTCCGTCCAACGCCGGCGGCGACACGATCGCCGCGGCGCTGCGGGAAGCGGCCGCCGACGAGTCGGTGGCGGCGATCGTGCTACGGGTGGACAGTCCCGGCGGTTCGGTGACCGCATCGGAGACCATCTGGCGGGAGGTGAAGCGGGCCCGGGAGCGGGGCAAGCCGGTGGTGGCGTCGATGGCTTCGGTCGCCGCGTCCGGTGGCTACTACGTCTCTATGGTCGCCGACGCGATCGTGGCGAATCCCGGCACCATCACCGGTTCCATCGGCGTCATCACCGGCAAGCTGGTGGTGCGCGATCTCAAGGATCGCCTCGGCGTCGTCTCCGAAACGGTTCGCACCAACGCCAACGCCGACGCCTGGTCCGCCGACGCACCGTTCACCCCGGAGCAGCGGGCACATCGGGAGGCCGAGGCGGACCTGATCTACACCGACTTCGTGGAGCGCGTCGCACAGGGCCGCAACCTGTCCACCGAGGCGGTGGATCTCGTTGCGCGCGGCCGGGTTTGGACTGGGGCGGACGCACTCGAGCGCGGTCTGGTGGACGAACTGGGCGGCTTTCGCACGGCGGTCCGCCGGGCCAAGGTGCTCGCCGGACTGGACCCCGACGCGCAGGTGCGCCTCGTGGACTACCCGGGCTCGTCGCTGCTGGACATGCTGCGCCCGCGGGCCTCGTCGCAGCCGGCCGCCGCATCGCTGCCGGAAGCCGTCGGCGCGTTGCTCACGCGTTCGGTCGCCGGCGTCGTAGCGAATCTGGAGCAGACGATCAACGGGTCCAGCGTGTTGTGGGTGGGCCAGACCCGCTTCTGACCCGGTCGTCGTCAGGCCAGTCGGCCGCTGATGAAGATGATCTCGCCGAGCGGATCGTTGTCCTGCGGGTCGGGAACGTGCAATCCGTGCCGCTCGAACAACTCGGTGCGCGTCACCCCTTCGACGTCCCAGCCCTTGCCGCGCAGGTAGTCGACGACATGGTTGCGTGCACCGGAGTACACCAGTGACGCCATGTCGATGTCGACACCGTGGTCGCGGAATCCGCCGGACATCTGGCTGACCTTGTCGGCATCGAAATCGATTATGCCGGGCACGAATTCGGTCGCCACCGTGCTTCCGGGCACACTGAGTGCGGTGATGTTGTCGAACAGCCGGTCCTGGGCGTCCGGGGGCAGGTAGATCAGCAGTCCCTCAGCCAGCCAGGCCGTCGGCTGCGTCGGGTCCAGACCGGCTTGCCTCAGCGCCGTCGGCCAGTCCCCGCGCAGGTCGATCGCGACGGTGCGCCGGGTCGCGGTGGGCTGCGCGCCGAGACCGGCCAGCGTGTTTGTCTTGAATTCGATGACCTGGGGCTGGTCGATCTCGTACACCACCGTTCCGTCCGGCCAGGGCAACCGGTAGGCCCGCGCGTCCAGCCCCGAGGCCAGGATGACCACCTGCCGGATCCCGGCCTCGGTCGCCCGCGCGAAGTAATCGTCAAAGTACTTGGTGCGCACGCCCATTCCGTCGATCATCGCCTGCACCCGCTCCGGCGTGATGTTCTCGAAGGACTCGGGGTCGAGCTCACCGTCCATCATCTTGGTGAAGAAATCCACCCCGACCGCGCGCACCAGCGGTTCGGCGAACGGGTCGTCGATCAACCCGTCGGGCGCGTTGGTCACCATTGCCCGGCCAGCCGCGACCATGGTCGCGGTGGCGCCAACGCTGGACGCGAGATCCCAGTTGTCGTCGTGAGCGCGTGGCATGCCCGTCCTACCTCTCAGTTCGCTGCGTGCTTCCGGTCCAGGGTGCCACTGACGTAGACCATCTCGATTTTGGGTGCACCCTCCTCCTCGACTGCCGGCGGAAGGCCGTTGGCGGCCCGCAGCTCGGGCAGTGGGACCGTGTCGAGCTTCCACCCGTGGTCGGCAAGATAGGACGCTGCCTCGTTGCGCTCACCGAGATAGATCAGGGCGCTCATGTCCAGGTCGAAACCATGCGCGCGCCAACGCTCGGACGTCTTCTGCATGTGCTGCTTGAGTAGCGCCTCGTCGGTCGTCTCGGTGCCCCGCATGCTCTCGGTGGCCAGTCGGCTGCCCGGCGCGCTGAGTTCGGTGATGGTGTCCAGCAGCCGGTCCTGAGCTTCCGGTGGCAGGTACCCCAGCAGTCCCTCGGCGCTCCACGCCGTCGGCTTGCCGGGATCGAATCCCGCCTCCCGCAACGCAGCCGGCCAGTCGTCGCGCAGGTCGACAGCGACCGCGCGCCGGATTGCGCTGGGCGTGGCGCCCAGCTCGGCCAGGGTGCGCGACTTGAACTCGATGACTTGCGGCTGATCGATCTCGTACACCACGGTGCCGTTCGGCCACGGCAGCCGGTAGGCGCGAGCGTCAAGTCCCGAGGCCAGGATCACCGCCTGTTTGATGCCCGAGCTGGTGGCCTCCAGGAAGAACTCGTCGAAGAATTTGGTGCGCACCGCCATGTTCTCGGCCACGTTGGCCACTGGGGCGAAGGGGCGCTGCGGGTCGTTGTCGAGGTCGGCGACCGTCATCTCCCCGGTGGCCAGCCGCGTGAGCAGGTCCACCCCGACCGCCTGTACCAGCGGTTCGGCGAACGGGTCGTTGATCAGCGGATTGTCCGCGCGGGTTGCCATTGCCCGGCCGGCGGCGACCATGGTCGCGGTGACCCCCACGCTGGACGCGAGATCCCAGGTGTCTCCGTCGTGCCGTGAACTGCTTGATGTCATGGCGAGCCTCATTCCGAAGTCACAGGATGATACTTAGCCAATATAACAAAATTTTTCCGGCGGGATTCCGGTCCCGGCGGCGTCGGGGTGGGGGCGGGCGCCGGAACCGCGCTGGTCCGGGATCTAGTCCGGGCGGGTCGCCTGGTAAAAGGCGAGTTGCCCGAGCAGCCGGTGTGGCTGCGCGGCGACCTGAGCGCAGTCGAAACCGACGCCGCGCAGCAGATTCGGGATCGCGTCGCCCAGATTGCCGGCCGCGTGATGGTTGCGTTTCATTATTCGCGCCAGCAATCCGCCGTGGTGCGCCGCGTCTCCGCCGAGGTCGACCAGATGCAACCGGCCGCCGGGCCGCAGCACCCGGAATACTTCCTGTGCCGCTGCGGCTTTGGCCTGTCCGTCGAGATGATGAAACATCATCGACGACAACACCCGGTCGAATTCGCCGTCGCCGTAGGGGAGCCGCTGGGCGTAGACCTGCTCGAACCGGATCCCGCTCAGTCCGGTGGCCTTTCGCCGGGCCCGGGCCAGCGCCCGCGGGTCCGGGTCGGAGCCGACCGCGTCGATGCCGGGACGAGCCCGCTTGGCCGCGATCGTCACATTTCCGGTGCCGCAACCGATGTCCAGCACCCGCTGGCCGTCGGTGAGCTCGGCCTGCTCGATCAGTTTCGGATAGCTGTCACGCATACCCATCAACCGGGTGATCAGGTCGTACGCGGGAAGCAGCGCGTCGTGGCCGGCCGCCGGCAAATAGTCGTGGTGTGAATGATTTGTCGTCACATGATCCATGATGAGCGGTTGCAGCAGGCCGTGATTGGGTGATCTTCGCCAAAAGTAGGATTATCTTTGGCACGGTGCCCTCACCTGCCCGGCTGGCCCGGTACCGCGGCGGCGTGCCCGTCTATCAGTATCGAACCGGTCCTGACACGCCTCCGGTGTCGGTGGCGCGGCGCGGCGACCTCACCGAACGCGAACGACACATCCACGACTTCCCGGCGCTCTGGTATGTCCCCGCCGCCGGGCAGGTGTACGTTGCGGCCGCGGGCGAAATTCTGGACCCTCGCGACGTCGTTCCCCCCGCCGAGGGAGTCGCGGTCTTCTTCGACCCCGCGGCGCTGGGAGAGGACGTGCGATCGCCCTGGCCCACCTGGCAGTCGCACCCACTGCTGTTCCCGTTCCTGCACGGACACTCCGGTGGGGTCCTGCTCCTGGATGTGCCGGCTGCACGAAGAACGCTATGGGACAACGCAATCCGGTCCATCGAGTCCGAACTGAGCACGCGGCAACGGGGGTACCGGCAGGCTGCCCTGGCGCATCTGACCCTGCTATTGATCGAGCTAGCCCGGATCTCCGGCGACGTGGTGGCCGATCTACGGCGCAGCGGTGAACCATTGTTGGCCGAGGTGTTCGCGGTGATCGACCGCCGCCTCGGCGATCCGCTGTCGCTGCGGGGTGTGGCGGCCGAGGTCGGCATGACCCCGGGCCATCTCACCACCGTGGTGCGCCGGCGCACCGGGCGCACCGTGCAGGACTGGATCATCGAGCGGCGCATGGCGCAAGCCCGAGACCTGCTGACCGAGACCGACCTACCCGTCGCGGAGGTGGCCCGGCGGATCGGCATTGGCGATCCCGGCTACTTCAGCCGGCTGTTCCGCCGGACGCACGGCAGCACGCCCCGGCAGTGGCGGACGGATCAGCGCCTACAGCGTTGAGGTCCCGCATCCAACGGAATCCTGTTGAACACCAACCAGGTCGAGGCCGGGGAGCCGAAGCCACTGCTACCAACATGACCGTGTACAAGTCGCTGCCGGTACGCCTGGGCTAGAGCCGCGCGAAGTCCAGCCAGCGCTCGACGTCGAAGCCGCTGTCGACGGGACGCAGCGTCGCACCACCGTGGCCGGGGTAGTGCGCGGGCACCACGGCCGCGCCCGACTGGGCGGCCTCGCTGAAGATGCGACGCCGGGCAGCCGCGGCGGCGCCGGCGTCGACGTCGAACCCGCAGGCGTCGTCGGGCCGGCGCAGCTGCACCGGGCTGTGGGTGAGGTCGCCGACGAAGACGGCGGGCCGGCCGGCGTCCAGCCACAGCACCGAGGCACCCGGGGTGTGGCCGGCCGCCGGCCGTAACCGCAGCGCAGGGCTGATCTGGTAATCGTCGGACCATTGGACGATCTGTTCGTCGACGGGCAGCACGCTGTCCTCGAACACCAGGCGATTGCCGCGCTGGGCCAGCTCCTCCTCCGCGCTGCGCGGCGGTTGCCGCGCCGCCGGCCCGTCCGGATGGAAGTGGCGGTAATCGGCCGCCGGCACCAGATATCGGGCATTGGGGAAGGTCGGCACCCAAGAACCCTTGTCCAGCATGGTGTTCCACCCGACGTGATCGGAGTGCAGGTGGGTGTTGACCACCACATCGACGGCGCGGCGGTCGATGCCGGCGCCCTGCAGCGCGGCCAAAAAGCCGGTGTCGAGGTGATCCAGCGGCGGCATGTGGGGCCGGACGCGGCCGTTGCCGACGCCGGTGTCCACCACCACGGTCAGCCCGTCGACCTCGACGACCCAGGTTTGGATGGCAATGTGCCACTGGTCGGTGTCCAGGTCGACGAAGTCCGGCACCAGCAGGTCGTCGTTGTCACGCCACACCGGCGGCGGCGTGTGCGCGAAGGCGCGGGTGGGCAGCTCGAACCGCAGTTCCACCACCCGCGTCACGGCGGCGCGGCCGAGCTGGACTCGATCCATCACACTCCTCGCCTCCGCCACGGTGGGTGTGAATCGTACGACGCGTTCGCGTCGCGTCGCGTCGCAGGATCCACAGTCGGCGAGCCGAGGGGCTAAGTGTTGGCCCTCAAGTAGCGGTACACACCGGCGAAGTTGCGGTTCACATCCTCCGGAACCGGCACAGCTCCACCCAGAGCCCTTGCCCCCCAGGCGATTTGAGCGGTCCGCTCAACCAGTGCGGTGATGTGCAACACCTTGTCGGGGCGCGGTCCCACGGCCACCAGGCCGTGATTGGCGATCAGCGCCGCGCCCCGGCCCTCCAGCGCCTTGACCGCGTTGGCGCCGACATCCGGGGTGCCGGAAGCGGCGTAGTCGGCGCAGCGCACGTCGCCGCCGCAGTACACGGCGAACTCGTCGATGCAGGCCGGGATCGGCTGATGGGCCACGGCGAACATGGTGGCCCACACCGGATGGCTGTGGATGACCGCGCCGATGTCGTCGAAGGCCTGAAAACAGGCCAGGTGCAACGCCATCTCGGTGGACGGCATCCGGCCGTCCTTGGCTTGCAGCACAGCACCTTCCGGGTCGACGAGCACCAGGTCGTCGAGTTTCATGTCGGCGTAGTCGACCGACGACGGCGTGATCACCAGGTTCCCGTCGGAGCGGCGCGCCGAAATGTTGCCGGCGGTGCCCTCGACCAAACCGCGGCGCAGCATGTCCTTGGCCGCGGCCAGCACCGCCGCTTCGGTGTTCTCGACATATTTCACGAGCCCAGCACCTCCGGGTTGACGATATGGGCGGGTCTTGCGCCGGACAACAGTGCCTCCAGATCGTCGGCGACCAGCTGCGCCTGCCTGGCCTCGGTGTTCCAGGTGGCTCCGCCGATATGCGGGGTCAGCACCACGTTCGGCATGGCCGCCAGCGGATGGTCGGTGGGCAGCCACTCGCCGGCGAAGTGGTCCAGCCCGGCGGCGGCGACCTTGCCGCTGCGCAGCGCGTCGAGAAGGGCATCGGTGTCGTGCAGCTGGGCACGCGCAGTGTTGAGGAAGACGACGCCGTCGCGCATGGCGGCGAACTGCGCGGCGCCGATCATCCCGGTGGTGTCGTCGGTGACCGGCGCATGCAGCGAGACGACGTCGGATTCGGCCAGCAACTCCTCGAGGCTGTGGTGGGCCTCGTCGCTGTACGGGTCGTAGGCGACGACCCGCAACCCGAGTCCCCTCCAATCGCCACCGCGTGGCCCGGCCGACCGCACCGAGGCCCACCAGCCCGGCGGTGCGCCCGGCGATCTCCCAGCCCCGAAATCGTTGATAGGGGATAGTGCCGTCGCGAAACATGTTTGCCGCTGCGCACATCCGCGTCCGCGGTCAGCAGGTGGCGGGTGGCGGCCAACAGCAGCGCCACTGTCATCTCGGCGACCGCGTCGGCGTTGCGGGCCGGGGTGTTGAGCACCGGGATGCCGGCGGCGGTGGCGCCCGGGATATCGACGTTGTTGGGGTCGCCGCGCGTCGATGCGATCGCGCGCAGACCCACCTCGAAAACCGGACCTTGCACCGAATCACTTTCCACCACAACGATATCGGCGGATTCAGCGGCGATCCGCTCGGCCAGCTGCTCGGGGCTGTAGATCCGCAGCGGGGTCTGCTCGATCCAGGGGGTCGTACACCACGTCGACCAGCTGGCGGAGTTTGTCGAACCCGGGGCCGCGCAGCGGGGCGGTCACCAGGGCACGTGGTCGAGAGCTCACGTCTGCCTATGCTGGCGTACCGTGGCGCCCGTGTCACGCTTCGATGTGCAGGACGTCACGATCGGCATCGACATCGGCACGACTTCGGCCAAGGCGGTCGCGGTCGACGAGAACGGCCGCGTGCACGCCCGGGCGCGGATTCCGCATCAGCTGCGGGTGCCCTCGCCCGACAAACTGGAGCACGACGCCGACGCGGCGTGGCGACAGGGCCCGGTGGCGGCCCTCGAGCAGCTGAACCGGCCGGACGCCAAGGCAGTTGCCGTCTCGTCGATGGTGCCCTCGATGACCGCCGTCGACGCTGCGGGCCGGCCGATCACACCGGGCCTGCTCTACGGCGACAGCCGCGGACGGGTGCCGGGTGCCGCCGAACAACCCCTGCCGGCGCTGGGCGAAGCCGCGGAGTTTCTGCGCTGGACGGCCGCGCAGGCGCCCGACGCAGCCGGGTACTGGCCCGCGCCCGCGGTCGCCAACCACGCGCTGGCCGGCGAAGCGGTCATCGACTTCGCCACCGCGATCACCAGCCTGCCGCTCTTCGACGGCACCGGCTGGAATGCAGCGGCATGCGCCGACTGCGGCGCCCGCGTCCAGCAGATGCCCAGGGTGGAGACATTCGGCACCGCCGCCGGGCGGGTGCGTGGGGCCTCGCCGGACGCCGGCGTGCTGGCGGTGGGCGCCATCGACGCCCTGTGCGAACAGATGGTGGCCGGCGCCGACCACGACGGCGACGTGCTGGTGTTGTGCGGCACCACCCTGATCGTGTGGACCACCATCGCCGATGCCCGGCAGGTGCCGGGGTTGTGGACCATTCCCCACACCGCCGCCGGCAAGAGCCAGATCGGCGGCGCCAGCAATGCCGGTGGGTTGTTCCTCAACTGGGTGGATCGCGTTGTGGCGCAAGCGGATCCGGAGACAGCCGATCCGCGTCGGGTGCCGGTTTGGTTGCCCTACATCCGTGGCGAGCGCACCCCGTTTCACGACCCGGATCGCCGCGCGATGCTCGACGGCGTGGACCTCACCCACGATGCGGCGGCGCTGCGGCGCGCGGCCTACGAGGCGTCCGGGTTCGCCGTTCGCCAGATCTTGGAGCTCGGTGGTGCGCCGGTGCGCCGCATCCTCGCCACCGGCGGGGGTACCCGGCTGCGGCCCTGGATGCAGGCCATCGCCGAGGCGACCGGGCGGCCGGTCGAAGTGTCGGCGGTGGCCGAGGGGGCGGCACTGGGCGCAGCGTTCCTGGCCAGGATGGCGGTCGGTCGCGAGTCGGTGATCACTGATGCGTCCCGATGGGCCGGCGTCGAACAGGTGGTGGAGCCCCGCCCGGATTGGTTGGAGCCGACCAGGGATCGGTATCGCCGGTTCCTGGAACTCAGCGGATCGAAACTGGTCTGACGGTCGCCCATCGAGTGGCGCGCATCCCGGCGCGTCGTTCTAGTCTTATGCAATGACTGACCACGACCAGACCGCCGCCCGTCGAGAGATCGCAGATGCCCTGCTTGCCGCGTTGGAACGGCGGCACGAGGTCGCCGACGCCATCGTCGAGGCGAAGAACAAGGCCGCTGCGGTCGAGTCGATCGTGACACTGCTCGGCACCTCGCACCTGGCCGCGGAAGCCGTGATGAGCATGTCTTTCGAGCAGCTCACCCAGGATGCGCGGGCGAAGATTCTGGCCGAGCTCGAAGACCTGAACAAGCAGCTCAGTTTCGCGGCCAACGAACGCCCGGCCAGTTCTGGGGAGACCCTGGAATTGCGGGCGTTCTCCGCCACCGAGGACCGCGACATCTTCATCATGCGCACCGACGAGATCAAGGCCGCCGGTGACGGGTCCGGTCTGCCCGCGGGGGCCATCGACGACGAGATCAAGGCGGCCCTGAAGCGGCTGCGCGACGAAGAGGCCGCCTGGTTCGTGGCCGTCGACTCCGGCGAGAAGGTCGGCATGGTGTTCGGTGAGCTGCAGCAGGGTGAGGTCAACGTTCGCATCTGGATCCACCCCGAGCACCGCAAGAAGGGCTACGGCACCGCGGCGCTGCGCAAGTCGCGCTCGGAGATGGCCTGGGCTTTTCCGGCGGTACCCATGGTGGTTCGCGCGCCGGCCGCTAAGCCGGAGTAGCGCAACGCAATTGGTGACCGTCAGCGGGTGGCGGTGACGGTCACGATGTTGCGCAGCTGGGCCAGTTCGGATTCCTCGGGGAAACTACGTCCGTACTCGCCGAACAGCTCGCGTCGGGGACGGGTGTGTACCTGCCAGCCCAGCCCGCTCAGGTAGTCGACGACGTTGTTGCGCTTGCCGTCGTAGAACAATCCGGACAGATCGATGTCGCAACCGAAATCGGCCCACCGCTGACTGAACTGTTGGGCGCGTTCGGACATCGCCACCCCGGAGTCGGGGTGGTACTCGGTGGCCAGTCGGCTACCCGGCCCGCTGAGCGTGGTGATGTTGTCGAAAAGCAGGTCCTGCGCTTCGGGTGGCAGGTACATCAGCAGCCCCTCGGCGATCCACGCCGTCGCCCGCGACGGATCGAATCCGTTATGGCGCAGCGCGGCCGGCCAGTCGTCGCGCAGATCGACGCTGACCGACTTGCGGTGCGCGGAAGGGCTGGCGCCCAACGCGGCCATGGTGGCGTTCTTGAACTCGATGACCTTGGGCTGGTCGATCTCGTAGACCACGGTGCCCCGCGGCCAGGACAACCGGTACCCGCGGGCGTCCAGGCCGGAAGCCAGGATCACCGACTGCCGGATGCCGGCGCGGGCGGCGTCGAGCAGGAACTCGTCGAAGAAGCGGGTGCGGACCGCGATCGAATCGATCTCGAGCTGGAAATCGTGCTCGGCCCGCTCGCCCGGAAGGTTGCCGTCGACCAGGCGGGTGAAGAAATCCAGGCCGACCGCGCGCACCAGCGGCGCCGCGAACCGGTCATCGATGATCGGATTGTCCTGTCTGCTGGCCACGGCGCGGGCGGCAGCGACCATCGTCGCGGTAGCGCCCACGCTCGACGCCAGGTCCCAGCTGTCTCCGGTGGATCGTTGCGATTCGATGGACATGGCTACCGTCGCTCCGCGGTCAGGAAGACCACCTCGCCGAACGGGGCGTCGTCGGCCTCGGCCGGTTGCAGCCCGTGGGCGGCGAACAAGTCGGCGTTGCCCACCCTGGTGGTGTGCCAACCGTGCGCTGCCAGATACGTGCCGGCATCCGTACGGTCGTCGAAATACACCAGCGCGGCCATGTCGAAGTCGAGTCCGTGCCGGCTCCATCGTTCGTTCTGGCGCTTCATCCGGCGGCGGAGTTCGTCCTCGTTGAGCGCATTGATGTCGAGCAGGCCTTCGGTGGCGAATCGGCTGCCGGGCACGCTCAGCGCCGTGATCTGGTCCAGCAGCCGGTCCTGAGCCTCGGCCGGCAGATAACCCAACAAACCCTCGGCGATCCACGCGGTGCGCTGCGCCGGGTCGAAGCCGGCGTCGCGCAGCGCCGCCGGCCAGTCCTCGCGTAGGTCGACGGCCACCGTCCGGCGCTGCGCCGTCGGCTGCGCATCCAGGCCGGCCAATGTGGCGGTCTTGAACGCGATCACGGCCGGCTGGTCGACCTCGAAGACGGTGGTGCCCGCGGGCCAGCGCAGCCGGTAGGCCCGTGAGTCCAGGCCGGCGGCCAGGATCACCGCCTGCCGGATGCCGGCCGCGGTCGCGTCGCCGAAGAAGTCGTCGAAGAACCTGGTGCGCACCGCCATCGCGTTGGCGAAGTGCTCGGTGCCGCGGGCCGTCTCCTCGTCGAGTTCGCCCGCGTCCAGTTCACCGCTGGCCAGCCGGGCGAAGAAGTCGACGCCCACGGCCCGTACCAGTGGCTCCGCGAACTGGTCCGTGGCCACCGCACCGGCGCCGGCAGTGTCCCGGGCGGCGACGGCACGCGCCGCCGCGACCATGGTGGCCGTCAGGCCCACGCTGGATGCCAGGTCCCATGTGTCGCCCTCGAACCGAGCGCTGGGCATCTGGGTCATTCGTACGCTCCCGATAGTCAGATCTGATACTTAGCAAATATAACGAGCTATCCCGACTGTACGCCGCCGTCGCCGCCCGTCGCGGTGGTCCCAGAGAGGCCCTGGCAGGGCCGGCCCACATCAACTGTTAGTCTCGTACACGGTTTGACGCGCCCTGGCCTGCTGGTATCGGGCAGGTGTACGCGGAATAACCCCAGGAACGATCAGAAAAAGGACCCAACCGGCCAATCCCGGTCGACATGCCGTACCAGAGTTCGGCTGCGCAGGAGGAAGAGTGCTTTCGGCTTTCATCTCATCGCTGCGAACAGTCGACCTGAGACGGAAGATTCTCTTCACGCTGGGCATCGTCATCCTGTACCGCGTCGGCGCCACGCTGCCGTCGCCCGGGGTCAACTTCCACAACGTCCAGCAGTGCATCAAAGAGGCCAGCGGTGGACAGGCCGGACAGATCTACTCGCTGATCAACCTGTTCTCCGGCGGGGCGTTGCTGAAGCTGACGGTGTTCGCGGTGGGCGTGATGCCCTACATCACCGCGAGCATCATCGTGCAGCTGCTCACCGTGGTCATCCCGCGCTTCGAAGAGCTGCGCAAAGAAGGTCAGGCCGGCCAGGCCAAGATGACGCAGTACACGCGTTACCTCGCGATCGCGCTGGCCATACTGCAGGCCACCAGCATCGTGGCGCTGGCCGCCAATGGCGGGCTGCTGCAAGGTTGTTCGCTGGACATCCTGGCCAACCAGACCATCTTCTCCGAGATCGTGATCGTGCTGGTGATGACCGCCGGCGCGGCCCTGGTGATGTGGATGGGTGAGCTGATCACCGAACGCGGCATCGGCAACGGTATGTCGCTGCTGATCTTCGTCGGTATCGCCGCCCGGATTCCGGCCGAAGGCAACCAGATCCTGGAGAGCCGCGGCGGGATGATCTTCGCGGCGGTCTGCGGGGCCGCGCTGCTGATCATCGTCGGCGTGGTGTTCGTCGAGCAGGGCCAGCGGCGGATTCCGGTGCAGTACGCCAAGCGCATGGTGGGACGGCGGATGTACGGCGGAACCTCGACCTACCTGCCACTGAAGGTCAACCAGGCCGGCGTCATCCCGGTGATCTTCGCGTCCTCGCTGATCTACATCCCCAACCTGATCACCCAATTGGTGAACAGCGGCGGCGGCGGTGGCCGCGGCTGGTGGAGCAAATTCGTCAGCAAATATCTGTCCGATCCGAGCAACCCGGTTTACATCGGCATCTATTTCGGCCTGATCATCTTCTTCACGTACTTCTACGTTTCGATCACGTTCAATCCCGACGAACGCGCCGACGAAATGAAGAAGTTCGGCGGCTTCATTCCCGGTATCCGCCCCGGCCGACCGACCGCCGATTACCTGCGCTATGTGCTGAGCCGGATCACCCTGCCCGGCTCGATCTACCTCGGTGTGATCTCGGTGCTGCCCAACGTGTTCCTGCAGATGGGTAACAGCGGCGGGATCCAGAATCTACCCTTCGGGGGAACCGCGGTGCTGATCATGATCGGTGTCGGGTTGGATACGGTCAAGCAAATCGAGAGTCAGCTCATGCAGCGCAACTATGAAGGGTTCCTCAAGTGAGAGTCGTACTGCTTGGTCCGCCGGGGGCGGGCAAGGGAACACAAGCGGAGAAGCTGGCCGAAAAGCTCAACATCCCCCACATATCCACCGGGGAACTGTTCCGTTCGAACATCCAGCAGGGCACCAAGCTCGGGCTGGAGGCCAAGCGTTACCTGGATGCCGGCGACCTGGTGCCATCCGAGCTGACCAACGAACTCGTCGACGCCCGGCTGAACGATTCGGACGCGGCCAACGGGTTCATCCTCGACGGGTACCCGCGCTCGGTCGAACAGGCCAAGGCCCTGCACGACATGTTGCAGCGTCGTGGCACCGACATCGACGCGGTGGTGGAGTTCCGGGTGTCCGAAGACGAACTGCTGACCCGGCTGAAGGGCCGTGGTCGTGCCGACGACACCGAGGACGTCATCCTCAACCGGATGAAGGTCTACCAGGACGAGACCGCGCCGCTGTTGGACTACTACCGCGACGAACTGAAGACTGTCGACGCGGTGGGCACCCTCGACGAGGTGTTCGCCCGCGCGCTGCAGGCATTGGGCAAGTAACCCGATGGGTGCCCTGGCACGACTGCGGGGCCGCCGGGTCGTACCGCAACGCACCGCCGGTGAGCTCGACGCCATGGCCGCGGCGGGCGCCGTGGTCGCCGCGGCGTTGCGCGCGGTGCAGTCCGCCGCCTCAGCCGGAGTGTCCACCCTGGCGCTGGACGAGATCGCCGAATCGGTGATCCGCGAGGCCGGCGCCGTCCCGTCGTTCCTGGGCTACCACGGATACCCGGCTTCGATCTGCTCGTCGGTCAATGACCGTGTGGTGCACGGCATTCCGTCGGCCACCGAGGTCCTCGCGCCCGGTGACCTCGTCTCCATCGACTGCGGCGCCATCCTGGACGGCTGGCACGGCGACGCCGCCGTCACCTTCGGGATCGACAGCCTCATTCCGGCCGACGAAGCCCTGTCCCAGGCCACCAAGGAGTCGCTGGAAGCCGGCATCGCGGCGATGGTCATCGGGAACCGGCTGACCGACGTCTCGCAC
This sequence comes from Mycobacterium kiyosense, assembly GCA_021654635.1. NCBI lineage: Bacteria > Bacillati > Actinomycetota > Actinomycetes > Mycobacteriales > Mycobacteriaceae > Mycobacterium > Mycobacterium kiyosense. The sequence goes on from AP025179.1 coordinate 1,101,140, forward strand.
GCCATCGAAACCGGAACCCGTGCCGCCGCGGCCCGCTACGACCGCGCATTCGGCATCGTCGAGGGGTACGGCGGCCACGGCATCGGCCGGCAGATGCACATGGACCCGTTCCTGCCCAACGAAGGTGTCCCCGGCCGGGGGCCGTTACTGGCGGCCGGATCGGTGCTGGCCATCGAACCGATGTTGACGCTGGGCAGCGGAAAGACGAACGTCCTGGACGACAAATGGACGGTCATCACCATCGACGGGTCCCGCGCGGCGCATTGGGAACACACCGTGGCGGTCACCGAGGATGGTCCGCGTATCCTCACCCTCTGAACCAACTCGCCGCTCGGCTCGTGTCGTAGGCGGGAGGTGATCGAGTGGCTCGCGAGGCCGGGACTTGGGGCGGGTCCGAGACCGCCGAAGCCGCTCTGATGAAGGCGTTGTACGACGAGCATGCCGCGGCCTTGTGGCGTTACGCGCTGCGGTTGACCGGCGATGCCAGCCAGGCCGAGGACGTCGTCCAGGAGACGCTGCTGCGGGCCTGGCAGCACCCCGAGGTCGTCGGCGACGCGGCGCGGTCGGCTCGGGCGTGGTTGTTCACCGTAGCCCGCAACATGATCATCGACGACCGCCGCAGCGCCCGGTTCCGCAATGTCGTGGGATCGATCGACGAGGCCGGGGCGCCGGAGCGGGCCACCCCCGACGAGGTCAACGCGGCCCTCGACCGGCTGTTGATCGGCGACGCGATGGCCCAGCTCTCCATTGACCATCGGGCTGTGATCGAGCGGTCCTACTACCGCGGCTGGACCACCACGCAGATAGCTGACGACCTGAAAATCGCCGAGGGAACGGTGAAGTCGCGGCTGCACTACGCCGTGCGGGCGCTGCGGCTGCAACTGCAGGAACTGGGAGTCACCCGATGATCGCCGTCTGGGCGGTCGTCGGCTCCGAATACGTGAGGATGACGGGAGATGGATGACATGAATCGGCCGTCGTGGGGGCCGTCGGAACGGCACGGCCCGCCCACCGACACGCATCACTATGCGACATGGGATGCCGCTTATGTACTGGGGTCGCTGTCCGCGACGGACCGCCGCGAATTCGAAGACCACCTGGCCGGTTGTCCGGCATGTCGCGACGCCGTCGCCGAACTCAGCGGCATCCCGGCCCTGCTCGCCCAATTGAGCCATGCCGACGTGGATGCGATCAGCGAGTCGGGCTACGTACCGCAGATATCGCCGCGCCTACTGCCGTCGTTGCTGGAGACCGTGCGCGCGCGCCGGCGCCGCACCCGCATCACCACCTGGGCGGCCTCGGTTGCCGCGGCCGTGGTGCTGGGTGTCGGCGTATTGGTGGGTGTGAATGGCGCGGCCGACATTTTCGGGAATCACCCGCAGCCCGCCGCCACGTCGGCCCAACCCATGGCGCAGGTCGGAACCAAGCTGTTGACGTCGACGATTTTGTTCAGCAGCCAGAGCTGGGGGACGATGATCAGCCTGCAGTGCTACTGCTTGGCGCCGCCGGACGCTCACCACGACACCCTTGCCATGGTGATAGTCAATCGCGACGGCAGCCAGACCCGGCTGGCCACCTGGGTGGCCGAGCCCGGCCGCACCGCGAACCCGGCGGGCAGCACCTCGACGCAACTCGACCAGATCGCTTCCGTACGAGTGATTTCCGCCGACAGCGGACAGGTACTGCTGGAACGGACCCTCTGAGAGGGCCGCGTCGAGGGCCCCAGTGCGGTAAGAAAGAGGCGTGGCCGACTCCGCGAAGCGTGATCCCATCGCCGCGGCACGGGCCAATTGGGAGCGGGCCGGATGGGCTGACGTCTCGTCGGGCATGGTTGCCGTGACCTCGGTGATGCGGGCGCATCAGATCCTGCTGGCGCGGGTCGAAGCGGCCCTGCGGCCTTACGACCTGAGCTTCTCCCGGTTCGAACTGCTGCGTCTGCTGGCGTTCAGCCGCACCGGCGCGTTGCCGATCACCAAGGCGTCGGACCGGCTGCAGGTGCACGTCACCAGCGTCACGCATGCGATCCGGCGGTTGGAAGCCGACGGGCTGGTGCGCCGGGTGCCGCATCCCACCGACGGGCGGACCACGCTGGTCGAGATCACCGAACTCGGCCGGTCCACCGTCGAGGACGCCACCGTCACCCTCAACGAGCAGGTGTTCGCCGACATCGGGATGGGGGCCGACGAGTCGGAGGCGCTGGTGTCGTCGATCGAGACGTTGCGTCGCCACGCGGGCGACTTCTAGGACCCGCGTTTTTTAAGCCTCGCGCAGGGTTTCGATGATCGCGCTGAAGTCCTTATCGGGGTGCTCGACAGCGAAATCGGCGTAGAGACGGGCGGCGTGGCTACCCAGCGGCGCCGACGCTCCGGTCGATTTCACCGCGTCCATCGCCAAGCCCAGGTCTTTGTTCATCAGCGCGGTCGCAAAACCCGGCTTGAAATCGTTGTTCGCCGGCGATGTCGGAACCGGTCCTGGCACCGGGCAATTGGTATGTACCGCCCAACAGTTACCGGTCGCGCCGGTGATCACGTCGAACAGCGACTGCGCCGGTAGCCCAAGCTTCTCGGCCAGCACGAACGCTTCACCGATCGCGATCTGCTGCACCGCGAGCACCATGTTGTTGCACACCTTGGCGGCCTGTCCGGCGCCCGGGCCGCCACAGTGAACTATCTTGCCCGCCATGGGTTTCAACGCCCAGCGGGCACGCTCCACGGCTTCGGCGTCGCCGCCGACCATGAACGCCAGCGTGCCGGCCGCCGCACCCTTCACACCCCCGGAGACCGGCGCGTCGACCTGCGCCATGCCGTGAGACTCGGCCAGCGCGTGGACTTCTCGCGCGTCATCGACCGAGATGGTGGAGCTGTCGACGAACAGGGCACCGGGCCGTGCGGCGGGCAGAATCTCGGCGTAGCAACGTTTGACCACATCACCGCTGGGCAGCATGGTGATCACCACGTCGGCGTCGGCCACCGCCTGGGCCGGGCTGTCGAAGACCGCCGCGCCCTGGCCGGCAGCGGCGTCCGCAGCGGCGGGGGCGGGGTCGAACCCGCGCACCGCGTGGCCCGCTTTCACCAGGTTCGCCGACATCGGCCCGCCCATGTTTCCCAGACCGAGGAACGCAATCGTCAGGAACTCGGTCATGGTCGCCCTTCTAGCACTGGTTCATCCGGCGGCTTATCCCGCAGCTTTGAAACGGGCGGCCTCGGCGCGGCCGACTACTACCCGCATGATCTCGTTGGTCCCTTCCAGGATCCGATGCACCCGCAGATCGCGAACGATCTTTTCCAGACCATACTCCCGCAGGTAACCGTAACCGCCGTGCAGTTGCAGCGCCTTGTCGGCGACTTCGTAGCACGTGTCGGTGACATAGCGCTTGGCCATCGCGCACAGTTCCACCTTGTCGGCGGTGTCCTCGTCGAGCGCATTCGCCGCCCGCCACAACATCATTCGCGATGTCTCCAACCCGGTGGCCATGTCGGCCAGGGTGAACCGGATGGTGGGCTCGTCAATGAGGGCCTTGCCGAACGCGTGGCGCTCGCGCACGTACGCGCCCGCCTTGTCGAACGCGGACTGGCCGCCGCCCAGTGAGCATGCCGCGATGTTCAGCCGGCCACCGTTGAGGCCGTTCATCGCAATGCCGAAGCCGGTGCCCTCGCCGTCGGCGCCGCCCAGCATCGCGTCGGCAGGTACCCGGACGCCCTCGAGGATGACCTGCGCGGTGGGCTGCGCGTTCCAGCCCATCTTCTGTTCCATCGCACCGAAACTCAGCCCAGGCGTGTCCTTTTCGACGACGAACGCCGAAATGCCGCGGGGACCCTCGGATCCGGTTCGGGCCATCACCACGTACACGTCGGACGCGCCGGCGCCGGAGATGAACTGTTTGACGCCGTCGAGTACGTAATCTGAGCCCTGCTTGGCCGCGCGGGTGCTCAGCGCGCTCGCGTCGGAACCGGCGCCTGGCTCGGTCAGGCAATAACTCGCGATGACATCCATCGAGGCCAGTCGCGGCACCCAGCTCTTGCGTTGCTCCTCGGTGCCGTAGCGGTCGATCATCCACGAGCACATGTTGTGAATGGACAGGAACGCGGCGGTGACCGGATCCGCGATGGCCAACTGTTCGAAGATGCGCACGCCGTCGAGTCGCCGCAAGCCGCTGCCACCGACGTCGTCGCGACAGTAGATCGCCGCCATGCCGAGTTCGGCGGCCTCGCGCAGCACATCGGTCGGAAAATGCTTGCTGGCATCCCATTCCAGGGCGAACGGGGCGATGCGCTTTTCGGCGAACGCCGCCGCTGTCTCGGTGATTACCCGTTCTTCGTCGTCAAGAGTGAACATGGTGACCGCTAATCCATTGTCGGGATGGAGAATTCGGCACCATCCTTGATGCCCGATGGCCAGCGCGACGTGACGGTCTTCACCTTCGTGTAGAACTGAATGGACGCGGGGCCGTGCTGGTTCAGGTCGCCGAATCCCGAGCGCTTCCAGCCGCCGAAGGTGTGGTAGGCCACCGGTACCGGGATCGGCACGTTGACGCCGACCATGCCCACTTCAACCCGTGAGGTGAAGTCGCGCGCGGTGTCGCCATCGCGGGTGAAGATGGCCACGCCGTTGCCGTATTCGTGTTCGCTGGGCAGCCGCAAGGCCTCTTCGTAGTCGTGCGCCCGCACGATGCACAACACCGGGCCGAAGATTTCGTCGGTGTAGATGGACATGTCGGTGGTGACCCGGTCGAACAGAGTGGGGCCGATGAAGAAGCCGCCCTCCAGGTTGGCGTCACCGAAAGTCAAGTCGTCGCTTGCCCGTTCACGGCCGTCGATGACCAGTTCGGCGCCGGCGTCCACACCCTGGCCGATGTAGTCGCGCACGCGATTGAGCGCTGCTTCGGTGACCAGCGGGCCGTAGTCGGCCTTGGGGTCCAGGCTGTGGCCGACCCGCAGATTGTTGATTCGCTCGATCAGCCTGGCGCGCAATCGATCCGCGGTTTGCTCGCCCACCGGGACGGCAACGCTGATGGCCATGCACCGCTCGCCGGCGCTGCCGTAGCCGGCGCCGATCAGCGCGTCGACGGCCTGCTCGAGGTCGGCGTCCGGCATGACGATCATGTGATTCTTGGCCCCGCCGAAGCACTGCGATCGCTTCCCGGTGGCCGCGGCATTGGCGTAGATGTACTGCGCGATGTCGGAACTGCCGACGAACCCGACCGCCTTGATGTCCGGGTGCTGCAGGATGGCGTCGACGGCCTCCTTGTCGCCGTGCACCACTTGGAAGACCCCGGGCGGCAGTCCGGCCTCGGTGAACAGCTCGGCGAGGCGCAGCGGAACCGATGGGTCCCGCTCACTTGGCTTGAGTACGAACGCATTTCCGCACGCGAGGGCGGGGCCGGCCTTCCACAGCGGGATCATGGCCGGGAAGTTGAACGGGGTGATCCCCGCGACCACACCGAGGGGTTGGCGCAGCGAGTACACGTCGATGGCCGGCCCGGCGCCCTCGGTGTACTCGCCCTTGAGCAGGTGGGGGATGCCGAGGCAGAACTCGATGACCTCGATGCCGCGCTGGATGTCGCCCTTGGCGTCGGCCACCGTCTTGCCGTGTTCGAGGGACAGCAGCTCGGCAAGCTCGTCGCTGTTCTGGTTGACCAGCTCGATGAACCGCATCAAGACTCGGGCGCGACGCTGTGGATTCCAAGCGGCCCAACCCTTTTGGGCTTCTTTGGCGGATGCGACGGCGGCGTCTACGTCGGCCTGGCCGGCCATCGGCACGGTGGCCTGGACCTCCCCGGTGCTGGGGTTGAGAACGTCGGCGGTGCGGGTGGACTGGCCGGCGGTGCGCTGGCCGTCGATGAAGTGCGGAACCTGTGTGGTCATGGTTGTCCCAGCGGGGTTAGGAGGAGTATAGGAACGATACTTGCATATCCTAGTAAATTGCGGCGGGCGATCGCAAGGCGGTCCGGTGTGCACCTTGCGCCGGACTGTGCTACGATCGAACACATGTGCGAATCGCTTGACTTAGCGGTGGTGCCGGCCGGCGCCGGTGAGGCCGAGTTGATCGCGCGGATCACCGAGCTCGAGCAGATCAAATGCGCCGCGGCGGCCGGGCAGGCCCGCGCGGCGGCGGCCCTGGATGCCGCGCGGCGCGCTACCGAGGCAGCCACCGGGGTGCCCGCGGGCAAGCGGGGCCGCGGGGTGGCCAGCGAGGTCGCCCTAGCCCGCCACGACTCCCCGAACCGCGGCGGTCGCCACCTCGGGTTCGCCAAAGCCCTGGTCCACGAAATGCCCCACACCCTGGCCGCCCTGGAATCCGGGGCGCTCTCGAATGGCGCGCGACGTTGATCGTGCGCGAATCAGCTTGCCTGGACCTCGAAGATCGACGCAGGCTCGACGCCGAGCTGTGCGCTGACGCGGCGGCGTTGGCCGGCATGGGTGATCGGCGCATCACCGCCGCCGCAAAGACGATTGCTTACCGTCTGGACCCGCACGCGGTCGTCGATCGCGCTGCTAAAGCGGTCGAGGAGCGCACGGTCACCACCCGGCCGGCCCCGGACATGATGACCTGGATCAGCGCACTACTGCCGGTCGCCCAGGGTGTGGGCGTCTACGCGGCGCTCCGCCGCGCCGCCGACACCACCTTCGACGGCCGCTCACGTGGGCAGGTGATGGCCGACACTTTGGTTGAGCGCGTCACCGGCACCCCCGCCAGCGCGGCGGCACCGGTGACGGTCAACGTGGTGATCTCCGATCAGGCGCTGCTCGGCGACGACACCGCGCCGGCCGTCCTCGAGGGCTACGGACCCATCCCCGCCGCAGTGGCCCGCAACATGGTGACCAGCGCGGTGGCCGACCGGAAGTCCAAGGCGACGCTGCGCCGGCTCTATGCCAGTCCTGCCACCGGCGCCCTGGTCGCCCTGGAATCGCGGTCCCGCACCTTCCCGCGCGGCCTGGCCGACTTCATCGGCCTGCGCGACCAAACCTGCCGCACCCCCTACTGCGACGCCCCCATCCGCCACCGCGACCACGCCCAACCCTGCAAACGCCGCGGACCCACCACCGCCACCAACGGCCTGGGACTCTGCGAACACTGCAACTACCTCAAAGAATCACCCGGCTGGACCGTCACCACCCACGACAACAACGGCACCCACACCGCCGCATACGCGACGCCGACCGGTGCGCGGTACCAATCGTCCGCGCCACCGATCTATCCGAAATTCGATATCAGCGAAATCGAAACAGCCATCAGCATCACACTGACCAACCGCCATGCCGCCTAAATCAGGGGCAGGTGGCGTCGACCTCGAAGGTCTTGCTGACCTGTGCGCCCGCGTTGTCGACGCCGGTCGCCGTGCCGGTGATCTGGTAGGTGCTGCCGTTCTTGGTTGCTTTGGCGCTGTTGCCCGGCGCGCCCTCGGTGAAGCTGAGGACCACGCCGTCGACGGTGCCCAGCCCGGCGCTGTGGACCGCGGACCCGTCTTGCTCGAGTCCGACGATGACGCCGATGATCGGATCGCCGATCTGAATGGAGAACTTGCCCTGATACGTCTCGCACACCACTGGGCCGACGGGCTGCGGCTGGCCGCCGATGAGGACCTTGGTCTCCCCGGCCGCTGCGGCGGGCGACGCCGGCACGGTGCCGGAACTGGTGCTGGTCGCGGCCGACGACGAAGCCGAACTCGAAGATGAACTGCCCGAAGACTTCTCGTCCTTCGAGCATCCCGCCATGCCCGCGACCAGCGCCGCGGCGCCAAAGACGATCAACAGCTCTCGCTTCACCAAAGTTCTCCTTCAGTCATTCTGCGGCCCGACGCACGACAGATGCCCAAGCAGTATGGCCGGTGGCGCGGCCTGTTGCACAGACGCCTATTAGCGCCGGCTCGACAAGCCCTTGACGAATGCCTGGGTCTCGTCCCAGGTGGGCAGCAGGCCGGAATCGCGCACTTCGGCGAAGCTGGGGGCCGCGGCGTCGCGGTCCGACAGGCTGGGGGCGGCACCGTCCACCAGCGGCCAGTCGACGGCCAGCGTGGGATCCGTGGCGCGGATGGTGTGTTCGCGCTGGGGATTGTATTCCGCCGAACACAGGTACATCACCGTCGAATCATCTTGCAGCGCAAGGAAACCATGCGCCAACCCCTCGGAGATGTAGATGGTGCGCCGGTCCTTATCGTCCAGCAGGACCGAGTCCCATTCACCGAAAGTCGGCGAACCCAACCGGATATCGACGACGACATCGAATACCGCTCCCCGCACACAGGTGACGTACTTGGCCTGACTCGGCGGCAGCTGGGCGAAGTGCAGGCCACGCAGGACTCCGGCCGACGACACCGAACAGTTGGCCTGCCGCACGTCCAGGCCATGGCCGGCAAAGCCGCGAAAACCCTTGTCGGTCAACCATTCGAAGAACATCCCGCGCGCGTCGCCGTGGATGGTCGGGGTGATCTCCCAGGCCCCCGGGACGCCGAGTTCGCGTACCTTCATCTCACTGACCACGCTGGGCGTAGCGGGCCTCGGCGGCGTCCTTCAGGGGGCGCCACCATGATTCATGGTCCCGGTACCAGTCGATGGTGGCCCGCAAGCCGTCTTCGAAGTCGGTGTGCTTTGGCGCCCAACCCAATTCGTTGTTGAGCAGCGACGGGTCGATGGCGTACCGCAGATCGTGGCCGACGCGGTCGGTGACGTGGTCGAAGTCGTCGGGATCGCGGCCCATCATGCGCAGAATTGTGCGCAGCACGCTCAGATTGTCGCGCTCACCCTCGGAACTGATCAGGTAGGTCTGCCCGATTTTGCCTTTTTCCAGGATCACGCGCACCGCGCTGTTGTGGTCCTCGACGTGGATCCAGTCGCGGACGTTGGCGCCGGCGCCGTAGAGCTTGCACCGCCGGCCGGTCAGCACATTGGTGATCTGACGCGGGATGAACTTCTCGATGTGCTGGTACGGGCCGTAGTTGTTGGAGCAATTGGACAGCGTCGCCCGCACCCCGTAGGACCGCACCCACGCCCGCACCAGCATGTCGCTGCCGGCCTTGGTCGCCGAATAAGGGCTCGACGGGTTGTAGGGCGTTGCCTCGGTGAACCGCTGCGAATCGCCCAGTTCCAGGTCGCCGTAGACCTCGTCGGTGGAGATGTGGTGCAACCGAACCCCGTGGTGCCGAACGGCTTCCAGGATGGTGAACGTTCCCACCACGTTGGTGTGCAGGAACGGCTCCGGGTTGTCCAGAGCATTGTCCACGTGGGATTCGGCGGCGAAATGCACGACGGCGTCGGACTCGGCCACCAACTGCGTCATCAGTTCGGTGTCGCAGATGTCGCCCTCGACGAACCTGATCGAATCCTCGACGTCGGCCAGCGATTCCCGCCGTCCGGCGTAGGTGAGCGCGTCGATCACCGTCACCGAGTCTTCGGGGTGTTCGCGCACCGTGCTGTGCACGAAGTTCGCGCCGATGAAGCCCGCCCCTCCGGTGACCAGCAGTCGCATGGGCACAACCCTAACGGCTGAGGCCCAGTGGTCCTGCCAATTCGCCGAGCACCGGGACCAGCTTCTCGGGGCGTGACGCACCCAGCACCTGGATGGCAACGTGGTCGGCGCCCGCGTCCAGGTGCTCGGTGAGCCGGCGCGCGATGTCCTCGGCAGTGCCGTATGCGACCAGGGCATCGATCAGCCGGTCGCTGCCGGGCTTGCGGACGTCGTCCTCGGTGAACCCCAGCCGCAGCCAGTTGTTCTCGTAGTTGCTCAGGCCCAGGTAGAAGTCGACGAACTTACGGCCGACCGCGCGGGCCTCCTCGGCCTCCGTGGTCAGCACCACCTTGTGCTCGGGTGCCAGGAACACCGAGTTGCCGAGCAGGTGGCGGGCCTTGCCGGTGTGCGTCGGCGTGGTCAGGTACGGGTGAGCTCCCGCACTGCGCTCCGCGGCCAGTTTGAGCACCCGGGGACCCAGCGCGGCCAGCACCCGCCGGCTGGTCGGCACCAGGTCCTTGTCCAGATCGTCGAGATAGGACACCAGCGCGTCGTAGGGCTTCTGGTATTGCTCCGTGTGCTCCGGGTGACCCACCCCGACACCGAGCAGAAACCGCCCCGGGTGCGCGGCTTCGATGCGTTGATACGACGCCGCGACTTCGTCGGCCGGCGCCGACCAGATGTTCACGATCCCGGTGGCCAATTGCAGTGAATCGGTCTGCGCCAGCGCGGGTTCGACCCACGCGAGGTCGGCATCCGGCGATCCGCCGACCCACACCGCGCCGTAACCCAGCGATTCGATGTCGGCCGCCAGCCCCGGGTCCAGCGAGCGGCTGCCCAGCCATACGCCGTACCGGCCCAGGTCAGGTTTGAGGGAAACCGAGTCAGTCATCTGAGCTCCTATACCCGTTTACCGGTACCCGTTATAGCCCGAGCGCGGTGGCCAGTTCGGCCAGCACCGGTACCGGGTCTCGGGCCAGCACCTGGACCGGAACGTGGTCCGCGCCCGCGTCGAGGTGCTCGCGCAGCCGCGCCGCGACGGCGTCGGTGGTTCCGTACGCGACGACGGCGTCGACCAGGCGGTCACTGCCCGGTTTGGCGACGTCATCGTCGGTGAAGCCGAGCCGCTTCCAGTTGTTCAGATAGTTGGCGAGGTTGAGATAGATGCCGAGCGCCTTGCGGCCCACCGCCCGCGCCTGCTCCGGATCGGTGGTCAGCACGACCTTGTGCTCGGGCGCCAGAAAGGCCTGCGGGCCGATCAGCTCGCGCGCCCGGGCGGTGTGCTCGGGGGTGGTCAGATACGGGTGCGCGCCAGCGCTGCGCCGGGCGGACAACTTGAGAACCTGCGGGCCCAGCGCGGCCACCACCCGCCGGTTCTTGGGCACACCGAACTCGTCGAGCTGGTCCAGGTACTCCACCAACGCGTCGTAGGGCTTGCGGTACTCGGTGTGCGCCTCCGGATGACCGACGCCGATCCCCAGCAGGAAACGACCGGGGTAAGCCTTGTCGATCCGGTGGAACGACTCGGCGACCGGCGCTGCGGCTGCCGTCCAGATGTTGACGATCCCGGTGGCCACCTGCAACGTGTTGGTCGCTTCCAGAATCGGCTCCACCCAGTCCAGTTCGGCGGGCGGGGAGCCGCCCACCCAGACCGCGCCGTAGCCGAGGGCTTCGATCTCCCTGGCTTGCTGGGGCGTGACGCCGCGTCCGAACGAGCCGAACCGGCCAAGATCAGGTTTTCCTACAGCAGAATCGGTCATGGTTGCTCCAACCCCCGGGGTGACCTGGCCTATTCCGGGTGTCGGGGCTGCTACGGCGTTTTGCGTCGGGGGCAGCGAAGCGGGTATCGTTGCCCGACGGTGCGGCGTTCGTGCCGGCTCTTGGCGTGCCCAGTCCTGAATTCTGCGGAGTACTTCGCGGAATTTCCATCACCGGCTCACGTTTTGAAGTCAGGACGCCTGCTGCGCCGAACCAGGTGCACGGAAACGAAAAGTAGAGGATCGCCGAAAAGTAATGGCTAAGAAGGACGGCGCCATCGAGGTCGAGGGCCGCGTGGTCGAGCCGCTGCCCAATGCGATGTTTCGCATTGAGCTGGAGAACGGCCATAAAGTACTCGCCCACATCAGCGGCAAGATGCGGCAGCACTACATCCGCATCCTGCCGGAGGACCGGGTGGTAGTGGAGTTGTCTCCCTACGACCTGTCCCGCGGCCGCATTGTGTACCGGTACAAGTAGCAGCGCAAACACCCAGAGAAGAACAGGACCGAGACTGCCGTGAAGGTGAACCCGAGCGTCAAGCCGATCTGTGACAAGTGCAGGGTGATCCGTCGGCACGGACGGGTCATGGTGATCTGCCAGGATCCCCGGCACAAGCAGCGGCAGGGCTGATCAACAGCAGGGCCCGCCTGCCCTACACAACTGAATGCTGACCTCCCAGCACCACTGAGCGGATACGCCGCACAGGACACGCCCGGACGGAGGCCGGGCCCCGCGCACAAGCGGGAACGGACTGGGATAAGACCTCCGCCTAGAAAAAAGAGGAAACGCCACCTATGGCTCGACTAGTAGGCGTCGATCTGCCGCGTGACAAGCGGATGGAGATCGCGCTGACCTATATCTTCGGCATCGGCCGTACCCGCTCGAACGAGATTCTGGCGGCCACCGGCATCGACAAGGACTTGCGCACCAAGGACCTCACCGATGACCAGCTGACTCATCTGCGCGACTACATCGAAGCGAACCTGAAGGTCGAGGGCGACCTGCGCCGCGAGGTGCAGGCCGACATTCGTCGCAAGATCGAGATCGGCTGCTACCAGGGGCTGCGGCACCGCCGCGGCCTGCCGGTACGCGGCCAGCGGACCAAGACCAACGCGCGGACCCGTAAAGGCCCCAAGCGCACCATCGCAGGCAAGAAGAAGGCCAGGTAGTACAGATGCCACCAGCGAAAAAGGGGCAAGCAGGCTCCGCCAAGAAGGGCCAGAAGACCCGCCGCAGGGAAAAGAAGAACGTCCCGCACGGCGCCGCCCACATCAAGAGCACCTTCAACAACACGATCGTGACGATCACCGACCCCCAGGGCAATGTCATCGCCTGGGCGTCTTCGGGTCACGTCGGGTTCAAGGGATCGCGGAAGTCGACGCCGTTCGCCGCCCAGCTGGCCGCGGAGAACGCCGCGCGCAAGGCGCAGGAGCACGGCGTGCGCAAGGTCGACGTGTTCGTCAAGGGCCCGGGCTCCGGCCGGGAGACCGCGATCCGTTCGCTGCAGGCCGCGGGCTTGGAGGTGGGCGCCATCTCCGACGTCACCCCGCAGCCGCACAACGGTGTCCGCCCGCCCAAGCGTCGGCGCGTCTAGGTCTAGGAGGACATACCAATGGCTCGTTACACCGGACCCATCACCCGCAAGTCGCGTCGCCTGGGCACCGACCTCGTCGGCGGCGACCAGTCCTTCGAGAAGCGTCCCTACCCGCCCGGTCAGCACGGCCGCGCCCGGGTCAAGGAGAGCGAATACCGTCAGCAGCTGCAGGAGAAGCAGAAGGCGCGCTTCACCTACGGCGTGATGGAGAAGCAGTTCCGCCGCTACTACGAAGAGGCCGTGCGCCACACCGGCAAGACCGGTGAGGAGCTGCTGAGGATCCTGGAGAGTCGGCTCGACAACGTCGTCTACCGCGCCGGGCTGGCCCGGACCCGGCGGATGGCCCGTCAGCTGGTCACCCACGGTCACTTCACCGTCAACGGGGTCCGCGTCGACGTCCCCAGCTACCGGGTGTCGCAGTACGACATCATCGACGTGCGGGACCAGTCGCTGAACACCGTGCCGTTCCAGATCGCGCGGGAGACCGCGGGCGACCGCCCGATCCCCGAGCTGGCTGCAGGTGGTGGGGGAGCGGCAGCGCATCCTGATCCACCAGCTGCCCGAGCGCGCCCAGATCGACGTCCCGCTCACCGAGCAGCTGATCGTCGAGTACTACTCGAAGTAAGACTTCCGGGCCGGCAAAACCGCCGGAGCGGAATACCTAACGGCATCAAATAGCGGGTGCCGAGAAGGAGAAGAAGAAATACCATGCTGATCTCTCAGCGCCCAACCCTGTCGGAGGAAATCCTCACCGACAACCGGTCCCAGTTCGTCATCGAACCGCTGGAGCCGGGATTCGGCTACACCCTTGGCAATTCGCTGCGTCGCACGCTGCTGTCGTCGATCCCCGGCGCGGCTGTCACCAGCATCCGCATCGACGGCGTCCTGCACGAATTCACCACCGTCCCCGGCGTCAAGGAAGACGTCACCGACATCATCCTGAACCTCAAGAGCCTGGTCGTGTCCTCCGAGGAGGACGAGCCGGTCACCATGTACCTGCGCAAGCAGGGCCCGGGTGAAGTCACCGCGGGCGACATCGTCCCCCCGGCCGGTGTCACGGTGCACAACCCCTCGATGCACATCGCGACGCTGAACGACAAGGGCAAGCTCGAGGTCGAGCTGGTGGTCGAGCGGGGCCGCGGCTACGTGCCGGCCGTGCAGAACCGGGCCTCGGGTGCCGAAATCGGCCGTATCCCAGTCGATTCCATCTACTCGCCGGTGCTCAAGGTGACTTACAAGGTGGACGCCACCCGTGTCGAGCAGCGCACCGACTTCGACAAGCTGATCCTGGACGTCGAGACCAAGAGTTCGATCACGCCGCGCGACGCGCTGGCGTCGGCCGGCAAGACGCTGGTCGAATTGTTCGGCCTGGCACGCGAACTCAACGTCGAGGCCGAGGGCATCGAGATCGGGCCGTCGCCGGCCGAGGCCGACCACATCGCCTCGTTCGCGCTGCCGATCGACGACCTGGACCTGACCGTGCGGTCCTACAACTGCCTCAAGCGCGAGGGCGTGCACACCGTCGGCGAACTGGTCTCGCGCACCGAGTCCGACCTGCTCGACATCCGCAACTTCGGTCAGAAGTCCATCGACGAGGTGAAGGTCAAGCTGCACCAGCTGGGTCTGTCGCTCAAGGACAGCCCGCCCAGCTTCGACCCGTCGGAGGTCGCCGGTTACGACGTCGCCACCGGCACCTGGTCCACCGAGGCCGCCTACGACGACCAGGACTACGCGGAAACCGAACAGCTCTAAGCCATTCCGTCCCGGTCCTACCTGATACGGGGACCGGCCCCACATAGGAGAAGTCGCAATGCCCAAGCCCACCAAGGGTCCTCGCCTCGGCGGGTCGTCGTCGCATCAGAAGGCGATTCTGGCCAACCTGGCCACGTCGTTGTTCGAGCACGGCCGGATCAAAACCACCGAGCCCAAGGCGCGGGCGCTGCGGCCCTACGCGGAGAAGCTGATCACCCACGCCAAGAAGGGCAGCTTGCACAATCGGCGTGAGGTTATGAAGAAGATCCGCGACAAGGACGTCGTGCACACCTTGTTCGCCGAGATCGGACCCTTCTTCTCCGATCGCGAGGGCGGCTACACCCGCATCATCAAGGTCGAGCCGCGCAAGGGTGACAACGCTCCGATGGCGGTGATCGAGCTGGTGCGGGAGAAGACCGTCACTTCGGAGGCCGACCGGGCGCGCCGGGTAGCCGCCCAGCAGGCCAAGACCCAGAAGGACGCACCGCCGGCAGCCACCGAAACGGCGGCCGCGGCGCCGCAGGGCCGCGGTCGAGCCGGAGGCCGTCGAGGAATCGGCCGCCGCTGACGAGGCGGCCACGGAGGCCGCCCCCCGAGACCGCTGCGGCAGCGCCGCAGGCGAGTGTCGAAGAGTCCGACGAGGTCGGAGAGTCCGAAGAGGCCGAAGGGGCCGCCGAGAATTAGCGAGTCCGTCCGTCTGCGGCTCGACATCGCCTACGACGGAACAGATTTCGCGGGCTGGGCGGCACAAGCCGAGCAACGCACGGTCGCCGGCGTCCTCGATGAGGCGCTGGCGACCGTGTTTCGCTGTCCGATCCAGGTTCGCGCGGCAGGACGCACCGACGCCGGCGTGCATGCCACCGGGCAGGTGGCCCACCTCGACGTGCCCGCCGATGCCGTGCCCAACGCCTACTCGCGAAACACGCGCCCGGAGGATCCGGAGTTTCTACCGCTGGTGCGCCGGCTCGCCAGATTCCTGCCCGCAGATGTTCGGGTGCTCCATATCGCCCGTGCGCCAGCGGGTTTCGACGCCCGATTCTCGGCGCTGCGCCGCCATTACGCCTACCGGCTGTCGACCGCGCCCTACGGGGTGGTGCCGCAGCTGGCGCGTTTCGTCACCGCCTGGCCGCGCGAGCTGGACCTCGACGCGATGACCGTCGCAGCACGAAACATGTTGGGACTGCACGACTTCGCAGCGTTCTGCCGTCATCGCGAAGGCGCCACCACCATCCGCGAGCTGCAAAGACTGGACTGGTCGCGAGATGGGGACCTGATCACCGCGCAGGTCAGTGCCGACGCGTTCTGCTGGTCGATGGTGCGCTCGCTGGTGGGCGCGCTGCTGGCCGTCGGTGAGCACCGGCGCACACCGCAATGGTGTGTTGAACTGCTCACCGCGACAACCAGATCCAGTGACTTCGCGGCTGCGCCGCCGCAAGGGCTGACGCTGGTCGCGGTGGACTACCCGCCGGACGACCAGCTCGCGGCCCGCAACCTGATCACCCGCGACATCCGGTCCCGAAGCTAAAGCTTGCCCGCAACAAACCCGGCGGCCTGATCCACCAGGCCGGAATCGATGTACGACGGCTGCAGGTGTGACGGCCAGTTCGTGCCCTTGCCGCAGATAGGGTCGCCCTGCGCGCACTGGTCGATCGTCTTGCCCGCGTAGGCCGGAGCAACTCCGTGGGTGCCGTTGCCGAACAACGCGACCGCCGCGACGTGCTGATCCACCCCCCGGCGGGATGCGGCCCCAGGTGGCCAGGTCGGCCACCTCGGCGCCCAGGGAATACCCGCCGAGCACCTCGCGGGTGTTCGGGCAGCCTTTCGCCATCGATTGGACGTGCTGGCTCATATCGTTGGCGCCACTGTCGACGGAGATGTTGGCCGGATAGTTGACTCCATACACCCCGATGGGCAAGCTTGTCTTGCCCCGCAGCGAACTGACCAGAGCGTCGCCGACGGCACCGACCCCCGGGTGGCTCCTCGCGGCCGCGGGCGAACACCACCTCGACACCCGGGCACGACGCGGCCACCGCGGGTGCCGCGGCGATCATCGGTGTGAACGACAGCAACGGGAAAATCGCAAAACCGGTCAAGCGAGCAAACGGATCGAGCCTCATGATCCGATGTTACGGATTGACGCGAAATCGGCCAGCAGAGTTAGCCGGCGGCCTTATACGACGGGGGCCTGCGGGATCGATCCCGGCGATCCCGGCGACCCCGGCGTCTGGGGCGTCTGGGGCGTCTGGGGCACCGATCCCGGGTACTGGGGGAACTGCGGAACCGCAGGCACCGACCCCGGCAGCTGGGGTGAGTAGCCGGGAATCTGCCCGGGCAGGTGCGGGGTAGCCCCAGCCGTCAGTCTCTGGGCGACGAAGGTGGCCCCCAGGGTGGTGTACGTCGGGACGTAGCCCTCGGTGTGCCCGCTCCACTCGTTGCCGGAGCCGGCGTGGCAGATCGGGTCCATCGGGTTGCAGTAGTCGACAGCCTTGGCGCCCAGCAGCGCGCTCTTGTTCGGCAACGATCCGCCGGCACGGTCGGCGACGTCACCGAAGGTCACCACCGCCACGACATTGTCGACGTACTGCGGCGGCAGCGAGCTACCCCAGCTGATGCCGCCGATCGGAACGCCGGCAACGATGTCCATCACCGACGCGCCCTGCGAGTATCCGCCCAACACGATCTTGGTGTTCGGGCACGACGACACCGTCGCCTTGACATGGGAAATCACGTCGTTTGCCCCGTCGCCGCCATGCAACTGCAGCTTGCTGGCGGCGTAGTTGACCCCATAAGTCCCGATGTTCAACCCGCTGGTCTGCGCGCGGAGCGAGTCGACGAAGGCGTCGCCCACCCGGCCCATACCCGTGGGCTCGTTGGTGCCGCGGGCGAAAACCACCTCGGCGTCCGGGCAGTCGGCGGCTGAGGCCACCGGCAGGGCAGCACCCGGGATGAGCGCGACAGCGCCCGCCACTGCGGCGGCCAGAGCTAGGGTGCCGGTGCCGGCCCGACCGGCCGTCCGGATGAATTGCAGAAGCACGTCGAGATTTTACCCGCGGCCGGGCCGGGCAAAACCTTTCGCAGCTGTGGATGAACGGTGAATCCGGGCTGGGCGCAGGCCCTACCGTTGCGGGTGATTCGGGCAAGTCTGGGGAGATTCAGTGCCGCGCCAAGCGTCCACCTGGCTGCATACCAGCGGCCACCGGTTCCTGCTGCGGCGCATCGAGAGCGCATTGCTGGGCGAGGATCCGGGGTCGATCAGCGAGCCCCCGCGCGCACCCGCGGCGGCGCTGGCACTCGGATGCGTCCTGGCGGTCGCTGCGCTGCTGGGATGCGCGTGCCTGGCGTTGCTGCGGCCACAGCCCGGGCTCGGCGACGTGCGACTGGTGATGGGCCGGCAATCCGGAGCCTTGTATGTGCGGCTCGCCGACACGTGGCATCCGGTGCTGAACCTGGCGTCGGCTCGGTTGATCCTGGCGGCCGCGGCCGACCCGGTACCGGTGCGCGAGTCCGAGCTCGAGCACACCAAACGTGGCGCGCTGCTGGGGATTCCGGGTGCACCGCAGTTCATCCCCGCGCCGTTGCCGGAGCGCGGGTCGACCTGGACGATCTGCGACAGTGACCCCGGACCGGAGACCACGGTGATCATCGGAACCGCGACCGATGCATCCGTGCGTCGTCTGGACCCCGGACACGCCGCCGTGGTCAGCACCGGCCCGGGCTCGCCGACTTTTCTGCTCTACCGGGGCCTGCGCGCGGCGGTAGATCTGGCCGATCCGGCCGTCCGGCAGGTGCTGGGACTGGCGGAGCCGGCACCGCAACGCGCTTCGCAGTCGTTGCTGAACGCGATCCCCGAGGCCCCACCCATCGCCGCGCCGCGCATCCCCGGCGCAGGTGCGCCGGCGGGACCCTGGCTGCCCGACCTGAAAATCGGCAGTGTGCTGCGAATCACACGTGCATCGGGTGACGAATATTACGTCGTGCTTGCCGACGGGGTGCAGCGCATCGGCCGCGTCGCCGCCGACCTGCTGCGCATCATCGACTCGCACCGCAGCACGCAGCCCGTCGCCGTGGCGCCCGACGTGATCCGGGGGGTTCCAGTGGTGCACACGCTGCCGGTCGCCGGCATTGCCGAACAGGCGCCCAGCGGCTACTCCACCGACGCCACAGTGTGTGCGGCATGGACGCCCGGACCGTCCGGTGCCGCGGACGTCGGGCTGCTGACCGGCGCCGGCCCGCCGGTCGGCCAGGCTTTCAAGCTGGCGCAGGCCGACGGCCGCGGCCCTGCCGTCGACGCCGTCCATCTCCCGCCGGGCCGAAGTGTCTACGTGGCGGCGCAGAGCCTCACCGGAACCGGCGCCCGGGTCGCGACCCGCTATCTCGTGACCGACACCGGGGTGCGGTTCGCGATCCACGACGACGACGCCGCTCGCGCCCTCGGGCTGCCGGCCACGACCGCCGCCGCGCCGTGGCCGATCCTTGCCGCTGCCGTGCGGGCCGGAATTGGGTCGGGAAAAGGCCTTAGTCGCCCACGACGCGATTGTCGCCGGAGCGCGCTGACCGCGTACCTCTCAGCGCGGTGGAGCAGACCGCCGCCAGCAACACCAGCAGGCAGATCCCGGCGCCACCGAACGCGGTGCCGCGTGAGCGGTCGACCGACGGGTCGCGACGGCCGGCGGGCGGCGCCGGCACCTCGACCGACGGCGGCTTCGACTCGTGGGAGGCCGGGCCGGCCGCCCCGGTGGTGTCCGTGCCGATAGCGGCGAGCGCGTCGACCGTGCCGTGGCCCACCACCGGATCCCAGCCGCCGGGCGGATGGTGAGCGGTCGACTCGATGCGCTGCATCACCTGACGCGCGGTGAGCGCCGGGAACCGGGCCCGAATCAGCGCGGCCAGCCCGCTGACAACCGGTGCGGCGTAGCTGGTTCCCGACAGGGGCGCCGATTCGTTGTCCGCGTTGACCGTCTCGTCGGTGACCGGGCTCAGCGAGGTGACCTCCTCGCCGGTCGCCGCGACGTCCACCCACGGCCCGGGCAGGGTGAACGCTGAAGGGGCGCCGCGGGAATCGACCGATCCGACCGTCAGCACGTAGTCGTCGTACCACGCCGGGCTCACCACCACCGAGACGGTCTCACGGGTGACACCGGGCGCCTGGGGCGGGCATTGGCCGGGCCCGCCGGTGTTGCCGGCCGCGGCCACCACGACGATGTTCTTGACGTCGACCGCGTACGCCAGGGCAGCCCCGAGGGCGCGGTCGTCGAGATTGTCGGTGACCGCGACGCACGCGACCGGCGAGATGTTGATGACGGTGGCGCCCAGATCGGCGGCGGTACGCACCGCCCTGGCCAGGGTTTGGACGTCCCCGACACCGGTACCCGAGCCGACCGGACCGAATTTGGCGCTCGATTGCCGGATGCTGATCAGCGTGACGTCGGGCGCCACGCCGCCGACCTTGTCGACGCCGGGAGCGGTGGTGGCAGCGATGATTCCGGCCACCAGCGTGCCGTGGGCGTCGCAGTCCTGGGTGCCGTCGCCGGTGGACACATAGTCGCCGCCGCCCACCAGGTTCTGCAGCCGCGGGTGCCGGCGGACGCCGGTGTCGACGACCGCCACCCGTTGCCCGGCGCCGCGGGTGAACTGCCAGATCCGCGGCAGATCGAGGTCGGCGAGTTGGCTGGGCGGCCCGGTCCTGGCCGGGTCGTCGATGGCTGCGGCGCACACCTCGCGCTGCACGGTGCGCTGCGGGGGCGCCGGGGAAGTTGCTGCGGGCAGCAGCTTTTCGTCGACCGGAGGCGGTGTCACCGCGGATGCCGGCGCGGCACAATTGGCAGCCGCAAACGCCATCGCCACGGAGATGCACGCCGCCCGGTACGGCCTCACGGCTGCAGGCTCAGGGCGCGGACCGCGCTGAACGCACCACACGTCCAGCACGCCAGCGGTACCGCGGCGGCCAGTGCGATACAGCCCAACACGTCGACGCCACGACGCGTGATGGGTGAGGGTGCGAATGTGGGAGCGAGGAAGCCCACATACAGTGCGGCCGCGGTCAGGGTCACCGTCAGTGCCACCAGCCATGGGCCGCACCGGGGCGCACCGGCCACGGCGAGGGCCAATGTTGTTGTGCTGGTGGCAATTGCGGCCACCAGGAAGACGAGCGATCTGCGCCGGTCGGTTCGCGCATGCAGCAGCAGCGCAGCGCCGGTGAGTGCGGCCAGCGGGATGGCGCGATGAGCGGTGCATGCGGCCGTCGTGGCGCCCAGCGCCGCGACCGCTGCGAAGCCGGCGCGCAGGCTGGTCAACCAATTCTCGGCCCGTCGCGTTCGGTCGGCCAGCTCTGCTGCGCTGCGGGCCGGGCCGGGCGACAGGCCGGCCAACATCATGGACATCCGCGGCGCCATCTCGATCAGTCCCAGGCAGGCGACGGCGGTCACCGACGCGGTCACGTCAAGCCGAGTCCCGGTGAGAACCGCCGCCAGTGCGGCCAGCGCCACGACGATGGCCGCACCCGCCAGGGCGGTCAAAGTGACTACACCGCAGCGCGCTAGGCGCAGCGCCAGCACAGCGGTGACTGCCGTGGCCATCGCCGCCAGCAACACGGCGGGAGCACCCGGGACGCCGGGCACCGCCAGCAGACCGGCTACGGCGGCGAACGTCGTGGCGAGAATCGCCAATGTCAGTTCTGCGATCGGATCATGAAACACATTGCGAAACAGAGCAATAGCGAACAGGGCGGCCAGAGCGGCGGTGGCTGCGGCAAGTACGGTGCCGTTGGACTCCGTCGCGACGGTGAACGCATTGCGGACCATGACCAGCGCGCCGGTAACGGTGAATGCGACGGCGGTTAGGGCGCCACCGACCCGGTTCACCGGCAGGCCAGTTGTGGTCTTGAGGCCGGCTGCCACCGCCTCGGCGTCGTCGTCGTGACGAGGTGCCGGCGGCGGAGTGCTCTGTTCGGCGAGGACCAGGACAGCGCCGTCGCGGATATCGTTCTGCGCCAGCGTCGTCGAACCCGGTAACGGAGCGCAGCCGACGCGGGAGAGCCGGTGGCGGCCCAGGGTGGGGCCGCCCAGGACGTCGAGGATCGACGGAATGAGCTCGGCGACGGGCATGGTGGCGGGCAGCGTCAGGTCAGTGCTGGTACCCCCGCAGTGAACGGTGACACGACATGGTGATGCGCTCATCGCTGACATGCTAACCAGGCTGCGGTGAAACGGCTTTCGGTCGTCCACAGGTGACTTGCGGCGGATCCGCGTGGTTGCCTAGCGTCGTCGAACTGTGCGTGCGGTCGTCGAAATCGCCCCGCCACCGGAGCTTCCGCGTTCGGAGCCCGCGGGCCTGTTGGCGTTGTTGTTGCCGATGGTCATGTCGGCCACCATGCTGGGCGTCACCGCCGCGGCGTTCTGGAGCGGTGCGCCGGTGGCGCGCAACCCTACCTTTCTCGCGTTTCCGACGATGATGTCGGTGTCGATGGTGGTGACGGCGCTGACCGGCCGCGGCCGTCGGCGGGGTACGGCGGTCAACGCCGACCGGCGACGATACTTCGATTACCTCAGCGCAGTGCGTCGTGAGGTCACTGAAATCGCTTCGGCGCAATATGATTCGGTGATTCGTTCGCACCCCGATCCCGACGAGTTGTGGACCCTGGCCGGCGGCGGTCGCATGTGGGAGCGGCGACCGGACGACCCGCTCTTCTGCGTGGTGCGTATCGGTGTCGGAACCGTTCCACTCGCCACCCCCGTGGTGGCTGCCCAGGGTCCGGCCGAGCAGCGGTGCGACCCGGTCAGCGTCGAGGCACTGCGCCGGTTTCTCGATGTCCATTCCTCGCTAGAAGCTCCCGTCGTGATCCGGTTGGATGCCACGGTGACGATCGACGGCGCGGCGCCGCGAGTGCGCGGGCTGCTGCGGGCGATCGTGTGCGAGCTGGCGGTGCTGCATTCGCCGGATCATCTGGCGATCGGCAGCGTGGTCAGCGAGTCGCGCGCACACCATTGGCAATGGCTGAAATGGCTGCCACACCGCCAGCATCCGAACGCAGGCACGGCCGCACCGCGCCGCACGGTGCTGATCGTCGACACCCCCGAGCCCGACGTGCCCGTGCCGGACGGCGGCACGGTGCTGCGGGTCGGCGCAGACGGCCCCGTGCTGCGCGTGCACCATCCCGGCGGGGTCGATGTGTTGACTGCCCCGGATCGGCTGGACGAGGCCGAGGCGGTGGCCTGCGCACGCCGGCTGGCGGCCCACTCCGGAACGTCGATACAGCCGGGTGACACTGCGTGGGTGAGCCTGGTCGGCATCGACGATATCGGCGGGTTCAACCCGAACTCGCTGTGGCACAACGGGATATCGCCGCTACGCGTCCCGATCGGCAGCACCGTCGACGGTCGGCCGGTGACACTCGACATCCGAGAGGCCGCCGAGCAGGGGATGGGACCGCACGGACTGTGTGTCGGCGCCACCGGCTCGGGCAAGTCGGAGCTGTTGCGCACCATCGCCCTGGGCATGATGGCGCGCAATTCGCCCGAAGTCCTCAACCTGCTACTGATCGACTTCAAAGGCGGCGCAACGTTCCTCGACTTCGCCGACTCGGCGCACGTGGCCGCCGTGGTCACCAACCTGGCCGACGAAGCGCCACTGGTCGCCCGGATGCGTGATGCCCTGGCCGGTGAGATGAACCGGCGGCAGCAACTACTGCGTAAGTCGGGTAGTGCCAGTGTTGCGGCCCACACCAAATCGCCTGCCGCCAAACCTCTTCCCGCCCTGTTCGTAATCGTCGACGAGTTCTCCGAGCTGCTCAGCCAGCATCCGGACTTCGCCGACACCTTCGTCGCGCTGGGACGACTGGGCCGCTCGCTGGGGATACACCTGCTGCTGGCCAGTCAGCGGCTCGACGAAGGCCGGCTGCGGGGACTCGAGTCACACCTGTCCTACCGAATCTGTCTGAAAACGCTGTCGGCCAGCGAATCGCGAACCGTTCTGGGTACTCTCGACGCCTACGAGCTGCCGGCGGCGCCGGGCGCGGGCTATCTGCGGGTCGCCAACGGCGAGCCGATCCGCTTTCAGGCCGCATGCGTTTCGGGCCCACCACCACCTGAGCGGCCCGGCGTTGCCCAGCCGATCGAGGTACGGCGATTCACCGCGGCGTCCGACGAGGCGGTGACATGCGAGCGCCCGAGTACGTCCGTGTTGGGAATGATGTTGAGTCGGCTGTCGGGTCACGGGCCGCCGGCGCACCCGGTGTGGTTACCGCCGCTGCACGCGGCACCCTCCCTTGGTTCGCTGTTGAGGGGTTGCACGTCAAACCGATTGGCGGTTCCGATCGGTCTCGTCGACCTGCCATACGACCAGTCGCGGGTCCCGCTGATGGTCGAATTGTCCGGTGCCGCAGGCAACGTCGCCGTAGTCGGCGCACCGCAGTCGGGCAAGTCGACCGCACTGTGCACTCTCGTCACCGCCTTGGCAGCCACGCGGGACGCCGGACAGGCGCAGTTCTATTGCCTGGACTTCGGTGGCGGGATGCTTTCGTCGCTGCTCGACCTGCCGCACGTGGGTGCGGTCGCCGACCGCGGCCACCCAGAACTGGTCTGGCGGATGATCGCCGAACTGGAGTCGCAGCTGCACGCCCGCGCGGCCACCTTCCGGGATCACCCGACGGCGCGGCAATCCGTCGCCGATGTGTTCCTGGTCGTGGACGGTTGGGCGGCCCTGCGGCAGGAATTCGAGGAGATTGAGGAAACCGTCACGGCGATTGCGGGTCAAGGTCTTTCGTACGGTGTGCACGTAGTGCTGACGGCTTCGCGCTGGGCCGAACTGCGGCCCGCGTTGAAGGATCAGCTCGGCACCCGGATCGAGCTGCGACTGGGCGATCCGGCCGATTCCGAGTTCGACCGCAGCCAGGCCCGAAATGTGCCCGCCCACCGGCCGGGACGTGGACTGACCCACGACGGTGCGCACGTGATCGTCGCGCTGCCCGGGCTGGACGGGTTCGAGTTGCGCCGGGGTACCACGGTAGCGCCCCCGATACCGCTGCTGCCCAACATATTCGGCTACGACGCGATGGCTGCCGGGGATACGCGGGGGGATCCTGCTCGGGCTCGAAGAGCGTTCATTACAACCTCTCGCGGTCGATTTCGAGCGAAACCGGCACCTGCTGATCCTGGGCGACAACGGCTGCGGAAAGACCTCCGCGCTGCGGACTCTGTGCCGGGAAATACTGCGTACCAACACCGCAGCGCAGGCGCAGCTGTTCTTGGTGGACTTCCGGCGTACGTTGCTCGGGGTGGTGGACACCGAACACCTCGGTAGCCATGCCATGTCGCCGGCGTCGCTGGGAACGATGTTGCCGGTCCTGGTCGACGCACTGCGCGCCCGGATGCCCGGAGCGGATGTCACGCAGGCACACAGCTGCGGAGTCGATCGTGGTGGACCGGACCGGCAATCTACCTCGTGGTCGACGACTACGACCTGGCGGCCGGTGCCGCGTCGGGAAACCAGTTGAGCGAGCTACTCGAATACCTGCCGTATGCAACCGATCTCGGCCTGCATGTGATCGCCGCACGGCGCAGCGGCGGCGCGGCACGCGCCTTGTTCGAACCGCTGCTCGCGACGCTGCGCGACCTGGGCTGCATGACGCTGATGATGAGCGGTCGCCCCGATGACGGGCCGCTGCTCGGGCCGAAACCGCCGGTGCCGCTGCCGCCGGGCCGCGGCATCCTGACCACCCGTCCCGGCGTAGCGCAGCGGGTGCAGGTGGCCTGGAGCCCGCCCGGATGACCGCTCACCGTGCCGTCATCGCCGCCGGCCCTGCGGCGGTCCACCGATTATGTTGCGACGCAGACGAAATCAGCGCGGTCGCGGTGGCGGCGCTGCAGGCGATCGACGACCCGGTCGGGCTGCTGGACGAAGTGCCGGTGGCCGTCGACGCGCTGTGGTCGGCGGCGTTACGCTCCTTGGCCGAGGGGCACCTCGACGAGGTGGTCGTCGTGTATCCGTCGTGGTGGTCGGCGTCGCGAATCGGTGTGATCGACACGGCTGCAGGCACTTTGGGCGGCGTTGTATCGATTCGTCCCCGATCGTGGTTGTTCGCGACGGCGACGCGGGGCGAGACCGAACCCATGGTGACGGTGGAGATCGCCGAACGGCTGGTGGCGGTCACCGGCTCTGAAGTCGTCGCGGTGCCGCGCGCAGACGACCGGGTGGTCGAACAGGTGGCGGCCGCCGTCGCCACCGAGTCGGGACGGGTGCTGATCGATGCGCCAAGGCTGGTCGCCGGGGCGGCGCAGCTGGCAACCTCGATCGCAGCAGCGATCGGCCCCGGGACGGTCGTCCACCTCGACGACGTGCGGCTGGCCCGGCTGGTCGCGACAGCCGCCCACCGTCGTCGCCCGCCCCGGTGGGCTCCGGACGGCGGCGCCGCACCGGGACCCGGCTGATCGGCGCCGCGCTCGTCGCAACCGGGCTGGCGCTGGCGGTCCCCACGGCGGTCGGTGAGGGACCGCGCCGGGTGCCGGTCGCCGCGCCGGTCCCGACCACGGTTCTGGTCGAGGGCAGGGTGGCGCTGACCGTTCCCGCCGGCTGGGTTGCCCGTCGAGTGCTCTCGGGATCGGGGTCGGCGCGAGTACAGCTCACCTCACCGACGGATCCCGAAGTGGCATTGCACGTCACCCAGTCACCGACACCCGGCGAAACGCTGAGCGGAACCGCCGAGCGGTTGCGGCGAGCAATCGACGGCGAGGCGGCCGGGGTGTTCGTCGACTTCGATGCCGCGGCCGTCAGCGCCGGCCGGCCCGCGGTGACCTATCGCGAAGTCCGAGCCGCCCACGACGTGCGCTGGACTGTCTTCGTCGACGGGTCGCTACGGATCAGCATCGGCTGCCAGAGCCCCACCGATGCCCCGGCCGCGGTGCGCGACGCCTGCGAGCAGGCCGTGCGGTCCGCGCACGCAGTCAGCTGAGAAATCCGCGATTTCGGATGGAACCATAGCGGCCCTGCGGCAGTCGAACTCAGTGAGCGAAAGGAGACACATGTGAGCTCACCAACGGGTACCGATTCGCTGAGTACCGACTTCGACCTGATGCGCTCGGTCGCAGCCACCACCGACGCCCGCAACGACGAGATCCGGTCGATGCTGCATGCCTTCATCGGCCGGGTGGGCAGCGTGCCCCCGTCGGTCTGGGGCGGAGCCGCCGCCGCGCGGTTCAAAGAAGTGGTGGATCGCTGGAAAGCCGAGTCGACGCGGCTGTACCACGTGCTGCACGAGATCGCCGAGACCATCCGCTATAACGAGACGGCGCTGCGCGAGGCCGGCCAGCAGCACGCGCACCGCATCGCCACGGCCGGCGGTGAGCTGTGATCTCGTACGATTTCGCCGCCATCGAGCACTCCGTTCGCCAGGACATCCACGCCACCTCGGCGCGTCTGAACACCGCCATCGAGGAGCTCAGGTCGCAGATTGCGCCGCTGCAGCAGCTGTGGACCCGCGAAGCGGCCGCCGCCTACCAGGCCGAACAGCTCAGATGGCAGCAGGCGGTTACCGCGCTCAACCAGATCCTGGTGGAGCTGGGCAATGCGGTCCGAGACGGCGCCGCCGAGGTGGCCGCCACGGACCGCCGGGCGGCCGGCAGCTCGGGGCGCTTTTGACCTGCGGGGATACCGATCGGTAAGCTGCTCGGTTGGCGTGCGGTGCCTACGGGCATGGGGCTCGGGTCAACGTCGGTCGCCGAGACCAACCCAATCGCACATGCCTTGACCGGCCCCCGGTTCACACCGGGATCCACCCTGAGAGAAGAAGGTAAGCGCTGTGCCCACATACGCGCCCAAGGCGGGTGACACCACCAGGTCGTGGTACGTCATCGACGCCACGGACGTCGTGCTTGGCCGCCTTGCCGTCGCAGCTGCCACCCTGCTGCGCGGCAAGCACAAGCCCACGTTCGCGCCCAACGTCGATGGCGGTGACTTCGTCATCGTCATCAACGCCGACAAGGTCGCCATCAGCGGCGACAAACTGCAGAGCAAGATGGCTTACAGCCACTCGGGGTATCCCGGCGGTCTGCGCAAGCGCAGCATCGGCGAGCTCATGCAAAAGCACCCCGACCGCGTGGTGGAGAAGGCGATCGTCGGCATGCTGCCCAAGAACAAGCTGAGTCGTCAGATCCAGAAGAAGCTGCGGGTCTATGCCGGCCCGGAGCATCCCCACACCGCTCAGCAGCCGGTTCCGTTCGAGATCAAGCAGGTGGCGCAATGACCGAGACCAGTGTGGAGGCCACCGAAGTGGTGGAAGCCGCGATCGAGGCCGCGCCCGTCGGCGAATCGTTCGTCTTCGAACGTCCCATCCAGACCGTGGGCCGCCGCAAGGAGGCCGTGGTGCGGGTTCGCCTGGTGCCCGGCACCGGCAAGTTCGACCTCAACGGCCGCAGCCTCGAGGACTACTTCCCGAACAAGGTGCACCAGCAGCTCATCAAGGCCCCGCTGGTCACCGTCGAGCGGGTGGACAACTACGACATCTACGCGCTGCTGCACGGCGGCGGGCCGTCCGGCCAGGCCGGTGCGCTGCGGCTGGGCATTGCCCGGGCGTTGATCGTGGCCAATCCGGAGGACCGGCCGGCGCTGAAGAAGGCCGGCTTCCTGACCCGTGACCCGCGCGCCACCGAGCGCAAGAAGTACGGACTCAAGAAGGCCCGCAAGGCACCTCAGTACAGCAAGCGCTGATCAGCCGTCACTGTTGAGCTGCGAGCGGGTCTCGCCCGGCGTGTCTGCCGACTGGCGTACTCGCTCGCAGCTCACAGTGGGTATGTGCAACACCGCCAACTGTGAGAGGTTTGACCTATGGGTCGACTATTCGGCACCGACGGCGTCCGTGGCGTCGCCAATCGCGAGCTGACCGCCGAACTGGCGCTCGCTCTGGGCGCCGCGGCGGCCCGGCACTTGGCGAGTTCCACCGGACCCGGCCGCCGCGTGGCCGTGATCGGGCGCGATCCGCGGGCCAGCGGCGAAATGCTGGAAGCCGCGGTCATCGCCGGGCTGACCAGCCAGGGCGTCGACGCGCTGCGGGTCGGTGTGCTCCCGACGCCCGCGGTCGCCTACCTGACCGGCGCATATGATGCCGATTTCGGTGTGATGATCTCCGCCTCGCACAACCCGATGCCCGACAACGGCATCAAGATCTTCGGCCCCGGCGGCCACAAACTCGACGACGATACCGAGGACCAGATCGAGAACCTGGTCGCGGGCGGGCCGGGCCTGCGCCCGGTCGGCGCGGGGATCGGCCGGGTCGTCGACGCGCAGGACGCGGCCGACCGCTACCTGCGCCACGTCGGCAAGGCAAGCACCAGCCGCCTCGACGGCCTGACCGTCGTCGTCGACTGCGCCCACGGCGCCGCGTCCACGGCGGCCCCCAGTGCCTACCGTGCGGCCGGGGCGCGTGTCATCGCGATCAACGCCGACCCCAACGGGCTCAACATCAACGACGGCTGCGGGTCCACGCACCTCGAATCGCTGCGCGCCGCGGTCACCGCGCACCGCGCCGACCTCGGCCTGGCGCACGACGGCGACGCCGACCGTTGTCTGGCCGTCGACGCCGACGGCGTACTCGTCGACGGCGACACCATCATGGTGGTCCTGGCGCTGGCCATGAAAGAAGCCGGCGAGCTGGCCTCCGACACATTGGTGGCGACGGTGATGAGCAACCTCGGGCTGCATCTGGCCATGCGCGCAGCAGGCGTGACGGTGCGCACCACCGGCGTCGGCGACCGCTACGTCCTGGAAGAACTGCGGGCCGGCGACTTCAGCCTGGGCGGTGAGCAGTCCGGCCACATCGTGATGCCGGCACTGGGCTCCACCGGCGACGGCATCGTCACCGGGCTGCGGTTGATGACCCGGATGGTGCAGACCGGCTCGTCGCTGGCAACCCTCGCCTCGGCGATGCGGACGTTGCCGCAGGTGCTGATCAACGTCGAGGTCGCGGACAAGGCCGCCGCTGCGGCCGCGCCCGCGGTTCAGTCGGCGGTGGCGCGGGCCGAGGCCGAGCTGGGTGACACCGGACGAATCCTGTTGCGGCCGTCCGGAACCGAGCCGCTGATCAGGGTGATGGTCGAAGCGGCCGACGAAGAGATCGCCCAGCGGCTGGCTGCGAGCGTGGCCGACGCGGTCAGCTCCGCCGGCTGAACAAATTTTTCTGAAATCGGTTGGAACCGCGCAGCCGTCCGTGCCGTCGAAACAGGTATGGGACATGAAAGTTCGTTCGGCGGCGCTGCGGTGGATGTGGCGGCGGTACGCGGTGTGGCCGACCGGATCGCCGAGGCCGCCGAGATGGTTGACCGCGCGGTGGCAAACCATCTGTCGCGGTTGACATTCGGTGCTTCGCGGGCGGGCCGGAACCATACGGTACGCGGCGACGCGCTGCGGGCCCGGCTGGACGGGCTGACAGCGGAGCTGTCGCAGTGGTCGCGGGCGGCGGCCGAGACGGCGGCAGCGCTGCGGGCAGGCGCTGACCGGTACACCGATGCCGACCTGTATGCCGCGGCGCGGATCGCCTGATCGTGGCCGAACGTTACGACGTCGCCGGACGGCTCGCTGAAGGGGTATCGGCGGTCGAGCACACCCAGAGCTATGTGCGCGCCAGTCAACTGGTCGGCTACGAGCACCCCGACCTGACCGCTCATCTCGGGCAGCTCCGCGATTGGTACGACAGCGAAGACGGGCTCGACCTGCGCGCCCTGGATGCCGACTGCGCGCAACTGCGGGCTGCGGGCACCGTCGCCATCGAGGCGTTGCGGCTGCAACGCGCCCAGTTGGCTGGGTTGGCGACGGCGTGGGCTGGGCCGGGGGCAGACGCCGCGGTCGCGTTCCTGCAGCGGCACTGCGACGTTGCCACGGTGCTGGTCGACGAAGTGCGTGCGGCTGCGCAGCGGTGCGAGTCGCTGCGCGACAACCTGTGGCGGTTGGTCGACGAGAAGGTGACGACCGTGACACGGATCGACGACAGCACGCTGGCGCAGCGACCGGTGTGGCTGGCCGCCGCGGCCGCGGTGACGGCCGGCGCCGGGAACCTCGAAGCGGCGCGGCAGGTGGTGGTCGAACAGGTAAAGCCGTACGTGGACAACGTCGTTCGTGGCGAATGGGTCGTGGCTATGCGGTCCGCGCGATCCGGTGTCGACGCGTGTTACGACATGGTCGTCGATCGAATGGCCGCCGCCGTGCCGGTTTATTTCGAGCTTCCGGGCGATCTGGGGCCGACGAGCTCCGCGCGGCGACCGGATGCGCCGCGTCCTGCGTCGGCGGCGCCCGCGATCTCCACGATGGGTCCTGTGCCCGCGACGGCTGCATCCGCGCCGGCTGCGGTGCCGCCGGCGCCGAATCCGGCTGTTGCGCAGCCGGATTCGGGCACCACCCCCGGCGGGGGCGGCGAGCCGAGCGGCCTCGGTGAGCTCGGCGGGATGGGCGGCCCCGCCGGCCTCGGTGAGCTCGGCGGGATGAGCGGCCCCGCCGGCCTCGGTGAGCTCGGCGGGATGAGCGGCCTGGGCGGGATCGGCGCGGTGGTCAGCGGCATCATCGAGGAGCTGGGCGGCCTGCTGAGTTCGGGCCTCGGCGAACTCGACGAGGCATCGGCGCCCATCGACCCGGCTGACAGCGCGGATACACCCGAAGAAGACGCTGAACTCCAGCACGAATCGGAGCCGCGGCACGAAGTTCAGGAACCGGCCGCGGTGCAGGCGCTCGCATCGCCGGGTGCTGCCGCCACAGCGGCTGAGCCGCAGGGGAGTTCGCCGCCGACGCCGGCTGGACAACCGACGGCCGCGCAGCCTGCCGCCACCCCGCCGCCGGCGAGCGCACCGCAGACGACCGAGCCCCCGCCACGCGGATCGACACCCTGCGAAATCGCCGCAGACGAACTCCCACAGGCCGGGCAGTAGCCGTGGCCGTCTCAGCCGGGCAGCAGTTGCAGCAGCTCCTCGACATAACGCACCGCCTCGCCGGATTCCTTCGTAAGAGGCCTGACCAGCAGCGTGGTGACTCCCGCGGCGGCGAAGACGGCCAGCCGCTCGGCGATGAAACCCCGCGGGCCCACCAGCGACATCCCACGGACCAATTCGTCGGGAACCGCTTCGACAGCCTCACGCTTGCGGCCGCTGAGGTAAAGCTCCTGGATCCGGTCCGCGACCTCGCCGAACCCGTAGCGGGTCGCCACATTATGGTAGAAATTGCGACCCTTGGCGCCCATCCCGCCGATATAGAGAGCCAATTGTGGCTTCGCCCAAGACAATCGGTCATCGACATCGTCGCCGATCGCCAGCGACGTACCGACCATCACGTCCAGCGGACCCAAGGCGGGATCGCGTTTTGCGGTGCCGGCCGCCAGCGCCTCACCCCACACCTGCGCGGCCTTCTCCGGGTAATAGAACACCGGCTGCCAGCCGTCGGCGATCTCCGCCGTGAGTTCGACGTTCTTAGGTCCGAGCGCCGCAATCGATATCGGAATACGTTCGCGCACTGGGTGATTGATAAGTTTCAGCGCCTTGCCCAGCCCGGTTCCACGATCGGCCGGCAGCGGGATCTGATAGTGCTTGCCGACATACTCCACCCGTTCCCGGCGCCACACCTGGCGGCAGATCTCCACGATCTCCCGGGTGCGGCCCAATGGAGAGTCGAACTCCACGCCGTGGAAGCCCTCCATCACCTGCGGTCCGGAGGTCCCTATCCCGAGCTGGAAGCGGCCGTCGGAGACGTAATCCAGGCCGGCGGCCGTCATCGCCAGCAGCGTGGGAGTGCGGATGAAGATCGGCAACACCCCGGACGCCAGTTCGACGGTGCTGGTCTTGGCCGCCAGGTAGCCCAACTGGCTGATGGCGTCGAAGGCATACGCTTCAGCCACCACGACGACGTCGATACCCGCCTTCTCCAGTTCGACCACGCGGTCGACGGCCTCGTGAAACCCGCCCGAGTAGTCCAGGGCAATCCCGATTCGCATCAACGACACTTACCACGCGGGGCGCAGCTCACTTCAGCAGCGCGACAATCTTCTCCTCCGGAGTTACCGGCGGCGCCTCGGGGTCCACCGGAGCGGTCTTAGGCAACGCCACGTCGGGGTCGGCGAAATCGCGGTAGGTCTTGTCGCGGCCCAGGGTGCTGAGCAGATACCCGGTCAGCAGCGCTCGAACCGCCCGCTGCGTCTTGCGGTCCGAGCCGGCCAGCCCGACCGCCTTGGCCAACCGTCGGCCCTCCACCAGGCCGCCGCCTTCCGCCTTCTTGACGATGCGCAACGTAGCCGCGTCCCACGCCTGCGACAACGCCAGGGCGTTGGAGTTCAATGTCTTGGGGTCGTCCGGCGCGGTCAGGATCAGACCCGGTACGCGCAACGTCGCGGCGGGCTGCTCGGCCGGGGGAGAGGTCACGGTCGGAAAGAGCGCCACCACGGCCGCCGGCTTGTGCGGCATACCGGCCGCGGCAAACACCGCGGCCGAGCCCCCGAAACCGTGACCGACCAGACCGAGCTTGGTGGGGTGCACGCTGATCTTTCCCGGCCCCAACCGCACCCCGGCGACGATGTCGAGGGCCACACCGAGGTCGAACGCGAAGTTCATCACCGACGGCGCCAAGCCGCGCTGGGTGTCCGGCGCGCCGACCACGATCCCCCACGACGCCAAGTGCTCCAGCAGCCCCGCGTATTGCGCGCTGCCGGTGAGCCAGTCGTGGCCGAACGCGATGGCAGGCAGGTTCAGCCCGGATGCCGGGGTGTACACCACCCCCGGGAGTCCGGCAAAGGCCAGGTCGCCGCGCAAAACGCGGTGCGGACCAGGGCGGCTGAGGGCGGCGAAGAGCTTGCGGGTGCGGGCCACCCGTCGACGTTAGCGGTGGGCCGACGGATGGGTCCAGTGGGTCCAGGTCGCGCCGTCCCAGTAGCGCTGCGTGGCCTGTCCGGTCGGGTCCGGGTGCCACCCGGGCGGGCAGCCGGCCGGCGCGACGTGGGCAATCTCACGACTGGACTGCGCCCGCACCCGCTTGATGGCGCTCAAGTTCGAGAACGGCGCAATCCAGTTGAACAGCAGAATCGACGCGGGGCTCCACCAGCCGGCGCACAGGTTCTGGGTCTGGGTGCGCCGGTACGCGGCCTCGCACTGTTCCAGCGTCCCCGTGACGGTGGTAGTGCGCTGTTGCCAGAAGATCAGCGCGCCGATGTGCTCGATCAGGCGCAGCTGAAACAGGCGCCCCGGATGCGGATATCCGCCCAGGTCGGTTCCGCGCGGGCGGTCGTGCGGGGACACCTGCACTACCCTGGTCAGAATGTGCGGAATCGTCGGCTACGTCGGGCAGCGGCCTGCCTGCGATGTCGTCATGAATGCGCTGCGCCGGATGGAATACCGCGGCTACGACTCGTCGGGCATCGCGCTGGTCGACGGAAAAGGCCGGCTCACCGTCCGCCGCCGGGCCGGTCAGCTGGCCAATCTGGAAGCCGCGATCACCGAGATGTCAGCCTCGGAGCTGGCCGGCACCGCCGGGTTGGGCCACACCCGCTGGGCCACCCACGGCCGCCCCACCGACCGCAACGCGCACCCGCATCGCGACGCCGCCGGACGCATCGCCGTCGTGCACAACGGCATCATCGAGAACTTCGCCGCCCTGCGCCAGGAGCTGGAGGCCACCGGTGTGGAGTTCGCCAGCGACACCGACACCGAGGTCGCGGTGCACCTGGTGGCACAGGCCTTCCATCAAGGCCCGACCGCCGGCGACTTCGTGGCCTCGGTGCTGTGCGTGCTGCGCCGGCTCGAAGGACACTTCACCCTGGTCTTCGCCAACGCCGACGATCCCGGCACCATCGTGGCCGCCCGCCGGTCGACCCCGCTGGTGGTGGGGATCGGCGACGGCGAAATGTTCGTCGGGTCCGACGTGGCCGCCTTCATCGAACACACCCGTCAGGCCGTCGAACTGGGCCAGGACCAGGCCGTGGTGATCACCGCCGACGGCTACCGGATCACCGACTTCCACGGCAACGACGACGCAGCCAACGCCCGCGAGTTCCATATCGATTGGGACCTGGCCGCCGCCGAGAAGGGCGGCTACGAGTACTTCATGCTCAAAGAGATCGCCGAGCAACCGACCGCGGTGGCCGACACGCTGCTCGGCCACTTCGTGGACAACCGGATCGTGCTCGACGAACAGCGATTGTCCGATCAGGAACTGCGCGAGATCGACAAGGTGTTCGTGGTCGCCTGCGGTACCGCCTACCACTCCGGGCTGCTCGCCAAGTACGCGATCGAGCACTGGACGCGGCTGCCCGTCGAAGTGGAGCTGGCCAGCGAATTCCGCTACCGCGATCCGGTTCTGGACCGCAGCACGCTGGTGGTGGCGATCTCCCAGTCCGGGGAGACCGCCGACACGCTGGAAGCGGTGCGCCACGCCAAGGAGCAGAAGGCCAAGGTGCTCGCGGTCTGCAACACCAATGGCTCGCAGATCCCGCGGGAATGCGATGCGGTGCTCTACACCCGCGCCGGCCCCGAGATCGGCGTCGCGTCGACCAAGACGTTCCTGGCGCAGGTCGCGGCCAACTACCTGGTCGGCCTGGCGCTGGCGCAGGCACGCGGCACCAAGTACCCCGACGAGGTGGAGCGGGAGTACCGCGAGCTGGAAGCGATGCCGGACCTGGTGGCCCGGGTGATCGCAGCGACCGACCCGGTGGCCGAACTGGCCTACCGCTTCGCCAAGTCCTCGACGGTGCTGTTCCTGGGCCGCCACGTCGGCTACCCGGTGGCGTTGGAAGGCGCACTCAAGCTCAAGGAACTGGCCTACATGCACGCCGAGGGGTTCGCGGCCGGTGAGCTCAAGCACGGACCCATCGCGCTGATCGAAGACGACCTGCCCGTCATCGTCGTGATGCCCTCACCAAAGGGCTCGGCCACGTTGCATGCCAAGTTGCTGTCCAACATCCGCGAGATCCAGGCGCGCGGCGCGGTGACCATCGTGATCGCCGAGGAGGGCGACGACACGGTCCGCCCGTACGCCGATCACTTGATCGAAATACCTTCGGTGTCAACGCTTTTGCAGCCGCTGCTGTCGACGATCCCGCTGCAGGTGTTTGCCGCGTCGGTGGCTCAGGCCCGCGGCTACGATGTCGACAAGCCGCGAAATCTGGCAAAGTCCGTCACCGTCGAATAGGCGCGAACAGCCGTCGGGGAGGCACATGAGGCGGGGCATCATCGGTGTTGCGATCTTTGTCGCGGCATACGTAGGTCTGATCACGTTGTACGCCGTCACCGGCATGGGCCCGCCGCACCCGGTCAGCCAAGCGGGACCGGCCGCCGACGGCACCACGGTGACCGTGGACGTCGAAGGGATCCAGCCGTATAAGAGCGTGCTGGTGGCCAACCTGACCGTCGCGCCGGGGCCGGCGCTGCTGGATCCGCAGACCGGCGCCCTCAAGGACGACCTCACTGTCTCGGTCACCTCCGCGACGACGCCGACCACCCGCTCCTGGCCGAAGGGCACCCAGCCGGGCGTCTTCCCGGTATCGCTGAACATCAACGGTGACGTGTCGGACTGGCCGCTGGACAGCTATCGTTCCGGGCCCGTCTCGGTGGACCTGTTCCGCGGCGCCGGACGGCCGCCTGAACGCCAGTCGGTGACATTCGTCGACCGGTTGCCGGGCTGGAAGGTCGAAGTGTCCGACGGCGAGGCGCAGGCGCCCTACCGGGTGCAGGTGGAGCGCTCGCCGAGCACGATAGCGCTCGCCGTCGTCCTGCTCGCGGTGTTGCTCACCCTCGCTGCGGTGGCGCTGTACGTCTCCGTTCAGACGGTGCGCGGCCTGCGTAAATTCCAGCCGCCGATGACGACCTGGTTCGCGGCCATGCTGTTCGCGGTGATGCCGCTGCGCAACGCGCTACCCGACTCCCCGCCGTTCGGGGCCTGGATCGACGTCACGATCGTGGTGTGGGTGATCGTGGCGCTGGTGACCGCGATGACGCTCTATGTCTCCTGTTGGTGGCGGCATCTGGCCCCCGGCTACGACGAGCCGGCGAAATCCGTCGTGGAGCGGCCGCCGGCGGAACGCGAATAAGCTGAACCCGTGGTGAACAAAGCTGCGTCGGCACGGCTGCGCGTCCTGGTGATGGCCGTCTGGCGCTATGTCACCAGCGCCCCGCTGACCTACGGCTGGCTACTTGTGTTGGCGGTCACCACGATCGTGCAGCACGTGCTCACCCACCGCCAACTGCACTCGGTGCTCCTGCACCGGTTCACCAACATCCACGCCCTGGCCACTGATCCGCTGCAGGTGCTGTTCTCCAGCCTGTTCTGGATCGACGGCAAGAGCCTGGAACCCTATCTGCTGCTGTTCACCCTGTTCCTCGCCCCGGCCGAACGCTGGTTGGGCCAGTTGCGTTGGCTCACAGTGGGATTGAGCGCACATATCCTGGCCACCTACATCAGCGAAGGACTGCTCTACATCGCGATCGAACTGCACAACGCCTCCGAGCGGTCGGTGCGCGCACACGACATCGGGGTCAGCTACTTCCTGGTCGGGGTGATGGGGGTGCTGACTTATCACATCGCGCGGCCCTGGCGGTGGGGCTATCTCGCGGTGCTGCTGCTCATCTTCGGCTTCCCGGTGCTCATCATGGACCGCATCGAGCTCAGTTTCACCGCGATCGGCCACTTCGCGTCGCTGCTGATCGGCCTGGCCTTCTACCCGATGACCAAGGAGCGCAAGCGCGCGCAGCTGAGCCCGGACAAAATCAGGGACAGGTATCGGCGTCTGCGCGCCACGGCGTCCAAGTGACCCGTCCACCGCGCCTACCGTTCCGAAGCCGCGGCGCGGCTGTGCGGGTCGGCCGCGACACGTAATGTTGGGGAGCGCGGGGCAGGGAACGACGGGAGCGAACGGCTGATGCGGCATTACTACTCGGCAGACGCGATCCGCGAGGCCGAAGCGCCGCTGCTGGCCAGCCTTCCCGACGGCGCCCTGATGCGCCGAGCCGCTTTCGGTCTGGCCACCGAGATCCTGCGCGAGCTGACCGCCCGCACGGGCGGGGTCGCCGGCCGGCGGGTCTGTGCGGTCGTCGGTTCGGGTGACAACGGCGGGGACGCGCTGTGGGCGGCGACCTTCGTGCGCCGCCGCGGGGCGGCCGCCGACGCCGTGTTGCTCAACCGGACCACACCCATCGCAACGGGCTGGCGGCGTTCCGCAAAGCCGGCGGCCGGGTCGTCGAAAAGGTCGATGCGGCAACCGATCTCGTCATCGACGGGGTGGTGGGCATCTCCGGGTCCGGTCCGCTGCGGCCGGCGGCGGCCGAGGTGTTCGAGCAGGCTGCCGGAATACCGGTGCTGGCCGTCGACATCCCCAGCGGCATCGACGTCGCGACCGGCGCGATCACCGGACCCGCTGTGCACGCCGCGGCAACGGTCACCTTCGGCGGACTCAAGCCCGTGCATGCGCTGGCCGACTGCGGCCGCGTCGCACTCATCGACATCGGTCTGGACCTGCCACCCACCGACCTGCTGGGATTCGAGGCCGCCGATGTCCTGGCGCGCTGGCCGGTGCCGGGCACTCGCGACGACAAGTA
Source organism: Mycobacterium kiyosense (assembly GCA_021654635.1). NCBI lineage: Bacteria > Bacillati > Actinomycetota > Actinomycetes > Mycobacteriales > Mycobacteriaceae > Mycobacterium > Mycobacterium kiyosense. The sequence continues at coordinate 1,139,228 of AP025179.1, forward strand.
CACCCAGGGCGTCACCGGCGTGCTGGCGGGCTCCTCGACCTATCCGGGGGCTGCGGTGCTGTGCACGGGCGCGGCAGTGGCCACCCACTCGGGCATGGTCCGCTACGCCGGCACCGCCAAAGACCAGGTGCTGGCGCACTGGCCGGAGGTGATCGCATCGCCCACCCCGGCGGCCGCCGGTCGAGTGCAGGCCTGGGTGGTGGGGCCGGGTCTGGGCACCGACGACAACGCTGCCGCCGCGTTGTGGTTCGCCCTCGAAAGCGACCTGCCGGTGCTGGTGGACGCCGACGGTCTCACCATGCTGGCCGCCCATCCCGATCTGCTCGAAAACCGCAGCGCGCCGACCGTCCTGACGCCGCATGCCGGCGAGTTCGCCCGGCTCGCGGGGGCGCCGCCGGGCGACGACCGGGTCACCGCGGTGCGCAGACTCGCGGACGCGTTCGGGGCCACCGTGCTGCTCAAGGGCAACGTCACCGTCATCGCCGACCCGGGCGGTTCAGCGTATCTGAACCCGGCCGGCCAGTCCTGGGCGGCGACCGCCGGCTCGGGGGACGTGCTGTCCGGCATGATCGGTGCGCTGCTGGCCTCGGGTCTGCCGCCCGCCGAGGCCGCCGCGGCCGCCGCGTTCGTGCACGCCCGGGCGGCCGGGCTGGCGGCGGCCAACCCCGGACCCGGCGAGGCGCCCACGTCGGCGTCGCGCATCCTGCATCACATCCGGGCCGCAGTGGCCTCCCTCTAGCCCCGAAAGGACCCACCGTGTCCCACAGCCATCCGACAGCGGACACCCATTCCCTGGCGCCCGCCTACACCAGCCGGTTGTTCACTGCGCCGGTGCCGGCGCTGCGGCTGCCCGAGGAGTCGATGGACCCCGAAGCGGCCTACCGGTTCATCCACGACGAGTTGATGCTGGACGGTAGCTCGCGGTTGAACCTGGCCACCTTCGTCACCACCTGGATGGACCCCGAGGCCGGCAAGCTGATGGCCGAGACCTTCGACAAGAACATGATCGACAAGGACGAATACCCGGCGACCGCGGCGATCGAGCAGCGCTGCGTGTGCATGGTGGCCGACCTGTTCCACGCCGAGAACCTCAGCGACTCCGACCCCGCCAGTGCCTGCGGCGTGTCGACGATCGGCTCCAGTGAGGCGGTGATGCTGGGCGGCCTGGCCATGAAATGGCGGTGGCGTCAGCGGGTCGGCAAAGACTGGCGGGGCCGCACGCCCAACCTGGTGATGGGCTCCAACGTGCAGGTGGTGTGGGAGAAGTTCTGCCGCTACTTCGATGTCGAGCCGATCTACCTGCCGATGGAGGAAGGGCGTTATGTCATCACCCCCGAGCAGGTGGTCGACGCCGTCAACGAGGACACCATCGGGGTGGTGGCGATCCTGGGCACCACCTACACCGGCGAACTCGAACCCGTCGCGGAGATCTGCGCGGCGCTGGACAGCCTCGCAGCAAGCGGCGGGGTGGACATTCCGGTGCACGTGGACGCCGCCAGCGGGGGGATTCGTGGTGCCGTTCCTGCACCCCGAGCTCAAATGGGACTTCCGGCTGCCGCGGGTGGTGTCGATCAACGTCAGCGGCCACAAGTACGGCCTGACCTATCCCGGTATCGGTTTCGTGGTGTGGCGCAGCTCCGAATACCTGCCCGAGGATCTGATCTTCCGGGTCAACTATCTCGGCGGCGACATGCCGACCTTCACGCTGAACTTCTCCCGGCCCGGCAACCAGGTGGTCGGTCAGTATTACAACTTCCTGCGGCTGGGCCGCGAGGGCTATACCCAGGTGATGCAGTCGCTGTCGGCGACGGCGCGCTGGCTCGGCGAGCAGCTGTGCGCACCGGCGAGCACTGCGAGCTCATCTCCGACGGCTCGGCGATCCCGGTGGTCAGCTTCCGGCTGGCCAAGGACCGCGGCTACACCGAGTTCGACGTCTCCCACGAGCTGCGCGGCTACGGATGGCAGGTGCCCGCCTACACCATGCCGGAGAACGCCACGAACGTCTCCGTGTTGCGCATCGTGGTGCGCGAGGGCCTGTCCGCCGACCTGGCCCGCGCACTGCACGACGACGCGCGCAAGGCGCTGGCGTCGCTGGACAAGCTCAAGCCGGGCGGGCACTACGACGCGGAGCACTTCGCGCACTGAGCGATCCGGCGCACCGGGGTCTGGGACAATGGCTGGCGTGTCTGTTACCCCGGGCGTCCTGGCCGAAGCCGTCATCGACCTGGGCGCCATCGAACACAACGTACGGCTGCTGTGTGAGCACGCCGGCAGCGCGCAGGTCATGGCCGTGGTCAAGGCCGACGGCTACGGCCACGGCGCCACCCAGGTCGCCTACGCGGCGCTGGCCGCCGGCGCCACCGAGTTCGGGGTGGCCACCGTCGACGAGGCGCTCGCGCTGAGGGCCGACAACATCGTCGACCCGATCTTGGCCTGGCTGCATCCGCCCGGCTTCGACTTCGCACCGGCGTTGCACGGCGATGTCGAGATCGCGGTCTCTTCCGCGCGTCAACTCGACGAACTGCTCGACGCGGTGCACCGGACCGGCATCAGGGCGACCGTGACGGTCAAGGTCGACACCGGGCTGAACCGCAACGGTGTGTCCGCGGCGGAATACCCGGCGCTGCTGACCGCCCTGCAGAAGGCTGCTGCCGAGCACGCGGTCCGGCTGCGCGGCCTGATGTCACACATGGTGTTCGCCGACGCCCCCGACGAAGCCATCAACGACCTGCAGGCCCGACGGTTCCGCGACATGCTGGCCTACGCCCGCGACCAGGGCGTGCAGTTCGAGGTGGCGCACCTGTCGAACTCCTCGGCCACCATGGTCCGTCCGGATCTGGCGTTCGACCTGGTGCGTCCGGGTATCGCGGTGTACGGGCTGAGCCCGGTGCCCGACCGGGGCGACATGGGCCTGGTGCCGGCGATGACGCTGAAATGCCCGGTGGCACTGGTGAAGTCGGTCAAAGCGGGGGACGGCGTGTCGTACGGGCACACCTGGACCGCCGAACGCGACACCAGCGTGGCACTGCTACCCATCGGCTACGCCGACGGCGTGATCCGGGCATTGGGCAATCGGCTCGAGGTGTCGATCAACGGCCGGCGCCGGCCCGGGGTGGGCCGGATCTGCATGGACCAGTTCGTCGTCGACCTCGGTCCCGGGCGGCCCGACGTGGCCGAGGGCGACGAGGCGATCCTGTTCGGGCCCGGCACGCACGGCGAGCCCACCGCGCAGGATTGGGCCGACCTGGTCGGCACCATCCACTACGAGGTCGTCACCGGCATCCGCGGTCGCATCGCCAGGACCTACCGCGAGGCGCGAGGTTGAGTGCTGAGGAAACCCAGAAGCGGCAGAAGGCTTGGCTGGCGGGTGGCGCCGGGCTGACGGCCGTCGCCACTCTGGTCGGAGCCTCGGCGCGGCGGTCGATGGCCGATCGCGCCCGCGGCGCCGAAGACCCCTACGCCGGCGAGGACTTCGACCGGCTGGACTGCGACCGCAGCCTGGTGGTGACCACCGCCGACGGGGTACCGCTGGCGGTGCGCGAGTCCGGGCCCGAAGATGCGCCGCTGACGCTGGTGTTCGCGCACGGGTTCTGTCTTCGCATGGGCGCGTTCCACTTTCAGCGAATGCGGCTGGGCGAGCAATGGGGTCCCCGGGTGCGGATGGTGTTCTACGACCAACGCGGCCACGGCCAATCCGGTGAAGCCGCACCGGAGACCTACAACTTGACCCAACTCGGCCAGGATCTGGAAGCCGTGCTGCGGGCGAGGGTGCCACGCGGGCCGATCGTGCTGGTCGGGCATTCCATGGGCGGCATGACGGTGCTCTCGCACGCCCGGCAGTTTCCCGACCAGTACGGCCGCCGGATCGTGGGTGTGGCGCTGATCTCCACCGCCGCCGAGGGTGACCCGCTCGCCGTTGGGCGAGGTGCTGACCAATCCGGCGATGAAGGCGGTGCGTTTCGCCGCGCGGTCGGCCCCCCGGCTGTTGCATCGCGGGCGCAGGGCATCTCGGGCGCTGATCGGCCCGATCCTGCGGGCCGCGTCCTACAGCGACCTGGAGGTCAGTCGCACCCTGGACGCGTTCTCCCAGCGCATGATGAACAGCACTCCGATCGCGACGATGGTCGGTTTCCTGCGGGCCCTCGAGGTACACGACGAGACGGCCGGGCTGTGGACGTTGCTGAAGGTGCCGGTTCTGGTGGCCTGCGGTGACCATGATCTGCTCACCCCGGATGAATATTCGCGCAAGATCGCGGCCTCGTTGCCGCGCTCGGAACTGGTGATCGTCGAGGGTGCAAGTCATCTGGCCTTACTGGACAAGCCCGACGCCATCAACGACGGGCTGGCCCGGCTGGTCGAGCGGGCGTTGCCGGGCAAGCTGACGCTGCGGTACCGGCGGTTGCGGGAACGGATGCGACGACGTGGCTGAATTATCAAGTGGCACAGCCACCTTGGAGCGTCCCGAGGACACCGTCGCGCTGGGAGTCCGGCTGGGCCGGGAGCTGCGCGCCGGGGACGTGGTGGTGCTGTCCGGCCCACTCGGCGCGGGAAAGACCGTGTTGGCCAAGGGAATTGCCGAGGCGATGGAGGTCGAGGGCCCGATCACGTCGCCGACCTACGTGCTGGCCCGGGTGCACCCGGCGCGTGCGGCCGGCCGGCCGGCGATGATCCACGTCGACGTCTACCGGCTGTTGGACGTGGGGGGAGTCGACCTGATGGGCGAGATCGACTCCTTGGACCTGGACACCGATCTGCAGGACGCGGTTGTGGTGGTCGAGTGGGGTGAGGGACTGGTGGAACGCCTCGCCGAGCGGCACCTGGACATCCGGCTGGAACGGGTCAGCCACTCCGACGTGCGGATCGCCACCTGGCAGTGGACCGGCCCCTGAGCGGGCCTGCTGGTCAGATGCCGAGTTCCTGCTCGAGTTGCGGCCAATAGCGGGACCCGTCCGGGCTCAGGAACATCCAGTCGTGGATTTCGCTGTTGACCAGAGCGAAGTTGACCGCAGCGCCTTGGGTCACCGCCTCGTGCTGCAGGACGAGCGCGTCCGGTGAAACCTCGTCCAGCGAGCCCGAGTACACGTAGGTCGGTGGCAGGCCCTTGAGCGACCCGTACAGCGGACTCACCTCGTAGTTGTTCTCGGGCAGGGTGCCCGCCCACACTTTGCCGATGTTCTGCGCCGCGCTGCCGAGCGGAGGGAGATACGGATCATTGACGTACGCGATGTTCGGGTTGGCGTTCGACAGGTCCAGCCAGGGCGACAGCAGCACCATCGACGCCGGAACGGGTTGGTTGTTGGCAACGAGGTACTCCACCGACGCGAGTGCCAGGGTGCCGCCCGCGGAATCCCCCAGCGCACTGACTTTCGCAGCCCCGTGCGCGGCGATTTCCGACGAGATCAGCCCGGCCATCGCCGGCACCACTACTCCGGCGGTGCCACCCTGCTGCATCAGCGGGTAAATCGGCACTTCGATCGCCGCGCCGGTCTGGTAGGCCATCAGCGAGTAGTCGATCCAGTGAAAGATCGTGGGCGGCAGGATGAATGCGCCGCCGTGAATGGCGACCACGTAGTCTCCGTCGGGATGCGCGGGCGCGATCTGCACGACGCTGATCCCGTCGTAGGTGGTCTGCTGGACTGTCTCACCCAGCAGCAGCGACAGGATCTTCGGCGGACTGTTGCCCAGGATCAGCGACAGGCCCGGGGCGTTGCTGGCGAGCACCGCCAGCAGCGGCGATTGCGGGTTGCCCCATTGGTCGTAGACGCCGGTGCCGGTCAGCAGAGCTTTGACCGGATACAACGCGGCGGTTTCGATCCTCGATGCCAGCGACGGCGTGCCGGTGAACGCCGGGTTGAGCGAGGCCGGGACGGGTGTGACCGGTGGCGATCCGAAGATGTCGGTGGCCAGCGTATCCGCTAACGCCGTCAAATTGACGGCCTCGGCGCCGGCGTAAGAGCCCGCACTGGCCCGCAACGTCTGCACGAACAGGTCGTGAAACGCGGCCGCCTGCGCGCTGAGCGTCTGAAAGCCTTGACCGTGCGCGGAGAACACCGCCGCGATCGCCGCCGATACCTCGTCCTCGGCGGCGGCGAGCCCCGAGCTGATCGAGGCGGCGACCGCCGCCCTGACCTCGCCGAGCCACGAGCCGAGATCCGCCAGATCCGTTGCCGCCGTTGCCACTAACTCCGGTGCCGCGATGACGTACGACATGGGCTGATCGGTCCCTATGTCATCCCGTTGTTCCCGGAGATGCCGAGCAGCAGGCCGCCGGTGCCGCCCGCGCCGGGTGTGCCGGGGTTGCCGCCGGGAGCGGTGCCCAGACCGGCGTTGCCGCCGTTGCCGCCGGCCCCCAACAGCACATCGTTGCCGCCGTTGCCGCCGTTGCCCCTGTTCGACAGGCCGTTGCCGCCGGCACCTCCGGCCCCGCCGGTGCCCAGGAACAGAACGCCGGACTGGCCGCCCGTCCCGCCGTTCCCTTGATACTCGCCGTTGCCACCATCGCCGCCGGACCCGCCGGGCCCCAACAGCACGCCGGCATTGCCGGCCCCGCCCGCCCCCCGCCCCCCCCCGCTGGCCCCGCCGGCGCCGCCCGCGCCGCCGCCGTTGGCGATCAGGACCGCACTGCCACCGGCCCCGCCGTGGCCGCCAGTGGTCGCGCCGAACCCGCCGGCCCCGCCGGCCCCGCCGGCACCTTGCAGCAGGCCCGCATTGCCGCCGGCTCCGCCGGCTCCGCCGTAACCCGTCGCGGCGACGCTGAGCGCGCCGTCCCCCGGCGCCGCCATTACCGGAGAGCAGACCAGCATTGCCGCCGGCGCCACCGGCACCCCCGCTGATTCCGCCGAATCCGCCGGCCCCGCCGTGCCGCCGCCGGCGCCGATCAGGCCTCCGGTGCCGCCGGCGCCGCCCATACCCCCGTCCCGCCGGCAAGAGCAACGCCGCCGCCCCGCCGGCGCCGCCGGCACCAAACAACCCGCCGGTTCCCCCGGGCCCGCCGGCGCCGGCGATCCCGCCGGCACTCTCAGTGAATCCACCTGCGCCGCCGGCCCCGCCGTTGCCGGACAGCAACCCGCCGGCCCCCGGCCCCGCCGGCCGCGCCGTTGCCGGGAAATGCGCTACCACCGGCCCCGCCCGCACCGCCGGCGCCCAGCAGTCCGGCTGCCCCGCCGGCGCCGCCCGCCTGGTTCGACACACCGGAGCCGCCGGCACCGCCGTCGCCCATCAGCCATCCGCCCGCCGCGCCCTCGAGTCCGGTGCCCGGGAGTGCGTTGCTGCCGTTACCGATCAACGGACGCCCGGTGAGGGCGTCGACGGGGACATTCACGATGTCGAACACCGGCTGCAGCGGTGACGCGGTGCCGTTGTGGCCGGTGTCCCCGATGCCGGCGCCGAACCCGCCGTTGCCTCCGTTGCCGGCGGTGCCGATCAAAGCGGCAGCGCCGCCGCTGCCGCCGGTAGCACCGGTTGCAAACCGGCTCTCACCTCCGGCGCCGCCGGCGCCGCCGTCGCCTAGCAAGAGTCCCGCGTGGCCACCGGCCCCGCCGGCCCCGCCGGCCTCGACGCCTAATCCGCCTGCTCCGCCGGCGCCGCCATAGCCGAACAGGACGGCGTTGCCGCCGATCCCGCCGGACCCGCCGCCTGCGGGGCCGTTGCTGCGAGCTGCCGCCGGCCCGCCCGCTCCGCCGCTGCCGAACAGGCCGGCGTTGCCGCCGGCTCCGCCGCTGCCGCCGCTAGCTGTCGTGCTCGCACCGAATCCACCCGCACCGCCGGCCCCGCCGGTGCCCGCGAGCAGGCCCGCATTGCCACCAGCTCCGCCGGCGCCTCCCGCTGTCTCGCCGAATCCGCCGGTGCCGCCGTCCCCGCCCGGTCCGATCAACAGCCCGGCATTGCCCCCGCCCCGCCGGCACCCCCGATACCGCCACCGCCGAATCCGCCGGCTCCGCCGTTTCCGCCGCCCGCACCGAACAACCCGCTGAGCAATCCGCCGGTCCCGCCTGTCCCACCAGCCCCGCCGTTGCCCTGTAACGAGTACCCGCCGGCACCGCCGGCCCCCGGCGCTGAACAGCAGGCCTCCGTTGCCGCCGTGTCCGCCGACTCCGCCGGTGCCCATCCCGGAGCTGCCGCCGGCCCCACCGGCCCCGCCGTAACCCAACAATGGGTCGCCGGAATTGCCGCCGGCCCCGCCCGCCCCGCCGTTGCCAGTCAACGAACTGCCGCCGGTGCCACCGGGCCGCCGTAGCCGAGCAACCCGGACGCGCCGCCGTTGCCGCCGGCCTGGCCCGTGCCTGGCGCGCCGGAGCCGCCGGCGCCGCCGTTGCCCAGCAGCCAGCCGCCCGGGGCGCCATTTTGTCCCGTCCCCGGGGCCCCGTTGGCGCCGTTTCCGATCAGCGGGCGTCCGGTGAGTGCCAAGAAAGGCGCATTGATCAGTCCCAACAAGTCTGCTTCGACGCTCTGCGCCGGAGCCGCCGCCAACGCCGTCAAATTGGTTGCCTCGGCGCTGGCGTAGGAACTTGCGCTTGCTTGCAACGTCTGCACGAACAGGTCGTGAAATGTGGTTGCCTGTGCGCTGAGCGCCTGAAAGCCCTGACCGTGCGCGGAGAACAGCGCCGCGATCGCCGCCGACACCTCGTCCTCGGCGGCCGCCAGTACCGAGGTGGTCGAACCCGCCGCCGCCGCTCTGGCCTCGCTCAGCACGGAACTGATAGCCGCCAGATCGGTTGCCGCTGTTGAGACCAACTCGGGAGTCGCTATGAGATATGACATGGCGATCCACCCCTCATCCATCAGGCTCGGATGCCTGGTCGCGCTGAAGACCATGCGTGAGTGCGTAATTCAGCCTCACATTGATTGAAGCGGCGGTCAGCAGTAGAGGTATACGTAAAATGGGGGCGAGCAGCGCAACTGGATACTTAACGTGGTCGGGGCAGCAGGGCGGCCAGTTCGTCGCGGCTGGTGGTTCCGGTCTTCGACATCGCCCGGTAGATGTGGCTCTCGACGGTCCGTACCGAAAGACCCAGGCGCCCGGCAATTTCCCGGCTGGACAATCCCTTACCGATCAGCATCACGATCTGGCATTCGCGCTCGGTCAACGCCAGCGGTTCGACGGCCTGTCGAAGCGCCGCGGTGTTGGCGCCGCATCGCTGGGCCAGTGCCGCGGCGCGTGTCGAGCAACTCAGCACCGATCCTCGAAGGCCTTGCCGGCGGTAGGCCACGACGGCATGAGCGGCCGCGTCGAGAGCCGCGACCAGATCACCGAGCAGCTCGAATTCTTCAGACGCCGAAGCTAATTGGGCCGCATCGCCGGCGCACAGAGCTTCGGCGAACTGCGCGGCGACGCCGACCCGGGGCCCCTCGACGATTTGCTCCAGTTCCCGCAGCCGAGCAGCGCCGGAATGGTCACCCAACTGGGTGGCGGTTTGCCGGCACAGCACTTCGGCGGCGAATTGCCCTTGGGCGCAGGCTCTTTGGGCCGCGTCCAAGGCTATGCCAATTGCCGTGCCGATTGCGCCCTCGCCCGCGGCCAGGCAGGCTCGGGCCAGGCTGTGTTCGTAGTCCAGCGACCGAAAGGCACGGTGCACCTTGTCGAGTGCGGCAAGTACGGCGGCGGCCTCATCGGTACGCCCGCGCAGCGCCAGTGCGGTCGCGTGTGGGATGTGGTAGCGATACCCCCAGCCCGAAGCGTGGGTGCCGGACATTCCCTCCGCCGCCCGTTCCAGGAAATCACTTGCGGAACAAAGATCGCCTGCGGCCAGCGCGGCCCGGCCCGCCACGGCCGCGCCCAGCAGTTGAGCCACTCCCGGCAGGTCTGCCGCCTGCCGCTGCACACGTTCGGCCAGCGCGGTGGCATCGCCGACCCGCCCCGCCAACACCAGCGCGCTGAGGTGCGAATCGGCGATGTTGAATCGCATCTGCGGAGCGTCGAAAGAGCGTGTCGCAGTGCGGTATCCCGCTTCCGCGGTGTCCACCGCCGTGGCGACGCGTCCGGCGTCCGCGGCGATAGTCGACAGAGCCCACGCAATTTCCGCGCCGACGACGGCGGGCAGGTCGTCGAGCACAAGCTTCTTCGAGGCCCGCAACGCCGTCCGGGGGTGGTCGGTGGCGAACCAGTAAACCGTGCGGAAGGCGTCGATGTAGCTGTGGGATCGCGGTGGTGTGGTGCGCGAGGCATCGTCGATGATTTTCTTGGCGCGGGCGGGATCGCATAGCGCCCACAGCGCGTTGCTCGCGCGAAGGAACGCCAATCTCGCGCGGTCACCGTCGCTCAGCTGGCCGACGTCGATCTCAGTGAGCACCGCGTCTGCCTCCTCGCCTCGGCCGAGCCACGAAAGAGCATGCGCGCGAACAAAATTCGTTTCGGGCCCGGCTCCGAGGTGCAGGGCCGCCGTCGCGAGCCGATCGGCCAGGGGCAGATCTGCCAGCCAAACGGCGCCGTGGGCCGCCTTGACGAGCAGGTTCTCGTCGGGAGGGAGGTCGGAGTCCAGAGTCAGCGTCGCGCGCCGCACGACGACCTGGATGTCGTCACGCTGGTCGGATTCGGCGAGCGCGGCGGCGACCAGCCCGCGCAGCCGGCGCAACAGGGTGGGTGGCGCGCTGCTGCGGCGGACCTCCCCATAGAGCGGATGGGCCACCCGGACCTGCACACCGGCAGCGCCCGGCTCGAGCGTGATCAGACCGCGGGTGTCGGCTTCCTCGACCGCAGCCGGGTCGGTGAAGCTGCGCAGCGCCGCCAACTCGACAGGTTCGCCGACGGCAAGCGCGTCGATCACGTCGCCGACCGCGCCAGGAAGGTCTCCGATGCGGGATCCGATCAGCTCCACCAGGCCGGGCGGCAGCACCGGGTCGCCGACCCACTGCCAGTGGCCGTGTTGATCCACCAGCCGGCCGTCAGCGACCTCCTGCTCGACGATGTTCTGCAGATACAGGACGTTGCCGCGGGTGAGCCGCCACAGCCGCCCCGCGGCATCCGGGTCCACCGATCCGCCTAATGTCGCGGCCAGCAGTGTGGTCGTGGCACGCTGCGACAGCGGCTGCAGGTCAAGCCGCTCGAAGTGGCCGCCCTGCCAAATCTCCTGCACCGCTGCGGGAATGGGTTCGCCGTCGCGAACGGTGAGCAACGCTTTGGCCGTGCCGCGCTGGACGATCTGGTGCACCACGAAGATCGACAGATCATCGAGCAGATGGACGTCGTCGACGCACAGCACCACCGTTGCGGTATCGCTGGCCGCGGTGGTCAGCGAGTCGATCACCCCGCGGATCAATTGCATGGTGTCGGTGACACCGGACGGGGCCCACGTGGTGAAAGCGCCCAGCGGAATCGCCCGAGCCGAAGAGGTGCCGACCGTCCATCGGCCTTGGCATCCACGCGCTTCGGCAACGGCCAAGGCGTCGCGGGCAAGCCGGCTCTTACCCACACCCGCCGCCGCGTGCACGACGATCCCGGACGCATCCGGACCCGAGAGGGCGGCCTGGATGGCTGCCATCTCCTCCGAGCGGCCAACCAACGGCCACCGCAATCGCACCTGAAAAGCCTACGTCCGATCAGCGGAGGCGCCGACGCTCATCTGGCGTCGGCCAACGGTGACACGATAGAGCCGTGAACGACAGCAGTCTGCCGCGGGACATGACGCAAGCCGCCGTGACGTGCGCGTCGTGCGGATCAGACCTGCCGCCGCGCTCGAAGTACTGCAACAGGTGTGGGGTGGCGGTCGCGATCGCCTCGCCCCCGGCCGAGTACAAGCAGGTGACCGTGCTGTTCGCCGACGTCGTGCGCTGGATGGATATCGCGGGCGTCGTCGGACCGGAGCGGCTACGCGAAATCATGGCCGAACTCGCCGACCGTTGTGCGGCGGTGGTGCAGCGATACGGCAGCACTGTGGCCCAGTGGACCGGCGACGGGATCATGGCGGTGTTCGGGGCGCCGGTGGCTTTGGAAGACCACGCCATTCGAGCCTGTCGGGCCGCCCTGGACATCCAGCGGGAGGTCGAGCGGCTCGCCGTCAGCGTGCACGAGCGGGACGGAGTGAAATTGCAGCTGCGGGTGGGTGTGAACTCCGGTGAGGTGGTCGCCGGTGGGATCGGCGCAGGGCGGTTCGGCTATGCCGCCGTCGGTGAGCAGGTAGGTGTTGCGCAGCGGATGGAGTCGGTGGCCCCGCCGGGTGCGGTGATGCTGAGCGCGTCGACGGCGCGACTGGTGGCGGGCACGGCCTGGGTGGGCGAACTCGAACACGTTCGGATCAAGCGCGCCAGGCAGCCGGTGCCCGCCCACCAGCTGCTGGGCATCCGTGACGAGCCACTGGCCGCGCGGCGTACTGAGTCGAAACTGGTCGGCCGGCGCTCGGAGATGGCGCAGTTCGCGGCATTGTTGGACCGGGCCATCCACGGGACGGGCGCGGTCGTCGGCATAGTGGGGTCAGCGGGCATCGGCAAGAGCCGCCTGACGCGCGAGGTGAGCGCGGCGGCAGCGACCCGCGGGGTCGAGGTGTTCACCACCTGCTGCGACGCGCACGCGAGCGACATCCCGTTCTGGGTCGTGGCGCGGTTGCTGCGCACCGCCACCGGCATCAACGGCCTCGACGATGCGGCCGCCCGGACCCGAGTCCGGGCACTGGTACCCGACGCGGCCGCCGCGGATGTGCTGCTGTTGGAGGACTTGCTGGGCATCGCCGACCCGGAGGTGGGGCTGGCCAAGGTCGATCCGGATGCTCGGCGACGGCGGTTGACCGCGCTGGTCAATGCCGCGTCGCTGACCCGGCATACCCCCGCCGTCTTCGTCGTCGAAGACGTGCACTGGATCGACGGGGTCAGCGAGTCCCTGCTCGCCGACTTTTTTCGCGGTGATTCCCCAGACGCACTTGCTGGTGCTGGTCACCTACCGCCCCGAATATCGCGGCGTATTGAGCCGGCTCCCCGAGGCGCAGCACATCGCTCTGGCACCGCTGGGCGAGCCGGAGACCGCGGCACTGGTCAGGGATCAGCTGGGGCCGAGCCCGTCGGTCGACGAGATGGCCACCATGATTGCCGAGCGGGCCGCCGGCAACCCGTTTTTCGTCGAGGAGATGGTGCGCGATCTGGCCGAACGTGGTGTGCTGACCGGCACCCGCGGACGGTACGTCTGCCAGGTGGAGCACGCCGATGCGGGTGTGCCCGCGACCCTGCAGGCCACCATCGCCGCCCGCATCGACCGGCTGGGCCCAGCCGCCAAGCAGACGCTGAACGCCGCCGCGGTGATCGGCATGCGGTTCGATGCAGAGCAGTTGGCGTTGCTACCCGGCGAGACCGAGCTGGCGGAGTTGGTCGCAGCCGAGCTCGTCGACCAGGTGCGTTTCGCCCCGACCGTCGAATACGCCTTCCACCACCCGCTGATTCGGGCCGTGGCCTACCAGACGCAGCTGAAGTCCGACCGCGCCGAACTGCACCGCAGGCTGGCAACCGCGATCGCAGAACGCCACCCCGATTCGCTGGACGAGAACGCGGCGCTGATCGCCGGGCACTTCGAGGCCGCCGATGACCTGCCCGCCGCTTTCGGCTGGCTGATGCGCGCCGGAGCGTGGGCGCAATCCCGCGATATCCGGGCGGCTCGCACCAGCTGGTTGCGCGCGCGAGCGGTCGCCGACCGGTTGCCCGACGATGCCCCGGGCCGGGCGTCGATGCGCATCGCCCCGCGGACTCTGCTGTGCCTGAACACCGCTCGCGTCGCCGGCAGCGTCGCCGACACCGGCTTCGACGAACTGCGCGACCTCTGCCGCGCCGCCGGCGACACCACCTCGGAGGCGATCGGGATGGCCGGCTTGATGACGACCCTGATCTTCCACAACTGTTACCGGGAAGCGGCGCGGCTTGCGTCCGATTGCAGCCGGCTACTGGAGTCGATCGTCGATCCGCCGCTGGCGATCCTGACCTTCGCGAGCAATCCGATGTGGCAGGCCGGTCGGCCCGCCGAAGGTCTGCGCATGGCGCAGCGTGTCATCGACCTGGCCGGCGGCGACGCCACCAAGGGCGCTCTGGGCCCCATCGGGTCGCCGTTGGCGATGGCCATCCTGGTGCGTGGCTGCTGCCGATATTGCCTTGGCCTCGCGGGCTGGCGGGATGACCTCGACCAGGCGGTCGCGGTGGCCCGCGACGTCGAACCGGCGTTGCTGATCATCCCGGTGGTGTTCAAGTACCGCTTCGCCGTGCACGCGGGGGTGTTACTCCCCGACGCGGCGGCTGACCGGGACACCGCCGAAGCGATGAAGTGGGCCGAGCATTCCGGCGACGACTTCGTGGTGGATGGCGCCCGGGTGAGCCGGGGGCTTTTCCTGATCAATCAGGGGGGTTCGCAACGTGCGGCGGGGTTCGCGCTGCTTGCCCAGTTTCGGGAAGCCAACGTGCGGCATGGGTACGCGACGAAGGTGGTGCGAACCGTCGACACCGAGATTGCCAAGGAGAAAGCCCGAAACGGCGACGTCGAGGGCGCCATCGAGCTGGCACGCGCAGTCGTGGACTACACGTTCGACGCGGGCGACGCGCTGTCCCTCGGGGAGGCTGTCCGGGTCCTGGTGGAAGCGCTGCTGCAGCGCGGCACCAGCGCCGACGTCCAGGAGGCACAAGCCACGATCGAGCGGCTGGCGGCCGAGCCGACCGATCCGGGATTCGTTTTGTTCGAGGTCCCGCTGTTGCGCCTGCGGGCGCTGCTGGCGGCCGCGCACGGCGACGCCGAGGCGTACCGAGGCTTCCGGGATCGTTATCGTGACACGGCGAAAACGCTTGGCTTCGAAGGGCACATCGCGCTGGCCGAGATGATGCCATGACGATTCTGGCTCTGGACACCTCCACTCCCGCCGTCACTGCCGGGCTGGTGCGGATCGAGCACGCCGGCTTCCACGTCCTGGCCGAGCGGGTGACCGTCGACCCCCGCGCGCACGCCGAGCGGCTGACGCCGAATGTGGTTGCGGCACTTGCCGATACGGGACTGGCCATGAGCGACTTGGACGCCGTTGTAGTGGGTTGCGGTCCCGGCCCGTTCACCGGGCTGCGCGTTGGCATGGCCACCGCCGCCGCCTACGGGCACGCCCTGGGCGTCCCCGTGCACGGGGTGTGCAGCCTGGACGCCATCGGCGTGCTCACCACCGGCGAGACGCTGGTGGTCACCGACGCCCGCCGCCGCGAGGTTTACTGGGCGCGCTACCGCGACGGCGTCCGGACTAACGGGCCCGCGGTGGGTGCCGCGGCCGACGTCGACCCAGGGCCGTCGGTGGCAGTGGCCGGTTCCCCGGAGCACGCCGCACTGTTCGGACTGCCGGTCATCGAGCCGGTCTACCCGACACCGGCCGGGCTGGTGCGCGCGGTGGATGACTGGTCGGCGGAGCCGGCTCGGCTGGTACCGCTGTACCTGCGCCGTCCGGATGCCAAACCCCCGGCGGCGCGAGCATGACGGACGTCGTGCTGGGACCGTTGACCCGTGCGGACGCACGTCGCTGCGCCGAGCTGGAGGCGCTGCTGTTCGAGGGCGACGACCCCTGGCCGGCTGTGGCGTTCGAGCGGGAGCTGGCCAGCAAGACCAACCACTACGTCGCCGCGCGCAGCGGCGAGACGCTGGTCGGCTACGCCGGCATCACCCGGCTGGGCCGCGTGCCGCCCTTCGAGTACGAGGTGCACACCATCGGGGTGGACCCGGCGTTTCAGGGGCAGGGAATCGGCCGCAGGCTGCTTGACGAGCTGCTCGCCTTCGCCGAGGGCGGCGTGGTCTATCTGGAGGTCCGCACTGACAACGAGCCCGCGATCGGGTTGTATCGCAGTGTGGGGTTCGAACAGGTCGGGCTGCGCAAGCGGTACTACCGGGTCAGCGGCGCCGACGCCTACACCATGCGCAGGGAGGCTCTCTAGATGACGACGATCCTGGCCATCGAATCCTCCTGTGACGAAACAGGAGTCGGCATCGCGCGGCTGGGTCCCGACGGCACCGTGGAGTTGCTGGCCGACGAGGTCGCCTCCAGCGTCGACGAGCATGTGCGGTTCGGCGGGGTAGTGCCCGAGATCGCCTCCCGGGCGCATCTGGAGGCTCTCGGACCGGCGATGCGCCGCGCGCTCGAGACAGCCGGCTTGGCCAAGCCCGATATCGTCGCGGCGACGATAGGGCCCGGGCTGGCCGGCGCGCTGTTGGTGGGAGTTGCTGCGGCCAAGGCCTACTCGGCGGCCTGGGGGGTGCCGTTCTACGCCGTCAACCACCTGGGCGGGCACCTGGCCGCCGACGTCTACGAGCAGGGGCCGCTGCCCGAGTGCGTCGCGCTGCTGGTGTCCGGCGGGCACACCCACCTGCTGCACGTGCGGTCCCTGGGCGAGCCGATCGTCGAACTGGGCAGCACGGTCGACGACGCGGCCGGCGAGGCCTACGACAAGGTGGCGCGGCTGCTGGGCCTGGGCTATCCGGGGGGTCGGGTGCTCGACGAACTGGCCCGGACGGGTGACCGGGACGCCGTCGTATTTCCGCGCGGCATGACCGGACCGCGTGATGACCCCTATGCGTTCAGCTTCTCGGGCCTCAAGACGGCGGTCGCGCGATATGTCGAGTCCAATCCCGACTTTGTGGCCGCCGACGTAGCAGCCGGGTTCCAGGAGGCCGTCGCCGACGTGCTGACCCGCAAAGCGGTGCGTGCGGCGGGCGAGCTCGAAGTGTCGACGCTGCTGATCGCCGGGGGAGTGGCCGCCAACTCACGAGTTCGGGAACTGGCCACCGAGCGCTGCGCCGACGCCGGTTTGACGCTGCGGATCCCGCGGCCCCGGCTCTGTACCGACAACGGGGCGATGATCGCGGCGTTCGCGGCGCATCTGGTGGCTGCGGGGGCGCCGCCGTCGCCGCTGGATGCGCCCAGCGACCCGGGAATGCCCGTCTTGCTGGGCCAGATTCTGTGAGCGCTCAGATGCGGGGCGTCCGCGCGACCGTGCCGTAACCGGTTTGCTGGGTGACGATCAGCAGGTTGTCGCCGGTCGACCAGGCTCGGGTGAACGTGGTCATCGGGATCACCTCGTTGCGGCCGTTCGGAGTGCCGCTGTCGTTGAGGTGGACGACGTTTTTGGCGGTGTCCACCCCGGTGACGACGACGGCGTGGTCGGCTGCGGTGCGTTGCCCCTGACCGGCGGGATAGTTCCAAATGGTTTCGGCGTTGAGCGCCGCGATGACCTTGTGTCCGCCGGCCAGGTCGGCCTCGATGCCCTGCATCGTGTTGCCGGTCGTCAGCTGGGACTGGATGCCGTAGTGCTGCAGCAGCAGCACCATGTCCTGCGGTGACGTGCCGTCGAAGGAGTAGACACCGCCGCGGTGGGATTGGCTGGGAGTGAAGATGCCGCGCAATTCGATGCCGAGCTGACTTGGCTCGCGGCCGGTGAGCTGGCCGACCACGTCGGCCACAGCCATCAGGCCACAGTCTTGCTGGTGCTGGTAGCGCCAGTAGGCGGCGGCTGTTTGCGGGTCGCCGTACATCTGGCCGTTCGGATCGGCGTGGGCCGTCCCTGCGGCTCCGATGAATGCCACCAGGAGGGCCGCAGCGACAGCTGTGCCGAACTCGATACGCTTCGCGCGAAGGATTCCAGCGTGCACCTTCTTGATTATCCATCGTCGGCTGTGTGCACGATGTGAAGTTGAGTGCGCATCGAGTCGCCCTTCGCGCGCAGCTGGCGGGTGCTTTCGCCAACGGCGAACGACACCACCCGAAAGAAGCACCGGCCCGCCCTTGAGTGCTAGCACTCTCATGTATAGAGTGCTAGGTGGCAATCGGACAGCCCCTGTGCCGGCACCCGCGACGACGGCGCAAGGACAACGGACGAAGGCCGAATCACCTGGTAATTCGGACGGTTCGGGCACTCCCCGGACCGGCCGCCAACTCCGGTCGGGGCGCACGCCTCGGACCCGATTCAACTAGTGGAGGGCTCCAATCGTGGCGAAGGTGAACATCAAGCCACTCGAGGACAAGATTCTCGTACAGGCCAACGAGGCCGAGACCACGACCGCGTCCGGTCTGGTCATTCCTGACACCGCCAAGGAGAAGCCCCAGGAGGGCACCGTCGTCGCAGTCGGTCCCGGGCGTTGGGACGAGGACGGCGAGAAGCGGATTCCGCTCGACGTCTCCGAGGGTGACACCGTCATCTACAGCAAGTACGGCGGCACCGAAATCAAGTACGGCGGCGAGGAATACCTGATCCTGTCGGCACGCGACGTGCTGGCTGTCGTCAACAAGTAAGACACCGTGTCCGCCCCGGGGATCCCCGTGCTCAGGCACGGGCGGTTTCCGGGGCGGCATGCGTTGGGACGCAAGGCTGAAGACCAATGTGCCCGGAAGGACCCTGAATGAGCAAACTTATCGAGTTCGACGCGACCGCGCGTCGTGCCATGGAGGCGGGCGTGAACAAGCTCGCCGACGCGGTCAAGGTGACGCTGGGACCCGGCGGCCGGCACGTGGTGCTGGCCAAGGCGTTCGGCGGGCCGCAGGTGACCAACGACGGCGTCACCGTCGCCAGGGAGATCGACCTGGAAGACCCGTTCGAAAACCTGGGCGCCCAGCTGGTGAAGTCGGTGGCCACCAAGACCAACGACGTCGCCGGCGACGGCACCACCACCGCGACGGTGCTGGCCCAGGCGCTGGTCAAGGGCGGCCTGCGGCTGGTTGCCGCCGGCGCCAACCCGATCGCCCTGGGCTCGGGCATCAGCAAGGCCGCCGACGCGGTGTCCGAGGCGCTGCTGGCCGCGGCCACCCCGGTGTCGGGCAAGGACGCGATC
Organism: Mycobacterium kiyosense; assembly: GCA_021654635.1. Classification (NCBI taxonomy): domain Bacteria; kingdom Bacillati; phylum Actinomycetota; class Actinomycetes; order Mycobacteriales; family Mycobacteriaceae; genus Mycobacterium; species Mycobacterium kiyosense. Next base: position 1,157,976 of record AP025179.1, read on the forward strand.
GCTCAGGTGGCGACCGTGTCCTCGCGCGACGAGCAGATCGGCGAACTGGTCGGTGAGGCGATGACCAAGGTCGGCGCCGACGGTGTGGTCAGTGTCGAGGAATCGTCCACGCTGAACACCGAGCTGGAATTCACCGAGGGCGTCGGCTTCGACAAGGGCTTCCTGTCGGCGTACTTCGTCACCGACTTCGACGCCCAGGAGGCCGTGCTGGAAGACCCGCTGATCCTGTTGCACCAGGACAAGATCAGCTCGTTGCCCGACCTGCTGCCGCTGCTGGAGAAGGTGGCCGAGGCGGGTAAGCCGCTGTTGATCGTCGCCGAGGACGTCGAGGGTGAGGCGCTGGCCACGCTGGTGGTCAACTCCATCCGCAAGACGCTGAAGGCCGTGGCGGTCAAGGCGCCGTTCTTCGGCGACCGCCGCAAGGCGTTCCTGCAGGACCTGGCGATCGTGACCGGCGCCGAGGTGATCAACCCCGACACCGGGCTGGTGCTGCGTGAGGCGGGCCTCGACGTGCTGGGCACCGCCCGGCGGGTGGTGGTCAGCAAGGACGACACCATCATCGTCGACGGCGGCGGGTCCAAGGACGCGGTCGCCAACCGGGTCAAGCAACTGCGGGCCGAGATCGAGGCCAGCGACTCCGAGTGGGACCGGGAGAAGCTCAGCGAGCGGTTGGCCAAGCTGGCCGGCGGTGTGGCGGTCGTGAAGGTGGGGGCCGCCACCGAGACCGCGCTCAAGGAGCGCAAGGAAAGCGTCGAGGACGCGGTGGCGGCGGCCAAGGCCGCGGTCGAGGAAGGCATCGTCTCCGGCGGTGGCTCCGCGCTGATCCAGGCCCGGCACGTGCTGAAGTCGCTGCGCGAGGGGCTCAGCGGCGACGAGCAGTTGGGTGTCGACGTGTTCTCCGACGCGCTGGCCGCGCCGCTGTACTGGATTGCCACCAACGCCGGGCTCGACGGCGCGGTCGCGGTCAACAAGGTCAGCGAGCTGCCCACCGGGCACGGCCTCAACGCGGCCAGCCGCACCTACGGTGACCTGGCCGCCGACGGGATCGTCGACCCGGTCAAGGTGACCCGCTCGGCGGTGCTCAACGCCTCCTCGGTGGCGCGGATGGTGCTGACCACGGAAACGGCGGTCGTCGACAAGCCGGCCGAGGCCGCGGATGACCACGGCCATGGTCACCACCACCACTGAGTAAGCGCTCGCGAAAACACCCCCGGTCTCAGGGCCGGGGGTGTTTCGCGTATCGGGCACCTACAACATGACAAAAGCTTGTCGCTGAAGCTCTCAGCCAAGGCCGACGTCGGACGTGTGGCGGTCACGGTGACGCCGTAGCCACCGGCGCCGCCGGCACCGCGGCAGGGTCGAGGCCTGCAGCCACCTCCAATTCCCGGACGAGCGGCAACACCTTCTCGCCAAATGCCTCAAGTTCTTCCTGGAAGTGCAGGAATCCGGTCAGGATCAGGTCGACGCCCAGTTTGCGGTAGGCGACGATGCGTTCAGCGACTTGCTCGGCGGTGCCGATCAGCTGGGTACGGAAGCCATCGTTGTACTGCACCAGGTCCTCGAAACTCGAATCGGCCCACATGCCGCGGTGGTCGGCGGTGGCTGCGCCGGCTTGGCGCACCGCGTTCGCGAATCCCGCTACGGCGGTCACATCGGCTTTGGCGACGATCTCTCGTAGAACTTCGCGCGCTTCGGCCTCGGTGTCGCGCACGATGACGAACCCGTTGAGGCCGAATCGGGGAGCTTCGGAACGTCCTGCCAACGCCGCGATCTCGCGCAACTCCCCGATCTGCTCGGCCACGCCGTCAAAGTCCTTCCCATTGGAGAAATACCAATCGGCATAGCGCCCGCCGTTGCCACGGGCCGCGGTGGAGTTGCCGCCCTGAAAGATCTCCGGATGCAGTCGGCCGGGCAGCGAGACGGGCTTGGGCTGCATGCTGAAGTCGCGCAGCCGATAGAAATCGCCGGCCAGGTTGGCCCGATCCTGCGTCCACAGTGCCTTCAGAGCCTGTATGAATTCGGCGCTACGACGGTAGCGCTCGTCGTGTTCGAGCCACGGCTCACCCAGCCCGGTGAACTCGTGTTTGAACCAGCCGCTGACGATGTTGACGGCGACCCGACCACCCGAGAGGTGGTCGGCGGTGGCCGCCCACTTGGCCAGCACCCCGGGCTGCCACAGCCCCGGGTGTACCGCGGCGATCACCTTCAGTCGCCGGGTGGCCAGCAGCAGCGCCAAACTGAAACTGGTTGACTCGTGCTGGTATTCGGCACCATAGCTGGCGGTGTAGCGGACCTGGGTGAGGGCGTAGTCGAAGCCGGTGTTCTCAGCCAGCCGGGCCAGCTCGACGTTGTAGTCGTAACTCCAGTCGGTGCGTTGCTCGATGGTCGACGTCACCAGGCCGCCGCTGACGTTGGGCACCCAGTAGGCGAAGCGCAGCGGCGTGGTGGTCGGGTCGGTCGGCATGGGGGACCTCAGCGGTAGAGCGAGAACTCGGGCCGGCGGCGATTGACGACCCAGTCGCCCACCTCGCGCGCCTTATAGGCCACCGGGTCGTGCAGGGTGTGGGTGCGCAGGTTGCGCCAGTGCCGGTCGAACCCGTAACGACTGGACGTGGCGCGCGCACCCTGGATTTCGAACAACCTACTGACCGTTTCCAGCGACACCGTCGTGGTGAAATATTTGGCCTCGTAGACCGCCACCGCCGCCTCGGCCCGCTGGTCCTCGGTCAGCGCGGGGCCCACCGCCAACGCCGTCTGCAGCGCATCACCGGCCCGGTCGGTGAGCAGCGCCGCGGCGTGCACCTGGCTGGTCAGCTCGCCGACCGTACGCAGGATGTAGGGGTCGTCAGTGGCTTTGTCGACACCGGAAGATTCCCAGGGCGAGGCGTATCGGTGGGTCCAGTCCAGCGCCTCGGACAGCGCGCCCTCGGCGGTGCCGATATAGAAGTTGGCGAATGCCAACTGCCAATGCGGCGTGACCAGGGTCTGGTACGGGCTGGGCGTCGCGCCGACAAACGGTTCCTCGCCGAGGACTTCGTCGTGTTCAATGCGCGCATTATCGATGCGCACGCCGCCCGAGTCGGTCAGGCGCTGCCCGATGTTGTCCCAATCGTTGAGGAATGTGAAGCCCTGGCGGCCGCCTCGGACGTCCAGCGACAGGAATACCAGTTCGCCGTCCAATGCCGCGGTCACCGACAGCTGGTCTCCGGTGCTGGCGCCGCTGGCGAACGTCCGGTGCCCGTTGAGCCGGAACCCGTCACCGTCGCGAGTGAGCACGAGATCGGATCCGCCGCGCGGGTTTTGGATACCACCCCAGAACAGCTTCTCGGCCGCATTGCGGCGCGACAACGCGTCGGCCTGGACGGGCGTGCCGAACAGCCCGGCGATCCGAGTCTGCGCGTAGTGGTAGCCGATCAGGTGGGCGATCGAGGTGTCGCCGCGGGCGATGCGGCGGGTGACCTGGGCCGCTTGGGCGTAGGTGAAGCCGGATCCGCCGTACTCGATCGGTTCCTGCACCTGCAGCAGATCGTTGCTGCGCAGCAGTTCGATCTCGGCTCGCGGGGTGCCGTTGGCCCTGTCCCGCTCGGCGGCGGTCTCCCGTAGTTGGTCGGCCACACGATCAGCCACGGTAAGCACACCAGCGACGGTGGCCCCGTCAGCGGTATCGGTTGTTGCGGTGGCGGCGATAACGGACATCTGGCTCACTCCCGAGGTAGTCAAAACTTGTCTGTCATCGAGACGGGAAAACGGTAGCGCGGACCATCCCCGTCAGGCCTAACCGCGATAACCCACCCGTCAACTCCCGCACCCGATCTGACCACGCGATTTACCGCGTGCCGCAATTACTTACAATCTGATCGCAACTTGCCATGCCGGCATCTCGATCAGCTCGCCGGGTGACATAGCGGCGAGTTTCCCGTCGGCCATGGCGACTGAATGTCTCGCCAATCAACAAGGCGCCCAACAAATCTCCTTGCTCGTCGACATCGTCGGCGACCGCGGGCTCGGCGAATACCTCGCGGGCTGCCGCGAGGATCGCCGCATGCCCAACGGCCCGCGTCTTGATCCGGCGTGACCAAAGACCCTGCCCGTTGGTTACCTTGTCCCGCTGACGATCGGTCCACGCCACGCCGAGGATGGTGATCAGGTCACGAGTCGAGGAGCCGACATGATCGATTACCAATTGGACAAAGCCAATTCGATACTGCACGTTTCGCCCGAATCATCGCTCGACAAAAGCGATTTCGCCGAACTCGCTAAGGTCGTGGACCCCGAGATCGAGGCGGGCGGCGCATTGGCCGGCCTCATCATCGAGGCGAAGCACTTTCCGGGCTGGGACAGCTTCGGGGCACTGGTGAACCACATCCGATTCGTGCGCGACCATCACCGGCACGTCAAGAAGATCGCCATCGTCACCGACTCGCACATGGGCGATCTCGCTCAGCATCTGGGCTCGCACTTCGTCGCGGCGCAGATCCGCCACTTCGCCGGTGGTGAGTCCGAGCAGGCCACAAACTGGATCACCGGCGGCGAGTAATCCGCAACCGCGGGGCTAGTCTCGATTGCCGATGAGGAAGCCGGCGGAGGCGAGTTTCAGCCCGGTGCGCAGTTCGTCGAGGCTGATGGGATCGTCGGACTCGATATAGCGCAGGGTCGTCGCCACCGCCATGTTGAAGAACAACCACGCCAATGCGCTCGGACTCAGTTCGCTGCGGTACTGGCTGCGGTAGTGGTTCATGTGCAGGGTGGACATCGCCAGCAACGTGGCGTTGAGGCCCGAGATGTTGTCGAAGGTCCGGACGTGATCGGGCCGCTCGGCCAGGTAGCGAATCAACCGGCGGTTGGCGATCGTGACGTCGATGAGGATGTCGATCGATGCTTCCATCGCCGGTTCCGGCTGGTCGAGGGTGATCGCCCGGAGCCGGGCCTCGATGCCGGGCGCCTGATCGGCGGCGAGTTGCTCGATCGCGGCATCGATCATCTGTTCCTTGTTCGCGAAGTACTGATAGATCGACCCCTTGCTGATGTCTGCCTTCTCGGCGATCAGATTGGTGGTGAGCTGCTCGGGCGGGTACTCGTGCAGCAACGACACCGTGGCCAACACAATTTTTGCGACCATCTCGCGGGAACGGGCCTGCTGTGGTGCCTTGCGGCGGCCTGAACTGGGCTTTGTTGCGCTCACTGGGTACTCCTGACGCGACTTGAATGCGACCTGACGGTCATATTAGCGTCGGGTCATCAGTTCGACGGGAGGGAACCGATGACCGCCACCAACCTCGAAGTCCACCGGCAGGCCGAGGATTCCGGGGGAATCGAACTCGTGCCGCCGGATTCGCTGACCGCCGAACACACCGGACACTGGACATTCCTCATCCTCGAGGGCGCAGCATTCATGATGCAGGCGATGCACCCGGTGATCGCCGAGATCACCGGCCGCTACTCCGCGGCGTTCCACGGTGACCCGGGTGGACGTGCGATACGTTCCGTCGACTCGGTGCTGCGCTGGACCTACGGTGGAACCGAGGCCGCTGCCGAGGGTGACCGGGTCCGTGCGATGCACCAGCCGATCAAAATGAAAAGCGCCGAGACCGGAAAACAGATCAGCGCGCTGAACCCCGAGGCGTACCAATGGGTGATCGCCACCGGCTACATCGTCAACGCGCAGGCCGGCCGGTTGCTGATCGGCCGGGAATTCACCGAGGTCGAGAAGCAGGAGCTGCTGCGTGACAATCGCCGGCTGGCCCGGCTGCTGCACGTGCCGATGCGCGGATACCCCGAGTCGCAGCAGGAGATGGCCGACTACTTCGAAGCGATGCTGGACAAGCTGCAAGGCACGCCGCAGGCGCTGCAGTTGATGCACGACATGCAGACCCGCAAGGTCGAGCTGCCGCCGTCCTTCCCGAAACAGCTGGCCCCGCTGGCCCGGGCCGCGGTGCGGCCCTCGATCCGGCTCAACTACCTGTCCGTCGTCGGGCTCCTGGATCCGCGTCTTCGCGAAAAGCTCGGCGTCACCTGGAGCGCCAAGGAGGAACGCCAGCTGGTGCGGGCCTACACGGTGATCCGCACCGCCTACCGGGTGCTGCCAGACCGGCTGACCTACTTTCCGCTGGCATACCACGCACGCAAGCATCACCAGTGCCTGCAGAAGATGAAGCAGCGCCAGCAGAAATCGTTCGCCTACAACCTTCCGCCGCATTCCGGCTAGGCAGCGATCTGACCTGCGCCGTCCAGCGCGACGGCGTCTCGGCTACCGATTTCGATGAATTTTCCCGGCTGCCGGTGTCATAACGAGGACGTCGTCTTCGTAGATATCATGACGGGCAGCCATCCGGCGCGCCCGCGTAGCGCAGGGAGCAAGAGATGCCGCAGTACTTTCTGGCCGTCAACCACGACACCGCGGAGGCCGCCGCGATGGCCGAGATGACGCCCGAGCAGACGCAGCCGATTTTCGACGCCGTCGACGCGTTCAACGAGAAGCTGCAGACGGCCGGCGCCTGGGTGTTCGCCGGTGGTTTGATGCCTCGCGAGGTGACCACCGTGGTCGATAACACCGGCGACACACCCGTGATCACCGACGGCCCGTACACCGAATCCAAGGAATATCTCGGCGGGTTCTGGATCATTGAAGCCGCCGACCTCGATGCCGCGCTGGACTGGGCGAAACAAGGGTCCAAAGCCTGTCAGGGCCGCGTCGAGGTGCGGCCGTTCGGGGACGCCCCTTAGGGCAGGCAGGTTGGGCAAACACGTGGACGCGATCGAGCGGGTTTATCGCGACCAGTACGGACGGGTGATCGCCTCGTTGGTCCGTCGATTCGGCGACGTCGACGTCGCCGAGGAGGCGGCCAGCGAGGCGCTGCTGGTTGCTCTGCAACGGTGGCCGCGGGACGGGGTACCGCCGAACCCGGCCGGGTGGCTTATCACAGTCGCGGCCAACAAGGCGATCGACCTGATCCGCCGCGAATCACAGCGAACGTCAAAACATCTGGCAGCCAACATGATTCGCGATGAACCGGCGCACGAAGCCACGGGCGGCATAGCCGACGATCGGCTGCGGCTGATCTTCACCTGCTGTCACCCGGCGCTGGCGATCGAGGCACGGGTGGCGCTGACGCTGCGCCTGCTCGGCGGCCTTTCGGTCGCCGAGATTGCCGCGGCATTCCTGGTGTCGGAGACAACGATGGCGCAGCGGATCCACCGTGCCAAGAAAAAGATTGCCGCCGCGCGTATTCCGTACCGGGTACCCGCCGCCGAAGACCTGCCGGATCGGGTCGCCGGGGTGCTGGCGGTGATCTATCTGGTTTTCAACGAGGGATATCTGGCGACCTCCGGCGTGGCGGTGCGCGACGACCTCGCCACCGAGGCCATCCGGCTGGGCCGAATGCTGTGCGGGTTGCTGCCCGACTGTCCGGAGGCGACGGGCTTGCTCGCTCTGATGTTGCTCACGCAGGCTCGGCGGTCGAGCCGGATCGCCGACGGTGAGTTGGTGCCGCTGCCCGAACAGCATCGAGGTGCGTGGGATCGGGCACTTGTGTCCGAAGGGCACGCCCTGGTCCGCAACTGCCTGGCGATCAACCGTCCCGGTCGCTACCAATTGCTCGCCGCGGTCAACGCGGTACACACCGACGCGCCGAGCGCAGCTGACACCGACTGGTCCCAGATCGCCGCGCTGTACCGACAGCTGCTGGTGATCGACCCAGGACCGGTCGCTGAGCTCAACTACGCGGTCGCGATTGCCGAACTTGACGGGCCCGAGGTCGCCTTAGCGCGGGTCGAGAAGTTGCCGCGGGCAAACATGAAGCGCTATCACGCATTTCACGTCACCCGCGCCGAGCTGCTGCGGCGCCTCGGGCGGTCCAGCGAAGCGCGCGCCGCCTACGACGCAGCGTTGATGCTCGTCGACAACCCGGCCGAGAAGGCCTACCTCGTGCGCCGGCGCGCCCAGTTGGTGTGACTGCGGTAGAGCAACTTTGTAGTACATGATCGGCGTGGGCGAAGTGTCGGTGACTGGTGCAGTGGCTCGACGATCGCATTGAAATGCCTTGGATAACATCGGTTTTGGCGGAGATTGAGCTGCCCCGCGCGCTCCGCGTGGTGGCTCCCGACGGCCTTCCGGCGGTTCCCGCCGTGCTCGCCAGGGTGGACCGGTTCGACCTCGACCCCGTGATTCGTTCCACCGCTGCGTCCTACCCCGAGGCAAGCCTGTGCACGCTGGACGCGGTGCATCTGGCTACCGCTCAAGTCGCGTCGAGTGCCGCGCCGTTGGCCGCGCTCGTCACCTCCGACACTCGGCTCGGTCAGGCCGCCGCAGCTTTGGGAATCACGGTCGCCGCGCCCGGGGCGCGGCACCAGCCGCCCGTGCTTTAATCGGGCCGTGGTGCTCGTCGGCTCGTCGAAGCGATTCGCCGTCGTTGCCGCGGCAGGGGCGGCCACGCTGGCGGCCCGGCGATACGCGGCCGCGCGCCACAGCCTGGCCGAAGTGGCGCCCGAGCTCCGAAATCCGTTGCTGCCGTTCGTTCCTGGAATCGGGCATGCCTGGTCGCTGCCGTTGTTTCGCCGCGCTTCGCGAATACCCAGCCCCGCGGGACCGGGCGTGACGGTGACCGAACGCCGCGCCGGTGAGCCCTCCGTTCGGGTGCTGATCGTCACGCCCACCCATATCGCTGCGCCACGGCCCGCCGTGCTGTACATACACGGTGGCGGCTATGTCATGGGCTCGCCGGAGATGGAGGTCGGTTTCGCCGCGCGACTGGCCCGGGAACTCGGCGTGGTCACCGTCTCACCCGACTACCGGCTGGCGCCCGAACACCCATTTCCGGCCGGACTCGACGACTGCATGACCGTGTTGCGGTGGCTGCGTACCAACGCCGCCGAGTTGGGCATCGACCCGCAGCGATTGGCCGTGATGGGCGCCAGCGCGGGCGGTGGCCTGGCCGCCGCCGTCGCGCAGCGCAGCCACGACGAGGGAATCCCGCTGCGGGCGCAGGTGCTGGTGTACCCGATGCTCGACGACCGCAGCACGCTGCGCACCGATCACGCCGGGCGGGGCCGGTTCATGTGGACCCCGGAAGCGAATCGGTTCGGCTGGAGCTGCTATCTGGGCCGCCAACCGCGAATGTCGGACGCGCCGGAGTACGCGGCACCCGCGCGCCGGCAGGATCTGAGCGGGCTGCCGCCGGCTTGGGTCGGGGTGGGAGAACTCGACCTGTTCTACACCGAGGACGTCGACTACGCGCAGCGGCTGCAATCCAGCGGCGTCACCAGCACGCTTGTCACGATTCCCGGGATGTACCACGGGGCCGAACTATTTGCTCCGAAATCGGAGATGCTGAGGGCTTTTCACGCGAGCGCCCAGGCCCACCTGCGCACCCACCTGCTCTGATCGCATCCGACCAGCAAACAAACGCAGGCCCGGAGGCGAAACGCACCCCGGGCCTGCGTCGTCTAACGGCAATCAGGCCGAGCGGCGGATACCGCGGCCGCGACCGATGGCGCCCTTGAGCAGCAACTCGCGCTCGGACTCCGACAGGCCGCCCCACACTCCGTAGGGCTCACCGACATCGAGCGCATGCGTGCGGCACTCGTCGATTACCGGGCAGCGCCGGCACATCTCCTTGGCGCGTTGCTCCCGAAGCATGCGGGCTCGGCCGCGCTCTCCGTCGGGATGGAAGAACATCGATGAGTCGACGCCTCGGCACAACCCCTGCAACTGCCAGTTCCAGATGTCGGCGTTGGGCCCAGGTAGCTGTTCCGGCTGTGGCATTGCTGATTCCCTCTCTGCACGCCCCACCGAAGGGGCCGACCCGAAACAAACGCGAGTTGTGCAACTGAATTGGCAGTGGCGTCACCGATGACTACACCGAACAAGGTAGACGCTAGGGGCGCTAACGAATTTCCGTCAATAGGCGCTTGATGTGATTAAAAACAGACTGGTTCTGGGAGAATTAACTCTGCGTTCATCTATCTCGCTTTCGGTGAAGGGTAGGTGTGCTAATCGAGCTGGAAAGAGACCCTATCGTGGCAGCTCACAGGGATATTGTCGCAGGGTTGTGATTGGCACGTCGGCCATGGCGATTAATATTCTGGTAACACAGAAAGCACAAACTTTTTACGGGTGGGACCGCAGCTATCACGGTGAGTGAAACTCGTTCCAGTTCCGGGCCGGGGCAGGCCCGGGGACCGGGTCATGGTGCCGGACGAGCGGATGGGTTGGCGGCGCCGCCGCGGTGGCAGTTGCGTCAGTGGATCGGGCCGGGGTGAGCTATCGCGGTGACTGAACCCCTCGCGGCCATCGACGCGACGCTGACCCGGGCCGCCTTCGGCGCCGCGCCCGCCACCTGGCCGCTGCCCACCGCCGCGACCGCCGATCAGTTGTGGCTGCGCGCCGTCGCCGCCGGCGGGCAGGGCCGGTACGCCAGCGCCTATGCCGACCTGGCGCTGCTGCGCCGCCAAGCCACATCCGGTCGGCTGGCCTCGCTCGCACACAGCACACACGGATCGTTCCTGCGGCGGCTGGGCTGGCACACCTTGGCGCGCGGCTGGGACGGCCGCGCGCTGGCGCTGGCCGGGAGCGACCCCGAGGCCCGCGCCGACGCGTTGATCGGGCTGGCGGCCGACGCGTTGGGCGTCGGCCGCTTCGCCGCCGCCCAGGTGTTGCTGGGCCGCGCGGACGAGGCACTGCATCAGGCCGAGCTGTCGGCCCTGGCCGCAGACCGCCTGGCCGTGCGCCGCGGCTGGGTCGCAGCGGAGCTGGCGATGGCTTGCGGCGACGGGCGAACCGCCGTGCAGCGCGCCGAGGGCGCGGTCGGGCGGGCGGCAACCATGACCGGCGGATCGGCGCGACACCGGATCAAGAGCGCCGTCGTACTCGCGGCCGCGCTGTGCGCAGCCGGGGATGTCGAGCGGGCGCGTGACGTCGCGCAACAGGCCCTGCAGGCGGCCGAACCGCTGGGATTGACACCTCTGCGCTGGGCGCTGGCTTGCTTGCTGATGGATACCGGAAGCGTCACGGTTGGAGCACAGGGGCTGCCCGAACTGCTCGAAATTAGGGATATTTGCGCAGGTGAGGTGCAACGCGCCGGTGGCGCCTGGCGTACCGCGTGAAGTTCTGTCCTGCCGTTACTACCGACCAGCGAGTTAGCCCGGGATGAGTCCCGTTCGTGACTTTGGAGAAACCACCGTCGATGACAATGCAGGGAGAACGTCTCGACGCTGTGGTCGGCCAGGCCGCCGCAGGGGACCGGAATGCACTTCGGGAGGTGCTGGAGACCATCCGTCCGATCGTCGTCCGGTACTGCCGAGCGCGCGTCGGCACCGTCGAACGGAGTGGATTGTCAGCAGATGACGTGGCACAGGAGGTGTGTTTGGCCACCATAACGGCGCTGCCGCGCTACCGGGACCGAGGACGCCCGTTCCTGGCCTTCCTGTACGGCATCGCAGCCCACAAAGTCGCCGACGCGCACCGCGCCGCCGGCCGGGACCTGGCCTATCCCACCGAGGCCGTTCCCGAGCGCCGGTCCTACGACGCCGGCCCGGAACAGATGGCCATCGAGGCCGACTCGGTCACCCGGATGAACGAACTGCTCGAGACGCTCCCGGCCAAGCAACGCGAGATCCTGATCCTGCGCGTGGTAGTCGGTCTGAGTGCCGAGGAGACCGCCGCAGCCGTCGGAAGTACCACCGGAGCTGTCCGGGTGGCTCAACACCGCGCCCTTCAACGGTTGAAGGACGAAATCGTCGCGGCAGGTGACTATGCGTAACCACAGATCCGATTTCACCCGCGGCGACCAGCCCGCGCTCGACGAGGTCGCCCAGACCGACCTACTGCTGGACGCGCTGGCCGCCCGCACCGAAACCCGACTCGGCGCCGCCGAAGGATTGCCGGCCTTCGAAGACCAGGCGCTGGCCGAGCTGCTCGGCGACTGGCGCGACGACCTGAGATGGCCACCGGCCAGCGCGCTGGTGTCCCAGGACGAGGCCGAAGACGCGCTCCGCCACGGGATGGCGCACCGCCCGCGCGGTGGTCGCGGGCTGGCCGCGGTCGGCTCGGTGGCGGCAACCCTGCTGGCACTCAGCGGCTTCGGTGCCGTGGTGGCCGACGCGAAGCCCGGCGATCTGCTCTACGGCCTGCACGCGATGATGTTCAACGAGCCCAGAGTCAACGACGACCAGATCATGCTGTCCGCCAAGGCGGACCTGGCCAAGGTCGAGCAGATGATCGCCCAGGGTCAGTGGGATCAGGCGCAGAATCAGCTGGCCGAGGTCTCCACCACCTTGCAGGGTGTCAACGACCGCGGCCGCAAGCAGGGACTGCTGGCGGAGGTGAACCAGCTGAACACCAAGCTGGAAAAGCGCGACGCGAATGCCACCGCGCCGGCGAACTCGTGGACACCGCCGCTGGACCCGGGCACCACCGCGTCTTCGCCGCCGGCGACGACCACGCACAGCCCGGCACCGACCACAACGACCACCAAGCCCAAGCCGACGACCACTACGCCTGCTTCGCCTCCGCCCACGTCATCGAAGGGAAAGCCCAAGCCCAGCCCGTCGGCGACGCCCAACACGCCGGCAGCCGGGCCGAGCGCGCCGGCGTCGTCGACACCGCCGGGTGCGCTGTGGGATCGAACAACGGGGCCGGTGGCGCCGAGAACTCCGTTCCCGAACAGGCCCTGACTAACCGGACTTCAGATCAGAGGTGGCGGCGGAAGCCGTCGGCGTCCGAGGTCGCCTCGTTGAGCGACGCGTCGGCGTAGCCGCGGCAGTAATCCCAGGTGACGTAGGCGTCCGGCTCGGGATCGTAGGCCGGCTCGTGCGGACGGACCGTTCCGTCGATCAGTAGTTGAAGCAGGTTGGCGCGCAGCATGTCCCAGTCGTGGTAGTGGTCTTGCTGACATTCGTCGCAACACACCACGAGGCCGCGAATTCCCTTGTGCGCCAACAACGCTTCATACACGGCCAAGTCGGCCAGATCGGCCTCGACGGCCATCCGCTCCTGCTGGTCCAGCGGCTGACCAGGCTCTACGGCCTCCAGCGCCGCCGACGGGTCCAACGGGTCGTCCGCGAAAGGGTCGGGTGGCAAACCCGGTGGAAGGTGGTCACGCACCCCCACAGCCTACGCAGCCGGGTAGTGATAACGCCAGAAATTATCGAGGCACGCCGTGACTGCGCGGGTTCGGACCGCCGCCACGCCGAAGTCGTGACTGCGGCAGCCCCGGGAGCCGATAGGATGGGCTTTCCACCCAGCAGGCATATTGGAGGGCCTCGCCGATGTCCCGTGGCATGTCCGGCCTCGAAGACAGCTCCGACCTGGTCGGCAGCCCCTATGTGCGGGTAGGCGGCCTGGCCGAGAATCCGGTGCCGACCGGCGGTGACGACCCGCACAAGATCGCGATGCTCGGCCTGACCTTCGACGATGTGCTGCTGCTGCCCGCGGCGTCGGATGTGGTGCCCGCCACGGCCGACACCTCAAGTCAGCTAACCCGGAAGATCCGGCTCAAGGTGCCGTTGGTGAGCTCGGCGATGGACACCGTCACCGAGTCGCGGATGGCCATCGCGATGGCCCGCTCCGGCGGCATGGGTGTGCTGCACCGCAACCTGCCGGTCGCCGAGCAGGCCGGCCAGGTCGAGATGGTGAAGCGGTCCGAAGCCGGCATGGTCACCGACCCGGTCACCTGCCGTCCGGACAACACGTTGGCCCAGGTCGACGCGCTGTGCGCGCGGTTCCGGATCTCCGGCCTGCCCGTCGTCGACGACGACGGCGCACTGGTGGGCATCATTACCAACCGCGACATGCGCTTCGAGGTCGACCAGAACAAGCACGTCGCCGAAGTGATGACCAAGTCGCCGCTGATCACCGCTCAGGAGGGGGTCAGCGCCTCGGCGGCGCTGGGCCTGTTGCGCCGCAACAAGATCGAGAAGCTGCCCATCGTGGACGGCCGCGGCAAGCTGACCGGGCTGATCACCGTCAAGGACTTCGTCAAGACCGAACAACACCCGCTGGCCACCAAGGACAGCGACGGGCGGCTGCTGGTCGGGGCCGCCGTGGGCGTTGGCGGCGACGCCTGGGTACGCGCCATGATGCTGGTCGACGCCGGTGTCGACGTGCTGGTGGTCGACACCGCGCACGCGCACAACCGCCTGGTCCTGGACATGGTGAACAAGCTCAAGCTCGAGGTCGGCGACCGGGTCGAGGTGGTCGGCGGCAACGTGGCCACCCCGCGCGGCGGCCGCAGCTCTGGTCGACGCCGGCGCCGACGCGGTGAAGGTGGGTGTCGGTCCGGGCTCGATCTGCACCACCCGGGTGGTGGCCGGTGTCGGCGCCCCTCAGATCACCGCGATCCTGGAAGCCGTCGCGGTGTGTGCTCCGGCGGGTGTGCCGGTGATCGCCGACGGCGGGCTGCAGTATTCCGGCGACATCGCCAAGGCGTTGGCCGCGGGAGCCTCGACCGCCATGCTGGGCTCGCTGTTGGCGGGAACCGCCGAGGCGCCCGGCGAGCTGATCTTCGTCAACGGCAAGCAGTACAAAAAGCTACCGCGGCATGGGATCGCTGGGTGCCATGCAGGGTAGAGGCGGCGGCAAGTCCTATTCCAAGGACCGGTACTTCGCCGACGACGCGCTGTCCGAGGACAAGCTGGTTCCCGAGGGTATCGAGGGGCGGGTGCCGTTCCGTGGCCCGCTGGGCTCGGTGATTCACCAGCTCACCGGCGGCCTGCGCGCGGCGATGGGCTACACCGGCTCGGCCACCATCGAGGTGCTGCAGCAGGCGCAGTTCGTCCGGATCACGGCCGCGGGCCTGAAGGAAAGTCATCCGCACGACGTCGCCATGACCGTCGAAGCGCCCAACTACTACGCCCGGTGAACAGCGAACTGGCCATGGTCGAGATCGGCATGGGCCGCAACGCCCGTCGTACCTACGAACTCAGCGAAATCAACATCGTGCCGTCGCGGCGCACCCGCTCGTCGCAGGACGTGTCGACCGCCTGGCAGCTCGACGCCTACCGCTTCGAGATCCCGGTGCTGGCCCACCCGACCGATGCCCTGGTGTCCCCGGAGTTCGCCATCGAGCTGGGCCGGCTCGGCGGCCTGGCCGTGCTCAACGGCGAAGGCCTGATCGGGCGGCACTCCGACGTACCGGCCAAGATCACGCAACTGCTCGAAGCCGCCAGCAAGGAGCCCGAACCGTCGGCGGCGATCCGGCTGCTGCAGGAACTGCACGCCGCCCCGCTGAACCCCGACCTGCTCGGCGCCGCGGTGGCCCGCATTCGCGAGGCCGGTGTCACCACCGCGGTGCGGGTCAGCCCGCAGAACGCCCAGGCCCTGACGCCGGTGCTGGTGCAGGCCGGTATCGATCTGCTGATGATCCAGGGCACCATCGTCTCGGCCGAACGGGTGGCCCGGGACGGCGAACCGCTGAACCTGAAGAGCTTCATCTCCGAACTCGACGTCCCCGTCGTGGCCGGCGGTGTCCAGGATCACCGCACCGCGCTGCACCTGATGCGCACCGGCGCGGCCGGGGTCATCGTCGGCTACGGCGCCACCCGGGGCGTGACCACCACCGACGAGGTGCTGGGCATCAGCGTGCCGATGGCCACCGCGATCGCCGACGCCGCCGCGGCCCGCCGCGAATACCTCGACGAGACCGGGGGGCGCTACGTGCATGTGCTGGCCGACGGCGACATCCACACCTCCGGCGAGCTGGCCAAGGCGATCGCCTGCGGGGCTGATGCGGTGGTGCTGGGTACGCCGCTGGCCGAGGCCGCCGAAGCCCTGGGCGAGGGCTGGTTCTGGCCGTCGGCCGCCGCGCATCCGTCGCTGCCGCGCGGCGCGCTGCTGCAGATCGCCGTCGGCGAACGCTCCCCGCTGGAGCGGGTCCTCAACGGCCCATCCGACGACCCGTTCGGCACCCTGAACCTGGTCGGGGGCCTGCGCCGGGCGATGGCCAAGGCCGGCTACTGCGACCTCAAGGAGTTCCAGAAGGTCGGCCTGACGGTCGGTAGCTGAGGTTGTCACGCCGCGACGAGCGCGACGTCGTAGGCGGACAGTTGCTCATCGGCGGTCACGACGGTCAGGTTGAGTAGCTGCGCCTGGGCGACGATGAGGCGGTCGAACGGATCCCGGTGATGGTCTGGAAGCGCGGCGGTGCGCAGCGTGTGAGCGTGTTCGACCGGTAGCGCAGATGTTCCGGAACGACGCATTCGATCCGGTACGTACGTGGCTGGGGTTTCGGGCAACAGGAGTTTGCCGAGGCGGTATTTGATCGCGATCTCCCAGGCGCTGGCGGCGGAGAGGAAAACGTCGTTGCGGGCGTCCGCAACGAGGCCACGTGCTTCATCGCGTAGCCGCCCGGGATCAGACTGCATCCACAGCCAGACGTGAGTGTCTACCAGCAAACGCTTCACTGATGGAAGCTTTGCAGCACATCGTCTGGCAACGGAGCGTCGAAATCATCAGGCACGGTGTATATGCCGTGGTCAATGCCCAAGCGCCGGATCTCGCGCGGGCGAAATGGCACCAGCTTTGCCACGGGTTCGCCACTGCGCGCAATCTCGATCTCCTGCCCGCTATCGACCAGTCGCAACAGCTCCGACATGCGTGTCTTCGCCTCGTGGACGCCGACCCGTAGCACAGTGGACTTAGTCATGAACTTAGTCTATCTTCGCCGCGAAGCACCCGCCGGTTACAGGGCGCGTGTAAAGAGGGGCATACTGCGGGAATGCAGCCGGATTACGACGTTCTGATCATCGGTTCGGGTTTCGGGGGCAGCGTCAGCGCGCTGCGCCTCACCGAAAAGGGCTACCGGGTGGGCGTGCTGGAGGCCGGGCGCCGCTACGCCGACGAAGATTTCGCCAAGACCTCGTGGAACCTGTGCAAGTTCCTCTGGGCGCCCAAACTGGGCTGCTACGGAATCCAGCGCATCCACCCGCTGAAGAACGTGATGATCCTGGCCGGCGCCGGGGTGGGTGGCGGATCGCTGAACTACGCCAACACCCTCTACATCCCGCCGGAACCGTTCTTCAACGACCAGCAGTGGAAGCACATCACCGACTGGCGCGACGAGCTGATGCCGCACTACCAGCAGGCGCAACGGATGCTGGGCGTCGTGCAGAACCCCACCTTCACCGACGCCGACCGCATCTTCAAGGAGGTCGCCGACGAGATGGGTTGCGGCGACACCTGGGTGCCCACGCCGGTGGGGGTGTTCTTCGGCCCCGACGGAACCAAGGCCCCCGGGGTGACGGTGCCCGACCCGTACTTCGGTGGTGCCGGGCCGGACCGCACCGGCTGCCTGGAATGCGGTTGCTGCATGACCGGCTGCCGCCACGGCGCCAAGAACACCCTGCTGAAGAACTACCTGGGTTTGGCGGAATCGGCTGGCGCCGAAGTGATTCCGATGACGACGGTCAAAGGTTTCCAGCAGCGCTCCGACGGCTTGTGGGAGGTCAAGACGGTGCGGACCGGCAGCTGGCTGCGTCGCGACAAGCGCACCTACACCGCGGGGCACCTGATCCTGGCCGCCGGCACCTGGGGTACGCAGCATCTGTTGTTCCGGATGCGTGACGCCGGAAAGCTGCCCAAGCTGTCCGACCGGCTGGGCGTGCTGACCCGGACCAACTCCGAATCCATCGTCGGGGCGGCGACCCTGGAGGTCAATCCTGACCTGGACCTGACCCACGGGGTGGCCATCACCTCGTCGATCCACCCGACGCCCGACACCCACGTGGAGCCGGTCCGGTACGGCAAGGGCTCCAATGCGATGGGTCTGCTGCAGACGTTGATGACCGACGGCACGGGCCCCGAGGGGACTGATGTGCCGCGCTGGCGGCAGTTGCTGGACCAGGCCGGCGAGGACCCGCGCAAGATGCTGCGGCTGCTGTACCCCCGGCACTGGAGTGAGCGCACCGTGATCGCGCTGGTGATGCAGCATCTGGACAATTCGATCACCACGTTCACCAAACGCGGCAAGCTCGGCATCCGGTGGTACTCCAGCAAGCAGGGCCACGGTGAGCCGAACCCGACGTGGATCCCGGTCGGCAACGAGGTGACCCGCCGCATCGCGAAGAAGATCGACGGGGTGGCCGGCGGCACCTGGGGTGAGCTGTTCAACATTCCGCTCACCGCGCACTTCCTGGGCGGCGCGGCGATCGGCGACAGCCCCGCCACCGGGGTGATCGATCCCTACCACCGGGTCTATGGGTACCCGACGCTGTTCGTCGTGGACGGGTCGGCGATCTCGGCGAACCTGGGTGTCAACCCGTCGCTTTCCATTGCGGCACAAGCCGAGCGGGCCGCGTCGCTCTGGCCGAACAAGGGTCAGAACGACGAGCGGCCCTTCCAGGGTGACGACTACCGGCGGCTGGACCCGATCGCCCCAGAGCATCCGGTGGTGCCCGCGGATGCTCCGGCCGCGCTGCGGTGGCTGCCGATCGACCCGGTGAACTCGACCGCCGACGCCGGTTAGCTCCTCTAGACGGGCGGCGGACAGCTAAGCCGGAGTCCCTGTGTCACAGGGTGATTCGTGGGTGTCGTGTTGTGACTCTGGTAGGAGCGCCGGTATGTCAGGTACTGGCCCTCGGCGGACATATGGGCCATTAGCCGAGTAGCCAATTAAGATGAACAATTCGAAGATGTTGCCATTCAATGGGTTTAATGTTCTTGACGGTGTGCCGCTGCAAGTGGCTCGCAACTCTAAGTGTGCGGCGGGGCGTACTCGACTTCTAGGGAGTCGCGCCATTGGCGAAGTTCGGCGACGAAGTCGACGAGCTCGGGTTCCAGGGTCCAGCGGAATCCGAGTCCGAGACCGTAGGTGATGATCTTCCGGGTCTCCAGTTCGACGTCAAGATCGGCCCGGATGGACCCGTCTTTCTGGCCCCGCTGGAATGCGGTATTGGTGGCTGCACGGTAGCGGGCCAGCCAGGCGCGTAGCCAAGGGCTGAGCATTCGTACCGGCCCGATGGCCTCGAAGCACAGGGTGAAGAAGGCTGTCAGCAGTTCGGGCTTCTCGGCCGCTTGGGCGGCGAGATGGTCGAATTGGCCGAGTATCGTCGCGAGGCCGTGCGCAGCCGGGGCTGGTGCCACAAGGAACATGGGCTCGTATTCGGTCCGCACCAGCGACTCCAGCAGCGCCTCTTTGGTGCCGTATCGGGCCCGTACCATCGCGCGGCTGTAGCCGGCGCGCTCACCGATCTCGGCGGCGGTGGTTTTTTCGAACCCCTTCTCCGCGATCAGTGCAATGGCCGCTGCAAGCAGCCGCTGTGAGGACTCAACGGACCGTTCGGCCTGGGTGAGCCCGACAGAACCTTTGGCTGGCATGGCGAAATCATTCCAGGAAAAAACTTGTTTGCAAGCAACATACTTGTTAGCGTCCGTGTTGGACATCACATTGAAGGTCAGAGCGGAGCGTTCATGTCCCCCCTGAAAGTCATCCAATGGGCCACCGGATACACCGGGAAGTACTCGTTGGGCTTCATCCTCAACAACCCTCACCTGCAATTGGTGGGTGTGCGCTGCTACTCCGACGACAAGGTGGGCCAAGACGCCGGAGAGCTCATCGGGCGTGCACCAGCCGGGGTCACGTTGACCCACGACAGAGATGCACTGTTGGCGCTCGATGCCGACTGCGTGGTCTTCATGCCCCAAGACATGTTGTCCGATCCCAGCATTCCCGACAACCCCGCGGCGGGATGGGTCGCCGACCTCGAAGCGATCCTGGCCAGCGGCAAGAATGTCATAACGTCGGTGTGCACGGCTACCCACTGGCGCCACTTGGCCGACGGTGAAGCGTTTCGCGCACGGCTGGAAGCCGCCTGTGCTGCAGGCGGGGGAACAACGGTTCATTTCAGCGGGTTCGATCCGGGTTTCACCACCGATGCGCTGGCTTACACCCTGGCCAGCGTGGTCGGCGAGATCACCCAGATCAGGACCTGGGAGATCATCGACGTCTCGACCTACCCGGCGGTGGCCACGTTGCAGCAACTCGGCTTCGGGGCGCGGCCGCAGGACATCCCGCCGGAGGGCCTCGGTGCGATCACGGTCGGCTGGGGTGGGGCGCTGCATGTCTTGGCCGATGCGCTGGGCGTTGTCGTGGACGACACTCGCCTTGAAGCGGACTTCTATTTAGCCCCAAGCAGTTTCACCACGCCGGCCGGTCTGCCGATCGGGGAGGGCACCATCGGCGCGTTGAGCTGGAAGCTGACCGGACTGGTGGAGGGCGACCCCAAGTTCGTCATCAACCACATCACACGCGCGACCGCTGACATGGCGCCGGACTGGGAATCGATCGGCGCCGACGGTGGTTACCGCGTCGAGATCGACGGATTCCCGCCATTCCGCGGCGAGTTTCCGATGGGCCTGCCCGGTGGTACCGGTTCCAGTTTCTCGGACGCGATGGCCATGACTGCGGCGCGCTGCGTCAACTCCATCGAGCCAGTGGTCAACGCACCAGCCGGATACCTGACCTTCCTGGCGTTGCCCCCGCTGGGCGGTCGCTACGCCCTGACCAAATAGACGACCCACCGAATCGTTCTACACACGAAAGAGAAGACATGAGTGCTGGATTCGAACTCTTCGACCTGACCGGCCGCACCGCACTGGTTACCGGCGGCAGCACCGGCTTGGGCTATCACATGGCCCGTGGTCTGCTTAAGAGCGGCGCCACCGTGGTGATCGCAGCCCGCCGCGAGTCGTTGCTGAAGGAAGCTGCCGACAAGCTTGCCGAGGAAGCCCCGCAGGGCAACGTCGACATCGCGACGATCGACTTGCAGGACCGTTCCAGCATCAGCGATCTCGCTGCCGCGACCATCGACAAGTTCGGCGGCGTCGACATCTTCGTCGGCAACGCCGGCGCGGATCTGTTCGAGCCCGTCGACGCCATCACCGACGAGCGGATGGATCAGATCTTCCAGATCAACGTGATGGCCAACGTCGCACTCACCCGCGCGTTCCTCCCTCGTATGCGCCAACAGAAGTGGGGCCGCCTCATCTATAGCTCGTCGACGACCAGCGTGCGCGGCTCCGCGCAGGAAGGAATGAGCCTCTACACGGCCGCCAAGAGCGCGATGAACGCGTTCGCGCGCACCGCGGCCGCCGAGACCGGTCACGACAACATCACCGTCAACACCATCGTGCTCGGCATGTACTGGACCGACATGCTTCGCGAACACCTCAAACTCGTTGAAGGCGCTGCCGGGCGCGAGGCCGTTCAAGGCTTTGAACTGTCTTTTTGCTGGCATGACCGCCGCCGGGCGCCTGGGCGACTGCATCGAAATCGAAGGCGCCGTGCAACTTCTGGCCAGCGACGCCGGCAGCTACATCACCGGCACCAACTTCGCCGTCGACGGTGGCATGTCGAGCATGCTGCGCCCCAACGCACCCAAAGCCGAGCGCCTGCTCTACAGCTGACCACCACCGAAAGGCACGTCGATGTTGTACGACCCCCACCAACTACTGGGCCTCATCGATCAAAACAAATGGTGGATCCTGGGCGGCTTCACGATCGCAATGATTTTTCAGTGGATCTGGCTCATCGAATGCGTTCGCGTCGCCAAGCGCGACAAGGTCTATTCGATGCCACTGTTTTGTACCTTCTTCTGGTTCGCTCACGACACCGGCTGTGTCGCGCGCTTTTACGACTGGTTTGTCGTCTACCACCACTGGTACCTGAAATGCTTCTGGTTCGGGCTGCTCACCGCGGCGATCTTGGAGCTCATCTTTTTCGCCCAGGTCGTAAAATACGGTAAGGACGAACTGATCCCCGGCATCAGTACGCCGGCATTTGTGTTGGGGCTGTTGGCTTTTCAGATCGCGGCGAGCGTCACCTGGGAGTATTTCAAATACGTCATGGACGACCCGATCTACCAGTTCACCACCACACCCACGGTCATCTCGTATTCGCTTTTCGGCGCCGCATTGATGTTCCGCCGACGTTCGACGATCGGGCAAAACGTCACGATGTGGTGGACCTTCACTGCGATGACGGTGTTCTGGTATGCGACTGCCTGGACGTTCTACGGTGACGCCGCCCGATCGTGGCAGTGCATCGCGGCCGGGATCGTCGCAGTCACCGGGGGGTGTCATCATGACGGTGGTCATCGGCGGTAGAACACCGTGGTTCAAGCGCCTCCCGTTGAGAACAGAGGATCCGCTGCCCGCTGTTCCTACCCCCGTTTGAGCGAGTCTCGGTGGCCGGTCTCATTGGACACAGTCGCCGCAGTCCCCACGCCGGTCACCGGATATCGCAGAGGAGCCGTTGGCAACGCCCGCCACGGGACCATCCGGACGCGCTGTCGTCTTCGGATGCGGTATTACACACGGTCCGCGCACCCGGCCAGGTCGGATACGGGGCTCTATCAGGAGGATAAATTGACTGGCTACAAGGTCATACAATGGGCGACCGGCTTCACCGGGATGTTCGCACTGAAGTACATCTTGCTCAATCCGCAGCTGGATCTGGTCGGGTTGCGCTGTTACAGCCCGGCCAAGATCGGTAAGGACGCCGGGGAGATCTGCGGATTGCCGCCGGTAGGTGTCAGCGCCACCGATTCGGTGGACGACCTCCTGGCCCTTGACGCCGATTGTGTGATTTATACGCCGGGTTTTTACGACTTCCAGGATCCCCTGGTGCCGGGCACGAACACTCACGAGATGTTCCGCACGATCATTCAGCTGTTAGAGAACGGCAAGAACGTCGCGACGACCGTCTGCCCGTTCATCGGCACCGAACACTACTCCAGTGGTGATGAAGTCAAGGCTCAGATCGAAATAGCCTGCCACACAGGCGGTGTCACATTCTTTGCCACTGGATTCGAGCCAGGTTTCATGGGCGACGTCCTGCCGCTAACACTGGCTAGTACCTGCGGTGTGGTCACCAAACTCACCGCCACGGAGTGCTTGGACTACTCCGACTACTACGTGGCAGCCTACGAGACGTTGCAAGCGATGGGATTTGGCCGCCGACCCGAGGATCTCAGTGCCGAGGACGCCAACGCGATCCACCTGACATGGGGCAGCGTCCCCTACATGGCAGCGCGGGGCTTAGGAGTCACGCTCGACACCGTCACCGTCGAAACCGAGATCTTCTTGGCGCCCGAACGTTTCACAGTCGGCGATCGCGTCGTCGACGAAGGCACGATCGCGGCCATGATCTTCCGAGTCAACGGAGTAATCAATGGCGAACCCCGAATCGTACTTCAGCACGTGAACCGACTGCGCGAAGACATGGCTCCGGAATGGCCCAACGTGGAGCCCGCTGGCGGCTACCGCATCGAAATCGAGGGGACCAACCCCCTTCGTGGGGATTTCCAACTAGGGCTTCCCGGCAGCGAAGGCAGCAGCTTCGCCGATGCCATGGCCATGACAGCCGCACGCTGCGTCAACGCAGTCGAAGCTGTCGTCCAGGCTAGCCCAGGGTTCAAAACCTTCCTTGACCTCCCCACTCTCACAGGCAAATACACTTTGCACAGTTGACACCGGAGCGCGGACACCAAGGCTTCGATGGTGTGGAGACGTGAAGTTCTCCCGCGTTATGGCCGGGCAATTCGCCCACCGGTTACTCAGTGCGAATCAGCCGGCCAGTGCGAGCGGCGCGCCGTTGACCACCCGGCTGCGCTGCCCGTGGACGCCGACGGGCACGTCGCCCATCAAGGTGACCCGGTGCATCAGCCGGTACTGGTCGTCGTAGTCGGCGACCGCGCGGTGCTGGGTGGCGCGGTTGTCCCAGACAGCGACGTCGCCCGGTGCCCAGTTCCATCGAATAGTGTTCTCGGGCAGAGTAATTCGGCGCTGCAGTAGCTCGAACAGGGCGGCCGACTCGTGGCTGTCCAGGTCGACGAAGTTGCGGACGAAGTCGCCGGCCACCAGGGTGCGTTCGCCGGTCTCGGGGTGCACCCGCACCACGGGGTGCTCGGTCTGGAAGTCGGGCGCCTCGAACACCTGCCGGAACGCCTTCTCCGCATCGGTCTTCGGCGTGGTCTGCACGTAGTCGTACCGGTTGCTGTGCAGCGCCCACAGGTTGTCGGCCAGGCCGCGCAGTGGCTCGGGCAGATCGGTGTACGCGGTGGCGGTGTTGGCCCACAGCGTCGAGCCGCCGTAGCTGGGCAGGGTGACCGCGCGCAGGATCGAGGCCGCCGGGTAGTTGGCCGCGAAGGTGACGTCGGTGTGCCACCGGTTGGCCTTGCCGTACTCGGAGTTGATCGGGGTGATCACGGGCGCGTCCGCTGACAAGGCGGTGGCCGCCGGGTGTCCGATCGGGGTGCCCAGCAGCGCACTGAACGCCAGCTGTCGAGCGTCGTCGAGGTGGTGCTGATCCCGGAAGAAGATCACCTTGTGCGTGAGCAGCGCGGCGCGGATGGCTTCGACGGTTGCTCGGGGGAGCTCGCCGTCCAACCGCACGCCGCTGATCTCGGCGCCGATCCGGCTGCTGAGTTTCTGCACTGCGAGGGCGTTGGTCATGGGGGCGGTCTTTCTGCGTGAACGTCTGTAGTCGACTGACTACATCGCTCAGTGTAGTCAACCGACTACGCCACGGCAAGCAGGGCTCCGCTGAGCACCCGGCTGCGCTGCCCCGCAGGGTTGACCGGCACGTCGCCCGCCAGCGTCACGCGGTGCAACAGCCGCTGCTGGTTGTCGTAGTCGTCGATTGCGCGGTGCTGAGTCGCCCGGTTGTCCCAGATGGCCACGTCGCCGGGTGCCCAGTTCCAGCGGATGGTGTTCTCGGGCTGCGTGATTCGCCGCTGCAGCAATTCGAACAGCACGCTCGATTCGTACGGGTCCAGGCCGACGAAACTGCGGACGAAGCTGCCGGTCAGCAGGGCGCGCTCGCCGGTGTCCGGATGCACCCGCACGACGGGGTGTTCGGTACGAAAATCAGGCTGCTGGAAGCCCTGCACCATGGCCCGCTGGCCATCGGTCAGCGACTCCAAGTCGGCGTCGCTGATGGTGTAGTCGAACTTGTTGGTGTGCACCGCCCACAGGTTCTCGACCAGGTGTCGCAGCGGTGCCGGCAGGTCGGCGTAGGCCGCCGCGGTGTTGGCGAACAGCGTCGAGCCGCCGTAGCTGGGCAGCGAGATGGCGCGCAAGAGCGAGGCCGCCGGGTGATTGGCGGCGAAGGTCATGTCGGTGTGCCACTGGGTGGCCTTGCCCCACTCTGAGTTGATCGGGGTGATGATCGGCCCGTCCGCGCCGAAGGCTTTGGCGGCCGGATGGCCTACCGGCGTGCCCAGCAGGCCGGCGAACGCCAGCTGCGTGGCGTCGTCGAGGTGCTGCTGGTCGCGGAAGAAGATCACCTTATGGGTCACCAACGCCTGGTAGATCGCATCGACGGTGGCCGCGTCCAGCTCGCCGCCCAGTCGCACGCCATAGACCCGGGCACCGATCCGGCTGCCCAGTTTGGTGACCGTCACCGAGTGTGTCATCGCCGTAGTCCTCACGCAGAGCCTTTGTAGTCAATCGACTACTACCAGGCTACGGTAGGCGGGTGGCTACCGAATCGTCACGCGTCTCGCGCGACAGGATTCCGAAGGGGCGGGAGGAAGTGGCGGCCGCGGTGCTGACGGCGGCCGCCGACCTGTTCGCCGAGCGCGGCCCGGCCGCGACGTCCATCCGCGACATCGCCGCGCGGTCAAAGGTCAACCACGGCTTGGTTTTCCGGCACTTCGGCACCAAAGAGCAACTGGTCGGTGCCGTGCTCGACTACATAGCCGGCGACCTGGCCGCGTTGCTGCAGTCCGGAGCGGCGCCGGCAGTGGTCGATCGCGCCATAGACCGACAGATGCGGGTCTGGGCGCGGGCGCGGCTGGACGGCTATCCGACCGAAAAGCTGCAGACCTCGTTCCCCAATGTCGACCAGTGGCTCGAGCAGGTGCTGCCGCGCTACGGTGATGACACCGCAGCTCGACTGGCCATCGCGAATGCTCTTGCACTGCAACTGGGTTGGCGGTTGTTCGAACCGATGCTGCGCTCGGCGACCGGGCTGGAAGATCTCGGCGACGCCGAACTGCGATCGGCCGTCGTCGCCGCGGCCGCACGGCTGACGGAGCCGGACTGAAGCCGCTACGTCATCCGGGTCAGCGAGCGGCGGTGCAGCGGCTCGCGGCCGGGCGGTTGGGGTGGTGGCGGCAGCAGCGCCTCGCGTGGGCGGACCGGGAAGGTGGATTGTTCTTCGGTGCTGAGCGTGACTTTCTCGCCGGCGTGCTGGATGACCAACTCGCCGCCGGGCCCGTCGCGCAGGGTGTAGGTGACGTTTTCGTGGTCGGCATCGACCGTGATTCGAAAACCCTTCCAGCGCAACCGGAATCGCAGGCGGGAGATGCCGTCGGGCAGTTGCGGGTCCAGGGACAGGATGCCTTCGTCGTCGCGCAGGCCGCCGAATCCGTCGACCAGGGCCATCCAGGCCCCGGCCAGTGAGGCCATGTGCAGGCCGTCGCGGGTGTTTTGGTGCAGATCGCGCAGGTCGATCAGCGCCGCCTCGTAGGCGTAGTCGTGGGCCAGTTCGAGGTGTCCGACCTCGGCGCACATCACCGCCTGGGTGCAGGCCGACAGCGAGGAGTCGCGCACGGTGCGGCGTTCGTAATAGTCGACGTTGCGGGCTTTCTGCTCGGGGGTGAACTCGTGGCTCTGCCACTGCATGGCCAGCACCAGGTCGGCCTGCTTGATCACCTGCGCGGGGTACAGGCGCACGTAGGCCTCGTGCAGCAGCAGCGGATAGGTGGCGTTGTCCTCGAAGTCCCACTCGGCGAACTTGGTGAACCCTTCGCACTGCTGGTGGACGCCAATCTCCTCGTCGTAGGGGATGTTGACGGCGTCGGCGGCGTGTCGCCAGGTGGCCATCTCCTCGGTGCTCACCCCCAGCCCGGCCGCCTTGTCGGGATGGCGTTTGGCGGCGTCGGCGGCGATCCGCAGGTTCTGGGCGGCGACCAGGTTGGTGAAGACGTTGTCGCGCACGATCGCGGTGTATTCGTCGGGCCCGGTGACCCCGTCCAGATGCCAGACACCGTTGCGGTCGTGGTGTCCCAGCGAAATCCACAGCCGCGCGGTCTCGATCAGCACCGCCAGCCCGCACTCCTCTTCCAGCGAGTCGTCGCCGGTGACGGTGCGGTAGCGCTCGAAGGCCAACGCGATGTCGGCGTTGATGTGCCAGGCCGCGGTGCCGGCCGGCCAGTAGGCCGAACATTCCTGGCCGCGGATGGTCCGCCAGGGGAACGCCGCGCCGTCCAGGCCGAGTTCGGCGGCCCGCTCTTTGGCCAGGTCCAGCGTCGAGGCCCGCCAGCGCAGTGCGTCGGCGACCGCGTGCGGCACGGTGTAGGTGAGCACCGGCAGCACGAAAGCCTCGGTGTCCCAGAAGGCGTGGCCGTCGTAGCCGGTTCCGGTCAGGCCCTTGCTGGGGATGGCGCGGCGCTCGGCGCGGGCGCTGGCCTGCAACAGGTGGAAGAGCCCGAACCGGACGGCCTGTTGGCTTTCCGGGTCGCCCTCGACCTCCACGTCGGCGGCATCCCAGAACAGGTCGAGATAGGCGCGTTGCCCGTCGACGAGGCCCTGCCAGCCGCTGTAGCGGGCGCTGGTCAACGCCGCGGCGGCCTGATCGCGCAGCGCCGGCCGCGACCGCAGGCTCGACCAGCCGTAGGCGAGGTATTTGACGATGCGCAGTTCCTGGCCCGGCCGCAGCCCGCAGATCACGGTGGTGCGGGCCAGGTCGGCGCGCGCGTCGGTGCTGATCTCGAAGCGCCCCTCGACCTCGACCTCGTGATCCATCGCGGCGGCCATCATCAGCGCGCTGCTGCGGGTGCGGTGCATGAGAAGTGCTCTGCCCTCGGTGATTTCATGGTCGACGGCTTCCAGCGGGTTCTCCAGGATGGCCGAGACCCGCGGGTCGTCGGAGGTTTGCGGCTGGTCCTCGTTGGTGACCAGTTCGGATTGCACGGTGACCCGGGAGAAGTCGTCGATCGCCTCGACGATGTACTCGATGGCCGCCACACTGCGGTGCACCAGCGACACCAGCCGCGTCGAGGTCACCTTAACCTGCTTGCCGGTGGGCGAGCGCCACACCGCGCAGCGTCTGAGCGTACCGGCCCGCAGGTCCAGAATCCGTTCGTGGTCCAACAATTCCCCATAGCGCACGTCGAACGGCTCGTCGTCGACCATCAACCGGATGATCTTGCCGTTGGTGACGTCGACGACGGTCTGGCCGGCTTCGGGGTAGCCGTAACCGGCCTCGGCATAAGGCAGCGGCCGGATCTCGTAGAACGAGTTGAGATAGGTGCCCGGCAGACCGTAGGGCTCACCCTCGTCGAGGTTGCCGCGCAACCCGATGTGCCCGTTGGACAACGAGAAAATCGACTCCGACTGGGCCAACAGGTTCAAATTGAGCTGGGTCTCGCGGATCTGCCACGGCTCGACCGGAAACGATTCCTGGGAGATCATCAGTTCTCCTCACCGTCGAGCAATTCGGCCAGATCGCGGACCACCACGTCGGCGCCGTTGTCGCGCAGCTCCTGGGCCTGCCCCACCCGATCCACCCCCACCACGATCCCGAAATGCCCGGCCCGCCCGGCCTGCACGCCCGAGATCGCGTCCTCGAATACCGCCGCGGCAGCGGGTTCGACACCCAGCAGCTGCGCCCCCCGCAGATACGGGTCCGGCGCCGGCTTGCCGGCGATGTTCTCCTCGCGCAACGTCACCCCGTCCACCCGCTGCTGCACGAACCGGTCCAGACCGGTGATCTCCAGCACGTCGCGGGTGTTGGCGCTCGAGGACACCACCGCGATTGCCAGACCCGCCTGCGCGGCCGCCTCCAGATAGCGGCGCGACCCCTCGAAAACCTCGACGCCGTCCTCATGCAGCACCTTCTGGAACATGTCGTTCTTGCGGGTGCCCAGGCCATAGACCGTGTCGGCATCGGCCGGATCGTCGGGATCGCCGTCGGGCAACTCGATGCCCCGGCTGTCCAGAAAAGACCGCACGCCGTCCTCACGCTTCTTGCCGTCCACGTACTTGCGGTAGTCGCTGACCGGGTCGAACGGGACGAACTTGTCCCCGGTCCGCTCAGCCCGCTCGGACAGAAAGGCGTC
This sequence comes from Mycobacterium kiyosense, assembly GCA_021654635.1. Taxonomy (NCBI): domain Bacteria; kingdom Bacillati; phylum Actinomycetota; class Actinomycetes; order Mycobacteriales; family Mycobacteriaceae; genus Mycobacterium; species Mycobacterium kiyosense. Next base: position 1,187,031 of record AP025179.1, read on the forward strand.
GAACATCTGCTTCCAGGCCTTGGTATGCACCCCGGCGGTGTCGGTGAGCACCCCGTCCAGATCGAACAGACAGGCATGCACCTGCTCGGGCAGACCCAGCACGGGAACCTCACTTTCGCAGGAGTTTGCGCTACCAGTTCACATCCTGCGGTGGAATTCCGGTAGGTGTTGGCGGTCTCGGCTACCCCGGGTGCCTACCCAACGGCCCTCCAAATCATGCCTGCGGGTGCGGGCTCTGGCCAGACATTAAACTCGGTGCCCGTGGAATCAGCCTCGCCGCGGCCCGTGTTGGTGGTCGACTTCGGTGCACAATATGCCCAGTTGATCGCGCGCCGGATTCGTGAGGCGCGGGTGTTCTCCGAGGTGGTCCCGCATACCACCGCGATCGAGGAGATCCGGGCCCGCAACCCGCTGGCAGTGGTGCTTTCCGGCGGGCCGGCCAGTGTCTATGTCCAGGGCGCGCCGCAACTGGATCCGGCGCTGTTCGACCTGGGCCTGCCGGTGTTCGGCATCTGCTACGGGTTTCAGGCCATGGCGCAGGCGCTGGGCGGGACCGTCGCGCACACCGGCACCAGCGAGTTCGGTCGTACCGAGCTGAAAGTCCTTGGCGGCACACTACATTCAGACCTGCCACCGGTCCAGCCGGTGTGGATGAGCCACGGCGACGCGGTCACCGCCGCGCCGGCGGGATTCGAGGTGGTAGCCAGCAGTGCCGGCGCGGCGGTGGCCGCCTTCGAGTCCGTCGAGCGCCGGCTAGCCGGGGTGCAGTACCACCCGGAAGTGATGCACACCCCGCACGGCCAGCAGATACTCAGCCGGTTCCTGCACGAAATCGCCGGGATCGGCGCGGAATGGACGCCCGCCAACATCGCCAACGCGCTGGTGGAGCAGGTGCGGGCGCAGATCGGTGACGGCCATGCGATCTGCGGCCTGTCCGGCGGGGTGGACTCCGCGGTGGCCGCCGCGCTGGTGCAGCGCGCCATCGGAGACCGGCTGACGTGCGTATTCGTCGACCACGGCCTGCTGCGGGCAGGGGAGCGCGCGCAGGTGGAGCGCGATTTCGTCGCCGCCACCGGCGCCAACCTGGTCACCGTCGATGCCGCGCAGACGTTCCTGGACGCGCTGGCGGGTGTGGCACAACCCCGAGGGAAAACGCAAGATCATCGGCCGGCAGTTCATCCGGGCGTTCGAGAGTGCGGTGCGAGATGTGTTGGGCGACAAGCCGGTTGATTACCTGGTGCAGGGCACGCTGTATCCGGACGTGGTGGAGTCCGGCGGTGGCAGCGGCACCGCGAACATCAAGAGCCACCACAACGTCGGTGGTCTGCCCGGCGACCTGAAGTTCATCCTCGTCGAGCCGTTGCGGCTGCTGTTCAAAGACGAGGTGCGCGCCGTCGGCCGGGAGCTGGGTCTGCCGGAGGAAATCGTTGCGCGGCAACCGTTTCCGGGCCCGGGGCTGGGCATCCGGATCGTCGGCGAGGTCACCGCGCAGCGGTTGGACACGCTGCGCCGCGCCGACTCGATCGTGCGGGAGGAGCTGACCGCGGCGGGACTGGACCAGCAGATCTGGCAGTGCCCGGTGGTGCTGCTGGGCGACGTCCGCTCGGTGGGCGTACAGGGCGACGGCCGCACCTACGGGCACCCGATCGTGCTGCGCCCGGTGTCCAGCGAGGACGCGATGACCGCCGACTGGACCCGGGTGCCCTACGAGGTGCTCGAGCGCATCTCGACCCGCATCACCAACGAGGTCCGTGAGGTCAATCGGGTGGTGCTCGACGTCACCAGCAAGCCACCCGGAACCATCGAGTGGGAGTAGATTTCCGCTGCTGAAGCGCCCTCGGGGCGGATCACGCTGGGTTAGGATGTCGCGATGATCGGTTCGCTTTCGGCTGCTGAGGTGCAGCGGCCCGAGTTCTGGGGCGAGCTGTGCCCGGGCATGTCGATCGAGGGTGGTGCCAGCCCCCGGCCGGCAGCGGTTGGCGAGGGCGGCGGACTGTTCGTCGACCTCAAGCGGGAAGGCTACGTTCAGGTCCCCGGCGCGCTGCCGGAGACCACTATCGCACCGATCCGCTACGCGGTGTCGACGCTGTTCCAGCGCGGGATTCCGCTGGCGTTCGCGTTCGTCTACGACGAGTTGTGGCTGGCGTTCCAGAGCCTTTCGGGGTTCCTGACGACCGTGCTCGGTGCGGGCTATCGGGCACTGCCCGACTTCTGGGTCTGGCACGTCAACCCCAGCGAGAACTCGGTGGGCTGGGGTCCGCACCGCGACCGGGTGATCCCGACGCTGGATTCCGACAACTCACCCCAGACGCTGACGGTGTGGCTGCCGTTCACCGACGCCACCCCGCTCAACGGGTGCATGTACGTGTTGCCCGCCCATCTCGACGACAGGTTCGAGCAGCGCCGGTGGGACGGCGAGGACAACACCACCGTGTACAACCCGCAGGATGTCCGGGCGCTGCCCGCGACCGCCGGCTCGATGCTGGCCTGGAATCAGGCGGTGCTGCACTGGGGTGGGCGCGGGAGCCAGCTCGGTACGGCGGCGCGGATCAGTGCCGCCTTCGAATTCCAGCGCGCCGACTGCCCGGCGTTCAACAACCCGCTGCTGGATCCCGCTCGGATGCCGACGTTCGACGAGCGGCTGGGGCTGATCGGCAAGCAGGTGCTGCAGTATCGCCACATGTACCCGCTGTCCGATGAGGTTGCGGCCGTTGCTGATTCACTCGTCCAGCGATTCATGCCGACCGCCCCGATCGAGATCGGCGCCGCCGCGGTCTGAGGAGTCCGCGGGTCGAGTCGCGCTAATCAGGACACCACATCGGCGGGAGGTTTGCCCTCCAGATATCTCAGGACGTTCGATGCCGCGGCAATGGCGATGCGTATCAAGGTTTCTCGCGTGACCCCGCCGACGTGGGGTGAGAGAACGACATTCGGTGCACGCAGCAGGCGTAGCGCGCTGGTCGGCGGCTCGGGGTCGAACACGTCGACACCGGCGCCGGCGATTCGGCCGGCCACCAGCGCGTCGGCGAGTGCATCCTGGTCGATGATCGCGCCCCGTGCCGTGTTGACGATGAACGCGGTGGGCTTGACGAGCGCCAATCTCTCGGCGTCGATCAGATGTCGGGTGGCATCGGTGAGCGGGGCGAGCACCACGATGTAGTCGCTGCTGCGCAGCAGGTCGTCGAGCTCCGCGCGGCGCGCGCCCAGTCGGTCGGCAGCTTCGGTCACGGCCGGGGACGGATCGGTGTAGACGATTTCCATATCGAACGCGGCCCCGCGCCGGGCGACTTGCTGCCCGATGTGGCCGAGTCCGATGATGCCCAGGACCTTGCCGTGCAGTTCGGTAATGGAGTGCTGCAACCTGGGTAACGCCCAGTCTGCCTGCGTGAGGGCGATGTGCCCGGGGACGAGTTGCTTGGCGAGGGCAAGCATCAGGGCGAAGGTCTGCTCGGCGACGTCCTGCAGTTCGGCGTCGCTGGACCCGATGTTGCATACCGTGATGTCGCGGGCGCGGGCGGCGGCAAGGTCGATGTAGTCGAAGCCGTGGCTGGCGCACTGGATGAGCTCCAGGTTGGCGGCAGCGGCGATCTGTTCGGCTGTCACACGTCCGAGGCCGGTCAAAATGACACTGGCCCGGTTCAGGGCAGCCATGTCCTCGTCGGTGGTCTCCACCACGGTGACCGGAAACCCGGTACCGACCAGACTCGCCAGTTGGGAACCCACGGCACGTCCGCCGGCTTCGGCCGGAATGACGGCGAGAATCTGCTTGGCGTCGGCGGGGGCGGTCATTCGGTGAATCCTATGCGGGGCGTGGGAACACCCGCCCTCTGCCGTTAGCCGTTCGGGACTCGCCGGGGCGGTAGTTGTCCACCCTCAAACGCACCAGGAACCACATCAGCATCGGGTGTATGAGCAGCCCCTTGGGTTGCTTGACGCTTGTCAGAGGGCGGGTGTTTACTCAACTCAATCGAACAAACTTTCGATTCCTTGACGCTGGGGAGGCTGGTCATGACTGCGGCTTTCGCGTCCGATCAACGCCAGGAAAATCGCTCTGAACAGCTGAAACAGCTGCGTCAGAAGATTGCTGCGTTGTCCGGCAAGGAAGTCGCGTATGCCGCTGAGCCGGCGCCGGCGGAGCGGTCGTTGGTGCCGCGGGGGGCGGTGGCGGTGTTGTCGGGCGCGCGGTCGCTGCTGCTGCGCATGGTGGCCACGGTGACGGCGGAGGGGCAATGCCGTCATCGTCGGTCAGCCCGATATCGGGTTGCTGGCCGCGGTGGAGATGGGGGCGGACCTGAGCCGGCTCGCGGTGATCCCAGATCCTGGCAGCGATCCGGTGGAGGTGGCCGCGGTGCTCATCGACGGCATGGATCTGGTGGTCCTCGGCCTGGGTGGGCGCCGGGTGACGCGGACCCGGGCGCGGGCGGTGGTGGCCCGTGCCCGCAGCAAGGGATGCACCGTGCTGGTCACCGACGGGGAGTGGGAAGGGGCCTCGACGCGGCTGGAGGCGCGGGTCTGCGGCTTCGAGATCACTCCGGCTCGCGGGGGTGCGCCCGCCCCGGGGTTCGGACGCATCAGCGGGGTGCGACTGCAGGTGTGCGCCAATGGGCGGACGGTCGGTCGATCGCGGACCGGGTGAGTCCGGTGGTTGCTTCTCGGGTGCTGGCGATCTGGTGCATGGACTGGCCCGCGGTCGCGGCCGCCGCAGCCGCGGGCCAGTCCGCGACGGCCCCGGTCGCGGTCACCTTGGCCAACCGGGTGATCGCCTGCTCGGCGACGGCCCGGGCCGCCGGGGTGCGGCGGGGGTTACGGCGTCGGGAGGCGGCGGCCCGGTGTCCGCAACTGCACATCGCCGCCGCCGACACCGACCGCGATGCCCGGTTCTTCGAGGGGGTGATCGCCGCGGTGGACGATCTGGTGCCCCGGGCCGAGGTGTTGCGGCCGGGGTTATTGGTGCTGCCGGTGCGCGGGGCGGCCCGGTTCTTCGGGTCCGAGCAGCAGGTGGCCGAGAAGTTGATCGACGCCGTGGCAGCGGCCGGTGCCGAGTGTCAGGTGGGGATCGCCGACGGGTTGTCCACCGCGGTCTTCGCGGCGCGGGCGGGCCGCGTCGTGGACCCGGGCGGCGACGCGCGGTTCTTGTCGGCGCTGTCCATCCGGCAGTTGGCCACCGAGCCGAGCCTATCCGGTCCGGGACGCGACGAGTTGGCAGATCTGTTGTGGCGAATGGGAATTCGCACTATCGGGCAGTTCGCCGCCCTGTCGCGAACCGATGTCGCCTCCCGGTTCGGGGCCGACGCGGTGACTGCGCACCGGTTTGCTCGTGGCGAGCCGGAACGTGGTCCTTCCGGTCGTGAGCCGGCCGCGGAACTCGACGCCGTGTTGGACTGCGACCCACCGATCGACCGGGTCGACGCCGCGGCGTTCGCCAGCCGCTCGCTGGCCGCGACGCTGCATCAGGCGTTGCTGGGCGCCGGAGTGGGTTGCACCCGGCTGGCCATCCACGCCGTCACCGCCACCGGCGAAGAGATGGAACGGGTGTGGCGGTGTGCCGAGCCGTTGACCGAGGAAGCCACCGCCGACCGGGTGCGCTGGCAGTTGGACGGCTGGCTGAGCCATCGGATCGCGCGCGGGCGACCCCTCGATGCGCCGGTCACGTCGTTACGGCTGCAGGCCGTCGAGGTGGTCTCCGCCGAGGCGCTGCAATTGCCGCTGTGGGGCGGGTTGGGCGAGGAGGACCGGCTCCGGGCCCGCCGGGCGCTGGTGCGGGTGCAGGGCCTGCTCGGTCCGGAGGCGGTGCAGGTGCCGGTGCTGTCCGGCGGCCGGGGGCCGGCCGAGCGCATCACCTTGACCCCGCTGGGGGACGAGCCGGTTCCCCAAGCCGATCCCCGTCAACCCTGGCCCGGCCAGCTGCCCGAGCCCTCGCCGTCGGTGCTGCTCGACGATCCGGTGGAACTGCTTGACGCCCAGCGGAATCCGATCCGGGTGACCGGCCGGGGGAATGTTCTCCGGGGACCCGGTTCGGCTGGTCCTGCGCGGCCGGGACGAGCGGGTGCGCTGGTGGGCCGGACCGTGGCCGGTCGACGAGCGATGGTGGGACGACCGGCCCGGCCAAGGGGGCAGCCGCGTCGCCCGTGTCCAGGTGCTGCTGGAGAGCGAGCGCGCGCTGTTGCTGTGTTACCGGCAAAGGAGGTGGTACATGGAGGGAATCTACGAGTGACCTTCGGACGGCAGTGGTCAGGCCGGGTCCGCGAGGATCATCCTGATTCGTTGTGGTGCAGTGGAATTCACCGACGCACACCGACGCGGGGCAGATCGCTGTAACAGAAAAGTAATAATGAACGTCGGGTGAACGTTATCCAGCGGAACGTTTCCGGCGCTTGTCCAGGAAGGTCGACCAGGACACCACGTCGGGGTTCTCCTTGAGCAAGGCGCGACGCTGCCGCTCGGTCATGCCGCCCCAGATGCCGAACTCGACCTTGTTGTCGAGTGCATCGGCGCCGCACTGCCGCAGTACGGGGCAGTGCCGGCAGAAGTTGGCGGCCTTGCGTTGGGCGGCCCCGGTTACGAAGAGTTCGTCGGGATCTGTGTTCCTGCACAAGGCTTTCGAGACCCACGCGCGTTCCCCAGCGTCCTGGGCACTGCTAACTGCGACAAGGTTCAGCGGCCGGGCGGCCGGGCGTGATCCTGACACGAACGTTCCCCTCGATATCCTGGCCGCATTGCGACCGCCTCCCCGCGGTGCGAACCACCTGTGGCCGATGCTGCGCTGCCCTGTCGCGCCACACGTGACCGGAATCTCACCGTGGTTCAAAGGTAAAGGCCACATGCCAATTGCGCAACAGTTCAACACGACTTTCTGGGACGAATGTGCCATCTTTTCGGTATGAAATCGGGCCCGAGAGCTTGACTGTCGGTTTGTTGGAACTGGGGCCGGTCGCGGTGCGAAAACCGCAGGTTGACGCGTTTTTCCTGGCAGCTCAGTATTGGAAAGCATTGCGGCATAACGCCTTTACCGGAGGACCGGTCACCGCCACCAGGGTGGGATCGGGCAGAAATTGAGGCCCAGCGGCCACGGCGGCCACGGCGGCCACGGCGGCCAGGCGGCCATCGGTGCCACACTGCCCGCCACCAGCACCGCGCTTGCCAAACCCATGGTCAGACTTCGCGAGGATGCTTGCGACGAAGCCCGCGCTCAGCCCAGTCGATGCGCAAACGAGGCCACGCGGTCGACGAGCCGATCGAAGAACATCGCCGAATCGGCGGCGACGCCTATCTGCGCGTTGGGTTTTCGGCTACCCGACCAATCGGCCACCGCCACACCCCGAGTCGTTTCGACTTGCACCGTCGCAGCCCGCGTCGACACCAGCGTCGGATCCAGAGCAACGGCGGCGGCCAGCGGATCGTGCATGAATGCCAGGTAACCGTCGCCGCGGTCGCGATGCACCTCGAAATAGAACCGCAGCGCGTCGTCGATGAAGCCGATCAGCGGCCCGGACGTTCCCGAGCCGCGCAACCGGGCCAAGATCTGCGGGGTGATCGCCACCTGGCGGGTCAGGTTCAGGCCACACACCACCGCAGGCCGCTCGGCCCGCGCGAAAGCGCCGAACACCTCAGCCGCCGCCCGGGCATCCACCCGGATGTTCCATTCGGGCACCGGCGGGTCGCCGAACGCCCCGCCCATGATGACCAACCGGCGCAGCAGCGCCGGCAACTCCGGTTCGGCGCGCAGCGCCAGCGCCAGGTTGGTCAGGGGTGCGGTGGCCAGACCGATCAGCTCTCCCGGATAGGCGCGCGCCGCGCGCACCCACGCCGTCGCGGAATCGTAGTCGCTGAGCTGCCGGGTGCTCGGCGGCAGCGTGGCATACCCTAAGCCGTTGGGGCCGTGTGGGTTTCCGCGATCGGGCAGCTTCGCGGTCAACGGCCCGTCGGCGCCGCGCGCCACCGGAACCTCGGCGGCCCCGCACAATTCGAGCAACCCGAGGTTGTTCGCACACACCTGGTCGACCCCGACGTTGCCGGCGGTCGAGCCGATCCCCACCAGTTCGGCGCCCGGGCTGGCCAACAGGTAGATCAGGGCGACCGCGTCGTCGATGCCGGTGTCGACGTCGGCGAAGACGGGCTCCATTACGGCAACCCTACCGACCGTTACGCTGGCCTGATGCCCGATGATCTGAAGCCGCATTTCGAAGATGTCCAGGCGCACTACGACCTGTCCGACGACTTCTTCCGGCTCTTCCTCGACCCCACCCAGACCTACAGCTGCGCCTACTTCGAACGCGAGGACATGACGCTGGAACAGGCGCAGCTCGCCAAGATCGACCTCGCGTTGGGCAAGCTCGGACTCGAACCGGGTATGACGCTGCTCGACGTCGGCTGCGGCTGGGGCGCCACCATGATGCGGGCGGTGGAGCGCTACGACGTCAACGTCGTCGGACTGACGCTGAGCAAGAACCAGGCGCAGCACGTCGAGCAACTCTTCGCGCAATCCGGCAGCTCGCGCTCCAAACGCGTTCTGCTGCAAGGCTGGGAGCAGTTCGACCAACCGGTCGACCGCATCGTCAGCATCGGGGCATTCGAGCATTTCGGCCACGAGCGTTACGACGCGTTCTTCACCCTCGCGCACCGCCTGCTGCCGCGGGACGGAATCATGCTGCTGCACACCATCACCGGGTTGCACCCGATGGAGATGAAGGAACGCGGCATGCCGTTGTCCTTCGAGTTCGCCCGATTCGTCAAATTCATTGTCACCGAGATCTTTCCGGGCGGGCGACTGCCGTCGATACCGATGGTGCAGCAGCGTGCCGCCGCCAACGGTTTCACGGTGAGCCGGGTTCAGTCGCTGCAGCCGCACTACGCCAAGACTCTGGACATCTGGGCCGCCGCGCTACAAGAGCACCGGGATCAGGCCATCGCGCTGCAGTCCGAGGAAGTGTACGAGCGGTACATGAAGTACCTGACCGGCTGCGCGAAGATGTTCCGGATCGGCTACATCGACGTCAACCAATTCACCTGCGAGGCTTGACTCACCAGTGCACCCCGGGGCACCAGCCGCACCGCCCGCCGGAGCGGGCGCGGTGCGGTGACCGTCCGCAGCGCGCGCACCGGCCGCTTCGGGCGGCGTCGCGGTGCCGGCGGGGACGCCGGGGTTGCTGGAACAGGTTGTGCGACAGGGGTTTGCACCTCGGTCGCCCCGCGGGCAGCTGCCGAGTCGGGGTAGCCCAGATAGAGCTGATGCAGGATCCGCCGCGAAATCCGGGGCACGAAGTAGTTACCCGCTTCGGCCAGGGTGCCCATCGGGGTGTCGATCCGTCGGGGCTTGTCCACCAACCCGCGCACCACCATCGCGGCCGCACGTTCGGGGCTGATCGCCGGCACCGGGTTGAGCCGCTTGGACGGCGCGATCATCGGGGTGCGCACCAGCGGCATATGGATGTTGGTGAACGTGATGTGGTCGGACAGCGTCTCGGTGGACACCACGTCGGCGAACGCATCCAGGGCCGCCTTGGTGGGCAGATACGAGCTGTACTTCGGGTTGCGTGCCTGCACGCCGGCGCTGGAGACGTTGACGACGTGGCCGAACCGGCGATCCCGCCAATGCGGGAGCAGCGCCAGCACCATCCGCACCGCGCCGAAGTAGTTGACCGCCATCACCCGTTCGTAATCGTGCAGGCGCTCGGTGGAGTTGACCACCGAACGGCGGATCGACCGGCCGGCGTTGTTCACCAGATAGTCGACGTGGCCGAAGCGGCCCAGGATGTCTTTGACGGTGTGCTCGACCGATGCGGAGTCGGTGACGTCGCAGGTGAAGGCGTATGCCTGGCCTCCGTCGGCGCGGATCTCGGCGACCAGCTGGTCGAGGGCCTCGGCGTTGCGGGCCAGCGCGAACACGGTTGCACCGCGGGCGGCGACCGCGATGGCCGACGCCCGGCCGATCCCACTGGACGCACCGGTGATGATGACGTGCCGCCCCACCAGGGCACCGCGCGGATCGTCGCGGCGGGCCCGGTCGGGATCGAGGTGCTCGGCCCAGTACCGCCACAACTTCGGCGCGTACGAGGCGAACTCGGGCACCGCAATCCCGGTGTCCTGCAATGCTTTTTGTGTCTCGTCGCTGACGAAGGTGGGTGCCAGGTCGACGACGTCGAGCACCTCGGCGGGAATCCCCAGCTGGGTGGCCGCCATGTTGCGCACCACCTTGGCGCGCCCGCTGGCCTTGAGCACCGAGGTGGCCATCGAGCGCGGCAGCGCGCCACGCAGCGCCGGCAGCCCGGCTTCGCGCGCGATCCCGCGGTAGATGCCGCGCAGGCCGATGGTCTTGGGTGCGGTCAGATGGAAGGTGCGCTGATCCAGGCCGTCGGTATGGATGAGCGCGACCATCGCGTCGGCCACGTAGTCGACCGGGACGACGTTGGTTCGCCCGGTGTCGGGCAGCAGCATCGGCGTGAACCGCGGCAACACCGCCAGCTTCGCCAGCAGCCCGAAGAAGTAGTACGGCCCGTCGATCTTGTCCATTTCGCCGGTGCGCGAGTCCCCGACCACCACGGCCGGGCGGTAGATGCGGTACCGCAGCCCCTGGGCGGCCCTGACCAGGGCCTCGGCCTCGAACTTCGTCCGGTGATACGGCGTCGGCAGGTGCTGGTCGACGTCGAAGTCGTCCTCGGTGTACTCGCCGCGGTAGTCGCCGGCCACCGCGATTGACGACACATGGTGCAAGGTGGCGTCGAGTCGCTGTGCCAGCGCGATGACGGCGCGGGTGCCGTCGACGTTCGCGGCCCGCTGCGCCGCCTCGGCGGCGGTGATGTCGTAGATCGCCGCACAGTGCACAACGTGGTCGACGTGACCCAGCTCGGCTACCCTCTGCTCGCTCAGATCCAGCGCGGGCAGCTCGCCGACCAGCGGCTTCACCCGGTCGTCCCAGTCCAGCGAAAGGCGCTCGAAGCGGCCCAGCGACGCGCGCCGCACCAGCACCCACACCTGTGCCTGGGGATCGGACTCCAACAGACGGGCAACCACTCGGCGACCAATAAACCCGGTACCGCCGGTAACGACATACCGCATGCCGCCCATCGTGGCGGCATCACACCGCCCGCGTCAACCCCCGTGTAATCAAGTAATCAAGGTCAGCTGAAGCTGCGCACGCCGTCCCACTCCACCATCGTCCACCCGGTGGTCGGGCTTCCGGTGACCACCACGCGTCCGACGTTGGGCAACGGATGGGTGCTCAGCAGACCGGTTTTGGGATTCTTGACGTTCATCAGCGTCCACACCATGATCGCGTTCCCCTGCGAGAACACCACGGGCTTGTGGTGGCCGCTGTCGTAGATCTTGCGGATCGCGGCGGAGAACTGCGAGTTGAAGTCGGAGCCGTTGATCGAGCCGGGGATGGCATTCTGCACGTCGCCGTCCACCACCCAGTGGGTGGGCGCCAGCATGTAGGTGCTGTTCGACATCGACTCCGGCTTGCCGTTGAACCAGCCGGCGTTGATCGACCGCAGGCCCTGCACCACCTCGGCCTGCCTGCCGATGCTGCCGGCCAGCGGGGCCGCGGTCTGCTGATCGGCGGCCATCGGCGAGGTGTAGACGCTGTCGAAGTCGTTGTGCCCTTGGTGGGCGAGCTGCTGGGCCTGGCCCTGTCCGTCGGGGGTGAGCCCGGGGCCGGGCTCGGCGGTGTCGATGATCCCGTCGGCGTTGGCCTGGGACTGCGCGTTGCGGATGAAGGTCAACGTGATGCTGCGTGCCTGCGGGCTGCCGCCACCGCAGGCGCCGACCAGGACGGCGGCGACCAGCACGGTCAAGACTTTGGGAGCCGTCCGGATCATGCTGCGCATCACCATGGCGATAGCCTGCCCTGCCGATGCCGTCGGTGGGAAGGGTTTGCGAGGCTTAGGTCACACAAATGACGTGATTTAGTGATTTCGGGACCCGTCCAGCAACCAAGGAGACCTGCATGGCGATCGACCCCAAGGCCGTCGGCGCGACCACCGAACCGCAGCTGTTCGAGTGGACCGACCGGGACACCCTGCTGTACGCGATCGGAGTCGGCGCCGGGCTCGACGAATTGGCTTTCACCACCGAGAACAGTCACGACATCCCGCAGCAGGTGTTGCCGACCTACGCGGTGATCTGCTGCCCCGCGTTCGCGGCGGCCGGCAAGGTCGGATCGTTCAACTGGGCCATGCTGCTGCACGGTTCGCAGACCGTCCGGCTACACGCGCCGCTGCCGCCGGCGGGGAAGCTGTCGGTGGCGACCGAGGTCGTCGACATCCAGGACAAAGGCGAAGGCAAGAACGCCGTGCTGATGCTGCGCGGTGTCGGTACCGACCCGGACACCGGGACGGTGGTGGCCGAGACACTGACCAACCTGGTGATCCGGGGCGAGGGCGGGTTCGGCGGCGAGAAGGGCGAACGGGCCGCCGCACCGGAATTCCCCGACCGCGAACCCGACACGCGGGTCGACCTGCCCACCCGCGAGGACCAGGCCCTGATCTACCGGCTGTCCGGGGACCGCAACCCCCTGCACAGCGACCCCTGGTTCGCCACCAACCTGGCCGGCTTCCCCCGGCCGATCCTGCACGGCCTGTGCACCTACGGCGTGGCGGGCCGCGCCCTGGTCGCCGAGTTGGGCAACGGCGTCGCCGCCAACATCACCTCGATCGCCGCCCGGTTCACCAAGCCGGTGTTCCCCGGCGAGACATTGTCCACCTCGATCTGGAAGACCGAGCCGGGCAAGGCCCTGTTTCGCACCGAAGCCTCGGGTGCCGAAGGTCTGGGCGCGCGCGTGGTGCTCGACGACGGTGAGGTGGAGTACAGCGATTAGCTCGACTCGGTCCGGTCCGCGGATCGGTAGTAGTGCACGTAGGCCGCGGCGGGCACCGCCACGAAGGTGAGCGCGAGCAGCACGATCGAGAAATAGTTCGCACCGCCCTGCGGCGTGAGCACCAGCGTGCGGTAGTCGAACGACACCGCCAGCGCGCCCGAGATGAGTACCGCCGCCACCGGTAAAACCTTGTCGGTGAACAGGTTTCGCCGGACATCGGCGTGATCGGCGGACGGGCTGCGCGCCAGTTCCATCAACGCGATCGGCACGATGATGAATTGGATGAACCGGGCGATCACGGCCAGCCCGATCAGGTTGTCGTTGTCGAAACGCAGCGCCAGCGGAAACGCCAGCGCCAGCGCCGCGGTAACGCCGAACGCCGCCATCGGAACCCCGAACCGGTTCTTGCGGGAAAGTCGCACCGGCAGCGTCCCGGTGTCCGACAATGCCGACCACAGCCGTGGCGCGCCGAACGAGGCGGCCACGTTGATGCCGAACATCGACACCAGGGCGCCCAGCACGACGATGGTGCGCAACGCGTCGTTTTCGATCGCAGCGGCCAGTTTCACGGTGTCGCGCGACCCGACGATCTTGTCCGAGCCCAGCAGCATCGCCACCGTCACCGCGAGCACGTAGACGGTCCCGACGGCGGCGATCGCCAGCGGGATGGCCCGGGGCAGGGTGCGTTCGGGCTGGTGCATCTCTTCGGCGGCGTTGGCGATCGACTCGAAACCGGTGAAGGCGTACAGCGCCGCCACCGTGGCCAGGACCAGGCCGCTCACCGTGCTCTGGCCCAGTTCGACGAAACCCAGCAGCGCGTACGGGGCGGGGCGATAGACATCCGGGGCGCTCGCGTCGGCGTAGTTGTTCACGTGCTGGGCCGCCACGATCCACAGGCCGCCCAGGATGAACACCGACAGCGCGAAAACCTTTCCCAGTGTGGATATTCCGTTGGCCCACCGGATGACCCGGTTGCCGAACAGGTTGATGGTCAACAACACCGCGACGAAGCCCAGGAAGGTCAGCGTCTTGACACTGAACAACTCTGTATCTTCAGACCAATGTCGCTGTGGAAAAACGACTTTCAACAGCGTCGAGACGAACAGCGACGCCAGCACACCCCACGCGATCGAGGCGATCACCGCGTGCGTGACGCCGACGTAGATGGCCAGGCGCTGCCCGAACGCGGCATTGGTGTAGGCGTAGGAGGCGCCGTTGGTCCGGACGTATCGGGCGGCCGTGGCGAAGACCATGGCCATGATGCCGGCGAACAACCCGGCCAGGACGTAGGCCAGCGGCGCCAGGGGACCGGCGAGCTTGATCACCGCGCCGGGAGTCAGGAAGATGCCCGCTCCGATGATCGCGTTGATCCCGAGCATGACGACGCTGCGGAAGCCGAGCTTGCGGATCGCGTGCCCTCCTTGACCGTTGCCGGCCCGGGGTCAGGGCTGGTCGACTCCGTTCGTACCACGCGTGTGGAACTGTGCCGCGAGATGCCCGCCGACGGCTGGCCCGCGCAGGCCATTCTTGGCGCGTGCGGCCCAGGCCTTGCGGGGAGTACAGCGCCGATACTCGGGTTGAGCGGCGAATCTGGAGGAGCCATGCACGTTACCGTCGACTACAACCTGTGCGAAGGCCACGGTCAGTGCCTGCTCGCGGCGCCCGACGTCTTCGACCTGCCCGACGGCTCCGACCAGGTGGTGATCCTCGACCCCGATCCACCCGAGAGTGAGTACGACGCTGTGGTGCGTGCCGCGGCCATGTGTCCGGCCCAGGCGTTGCGTATCGATCGGCCTGGCACCGGATAGTTCAGTGGTGCCTATCCGGCCGCTGGGTCGTCGAGGATGCCGCACTGCCCGGCCAGGGCGGCAGCGGCGATCCGGGTTCCGACGCCGAGTTTGTGCAGCAGCGAGGCCACCATCCGCTTGGCGGTGCGCTCCGAGACCACCATCCGGGTGGCGATGTCTGCCATTTCCATCCCACTCGACACCAGCGTCCACAGTTTGACCTCCGCCGGTGTCAGCGAATCCAATAGCGCCGCAGCGGGTTTGCGGGTGTGTGACAGCAACGAGTCCAGCAGCATCGGATCGAGCACCCGCAACCCCGACGCGATCGTCTGCAGGGGGCCGACCAGTGCCTCGGGGCGGAGCGTCTTCGACAGGAATCCGTCGGCACCGGCACGCAGTGCGTCCTCGGCCAACTGCGGGTCACCGGTGCCGGACAGGGCCAGAATCCTGGTCCGGGGATGGCGGGCCTTGATGTGGCGGATGGCCGCCACGCCGCCCAGTGGCGGCATCGACAGGTCGACGATCGCGATATCGGCGTGGCAGGACCCGACGAGATCGGACGCTTCCTCGACGAAGGTGGTGCGCCCGCCGATGACGAATTGCTCGCCCCAGTCCCGGGTCAACAGCAGCTGCAAACCTTCGGCGAACAGTTCGTGGTCGTCGACGATCACCACCACCAGCGGCTTGTGGTTCACCCGCCGGATCGTAGCTCCACCGAGCGGCGAGGTGAGCTATATCGGTGCCTGGCGACGCTGGCTAGGGTCGTGCCGGTGACCACCTTGCGACGAATGGGCGCGCTGCTGGTCCCCGCCGGGGACACCGACGGGTACGGGTTGGCCCGCGTGGTGGTGGCGGTGCGGGTGGCGGTGGTGGTGTCCATCGGCATCCTGGTCGCGGTCGGGCCGGACTGGATGCGCCGGTACGTAGTCGTACTGGCCGTGGCGCTGACCGTGGCACTGTGCTACGCCGCCGTGCTGATGGCCCACCCCCGCGCCGAGGTCCGTCGCACCCGCTTTGGCTGGCTGGTGTCGGCGCTGGACGCGGTACTCACCTTGGCGCTGATCTGGTTGACCGGCGGCGGGGCCAGCCCGGTCGCCCTGGTCCTGGTGCTGGTGGTGATCGCCTCCGCGGCGCGGCTGAGATTTCTTGAATGCCTTTGTCTTTCGGTGGTTTTGGGGATGGCTTACCTGGTCGTGGTGCTGCTGCCGGCGCCGACGGGACCGACGGCACTGTCCGGGCTCGTCCAAGGGATGTGGTGGGCGCTGTACGTGGTGTTCGTCGCGGTGCTCAGCGGCGGGCTGTCGGTATTGGCCGAACGCGAACACCGGTCGCGGGTGCGTGCCCTGGTGGAAGCCGAGGCCGAGCACGCCGCGGCGGAGGAAGAACGGGACCTGCGCGCCCGGCTGCTGCGCTCCTATGCGGCCCAGCGCGAAGGTCTGCAGGTGGTGCTGCACGAGTTCCGCACGCCGGTCGCTTCGCTGGACGCGCTGGCGGGTGCGCTGACCGACTCGACGCCGATGTCGCCGGCGGACCGTGACGCCGCGATTCGACTCGCCGGCCGGCATGCCCGACATCTGTCCGACATGCTCGACGCGTTGTCGGATGTGAACCTCAGCAGGCAGCCGGCGTTCTCGTCGGGCCGGGTGCGGCGGGTGGATCTACGTGATCTGGTCGCCGAAGCCGGTGACGCGGCCGGAGTCCGGCCGCCGCGACTGCAGGTCAGCACGATCGGCGAGATACCGCCCATCCAGGTGGACGCCCAGGGCCTGCGCCGGGTGTTGACGAACCTGCTGGAGAACGCGGCCCGGCACGGCCGCGAACGCCCCATCGACGTGGAGTGCGAATGTCGCGGCGGTCAGTTGCGGGTGTCGGTGCTCGACCGCGGACCCGGCGTGCCGCAAGAGGATCTGAAGGCCATGACCGATAAGTTCGTCAGCCTCTCGGACCGCCGCGGCACCGCCGGTCTGGGGTTGTGGATCGTTACCCAGATCGTGGAAGCCCTCGGCGGCACAGTGCAATTCGCCACCCGCGCCGAAGGCGGCCTGACGGCGTCCATCGCCATTCCGGTGAGCTGAGCCGCATCCAGGCGCCGACAACGTGGCCCGTGCGGGCCGTGGGTTGGCCCGCAGGGCTCCACTTTCGCGCGGCCCGGTGACCAAGACTGGCCACAGCCTGAAAGGACCCGCAATGACGACCGCCACCCCGACCTACCGAAACATCGACCTGAGCGACAAGGACTTCTGGGCGCGCCCGCACGAGGAGCGTGACGAAGCCTTCGCGGTGTTGCGCCGGGAGAACCCCGTGCCGTGGAGCCGGCCCGCCGACTCCGACCTGCTGCCGGCCGAACAGAACACCAAGGGTTTCTGGTCGCTGACAAAGCAGGAGGACATCCGCTTCGCCAGCCGTCATCCGGAGATCTTTTCCTCCGCCCAGGGCATCACCATGGAGGATTTCCCGCCGGAGATGATCCACATCGCGCAGTCCTTCATCGCGATGGATGCACCGCGGCACACCCAGCTGCGTGGCATCACCATGGATGCATTCAAACCGCGCAACCTGCGTCGGCTGCAGGGCTGGATCCAGGGTCACGCCCGCGACTTGATCTCCGAGATGTCCCACCTGGGCGAAGGCGATTTCGTGGAACTGGTGTCGGTCAAGCTGCCCGCCCGCATCTTCGCCAGCTTCTTCGGGCTGCCGCCCGGCGAGGTCCACGAGAAGACGATCAGCGCCGCGCAACGGCTGCTCGGCTGGACCGACCCCGAGGTGCGCGGCGACCGCACCGCTCTGGAATTGTTCGCCGGCGCGGTGCTGGACCTGCACGAGACCGCATCGGTGCTGATTCCCGAACGGCGGGCACACCCGGCCGACGACCTGGTCAGCTGGATGGTGCAGGCCGAATTCGACGGCGAGAAAATGAGCGACGACGAGCTCAAGGCTTTCTTCACCCTGCTCGCCGTGGCCGCCAACGACACCACCCGGCACGCCTCCGCCCAGGCGATCCACGCCTTCTCCAAGTTCCCCGAACAGCGCGACCTGCTGGTCGCCGACGTCGAGGGCCGGGTGGACCTGGCCGTCGAGGAAGTCCTGCGGTGGGCTTCGCCCCTGCTGCACATGCGGCGCACCGCCACCCGGGACATCACCCTGCGCGGCTCGGACATCAAAGCCGGCGACAAGGTGGTGCTCTGGTACATCTCGGGTAACCGTGACGAGGACGTCTTCCACAACCCGTTCGAATTCGACATCTTCCGCAACCCCAACCCGCACATCGCGTTCGGTGGCGGCGGCCCGCACTTCTGCCTGGGCGCGGCACTGGCGCGCACCATGCTGCGCTCACTGCTGACCGAGGTCTACACCCGCATCCCCGACATTTCCGCGCCCGAGCCGCATTTCCAGGTGGCCAACTTCATCAACGGCATCAACAGCCTGCCCGCCACCTGGACACCCGAGCAGCGCTGAGCTGGAAGGAAGATCGCATGAGAACCAAAGCCGCTGTCCTGTGGGGACTGCACCAGAAGTGGGAAGTCGAAGAGCTCGAACTCGACGGGCCCAAGGAACGCGAAGTGCTGGTCAAACTCGTGGCCAGCGGACTGTGCCACTCCGACGATCACCTGGTCACCGGGGACATGCCGATGAACCTGCCGGTGGTCGGCGGGCACGAGGGCGCCGGCGTCGTCGTCGAGGTGGGGCCGGGAGTCAGCGAGGTCGAGGCGGGTGACCACGTGGTGCTCAGCTTCATCCCGGCCTGCGGGCGCTGCCGCGCCTGCGCCAAGGGCATGGCCAACTTGTGTGAGTACGGGGCCGCCATCATGGCCGGCCCGCAACTCGACGGCACCTTCCGATTCCACGGCCGCGGGCATGACATCGGCCAAATGTGCGTGCTGGGAACGTTTTCCGAGTACACCGTGGTGCCGATCGCCTCGGTGGTCAAGGTGGACAAGGACATTCCGCTGGACAAGGCGGCCCTGGTCGGTTGTGGTGTCACGACCGGCTACGGAGCCGCGGTGCGCACCGGCGAGGTGCGCGACGGTGAGACGGTGGTGGTGATGGGAGTCGGTGGCCTGGGCATCAACGCGGTGCAGGGCGCGTCGATCGCCGGCGCGCGTTACGTGGTCGCGCTGGACCCGGTGGCGTTCAAGCGGGAGCAGTCGCTGCGGTTCGGTGCGACACATGTCACGGCCGACGTCGCCGAGGCGCAGGCGCTCGTCGCCGAGATGACCCGCGGTGAGATGGCCGATGTTTGTGTGGTCACCACCGACAGCGCCGAGGGCGCCTACGTCGCGCAGGCACTGAGCCTGGTCGGCAAACGGGGGCGGGTGGTGATGACCGCCATCCCGCACCCGACGGATACCGTCGTTGACATGTCGCTGTTCGACCTCACCCTGTACGAAAAGCAGGTTCGCGGTTGCCTATTCGGCTCCTCGAGTCCCCGCGTCGACATCTACCGGATGCTGGAGCTGTATCGAGCCGGCCGGCTCAAACTCGACGAGCTGATCACCCGTGAGTACCAGCTCGACGAGCTCAACCAGGGTTACGAGGATCTGCACAGCGGCCGCAACCTGCGGGGGTTGATCAGGTTCTAGAAACGCTGCCCGGTGTCGAGCTGGTTTCGAGTTGACCTGCCAGTCTGAGGATGAACTCGGCGACAGCGGCCGGGTTTTCCAAGGCGTATTCGGCGGCGGTGGCACGGTCGCCGTCATCGTTGTGGCGCACCATGATCGGCACGCCGTCAGCGCGGACCGCATCGAAGGCGTCCTCGTCGGTGATGTCGTCACCGAGGTAGATCGGCACCAACGGACCCTTTCCCGATCCCAGGTGCTCCATTACCCAGCGCAGGGTTTTTCCCTTGTCCCAATCCAGATCTGGGCGTAGCTCGATGACTTCGCGCCCCGTCGTCACCCGCAGCGCGTCGCGCCGGCCGGCGGTACGCACCGCCGCGGACACCTCACCGACCCGATCCCGCGCGGCGTTGCGGTAGTGCACCGCCACACCGAACCGTTTGTGCTCCACCACAACCCCCGGTATGGGGCCGAGTTGTTCGCGGAGTTCGGCGGCGGCCTGCTCCAGTACCGGTACGGCGGCCGCAGCTTCGTCGTTCTGGTGGTGGGTGCCGTCCGGCGCAGTGAGCTCGAAGCCGTGACTGCCGGCGTACCAGATGCCCGGCAGGCCAACGCGTTTGGACACGTCGGCAAGGTCGCGACCGCTGAGGATCGCCACCGGGCAGCGCGCCGCCAGCCGTTGCAGCGCGTCGGAAACCCCGGGGGCGGGCCTGGCCGCGTCGGGGTCGTTCACGATCTCCGACAGGGTGCCGTCGAAGTCGAAGAACACCGCCGGTGAACCGCTGACCCGGCCCAGTGTGCGCAGCGCATCGGGCAGCTCGGAGATGCGCTTGTCCCCGGTGCGGACGCCGATGTCGCCGGGATCGGTGACCGCCGCGTCCGCGCCGCCGGAGTCGCCGCCGACCCGGATCACCAACGCGAATCCGGCTGCGCGGGCGGCGTCGGCACCGGAGGCGTCTGCCGCGACGACGGCGCAGCGCCCCGCGCGCACACCCAACTGTTCGGCTATCTCGAGGGCGGGGTCATCGGAGGTGAACTGGGCGGTTTGGACGCGGATCTCGCGCAGCCGCTCCTCGATCGTCTCGGTGGGCTTTAGCGCCGCGTCGAACAGGACTGCGTCGATTCGTCGCGGATCGATGGTGACCGACATGGACCCACCCTCTCACGGTGGGCCAGCTTCGGGCTCAGGGGCGGCGCGCTCGCACCGGCTGCGCCGACGGCCGCCACCGGGCCGCGCCGTTGGACAGGGGCCGGGCGGGCCGCCTGCGCCGTCGTTCGAACAGTACGACCGAGTCCTGGGTGAGTGCCGCCAGATGGGCGATACCCGCTTCGATGCCCGTGGCGAGTTGCTCCAGCACGGCTGCGCCGTCGTAGTCGGCGGTCAGGCCGAACACCAACTCGTCGCCGTAGCCGAGCACCGCGACCCCGGTGCTGAGCTCGGGGGCGGTCGGCGGGATCGGCAGCAACTCTGCGACCTGCCTGCCCATCAGCGTCAGCGGTTGCCGCGGCCCCCGCCCATGGGTGGCCAGTGTCACCACATCGTTGCGTGACGTGCCGGTGAATGCCTGAATCACTTTATTGCACAAGGCAAGTGGAGAGTATTCGGCTGGCGCCGGGAGGCCTTGCGTGGTGGCATGGTGAACCGCCCGCAGTTGCATGACGGGGTCGTGAAGATGCACCGGCAGCTGCGACAGTGCGGATCCCACAGTGCGCAGTGAATCGGCTCGCGGCTGCTCGCCGCGGTCTGCGAGTACGGTTCGGAAGCCCTCGGTGACCGCTGCCAGCGCGACGTCGTCGAGACCGACCCCGAGCTTGCGGGCCACGCTTTCGGCGGTGGTGCGGGAGACCCGGACCGTGCGGTAATGCCGCAGCGTGTTCTGCGAGCCGACCGGCGAGGTCAACGTCGCCAGGGTGCCGACCGCGGCGGCGAGTCCGCTCGTCGCGTCGCTGACGGCCCGGGCCGCGGCCTTGGCGACGTTCAACGGAGCGCGCAGCAGGGTACTGGGCCAGCTTTCCCGGGCCAACGGTGAAACCTGTTTCAGGGCAACGGCATTGGTAAAAGCATCGTCGCCACTACCGTCGCAGAGCTGGGCGAGTAGACGGGCGGCCGGCGTCATGCCGTGGTGGGCTTTGATCAAGATCGCCCAGCGATTGCCCCGCAGTCCCTCGATGATCCAGCACTCCCACAACGGGCGGGCCGGGTCGAGGGGGCGCTCAAGGCGTGGGCGATGGCGCGGAACAAGTCGGCGTCGTCGCCGGGTTGCGGCAGCGCCACCCGCTGCACATGCCGGGCCGGTTCGAATCCCGGCTCAAAGCGTTCGGCCAGCAAAGTCGCGATTCGGTCGTTGCCGGGAGCCGGCCCCGCGACGACGGCGGCGGCTCCCATCGCCATGCTCGCGTGCCGGTCTGGTCCGGGATTCCCCAGGGTCCCGCGTCCGTCGTCGTCAGTTGCGCCATGCCCTGCCCCGGCCCTCGCCCCCGGCCCCGCCTGCTTTTTCAAGTTGTACCAGTATCGGTCTGGGGCGGCCGCATCGGTAGGCCTGGCAGGTTAACAGTGTGTTTTCTGGATAAAGATGCGTTTAACTGCGCAGATGGCTTACCGAGAGCTGTTGTTCGCAAATTGTTTCGGCAACGTTCAAAAGATGTTCCGGCCGCGGGTCCCCGGCAGCAGGCGGGAGCGGGCGGCCATTCGACAGTCGAACAAATGTTCGATAACATCGGGTCATGGGTTGGTATCACGGTCCGCCGAGTTGGGCGGAAATGGAGCGGGTTCTCGACAGCAAGCCGCGCCATGCCGGCGGGCCGGCACCTACCGGACCGCCCGATCCGTCCCTGGATGGGCCGCTGTCACACACACGCGGCTCATATAAAGCAAAACCGGACGGGCAACGGGTCCGCTCCGCCGTCGCATACGCCGAATTGCATGCGCATTCGGCGTACAGCTTCCTCGACGGGGCCAGTACGCCGGAGGAACTGGTCGAGGAGGCCGCCCGGCTGGATCTGCGTGCGCTGGCGCTGACCGATCACGACGGCCTGTACGGGGCGGTGCGGTTCGCCGAAGCCGCCATTGAACTGGATGTACGCACGGTGTTCGGTGCCGAACTCTCGTTGAGCTGCCAGGCCCGCACCGAACAGCCGGACCCGCCGGGCCCGCATCTGTTGGTGCTGGCTCGCGGCCCGGAAGGGTACCGACGGTTGTCCCGGCAGCTGGCTGCGGCGCATCTTGCCGGGGGTCAGAAGGGCACGCTGCGCTACGACCTCGACGCGCTGACCGAAGCTGCCGGCGGCCACTGGCACATTCTCACCGGATGCCGGAAAGGTGCTGTGCGCCAAGCGCTTTACGATGGCGGGCCCGACGCGGCGCGCCGTGCCCTGGCCAACCTGGTGGACCGGTTCGGCGCGCAACGGGTGAGTGTCGAACTGACCCACCACGGCCAGCCGCTCGACGACGAGCGCAACGCGATGCTGGCCGGGTTGGCCCCGCAGTTCGGGGTCGGTGTCGTGGCCACCACCGGTGCGCACTTCGCCCATCCGTCGCGCCGCCGGCTGGCCATGGCGATGGGTGCGATCAGGGCCCGCCAATCCCTGGATGCCGCCGCCGGATGGCTGGCCCCGCTGGGCGGGTCGCATCTGCGCTCCGGGCAGGAGATGGCCCGGCTGTTCGCGCAGCACCCCGAAGCGGTGACCGCGGCCGCCGAACTCGGTGAGCAGTGCGCGTTCGGCCTGGCGCTCATCGCGCCGCAGCTGCCGCCGTTCGACGTACCCGACGGGTATACCGAGGACAGCTGGCTGCGGGCGCTGACCATGAGAGGTGCCGCCGACCGCTACGGGCCTGTTGAGCGGGCACGCAAGGCGTACATCCAGATCGAGCACGAGTTGAAAGTCATTGCCCAACTGCAATTTCCGGGCTACTTCTTGGTGGTGCACGACATCACCCGGTTCTGTCGCGACAACGACATCCTGTGCCAGGGCAGGGGATCGGCCGCCAACTCCGCGGTCTGCTACGCCCTGGGTGTCACCGCCGTCGACCCGATCGCCAACGACTTGCTGTTCGAGCGATTTCTGTCGCCCGCCCGCGACGGGCCACCCGACATCGACATCGACATCGAGTCCGATCAGCGCGAGAAGGTGATCCAATACGTCTACGACAAGTACGGTCGCGACTACGCCGCCCAGGTCGCCAACGTCATCACCTACCGCGCCCGCAGCGCGGTGCGCGACATGGCCCGAGCCCTGGGTTTTTCGCAAGGGCAGCAGGATGCGTGGAGTAAGCAGATCAACCATTGGTCGGGGCAGCCTTCCGATATCGAAGGCATCCCCGAGCAGGTGGTGGATTTGGCGAATCAGATCCGGAATCTGCCGCGGCACATGGGCATTCATTCCGGGGGCATGGTTATCTGCGACCGTCCGATCGCCGACGTGTGCCCGGTGGAATGGGCCCGCATGGAGAACCGCAGTGTCCTGCAATGGGACAAAGACGACTGCGCCGCAATCGGTTTGGTGAAGTTCGACCTGCTGGGCCTGGGCATGCTGTCGGCGCTGCACTATGCGCGGGACCTGGTCGCCGAGCACAAGGGTATCGAGGTGGACTTCGCCCGGCTCGACCTGTCCGAACCCGCGGTGTACGAGATGCTGCAGCGGGCCGATTCGGTCGGGGTGTTCCAGGTGGAGTCGCGCGCGCAGATGGCCACCCTGCCGCGGCTGCGGCCCCGGGTCTTCTACGACCTGGTGGTGGAGGTGGCGCTGATCCGGCCCGGGCCCATCCAGGGCGGGTCGGTGCACCCCTACATCCGGCGGCGCAACGGACTGGATCCCGTCGCATACGACCATCCGTCGATGGAGTCGGCGCTGCAGAAGACGTTGGGGGTGCCGCTTTTCCAGGAACAACTGATGCAACTCGCGGTCGACTGCGCCGGCTTCTCCGCGGCCGAGGCCGACCAGCTGCGCCGTGCCATGGGGTCCAAGCGCTCGACCGAACGTATGCAACGACTGCGCGGCCGATTCTACGAAGGCATGCGCACTCTGCACGGCGCCCCTGACGAGGTGATCGACCGGATCTACGAGAAGCTGCATGCGTTCGCCAACTTCGGTTTCCCCGAGAGCCACGCGCTGTCGTTCGCATCGCTGGTGTTCTACTCGTCGTGGTTCAAGCTGCACCACCCCGCGGCGTTCTGCGCTGCCTTGTTGCGTGCCCAGCCGATGGGCTTCTATTCGCCGCAATCGCTGGTCGCCGACGCGCGCCGGCACGGCGTGCTGGTGCACGGCCCATGCGTGAACGCCAGCCTGGCTTCCGCGACGCTGGAGAACGCCGGGACCGAGGTGCGCCTCGGCCTGGGCGCGGTGCGCCATATCGGCGACGACCTGGCCGAGGAACTGGTCGAGGAGCGAAAAGTCAACGGCCCGTTCGTTTCTCTGCTGGACCTGACGACCCGCCTGCAGCTCTCCGTGCCGCAGACCGAGGCGTTGGCGACGGCCGGGGCGCTGGGCTGTTTTCAGATGTCGCGGCGGCAGGCGCTGTGGGCGGCCGGGGCGGCGGCCACCCAACGGCCGGACCGGCTACCGGGGTGGGGTCGTCGTCGCACATCCCGGTGCTGCCGGGGATGAGCGAGCTGGAACTGGCCGCCGCCGACGTGTGGGCCACCGGGGTCTCCCCGGACAGCTATCCGACGCAGTTCCTGCGGGCAGACCTGGACGCGCTGGGGGTGATACCGGCGGCGGAGCTGGGGTCGGTGCCCGATGGGGACCGGGTGTTGGTCGCGGGGGCCGTGACGCACCGGCAACGGCCCGCCACCGCCCAGGGAGTGACGTTCGTCAACCTCGAAGACGAGACCGGCATGGTCAACGTGCTCTGCACGCCGGGAGTGTGGATGCGGCACCGCAAACTGGCGCAGACTTCGCCGGCGCTGCTGATTCGCGGTCAGGTCCAAAACGCCAGTGGTGCAATCACGGTCGTGGCCGAACGGTTGGGTCGCATCAGTCTTTCCGTCGGCTCGAAGTCCCGGGACTTCCGCTAGCGTGCGGTGTTGTACAGGGGGCGTTCGGCCCTACCCGGCATTCGGTGACGGTGCGAACGTGTAGTCAACGAGTTCCGCTCAAGCGTCAGCGTCGCCGGACGGGCGGTCAGGATTTGCCCAGGTAGGAGTCGCGGTGCCGGAACCCCCCGACAGATTCATCGACCTGCCGCTGGCGCAGGCGCTGGCCGAACTGAACAGCTCCCCATCAGGTCTGACAACCGCCGAAGCGCAGCAACGGCTGCAGCGGTTCGGTCCCAACGAGATCGCCGAGCGCCATCGCAACAAGGTGCTGGAGTTTCTCGGATATTTCTGGGCGCCGATCCCGTGGATGATCGAGGTGGCGTTGGTGTTGTCGCTGGCCGCCCAGCACTGGGTCGACGCGGCGATCATCGGCGTGTTGCTGGCGATGAACGGGCTGGTGGCCTACTTCGAGGAACACCAGGCGGCCAATGCCATCGCGGCGCTCAAGCAGCGGCTGGCTTCCTCGGCGCGGGTGTTGCGTGATGGTGCTTGGGTGACGGTGGCGGTACGCGAGTTGGTGCCCGGTGACGTGGTGCGGGTGCGGCTCGGTGACGTGGTGCCTGCCGACCTGCGAGTGCTCGACGACGTCAGGCTCGAGGTGGACCAGTCCGCGCTCACCGGCGAGTCACTGGCCGTGAGCCGCGGACAGGGCGACAGCCTGTATTCCGGATCGGTGCTGGCACGCGGCGAAGCCGACGCGCTGGTGTGTACCACGGGTGCCTCGTCGTTCATGGGCAAGACCACCGCGCTGGTGCAGAGCGCGGGGACCGTCAGCCACTTCCAGCGCGCGGTGTTGCGAATCGCCAACTATCTGATCGCGATCGCGGTGGTGTTGGTGACGCTGGTGGTGGTGGTCTCGCTGATTCGCGGGAACCCGGTGCTGGAGACCCTCGAGTTCGCGCTGGTGGTCACGATCGCTTCCATTCCGGTAGCGCTACCCGCGGTGTTGTCGGTGACGATGGCCATCGGCGCTCGGCAGCTGGCACGGCAGCAGGCCGTGGTGAGCCATCTGCCCGCAGTCGAGGAACTCGGCGGCATCGACATCCTGTGTTCGGACAAAACCGGCACGCTGACCCAGAACCGGTTGGCCGTCGCCGCCAGCTGGACCGCCCATGGTGTATCCGAGGTCGAGCTGCTCGAGGGCGCCGCACTGGCCTCGCGCGCCGAAGACAATGACCTGATCGACCTGGCCGTGATCGCGGCGGCGGGCCGGCGACGGCCGGTAACGGTGGATCAGTTCATTCCATTCGACCCGGTCAGCAAGCGGACCGAGGCGTCGGTGCAGCAGGACGGCGGTCCGGCATTTCGCGTCAGCAAGGGCGCACCGCAAGTCATCACAGCGCTGTGCGACGGCGATGGCGCCACCGACCGCGTCGGTGAAGTGGTCGAAGGCTTCGCGCGCCACGGGCACCGCTCCCTGGCCGTGGCGAAAACCGGCGAAGACGGTTCCTGGCGGCTGCTGGGGGTGCTGGCGCTGGCCGACCCGCCCCGCACGGACTCCGCGGACACCATCGCCGCTGCCAGAGAACTCGGCATCGACGTCAAGATGGTCACCGGCGACCAGGTCGCCATCGGACGCGAGATCGCCCGCCAGGTCGGTCTCGGCGACCAGATCATGGATGCCGAGGCCTTCGACACGACCGCCGACGACGAATTGGGCGCCCGAATGGAAGCGACCGACGGGTTCGCGCAGGTTTTCCCGGAGCACAAGTACCGCATCGTGAAGCTGCTGCAGTCTCGTGGGCACATCGTCGGGATGACCGGCGACGGGGTGAACGACGCGCCCGCGCTCAAGCAGGCCGACGCCGGTATCGCGGTGGACGGGGCCACCGACGCCGCCCGCGCGGCCGCCGACGTGGTCCTGCTGGCACCCGGGCTGTCGGTGATCGTGTCGGCGGTCGGGCTGGCCCGCGAGATCTTCGCGCGGCTGACCAGCTACGCCACCTACCGCATCACCGAGACCATCCGGGTGCTGCTGCTGATCACCCTGGCGGTGGTGTTGATGAATTTCTTCCCGGTCACCGCGGCAATGATCGTATTTCTGGCGGTGCTCAACGACGGTGCGATCCTGTCCATCGCCTACGACAACGTGCGCGGCTCATCCACGCCGGTCAAGTGGGACATGCGCGTGGTGCTGACCATCGCGACGGTGCTGGGCGCGATAGGCGTGGTGGCGACATTCGTGCTTTTCTTCCTGGCCACCACGGTCTTCGGGTGCAGCCACGACCTGATCCGGACCATGATCTATCTCAAGTTGTCGGTGGCCGGCCAACTCACCATCTTCCTCACCCGCACCCGCGGTCCGTTCTGGTCCCGACCCGCACCCTCGCGGTTGTTGCTGGGCGCCGTCGTCGCAGCGCAAACCATCGCCACCTTGATCGCCGTGTACGGGGTCGCGATGACTCCACTCGGGTGGCGCTGGGCCGGACTCGTGTGGGCCTATGCGGTGTCGTGGTTCTTCGTCAACGACCGGATCAAGCTCGCCGCCTACAGGTGGCTGGACCACCATCCCCGCCGCGCACAAGTGCGTTAGCGGTCAGGTCGTGGGGGTGGTCCAGAACTTGGTCGGGGTGATGCGCAGCCGGGTGCTGAAGTTGCCCATCATGTCGGTCAGGCCTTCGGCGTCGGAGTCCTCGCGGTACTTCGCCCAGTAGGGTCCGTCGTCACGGCAGTCGACGCCCTCGGCGTCGATGGCTGCCGTGCCGCCGATGACGACGACTCCGCCGCCGTTGCCGTCGGAGTCCAGGTTCAGGCTGACGTGCGGGCGCGCCTTGATGTGAGCCACCTTGGCGGCGCTGGGCATGCTGTACACGGTCAGGTCGGTGCCGTCGAAGTAGAACCAGACCAGTCGCGGCACCGGCTGACCGGATTTGGCGACGGTGGTCAGCCAGCCGCAGTGGTCGGAGCTGAGTCTGCTGGAAATCTCTTCGGGGAGTTCGACGCTCATGACCGCAACGGTAGCCTCCACAGCATGACTCTGAACCTGACCGTCGACGAAGTTCTCAGCACCACCCGCTCGGTGCGCAAGCGCTTGGATTTCGACAAGCCGGTGCCGCGCGAGGTGTTGATGGAATGTCTCGAACTTGCCCTGCAGGCGCCGACCGGATCCAATTCGCAAGGCTGGCAATGGGTTTTCGTCGAGGACGGGGAGAAGAAGAAAGCCATCGGCGACGTCTACCTGGCCAATGCGCGCGCCTATCTCAGCTCACCCGCGGCTAATTACCCCGAAGGTGACACCCGGGGTGAGCGAATGGGCAAGGTCCGCGACTCGGCCACCTACCTCGCCGAGCACATGCACGAGGCGCCGGTGCTGCTGATCCCGTGCATCGAAGGCCGGGAGGACAGGTCGCCGCTGGGCGGTGTCTCGTTCTGGGCGTCGCTGTTCCCGGCGGTGTGGAGCTTCTGTCTGGCGCTGCGCTCGCGGGGGCTGGGCTCGTGCTGGACGACGCTGCACCTGCTCGACGACGGCGAGCGCAAGGTGGCCGACATCGTGGGCATCCCCTACGACCAGTACAGCCAGGGCGGGCTGTTCCCGATCGCCTACACCAAAGGCACCGACTTCCGGCCGGCCAAGCGGTTACCGGCGGAGAGTCTGACGCATTGGAACAGTTGGTAACCGGACGCCGGTTTCAGAGCGCCCCCGAGTAGCCCTGTTGCCGCCAGGCTTCATACACGGCGACGGCCGCGGCGTTGGAGAGATTCAGGGAACGTCGCCCGGCCAGCATCGGGATCCGCACCTGTTGGGTGATGTGTGGGTCGGCCAGGGTCTGCGCATCCAGCCCGGTGGGCTCGGGCCCGAACATCAACACGTCGCCGGGCCGGTAGTCGACATCGGCGAAGGCTGATGTGGCCTGGGCGGTGAAGGCGAACACCCGCGCCGGCGACAGCGCCGCCCAGGCGCGCTCGAGCGACGCGTGCACCGTCACCGAAGCCAGGTCGTGGTAGTCCAGCCCGGCCCGGCGCAGTTTCGGCTCGGCGAGATCGAAGCCGAGTGGTTCGACGAGGTGCAGTTCGCAGCCGGTGGCGGCCGCAGTCCGGATGGCGTTGCCGGTGTTCGGCGCGATCCGGGGGGAGAAGAACAGCAGCCGGAACATCCGTCGATCATGGCAAAGTTCGGCGGCGCCGGTGGCACAGAAGTGGGTACACAACGCGATAGCTGGGCGTCAGGAACCAGGTTTCTAGTCGAAAGGCGGCATGGCATGGCTCCGCACGAAGGTGGCCGGTGGGACGTCGGAACCAAGGACGACGAGGTTTACCTCGGGCGTGTCTCGGAGGACGACGAGAAGTTGTTCGAGGATTTGCTGTCACCTGATGCGGCCCGTGATCTGGCCGGGTTGCTGACGAAGTACGCAGACAAGGCCGACGAGTACGAGCTGTCCGAGGCCGATCACGACGAAGAAGGCAAAGACGAAGACAAGAAAGACAAGAAAGACAAGAGCGAGAAGAAGGACAAGCACGACAAGCACGACAAGCACGACAAGCACGACAAGCACGACAAGAAAAACAAGAAGCACAAGAAAGACGACCAGGACGACGACGAGGACGACGAGGAAGACAAGGACGACGACAAGTCCGATTAGTCGACGGTGCCGGGCGACGGTAGCGCCGCCCGTCGCCTTTTAGAACTCTCCAAGGGCGTTGCCGGAATCTCTGTTCCAAGCAAGTGCGAATGCGAACAGGGGAGCAGAGATGAGCGTCGAGTCAGTCCAGGTGACCAACACCTACCCGCACGCCGACAGCCGCTACGAGAACGTCGAGGCCACCGTCCGCTTCGCCGTCGACCCCGAGTACCTGGCCAACGAATCCATCGCCGACCTGAAGCTCGCGCCGCGCGACGCCGACGGGCTGGTCCGCTTCGACGCCGACCTGCGCCTGACCCGCCCGGTCGGCGGCGGCAACGGCAAGCTGCTGTTCGTGGTGCCCAACCGCGGCGTTCCCACCAACGCCCCCTGGCTCAAAGGCGGCTTCCTGCTCGACCGCGGCTGGACAATCGCCTCGTGCGGCTGGCAGTGGGACGTGCAGCGCGGGCCGGCGATCCTGGGACTCACCGCCCCCCGAGCTGACGTCGAGCCCGGCTTCCTGCGCTTGGAGTGGCGGTCGGACGCCGCCCACGCCGAGCACCGGCTCAGCTTCTCCGCCCCCGAGATCGAGTCCATCCCCGGCGCCGACGTGCTGTTCAACTTCACCGACTACCCGACCGTCGACGTCGACGACCCGCAGGCAGTGCTGACCGTGCGCACCGCACCCGACGCCGAGCCCACCACCATCCCCCGCGACACCTGGCGCTTCACCGACCAGACCCACGTCGCCCTGGACGGTGGATTCCAGCCGTTCCACTGGTACGAGCTGGTCTACCGCACCGCCCTGGCACCGGTCGCCGGCTGCGGCCTGCTGGCTGTCCGCGACATTGTCAGCCACCTGCGGGCCGGGGGCATCGAGCACACCTTCGCCTACGGCGTCTCGCAGGCCGGCCGGTTGCTGCGCCAGTTCCTTTCCGACGGCCTCAATGTCGACGAGGCCGGGATGCAGGTTTTCGACGGCGTGTTCAGCGACTTCGCCGGCGCCGCCCGCGGCGAGTTCAACCACCGCTACGCGCAGCCGTCGGTCGCCGGCGTCAACGGCTTCGCGACCCGCGGCAAGTACGGCAACGCCGACCTGCTGGCCCGGCAGCGCGAGCTCGGCGGCGTGCCCAAGACGATCTTCACCAACAGCTCCACCGAGTACTGGCAGGGTGACGGCGCGCTGGTGCACGTCGACCCGCACACCGGCCAGGACCTGCCCGAGGACCCCGACGTGCGCACCTATCTGCTGGCCGGCACCGACCACTTCGGCAGCAGCAAGATCAAGGACGCGCTGCCCGCCGCCAACCCGGTGCACCACCTGGACGTCACCCCGGTCACCCGCGCCCTGCTGATCGCCCTGGAGAACTGGGTCGTCGACGGCGTCGAGCCCCCCGCCAGCCGGGTGCCGCGGACCGCCGACGGCACCGCCATCGCCCGCAAGGACGTGCTGTCCACCTTCGCCTACGCGAACACGCCGTCTCCCGCCTGGCTTCCGGTGTCGCGCCGGGTCGACCTCGGCCCCGAGGCGGACCGCGGCATCGGCACCTGGCCCGCCAAGCTGGGGGAGTCGCACGTCGACCTGGTCTCGGCGGTCGACGCGGACGGCAACGAGGTGGCGGGGATCCGCCTGCCTGCTGTCGCCGCACCGCTGGCCGCCTACACCGGCTGGAACGCCCGCCGCTACGTAGCCGAGTTGCCCGACGTGATGTACGAGCGCATCGGCAGCAAGCTGGACTTCGCGCCGGGCCGGCCCTCGGTCGCCGAGCGATACGCGACCCGTGAGCACTACACCGCCGCGGTCCGCGCCGCCGCCGAAGGGCTGGTCGCCGAGCGGTTCCTGCTGGCCGGTGAGGTCGAGTCGGTGGTCAAGAAGGCCGTCGCCGACTATCCGGCCGCCTAGACCCTGCGGCCATCGCACCGGGCCCGCAATTCCGGGCCCGGAAACCGCCGTGGATTCAGTTTCAGGGCCGGGGCACAAGCCCGCGCTGCGGGCGTGCCAGGCCCAGGTAAGGCCCAGGTACCGGCGACTTTATCTACTGCGTAACAATTGAGGAGAGCTCGGCTTTTCCCGCGAGGGGGCTGGCATACTCGTCGGATTGCCAGGCATTACGTTCGCGGCTATCTGCCGGCGAATAGAGCAGCAGGAAGTTCCATGAGCCTCTCGTTCCATGCGACGCCACCGGAAGAAGCGGCCCCGGCCGCGACGCCGTGACCATGTTCGCCCGCCCGGCCAACCCGGCCGCGGCGGTTCCGCCCGAGTTTGCACCCTCGCCCACTGCCGCCCCCGCGAAGGCGAAACGGCCGCCGTCCTGGTCGCTGGGCAACTGGCCGGTCCGATGGAAAGTCTTCGCCATCGCACTGGTTCCGCTGGTGTTGGCGACGGTGTTCGGGGCGCTTCGGATTCACGCAGAGCTGGCCAATTCCAGCGCGCTGCGCCTGGCCGCCGCGCGGGCCGGCGTGATCCCCGCGATCACCAAATACATGTCGGCACTGGATGTGGCGTTGCTGGCCAGCTCCACCGGCCACGACGTGGAGGGCGCGAAAGCGAACTTCGGCGCCCGTAAGTACGAGCTGCAGGCCCGGCTGGCGGACACCGACGTGATCGCCGACGTCCGGTCGGGGGGTAACACGCTGCTCAACGGCGGGCAGGCGCTGCTGGACAAGGCCCTGGACAACAGGCTCGGCTTGCGCGACCGGATCACCAGCTACGCCCCCCTGCTGCTGACCGCCGAAGACGCGATCGACGCCTCGGTGCGGGTGGACAGCGAACAGATCCGCTCCCAGGTGCAGGGCCTGAGCCGGGCCGTCGGCGCCCGCGGCCAGATGACGCTGCAGCAGATCCTGGTGAGCCGCGGCGCTGAGCTGCCCGAGCCGCAACTTCGCACGTCGATGATCACGCTGGCCGGCACCGAACCGTCGACGTTGTTCGGCATGAGCGAGGTGCTCGGGGTCGGCTCCCCCGACGCCAAGAACCTGCAGCAGCAGATGGTCACCCGGATGGCGATCATGTCCGATCCCGACAGTGTGCTCGTCGATAACGCCGACCTGCTGCGTTCCATCCGGACCACCAAGGACATCGCCGAGCAGATCATCGACAACACCACAACCCAGGTGACCAAGGCGGTGCAGGCCCAGGCCGACGACCGCCGTTCGGCCGCCGTCCGCGACACCGTGCTGGTGCTGGCGGCGATCGCGGTCGCGCTGCTGATCGTGTTGCTGATGGCGCGCGCGCTGGTCAAGCCGCTGCGGATGCTGCGCGACGGCGCGCTGAAAGTGGCCCACACCGACCTGGAAGGGGAGATCGACCGGGTGCGCGCCGGGGCCGAGCCGGTCCCCGAGCCGTTGGCCGTCTACACCACCGAGGAGATCGGGCAGGTCGCCCACGCCGTCGACGAACTGCACACGCAGGCGTTGCTGCTGGCCGGTGACGAAGCAAGGCTGCGCCTGCTGGTCAACGACATGTTCGAGACCATGTCGCGGCGCAGCCGTTCCCTGGTCGACCAGCAACTGGCCCTCATCGACCGGCTGGAACGCGACGAAGAGGACCCCGAGCGGCTGGACAACCTGTTCCGGCTCGACCACCTGGCCGCGCGGCTGCGCCGCACCAGCGCCAACCTGCTGGTGCTCGCCGACGCGCAGATCGGTCGCGACCAGCGCGATCCGGTGCCGCTGGCCACGGTGATCAACGCCGCGGTCTCCGAGGTCGAGGACTACCGCCGGGTGGAAACCGGTGCGATACCCGACTGCACGGTGCTCGGCAGCGCCGCCGGCGGCGTCATCCACCTGCTCGCCGAACTGATCGACAACGCGCTGCGCTACTCGCCGCCGAACACCAAGGTCAAGGTGTCGGCCGTGCGGGGCAGCGAGGGCGGAGTGCTGTTGCGCATCGCCGACTCGGGCCTGGGCATGACCGACTCCGACCGGCGGATGGCCAACATGCGGTTGCAGCCCGGCGGCACCCCCGACCCGACACCGGAGAATGCGCGGCACATGGGCCTGTTCGTGGTGGGCCGGCTGGCGTCCAGGTACGGCCTGCGGGTGGGGCTGCGCGGGCCGTCGACCGGCGAATCGGGCACCGGCACCACCGCCGAGGTGTACCTGCCGCTGGCGACCCTGGTCGAAGGGCAGCAGCAGCGCGCACCGGCACCGCCTCCGCAGCGGCAGTTCTTCAAGGTCACTCCGCCCGCCGCCCCGGAGGGCTCCGCCGGACTGGCGGCCGCGCCAGGACAGACCGGCGGGCTGTCCGTCACGTCGCTGCCGCGCCGCAGTCCCGGTTCCAGCGGCATCACCGCCGAGCCGGGCGGGCCTGCCCCGGCCGCGCAGCAGCGGGAGCCGGAGCAGTCCAAGCAGAAGCGCCCGCTACCGACACCGTGGTGGGAGAAGGGATCCCAGTCGCAGCCGCCGCCGGCGCCGCCGCAGCAGCCGGCCAAGACCGCGTCGGACACGTCGGCCTTCTTCGCGCGGCGCCCGTCACCGAAGGCACCCAAGCCGGCCGCGAAGCCGGTGCCGGCCGCCAAGCCCGCCGAACCGCCGGACCTCAAGCCGTCGGGTCCCGACGACGACGACGTCATCTACCAGCGGATGCTGTCGGAAATCATGGGCGACCCGCACGACTTGGTGCAAAGCCCGGACCTGGACTGGAAAACGGTGTGGGACCGCGGCTGGACGGCCGCCGCCGAAGCCGAGGAACGGCCCGTCGAGGCACACACCGAACACGGCCTGCCGATGCGCACCCCCGGAGCGCGGCTGGTGCCGGGCGCGGCGGAGGCAGCCGAGAAACCGGCCAACGGCGGATTCCATCCCGATCCCGACGCCGTCCGTGCCTCCATCGGGAGCCATTTCAGCGGTGTGCGCTCCGGGCGGTCGCAGGCCCGGCACAGCAGCGAGCAGGGGGCCGAGCAGCAGTGACCGTCCAATCCTCCTACAGCCCGCTGGACTGGCTGGTGTCGAAATTCGTGCGCGAGGTCCCCGGTGTGGCGCACGCGCTGCTGGTGTCGGTCGACGGGTTGCCGGTCGCGGCCAGCGAGCACCTGCCGCGCGAGCGGGCCGACCAGCTGGCCGCGGTGGCCTCCGGGCTGGCCAGCCTGGCCACCGGCGCCGCGCAACTGTTCGAGGGCGGGCAGGTGCTGCAGTCGGTGGTCGAGATGCAGAACGGCTTCCTGCTGCTGATGCGCGTGGGTGACGGCTCGCACCTGGCCACGCTGGCGATGCCGTCGTGCGACATCGGCCAGATCGGCTACGAGATGGCCATCCTGGTAGAACAGGTGGGCAATGTGGTGCAGTCGTCCCGCCGCGCCGAACCCGAGCCGCGATGGACCGACGCGACGCACCGCTGACGCCGCCGAACCTGGTGCGCCCGTACACTTTGACGGCCGGGC
Organism: Mycobacterium kiyosense; assembly: GCA_021654635.1. Lineage (NCBI taxonomy): Bacteria > Bacillati > Actinomycetota > Actinomycetes > Mycobacteriales > Mycobacteriaceae > Mycobacterium > Mycobacterium kiyosense. Next base: position 1,222,163 of record AP025179.1, read on the forward strand.
GCACCGGCACCGACGTCGACCTGCCGTTGGAGGCGCCGGTGCAGGCGCTGCGGGCCGGGCCGTGGCCGGCCAGCGACATGCGGGGCAGGATCACCGAGCTGTGTACGAGCAGCCCGTCGGTTGCCGAGATTGCGGCCCGGCTGGATTTACCGGTCGGTGTTGCGCGCGTCCTGATCGGTGATCTGGTCACGGCCGGTTACCTTCGGGTGCACAGGACCTTGACCGACCGTTCGACCCGCGACGAGCGGTACGAACTCATAGGAAGGACCCTGCGTGGTCTCAGGGCACTCTGAGGTGCGCCCCGACGGGCACGACACCGCGTCGACGAAAATCGTCATCGCGGGCGGCTTCGGTGCGGGCAAGACGACCTTTGTGGGTGCGGTGTCGGAGATCATGCCGCTGCGCACCGAGGCGATGGTCACCGACGCCTCGGCCGGTCTCGACATGATCGAGGCGACCCCCGACAAGCGGACCACCACCGTCGCGATGGATTTCGGCCGCCTCACCCTGGCCGACGACCTGGTGCTCTACCTGTTCGGCACGCCGGGCCAGCGCCGGTTCTGGTTCATGTGGGACGACCTGGTGCGCGGCGCGATCGGGGCGATCGTGCTGGTCGATCTGCGGCGCCTGCAGGACAGCTTCGCCGCCGTGGACTTCTTCGAACACCGCCGGTTGCCGTTCCTGGTTGCCGTGAACCAATTCGACGGCGCGCCAAGGTATCCGGTCGAAGAGGTGCGCAAGGCGCTGACCCTGCCCGACTACATTCCGGTGATCAGCGTCGATGCCCGCGACCGGCGCTCGGCCACCGACGCGCTGATCGCGGTGAGCGAGTACGCGCTGGCCAGCCTGAGCAACTGAGTTGCCGGAATGGACTGACCGGGAATTCACCGGCGAGGATTTCCGCGACTGCGATCTGAATCGGCTGCAGACCGAACGCGTGGTGTTCACCGAGTGCGATTTCAGCGGCGTCGACCTGGCCGAATCGCAACACCGCGGGTCGGCCTTCCGCAACTGCACTTTCACCCGAACCACGTTGTGGCACAGCACATTTGCCGGTTGCAGCATGTTGGGCTCGGTGTTCTCGCAGTGCCGGCTGCGGCCCGTGACGTTCGACGAGGTCGATTTCACGCTGGCCGTGCTCGGCGGCAACGACCTGCGCGGGGTGGATCTGAGCGGGTGCCGGTTGCGCGAGACCAGCCTGGTGCAGACCGACCTGCGCAAGGCCGTGCTGCGGGGCGCGGATCTGCGCGGCGCGCGGACGATCGGCACCCGGCTGGACGAGGCCGACCTGCGCGGCGCTGCCGTCGACCCGTCGCTGTGGACGACGGCGTCGCTGACCGGCGCGCGCGTGGACGTGCCGCAGGCGATGGCATTCGCGCTGGCCCACGGGTTGCGATTGGACGGGAGTTCAGACGAGGTCCGCCCTGGATCGCGGTAGGGGCCGCGCGAGTGACATTCGCGGTTCGATTGGGTACGTGATTGAGTAATCACCGTCACGCGGCAGATCGCGACTACACAGGAATGTTGGCCGCACAACAATTCAAGGCTAGCGCAGGTAATTCATCGGGGAGCAATAAATGAGTTCGGTCCGAATACTACTGGTAATCAGCATAACCGCATTAATCACATCACTTATTCTGGGGTTCTCGTCAATTTCGCTCGCGCCGTCGAGGGGGGTTAGTTGCGGGTCCGCATTCGGCGGGGGCACTGGCACGCTGAACACTGATGTGGAGGTGAGTTGTGCTCCAATTCTGGCCGAGCGGGACAGTTGGGCTACCACCCTGTTTTTTCTCGGTATCGGAATGGCGATTAGTGCTGTTCTCGTTGCCGCGGGCCCCCGACTGATGGCAATCCGCACGCCATCCCTACCGGCGCCTAAGCCGACTCAACCGCCCGGCTATCCGCAAGCCTGGCCGCCCGGACCGCCGACATCGCAGCCGCCACCTTTTCCTCCCGGCGGCGGATATCGCACCTCCTAGGTAAATCACATCTAATTACATCGCTTTTATCGCGAATTCGCTTTGGGCCAGCGCGTGCCATGTATGAACGCCCATTATTGGTGTGCATATCACCGCTTCAGCCCGATCCGCCACCCACGAGTCCCCGGAATAGACCGGCACTCCGAACTAGCGCCGTTTGAGCCGGATCCTCCACCACACGATGAAGCTGTAGATGATGCACAGCACTGCCAGCATGCCCATGTCGAACAGCCACGCGCTCGCGGTGTGGTTCCAGTGCTGATCCTTGGGATCGGTCGGCCCCGGCGTGAGCCGGTGCGTGTCGATCGTCGACGACGCCGCCGCGTAACCCCACCGCGCCGGGGTGGCCCAGGACAACTGGTCCAGGCCGGTGCGGTTGGTCACCCAGATCATGCCGCCGGAGAACACCAGCTGCGACATGATCGCGGTCACCAGCAGGGGCATGATCTGATCCTGCGACTTGGCGATCGCCGAGAGCGCCATGCCGAGAATCGCCGAGGTCACACAGGTCGCCGCGACCGTGACGAACAGCTCGAAGCGCACGTCGCCCAGCAGCACAGCATCCGAGAGCGGCTTGCCCCAGCCGACCACCGCGATGGTGGTGGCGATGGCGGCCTGCATGGTCGCGAACGCGCAGAACACCACGATCTTGGCGGCCAGATACGCCCCGGTGGACAGGCCGACGGCCTGCTCGCGTTTGAAGATGGGACGCTCGCCGACCAAGTCGCGGATGGTCAGCGCGGTCCCCATGAACACCGCGCCGACGTTGAGCATCACCAAAATCTGTCCGGGCTGGTTCGGTGCGCTGCTGAGCGGATCGGCCATCCCGAACCCGGTCTTGCCGCGCACCGTCAGGGTCAGCACACCGATGAGGAAGGGCAACAGCGCCAGGAACACCGTGTAGCCGCGGTCGGAGATGACCAGCCGGACCTGGCGCCTGGCGATGGTGGAGAACTGTCGGAACCCGCTGTTGTGCACCGGTTCGCCCAGGTCGGCCGCCGGACTGGCTTCCGACGGGCGTTCGGGCTGCCGGTGGCCTTCCCGGAAGCGACGGTTGGCCTCGTCGGGATCGGCGCCCACCTTGGTGAAGATGTCGGCCCAGTTGGTGGTGCCCATCGCCGCGCCGATCTGGTCGGGCGGCCCCAGGAACGCGGTCTTGCCGCCGGGGGCGAGCAGCAGGATCTGGTCACAGACGTCGAGGTAGGACACCGAGTGGGTGACCACCAGCACCACGCGGCCGGCGTCGGCGAGCTGGCGCAGCATCATCATCACCTGCCGGTCCAGGGCCGGGTCCAGACCGGAGGTCGGCTCGTCGAGGATCAGCAGCGACGGGCCGGTGAGCAGCTCCAGGGCCACCGACGCACGCTTGCGCTGACCGCCGGAGAGCTTGTCCACCCGGGTGTCGGCGTGCTTGGTCAGCTCGAGTTCCTCGAGGACTTGGGCCACCACCTGCGCGCGGTCCGCCTTGCTGGTGTCGGGCGGCAGCCGCAGTTCGGCGGCGTAGCCCAGCGCCTGGTTCACGGTCAGCTGGCGGTGCACGACGTCGTCCTGGGGCACCATGCCGACCCGGCTGCGCAACGAGGCGTACTCGGCGTGGATGTCGTGGCCCTCGAAGGTCACGTTGCCGGTGCTGGGGCTGGTGTATCCGGCGATCAGCCGCGACAGCGTGGACTTGCCGGCACCGGATCCGCCGATGATCGCGGTCAGGGTGCCCGGGCGCGCGGTCAGCGAGATGTGGTCGAGCAGCTGCTTTCCACCCTCGACGGTGAACGTGACCGAGTTGACCTCCAGCCCGCCGGTGCGGGTGGCCGCCGCGGTGCGCCGCACCAGCGTGCCGCCGGTGAACACCAGGTCGACGTTGCCGATGGTGACCAGGTCACCTTCGGAAAGGATCGCCGAGCCCACCCGGACACCGTTGACGAAGGTGCCGTTGACGCTGTTGTTGTCGCGGATCTCCGCACCCAGCGGCGTCAGCTGCAGCGAGGCGTGGTGTCGCGAGGCCAGCACGTCCTGGATGACGATGTCGTTGTCGGTGGACCGCCCGAGCGTGACCGAGCCGACCGGGATCTCCTGCGACCCGGTCCGGGTCAGCAGCGCCTGGAACATCTTGGTGGCGATGTTGCCGCCTTCGGGTGGCTTGGCGCCGACCGGCGGCCCGGGCCGCGGCGGTGCCGGCCGCGCGGGCGGGGGTGGCGGCTGCGGATAGTTCGGCGGCGGCGGTCCACTCACCGGGTAGCCGGGTGGCGCCCAGCCCGGCGTGGCGCTGCTCGGGTACATGGGTTGCCCCGGTGGCGCGGCAGGTGGGCCGGAAATCGGTCGAGACGGGGGTGGGCCGGCGTAGTTGGCCTGCCGCCCGCTCGGCGGTGGTCCCTGCGGTCCGGACGGTCCCAGCGGTCCGGACGGGCCGGGCGGTCCGGGGGGTGCCGGCGCCGGCCAAGCGCCCGACGGCCCCGCCCCGACCGACAGCCGCATCGCCTCGGTCTGCGGCGGGCGCCCCGCTCTGCCCTGATGGCGGCCCACCTCGAAGGTCAGTAGCGGCCCGTCGGGATTGCCGATGTTGACGCTCTGGCCGTCGCGGATGTCGACGACCGGCACCCGGCGACCGTTGGCGTAGGTGCCGTTGAGGGAATTGTTGTCGATGGCCAGCCAGCGGCCCTGCTCGAAGCGCAGCAGTAGATGAGCGCGCGAAATCAGCGGATGAGTGATGCGCATGTCGGCGCGCAGGTCGCGCCCCACCACCACATCATGGCCCGGAGCGAACGTGCGCTCCGACCCGTCGTAGCGAACGGTCAGCGCAGGCGGCGCGGGCGGAGACATCGCAGACAACTGTAGCCGTTGGCCCTGGGTTCACCGCTTGTCAGGCGCGCCGGTCACCACGCAGTGCGTGCGACTGTAAATGGTGGGCATGCACTGGTTACAGTGCGTGCACGCCGACCGCACCTGCGCACCGTCGGCTTTGATCCGGTTGATCAGGTCCGGCTCGGCCAGCAGCGCGCGGGCCATCGCGACGAACTCGAATCCCTCGGCCATCGCCAGATCCATCGTCTCGCGATTGGTGATGCCGCCCAGCAGGATCAGCGGCAGCTTGAGTTCGGCGCGGAACAGCTTGGCTTCGCGCAGCAGATAGGCCTCGCGATAAGGGTATTCGCGCAGGAACTTCTTGCCGGTCATGCGCATGCCCCAGCGCAGCGGCGGCTTAAAGGCGCCGGCGAACTGCTTGATCGGCGCGTCGCCGCGGAACAGGTACATCGGATTGACCAGCGAGCTGCCGGCGGTGAGTTCGATGGCGTCCAGGCCGCCGTCCTCCTCCAGCCATTTGGCGGTGATCAGCGATTCCTCGGTGGTGATGCCGGCGCGCACCCCGTCGGCCATGTTCAGCTTGGCCGTGACCGCGATCTGGCGCGGGCCCTGGTCGACGGCGCGGCGCACCGCCATCACCAGCCCGCGGGCCACCTTGGCCCGGTTGGCCAGCGACCCGCCGAACTCGTCGTCGCGCCGGTTGATCAGCGGCGAGAGGAACGAACTGGCCAGATAGTTGTGGCCCAGGTGGATCTCGACCGCGTCGAAGCCGGCCTCCACCGCGAATCGGGCGGCCTGCGCATGGTCGGCCAGCACGTCGTCGATGTCGTCGCGGTCGGCCTTGCGGGCGAACCGCATGCCGATCGGGTTGAACAACCGCACCGGTGCCAGCGCGGTGGCTTTGTTGGAGCGGGCGTCGGCCACCGGTCCCGCGTGACCGATCTGGGCGCTCACCGCCACGCCCTCGGCGTGGATGGCGTCGGTGAGCCGGCGCAGTCCGGGCACCGCCTCCGGGCGCATCCACAACCCGTCGCCGCCGGTGCGGCCGCCGGGGGAGACCGCGCAGTAGGCGACGGTGGTCATGCCGACTCCGCCGGCCGCCGGCTGGCGGTGGTACTCGATCAGGTCGTCGGACACCAGTGCGTTGGGCGTGCGGTGCTCGAATGTCGCGGCCTTGATGACGCGGTTGCGCAGGGTCAGCGGGCCGAGTTTGGCCGGGCTGAAAACATCTGGCGGGCCTGGGCTGAGACTTGCCATATCGGGAGCCTACTTCGCCGTCATGCCAGACTGTCTGGCGTGGGAGCAATCACGCTGGACGGCAAGGCCACCCGGGACGAGATCTTCGTCGACCTGACCAAACGTGTGGCGGCGCTGACCGAATCGGGCCGTACCCCCGGGTTGGGCACCATCCTGGTCGGCGACGACCCCGGCTCGCAGGCGTACGTCCGCGGCAAGCACGCCGACTGCGCCAAGGTGGGCATCACTTCGATCCGCCGCGACCTGCCCGCCGACATCGACACCGCCACCCTCAACGCCGCCATCGACGAGCTCAACGCCAACCCCGAGTGCACCGGCTACATCGTGCAGTTGCCGCTGCCCAAGCAGCTCGACGAGAACGCGGCGCTGCAGCGCGTCGACCCGGACAAGGACGCCGACGGGCTGCACCCCACCAACCTGGGCCGGCTGGTGCTCAACGATCCGGCTCCGCTGCCGTGCACGCCGCGCGGCATCGTGCACCTGCTGCGCCGCTACGACGTGCCGATCGCCGGCGCGCACGTGGTGGTCATCGGCCGCGGCGTCACCGTAGGCCGGCCGCTGGGTCTGCTGCTCACCCGGCGCTCGGAGAATGCCACAGTTACGTTGTGCCACACCGGGACTCGTGATCTGCCCGCGCTGACCAGACAGGCCGACATCATCGTGGCCGCGGTTGGGGTGCCGCACCTGCTGACCGCGGACATGGTGCGCCCCGGCGCGGCCGTCGTCGACGTCGGCGTCAGCCGGGTGGACGGCAAGCTCACCGGCGACGTGCACCCCGACGTCTGGCAGGTCGCCGGTCACGTGTCACCCAACCCCGGCGGCGTGGGTCCGCTGACCCGCGCCTTCCTGCTCACCAACGTCGTCGAGCGAGCCGAGCAGCGATGACCACCGGGGCCATCCTGGGGCGCGCGGTCCGTGCCCAATGGCCGATCCTGCTCGTCGGGCTGATCTTCCTGGTGGCGTTCGTGCTGGCCGGGGCCAACTTCTGGCGTCGCGGCGCGCTGCTGATCGGCATCGGGGTAGGGGTAGCCGCGGTGCTGCGGCTCGCCCTGCCCGACGAGCGGGCCGGTCTGTTGGTGGTGCGCAGCCGGGGAACCGACTTTTTGACCACGTTGTCGGTCGGGGCGGCGATGGTCTACGTCGCGTGGACCATCGACCCCCTCGGCACCGGGTAACTCGGCGCTAGTGCGGAAGTCCCGGGATGGACTGCATACCCGGGATGGACTGCATTCCCGGGATCTGTTGCAGGGCCCCCGGCATCTGGCCGCTGGCGACGTCGGCCATCACCGACGGGCAGTACATCTGGATCGCGATGGTGGCGAACATACTGGCCATCTGCGGCGACATGCCGTTGCTGCCGCGAATCTGCGAAGCGGCGGCGGCGAGGTTGCCGCCCGGCTTGGCGAGCATGGGGCACACCGACTGGCCCAGTGCCACCGCGCTGCCCGGGTCGCCGTAATTGATGCCGGCGTTGGACAGCGCACTGGTGAACGCGTCGTCGATCGGGCTCGCCTCGGCGGGGGCACTGGTGAAAGCCGCAACCGCCGCGAGCACCCCCGCGCCTCCCGCGAGCAGCCGGATGGTCAACGGTTGATGGCGCCATCGGTTCATGTGAGCTCCCTCTTCAGGTTTTTGGAGAGCACCAAGGTCCGGTGGCACTCAAACGACGCTACGAACCTTTCTCCGCCGCGGTCTCATTCAGGACACGATGGCGTAAAGGTTTGGCCCGCCTTGCGTTTTGTCGGGTGTCGGTCGTGCCGCCATCGAGTACCGGGGTCGCGGCCCAACGACACGATCGCATCACGCTGCCTGGCGACACGTTGCACGACAACTTGTTTGGCGGCCGGGGCGGTTAACAATGCGACCCATGATCTCTCGTCAGGCCTTCCTGCGCGGTGCCGCCGGAGCGCTGGCCACCTCGGCGCTGTTCGGGACGACGAAGGTACGGGCTGAGCCGGCCGGCGGCTGGAGCACGCTGGCGTCCTCGATCAGCGGCAAGGTGCTGCTGCCGTCCGACGCGAACTTCGCCACCGGTAAGCAGGTGTTCAACTCGCTGTATAACGGGTCCAGTCCGGCCGCGGTGGTAGTGGTGACCTCGCCGGCAGACGTCCAGAAGGCGGTCGCGTTCGCCGTGGCCAACAAGCTCAAGATCGCGCCGCGCGGCGGCGGGCATTCCTACGTCGGCGCGTCGAGCGCCAACGGCACCCTGGTGCTCGATCTGCGCGGCCTGACCGGTGGGGTGAACGTCGATCCCGTCGCGGGCACCGTCACGGTTCCGGCCGGCACGAATCTGTATGCGGTACAACAGGCTTTGGCCGGCGCGGGCCGCGCCATCCCCACCGGCAGTTGCCCGACGGTGGGCGCGGTCGGGCTGACGCTGGGCGGCGGGATGGGGGCCGACTCCCGCCACGCCGGTCTGGCTTGTGACGCGCTGCGGTCGGCGACGGTGGTGCTGCCCAGCGGAGAACTCGTCACCGCTTCCGAACAGGACCATCCCGATCTGTTCTGGGCGTTGCGCGGCGGCGGGGGCGGCAACTTCGGGGTCACGACGTCGTTGACGTTCAACACCTTTCCCACCGCCGACTCCGACGTGGTGCGCGTCGATTTCGCACCCACGGCAGGCGCGCAGGTGCTCACCGGTTGGCAGTCCTGGCTCGCCGGAGCCGACCGCAACACTTGGGGCCTGGTCGACCTGTCCGTCAACGGATCCCAGGGCGCCTGCCATGTGCTGGCCACCTGCCCGGCCGGCTCTGGCGCCGCGGTGGCCGACGCGATCAAGTCCGCGGTCGGTGTGGCGCCGACGGCGACCGAGCACAAGACCCTGAGCCGCATGGAGCTGGTGACCTATCTGGCGGGCGGCAGCTCCACGAGTTCCCCGCGCGCGTTCGTAGCCGGGTCCGATGTCATCGGCACCATGAATTCGGCTGCGGCACAAGCGATTGTCGGGGCCATCGGCAAGTGGCCGCCGGAGGGCGGGCGCGCCTCGGTGATCGTCGACACGCTCAGCGGCGCGGTCGGTGACGTCGATTCGGCCGGCACTGCGTTCCCGTGGCGCCAGTCCGCGGCCGTCGCGCAGTGGTACGTGGAGACCGGCAGCGGGTCCACCTCCACGGCGAGCACCTGGGTGGCCACCGCGCATCAAACGGTCAAGCAGTACTCGGTGGGCGGCTACGTCAACTACCTGGAGGCCAACACTTCGGCGTCGCGGTACTTCGGGTCGAACCTGGCGCGGCTGACCTCGGTGCGCCAGCAGTTGGACCCTGGTCGGGTGATGTTCTCCGGGCTCGATTTCTGAATTTCCGCGCAGAATGCACTGTCGACACGGTTGGGCGCCAACGAGAGGGAACCCGTGACGATGACCGACATCAGCCCATTGCACCGCGCGCTTGTCGCCCGAATCCGGGACAACGATGCGACGGCGCCGCGCCGTCTGCGCCGCGCCGCATTCGACAACGCGGACCTCGACGAACCCGTGCGCACCCTGGTCGAGAAGGTGGCGCTCCGCTCCCACCAGGTGACCGACGAGGACGTCGCGGCGGTGCGCGCCAGCGGACTAACTGAGGACCAGATTTTCGAGATCGTGGTCTGCGCCGCCGTCGGGCAGGCAAGCCGCCAGTACGACAACGCGCTCGCCGCCCTTGCCGAGGCGGCGGGGCTATGAGGCTCGGGATCCTGGACCGCGGCCACCGGTTGCCGACGAAGGCGCTGTTCACCGTGATCGGGCTGGTCTCCGGTCACCCGGTGGTCGACGCGGTCAAGTTGGCCTTCTACCGCCGCGAGTTCTTCGGGGCCGGAGCGCTGACCCACGAGGCTATGCGCGGCCCTTCGGAGTGGTCGGTCGGTGAGCGCGAACTGATGGCGGCCTACGTCTCCCAGGTCAACACGTGCCCGTTCTGCGTCGCCGCGCACTCGGCCACCTCGGGCCAGTGGTATGCCGACCCGGCGAAGGTTGCCGCAACCCTTACCGATGTGGCGGCCGCGCCCATCGGGGAACAGCTGCGAGCGACGCTGCTGCTGCTCGGCAAACTCGCCGGCGAGCATCGTATCGACCCTGACGATATCCGGGCCGTACTGGCCAAAGGTGTTTCCGCGCAACAGATCCGCGATGCCCTGGCGGTCGCGTTGGCCTTCGACATCACCAACCGGCTGGCCAACGCGTTCGACTTCGCCGTCGCCGGTTCCGACGCGATGAGTGCCGGCGCAAAGCACCTGCTGAAACGCGGCTATCGGTGACGCTCAGGCCGGCGGACGGGAAGAGGCTGCGGAGTTGAGATCCGATAGCGGTGCACGTCGGTCCGGCACGGACAGATGCTGAGCTCCTCAGGTCATAAGCAGCAGGGCAGAAGTCAGCAGCATGACGGCGGCGGTGAGGCCGTGGATTCCCAGTGCGATCGACTTACGGCCACCGTTGCCTAGCACAATGATCGCGTCGGCGATCGGAATGATCGTGGCGGCCAGCACTACGCAGCCGAGCAGTTGGGTTGCGCCGGCGGCCATCAGGATCAATACGACTACCCCGGATGCGATGTCGCGGACACCCTTGACGCTCAGGTAGGCCCTGGCCGATCGCCGGCCGAGATCTGGTTGCACACCGTAGCCGGCGGCGGCGGCCCCCGGCGCGACGATGAATCGTGCACCGATGAAGATGATGCCGCCGGCAATCAGTCCGGCGAGGGCATAGGCCACGGTAACGGTCATGTGCTCAGCACCACGCACAGTGCAGCGACGGCCAGACCCTGCAGCACTGCGCGGGCGCCGATGATTCGATCCCACTTCGCTTGCAACACACGCCCGTTCGGCAGTGCTTGCCCGGCGTCGGCCGCCTCGGTCAATTGACGGTTGATGGGTGCGCTCACCCGGGCGTAGAGCAGGAGCCAGATCGACAGTATGAGCACGGCGGCGCCCGCCGCGATCGCCTGCGTCCAATGTCTGGTTGCCGCCGCCAGCGCCGCACTCGCCATGGCGGCGACAAAGCCCAGCACCCCGGGCACCGGCATGCGCCGGTCGCCGTAACGGTGCACGCTTCCCATCACCGCGACCAAGGCTTTGTCGTCGACCGAGGACAAAGCCGGTCGCATCACGACCGCACAGAAGACGTCGGTGCCGTAGACCACCGCAGTGCCCAGTAGCGCGACCAGCGCGGCGATTCGGCCGAGTTCGATGGCCATCCGTGACTCCTTTCGGTCCCTTTCGCTAGCAACGCTAACCCTGGCGGTGGATTGACGCAATAGCGGCGCTAGTAATGCTAGCGATGCTAAAGTCAACTATGGTCAATTCAGATCGGCGCGAACGCGAGCGGGCCGCCCGCCGACAGCTGATCATCGGCACCGCCCGCAAGTTGGCCGAAACCGAGGGCTGGGATGCCGTCACCACACGGCGGTTGTCCACCGAGATCGAGTACAGCCAACCCGTGCTGTACAAGCACTTTGCCGGCATGGAGCGAATCGCTGAGGCGGTTGCGCTCGACGGCTTCGCCGAACTCGCCGCGGTGTGTGCCGCCGCAGGCTCAGGCGGTGGTAGCGGCAGCGAAGCTTTGACGCGAATTGCCCGCGCCTATCTGGATTTCGCCCGCGACAACCCGGCCGTGTACGACGCCATGTTCACCCGCGCCACCACTCTGCGTTTCGCCGCGGACGACACGCCACCTCAGCTGGAGGCGGCTTTCGCCGGGCTCCGTCAAGCGGTGAGCGCGGCGGCCAACCATAGCGACGCCGACACTGCGGCCGAAGTATTCTGGGCGGCGCTGCACGGACTCGTCACCCTCAACCGGACCGGACGGCTACGCGCGGGATTCGACTCGGAACGTCTTGCACTGCTCGTCGAACAGTTCACCGGTGGCTGACGGGATCAGGACAACGTCGCCCGTACGCAGACCGTCACGTACGGCAGCGCCAATCCGGCGGAGTTCGCCAGCGCCGGGTGGGTGGCCAGCAGTTCGCGGACCCGGTCCAGCGTCTTGGCGCGCACCTCGGTCGGTGAGGTGATGCAGTAGGTGCGTGACGCTACCAGATCGATAAGCGCTTGCGGCGTAAGGTAATTCGTCCACTCCACCTGATGGCGCTCCAGGTCGGTGAACGGCTCGGGCAGGGTCACCAGGTTGTTCACCGGGTCGGCGTCCCGCCCGATGATGTCGCCCAGCTCGCGTACCCAGCCCAGCCGCTCGTCGCGGGTGTTCCACACCAGGCCCAGCCGCCCGCCGGGCCGTAACACCCGCGCCACCTCCGGCACCGCACGGGTCGGGTCGACCCAGTGCCACGCTTGGGCGACCAGCACCGCATCGACGCTGTTGTCCTGCAACGGAATCTCTTCCGCGGTACCCAGCAGGGCCACCGTCTTGGGCAGCGAAGACCTGAGCACCTCGAGCATCTCCGGCACCGGGTCCACGGCCACCACGTCCAGGCCGCGTTCGACCAGGCGGGTGGTCAGCTTGCCCGTCCCCGCACCCAGGTCGAGCACCTTGCGCGCCCCGGCCGGCAGCAACCAGTCGATCGCCTCGGGCGGGTAGGTCGGGCGGCCCCGCTCGTAGGCGGCGGCCGCCGAACCGAACGACAGCGAGCGATCATGCCGGGAGCGGGTCACCGCGGACACTCGCCGTCAGCCAAAGCCAGTGTCTCGCGGATCAATTCACCAACGGCTTCGGTCTCGACCAGGAACCCGTCGTGCCCGCAGACCGAACTGACCACCCGCACGTCGTCGCAACCGGGCAGCAGTTCGGCTAGCTCGTCCTGCAGCCGCAGCGGATAGAGCCGGTCGGAGGTGATGCCGCCGACCACCACCGGAACCGGGCAGCTGGTCAATGCCGCGTGTACCCCGCCGCGTCCGCGCCCGACGTCGTGGCTGTTGAGCGATTCGGTCAGGATCACATAGCTGCCGGCGTCGAACCGGGACACCAGCTTCTCGCCCTGATGCTCCAGATAACTCTGCACGGCGTACCGACCGCCGGCGGCCGGGTCTTCATCGGCCTGAGCTTTGTTGGCGAAGCGGGTGTCCAGTTCGAGTTCGCCCCGGTAGGTCAGATGGGCGATCCGGCGGGCGAGCTTCAGGCCGTCGTCGGGCCCGCGGCCGGATTCGTGGTAGTCGCCGCCCTGCCAGTTCGGGTCGGCCTTGATGGCCGCGATCTGGGTGGTCTGCGTGCCGAGCTGGTCGCCGGTCGCGCGGGCACCGACCGCCAGCAGCAGCCCGGCCCGCACCCGGTCGGGGTGACCGACGATCCATTCCAACGCCCGGGCTCCGCCCATGGACCCGCCAACGACGGCGGCCACTTCGGTTATTCCCAGAGCCTCCAGCGCGGCGATGTCAGCTTCCACCTGGTCGCGAATGGTGATCAGCGGAAACCTTGAGCCGTAAGGCTTTCCGTCGCGGGCCAGCGAACTCGGGCCGGTCGAACCGCGGCAGCCGCCCAGCACATTGGTGGACACCGCGCACCAGCGGTCGGTGTCGATGGGCGCGCCCGGTCCGACCACGCCGTCCCACCACCCGGGGGTGGGATGCCCGGCCCCGGCCGGGCCGGTGACGTGCGAATCACCGGTCAGTGCATGCAGCACCATCACCACGTTGTCGCGCGTGGGGGACAACTCGCCCCAGCGCTGCACGGCGATGTGGACGTCGTCGATGACCGCGCCGCTCTCCAGCTGCAGCGAGCCGATGTCGACGACACCGATCTCGCCTTCGGCGGGCAACGTCTGGGTGGGTACGTCGGAGATCGTCATGTCATTTCTCTCGCGCGTCCCTCAGAATGCCGCCACGGTCTGCGGGTCGCTGCCGTTGGCCGCGTATACCCCGGCTGCGGCGAAACCAAGCTCCAGGTCGGCCAGGATGTCGTCGATGCCTTCGATGCCCACGGCTAACCGCACCAGGCCGGGGGTGACGCCGGTGGCCAACTGCTCGGCGGGGCTGAGCTGGGCGTGGGTGGTGGACGCCGGGTGGATCACCAGCGAGCGCACGTCACCGATGTTGGCGACGTGACTGTGCAACCGCAGCGCGTCGACGAACGCTTTGCCGGCCTCGACACCGCCGGCCAGCTCGAAGGCCAGTACCGCACCAGTTCCCTTGGTTCCCTTGGGCGCCAACTTCTTTGCCCGCTCGTGCCAGGGCGAACCGGGCAGTCCGGCATAGTTGACCGACAGCACGTCGTCGCGGGCAGCCAGGAACTCCGCGACCCGCTGCGCATTGGCGACGTGCCGCTCCATCCGCAGGCTCAGCGTCTCCAGGCCCTGAGCCACCAGGAACGCGTTGAACGGTGAGGCCGCCGAACCGAGGTCACGCAGCAACTGCACCCGGGCCTTGAGCGCGAACGCCGGCGGCCCCAGTTCGGCGTAGACCACGCCGTGGTAGCTGGGGTCGGGCGCGGTGAAGCCGGGGAAGCGGCCCTGGGTCCAGTCGAAGGCGCCGCCGTCGACGATCACACCGGCGATCGCGGAGCCGTGCCCGCCCAGATACTTGGTCGCCGAGTGGACCACCACGTCGGCGCCGTGGGCCAGCGGCTGGATCAGGTAGGGAGTGGCGATGGTGTTGTCGACGATCAACGGCACCCCGTTGCGGTGCGCCACCTCGGCTACCCCGGGGATGTCCAGGATGTCGATCTGCGGGTTGGAGATGGTCTCGCCGAAGAACGCCTTGGTGTTGGGTCGCACGGCCTGCTGCCAGGAGTCCAGATTGTCCGGGTCGTCGACGAAGCTGACCTCGATGCCGAGCTTGGCCAGCGAGTAGTGGAACAGGTTGTAGGTGCCGCCGTAGAGCCGGGGACTGGACACGATGTGATCACCGGCGCCGGCCAGGTTCAGGATGGCAAACGTCTCGGCGGCCTGCCCGGAGGACAGGAACAGCGCGGCCACCCCGCCCTCGAGGGCGGCGATGCGCTGCTCGACGACGTCGGTGGTCGGGTTGCCGATGCGGGTGTAGATGTTGCCCGGCTCGGCCAGCCCGAACAGGGCGGCGGCGTGCGCGACACTGTTGAAGGTGTAGGACGTGGTCTGGTAGATCGGCAGCGCGCGGGCGTTGGTGGTCGGGTCCGGGTGCTGGCCGGCGTGGATCTGCTTGGTTTCGAACGACCAGTTCGCCGTCGGGTCGGCGGCTGCGGTGCTGTCGTTGGTCACGAGAATCTTCCCCTGTCTGGCTCAGGGGCCCGTTCATGGCGGACCCGCGCTTGCCGGATAGCCGGTTGGGCTACTCAACCTGGTCATCACCCGGGGCACCCCACCGCGGTTGGAGGGTTGCCGGCCAGCAAGCCGGGGCTTGACGCTGGCGCTCATGACCGAAAAGAAGCGTATCGCATGGCGGCGCCGCGCTGCCAATTGCGCAGCAACCGCGGGGTGTGTGTCCAGCTGCCCTGGTCAGGCAGTGGCTGGCGGCTCGACCTGTCGCGCCGACGACACGCACTCGTCGATGAATTGGGTGATCACCTCGGTGACCCGGCCCGGCGCCTCGAACATCGGCACATGCCCGACGTTTTCCAGCACGGTGAAGAGGTGGTCGTCGGGCAGGTGTTCGCGGAAGTGCTTGCTGAACCTGGGGGAGGGGACGATGCGGTCCTTGGTGCAGATCACCAGGTGCGCCGGGACGGCGTTCTCGGCGAGTTCCTCCAGGCCCGGCATCAGCAGCGCCTTGAGCAGCAGCTGGAAGTAGGCGGGGCAGTGCGCGACGTCGTCGATGATGGTGCTCAGTTCGCGTTCGCTGACCCCGTCAGGGGAGGCGCTGATCGCGTAGGTGGCCAGCGGCCGGCTGAACGGGACGCGCAGCACCCGCGGGCCGAGCAGCCAGGCGAACACCAGTAGCGGGATGCCCAGGATGAACTTGGCAATCACCTCGAACTTGGCCGGGCTCCATCGTGTCCACCCGCCGGCCGGGGCGATTCCGGTGACGCTGCGGGCGCGGCCGCGTCGTTCCAGCTCGAACGCGACCCAGCCGCCCAGCGAGTTGCCGACGATGTGCGCGGTGTCCCAGCCCAGTTCGTCCATCTGACGTTCGACGTGATCGGCCAGCACCTGCGAGGACAGGAACCAGGTGCCGGCGCGGGGGCCGCCGTTGTGGCTGGCCATGGTGGGCGCGAACACCTCGTAACGGCCGGTGTCGGCCAGTTGCTGGGCGACCACTTCCCATACCGTCTGAGACATCAGGAACGGGTGCAGCAGCAGGACGGGTTCGGCCGAACCATCGGTGGGGCCCAGGTGAATCGGGGTACGAATAGCTGAAGCTTGGCGTCCCATAAATCGACAGTAAATGCGGTACCGCCGGTACCGCAACCTGGGTTGGGCCCGCCGAGCGTCGCGCCGTGTGGCGCCGGGCGCTGGGCTGGCGTGACGCTCGAGGTCGGCTGATGCGCTGGCGTGACGCTCGCCGAGAAGGGCTGGGCTGGGCGCGTGTGGCGCCGGGCGCTGCGCTGGCGTGACGCTCGAGGTCGGCTGATGCGCTGGCGTGACGCTCGCCGACAAGGGCTGGGTGACGCTCGCCGAGAAGGGCTGGGCAGGGCTGGGCAGGGCTGGGCAGGGCTGGGCTGGGCTCGTGAAAGATCGACGGCATCATGAGCACCTCGACCGGATCCCGCCGGATTTTCTCGGGCGTCCAGCCCACCTCCGACTCCCTGCACCTGGGCAACGCGCTGGGCGCCGTCGCCCAGTGGGTGGCGCTGCAAGACGACCACGACGCCTTCTTCTGCGTGGTCGACCTGCACGCGATCACCATCCCGCAGGACCCTGAGGCGCTGCGGCGCCGGACGCTGATCACCGCGGCGCAGTACCTCGCGCTGGGCATCGACCCGGCCCGCGCGACGATCTTCGTGCAGAGCCACGTGCCCGCCCACAGTCAGCTGGCCTGGGTGCTGGGCTGCTTCACCGGCTTCGGTCAGGCGTCGCGGATGACGCAGTTCAAGGACAAGTCGACCAAGCAGGGCGCCGATTCGACCACCGTCGGCCTGTTCACCTACCCGGTGCTGCAGGCCGCCGACGTGCTCGCCTACGACTCCGATCTGGTGCCGGTGGGTGAGGACCAGCGCCAGCACCTGGAGCTGGCCCGCGACGTCGCGCAACGGTTCAACAGCCGCTTCCCGAACACCTTCGTGGTTCCCGACGTCCTGGTCCCCAAGGTCACTGCCAAGATCTACGACCTGCAGGACCCCACGTCGAAGATGAGCAAGTCCGCCTCCACCGACGCCGGACTGATCAGCCTGCTCGACGATCCGGCCAAGTCCGCCAAGAAGATTCGCTCCGCCGTCACCGACAGCGAACGCGAGATCCGCCACGACCCCGCGGCCAAAGCGGGGGTGTCGAACCTGCTCAGCATCCAGTCGGCGGTCACCGGCGTGGACATCGACACCCTCGTCGACGGCTACGCCGGGCGCGGTTACGGCGATTTGAAAAAGGACACCGCCGACGCCGTCGTGGCATACGTCAGCCCGATCAAGGCGCGCGTCGAGGAACTCACGGCCGATCTGGCCGAGCTGGAGGTGACCCTGGCCGCCGGCGCACAGCGGGCGAACGAGGTCGCCAGCAAAACCGTGCAGCGGGTCTACGATCGGTTAGGGTTCCTTCCGCAACGGGAATAGGTGATCCATGAACGAGGAGGCCGCGGAGGCCGAGCCGGGGATCCTCGATCGGCTGCGGAGCCGGCACGCGTGGCTCGACCACGTCATGCGCGCCTATCAACGCTTCAGTGAGCAAAATGGCGGGTTCTTCGCCGGCGGCCTGACCTACTACACGATCTTCGCGTTGTTCCCGTTGCTGATGGTCGGCTTCGCCTCGGTCGGGTACCTGCTGTCGCGCCGGCCGGGATGGCTCAAGACGATCGACGACAAGATCACCGCGTCGGTGTCCGGCCCGATGGCCAAAGAGTTGGTGGAACTGATGAATTCGGCGATCGACGCGCGGACTTCGGTGGGCATCATCGGTTTGGCCACCGCGACCTGGGCCGGCCTGGGCTGGATTTCGCATCTGCGGGCCGCGATCAGCGCGATGTGGGCGCAAACCCCGAACGGCGACGGCTACGTGCGCACCAAGCTATCCGACCTGCTGGCGATGCTCGGCACGTTCGCGGTGACCGTGCTGAGTCTGGCGCTCAGTGCGCTCGGCCACACCGGGCCGATGCGCGCGGTGCTGAGATGGCTTCACATACCTGAGTTTTCGATCTTCGACCCGATGTTCCGGGTCGCTTCCATACTGGTTTCGCTGCTGGTGACCTGGCTGCTGTTCACCTGGATGATCGCCCGGCTGCCGCGGGAGAAGGTCCGGTTGGTGACCTCGATGCGGGCCGGCCTGCTGGCGGCGGTGGCCTTCGAGTTGTTCAAGCAGGTGGCGTCGATCTACCTGCGTGTCGTGCTGCGCAGCCCCGCCGGTGCGACGTTCGGGCCGGTTTTGGGGCTGATGGTGTTCGCCAACGTGACCGCCTATCTGGTGCTGTTCGCGACGGCGTGGGCGGCCACCACGCATCCCGAAGACCCGCGCGACACGCAGATCGACCCCCGCCGCCCGCGGTCATCAGCCCGCGCGTGCTGGTCGACGAGGGTCTCAGCGCCCGTCAGACCGCCGCCGCGCTGGCTGCGGGCGCCGTTGGCGCGCTGACTCTTTCGAGGTTCCTGCGAAAAAAAGCGCTAGTGCGGCCCCGCCAATTCGGCGCGCATCCGCGAGGCGAAGGCGGTGACGGCTTTGAGCGGTCGCATCATGACGGTGATCTCATCGATGAGCCCCGCCTCGCCGGTGTGGACGAAATCGCAGCCCCAGAGTTCCAGCCCATCTACCGTGGCGGTGAACCGGAAAGCGTGATCGGTTGTCCCGCACACAGATTCGGTTCCGGGTAGCTCCTTGACGAAATGAAAGTCGTCGAGGATCTTCGCTACCGTCCCGACGATGAGCGCGATGGCGTCGCGGCCCCGGTACGGCCGGTGCGTGATCGGGCTGTGCACCACGGCGTCTTCGGCGAAAATCTCGCCGATGGTGTCGAATCGGCCGGCTTCGACGGCTGCGCGGAAGGGGTGGGTGCTCACAGCGCCAGCCCCCGTCCCACTGCGACGAACACCGCGGCCGCGAAGATCAGCGCGGTCAGCGCGACGTTGCGCGGCTCGCGCAGATACGCGTGCGAGCCGACGGCACCGATCATCACCACGGCGAAGCCGGCAGCGGCCAGCGGGGTGAGGTATCTGTCGACACCGACCAGCCACGGCAGCAGAATTCCGACGGCGCCCAACAATTCGCAGAACGCGGTGACGCGAACCACCGGCAGCGGAAAGGGGGCCACTCCCGTTTGGCCCATGGCGATCAGTCGCTCTTTGGGCTGACTGATCTTCGCCACCCCCGATACCGCGAAGATTGCGGCAAGAGTCGCCTGCAATGTCCACAGCAGTGCATTCATTTCGACCTCCGATGTAGATAGGCGTGCACAGATCAGACGGCGCAGCCGCACCGGATGTGACAGTCGGAGTTCAGCCGACGAGTTTGAGGCCGACGATGGAGCCGATCACCCCTGCGATGAGCAGCATCTTCACCGGCGAGGCCGGTTCGGCGCCGGTCAGCATCGCGTAGCCGACCGTGAGCACGGCGCCGATGCCGACCCACACCGCGTAGCTGGTCCCGGTGGGCAGGCTGCGCATCGCGATCGCCAGCCCGGACATCGACGCCACCAGCGCGACGAAGAAAACGGCGGTGGGGGCGAGTCGCGAGAAGCCGTCGGACTTCGCCAGCGCGGTGGCCCAGACGGCCTCCAGGGTCCCCGACACGATCAATACCAGCCAGGCCATCACGCACCTCCACAGCGCCGTCTTTTCGCTGGCCGGGTACGGTGCGCCTCGTCCGGTGTCAGATGTTGACCCGCTCGATGCTAGCAAACGGCCGACGTACCGGGTAGCCACCGGCCGTCGGTCATCACCGCGCGTATCGAAAAATCATGTTCCAGCACAACAAGATTGGCGATATTCCCGGTCCGGATGGCGCCGACCTCGTCGAGTCGCAGGGCGCGGGCCGGCGTCGACGAGGTGGTCTGCACCGCCGCGGCCAACCCCGAGCTGTCCGCCACCGCCCGGAACAGCCGGTCCATGGTCGCGGTGCTGCCGGCGATCGTCTCGGTGCCCCGCACCCGGGCCACCCCGCCCGCGACGACGACGGGCAGCGACCCCAGCCGGAACTCGCCGTCGCCGCATCCGGCCGCGACCGTCGCGTCGGTGATCACCGCGACGCGCTCGGGTCCCACCGTGTCGATCACCGCCGCGACCATATCGGGATGCAGGTGCACGCCGTCGGCGATGAGCTCGACGGACACCCTCGGGTCGGCCAATAAGGCCAGCACGGGGCCGGGGTCTCGATGGTCCAGCGGCAGCATCGCGTTGAACAGGTGGGTCGCGACGGTGGCGCCACCCGCGACGGCGTGCTGGGTCTGTTTGTACGTCGCATCCGTATGTCCCACGGCGACAACGATGTTCGCGTCGACAAATCGTCGGATCGCTTGCTCGCTGCCGGGCAGTTCGGGGGCCAGCGTGACCATCCGGATGGTGCCGTCGGCGGCGGCGAGCAGGGCATCGATCTCAGCCGGGTCCGGCAACCGGAGCTGAGTGCGGTCGTGGGCGCCGCAGCGCGCCACGTTGAGCCACGGCCCCTCCAGGTGGATGCCGGCGATGATGCCTCGGCGCGTCGCCTCGGCGAGGACGCGCACGGCCGAAAGCAGGTCCGCGGGTGCGAAGGTGACCAAGCTGGCCACACTGGTCGTGGTCCCGTGCCGGCGGTGAAACTCCACGGCCTGCTCGGCCGTGTCAGGAAACGAGAAACCGCCGCCGCCATGCACATGCATGTCGACAAAGCCGGGTACCACAACGGAATTCGGCAGGTCCACATCGGCTGGTCCCGGCGGCAGCCCGGCGCCGCAGCCGACGATTCGCGCCCCGCCGATCTGTACCCAACCCGGTCGGCAGAGCTCGCCGTCGACGACGACGGTGCCGGCCCGGATGACCGTCATGGCCAGTGCCCGCCGTTCTCCCAGAAGTACCTGATCTCCTCGAGTTGACGGCCTTTGGTCTCGGGCGCGAAGCGGCGCACCACCACGAAGGCGACGATTGCGAATACCCCGAAAGCCGCGAAAACCGTTGCCCCGCCGAGCAATTCCAGCGCCGTCAAAAAGAAAGCGGCGATCAGCGCGTTGGCGATCAGATTCGACGTCAACATCACGCTGGACCCCATCGAGCGCAGGCTGGGACGGGAAGCTCCGCCGGCGAAAACCCAGACCAGCGAACCGAATCCGAAGTTGAACCCGATGGTGAACAGCAGCACGCCGCCGAACCCGAGTGCCAGTGCGACGCCACCCTGGCTGCCACCCTTGGGGTAGAAGGCGATCAGCACGGCGTCGGCGGCGATCATCATCGCGATACCCGACAGCAGGATGGGAATTCGGCCCAGCCGGTCGACCAGGGACAGCGACACCCCGACCGCCGCCAACGCGGCGACCTGCACCATCGCCGGCAGCCCCAGCTTGCCGAAGTTGCCCTCGAATCCCATGTCGGCGAACAGTTGTGGGCTGTAGTAGACGATCGCGTTGATGCCGGTGATCTGCACCAGGAAGCCGAGCGTGACAACGAACAAGGTGGCGCGCAGGTAGGGTCGCCGCAGCATCTCGCCGATGCTGCCGCGACCCTCGTGGACGGCGGCGGTGATCTCGGCCAGATCCGTCTCGACGGCGTCGGGAGATTCGACTCGCGCCAGCACGTGGCGGGCCTGCTCGACGCGGCCCTTGAGCACGTACCACCGCGCGGTGTCCGGCATCCGCAGCAGCAGCGGGATCAGCAGTCCGGCGGGCACCGCGGCCAAACCCAGCATCCAGCGCCAACTCTGGATCGTCTCGGCCAGCGCGTAGCCCACCACGTAGCCCAGGATGATGCCGGTCAGCGTGGCGAACTGGTAGGCGGTCAACAACCGGCCGCGCACCGCCGACGGCGCAGATTCGGCCACGTACACCGGCACCACCACCAGCGACACCCCGATGGTCACCCCCAGCAGGAGCCGCGCCACCAACAGCATCGGCAGCGACACGGCCGTGGCACCCAGCAGCGCGAACGCCGCATAGCCGACCAGGATCGCGACCATCGACTTCTGGCGCCCGATCGCGTCGGCGAGCAGCCCACCGGCCAGGGCGCCGACGATCTGACCGATCACCACCATGGTGGTCACCAGGCCCTTTTGCGGGATGGTGAGGCCGAAGTCGTTGGGCAGGAACAGCAGTGCCCCGGCGATGCTGGACAGGTCGTAGCCGTAGATGACCCCGACGCTGGCCGCGGTCAGTCCGACCAGGATCGCCCGCCGCTGAGCGCTCAGATTTTCACCTTTGCTCTGAGGATCCTGATCACCTCGTCGGGGTTGTCGGGGGTGATGCAGGCCCGCACCCAGCGGCCCGTTTGCAGGATCAACACGGTGGACTTGCGGCCCCGGTGGACGTCGAGGGGAAACCAGTAGCGCGGGTCGGCGGCGCCCCAGATGCGGCCCTTGCCCGAAGCCCAGCCCATCTTCTTGGACTTGATGCTGGTGATGTCGCCGTAATCTATTCGCTTGGCGTTGGCGAACGGAAAGTAGTAGCGGCGGATGGTGATTCCGTCCTCGTCGAGCGTGAGGCCAGAGTCCTCGTAGAGGGCGGTCATTGCGCAGAGTCTAGTGCTGGGTCCGGCGGTTCATGGAGCGTGCCGCCAGGATCAATCCGAACACGACGACCGCACCGACGACGGCGACACCGACCCGGATCGGCAGCGCGTCGGCCGGCGACATCAGACCCGCGGCAGAGGTGTTGTCGGGGGCGCGGCTGGCCGGGTTGTTGCCGGCGGTGGCCAGTGACGGGTCGGGTTCCACCAGCGACCCCACCTGGGTGCCCTGGGGGGTGCTGAACCCGTAGTCCAGCAGATGCGCGGCCTGCTCCCACGGCGCGATGGGCTGCCGGGTGCCGTGCAGCAGCACTGCCATCAGGCGCCGGCCGTTGTGGTTGGCCGCGCCGACGAACGTCTGGCCGGCGTCGTCGGTGTAGCCGGTCTTGCCGCCCATCGCACCCGGATAGTGGTAGAGCAGCTGGTTGTCGTTCTCCAACTCGTAGCCGGGGTGGTCGCCGTGGCCGGGGAAGTTGAAGGTGCGGGTGGCGACGATGTCGGCGAAGACGGGGTTGTGCCAGGCGTAGCGGTAGAACAGGCCGATGTCGTAGGCAGAGGTGCTCATGCCCGGGCCGTCCAGCCCGGACGGGGTCGCGACCCGGGTGTCGTGGCCGCCCAGCTTGGCGGCCAGCACATTGAGCTTGTCCAGCGCGGCCTGCATGCCGCCGAGCTGCATGGCCAGGGCGTGCGCGGCGTCGTTGCCCGAGTGCATCAGCAGCCCGTGCAGCAGCTGGTTGATGGTGTAGGTGCCGCCGTTGTCGACGCCGACCTTGGTGCCTTCGGCGGCGGCGTCGTCGTCGGTGCCCGGGACGGCCTTGTTCTGGTTGAACGCGTTGATGGACGCCATCGCCACCAGCACTTTGATGATGCTGGCGGGGCGGTGCCGGGCGTGCGGGTCCTTGGCGGCGATGACGGCGCCGCTGTCGATGTCGGCGACCAGCCACGCCTCGGCGGAGACGTCGCCGGGGACCGGGGGAGTGCCCGGGGCCGCGATGATGCCGCAGCCGCCCAGGGCGGTGCCGCCGACCGGTGTGGAGGGCACTGCCAGCGGCAGCGGCGGGTCACCCGCGGTGGGCACTTCGGAGGAGTCGACCGCGGGCGGAGTGTTGATCTTGTACGGGCAGTTGGGCGCCCCGGGGTTCGCCTCGGCGCTGGGTTCGGCGTAGGCCAGCGCGCCCGATCCCGCGACGAGGAACATCGCCGCGGCCAGGCTCGAAACGGCACGAAGTGAGGTCCGTAGGAGGCGCATCGCTGAGCAGACTAGGCGATTTGCAAGACGAATGCAGGTTGCCGCGCTGTGACTGATGGGGCGGAAGTTATCCATAGGGGCGCTAGGATTGGCGGCTCCGGCCAACGGGCCTGCAGAGTCACTGCGTCACGGTGGCGGTCGGAGAGCGTTGACCCGCGTCGGCGGCGACATGTAACTGTGGCGCATCGGCGGGCCGGGCGCACCAGCAGATCGCGCGCGTCCGTCCTGGATGACCACTAGCAAGGGACTTATGCCCCTACTGCTTGACCCGCCGTATCTGCTGCCTTTGACGGGAACAAAGGGCACGTCGGCACGGACTGAGCCCGAGCGTTTCCGGTGTCGTCGCCGCTAGGGGAGTGAAGGCGTTGTCTCGTATCTTTCTGAGCCATGCCAGCGCCGATTCACGCGAAGCCGCGGCGCTGAAGCGATGGCTGGTGGAACAGGATCCGTCACTGGCGAACGAGATCTTCCTTGACACCGACCCGACTACCGGGATCCGCAGCGGAGCGCGCTGGAAGGAGGAACTGCGCCGGGCTAACGCACGCTGTGAAGCGGTGATTTGCCTGCTGTCGAGACATTGGGAGGAGTCCTACGAGTGCAAGGTTGAATACCGCACCGCGGAGACTCTCAACAAACTGATCTATTGCGCTCGCCTGGAGCCCACCGGCGGCGAAATAACCTCCGAATGGCAGCGCTGCGATCTATTCGGCGACGGCCCGACGACGAGCATCGTCATGGGTGCGGGGCCGCCGGTGACCTTTGCCAGCGCTGGACTGTACCGATTGCGTGACGCGATTCGCGGAGCGGGGATCGGCGCTGAGTCGTATGTCTGGCCACCACCTTCGGACCCCGATCGTGCGCCATACCGAGGTTGGGAGCCGTTTGAATCCATCGATGCCGGTGTCTTTTTCGGGCGTGACGCCCAGATCGTGCGAGGCATGGATGCGATGCGCGGAATGCGGCTTTCCGGCCTGGCATCGATTTTCGTGGTGCTGGGTCCGTCGGGCAGCGGAAAGTCGTCGTTCTTGCGTGCCGGATTGTTGCCGCGGCTGGCTCGTGAAGATCGCCGATTTGCCGTGCTCGGCGTGGTGCGCCCCGAGCGCAGCGCGTTGACCGGCAAGTCGGGCCTGGCCGCCGCGATCCACAGTGCTCGCGCCGAATTCGGCCTCGCCCAGCCGGCGCTGGGGGACATCAAGGATGTGTGCGTTCACGGCGGCCGGCAACTGGTGGACCTGGTGGCCGAAGTGCAGCAGGCGGCCATGGCTCGGCTTTCCGGCCATTCCGGCGCCGAGGACGCGCCGGCGCCCCCGACGCTGGTGTTGCCGCTCGATCAGGCGGAGGAATTGTTTTCGGCCGACGCGGGAAGCGAAGGCGCGCAGTTTATTACGCTGCTGCGCTGGTTGATCGAGGACCTGAACCGCACTGAGATCCGGCTCGTGGTGGTAGCCACGATCCGGACCGACAGCTACGAGGTCATGCAAACCCACCCGGGGTTGGCCGGGATTGAGACCGTCGTCTTCGATGAGCTGCGGCCCATGCCGGCCACCCAGTTCAAGGAAGTGATCGTGGGCCCCGCCGCCCGGGCCACCCAGGCCGGCTATCCGCTGACCATTTCGCCGGCGCTCGTCGATCGCCTGCTTGCCGACGCCGGCGAGGGTGCCGAGCCCCTGCCTTTGTTGGCGCTTACGTTGTGCCGGCTGTACGCCGACTACGGCAGTACCGGAGAGCTGACGCTGACTCAGTATGAAGCGATGGGCGGGATGGGGCGGGTCGTCCAAACCGAGATCGACGACATCCTGGCCGCCGAACCGCAGTCGCGTCAGCGTCGGCAGGGCCTTGCGCGCGGCATTCATTCCTTGGTTGGCGACCATCGATCCGGACACTGACCAGCCAATACGTCGGGTCGCTCGCTACGCCGACCTACCCCAGGAGAGCCGCCCGCTGATCGAGCAGTTCGTCGCCAAACGGCTGATGATCGAGGACATCCGTGGTGGAGAGACCGTTGTCGAGGTCGCGTTGGAAAGCTTGCTGCGGCAATGGAATGAGCTTGCGGGCTGGCTGGACTCTCAGCGCTCGGACCTCAAAGCCGCCGACGCGCTCGAGCGCGCGGCAGCCGCTTGGGAGCAACACGATTGCAGCCATGACTGGCTGCTCACCGGTACGCGCCTCGCCGACGCGCAAGCACTGGCCGAACACCCCGGCTTCCGGGAGCGGCTAGCGACCACCGATCGTTTTCTGGCGGCGTCCCATTTCGCAGAGGACCAACGCCTCCAAGCCGAAGAACGGCACCGCCAGGCCGAACTGTCTGCCGCCCAGCAACTGGCCGCTGCGGCCCAGGAACGCGCCCATCATGCGCAGCAAGAGCAAGCCACGGCCGAGGCCCACGCCGACCAACTGCGCAGACGTTCTCGTGTGCTGCGTGCCGTGCTCGCGGTCACCGCGGTGATTGCCGTAATTGCGGCGGTTTTGGGGATTACGGCTGCGATCAACGGACATGCGGCAACGAAACGGTTCTACGAGGCCACCAGCGTAAGGCTCAACGCGGAGGCCCGGGGCATGCTGGCCGGCACGCTTGCCGGCGGCGACGTACGCGCCTTCAACGAATTGCTCGCTGCCAGAACGTTCTACAATCCCGACGACGGCGCGCTCTACGATGCCGTCGTCCAGCGGCAAACGACGGTCAAGATCATCGAGACACCCACCCGGATCGCGAGTTTGGCGTTCAGCCCGGATGGCGCGAGCATCGCCTCGGCCGGCGGCGACAGCGGTGACGTAAGCATCTGGCAGGTGGATACCGGCACGCGCCGCACCCTTGGCACCGGTGACAAACGCCTTTCGGCCGTGGCATTCAGCCCGACCGGGGATCGCATCGCTGCCGGCACCGCCGAGATGGGGAACGTCGTGTTCTGGAACGCGCACACCGGTGCGCTGACGGAGAAACTAAGGGGCAATGAAGGCGGTGTCTCCAGCATCGCCTACAGCCGGGACGGCCGCGGCCTCGTCTCCGGTGGATACGACTACACGCTCCGATTCTGGGACGCCGAGAACGAACAACCTAGCGGCCCACCCGTACAAGTTCGGCCGCTGCGCACGGACGCGACCATCGGTATCCAGGCCGTGGCGTTCAGTCCAGACGGGCGGCGGATCGCCGCGGGTTGCGGTGACGACTCCGTTCGGATCATCGATGTCGCCACAGGCCGAGAGGTCGTTCCCCCGCTGATCCTCGTGCCGGAGGCCGGCCACGCGGGGGGAGTGACAAGCGTCGCATTCAGTCCCGACGGGCATCAACTGGTGGCGGGCAGCGGTGCCGGGGGTGATTTCCAGATCTGGAACGCCGACACGGGCGAATCCATCGGCGGGCCGATACAAGGTGACCATCTGGGGTTGGGCAGCGTGGCATTCAGTCGCGGCGGGCACCGCGTCGTGACCGCCGGCGCCGATGGGACGGTGCGGCTCTGGGATACCGCCAGCATGCAGAGAATAGGCGGAGAGCTGGTCGGCCATCAGGAAGCGGTCAACGTTGTGGCGTTCAGCCCCGACGGCCGTCATATCGTCAGCGGCGGCGACGATCGCACGATCAGGTTGTGGGACGCCGACCTGCAGCGGCCGCTGATCGCGCAGAAGGCGGGATTCAACAGCGTCGTGTCCAGCGCCGACCGGCGCCGTTTCGCCACCACCGACTTCGACGGCATCGCACGCGTGTGGGATGCGACGTCGGGACAACCGGTCAGCCCACCGATTCCGACCGAGCAAAAGGGTGACATCGGGCTCGCCTTCAGCCCCAACGGGCATCGCATCATCACGGGCGCAGGCGATGACCAAACCATTCGCCTGTGGGACGCCGACACCGGGCGCCCGATCGGGGCACCGCTGCACTGCGGTCTGGTCAACGGCATCGAATTCAGCCCCGACGGTTCGATCGTCGCCACAAGCGGAGACGAAGGGACGATACGGTTGTGGGCCGCCGACGACAGCGGCCTGCGTTTGGTCAAGGATCCGCTTGTGCAACAAGATGTCCGGCTATTCGCAGTGGCCTTCAGCCCAGACGGTAGTCGCATCGCCGTATCCAAGTGGCCCGGCGACGTGCTGTTGTTCGATTCGCGCACCGGTGATCCGGTCGGTCAGGCGCTTACCGGCCATCCGACGCCCGCTGTTCAGCTGCTATTCAGTCCCGATGGCAGGCGTCTCGCCGCGGCCGGGGTGAACAACACAATCACGCTGTGGGACATCGGCCGTGGCACGCCGGCCGCACGAACACTCAACGGCCATCGAGACATGGTGACCAGCGTGGCCTTCAGCGCCGACGGTCACCGGTTGGTCTCCGGCGACGGCGACGGAAGCCTCAGGCTGTGGGACGCCGACAGTGGCACGGCGATCGGTGAGGGAATCCGGGCCGCCCACGCCGACACTGTCATCGGGGTGGCGTTCAGCGCCGACGGGCGGCGCTTCTTCTCCGGCAGCCACGACGGCACCGTGTTGTCGTGGCCGGCGGTGGCGGCCCCAGCCGATCTGTGCAACAAGCTCACTACCAATCTCAACCCGCAACAGTGGCGCGAATGGGTCGCACCCGGCATACCGTACAGAGCCTCCTGCCCCGGACTTCGCCCGGCGAATTAGATCGAGCTCGATCGAACATTGCCCGAGCTCCGACATCAGCCGCCGGAGCGGGCATGGCGCAAACGGTGTCCATCGGTGGAGCCGCGCTCGGGCGTGCGGACGATCTGCATGCCGACCGAGGCCAGGAGACGGGGAATCTCGCGTACGAACACGCGGTCGTATTCGGCGATATCCGGCGGTAGGTCGGCGAACGGTACCAGGTACGGCGTCTTCTTGTGCGCTGCGTCCTTGTCTCCCGGCGTCCAGCCCGAGTCGATGCGCTCCTGAACCCACCGGTCATGCTCCATCACTGCCAGCGTTTCCTCTTCTTCGGCGCTGAACACGAAATCGGATGCGAACCAATCCCGCAGTGGCGCAATGTCGTAGCCGATAGCGCGCAGCTTGACGGCGATGTGGCGCGCGTATGCGCGACTGGATTCTTTACGAGATTCGTCGAGTTCGGACCACGATGGT
This sequence comes from Mycobacterium kiyosense, assembly GCA_021654635.1. Taxonomy (NCBI): domain Bacteria; kingdom Bacillati; phylum Actinomycetota; class Actinomycetes; order Mycobacteriales; family Mycobacteriaceae; genus Mycobacterium; species Mycobacterium kiyosense. The sequence goes on from AP025179.1 coordinate 1,251,114, forward strand.
GCTGCCATCCCCGCCGCTGTCTGCTGGGCACACCAGCGACGGTGGATTGCTTGCGCGATGGTCTCGAAGGAACCGCCCTGGATCAGGTCGACCGTGCATGCTCTGACGAGAGTCGGAAACACGTGAATGCCCGGCCCGCCGGTGCTTTGCACGTTGTCGAGGAGCCGCGACATTCCGTGCGCGCGCGCCAGGGCGACCACGATGGGCACGCCGGGATCAAGCTCCTGGCGCAACTTGAGCGCCATTTCGAGGGCTTCCTCGTCGCGATAGGCGGTCACGTACGCCCGCGTCAGCGGAGGCGCCGCGGCATCGGCGTGTAGTGCACGCAGCCCGCGGATATCACGCACCGTCGTGGACAGGCAGATGAACCGGCACACCGGCTCGAGGGCCGGGTGCTGGCTCACAAGCGAAGCGATCCGCCGCTCGGCCTGCGAATCGACGATGGTGACGACGAGCGGCACGGAGTCGTCCGGACGGTGCTCGTGCCAATGGCGCGCCGCGTGATACACCACCCATGCACCCAAGACGTCGAAATCGGCGACGAGCATGTGCGGCTGCACGCATCCGGCATCCACGGGGAACTCACTGAGCATCAGCCGCGCGCTGATCTCGTCGGTATTGAAGAAATCCAGTGCTGAGCCCGATTCGGCGTCCATCGCCTCGAGGCGCAGGAGCGCACAGAGCTCCGGGTCTCCCACTCGAGCCAGGCACGTCAACCGTCCTTTCGAACGGCCAGCGGTCAATTGACCGGCGACTGCGACGATTTCGGCGTTGACGGCATCACTGGACGTGACGGCGACAACTCTGCTGGCTCGTTGGACGCCCGCTGACCGCAGTGTTCTTGGCAGTCGAGCATCGCTGACGATGACTGGCACACCCCAGTTGCGGCACAGGTCGACATTCGGGTTGGCCGCATCGGCTTCGATCACCACCGCCGAGGCGCCGATGTCGTGCAGATGACGGAGAAAGACGGCGCCGACGTAACCGAGGCCGCACACCACGATATGACGGCGCATCAGCGGGATTCGCATCTGCTGCGCCCGGTCACGAAACAACACCGCCAACGCGGCTAGGCCGACGTATCCGCCGACAAGCGGGGCGAGAAAACGCGCAAGATCCAGTGTGACGGGCAGTTCGGTCTCGTTCGGCGAATTCAAAAAGAAATTCCGCAGGCTCCAGTAGGCAGCGTCGCTGAGGCTGGCCGGTATGTGCTTCTGGTCATGCCAGAACTGGCCGTAGCCTATGCAGCCGAGTACGAATACGACCACGACGGCCAGCGCAGTCAGATGCCAGCGGTAGTTGGTCGACATCTGCGCGACCGGCCGCCCTAGCTTTCGAATCGGGCCGGTCCGCCGATTGTCGCCCAAGTGTCCGCTCCGTGCTGCCGATCAGGGTGGCCTCCGCCATTCGATCAACCCGGCTGCCCATGGTAGTAGAGGCGAAAGACCCAACGCGTGACGACGTTTGCCTACCACGGGACCGACGACAAAGCTGTCATAGACAGGCGCAACGAAGAGGAACACGAAGCCGGATCCGATTCCCGAGAGGACTCGAGCTCTTGAACGGAGCCGTCGATAGAGATGCGCCAGGCGCCGCGCCGCTCTTGATGGGCATTGCCGGGATCAGCCTGGGGTGCACCGTCTTCGGTGCGATCGTGCTCGGCACGGCAGCGGTGATCGCCGGATTGGCCGGGTGGCGCCGGGCCAAGCGGGGTGAAGCGCCCACCGGAGCCAAAGTTATCGGCGGCATTGTGGCGGGCTTGCTGGCCATAGCCTGCGGGATTCTGTCCATCGTCCTAGCGATGGTGTATGGGGTTGCGGGGCTGGTGTTTTTGTGGGCGGCGCTGGCATGGTCGGGTGGGGCTCTCGTAGGCGTCGGACTCGTCACGGGATTCGCCATGGGCCGACGAGCCAGAAATGACCAAGCCCGGCACCGGCGCGCCGCGATGGGCGGTTCGGTGCTGGGCTTTCTGGTCGCGTCGTGCGGTCTCGTGCTTGTCGCTGTGTGGATCAGCACGTTGCCGTGGTGGGGTGCGCACCGGTATTTCAACTGCCTGGCCGACGCCGGCACCGACCGCACGAAGATCGACCGGTGCCGGAGCGACTTCAGCTTGGAGATCAACGGTAAGAACCCGGAGTACTACCGCTGATGCGTGCCGACGGTCAGCCGCTGACCTGATAGTTGGGCCCGGGCGACACCGTGATGCGGAGTATCGGGGCGGATGGCAGATTCTCCGCGTAGCCCGTCGCGAACTCGAGGACGAGGTCGAACCAGTGATCGGTCGTCCTCGTGGCAAACGCGATGGGGATGATGCGGTCCGGCGGGAAACCCGCGACCATATTGGGTGCTCCGTAGACGAAGTGCAAGTCTCGGGCCCTGGTATTCCAGGTCAGGCGTGCAGGCAATGCTCCCCGATAGGCCCGGAAGGTGTTATTGCCCGGCCTGCGCCATCCCACGGCAACCTCGTCGTTATAGAGCGTCACGCTCACCACGTTGCCGCCGCCGTCGCAGGACATCGAAAAGCCCTTACTCTCCACATAGACGTCCGTGGAGCGGTTTATACCCAGCAATCGGCTGTATTGCTGCAGCGCGGGGTCGGTGAAGACGTTTCTGCCGATCGCCCATTGCCAGATCTCGGTGCGTGGCGCTTCGGCCGTCGCCGTGCCCGCCGGGAGAATCACGACGGCCGCCGCCAGCGCCATGATGAGCGCGATCACTACCTGGGCCAGTCGCGCTACGGTGCCCTTAACAGCTGTTGTGGACCGGATCGTCGTTGGCCGGCCTGCCTGTTGGGACCTCATTTTCGACCTCACTGCTTTAGGGCCTCGCGGCCCGGATTTCGTTGCACTACGTCTTAATTCAATGAGCCGGGCGCCTGACGGGGTAGGGGACATGGCCCGCGCGCGGAAAGGACTTTCGTCCCTGCTCATTACTTTTGGTCAGCGGTAACCTCTGCATCGAGGCCAGCCGACCATCGAGAGGGGACGCGATGGACTGCCCGAATTGTTCCTCGCCTCATCCGGACGCAGCTCGCTTTTGCGCTCGTTGTGGTACGCCTTTGCCCGCCGGTTTGGACCGGGCGAGGCATTTCGCCGCGATGCCTGACGAGCCGGTGCGTGCGTTGGCGCTCATGAGCACACTCATGCCGCACTTGTCGGCCGGACGCCAGCACTCCTATCGCAACGCCGTCATGTTGGGGTTGCTCGCGGCATTGATCGCGGCAGCGTTCGGGGTGCTGTCCATCGCGCTGGTGTTGGCGGCGGTGGCGTTGCCGGCGGTCGTGTTGACCTACATCCATGACCACAATGTGTGGCGCGACCAGCCGTTCACGTTGGTCGGATTGGGCTTTTTGCTGTCGCTGGCATTGGGGGTGGGTGCGGGCCTGGTGCAGCAGTACTTCGCCGAGAGGGCGCTGCTGACCGCCCCCAGCCGCCAGTTGCCGTCGGTGGCCCTCATTGTCGAGCTGGGCGTGCTGGTGCCGCTGGTGGCCTTCCTGGCGGTGCTGGTTGCGCCGATGTTGGTGACGGCTGGTCGCGCGTTCTGTCACCCTATCGATGCGCTTGTCACGAGTTCGCTCAGCGGCGCGGCGCTCTCACTGGGTATGAGTATTGCGATCCAGCACGACGCGTTCACCCGTATCGAGGCGACCGCGACCGATCCAGCGCACACGGCGTTCATCGCGTTGACACTGGGGTTCTTGCAGCCCATCATTTTCGCCACTGCTGCGGCCGTGACGGTGGTCCGCGTCCGCTCTGCGGGCGGCGCCCCTTTGATCGGTGCGGTGCAGGGCCTCAGTTTGGTGCTGGTCTACGAGCTCGCTACGACTCTGCTCGCACCGTATGGCGCTCGGGGCATTGTGTGCACGACCGTGGTGGCATTGGTCCTGGCCGCGGCCGGGGTGGTCGCGTCGCGCGACGCGCTACACCGCGGTCTGCTGCTTGAAGCCCAGGCTGCGCTCGACGGGCCTGGATCGCTTGTGCATCCGGCCGACTCGGGGCAGGTGTGTGCGCACTGTGGGGCTGCGATGGTTTCCGGCGCCGCGTTCTGTCAGGCGTGTGGCAGTGCCAGCGCAGCCTTGGCCCGCTACGGCGCGCTGATATCGACGTCTGCCACCTCCGACCGACCGCCCAATCCGACGCACACGAGCGAGTAGCACTGATGTCATCGACTTTGCCCCCGGCTGACTCGACGCCGTTGCCGCTGAACTACCCGGGCACTACCGAGCGCATCGGGCACCGCTGGTCTGCGGGCCTGGTTGCGCTGATCCTCGTGGTGGTGGTGATCGTTGCGGCCGCGGTCACCGCCGCGATCGTGTGGACCGGCAAGCCCGGCGATACCGAGCCACTGTCACCGCAAGACCAAGGCCAGGCGGCTGCCGTTTCCTCCGGTCAGCCAAGGGCAGCACAGTCGCGGTTTGACGCATCCCGACGCGGCCCTGGGGAGCTGATCCTATTGTCAGGTGCTCCGGCCGTCGATTTGGGTGACGGAATTTCGCTCACGCCCGCACCGAATTGGACCGTGGTGCGTCATGAGAACAACTCGGTGGTCTTGGTAAACGGTGCGCATAACGCGGGTGTGGGGGCGACCGTCGGAAAAGTGAATTCGACGGACATAGCGCAGGTGCTCGCCGACGACATTCGACAGTATGTGCAGGGTACCGGCCTGACCAACCTCAAGCTGAGCAATTCGAGCCTCTCTCAGCAGCTAAACGGCGGTGGGCACTTTCAACAGTGGCTCAGCTATGGCTGGATCGCCGATTTCGCCACACAGCAAGGCACCAAGCGGGTGTGGGGAGTATTCATCGAGTTGTTGAACCCAAGCGACGGGGGAGGCGGCGTTCAGCGATCTATTCGCGTTCAGCAAGGCCGCGGCGAGCGCTGCCTACCCCGACCAGGTCGCCATGGTCTTCTCGATGAACTGACCGACGGCTCGTCCCGCGACGCGAGGCGCCGTCGACCCCCCATTTGACAGTGTCGAATTGAGATGCGACACTGTCAAACAATGAAGCTGCTCACTCTGCCCGAATTCGCCGCTGCCGCCGCCAACGCGGTGCAGGCGTCCGGTGCGGTGCCGGAGAACCGCCAGGCCAAGGCGGTCCCGGCCGAGAGGATGGTGCGTTATTACACCGCGCGGGGCCTGCTGCCCCGGCCGGGAAACCGGGGTCGCGCGCTGACCTACGGGCGGACCCACTTGGTGAGATTGGTCGCGATCAAGCGGTTGCAGGGTCAGGGCCTCTCCTTGGACGAAATCGCGGCGCGACTGGCGGGCATGTCGGCGCAGGAGGTGGAGGCGTTGGCCGCCATACCGGCCAGCGCGATGCCGGCCGGCCTGGGTGACCCCGAGATCGCACCGGAGCCCGCCCGCGCCGCCGCCGCGTTCTGGCGCACGGTCCCGGAAGCCGTCGCGCCCACAAAGCCCGCCGAACCGTCCGTCACCAAGCTTCAGGCCGTCCGCCTTTCCGACACTGTCACCTTGCTGGTCGAGGGCCCGCTGCCATCGGCGGACGATCTGCGCCGCGCCGCCGCGCCGCTGCTGAACCTGCTCGCCAACCCAGGAAAGGACTCTCAATGAGTGCTCAGTTGTTGCCCCTGTTGTCCATCGACCCGCAACCGGTTCGGACGGGCAGGCCGTCGTGCGGTGAGCTGAGCGCGGCGGACGGGCGTCCCCTGCCGCTCAAAGGGCTGCGCGTCCAGACCGCGATCGTGGGCATGACCGCCACCTCCACTGTCCGGCAGCGGTTCGTCAATGACGGCGACACCACCATCGAGGCCACCTACGTCTTCCCGCTGCCGGCCCGCGCCGGGGTGACCGATTTCGTCGCCGATCTGGCCGGACGGCGGGTGGTCGGCCTGCTCAAAGAACGCGGCCAGGCCCGCGCCGACTACGAGCAGGCCATCGTCGCGGGGCAGCGCGCCGCGATCGTGGAGGAAGACCGCTCCGACGTCTTCTCGGTGCGGGTCGGCAACATCGGGCCGGGCGAGGAGGCCGCCGTCGAAATGCGGCTGACGGGTCCGCTGTCGTTCGAGGACGGCGAGGCCACCTTCCGCTTCCCGCTGGTGGTCGCGCCGCGCTACACGACCGGCCGTGCGCTGCCCGGCGACCAGACCGGAGCCGGTGACGCGGCCGACACCGATGCCGTGCCCGACGCCTCCCGGGTGACCCCGCCGCGGCTGCTGGACTCCGAAGACCGCCCGGACCTGGACATCGCGCTGAGCGTCGACGGAGCCGGGCTGACGGTGTCAGATCTGCGTGCCAGCCTGCCCACCGTCGTGACCGAGGGGGGCGGGTCGACCGTGTTGCGGGTCGAGCCGGGGGCGCGGGCCGACCGGGACTTCGTGTTGCGGTTCCGGGTCGACCGCAGCGCGCTGTTGTCGTCGGCGCTGCTGGTTCCCGACCCCGACGGTGCGGAGGGCACCTGGTCGGTGACCGTGCTGCCGCCCGCCCAAACATCCAGTGCGCCAAGGGATGTAGTGGTGGTGCTGGACCGTTCCGGCTCGATGCACGGCTGGAAGATGATCGCCGCGCGACGGGCCGCGGGCCGGATCGTGGACATGCTCGACGCGGGAGACCGGTTCTGCGTGATGGCCTTCGACGACCGGATCGACACCCCGGCGCAGCTGAGCCTGGTCGAGGCCGACGACCGGAACCGGTTCGCGGCCGCCTCGTGGCTGGGTTCGCTGGAAAGCCGCGGCGGGACCGAGATGGCCGAGCCGCTGCAGCGGGCGGTGCAGTTGCTGGGTGGCTCCGGCGGCGACCGGCAGGCCAGCGTGGTGCTGGTAACCGACGGCCAGATCACCGGCGAGGACCAGCTGCTGCGCACCCTCGCGCCGGCGGTCGGGCGCACCCGCATCTACTGCGTGGGCATCGACCGCGCCGTCAACGCCGGCTTCCTGGACCGGCTCGCGCAACTGGGCACCGGGCGATCGGAGCTGGTCGAATCGGAGGAACGCCTGGACGAGGCGATGGCGCGGCTGGCCCGCACCATCGGGCGGCCGGCGCTGACCGGGCTGCGGGTCAGCGCCGAAGGCATCCAGCTCGTCGACGACACCGTCACGCCGAGCCGCGCGCCCGACGCGTTCGCCGGGGTGCCGTGCGTGATCTCCGGACGCTACCGGGCGCCCGCCGGGCACGGCGCCGCGACGTTCCGGGTCGACGCCGACGGTGTCCCGGTCGCCACGCTGGAAGCGCGCGTCGCGCCGGAAGCCGTTGCGGTGCAGACTATCTGGGCTCGCTCGGTGGTGCGCGACCTGGAGGACGACTACGCCGCCTACCGCGCCGATGACGAATTGGCCGCGCGGATCGTCGCGCACTCCATCCGGTTCGGGGTGCTGTCCCGCTTCACTGCGTTCGTGGCCATCGATCCCGAACACACCGACGCCGGGCCGTTGACCGAGGTGATCCAGCCCGTCGAAGAGCCGTCGGGCTGGGCGGCGAACGTGGGGTTCGCGCCGGCCGGGCGCGCCTTCGCAATGGACGCCGCCCTGATGGCCGCGCCCCCGATGGACGCTGCCCCGATGCCCGCACCCGCGATGTGCTCCGCGCCCCCGCCTTCGCCGCTGCGGCCGCTGGACAAGCTGCTCAAGCGGGTGGAGAAGGCAACCCAGGTGCGGCGCTCGGGGCTCGACGTGGTGCTGGCCGAACTCGAGCAGCATCGCGACGCGACGATCGATCCCGACTTGCGCGCGGCGCTGGTGCAGCTGTGCAACGCGCTGGCGCGATTCCTGAAGGGTCAGACGCAGGCGCAGTCGCGAGAGGTGCTGGTGGCCCTCGACGCCGTCAGGCGGCTGCTCGGCACCGGGGACCGCGGGCGACGCGGCTCGAAATTACGGTTCTGGGAATAGATCTGCCAGATCCACCTGCGCGAGGGCGGGGAAACTGATCGTGCCCATCCACAGCCGCCCGCCCGCCTCCACCAGGCCGGTGACGCTGCCGAAGTCGGGGTGCTCGGTGCGCAGACCGGCGACGGGGGCCCCGCTGTCGGGATCGAAGGCGACCGCCCAGATCTCCGGCTTGATCCGCGGCTGCAGCCGTTCGGGCAGCCGCCACACCAGCTTGCGGATGATCGGGGCCCGCGGGAACAGCGATTCCAGCGCGGGGTTGGCCTCGGCGACCAACGCGGCCCAGATCCGGCCGTCGGCACCGGTGGACAGATTGTCCGGCATGCCGGGCAGGTGCACCGCCAACGGTGTCACCGATCCGGCGTGCGGCCCGGTCAGCCAGTACTTCGACAACCGGCGCGCCTGAGTCTCGGCGAACACCAACGCCGACCCGTCGGCCGTCGGCGTCACCCCGTTGGCGAAGTACAGCCCGTCGAGCAGTGTGGTGACGGCACCGTCCGCACCGAGCCGGTACAGCCCGCCGGTGCCGCGTGCCTCCACGATCGGCGCGGTGTATTCCTCGAAATGATAGTCGGCGGTTGATTCGGTGAAATAGATTGTGCCATCCGATGTTTCGGTGACATTGGAGCAGAATTTGAGCCGCCTGCCGTCCACCGATTCGACGAGAACGTCCAGCTCGCCGCTCGCCGGGTCGAGGGCGAGCAAGCCACGATGACTGTCGCAGATCAGGATTCGGCCATCCCGGGCGACCTGCAGGCCGAGGGGCCGTCCGCCGGTGTCCGCCACGATTTCTGGCTTGCCCTCGGACAGGCGCACGATGCGCCCGTCCTCCAGGCCGGTCCACATTCGGCCGGTGGCGTCGGCGACGACGTCCTCGGGTCCATTGCCGGGAAGCGGGACCACCGTGATGGGCGGTGCCGGCATGTCCGGCAACGGGTCGACCGGCGGTGGCTGCCACCGGACCGGGTTGATGCGCGGCTTGGCCACGGGCTAAATCCGCTCTGGTGTCTTGGGGTCGCGGCCTCTGCGCCGTGGCGTTGCCACGGCTAGAACCGCTCCTGTACCAGCACGCTGCGCAGGATCGATTCGATGGTGTCGAACTCGGCCTGACCGCTGATCAGCGGCGGGGCCAACTGGATCACCGAGTCGCCGCGCTCGTCGGTGCGGCAGTACAGACCAGCCTCGAACAGCGCCGCGGACACCCGCCCGAGCAGCGCCGACCGTTCGTCGTCGGTGAACTTCTGCTTGGTGGCCTGGTCCTTGACCAGTTCGATGCCGAAGAAGAAGCCCTCGCCGCGGACGTCGCCCACGATGGGCAGGTCGTAGAGCTTCTCCAGGGTGGCGCGCAACGCCGGGGACTGCTGCCTGACGTGATCGTTGAGACCCTCGCGCTCGAAGATGTCCAGGTTGGCCAGCGCGACGGCGGTCGACACCGGATGTCCGCCGAAGGTGTAGCCGTGCGCGAACATGGTGGAGCTGTCGCGGAACGGCTCGAACAGCCGCTCGCTGGCGATCATCGCGCCCAGTGGTGAGTAGCCCGACGTCAGGCCCTTGGCGCAGGTGATCATGTCCGGCACGTAGCCGAAGTCGTCGCAGGCGAACATCGACCCGATCCGGCCGAACGCGCAGATCACCTCGTCGGAGACCAGCAGCACGTCGTAGGCGTCGCAGATCTCGCGCACCCGCTCGAAGTAGCCCGGCGGTGGCGGGATGGAACCGCCGGCGTTCTGCACCGGCTCCAGGAACACCGCCGCGACGGTGTCGGGGCCCTCGAACTCGATGGCTTCGGCGATGCGGTCGGCAGCCCAGCGCCCGAACGCCTTCTCGTCGCGGTCAAACGGTTCGGGGGCGCGGTAGAAGTTGGTGTTGGGCACCCGGAACCCGCCGGGGGTGACCGGCTCGAACGGTGCCTTGTATTTGGGCAGGCCGGTGATCGCCAAGGCGCCCTGGGTGGTGCCGTGGTAGGCGACGGATCGCGAGATCACCTTGTGCTTACCGGGTTTGCCGGTGAGCTTGAAGAACTGCTTGGCGACCTTCCACGCGGTCTCGACGGCCTCGGTGCCGCCGGTGGTGAAGAACACCCGGTTCAGGTCACCGGGGGTGTAGCCGGCAATGCGTTCGGCGAGCTCGATCGCCGTGGGGGTGGCGTATCCCCAGAGCGGGAAGAACGCCAGCGTCTCGGCCTGCCGCGCCGCGACCTGCGCAAGTTCGGTCCGGCCGTGGCCGACCTGGACGGTGAACAGGCCCGACAGGCCGTCCAGGTAGGGCTTGCCGCGGTCGTCGTAGATGGTGACGCCTTCGCCGCGGGCGATGACCGGCGGTGCGAACCCCGGGCCTTGTTGGCTGAAGTGCAGCCAGAGGTTGTCGGTCATCGTTCGCGAGCGTAGCCCCGGGTCCGCTGAGGTCGGCACCCGGCAGTGCGGGCCGGTGCGCCCAAGCGTTCCTGCCTCCCGGGCCCGTCCCCCGTGAGCGTCCTCATATGTGCGGTCGCGGGCGTGTTTTTGCGACATTTCGGGGACGCTCGCGCCGGCAGAGCGAGCCCGGAGCGCCCGCAGCGAGCCGAGGGCGCCCAGGCACCTTTCCTGGGAATGACCTGTGGGTCCCCCCGCTCCAGTTGCTAATGACAATCATTGTCAATAACCTCATAGCGAATTCATACGATCGCAATTGTGGGGGGGTTGGCGCGATGACGGCCCCGATTTGGATGGCGTCACCACCGGAGCTGCACTCAGCGTTGCTGAGCAGCGGGCCGGGGCCGGCGTCGTTGCTGGCGGCGGCCGACGCGTGGAGCCTGATCAGCGCCGAATACACCGCGGTGGCCAACGAACTGATCGCGGTGTTGGCCGACGTGCAGGGCGCGGCCTGGGAGGGCCCGAGCGTCGCGGCATACGTGGCCGCGCATGCGCCCTTCCTGGCGTGGTTGGAGCAGGCGGGCGCGAACAGCGCCGCCGCCGCGGCCGGACTGACCACCGCCGCTGCCGGCTACACCGCCGCGTTGGCGGCCATGCCGACGCTGCCCGAACTGGCCGCCAACCACGTGATCCACGGGGCGCTGGTGGCCACCAACTTCTTCGGCATCAATACCATTCCCATCGCGCTCAACGAGGCCGACTACGCGCGGATGTGGGTCCAAGCCGCCACCACCATGAGCGTCTACCAAGGCGTGTCCGACGCGGCGGTGGCATCGGCGCCGCAGACCCCGGCCGCCCCGCAGATCGTCAAGACCGATTCCGCCGAGTCCTCGAACCCACTGCAGGGCATCGAGCAGTTCTGGCAGAACCTGCTGCAGGAATACCAGACGTTCATGAGCAACCCGCAGCTCAACCCGTTCACCCAATTCGAGAACCTGGTGAACAATCCGCAGCTGGACGCATTCTTGGAGCAGTTCGGCATCGGCAACGACACCGTTGCGCACGACCCGACCGTGGTCAACGGGCTGGACAACGTGATCGCCAACATCCTGCAGCGCTTCGGCTACACCTGGAACCCCGCGGAAGGCACGCTCAACGGGCTGGAATACGACGACTACACCGACCCCACCGTGGCTGCCTTCTGGGTGGCTCGGTCGCTGGAGGTCAGTGAGGACTTCCAGCAGTTCTTCGTCTATCTGCAGACCAACCCGGTGCTGGCCGTGCAATACCTGGTGAGCCTGGAACTGTTCGACTGGCCCACCCACCTCGCCGAAGTCTTCACGTTGACCAGCCAGCCCGCCGCGCTGGCCGCGGCAGTGCCCGTCGCGGCCGCCCCGCTGGCATCTGTGGGCGGACTGGCCGGCCTGGCCGGGCTCGCGGCGCTGCCCGCACCCGCAGTGGCGCCGGTGCCGGCACCGGCGGTGGTTCCCGACCTGACCCCGGTCGTCGGGGTGAGCTCGACGTTCACCGCGCCGGCCGCCGGGGTGGGGGCCCCACCACCGTCGCCCACGCCGCCAGGACCGCCGGCACCCGCCGCGCCGGCACCACCGCCTGCGCCCGCAGCGCCCGGCCCGATCGGCTTCACGCCGCCCTACGTGGTCGGTGGTCCCCGGATCGGCTCCGGCTCGGCGATGAGCTCGAGCGCCAGCGCCCGAGCGCAACGCAAAGCGCCGGAACCGGATTCGGCTGCCGCCGGTGCCACGGCGGCCGCCCGCGAGGCGGCGCGGGCCCGGCGGCGGCAAAGGTCGAAGCTGCGCGGCGAGGCCAACGAATACATGGACATGAACGTCGACGTGACGCCGGACTGGACGCCGCCGCCCGAACCGACCGCGGCTTCCGGTCGCGGGGCCGGGCCGCTCGGGTTCAGCGGGACCGTCGGCGCCCCGACCGCCGACCCGGCGGGCCTGGCCACACTGTCCGACGACTTCGGGGACGGGCCGACGATTCCGATGCTGCCCGGCACCTGGGAACCGGAGGACCCCTAGGTCGCGCGTTAGGGTCGAAATATGGCGGCGACCCAACAGATCTCGGAATTCGAGGCGTTGCGGCCACACCTGATGGCGGTCGCCTACCGGCTGACGGGGACGGTGGCCGACGCCGAAGACATCGTCCAGGACGCTTGGCTGAGGTGGAACACGCAGGACGGCCCGATCCACGACCTGCGCGCGTGGCTGACGACGGTGGTGAGCCGGCTGGGCCTGGACCGGTTGCGCTCGGCGGCACACCGGCGCGAGGCGTACACCGGTAACTGGCTGCCCGAACCGGTGGTCACCGGATTCTCGGACTCTGCTGGCGACCCGTTGTCGGCGGTGGTGGCCAACGAGGACGCCCGATTCGCGGCGATGGTGGTGCTGGAACGGCTCAGTCCCGACCAGCGGGTGGCGTTCGTGCTGCACGACGGGTTTGCGGTGCCGTTCGCCGACGTGGCCGACATCCTGGGCGTCAGCGTGGCGTCCGCCCGGCAGCTGGCGTCGCGGGCCCGCAAGGCCGTCGCCGCATCGCCGCCGCCGGAGCCCGACCCCGGCCACGCCGAGGTGGTCGGCCGGCTGATGGCCGCGATGGCCGCCGGCGACATCGACACCGTGGTCTCGCTGCTGCACCCCGACGTCACCTTCACCGGCGACTCGAATGGCAAGGCGCCCACGGCAATTCAGGTCATCCGCGGTGCCGACAAGGTGGTCCGCTTCATGCTTGGCCTGGCCCAGCGCTACGGACCGGCCTTCTACACGGCCAGCCAGTTGGCGTTGGTCAACGGCGAATTAGGTTCCTACACAACCGGATTCACCGGTGCCGACGGCGGCCGGGACATGGCCCCGCGGATCACCGCGATGACGGTGCGCGACGGAAAGGTGGTCGCCCTGTGGGATATCGCCAACCCGGACAAGTTCACCGGCTCGCCGCTGCGGTTCACGTCGGCAGGATGATTGCGGTGGTCGGCCCGAGGTAGATGGTTTGGCCGCCCGGAGCGACATAGCCTCCGGTGGGGGGACCGTAGACGCCGTAAACCGGGTTGGTCGGGCTGTAACCGTGCCAGATGTCGTTGATCCAGCCCGTCGACAGGGTGTACACCGCCGAAGTGGCCCCGGGTGGGGAGAAGCCGGTGACCAACTGCAGCACCAGGTCGATGACCGGGCCGTTGCCGAGCATGGAGTCGACGTGCGAGCCGCCCACGATCTCGGCTCCGACAAACTGCCCCGAGTACAGACTGGTCAGCTGATTGGTGGTGGCACCGGAGGCATTCCAGGCCTGCGGCGGCGCGGCCACCACGTAGACGGGCACGTGAGCGGCCTGCAGGTTGGCGATCGCCGCCCCGAATGCCGCGGAGTTGCTGGCCACCCCGTCGAAGGTCACCACGCCCTCAAGGTGGCTGGGCGCTGCGCCCAGATCGGCGAGGTAGTTGCCGGCGGCGATGGTGGCCAGACCGCCACCGGCGGAGTGCCCGGACAGGATGAAGTCCTGCGGCAGCGTGCCCAGCAGCCCGGCCTGGTGTGCGCTGACGTTCAACGCCGTCTGCGGTCCCAGGAACAACGACGCCACGCCCTGCTGCATTTCCGGGCTGTTGAGCCAGATGCCGAACGGCAACTGAATAAACGGGATGGTCGGCGTCACCACGACGCTGTTGGTCTGCTGAGCCAGCTCCAAGGCCAGCGGTTGGTACAGCCAGCCGACGGCACCGAAACCGTGTTGCAAATAGACGGTGCCGTTGGCGGTCACCGCACCGTTGGCCTGCGTCGGGAAGTACCAGAAGGCGGGCGCCGGGTAGCTGATCGGGCCGAGCGGGAGGCCCAGCAGCGATGCCTCCCCGAGCGGAATCTGCAGGAAGGAGAATCCGATCCTGACCCCGTCCACCGTGGTGGGGACGTTCAGCACACCGCCCAGGCCGACCGCGTTGGTGGCCCAGTTGAACAGCGCGCCCGCCGTGGCGACATAGCGGTTCAGCAGCGGCGCCACATTCGCGGCCTCGGCGGCCGCGTACGCGGCCCCGGCCTCGCCCAGCGCCCGCTCGAACTGGCTCTGGAACTGTGTCGTCTGCGCGGTCAGCGCCTGCAGTTCTTGGCCGTAGCTGCCGAAGAAGCGTGCGATCGCATCCGAGACCTCATCGGCGGCAGCCGAGACGATCCCCGTCGTGGACGGCGCGGCTGCCGCTGCTGCCTCGTTGATCGCCGTCCTGATCTCGGTCAGTTCGGCCGCCGCCGCCGCGATAGCCTCAGGTGCTGCGATCACATACGACGACATCGGCGGCTCCCATCTCGGTACGCCGATGGTAGACGGGGCAGCACCCGCTTGGTTGCGGATAGGGCGGCTTTATCAGGTCACCGCGCTGAAACGGGCACGGTGAGGCCGAGGCGCAGTGCCTGCGCAGCTTCCGCGGCGGCTTCGGCGAATCGGCCGCCGAGCCCGACGAAATTCAGGTAGCCGTGCGGCAGGTCGGCCTGCCGGGACAGGGTCACCGGAACCGCTGCGGCACGGAGCTTTTCGGCGTATTCCTCGCCCTCGTCGCGCAATGGGTCGAAGCCGGCGGTGGCGACGTATGCCGGCGGCAGCCCGGTGACGTCGCCGTGCAGCGGGGACAGCCGCGGATCGCGCAGGTCGGTGCCCGGCGGCAGGTAGTGGGCCAGCGTCCACTGCAGGTTCTCCTCGGTGAAGGTGAAGCCGTGGGCGAACAGGTCGCGCGACGGGCGGCGGCTGCTGAGGTCCGTCGGCGGATACACCAGCAGCTGAAACGCCGGTACCGCACCGCCGTTGCGCACCGCCTGCTGCGCTGTCACCGCGGCCAGGTTGCCGCCCGCGCTGTCGCCGCCGACGGCGATGCGCTGGGGATCGGCGCCGAGCTGCTCGGCGTGACCGGCGGCGTATTCGAACGCGCACAGCGCATCCTGCGCCGCGGTGGGGAAGCGGTGCTCGGGCGCGCGCCGGTACTCGACCGACAGCACCAGCATTCCGGCGCGGTCGGCCAGGAAGCGGGCGACCGGGTCGTGGCTGGCCCGCGAACCGACCGTGAATCCGCCGCCGTGGAAGTACACCAGCAGCCCGGACGGATCGGGCAGGCCGGCGGGGGTGTACAGGCTGGCGGGTATGTCGGCGTCCCCGGCCGGAATGTTCACCTCCCGGACCGTCACCGGCACCCTCGAGCGGTACCCGACGAGCTGCGGCAGCTCCTCGTAGACCGCGCGGGCTGTTGCCACCGAGTCGGCGAAGACGTCCGAACCGGACAAGTTCTTCAGCCGGAGGGCCAACTGCGCGTCGAGCGCCTGCTGTTGGCCGTCGATGCGCACGGGCGGACCGGCCAGCAAGCGGCGTGCCGGCCGGGGTAGAGCGAACAGGGCGTGCACGATCGCGGATTTCGCGCGGACCGCTGGCGGTGTGGCAGGCATGGCAGACATCTCCTCAGTCGGTGATCGGTGATGCCTTCCAGCGTCATTCGGTCGCGGCGTGCGCGCTTGGACGGATCCGTCAGATCGCGGCCCGGATCGCCTGCGCGAAGTCGCGGGGAGCCGCCCCGGTCATCTCCCGGCACACCCGGGTGGCGTGCGATCCGTCGGCGAACCCGGCCCGGTGGGCGGCGTCGGTGACCGATACGCCGTCGGCCAACTGGGTCACTGCGGTGACGAGCCGCTGCCAGCGGATCGCCGCGGACAGCGACACACCGGCCTGTTGTCGGCACAACCGGCCGAGGTAGTCGGGCGACAACGCGACCGCACCCGCGACCGAGGCGACGTCGACGTGGTCGGGCACCCGATTCGCGACGACTTCGATCGCCTGCCGGAGTTGCGGATGCACCGACGGCATCCGCCCGTCCGGTTCCGCGCGGCGGCACAACTCCGCGACCAGGAAGTCCGTCGCTGCCCGCGGATCGGCGTGCGTCGCCAAACCGATTGTCGCCGTGGCGAGTTCGACCCCGTCCGGGACCAGCCAGATGCCGCGCGGCCGGCCGAGGGTGCGGCTCAACTCGTTCAACTCAGCGCCCTGCGGGGTCTGCAGTCCGAAGTACACCGTCACCGCCCCGGACCCTGCCTCCGAGCGCACCGCGTGCCGCGCGCCGCTGCCGACCACGGCCAACCGGCACCGGTGTGACGCGACGCCGTCCGTTGTGATGGTCAGCGGCCCGGTGCGGCCGAGGGTGACCTGAACCGCGGGGTGGTGGTGCACGGCGAGATCGGAGAACTCGCCGGAAACCATGAGCCGTCCGGTGCCCAGGTCCCTCACCTGCACTCCGACACCCTAACTCCCGGGGTCAGCCCCAGGGCACCCGGCAGGAGTCTCCGGAGCTGAAGCCCTGCTCGGTGATGCCCAGCGCCGAGTACATCCGGGCGCGCATGTTCTCGATGCCGATCTGGTAGGTCAGCTCGATCACACCGGCCTCGCCGAACCGGGCGCGCAGATCGTCGACCTGTTCGTCGGTCACCGAGTGCGGGTCGGTGGTCATGGCGTCGGCGTACGCGATGGCGGCGCGCTCGTCTGCGCTGAACAGGGACGACGTCGCGTAGTCGTCGATGTCTCGGAGTCGATCCACGTCCAGGCCGTCCAGGCGTTGCAACATCGATCCGAAATCCACACACCACGAGCAGCCGATGGTGCGTGCGGTCCAGAACACCGCCAGCTCCCGGACGCTGGGGGGGCAGTGTGCGCGACGCGCTCTGCAACAGGGTCTCGTGCACGGCGTTGGCGACCAGCAGCCGCGGGTGGTGCGCGGCCACCGTGAACGGTTCGGGGACCTCGCCGAAGCGTCGTTTGGCGATCCGGTACATGGTGCGCGCCAGCAGTCCGGCACGCTTGGGGGGCAGGGCCTCGATACGGGGTTTCTCAGTCATGACCATCAGACGAGACGGGCCGCCGGTTCGTGACAGCCGGGTAGACATTCAGGACCCCAAGAATTCGCCAAGAATCCTTACAGGAGCGCCCCGGACTCTGGATGGGTGGCACAGCCGACGTCGTCTTACTGGACTTACACCGCGATTCCGATGGTCAACGACCTCGAGGAGCAAGCGCACGAGGAGGTGCTGGTCGCCGACGCGCGGCTCGACCAGCCCGGCATCTGCGCCGCGGTGGAGGCGGTCTTCGAGGCCAACCCCACCCTGGGCGCGGTGTTCGAACCGAGCCACGACCACTGGCTGTCCAGGCCGGGCGGCGCCTGGAGCTGGGCAGTCGAGCCGCCGGGCACCACGGTGACCGAGGTGATCGCGCGCCAGCGCGCCGGCTACGACAAGCGCACCGGCCGGCTGTTCGCGGTGTCATTGCTGCCCGGCGCTCGCGACCGGTTGGTGCTGACCGCCAGCCGCCTGTGCGTGGACGACATCGTGTGGCGTGCCGTGGTCGACGGGTTGATGACGGCCTACCGCGGCGGAGCCCTGGCTCCCGACGCCACGTACCGGGCTAGAAATCGAGGCGGATGCTCATGGGCGTGGTGGCGGGCAGGTCGCCGCCGCCGATCACCTGTCGCGCCAGCGGTGTCAGCGCACTGAACAACACCTGCAGTTCGTCGTCGTCCAAACCGTCGAACACGTGCAAAGCCAAAGTGTCGGTGAGGTTTTCGATCTGGTCCTTGAAGCGGCGGCCGTCGGCTGTCAGGGTGCCGTCGTCGCCGAGCAGGCCGCGGGCCGCCAGGCTGCGCCGGCACGCTTCCCACTCTTCGTCGTCGTAGTGGCGGGCGCGTTTCATGTACTCCACCGGCACCGGACCGGCCGCGGTGTGCAGCACATTCGATTCGCGCCCCGAGATGCCGGCGGCCGCCAGCGCCGCGATGTGTCCGTCGCCGCGATGCTCCCGCAACAGCGTCGCCGCGTGCCACAATGCTGCGACCGGACCGGTGGGCACCCGCAGTGCCATGTTCGCCGCGAACAGCGGCCGGGCGCCCAATGGGGTGTGCCGCGCCGCGCGGATCGCCAATTGTGCGGCAGTGCGGACATTTTCGTTGTCGTCGGCCAGCCCGCAGCGGCGCAATGCCGCCACCGCGGAGTCCTGCCGGGCGCGCAGCACGACCTCCGGCGCGGCGAGCTCCCACGCCGCGGGCAGCGCCTTGGCGACCCGCGCGTGGGCGAAGTTGTAAAACACCGCGGTCACCACCTCCGGCGGTACCTGCCCCAGCGGAGCCGAGCGGGCGGCGAAGTAGCCGGAGAAGAAGCCGCGGAAGCCCAGGCCGTCCAGCGCTTCGCGCGCCTCGGGCGCGAAGTACGTCACGGCGTGGATGGGCTCGAATCTGTCGTAGAACTGCCGGGCGAGTTCCGGTGTGCGTTGCATGCTTGCAGCTAAGCACTTTCGAGGTTCACGCCGCTGCGGGTTGACCGCATCGAGGGACCGCCGCCTCGACATTGCGTGCACCATGGGTCGTCGAGCTGACGCCGCTAGGCGCACAGTCGGTTTCGGCTTTACGATAACTACTGAATAGGGTCACAAGATATACGGTGAGGACCATTGATATCTGTAGCCGCGCCATGCCGAGCAGGGATGGACGTGCGAGATGTTTGATTTCGAAACCACCGACCTACGATGTGCCGAAGCGTTTCTCAGCCGTGCCTACACGCGCGTTCGTCTCGAATGTCCCGGCAAACCGGCACCCACTCGTGCGCAGCGCCGTTGGTTGGGCGCCTTGAGTTTCAGCGACCTCGACATTCACACCGAGCTGCATTACGAGCTCGATCCGCTGAACAAGGTCTGTATAACTCGCGCGCATGCCGGTTTTATCGAGACACACACCACCGGCGACGCGACTACGTTCTTGACAGCCAAGGACTCAATCTGTATTTCCAGCGGGGAATTGCCGTCCTCGGGACGTATGTATGCCACCTTTGACGTGACCATGTTCGACACAGCCGAGTTGAGCAAGGTGGCCGCGACCGACCCCGTCAGTTCCGACGCCACCGTGCGGCTGACGGGACGACAGCTGGTATCTCGGCGCCGCGGGACGACGACTGAGTTCGCTGATCGATTATCTGCGAGGTGTGCTTATCGATGCCGAGGCCCGCGAATCAGAATTGGTCGCCGCCACCGCGATCTCGCATCTGGCCGCCACTGTGCTTGCCGCGTTCCCCAACAACGCTGTCGCCGAACCGAATTGCGCAGATCGCATCGACGCAGCCAAATCAACCCGGCTGCGTCGCGCGATGGCCTTTGTCGAGGAGAATGCTCAGCTCGATATCACGGTCAATGACATTGCGGCTGCCCTCTATGTCTCTCCGCGGTCTGTGCAATATATGTTTCGGCGGCACATGGACTGCACTCCGATGGACTACCTGCGCCGTGTGCGACTGCACCGTGCCCACCAGGATTTGCAGGACAGCGACCCCACGACTTCGTCCGTCGGGCAGATCGCTCACCGCTGGGGCTTTGCTCACGTGGGCAGGTTCGCTTCTCATTACCGAGCGCAATACGGCCAGGAGCCGCATCGCACGCTGCGCGGTTAGGCAGACTCGCGGGTCACGGCGAACCGTCTTGCCCGCTCAGGCCGTGGACGCCGAGCAGTGTGCCCGCCGTTCCGCCAGTGCCGCCGGAGCCACCGTTATAACCCAACAGGCCGTCTCCGCCGTTGCCGCCGTTGCCGCCGTTGCCGATCAGCTTGGCGTTGCCGCCCGGCCCGCCGTCGCCGCCGGAGGGGAGATTCAACCCGCCGCCGCCGCCGTTGCCGCCGTTGCCGATCAGGCCGGCATCGCCGCCGGCACCACCGTGGGCAGCCCCGCCGCCTGACCCGCCCGTGCCGCCGTCGCCGATCAACCACCCTCCGTTGCCGCCATTGCCGCCGTTACCACCGAGCCCCGGGCCGTATACGGCGCCGGCGCCTCCGGCCCCGCCGGTGCCCATCAGCCAGCCGCCGTTGCCGCCGTTGCCGCCGTTGTTAAGCGCGAACGAGCCGCCGGACCCGCCGGCCCCACCGGTGCCGAACATGCCGCCGTTGCCGCCTGCCCCACCGATACTGACGGCGGAGCCGAAGGGACTATCGCCGGCGCCGCCCCCGGCGCCGCCGGTCGCGCCGGAGAGCAGCCCGGCGTTGCCACCGGCGCCGCCATCGCCCCCGCCGCCGGTGCCACCACCGGCGTACGTGAACGCGCCGCCCGCGCCACCTGCGCCGCCATCGCCGGCAAGCAATCCGCCGGTGCCCCCATGTCCGCCGGCCCCACCGGAGCCGCTGCCATCAACCAAATTGTCTGCACCGTTGCCGCCGGCGCCGGCGCCGAAAAGCCCACCGTTACCACCGTTACCGCCGGCACCCGCGGCGAAACCGCCCGGGTTGGTACCGCCGTTGCCGCCGTGACCACCGGGGCCGAAGATCCCGCCGGCGCCGCCGACCCCGCCGGCTCCGCCACCGAAGCCGCCGGGGTCGGGCGCACCGTTGCCGCCGGCACCACCGGCGCCGAACACGCCGCCGGCGCCGCCAGTTCCGCCAGTTCCGCCGCCGGTGCCGCCGTAGGGATTTATCGCGCCGTTGCCGCCGGTTCCGCCGTTGCCGAACAGGCCGCCCGCGCCGCCGGTTCCGCCGTTGCCGGTCACGGTGAAGCCGGCCCCGCCGTCGCCGCCGGTGCCGCCGGTTCCCCAGATGAGCCCGCCGGCCCCGCCGGTTCCGCCGTTGCCGCCGGTTCCGCCCGCCCCGCCCGCCCCACCCGCCCCACCCGCGCCGAAAAGCCCTGCGGCGCCGCCGGCTCCGCCATTTTGGCCCGCGCCACCGGAGCCGCCGTTGCCGCCGTTGCCGAGCAGGATCCCACCGGCTTGCCCGGCTTGCCCGGTGCCGGGGGTACCGTTGGCGCCGTTGCCGATCAACGGCCGGTATAGCAATGCCTCGGTGGGGGCGTTGATCACGTTGAGCAAGCCTTGCACCGGATCGGCCGCGAAACTCTGCAGCGCTACCACCCCGGTCGCTTCGGCCGTGGCGTAGGACGCCGAGGCGGCCTGCAGCGCCGCGACGAACTGATCGTTGAAGGCCGCCACCTGCGAGCTGAGGGTCTGAAATTGCTGCCCATGGCCGGAGAAGAACGATGCGATCAACGCCGACACCTCGTCTTCGGCTGCGGCCAACACCCCTGTCGTGGGGTTGGCGGCCGCGGCACTGGCCGAACCGAGCGCATTGCCGATCGCGGCTACATCGCTGGTCGCGGTGTCCAACGCGGCCGCCGCCACTGTCACAAAAGCCATCTGTGCTTCCCGCCATCCCGACTATTGAGTGCGCAGCGCTAACCGCAGCTTCGCTACCGGCAACTAATCAGGCCGATTCCCAACACGATTGGCGACGACTCGCTTCGTTCGCTATCCGAACTATTGCTTTCGCTGGGCGGCTCAAACGAGGTCGCCGCGCCCGGCTAACGGGAGAACATCGTCGCGCGCTTGACCTCTTGGATCGCCTTGGTCACCTCGATGCCGCGCGGACAGGCGTCGGTGCAGTTGAACGTGGTGCGGCAGCGCCACACCCCGTCGACCTCGTTGAGAATGTCGAGGCGTTCGGCGGCCGCCTCATCGCGGCTGTCGAAGATGAAGCGGTGCGCGTTGACGATCGCCGCCGGGCCGAAGTAGCTGCCCTGGTTCCAGAACACCGGGCAGCTGGTGGTGCAGCACGCGCACAGGATGCACTTGGTGGTGTCGTCGTAGCGGGCACGATCGGTCGGGCTCTGAATCCGTTCGCGCGTCGGCGGGTTGCCGCTGGTGATCAGGTACGGCTTGATGGCCCGGTATGCGTCGAAGAACGGTTCCATGTCGACCACCAGGTCCTTCTCCACCGGCAGCCCGCGGATCGGTTCGACCGTGACGGTGAGTTTCTTGCCCGGCTTGTGGGGCAGCAGGTCGCGCATCAGCACCTTGCAGGCCAGCCGGTTTACCCCGTTGATCCGCATCGCGTCGGAGCCGCACACGCCGTGGGCGCAGGAGCGGCGGAAGGTCAGCGTCCCGTCCAGGTAGCCCTTCACGTAGAGCAGCAGGTTCAGCAGCCGGTCGCTCGGCAGGCACGGCACCCGGAAGCTCTGCCAGCCGCCGGTGGCCGCGAACTTGTCCGGGTCGTCGGGGTTGAAGCGGGCGATCTTCAGGGTCACCATCACCGCGCCGTCGGGAACCGGGGGCAGCGGCGGCTCGAGTGTCTGAACCTCGGTTTCGGCGGTGGTTTCCGAACTCATCAGTACTTCCGCTCTTTGGGCTCGTAGCGAGTCTGCACGACGGGTTTGAAGTCCAGCCGGATGTCACTGAGCAAATCGGTGCCCTCCTTGTCGACCCCAATTTCCTTATAGGCCATCGTGTGGCGCATGAAGTTGACGTCGTCGCGGTTGGGGTAGTCCTCGCGGGCGTGACCGCCGCGGGACTCCTTACGATTGAGCGCACCCACCACGGTGACCTCGGCCAGCTCCAGCAGGAAGCCCAGCTCGATGGCCTCCAGCAGATCGCTGTTGAAACGTTTCCCCTTGTCGTGCACGGTGATTCGGGAGTAGCGCTGTTTGAGGGCGTGGATGTCGGTGAGCGCCTGCTTGAGGGTCTCCTCGGTGCGGAACACCGCGGCGTTGTTGTCCATCGTCTGCTGCAGCGCGGTGCGGATGTCGGCGACGCGTTCGTTGCCGTGCTCGGAGAGGATGTCGGCGACCCAGCGCTGCACCATCGCCGCCGGCTCCGGTGGCATGTCGGAGAAGTCGTTGCCGCGCGCATAGGCGGCCGCGGCCAGGCCGGCGCGGCGGCCGAAGACGTTGATGTCCAGCAGCGAGTTGGTGCCCAACCGGTTGGCGCCGTGCACCGACACGCACGCGCACTCACCGGCCGCGAACAGGCCGGGCACGGTATTGGTGTTGTCCCGCAACACTTGTCCGGTGACCGTGGTCGGGATGCCGCCCATCACGTAGTGACAAGTCGGGTACACCGGGACCAGCTCGTGCACCGGATCCACGCCCAGGTAGGTGCGGGCGAACTCGGTGATGTCGGGCAGCTTGGCCTCCAGCACGTCCTCGCCGAGGTGCCGCACGTCGATGTAGACGTAGTCCTTGTTGGGGCCCGCGCCGCGGCCCTCCAATACCTCGAGAACCATCGAGCGCGCGACGATGTCGCGGGGTGCCAGGTCCACGATGGTCGGCGCGTAGCGCTCCATGAACCGTTCCCCGTCGGCGTTGAGCAACCGGCCGCCCTCGCCGCGCACCGCCTCGGAGATCAGGATGCCCAGGCCGGCCAACCCGGTCGGGTGGAACTGATGAAACTCCATGTCCTCCAACGGAAGTCCCTTACGAAACACGATGCCGATGCCGTCGCCGGTCAACGTGTGCGCGTTGGAGGTGGTCTTGTACATGCGGCCGGAGCCGCCGGTGGCCAGCACGATCGCCTTGGCGTGGAAGACGTGGATCACCCCGGTGGCCAACTCGTAGGCCACCACCCCGGTGGCTACCGGGCCGGTCGGGGTCTCGGTCAGCACCAGGTCCAGGGCATAGAACTCGTTGAAGAACTGCACGTCGTGCTTGACGCAGTTCTGGTAGAGCGTCTGCAGGATCATGTGGCCGGTGCGGTCGGCGGCGTAGCAGGCCCGGCGCACCGGGGCCTTGCCGTGATCGCGGGTGTGCCCGCCGAAGCGGCGCTGGTCGATGCGGCCCTCGGGGGGTGCGGTTGAACGGCATCCCCATCTTCTCCACAGATCGAGCACGGCGTCGATGGCCTCTTTGCACATGATCTCCACCGCGTCCTGGTCGGCGAGGTAGTCGCCGCCCTTGACGGTGTCGAAGGTGTGCCATTCCCAGTTGTCGTCCTCGACGTTGGCCAGCGCGGCGCACATGCCGCCCTGGGCCGCGCCGGTGTGGCTGCGCGTCGGGTACAGCTTGGTCAACACCGCGGTGCGGACGCGGGGACCCGCCTCGACCGCGGCGCGCATGCCGGCGCCGCCGGCGCCGACGATCACCACGTCGTATCGGTGTTGTTCGATCACGGATTCGCGCCTCTCACGAGATGTTCGGGTTGAAGGTCATCAACACGTACGTCCCGAGCATCAAGGTGAACACCATCGACGCCGTCAGCAGCGTGTTGAGCCAGAACCGGGTGATGTTCTTGCGGCTGTAGTCATCGATGATGTTGCGGATTCCGTTGCCGCCGTGCAGTTGTGCCAGCCACAGCAGCAACAGGTCCCAGACTTGCCAGAACGGTGAGGCCCAGCGTTGCGCGACGAAGTTGAAGTCGAGGCGGAAGACGCCGCCGTCCCACATCAGCATGATGAACAGGTGTCCGATCGCCAGGAACACCAGCACGATGCCGGAGAACCGCATGAACAGCCAGGCGAACTTCTCGAAGTTCGGGATGCCGGCGCGGCGGCGCGGGGAGCGGGGGTTGTCCAGGCTGGCCGGCCGGTCGTAGCTGCGTTGCCGGACCGGAGCTATCTGACCGGGGCCGAGCTGAAGGTCCGGAGCGCTCATCGCAGCTGCTCCGAAACGTGGATGCCGATCACCACTCCGGCCATCACCAGGGGTATCAGGAACGCCACCGCGACCACCCACAGCATCGTCCGCTGATGGCGCGGGCCTTCGGACCAGAAGTCGATCAGGATGATGCGGATCCCGTTGAGCGCGTGGAACAGCACGGCGGCCACCAGGCCGTACTCCATAAGGCTGACGATCGGAGTCTTGTACGTCGCCAGGACTTGGTTGTAGGCCTGCGGGCTGACCCGTAGCACCGCCGCATCCAGCACGTGGACGAACAGGAAGAAGAAGATCGTGGCCCCGCTGATGCGGTGCAGCAGCCACGCCCACATGCCGGGGTCGCCCCGGTACAGGGTGCGCGGCGGCCGCCGTTTGCGCGGGGATCCGGGGGTGACCGGTTCCGCGGCCTCGGTTTGCGTACTCACCTGGGTTCTCCCCCTTCTGCCGGGCACCCGAGCTTAGCTCGGCCGACGTTGCCGGCGGTAGGAAAGCGATGCGATGCAGCTGACGTGTTGCGGCGGAGGTTAGGGTGATTCCGGTTGATTCGGCGCGTGCGCGATCGGGGTGACAAGTTGGCAGAGCTTGATTGGAATGTGCTGCGGGACAATGCAATCAAAGCTTCTGCGCGGGCCTATGCGCCGTATTCCGGGTTTCGGGTAGGGGCTGCCGCGCTGGTGGACGACGGCCGCGTCGTGGCCGGATGCAATGTGGAGAATGTCTCATATGGCCTTGGTCTCTGCGCCGAATGCGCGGTGGTGTGTGCCCTGCACGCAGGCGGTGGCGGTCGGTTGCTGGCGCTGGCTTGTGTCGACGGCGACGGTGCGCCGCTGATGCCGTGCGGGCGCTGCCGCCAGGTGCTGTTCGAACACGGCGGACCCGAGATGCTGGTCGACCACGCCGACGGCCCGCGGCGACTGGGCGACCTGCTGCCCGAAGCGTTCCAACCCGACCTGCGCCGGAACTTGTCGTGAGCGGCAACGCGCTGGCAGCCGTTCTCGTCGTAACCGTCCTCGGTCTGGCCGGATGCGGCTCACCTTCGGCGACGGCACCGACCGCGTCGCCGGCGTGGTCGGAGGAGTCCGTCACATTCCAGGTGGGTGCGATGACGGTGTACGGCACCTTCCGTCACCCCGCCGGGCAGCAACCGGCGGCGCCGGCGGCGCTGCTGATCGCCGGCAGCGGGCCGACCGACCGGGACGGCAACTCCGCGGTCATACCCGGCCAGATCGACACGTTGCGAAACCTGGCTCGGGCACTCTCCGACAACGGCGTGGCCAGCCTGCGCTACGACAAACTCGGCACCGGCCAGACCGGCGTCGGCCCGTACGCGGCGGACCCCGGCAAACTCGACATGGCGGTGTTCCAGGATGAGGTGGCCGCCGCCCTGAGCTTTCTGGCCGGCCGGTCCGGCGTCGACAAGAACCGGCTCATGGTGATCGGCCACAGCGAAGGCGCCCTGTACGCCCTGTTGGCAGCGGCCGCGCCGGGCACGGTCACCCCGGTGCGGGCCGTGGGGCTGCTGGAGCCGCAGAGTCGTCGCGTCCTGGACCACGTACTCGAGCAACTGCATGCCCAGGCGGACGCGGCCGTCACGGCCGGAAAGCTGACCGCCCCCCAAGCCGCCGAGTACACCGCGGCTTTCGACAAGGCCATCCGGGATTTCCGGGCCACCGGTCAGGTCCCGCCGGACGAACCGGCGGCGCTGAAGCCGATCATCAACGCCGCCAACGCGCGGGTACTGCAGCAGGAAGATGCCGTCGATCCCGCCCAGGCCGCCGCCAAGCTGCCCCGCGGGATGCCGGTGCTGGTCAGTTGCAGCGACGCAGACACCCAAAGTGACCTGCGACGACGTCGACCGCCTGGTCGCCGGCCTGACCAGCGCCGGCACCAAAACCGACTTCGTGCACCTGACCGGGGTGAACCACGTCCTCAAGGAGGACGCCAGCAGATCACCGGAAAACTACATCCGACCGCTGCCGTTCTCCGCCCAGCTCACCGCCGCGCTGGCGTCCTTCGTCAAAGGCAACCTGTGACCGGCCCGGCTCTCGACGCTTTCGACGCGCCCACGGTGATCCGGACCAAGCGGGACGGCGGCCGGCTGTCCGACGCGGCGATCGACTGGGTGATCGCCGCCTACACCGACGGCCGGGTGGCCCCCCCGAGCAGATGTCGGCGTTGCTGATGGCGATCCTGCTGCGCGGCATGGACCGCGGCGAGATCGCCCGCTGGACGGCGGCGATGCTGGCGTCGGGGCCCCGGATGGACTTCACCGACCTGGGTCTGCCGACGGTGGACAAGCATTCCACCGGCGGGGTCGGCGACAAGATCACCCTGCCGCTGGTGCCAGTCGTGATGGCATGTGGGGGGTGTGGTGCCCCAGGCCTCCGGGCGCGGGCTGGGCCACACCGGCGGCACCCTGGACAAACTGGAATCGATCCCCGGATTCACTGCCGAGCTGTCCAACACGCGCGTACGTGAGCAGCTCCGGGACATCGGGGCCGCCATCTTCGCCGCCGGCGAACTCGCCCCCGCCGACGCCAAGCTCTACGCGCTGCGTGACGTCACCGGCACGGTCGAATCGCTGCCGCTGATCGCCAGTTCGATCATGAGCAAGAAGCTGGCCGAAGGGGCGGGCGCGCTGGTGCTGGACGTGAAGGTGGGGTCGGGGCCTTCCTGAAAACCGAAGACCAGGCCCGTTCGCTGGCCCACACCATGGTCGACCTGGGCACCGCGCACGGGGTGCCCACCCGCGCCCTGCTCACCGACATGGACTGCCCACTGGGGCGGGCCGTCGGCAACTCGCTGGAGGTGGCGGAGTCGCTGGAGGTGCTGGCCGGCGGCGGGCCGCCGGACGTGGTGGAACTGACGGTGCGGCTGGCCGCCGAGATGCTCGAGCTGGCCGGGCTCGCCGGCCGTGATCCCCGGCAGACGTTGCGGGACGGCACCGCGATGGACCGGTTCCGGCGGCTGGTCGCCGCCCAGGGCGGCGATTTGGCGAAACCTTTGCCAATTGGTGAGTGTTCGGAAACCGTGACGGCCACTTCAAGCGGCACAATGAGCGACATCGACGCGATGGCAGTGGGGCTGACGGCGTGGCGGCTCGGTGCGGGCAGATCCCGACCGGGTGCGCGGGTGCAGCACGGCGCCGGCGTGCGGATCCATCGCCGACCCGGCGAGCCGGTGGCCGCCGGTGAGACGCTGTTCACGCTCTACACCGACACCCCGGAACGCTTCGGCCCGGCACTGGCCGAGCTGGACGGTGCCTACCGGCTGGCCCCGGCCGACCAGCCGCCCGCGCCCCGGCCGCTGATCATCGATCGGATCACGCCATGACTCTGAGCCTGGAACAGATCAAGCAAGCGCCCAAGGCGTTGCTGCACGACCACCTCGACGGCGGGCTGCGCCCGGCCACGGTGCTCGAAATCGCCGCGGAAGTCGGCTACGACGAGCTGCCGGCCACCGACGTCGAGGCGCTGGCGACCTGGTTTCGCACCCGGTCGCACAGCGGGTCGCTGGAGCGCTATCTCGAACCGTTCTCGCACACCGTGGCCGTGATGCAGACGCCCGACGCGCTGTACCGGGTGGCGCACGAGTGTGTGGAGGACCTGGCCGCCGATTCGGTGGTGTACGCCGAAGTCCGGTTCGCCCCCGAGCTGCACATCAACCGCGGGCTGTCGTTCGACGAGGTGGTGGACGCGGTGCTCGCGGGGTTCGCCGCCGGTGAAAAGGCTTGTGCGGCAGACGGTCACGCGATCAAAGTGCGCTGCCTGGTGACCGCGATGCGACATGCCGCCATGTCGCGCGAGATCGCCGAACTGGCGATCCGGTTCCGGGACAAAGGCGTGGTCGGGTTCGACATCGCCGGCGCCGAGGCCGGCTACCCGCCGACCCGGCATCTCGACGCGTTCGAATACATGCGAGAGAACAACGCGCGCTTCACCATTCACGCCGGCGAGGCGTTCGGGTTGCCGTCCATCCACGAGGCGATCGCGTTCTGCGGCGCCGACCGGCTGGGTCACGGGGTGCGCATCGTCGACGATATCGAGGTCGCCGACGATGGGCGGGTCAAACTTGGCCGGCTGGCATCGCTGTTGCGGGACAAGCGAATTCCGTTCGAAATGTGCCCGAGCTCCAACGTGCAGACTGGCGCGGTGTCCAGCATCGCCGAGCACCCGTTCGATCTGTTGGCGCGCACGCGCTTCCGGGTCACCGTCAACACCGACAACCGGCTGATGAGCGACACCACGATGAGCATGGAGATGTACCGGCTGGTCGAGGCGTTCGGCTACGGGTGGAGCGACCTGGAGCGGTTCACCATCAACGCGATGAAGTCGGCGTTCATCGCGTTCGACGAGCGGCTGGCCATCATCGACGAGGTGATCAAGCCGCGGTACGCGGTGTTGATCGGGTAGCGCGTCTGCGCGTGTCGCCGCGATTGCTGGAGGCCTCCACAACGGAATTGGCGGCTATCGCGTCGGCGCTCGACGCGGCACATCTGGATGCAGCTATCCCCAGCTGCGCGATAGCACCCGCGGGGCCGTCCATCGCCGACGTGCTCGGTGGCCCGCTCACTGGCCCCTTCGGCAGCGTCTTTCGGGATCTTGTTCGACGCGTTTTTCCTGCTCTGGCTTGGCGGTACTTTTATTCTGGCTCCCGTGGCTTTGTCTGCATTGGCCTGCGTCACGGGCGGAGGTCCTGCTACTAGCGTGGACCCATGCAGCTGCCGGAGTGTGTTCGGGACGACGACGCCGGACTCTTCCAACTGCCCGACGGCCGCACGCTGGCTTACCAAGAATGGGGTGACCCCGGCGGCTATCCGGCCTTCTACTTCCACGGCACCCCGAGCTGCCGGTTGGAGGGTGTGTTCGCCGACGGGGCGGCGCGACGGCACGGGTTCCGGCTGATTGCGGTCGACCGGCCCGGGTTCGGACGCTCTACGTTTCAGCCGCGGCGCCGGTTCCTGGACTGGCCTGCCGATGTGTGTGCACTGGCCGACGCGCTGGGACTGACGGAGTTCGGCGCGGTCGGGCACTCGGGGGCCGGGCCGCATCTGTTCGCCTGCGGCGCACTTATCGCGGGGTTGCGGCTGAAATTCATTGGCGCACTCGGACCGTGGGGTCCATTGGTGACGCCGCAGATCATGCGTGGCCTCAGCGCCACCGACCGGCTCTACGAGCGGCTGGCGCGGCTCGGGTCGTGGCCGTTCCACGCGGCCTACGTTCCGCTGGGCTGGGGTGCCCGATTTGCGCCCGGGTGCTTCAGCCGCGCTGTGACGACGTCGTTGCCCGAAACCGACCCGCACCATGTAGGTGGCGAGGTTTTCCTGCGGCACTTCCGCGCCATCCAGCTCGAGGCGTTCCGGCAGGGCGGTCGCGGCGGTGCGCACGAAACATTCCTCGAATACCGCCCGTGGGGATTCGGGGTCGAGCAGGTCGCGGTGCCCACTCATATCTTTCAGGGCGACCGTGACACGTTCATCCCGCGCGTCATCGGCGAATACCTGGCGCGCAGCATTCCCGGCGTTGACTTCCAATGGGGAATTGGCAAGGGGCACTTTGCCATTGAAGCCTGGGACGACATCCTGGCGGCATGTAAGGGGATCCAGGCCGATAACATTTAAAGTTGGACGCAAGTCGGGAATCTACCCCCTGGCGGTTGTCTACCCTCCCGTCTTCGGCAGATCTAGAGCAGAGTGATCGCGACTGGTATACCGAGTTGATCAGTGGCACTGGCCAAGCGGCTGTCGACGGTGATCACGGCGGCGGAGCGTTCGGCGGCGACAGCGACGTACAGGGCGTCGTAGATCGAGATGTTGTGCCGCCAGGCCCAGGCGGTGCGCAGGAGCAGTGCATCAGGAAGCACGTATTCGATGGCGAGTGCGGTGATGGCGTCGGCGGCGGCCTCGGCGTCCTCGGGTTGCAATTGTTTGCGCAATACGGCTTTGTGCAGAGTGCGTAGTACCTCGCCCGGCATGTGGGCGGGCGCGAGCCAGCCGTCGTCGTCGTTCAAAGCTGTGCGTGCCGTGTCGCCTTGGGGAGCGCCGCTCGTGAGCGCCAACACCAGCACGCCTGCGTCCACCACGATCACAGGATCAAATTCACCCGTCGCGGTCGGCGCGGATGACGGTCGCCACTTCTTCGGCGGTCATCGTGAGGCTGCGATGACCAGCCAACGCCTCCAAGAGCTGCCGGTTGCGTTGAGCTTGGTACTCCCGCTCCAACAGTGATCGCAGATACGTTTGGGTGGATTGGCCGCGCGCTTCGGCACGGGCCGCCAGCGCGTCGCGAACTTCTTCGGGGACGTCTTTGATCTGAATCGCTACGGCCATGGCCCAACCTAACACATGTGCATGTCATGCGCATGCAGTGGCCTTCTCACCGGACCTTCTCCCCAGGCGATTGGCCGCGTCGGCCGCTGGCATGGCTGAGAATGGGCGGCGTGGGCCCAGCTGTGGACGTGCGGATACGGTAGCGCCCCCGCGGTGCGAGCTACTCCCGGCGCAGGCGGCTCTCGACGAACGCCTCCAGCTTCTCCCACGCCCGCACCGCGGCGGAATACGGACCGTTGGGCTTGCTGACGGAGTCGGGTTCCAGCACGTAGGCGATCAGCTTGCCCAGCGGCTTATTGGTTTCCAGTGCCTTGTCGACGGTGCTTTCCTCGGAGTAGTCGCCGATGTCGCGGAGTAGTTCGACGGCCAGGTCGAGCTGATCACGGTCCACCGCCTCGGGGCCGTCGGCGAAGTCGTCGGCCAGCCCGCTGAGCACATAGACGTTCTCGTCGGTGATGTCGACCTTCAGCGAGCCGTCGGTAGCGGCGGTGCGGATGTCGTCATAGGTGCTCAAATCCGACAGGTCGTGGTCGTGCTCGTCGGCGAGGTAACGGGCCAGCGCCCGCTCGGAGCTGAACACGCTGATCCGGCCGTTGCGGCCCAAGAAGATCGGACGATCATCGAAATAGCAGCGCAGCGTATAGAAGGTGCCCGAACTGGTCATGATCCGGATCGGATCGATGCCCACCTGCGCCCAGAAGTCCTCGTCGCTGCCCAACACCACCGTGTCGCCCTCGGCGCGGCCCTCGTCTTCCTCGTCTTCCTCGTCGTCCGAGTCGTCCGTGTCGTCCGTGTCTTCCGAGGCGTCCGTGTCGTCGGCTTCGTCGGCCTGTTCGTCCTCCTCGGCAGCCTCGCCCGCCGTCTCGTCGGCCGCCTCCTCCTCGGGTTCCTCGGGTTCCTCGATCTCCTCCTCGAGTTCCTCGGCGGCCTTCGCCGACAGCTCCTCGTCGACCTCGGGGGTGCTGACGACGTCGTCGAGGGCCTTGAGCACGTCGTCCCAGCTGCGCGCGATCACCTCGGCGATCGCCTCCCAGCGCTTGCGGCCCGCCTTGCCGGTGAAGTTGTCGATCCCGCCGGACACCGTGCCCAGCGTCGGGTTGCCGTTGAAGAATTTCGAGATCGCCGGCAGCTCACACACCGAGCCGATCGACGAGACGATCGCCAGCGCCCCGGCCAACGCCGCCACCGACTCCTCGGTCGGCTTGTCGGCAACCAACTCCTCGACGGCAACCAAGTCGAACCGCTTGTCCTCGGCCGGCTCGAACTTGCGGGCGTGCGCCTCGGTGATGCCCCGCCACGCCGGGTGATCGGTCAGGTCGTTGTCGTCGTTGCTGCGTACGAACGCAACCAGGTCCGCAACGTTCTCGAACGCATACAGGTCTTCGTCCTTGCCCAGGAACGCCTCCCACTCGTCCCCGGAGTCGCGCCAGCGCGGCGCCCACAGCGTGTAGAGGTCGCCCTCGGACAGGCTCAGGCGGATGGGCACGAGGTCAGCAGCCATGCGGCACAGAATAGCGACCCGCCCCGTCCGCGCTTATCCGCCCCAAATAGTTGCGATGGGCGGCGCGTTGGCCGCCAAACCGGTTTTGGGCAGCCCGTACATCTCCTCCAGCGTGGCCAGCACGTTGTAGTGGCTGATGGTCTCGTTGTAGCTGCCGGGCTGGATATGCGCGCCGTAGAACACCGTCGGGATCTGGTTGCGCTGGCCGCCGTCGTCCTCGTCCCACGTCAGGATCAGCAAACTGTTGTTGGCCTTGGCCCAGTTGGCGTACGCCGACATCCGGCTGTTCAGCCAGGCGTCGCCCTGGGCGATCGAGCCGTCGTGCATGTTGTTGTCGTTGTTCGGGATGACGAACGACACGGTCGGCAGCGACGCATAATTCGCCGGCTGCGGGAACGCCGAGAACGGCACCGACACCCCCGGCGGCACGTTGCTGAAGTTGACCCACGGCACATGCTTGCGCGCATATTTGCCCGCGCTGCATACCGTCGAACCGACCGCCGGCAGGTCCTCCGAGTAGCCGCCGAAGGTGTGGCCGGCGGTCAGCAGTTCGGAGGCCAGGTTCGGTTGGGCGCCGACCTCGACCGGGCAGCTGTCCTTCTTCAATCCGAACGTGCTGCCGGCGAACAGCGCCAGATAGTTGGGCTCACTCGGATGGGTCTCGGCGAATGATTGCGCCATCATCGCTCCGCCGGCGGCCAGCGCGTTGATGAACGGCGCCGCCTGATTGCCGATGATGTTGGCCTGCGAGCGGTTCTCCTCGATCACGATGACCACGTGGGCGTAGGTGGGCAAAGCGGCCGCCGCCAAGGCCGGCCGGGGGGTGGGCAACAGGACCGCGCCCACCGCGGCGATGGCACAAAATGCCCTGCTCAGAGGCCATTTCAGTCGCCGCATGCCGGGAGTATATGGCTCGGCCGGAGCGGCCGACGGGAAGCGATCACGCGTGTCAGCAGGCCTGAACCGGATTGTTATATAAGGTCACTGTCCGTGGAGGTGCATGTCGTTGACCACCCGCTGGCGGCGGTCCGGCTGACCGTATTGCGCGACGAACGCACCGACAACGCCACCTTCCGTGCCGCGCTGCGCGAGCTGACGCTGATGCTGGTCTACGAGGCCACCCGGGACGCGCCCACCGAGCCGATGTCGATCCGGACGCCCCTGGCCGAGACGACGGGTGCGCGGCTGGCCGAGCTGCCGCTGTTGGTTCCGGTGCTGCGCGCCGGGCTGGGCATGGTCGACGCGGCGCTGGCGGCATTGCCCGGGGCTGCGGTCGGTTTCGTCGGGGTGGCCCGCAACGAACAGACCCACCGGCCCAACCCGTATCTGGCGTCGCTGCCCGAGGACTTGTCCACGCAGCCGGTGCTGATCCTGGACCCGATGCTGGCGACCGGGGGATCGATGACGCACACCGTGCGCCTGCTGCAGGAGCGCGGCGCCACGCGCATCACCGCGGTGTGCGTGGTGTCGGCACCGGAAGGCATCGCGGCGTTGGGGGAGGCGGCGCCCGGCGCACGATTGTTCACCGCGGTCGTCGACGACGGGCTCAACGAGATCGCCTACATCGTGCCCGGACTCGGTGACGCCGGCGACCGCCAGTTCGGGCCGCGCTGACCCGTCACCACTGCTGGACCTCGCTTTTCAGCTGGTCGCGCAGCTGCCGGGCGCGCCGCCGGGCGGTATCCAGGTCCTCGGACGGTTGGCAGCGAATCTCCAAGTAGCACTTGAGTTTCGGTTCGGTACCCGACGGCCGCACCACGACCCGGACCCAGGTGTGCTGATCGCCGCCGGTGTAGATCAGGGCGTCGTCGGTGTCGGTGACGGTGGCATCGAAGCCGGCCAGCCGGGCCGGCGGCGCCTGCCGCAGCCGGCGCATCACCGCCGCGGCCTCCTCGGTGTCGGTGACTCGCCGCGACACCGCGGCGACCTCGTGCATGCCGAAACGACGGGCCAGGTCGTCGAGCGCGTCGCTCATGGTGCGGCCCCGCTGGCGTAGCGACGCCGCCAGGTCGCAGCACAACACCGCCGCGCTGATGCCGTCCTTGTCGCGCACCGAGGCCGGGTCGACGCAGTGCCCGATCGCCTCCTCGTAGGCGTAGACCAGGCTGCCCGGGTGCTGGGCGTCGGCGCGGGCCAGCCACTTGAACCCGGTCGGGGTCTCGACGTGCGTCGCGCCGTGCTGGCCGGCGATCGCGGCGAGCATGCGGGAGGACACCACGGTGCTGGCGACCGTGCGCTTGCCCGATGACGGCTGCGACAGGATGTAATCGCCCAGCAGCCAACCGGTTTCGTCGCCGGACAACATCCGCCAGCCAGTGCGGTCGGGGATGCCGACGGCGCACCGGTCGGCGTCGGGGTCCAGCGCGATCGCGATGTCGGCGCCGACGTCGGCCGCCAAACTGAGCAGCGCGTCGGTGGCCCCCGGTTCCTCCGGGTTCGGGAAGTCGACAGTCGGGAAGTCGGGGTCCGGCGCGAATTGCGTTGGGACCGTGCGCACGTCGCCGAATCCGGCCCGGCGCAGCGTCTGCACCGCCACCGTGCCACCAACCCCGTGCATCGGCGTCAACGCCACCCTTAGCGCGCCGGTGCCGCGGCGCACTGCGGCCGCGCGCTGGATGTAACGCTGCACCAGGTCTGTGTCGGCGGGTTGGACTGGGCTGCGCGGGATTTCGTCGGCCGCAGGAGCGGATTTCATCGCGGCCTCGATCTGTCGGTCGGTGGGGGAGACGATCTGCAGGCCGCCGTCCAGATACACCTTGTAACCGTTGTCGGTCGCCGGATTGTGCGACGCCGTGATCTGAATCCCGGCGGCCGCCCCGGTGGCGCGCACCGCGAAGGCGACCACCGGCGTCGGCACCGGATCGGGGAACATGGACACCGAAAACCCATGGGCAGCAAGCACTTCTGCTGCCGCGACGGCAAACGCCGCCGAACCGTGCCGGGCATCGCGGCCCACGATCACCGTCTTGGATCCTTCGGCGCCCGCACCGACCACCTGCGCCAGCGCCCAGGTGGCCCGCAACACCACCGCGATGTTCATCGCATCCGGGCCGCCACGCACCGGACCGCGCAGCCCCGCGGTACCAAAGGTCAGCGGCCGGGCGAACCGGGCGGCAAGCTCGTCGGGACCCAGCGCGGCCAACTCCGCGGCCGTTGCGGGGTCGGGGTCGTGGGCGATCCAGTCTTCGGGCGTCACTGGAACCGGGCGATCACGTCAGCCAGCAGCGAGCCCATCGCGGCGGCCGACGCGGCGCCGGCGGCCAGCACCTCGGCGTGGCTCAGCGGCTGCCCGGTGATACCGGCGGCCAGGTTCGTCACCAGCGACACCGCCAGCACCTCCGCACCGGCCGCGCGGGCGGCGATGGTCTCGTGCACCGTCGACATGCCGACCAGGTCGGCGCCCAGCGTCCGCAGCATCCGGATCTCGGCCGGCGTCTCGTAATGCGGCCCCGGCAGCGCGGCGTACACGCCCTCGACCAGCTCCGGGTCGATCTCGCGGGCCAGCGCACGCAGCCGCGGCGCGTACGCGTCGGTCAGATCGACGAACTGCGCGCCGACCAGCGGCGAGCGCGCGGTCAGGTTCAAGTGGTCGCTGATCAGCACCGGCTGACCCACCCGCAAGTCCGCCCGCAGCCCGCCGGCGGCGTTGGTCAGCACCACGATCCGCGCCCCCGCCGCGCACGCCGCCCGGACCGGGTGCACCACATGCTGCAAGTCGTGCCCCTCGTAGGCGTGGATACGGCCGGCCAGCACCAGGACGCGGTGCGCGCCGATCGGCACCGACAGCAGCTCACCGGAGTGCCCGGCCGCAGCGGGCGGCGCGAACCCGGGGACGTCGGCCTGCGCCAACACGGCGGTCGGGGACCCCAGCGCGACCACGGCAGGTGCCCATCCCGACCCCAGCACCACGGCGACGTCGTGCCTACCGGTGCTGGTGCGTTCGGCGATCACGCGGGCCGCGCGCGCCGCCATCGCGTCGGGGTCGGGCGCCACGCTGGTCACATCGCGCGAGCCTAGCTCGTCGCGCCCCCGAAACCGGGGGTGTGTGATGATCGGCCCTGTGAGACTTCGCAAATCGCCTCGTCCCGCGGTGTCCGCCGCGGTTTCAGCTGTTGTTTTCGCCGCCCTGGCCGCTTTCGTGGTCGTTCCGCTGCCCAGAGCGTCCGCCGACGATTGCCCCGCCGTCGAGCTCGTCTTCGCCCGCGGAACTGCCGAGCCCCCCGGGCTGGGACGAGTCGGCGACGCGCTGGTGGCTGCGCTGGGGCCCGCCCTGGGCTCCCGCAGCCTGGGCGTCTACCCGGTGAACTACGCGGCCAGCTACAACTTTCTGACCACCGGCGACGCGGCCAACGACGCCAGCGACCACATCGCCTGGATGGCCGAGCAATGCCCCAACACCCATATCGCGCTCGGCGGCTTCTCCCAAGGCGCCGCCGCCATATCGATGATGGCCGGCGTGCCCCCGCTGGGCGAGCGGATCGGCAACTTCGGCTCGGCGCCACCCCTGGACCCCGCGCTGGTCGGCCGCGTCACCGCCGTCGCGGTGTTCGGCAATCCCGGCAACCGGTTCGGCACCCCGCTGTCCACGGCCGGAGCGTTCGCCGGCCGCGCCATCGACCTGTGCAGCGAGGGTGATCCGGTCTGCGTCGTCGGTGGGCGCGACCGCGAGGCGCATCACGCCTACGAGGATCCGCCGTGGCCCGTACAGGCCGCGCAATTCATCGCCGCACGGGTGTAACCGGCCGCCCGACCGGCGGTGAGATACTGCGAAGATGCCCGTAGCACCCGACCGCGTCGAAGATCTGGTGCGGCAGCGCGGCAGTGACCTGATCGAGCTGTCCCACGCCATCCACGCCGAGCCAGAACTGGCGTTCGCCGAGCACCGCAGCTGCGCCAAGGCCAAAGAGCTGGTCGCCCAGCGCGGTTTCGCGATCGGCCCGGTCGCGGGGCTGGACACGGCGTTTCGCGCCGACTTCGGTAGCGGCCCGCTGGTCGTCGGGGTGTGCGCGGAGTACGACGCGCTGCCCGAGATCGGCCACGCCTGCGGGCACAACATCATCGCGTCCGCCGGGGTGGGGGCCGCGCTGGCGCTGGCCGAAGTCGCCGACGACCTCGGCCTGACGGTGGCCCTGCTGGGCACCCCCGCCGAAGAGTCCGGCGGCGGCAAGGCGCTGATGCTGCAGGCCGGGGCGTTCGACGACGTCGCGGTGTCGGTGATGGTGCACCCGGGTCCCACCGACATCGCCGGTACGCGGTCGCTGGCCCTGTCCGAGTGCACCGTCCACTATCGAGGCAAGGAATCGCACGCAGCCGTCGCACCGCAT
This sequence comes from Mycobacterium kiyosense, assembly GCA_021654635.1. Taxonomy (NCBI): domain Bacteria; kingdom Bacillati; phylum Actinomycetota; class Actinomycetes; order Mycobacteriales; family Mycobacteriaceae; genus Mycobacterium; species Mycobacterium kiyosense. Next base: position 1,288,864 of record AP025179.1, read on the forward strand.
CTCGGGATCAACGCCGCCGACGCGGTGACCGTTGCGCAGGTGGCGATCGGGGTGCTGCGCCAGCAGCTGGCGCCCGGGCAGCTGTTGCACGGCATCGTCACCGACGGTGGCCAGGCGGTCAATGTGATACCCGGGCAGGCGGCGCTGCAGTACGCGATGCGGGCGACCGAATCCGATTCGCTGCGCCAGCTGGAGGGTCGGGCGTACGCCTGCTTCGCGGCCGGGGCGCTGGCCGCCGGATGCGAATACGAGATCGAACCGGCCGGACCCGGATATGCGGAGCTGAAGCCTGACCAGTGGATGGTCGACGTTTTCCGCGAGGAAATGCGCCGGCTGGGCCGCGAGCCGGTGCCCGCCGCCGTGGAAGTGGGGCTGCCAATGGGCAGCACCGACATGGGCAACGTGACGCACGTGATGCCGGGCATACATCCGGTGATCGGCGTCGACGCCGGCGGGGCCACGGTGCACCAGCGTGCTTTCGCGGCCGCTGCCGTCGGACCCAGCGCCGACCAGGCGGTGGTGGACGGCGCGATCATGCTGGCGCGTACGGTTGTCGCGCTGGCGTCGGACCCCGGCCAACGGGATCGGGTACTGGCTGCGCTGGAGCGTCGAAGGGCCGCCGGATGAGCCTCGTCGACAGCGCCGAATCCTGGCTGGCCGCCCACTTCGACGACCTGGTCGCCTGGCGCCGGCACATCCACCGCTACCCGGAGCTGGGCCGCCAGGAGTTCGCCACCACGCAGTTCGTCGCCGAGCGGTTGGCCGACGCCGGGCTCAACCCCAAAGTGCTGCCCGGGGGAACCGGCCTGACCTGTGACTTCGGGCCCGAGCACCAGCCGCGGATCGCGCTGCGCGCCGATATGGACGCCCTGCCGATGAGCGAGCGCACCGGTGCCCCGTACGCCTCGACGATGCCCAACATCGCGCACGCCTGCGGGCACGACGCGCACACCGCGATATTGCTGGGCACCGCGCTGGCGCTGGCGTCGGTGCCTGAACTGCCGGTCGGGGTGCGGCTAATCTTCCAGGCCGCCGAGGAGCTGATGCCCGGCGGCGCGATCGACGCCATCGCCGCCGGCGCGCTGACCGGGGTGTCGCGCATCTTCGCGCTGCACTGCGATCCGCGGCTGGAGGTCGGCAAGGTGGCGGTGCGGCTGGGCCCCATCACCTCGGCTGCCGACCAGGTCGAGATCACTTTGCATTCCCCTGGCGGGCACACCTCGCGCCCGCACCTGACCGCCGACCTGGTCTACGGGCTGGGCACGCTCATCACCGGGCTGCCCGGGGTGCTGTCACGCCGCATCGACCCGCGCAACAGCACCGTGCTGGTGTGGGGTGCGGTCAATGCCGGTAATGCGCCCAACGCGATTCCCCAGTCCGGCGTGCTGGCCGGCACCGTGCGCACCGCGAGCCGCCAGACCTGGGTCGACCTGGAGGGAATCATCCGGGAAAGCGTCACCGGCCTGCTGTCGCCGCTGGCCATCGAACACACGCTGCAGTATCGCCGCGGCGTTCCGCCGGTGGTCAACGAGGACGTCTCCACCCGCATTCTCTCCCACGCGATCGAGGCCGTCGGCCCCGACGTGCTGGCCGACACCCGGCAGTCCGGCGGCGGCGAGGACTTCTCCTGGTACCTCGAAGAAATTCCCGGCGCGATGGCCCGACTTGGGGTCTGGTCGGGGGTGGGCCCGCAACTGGACCTGCACCAGCCGACGTTCGATCTCGACGAGCGGGCGCTGGCCATCGGTGTGCGGGTGATGGTGAACATCATCGAGCAGTCGGCCGCGTTCTAGCGTCGGTCCTTGATCTCTTCTCCCGAGCGCCCCCCATATGTACGGCAAAATCCGCTTTTGAACGGCATTTTGGGGCCGCTCAGCGGGTGAATTGTGGGCGCGTTGCGTGTTTTCGAAGATGGGCCGCGTGCACGCCGAACTGTGTCAGCTGCTCAACCTGCAGGGTGGCGTGATCACCGCCGCCCAGGCTTTCGAATTCCTGAGCCGCCGCAACTTGGAGACCTGCATACAACGCGGCGAGCTGCGCAGGATCTGGCACGGCGTATACGGCAGCGGCCGAGACACTGTCGTACTGCGACTACGTGGCCTCGACCTATTGGCCGGCACGACGGTCGCCAGTTGCCTGCACACCGCGGCGGCCATTTACGGATTCGACACCGAACACGACACCAACCTGCACGTGCTCAATCCCGATAACGGCCGCCTGCACTCGACGCAGGGGTTGGTGGTGCATCGGCGGGAGGGTGCGCCGCTGTCGTCGGTGCGCGGCCGGCCGGCCACGACGCCCGCTTGGACAGCGATCGAGGTGGCGCGCGGCCTGCGGCGGCCGCGGGCGCTGGCCACGCTGGATGCGGCCCTGGGCAGCGGTTCCTGCGGCCGCGACGAGCTAGCCGAGGCTGTCGGGCTGCAGGCCGGGCGTCGAGGCATCTGCGCGTCGCGGGAGCTGCTCGCGCTGGCCTCGCCGCTGGCCGAGTCGCCGATGGAGAGTGAGGCCCGGCTGGTCATGATCGACGGCGGACTGCCGCAACCAACGCTGCAGTACAAGATCGTCGACCTGACCGGACGCCTATGGCGAGTCGACTTCGCCTGGCCCGAGTGTCGCGTTGTCGCTGAGTACGACGGCGTCGACGCGCACAGCAGTCGTGAGGCGTTCAAATACGATCGCCTCCGCATGTCGGCTCTGCAGGATGTGGGCTGGGTGGTAGTGGCGATGGTCGCCGAGGACGTCAGACGTGAACCCTGGCATCTGGTGAGCAGACTCCGGACGCGGTTGGAGCAGGGTCGAGCCGCGGGGCCGTCGCGAGCGTCCTGAAAATGTCGTCAAAACGGCCGTTTCACCGTACATATGGGGACGCTCGGCAAAGGAGAAGAAAAGGGGGCGACCAGGCGCCGGAATAGGATCAGGCGCTGGGGCCCGGACCGATATTGCGGGCCGGACGGGTGCGCAGGTCGTGCACGTAATCGGCGGGGGCGCCGGCAATTTCGGCGGCATCGGCCATCACCCCGAGGTAGCGCGCCGACGGCAGACCGCCCTCCCAGGCGTCCAGCACATACAGCCACGCCAGCACCGGGTCGATGTCGGTGTCCGACGACTCCCGCTCCACCCGGCAGCGGATCTTCTTGTGCACGCCGAACTCGGAGCCCTCCCAGCGGTCCAGATTCATCTCGTCGGCCGGGGTCATGTCGTAGAGCACTACGAACACCCGCGAATCCGGGTCTTCGACGACGGTGGCCAGCGCGCCTTCCCAGCCGATGTCCTCGCCGCCGAAGGTCAACCGCCAACCCGGCAACCAGCCAGTTCCGGCCATCGGGGGAGTGCGGCGCACGCTGGAGCATCTGCTCGGGATGCATGTTCGAGCCGTACGCGGCGTAGAGCGGCACGGGGAAAGCTTAAACGCCTCGCGCCCGGGCGGCGTCAGCCGTCACGTCAAGCGGGTTTGGAGTCCTCGGTTCGCGCTGCGAACCGCATCGTCGCCAAGCGGGGTCTGATGGCCTGGCTCCTCCTCGGTTCGCGCTGCGAACCGCATCGTCGCCAAGCTAGGTTTGAGCCCGTGGTGACGCGCATCGTGATCCTGGGCGGAGGTCCGGCCGGCTACGAGGCAGCCCTGGTGGCCGCCAACGCACACCCCGACTCGGCGGAAGTCACTGTGATCGACTCCGAAGGCATCGGCGGTGCCGCAGTCCTGGACGACTGCGTCCCCCCTCCAAGACGTTCATCGCGTCCACCTGGCTGCGCACCGAGCTGCGCCGGGCGCCAAGGCTGGGCTTCGAGATCGACATCGACGACGCCAAGATCTCGCTGCCGCAGATCCACGCCAGGGTCCGCAAACTGGCCGCCGAGCAGTCGGCCGACATCGCCGCCCAGCTGCGCAAAGTGGGGGTTCGGCTGATCGCGGCCCGCGGCGAGCTCATCGATCCGGCCCCCGGCCTGGCCCGCCACCGCATCAAAGCCACCGCCGCGGACGGCACCATCACCGAGCACGACGCCGACGTGGTGCTGATCGCCACCGGTGCCAGCCCGCGGGTGCTGGCGTCGGCCCAGCCGGACGGCGAGCGCATCCTGACCTGGCGGCAGCTGTTACGACCTCGAGGAGCTGCCCGAGCACCTGATCGTGGTGGGTTCCGGCGTCACCGGCGCCGAATTCGTGCACGCCTACACCGAACTGGGGGTGCCGGTCACGGTGGCGGCCAGCCGCGACCGGGTGCTGCCCTACGAGGACGCCGACGCCGCCGCGGTGCTCGAAGAGTCGTTCGCCGAACGCGGCGTCCAGTTGTTCAAGAACGCGCGCGCCGAGTCGGTCACCCGCACCGACACCGGGGTCCTGGTCACCATGACCGACGGCCGCACGGTCGAAGGCAGCCACGCCCTGATGACCATCGGTTCGGTGCCCAACACCAGCGGCCTGGGCCTGGAGCGGGTCGGCATCGAACTCGGGCCCGGCGACTACCTCAAGGTGGACCGGGTGTCGCGAACCTCCGTACCGGGCATCTACGCCGCCGGCGACTGCACCGGCCTGCTGCTGCTGGCCTCGGTCGCGGCGATGCAGGGCCGCATCGCGATGTACCACGCGCTCGGCGAGGGCGTCAGCCCGATCCGGCTGCGTACGGTCGCGGCGACGGTGTTCACCCGACCCGAGATCGCCGCCGTGGGCGTGCCGCAATCGGCGATCGACGACGGCCAGTTCAGCGCCCGCACCATCATGTTGCCGCTGCACACCAACGCCCGCGCCAAGATGTCGGGACTGCGGCAGGGTTTCGTCAAGATCTTCTGCCGCAAATCCACCGGCGTGGTGATCGGCGGCGTGGTGGTGGCCCCGATCGCCTCCGAGCTCATTTTGCCCATCGCGGTGGCCGTCACCAACCGCATCACCGTCAACGAGCTGGCCCAGACACTGGCCGTTTACCCGTCGTTGTCCGGATCGATCACCGAGGCCGCCCGCCGCCTGATGGCGCACGACGATCTGGACTGAACGATCTGGACTGAACCCCGCCGGAATCCGGAACGCCAACTAGCCTTACTGGGAGATATCTACCGACGAGTAACCGACAGGAGTCCTTTGTCGTGAGCAATCCGAGCAACGCAGCGGAGAGCGAGCAGACCTGGTCCGACGGGGTGCTGGGGCCGCAGCAGCGTGCGCTGGCCTGGGAGCGCCTCGGCTCCGAGCAGTTCGACGTGGTGGTGATCGGCGGCGGCGTGGTGGGCTCCGGTTGCGCGCTGGACGCGGCCACCCGGGGACTGAAGGTGGCCCTGGTCGAGGCGCGGGATCTGGCGGCGGGCACCTCCAGCCGCTCGTCGAAGATGTTCCACGGCGGACTGCGCTACCTCGAACAGCTGGAATTCGGGCTGGTGCGCGAGGCGCTCTACGAGCGCGAGCTGTCGCTGACCAAGCTGGCGCCGCACCTGGTCAAGCCGCTGCCGTTCCTGTTCCCGCTGACCAACCGGTGGTGGGAACGGCCCTACATGGCCGCCGGCATCTTCCTGTACGACACCCTCGGCGGCGCGAAATCGGTGCCCGCGCAAAAGCACATGACCCGGGCCGGAGCTCTGCGCCTGAGTCCGGGCCTCAAGCGCAGCTCGCTGATCGGCGGTATCCGCTACTACGACACCGTCGTCGACGACGCCCGGCACACCATGACGGTGGCGCGTACCGCCGCCCACTACGGCGCCGTGGTGCGCAGCTCCACCCAGGTGGTCGCGCTGCTGCGGGAGGGCGACCGGGTCACCGGGGTGCGGGTGCGCGACTCCGAGGACGGCTCGGTCACCGAGGTCCGCGGGCATGTGGTGGTCAACGCCACCGGCGTATGGACCGACGAGATCCAGGCGCTGTCCAAGCAGCGCGGCCGATTCCAGGTGCGTGCGTCCAAGGGCGTGCACGTGGTGGTGCCACGCGACCGCATCGTCAGCGACGTCGCGATCATCCTGCGCACCGAGAAGTCGGTGATGTTCGTCATCCCGTGGGGCAGCCACTGGATCATCGGCACCACCGACACCGACTGGAACCTGGACCTGGCCCACCCGGCGGCCACCAAGGCCGACATCGACTACATCCTGGGCACGGTCAACGAGGTGCTGGCCACCCCGCTGACCCACGCCGACATCGACGGCGTGTACGCCGGGCTGCGCCCGCTGCTGGCCGGGGAGAGCGACGAAACCTCCAAGCTGTCCCGCGAGCACGCCGTGGCGGTGCCCGCGGCCGGCCTGGTCGCCATCGCCGGCGGCAAGTACACCACCTACCGGGTGATGGCCGCCGACGCGATCGACGCCGCGGTGCAGTTCGTGCCGGCCCGGGTGGCGCCGTCGATCACCGAGAAGGTCAGCCTGCTGGGCGCCGACGGCTACTTCGCGCTGATCAACCAGGTCGAGCACGTCGGCGAGCGGGTCGGCCTGCATCCCTACCGGGTGCGCCACCTGCTGGACCGCTACGGATCCCTGATGGACGACGTGCTGGCCCTGGCCGCCGACCGGCCCGAGCTGCTCGGGCCGATCACCGAGGCCCCCGGATACCTGAAGGTGGAAGCCGTCTACGCCGTCGTCGCCGAGGGCGCCCTGCACCTGGAGGACATCCTGGCCCGGCGCATGCGGATTTCCATCGAGTACTCGCACCGCGGCGTCGACTGTGCCCGCGAGGTAGCCGAACTGGTCGCGCCGGCGCTGGGGTGGAGCGCCGCGGACGTCGACCGCGAAGTCGACAACTACCGAGCCCGGGTGGACGCCGAGATCCTGTCCCAAGCCCAGCCCGACGACGTCTCCGCCGACGAGTTGCGCGCCAGCGCACCCGAGGCCCGCGCCGAGATCCTGGAACCGGTGCCGCTCAATTGAGGCCCGCCCCGCTTCCGGTCCGAGACGGCCTGGGGCCGGCACGGGTCCGGTTGTACGGCGGGCCGGTGCTGGCCGAGCTGACCGAACGGTTCGGCGAACCCGCCCGCGCCAAAGTGCTGGCCGGCGAAGTCGTCGACGCCGACGGCGTGGTGGTCGACGAGGCGCGGGTGCTGCCCGCCGGTGCGCACGTGTATCTCTACCGGGACCTGCCCGACGAGGTGGCGGTTCCGTTCGAGATTCCGGTGCTGTACCGCGACGACGATATCGTTGTGGTGGACAAGCCGCACTTCCTGGCCACCATGCCGCGCGGGCGCCACGTCGCCCAGACCGCGCTGGTACGGCTGCGCCGCGAGCTCGGGCTGCCCGAACTCAGCCCGGCCCACCGGCTGGACCGGCTCACCGCCGGGGTGCTGCTGTTCACCGCCCGGCGGGAGGTACGGGGCACATTCCAGACGCTGTTCGCCCGCGGCGAGGTAAGCAAGACCTACCTGGCGCGCGCGGCCGTCGACCCGGCGCTGCGGCTACCCCGGGTGGTACGCAGCCGGATCGTCAAACACCGGGGCCGGCTGCAGGCGGTCAGCGAGCCGGGTGAGCCCAACGCCGAGACGCTGATCGAACTCATTGCGCGGAAGGACGGCCTCTACCGGCTGACACCGCGCACCGGGCGCACCCATCAGCTGCGCGTGCAGATGGCCGCGCTGGGGTTGCCGATCACCGGGGACCCGTTGTACCCCGACATCATCGACGTCGCACCGGACGACTTCAGCGCGCCGCTGCAGCTGCTGGCGCAGCGCATCGAGTTCGACGACCCGCGCACCAGTGCCCGCCACGAATTCGTCAGCCGGCGCACTTTGGTCACCTCGCACTGAGGACCGAGGTCACTAGCACCGCCGGCCACCGACGGGGCAGCATGATCGCGTGACTGTGAAGCTGCGAGCTGTGGCCGCCATGGCCGGGGGCGCTCTGGCCGGGTTGACCGGCTGGGACCTGGTGCAACGCCGGCACACCATCCTGCGCAACTACCCGGTGGTGGGCCACCTGCGCTTCCTGCTGGAAGCGGTGGGGCCCGAGCTGCGCCAGTACATCGTCACCGACAACGACGCGGAGCGGCCGTTCAGCCGTGACCAGCGACGCTGGGTGTACACGTCGGCGAAGGCGGGCAACCGGTACTTCGGCTTCGGCACCGACAACGACCTCGAACGCGTGCACAACTACCCGATCATCAAGCACGCCGCGTTCCCGGTGCCGGCGCCGGCCGGCGAACCCAATCATCCCGACCCGTCGGTCCCACTGCCGGCGGCGAAGGTGCTCGGCGGCGCCCGCGGCCGTGCCCGGGCGTTCCGGCCGTCGTCGCTGATCAACATCTCGGCCATGAGCTTCGGGTCGCTCAGCGGCGCGGCCGTCACCGCACTGAACCGGGGCGCTGCCCTGGCCGGTGCCCTGCACACGACCGGCGAGGGCGGTGTCTCGCCGTATCACCTCAACGGCGGCGACCTGGTCTGGCAGATCGGCACCGGCTACTTCGGCTGCCGCAACGAGGACGGCACCTTCAGCCTGCCCAAGCTGGTCGACCGGGTCGCGGCCACGCCGTCCATCCGGGCTATCGAGATCAAGCTCAGCCAAGGCGCCAAACCCGGTCTGGGCGGCATGCTGCCCGGCGCCAAGGTGACCCCCGAGATCGCTGCCATCCGCGGCATCCCGGTCGGCGTGGACTGCAAGAGCCCCGCCGGGCACTCCGCGTTCGGCGATGTCGACGGACTGCTCGAGCTGGTGGAGACGATCGCCGCCGAGACGGGCCTGCCGGTGGGTATCAAGTCCGCAGTCGGGGAGGGCGAATTCTGGGTCGACCTGGCCGCCCGCATGGCCCGCACCGGCCGCGGCGTCGACTTCGTGACGGTCGACGGCGGCGAAGGCGGGACCGGCGCCGCGCCGCTGGTGTTCAGCGACCACGTCGCGCTGCCCTTCAAATGGGCGTTCCCGCGCGTCTACCGCGCCTTCGCCGAGGAGGGCCTGCAGCACGACGTGATGTTCATCGGCTCGGGCAAGTTGGGCATCCCGGAGAACGCGCTGCTGGGGGTGGCGATGGGCTGCGACATGATCAACGTCGCCCGGACCGCCATGTTCTCCGTGGGCTGCATCCAGGCGCAGCGCTGCCACACCGGCCGCTGCCCCTCCGGCGTGGCCACCCAGTCGCCCTGGCTGCAGCACGGCCTGGACCCGGCATCGAAATCGGTGCGTTGCGCCAACTACCTGGCCACCCTGCGTTTCGAGCTGGTGGGCCTGGCCCGGGCCTGCGGCTACGTGCATCCGGCCCTGGTGCCGCTGGCCGCGATCGAGTTACTCGACGTCGACCTCAGGTCTGTGCGGGCCGACGAGCTGTGCGACTATCCGCCGGACTGGGGTGTGCCCGGACCCGCCGACGTCGACGCCATCACTGCGCTGATGGCGACCCGCTGCGGCTGACCGGGCCTATGCGCTCAACCGGGACTGCCGCATCCGGTTGCGGACGATGTGCTCGACCAACACCGGCACGAACGTCTGGATCGGCGCGTCGGCGAACTGCTGCGCCGCCTGCTCGCACCATCGCGCGATCTCGGCGGTGCGCTGCTGGTCCTCGCGCCCCTCGTGTTTGGCCAACGTGGCCGCCACGTCGGCCACCGACCGCGCGACCTGGGTCTGCCCGGCCGGCTCGGCCTCGGCCGGGACGCGTGCCGCCTCCAGCGCCTGGCGGGCCTCCTCCGGGCCGGTCTCCGGCCGGATCACGTGCAGGGACAGGTGGTGGCCGTCCTCGCCGACCAGCATCACACTGGCGGGTTCGTCGCTGCTGAAGCCCAGCAATTCGATGGTGTGCCCGGCGACCTGGGTACGCGGCGGGACTTCCTCCCAGCCGTGCAGGTGATAGCCCACCATCACCACCCGCCCCAGCCGGTCGGACACCGAGTTCACCAACGCCGGCAGCTCGTCGACCAGGCGCCGCGAACGCGGCCACCAGGCCCCGTCCACATGCTCTGACGCGGAGCGATACGGCTTGAGCTGCACACGCTTGTCGCGTTCCATCGTCGACCACCTGCCTGTTGAAGCCGGAGAGTTCCGGCGCGATCCGTCCATTGAGACCGAGCCGTGTGATCCGCGAGTTGCCGATGGTTGAACAACGGGTTTTGCCCGCGCGAACGGGCGGCGCAACTGGCATTGTGGTGCACGGCGGGGCGCTGCGCGCGAAACCTAGCGAGGACCACAGCGAGGAGAAGCCGGAGATGTCATCGGCGCCGGAAACGGTCGTTCCGCACTTTCCGGTGGGGACCGCGCAGCAGGTTGCCGCCGCCCCCGCCGAGGAGGTGCTACGCCGGCTGGATAGTTCGACGGCCGGCCTGTCCGCCGCCGAGGCGTCGGCCCGGCTGGATCGTTACGGGCCGAATGCCGTTGCGACGCACCGGGTCAGCGCGGCGGCGGTATTGGGTCGTCAACTGCGCAACGCGGTGCTCATCCTGCTGGCCGGGACCGCTGTCGTCTCGTACTTCCTGGGCGACGGCGTGCAGGCGGTCATCATCGGCGTGATCTTGGTGGCCAGTGTGGGGCTGGGGTTTTTCAACGAGTTCCGGGCCGAGCTGGCCGCCGCCGAGCTGCACGCCGGGATGCAGCACCAGGCGGTGGTGCGCCGGGACGGACGGTACGTCAAGATCAGCGTCGTCGACCTGGTGCCCGGTGACGTGGTCCGATTATCGCTGGGTGAGGCCGTGCCCGCCGATCTGCGGCTGATCGACGTCAACGGCTTGGAATGCAACGAGAGCATCCTGACCGGCGAGTCCGCCGCGGCGGAGAAGACCGCAAACCCGGTATCCACCGGCGCCGAACTGGCCGAGGCGTCCGACCTGGCCTTCATGGGCACCATCGTCAGCGCCGGTGAGGGCGTCGGGGTGGTGTTCGCCACCGGTCGGGACGCCGAATTCGGGCGCATCGCAGCGGGTTTGGACGAGCGGGTGCCCGAAACAGGTTTCCAGCTCGGACTGCGCCGGTTCTCCTACCTGCTGCTGCAGGTCGCGATCGCGCTGATGCTGATCATCCTGATCAGCAATCTGTTGCTGGGCAAGCCGATCATCGACTCGGTGTTGTTCTCGCTGGCCATCGCGGTGGGCATCACCCCGCAGCTGCTGCCGGCGGTGGTCAGCGCCGCCTTAGCGACCGGGTCCCGACAGCTGGCCAAGGCCAAGGTGCTGGTCAAGCGGCTGGTATGCATCGAAGACCTGGGCGACATGGACATTCTGATCACCGACAAGACCGGCACCCTGACCGAAGGCCGACTGCGGCTGGTCGGCACCGTCGACCCCGCCGGCAACCCCAGCGACGCGGTGTGCCGGCTGGGGTTGCTGGCCACCGACGTGGACCCGCAAGCCGGCGGCGTGAGCGCCAACGCGCTCGACGAAGCGCTGTGGGAAGGCCCGCTGGCGGGCCGGCTGGTGGGGACCGACGTGCGGCGGGTGGCATTGCTGCCGTTCGACCATGAACGCCGGGCCACCTCGGTGCTGATCGACGACGACGGCGAACGCGTGCTGGTGGTCAAGGGCGCGCCCGAACAGTTGCTGCCGCTGTGCCGGGCGACACCGGCAGCGGCCGACGAGACGCTGGCGGCGTTGTTCGCCGCTGGGCGCCGTGTGGTGGCGGTGGCTGCCAGGCCCGCGGCCGGGCTCGCCACGATCACCCGTGACGACGAACGCGATCTGCGGTTGGCCGGGTTCCTGGTTTTCGCCGACGAACCCAAACCCGCTGCACGGCAATCACTTTCACAGCTCGCCGAGCTCGGCATCGAGCTCAAGATCGCCACCGGCGACAACCCGCGGGTCGCCGAAAAAGTTTGTGCCGACATCGGTTTGGAGTCCAAGGGTACGGTCACCGGTGCGCGGCTGCAGTCGTTCGACGACGACGAGTTCGCCGACGCCGCGGTGAATCACACTATCTTCGCCCGGATCTCACCCGAGCAGAAGGCGCGGCTGATCGCCTCCCTGCGTGGGCACGGCAGGTCGGTCGGATTTCTCGGCGACGGGGTGAACGACGCGCTGGCCCTGCATTCGGCCGACGTGGGCATCTCCGTCGACAGCGCCACCGACGTCGCCAAGGACGCCGCCGACGTGGTGCTGCTGGAGAAAGACCTGGGGGTGCTGGCCACCGGGGTGGCGCAGGGCCGGCGGATCTTCGCCAACACCATCAAGTACGTGCTGATGGGCACGTCGAGCAACTTCGGCAACATGTTCAGCGCCGCAGCCGCCTCGGCGCTGCTGTCGTTCCTGCCGATGCTGCCCAGTCAGATCCTGCTGAACAACCTGCTGTACGACAGCTCGCAGCTGGCGATCCCGACCGACCGCGTCGACGAGGAGCAACTCCGGGCGCCGTCGCACTGGGACGTCGCATTCATCCGGCGCTTCATGTTGACCTTCGGGCCGATCAGTTCGCTGTTCGACTTCCTCACCTTCGGGCTGATGCTCGGTGTGTTGCACGCCGGCCCGGTCGAGTTCCGCACCGGGTGGTTCGTGGAATCGCTTGCCACACAAACGTTGATCATCTTCGTCATCCGCACCCGCAAGGTGCCGTTCCTACGCAGCCGACCCAGTGCGGCGCTGGTAATCGCCACCCTGTCCGTGGTCACCGTCGGCGTCGTGCTGACCATCTCGTGGCCGGCCCGCACGCTGGGGTTCACGCCGTTGCCGTGGCAGTTCTTCGGGGTGCTGGGTGGTTTCGTGATCGTCTACCTGGTCCTGGTGGAGCTGGCCAAGATCATGTTCTACGCCGAACCGGTGCGCTTGGGCGGAAAGCCGATTCGCACCCGGGGCCGCGCACATCGCATCCGGCGCCGCGCCGCGCGCTTCCACCATGTGGGCGGCAGGGCCGGCTAGGAGTACGGCAGATCCTGCGGGTTCGCCGGACCCCCGAAGTCCTGCAATTCGGCCAGGCCCAGCGCGATCCCGTGGTTCACTTGCTGCGAGAAGGCTTCCGCGCCGGGTGCGGGCGTTTCGGCTTCGGCGGAACAGCTACAGCTCAGAACGCTGTACACGCTCGGATCGGCACCCGCCGCAATCCCCGTCGTCGCCACAGCGCAGAGCGCGATCGCGATGCCCGACAACACTCTCGTGACCACTTTTGCTCCCCGTGATGCTGGTGCCGAAAGTGTAAGGGCTGGCCGCCGTGATCGCGCGGTGTGACAACTGCGAATTGGCTGTCAAGGCGACGCGTGATGCCGCGGACAATATGCGCTGATGCTCAGTCCGACGAAGTAGCCGGCGTGATATCCGTCCAAATTGCTGCTTCCAGCTACCTCGTTGGCGACGTCGGCCTTGGCTCTGCCGTTGTCGAGTTCGTCGCAGACCTGGTGTGCGGCCAAGATCGCGGCTTGCGGGGTCGCGAAGTTAATCCCGTGCGACTGCAACGCATTCAGGAACTGCCCGTCGATGCCGTCGGCGTGCGCGGTCGGGGCCGCGGCCACCGCCATCGGGACGACCAACGCGGCCACCAGCGCGGTGCCTGGCAACCACGTGCGCCGCGCGCTGCGCGTGCGCATCCGATTGATGGTCATCGCTTCAGCCTCCTCGCGGCACGGTTACGACGTAACGAAATGCTTACATCGCGATCATTGCACGTAACGCTCGGATGAGCGAACGGGTTCGATCGCAGCCCCACCGTCGCGCAACACAATTGCGTGACGTGTCGGCCCCGTGAACCGCCGGCTAATTGCGGCTGAATTTGTGAATGCGGATGTGCTCAGCGGGTTCGCGGGGCAGCTGCTCAATCGCGGAACTTGTTAGCATGCCGAAGGACGGCCGGGAAATGGACGTTCGTGGTGTGGGTCGAGGAAATGAATTGGATCACTTTCGATTTGGTGCCGCGCTGACCGTTGCGGTCGTCCTGACCGCGACGGCATGTGACGGCACTCACGACGCCGCGAAGTCGGGCACCGCCACCACCGCGACATCGGCCCACGCGGGCTGCGGCGGCAAGCCGTCGCTGAGGGCGAGTGGCTCCACCGCCCAGGAGAACGCGATAACCCGGTTCATCCGGGCCTACGAACACGACTGCCCCGGCCAGACGCTGAACTACACCGCCAACGGCTCCGGCGCCGGAATCAGCGAATTCCTGGGCGGGCAAACCGATTTCGCCGGTTCGGACTCGCCATTGAGCAAGGACGAGTACGGCGCGGCGCAGCAGCAGCGCTGCGGCTCGCCGGTGTGGAACCTGCCGACGGTGTTCGGCCCCATCGCCATCGCCTACCATGTCGACGGCCTGGCGGCGCTGAACCTTTGACGCACCGGCGGCGGCCAAGATCTTCACCGGCGCCATCAACACCTGGAACGACCCGGCGATCGGCGCACTGAACCCGGGTGTGGCGCTACCCGCCACGCCGATCCGGGTGGTGTTCCGCAGCGACGACTCCGGCACCTCGGACAACTTCCAGCGCTACCTGGACACCGCCGCCGGTGATGCCTGGGGCAAGGGCGCCGGCAAGCAGTTCCGCGGTGGCGTGGGGGAAGGCGCCCGCGGCAGCGACGGGGTCGCCGCGGCCGTGCAGGGTGCCGAGGGCTCGATCACCTACGTGGAATGGTCGTTCGCCCAGGCCCAGCACCTGAGCACCGCCAAAGTCGTGACCTCGGCGGGGCCGGAGCCGGTGGGGATCACCCCCGACGCGGTGGGCAGGACGATTTCGGCTGCCTGGTTCATCAGGGACGGCAACGACCTGGCGCTGGACACCATCTCCTTCTACCGGCCGAATCAGCCGGCCTCGTATCCGGTCGTGTTGGCGACCTACGAAATCGTCTGTTCGAAATACCCCGATGCGCAGGTCGGGGCGGCGGTCAAGGCGTTTCTGCGCAGCGCCCTCGGCGCCGGGCAGGAGGGCCTGGCCGAACACGGTTACATCCCGGTTCCCGACGAATTCAAAACCAGGCTGTCCGCTGCGTTGAACGCGATCACTTGAGCAGGTCATTGCGTCGAACCGGCGACCTTTGACGCGCAATGTTCTAGGCTTTTTTCCGGGGTGTTTAACCGAATGTTCCAAGAGTTTTCCCACGGTGGTCATTGTGAGGTGCTATGGAGTTCATTACGTTGCCGCCGGAGGTCAGTTCGGCGCTGATCCACTCGGGACCCGGCGCCGCCTCGCTGACCGAAGCGGCGTACGCCTGGCAGCAGCTCGGCGTCGAACTGGACGAGACCGCCAGCGCTTACACTCCGGCGCTGGCCGCGCTGACCGGAGTCTGGAACGGGCCGGCTGCGGCCACCATGGTCGACGCGGCTGCACCGTATCTGACCTGGATACGTACCACCGCGCAGCAGTGCCGCCAGCTCGGCTTGGCGGCACAGACCGTCGTCTCGGAGTTCAACTCCACACTGTCGTCGGTGGTGCACCCGTCGGTGGTCGCCGCCAATCGGCAGCAACTGGCACAGCTGCTGGCCACCAACGGGCTCGGTAAGAACTTGACCGCCATCGCCGAGACCGAAGCGCAGTACGAGCGGATGTGGGTCAACAACGCGGCCGCGATGTACCGGTACCAGGCGTCGACGGCGCAGGCCCTGTTGGTCGACACGTTCACCACCCCGCCGATGATCACCGACGCGCAAGGGGAGAGCGCGCAGGCCGCGGCCGTACAGACGGCGTCGGCCACCTCAGCAGGCACCGCCGTCCAGTCCATCCAATCCGCGGTGCAGTCCGCCCAATCCGCGGTGGCCGGCGCGGCCGCCGCGCTGCCCGCCGACGCGGTGGCTCCGCCGGTGTCTCCGATCGATGCGCTGGCGCAGGCGTTCGGCGTGGTCTTCGACCCCAATCAAGGCTGGTTCGGGCTGGCCAACACCTACGCCAACCAGTTCGTCTCGTCGGGATTCCCGATCAACCTGCTGTCCTACCTGGCGCAGAACACCTCGGCCCAGGCGCTGCAATCGGTGGCCCCCGACATCGCCCAGGGGCTGTCGGAAGGCGAATCGGCGCTGGGTGACGCGGCCGCCGGGCTCACCAATGCGGCCGGTGCCCTCGGTGCCATGGAACCGGCCGCGGCGATGGGCGTCGCGGTGCCGATGGGCACCCTGTCCGCCCCGCCCGCGGCCACCGCCGTGCTGACCAGTGCGCACCTGCCGGTGCAGCTCGCCTCGGCGGCGTCACCGCTCTCGGCGGCTTCACCGCTCCCGGCGGCCGACGCCGGCGGCGGATTCCCGATGCTGCCGCCGCTGATGCCGCCACCGGTCAGCGCCGGCAGCGGGTGGAAGAAGCGCAAAGAGCCCAAGTACGAGGACCTCGCGATGGGTCTGGAGCTGAAGGGGACGTTCATGACTCGCCCGCCGTCGGCGGGCTGAGGACCGGGTCAGCGCTATCGGTATTTTTAACGGCATGCCCTGGGCGCGCCTGCTCTCGCTGGCGGTACTCCTGATCAGCCTGACCGCGTGCAGCGAACGGCAGGTTCAGGCTGCCCGTGCCCGGGACCAGGCGGGGATGATGCAGTACGGCGGGCTGAACCGGACTTATCTGGTGCATGTGCCGCCCGGGCCCCCCGTCGGCCTGGTGCTGAACCTGCACGGCGGCGGCGGCACCGGTGCCGGGCAGCGGGGTCTGACCGACTTCGACTCCGTCGCCGACGTGAACGGCCTGCTGGTGGTCTACCCGGACGGCTACGACAAGAGCTGGGCCGACGGGCGGGGGGCCGCCCCGGCCGACCGGCGCCGGCTCGACGACGTCGGCTTCCTGGTCGCGCTGGTCAACAAGCTGCGCAACGACTTCAATGTCCCCGAAGGCC
Source organism: Mycobacterium kiyosense (assembly GCA_021654635.1). NCBI lineage: Bacteria > Bacillati > Actinomycetota > Actinomycetes > Mycobacteriales > Mycobacteriaceae > Mycobacterium > Mycobacterium kiyosense. The sequence goes on from AP025179.1 coordinate 1,305,459, forward strand.
ACGTCTTCGCCACCGGCATGTCCAACGGCGGCTTCATGTCCAACCGGCTGGCCTGCGACCACGCCGAGGTGTTCGCCGCGATCGCGCCGATCGCCGGCACCCTGGGCGTGGGGGTGTCGTGCAATCCGTCGCGGCCGGTGTCGGTGCTGGACGCGCACGGCACCTCCGATGCGGTGGTGCCCTACAACGGCGGCGACGTCCGGGGGCGGGGCGGGGTGAGCCACGCCATCTCGGCCAACAGCCTGATGGACCGGTGGCGGACCATCAATCAGTGCCCGGGCAGCCCTACCGTGTGGGAACTGCCCAACGTCGGCGACGGAACCATCGTGCGCCGGTTCGATTCCCAGGACTGCGCCGACAACACCGAGGTGGTCCACTACCAGATCGAGAAGGGTGGGCACACCTGGCCGGGCGGCAAGCAGTATCTGCCGAGATCGGTGATCGGGGCCACCACCCGCGCGTTCGACGGCTCACAGGTGGTCGCCCAGTTCTTCATGACCCACGGCCGCGACTGACACCGCTCAGCGCTGACAGTTCGGACACCAGTACCGCACCCGTTCGGCGCTGCCCGGCGGTGGGTCCTGGGCGCAGATGGGCGTGCCGCAGCGTCGGCAGCCCTGCCCGGCCCGCCCGTACACCCACATCAGCCGACCACCCCGGGTGTCGCCGGTGGTGCAGCGATTCCAGCGAAAGCGGTTGGCCCATAACATGTCCCGGGCCCGCGATACCAGCCGCAGCGGATCGGCGACGGCGCTGACCGGTGCGGTCGGCAGCCGCCCGCTGACGAAACACAGTTCGTTGGCGAAGACGTTGCCGATCCCGGCCATGACCCGCTGGTCCAACAGCGCCTCGGCGAGGGGACGGTCCGGGTCGGCGACCAGGTTGGCCGCGGCCAGCTGCGGATCCCAGTCCTCGCCGAGCAGGTCGGGCCCGAGATGGGCGACGGCGGCGTCCTCGCTGTCACGCTCCAGGATCTCCAGCACACCCAGATCGACTCCGACGGCCCGAACGTCGTCCGTTTCCAGGATGATTCGTGCTCGGTGGTCTATCCGCGGCTTCGGCCGGCTGCCGACCCGCCAGCTGCCGTCCATCTTCAGGTGTGAGTGGATGCTGGCCCACCCGGCCCTGATGAAGAGGTGCTTGCCGCGACTGAGCACTTCGTCCACCACAGCTCCGGTGAGGTCGATGGTGGCGAACCGCGGTACCCGGATGTCGCAGCGCGTCAGCGTCCGACCCACCAGTTGGCGGCGCAGCGTGTCCGCGGTGTGAAAGACCGTGTCACCTTCGGGCATGGTCGCCTACCGCAGCCGCAGACCGCGTGGCGTGCGGGCGAAGCCCGCTTCGACCAAGGCCGACGCCGCGACCGTCCCGGGTCCGTCGGGCGCCAGCACGGACACCCCGTCGACCCGTTCGACCAGCAGCGACGCCACCCGGCGGGTCGCGACCAGATCCGCCAGGGCCCCCGCGGCCGCCTGCGCCGCGCCGGCATCCGCGCCGAACGTGAGCAGCGACCGCCCGCCCCTTTCCAGGAACCAGCACAACTCGCCGTCGACCAACACCACCAGCGCCCCGGCCTTGCGGCCCGGTCGGGCGCCCTCGCCGGCGGCGCCCGGCCAGGGCAGCGCCGCGCCGAACGGGTTGGCCGGATCGGTCGCGGCCAGCACCACCGCGTGATACTCGGGCCGCTGCGGGTCGACCCCGTCGAGATAGCCGCGCAACCGGTCAACCGTCGAAGCGACCGCGAACTGGGCGCCGCCCAATGACTCGACGAAGTAGCCGCGCTGGCAGCGGCCGGCATCCTCGAACCCGCTGAGCACCTTGTACAGCGTGGCGAAACCGCCCGTCACCCCTTCGGCGGCCACCGCGCCCTTGGTCAGCACGCCGTGGCGGTTCAACAGCAACTCGGCCTGAAAGTGTGCGCGCAGGGTCGAGTCCGGCTCGGGAGGCGACAGCGCCGACCAGCGGCCGGCCACGGTGGGATCGGCGCTGCGGGCCTGCGCGTGCGCGACGCTGTAGCGGCTCAGCCGCGGTGGCCGCTGGCTACGGTGCGCGGGTGCCGATCGCTTGCGGGGACTGCCGCCCAGCAGGGCCCGCACCGGCGCGAAGGTGTCGCCGGTGACCCGGCCGGCCCAGATGAGCTCCCACAGCGCGGCCTTGAGGTCGGCCTCGGGCTGCCCGCCTTGCGCGAGCTGGCGGAAGAAGTACGCGCCGCCGCCGGCCAGGGTGTCCAGGATCGCGTGATGCGCCTCGGTCAATTCGATGTCGGCCGGCGCGGTGAGGGTCATGGCGGCCGAGTCGGCCATGTGCAGCGCGATCCAGCCGTCGGTGCCCGAGATCGACCCGGCGCCCGACCACGTGACCTCGCCACTGGCCAGCAACTCGTCGAGCAGCGCGGGCGCGTAGTCACGCACCCGCGGGGACAGCACCAGCGGCTCCAGCGCCGACGCCGGTATGCGCACCCCGGCCAGCTGCTCGACGACGGTGGCCAGTCCGTCCAGACCGGCATGCCTCGACGACTTGTCGCCCACGTGATGCCAGGCCGGCAGGAACCGGCCGTAGGCGGCGGTGCTGACCGGTTCGACCTGCGCACGCAGCGCGGCCAGCGAGCGCCGTCGCAGAATGCGCAGTACGTCGGCGTCGCACCACTGCTCGGCGCCGGGGCCACCATTGCTCTCCACGAACTCCCCGCGCACCAGCCGTCCGTCGCTGGCCAGCCGGCCCAGGACATCGGCGGTCACCCGCAGCCCGAGCCCGAACCGGGCCGCGGCCTGGGCCGTGTCGAACGGTGTGTGGGTGCGCGCGTAGCGCCCCAGCAGCTCGCCCAGCGGGTCGGTCACCGACTCGGTGAAAGCCGCGGGCAGCCCCACCGGGACCGCGGCGCCCACCCCGTCGCGCAACCGGCCGATGTCCTCGACCGCCACCCACCAGCTGCGCCCGGCGAACGACACCGTCAGCGCCCGCCGGGCGGCGCGCAGGCCTTCCAGCCAGCCGCCCACCTCGTCGGCGGCGGCCCGGGCCGCCACTTCTTCCTCGGTCAGCGGACCGAGCAGCCGCAGCAGGTCCGCGACGCCCTCGGCGTCGCGGGCGGCGCGGTCCTGCGACAGATGCTGCAACTGGCGACCGGTGCCGGCGATGACCTCCGGGTCGAGCAGCTCGCGCAGTTCGACCCGGCCCAACAGCTGGGCCAGTAGCGTGCTGTCCAGCGAAAGGGCCGCGGCGCGCCGCTCAGCCAGCGGCACATCGCCCTCGTACATGAATGCGCCCACGTACCCGAACAGCAACGACGCCGCGAACGGCGACGGTTTGGCGGTTTCGACCTCGAGCACCCGAACCTCGCGCGCGGCGATGCGCGCCATCAGGCCGGTCAGCGTGGGCACGTCGTAGACGTCCTGCAGGCATTCCCGGACCGTCTCCAGCACGATCGGGAAATCGGGGTACTTGCGCGCCACTTCCAGCAGTTGCGCGGCCCGCTGCCGTTGCTGCCACAGCGGGGACCGCTTGCCGGGATGGCGGCGCGGCAGCAGTAGGGCGCGCGCCGCCGCCTCCCGAAACCGGGAGGCGAACAGCGCCGACTCGCCGACCTCGGCGGTGACGATCGGGTCTATCTCGTCGGCGTCGAACACGAACAGCTCGGCGCCGGGCGGGGTGTCCTCGCCGGTGGACATCCCGGAGAAGCCGGTGTCGGGCAGGCGCACCACGATGCCGTCGTCGGAGGGGGTCGGTTTCTCGTCCAGGCCGTAACGTTCACGCAGCCGCCGGCCGACCGCCAGCGCGAGCGGACCGTGCACCTGCAGCCCGTAGGGCGAGTGCAGCACCACCCGCCAATCGCCGAGCTCGTCGCGGAAGCGCTCGATCAGCAGCGTGGTGTCGGTGGGCACCACCGTGGTGGCCGCGCACTGCTCGTCCAGTAGCCGCCATAGGTTGTCGATCGCATAGTCGTTGAAACCCCATGTTGCACAACGCTTTCCGAACGCATCCCGGGTCATCCCGGCCAGCTCCCCGGTCAGCGCGCCCAGCGCGGCGCCCAGCTCGGCGGGCCGGCCGACATCGTCGCCGCGCCAGAACGGCAACCGGGCCGGCTGGCCCGGCGCCGGGACCACCAGCACCCGGTCGTGGGTGATCTCCACGATGCGCCAGCTGGTTGCGCCCAGCGCGATCACGTCGCCGGGGCGCGACTCGTAGACCATCTCCTCGTCCAGCTCGCCCACCCGCGACGGCTTCTCGGAGTCGGTTGCCAGATAAACGGTGAACAGCCCACGGTCGGGGATGGCGCCGCCGGAGGTGACGGCCAGCCGCTGGGCGCCGGGCCGTGCGGTGAGCGTGCCGTGATCGCGGTCGTAGACCAGCCGCGGCCGCAGCTCGGCGAATTCGGTAGACGGGTACTTGCCGGACAGCAGATCCAGGGTGGCCTCGAACACGCCGCGGGGCAGCGTCGCGAATGGGGCGCTGCGCCGCACGGTGTCGAACCAGCGGTCGGCGTCGAGAGGCTCCAGGGCCGCTGCCGCGACCGTGTGCTGGGCCAGGATGTCCAGCGGATTGGCGGGCACCCGCATGGTCTCGATCTGGCCGGTGAGCATCCGCTGCACGCTGACCGCGCAGCCCAGCAGATCGGTGCGGTGCTTGGGGAACAGCACGCCGCGGGAGGTCTCACCGACCTGGTGGCCGGCCCGCCCGATGCGCTGCAATCCGCTGGCCACCGACGGCGGTGCTTCGACCTGGATGACCAGATCCACCGCGCCCATGTCGATGCCGAGCTCCAGACTGGAGGTGGCCACCACCGCCTTGAGCTGTCCGCTCTTGAGGTCCTCTTCGACGATGGCGCGTTGCTCCTCGCTGACCGAGCCGTGGTGGGCGCGGGCCAGCAGGGTGGGCGCGCCGAAACTCTGTCCGCTGCCCATCACGTGCGCCGGCGCGCCGCCGGGCACCTGGGTGTTGGTACCCCCGGGAACGTCGACGCCGCAGCGTTCGGCATGGATCTCGTTGAGTCGCGCGGTCAGCCGCTCCGCCAGCCGCCGCGAGTTGGCGAACACGATCGTCGAGTTGTGCGACTCGATCAGGTCGACCAGCCGCGCCTCGACATCGGGCCAGATGGAGTTGTCGGCCAGATTGGCCATATCGGGCACCGGCACCTGCACGGACAGCTCGACCGTCTTGGCCGAGGGCGGGGCCACGATGGTGGTTCTGGCCTGACCGGACAGGAACCGGGCCAGCTCCTCGGGCGGCCGCACGGTTGCCGACAAGCCGATGCGCTGGGCGGCCCGATCGGACAACTCGTCGAGGCGTTCCAGCGACAGCGCCAGGTGGGCGCCGCGTTTGGTGGCGGCGATGGCGTGGATCTCATCGACGATGACCGTCTGCACCCCGGCCAAAGTGTCCCGCGCGGCCGACGTCAGCATCAGAAAGAGCGACTCGGGAGTGGTGATCAGCACGTCGGGCGGCCGGCTGATCAGCTGACGGCGCGCCGCGGGCGGGGTGTCGCCGGAGCGGACGCCCACGCTGATCTCGGGGGCGGGCAGGCCGCGCGCCTGCGCTAAGCGGGTCAGGCCCGCCAGCGGGGTGCGCAGGTTGCGTTCCACGTCCACCGCCAGCGCCTTGAGCGGAGAGACGTAGAGCACCCGGGTGCCCGGCGCCCGCTCGGGGGCACGCGCCAGACTGTCCAGCGCCCACAGGAATGCAGCCAGCGTCTTGCCCGAGCCGGTCGGCGCGACGACCAGGGTGTTGTCGCCGTCGGCGATGGCCGTCCACGCTGCGGCCTGCGCTTCGGTGGGCGCGGCGAAAGTAGTGGTGAACCAGTCGCGGGTGACCGCGCTGAACCTGGCCAGCGCGGCAGGCGACGAAGCTTCGGATTCGGCCGGCGCGGTGCTCACCCAACCATCGTGCCTGCGGGCACCGACAACTCGTCCGGCTCGCCTCAGGCCTGCGGCTTGAACCGCGCGGTTGCCATCGCCTCGGCCAGCTTCTCGGGGATCGCCGGGACCCGGACGATCGCGTCAAGCAGCGTGTGCGCGCAGGCGTCGGCCAGCCGGTCGGCCTCCAGAGTCTGGTCCATGATCCGCTGCCGGCAGATCTCGAACGTGAACGCCAGCCAGCCGTGGATGATGACGCGCAGGTCGCGCTCGACCTCCGGTTCCAGCACTTGGGTACCGGGCATGTCGCTGACGATCTCGCCGATCCGGGTCATGACGTGTTCCATCTGCCGGTTCTTGGCCTCGTCATCGATTCCCAGCAGGACCGGGTCGGACCGGCCCAAACCGACGTAAGCCGCCCACGCCGCCTCGGGGTTCTGTTCGTGGTAGGCCATGTAGGCCAGCACACCGGTGCGGATCTCCTCGAACATCGTCATGCCCGGTGCCGGGCTGATGTTGGTGGCCGCGTACAGCCGATCCGCCTCGTCCTTGACCACCGCGGCGAAGAACGCCCGCTTGTCCGGGAAGTAGTGGTACATCAGGGCACGCGAAACCCCGGCGCGTTCCGCGATCTCGTCGATCCGCACCTCGTCGTAGGGTCGCTTGCCGAATACTTCCGCCCCCAGAGCGAGCAGTTCAGCGCGTCGATCCTCGGGGGATAACCGCCTTCTGGCTGTCGCCATAAGTTCAGATAGTACTCACGCGAGGTATGCGCTCCGCTAGAGCCGATCCTTTTGCGACCGCTTCGCGGCAGGGGGCCGGATACCCGGTTTGCGGCCCGTGCGCCCAGCCCCGAGCGGCGGCGGTTTGCCGAAAGTTGGCGCTGGGTATTGAAGGAAAACGGCGTCCAGCGGGCGCGAGCGCGATCCGCCGTGCGGGCGTCCAGCACGAGAAAAGCCAGATAGAGGTGCTCCGATGCATACGGCAGACGAGAAATTGCGCGGTGACCGCCTGGGTCAGGACGACAACGAGGTGCACGCCGCCATAAAGTTTGCGGCGCTGGCCACGGCGGCCGGGGTGAGCTTCGTGGTCATTGCTGCGCTGTGGGTTTCCACCTGCGGCGGGGGCAGCGTCGACACCGTCGCCTGCGGCCCGCCGGAACGGACGATGCTGGCGTTCGGAGGTCCGCTGATCCTGATGCTCGCCGGAGTGTGGGCGTTCTTCCGCACCTACCGCGTCTGGCGCGCGCAGGGCGTCTGGTGGGGCTGGCACGGCGCCGGCTGGTTCCTGCTGACGCTGATGCTGGTGACGCTGGCCATGAGCGTTGCGCCGATCGCCGGCCCGGTGATGGCGCTGTAACTGGTCCGCCGGTCCGCCGAGTCGCTGAGCGCTGGTACACCGAACACCCGCCGTGAGCCGCCGCCTGCCGGCCGAGCCGGGGCGAAGGCCCGGTCGGGCGGGGTTGTTTTTATAGTTTTGCCAGCGCCTGCGACGGGGTATCAGGAGAGGACCATGATGAGTACCGGCAAAAATGCGTTGGCGTGGTTACCCCATCATGGGGAGCGAGATCACGACGAACACGACAACCGACACCACCCTGGCCAGCTGCGAGACGTGCCTCCCGGATCGACACCGAAACGCGAAACGAGAGTCGGATACGTCCACCCCGCCGACGACTGGTTGAATACCCGGTGGCGATCATGACCAACCGGCTCGACCCGTTGGTCCACGGCGGGCCGCAACCCGGCGCCTCAGCCGGAGACCAGACCCAGGGTAGTGTCAGTCGAATATTGCCGGGAGGCCAAATGAGCGATGCGGATCTACGCGCTGACGGGCGTCAACGCGGTTACCGCGCCGTCGAATTGACCGTGGCTGCGCGCCTGGAGAACCTGGCGATGCTACGAACCCTGGTCGGCGCCATCGGCACCTTCGAGGACCTGGATTTCGACGCCGTCGCCGACCTGCGGCTGGCGGTCGACGAAGTGTGCACCCGGTTGATCCGCTCGGCGACCGCCGGCGCCTCGCTGACGCTGGTGGTGGATCCGCGAGACGAGGAACTGGTGGTCGAGGCGTCCGCGGCGTGCGACACCCACGACGTGGTGGCGCCGGGCAGCTTCAGTTGGCATGTACTGACCTCGCTGGCCGACGACGTCCAGACGTTCCACGACGGCCGCAAGCCGGATGCAACGGGCAGTGTCTTCGGCATCTCGTTGACCGCGCGGCGGGCGGCCCCCGGTAAGTGACGGCCAGTTGACAGAGCAACCTGCCGGCGGTTCCACTTCGCGACCTAACGAATACGCCGATGTTCCGGACATGTTCCGCGAGCTCGCCAGCTTCGCTGCCGGCTCGGCGGAGTTTCAGCGGCGGCAGGACAAGATCGTGGAGCGCTGTCTGCCGCTGGCCGACCACATCGCACGGCGCTTCGAGGGCCGCGGCGAACCACGCGACGACCTGATCCAGGTCGCCCGGGTGGGGTTGGTCAACGCCGTGGTGCGCTTCGACGTCGAAACCGGTTCGGACTTCGTCTCTTTCGCGGTACCCACCATCATGGGTGAGGTCCGGCGGCACTTCCGCGACAACAGCTGGTCGGTCAAGGTGCCGCGCCGGCTCAAGGAACTGCACCTGCGGCTGGGCACCGCTACCGCCGAGTTGTCGCAACGGCTCGGTCGGGCGCCCACCGCAACCGAGCTCGCCGCCGAACTGGGCATGGACCGCGCCGAAGTGGTGGAGGGTCTGGTCGCCGGCAGCTCCTACAACACCCTGTCGATCGACAGCGGCGGCGGCAACGAGGACGACGACGCCCGCGCGATCGCGGACACCTTGGGCGACGTCGACTCCGGTCTGGACCGCATCGAGAACCGCGAGGCCCTGCGGCCGCTGCTGGAGGCGTTGCCGGAGCGCGAACGAATGGTGTTGGTACTGCGGTTCTTCGAGTCCATGACGCAGACTCAGATCGCCGAGCGGGTCGGCATCTCACAGATGCACGTGTCGCGTCTGCTGGCGAAATCCCTAGCGCGGCTGCGGGACCAGCTGGAGTAGTCGCGCCGGTTCGGGTCCCCGCGGCGCGGTCCACTCTTTGATGGGCAGCGTGCCGTCCGGATCGCAGATCCGCAGTAGCCGCGAAACCGCCCGGCTGGGCACCATCGCCCACGTGGTGTCGTTTGCCGAGCACTCCACGTTGATCCGGTGCAACGCCGAAAACGCTGCTGTGCCAAGGAAATCCAGGTCGGTGAGGTCGACCACCAGCCACCGGCAGTGCCGGGCGCAGCGCGCGACGTACTGGGCGAACTGATCGGAGTTGGCGGCATCGAGTTCACCGCGAGCGGTGACGACGCCGCTGGACGCCTCCCATCGCGCGGTGAATTCGGCGTTGGGGCATTTCAGCCACATCTGGGTTACGGACATGGTGGCTCCGTCCAGTCGACGATGATGTGCGGCGCAGGATCCCCGCGAATCGTGCTGCACCAGCAAGTCGTTCCGAACGGCTGTGAACTCAACCAGTCCCGACCCTACCCGCGACGGGCAGGGCCGACAACGCAATGGCGAACCGCGTCGCCTACTTGATCTCGGCGAGCACTGTGCCCTGGGTGATGGCCGCGCCCGGTTCGACCGCCAGACCGGTGATCACCCCGTCCTTGTGCGCGGTGACCGGATTCTCCATCTTCATCGCCTCCAGCACCACCACCAGGTCACCGACGGAAACCTCCTGGCCTTCCTCGACGGCAACCTTGACCACGGTGCCCTGCATGGGTGCGGTCACGGCGTCACCGGAGGCCGCGGCGCCGCCGTGGCCGCCGCGCTTACGGGGCTTGGGCTTGCGTCGCACTACGCCGACGGCGTCCGGGGCGCCGCTGGCCAGCGCCAGGTCACCCGGTAGCGACACCTCGACCCGGCGGCCGTCGACCTCGACGACCACCTTCTGCCGCGGCCGGGACTCCTCCTCGTCGAGCGGCTCACCACCGGTGAACGGCTCGATGGTGTTGTCCCACTCGGTCTCAATCCAGCGGGTGTGCACGCTGAAGCCGTTCTCGTCGCCGATGAACGCCGGGTCGGACACCACCGCCCGGTGGAACGGAATCACGGTGGCCAGACCCTCGACGTGGAACTCGTCCAGGGCACGCCGGGAGCGAGCCAGCGCCTCTTCGCGGCTGGCGCCGTAGACGATCAGCTTGGCCAGCATGGAGTCGAACTGTCCGCCGATCACCGAACCCGCGTGCACGCCGGAGTCCAGCCGGACACCGGGTCCGCTCGGGGTGTCATACCGGGTCACCGGGCCGGGGGCGGGCAGGAAGCCACGGCCGGCGTCCTCGCCGTTGATCCGGAACTCGATGGCGTGCCCGCGGGGCGTCGGATCCTCGGTGATGTCCAGCTTCTCGCCGTTGGCGATCTTGAACTGCTGGCGCACCAGGTCGATGCCGGCGGTCTCCTCGGTGACCGGGTGCTCCACCTGCAGGCGGGTGTTGACCTCCAGGAACGAGATCAGGCCGTCCTGGCCGACCAGGTATTCGACGGTGCCGGCGCCGTAGTAGTGCGCCTCCTTGCAGATGCGCTTGGCCGACTCGTGGATCTCCTTGCGCTGCGCGTCGGTGAGGAAAGGTGCCGGCGCTTCCTCTACCAGCTTCTGGAAGCGCCGCTGCAGCGAGCAGTCCCGGGTGCCGGCGACGACGACGTTGCCGTGCTGGTCGGCGATCACCTGCGCCTCGACGTGGCGGGGCTTGTCCAGGTAGCGCTCGACGAAGCACTCGCCGCGGCCGAACGCGGCGACCGCCTCACGGGTGGCCGACTCGAACAGCTCGGGGATCTCCTCGATGCTGCGTGCCACCTTCATGCCGCGACCGCCGCCGCCGAAGGCGGCCTTGATCGCGATCGGCACGCCGTACTCCTTGGCGAAGGCCACCACCTCGTCGGCGTCCTTGACCGGATCGGGGGTGCCGGGCACCAGCGGGGCCTGCGCGCGGGCGGCGATGTGACGCGCGGTGACCTTGTCGCCGAGGTCGCGGATCGACTGCGGGCTGGGCCCGATCCAGATCAGGCCGGCGTCGATCACGGCCTGGGCGAAGTCGGCGTTCTCGGACAGGAAGCCGTACCCGGGGTGGATCGCGTTGGCGCCCGACTTCGCCGCGGCGTCCAGGAGCTTGCCGAAGTCCAGGTAGGACTCGGCCGAGGTCTGCCCGCCGAGGGCGAACGCCTCGTCAGCCAGGCTGACGTGCGGGGCGTCGGCGTCGGGTTCGGCGTACACCGCCACGCTGGCCAGACCCTCGTCCTTGGCGGCCCGGATCACCCGGACTGCGATCTCGCCGCGGTTTGCGACCAGAACCTTGGCGATTCGCGAGCTGGCGTGACTGGGCACTGCGCCTCCTGTTTTAGCGTTTTCTTCGTCTCTAAGAGAATTTCTTACAAGTCCTGTGCTGGGAAGTTTATGCGGCGCGCCGAAGGCGGTGAAACCCGGTCTACCGTCAGGCGGATTCGCGCAGTCGCCGCTTGATCCTGGCCAGCATCGCCGACATGCCGCGCAGCCGCAGCGGGCTGATCAGTTCGGCCAGACCGAGGTCGGTGTAGAAGTCCTCCGGCACCGCCAGGATGTCGGCCGCGGGCTGTTCGTCCAGACCGGTCGCCAGGATCGAGGCGAACCCGCGGGTGGTCGGCGCCTCGGCCGGGGCGCTGAAATACAACCGCACCCGGTCGGCGTCACTGGCGTCGACGTGCAGGAACAGCGGCGACTGACACTCGGGAACCGGTTCCATCGCCGACTCGACCAGATCGGCGGGCAGCGGCGGCAGTTCGTTCGCGAACTCCAGCAGTAGCTGCAGCTTCTCCTGGCCCTGGACTTCGGCGAAGTCGGACACCACTTCGGCCAGCGCCGGGGGCATGCTCATCAGCTGGGCGCTGTCCCGGGGTCTGCACCGGCCACGATCGGCACCCGCACGGTGTTGCCCCACTCGGTCCAGGAACCGTCGTAGTTGCGCACCCCCGGCTTGCCCAGCAGGTGGGTCAGCACGAACCAGGTGTGGCTGGACCGTTCGCCGATGCGGCAGTACACGATGGTCTTGTCCTCGGGTTGTACGAACCCGTACAGCTCCTCGAGTTCGGCACGGCTGCGGAACCGGCCGCTCTCGTCGGCCGCCTTGCCCCACGGGATGGACCGCGCGGTGGGGATGTGGCCGGCGCGCAGCGCCCCCTCTTCGGGGTAGTCGGGCATGTGGGTGCGCTTGCCGGTGTACTCGTCGGGGGAGCGCACGTCGATCAGCGGCTGGCTGCCCAGGGCGGCGAGTACGTCGTCCTTGAAAGCGCGGATGGGCGCGTCGTTGCGCTGCACGACGGGATAGCCGGCCGAGGTCTTGCTGGGCACCTCCAAGGTGGTGTCGCGGCGTTCGGACAGCCACAGGTCGCGTCCGCCGTTGAGGAGCCGCACATCGGGATGGCCGAACAGGGTGAACACCCACAGCGCGTAGGCCGCCCACCAGTTGCTCTTGTCGCCGTAGATCACCACGGTGTCGTCGCGGGCGATGCCCTTGCTGTCCATCAGGGCGGCGAACTGCTCGCCGTTGATGTAGTCGCGTACCCGCGGGTCGTTGAGGTCGGTGTGCCAGTCGATCTTGACGGCACCGGGGATATGACCGACGTCGTAGAGCAGCACGTCCTCGTCGGACTCGACGATCGCCAGGCCGGGCGAGCCGATGTGGGCGGACAGCCAGTCGGCGGTGACGAGCCGTTCGGGGTGGGCGTAAGCCTGCAGGGTGGGGCTGGGATCTGGGGAAGTGGCACGCCGTCGAGCCTACTCAGAGCGGCGCCGGGGTTTTCAGCGACTTATGGCCCAGGCCTGGCTAGTTCGGTGCCGGTGGTGGTTGCGGTTGGGGTTGGAACGGCTGGTGTCAGCGAGGCTGCCCCGCCCACAGGTCGGCGACCGTCACTTCGCAACGGGCCAGCAGGGTGCGCAGCAGCGGCAGGCTCAGTCCGATCACGGTCGACGGGTCGCCGTCCACGCCGTCGACGAACCAGCCGCCGAGGCCGTCCAGAGTGAATCCCCCTGCTACGCCCAAAGATTCGCCGCTGGCCAGGTACGCTTCCAGGTCGGCTTCTGCAGGGGATCCGAAATGCACTGTGGTGGTTGATGTTTCGGCTTCGGCCTGCACGACTGCGCCGTTGCGCAGCCGGACCAGGCAATGCCCGGTGTGCAATTCGCCGGATCGCCCGGCCATCGTCTGCCACTGCCGGCGGGCGTCGTCGATCGACTCCGGCTTGCCGCACAGCCGGCCGTCCAGGTAAAGCATCGAATCACAGCCGACGACAACGCAATTCGCGGTGACGGCGGGATCGTCGAGCACGGCGCACACCTGCTCGGCCTTGGCACGGGCCAGTTCGCGCACCACCTCGTCGGGGGCAACCGCCGGACCGAGCCCGGCGAGCAACGCGTCCTCGTCGACCCCGGAGACCACCACCACCGGTTCGACACCGGCCTGGCGCAGCACTTTGAGCCGGCCCGAGGAGGCCGACCCGAGCACCAGCCGCGTCATCGACGCATGTGCTTCATTTCCTGCAGGGTGATGCGCTGCCAGCTGAAGACCGGGTACCGCAACTTGTCCACCGGCAGGCCCCAGCGGGTGGGTTCGGGCTGCGGTGGCGGAGCGCCGCCGCCGATGCTGCCCAGCACCGCCACGAGCGCCGCCAGCTCCTGATCCGTCGGGTGCCCCTTGGTGATCTGGATGTGCGGTTCGTGCGGGTGCGGCTCGTCGGTCACGGCGCTCACCTCGCTCACAGCGCTCACCTCGCTCACAGCGGAATGTTCCCGTGCTTCTTCGGCGGCAACTGCGCGATCTTGCGTTCCAGCAGCCGCAGCGCCGTCCCGATGTACCCGCGAGTGTGCGACGGCGGGATCACCGCGTCGACGTAGCCGCGCTCGGCCGCGATGTATGGATTCACCAGCGTGTCCTCGTACTCCTGCTGCAACTGCAGGCGCAGCGCGTCGACATCCTCGCCGGCCTGGGCGGCCTCCTTGAGCTTGCCGCGGTAGACGAAACCGACCGCGCCGGAGGCGCCCCATCACCGCGATCTGCGCCGTCGGCCAGGCCAGGTTGACGTCGCAGCCCATGTCCTTGGAGCCCATCACGCAGTAGGCGCCGCCGTAGGCCTTGCGGGTGATGACGGTGATCTTGGGGACGGTCGCTTCGCCGTAGGCGTAGAGCAGCTTGGCGCCGCGCCGGATGATGCCGTTGTACTCCTGGCCGGTGCCGGGCAGGAAGCCGGGGCACGTCGACCAGCATCACGATGGGGATGTTGAAGCAGTCGCAGGTCCGCACGAAGCGGGCGGCCTTCTCCGAGGCGTTGATGTCCAGGCAGCCGGCGAACTGGGTGGGCTGATTGGCCACGATGCCCACCGGGCGGCCGTCCACCCGGCCGAACCCGACGATGATGTTCTGCGCGTAGCCGGCCTGGACCTCGAGGAACTCGTCGTCGTCGAGGATGCGGACGATCACCTCGTGCATGTCGTAGGGCTGGTTCGGCGAATCCGGGATCAGCGTGTCCAGCTCCAGGTCCTCGTCGGTGAGGTTCTCCTCGATGGGCCCGACGGGCAGCGGCGCCGGCTCGCGCGGCGCGTCGGTGGCGTTGTTGGGCGGCAGGTAGCTCAGCAGGTCGCGCACGTAGTCGAAGGCGTCCTGCTCGCCGGAGGCGACGTAATGCAGGGTGCCCGACTTGGCCATGTGGGTGTGGGCGCCGCCGAGTTCCTCCATGGTGACGTCTTCGCCGGTGACGGTCTTGATGACGTCGGGGCCGGTGATGAACATCTGGCTGGTCTGGTCGACCATGATGACGAAGTCGGTTAGAGCGGGGGAGTAGACGTGCCCGCCCGCGGCGGCGCCCATGATCAGCGAGATCTGCGGGATCACGCCGGAGGCCAGGATGTTGTTGCGGAAGATCCGGCTGTACAGGCCGAGCGAGACCACCCCCTCCTGGATGCGCGCGCCGGCGCCGTCGTTGATGCCGATCAGCGGGCGGCCGGTCTTGATGGCCAGCTCCTGGACCTTGACGATCTTCTCGCCGTAGACCTCGCCCAGGCTGCCGCCGAACACGGTGGCGTCCTGGCTGAAGATGCACACGTCGCGGCCGTCGATAGTGCCGTAGCCGGTGACCACACCGTCACCCACCGGGCGGATGGCGTCCAGACCGAAATTCTTGCTGCGGTGCTTGGCCAGCGCGTCGAGCTCGACGAACGAGTCCTCGTCCAGCAACGCGGTAATGCGTTCGCGTGCGGTGAGTTTGCCCTTGGCGTGCACCTTGTCGACGGCGGCTTCACCGACCGGGTGCAGCGACTCTTCGCGGCGCTTGTGCAGTTCGGCCAGCTTGCCGGCAGTGGTGTGGATGTCGATGACGTGCTCGGCCGCGGGCTCAGCCGTATGGGAAGAGTGGTCGGTAACGCTTGTCATGGGAGTTGATGTTATCGGCAGGGCCGGCCGATCCGTTGTAGGCCCTTAGTAACTCCTTAATCGGCGCTCTGATACCCGGTCAGCGGGACGCGGCCCGGCGCGCCGGACGGGCGTCGTCAATGCTGGTCGATGCGGGGCATACCGGCAGAGCAGGAGGAGCAGCGGTGGTCGACTGGGCGCAGGAGTGCGACGTACTGGTAGCGGGTTCCGGCGGCGGAGGCGTGACCGGCGCCTACACCGCCGCCCGCGAGGGCCTCGAGGTGCTGCTGATCGAGTCCACCGACAAGTTCGGCGGCACCACCGCCTACTCCGGCGGCGGCGGGGTGTGGTTCCCGTGCAACCCGGTGCTGCAGCGGGCCGGCGGCTGGGACGGTGTCGAGGACACCATCGACGACGCGCTGACCTACTACCACGCGGTGGTCGGCGACCGCACCCCGTTCGAACTGCAGGAGACGTTCGTGCGCGGCGGCGCGCCGCTGATCGAATACCTGGAACAGGACCCCGACATCAAGTTCGTGCCGCTGCCGTGGCCCGACTACTACGGCAAGGCGCCCAAGGCGCGGCTGGACGGCCGGCGCCACATCGCGGCCAAGCCGCTGAAAGTGGCCGCCGCGCCGGAACTGCGCGACGCCATCCGCGGGCCGCTGGACACCGAACGACTCGGCGCCCCGACCCCCGCCGACTACTACGTCGGGGGCCGCGCGCTGATCGCCCGGTTCCTCAAAGCCATCGGCCAGTACCCCAACGCGTCGCTGCGGCGCGACACCGCGCTGGTCGAGCTCGTCGTCGTCGACGGCTCGGTGCAAGGTGCCGTCGTCGAGCACCACGGCGAACGCACCGCCATCCGCACCCGGCGCGGCGTCCTGCTGGCCGCCGGCGGGTTCGAGAACAACGACGAACTGCGCCGCCGCTACGGGGTGCCCGGCGTCGCCCGCGACACCATGGGCGGCCCGGGCAGTCTGGGCCAGGCATTGCAGGCCGGCATCGCCGCCGGCGCCGACACCGACCTGCTCGACCAGGCCTGGTGGTCGCCCGGCATGACGCACCCCGACGGGCGCTGCGCGTTCGCGCTCTGGTTCACCGGCGGGATCTTCGTCAACCAGGACGGCAACCGGTTCGTCAACGAGTCCCGGGCCTACGACCGGGCCGGCCGCGAGATCATCGCCCGGCTGCAGGACGGCTCGGTCACGCTGCCGTACTGGATGATCTACGACGACCGGGAAGGCGAGGTGCCCCCGGTCAAGGCCGCCAACGTGCCCATCGTCGAGACGCAGAAGTACGTCGACGCCGGGCTGTGGCACACCGCCGACACGCTGCCGGAGCTGGCCGCCGAGATCGGGGTGCCCGCCGATGCGCTGGTAGCCACCGTTGCGCGCTTCAACGAATTCGCCGCCACCGGCGTCGACGAGGACTTCGGCCGCGGTGACGAAGCGTTCGACCGCGCCTTCTCCGGCGGCGCGTCCCCGCTGGTTCCCATCGACAAACCGCCGTATCACGCTGCCGCATTCGGCATCTCGGATCTTGGCACCAAGGGCGGGTTGCGCACCGATGCCGCCGCGCGGGTGCTCGACACGGCCGGTCGGCCCATCCCCGGCCTCTATGCCGCCGGCAACACCATGGCCGCGCCCAGCGGCCTGGCCTACCCGGGCGGCGGCAACCCGATCGGCACCAGCATGCTGTTCAGCCACCTGGCGGTGCGGGACATGCTCAGCCGGGAGCCCGGCGCCTCTTAAGCTGAGCCGATGACAGACCGCGACCAGCCCACGCCGCTCGACGAAGCCGCGCTGCGCGTCGAGGTGCTCGGCGAGCCGTCCTACTGGCGCCGACTCGACGTCGTCGCGCAAACCGGATCCACCAACGCCGACCTGTTGGCTCGCGCCGGCGCGGGCGAGGACATCGACGGCCACGTGCTGATCGCCGAGCACCAGACGGCCGGGCGGGGGCGCCACGGTCGCACCTGGTCGACCCCCGGCGGCGCGCAGCTCACCCTGTCGGTCGGGGTGCGGGTGGACGACGTCGCGACCGCCGGCTGGGGCTGGCTGTCGCTGGCCACCGGCCTGGCGGTGGTCGACGCGGTGGCCGGCGAAACACCCGTCGAACCGTGCCTGAAATGGCCCAACGACGTACTCGCCGGGGCCTCGAACTCGATGCGGAAGCTGGCCGGGATCCTGGCCGAGGTGTCCCAGCCGTTCGCGGTGATCGGCATCGGGCTCAACGTCACCGAGGCGCCCGGGGATCTCGACGGGCCGGGGGCCACGTCGCTGCGGGACGAGGGCGTCGACGCACCCGACCGGAACCTGCTGGTGCGCCGGCTGCTGCGGGAACTGGGCGAGCGGATCAAGGCCTGGCGCGGCGCGACGGACGGGTGGGCCGCGCTGGCCAACGACTACCGGGCCCGCAGCCTGACCCTGGGTTCGCGGGTGCGGGCCGAACTACCGGGCGGCCGCGAAGTCGTCGGCGTCGCCCGTGACGTCGACGCCCAGGGCCGGTTGTGCCTTCAGACCTGGGACAACGACGCCGACAAGTCGGGCCAGACCGTCGTGGTGTCCGCCGGCGATGTCGTGCATTTGCGTTGAAGCCAGAGATAGGGTCGCGGATATGAGCTACCCGGACAACGCCCTGGCCGCCGGCGAGAAAGTGGTGCTGCACCGGCACCCGCATTGGAAGCGGCTGATCCTGCCGGTGCTGAGCCTGCTCCTGTTGACCGGGCTGGCCGCGCTGGGCAGCGGGGTGGTCGACGGCAGCCAGTGGCAGCCGCTCACCAAGAAGATCCTGTTCGGCGTCATCTGGGGCGTCTGGCTGGTCGTCGTCGGCTGGCTGACGGCGTGGCCGTTCCTCACCTGGCTGACCACCCATTTCGTGGTGACCAACCGGCGGATCATGTATCGGCACGGAGTGTTGACCCGAAGCGGCATCGACATCCCGATCGCGCGGATCAACAGCGTGCAGTTCCGGGACAAAGTCTTCGAGCGGATCTTCCGCAGCGGCACGCTGATCGTCGAGTCGGCGTCCCAGGACCCGCTGGAATTTCACGACATCCCGCGGCTACGCGAGGTGCACGCGCTGCTCTATCACGAAGTCTTCGACACGCTGGGCTCCGAAGAGTCACCCAGCTGAGCCTGCCCCTTGCGCTTGTTGCGCCAGGCGCGCAACAACGTCACGTTCCCGCCCTCGATCTCGTCCTCGAAGACCTCGGCGATCCCGCCAGCGGTCAGCGCCGACTCCAGCGCCCGGTCCGGGTCGCGCGCGAACGCGTCCGGGAACACCCAACGCCGGAACGCCCAGAACCGGAACGCCATCTGCAACAGGTTGCCGATGATGTACGCCGACACGAAGTCCGCGAGGTTCTCCACCGTCAGCGACACATTGGGCACCCGAAGTTGCAGCACATAGCTGGAGAACCACAGCGGCGCCATGCTCAACAGCACCCCCACACCGCTGAAGGCGAAGAACAGCAGCGCCTCGTGGTGCCGCTCGCGGCCGCCGCGGTTCCGGAAGCTCCATTCCCGGTTCAAGATGTAGGACGCGATGACCGCGACGATCCCGGCGATCACCTTGGCGGTGACCGGCTTGGATTCGAGAATGGTGAGCTTGAGCGTGTAGAAAATTGCTGAGTCGATGATGAATGTGGTGCCGCCGACGATGGCGAATTTGATCAACTCATGGTGGCGCATCGCAAAGGGCTGAATTACCCCGGGAAGGCGCGCAATCGTGGCATCGGCAAAGGACACAGCACGCCAGTCTACGGACGATCTCGAAACCGACGCAAAATGATACATAACGATTTGGTACGGCCTCCGCTAAACACGCCGGTCAACAGCCATGACAACATGATGGCCGTGCCGAGTCCCCGTACCCCGCTGGTGGCGATGGTCGGTGGCGGGCAGCTCGCCCGCATGACGCATCAGGCCGCCATCGCCCTCGGCCAGACCCTGCGGGTTCTGGCAAACTCCGTCGACGAGCCGGCGGCCCAGGTGAGCCCCGACGTGGTGGTCGGCTCCCACACCGATCTCGAGGATCTGCGCCGGGCGGCGGCCGGGGCCGCCGTGCTGACGTTCGACCACGAGCACGTGCCCACCGAGCTGCTGGACAAGCTGGTCGCCGAGGGCGTCAACGTGGCTCCGCCGCCACAGGCCCTGGTGCACGCCCAGGACAAGCTGGTGATGCGGCAGAAGCTGGCCGCGCTGGGCGCGCCGGTACCGCGCTGGCTGGCCATCGAGACCATCGAGGGTCTCGCCGAGCTGGACGCGTTCGCGGCGCGGACCGGTGGCACGCCGGTGGTCAAAGCCGCCCGCGGCGGCTACGACGGCCGCGGCGTGACAATTGCGGACGATCTCGCCGACGCCCGGGAGATCGCCGGCGAATACCTCGCCCGTGGGGTACCCGTGCTGGTCGAGGAGCGGGTGCAGCTGCGTCGGGAGCTGTCCGCGCTGGTGGCGCGATCGCCGTTCGGCCAGGGGGCGGCCTGGCCGGTGGTGGAAACCGTGCAGCGGGACGGGATCTGCGTGCAGGTGATCGCGCCGGCGCCGGAGCTGGCGCCGGACTCCGCCGCCGACGCCCAGCGGCTGGCGCTGCGGCTGGCCGGGGAGCTGGGTGTGGTCGGGGTGCTCGCCGTCGAGCTGTTCGAGACGGCCGACGGCACGCTGCTGGTCAACGAGCTCGCCATGCGGCCGCACAACTCCGGGCACTGGACCATGGACGGATCCCGCACCAGCCAATTCGAACAGCATCTGCGGGCGGTGCTGGACTATCCGCTCGGCGACACCGACGCGATCGTGCCGGTGACGGTGATGGCCAACGTGCTGGGTGCGGCGCAGCCGCCGCGGATGAGCGTGGACGAACGGCTGCACCACCTGTTCGCCCGGATGCCCGACGTCAGGGTTCATCTCTACGGCAAGGCCGAACGGCCCGGCCGCAAGGTCGGCCATGTCAACCTGCTGAGCACCGGGGCCGAAGGCCTGACCGAGCTGCGCAGGCGCGCCGAGCTGGCGGCACACTGGTTGTCCCACGCGCAGTGGACGGACGGATGGGATCCGCATGGGTGATGCAGCGCAGCCCCGCGTCGCAGTGATCATGGGCAGCGACAGCGACTGGTCGGTGATGGTCGACGCGGCCGCGGCGCTGGCCGAGTTCGGCATCCCGCACGAGGTTCGGGTGGTCTCGGCGCACCGCACCCCGGGGGCGATGTTCGACTATGCCCGCGACGCCGCCGGCCGCGGCATCGAGGTGATCATCGCGGGCGCCGGGGGAGCGGCGCACCTGCCCGGCATGGTGGCCTCGGCCACACCGCTGCCGGTGATCGGCGTGCCGGTGCCGCTGGGGCGGCTGGACGGCCTGGATTCGCTGTTGTCGATCGTGCAGATGCCGGCCGGTGTGCCGGTGGCCACGGTGTCCATCGGCGGCGCCCGCAACGCGGGACTGTTGGCCGTCCGGATGCTCGGATCGTCGGATCCGCAACTACGCGCGCGCATCGTCGAGTTCCAGGACGAGCTGGCGCGCAGCGTGCAAGCCAAGGATGCGGCGTTGCAGCAGCGAGCGAGTAAATTGGGCCCCGACTAGCAAGGAGGCCGACAGATGGCTGGATGGGCCGGAAACCCGTCATTCGATTTGTTCCAACTTCCCGAGGAACACCAGGAGTTGCGTGCCGCGATCCGGGCGCTGGCGGAGAAGGAGATCGCCCCGCATGCCGCCGACGTCGACGAGAACTCCCGGTTCCCCGAGGAAGCACTGCAGGCTCTCAACAATTCGGGTTTCAACGCCGTCCACGTGCCCGAGGAGTTCGGCGGCCAGGGTGCGGACTCGGTGGCGGCCTGCATCGTCATCGAGGAGGTCGCCCGGGTCGACGCGTCGGCCTCGCTGATCCCGGCGGTCAACAAACTGGGCACCATGGGCCTGATCCTGCGCGGCTCCGACGAGCTGAAGAAGCAGGTGCTGCCGTCCATCGCCGACGGCACCGCGATGGCCTCTTACGCGCTGAGCGAACGGGAGGCCGGCAGCGACGCCGGATCGATGCGGACCCGGGCCAAGGCCGACGGCGACGACTGGATTCTCAACGGCACCAAGTGCTGGATCACCAACGGCGGCAAGTCCAGTTGGTACACCGTGATGGCGGTGACCGACCCCGACAAGGGCGCCAACGGCATCTCGGCGTTCATGGTGCACAAGGACGACGAGGGCTTCTCCGTCGGCCCCAAGGAACGCAAGCTCGGCATCAAGGGCTCGCCCACCACCGAGTTGTACTTCGAGAACTGTCGGGTGCCCGGTGACCGGATCATCGGCGACCCGGGTACCGGGTTCAAGACCGCCCTGGCCACCCTCGACCACACCCGCCCGACCATCGGCGCGCAGGCCGTCGGCATCGCCCAGGGCGCGCTGGACGCCGCCATCGCCTACACCAAGGACCGCAAGCAGTTCGGGCAGTCGATCAGCGATTTCCAGGCGGTGCAGTTCATGATCGCCGACATGGCGATGAAGGTGGAGTCCGCCCGGCTGATGGTCTACAGCGCCGCGGCCCGCGCCGAGCGCGGGGAGGGCAACCTGGGGTTCATCTCCGCGGCGTCGAAGTGTCTGGCCTCCGACGTGGCGATGGAGGTCACCACCGACGCGGTGCAGTTGTTCGGCGGCGCCGGGTACACCGTCGACTTCCCGGTGGAGCGGATGATGCGGGACGCCAAGATCACCCAGATTTACGAGGGCACCAACCAGATTCAGCGTGTCGTGATGTCGCGGGCATTGCTACGCTGAGCCGGCCTGTAAACAGTGCATGCGCAGTTTCGCGAACAATGGGAAACTCCCAGCGCAACCGCCTATTATCCAGCAGACGAGCAGTCCACGCGATTGAGCAGCCAGTCGGGGTGGCAGGACGCTGCGGAGGGCCCGCTTCGGCGCGTCGGCCGCACGCCTGCACGCCATCGTCCGACCAAACGTATTCCCACTGCCCAGGGGGCGATGAGGTGACGAACGTAGGTTTGCGCGCACGTGACTGCGTGACGAGCACTTGATGGCGCAAGGGTCGATCGCACCGGCCGCGACGTGGCAGGCGTTGTCGCTGCTGCTGGTCGAGGACGACCGCGCCGACGCGGTGCTGGTCGAGGAGCTGATCGCCGATGCGGTCGCCGACATCGAGGTGGTGTGGGCACAGTCGATGGCGCACGCCGAACGCGAGCTGGCCTCCGCCCGCCCCGACTGCGTGCTGCTGGATCTGAACCTGCCGGACGCCAACGGGATCGACGCGTTGGACCGCATCCTGCGCAGCGACGCCACCGTCCCGATCGTCGTGCTCACCGGGCTCAACGACGAGTACTTCGGGGCTTCTGCCGTCGCGGCCGGCGCGCAGGACTACCTGGTCAAGGGGCGGGTGGAGCCGGAGATGTTGCGGCGGGCCCTGCTGTACGCGATCGAGCGCAAGCGGGCCGAGCTGATCGCCGCGGACCTGCATGCCAGCCAGCTGCGGGCCCGGGAGAACGCGCTGCTCGAACGCGGCCTGCTGCCCTCGCCGCTGTTGCTGGACAACCCGGGCGTCGACATCGTCGCCCGGTACCGGCCCAGCCGCGAGAACGCCTTGCTGTGCGGCGATTTCTACGACGTGGTGCAGACTTCCGACCGGGTCACCCACGTCCTGATCGGCGACGTCGCCGGACACGGCCCCGACGAGGCGGCGTTGGGTGCCGCACTGCGGATCGCCTGGCGCACACTGACTTTCGCCGGAGTGCACGGTGTCGAGCAGATGCGCCAGCTGGAGCGGGTGCTGCATGCCGAGCGGGCCGAGAACGGCGTGTTCGCCACCGTGCTGAGCCTGGCGATACCGCCCGACGATGGCCCGATCACCGCCGTCCGGGCCGGCCACCCCGGGATGCTGCTGCACGGGCCGGGATCGGTGGAGTGGATCGAACCCCCCTACGGTCCCGCGCTGGGACTACGCAGTTCCGGCTGGCCCCAGCACCAGCTGGAGCTGCCGCCCGGGCACGGGTTGCTGTTGCTCACCGACGGGCTGTTCGAGGGGTATTCCGGTCATGACGGGCGCCGGCTGGGCGAAGCCGGCTTGCTGGCCCTGGCGCGGGGGCACGCGGCGCTGCCCGGCGCACAGTTCGTCGACGCCGTGATCGACGGCGCCGAGGAACTCGCCCGCGGGATGGGCGGGCTCAGCGACGACATCGCCGTGGTACGCGTGGAGCGCACCTCGTGAGAACCGACGCCTCGGGAACGCTGCCCAGAAAGCAACTCACCGCGCGCGGCTGGCAGGCCCTGGTGTTGTCGATCATGGGCGTGTTGGTGCTCGCGGGCGCGGTGCTGGGCGGGTTGTTGCTGGAGCACGCCGACGAAGTGTCGCGCGAGTTGCGCGACGACGTGCAGCCGGCCCGGGTGGCCGCGGCTCAGCTGCAGGCGGCGGTGCGCGACCAGGAAACCGGCACCCGCGGCTATCTGCTCACCGCCGATCCGCAGTTCCTCAAGCCGTATTACGACGGGCAGCGCGCCGAACGCGCCGCGGCCGACTTTATTCGGAGCCGACTGGGTCGGCATCCGGATCTGATCGCGGATCTGGATGCGATCGAGGCTGCCGCCACGGAATGGCGAAACAGCTACGCCGAACCGGTCATCGCCGCCTTGCGGGCCAACAACGCGGCCTTCACCAAGAACGCCGACCTGACCGACCATGGCAAAACGCTGTTCGACGGCCTGCGCGGGCTTTTCGACACGCAGACCGCGCACCTGACCGAGGCGCGCAACCAGGCCACCGCCAGCCTGCAGCGGGTCAACGACTGGCGGGACCGGGTGCTGGCCTCGATGGTGGTGACGTTCTTCGTGACGGCCGCGGCGCTGGGGCTGCTGATCAACCGCGCGGTGTCGAAGCCGCTGGCGTCGCTGGCGGCGTCCTGCCGCCAGGTCACCGAAGGCCACTTCGGCGACGCCATCAAGCTGCCCCGCCGGCCGGCGGACATCCGCGGCATCGCCTACGACGTGGAAGGGATGCGGCAGCGGATCGTGCAGGCGCTGGAGGCGTCGCGGGCCGCGCAGGCGCAACTCGACGAGCAGGCGGCCGATCTGCGGCGTTCGAACGCCGAACTCGAGCAGTTCGCCTACGTCGCGTCGCACGACCTGCAGGAGCCGCTGCGCAAAGTGGCGTCCTTCTGCACGTTGCTCGAGCGCCGGTACCGGGACAAGCTCGACGACCGCGGCGTGGAGTACATCGACTTCGCGGTCGACGGCGCCAAGCGGATGCAGGTGCTGATTAACGACCTGCTCAGCTTCTCCCGGGTGGGTCGGCTCAACGCCAAGTACACCGCGGTCGAACTCGACACGGCGCTGGACTCGGCGGTGGCCAATCTGGCGGTGGCCATCGAGGAGTCGGGAGCCGAGATCGTCCGGCCGGCCCGGCCGCTGCCGCGGGTCAACGGTGACCCGACATTGCTGGTTGTGTTGTGGCAGAACCTGATCGGCAATGCGGTGAAGTTTCACCGCGAGGGCGTTCCGCCCCGGATCACGATCGAATTCCGGCGCGGCACCGGCAGTCGGGAGAACCTCTGGGTTTTCAGCGTCTCGGACAACGGCATCGGAATCGCCGAGGAGTTCGTCGACAAGGTGTTCATCATCTTCCAGCGGCTGCACGGTCGCGACGCCTATGGTGGAACAGGTCTCGGTCTTGCGATGTGCAAGAAGATCGTCGAGCACCACGGGGGCACCGTGTGGATCGACACCTCGTATACCGATGGGACACGGTTCGAGTTCACTTTGCCTGTCGCCGAGCTCAACGCTGAACCCATCGGGGGGCGCAGTGAGGTAGTCCAATACGGCTTGGTCTCTTCAGAAGGAGCAAACGAATGACATCACCCGGTCGCGCGATCGACATCCTGTTGGTCGAAGACGACCCCGGCGACGAGCTGATCACCCGGGAAGCGTTCGAGCACAACAAGCTCAAGAACAGGCTGCATGTCGCGCATGACGGCGAGGAGGGGCTGAACTACCTCTACAAGCGCGGCAACTACGAGCACGCTCCGCGGCCCGACCTGATCCTGCTCGACCTGAACCTGCCGAAGTACGACGGGCGGCATCTGCTGCAGAAAATCAAATCGGACCCCGACCTGTGCCGCATCCCGGTCGTCGTGCTGACCACCTCCTCGGCCGAGGAGGACATCCTCAAGAGCTACAAGCTGCACGCCAACGCGTACGTCACCAAGCCGGTGGACCTGGATCAGTTCATGAACGCGGTCCGCCAGATCGACGAGTTCTTCCTGCAGGTGGTGCGGCTGCCGCCCAGCTGACGGGCGGCCGGATTCAGTGCGCGGGAGCCGGTTCCCGCGCGGTCTGGGTGGCGGGCACGATCCCGTGCCGATCCACCACGTGCACGTGCACGGTGGCGAAGTCGAAGAAGATGCCCACCACTTGCACGGCACCTGACTCCACCGCGGCAGCCAGGATCGGGTGGCGGCTGAGCCGGTCGACCTGCACCGCCACGTTGACGATCGCCAGCTGGTCGACTTCGCTGAAGCGGAAACCGTTCGACGTGCAGCTCAGCCGGGCGTCGTGGTTGTCCCGGTAGGCTGCCAGGCTTTCCCGGGCATGTTCGAGCCACTGCGAGATCGGGGCGGCGGTGTCGTGGAGCGTTCCGTCGAGCAGCGCCTGCATCGCGCGGCATGACGAATGTCCGCACACCACAACCGAACTCACGCCGAGTTGGTTGACCGCGAAGTCCAGCGCGGCGTCCACGGAGCGCTCGGCGGAGTCCACCGGCACCAGGTTGCCGACGTTGCGCACGATGTAGAGGTCGCCGGGCCGGCTCGCGGTGATGGTGTCCGGCAGGATCCGGGAGTCGGCACAGGTCAAGAACACCGTGTCGGGGTTGGGGGAGTCGATGAGCTCAGGGACGTGATGGTGCAGATTGCCGATGCGGTGATAGTGCTGGACGCCGTCCAGAATCGAGGCGTCGGGCCCGTCGCCGTTGTTGTCGCGGCGCGACGGCCAGGGCGCCTCGCGCAGCGAGCGGGAGACGAAGTGGCGTCGCGGTGGGCTCTGGTGGGCGCTCACCAGGTTGGCCGGCGACGTCTCGACGATGGTCACCGATCCGCCGGTTGCCTCATGGGCGGTCTTCCAGTCGGAGATGGCCTCGGAGATCGAGTGGTCGATGTAGTCGGCGTTCAGGTTCAGCGTCACATCGCACCCGGGCGGCAGGGTGGAGAGCACGTTGGTCAGCCGCGGCAGCAGCAGGAAACTGAGCGTGCCGTCGATGTCGACCCGCCAGTGCTTGGACTCCTCGCCCACCGGTTTGGCCTCGATGGGCGCTTGGACGACCCGGACCAGCAGGAACCCGATGGCCACCGCCAGCCCGATGGCCACACCCTCGAGCAGGTTGAGAAAGACCACGCAGACGATGGTGATGACGTAGATCGCGAAGTTGCCGGTGCGCACGGCCACCTGGATGTGGGCCAGCTTGATCAGCTGGATACCGATGACGATGAGCAGACCGGCCAGCGCGGCCTTGGGGATCAGCTCCACCAGGCCGGTCAGCAGCGAGGCGAACAGCAGGATCCACACCCCGTGCAGCACGGCCGAAGTCCGGGTGCGCGCGCCCGCGGCGACGTTGGTGGAACTTCGCACGATGACGCCGGTCACCGGCAGGCCGCCCAGCAGGCCGGACACCACGTTGGCGCTGCCCTGCCCGATCATCTCCCGGTTGAAGTTGGTGCGCGGTCCGCTGTGCATCTTGTCGATGCCGACCGCCGAGAGCAGGGATTCGACGCTGGCGATCAGCGCCACCGTGACCACGCCGAGCGCGACCGCGCCGATCTCGGACAGCCACGGGTGGCCGCTCGGGGACACCGGCGGCAGCTGCGGCAGCCCGATGGCGTCGAAGAAGTTGCCCGACAGGTTGATCCGGTCCACCTGCAGGTCCACCAGCAGCGACAGCGCCGTGGCCACCACGATCGCCACCAGTGCGCCCGGGATGAAGCGGATCCTGGGGGGCAGCTTCGACCACAGCACCAGGATGGCGATGACCGTGCCGCCGACGATCACCTCGTGCAGTTCGTGATTCAGGATGCCGTTCGGCAGCGCCTTGATGTTTTCCCAGGCCGAGCTGCGTGAGGCGCCACCCATCAGCACGTGGATCTGCTGCAGCACGATGGTCACGCCGATGCCGGCCAGCATGGCGTGCACCACCACCGGCGCGACGGCCAGCGCCGCACGCGCTACCCGGACCAGGCCCAGCAGGATCTGCACCGCACCGGCGCAAATGGTGATCACGCACGTCATCTGCCAGCCGAACTGGTCGATCAAATCGGCCACCACCACGGTGAGGCCGGCGGCCGGGCCGCTGACCTGAAGCACCGAACCGCCGACGGAGCCGGCGACGATGCCGCCGGCGACCGCGGCGATCAACCCGGCCATCAGCGGGGCGCCGGAGGCGATGGCGATACCCAGCGACAGCGGCAGCGCGACCAGGAAGACCACCAGCGAGGCCGGCAGGTCGTAGCGCAGGTTCGGCAGGATCTTGCGGGGCGCTTCCGCGGTGGCAGTGCTGCTCATGCGACTCCTCGTTGCCGGGGGCTTCCGGCTGACGACCTTTCAGGACCGGCGTGAACGCCGTCTGTCGACCGGTAGTCCACCAGGCGTCGGGTACGGGCAACACATATTTGCAACCAGCAAACATATGAGCCCGATTACCGGCGCATTCACCAATATCCCTGCGGCCGCCAACGATCCCGGGAGCCGAACAGCGATTCATCGGCAATTCAAAGAAAAACGATGAATCGCCTGCGCGAATTTAGGAAAGCTCGGTGAGATACCGGTCGTTGTGTTGGCCGGGCGCCGGCGGCGGGTCGGTGACGGTGGCGTCGAAGCTGGTGTAGCGGGCCGGCGTACGGATCACGGTGACCGTCCCGATCGCCGGATCGTCGGCACTCACTTGCAGCGCGAGGTCGTTCTCGGCGAACAACGGGGTGTCCACCACCTGCTTCCACGTGTAAGCCAGGCACGCCATCAGGCCGCCCTCCTGCAGCAGTTCCACCCATTCGGCGGCCGTCTTGGCCGCCAGCGCCGATTCGAGTTCTTCGGTCAACTCGGCGTAGTTGATCGCCCGGGAACGCTGGTCGGCGAACCGCGGGTCGTCGATCAGGTCGGGCCGGCCGATGATCTGGCACAGCTTCGTCCAGTGCTTGGGCACATAGGCGCTGATCACGAGGTAACCGTCGGAGGCGCGGAACGCGTCCGAGGGTTGGGTGGCGAAGCCGACGCCCTTGCGCTTCTTGACCGGCTCGCCGGCGGGTTGGCCGGCGGGCTGCTGGGCCGGTTCGGGTTTAGCCGGCAGCTTGTTCAGGTGGATGGTCAGCTGATTGGCCTGCAGGCCGACCGCGACGTCGTACATCGCGACCCGCACCAGGTCACCGACACCGTGCCGCTCGCGGTTGAGCAACGCGGCCAGCACAGCCTGGGCCAGCACGTGGCCACTGGCGTTGTCGACCACCTGGAAGGGAATGATCTGCGGTTTGCCGCTCGGGGTGGGCATGCCGCTGCTCATGCCGGCCTCGGCCGCGACCATCAGGTCGACCCCCGGCCGCGAACCGTGCGGGCCGTTGCCGCCGTACGCGCTGAGCCGGGCGTAAATCAGCTTGGGGTTGCGGGCCCGTAGCTCCTCGGGGCCCAAGCCGAGCCGCTCCATGACACCGGGCCGGAACCCTTCCAGCACCACGTCGGCGGTGTCGGCGAGCTCGAGGATCTGCCGCTTGGCGACCTCGTCCGTGAGGTCGACCGTCACCGACTTCTTACCGCGGTTGTTCGGCAGGAAGTAGGTGGCCAGCGGGGGGCGGCCGGGCAGCACCGAGGTGAGCCGCCGCGCCTGCTCCCCGCCCGGCGCCTCGATCTTGATGACTTCGGCACCCAGGTCGGCCAGCACCTGTCCGGCCAGCGGCCCGGCGACGTTCTGGGTGAAGTCCAGTACCCGGAAGCCGTCCAGCGGTTTCGGTTGGTTGTCCGTCATCGGCCGCGATTCTCCTTGTCTGGCTCGCCGTCGGGGTCGAGGCGCGCCTTACATGCTTAGACAGATTAACGACGCGATCCTTGTCACCAAACCGTGTCCGCGGTCGCCACCCGGGTTACCAGCTTCCGCACGGCTACGCATCTAGCATCGTGGGATGCAACCGGCGACCACTCCCGGTCTCATCGAAGTCGACGCCTGCTGCGACGGAACCGTCGCCCGGCACGGGCCGCCGACGCGAGATGCCGCCTGGCGGCGACACGCGCGAGTGGCGCACCGGCTGGCCTGGGTGAGCCTGGCCGTGATGCTGTGCGAGGGCGTGCTGGGCCTGTGGCAGGGCATCGCGGTGGGGTCGGTGGCGTTGACGGGGTGGGCGCTGGGCAGCGTGCCCGAAGGCTTGGCCAGCGCGATGGTGATCTGGCGGTTCAGCGGTTCGCGCACGCACTGCGACAAGGCGGAGCGGCGCGCGCAGATCGGTGTCGCGCTGTCGTTCTGGCTGACCGCCCCCTACATCGCGGCCGAGTCGGTCCGCCACCTCGTCGAGGGTCAGCACGCCGAGACCTCGCTGATCGGCATCGCGCTGACGGCGCTGGCCCTGGTGCTGATGCCGACGCTGGGCCGGATCAAGCACAATCTGGGCGCGCGACTGGGCTCCGGGGCCACCAAGGGTGAAGGCACGCAGAACTACCTGTGTGCCGCCCAGGCGGCTGGAGTGCTGGTGGGCCTCGCCGTCACTGCGACGTGGTCGGGGACCTGGTGGGTCGATCCGGCTGTCGGACTCGTGATCGCCGCTGTCGCGATCTGGCAGGGCTTCCGGGCCTGGCGGGGCCTGGACTGCGGCTGCTGAGCGTCGAGCGGTTGCCGTGCCTGCGCGGGTGACCAAAGGCACCCGTCCACGGTGTCGTTACGCCTGCCGTGCCGCGCGGATCGGTGGCAGCATCGACGTGTGGTGAGCGCAGAGCAGACGTTGGCGGGGCTGGCCAGGCGGCTGGGTTTGGAAGGCGAGTCCCTGCTGTTGTATCTCCGGTCGGGCGGACTGCGGCCGATCCTGCCGGCCCGGATCGGGTCGGTGCTGCGCGCCCTGCAACGCTATGGGCTGCTGGGCGCGGCGACGGCGATCGCCGCGGGCCGCGACCCCGACGGTCTGGCGCTGATCGACGAGCGCGGTCCGCTCAGCTTCGGCGAGTTGGATCGCCGCACCAACGCGCTGGCCAACCAGTGGCGCTGCCGCGGGCTCGGCCCCGGCGCCAGCGTGGCCATCCTGGCCGCCAACCACCGGGGCTTCCTCGAGGCGGTTTATGGGGCCGCCAAGTGCGGCGCGGGCGTCGTGCTGCTCAACACCGGCTTCGGCAGCGCCCAGCTCGCCGACATGGTGGCCCGCGAGAAAATCGATCTGTTGGTGCACGACGACGAGTACCGGGCCGTCGTCGCCGATGTCCGGCCGAGGCTGGGCCGAGTCGTGGCGTGGAGCGACACCCCGGCCGACGACACCATCGACGGGCTGATCGACCGCGGCATCGAACGCGGCGCGGATGCGCCACCGCCCCGCTCGGGTGGCCGGCCCAAGATCATCATCTCCACCAGCGGAACCACCGGCACCCCGAAAGGCGCCATGCGTTCCGAGCCGCTGTCGCTGATCCCCGTCGGAAGTCTGCTCGGCAAGGTTCCGTTCCGCGGCCGCGGCGTCACCGAATGCTGTGTGCCGCTGTTCCATTCGCTGGGCTTCAGCCACGCCATGTACGCGATGGTGCTCGGCTCGACGCTGGTGTTGCACCGCCATTTCGACCCGCAGCAGGCCCTGAACAGCGCGGCCGAGCAGCGGGCCGACGCCATGATCGTGGTACCGATCATGCTGCGGCGCATCCTGGACCTAGGCCCGCAGGCGCTGGCCGCGGCCGACCTGTCCGCGTTGCGGATCGTGTTCATCGGCGGCTCTCAGCTCGGGGCCGCGCTGGCCACCCGCGCCCTGGAAGCGCTGGGGCCGGTGGTCTACAACATGTACGGCTCCACCGAGGTCGCCTACGCCACCATCGCCACGCCGGCAGACCTGGCCGTCGCGCCGGGATGCGTCGGCAAGGTGGTGCCGGGATCGGTGGTCAAGGTCTTCGCCGACGAGCTGCACGAAGCGCCCGTCGGGACGCCGGGACGGATTTGCGTCGGCAACATCCTGGCTTTCGAGGGCTACACCGGCGGCGGCACCAAGGAGTCGATCCAGGGCCTGATGGCCACCGGCGACGTCGGCCATTTCGACGCGGCCGGCAGGTTGCACGTGGACGGGCGCGACGACGAGATGATCGTCTCGGGCGGGGAGAACGTCTACCCCGGTGAGGTGGAAGAGGCGCTGGCGAACCACCCCGGCATCCTCGAGGTCGCGGTGGTGGGCGTCGACGACGAGGAGTTCGGCCAACGGCTGCGCGCCTACATCGTGCCGCGGCCGGGCGTCTCGCTGACCGAACAGGATGTCAAAGATTACGTGCGAAACCAGTTGGCGCGCTTCAAGATTCCCCGCGACGTCCGCTTCGTCGACGCGCTGCCCCGCAATGCGGGCGGCAAGGTGCTCAAGCGATTGCTGAAAGACCAGCGCGTGACTTAGTCCAGCCGGTAGCGGATCAGCCGGGAGCTGTTGGCCACCACCGCGACCGACGACGCGTTGTGCAGAATCGCGGCGAGCACCGGTGACAGCGCACCGCCCGCCCCGATCAGCAGGCCGGCCGCATTGACCGCGATCGACATGCCGTAGTTCTGCTGGATGACGCCCACCGCGCGGGCGCCCAGGTCCCGCACGTCGAGCAGGCGGTGCAGGTTGTCGTTGGCCAGCGCGACGTCGGCGGTCTCGACAGCGACGTCGGTGCCGGCCAGGCCCATCGCGATGCCGATGTCGGCGGCGGCCAGCGCGGGGGCGTCGTTCACGCCGTCGCCGACCATGCCGACCACAAAGCCCTCCTGCTGCAGGCCGCGCACCACCTCCAGCTTGTCCTCGGGCATCACTTCGGCGCGCCATTCGTCGATGCCCAGCTCTGCGGCAACCACTTCGGCAATGTCGGGGTGGTCGCCGGTGAGCATCACGATGCGGCGAACTCCGTTGCAGCGCAACCTGTTCAGCACCTCGGCGGCCTCGGGCCGCACCTCGTCGCGCAGGCTGATCAGGCCCACCAGCTTGCCGTCCACCGCGAGCAGCAGCGGGGTTTCGGCCTGGGCGCGCAGCTTGGCGACCCACTCCGAGGCTTTCTTGGACACCCGGACCTTCTCGGCGCGCAGCAGTCCCGGGCTGCCCAGCAGCAGGGTGCGCCCGTCGGCCCAGGTCCGCATGCCCAGCCCCACCAGCACCTCGCACTCCTCGTGCGGCGGGATGCTGATGTGGCGTTCCTCGGTGGAGCGGATGACGGCCTCGGCCAGCGGGTGCCGGGAGTGGATCTCCGAGCTGGCCGCGTACGCCAGCACCTGCTCGGGCTCCCAGTCTTTCTGCAGCGAAACAATATTGGTGACCACCGGGCGCCCGACGGTCAGCGTGCCGGTCTTGTCGAAGACCATCGCGTCCACCCGGCCGGCCTGCTCGAGGTGCGAGCCGCCCTTGATCAGGATGCCGCGCCGGGCGCCGTTGCCGATGGCGGCGCTGATCGCCGTCGGGGTGGACAGCCCGACCGCGCACGGGCACGCGATCAGCAGCATGGTCATGGCCCGACGGACGTCGCCGGTGACCAGCAGGGTGACGGCCGAGACGACGAACGAAGTGGGCACGAAGCGGCGGGAGAAGTTCTCGCCGACGGTCTGAATCGGGGCCCGATCATGTTGGGCCTCTTCGACTCTGGTGATGATGCGGCCGATGGTGGTCTGGTTGCCGACGGCCTGTGCGCGCACCACCAGCCGGCCGCGCACCACCACCGAGCCGGCGTGCACGAGCGCCCCGGCGGTGACGCTGACCGGCAGGTTCTCGCCGGTGATCGCGGATTGGTTGACGATGGCCTCGCCCTCGACCACCTCGCCGTCGACCGGGATGGCGACGTGGTCGTGGATCACCACCTCGTCACCGATCTGCACGGTGTCGATCGCCACCTGTACTTCGGTACCGTCTTCGAGCCGGATCCAGGCGGTGTCCTGGCTGCCGCGCAGCAGTTCGGAGATCGCGCGCCGGGTGCGGCGCAGGGTCAGGTCCTGCAGGTACTCGCCGATGTTGAGCAGCCACAGCACGGTCAGCGCGACGACGTTCTCGCGCAGGATCAGGCTGGCGACCGTGGCGGCCGAGACCAGCGCGTCGGTGCCGAGCTTGCCCGAGCCCACCGAGCGCAGGGCGCCGCGCAGGAACGGGTAGCCGGTGAAGACGGTGACGCCGGTGGCCACCAGCCGTCCACCCGCGCCCAGCAGCGGTGGCCGCGCGAACACGTAGCGGCGCACGCCGAGCAGCGCCAGCGCCGCACCGCCGATGACCATGCGCAGCACGTCGGTGTTGCGGATCTCGCTCGAGTGCGGTTCGCGAGTCGGGATCAGTTCGGCCGCAACGGTTTTAGCGCTGCGCACCGCATCGAGCACGGCCACGCGGTCGCAGCGCCTGGGGGAGTACCAGACGACGACCGAACCGGTGCGGGGGTAGGCATGGGCCACTCGCACCCCGTCGACCTGGGTGACGGCCTCTTCCACCGCGACGGCCCGCCGCGAGTCGCAGCGCACCCAGTCGACCTTGACCCGCATCCGGCCCGCCGCATCGGAGACGACCTCCAGCGGTTCGGCGATCGCGAGAGTCATCCGCTCAGTGGTCGTGGTCGTGGACGTCCCCGACGGCAGGCGTGGGCGTCTCTTCGCCGATGCGTTCGCGGGCTTCGGCCATCACGTCGGCGATCTTGAGGCGGGCCGATTCGGCGGCCACCTCCGCCTTGCGGGTGCCGCGCAGCCCAAGTTCGGCGCCCTTGACGGCCGTCTCGTGCAGGGGTGCTTTCTTGGCGGCTTTCTTCAGCACCTCGTACGCGGTGACCCCGGCCAACCCGGTGATCACCGTCGAAGCCGCCTTTGCCAAGAGCGCCTGCACCGCCATCGTTACGCCTTTCTCTGGGATCTCCCGACGCTAACATCCAAATATCGCGATATCAACATGTGTTTAGGGACCTGTCAGCAGCGTGCGGGTGACCTTCTCGGTTTCGATGCGGCGCGCCATCGCCGCCGAATCCGGATTGGCCACCAAAACCAGCGACCCGCCCACCGACAGCACCGCCAGCAATTGGTCCACCAGCTGCTCGGGCCGCTCCCACGACGCGGTGGACAGCACTCGGTCTGTCGCCGAGATGCCCTGCATCGCCGCCGATTGCGCGCAAGCCGCCAGCACCTGGGCGGCCGACTGCCCGGCCAGCGCCGGCCCGGGCTGGGGTTCGGGCACGATCTGGTCGCCGTGCACCCGCACCGCGGTGGCGTAGTCGGTGACGCCGATCGGCAGGTCTGGGACGGGCTTGCCGAACGGGTCCAGCGACAACACCGCCACCTCACCGCCGGTGACCGAGTCATCGGCCTCGTCCAGCCGGTCGGCCGTGCAGAACGCGACGTCGGCGGGACCGTCGAAAACCGCCTCGGCGCCGATCCACCACACCCCGAACAGCACCGCCGCGGTCTGCCAGTGCGCCGGCAACAGCACCGCCACCCGGCTGCCCGGCCCGGCGCCCAGTTCGTCGCGCAGCAGGTTGGCCGTCTTGGCGGCCCAGTTCGCCAGCGTCACCGCGGACAGTTCGATGCGCTCGCCGGTGGAATCGTTGTAGTAGGTGATACGCGGGCCGACCGGGTCGGCGCGCAGCATCGGATCCAGGATTGCCGCGCTCAGTGTCAGTTGCCCCACGAAGTGGTCAGTTTATGCACTCGGGGTTGTCCGAGCCCGCGGTGAGGATGGGCGACGGGGCGGGGGCGGTCGAATTGGCGGCCCCCACGGTGGAGGCGCGCACCTGCGTAGCCGTGCCGCCGCCGTCGAGCCCCGATCCCGGGCCGGTGTAGTCGTTGGCCAGCACCACCCGCACCGATCCGGCCGGTATCGACGAGTCGGCGACGACGGGCAGGCCGCCGAGTTGCTTGGCCACTTCCTGGGCGCCCAGGTCGTCGGCCTTGGGCGCGCGCACCTGGCTGTTCTTGACGTGGCTGCCGTCGTTGTTGCCGACCGTGCCGGCGGTGAACCCCTTGGCGGTCAACACGTCGGACACCGCCGAGGCGAGTCCGTTGATGTCGGTGTCGTTGACCACGTTGGCGGTGGTCTTGCCGGGCGCGTAGGCCAGCTCCTCGGTGTGTCCCTGGTCCTGCTCGTGCAGCAGACCCAGAACCCACTCCTGCACCTGGTGCGGATCCACCCGCACCACGCTCTGCATGCCGTCGTCACTCCAGCCGGCGCCGTCGAGCACCGGGATGGTGGCGAACGCGACCTTGCCGCCGGCCAGGCTCTGCAACTGGCGGACGAAGTCCATGATGTCCCAGCCCGACGAGATCACCACCGAGCGCTGTACGGCCTGTTCCAGGCGCTTGAGCGTGGCCGGGCTGGACAGCGTCTTGCCCGAGATCACCCGGTGGGCCAGCGAGGCCATCACCACTTGCTGTCGCACCACCCGGTCCAGGTCGCCGCGCGGCAGTTCGTGCCGTTGCCGCACGAAGCTGAGCGCTTGCGGGCCGTTGAGCTTCTGCCGGCCGGCCGGGAAGTCGGCACCTGAAAGCGGTTCGAACACAGCATCTTTGAGGCACACGTCGACGCCGCCGAGGGCGTCGGCGATCAGTGCGAAGCCCAGCAGGCCGATCTCGGCGTAATGGTCGACGGTGACGCCGGTGAGGTCGGCCACCGTCTTGATCAATGCCGTGCGCCCGGCTTCGGTGCCGGCCGCGGCGGCCTCGGCGGCCGAGGCGCCGGCTTTGACCAGGCTGGTCCGCTTGGCTTCGCGGGTCTGCCCATAGACGCCGTTGATCTTGGTCTTGCCCAGGCCGGGCGCCTGCACGTAGGAGTCGCGGGGGGATCGAGATCGCGGTTGCCGACTTCCCGTTGTTGGGGATGCGGACCAGGATGATGGTGTCGGTGTTGGTGGCCTCTTCGTCGCCGGCGCGCAAGGTGGCCAGTTCCTCGGGGGGTCAGCGCGTTGCCGTGTGCGTCGGTCCGGCTGTCCAGGCCCACCAGCAGGATGTCGATCGCGCCGTCGTCGGCGCCGCCTCCCAGCGAGGGCGACGACATGTGGAAGATGCCGTCTTCGAAAGATCTGACGTTGCTCCAGGCCACGCCGGTGCCGATCACCACGGTCACCGCCAGGGCGGTGCAAATCACACGCATCACACGAGCCACACTTTGCGCAGGCATCACTGTAGGTTACTTGCGCAACATCCGGTTTCCGGGTAGCCCGCATCGGCGTGCCAGACTCGAACCATGGCAGGCAGGCTTGTGATCACCGGTGCGGGCGGGCAGTTGGGCAGCCTGTTGGCCGCGCAAGCCACCCGATCCGGCCGCGACGTGCTGGCCGCCGCCTCGTCGCAATGGGACGTCACCGACCCGGCGGCGGCCGCGCGGAATATCCAGGCCGGCGACACCGTGATCAACTGCGCGGCCTACACCGACGTCGACGGCGCCGAGACCGACGAGGCCCGCGCGTATGCCGTCAACGCCGCCGGCCCGGAGCACCTGGCGCGCGCCTGCGCACGGGTCGGAGCCGAGCTCATCCACGTCTCCACCGACTACGTGTTCGACGGCGACTTCGGGGATGCACCGCCGCGCCCCTACGAGCCCGGCGACCGAACCGCGCCGCAGGGCGTCTACGCACGCAGCAAGCTGGCCGGCGAGCAGGCGGTTCATGCCGCGCTGCCGGATGCCGTCGTGGTGCGCACCGCCTGGGTGTACACCGGCGGCGTCGAGCGCGGCGACTTCGTGGCGGTGATGCAGCGACTGGCCGCCGGCGCCGGTCCGATCCGGGTGGTCGACGACCAGACCGGCTCGCCCACCTATGCCGCCGACCTGGCCGCGGCGCTGCTGGAGCTGGCCGACAGCTTGCCAACGAAAGATGTCCGCGGACGCATCTTCCACGCCGCCAACGAGGGTGCGGTGTCCCGCTTCGAGCAGGCCCGTGCGGTGTTCGAGGAAAGCGGCGCCGACCCGCACCGGGTCAACCCGTGCGGCACCGACGAATTCCCGCGCCCGGCGGCGCGGCCCGGCTATTCGGCGCTGTCGAACCGGGAATGGATCGCGGCGGGGTTGACACCGTTACGGCCCTGGCGCAGTGCACTTACCGACGCACTCGCCGCGGCCGGCGCCGATCGACCGTTACCCTCTACGCGTGACTGACGTTCTGCCGGTGGTGGCGGTGACCTATTCGCCGGGTCCGCACCTGGAGCGGTTCCTGGCGTCGTTGTCGCTCGCCACCGAACGTCCCGTCAGCGTGCTGCTGGCCGACAACGGCTCCACCGACGGCACCCCGCAGGCCGCCGTGATGCGCTATCCGAACGTGCGGTTGATGCCCACCGGCTCCAACCTCGGCTACGGGACGGCGGTCAACCGCACCGTCGCCAAGCTGGCGCAGCGCGACGAAAACTGGGTCGAGGACTGGGTGATCGTGGCCAACCCGGACGTGCAATGGGGCCCGGGCAGCATCGACGCCCTGCTGGAGGCCGCCACCCGGTGGCCGCAAGCGGGCGCGCTGGGGCCGCTGATCCGGGATCCGGACGGGTCGGTGTACCCGTCGGCCCGTCACCTGCCGAGCCTGATCCGCGGCGGCATGCATGCGCTGCTGGGGCCG
Source organism: Mycobacterium kiyosense (assembly GCA_021654635.1). Taxonomy (NCBI): domain Bacteria; kingdom Bacillati; phylum Actinomycetota; class Actinomycetes; order Mycobacteriales; family Mycobacteriaceae; genus Mycobacterium; species Mycobacterium kiyosense. The sequence goes on from AP025179.1 coordinate 1,343,419, forward strand.
GTCTGGCCGCGCAACCGTTGGACCAAGGCCTACCGGCAGGAGCACCTGGAGCCCAGCGAGCGTCCGGTGGGCTGGTTGTCGGGCTCCTGCCTGCTGGTCCGCCGGGCCGCGTTCGAGCAGGTGGGTGGTTTCGACGAGCGCTACTTCATGTACATGGAGGACGTCGACCTCGGCGACCGGCTGGGCAAGGCCGGCTGGCAGTCCGTCTACGTGCCGTCGGCGGAGGTGCTGCACCACAAGGGCCACTCGACCGGCCGCGACCCGGCCAGTCACCTGGCCGCGCACCACCGCAGTACCTATATCTTTCTGGCCGACCGCCATTCCGGCTGGTGGCGGGCCCCGTTGCGGTGGACGTTGCGCGCTTCGCTGGCGCTGCGCTCGCGGGTGATGGTGCGCAGCGCGCTGCGCAGGTCCCGTAAGTCGCTGCGGCAGGAGTTGAAGATGGCAGAAGGGCGGCGCTGAGGTGGCAACCCACGAAGTCGACGCGGTGGTCCTGGTCGGCGGCAAAGGAACCCGGCTGCGTCCGCTGACGCTGTCCGCGCCCAAGCCGATGTTGCCGACGGCGGGGCTGCCGTTCTTGACCCATCTGCTGTCGCGGATCGCCGCCGCGGGCATCGAGCACGTGGTGCTGGGCACGTCGTACCGGGCGGAGGTGTTCGAGGCCGAGTTCGGCGACGGGTCCAAGCTCGGCCTGCAGATCGAATATGTGACCGAGGAGAAGCCGCTGGGCACCGGCGGCGGCATCGCCAACGTGGCGGGCAAGCTGCGCCACGACACCGTGATGGTGTTCAACGGCGACGTGCTCTCCGGGGCGGACCTGGGCCAGCTGCTCGATTTCCATCGCGACCGCCAGGCCGACGTCACGCTGCACCTGGTGCGGGTGAGTGACCCGCGGGCGTTCGGCTGCGTGCCCACCGACAGCGAGGGCCGGGTCACCGCGTTTCTGGAGAAGACGCAGGATCCGCCGACCGACCAGATCAACGCCGGCTGCTACGTCTTCGCCCGCGACATCATCGACCGGATCCCGCGCGGGCGTGAGGTCTCCGTCGAGCGGGAGGTGTTCCCGGCGCTGCTGTCGGACCCGACGGTGAAGGTCTGCGGGTACGTCGACGCGACGTATTGGCGCGACATGGGCACACCCGAGGACTTCGTGCGCGGATCGGCGGATCTGGTCCGGGGGATCGCGCCGTCACCGGCGCTGCACGGTCACCGGGGTGAGCAATTGGTGCACGACGGCGCCGCGGTGGCGCCGGGTGCGCTGCTGATCGGTGGCACCGTCGTCGGCCGCGGCGCCGAGATCGGGCCCGGGGTGCGGCTGGACGGGGCGGTGATCTTCGACGGCGTCAAGGTCGAGGCGGGCAGCGTGATCGAACGCTCGATCATCGGCTTCGGCGCCCGGATCGGTCCGCGGGCGCTGATCCGCGACGGCGTGATCGGCGACGGCGCCGACATCGGCGCCCGCTGCGAACTGCTGCGCGGCGCCCGGGTGTGGCCGGGGGTCTCGATTCCCGACGGCGGCATCCGCTACTCCTCGGATGTCTGAACCGCCCGCCGCACCAGGTGCTCCAGCGCGTGGTCGGTGCCCTCGGGTAGCGCCCCGGCCGGCCACCAGCGCAGGTCGTCGGACTCGTCGCTGATCGCGATCTGTGCGCCGGCCGGGGCGTGCGCGACGAACTGCAGATCCAGATGCCGGGTCGGTACGCCCAGCGAGCAGGTCAGCGCATGGACGTGCACGGCAACCAGTCCCGGGTTCAGCCGCAGGTCGGGGATGCCGGATTCCTCGACGGCCTCGCGCAGCGCGGCGGCCAGGATGTCGGCGTCCTCGTCCTCGCAGTGCCCGCCCAGCTGGACCCAGCGGCGCAGTCGCGGGTGCAGGGTGAGCAGCACCCGCTCGCCCCGGTGGTCGAGCACCAGGGTCGAGGCGGTGATGTGGCCCGGTTCGCAGGCCCGGCGGCAGGCGTCGTCGCGGGCCAGCACGAAGCCCAGCACCGCCTGGCGCAACGCGTCCTGGCCGGCATCCGGCGCCTGCCATTCGGACAGCAGCGCGATCACCGATTCCCGCAGCGTCATCGGCCCCTCCGTCCGATGCGACGGTCGCGCAGGGCGATCCACGCTGCGCGGCAGTCCGCCACCACCGCCGGCGACAGGCCCAACCCCTCGATCAGCACCCGGCGGTCCACCAGGTCCAGCGCCTTCTCGATCTCGTTGGCCCGCAACAGCAGATCGACGTCGTCGGCCAGGCCGGAACCGGCATACCCGGGTGGCGGGACGGGCAGCCGTTCGGCCTCGCCGGGTTCGAGTTCCAGGATGCCGCCGCCGTAACTGCGGCCCATGGTCTCGGCGAAGGCGAACGTCGCACTGTTGTGGAACGCCGCGGCCAGCGCCGTGGGGGTCCACGCCCGGGACGACCCGCACCCGGTGCACGGTGTCGGTGCTGGTCGCCGCGGCCGCGTTGACGGTCAGCCGGGGCGCCTGATGAATCTGGCGCAACAGGAACAGATCGGGGTTCCACAGCGACGGGGTGGTCCACCACGGCTTGCGCAGCGAGCACTTGTAGCCCAGGTGGACGCCGGCGGCCTCGCCGGCCTCGATGTGCGCGACCAGCGCGGTGTCGGCGGGTTGCGCCGGGGCGTTCAGCAGCCAGGTCCGCTGCCCGTTGGCGACATCGCCACTGCGACAGTCGATGTCGTAGTGCAGACCGGACAGCTGCGCGCGCTGCGCGAGACCAGCGGGACACAGTGGTGGGTCAGCCCGAGTTCGCGGGCCTGGGCGTCGGTGAAGGTGAAGAAGCTGTTGCGGCCCGTCACGATGCCCACGTCCACTTCGGCGACCCGGCCCAGCCGGGTCAAGGCCGGGCTGCACGCGAGGTCGCGCAGCGTCCGGATCGCCGCCGGGTCCAGGAAGTACTTGGTCCACTTCTCGGTGTCGTGCAGCAGCGCGGGAGCCGCCGGTACGCCCAGATCGGCGGCGGCCAGTGCGTCCGAGTCGGACAGCTCGACGGTGCGGATGTGCGCCGGCCCGGCGCCGACGACCCCGCAGAACAGCACCACCTCCTGCAGCGCGCCGGCGAAAACGAGCCGGCGGAAGCTGACCAGGGTGATCTCCCGATACCGGCGCACCAGGAAGTCGCGTAGCTGCGCGGCGTAGCCGACCTGCAGCAGCTCGGCGGGCAGCACCAACCCCACCCGGCCGCCGTCGCGGACCAGGGCGGTGGCGGCCACCACGAACGGCACCCACGCGTTGGTCAGCTTGGTGGGCCGCAGCCCCTGACGACACATGAATTGCAAGGCGGCCGCCCGTTGATCGGTGGGCCAGTTGCCGAACCGGATGTAGGGCGGGTTGCCGGCGACGCCGTCCCAGCCGGCACCCGGCATCGTTGCGGACCAGGCGAACAGGTCGGCGTCGTCGACGGGTGCGAACTGCCGTGCCTTGGCCGCCTCCTCGGCGACGAGTTCCACGCCGTGGGCCTGCTCGGTGAGCGCGGCGAGCTCGCGCAGGATCCGGCCGTCGCCGCAGGAGGGCTCCAGCACCCGGGGCCCCGCCTGCACCACCCATCCGGCCAGGAATCGGGCGATCGGCTCCGGGGTGTAGTAGCCGCCGCGCACCTTGTCGGGCGAGGCCGGGGTCTTCCCGGCGAACGTCCTCATCTGCGGATCAGCAGGTCCGCTGCGTCGACCGGCTCCCGCAGCCCGGCCGGCTCGGCGGGGTAGCCGATCGCCACGGCGCCCAGCGGTTCCCAGTCGGCGGGCAGTCCCAACTCGTCGCGGACCAGGTCGGCGGCGAAGATCGTCGACCCGATCCAGCAACTGCCCACCCCGCGCACCGCCAGCGCGACCAGCAGGGCCTGTACGGCAGCACCCACCGCGACGGTGAACATGGTGTGCTCGGCGGCGGTGCGCGCCGCGTCCGGGTAGTGGTGCGCGCCGTCGGGGACCAGGAAGGGTATGACGACTTCGGTTGCGTCGTAAAGGATTCGGCCGCGGGCGACGCGGCGCTCGACAGCATCGGCGGGTCGGCCGTCGGCACGCAGGTCGCGGCGCCACTGGTCTTTCATCCGGTCCAGCAGCCGGGTGCGGGTCTGCTCGGACTGCACCCAGACGAACCGCACCGGCCGGGTGTGGTGCGGGGCCGGCGCGGTGAGTGCTTCGGCGACGGCGGCCTCGACGAGCTCGGGCGGTACCGGCTGGGTGCTGAACCGCCGCACGGATCGTCGGGTCAACTGGGCTTGGCGCCGGCCCAGGTCCAGTGCCTCGGCGGTGCCGAGCCAGAACAGGTCCTCGGTGCCGGGGCGTACCAGATCCCGGGCCGTGGAGCCGTCGTCGGTCGGCTCGAGTCCGCGCACCACGGCGACCGGCATCGCGGTCAGCTTGCCCTTGACCAGGTCGGCCGCGGCGGCGACTTCGTCGGCGATGGCGATCTCGGTGACCACCAGGTCGTTGCCGTGCCGGTCCACCGCGCCGGAATAGTTGTGCAGCACAGCCAGACCCGCGCTGCCGACGGCGGCGTCGATCTGACCGTTGCGCCAGGCCCGGCCCATGGTGTCGGTGATGACCACGGCAACCTCGACGCCGAGCCGCTCCCGCAGGGCCGACCGCAGGGTCGCGGCGCTGCCGTCCGGGTCCACCGGCAGTAACGCCAATTCCTTACGCCCGACGTTGGATCCGTCCACCCCGGCCGCGGCCTGCACCAGACCGAGCCGGTTCTCGGTGATCAAGGTGCGCTCCTTGCGGGCCAGGACGCGTACCGCCTCGTCGTCGACCAGCTTGCGGCGCAACGCGTCTCGGCGCTCCGGATCCGACGGTGCCGGCACCAGCCGGCCTTCGCACTTGGACACCACCTTGCTGGTGACCACCACCACGTCGCCGTCACGCAGCCAGGGTGCGGCGGCGGACACGGCAGCAGCCAGGTCGTCGCCCGGCCGGAACTCGGGAAGCCCGGCGACGGGCAGGATTTCGATCGCGGCAGCGGTTCCGTGTTCGCCCGTCGGCGGCAGGGCCGGGTGCCCGTTCACCCGGTCACGCCCGCAATCTCGAGGCCGGCGCGCACCATCTCGGCCGTCGCGGCCGGATCGGTCATCAGCAGCGGGACGGAACGTGTCGTCACGCCGTCGATCTCGGCGTGGTCGCCGTCGTGGACCAGCCAGTAGTCCAGGATCCCGGTGCCGCTGCGGGCGCCGTAGTGCTGGCCGACGGCTTGGGCGGTGGACTGGACCCCGATCACCGTCAGGCAGGCATCGGCCATGCCGCGCAACGGCTTTCCGCCGATGATGGGGGAGTAGCCGACGACGGGGGCCGGGGCCGCTCGCAGCGCGGCCCGGATGCCGGGCACGGCCAGGATGGCGCCGACGCTGACCACCGGATTGGACGGCGCCAGCATGACGACGTCGGCGTCGGCGATTGCGGCCAGAGCTTCGGTTGTGGCGCTTGCTTTTTCGGCCCCGACGAAAGCGAAGCTGTGGGTGGGCACCTGGGCGCGGTACCGTACCCACCACTCCTGGAAGTGGATCGCCCGCCGCGTCGCGGAGGCTGGGTCGCAGTCCGGGTCGGTGATCACCACGTGCGTCTCGCAACGGTCGTCGCTGGCGGGCAGCAACCGTGCGCCGGGTTGCCAGCGGTCGCACAGTGCCGCGGTGATCTGGGTGAGCGGGTAGCCGGCGTTGAGCATCTGGGTGCGCACCAGGTGCGTGGCCAGATCGCGGTCGCCGAGGCCGAACCAGTCGGGCTGCACGCCGTAGCGCGCGAGTTCCTCCTTGGCATGCCAGGTTTCGTCACGGTGACCCCAGCCGCGCTCCGGGTCGACGCCGCCGCCCAGGGTGTACATGCAGGTGTCCAGGTCCGGGCAGATGCGCACCCCGTGGATCCAGGCATCGTCGCCGACGTTGACCACGGCACTCAATTCGTGGCCGGTGTCCCTGGATTGAGCAAACCCTCCGAGTCCGAGCAGATGCTGCACCCCGAGTAGGAATCGGGCGCCCCCCGACGCCGCCGACCAGAACGGTGACCTTCACACCGCAGGACAGTACCCGGGTGCGTGTGGCATGGTGGTTTCGGTAACCGCTGTGGCGCAAGGGACTTGTGATGAATCTGTGGCCGACACGCCGCGGCCCGACCGCAACAGAATCGCCGAAATTCGATCACGAGATGGTATGGAAATGCGCCGAAGTGCTTGACCAAGATCGCCGACCCGTGTCTAATCACATCAGTGTCATTTCCCGGTTGGCCGGCCGGTTCCGGTGTCGCAGACCGAGATTCGATCACTTGTTCGAATTGGGTATCTGTACATCAAAACAGTGGGAAACCATTTCATTCTCAATCAGTGAGGAGGCGGAGGCATGTCCTATGAGTACCTTCGGGGCGTAATGGGAAGCGCACCGCACGCCGTTCCGGGTTCGGCTGTGACGTCTTTGCCGATGCCGACGGCACCTGTCCGCCCTCATCTGAGTGTGGTTCCAGACGCGCCGGCCGCGTTCGAGCCGGAGCCGCTGGAGGAAGTGCCCGCCGATCAGTGGCAGGACAAGGCGCTGTGCGCGCAGACCGACCCGGAGGCCTTCTTCCCGGAGAAGGGCGGCTCCACCCGCGAGGCCAAGAAGATCTGCCTCGGCTGCGAGGTCAGGCACGAGTGCCTCGAGTATGCGCTGGCTCACGACGAGCGCTTCGGTATCTGGGGCGGTCTGTCGGAACGCGAACGCCGGCGCCTCAAGCGCGGAGTTATCTAGCCCGCCAACACAAGTCAGTCGTCGATCGTCGGGTCGATGACCGAGGGTTCCACGTCCAGATAGATGGCCACCTGGGCCACCAGTATCTCGTGCAGCAAGTCGCCGAGTTCGACGGTGTCTTTCGCCCGTCGCTCAATTGGCTTGCGAAACAGCACAATTCGTGCCCGCGTCGCGTTGCCGCGGACGTCCACTCCGGCCGGTATCAGCCGGGCCAGCGCGATCGGGCCGTCGGCGATCACCTCCGGTGGCCACTGCACGCTGTCGGGGTCTTTGGCCGCGATGCGCGGGATCTCGTCGACGGCGACGTCGAGCTCGGACACCCGGTCGCGCCAGCGCCGCTCGATGGGTTCGTAGGACTCGAGCACCGCCATGTCGAACCGCTCGGCGCGGCTGCGCCACCCGGGGACCGTCGGCGGCAGCAGCGGGCCGCGCGGATCGCGACCCCGGCGCCGGGACCGGTGCCGGGATGACCCGGCCGCCCCGACCCAGGGTCGGCCGCTCCGGCCGCTGGGGCCGGAACCGCGGGAATCGCTCACGCGCCGATGGTAACGGTTGCACATCGTGCCCCGACGCGTTGCGCGTGTCCGGCGCTGCGGCGGCGGCGGCGCGCGATAGCCTTTCGATCGTGAACGTACCCCGTCGCTGCTGCCGGCCCGGGTGTCCGCACTATGCAGTGGCAACGCTGACGTTCGTCTACTCGGACTCCACAGCGGTGGTCGGCCCACTCGCTACCGCGCGGGAACCCCATTCCTGGGACCTGTGCGTCGGTCATGCCGGCCGGATCACCGCCCCCCGCGGGTGGGAACTCGTCCGCCACGCCGGGCCGCTCAATGCCGAGCCCGTCAACCCCGACGAAGACGATCTGGTCGCCTTGGCCGACGCGGTCCGGGAGGGCGGCGCCGCTCGGGGCGGTGCCGTGGTGAACGGCTTCGGAGTACCGGGCGCTGACCTATACGACGGGTACGACGACGTCCCGCACACCGGTGGCGGCGCCGACCTGCACACCGCGGGAGCCCACGCCACCGCCCCCAGCGGTGGGCTGCTCGCGCCGCCCGAACACCGGTCCGGGCGCCGCCGCGGACATTTGCGCGTATTGCCCGACCCTTGCGACTAAGTACCTGCCGTGACGGTCGGGGGCGGCCGATAGGCTGACGGCCAAGAGAGTTCACGTCGTCAGGAGCACCCCGCATGTCTTGGCCCGCCGCGGCTGTCCACCGTGTCATCAAGGCATATGACGTGCGTGGGCTGGTCGGAGACGAGATCACCGAACCGTTCGTCGCCGACGTCGGCGCCGCGTTCGCCCGGCTGATGCGCGCCGAAGGCGCCGGGCAGGTGGTGATCGGGCACGACATGCGCGACAGTTCGCCCGCGTTGGCCGCCGCGTTCGCCCGCGGCGTCGTCGGCGAAGGTCTGGACGTGGTGCGCGTCGGTCTGGCGTCCACCGATCAGCTGTACTTCGCTTCCGGACAGCTGGACTGCCCGGGCGCGATGTTCACCGCCAGCCACAACCCGGCGTCCTACAACGGCATCAAGCTGTGCCGCGCCGGCGCCAAACCGGTCGGCAAGGACACCGGCTTGACGACCATCAGCGAAGATTTGATCGCCGGGATCCCAACTGCCTACCGCGGCTCGCCCGGCTCGATCACCGACAAGGACGTGCTGGCCGATTACGGGGCGTTTCTGCGCTCCCTGGTCAATACCGCCGGCCTGCGCCCGCTACGGGTGGCGGTGGACGCCGGCAACGGGATGGCCGGCCACACCACTCCGGCGGTGCTCGGCGCAATCGAGTCGATCACGTTGTTGCCCTTGTACTTTGAGCTCGACGGCACGTTCCCCAACCACGAGGCCAACCCACTGGACCCGGCGAACCTGGTGGACCTGCAGAACTACGTGCGTGAGACGGGCGCCGATATCGGGCTGGCATTCGACGGCGACGCCGACCGCTGCTTCGTCGTCGACGAACGCGGCCGGCCGGTCTCCCCGTCCACGGTCACCAGCCTGGTGGCCGCCCGGGAACTGAGCCGCGAGATCGGCGCCACCGTGATCCACAACGTGATCACCTCGCGGGCGGTGCCCGAGCTGGTGACCGAGCGCGGCGGCACGCCGCTGCGCTCGCGGGTCGGGCACTCCTATATCAAGGCGCTGATGGCCGAAACCGGGGCCATCTTCGGCGGCGAGCATTCGGCGCACTACTACTTCCGCGACTTCTGGGGCGCCGACTCCGGGATGCTGGCCGCGCTCTACGTGCTCGCGGCCCTCGGCGAGCAGCACCGGCCGCTGTCGGAGCTGACCGCGGACTACCAGCGTTACGAATCCTCCGGGGAGATCAACTTCACCGTGGCCGACGCGCCGGCCGCCGTGGACGCGGTACTGAAGACATTCGCCGGCCGGATCCACTCGATCGATCACCTCGACGGCGTCACCGTCGACCTCGGCGACGGCACCTGGTTCAACTTGCGCAGCTCTAACACCGAGCCGTTGTTGCGGCTCAACGTCGAGGGGCGCAGCATCGAAGACGTGGACGCGGTGGTCGCCGAGGTCAGTGCGCAAATCGAGGCACAGGCGGGCCGGGACGGGGCCGCACCGTGAGTGCCGTCGGCTCCATCGATCTCGAGGACTCCGACGGTCTGCTGGCCGCCGACCGCGGCGGCCTGTTGCGGGCCGCCTCGATGGCCGGCGCTCAGGTGCGCACCGTGGCCGCGGCGCTGGACGAGGGCGACCTGGACCTGCTGCGCGACCCGACCAACAAGCCGCGCACGGTGATCTGGGTGGCCGGGCGCGGCACCGCCGAGACGGCCGGTGCCCTGCTGGCCGCGACGCAGGCCGGGGCGGCCGCCGAGCCGATCGTGTTGGCCACCGAGGCGCCGCCGTGGGTCGGCCCGCTCGACGTGCTGGTCGTGGCCGGCGACGATCCGGGGGATCCCGCGCTGGTCGGTGCTGCCGCCACCGGAGTGCGGCGCGGCGCGCGGGTGGTGGTCGTGGCGCCGTATGAGGGCCCACTGCGCGACTCCACCGCCGGCCGGGTCGCGGTGCTGGCCCCGCGACTGTGGGCCGCCGACGGGTTCGGGTTGTGCCGATACCTGGCGGCGGGGCTGGCGGTGCTGCAGATCGTGGATTCGCGGTTGCGCGTCGACCTGGCGGCGCTGGCCGACGAACTCGACGCGGAGGCGCTGCGCAACAGCGCCACCCGCGAACTGTTCACCAATCCGGCCAAGACGCTGGCCGCGCGCATGGCCGATCACCAGGTGGTGCTGGCCGGAGACAGTGCGGCGACGCTGGCGCTGGCCCGGCACGGCAGTTCGGTGTTGCTGCGCAACGCGCACCGGGCGGTCGCCGCCGCCGGGTTAGCGGACGCGCTGGCGGCGCTGCGCGACCCGAACAGCGGATTGCGCACCCACGCCGACACCCTCTTCCACGATGAGCAGATCGACGGGCCGCTACCGCAGCGGCTGCGGGTCCTGGCGCTGACGCTCGCCGACGAGCGCACCGTGGTCAATGCCCGGATCGCCGGGCTCGACGAGGTCTACCCGGTCGGTGCCGAGGATGTGTCGGATGCGCCCGCCACGCTCACCGAGTCCGCCCGCGCCGAGCAGCAGCTGGCAGTATTGGCGGTTCGGCTGGAGATGGCCGCGGTTTACCTGAGACTGGCACGGGGATAGATAGACGGTGGAATTGCTACGCGGAGCCTTGCGCACCTACGCCTGGGGATCTCGCACCGCGCTCGCCGAGTTCACCGGGCGGCCGGTGCCTGCCGCGCATCCCGAGGCCGAACTGTGGTTCGGCGCGCACCCCGGCGACCCGGCCTGGCTGGAAACGCCCGGCGGCGATACGTCGTTGCTGTCGGTGCTCGCCGACGACCCGGAGGGTCAGCTGGGCTCGACCTGTCGGGCCCGATTCGGTGACGTGCTGCCGTTTTTGGTGAAGGTGCTGGCCGCCGACGAGCCGCTGTCGCTGCAAGCACATCCCAGTGCCGCGCAGGCACTCGAGGGTTACCGGCGTGAGGAGCGGCTGGGTATCCCGGTGAACTCGCCGGTGCGCAACTACCGCGACAAAAGCCACAAGCCCGAGCTGCTGGTGGCGCTGCAGCCGTTTGAAGCGCTGGCCGGGTTCCGGCAGGCGTCGCGCACCGCCGAGCTGCTCCGCGCGCTGGCCGTTTCCGATCTGGACCCGTTCATCGACCTGCTGGGCGCCGGCTCGGACGCGCAGTCCGACGCCGACGGGCTGCGGGCGTTGTTCACCACCTGGATCACCGCACCACAGCCCGATCTCGACGTGCTGGTGCCCGCCGTACTGGACGGCGCCATCCAGTACCTCAGTTCCGGCGCCACCGAATTCGCCGGGGAGGCCAAGACGGTGCTGGAGCTGGGGGAGCGTTATCCCGGCGACGCCGGGGTGCTGGCGGCGTTGCTGCTCAACCGCGTCATCTTGGCCCCGGGTGAGGCGATCTTTCTGCCGGCCGGCAACCTACACACCTACCTGCACGGGTTCGCGCTGGAGGTGATGGCCAACTCCGACAACGTGTTGCGGGGCGGGTTGACCCCCAAGCACGTCGACGTGCCGGAGTTGCTGCGGGTGCTGGACTTCACCCCCACTGCGGAGTCGCAGCTGCGGGCGCCGGTGCACCGCGACGGGCTGGCGCTGGTCTATGACACTCCGACCGACGAGTTCGCGGTCGCGCTGCTGATCCTCGACGGCGATCAGCTGGGCCACGAGGTGGACGCGCCGTCACGCCATGACGGCCCGCAGATCCTGTTGTGCGCCGAGGGCGAGTTGACGGTGCACGGCAAGTCCGGGTCGCTGCATCTGGACCGGGGCGCGGCGGTCTGGGTGGGCGCCGACGACGGCCCGATCCGGTTGTCGGCGCGGCGGCCGGCCAAGCTGTTCCGGGCTACCGTCGGCTTGTGACGGCGGATCGGCGTCGCTGACTATCGTCGCGTTTCTCGCCCAGCCACAGCCGCATGTTGTGCGCGATGGTGCGACCGAGGATCGACGGTGACGGCACCATGTACAGGCTGTCGAGCAGCGAGAACCGGCGCAGAAACCACTCGCCGAGAACGGGATTGGTTTCCGCGGCGCCCAGGAACTGGTCGAACAGCCCGCCGGCGGCCCGCCACCAGCTCGGCTCGGGCGAGGCGGCGGCGTGGTGGAAGGTGACGTCGCCGATCGCGTTCATCGTCCACACCGGGAAGGTGGTCTTGGCGGTGAGCCGACTGAACTCGCCGGCCAGCTCGCCGTCGTCGTCGACCGACTGCAGTGCCCGGCGCAGGTGACCGGCCTGCAGCGACGTCATCGTCATGCCCTGACCGAAGGTGGGGTTGAAGCTGGCCACCGCGTCCCCGAACGGCACGATCCCGGCCGGGAAGCGTTCCAGCTTGTGGTAGCGGCGCCAGCGGCTGACCGGGAAGGCGTGGTAGGCCGGTTCGCCGACGGGTTCGGACTGCGCCAGCGCGGCGTTGAAATGATCCGGCAGCAGCTCTTTGGCCAGCGCGAGCATTTCGGGGTAGGTGCGCGGGGGTTTGGTGTTCGCCACCCCGAAGGTGGTCAGCACCCAGGTGTAGTTCTCGTAGTGCAGCATGCCCAGGCCCAGCGATTTGTCGTGCGAGGCGCCGGCGACCACCACCTTTTCCGCGATCAGGCCTTCGGGCATGCGGAACTGGTGGGTCGCGTAGTTGATGCCGATGTCGACGGTGGCTTCCGGGGCGCGCTGGTAGCCCCACTGGGTCAGCCACACCGGTAGCCGGGTGCCGCGCCCGGCGGCGTCGACCACGAGGTCGGCGGCGACGAACTCCGGCGAATCCTGGCCGGGCTGCGGGTCCAGCAGCACCCCCGTCACCCGCTGCAACGCGGGCTCGAACCGTGGCTCGGCGACCGGTCGTCGCTCGATCGCGACGTTGTCGATCTGCTGGACCCGGCGCCGGATCTGCCATTCCAGGTGCGGCCGGCTGGGCACGTAGGCGGTGAATTCGTCGCGCAGCGTGTGTCCGGTGCCCAGGACGTGGCCGGCCGCACCGAGATGGATGCAGTCCGGCCGGTTCTCCAGGATCGGCACCCCGGCGGCGACCATGTCGGCCAACAGGCCCGGGAACAGGCTCTCGAACTCGTTGGCGCCGCGCGCCATCAGCATGTGCAGATGCCGGTCCTGAGGCACGGTGGCACGGTTGGCCGGCTCACTGGGCAGCTCGTCGCGCTCATAGACGGTCACCTGGGTATAGAAGTCCGACAGCACCCGGGCGGCACACAACCCGGCGATGCTGGCGCCGATCACCACGGCGTGATTTCTGTTCGCTGCGCTCCCCACCATCGACGCAGAGTACCCAGTACTGTCCCGTCACAAAGGTGAGGTGAAAGGGGCGGCCGATGGCCCGACTCAAGGATTCGTTGCGCACGAAGACGGTCGAGCAGTCGATCGCCGACACCGACGAGCCCGGCACCCGCCTCCGCAAGGACCTCACCTGGCGGGATCTGGTGGTGTTCGGTGTGTCGGTGGTGATCGGGGCCGGGATCTTCACGGTCACCGCGTCCACCGCCGGAGACATCACCGGGCCGGCGATCTGGATCTCGTTCCTGATCGCGGCGGGCACCTGCGCGCTGGCGGCGCTGTGCTACGCCGAGTTCGCTTCGACGCTGCCGGTGGCGGGCAGTGCCTACACCTTCTCCTACGCGACCTTCGGCGAGTTCCTGGCGTGGGTGATCGGGTGGAACCTGGTGCTGGAACTCGCGATCGGTGCGGCCGTGGTCGCCAAAGGCTGGTCCAGCTACCTGGGCACGGTATTCGGGTTCTCCGGCGGGACCGCCGAGTTCGGCTCGGTGCGTTTCGACTGGGGCGCGCTGGTGATCGTGGCGCTGGTGGCGATCCTGTTGGCGCTGGGCACCAAGCTGTCGTCGCGGTTCTCCGCGGTGGTCACCACCATCAAGGTGGCGGTGGTGCTGCTGGTGGTCGTGGTCGGCGCTTTCTATGTCAAGGCCGAGAATTACCGGCCGTTCATTCCCGCACCCGAGGCCGAGCACGGCGGTAACGGCCTGGACCAGTCGGTGTTGTCGATGCTCACCGGCGCCGGCAGCAGCCATTACGGCTGGTACGGGGTGCTGGCGGGGGCGTCGATCGTGTTTTTCGCGTTCATCGGGTTCGACATTGTGGCGACCATGGCCGAGGAGACCAAGCATCCGCAGCGCGACGTGCCGCGCGGCATCCTGGCGTCGTTGGGGGTGGTCACCGTCCTCTACGTGGCGGTCTCGGTGGTGCTGTCCGGGATGGTGTCATATACCCAGCTGAAGACGGTGGGCCGCAACTCGGCGAACCTGGCCACTGCTTTTCGGGCCAACGGCATCCACTGGGCCAGCGGCATCATCTCGGTCGGCGCGCTGGCCGGTCTGACCACCGTGGTGATGGTGCTGATGCTGGGCCAGTGCCGCGTCCTGTTTGCGATGGCCCGCGACGGGTTGCTGCCGCGGGGCCTGGCCAAGACCGGCGCCCGGGGCACTCCGGTACGCATCACCGTGCTGGTGGCGGTCGTGATAGCCGCGACGGCGTCGGCGTTCCCGATCGACAAGCTCGAGGAGATGGTCAACGTCGGTACGTTGTTCGCCTTCGTGCTGGTGTCGGCCGGTGTCATCGTGCTGCGCCGGACCCGTCCCGACCTGGAGCGCGGGTTCAAGGCGCCGTGGGTGCCGCTGCTGCCGATCGCCTCGGTGTGCGCCTGCCTGTGGCTGATGCTCAACCTCACCGCGCTGACCTGGGTCCGGTTCGGCGTCTGGTTGGTGCTCGGCGCGGCCATATATTTCGGCTACGGGCGCCGGCATTCGGTGCAGGGACGGCGGCCGGTGGCGCAGGTCGAGTAGACACAACTCACAGATTTGAATATCTGGTTTACAAAACGTGGCTATGTGTCTAGACAGGAGACGCAACCTATCGTATTGTCCAATCTCAAGGTGGTGTGACTCACAAGGAGGTTTGGCATATGACGACGGATACGACGGAAACCATCGAGACCACGATCGAATGGCGCGACAAGAAGCGTTACCTGTGGCTGATGGGCCTGATCGCCCCCACCGCGCTGTTCGTGATGCTGCCGCTGGTCTGGGCGTTCAACCGGCTCGGCTGGCAGACCACGGCCCAGGTGCCGCTGTGGATCGGCCCGATCCTGCTCTACATCCTGTTGCCGGCGCTGGACCGGTTCTTCGGCCCGGACGGCCAGAACCCGCCCGACGAGGTGATGGAGCGGCTGGAGAACGACAAGTACTACCGCTACTGCACCTACATCTACATTCCGTTCCAGTACGCCAGCGTGGTGCTGGGCGCCTACCTGTTCACCGCCTCCAACCTCAGCTGGCTGGGCTTCGAGGGTGGATTGGGCTGGTTCGGCAAGATCGGCGTGGCCCTTTCGGTCGGCGTGCTCGGTGGCGTCGGCATCAACACCGCGCACGAGATGGGGCACAAGAAGGACTCGCTAGAGCGCTGGCTGTCCAAGATCACGCTGGCGCAGACGGCCTACGGCCACTTCTACATCGAGCACAACCGGGGCCACCACGTCCGCGTCTCCACTCCGGAGGACCCGGCGTCGTCCCGGTTCGGCGAGACCTTCTGGGAATTCCTGCCGCGCAGTGTCATCGGCAGCGCCCGCTCGTCGGTTCACCTCGAGGCGCAGCGGATCCGCCGGCTCGGCAAGAGCCCCTGGGACCCGCGCACCTACCTGGGCAACGACGTGCTCAACGCCTGGATGATGACGGTGGTGCTGTTCGGCGCGCTGATCGCGGCCTTCGGTGTCGGCGTGGTCCCGTTCCTGGCCATCCAGGCCGTCTTCGGCTTCAGCCTGCTCGAAGCCGTCAACTACCTCGAGCACTACGGCCTGCTGCGGCAGCGCAACGCTAACGGCCGCTACGAACGCTGCGCCCCGGTGCACAGCTGGAACTCCGACCACATCGTGACCAACCTGTTCCTGTACCACCTGCAGCGGCACAGCGATCACCACGCCAATCCCACCCGGCGCTACCAGACGCTGCGCAGCATGGCGGGTTCGCCGAACCTGCCCAGCGGTTACGCCTCGATGATCTCGCTGACCTACTTCCCGCCGCTGTGGCGCAAGGTGATGGACCACCGGGTGCTCGCGCACTACGACGGCGACATCACCAAGGTCAACGTGCAGCCGAGGTTGCGCCGGAAGCTGTACGCGAAGTACGGCGCCACCGAAACGGCCCGAGCATGACGGCCGCGTACCGGTGCCCCGTCTGCGAGTACGTCTACGACGAGGCCAAAGGCGATGCCCGAGAAGGATTTCCGGCCGGAACCGGCTGGGACCAGATCCCCGAAGACTGGTGTTGTCCGGACTGCGCCGTCCGCGAGAAGCCCGATTTCGAACTCGTCCAGAAGGTTAGAACTCCGATGAATGACTACAAGCTCTACCAGTGCGTCCAGTGCGGGTTCGAGTACGACGAGGAGCTGGGCTGGCCGGAGGACGGCATCGCGCCCGGCACCCGCTGGGCGGACATCCCGGAGGACTGGAGCTGCCCGGACTGCGGTGCGGCCAAGGCGGACTTCGTGATGGTGGAGGTGGCCCGGTCATGATCGGCACCAACTTCGTGCCGAAAACGGCTACTGTCGCGCCTGTGAAGCGAATTCCTTACGCGGAGGCGTCCCGGGCCCTGCTACGTGATTCGGTTCTCGACGCGATGCGGGACCTGCTGCTGACTCGCGACTGGTCGGCGATCACGCTCTCGGACGTGGCCAGGGCCGCCGGCATCAGCCGGCAGACCATCTACAACGAGTTCGGCTCCCGCCAGGGCCTGGCTCAGGGCTACGCGCTGCGCCTGGCCGACCGGCTGGTCGACACCGTCAGGACGGCGCTGGACGCCAACATCGGCAACATCTACGAGTCGTTCCTGCAGGGTTTTCGGGCCTTCTTCGCCGAGTCGGCCGCCGACCCGCTGGTGCAGTCGCTGCTGTCCGGGGTGGCCAAGCCCGACCTGCTGCAGCTGATCACCACCGACAGCGCGCCCATCATCAACCGCGCCTCGGCGCGGTTGGCGACGGCCTTCACCCAGACCTGGCTGGCGACCAGCGACGACGACGCCAACGTCCTGTCGCGGGCGATCGTCCGGTTGTGCTTGAGCTACGTGCCCATGCCGCCGGAATCCGACCACGACGTCGCCGCGGACCTGGCCCGGCTGATGGCGCCGTTCGCGGAGCGGCACGGGGTGGTGAACGTCCCCTAGCGTCCGGCGCGTCCGAACCGGGCGGCTACAGTGGCTGAGGAGCAATCCGAGGCGCTGCTAGCCGCCCGGCTCCGTTTTGACCACAGACGCCTCAAGAACCCGAAGAACCCCGAGAAGGATGTATTACGACCATGGCCCCCGGAAATTCGCTGACTCCCGACGTGCTCAACGGCATCGACTTCAAGGTCGCTGACCTCTCGCTGGCGGAGTTCGGGCGCAAGGAACTCGACCTGGCCGAGTACGAGATGCCCGGTCTGATGTCGCTGCGCCGCGAGTACGCCGAGGTGCAGCCGCTGAAGGGGGGCCCGGATCTCGGGTTCGCTGCACATGACCGTGCAGACCGCGGTGCTGATCGAAACCCTGACCAGCCTCGGTGCCGAGGTCCGATGGGCGTCGTGCAACATCTTCTCCACTCAGGACCACGCGGCGGCGGCGGTCGTCGTCGGCAAGCACGGCACCCCCGAGGAGCCCAAGGGTGTGCCGGTGTTCGCCTGGAAGGGCGAGACGCTCGAGGAATACTGGTGGTGCGCCGAGCAGATGCTCACCTGGGAGGGTGAGCCGGCGAACATGATCCTGGACGACGGCGGCGACGCCACCATGATGGTGTTGCGCGGCATGCAGTACGAGAAGGCCGGGGTGGTGCCCCCCCGCCGAGGAGGACGACTCCGCGGAGTGGAAGGTCTTCCTCAGCGTGCTGCGCAACCGCTTCGAGACCGATAAGACCAAGTGGACCAGGATCGCCGAGTCGGTCAAGGGTGTCACCGAGGAGACCACCACAGGTGTGCTGCGGCTGTATCAGTTCGCCGCCGCCGGCGACCTGGCCTTCCCGGCGATCAACGTCAACGACTCGGTCACCAAGTCCAAGTTCGACAACAAGTACGGCACCCGGCACTCGCTGCTCGACGGCATCAACCGCGGCACCGACGCGCTGATCGGCGGCAAGAACGTGCTGATCTGTGGCTTCGGCGACGTCGGCAAGGGCTGTGCGGAGGCCGCCAAGGGCCAGGGTGCGCGCGTCTCGGTGACCGAGATCGACCCCATCAATGCCTTGCAGGCGCTGATGGAGGGCTACGACGTGGTGACCGTCGAGGACGCGATCGCCAACGCCGACATCGTGATCACCTCCACCGGCAACAAGGACATCATCTCCCTCGAGCACATGAAGGCGATGAAGGATCACGCCATCCTGGGCAACATCGGCCACTTCGACAATGAGATCGACATGGCGGCGCTGGAGCGCTCCGGTGCGACCAAGCTGAACATCAAGCCGCAGGTCGACCTGTGGACCTTCGGTGACACCGGCCGCTCGATCATCGTGCTGTCCGAGGGCCGGCTGCTGAACCTGGGCAATGCCACCGGGCACCCGTCGTTCGTGATGAGCAACAGCTTCGCCAACCAGACGATCGCGCAGATCGAGCTGTGGACCAAGAACGACGAGTACGACAACGAGGTGTACCGGCTGCCCAAGCACCTCGACGAGAAGGTGGCCCGCATCCACGTCGAGGCGCTGGGTGGCAAGCTGACCAAGCTGACCAAGGAGCAGGCCGAGTACCTGGGCGTCGACGTCGAGGGCCCGTACAAGCCGGACCACTACCGCTACTGAGTCCCGCCGGACCCCGCCTTCCCGCCGAGCGTCACGCCAGCGTGGCACGCAGCGCCGAGCGTCACGCCAGCGTGACGGCTGCCGGGTACGCCGGGTACGCCGGGGTCGCCGGGTTCGCCGGGGTCGCCGGGTTCGCCGGACGCCGGCCATGCTGATCGCGATCGAGGGTGTCGACGGCTCCGGCAAGCGGACGTTGACCGACGGGCTGAAGGCCTCGATCGAGGCGGACGGCAGGTCGGTGGCCACGCTGGCTTTTCCGCGCTACGGGCAGTCGATCACCGCGGACCTGGCCGCCGAGGCGTTGCACGGCCAACATGGCGACCTCGCCGACTCGGTGTATGCGATGGCGACGCTGTTCGCGCTGGACCGGGCCGGGGCGGCGCCGGATCTCGAGCGGCTGCGCCACCAGCACGACGTGCTGATCCTGGATCGTTATGTTGCCTCCAACGCCGCCTACAGCGCGGCGCGGCTGCGTCAGGACGCGTCGGGCGCGGCGGTGAGTTGGGTGCGCCGCCTGGAATACGAGCGGCTGGGGCTGCCCGTCCCGGACTGGCAGATCCTGCTCGCGGTGCCGTCCGAACTCGCCGGGCAGCGGGCCCGCAGCCGGGCGGACAGCGATCCGGGCCGGGCGCGGGACAGCTACGAACGCGACGACGGACTGCAGCGCCGCACCGGCGCGGTGTACGAAGAGCTGGCCGCCGGGCAGTGGTGCGGACGGTGGCTCGTGGTCGGCGCGGACGTCGATCCGGGCGCGCTGGCCGTCACGCTGAGGGCTGAATAGCACAATTTCGGTGCGTTTTGCGGTGATCAATCAAGAAACACGCGCGTGGTGTCCGGGGTTTGTCCGGAACTGGTGACACCATGGAGGCCATGAGGCAAAGGATTCTGGTTGTCGACGACGACGCTTCGCTCGCCGAGATGCTCACCATCGTGTTGCGTGGGGAGGGTTTCGACACCGCCGTCATCGGCGACGGTACCCAGGCCCTGACCGCGGTCCGCGAGCTGCGGCCCGACCTGGTGCTGCTGGACTTGATGCTGCCCGGCATGAACGGCATCGACGTCTGCCGGGTGTTGCGCGCCGATTCGGGTGTCCCGATCGTCATGCTGACCGCCAAGACCGACACCGTCGACGTGGTGCTGGGCCTGGAGTCGGGTGCCGACGACTACATCATGAAGCCGTTCAAGCCCAAGGAGCTGGTGGCGCGGGTGCGGGCGCGGCTGCGCCGCAACGACGACGAGCCCGCCGAGATGCTGTCCATCGCCGACGTCGACATCGACGTGCCGGCGCACAAGGTCACCCGCAACGGCGAGCAGATCTCGCTGACGCCGCTCGAGTTCGACCTGCTGGTCGCGTTGGCGCGCAAACCCCGCCAGGTGTTTACTCGTGATGTGCTGCTCGAACAGGTGTGGGGATACCGGCACCCGGCGGACACCCGCCTGGTGAACGTGCACGTCCAGCGCCTGCGCGCCAAGGTCGAGAAAGACCCGGAGAACCCGACCGTGGTTCTCACCGTTCGAGGGAGTGGGTTACAAGGCCGGACCTCCGTGATCCGATGCTGAGGAGTGGCGGCATTGATATGGCGCTCTCCACGACGTAGTCGAGGCCGCTGGGGTCGATCCGGCCCTTTGCCGCGCGGGTTGAGCGCGCTGAGCCGTGCGGTCGCGGTCATTTGGCGCAGGTCGCTGCAGTTGCGGGTGGTCGCGCTGACCCTGGGGCTGTCACTGGCGGTGATCCTGGCGTTGGGTTTCGTGCTGACCAGTCAGGTCACCAACCGGGTGCTCGACATCAAGGTCAAGGCCGCAATCGACCAGATCGAGCGGGCCCGCAACACCGTCAGCGGGATAGTCAACGGCGAGGAGACCCGCTCGCTGGACAGCAGCCTGCAGTTGGCCCGCAACACGCTGACGTCGAAGACCGATCCCGCCTCCGGTGCCGGCCTGGCCGGTGCGTTCGACGCGGTACTGATGGTGCCCGGCGACGGACCGCGGGCGGCGACGGACCGCGGGCGGCGACGGACCGCGGGCGGCCTCCACCGCCGGGCCGGTGGACCAGGTGCCCAGTGCGCTGCGCGGGTTCGTCAAGGCGGGGCAGGCGGCTTACCAGTACGCCACCGTGCACACCGAGGGCTTCTCCGGGCCGGCACTGATCGTCGGCTCGCCGACGTCGTCGCGGGTGGCCAACCTGGAGCTGTACCTGATCTTCCCGCTGGCCAACGAGCAGGCCACCATCACCCTGGTGCGCAGCACGATGGCCACCGGCGGGCTGGTGCTGCTGTTGCTGCTGGCCGGGATCGCGCTGCTGGTCTCGCGGCAGGTGGTGAACCCGGTGCGGTCGGCGTCGCGGATCGCCGAGCGGTTCGCCGAAGGCCACCTGTCCGAGCGGATGCCGGTGCGCGGTGAGGACGACATGGCGCGGCTGGCGGTGTCGTTCAACGACATGGCCGAGAGCTTGTCGCGGCAGATCACCCAGCTCGAGGAGTTCGGTAACCTGCAGCGCCGCTTCACCTCCGACGTCAGCCACGAGTTGCGCACGCCGCTGACCACGGTGCGGATGGCCGCGGACCTGATCTACGACCACAGCGCCGACCTGGACCCGGCGCTGCGCCGCTCCACCGAGTTGATGGTCAACGAGCTGGACCGGTTCGAGAGCCTGCTCAACGACCTGCTGGAGATCTCCCGCCACGACGCCGGGGTGGCCGAACTGTCGGTGGAGGCGGTCGATCTGCGCACCACCGTCAACAGCGCGCTGGGCAATGTCGGTCACCTCGCCGAGGAGGCCGGCATCGAGTTGCTGGTGGATATGCCGACCGAGGAGGTGATCGCCGAGGTCGATGCGCGCCGGGTGGAGCGCATCCTGCGCAACCTGATCGCCAACGCGATCGACCACGCCGAGCACAAGCCGGTGCGGATCCGGATGGCCGCCGACGAGGACACGGTCGCGGTCACCGTGCGCGACTACGGTGTCGGGTTGCGGCCGGGTGAGGAGAAGCTGGTGTTCAGCCGGTTCTGGCGGTCGGACCCGTCGCGGGTGCGGCGTTCCGGCGGTACCGGCCTGGGGCTGGCGATCAGCATCGAGGACGCGCGGCTGCACCAGGGCCGGCTGGAGGCCTGGGGCGAACCGGGCGAGGGCGCGTGCTTCCGGCTGACCCTTCCGCTGGTGCGCGGGCACAAGGTGACCACCAGTCCGCTGCCGATGAAACCCATCCCGCCGTCCGCCGCCCAGTCCGGTCCGCAGCCGTTGACCCCGACCGGCCCGCAGCCCCTCACCCGGCACCGCGAGCACGCCGACCGGAGCGGATGATGTTGCTGCGCAAGCTTTTTGTTCTGCTGCTGGCGGCCGGCCTGCTGGCCGGCTGCGCGAGCGTGCCGAGCTCGTCGGCCCCACAGGCGATCGGCACCGTGGACCGGCCGGCGCCGTCGAACCTGCCCAAGCCGACCCCCGGCATGGATCCCGACGTGCTGCTGCGGGAATTCCTCAAGGCCACCGCCGACCCGGCCAACCGGCATCTGGCGGCGCGGCAGTTCCTCACCCAGTCGGCCTCCAACGGCTGGGACGACGCCGGTAGCGCCCTGCTCATCGACCATGTGGTGTTCGTGGAAACCCGTGGCTCCGAGCGTGTTTCGGCCACTATGCGGGCCGACATCCTGGGTTCGCTGTCCGACGTGGGCGTCTTCGAGACGGCGGAGGGGCAATTGCCCGATCCGGGCCCGATCGAGTTGGTCAAGACCTCCGGCGGCTGGCGCATCGACAAACTGCCCAACGGGGTCTTTCTGGACTGGCAGCAGTTCCAGGCCACCTACAAACGCAACACGCTCTATTTCGCCGACCCGACCGGCAAGACCGTGGCGCCCGATCCGCGCTACGTCGCGGTGTCCGACCACGACCAGCTGGCCACCGAGTTGGTGTCCAAGTTGTTGGCCGGGCCCCGCCCGGAGATGGCGCACACGGTGCGCAACCTGCTGGCCCCGCCGCTGCGGCTGCGCGGCCCGGTGACCCGCGCCGACGGCGGCAAGAGCGGCGTCGGCAAGGGGTACGGCGGCGCCCGCGTCGACCTGGAAAAGCTGGCCACTACCGACCCGCACAGCCGGCAATTGCTTGCCGCGCAGATCATTTGGACGCTGGCGCGCGCCGATATCCGCGGACCGTATGTGATCAACGCCGACGGCGCCCCGCTCGAAGACCGCTTCGCCGAGGGCTGGACCACCTCCGATGTCGCGGCCACCGACCCCGGGGTGGCCGACGGTGCCGGCGCGGGCCTGCACGCCTTGGTCAACGGGTCGCTGGTGGGGCTGGACGGTCAGCAGATCACCACGGTGCCCGGTGCGTTCGGGCGGATGGGGGACCAGACCGGGGCCGCGCTGTCCCGCAACGGCCGGCAGGTGGCCTCAGTGGTGACGTTGCGTCGCGGCGCCCCGGACATGGCGGCGTCGTTGTGGATCGGGGATGTGGGCGGCGAGGCGGTACAGTCCGCCGACGGGCACAACTTGTCGCGGCCGAGTTGGTCGCTGGACGACGCGGTCTGGGTGGTGGTCGACGCCAACAACGTGCTGCGGGCGATCCCGGAGCCGGCATCGGGTCAGCCGGCGCGCATCCCGGTGGATTCGACCGCCGTCTCGAGTCGTTTCCCCGGCCCGATCACCGACCTGCAGCTGTCCCGGGACGGGACGCGGGCGGCGATGGTGATTGGGGGACAGGTGATCCTGGCCGGCGTCGAACAGACGCAGGCCGGGCAGTTCGCGCTGACCTACCCGCGGCGGCTGGGCTTCGGGCTGGGCACCTCGGTGGTGTCGTTGTACTGGCGCACCGGTGACGACGTGGTGGTGACCCGCAACGACGCCACGCATCCGGTCTCCTATGTGAACCTCGACGGGGTCAATTCCGACGCGCCGTCGCGTGGCCTGCAGATTCCGTTGTTCGCGATCGCGGCGAACCCGTCCACGGTGTACGTCGCCGGTCCGCAAGGGGTGCTGATGTATTCGGCGGCGGCCGCCGAGAATCAGCAGGGCTGGTCGGAGGTGGCCGGGCTGATGATCGGCGGCGCGGCACCGGTATTGCCCGGCTGAGCGCGGCGGTTACCCTCGCACAGAGGAGGCGCTTGCCGATGTCGCCGAAGGTTCCGTTTCTGCGCTGGGATGACCCGCTGCGTGCGCTGGACGCGCTGGCCTCGCTGTGGTTCTCGTCGGTGAGCGCGGGGGCCGCCCAGGCGGCGTCGGTGCCGTACCGGACGTTGTTCGCCACATTGCAGCAGTTGCTCGTCGGCAAGGAAGTCACGGTGCGCATCGGTGAGCACGATGTGACGCTGACCGTCACCGAGTTGGAGTCCGCGTTGGACCCGCAGGGCCTGCCGGTCGGTCAGCTGGGCGAGGTTCGGGTGGCCGCGCGCGATATCCGGTGGGACGAGCACCATTTGCAGAGCGCCGTCGCCGTGCTGCGCAATGTGCACATCCGTCCCGGGGTGCCGCCGCTGGTGGTGGCGGCGCCGACGGAGTTGTCCACCGAGTTGGCCAAGGACATCTTCGACGACGTGTTGCGGCAGGCGGCGCCCCAGTTGGACAGCGAGATGGGCGACGACGGTACGGCGCGACTGCGCTGGGCGCGCCGGCCGAGTTGGGGTGGTCTGGAGATCGATGCCGACGTGACCGGGTCGACGTTGTGGTTGCGTCCGCGGGCGCTGGTGGCGGGGCAGCGTAGGTGGCGGCTGCCGCAGCGCACGCCGGCCTATCAGGTGCCGTTGCCGGAGTTGCCGCACGGGCTGATGATCACCGGCGTCGAGCTCACCCCGGGCGCGGTGCAGGTGTCCGGCCTGCTGCCGGAGTGGCGGATGGAGTTGTCGCTGCCGGCCCTGGAGAACCTGATCACCCGGCTCAGCCAGGGTGTGCGCGATTTCAGTTGGCCTTCGCTGTGGTGGGGTTCCGACTAACTCGCGCTCGAATTACATTGATGTAAATTACGGTTATGTAATTCGATGCCGGAATTTGCTGGTGCGCAATCACGGCCGGCAATTCGCCAGCTCGTCGCCGGGCGCCCGGAGAGGCGCTTTCCACCCGAAATCGGCTGGGACATCACCCTTTGGGAGAGCAACCGTAACGGCACGGCAGGTGTGGCGTATCGGTTCGATATCCGACAGGTCACCGCTCTAGGCGGGAATTCGGCGCGCGTATACGGTTCCCGGTTGTCAGTTAATTGCGGGGGCAATGAATCGGGATGGACGGGGTCGCGTTGCTGATAAGGGATCGATTCTGCGTTGCGCTCTTTGCCGGCGCGGGCGTCTTCGGAGCTGTGCTGGCATTGAGCCCGAGTGCGGCGGCCGCGCCCCGGCCCACCGGCGGCGGGGGGTCGTGCCTCGAGCAGTTCGCGGCTCCGCTGGTGCCGTTGGCTGCACCCGTGGTCTTGCCCGGGCCGGTGCCGGTTGCTCCGGTGGTGCCGGTTGCACCGGTCGCTCCGGTGGTGCCGGTCGCCCCCGTGGTGCCGGTCGCCCCGGTGGTGCCGGTCGCGCCTGTCGTGCCGGTTGCGGGTGCGGGCGCGGGTGCCCTGCCGGCGGATGTCGTGCCTGCCGCACCGCTGATCCAGGCCGCCGGTACCGGCAAGGGCGCACCGACCGCTCCGCCGCCCTCGCTGGCTGCCACCGCCGCCCCGGTGGTGCTGCCCGGGCCGCCGCCGCCGGAACCGACCGCGCCCATCCCGGCGGTGCTGGCCGGGTCGCGGACGGCGGTGCCGGTGTGCGCGGGCGGCGGGGTCAACTAGGCGCTAGGTGATTCCGCGCCGCCGGCGTAGGACGGCGACGTCCGCGGCGATCAGGTCGTCGATACGGTCGGCGAGTTTGCGTTCGGTGGCGGGTACCGCGTGGCTGAAGTCCGGTACGTAGACGTAGTCGCCGTCGTCGCTGATCTGCACCCAGGCGACGAGGCTCTTGGCCCAGTCCATGCCCCAGGAGCGGGCGGGTTCCCAATGTGACTGGATGGTGCCCACGGCTGCTACTCCTGCGTCCGGGACAGTGACGGTCGCGCTCCGGGACGTGACGGGTTCCAGGACTGAGAACGTGTAGTCGTCGTCCGCGGTGTCGGCATCGGCGGTGGTGGAATCGGCGAAGTAGTCGACGTACTTGGGAATGGTGATTTGCGAGTGTCGACCGGGGCCGATCAGCGGCACCGAGTTGGCAATGGCGGCCCCCAGGTCGTAGGGCGCGAGCTCATACACGTCCACCACATCCAGGTCGGGGCGCTGCACCGCGCAGAATCCCAACTGGTCGGCGCGCAACGCCGATATGCGAGTGTCGGGAATGTCTCCGGCCTCGGTGGCACGGTAGAGCACCCGGCACTCGACCCAGATGTCGGCGCGAGTGTAGGCCTGTATCCACCGGTGGAAGCCACGCAGGTCGCCGTCGGCGGGCCGGTCCGAAAACCGGTGTGGCTCTGGTGGATTGGATACTTGCAGGCCCGGGCGTCCGGTCTCCGCGAACGGGTAGGGCAGTCCGTCGAGGCCTAGGACATCGCATATCCGGGCCAGATCGGAGATGTCGATGCCGCCGATGTGTTCGCGGCTTACCGCTGGCATCTCTTCATCTTCCCGCCACGTCGATCAAGTTGCGCGTTCGCGCAGAGCATGTTCGACCCGATCCATCTGCTGACTCGGATCGGTGTGGGCGCCTTCTTTCCAGGCCGTCAACGCGTTGAGCAGATTGACTGGTTCGACGGTGACCTGCGCTGCCTGCGGGCCGAGCCGGACGGTCTTGGTCGCGGCAGTGGCGCCCGCAGTGCGATAGGTAATCTCCACCTGGAAGCCGAAAGTCCTTGGTACTCGCCGGGGCTGGATCGTCTGGACATGGTCACGCCGGATCTCGGCCAGCCCGTGCGCATCCTTTCCGATGACGGCTGCCCGCACCCGCAGCGTCGTCGGGTTGATGTACAGGACGCATCGCCGCCACATTAGTAGGACGAAGAACATCGTCAAGGCCGCCCCGGCGAAGATGACCACGCCGCCAATCACGAATGGCGGGTTGTGGTCCGCGAATCCAGCGCCCAAGGATGCGGCCCCGAATGCTGGCAGCAGCAGGCCTGCGATATAGGTGACGCCCTCGTACAGGGGAGAATAGCGGCACACGATTTCGTCGCCCGACCGTGCGATCCGCGGCCGAAGTGGACGTCCCCGGCCACTGACGACGATGACAACGGCGACGCAGAAAACGGGTAGCCACTGATACCAGGGGGGATCCGGCAAGGACTGCCGATAGTGCGAGCACGCCGACCCCCGCGCCGATGACGTAACGCAGAGCGCCGCCTAAGCGACGGTTGGCAGGGGCTTCGCTCACGTCCCCCCCTTCCCCGCCACGAAACTGCGCTCGCCGCTGGCCAAGGATACTCGTGGCGCACGGAACCGAATCTCTGTCCTTCATTGGGTCCACGTGGTTGACCGGTCGCGCAGGATTTGTTCGATGCGATCCATCAAAGCAACTCGCGCGTCCGGAACGGTGGTGACGGCCGCGGTTCGCGATGTCACCGGTTGCAAGACGGAGAAGTCCTCGTCGTAGTCGGCGGTGGGATTGATGCCGGTGGGTGTGGCGAATTAACCGACATACTTGGGCACGGATATTCGCAAATGGCCGCCAGGCCCGATCAGCGGCACCGAGTCGGCGACGGCCGACCCCAATTCGTACGGCGAGAGCTCATAGACGTTGACCACGTCCTCGTGCGGGCGCTGCACCGCGCAGAACCCCAACTGGTCGGCGCGCAACGCCGATATGCGAGTGTCGGGAATGTCTCCGGCCTCGGTGGCACGGTAGAGCACCCGGCACTCGACCCAGATGTCGGCGCGAGCGTAGGCCTGGGCCCACCGGCGGATGGCGCGCAGATCGTCATCGCCGATTCGATGCGAAAACATCTGCGGCTCTTGCGGATTGGCCGTATGGCGGCCGGGGCGCCCAGTTTCCGCGAACGGGTAGGGCAATCCGTCGAGACCCTCGGCATCGCAAATCTGAGCCAGATCGATCAGGTCGACGGCGCCGATGTGTTCGCGGTTCGCCCCTGCCATTTCACCCGTCGACCCGTGCGCGCCCGGTGGGCGCACCGCGCAGGGTTCGCTCGATCCGATCCATGAATTCCGCAGAATCGGCACCTTCGCCGCGGCTCCAGATCGTCAGGCCGTCGAGCAGATTCTCCGGTTCAACGCTGACCTGCGGGCCGATATCGATGGTCTTGGTAGTTTCGCCGACGCCGGCAATCCGGTAGGCAACCTCGACCTGGATGCCGTACCCATTTGTCACGCCTTTGGGCTCGATGGACTGGATATGTTCGCGGGGGATTTCGATCATGACACGCGCATCCGCACCCACACCGATGACAAAAGCGCGAACCCGCAATGTCGTTGGGGTAATGCAAAGAAAGCTTCGTTGCCACATCATTACCGCGCCGAACATCAGCAACATGGCCAGGGCTAGCAGAACAACGCCGCCCACTGTGAACGCGATATTGTGAGACGCGCGCCCCTCGGCAATGCCTCCGATCCCAAATCCCGGTAGCAGAACGCACCCGAAATATGCGTATCCCTCGTACACCGGAATGTACCTGCACACGATTTTCTCGCCGATTCGTTTGATCCCGGCCCGAATGATCAATCGACGGGGCCCGATCAAGAACAGGGCAGCTGTACAGGATAGGAGCAGACATTCGTACCAGGGGAATCCGGTCAGCGCACCCCACAACGTCAGCAGTAACAGCATTGCGCCGAAGAGGTAGAAGAACACTATCCCCCAGCGGCGTTTCCGCCCGATGCCCGACATTCGTGCCTCCTCAGGCATGGTCATCACTGCCCGCCGGAGGAGTGCGTTTGCACAATCACACCGGCGGGCGCGGCACCCGGGCGGACGGTCATCCAGAAAGCGTCGTGGTTTACCGCCGAGGTCAGTAGCGCCGTCACAGTCAATTGCGCGATCATTGTTTCCGGTCCGTATTTGATGATTCGGGATCGGGAGACACTTTCGATCGCGCCGAACTCATGAGCAGGGATCTGCAGGGCAAGCAGCCCATGAATGCCGATGCCGTCGTCGGCTGAAGCGACGTCGCGATGCTGTTCTTCACACCCCGGTACCGATTGCATCTGCTCGTCGGCGAGCATTGCGAACACCTCCTCCTCATCGAGGTCCGCGGCTGCAATGTGGGTGGTCAACACGGCGTTGGCGCAGAACGATCCGCCGGCTTTCTCGTCGGCGTGACACCACAACCGCAGACCGGGAGCGGAGCGCTCGGGTTCCCACCCCGCCGGCATACCTATTTCCACCACGAACCCGGGGAATTGGCCGACACCGGTCAAGGCGATACCGGAACGTTTCACATACTCGTCGAATTTCATTGTCGCCGCGTTCTAATCGAACAGGGAATGCCAGGCGTGGCCGATCAATTTCGATCCTCCCGTTGCAGCCAAGCCACCGACTACGGCTCCCGCCACCAGCCCGGCTGCGGTTCCTACGCCCGGGACCGGAATCAAGGTTCCGACCGCCGCACCCGTGGCCATATCCGCCAGCACCGCCGCGCCGATGCCGATGGCGGCGCCCCCCGCCTCGCGGGTTATCGCCTCCGGAATCGAGTTGTGATCCTCGCCGTTGACGTCGCCGATCGCGGCGGGTACCGCGAATGCTGCGGCAAGCAGCCCGTTGGCACGAGTGAAACCCCTGATCTCGAAATCACCGATCTTGGGGTTCTCGAACCACTTCAACATGCCGGGATCCGCCTTGCCCGGACCCGAGCCCGGGGAGGAGAGGAACGCCCGGCTCGCGGCATCGTTGGCAGCGGTTTTCACGGCCGTGGCAGACGTGAGCGCCCAGTCCGACCCCGAAAACGACCACGACGGCGCTTTGGATCGTTCCTCGCCACCCGGTTGCGACTTCAGCACCTGCTGGATGCTGCTGGGCAGTTGCGCGAACCCGCCGGTCATCATGTCCGCCCCCTCCTTGGCGCCGACGGTCAGCGGAGTCTTCGGGAAGCGGAGATTTCCGTTGT
This sequence comes from Mycobacterium kiyosense, assembly GCA_021654635.1. Lineage (NCBI taxonomy): Bacteria > Bacillati > Actinomycetota > Actinomycetes > Mycobacteriales > Mycobacteriaceae > Mycobacterium > Mycobacterium kiyosense. The sequence continues at coordinate 1,372,938 of AP025179.1, forward strand.
TCATCAGCTGCCACGAATTCGGGATCATCCGGCTTTGATCGCCGAGCTTCTTCTCGGTGGCGTTCAGCGCATCCTTGGACATGCCGTGCTCTTGGGCCTGTAACTGGCTCAACACCGACGCCTGCGCCGGGGTCAGCGGCACCTTCCCGGCCAGCTGATCCGGGGTGATCGAATCCAGAATGGCGTTGACCCGGGTAGCCGCGGATTGGTTGCCGGACAGCGCCGCCCGGACGTCGGCCTCGGCCTGATCCGGGGACTCGGCGATGTGGCCGCCGCTGAAATTGGCCGCCAGCCCCTGCTTGTCTTTATTGATCTGGTCGGCCACGGCCTGATCGGCGTCCCACCACTTTTGGGCCAGCGCCTTGATGTCACGCTCGTAGTTGTCGCGGTCCTGCGTTCGGACCGGATCGGGGGTGTCGCCGCTGTGCTGCCTGGTGTCGGTGACCGACAGATCGTCGTTGACGTGAAAGCCGTTGTTCTCCGCCTCGGTGATCTTGTTGCGGACCGCGTTGAGGTTGGGGATGACGGTGAAGTTGATGCCGTTGGCCGCGGTGTCGGACATGGCGTCGATCGCCTGGCACATGTGGTCGATCGCCGTGTAGTCGTTGCCGGCCATCGCGACCGCCGCGTCGCGGGTCGCGCCCGACCACGGCTGCCCACCCGGCAGGGTTACGGTCTGCCGGTAGGTGTCGGCCCGGCTGAGCAAGTCCTTGGCGTAGTTCTTCCAGGAGTTGACGATGCCCAGCACGGTCTGCGGATTGGCGTGGTCGATTTGCGTGCGGGTTACCAACGCGCCCTCCTCGCCATCGCGACGCCGCTGCCCGCCGCGGCGGTCACCGGCTCGGCGGAAGTAAGGAGCCGGCGGCGGTGATCGCCGTTGTCAACGTTTGATCGGACTCGGCGAACTTCGTCCTCGCCATGTCGATGAGGTCCCCGACTTCGGTGAACCGGTCCGCGATTATCCCCTGCACCGCAGGAATGGTTTGGCTGCTCACCGCTCGAGCCGCCACCAGCGACGGCGAATCAGCGCCCGGATCCGCGGTCGCGCTCATCTGCGGGGCCTGGGCAAGCGACCTCAGCGAGCTGCCCAATGCAGCCAACGCGGGCCGCGCCCGACCCAGCGCCTCGAGTTCCAATTCCAACGTCGTCGCCATTTGCCGCTCCCCTCGGTAGCTGACGCCGCATGTCAGGATACCGGTGGTTCGCCCAATTAATCCGCGTCGGTCGTCGGCGCCCCTTGTGCTGTCCGAACGGTTCTAGCTGGGCGGCCGGTTGGGGTTGAGCGTCGAGGGCTGGATGTCCACCTCTTTGTCGCTGCGGTCGACCGCGACTCCGGCCTGCACGATCACCGGGTCTCCGACGTGCACGGTGTCGAAGTACCACTCGGCGTCGGCGGGGCTCAGGCTGATGCAGCCGTGGCTGACGTTCTCCAGGCCCATAGATTGGACGGCCCAGGGCGCCGCGTGTACGAACAGCCCGTGGTCGGTGATGCGTACCGCATAGTCGACCGGTAGCCGGTAGCCGTCGGGGTCGTTGACCGGAATGCCGACCGAACTCGAGTCCATGATCACCGAGCGGTCTTTGGACAGCACGGTGTAGTTGCCGACCGGGGTGGGGAACTCCGGCCTGCCCATCGAGGCGGGCAGGATCCCCGACTCGCCCCAGTGCGGCCGGTGATGCGGCGCCGGCAGGGCGGGGGGCGGGGGACCGGCGGCGACGTCGTCGATGCTGACGGTAAAGGTGTGGTTGGCGACGTCGGCGACGCCGACGACCTTAGGGCCGGTCTTGAAGTCGGTGCGCAGGCCGCCCACCGACAGCGCCACCGTGCTGTGCGCGGGCCAGTAGCGGTCGGGCACCCATCGCACGACGTTGACGTCGAGCCACTCGAACCTGCCGGTCATCGCGGGCTCCGACGTGACCCGCAGGGTCCGTTCCACCGCTGTCCGATCGGCGACGGGACCGCGCAACGTCACCACCACCGGGTGCGCGACGCCCACCACCGCGCCGCGCGCGGGCAGCACCGAGGCGATCTCCGGGTAGGGCTGGTTCACCGCCATCAGCGTCAGATCGGCGCGCCCGGCGAACACCGTGGTGGCGATAGCGACCACCACGAGCAGAGACCTTATTGTCGCCCTCATCGCGCTTTCTCAACACCTCGGCTAGAAGATTTGCTCTGTCGCTGGTGATCGTAGGGTCGCCGCGACGCGTGAAAGTGAAAGCGCGCGTACGCATGTCGGTCAGGGTTTGGTCACAAGTGGGTCTCCGTCGCTGTGATGTCCGGCTGCGGGCAAGCGTCGATGTCACCGCCGCCGCCCACACTGTGGTCATGCCCGGTCTGCTCGATCTCGTGTTGCCGCTGCAGTGCGGCGGTTGTGGTGAGCCCGCGGTGCGCTGGTGCGACGCGTGCGCGCGGGAGTTGTCGGTGTCGCCCGGCGAACCGCTGGTGGTGAGCCCGCGGGTGGACCCCGGCGTTGCGGTGTTTGCGCTGGGCCGCTACCGCGGTGCCCGGCGGCAGGCGATCCTGGCGCTCAAGGAGCGTGGCCGCGGCGATCTGGTGGCGCCGCTGGCGTACGCGCTTGCGACCGCGGTGCACCGGCTGTTGTGTTGGGGCATGGTCGACCTCCCGTTGGCCCTGGTGCCGGCGCCGACGCGGCGCTCAGCGGCCCGGCGGCGCGGCGGCGATCCGGTCGCCCGGATCGCCAGGACGGCGGTGGCCGGCAATCCGGACATCGATGTCGCCGCGGTGCTGCGGATGCGTGCGCTGGTGCGGGACTCGGTGGGGTTGGACACCTCGGCTCGGGAACGCAATGTCGCCGGCCGGGTGCTGGTGCGCGGTCGCCCGCCGGTAAGCGAAGTGCTGGTCGTCGACGACGTCGTCACCACGGGCGCCACCGCCGCCGAATCGGTGCGGGTGCTGCAGGCGGCCGGGGTGAGGGTGGCCGCCGTGCTGGCCATCGCGGCGGCGTGAGACGTAGCCAACAATGAAGAACTCGGAAAGAGTCCGCGAATTGGGTGGCACGCGGAGGCGAACACGGGCTAACGTCGACACCAGATTCTCGACTTACGTTCGCGACATTGCCGAGTTGAGCAGGACCCGCGGTAGGAGGTGAGTATTCGACTTCTTGCTCCGGCGGGCAGCCTGCGGAGAACCCGTTCCTACCCCGTCGGCGCGTATTCAAATGCCGTACACGCAGGGTGCGTGTGAAATGACGAGAGAAACGAGTTGTCAAGAATGTCAAGGCTTTCCGTGGATTCCGAGCAGGTTCTTGAGCCGGCAGGAATTGAGAACGACGCCAGGACCGAAGCCCAGCCCGAGCCGATGGCCAACGCCGAGATCGTGTTCAAGGGCCGCAACGTCGAGATCCCCGACCATTTCCGCACCTACGTTTCACAGAAGCTCGCCCGCTGTGAGCGGTTCGACCGGACCATCTACCTGTTCGACGTCGAACTCGACCACGAGCGCAACCGGCGCCAGCGCAAGGCATGCCAACGCGTGGAGATCACCGCTCGCGGCCGCGGGCCGGTAGTACGCGGGGAGGCCTGCGCCGACAGCTTCTACGCCGCCCTGGAATCCGCCGTCGCCAAGCTGGAGAACCGCCTGCGCCGGGGCAAGGATCGCCGCAAGGTGCACTACGGCGACAAGACGCCCGTCTCGCTGGCCGAGGCCACCGCGGTGCTCCCGCCGTCGGAGAAGGCGTTCGACTCCGAGCCTGCCGAACCGCACGCGCACGACGGCGCCGAGGTGGAGAACAACGACCACGCGCCGGGACGGGTGGTGCGCACCAAGGAACACCCGGCCAAGCCGATGTCCGTCGACGACGCGCTCTACGAGATGGAACTCGTCGGCCACGACTTCTTCCTGTTCCTGGACAAGGAGACCGACCAGGCCTCGGTGGTGTATCGCCGGCACGCCTACGACTACGGGCTGATCAGGCTGGCGTGATGCGCTCGGCCTGACGATCGGCGGCGCGCAGCAGCCCGTCACCTACGATGGGGGTCGCTCGTAAAGAAGAAGACTCCTATCTACAGGGGAACATCCCGAAGGGGACAACACTGTGCTGTCCAGATTGCTGCGCCTCGGTGAAGGTCGCATGGTCAAGCGCCTCAAGAAGGTCGCTGACTATGTCAACACGTTGTCCGACGACGTCGAGAAGCTCACCGACGCCGAGCTGAGGGCCAAGACCGACGAGTTCAAGAAGCGTCTGGAAGAGGGCGAAGAGGAACTCGAGGACCTGCTGCCCGAGGCGTTCGCGGTGGCCCGCGAGGCGGCCTGGCGGGTGCTCGACCAGCGCCCGTTCGACGTCCAGGTGATGGGCGCGGCCGCGTTGCACCTGGGCAACGTCGCCGAGATGAAGACCGGTGAGGGCAAGACCCTGACCTGTGTGTTGCCGGCCTACCTCAACGCGCTGGCCGGCAAGGGCGTGCACGTCGTCACCGTCAACGACTACCTCGCCAAACGCGACAGCGAGTGGATGGGCCGGGTGCACCGTTTCCTGGGCCTGGAAGTCGGCGTGATCCTGGCGCAGATGACACCCGAAGAGCGGCGGGTCGCCTACAACGCCGACATCACCTACGGCACCAACAACGAGTTCGGCTTCGACTACCTGCGCGACAACATGGCCCACTCGCTGGACGACCTGGTGCAGCGCGGGCACAACTTCGCCATCGTCGACGAGGTCGACTCCATCCTGATCGACGAGGCCCGTACCCCGCTGATCATCTCCGGCCCGGCCGACGGCGCGTCCAACTGGTACACCGAGTTCGCCCGCATCGCGCCGCTGATGGAAAAGGACGTCCACTACGAGGTCGACCTGCGCAAACGCACCGTGGGTGTGCACGAGAAGGGCGTGGAGTTCGTCGAGGACCAGCTGGGCATCGACAACCTCTACGAGGCCGCCAATTCCCCGCTGGTCAGCTACCTGAACAACGCGCTGAAGGCCAAGGAGCTGTTCAACCGGGACAAGGACTACATCGTCCGCGACGGCGAGGTGCTCATCGTCGACGAGTTCACCGGCCGTGTGCTGATCGGCCGCCGCTACAACGAGGGCATGCACCAGGCCATCGAGGCCAAGGAGCACGTCGAGATCAAGGCCGAGAACCAGACGCTGGCCACCATTACGCTGCAGAACTACTTCCGCCTCTACGACAAGCTGGCCGGCATGACCGGTACCGCCCAGACCGAGGCGGCCGAGCTGCACGAGATCTACAAACTAGGCGTGGTTCCGATCCCGACCAACAAGCCGATGATCCGCACCGACCAGTCCGACCTGATCTACAAGACCGAAGAGGCCAAGTACATCGCGGTGGTCGACGACGTCGCCGAGCGCTACGAGAAGGGCCAGCCGGTCCTGATCGGCACCACCAGCGTGGAGCGCTCGGAGTACCTGTCGCGCCAGTTCCAGAAGCGGCGCATCCCGCACAACGTGCTCAACGCGAAATACCACGAGCAGGAGGCCGGCATCATCGCCGAGGCGGGCCGGCGTGGCGGCATCACGGTGGCCACCAACATGGCGGGCCGCGGCACCGACATCGTGCTGGGCGGCAACGTCGACTTCCTGACCGACAAGAGGTTGCGTGAGCGCGGCCTCGACCCCGTCGAGACGCCCGAGGAGTACGAGGCGGCCTGGCACGAAGAGCTGCCCAAGGTCAAAGAGGAGGCCGCCAAGGAGGCCAAGGAGGTTGTCGAGGCCGGCGGCCTCTACGTGCTGGGCACCGAACGTCACGAGTCGCGGCGCATCGACAACCAGTTGCGCGGCCGTTCCGGCCGTCAGGGTGACCCGGGGGAGTCGCGGTTCTACCTGTCGCTGGGCGACGAGCTGATGCGCCGGTTCAACGGGGCCGCGTTGGAGAGTCTGCTGACCCGGCTGAATCTGCCCGACGACGTGCCCATCGAAGCCAAGATGGTCACTCGGGCCATCAAGAGCGCGCAGACCCAGGTCGAGCAGCAGAACTTCGAGATGCGCAAGAACGTGCTCAAGTACGACGAGGTGATGAACCAGCAGCGCAAGGTGATCTACGCCGAGCGCCGCCGCATCCTGGAGGGCGAGAACCTCAAGGACCAGGCCACCGACATGATCCGTGACGTGATCACCGCCTACGTCAACGGCGCGACGGCGGAGGGCTACGCCGAGGACTGGGACCTCGATGCGCTGTGGACCGCGCTCAAGACGCTCTACCCGGTCGGCATCGACCACGAGACGCTGACCCACCCCGACGAAGAGTCCGAGCGCGACGACCTGACCCGCGAGGAGCTGCTCGAGGCGTTGCTCGAGGACGCCGAAAGAGCTTATGCCGCAAGGGAAGCCGAGCTGGAAGAGATCGCCGGCGAGGGTGCGATGCGCCAGCTCGAGCGTAACGTGCTGCTCAACGTCATCGACCGCAAGTGGCGCGAGCACCTCTACGAGATGGACTATCTCAAGGAGGGCATCGGGCTGCGCGCCATGGCTCAGCGCGACCCGCTGGTGGAGTACCAGCGCGAGGGTTACGACATGTTCATGGCCATGCTCGACGGAATGAAGGAGGAGTCGGTCGGCTTCCTGTTCAACGTCAGCGTGGAGGCCGTCCCGGCGCCGCAGGTCGAGGTGGCTCCGGTGGAAACCCCGGAGGGCCTGGCCGAGCTGGGTGGCGACACCGCCGAGCCCGAGCCCACGCCACCAGCCAAGGAACCGGTCAGCACCTTGCGCGCCAAGGGCATCGACGACAGCGAGGCGCCCGCCCTCACCTATTCCGGCCCGTCCGAGGACGGTTCGGCGCAGGTGCAGCGTAACGGCGGCGGCGCCAAGGCGCCGGCCGGGGCCGCGGCCGGCGGCAGCCGTCGGGAACGGCGGGCGGCAGCACGGCAGCAGGGTCGCGGCGCCAAGCCACCGAAGTCGGTGAAGAAGCGCTGATTTGAGGCAGCCGCCTCATGCGCGACACCACCTGAGGTAGGCAGCATTCCGGTATGACTCCTACCGGTATCACCCCCCTCGACGCCGCCACGGCGGTGCTGCAGAACCCGACGTTGCCCGCCGGAGATGACGAGCGTTTCGTCGGGTTCGGTGTGCTGGGCCTGCCGTTCGCCAGCGGTCATTACCTTGCGCTGCGGTACTTTCCGGCGACCAGTTTCGCGCCCCCGTACCGCTCGGTCTGGCACCGCGACCCCGACGGCGGCTGGACGTTCTACGCGACGACCCCGGGTCCGCAGAGTTGCGCCCGCTACTTCAGTTCGGTCACCCGGCACGACGCGGTGCAGTGTGGCATCGAGGTCGCCTGGGTGACTTCCTGGTCGCTGGCCGTCCGGATCGAGGAACTGCTGGAGTGGGAAATCGACTTGAGCGCAACACTATCCACGCGGGCACTGAGCACAGTCGGCACCAGGTTGCCGGCCGGCGCCTGGGCCAGCCGGGCGGTGCTGGGGCTGATCGGCCGACTCGCGCGGCCGGCACTGCGTGCCGGTCAGCTGCGGCTGGCCGGAACCGCGCCCAACGGGCAGCGGTTCACCCTGGCCCCGCGGCAGCTGTGGGTGGTTTCCCGGTCCCAGGCCAGCTGGCGGGGCGTGCACCTCGGCCCGGTCGGACCGCTGCCGCGCCAGCCGCGGCTGGCCGGGTTCCGGCCCCCGCAGCGGGGGGTGTTCGTGGTCGGTTCGGGACATTTCGAGAACTTCGACGCCGATCGCCATCATGCCGTACCGCGCACTGTCGCTATCCGTTGACCGGCCCGGGCACAATATGCCCATGACGTCGGTGCCCCACCACCTCCCGACGCGGGCCGAATTGCTGGCGGCACTGTCGGTGGCCATCGACCTGGGTTTGGGGCAGCCCGCCGAACACATGCTGCGCGCCGCCCTGATCGCCACCCGACTTGCCGAGCGGCTGGGCCTGAGTGCCGAACAGCGTGACTGCACGTACTACACCACGCTGATCATGTGGATCGGCTGTCACGCCGACTCCCACGAATACGCGCGCTGGTTCGGCGACGACATCGCCGTGCGGCACGACTCGTACCTCGTCGACTGGTCCGGGCTGCCGTATTGGCGGTTCCTGCTCGGAAACGTCGGCCGCGGGCAGCCGCTGCTGCAGCGATTGACGGTCATGGCAACGCTTTTCGCCGACGCGCGGGGCCGGTTGTCGGAGTTGATCCATTCGCACTGCATGTCGGCTGCGCTGCTGGCCGACCGAATCGGCTTGGGCCCCAACGTGCAAGCCGCGCTCGGGTTCGCTTTCGAGCGCTACGACGGCGGCGGTCTGCCCACCGGCGCCCGCGGCGAGCAGATCCCGATCCAGGTGCGGGTCGCCCAGATCGCAGAGATGGCCGAGGTGCATCACCGCACCTTCGGGGTGGACGGGGCGGTGGCGATGGTGCTCGCCCGCCGCGGCGGCCAGTTCGATCCGGCGGTGGCCGATGTGTTGGTGCGCGACGCCCGCGTGATACTGGCCGGTCCGGCGATCGGGGATGTCTGGGAGGCCGCGCTTGCGGCCGCCCCCGATCATCACCAGCGCGTGGACGAGCAGACCCTGGACACGTTGCTGGCGGCACTGGGCGACTTCGTCGATCTGAAATGTCCTTTCACCCTTGGTCATTCACGCGCGGTGGCGCGGCTGGCCGGTGCGGCGGCGCAGGTTGCCGGGCTCGACGACGACGCCGTGACGCTGACCCGCCGCGCGGGGCACGTCCATGACCTGGGCCGCATCGGGGTGTCCAACCAGATCTGGTCGCGGCCGGGCTCGTTGGGCGCCGGCGAGTTCGAGCGGGTGCGGCTGCACCCGTACTTCACGGTGCGGATCCTCGACCGGGTTCCCGGTCTGCGCCGGCTCGCGGAGGTGGCCGGCAACCACCACGAATGCGTGGACGGATCGGGCTACCCGCGCGGTCTTCAAGGGGCCGCCCTCGGGCTGCCGGACCGCATCCTTGCCGCGGCCGTCAGCTACCAATCCGGTTGTGAGCCAAGGCCATACCGGGACGCGCTGGCCGCTGATGGCGCCGCCCGGCGACTCCGTGACCGGGTTCGGGCGGGCGAACTGGATGCCGCGGCGGTCGACGCTGTGCTGCACGCGGCCGGTCATCGCGCAGCCGGGCCGAACCCGAGAGCTAACGCCCGTCCCGGCGGGCTGACGCCGCGCGAGGTCGAGGTGCTGTGTCTGGTGGCCCGCGGGGCGTCGAACAAGGAGATCGCGGCGGCGCTGGTGATCAGCGAGAAGACCGCCCGCAATCACGTGGAGCGCACGTACGCCAAGATCGGGGTGTCGAACCGGATCGGCGCCAGCATGTACGCGCTGCGGCATGGCCTGGTGAGTGCGTAGTACGGCCGGATTTGAGGCATCCGCCCCATGTTCTGCGGTCTTTCCGGGTCGCACAATTGGCTGATGAAACGCTATCTGACAATCATTTACGGCATCGGGAGCTACCTGGTGTTCGTGGTCGCTTTCCTCTATGCCGTCGGCTTCGTCGGCGCAATCCTGGTGCCCCGCAACGTCGATCACGGTATCGAAGCTCCGCTGTGGCAGGCTTTCGCGGTCAACCTGGCGCTGCTGGGTGTATTCGGCGTGCAGCACAGCGTGATGGCCCGGCCGGCCTTCAAACGCTGGTGGACCCGGTTCGTGCCGCCCCAGATCGAGCGCAGCACCTATGTGTTGCTGTCCAGCGCGGCGCTGATCCTGCTGTACTGGCAGTGGCGCACGATGCCGGCGCTGATCTGGGACATTCGGGTGCCCGCCGGCCGCGTGGTGGTGTGGGCGCTGTTCTGGCTGGGCTGGGCCATGGTGTTCGCGTCGACGTTCATGATCAACCACTTCGACCTGTTCGGATTACGCCAGGTGTATCTGGCCTGGCGCGGGAAACCTAATCCGGAGTTGGGCTTTCGCACACACCTGTTGTACCGGCTGGTTCGCCACCCGATCATGCTCGGCTTCCTGATCGCGTTCTGGGCGGCACCGACGATGACCGAGGGGCGACTGCTGTTCGCGCTGGGCACCACCGGCTACATCCTGGTGGCGCTGCGGTTCGAAGAGCGTGACCTGACGGCGTCGCTGGGTGGGCAGTACCGCGAGTACCGGCGTCGGGTGCCGATGCTGATCCCGCTGCCGCGGCGCCGACCGGTCGTCAAAATGGTTGGCCAGCAATAATTCTCGATGCTTCGCCCTGCACATCAGCCGATGTGCAGGGCGACCAGCAGCCATTGGCCGGGCAACCGTTGCGCCCGGGCGGCGATCGCATGGATCCGGTCACCGCGGCTGTAGGTGCCGAACACCTCGGCGGCGCTATGCCCGGCGCCGTCGGCGGGCTGCAGTCGCATTCTGCGCAGCACCGCGGCTCCCGGCTGGTCGGCCAGCTTCCGGCTCACCGCGAGCACGGAGTCCACCAGTTCCGGGGCCAGCACCGAACGCAGTTGTATGGCCGGGCGCCGGCGGTCGATGACTTCCAGGACGCGGCGCAGCGCTGCGTCGGCGAACACGGCCGCCTCCCGCATCTGCGGGGACAGTGGTGCCGCGGCCTGCGCCGCGCCGCCCAGCGCCGGTGTGTGCGGCAGCGACGGCCGCGGCGGCACCTGCGGGGCCACCCGGCACCGCGGCGGGTTGCCGGTTGGCGGTTCGTAATCGATCACCGGCGTGACGGCGAAGGTGGGCACGGGCTCTCTCCGGTTCATGAACGGCGATAACGGGCAGCCTGCGCAAGAGTGACAGACAATGGTTGCTCCGCGGTATTCAGCTCGGACGCCATCCACAGCCACTGCCATGCGCACCCGAACCGTCGGTGCGCCCCGGCTGCGGTTACCGTGGGCGGCAGCCGGAGCCCCGACGAAAGAGGACAGACTTGACACCAAGGACTTGCCCGCAATGGTGACCCGGTTGTCCCCTGCGGACGCGTCCTTTTTTCGGCTGGAGAACACCGCCACCCCGATGTATGTCGGGTCGCTGGCGATCCTGCGTAAGCCGCGATCCGGGCTGAGCTACGAGACGCTGCTGGCCACCGTCGAGAAGCGGTTGCCGCAGATACCGCGCTACCGGCAGAAGGTGCGCGAGGTCAACTTCGGGGTCGCCCGGCCGGTCTGGCTCGACGACAGCGATTTCGACATCACCTATCACGTCCGGCGGTCGGCGCTGCCGTCGCCGGGCAGCGACGAGCAACTGCATGAGCTGATCGCCCGGCTGGCCGCCCGGCCGCTGGACAAGTCGCGGCCGCTGTGGGAGATGTATCTGGTCGAGGGCTTGGCGAAGAACCGCATCGCCCTCTACACCAAGTCGCACCAGGCGTTGATCAACGGCATGAGCGCGCTGGAGATCAACCACGTGATCGCCGACCGGACGCGCCGCCCGCCGCCGCTGCCCGAGGACATCTGGGTTCCCGAGCGCGATCCCGGCAGCACCCGGCTGGTGCTGGGCGCTCTCGGCGACTGGATCGTGGGTCCGGGGGCGCAGCTGCAGGCCGTCGGGTCCGCGGTCGCCGGGATGTTGACCAGCTCGACGCAGATCGTCGAGGCGGGCCGCCGGTTTTTCGACGTGGCGCGCACGGTGGCACGCGGTACGGCCCCCAGCAGCCCGCTCAACGCGACGGTGTCGCGCAACAGAAGGTTCACGGTCGCCCGCGGTGCGCTTGACGACTACCGGGCGGTGCGGGCGCGGTACGACTGCGACATCAACGACGTGGTGCTGGCGGTGGTGACCGGCGCGCTGAGCAACTGGCTGATGTCTCGCGGCGAAGCCGTCTCGTCGACGGCGACGGTGCGCGCGATGGCCCCGCTGTCGGTCTACTCCGACGACCAGCTCGACCCGTCCGGCCCGGGCCAGGCGATGAGCGAGGTGACCCCGTTCCTGGTGGATCTGCCGGTGGGGGAGCGCAACGCGGTGGTCCGGCTGTCCCAGATCGCCCACGCCACGGAGTCGAACCCCTCGGCATCCAGCCTGGTGGACGCTAGGACCATCGTCACGCTGTCCGGGTTCGCGCCACCGACGTTGCACGCGATGGGAATAAGGGTGGCGACCACCTTCCCGGCGCGGTTGTTCAACCTGCTGATCACCAACGCCCCCGGGGCGCAGTCACAGATGTACGTCGCCGGCACCAAACTGTTGGAGACCTACGCGGTTCCGCCGTTGCTGCACAACCAGGCGCTGGCGATCAGCGTCACGTCCTACAACGGGGTGCTGTATTTCGGCATCAACGCCGACCGCGACGCAATGAGTGACGTGGACGTGTTGCCCGGTTTGCTGCAGCAGTCGCTGGAGGAGTTACTGGAAGCTTCGCGCTAGTTCGGTGTCAAATGGGCTGCCTAGGGCTAGCATCCGTTGATGTGAGCAACCCGAACAACGACGGTGCGTCGACGAAACCCAAGAAGAAGAAGTCCTCAGCCGGGGTGCGCAAGCTTCCCGTCGACGTCTATGAAGCCGAATTGTTCAGGCTGCAAACGGAATTCGTCAAGCTGCAGGAGTGGGTCCGGCATACCGGCGCGCGCCTGGTGATCATCTTCGAGGGCCGCGACGCCGCCGGCAAGGGTGGTGCGATCAAGCGGATCACCGAATACCTCAGCCCACGCATCGCCCACGTCGCCGCGCTGCCCGTGCCCACCGACCGCGAACGCGGGCAGTGGTACTACCAGCGTTACATCGCCAACCTGCCCACCAAGGGCGAGATCGTGCTGTTCGACCGGTCCTGGTACAACCGCGCCGGCATCGAAAAGGTGATGGGATTCTGCACGCCGCACGAGCACGCGCTGTTCCTGCGGCAGACCCCCATTTTCGAGCAGATGCTGATCGACGACGGGATCCTGCTGCGTAAATACTGGTTCTCCGTTTCCGACGCGGAGCAGCTGCGCCGGTTCAAGGCTCGGCTCAATGATCCTGTGCGGCAATGGAAATTGAGCCCGATGGATCTGGAGTCGGTGTACCGCTGGGAAGATTATTCGCGCGCCAAGGACGAGATGATGGTGCACACCGACACTCCGGTGAGCCCCTGGTACGTCGTGGAGTCCGATGTCAAGAAGAACGCACGGTTGAACATGATGGCGCACCTGCTGTCGACCGTCGACTACACCGAGGTCGAGATTCCGAAGGTCAAGTTGCCCGACCGCCCGGTGGTGACGGGCAACTACCAGCGGCCGTCGCGGGTGCTGCAGAAGTATGTTCCCGATCATGTCGCCACCCTGACGACATGACCCAGATCTACATCCCGGCGACCCTGGCCATGCTGCAGCAGCTCGTCGCCGACGGCTCGCTGCGCCCGGTCAATGGCACCGCGTTCGCGGTCACCCCGACCTTGCGCGAGTCTTACGCCGAGGGCGACGACGACGAACTGGCCGAGGTCGCGCTGCGCGAGGCCGCGCTGGCGTCGCTGCGCCTGCTGGCGGACGACTCGGCCGGTGGGCTGCCGCCGCGCCGCGCGGTGCTGGCGGCCGAGGTCGACGAACTGACCTACCGTCCCGATCTCGACGACGCGGTTGTCCGGATCGCCGGTCCGGTCGCCCTGGACCAGGTGATCGCGGCCTATGTGGACAATTCGGTGGCGGAGCCGGCGGTGCTGGCGGCGATCGAGGCCATCGACGCGGCCGATCTGGGCGACGAGGACGCCGAGCTGATCGTCGGGGACGCCCAGGATCACGATCTCGCCTGGTACGCCAGCCAGGAGCTGCCGTTTCTGCTCGAGCTGCTCTGAATTCCGCTTATTTACGGAATTGGCCGACTGGCTACGCCACCGTAGGTTACGGTACCGTAGGTTGGTCGGCAGCCGAAGGGCCGAGGGCAGGAGTTTCCGTGAGCAAGAAGCACGTGGCGCTCAAAGCCAGGGTGGTCGAGACCCAGCGTCCGAGCGTCGTGGGAGCCGACAAGCACCCCGGGTGGCACGCACTGCGGACCATCGCCGCGCGGATCACCACGCCGCTGTTGCCCGACGACTATCTGCGCCTGGCCAACCCGTTGTGGTCGGCGCGGGAGTTGCGGGGACGCATCGTGGAGGTCCGCCGGGAGACCGAAGACTCCGCGACCCTGGTGATCAAGCCGGGCTGGGGCTTCAGTTTCGACTATCAACCGGGGCAGTACGTCGGGATCGGGGTGCTGGTCGACGGCAGGTGGCGCTGGCGGTCGTACTCGCTGACATCGAGCCCGTCCGGACGCCGGGCCGCAAGGGCCGGTTCGGCTCGCACCATCACCATCACCGTCAAGGCGATGCCGGAGGGGTTTCTGTCCACACACCTGGTGGCCGGGGTGGAACCGGGCACCATCGTGCGACTGGCCGCGCCGCAGGGCAATTTCGTGCTGCCGGACCCGGCGCCGCCGGCCATCCTGTTCCTGACCGCGGGGTCGGGGATCACACCGGTGATGTCGATGTTGCGAACGTTGGCCCGCCGCAACCAGATTGGCGACATCACGCATGTGCATTCGGCGCCCACCGAGTCCGATGTGCTGTTCGGTGCCGAACTGGCAGAACTGGCCGAACGCCATCCCGGCTACCGGTTGTCGGTGCGGCAGACCCGCACCCAGGGCCGGCTCGATCTGGCCCGGCTGGACCAGGAGGTGCCGGATTGGCGCTCGCGCCAGACCTGGGCGTGCGGACCGGAGGGCATGCTGACCGCGGCCGAGAAGATGTGGGCGGCGGCGGGGATCGGCGAGCGGCTGCATCTGGAGCGGTTCGCGGTCGCCAAGGCCGCGCCGGCGGGGTCCGGCGGGACGGTGACCTTCGCCCGCAGTGGCAGGAGTGTGGCCGCCGACGCCGCCACCTCGGTGCTGGATGCCGGAGAGCAGGTGGGCGTGCAGATGCCCTTCGGCTGTCGAATGGGTATATGTCAGTCATGCGTGGTCGAACTGGTCGAGGGCCATGTCCGCGACCTGCGGACCGGTCATGAGCACGATCCAGGGTCCCGGGTGCAGACCTGCATCTCGGCGGCATCTGGTGATTGTGTGATCGACATCTAGAGTTACCGACAGGTAACCTACGGAATCGTAGCTTTCGCTAGCGTAGGTCTGGGTAAGCTGCGGGACGAGACGACAGGGAGGAAGACGTGGCGATCACCGACGTCGACGTATTCGCGCACCTGACGGATGCCGACATCGACAGCCTGGCGTTCGAATTGGACGCGATCCGCCGGGACATCGAAGACTCACGGGGCGAACGCGACGCCCGCTACATCCACCGAACCATCGCCGCTCAGCGCGCACTCGAACTGGCCGGCCGGGTCACGCTGGCGGCCAGTTCACGGCGTTCGGCTTGGTGGGCGGGCACCGTAACGCTCGGCGTGGCCAAGATCATCGAGAACATGGAGATCGGCCACAACGTCATGCACGGCCAGTGGGACTGGATGAACGATCCCGAGATTCACTCCTCGACGTGGGAGTGGGACATGAGCGGGTCGTCCAAGCACTGGCGCTACACGCACAACTTCGTGCACCACAAGTACACCAACATCCTGGGCATCGACGACGACGTGGGCTACGGCCTGTTGCGCGTCACCCGGGACCAGCGCTGGAAGCGCTTCAACATCTTCAACCTGGTGTGGAACACCCTGCTCGCCCTGCTCTTCGAATGGGGTGTCGGGATGCAGCACGTGGAGATCGGCAAGATCGTCAAGAAGCGGATGGACCATGCCGAGGCCCGCGAGCGCATCGACGAGTTCCTGGGCAAGGCCGGCCGCCAGGTGGTCAAGGACTACGTCGCGTTCCCGGCGCTCACCTCGTTGTCGCCCGGCGCCACCTACAAGTCGACGCTGAAGGCCAACGCGACGGCCAACGTGATCCGCAACGTCTGGGCCAACGCCGTGATCTTCTGCGGCCACTTTCCCGACGGCGCCGAGAAATTCACCAAGACGGACATGATCGGCGAGACCAAGGGACAGTGGTACCTGCGGCAAATGCTGGGCAGCGCCAACTTCGAGGGCGGTTGGCTGTTGCGGTTCATGAGCGGCAACCTGTGCCACCAGATCGAGCACCATCTGTATCCGGATCTGCCGAGCAATCGGTTGCACGAGATCTCGGTGCGGGTGCGCCAGATCTGCGACAAGTACGACTTGCCTTACACCACAGGGCCTTTCCTGGTGCAGTACGGCAAGACGTGGCGAACGCTGGCCAAGTTGTCGTTGCCCGACAAGTACTTACGCGACAACGCCGACGATGCGCCGGAGACGCGCAGCGAACGGATGTTCGTCGATCTCGAGCCAGGTTTCGCGGGTCCCGATCCCACGACGGGCCGCCGTCGCGGGCTGAAGACGGCGATCGCTACGGTGCGCGGCTGGCGGCGTAACAAGAAGGCCCGTGCCGCCGCCGCTTCCGACGACCTGGCGGCCTGACTCTCGCTGGGGCGGCCCCATTCGTGAATCCTGGGCGAATTCCGGGTCGGTTTTTCGCCCTGATTTCACGTCAGGCGGCGTCCCGGCGGGGCAGACGCTCTGCCGACTGGGGCTACCCTCGACAAGGTAGTGAGGGAAGGGGCGCCATGCTCGCAGCGTTCGGATTCGAAAATCTCGGTGTGGTGGTCGGGGACATGTTCTTCGTCGACCCGAACCCCAACGCCGGTCAGGAAACCCCGGAAAGGGGAGTCCGGCTGGAACTTCGCATGGTCGACCGGGACGAACCCCAGGGATCGATCTATGCGGGCGTTCCGATCACGTTCACCCGCCCGGTGTGGCGGGTGGACCTGTTCGGCTCCACCGAGAGCCCACCCGGGACGCTGGACCGGGCGCATCACCACCCCCGGTTCAACGGCTGGGAGCCCGGACGGCGCCACTTCGTCCCCGAACTGTCCGCTGACCCCGTCGGTTGGCTGACCGGGCAACTGGCCGACCCGCCGGCCGTGCTGGACCGGGCCGGCGTCGACCCCGGCGAATACACCCAAGCCGACGTCGCGGGGCTTTCCGCGGCGGCCCCGGAAATCGTCGCCGCGGTACGGCGGATGCTCGACGGCGTGCGCGACGGGGATCTGGCTCCGTCACCCCCAGAGCCGGTTGCCGCGGCCCGCACCGGCTGGCTCTGAGTACGTGGGTCCCGTCATCGTCGAGTGCGCCGTCAACGGCGTCACGTCGAAGGCAACCAATCCCCATGTGCCGGTGACACCTTCGGAGATCACCGCGGACGCCCTGGCCTGCCTTCAGGCGGGTGCGGCGATCATCCACAACCACATCGACCTGCACGGTGTCAGCGTCGAGCAGGCCGCGCAGCGATACCTCGAGGCGTGGCGGCCCGTCCTCGCCGCTCGACCGGACGCGTTGCTCTATCCGACGGTTCACTTCGGCGAGGGTTTCTCGATCTCGTACGAACACCTGCTCCCGCTCGCCGCAGCCGGATTGCGGGTCGGGCTCACCGACCCCGGGTCGGTTAATCTCGGCGGCACCGATGCCGACGGTATCCCGGCGGGAGATTTGGTCTACACCAACTCATTTCACACCATCAGCCGGGCATTCGAGATCTGCCGCGAAGCCGAACTGGGTCCTAGCCTGGCCATCTACGAACCCGGCTTCCTGCGGGCCACGCTCGCGTGGTGGCGAGCGGGCCGGTTGCCCCAAGGGGCGATGGTCAAGCTCTACTTCTCCACCGAACACGGCTATCTGGGAGCGCCGTTCGGGCTGCCACCCACGGAACGCGCCCTGGAGGCCTATCTGGAACTGCTCGACGGATGCGAGCTACCGTGGGCCGTTTCTGTGGTCGGCGGTGACCTGTGCGCCGACCCCATCGCCAGGCTGGCGTTGGAGCGCGGCGGACATCTGCACCTGGGACTCGAGTTCTATCGCGGCGATCGCACCCCGACCAATGTCGAGTTGGTGACAGCGGCGGTTCGGCTGTGCAACGAGCTCGGCCGCGATGTTGCAACGCCCGACCAGGCCGCCGAGATTCTCCGACTCCCTAGGTGACCTTGGCGGCCAGTGCCGCCAGCTTGGCATCGAGTTGGCCGGCGGCGCTGAGCAATTCGGGGTTTGGCTCAATCACCATCAGCGACGACGGCTGGACGTAGGTCAAGGTACTGCCGCTTCCGTCGTCGGTGATCAGCACCTCGACCGGGGCGAATAACCCGGCCGTCACATCGTGACGCAGCATCGTGACGGCGATCAGCGGGTTGCCCAGGATGACGCGCAACGCCCTGCGTCCGATGCCGGCGTTCGGCAGCCAGGTGCCATGGTCGATCAGCGCGAACAACATGAATCCGCTTGGGCCGACGTACGGTTCGACGGTGGCACGGTAAGCGTCCCAGTCGTCGCACGGTTGGGTGACGTCCGTGATCGGCACCGGTTGCCGACCGATGTCGGCCAGCAGCGCGGCCACCAACTCGTCGTAGCTCTTGGTGCTGTCGTAACGCACCCGCACGCCCTGGAACGGCGTCTGCGTCACGAGAGTCGCTCGATGATCGTGGCGTTGGCCATCCCGCCCCCCTTCGCACATCGTCTGCAGGCCGTACCGGCCGCCGCGCTGCTGCAGGGCGTTGACCATCGTGGTCATGAGGCGCGCCCCGCTGGCCCCCAGGGGGTGGCCGATCGCGATGGCCCCGCCGTTGACGTTGGTCTTGCGCAGATCCGCTCCGGTGTCGTGTGCCCATGCCAGCACGACCGGCGCGAAGGCTTCGTTGACTTCGAACAGGTCGATGTCGGCCAGCGTCAATCCGGCGCGCTGCAAGACCTTTTCGGTCGCAGGGATGACTCCGGTCAGCATGTAGAGCGGATCGGAGCCCCACCACCGTCGCGGTGTGGATCCGGGCCAGCGGCGTGAGGCCGAGGCGGCGGGCGACCTCGCTGCTGGTGATCATCACCGCCGCGCTGCCGTCGGACAGCGGTGAGGAGTTGCCCGGGGTGATCTGCCAGCTGATCTGCGGGAAACGCGCCGCGGTCGCCTCGCTGTAGAACGCGGGCTTGAGGCCGGCCAGCGTGTCGACCGTGGTGCCGGGACGGACGATCTCGTCGGTCGACAGTCCGGCGATCGGGATCAGCTCGTTGTCGAAGCGTCCGTCTTTGGTTGCGGTGGCTGCCTTTTCGTGACTTGCTGCGGAGAACTCGTCGAGCTGCGCGCGGGAGAAGCCCCACTTGGCGGTGATCAGCTCGGCGCTGATGCCCTGCGGCACCAGGCCGTCCGGGTAGCGGCCCGTCATGTCCGCGCCGAACGGGTTGCTGCCCGGCAGCACCGAACTGCCCATCGGCACCCGGCTCATCGATTCCACGCCTGCGGCGATCACGATGTCGTAGGCGCCCGCGACGACGCCCTGGGCGGCGAAGCTGATGCTCTGCTGGCTGCTGCCGCACTGCCGGTCGACCGTGGTGCCCGGCACCGACTCGGGAAAACCGGCTCCCAGCAGGGCATTACGGGCTATATTGACGGCCTGGTCGCCGACCTGGGTGACGGCGCCGGCGATGACGTCGTCGACCTGTGCCGGGTCGACACCGGTGCGGGCCACCAGTTCCCGCAGGCTGTGTGCGAGCAGGTCGGCCGGCAGGACCCCGTGCAGCGCACCGTTGGGCTTGCCTTTGCCGACTGGCGTGCGGACAGCTGCCACGATGACGGCGTCTGGGGACATGGCTCCTCCTTGAGTCGTTGAGCTGAGTTTTGTTCTCTATACTCAGCTATAACACCTGGATATACTAAACGCAACCTAGGTTGGGAGGTGATGTGCGTGACAATGCTGCAGGGCAGGCTCGCCGATCGCGACGCGTGGTCGGCCGTCGGGGAGTGCGCGATCGAGAAGACGATGGCCGTGGTCGGCACCAAGTCGGCCATGCTGATCATGCGTGAGGCCTACTACGGCACTACTCGATTCGACGACTTCGCCCGACGGGTGGGCATCACCAAGGCGGCGACGGCGGCGCGGCTGGCCGAACTGGTCGAACTGGGACTGCTGACCCGACGGCCCTACCGGGTGCCCGGGCAGCGCAGCCGCGACGAATACGTGCTGACCGAGGCCGGCGTCGAGTTCATGCCGGTGGTGTGGTCGCTGTTTCAGTGGGGGCAACGCCATCTGCCCGGCAAGCACCGGCAACTGCGGCTCACCCACTTGGGCTGCGGGGCGGATGCTCAAGTCGAAATGCGTTGCACCGAAGGTCATTTGGTTCCGCCGGACGAACTCGGAATGCAGCTGGCCCGCTGAACCCCTTGCTGTGCGCCACAGTCCCCATATGTACGGGTTTCCAGGCCGTTCACCGTACATTTGGGGCCGCTCGTCGCGGCGGCCTCAGTCCTCCCGCAGGGTGCCCAGCAATCGGCGGGCCGCGGCCACACGGTGCGCCGCCGGCCCCGACAGCGAGTCCAGCGCGCACTCGGGATCGGCGGGCGGGCCCATGTGCCCGCAGCCGCGCGGGCAGTTCTCGATCGCCTCGGCCAAGTCGGAGAAGGCCATCAGCACGTCGTCGGGCGAGATATGCGCCAGCCCGAACGAGCGGATGCCCGGCGTATCGACCACCCAGCCGCCGTTCGCCAGTGGTAACGCGACCGACTGGGTCGACGTGTGCCGTCCGCGGCCGATGTCGGTCACCTCGCCGACCGCCCGATCCGCCTCGGGCACAAGCCGGTTGACCAACGTCGACTTGCCCACCCCGGAGTGCCCGAGCAGCACGGTGATCTGGTCGTGCAGTAGGTCGGCCACCGCGAGCAGTGGGTCGTCGACTCCTGCTTCGACCACCGTCAGGTCCAGGTCCACGAAGTGCGCGGCGAACGGTTCCGGCGGCGCCAGGTCGGTCTTGGTCAGGCACAGGATCGGCGTCAGTCCCCCGGCGTAGGCCGCGATCAGTGCACGGTCGACCAGCCCGGTCCGGGGCGGGGGATCGGCCAGCGCGACCACGATCAACAGTTGATCGGCGTTGGCGACCACCACCCGTTCGGTGGGATCGTCGTCATCGGCGGTGCGCCGCAACACCGTTCGGCGCGGGCCGCGCCGAACGATGCGGGCCAGGGTGTCGGTGCGCCCGGAGAGGTCGCCAACGATGTCGACGTCATCGCCGACCACGATCGGGGTGCGGCCGAGCTCACGTGCCCGCATCGCCGTGACCCGGCGCTCCGGGCGGCCACCCAGCACGCATCCCCAGCGGCCACGATCGACGCTGACCACCATGGCCGCCTCGGCGTCGGCGTGCTGGGGACGAGTCTTGGTGCGGGGCCGCGATCCTTTGCCGGAGCGGACCTTGACGTCGGACTCGTCGTAGTCGCCAGGTCTCAAGTGCGCGATACCATTTCGGCCCAGAGTTGCGGAAATTCGGGCAGTGTCTTGGTGGTGGCGGCGATGTCGCCGACCTCGACGCCGGACACTCGCAGCCCCACTATCGCGCCCGCCATCGCCATCCGGTGATCGGCGTAGGCCCGCCACAGACCGCCGTGCAGCGGGGTGGCGGTGATCACCAGGCCGTCGTCGATCTCCCGGCAGTCGCCGCCGAGTCGGTTGATCTCGGTGCTCAGCGCGGCCAGGCGGTCGGTCTCGTGACCGCGCAGGTGGGCGATGCCGGTCAGCCGGGACACCGATCCGGGCCGGGCCAGGGCGGCCAGGGCCGCGACCGTCGGGGTGAGTTCGCCGACCGCACTCAGGTCGACCTCGAAACCCCGGTACCCACCCGCGGGTCCCTGCACCTGCAGTGTCGAATCATCTTGAGTGACAACGGCATTGAGTTTTTGCAACACGTCGATGAGGTGCCCGGCGGGTTGCACGCTGTGGGTCGGCCAGCCGGTGATGCGCACGGTGCCGCCGGTGACCACCGCGCCGGCCAGGAACGCCACCGCATTGGTGAGATCGGGCTCGACCTCCCAGCGCCGCGCATGAACGGCGCCGGGATGCACGTGCCACCGGTTGGGCACGGTGTCATCGACGTCGACGCCGGCCTGGCGCAGCATCTCGACCGTCATCGCGATGTGCGGCGCCGACGGCAGTGACGCGCCGGTGTGCTGCACGGTCAGGCCCTGGGTGAACGAGGCGCCGCACAGCAATAGTCCCGACACGAACTGCGACGACGACGACGCGTCGATGCTCACCGTGCCGCCGGCCACCGTGCCGCGGCCGTGTACCTGGAAGGGCAGGCCGGTGCCGTCGACGGGGACACCGAGGCCGCGTAGCGCGTCGAGCAGCGGGGCGATGGGCCGGGCGCGGGCCTGCTCGTCGCCGTCGAAGGTGACCGGGACGGCGCTGAGGGCGGCCAGCGGTGGGACGAAGCGCAGCACCGTGCCGGCCAGGCCGCAGTCGACGCGGGCGTCGGGGCCGGGCTGGATGCGGCCGCTGACGGTCAATTCGGTGCCGGGGCCTGAGATGGTGAGGCCGAGCGACTGCAGCGCTCCGATCATCAGGTCGGTGTCGCGGCTACGCAGCGCCCCGGTGATCGTCGAGGTGCCCTGGCCTTGTGCGGCCGCCAGCGCCGCGAGTATCAGCGCGCGGTTGGTCTGGGACTTCGAGCCCGGGACGGTCACGGTCGCGTGCACCGGTGCCGCTGCCGACGGGGCCTGCCATGCGTTCACTGGTCCATCATTGCTTGTCGGGTGGCTCTGCGAACATGGAGCTATGTGTGGACGTTTCGCGGTCACCACCGATCCGGCGCTGCTGGCCGAGAAGATCAAGGCAATAGACGAGGCCACCGGTGCTTCCGAGCGGGCCTCCGAGCCCAACTACAACGTGGCTCCCACCACCCCGATCGCGACCGTGGTGACCCGGCACACCGAACCCGACGACGAGGCTACCCGCCGGATACGCCTGATGCGGTGGGGCCTGCTGCCGCCCTGGGTCAAGGCGGGCCCGGACGGCGCGCCGGACACCAAGGGGCCGCTGCTGATCAACGCGCGCGCCGACAAGGTCGCCACGTCCCCGGCGTTTCGGGGTTCAGCCAAGAGCAAGCGCTGTCTGGTGCCGATGGACGGCTGGTATGAGTGGCGGCCGAACCCGGAGACGGGCAAATCCCCGAAGACACCGTTCTTCATGCACCGCGGCGACGGCGAGCCGTTGTTCATGGCCGGGTTGTGGTCGGTTTGGAAGTCGGCCAAAGAGGCCGATCCTCTGTTGAGTTGCACGATCATCACCACCGACGCGGTGGGGGAGTTGGCGCAGATCCACGACCGGATGCCGCTGGTCCTGCCCGAGGATGAGTGGGATGCCTGGCTCAACCCGGACGCGCCGCTGGATCCTGAGTTGCTGGCCCGCCCGCCCGACGTGCGTGGCATCGAGATTCGTCAGGTGTCGACGCTGGTCAACAACATCCGCAACAACGGGCCCGAGCTGCTGGAACCAGCCGAGCCCGAACCGGGCCAGATGACGCTGCTGTAGCTAAGGCAGGGGTCGGCTAGCCTGCGACACCGCGGTGGCGACGGCCTCGAGGAGCCGGCTCAGCTGCTCGGCGTCATAGATCGAGCGATCGCCGCCGGCCAGGCGGGTGAACACCCCGGCGATGAAAGTGGTGACCGCCGCGGTCTGCGCGGCCAGCAGCTCGGGGTCGTCGGTGCCCGGTTGCAGGTGCGCGATGGCCTGCTGAGTCATGGCGTTCATGCGGGCCACGAACTCTCCCGACGTCGCCGCGAGATCGGGGTCACGTGCGGCGGCCAGCAGTAGCTCGTGGCGTGCCCGATTGAGCATCAGCCCCCGCCCGTCGGCCTGCAGCAAGGTCAGCGACGCCAGGTGTGCGAACGGAGACTCCGGGTCCAGCGGTTCGTCGATCACCGATCGCAGGTTGGCGACGTCGATCTCGGCGACCCGCTTGCCCACCCCGCGCAGCAGTGCCTCGCGGGTCCGGTAGTAGTACGACGTGGTGCCGTCGGGCACGCCGGCGCACCGATCGACCTGACCATGGGTGAGTCCGCGCGATCCCTGCTCGGCGAGCACTTGGATTGCGGCATCACATAATTCGCGCCGACGTTCGTCGCCGTCGCGTTTGCGTGGGCTTCTGGTGGTCATCAGCGCAGCACGGTTCCGCCGTCGATATTGATCACCTGGCCGTTGATCCACTCGCCTTCCTGGGACAGCAGGAAGGCGACGAGGGACGCGATGTCGTCGGGGTCGCCAACCCGGTTGCCGCGGATGCGTTTGAGCGCGCCGGCTTCCAGCTGCGGCCATTGCGGGACCGACCGGATGGCGTCGGTCGCGGTGAACCCCGGTGCGACGGCGTTGCACCGGATGCCGTCCTTGCCCCACCTGGCCGCGACGTGTCGGGTCAGCGCGCCGATCCCCGCCTTGGCGGTGGCGTAGGCCGGCCGCGCCGGCTCGCCCTGGAACGCCGCCGCAGACGACATGTTGACGATCGCCCCGCCGCCGCGGTCCAGCAGCTGCGGAATGGCGCACTTCATGGCGGCCACATATCCACGCAGGTTCACCGCCATCACCCGGTCCCAGACGTCGAACCCGATGTCCACGACGTCGGTGTCGTAGCGCAGCGCGCCCATGTCCGCCCCGACATTGAACAGCAGGTCGATACCACCGAAAGTGGTTGTGGCGGTGTCCATCAGGGTGGCAACCGAGTTCGTATCCGCCAGGTCGAACCCGGCATGCGTCGCGGTGCCGCCGACCGTCACGATGCGATGGGCCGTGTGTTCTGCGGCTTCGGCGGCGATGTCGCCCACCACCACCCGGCAGCCTTCGTCACCCAGTCGGAGGGCGGTCGCCGCGCCGATGCCGGTGGCACCGCCGACTACGACCGCAACCTTTCCGGTCAGGCCGCGAAGTCCCATGCCCTTGACTTTACCTCTAGAACTGTAGAGGATCGCAACCCATGGCTGGGATTCATCGCGAGCGTCCCGGTGCCGGCGACCTGGCAGCGGCCACCGGCGCTCCGGCGGTGTCGTTGGGCGACGGCATCTGGATGTCGCCCGGTGTCTCGAATTCCTACGCGGTCGCCACCGACGACGGGCGAGTGATCGTCAACACCGGGTTGGTGTTCGAAGGACCGTTGCACCGCAAGGCCTTTCACGATGTTCCCGGTCCGACCCGCGCCGTCGTCGTGACCCAGGGGCACGCCGACCACTGGGGCGGGGTGAACTCGCTGCGCGACGACGGCACCGAACTGATCATGCACCGCAACTACCGGTACTGGCGTGACGACAACCAGCGGCTGATGGGCTACCGGGTGCCCAAGACGTCGTTCGCCTTCCGGAAATTCTCCGACGCGATGCTGGAGCACTTCAAGACCATCGATCCCGCCACCGTCGACTTCTCGTTTCCTGAGCCCACCACCACATTCGATCGGCACCACGAGCTGACGGTCGGCGGTCGGGTCTTCGAACTGAGCTGGACACCGGGTGGGGAGACCACCGACGCGCTGGTGGTATGGCTGCCGCAAGATCGAATCCTGTTCACCGGCAATCTGTTCGGCCCGCTGTTCGGTCATGTGCCGAACCTGATGACGATCCGCGGCGACCGCTACCGCGACCCGATCCTCTACATCGAAGCGTTGAACCGCGTGCTCGAGTATCGCCCGGCAACACTGATCACCGGCCACTTCGGGCCCATCGAGGGCGCCGCGCGCATCGCCGAAGAGGTCACCGCGATGCGCGATGGGATGCAAGCCGTGCACGACCGCACCATCGAGCTGATGAACTCCGGCGCCGACCTGTATACCGCGATGCGCGAAGTGCGGATTCCCGAGCACCTCGACATCGGCGAGGGTTACGGAAAGACGTCGAGGAACGTGCGCGCCATCTGGGAGATGTACACCGGATGGTTCCGGCACCGATCCACCACCGAGCTCTACGGAGTGGCCCCGGATTCCATTGCCGCTGAGGTGGTTAGCGCGGCCGGGGCGGACACGCTCGTCGCAGCGGCCCGCAACCAGGTATCCGCGGGCCGTCCGGTGCAGGCGTTGCAGCTCACCGACCTGGTGCTGGCTGCCGAGCCCAGCCATCCGGAAGCACGTGCGGTGGCCGTCGACGCGCACCAAGCGCTGCTGGCCGGCACCGAGAACTTCTGGGAAAGGGCTTGGCTGACCAAGAACATCGACGAATTGAGGGCCACCGAATGAACTCCGTCAGCTTCGACTTCACCGGCGCCCAGGTGCTGGTCACCGGCGGCACCAGCGGCATCGGTAACGGCATCGCCGCCGCCTTCGCCGACGCCGGCGCGACGGTGACCATCACCGGAACGCGCTCCACTGCAGCAGATTACGACGACGACCTGACTGCTTTCAGTTACCGGCAGTGCCGGATCCAGGAGCCCGACTCCGTCGACGGGCTGGTCGACTCGCTCGGTGAACTGGACATCCTGGTCAACAACGCCGGCGGACCCTTACCCGGCGGGCGACGAATACGACCCCGACGGTTACATCGCCTCGGTCGCCCAGAACATGTTCGGGCCGATGCGACTGACCATGCGCTGCTACGAAAAGTTGAAGTCCAGCAAGGCATCCGGCGGCGCCAGCGTGGTCAACATCGTGTCGATGTCGGCGTTTCGCTCCGCGGTCTTCGTGCCCGGCTACGCCTCCTCGAAGATGGGCCTGGTCGCACTGACGATGAACCTCTCCCGCCGCTGGGCCCACGACGGCATCCGGGTCAACGCCGTCGCACCCGGCCTCATCGACACCCGCATGACGCATCCCGCGATGAGCATCCCGCAGGTCATGGACGTCGAGATCGGTTTCCACACCCCGCTGGGCCGGCCCGGGACACCCCAGGACTGCGCGGGTGCGGCGCTGTTCCTGTGTACCGACGCCGCCGCGTACATCACCGGGTCGACGATCGCCGTCGACGGCGGATACCTGACGGTCTGAACCATGGGCGACTACGACAACGTCACCACCCCCGACGACGTCCTCAAGCTGGCCTCGGAGCGCACCGGCCTGTCCGACACCGAATCCGATTCCTGGCGTGCCGGATTGGCGGTCATGCTGGACGACCTCAACACCTCGACGGCGTTCACGCCATTCGGCCGCGACCGCATCATCAACGACGCCATCGGCGCGCTGGGCCGTCGGCTGCAGATACACGACTACATCCAAGCCCACCCCGAGATCCTCGACGCGCCCATCGAGCGGCCACTGATCGTGCTCGGCATGCCCCGCACCGGCACCACCGTCATCAGTTACCTGCTCGACCAGGACCCGGCGCGCCGCTCGCTGCTGCACTGGCAGTGCGTACACCCGATCCCGCCGGCCGACACCCACACCCTGCGCACCGACCCGCGCTGCCTGGCGCTGCTGGACGAGCAGGCCAAAACGCTGGAGTTGGTCAAGACGGCGAAAATCCCGCTACCGCACTGGGAAGACGCCGACGGTCCCACCGAGGACATGTTCATCCACAACCAGGACTTCAAGGGCCTGTCCTGGGACTCGTTCCTGTCGACGCGGCGCTACGCCGAGTGGCTGTTCGACGAAGCCGACATGAGCACCACCTACGAGTACCAGAAGCGTTACTTGCAGGTGCTGCAGTCCACCGCGCCGGGCACCTGGAGCCTCAAGATGCCGTCGCATTCGGTGCACATCGACGCGCTGCTCAAGGTCTTCCCCGACGCGCGGCTGGTGTGGGCGCACCGCGACCCGTACCAGGCCACTGGGTCGCTGGCCAATCTGTGGAAGCTGCCGAAAGGCATGACGCACCGGCCGGAGGCCGTCGACCTACCAGCGATGGGACGAGATGCCTTGTGGCAGATGCGCTATCACGTCGAGCGTCCGCTGCGGGCCCGCGACCGCATCGTCGACGACCGCTTCTTCCATATGTACTACCACGAGATGATGCGCGACCCGATGGACGTGATGCGCCGCCTCTACGACTGGGCGGGCGATCCGCTCACCACGGAAACCGAAGAGCGCATGCGCAATTGGCTCGCCGCACACCCCCAGGACCATTACGGCGTCAACAGTTACAGCCTGGACCAGTACGACCTCACCGTCGAACAACTCAAGCCGGTGTTCGCCGAGTACCTCGACACCTTCGCCATCGAACTGGAGAGCACAACGTGACCGCACTTTCCCCCGCGGACTGCTATCACACCGGTCTGGTGGTGCCCGATCTGCAGGCCGCGATCGAAAGTGCCACCGCCGCAGCGGGTTACACGTGGACCAAACCCGTCGAGGCCACCCTGGCCGTCGCGGCCGTGGACATCGAGTACGAGGTGCCGTTCAAGTTCGTCTACTCCATCGAGGCCCCGCATCTGGAGCTGATCCAGGCGGTGCCCGACACCATCTGGGCGGCGCAACCCGGCGGTGCCGCCCACCACCTCGGCTACTGGGCCGACGACCTGCCGGGTGTCGCGGACAAGCTGAGCGCGGCCGGCTACCGCCTCGAGGCCCGGCCCGCCGGCGACCAGCTGTCGATGTTCGCCTATTTCATCGCGCCGTCCGGTGTGCGCATCGAAATCGTGGACCGCGCACTATTTCCCGACTTTCCGGGCTTCCTCGAATCGATGAAGGCCGGTTAGGGGCGCGTGATGAAAGCCGCCATGGTGACCGGGCCGGGGCAGACCGAAGTCGTCGACACCGATCGGCCGCAGGCCGGCCCCGATGATGTGCTGCTCAGGATGCGCGCCTGTGGCATCTGCGGATCGGATGCGTTCTACATCACCATCGGGGGCGTTCCGCCGCGCCAGGGCTGCATGCCGCTGGGCCACGAACCGGCGGGCGAGGTAGTCGAGGTCGGCTCGGCGGTGTCCGGCATCGCCGTGGGCGATCATGTCGTCGTCAACCCGATGGCCGCCCCCGGCGGCATCATCGGCAACGGCGGCCCTGCCGGTGCCCTCTCGGACTACCTCGTGATCGAAAACGCAGTCCGTGGAACCAGTTTGGAGGTGATCCCGAAACACATCCCGTGGCAGGTCGCCGCGCTCAACGAGCCGATGGCCGTCGCGCGGCACGGCGTCAACCAATGCCGGCCCAAACCGACGGACAAGGTGGTGGTGTTCGGCGCCGGACCGGTGGGGCTGGGAGCGACGCTGGCGTTCAAATCCGTTGGCGTGCAACACATCGTGGTTGTCGACCTGGTTCCCGGGCGGCTGGACAAGGCGTTGCGGATCGGCGCCGATGCCGTAGTCAACTCCGCCGAGCAGGACGTCGTGCAACGCCTCGTCGAACTGCACGGCCCCGGCGAGTCGATGTTCCCCGGCAAATCCGGCACGAATATCTACCTCGACTGCGCCGGTGCGGCCGCCGTCGTCAACACCGCCTTGGCGGCGGCCCAGAAGGGGGCCACGCTGGGCATCGTCGGCGTGCACAAAGAGGCGGTGCCGGTCGAGTTCGTCAACGTGATGAGCAACGAAATCACCATCGTCGGCAGCATGGGGTATCCGACCGAGATCTTCGAGGTGACAAAGGATCTCGTCGCAAACTGGGAGAAGTACGCGCTGATCGTCAGCCACACCGTCCCGTTCGCGAACCTCGGCGAGGCGCTGGATTTGGCCAGTACGCCCGGCGCCGCCGACAAGGTCGTCGTCACCTTCTGAGGTCGGTCCCCGGAGCGGTGGTTCGGGAGTCGGCCGAGGCCCCTGGCGTTACCGGCGTTGACCAATGCCGCCATGCCCGGCGTGGCCGCACCGGCCATGTCAGCCGCTAGCGGAGTTCACGGACCGGTGTATCCGGGCGGGTTGACCCCGTCGACCCAGAAGTCGACGCCGAGTTGCGATCCGGGCACGCAGTCGTAGACCGAAAGGTCCTTGACCCCGGAGTCCACCAGCACGTCTTCGCACAGCAGCATGTTGCCGGTGTACTCCCGCGACGGCTTGTTCAGGATGACGTAGGCCGCGTCCGAGTAGACCTCCGGCTTGCGCGACCGCGCCATCGCCTCGTCGCCGCCGAGCAGGTTCTGCACCGCGGCGGTGGCCACCATGGTGCGCGGCCACAGGGTGTTGGAGGCAATGCCCTCGGCGCGCATCTCCTCGGCAATCCCCAACGCGCACAACGTCATACCGAACTTCGCCATCATGTACGCGGTCGGCTTGAGCCACTGTTTGCCCAGCAGCACCGGCGGCGAGAGCGTCAGCACGTGCGGGTTCTCGCGACCCTTCATGTGGGCAAGACACGCCCGCGACACCGCGTAGGTGCCGCGCACCTGGATGCCGTTCATCAGGTCGAACCGCTTCATCGGCACCTCGGTGATGGAGCCCAGGTTGATCGCCGACGCATTGTTGACGCAGATGTCGATGCCGCCGAACTGCTCGACCGCTTTGGCCACCGCGGCTTCGACCGAATCCGGGTCACGCACATCGCCGACGATCGGCAGGGCTTTCCCGCCTGCTTCCTCGAGTTCCTTGGCGGCGGTGTACACGGTGCCCGGCAACTTCGGGTGCGGCTCAGCGGTCTTGGCGATCAGCGCGATGTTGGCGCCGTCCTGCGCGGCGCGCTTGGCGATCGCCAAGCCGATGCCGCGGCTGGCACCGGAAATGAACATGGTCTTATCTTTGAGCGACATGGCGTCACCCTAACTCCCGGTCCGAGCTGCGATTTCGTGGGTGCGCCGTTCCCGTAACGCGCGCAGGTATACGGCGGCCCAGGTGCGAAAAGGGCGCCAGGCCTCCGACACCTCGGCCAGGGTGCGCCCGGGCCCGTACTTCGCGATGATCTCGGCGTCCAGGCGGCGCTCGTGCCTCGGCAGCCCGTCCGGCACATTGGCGCCCCGCAGCACCACGAGTTCGGCAGCGAACGGCCCAAGTCCTTTGATCTGCTGCACGGCCGCTATCGCCGCGTCGGGATCCACCGACCGCAGCGCCGCGCAATCCAGCTGCCCGTCGAGGGCGGCCTCGGCGACCGCGCGCAGGTACTCGCCCTTGCGGCCGGGCAGGGCGAGGTCCAGCGCCACCAGCCGTCCGGGACTCGGAAACGCGCCGCGGTCGCCGTGGCGCGCCACGATGTCGGCGCGCAGCCGGGCCGCCTGCACGATCCGCAGCCGCTGGGACAGCACCGCCCAGGCGGCCGCCTCGTACGGCGAGTGAAACCCGCACGGACGTAAGCCGGGAAGTTCGTGCTGCGCCGCGGCGATCACCGCATCGCGCCTGGCCACGTCGACCCAACCGCGGGCGTCGACGTCCAGCGCCAAAAACCGCGCGGTCTGTTCGGCCGCCGCTGCCAGATCACCGTCGCCGGCCACCGCGATCGACGCGGACGACCCGCGCTGGGAGACGGTGACCTCGGCGCGCGACCAGTCGGCTTCCACCAGGAACGTCGTGGACAAATCGGCGGACTTGGGTTGCTCGGCCAGGGCGGCCGGCGTGAAGCCTTCCCAGAATTCGCGACTGATGGCCAGTGACCACGGACCGCGTATCTGCCGGGTGACGGTGTGGGTTCGCGTCGGCACGTGACAAGTGTTCCAGGGGGCACCGACACAGCGCGGAAATAGCTGGCCGACAAATCCCGTTGATCGGGTGGTCGAGCCGACCGGGCGGGCAGCTGTCGGTCGCGGCCTTTAGATTGGGAGGAGGGAGCCAGGTGTCAACTGCGACGAGCCTATTGTGCGACGAGCGGTTGGATCGCTTCCTTGCGAGTCCGGTGGCGCTCTTCGCGCTGGCCGGTGACACCGCAACCGAAGGGACCGTGGTACTCGAGATGGCCGACACCGATGGCGAGACCGGGCCCGAGGTTCCCGCGACCGGGCCGCCCAAACCGGCGGAGACCGACGCCGAACTGACGGCGCGATTCGAGCGCGATGCGATTCCGCTGCTCGACCAGCTCTACGGAGGCGCGCTGCGCATGACGCGCAATCCCGCGGACGCCGAGGACCTGCTGCAGGAAACGATGGTCAAGGCCTACGCCGGGTTCCGGTCGTTCCGGGAGGGCACCAACCTCAAGGCGTGGCTGTACCGCATCCTGACCAACACCTACATCAACAGCTACCGCAAGAAGCAGCGGCAGCCCTCGGAGTACCCGACCGACGAGATCACCGACTGGCAGTTGGCCGCCAACGCCGAGCATTCCTCAACCGGGCTGCGGTCGGCCGAGGTCGAGGCGCTCGAAGCGCTGCCGGACACCGAGATCAAAGCGGCCTTGCAGGCGCTGCCGGAAGAATTCCGGATGGCGGTCTACTACGCCGACGTCGAAGGTTTCCCCCTATAAAGAGATTGCCGAGATCATGGGCACGCCGATCGGTACGGTGATGTCTCGGCTGCATCGCGGCCGGCGTCAGCTTGCGCGAACTGCTGGCCGACGTCGCCAGGGACCGCGGTTTCACCCGTGGCCAGCACGAGGAGGTGTCGTCATGAGCGAGTCCTGCGGCACGTCCGGCGCCCACGACCACGACGACTTCGGCTGCGCCGAGGTGCTTGCCGAGGTGTGGACGCTGCTCGACGGCGAGTGCACTCCGGAGAAGAAGGAGAGCCTGCGCAGGCACCTCGAAGCGTGCCCGGGATGCTTTCAGCACTACGGGCTCGAGGAACGGATCAAGGCCCTGGTTGCCACCAAATGCAGCGGTGAGAAGGCCCCGGAGGGTCTGCGGGAGCGGTTGCGGCTGGAATTCCGCCGCACCACCATCATCCGCGAGGAGATTCAGCCTTAGCAGCGCCCGTCAGGCGTTGGGCCGCTTGCCGTGGTTGGCCTTGCTGTACTTGCGGTCACGCTTCTTGCGGCCACGCTTGGCCATGATCCAACCTCGTTTCGTCAGGGTGTTTGTCGCTGCGGGCGGGGTGAAAAGCCGCGCAATTGCCTCCCATTGTCTCATGCGGATCGCGCCACGCTGTCCACCGCCCGCACCCCGCGGTCGCCAACGGTCTTATGGTTCGATATACATTGCCCGACAGGGCAGACAGCATGGGCAGTGGCCGAGACGAGTGGGGTGATGGATGTCCGAGGAGGTTCGCGCCGAGATCGTGGCCAGCGTGCTCGAAGTCGTTGTCAGCGAAGGCGACCAGATCGCCCAGGGCGACACCGTGGTGCTGCTCGAGTCGATGAAGATGGAGATCCCGGTCCTGGCCGAAGTCACCGGCACCGTCAGCAAGGTGAGCGTGTCGGTCGGCGACGTCATCCAGGCCGGCGACCTGATCGCCGTTATCAGCTGAGCAATCCCCGGGTTTCATGTCCACTCTCGGTGACCTGCTCGCCGATCACACGGTGCTGCCGGGCAACGCCGTCGACCATCTGCACGCCGTAGTCGGGGAGTGGCAGCTACTGGCCGACTTGTCCTTTGCCGACTATCTGATGTGGGTGCGCCGCGACGACGGCGTACTGGTGTGTGTGGCGCAGTGCCGCCCCAATACCGCTCCGACGGTGCTGCAGACCGACGCAGTGGGCAGCGTCGTCGCCGCCGACCGCCTACCCCTGGTCGCCGAGGCTTTCTCGTCGGGCGGGGTGCAGCAGGGAGACCCGGCCGAACAGGGCGGATGGCAACTTCCCGGACCAGTTCCCGGCCCCAACGTGATCGCCTCGCCGGTGCGCTACGGGGAACAGGTGGTGGCGGTGCTGACCCAGCATCAAACCGAGACCGCGGCCCAGCGGATGTCCGGCCACCTCGAGACCGCCTATCGGGACTGTGCCACCGACCTGTTGCACATGATCGCCGAGGGCACCTTTCCCGATGTCGGCGACGTGGCCATGTCGCGGTCCACGCCGCGCGCCGGCGACGGCTTCATCCGCCTCGACGTCGACGGCATCGTCGCCTACGCCAGCCCCAACGCGTTGTCCGCCTACCACCGGATGGGCCTGAACAGCGAGTTGGAAGGCCACAACCTGATCAAGGTCACCCGGCCGCTGATCTCGGACCCGTTCGAGGCCCAGGAGGTGGCCGAACACATTCTCAACCTGCTGGCTGGCGGCTCCAGCATGCGCATGGAGGTCGACGCGGGCGGCGCCACGGTGCTGTTGCGGACACTGCCGCTGGTGGTGCACGGGGAGAACGCGGGGGCGGCGATCCTGATCCGCGACGTCACCGAGGTGAAACGGCGCGACCGTGCGCTGATCTCCAAGGACGCCACCATCCGCGAAATTCACCATCGGGTCAAGAACAACTTGCAGACGGTGGCGGCGCTGCTGCGTCTGCAGGCCCGCCGGACGGTCAACGCGGAAGGGCGCGAGGCGTTGATCGAGTCGGTGCGCCGGGTGTCCTCGATTGCATTGGTGCACGACGCGCTGTCGATGTCGGTGGACGAGCAGGTCAACCTCGACGAGGTCATCGACCGGATTCTGCCGATCATGAACGATGTCGCCTCGGTGGACCGACCAATCCGGATCAACAGGGTCGGTGACCTGGGTGTGTTGGACTCCGACCGGGCGACGGCGCTGATCATGGTGATCACCGAACTGGTGCAGAACGCGATCGAGCACGCCTTCGATCCCGATGCCGCCGAAGGTTCGGTGACCATCCGGGCCGAACGGTCAGCGCGCTGGCTGGACGTGGTGGTGCACGACGACGGGCGCGGCCTGCCAGAGGGGTTCAGCCTGGAGAAATCGGACAGCCTGGGCTTGCAGATCGTGCGGACGCTCGTCTCAGCCGAGCTGGACGGGTCGCTGGGCATGCGGGAGGGCGCCGACCGCGGCACCGACGTGGTGCTGCGGGTGCCGATCGGCCGACGCGGCCGGTTGCTGCTATGAGCGTGGTTACGCAGCAATGCGGCCCCGGTCGCAACCGGGGCCGCATTGCAGTGAATCTAGGGTCAGACTCCGCTGCGAGCCTTCGTCCGGGCGTTGCGACGCTTGAGTGCACGCCGCTCGTCTTCACTCATTCCGCCCCAGACGCCCGAGTCCTGGCCGGTGTTCAGAGCCCAGCCGAGACACTCCGTCGTCACCGGACACCGATTGCAGACCAGTTTCGCGTCAGCGATCTGCGCGAGTGCCGGCCCGCTGTTCCCAACCGGGAAGAACAGTTCCGGATCTTCGTCGCGACACACCGCCCTATGGCGCCAATCCATTAGTAGCTACTCCTCACTATGTGCGCAGCACTGCGCACGGGCATTTCTTCTTGGCTGTTAAACCCGGCACAAGAAAGGGGTTCCGTACCTTTGCATATCTGACGCATGCAACCTTTTGATCGTTTCACAGGCTCAACAGATGTCAATAGTGTTACGCGGGCTCGTGGGCTATCTCACTTCAGCGATCTCTTACCCTTGCCCTTAACCAGTTGTACTACACTACTCGGCCTTTTGCGCCCCACAGTTTCGTCGCGGGCGAGTCACAGCTTGATTCGTGCAGCTCAGAAGCCTGTTTTCACTCCGAGCCGGGCCGCGGGGCAACCACCGCAAGACCGCTCGGGACCACTCGGAACGTCATCGAGTCGCGCAGGCCGAGGTATTCGCCGTCGTACTGGCAGGCCGCCGGCGCGGCCATCTTGGTTATCCGCGCGTAACTCACGTCGTCGTCTCGGATCAGCTGTTTGGCTTCCAGCTTGGGCCGCTTCGCCAGCAGTTGGCGCAGCAACCGCAACGTGGGGATCAGTTTCATACTGGTGAGTGCGAAGATGCCCAGCCCTGACTCGAAGCTGCAGCCCGGGTTGGTGACCATGGGCCGGTCGTCGCTGTAGGTCCAGGGATTGGTGTTGGAGACCCACACGAAGTGCACGCCCGATACGGGTTCGCGGTCGGGCAGCTCCAGGATCAGGTTGGGGTCCCGGCGGCTGAACCGCACCGACACCGGCACCGCCACCCGCCAGTAGCGCAGCGGCGTGATCTTGTGGCCCTTCTTGCGTTCCTTCTCCACCGCCTCGACCACTTCGGCGTCGACTCCCATGCCGGCATTGACCAGGGCGTACACCTCGCCGCAGTCGATCAGTGAGATGCGCCGCCACTGCCGGCTCCGCTCGTATTCGTCGAGCAGGTTGATCAGCTGGTTGCTGGCCGCGGCCGGGTCGCGGTGGATGCCCAGGGCTCTGGCCAGCACGTTCGCCGAGCCGCCGGGAATGATTCCCAACGCCGGGACGGGGCCCGGCGGGGTCGAGCCGGGCCGGCCGAGCATGCCGTTGACCACCGCACTCACCGTGCCGTCACCGCCGTGCACGACGACCAGGTCGTAGCCTTCGGCAACCGCGGTGCGGCCGAGTTCGTCCGCGTGACCGGCGTGCTCGGTGTTAGCGACGGTGAGCTGTACGCGGCTTTCCAGCGCGTGCGTCACCAGCTCGCGAGCGGCCGGTGTGATGCTGGTGGCGATCGGGTTGGCGATCAACATGGCACGCATGAGCCAAACGTTAGGCGCGGCGCCCCTTCCCGCTCCACGCGGGCCGGGGTTGGTCCGCGCGACTACGCTGGCGCCGTGACCTTTCCAGCTCCGAGTGCGGTTCGACGCGCCGGATTCGTCGTCGCGGCGCAGGGAATCGCGGCGTTAGTCATCGCTGCGACCCTGGTGGTCCGTGGTCTGGCGGGCGCCGACCAGCACGTCGTCAACGGGTTGGGCACCGCGGCCTGGTTCGCGGTGTGCGGCGGTGCGGTGCTGGCTAGCGGATTCGCGCTGGCGACGGGTCGTCGCTGGGGTCGCGGGCTGGCCGTGTTCACTCAGCTGTTGCTGCTGCCGGTGGCGTGGTATCTGGCGGTCGGTTCGCACCGGCCGCTGTTCGGTATCCCGGTGGGGTTGTTGGCGCTGGCGGTGCTGGGCCTGCTGTTCAGCGCTTCCGCGGTGCGGTGGGCCGCGGGTGACGATCAGCGGGGTTCGGCCAGTGCGGCCAGTTCGGGGCCGGACACCCGGTAGGTCGTCCACTCGGTCTGTGGCCGCCCACCGACGCCGTCGTACAAGGCGATCGCGTCGGTGTTCCAGTTCAGCACCGCCCACGACAGCCGCGTGTAGCCGTTCGCCAGGCATTCGCCGGCCAGCGCCGTCAGCAAACCGCGGGCCAGGCCACGGCGGCGGAAGTCCGGCCGCACATAGAGATCTTCCAGGTAGATGCCGGGCACACCGTCCCAGGTGGAGAAGTTCCGGAACCACAGCGCCATGGCGGCGACGTGGCCGCCGACCTCGCTGACATGCCCCCGCAATGTTGGGTCTTTCCCAAAAAGCGCTGCGGCTATTTGTTTTTCGGTGACGCTACACTGCTGGGCGGCTTCCTCGAACTCGGCCAGCTGGTGAATCATGGCGGTGATGTCGGCGACGTCGTCGGGTCTGGCGCGGCGGACGTTCGGTGTCACTGCTCGACCCCCAGTGCGTTCAGAATGGTCGCGAATTTCGTTGTGGTTTCGTCGACTTCGCCATCGGGATCGGATTCGGCAACGATCCCGCCACCGGCGTGAGCCAGCGCCGAAAAGCGGTCGGCCGACAGCTGCGCGCAACGGATCGACACCACCCAGTCGCCGTCGCCGGCCGCATCGCACCAGCCCACCGTGCCGGCGTAGAAGCCCCGGTCGCCCTCCAGTGTTGCGATCAGTTCGGCGGCCGCGCCGGCCGGAACCCCGCCGACCGCCGGCGTGGGGTGCAGTGCCAGCGCCAAATCCAGTGCAGTAGTGGATTTTTCACGAAGCCGCCCGATCACCGGGGTGCACAGATGCCAGACCGCCGCGGTGCGACTCAGCTGCGGCTCGTCGGCGATCGTCAGCTCGTCGCACAACGGTTCCAGTGCCGCGCGCATGGTGTCGATCACCAACCGGTGCTCATGGCGGTCCTTGGCCGATGCCGCCAGCGCGGCCGCATTCGCGGCGTCGGCGTCCGGGTCGGGGGATCGTGGCGCGGAACCGGCGAAGGGGCGGCACACCACCCGCTCCCCGGAGCGCGCCACCAGCAGTTCGGGGCTGGCGCCCACCAGAGCCGCCCCGGCGTAGGCCGCGCCCGCGGCGGTCAGATCGACCAGATAGCCGTATGCGGTGGGATCGGCGGCCATCAGCCGGCTCAGCACGACGCGGCCGTCCAGCGGTGCGTCGGCGCGCAGCCGCAAGGCCCGAGCCAGCACCACCTTATGCAAGGGGTTTTCCGGCGCTGCCAGCTGATCGCGGGCCCGGCTGATCCGGGACCGGTGCTCGGCAAGCGGCGGGATGGCTGCCTGCACGCGCACCGCCGGCAGCGGGCCGGTGGGCCAGTCCGGCAGCGAATCGAGGCGCCGCAGCGTTTCCGGCACCAGCAATGCGGCCGGCTGCGATGCGTCGAATGCCAACGCGCCCAGCACTATTGGTGCCTCCCCGGAGCGCAGCGCGGCTTGCGCCGCCGCGATATCGCGGTAGTGCTCGCGGGCCCGCTCGGCGACCAAGGTCCCCCGTGGACCGCTCAGCGCAAACGCCGGTTCGGTCTTCACGCGGTAGCTGCCGGTCGCGGATGGCAGCTCAGACCGAGCTGGCTGAGCTGCCGGATGCCGTGTTCGAACCCGCAGATCGCGATGGTCGCGGTGGGCATGCCGAAGCGGTAACCCTCGGTCACCGGAAGCTGCACCCATCGGGTGATGACGGCGCGGGAGAAGTGGCCGTGGCTGACCAGCAGCACATCTCGCGATTCCATGTTCTCCAACGCCAGGGCGATGGCGCGGTCGGCTCGTTCACTGACCTGCGCGGTGGTTTCACCGCCGGGACAACCATGTGTCCACACCAGCCAATCCGGGTCGGATTCGCGAATCTGCGGCGTGGTCAGGCCTTCGTATTCGCCGTAATCCCACTCCGCGAGCAGCGGCGTCACCTGATCGACGATCAGCCCGGCCAGATCCGCGGTGACCAGGGTGCGGCGTCGCGGGCTGCAGATCACTATGGGGTCGTCCAGGCCGAGCTCGCCGAGAACGACACCGGCGAACTCGGCCTGCTCCCGGCCGGCGGCTGTCAGCTCGATGTCGGTGCGGCCGGTGTGCCGACCGGTTTTCGACCATTCGGTCTCGCCGTGTCGCAGCAGCAGTAGCCGGTGACTGTCGACCCCCATGGCAGCGATTGTGCCCGAGACACGCCGGACCCGGCCGGGTGCGCCACCCGACCGGCGCCGACGGGTACGTGCCAGGATGGGCAGCGTAACGGCGTCGGCGACGCTGCAGAGCGAAGTGACGAGGAGGAGCGACGCTGGTGAGTGAGTTGCGCGTGCTGGCGGTGGCCAACCAGAAAGGCGGTGTGGCCAAGACGACGACGGTCGCCTCGCTCGGCGCGGCGATGGTGGACAAGGGAAAACGGGTGCTGCTCGTCGACCTGGATCCGCAAGGGTGCCTGACTTTCTCGCTTGGCCAAGACCCCGACAAACTGCCCGTTTCCGTGCATGAAGTGCTGCTCGGCGAGGTGGAACCGTCCGCCGCGCTGGTCACCACGGCGGAGGGGATGACGCTGCTGCCGGCCAACATCGATCTGGCCGGGGCCGAAGCGATGCTGCTGATGCGGGCCGGGCGGGAGTACGCGCTTAAACGGGCGCTCGCCAAGATCGCCGACGATTTCGACGTCGTGATCATCGACTGCCCCCCGTCGCTGGGCGTGCTCACCCTCAATGGGCTCACCGCCGCCGACGAGGTCATGGTGCCCCTGCAATGCGAAACGCTGGCGCATCGCGGCGTGGGCCAGTTCCTGCGCACCGTCGCCGATGTCCAGCAGATCACCAACCCGGACCTGCGGCTGCTGGGCGCGCTGCCCACGCTGTACGACCCGCGCACCACCCACACCCGCGACGTGCTGCTCGACGTCGCCGACCGTTACGAGCTGCCGGTGCTGGCGCCGCCGATTCCGCGGACGGTGCGCTTCGCCGAGGCCAGCGCGTCGGGCTCGTCAGTGCTGGCGGGACGCAAGAACAAGGGCGCGGTGGCCTACCGCGAGCTGGCGGAGGCCCTGCTCAAGCACTGGAAGACCGGCAAGCCACTGCCCACGTTCACCGTCGAGTACTGAGCCCCGGCTTCAGCCCAGCGCCACCAGGGTGTCGCCGCGCTGCTCGATCACCCGGGAACCCAGTACCACCGGTACGACGGGTGCAGCGCTGGGTTGCCGCTCCACCGGGATGTAGCGGCTGGCTTCGCCGCTGACCGGGTCGTACACGCCGATGGCACCGGTGACCGGCACCAGCAGCTGGCCGGCCATCATGACGCCCGGCCCCAACGGAGCGGCGGTTTCACCTGCGGCGATGGTGTAGCGCACAGTCAGGCTGCCGGCCTCGAGCACCAGCAACGAATCCCCGGTCCACCAGGTGACCAGGCCGCCGGTGGTCGACGCCACCGCGGATGCCGACGGCGGCGCGTCCAGCAGTGTGCTGGCCACCGTGGTGCCGGTCTCGTCCAGCACGTCGACGCGGGGCTGCGGGGCAGGCAGGTACACCGCGGTGCGGTTCTGCGAAACCACCAGGACCCGGGCACCGGTGCCCGGACGCAACCCGGGTTCCTGCACCACCTGCTGCTGGGGTTCGTCGTCCTCCTTGCCGGGACGCAACAGCAGCAGGCGCATATCGGCCTGGTTCGTGCACGACTCCAGCACCGCCGCCTGCGACGAGCTGGCCGTCGCGGATTCCAGCGTGCAACCCGAGTGCAGGCCGCGCGCCGACGGCTTCACCCGGGCGTCGGTTTCGCCGTAGGCCATCATCCGGACCATGTCCGAACGCCACATCTCCAGCCTGGTGGCCCCCGCCGACAGCACGGTGGTGCCGTCGGAGGACAAACGCACCCGCGGGTCGGCGTAGCTGCTGCGGGCCGGGCCGCGGCGCCCGGTCGAGCCGTCGATGGTGCTGACCTGGCCACAGCCCCGGTCGTCCCGGTAGACGGCGACGGCGTAGTGGTACACCGAGGTCACTCCGCACAAGTCGGTGTCGCGGGAGTAACTCCACAGGGTCTGGCCGGTGCCGGCGTCGCGGCCTTCCACCAGTCGTCCGCCCGCGGTGACGACGGTCCCGCCCACCACCACCGGAACCCGGGTGGCCGGGCTGGGGGCCGACCAGAGTTGGTGCAGTGCGGCCGGCACCTCCCGGGCCGTGGCCGGAGTCGCGACGGGAGCGGCCGCGGGCCGGCTGATGGTGGCCCGGGCGTCGCTGGTCCACCAGATCAGCCCAGCCGCGACGGCGACCACGATGGCGATCGCCGCGGCGGCCACGATGTCGGCCTTGGTGCGGCGCTCGGGTCGGACCATCGAGGGGCCTCAGCGGGGCCGCGTCAGTTGGTCGCCGGAGAGGCGTCAGCGGGCTTGCGCCGACGCCGGCGCCGCCGCGCCGAGGTGGCCGCCGCGCCCGAGCCGGCAGGAGCCGACGCAGGCGTGCCCGACTCGGAAGCGGCGTCACCGGTGCCGGCCGGGTTGGCGGGATGGCCGGTCACCGGCTTGCCGCCGCGGGTGCGCTGGCGCCGGTTGGCACGACGCGCCGGCCGGGTGGCCGAGTCGTCGCTGCTGGTTTCCCGACTGGTTTCCCGACGCTTGGCCGGGGCTTTGTGCGGTGCGCCGACGGCGCCGCCGGTGTCGGTCGGGATTGACAGCTCGGTGTACAGGTGCGGCGAATTGGAGTACGTCTCGGCCGGGTGGGGCGAACCCAGTCCCAGCGCTTTGTCGATCATCGTCCAGCGTTCGAGTTCGTCCCAGTCCACCAAAGTGACCGCGACACCGGTACGGCCGGCGCGGCCGGTGCGCCCGATGCGGTGGACGTACATCTTCTCGTCCTCGGGGCACTGGTAGTTGATGACGTGGGTGACGTCGTCGATGTCGATGCCGCGGGCCGCCACGTCGGTGGCGACCAGGACGTTGATGTCACCGGAGCGGAACGCCTTGAGCGCCTTCTCACGCGCGATCTGGCCGAGGTCGCCGTGGACGGCGCCGACGGCGAACCCGCGCTCGTTCAACTCGTCGGCAACTTTCTGGGCGGTGCGCTTGGTGCGGGTGAAGATCATCGTCGCGCCGCGCCCCTCGGCCTGCAGGATCCGGCTGACCAGTTCCACTTTGTCCAGAGCGTGCGCCCGGTAGACGAACTGCTCGGTGGTGTCGTGCACCGCCAGCGAGTGCGGCGCCTCGGCCCGGATGTGGGTGGGCTGGGTCATGAACGTACGGGCCAGCGTGATGATCGGGTCCGGCATGGTCGCGGAGAACAGCATCGACTGCCGGTCGGCGGGGATCTGCCGCAGGATGCGTTCGATGTCGGGCAGAAAGCCCAGGTCGAGCATTTCGTCAGCCTCGTCGAGCACCAGGACCGACAGCCCACCCAGCTGCAGGTGCCCCTGCTGGCATAGGTCGAGCAACCGTCCCGGCGTGCCGATCACGACGTCGGCGCCCTTTTGCAGGGCCTCGATCTGCGCCTCGTAGGGGCGGCCGCCGTAGATGGAGATCACCGAGAGCGGACGCTCGCCGCCGTCGTCCTTGGGGGCCTTCAAGTATTTGGCCGCGGTCGCCAGGTCGCCGGTGACCTGCAGGCACAATTCGCGGGTCGGTACCACGACCAGCGCCCGCGGGGCTCCGGTCAGCGGTCGTGTCGCGGTCTCGGAGGTGACGCGCTGCAGCAGCGGCACGCCGAACCCGAAGGTCTTGCCCATGCCGGTGCGGGCCTGGCCTATCACGTCCTCGCCGGCCAGCGCCAGCGGCAGCGTCAGTTCCTGAATGGCGAACGGGGTCTCGATGCCCTTTTCGGCCAGGGCGCGGACGATCTCGTCGCGGACGCCGAGGTCGGCGAATCCTGGCTCGGGGGTCAGTTCAGTGTTGGGTTTGAGTGCAGTCATACCTGGTTGGAGAGCCTTTCGGGGACAGTAGTCGAAGTTGAATCGGTACTTCTCTGTGTGCGGTTCACGCGCGCACGAGTTCCGAATCCGACTATGTCGCCGGGCCCGCATTGTCTGGTCTTGACAGCGGGCGGCTCCGTGCACGCACATTTCCTCGGCGGTGGCAGCACAGCTTCAGCCACTACCAATTCGCCATCATACCTGGTCGCCCGGCGGGACACGGTGCGCTCTGCGACGGCCTACTAGAGTGTTGCCCATGCCACCGCCCCCATCCGCCGACGAGTTGGCGGATTCGCCCAGGCCGCGGCTGTCAGCCGATCACCCCGGTGTCAACGAGTTGCTCGCCGTGCTCGCATATGGCGAGGTGGCGGCCTTTTACCGCCTGACCGACGAGGCGCGGATGGCGCCCAACCTGCAGGGCCGGATCTCGATGGCCAGCATCGCCGCCGCCGAGATGGGGCATTACGAGCTGCTGCGCGACGCACTGGAAAGCCGGGGTGTCGACGTCGTCCCGGCGATGTCGAAGTATGTGTCGGCGCTGGAGAACTACCACCGGCTGACCACTCCGAGTACCTGGCTGGAAGCGCTGGTGAAGACCTACGTCGGCGACGCCCTGGCCGCTGACCTCTATCTGGAGATCGCCGGCGGGCTGCCCGACGAGGTCGCCGACGTGGTCCGTGCGGCGCTGTCCGAGACCGGGCACTCGCAGTTCGTCGTCGACGAGGTACGGCCCGTGGTCACCTCCAGCGGCAAGCAGCGCAGCCGCCTGTCGTTGTGGGCTCGCCGGTTGCTCGGGGAGGCGATCACGCAGGCCCAGTTCCTGCTGGCCGACCACGACGAGCTGGTCGACCTGGTGGTGTCGGGTAGCGGCGGCCTGGGCCAGCTCGGAACGTTCTTCGAACGGCTGCAGCAGACCCACGACCAGCGGATGCGGGAGCTGGGCCTGAGCTCTTAGCGGGTGCAGGTGGCGATCGAGGAGTTGTTGGTCGAGGCCTTGACCAGCTGACCTTGGGCGTTGACGATCGAGCAGTTCAGCTGGCCGTAGATGCTGGTGGCTATCACCGACTCGGTCTGCACGCCCGGGTTGAGCACCACGACTTTCGTCCACGGCAGTGCCACGTTGAACTCCGTCACCGGAAAGCCCCGCGCGTCGGTGTAGGCGATGTTCACCAGGTCGAAGAGCTGCTTGGTGCCGGTCACCGTGTAGACAACCGTGCGCGGGCTCAGGGCGGCGCCCGGGGAGTGGCGGTGGGGACGGGCGCTGCGGTGGGTATCCGGGTGGGCGCGTTGCTCGGCGGCGTCAACGTGGTGACCGTTTCCGGGGGCAGCGGTGTGCGCGCGGTGCTCGGTGGAGTGCTGGGCGCGGCCGGGCTGCGGGGTGTGGTTGAAATCACGCTGCGCGGGGTCGGTGCGCCGACGGTGGCCTTGGTGGTCGCGCTGTCGCCGCTGTTGATGATGACGGCGGTCGCGACCGCTCCGACGGCGACGACGGCGCCGAAGAAGAGAGCGATGGGGCGCCAGCGACGATTGGCCGGCCAGGCCCACTCTTCGTCGTCGTAGTCGTCACCGTCGTAGTCGTCGTAGTCGTCGCGTGCCCAGCTGTCGGTGTCGGCGGTGTCGTCCGCGTAGTCGTCCGGGTAATCGGCGGCTGGGCGGCCTTTAGCCTCCGAGAAGTCCTCGAGGTCTCGGACGATGTCGTAGAGGGTGTTACGTATGGTGCCGATGGGGC
This sequence comes from Mycobacterium kiyosense, assembly GCA_021654635.1. Lineage (NCBI taxonomy): Bacteria > Bacillati > Actinomycetota > Actinomycetes > Mycobacteriales > Mycobacteriaceae > Mycobacterium > Mycobacterium kiyosense. The sequence continues at coordinate 1,416,927 of AP025179.1, forward strand.
CGATGTTACTTAGTTCGCCGGGTCCGGATCGGGCGTCGGGCCAGGTGTTGGCTCAGGTTAGACCGAATCGTGATGCGTTCGTTTCGCTAAGCGCGAAGCCCCGGCTGGGGGCGGGCCGGCGTGTTGACTGCGGGCGTCCATTAGCCTGCTGCTGACGAGCCTGCGATCGCAATAGCAATGGAAGGGGCCCTGTGGAGGTCAAGATCGGTATCACGCAAAGTGCGCGCGAGCTGGTGTTCTCCAGTGCGCAGACGCCCGCCGAGGTCGAAGAGTTGGTGGGCGCGGCATTGCGCGAAGACTCGGGACTGTTGAGCCTGACCGACGAGCGCGGCCGCCGTTACCTGGTCAACGCGGACAAGATCGCCTACGTCGAGATCGGTGTCGCCGACGCGCGCCGGGTCGGCTTCGGCGTCGGGGCGGACTTGGCGGCCAAAGCCAAGAGCTAGGAGCGGGTGAGCGGCACGTGCGACAGTCCGCCCCAGGCGAACTGCACGGTGCCGTCGACCGCATCCGACTTCGAGATCGGCTTGTCGGAGTCCAGCCAGTAGCGGGCGCTGTCCACGCTCATGCCGACCAGCCCCACCGCGATCATCCGGGCGCGATGCGGATCCAGGCCGGAGTCCTCGGCGATCAACGCGAACACCGCGTCGATGCAGGATTCGGTGGCCACCCGCACCTGCGCGGCCACCTCCGGCTCGGTGACATAGTCGTTCTCGAAGATCAGCCGATAACCCTGGCTGTCGTGCTCGATGAAGTCGAAGAACGCCTGCACGGCCGAGTGCAGTCGCCGCCTGTTGTCGGTCGTGCGGCCCAGGGCCTGCTGAACGCCGGAGACCAGGTTCTCCACATGCCGGTTCAGCACCGCCAGATACAGTTCCAGCTTGCTCGAAAAGTGTTGGTAAAGAACAGGTTTGCTCACACCCGCGCGGTCGGCGATCTCGTCCATCCCGGCCGCGTGGTAGCCGCGGTCGACGAACACGTCACTGGCGACCACCAGCAACTGGCCGCGTCGCTCGTCGCGCGGCAGCCGGTTGCCGCGACGGTTCGAGGGCGCAGCGGCATCGCCCGGCCGAACTCCTTCGGCCGACCGGACAGCGCGTCGCGGCGCTGCCTTGGCGAGATCGCTCATGGGTCCTCAATCCGATCGGGCGGGTGCGCCCATTTTGCCATCCCCGAGGCTGCACCGTATTTCGCAAGCAGATTACAACCTGCGCTGGTGTGCCGATCGCAAGCTGGGCCATCCGGATTTTCGGGCGCGCCAGGGCGGGCTGCCCGGTGCCGCTGTGCCATCCTGGGGAAATGACGTCCCCGCGGCCTGCCCGCAGCACAGAGCATGCGCCTGTGTTGCGTGACGACTGGCGCGAGCCGCTGCGGGCCCAGCGCGACCCACTCGGCCAGAGCGCCGGGCGGGTCCGGGCCGACCGCGAACGTCCGCGGCAGTGGCGCAAGCAGTCGTGGCTCGGGCGGTTCGTGACGACCTACGGCTGGCGGGCTTATGCGTTGCCGTTCCTGACGGTGATCACGCTGGTGGTGGCCTATCAGACGGTCACCGGCACCAGCACCGCCAAACCGGCGGCGCAGTCGGTCCGCAAAGATCCCCCCACCATCGGTGCGGTCGGCACGTCCATTCTCGACACCCCGCCGCGGGGCCTGGCCGCCTTCGACGCCAATCTGCCGACCGGCACGTTGCCCGAGGGCGGCCCGTTCACCCAGGCGGGCGACAAGACCTGGCGGGTGATCCCTGGCACCACGCCGCAGATCGGTCAGGGCACTGCCAAGGTGTTCCGGTACACGGTGGAGGTGGAGAACGGCCTGGACCCCACCATGTACGGCGGTGACGACGCATTCGCGCAGATGGTCGACCAGACACTGGACAACCCGAAAAGCTGGACGCACAACCCGCAATTCGCGTTCATCCGCATCGACGGCGCCGGTGGCGGCAAGCCCGACTTCCGCGTCTCGCTGGTGTCGCCGATGACGGTCCGGGTCGGATGTGGCTACGAGTTCCCGCTGGAGACGTCGTGCTACAACCCCTCGTTCGGGCCGGACCGGGAATCGCGCGTATTCATCAACGAGGCGCGCTGGGTGCGCGGAGCGGTCCCGTTCGAGGGCGACGTGGGCTCGTACCGGCAGTACGTGGTCAACCACGAAGTCGGCCACGCCATCGGGTACGTGCGCCACGAACCGTGTGAACAGCAGGGTGGCCTGGCACCGGTGATGATGCAGCAGACGTTCTCCACCGCCAACAACGACGGCGCCAAATTCGACCCCGATCAGGTCAAACCCGACGGCAAGACGTGCCGGTTCAACCCGTGGCCGTTCCCCATCGCCTGAATTCACCGCTCGTCAAGTGCTGCGCCTAACCTCGGTGGAGTGATGCCGTCGTTGCCGCCGCTGGTCGAACCCGCCGCCGCGCTCAGTCGCGACGAGGTGGCCCGCTACAGCCGTCATCTCATCATTCCCGAGTTGGGCACCGACGGGCAGAAGCGGCTGAAGAACGCCCGCGTGCTGGTGATCGGCGCCGGCGGACTCGGATCACCGACGCTGCTGTACCTGGCCGCCGCCGGCGTCGGCACCCTCGGCATCGTCGAATTCGACGTCGTCGACGAATCCAACCTGCAACGCCAGATCATCCACGGCAGCGCCGACGTCGGGCACTCCAAGGCCCGGTCGGCGCGCGACTCGATCGCAGCGATCAACCCGTTCGTGCGGGTGCGCCTGCACGAGGTCCGGCTGGAGCCCGCCAACGCAGTCGACCTGTTCGCGCAGTACGACCTGATCGTCGACGGCACCGACAACTTCGCCACCCGCTATCTGGTCAACGACGCCGCCGTACTGGCCGGCAAGCCCTACGTGTGGGGCTCGATCTACCGATTCGAGGGTCAGGCCTCGGTGTTTTGGGAAGCCGCGCCCGACGGCTTGGGTTTGAACTACCGCGACCTGTACCCCCAGCCGCCCCCGCCGGGCCTGGTGCCGTCCTGCGCGGAAGGGGGAGTGCTGGGCATCGTCTGCGCCTCGATCGCGTCGGTGATGGGTACCGAGGCGATCAAGCTGATCACCGGTATCGGCGAGACGCTGCTGGGTCGCCTGATGATCTACGACGCGCTGCAGATGAGCTACCGCACGATCCGGATCCGCAAGGATCCCTCGACACCGAAGATCACCGAACTCGTTGACTACGAACAGTTTTGCGGCGTGCTATCCGATGATGCCGGGGATGCTGCCGCTGGTTCCACCATCACCCCGGCCGAGCTGCGCACCATGCTGGACTCGGGCCGCAAGGTGGCCCTGATCGATGTGCGCGAACAGGTGGAGTGGGACATCGTGCATATCGACGGGGCGCAGCTGGTGCCGAAGTCGCTGATCATGTCCGGTGAGGGTCTGGCCAAGCTGCCGCAGGACCGGGTCGCGGTGCTGTACTGCAAGAGCGGGGTGCGTTCGGCGGAGGCGCTGGCCGCGGTCAAGCGGGCCGGTTTCGCCGACGCGCTGCACCTGCAGGGTGGCATCGAGGCCTGGGCCAACCAGGTGCAGCCCGACATGGTCAGGTACTGAAAACTTCGGCTCCTGCGCGCGTCCGTAAGGACGCGCATCGTCGCCCGCTGGGCGCGATTGTCGGGCTCCTGCGCGCGTCCGTGAAGACGCGCATCGTCGCCCGCTGGGCGCGATTGTCGGGCTCCTGCGCGCGTCCGTGAAGACGCGCATCGTCGCCCGACTAGGCTAACCGCTGTGACTGTCGAGCCGCCGCCCGAGCACGTGCTGACGGCGTTCGGCTTGCACGGCGTGCAGCCCGCACCGTTGGGCGATGCCTGGGAAGGCGGCTGGCGGTGCGGCGAAGTCGTGCTGTCGATGGTGGCCGACAACGCACGCGCCACCTGGTCCGCGCGCGTCCGCGAAACGTTGTTCGTCGACGGTGTTCGCCTGGCCCGGCCGGTCCGCTCCACAGACGGCCGCTACGTGGTTTCCGGCTGGCGAGCCGACACCTTCGTCGCCGGCACCCCCGAGGCCCGTCACGACGAGGTGGTCTCGGCCGCGGTGCGCTTGCACGAGGCGACCGGCAAGCTGGAGCGGCCCCGGTTCCTGACTCAGGGACCCACCGCGCCGTGGGCCGACGTCGACGTGTTCATCGCCGCCGACCGCGCCGCCTGGGAAGAGCGGCCGCTGCAATCGGTTCCGCCCGGCGCGCGCACCGCGCCGCCGTCCGCCGACGCCGAACGTTCCGTCGAGTTGATCAACCAGCTCGCCACGCTGCGCAAGCCGACCCGCAGCCCCAATCAGCTGGTGCACGGAGATCTTTACGGCACAGTGCTTTTCGCCGGAACCGCCCCGCCAGGCATCACCGACATCACGCCGTACTGGCGGCCCGCTTCCTGGGCGGCCGGCGTGGTCGTCGTCGACGCGTTGTCGTGGGGTGAAGCCGACGACGGCCTCATCGAACGCTGGAACGCGTTGCCGGAGTGGCCGCAGATGTTGTTGCGCGCGTTGATGTTCCGGCTCGCGGTGCACGCCCTGCACCCCAGGTCCACCGCCGAGGCGTTCCCCGGCTTGGCGCGCACCGCGGCGATGGTCCGGATGATCGTCTAGGTTCCGAACTCGTGGCGGACCTCGCTGAGCGCGATCCGGCCGTCGACCGACAACACCCCCTCGGCCCTCAACAGCTCCAGCTGTCGGCTGCTCAGATGCCGGGCAGGCCGTCCGGAGGCGGTGATCACCCGGTGCCAGGGCAGGTCCGCCGAATCGGTACGCATGATCCAGCCGACAATCCGGGGACTGGAAAGTGCTGCGGCAGATGCGATGTCACCGTAGGTCGACACGCGGCCCGGCGGGATCGAGGCGACCAGCGAACGCACCCGTTCGACCTGCTCGTCGGTCACCCGGGCCACGGTCAGCCGACCAGCCGTTTGCGCACCAGCGCGGCGACGTCGTCGGGCTTGGCGTGCGGCACCATGTGATCGCACTCGTAGTCCAGGAGTTCGAAATCGGGTCCCAAGCGATCACGCAGTCCCGTGATGAGCTCGTCGCTGACATAGGGCGGCGACGTCCACTTGGCCCGCACCAACGTCGTCGGCACCCCGGCGGGCGGAAGTACCATGGCACGGGCCAACTCGCTCCAGTACGACATCATCGCGGGCAGGCTGATCCGCCAGCCGTACCGCCCGTTGGGCAGTTGCACCAGATGCTCGTCCAGGTCGGCGTCGAGCACCGCCGGGTCCACGTCCGCCCACGAGCCCGCCGCTTTCTCCTGATGGGCCTGCGCACGGTCGGGATAGTCGGGCTAGCCGAACATCGCCTCGGCGATCTGCGCCATCCATCGGCCGTCCAATCCGATCGCCGGATCGAGCAACACCAGTCCGGACACCAACTCGGGGCGGGCCGCGGCCAGATGCAACGCCAGCGCGCCGCCGAAGGAGTGCCCGACGACCAGAACGGGTGCTGACGCCTCGGCGTCCAGCAGCGCGGCCAGCGCCGCGACGTTGGCGTCGATGCTCCACGGTGCGGCCCAGGAAGAACGCCCGTGCCCGATGAGATCCGGTGCGGCGACGGTGATTTCGGGCACGTAGTCGGTGAAGTGCTGCCAGCGTTTGCCGTGTCCGGTCAGCCCGTGCAACGCGAGCAGCTGGATCGGCCCGGGCGGCCCGAACCGGTGCAGATGAAGGGCGGTCACGCGTCGATGATGCCAGGCTCGAACCCTCGCCTGCGCTGTGGTGGCGGACTAACATGATCCACCATCGGGGGCGATGCGACACGACGGGAGTGTCAAAAATGGGCAGGATCAGCCGCGGTTGGGCGCTAACGGGGCAGAGTTGGAGAGTCTTGAAGGGCGACCTCTCGCTGATGATCTTCCCGATCCTGTCGACCGTCTTCGGCATCCTCGCCATCGTCGCGATCTGGGTGCCGGCGGCGTTCGCGCGGGGATTGTTCGAGGGCACGCAGGTGTCGAAGAATGATCCCGTCCTCATCGCCGCGGGTCTGACCTCGGCGTACGTGTCGACGTTCATAGCCATCTTCTTCAATGTGGCGTTGGCCGCCTGCGCGGTGCGTTCGATGCGTGGTGAGGACACCAAAGTCCGCGAGGGAATCAGCGCCGCAATGCGCCGGCTGGGTCCGATCATCGGCTGGACGTTGGTGACCACCACCGTCGGGCTCATCCTGCGCGCGCTGGAGAAGCGCTTCGGGTTCTTGACCGACATCGCGGTTTGGCTGGCCGGGGCAGCCTGGGCCATCGCCACGTTCTTCGTGATCCCGGTGGTCGCGCTCGAAGGCACCGGGCCGATCCAGTCGCTGAAGCGCTCGTCGAGCGTGGTGAAGGCGCGGTGGGGCGAAGGTGCGACCGGTGCGGCCACGATAGGCGTGGCGACATTCCTGATCAGCGTTGCGATCGCGCTCGTCGGTGGCGTCGCCGGATTCGCGCTTCTTGCGGTCCCCGTGGTTCCTGCCGCCGTCGCCGTCCTGGTTCTCACGGTCGTCGGGATCGTCGCGGTGTCATTCGTCTCGAGCGCGTTGGGGCAGATCTTCCGCGTCGCTGTCTATCAGTACGCGGTCAGCGGCACCGCCCCGAGCGCATTCGACGGGCAGTTGCTGCAGGCGGCGTTCAGTGTGCACGGGGTCCCGCAGAACCGCTGGCAAGACCCTACGACCGGACGGTCACTCTAGCGAAGTTTCAGCTGGCCTGGCGCGGGCCGGGTCGATCTTTGGCGGTGGCTTTCACCTGGTCGGGGCGGGTTGTCGGACCGTCGTGGTTGCATGCCGGGTATGTCGTTCGCATGGTGTGCCGAGGCGCGCGAGGTTCTGCAACCCGGGCGGCGCGGGGTGGTGCGGGTGCTTGGCGGTCCGGGTACCGGCAAGAGCAGCCTGCTGGTAGCGGCCGCGGTAACGCAGATCGCGGCCGGGGTGGATCCGGAATCTGTTCTGCTGCTTACCGGTTCGGGCCGGATCGGAACACCGGAGCGCAGCGCTTTGACCAGGGCTCTGCTGGGCCCGGGGAGCGTGGCGGCTGTGCGCGAGCCGCTGGTGCGCACGGTGCACAGCTACGCCTACGCCGTGCTGCGGCGGGCCGCTGAACGCGCGGAAGATCCGCCGCCGCGCCTGCTCACCGGCGCCGAGCAGGACGCCATCATCCGGGAACTGCTGGCCGGCGACCTCGAAGACGGAACCGGGTGGCCCGATCATATGCTGCCCGCCCTGACCACCGCCGGGTTCGCCAACGAACTGCGAAACCTGTTGGCGCGCTGTGCCGAACGCGGTGTCGATCCGCTGGGTCTGGAGCAGCTGGGCCGTCGGTGCGGTCGCCCGGAGTGGGTCGCCGCGGGCCGGTTCGCGCGACAGTACGAGCAGGTGATGCTGCTGCGCGCCGCGGTCGGCACGGCGGCGCCCCAGGCAACGGCACCGGCCCTGGCCGCCGCCGAACTCGTCGGGGCCGCGCTGGAGGCATTCGCAATCGATCCGGAACTGTTGGCCGCCGAACGCGCCCGGGTCCGGGTGCTGCTGGTCGACGACGCCCAGCAGCTCGATCCGCAAGCGGCGCAACTGGTCCGGGCGCTCTCGGCCGGTACCGACACCACGTTGATCGCCGGTGACCCGAACCAGGCGGTGTTCGGGTTCCGGGGCGGCGAGCCGGCCGGACTGCTCGGTCAGGACGGCCCGTCGGTGACCCTGACGGTCTCGCATCGCTGCGCCCCGGCGGTGGCGCGCGCCGTCAGCGACATCGCCGGCCGGCTGCCGGGCAGCAGTGCGGGCAGGCGAATCGATGGCAGCGGCGACGAGACGGGTTCGGTGGCGGCGCGACTGGCTGCCTCGGCGCACGCGGAGGCGGCGCTGATCGCCGACACGCTGCGACGCGCGCACCTCGTCGACGGCATTCCGTGGTCACAGATGGCGGTGATCGTCAGGTCGGTCCCGCGGGCCGGCGCTCGGTTACCGCGAGCGCTGGCCGCCGCGGGAATTCCGGTGGCGGACCCGGCGAGCGGCGGGTCGCTGTCCGACGAGCCGGCCGCGGATGCGCTGCTCACCGTTGCGGCCGCGACGGCTGACGGGCTCGACGAGGATCGGGCTCTGGCGCTGCTCACCGGCCCCATCGGTCGCGTCGACCCGGTGTCGCTTCGGCAGCTGCGCAGGACGCTGCACCGCGCCCGGGCCGAGTTGGTCCCGACGCTGCTCGGCGACGAGCCGGTGTCCGGGCCGCAGTCCGGCGCGCTGCGGCGGGTGCGGGCGGTGTTGGCCGCAGCCGGCGGGTGCCACCGGGACGGCCAGGACCCGCGCTACACGCTGTGGGCGGCGTGGCATCGGTCCGGGCTGCAGCGCCGCTGGTTGACCGCTATCGAACGCGGCGGTCCAGCCGGGGCCCAGGCGGCGCGGAACCTGGAGGTCGTGACCGCGTTGTTCGACGTCGCCGACGACTACGTGTCACGCACGTCCGGTGCGTCGTTGCGCGGACTCGTCGACCATGTCGCGGCCCTGCGGCTGCCCCGGTCCAACCGCGACCCGGTCACCGAAGCCGAGCAGGTCGAGGTGCTCAGTGCGCACGCGGCGCTGGGCCGCGAATGGGATCTGGTGGTGATCGCCGGACTACAGGACGGGTTGTGGCCCAACACGATTCCGCGCGGCGGCATCCTGGCCACCCAGCGGCTGCTCGACGAAGTCGACGGGATCGCCGAGCAGGTATCGGTGCGCGCACCGCTGTTGGCCGAGGAGCGACGGCTGCTGGTCGCCGCCATGGGTCGGGCGCGGCGCCGACTGCTGGTGACCGCAGTCGACGGCGACGCCGGCGGCCAGGACGCCGCGCTGCCGTCGCCGTTCTTCTACGAGATCGCCGGTGAGGCTGAACCTGTTGCAACGCGGCCTGTTTCGTCGCCACGGGTGTTGTCGAACGCGGCGGTGGTGGGTCGGCTGCGGGCGGTGGTGTGCGCGGCCGAGGGCACCGTCGACGACGCAGTGCGAACCTGTGCGGCAACACAATTGGCGCGACTCGCGCAAGCCGGCGTGCCGGGTGCGGATCCGGCGGAATGGCAGGGTCTGCTCCCGGTCAGTACCGACGCACCGCTGTGCGGTGCCGACGACGTCGTCACGTTGACGCCGTCGACGCTGCAGACCTTGTCCGATTGCCCGCTGCGCTGGCTGGCCGAACGCCACGGCGGCAGCGACCCGCGTGAGTTGCGCTCGACGGTCGGCTCCGTGCTGCACGCACTGATCGCCGAACCCGGCCGCACCGAATCGCAGTTGCTGGCCGAACTGGACCGGGTGTGGACGCACCTGCCGTTCGACGCCGAATGGCACTCGGCCAACGAACTCGCCCGGCACCGCGCCATGATCGAGGCCTTCGTGGAGTGGCGGGCACAGACCCGCGGCGAGCTGACCGAGGTCGGCGTCGAAGTCGAAGTCGACGGGGTGCTCGACACACCGCGCAGCAATGGGGGGACGGATCCGGCTGCGCGGCCGCATCGACCGCCTCGAGCGCGACGCCGCCGGCCGACTCGTGATCGTCGACGTCAAGACCGGCAAGACGCCGGTCAGCAAGGACGACGCCCAACAACACGCCCAGCTGGCCATGTATCAGCTGGCCGTCGCCGAAGGCCTGCTGCCCGACGGTGACGAGCCCGGCGGCGCCCGCCTGGTCTACCCCGGCAAGACCGCTGCCGCCGGGGCCACCCAGCGTGAGCAGGATCCGCTGACCGCGCAGGCCCGCGAGCACTGGCGCACTCTGGTGCGCCAGGCCGCCGACGCGACGGCCGGGCCGCAGTTCGTCGCCCGGCGCAACGACGGCTGCTCGCACTGCCCGATCCGGCCGTCCTGTCCGGCCCATGCCGAAGGACCAATGCAATGAGCCCGCGGTACACCCCGGCCGAATTGGCCGACGCGCTGGGCATTTTCCCGCCCACCGAGGAACAGGCCGCGGTGATTGCGGCGCCGCCGGGCCCGTTGGTGGTGATCGCGGGCGCCGGCGCCGGCAAGACCGAGACCATGGCGGCTCGGGTGGTGTGGCTGATCGCCAATCGCTACGCCACACCCGACCAGGTCCTCGGGTTGACCTTCACCCGTAAGGCGGCCGGGCAGCTGCTGCGGCGCGTACGGACCCGGCTGTCCCGATTGGCCGCGCTGTCCGTCGAGGGCGTCGACGCCGCGGGCAGCCCGACGGTCAGCACCTACCACGCGTTCGCCGGGTCCCTGCTGCGTGAATACGGTCTGCTGCTGCCCGTGGAACCCGACACCAGGCTGCTCACCGAGACCGAGCTGTGGCAGCTGGCGTACGACGTCGTCACCGAATACCGCGGCGAACTGCGGACTACCAAGACCCCGGCCGCCGTCACCTCCACCGTGCTACGGCTGTGGGGACAGCTCGCCGAACACCTCGTCGACACCGGACAGCTCCGGGACACCCACGTCGAGCTGGAACGACTCGTGCACACCCTGCCGCCCGGGCCGCGGCAGCGGCAGCGGGATAGCGGCCCCAACCAGGCGCTGCTGCGGATGCTGACCACTCAGACCGAGCGCGCCGAGCTGGTACCGCTGCTGGACGCGCTGCAGGAACGCCTGCAGGCCGGCAAAGTGATGGACTTCGGTATGCAGATGGCCGCGGCGGCGCGGCTGGCAGCGGAATTCCCGCAGGTTGGCTGCGAGCTGCGGGCCCGCTACCGGGTGGTGCTGCTCGACGAATACCAGGACACCGGGCATTCGCAGCGGGTCGCGCTGTCCGCGCTGTTCGGTGGCGGCGCCGACGACGGTCTGGCGCTGACCGCGGTCGGCGATCCGATCCAGTCCATTTATGGCTGGCGCGGCGCATCGGCGACCAACCTGCCGCGGTTTACCACCGACTTTCCGCTTTCGGACGGCTCCCCGGCGCCCACCCTGGAGTTGCGTACCAGCTGGCGCAACCCGCCCACCACACTGCACCTGGCCAACGCCATTTCGGCCGAGGCCCGGCAGCGCTCGGTCGCAGTCCGGCCGCTGCGTGCCCGACCCGACGCCCCGCCCGGGGTGGTGCGGTGCGCGCTGCTGCCCGACGTCCAGGCCGAACGTGACTGGATTGCCGACCATCTCGAGCAGCGGTATCGGCGGGCCCACGACGACGGCGTCGCCCCGCCCACCGCGGCGGTGGTGGTGCGCCGCAACGCCGACGCCGCACCGATTGCCGATGTGCTGCGGGCGCGCGGAATCCCGGTCGAAGTCGTCGGGTTGGCCGGGCTGCTGTCCGTCCCCGAAGTCGCAGAGCTGGTGGCCATGCTGCGGTTGGTCGCCGACCCCACGGCCGGGTCGGCGGCCATGCGGGTGCTCTCCGGTCCACGCGTGCGGCTCGGGGGCGCCGACATCGCCGCGCTCTGGCGAAGAGCACGCGAATTAGCTGGGGAAGCAACGGAACCCACGTCGGCCGAGTCCATAGCCAGGCAGGCCGGATCAGAGGCCGACGCCGCCTGCCTGGCCGATGCCATCTGCGACCCGGGCCCCGCGACCGCCTACTCCGGCACCGGCTATCGGCGCATCAGTGCCCTCGCCGCCGAGCTGACCGCACTGCGCGGTCACCTCGGCTACCCGCTGCCCGATCTGGTCGCCGAGGTGCGCCGGGTGTTGGGCCTGGATTGCGAGGTCCGCGCCACCGCCGCCGCCGAGTGGTCGGGTACCGAACACCTGGACGCCTTCGCCGACGAGGTGACCGGCTACGCCGAGCGTGCGGGCGCATCCGGCGGGTCCACGAAACCGTCGGTGGCCGGCCTGCTGGCCTACCTGGACGTGGCCGCCGAAGTGGAGCACGGGTTGGCCCCGCCACAGCCTGTCGTCGCGAAGGACCGCGTGCAGATCCTCACCGTGCACGCCGCGAAGGGGTTGGAATGGCAGGTGGTGGCGGTGGCGCACCTGTCGGGCGGGATATTCCCCTCAACGGCCTCGCGCAGTAGCTGGCTCACCGACCCTGGCGAGTTGCCGCCACTGCTGCGGGGCGACCGGGCCCACGTCGGCGAACTGGGCATCCCGGTGCTGGACGCCTCCGCGGTGACCAATCGAAAACAGTTGTCGGACAAGATCTCCGAGCATCGGGCTCAGCTGGATCAGCGGCGTGTCGACGAGGAACGCAGGCTGCTGTATGTCGGCGTCACCCGGGCGGAAGACACCCTGCTGGTCTCCGGTCATCACTGGGGGGATCACCGGCGTCAAGCCGCGCGGTCCCTCGGAGTTCCTGTGTGAAATCAAAGAGATCATCGAGCGTTGCGAACAAGCCGGCGAAAGCTGTGGCATCCTCGAGCACTGGGCGCCGGCGCCGGCCGATGGCGATCCAAACCCGTTGCAGGAGAACGTGGTCGAGGCCGTGTGGCCCGCCGAGCCGCTGGGTGCGCGGCGCTGTGACGTCGAGCGTGGGGCTCAGCTGGTGTCCCGCGCGATGACCGCCGGGACCGAGGCCGAAACCACCGCGGCCCCCTGTGCCGACCCGGAAGGCTGGATCGCCGACGTCGACGCGCTGCTGGCTGAACGCGCCCGCGCGGCCGCCCCCGTCCCGGCGCACGCTGCCGAGCCAGTTGTCGGTCAGCGGCCTGGTCGAATTGGCCCGCGACCCCGACAACGCCATACCGCGGCTGATTCACCGGCTGCCCACCCGTCCCGATCCACAGGCGTTGCTGGGCAATGCTTTTCACGCCTGGGTCCAGCAGTTCTACGGCGCGGAGCTGCTGTTCGACCTGGGCGATCTGCCCGGCTCCGCCGATTCCGAGGTAGTCGACCCGGCCGAATTGACGGCATTACAGGAGGCGTTCGCCGACTCGCCGTGGGCGGCGCGCACCCCGATCGCGGTCGAGGTCCCGTTCGAGATGCCGATAAACGACAAGATCGTGCGCGGGCGCATCGACGCGGTGTTCGCCGACGACGACGGCGGCACCACAGTCGTCGACTGGAAGACCGGTGAACCGCCGCGCGGGCCGCACGCCATGCGGCAGGCGGCCATCCAGCTGGCCGTGTACCGGCTGGCCTGGGCGGCGCTGCACGGCTGCCCGGAATCGGAGGTGCGCACCGCCTTTCACTATGTGCGCAGTGGGACCACCGTCGTCCCGGACGAGCTACCCGATGCCGACGAGCTGGCTGTCCTGCTGGCCGACGCCAACCGCGCTGCGGGAGGCTGATCGTGGTTACATGATTGACGTGCGAGGGACGATCGTCGGGATCAAGACGGCTTGCCGTGGCGAAAGGTAGCTGGCGGCGGCTGCGGCGTCTCGACGAGAGGTTGACCGTCCAGCCGAGTTACGCGCTGGTCGGCGTGCTGCGTATCCCGCAGGGGCAGGCCAGCCCGGCCCGCATCGTCTCCCGCCGGGTGCTCATCGCGCTGGCGGCACTTTTCCTCGGAGCCATCACCGTCTACCTCGACCGTGACGGGTATCGCGACTCGCAGGGCGATCGGCTGTCGTTCCTGGACTGCCTCTACTACTCGGCGGTGACGCTGTCGACGACCGGGTACGGCGACATCACACCGATCTCGGAGTTCGCTCGCGCGGCCAACGTCCTGATCATCACGCCGCTGCGCATCGCGTTCCTGATCTTGCTGGTCGGAACGACGCTCGAAGTGGTGACCGAAACGTCCCGGCAGGCACTGAAAATCCAGCGTTGGAGGAGCAAGGTGCGCAACCACACCATCGTCATCGGGTACGGGACCAAGGGCAAGACGGCGGTCGCCGCGATGCTGGGGGACGAGACTCCGCCGGGTGAGATCGTGGTGGTCGACACCGACCGCGCCGTGCTGGACCGTGCCGCGTCGGCGGGTCTGGTCACCGTTCACGGTGACGCCACCAAGTCCGACGTGCTGCGGTTGGCCGGTGCACAGCATGCGGCGTCGATAGTGGTGGCCACCAACCGTGACGACACCGCGGTGCTGGTGACGCTGACCGCACGCGAGCTGTCGCCCAAGGCCAAGATCGTGGCGTCCATCCGGGAGGCCGAGAACCAGCACCTGCTGCAGCAGTCCGGGGCCGACTCGGTGGTGGTGTCCTCCGAGACCGCCGGCCGGTTGCTCGGGCTGGCCACCACCACCCCGAGCGTGGTGGCGATGATCGAGGACCTGCTCACCCCAGACGAAGGGCTGGCCATCGCCGAACGTGAGGTGGAGCAGTCCGAGGTGGGCGGTTCCCCTCGGCACCTGCGCGACATCGTGCTCGGAGTGGTTCGGGACGGACAGCTGTTGCGTATCGACTCCCCCCGAGGTGGACGCGATCGAGGCCGCCGACCGGCTGCTCTACATCCGCAACGCCGGGCATTGAGGCCCACAGTGGACTTCCAATTGCGCAGCATCCCGCTGCTGTCGCGCGTCGGCGCCGACCGCGCCGACCAACTGCGTACCGACATCGACGCGGCCACGGCCGGTTGGGCGCAGGCGGCCCTGCTGCGCGTCGACGCCCGCAACCAGGTGCTGGCCGCTGACGGGCGGGTGGTGCTCGGCGCGGCCGCCGAACTGGGCGACGAACCGCCACCCGAAGCGGTCTTCCTGGGCAGACTCGACGACGGCCGCCATGTGTGGGCGATCCGCGCCGCGCTGGTGCCGCCGCCGGACGCCCCCGAAACCGGCGAAGTCGAAGTGCTCGACCTGCGCAGGCTCGGCCGCATCATCGACGACACCAGCAGCCAGTTGGTGTCCTCCGCGCTGGCGCTGCTGAACTGGCACGACAGCGCCCGGTTCAGCCCGGTCGACGGGACGCCCACGAAACCGGCGCGGGCCGGGTGGTCCCGGATCAACCCGCTCACCGGGCACGAGGAGTTCCCGCGCGTCGACCCCGCGGTGATCTGCCTGGTGCACGACGGCGGCGACCGGGCGGTGCTGGCCCGGCAGGCGGTGTGGCCGCAGCGGATGTTCTCGCTGCTCGCCGGTTTCGTGGAAGCCGGCGAGTCGTTCGAAGTCTGTGTGGCTCGCGAGATCCGCGAGGAAATCGGGTTGACGGTGCGCGACGTGCGCTACCTGGGCAGCCAGCCGTGGCCGTTCCCACGCTCGCTGATGGTCGGGTTTCATGCGCTGGGGGATCCGGACGAGCCCTTCGCGTTCAACGACGGCGAGATCGCCGAGGCGGCCTGGTTCACCCGCGACGAAATACGCGCCGCCCTCGAGGCCGGCGACTGGTCCACCGCCTCGGATTCCAAACTGCTTCTGCCCGGGTCGATTTCGATCGCCCGGGTGATCATCGAGTCCTGGGCCGCGCGCGACTGAACCCGGCCCGCTGCTTACTTGATCCGATCGGTGATCTGATCCAGGATCGTCGAGGCGATCCGGTCCGCCGGTTCGATCCCCAGCACACCGACGGACATCAGCACCGCATTCTTCACGTGATACTGATGGCTCCAGCCGCTGTCGGTGATCCGCAGCGAGGTGGAGTCCGGCTTGTCCACCCGGAACGTGTATTTCGGATCGTGCAGCGCCACGCAGGCGTTCAGCGAGGTTTCCAGCTGATCGAGCGCGCTGCGTGCGGCGGCGGCATCGGAATAGATCGCCACCGCCTGATTGACCGAATCGATCAGTGCGATCCCGCCCGGCAACGTGTCGTCGGTCACGCCGCTGTAGCCCGCGCTGCGAAATTCGGTCCAGCCGGGGGCAAAGGTCATGTCGCTGGTCCCGGCAGCGCGGCAGGGACCGGGAGCGTTGAGGTCACCGACCGGTGGATGGCGAAGGTCCGCGTGCGCGTGCGGGGTGAGTTCCTCGTAGTTGGCGATCCGCCGCACCTCCTCGACGCTGACGATCAGCGCGTCGACCCGGCTGACCGGGGCAGGTGCGGCGGCGGTGTCGTGGTGCGAACATCCGCAGAGCCCGGCCAGCGCGCACCAGACGACGAAGACCGTCCGCCGGGTCAGCGCCGATGCCATGGAACTCATCGTAAGGGCGCCTAGACCGCGCACTCACACCAATTGCGGTGCCGTGTCGGCAGATCGGCTCAGCCGCCGACCTGCGCCAACTTCGCCTTGACCTCGCCGGCACTGGGATTGGTCAACGTCGATCCGTCGGCGAACTTCACCGTCGGGACGACATGGTTGCCGCCGTTGACCGACCCGACGAACTCTGCCGCCGCGGGATCGCGCTCGATGTCGATCTCGTGGTAGGGAATTCCCTGCGCTTTCAGCGCTGTCTTCAACCGAAAGCAGTAGCCACACCAGGTGGTCGAGTAAAGGGTGAGCGCGGCATTGGTCATGACTGGTAAACGTAACCGCCGCACCGCCCATTCCGGGCGCGGCCCCGCCGAAAGCCCCGACACGCCGGGTTTGTCGGCCGGCACTGACAAGATGGACGCCATGCCGGTGATGGCCGACTCCTTGATCGCGGACCTGGACGACGAGCAGCGCGAGGCCGTGCAGGCTGCGCGCGGCCCGGTCTGCGTGCTGGCGGGCGCGGGCACCGGCAAGACCCGCACCATCACCCACCGCATCGCGCAGCTGGTGGCCAACGGCCACGTCGCGGCCGGGCAGGTGCTGGCCGTGACGTTCACCCAGCGCGCCGCGGGGGAGATGCGCTCGCGGCTGCGCTCGCTGGACGCCGCCGCGCGGATCGGTGCCGGAGTGGGTTCGGTGCAGGCGCTGACCTTCCATGCCGCCGCGCACCGTCAGCTGCGCTACTTCTGGCCGCGGGTGGTCGGTAACACCCGATGGGAACTGCTCGACACCAAGTTCGCCATCGTCGCCCGGGCGGCCAGCCGGTCGCGGCTCAACGTCAGCACCGACGACGTCCGCGACCTGGCCGGGGAGATCGAATGGGCGAAGGCGTCGCTGATCACCCCGGAGGACTATGCGGGTGCGGTGGCCGAGGCGGGCCGCGACACACCGCTGGACGCCGAGAAGACAGCCGCCGTGTATGCCGCGTATGAGGCATTGAAGGTGCGCGACGAGGACGTCACGCTGCTTGATTTCGACGATCTGCTGCTGCACACCGCGGCAGCGATCGAGAACGACGCCGCGGTCGCCGGCGAGTTCCGGGACCGCTACCGCTGTTTCGTCGTCGACGAGTACCAGGACGTCACCCCGCTGCAGCAGCGGGTGTTGTCGGCCTGGCTGGGCGACCGCGACGACCTGACCGTGGTCGGTGACGCCAACCAGACCATCTATTCGTTCACCGGCGCCTCGCCCCGCTTCCTGCTGGACTTCTCACGGCGTTTCCCGGATGCCACCGTGGTGCGGCTAGAGCGCGACTATCGGTCGACGCCGCAGGTCGTGACGCTGGCGAACCAGGTGATCGCGGCGGCGCGGGGCCGGGTGGCGGGCAGCAGACTGCAGCTGATCGGTCAGCGCCCGCCCGGTCCGGTGCCCACCTTCCGGGAGCATCCCGACGAGGCCACCGAGGCTGCGGCGGTCGCCGCGTCGATTGCGCGGCTCATCGAATCCGGCACTGCGGCATCGGAAATCGCGATCCTGTACCGCGTCAACGCCCAGTCGGAGGTCTACGAGGAGGCGCTGACCGAAGCCGGTATCGCCTACCAGGTGCGCGGCGGTGAGGGGTTCTTCAACCGGCAGGAGATCAAGCAGGCGCTGCTGGCGCTGCACCGTGCTGCGGAGCGCGGCTCCGAACCGGAACCGGTCCGCGACGTCGTGCGCGCCGTCCTGGAACCGCTGGGCCTGACCGCGACCGAGCCGACCGGCACCCGGGCACGGGAGCGGTGGGAGGCGCTGACCGCCTTGGCCCAGTTGGTCGACGACGAGCTCGCCCAGCGTCCGGATCTGCAGCTGCCCGGCCTGGTCGCCGAGTTACGCACCCGCGCCGACGCCCGCCACCCGCCGGTGGTGCAGGGTGTCACCCTGGCCTCGTTGCATGCGGCCAAGGGCCTGGAATGGGACGCGGTGTTCCTCGTGGGTCTGGCCGACGGCACCCTGCCCATCTCGCACGCGCTCGCGCATGGCCCCGACAGCGAGCCCGTCGAGGAAGAGCGCCGGCTGCTCTACGTCGGAATCACCAGGGCGCGTGTGCATTTGGCGCTCAGCTGGGCATTGGCGCGGGCTCAGGGCGGTCGGCAGAGCCGCAAGCCGTCGCGGTTCCTCAACGGCATCGCGCCCCAGACACGCGCCGATCCGACGCCGGCCAAGTCGCGGCGCAGCCGCACTCCGTTGCGCTGCCGGATCTGCAATGAGGAGCTGAGCACGCCGGCCGCGATCATGCTGCGCCGGTGCACGACGTGCGCGGGCGACGTCGACGAGGATCTGCTGCTCAAGCTCAAGGCGTGGCGGCTGGAGATGGCCAAGGAACAGAAGGTGCCGCCCTACATCGTATTCAGCGACAACACGCTGGTCGCGATCGCCGAGATGCTGCCCGGCGACGAGGCGGCGCTGATCGCCATCCCGGGCATCGGCGCCGCCAAGCTCGCGCAGTACGGACCCGACGTGCTGGAGTTGATCCGCGGGTCCCGCTGAACGATCAAACGCCCAGGTCAGAAAATCGGTTGGCAGCGTGGGCCGCGACGCATTACCCTCGATTGCTGGTTCACCGAGACGTTCAGCGAGACATGAGAGGAGGGTGGCCACGATGATCGACAACCTCGTATCCGGCGCGGGCGCGGCTACCCGCATGCCCATTTGGGGCACCGCCCATGCCGCCGCGCCGGCGGCCGCGGCCAAGCGCCGTGTCGCCGCCGCGACTGAAGCGTCCGTGGATCGGGGCTATCGCACAACGAGCTGAGCAGCCCAGTTTCGCCGAATGGCCACGGACTCGAAGTCACCAGGATCCGTGGCCATAGTTTTTGGGAAGACAACTTCCCGACCTGGTCCGGATCGCCGCAAACAGCCTCACCGACCAGGAAAAGGTGCACAAGCCATGTCGATTACGCCAGTCCCTAGACAGACGCGGCCGGTCCTGCCCTGCCACGCCAATGATCCCGACCTGTGGTTCGCCGAAACCCCGGCCGACCTGGAACGCGCCAAGACGCTGTGCACCGACTGCCCGGTCCGGCGGCAGTGTCTGACCGCGGCGCTCGATCGGGCCGAACCGTGGGGGGTGTGGGGCGGCGAGATCTTCGAGCGCGGCTCGATCGTCAGCCGCAAGCGTCCCCGCGGCCGTCCGCGCAAGGAGGCCGCCTGAAAGCAGGCTCAGATTGCGGCGGTGTCCGGCTCGGCGAAGCCGGGAATCAGCTCCTCCGAAAGGGCCTTGATGGGAACGGTCGCATCCAGCTGGCACAGGATCGCCGCCACCGACGCGATCACCCGCATCGGGATGGCCAGCTTCGGCGGCAGGTCCATCTGGCGAGCGGTCTTGATCTGCGCCACCGAACGGTCGAACTGGCTGACCGTCATCCGCTGCAACCACTTGCGCGTGTAGTGGAACTCCTCGACCTGGATGGGTTCGACGTACTGGCGCAGCATCTCGTCGATCTCGCGGACCGACACCTGCTGGCCCTGCTGGATGAACCCGACCTTCTCCATGGTCGGCAACAGCAGGTCGTAGTTCTTGTCCCGGGCCAGCCGGATCGTCATTCCGAGTTCGATCGGATAACCCCCGGGTAGCGGCGCCACCGCGCCGAAGTCGATGACGCCTAGGCGGCCGTCGGGCAGCAGCATGAAATTGCCCGGGTGGGCGTCACCGTGCAGCATCTCCAAGCGGCGCGGTCCGTCGAAGGTGAACTCGAGCAGCAGCGTGCCGATCCGGTCGCGTTCTTCCTGAGTGCCATGCCGGATGATCTCGGCCATGTGCTTGCCGTCGATCCACTCCTGGATCACCACCTTCGGCGCGCTGGCCACCACGTGCGGGACCGCGAACCGCGGGTGGCCCTCGTATGCCTTGGCGAACGCCCGCTGGTTGTTGGCCTCCAGCCGGTAGTCCAACTCCATCTCGGTGCGCTCGAACAGCTCGTCCACCACGCCCTGCACGTCGGCGCCCGGCGCCAGCTGCTTGAACACGCTCACCATGCGCTGCATGGTCTTCAGGTCGGCGCGCAGCGCTTCGTCGGCGCCCGGGTACTGAATCTTGACGGCGACTTCGCGGCCGTCCGACCACACTGCCTTGTGCACCTGGCCGATGCTGGCCGAGGCCACCGGGGTGTCGTTGAACTCGCTGAACCGGTCGCGCCACTTGGTGCCCAGTTGGGCGTCGAGCACCCGGTGCACCTTGGCGGCGGGCAGCGGCGGGGCGTCCTTCTGCAGCTTGGTCAACGCCTCGCGGTAGGGCTCGCCGAACTGCTCGGGAATCGCGGCTTCCATCACCGACAGCGCCTGGCCCACTTTCATCGCGCCGCCCTTGAGCTCACCCAGGACGGTGAACAGCTGGTTGGCCGCTTTCTCCATCAACTCGGCGTTGACTTCGTCCTTCGACTTGCCGGTCAGCCGCTTGCCGAAGCCAAGAGCCGCCCGGCCGGCCATGCCGACGGGCAAGCTGGCGAGCTTTGCATTGCGGGCCGCGCGACCCCGCTTGATTTCTGACACGTAACCATCATCCATGACGGCCAGCGCAAAGGTTGCATTGATTCCCGCATCGTCTGCATTGGTTCATCCGCGGTTGCCTCGCGATATGTAGTCTCTTCGGGTCGCAATCGTGCGACGGATCCAAGCCACGCCCGCCGAAGGGGACCGCGACCACCATGGCAGCACGCCAGACTCAGCACGACGCCGCCGACGCCTTGTTCCGGGCGATCATCGAAACCCTGGACAAGCACCGCAACGAGCGCACCCTCACCGAGGACGTGCTGGACACCCTCGGCCGTGCCTACGCGTCGATCTCGACCAGCGTGCCCGAACAGGGCCGGCTGGGCTGAGCCTGCGGCGCGGTCAGCACGCGCACAGGGGATGCCGTGTCCACTGCCGTGCCACGATCGCGCTGGCGTTCAGGTCGAATTCCAGCGTGGCATTGAGCGACGACGGGGCAGCGGCCTGCCGGCCGCGGACCGCGGCGATCACCTGATTGACCTGGCTGAGTGCCAGCGCCGCCGTCGCCAGCAGGGTGGCGCGGTCGGCCACGCCAACGGTGTCGCGCAACTGTGCGGCGATGGCCGGCCACGCTGCGTCGCGGTCGCGGCGGTGTAGGTCGCCGCAGCTCAGGCAGCTGGTCACGCCGGGAATGACGAGTGGCCCCACCAGCCCGGTGCCGTCGCGCACCCGGACCGGCAGGTGCGGGACGCCGGAACTGTGCAGGTCGCGCACGATGCGCGGGTCGGCGACCAGGTAGTCGGCCAGCACCACCAGATCCACGGTGGCGGTGGACACCGCCGCGTGCGGTTGACTGCTGTGGCCGGTCCGCACTCCCGAACTGCGCAGTGCCGAGACCAGCAGATCCGACAGCGGCCCTCGCCCGTGCACGCGGATCGAGGCCGTGCGACCCGTGCTGGTGGCGGGTTCGCGCCTCGCCACGCCGTGGTTGACGAGTTGCTGCAGCAACTCGGTCAGGTCCTCGCCGTTGGCCTGCCGATGCAAGTCGATCAGCGGCACCGGTGAGCGCATGGACCGCAGCACCGCGGCCAAACCACCAGGGGTCAGCCCGCTCGGCGGCCGGACCAGCACTGCCCGGCGGGGATCCCAGCCGACCTGCACCGCCCCGTCGGGCCGCAGCAGCACCGGCATCGCGGGGTCCAGGCAATACAAAGCGGGCCGCGCCATGACGTGTCACGGTGCCACGATCGGTGCGCTGGCGTCCTCAGTTATCCACAGCGCCGGGATCGTCGTTGCCGCGGTTCTCGCGGCCCAGTTCGGCTTCCAGGTCGGACAGCGCGGCGTCGATCCCGCTGGTGTCGCCGCCGACCACCCCGTCGATGAACGCCGAAGGGTCATCGAGGTCCTCGGCGCTGGGCAGCAGGTCTGGGTGTTGCCAGACGGCGTCTCGCGCGTCCATCCCGACGGCCTGCTCCAGCCGCGTCCACAGGGCCGCGGCCTCGCGCAGCTTGCGGGGCCGCAGTTCCAGGCCGACGAGGGTGGCGAAGGTTTGTTCGGCGGGACCGCCGCTGGCCCGACGCCGGCGCAGCGTCTCGCTGAGCGCCGCCTCGCCGGGTAGCCGCTCGCCCAATGCCGCGGTGACCACGGTCTGCACCCAGCCTTCGATCAGCGCGAGCAGGGTCTCCAGCCGCTCCAGCGCCTGAGTCTGGGCCGGGGTGGCCTTGGGTTCGAACACACCCTGGCTGAGCAGTTGTTCCATGGCGGCGGGGTCGGCCAGCGAGGCCGGGTTGAAATCGCGGGCCAGCTCCTCGATGCCGGACATGTCGATCTGCATGCCCGCCGCGTATGCCTCGACGGCCCCCAGCAGCTGGCTGGGCAGCCAGGGAACGTGGCTGAACAACCGGTGGTGGGCGGCCTCGCGGGCGGCCAGAAACGTCATGATCTCGCTACGGGGCTGTTCGAGCCCGGACGCGAAGGCCTCTACGGCGTCCGGCAGGATCGCGGCCACGCCTTTGGGGCCCAGCGGCAGTCCGATGTCGGTCGAGGTCAGTACCTCCTTGGACAGCCGGCCCAGGGCCTGGCCCAGCTGCGACCCGAACGCGATGCCACCCATCTGCGACATCATCTGCATCAGCGGCCCGGCCATGCCCTTGGCTTCCTCGGGCAGCGCGGAGACCCACACCGACGAGATCTGCTGGGCCATCGGATCGCACAGCCGTTTCCAGGTGCCGATGGTGTTGTCCACCCAGTCGGTAGGACTCCAGCCGATCGCCCGGGTGGTGCCGGCCGGTAGTGCGGTGGCGCCGTTCAGCCAGGTCTCGGCCAGATGCACCGCGTCGGAGATCGCCGAGTTGGTGCCGGCCGGGATGGGTGCGACGAAGCCGATCGAGCTGGACGCGACCTGACGGGCCAGGTCGTAGTTGACCGGGCCGGCGCCCGCGCCCGATGCCCCCGACGCCATGGCGCTGCCGACACCGCCGAACATCTCACCCAGGCGGGTGAACAACTGGCCGAGGTTGGCCATGTCGAACTCGCCGCCGAATCCGAAAGGGTTGGCGCCGGACTCGGGATCGTTCTCGCGCCGCTTGTCGCGATCGGGGTCGTCTCCCGAGGAGAAGCCGAAGGGCAGGTCAGCCATAACGTCAACGGTACTCATCGCGGAACGGGAAAGCGCGAGGTGTGGTCACGCTCGTAGCTGAACGGGGTGTGACCCGCGCCGGTTAGTGTGTTCGGCGTGAACAGGCGGATTCTGACCTTGGTGGTCGCGCTCGTCCCGATCGTGGTGTTCGGCGTTCTGCTGGCCGTGGCCAAGGTGCCGTTTGTGTCCTTGGGTCCGGGCCCCACCTTCGACACCCTCGGAGAGGTCGACGGCAGCCAGGTGGTCCACATCGAGGGCACCCAGACGCATCCGACGACGGGTCACCTGAACATGACGACGGTGTCCCAGCGCGACGACCTGACCTTGGGTGAGGCTCTGGGACTGTGGATTTCGGGTCAGGAGCAGCTGGTGCCGCGCGATCTGATCTACCCGCCGGGCAAGTCGCGCGACGAGGTCGACAAGGCCAACGACGCCGACTTCAAGAATTCCGAGGACAGCGCCGAGTACGCCGCGCTGGGCTACCTGAAGTTCCCCGAGGCGGTGACGGTCGCGACGGTCAGCGAGGGCGGCCCGTCGTCGGGGAAGCTCAAGCCGGGCGACGCGATCGACGCGGTCAACCGGACGCCGGTGGCCAACGTCGAGCAGTTCACCGGGATGTTGAAGAACACCAAACCCGGTCAGGTCGTGACCATCGACTACCGCCGCAAGAACGAGCCGCCGGGCGTCGCGGAGATCACGCTGGGCACCAATAAGGATCGTGACTACGGGTTCCTGGGTGTCGCGGTGCTGGACGCGCCGTGGGCGCCGTTCACCGTGCAGTTCAACCTGGCCAACATCGGCGGCCCGTCGGCCGGACTCATGTTCAGCCTTGCCGTCGTCGACAAACTCACCACCGGCGACCTGGCCGGTTCCACCTTCGTCGCGGGCACCGGCACCATCAGCGTCGACGGCAAAGTGGGCCCCATCGGCGGCATCACCCACAAGATGGCCGCGGCCCGCGCCGCTGGGGCGACCGTGTTCCTGGTGCCGGCCAAGAACTGCTACGAAGCGGTCTCCGACATCCCGTCCGGGCTCAAGCTGGTCAAGGTGGAGACGCTCAGTTCGGCGGTGGACGCGCTGCACGCGATGACGTCGGGGGCGGCCACCCCGAGTTGCTGACTCCGACCGCGGGTGGCGTGATGCGTACAGTTGTGACCGTCGGGGAAACAGAGCAGGGAGCGTAGCCAGTGGGAATGCGGCCCGCCGCAAGGATGCCGAAGCTGACTCGGCGTAGCCGGATTCTGATCCTGATCGCACTGGGTGTGATCGTGCTGTTGCTGGCCGGCCCGCGGCTGATCGATGCCTACGTCGACTGGTTGTGGTTCGGCGAACTCGGCTACCGCTCGGTGTTCACCACCGTGCTGGTCACCCGCATCGTCGTTTTCCTGGTGACCGGTCTGCTGGTGGGCGGCATCGTGTTTGCCGGGCTGGCGATTGCCTACCGAACCCGCCCGGTGTTCGTCCCGAGCAACGAAAACGACCCGGTGGCGCGGTACCGGGCCCTGGTCATGAGCCGGCTGCGGTTGGTGGGCATCGGGATTCCCGCTTC
Organism: Mycobacterium kiyosense; assembly: GCA_021654635.1. Taxonomy (NCBI): domain Bacteria; kingdom Bacillati; phylum Actinomycetota; class Actinomycetes; order Mycobacteriales; family Mycobacteriaceae; genus Mycobacterium; species Mycobacterium kiyosense. The sequence continues at coordinate 1,441,391 of AP025179.1, forward strand.
CGTCGGGTTGCTGGCCGGTGTCGTAGCGCAGAGCTACTGGGCGCGGGTCCAGCTGTTCCTGCACGGTGGCGACTTCGGGATCACCGACCCGCAGTTCGGCAAGGACCTCGGGTTCTACGCGTTCGAGTTGCCGTTCTACCGGCTGGTGCTCAGCTATCTGTTCGTCGCGGTGTTCCTGGCGTTCCTGGCGAACCTGGTGTCGCACTACCTGTTCGGCGGCATCCGGCTGTCCGGGCGGGCCGGGGCGCTGAGCCGCTCGGCGCGGATCCAGCTGATCACCCTGGTTGGCGTGCTGGTGTTACTCAAGGCCGTCGCGTACTGGCTGGACCGCTACGAGCTGCTGTCGCACACCCGCGGCGGCAAGCCGTTCACCGGGGCCGGCTACACCGACATCAACGCCGTGCTGCCGGCCAAGCTGATCCTGATGGCGATCGCGCTGATCTGCGCTGCCGCGGTGTTCTCCGCGATCACGCTGCGCGACTTGCGGATTCCGGCCATCGGGCTGGTGTTGCTGCTGCTGTCGTCGATGATCGTGGGTGCGGGCTGGCCGATGATCGTCGAGCAGATCAGCGTCAAACCCAATGCGGCGCAGAAGGAGAGCGAATACATCAGCCGCAGTATCGCGGCGACCCGGCAGGCCTACGGGCTGACGCCGGACGTGGTGACCTACCGCAACTACACCGCCGGCGACAGCCAGGCGACCGCACAGCAGGTCGCCGCCGACCGCGCCACCACCTCCAACATCCGGTTGCTGGACCCGACCATCGTCAGTCCGGCGTTCACTCAGTTCCAGCAGGGCAAGAACTTCTACTACTTCCCCGAGCAGTTATCCATCGACCGGTATCTGGACCGCACCGGCGCGCTGCGCGACTACGTGGTGGCCGCCCGCGAACTCAACCCGGAACGGCTGATCGACAACCAGCGCGACTGGATCAACCGGCACACCGTCTACACCCACGGCAACGGGTTCATAGCCTCGCCTGCCAACACCGTGCGCGGCATCGCCAACGACCCGAACCAGAACGGCGGCTACCCGCAGTTCCTGGCCAACGTGGTCGGCGCCAACGGCAGCATCGTGTCCGACGGTCCGGCGCAGCTGGATCAGCCGCGGATCTACTTCGGGCCGGTGATCGCCAACGCCAGCGCAGACTACGCGATCGTCGGCAAGACCGGCGCCGACCGCGAGTACGACTACGAGACCAGCACCGAGACCAAGAACTACACCTACACCGGCAGCGGCGGCGTCTCGGTCGGTAGCTGGATCGCGCGCAGCGTGTTCGCCGCGAAGTTCGCCGAGCGAAACTTCTTGTTCTCCAATGTGATCGGCTCCAACAGCAAGATCCTGTTCAACCGTGACCCGGCGCAGCGGGTGGAGGCGGTGGCGCCGTGGTTGACCACCGACAGCTCGGTGTACCCGGCCATCGTGAACAAGCGGCTGGTGTGGATCATCGACGGCTACACCACGCTGGACAATTACCCGTACTCCGAGCTGACGTCTTTGTCGTCGGCGACGGCGGACTCCACCGAGGTGGCCTTCAACCGACTGGCGCCCGACAAGAAGGTCTCCTACATCCGCAACTCGGTGAAGGCCACCGTCGACGCCTACGACGGCACCGTGACGCTCTACCAGCAGGACGAGAACGACCCGGTGCTCAAGGCCTGGATGCGGGTGTTCCCCGGCACCGTCAAACCCAAGAGCGACATCACACCGGAGTTGGCCGACCACCTGCGCTACCCGGAGGACCTGTTCAAGGTGCAGCGGATGCTGCTGGCGAAGTACCACGTCAACGACCCGGTGACGTTCTTCTCCACGTCGGACTTCTGGGATGTGCCGCTGGACCCCAACCCCACCGCCAGCAGTTACCAGCCGCCGTACTACATCGTCGCGAAAAACATTGCCAAGAACGACAATTCGGCTTCCTATCAGCTGACCAGTGCGATGAACAGGTTCAAGCGCGATTACCTGGCCGCTTATATCAGCGCCAGCTCGGACCGCGACACCTACGGCAAGATCACGGTGTTGACCATCCCCGGTCAGGTCAACGGGCCCAAACTGGCCAACAATGCGATCACCACCGATCCGGCGGTGTCCCAGGATCTCGGTGTGATCGGCCGGGACAATCAGAACCGGATCAAGTGGGGCAATCTGCTCACCCTGCCGGTGGGCCAGGGCGGCTTGCTGTATGTCGAGCCGGTCTACGCCTCGCCGGGGGCCAGTGACGCGGCGTCGTCGTATCCGCGGCTGATCCGGGTGGCGATGATGTACAACGACAAGATCGGTTACGGGCCGACGGTCGGCGATGCGCTGACGGGACTGTTCGGTCCGGGTGCGGGTGCGACCGCGACCGGTATCCAGCCGACCGAGGCCGGTGCGCCGGTCAGCCCGCCGGCCAATACGCCGCCCGGACCGGCTGCCGGGCCGGGGCCGCCACCGCCGACGGCTGCGGTGCCTCCGCCACCGGACGCCTCCGCGGCCTTGTCCCCAGCGAAAGCCGCTGCGCTGCAAGAGATTCAGGCCGCGATCGGCGCTGCCAGGGATGCGCAGAAGAAGGGCGACTTCGCGGGGTACGGGTCGGCGCTGCAGCGTCTTGACGAGGCCATCACGAAGTTCAACAACACCAAATAGCCGCTGGACCTGGCGGTCTCTCGTGAGCGTCCTCATATGTACGGTCTCAGCCCGGATTTGGCGTCATTTTGGGGCCGCTCGTCGCGGTGCCAACTCGCCCCGTCGCCATACACTCGGCGCGACATGCAACAGCTGATCCAAGGAAGGCGACCATGCCAGATCCCGCGGTCCTCGTCGAACGTGACGGCCACGTACTGACGCTCACCCTCAACCGGCCCGAGAAGCGCAACGCGTTCAACCCGGAGATGCTGTGCCGCCTCGCCGACGCGTGGGATCTGCTGGACAGCGATCCCGAACTGCGCGTGGCGATCATGACGGGGGCCGGTGGCCACTTCTCCGCGGGAGCAGACCTCGACCGCTTGGTCGGAGCGCTGATATCCGGGCAGCCGGCCGAGAACGAGTACGAAGAGCGTGTCCGCCAAGACTTTTCGGTGATCTACAAAGGGCTCCTGAAGAACCACTACGTCAAGAAGCCGATCGTGGCTGCCGTCGAGGGTTACTGCTACGCCGGCGGCATGGAGATTCTGCAGGCCTTCGATATCCGCGTGGCCGCCGAGGACGCGCAACTGGCCGTGAGCGAGGTGCAGCGCGGCCTGTTTCCGATGAGCGCGTCGACCGTGCGGCTGCCGCGCCAGATTCCGTATACGGTCGCCATGGACATGCTGATAGTCGGAGACCCGATCTCCGGGCGACGTGCTTACGAGGTCGGCCTGGTAGGGCATGTGACACCGCGCGGGGGAGCGCTGCAGCGGGCCCGCGAGCTGGCCGACCGGCTGGCCGCCAACGGCCCGCTGGCCGTGCGCAACATCAAAGCCTCGGTGGTGGAGAACCTGGCCAAGCCCGAAGTGGAGGCGTTCACCCGGGAGCTGGAACTCGGCATGGAGGTGATGGGCTCTCGGGACGCCAAGGAGGGGCCGCGGGCGTTCCTGGAGAAGCGTCCGCCGAACTTCACCGGCGCCTAGCGTTCCCATCGGCTCGGACCGGCCGCGATGATCGGTCTTACTGGCCCTTGACGCTCATCACCTGCCGCAGCGAAGTCACCACCTCGACCAGCGGCTCGGCGTCGGCCATGACTTGGTCAATGTCCTTGTACGCCTGCGGAATTTCATCGATCCACTCCTTTCCGTGGCGGTACTCGATCCCCGTCATGGCGTCGGCCAGGTCCTGCTCGGTGAACAATTTCTTGGCCTTCGTCCGGCTGAACCGCCGACCTGCCCCGTGCGGGGCCGACCACAGCCCATCGGCGTTTCCCTTGCCGCACACGATGTATGAGCGGGTGCCCATCGAGCCGGGGATGATGCCCAGCTTGCCTTCGCTGGCGTCGATCGCGCCCTTGCGGGTGAGCCAGACGGCTTCGCCGTCGATAGTCGCTCTCGCGGTGTAGTTGTGGTGGGTGTTGATGCGCTCGGTTTCCACCAGCTGCGGTTGGACCGCCATCCATGAGGCAAAGGCGTCGATGAATCGATCCATCATCTCGGCGCGGTTGAGGTAGGCGAAACGTTGTGCCCACTCCAAATCCTGGATGTAGCGGTCGAATTCGGCCGTACCCTCCCGCAGGTAGGCGAGGTCGCGGTGCGGCAACGTGATCGACGGATCGGCTGAGCAGTTGTCCAGGGCGATCTTGATGTGACGCTGCGCAATCTTGTTGCCGACCCCGCGTGAGCCGCTGTGTAGAAAGAGCCAGACGGTGTCGTCGGCGTCCAGGCACAGTTCGATGAAGTGGTTGCCGCCGCCCAGAGATCCCAACTGCTGCATCCACTTTGGGCTGTGCGACAGGTCCACGTCGAGAGTCTTCTGCAACTCGAGCAGTTCCCGGTGCTTGGCGGCGGTGAACGGGAAACGTTGCAGGCTCGTGTTGTAATTGCCCGGCGACAACGGTATCGCGTCCTCTACCGACTGACGCAACTTCGCAAGTTGGGGGCGGTAGTCGCCGTCGAACCTTTGCACCAGGTCTGTTTCGGTGCAGCGGGTCTTGGCGGCGACCATGCCGCAGCCGATATCGACCCCGACCGCCGCGGGGATGACCGCGCCCTTGCTGGGGATGACGGTGCCGACAGCCGAGCCCTTGCCGAGGTGCGCGTCGGGCATCAATGCGACGTGCGGGTGCACGAACGGCATCGATGCGGTGACTTGGGCCTGCTGCACAGTGTCGGGGGCGATCTCGGAGGCGAAGTTGAGCAGCTTGTGCCCGAGGCGTTCGGGCATGACGGTCTCCTGGTTGGGGGTTCTGATGTGCTGGCCTGATGGGCGCTGTTCCTGCCTGACGGCCGGTCGAAGGTTATCCGTCCGCCTGAGTTGGCCGCAACGGATTTACCGGCTGCTTGGCCCGGTGAGCACGCGATTTGGAGACGCCTGCCCGTGTTGGGTAACCTTTCGTTTACCAACGCGGGGTGGAGCAGCTCGGTAGCTCGCTGGGCTCATAACCCAGAGGTCGCAGGTTCGAATCCTGTCCCCGCTACCAGCGGAAATGGCCCTCAGGCGCAAGCCTGGGGGCCATTTTCTATGGCATTGGGAACACTTTTGGGAATATTCGCAAAGCTAACAAGTTTCGAGAACAGGTTGGGAATGCTTCGGTGCAGCGCAACGACGCCTGCCAGGCGGTGGTGTTTTGGCGTGGCCGGGTTCTCATCCGTCGTCAACAATCAGGGCGAACTTTTTCGTACCGCGAGCGGGCGAGATGGTCGTCTTTCGTCGCGGGTCGAAATGACATACTGCGCTGATGCCAAGGAAGCCGCGATGGTGGTATGTCCTCCAAGACTCGAAGAACGAGGTGAGGCTCGCGGTTGATCTGTACAACAGGTCAGGTATGGAACGGCAGCTCGAAGCATTCATCGTTCACATGTCGATGGGTTGGCTCAAGCTGCTGCAGGCGCACTTCGAGAGGAGTGGCTTGGACATTTTCATCCGCGATGAGCGAGGTTGGCGGATCAGGCACCCTGATGGCGGATACAAGCACCGGGGGCTGCACGATCTAGCCAGGGAGCAATTCGCCGAAATTGATCCCCGAAAAGCTAATCTGAGATTCTTCACTGGACTTCGCAACATCATTGAGCACCGCTATGAGCGAGACATCGCTGCGTTGGTCGCCGGCAAGACTCAGGCGTATCTCCTCAATTACGAGGGAACGGTCATCGAGCTGTTCGGGGACGATGAAGGCCTCGCGGATGAGCTGCGGTTCCCTCTGTTTTTGTCGTCGATCACCGGGGACGCTGTCGACTCCCTCAAGAAGGTGCGTGCCCGCATTCCCAAGGGAGTGCTCGAGTGGGTTCAGGACTTCGACACTTCCGTTGAACCAGACATTGCGGCCGACCAGCGGTTCGAGTTCAAGGTGTACCTGATTCCGCATAAGGGTGCGAAAACCGACGCAGACGCTGCGATGACGTTCGTTCATGAAGATGAACTCACCGACGACCAGAAGGGCGTGATGGACCAAGTGAGGACCATCATTCGTGACCGCACAGTGCCGATCGGCGGTGTCGATGAATTCCTGCCAGGGGCAGTCGTTCAGCAGGTCAACGCGCAGATCGACCGCGACTTTACGATGCACATGCACACCCAAGCCTGGAAGTACTTCAACGTCCGCCCAGCAACCGGGGCAGCGGACAAATTCAAGACCAAGACTCAGTTCTGTTACTGGAACAAACTAGTGGGCAAGTACGTGTACACCCCAGCTTGGGTCGCCTACCTCGCAAGGAAGCTTTCTGACGACGAGATTTATGAGACAGTCGCGGCGGTAAACTTGGGCGACTGACCAAACCATCTCAAGCGCCCGGCTGGCCGCCTCGTAGCTCAGCGCTGGCTATCGCCATGCTTGGTTGGCACCCAAGAATCAATCGTGTTGTCTGCCAACGAGACTGTGCGCGCCACGGGCAGCCTGCAGGAGCGCTTCGCGGATGCCATGGTGCACGGTCAGCCGCTGGAGCGAGTGGTGAGGGTGGCCATACGGTGCTCGACGGTATCCATCTTATTCTGCAGCGCGTCGCTGAGGTCGACGCCCAGCACTTGGGAGAGCACCGCGACGCACATCACGACGTCGGCGAGTTCGCCTGCCAGCGTCTCTGTGTTGAACGCCTTCGCTTTGTCGGTGCGCTGCATGCGTAGGTGTCCGAGGATCTCGGCGTGCAGTTCGCCGACCTCCTCGCTGAGTTTGACCGCCTGGGAGAGCAGGAAGCCCTCGCTGTGTCGGCTGACGCCGGTGATCTGGGCGATGACGCCGATCTGCCGGTGGGCCCAACGGGTGAGGTGGCGGACGCTCAGCGCGGTGCGCTGGCGTCGTCGTTCGGCGAGTTCGGGCACGTCGAGGCCGAGCAATTGTGGTTGTTCTGGTGCAACCATGCCTGCCTTCCGCGCCGGATCGGCTCACCGTACGGCACCGCGCTTGTTAGTCGCATTGTGCAGAACTGAGCGGATTCTGTGGATAACAGGGATTCACGGGGTGGCGGCCTGTTGATCACTGGCGAAGCGCACGTGGTCAGAGCTCTGCGACAACGCCCGGGGCCTGGGGACTACCGTCTAGCAAAGAACAATGTTGTAATTTGATCAAAGCTGCAGTGTTTGGCTCGTCTCGGTGATGAGATCGGCGATCATAACGGCGACCTGCGGTGCGGCGGTCGCCTCTGTGTCCACGGTGTGCATGTTCCAACCTTGGCTTGTCAGGTCGGCAGCTACCTGCGCGTAGGCGCGGTGTTCGGCGTCGGATTGTGCGCGATGTTCCTCGAAACGGCCGTGGGAGCCGCGGCCGACGATGCGCGACCACGCGGTATCGGCGCTGGCCTCGAGAACCACGGCCAGGTCGGGGCGAGGAGCAGGCGAGTTGAGGGCCGTGATGTAGGAGGCGGGTACGCCATCGAGTGATTGCAGCACCAGCGAAGACGCTACATAGCGGTCGCAGATGACGATCGTGCCGGCCTCCAGGGCGGGCGAGATCACCCTGGCGACATGGTCTAGGCGGTCGGCGGCCACCAAGCATGCCAGCGCAGGACCGTTGATCGATCCGAATTGCTCACGCACAAATCGGCCGGTGGCCGAATCCGACGGTTCGTGGGTGTAGAGCGCGGGCAGCGCCCGGGTGTGCAGCTCCTCGACGACCAGTTGGGCAGTGGTGGTCTTACCGGCTCCGCCGAGGCCATCGATTGTGACAAACAGTCCGGGTGTCATCGGTCGGCGGCTGCAGGTTGCGCAGCTTTGTGCTGGGCACGGCGGTGCTGCTCGGCGACCACCGCCGACAGTGCGGCGCGGATGTCGGCGCGTGGTGCGGCGGCGAGGTCGCGGCCGATAGCGAAGTTGAATTCGTCACGGTCATACATCGACTCGTTGATGCCGCCTTCGGTGAGGTCCACCGGGCGGTAGTCAAGCAGCTCGTCTTCGGAGTAGGCACCGGTCGCCACCAGCCGCGCCCAGTCCGGCGTGCCAGGGTAGGGGCGGTATTCGAACGCAGAGGCGCGAAAGTCGGCATCGTGGTGGTCGCTGAGTGCCCAGAGCTGCTCGATGAGCGTGCGTGTTGCGGAAATCTCGGCGGAGGTTTCGGTAGGAAACCCGAAGATGAAATACCCCTTAACGGAAATGTGGTGGGCCAGAAGACGGGTGACGACGCGTCGGGTCATATCGGGATCGATGCGTTTGTCGATTAGGTTCAGCACCCGGGGGCTGGCCGATTCGATTCCGACGGCCACTTCGCGCAATCCCTGCCGGTGCAGTGCTTCGATCTCTTCGTCAGTGAGCCGGTCGACGACGTTGATGCGGCCGGTGGCATCCCAGGTGGCCCAGTCGCCGACGCCCTGCTCGGTGAATCCGGACACCATCTCGGCGATGACGCGCCTTGCCCCGAGAAACAGGTCGTCTACGAAGCGGAACGCGGTGACACCGGAGTCACGCAGCTGTTGCATTTCGGCGATGATGTTGTGCGGTGAGCGCACCCGGATGGTGACGTCGGGATTGGCGGAGACGGCCGCGCCGCAAAAGGAGCAGTTGTAGGGACAGCCGCGGGCGCCGACCATGCTGGCGCGCAACCGCTGGCCGGTGTCCACTGGATCGTTGGCCAGCAGTGTGCGGTCGACGAACGGCAGTGCGTCGAGGTCGGGTGCCAGCCAGCGTGCACGGTCAGGGCCGCGAGCGTTGCCGGTCGCGATGTCGCCGCGGTCGTCTTGCCACATGACCGCGGGCAGGCGCTGCCGGGCGGTCAGATCACCGAGCAGTTCCGTAACCCGTAGTTCGCCCTCGCCGATCACCAGTGCCCGGCAGTTGCCCATCCGAGGATCGCGCAATACTCGGTGGGGGAGGGCGCGCGCGTGATGCCCGCCCACTAGCAGGTGGCTGTGCGGGTTGATCAGCTCGGCCAGCTTCGCGCTCATCTCGTACGTGGGAGCCAGAAGGTTCAAGCCGACCCACCGTGGGCTGTGGCTGTTGATCAGTTGCGCGGCAGCCTGCAGCGGCAAACCGTGCGCTTCAGCGTCCAGGACGCCGGCGGCGAAGCCTTGCGCGCGTGCATAGGTGGCGATGTAGGCCATCCCCAGCACGGGCAGGGTGAAGTCGTTGGTTCGTGGCCGCTGCTCGTAATCGCGCAGTGGCGCGTTGACAAAGATGACGTCAGCGGGCTGCCCCGGTGCGAGTCCGAGCACCGGGTGCGGCTCGCCGCCCATGTAGTGCTCCAAACGCCAGCGTTGACACCGTCCAGGCGGACAGGTCTGCTTGAGCCATATTCTTCCATGCCTGGGCAAACGCTGCGTCGGTCGCTGGCCACGAGGTGTCGGCGTCCATGGCTGCCGCCCATGTGCGCACCGCGAGGTCGCCGTAGGGGTAGAGCGCAAAGTCGTTGGAGTAGTCGGCAACGGTGGCCCGTGCTGTCCACTCGCCGACGCGTCGCACCGCGGTCAGCGCCTCGACCAGATCTGAATGAGGAAGTGTCGCCCAGTGTTGACCGTGGGCCAGGTAGGCCTGCGCAGCAGCACGCAGAACGTCGCGTTTGAAGTTCAAGCCGAGTTCGGTCAGATCGGTGTCAGTCAGGGCTAGCACGGTGTGGGCGTCGGGAAACGCGGCGGTCGCGCCGTGTTTGGTGTCGAAGTGGGGTCCGAATGCGGCGCACATCGCGGTGTAGAGCCGCCGGGCGTGGGCGGCGCGAATGACCTGACGGATGATTGACGTAGCCAATGCATCCCACAGGTCAGTGTTGCGCCATCGCGCCACCACCTTCATTGCGCGGAGCCGGTGTCCCATTGTTGTTGCACCACCCAATTGGGTGCAGTCGAACAGCGTCCATTCGGGCGGCGTGCCCGCCCCTTGCAGCGCCTCGTAACACACCCGGGTCTGCCCATTCTGGGCTGGTTCGCAGGTGATCAGCCATACGCTATCGGCATCGCGGATGCAGCGTATGCGAATATCGCCATGTGTTTGCCATGAGGGATGGTCTGTCATAACATTGTCCGCTGTGACGGTCCGCGTCGGCTGCGCCTTGCGTGTTGAATTAGCTTGAACCACAACAGAATAATACCTTGATTTGGTGAACAGAGTCAATGCCGAGCAGATGTTTCTGGAGTGAATTCGCCGTTTGCCAGGTGGGTTTCGGCGGCATTTGGAGTGCACGTGATGTCTAATGCTTCGGAGCTACGCTGGCGTACGAAAGCGTCTGTCGGACAGCACTTGTCGGCGCCAATACGCCGGCTCTCTGTGCGCGCGGCCCGACGGATGCGACTGCGCACGCTCAGACGACGGATGTCTCATCGAATGATGAACCGACGGAACGAAACACGCAGTACCTGGCTGCTGACGCACGCGCGATACGCCCGAAGTTTGGCTCGATAATCGTCGGGCGGCCCAGGGCTAGATAGTCTGTCCCCGACAAGCTCGCGCGCCGTCTGCTTTGATTCTCGCGGTCCCGAGCGGAGACCTATCGTGGACCGCGCTTAGCTCAGAAAAATACAAGTCTCTGGGATGAAGTCCCCATGCCAAAGTACGGGACGCCGTTCATCGCGGCAGGTCACGGCCGAGTTGAATGACAGGGGAATCGAGAACTTACAGTTCGGGCCCTCGTCTCCAAGTCGAATGCCGGTACACCGAAAAGAGGGCGAGTTCGTCAAGTGGTTAGCTCCACGATCCTCTCGCCAAACTCTGCGACGACCCTTAGACTCCCGGCCGAGCGCAGCCACGTACGACTGCAGCGTGCCCAACTCGGTATGGGACAGGTCGCCGCCCTCCAGCCTGGACACCCAGGCCTGCGACACACCCATGAGCGCGGCGACGTCGGCCTGACGGGCGTGATGAGCCTTGCGGATGTCGGCGAGGCGCTGCGCCTGGACGGCGTCGTACATCTCTTTGCGTGCGGCATCCGCGCGTGCGGGGTCAACGTGCCCCGACGCAACCGCCTCAGCGCGGATTTCACGCCAGTGTCGTGCCATCGTCGTCACTTCCTGCCAGCCAGTTCTCGTAGCGCTGCTCAGCTTTCGGAATGTTCTTGTCGTACCAGCTCTTCCAGTTGCCCGCCTTGTCGCCGCCGAGCAACAGGATTGCCTGCCGCTCTGGGTCGAAGATGAACAGAATCCGGATGCTGGTGCCGACCGGCCGCAGCTCCTTCATGCTGTGAAACTTCGATGCCTTGACTCTGTCCACCGTTGGACGACCCAAGCTTGGTCCTTCGAGCTTAAGCAGGTCGATGGCGCCGGTAACGGCGGCCGTCGTGTAGCTATCGAGCGTGAAGTACCAGGCTTCGACCTCCTCAAGGAGGATTATCTCCCAGTACTCCGACACTAATATAACCTCAGAGTTATATGCAACATTCCCAAGCGAAGTGGGCTCACGCCGGGCCGTCCCCGGCATCCCAAGCGTCGCCGAGCAAGAACTCTGCTGCTTGCTCTGCTGCCTCTTGGTCGTCGTTGCCCAGCACATGCGCGTAGGTCTCCAGGAAGAACCCGACGTTGGCGTGGCCGATGCGCTCGCTGATTACCTTCGGGCTGATCCCCGCTCGCAGCGCGCCAGTGGCGTAAGAGTGGCGCAGATCGTGAAACGTGATGCGCGACAGGCCTGCTGCGGCCGCCAGGCGGTCGAAGCGTTGACGAATAGTGTCGGGGTGTGGTGGCCGGCCGTCCTGATAGGTGAAGAGGTAGTCGCCCGAATGGTAGGCGTCGCCGAAGAATTCGCGCTCGCTGTCTTGCAGTTCGCGCCAACGGCGAAGCGCCGCCACGGTGGTGCGGTCGATGGAAATGGTTTGATCGGCGTTGCGGGTCTTGCCGCCGGCCTTATCGACTGCCCGGCCGCCGACTACCACGCGATTGTCGTGGACGGTGACGACGCCGGCATCCAGGTCGACGTCCGGCCACTTCAAGCCACACACCTGGCCGCGACGAATGTCGGTCGTGAGTTCCAGCAGGAACAGCGTGGCGAAGCGGTCGTCGCGGATCGACTTCAGGAATGTGCGGATCTCCTCAGCGCTCCACACTGTCCGGCGAGTGCGGGGTCGACGCGGTGGTTTCACGTTGCTCGCCGGGTTGTCGGTGAGGTACTTCCAGGCCACCGCGTCAACGAGGGCACGATGCAGGAAGGCGTGAACGTTGCGGACGGTCTTGGGTGCCAATCCCGGCGAAACCGGTTTGGGCACAATGCCTACCCGGTAGCATCGTACTGCGGTGCGGGCCGCATGGATCGTTGTGCCGCAGGCCTCCGACAGTTGCCGTGGTGTGGGTGGGGAACCGCAGGCATTGCGCTCGGACCAATAGGCGTACATCACAGTGTCGTTGTCTCGCTTGACGCGACCTTCGGTGAGCAGTTTGGCGTATAGCTTCAGGAGTAGCGGCTCGTCAAGGCTCTGCAGGCGCTCGGCACCGATGTGGGGGGGATAACGTATGTGCGGGCATAATCGCTCCAGCTGCGCCAGGTCGTGGCGTCGAGCGCAGGTTTGACGGCTGCGAGCCATTCGGTGAGGAACTGCGCGACCGTGCGGGTCGAGGGTTTGACAACTCGGCCGCGGTCAGCGTCGCGCATGGCGTCTCGGCACGCTTTCCACGCTTCGCGCTCGGTGTCGAAGCCCCCCCCTTGGTGATCCACGGATATCTGCCCGTGGCGGGGTCCCGCTCGGACAAGCGGAACTTGTAGTACCACGCTGAACCCCGCTGGTGGACAGTGCCTTTCACGATGCCACCAGTTTGCGCAAGTCGGCCGTGACGACGTAAATTCGGCCACCAAGTCGACGGACGGGCAACTCGTCAGAGGCCACGAGTCGATAGGCTGCGGCTCGGCTGATTCCCAACAGCTGCGCTGCGTGGGGGACCGCAAGCAGCAGCGGCAGATCGTTGAACACGTTGCTTTTCCAAGATAATTCACCACCTTTCCACATTTTTGCCAGAAGTTTGCACGGACGTAGGGCCCCTGTGGATTTGAGGGCTGCATTGTGGACAAAACCGCGCAGCTTCTGTTCCGTCGGCCGCAGTGACCGTGATGGTGCGAAAATGCGCGTCCTCGCACTCACCGCACCACGGCACCGTCGTCACGGGTGGGTCTGCGCCGTGCCAGGCCTCGGTGAGGCGCCGTCCGATGACGCGGATGGGCTCACGTGCGCCCTGGGGATGTCGAATCAGATGCTCGGTGAGGTCTTCGACTGGCCAGCCGCGCGCCAGGGCGGACTCGATGGCCGGCAAGAGCGTATTGGCGGCGCGACTGCTCAGCTTCCACGAATCGATCACGGTCGCCAAGACCAGTGCCGCACTGCCGCTTGGTTCGGATGGTGATTCGGTTAATGGTTTCAAGGGGTCCCGGTTTGGGACCCCCCGTGGGGTCTCGCGATGACACCGTCCCAGTCTCGTTATGGGACGGCCCCCGTGTCAGTACGGGACTGGGGGGTCCCGAATTGGGACCGGGGGGGTCCCGGATCGGTACTGCGTGAATGATGCGGTGCTCGAGGGTGATTGAGGTAGTAGCGCGTGGAGCGACGCGCCCCGGAGTCGTGGAATTGCGGGCGCCGCGTCATGAACTCGCGCGCCTCTAGATAGCTGAGCGCCCGCAAGACGGTGCTTCTGCCGGCGCCGGATTCAGCCATGAGCGTGCGGATCGAGGGATAACATGAGAAGTTCTCGTCTGCCTTGTTTGCCAGCAGGACAAGGATGAATTTCGCGACCGGATGTGCGATGTCTGAGTCTTTCGCCCAGGCGAGCGCTTCCCAGCTCATTCCGAAGCGCCGACGGGGTACCGCTCACAGATAGCCGTTCCGGCGGGCTGCGCCGAGCGGCGATCCGTGTCGCGTCGTTTCATGCTTAAACGGTAAGTCCGCCCACCGACGCTGCGCGACGGTCGGTCGAAACTTTCTCGGTCAATTTCGCTGCAGCACACCCGATTCCCGTTGCCTCCTGGAACGCAATGAAACGTCGTGAAACGCTCGGTTCGGCAACGGCAATGCGCTAACCACGGCACGACCGGCGTGGCTCGACGGTCAGTAGGGATCACCCGACGCGGGTTATGGAATTTGGGTCATAGAGCCGGCGCTAGCCGTCGATGAGTCGCGCTCGTTCGAGCGAGGAGAGCAAACGCTGGGCCGCTCGCAGTGTCGCAGCGTGCATCGTGGTGTTCAGTCCTCCTGAGTCCGCTTCGGCCGCCAACGCTTCGAGCACTGCGCGGCACGCCCGAGGTGAATTCAGCACGATCTGAACCGCCTCGGCGCGGCTCGACTTGATTTGGGTTGTCTCGACGCGGACACGTTCCCCGATGCGCTCGACGGGCTTCTCGACCACCTCGACCCGCACCGCTACCGCGCCGTTGGCTGCTGCGCGCCGTTCCTCGTATGCCGCTCGCCGGCACTGCTGGGAACACCAGGTCGGTGGGCGTCCAGGCTTGGGTGGCCAGGCGCTCGTTGGCATCGCTGCGGCGCATCGCGGGCACTGTTTTAGTCGCACGATGGTAATGGTAAGTGCACCTCAAAAAATTAGATACGGACGAAATTGCGTTATCGTTTCGTGACCTGTGTGCAAGAGGTGTGATGGTCTTTGGGGGCAAGAATGCGACTTACTTAGTAAACCTAGGGAGGCTGAGCGACAGTTCAGAAGGAAGCGCAATAGGTCGTGGGAAAGGGCGACGCGCCGAACAAGTAGGCGTGATGGTCGTTACTCCGGGATGTTGGTGGACACCTTGCGATGATCGCTACCGCGGGGGCTGGCTTGTCGGGTGCTGAGCCGGAGAACGACGAGAATGGGGGGTGGAGTGCCGCGGTACAGGTTTGAGTGGGCCAACTTCTCACCAGCGTTACTCAAGGTCCTCTGCCGCGACCTCCTCGGGGATCTGCAAAGCAACCCCGCGGATGCGCTCGTCCGCAACTACGGGGCACGACCCCGGGAGGACTTCGTTCGGGCCGCGTGGCCGATCTTGCGTGAATCTTGGCTCCGCGTGTCCAAAGAGTCCCGCGACTGGGTGGTGGAAACGCTGAGGCAGATCCGGCACGAACCTGAGCCGCTAACGCGCCGCGACGACCAGATGGACTACCTTCGCAACCTGAGGAACTCAGCGAACTTGCGACGCATCGTCCTGCAGGAACTCGTTGCGGCCGGAGAAATGGAACGTCCAGCAAGACATGAACCCCGACAGACCGAAAGGCCGTCAAGGACGCGATCAGTATCACGGCAGTCCAGCGCCGAAAACAGCACACCACGCCGCGGGAAGATGCCACAGAGCAGCCGAAAGGGATCGCCAGTGACGACCACGGTAGGGGCCACACCGACGGAAGGTGACCTCCTGACACCGGGCAAGGTGGTCCGGCTGCGTGAACGGCTTTGGCGTGTCGACTACTGCGACGGCACCACCTTCGGTGTGACAGCACTCGACGGCCGCGACACCCGGCCTTCCAGGTTTCACACCGCACTCGAAACTGTGGAGGCCGGCGACCTCCCGTTTCCCCAACCCGGCGCGCTGGCCGACGACCGCCAGCAACGGTTGCTCCTGGACGCCTACAAGTTCTCCCTGCTTCACGGCACCGCCCCCATCCTCGGCCTGCAGCGCTCGCGAGCTATCCCCACCGACTACCAACTCGTGCCGCTGCTGATGGCTCTCAACAGCGACCCGGTGCGTCTGCTCATCGCCGATGACGTCGGAACCGGAAAAACCGTGGAGGCGGGACTTATCCTGTCCGAACTGCTGGCCCGTGGCCGCGCCCGCCGAGTCTTGATCGCGGTCCCTGCCAACCTGCGTGATCAGTGGCATGACGCGCTGGACCGGATGTTCCACATCGACGCCACTATCGTGGCCGGGCATCTGCTGCCGGCCCTGGAACGCCGACTGCTGCCGGGCCAGAGCGTGTGGGCCGCCCACGACATCGTGATCGCGAGCATCGACTACCTCAAGACCCGTACCGAAGAGGTCCTGTCCTACGGCTGGGACTGCCTGATCATCGACGAAGCGCACATCGCAGCCAAGCCACACACCCAGGCCGGACGATCGACCCCGGACATGGAGCGCTTCCTCTTCGCGTCCAGTGCCGCGGCCCGATGCCGGCACCTGCTGCTGGTCACCGCCACCCCCCACAACGGGTACACAGATTCGTTCCATTCGCTGTTCCAGATGCTCGATCCCACCCTGGTCACCGATTTCGCCGGGCTGGATCGCAGACGCGCACGCGACCATCACGTCGTGCAACGACGCCGCGCTGACATCGAAGACTGGTATCGACTTCGCGGTGCCAAATCGCCCTTTCCGGCGCGCCGCGCTGATGAGCAACTCGTCAGCCTCACCCGCAAGCGAGAGATGCAAGCCCTGCTGGCCGCACTCAACGAGTACGCCGGCGACCTGTACACCGGCGGCACCCGCACCGTCGACCGCTGGCTAGCCGCGCATCTGCAGAAACGGCTGCTGTCCAGCCCGGCGGCGCTGCGCTCAAGCATCGACAAGCGGATCGCGGCCGTGACCCGCGGTACGAGCTTGGAAACCAACGCCACCGCGCTCGAACGTGCCGCCGAAACCACAACCGATGCGATGTTCGATGAAGACGACGAACAAGACGCTGCGCACGTGACCGCGACCAGCGGACTGGACGCGGCGACCGAACTGCGCCGCCTGGGCGAGATCCGCGACCTCGCCAAGCAGGTCACCGCAGCCAAAGACCCGAAACTGCAGGCCCTGCTCACACTGCTGCCCGAACGGATGGCCCAGCATCCCAATGCACCCCGAGTGCTGGTATTCACCAAATACAAGGACACTCTCGACTATCTGGTCGCTCACCTGGAAAAGGCGGTGGGCAAGCCGAAAGCCGGCCTGCCGGCGGACACCGAGGTTCACGCGATCCACGGCGGGATGAACCTCGCCCAACGCAACGAGGTTTTCACGAGGTTCGAAAAAAGCCAGCCCGGCCGTTCTGATCGCCACCGACTGCATCAGTGAAGGCGTGAACCTCCAACGAGCCTGCGCCGAGCTCGTACATTACGAGCTGCCGTGGAACCCCAACCGGATCGAGCAACGCAACGGACGCATCGATCGGTTCCTGCAGCGCGAACCGTTCGTCGGAATCCGCACACTGGTGCTCGACGATCCCTTGGATGCCAGCCTGCTCTATCTGATCGTCCGCAAGGCCGAACAGATGCGCGCCGACTACGGATTCGTGCCGCCGTTTCTGGCCAACACCGACATCCTGTTGCACCTGTCAGACCCACAGGCAGCCTTCCGCGGCCGGGTGACCGCCCGGTCCAGCGCCTCGCAGCTGTCCTTGGCCGACCTGTTCGCCCAGGACGCCGAAGAGGATATGAGCAGCCTCGACAGTGAGCTTGCCGAACTGACCGCTCAAAGCGTCGACGAAACCGACACGCTGGAACGGGTGCGCGACGAATCCTTCTACGGACAGACCGGGATCGCACTGCAAGCCATCGAGGAAGCCCTGTCCACGTCGCGTGATCTTGCCGGCACCCCAGAACAGGTGCGGGAGTTCACGTTACGCAGCCTGCGCGATCGCCACGCCACCGTCAGCGAGGACGCCGCGATATTCACCGCCACCAGCGCTCCCGCGAACCTCACGGACCTGATCCCATCCGGTTACCGGTTCACCTTCGACCAAACCATCGGCATCGACGACCCCGACATCGACGTGATCGACCTCGCCCACCCCCTGCTTCGACGCCTCATCGACATGACGCTTGAGGAAGCCCGCATGCCTGAGTGCCGCGGCCGCGTCGCCGCCCGCATCATCGACACCACCACCGGCCGCGCAGTACTCCTGCACGCCCTGATCCGCTACGTCGCCCACGCCGAACCACCGGTCCTGCTCGAAGAATTAGTTCCAATCGGCTACCAACTGAGCACCGGCGACACCCTGGACCCCGCGCCGTTGCTGGCCGCCGCAGCTGGCGCAGGCAGCAAGCACCGCGACGACGTCCTCGAAGACACCGCGCACGTCCTCGACGACCCCCAGCTGCGCGACCGATTACACGCAGTCGCGGCGCAACGCGCAACGACCCTAGCCCAACGGCACAGCAGCCTGGTCGCCACGTGGGCCAACGGACTGACCCGAGTCGAGTCCACCTCGACCGACCTCGTAGCAATGACCCTGCTCTACCCGCAGGTGAAGCCATGACCGACGTTAGCCTTGTCCACACCAGCGGCGGCCTCATCGGCGACGTCATCACCGACAGTCTGCGTTCCTCCGATGTGGACGGTGATGCGAAATTCCTCACTGTCGCAGCCACATTCACTGACCTCGACGGTGTCGTCCCCACCAAGACGCAACTCCTCAGCGACCAGGAAGCCGCCTTCCGTACCGGCGTGGCACTGTGGTCGACCTACGGCGACGAACTAAAAAGCGGCATGGACATCTCCCGGATCCGGGAACGCCTTGTCATCAAACTGCTTGACCTACTGGGTTTCTCGCCGATTTATCAACGCGCGAACCTTACCGCCGGAGGCCAAAGATGGGACATCAGCCACCTGGGATGGCAGAGTGAGCATGCTCCTCCGATCCACACAGTAGCCGCCGCGGATCTCGACCAACGCGGTGAACGCAAGCGCAGCCCACATGAAGAGTTGCAGGGCTATCTCAATGCCGCTGACGCGCGTTGGGGAATCTTAACCAACGGCCGAGTGCTCCGCCTGTTGCGCGATTACCACCACACCCGCACCCGCGGCTATGTCGAGTTTGATGTTGTTGCGATCTTCGAGGCCGCCAGCTGGCCGGACTTCTTGGCATTGTGGAGGCTGTGCCACGTTTCACGCTTCCGGGCCGGCGCCGACACCGCCGTCGCGGATTCGCCCGACACCACCACTGCCGCGTCTGAGGACGACGACGCTGAGGACGGTGATACCGCCGTCGTTGACGACACGACCTCTATAACGTTGCTGGAATCGCTTCACAGCAGAGCGGTTTCCGCCGGCGTCGCCGCCGGGCGACGCTTGCAACCACAGGTCCGATCGGCGATCGGCAGCCTGGCCAACGGGGTCATCGACGCCAACCCGGAGCTGCGTGGCCAGTTGGAATCCGATCCGGACCTCGGCCGGGAGCTCTACCGCGAGTTGCTCACCGTCTTGTACCGAATCCTGTTCCTGCTCTTCGCCGAACAACGCGGAATGCTCAAGGGCGCCGACGCGCTCTACCGCGAGAGCTACAGCCTGACCCGACTGCGCGCCATTGCCGTCGACGGCCACGCCGAACCCAGGCGCATGGATCTTTGGGAAGGCCTCAAGACCACCTTCCGGTTGTTCGGCAACGAAGCCGATGCCGCCGTTCTCGGTGTCTACCCGTACAACGGGTTCTTGTTCGATGCCGCCCGTACACCGATGATGACGAACGCGCGGTTAGCCAACTGGAACTTGACCGCCGCCATCGAAGCGTTGACCACCGTGCAAACCGGCAAGATGAGCCTGCACATTGACTACCGCAATCTCGGCGTCGAGGAACTCGGTGCCGTTTATGAGTCGCTACTGGACTACACCCTGACCATCGCTGCCACGGCCGAATCCGTGGACGGCCGCGTGGTACGCGCAGGGGAGGCCTATCTGGCCCCGTTGAGCATCGAACGCGCCGATCTGGCCTCCTACTACACGCCCATCGAGCTGACCGATCTGCTGCTGACCCGCACACTGGACCCGCTGATCGAACAAACCCTCGCCGCCGCCGGTGACGATTCCGCTGCCCGGGCCGCCGCGATCCTCGGTCTGAAAGTTCTGGATCCAGCGTGCGGCTCGGCGGCAATTCTGACTGGCGCGCTTGAACGCCTGGCCTATGCGGTCGCTCGCGCACGCAGCGACCCGCATGAGCCAAAGGATGTCGACCTCGCCCATGCGCGGCGAGATGTGCTGCAGCGGTGCATCTTCGGAGCAGAAAAGGACCCGTTCGCGGCCGAACTCGCCAAGGTGGCACTTTGGATTCACTGCGTGGTGCCAGACCAACCGCTGACGTTCTTGGACCATCACATCGTCTGCGGCGACAGTCTGGTGGGATGGCCGCTACTCAATGTGCCCAAACAGATTCCCGACGCCGCATACAAGGTGCAGTCGGCTAAGGGTGCAGACCGGTCTGTGCTCAACAAAGCGGCCCAACGCAACGAGGCATTTAACAGCGCAGGCGGTGATCTGTTCCAACAGTGCCCCGTCGATTTCACCCTCACCCTCCCTGCAGAACTGGAAGAAGGAGAACACAGTCCCGAACAAGTGCGCCGCAAAGCGGCCGCATACCGCGCCTGGATCGCTAGTCCCGACTACGCCCGATGGAAACAGACCGCCGACCTGTGGACCGCAGCGTTCTTCTGGACCGCCGACACTGGCCACGGAGTCGCTCCGCCCACCAGCGTCGAATACGCCGCGGCGCTAGACGGTAACCCCGACCCGCAGTTAGCGGCAACCGCAGCCGATCTGCTCGCCGACATCAATCCGCTGCACTGGCCGCTTGCCTTCCCAGAGGCCCACGCCGCGGGTGGGTTCGATCTGGTCCTCGGCAATCCTCCCTGGGAGCAGTTCGAAAGTGGAGAGCAAGCGTTCTTCAAACAGCACAAGCCAGCGATTGCGGCGATGACCAGCGAAACCCGCAAACAAGCGATAGCCGCACTTCAATCGGACGATCCCGGCATGTTTGCGCGGTGGGATCGGTATCGATCTCTGCAGGGCCGGATGGCGCACTACGCCAAGTCCTGCGGCCGCTTCACCCGGACCTCTGGCAAGGTCAACACATACGTGCTCTTCACCGAACTTGCCGCCAACTCCAGCGCTCACGTCGGACTCATCGTGAAGTCGGGCATCGCAATTGACGCCTCCCAATCACTGGTGTGGAAGCGACTTCTCGATGACCACCGTGTCCGCGAAACTTTGGACATGGTCAACCAAGACCGATCTGGAAAGCGTGTATTCCCGGCGGTTGCCGCCGTCGAACGGTTCTGCATCCTGCATCTCGGCCCGCGTGTGGTGGCGCCCGTCCAAGCATCCATGCTCAACTTCGGGGTGGCGGAGGCAGCTACCAACCCGCCGCGCATTTGGACCCGGGATGAGATGCGGGTCGCCTCACCGCGCACGCAGAACTTGTTGTCAACAGGTGATAAGCGCGAACTCGAACTGGCGCTTGCTTTGCAGGGTCGCTTTAAGCCTCTAGATTTCGCTGATACTGATGGCGCAAATCCTTGGGGGCTGAGGTATGCGGCACTGTTCAATTCATCGACCGCCAAGGTGTCCGGTGCTCTACTGCGAGGCCCTGTTCTGGAAGAGCAAGGTTTTAGGCTCGGTCGGGACAAGCGCTACAGCCATGGAGACGGCAGAATTGCCGTTCCCGTGTATGAGGGCCAGATGGCCAACCGGTGGGACCACCGCGCTCGTACCTACGAAGGATTCAAGGGAAAGGACCGCTACGGCCGAAAGCCCCACATTCCGTGGGTTTCCAATGAGCAACACTCCGACCCAGATTTTGAGATTGAACCCCGATACTGGATGCACACAAAGGTAGCGGAGGAGCGCATCAACGAGGTTGCCACCGAAGGCGAAGCGGCAATGGCGCTGCGTGAAATCGGTCGCCCCTGGACTGATCGTCGCATTCTTCGTGTAGCAATTGTAGAAAGGTTGCCAGCAACAGACACCTTGCCAATTCTCTTTGTGCCAACCGAAACGGTCACTGCTGCCGCGGCATTGTTCAATTCCATGACATTGGATTTCCTAGTCCGATTGCACATGCCTGGGGGGGCACGTGACAACACCCGTCTTGACGCAATGTGTGGCACCAGTGCCCTCGGAAATCCCCCAGCGCGCAGCCGATCTCGCAGCGCAACTAAGTCTGACCTCGACTCGACTCGCCGCAGCTGTCGGACAGCCTTTGCGTCCATGGGATCCCGAACGGCGGGACACCTTGGACGCTCAGTGTGATGCGCTGATCGCGCAAGCCTACGGGCTATCGACGGCGGATTACGAGATTGTGCTGGACCATTTCAAACTACTCGAGAAGATCGAGACCCGATCGCACCGGGGCGAGTACTACAGCAAGCGACTGCGCCTGGAAGCGTTCGAAGAAATCGAAGGGAACCCCTAAATGCACCCACTTGCAATGATTTCGGGGCTCCGAGACACGTACACCCGCTACGTTGATTCGTTTCAGTTCTACAAGAACCCGGCCATCCGGGACTGGGTTCAACAAAAGCGACGCGAAGGGCGTCTGCTGTACCGGGAACCGTTTCTGACGCTAGCCAAGCCGTTTGCCTCCGGCGCCTCGCTGGTGACGCTCGTCGACGAGGGTGTGCTCGATCCTGTTGTGCTGTCGGTCTTTTCACGTACTCCCGGCGACGCCAGCAGCGGTCCGATCTCACCGTTTGTCCACCAAGAGCAAGCCATCAGGCAAGTGATGGCCGGCGATAACACCGCCGTGACGACCGGAACCGGGTCGGGCAAATCTTTCACCTTCTACATCCCGATCGTATCGACCGCCCTGACTCTCATGAAATCCGGTGGAAATAAGGGATTTCGGTCTCCCATCGCCGTGATCATCTACCCGATGAACGCCCTGGCCAACAGTCATTACGAGGACATCGCCGCCCGGTTGTCCGGCAGCGGCCTCACCGTGTGCAACTACACTGGAACGTTGAAGTCTACCCATGAGGGTGCGATGAAGGACTTCAAGGAGCTCACCGGCCGAGACCAACCGTTCGACAGTGAAGTGATTGACCGGGACACCCTGCACAGCAGCGGCTGTGACATCTTGTTGACCAACTTCAAGATGCTCGAGTATGCGCTGGTGCGCCGTAAGGACGCCGCCCTGTTCGAAACCCTGGCCAAAGGCGGCCGACTGCAGTTCCTTGTGCTCGACGAGATGCACACCTACTCCGGACACCAGGGTGCCGATATGGCGCTGCTGGTGCGCCGATTCAAAGGACGTACCGCAACCGCCGGAAGCTTGCGCTGCGTCGGCACCTCGGCCACCGTCGACTCGGGCGATCCCGCCGAAGCCCGCCAACTGATCGCGGCGTTCGCCACCAAGCTCTTCGGGGAGGAGTTCGACCCCGACTGCGTAGTCGGAGAAACCTACGGCCCGAAAGAGACCGCCGATCCCACTGGCTCAGACCTCTACCTTTCGGCTGACCCCGTCGACCTTGCGACCGTGGTGGCCGCGACCGCCGCGGAATCCGACGCGGCGGTGGCGGAAATCCTGGGCGAGGCGATGCTCGACCAACCGGCCACTCCCGATGTCGTGCGGCATGCGCTGCCCGTCGCGTGGTTGGAGCACACACTGTGGTCAGGGGCGGTGTCGATGACCGAGCTCGAGAACCGATACCTCCTCGACGTCCGCCCCGGCGCCACGCGGGACCAGGCCGCCGCCGAGATTCACGCTGCTGTCATGCTCGGCGCCGCGGTGAAGACACCCGGCCCAAAGGGAACCGACGTCGGACTACTCACCCCCAAAGCCCACGCTTTCTTCTCCCAGGGACTGCCAGTCACCCGTTGCCTGGTCTCCGAAGAGCCACCGCACCTGTCCGAACAAGGGGAATCGACCTGCAGCACGTGCGCACAGGGCGGACTGGAGGATGTGCCGGCGTTTCCGGTCGTGTTCTGCCAGTCCTGCGGCCAGGATTTCTATGTCGCCGAAGATCTGACCACCCGTCTGGGTTCGCGGGACTTCCTGGCCGCCGCCGAAGACGGTGTCGCCGTCTACGTCATGACCGACGAATGGGACCGCGACGTCGCCCCGGTCCTGGACAGCGATGTGTACAAGAATGGCACACCTAAGAAAGGCCGCGCCGGGGCGGTCCCCGTGCCGATGACGGTCTGCGGACAATGCGGGGACATGGCATCGAACTGCGGGCATCAGCACAGACGCGATGTCGTCAGCGTCTCAGCCCCGCTGTTGCTGTGCCCGTCGTGCGGTGTCCGGTACGACGGAAACCACTCGGAATACAACAAATTCTTCCAAGTAGGGACCGTGGGCCGGGCGACGGCCACAGACGTGATTGTTGAAGGGATGCTCAACGGACAGGACTCCGGGCTGGCCACGGCCAAACCCCAGGTCATGGCATTCACTGACAATCAACAGGATTCGTCGTTCCAGGCCGCGCATCTGCGGGCGATGTCGCGGCGTTTCCACGTGCGTCGCGCCTTTATCACCGGTCTGCATGCACGCCGTGCCCTGAGCCGTGAGGAGGCGCTCGACACCGCCGACCTCGCCGATGCGGCATTCGAACAAATGGAGGCCACCAAGACGCTGCCCAAATTCGCCCGGGCAGGCCAGGATAAGGGTGGCTTCGATCCCGGCGACAGCTCCAGCAAGACCAAAGGCCGGTATCTGCGCTACCTGAAAACCGGGGTACTCCTGGAAACGAGCGGCGGTCCACGCAAGACCCAGCCCAACCTGGAGGACACCGGCCTGATCGTCGTCGACTACCGGGCGTTCACCCCCGGCAAGGTCGCCGCCGCGGTCGCCGGAGACGATGGGCTGCGCAAGATGATCCGGGCCTACGCTGCAACCGATCCCGGGTTCACCGAAGATCTGCTGCGGGTGATCCTCGATCTCATGCGCCGCCAGCACGCGATCGTCAGCGCTAACGACGACGGTCCGGCGGCGGCATTCACCGACCACGACCGATTTGCCAGCGATGTCCTTGAGCAGCTGGCTGATCCAGCGTTCTTCCACGCCGGCCCAGAACTTCCCTTGCGCCGTACCCTCTACGACGAAAAGAGGGAGTCCAAGGGCCGCACTAGCTATCGGCGGCTGGCCGGCAAGATACTCCCCGATGGCACCGACTCGCCTCAAACCACCGCGCTGACCCGCTGGGTCAAGAAGGAAGTCGGCCTGGACCCAGATGCCCACGGAACCCAAGCCGCCAAGCAGATCATTCGGGAAGCAGCGCACTGCCTGGTGAAGTACGGCTACCTGATTGACGAGAAAGGCGGGTGGGTCGTCAACGAAGAAAATGTGCTGTATTGGTTTGCCGCAGAGCCCCAAGGGTTTCGGTGCATGCGGTGCGCAGCGCGCTGGCTGCTCACCAAGGAACGATCCTGTCCTCGCTGCGTCAAAGCCGCCGTCAAACCTGACCGCGAGGACCGCGACGACTACTTCCACGCCTCCTACACCGCACCCCTAGACGAACACGTCAAAGTCGAAGCCGCCGAACACACCGGCAGCCTCGACGGTGACGAGCGAAAGCTCATCGAGAGCCGCTTCCGTGCCCAGGGCGATCCGCTCAACGTGTTGGTCTGCACCCCCACCATGGAACTGGGCGTAGACATCGGCACTCTCTCGGCCGTCTACATGCGAAACGTTCCACCGTCACCGGCCAACTACGCCCAACGGCAGGGCCGCGCCGGTCGCGCCGCGCAACCCTCCACCGTCGTGACTTTCTGCTCAGCGCAAGGGCGGGCGGCATCCCACGACCAGTACTTCTTCAAACGTCCCGAACGGATCATCGCCGGCAAGATCACCACACCACGGTTCCTGCTGGACAACAAGGCACTGCTGGCAGCACACACCCACGCCATCGTCCTCGGTGAGTACGTGAACATTCACGGCGACCTGCCCTCCGAACTGGGCACCTGGACCCGCCTCGACGACGGGCTGGGTGGGCTGGCCGCTGACTTCCAGACGGAGCTGAATTCCTTCATCGCCACCCACCGCAGCACCTTGACCACCGCTGTGACAACCACTTTCGCCGATGTCATCAACTCAGCAGTGACCGTCAAGGCTGTGGACGTCGCAGAGATCGTCGACAGCTTCGTCCAGGACTTGGATTCGGCCATGGCGGCGCTCGTCGACTACGCCGCAGAACTCAAAGTCGAGCTCGACGAACTCAATGCCAAGGGAGACAAGGGAAAACTGGATCGCAGCGGTGATCGCCGCCGGTCCTCCGTTGAAGCGATCCGTGGCCATATCTACAACGGCCGCGGCGACTACCATCCGCTGTCCTGGCTGGCTCAACGGGGCTTCTTGCCCAGCTACGCTTTCCCCCGAGCTGCGGCACTGCTGCGGTTCAGCGACCGTGAACGCGCACGGGTCAGATCGCGGTCGATCGCGCTTCGCGAATTTGCGCCCGGCAACTCGATTTACCACTTGGGCAAGCGTTATCAAGTCACTCGCGCGTCGTCGGGACGCAACGCTGAGGACATCACGTCCAAACTCGCGCTGTGCGAATGCGGGTACTACTTGGGGGGTGACGCCGTCGACACGACGAGCAAGTGCCCGTCCTGCGATCGGCCGCTCGACACCCAGACGGTTTTCCGCAACGCCATGCCCGTCATGGATCAGTACGCCATTCAACGCGACACTGTCGGCGCTGACCTCGAAGAACGCCTGCGCCAAGGCTATAGGGTCGAAGCCGCCTACCGATTGCCGAACATTTCCACCCGAAATGGCTCTCTCACAACGGCTTCGGGAACGGCAATCGGTTTGACCACCGCGCACCTCGGGTACATCGTGCAGGCCAATACCGGCCTCGTCCGCTCCGACAGCAATTTCAGCCTATGCGCACGATGCCGACAGTGGAACCCCGATGCCGATCACTACAGCCAAGGCGGCGACTGCCTTCCGCAGAGCGAAAACCTGATCGAGAACATCGTGCTCTTCAACGATGGCCGGCACGACATGATGGTCCTCGACGTCGCGGCGCCTGACGATAGCGACGCCGACATGTACGCCTACACCTTGATGTATGCGCTGCAGGCCGCCATGGGAACGCATTTCGGCGTCAACGAAGATGAGCTCGCCGGTCAGGTCTATCCCGGTCGCGGAGGCCCGCAGGAGCGTCGCATCCTGATCTACGAAATGGATGAAGGCGGCATTGGTGTGCTTGACCGTATGACCGACCAAGCAGCGTGGGAGGCCGTTGCCGCAAGGGCTCTAGATATCCTCCACGTCGACCCGCAGGGCAACGACCAGTCCGACGCTTGCCAAGCCTCGTGCTACGAGTGTCTGCGCAGTTTCTACAACCAATGGCATCACGATACCCTGGACCGGACGTTGGTCGTCGACTTCTTCGTCGACCTTCTCGCCGGGTTGGCCATTGCGATCGACCATGCGCCCGAGTCGTGGGACGCGGTCGTTACATCGTTCGACTCCGCCACCGAGGAAGCCATGGTGGCGGCACTGCGTGCTGCGGGGCTGCCCGCACCGACTAGTGCCCATCAGGGACTTCCGCCGGAGAAACCCGTCGCTTCTGCCGATCTCTACTATGTGGGCGAGGGGATGCACATAGCGGTGTTCCTCGACGGCGGGGTCCACGACAAGGCATTTCAGCAGAAGATCGACGTCGCTCGCCGCGAGAAGCTCAAGGACTGCGGTTACTCCGTCGTAGTGATTCGCCACGACGATCTGGACGCGGGAGTCACAGCCCTCAGATCACGACTCGACGCCTAAAGTAACGAGGGCCACGGTTGAATGGACGTGACTGCGCTTCCGAGCCATGGGGTCCTCGACCGCGCAGACGGGCGCGCGTGGTCGGCCGTGCTCGAGCCAATACTGCGGGACACCCATGGCGTCGAAAAGTCAAAGCTCCGACTCCACTTGATCGACAGCCTTATCTCGCAACTGGTCGACGAGCTGAAGCGGCATCGGCTTCCGGAATTCGTCATCTACACCGCTCCAGACCGTCGCGACGTCACACGTCTAGCGTTTCTCTCCGCCCTCGTGGCGCATCGCGCTGAACGGTTGGTTCAGGCCGCGGAACTCGCCGCCTCGGCACTGGCTGCCTTGGTGCAGGGAAGCCTTCAACCAAGCGCAGTTTCGGCCCGGGCGTTGTTCGAGCTGGGGGTGGTGTGTTGGGACACCCACAACAAGATGCTCGATTCGTGGCGTGCGGTGCACGGGAGCCGAAGTCGCATTCGGGCCGAGTCGAGTTCCGGCGAGGCGACGGTGTATCGCCTGCTTTGGGAAACACGGATGGGATCGAG
Source organism: Mycobacterium kiyosense (assembly GCA_021654635.1). Taxonomy (NCBI): domain Bacteria; kingdom Bacillati; phylum Actinomycetota; class Actinomycetes; order Mycobacteriales; family Mycobacteriaceae; genus Mycobacterium; species Mycobacterium kiyosense. The sequence continues at coordinate 1,469,301 of AP025179.1, forward strand.
GTTCTACGGCCCCGAACACGGGTGGCCGCTCGCCAAGAGTATCTTGACCCGCCTCGACCGCTTGGCTAAAGAAGTACCGGATGCGCGAGAGACTTACGACATGTTGTGTGACACAACGCATCCCAATCTAGAGGCGCAAGCACTCCTATGGCGGACTGACTACATAACAATTGGTAAGGACAGGGCGATCCGGTTCGCCCCCGGCAGATCCAACTCCCTCGTCAAGCTGTATATTGTCGAGTCAATCCGTCTCAGTCTCATGCTCATTATGCCTTTTACGCGGGATCTCTGGTGGATCGCAGCCGACATCACCAATGCGTGCGACATAACTGCAAGCAGTAAGACTGAACCACTGGGCCTGCCAACACGAACGGGTCGGTCGAAACGACCCCTGCTCATGTGATTCCGGCGAGACCACTCGGGCCTGTATGCACCCCGAACCGGCTCCAGTGCGCTGATCTATAACGCTCGCGGTGCTTTCTTGAGGGCGATAGCAGCGGACGCTCACCGTCGGCCGAGGTTCGCGCTAAGCTCGAACCACTCCGGAGGCGGGCGCAGCTGTCCGCCGCTGTATCCCTCGGCGAGGTGCTGCCGGATCTACGCAGCGAGTTCGGGGAGTTCTCCGCTGACGCTGGACTCGGTCTCATCCCAGGCGACACGGCCCTCGGCATCGATACCGCCCGTGGCGACGATGCGGCCGCGGGCTCTGTCCTTGGCCTGACCCCGATTGGTTGATCCATGGCTTATGAGAGTCTTGCGGCCCACGTTGTGGGCAGGAAGGCTCGACAAGATCATGGCGACGAGGAAGCGGCATAGTCCAGAGCAGATTGTGCGGAAGTTGATGGCGGCCGATCGGCTGCTGGCCGAGGGCAAGGACACCGCGGCGGTCTGCCGCGAGCTCGGGGTGTCCGAGGCCACTTACCACCGCTGGCGCAACCAGTTCGGCGGCCTGAAGGCCGAGGACGCCAAGAAGCTCAAGGACCTCGAACGCGAGAACGCCACCCTCAAGCGGTTGTTGGCCAACGCCGAGCTGGAGAAGGACGCGCTGCGGGAGATCGCGAAGGGAAACTTCTAGGCCCGGAACGCCGACGGGCGGCCGTTTGGCTATGACAGTTTGATTCAGGACCGGTGTGACGGCCTGATTCAGGACCACCTTCTTTCAGACCGGTGTGTTGTGACGGTTTGATTCAGGACCACCCTCGACGGTTGGCGTGTCGATTATTGGCTCGCTGTCGGAGGGTTCCGGATGGGAAGTCGTGTGGAGCTGTTCGCCCAGATACGTAGGGACGCCCGGGTCGAGGGTTTGGGTATTCGGGCGCTTGCTCGTAAGTACAAGGTTGGCCGGGATACGGTCCGGCACGCGTTGGCGAATCCGGAGCCGCCGAGGCGGAAGACACCGGTGCGGGAGTCGCCGAAACTGGGCCCGCTCAAACCTGCGATTGATGCGATGCTGCGGACCGATCTGGATGCGCCCGCAAGCAACGCCACACTGCGACAAGGATTTGCAATCGTCTGGCCGATGAACACGGCGTTGAGGATGTGTCGTATTCGTCGGTGCGTGACTATGTCCGGGTCCGTCGTGCGGAGATCATCGCCGAGTCCGGTAAGCAGGCGCAGGAAGCGTTCGTGCCGCAGGAACACCCGCCCGGCGCTGAAGCTGAGGTTGATTTCGGCGAGGTTCACGTCATCCTCGCTGGTGTCAGAACCCGCTGCTACATGTTCGTTTTCGAATGTCGATGTCCGGCAAGGCAGTCCATCGGGTGTATGCGACTCAGTCGCAGGAGGCGTTCCTCGAAGGCCACATCGAAGCATTCGACGTGATCGGCGGCATCCCGGTGCGCCATATCCGCTACGACAACTTGAAGTCTGCGGTCACCTCGGTGGTGTTCGGCCGCGGTCGGGGCAGGGTCGAGAACGACCGGTGGGTGCTGTTCAGATCGTTCTACGGGTTCGACCCGTTCTACTGCCAGCCGGGAGTAAAAGGGCCCACGAGAAAGGCGGAGTCGAGGGCGAGATCGGACGTTTCCGCCGCACCTGGCTCACGCCCATGCCGGAAGTGGACTCGCTGTCAGAGCTCAACGACTACATCCGCCGCTGCGAAGCACGTGAGGATCATCGGCGGGTCACCGGCCGGCTGCACACCGTGGGCCAGGACTTCCAGACCGAACGAGAACATCTCGCCGCTCTGCCTGCCGAGCGGTTCGACCCGGGCTGGTGCTGCATCCACGGGTGGACCGGTCGGCGCTGATCACGGCGCGGTCGGCGAAGTACTCGGGTCCCGCCCGGTTGATCGGACGCAAAGTCAGGGTGTCGCTGCGGGCCTGAGTTGGTCGTCTTCGACGGCCGCACTATCGCCGCACGCCATGAACGCGTCACGACCCGCAACGGGCAATCGATCAACCTCGACCACTATCTGGGGGTGTTGCACTGCAAACCCGGCGCGTTGCCCGGCTCCACCGCGCTTGCTCAGGCCCGCGCCGCCGGCACTTTCACCGCAGCGCACGAGGCGTTCTGGCAGCAGGCCCGCCGCGTCGACGGCGATGCTGGCGGGACTCGCTCGCTAATCGACGTGCTGCTGCTGCACCGCAGCATGCGCGCTACCGATGTGATCGCCGGGATCCACGCCGCCCTGTCGGTCGGTGCCGTTTCAGCGGATGTGGTCGCGGTCGAAGCACGCCTGCATGCCGCCGGTGGTGGTCTCGAATCAGACCGTCACGCCGGTAACCATGCCAATACCGTCGATTACCGGGTCGTCAGTCTGACCCAGCGCCGCCTGGCTGATCCAGCGACCGTGATCGCCGGCCTGCCACCCGACACCCGGCCGCTGCCTGACGTCGCGGCCTACGACGAGCTGCTCCAACGCAGACCCCAACACCGCCACCCGGTGCGGAATGGAAGGAACGACTGGATCATGAGCACGGCCACGAAAGTCACCAACACCCTGCGCCGCCAACGCGGGATGACCCCACAAGCGGCCCAAGCCGCCGTCGATTCCGCATGCCGACGCCTGCGGTTGCCGACCGTGCGTGCGGTGATCGACGAAGCAGTGAAAGTCGCCGAGCGTGAACAGCTCACCTACCACGGCTTCCTCGCCGAACTGCTCCTGGCCGAATGCGATGACCGGGACCGCCGATCCACCTTGCGGCGAGTCGCAGCGGCCGGGTTTCCACGTCAGAAATGGTTGGGCGACTTCGATTTCGACGCCAACCCAAACATCAACGCCGCCACCGTACATACCGTCGCCCAAGGCGATTGGATACGCCGAGGCGACCCGCTCTGCCTGATCGGCGACTCGGGCACCGGCAAGCCCCACCTGCTCATTGGTGTGGGCACCGCCGCCGCCGAGCAAGGCTTCCGCGTCCGCTACACACTGGCGACCAAACTGGTCAACGAACTCGTCGAGGCCGCCGATGAAAAGCAACTCGCCCGCACGATCGCCCGCTACGGCCGCGTCGATCTTTATGTATCGACGAACTCGGCTACATGGAACTCGACCGCCGGGGCGCGGAGTTGCTGTTCCAAGTACTCACTGAACGCGAGGAAAAGGCGTCAGTAGCCATCGCATCCAACGAGAGTTTCTCCGGCTGGACCAAAACCTTCACCGACCCCCGACTCTGCGCCGCGATCGTCGACCGACTCACCTTCCACGGCACCATCATCGAAACCGGCACCACCTCATACCGGCTCAGCCATACCCGCGGTAGCAGCTCGCGATCACAGCCTACGAAGACGCCTGAGCCACCACCTCCTCGCCGAGGTGGTCCCGAATCAAGCCGTCACAGTGGTCCTGAGTCAGGTTGACATAGAGAGCCGTTCGTCATCTCCAGCGTGTGCTGGGGTCAGCGAGCGGTTCGCCTGTCGCGTCACCGGGCAACACCGCGCCACCCAACGCCACGAGCCGACCGCGGCGACACCAGAAGACCCCGACGCTGCCCTGGCGGGACTGGCTACGCGCCTACGCCCGATAAACACCCGCGGCGTGGCTTCCGGCCCGCCTACCACGATGCCCGAGGTGAAGGCTGGCAGGTGAATCACAAGAAGATCCAACGCCTTTGGCGTGAGGAAGGACTGCGGGTGCCGCAGCGGCGCAAGCGCAAACGGCACGGCATCTCCACCGCCCCGCTGGCCGTGACCGCTGATGGGCCCGACCGGGTCTGGGCGGTGGACTTCCAGTTCGACGTCACCACCGACGGTCGGCCCATCAAGATCGTGTCGATCATCGACGAGCACACCCGCGAATGCCTCGGCGGGATGGTCGAGCGCAGCATCACCGGCGAGCACCTGATCGACGAACTGGACCGCGTGGCCTCTCAGCGCGGCACCTATCCGACGGTCCTGCGATGCGACAACGGACCCGAATTGGCTTGTGTCGCAATGGCTGACTGGGCCTCAGGCCAAGTTGGATTGCACTTCATTCCACCCGGCGAACCTCTCTTAACCGGCTAATCGGGATAATCGATTTCGCGCGACACGCCGTTTTCCTGCGGTTCTAGACCGTGGTGGTGCGAGATGAGATATGTACATCTCATGACGAAGGAACTCTCTGCGGCTGTGGACGACGATGGCGTCTGGCAGTTGCGCGGGACGGCCGCGGAGAAGTTCGGGTTGGTGAATGAATTCCTGGGGTTTCTGGCTGACCGTAATTTCTCCCCTCGGACCTGCCGTGCTTACGCCTATGACCTGTTGGCGTTCGCGCGGTGGCTGAGTGGCGAGCAGTTGGTTCTGGCGGAGGTGAATGTTGATGTGCTGCTGCGGTTCTTGACGGCATGTCGGGAGGCGACGTTGCCGGGTCGGCCGGGTGGCAACGTGTATTCGATCCGTGATGGCCGTAATCAGGGGTATGCGCCGGCGACGATCAATCGGCGGTTGGCGGCGATTTCGAGCTTGTTTGCGTTTCGGGAGATGCGTGACCCGGATGCGCGTAACCCGGTCGGTAGCGGTCGGGCGGCCCGATTGCGTTCGCGCAGTGAGCGTTCCGGGCTATTGGCGCACACGGCGAAACCGAAGTCTCGGTCGCAGCTGCGGGTCCGTGAGCCGCGCCGGTTGCCACGCGGATTGTCGCGGGAGGAATCTGCGGCGCTGCTGGGCAGCTTCCGTAGCTGGCGTGACCGCGCGATCGGCGGGTTGATGCTGTTGTCGGGTCTGCGTTCGGCGGAAGTACTTTCGCTGCGGGTCAGCGATATCGACATTGCGCGGCGCTGGGTTCGGGTGCTCGGTAAGGGCGGCAAGGAACGCTCGGTGCCGATTGATACCGACGTGGCTGGTGCGATCCAAACCTATCTGCTGGCTGAACGCCCCGAAACTGACGCTGATGCACTGTTCGTTGTCGCCAAAGGCGCCCATCGCGGACAGCCGCTGACCCCTGCGGGGCTGCGCACGGTGTTCCGGTATCACCGCGAGCGCTCCGGTGTCGCTGCAGGGCATCCACACGCGTTACGGCATTCGTTTGGCACCGCACTGGCCGAGGCTGGGGTCGACCTGTCGGTGATCCAAGCGCTGATGGGCCACGACCACGTCGATTCCGCTGCCGCCTACATCCATTTGGCCCCAACGTTTCTGCGTGAGGAGTTCGATGCCGCCCGTGCTCGCCTACGCACCCGCACCTGAGGTCGACCTGCTCGCCGCCTACGACGAACACTGCGCTCGGCTCGGTTTGACCAGTGTGAACCTTGGCTCGGCCGCGCGAACGTTCCTGCGGCGCTGGCCTGATCCGCAGCGGTGGGCCGGTGAGCCGCTCGAGAAGTGCGGTTGACCGTTTCTCATCCCACCCGCTCGTTCGTCACGTTTCTGATGTTGGCCCGCTATCTGCGGCCCGGCTATGACTACCTGATCCACCGCAAACTGGCCGTGTTCTGGCGGCATCTGCCACCGGGGCCGTTAGCGGAGGACCTGGCCGAGTTCTTGGGCGCCGCGCAAGAACTCGGCTTCACCGAACGCACCCGCAGCGCGGCCGCATCACAGGTGATCGGCAGGCTACTCATCCAGACCGGCCGACGGTTGGATACGTTGACCGACAACAATTTCGACGACTTGCTGGCCGCAAGCGCAGCCCGCCACGGCCTAGGGAAAGCCAGTCGTCACTACAGCAGCGCCACCCACACCGCCCGGCAGGTCATGTTTCACCTCGGTGTGTTCACCGAACAGCCGGTCAACGCGACCAGCCTGCTACGGCAGAGCTTTGCGCAACGGATGCGGGAAGCCACCCCGGCGCTGCGCGGCTCGTTTGTGGCCTACCTCGATCGGTTGACCGCCACCCACAGCCGCAGCACGGTCACCGGCACCGCAACCCGGCTCAACCACTTCGCCGCGCATCTGGCCTCGGTCGACCCGACGCTAACGAGCTTGACCGACCTGAACCGCCGCCGCCACATTGAGACCTACCTGACCGCGACTGCCGAGGCGACCAACACCCGCACCGGTGCACCGATCCAGGCATCTGAGCGCCGCGGCCGGATCCTGGCAGTGCACTGCCTGCTCAACAACATCGCCGAATGGGGCTGGCCCGAAGCACCGCAGCGGCGCCTGGTGTTTCGCTCCGATATCCCCATGCTGCCCCGACCGTTGCCGCGCTACCTGACCCCCGATCTGGACCGGCGCCTGACTCAAGCGCTGCAGGCCTGGCCCGAGCGGCTGCCCGCTGATGCGTTGCTGCTGCAACGAGCGACCGGTCTGCGCATCGGTGAGCTCGTCGACCTGGAACTGGACAGCGTGCACGAGATCCCCGGCCAAGGCGCCTGGCTGAAGGTTCCGCTGGGCAAGCTGAACACCGAACGCATGGTGCCGCTAGACGAGGAAACCGTCGCGCTGATCGACCGCATCGTCGCCCACCGCTCACCCGGACGGCCGTTGCCCCACCCGCGCACGGCTCGACCCACCGACTACCTGCTCACCCACCACGGTCGGCGCCTGACCGCCGATCACCTTCGCGACGTCCTGACCCGCGTTACTGCCGACGCCGGCCTGCCGCACATCACCCCACACCAGCTGCGCCACACCTACGCCACCGCACTGGTCAACGCTGGCGTATCCCTGCAGAGCCTGATGGCCTTGCTCGGCCATCTCTCGGCGGAGATGAGCCTGCGCTACGGACGGCTGTTCGACTCGACCGTGCGCACCGAATACGAGCGAGCCTTGGCCGCCGCGAAAGCCCACCTAGGCACCCTGCCCACCGAGCCACCCCACGGGCGCACCCAATTGCCGATCTTCGACGGCGACTGGAGACAGGCGCCCGCGGTCAAGGCCCGCCTGGCAGGTGGCTTCTGCATCCGCGCCCAAGTCCAAGGCCCGTGCGCCTACGCCAATATTTGCGAACACTGCCCCAACTTCCGCACCGATACCGGCTACCTGCCCGTCCTGGCCGCTCAGCGCGCCGACACCGAAACCCTGGCCCGTGACGCCGAAGCCCGCGGCTGGACCGGTGAAGCCGAACGCCACCGCCGACTCATCGAACGCCTCGACGCCCACATCAGTCAGACACAGACCGGATGACACCCCAACAGCGCCGACAACACGTCGAAGACGCTTGCGCGGCAATCATTCTCGAAGGACAACAAGTGACCTTCGATGACGTCGCGGCACGCACCGGACTCGGCCGAGCCACTCTCTACCGCAACTCCGAGCTACGCAGAATCATCGAAGAACACCGCACCCGCGGCAAGGAAGCCCACACCCTGTCCGGACTCACCACCGAGATCGCCCACCTACGCATCGCGCTGGACACCATCGCCACCACCGTGGCCGCCACGAAGAAGAACTCCGCCGCCTACGAAAACCAAAAGCCGACTAACACACCGCCCAACAGCTGAAACCGCGCCAAGATTAGCCGGATAACCTTGGCGCAACGGCTACGTCGAATCCTTCAACTCCCGCCTGCGCGACGAATGCCTCAACATCAACAGCTTCTGGTCCCTGACCCAGGCCCGCGTCGTCATCAGCGACTGGAAACACGACTACAACCATCACCGCCGGCACTCATCGCTGGGCTACCAACCCCCGGCCCGCTACGCTGCCACCTGTACCCACCGATGAACGACTCTCGTTCGCCGTGGACCAGTTCTCGGGGTCCGGCCAGGCCCGCGTCGTCATCAGCGACTGGAAACACGACTACAACCATCACCGCCGGCACTCATCGCTGGGCTACCAACCCCCGGCCCGCTACGCTGCCACCTGTACCCACCGATGAACGACTCTCGTTCGCCGTGGACCAGTTCTCGGGGTCCGGCCACCGGCATGGCAACAGCCGGCCGACTCATCGATCGTCGTCATTCCGATATGAGTGGCACTGGCCAAAGCGGCGCGCGCATCTCTTCCAAAGTGGAGTGCCCCGGCATGTTGCCCTCGGCAATGAGTTTCATTCGCTCGTCGAGTTGCGGAGAGTTGTTGCCGTCTCGCAGTACTTCCAGCATCGCGGAGGTCGCGACCCCGACGTCAAACATGTCGCGTTGCCACGACCAGCTGCGGTTGCCGCTGTACTGAAACCAGCTCCCACCCAGACCCTTGATCTCGTACGGTCGGCCGTTCGGCGCATTGAACGTCGTCAACTGCCTCCAAAACCCAAACGCTTGACCAGATCGATCGTCGAAGATCACCGCCTGATACGGGTAGATCCATCCTTGAAATCCCAGCATTTCCAACCCGAGCACGCCGGCTCGAATCTCTTCGCGGCCCACGTTCATGTATTGGTCCTCGGCGGAATAGGTGTAGCCATAGGTCGCGTCGGGCTCATAAAAGTCGGCCATGATGCCCCAGTCCCCTAAGCGCTGAGCCTCACGGTTGATCTCAAGCCAGTCTTGCCAGAAGGCGTCGAAATCTTCGCGGTCAAATGCCATGTCGGCTCCCTCTTACTCCCATTTCGAGATTGACGGACGGGATCCGCCGCAACGGCGATGCTGCGGCTGTGAGACGTTTCATAGGATAGTTTCATAATCGGTCCCCGTCAGTCAAACAACTCGTCTTCTGTCTGTACCGTGAGACTCGAAGAAGCAGGTCCGTGGTGGATGGAAGGACCGACATGCCAGACGATGTACGCGCGCGGTTGATCGCCGCCACAGCCGAACTGATCGGGCAGCGTGGACCCCTGGGTGTGCGCGTCGACGAGATCGCCGAGCCTGCGCGATGCTCACGGGCCACGCTCTACCGTTACGCCGCCGACAAGGACGAATTGGTACGCGAAGTGATCGTCGCCAGAACCACCGCTATGGCGGGAATCGTAGCCCACCAGATCGAAGGCATCTCCGATGCGACCGAGCGTATCGCACAGGGCATGCTGCTATTCGCCGACGCGCTGCGATCTGAAAGTTGTTCAAGGCATTGCAAAATGACGGTGACGACTCATACCCACTTGCGCGGATCGGCGGCGGGCTTGAGGCCATGGGCGCAGCGATCTCTCCGCTGATTCAAACACTGCTGGACGAGTACATTGATTCCCGGCACCTGCGTGACGACGTCAACCTGCACGACGCGGTCGAGTGGTTGATGGGCATCCTTCTGGGCCTGTTGGCGCCCGCGTTCGCAGCGCATTCCCGCGAGCACCGCCTCGGGATGCTCAAACGCTACGCGGTCTTTCCGTTGATCAAACCGCAGTACGAGTAGCTCCCCGGTCGCGGAGCGCGGCGCCCGTCCTTGATTGACCTCCGACACCGCGACGATGCTCTATGAGACTAAATTTCAAATCGTCGCATCGCGGCGTGTCGCTGCTAATCGTCTTTGCTCAGGAGGTCGAGATGAGCACGATCAGGATCCCCAAATCCACCGCTTGCGACCGCGTGATGCAGGCCTTACGGGCGTCGTGTCGTACTCCTCGGCATGATCGGTGACCAACCGCACCGCACGGGCCTTGAACTCCTCGTCGTATTTCTTCGGCATGATCCGAGCAACCTTCCCTCGAAAGAAGGCGTGCATCAGACCCGGGTTGGTTCACTTTCGGGCCATGCGCATTAAAGGGCATTAAAGGGGTTGTGCAAGACGGCCAGGCGGCCGGAGTTTGGGCCGTGTAAAAGGGGAGCGGTTCAGTGGGGCGAGCCTACGCAGCACAACCTCAGCAACGCCGCGGGGTGCTGTCGAACCTGTCGGACGCAACCGACATAATCGTGCAAATTGACGCGGGTGACGACGGCAGTCGGTTGGTTTCCCGTGGTGAAGATGACTTCGCGAAGGAGTGTGCTGTGACTGGTGAGCAGGAAAGCGACAACGAGCGGTTGGTGCGCCGCGCGGTCAACCTATTCACCTTTCTGAGCCGCACTCAGCAGCTTCTGGTAAAGCCGATTCGCACCGTCGACGGATTCGAGCAGGTGCTGTGGTTCGACGACCTCCCCGAGCACGAGGCGATCCGGTCCGCGCATCGAGTTGCTGAACTTGACGTCGATTCGCCGCTGCTGACCATCGACCGGGTGGCCAAGCTGGACCCGCCGTCGGTGCCCGAGGCCCTGACGGCATGGGTTGAGGGGCCCGTCGCCGACACCGATAAGGAACCTGTGCTTCGTGAAGCGATCTACGGCTTGGAACCGGTCCCGGCCGAGCTCGGCGATGATGAAGTGGACCTCCAACGCCGCCGTATCGAGTTGGCCGAGCACTCCGAGATCACCGAGGCATTCGAGGAGTGGTTAGCCGATTGGCGGCTGTGGGCTGAGCGGGAGCGCCGCGACGTCGCGGTCCGGAACATTTACAAAGAGCTTTTCGCAGTTCATCTAAAGTCCACCGACCACAGCGATGAGTTCGAGCTTGTGGTCGGGGTGGGCTGCTTGACCTGGCGGCCCGATAACCACCCACAGGTGTTGCGTCACGTCGCGACCGCACCGATTGCGATCGGATTCGATGAGAATTCGGGGCGCCTTACCGTAACGCAAGTGCCAGCTCCCGACGCAGTGTCTATCGAAGTGGATATGCTGGACCCAGCGCTGATCTCCAGTCCATCCAAGCTCGACGAAATCAAAGAGACGGCCGCCGAGTACGACGGGCACCTGCTCGATCAACCCGCGATTGGCGAGATCTGTCGGCGCCTCATCCACCGCCTCGATGCCGACGCGGAGTATGACGCGGACGCCACAACCGCGCCGACAGGGGCCAGCCCACGCGGTGCGTTTGCCCCAGCAATGATCTTGCGGCGCCGCACCAACCGCGGACTGGTGCAGATCTACGAAGCGATCGTGGCTCAGATTCGTAAGGCCGGCGAGGTTCCGGCGGGTGTCCTGCCGTTGATAGATCCGGATCGTCAGCCCGAAGCTCCGACGGCTGGGGAGACGCCCGGAGCAGTGGTCACTGTCGACGGGGAGGACTTCCTGCCGCTGCCGGTCAATGACAAGCAACGTGCGATTATCGAGCGGGTCGACAGCCGGGCGCAGACGGTGGTGCAAGGTCCGCCCGGTACCGGAAAGACGCACACCGCAGCAGCTTTGGTTTCGCACCTGCTTGCCCAAGGCAAGCGAGTGCTGATCACCGCGCACACTGACCGGGCGCTGCGGGAGGTCCGGGCCAAACTGCCTCGCGAGATTCAGTCCCTGGCCGTCGCCGTCATCGGCCAGTCACGTTCGGACATGGCCGACCTGCGCACTGCGGTGGACAACATTTCCCGGCGCGCCGACGATTTCGACATCGACGGTTCGCGCCACACCATCGCCGGACACCTCGCCCGCATCGACGATCTGCGTCGCCAGCGCGCCGCGATCCGCAACCGCCTGCTGGTCCTCCGGCACCAGGAGGTGCAGCTGCGCACCGATGGTCCGGCCGAAGGCACGCTGGCGGCTATAGCTTTCGACCATCTGCGGCACAAGTCCGACTACGAGTGGATCCGGCAGTTCGACATCGACAGGGACGGGTCGGGAATTACTGTCTCGACCGAGGAGATCCGGTTGTGGCACAACCTAATAAGCAGCGAGGATCTGGCCACCAACGAGGACGAGGCGACGCGGCTGCTGCCTGAGCCCGCGTCGCTGGTGACCCCGCAGGAATTCGCCGTACTGGTTGCTTCGGAGCAGCAGGCTACGGAACGCAAGGACGGCTATAGTGCGCTGCTTGCCCATGATTCGTTCGAGTTCGTTCGTTCCTTAAGCACCGAACTGCGTTACGAGCTGCGTGACCGAGTCTCGCAGCTGGCTGAGCGGACCATCAACCTAGAACACCGCCAAGAAGTCTGGATGAAGGATGCGTTGTGTGATGTGCGCAGCGGTCGTCAGCAAGTATGGCTAGCGCGTTCGGCCCAGATCAAGTCGTTGGCCGAGACTGCAGGTCGGCTCGCGATGCGAATCGGGCCGACAACCCGGGTGGTGGTCGGCGCCGGCGACCTGGGTGTGCATCAGCAGATCGCCAAATCATTGCTAGCGCATGTGGATTCCGGTGGTGCGATTAGGGTTCGGCCAGACGGTGCGCCGAAGATCGGGGCGTTTACTTCCAAAACGGTCAAGCTCGCCGAACCGTTCTTCGCGGCGGTGAAGATCAATGATCTGCCTGCCGTTGACAAGCAACAATTGACAACCTTCATCGATTGGGTGGACGCCATTCGCACCATCGCAGCGATGGATCAAGCGTGGCCGACGACCGTCGAGATCCCCGACGAGGACACCCTCGAGGAGAAACTGCAGTGGCATCTGACCGAAATCGAGCAGTTGGACAAGGTACTGGCCCTGGGCGCTCAGCTCGAGGTGGAACGGCAGTGGTTCCAGGCCAACAATTTGCCCGTCCCGGATTGGAACAATCTCGAGGAAATTCGGCGTTACGCCGACCTGGTCGAGGCAGCCGCTGCGGCCGACGGCGCATTGGCTGCCAGCTCGCCTATTGAAACGTTGGCTGGCTACCTGCTGGGACAGTCGCAGCAGCACAACCCGCCGGCGGTCTCCATGCAATTGTTGAACGCAGTCTCAGACCGCAGCGTCAACGGCTACAGCGCTGCCTACGAGAGATTGACTCACCTGCGTCGGGTCGCGGAGTTGGTCAGCGAGCGGGATCGAATTCGCGCCGAGCTGGACCGGTCTGCGCCCCTGCTGGCCGCGGCGATCGCCGCCGAACCGGCGGCCGCCCAATGGGTCGATTGGCTGCCCAGGTATGCAGAGGCCTGGCAATGGGAAATGACCGGGCGCTGGATCCTGGCCCAGGACAGCGAAGACATCAACGCGCTGAAGGCCAGCCTAAATGCAGTCGAGGACCAGATCCGCAGTGAGGTCGAGCATTTGGCGGCTGAGCGGGCCTGGGGATATGCCGTCGCTCCGGACCGTATCACCGGCAGTGCACGGGCCAACCTCACCCAATACGCTCAGCTGGTGTCCCGACTGGGCAAGGGCACGGGTAAGTATGCGGCCAAGCAGCGGGCAGCGATCGCCGAGGCGATGGACCGCTGCAGACCCTCAGTGCCGGTGTGGATCATGCCTTTGTACCGGATCGCCGAGCAGGTTCGTGTCGAACCGAACCTCTACGACGTAGTGATCGTCGACGAGGCCTCACAGGCCGGTCTGGAGGCATCATTCCTGCAATACCTGGCGCCCAAAATCGTGGTGATCGGTGACGATAAGCAGGTGTCACCCTCCGCGGTGGGCGTGGACCAGCAGGAGCTACGGAACCTTGCCGCGCTGTATCTCAGCGACGACCCGTACAAGGAATCCTGGCTTGACCCCAAGCGCAGCTATTTTGACGAGGCCAACATGCGCTTCGGCGGGCGGATCACCCTGACCGAGCATCGGCGTTGCGTACCAGAAATCATAGGCTTTTCCAACCGGATCGCCTACGAGCCGGAGGGAATTCGTCTCGTTCCTGTGCGCCAGTTTGGCGCCGAACGGCTCGATCCAATAAAGGTGGTCTATCTGGAGAATGCTTACGAGTCAGCGAATAAAACCAATCTGGCCGAGGCCGAGGCGATCGTCGAGCAGATCTGCAAATGCCTGGCCGAGCCGCATTACGACAGCGCGACGTTCGGAGTGATCTCGCTCTTGGGTAAGGAGCAGGCCAAGCTGATCGAGAGCAAGCTGCTCGACGCGGTGTCGCCGGAAGAATGGGCGGTCCGGGAACTGCGCTGCGGTGACGCATCGGATTTCCAAGGCTCCGAGCGTGATGTGATGTTCTTGTCGATGGTCAAGGCCCCGGAAGCGGACAAGCGCATGGGCGTGCTGACCCAGGCCCAATATGTGCAACGTTTCAACGTGGCCGCGTCACGGGCGAAAGACCAAATGTGGGTTTATCATTCGATGCCGCGGGAGGCGCTGCTCAACACCGAGGACATGCGGTTCCAACTGCTCGACTACTGCTACGGGGTGGTCAACCGGGTGCATGGCGCGGGCAACGGAGCGGTGGCTACCGTGGTCGCCGAGGATATGGTGGTACCACCGTTCGACTCCCTGTTTGAACAGCGAGTGTTTAATCGGCTCATCGAGCGGGGTTACACCGTCATGCCGCAGGTCGAGGCGATGGGATACCGCATCGACATGGTGGTTACCGGGGCCCGAGGGCGGCTGGCGATCGAATGCGACGGCGACTTTTGGCACGGCCCAGAGCAATATCAGGCTGACCTGGCTCGCCAGCGCGACCTTGAGCGGTGTGGGTGGAAGTTCTTCCGGATCCGCGAATCGGTGTTCTATGCCGATATGCGCGGAACTTTGCAGAAGCTGTGGGACACGCTCGACGACCTCGACATCCGCACCGCCCACTGGATTGATCCGAGTTTTGATGACGGCGACAGCTGCGCTGAGGAAGTCGACGAATCTGTCGACGAGGGACGCGCTATCGTCGAAGCTGAAGCAGGACATGGTGTTTCGATGTGGCGTGACGAGGAGGAATCAGGTGCAGGTGCGGGCATGCCGTCGGAAAACGGTCATCGCGCGATACATAGATGCTTGCCCACTACGGATCTCTTGACGGAGGCGCACAGCCGGCCTCGTGTTGACGGCGCCGGCGATCACCCATCTGGTGCGAACGGTACCCAGTCGATACCCGAGTCGGTCGACGAAACAGTCCGAGAACCGGAGGAAGAGCAACTCGGTTTGCTTGGCAGGCAACTCGTCGAAGGTCCGCTGACGAACCGGCTTCGGCCATATATTGCGTTTACACAGCCTCTGCCTCCGATTCAGGGAACACCGTTGCCAGAGTTGATTGCCAATGTTGTTCGGATCGTTGAAGTCGAGGGCCCTGTCTTGGGTCATCGCGTACACGATGCATATCGGGTTGCCTACGGCGGGCACCGAGTAGGTCGGGAACTCGCCAGAAGCCTGAACCAAGCGATGGAACTCGCTGTGCGTCGAGGGCAGCTGGTCGCGGCCAATCCGCTTAACGAACCTGGCATCAAGCCAAAGACTTTCAGGTTGCCGACTCAGTCTCCGGTCGTGTTGCGGGAACTCGGACCACGTTCGCTCAGCTTGGTGCCTCCCGCCGAGCTCGCTGCCCACCTTACCGAGTTCACGGGTATCGAAGGTCTTTCAGAAGATGAGCTATTTCGCGCCGTTCTTGACGTGCTCGGATTGCAGCGGCTTACGGAGAACGCGCGAGCAGTGTTGAGTGCGGCGATGGCCCTTGTGCCCACCGCTGCTTTGGGTGGAAGCGAGGGCTGGGAGTAGGGCCAGAGTTGGTATGTACTAGTTTGTTCCGGTCCACCTGATGGCCGGACGGGCACTTCGACACAGGAGTTCACCGATCGAGTGCCTGATTTTTCCTGCGTGAGGTTACTGACCGGCTGAAGTTGCGGTCCGCTCGGCCGTCTCGAAAGTTGGGAAGCGTTGGGACTCAATCAGGTCTGCTGCACGAATGGTGACATCTGAGTTGGCTTGCCCCGGGTGGGCAGGCTGGAAGGATGTCGTTGTGCCCAGGCCCTACCCCGTGAGTTTTCGCGACGACGTCGTGCGCGTGGCCCGCAACCGCGACGATGGTGTGACCGTCGAGCAGATCGGGACCGTTTTCGGGGTGCACCCGATGACGCTGCACAAGTGGATGCGCCAGGCCGATATCGACGAAGGGGCCAAGCCCGGCAAGAGCACCGTTGAGTCGACGGAGTTGGACGAACTGCGACGCCGTAATCGGCTGTTGGAGCAGGAGAAGGAAGTCTTACGGCGAGCGGCGGCCTATCTGTCGCAGGCCAATTTGCCGGGAAAGGCTCTACCCGCTCGTGAAGGAGCTCGCCGCCGACGGGATCCCCGTCGCGGTGACGTGGCGGGTACTCAAGCTCGCCCGCCAGCCCTATTACCGCTGGCTGGCCAAGCCGATCACTGACGCCGGACTCGTCGAGGCTTACCGCGCCAACGCCCTGTTCGACGCCCACCACGAGGACCCGGAGTTCGGCTTCCGCTACCTCGTCGAGGAAGCCCGTGACGCCGACGAACCCATGGCCGAGAGGACCGGCTGGCGGGTCTGCTCGCAGAATCGCCTGTGGAGCGTCTTCGGCAGAAAGCGCGGCAAGACCGGGCCGCCGGTCCACGATGATCTCGTCGAGCGGGATTTCACCGCTGATGCGCCAAATCAGTTGTGGCTGGCTGGTATCACTGAGCACCGTACCGGCGAGGGCAAGCTCTACCTCTGCGCCATCAAGGACGCATTCTCCAACCGCATCGTCGGCTACTCGATCGACTCCCGGATGGCGTCCCGTCTGGCCACCCAGGCTCTGCGCAGTGCTGTGGTACGCCGTGGTGACGCTGGCGGCTGCATCCTGCGCTCCGATCGTGGGTCTCAGCTCAGGTCAAGGAAATTCGTTTCTCGCCCTACATCGAAATGGCATGGTCGGATCGATGGGCCGCGTCGGCGCAGCCGGCGACAACGTGGCCATGGAGAGCTTCTTTAGCCTGTTGCAGAAAAACGTGCTGAACCGCCGCCGCTGGGACACCAGAGAGGAACTACGCATCGCGATCGTCACCCGGATCGAACGCACCTACCATCGGCGCCGACGCCAGTCCGGTCTCGGCCGGCCGTCGCACCAGTCCGTCTAGTCCGATCAGACATCAGTAGCCGAAAGCCGCGAAATGGCAGAGCCGCCCTCGCGGCGGCGCACCCTCGCCAAAACGTCGGCGTCGGCCCTGAACTGTAGGTGCGATATCTGCCCCGCCTCGATGGCGAAGTCGAACGCGACCTTGACCTCGCCGCGGTGGATCCAGGCAGCGCCGGGCCGGTCCTCGACAAACACGGGAAAGGCAGCCTTGGCGGCGCCGTTGAAGAAGCCGGCCACCTCGTCGCGACCTTCCAAACGCGGCGGGGTGCCCAACGCGATCGCGGCCGCGTCCGCCGAGACCACCACGTCAGGAGCCAGCAGCTCCAGCAACCGCGCGAAGTCGCCCTCCCGGGCCGCGGTCATGAACGCGTCCACAATCTCCCAGTCGCCCAGCGCATCCTCGGGCGCGGCCGGACGCACCTTGGCGCGAGCACGCGAAGCCAGCTTGCGGGCCGCGACCGGCGTCGTGTCGAGCATCGCAGCGATCGCCTCGAACTCGACGCCGAAGCTGTCGTGCAAAACAAACGCCACCCGCTCGGCAGGCGTCAGACGGTCCAGCACCACCTGCAGCGCGACGCCGACCGTGTCGGCCAGCACCACACCGTCGGCCGGGTCGGGCGCGACGGCCTCGAGCTCAATCGACTCCGTCGGCACCGGCGTTCGGGCGCGCAGCCGATCGAGGCATAGCCGCGACGTCACCGTGGTGAGCCAGCCCGCGAGATTCTCGATCGGCTCGTCGGTGGCGTGCAGCCGCAGCCACGCCTGCTGCACCACGTCCTGTGCCCCGTCGGGGTCGCCCAGGATCCGGGCGGCGATGCGCTGCAGGCGAGGGCGCTCGGCTTCGAAGCCGTCGCGTAGCTGATCGTCGCTCACCATGGCGGTCACACTTTCGTCGTCGGACGCGTCATCATCCTGACGCACCCGGACGGCCCGGTGTGACCAGAGCGGGAGGACGCTTATGAAAACGATGACGTGCCAGGATCTCGGTGGCCCCTGTGACCTCGCGCACCGCGGTGAAAGCGCCGACGAGATCATCAAGGCGCAGGACCGACACCTCAAGGAACTCGTCAAGGCCGGCGACGATGCGCACGTGCCCGCCCGCGAGGACATGAAGAGCCGCTGGCGCCACCCGATGAAGTCGATGAATTGGTACAACGACGTCAAGAAGAGGTTCGCCGAGCTGCCGGTGAGGTGACGGTCCGGGCCCCGGACCTTCGACATAGCGGGGTAAGTTTCCACGCGTGAGCGAAGACAGAGTTCGAGTGCAGATCAGCACCACCGGCGTGGCAACCGTGACGATGGTGCGCGCCGACAAACACAATGCGCTCGATCACGCTATGTTCGCGGGCCTGGTCGATGCGGCGGCGCAGTTGGCGGGTGATGCGTCGGTGCGCGCGGTGGTGTTGCACGGCGAGGGCAAGAGCTTTTGCTCCGGCCTGGACATCGCCAGCTTCATGTCCGGCCGGGGTGGCACCAGCGTCCTGCTGGAGCGCGAGAGCGGCCGGGCGGCCAACTTCGCGCAGCGCGTCGCCTACGACTGGTCCTTGGTGCCCGCGCCGGTCATCGCCGCGATCCACGGCAACTGCTTCGGGGGCGGGCTGCAGATCGCGCTGGGCGCCGACATCAGGATCGCCGCGCCGGGCGCCAAGCTGTCGATCATGGAGATCAAGTGGGGCCTGGTTCCCGACATGGGCATTACGCAGACTCTCCCGCGGCTGCTGCCTCTCGACGTCGCCAAGGAGTTGACGTTCACCGGCCGGATCGTTTCGGGGAGTGAGGCTTTGGCGCTCGGGTTGGTCACGCGAAACAGTGACGATCCGCTGGCTTCGGCGTTGGCGCTGGCCGAGGAGATCGCGCAGAAGTCACCGGACGCCGTCCGTGCTGCCAAGCGGCTCTACGAACAAACGTGGCTCAGTAACGACGCCGCCCGGGCGCTGGCCCTCGAATCCGAGCTGCAGGCGGGGCTGATCGGTTCGCCCAATCAACTCGCCGCGGTGGCGGCCGGAATGTCCGGGGAGAAGCCCGTTTTCGTCGACCCTGCGTAACGGTGACCGAAGGCAACTCGCACTGCACATGCCGATTCCCACCCCTGTTCACAGCCGCAACGACGGCGTCGGTGCAACGCGGTAGTGTCCGCCCAATGCCGGACAGTCGAAAGCGTCGCAAGGCCAAACAGGCGAGGCGAGATGCGCGCCGGATGCGCTCGGCGCGTCGCGCACACGAACTCGAAGAGGAGTTCCCGCTCGTCGACGCGGTGCGCGAAGCCCTCGCCGAAGAGCATCCGCTGGAACTGCTGCACACGGTCAGCCTCATCATCCAGGCAACGGAGCCAAGGCACTGGGCGCTCAGCGACCCGGACGAGCCAGAGGCCGTCAATCTCGGCGAACTCATCGACAGCTTTATCGCGACCAAGCTTCCCGAAACCACGGTGCTGTTGGCGGTGCTGTCCGAATTGCTCGACAACGAGGTGCTGCGGACACGCTGTGAACGAGAGGTTGCCGCGCGGGATGACGACCTGCCGCAGTGGATCACCGATCTGGGTCGAACGCACGTCGAGCGGGTGGTGCGGATGACACACGTGCTCGGGGAGGGGGACGAACTGATGCTCGGCGTGAAGTTGTCCTCCGGACAGGAGATGACCTGCGCGGCCTTCATCGACCACACCGTCGTGTCAGAGGTCAAAGACGCCTTTTTCGTTCCCGCGCCACTGCAGGAGGTTCTCGACGTCGCGACGCGCAGCCGTACGGATCCCGACACCACCTTCGTCGAAATGAGCCTCGCCGATGCCCGTGCCTGGTTGCATCGGGGTGTCGAGGTCGACGGTCTGCTGTCGATGTTGAGCGAGTCCGACACGTGGCCGGCGAGTCGTCCGCTGCTGCAATGGCTGACCCGGGGCTTGCCGGAGGGAGGCAGCGGCTACCAACCGCCGTTCTTCTCTGAGGACCAGATTGAGGAATTGTTGGACAGGTTCTTTGCCACAGTGCCGGGCTTGCGATTCGACGACTCCGGCCATCGGGATTTGTTGCGCACGTGCATCGATGAAGGCACCGGTGATCCATTGCGGTGGAGCGCGGGCCGGCTGCGGGACCTACCCGACGTTTTTCTGCCGCTCGACGAATACTCCGATGAGCGGTCCATTCAAGACCTGCTGGACCTACCGGATGTGATGCGCGCGTATGTTCCGTTCGCTCACGCCGAGAGCGGGATCCGCGACGAATTGACCGCAGAGGCACAGGCCGCCATCGATGAATTCGAGTCCGAGTTTCGAGAGATGGTTCTGGAGGACGCCCGATATCTGGACGACGACGACGACGACGATGACGACGGGGACCCGAGTTAGAGGGCCCGGTGACGCAGGTGGGCAACGCCCGGCGCTTCGAGCATCCGGACCCAGCGCGAGTCGGTGGATCACACCATCGCGATCGGCGAGATCTTCATCCCGATCTCCAGCGCACCATAGAGTTCGCGAGCGACGTCCTGATCGAAGATGACGTGGCCCGCGCCCATCTCCGCGTCCCGGCGCGCCCGTTGCAACGGATTGGCCAGGAAGTTGGCCGACGCTCCGGACGCCGCCATGAGATTGTTGATGACGCAAAGTGATTCGTTCACTACGTGCGCTGCCGTAGCTCGTGCGCGGGCCCGCAGTTTTCGTTGCACGATGCCGCCGTCGGCGACGATCGACTCGATGGTGCCGGCGATGTCGGTCACCAGTCCCTGCAGTGCCTGCAGCCGGATCCGGGCATCGGCCAGTCGGATCTGGGTGGCCGGCTGTTCCTTCTGCTTGACACCGCTGTAGGCCAACACCCGGGTCTCGAGACGCTCGGCGAACGCGTTCACCACCAGCTGCGCACTGCCGAGAATGGGCATCGCCGCGGTCAACGCGAGCGCGGGCACCACCGGCCAGCGGTACAGCGCGGCATCGTGCAGCGCCGCACCTGCTGAGGTGCCGTTGTAAATGTCCGATAGCGGGACGATGCGGTGCTCGGGCACGAACACGTCGGTGATGGTGACGTCGTTGGATCCGGTTGCGCGCATGCCCAGGGTGTGCCAGACGTCGTCGACGCTGACCTGGTCGGCCGGGACGAGCACCAGGCCGGGGAACATGTCGTCGCCGGAGCCGCACAACGCGCAGACCATCACCCAGTCGGCATGCATGATCCCGGTGGCCCAGGACCATTTTCCGCTCAATTTGATTCCACCGCTTACCTTCTCGCCGAAACCGGTCGGCGCCAGCGGTGCGGGTGCCAGCACCGGGCCGGAGGCGAAGACCTCCACTTGGGCCTGTTCGTCGAACAACGACAGCAGCCAGTTGTGCAGTACGAAGAAGCCGATAGTCCATGCGCTCGACGCGCAGCCCAGCGCCATCCGCTGCACCGGTTCGAGCACCTCGGGGAAGCTCGCCTGCCGGCCGCCGAAACGTTTCGGGGCGAGCAGGCCGAGCAGCTCGCCGGCGCGGACTTCCGCGACGGTGTCGTCCGGCAGTCGCCGCAGTCGCTCTGCTTCGTCGGCCCGTCGGGCCAGGCGTGCGACGAAGTCGTCGGGTACCAAGCTCGCAGCGGATTCCACAGGCAGTATCATACCGGGAACTCTATACCAAAAAGTATGGCGACAAAATCGGCCGGTCGCAAGCTAATTCAAGGCCGCAGCATGAAGTCGACCAGTTCGGCGCGCTCCGCGGCTGGCATATACGCCCGCTTGGATGCCAGATGCAGCGCGCCGACGCCCATCGCAAAGATCCAGTCGGCCCGTTGTCGCGCGGTCTTCTCGTCGAAGCCAGCGTCGAGAAAAGCCTGGCGCACCGCGCGCTGGACCCGACGGTCGGCAGCCAGGACGCTGGACGCGGCGGTGGCGTCCGAGCGTGCCCATTCCCGCATCGCGCGCTCCAAGGTCCAGTACCGCGGACTGAGCAGCACCGACATCATCTTGATCAACCGATCTCGCGGCGCCAGTTCAGCCAAGTCGCCCATCAGCTGGTGGTCCTCGTCGCGCCACTGCGCCCAATTGGCCACCAGCGCAGCCTTATACGCGGCCATGTCGGCGAAGTGCCAGTAGAAACTGCCGCGTGTGACGCCGAGGCGGGCAGTGATCACGTCGAGCTTGAGGGCTTTGAACCCTTCCTCGGCGAGGACTTCGTACCCGATCTGCAGCCAGGCATCTTTGGTGCTTTCACCGGAGCCGCGCCGCTGGGCTTTGGTCATCCAGTTACCTTAGAGGCGTCGTTCGGCCGCGGGCGTCGCCCGCATCCGTCGGTGCCATTACTTACGCTGTCCAGGTGGACTACGCGAGGATCGACGGACTGCGGGAGCGGCATCCTGCTTGGCGGCTGCTGCGCGCCGGCAACTCCACGCTGATCCTCGCTTTCTTGGGACAGTTCTTCGTCGAAGGCAACCGAGGCGCGTGCCCGGTAAGCGAAGTCGCGGCCGCGTTGGACGACCATCTCTACGCGCTGAACGCTGAGATTCCGGCCGAGCGTGGCGAGCAGCGGTTCCCGAAGAACGCTCGTTCCTATTTAGAGGACTGGGCGGCCACCGAAACTGCTTATCTGCGGCGCTTCTATCCCCCCGGCGACGACGAAGTGCACTATGAGGTCACGCCCGCTTTCGAGAAGGCCTACGCCTGGGTCATGTCCCTGAAGGGCCGTTCCTTTGTGGGGACGGAATCCAGGTTGCACACCGTGGTGGACTTGCTTCGGCAGATCGTGCACGGAACCGAAGTCGAACCCGACGTGCGGCTGGCTGAGCTGCGTCGGCGGCGCGACGAAATCGACGCCGAGATCGCGGCCGTCGAATCTGGCACCTTCACCGTGCTGGACGGGACTGCAGTGCGCGATCGCTACCAACAGCTCGCTGCCACCGCCCGGGAGCTGCTGTCGGACTTTCGCGAGGTCGAGGAGAACTTCCGGCTGCTGGACCGCGCCGCGCGCGAGAAGATCGCGGCCTGGGACGGTTCCAAGGGCGAACTGCTCGCCGACCTGGTCGGCAGCCGTTCCCAGATCACCGGTTCGGACCAGGGACGAAGTTTTCAGGCGTTCTACGAATTCCTGCTCTCCGAAGCGCGCCAGGCTGAGCTCGCCGCCCTGATCGGCAAGGTTTCAACCCTCGACATCGTCGACGCTGACCAGCGGATTAGCGGCATCCACCAGGACTGGTCTGAAGCTGCTGATCGGGCACAGCGCACGGTCCGACAGATATCCGAACAACTTCGCCGTTTCCTTGACGACCAGGTCTGGATGGAGAACCGTCGTGTGCTCGACTTGGTCCGGGCGGTCGAGAGCACCGCGCTCGAGGTCCGCGACGACCCGCCAACCTGGGGACTCGAAGTTGATCAGCCGGGCATCGACATCACCCTGCCGTTCGAACGCCCGCTTTACCAACCTCCTGCGGAAGTAGCCGTCGAAAGCCACCTTCCGCCGGAAGCTGAGGAAGTCGACGCGGACCTGCTCTTCACGCAGACCTTTGTCGACCAAGCGCGGCTTGCCGAAGTCATCCGCACTGTTCTGCCGGAGAATTCCTCGGCGCTGTTGTCCGACGTCGTCGCGATGTACCCGATCGAACAGGGCGCCGCAGAGATCGTCGGTTACCTCGCGCTCAACGACGACGACGTCATGGTCGACATGGACGACAGCGATGAAACTCTCTTGGAATACGTCGATCCGGACGATCCGCAGACAACCAAGCGGGCCAGGCTGCCGAAAGTGACGGTACGGCGACGATGAGCAACGAGCACGCCGTCGCCAGCGCCATCATCCGGTTGATGCAAGGCGTCGTCTACCGCGAATCGGACGAGGACACCTGGCTGACACTGGGACGTCTGGGTGCCGGTGTGCGAGACCATTTCGCCACCATCGGCGTCGACGTGATCGTCGACGACGTGGAAGGCTATGCCTACCTCCGGTCCCGGTCTGACGAGGAGGGCGACGAGGCGCTGCCTCGTTTGGTGCGCAGGCGCGCCCTGACTTACAACGTCAGCCTGCTGTTGGTCCTGCTGCGCAAACGGCTCGTCGAGTTCGAGACGGCGGGCAGTGACGGAAAGTTGGTCCTCACCTCCGACCAGATCGTCGAGATGTTGCGTCTGTTCCAGGCCGAGTCCAGCAACGATGCCCGGGTCGTGGACCAGGCGGAGACGACCATCAAGAAGGCGACCGAACTCGGATTCCTACGACCGTTACGCGGTCAGCGCGACCAGTGGGAGGTGCGGCGGATCCTCAAAGCCTACGTCGATGCCCAGACCCTGTCGGACTTCGCGGGTAAGTTACGGCAGTACGCGGGTTCGGTAGCCGATGAATGAAACAGCCTCCGCTGCAGCAGGTCTCGGTGATTCCGGGAGAGCAGGTTTCCGGCTCGAGTACGCCGAACTCCTGAACTGGGGCACCTTCGACAACCAGGTCTGGCGGTTTACGCCCAGGGCGGAGACCGCACTGCTCACCGGTGACATCGGCTCCGGCAAGTCGACGATCGTCGACGCGCTCACCACGTTACTGGTGCCGTCTCATAAGGCGGCATACAACAAGGCCGCCGGCGCTGAGGCCAAGGAACGCACCCTGCGCTCCTATGTCGAAGGCCACTACAAATCCGAACGGAATGAGACCACCGGAAAATCGCGCGCCAAGGGCCTTCGGGAGAACCGCCGGACCTATTCGGTACTTCTCGGTGTCTTCACCAACCACGGCTACGACGAAACCGTCACCCTTGCGCAGGTCTTCCAGCAGCGCGAAAGTGCCGGACAGCCGTACCGTTTCTTCGTCACCGCCACCAAGCAACTCACGATTGCGGCGGACTTTGCCGAGTTCGGCTCCGATCTTCGGGATCTGCGCAGGCGACTGCGCGGTGCCGGGGCAGAGATCTTCGACGAATTCCCAAAGTACGCAACATCGTTGCGCCGTCTGCTTGGAATTCGATCCGAACAGGCACTGGAACTGTTCCACCAGACCGTTTCGATGAAATCCGTCGGCAACCTCAACGATTTCGTGCGCGACCACATGCTGGAACCCAGCGACGCGACCGAACGCGTGCGGGACATCATCGCCCACTTCGAGGACTTGACCAAGGCGCACGACGCCGTGCGGCGTGCGCGGGAACAACTCGAGGCGTTCGAGCCTATTGTGGCGACCGCCGCCAAATACGATGCCGCACTTGGCGAACGCGATGCAATGGAGAGCGAACGATCCGCGGTCCGCGTGTTCATCGCCGAGTTGCGCTCCGGACTGCTGGCGGACGAGATCGCTCGGCTAGAGGCCGACTGCGCGGACCGGGCAGAACAACTAGCCGCAGCCGAAGCAGGCGAGCTGCGGCTCAAGCATGAACGCGAGTCTCTCATCGAAGAACGCGCCAAGGCAGGGGGAGATCGCATCGGCGAGCTGCAGCGGCTCGCCCACGAGGCCTGGGCCCAAGCCGAAACACGCCGTCATACCAGGACATTGTTCGACGATGCCGTGCGCGGCGCCGGGCTCGAGCCGGTCGCCGACCGGGCCGCGCATGAGGCATTGTCCGCCTTGGTCACCGCCGAACGCCCGCGACGGGCGGACGAGAAACGAGCCCTGGACGCGGCCACCGCCGAGGCGATCGGGATCTCAAAGGACTACCAACGTAAGTGCGACGCGATCGCCGACGAGCTCGCCAGCCTGGAGCAGCGCACCAGCAACCTGCCGCCAGAGCAGGTCGAACTGCGCGCCGACTTGTGTGCAGCCCTGGGTCTGGGGCCGGAGGATATTCCTTATGCCGGGGAACTTCTCGACATATTCGACGAGCATGCCGAATGGCGGGGGGCGGCGGAACGAGTGCTGCGTGGATTTGCGCTCTCGCTGCTAGTTCCCCAACCGCACTACGACGCCGTCACCCGATGGGTCAACGACCGAAGACTCACCTTCCGCGGCCGCGGAGCCAAGTTGGTGTACGAACGGGTTCCACCGCACCAGGTCCGTCTCCAGCCGTCCCGACATGACGGACTTCTGCTCGCCGACTGCGTCGAAGCCAAGGACGGACCATTCCGCGAATACCTCCTGAACGAGCTCGTAAAGCGGGCCGATTTCCGTTGCGCAACAACGCTCGAAGAATTTCGCAACCAGCGCCGTGCCGTAACTCGCCAGGGGCAGGTGCGATCCGGCGATCGGCATGAGAAGGACGATCGCTACCGCGTCGATGATCCCCGCCGCTGGGTCCTCGGCTGGGCCAACGAACGAAAGATCGCCGCGCTGCGCAACGAGCTCGACGAACTGGTGGTCCAGCGGGTGGCGGCGGATGCCGAGGTCGATACTCTCACCGCCCAGCGGGAAGCGCTGCAGGAGAGACTGGACGCCCTGTTGCGAATCGAAGGGTTCCGTTCGTGGACCGACCTTGACTTTGGCGAGGCCGAAGCGCGCGCGAATGACCATGACGCCGAACGCATCCGGTTGCAGGCCGGCTCGTCGCGACTGCAGGAGATCACACGCGCGCTCTGGATCGAAATGAGGAATTGGCCTGTGCCCTCGGGGAGTCGATCAAGAAACTCACCGGTGATCTGGCCACCACCGCCGCAGCGGCGGATCGGGCGAAGAAGGACAAGCAACGTGTTGACGACTTCGTGGCGGCGCAGCCGGAACCCGAGTTGGCAACGGCCCGCGTGTCCTATCCTGCACTGAATCAACGCATTGGCAGGTCCCGTCCGACGCGGGCTGCGGATTGTGGTGAGGCGGAGACCACGCTGTCCAGTGCCCTGCATACTCGCATCGAGAAGCTGACGCGGGAACTAAACGGTCATGCGTTGAATCTGGGTCAGTACATGGCCGAGGTGCTGCGCCGGTGGCCCGAGCTGCGCGCTGACATGGACGCGAATATCGAAGCCCGGCGTGAGTTTCTAACATTCCGCGATCGCATAGCGACCGATGATCTTCCGCGCTTCGAAAGCGAATTCAAAGAACAGCTCAATAAGAACGCCATCCAGGAGTTGGCCGGGTTCAACAATTGGCTGGGCAGACAGGCATCAGCGATCGATCAGCGCGTCGACCGCATCAACGAGGCGCTCGGCGCGGTGCCCTACAACCCGGGTCGCTACATCCGGCTAGAGAAGGAACCCACCACCAATCAAGATGTCGCGCAGTTCCGTTCCGATCTGCGTAACCTCACCGACGACAGCCTCGCCGTGGACGGTGATCAGTACTCCGAGCAGCGGTTCCTCGACGTCAAGCGCGTCATCGAACGCTTCCGCGGTCGCGACGGCTATTCCGAATCGGACAAGTCCTGGACACGACGGGTCACCGATGTGCGCAACTGGTTCGTCTTCTCTGCCTCCGAGCGCGATGCCGAAACCGGTGCGGAATGGGAACACTATAGCGATTCGGACGGCAAGTCCGGTGGTCAGAAAGAAAAGCTCGCGTACACGATCCTGGCGGCGTCGCTGGCTTACCAGTTCGGGCTGGAATGGGGTGTCGCGCGATCGCGCGACTTCCGCTTCGCGGTCATCGACGAGGCATTCGGGCGTGGCTCGGACGTCTCGACGCGCTACGCTCTGGAACTCTTCGCTACGCTGGGACTGCAACTGCTCATCGTGACGCCTTTGCAGAAGGTCCACGTCATCGAGCCATACGTCAAAGCGATTGGTTTCGTTGACAATCCAACCGGAACGTTCTCTCGGCTGCAGACGATGACAATCGAAGAGTACCGGTCCCGGCGCGACGGGCGGCGACCGTGAAGCCCGCCTGGACCACATCGGCGGGCATCGCGGTCCGAGTCAGGCGTCGGTGGGACGATGGGTCCCTGCTACGTGGTTATGCCAACGGCGATCCTTTCGAGCCGATCGAAGTGCCGCTGCGCGGACCGAAGCCGTCGCAGGTCGGCGACGACTTAGCCGCTGCGCGACAGTGGGTGGCCGACCTCCAAGCAAGCGCTCGGGACGGCGAACGATTTACCCTGCAGTGGCAAGCTATTGGCGGCAGGCGAATTGGCCGCAACCAATTGCCTTCCCGTGCAATGATATCCACATTCGAGCAAGCCGTGGCGCTGTTGGGGGTGACGGCGCTGGTCCGCAAATTCGACGAGCTGCTGGTTCTGGCAGATCAACATCGGCGGGTTCGACAGTGGATCGTCGACCATCCGCATCGTGCACTCGAACTGGGGCCGGAGATGCCGCGGCTGATCGCCGCGTACGTGTGGCTCGACATTAATCGCCAATCGCAAAAATATTTGCGGGAGATCAGTGCGCCCGGGGTGGACACCAAGTTCGCCGAACGGCACCGGCCGGTTTTGGCGGCCATGCTGGGCGTCTCCTCGACGGCGGCGGGCTTTGTCGCCGGCCTCGGCTTGAGGTCGAAGCCAGGCTTAGTAAGGCTACGGCCCTCGCCTTCTTTGGGTCTGCCCGGGCCGACTCTTTCTGAACTGGGCTTGCGTCCTGAAGAGTTGGCTCGACTGGATGTCGTGCCACGGCAGGCGGTGATCGTCGAGAACGAGATCAGCTATCTGTCCTTCGACGTCCCCGAAGACGGTGTTGTGATCTGGGGAAGGGGCTTCGACGTCGACAGCGTGGGCCGTTCGCCGTGGCTCGCTGGCGCCGATGTCCTCTACTGGGGCGACATCGACACGCACGGATTCGCGATTCTTGATCGGCTGAGGGCATGGTTGCCGCACGTCCGGTCGGTGCTGATGGACCGAGAGACACTGCTCGCCCATCGCGATCGTTGGGTGGCTGAGGACCGCCCGGCCCGGTCGCTTCTGACCCGGCTCACGCCGCCGGAGCAGGAGCTCTACTGCGACCTTGTTACCGATGGGCTTGGCGAACGGGTGCGCTTGGAACAGGAGCGAATTGACTGGCAGTGGGTGGTGCAGCGGGCGTCGGCAGCCGAACCGAGCCGAGAGCAGTCGCTGACGTGAGTTGGAAGAGATACAAAGGCACCGCCCGCGCGGATGCGGCCCTGCACGGCAGCGCGCTGCTGGCCGAACTGGAAGCTTATGTCCGCGTGCAAAACCCACACTTGACCGACGTCCGGCTGGACGAGGCGAGTGCTAACGAGGGCGCACCGGTCGAGCAGGGCCGGCGCATGTACGACGTCACTTATCTGGCCGATGACGGCGAGGGGAGCTGAGCGTCCCAGCCGAGTCGGGTGGTTCGACAAACACGTCGGCTGAGCGGTCTGGTTTCGCGGGAGTGAAAGAGGTGGAATGGGTAGCACCACTCGGGCAGCGCTGACGGACGGGCTTTGATGTGAAACGACTCACCGGCTTGGACGCCTTGACGTTGTACAGCGAGACCCCGGAAATCCACATGCACACGCTGAAAATCGGCGTACTGGACATCTCGGGTTTCAGCCAGGAGTTCAGCTTCGAGCTGTTCCGGCAGATCGCCTACCCGCGCCTGATGGCGTTGGAACCGCTGCGCTATCAACTGGTCGACATCCCGATGAAGCTGCACCACCCGATGTGGCGGACCAACGACGACATCGACCTCGACTACCATCTGCGTCACACCCGGGTGGCCGCGCCCGGCGGACGACGCGAACTCGACCAGCTGATCGGTCACATCGCCAGTACCCCGCTGGATCGCTCCCGGCCGCTGTGGGAGATGTACGTCGCCGAGGGCCTGGCCGACGGTCGCATCGCCATCATCCACAAGGTCCACCACGTATTGGCCGACGGAGTGGCGTCGGCCAACCAGATGGCACTGGCGATGGCGCTCGAGCACCCGGACCCGAGGCGCCGCGCCAAAGCGCCCGACCTGCCGGGCACCCGCGCCGAGCTGCTCCGGGCCGCCGCACGCGACCACGTCGGCCTGATCCGCAAGCTGCCCCGCCTGCTCACCGAGACGACCACCGGTGTCCGGCGGGTCCGCCGCCGCGCCAAGGAACGCGGCGCGCACCCCGAGCTTGCGCGCAACTTCGCACCGCCCCCATGCTTCATCAATCACCGGGTGACCCCGGGTCGTCTGTTCGCCACCGCGCCGCTGCCGCTGGCGGACGTCAAGCAGACGGCCAAGCACCTCGGGGTCACGCTCAACGATGTGGTGCTGGCCATGGTCGCCGGCGCGCTGCGTCGACTGCTGCTGCGATACGACGGTGAAGCCGGCGAGCCCTTGATCGCCGGCGTACCGGTAAGTTACAACACCTCCCCAGATCGGTTGGCGGGCAACGAGTTCTCCTATATGACGCCGTCGCTGCCGGTACACATCGACGACCCGATCGAGCGGGTGAAGCTGACTTCGCTGGCCACCAAGATCGCCAAAGAGAACCATCAGTTGCTGGGCCCTACGGTGCTGCCGGCGTGGATGTCGTATTTGCCGCCGGCGTTGGCGCCGCGCTTGTTCCGCGCCCAGGCCAGGCGAGTCGAATCAGCCAGCGTGATGAATCTGACCGTCTCCAACGTGCCCGGTCCGCGGGTTCGGGGCGACGTCGAGGGCGCCACGGTCAACGAGATCTACTCCGTCGGGCCGATCGTCGCGGGCAGCGGCATGAACGTCACGGTGTGGAGTTACGTCGATCAACTGGCCATCTCGGTGCTCACCGACGATGTGACGCTGACCGACCCGCACGAGGCCACCGAGGCGATGATCGATGCGTTCATCGAAATACGCAGTGCTGCAGGGCTTTCCAGTGAATTGACACCGGTGGGCGCCGTCCTTCCGCTGGTAACCGGGATCAAAGGAGGATTTTCATGACTGCTGACGGGATGCTCGAAGCGGCCCGCGCCGCCGGAGCGCCGATCGAGAAGGCCGTCGCGGTATTCATGCTGCATCCGGAGACGTTCGGCGAAAGTGTCGCGGCCGGTTACCAGAACCCGCTGGCAGGGTACGTCGCCGGCCGCGGCGGTGTGCTGGGTGATGCCAGCGGAACGACGGTCGCGGCGGTGTTCGCGGTCTTCGAGCCCGATTCGCTGGCCGCGCTGTGGGACCAGGGTGTCGCGGTACGCGGCGCAGCTGGTGCGGCGCAACAATATTGGGAGCAGACCGCTGGTTTCGCCCGCAGGCACCTGGCCGGAGTCGACGGCCTGGACCGTGTTGCCGAACTGGGCGAGAAGCTCATCGCGGTGACACCGACCGCGGGTCTGCCCCTGTTTGCGGGATGGCGCACGATGCCGCTGGCCGAGGATGCTCCCGCGCGGGCGCTGCAGGTGATGTTCATCCTGCGCGAGCTGCGGGCCGGTGTGCATTTCAACGCCCTCACCATTTCCGGCGTCAGCCCGGTGGAAGCGCACATGCTCAACAAGGGGGCCGAGTACACCAGGATGTTCGGCTGGCCCGAGCCGTTCGCCGACGGTACCGACAAGAAGGACCGCTACGAGCAGGTCGAGCAGACGACCAATCGCCGGATGGCGGAGATCTTCGCGGCGGCCCTCAGCCGTGACGAGGCCGACGAACTTGCCCGACTCGGCGCCGCCGCGCTGTCGTCGTTGCAGGCCAACCTGCCGTAACGGTGTTTAGCTTGCGGCATGGCGCACCAGGCAAGGTCTCGCTGGCGGACGCGGGTGGTGGTCCGGCTGATCGTCGCGGCGGGTATTGGTGTCGCTGCCGCGACGCTCGTGCCTCTGCTGGCCGGGCTGAGGTACGCGCCCAGCGTCGGCTGGATCGCCGCGGCGTCGACGTACCTGGTCTGGACGTGGATCGTCGTGCTGCCGATGGATGCCGACCGGACCCGCGAGCACGTCGAACCTGAGGACCCGCCCCGCGGTTGGCTGACCGACGCGGTGATCCTGACGGCGAGCGTGGCGAGCCTGGCCGGCGTGGAACATCTCCTGGTCGCCGGGTCGAAGTCCGGCCCGGAGAAGGATGTGGCCGCGGCGGTAGGCGTGGTCAGCATCGTCGCCGCGTGGTGCGTCGTGCACACCGTGTTCAGCGTCCGCTACGCCGACGTCTACTACTCCGATGCTGCCGACGGAATCACGTCCATCAACTTCAACGGGTCCGACGCCCCGCGGTTCCTGGACTTCTTCTACCTGGGCTTCACCATCGGCATGACCTATCAGGTTTCCGACACCACCCTGCAGACCGGCCAGTTGCGCCGCATCGCACTCGCGCAGGCGTTGTTGTCCTACCTCTTCGGTGCGGTGATATTGGCGGTGACGATCAATCTTGTTGTAGCACTCAGTAATTCATGAGTCCATACAGGAACCTCGGTGGTCCGGTCGGTGAGCGACGGCAGGCTTGCCCCCCATGCCGTCAGACGATCTCGAACGCGGCATGATGTTTCCGTCCGCCCGGTGACGGGAAAGCGAACGTGTGCGCGAGGAGCCGACCATTTCGACGTCCGATGCGGTGACCGGTTCGATCCGCAGCCTCATCCCCGCCCGCATCGACCGGCTGCCCTGGTCGCCGTTCCACACCCGGATGGTGGTGGCACTCGGCGTCGCCTGGGTCCTGGACGGCCTGGAGATCACCGTGGCCAGCGCGGTCGCCGACACCCTCACCGCCCCCGAGACGCTGCACCTGTCCTCGGCGGCGGTCGGGTTCGCCGCGACCATCTATCTGATCGGCGAGGTGACCGGCGCGCTCTTCTTCGGCCGGCTGTCCGACAAGCTGGGCCGGCGCAATCTGTTCATGGTCACCCTGGCCGTGTACCTGGCGGGCAGCGCGCTGACCGCATTCACCATGGGCAACAGCGCCGGCTGGATCGCCTTCCTGTATGCCACCCGGTTCATTGCCGGCACTGGCATCGGGGGTGAGTACGCGGCCATCAACTCCGCGATCGACGAGCTGATCCCGGCCCGCTACCGCGGCCGCGTCGACATCGCCGTCAACGGCACCTACTGGGCGGGGGCGATCCTCGGCACGCTCGGCACGTTCGTCTTCCTCAAAGTGATCGACCTGAGCCTGGGCTGGCGGCTGGCCTTCCTGCTGGGACCGGTGCTGGCCCTGGTGATCCTGCTGGTGCGCCGCAATCTGCCGGAGAGTCCGCGCTGGCAGGTGATGAACGGCCGCATCGAAGAGGCCGAGAAATCCATCGCCTACATCGAGGAGGAAGTCCGGGCCACCGGAGCCCGCCTGCCGGAGGTCGACGAAACCAGGGCCATCGAACTCAAGCCAGCCGAGAAGATCGGCTACCTGGCGCTGACGCGGGTGTTGTTCCGGGACTACCCCGGCCGCTCGGTGCTCGGCGCCTCCCTGATGATCAGCCAGTCGTTCCTGTACAACGCGATCTTCTTCACCTACACGCTGGTGCTGGGCAAGTTCTATCATGTCTCCCGGGATTCGGCGCCGCTCTTTCTCGTTGCTTTCGCCGTCGGAAACCTGTTGGGGCCGTTGACACTTGGGCGTTACTTCGACACTATCGGCCGCCGCAAGATGATCGCCGGCACCTACCTGACGTCCGGCCTGCTGCTGGCGGTGAGCGCCGGGCTGTTCGAGGCGGGGGTCCTCAACGCGATCACTCAGACCATCGCCTGGTGCGTCATCTTCTTCATCGCCTCGGCCGGTGCGAGCGCCGCCTACCTGACGGTCAGTGAGATCTTCCCGCTGGAGGTCCGGGCCAAGGCGATCGCGGTGTTCTTCGCGATCGCCCAGAGTTTCGGCGCCCTGGGTCCGGTCATCTACGGCGCGCTCATCGGCGACGGCAATAATCCCACCATGCTGTTCCTGGGTTACCTGCTGGGTGCGGTGGTGATGATGGCCGGCGGACTGATCGCCTGGTTCCTCGCCGTCGACGCCGAAGGCAGATCCCTCGAGGACATCGCCACCCCGCTGGCAGCCAGCACCGATTGAGGTTTTTTCATGATGCGACCGCGTTGCGTGCCCGTGTTCGTTTGCTACAGATAATCTCTGAGGTTGAGGGAACGCTGGTGGGACCAACCAGAGCTCGAAAGGTGGGTCAGTGGTCTTCCGAGCAGACCAGGAGATCGGGCTAGATCTCGCTGCCGTCGATTGGTCGTCGACCCCGCTGGGGCCCGTCGACACGTGGCCGCAGAGCCTGCGTACGGCCGTGGACATCCTGCTGTCGTCTCGGTTTTCGATGTGGATGGGGTGGGGGCCCGAGCTCACTTTCTTCTGCAACGCCGCCTATCGCCACGACACCCTGGGACGCAAATATCCGTGGGCGCTGGGCCGGCCGGCCAGCGAGGTGTGGGCCGAGATCTGGCCTGACATCGCACCGCGCGTCGACCGCGTCCTCGGTGCGGAGGCAGAGTCGACCTGGGACGAGGCGTTGCTGCTCTTCCTGGAGCGGTCCGGCTACACCGAGGAGACCTATCACACGTTCTCCTACAGCCCGCTGCGCGATGACGACCAGCGCGTGGTCGGTTTGCTGTGCGTCGTCAGCGAGGACACCGGGCGGGTAATCTCCCAGCGCCGCATCGCGACGTTGCGGGAACTGGGCTCGGATCCCAGCGTCGTGCGCACCGAGCGGCAGATGCTCGACTTCGCCGCCCAGCAGCTCGGGCGCAACCCGTATGACCTCCCGTTCACCCTGACCTACCTGTTCGACGACGACGGGCCGGCCCACCTGGTCGGTACCAGCGGTATCGCCGCCGGGCATCCGGCGGCACCGGAAACCCTGCCCGGCGACGGCCCGTCGGTGTGGCCAATCGAGAAGGCGGCGCGCGGCGAGGCCGAACTCGTCGAGCTGGACGGCGTCGCGCAGCAGCTGCCCTGTGGCGCCTGGCGCAAGCCGCCTAGGCAGGCGCTGGTGGTGCCGCTGCTGCAGCACGGTGGACCGCCGGTCGGTTTCCTGGTGGCCGCGCTGAACCGGCACCGGGGGAATTCGACGACGGCTACCGCGGCTTCGTCGAACTGGTTGCCGGTTACCTCGCGGCTGGAGTGATCAGCGCCCGCAGCTATGAGGCGCAGCAGCAGCGTGCCGAGGCATTGGCCGAACTTGACGGCGCCAAGACCGCCTTCTTCTCCAACATCAGTCACGAGTTCCGTACGCCGCTCACCCTGATCCTGGGGCCGGTCGACGAGTTGCGCCGTCAGGAGACCGGCCTCGACAGCCATGCGCGGCAAGAACTCGAACTGGTGCACCGCAACGCCCTGCGGCTGGCCAAGCTGGTCAACACATTGCTGGATTTCTCCCGCATCGAGGCGGGACGTATGCGGGGCCCGCTTCGAGCCCGTCGATCTCGCGAGGTTCACCGCCGAGCTGGCCAGCGTGTTCCGGTCAGCGATCGACCAGGCCGGCCTGACGTACGTGGTGGACTGTCCGCCACTCGACGAACCGGTGTATCTGGACCGCGAGATGTGGGAGAAGGTGGTGCTCAACCTGCTCTCCAACGCGCTGAAGTTCACCTTCGAGGGGTCCATCACGGTCCGGGTGGCCCGCGACGACGGTCAAGCGGTCGTCACCGTCTCCGACACCGGAATCGGCGTTCCCGCCGCCGAGATGCCCCGGCTCTTCGAGCGTTTCCATCGCATCGAGTCGGCCCGCGCACGCTCCACCGAGGGCAGCGGGATCGGGCTTGCCCTGGTCAAGGAACTGGTCGGGTTGCACGGCGGGACCATCAGCGCCGACAGCCGCGAAGGCGCCGGCACCACGTTCACCGTGCGGCTCCCGTTCGGTGCCGCCCATCTGCGTGCCGACGAACTGGCCGCCACGGCGCAGGAGCCACCGGCCACCGGTGCGATCGCCGAGCCGTTCGTCCAGGAAGCCCTGCGCTGGCTGCCGGGCACGACGACGCCCGTCGCCGCCGCGGCCGCCCCGGCCGAGTCCACCGGGGTCCAGGCCCGTGTGCTGGTGGCCGATGACAACGCGGACATGCGCGAATACCTGACCAGTCTGCTGGGAGCCTCCGGGTACGAGGTCAGTGGCTACAGCGACGGCCTGGCCGCGCTGGAGGCGATCCGTGCACAACCGCCCGAGCTGGTGATCAGTGACGTCATGATGCCGGGGTTGGACGGCCTGCAGCTGCTCTCGATGCTGCGGCAGGATCCGCGCACCGCCGCCCTCCCCGTTATTCTGCTGTCCGCGCGGGCCGGCCAGGAGGCCGCCGTGGAGGGGCTACTCGCCGGTGCCGACGACTACCTGGTCAAGCCTTTCGCGGCCGCCGACCTGCTGGCCCGGGTGCGCACCAACGTCGAGTTGACGCGGTTGCGCAACTATCACTCGCGCTGGCGCGCCGCGTTGGTGGACTCGCTGCAGGAAGGGTTCTTCATCTGCGACGAGCACGGTGCGATCATCGAGGTGAACACCGCGTTCACCGAGATCCTCGGTTACGGCCCCGAAGGAATACCGTACGAGCCCGTCCACCCCTGGTGGCCCGACCCGGACACCGACGCCGAGGCCTATCGGCAGTGCGAATCGGCGTTTACCCGACTGCTGAACGACAGCCAAGGTGGCTACGTCGTCCCGGTCACCCACCGAGACGGCCACCGAGTGTGGCTCACGGTCAACTTCAACCATGCCAACGACCCCGACTCCGGGCGTCGCGTCATGGTCGGCACCTTCCGCGATATCACGGCCGAGCACTACGCCGTACAGAGCCAACTTGCGCTCGCGGAGCTCAACGCCCAACTGGCGCAAGCGGATACGCTCGAGGACGGGCTGCGGAGCACCGCTGAGGTGTTGCGCGGAGTGTGGCAGGCGCGGCGCGTTCTAGCCGTGACGTTCATCGACGACTCGCCCACCGAGCACGCCCCGGCTCTGGTCTGCGCCGGCGAGGCGTGCACCTGGGGAGAGCTCGCACCGCGGCACCGCCAGCTGATCGAGACACTCCGCGGAGCCGATCTGCTGAGCACCTACACCGCAGACGCCGGGGTGGCCGGCGTCTCGTTGCAGCATCCCCACGGCCTCCTGGTCATCTGGATCGAGCTCTCCGAGCATCGCCGCTTCACCCGGGAGGACGAGACGCTGCTCACGGCGCTGGCCGGGCGTCTCGGTCAGGGGCTGCACCGCATCAACCAATTGGACCTGCAACGCGAGACCGCGCTGGCGTTGCAGCACGCGATGCTGGGACCGGCGGACCTGCCCGGCGGCATCGCCGTGCGCTACCTCCCGGCCAGCCGACCACTACAGGTCGGCGGCGACTGGTACGACGTGGTCGATCTCGGGGACGGCCGGGTGGCCCTGATCGTCGGCGACTGCGTGGGCCACGGTTTGGCGGCCGCCACGGTGATGGGTCAGTTGCGCAGCGCATGCCGCGCGCTGCTGCTCGAGCAGTCCGGCCCGAGTGCGGCGCTGGCCGGCCTGGATCGGTTCGCCGCGCGCCTACCCGGCGCGCGCTGCACCACGGCGTTCTGCGCGGTGCTCACCTCCGAGACCGGGGAACTGGTGTACGCCAATGCGGGTCACCCGCCGCCGATCATCGTCTACGCCGACGGCACCAAGGTGATGCTGGACGGCGAGCACGGGTTGCCGCTGGCGCTGCGGCCGGACTGGGAGCGGCCCGAATCGCGCATCACGATGCCGCCGCGCGCAACTCTGTTGCTCTACACAGACGGTCTGGTCGAGCGTCGGGGCAGCTCCCTGGACGACGGTATGTCCCGCGCCGCCGATCTGGTGCAGGAAGGCCGGTCGCAGTCCCTCGACGAGGTGGCCGACTACCTGATGTCCCGCTTGGAGCCCGCGGGCGGTTATCCCGACGACGTGGCAGTGCTGTTGTATCGCCAACCAGCGCCGCTGGCAATGGAATTCACCGCCGACGCCGAGAACCTCGCGGGAAGCCGGGCCGCCTTGCGCAGCTGGCTCACTCAGGTCGGAGTCGAGCCGGCTCAGATCCAGGACGTGCTGACCGCAACCGGTGAGGCTGTCGCCAACGCGATCGAGCACGGCCACCGTGACAAACCGCACGGCACCGTCTGCCTGCATGCCAGCGCAATGGTGGACCGCCTGCAGGTGACGGTCACTGACAGCGGTGAGTGGAAGACGCCCACCAAGGTTCCCGGCATGAGTCGCGGCCGTGGCATCGCTTTGATGCGAGTCCTGATGGAGGACTTCAGCATCAACTCCACTGAAGCCGGCACCACGGTGCACATGTACGCGAGGATCCCGTAATGGCCACACCGCTGCACCTCAACACCGACCGCGGCGCTGACGGGACACCGCGGGTGATCGCCACCGGCGAGATAGACCTGAGCAATATCGCGACATTCACCCGGGCATTGGCGGACGCGGGCGGGGGGACGCGCCGGCCGATCACCGTCGATCTCAGTGCGGTCAGATATCTCGACAGTGCCGGCATCAACGCGCTTTTCGATCATGCCGACGCGGTGGACCATCTGCGGGTCATCGTTCACCCCCTGCTGGTTCGGGTTCTCACGGTCAGCGGATTCAGCAAGATCGCGACAGTCGAGTCCGCGCCGGCCTCGACCGACGGCGCCTCCGGCTTAGACTCACCCTGACTTTTTGCGCCGCGCGCCCGCGGATCCTGCGCTGGAAGGCGCGGGCGCTGCTGCCGAGCCAATGACATTGTTGGGGCCGGATAGGTCAATGGTGTGAACTCAGTTCGGTGACCGCGCCGGCGGGGGTGGCCGCGACCAGTGCTTTATGCCCTCGTGCGGGGCGGGGCCGACGATCGGCACGAGCCGTTGCCGGTGGCCATGCCGCGCCCGGGGGGCTGCTGTGCCACGGGGCGAGCGGAAGAGGCTGCCGCACCTTGTCGCGCTCGGCGACGCTGCCGACACGCCGCGGGCTTTGCTACGTTTCCGCCATGTATGCGGCAGCCGACGGCGTGGAGTGCGATCCCGCCATGCGTTGTTGTCGCTGAAGTTCTGACCCCGATTCTGTTGATTACAAGCACCATTGCGCGGTGTGCGCACCCCGTTACCCAAATCCTGGAAGGCATCGATGTCTGCTGGCACCGACCGCGTGTCCCGTTGGGGACGAGTCGTCGGCATGACGGTTGTCGCCGCCGTGGTCGCGGCGTGCGGCGGCGGTGCCAGCGACGCCGTGGGCGGCGACTCGGTCACCGAGGTGAACACCAGCATCACCCTGGTGGCGTACTCGGTGCCCGAACCCGGTTGGAGTGCGGTGATTTCGGCGTTCAACGCTTCCGAGGAGGGCAAAGGCATTCAGGTGATCACCTCCTACGGCGCCTCCGGTGACCAGTCCCGCGGCGTTGTCGCGGGTAAGCCGGCCGACATCGTGAACTTCTCGGTGCAACCCGACATAACGCGATTGGTGAAGGCGGGCAAGGTTTCTGCGGACTGGGACACCGAAGCCAGCAAGGGCATACCCTTCGGTTCGGTAGTGACGTTGGTGGTGCGCAAGGGTAACCCGAAGAACATCCGCGACTGGGACGACCTGCTGCGCCCGGGGGTGGAGATCATCACCCCCAGCCCGATGAGCTCGGGGTCGGCGAAGTGGAATCTGCTTGCCCCCCTACGCGGTCAAGAGCGGTGGCGGGCGCAACGTCGCGGCAGGCGTCGACTTCGTCGACCGGTTGGTCCGCGAGCACGTCAAGTTGCGTCCGGGATCCGGCCGGATCGCCACCGACGTGTTCGTCGAAGGCAGCGGCGATGTCCTGATCAGCTACGAGAACGAGGCCATCGCCACTGAGCGGCAAGGCTATCCGGTCGAGCACATCAACCCGCCCCAGACGTTCAAGATCGAGAACCCGGTCGCCGTGGTGAGCAGCAGCACACATCTGCAGGCTGCGACGGCGTTCAAGAACTTCCAGTACAGCGCGGTGGCGCAACGGTTGTGGGCACGCGCCGGGTTTCGGCCCGTCGATCCCGCCGTCGCCTCGGACTTCCGCGACCAGTTTCCGGTGCCGGTGAAACTGTGGACCATCGCTGATCTCGGCGGCTGGGGAACGGTCGATCCCGAGCTGTTCGATCGGCACACCGGAAAGATCACCACGCTCTATCTGGAGGCCACCGGATGACAGCCGCAGTGTTGACCCCGGAACGTCAGCTACCAGCGCCGCCACCGGTCGCCGCCGCAGACCCCAAGGGCGACAAAGCCGTTCGGGTCGGTGTGGTGACGCTGTGGCTGTCCATCATCGTGCTGTTACCACTGGCCGCGATTGCCTGGCAGGCATGTGGTGGTGGCTGGCAACACTTCTGGTTGGCGGTCACCTCGCACGCCGCGCTGGAATCCTTCAAGGTCACGTTGATCATCTCCGTGGTCGTGACCGTGCTCGACGTGGTGTTCGGGGTGTTGGCAGCGTGGATGTTGGTGCGGGACGACTTCGCCGGGAAGGGGTTGTTGGACGCGATCATCGACCTGCCTTTCGCATTGCCGACCATCGTCACGAGTCTGGTGATGCTGGCCTTATACGGCCCCAGCAGCCCGGTGGGCCTGCATCTGCAGCACACTCCACCGGGGGTTGCGATGGCGTTGGCGTTCGTGACGATGCCTTTCGTGGTGCGTGCCGTTCAGCCGGTGCTGCGCGAAATCGATCGCGAGGTAGAGGAGGCCGCGGCCTCGCTGGGTGCAAGTGGCCGAAAGGTTTTCGCCTCGATCGTGCTGCCCGCGCTGCTGCCCGCGGTGTTGTCCGGTGCGGGGCTGGCGTTTTCGCGGTGCATCGGTGAATTCGGTTCGGTGGTGACGATCGGCGGCGCCGTGCCGGGCAAGACCGAGGTTTCCTCGCAGTGGATCCGGGCGCTGATCGAGAACGACGACCGTACCGCTGCTGCCGCGATATCGATTGTGCTGCTTTCTATCTCGTTCAGCGCATTGTTGATTCTGCGGCTTGCGGGCGGGTGGTTCACCAGGCGGCACGAGGATCTCGGGTGACCTCGTCGAGCGTGGTGCGCCACCTGGTGCGCTGGGTGGCGTCGGGCTACATCGTGGTGATGCTCGTGGTGCCGGTGTCGCTGATCCTGTACCGGACGTTCCGGCCGGGACTCCATCAATTCTTCGCCTGGATCAGCACACCCGCGGCGATCTCCGCACTGCAGCTGTCCCTGCTGGTGCTGGCCATCGTAGTGCCGTGCAATGTGGTGTTCGGTGTTCCCACGGCGATACTGCTGGCGCGCAACAAGTTTCGTGGCAAAGGTGTCTTGCAGTCGGTCATCGACCTGCCGTTCGCGGTTTCGCCGATCATCGTGGGTGTGGCGTTGATCTCGGCGTGGGGATCGGCGGGTGCGCTCGGATTCATCGAGCGCGACACCGGCGTCAAGATCATCTTCGGCGTTCCCGGCATCGTGCTGGCCAGCATCTTCGTCACCCTGCCGTTCATCGTGCGGGAGGTGCAGCTGGTGCTGAGCGAGGTGGGCACCGAACAGGAGCAGGCGGCGGTGACCCTGGGTTCGAATGCGTGGCAGACCTTCTGGCGGATCACGCTGCCCTCGATCCGGTGGGGCCTGACCTATGGCGTGGTGCTGACCGTGGCGCGGGTGCTGGGCGAGTTCGGTGGTGTGGTGATGGTGTCGTCGAACCTGCCGGGCAGCACGCAGACCCTCACGCTGCTGGTCAACGACCGCTACAACCGCGGGCATGTCTACGGCGCCTACGCGCTGTCGTCGCTGATGATGGCCGTCGCGATCGCGTTCCTCATCGTCAAGGTGATCCTGCACGTGCGCCGGGCGCGGTCAAACCGCCAGGCCTGAGTTGAGTATGGTTCGGTGATGAACGATTCGCCGAACCTGCACATCGTCGTCGTGGGCGGCGGTCTGGCGGGCCTTGCTGCCACGGTGTGGCTGGCCGAACTCGGTTACGCGGTCACCTTATTGGAGAGCAACGGCTCGCTGGGCGGGCGCACCATCGGCCTGACCTCCGGGCACGGTGATGCCATCGAGAACGGTCAGCACGTGTTCGCCGGCTCATACGACTGCGTGTTCCGTTACCTCGATTCCGTTGGTACCCGGCATCTTTTGCGGTTCCCCGACGAATTCGGGGTGCGCTATCCGGGCGGGCACGTCGAGACGTTCGGTTTGCGGGCCCGTAACGCGCGCCGCATGCTGCTGGGCCGGGTCCGCGGTCTGGGTCTGCCGGCGTTGCTGAAGGCCGGCCCGGCGTGGGCGCGGCTGGTCCGCGACGTCATCCGGTTCGACGACGCCCTGGACGACATCACCGTCGACGAGTGGTTCGACCGACTGGGCTTTCCCGCCGAGGTGCGCCGGATCATGCTCAATTCGATGGTGATCGGCCTGCTCAACGAGCTCCCGCACCTTGCCTCCGCGCACGCCTTCGCGGCCCTGCTGCGTACCGGTGCCGACCGGGTGCGCAGTGGGGGGTCAGCGGCGGCGCGGATCGGCTATCCGACCGTCGACCTGGAGACGCTGTACCTGCAGGGCGCCCGGCGGGTGATGGACGAACGCGGGGTGGACGTGCGATTGCGCACCCGCGCGGTGTCGGTGGAGGTGGCCGACGGCCGCGCCAGCGGCGTCCGGTTGGCGGACGGTTCGACGGTGCAGGCCGACGCGGTGGTGCTGGCGGTGCCGTCGTGGAATCTACGGTCGCTGCTCGACGAGGTGCCGGGCTCCGAAGAGATCCGACTGGCGGCCAAGCAACTCGAGCCCATCCCGATCATGAACGCCTACGTGTTACTGGATCGCCCGCTGGGCACCGTCGCGCCATGGGAATCGTTGTTGGACAGCGACATTGGTTGGGTGTTCGACCGCGACCGGATGCACGGGCCGCGCGCCGACGGCAACCACCTGTACGCGCTCACCACCTGCGCCGCCTACGACCTGATGCCGCTGAAGAACCGGGAGGTGGGCGAGCGGCTGGTCGCCGCGCTGCGCGCCAGCTACCCGGCCGCCCGGGACGCCCGGGTGCTCGACGTGACCGTGGTGCCCTGGCCAAAGGCCACTTTCTCGTCCCGGGTCGGCATGTCGACGATCCGCCCCGGCAACCGCACGGCGCTGCCGAATCTCGCGCTGGCCGGCGACTGGACCCACAACGACTGGCCCACCACCATGGAGGGGGCCGCGCAGAGCGCGGCCCGCGCGGTCGATCTGGTTCATGCGGCGCTCGGCCCGGCCACGGCCGGGGTCTAAGGTTTGCGACATGCCGAAGCTGCGGGGACGACGCGTCGCCATCACCGGGGGTGCGCAGGGCATCGGCCGCGCGATCGGCGAGGCGCTGATCGCCGCGGGCGCCACGGTGGCCCTCGGTGACGTCCAAGAAGCCGCCGTGCAGCAGACGGCCGCCGAACTTGGCACGGCGGCAACGGGTTACCGCCTCGACGTAACGGACCCGGCCGGTTTCGAGACGTTCCTGGACCGCTCGGCCGAGGATCTCGGCGGGCTCGACGTGCTGGTCAACAACGCCGGCATCATGCCGATCGGGCCGTTTCTGCAGGAGAGCCCGAACGTCACCCGTCGCACCCTGGAGATCGACGTCCTGGGGGTGATGACCGGAACGCGGTTGGCCGGCGCCCGGTTCGCCCGGAGTGGGTCGGGCCACATCGTGAACATCGCCTCGGTGATGGGCACCCTGGCATCGCCCAACGCGGCCACCTACTGTGCCGCCAAGTACGCGGTGGTCGGTTTCAGCGAGGCGCTGCGCCA
Organism: Mycobacterium kiyosense; assembly: GCA_021654635.1. Lineage (NCBI taxonomy): Bacteria > Bacillati > Actinomycetota > Actinomycetes > Mycobacteriales > Mycobacteriaceae > Mycobacterium > Mycobacterium kiyosense. Next base: position 1,512,466 of record AP025179.1, read on the forward strand.
GGAGTGGCGGGGCAGCGGGGTCAAGATCTCGGCGATCTGCCCGGGCTTCGTGCGCACCGAGCTGATCGCGGGCATGGCCGCGCCGGGGCCGCTGGAACGGTTTCTGGTGGTCGATCCTGAGGCCGTTGCCGCCGCGGTGGTCACCGAACTGAACCGGGGTGCCTCGCGCACGGTGTTCGTTCCCAAGTTGGTGGGCCTGGTTGCCCGCGGGACCGCCGTCCTGCCGGACCCGCTCGTCGACGCCGCGTTCCGGTTGTCGGGTGGCAACAAGGTCACCTCAGAGCTGGACCGCGAGAAACGAGCGTCGTACCAGGCGCGTGTCGAAGGCCGAGAGATCCAGGAGTAGGTATGTCGCGTATCGAGTTGACCGGGTTGCGCGGGGTGCCGGAGACCGCGCTGTCCGAGGCCTTGGTCGCCACCTTGCCCGCCAACGCAGCGCCCGCACCGTGGGAGTGCCGCTGCTCGGCGTTGCTGTGGCTGGGGCGGGGTGGTCGGGCCGCAGCCGCGGCGCTGCCGCCCGCACTGGCCGGTAGCTCGGCGCTGGCCACGATCGGCGGATTCGTCCGTTACACCGACACGCCGGTCGGTGCCTACGACGAGGTGCTCGGCATGGTCGGCTCCCGCACCGGGCTGCGGCCGTGGGGAAATGTGGCCTTCATGTCGGTGGATTCGGAGTCCAGCCTGGTCGGGGGCCGCACGAATTGGGCGATGCCCAAGACGCTGGCTCGGTTCGACGGCGAGTTGGCCAACGGTCAGGTCATCACCGGCAGCAGCGCCGACCAGCTGTCCTGGACGGTCAGCGCCACTCCGCGGGTGGTGGGCCCGGCCATCCCGCTCAAGACCAGGGCCAGCGCCCGCCAGCAGTTCGCCGACGGGCGCGTCGGTGACTCGTTGTTGACGTTCGCCGGTCGGGTGCGCCCGGCATTGGTGACCGTCGGCGTCTCCTCGGCGGGGCCACTGCCGACCTGGCTGCGCCCCGGCCTGCATCTCGGGGCGCTGATCGACCAGGCGGTCTTCACCTTGGGCGAGCCGCGGTTCAGCTAGTCGCGACCGCGGACTAGTCCAGTTCGCCGTACTCGTCGAACCAGTGCGCCAGTTTGCCGCGCCGGCTGACGGCCCGCAGCCTGGCTTCGGCTGCCGCCCGCGTCTTGCTCGTGGTGACGATCAGCAGTTCGTCGCCGGCCGCGATCCGCGTGTCGGGCTCCGGGACGAAGGTGTGGCCATTGCGGATGATCAGCGTGATGACCGCCGGGTCCGGCAGGCGCAGCTCCAAGATGGTGACGTTGTGCAGGCGCGACGGCCGCTGCACGGTCATGGTCAGCAGTTCCGCGTCGAGCATGTCCAGCGGGGCGGCCTCGACCTGGATCTCGCGGGTTGCCTCGCGCGATATCAGTCCCAGGATCCGGGCGATCGGGCGCAGGCTGGGGCCCTGGATCAGGGTGAAGACCACCACCAGTACGAAAACGATGTTGAGCAGCCGGTGACTGCCCTCCACACCGGCGACGATCGGGAAGGTGGCCAGCACGATCGGGACCGCGCCACGCAGTCCCGCCCAAGACAGGAAGACCTGGTCGCGCCAGGGGATGCGGAACCAGATCAGTGAGACCACCACCGACAGCGGCCGGGCAACCAGCAGCAGGACCAGGCCGATGACGATCGCCGGAAAGACGTCCGGCGCCAATTCGTGCGGGTTCACCAGCAGGCCGAGCAGCACGAACAACCCGATCTGCGCCAGCCAGCCGACGCCTTCGGCGAACGATCGGGTCGCCGACCGGTGTGGCAGGCCGGAGTTGGCCAGTACCACCGCGGCTAGATAGGCGGCGATGAAGCCGCTGGCGTGGGCGTCGCCGGCGGCAGCGAACGCCATCAAGCCGAGCCCGAAGGTGGCGATCGGGTACAGGCCGGAGGCCGGCAGCGCGATGCGCCGCAGGCCCAGCGCTCCCAGATAGCCCACCACCAGACCGATCGCCGAACCGCCGAGCAGTTCGTAGACCAAGCCGGTGACGGCACCTTCCGGTTCGAACACGAACGGCACCACGCTGAACATGAGCACGAGGATCACGCCGGGGGCGTCGTTGAACCCCGACTCGGCTTCCAGCAGTCCGGCCAGGCGCCGCGGCAGCGGCAACACCCGTAACACCGAGAACACCGCCGCGGCGTCGGTGGACGACACGATGGCGCCGAGCAGCAGCGCGAGTTGCCATTGGATGCCGAGCAGCAGGTGCGCGCCCACCGCCGTCACCAGCGTGCTGATCAGCACGCCGAGGGTGGCCAGCGCGCCGGCGGGCGCCAGCACTTTACGGATGTCGCCGAACCGGGTCGTCAGACCGCCCTCGACGAGAATCACCGCCAGCGCCGCGGTCCCGACGTTGCGGGCCAACAGCGCGTCGTCGAATTTCAGCCCCAGCCCGTCCTCGCCGATCACCACCCCGACCATCAGGTAGAGCAGCAGGCTGGGGAAGCCCACCACGGTGGCCACCCGGGTACCGACAATGCTGGCCAGCAGCACGAGGCCACCGATCGACACGATCAGGTACAGCTGTTCCAGGGTCATTCTTTCCCGTTCGACATGAGCAGCGGTTACCGCGGTTTGCCAGGTGAGGGTGCCGATTTCGGCGTCTTGTCAGTAAATCAGCCCGGACCGAGTGGTCGCTCGGCGCACAGCGGGCACAGCCGAGCTGCTGCCGATACGCAAAGATGATCACGTGACGACACGCAAGTTGCGAATCGGGATTGCCGGAGCCGGCAATGTCGGGCGTTCCGTCGCGCAGGAATTGCTGGACAACGGGCACAAGGTGTTGCTGATCGAGCGGGAGCGCCGCAATTTCGTGCCGCACAAGGTCCCGGACGCGGACTGGCTCAACGCGGACGCCTGCGAGATGACCGCGTTGCAGGAGGCCGGCGTGCAGACCTGCGATGTGGTGATCGCCGCCACCGGTGACGACAAGGCCAACCTGGTGGTGGGCCTGCTCGCCAAGTCCGAGTTCGGCGTGCCGCGGGTGGTGGCGCGGATCAACGACGTCCGCAACGAGTGGCTGTTCGGGCAAGCCTGGGGCATCGACGTCTCGGTCTCCGCGCCCGGCGCCATGGTCGCCGGCATCGAGGGTGCCATCGACGTCGGTCACCTGGTGCGGCTGATGGGCATGCGGGAGGGCCGGACGGCGCTGACGAAGCTGACGCTGCCCGCCGACAACCCGACTGTCGGGCAGCGGGTCGACGAGCTGGACTTGCCGCACAACACCGCGCTGGTCACCGTGGTGCGCGGCGACGAGGTGATCGCTCCCCGGGGCGAGGATGTGCTGGAGGCGGGCGACGAGTTGCTGTTCATCGCCGACAACGCACGCGAGCGCGCGCTGTGGGCCGCCGTCAACCGGATCAAGCCGGCGCCGCGGATGCCGATGCGCCACGACGCATGGTGAGGTGCCTGGGTGTCGGTCCCGCTTGGATCACCACCGCACGTCCAGGGGAAGATCCGACCCGCATCGAGGCGGAGACCGTTCGCCGATTGCTCGACGACGTCGGTCTGGCCTCGATGATCGACGTGCACACCCATTTCATGCCGAAACGCGTGCTCGACAAGGTGTGGGCCTACTTCGACGGCGTCGGCCCGCTGACCGGGCGGCCGTGGCCCGTCGCCTACCGGCACGACGAGCAGGCGCGGGTGGCGGCGCTGCGGGACTTCGGGGTGGTGGCCTTCACCTCGCTGCTCTACCCGCACAAACCGGACATGGCCGAATGGCTCAACTCCTGGTCTGCCCAATTCGCCGCTGCCACACCGGATTGTCTGCACACCGCCACGTTCTACCCCGAACCCGGCGCGGCCGACTACGTGTCACGTGCCATCGCCGACGGGGCCCGGGTGTTCAAGGCCCACGTGCAGGTCGGCAACTATTCGCCGAAAGATCCGCTGCTGGAACCGGTTTGGGCGGTCCTGGAGCGAGCCGGCGTCCCGACGGTGATCCACGCCGGATCCGGCCCGACACCGGGCACCTTCACCGGCCCGCAACCGGTCGCCGATGTCCTGGACCGCCACCCGGACCTGAAGCTGATCATCGCGCACCTGGGCATGCCCGAATACCGCGAGTTCATCGACCTCGCCCAGCAGCACGCCGGGGTGTATCTGGACACCACGATGGTGTTCACCGACTTCACCGAAGAGTTGCACCCCTTCCCCCGCGCGGAGCTGCCCCGGCTGCTCGAAGTGGCCGACAAGGTGCTCTTCGGCAGCGACTTTCCCAACATCCCCTACCCGTACCATCACGCCGTCGAATCGGTCGTCGCGCTCGGGCTGGGTGACCAGTGGAGCCGAAAGGTATTGTTTCACAATGCTTTTGAATTGTTCAACTGAGTCTGCGCAGCAACTCGGCCGCCGCATGCCGGCCGCTGAGTAAGGCGCCGTGCACGGTGGCCGGGTTGTCCACGCCGACGGCCTCGCCGGCCAGGTAGAGCCGGTCGCTGATCGGTTCCTGCAGTCGCCGACGATCGTCGAGACCGGAGCCGGGAGCGTGATAGGAATACGAGCCCAGTGCGTAAGGGTCGTTGGACCAGCCAGAGGAACGGACCTCGGTGACGTCGGTGTCGAACAGCGCCCGGGCAATCGGCATCGCCCCGGACAGCAACTCGCCCGCCGGCGCCGACTCCACCTGCCGGCCACGCCGACCGGCGTTGAACGCCAACACAATCGGGCCGGCGGCGGCGGACAGCGTGAACCACTGCGCCCACCTGCCGGGCTCGGAACCCAGGTACTGGAAGAATGCGTTTTCGGCGTCCCAGGTGCGTTGCCGGAAACGGAAGTAGCTCTTGGACAGCACGCCGAATCCCAGCGCGTCCACCGCGTGCGCGTGGCCGTCGGGTAGGGGTGGGTCGAAGATGATCTTGCCGGATTTGAGCACGCCGAGCGGAACGGTGAGGATCGCGGCCGGGCCTTCGAACGTCTGCCCGCCGGCCCGCACCATCACCGAGTTGCCTTTGCGCACAACAGCATCCACCGCCGTGTTCAGGCTGATCGGCAGGCCGTCGGCCAGCAGTCGCGGCAGCGCGTCGTAACCGCTGGTGATCACCGCCTGCGGTCCGCCGGTGTAGGTGCCCAGGTCGAACGTCGTCGCGGACAGCTGGTCTGCGTCGGCGGCGTACTCGTCTTCGATCTCGGTGGTGACGTAGTAGGCGAGTGCGGCGCGGTCCCGATCGGAGAGCCCGACGGCCTCGGCGTCGATCGCGGCGCTCAGCGTGCCCCCGTCGGTGTCGTCGCGCGCATCGGACACCAGCGTGCGCCAGGTCTTCGCGTCGTAGGTCATCGGCTGCAGGCGGGGATCGATGGCCAGTTTCACCGGCCGGTTGTAGTCGGTGGGCACGACCTGCGCCTGCACTTTCCGCGTCAATTCCAGTAGCGGATTGTCGGTTGTGCCGTGGATCCACGAGGCGCCCATTTCCAGCGGCGTTCCCCAGTCGCGGCTGGTGTACACCCGGCCGCCGATCCGGTTGCGGGCCTCGATCACCCGCACCGGCCGGCCCGCGTCCGCCAGGCTGCGGGCCGCCGCCAGACCGGCCATGCCGGCGCCGACGATCAAGATCGACCCGGTGTCCGGTGGTGCGGTGCTCGTGTTCTCGCTCTGCGGCCGCGGCCTTGCGCACCCTGCCAGCAGGGCGGATGCCGTCAGGAAACCCCGACGCGACAGGGACACGGGTGTCAGGGTCTCACATGCCGTTACCGGATCGTGTTCTGAGAACGTGACAGAGCGCACATTACGTTCAGGTAAAATCGTGCGCATCTGGAGGGCGGCAACGGTGCCGCGTCCAAGTGGGGAGCGGCAATGAATGCTCGACAGGCCACCCGTGCTTTACCGGCGGGCCGCGCCCTGACGGTCCGCGCGGCGGACGGTACGCCCCTGCACGCCGAGGTATTCGGACCGGCAGACGGCTACCCCATCGTTTTGACCCACGGCTTCGTGTGCGCCATCCGCGCCTGGGCCTACCAGATCGAAGAGTTGTCCACCGACTTCCGGGTCATCGCGTTCGACCACCGTGGCCACGGTCGCAGTGGACTCCCGCGCCGCGGTGGCTACAGCCTCAATCACCTTGCCTCCGACCTCGATTGCGTGCTGGAGGCGACGCTCGCGCCGCACGAGCGCGCGGTGATCGCCGGGCACTCGATGGGCGGGATGACCATCCAGGCGTGGTCGCAGCGCTACGGGCACAAGGTCGCTCGCCGCGCCGATGCCGTGGCGCTGATCAACACGGCCAGTGGCGATCTGCTGCGCAAAATCCGGTTCCTCTCGGTGCCACGCGGCCTGTCACCGGCCCGGGTCATGGCCGGGCGGACGCTGATCAGCGCGGTCGGCGGAGTCCCGCTGCCCAACGCCGTGCGGATCCCGGCCCGCTACCTGGTGGCGCTGATGGCGACCGGCGCCGAGGCGCATCCCGACGTGGTCAAACTGGTCTACGAGATGTTCGCGCAGACGTCACCGGCTGGGCGCGGGGGCTGCGCCCGGATGCTGGTGGGCGAGGTGGGGTCGCGGCACCTGAGCCTGGCGGGCCTGACGGTGCCGACCCTGGTCATCGGCAGCGAACGCGACCGCCTGACGCCGATCGGCCAGTCCCGCAAGATCGCCCGTACCGCACCCAACGTCGTCGATCTGGTCGAGCTGCCCGGCGGGCACTGCTCGATGCTGGAACAGCCGGCCGCGGTGAACGCTCAGTTGCGCGCCCTCGCTGAATCCGCGCTGGCGCGCCACGAGCTGCGGCGGATCAGCTCATAGCACGGCGGCGACCTCGGCGGCGGCGCGCCGGCCGGATCTGACGGCGCCGTCGAAGTACCCGGTCCACTCGTCGGCGGTCTCGGTGCCGGCCCAGTGAATGGGCCCGACCGCCGTGCGCAGCAGCCGACCGTATTTCGTCCACGACCCCGGCGGTACCGCGGCGGTCGGACCGCCCGGCGCGAATTCCTCTGTACCCCAACGGAAGTCGGTATAGTCCAACGGCTTGAGCGCTGCTTCGCCGTACACCGAGGCGAAGCAGCGCAGCGCGTCGCGGCGCCGTTGGTCACTCGGCAGCGAGTCGAAAGCGCGGGCATCGACGAAACCCAGCAGAATCCCCGGCCCGTCGTCGTGCGGGCTGACGTCGAAGGTGATGAACACCGGTCCCCGGTCCAACAGCGCCTGTCCCGACAGACCGTCGGCGCGCCAGAACGGCGTCTCGTAGGCCGCATACGCCTTGCTCAGCCGGCCCTGCGGCCACTGCCGGGCCAGCTCGGCGTATTCGGGTGGCAGCGGGGGATCGAACTCGATATCGGCCCGGTGGGCGGGCGGGATCGCGACGATGACGAATCCCGCCTCGGCTTCACCCCGATCGGTGCTCACCGTCACGCCCGATCCGTGCCGTCGGATGCGGTGGACCGGGGCGTCCAGCACCACGCGGTCGCCGAGCTCGGCCGCCGCCCGATCGGCGATCTGCTGGGTACCGCCCGGGATCAGGTCCTGTTGCGCGCCGTTTTCGACGTCGAGCAGCCGGTCCAGGCCGCCGGCGGCGCGCACGTAGCGGGCGGCGTGCAGCATTGACACCTCGTCGGGCTCGCACCCCCAGGTGACCCGGGACATGATCGCCATCAGATCCAGGGAGGACTTGGTGGCCCGCGCCATGGCAAGCCACTGAGCCAGTGAGATGTCGTCCAGCTGCCTGGCCCGCTTGGCGTCCCACGGCGCCGAAATCGGAATGCTGCGGGCGAGCCGTTCGAACTGCCATTGCAGCCGGCCGATGTCGAGCAGGCCCACCAGCGACAGCCGAGGAATGGTGCCGCTGTAGGCGCGAGCGGCGCCGCGCCAGAAGATCACGTTCTTGCCGTCGTGATAGGTGGGGGTGGTGGGTACGCCCAATTCAGCGGCCAGCGCCAGCACGGCGTCCTGGGTGGGGCCCACGAACGACCCGCCCAGGTCGACGGGTAGTCCCGCGACATTGCCGGTGAACGAGCGGCCCCCGACCCGGTCGCGGCCCTCGAAGACCAGGACGTCGTGACCCTGCTGGGTCAGCTCACGGGCGGCGGTCAGACCGGCGAAGCCCGCGCCCACCACGACAACGTCGACGTCCCACGAGGCGTTTGTCACGCCCTACAGTGAACCGCATCCGGACCGGATTTACGGCGCAACCGTCAACCAGTCGGCGAAGCCGGACGGGTCGTGGCGGCCCAGCGCGCCGTGCTCATAAAGTCCCCAGCCTTGCACCGGTTTCCCGTCGCCGTCCCGGCACACCGCGCGCCCGACGTGGTCGATGACGCCGAATCCGGACCGGGCGACGATGGCGGCGTCGGTCATGTCGTAGGTGAGCCGTTCGACGAACTTCTCGCCCTTCCACACCCCGTGCAGCCAGTCCGAGTCGCCGCCGTAGCCGCCGCCGACGTGGATCGGCACCGGCAGTTTGGACTCGACGTCCAAGTGCACCGGCGTGCCGTCCGGAGTCGTCGCGTCGATCGTCGCCCCGGTCGGAATCCGGGTGCCGGAGCGGTAGTGGATCTTGACCCGCGGCCAACCCAGCTGCTCGACTCGGCCGTCCCGCCACACCCGGGTGCAGTCGTTGAGCGAGCGGAACCCGTTGGGCTCCTCCTGGATGATCAGCACGATTGCGAACTCGTCGAACGCCATCGGTACGTACAGCCACCACATGCCCTCGAACGGGGGGTCGGCGGGACGGCCGGCGGGCTCGGGCTCCCCGATCGGGCGGATGCCCCAGGATCGGTCCCGGCTGCCGATCCACACGGCGGGGTCGACGGCGATGTCCTGCCCGTCGATCGCGAGGTGCCCGCTCCAGCTGCCCAGCTGGGCGAACCGCTGTGCGTGGAGGGTCATCCGGTTTCCCGCGCGCAGGATGTGCGGTTGCTCCTGGACGACGTCGAACAGTCCTTGCCAGGTGAGATCGGCTGCAATGCCCTCGGTTTCGTCGAGCACGATGCGCAACTTGCGCAGCGGTTCGATGACCTCGACCCGGTAGCTGTTCACATGCTGGTTGAGCCGGTCCTGGTCGATGGCGTCGGACAGGTGCACGGCGGTCTGCGTGTCACCGCGCCGGACGAGCAGAAACGCGTCCTTGACTCCGAGATTGGGGTAGTAGCCGATGCCGGAGATCACGAAGATGTCGCCGGTGCGGTCATGGGCGTTGAAATAGGAGCGGTCGTAGAAGTTGCGGTCGGAGGAGCCGGGCCAGGCGATCGGCTGCGGCACCTGGTGGACCGGATACTCGTCGAGTGGTCCGAGCATTAACTTTCCTCTCCGATAAGGCGTTTCATCAGTCCGGCATGGTAGAAGAGCGACTCGACGTCCTCGGGTTTCTCGGCCTCGCCGAAATGGACGCGCCGGGCTCCGGTGCGCATGAAGACGCAGGCCCACATGATCCCGGAATACACATAGAACCAGTGCAGGTCGTCGAGTTGCACGCCGGTGAGTTGCCGATAGGTGTCGCGCACGTCTTCCTCGCGCATCACCTGGGGTAGCCCGGGTAGTCCGGCGAGGCCGGCGAGTTCCTCGAAAACCTTGTGCGCGAAGATCATCCAGGCGACGTCGAGTTCGCGCGGGCCCAGCGACACCATCTCCCAGTCCAGCACCGCCACCGGTTCGAAGTTCCGGTACAGCACGTTGCCCACCCGGGCGTCCCCCCACAGCAGCACCGGCTCGCGTGCGTCGGCCGCGTCGGGCCAATTGGCTTGCAGCCATTCGAAACTGCGCTCCACCAAGGGTGATCGGCCGATGTCGGGGACGGCGAAGTCGTACCAGGATTTCACCCAGCTGAGGTGCTTGCGCAGGGCGGTGTCGCCGGTCAGTTTGGCGGTGAGGAAACCAAATGTCTTGTCGGCGTGCGGGATCGAGTGCAGCGTCGCCAGCACTTTCACCGACGCGTCCTGCAGCCTGCGCTGTTGTTCGACCGGGGCGTCGGCGAACCAGTTGCCGCCGAACGTGTAGGGCATCACGTCGGGCGGTACTTCGCCGTCGATGTAGTCCATCAAGAAGAACGGCGCACCCAGCACGTCACCGGTGTTCTCGATCCAGCGCACCCGCGGCACTGGAACGTCGGTGAGTTCGCCGACTTGGCGGATCACCTCGAATTGGTGGTCGAGTCGGTAGGTCGGGAAGACCGGGACGTCCTGGGCGGTGGGGGCCACCCTGGCCACGAGCTTCTGCGCGGTGCCGGCGAAGCGCGCCGTCAGGATGATGGTCTCCGACGACATGCCGGTCGAGTCCACGCCGCTTTCTACGGTAATCTCGGGCCTCTCGGGCAGCACGGTCGATAACCACTGCGACATCAACTCCGGAACGGTGGTGGTATCGCGGCTCGAGCGTTGCATACGGCCGACATCTTCGACCGCCGGTTCATTGGCCACGGGTATTCCTTCGCGAGATAATTACGATACGGTAGGTAGCGTTATGAAAGCAGACCTGCCATCCCTTGACAAGGCCCCCGGCGCCGGGCGGCCCCGAGATCCCCGCATCGACTCGGCCATCTTGGCAGCAACCGCCGAACTGCTTGTGCAGATCGGCTATTCGAACCTCAGTCTGGCCGCCGTCGCCGAACGGGCCGGGACCACCAAGTCGGCGCTGTACCGACGGTGGTCGAGCAAGGCGGAGTTGGTTCACGAAGCCGCCTTCCCGGTGGCGCCGACCGCGCTGACCACGCCGGCCGGTGATTTCGCCGCCGACATTCGATTGATGTTCGAAGCCACGCGGGACATCTTCACCACCCCGGTGGTGCGTGCCGCGCTGCCCGGCCTCATGGCGGACATGACCGCCGACCCGGAACTGAACGCCAGGGTGATGGCACGCTTTGAAGGTCTTTTCGAAGCGGTCCGGGTGCGACTGCGCGAAGCCATCGAGCGCGGGGAAGCCCATCCCGATGTCGATCCCGGCCGGCTCATCGAATTGATAGGTGGCTCCACCATGCTGCGGATGCTGTTGTATCCGGAATTGGACGACACCTGGGTGGAGCAGACCACCGCGATCGTGGTGCACGGGGTCAACCGATGACCGCGATCGTCACCGGCGCCAGCCGCGGCCTCGGGCGGGCGATCGCGCTGGCGCTGGCCGCCGACGGCGAGGCGGTGGCCGTCGTCGGGCGTACCGAAGCAGTCTGGGACGACCGGCTGCCCGGAACCATCGGCGAAACCGTCGCCGAGATCGAGTCCGCGGGAGGCCGGGCGATCGCGGTGCGGGCGGACCTGACCGACCGTGAGGATATCGGCCGACTTGTCGCGGAGGCGCGGAATGCGTTGGGGCCCATCTCGATTCTGGTGAACAATGCCGCCTTCACCGCGCCGGGGCGTCCGGGGGCCACGCCGCGACCGAAGGCGCCGAAGTCGACCGAAAGCAAACCCGGCTGGCCCGGTTTCGTCAGCACCCCGCTCGCGGCCTACCGCCGGCACTTCGAGATCTCGATCTTCGCCGCCTACGAGCTGATGCAACTGGTCGCCCCCGACATGATCACCGCGGGCGGCGGCTCGATCGTCAACATCACCTCGATCGCCTCGCGGATGCCGGGCAATGGGCCCTACCCCGACCGCAGTGCCGGGGTGCTGCCCGGCTACGGCGGATCCAAGGCCGCACTGGAGCACCTCACGCAGTGCGCCGCATTCGACCTCGCCGACCACAACATCGCGGTGAATGCGCTGGCGCCGTCCAAGCCGATCATGACGCCCGGCCTGTCCTACTATGCCCACGGCTTCGACGAGGAAAGCTCCGCCGAGGAATTCGCCCAAGCCGCTGTGCAATTGGCGCGCGTCGACCCCAGCGTGGTGACCGGGCGCACCATCGGTCACCATCAGGTGCTCGACGGCAGCTTCACCCCGTTCGCGGTGTGACCGCGCATTAGGCGGCATGGCGGTCGGTCAGCGTGATGCTGATGGCTGTTTCGATTTCGCTGATATCGAATTTCGGATAGATCGGTGGCGCGGACGATTGGTACCGCGCACCGGTCGGCGTCGCGTATTCGGCGGTGTGGGTGCCGTTTTCGTCATGGGTGATGACGGCCCAGCCGGGTGACTCTTTGAGGTAATTGCAGTGTTCGCACAGTCCCAGGCCGTTGGTGGCGGTGGTGGGTCCGCCGCGCTTGCAGGGTTGGGCGTGGTCGCGGTGGCGGATGGGGGCGTCGCAGTAGGGGGTGCGGCAGGTTTGGTCGCGCAGGCCGATGAAGTCGGCCAGGCCGCGCGGGAAGGTGCGGGACCGCGATTCCAGGGCGACCAGGGCGCCGGTGGCAGGACTGGCATAGAGCCGGCGCAGCGTCGCCTTGGACTTCCGGTCGGCCACCGCGCTGGTCACCATGTTGCGGGCCACTGCGGCGGGGATGGGTCCGTAGCCCTCGAGGACGGCCGGCGCGGTGTCGTCGCCGAGCAGCGCCTGATCGGAGATCACCAGGTTGACCGTCACCGGTGCCGTTGCGCTGGCGGGGGTGCCGGTGACGCGCTCAACCAAAGTGTCGGCCATCACCTGCCCACGTGAGCGGCCGTCGAAGGTGGTGTCGGCGGCGCGGCGCAGCGCCGCGTAGACGCCCACACCCTGGGCTACCGGCAGTAGTGCGCTGATCCAGGTCATCATGTCCGGGGCCGGCCGGGTGGTGACCGTGCGCTCCTCGACCGCTTTAGCAGCGCGATCGACGACCGCGTGCGGGTCCAGACGGTAAGCAATCGTCTTTGCGGCGGCGGTGATGCGCCGATCACCCATGCCGGCCAACGCCGCCGCGTCAGCGCACAGCTCGGCGTCGAGCCTGCGTCGATCTTCGAGGTCCAGGCAAGCTGATTCGCGCACGATCAACGTCGCGCGCCATTCCGAGAGCGCCCCGGATTCCAGGGCGGCCAGGGTGTGGGGCATTTCGTGGACCAGGGCTTTGGCGAACCCGAGGTGGCGACCGCCGCGGTTCGGGGAGTCGTGGCGGGCCAGGGCGACCTCGCTGGCCACCCCGCGGCCCCGCTTGCCCGCGGGCACCCCGGCGGCCGCCTCGGTAGCGCGCCGCGCGGCATCCAGGGCCGCCGCCGCGCGGGCCTGCCCGGCCGCCGCGGCGCATTTGATCTGCTCGAGCTCGGTGATCCGCGCGATCAACTCGGCCTCACCGGCTTCCGCCGGCAACCCCGCTAAGTCAAGCGATTCGCACATATGTTCGACTATACACGATTGCGCGACAAAGTGCTGTGACAACGCCCCACCCCGGGGCTAGCCTTCGGCTATGGGGCGAGTCGACAAGCCCACCGCGCGTGTCATCGCGGTGATCGCCCTGCTGATTCTGGTGGCCGCGGCCCTGCGCGGCTACCTGCCGGCCCACCACGGATCGCGCTTGAGAGAATCGGGCGGCAGCCCGGCCGCGCTGATGATCCTCGCCGCGGCCCTCGCTGCCACTCTGGCTCTGTTGGCGTTCTCGATCATTGTCCGACTGCGAGATCCGCGCGCGGTGGCGTCCAGCGCCGGTGCGCTGCCGGAAATGCTGGGCGGCGGCGCCGGTCGGCCGAGTTGGCGCGTGATCGTGATTGCGGTCGGGGTGGTAGTGGCCTGGCTGGTGATCGCGCTGCTGCTGTCCCGATCATTCACCCCGCCCGATATCGCGCTCGACGCACCGCAACCCGACACCAATGCCACCCCGCCCGGAGCGGGCAACGCGCAGCCGCCTCGCCCGCCGGCCCCACGCCAGAACACCGGCGACATCCTCGGCGTCCTGCTCGTCACAGCTCCGCTGTTGCTAATGATGTTCGTCGGCGGGATCTTTGCCGCCCGACGCCGTACACCCGTCGCGACAACGCCACCAGCCCCCGACCGCGACATCCCACAGTCGCCCGAAGCCGCCGCCGAATCGCTTGCGCGTGCAGCCGAAGTCGGGTTGGCCGAGATGGCCGATCTCAGCCGCGACCCTCGCGCTGCCATCATCGCGTGTTACGCGGCGATGGAACGTGAGCTGGCCAACGTGCCCGGCGCGGCCCCACAGGACTTCGACACTCCCACCGAAGTGCTGGCCCGTGCCGTCAAACACCAAGCACTGCAAGCTGATAACGCCATCCAGTTGGTGAGCCTGTTCGAGGAGGCGCGGTTCAGTCCGCACGTCATGGGTGAGGAGCACCGCGAAACGGCGGTACATGTGCTCGAGCTGGTTCTTGCCGAAATAGCGCCGCGATCGGCCATGCGATGAGGAAGCTTGTTGCGCTTGGCGTTTTGCTCGTGGTCGGTATCGAGCTGCTGGCGCTGTTGATGCAGAACCGCACTCTGGTGCTCGCCGCGTCCGGTGTAGGTGTGGCTCTGGTGTTGCTCAACATTCGCAAACTGCTGGGGAGCCCCAACGATCCTCCGGACGACGAGAGTGCCGACGATTCGGGCGACGCTCTGCGTCGCTGGGTAGCCAGCACCGAGACCACGATCCACTGGTCGGAGTCCACTCGCGCGGACTGGGACCGGCACCTGCGGCCAATGTTGGCCCGTCGTTTCGAATTGGCGACCGGCCAACGGCGGGCCAAGGACCCGGCTGCTTATGCCGCAACCGGTGAGATGCTCTTCGGGCCGCAGTTGTGGGTATGGGTGAATCCCAACGACATCGGGCATCCGGGTAACCGCCAGCACCCCGGGCCGGGCCGGGCGGCACTCGAGGAGATTCTGCGAAGGTTGGAGCAGGTATGAATGCGGAGCAGGCATGAGTACGCCGGCCACCATGCCGGCGGGCCAGACCACTGCCAATTGCGAAGCGGTACTGTACGAGATCGAACGCCTCGTGGTGGGCAAACGTTCGGCGTTGACGCTGATCCTGACGGCGGTGCTGGCGCGGGGTCACGTGCTGATCGAAGATCTCCCCGGGCTCGGTAAGACGCTGATAGCAAGGTCTTTCGCCTCGGCATTGGGCCTGGAATTCACCCGGGTGCAGTTCACCCCAGACCTGTTGCCGGCCGATCTGCTGGGCTCGACCATCTACGACATGCAATCCGGCCGGTTCGAGTTCCGTCGTGGACCGATCTTCACCAATCTGCTGCTGGCCGACGAGATCAACCGCACGCCTCCCAAGACGCAGGCCGCGCTGCTCGAGGCGATGGCCGAGGGGGCAGGTGAGTATCGACGGCCAAACTCACCGTTTGCCAACCCCTTTCATCGTGTTGGCCACTGACAACCCGATCGAGTACGAGGGCACCTATCCGTTGCCCGAGGCGCAGCTGGACCGATTCGCCATCCGCCTGGAACTGCGCTATCTGTCCGAACAGGACGAGACCGCGATGCTGCGCCGGCGGCTGGATCGCGGCTCGGCCGAACCGACGGTCAACCAGGTGGTCGATGCGCACGACCTGCTGGCCATGCGCGAATCGGTCGAGCACGTCACTGTTCACCAGGACGTGCTGCATTACGTGGTGTCGTTGGCCACCGCCACCCGGCACCATCCGCAGGTGGCCGTCGGGGCCAGCCCGCGAGCCGAACTCGACCTGGTGCAACTCGCCCGCGCCCGCGCCCTGTTGCTGGGCCGCGACTATGTGATTCCCGAGGATGTGAAGGCACTCGCGATCGCCGCGGTCGCACACCGCATCACGTTGCGACCAGAGATGTGGGTGCGCAAAATCCAGGGTGCCGATGTACTTGGAGAACTGTTGCGACGCTTGCCGGTTCCCCGTGCCCATGGCAGGCCGGCGCCCGGGTGAGCGAAGCGGAGGTGCAGTTCCGCTGGCGCGCGGCACGATTGACGCTGGCGATCGCAACCTGCGCCGGAGTTGCGCTGGCCGCCGCGGTGATGGCCGGCCGCTGGCAGCTGATCGCATTCGCCGCCCCGTTGCTCGGGGTGTTGTGTTCGCTCGGTTGGCAACGGCCCGCCCCGGCGGTTCGCGTGCATGCCGAACCGGACCTGCAGCGCTGCTTCGAAGACGAGATATCGACGTTAAGAGTATGGGCGACAATCGATTCCGACGATGCCATGATCGAACTCACCGTCTCTGCGCCCGCTCCGATGCAACTCGAAGTGCAAGGCGGCGACGCGAAAGCGGTGACCGCGGTCGCCGATCGCTGGGGACGTTATCCCATCAGGGTCCGGGTCGACGTTCTCGCCCGCGGTGGGCTGCTGCAGGGTACCGGGACGGTCGACGCCGCTCACCTCATCGTCTTTCCCTTGACGCCACCGCAGTCCACTTCCATACCGCAGATCGACTTGCTCGACCGGTTGGGCGCCCACCTCACCCGCTACGTCGGTCCGGGCGTGGAATACGCCGACATTCGTCCCTACATTCCGGGTGACCAACTGCGCGCGGTGAACTGGCCGGTGAGCGCACGCCGCGGCCGGCTGCACGTGACCCAGCGACTCACCGATCGCGCCGCCGACGTCGTGGTGCTGATCGACAGGTATCAGCAGCCGGAGGGTCCGGCGACAGCGGCCACCGAACGCGTGGTGCGCGGCGCGGCGCAGGTGGTGCAGACCGCGCTGCGGCACGGCGACCGGGCCGGGATCGTCGCTCTGGGTGGCAATCGCCCGCGCTGGCTGGGCGCCGACATCGGGCAGCGCCAGTTCTACCGGGTGCTCGACACGGTGCTGGAAGCCGGCGAGCAGGTCGACAACGCCACCGGCACGCTGGCGCCGCGCGCCGCCGTCCCGGCCGGTGCGATCGTCATTGCGTTCTCCACGTTGCTCGACACCGAATTCGCCTTGGCACTAATCGATTTGCGTAGGCGCGGTCACGTGGTGGTCGCCGTCGACGTCCTCGACACCGCTCCGTTCCAAGGTGAGCACGACCCGTTGCTGCTGCGGATGTGGACGCTGCAACGGTCCGCGATGTACCGGGATATGGCGACCGTCGGGGTCGACGTGCTGTCCTGGCCTGCCGACCGAGCGCTGGAACAGTCGATGGGAACGTTGCCCGATCGTCGCCGTGGTGGGCAGCTGCGTGGACGGCGCTGAGATGCCGGCCCTCGCACGCAACGCACTGTCGACCGCGCCCGGACTGGCGATGGTCGGGTTGGCTGCGTTCGAGTCGCACGGGGCCGCCCTGGTGGTCGCGGCAGCGGCAGGGCTGATGGTGGGGCTGGGAACGGTGTACCGCTTCGCTGCGACTGGTGCGGTGCTGCTGACGGTGCTGGTGATTGTGCTCTTTGACGTCTCGCACATCCTGGTCGCGCTGTCCGGACTTTGCGCGGCGGCGTACCTGGTGAGTCGACACGCAACGGCTTCCTGGCCGACGACCGTTGCCGCTGTGGGGTTTACGTTCGTCGGCCTGGTGGCGACGTCGTTTCCGCTGCAGGTGCCGTGGTTGCCGTTGGTGGCTCCACTGGCGGTCTTGGCGATCTACGTGGTGGCGACGCGGCCCTTTCTGAGTTGATCTGACTCAATTCGCACGCGGTTTCGCTGATTCCCCGGAAATGGCGAATCGCCGGCCCTAATATCTTGAGCGACAGGGTCTTGCCGTTACTGGGGGGCTGTGGTTCTCGGGGAAGGGGATGGCCCGGTGAGTTTCTTCGGACTGCCGCCGGAGATCAATTCGTTGCGGATGTTCGCCGGTGCGGGGTCCGCGCCGCTACTGCAGGCGGCCGCGGCCTGGAATGGTTTGGCCGAAGAATTGTCGACGGCAGCGCAGACGTTCGCGTCGGTGACCACCGGGCTCACCGGGCAGGCCTGGCAGGGTGCTGCCGCGACGGAGATGTCAGCCGCGGCGGCGCCCTACGCCGGCTGGCTTTCGGCTGCTGCGACGCGGGCGTTGGACGCCGCGGCGTCGGCGCAGGCTGTGGTCAGCGCGTTCGAGGCGGCCCAGGCGGCGGTCATCCATCCGGTGGCCGTCGCGGCGAACCGGAATGCGTTCGTGCAGTTGGTGGTTTCCAACCTGTTCGGGCAGAACGCACCGGCGATCGCGGCCGCGGAGAGTATCTACGAGCAGTTCTGGGCCGCGGATGTGGCCGCGCTGGTGGGCTATCACGGCGGGGCGTCGGCGGCCGTCGCGGCGTTGCAGTCGTGGGGTTCGGCGCTGCAGAAGTTGCCGGTGCTGGGTCAGGTAGCTGCCGCGGCGGCGTCGAATGCTGCGGCCGTCATTCCCGACGTCAACACGGGGCTGGGCAATATCGGCTCATGGAACTTCGGTGGCGGCAATATCGGGGATTTCAACATCGGCAACGGCAACGCCGGCAACGTCAATTTCGGTAGCGGGAACACCGGCGCCACCAACTTCGGCTTCGGAAATTACGGGAACAGCAACTTCGGCTTCGGCAACTATGGTTCGATCAACTTCGGGCTGGGGAACCTGGGCAACCTGAACCTAGGCCTGGGCAACGACGGCAGCGGCAATGTCGGTTTAGGCAACATCGGCAACGGCAACTTCGGGTTCGGCAACACCTCCCACCCGGTCAATTTCGCAAGTGGCACGAATTTCGGCAGCGGCAACGCCGGCGCCTACAACCTGGGTAGCGGGAATCTCGGCTCCAACAACGTCGGTTTCGGCAACAAAGGGAACTTCAACTTCGGATTCGGTAACACCGGCAACAACAACATCGGCTTCGGACTCACCGGCGACAATCAGTTCGGCATCGGCGCGCTGAATTCAGGAATCGGCAACTTCGGTTTCGGCAACTCGGGAAACAACAACATCGGGTTCTTCAACTCCGGTGACGGCAACGTCGGTTTCTTCAACTCCGGCAATGGCAACTTCGGGTTCGCCAACGGCGGAGACACCAACACCGGGTTCTGGAACGGGGGCGTCACTAATACCGGCTTCGGCGACTCCGGCACACGGAATTTCGGCGTCGGCAACGCGGGTAATGCCAACGTGGGTTCGGGCAACGCCGGCACCTTCAACATGGGCTCGGGTAACGCGGGCCAGGACAACACCGGATTTTTCAACTCTGGTGACATCAACACGGGCTTCTCGAACGCGGGTTCGGTCAATACCGGCTTCGGCAACGCCGATGACACCAATACGGGCCTGCTCAACTCGGGCGACCTGAACACCGGCATCGGCAGTTCCACGACGCCCACCGGCGTCACCTCCTCCGGGGTCGGGAACACCGGCACCGGAAGCTCCGGCTTCTACAACTCGGCAAACGACTCGTCCGGCTACCACAACTCCGACACGAATCTCGGGTTGGGCCAGATTTCGGGCCTCAACAACACCAACACCTATGCCGTTGGCTTCAATAACTCGGGCTTTACCAGCGTGGGGATCGGCAATACCGGCACCAACAGCGTCGGCTTCTGGAATTCCGGCTTTGCGTCCTCGGGCATCTCGAACTCCGGCGACTTCAGCTCAGGCGTCGGCAACTCGGGCGCTTACAGCGCCGGTTTCTTCAACCAGGGCGATCACCAGGCGGGCATCTTCGGTCCCGCCGCCAGGCCGGCGTTCCTGCTCGATCTCGGACCGCTGGCACCGATCGTCTCCGCGGTGTCTGCGCCGACGCCGGTGACCGTGCCCGACATCAACACCGGGTGGGGCAATCTCGGCTCCTGGAATCTGGGAGGGGGAAACCTCGGCGACTTGAACTTCGGCAGCGGCAACGCCGGGAACGCGAACATCGGCAGTGGCAATATCGGCAACCTGAACATCGGCAGCGGCAACCAGGGCTTCTTCAACCTGGGCAGCGGCAACGACGGACATACCAATATCGGCAGCGGAAACGTCGGCACCCTGAACCTGGGTAGTGGCAACTTGGGCGACGGCAACTTCGGGTTGGGTAACAACGGCGGCGGAAACCTGGGCAACGGCAACCGCGGTTACTACAACTTCGGCAGCGGCAACCTCGGCTCATTCAACCTCGGCAGCGGCAACCTCGGCTCCAACAACGTCGGGTTCGGGAACAAGGGCATCGCGAATTTCGGATTCGGCAACTCCGGTAACAACAACGTCGGCTTCGGACTGACCGGCGACAACCAGTTCGGGATCGGTGCGCTGAACACCGGATCCGGCAACTTCGGGTTCGGCAACTCCGGCAACAACAACATCGGGTTCTTCAACTCCGGCAACGGCAATGTCGGGTTCTTCAACTCCGGCAACGGCAGCTTCGGCTTCGGTAACGCCGGCAGCACGAACACCGGTTTCTGGAACGCCGGCTCGCTGAACACCGGCATCGGTAACGCCGACTACGGTAACTTCGGGGTCGGCAATTCGGGCACATTCAACATGGGCATCGGCAACGCCGGGCAAGGGAATGTGGGATTCGGCAATACCGGTTCGTCGAACACCGGAAACTTCAACGCAGGAAACGTCAATACCGGTGACTTCAACTCCGGCTACTTCAACACCGGGTACGCGAACGCGGGTTTCAGCAACACCGGCCTGCTGAACTCCGGAGGCCTGAACACCGGTATCGGTAGCTCCACCACCCCGGTAGGGGTGACGTGGTCGGGCTTCGGCAACAACGGATTTGGCAGCTCGGGTTTCTTCAACACCGGTGATCACGCCTCCGGCTTCCAGAACATCATCACCGGTGCGGGCCTGTACACGTCCGGGTTCCACAACGTGGGGCCGTCGAACGTCGGTGTCAACAACGCCGGAAACTTCAATGTCGGCTGGTTCAACACCGGTTTCAGCTCCGTCGGCATCGAGAACTCCGGAACTGTCAGTACCGGAATCGGAAATGCGGGCAACCAGAGCAGCGGCTTGTCGAACTGGGGCAATGGCAGTGCGGGCGCGTACAACCGCAGCGACAACGTGGCGGGCATCTCCCGCTGACGCGGCGGGTGCCACCGCACACCGGCGACACGCCGGCCGCGATGACTAAGTAGGTGCGCCGACAACGTTTTCCATGACCGTCGCGCGTAAACCTGTGGATCTGCTGAGCGCCAGAAAAAGCCTGTCAATCGACCTACCCGAGAATCGGCATTCCATTAGAGTTCGGTGTGCAGGTCGTGTGGCTCGGGAGCTGCTCACGGGAGGCGGCGTCATCCGGCTTGGAGGGAGCACAGCCATGAGCTTTTTCGGATTGCCGCCGGAAATCAATTCACTGCAGATGTTCACCGGTGCGGGTTCCGAGCCGATGCTCGCGGCCGCGACCGCCTGGTCGGGTTTGGCCGACGAATTGGCAACGGCTGCAGAGTCGTTCGCGGGTGTCACGTCGGGGTTGACCGGTCAGGCTTGGCAGGGACCCGCAGCGGCGGCCATGACGGCCGCGGCCGCACCCTACACAAGCTGGCTGAGTTCGGCCGCCGCCCACGCCGCCGGTGCGGCAGCATCGGCCAACGCGGTGGTGAGTGCGTTCGAGTCCGCCCAAGCCGCCACCATCCATCCTCTCGCGGTGGCGGCCAACCGAAATGCGTTCGTGCAGTTGGTTGTATCGAATCTGTTCGGGCAGAATGCGCCCGCGATCGCGGCCGCCGAGAGCATCTACGAAGAGTTCTGGGCCGCCGATGTGGCGGCGCTGGTCGGCTACCACGGTGAGGCATCGGCGGCCGCTTCCGCCTTGGTGCCTTGGTTCAATGCCCTCGAGAGCCTGCCGAATCAGCTCGCCGGCGCGGCCACGGCCGCCATCCCCGCCAGCAACACCGGAATCGGCAACATCGGCTCATGGAACCTGGGCATCGGCAACATCGGCAACCTGAACCTCGGAAACGGCAACACCGGTGACGTGAACCTCGGTGCCGGCAACACCGGCAGCTACAACTTCGGCAGCGGCAACCTCGGCAACCTCAACCTGGGTCTGGGCAACTACGGCACCCAGAACTTCGGTCTAGGCAACTTCGGCAGCAGCAACATCGGTTTCGGCAACGGAAGCAGCTATTACAGCATCGACGTCAAGGCCATCGGGAACGTCGGCTTCGGCAATCTGGGCAACTACAACTTCGGCATCGGGAACGCCGGCAACTCCAACTTCGGCCTGGGTAACCTCGGCAACAGCAATCTCGGGTTCGGCAACCTGGGCAACAACAACTTCGGCTTCGGAAACCTCGGCAGCAACGACATCGGGATCGGCCTCAACGGCAGCAATCAGATCGGCATCGGCGGGCTGAACTCGCTCACCAGCGGATGGAACCTCGGGTTCGGCAACAACGGCACCGGTAACTTCGGCTTCGGCAACGCCGGCAACTACAACGTCGGTTTCGGCAACACCGGCAACAACGACTTCGGCATCGGGCTGACCGGCAACAACCAGTTCGGGTTCGGCGGGCTGAACTCGGGCAGCGGCAATGTCGGCTTCGGAAACTCGGGCAGCAACAACGTCGGCTTCTTCAACACCGGTAGCGGAAACGTCGGAATCTTCAACTCCGGCAACGGAAGCTGGGGCATCTTCAACTCGGGCAGCATCGACACCGGCATCGGTAACACCGGCATGCTGGACACCGGACTGTGGAATGCGGGTACCACCAACTCCGGGTCGTTCAACGCCGGCTCAATCAACATGGGCTTGGGCAACGCTGGCGCCAACAACATGGGGCTGATGAACCCGGGCACCTACAATCTCGGCATCCTCAACGCCGGCACGCTGAACGTCGGTTTGGTGAACGCCGGTATCGGCGATATGGGCAGCTTCAACTCGGGCGTGGACAACTGGGGCTTCGCCAACGCCGGCGGATTCAACCTGGGCGCCTTCAACTCCGGTGGTCCCGAGGTGCGGGACGCCAGCGGATACTCGCTGGGCTATGGCAACGTCGGATTCGCCAACACCGGCGCGACGAACACCGGCTTCGGCAACTCGGGCAACACCAACACCGGCTTCTGGAACTCCGGCAACCTGGTCACGGGCCTGGGCAACGCGTTCAACGTCACCCCGGCGGGGGCGACGAGCTCGGGCTTCGGCAACACCGGCACCGGCGATTCCGGCTTCCTCAACTCCGGCAACGGCAACGCCGGCTATGGGAACGCGGCCAACTACAGCATGGGCTTCATGAACTCCCAAGGCCAATCACAGGTGGGCTTTTACAACTCGGGCGCGGGCAGCAATGTGGGAGCCTGGAACTCGGGTAACGGTGGCAACGTCGGCTTCAACAACTCCGGCGCCGGCGACAACATCGGCTTCTTCAACTCGAACACCGACTCCGGCAATCCCGACGTCGGCTTCACCAATTCGGGTAACGGCAGCGCCGGGATCTCCAACTCCGGGACCGCCAACGCGGGTGTGCACAACACCGGGACGGGCAGCTCGGGGATCAGGAATTCGGGTACCAACAGCAGCGGTGGTTTCAACCAGGGCGACGGACAGTCAGGGTTCTTCCGCTAACCGGGCCCGCCGGGTCAGTGCAGTAAGGTGGCCGCCTGGGCGGCCAGGTCGAGCACCGGCTGCGGGAAGATGCCCAACGCCACAGTCACCAAGGCGCACACCGCAATTGCGGCCTTGCTCAGCACGCCGGGCTCGACCACGTGCGGCGTGGTATCGGTCGGTTCGGTGAAGAACATCGACACGATCACCCGCACATAGAAGTAGGCGGCGATCGCGCTGGAGATCACACCGATGATCACCAGCGGCACCGCCCCGCCCTGGGCCGCGGCCCGGAACACGGCGAACTTGCTGATGAACCCGCTCGTCAGCGGGATCCCCGCAAACGCCAGCAAGAACATCGAAAGCATCACGCCCACAATGGGAGAGCGCTGACCCAGCCCGGCCCAGTGCGACAGTTCGGCGTCCTCGACGCCGTCGGAACCGCGGATCAGTCCGACAATCGCGAACGCGCCCACCGTGCTGAAGCTGTAGGCCACCAGATAGAACAACGTTCCGGACAGGCCCTCGGCGCTGTCGGCGATCACACCGGTGAGGATGAAACCGACGTGGGCCACCGACGAATACGCCAGCATGCGTTTGACGTCGACCTGATTCACCGCGGTGATGGTGCCGACGAGCATGGTCAGGATCGAGATAGCCCACAGCACCGGGCGCCAGTCGTGATGCAGGGGAGGCAGCGCCACGTAGACCACCCGCAGCAGTGCGCCGAAGGCCGCGACCTTGGTGGCCGCCGCCATGAACCCGGTGATCGGGGTGGGCGCACCCTGATACACGTCGGGAATCCAGGAGTGGAACGGCACCGCGCCGACCTTGAACAGCAGGCCCACCGACAGCAGCGCGACGCCGACCAACGCCATCGACTCATCGCTCTGCGCGGCAAGCGAATCGCGGATACCGGTCAGGGTCAGCGTGCCGGTTGCCCCATACAGCAACGCGACCCCGTAGAGGAAGAACGCCGACGAGAAGGCGCCCAGCAGAAAATACTTCAGCGCCGATTCCTGCGACATCAGCCGGCGGTGCCGGGCCAGTCCGCACATCAGGTACAGCGGCAGCGAAAGAACTTCCAGCGCAACGAACATGGTCAGCAGATCGTTGGAGGCGGGGAACACCATCATGCCGCCGACCGACAGCAGCAGCAGCGGGAAGAGTTCGGTCTGGGCGGCCCCGGCGCGCTGCGCCTCTTGCTCGGCGTCACTGCCGGGCACCGAAGACGCTTGCGGGGTAAAGGAATCCAATCCCGCGAACACCTTGGCGGACTTCTTGACCGCGACCTTGCTGCGCTCGGCCACGAAAATGGTCGCCAGCACCGCAACCAACAGAATGGTGCCCTGCAGGAACAGCGCCGCCCGATCGACGGCCATCGCGCCCATCACGGTGCGCCGGCCCTCGGCCGGAACCGATCGGGCCACCACGACCACCGCCACGAACGCGGCGACCAACCCGGTGAGGGTCAGGAACACCTGAGCGCCGTAGCGGAGTCGCCGCGGCAGGAAGGCTTCGGCTACCACCCCGACGACTGCGACACCGAAGACGATGAACAGCGGGGACAGCAGGAAGTACTCGATGCTGGGGGAGGGCAGGATCATCGGTGCGGTCCTTCGGCTGTCCGGGGTACCTGCATAGGAACGGTGGGTGCGGGATCGTGTTGGCCGATGGTCTGCATGGTGTGGTCGACCGCCGGGTTGATGACGTCCAAGATCGGCTTGGGGTACACACCGAGCACCAGCAGCAGCGCGATAAGCGGTGCGACGACCACCATTTCGCGGCCGGCCAGGTCGCGGATCTTCTCGTTGCCGGTCGCCACCGGGCCGGTCATCACGCGCTGGTAGAGCCAGAGCATGTAGATCGCGGCCAGCACCAGCGCGGTGACCCCGAACGCGGCGGCCACCCAGTAGCGGTTGAAAGTCCCCAGCAGCACCAGGAATTCGCTGACGAACGGCGCCAGCCCGGGCAGCGAGAGGGTGGCCATGCAGGAGACCAGGAAGGTGCCCGCCAAGATCGGGGCCACCTTCTGCACGCCCCCCGTAGTCGGAGATCGACCGACTGCCGCGCCGGGACACCAGGAAACCGGCGATCAGGAACACCGCCGCCGTCGAGAGGCCGTGGTTGAGCATGTACAGCGTCGAGCCGCTCTGGCCCTGCGTGGTCATCACGAAGATACCGGCGATGATGAACCCGAAGTGCGAGATCGAGGTGTAGGCGATCAGGCGCATCATGTCGGTCTGGCCGATCGCCACGATCGCGCCGTAGATCACCCCCGATGATGGCCAGCGCCACGATCACCGGCCGGAAATACGTTGAGGCATCAGGGAACAGCTGCAGGCAGTAGCGCAGCATGCCGAACGTGCCGACCTTGTCCATCACAGCGGTGATCAGCACCGCGGTCGCCGGCGTGGATTCGACCGCGGCGTCGGGCAGCCAGCGGTGCAGTGGCCACAGCGGCGCTTTGACCGCGAACGCGAACATGAAGCCCAGGAAGATGGCCTTGAACACCGCGGGATCCACGTCGCTGTAGCGGCCCCACTGCACGCCGGTGACGATCTCGCGGAAATCGAAGGTGCCGCCCCCGTGCTGCGCGGTCACCACGTACAGCCCGATCACCGCCGCCAGCATGATCAACCCGCCGAACAGGTTGTACAGCAAGAACTTCACCGCTGCCTTCGAACGTCCGGCACCGTGACCGAAGCCGCCGATCAAGAAGTACATCGGGATCAGCATCGCCTCGAAGAACACGTAGAACAGCAGCACGTCGAGGGCGACCACCGAGATCAGCACCATCGACTCGATAGCCAGCGTCAGTGCGACGTAGGCGTGTACCCCGCGCGGGCTGGTCTGGCCACCGTCATTCCAGCCGGCGATAAGCAGCAGCGGGATCAGCACCGTGGTGAGCACCACCAGGACGAGCGCGATACCGTCCACGCCCAACGTGTATCCGGTGCCGAAAGCCGGTATCCACTGGTGTGATTCGACGAATTGGTAGTTGCTGCCGCCCGGTTTGAAACCGATACCGACGACCAGCGACACCGCCAGGGTCAGCACGCTGACCACCACGCCAGTCCATTTGGCGAGCTGGCGCTGGCCCGGCGGCAGCAGGATGACCAGCACC
The DNA here is from genome assembly GCA_021654635.1 of Mycobacterium kiyosense. Classification (NCBI taxonomy): domain Bacteria; kingdom Bacillati; phylum Actinomycetota; class Actinomycetes; order Mycobacteriales; family Mycobacteriaceae; genus Mycobacterium; species Mycobacterium kiyosense. The sequence goes on from AP025179.1 coordinate 1,538,671, forward strand.
GACCCGGCCAGCGGCAGCAGCCACAGCACGGTCAGCCAGGGAACATCAGTCATGAGCGCCGCTCCTCCTCATCGCTTCGCTCTGCATCGTCGCGACGAGTCATGAGCGCCGCTCCTCCTCATCGCTTCGCTCTGCATCGTCGCGACGCGGGCGCTCACCACAGGTTCACCGCCAACAATGCGCCGGCCACCACGGCGGCACCCAGCAGCATCGACAGCGCATAGTTGCGGGCGAAGCCGGTCTGAAAGCCGCGCAGGCGATTCGACGTTCGGCCCACCAGCGCGGCCAGTCCGTTGACCGATCCGTCCACACCGGCGTCGTCGGCGACGACCAGCGCGTGTGTCAGTTGCGCACCGGGGCGCATGAAGACCTCCTCGTTGAAGGCGTCGCCGTAGGCGTCGGCGCGGGCGGCCGTCGTGAGCACCGAGACGCGGGCCGGGGCGACCCGCGGGATTTCCGCCTTGCCGCCGTACATCCGGTAGGCCACCACAACTCCGACCAGGACGACCGCCAGCGCCGCGGCACTGACCGCCGCGGCCGGAATGCCGTGCGCGGCTTCCTCGTGCACACCGACGACGGGTTCCAGCCAGTGCTTCAGCGAGTCGCCGTAGGTGAACAGGAAACCGGAAAACACCGAGCCGAACGCCAGCAGGATCATCGGCATCGTCATCAGCGCCGGCGACTCGTGCGGGTGGGTCCCCGGCGTCCAGCGCTTCTTGCCGAAGAAGGTCATCAGCATCACCCGGGTCATGTAGAACGCGGTGATGCCCGCACCCAGCAGCGCGGCCCCGCCGAGCACGTAGCCGCGGGTGCCACCCGCGCCCAGGGCCGCCTCGATGATCGCGTCCTTGGAGAAGAAGCCGGCGAACGGCCACACCCCGATGATCGCCAGATACCCCAGACCGAAGGTGGCGAAGGTGATCGGCAGAGCCTTGCGCAGCGCGCCGTAGCGGCGCATGTCCTGCTCCTCGTGCATGGCATGGATGATCGACCCGGAGCCCAGGAACAGCCCGGCCTTGAAGAAGCCGTGGGTGAGCAGGTGCATGATCGCGAAGGGGTAGCCGGCCGGGCCCAGGCCCGCGGCCAGCACCATGTAGCCGATCTGGCTCATCGTGGAGGCGGCCAGGGCCCGCTTGATGTCGTCCTTGGCGCAGCCGATGAACGCTCCCAGCATCAGGGTCACCGCGCCGACGATGACGACGGCCAGCTGCGCGCCGGGCGCCAGGTTGAACACCGGGTTGGACCGCACGATCAGGTAGACACCGGCGGTCACCATGGTGGCGGCGTGGATCAGCGCGGACACCGGGGTGGGGCCCTCCATGGCGTCGCCCAACCAGGCCTGCAGCGGCACCTGGGCGGATTTGGCGCACGCACCCATCAGCAGCAGCAGACCCATCGCGTTCAGCACGCCCTGACTGGCGGCGGGCGCCCCGGCGAACACGCCGCTGTAGGACACCGTGCCGAAGGTGCCGAACATCAGGAACATCGCCAATGCCAACCCGGCGTCGCCGACCCGGTTCATCACGAACGCCTTCTTGGCCGCCGTGGCCGCCGACGGCTTGTGGTACCAGAAGCCGATCAGCAGGTAGGAAGCCAGGCCCACGCCTTCCCAGCCGACGTAGAGCAGCACGTAGTTGTCCGCGACCACCAGCAGCAGCATCGAGGCCAGGAACAGATTGAGGTAGCCGAAGAAGCGGCGGCGGTCCGGGTCCTCGGCCATGTAGGCGATCGAATAGATGTGGATCAGCGAGCCCACTCCGGAGATCAGCAGCACGAAACACATTGACAGCTGGTCGATCTGCAGGCCGAAGTCGACGTGCAGGCCACCGACGGGAATCCAGGAGTACACCGTCTGGGCGATGGTCCGGTCGCCTTCGCCACGACCGAGCATCTCGGCTAGCAGCGTGGCTCCCACGCCGAACGCGGACAGCGCGGCCAGTGTGCCCAGCCAGTGGCCGAAGGCGTCGGTGCGCCGACCGCCGAACAGCAGGATCGCGGCACCTGCCAGGGGCAGTGCCACCAGCAGCCAGGTGTAGTGAATCATCTTGGCGTTTCTAGCCTTTGAGTAGATTCGCGTCGTCGACCGACGCCGATTTGCGGGCACGGAAAATCGTCATGATGATGGCCAGGCCGATCACGACCTCGCAGGCCGCGACAACCATGGTGAAGAACGCGATCATCTGTCCGTCGAGCTTGCCGTGCATGCGGGCGAAGGTGACGAACGCCAGGTTGACGGCGTTGAGCATCAGCTCCACACACATGAACATGACGATCGCGTTGCGCCGCAACAGCACGCCGGCGGCGCCAATGGTGAACAGCAGGGCCGAGAGGTAGAGGTAGTTGGCCGGGTTCATGACGCACCGCCTTTGGGGCCGCCGGACACGGCTTCGGGGGAGGGGGTGGCAAGGCCGTCGGCCCCGCGGGTGCGCAGGATCTTGGAAACCGACAACTCCGAGTAGGAGCCGTCGGGCAGCAGCGCGGCCACATCGACGGCGTTGTGCCGGGCGTAGACACCGGGGTTCGGCAGCGGCGTCGGGTGGCCTCCCGGACGGAAGCGTTCCTCGGCGAGCTCGCGCTGGGTCTTGCGGCGCTCGAAACGCTCCCGGTGCGCCAGGATCATCGCCCCGACCGCCGCGGTGATCAACAGCGCGCTGGTCAATTCGAAGGCCCACAGGTAGCGCGAGAAGATCAGCGCCGCAAGGCCTTCGACGTTTCCGTTGGCGTTCGCGGCAGCCAGCCCGGAGAAGCCGCCGGTGGCCACGTTGCCGATCCCGGCGATCAGCAGCACACCGAACCCGATGCCGGTCACCACACCGGCGACCCGCTGGCCGTGCAGCGTCTCTTTGAGCGACTCGGCGGAGTCGACGCCGATGAGCATCAGCACGAACAGGAACAGCATCATCACCGCGCCGGTGTAGACGACGACTTGGACGACGCCGAGGAACAGCGCGTCCTGGGCCATGTAGAACACCGCCAGGATGAGCATCGTCATCGCCAGGAACATCGCGGAGTAGACCGCGTTGACGGCCAGCACCACCCCGAGTGCGCCGATCAATGCCGCGGTGCCCAGCACCCAGAACATCACCGCTTCACCGGTGGAGGTGCGGACCAGCGTGTCGGCCGCGACGTTGGCGGCCAGGGTGGCGATCATTTGGCGTCCTGGCTTTGACGCAGACCGTGGGCGGTCACGTTGCCCAGGTAGTAGTCCTTGTCGGTGGCGCCCTCGGCCCGCGGGTGCGGCGGCGCGAGCATGTCCTGCAGCAGCGGCGCCAGCAGCCGGTCCTTCTCGTAGATCAGGTCGGCGCGGTTGTCGTCGGCCAGTTCGTAGTCGTTGGTCATGGTCAGCGCCCGGGTGGGGCAGGCCTCGATGCACAGGCCGCAGCCGATGCAGCGTAGGTAGTTGATCTGATAGACGCGCCCGTAGCGTTCGCCCGGGGAGTACCGGGCTTCCTCGGTGTTGTCCGCGCCCTCGACGTAGATCGCGTCGGCCGGACACGACCAGGCGCACAACTCGCAGCCGATGCACTTCTCCAGGCCGTCGGGGTACCGGTTGAGCTGATGGCGTCCGTGGTAGCGCGGCGCCACCGGGCCCGGCTTCTCCGGATATTCCTCGGTGACGGTCTTTTTGAACATCGAGCTGAATGTCACGCCGAATCCGGCCAGGGCGTCCAACGGACGCCGGAGTGGGTTAGCCACGTGCCTTCTCCTTGCTCGCGCCGATCGGCTGTTCGAGTTTCTTCAGCGGCAGCGGCGGCACCGGGAACGCCGGTTCGGTGCTGCCGCGCTCCTCGAGCTGCTGGCGGCGCTGGCGGGCGCGCGCCCTGGGGCTCGGTGCGCTGAACGGTTTGCGCAGCGTCGCCAACAGCAGCGCGCCGACGACGAGGCTGCTGATCACCAGGACCACCGTCCAATGCTGGTAGCCCTGGTTGCGCAGGGTGCGGACGACGGCGGCGATCATGATCCACACCAGCGAGACCGGGATCAGCAACTTCCAGCCCAGCGACATGAACTGGTCGTAGCGGAACCGGGGCAGGCTGGCGCGCAGCCAGAAGTAGATGAACAGGAAGGTCCACATCTTGGCGGTGAACCAGAGCACCGGCCACCAGCCGGAGTTGGCGCCGTCCCACATGTTCAGCGGCCACGGGGCATGCCAGCCGCCGAAGAACATGACGGTGGCCAGGGACGACACGGTCATCATGTTGACGTACTCGGCGAGCATGAAGATCGCGAACTTCAGCGACGAGTACTCGGTGTGGAAGCCGGCGACCAGCTCGCCTTCGGCCTCGGGCAGGTCGAAGGGTGCCCGGTTGGTTTCGCCGACCATCGAGATCAGGTAGATGATGAACGACGGGAGCAGCAGGAAGACGTACCAGACCCGGTCCTGGCTGGCCACGATCTGCGACGTCGACATGGAGCCGGCGTAGAGGAACACCGCGGCGAACGACAGCCCCATCGCCACCTCGTAGGAGATGACCTGGGCGGTCGATCGCACCCCGCCCAGCAGCGGGTAGGTGGAGCCGGACGCCCAGCCGCCCAGTACGATGCCGTACACGCCGATCGCCGAGAGCCCCAGGATGAACAGCACCGCGACCGGAAGGTCGGTGAGCTGCAACGGTGTCCAGTGGCCGAAGACCGACACCTCGGGGCCGAACGGGATGAACGCGAACGCGGTGAACGCCGGGATCGCCGAGATGGCCGGTGCGGCGAAGTAGACGAACCAGTCGACGCCGCCGGGAGTGATGCTTTCCTTGAGCGCCAGCTTGATTCCGTCGGCCAGGCTCTGCAGGGTGCCCCACGGGCCGACCCGGTTGGGGCCGGGCCGCAACTGCATCCAGCCCAGGATCTTCCGCTCGAGCAGGATCGCCACCAGCACGTTAAGCATCAGGAACACGAAGATGGCCAGGGTCTTGCCGACCACCAGCCACCACGGATCGTGCCCGAAAGCGGTCAAGCCGTTCATGATTTCGCCCCGATCTTCACCACGCTGCCTGCGGTCACGCCCAGTTGCCGGTGTACCGCCGAGCCGGGCGAGTTCAACGGCAACCACACCACCCGGTCGGGCATGTCGGTGATGTTGAGCGGCAATGTGATCGAGCCGCGCGGGGTGCTGACCGTGACGGGTTCACCGTCGGCGGCGCCGATCTCGGCCGCGGTGTCCGGCGACAGCCGCACCTCGGGTTGGCGCGCGGTTCCGGCCAGATGCGGTTCGCCGTCCTGGCCGCGGCCGGCGTCGAGCAGCAACCGCCAGCCGGTCAGCACCGCTTCGCCGGCGCCGGGCTGGGCGGGCGCTGCGGCCTGGACCGACGGCCCGGCCGGGCGTTCACCGTCCCAGGTACCCAGCGCCGCCAGTTCTTCGCGGGCCGACTCCACCGAGGCGCAGCCGAGGTAGATGCCCATCTCGTCGGCCAGCGTGTCGAGCACCCGGTGATCGGATTGGCCGGCCTGCACGGTGGTGCCACGGAACACCGGTTCGAAGCCGCGGTAGCGGCCTTCCCAGTTGACGAACGCGCCCGGCTTCTGCGTGGTCGGCGCCACCGGGAACACCACGTCGGCGCGTTCGGTGACCTCGCTGTGCCGCAACTCCAAGCTGACCACGAACGGCGCCGCATCGAGTGCGCCCAGCACCGCCTCGGGATCGGCGAAGTCGCCGGGCTCGATGCCGCCCACCAGCAGCGCACCCAGGGTGCCGTCGGCGGCGGCGGCCAGGATGCCGTCGGCGTCCCGCCCTGGCGCGGTAGGCAATTCGTCCACGTGCCACGCGGCGAGGACCTGTGCCCGGGCGGCGTCGTCGGCGACGGGGCGACCGCCCGGCAACAGGCCGGGCAGCGCGCCGGCTTCCAGCGCGCCCCGCTCACCGGCGCGCCGGGGCACCCAGGCCAGCCGGGCGCCGGTGGCCTCGGCCAGTCGGGCCGCGGCCGTCAGGCCGCCGGGAACAGTGGCCAGACGCTCCCCGACCATGATGACCGCGCCGGGTTTGCGCAGCAGCTCTCCCACCTCGCCGTCGGTCAAGCCGTCCAGCGTGGCGGGCTCGGCGCCGGGCGCGGTGCGCAGCAGCCGGCCGGACATCTTGGCCAGGGCGCGGGTGGCGAACGGCGCCACCCCGTAGACCGGAACACCGTTCTTGCGGGCGGCCTTTCGCAACCGCAGGAACACCGACGGCGACTCTTCCTCGGGCTCGAACCCGACCAGCAGCACCACCGGGGCGGTCTCCAGGTCGGAGAAGCTGACGGTGACCGGCCGCCCGGCGACGTGCGCCGCCAGGAAGTCGGCCTCCTCGGCCGAGAAGGGTCGGGCGCGGAAGTCGATGTCGTTGGTGCCCAACACAATTCGCGCGAACTTTGCGTAGGCGTAGGCGTCTTCCCAGGTGACCCGGCCGCCGACCAGAACCCCGGTGTTGCCGCGGGCCGCGTCGAGTCCCTGCACCGCGGCCACGATCGCGTGCGACCACGACGCGGGCTGCAGCGTCCCGTCGGCGTCGCGGATCAGCGGCGTGGTGAGGACGTCGGGTTGGGTCGCGTAGGTGAACGCCCAGCGGCCCTTGTCGCAGATCCATTCCTCGTTGACTTCGGGGTCGTCGCCGGCCAACCGGCGCATCACCTTGCCGCGTCGATGGTCGGTGCGCTCGGCGCAGCCACCCGCGCAGTGCTCGCACACGCTCGGGCTGGACACCAGGTCGAAGGGACGGGCCCGGAACCGGTAGGACATCCCGGTCAACGCGCCCACCGGGCAGATTTGCACGGTGTTGCCGGAGAAGTAGGAGTCGAACGGCTCGTTGGCGTAGATGCCGACCTGCTGCAGCGCGCCGCGCTCCTGCATGTCGATGAACGGGTCACCGGCGATCTGGTCGGAGAACCGGGTGCAGCGGGCGCACAGGATGCACCGCTCCCGGTCCAGCAGCACCTGCGAGGATATGTTGATCGGCTTGGCGAAGGTGCGCTTGGTGTCGGTGAAGCGAGATTCCGCGCGGCCGTTGGACATCGCCTGGTTCTGCAACGGGCATTCACCGCCCTTGTCGCACATCGGACAGTCCAGCGGGTGATTGATCAGCAGCAGTTCCATCACGCCGTGCTGGGCCTTATCGGCGGCCGGCGAGGTGAGCTGGGTGTGCACCTGCATGTCGTCGGTGCACACCGTGGTGCACGACGCCATCGGCTTGCGCTGGCCCTCCACCTCCACCAGGCACTGCCGGCACGCGCCGACCGGGTCGAGCAGCGGGTGGTCGCAGAACCGGGGAATCTGAATCCCCATCAGCTCAGCCGCGCGGATCACCAAAGTGCCTTTGGGAACACTGATTTCGACGCCGTCGATGGTCAGCGACACCATGTCCGGCGGGGTCGCCTCGCCGGTCTTGTCGGTCGCATCAGAAGTCGTGGTCATCGGCAGGTCACGCCTTTCCGTCCGGCGAGAGCATGGAGTCTCGGGGGTCGAACGGGCATCCGCCTCTTTCGACATGGGCGAGGTATTCGTCGCGGAAAAACTTGATCGAGGACATCACCGGGCTGGCGGCGCCATCGCCCAACGCGCAGAACGACTTTCCGAGTATCGCGTCGGAGATGTCCAACAGCTTGTCGAGGTCTTCGCGGGTGCCCTGGCCGTTTTCCAGTCGTGCGTAGATCTTGTCCAGCCAGAAGGTGCCTTCGCGGCACGGTGTGCACTTGCCGCAGGACTCGTGCTTGTAGAACTCGGTCCAGCGCCGCACCGCCCGCACCACGCAGGTGGTCTCGTCGAAGATCTCCAAAGCTTTGGTGCCCAGCATCGAGCCGACCCCGCCGACTCCTTCGTAATCCAGTGGGACGTCGAGATGTTCGTCGGTCAGCAGCGGCGTGGACGACCCGCCCGGGGTCCAGAACTTGAGCCGGTGCCCGGCCCGCACGCCGCCGGCGTAATCGAGCAACTCGCGCAGCGTGATTCCCAGCGGCGCCTCGTACTGGCCGGGCCGGGTGACGTGCCCGGACAGCGAATACAGCGTGAAGCCCGGTGACTTTTCGGTGCCCATGGAGCGGAACCAGTCGACGCCGTTGCGGATGATCGACGGGACGCTGGCGATGGTCTCCACGTTGTTGATCACCGTCGGGCAGCCGTAGAGGCCGGCGACGGCGGGGAAGGGTGGCCGCAGCCGGGGCTGGCCGCGGCGGCCTTCCAGCGAGTCCAGCAGCGCGGTCTCCTCGCCGCAGATGTAGGCGCCGGCGCCGGCGTGCACCACCAGCTCCAGGTCGAAACCGGAGCCGCCGATGTCGCGGCCCAGATAACCGGCGGCGTAGGCCTCGGCCACCGCGTTCTGCAGCCGGCGCAACACCGGTACCACCTCGCCGCGCACGTAGATGAACGCGTGGCTGGCCCGGATCGCGTAGGAGGCGATTATCACGCCTTCCACCAGCACGTGCGGCGTGGCCAGCATCAGCGGAATGTCTTTGCACGTACCGGGTTCGGACTCGTCGGCGTTGACCACCAGGTAGTGCGGCTTGGCGGCGGCGCCGGAGTCGCCCTGCGGGATGAACGACCACTTGGTGCCGGTGGAGAATCCCGCACCGCCGCGACCGCGCAGTCCGGAGTCCTTGACCGTCGTGATCACGTCGTCGGGGTCCATTGCCAGGGCCTTCTTCATGGCCTGGTAGCCGTCATGACGTTCGTAGGTCGCCAGCGACCACGACTCGGGGTCGTCCCAGTACCGGCTGATGACCGGCGTCAAAGGTGTTGTCATGCTTTGCCTTCCGGCGCGCTGCCCGGAACGGGGGGTGCCTGCATATCGTTGTCCTGTGCCACCCGCAGGCCGGCCAGGGTGGCCGCGCCGGCCCCACCCTGGCCTTCGTCGGGGCGTTCGTCGCGCAGACCGGCCAGGATGCGCGAGGTCTCGCGGAACTTGCACAGCGGCGCCCCGCGGGTGGGGGGCACCGGCTCACCGGACCGCAGCGAGTCGACGAGCCGGCGCGCCGACTCGGTGGTCTGATTGTCGTAGAACTCCCAGTTGACCATCACCACCGGCGCGAAATCGCAGGCGGCGTTGCATTCGATGTGCTGCAGCGTGACCGATCCGTCGGGGGTGGTCTCGTCGTTGCCGATGCCGAGGTATTCCTTGAGGTCGTCGAAGATTGCGTCGCCGCCCATCACCGCGCACAGCGTATTGGTGCAGACACCCACGAAGTAGTCACCGGTGGGACCGCGCCGATACATGGTGTAGAAGCTGGCCACCGCCGATACCTCGGCGCCGGTCAGGTCTAGTTGCTGCGCGCAGAACTCCATTCCGGCCGGGGTGATGTAGGAGTCCTCGCCCTGCACCAGGTGCAGCAGCGGCAGCAACGCCGACCGCTTGTTCGGGTACTTGGCGATGATCTCCTTGGCCTCGAGTTCCAGTCGCGCCTGCACCTCCGGCGCATACGACTCCGGGGCGCCCTCCACCACGAACTGGTTGGGTTCCGACGGGGGAGGCCCGAGCCGGATGAAGACCCGCTCGCCGCTGTTCGACGCGGACGGCGCGCTCACCGGTCCACCCCGCCCATCACGGGGTCGATGCTGGCGACCGCGGTGATCAGGTCGGCCACCATCCCGCCTTCACACATCGCCGCCACCGACTGCAGATTGGTGAAGGAAGGGTCGCGATAGTGCACCCGGTAGGGCCGGGTGCCCCCGTCGCTGACCATGTGCACGCCGAGTTCGCCGCGCGGGGATTCCACCGCCGTGTAGACCTGTCCGGCCGGAACGCGGATGCCCTCGGTCACCAGCTTGAAGTGGTGGATCAGCGCTTCCATCGAGCTGCCCATGATCTTGGCGATGTGCTCAGGGGAGTTACCCATTCCGTCGGGGCCCACGTAAAGGTCTGCGGGCCAAGCGATCTTGCGGTCCTCGACCATCGTCGGGCCGGGCCGCAGCTTGTCCAGGCACTGTTCGACGATCTTGATCGACTCCCACATCTCCTTGACGCGAATGATGTAGCGCGCGTACGCATCACAGGTGTCTTCGGTGATCACGTCGAACTCGTAGTCCTGGTAGCCGCAGTACGGCTCGTTCTTGCGCAGGTCGTAGGGCAGACCGGTGGCGCGCAGGATCGGGCCGGTGATGCCCAGGGCCATACAACCGGTCAGATCGAGGTATCCGACGTCTTCGGTACGGGCCTTCCAGATCGCGTTCTCGTTGAGCAGGTCGCCCATCTCGCGCAGGATTTTGCGGAGTTGTACGAGGGCTTCGGCGACGTCGTCGGCCCCGCCGGGCGGCAGGTCCTGCGCCAGGCCGCCGGGCCGGATGTAGGCGCTGTTCATCCGCAGGCCGGTGATCTTCTCGAACAGGGTCAGGATCACTTCGCGGCCCCGGAAGCCGACGAACATCGGCGTCATCGCGCCCAGCTCCATCCCGCCGGTCGCCAGCGCGACCAGGTGCGAGGAGATCCGGTTGAGCTCCATCATCATCACCCGGATGACGTTGACCCGCTCCGGGATCTGCTCGGTGATGCCGAGCAGCTTCTCCACGCCCAGGCAGTACGCGGTTTCGTTGAAAAACGGTGAGAGGTAATCCATTCGGGTGACGAAGGTGACGCCCTGCGTCCAGTACCGGTATTCGAGGTTCTTCTCGATTCCGGTGTGCAGGTAGCCGATTCCGCAGCGGGCCTCGGTGACCGTCTCGCCCTCGATTTCGAGGATCAGCCGCAGCACCCCGTGGGTGGACGGGTGCTGCGGGCCCATGTTGACGACGATGCGTTCGCCGGGGTCGGCGTTGCGTGCGGCGTCGACGACCTTGTCCCAGTCCTGACCGCCGGCGACGACGAGAGTTTCGGTGGTGCTCATCAGTTGTAACCCCTCCGCTCGTCGGGCGGAGGAATCTGCGCGCCCTTGTATTCGACCGGGATACCGCCCAACGGGTAGTCCTTGCGTTGCGGATGCCCGTGCCAGTCGTCGGGCATCTCGATCCGGGTCAGCGACGGGTGCCCGTCGAAGATGATGCCGAAGAAGTCGTACGTCTCGCGCTCGTGCCAGTCGTTGGTCGGGTAGACGGCGAACAGCGAAGGAATGTGCGGATCACTGTCCGGCGCCGACACTTCCAGTCGCAGCCGGCGGTTGTGCGTGATCGACTTCAGCGGGTAGACGGCGTGCAGTTCGCGGCCGGTCTCGTGCGGGTAGTGCACGCCGTTGACGCCCATGCACAGTTCGAAGCGCAGCTCCGGTTCGTCGCGCAGGCGCTGGGCGACCTCTACCAGCCGATCCCGGTGCACGTGCAGGGTGAGCTCGTCGCGGTCGACCACCACCTTCTCGATCGCCTCGTCGAACTCGACGCCGTCGCGCGACAGCGCCTCGCTCAGTCGATCGGCGATGTCGTCGAAGTAGCTGCCGTAGGGCCGTGGGCTGCCGCCGGGCAGTGTCACTTTGCGAACCAGCCGGCCGTAACCGGAGGTGTCGCCGGTGCCGGACACGCCGAACATGCCGCGGCGGACGTCGATCACCTCGCCGCCCACCGGCACCTGGACGCCCGGGGTGACCGCCGCGCCCTGCGGATCCTTGTCCGGTGAGCTCATCGCAGCAGCCCGCGCATCTCGATGGTGGGCCGGGCCGCCATCGCCGCCTCTTCGGCTTCGGCGATGGCGCGCTCGCGGTTGACCCCCAGCGGCATTTCCTGAATCTTGTCGTGCAGCTTGAGTATTGCGTGCAGCAGCATCTCGGGCCGCGGCGGGCAGCCGGGCAGGTAGATGTCCACCGGGACGATGTGGTCGACGCCCTGCACGATCGCGTAGTTGTTGAACATTCCGCCCGACGAGGCGCACACGCCCATGGCCAGCACCCACTTCGGCTCGGCCATCTGGTCGTAGATCTGGCGCAGCACCGGCGCCATCTTCTGGCTCACCCGGCCCGCGACGATCATCAGGTCGGCTTGTCGCGGCGTCGCCGAGAACCGCTCCATTCCGAACCGGGCGATGTCGAACCTCGGGCCGGCGGTCGCCATCATCTCGATCGCACAACAGGCCAGCCCGAACGTCGCCGGCCACAGCGAGTTCTTGCGGACGTAGCCCGCCACCTTCTCCACCGTGGACAGCAGGATCCCACCGGGAAGCTGTTCTTCGATTCCCACGTCCTACCTCAATCCCACGTCAGGCCGCCGCGGCGCCACACATAGGCGTAGGCCACGAAAACCGTCAACATGAAAACCAGCATTTCGACGAGCGCGAAAACTCCCAGCGAATCGAAGCTGACCGCCCACGGATAGAGGAACACGATCTCGATGTCGAACACGATGAACAACATCGCGGTCAGGTAGTACTTGATCGGGAAACGCTGACCGCTGGCCGCGTGCGGACCGCTGACCGGGCTGTCCGTCGGCTCGATCCCGCATTCGTAGGCCGCCAGCTTCGACCTGTTGAAACGGGTCGGCCCGGTGATGCTGGCCAGGAAGACCGAGCCGATGGCAAACGCCGCGGCAACTGCCGCGAGCACCAGGATGGGTATGTAGGCGTTCAACTCGCGCCACGATCCGTCCGTACGGGCCGCCAGCGCGGGCGGGCAAGCGGGTGATTGGGCTGTAGTGACGGACCGGGCTTGTGGGCCGTCACAGTGACCTTCAACATAGTCGCGCGACCGCCCGAGCACATGCCCGGGGTCAAGCTCATAGACACCGCGGGGTCGCCCGGGTTCGGTGGCGGTTCGCGGCGGCGCCGCACGGCCCGGCGGGCAACCGCCAAGCCGCTGTCCAGACGGCCGGTTTTTGATACCCAGCCAGGCAAAATATCGCTGATTCCGGCGACCGCCAGACGCGTGGAGCGGTTGTTGTTACCCTTACAAGCAGACTGTAGCGGGGGCGATTTGCGAGGTCGCGAGCGCCGTCGGCCGATCTGGGAGGACGCGAACTGTGAGTTTTTTCACGCAGCCGCCGGAGATCATCTCCCCGAAGATGTTCATGGGCGCCGGCAGTGGGCCGATGTTGCAGGCCGCCGCGGCGTGGGACGGTCTGGCCGCAGAGTTGAGTACCGCCGCCGAGTCGTTCGGTTCGGTGATCTCCAACCTGGCCGGACAGGCATGGCAGGGACCGGCAGCCGCGGCCATGGCAGCCGCCGCCGCTCCCTACGCGGGCTGGCTGGCCGCGGCGGCGTCGCAGTCAATGGGTGCGGCGGGACAGGCGCGATCGGTGGTCAGCGCCTTCGAGGCAGCCCGCGCGGCCGTTGTCCATCCGAGTGCGGTGGACGCCAACCGCAATGCGTTCGTGAACTTGGTGATGACGAACCTGTTCGGCCAGAACGCGCCGTTGATCGCGCTGGCCGAGAGCATTTACGAGGAGATGTGGGCCGCCGACGTCACCGCCATGGCCGGGTATTACGCCGACGCCGCGGCGGCGGCCGCGCAGGTGGTGCCGTGGCAGACCGTGCTGCAGAGCTTCCCGGCGCTGACCAGCGGCCTGGCCGGGGATTGGCCGGCCTGGCCAACTCCGGCGCGGGTAACGGCGCGGTGCGGCTGCTGGCGCCGCGACCGGGGCGGGACCGATGAGCGCCGGCGGTGCCGGCGGTGCGGCCGGCGGCGGGGGAAGCGCCGACGGCGGTGCGGCCACCACCGCCGGTGGGGCGGGGAGCACCGACGCGGGTCTGGCCCCGGCCAGCTACACCAGCGGCGATCCCGGCGCCTACACCGCCGGCAACGCGGTAGCCCCCGCAGACGCCGGCGCCGTGAGTGCCACCACCGCCAACACCGGCGTCGCGAGCTCGGGTGTCGGGGGCTTCAGCATGATGCCGCTGGCGATGGGTGGCGTGGCGATGGCCGGGCTGCTCGGCGACAGCCCGTCGATGCCGACCCAGTCCAAGGAACCCGCGAAGTCCGCCGAACCCACTAAGGCCGAAGAGTCCTCCGAAAAGTCCGAGGAAGCCGTCGCGACGGAAGAAACCGCGGCTTCGGAGACGCCGGAAATCCCGGCGATGAGCGTGCTGCCCAGCGCGGCGTCCGACATCGCCGCCGCGGCGGCTCCGGGAGTCGGGGCCGCGGCGGCCTCCGCAGCCGCGGGCGCCTCCGGCATCCCGGTGTCACCGCTGCGGGCGGCCGGCGCCAAGCGGGCCGGTAAGGAATCAGAAGACTCGGCAGCCGAGGAATCGGTGCTGCGACTGCGCCCGGAGATCGAGCCGGGAGAGTTCCACCAGGCGCAGGCCGAAGCTCCCGAAGCCGAGGAAAAGATCCAACTCCGGGGCTGACCGCCTGGTCAGAGGGCGGGTGCGCGCAACAGGCTCAGTACCGCGCGGCCCAGCACGATCGGGTCCAGCGGATGCGGCACCGCCGCTTCGGCCCGAGACCAGCTGGCCAGCCACGCGTCGTCGGGACGGCCGGTGAGTACCAGGATCGGCGGACAGTTCGACAGCTCGTCCTTGAGTTGCTTGGCGATTCCCATGCCACCCGTGGGCGTAGCCTCCCCGTCCAGGATGGCCAGGTCGATGCCGCCTTCGTCCATTGTGCGGATCACCATCGGGCCGGTGGCGACTTCCACATAGCTCAACTCCGGCAGATCCGGATGCAGCCGTTTACCCAGCGCCTGCATCACTGCTTGGCGGGTCTGCGCGTTGCTGCTGTAGACGAGGATCTTCAGGGGGCTGCTCGAGTCGGGCACGTGCAGATGGTAATTCACGCGCCGCTGGACGACCGCACGAAGACGGCTTCGGCCGACACGGTGACCGTCTCGGCCATCACACCGAATTTGTTCCAGTCCAGGTCGAAGCGGGTTCGGTCGATGTCGCCGCGGCCGGTGATACGCACCGATCCGTCGTCGTGCTCGGTGACGGTCGCCGGCAGCGTCACCGGTTCGGTGACGCCCTTGATGGTGAACTCGGACTTCACTTCGGCGGCCTTTCCGGGCCCCGGGCTCAGGTCGGTGACAACGACCGCGATCGTCGGGAAGCGTTCGGCGTCGAAGAAGTCGGCGGACAGTAGGTGTTTGTCGCGGAGTCCGATGCCGGTGTGCAGCGACGCGACCTGGATGTCGATGCGGCCGTTGACCGCGCCGGTGCCGGTGAGTTCGCCGGCGCCGCTGAACTCGGTGAACTTGCCCTTGACCGGCACCAGCCCCCACATGTTCTTGATCTTGAAGCCGATGGTGGACTTCTCGGGCAGCAACGCCCAGGTGCCGACGGTGTCGGGGTCGGCGAGCAGTGTTTCCAGCGTCGTCATCTTGGATCCCGGTCCAGTAGCGGGGCGAGCTCTTCGGGGTCGAAGTACTCGTCGATTCGGTTGATAAGACCATCTGTGTCCAACTTGATCACGATGCAAACCCGCATCGCGATCGCCTGACCGGTGAGCCCGGTGGCGCGCAGGATGTGCTGCTGGACGAATCCGTTGTCGAAGACCTCCCGGTCCAGGATCTGGTAGGCGCGCTGCGTGGTGGCTGAGATGAACCAATTGATCACCCGTAGCGCCCGCGGCTTGTCGTCGACCAGCTCGGGGCGGCGGCCGGTGCGCCACACGGTGACGTCGTCGCTCCACATGTTCGCGACCGCGGCCTTGTCGCCCTCTTCGATCGCGCTGAACAGCCGGTCGGCCGTTTCCAGGACCGTCATGGTTGCTCCTTGTCGTATCCGGGGTGGGCGGCGGCCAGTCGGTGGCGTACCAGTGTGCGCAGGCAGGCGGTGACGTCCGCGTCGCGGCCGTCCAGTTCGCCGGCGCGGATGGCGGCGGCCAGCGCCGCCTCATCGGGGTATCCAAGGCGGTCCAGCGCTACCCGCACGTCCGAATCGTCCGGCTCACGCAGTTCTCTCTCGACCATGCGTAGCGCGTTGGCGGCCACCCGGGCGTGAAAGTTGACCTGGCCGGTGGTCGCCTCCCGTACGTCGGTCTCCAGGAATTCGGCGACGGCGGCGACGAGTTCGGCCGCGGTGGGCCGGCCGTGCAGGTTCACGATGGGACCTCCGCGAGCAGGTCGAGCAGGTCCCATTCGTTCTCGCATACCCGGCGTCCGATGGTGGCCAGCTCCACCGAGCGGGTCTGCCCGCTCAGGTGGCGCTCGGCCTGATACCGGCAGATGATTCCCCAGCGCAGCGTCGCCAGCACCAGCCACCAGTGAAACGCCGCCCGGTCGACCGTCGTCGCGCCGGCCTCCTCGTAGCTGCGCAGGAAAGTCTCGATGCTGCCCAGCCCGCCGGCGCCGCGGCCGGCGGGAGCGCCGAAGCGCCAGGCGCGCACGCAGAACCAGGCCAGGTCCTCGTAGGCCTCACCGAGGTGTACCAGTTCCCAGTCCAGTACCGCGGCCAGGTCGGATCCGTCGACGATCAGGTTGCCCATCCGGAAGTCGCCGTGCACCAACACCGTCGGGGTGGGCGGCGGCCGGTGGGCGTCCAACCAGCGAAACGCCCACTCGAAAGTGGCGGTGGTGTCGCCCATGTCGTCGAGCTGCCGTCGGGAATGCTCGATCGGATCTTCGCGGGTCAAACCGGGGATCGCGGGGTCGGCGCGGTGGATCGCCGCGATGGCCTGGGCGCACTGGCGCAGCAGCCGCTGCGGATCTTCGAGCGCTCGCTGGATGCGCCGGACGATCGTCTCGCCCTTGATCTCCTCGCAGATCAGGTACGGATTGCCAAGGGCGGCAACCGAATCGTCGGCGACCAGGACGTGCGGGACGGGCGCCCCCGCGGCTGCCGCGGCGGCCTGGACCCGGGCCTCCAGTTCCATGCCGGCGTGGATGTCGTCGGGCGGGCCGGTGCGCAGGATCAGCGCGCGCCGGTCGGTGTCGGTGACGGCATCGAAGGCCCAGGTGGTGCGGCTGGCCCCGCCGGTCAGCACCCGCAGGTTGTCGATTCTCACCTGGCGGCCCGTGACCTCGGTGAGCAAGGTGCTCAGGCTGTCGGCCAGCGTCACTTTTTGCCGAACTTGAACAGCCGCTGGGCAACCCGGCGAATCTGGATCTCTTCGGCGCCCTCGGTGATGCGGTAGCGGCGGTGGTGGCGGTAGATGTGTTCGAGTTGCTCGTGTCGGCTGTAGCCGATGCCGCCGAGCACCTGCATGGCCCGGTCGGCTGCGTCGCACACCAGTCGATTGGCACGGTAGTTTGCCATGGATACCTTGTCGGAGACCTCCATGTGGTGATTCTGGTCCAATTGTGTTGCGGCGTAATAGACCAGCAATCGCACCATCTGCGCCTCGGTCTGCAACTCGACCAGCGGCCACTGCACCGCCTGGTTCACCGCCAGCGGTTTACCGAACACGATGCGTTCGCCGGCGTAGGACACGGCACGGTCGATGCAGTACTGGGCTGCCCCCAGGCTGCTGGCCGCTTGGCGAATCCTGTTCTCGTGCAGGAAGGTCTGGCCAACCTCCAGACCGCGGTCCACCTCGCCGAGCACCGCGTCGCCGGGCACCCGGACGTCGTTCAGCTCGACTTCGGCGTGGTCGGTCGGCATGTTGAACGTCCACCAATAAAACGGGATGGTGAAGCCCGGGGTGTCACAGGGCACCAGGAACGCCGTGATGCCCCGGGCCTGGCCCGGCTCACCGGAGGTGCGGGCGAACACCAGGTCGTGGGTGGCGCGATGCACGCCGGTGTTGAAACGCTTGGCGCCGTTGATAACCCAACTGTCGCCGTCACGCACCGCGGTGGTCTCCAGCCAGGTGGCATCCGATCCGTGGTCGGGTTCGGTCAGGCCGAACGCCATCGATCGTTGGCCGGTGATCAGCGCCTCGGTCCATTCCTTTTTCTGGGCGTCGGTGCCGAACCGGTCCATCATGATGACCTGCGGGAAGTTGCCGACGATCGAGGACTCGTCCTGCAGGTCGTTGTGCAGCCCGAGTCCCTTGTGCGCCAGGTGTTCCCGGATGACCGCCATATCGATGTTGCTGCCGTCGCGGCCGCCGAACTGCGACGGCAGGCCGTAACGCAGCCAGCCCGCCTTGTCGGCGCGCCGGCGCATTTCACCGAGCAGGTCCTCCCACTCGCGGCGCGGGATACCACCGTTGTCCCAGTCGGTGCGGGCATTCTCCCGACGGTGGTCGAAGTACTGGATGTTCTCGCGTTCCAGCGGCTTGATCTCGGTCTCGATGAACTCGTCCATCTCGGCCAGCAGGCCCGGAAGATGTTCGGGCAGAGTGAAATCCACGTTGATTACTCCTTAGTTTCCGTACAGCGTCTTCTGCCAGATTCGGGACAGCAGGGCGATCGCGTCCTCGTCGGTGATGGTCACGCCCAGGCCTTTCTGGGGATCGGGCTTGCCGACGAATACGGTGGTGAAGTTCTCGAACAGCAGCGCGATGGCCGCGGCGGTGTGCTCCGGGTTGAGTTCGGTTGCGTGGCCCTGTTCTTGGGCGCGGCGGACCGAGGCGGCCACGATGTCCATACCAAAACGCCGGAATTCGTTCTGCACGTGCGCGAATCGTGGCTGGGTGGTGGCCAGCTGCGCGACGGCGATCATGATGCCGATGTTCTGCTTGAACATGCTCCAGTATCCGGTGACCACCGAGGTGAAGAACGCGTCGTCGGCCGGTGACTCGGGTAGGGGTACCGCCCACCCGGACGGTTCGACCACCTCGTGCAGAAACGATTCGGCCAGGCCGGCCAGCAGGTCTTCCTTATCGGTGAAATAACGGTAGAACACCGCCGGCGACTTGCCCGCGGCCGAGGTGATGTCGGCCAACGTGGTACCGTGAAAACCGCGTTCGGCGAACAGCTTTCGAGCGGCCAGCTCGATGGCTTGGCGGGTCTGCCGCCCTTTGGCGCTCAGCAGTTCTGCGGGCATCAGCTGCGGATCCGGTCTCCCGCGCGTAGCAGAGCGCTCGGTAGGTCGTGACCGACGGCTTCTTTCGCGACCCGCGCCGCGGCGATGGCGGCCTGCAGGTCGACGTCGACCGTGTAGCCGCTGTCGGTCAGCAGGTACACCAGATCCTCGGTGGCGATGTTGCCGGTGGCGCCGGGCGCGAACGGGCAACCGCCCAGCCCGCCGACCGACGCGTCCAGCCGGGTCACGCCGGCGGTGACCGCCGCGTAGGCGCTGGCCAGCCCGGAGCCGCGGGTGTTGTGGAAGTGTCCGCCCAACGGCAGGTCCCCGATGATCGGAAGTAGTTGCGAGATGAGCGAACTCACCCGGCCAGGGGTCGCGGTGCCGATGGTGTCGGCGATCGAGAACCGGTCCACGCCCTGGTCGCGGGCGGCGGTAGCGATGTCCAGTACCCGCTGCGGGGGAGTGGGGCCTTCGAACGGCGAGTCCCACGCGGTGGCGACGATGACCTCGACACTGACGTCGTTGCCGTGTGCGATGGCGACGATCTCACTGATCTGATCGGTTGCCTCGGTGCTGGTGCGGCCGACGTTCCTCATGCTGAACGTGTCGTCGGCGGCCACCACGTACTCGATCGACCTGAAGCCGGCGGCGATTGCGCGTTTCGCGCCGTTCGGGCTGGCAACCAGTGCGGAGAATTCGATGCCGGGGAAGTTGTACAGCTCGGCGGCCAGTTCGGCCGCGTCGGCCATCGACGGCACCTTGGTGGGGGAGACGAAGGCGGTGGCCTCGACTTCGCGCACCCCGGTTTTCGCCACCGCGGCGAGCAGTTCCAGCTTGGCCGACAACGGGATCGGCTGCTCGATCTGCAGTCCGTCGCGCAGCGCTACTTCGCGAATGTCGATGTGGGTCACAGCACCTCCCCGTTCTGCAGGGTCTCGAGCTCCGCATCGGTCTTGCCGAGCAGCCCGGTGTAGACGTCGGCGTTGTGCTGGCCGGGCCGGGCCGGGCCGGCGGTGCGCACCCGGCCGGGGGACTCGGAGAGCACCGGAACGATCCCGGGCCCCAGCACGTCGCGTCCGATCCGCTCGTCGTGGTGCGGCACCAGCATGCCGCGGGCCTGCAGCTGCGGGTCGTTGACCACCTCGGCGACGGTGTTGATCGGTCCCGCGATCACGCCTGCGGCAGAGAGGGTTTCGATGATGTCATCGGGTTGGCGCTGCGCGGCCCAGGCTCCGATGATGGCGTCCAGCTCGTCCTGGTTGCGGCCGCGGGCGGTGTGGGTGGCGAATCGCTCGTCGGTGGCGAGCTCCGGGCGGTCCATCGCCTTGCACAGCCGAGCGAACACGGTGTCCTGATTGGCTGCGATCACCACCCAGGATCCGTCGGCGCTGCGGTAGATGTTGGACGGCGCAATGCCCTCCAGCCGGGTGCCCGACGGGCCACGCACCACGCCGCCGACGTCGTAATCCGGAATGGTGGATTCCTGCACAGCCAAACAGGATTCGGTGAGCGCGACGTCGACCACCTGGCCTTTGCCGGTGACACTGCGCCGGTACAGCGCGGCCAGCGCGCCCTGCGCGCCGAACATACCTGCCAGGGTGTCGCCGAGCGACAGCGCCAGGCGCGGCGGCGGGCCGCCGGGAAAGCCGTTGAGGTGCCGCAGTCCGCTGGCCGCCTCGGCCACCGAGGCGTAGCCGGCCTTGTGCGCGTCGGGCCCGGTCTGCCCGTACCCGGACACCCGGACCAGGATGATGCCCGGATTGCGTTCGGACAACACCTCGTAGCCCAGGTTCCACTTTTCCAGCGTGCCCGGACGGAAGTTCTCCACCACGATGTCGGATTTCTCGACGAGTTCGAGGAACAGTTGGCGGCCTTGCGGTTTGCGTAGGTCGAGGGTGACGGCGCGTTTGTTGCGGGCGTGCACGGTCCAGAAGACATGGTGCCCGTCGACCTCGGCCTGGCCCCAGGTGCGCAGCGGGTCCGGGGCACCCGGCGGTTCGATCTTGATGACGTCGGCGCCCATGTCGCCCAGCAGGCGGCCGACCATGGGACCGGCGATCAGGGTGCCCAGTTCGAGCACTCTGATGCCGTCCAGGGCTCCGGTCATTCAGGCCCCGCGAAGTCGTGGCGTTGGAGCCAGTCGGTCACGATGTCGACGGCCTCGCGCAGCTTGTCGCGCTGGTCGGGGCCGGCGTAATAGTGGGTGGCGCCGTGGATTTCGTGCATCTCCTTATCCGGGTGCCCGATCGCCTCGAAGAGCCGCCGGGTGTGGCTGGGTGTGCATGCATCGTCGCCCAGGTTACCGATGACCAGGGCGGGGATCGCAAGGTCCTTGCCGCACGCCACGCCGTCGCCGCGGGCTTCGTCGTAACTCCACTGGGAGAGCCAGCCGCGCAGCGTGGAGTAGCGGGCCAGCCCGACCGGGCTCATGTTCACCACCTGCGGGTCGCCCAGGTAGCAGGTTCCCGGTTTGCGCTCGTTGGGATCGACCGTCGGGTCCAGCCAGCGTGGGTCGGCCATGGTGCCGTGCACGACGAAACAGAACTCGTCGTCGGGGCGCCCAGCGGCCTTCAGCTCGTCCAGCTTCTGGTGCACCCAGGCCGTGATGCGCCGGTTGCGGTCGATCTGGGCCTGCCGGTAACGCGCCAGGAACTCCTCGGTGTAAGGCGGCTGGTTGGGGTTGTCTGGGTTGTAGAGGTCGAGCTCGGGATCGCGTTTGGTGGGGTCGGATTCGTCGAGGATGGACGCGTCCAGCCATTCGGTCAGGGTGCCGTGCCGGGCGATGTGTGCGGCCAGCAGCATGATGCCGTCGGCGGCCGGCAGCTCCAGCTGGGTCAGGTCAGGGCCGTCGCCGGACGGGCTGGAGGTGATGGTCGCGTGCTGTGCCTGCTGTTGGTAGAACACCGACAGCGAGCCGCCGCCGCTCCAACCGGCCAGCACCACCTTCCGATAGCCGAGGCGGTTCTTGGCGTCCTTGATGCATTCGCCGAGGTCCTCGACCACCTTCTCCATCAGCAGCGCGGAGTCGGTGCCGCGAAACCGGCTGTTGCAGTAGATGACGTGGTGGCCGGCGCGGGCCAGCGCGTTGATCATCGGCAGGTAGGCGCCGCCGCCGATCGGGTGCATGAACACCAGCACGGTGTCGCTGGGCCGGTCCTTGGGCTTGAGCAGAAAGCTCTCCAGCACGGTGATCTCGGCGAGGCCGCCGTAGACGTCGCGGACGCCCGAATTGTTGGCGAAGGCAACGAGATAGGGGATGCGGTCGTAGTCGTGCTTAACGGGGGCGTGTTTCATCGACGCCACTCCTCCTCATCACTTCGTTCTGCATCGTCGATGGCGGGGTTCACTGACGCCACTCCTCCTCATCACTTCGTTCTGCATCGTCGATGGCGTGGTTCATGTTCAGTGTTGTCCTAGGTCGTTGGCCAGTATCTCGGGGGAGGGCGTGAGTCGTCGGCGGGTGTCGATGGCGATCACCTGCCAGTCGACCCGGGTGTAATCGTCGAACTTGCGTCGGGCTCGTTCCCGGGCCTTCTCCGGCGCGCCGTGATGAACCCCTTGCGGCGCATGGGAAATGAGGCCGGGAGGCATCGGGATGCCGTAGAGCGAGCCGCCGTGGAAGAACGCGATCTCGTCGTAGTCGACGTTGCGGTGATACCACGGTGTGCGTTCGGTACCGGGCACGGTTTCGGCGGGCTTGGGCAGGAAGTTCATCACGTAGACGCCGGTCGCCTGCATGAACAGGTGCACGGTCGGGGGCAGGTGCACGCTGTCGGAGGTGACGACGTTGTAGTCGTCGATGTTGAACGTGAACGCGAAATTGTCGCCGCGCCAGCCTTCGACGTCGAGCGGATTGTGTTGGTAATAAAGCGTTGTCGGTCCACCTTCATGGATCAGGCGGACCTCGTACTGGTCGCGGCCGTCGTCGTCGATGGGGGCGGGGTCGGGGATGACGGCCTGCGACGGGTCGAACGGGAAGTGCCGGCCCAGCGTGCCGGGTGGGGGCGCCCGGAACTCGTCGGTGGCCTCGATCATCAGCAAAGTTGTTTCGCTATCTGGGATTTGGCGCCAGGTACAGGCCTTCGGGATGTACACCCAGTCGCCCGGCCGGTAGCGCAGCGGCCCGAACTCGGTCTCCAACAGCCCGGAGCCGTTGTGTACGAAGCACAACAGGTCGCCGTCGACGTGCCGGGCGTAGAACGGCATCTCCTCATGGCGGCGGCTGAGCAGCACCCGGCAGTCGGCGTTACTGAACATCAGCAGCGGACCGCCGTTGGGATCGGTGGCATCGCTCGGCTTGAGCTGGTCGGCCAGGACGTCGGTCGGGCGCAGTGGGCCGACCGCATGGTAGGCGGTGGGGTCGTTGCGGCGGTACATGTTGGCGGTGCGCCCGGTGAAACCGCCGCGGCCCAGTTCGTCGTCTTTGAGGCCGTCGAGATCGGCGTGGACGCGCCGCGGTGTCTTGCCTTTGCGCAGGTGGATGAAGGATTCCATGGAGGCTCCGTTTAGTGGTCGACCAAAACTGAAAGTGACATTACTTTTTGTTTTGGGCTGAGGCAAGAGTGCGATCGCCCATCGCGGGGGAGCCGGTCGCGCCCCAATCAGCCTCGCGTTGACGCGGCCAGGCCGGGTCAGCGCACCCGCAGTACGACTTTCCCCTTGGCGGTGCGGTTCTCCAGCGACGCCACCGCGGCCGCGGCCTCCTCCAACGGAAAGACCTCCGGCTCCGGCGGTGCCAGCTTGCCCGAGGCGAACAACTGCTCGAGGGCGGCCCACTGTGCCTCGAGCGTGCCCGGGTGCCGGCCGGCCCACGCGCCCCAGCCCACGCCGACCACGTCAATGTTGTTGAGCAGCAACCGGTTTACCTTCACCGTCGGGATATCGCCGCCGGTGAATCCGATGACCAGCAGCCGCCCGGCCGGGGCCAGCGAGCGCAGCGAATCGGTGAACCGGTCACCGCCCACAGGATCGACCACGATGTCGACGCCCTGGCCGTTGGTCAGCTCTTTGACCGCGTCCTTGAACCCGTCGGCCAGCACCACGTCGGTCGCCCCTGCCGCGGAAGCGATCTCACCCTTCTCCTCGGAACTGACCACCGCGATCACCCGGGATGCCCCCAGCGCCGGCGCCAGCCGCAGCGCTGAGGTGCCGATCCCGCCGGCGGCGCCGTGCACCAGCACCGTCTCGCCCTGGGCCAGCCGGCCGCGGACGGCCAGCGCGAAGTACACCGTCAGGTCGTTGAACAGCACGCCCGCGCCGGACTCGAAGCTGACATTGTCCGGCAGTTTGAACACCCGGTCGGGGGCCAGCACCGCGACCTCGGCCATCGCTCCGGTCAGCATGGTCAAGCCCAGAACCCGGTCGCCGGGCTTGACGTGTGCACCGTCGGGCGCCGAGCGCACCACCCCGGCGAGTTCGGCGCCGAGCACGAACGGCGGGTCCGGCCGGTACTGGTAGAGGCCGCGGGTCAGCAGCGCGTCGGGGAAGGCCACCCCGGCCGCGTGGACGTCGACCACCACACCGTCGCCGGTGGGTTCGTCGACGTCTGTCACCTCGATGGCGTCCGGACCGTCCAGTCGTGTCACCCGTGCTGCGCGCATGCCGATCACCCTACTTCCGGCTCAGGACCCGCCCGCAACCCTGGTCGCGGCTGTGATCAGCCGGGGTCGCCGTTGTCGCCCGCCTTACCGGGGCTGCCGAATGCGCCGTTGCTACCGCTGACGCCGTTGGGCAAGCCACCTGCGCCGAAACTGCCACCAATGCCCGATCCGCCCGGCCCTCCGCCGGCGCCGGCGCTACCGCCGATGACGCTGCCGTGGCCACCGTCACCACCGTCGCCGCCGTCCCCACCCGTGCCGCCGGTACCGCCGGTACCTCCGGTGCCACCGTTATTTCCGGAGGAGCCGGCGACGCCGGCATCACCACCGATGCCTCCGGATCCCCCGGACTGACCTACGGCGCCCGTGCCGCCATTGCCGCCGACCCCGACCGTGGCGGTACCGCCCGCGCCGCCGCCCCCGCCGGTGCCTCCATGGCCACCTGCGCCGCCGGTACCGCCCGCGCCGCCGTCGTGACCAAGACCCCGGCCTGCCCTCGGCCGCCGGCGCCGGCGGTACCGCTGGCACCGGCCGCGCCGCCGTCTCCGCCGTCTCCGCCGATGCCGTTTGCGGTGGTGCCGCCGGCCCCGCCGCTGCCGCCGCCACCACCCGCGCCGGCCGCGCCGCCGGTGCCGCCGTTGCCGCCGTCGCCACCCGCAGCTTTGCCGCCATCGCCCCCGCGACCGCCAGTGCCGCCCTGACCGGCCATCCCGCCGGCGCCGCCGGTGCCCCGTTGCCGTTCGCTGCCTGGCCCCCAGGCCCGCCGTTGCCGCCCGCGCCGCCGGTCCCACCCGCGCCGCCGGCCCCGCCGTCCATGCCGGGGTGGACCCGCTAGCGCCGGCCAAGCCGTTGCCGCCATTACCGCCGCGGGCTCCGCTGCCGCCGGCGCCGCCATCGCCGCCGTTGCCGGAAATCAAGCCACCCGCGCCTCCGGCACCGCCGGCACCGCCAGCCCCACCGGATTGACCGGCGCGGTCGACGGTATTGCCTCCGTCGATACCAACCAGACCGTTGCCACCCGTTCCACCTTTACCGCCATTGCCGATGGATCCGCCGTTGCCGCCGGCCCCGCCAGCGCCACCGTTGGCGCCGGCGGCGCCCGACGCGGACCCAGCGCCACCGTTGCCGCCGTTGCCGACCGGACCGACGGGCAGGTTGCCGCTGCCACCGTTATCGCCTGCCTGAGCGCCCAGGCCGCCGGCGGCGCCGCCAGCGCCACCGCCCCCGCCATTGCCCGGATTACCGCCGTTGCCGCCCGCACCGCCGTTGATGTGCGGGAGTCACCCGCCGCGCCGTTGCCGCCGTCGCCGGGCACCCCGCCGTTACCGCCGGTGCCACCGTGACCTCCGTTGCCGGCGGCTCCTGCCGCACCGAGCGCACCGCCCCCTCCGCCGGCTCCGCCCGCGCCGCCAGCGCCGCCAAGGCCGCCGTCACCGCCTGACCCACCGGAGTGGCCCGCCCCGGCATTCACGCCCACCGCGCCTGGCGCGCCGGTGATGCCGGCTCCGCCGGTGCCGCCGAGTCCACCGGAGCCGCCTACTCCGCCGGCGCCACCATCGCCGATAAGCGTCCCACCGCGACCTCCGACGCCGCCGACGCCGCCGCTGCCGCCGTTCCCGCCTGTCCCGCCAGAATCGCCCGCGAGCAATCCGTCGGCCCCACACCCCCGTGGCCCCCACGCCCCCTGTTCCACCGGCCCCGCCGTTCCCGAGCAAGTACGCCTGACCCCGGTGCCGCCGACGCCGCCGGCACCGCCGGCGATGGTCGCGGCGCCGCCGACGCCGCCGACGCCGCCGTTACCCATCAGCAAGCCGCCGGTACCGCCCGCACCACCCGCGCCGCCGGCGAAGCCGACGCCGCCGGTGCCGCCGTTTCCGATCAATCCGGCGCTGCCGCCGCTACCACCGGTCGCTCCGACACCGCTGGTAGGCGAGTAGCCGGTGCCGCCGTCGCCGAAGAGGAACCCGCCGGCGCCGCCGGTCGGGCTTGCCGCCGTACCGGCGGCACCGTTACCGATCAGCGCCCGCCCGAACAACAAGTTCGTGGGCGCATTGATAATCGGGTCGAGTGCCTGCCCGATCGGGCTATTGATCCAGGCCTGGCCGGCTGAGTGGATCGGACCGTAGACGAAAGTCTGGAAGCCACTCGAGATCGGCGCCCCGAGGCTGGCCAGCTCACCGGCGGCGCTGCCGATCAGCGGCGTCGCCAGCAACGCTTGCACGGAGGCGGCGCTCGCCGCCTCCGCACTCCCATACGATGCGGCCGCCGCGGTCAAGGTTCG
This sequence comes from Mycobacterium kiyosense, assembly GCA_021654635.1. NCBI lineage: Bacteria > Bacillati > Actinomycetota > Actinomycetes > Mycobacteriales > Mycobacteriaceae > Mycobacterium > Mycobacterium kiyosense. The sequence goes on from AP025179.1 coordinate 1,565,198, forward strand.
CACAAACTGCTGGTGAAAAGCAGCTGCCTGGGCGGACGCGCCTTGATATGCGTGGCCGTGCGCTCCGAAAAGCGCTGCAATGGCCGCCGACACCTCGTCGGCGGCCGCCGCGGCTACCGTCGTCGTCGGCAGGAGTGCAGCGAGATTGCCTTCCTGCAGGGTCGCGGCGATCTGCGCTAAATCTGCCACTGCCGTGTCTAATAATTGCGGTCCTACCAGCACAAATGACATCAAGACTCCATCCCCCGACAGACATCGTTTGTTCGCAATTGTTAGGTCGGGCCGACCGGCCAAAGAAGTGCCGAAAGTCCCAAGAGTGGAGGTTCGGCTGGGCGGATTCGTGGCGAGCGCAAGAAATTACCTGGTGGGCATCGCCGCTAGTGTCGACCTATGGATCGCTTTCCACTCGGTCAGTTTTCAGTCGCCCGCGTCGGCTTCGGGGCGATGCAACTCCCGGGTCCGGGGGTGTTCGGGCCGCCGCGCGACCGCGACGAGGCGCTGGCGGTGCTGCGCCGGGCCGTCGAACTCGGTGTCGACCACATCGACACCGCCCAGTTCTACGGCCCGAAAGTGGCCAACGAGCTGATCCGGGAGGCGCTGCATCCCTATCCGGAAAACCTGGCCCTGGTCAGCAAGGTGGGCGGACGTCGCGATGACGCCGGCGCGTGGCTGCCGTTGTCCGACCCGGCCGAGCTGCGCCGCGACCTGGAAGCTAACCTACGCACCCTCGGCGTCGACCAACTTGCGGCGGTCAATCTGCGACTTTTCGAAAGCGAAGGACCCGACCGGCTTTTCGATGAGCAGCTCTCGGTCCTGATCGCCGCCCGCGACGAAGGTCTGATCGGCGGCATCGGGCTCAGCGAAATCACCCGCGACCACCTGCTGCACGCACTTGAGCGCACCGAAATCGTCTGTGTGCAAAACGTTTTCAACCTCGTGCACCGGGTCTCCAAGCCGGTGCTGGACGAATGCTCAGCTCGGGGAATAGCTTTCGTGCCGTTCTTCCCGCTCGGCTCGGCGTTCAGCGGACCCAACAATCCGGTGCTCAACAACGAGCTGGTGCGCAGCGCCGCGCAGCGGTTGGGACATACCCCGGCTCAGATCGCGCTGGCGTGGACGCTGAGCGTGGCTCCCAACGTGTTGCTGATCCCGGGCACGTCGTCGGTGCGCCACCTGGAAGAGAACCTGGCCGTCGCCGACATCGAACTCGACGACGAGCTGCGCGCCCAGCTCGACTCCGTCGCCGGCTGATGCTGGTCCGGTCGGCGACAGTGGCCGACGCCGCGGCGTGCGTCGAGGTCTATCGGCCATACGTGCTGGACACCGTGATCTCCTTCGAGACCGACGTGCCCACCGTCGAGACCATGGCGGCGCGAATCGAGGCCGCCTTGGCGCGCTACGAATGGCTGGTGCTGGAGATCGACGGCACGGTCGCGGGTTATGCCTATGCGAGCCAATTCCATTCGCGCGACGCCTACCGGTGGGCGGTCGAGACCAGCGTCTACCTGGCGCAGCACCGGGCTCGCGCCGGCGGCGGACGGATGCTCTACACCGAACTACTCGGCCGACTAGCCGCGCGCGGCTTCCGGCGGGCATTCGCCTGCATCGCTCACCCGCACCCGGCCAGCTACGCGTTCCACGAGGCTTTCGGCTTCGAGCCGGTGGGGCACTTCCGCCGGGTCGGATGGAAACACGGTGCCTGGCACGACGTGCAATGGTGGCAGCGCGACCTGCTCGCCGACGAGACCGACCCGCCCACCGAGATCAGAGCTTCGCCGAGCGTGCAATGACGGCGGAAATCGCGAGAAATCGTCCCTCAGTTGACATTTGGTGATAGCGGGTGGTGTCAGCGCGCGTTGATCAGCTTGGTCACGCCGCGCATCACCGAACGGCTCACCGCACGCCGGATCCGCTGACCGACCGGTGCCGGCGTTGCCGGCTGCGGTGGGCCCAGCCGGGGGAACAGTGCGAGCGCATTCGTCCGCTCGATCGCCGTGCGGGTTTGCGGATCGATGCCCGGGTAGGTTTCCAGGCCCGCGGCGAACAGCTTGCCGACCGCAACCGGGGCGAATGGCCAGTCGGATCCGAAGGTGAGGTGTCCCGGCTTGGCGAAGGCCAACAGGCTGGGCAGCGCGGCGGCGCTGGACGACAACGCGGTGTCGAAGTAGAAGCCGGCGAAGTCGTCCAAGGCGTCGGCCGGACTGCGGCCGGTATCGCCGGTGATCGCGATCGCCATCCGGTGGGCGGAGTAGGGCACGAAACCGCCGGCATGGCTCAGGATGAACTTGATATTCGGGTAACGCTGTCGTATCCCGTTGCGCACCAACAAATATGCGGCGCGGGTGGTGTCGAGCAAGAAGTCGACGGCAAACGGCACCACGCCTGGCACCTGCGGTCCGGGCAGGTCGGCGGGATGGATGAAGACCACCGCCGAACGCGCGTCCAGGGCGGCGAACAACTCGTCCTGCCCCTCCTGGCCCAGGTACTGCCCGGCGTTATTGGCAAGCAGCACCACCCCGTCGGCGCGCAACGTGTCCAACGCGCGCACCGCCTCTGCCGAAGCCGCCTCGACGTTTGGCATCGCGACGGTGGCGAAGAAGCCGAAACGTGGTTCGGCGGCCACGAGTTCGGCGCCGTAGTCGTTCAGGTCGCGGGCCAGTGCGACGGCATCAGCGGGTTTGGACAGAAACGTGGTGCCGGGGGTGGACACCGACAGGATGGCAGTGGCGACGTCGAGTTCGGCCATCGTCTGCAGTGACCCCTCGGGGCTCCAGTCCGGCATGGCTCGCCCGCCTGCGGCCTCGATCCCTGCCTTCCGCAATGCGTCGCGGTAGAAGTCGGGAACCATGTGGTGGTGCGTGTCGATCCGGGGCATGCCGCTCCTCAAGCCTGTAGTGTAGTGATCACTACGGTAACTATAGGTGCCGGCGCGGGATCAAGGGGAGGTGGCATGACCGACAAGAGTGCGGCGTCCGAGCAGAAGGCCGAGCGGGCGCGCAAACGCCGCGCCGACGGTGAGCTGTCCCGCACCCGGATCCTGGATGCGGCCACCGAAATCGCAGCCGAACGCGGCTACGAAGGCACCAGCATCGGTCTGGTGAGCAAGAAGTGCGGGTTGCCGGCGAGCTCGATCTACTGGCACTTCAAGGATAAAGACGACCTGATCGCGGCCGTCATCGAGCGCAGTTTCGGCGCGTGGCTGTCCGCCTGGCAGCTCCCCGACGAAGGCAGCCTCGAAGAACGGACCATCGGACTCGCCACGCAAGCCGCCAAGGCGTTCCTGGAGGCACCGGACTTCATCCGGCTCGGGTTGATGCTGGCCCTGGAACGCCGGCCCATCGAACCGCGCGCCCGCACGATGTTCCTTCAGGTTCGCGCCCAGGCGTTCCAGCAGATGGTGCGCAACTTCACCGAGTACGCCGGCGGACTCACCGCCGCCCAGATCCACCATTTGGCGACGTACGCGGTGGCGGGTGCCGACGGACTCTTCATCGCCAGCGAGATCGGCGGTGATGCGGTCGACATGATCGCCCTGTTCGAGATGCACGGGCGCGCCATCTATGGACTGGCCCGCAGCATGCTCGACGGGACTACTTGAGCTCGGCCGACGACAGGCCCAGCAGGCGCCGGGCGACCACCAGTTGCTGGATCTGCTGGGTTCCCTCGAAGATGTCCAGGATCTTGGAGTCGCGTCCCCACTTCTCCAGCAGCATCTGCTCCGAATAGCCTGTGGTGCCGGCCAATTCGACCGACTTCAAGGTGACGTCGGTAGCCATCCGGCCGGCCTTGGCCTTACTCATCGACGCCTCTTTGGAGTTCGGGATGCTGTTGTCGGCCTGCCATGCCGCGCGCAGCGCCAACAAATAGCTGGCCTCCCAGTCCGACTCCATTCGCAGGAACTCCGCGGCGGCCGCGCTCTGGGCGTGCGACGGCCGGTCGTAGTCGATCTCCACTCCGGCCTCAGTGAGAATCCGGCGGATCTCTTCCAGGGCGGCGCGCCCGATCCCCACGGCCATGGCCGCGACGATCGGCCGGGTGTTGTCGAAGGTCTCCATCACCCCGGAAAAGCCCTTGCCTTCTTGGATTTCCGGGTCGCCGAGAATGTTGTCCTTGGGAATGCGGACGTTGTCGAAGCGGATCACCGCGGTGTCGGAGCCCTTGATGCCCAGCTTGTGCTCGAGGCGCTCCACGGTGACACCGGGATGCTCGCGCGGCACGATGAACGACTTGATCGCCGCCCGGCCCTTGGACTTGTCCAGCGTCGCCCACACCACGATGTGGGTGGCGCGCGAACCGGCCGTGACGAAGATCTTCTCGCCGTTGATCACGTACTCGTCGCCGTCGAGGGTCGCGGTCGTCGACACCGCCGCCGAGTCCGAGCCGAAACCTGGTTCGGTGATTGCCATTGCGGCCCATACCTTGCCGAGGCGCTCCAGTTGCTCGTCGGTCGCGACCGCGGAGATGGCCGCATTGCCCAGCCCCTGATAGGGGATGGACAGCATCATCGCCACGTCGCCCCAGCTGGCTTCCATGGTCTGTACCAGCGCGGCCATGTTGGCGCCGTTGTGGTTGTCCTCCTTGGTCGCCGCCCCGCGGAGTTCGTCGGCGCCGGCGAAGCTGAACGACTCCCGAGGCCCCCTCGAAGAGGGCGATCAGGGTGTCGAGTTCGACCGGGTAGGCGTGTTCCTTCAGGTCGTACTTGCGGGCGATCGGGCGCACCATCTCGGCGATACCCTGATGCGTCTTGGTGATCACCGCTTGCAACTTGCCCGGAAGCTCCAGATTGATTGCCATGATTGATCTTTCGCTCGAAGAAGTATGTTCTCTAGCCGACCCGTCAGCTGACCACTCAGATGACTACGACGCCCTCGGCGACGCCGATGGCCCGCAGGTCGCGGTACCAGCGTTCGACCGGGTGCTCTTTGGTGTAGCCGTGGCCACCGAGCAACTGCACGCCGTCCAGGCCGATCTGCATGCCCTTGTCGGTGCCGAATCGCTTGGCGAGCGCGGCTTCCCGGGCGAACGGCAGACCCTGCTCGGCACGGGAGGCACCGCGCCAGGTGATCAGGCGCAGCCCGTCCAGCTCGATGGCGATGTTGGCGCACATGAACGCGACGGCTTGACGACGGGCGATCGGCTCGCCGAACGCCTCGCGCTCCTTGACATAGGGGATGACGTAGTCGAGCACCGCGTGCGAGGTACCCACTGCCAGGGCGGCCCACCCCAATCGGGCCAGGGCGATGGCCTCGGAGTAGTCCTCGTCGCACGCCTGGTCCTCGCCGAGACGGGCGCTGCGCGGCACCGTGACGCCGGACAGCTCAACCTGGCCCAGCGCCGCGGCGCGGATACCCATGCTCGGGTCGGACTTGACGGACAGGCCTGTGGCGGACGACTCGACGACGAACAGCGCCGGCTTGCCGTTGAGCTGCGCGCCGATCACGAAGAGTTCGGCCTCGGCCGCGGCGGGCACCAGTGATTTCACACCGTCGAGGCGATAGCCGGACGGGGTGCGCACCGCGGTGGTCCGCAACCGGGTGGGGTCGAACAGCGGATGCGGTTCGGCGATCGCCACGCATGCCTGCGGCACATTCTCGCCGGCAAACTCCTTCAGGTAGGTGGCCTGCTGGTCGGCGCTGCCCCAGTGCGTCAGCGCGGCAGCCACACCGCCGGGGGCCAGGATCGGCAGCGCCTGACCCATGTCGCCGTACGCCAACGCCTCGGCCACCAGCGCGTTGGTCACCGTGGAGCGGTGCTCGGCGATGCCGTCGAAGTCCTCGGGGATGTTGATCGCGGTGATGCCCAACTCGGCGGCCTTGGCGAGCAGGCCGTCCGGGTAGTGGGTGGCCTCGTCGGCGTCGTGCGCGGCCGGACGCAGGATCTCGGCGGCGAATTCTTCGACGGTCTCGACGATCATCTTCTGGTCGTCGTCCGGTGTGAGGTCGAAGTAGTTCTTGCCGCTGGACTTCAGCCGGGTCGGCGCGCCACGCAGGTTCTGCACTCGCTTGAACTGCCGGGTGGCGGCAGTGGTGGTGGAAAACATCTGCTTGGCGCCGTACCGCAGGGTGCGGTTCAGCGGGGCGCGCAGGTGGTGCTTGTCCAGGAATTCCTGGCCGACGACGGGGGTCAGCAACGCCAGCGCGACGTCGATTCCGGTGCGCTTGTGGGGCTTCATCCCGATCGTCGTCTGGTCCTCACCACGCTTTTTGGCGCGGGAACGGGAAGCGGAAGCGGGAAGTGTCTCGGTCATATCGGCAGCCTCTGTCGGTGGGGCGATGCGTACCACCCTATCTTACTGCGGAGTAAGATAGTTAGGGCGGTGTTAGCTAACTCACATCGTCGCGCAGGCGGTTCAGCACCCGCCCGTGCAGCGGGCCGTTGGTGGCAACGGCGCTGCCGCCATGTGGCCCCGGCGTGCCATCGAGGCTGGTGAAACGGCCACCGGCCTCGCGCACCAACACGTCGAGTGCGGCCAGGTCCCATACCGACACTTCCGGTTCGGCGGCGATGTCCACCGCGCCTTCGGCCAGTAGGCAATAAGACAGGAAGTCGCCGTAGCCGCGCACCCGCCACACCGCGTCGGTCAGTTCGATGAACCGGTCGCGCAATCCGAGTTGCGCCCACCCCGACAGGCTGGAGAACGACAGGCTGGCCGAATCCAGTTCAGCCACCGCCGAAACGGACACTCGGCGCGGCTGGGCATCGTCGACCGCGGCGTAGGCGCCGGCGCCTTGCGCGGCCCACCACCGGCGCCGCAACGCCGGCGCGCTCACCACACCGACAATCGGCACGCCGTCCTGCAACAGCGCGATCAAGCTGGCCCACACCGGTACCCCGCGCACGAAGTTCTTGGTGCCGTCGATCGGGTCGATGATCCACTGCCGTCCGGTGAATGCGGGGGTGCCGCCGAACTCCTCGCCGAGCACGTCGTCACCGGGCCGGCCGACCGCGATGGCACCGCGCAGCTCGGATTCCACGTCGCGGTCGGCGTCGGTGACCGGAGTCAGGTCAGGTTTGGTCTCGACCCGCAGGTCCAGTGCGCCGAAGCGGGCCCGGGTCAACTCGTCGGCCCGGTCGGCGAGCTCCAGTGCGAACTCGAGATCATCGTTGCGGCCCATGCCAGCAGTCCTACCATGGCCTGATGTGGGAATTCATGATGCTGCTCCTGCTGGTAGGGGTGTTGGTGCTGCTGCTGGCACCGCGCTTCCGGCGGCCCGGCCCGCGCGGGGCGCGCGCCGGCGGCACGTTGCTGGTGACCGGCGTCAGCCCCCGACCGGACGCCGTCGGTGAGCAGTTCGTGACCATCGCCGGGGTCATCAACGGGCCCACCGTCAACGAACACCCCGTGCACCGGCAGCTGGCCGTCGACGTCGCCCAATGGCCGGTGGTCGGACAGCAATTCCCCGTCGTCTACTCACCGAACAACCCGGACAACTGGAATTTCGCCCCCGCGGAGCCGCCGCCCGGACAAGACCAGGACTACCCGTGGTGATTCACCTTGTCGATCGCGTCCCGCAGCACGTCGGGGTTGCGCAGGAACGGCGTGATGATGTCGACCGGCAGCGGGAAGACCACCGTCGAGTTCTGGTCGGCTCCCAGCTCCAAAAGTGTTTGCAGATAACGCAGTTGCAATGATGCCGGGCTCTTCGAGAGCGTCTCGGCGGCTTCGCGCAGTTCCTCGGATGCCTGTAGTTCACCGCGCGCGTTGATCACCTTCGCGCGCCGCTCCCGCTCGGCTTCGGCTTCGCGCGCCATGGCGCGCTGCATCGACTCGGGGATCTCGACGTCCTTGATCTCGACCACCCGCACCTGCACACCCCACGGCTCGGTCATCTTCTCGATGATGGTGCGCAGGTCGCTGTTGAGGTCCTCGCGATGGGCCAGCAAGGTGTCCAGGTCGACGCGGCCCAGCAGCGACCGCAACGTGGTCTGGGCGATCTGCGAGGTGGCCACCGCGTAGTTCTCCACCGCCAGAATGGCTTTCAGTGGATCGGTCACCGCGAACATGACGACGGCATTCACCCGGGCGGGCACGTTGTCGCGGGTGATCACCTCCTGGGGCGGGATGGTCAGCGTCACCAGCCGCTGGTCGACCCGAATCATCCTGTCCACCAAGGGAATCAGCAGCCGCAAACCGGGCTGGTACAGCGGGCGCACATGGCCCATCCGGAACACCACCCCGCGCTCGTACTCGCGCAGCACCGCCAACGAGACCATGGCGAGCCCCGCCAAGATCACCACGACGACGGCGAGGGCCCCCATCGCCACACCCGTCATGCCTTGTCCTCCTTGCCTTCCCAGCCGCCCCAGCGGGTGGAGTACCGGTCGACCGCGGCCGCCACCTGGTCCTCGATGGCGGTGCGGTGCGGCAGATAGTCGGGCGCGTTGGCCGGGGTGTGCCACAGATGGCGAGCCAACGGCAGGCCCAGCAGCCCGACCACCAGGATGGTACCCGCCAGCACCAGCACGTCGGCGACGGAGTGGTCGGCGAACAACATCGCCGACGGCAGCACGATGCCGAATGCGGCTACAGCGCAGGCGATTCCACGGTGAAAGCGACCCGCCTCCGAATGCGGCCACGGGTCGATCTCCCGGCTGATCTCGCGGCCGTGATCGGAGGTGGTGCAGGTGGACTTGACCGGGCAGCTGTTACACACCACCGGCAGCGCCCGGTACCGCATCACCCGGTGCTTGGGGTCGAACGAACTCGGCCACAGCCAGTGATCCTGCGGGCACACCCAGGCGTCGTGATCCGGGCGGTACCTGAATTGCCCGGTGCGCCACGCCGCCGCACGCGCCGAAGCGTGTCGGGCCATCGCGTCGAAGCACCAACCGATGCCCAACAGCACCAGCGCGTAACCGGCTGTCAGCCAAACCGTGGTCGCCGGTGCGGCCATAACTCAGGCCTTCGCCGCCGGTTGCGCTTGCACCTCGGTGTACAGCGGGTGCTCGGGCAACTCGTCGACGGTGGTGCCGGAGCGGAAGTTACGCAACGCCGTCCACGCGATCCAGACGAACGGCAACACCCCACCGACGATCAGGATGACATCGCCCGGCATTCGCAGCCATTCCAGCACCGCGTTGCCCGGCTTGGTGATGTAACCCAGCGCCCGCGCCTCGTAGTAGCCGTCGCCGACGGAGTGGTAGAGCTGCATCACGCCGAGCGGCAGCAAGGTCACGAACACCATCCAGGCCAGCCCGATGTTCATGCACCAGAACGAGATTCGGGCCAGCTTCTCCGGCCACTTGTCGGCCGGGATGACATAGCGGAATGCGAACATCGCCAGTCCGACGGCGAGCATGCCGTACACGCCCATCATGGCCGCGTGCCCGTGATTGGCCGTCAGCGCCGTGCCGATCTGGTAGTAGGACACCACCGGCAGGTTGATCAGGAACCCCGAAGATGCCCGCCCCCAGGAAGTTCCAGAATCCGACCGCCACCAGGAACATCACCGCCCAGCGGTGCGGGAAGGGGGTTGGCGTCACCGCTCTGCTGGCGCGCACCGAGCTGCAGGAACGCCCACGCCTCGACCGTCAGGAACGTCAGCGGAATCACTTCAGCCGCGGAGAAGAACGCGCCGAGTGCCATGTGTTCCACCGGAGTTCCGGAGAAGTACAGATGGTGCATGGTCCCGATCACGCCACCAGCCGAGTACAGGATCACATCCAGGAAGATCACGCCCAGCGCGATACGTTCACGCACCACGCCGAGCAACACGAACATGTAGGCCACCATCACGGTGGTGAACAACTCGAGGAAATCCTCGACCCACAGGTGCACCACCCAGAACCGCCAGAAGTCGGCGACGGTGTAATGGGTGTCGCTGGTGGCGAGCAGTCCGACCGCGTAGAACATCGGGATCGCCAGGCCGGAGAAGAAGAACAGCCAGGGCATGTTCATCTTCGACTCGCCCTTGAGCCTGGCCCGCATGCCGCGCCAGATGATCGCGATCCAGATGAACAGGCCGGCCACCAGCAGGATCTGCCACAGCCGCGGCAGGTCGAGGTACTCCCACTGCTGCGACAACAGGCCACCCTCGGGGATCACCCCGTAGATGGACAGCGCTTCACAGGTCAGTGAGCCGAACACCACCAGCGCGACCGCGCCCAACAGGATGTAGGCCAGCAGCCCTTGGCGTTTGGGCTCCCGGCGCGCGATGAACGGCACCAGGAAGATCCCGCCGGCCAGGAATGCGGCCGCCGTCCAGAACAGCGCCAGCTGCAGATGCCAGGTGCGGGCCAGGTTGTAGGGCAGGACGCGGGCCAGGTCGAGCCCGAAGAACGTGGACAGGTCGGCCCGATAATGCTCGGCCGCCGCGCCCAGCAGCGTCTGCGCCAGAAACAGCACGGATACCACCGCGAAGAACCAGATGCAGGCGCGTTGCGCCCGGGTCAACGGCACCTCGCCGGGCTGGCGGAACGACAGCGTCGAGGTCTCGGCACCGTGCCAGCCGACCTTCTGGCTCCAGCGGCCGTAGACGGCGAACATGACCCCGATGCCGCCCAGCAGCGCGATCAGCGACAGCGCCGACCACACGATCACCGCTGCGGTCGGCCCATTGTCCACGCGCTGCTCGGCCGGCCAGTTGTTGGTGTAGGAGTACTTATGGCCGGGCCGTTCGGCCGCCGCGGCCCAGGCGGTCCACGCGAAGAATGCCGTCAACTGCCGGATCTGGGTTTTGTCGGTGATCAGCTGCGGCAACAACCCGTACTTGGTGGAGTTCTCGCCGAAATATGCCGCATAGTGACCCTGGATGCGCTCGAATGCGGCCGTTTGCTTATCGGTGAAGACCAGCGTCTTGGTATCGGGGTTGTAGCGGTTGGTGCGGAACTCGGCGACCACCCGTTCGTGCGGGTTGGCGACACCCTCGGCGCGGAACTGGCCGGTGACGTCGTCGGTGGCCAGCCGCAGATATTCGGCGGTGTAATCGGGTCCCAGGTAGGCGCCGTGGCCCAGCACCGACCCGTACTGCATCAGGCCACGGGCCTGGTACAACTCCTGCCCCCTGGTGATGTCCTCGCTGGTGAACAACACCTGCCCCGATGCACTGACCACCTTGTCCGGCATCGGCATTGCTGCGGTGTAGGTCCGGTAGGCCAGGATTCCCATCACCAGGAAGCCGAAGATCATCACCAGCGCGACGCCCTGAATCCACCCTTTCCCAACCAGCGGTTGAGCCGAGGGATGACCGGAACCGGGCGACGAAGAAACCTCTTGAACAGCCATTCACAGGACTCCTGTCTAGGCGATTTTCTGGGCGATGGGCTGATCGCCGGGACGTCGGTGCGGGATTTTCACAGCGCGTCCGGTGAATATCCAATTCGTATCCGGCGTCCCTCGCAAGAGGAGATTCGCCGGTTTCAAGGACCAATGGCACTGGACGGGTGACCAACGCCCCTGGGACCCGCAGGTCGACCGCAATAACGTTCGAATTGAGCACGGATGGAAGGGAGACGGCGATGAGGAACCTCAAGCCAGGACCGGCCGTCGTCGTCGGTGTCGACGGATCCAGGGCGGCAGTACACGCCGCCGTCTGGGCGGTCGACGAGGCGGCCAGCCGCGACATCCCGTTGCGATTGGTCTGCGTCGTCGATCCGATGCAACCGGCCGGGTCCAGCGTTCTCGACGTGCGGCAGGCGGCCGCGCGTTCGGCCCTCTACGACGCGTACCGGGCGGTCGAGGCCACCGGCACACCGGTCAAGGTCGAAACCGAGATCCTGTGGGGCAAGCCGCTGAACAAGCTGATGGCCGAATCACGCTCGGCGACGATGATCTGCGTCGGCTCGATGGGCATCAACCATGCCCGGTGCGGCAAGGGTTCGGTTGCCGGCGCGCTGGCCGGTGCGGCGCTGTGCCCGGTGGCGGTCATCCACCGCGCGGCCGATGCTGCAGCCCCCCAGATCAAGCGGGTGGTCGCCGAAGTGGACAATGGTGCGGTGTTGCGACACGCGTTCGAGGAGGCGCGGCTACGCGGCGTTCCGCTGCGCGCCATCTCGGTGTGCCCCTCCCACGAGGTCGACACCGGCGACGGAAGCCCGTCGGCTCGGGCGCAACTGGATCGGCGGCTGGCCCGCTGGACCCGGCTCTACCCCGACGTGCGGGTCGAGTCGAAGATCGTCCGGGGACACGCCACCCGTTACATGGCCGAGCAGTCTGAACCGGGCCAGCTGTTCGTCACCGATACGCACGCCGCGCAGGTGTGCAGCGTTTACAACGCGGGTTCATCGGTATTGACTGTGCGGTGCGGGAACTTGTAACGCACCCGGTGAGGGGGACCCAAAAGGAGTGTTGGCTTGGTAAAGGTCTTCTTGGTCGATGACCATGAAGTGGTACGACGAGGCCTGATCGACTTGCTCGGTGCCGACCCCGAACTGGATGTGGTGGGGGAGGCCGGCTCGGTTGCCGAAGCGATGGCGAGGATTCCGGCCGCCAATCCGGACGTCGCGGTCCTCGACGTCCGGCTGCCCGATGGCAACGGCATCGAACTGTGCCGTGACCTGTTGTCGCGCATGCCCGACCTGCGTTGCCTGATCCTCACCTCATACACCTCCGACGAGGCGATGCTGGATGCGATCCTGGCCGGCGCCAGCGGATACGTGGTGAAGGACATCAAGGGGATGGAATTGGCGCGTGCGGTCAAAGACGTGGGTGCCGGCCGGTCGTTGCTGGACAACCGCGCCGCGGCCGCGCTGATGTCCAAGCTGCGCGACGCCAGCGAGCGGCCGGACCCGTTGTCGGGCTTGACCGATCAGGAACGCACCCTGCTGAGCCTGCTCAGTGAGGGCCTGACCAACAAACAGATCGCGGACCGTATGTTCCTGGCCGAGAAGACGGTGAAGAACTACGTCTCGCGGCTGCTGGCGAAGCTGGGTATGGAACGCCGGACGCAAGCCGCAGTGTTCGCCACGGAATTGAAACGCACCCGGCCTCCCGGCAATGCCTGACGAAACCCCCGACTCGGCGCTGCACCCGTTGCGGCAAACGCTGTCCCAGCTTCGGCTGCGCGAGCTGCTGGCCGAGGTGCAGGACCGCGTCGAGCAGATCGTCGAGGGCCGCGACCGCCTCGACGGACTCCTGGACGCGATGCTGGTGGTCACCTCGGGTCTGGAACTCAACGCCACCCTGCGCGCAATCGTGCACTCGGCGACCGAGCTGGTCGACGCCCGCTACGGCGCCCTGGAGGTTCACGACCGCGACAACCGCGTGATGAGCTTCGTCCACGAAGGCATTGACGAAAAGACCGTGCGCCTCATCGGCCACCTGCCCGAGGGGCTGGGCCTGATCCGACTGCTCATCGACGAGCCCAAACCGCTACGGCTGGACGATCTTTCGCAGCACCCGTCCTCGGTGGGCTTTCCGGCGCACCACCCGCCGATGCGAACCTTCCTCGGCGTGCCGGTGCGGGTGCGCGGTCAATCGTTCGGGACGTTGTATCTGACCGACAAGGAAAACGGACAACCGTTCAGCGACGATGACGAGGTGCTGGTGCAGGCACTGGCCGCGGCTGCGGGGATCGCGATTGCCAATGCGCGGCTGTACCAGCAGGCCAAGGCCCGCCAGGCTTGGATCGAGGCCACCCGCGACATCACCACCGAACTGCTCTCCGGCACCGAACCGGCTACGGTTTTCCGGCTGGTCGCCGAGGAAGCGATGAAGTTGACCAAAGCCGACGCCGCGCTGGTCGCCGTACCGCTGGATGAGAGCCTGCCGGCCGCCGAGGTTGCCGAGCTGCTGGTGATCGAAACGGTCGGTAGCGCAGTGGAATTCGTTGAAGGAGAGACGATCTCGATCGCGGATACGGTACTCGGCGAGGTGCTCGTGGACGGGGCGCCGCGCCGGCTCGACCTGATCGATATGGACGGCCTCACCGGGGCCGGCCCGGCGCTGCTGCTGCCGTTGCGGGCCGCCGACGCCGACACGGTCGCGGGCGTCGTGGTGCTGCTGCGCCAAGGTGGTCCGGCACCGTTCGGCAGCGAACAACTCGAGATGATGGCCGCTTTCGCCGACCAGGCGGCGCTGGCAGCTACAACTGGCCACCTCACAGCGCCGGATGCGTGAACTGGACGTGTTGGCCGATCGTGACCGCATCGCTCGCGATCTGCACGACCACGTCATCCAGCGACTGTTCGCCGTCGGGCTGTCGTTGCAGGGAACCGTGCCCAGAACCAGGGAAACTGAAGTGCAACAACGACTTTCAGAGGCAGTCGACGATCTGCAGGCGGTGATCCAGGAGATCCGGACAGCCATTTTCGACCTGCACGGCGCGTCCCAGGGCATCACCCGGTTGCGTCAGCGGATCGACGCCGCGGTCGGGCAGTTCGCCGGATCGGGCTTGCGCACCACGGTGCAGTACATCGGACCAGTGTCGGTGGTCGACAGCGGATTGGCCGACCATGCCGAAGCGGTGGTGCGCGAAGCCGTCAGCAACGCTGCCCGGCATGCGCAGGCCACCACGTTGACCGTCCGGATCAGGGTCGAGGACGATCTGACCATCGAGGTCAGCGACAACGGCTGCGGCATGCCCGACCTGGAATCCGACGGGATAACCACCAGCGGCCTGACCAACCTGCGCCGCCGCGCCGAGGAACTCGGCGGCAAGTTCACCATCACCAAGCAGCCCACTGGGGGAACGTTGCTGCGCTGGTCAGCGCCGCTCGTCCAATAGCTGCTCGGGCCAGTCGACGACCCGCACCAACCGGCGCCGCGGCGTAGCGGGCAGCGGATCGGCGTTGATCGGCGCCCAACCCACCCGGAGCAGCATCTGGGGGTAGCCGCTGGCCCCGAACACGTCGGCGCGTACCGCCGCACGCGTTTCCGGGATTTCCAGCGGTTCGGTGATCGGGCAGCACGCCAGCCCCATCGCCGTCGCGGTCAGCAGCACCACACTGGTCGCCTCGCCGGCGCGCAGTCGCGCCAGCGTGTCGTCGCGCTCGGTGCCGAGCGCCAGCAGCGCGGCACTGTCGTCGGCGGGCGAGATACCGGACGGCTGCGCCAGGCCGGCGCCGGCGAACAAGCGACCGGGAATCGGGGCGGCGGGGTCCGCCTGGGGAGCGCTGCGGGCCGGGACACCGGCCACCGAACCGTACCGCCCGCTCCACGTGGTGAGCTCGCGCATGTACGCGTCATCGGTCATATGGTCCAAACCGGCTTGCGCCACAATGTTTTTCATTCTGTCTACGGAGTCGACCTGGCGCAGCATGACGCCGCAGCGGGCCGCCCGGGCAGCCATCTGGGCGATGTCGCCCCCCGGCACGGGCCAGGAACTGTAGGCGCGCCGGTCGGTGCGTCGACGTGGAATGGCGGCCGCCAGCGCGATGTCGTTCTGGTCGGGAACCTGGGCCACCACCTCGATGGCGGCCAGGTGACGCGGATTGTCGGGGTCGGGAAGCCTACTGACCTTGGCGCGCCAGCCCATCGATGCCAGCGCGACCACACAGTGATGCAGCGCGACGCCGCAACTGATGATCAGATCACGACCGTCGGGGTCGGTGCTCCGCAGTTGCATGTCGGGTTCGCAGAACAGTTGCAGGCTGGTGGGCTCCACCCGCCACCGCCACGGCTGGGTGTTGTGGATCGACGGCGCGCGTGTGGCCAGGGTGAGCACCGTCCGCAGGGTTTCGGCATCCGGAAATCGGGCGTTCATCGCTACCGGGCCTTTCCTGTCGATGACTGTGGTCATCCTCCAAGGATCGTCCGCGGACGGCCGCGGCGGCAGGGCATGAAGCCCCGGCCGGGTGGGACCTTTGGCCCTGCTGGAACCGCCGCCCACCGGCGGCTGGTGGTGCTTAGGAATCCGGCCGGTGCCCGATGACGACCACGGCCGATTTCTCTGGAGGCGGTGCCGTTTCGCGCCCGGCGCCGGCACGCTAGGCGTGCACCAGAATTAACCTCGGAATACCTTCCACCGCAAGCAATTTCGTCCGATGGCTGGGCGGTGCACGCCGAGGCCGGTCCGGCCTACGACACGGTCTCGTTGGCGTCGGGCTCCGGGCCGAAAACGAAACGGCGCCCGGTGATGTCGGTGGGGGTGATCCGCACGTAATTGGGCTTGCGGGTCGCGATCCACGGATACAGCCCCGCGCGATCGGCTTCCTGGATATCGGCATCGGTCTTCAACAGGTGCGCGCGACCCCGGACGATCACACTCCAGCCTTCGGCGACGTTGTGGTCGTCGGCCTCGAAGATGACGGTGCGGTTGCCCACGGCCGAGAACAATTTGGTGCCTTCGGCGGTGCGGAACAGAATGCTCTCGCCCTGCACCACATAGTTGACCGGAAAGATCTCCGGCTCCCCGGCGAAGTTGGTCACCAGGCGGCCCAGCGCGGCCGTGCCCAGCAGATCCCAACTCTCACTTGCTGACAGAACGGTGAACGGCTCGTCGGTCATCGGCTCAACCTATCTTGTGTCTGGCGGATTTCAAGCACGTCATGGAGCGGTCGCCGGGGAGTGGGAGCGCCGAGCGGTTCCATCGCCGGACTGATGCCGACCCGAACCAGGGCCTGTGGCTCGCCCCGGCCGCCGATCAGCGCGCGCACGATGTCCCGGCTCTGCTCCGATTCGATCAAATGGGTCAGGGTGCAGGTCGCCATGCCGGCGATGGTGCATTCCAGTAGCACGGTCGAAAGCACCTCGCCACAGCGCAGCACGTCGGCCGCGGTGTCTTGGGGAGTCGACAGCACAAGGATTTTCGACCAGTCCGCTGCGATTCCGGGGCGCCGGTTTTGGCGGCCGCGGACGGGAAAATCCCGGCCCACCTCGACCCGTCGGTTTTCGGTGTCGGACGCCAGCGCGGCCGGCGGCACCCCTTCGGACAACGCGAACGGCGAAGTCCACCAATCGAGTTCGGCGTGATAGGACGGGTCGTCACGGCGCAGCGCCTCGGTGAGTCGCGACGCCTCGACCAGTTGCCGTCGCTGATGGTCGGCGAGCACGTCGATGGTGGCGACGTCGTCGTCGAACATGCCGCGCAACATCGGTTCGAACCCGTCCCAGAATGCCGGCCGGTCCAGCGGCAGCCGATCGGTTCGACGATGCAGGATCGCCTCGGCGCGATTGCGCTGCGCCGCGGTGACGTCAGTGGTCGGCGTGAAGGCGACGCTGGCGAGCAGACCAGTGTTACCGGGATCGGGAAAGCGAGTGGTGCGCGAGTTCCACCCCAGGGCAGCCATCGCGATGCGGAGGTGGTCGAGCGCGGCACCACAGCTGATGAGCGCCTCTCGACCGGAATGGTCTGTGGCGGGCACGGTTCGGCTGCGGTCGACGAACAGGTGGACGGTGTCGTCCTCGGCCAGGAACTTCCACGGCTGACTGTTGTGCACCGACGGCGCCCGGCCGGCCAGCCGGATCGCGGTCCGCAGGACCTCTGTGTCCATGGCGACGACGTTACGGGGGAGCTCAACAGACCGGTAGAGCCTTTGGTCATCACGTCAAAAACCTTGTGCCTGGCCGGATCTGGGCTATCGCGCTGACGCGTCGAACAGGCGAACCGCTCGATGTGCCGTCGTCGCGCTTGCATTGTGCTGCTGACCTGGCATTCTGAACGGATGGCAGGCAAGGAAATCGACCCGATCCGGGCCAAGAGTGCGTTGGCGGTGATCAGGCAGAACCCGGGGATCGTGCTGTTCGCGGTGTCGCCGCTGGTTGCGCTGGTGGCCGTCACCTGGATCTTCGCCGGCACCGGCTGGGGCATCCTACTGGCGCTGGCGCTGGTGGTCGCCGCCGGCGCCGTCGTCCTGCTCAGGCGCTGACGCCGCCGGGATGCGTTCGTGGTGGGGCTGGGGGACCCTGGAGGAAGCCCTCACCGAGAGGGAGACGAAAGATCTGGTGGCGCGCGTGGCAGCGCTGCTGCCCGGCCATGACCTGACCGACCACCGGCCGCCGGACCCGACCGCGCTCGGGTTACCGGGTCCGCGGATCGCCCCGCCCGCGACGCTGGGCGGGCTGTGCTCGGCGCAGATCGTCGACCGGGCCGGCCATGCGCGGGGCAAGGCGTTTCGCGACGTGGCGCGCAACCTGCAGGGCCGCCTGGATCATCTGCCCGACCTGGTGGTGCGGCCGCGACGCGAGCAGGACGTGGTCGATGTGCTGGATTGGTGTGCGCGCGAAGGGATTCCGGTCATCCCGTACGGCGGCGGCAGTTCGGTGGTGGGTGGGGTGGAGCCGCGCTTCGAGGAACCGGCGGTGACGCTGGACGTCAGCGCGATGAGCGCGGTTGTCGAAGTCGACCAGGTCAGCCGCGCGGCGCGGATCCAGGCCGGGGCGCTGGGCCCGTGGATCGAGGACCAACTCCGCCGGCATGACCTGACGCTGCGGCACTTCCCGCAGTCGTTCGCGTTCTCCAGCCTCGGTGGCTGGTTGGCCACCCGCGCCGGCGGCCACTTCGCCACCCTGTACACCCACATCGACGACCTGACCGAGTCGGTGCGCGTGGTCACCCCCGCCGGGATCAGCGAGTCGCGACGGCTGCCCGGGTCGGGCGCGGGTCCGTCCCCGGACCGGCTGTTCATCGGCTCGGAAGGCACCCTCGGCGTCATCACCGAGGCGTGGATGCGGCTGCAGAACCGGCCGCGCTGGCAGGTCACCGCGTCGGTGTCGTTCGGCAGCTGGGCCGCCGCGGTCGCCGCGACCCGCATCATCGCGCAAGCGGGCCTCTACCCGGCCAACTGCCGACTGCTCGACCCGGCCGAGGCGTTCCTGAACGCCGGCACGTCGGTCAACGGCGGCTTGCTGGTGCTGGCTTTCGAGTCGGCGGATCATCCGATCGACCCGTGGCTGGACCGGGCGCTGGAAATCGCGGCCGACCACGGCGGCACCGTGGTCGCGCGCCGGAGCCGAGACACCGCGGGTGACAACCCCGAACGGGGCGCCGGCGACGCCGCCGCGAACTGGCGCTCGGCGTTCCTGCGGATGCCCTACCAGCGCGACGCCATGGCCCGCCGGGGCGTCATCCTGGAAACCTTCGAAACCGCTTGCACCTGGGGTGGATTCGACGACCTGCACGCCGCGGTCACCAGCGCTGCCCGGGCCGCGATCGAAAAGGTATGCGGCACCGGGGTGGTGACCTGCCGGTTCACCCACGTGTACCCCGACGGGCCCGCACCCTACTACGGCATCTATGCCGCGGGCCGGTGGGGCTCCCTGGACGCGCAGTGGGACGAGATGAAAGCCGCTGTCTCCGAAGCGATCAGCACCACCGGTGGCACCATCACCCATCACCACGCGGTCGGTCGCGACCACCGTCCCTGGTATGACCGGCAACGACCGGGCCCGTTCGCGGCCGCGCTGCGCGCCGTCAAACAAACCCTGGATCCGTCCGGAATCCTCAATCCCGGAGTGCTTTTCGACCCGTGATCGACCGTGCCCTACCCGTGGCCTATGTGCAGCAGCCGGGCCAGGTTGGCCAGCTTCACCCGTGGGCGCCCGTGCGGCTCGCCGGCCGCCCGCTCGAAGGTGTCGATGACCTCCCAGTGCGCCGAGGTGACCACTTTGGGCTGGCGTTCGGTCAGCCAAGCGGCGAGCTGGTCGCGGTGATCGTCGGGGAAGTCGGCCAGGTTGCCTTGCCCGGCCGCGGCGGCCAGATCGGCGAGCAGCGTGTCGACGGTGTCCTGCGAGTCGGATTTGTTGGTGCCGATGACCCCGGTCGGTCCGCGCTTGATCCAGCCGACGACGTACTCGTTGCGGCTCTCCTCGATCCGGCCGTTGCGGTGCGGGATGGTGCCGCGCTTGTCGTCGAACGGCAGCCCGGGAGTGGGTGTGCCGCGGTAGCCGACCGAGCGGACCACCAGCTGCGCCGGAAGTTCTTCGCGCTCACCGGTGTCTTTGGCTGAGACCCAACCACTTTCGTCGGTGACCAGCTCGTTGCGGCCCAGCACGATGCTCTCGACGCGGTCGGTGCCCTTGATCTCGATCGGGGATGTCAAGAAGCGGAACACGATTCGGCGGTGGCCGGGCCGTGGCTCACGCTCGCTGTAACCGCGCAGCACCTTGATGTTCTGTTTGGTGGTCTTGCCGGCCGCCTCGGCATCCTCGTCGGTGATGCCCTCGAACTGCGCCGGGTCGACGATCACGTCCACACCCTCGAGCTCGCCGAGTTCGCGCAGTTCCAGCGTGGTGAACGCGGTCTGCAGCGGTCCGCGCCGACCGATGATCACCACCTCTTCGACGCCCTTGGGACGCAGCGACTCCAGCGCGTGGTCGGCGATGTCGGTCTGTGCCAGCACGTCGGGATCGGTGACCAAAATCCGGGCGACGTCGATGGCGACGTTGCCGTTGCCGACGACCACCGCGCGGGTCCCGGACAGGTTCGGCGTCTTTTCCTCGAAATGCGGGTGCGCGTTGTACCAGCCGACGAAGTCGACCGCGGAGATACTGCCGGGCAGGTCCTCGCCGGGAATGTTGAGCGGCTTGTCGGACTGCGCGCCCACGGCGTAGACCACCGCGTCGTACTTGTCGGCCAGCTCACTGGACTGGACGTGCTCGCCCACCACCACGTTGCCGAAGAACCGGAACCGCGCGTCGGCCGCCGTTTTCTCGAACTGTTTGCTGATCGACTTGATCTTCGGGTGGTCGGGCGCGACGCCGGAACGCACCAACCCCCACGGCGTGGGCAGCATCTCCAGCATGTCGACGACCACCTCGACGTCGTCACCGGCGTCGGCGGCCTTGAGCAGGGAAGCGGCGGCGAAGAATCCGGACGGTCCGGAGCCGACGATCGCAACATGATACGGACGCATGTCGTGCCTTCTGTTCGAGCCCGGCTGCGGCGCAAGGGGGCTGAGCTCGGGCTGAGCGTCGCAGTCGTGCGGTGCACTGGTCTCCTGATGCTAGACCGTGCGGCCGGTAACGTGTTCGCCTGTGGAACCTGACCGTCAAGCCGATATTGCCGCCCTCGACTCCACCCTGACCACGGTGGAACGGGTGCTGGATGTGGAGGGTCTGAAGAGCCGGATCGAGAAACTCGAGCAGCAGGCGTCCGACCCGAATCTGTGGGACGACCAGGCGCACGCGCAGAAGGTAACCAGCGAGTTATCCCACACCCAGGGTGAGCTGCGCCGTATCGAGGAGTTGCGGCAGCGCCTCGACGACCTGCCGGTGCTCTACGAACTGGCCGACGAAGAGGACGGCCCGGCGGCCGAATCCGCGCGTGCCGAGGCCGACGCCGAACTCAAAGCTTTGCGCGCCGACATCGAAGCCACCGAAGTGCGCACTTTGCTGTCCGGTGAGTACGACGAACGTGAGGCTTTGGTCACAATTCGCTCGGGCGCCGGCGGAGTCGACGCCGCCGACTGGGCCGAGATGCTGATGCGGATGTACATCCGCTGGGCTGAGCAGCACAAATACCCCGTCGAGGTGTTCGACACGTCCTACGCGGAAGAGGCCGGGATCAAAAGCGCCACCTTCGCCGTGCACGCGCCGTTCGCCTACGGCACCTTGTCGGTCGAACAGGGCACCCACCGGCTGGTGCGGATCAGCCCGTTCGACAACCAAAGCCGACGTCAGACGTCGTTCGCGGAGGTCGAAGTGCTGCCCGTGGTGGAGACCACCGACCACATCGAAATCCCGGAAGGCGACATCCGCGTCGACGTCTACCGGTCCAGCGGTCCGGGCGGCCAATCGGTGAACACCACCGACTCGGCGGTTCGACTCACCCACATCCCGACCGGTATCGTCGTCACTTGCCAGAACGAGAAGTCGCAACTGCAGAACAAAGTTTCGGCGTTACGAGTGCTTCAGGCAAAGTTGTTGGAGCGCAAGCGTTCCGAGGAACGCGCGGAGCTGGACGCCTTGAAGGGCGACGGCGGCAGCTCCTGGGGCAACCAGATGCGGTCCTACGTACTGCACCCCTATCAGATGGTCAAGGACCTGCGCACCGAGCACGAGGTGGGCAATCCCGCGGCTGTCCTGGACGGAGACATCGACGGGTTCCTGGAAGCAGGGATCCGTTGGCGCAACAGAAAAGATGACGACTAACACCACGTTCCATGCCATGAACCTGGCCACCGCAGCTTCGCGGTGGCACAACTTTTGGCGCGGCCACATCGGCGAGTGGATCCTCACCCGGGGTCTGCGGGTGGCCATGCTGATCATCGCCGCGATCCTGGCGGCCCGATTCGTCAACTGGGTGGCCCAGCGGGTGACCCGCAGCCTCGACGAGGGTTTCGCCGAAAGCGACGCGCTGGTGCGCTCGGAGGCCACCAAACACCGTCAGGCGGTCGCCTCGGTCATCTCGTGGGTGTCGATCGTCATCATCGCCATCTTCGTGATGATGCAGATCAGCGCCATCCTCCAGTTCTCGATCGGCGGCCTGGTCGCGCCGGCGACCGTGGTGGGCGCCGCGCTGGGTTTCGGTGCCCAGCAGCTGGTCAAGGACCTATTGGCGGGTTTCTTCATCATCGTGGAACGGCAATACGGCTTCGGTGACCTGGTGTCGTTGACGGTGTCGGGGATCGCCGCCGAAGCCCGCGGCACCGTCGAGAACGTGACCTTGCGGGTCACCCGGCTGCGGTCGTCGGACGGTGAGCTGTTCACCATTCCGAACGGCACCATCGTCAAGACAGTCAACCTGTCCAAGGACTGGGCGCGCGCGGTGGTGGACATCCCCGTGTCGACCAGCACCGACCTCAACCGCGTCAACGAGGTGCTGCACCAAGAGTGTGAGCGCGCCATGGACAACCCACTGCTGGGCGAACTGCTGTTGGATGCGCCCACCGTGATGGGCGTGGAAAGCATCGAGATCAACACCGTCACGCTGCGGCTGGTGGCCCGCACGCTGCCCGGTAAGCAGTTCGAGGCTGGCCGTCAGTTGCGGGTGCTGGTGATCCGGGCCCTGGCCCGCGCCGGCATCGTCACGGCGGCAGACGCCAAGGTCGGCGTCGTCGACGACGCGGGAATCAGCGCCCCCGACGTCGAGGAGATCGACGCCGACGCGGAGCAGTCCTCGGGTCCGGTGAAGCAGCGATGAAGCTTCAACTGAACCTGCTGCAGCGGCGGCGGGACGCCGAGCGGCGTACCCCGACGCACCTGTTCGGCGGTAGGGTCCGAACCTCGACGCTGGTGCTGATCGTGGCGTTCGCCGCGCTGTGGTGGACCTATGAGACCTACAGCCCGCAGGAAAAACCCGCGAGCACCACGCCCTCCCAGGTGGTGCCGCCGGGCTTTGTGCCCGACCCGAACTACACGTGGGTGCCGCGCACCCGGCTGCAACAGCCCACCACCACGTGGACACCGCCACCTGCCACCACCACGACCACGAAGCCGCCGCCGACGACCACGACGACCACCACGCCGTCGCCGTCGCCGCCCCCGTGCCTGCTGCCGCCGCCGTTCTGCCCGGCGACGTCAACTCCGTCGCCGACCCCCTCGCCTCAGCAACCGGAGCCGGGGCAGACGCCGACGCCCACGTCGGCCCCGGCGGCCCCACCCGGTCGCTGATTTTCGCGCCCGGCTCAGACACCCCGCTACACTGGCGTGCCGTGATGATTGCCCTGGAACATGTCACCAAGCAGTACAAATCGTCGGCACGCCCGGCCTTGGATGACATCAACGTGAAGATCGACAAGGGTGAGTTCGTCTTCCTCATCGGTCCGTCGGGTTCAGGCAAGTCGACGTTCATGCGGCTGCTGCTGGCCGCCGAGACACCGACCTCCGGGGACATCCGGGTATCGAAGTTCCACGTCAACAAGCTGCGCGGGCGCAACGTGCCCAAGCTGCGGCAGGTGATGGGCTGCGTCTTCCAGGACTTCCGGTTGCTGCAGCAGAAGTCGGTTTACGACAACGTCGCGTTCGCGCTGGAAGTCATCGGCAGACGCGCCGACACGATCAACCGGGTGGTGCCGGAAGTGCTCGAAACGGTGGGCCTGTCCGGCAAAGCCAACCGGTTGCCGCACGAGCTGTCCGGCGGCGAGCAGCAACGGGTGGCGATCGCCCGCGCGTACGTCAACAAGCCGCTGGTCCTGCTGGCAGACGAGCCCACCGGCAACCTGGACCCGGACACCAGTAAGGACATCATGGATTTGTTGGAGAAGATCAACCGTATCGGCGGGACGACCGTCGTGATGGCCACCCACGACCACAACATCGTGGACGCGATGCGCCAGCGCGTGGTCGAGTTGTCGCTGGGCAGGCTGGTCCGCGACGAACAGGGCGGCGTCTACGGGATGGATCGCTAAGTGCGCTTCGGATTCCTGGTCAACGAGGTCCTGACGGGGCTTCGCCGCAACGTCACGATGACGATCGCGATGATCCTGACCACCGCGATCTCCATCGGCTTGTTCGGCGGCGGTCTGCTGATGGTCCGGCTCGCCGACAAGTCCCGCGCCATCTATCTCGACCGCGTCGAGACGCAGGTGTTCCTCACCGAGGACATCTCGGCTAACGACCCCGATTGCAGCGGGGCGGTGTGCAAGGCGCTGCGCGACAAGATCGAGCGACGCCAGGACGTCAAGGCGGTGCGGTTCGTCAACCAGGAGGCGGCCTATACCTCGGCGATGAAGAAGTTCCCCGAGTTCAAGGAATACGCCGGAAAGGACTCCTTCCCGGCCTCGTTCATCGTCAAGCTCGCCAGCCCTGACCAGCACACCGAGTTCGCTGCCGCGATGGAGGGCCAACCCGGTGTGCGCGGCACCCTCAACGAGAAACAGCTGATCGACCGGTTGTTCGCGGTGTTGGACGGCTTGAGCAACGCGGCGTTCGCGGTGGCGCTGGTGCAGGCGATCGGAGCGATCCTGCTGATCGCGAACATGGTGCAGGTCGCCGCCTATACCCGAAGAACCGAGATCGGCATCATGCGATTAGTGGGCGCCAGCCGCTGGTATACCCAGCTGCCGTTCCTGGTGGAGGCGGTGTTCGCCGCCACCATCGGGGTGGTGATCGCGATCCTGGGCCTGATCGCGGTCCGCGCTTGGTTCCTCGAAGATGCGCTGAGCGAGTTCTACAACGCCCACCTGATCGCCAGAGTGGACTACGGCGACATCTTCTTCCCGGTCTCGCTGATCCTGCTCGCCCTCGGGGTGGCGATGTCCGGGCTGACGGCCTACACCACGCTGCGCGTCTACATACGGCGGTAGCGGTGGCCAACAAGTCGCAGTCCAAGCGACGCGCAGACGGCAGACAGATCATTGCCAGCAACCGCAAGGCCCGGCACAACTATGCGATCCTCGAGGTGTTCGAGGCCGGTGTGGCCTTGCAGGGCACTGAGGTCAAGAGCCTGCGCGAAGGGCATGCGTCGCTGGTCGACGCGTTCGCAACGGTCGACGACGGCGAGATCTGGCTGCGCAACGTGCACATCCCGGAATACCGGCACGGCAGCTGGACCAATCACGAGCCGCGGCGCAACCGCAAACTGCTGCTGCACCGCCGCCAGATCGACACGCTGATCGGCAAGATCCGCGAAGGCAACTACGCCCTGGTGCCGTTGTCGATGTACTTCTCCGAGGGCAAGGTCAAGGTCGAATTGGCGCTGGGACGAGGCAAGCAGGCGCACGACAAACGTCAGGACATGGCCAAGCGCGACGCCCAGCGCGAGGTGGTCCGGGAGCTGGGCCGGCGGGCCAAGGGGATGGGTTCCTGACCTGCCGCAGCGGGGCCTACTATCCCGAACATGGCCGACCGCCCCCTGACCCTGCTCGACAAGCGCGACGTGCTCGACGGACTTTTCGCCGTGTGGGACGACCTGGATGCGCTGCTGGACGGTTTGGATGAGACGGACTGGCAGGCGCCGAGCGCGCTGGCCGGCTGGGACGTCAAGGCCGTGGTGTCGCACATCATCGGCACGGAGTCGTTTCTGTCCGGGGTGTCCGCGCCCGAACCGGATATCGACGTCAAGGCGCTCGACCACGTGCGCAACGACATCGGCGTGATGAACGAGTGCTGGGTGCGTCACCTGAGCGCAGAACCGGGTGCCGAGGTGCTGCGGCGGTTCCGGGACGTGACCGCTGCACGACGCGGGGTGCTCGAGGCGATGTCTGACGACGAGTGGAACGCGCAGTCGTTCACCCCGGCCGGGCCGGACAGCTACGGACGGTTCATGCGGATCCGGGTGTTCGACTGCTGGATGCATGAGCAGGACATCCGGGTGGGATTGCAGCGGCCACCTACCGACGACGAACTCGTCGGACCGGCCGCCCGACTGTCGCTCGACGAGATGGCGGCGTCAATGGGGTTCGTCGTCGGCAAGCTGGGTAAAGCCCCGGCGGGTTCGCGGGTGTTGTTCGACCTGACCGGTCGGTTGGCGCGCGCCGTGCGGGTCAGCGTAGACGGCCGCGCCCAGGTGGTCGACGACTTCGGTGGTGCCGAGCCGACCGCGACGATCCGGGTGGACGCACTGCAGTTCACCCGGCTGGCCGGGGGACGGCCGATGTGCCCCGCACGCAGCCAAAACATCGAATTGGGCGGGGACGCCGAAGTGGCCCGACGCATCGTTGAAAACCTGAATTACGTTATCTGACAAGCCAAATCGGTGCGGTGGCCGGTGGACGGCCGCATATGCGATACATGTCACAAGATCGCCGCCTGTGTTGATCTTGCGCATTCCTGGGTAGCCGGTCTAGAGGGGCGCCGTTCGGCGCAGACACCCACCAAGTCAATCTAGGAGGCACCACGGTAATGACTGCCACGGATACGACCAAGCTGCTCGCGCAACTGCGAACGCTGCTCGACCTGACCCACACCGAGATCCAGATCGCCGAAACCCGCATTGTGCAGGCCCGCACCGAAGCCGTCCGCCGCGAGCTGGAGCAGAACGCCACCAACGCCCGCGAGCGCGCAGTGGCGATCGGCAACGCCATTCGCGACCTCGGCGGCTTCCCGGACGTGATCGGACCCTTCCTGGGCCGCGCGGCTGCCGCGGTGAAGGCGCTCACCGAGCAGGCGCAACCGTTCGACGAGGCGCTGCTGGGTGACCTCGCGCTCGAGGATCAGCTGCTCGATCGGGCCCGCTACGCCAAGGCCCTGGCCGTGGCCGCCAAGCAGAAGGACATCGAGAGCCTGGCAGACCGCCTGATCACCGCCCACTCGGCGACGGTGGACTGGCTCACCACGGTGCTCGCCGAAGACGCGCTGGGCGGTCCCGCGGCGCTGCGCCGCACCCCGCTGCAAGCAGCCGCGGGCACCGCGGTGAAGCTGGTCAACCTGCCGGTCAACTGGTCGGTTCGCGGGCTGGACCGGGCCTTAGACGCACTGCGCTCCGCCGGCCCGGCGTTCAACGAGCTGGTCGAGCGCAGCGGCAACGCGACCGAGATCGCCGCCAAGGCGCTCACTGCATCCCGGACGCCGCCCTCGAGGCGGCCGAGAAGGTGACTCGCCGCGAAGGGGCCGACCGGGCCGCCGACGTGCTGCACTCCGGGCGGGCCGCGGCGGGCGTGTTGGATGCCGCGGAGCTGCCGGTCGCCGACTACGACGACCTCAATGTCAGCGAGGCCGTGGCCGCGGTGAAGGAGCTCGACGAGCCGGGGGGATCTGCGCGCGATCATCGCCTACGAAGAGGCGCACAAGAACCGTCAGCGCGTCGTCTCGGCGGGCCAGACCAGGGTTGCCGCGATTGCGCAGGAGGTCGTCGGCATCAGTTAGCCGCTGTTGCCACCGAGTGCCCCCAGCCGGCGGGTTGGGGGGCACTCGGTTGGGCGCTGTCGGTGCCCGGGAACAAAATGAGGTTGCTGCCGGTTGATGGCGGCGTACCATAGATTGTCCTGCCGAGAATCGGTAGGGATGCTCGAAGTAGTAAAGACAAGGGGCTGAACGGTTTCGACTTCGCGCATCGAATCAAGGGAAGCGTGCCGGTGCAGGCAAGAGACCACCGTAAGCGTCGATGCAACCAATTAAGCGCCGAGTCACATCAGCGCGACTACGCCCTCGCTGCCTAAGCGACGGCTAGTCTGTCGGACCGGGAACGCCCTCGCCCCGGACCCCGGCATCAGCTAGAGGGATCCACCGATGAGTTCGGTCGCGGGACTCATCGGGACACCAACAGCGACTGGGATCGTCATCCTGGCTGGTTCGCGTGACCAGGAGATCCGAGTAGAGGCATAGCGAACTGCGCACGGAGAAGCCTTGAGGGTATGCCGTAGGACCCGGGTTCGATTCCCGGCAGCTCCACCATTAAATAGGCTCTTCGTGAACGAGAGTGCGTCGGTGATCGGCGGATTGCCGGGAATGTTGTCGTGTCGGTGAGCTGAGGTGGGCCCTCGGCGGGTGACGATTCGGGTTCCTACACCTGCCACAACCACCACACCGAGGGAGCCCGTGCCTGAGGCTACTGCCTGCTCGCCGTCTGTTGTTGCCGGCACGATCATGCGCACCATCGAGTTGGGGGTGACGATCACTGACGCCGCAGTCGACGAGAAGCAGACCACGATCTTTTGCACGCCGGTGGCCCGTGATCCCCGCTGCCCGGACTGTGGCCACGACGGCCGCTATCGCGACACGGTCGTGCGGCCGTTGACCGATCTGCCGGTGGCCGGCTGCCCTCCTGGTGCTCAGGGTCGCAATCCCGCGCTACCGTTGTCTCACACCACAGTGCGGGCGGGCGGTGTTCAACCAGAACCTCGACAAACTTGCCGCCCCACGCTCGTCGACGACCCGTCGGTGTGCCCGATATGTATTGCGGCGGTTAATGATCGACCGCACGACCATTTCGGCGATCGCAGGCGAACTCGGGGTGTCCTGGCATACCGTCAGCACGATCGCCGTGCGCACCGTTGCGGCTGTGATCGCCGCGGCCGGACCCGATCGGCTTGACGGTGTGCGGGTCATCGGGGTCGATGAGCACCGCTGGGCTCCACGGCGACGCGGCACCGCAGGGTTCGTCACGTTGATCATCGACCTCACCCCGGTCCGCGACGGCACCGGGCCAGCACGGCTGCTTGACCTTGTCGAAGGGCGCTCCGCTGCAGCACTGAAGGCTTGGCTGGCCGATCAGCTGCGCGGCGTTTCGCGAGCAGGTCGAGGTCATCGCCATGGACGGCTTCGGCGGCTACAAGACCGCCGCCACCGAGGAACTGCCCGACGCCACCGCGGTCATGGATCCGTTCCACGTCGTCGCGCTGGCGGGCCTGAAGTTGGATCTGTGCCGCCAACGCATCCAGCGGCCGACCTGCGGGCACCGGGGTCGCACCGGCGATCCGCTCTACGGAGTACGCCGCTCCCTGCGCACCCGGTGCCGTTGCTAAGCGCCCGGCAACGGGCACGATTGGAAGCGGTGTTCGCCGATGACGATCATCTCGGGGTCATGGTGACCTGGAGCGTCTATCAGCGCATCATCGCCGCCTACAGCCACCCCGACCGACGCCGCGGCAAGACCATGATGACCGCGATCATCAACTCGTTACGCCGCGGCGTCCCCGCGATCCTCGCCGAACTGGCCCAACTCGGCCGTACCCTGCACCGCCGCCGCGCCGACATCCTGGCGTTCTTCGACCACCGCGCCTCTAACGGGCCCACCGAGGCCATCAACGGCCGCCTGGAAGCCCTGCGCCGCAACGCCCTTGGCTTCCGAAATCTCCCCCACTACCGATGGCGCTCACTGCTACACAGTGGCGCCTTGCACTCACTGGTCGATGCACTCTGAATTACGAAGAGCCACTAAATATGCAACATACGGGCAGGTCAGGGCATGTTTTCGTCCTGGCCTGTTTCGTTTGTGGGCACATTTTGGGCACACTTTTTCGTCGGTTCGCCTACGAGGTCGTCCATCTTCGTCGCCACGTCGTCTAGATCGTCAGGGAACAGGTGCCCCTATTGATCGAGCGTCATCGTCGCCGTTTTGTGGCCCAACTGGGCCTGCACCGTCTTGACGTTGGCACCGCTGGCAATCATCAACGACGCCGCCAGGCGAATAACCGATGCCGTCGGCACCGAGCTACGCCACGCCCGAGGAAATGACGCACTACATCGGTGAAGCGGTAGCCGCTGATACTGCCGAACTGACCTTGACCGTCGAGACAGCGTCACGGTCGGTAGATCGGGCGTGTGATCGCCAGTTCGGCAGTGTTGATCAGCCGCAAGCCCGGTACTACACCGCCCACTACGACCGGCACCGCCGTGTGTGGATCATTCCGACCGACGACTTCGCCACGACGGACGGCCTGGTGGTCGAAACCGTTGCGGGGAAGCTGTTTACGCCCGTGGCGGGTTATCTGCCTGCGCCGGTCAACGCCGTGGTCGACGGCACGGTCTGGACTAGCCTAGTCATCGGTTCGGGGGCACCCGTGACCCCGAATGGGAGCGAAAACGGCTTGCGAATCACCGCGAAATGGGGTTGGCCGGCAGTCCCGGCACCCGTCAAGCTCGCCACCCTAATTCAAGCGTCCCGGCTCTACGCCCGCAAAAACGCGCCGTTCGGCATCGCGGGCAACCTCGACGTGGGCGAAATGCGGTTACTTGAACGGCTCGACGTGGACCTCATGACCAGCGTCCGACCCTATGCGCGCATCTGGGGAGCGGTGTAGTCATGGCCCGCCAGGTTGGACGACGCCGCGTCGGTAACGCGGTGTTGCGCGGTCATCGTCGTGGTGCGCCGCGCCGGTCGCCGCCGCGTGACAGGCGGGGCCGGTTCGCCTCGACCGGGGCCGCGCCTGCTGGCGGGTCAGCCGAGGCGCACCCGAAGCGCAACCGCCGCCGCGCTGCTGCCGGGACGGTCGTGGCCGTCGGGGCCGTGGCCGCGAGCCAGGCGCGTCGGGGCAGCCGGGTCCGTACCGCGCCCGCACGTCGCCGGGTTCGGCGCGCTCATGAGCGCCGGGTGCTGCGCGATCACGGCGGGATGGCGCTGCATCGAGGCACGCCGTTCGACTACGGGCGTGCGCGCAAGGTAGCCCGTGCCGAGTACAAGTCGCTGGCGAAGCACTACCGGAAACAGGCGCGAATCGACCGGAAACGGGCTCGAAAGCGGCGTTAGGGCTGATCTGCGTCCTCTTCCCCGGGGTCAATATCATCCGGAATTTTCGATGCCAGGTAAGCAAGGAATAACTCAGCCCCGACACCGAGGTCTCGCAACCTGCGATATGCCTCCTGCGGGGTCATTTCGTATTCGACTTTCAGGCGATTAGTCAACCTCCGTTCGCGTGACCGCACGAGGGTGATCAAACTACCGAATGCTGCGTCGTCCTTTGACTGCCGAAAGGTCATGACGATTTGTGCACCCAAAGACAGAATGAAAATCGGTCCGTAGACAGCTGCAATTGTGGCAATCGCAAGTGCAATATCGCCGGCGGCGGTGATCTGCGAAACAGTGTTACCGTAGAGCGAAGTCGTGGAGTAGAACAGGAACCGGATAATCGATGGCGACCCTGTCACGGCATACTGCTCTGGCGCAGCAACGAAAACACAACGGTTTATTAGCGTGAATAGCGCTATGGACTGAAAGAGAAGCCACAGGTACGAAAGAACGTTGAGAAATATAAGAGCGTGACTTCTCCGGTACTGCTGCAGAAGTGAGGCGTAGAAGGACATCACTTTGACAGTAAGAAGCCCCATCGAAACGCTGTTCGAAAACTTCTGCAGTTGCTCGTAATTGAAACGCTCGACCTCATCACTTCGGAGTTCCGGGTCGATCTGCAAACTTTCAAACCGGGTTCTGCCGGTCATGGTGCGCACAATTTTCTGCTGGTAACCCACAAATTTGGATGCGCGGATTCCCGCTGCAATCGTCTGTGCGTAGTGGTAGATCAACGCGATTGACAGCAGAACCGCGCAACCTGCGGCGATCGGTCCCGTCGTAGTCACAATCGCGACAACCACCACGGTGAATTCGACAGCGCGGATGAAGAACCTACGGCGGAAATGTGACGACAACGATGTAACGACGGTTGTCAAAGCTAAGATGACGTTCCAGCTTTTCAGCCAAATCAGAAACCGAGGCAGTTTCCAGAGTAGGACGATAAGGGGGAAAGCTGCGGCGTACGCCACCACAAATAGAGCCTTCTTGTGCGCCAGAAGAATTATTGCAACAACAAGCAGGATTACTAGGAACCGAAATTGAACCAGATAGCTCCACGGGCTGCCCAACTTATTGGCCAGATAGACATCGAAATCAAAGACAAAAAGCTTCAGAAAGCCTAGAACCCAGATGGCCAACCCGGCGAAGTCGCCTAGGCGGGCCATGCGCCGCCATTTTCCGTCGGACAATCCTGTTTTCCAAGGAGGCGCGAAGGGGTTACCCTCCGTCGCCTGCGCTACAGACGCGTCTACTTTGTCCCAAACTGATGATGGCATTACTCGGCCGCCTCCGACGGTTGGCTCGCTTTATCGCTTACGCCTGAAACATGACCATATTTTCCAGGGCCGATAGCTTCTCCATACGAGCGCAGAAACCGACTCGAACATGTCAGCGGGTAAATTTTGCTCTCGTAGATACTGTTGGGTCAGATTGTTGACGCGACGACGATACGTTCGCCATCGAAGTGCCACTATTATAATCACGACCATTATGGCGATCGAGTAGCGCCAGAATGCGCCGGAGTTAGGTGCCGTGAGTGCTGTCAACGCAATGACTCCAGCGAATATTGCGAAGTCGGACAACTCATCAAACGCGATGTAGCGCACGAAACTTTCGGTCGGGAGCAGCAACGCGCGGTTGTCGGCGTACGTTACGAGAACTTCTTTCGCACGCGAACCTTCTGGTAGCTTCTCCGCGATGTCGAGATCCTGAAGAATCTGCGCGCGTTGATCGCGCCGATCTTTCGTGTATCCAATGAAGGCGGCAATAAGAGTCGCCGCTGCGGCGATGATTGCCACCGATACGGGCACGATCCAAGCGCTCGACTGCACTGTATGACGCTATCGACCCGGGCCGACAGCCTGGTTGACCGCCACGCCGCGTTGTCGGGCCTTCAGTCCGCCTATTTAGCTCGGTCCGTGGTCGGACGGCTGGGCTTGCGTCGCACCCGCCAGCAACGTCCGCAGCTTGCTTCGCGATGGTTGTGGGGACGAAATCAACACCGCCGTGGCTAGGCTGTCCACCGTGTGCTGCGAGGTTGATTTGAAGGCAGCGTCGACACCGCGCCATGGGCGCATCCGTGGGCACACTTTGGGCACAGTTACACATAAATCGGGTGCATTCCGGTGAACCCCGGTGAACCTCAAATGCCTGGTCAGCGCGTTTCCAACCCTCTGGCCAGCAGGTCAAAACGGGTTCGATTCCCGGCAGCTCCACCACTCTGACCTGCACATGCTAACAACAGACCAATCAGGCTCCAGCAACAAGATCCTCAGACCGTGGTCGTCGTTCACCCGCCGGTAGCGCAATGAGCAATTTCGCTGTTGCGAAACGGGCTCGGTGGTGGTTCGTCGCTGCCGCGACACTGCTTGCCGGTTCATTGGTGGCGCTATATGTGGGTGCACGGCGAGTTGACGCCTGGGTGCATCAGCTGGAGAGCAATCACTGCGCCACGCCCTGGCCGCCTACACCAAACCTCACCGCGCCGGGGTGGGCGACCGTCGGGCTTGTTGTCCCCAACATGTTCTGCCTAGTTGCTGCGTTAGTGCTAGTCCTTATCGGAGCACACCGGTGGTGGCTGAAAGTTCTTGCGACACTTGGCGTGTTGGGTGTTCTATTGGTGACGCTGTTTATCCTGCTCATCGGGTACAGCGACGCGACCTCCGGTGTGGACCGGTACACGGTGAGTGGCAGCGATGGAGGACCGTTGTGTCCGGCTTCGTCACCGGGCAGAAGTTAGTGGCTTTGGCGGACTCGCTGAAGCGCGAGATGGAATCGACGATCACCAGGTTGGCCGGAACACCGCACGCCGCGGAAGATCGCGCACCTTATCTTGTGGCGTCCAGGATGAACTCCCGGCGAAGACCGAGCAGCACGCTGTCGGCAGTGAGCAGGCGCAATCCGGTCCGCTCGGCTTGGGCGACGAGGAGCCGATCGAACGGGTCGTGCCGGGCCAACTCCGGATAGTCGCGGATTGCTTCGGCGTGCTCGGCTGTGATGTTTAGCAACACCAGACCTTGACCTGTCAGGGCTGCGGACAACTCCGCCGGGACAGAGATCTTGCCGAGCATCGCCTTGATGGTCAATTCCCACACAGTGGCCGCGGATACATGCACACCTTGCGCCGAAGCGATCGCCCTCCGTGCCTCCGGTCCAAGCCGCGGGTTGTCATCGAGCAGCCACAGCAGCGCCTGGCTGTCAAGAAGCAGCATCGCGGCGGTGATCAGGGCCGTAGAACATCTCCTGAATATCAGGGTCCACATCGAAGCAGGAGTCGTCGTAGGCGAGCTGGCCGCGCAAGCCGCCGAACGCCACATCGACCGCTTGATGCGGTACCAGATCCGCCACCGGCTTGCCGGCCTTCGAGATGACGACGCGCTCGCCGGCGGCCACCCGCTCGAGTAGGCGAGAGAGATGTGTCTTCGCCTCGTGGATATTCACGTTCACCGTCACCGATCGATCGTAGGCAAATAGACTAAGTCTGGTCTAGTCGGCGCAGGATGCCGATCGAGGTGACTTCGGCGCCATCGGAGACTCTCCCGCGTATCCCGCCGCTCGCGCACGTCGGTCACGCACAGCTAAGCTTCGTTGGCCTGACGAGGGAGGGGTCTGCGGTGCGCGTGTTCGTACGTACGGCGGCAGTGCCATTGGCTGCCGCTCTGGTGTTCGTCGGCTGCAGCCACAAGACCGAACAGCCGCCCAAACCCAAGGTCGGCAGCTGGGGCGTGGACATGACCCAGATGGACACCTCGGTGCGGCCCGGCAACGACTTCTTCGCCTATGCCGTCGGCTCCTGGGTGAAGAACGCGAAGATCCCCGCCGACAAAGTGTGCGCGGGCGTCAATCTCGACATCCAGAACCAGCTCAACGCCGACCTGCGGGCCATCGTCGAGGGCGCCGCCGACAAACACGCACCCGCCGGCGACATCGCCCAACAGATCGGCGATCTGTTCGCGTCCTACATGGACGAGGCGACGCTGAACAAGAACGGCGTCGAGCCGGTGCGGCCGCTGCTGGCGTCGATCGACGCCGTCAACGACCGGGTCGCGCTCAACGGGGTGCTGGTGTCGTTCAACGGCAAGACCCGGGTGGACGACCCGTTCCCGGTGTCGGTGGACATCGACCCGAACAACCCGACCCGCTACCTGCCCAATATCTGGCAGGGCGGCCTGTCGCTCGGCGACCGCGGCTACTACGTGAATACCGACCCGGAGTCGGTCGAGCTGCGCAACAAATTCGTCGCTCACGTCGCGCGGCTGCTCGGCCTGGCCGGCTACACCGATTCCCAACAGCAGGCCGAACGGCTGCTGGCGCTGGAAACCAAGCTGGCCCAAGTGCAGCTGCCCCGCGAGGATGCGCGCAACGTCGACAAGACGAACAACATCATGCCGCGCGCCGACGTCGAGCAGCTCGGCCAGGGCGCGCCCCTGCACGACATGTTCGAGGCCCTGAAACTGCCGGCGAACATCGATTTCCGGGTCGGCATGCCCGACGTATTGCGGCAGACCGCACAGCTTTTCGCCACCGAGCCGCTGGACTCGTGGCAGGCCTACATGCGCTACCAGGTTCTCGACGCCTACGGCGGCGACCTGTCGACACCGTTCGCCGACGAGCTGTTCGACTTCTACGGACGAACGATGGGCGGCGCGGAGGAACGCGCCCCACGCGTCGAGCGTGGAGTCACCCGGGTGAGCAACGGACTCGGTGACCCGGTCGGCGAACTCTACGTCGGCGCGCACTTCAGTCAGCAGACTCGCGACAAGGCGCGGGCGCTGGTGGAGAATCTGCGCAAGGCATACAGCCAGCGCATCGACGCCGCGTCGTGGATGGCGCCGGAAACCAAGAAGGAAGCCCAGGCCAAGCTCGCCGCCCTGGTCGCCAAGATCGGCTATCCCGACCACTGGAAGTTTTACGCGTCGGTCAAGATCAGCGCGGCCGACCTGATCGGCAACGACAACGCCCTCGCGGTGTGGTCGTGGAACGACGACGTCAGTAAGCTGCCCAAGCCCATCGACCGCACCGAATGGGACATGACGCCGCAGACCAACAACGCCTACTACTCGCCGCGGCTCAACGACATCGTGTTCCCCGCGGCGATCCTGCAGCCGCCCAACTTCGATCCCGCCGCTGATCCCGCGGCGAACTACGGGGCCATCGGCGCCACCATCGGGCACGAGATGAGCCACGCGTTCGACGACCAGGGTCGCAAGAGCGACGGCACCGGCATGCAGCGCGACTGGTGGACCCCCGCCGACGCCGAACGCTACGTGCGGGAGTCGAACAAGCTCGTCGCGCAGTTCAACGGGTACGAGCCGCTGCCGGGCAACCACATCAACGGGGCGGTCACGCTCGGGGAGAACACCGCCGACCTGGCCGGGCTGCGCATCGCCTACGACGCCTACAAGCTGTCACTCGGCGGCAAGGAGGCCCCGAAGATCGACGGCCTCACCGGTGACCAGCGGTTCTTCCTGGCCTTCGCGGCGAGCTGGCGGGAGATCTGCCGTCCGGAGAGCGAACGAAACCAACTGCTGTCGGACGTGCACAGCCCCGCGAAGTTCCGGGTCAACGGAATCGTCCGCAACATGGACGAGTGGTACGCGGCGTTCAACGTCCAGCCCGGCGACGCTCTGTACCTCAAGCCCGAGGACCGCGTCCGGGTCTGGTGACCCACTTAGCGCGCCCTGGAACGACTTAGCGCACCCTGGAACGACTTAGCGCACCCTGGAACGACTTAGCGCAACCTGAAACGAATTCACGGCGCCAGGCGATAACCCGAACGTACGGTTTCATGCCGCCGCGGTCAGGGAGCGCCGAAGTTGACGAAAACCAAGAGATTCAAGGCGGCCTGCAGAACGACCGTCGCGGTGAGCAGCGCGATCTCACTGGCCGCCGTCATCGCGATCGCCCCCTCCGAAGCGGACACCGCCACCGACCGGACCAAAGGCGCCACCACCGACCACAACCCCTTCAGCGGCGCCTACGAGGGCTATTGCACCTGGGGCGCCCAGGAGCAGATTCGGCTGCACACCGGCTATTACATCGCCGCGCTTACCGGTAATGCCGAAGACTGGGCCGCGCAGGCTCAGCGGGCGGGCTGGACTGTGGTGGACGAGCCGGCGCCCCGGTCGATCGCCGTCTACAGCCGCGCGATCGTGGGCGGCGTCGGACACGTTGCCTGGGTCGAGGCGTTCGACGGCGCGGGCGTCACGATCACCGAAATGAATTCCGGGGTAGGCGCCACGGCGGCCAACGGCTACCGGGGCTCCGGGTTCCACGTATTCGACACCCGCACGGTCCGCGACATCCCGGGGGTGCGCTACATCCTGATCCCGTGAGCGCCGATCCCGTGAGCGGCCGGTCAGCCGAAGGCGGCGCTCAAGAACTGCACGGCCCAGTAGGTGGCCAGGGCAGTGGACAGGGTGCCCAACAGCGCGATGACGATGAACGGCGACAGGACCAGGGCACCCAACTGCACCAGCGTGACCCAGCCGTTGTCCTCGGCGGGCAGCGCGGCCGCCGACAGCGCTGCCACGTTGGCGGCCTCGGCGTTCGCGTAGGTGTTGGCGCCCGCGGTCAGCGTTTGGACGAACTGGTCGTGGAAAGCGGTTGCCTGTCCGACCAGCTTTTGGAAGTCCTCGCCATGTGAGGCGAATACGGTGGCGATCGCCGCCGAGACTTCGTCGGCGGCGGCGGTGGCGATGTTGGTTGTCGGCGCGGCCGCCGAGATCTGGGCGAATTTCACGTCGGACCCGATGGCGGCGAGATCGCGTGCCGTGGTGATCAGGTTCTCTGGGATGACCTGCATCTTCGCGATGCTATCCACCTGGGTGCCACCGTGGCAGCGTATTTGCTGAATCTGTAGGACCGGATCGCTAGGCCGGACGGGCGACGATCACCGGAACCCTGGCCCTGTCGACGACTGCCGCCCCGACCGAGCCCAACAGCATGCCCGCGAACCCGCCCCGACCGTGGCTGCCGACCACGACTAGTTGCGCCCGTTTGGCTGCCTCGATCAGCGGACTCGCCGGGTCGCCGATCTCGATCCTGCGGCGGACGTCCACCTCGGGATACCGTTCCTGCCAGCCCGCCAGCCGCTCGGCGAGCGTCTCCTCCTCTTCGGATAGCTTGGCGTCCCAGTTGACGTTGGAGAACACCTCTTTGAAGTCGGACACGCGCAGATCCGTCCACGCGTGCAGGGCTACCAAACCGACACCTCGTCGCGATGCTTCGTCGAATGCAATCGCGGTTGCCGTTTCGGACGCCGAGGAGCCGTCGATGCCCACCAGCACCGGCGCCCGGGCGGGATCGGCGACCATCGGTTCCCCGTCGTGTACCACCGCGACCGGACAATGCGCGTGATAGACCAGCCCAGAACTCACCGAGCCGAGGAAGTTGCGGACCAGCACGCCGCCGTGTCCTCGGTAGCCCACCACGACCATCTCCGCGCCCTTGGAGAGCTCGACCAGCGTCGGCACGGTGGCCGCACAGACCACCTTGGTGTCGATCCGCAGCTCACCAGAGCGCTGTTCGGCGACTGCGATCGCCGTGTCGATGAAATCGTGCGCCCGCTTGTCCTGCCAGCGCCGCAGACCGGCGGGCGCGGGAAGCTGCGCCCAGGTCAGCGGGGCGTTGACGACATGGACCAAGGTCAGGGGGCTGTTGCGCAGCGCGGCGTCGTTTGCCGCCCAGCGGACGGCGGCCAGCGCGTCTGGCGAACCGTCGACGCCTACCACAACCGCACGACGTGACGGCTGCACCATGTCAGCTCATTTCTGATCGGCGCATCGCCGGCGCCGCGGGTGCATAGTCGGCTCCGGATCCAGGGACTTTGGACACTAGTTGCTGCAGCATCCCGTCGGTAATCTTGCCGTCTGTTGCACAGTTGGGTCTAGCGCCGGGGGTTCAGCCGTGATGGCCACCTTAGGATTCCGGGCCGGTCGAGCGCTTTCGCTGCTGGCTGCCACATTTTTGGTTGCGGTGTCAATCTCGGTCCACGCGGTGCTCATGGCACCTGAAGCTGCGGCGAATTGCAGCCTGAGTGCCGACGAGGCCGCTTTCGTGGCTTTGTTGTCGGAGCGGGGCATCTCTCCGGCTCCCGGGGCGACCGGCTGCGACCTGGCGATGGGTGGACACGTCGTCGCCTACGACATCCGTCACGGCGTGTCACCGGCCGCGGAGGCGCGCAAGGTCTACCTGAACACCAACCTCAGCACGGAGCAGTCCATGTGGTTCGTCGCAACCGCGGTCGTGGTCTTCGCTCCCGAGATGGTTCCCAGCCAGACGTCGACCGTTCCCATCACGTGATCGAGGAGAAGTTTCCGATGAAAAAGTTCGTGGTCAGCGGCGTTGTCGCGGTCGGGATTGCGGTGGGATTGGCGGCAGCCGCGTCAGCCGATCCCGCGCCGAACCCTGAGCCGAACCCGTTCGGCGGCGCCGGCTGCGCCGATCCTGCCGCCTGTGTGCGTCCATACGCCGGCGCACCGGCAGTCGGCGACGACGAGATGAATGCGCAGATGCAGGACGCCCTGGCTGCGCTGCAAGCTCTGCCCCGTCCCGGCAACTGAACCTAGCGCCGAGATATCCACTCCGGATGTAGCGACCGGGGACGAGTCGCGGCGTTCCCGGCTGCGGAAAGCGAACGGGATTCTGCCAATCTGCTGACGGCGCCGCGACGCTGACGATAGATTTTCGTTCGGGTATGCACGACGCGTTTCGTTGAGGCGCTGCAGCTGTCGCTTCTCGAGCGCAACAAAGGGTGGGAGCGGCGCGGTGTCATATGTTTTCGTGGTAACCGAGACGATGTCCGCGGCGGCAGCGGACGCGACCTCGATAGCTTCGGTGGTTGCGACCGCCAACCGGGATGTAGCGGGTGCCACGACCACGGTGCTGGCCGCTGCCGAGGACGAGGTTTCCGCGGCGATCGCGGCGCTGTTCTCCGCCCACGGCCAGGGATATCAGGCCCTCAGCGCGCAAGCCGCCGCCTTCCATCAGCAGTTCGTGCAGGCGCTGACCAACGCCAGTGGGGCATACGCCGCCGCGGAGGCGGCCGGCGCCGCACCCCTGGCGGCGATCGAGGACGTCTTCGCGGTTCTCCAGCAGGACGTTGCCGCTGCCCCTGCGGCGCTGTTCAACGGATTCGCCCGGGTGGGCAACGAGATCTTCACAACCATCTTCGGTGCGCCCGCCGCACCGCCCGTCCCGGCCGGGCAACCCGGGGGTTTCACCGGCACACCGTCGCTGATCACCCGGTTCGAAGAGGCTCTGCTGTACCCGGTGAAGCCGTTGTTGAATTTGTCCGGGCTCGAAACCTATATCGCGACGCCGGGCAACCCGGTATTGCAGCTGCTGGCCAGCGACATCCCGCCGCTTTCGTGGTTCATCGGCAACTCCCCGCCGCCATTGTTGAATCTGCTGCTCGGCGAGACGGTCTCGTATTCCACGTCCAACGGGATGAGCATCGTGCAGATCTCGCCGGCGCACCCGACCGGGGATTACGTGGTCGCCATCCACGGCGGCGCATTCATATTCCCGCCCTCTTTCCTGCACTGGATTCACTACTCGGTGATGGCGTATTCAACCGGGGCGACCATCGAGGTGCCGATCTATCCGTTGCTGCAGCAGGGCGGCACCGCCGGCCTGGTGGTTCCCATGATGGCCAACTTCATCGCGTCGCAAACCCAGTTGCACGGCACCCCGCACGTCAGCGTGATCGGCGACTCCGCGGGCGGCAACCTCGCCCTGGCGGCCGTCGAATACATGGCGCACAACATGACCAATACCGCCCTGCCGTCGTCCATGGTTTTGCTGTCGCCGTGGCTGGACCTGGGTATGACGAATCCGAATATCGGCTTCGTTCAGGATCCGCTGCTGCCGGTGGGACTTGCCCAGCAGTTCGGTAAACAGTGGGCGGGCGGCCTATCCATCACCAACCCCCAGGTGAGCCCGCTGTACGGCAACCTGACCGGCCTGCCGCCGACCACGGTCTACACCGGCAACCTGGACATCTTGTCGCCCGACGCAATCTTGCTGAAGCAGCTTGCAGCCGACCAGCACGTGACCAATATGAGCTTCGTGCTGGCCAACGGCCAAATCCACGACTGGCTGATTCTCACCCTGGACGGCCCGCAGTACTGGTCGCAGATCAACCAGGAACTCGGTATCGCGGCCTGATCCCGGGCCCCGCGCGGCAGACAATGGTCAGGTGATTCTTTCCATCGACCTGGGCAAGACTGCCTGCCGGGCCGCCTGCGCCGGCCGCCGGGTCGACGGTCCGGGCGCGCCGGGACTCGCATTTCCCGGCGGGGTACCGGCGGCCGAAGCTGCCATCCTCAACGTCGCGCGGCAGTTCGGGCCGATCGACGAGCTCATCGTCGGCGCGGCCGGGGCGCTGACGGCGCCCGACGCAACCCGGGCACTCGGCGAGTCGCTGCTGACTTCGTTACGCCCGCAGCGGGTTTCGGTGACCAGCGATGCCGTCATCGCCCACGCCGGAGCTCTGGACGGAAAGCCGGGCACCGTGCTCATCGTCGGTACCGGAGTGGTGGCGCTGGCGGTCGACGCCGACGGCGAACTGCGCACCACCGACGGCTGGGGTCCCTGGCTGGGGGACGAGGGCGGCGGCGCATGGATCGGCTCGGCGGGGCTGCGTGCCGCACTGCGCGCCCTCGACGGTCGTGGCCCCCGCACCGTGCTGACCGATGCCGCCGTCGCCCGGTTCGGGCCGCCCCCCACCTGGCCGGCGCAACTCACCGGTGCTGCGACGCTCGCGTCGTTCGCGCCCGACGTGCTCGCCGCGGATCAGGACCCGGTCGCAGCGGGGATCGTCGAGAAAGCCGCCGCGAAGCTCGCCGCGACCGCCCGCGCGGCCGGCGACGGGCCGGTGGCGATGGTCGGCGGCCTGGCCGGAGTACCGGCGCTGCGCAGCGGGCTCGACCTGATCCCGGCTACCGGCAACGCGCTGGACGGAACGCTGCGGCTGAGCTCGATCCACGAACCGCACGTGATCCGGTTGCACGCGCAACACGCCGGGAACCGGCTCGACACGCTGGCGACCGAGGCCGCCCGCCCCGACCTGGACGACCTCGACGCCCGGCCGGTCGCCGACGTCGTCGCACTGCTGGTCGCCGCGGAAGGGCAGGCGCACGCCGCGATTGCGGCCGCACTTCCGCAGATCACGGCGGCAGCCGAGCGAATCGCCGAACGGCTCGAAGCTGGCGGCCGGCTGATCTACGCCGGCGCCGGCACGCCCGGGCGCCTCGGCGTGCTCGACGCGGCCGAATGCGGGCCGACCTTCGACACCGACCTGGTGCGTGGCGTGATCGCCGGCGGCCCGGCGGCGCTGACCCAGGCGATCGACGGCGCCGAAGACTTCTTCGATCCGGCTGATCTCGCCGGCCTGGCCGCGGCCGACGCCGTGGTCGGAATCACCGCGTCGGGCCGCACACCGTATGTGCTCGGCGCGCTCGACCACGCCCGCAAGACGGGCGCGCTGACCGTCGCGATCGTCAACAACGCGCACAGCGAGGCCGTCGCCGACATCACCATCGAGTTGTTGACCGGACCGGAGGTGCTGGCCGGGTCCACCCGGCTCACTGCGGGGACGGCCCAGAAGGTGGTGCTCAACACGCTCTCGACGGCCGTGATGATCGTGCTCGGCAAGGCATACGGCCCATGGATGGTCGACGTGCGCGCCACCAACGCGAAGCTGCGCCGCCGCATGGTGCGCATCGTCCGGGATGCCGCCGGGGTCGACGAGGAAGCGGCTGCTGCCGCGCTGGCCGCCGCCGACGGGCACGCCAAGACCGCGATCGTCGCGCTGCTGACCGGCACCGACCCGGCCGAGGCCGCCGCGCGGCTGGACCGGGCGCGGGGGCGGGTGCGCGACGCGGTGGCGGGTGAGCCCGATGCGTAAGGCCATCGCGACCGTCCTGATTGCCCTCGTCGCGGCGTGCTCGCACGACAAGCCGGCACATCCGGCAGCAGCCACCCCCGCGCCGCCGCGGGCACCGACCTTGAGCAGCGCACCGGCGGCCAAGCCGCCCGAGCCGGCCCAGGCGCCCACCCCGCCCGCGTTCCAGCCGGTCTCCAAGCTGATCGACGACGCGATCAAGGCGGAGAAGCTGCC
Organism: Mycobacterium kiyosense; assembly: GCA_021654635.1. Taxonomy (NCBI): domain Bacteria; kingdom Bacillati; phylum Actinomycetota; class Actinomycetes; order Mycobacteriales; family Mycobacteriaceae; genus Mycobacterium; species Mycobacterium kiyosense. Next base: position 1,608,245 of record AP025179.1, read on the forward strand.
GGGAGCGGTGTTGCTGGTCGGGCACGGCGGGGAGATCGCCTTCCATCACGCTTACGGCGTACGCAGACTGGCCAGCGAGCCCGGGCTGGACGGTTCGCCGGCACCCGCGGACCCGATGACCGAGGACACCATCTTCGACCTGGCGTCGTTGACGAAGATTCTCGCCACCGCGACGGCGGTCATGCAGTTCTACGAACAGGGCGCCGTCGCGTTCGACGACCCGGTGCAGCAGTATCTGCCCGACTTCAACCCGGCGAACGATCCGCGGCGGGCGAAGGTGACGATTCGCATGCTGCTCACGCACACCTCGGGCGAGACGGGCGACGTCGAACTCAAAGATCCGTGGGGACTGGAGCACCCCGACAAAGCCGAAGGCTTGCACCGCGCGCTGACCACCCCGCTGGAGTCCGAGCCCGGTACCGGTTTCCGCTACTCCGACATCAACTTCATCCTGCTCGGGGCGCTGGTGGAGAAGCTGGGCGGCGAGCCCGAAGACGTCTACGTCCATCAGCACGTGTTCGCGCCGCTCGGGATGGACGAGACCCGCTATCTGCCGGTGGCCAAAGCCTGCGGCCCGCACACGGTTCGCGGCGCGGCCATCGGCTGGGCCCCCGCGCCGGCTACCGGCTCGACGGTCGACTGTCCCGCGGATTCCTGGAGCACTGAGCTGCTGCCGCGCATCGCACCGACCGCGCGGGACGAAGAGAGCCGAGCCGATCCGGGCAAGAATCCCGACCTCGACCACCTGTTGTGGGGCACCGTGCACGACATGACGGCGCGGCGGATGGGTGGGGTGGCCGGGCATGCCGGGGTGTTCTCGACGGCACACGACGTCGGCGTCTTCGCGCAAGCCTTACTCGACCGGCTGGCCGGCCGGCCGAGCACGTTTCCGTTGACGCAAGCGTCCCTGGAGTTGATGACCAGCCCGCAGCAGCCCGGACACTCTCCCACGCAACTCGACGCGGCCAACGCCGCCACCCGGGAGGCGGTCGCTAAGCGGCCGAATGCCAGGGATCCGCTACTGGCGCCGCGCTATCCGGCGATTCCAGGGCAGAACCTGCGGGGCTTCGGCTGGGACATCGACACGCCCCTGTCCGGGACTCGCGGCCTGATATTCCCGATCGGCAGCTTCGGACACACCGGCTTCACCGGCACCTCGATCTGGATCGACCCGGCTTCGAACACGTACATCGTGCTGTTCGCCAACTCGATCCACACCCGAGGCAGTCCACCGATGTCGGATCTGCGCGGTGAGGTGGCGACCGCGACGGCCCGGGCGCTGGGACTGCGCTAACGGGCGTCGAATCAGGTCCGTTCGAAGTGCTGGTAGTCGGGCGTCCGCCAGTACCCGCCCCACTGCCAGCCGCGATCGGTGAACGCGCGCTCGGCCGGGTCGCCGCCGTGGATGAGACCCGGGTCGGTGCGGCTGCGGTCCAGGTAGACCGCCGCGTTGCGCGGTTCGAAGTACCCGCTGCTGTACAGGCACGGGTTGATCAGGGGGTTGATGTCGACGGCCCGCCCGTAGGCGTGGGGCGACCAGTCGCCGCTGTCGGGGATGCGCCGGCAGTTGAACGCCGAGGTGTTGTTGTCCTCCATCGACAGCTCGTCGTCGGCGTCGGAATAGTTGTCGACGGTGCGGATCTTCTCGACCGGATATCCCAGCCGCAGCAGCTGCCCGAAAATCGCGACCACGTCGGCCACCAGGTCCTCATGCACGATCAGTCCGCCGCGGTGGGTCTGGCCGTCGAAACCCAGGTAGTCGACGTCGACCCGGCGCAGTTGTTCGGGTTGCACCGGACATTCCGGGCGCCAGGTGGTGCCGAGGTCCGCGGCGGTGATCGGCTGCCCGGTCGCCGCTGCGGGAGCGGGCGTTGCGTTGGCTGACGGGCTCGGCGGCACGCTCGTTGAGGTGACGGTGGTCGCCGGCGAGGACGGATGCGGCGGCGCTGCGGCGCACTGCACCAGCAGCACAGCCGCAACCGTCAGCCACGCCGGCAGGGCAACGCGCCGCTGCCCGATGCAGGTCAAGTCAGGACGAGCTCGGGCACGTCCGGCTTGTGGACGATCTCGTTGGGCACCTTGAACAGGTCGATCATGTTGCCGCCCATCACTTTCCGGACGCCTTCTTCGTCCAGGCCGTGCTTTTCCAGGTCGTCGACCAGGCTGATCGGGTCGGACAGCCCCTCCGGGTGCGGCCAGTCCGAGCCGAACATGACGCGGTCGATGCCGCACAGGTCGGCGATCTGCTTGAAGTCGTCCTCCCAGAAGGGGGCGACGTACACGCAGCGCTTGAACGCCTGGATCGGGTCCTCGAGGAAGTCGTGCGGAATCTTGGCGTAGACGCCCTCGAATTGGTGCAACAGATAGGGCACCCAGGAAGCGCCGTTCTCGACCGACAACACGCGCAGGTCGGGGTTGCGGGTCAGGGCTCCGTGGCAGACCAGGGCGGCCATGGTGTCCTCGATGGGCCGCTTACCCATCGCGACCATCCGGAACGCGGTCGGCTTGAACGGTTTGAACTCGTCGCCGGGCTCCCAGTCGTTGAGGTATTCGGAGTAGCCGCTGTCCGAAGCGTGCATCGACACCGGGATCCCGGCCTTGACGCAGGCATCCCAGAACGGGTCGAATTCCGGCAGTCCGAGCGAGCGGGTGCCGCGGAAGCCGGGCACCGGCGCGGGCCGCACCAGGATGGTCTTGGCGCCGCGCTGCAGGCACCAGTCGAGTTCCTCGAGGGCGCGGTCGACGATGGCCAGGTTGATCACCGGAGTGGAGAAGATGCGGTCCTCGTAGTTGAACTGCCAGGTCTCATACATCCACTGGTTGAGCCCGTGGATGATGTCCAGAATCAGTTCGGGATCGTCCTTGAGGCGTTCCTCGACCAGCGAGGCCAGCGTAGGGAACATCAGCGTGTAGTCCAGGCCGAGGCTGTCGAGGACCTCGAGACGGGCCGCGGGATCGCGGAACGCCGGAATGGCCTTCATCGGCTTGCCCATCACCTCGCGGAAGCTCTTGCCGCCGCTGCCGTGCCGGAAGTACTCCTCCTGGGCGCCGGGCCGGGCGACCACCTCGAACGTCGGGTTGGGGATGTAGTCGCTGACCACGTTGCGAACCATGATCTTGGTGCGGCCCCGGACGTCGATGTAGTCGATCACACCTTTGCGGTGGTCCGGCAGGAACTGGGTCAGCGCTTCCTTGGGCTCGTAGAAGTGGTTGTCGGCGTCGAACACCGGGTAGGGAAGGTGGCGTGACGGCATGGCTGTCTCCTGGCGGTCTTGATGGCGCGGAGCGGTAATGGCTGGACGCCGCTCCGGTAATGAGGTTACCACTCCGGGTGGCGATGCAATGCGGGTGTAGGGCAATTTCCGAACGCTATTGACGTAGCGAGAATTGTGTTACCGGCGGATGACCGGTCGGGGGGTTCAGCCGGCGGCCTGCAACGTGATCTCGGAGATCTGCGTACGGCTCTGGCCGTTGGTGGTGCCCAGGGTGGAGATCCATACCAACACGTTGGAAGAAGTCTTGACGCGGCCGTGCACTTCGATCCGGTTGTGGCCCGGCTGCAACGTCGTCGTCGGGGTCAGCTCGGTGGTGTCGGACAGCTTGGCGGGGGACTCCGACGGCGAGGAACGGATCTGCACCTGGGTGCCGGTGCTGGGGACGTCAATGGTCACCACACTCAGCGCCGTCGGTTCGGACAGGTGCAGCAGCAGGCCCATTCCCGAGATGAATTTCGGGAACGGAACGCTGTCCTGATAGGTGACCGTCGACCAGGCCGTGTCGGGGTTTCCGTCGATCGCCAGCTTGGCGTCCTGCGGGTTGTCGGGGGCGCCGTCGGGGGAGAACACCGTGGCGCTGACCGGCTTGACCATCGGTCCCGGACGCGCAGCGGTGCCGAAGAAGTCGGTGAAATAAAGCACCGCGACAGCGGTCAGCGCAAGCACTGCGACGACGGCGCCGACGACCGCGATCCGGGTCCCCCAGCGCGTCGGTGGCTTGCGCGGGGCGTCGTCGGCCGGCGGGAGCCGCGGTTTCGAGCGGTCGGCGGCGGAGAGGTTGACGACTTTATCTGCGTCGAGGGTGTCGCCGTCCCAGACGCCGCTGACCTCGATCTGGTCACCGTCCTCGAGGCGGCCGCCCAGATCGGTCGGCATCTCGACCGGCAGGGGAGCGCGGCGGGATCCCGGGAGATCGTGCTGGACGATCTGGAACGTCAGGACCCCGATCTGATCGTGGCCACCGACGGCGCTCTGCTGCACGTGGCGGGCGGTGCCCTGCACAACGACACGCTCGAGGGGTTGGGTGTGCGGACGGTCGGCGCGGGCGCCACTGCGCAGCGCCGCGGCGAACTCGACGCAACTGGGGTAACGGTCGTCGGGGTCTTTGGCCAGCGCCCGCGCCAGCACCGCGTCCAGATGCGCGAGTTCGGGCCGGCGGTCCGATATCCGCGGCGGCGGCGTGCTGAGGTGGTGGCTGACGACGACGGCGCGATTGGTGTCCTGGAACGGCGGCGCCCCGGTGAGCAGATGAAACGTCGTCGCCGCCAGCGCGTACTGGTCCGCGCGGCCGTCCAGCTGCTCAGCTGCTTGCCCAGCAGCTGTTCGGGCGCCACGTAGCTGATGGTTCCCATGGCGACGTTGGCGTCGGTGAGGTTGCTGACGTCGTCGATCCGGCGTGCGATGCCGAAGTCGGTCAGCAGCACCCGGCGGCGGTTGCCGTTACCCGCGGTGACCAGGATGTTCTCCGGTTTGACGTCGCGGTGCAGCAGTAGCCGCTCGTGCCCGAAGTCGAGTGCCTCGGCCACCGCCGACACGATTTCGACGACGTCGTTCTCCGGCATGCCGTCGCGGTAGTGCTCCCGGATGAGCCGGCCGGCGTCGGTGCCGTCGACGTATTCCATCGAGATCCACAACCGGCCGTTGAACTCGCCGCGGTCCAGGACGCTGACGATGTGTGGTGGGTTCCACAGCGTGGCCGCCAGTTCGGCTTCCCGGTTGAACCTGGCCCGGAACTCCACATCGTCGGTGGCGGCCAGCGACAAGACCTTGAGGGCGTCGTGTCGGGGGAGGCGGGGATGGTGGGCCGAGGTACACCTCGCCCATGCCGCCGGCGCCGAGTAGGCGCTCGATGGTGTAGCCGGCGAAGACCTCGCCGTTGGTCAACGGCATGCCCGAAAGCCTACAAACCGGCGCGGCTACGCGTCGGGGCCGGTTTCCAACAGCCGTAACGGGTGCAGGCCGTCGACGGCGCCGACGAACGGCGGGTGGATGCTGTAGCCGATCATGCGGCGGATGTCCGCGGAGACCGTTCGGGCGATGTCGCGTGAGATCGACAGGGTGTAGGCCTCCATCGGTCGCAGCCACGGCTGGCAGTACTGCGCGGTGATGGCAAGACGCTCACGGTCGGTGGCGTTGGCGCCGCCGCCATGCCAGAGGGTGCCCACGAAGAAGACGCAGGACCCCGCGGGCATCACCACCGGGACCGCGCGGTCACCGGCGCCCGGACGGCGCTTGCCCCAGCGGTGGCTGCCCGGATACAGCACGGTGGCGCCGTTGTCCGCGGTGAAGTCGTCGATCGCCCAGATCGTCGCCGCCGCCAGCGGCCCGCGCGGCCGCGGAATCGGGTAGAACCCGTCGTCGTGGTGGGCCAGCTGCGCGGCCTCGCCGGGCAGGATGTTGATCGCCTGCAACGCCGACAGCAGGTAGTTGGGCATCAACAACCGGTCGAGGCAGGCCAGCACCCGCGGATGGTCGGCGAGCCGGTCGCAGACCCGGGTCCGGCTCAGCACGCTGTAAATGCGCTGGGTGCGCCGGCCTTCGAAGGAATTGCGTCCGGTATGTCCCAACCACGGGCCGACCACCGCGCGGATCTGCCCGCACTGATCGGCGCTGAGCAGGTTCTCCCAGATCACATAACCCTCGCGGTCCAGGGCGGTCAGGTCGGCATCGACGATCGCGGTGTCGACAGAGCTTCCGCCCGTTGGCGTCCGCCGGTGGCGCTGCGCCAGATCGCCGCGCAGATCCTCCAGTGTGGTGACGGGTTCGTCGTCGATCGTCATCGTCAGTCCTACGTCGCAATCAACTGCTCTCCTGCGACCACACTAGGCCCGACTACGGCTTGGCGGTGCCCGCCACGGCGACCAGCAGATCATCCAGTCGCCGCGCCAGGTTCCAGCCTTGATAGACGGCGAAGTGAATCACCAGCTCCGCCAAATCCTTTCGAGTCATATCGCCGAGTTCCAGTGCCGCGCGTAGATGCTCGCGGACCTCTTCGTCGATCGCGCTGGACGCCGCGCTGCAGATGCTGATGATGCGCCGGTCGCGCCGAGTCAGGTACTTGTCCCGGCTCCAGACCTCGCCGTAGAGGTAGTCCAGGCGGGCGCACCCCTGGAAGGCGGTCGAGGCGTCGGGTGGCAACGCGCCATGGACCTGCTGGTAGGCCGCGATCCCGCGGGCCCGGCGCACATCGTCGTCCACCGGTTCGGCCCAGAGCTCGAAGTCGTTGGGGCCCAACGCTTGTCCGGATTCTTCCTGGATCTTATAGGCCGCCATCATCCCGTACATCTGCAGCACCGACGCTTTGGGCCAGCCGGCCTGGGTGGCGAAGTGCAGCACGAACTCGTCGTACTCCGGGTAGCTGACGTCGCCGCTTTTCAGGGCGGCGTAGACGTGCGTCTCGATCGGGACGACGGCGCCGGCCAGCCCGACGCAGGTCAGGGTGATCCAGCGGCGGTCCCGGGGCGTCAGGACGCCTCGGCGCCACATCTCACCGAAGACGAATCCGATCACCCCCGACTCGATGTAGGCGCCGCTGGGCTCGGGGCTCGGGGTGGTCATGATGTGCTCGTACTCGGCTCGCGCGACCGCCTGCCGCTCTTCGCGAGTTGTCCACTCCGCCAACGTTTTTCCTTTCCTAGAAGCCCTCAGAGCCGCATGATCCAGCCGCCGTCGACCGAGATGGTCTGCCCGTTGATCCATTCGCCGGCCGGGGAGCACAGCAACAGCATGGTGCCGACCAGGTCGGCCGGCGGCCCGGAGGTCTTGCCGGGGATCTGCGCGGCGAGAATGTCGCGGAACGGCGAATCCCTGGGCAGGCTGACGTATCCGCTTTCGCTGGCCACCAGACCCGGCGCGATCCCGTTGACGTTGATGCCGCGCGACCCGAGTTCGGTGGCCAGGTTGCAGGTCAAGCCGTGCAGCGCATACTTCGACACACCGTAGATCCCGCCCGGCATGAACGCCCCGGCCGACAAACCGTTGACGACCCGCCCGCCGCCGCGCCGGGTCATCGACTCGATCACGGCCTGTGTGCATACCAGCGGTCCGCGCAGGTTCACGTTCAGCACCCGGTCCCAGTCCGGCATCGGCATGTCGGACAGGCCGAACGGAGGCAGGTCGGTCATGACCGCCGCGTTGTTGATCAGGATGTCGATGCCGCCGAAGGCCGCTACCGCGGCGTCCGCCATCGCCGCCGCCGACTCCGGCGACGTGACGTCCAAGCGCACGGCGATTGCCGAAAATCCCTGTTGCACAAGCCCGTCGGCGCATTCCCGGGCGGCGTCGAGGTTGATGTCGGCGACCACCACCGATGCCCCGGTCGCGCACAGCGCCTCGGCGTAGGTCCGGCCGATGTCGCCGGCGCCGCCGGTGACCACGGCGACCTTGCCGGTGAGGTCGAACAGTTGCGTCACATCCATTCGAGCATTAAGCACCCCTTGACCAATGAAGTCAAGTGCCTTAATGATAAGTAATCTGTCTTAAAAACCGTCCGTTGATTCTGCGCCGAGGGCGTGCTCCATTCGCACCTTTGCGCCGTAGCCGCAGAGTCAACGGCCTTGAGCCCCCTGGGATCGGAGGACCGAACGATGACCGTTGACCTGACCGTTCCCGAAGTGCATCTGCACATCGGCGGCGAGGCACGAACGCAGGGCTCGGGCGGCGTGCACCAGCACGTGTTTCCGGCCACTGGTCAGATCCAGGGACCGGTGCCGTTGGCCGGTCCCGACGACGTCGACGCCGCCGTGCGCGCCGCGCACACCGCGTACCCGACGTGGCGCGGCTGGCGGCCTGCGCAGCGGGCCCGGGTGCTGCGCCGGCTCGGTGAGCTGATGGAGCGCGACGCCGCGGAAATCGCCCGGCTCTCGGTGCTCGACAACGGGGATGTCGGTGACCATGAGCCGGCCCCTGGTCGACATCATGGCCAACTGGACGTCCTACTACGCCGGCTGGGCCGACAAGATCGAGGGCCGGGTCACCTCGTTCCCCGCCAACCAGCGCGAATTGGCCTACTCGATGCCCGAACCGTATGGCGTCGTCGGCATCATCCTGACCTGGAACGGCCCGGTCGTCTCGATCGGCATGAAACTCATCCCGGCGCTGGCCGCCGGCAATACCGTGGTGATGAAACCGTCCGAGCTGACGCCGTATGCCACCGAGCACCTGATGGGCCTGATCAAGGAGGCCGAAATCCCGGACGGCGTGGTCAATCTCGTGCTCGGTGGCCCCGACACCGGCGACGCACTGGTGCGCCACCCGCTGGTGCAGAAAGTCAGCTTCACCGGCGGGCCCGCCACCGCCCGCAAGATCCTGGCCGCCTGCGCCGAATCGCTCAAGCCGGCCGTCCTCGAACTCGGCGGCAAGTCCGCCAACGTGCTGTTCCCCGATGCCGACCTGGACACCGCGGTCGCCGTCAACGCCTTCAGTGTGCTGGGCACCCTGGCCGGGCAGGGCTGTGCGATTCCGTCGCGGATGATCGTGCACGACGACATCTACGACGACGTCGTGGGGCGGGTGCTGGGGATCGTCGCGGCCATGCGCTGCGGTGACCCGTTCGACCCGGCGGTGGTGATCAGCCCCGTGGTGACCCGCGCCGCCCAGCAACGGATTCTGGCCATGATCGAGCGGGCCGAGTCCGACGGCGCGAAGCTGCTGACCGGGGGCCGGGCTCCCAGCCAGCTACCGGATGGCTTCTTCGTCGAACCGACCGTGCTCGGGGACGTCGACCCCGATTCCGAACTCGGTCAGGTCGAGGTGTTCGGGCCGGTGCTCTCGCTGATGCGGTTCGACACCGAGGAACAGGCAATCGCGATGGCGAACTGCACCGACTACGGCCTGGCCTCCTACCTGTACACCAAGGACGTGGACCGTATCCAGCGGATGGTGACGGCGTTGCGGGCCGGCGGGGTGTACGTGAACGGCGCCAGCCCGGTGGTCGGCTGCGAGCTCGCATTCGGCGGCATCGGCATCTCCGGGTTCGGCCGGGAAGGCGGGCAGGAAGGCCTGTTCGAATTCCTGCGCACCAAGGCGGTCGGCATCGCATGAGCAGGCCACTACAGCTCGACGGCGCGGTGGCCGTGCTGACCGGCGCAGGCAGCGGCATCGGCCGCGCAACCGCGCTGGAATTCGCTCGGCGCGGCGCATCGGTGGTGGTCAGCGACCTGTCGGCGGACCGCGTCGCCGAGGTCGTCGAGCAGCTCCGGGCGCTCGACCGGCCGGTCGCCGGGCTGCCGGCCGACGTCACCGTCGAAGCAGATCTGGTGCGCCTGCGCGACGCGACCCTCGGCCGCTTCGGCTGCATCGATGTGGTGATGAACAATGTCGGGGTGCTCGCCATCGGCGCCCCGGAAACCCTGCCCGACGAGGCGTGGAACCGCACTCTCGACGTCAACCTGCTCAGCATCGCCCGCAGCAACCGTGTGTTCCTGCCGGGACTGATCGCCCAGGGCAGCGGTCACGTGGTCAACACCGCCTCGGCCTCGGGGCTGCTCAGCTACGGCTTCGACCGGCTGCCCTACCTCGCCTCCAAACACGCGATCGTCGGGATCACCGAGGCGCTGGCGACCTACCTCGGACCCAAAGGCATTGGTGTGACCTGTCTTTGCCCCTCCGGGGTGATCACCAATATCCTCGAGGGCATCACCTGCTACGGGGACGCACCCGCGACGCCGCGGGCTCCGGCGCACCGGATCGTGAGTGCCGAAGACGTTGCAACGCTCACCGCCGACGCGGTCGAACAGGGCCGATTCCTGGTGCTGACCGCACCCGAGGTGCGCGACGAACTGCTGCAGCGGGCCACCGATATCGAGGCCTACGTACGCGCGGCCATCGAGGCGCAATCATGACCGGTCTTCGAATCGGCTTCGTGGGCTTGGGATCTCAGGGCGGCCCGATGGCGCGGCGGATTATCGAGGACGGGTTCCCGACCACGTTGTGGGCGCGCCGGCCGGAGTCGCTGAAGCCCTATGACGGCAGCGGAGCCCACTACGCCGCGGACCGCCGCGCGCTGGGCACCGCCTCGGATGTGTTGTGCCTCTGCGTAGTCGGCGACGTCGACGTCGATGAGGTGTTGCGCGGCGACGACGGGGCGTTGGCGACGATGGCGCCGGGCAGCATCGTGGTGATCCACAGCACCGTGCATCCCGAAACCTGTCGTCGATTGCAAAAAGATTATCCTGCAATACATTTCGTCGACGCTCCGGTCTCCGGCGGCGGGCATGCGGCGGCCGCCAGATCGCTGCTGGTGATGGTGGGTGGCGACGACGAGCCGATCGCGCGGTGCCGCCCGGTGCTGGACACGTTCGCCGACCCGGTGGTCCGGTTGGGACCGTTGGGTGCGGGCCAAGCCGCCAAGCTACTGAACAACTCGCTGTTCACCGCGCAGCTCGGCCTGGCCGCCAGCACCTTCGCGGTCGCCCGCGACCTCGGCGTCGACCTGGACGCGCTGACCGAGATCCTGTCCACCGGCAGCGCCCGCAGCTACGCCGCGGAGGTGATCGCCAATTCGGGCCACACCCTGGCCGTGATGGCGGAGCTGGCCGGAACACTGCTGGCCAAGGATGTCGGGATCCTCACCGACGTGGTCGGGGACCAACCGCCGCCCGAGTTGATCCGAGTAGCCGCCGCCACCATCGCCGCCATGCAGTTGGACGGCCGGTGACCACCCGGACGCCCCCGGCGACGGCGCTGCAGTTGCTGTTGGCCGCCGAGCGGTTGTTCGCCGAGCACGGCCTGGCCGGGGTGTCGCTACGGCAGATCTCGGTGGAAGCGGGCTCGTCGAACAACTCCGCGATCCGCTACCACTTCGGCTCCAAAGACGAGCTGCTGCGCGCGATCTTCGCCTACCGGCTGGGCGACCTGACCCAGCGCCGCGCCCTGCTCAAGGCCCGGGCGAACCCCGATGACCTGCGGGCCCAGCTCGAGGCCCACATCCTTCCGCTGCTGGAGCTGGCCGAGTCGCCCGACAGCTCGTACGTGTCGTTCATCGAGCAACTGCAGCGCGCGGGCGCGGTCGAGGTCTTCCTGCACCAGGCGAACGCGATGAAGTCTCAGGACGAGTTCGGTTCGGTGCTGCGCCGGCTGCTGGCGCACCTGCCGGAACCGGCCCGTACGCTGCGCATCCAGCAGGTCCAGGACCTCGGGGTGCACCTGGCCGCCGAACGAGAGCGCGCGGTCCGCCGCGGCGACGCCGTCGTGCCGTTCGCGTTGTTCGTCAGCGGGGTCGTCGACGGCCTCGCCGGCTTCCTCGGCGCGCCGGCCTCCGCAGAGACCGAACGGCTCGTCGCGCGCGACAATCCGGGGCCCTGACTCGGCGGGAACAAACCACCGGTCGTGCGCGACTATTAGAGACGTGTACTGCGAGGTGGCCCGCGAAGCGCTCTCGGCGCGGCTGGACGGCGAACGCGAGCCGGTCCCGGCGGCGCGGGTCGACGAGCACCTCGAAGGCTGCGCCGAGTGCCGCGCCTGGTTCGAGCAGGTGCAGACCCAGGCCGACGAGCTGAGCCGGATGCTGCAGTCGCGGCCGGTCATCGCGCCGCTCGCCCCGCTCGACCTCGGTCCGGTGCGGGCGCGGCGACGCGTCGGGCTCGGTTGGCGGCGCTGGGCGCTGCTGGGGGTCGGCGCGGCGCAGCTCGCGTTGTCCACTGTGCAGGGGCTCGGCCTCGAGCTGGGTCTGACCCACGAGCACGGCATGGGTCCGGGCCATCATCTGCTCAACGAGTCCACGGCATGGTCGCTGGCGCTGGGCGTGGTCATGGTGGTGGCCGCGCTGTGGCCGGCGGCCGCGGCCGGTCTCGCCGGCGTCCTGACCGTGTTCGTCGGGGTGCTGGCCGTCTACGTCGTGGCCGACGCCCTGTCCGGCGCGGTCACCCTCACCCGGATCGGCACCCACATCCCGGTGCTGCTGGGCGCGGTGCTGGCCACCCTGGTGTGGCGGCGCGACACCGCGCCGCCGCCCGACGGCGTCACCTCAGAGCCCGATATCGTGTTGCCGCCCAACGCATCTCGCGGCCGGCGTCGTGGCCACCTGTGGCCGACGGACGGCTCGGCGGCCTAGCTCGTCGAACCGGCCCGCCTGCTCAACCGACGTCGTCGGTCGCCTGAGCCGCCTGCAGCAGATCGCTGCGGGCCCGCGCCACCCGCGACCGGATGGTGCCGATTGGGCACCCACCGACCTCGGCCGCCTCCGCATAGGACAGGCCCAGCACCTGCGTCAGCACAAAGGCCTCCCGCCGTTCGGGGTCCAGCCCGTCCAGCAGCATCCGGATCTCCACGACGTTCTCGATCCGGCTGGCGTAGCGGCCCTGGCTCAGCACCTCATCGAGATCGCGGACCTGCGTGGTGCGGGGTCGGGCGCTGTTGTGCCGAATCTGGTCGACGACCACCCGCCGCGCGATCGACAGCAGCCAGGTCCGGGCGGTGGACCGGCCGCTGAACCGGGGCAGCGACCGGATCGCCCGCAGAAAGGTCTCCTGAGTCAGGTCGTCGGCGCTGCCCGGGTCGGCCAGGTAGGCCACAGTGCGCCAGACGTCGCGCTGGGTGGCCGCGATGAACTGCGACAGCGCGACCTGGTCGCCCCGTCCCGCAGCTTTCGCGAGCTGCGTGATCAGGTCCTCCTCGCCGACCGTGCCTGTCGCCACGGATACTGAGGGTAGGCCATGGATGGCTGGAACTTATCGCCAGCCCGCAACGACTTATCTCTCTGGATCTCTTTGGATCCGGGATCAGAGGAGGTGGACGGCCACGATGTCGTCGATGACCGCGGCAACAGACGAGCTGCCCGCGCGTGTTCAGCGGGTGCAACTCGAGGTCAGCGGTATGTCCTGCGCCGCGTGCGCGCGGCGGGTGGAGTCGGCGCTGAACAAGGTGGCCGGGGTGCGGGCCTCGGTGAACTTCGCCACCCGGGTGGCGACCGTGGACGCCGGGGAGGACATCGGAGCCGACGAACTCTGCGCGGTGGTGGAGCGTGCCGGATACCGGGCCGAGCCGCGCCGCGCCGGTGCGTTCGACGCCGACCCTGACGCCGACCAGGCGCGCTACCTGCTGATCCGGCTGGCGGTCGCCGCGGTCCTGTTCATCCCGTTGGCGCATCTGTCGGTGATGTTCGCCGTCGTGCCCAGCACCCGGTTCACCGGCTGGGAGTGGGTGCTGACCGCGCTGGCGCTCCCGGTGGTGACCTGGGCGGCGCTGCCATTCCACCGGGTCGCGATGAACAACCTGCACGCCGGCACCGCGTCGATGGAGACGCTGATCTCGGTCGGCATCATCGCCGCCACCGTCTGGTCGTTCTACACCGTCTTCGGCGAGCACCCCCATGTCGAGCATCGCGGCGTGTGGCAGGCGCTGCTGGGCAGCGACGCCATCTACTTCGAGGTCGCCGCCGGCGTCACGGTTTTCGTGTTGGCCGGCCGGTTCTTCGAGGCCCGCGCGAAGTCGAAGACGGGCAGTGCGTTGCGCGCGCTGGCGGCGTTGAGCGCCAAGGACGTCGCGGTGCTGCAGCCCGACGGGTCCGAGCTCGTCATCCCGGCCGACGAGCTCGAGGAGCAGCAGCGTTTCGTGGTGCGTCCGGGTCAGACGATCGCCGCCGACGGCCTGGTGGTCGACGGGTCGGCCGCGGTGGACATGAGCGCGATGACCGGTGAGGCACGCCCGGTGCGGGTGCAGCCCGGCGCGAACGTCATCGGCGGCACCGCGGTGCTCGACGGCCGGCTGATCGTGGAGGCGGCCGCCGTCGGCGCCGACACCCAGTTCGCCGGCATGGTCCGCCTCGTCGAGCAGGCGCAGGCGCAGAAGGCCAATGCGCAGCGGCTGGCCGACCGCATCTCCGCGGTGTTCGTGCCGTGCGTCTTCGCCGTCGCGGCGCTGACGACGCTGGGCTGGCTGGTCGCCGGCGGCGGGCTGGACCGAGCCTTCTCCGCCGGGTTGGCGGTGCTGGTCATCGCGTGCCCGTGCGCGCTGGGACTCGCCACCCCGACGGCCATGCTGGTCGCTTCCGGGCGTGGCGCCCAGCTCGGCATCTTCCTCAAGGGGCACAGTTCGCTGGAGGCGACTCGCGCGGTGGACACCGTGGTGTTCGACAAGACCGGCACCCTGACGTCGGGCCAGTTGGCGGTCGGCGCGGTGGTGGGCGCGCCGGGCTGGGATGCGGCCGAGGTGCAGCGGTTGGCTGCGGCGGTGGAGGCGGCTTCCGAGCACGCGGTGGCGCTGGCGATCGCCGCGTCGACGACGGCGCCGGGGGCACCCGAACCCGTCACCGACTTCCGGGCGGTGCCCGGCCGCGGCGTCAGCGGCACCGTGGCCGGTCGTGCGGTGCGGGTCGGCAAACCGTCCTGGATCGCCCCGGCCTGCACCACCGCCGAACTTCTCAACGCCCGCCGGGACGCCGAATCACGAGGCGAGACACCGGTTTTCGTGGAGGTGGACGGTGTCCCCTGCGGGGTGATCGCGGTGTCGGACGCGGTCAAGGAATCGGCGGCCGGTGCGGTGGCGGCGTTGCATCGGCACGGCTTCCGGACGGTGCTGCTGACCGGTGACAATCCAGCCTCGGCGGCCGCGGTGGCCGCGCAGGTGGGCATCGACGAGGTGATCGCCGATGTGCTGCCCGAAGGCAAGGTCGACATCATCGAGCAACTGCGCGACGGCGGGCGGGTGGTCGCGATGGTCGGCGACGGCATCAACGACGCGCCCGCGCTGGCGTGTGCCGACCTGGGAATGGCCATGGGCCGTGGCACCGACGTGGCGATCGAGGCGGCCGACATCATCCTGGTCCGCGACGACCTGGACGTGGTGCCGCTGGCGCTGGACCTGGCCGCGGCCACCATGCGCACCATCCGGATGAACATGGTGTGGGCGTTCGGCTACAACATCGCCGCGATCCCGGTGGCCGCCGCCGGGCTGCTGAATCCCTTGATCGCCGGTGCCGCGATGGCGTTCTCGTCGTTCTTCGTCGTGTCAAACAGCTTGCGGTTGCGCAACTTTGCTACGTCCGCGCGCCAGTAGGGCGCGCAGTGGCTGCGGCTGAGCGTTGACTTCGGCGACGGTATCGATGGCCAGCTCGACCGTCGGGCGGTCCGACAGGTATTGGGCGTAGCTGCGCTCACCCAAGCGTGCGCCCAGGCTGACCCAGCCGTCCAGCACCGACCACTGCCGCGGGTTGCGCCGGGCCCAGTCGCTGCGATCGAGCCGCGCCTTCCATTCGGCGACCCCGACTTCCTCGAGCCCGTACCCGTCAAGAAATCCGTTGTAGGACACCGGCTCGCCGCGCAGTACGGTGAGCCCGCCGCCCAGCGCGCCCGATCGGGACGCAAGGTCCACGATGGCCGCCGCCGCGGCCGCGCCGGTGGTGATCTCTTCGGTCAGCGTCAGGGCAGGGTAGGCGCCCACCGCCAGACACGCGTCGACCAGCGACACGAATATGTCGGTGGAATTGGCCAATTGGTGTTCGTCACCCAGCACCCGGGGCAGGCGCACGAGGGTGAAATCCAGCGCGGGCGCTGCCGCGGTCACCACGAGTTCGGCGAGCGACTTGGCAGCCGCGTACGGATACGGTGCGTGCCGGGGATCGGTGACGCACGGCTGGGTGACGTCGGCGTTGACGACCAACGTCGACAGATGCACCAATCGGGCACCCTGCCGTGTGCAGGCTGAGGTGAGGGCAGTAACGAATTCGACGTTGGCCGAACGGAGTTCACGGTAGGGCACCAGCACATTGGTGTTGCCGACGCAGTTGATGACGGTGCGCGCGCCGCGCAGCAACGCGTCGAGTTCGTCGGAGTCGAACCGGTCCAGCGGTTGCAGCCGGATCCGGTCGGCGCCGCGCAGCGAATCCCACGGCTCGCGATGGGGGGAGGGCGGATCTGGCGGCGAAGACCACGTCGGGCAGGGACGCCCCCCGACCGCGTCAGGTCGAGGACCGCGCGCGCGAATCCGGTGCCGAGGATGCCCGAGGCGCCCAGCACCACGATCGACCCCGCGTCGCGATGCTGTGCAAGGCCGGCAGTTTGCGGTCTGCGCAGCAATGCGAGATCGCACTCGATCTGGGCTGCGGTGCCGGCGTCCAGCCAGCCCTGCGCGGCTTGGTCCTCGATCAGGTTGGCGGCGGTGTCGGCGCTGATCAGATCCAGCAGGGTGAGCGGGCGCCCCAGGTATGCGCGGGTCTGCGGCAGGATCCGGATCAGGTCCACCGAACCGACACCCGCCGCGAGCAGCGACGTGTCGGCCCGGATCGGCTGGTCGAGCTGCCGACTCCACATCCCGGCCAGCGCGGCCGCGGTGCCTGACGCGGTATCGGTTGCAGCGCAGTCATTTTGGGGCAAGTCGGGTAGGTTTTCGCTGTCCACCTTGCCGTTGGGCCGGCGCGGGAGGTCGGCGACGGCGACCACGAAGAACGACGGCACCCCAAGGTCGTGCAGCAGCAGCCTGATGCGGGCCGCCGCCGCGGAGTCCGTGCCGGTGCTGCGGGTCTGTCCGGTTTGGAACCAGACCCCGAGCCGACCGTCACGGGGCTCGACCGCAAGGTCGGATACCGCGGGGTCGGCGCAGACGCGCGCGAGGACCTCGGCGGTGTCGACCCGCTTGCCGCCGATCTTGACGATCGCGTCTTTGCGCCCGGAGAAGACCGGGAACCCTGCGGCGTCAAGCGATACCCGATCGGCGGTGGCGAAGGCGCGGCGCAGCGTCCCGTCGGCGGCGGCGACGATGCCGAAGCCACCGCCCTCGATCCCGAGGTAGCCCGCCGAGACCAGGTCGCCTACCACGACGACTTCGCCGAAGGCGGTGAACACCGAGCCGGGCAGCATGGGACGACCCACCCGGTTGCTGCCGGCACCGGTGATCGGCAGGTAGGTGACGACGACCGTCGTTTCGGTCGGGCCGTAGCTGGACACCAGCGAAATCCGCTGTGCTACAGCGTGCGCCAACCATTTGTCGATGGCGGTGGCGCGAACGGGTTCGCCCCCGACGACGAGCTGCCGCAGCGTCGAGCGACTGAGCGCCTCCAGCGCCGCGTCGTCGTCACACAGCAGCTGCCACCCGGCGGTCGGTAGGTCGGCCACCGTCACCCGAAAGGCGAGAAGGTCCCGGATCAGCGTGTCCAGCTCGCCGGACTTCATGCCCGCGGAGCGCACCAGTTCCGCCCCGCAGGACGCGGCGCCGAAGATCTCCTCGACACTGATGTCCGATGTCAGTGGGGCGCTTTGCAGGATGGTGTCGTTCGGCCCCCATCCGTAGGCGCGCCGGACCGCACGGCAGAACGCACCAAGGGAACCGTGCGTCACCCGCACCAGCTTGGGCTGCCCGGTTGATCCCGAGGTGGGCATCACGTAAGCGGTTCCGGTGGCGAGCCCCGGCGCGCGCCGCGCTGTTTCGAGGCGCCCGTCGACGACTTCGCGCCGGGCATCGTCGAGGACGGGCAGAGCAGCGGTTTGCAGATCGACGACGTGTGCGGTGTGCCCGGCGGCGGTGATGGCGGCGGCGCGCGGCGGCAGCTCCTCGACGCGGTCGCACACGCTGTAGCCGCAACCGGCGAGGTGGCAGGCGACCAGCAGGTCGATGGTCCGGTCGGTGTCGTCGTCGCAGCACACCACGACGTCGCCGAGTGCGACGCCGTGGTCGACCAGCCAGCCGACCCAGGGGCGCACGAACATTCGCCGTTGCACGAATCGGTCGACTGCTGGATCGGTGAACCATGCGGTGGCCGTTGGTGTTTCGGGTGGGCTGGCGTGGTTTCCCGGCCGCCGGGCGCCGTCGGCGTCGATGATGAACCAGTCGTCGACCGTCATCGCGATCGGCTGGCGCCACAGCTTGGGCATCGCCTGCAACGCGTCGGCGAGGCGTTGGGCGACCGCGGGTGGTCGCCCGTCACCCGACAGGTCCGCCCGGTCCCAGACGGCCAGCTGCAGGCACCGCTGCGCTTCGTCCTGTACGCATGCCACGGTCATGCCCTCGACGGGGCCGATGCGGGTCGCCACCGGCGCCTCGGTCAGCCACGGTCGAAGCTGCGGCGCGCACGACTGGCGGATGAAGTTGAGCGTCAACGCTTGCACCCCGGTGGTGCGGTTGATCGCCAGGTACATGCGGCGGTACTGCTCCTCGCGCAGCCAGCGCCGCCGGACCGCCTTGACATAGCTGCGGTCCAGCATCGCGACCACGTCGGCGACCGAGGCGAACGGCTGGAACCGGACCGGGTGCGCCACCGAGTTGACCAGGCATGTCGCCACATTCAGCTCGGGATCGCCGAACCGGTTGTCCACTGCGTGGACGACCAGGGATTCGGTGCTCTGGTGCAGGCTCGCGTCCACGGCCACCGCGGCGGCGGCCACCAACACGTTGAGCGGAATGTGCTCGGACTCGGAGAGGGCGACAAGCTCGTCGTAGCGGTCACCGCAGATCTGCACCGATTCGCGCAGCACCGCACGGCCGGCCGACACCGGCGCCCCACCCGGCACCGGCGGCTCCTGGGCCAGTTCGCGCTGCACCGTCGCGGACAGGCGCTGCAATGCGTCCACCACTTTGGTCGCTTCGCGCCGATGAGCCGCCGCAACCTTGGTCAGACCATCTGTGGCGCAGGGCTTCTCGGCGGCCTGCGCCAGGTGGCGGGCCAGGTCGGCCTCGATGATTCCCGTTGCGCCCCCGTCGAGCAGAATGTGGTGGGAGTCGACGTCCATCCCGCACACAGCGCCGTCGCCGTCGGTCCGCACGGTGTACCGCACCAGTGGCCGGCCCAGAATGCCGGACCGCCAGGTGCTGCTGAGTTCGTCGTCGTCCTGCGCGAACCGCACCAGGTCGGCGACCCCCAGCCGCGGCACCAGATCGGGGAAGCCGTCCCCGCCGGGCGCGGCCTGCAGAACGCAAAGCTGAATCGGATTGTCCAGCACCGAGGCTTCCAGCGCGGCGAGGAATCGGGCGGCCGGGAGGGGGCGGAACCGGTACCGCTTGCCGATCAGATACAACGAAGGATCGGCGTCCTGCTGCACCCCGTGATAGATGTTGCGTTGCGAGTAGGTCAGTGGAATGCGTTGCGCGCGAGCATGATCGGATTCGATCACGGCGCGGCTTCCAGCTCGGTCCCGGCCAGCTCCGCGACCCAGCCGGCGATCGACAGATTCTCCGCCAACCGGGCGGGCAACGCCGACTCGCGATCCACCCCAAGCCTTTTCATCAGCAGCACGCATCGCACCGAATCCAACCCGAGATCCCGCAGATCAGTGGCGTCGCCGTCGACGAGGTCGGTTTCGTCCACGTACAGCACCTCACAGACGGCGGCAAGGATGGTGTCGCGCAGGCGCTCAGCCACGGGCCATCGCTCCCACTGGTGCGTCGATCACCTTGGCCGCCAGCGAGGTTCGCATGACTTTGCCGGACTGCGTCCGGGGGATGTCGCTGACCAGCACGATGGTCGACGGACGGGCCGCCGCCTCGGACTCCTGCCGGAAGCGGGCTGCGATGGCCTGCTGCAGCTGTCGCCGGCCGGCTTCGTCGCATGCCGCCGCGGGTACCACCGCCAAACCGACCAGCGCCCCGAATTCGGCGTCGGGAATCTCGTAGCACGCCGCCTCCCGCACGCCCGGCACACACTCCGCGATCCGGTCCACTTCGTCGGGCGCGACGTTCACCCCGCCGCAGATGATCATCTCCGACGAGCGGCCCTTGATGTAGAAGAAGCCGTCGTCGTGGCGCTCCAGCAGGTCGCCGGTGTTCACCCAGCCGTCGCTGAGTACCTCGGCGGTGCGGTCCGGATTGTTCCAGTACCCCAGCATGTTGGCCGGGGACTTGATCCACAGCGTGCCGAACGAAGCCGAATCGGCGGCCCCGAAGCTTGGTGGCCGTTCGCCGTCGGCGGCGAGATAGACCTCGACGCCCGGGTAGGGCCGACCCACGGCGCCCGCCTCGATCCTGGTGATGGAACCGTCGTCGGTGGGCAGACACAATGCGGTGCAACCGGTTTCGCTCAGTCCATATACTTGCGCGGTGCGGACGCCGGTGGCCTCGACGAATCGCACATCGGCCGCGATCGCGCGGGAACCGCCGTAGCCGAGCAGCCGCAGCGACGGCAGCGTCGCGTCGTTAGCCTTGAGCTCCGAGACCAGTTTCGCCAGCAGCGTCGGCACCAGGCAAGTCGATGCCACGGCATTGCTAGCAAGGATCTGCAGCAATGACGTGGTGTTCTCGCCGCCGGTGATACAGCATCCGCCGCGTATCAGGCAGGTCAGAATCCACCAGAGTCCGCCGATATGGGTGGCGGGTAGCGGCGAATACGTGGTTTCGCCGTCCACCCAGCTGATCCAGTTCAATCCCTCGTTGCGCAGAATGTCCGGGATGGCATAGAACGTGCGGTTGGCCAGCAGCACCGCCTTCGGTTCGCCGGTGGTGCCGCTGGTGAAGATCATCGCCAGCGGATCCTCCGCCCCGAGGTCGGGGTAGTCCACGTCCGCGAAGTCCCCGGAAGAGGCGGAACCGGTTTCCACCGCGACGGTCGGCAGGTCGGCCAACGCGTCGGGCATATCCCTGGCGCCGGGGGTTGCCAGAACCGCGGTGGGCCCGGTGATTTCGGCGAAGCGGGTGATGGTTGCCGGCGGCAGGTTCGCATCGACCATGACGGCGATGGCCCCGAGCCTCGCGCAGGTCAGCACCGACAGGTAGGTCTGCGGCCCGTTGTCGGAGACGACCAGCACCCGGTGTCCTCGAGAGACACCTTGCGAGGCAAGGGTTTCAGCGTACCGCTCCAGTTCGGTGAACAGTGTTCCGTAGCGCAACACGGCGGTGCCGTCGACACGGCGCAGCGCGATCGCCTCGGGTCGTAGTCGTGCCTGATCGCGGACACGTTGCAGCACGGTGGGTGCTAACTGGGACATGACGTTTGACTTTTCTGCCGGAGGGTCAGGGGATGTTCAGGGCGGCCAGCTCGACCTCACCGGAGGCCGAACCGCCGTACTCGTCCCAGAACTCGATGGCGCACGGGACCGACAGGTAGCGCAAGGTGCGGTCGATGACTTTGAAGTTCTGGCACAACAGCCGCGCGGAGAACTTCTGGGCGTTGATCGGCCTGCGGAACCGCGAGGCGGTGTTCTTGATAAGCATGCTGGGCAGCTGCAGGTCGAAGTAATCGGAGATCGACCAGCCCCGCAGCACGGGAATCTCCTCGTTGAGGATGGCCGGCGCGAAGGCGCTGTAGGCGAGCTGGTTGAAGCACAGGATCAGCTCGGCGGCGTTGAAATGCCCGGTGCTGCGGATATAGGCGGATTCCTCGATGCGAAAATTGCCGACGGCGTAGACCGAGTCGGCGGTCGCCTGATATTCGGCGTCGAGCAGGTAGCGGCAGCCCTTGTAGGAATACGGCTCGAGTACCCGGACCAGCAGATCCTCGGGAATCGGCGCCGTGACTGCGGATTCCGGCGAAATCGCGGGCTGCGCGGTGGCCGGCACTTCGATGTGAGTCATGCCGCGTACCCCGGCGTCGCAAGGCCGTCCAGCATGGTCAGCCGGTGGGTGGTCAGCGTTCCCGAGGCGGTGCCGTGTTTGGCCCGGTGCATCAGAACCCGGTTGTCCCACAACACGATGTCGCCGACTTCGTAGTGCTGGGTGTGGATGAAGGGGGACTTGTATTCGGTGTCGAGCTGGCCGGTGGCCTCCATCAGCTCCTGCAGCACCGCAGGATCGAGCGGGTCGCCGTTGCGGTCCTCGATCTTGGTGGTGCCCGAGGCGCAGATGTAGAGAATCTCTTCCCCGGTCTTGGGGTGCCGGATGATGGTCGGCCACTTGATCGGCGGTGTGGTCCGGCTGATCTCGGCCCAGACTTCGCCGATCGGCCGGTATACGTCGCTGGGTCGAATCTTGATGTGGCGCCGCGGATCATGGGTGCTGACCGTCCCGCGGACCGGCTGCTGCTTGGCCGCGGGCAGCGACTCCCATACCTGGTTGAGGTCGATGAAGTAGGTGCCGCGGTCGTGGCCGGGCACGGCCAGCGGAACCACCATGGAGAAGGCGAACGGTTCCGGCATGAACATGTAGTCGATGTGCCAGAACGCCCCGGTCTTGGGAACGCCATGGCCTTCCTCGGTGGAGGAGACAAAGATCTCGGGATGCTGCGCGTGGTGGTACATCGGCTCGTAGTAGGGCACGATTTGTCCGACGATCCGTCCGAGCCGGATGAATTGCTCCGGGGTCGGGTGCACGTCCTTGAGGATCACCAGCTTGTTTTGGTAGACGATGTCGCGAATCTCTTCGGTGCTGATGTCGTCCAGGTTGCTGGGATCGATACCCGTGACTTGCGCCCCGAGTCCCTTGCCTTTCACGTTGAGCGTCATATCGTTTTTAACTCCTCGTTTGATTCCGGTTCATCTGCGTAGCGTTTGTGGTGGTCAGCCGGTCCTCCTGTCCGCCGATGTCTCGTCCGGGCGCCAGCCGGCGGGCAGCAGGGGAACGGTGACATCGGTTGCCGTCGAGGATGTTTGGACAATTCCGGTGGCCTGTGCGCCCGGGGCGGGGACGGTTCCGGCGAAACCGAGCGGGCCCGCGCCCCGATCGCTTCCGGTGGGTGCGGCAGCGGGTTGCGAGGCGGGAAGGTCGGCGGCGGCGTCGACGGTCGCGTCCAGGAATTCGTCGCGATGTCCGCGCACGCCCGCCCGGGCGCGCTGCCGGCGCCGGGCACGGACCGCAGCCTGGCTCGTCGTCGCCGCGGCGGCGGACCCGATGCGGTCGGCAACGTCGTCGGACGCTTTCGCCCCGGCCCGCGGGCCGAATCCGGTGCCCGGTGGCGCCAGGCCGGCGACGGCGTAGCTCAGCTCCGGCGGGGCGGGCGGTGTGCTCGCCGAAGCCGTGCCGGGTGTGCCGGGCGCGGAGTTACCGGCGCTGGAGCCGGGGCCCGACACAGTCGAAATACTCTGTACCACAGCGATATTCGGACTCGGCCCGCCGTGCCCGGCGGTCCCCGCCACGGCGGGGGCCTGCAGCGGCTCGGTCACCGGGCTCACATCGAACCGATGGGTCAGCAGGCTCAGGGCGCTCAACGCGCTGAGTGCGGGCGTGAAGAAGGGCAGCAACAGCAGCGAATACGACGCGTAGTACGGGTACCAGAGCACGTCGTACAAGAACAGCGCGATGACCGCCAGCGCGATGGTGGTGGCGGGGCTGAAGCCGAATTGCTGGAAGAAATCCAGGAAATGCTGGTACGGATCGGCGATGAAGTTCGTGATGTTCTGGACCAGTTGACCGAGGCCGCCGACGAGCTGGCTCGGGTCGGCCTGCGCCTCGGCAGCCGGCTTGAGGATCTGCGGTGCGGGCTGAGCCGGCGGGCTCGCCGCGGTCGCCGCTTCGGTCACGGCCTGATACGCCGCCATGGTGTCGGCCGCCTGAACCCACATGCGGGCGTAGTCGGCCTCGTTGACCGCGATCGGGATGGTGTTGATGCCGAAGAAATTCGTGGCCACCAAGGCGCCGTGCAGCAGGTGGTTGGCGGCCAGTTCGGCCAGGGTAGGCATCGCGGCGAGCGCGCTGCCGAACGCGGTGGCGGCCGTCTGATGAGCGGCAGCCCGCAGTGCGCTGTCGGCCGCGGATTGTTCGAGCCAGGCCAGGTAGGGGGCGTGCGCCGCCGCATATGCGGCACCCGAGCTGCCCGCCCAGCTGGCGCCGTGCACCTCGGCCAGCAGGCCGCTCAACTCGGTGGCCGCCAGCGTGTACTGCATGCTGAGCTGCTGCCACTGATCGGCGGCAGCAAGCAGCGCCCCCCGGACCGTGCCCAGCGCTCAACAACGCCGAATGCACCTCCGGGGGCGACGCCATCCAAATGGGGGCTGTCAGGACCCGACCTCACTCTCCCGTCTGCGAGGTAGTCGGCCCGGACGAGCAGAAAGTTCCCGGCTTGTCGGTCTCGCGGAGAGTTGCACGCATGTTCCGGACGGCCTCTCGGCGCTCTCTATAGTGCAGCCATGCCAGTGATCGACGCCCGCCATCTGGCAGGCATCTCCGAGACCGCCTTGCTGACGCTGTATCAGCGCGCGAGCGAGGCGGCCCGGCCCGACGGCATCATCGAGGACCCCCTTGGCCATCGCACTGCGCGACAGCCTCGACTACGACTACCAGAACTTCGGCAAGACCCATCAAGCAACGGCGTGGCGGTCGGTGATCTTCGACAACGCCGCTCGCGAGTATCTGCAGGCCTATCCCAAGGCCCACGTCGTCGCGTTGGCCGAAGGGTTGCAGACCAGCTTCTGGCGTCTGGACAACGGCGAGTTGTCTTGGTTGTCAGTCGATCTGGAGCCGATCGTGCGGCTTCGCCAGCAGTTGCTGCCCAGTTGCGAACGGCTGCATCATTGCGCGCAGTCCGCGCTGGACTACACCTGGATGGACCGGGTCGAGCGCACCGGCGGTGTGCTGATCACCGTCGAGGGCCTGCTGCAATACCTGCAGCGGGACACCGCTTTCGACCTGATCGCGGCCTGCGCCAAGCGGTTTCCCGGTGGCCGGCTGATCTTCGACAGCGTGCCCCGCTTGTTGAGCGCGTATTCGCGGCGATTCGGCGTCAAGCTCAGCGAGCACTACACGGCTCCGCCGATGCCGTTCTGGTTCACCGCGCGGCAATATGACGAGCTGCGGGCGCTTGCGGGTGTCCGGGCGGTGCGCGAGCTGCCGGTGCCGGCGGTGCGTGGCCGATTCCTGGCGCCGGCTACCGCGCTGCTTTACCGGCGGCCGCAATTCGAACGGTTCCGGGCCGCTCATACACTCGTCGAATTCGGCTGAGGGGTCCGCGGTGAAGGTGCGTTTCGGGGTGGGGCTGGGCGCGGACACCACGCCGGGGCGACTCGCCGACGTGGTCGACGCCCTGGAGTTCAGCGGTGTCGACTCGCTGTGGTTCTCCGAGCTGGTCTACTCACCGGCGGTCGATCCGATCGTCGGGATGGCCTACGCGCTGGCCCGCACCAGCCGGCTGAAGGTGGGCACCTCGGTGGCGGTGCTGCCGGGGCGGCATCCGGTGCTGGTCGCCAAGCAGTTGGCGTCGCTGGCGGCACTCGCCCCCAAACGCGTGTTGCCGGTGTTCGGTCTGCGCTCGGCGATTCCGGCGGAGCGGGAGGTGTTCGTCGTCCCCGACGGCCAGCGCGCGGCGGTGTTCGACGAGTCGCTGCGGGTGCTGCGCGCAGTGCTCGTCGAGGAATCAGCCAGCTACCACGGCAGGTTCTTCACGGTCAGCGCGGCCGCGGTCGCGCCCCGGCCGCAGCCCCCGCTGGACATCTGGGTGGGCGGTTCCTCGGCCGCGGCGTACCGCCGCATCGGCGCCCTGGCCGACGGCTGGCTGGGCAGTTTCCTGACGCCGGCCGAAGCGAGGCAGGGACGCGAAGCGATCCAGCGGGCCGCCGAGGACGCGGGACGGGAGATCGACCCGGACCACCTCGGCATCTCACTGGCCGTCGCCGACGGCGAGTTGCCCACTGAACTGGCCGCGGCCGTTCGGGCGCGCCGCCCCGACGTCGACCCGGCCGAGCTGGTCGCCGCCGGCTGGGATCGGCTGCACCGGCAACTGGACGGCTACCTGGACGCCGGGCTGACCAAGTTCGTCATCAGGCCGGTCGGCCGGGCCCCGCTGGACGGCTTCATCGACCGTTTCGTCGCCGAGTTGGTCGGCCGCCAGAACTGACCGTGGGTGGCACGCCAACGGCGTCGAACGATTCGGCCGGCCGGGCGGATCCGCCGTTGATCGTGGTGCGTTTGCGGGTACAGCATCGGCAAGCGCCGGCCAGGATTGGAGTCAGTCATGCAACGCCCCGACACCATGATCGAGATTCATCGTGAGCGCGTCCAGGATCAGACCGTCGAGATGTTCAGCGGCGACCGGTACACCGAGTCCGTCGACGGCACCGGCTACTCCGCCACCGCCACCCTGGACCTCACCTTGGACCGGGTGTGGTTTCTGCTGGACGCGGGTCAGCGATTGTGGCAGGAGCAAACCGAGGGCGAAACCCGGGATCCACTAAGGCATTTCGCGATCGACCTGGCGATCTTCGACTCGAAAATCGTGATCGACTCGGTGACCTGCATTCCGCTGGTGCAGCTGCCGCCGGCGACGATCACCGTCCCAGACGGTCCGCGGGCCGGGAAGGCACGCGAGATCCCGTACAACGAGATCCCGTTGTTCGGCCGGCTGACCATGCACGACCATGTCGAACCGCACGAGCTGGAGCCGGGTAAGCAGACGATCGCGCTGAACTTCTCCGCGCAGGACGCGCCGGTGCTGGTGGCGCCCGCCCCGGCCGACCCGTACGCGCCACGGCTGTTCGGGCGCGACGTCGAGCGCCTGCCCGACGGCACCACCGCGTTCGGGGGTCAGGACCCGCGGATCTGCTGGGAACTCGACCACGCCCAGGCTTACTGGATCACCCACAGCATCGCCGGGGAGCTGCTGGTGAACCTGGAGAAGGTGCAGCATCCCACCATCTCCGACGACGAAGCCCGGGTCAGGGTGCTCGATTCGCTGGCCGCCCAGATCGCCGACGCGGTCCGCCCGAAGCTGGCCGAGATGGGCGAGGACGGCATCGTGGCGCTGTTGCCGACTCCGGTCGAGGTGGACCCCGACGCGCAGGACGACAGCACGTTCAAGGCCCTCGACGCCGTCGTGCAGCGGTTCGACGTCGGCGAGACCACCCACGAATCGTTGGTGGTCCAGTTGCAGACGTTGCGCTCCCTGCCGGCCGGCGAGGAGTTGCCGGCGTCGATTCTCGCCGAGAACCCCGATGAGAAGGCCGGGTTGGCGGTCACCGGCTGGAGCATCCTGCGGCAGGTGCGCGACAGCGTCCAGAACAGTTTCGGCCTACAGGACAGCGACTTCGCCGCCGACGAACCGTGCCTGCTGGCGGGACCGAAGACCATCAGCGTCGGCGGTCAGGATCGCAGCCTGGACGCCTTGAGCGCCGACATCGTGCCGCGCACTGCGGACGGCCGGTTGGTGATCAACGGCACGGTGAGCGCCGAAACCAATCTCTACGATTTCTCCGCCGCGTTCGAGGTCGTCTACGAGATGGGTCTGGACGACATCCCGCGCGACTGGAAGGAGGGCGAAAACCCGCCCGCCGATCCCGATTCCATCGAAAGCCTCGAGCAGGCGCTGGGCGCCGCCCGCGACAGGAAGCGTGCGGGCGAACTCGGTGACCAGGACTACGAGGCAGAAGTCAAGCGGGTCAACGAGCGGTTCCAGGCGCTACCGCGGACGGTCGGGGTGCGACCGACGCAGCATCCCGCTGAGCCGAAGGTGAACTCGGACTTCAGCCTGACGGTGGCGGGCAAGGCCGCCGCGGCCGTCGGCGCCGCGGCCCTGGTGGGTCTGCTGGCGCTGCCGGTCACCTGGGCCGCCGGGGCCGCCGGGGTGGGGTGGCCGGCGCGGGCGGCCTGCTCGGCCTGGCGATCGTGCAGTACCTCACCACCGTGCTGAGCATCGACTGGTTCGGCGCGGGAATCGGTTCCCGGCAGGTCAAGAAGTCGCTGGACGACCGTCCCGAGGGCACCTCCCTGCCGCCGATCGGGATGCCGGTGGATGTGGATCTCAACCGTCAGCGGCTGGCCGTCTACTTCCGGCCGGTGCCCGCCAAGTTGTGGCTCGGCTGCGCAGTTCCCGCCGAGGGGCCCGACGCCGATCCCAACGACCTGAGCCTCGTCGGCGGCCGCTGGCCGTCAGATGGGTTGCCCTGGAAGCTTTCTCACGACGACGCGATGTTGTACGTGGATTCTGGGGAGCTGCAGCTGCGCGTCGATCCCGACTGCGTTGACGGCGCGGAGTTCGACGTCCGGGTCGTCACCACCGCCGAGGGGCGCCGGCAACTGCGGGTGGACGGCCAGGCACCCGATTTGTTGCGCGGGCTTCCGCGTTGCCAGGACTGAACCGGGCCCGAACGGCCCACGCGAGTGTGAATCCCACCACGCCGCAACGTGTCGCGTCGTGGAATTCCCGCTCGGCAGGGCGAGTTTCAGAATTTCGCCACGGCGCCGGCGTCGACCGGCAGGGCCGCCCCGGTGATGTACTGCGCTTCGTCGGAGGCCAGGAAGAGCACGGCGTTGCTGACGGCGCGCGCCTCGATCAGTGGTGTGGGCAGCAGGTGGAACTGCCCGATGATCTCCGCGGCGTCGTGCACGGTCGGGTTGGGCAGATCGGGCCGTAGTGTGCGGCAGAACGGCTCGTTGTCCAGCATCGGTGTCAAGATGTTGCCCGGATGAATCGAGTTGACCCGGATCCATTGCGGCGCAAGCTCATTGGCAAGCGAATTCATCAGCCCTACCACCGCGTGTTTGGCCGCTGCGTAGTGGGCCATGTAGCCGCCGCCGCGGATCCCCAGCATCGAGCTGACCAGGATGATCGATCCGCCGCCGTTGGTCATGTGCGGCAACGCCGCTGTCACGGTCTGCCACACCCCGGTCAGGTTGATGTCCAGCATCGTCTGCCACGCGGACCGCTCGATCTGCGCCGCGGGGGCGGGCGAACCGCTGATCCCGGCGTTGGCGACCACGATGTCGACCGGGCCCACGCCGGCCACGCCCTGTTCGAGTGCCGCGCGCAGGCTGTCCAGGTCTCGGACGTCGGCCTTGGCGGTGACGATGCGCCGGCCCGCCGTTTCCACGAACGCCGCGGTGTCGGCCAGGTCGGCGTCGGTTGCGCCCGGGTAGGTGACACCGTCGATGTCTTCGCAGACGTCGACGGCGATGATGTCGGCGCCCTCCTCGGCCAGCCGGATCGCGTGCTCGCGACCCATGCCGCGCGCCGCGCCGGTGATGAATGCGACCTTGCCGGCGACTCTGCCGACACCGTTGCCTGACATTGGCGACCTTCCACTCGGAAGGACTCATCGTGCCACGCGGGCTACAACGTGCCCTCAGTTGCCCGCCTCGATGGCCCGCACCCGGGCGACCGCCTCGGGCCCGCAGAACGGCTGCAGGTCCACCCCACCGGCGGCCAGCAGCGAGTCGATTTGCGCGCGGAGTTCACCCGAGGACAGCTGGGCGTAGAGATTGGTTCCCGGACAGGAGGTTTCGGCGAAATCGCGGTGGCCCTTCAAGGTGCCGGTCGCAATGCGGTAGGTCTGGGCGGCCCAGGCGAAGGCGATCGCGATGCCACGCACCTGGGCCGGCGATACCGACTCCTGGTTGAAATCGCCTTCGCAGATCACCAGGAAGTGACCCGTGGTGTCGTAGTCGGTCGCGGTGTCGCCGGCGATGCCGGGGTCGCGCAGTTGGTAGATGTTGCCGTTACGGTCGATGCCCAGGTGGTAGGCGATGTCGATCCAGCCGAGCTGGTCCTGGTGATAGCGCTGGTCCTGGCGCAACCGGCCGGGTGCGTTGCTGTTGGCGCCCAGCACCACGCCCGCATGGTGCAAGGTCAGCCGGTTGGGGGTGTGCGGTTTGCCGCCGGGCCGGGCGGCCCGGGCGCCCCAGGCGTCTCGGCAGAGCAACTGTGCCGCGGTCGCACGCGGGGCGGGCGGGCTGGGCTGGGGTTGACGGTGGGTGGCGTGGGAGTCGCGGCGGTCGGTGTGTCAGCCGAACTCGGAGAGGATTGTCCGGGCAGCGGGCTGGCGGTGGTCTTGGTCGAACATCCGGCCAATGCGCCCGTGAGCCCGACGCCGCCCACGAATCCGAACAGCTGCCGCCGGCTCACCGGTAACGCGTGCTCTGCGGATCGCTCGGGCGGCGCGTTCACAGCCTCACCATAGTGGCCGGCCAGTGGATACGACACGAACAAGACAGGCCAACTCGTAGACACGCGTGTCGCGGTCGAGTCAAATAGGGACTGGATCGGCGACGCCCAGCTGCCGGTTCAGGAGAGGAGTCAGATCATGTCAGCGTTGTCGTACGCGGGGACTGCGAGTTCGGGATCGCCGACTCTGTTGCCGTCGCGGCTCGAGGTCGGGACCCGGACGCGGGTGCTGGCCGTGGTGGCCGCCTTGACAGCGGCGATCGCGCTGGCCGGTGCCCTCTGCCGGCCGCCGACGGCGTCCGCGGCCGGCGGGATCAACCTCGCGCCCGGCATCTCGGTCACGCCGGCGCCGGGTTGGACGGTCGGCGACCGGGGTCGCGGCTGGGTTTCACTGCACAACGCATTCTCCAGCGCTGAGCTGGAAATCCGGGTCAAGCCGGCCGCCGGGTCCGATCCGGTCGCCGCACTGCAATCGGACATCGACCAATTGAGCAGCGTGTCGACGACGGGTCTGACCAATGTCAGGGACCTCAGCGTGCCCAGCCCCAAGCCGGCGCACGGCAACTTCAACGAGGGCGCCTCCATCGACTACACCGCCGACGGGACCTCGCGGATGGGTGCGATTCCCGTCACCGGCTCCTTCGTCGAGTTGCTGAACACCTCGACCCGCCAATCGGCGTTCGTCGTGTACGCCGAGAACGGCGACGCACCCCCCGGCGCGGATGGCGAGGCGCAGCTGATGCTTGACTCGTTGCTGTGACTTCGCCCGTGAGGACGCCCGTACGTGCCGGCGTGATCGGTCTGGGCGAGATCGGCGGCGGGGTCGCGGTCAGCATGGCCCGGCGCGGACGGGTGCCGAGCGTCTACGATGTGCGTCCGGATGCCGCCGCGGATCTGGAAGGCGTTCTGACGCAATTGGATTCGGTCGCCGACGTGACACGCAATTCCGATGTGGTGCTGATCGCGGTGGTCACCGCGGATCAGGCCCGTGATGTGCTGGTGGGCTCCGGGGGACTGCTGGCCGCCGCCGAGCCGGGATTGATCGTGGTGCTGTTGTCGACCGTGTCGATCGCCGAGCTGCACGAACTTGTCGAGCTGTGTCGCGACGCGGGCGTCACGCTGCTCGACTGCGGAGTCACCAACGGCGACAAGGCCGCCCACAACGGCATCGTCGCAATGATCGGCGGTCCCGACGACCAGGTGGCCAGGGCCCGTCCGGTGCTCGACGACTTCGCCAAGGCGGTCGTGCACTGTGGCCCGGTGGGGGCGGGAATGGCGACGAAGATCGCTCGCAACCTGATCCAGTACGGCTGTTGGGCGGTGGTGGACGAAGCGGCGAACCTGGTTGCAGCGCAAGGTGTTTCATTGAGCACTCTGCTGTCGGTCATGCGGGAGGCGGATGCGGACGGCAAGCAGGCCTTGCGGCTGCTCGACGTGCGTGCGGCCGGTATCGCGGTTCCGCCCGACTACGCCGACCGCGTGGCGGCACTGGCCGACAAGGACCTCGATGCCGCGGCCGACCTCGGCGTTGCCTGCGGCGTGCCGACTCCGCTGGCCCGCGCCATCAAGCCGACGATGCGCGACGTCTACTCCGGGCACCGCGCCTGACCATTGCGGCGTTCGTCACGCCACGACATAACCACGGCGCCTAACGGGTAATAAGTCGACATGTCCGCTACCAGCCTGCAGCCGGAAGGGTCCGCGTGGGCGACGAGCGACTGCTGAGGGCTGGGCAGACGTGCTGGCAGGTCGCTCCAGCCGACCGGTTCGCCTGCATCATCGACGCGGCCGACTATTTCCGGCACGTCAAGGCGGCGATGTTGGGCGCCCAGCACCGGATCGTGCTGATCGCTTGGGATCTGGACGCCAGGATGACGTTCGAGCGCGGCGCCAAGACGCTGGCCGGCCCCAACCAGCTCGGGGTTTTCCTGCTCTGGTTGCTGCGCGAGCGACCGGGGTTGGAGATCTACCTGCTGAAGTCCAACCTGCGGCTGCTGCCGGCTTTCGGCGGCATTTGGAATGGGCTGACCCCGGTGTCTCTGCTCAATCAGATCAGCAGTAAGCGAGTCCATTTCGCCGTCGACGGTGCCCACCCGGTCGGCTCGGTGCACCATCAGAAGATCGTGGTGGTCGACGACGCGGTGGCGTTCTGCGGCGGTATCGATCTGACCGTCAACCGGTGGGACACCCGCGCGCACCTGCACGACAGTCGCGGACGACGGACGCTGGGGCGAAGTTACGGACCGCGACACGACGTCGGCGCTGCGGTCGACGGTGCGGCCGCGCGCGGTCTCGCCGAACAGGCCCGGCTGCGCTGGCAGACCGCCACGGGTCGAACTCTGGAACCCGTCACCGATGTGCGCCCGGCCTGGCCCGCTGACTTGGCGCCGACACTGCGCGACGTCGAGATCGGAATCGCCCGTACCCTACCGGAATTGGACGGTCGCGAGGAAGTCCGTGAGGTCGAGGCGCTGAACCTGGCCGCGATCGCCGCGGCACGCCACAGCATCTACCTGGAAAATCAGTACCTGGCGTCGCGGCGCATCGTCGATGCGCTGGCCGCTCGGCTCAGGGAACCCGACGGGCCGGAGATCGTGGTCGTGCTGGCCCGCCGGGGCAACAACCCGATCGAGCGCGGAACGATGGACAGCGCTCGCCACAAGGTCATTCAATTGCTCTGGGCCGCTGACGAACACAGTCGGCTGGGAGTCTATTGGCCGGCCACCGACGGCGGCGCTCCGATCTACGTCCACTCCAAGATCCTGGTGGTCGACGATCGGTTGCTGCGCATCGGGTCGTCGAACCTCAACAACCGATCGCTGGGTTTCGACAGCGAGTGTGACATTGCCGTCGAAGCGGACCCCGGCGACTCCGATCGGGATGCGGTAAGTCAGCAGATCCGTTGTGTGCGTGACGAATTGGTTTCCGAACACCTGGGTGTGTCGACGGCCGAGCTGGACACGGCGATGCGGCGGTACGGGTCGCTGCGCACGGCGATCGAGCAACTTCGCGGACACGGCCGGACGTTGCGCCCGATCACCGGCCGGACCGTCACGAACGAAGCCGGTCCGCTCGCCGAGAACGACCTCGTCGATCCCGACCATGTGCCGAGGTCGCTGACCCGGGGCCTGCAACGGTTGATCGCCGAACTCAGAGCCTAGCCCGGCCGGTGCAGGAACCCGTGCAGGCTCGCCTGGACGAGTTCGTCGACGATCGCATCGCGGCTGGGTTTCTGCTCGGCGAAGAAGGCCGACCGTAGGGCGACCATGCCGACGATCATCGCCACCGTCGAATGTGCGGGCAGCTCCGGACGATTCGAGCGGAGCCCACGCAACTGCATACCCTCCGTGCTGATCCGGCCGAGCAAGGCGATGGCGCGGCGGATGTCGGCGATGCCGGAGTCGGTGATCTCGTCGTCGCTCAACGACTCCGCGGCGGCCAGCGTCAACAGCAAGCCGCGATGTTCGGTGAGCACGTCGTAGAGCTGCCCGACGAACCGGCGGGCGAATTCGTTCTCGTCGGTCTGCTCGGGCACGATGGCCTGCCACGTCCGCCCGAACTCGTCGACGAAGTCCGTAAACGGAACCACGAGGGCCTCGCGGAACAGGCCGGCCTTGGAACCGAAGTTGCGAAACAGCAGGTATTCACTGACGCCGGCCGCCTCGGCGATCTCCCGCGTGGTGGTGGCGCGGTAGTCCTGACGGGCGAACAGCTCGCGGGCGGCCTCGAGCAACAGCCGGCGCGGCTCGCCGCGGGGCCGGCGTGCCGGCTGGGCGGGCGCCTTCGCGGAAGTTCGGTGGGGCAAGCGCATTCACTCCTGGTCGGCCTTGACCTCGCTCTTAGAATAGTATCCACTATTAACCGGGCTTTCGAGGAAGGGCGTGCAGGGTGGGCGCGGTCATCATGCTCGGCACACTGTTCGGTCTGATCGCGCTGATCTATGGCGTGGTCATCTACTTCGACCCCGAGGCGCGGGAAAAGCGGTGAGCAACGAACTGACCCCGTTGCTCACCGGAGCGGTCATCTTCGGCTGGGGCAGTGGCATCGTGTTCACCGCCATAGCGGTGTATCTGAGCATCCGCGATCGACGTATCCACCCGATGCTGCTGCTGTGCATCTCGGCGATGTCGTTCTCCTGGATCGAGGCGCCGTACGACTGGGCGATGTACGCGCAGTTCCCGCCGGCGCTGCCGCGGATGCCGTCGTGGTGGCCGCTGAACATGACCTGGGGTTGGCTGCCCTCGTCGGTGCCCGTGGGCTACATCGGCTATTTCGTGCTGCCCGCGGTGATCGGCGCCGCGATCGGACAGCGGCTCAGTGCCCGGTTTGGATTACGCAGGCCGACAACGCTTCTCACGGTCGGCTTGATCGTGGGATTCTGCTGGGCCTTCGTGTTCAACGCGTTCGTCGGCGCCCGGCTCGGCGTGTTCCACTACGGCTACGTGATTCCCGGGCTCGCCGTGTTCGAGGGGACCACGCATCAGTACCCGGTCTATGACGCCATCGCGATGGGCGTGCAGATGATGGTCTTCACGTATCTGCTCGGGCGCACAGATGCCCGGGGACGCAACGTCATCGAGAGCTGGGCCGAGAAGAAGACGGCCGGCCGGCTGCAATCGTCGCTGCTGTCCGTCGTCACCGTCATCGCGGTCGGAAACCTGATGTACGGCGCGGTCTTCGCCCCGCATCTGGTGACGAAGCTGGGTGGCTGGGTCACCTCGGGGCCCAGCGGACAGCTCTTTCCCGGCGTGCCGAACCAGCCGAGATAGGACGCGGGGTTATCCCGCCGGTTCAACTCGGCACAGCCGACTTGCCCTTACTCAAGGTGTCCAGCAGCTGCCGGTAGGGCCCGAGGAGATAAACGGTGTCACCGGCGCGCAGAGTCGCGTGATGGCGTGGGTGCACGGTGGGTGCGGCGTTGGCCCGCTCGACCGCGACGACCCGGGTGTGGGTGGGCAGTTCGGACAGCCGCACTCCGTCGAGTCCGCTGTCGGGCGCCACGTGAATAGCGCCGACCACGAATGACCGCAGCCCCACCGAGAAGGTGTCCACCACCTGCAGGCCGATGGCGGCGCCGATGAACCAGGGTGCGGCCAGCTCGACCGTGGAGCGGGCATTGACGAAGCCGAATCGGCGCGCCAGCGCGAACCCCAGGGAGCGGTCGAAGACCCGCAACACCAGCGGAATCTCGGGCCACCGATGCAACGGGCCCACCCGGCGGCCGTGCAGCTGGGCCAGGATCATCCCGGTTTCGATGTTGACCATGTCGTCGTGGGTCAGCACGGCGACCGCGCGGGCTCGATCGACCCGCGCGGACAGCAAGGTCTGAGTCAGCTTGGCGTCGCCGATGATGACCGGGACGTCGAGGTCGTGCGCCTCGGCCAGGTACGGGTTTTCCTCGTCGATCTCGATTACCGCGACGTCGTGGCCGGCGGCTACCAGATCGCCGACCACGCGTATCCCCAGCGCGCTCAGACCGATCACGACGATGTGGTTGCGCAGCCGAGCGATCCGGCGGCCGCTGGCGATCCGGACGAATCGGCGCGACAACAGCACGTCGGCCACGAAGGAGACCAGCAGCGCGACGGTGATCAAACCGACGAACATCATCCCGGTGGCGAACAGCCGGAGCCAGGTCGGTTGGTGCATGAAGCTGTAGTCGCCGTAGCCAGTGGTGCTGATCGACTCGACGGTGAAGTACATCGCGTCGATCCACCCCATCCGGGGGTTGCGGTAGCCGAGCCGCAATACCACGGTCGAGGCCAGCATCAGCGCGGCAATCACTCCCACCAGGGGGTAGAACGCCGGGTTGATGTCGTTACGGAACGCGCGGACGCTGTCGACGGCGCGTCGCAGCGCCACCAGATGAGGGCGTTCCCCAGGCGGGCGCGGGACGTCGAAGCCATGAGCGGCCACCTCCTCGGCGGTACCGATCAGCACTGTCCAGTCTCCGCTGTGGACGCTGAGGTCGCGGTCCGGGCATGCCTCCAATTCCCCTGGGGCCGGCGACTTTTCGCCTCGGATGACTGCCACCGGTGTCAGTTCGCCGTAGAGTTCGCGCAGCGTGGCGTTCTTCCTCGCCGAGAGACCGACGACGACGAACCCGGTCCCGGCGATCGTCAGTGGGTGGCAGCCGTGGCCCACGCAGGCTTCGACCACCGACGGCGCCGCGAGTTCGGCCACGTCGAACATCGCCCCCGAGACGTCGCTGTCGGCGAACGCCTTGCGCAGGATGTCATCGGATAACCGGGCCACCACACGGATATCGGGGTTGGCTTTGTCCGCGAGCAGCGCCACCTCGAGATTCACTGAATCGTCACTGCCTGCGCAGACGACGGCGCGCGCCTGCGTGATACCCGCTCGGCCCAGGCCGCTCTTGGTGCCGGTCCGCGTGGTGTCCTCGAGTCTGACGACGGTCGCACCGGCGGCTTGCAGCTCATCGACGATCGTCATGGCCAGCGCGTCGTCGCCGCTGACGATGATGTGGTCGGTGCGCATCTGGAAGCCGCTCTTACTCCCGCCAGTGCGGAGCCGAAGTTGGGATGGGGGCCTCATCGTTTGATGAATTGAGAACCTGACTTTACACCTGCCGGCCCAGCGGTCGCCGGGAGCTGGGCAACTACAACGTCGTGCTGGTCGGCACGAGAACGCCGTCCTGATCGTGGTGGGCGATGTCGACACCAACTCGCTGGTCGGCGAGGCGCTCGGATCGGTGCCCGGGGCCGTCTCCACGCGCCAAGGCCGAAGTGCCGACCGAAGACCGAGGTCACTTCTTCGACACAATCTCGCTACGGTCCTACCCCGCCGGCAGCACTGGGCGCCACCATGAATGCAGCCGACAGGGGAGGCATTCTTGATACGGAAAGTGATCTTGGCGACGCTCGTTGCCGGCTGCCTGCTGAATCCACTGTCCGCGCCGGCCAAGGCGGACCCGACGTGTGCGGTGAACCTCGCCGCTCCCGAGATCACGGCGGCGATCAAGACGCTGCCGGCCCTGCCGAACAACGCCCCGTGGGATGCCAAGCCAAACAGCTTCGACCCGAGTAGCAACTACAACCCTTGCTCCACCTTGTCGACGGTGATCATCACCGTCACCGGTGCCACCGGGAGTTCACCCGATCTGGCGTTGCTGTTCCACAAGGGCGCCTTCGCCGGCGTCGCCACCTCGAAGGCCTACCCGTTCACCTCGCTGAACAAGGCCAAGACCACCGATGACACCGTCGCCCTGGACTACAAAGACGGCAGCAACGTCTGCACCGCGTGTCCCGGACCCACCACCACGGTGCGGTTCCAATGGCGTGGCAGTCAGGCGGTGGCGCTGGACCCGCTGCCGACGTGGTAGAGCCACCGGCCTGACCCGGCGCTTGGACATTCGGTCCGGGCCGGACAAGATGTAGGCGGAATGGATGCATGTGCGCCTGACGGTGTCGGGCGCACACCTGCCGCAGCGCTGAGGTCAAGATCATGTACGTTCGCCACCAAGCCCGACCGGATCGGAGCCTACTTCAGCGTGTGAGGCGTTGCAGCGCAGTGCTGTCCGTGGCCGTCGCCGCGCTGGGGCTGATACCCCGGGCGGAATCGGCCGCGACCACGCTGCCCGCTGCCCCGCCGCCGCCCGGCGCCCCGGCCGTCCCTGCCGCCCCCGCCCTGGCGTCGGACCCGGCGCTGCTGGCCCGGGACCTGGTGGCAGACGAGCAGACGCTGCGTGACCCGTCGGCGTCGGAGGCCGCGCTGCAGGCGGCGGCGATCCGTGAGCAGGCTGCCTACCGTGCCATCGGGCGCCACCCCGAGTGGGACTCGACGGTGCGCTCCGTCGTTCCGGCCTCGCTCTCTGGAATCTACGACCTCAACATCGATGCTCGTCACCACCTGCAGGCCCTCAACGCCGGTGAAGCCAAACCCACCCTGCCCGCGTGGCGCATCGACCCGCCGGCCCCCGCCGACGAACTGCTGGGTTACTACCGCGCCGCGGAGGCAGCCACCGGCGTCAACTGGAATTACCTGGCGGCGATCAACATGGTCGAAACCGACTTCGGCCGCATCTCCGGAACCAGCACCGCCGGCGCGCAGGGCCCTATGCA
The DNA here is from genome assembly GCA_021654635.1 of Mycobacterium kiyosense. NCBI lineage: Bacteria > Bacillati > Actinomycetota > Actinomycetes > Mycobacteriales > Mycobacteriaceae > Mycobacterium > Mycobacterium kiyosense. Next base: position 1,646,260 of record AP025179.1, read on the forward strand.
GTTCCTGCCCTCGACGTTCGCCTCTTACGGCGACGGCGGAGACATCCATTCGCCGCGGGACAGCATCATGGCGGCCGGTCGCATGCTGGCGGCCAACGGTTTCGCCGCCGACCACGACCGCGCCATCTTCAGCTACAACCACTCGAACAATTACGTCGGAGCGGTCGACGACTATGCCGCCGCGATGGCCGCCGACCCGGCCGCCTTCGCCGCCTACCATCGCTGGGACGTCTACTATCTGACCACTTCGGGTGACGTGCTGCTGCCGGTGGGATACGTTGCATCCGAGCGGATCCCGGCGACCGACTACCTCGCGTCACACCCGCAGTAGTCGTGCGGTCAGGTCATGCAGACGTTGGAGAACAGCAGCACCGGCCACGACACGATCGAGCCCAGGAAGGAGACAACCAGGTCGGCGCCGTGCATCTGATGCAGGTGCTCGGTGTGCGTCGACGACCAGATCAGTCCCACGATGAAGTACGGGATGCCGAGCATGATGGCCAGGCCTATCAGCTCGGCGATGGTCAGCTTGTAGTTGAGTAGGTCACGAAGCCTGCTGAGCATGGTCTGCATCGGTGCACAATGTCCTGATCTGCGGCGGTCAGTTTCTATGTTAATGATAATTCCGCAGGCTGATTGCTCGCCACCCCGCGCTCGCGATAGGTTTGATCAGTCCGAAGTGTCGTCAAGCTGGGGGTTGGGTTAATGACTGTTTCGCGCGAGCCCGCCGATCCCGCAGCTCCCGCTGTCGCGCGGTCCGCGCTCACCCTCGAGGAGACGCGGATCCGCGCCAGGCGGCAAACGGCTCGCTGGACCGACGCGCCGGTGGACGTCCGCGAGGCGATGGACTTCTGGGCGTTCGCCGCCGGGGCTGCGAACGTGATCATGCAGCTGTCGTGGCCCGAGGTGGGCCACGGCGTGGTGGAGTCGAAAGTGGATTCGGGCAACCTGCTCAAGCATCCCTGGAAGCGCGCCCGCACCACTTTCCAGTATCTGGCGGTCGCGGTCTTCGGATCCGAGCGCGATCGAGCCGCGTACCGCGCTGCCGTCGACGGGGCGCACCGGCAGGTCAGGTCAACGCCGGACAGTCCGGTTCGCTACAACGCGTTCGACCCCGAACTGCAGATGTGGGTGGCGGCGTGCCTTTTCGTGGGGCTGGAAGACACGTATCAGCTGCTGCGCGGACCGATGAATTCCGAACAGGCCGAACAGTTCTATCGATCCGCCTGGACGCTGGGTACCACCCTGCAAGTCCGCGAGGAGCAGTGGCCACCGACGCGCGCGGCCTTCGACGACTACTGGGTCAACGCCTGCGCGCGTGTGCACATCGACGACGTGGTCGGCGACTATCTGCGGCAGCTGATCGACCTGCGGATGATCAACCCGTTGCTGCGGTTGCCTTTTCACCGTTTACTGAAGTTCCTCACGGTCGGCTTTCTGGCCCCGGTGTTTCGGGAGGCACTCGGGGTCTCATGGAGCGTTGCCAAACAACGGCGCTTCGAATGGCTGTTCCTGCTGGTGGCTTTCGTCAACCGCTTCCTGCCGCCGTTCGTCCGGCAGGGCGGCAGTCATGTGTTGTTGGCCGACGTCCGCCACCGGGTGCGCCGGAACCGTCGGTTGATCTGAATGGAGCACGCGACGATGGATCGGCTCCGCCGGATTTTGAGCTACCAGGTCAGCATCGCCGCGCTGATCGAGGTGGCACTGTGGCTGGCGCTGCCCTACCTGACCATCGGGTTGGTCTGGGCCGCACTGCATCCCACGCAGGTCGAGCAGATCGAGGAGCGGCTGGCCAGGGTGGCGCCGGCCGGTGCCGACCTCGGCGCGTTCGGGTTGGTGACGGTCTTGTGGCCGGCTTCGCTGCAGATCGCTGCGGCCTGCCCCGCGTCCTGAATTCGGTTGGTAGAAGGAATACAAACTAACGACCATGTTCGCGGGGATGCCGTGGCGGGCGCCGTCGTCGTGAAGTGCTGCCGTTGCTGCGGAATCGTCTCGATTGACGGCTACTTGGCATAGTGTGACGTCACACCGACCCTCGGGCTAGCGCTGATTGCCGTCATCGCGATCATTGTGGTGATGTACGCCAGCAGTATCTTCCACTGAGCGGCACGTCAGTCGAGGAGAGGCGGGGATGAAAGTACATCTGCAAGTCGAAGGCCACCCGGACAAAGTCCGTGCCAGCGCCCGGGCGATCGCCGACACCGGAGCCGACGGTCTGTTCACCTTCGAGGGCCCGCACGACGTCTTCTTCCCGCTGGTCGTGGCGGCGGGGGAGACCGAGCTGGAGCTGATGACCAACGTCGCGATCGCCGGCCCGCGCAGCCCCGTTCATCTCGCGCATTCCGCTTACGACCTGCAGGTTTACAGTCGCGGCCGGTTCCGGCTCGGCCTGGGCTCGCAGATCCGGGCGCACATCGAGAAGCGGTACGGCAGCCAGTGGGGTAGGCCGGCGGCCCGGATGGCCGAGACCGTCTCGGCGATCAAGGCGATCTTCGCCAACTGGGAGGGCCAGGCGCCGCTGAAGTTTCGTGGCGAGTTCCACACCCACACCTTGATGCCACCCAACTTCAATCCGGGCCCGAACCCGTACGGTCCGCCGCCGGTGCTGCTGGGCGCGCTCGGTCCGGTGATGACCCGTAAGGCGGCCGAAGTCGCCGACGGGCTGCTGATGATGCCGTTCAACAGTGCGCGGCACCTGGCGCAGCGGACTTCGCCCGCACTGGCCGAAGGCCTGCAAAGCTCCGGGCGAGCCCTGACCGACCTGCAGGTGATCGCGCAGGCGATGGTGGCCGTCGGCGGTACCGAGACCGAGCTGGCGACTGCGATCGACGGCGTGGCGACGCTGATCGCCTTCTACGGTTCGACGCCCAATTATCGGCCGGTGCTCGACGTGGAGGGCTGGGGGGAGCTGCAACCGCGCCTCAACGCACTGTCCAAGGTGGGTGATTACGCTGCCATGCGCGCCTTGATCAGTGACGACATGGTGCGCACCATCGGCATCGTCGGCACCCCGCACGACTGCGCAGCCGAGATCGAGAAGCGGTTCGGTGCAATGGCTTCCGATATCTGTTGCTACTTCCCGGGCTACACGCCCAGCGCGCGGGACCTCGCCGACCTGGTCGCCGGGCTGCACGCCGGCCAGGTGCTGACATGAACCCGGCCAACCCGGAGCCGCCGACGGATCGCCGGGACACCGAGATCGAGCGGCTCGCCGAGAAGATCGCGCTGACGGCCCGGGAGATGGCGCCGCAGATCGACCGGGAGCGCCGGCTCCCGTCGCCATTGGTGACGCAGTTGACCGAGGCCGGGTTGCTGCGGGCCACCATGCCGCGCGAAGTCGACGCGCTGGAGCTCTCGCCGGCGACGGCACTGCGGTGTGCCGAAACCCTCGCCCGCGGTGACGCGGCGACCGGCTGGTGTGTGTCGATCGCAATCACCAGCGCGTTACTGGTCGCCTATCTGCCGGACGGCACCCGCGGCGAGATGTTCGGTGGCGGCGGGGGTATCGCCGCCGGGGTGTGGGCCCCACGCGGCACCGCGACGTCGGTCGACGGCGGGGTGCGGGTGACCGGCCGCTGGCCCTTCTGCAGCGGAATCACCCACGCCGACATGATGTTTGCCGGCTGCATCGTCGACGAAGCGCCGGTCCCGTCGGTCGTCGCACTGCCCAAGGCGGATTTGCAGGTCCTGGACACCTGGCACACTCTGGGCCTGCGCGGCACCGGCAGCCACGACACCGTCGCCAACGACGTCTTCGTGCCGGCCGACCGGGTGTTGTCGCTGTTCGACGGCCCGGTGCTCGACCGTCCGCTCTATCGCTTCCCGGTCTTCGGGTTCTTCGCGTTGTCGATCGGTGCGGCGGCGCTGGGCAATGCCCGGGCAGCGATCGACGACCTGGTCGAACTGGCCGGGGCGAAAAAGGGACTCGGGTCGACCCGCACCCTGGCCCAGCGCCCGGCAACGCAGGCCGCCGTCGCGACGGCCGACGCGGCCCTGAGCGCGGCACGGCTGTTCTACTACCAGGCGATCGAGGAGGCGTGGCAGGCCAGCCAGCAGCCCGGCCCGGTGTCGGTACAGTTGCGCAACCGGTTGCGCCTGGCAGCCACCCACGCCACCCGGACTGCCGCCGACGTGGTGCGCAGCATGTACGAAATGGCAGGTGGCACAGCGATTTACGACACTTCTGCGCTGCAGCGACGGTTTCGCGACGCCTTTACCGCCACCGCGCACTTTCAGGTCAACGAGGCGTCCCGCGAGCTGCCCGGACGTATCCTGCTCGGCCAGCAGGCCGACGCTTCGATGTTGTGAGACATGTGATGAACGCCGTCGAGGTTGTGCTGCCGTTCTGGCTCGACCGACCCGACCGGGAAGCACTCGAGGTGGCGCAATCCGCTTCCGACAACGGTTTCGGCGCGCTGTGGATCGGGGAGATGGCCACCTACGATGCGTTCGCGCTGGCGACCGCGATCGGGTTGCGTGCGCCGGATTTGACGCTGAACATCGGACCGCTGGCGGTCGGGGTGCGCGGGCCGGTGACCCTGGCGCTGGGCGCCAGCTCGGTGGCCTCCCTCACCGGCAACCCGGTGCACCTCGCGCTGGGGGCGTCCAGCCCGATGATCGTTGCCGGCTGGCACAACCGCGGCTGGGCGCAGCACGTGTCCGTCATGCGCGAAACCATCGAATGTCTGCGCCCGATGCTGGCGGGTGACCGCGTCGACTACACGGGCCGGCATGTCGGCAGCCACGGTTTCCGGCTACGCACACCCATCCCTGAGGCGCGAATCGCGTTGGGGGCGTTCGGCCCCGCCATGATCAGGCTGGCGGCGCAGCTGGCCGACGAGGTGGTGCTCAACCTGGCGTCGCCGGCGCGTGTCGCGCAGGTCCGGGCGGCGATCGAGGAGGCCACCTCGCCTGGTCGCCCGGCGCCGCGGCTGACCGTCTGGGTGCCGGTCGCACTGAATCCGGGCGCCGCTGCTCGCGCGCAGCTGGCCGGACAGCTGGCGGTGTACCTTGCCCCGCCGGGTTACGGAGAGATGTTCAGCGACTTGGGTTTCGGCGATCTCGTCGGCAAGGCCCGGGCCGGCGCCGCCCGGCGCGAAGTGGCGGCTGCGGTGCCCGTCGAACTGCTGGATGCGGTGTCGGCCTTGGGCTCAGCCGAGCGGATCGCCGAACGGCTGGGCGCCTACGCGCAGGCCGGTGCCGACTGTGTCGCGCTGGTGCCCGCCACCGCGGAAGATCCCGGCGCCCGGGCAACGCTGAGGACGCTGGCGCCCTGAAGGGTGCCTACGTGGTGCCGCGACACGTCGTCACCTGTCGATCTTGAAGCGGCCGGCGAACGCGCGCAGCGGCAGGTCGGCGCTGGTGATCAGGCCGGGGGGAGCGGCGACGACCGACTTGATGGAGTTCAGCGCGGGCAGGCCGGTCACGGTCATGCCGATCGAGGCGAAGTTGTCCGGGTTGGACAGGTCGACGCCCGGCTTCGGGAAGATCATGTGCTTGTTGTAGATGCAGGGGTCGCCCTTGATCTGGGTGATGTAGCAGCCCTTGATATCCCAGTTCGGGTCGGTGTGCGGGGTCATCTGCCATTCCAGGTGCGTCTCGACCCTGGGGATGCCGTCGACCATGCCCTGGTACTTGATGTAGTTGCCGCCCAGCGAACCCTTGGGCAGCGTGTACCAGCCCAGGTCGACGTCTTTGGTGCAGGCGCCCAGCTCGTAGCTGAACTTCACCTCGTCGAGTTCGATTTCGAAGCAGTCGGCCATCATCAGCACGCTGTCGGCGAACACCCGGGTGTACTTCTCCAGCTTCGAGGGGATCGACGGATCATCCACCGGCAGGCCGTAACCCACCTCGATCCAGGTGTCCTTGGAGTGGTGGCAGGACACGTCGACGGATTCGATGGTGGTGACGTTCTCGATCTCGGCGACGTCGGCCGAACACACCACCCCCCAGGATCTGGTTGACGCCGGGGTTCATGCCGGTCCCGTAGAACGTCGTGCCGCCCTTCGCGCAGGCTTCTGCCAAGAGCTGGGTGACCGGCTTGCCGGAGTGGTGCGGGTGATTGCGGTCCCGGTGCCATCCGGTGATCCAGTCGGCGGTGGTCACGATGTTGATGCCGGCCTCGAGGACTTTCACGTAGAGGTCTTCGTCGGGGGAAGACGCCGTGGAAGGTCAGCACGTCGGGTCTGGCGGCGATGATCTCCTCGACGGTGCCGGTGGCCTTGACTCCGTTGGCCGGCAGGCCGACCAGCTCGCCGACGTCTTTGCCGACCTTCTCCGGTGAATAACAGTGCACGCCAATGAGTTCGAGATCGGGGTGGGTGGCGATGCGCTTGATCATCTCCGAACCGACATTGCCGGTGGCAACCTGGAAAACCTTGATCGTCATGGGTGGCCCTTCACTAGGAGTTGGCTGCAGCCAGTTCGGCGGCGGTGCCGCCCTTGCCGTCGGGATAGAACCTCTTGGCCCAGTTGCGAATTGCGGTGAACCCTTCGTACTCCGCGGACGCCAGGGCGGGTGGGTCGGAGTAGCGCTGGTGCGCCCAGATATGGATGTCCTGGGTGAACTGCCGGATCACTTCCGCACCGAACGAGCGGGCGTTGGCCTCGTCGCGTTCGGCGCGCTCCGCCGGCCGGCCCGGGACCCGCCCGATGTAGACCATGAACCGGACGTCGGAGGTGCGCTCGTCGACCGGCGTGATCGCCGAGATGGTGCGGTTGTCGATCATTCCCCAACTCTTGGTGACCGCGATGCCCAGACCGCCGTTGATGGCCTCCACACCACTTTTGACGTCATCGATGCTCTGCTGGTCATCGCCTTCGAAGGTGATGGTGAAGTCCACGTAGGACACCGCGTCGTCGAAGTCGTGCCGGGTGAAGACGGGCACGATCGGCGTGTTGTGGACGTACTTGAAGTGGGCGAAGTCGACCCCGTTCTCCAGCACGTACTGCGGGTGCATCTCCAGGCCCTGCCGAAACAGCCGCTGCTGCGGATAGTAGTCGGCTGGCCCGCTGCCGTCGGCGAAGCTGGCGAAGACGTCGGGCGCGTCGAAAAACGGTGGGCGGCACTCGATGTCGTGCCAGATGTAGACCGACTCGTTGCGCTCCACCACGGGGTAGGTGCGGATGCGACGGCCGCGGTTGGGGCGGTCCTGGTAGGGGATGCAGACGTTGCGTCCCTGCTGGCTCCACTGCCAGCCGTGGAACGGGCACTGCAGCACGTCGCCGACCACTTTGCCGCCGTAGCCCAGGTGGGCGCCCAGGTGTTCGCAGTAGGCGTTCATCACGGTCAGCTGACCCGATTCGGCGCGCCAGGCGACCATTTCCTGGTCGAAGTACTTCATGGTGTGGACATCGCCGATGCCGATCTCGTCAGACCACGCAACCTGGAACCATCCGGTTGGTTTCATCGACAACGGCGGCTTGGCCATACGTGCGGTCCTCCCGATTCGTCACGGAGAACTCTAGGAAAAAGTCATAAAGGTGTCAACGAAACTTCTCTGGTGGCGTTACGATGCGGGGATGGCGGTGGCGGACAGCGCGGGTCGCAGATCGAACAGGCGAGGTGTGGCCACCCGCGAGGCGATGTTGCAGGCGGCGGTGAGCGCGCTGGCGTCCGGCGATCCCGGCGCGGTTTCGGCCAACCGCATCGCCAAGCAGATCGGTGTCACCTGGGGCACCGTGCAATATCAGTTCGGCGACGCCGACGGATTCTGGGCGGCGGTGCTGCATCACACCGCCGAACGGCGGGCCAACGTGTTCACCCAACCCGATACCGGGGCGCCGTTGCAGGCGCGGGTCGCGCAGATCATCGACACCCTCTACGACGGCCTGAACGCACCGGACTCCCGGGCCATCGAGAACCTGCGCGCAGCCTTACCGCGCGAGCCCGGCGAGCTGGATCGGCTCTATCCGCGCACCGCGGCCGAACTGCGCTCCTGGGGGCAGGGCTGGCATGCGACCTGTCAGAAGGCGTTCGCCGACCTGCAGGTCGATCCGCAGCGGGTGCGCGAGATGGCTACGCTGATCCCCGGCGCGATGCGCGGCCTGGTGTCCGAGCGGCAATTGGGCAGTTACGCGGACCTGGACGAGGCCCGCCGCGGGCTGACCAACGCCATCGTGTCCTATCTGGCTGAATCTGTTGTGGTGCAACGTATTAAATAAGGGGGACAAAGCGGCGCAACTTGCCGCTGACGGGATGACGATCAACCCGGTCCACCGCATGGACGGTCACCTCGGGGCGGTTCAGGCCGGCATCGACCAGCGCCCGGCGCAGCCGTCCCGCCAATCCGTACTGTACCCGATCGTCCTCGAAAATCGCGAAAACTTCTATCCCACATACAGTTTGGTGTACCTGGTAATCGGTCACCCCGGGGGTTGTGGCCAGCACCGAGCGGATGGCAATGGGGTGAATGGTGGTGTGCTGGTATCGCAGCACGTCGTCACTGCGTCCCTGAACACGAGCCCGCAGATGGCCGTGTTCGTCGGCGTCGGGCTGGCGGGTGAAGATGTCGGTGAGCTCGTAGCGGATCAGCGGCTGGACGAGATTATAGAGATTGGTTACCAACACTTTGGCCGACGGGACGCCGGGTGCCACGGGCCGGTTGTCGGCATCGACGAGTTCGACGATGCACATGTCGGTGTTGAACGCGAACACGTCATCGTCCGGGCCGGTCTTGCCCACCAGTCCTTCCGTCGAGCCGAAGCCGTCAAAGACCGGTACCCCGAACGCTTCCCGGATCGAGACACGCATTTCGGGAAGCAGCGTCTCGCTGGTGGTGTTGACCTCCGTTGGTGCGATCCGCAGTCGGCCCGCGCCGGCCTCGACGGCAAGGCGGACCAGCATGCTCGCATACCCGCCCAACACCTCGGGCTGCCACGCGTTGAGCCGGTCGACAATTTCCCAGATCGGTTGTGTCGCGGGCACGAGATCGACATGGGCGGGTGCATCGCCGCCCTCGGTCAGCGCCGCCAGTAAACCCGTGGCGTGCACGGCCGACGGCGCGGCCACCATCGCGATGCGCGGCGGCTTGGTCGGCGCCGTCGCGCAGCGCAGTGATTCCACCGGCGGCCGGGCAAGAGCGGAGAGGAACCCGGCGGTCGCGGCACGATCGTAGACGAACAGGCCGCGTCGCCCCGAGCATCCACCCGTGCTCAGTGCGATGTAGTCGTCGAGGATCGGCACCGGCCGTTCTACCGTTGCCGCAAGCGATGATTCGATGTCGCCGCGCCTGAGGCGAGGATCGGTGAAGACGTCGTCTAGGGCTTCCATCATCTCGGCTTTTGTCATCACCGGCAGCGCCGAAAGGTCGGTGGGGTCGATGTCGGTGACATCGATGTCGCCAAGCCGGCGGCGATGAAACGGCGAGTGCTCGACGGCGTGCGACAGCAACGTGTGCAGGCTGCGACGCTGTGCAGCGAGGATTTCGTCGGTGCTGAAGAACAGGGCGTTAAACTGTTCTGGCGCAGCGATATTCACGGCGGTGATCACGTCGTTGCGGAACCGGTGCCATGGGGTCACTTCGAGCTCCCGTCCTCGGCGAGTCCGAGGGCACGGATCAACAATTGCGTGGCGTGCTCGTCGGGTATCGCGTCCGGATTGGCGGCACGCTCCAGCGCCAGGCCGGCGGTGCCCGCTTGAAGAAACTCGGCGACCGACCGTAACGGCACCGTCGGTCGCACACCGGTCGGCTCGAAGAGACGTTCCAGCGCTGTCGCGATGCCCTCGATCGTGCGGGCGTGAGCTTCGGCGTATCGCCGGTTCAGCTCGGCATCGCGAAGTGCCAGGGCGCGGAATTCGACCAGTAGCTGGGCCCAGCCGGGTTCCGCGGCGGCATCTCGTTGCCCGGCACGAATCAGCTCCCGCAGCCCTTCGGCCCCGGCGAACTCTTTGGCCAGGCGCTCGTTCTCGGCAGCCCGCTCGGTAATCCGTCGCTCCAGCAACGCTAAGAACATGTCGGCTTTGCTGCCGAACTGCGAGTAGACGACGCCCCGGGAGAAGCCTGCCTCGTCGGCGATGGTCTCCAGGCTGGCGCCGCCGTACCCCCGTGCCACGAAGACCCGCTGTGCGGCGACGAGCACCTTTTCGCGATTCCGTTCGACCTGTTGGACCCTGGTTAACCTGGGCATATCCGGAATTAGATACTGATGTTATTCGAATGTCAATGGTATCTAATCTGGTGACGAGTCAAAGCGAGTGGCCGTGGGTAACACACTGCTGTGAATATCGTCGACGCTGTTGGTCAGCGCCTGGTCTCTCTATATCGCCGTACCGGGGCCGATGTGCCGTTCGGCGATCCGACGCCCTCGCACGGCACCGAGATGGAGGGCTGGTTCTGGCGACTGTCCGATCCGGCCGACGGTCGCGTGGTGGTTGCTTTGTGCAGTGAGAACCGCCATCCCGACGGCAACTGGTCCACGGCGGCGATCGCGCTGCACCCCGGCGGGGTGGTGCGCTCGGCGGCGGTCGACGGCGTACTGGCCGATCGGCAAGAATTCTCGGTGCAGGCCGACGCCGCCGGCAATGTGATCGATGCGACCCGCGACCGGCTCAAGATGGTGCTAGGCGACACCGCCGTCGATCTGAAATTCACTGATGCGTTCCAGTGGCCCAAGGCATTCGGCGGCGGGGGAGTGTTCTCGGCGGTGCCGTTTCTGAACCAGTACTGGCACCCCTACCGGTTGGACGGCAAGGCCTCCGGGACCGTCACGCACGGCGACCAGCGCTGGACGTTCAACAACGCCACGCTGTACTGCGAACGCAACTGGGGAGCGGGTTTCCCGGTGCGGTGGTGGTGGGGCCAGGCCCACGACTTCGGTGACGCCGATGTGTCGGTGGCTTTCTCCGGCGGCCTGCTCGAGCTCGGGCCGCTCAAGCGAGACGTCGGCGGAGTCGTTGTGCGACTGGGAAATCGGGTGCTGCGCGTCACGTCCCCGGCGTTGGTGTCGTCGGAGTGCGACGTGGAGCACTGGCACGTCGACGCGCGCAACGCACGTTTCCGGGTGGAGCTGGACGGACACGGAACGGGCGACGGTCCGCACGTGCTGCCAGTGCCGCTGCCGGCCGAGCGCCGCAACATCGACACCGACTACGAGTACCTGGCGGGGACGCTGCACTGCCGGGTCCGGGAATGGGGTCGCACCATCTTCGAGGGCACCTCGACGCTGGCCGGGCTGGAGGTCGGCGACCGACCCGCATGACGGGCCCGACGGCGGTAGTCTGCAACGCCATGGGGCAGACGCGATGAGTGGGGGTCTGTTCGCCCTGCTCGACGACGTTGCGATGCTGGCGCGGCTGACTGCGGCCTCGCTGCACGACGTGGGTCCCGCGGCCGGCCGCGCCACCACCAAAGCCGCCGGCGTGGTCATCGACGACACCGCGGTGACGCCGCAGTTCGTCGAGGGAATCTCCGCCGAGCGCGAGTTGCCGATCATCAAGCGCATCGCCCTCGGTTCGCTGCGCAACAAGCTGGTGTTCATCCTGCCAGGGGCCATGTTGCTCAGTCAGTTCGCGCCCTGGCTGCTGAGTCCGATCCTGATGCTGGGCGCCACGTATCTGTGTTACGAAGGCGCCGAGAAGGTTTGGGGCAGTGTGCGTGGCCACGGCCATGCCGCCGACGAGCCGCAGAGCGAGCGACACGTGGTGAGCGGCGCGGTCCGCACCGACTTCATCCTGTCCGCCGAGATCATGGTGATCGCGCTCAACGAGGTCGCCAAGTCCGCGTTCGTCCCGCGCTTGGTGATCCTGGTGATCGTCGCGTTCGTCATCACCGTCGCGGTCTACGGGGTCGTCGCCGCCATCGTGAAGATGGACGATGTCGGCCTGCATCTCACCCAAACCGGTTCCCGCCTGGGCGGGGTGGTCGGTCGGGCTCTGGTGGGCGGGATGCCGAAGCTGCTCTCGGCGCTGTCGGTGATCGGGACGGTGGCGATGCTGTGGGTGGGCGGTCACATCCTGCTCACCAACAGCGAGCACCTGGGCTGGCATGCCCCGCACGCGCTGGTGGCGCACGCGCAGGAAGCGGTCCGGCACGGACCGGTGGGTGGTGTGCTGGCGTGGTTGGTCGACACCGGGATCTCGGCGGTGATCGGCGCGGTGGTCGGCGCCGTCGCGCTGGCCCTGGTGCATATGGTTCAGCGGCTGCGACGACGGCGCTGATCGTCCCAGATCCGTTGTGTCTCTTGGCTGACCGACGGGTGGTGGATCCGCTGAAAGTTGCGACCCCCGCGGCCGAATGTCGCGACCACTGCGTCGGGAACCTCAGGTTCCAGCAGCGGTTCGGAAAGCCAGTCGCAGGGCCGCACGTGCACCAGATCCGCGGCTGAGGCGGTGTCGACATCGTCGTAGAAGTAGGGGCCGGCGATCCGCCCGAGCCAGAACAATCCGTCCGGATCCCGGGTCCACACAAAAGAGCCGTTCTCCACCTCGGCGAAGCGGGCAACCCGGCGCTCCAGCCGGCCGGACTCGGCGGGGTCGCGCAGCAACCGACCGAAGCCGCACAGGCCCAGCCGGCGGGCGCGTTCGATGGTGAGCCCAGGGTCGACGTCGTCGCTGCGGGACCGCAGCGGAGCGCGATACACGTCGGTCATGGCCGCGTTATGCTCCGAAGGCCCAACGGGCGGGAGTCAACAACACGGTGTCCACCTTCCGGCGCTACCTCGTCGTCCAGTCGATGACCTTCGTGTGCGGCATCGTCGGGCCCGTCTTTTTTGATCATGTTCTTTGCCTCCCAACCGGATCCGCAACTGAAGTGGGCATTCTGGGCCGGCCTGTTCGTCACCTATGCCGACATCATGATCGCGCTGGGTATCACCGCTGCCACCCGTGGCGTTCAGGTGCCGCAGAAGGTGCGGTAGGTTCCGAAATCCGCTGGGGCGGGTTTGGCGTAGCGTTCCAGTCCGGTCCGTTCGGTATAAGGGGGCGCGGATAGCCTCGAGAAGCCGGTGGACCGGATCAAGGTCTCCCGTCGTCGCCGCTTCCAGCGCCTCCTCGACCAGGTGGTTGCGCGGGATGTAGACCGGGTTGACCCGTGCCATCAACAGCGGGTCGGGTTCCAGCGCCCGCCACCGGGCGGCCCAGTCGTCGAACAAGGCGGGGTCGACGAACAGGTCGCGCGCTGGTCCGGAGTCCCCGCGCGCGGCGTCCGCCAGCCGGGTGAAAAACGACGTGTAGTCGACGTGACTCTCCTGCAGCAACGACAGCAGTTCTTCGAGCAACGGCGTCAGTTCCTCGATGTCACCGGTGAACCCGAGCTTGGCGTGCATACCCGAGCGCCACGCTGCGTGGTAGTCGTGGAATCCATCAAATGCGTTCTCTACCAATGAAACTGATTCCTCGACATCGTCGCCGATCAACGGGAGCAGGGTCTCGGCGAAGCGGGCCAGGTTCCACGCCGCGATGGTCGGTTGATTGCTGTAGGCGTAGCGGCCCCACGCGTCAATCGAACTGAAAACGGTGTCGGGGTCGTAGGCCTCCATGAACGCGCACGGTCCGTAGTCAATGGTCTCCCCGGAGATGGTCATGTTGTCGGTGTTCATCACGCCGTGCACGAACCCGACCAGCATCCACCGCGCCACCAGCGTCGCCTGGGCGCCGACCACCGCTTCGAACAGCGCGAGATAGGGCCGCTCGGCGTCGGCAGCGCCGGGGTGATGGCGCGCGATCGCGTGGTCCGCCAGGCGTCGCAGCAGGTCGAGATTGCCTGTGGCAGCAGCATATTGAAAACTGCCGACCCGTAGATGGCTGCTGGCCACGCGGACCAGCAGCGCGCCCGGCAGCAGCGTTTCGCGGGCTACCGGGCGCCCGGTGGCCACCACGGCCAGGGAGCGTGTCGTCGGCACGCCCAGCGCGTGCATCGCCTCGCTGATGATGTATTCGCGCAGCATCGGTCCGGTGGCGGCCAGGCCGTCCCCGTTGCGCGCGAACGGAGTGCGTCCCGAGCCCTTGAGGTGGATGTCGCGAAGGCGTTGCCGCTCGTCGAGCAGTTCGCCCAGTAGCAGCGCGCGACCGTCACCCAACCGCGGCACGTACCCGCCGAACTGATGACCGGCGTAGGCCTGGGCCACCGGCGTGGCGCCGTCGGGTACCAAATTGCCCACTAAGAAACGCAGGCCGTCGGGGCTGCGCAGCCAGTCCGCACTCAGTCCGAGTTCGTCCGCCAGCGATTCGTTGAGCACCAACAACTTGGGCTCGGGCGTCGGCTCGGCCTGCCACGCCACCGCCAGCTCGGGCAGCTCTCGGAAGAACCGATCCTGAAGGGCGACCGGGCGGTCAGATGTGACGCTCACGCCACTGAGCCTACGGAGCGACTCAGCCAAGCGCTTGGTGCATCAGGTCGCGGGCACGGTCGAGCATCGCGGCGAACGGTCCTACGGCGAAATTCAGCTTCGCCGATTCCACGCCGGCGTGCGGCCGAGTGGGCGCGATAGCTTCGGCCACCTTCACCGCCGTGCCCATCCGCTTCTGCTCGTTGGCGTCGAGGTTGCGCTGCAGTTTCGTGAACTCCTCGAGTTCTTCATGCTCGGCGTGGGCCAGCACCGCATCCCGCAGCTTGGTCAGTTCGTCGACGAACTCCTGGGAGGTGATGTCGAGGCTTTCGATCTTCGTCAGCTGCTCTTTGGCGTCGTGCTCTTCGTGCAGCAGCTCGTCGACGATCGCGTCGCCGGCGTCGAATTCGCGACGCACGCGGGGATGCACCAACATCTCCTCGGCCGTCTCGTGCACGGCCAGCAGCTGACGGAGTGCGACGAACGGCTCGTCGCGCGCCTGGGGGTCGGAGGCCAGCAGTACCTCGTCGAACATGTCCTCGATCAGCGCGTGCTGCGCCTTGAGGAAGGCAACCACCTCGTCGGGTGTCTGAACAATCATCTCGGTCACCAGCGTGACCTCCAATCGGGAAAGCGTTTGAACTCGGGCTGCGCTCCTGTTTCGCATACCCGAGCAGACATTTGCTAAACCGCGCGCCGGGCCGCCACCAGCCGCTCCACTGCGCCGAGGTCATACGGTGCACGCAAACCCAGGATCAGATGGTCGGCGCCGGCCTCGACGAGTGATGCCACCAGGTCCGGCTCGACCCGCTCGATCCACACAGTGCGTTCGATCTCGCCCGGATCCCGGCCGATTTCGCCGCACCAACGGTCGATGGCCCGGTTCTTGGCGCGGATCGTGGCGGCGTCGCCGTAGCCGTTCCACATGTCCGCGTGTTCGGCGACCAGGCGCAGGGTGCGCCGCTCGCCGTTGCCGCCGATCAGGATCGGCAGCCGTCCGAGGGGGCCGGGCTGTAGTAACCCGATCCGGCGCCGGATGCGCGGCAGCGCCTCGCCGAGCGCATCGAGACGTTGTGCGGGTGTCCGCACCGGATAGCCGTATTCGATCTCGTCGCGGTCCATCCATCCCGATCCGATTCCCAATACCGCCCGACCGCCGCTGAGGTGATCGAGTGTGCGGGCCATATCGGCCAGCAGGTCGGGATTGCGGTAGCAGCAACCGGTCACCAACATGCCGATCTGGGTGACGTTGGCGGTGGTGACGGCCATGGCCGCCAGGATCTGCCAACCTTCGAAGTGCGATTCCGCGGCCGACCCGTACAGCGGCGGGAAGAAGTGATCCCAGGTCCACAGGCTGTCGACGCCGAGCTGGTCGACACCCTGCCAGCCCGCGCGAAGCGCCGCCATGGTGGTGTTCTGCGGGTGGATCTGGACGCCGATCTTGACCATGCCGGTCCTACTGCCGCGGCGAGGGCAGTTTGATCGCCGACACATACATCTCGACGATCGGCCGGTAGAGGTCGATGTCGTCGAGCTCGCTGCCCAACATCACCGAATCGCTGGTGGCCACCAGCACGTGCGCGAACGTCAGCGGCGGGATCCGCAAAGCCCCGCCGAGCCGTTCGACGCCGGCAACGATGAATTCCGCTAGTGCCGCAACGACTTCCAGCCTTTTGGCCGCAACCCGCTCGCGCGCTTCGGGATTCCGCAGAAGATACAGCGTGAATTCGTGTCCCAGCGCGGCGTGCTCGGCGCCGCGGTCGCGGCCCAGTTGGCGCCAGCGCAGGGCAATGTCGTCGAGTTCACGGTCACCGACCTGGGTCGCCGTCGACATCACCTCGGCGAAGTTGTCGAAGTAGCGGCGCCAGTACCGGTCGCTGACCGCCAGGAACAGGTCCTCCTTGGTGGCGAAATGCTTGTAGATGGCGCCCTTGGTGTATCCCGCAGTGTGTGCGATGTCGTCGAGAGTCGCCGGCGTGAAGCCCTTTTCGGCAAACACGGCTTCCGCGGCATCGAGCAACAACGTGCGGGTCTGCTCTAGTCGCCGTTCGCGGGTGAAGCGCTCTACCACAGCCCGATTGTGCCAGAGTAACTCTAGATTCCGGCTCGACTCTCAGATACCAGCTGGTATATTCGCTGCGATGAGCAAAGAGGGAAACCGAAAAGGCGCATCCGCCGTCACCGAGCCGCCCGGTCGCGCAATCCAGCCGGGCGCTGGGGCCAGGCCCGCTGTGCAGCCCGTCCGGACGGTCAAGCCCGTCCAGATCTGGGCCGCGATCGGTGGTGCGCTGCTCGTACTGGAGCTCTACGTGTGGATCCGCTGGGTCAGCGGGCCCTATTTCCAGCGGGTGCCCGCCGGCCCCTCCGAGCCGCCGTGGCTGATGAAAGTGCCGCTGATGGCCAACGCGATCATTCTCTGGATAGCCGCGCCGTTCGCCTTGTGGTGGTTCATCATTCGGCCGTGGCGACGCGAGAGACGGATCACCCTGGACGGGATGCTGCTGGCGTCAATGGGTTTGATGTTCTTTCAGGATCCGCTGCTGAACTATTTCAACACCTGGTGCACCTACAACACCTGGCTGTTCAACCGGGGCTCCTGGTCATCGCACATTCCGGGTTGGGTATCACCGGAGGAACCGGGCCGGCAGGTCGCCGAGCCGCTGTTGACCAATGCGCCGGGTTACGCGTACGGGGTGCTGCTGATCACGATCGTCGGCTGTTGGGTGATGCGCAGGATCAAGGCGCGCTGGCCCGACATCAGCAACCTGCGGTTGATCGCGGTGACCTACGCATTCACCTTCGTGCTGGACCTCCTCATGGAGGGCTGCATTCTGCTGCCCATCGGCTTCTACACGTATCCCGGTGCGATTCGCGCTGTTTCGCTCAATGCCGGCCATTATTACCAGTGGCCGGTCTACGAAGGGCTGATGTGGGGCGGCGTCCAGGCCGCGCTGTGCTGCCTGCGCTATTTCACCGATGACCGCGGCCGAACCGTCGTCGAGCGCGGATTGGACAGTGTGCGAGGCGGCGTGGTGCAACAGCAGTTCATCCGCTTCCTGGCGATCTTCGCCGGGGTCAGCGCGTGCTTCTTCGTTTTCTACAACATTCCGGCCCAATGGTTCGGCATGCATGCCGACCCGTGGCCCGAGGACGTCCAGCGGCGCTCTTACTTCAATGGTGGTATCTGTGGCGACGGCACCCGTCAGCCGTGTCCCAATCCGGTACTGCCGTTGCCCACCAAACGCTCGGGCTATGTCGACTTCGACGGCCGCTTCGTCCCCCCCGACGGCGCGCAGTTGCCGACGAGTGTTCCGTTCGAACGCGGGAAGTGACTGTCGCACAACGTTGTTCGACGCGCTGAGATCGGCCCACGCACACCCCGGCATCGCCGGACACTCGAACTCAACCGAGCCTGTTCGACAACACCCCGCGTCCCACGATCGTGGGTAGGTCGAGGAAGGTCCGGATGCCCGGCGGTGCGGCGCACACCGGTGCGATCGCATGCACCGCGTGCATCGCGGTGCCGAGGCAGCCCTGGTCGGTGTCGTCCTCGCCGTGGATGGCGATCCGGGATTCCAGAACCATGGACGGCGACCCTTCCACCGTCACCTTCCAGCCGCGTCCGTTGGGCCAGTCGGATGCCTGCTCGGCGCCCAGCCTGGTGATGTGCTCGACGGTCAGTGCCGGCCGGCCGCCGATGATCGCGGTGTAGCTGAAGCGCTGGGCTGACACGGTGCCCTTCTCGACGCGCCCGGCTTTCACTTCGATCGGTGCGTCGGCGACGGCAACCTCACGGTGGTAGGTGAATTCGTCGATCGCCGCGCCGAGTCCGTCGGCCAGCAGCATCAGCGGAGCCTTGAAAGCCATGGCGCCCACGGCCGGTTCGGACATCGGCACCGGCTCGTCCGGATGCTTGCCGAAGCCCATCACGTCGAACAGCACGAACCCCACGTCGTAGGTGCTGTAATCCATCAGCTCCTGCACCACTAGCGAGTCGATCCGCCGGAACAGGCCCGACATGGTCAGGGGCAAAACCTCAGCGGCCCAACCAGGTTCGATGCCGGTGCCGTGGAACGACGTCGTTCCCTCGGCGCACGCGGCCTCCAGCTGCTCGGCCACCGGCCCGTCGCAACTCTTCGGATAGATCAGCGCGGTCACCGCGGTGGACACCACGTTCTTACCCGAGGCGAGGAGCCGGCGGATGTCCCCGACCGCGGCCGGTGGATTCCAGTCGCCCATCGCGTTGTACAGCACACAGTCGGCATCCAGGGCGAGGATCTCCTCGACGTCTTTGGTTGCGACGACGCCGATTTCACCGATGCCGCAAATCTCACCGACGTCTCTGCCGGCCTTGTCGTCGCTGTAGACCAGCGCGCCGATGAGTTCCAGGTCCGGGTGCTCGTGCACGGCGGCCACCGCGTGCCGGCCGACATTGCCGGTAGCCCATTGGATGACCCGCAGCTTCCCGGTCACGGCTTCGGGGCCTGCTGCGCGTGCTGGGCCTGCTGGCGGGCGATTCGCGCGTCGTGGATTCGCACGAGTTCACGAAAGCCCAGCCGGTGATACCGGGGCACCGGTTGGATGCCCCAGTCGTCGCGCGCGGTGCCCTTGCCGGCGACCCCTTCCGGTGGCCCGAGTGGCGGGTACGGGTACTTGCATTCCAGGGTGTCGTTGGAGTACCGGACTTTGAGCAGTTCGCTGCAGATTTCGGTGAGGCTCAGCGTCGGATAGCCGTAGTAGACGGCCATGAACGGCAGCGTGAACGCGCCCTCGAGGACCAGTGCCACCAGGCAGACCAGCACGGCGCGCTTGATCCACTTGTGCATGCGTGCGTAGTACGGCGTGGTGCCCGGCGGAAGTTCTTCGGCGGCGGTGTCTTCCGATGACGGTGTGGTCACGGGTCTGCTCCTTGGTGGGCTCGTGGGTCAGTCTTCAGTCGGAGAAGATTTCGCGATTGACGGTGTGCAGGTAGGGGATGGCCAAAAACGGGGTGATGTAGAAGATGTCGTAGAGCCACCAGCCGATCACCGGGAACACGACTCCGGCGTAGCGCACGTCGGCGTACATGGTCATGTTGAACACGTAGGCCATCCAGATCATTACGCCCATCCAGCAGGTGACCACCATCCACTGGTGACCCCAGCGCTTCATCTGCAGGAAGCCGATCGCCGCGGCGACCCGCATCGAGAACACCGTGAGGATCAGGCCTGCGACATAAGACTTTTCACCCGGCCCGGCTGCGCCACCCACCCACAGCTCGTTGTAGTGCCAGAAGTAACCGGCGTCGAACATGTTGCCCCAGCCCACCATCAGCACCCGGTTGATCAGGGTGTGATTGGCGACCAAGTCCAGCGCCCAGCCCAGACTGTTGAGCATGCCGTCGATCAGCACCAGATAGCCGATCAGCGTGACGATCATCGGCCGAACCGACAGGCCCGCGCGCAGCGCCTGACGTTGCAGCCATACTCCGCGCATGAAGATGGGGAACCCGAGCAGTCCGGGAGCCCAGCAGCCCATCAGCCCGGCGCCGACGATCATCCACCTGTCTGCCCGCCGCTGGGCCTCGCGCGATGCATCGTAGTGCTCGTCGAGACCGGGCGTGTCCGAACGGCGGTGCAACAGCGGCAGATTCATAGATTCCACCAGCCCCGGGCGAACGACATGTACAGCTCGATGCCGAACATCACCAGCAGGTACCCGTAGATGAAGACCTGGAAGACGATGAGTGCCCGCTTGCGCTTGCGCTCTTGCTGATCGACCATGCTGGTGCCTTTCTCTATCGGTTCGCGGGGTCCTGGGACGCGAGCAGGGTCGCCGCGGCGACTTCACGCAGACCGTCGTTGACAGCGCCGTCGGTGCTCAGCGGTGCGAGTATGCAGGCTTCGGCCGCGTCGATCTCCGAGGCTCCGGCGGCGATCAGCTTGGCCGCGGTGACCAGCACCCGGGTCGACGGCGGCTCGAAGTGAAACGCGTCGTCGGCAGTGCGAATAGCGTTGGCGCATTGCACCAGTCGCTGGGCGGTTCTGATCTCGACGGCCGCTTCGGCGACGATCACCTCGGCTTCACGGTCGGCGGGCAGATAGTTCATCGGGAGGGTGGCGAAGCGCTGCCGGAATGACGGCTTCAGCTCTTTGAGCGAGCTACGGTAGGCCGGATTGTAGGAACACACCAGCATGAACGATTCCGGAGCATGCACCACCTCGTCGGCGCGATCAAGGTACAGGGCGCGACGGTGGTCGGTGAGGGAGTGCAGGATCGCCAGCGAGTCATGTCGGGCTTCCACCACCTCGTCGAGATAGCAGATCGCCCCGGCTTTGACGGCTCGGGTCAGCGGACCGTCGTTCCACACCACGTCGCCCCCGGTGACGATGAACCGGCCGACCAGATCGGAGCTGGTCAGGTCGTCGTGGCAGCTGATGGTGACCACCGGCTGGCCGAGCAGGGCGCCCATATGCTCGACCAAGCGCGTCTTTCCGCAGCCGGTGGGGCCGGTGAGCATCACCGGAATGTGTTCGCGGTGAGCCTGTTCGAACAGCTGCACTTCGTTGCCACCGGCGATGTAGGTGTCGGTCATCTTCCCCCTCGGTCTCCTACGCGGCGACGAGTTCGCGGTGGACGTGGGCCAGCACGCGCGGCAATTCCTCGATGCGCTTGATCCGCCTGGACCGGCGTGCCCCGAACACCTCGGGTAGCGGGTCGACCCGCGTCGGTCCGACGCCGACGTAGTACACCGAGACGCCGGCATCGTTGGCTTCGTCGACCGCGTGTGCCACGTCGGCCCAGGCGTAGCGGCCCTCATAGCCTTCGTCGGACATCAGACCGTCGCCGATCACGATCAGCAGACGCCGCTCCGAGGGTTGTGCCAGCAGGCGCGACGTCAGGTGCCGAATCGGCGCGCCGAGTCGGGTGTAGCCCGCGGTCTGCAACCCCAGGCTGCCTGGCGCGATGAAGTGGCCGTCACGAAAGTCCTTGAGACAGTGCACTTCCACCCGATGGCGGGTATTGCCGGTGAACACGAAGATGCCGTGTCTTTCCCGCGCCAGGGTCATCGCGCGCGAGAGTGCGTCGGCGCATTGCAGCTCCAGCCGGAAGATCTGTCCAGCGTGGACGCCGAGTGATGAACTCCCGTCGAGCAAGAGCGCGGTGGTGACGTCGCGGCCGCTGGGCCGCAGCTCGCGGAAGATCCTGGGTTCGGTGGCGCGCTGTATGGTCGAGTCGACGTAGTGCCGGACGTACTCGTCGACATCGAGGTCGGACCCGTCGTCGAGCCGGTTGGTCATCGCGCGATGGGTGTGTTCCTCGAACCATTTTCGCAGATTCGCCGCCACCGGCGCAGGGTGACGGTCCTGGGTTCGCGGCGGGATCTCAAGGACCGCAACGTGATTCGGCAGAAACGCGTTGGTCCAAGCGTTCCACTCCGGATACGGGATGCCATGGCGCCGTTGCGGGCTGATGTCAAGGTCGTTGTCCTCCGGCCGGCTCGGCGGCGGCAGGTTCGGGTTGCGCACGCCGCCGTCGCCGCCCACCGGCACCGAGTAGGGACGCGGGTGGCGCTGCTGGGTGCTGGTCCACGGCATCCTGCCGAATCGCTTGATCGCACTGGCCAAGCCACGTTCAGTCGCACTGGTGCGGGGCAGCATGCCCAGCAGCGGGTGTTCAGCGATCGGGTGTCCGGTCCGGGCCAGGTCGATCGCACGGTCGAACATCGAGGGGGCGTCCAGATCCGGGTCGCCGACCGGTACGTCGGGTAGCAGCCTGTCGATCTCCGGCATCAGGCCAGGCCATCGCGAGGCGATCCAGCCCACCGCGACACCCGCCTCGATCAAGGTGAGGGCCCGGTTCTCGCGCGGGGTGAGGTCGGTCAACCGGTAGTGCGCCAGGCGTTCCTTGGACGGCGAGCATTGCAGCGCGACACCACATGTCAACGTCCGGCGCGTCCAGTCGTGCACCAGTGGTGGGTAGGGGACGTGCACCAGGTCCAGTGCCGGGCTCACACCGAAGCCGCGTTTGGTCCCCGTCGTCAAGCGGGCGCCACCGCGGCGCCGTTCACTGAGCGCCACTGCGGTCAGCGCGCAACTGCGCTCGATTGCCATCGCCGACGGATTGGTCGTCGCGGTCACGGAATCAGAAGGTTCCGATGTTGGAGAACATCCAGTACCAGAACCAGATGATCAACCCGGTCCCGCCCCAGGCCGCGACGTAGCGCAGCAATTCCCACACCATGTCCATACGTTGCAGCTCCTTTGGAATTGAAAGACGGTCAGTCGGAGAAGATTTCGCGGTTTACGGTGTGCAGGTAGGGAATGGCCAGGAACGGGGTGATGTAGAAGATGTCGTAGAGCCACCAGCCGACGACCGGAACTACGACCCCGGCGAACCGCACGTCGGCGTACATGGTCATGTTGAAGACGTAACCGATCCAGATCACCGCGCCCATCCAGCAGGTCACCACCATCCACTGGTGGCCCCAGCGCTTCATCTGTAGAAAACCGATGCCCGCCGCGATCCGCATGGTGAAGACGGTGAAGATCAGCCCGACCTCCCAGCCCTTCTCGCCGGGGCCGGCGGCACCGCCGATCCAGAGTTCGTTGAAGTGCCAGAAATAGCCGGCATCGAACATGTTTCCCCAGCCCACCAACAACACTCGGCCGAGCAGGGTGTGGTTGCCCACCATGTCCAGTGCCCAGCCGACGGTGTTGATGGCGGCGTCGATGACGACCAGATAGCCCAGCAGGGTGACCAGCATCGGCCGCACCGACAGCCCGGCCCGTTGCGCTCGGCGCAACAGCCAGACCCCGCGCAGGAACAGCGGCAGGCCGAAGACGCCCAACGCGGCGGTGCCGATCAACAGGGAACCCGAGATCAACCACTTGTCCGCCTGTCGCTGCGCGAGCTGCGATTCGTCCAGGTGCTCGTCCAGACCCAGACCATCCCGGGTTGCGGGAGTCTCCCCGGCTGCGCGGCGGAAGTTCACCGTAGGCAGATTCAAATTCGCCTCCCTCGACCCGCCAGTTCTAACCCAGAAACTGACTGAGGTCAATAACGAGGGCTAGCGAGCCGCCAGGCTCCGCATCGTCGTGGTCAGGTAATCATCGAGCATCGCGTCGCGGTTCGGCCAGGTGTTCGTCGTGATCAGCAGCGCATACAACCCGAGTAGGAAGAAGACCGCACTGTTCATCGGGATCACGTCGGCGGCCACTGTCCCGCGTTCTTGCGCTTGCTCGATCTCGCGGGCGACCGCGACGATGATGGGGTGGTCCCGGCCGTCTTCGACCGGCGGCCGGGTTTGGGAAAAATGCAGTGCGAGAAAGTCTTTGAATAACTCTTCGCCCAACCGGCGCTCCAATCCGGCGATCAGCCTCACGGCTTCGCCGAGGGCGTCCGCAAGGTCGGGTTCGGATTCCAGGAACCGGGTGAACTGGCCGGCGATGCGCTGTTCTTCGCGGTGCTCCAATTCGAGGAGCACGTGTTCCTTGGTGGGAAAGTGAAAGAAGAAGGTGCCGTGCGCAACTCCGGCGGCACTGACGATCGCGCCGACATCCGCGTCGGCCATCCCGGACCGCTTGAATTCGGCAACGGCCGCTCCCAGCAGTCGCTCTCGGGTCTGCAGACGTTTTGTCTCGCGCGCGGAGTTCTTGTTGGTTGCCGCCATCATTCCGTTCTGTTTCGTCGATGGGACGTGAGTGCAAAGGGTAGCGCGGCGCGTCCGTCCGGGCCAGGAATCGGCTAGTGCGGACTCGGCCCGTATTTGGATGACTTGAGTCAGTTAAAACGATCCTTGACCGGGTTGTCGGTGGTGGCTGCTTGGATGTTGTTATGTCCTCTTGCACCGTTGAGCCTCGGGCGGTTTCGCCTGGTGAGCGGTTGGAGGGGTTGTTCGAGGAGCTGGCGGAGCTGACCGGTCAGCGCAATGCGATCGATGGGCGGATCGTGGAGATCGTCGCCGAGATCGACCGTGACGAACTGTGGGGGTCCACCGGCGCACGCTCGGTCTCGGCGTTGGTGGCCTGGCGCACCGGCGTGTCCCCGCGCAACGCGAAAAGCATCGCCGCGGTGGCCCATCGCGCGCAGGAGTTCCCGCGCTGCGTGGCCGGTCTGCGCGACGGCCGGCTCTCGCTGGATCAGGTCGGGGTCATTGCCGAACGCGCCGCCGACGGCTCCGATGAGCACTACGCCGAGCTGGCCGCGGTAGCCACCGTCTCCCAGTTGTGCACCGCGATCAAACTCGAACCCCGACCCGAGGACCCCTGCCCCAAGCCACGCCCGGGTCCGCAGCGCTCGATCTCCCAGACCGGCGACGAGCAATCCACCACCTGGCGGATCACCCTGCCCCACGCCGAAGCCGCCCTGTTCGACACCACCCTACAGGCACACCTGGACGCGCTGGTAACCGACTGGAAACGCGACCACGCCGCCACCGCAGCATCCCAGCGCCCCCCCGCTGCCCGACACCGTGGATGCGTTCCTAAGCCTGGTGACCGCCGGCTGGGACACCGAAATCGCGCGCCGCCCGCACGCCCAACACACCACCGTGATCGTGCACCTCGACCTCGACAAACCCGCCGCCGCCCTGCACCTGGGGCCACTCCTGTCGGCGGCCGAACGCCAATACCTGACCTGCGATGCCACCTGGGAAGCCTGGTTTCAGCGCGACGGACAGCTCATCGGCACCGGGCGGGAGACCCGCCAGAACAGCCGCCGGCTGCGCCGCGCCCTAGAACACCGCGACCGCTGCTGCGTGGTACCCGGCTGCGCCGCCACCCGCGGCCTACACGCCCACCACCTGCAGCACTGGGAAGACGGCGGGCCCACCGAACTGCACAAGCTGAAATGTTGCTAATATACCCTCTATGGGAAAAGTGAAACCGGCAGGTCAGCGAGTTGGGGTGCGGTCGGCGGCGGTCTATGCCCGGATCTCGGCGGATGTCGAGGGCGCCGGCTTAGGGGTGGCGCGCGGCAGTTGGAGGATTGCCGCAAGCTGGCGGCCGATCGAGGCTGGCTGGTCGGTGATGAGTATGTCGATAACGATGTGTCGGCCTTTTCGGGAAAGCCGCGCCGGGAGTATGTGCGGATGCTGGCCGATCTGAAATCGGGTGCTCGGGACGGGGTGATCGTCTATAACTTGGACCGGTTGCATCGTCGCCCGGTCGAGTTAGAAGAATTCGTCGCTTTGTGTGAGTTGGTGGGCGTGCGTGACGTGGCCACCGTCACCGCCGATATTGATCTGGGCAATGACGACGGGTTATTCATGGCCCGGATTTTCGCCGCGTTCGCGGCCAAGGAATCCGGCCGCAAATCCGCCCGCATCCGCCGCAAGATGTTGCAGAACGCCGAACGAGGGCTGCCGCACGGCTCGGTGCGCCCGTTCGGCTACGAGCCCGACAAGGTCGCTGTGCGTTGCGATGAGGCCGCGGTGGTGTGCGAGATGGTGGACCGTTATCTGGCGGGAGCGTCGATTCGGTCACTGACGATGTGGCTCAACGACTCCGGTGTGCCTCCGGCGGCGTCGAAGGCGTGGCGGACCTCGACGGTGCGCCAAATCCTGTGCTCGGGCCGCATCGCCGGGCTGCGCGAGCATCACGGCCAGGTGATCGGTGCGGCAGCGTGGCCAGCGATCATCACCCCGGCGCAGCGGGATCAGGTGTTGGCCCGCATGACTGCCCGCGCGCTGACGAAGACCCGCGCACCGCGCACCTACCTCCTGTCGGGGTTGCTGCGCTGCGGGCGGTGCGGCAACCGGTTGTATTCACAAGCCCGCCATGTCAATCCAGACAATCGGGTGCGCCGCTATGTGTGCCTGAGCGGCCCGGATCAGGGCGGCTGCGGGCGACTGACGGTGGTGGCCCGACCCGTCGAGGAGCTGTTGACCGACGCGGTGCTGACCCGGCTGGACTCTCCGCAGCTGGCCGATGCACTGGCGGGAAAGGCCAGCGTCGATGCCGACGTCGCCGCGTTGTCGGCCCAGCTCGATGCCGACACCACCCGCTTGGATGAGTTAGCAGCGCTGTATGCGAATGCAACCGTGACCGCGCGGGAGTGGATCGCCGCGCGCGACCCCATCACCGCCCGTATCGCCGAAACGCGCCGAGCGATCGCGGCTGCCACCGATACCACTGATGTTCAGGAGTTGGTCGGCACCGGGCGTCTGCTACGCGAGCAGTGGGACAGCTTGGACATCGACCGCCAACAAGCGGTCATCAAATCGGTGCTCGATCACGCCGTCATCGCTCCGGGGACCGCGGGGTCGCGCAGCCTTGACATCGACCGGGTGCGACCGCTGTGGCGGGTGTGAACCGGTGGCGTCTTCGGGTTCGCTCCGAGCAGGGTGGCGATGCGTGCGATGACGGTCGGATCGGTCACGGTGACTGGCAAGTTCTGGCGTTCACATGAGGCGGTCAGCCACGCGATGAACTCAGGACCCTCATACAGCGGGACCGCACCAGCATCGTGGTTGCCGGCGGTGCCGTCCTCGGGTGTCGTGGCCATCACCCGGCCCCGCGTGACGCTGGCGGGATGCGCGCACCGACACTCCGGGATTCGGTGATACCGGCGATACGGGCACCGATGTGGCGCAAGGCTGCTGAGATGACCAGGACGCGATCCCCGGCGCTGGTGTGCCCGGCGCGGTCGAACCCCCACAGCATCTCATTGGTGTCGATCGGTTCGTGCCGGCCGGCAATGGCGCCGGTCAAGTGTTGGCCTGGACGGGCAGATTGTGTATCGTTTTGCCGCCCTGAATGTTTGGCCATCTGCTGGCGGGTCCAAACGGCGCGGGCGGTGCGCAGGGCGCCCATTGTGGTCGAGTAGTGCCGGGATTTGGTGGTGATGTGGCCGCGGTAGCCCAAGGTGTGCAGCCAGCGCCCGATCCCCGCCAAAGGTCCTCCCTCCGCGGTGTGTTCGGCGAGTTCGGCGATTGTGGACAGGATGGCGCGCACGTGTTCGCTGACATCCAGGTCGCCGATCGCTTCTGCGGTGAGGCGCCGGGCGGTGATGCCGAAATCGTGTAGGGATTTGGTGACGTATTTCGCCAGGTATGCCGCGACCCGGCGCGGCGAGAGCCGCGTTGCCGTCGTGCGCGCGGAACAGTTGGTTGTGGGATCGTTTGCGGCTGTGGTGGTTTCGGGTGTCAATGGTTGGGTGTCGATCTGGGCGCCGAACCGTAGCGCCCGCACTGCCCCTTGGTCGGGGTCGCTGTCGCCGGTCGCAACATCGATCCTGATGCGGCGGGCGGCCTGCTGGATCAGGGCGGCCAGCTCGGTGGAGGTGATCGGTGACGACCAGTCGGTGTGCTGGTCGACTATCGGGCGGGGCTCCCCACCACCCCACGGGGCGGCGGGGCCGTGACGATCGTGGTCACCTGATGTCGTGGCGTAGGCCGGTGGCGGGTCGAGGCGGATCAGGGCGTGGATGTGGGGGATGGCGCGGGCTTGAAGTTCAACGACTTTGACGAAGCTGACCCGCACCGAACCCGGTGTGACGCCAACGGCTTTCAGGTGTGTTGCGACCGCTCGCCGTAGCGCGATGGTGAACCGTCGCCACAGCTCGGGCAGATGCCAGGTGAACAAGACATGCCCGCGGTAGTCGTAGCACTGCCGGCACAGCGGCTGGCCCACCGCCGGGTCATCAACGGCGTGGGTTATGTTGCAGCGCAGGGCATTTCCATGCCGACACCGGACAGTCGACCCGGCAGGATTGCGCGCGTGGCAGGGTGTGCCGGTCGCGTTGTGCACCGCCCCGTAGCTCGGCGCGGTCAAAGTGGCGAACACCTGCGGACGGCTGGAAACTTCAGCGGCCACATCGTGGTGGCCGCCGGCGGCTCCGGCGTGCACCAGTTGCCAGGTGTCACGGGCGTAGAGGTCTGAGCATGACGGGCACACCGTCGCGCGGCGGTTGTTACAGCGTGTCCACACGGTGTGCCGACGCCCGAAGGTGTCAGCACCGGACAGCTGGATCGGGCTGGCGCAAAAGCCGACCGATTCGGCGCGGTGCCACCACGACCCGAAACTCGGTGAGGAGGCGCGGCGCAACATCTGGGTGATCACCGGCTCGGCATCCACGGTGGTCGGTACCCCCGGCAACACGATCACCGGGCTGTCCGCCACGGCGGTGCTCACCGCTTCCCCTGACCGTCTCGGTTGTCCGTGCCAGGGGCCGTGTTTCGCGCGGTGCCCGGTGTGCTCGGGCGGGGTGCGGGGAATGTTCGGGCCAGCACAGCGATGTCGCGGTCGGTGACGTGAAACGCCCGGACCCGTATCGGGTCGGCGGTGCCGTCGATCATCACGTACCCGACACCGGGTGTGGCATCGGCGATCAGGTCGCATTCGGCGCCGGCATCGCGGGCTCCTTGGCCCAACACCATCGCGGTTTGGGTGGCCTCGGTCATGCGCAGGCCGATCCGCACGGTGAACAACTGCCGCACCGGCAGGGTGTCTTTGGCCGGGTCTTGCACCGCGGCCACCACCGATATCCCGACCGCGCGGCCCTGGGAGAGCAGCAGGCCGAGCAGTTGTTCGATTTCGGTGCGCAGTTTGCGGTCGGTGAGATAAGCGGTCAGCGCGGCGATCTCGTCGATGATCACCACGATCAACGGTTCGGTGGTGCTGGGAGTGTGCAGGCGGGTGTGTCCCCGTAGCCGGTTGGCCCGCGCCTGCATCACCGCCACTAACTGGCGCAGCAGCTCCAGGGTGGGTTCGCCGTTGTGGTGGCAGAACACCGAAAACATCGGTGCGCCGGCGCCCAGTTCCATGCCGCCTTTGGGGTCGATCACGCATAACCGCACCCGCCCGGTCCTGACGTGCGGCGCCAGTCCGGCGATCAGCGACCACAGCACCGAGCCCTTCCCGGCTCCGGTGGCACCGGCGACCAGGATGTGCTGCCCCAAAACGGGTAGCTGCCAACAGGTCCGTGTCTCGGTGATTCCGATCCGCACCGCGGCCAGATCGACCGGGGCTGCGCGTGTCGGCATCGGCAGGGCAATGGGTTGGGCCAGCACGTCACCGCGGCTGATGATGATCCGCAGCTCGCCTGGGATGGTGGCGCGGATCGTCAGCCGATCGGCCCGCCACGCCGCCGCCAGAGCGTCACTTCGTTTCTGCCAATCGTTGATCGACTGGCCTGCCACCACCCGCGCGATGAGCACGTCGGCGGGGCTGCCGATCTGCACCGACCGCAATGCCGGGACCAGTGCGCGTTCACCGAGCCGGGCGGTCAAACCGTGCAGGGTGCACACCGAGGCCCAGTTGCGGTGATACCGCCACCACGCCAGCCAGCGTTGGCGCACCGGCTCGGTCACCCACGCGGTGAACGATGACGGCTCCACGACTGCCCAGCCGGTGTATGCCGCGACGGCCAGGGCGGCGGTCAGCAGGCCCGCGCG
Organism: Mycobacterium kiyosense; assembly: GCA_021654635.1. Taxonomy (NCBI): domain Bacteria; kingdom Bacillati; phylum Actinomycetota; class Actinomycetes; order Mycobacteriales; family Mycobacteriaceae; genus Mycobacterium; species Mycobacterium kiyosense. The sequence continues at coordinate 1,675,901 of AP025179.1, forward strand.
GGCGCCGTGGGCGATGGCGACCCAGATCGTGAGAATAGCCGGGACACTGAGCATGGGGAAGAGGATTGCCCACCAGAGCAGCTGCCCGGCGGCTTTGACCAATGCCCAGATCAGCTCGCCGATCCAGTCATCGTCAGAGGACTGACTAGTGTTGTGGTTCTTACGGTTTGAGGTGTTCGACATGATGGCACGCTTTCCAGTGCGACGGGTTATGGTGTTGCCGGGGAGGCTGGCCCGACAGCCACACCGCGCTCATGCGGGTGCTGCCGGGCCAGACCTCGGTTAGCGGGCCTGCTGGCTCGCCTTCGCGGCGGCCGCACCCGGGTCGGCGGCGGTGATGGTTTCGGCGCGATAGGCGATGCCCGAGCGGCCGTCCTGTGACCACGGCAACGCCACCAGACCAGACACCGCAACGGGTTGCCCGACAATCACTTTCGGCTCACCGACCACGGTCACCGCCAGCACCTCGCCACCGGTAGCGTCCAGGGCGATCAACTGCACCTGCCACAACACCTGCCCAGTGGCTTTGTCGATGCGTGGTGCGCCGGTGTCGAAATTGGTGCGCTGCTCGGGAATTCGGGTGCACAGGAACGTCACGCCGGTGGTCTCGATTCGTAACTTCATGGATTGCTGTCCTTCCTTGTGGTGTCACGCGGTCTGTTCGGCCGCAACTCAAGGACAGCGCCACCCCGGCTGCCGCCGATAGTGACAGCCAGTGATGGGGGTGATAACCGGAAACGCGCACGCACAGCTGACCTGCGCCGATGTGTGCGGCATGATCAAAGCCATGGCCGCAGCCGACCCGATCCGGGCACGCAACGCCCAACGGCTGCGCGCTGCCATGGACCAGTACGGTTACAGCCTTCGTGAGCTGGCAATCGAGGCCGAGAATGTTCGCCGGCTGCGCGGCGACGACGACGTCCCTACCCACGACACCCTCAAACGCGAAATCTCTCACGTCTTGGCGACCGGCAAGATCGGCCCGATGTGGCGTGACGACCTGGCCGCAGTGTTCGGCGTCGAACCCGATGAGTTCTTCGTCGTGCCGATCGAGAGCCAGTTGCCGCACCCGCTGTTGCTGCAGCTTCCCATCGACAGCGACGTACTTGACGTCATCCAGGCTCAGCAACATACCCATATCCGGGCCGAGCACGCCTTCGGCCCCCAGCACGCCCGCCCGCTCGTCGAGTCCGATCTGGTCACGATCGAATCCCTCATCGCCCATGCGCCACCACAGCTCAAACCGCAGATGCGGCACGCTGCCGGGACAATCGCCGAGGTGGCGGGGTGGATCGCCCAAGACCTCGGCGATCACACCGCCGCTGAAAAACTCACCAACACCGCGGCCCTGCACCTACGGTCGGCCGGCCCGGAACTGAATGCAATGATCTTGATGCGGCAGTCCAACATTCTCGCCCGCACCAACCCCGACCTCGCCGCTGACCTGGCCGCCGACGCCGCCGAACTCATCGACGGGCAAGACGTGGGTCGCCTGGCCGCAAGCATCGCCCGCCAACAAGCACTCGCTGAACTGGCCAACCACAATGAGCGGGCTTTTCACCGCCACGCCGCCGCAGCGTTAGAACTCAGCGACATCACTCCCACGGCCCACGACCGCGCGATCTACGCCCACGGTGCCTACGTTGCCAGCGAGATCGCCTCCGGGTACCTACGCATCGACCAGCCGGACAAGGCGGTAACCCTGCTTGACGGGCACCATCACGCCTGGACATCAGACCAGCACCGCGACCGGGCGGTGGCCGATATGCGGCTTTTGCACGCCTACATCGCCGTTGGCGAATACCAGCAAGCGCTGGCACTGACCGCCACAGCGATCCCGGGCTACCTGTCCGCACCCTCGCAGCGAGCCCGACTTCATCTCGCCAAAGCAGGCATAATCGTCAGGGACCGTCGACGACGCAACAAAAGCTCTGTCCTGCAACAACTCGCCGGACGCATAAAGAACGCCACCCAAGGAGTCACCGCATGAGCCGCCGTGTCATCCCCGACACCACCACCGCAGACTCCGATACCACCAGCTCCGTCGCGGTCCTGCCGGTCGGATCATTCGAGCAGCACGGCCCCTACCTGCCGTTGGGCACCGACACTCTCATCGCCTGCACTATCGCATCATCAATCAGTGAGCACCACAACGTGTTTCAGCTATCGCCCGTGGCATTCGGCTGCTCCCACGAGCACGCCGCCTATCCCGGCACTGTGAGCATCAGCGCAACCACGCTAGCCGCCGTCGTCGCCGACATCACCGAATCACTTGCCCACCAGAACATCACCGCGTTGATCGTCGTCAACGGTCACGGCGGCAACGCCGTACTCACCAACGTCGTGCAGCAAGCCAACCACCCGCGGGCCCCCATCAAGGTCGGGCTATACCCCAGCCGTGAAGACTGGGCTGAGGCGCGCATCGCCGCAGGAATCCAAACCAGCAACCACGACGACATGCACGCCGGCGAACTAGAAACCTCCCTGCTGCTCGCCGCCTGGCCCGACTACCTGCGCGACGGATGGCAAACCAGCGATCACATGGCCAGTGACCGCCGCTACCTCACCACCCTCGGCGTCCGCGCCTACACGCCCACCGGCGTCATCGGCTCCCCATCGCAGGCCTCCGAAACCAAGGGCAAAAAAGCCCTCGACCACCTCGGCCGCAACGCCGTCACCCTGATCGAACTCCTCACCGGCCAGTAAGCCGAACCAGGCGCCCAGCGGGGCGGCTACCGTCCGCTGGCGCTCCCGTCCGCCGCCCCGCAACACCCCGGCCGGTACACCGCCGAAGCCCACCAGTGACCACATCTCTGACCTGCCACGTGAGAACTTTCTTTACTGGTATCAAGTTCCGAAGAGTCAAATGCTATGCCTGATCGCACTCGTTCCCGCTATGTGCTTGGATTCGCCTATGACAGAGGAGGATTGGTCGACGATTTCTGGGCTGCGAGAGATTAGTCGGCTGCGCAGTGCTCGCATAGCTGGCTGGGTACGGCCGCTTGCGTATGCGGTCGGATACCACAACGGACAAGTCTGGTCTTTTCCATATATCAACCCGCCGGGTCAAGCGCACACGCTCCCAGCAGTGATTCTTGCAGAGACCACCGGATATTCCGGGGGCACCCGCGAATTTCGGATAACGAGTGCTCAGTTAGCGGCTGCAATTAATAGGCTCGCGCCTGCAGAAGTTGTCACGCACGTCGAACATCCCAACATCCAATCGTGGCGGAAGGTGCTTGCCCGACACCCGACCGAGATCGCGGCGGTGTTTATTGCTTCACTTGATGACCCTCCCGCCGGCTCTGCCGACGAAGCGCTGCGCAAACTTCTGGGATCAAGGACGTTATCGTCGGGCGAGTCCCGTTGCTGAGTTCACTCAAACAGAGTCGGGCTGCATGTCCGGGGCCGCGTTGATCTCACAGACGTCTACGTATGCCAGCATGCGCCAGGGTATGGCAGGGGGTCCCCTCGCCTAGCTCGAGTGGCGTTTGCTGACCGGACATGTGTGTCATCACATCTTTCGGCCGACATGAGCTACAGGAACGAAACTCCGCAACCTCAATCACTGGGAGAAAGCCGATTGGACCGCTTGAGTGTCGTCCTTGCGGGCTGAACAGGGATGACGCTATATCGCAACGAAGCACGAAATGCCTCCCATATTCATAGTTATTCATAGTCGAAAGACTTTGTGATCGTCGTCCCAGTCGCCCCTCTTCCGATGCAGCGCGGTTGCTGCGCTGTCGTCGACACTAATCACCGTCAATTGATACGTAGACTTCGAGTCGTCGCGGACAACGCACTAATTGCAATCTCTACGACCCACGATGCCGTCAAGCACCTCAGCAAGTCCCGAAGAGACGCTTGTTAATGGCAGTCTGCATTCCGGCGACCGAAGCAGGCCCAAGCGCCAGAGACAGTATTTGAGGGGGATGGGATTAGACTCCGCAAATAATGACGGTATTATCCCACTGATTTCACGCCAAGACATTCTTGCCCGGACAATTTCCTCTTTGTTAATGGCGTCCGCAACATCGACAAATGTCTCGGTCCGGAGATGGGCTGACGCTAGGATGCCGCCAGCAGCTCCGTTGGCGAGACTGGTGAAGTACAGCGGGTCTTCACCTGTGAGAACGTCCAGCTCGTCCGGCGCCCGGTCAAGAAGGTCCAGGCTTTGCAGGATGTTCCCTGTGGCATCCTTGATCGCCCGCACGTTCGGTACGGTTGCCACAATTTCCAGAAGAGCATCGTTCGGCAAATTTATACCCGTTCGATAGGGAACGTTATAAGCGATAATTGGTCGACTCGTACTTGAGGCGGCGTCACTAAAGTGTTGGATCAAACCGTCGATTGGCGGCCGATTGTAGTACGGCGTAACAAGTAGGTAGCCGGTTAAATCAAAGCGTTCGAATGCCTTGATCGTGTTCCCAACCTCGCGTGTCGAATTTCCGCCAACACCCATGTAAACTGGCAGCGAGCTACCGATAATTTCAATAGCGGCGTCAATAAAAGCTTTTTGTTCACTGAGCTCAACAGTGGGAGCCTCACCTGTAGTGCCTAAGAGGACGAAGCCGGCGATGCCCGTTGCTTTGTAGTGATCGAGGAGCCGGTGCAGCGATTTAAGATCCAGCTCACCATCATAGAATGGCGTGACGAGCGGGAGGTATACACCATTCATCCTGTCCAATGGGTCACCCTCCTTGAGTCGCAGGATCGATAGCGGCCCACCCACGGCGTTCCGCTCCTCTCCGGGAGGCTATCATCAGCCACGAAGCCCCCCCCCGCCGGATGCGGCTCTGCGATGTAGCGGCCGGCTCGACGGATGGTCGCTTCACATCGCCACCCACTACTTCGAGGAGGCACTCCCGTGGATGCGACCGAATGGCGCGACTTTATTGACCGTTGGGATACGGACAAGGTCTCGACTGAAGAGCTCGCAGACTGGCATGAACGATCGCTACGCAACGTCGTTAGGCATGTCAAGGAAAGGTCGCCCTTCTACCGGAAACGTCTGGCGGGGATAGATGCAAACAACTTGACCCTGGCAGATCTTGGCGAGATTCCATACACGACCAAGGACGACCTTCGCGACGCGATGTATGACCTCCTTTGCGGCGGTGTGGGTGATGCAGCGTTCTACTTCACTACCACGGGGACGACCGGCCGCTCGACCCCCTTGCCCCAAGGCTGAGATCGACTTCGACCTCGATGTCCTACCTATGGCGCAGGCTCTTGATAAGGTCGTGAAGGAACACTTCAAGGAAGGTGATCCTCGGCCCGTGTTGGCTGTGATTGCCCCAAACGAACTGCACATGGCTTGCGTATCGATGTCGTTTGCCGCCAAGCAGATCGGTATAACGAAGCTCGACTTATTTCCGATTTCACCCGTTATCGGATTCGACCGCTTTTTTTGAAGTGATGCTCGAGCTAAAGGTAAACATGATCCTATGCTCACCGGGCCTTCTTATGGCGTTGGCGGAAATGAGTGAAACCTACGGGGTTGACGTGCGAGCAGATCTCTCGCTTCGGTGTCTCCTGACGACCGGCGAGATGTGTACGGATAGCATGAAGGCACTCCTTGAGGAGACTTGGGGCGCGACTGCATACGACTTCATGTACGGCTCCCAGGAAGCCGGCGTCTCCATTCGAACGAATCCGGACGGAAGCCTAGTTCCAGTGCAGCCCACTTACCTACTCGAAGTACTCGACCTTGACACGGGGAAGACGCTCGGCTTCGAGGGGTACGGAGAGCTGTGCTTGACGACGCTAATTCCTGGCATCAAGCCCTTGATTAGGTATCGCACCGGCGACCTGGTTGAAATCAGCCGCAGCGGTTCGGGGAGCCTCACGGTCCGTCAATTCGGACGAGCCAAGGACATGGTCGACATCGGCGGACATAAGCGCACCGCCGCGGAAATCGAGAATGAGATTCTCGTCGATCCGACTCTCGTCTATGGGTACGAGTTGGAGATACAGTCCGACGGTGGGCAGGACCGCTTGCTAGTACGCGTAAAAGCAAAGAATGATGCCGACAAAAATAGCCTCAAAGCTTTGATAGCCGGGCGTCTTACTACTGCATTCGGCGTCCCCGCTGATGTCGAGATTCATCCATTGCTCGATATGAGAACCGCTACTGGTGCATGGGTTAGTTGGAAGACTGCCCGCGTAAAGGACGTACGTATTGCGGTCGCCGACGAAATCGAAGACCGATCTGCTGCCGATCTTGCAAGGGCGGCGAATGAAGCGATCTGAGGATACGTCGGTGCCACCATTCGGCATCTCAAGCTTTCGGCTCGAGCCTCAATACGCGGCTTGTTGGTGACACGGCATTTTCCATGTCGACATCGCCGAACGGAACAAGGATCATAGTTTAAGTCTGCCTCGGCACGCGCGCGTGTGAGGACTAAGCTTTATTGAGCGCGTTAATCGCCTCTGCTTTGCGCTCCGTCGTGTCGTCACAAAGGAATAGCAGTCCGAGGGCACCAGACATTATGTCTCTATTAGAGAAATGCACTTGGTTTTGGAGTTGGCTGGCGGTTGATCCGAATCCTGTTGATCTCGCAGACGAAACGACGGTTAAGACAGCAAAGATCTCAGTATGAACTTAAAGTTGGCAGGGCGTTCAGCAAGGCGGCGAACGAGGTATCCATACCAATCCGCTCCATATGGGACATAGGCGCGCACCTTGTGCCCACTGGCTGCCAGGCGTCGCTGTTCGTTGTCCCGAACTCCATACAGCATCTGGATTTCGTATTCACCGGGTCTGCGACCATTTAACGCTGCAAGCCTCTCCGCCGCCTTTAACATACGGGAATCATGGGATGCGACCATCGGGTAGCAATCACTGGCCATGAGGATCTCGACACAGCGGACGTATGAGTCGTCGATCGAAGCCTTGTCTTGATAGGCAACTTCTGCCGATTCTCCATAGGCGCCCTTGACGAGGCGGATTCTCGCCTGTTGAGCAGCCAGATTAGCGACGTCTTCCGCACTGCGGAACAAATACGACTGCACCACCACTCCAGTGCGCGGGTACTCGGAATGCAGCTCGCCAAAAATTTCAAACGTGGAATCTATTGTGGAGTAATCTTCCATATCCAACGTTACGGTTGTACCGATCGCGTCGGCTTTGGCGCAGATCGCACGTACGCCCGACAGAGCAACGTTAGTGCCACTCACCGCAAGTTTTTGCCCGAGAAGCTGACAATTTCACGGACACCTCGGCGCGACTGCCGAGCCCCTCGCGCTCCAGCGCATCGAGCAGCTCTAGGTACGCATCCCGCGTATATCGAGCTGCCGTAACAGTGGAAACATTTTCGCCGAGGTAGCCAATCGTAGAGTCGACTTCATGCTGAGCCAGAGTTCGCGCCACCGCGATCGCTTCAGTGGTGGTTTCCCCAGCTACGAAACGATCGGCGAAAATGTTAAGTGTGCGTGTTGAGGTCGCCAAGCGTCGAAGGTAGCCGCTCCGCGACGCGGAACTCATCGAATGCCGATAAAGTGATCCGAATGGCGTCATCGGTCGAGCCTTAGCACTCGTACGACACAGGACAGTCACGCTTGTTAGGTGACCCTAAGCATATAGGCGTCATCCCGCGGCCAAGTGCTGGTATATCGCTTGGGCGAGCACGAAGTCGGTTTCATCGTCGATGTCCACAGTGCGGTTAGTTGCATGGAACCAAAACGGATTGCCTCCAATAGGGCCGGCAGTTACTGCAGTTTTTCGATGGAGGAGTGAAAGTGTGAATCCCAGCAGGTATCGCGTCGGCAAGAGTTGTGAACGTACATGTCGAGGGCCGAACCCGAAGCCCATCGGACAGTGGTTTTCATCCAATAGGTATCCGCGAAAAGGATAGACCACGACAAGACAATCGTTCTCAAGACGTGCCTGTTCCCAAGCAGTCAAGCAGCTGCCATAGTCATTGAAGAGCGGATCGGTCAAATGACACCACGCGATATCGTCGTCCCCCGGAACCTGCTTGCAAATCTCGCTCACCACATAGGGGTAAGGTGTCTCATTCTTAGCGAGATACGGCTCCCGGATAAGAAAGTTCAGTCCCCATCGCTCTGCGTGTTGCGCCACAGCCGGGTCCTCGCTGCTGACGTAGATCTCGTTCGGTGCGAAACTGAGTAGCAGCTGACTTACCTTGATATCAAATAACGATTGACCCTCATGAAAGGGGCGAAAATTCTTGCTGAGGACACGAGTTGACGAATTCTTTGCTGGAATAACGACTTTCATCAAATACTGCCATGGGCTGCGGGCTCGGCGATGTGAGGAACCGGGCCGGCGGACGCATGGCTATCGGTCACAATACGCTTAAACGACTCGGCATAATCAACGCTGATACCGCGGCCATTATTCCGCATCCGCTCGACAACCCAACTTATCTCAGCGCGCGGGTCACCGGCGCCGACAAACTGGCTACGGTGCTTGAGGATGGCCTGTAATTTGCGTTCCGCGTGCGGCCCTACATCGATAAGGAGATCGGTATGCTCGTGGCCAGGGACCCATACCTCCGTAACTCGGTGCGCGCTCAAGCCTTCCGCCAGAAGCTCTGGAAACGCTCGCGGATTACGGGCGTCTGGATAAACTGCCGCCAAAGCCGCTTCTCCCACTGCTAAATGGTCCGGGTGCGAAGCACCAATCGGAAACGAGAGCGATCGTAAGGGCTGGTGGGTTAGCACCAGATCGGGGCGATAGCGTCGGATCTGACGTGCTAGTTCCCGCCGCAACGGAAGGCTCGCTGTCAGATTCCCGTCAGGAAAGCCAAGAAACACGACTTCACCAACGCCAAGGTATTCAGCGGCGTTCCGTTGTTCCGATTCTCGAATTGCGCCAATCTTTTCGCCTGGCATGGTTGGGTCGTCGCCCCCGAGCCGACCGTCGGTACAGATTGCGTAGGTAACCTCCACACCCTCTGCCGCAAGTCGGCTAACCGTTCCACCGAAGCTGTACTCTGCATCGTCAGGGTGCGCGACGATCACCAGGGTTCGCTCAAACACGTGCGGCAACGGCTCTAGCTCAACGGCCGTTCGCGGATTGTCACGCTGCGGCTCCAAACTTGCCATCAAGTCCCTTTCGGAAAGCGGTCTCGAAAATGATGGGGGCTGCATGGCACGCTGCCATCCGTCTGCCGTGAAGGAAGAATTGGGCCATTCGCGATATCTAGGGCAAGCGCATCCAGATTAATTAAACGGCCACCACGAACCACCGCCACGACTTTGCGGACCGCTGATATGTCATTAAGCGGATTATCGCTGACCATTAGCAGATCGGCGCGCTTTCCCACAGCGATGCTACCCGTCTCGGCGCTAACGCCCCATAGTGCCGCTGCATCACAGGTGGCCATGCGTATGGCCTCGGCCGACGCAACACCTCGCGCCACGTATAGTTCTAATTCGCGCATCAACGAGTCGCCCGGAAACGTATACCATGTCCCTGCGTCGGAACCAGCCACTACCGTTACTCCGGTTTCGACCATTTCCTCCATGCAGCGGAGCGACCCATCGAAAGCCTGGCGGTACAGATGTAGCTGGCCGTTAAGTTCATAGAACGTATTTTGCATTTCGGCGTAATACTGAACGACCTCTGGGGGGGATATCGCTGGAAGAGCCATACGGCTGCGCTCGCGTGATCGTGATTCATATGAGGCAAGCGTGGGAATCATCGCAACATTGCGGTCCACCATTTCGCTGATGAGACCATCGGGAATCTCGTCGACGATTCCATGGCCAAGGATATCGGCGCCGGCCTCGACAGCCGCGATAGCTTGGGCGCCGGTGGCCACGTGCACAGCGGTTCGAAAGCCTCTCTCATGAGCGGCTGTGACGAGATCCCTCAGAAGGTCCTTTGTCAGGTTGGGTAATGTGCCGAAAACATCGTCATAAACGATCTTCATGAAGTTGGGGTTGAGCGCCGCAATGCGGTCGATTTCGCGGTCAACGTCTTCCCGAGTCGCTACTGCGGATGCTGCATCGCCCACGGAGCAATCGCAAAAGCCACCGGGCGCGTTAAGACATCCGTATGATGTCAACATGTAGGGGCCTAGGAATTTTCCGCTATTGACATCGTCACGGATTGCCTCGGGCGATGACCCTGGAAAGTCGCCACCCACCGTGAAGAAGTCCACTACCGTGGTCACTCCATGCAAGAGGAACTGTTTTAGTGTTCGAGTGAAGTCGGCACGCACATCGAGCAAACCATTAAACGCCACATGAACGTGCGAGTCGATCAACCCCGGCAAGAGGAACTTTCCTCGTCCATCTATCCGGGAGATGTCCCGAGTTTCCCCACTCATCTGGGCTTGTGGTGTGATGGCCGCTATCAGGCCCAGCTCATCGATCTCGACAGCACATCCCTCACGGATCGTGCCCGCCTCTACCTCAACGACAGCGACATTGTCGATAATTATCGACGCAGCCATGGCTCAGTCCAGCCCCTCCGCCTCGAGAACGTGGCTCCCGGCATTGACAAATCGATTGCGAATCTCTGCTACCTGTAGCCGAACTTCATTTGCTTTCTCCGGACATCCACCGTTCTGAAGTATGCATGCGATCAGTGCTGCGATTTCCGTAACCTCTGAACGTCCTATGCCAAGTGTAGTGACAGCCGCGGTCCCGAATCGAAGACCACTAGGGCGGCGCGGAGGGTTCGGGTCGTTCGGTATCTGATTCCCATTAGACAAGATACCCGCAGACGCAAGCCAATTGGCTGCGACATCCCCGGTGACATCCATCGATCCGACGTTCAGAAGGCACGCGTGGTTATCAGTCCCACCACTAACAAGGTCAAATCCCCACGAAGCTAACTCGTTGGCCAAACAACGACTGTTTTCGATGACTCGGAGAGTGTATGCCTTAAACGCGTCGGTGAGCGCCTCTCCAAGTGCTGCCGCGACGCCCGCGAGGGTCCTAACATTGGTGCCACCCTGACAAATCGGATACACGGCGCGATCTACCTGTTTTGCGAAACTTTTTGTCGATAGGATTAAACCGGCGCGCGGTCCGCGTAGTGTCTTATATGTAGCTGCCGTAACGATGTCCGCATAGGTTACGGGACTGGGTATCGCACCTCCCGCAATTAGCCCGGCCGACTGGGATATATCAGCAATTAGTACAGCTCCGACATCGTCCGCGATATCGCGCAAAATCTCGAAATTCCATAATCGCGGACAAGACGTGTCACCACAGAATATGGCCCGCGGACGCTCGTCTCGTGCTATAGCCGCAATCTGCTTGTAATCCACCTCGGATGTTTCAAGCGTCACTCCATATGGAATCACACGGAACATACGTCCGATAAGGTGAAGAGGGCCGCCTGTAGAGTAATGCCCTCCGGCTGCGGTCTCCAGTCCAAGCAGCGAATCGTTGGGCTTTAATACGGCCATAGCCGCGGCAAGATTCGCCATGGTGCCACGGTAAGGCTGTACGTTTGCATGTTCCGCGCCGAAGAGTTGGCATGCTCGGTCAATCGCGAGCTGTTCAATTGCATCCGCAGCTGCTTGACCTTCGTGATACCTCTGGCCAGGGTAGCCCTCGCAGTGAACGGATTCGAGCGCTGGATGCATCGCTGCCGCTACGCCCGGACTGAGGTAGTTAGCCGCCGCAATCAGATTTATCGTGTTTGCCTGCCGATCAAGTTCCTCAGTGATCAGGAGGTCGATCGTGCTATCGATGGGCGCATAAGCGCGATGGCCAGTGAATCTCGCAGACATCGCGAACGTTCCTAGCAGCCATCGACATTCGGCACCAGGAGACCATAGATGTCCAAGCTCCCGTTTGCAAGTCATTGAAGGTCGCCTACGCAAGTGCGGCTTACCGAACTGTTCGATTCTCGAGCCGGCGAGACACCCACCAGCCGATTGGTGCCATCAACACCACGCGGTCGGCGCCACCCCGCCAAAGAGTGGCCGCCGCCAGATGTGCTATGTTAACTCGCCTTGTCGCACTGGACCGAACTAGATCGGGCTCTCAAGATTGCGTCTGCCTGACTGATTAGCACCACAAGGAGTGAGCATTCAAGTGGTCGAGAGTAAACATATAGAAGATGGTCGGCGGATCTGCGGATGCGATGATTGGCATCTCGCACGAAGGGCACAGGGGCGGGCCGCAGTATGACAACTCACGTGATGACCGGGGGGCACCGGTTTTGTAGGCAGCCATATGTTGGCACGGTTGCTGAGTGAGCCATCTGACTCAAAACTAGCTGTGTTAGCACGACCCAATTCAGCTTGCTCCTGCGAGGAACGTGTCGGCTGGGCGCTGAAACTTGCTGGACACACGCGCGGCGACCGTGATGGACGGATGTCAATCGTCGAGTCTGAGCTCTCGCAGCCGCTATGCGGTATCGAGCCGGGCTCAATCAGCTTCGGTAGTGAACCCCTCATTTTTTGGCATTTTGCAGCTTCATTGGAGTGGAGCCGCGGCCGTCGAGAGGCCGTATTCGCGACCAATGTCGACGGAACTCGAAACGCACTCGAACTCGCTACGCATGTCAACGCTGATCTATTCATCTATATTTCGACTGCCTATACCTGCGGATCTCTTAATGGCGACCTACCAGAGGCACTGCATGTTCCACCAACGTTTCACAACGCTTACGAGGAAAGCAAATGCGCAGCGGAGCACATCGTAGCGCAATCTAAAGCTTTCAGGACGCTTATTTTACGGCCATCGGTTATCGTCGGAACTTCGCATGACCATAAGCCAAGCGGTAGCTATACTGGCCTATACGGCTTTATCACTGAATTGCGTCGGTTTAAGGACATGCTCGGGGACTCTAAGGACGTAGTTCGTTTCGAAGGTGATCGCGCAGCTCGGATTTCTTTTATACCCGTGGATCATGTTATTGAAGATTCGCTTGCGGTGGTAAATTCAGAAATGCAGACGCCGAGGCAGGATGTATACCACATCAGTGGCGAGTCTTGTTCGGCGGTAGGTGATATTTGCGACTATATCATTGAAAAATTAAGTCTTAGTGACCGCCTAGAAATGGTTGACGAACCACTCACTAACCCGACGCCGCTCGAAAAGTTTTTTGCGAAGAGGCTTGATTTCTTCGCCGGATACATGCGAAACGAGAGACGATTTACCCGTAGCATCGGCCCCAGCCGCTCAATCGTCATTAGCGATCTTTACAAGTTCATCGATGCCGAGATGCAGCAATCCGCGCAATAATATCAAGCGGTTAGTACTAGTCCAAACCTGTCGTCTAATCCAGACCGAGTTTCAGCTCTTGTTCCCTATAGCTAGGATTGCAGGCATCGGTATAGCGACATGCCCGTTGGTGGCCCGAAAAGCTAGTGCCGCATCGCGCACCTGGGTGGCTATAGCCGTGCGAGCAGTATCGTCTTGCGCTTGAAGCAGCCCTCCTGTGCGCGCCGTGCCGTAGAGAAACGCGTCGAATATGTCGTCCACATCCTGCAGATGCCAGGTCAAGTCAATCGGCATAACCTCTATCCGCGTGAATCCGGCCGCGGTGAGCGCCTTGCGGCATTCGCTGCTGCTACTGTAGTGAAAAAAATCTGGACCATGGGGAATCACTGCTGTTCTACCGTACTCAGCCACGGACTGTAGGATCACGGAAAATATTAAAGCCTCTTCGGGCGATGCCCAGACAGTAAAGCCCAACCGTCCATCACGACGCAATACGCGAAAGCTCTCATTGATACAGGCTTGCGGATTGCCGAGATGTAAAATCCCAAAGTTCATAGTTACCCGGTCAAACGTCTCGTCGACAAATGATAGGCTTTCCGCGTCTCCCTCTTCGAATCTGATGTCCGGATATAGATTTCGGGCTTTCTGGATCATTTGCGCAGAAAAATCGATACCAACTACATCGGCACTTCGCTCGTACGCCATTGAAGCCACATAACCTGGTCCAGTCGCTAAATCTAATAGCCGCGCGTTTCTTGTGACACCAACCGCATCGAGCAGCGCGCCTGCCGCTTGCTGGGTAAGCCCTCCCCATGCATCGTGATAGCGGTCCACCGCTCGTTGCCAACCGGCTAGCTCAAATTCCCGGAATGCCTTCGGATCTTGTGCCGCGTGGTCTGACATGATGCTCCATCTAGCTAGATCTGACTAACCGGCCAAACAGGACTGACAATCGCCGCTGGTCCTTCGTACCACGTAGCGCTCCGGTGGTGGAGGGTGATTAAAGCTGACAATTCTCAGGTAGCGAAAGTGAACCCCAAACCAATCACTTTAGCGCCTCTTCAATATCGCATATCAGATCGCCCGCATCTTCGATTCCAACCGACAGCCGCACCAAATTCGCCGGCACTTCAAGTTCTGATCCCGTGTTCGCGGCATGGGTCATCGCAGCGGGGTACTCGACCAACGATTCGACACCCCCGAGAGAGGCGGCCAGCGTAAATATCCTAGTTCGTGAGCAAAAATTGCGTGCAATTTCCGGGCCGCCAACCAATTCAACTGAAATCATTCCACCGAATCGGCGCATCTGCTTAGCCGCCACCTTATGCCCAGGGTGACCGGTTAAGCCAGGGTAAATCACCTTCTCGATTTTCGGGTGCGCAACCAGCATCTCTACCAATCGCTCTGCGTTGGTGCAGTGCTGTTCCATCCGCAAAGCGAGCGTCCGCACGCCACGCAGAGTTAGGAAGCTATCAAATGGTCCCGGCACAGCTCCCGCACCGTTCTGGAGGAAGGCGAATTCCGAGTCAAGCGTCTCGTCGCTAGTGATCAGCGCACCACCAATGACATCAGAATGACCACCGATATACTTGGTAGTGGAATGTATGACAGCATCTGCGCCAAGTCTAAGTGGCTGCTGCAAATACGGCGAGGCGAACGTGTTATCTACGGCCAGTTTAGCTCCACTTGCGTGAGCAAGCTCCGCAAGTGCGGCAATGTCACCAATATTGAGAAGCGGGTTGGTGGGAGTCTCGATCAATAGCAGCTTAGTGGTTGGCCTGACTGCGGCGCGCACATCATCGATATCGCTAATCGAAGCAACGCTGTACTCGACACCCCACCGCTGGAAGATTTTATCGATCAGCCGAAAGGTCCCACCGTAGGCATCGTTTGGGAGCACCAAGTGGTCGCCCGGTTTCAGGACAGCACGAAGAAGACAATCCGTCGCAGCCATGCCCGATCCAAAGGCCCGCGCGTACCCTCCCCCTTCCAGTGCCGCGAGGTTTTGCTCCAGCGCAGATCGTGTAGGGTTCGCCGCCCGCGCATACTGGTAACCCCCGCGCAGTTCACCTACACCATCTTGCGCGAACGTCGAACTCGCATAAATCGGCACGTTCACCGCACCAGTCAGCGGATCCGGAACGAACCCGGCATGGACTGCCTTTGTTGAGAAGCCCTGCCATGACACATTATCCACGTTGCTGCCTCGTTCATTCACAGACAACGACACTAATACATGTTTCGAGAGTCTCCACGCCCGGTCGTTCTGAGGAGCGCAATTTGTCTGAGTGCACTGCATGTCGGATCTGAATGCGGTTGTCCTTGCTCCGGTGGCCGAGCGGCCGAAGGTCGTGGGCAGGCCTGCGAGGTCGTGCGACATCAATCGGACGCGCAGCTACCGGAGCTACTTTCGGTGTCTCGGCGCGGACAGGAGTGTTTGGACGTGCCCAGCCGCGACGATCCATTAGGCGGACGTCCTCGCACGGCCGCCTCGCCGCCGCCCACAACAAACCAGATATCCCCCACCGTTAATGTTGCTTAGGCTCACCCCTGCAAGCACGCCGTTTACCGAAGTACACAATTTCGGTTTAAGGAAGGCTACACCGATCGGGTCATTACGCGGAGCGCGATGTGAGCTCGCGCCTTGGCCGGTCTCGCGTTGCATAGCACAGGCTGGCGGTCAGAAGTACCCATTGGCGGGTAAGGCCGTTCCATTCACGACGTGATCGCCAATGGCAACGGCCTTATAAGACGTTGGATTATGTAAAGTGAGCGTCCGAATATTGCGCCAATGCCTATCCAGATTCTTCGCACGGCTCGCGGACGACGCTCCGCCTACGTTGAAAATCGCGCTAGCTGCGGAGAGTCCGGCCTCGTCCACATGCACTTTTACCTGTGCCGCTGCGAGGGACGCGCGAGCGAACAGTTCGGAATCAGGATTACCAGTACGCTCGCTCGCGTAGGCTGCGTCGATATGCGATGTAGCCGAGAGTACTGCGGCCTCAGCAATATACGCAGTCGAGGCAAGTTTGCCGATTGTTTCCAGGAGCAGAGGGTCTCGCCTTGGACTTTGCGAAGGTGCATGGTCGAATGTACGAGTACGTGACCTGAGCAAATCAGTTGCGTCACTGACCACTGTGCGCAGGATCCCGGCCATGATCGCTTGCAAATACAGCTGCATCAACGGGACGTCAGAGGCAATCCGCTCGACCTTGGGGCTGGTCACATTGAGAAAGTCATCTTCAGTGACCCACACATCGGTGAACTGTGTAGTGCCTGTTCCAGTTCGGTGCTGTCCGATACCATCCCAGTCATCCAGTACTTCGATCCCTGGCCGGTCCAGCGGTAGGTTCACCCGGACGACCTGGTCTTCATCTAGCTGCGCCACCACAGTCACCCAGTCTGCATATGCCGTACCCGTGCTGTAGAACTTCGCACCAGACAATAGCCATCCAGAACCTGACGAGACTAACTTGGTCGCATACTGGTACGTGCCCAGGGCGCCGTCTCTTTCGCTGGTGGCATTACCGAAGATCTTGCCCGCGGCCAGTTCTGCGGCCCACCGATCCCGGATTGGGCCATCAGGGAGCCGTGAGATTTGTCGCACTTGCAAATAATGGGACCGCAGGATGTGAGCGACAATTGGGTCAGCCTCAGCCAACTCGATGATGAAACTTACAAGATCGCCGATGGTGCCACCCGGGCCGCCAAGCGCTGGATCTAGTGTTAGAGCGGTCAATCCACTATCACGGACCATTTCAACTTGTTCGCGAGGGTCTATCCCGTGGCGTTCTCGGTGAGCAGCCCCTGAAGCGATCTCCGCGAGCATCGCGGCGCGCTTCTGCAGAGTTGGCGTGAAGCTAGTCATGACTGTTCCTTGGTCGGACTTCCAGGTTTTGCCTAGTGTGTCGACGCGCGACTTCAATCGTCCCCCTCATACGCCCGGTACGTCACCCCCCGGTGCATCCATTTTCCCGTAGCCACTCCACGTATGACGTTGTTCTTGTATGGCTGGCGATATCATCGCAGGAATGGAGTTAAATGAGGACCTCGTGGTCCCGTGGGAAAATACCGACCGAATCCGATCGACCCGCATTTCCGGCGCACAAACGCATTCAGACCCCAAGGGCCGCCAGCCATTCATATCGGGCGCGGAGCATGCCAAGGCGATTAGCTGCCAACAGTGGCGAATACGGCGCAATTTGCGGTATGAACATGGTCTGGTAACAGGCCCGTTCCGGACGCTCAGAGAGCTCGACACGCCCGATCGCATTCAAACGCCTATGCGTTAACCGCAGGCTGTTCTACGATTCCGACTCTGCCAGTGGACCGCCAAAACATCCAGCCGCACAAGAATGGAACATCGAGTCCGTTGGCGCCAAGCACCGAGCAGACATGCGTCCGATGGTCGTTACCGTGTTGAATCGCTTCTAGGAGTACGAGACCTTCCGCGTGGGGTACTTCTGGCCATTTCCCGCGAGCAGGCAAAGTTACCGACAGCTCGTTAACGCGAGCGATCACTTCCCGCCACCGTCTGGCCTCGCCCTCCCACACGGCTTCAAGCTCCTCCAAGCGAAACGCACCTTCCTCAGTGACGGATGTGGCAGCTGACTCTCCGGTGAGCCGTTCAAGGAGCCGTTGGTCCTCCGCAATGAGGTGCGTTATCGTCGGTATTATCGCGCCGTACGTGCCGGGTGTCGAGTACTCCAATTGCTCTGCCGTAAGTGTCTTGCAGTGCTGGATGAGGAACTGCGTGGCCCACAGGTGATGTTCGAACATGATCTCTAGCGGCTGCACAACGCGACTTAAGCAGCGATCAACAAGATTGTCAACGGGCGCGCGGATGACAATCTGCACTTTCTCGGCGTCTGGAATACCGTCTAATTTGAGGGATGGCTAGGCCTCAAGGCGCAGATCGAGGTGGCGCGGTGTGCGTTTACGGCGGACTCCCCAACGTAGCAGCGGCAAAGCATGCCCTCGATGAACGCCGATGTCCGTTTGCGACTACCGTTTCGACGCCGAGGCTGTCACGGCGCCTGGTCCGGCGATTGCAAGAGCGACGGTCCGCCGGTGTGCATGGCGATATCGGAGGCCAAAATCGAGACCGCGACCGGCCCCGGGATATTGCATTCTCATGGATGGCCAAAAACGCCCAAGCCGCGAGACCTGCGGTCAATGCGAAGCTGTACCGGCAACGCGTCCGGGTCGATTCGACGATGACCTCCCGCCGACCATATGTCGGGGTGATCCTTCCTTACTACCGCTGGTGGTGGCTGGCTCGAGGATGGCACCTGCGCCCGATCCAGCCTGACGACGAGTTAACTAATCGCATATCGTTTGCCGCTGTGCGCGAACATGTTCCAACAGCCATGTTGAGTCATCGGCTGAAGCACCGCCGCGGCCACCTACAAGCCGGCCTGTCGGCATCGGACTCACCGAGGAGTGGTTCGTCGAACCCGCTGGACGCGTCGTCACTGCGGCGGTGCCGCATGGTCGACCGGCTTTGGATGATGATTTACCAAGGGATTCCAACATTCTCATCCTAGAAGGCAAAGAAGCCTCACTGGGTAAAGACGAACTGATCGATCTTCACATCGACTTTGGATTGCAGCAAATCGGTGGTCATCGAGGCATTGGCCTTAAGTAGATTAATGAAAAATGACGTGATTGCCGAGGCTGCGGTGAGCGCCTGCGCGGTTGCGGTTCGGTCCTAGCAGCGTTCGTTCGTCAGGTCTTATCTCCTCGTCGCACTCCTTACTCGGCAAAGTCAATCGTAGATCACTACATATGAACACCAACTGCTGTAGCCGAACCGGCGCCGTCGCCAAATGATTCGCGCATGGGCTCCCGGCCACGGCTACCCTTGGCTCGGCACGTACTCGTCGAGACTCAGTAGCGGATCACCGCTGAGGGGCCGGGATGGGAAGCCAGATCTGCTCGTCGAAGACATCCGGAATTCGGTTAGCTGAATCAATCACAGCGTTGCGGCGGGCGTCTGCCCGATTCGAGTATCTCTACCTACACTAGTTGCAACTGCAGAGTCAGAAATTTTCGTGTGCGTCTTGCGCAAGACGACGGTGTCGCTCACCAACGCCATTCACGCCACGGGTGCGTTCGTCGGGAAGTCCGCCGCTCGGTGCGCGATCGTGCGCGTGCCATTAGGACTCGAATCCGCACGAGAACGAACGCGGCGGGGCCACCAGAACCAGCGGCCCAGCAGTGTCGCGGCCGCCGGCATCATAAATGACCGCACGATCAGGGTGTCGAACAATAGTCCGATCATGATCGTGGTGCCGATCTGGCCCACGACGCGCAGGTCGCTGGTTCCCATCGTGCCCATGGTGAACGCGAATACCAGGCCGGCGGTGGTGACGACCGCGCCGGTGCTCCCCATTGAGCGGATCATCCCAGTCTTGAGGCCGGCACTGGTTTCTTCTCGGAACCGCGCGGCCAGCAGCAGGTTGTAGTCCGATCCGACGGCCAGCAGGACGATGATGGCCATCGCGAGCACCAGCCAGTGCAGCGGCATATGCAGCATGTGCTGCCAGATCAGCACCGACAAGCCGAATGACGAGCCCAACGAGATGGTGACCGTTCCCACGATGACCGCAGAGGCGACCACACTTCCGGTGATGGCCAGCATGATCATGAAGATCAGGCACAGCGACGCCACCGCGGCGATCATCAGGTCGTATATGGAACCGTCGTGCATGTCTTTATAGTTCGCCGCGGTCCCGGTCAGGTAGATGTTCGCCGCCGCCAAGGGAGTGCCCTTGACCGCCTCGTCGGCGGCTTGTTTGATGCTGTCGATGTGCGAAATTCCCTCGGCTGTTGCCGGATCGCCCTTGTGGGTGATGAAAAACCGTGCCGAGCTGCCATCGGGCGACAAGAACATGCTCAGGCCGCGCTTAAAGTCCGGGTTGTCGAAGGCTTCCGGCGGAAGGTAGAAGAAGTCGTCGTTCTTCGCGCCGTCGAAGGCTTGTCCCATCACGGTCGTGTTACGGGTCAACGCGTCCATCTGGGTAATCAACCCGGAGAAGGTGCTGGTCGCCGTTTGAGCGAGATCCTTGACCATCTGCATTGCCGCGATCAGCGGGGGCATCTGCGCCAGCATTTGCGGCATGATCTTGTCGAGTTGGTCGGTGCTGCGTGCGAGGTTGCCGACGTTCTCGCTAAGTCGGTCGACGCCGTCGATTCCCTCGAACAGCGACCGCAGCGACCAGCACAGCGGAATGTCGAAACAGTGCCGCTCCCAATAGAAGTAGCTTCGAATGGGCCGCCATACGTCTTCGAAATCGGCGAGGTGATCTCGCAACTCGCCGGTGGTGTCCCGCATCTGCTGGGTGTCGCCGGCCATGCCGTGCGTCACGCTGGTCAGCTGTCGCGTCAGGTCTTCCATGTGCTGCGAGATGTCGATCATGCGTTGCAACTCGTTGGTCATCCTCGACATGTCGGCGACGCGTGCGCGAAGCGTCTTGAGGTTCTCGATCGCGACCGCGCTTTGCGCGCTGATCTGGAACGGGATCGAGGCGTGGTCGATCGGGGAGCCCAGCGGCCTGGTAATACCTTGCACCCGTGCGATACCGGGGGTATGGAAGACGCTGCGGGCTATCCGGTCCAGGACGAGCATGTCCGTCGGGTTGCGCAGGTCGTGATCGGCCTCGATCATCAGCAGCTCGGGCGCCATGCGGGCCTGGGGGGAAGTGCCGGTCCGACGCCTGGAAACCAATGTTCGAGGGGGGTATCGGCCGGCAGGTAGTAGCGCTCGTTGTAGCCGGTCTGATAGCTCGGCAGGGCGATCAATCCGATCAGCGATACCAGGATCGACGCAACGAGCACCGGGCCGGGCCACCGGACGACAATGGTGCCGATTCGTCGCCAACGTCGGGTGCTCACTGTACGTTTAGGGTCGAATGCTCGGAATCGGCTGGTGACGCCAATGATGGCCGGTGCCAGGGTCAACGAGGCCACGGTAACCACCAGGACCGCGAGCGAACACGGCCAACCAAGAGTGTTGAAGACGGGAAGACGGGTGAAACTCAGGCAGTACATCGCTCCCGCGACGGTCAGCCCGGAGGCGAGGATCACGTGGGCCGTTCCGTGAAACATGGCGTCGTAGGCGGCCTCTCGGTCTAGGCCGGCCGCGCGAGCCTCCTGGTAGCGGCCGATCAGAAAGATGGAGTAGTCCGTCGACGCTGCTATCGCCAGTGCCACAAGCACATTCACAGAGAACGTGGAGAGGGCGATGACGTTGTTGTTGGCCAGCGTGGCGACGACGCCTTCGGCGGTGAGCAATTCGACGCCCACCGTCAGGAGCACGAGCAGCACGGTGCTCATCGAGCGATACGTGATGAGCAGCAGGATCGCGATCACGACGACGGTGATTACCGTGATCTTTTCCAGGCTGCGATCGCCGTAGGTATGGGTATCGCCATTGAGCGGACCCGGACCCGTCACATAGGCCTTGATCCCAGGCGGCGCTGGCACTTTGTCCACGATGCGCTCGACGGCGGCGACGGATTCGTGGGCTGCCGCGCTCCCTCCATCGCCGGTCAAGTACAGCTGGACGTAGGCGGCTTTGCCGTCGGTGCTCTGCGATCCTGCCGCGGTCAGGCTGTCACCCCAGAAGTTCTCGACATGCTCGACGTGAGCTCTGTCTTCGGACAGTTTGGCGATCAGCGTGTCGTAAAACCGATGCGCGCTGTCGCCCAGCTTGTCTCGGCCTTCGAGCAACACCATTGCCGTGGTGTCGTAATTAAATTGCTGAAAATCCTTGCCGATGCGCTTCATCGCGATCAGGGACGGCGCATCGTGGGCGCTGAACGAGACTGCATGAGTTCCGGCGACTTTGGACAGCGGCGGCGTCAACGTATTCATGAGGGCGCACAACGCGACCCAGAATAGGATGATCGGCAGCGCCAACCACCGGATTGTTCGGCTGGCGACCACCCGCCCGCTGTCAGGTTCGCCTCTCATGCGGACTTCACCAGGCAGCTCGTCGCGGCGTTGTGCGATTCCACCGTAAGTTCGTCACGCACAACGCCGTTGACGGTGATACGGCACCCAAGTCGTTCACTGTCGCCCTGCGCCACCACATTGGCTACGACCGCGCTGAGCGTAGTCTCGATCCGCACCGACCACGGTATAGCCACGTTATCAACCTCCTGCGGTTGGGCATCGGCATCGAGATAGTGGATGGTCGCCGTCGCTCCAGTCGGACCGAAGATCTCGTAGACAACACGCTTGGGATTGAACGCGACGATCGCGTCAGCGTTGCTTCCGCTCGAAACATGTTGATCCGAACCGAAAACTTCGCGCAGCCGCGATACGGTGAAGGACCCGACTGCTACGACAACAACCATCACGATCGGGAGCCAGATGCGTTTGACGAGACCCGTCATGCAACAAGGGCTTTCCGGCCACGAACCGAGATGTTGCGGCGACAGAACGCGGCCAATGATTCCTTCATGATCCGAGTGGATCCGCGGTAAAGAGTTGGTACGCGGGAATCAGTGAACGCGCGGGAGACCCGCGATTCACGCATGTATCCGTAACCGAACAACAGCTGTAGGCAAGCATGGACTTCATGTACCTCGTGGAGAACCTAACGGAAGAGGGCTTGTTAATTGCAGCGATGACCGCCGCGGTTATGGGACCCGTGCTCAACGACACGATCGCCTATACTACTGACCGGAAAACGTTTCGGAATGCCCACCACGCATATTCAGCACGCCCGTCTCTCCTCGCCGATCTCGCGAACCGAGGCGACTGCGGTCCGACATCATGGTTGACGAGTTCACTCACTTGCACCTTGCAGAACAATTGTCACGTGCAAACCGGCGATGGCGAAGTGGTATCGCACTGAAACGCAGGCGCATCTCATAGACCGCATCCTGGCCAAGATCGTTAGCAGCTGGATACCTGCACGTCGACGAAATACTGCTCGGGGTTCTCCTGCCCGTCTTAGCACCACTTTCTTGAGATTTCATCCGGGGGGCGAAGACCCCATCACATGCCGTGACGCGAGTGCCATATGCATCCTGTTTCCGAGGAGCCGCACCGAGCGGTAACGCAATCGAGTGGCGAGTACTGAACAGACGATGCAGGTGACTAGCAAGACATCCCGTGACGGCGCCACGAGTGGTCTCAGCTGGGCGCTCCCCAGTGGCCTGCGACCTGAAGGCGCCGAACTGGTCCCGGCACGACGCCGCGTCGATCAGCTCCGGTCAATGGCTAACCACCTCGGTTCTACCTTCGTCAACTCCCCGAGCCGAGCCAGCGTGAGGACGTCATGCGCCTGACCAGGTCGAGGTTGTACTGATCAATGTGCTCGCTGACGTTCCGCGGCCTAAGCAGCGAAGGGGCGTCGATGTCGACGCTCCGCAACCGTGTGGTGAGCGGACCACTAAACCCGGGCATGCGTCGAGACATCCGCTCGATGCATCGGCGAAGGTGTACCGCCGCCACCAAGAAGCAGTGAAGGTCGACTTCAAGGACCTGAATTTCAATGTCGGCATGCTGCCTGCGGAAGCGCCGTAGATGCGTCCTGATTGAAGTGGCACTGCATTGATCCAGTTGGTCGCCCTCGGTGCGCAGTCGCTGGACAACTACACCCTCAGCAGCGCCGCAGCCATGGCGTAGGGTTGCCCTCATTCTGTCCCTGCAGTGTGATCCGTGGCTTGCGGTCCGGCCGGGAGGAAGTGGTGTCGTGGGCCGTCGGCTGCGTGTGGCAGAGCGATGACGTGTGTCCCCGAGATCGCGGGATCGGCTTGTTGGAGATGGCTTCCTATCAGGTTGACGAGGGTGGCCGCGACCGCCGCGAGATCGGCTGCCGAACCGTGGAACGTAGGGACCGAGCAGCCCCTCGTTGGTATGAGTTCATCGTCATCGCCGGCTTCCTGCCACAGCGGGTGGTAGAGCTCAAGTCCACTGTCGCACTGGATTGTTCGGCCAGCGTCTCGATCGATATCGGATACTGTCACTCCTGACTTTGCGGCGCACAGCACAGCCAGGCCGAGCGTGCCGGAGCGAGCATCGGTGGCCACCTGAGCGATCAACGCTCTCCGGTCAGACAAAGTAGTTAATCCATCCAGATAGCTTGTGATGCCGTTGTTCACAGTGGCGTCAATGATGAGATCCGCTGCCAGGCATGAGGTGAGATCCCCGGGCAGGTGTCCTTCCGCGACGGTCACGGTCAGGTCATCGCGGATAGCGCGGAGGCGACTAGCGAGTGCCTCGGCTTTGGAACGGCCAATATCGTCTTCGACGTAGTTCTGTCGGACTAACAGACCGCCGGTGATGACGCCGGGGTCACACACGGCGATCTCCGACACTCCGGCGCGGGCAATGAATTCGGCGATCCATGATCCGAGTCCGCCGCAGCCCCAGATGTGGACAATCCTTCCTTGAAATCCGTTGACGGGGCGGCCAGCGTCGCGACGGGTTGTCACTTCGGGTCGTTCATCAGACATCCTGCACCACTCAATCGGGATTTCGGTATTGATCCTCGCGGGGTCGAGAACGACGCCCACGCCGCGTTGCTGGGCGACGGCGCGGAGCGCATTCGCTGTCGGGACGGGAAGCCGTCCGCCCAAGAGGTGGGGTGGGCCTCCGGCGGGGTGCGGCACGGCGAGGACGAAGTATTGCTCGGCGTCGTCGTGATTTCGTACCGCGCTCGCCAGGAGGGCAGTGAGGAACGCCGGCGACTGCGGTGCGATCCGGGGTGCCCGTCCTTTTGAGGCGGTCCTTGTACGGATCGTCCAGCAGAGCGAGCAACAGCGCCAATGTTGACGCGGCGCCGAATGGCAGCGCGGTGGCCAGAGTGAACACCGGTGTGCGATACCCGGCTACAGGCGAGTACGTCAGGTCATATCGGTGGGTTGATCGGGCGATCAGGCAAGCCGTTTGATGGCGCTTTGCCGGTCCGGCTTCTCGGATGACGATGGTGGGTGTGTCGGCTGCTTGGTGAAGCACGCCGCCGACGGCGTGGTACATGGCAGTAGAGGCATCGAAGTTTCCGGCTGCGGCGTCGACGAGCCAGTCCCAGAGTCGGCTGAGCAGACCGGCCACACCGAGCGTGGGCTGCCATTCCCGTGAGGGGTCCAAATAGATGCATAGTCGTTGGCCCGCGAGCACATGGGGGTAGCCGAGGAACCGGATGTGATCGACGTCGATCGCCGGTAGCGAGTAGGGAGATGGGCAAAGCCGAAGAATGAACTCCTCGGTCTCTTGTAGCTGCAGGCCGCCCGGATGATGTGGGATGTCGGCCGTGCGTAGCGCGATGCGGAGCACCGCCTCACCATCACGGTCCAGCTTCGGTCGTCCGCGGACCTGGATGTCGTCCGGGCGTTGTTGGGCTAGCGATTTGAGTTCGGCGAGGAGATGTTTCTGCCAGCCTGTCAGCGCGGGCTGGTGACGTCTGGTCACCCGGCGCGACCAGAGCGCCCCACAGTTGAGGCCACGGCGAGGGCGGCGGCCGGAAACTTCGCGCTAGCTGAGACAGTGGCCGGCGCCTTGAATCCGTCGCCGAAGATGTTCTGCCACAGCTGAATGCTGCGGCCTTTGTCTTTCTCCTCGTAGGCCGCCTTGATCTCGCCAGCGTGCACGTGGATTCGGTCACGAAAGTAGCTGTAGGTCGCCTGGGCGCTCTCGGGGTCTGGTCCCCACCGGTGATCGAATGTCACGCCGGAGCCGGACGGGTCGGCGATAGAAGGCTTGATTGGGTTCGCTTGCAGCCAGGTGTCGAGGTCTTGCACGACATGAAGAAGGGTCGTGGGGACGTTGCTGTAGTAACCCGGGTCGAGCAGCTTGCGCAATTCTGTCACCTGCTCACCGAGCATGGTTGTCAAAAGGACTGAACGGGTGCCAGTGAACGAATTCTTGTGGTCGCGAAGGTATTTCATCAGTCGGATCACTTTGCGCAGGTTTCCATTAGCGAGGGAGTCCTTGTTCTTCATCCAGTCGGTAAAGCCCTGCGGGTTGGTCAGCTCCCATTGGTTGTCGTCACGGTTGACGATGACTTCGCGGCCGTCGGCAAGGTTGAGGTGGGGGACGATATCGACGTGCATGGAGTTGGCGTAGACGAGCCGCACGCAGCGGCACTTCCGTGAGTGCGGCATGGTGCCGTAGGTGCTGTGCCGGTGAAGGGCAGCGTAGACCTCATCGAGGTAGGCCTTGGGGCTGTCGGCCCAGTCCGGCTTCTCGGTCATATCGAGCATGAAGTCGGCGTCAAACTCGTTGTTGCCGACGGGGTCGATGATGGTGCGATGCGCCCACGAACCTTGCGGCCTCTTGCCGGTAATCACCGCGCCGATTTGGTCGTCGGCTTTGAGCGCCTTATAGATTGCATCGACGCGATCGCTGAGTAGGTCCAGCTTGAACTGGCTGAGGTTGACCGTGTCCTTCAGCAAGACGTTGAAGTGGTCAGCGAGTTGCATGGGAGCCCTCCATGTGTGAAGTGCCGCTCGGATCACCGCGGTGGCGGTCTCCGTTCACAGGCGTGTATGCGGGTGCGTGGTGGTTGGCGAATTTCGCTGTATAGGTGGGACTGAGTTCTCGACTGACTGAGGCCGCAAGTCCGGCCACGTCCTTCGGGTCCGCCGAGTCGAGTGCGTAGAGCCCGCCGGGCACCAGGGCATCGAAGCGGGTGTAGTTCGATTTGCCGATCAGGTGTTCGGCGAGCCCCTGGCCGCCGCGGCTGCTGGCGCTGAGGATCAGCGGAGCGATCGGTTTGGCCCAGTGCAGTAATCCGCCCCGATCCAAGCGTTTTGGGTGATCGGTGAGCTGATCCATGGTGCCGACGTTGAGGACTGTGATCGCCTCAAGGGGGACATTGAGCATGCTGACGGCCTCGGCAATCGCCACGACGGCCGGGTTGTTGGCCCATACCCCACCGTCAATGAGCCGGTGTCCGTCGATATGCGCCGCGGCGAAATACAGCGGCGCCGCCGAGGTTGCCATTGCTACGTCTACCATCGGTATCTGCCCGTCGCGCCTCAGCCGTGTGTGGTGCGGAGTCTTGAAGATATGTACCGCCCCGCGTTGCGCATCCCAAGCAGGGATGACGAGTCGTTTGGTGCTGTCGCCGAGCAGTCGCGCGCCGAGGACGCCGGTCAATGCCTGCCGCAGCGCTTTCGCGTCATAGATGGGCGATCTCAGTTGGCGTGGCCGACGCCATACTCGCCGCCTGGATGCCGGAAAGACCTTTTCAACCAATTCTTCGTAGTGAGAAACGATCTCGCTCGGCCTCAGGCCCGCACCGAGACCCAGTGCGACGATGCCACCCGCCGAAGTCCCAGCGATGAGATCGAAGGAATCGCCGATCGCGACGCCCAAGTCCTGCTCCAGACGCGCAAGCACATGTGCGGTGAACAGCGCCTTCGCGCCCCCTCCGTCGAGGGCGAGGATCTGGAAGCGGTCGGCGCACGACCCGGCCGGCTCGGGTTCGGTTGCTGGATGGACCTGCGCGGCGGATTCGCCAGTTCTCCCCGGCGACGTATCCTTGCCGAGGTTGGCGGGCGTTGCAGGAACTACATCCATGTAACTAGATTACGCCGCTGGGCCGACAAGGCCCTAGCCGTTATTGACACCTAGCGTTGACCTGCGCAACGCCCGGCGTATGCTTCCGTGCTCCTGCTCAGCATTCTTTTCTTGGCTCCCGTTGTCTCAGGCCATTCACAATGGCACTGGACACCGACACGACCCGAAGTGCGAAAACCTGCAGCATGCCGCTACATCATCGCGACACGATGGCGACATGGCGCCGGAGCAGAGCCCGCACTCTGGCCGGCACCCTCGTCGGCGGACTGGAGATCATCTGCGCTGCCACACGCGCAGCATCGCCGCGCTCGCCGGCCTTTGTGATCTTCGGGTCGTCCAGGCGCCACGGTGATGCGCGGTATTCGGGTTGTGACGCCACGATCTCCAGCAATGTCTCGATGTCCTGGAGGTCACGTTCGGAGTCGCGAACGGTACGTGCCAGCATCTTCAGCACGAATGCTGCCTCGACGTCGGGAACCGGGACTTCGAACTCAATCATGTCGCCGTCGGTGAGCCGGGCCGTAACAGCGACTTTGATCGGCGGCAGGGCCAGCGCCACGCGCAGTCCTGGCGCTCCGTCGAAGGCTCGTTCGCCGATGATCTGCTTGCCCGGTTTGGCTGCGGCAGGAACCAGGAGGTCAACCGCTTGCTCACCTCGCTCGTAGCGGTTGCCGCACTCAGCGATGTACCCCAGCGCGGTGAGCCGATCGTGGAGGTCGTCCGTAGTCACCACGTTTACATCGATCCCGGTGTCTGCGTCGGAGGTCAGCCGCGGTATGCCTGGCACGTTGTAGACATGCCGCAGCAGCCGCACCATGTGACCGCCGATGACGCGGTACTCGATGTCGGCGGCGACAGCGGCCACGTCGCGCAGCGCACGCATCCCGTTGTCTTCGGCCACCGCGGTGCATGCCATCACGACCGATGCTGTTCCGGTCACCGGTGCACGATCCAGTCGCCAAGACGCTGCGGCGCACCGTCGCCGAGATCGGCGCCGTCGCTGAGGTCCTGAAGCGCAATCACTGGATCCACGGTGATGATGTCGGAACGCTGCCTATCACTAACCCGCAGCCACCAGGACGCGGTGGTCCAGACTGTCGGATCGGCCGGAACCCGCACGGTCAAGGTCGCTTCCTCGGCGGTGGCCTCCACCAGGCCGAAGTCGGAGAGGTCAACCAGTTCTTTGGCGTAGACCAGACCTCTGGTTGGTACCCGCCACGGTTGCAGGACGTCGGCGGCGACCTCGCCGCCGGCAAGGATCCGTACGGTGAGCTCCGCGCCGAGTCGGGTCGCGCTGCGCACCTGCTCCACTACCGGATCCATTCCATACCAGTACGTTTCGACGAGTCCACTGTCTGCGGGTACCGATGCCAGTTTCATCAGGATTTCCCGGCGTGCAGCCGAGGTCATGGGCGTGTCCGGCAGCGGATCCTTCTCGGTCATCTTGGACACCGCCTGCTGGCTGACCGCGATGGCGTCAGCGATGTCGCGTTGGCGGAGCTGGTCGCGCGTGAGCACACAGACCCGTTCGGCCGCCCGCCGGCGCCAGCTGCGCTCGCTGGCTGCGCGGTGGGGCCGTCCTGGTGTGGGCGTTCGGTACGCTCGCCCGGAGAGCACCAGTTCGCCGGTGCTGCCGACGCTGAGATCCACGTCGATGTGAGACAGGAGCGCTGAACGTGCCTCGTCTGAGATGGTCTCGCAAACCACGAAGACGCGGCGGCCGGGATGGCGGCGCACATGACCGAGGACGGCGGCCGGAGATGGCACGCGTTCTGCCAGTACTAGGTCCGCTACCACTGGGCGGTCATCTATCCGGTATGTGATGCTGTGTGCATCGCCAGTCACCACCTGAACGCCGGCGTCGACCAAGCGAGCAGGAATCGAAGCAGGCAGCATGCCTATACTCTAGCAGCGGTCACTTATCAAACAACCATTTGTCGAGAAATCTAGTTCTGGTTGTTTGACTTGATCCAAGCAGTGGCGTATAAGCCAGTGGCCGACACGTCACACGCCGGGTCGAGTTGCACGAGGCGAGCGTTGAAGAAGCCGGGCGCTAGCCACCGGATACGACATTTCACGGCGGCCAAATCAAAATGTCGCTATCGAGCATGTTCGACTTCTGGTCTGACCCGGAGAAGCATTAACGGCATGACAGCAGAATCGCACGAACTGGTCAAGCACGACGACGGCACCTGCACGGTGCACCTTGTCAGCCTGAACGCCGGCCTTCTCTCAGTCGACCGCTTGTCGATTATCGAGATGTACAACCTTCTCCGCGAATTCGATGAGTGCGACGACGGGGAGGCCGTGCTGCTGAAGTGGGCGCAGGGCTATCGCGACCCGGACATCTACGAACTCGCGGACCGCGGCGACGACGGGGAACAGGTTCTGGCCGGCGATACTTGGAGCTGCTGCGGCGACTGATGAACCTGCGAGGCGTCACCACAAGCCGAATCACTATGTAACGCTAAAAGGAGCAACCGGCGATGGCCCAGAATCGTGACAGTACTTCTGGACCCGTAGTCACTTTGCAAGACGTGAGAACTGTTCTTTCCGGCGACACCGGTGACGTTCAGGTCAATTGGGGCTTCGCCTCGGCTGTGCGTAGCTTCACGAAGTGGCCGGTCGCCATATGGGCTGCGGTCATCGAAGAGCACGCAGGATACTCACCGCTGCTCCGCACGTTCTACTGGATTCAGGACAACGTACTTGGGCAACTGACCATCGACCCTGAAACCAGTACAGAGAGGCCCACTATCACCGGAACCGTGCAGTCCGTTTCTAACATCGACGTCGTCGACTTATCGGCCACTGTGGTCGATGACAACTGTCGGGTAGTCCGCACGATCACGGCGCGATTCAGGGACGGCAACCATGTCACCGTGAGCGCCGCGCACTCGAGGATGTATTTGAACGATCAGGCCAACAAGTTCATCGATGCTCTGCTCGACGCTGTGGCCAGTTGTTAGTCGCTGCTCGAGTGGGCCTTACTACTTCGCCCCGGATCACTCACGCCGTAGACTCGACTAGGTCAGTTCGGACTCAATTGAAAGACCTCAACCCGTGTCGTAGGTGGCCAAGTCCCCCCTCGGACACGTCCGGCGACACGACTCAGGTCGGCAGTCCCCGTGACTCGCTGAAGATGCGTGGTCGTAGTTCTGCGTATATGCGGCCACTGTCTCATCGGAGAAGTTCGGCAGGAAGTCCTGAAAGCGGGTTCAGGGTCGCTTGCGAGCCAGGAGTGCTGCTTGAGGGGGGTAGTTTAGCGACTTGCAACAAATCTGGCCCTGGTCTGCCCCTACCACCACCGCGCACATCACCGCGGCCTGATCACCCTCACCGGCCCCGCCGACCAACTCACCGTCACCGACAGCAACGGCCGACCCCTGCCCACCGGCTCACTGGCCCGACCCCCACCACCGCACCACCCGACGTCAAACCCTGCACCGGCCCCACCGGCGAACGCGCCCAATGGTGGTGGTACACACCCTTCCAACCCCAACCACCACCCACCGCGACGAACTAGGCGGGCCTTTTACTAACGCCGCAATGCTTTTCGATCGTCCACCGCAAAACTCAGCAGCAGGCGATCGAGTACCTTGGCCGCCCGTCGGCGCGCCCGGGCGGGATCGTCGGCGTGCGCCACCAGTAGCGAGGCCTCCTCGAGCGCCGCCACCAACATGTGGGTCAGCTCCGCGACCGGTTCATCGTCGATGATGCCGTCCGCGATCGCCTCCCGGACTTTGTCGTTGATCAGCGCGAAGCTGTTGCTCTCCTGAATGGTGCGCAGCGCCCGCCAACCCAGCACCACCGGGCCGTCCAGGAGCATGATCCGCTGCACTTCGGGTTCCAGTGCGGCGTCGAGAAACTCGTGTAACCCCCGGCTCAGCCGCTGCCATGGGTCGGCGTCAGCAGGCCGCGCGGCGATGGACCGTAAGGTGAGGTCGTTCTCCACTTCTTCGAACACCGCCCGAAACAGTTCGGTCTTGTCCTTGAAATGGTGGTAGAACGCGCCGCGGGTGCCCACGCCGGATTTGCTCACCAGGTCGGCGATGCTGGTCTTGAAATACCCCGGCGCCACGAACAGTTCCCGGCCGGCGTCGATGAGGTCACGGCGAGTTCGGTCGCCACGCGCGCGACGATCATCGTCGGACCCGCCGCGCTTCGCCATGGCGGCGATCCTATCAACATGCGTGCTGTATGTTGCCGACTATGGCAGACGACGTCCCTCGCGCGTATGGGTCGGTGGCCCCCGGTGAAAGTCGGATTGCTCAATGATTATCCGACCAGTGGCGCCGTGGACAACGACACCGTCGCCACACTGCAATTGGTGATGGAAGAAGCGCTCGCGTCGAACCTGATCGACCGCCCGGTCCAGCTTGTCCAGCGCAACGTCGTCGGGTTGCCGAACGGCACCTATCAAGCGGTCGCGCGTGCCTTCGACGAACTGGTCGAGGAGGGGGTGCCTGGTCATCTTCGGACCGTGGGTCTCCGACAACGTGGTGCCGCTGCGCGCACGCGTCGACGCGACGGCCAAGGTGCCGATCATCACGCTGTCGGGATCCGAAGGCGCGCTGGGCGAATGGTGCTTCGCACTGAACAACGGCTCGATGGCCGAGGAACCGGTGATGCTGGCCGCGGTGCTGCTCGGCGATGGCCGCTCGCGGATCGCGATCGCCCACGAAGCGTCGCTGATCGGCAAGGAATACCTATCCTTCGCCGAAAAGGCCTATGCCGCAGCAGGGTTGAAGATCGTGACAACTGTGGGGATCCCGCAGGTGGAGGCCGACAAGGCTGCGGCGGTGGCGGCGCTGCGCGCGGGGGACCCAGATGCCCTTGTGCATGTGGGTTTCGGGCACGGGCTGTGGGGATTCACCGACGCGCTGCTCGCCGCGGGCTGGGATCCGCCCCGGTACACCACCACCGCCTTCGAGATGGCCCACATCAATGCCGAATGGATGCGCCAACTTTCGGGCTGGATCGGACTGGACAGTTACGACGAGCGCAACGAGGTCGGTCAGGCGTTCCTGGACCGATTCGAAGCCGAATACGGCCGGCGGCCGGGACATTCGATGCCCTGCCTGTGCCGTGACGCGGCAACCGTCATCGTGCGGGCCCTCGCTGCCGCGCGCCCGCTGACGGGGGAGGGAGTCAAGCTGGGACTCGAACAGGTCAAGTTGATTCCGGCGGCCAGCGGCGCGCCCGGAACGTTCCTGCGGTTCGGGCGCTACGTCCGCCAGGGCTGGTTGGGCTCGGACTATCTGATCGCCCGCCGGATACTGCCGGACGGTTCGGGGCACGTGTTTTACGCCGCGCCGAGCACGCACATCGCACGAGCGGTCGGCGCCGGCCTCGGCAAGAGGTGATTTTCATTCGCAGGAACGTTGACGCCGAAACACTTTCGCAGACGGACACTTTCTGGGGGTTGGTCGAGACTGCCGCGACAGCGCATCCCGACCGCGTGGTGCTCGCCGACGACTACGGACGCACCCTCACCACGACTCAACTGCGATCGGCCGCTCTGGACACCGCCGCTGCCTTCGCCGCGAACGGCATCGGGGCGGGCTCCATGGTGTCCTGGCAGCTGCCTACCACGCTGGAAACCATGGTGGCGATGGCTGCGTTGTCCCGGTTGGGCGCCGTGCAGAATCCGATCCTGCCGCTCTGGCGTGATCACGAGGTTGGGTTCGTCACCGCGCAACTCAACACCGAAGTGATGATCGTGCCGGGCCTCTGGCGGGGATATGACCATGTGGCTTTGGCGCATTCGGTCACCAGCGGCACAATCATCGTGGTGGACCACGGCGCGGTACCCGACACCGGCGCGCTGCGGCTACCTCGGGGGGACGCCGGTGCACTACCCGCCCCGCCCGCGTCGGCCGACGAACCGCGGTGGATCTACTACTCCTCGGGTACCACCGCCGCGCCCAAGGGCATCCGGCATACCGACCGGTCGGTGATTGCCGGCTCGGCCGGCGTAGTCGAGATGGTCGGGGCGACAAGCGATGACGTGAACCCGATAGCGTTTCCCATCTCGCATATCGGCGGCGCGGCCATGCTGGCTGCCAGCCTGGTGACCGGAATGCGCCTGGTGCTGTTCGACGAGTTCGACCCCGTGACCACGCCGCGCGCCATTGCCGCCCATCATCCCACCCTGCTGGGCACCGCCACTCCGTTCTTCGTCGCCTACCTCGCGGCCCAGCGTGCGCACGGTGCCGAGCGGCTCTTCCCGAAGCTGCGTGCCTGCCTGGCTGGGGGCGCGCCGATCACCCCCGAACTCGGACAACAAGTGCGCGAGACGCTTTCGGTGCCCGGCGTGGCCAATTCCTGGGGCTTGACGGAGTTCCCGGTGGTCACTTCCCCGGCATTCGACGCTGACGCTGCGGTCCTCGATCACACCGTCGGACCACCGGTTCGCGGGGTGCGGGTTCGCGTCGTCGGCAGCGCCGGGGAACAGCTACCTGCGGGCGAGGAGGGTGAACTGAGACTCAAAGGCCCGCAATGCTTCCTCGGCTATGTGGATCCGGCTCTGGACGTGGCCGCCTTCGACGGCGACGGGTGGTTCCGCAGCGGCGATCGGGGCCGCCTAGACACCGACGGAAACGTCCGCATTACCGGCCGCATCAAGGACGCGATCATCCGGAACGCCGAGAACATCTCGGCGCTGGAGATCGAGGGGAATTCTGGCCTCCCACCCCGCGGTCGCCGACGTCGCCGTGATCGGCGTTCCCGATCAGCGCACCGGTGAACGGGTCTGCGCGATTGTGGTCGCCGAGCCCGGGAGCCAAGTCACGCTCTCGTCGCTGGCACGCCACTGTGCGCAGCTCGGGCTGAGCCGGCACAAGACCCCCGAGCGGCTCGAGTTGGTACCGGCATTGCCGCGCAACTCGACCGGAAAGGTGCTCAAGGCGCAGCTGTGCGCGCGAGGTTCAGCTGAGCCGCCTGGACATGCAGAAACCACCGCGACGTGCGTGAATGGGAGGGTGCCGCGCAGGTCGAGCACAGCAAGGGAGCATTTCGTGTCCGACAAGACGCCCGACGACATCTTCAGGCTCATCGAAGAAGAACACGTCGAGTATGTCGACGTGCGCTTCTGCGACCTGCCAGGCACCATGCAGCACTTCACAATTCCGATCTATGCATTCGACGGCAACGTGTTCGAGGAGGGTCTGGCCTTCGACGGTTCCTCGATCCGCGGCTTCCAATCCATCCACGAGTCCGACATGTTGCTGCTGCCCGATCCCGAGACCGCGACCATCGACCCGTTCCGGCATGCCAAGACGCTGAACGTGAACTTCTTCGTGCACGACCCGCTCACCCTGGAGTTGTACTCACGCGACCCGCGCAACGTAGCCCGCAAGGCGGAGAACTATCTGGTCAGCTCGGGTATCGCGGACACCGCCTACTTCGGCCCCGAAGCCGAGTTCTACATCTTCGACACGGTCAAGTTCGACTCGAATATCAACGGCTCCTTCTACAAGGTGGATGCGACCTCCGGGTGGTGGAACACCGGGGAGGAGACCGAGGCCGACGGCCGTCCCAACCGGGGTTACAAGGTGCGCCCGAAGGGTGGTTACTTCCCGGTCGCGCCCGCCGACCACTACGTCGACCTGCGCGACGAGATGCTCACGAATCTGACCAACGCCGGATTCATTCTGGAGAAGGGCCATCACGAGGTTGGCAGCGGCGGTCAGGCCGAGATCAACTACAAGTTCAACACGTTGCTGCACGCGGCCGACGACCACCAGATGTACAAGTACATCGTCAAGCAAACCGCTTGGCAGGCAGGCAAAACCGTCACCTTCATGCCTAAGCCGCTGTTCGGTGACAACGGGTCGGGCATGCACTGCCACCAGTCGCTGTGGAAGGACGGCGTGCCGCTGATGTACGACCAGTCCGGGTACGCCGGTTTGTCGGACACCGCGCGCCATTACATCGGTGGTCTGCTCTACCACGCCCCGTCGCTGCTGGCGTTCACCAACCCGACGGTGAACTCCTACAAGCGGTTGGTGCCCGGCTACGAAGCGCCGATCAACCTGGTCTACAGCCAGCGCAATCGCTCTGCGTGCGTGCGGATCCCGATCACCGGTGCCAACCCGAAGGCCAAACGTCTGGAGTTCCGCTGTCCGGACGCATCCGGCAACCCGTACCTGTCGTTCGCGGCCATGTTGATGGCCGGGCTGGACGGCATCAAGAATAAAATTGAGCCACCGCCTCCGATCGACAAAGACCTCTACGAACTACCGCCCGAGGAGGCCGCGGAGATCGCCCAGGCGCCCACCTCGCTGTCCGCGGTGATCGACAGACTCGAGGAAGACAGCGAATACCTCACCGAGGGAGGCGTTTTCACGCCCGACCTGATCGCCACCTGGATCAACTACAAGCGCGACTACGAGATCGCGCCGCTGAACCTGCGACCAACGCCCGGCGAATTCGCGCTCTATTACGACGTCTGAGGAGATCATTGTTCGGCGTCCTGCGCCCACCTCGGCGGCCGCTTCGACGGCCGGCGCGGTGAGCGCGCCGCGGCCAGGGCCGCCGCGCGCTCACCGGTGATCACCGTCAGCGGCGGCGGCTGGCCCTTGCGCAGCGTGGCGATCAGCTCGCGGTACGGGCCGATCAGGTAGACGGTGTCGCCGGCGGTCAGCCGGGAATCGCGGCGCGGCCGCAGGCTGACCGGGCCCTCCGGTCTGGTGATGGCGATGACACGGGTTTGGGTGGACAGGTCCATCATCCGCAGTCCGTCCAGCTCGCTTCCCGCCGCTACCAGCATTCCGCCGACCATGAACGAGCGCTGACCGACCCAGAACGTGCCCAGCACCTGCAAACCCATCGCCGCGCCGATGAACCAGGGGGCCGCTAGGTCCACGATGGACCGCACGTTCTCAAAGCCGAACCGGCGATTCACCGCGGTGCCCAGCGCGCGGCCTTGCACCCGCATCACGATCGGCACCTCGGTGTCGGAGCCGAGGATCTCCAGCAGCACGATGCCGGTCTCGATGTTGCTCATGTCATCCTGGGTCACCACCGCCACACCGCGGGCATGGTCGACGCGGGCCTGCTCGAGCGTTCGGCGCATCGTCGGGTCGCCGAAGATGACCGGCACGTCGAGTTCGGCTGCGGTGGAGAGGAATCGGTTGTTCTCGTCGCGCTCGATGACCAGGACGTCGTAACCCCCGGCGGTCAGTTCGGTGACCACCCGGATGCCCACCGAACCGAGCCCGACCACCACGACGTGGCGGCGCAGATGGCGGGCCCGCCGGATTCCGGCCAATTGGACGAAGCGGCGCGACAGCAGCAGATCGGCGATGAACGCGACCAGGATCGCGGTGACAATCACGCCCGCCCACATCAACGCGATGGCGAACAGCTGCAGGAAGGTGGACTGCTGGGCGAAGCTGAAGTCGCCATAGCCCACGGTCGTGATCGTCTCGGTGGCGAAGTACAGCGCGTGGATCCACGACATCCGCGGGTGCTGGTAGGAGAAGCGCACGACCGCCGCCGAACCGAGGGTCAACAACAGCGTCAGCGCCAGCGAAGGGAACAGCAGCGGATTGAGGTCGTCGCGCATGGCGCGGGCGGCGTCGACCATGCGCCGGGCCCGGGAGTGGTGCGAACGCGTCGCGGTCGTGGGTGGCACCGCGATCCCGCGGGCGGCCAATTCTTCTTTGACGCCGATCATCGAGACCCAGTCGCGGGTGAAGACGGGCAGGTCCCGGCCCGGACAGGCCGCCACCTCGCCGGGCGCCGGCGCGTTGTGGCCGTGGACCACCGCAACCGGTGCCAGGTCACCGTAAATCTCCCGTAGCGTCCCGGTGTGCGGGACCTCGGCGCCCCAGACCACGAAGTCGATTCCGCCGGCGTTGAACTGGTGCGCGTTGCGCGACAGCACTGCCTCGACAAGAGACGGTGTGGCAAGTTCGGCGACGTCCAGGATCGCACCGGGACCGCTGACGTCGGCCACCGCTTCGCGCAGCACGTCGTTGGCCAGCCGGGCCACCACCCGCACGGTGGGGCTGTATTCTCGTGCCAGCAAGGCGATTTCGAGGTTTTCGGCATCGTTGGGGCCGGCGCAGACGACCGCGCGGGCACGGTGCACGCCGGCGCCGAGCAGGTCGGCGGCGGTATTGATCTTGACGATCCGGGCCCCGGCGCCGCGGAGTTCCTCGGCAATGGTCTTCGACAGCGTGTCGTCGCCGCTGACGATGATCTCGCGGTGGAAGACCTCGTCCGGCGCTGCCGCCGAATTGTTGTGGGCCTTGATATTCATCGCTGTGACCATGGCGCGCCGATACCTGCGTTTCACTCAAATTCTTTGCTGTCGCTATGACTATCGGTCACCGCACCGCATCGTGCCACCGGAACGGCGACAATGAGCAGCCAACGGCAATGTCGCGCAACAGGTTCGACTCAAGCAGGAAACACCGGCGAAACGGGGAGGGCGTACGCCGCACGAATCAGGTCAGCGCGAAATCGATCACGCCACGGATGTTCTGCCCGGACTGCAAGTCCTTCATCGCCACGTTGACGTCGTCCAGCTTGTAGCGCGCGGTGATCAGTTCGTCGAGTTTGAGAGCGCCGGCCTCATACATCGACAACAGCATCGGCATGGCTTCCCTGGGGTTCATCTCGCCGTACAGGGCACCCTTGAGCGTCTTGCAGGAATACACCATGTCGGTCATCGACAGCGGCACCATCAGGTCAGTGGTCTTGGCCACCCCGGTGATCACACATGTACCGCCCTTGCGCACCAGCATCATCGCCAGGATCACCATGTCCGCCGGTACCACCCCCGGCGTCAGGATGACCCGGTCGGCCATCACACCCCAGGTGATCTCCTTGACCAGGTCCAGCGCCGCGATGATGTCGATCGCGGTGTGGGTGGCGCCGAACGACGGTGCCACTTCCCGCTTGAACTCGACCGGATCGACCGCGACGACGTGCTTGGCGCCCGCCGCGCGTGCCCCCTGGACCGCATTCATGCCGACGCCACCCACTCCGACGACGACCACCGTTTCGCCGACCCTGGTGCCCGCGGCCACTGCAGCGGAGCCGAATCCCGTTGTCACACCACAGGAAACCAGCGAGGCAACCTCCAGCGGTATCCAATCGTGCACCTTGACCACGGAGCGCTCGGAGGCCACGACGTACTCGGCGAACGTACCGACCTGCATCATGGCCATCAGGTCCGCGTCCCCGAGATGGCGGCGCGGGGTGCCGTCGGTGGTCATGCCGGTGCTGTAGATCTCGGCACCCACGTCGCAGAGATAGGTGTGCCCAGAGGCGCACCAACGGCAATCTCCGCAGGCCGGCAGGAACGAGAACGCCACGTGGTCACCGGGTTTGACCGTTCGCACCTCGGGTCCCACTGCTGCGATGACGCCTGCGCCTTCGTGCCCGCCGAGCAACGGAAACCAGTCCGGCACCCGCTGGCCCGCGGCGCGCATCATGTCTTCCATCTCCTTGGTGGGCACCGCATCGCCGGTGGCGAAATGCGCGTCGGAATGGCAGACACCGGCGAACGCCATCTTGACCAGTACCTCGCCGGCGTGCGGCGGGTCCAGTTCGATGTCGGATACCTCCCAGTCCATGCCTACCCCGTGCAGCACCGCACCCCTGGTTTTCATGGACGTGCCCTCTCGCCGTTGCCGCGCCTGAACGTGCCCGGATCATAACAACATGCATGCTGTAGGTTGCGGTCGCGTCGGACGGCGAATCGCGTGTCGACGATCCCGCCCCGGCGGCGGAGGCGACGGAGTTCGCCCACTAGCGTGGGGCCTACCGGAATGCTCGACACGCGACGGGAACTGCCTCATGACGGATCGTCCGAAACTCTCGCTGTATGTGCGTAACTTCAGCGACCACGCCGGCACCGACTGGAACACGACACTGGAGACCGTGCGAGTCATGGACGCCGTGGGTGTCGACCGCGTCGTGGTGTCCGACCACGTCGTCTTCGGGGAGAACCTGTCCGCCTACGCCGACCCGGCGGTGGGCGGAACGATCGGCGGCAAGCAGCCGACGGGACCGGACGGCGAGTGGATGGAGCCGCTGATCTTCCTGACCGCGGTGGCGGCCACCACCAGCCGGATCCGGTTGGGGACCGGCGTGCTGCTCGCCGCGCTGCGCCGGCCGGCAGTGCTGGCCAAGCAATTGGCCACCATGGACGCCCTGTCCGGCGGGAGGGTCGACCTCGGCGTCGGAATAGGTTGGCAGCGTGAGGAATACGAAGCCACCGGGTTGCCGTTCCAGCGCCGCGGGCGGCTGCTCGACCACACTCTGGAAGTGTGCCGGACATTGTGGACCCAGCAGCGCGCCTCCTACAGCTCGCCCGAGCTGACCTTCGACGGCATCCATCAGATGCCCAAGCCGGTGCAGCCCGGCGGCGTGCCGATCTGGGTCAGCGGAACGGTCAACCCGGCGGTGGCCCGACGGTTGAGCCGGTTCGGAAATCGTTGGATCCCATGGGGTCCGGCCATCACCGACCTCAAGGGTTCGATCCCGGCGATGAGGCAGGCGATCGCCGACGCCGGGGGAGACCCGGACGGCCTTCAGGTTCAGGGCTCGGCAGGGCTGGTGCGCGGTGCGGATCGCTCCATCGACGTGCGGGCCTCGGTCGCCGTAATTCCGCAGCTGGTGGCCGACGGCGCCACCGACATCCGGTTCAGCGGGTCGCTGCCCGCTGATCCCGCGCAGGCGCGCGCCGTGTTGGCGGAGCTGGTCAGCGCCTTCCGGGCGGCTGCCGGCTGAGAGCGTGCCGCGGCGCTTCCTAGATTCCTGCGACGAGCTTGCTGTACTGCGGACAGTAGGCACGAACCGACACCGCGACGATGTCGTCGGCGTGATCGCTGAAGTCGGGACTGACCTGCTGGAACTGCGCCACCACCTGCTCCAGCGAAAGATTCGCCGCGAAGCTCTGGCACACCGCCTTGCCGTTGGCGACGGCGGCATCGGGGTTCTTGAAGACGATGCCCTTTTCGTTCAGGGCCGCGATGAACCGGCGGTCCTGTTCGGGTGTGGAGACGATCTCGGTGGTGGTGGCCGGCGCCTGCGGCGCCTTGCTGGTGGGTTGTGTCGCGGTGACGGTCGGCGTCGAGTCGTTGCTGGCCAGCAGCAGACCTGCTACCACGATGACCGCTGCCAGACCCAGACAGATCAGCAGCACCGCCAGGGCTCGGCCCCAGGCGGTGCCCCAGGACTGCTCGACGACGGCGGGTTCGGCCGCGGGGACATCGCGGGAATCCCGTGCGTCACCCGCTGGCGTGCTCTGGATGTCGGGGACCTCGGTGCCGCTTGACCACGCCAAACTCGACGAATCCGCATTGGCGCCGGTGTTGGAGTCGGCGCCCCCGACCGGGTCGACCATGACGTCATCGTAGTCCGCGGCTGTTGGTGCTTCAGGTCAGGTGGCGGTCGCGCCACCGGGCCAACCGGCCGCCCGGTGCCTGGATGGCGGCCATCACCGAACTCATCGACGACGCCGCCGACTTTGCCCGTTGATGCTGGCCCGCCCGGGTGGCCGCGGGCGCGTCACCCTCCCACCAGGTCGGCCGCAACAGGGCGGTGGTGATCGGCAGGGCCTGCTCGACGCTGTTGCGTCCCCATCGACACGCGCGGTCAATGGCCGCCGCGGAAGGGGCCAGGTTAAGCGGTGACAGGGTGGGCTCAAACCGCACCAGGCGATCGGCGTAGGGCAGATTCCGCAGCATCTGCAGCTGGATCGCCTGCAGGATCGGGGCCATCCACAGGTGTCGCGAATCCCATTGCGGGTGAAAACAATCGAACGCCAGATAGCAGGCGTTGCGGGAGCCTAGCTTGCCGTCGCGTACCCGCTTCCAGGCCAGCTCGACCGGTACGTTACTGGCCGCTCCGCCGTCGACGAGGGCGGCGATGTCGCGTTCGGCGCACAACTCGTCGAGCAGGGGCACCATCCGTGGATCGCTCGATTCATGGTGCAGCACACCGGGAATCGCTGAGGAGAAGGAAGCCGCGTCGAGCACGTCGAAGTCCAGCGCGGGATCGTCGCCGCTGACCACGATGGGTTTGACCACCCGCAGGTCGATGAACGCCGCGACCCGCCACATACGCGCCGCAACCACCGGCCCGGCCCCGATGGGCCGGAACGGAAGTGCCCGCCCTTGCAGCGCGGCCAGCTCGGGGCGGCGGAAGCGCGACGGCAGCGCGGCGTACGGCTGCTTGCGCACCCCGGCGATCACCACGTCGAAGGGGATCGCCAGGTCCGACATCCGCATGCGTTCGCCGTCCTCGCGGCTGAGCAGTGCCTGGGCGAACTTGTCGAAACGCAATGCGAACAGGCCGGCCATGCCGTGCCGGCGGCGCAGCCGCTCGGGTCCCAGGATGGCCCGGTAGGACACCGTCTTGGCCCAGGCGATGTACTCGTCGACCGGCACCGGCAGTTCGCGGGCGACCAGGCTGCCGATGATCGATCCGAACGACGACCCGATGATGTAGTCGGGCAACTGGTCGGCCTGCAGCAGCCGCTGTATGCCGCCGATGTAGACGAAGCCGGCGCCGCCGCCACCGCCCATGATCGTGACGAGCTTCTTGTAACCGACCTCGGCGTCGAGTTCGGCGGCGGAGAAGTCGTTGCGGTGCCGATCGATCAGGACGCACCGCTGGTCGTCCTGGTCGTCGCTCAACGCGTCCAGCACGGCGCGCGCCGCCGTCAAGGCCTTGACCGGGTCGGGCTCCTCGCGCAGCGGCTCGAACAGCGAGTCGACCACGCGGGAGCGCCACGGGCCGATCTCCGCGCCCACCGACACGTCGCCGCGCCCACGCTGCCCACCGGGTCCGGCCGCCCCGGGTTCGAAGTCGCCGAGCCGGGCGAAGTTGAGGATGTAGCGCAGCCGACGCAGCTGGTCCGCATTGAGCACGTCGTTGGCCAGATGGTGGCGGACCAGCCGGTTCTCCATCTTCTGCAGCAGCAGCACCGGATCGGCGGACGGCAGGTCGACGGTGTCCAGCGCGGCGTCGGTGGCTTTGGTTTCCTCGTCCTCGAACTGGGTCTCGGCGTCCTCGAACTCTTCGCGGCCGTGGACCGAGGGCGCGCGCCGGCCTAACCGGCCGCGCACCGCGTCTGCGAACGGGTTCTGCATGAGTGCCACCTTCTCATGGCGGCAGCCCGTGGCCGCCGTCGAGAACGGTCCTTTTCTGCGCGGGTGAGTCCCACGCCAAGCTCGCGTCGCGTGGCGATCGATCGAGCCGCGCTGATCCCCTCAGCCAGGTGACCTTTCCGGCCGAAGCGGATCAGACCTTGATGCGCAGCCGCTCCCACCCGCGGACGGTGGATGTCGGTGCCAGCCTGAGGCTTTCGTAGTCGACCTCCCATT
This sequence comes from Mycobacterium kiyosense, assembly GCA_021654635.1. Classification (NCBI taxonomy): domain Bacteria; kingdom Bacillati; phylum Actinomycetota; class Actinomycetes; order Mycobacteriales; family Mycobacteriaceae; genus Mycobacterium; species Mycobacterium kiyosense. Next base: position 1,718,947 of record AP025179.1, read on the forward strand.
CGGGCCAGCGGTTCAGCAGTTCGTCGAGCGCGACCCGGCCCTCCAGCCGCGCCAGGTTGGCGCCCAGGCAGTAGTGCACGCCCTTGCCGAAGGTGAGATGCGAGATGTTGTCGCGGTGCAGGTTGAAGGTGTCGGGATCCTTGTAGCGCAACGGATCCCGGTTGGCCGCACCGAACAGCAACAGGATGGCACTGCCTTTCGGCACCGTGGTGCCGTAGAGCTCGAAGTCCCGGATGGTGTAGCGCCCCACGTGCGGGCCGGTGGGCTCGAAGCGCAACGTCTCGTCGACCGCGCGGGTCAACAGTGAACGGTCCCGCTCGATTTCGCGGCGCTGGTCAGGATGTTCGGCCAAGACCTTGGCCAGCCAGCCGATCAACCGGCCCGTCGTCTCGTTGCCGGCACCCGCCACCACCTGGGTGTAGTGCAGAACCTCCGTGCGAGTCAGCTTTCGCAGCACACCGTGCTCGTCCTCGAATTCGACGTTGAGCAGTGCGGTCATCAGGTCGTCGGAGGGGTTCTTGGCGCGCCAGTCCACGTAGTCGGCGTAGATGCGCCCATCGGCGATCGCCTCGGGATCGGCCACTTTCATCGGTGTTCCGGCTCTGGTGCGCAGGTTGGCGTCGTTGGCGTCGCGCACGCCGATCTGCTCTTCCTCGGGAATGCCCAGCAGCATGCCGATCACCCGCATCGGCATCATCGACGCCAGTTCGGCGATGATGTCGAAACTGTCCGAACCGACCAGGGGGTCCAGGCAGCGCACACAGTAGCGCCGGATCTGGTCCTCGATCGCGGCCATCCGTCGCGGCGTGAACACCCGGGACATGACGCCGCGCAACATGGTGTGCTTCGGTGGGTCCTCGAACATCATCACCCCGGGCGGCATGTCGAATTTCGACTGGATGAGCTCCAGGATGTCGCTGCGGCTGTTGGAGAACGTCTCCCAATTCGACAGTGCCGCTTCGACATCGGTGTGCCGCGAGATCGCCCAGAAGTTGTAGCGCTCGTTGTGATAGAGCGGAGCCTCGTCGCGCAACCGGGCATAGGTGGGGTAGGGGTTCGCGACGATGTCGACGTCGTAGGGGTCGTAGTAGACGTCGGTGTCGTGCGTCGTGGTCATTTCAGGCAGCTTCCTGCGTCCACGGGCAGGGTGACTCCGGTGATGTAACGCGCTTCGTCGGAGGCCAGGAACAGCACCGCGTTGCTGATGTCCTCGGCGTTGACCCAGGGGATGGGCAGGATGTGGAAGCTTTGGCAGATCGGGGCGAGGTCGTCGGGCCCGGGGTTTTGCAGGTCGGGCCGGAAGAGGTGAAACGTCTGCTCGTTGATGAGCAGTGGGGTGTTTACGTGGGTGGGATGGACCGTGTTCACCCGAATGTTCCTGGGCCCCAATTCGACTGCGAAGGACCGCATCAGCCCCACCACGCCGTGCTTGGCGGCGTTGTAGTGGCCGGTGTGCGCGTAGGCCTTGAGTCCGGCAACCGAACTGGTCAGCACGACCGAGCCACCTCCCGCCGCCAGCAGATGCGGAACGGCCGCTTTGACCGACTTCCAGACACCGCTGAGGTTGACGTCGATCATCTGCTGCCAGAGGTCCTCGTCCATCCGGTCCAGGCGGGGAGCAACGGTGCCGATACCGGCGTTGGCCACGACGATGTCCAGCCGGCCGAGTTGCTCGACCCCGGCGTCAACCGCCGCCCTGAGCGCGTCGTAGTCGCGGACGTCGACTTCGGCGGTGACGATCCGCCGGTTCAGGCCCTTGACCAGAGCTGCCGTCTCGGCCAGGTCTTCGGGCGTCGACGCCGGCGCCGGGGAGTTGTCGAACGGCTGACAGATATCGACCGCGATGATGTCGGCACCCTCCTGCGCCAGCCGCAATGCGTGACTGCGGCCTTGCCCGCGCGCCGCGCCGGTGACGAATGCGACCTTGCCTGCAACTCGGCCGGGCATGGTGTCCTCCTCGTTGAGCCGTTGAGTAACCTTGTTACTGCAGGTACCGTAACCGTGTTACCCGACGAAGGCAAGGATGAGTGTGGCAAGCGCTGAAGCGGTCACCGGCGGCTCGGAGAGCCGTCACGACCGCATCATCGAGATCGTCGTGGACATCCTGGAAACCGACGGCTACGACGCCGTGCAGCTGCGTGAGGTCGCCAAGCGGGCACGCACCTCACTGGCGACCATCTACAAGCGTTTTCCCACCCGTGACGCACTGATCCTGGCCGCTCTTGAATGCTGGATGGAGGAGAACCGGTACGCGGCGCTGGCGGGCCTGACACCCGATCCGGACGAATCGGTCTACGCCGGGCTGATGCGAGTGTTCCGGACGATCTTCGAACCGTGGGAACGCCATCCGGACATGCTGCGGGCCTACTTCCGGGCACGCTCGGCGCCCGGTGGGCAGCGGTTGGTGACCCGGGGCGTCGATGCGGTCATCCCGGCCACGGCCGCCGTACTCGCCGGCGCGGACCCCGAGCTGGTCGAAGAACTGCCGCCGATCGTGTCCAATCTCGCCTATGGCCTGGTGGCACGGTTCGCCGCGGGCGAGATCGCCATCACCGAGATCTTGCCGACGCTGGATCGCGCGCTATTCCGGTTGACGGCTAACGCGGCGAAAGAATGACGACCGGAATCTCGCGCTCCGTCCAATGCTGATACTTCGCGAAGTCGGCATAGAGATCGACCAATCTCGGCCACAGTGCGGCACGCTCCGCAGGCGTGGCGACGTGCGCGGAAACCTCGATGTTGCGCCGGCCCGGCACGTGTACCCGGGTCGCGGGGTGTGTCTTGAGGTTGAAGTACCACTGCGGATTCTTCGGGTGACCGCCTTGCGACGCGACGATCACGTAGTCGTCGCCGTCCTGCAGATACACCAGGGGGGTGGTGAACAGCTTGTTGGATTTGCGGCCGCGGTGCTCGAGCAACAGTGTCGGCACCGGCTTATGGAAACCGGCCCCGATCCGCCACTTGTTGCCGACCCGGCCGTTGGTCAGTTTGAACACCGCGACGTGCGCCTTGGCGGCGTACTTCATCACTTTGGTCGTCACCGGTGACGCAAGGCCCTGGGGCGCCTCTTCGGGCAGCGAGAACTTGGAAATCCTTATCTCCTTGTTCGAGAAGGCTTTTCAGTAGGAGGTCACGAAGCCTTGGCGTACCGGCGAACCAGGTCGTGGTCGCCGAACGTGCCGTTGTGCTGCTGGCCGTGGGTGTCGCTGCCGAAGAACGTCCATTTCTTCGGTCCGGTCTGCGGACCGCTGATCATCTTGACCACGTAACGCAATTCGGTGGGGCGCAGCGTGCCGATCGTGTCGCCGACTCGGATTTCCGATGGATGAATTTCGGGCGCGTCGGACCAATTTTCGATAACCATCTCTACCCGTCCTCATCGTTGTTGCCGCTACTTTACCCCCGATGTGCGAAGCGGCCCATCGCGGTCGGGGTTGCGGCGATGGCGTACCATCAGCAGCGAGCCGTTTCGTTGTCAGCGGTGGTCTGCTGTGGATCAGGCCCACGGGCAATGTGATTCCTCCGTCGTCCCGCACCCGTGGGACGGTCGAGTTCGACCGTGAAGGAATAGCACCCGTGAGAACTCCGCATTCGCGCCAGCTGATGTGCGCGCCGCTGATCGCAGCGATCCGGTGACTTACCCGTTGAGCGGGCGACGCCGCGCCACCCCCATCCGGCTCACCCTGGCCGGCGAACTCGGGCGTGACATCGACGGCGCATGGTGGCCCCGGACCGATCGGATCAGTGGCGAATTGCCCGATCTCGTCGCAGCCCTGGGCTCCCGGCTCGGCGAAATCTGCGGAATCACCATCAACTGGCCGCACCTGCAGCGGCCACCAGACTTGAATTGGCAAGGTTGGCAGCACAAGAACCAACATGTGATCGTCCTGCAGAGCGAAAAAGGTTGTGCCAACGTATTGATCGTGCCGTACACCACCAACAGCGCACTGGCGATGATGGTGCTGCGTCGCGCTGCGAACCTTCCCATCGCCCTCGCCGAGCAGGAAAGCACGCCGTTTCGCACCGCTGGGTCGATCCTCTGCGCCGCACAGCAACAACGTGCCGCGGACGGTGCGGTACCTGTACCGGCCACCTGAGTGTCCGGGCCGCCGGGCCCCATTCCTGCTGGGTGCGTTGTTCAGCGGTGGAAGCGGCCGAACACGCGCCGCACCAGGCTTTCGCCGACGGCGGGCTGGCGGTCGGCGTACGGCCACGGCTGATTGCGTTCGGGCACCGACGCCGCCCTGGCCTGCTTGAGCTGCATCCGTAGGTGCTGACGCAGGTCGTGCAGTTGCGGCTCGTCCCAACGGTTTTGGGCTTCTGTCGGGTCATTCGTCAGGTCGTAGAGTTCCCACTGGTCGTCGATCGGATCGGTTCGGTAGGCTTCGCCGCCGATTCCGTTGGCGGCCAAGTGGCGCACGCCGGGCTCGGTCCAGGTGCCCGGGTCGTCAAAGGTGCGCACCAGTTTCCACAGGTGGCCGGCCCCGCCGTCGGCGTCGTCGACGCGGACCACCAGGCCCTCGAAGTTGGACGCGACATGGGCTGGCAACTTGATGCGAAGCGGCGCAGGCGGGTTCGCGTTTCTGCCGAGCATGCGGGCAAATGCCGAAGCGCTGGAGTCGCCTTCCAGCATGTTGTCACGCGTCAGCAGATAGACCGCGCGATCCTCGTCGGCCGCTGCCCCCGCCACCACCGGCATCAGGTCCCGCCCCGGCAGTGGGTGAACCTCGGAGAACGACTCGGCCAGCTCCGCCGCCACGGAATCGACGTCGATACCGGCCGCGCTCAGCAGCGTCGGCACCAGGTCCACGTGCGACGTCGGCGCCGAAACTGACCGCGGCGCAGTGGCTTTCGTACCGATACGGGCGACGACGAACGGCACCCGGGTGGCCTCGTCGTAGAGGTTGAACCATTTCTGATGCAGTCCGCCGTGCGCCCCCAGCAAGTCGCCGTGATCGGACGTGCGCACCAGCACGGCGTCCTCGGAGCCGCCCTCGGTGACGGCGCGGCGCACTCGGTCGATCGGCCCGTCGACCTCGGCGTGCAGCCGGTAGTAGAGGTCGCGGTAGCGCTGCGCGCCGCGCTTGTAGGTGCGGCTGACCGCCGGTGACGGGCCGTAGCCGGAGTAGTAGGCCTCGCGGAACGCGATCTGCGCGGCCGGTTTGGCGGAGAGGTCTTCCTCGGCGGTGGGCGCGGCCGCGACCGGCGGCGGGTCCACCGGCGACGGCTGCACGGGGCAGCGCAGCACCCAGCCCGGGAACAGCACGATGTCGTGCGGGTTGACGAAGCTGGCCACCAACAGAAACGGCCGCTGGGCGGCCGGGTCCCCCGGCCCGGCGCCGGGCGTAGCGGTCTTCCAGCCAGGCCACCACGCGGTCGGCGATCAGCGGGTCGCGTCGGTAGCCGCTGTTGGCGTCGCCCGCGCCGTGCGGCTCCGGGCCTACCCAGCCCGAAAAGCCATATGGGGCAAGGGGATCGGCATCGAGGTAACGCTGAACCGCGTCTGGGTCGACGATGCCGTCGTCGTCGTTGGTGGCCAGCGGGCCACCGGTCTTCGGGGTCCTCGAGGTCGGCGTGCGAGATGTGCCACTTGCCGTCGTAGTGGGTGTCATAGCCGGCCGCCCGGAACCAGTTGCCCAGGGTGGGTACCTCGCCGGCGCGCAGCCAGCGCAGCCGCGAATCGTCGAAGCGCTTGCCGATGCCGTCGGTCTGGGTGACGCCGTGCAGGTCGGGATAGTGGCCGGTGAAGATCGTGGGACGACTCGGCACGCAGGCCAGCGACCCGGTGTAGTGGCGGGTGAAGTTGACGCCGTGCTCGTCGAACCACCGACGCCCGGTCAGGGTGCGCTGCCGCCAGTCCCGCAGCTCGGCCGATTCGTAGGGCGGGATCGCGCGTTCCTCGTCGGTCATCAGGATGACGATGTCGGGGCGCTCAGACATGGGTGGTCTCCAATCGTCGTGCCAGCCCGGCGAGCAGCTTGTCGGATTGCTTGGCCAGGACGCGCAGCGTCACCCACTCGGCCATCCGGGCGGGCCGGCTTGCGCCGACCTCGACGCTGGTGTCCAAGCTGACCAGGGTTTCCGGTCCCGACGGGCGTAGTGTCCAGCGGTTGGTGACCGTGCCCAACCTTTTGGGCAGGCCGTCGATCTGATAGGCGAGGGCGACGGGCGGATCGAACTCAGTGATGCGTTCCACCAGCGCATTGGGACCCACCTGTACGCGGCGGGTGGTGCCCACGGGATTGCCGTCCGGGCCCCTGTTGAGCACACAGGAGTGGTCGACGCCGTCGGCCCAGCTGCTCAGGTGACCGAAGTCGGCCAGGACATCCCAGATCTGCTGGGGAGGTGCCGCTATGGTCCGGCTCCGGCTGATGGCTGCCACCTCGACATCCAAGCACCTTTCGGCGAGGAAAATGTCGAACGGGGTTCGGCGAGCGCCGCCTTGACCCCACACTATCGATAATGCTAAGCAAGTGCTCAGCATCCGATGATGGAAGGGATCGACGATGACCCTGCAGGCAGTGCTGGACGAGCTTCGCGACCGCCCGGGTACCGGCGATGTCATTCCGGTCATCGACCCGGCGACCGAAGAGCGGATCACCGAGTTCACCGACTGCGGCCAAGAAGCGGTCAACGAGGCCGTTGCGCGGGCGAAGGCCTCCTTCGAGTCGGGTGTGTGGTCGGAGCTGCCGGGCCGGCAACGGGCCAAGATCATGTGGCGCATCGCGGATTTGATCGACGAGCACGCCGAGGAATTCGCCCAGCTCGATTCGCTGAACACCGGCATGCCGTTGATGCAGGCGCAGTTGCAGATGTCCACGTGTTCGGAGTTCTTCCGCTACTACGCCGGCTGGTGTTCGAAGATCAACGGCGTCGCCTACGACGTCAAGACCGACGGCATCGCGACCGACGCTTTCGTCAACATGCACGCCTACACGCTCAAAGAGCCCTACGGCGTGGTGGGGCTGATCTTCCCGTGGAACGGCCCGATCTTCAATGCGAGCGCAAAGCTGGCTCCGGCGCTGGCGGCCGGCTGCAGCATGGTGGTCAAACCGGCAGAGGAGACGCCGCTGTCGGCGCTGCTGCTGGACCGGTTGATCCACCAGGCGGGCGTGCCCGACGGCGTCGCCAACCTGCTGACCGGCTACGGCCACACCGCGGGGGCGGCGATCACCGCGCATCCCGATGTCCAGAAGGTTGCGTTCACCGGCTCCACCGAGGTCGGTAAGGAGATCGTGCGCGCTTCCGCCGGAAACCTGAAGAAGGTCACGCTCGAACTCGGCGGGAAGTCGCCGGTGCTGATCTTCGACGACGCCGACATGGACAAGGCCATCCTGATGGCGTCGCTGGGCATCTTCGTACACTCCGGCCAGGGCTGCGTGTGCGGGTCGCGGATCTTCGCCCAGCGCGGCGTGTACGACCGTGTGGTCGAAGGCATCGCGATGATGGCCGACACCTTCAAGCTGGGCGCACCCAGCGAGGAGGGCTGCGTCAGCGGGCCGCTGATCAGCCAGAAGCAGCTGACCCGGGTGATGGGCTTCATCGACGAAGGCAAGAGCGACGGCGTCGAGGTGGTCACCGGCGGCTACCGCTTGGACCGCAAAGGGTACTTCGTGCATCCGACCGTGCTCACCAACGTCGATCCCGGCATGCGGCTCTACCAGCAGGAGATCTTCGGGCCGGTGGTCAGCATCCTGCCGTTCGATGACGAAGACGAGGCCGTTGCTATGGCGAACGACACCACCTACGGGCTGGCGGCTACCGCCTGGACGGAGAATCTGGGCCGGGCCCACCGGATCGTCAAGCGGCTGCAGGCGGGCAGCGTGCAGGTGAACTGCCAATTGGTGTTCGACCACGATGTGCCGTTCGGCGGACACAAGCAGTCGGGCTGGGGTCAGGAGTTCGGCCGGGAAGGCATCGAGATGTACATGAAGTCGAAGTCGGTCTGGGCCCAGCTCTAGCTGTCGCTACGGTTAGGGGCGTGTACGAACAGGTCAGCACCGACACCACACACCCCGCCGACATCGGCTCGCGCATCGACCCCGTCCTGGCGCGCAGTTGGCTGCTGGTCAACGGGACGCACGCCGACAGATTCGAGGCCGCGTCGCATTCGCGGGCGGACATCGTGGTGTTGGACATCGAGGACGCGGTGGCGCCCAAGGACAAGGTGACGGCCCGCGACAACGTGGTGCGGTGGCTGTCCGAAGGCAACGACGACTGGGTGCGGATCAACGGCTTCGGCACTCCATGGTGGGCCGAGGATCTCGCGCAGCTGGCGAATACCTCGGTGGGTGGCGTGATGCTGGCGATGGTCGAGTCCGTCGACCACGTCACCGAGACCGCCAAGCGGCTACCCAACGTGCCGATCGTGGCATTGGTGGAAACCGCGCGCGGGCTGGAGCGCATCACCGAGATCGCCTCCGCCAAAGGCACTTTCCGGCTGGCGTTCGGAATCGGGGACTTCCGGCGCGACACCGGTTTCGGCGAGGAACCCGCGACGCTGGCCTACGCACGGTCCCGGTTCACCATCGCGGCCAAGGCCGCCGGTCTGCCCAGCGCGATCGACGGGCCGACCATCGGTTCCAATCCGCTCAAGCTGATCGAGGCGTCCGCCGTCTCGGTCGAGTTCGGGATGACCGGCAAGATCTGCCTGTCGCCGGACCAGTGTGCGGTGGTGAACGAGGGTTTGTCGCCTTCACAAGAGGAAATCGGTTGGGCGAAAGAGTTTTTCGCCGAGTTCGAACGTGACGGGGGGAGAGATCCGCAACGGCTCGGACCTGCCCCGCATCGCGCGGGCGACCAAGATCCTCGACCTGGCCCGGTCCTACGGGATCGTGCCCTCGGAGTTCGAGGACGACCAGGTGCATTCACCGGCGCCGTCGGACACCTACCACTACTGAGCGCCGGTGATCTCGGCCAGCGCCCCCGCGCGGTGTCCAGGTCGGCGTAGGCCGCCGAATAGCGTTGCGCCAGTGCGACGGCGATGTCCGGGCGCTGCCACAGGTCGCCGGCGCTGGCCGTGCACAGCCAGATGGCCAACCCGTGTGCCACCGACGCCCGGTAGCGCAGCCAGACCTCGTCGCTGCTCGGCATCTCCGGCCCGGGCAGCCCGAGCGACGCGCGATACTGTTCCAGGAGTTCACGTTCGCTGCTGCGCCGGTCTTCGATGGTCAGGGCGCCCTGCAGAAAATAACCCACATCCAGCGACCAGTTGCCGTGCCGGGCAACCTGCCAATCCAGGAACCCCACCTCTCCGCCGGGCAGCAGATAGGTGTTGCCGATGTGCGGGTCGCCGTGCAGCAGCGTCTGCGGCCCGGCGGTGAGGGTGCGGATGTACGGCTTCCAGGTTGCTTCGATGAGATCGTCGATACTCATTTCCAGCACCGCGGGCGGAGCCTCGTCGCCCAGCCGTGACTTCGCTTCATGCAGCGGCGCGTATTGCATTCCGTCCCAAGGCAGATATGGTTCGAGCCAGTTCAGCTCGGGGTATTGCCGCAGCCGGTCGCCCCAGAAGCGGCCGTGCATGCGGGCCAAACCCCTGATGCCCGAAGCGACCTGCTCGACCGACATCGGCCGGGTCGCGTCGCGCGGGTCGGCGCCGCGTGCGGTGAGATCCTCCATGATCATCACGAAGTCGTAGTCGTCCTCGTCGATCAGCGCGGTATAGACGACGGGATGTTCCACAGGCAGTTCCACGCCGCACGTGAACAGCCGCGGTTCGTGGAACATACCGCTGGTCATCCGGATCATCTCTTTGTGCGCGGGGTCGGCGGCCTTGGCGAACACCGTCGCCGGTCCGGTGCCCGACGAGTAGGTGAGAGCGAGCCGGGCGCGCCGGTTGGTGCCGTCGTCGCGGCCGGCCACGATGACCGACTCGACCCGCGCGCCCGGATGCCGGTTGGCCAGCGCCTCCGTCATCCACGCGGGGGTGATGTCGTCCCAGGTCTGGGGCACCGACAGGGAAGCGGTCACGCGCGGTCCTTTCGTCGCTGTTGGGCTCGGCACTCAGTAGTCGTACTCGGCCAGTGAAGTTTCAGGCCGGTGTCCGGGCCCGTCCACCGTCATCGCGGCCGGCACCATTTCGCTGGTGACCAGTCCGTGGTGGGTGGTGAGTTCGTCGATGATGTCGAAGCTGCGGGCGATGGCCTGGGGTGTGTCGACGACGATCGTCGTCACCGGAACCTGGCGGGCAAGCTGGAATAGCTTGTCCCCGTGCGGTTTATGGTCGCCGTAGAAGCCCCAGGTGCCACGCAGCACCGTGGCCCCGCGCGCCGCGTGGGATTGCATCAGCTGCTGGATAATGGCGCGGTGGATCGGTTGCTCCCCGTCGTGGCCCGTCGCGGCGGTGTGCACCATCAGCTTCTGCCACAGCGTGCGCCCCTGGCTGTCGGTCGGCGGCAGTTCCTGTGGGCGGGCGAACAATTCACCGTCACGTTTGCACAGACGCACCCGTTCGATGGTGAGCAGGGGATTAGTCAGCAGTTCGGCCAGTTCGGTTGCGGCCGCCGACACCTGCTGCGGCAACCCGACGGCAATGATCATTTGCGGCACGTTGACGTTGCGGCCGAAGAACCTGGCCCGTTGGCGCTGGCCGTGCACTGTTCCGTCGACACCGAGAAGCACTGTTGCACCGGCGAATCCGTGTCGATACAGCAGTTCGCAGATCGCGTAGTGGGCCGGCGCTCCGAGAACCCGTACCTGACGGCCGACGTACACGGTCATTTTGGCGGCGTCGCCGGTCCGGCTGTCGATTTCGCTGAAGGCGTCGGTGCCACTGTCTTTGGTGACCAGTCGCGCACGTTCCAGCGTCACCAGGCCGCGACCGGTCATCGCCATCGTTTGCTCGACCACCGCACGGATCTTCGACTCGACGTCGACGGCGGCGATCGTGACCGGGGGATCCTCGGACAGGCTCAGCGAACTGTCGCTGCGCAGATCGCCCTTCGGCCCGAAACTTGTTATGCCACGCAGCATTACGCTAGTAGCGATGTCCCGCGAGCCGAACAGGTCCAGCAGGCCATCGGCCAGGAATCGCCTCGGTTCGCCGACCACTCGCTCGCGTTCGCCGAAATAGGCGGTGAGTTTGAGGCTCTGCTCGCTCATATCAGCTCTGCGATCCATTGCCCTAGCAGTACCGCGGCCAACCCGAGGACGACACTGACGGCGAGATTGGCGCACGCCGCGAACAACTGTCGTTCTTCGCTGAGCCGCTGGGTTTCCAGCATCCAGGTGGAAAAGGTGGTGTAGGCGCCGACGAACGCGGTGCCGGCCAGCAGCGCGACATCTTTGGGCAACGCCAGGTTGGCCAGAAAGCCGAGCAGTGCGGCGCCGGTGACGTTCACCGTGAGCGTGCCGTACGGGAAGGGGCGGGCCACGCGGCGGGCAACGGTGCGATCCACCAGAAACCGCGATACCGAGCCGACGCCCCCGATCAGCATGACCCCGAGCCAGACCAGAGCCGTCGTCATCGCAAGCGCACCCGGCGTACCAGGGCGGTGGCCAGATACACCGCCAGTAGGCCGAGCACGATGCTGACGACGGTGTAGGTGACGGCCAGCACCCAATGGCCGTGCTGGACCATCCTGACCGTCTCGACCTGCATGGTGGAGAAGGTGGTCAGCCCGCCGCACAATCCGGTGCCCAGCATCGGGCGCCGGTAGCTGGACAGCGGCAGTCGTTCGAGTAATCGGGTGGTGAAATAGCCGACCAGGAAGGCGCCCAGGATGTTGACGGTGAACGTCGGCCACGGCCAGCGCGCCGGATCGGGGACGGCGAGGGTGGCCAGCGCCGCGCGGGCCAGCGACCCCAGGGCTCCGCCGGCGAAGATCGCGGCCAGCTCCCGATAGTCGTGGCGTGCCACCGGTTGTTTCCCTTCGGTATTTCAACTGTGCGCCTACGTAGCGTAGGGCGCGGTGCGGCGTATGGGCAGAATTGGTCCCATGGCTCACCCGCGCGCCGGTCAACCGGCCCAGCCCGAAGACCTCGTCGACCTGCCCCACCTGGTGACTGCGTACTACTCGGTGGTGCCCGATCCCGACGAGGTCGCCCAGCAGGTGGTGTTCGGCACGTCGGGTCACCGCGGGTCGGCGTTGAACGGCGCGTTCAACGAAGCGCACATTCTGGCGACCACCCAGGCGATCGTCGAGCACCGCACCGCGCAGGGGGTGACGGGGCCGTTGTTCATCGGCCGGGACACCCACGGGCTGTCCGAGCCGGCGTGGGTGTCGGCGCTGGAGGTGTTGGTCGCCAATGACGTTGTGACCGTTGTCGATTCACGCGACCGGTACACCCCGACGCCGGCTGTGAGCCACGCCATCCTCACTTACAACCGCGGGCGCACTGAGGGATTGGCCGACGGGATCGTGGTGACACCGTCGCACAACCCGCCCTCGGATGGCGGTTTCAAGTACAACCCGCCCAACGGCGGCCCGGCGGATTCGGCGGCGACCAACGTGATTGCCAAGCGCGCCAACGAAATTCTGCGGGACCTTTCTGCGGTGCGCAGGGTACCGCTGGCGCGGGCGCTGGGTGCGGCGCAGCGGCACGACTACCTGGGTTCGTACGTCGACGACCTGGTGAACGTCGTGGACGTCGACGCGGTGCGCGCAGCCGGGGTGCGGATCGGGGCCGATCCGTTGGGTGGAGCAAGCGTCGACTACTGGGGCGCTATCGCTGATCGGCACGGTCTGGACCTGACCGTGGTCAACCCGCTGGTCGATGCGACCTGGCGGTTCATGACGCTGGACCACGACGGCAAGATCCGGATGGACTGCAGCTCGCCGGATGCGATGGCGTCGTTGATTGCCAACCGGGATCGCTATCAAATCGCCACCGGTAACGACGCCGACTCCGACCGGCACGGCATCGTCACTCCGGATGGGGGACTGCTCAACCCGAATCACTATCTGGCCGTGGCCATCGATTACCTGTTCACGCACCGGCCGTCCTGGCCTGCGGACGTCGGCGTGGGCAAGACGGCGGTGAGCTCGTCGATCATCGACCGGGTGGTGGCCGGTCTGGGCCGGACGTTGGTGGAGGTGCCGGTCGGCTTCAAGTGGTTCGTCGACGGATTAATCGGCGGCACAATCGGTTTCGGCGGTGAGGAGTCGGCGGGGGCGTCGTTCCTGCGTCGGGACGGATCGGTGTGGACGACGGACAAGGACGGCATCATTCTGGCGCTGCTGGCCTCGGAGATGTTGGCGGTAACCGGTCGGACGCCGTCGCAGCGGTATACGGAGCTGACGGGGCGCTACGGTGCGCCGGTGTACGCGCGGGTGGACGCGCCGGCTTCCCGCGAGCAGAAGGCTCGGTTGTCGCGGCTATCGGCTGCTGAGGTGACGGCCACCGAGCTGGCGGGGGAGCCGATCGTGGCGAAGCTGACCTCCGCGCCGGGCAACGGCGCGGCGCTGGGCGGGCTGAAGGTGGTTACCGAGAACGCGTGGTTCGCCGCGCGGCCGTCGGGCACCGAGGACGTCTACAAGATCTACGCCGAGTCGTTTCGGGGTCCCGAGCACCTCGCTGAGGTGCAGCAGGTGGCCCGGGAGGTGGTCAACCAGGCCATCGAGTAGGGGCTGGTGGCGGCCGGTGTCTTGCTTTCGCAGAAGCGGGCCCGCTGTTCGGAACGGGTCCGTGCCGCCGCCCTGGCCAGCGGTTTTGAACCCGTGTGGCCGGTGGTGTAGCTTCGATGAGCACGACTTGGGGCTATGGCGCAGCTGGTAGCGCACCACACTGGCAGTGTGGGGGTCAGGGGTTCGAGTCCCCTTAGCTCCACCAGACCGGCCTTACTCGAACCGCTGGCCAAAAAAATGCCAGCGAGTCCGAGTGGGGCCGTTTTGTTGTTATTGACTGAATCCGCAGTTGTGGCGTCCCGGAATCGGGCGTCCGCTGTGCCTAAGGCCATCATTGCCCTCTTTGCTTCGGCGATTTCGGCGAAAAGCGGCTTCAGTTCGTCATGGACAACCTCGCAGTCGTCGATGTAGAGCTTCTGGAAGAACGTGTCGTTGAGGTTGCGGCGGACTTGATTACTTCCGTTCTGGTACAGCGCGTGGGTGTCGGCGACGAGGTGCAGCGCATCACGCAGCACTCCCGCGCCGAGCGACAGCTGATCGGCGGTGGTCGCGAGGCCAGCTTCGATGCGGGCGCGGTCGATCTTGACCTCGTTTAGCTTGGCGCGGATCTTTGCGGCCGGCAATGTGCCGTCGGCGGCAAGATCGATGAGCCGGGACTCTTTCTCGCTGAGTTCCCTCAGGCGCCGCGTGAGTGCTGCGTGCACTTCTCGCTCGCTGCCCTGGGCGTCGGCGAGTGCTGCGTCGAGCTTCTCCCGACATTCGTTCGCGAATTCCTCGCCGAGTTGGAAAGTGATGTAGTGGTCGACGACCGCCTGCTCCACGCGCTCGATGGCGATGTGCGGCAGGTCGCAGAGCCCGTCTTGTCGTGCTCGGCACAGGAAGTACCCGTAGCGTCTGCTGCGGCCTTTGGCCTCGGTATAGATGAGCCGCGAGGTCCGGCCATGTTCGTCACATCGGTCGCAGAACAGCAGTCCCTTGAGGTAATGGTTGAGAACACGATCGCGAGTTCCGCGGCCGCTGCGGGCGGCCTGAACTTCACGGACGCGCTCGAAGAGGTCCTGCCCGATGATCGGTTCGTGTCGCCCGGGGTAGATATCACCCTTGTAGACGACGAAGCCGGCGTAATAGGCGTCGCCGAGCATCCGGTGCAATTGCGTGTCGGACATCGGTCTGCCTGCTGGCCAGCGGCCGGTTGGTTTGCTGGTCAAGCCCAGGTCGGCCATCGTGGCCGTGAGTCGTTCGATTGAATAGTCGCCCGTGGAATACAGCTCCCAGGCTTTCAGTACCAGAGGTGCACGGAGGGGGTCGAGGCTGACAGTATTGATCAGTCGCCCCTCGACTTCGGTCCTGGTGTTGAGGTAGCCGATTGGGGCTCGTCCTGTGGTGCCTCCGTTAATGGCCTTGTGCTGCAATTTGATTCGGATGTCTTCACCGCTGAGCTTGTTTTGAACGTCGTTGAAGATATCGGTAACGGCCTCCATCATGTCGGCGTAGACACCGTCGCCGAAATCTTCACGCGCAGAGACGAGTTTGACATTGAGCTTATCGAGAAGGCGTTTGGTGATGGCTGCGTCGATGTAGTTGCGGAAGGCGCGGGAGCGGGCGTATACGATGACGTAGCGCACGTCGCTGTGCTCGCGCAGGAACGTCAGCATGTCTTGGAATGCTTGGCGTTTCTCGATCGTCGACGCAGAAACACCTGGCTCGACGAATTCCTTCACGACATCAGCACCCAGGTTGTTGGCCTTGCGGCTGGCTACTTCCCGTTGCGTGGCAATGGAATTGCCATCCGGGTCGATGTCGACGGCGGTGTCCATCTGCTTCTTGGATGACACCCGGAGGGTAAAGGACGGCCTTGGTGGGCTCCTCAAACTTGGTTGATCTGTTCATGTCAGCACTCCTTCGGGGCGCGGGGGGCATTGTGGACAGTGGTTGTAGTGCCTCAGGCTTTGGTGAGGGGGACGAGCGCCGCGTGTGGGCATCCAGGGTCTTGTCGACGTATTGCTCGATGTCTTCGACCGCAGCTTCGGGTATGCCTTCGAACTTGGTGCTGAGGTAAGTGCCGAAATCCGGTAGGTCGTCGGCGGTAAACCAGCCTGCGGTGGTGAACAGTTCCATCGGGCTGATGGCGAGGACGCGGCCGATTGCGACCAGGTTCTCGACCCGTGGGTTCGCGATCAATCCCTGCTCGATTCTCCAAACAGTGCCAGGATCGACCTTGGCGCGCTTGGCGACCTCATTGGCGCTCAGGCGCAATTCCGTCCGCTTGATTTTGAGCAGGTTGATAAGTTTTGCAATTTGTTCTGGTGTCATTCGAATGGCGCCCCTTTGTACCATTAATTGTACAATGGAATATTGCACAAAATCAATACAAATACGCATTTCTGCGACGCATGAATTCATTGAATGGCCGTCAATTATTGCAAACTTTAAAAACGCTGGTCTCGGCTTGCGACGCCTTCCGAGCAACTGCAACTGCAACTGCAAGCGCAACAGAGGTTTGCCCGCGAGTCTCGGCTGGACGGGCATTGTGGTCATCACGAGCCATTTCTATAGTGTGGATCTGGCCGTGATGTGGGTTATGCGACTCCATAGCAGACAGGGGGCTCACGTGGCTGATCTGGTCAAAATGGATCTGGATGCGATGGCGCTGCTGCAGCCGCAGGTTCAAGCGGTGGTGAACGACATTACCAATGACATCAAGACCGACCCCGTTCCCGAGGCGGGCGCCGGTGCGTCTCCGGCGCTGGCGGCAGCCCACGACCTGGCGCTGACTGCTGGCGGTGTGCAGTTAACGGTGGCGCGGGCCGAACCACCTGGCGGTGGGCACCAAACCGGACAGCGCGCCCACCCAGATCAGCGGCTACCAAGCCAGCAACGGCCATATCTACATCGCCGCCGACGCCTTCGACCGCAGCCTGGGCATCACGATGTACGAGGTCGACAACCCCGCCGACATCACCAACCGCGACTCCTGGAAGCCCTGGACCGGCGACGATTTTGGCCAAGCAGGCCCAGACTCCGCAGCGCGCGCGCGGTCCCACTGACAGACCGTGGCGTTCACTACGGAGAAATCAGCTTTCGCGAGGTCGGTGGCCGCCCCGTCTTGTCGGGCTGGAACGGGGCTACCGGGGGGAACTGAAATCCAAGTTGGCAACGGAGCGCCCGTCCAGATTTTTGATCCCAACAACTCACTAAACACTGTGGTCGCACAGGCAGGTATCTGGCCGACGGCGCTGACTCCTGGGACGGGTTACCCGCAGAATTACGGCGGATTCATCGTGCCTGGTTCTACGCTGGATAATTTCGGGGTACTGGTCAGTCAATGGGACACCGGTACCGGCGACACCTATACCGTCGAGCAATTCCAGGTGAACCCACATAAATAGGACATTAGATATGCTTACCAGAGCGCTCTGCACCGCTATCGTAATCCTCACGACCTCGCTGCTGACCGCATGCGATGGACACGCCGAACCACTGAAGTTTCCTGACCTCAGCGGCTACACACCTGTCGACATCGCCAATTATGAAATTGCGTTCGATAACCCGGGACGACAACCCACGCGGACTGACTATTTCCTCTCACCGGACGGTGTCGTCTGCCTGATCGATAACGGAGGTGCAGCGTGTTTGGGAAACAATCTCCCAGGCGTTGCCCCGGTGGCCAATCCCGTCACGACCGTGCACTACATGGACACCCAAAAAGGCCTCTACGAATCGGCAAGTCCACGCTACATCGTGAACAACACGATCCACGACCAGCCCATTAAGACTCTGCCGCCACTGCATTCGATCACCGTCGGCGGGGTCGTATGTGGGGTTGACGACAAGAAGACAACGGCATGCAAGGATCCGCAGGGGCGCGGCTTCGTCCTGTCCCCGTCGGGGTCCGGTTGGCTTCCTCACGTATAAAGCTCCTCATGCCCGATCTCTCAGATTCTTAGCCGCTCGTGCAGGTCGGCTAGGATCGGTCACGCTCTAGCTGGCGAATATTGGCCTTTATCAGCGAATTCCGCTCGTCGTGCGTCCACTCTCTGATCTCGGGCAAAGTCAGTACCTGACCGAACGGATGCTGCGCACAGGCCGGCTTCTGACGCGTCGGCTTCGCCAGCGCTGCGCCTGTTGGCGCAGGCGCCAGCTGGCGAGGATGCCGACACTACCGAACCCGAGCGTGAGAACCCCGGGCAGCAGCAACTCCGCACCAAGTACTGCTGCCTCGTGGCCTGCATGAACGCAGAATGGCTGGCGGAGCATTTCATACTCGACAACCGCGTCCCTGGCAATGTGTACGAAGGCATGAAGGACTGGCGCCAGCGACGGATACAGCAGGAGCTGACGGAGCGAAAATCGTTTGGCGGACCGTCGACATGCGACGATGATTGGGAGCGCTACTATGGGCGCGTTGCGGATGCGTCAGATTAGCCGGTCGCCACAGATGCTGCCGCCGCTCCTCCGGGCGCCTGTCTGTATAGCGAATGAGCTAAAAGCTGAACACTTTTCAGCACTGCCGAGCCATTCGACCGAAGCGATCACTTCATGTAATCGTCGGTCGGTCGAGCACGATAGCCGATCGGGATTTGAACGCCGATATTCCCAATTCTGCTCATTTGCAATATAATTGACTGTAGATATGACGCACGATGAATTCTCCAAACTGTATCGGTACATGACCGAACGCTTCGACACGATCGACGCGGCGCTCGAAGCAAAACCCCTTGCTGCGCAATAATCCTCGCATCTCGTCAAGCACCGAATTCAATCGTTGCGGATGAAACGGCCGATCTGCACGGAAGGTAAAGCGGCTCTTCGTGAACGAGAGTGCGTCGGTGATCGGCGGATTGCCGGGAATGTTGTCGTGTCGGTGAGCTGAGGTGGGCCCTCGGCGGGTGACGATTCGGGTTCCTACACCTGCCACAACCACCACACCGAGGGAACCCGTGCCTGAGGCTACTGCCTGCTCGCCGTCTGTTGTTGCCGACACGATCATGCGCACCATCGAGTTGGGGGTGACGATCACTGACGCCGCAGTCGACGAGAAGCAGACCACGATCTTTGCACGCCGGTGGCCCGTGATCCCCGCTGCCCGGACTGTGGCCACGACGGCCGCTATCGCGACACGGTCGTGCGGCCGTTGACCGATCTGCCGGTGGCCGGCTGCCCTCCTGGTGCTCAGGGTCGCAATCCCGCGCTACCGTTGTCTCACACCACAGTGCGGGCGGGCGGTGTTCAACCAGAACCTCGACAAACTTGCCGCCCCACGCTCGTCGACGACCCGTCGGTGTGCCCGATATGTATTGCGGCGGTTAATGATCGACCGCACGACCATTTCGGCGATCGCAGGCGAACTCGGGGTGTCCTGGCATACCGTCAGCACGATCGCCGTGCGCACCGTTGCGGCTGTGATCGCCGCGGCCGGACCCGATCGGCTTGACGGTGTGCGGGTCATCGGGGTCGATGAGCACCGCTGGGCTCCACGGCGACGCGGCACCGCAGGGTTCGTCACGTTGATCATCGACCTCACCCCGGTCCGCGACGGCACCGGGCCAGCACGGCTGCTTGACCTTGTCGAAGGGCGCTCCGCTGCAGCACTGAAGGCTTGGCTGGCCGATCAGCTGCCGGCGTTTCGCGAGCAGGTCGAGGTCATCGCCATGGACGGCTTCGGCGGCTACAAGACCGCCGCCACCGAGGAACTGCCCGACGCCACCGCGGTCATGGATCCGTTCCACGTCGTCGCGCTGGCGGGCCTGAAGTTGGATCTGTGCCGCCAACGCATCCAGCAGCTGACCTGCGGGCACCGGGGTCGCACCGGCGATCCGCTCTACGGAGTACGCCGCTCCCTGCGCACCCGGGTGCCGTTGCTAAGCGCCCGGCAACGGGCACGATTGGAAGCGGTGTTCGCCGATGACGATCATCTCGGGGTCATGGTGACCTGGAGCGTCTATCAGCGCATCATCGCCGCCTACAGCCACCCCGACCGACGCCGCGCCAAGACCATGATGACCGCGATCATCAACTCGTTACGCCGCGGCGTCCCCGCGATCCTCGCCGAACTGGCCCAACTCGGCCGTACCCTGCACCGCCGCCGCGCCGACATCCTGGCGTTCTTCGACCACCGCGCCTCTAACGGGCCCACCGAGGCCATCAACGGCCGCCTGGAAGCCCTGCGCCGCAACGCCCTTGGCTTCCGAAATCTCACCCACTACCGATGGCGCTCACTGCTACACAGTGGCGCCTTGCACTCACTGGTCGATGCACTCTGAATTACGAAGAGCCGGTAAAGCTGCTGATGCCGTACTCCTCGTTCTCTGGGGTGCAACGGCGGTTGGCAACCGAGATCGACCGGGCCAGACGCGATGACCGTCCCACACCGGACCGACCGACCTTTCACCGTCATCGTCTGCAACGCCTGCTCGGGCGATCCTGCTCTGTCGGTGATCGATGAACTGCGCCCGACGATCCAACGCTGCCCGCACGGCATGCTGGTCTCCGCTGCGTGCATCCTCGGGCCAGTGGCCTGTGCATCTCGGCAATCCGGATGCGGGGTTATGGCGCTGCTGCAGCCCTGCACGGTGGACCGCCACGCGTGCGGACCGGCCCACTGGATCGGCCCGATCGACGGTGACGGTGACGCTGCCGCGCTACGCGACTGGCTCGAACACGGTCAATGGGAGAGCACTCCGCTGCCCACGCGGCTCGCCAGACATTCACGGTGGGTCAACACCGCTAACGAGAGCAATTGACCTGCGCCACATCAAGGTCCAATTGACGGTGGTGCCCAAGTGGTTAGGCGGCGCGTCAATGTGACTGACCGCGGTGGCCACCAGCAACGGAATCGCCGCTGATTGAGCCGTGCGCATCAGCAGCTCCGGCAGCGACACCTCCGGAACGATACCCGCGGGAGACGGCGAAAAATGCCGATTGGCAGCCGCATTCGACACCGTGATCGCAGAATGGATCGACGACGGGCTCAGTGGCGGAGGGCCTGACGAAGGTCAACTTCAACCGTTTTCATCAGGCTGATGCGAGGGTCTCAGGGATGCAAACTCCACTGGCCGAAATCCTGGGCAAGGACATCGTTGACGTCGACTTCGAATCCGCCGACACGTGGGCCTGGATTCGACGCCGTACTCACCACGCGTTGGTAGAGGACGGCGGCGGGGTCGATCCGCGTGCCCGACCAAGCTTTCGTCTGCCAGGCCCACCGGCGGCCGGGAGTGCGCGAATTCCCGATGACACCGTCTGCGGCGGCCCACTGGCACACGTCGATGCCGCCGTAGACGCCGGTGCGCTGCACTCCCAACACGGAGTTGATTCCGCGAAACCACTTCAGCGCCACGTTGTTCCAGGTGTCGTGGTTGATGTCTTCGTCGATGGTGAAGAAGATCGGCGCACTTTGACCGCCACCCGCCGCGGTATGCAGCTTCCACGCGGTGCGCGCATCGGCGACGCCGCCGTCGAACCCGCGCTTGAAGTCCGATGATGCTGACCCGCCCGGCTTGCCGTACTGGTAGTTGCTGACGATCATCAACCCGGCTGCTTTCAGCTGCTCGGCGTAGGGCCGCGTAATCGGTTTGGCGCCGAAGGACGAGCCGGGACGCGACAGCGAGACGTAGTTGATGACGCCGGCGTAGCCGGCAGCCCGAGAATTTGCTCCGCGGGAATTTGGTTCATGGCGAAGTCGATCAGTTTCGGAGTGGAAGTAGCCGCCGTGGGGACTGCGGCGGCGGGTGCCATTGTCGAGGCCGCAAACAATCCCGGCACTGCCGACATTGCGATGCTGTAGCGCAAAACATCACGCCGGGAAATCGGGCGTGATCGTCGAAGGTGTGAATACACCGCCAGGTCCTGCATCGCAGTGATGTTAACAATGTGACAGCTGTTGAACGGCAGCGTAATTGTGTTGATACCAAAACGATCTCGTGTCGTGTGCCGACGAAATCAGCGTGCCCGCCCGACATGGCCGGCTGACTGGGCGGTTACGGCGCGAGCGCGATGATGCCGGGTTCCATGGGCGGTGGCGGGCCCACGCCGCCCGCCCCACCACCATTGACGCCTCCGCCTCCGCCGGCGCCCGGCGGCGGACCAGTTACCGTCGGTGCCAACGTTCTTGGCGGAGCGGGAGCAGGTGCCTGCGGCGGTATCACACTTTGGACGTCCGGTCCCGGTGCCGGCTGCGTCGGGTTTTCCGGATTGCTCACTTTGATCAGCGAGGCGAGGAGCACCCGGTGCCTCGGTCCGTTCCATCGCGCAGGGATAGCAGCTGCCTGTGCCAGATGGTTCGGACAGTAGGCCTCCACTGCGGCAGCGAAAAAGCGGGCCTGGGTACGCGCGAGCCGATCTCGGTCGGCACCGGGAGTGACGTTGTTGGCATTGTCTACCAGCGCGTCCACCAGGGCACCCGCTGACATCCCGTCGTCGAGATTGCGGCAGATCTGATGCGCTGTGGCGATGAGGCTTGGCACTCCCGACAGGGCAGCTACGCCTTTTTTGGCTGAGCAGTCCCAGGAACTGGTCGTCCTGGT
Organism: Mycobacterium kiyosense; assembly: GCA_021654635.1. Classification (NCBI taxonomy): domain Bacteria; kingdom Bacillati; phylum Actinomycetota; class Actinomycetes; order Mycobacteriales; family Mycobacteriaceae; genus Mycobacterium; species Mycobacterium kiyosense. Next base: position 1,741,040 of record AP025179.1, read on the forward strand.
TCGGGTCGGCTGATGCTGCGCCGCCGCCCAGGATTGCCGCGCCGGTGAGCGCAACGGCCGCGGTCAACACAGAGCGAGCGGAAACGGTGATGTGGGTGGACATAGCAGGGGCTCCGTTCTGCTAGTCCCCGACGGTTTGACGGTGGTATGCGGGCCACGGGACGATCCGTCGGGCAGTGGGACACCGGGAGTTCGTGGGCAGTTTACCTGAAGTTCACCATTAAAATCATGCTGCGCGGAAATTGGTCGTGTCTCTTTTTGTGGGGTAACGCCACGGTGGGCCTTCGATCAATCGTGTGACGCGCCGCCTTTGCCGATCGGCGAGCTAACTGTGCCGCGGAGAAATCGCGGGCGGCTCACTTCATGGTTGGGCGACCTGATCGGACCTTCTCCATGTCGGCCGAAAGGGTTAGCACGCAACGTTTTTCGTGAAGTCATCACGCAGGGCTCTTGCGACCCACGGCAACTACACCGGTGCCGGCGTACCGGCCCGCGGCTCAATCGACTCTTTCACGGGCGTTGCTGAACGACCTAACCAGCCGGAGTCGGAAACGGGGGTCGCAGCTTTGCCGAACCTGGGGAAGTGTCGGTCGGTGCCCGTCGCCAGCTGCAACCTCTTGACATCCGCGCTGCCGCGATGCTCCGTCGCGCAGTCTTGGCAGCTTCCGAGCGGCGTGTGTAGGAGGCTCGTGACAGTACGCGAGGATGAGACGGTGCATCCAAGATTGACTGCCCGGGTGGAACGGGCTCGGTCGCTGCCGGTTCTTGTTTGGCAATTCGCCGAGCCCCGACTGTGCATTTCGTCGGGCCCGCTCGGCGGCGGTATCGGGGTTCGGGGCTGGGTGGTCAACGCGACGGTTCCGCTCGATTACGACCGGACCGACCCGGACCGTCACCTAATCGAAATAGCCGCCGGCTTCGAGCTCATCGGCACCGGCTGCGGGCTGCTTACCGCCGTCGACGTGTCCCGCTACCACGTTGCCGCCGACACCGGCGTTGTTGCCGCCGCGACGGTCGGACTCTCCCACCCGACCTGGGCGGCAGCGCCCGATCGGCACTTCCGCGGCGAGTTGCCGTCCGGCGCCGGAACGGCTGGATTCGCCGACTTCCAGACCGTCGAGTACCGACCGCTCATAGCCGGTGACGAGCACCGGGTGGGCACGATCAACATCGTGGTTGCGGTGCCGGTACGGCTGTCTGAGGCAGCTCTCGTCAACGCCGTGGCCACTGCCACGGAGGCGAAAGTGCAGGCGTTGTACGAGGCCGGGGTGCGGGCCACCGGAACAGCCTCGGACGCGATCGTCGTGCACTGCCCGACGGACGGAACTCCGGAAACCTACGGTGGGCCGCGCTCGGAGTTCGGCGCCCGGATCGCGCGAGCGGTGCACGCGGCTGTGCTTGCCGGTGCCCAGGGCTGGATTTCAGATCCGCCCGGCCGGCTCTCCATCTCGGGTACGTGAGAACCCGGCTGCGCGCGGAGGGCATCGAAGTCGGCGCCGACGCAGGTTGCGGGCGGGAAACCGGCTATGCCGGAGGCCTGATCGGGTTCGGATGGCCTAACTGCTATTGAATCGCTACGTCGACGCCCTTCGATAGGATGGACTCGCGCAAATTCACGGTGCCGTTGAGAGGGGTATTTGTCGGCACATCGAAAGACACGACCGCCTGAATACTGTTGCCCGGGTTGATGCTTACGTTCATGGAGTCGGTCCACAGGGCGGCGGAGTTGTTGGGTTCGTACGTGTTGCCGCCAAGGGTCAGTTTCTGATTTGCCGCCATAAAGGTGAGCGGTTTGTTTCCGGCGTTGCGAACCGTCAGGTGCACGTTCAGGAACTGACCCTGCGCAGTGACCTGCATGTAGGGATTGGACGAGTTGCCGGCGACCCTTGACTGATCGACTGAGGTGACCATGAAGACCATTTCACCGTCTCTGGCTTCCTGGCCTATTGCTGCTGCTGGCACCGTTGGTTGCGCAGTGATTGACGGCAACGTTGGGACCGAAGCGCTAGGGGGCCTCAACTGCGCGCTGTGCTCGGCGAGTTTGCTCTTGCCGTGGTTTGCTACCGATCCGATCGCGATGAGTGTTCCGCAGCCTCCAAGAAATAGCGCCGCCGTGCCGACCAAGATCCAGGGCCAGATGAGCCGCTTCCGTGTTGGCACCCCGGACTCGACGACGGTCCACCGGCTTCCATCCCAATAGCGCGTGCCGGGACGTCCGGACGGGTCCGGATACCATCCTGGCGAAACCGGTTGCGTCATGCTTGAACCGTCCTGTTTGGCACGCGGATACAACGGTGTCGCTTAACGGAAGGCAACTCAGCCCCTCGCAAACCTTCCTCGACCGTTGGCGCCATCGCCGCGGCAGAAGCCACGATTGCTGCTGACACTTGGTCAGAATTGTTAACCATGCCCGCGCGCTGGGTCGCCGAGCAGGCCGCCTCCCGTAGGACGCTGCCGAACATGCCAGTTCCTCCCTCGGTTGCTTTCCGAATAAGTAGCCGGTATCCGCTCTACAAAATAGGGCTTCGTCGATGCCCGCATGGCAAAGTCCGGAGGCATACTCGTGTGACGAAAAGCACAGGCAGCCAACAACTCCCACCATTGATCATGTCAAACACATACATTACGCAAATGTTGTCGCATTCTACTGCGCGCGGTTTGTGACTGATGGCGCTGCTGATCTCGCGTGGTGTGGGGATTATTTGGGGTCGTCGAAATCACCGAACGCGTCCATCGGCAAACGCCGCGAATTGCGTCTCGCAGGCCACGGCGGCCCGGCGCCGGCCTGCTCCGGCGTGAAGCGAGACGGTCGCTCAGCGGGACTCGCAGGCGATTCCGTCATTGTCGCGGTCCAGCTTGGGCGAGTAGGCCGGGTCCCCTTTGGGAATGTTGTACCGGCCGTCGTTGTGGGCCTGGGTGCAGTTGGCGTACGGGGGGTCGGCCTGTGCATCCGGCGCGACCGTCAAGCCGATGCCGAGAACTCCGACGCCTGCGGCCACCGACGCCAGGAGAACGCGAACGGTCATATTCCTCAACCTCCACTTGAGTTTGCGTGAGGCAGCCTACGGCGAGTCGATGTCGCAAGAAGCGGAATTGACAACTTCGCCTTACGTTTTCATATCTCGGTTCAGTGGAGGTGACGGCCGGCAGCGGCGACCCACCTGCCGACGGTAGGTGGGCACAACGGTCCCATCAGGTCAGCTTCATAGGGAACGCAGACCCAACGCCAACAACTTGAGGCATCCGTCCTGGCGCGGAGAATCTGCGGCTCGATTCAGGCTCAGGACGCTATAGCCTGCTATTCGGGGGCTGGCGACGAACCACCCCTGCTGTGCTCGCCGGCCTGAAACGGAGGGACACCAGGAATGGCGATCGACTACACCAAGCGGCCGAACCGGGGCGGCCCGCACCGTTCGCCCGATCGCCGTCACCGCGAGCCGAGGGGACACCCGACGGTCCGCTGTCCGAATACGGCGTGGCGGCGGGCGCCGGTGGCCTGACAACACGGCGGGCGGTGTCCGGCGGATCGGTTCCCTGAAGCCGCGAATCCCGTTCCAGAACACCAGATTTGGAGAAAAATCGATGACGGACTACGCCACCGTGGCGGTCGTCGGGGCCGGAATGTCCGGCTTGGTCGCGGCGCGCGATCTGCACCGTCAGGGAATCGACGTCGTGGTGCTCGAAGCCGCCGACCGGGTCGGCGGACGCATGATGGGCGAAACCTCCGCGCTCGGGTCCAGACTGGACCTCGGCGGACAATGGATCGGCCACGGGCACCATCGATTCGCGGCTCTCGCCGCCGAACTCGGCACGACGAAGTTCGACATGCGTACCCCGAAAAGCCCGGCGATCCTCGACGGTGGCCACGCGGTCTCGTTGCTCTCGCCGCCGGTGCTGATGGCGTTCGCCGCACTGGCCGGAGTCGAGGCCATGTCCCGGCTACCCGCACCAGACCGGTGGGACACCACAACGGTCGAGGATTGGCTGCGGCGGGTCCCCTCGTCGCGAGCGCGACGGCTACTCGAGTTGATCACCGTCGTCAGCTCCACCGCCGACCCCGACCGCTGTTCGATTCGGGCACTTATCTCGCTGATCCGGTATGAGGGCGGGCTCACTAAAATGTTGAAAACCAAAGGAGGAGCCCAGGAATCGCTGCTTGTCGAGGCAGCGGCGACTCTGCCCGAGCGGCTCGCGGCCGACCTGGGTGAGCGGGTGTACACCGGTTGCGGGGTCACCGCCGTCCGCCAGGGAGCCGACGAAGTTTCACTGGCAACCAGCACGGGGCAGGTGCGTGCCGCCCGGGCCGTCATCACCGTGCCACCTCCCATGGCGCGGCGGATCGCTTTCGAACCGGCGCTGCCGCCGGAGCGAATCGCTTTGCAACGCAGCACATATATGGGCTCGGTGTTCAAAGCGATCGCGGTATACGACACCCCGTTCTGGCGTGCGCGCACCCATGCCGAGTGCCTCGTCCTGGGAGACCCCGGCTTCGCCGTGTTCGACTCTTCGCCGCCGGATGGACCCGGGCACCTCTGCCTGCTGGTCGCCGGACCCGACGCCCGCGCCCTCGACACGGACACAGATCGTCGTGCCACACTGCTGGGCCAGTTGCGGGCGCATCTCGGCCCGCAGGTAGTCCAACCGGCCAGCTGGCACGAAAAGGCTTGGCATTCGGATTCTTTCGTCGGCGGCGGATACATTGCGCTGCCGGACAAGGGCACCCGCGCCGGCTTCCTGCCCTTCAGCTCGCAACCGAGCGGGCACATTCACTGGGCGGGGGCGGAGACCGCCGCGGAGCACGCCGGTTACATCGACGGCGCCATCGAAGCCGGCGCCCGGGCGGCACGAGAAGTCGCCGAGTCGCTGCAAGGCGCGGGCGCCACCTAGCCGGGCCGGCGCCGCCGAGAACTCAAGCCAGCGTCTCCCAGAACCCGGTGAGGGCCGCCGCGCCGCGATGCGGATCCTGCAGCATCCACCAATGTCCCAGCCCGTCGAGGACTTCCGTCCGCGCGCCCGCGCGCGCCGCCGCCCGCCGCCGGATCTGCTCGGATCCGACGTAGCTGTCCTCGGTGGCCAGGATGGACAGTCCGGGACGAGCCGCCGCGTTCTCCAGTGCCCGGCCGGCCTCAGCTGTTGCCGGCTGCGCCGCCGAACGGTACAGCGCCAGGATGGCTCGCCCCATCTCGGGGCCGTGCGCCTGGCCGATCGCGGCCGCGATGTCGGCCGGTATTCCCAATTCCGCGGTCTGGGCCACCCAATCCTCGATCGATCCACCCATCATGGTGTCGACGAGCTCCTCACCGGCACCCGGCGTCTGCCACACCTGGGCGAGGTCGTGCCAGACGTAGTCCTGGTCGAACACGCCGACGATGTCACTGACCCAGCTGCGCACCAATTCGGGGCGGTGCATCACCACGTTCAGCACGTGTCCACCGCCCCAGTCGTGTCCGACCAGGTCGATCGGCTCGTCGATGCGTTCCAGCTCTTCTTCGAGCCAATCACGGTAGGCCAGGTAGGTCGCCGCGAAGTCGTCGGGCAACGGGGCCCCGAACCCCGGCGGCGAAAGAAGCACCACGTCGTCGCGGTCGAGAGCCGCGACCAGCGGGCCCCAGATCGCGTCGGTCTCTGGATTGCCATGTACGAAAACGGCCGGCATGGTCTGCTCCTTGGCTGTGCGGGGTCTGGTTTCATAGGGTTCTACACCCGGACGGGGCCGGGAGCGGGCACTCCAGGATTTTCACATCGCGCGGAAGGTGATCGTCATGGGCGTCAGTCTGAACAAGGGCGGCAACGTCTCCCTCACCAAGCAGGCACCACACCTGACCGCCGTGGCCGTGGGTTTGGGCTGGGACAGCACCTACGACCTCGATGCCAGTGCGCTCGCATGCGGCGCGAACAGGAAGATGCCGGAACCGAAACGGCAATGGTGTTCGGCGAGCTCTACCGGCGCGACGGCGAGTGGAAGTTTCGCGCCATCGGCCAGGGTTACGCCTCGGGACTGCGCGGCATAGCGCTCGACTACGGCGTGAACGTAAATTAGCTGCCGCCCACCGGACGGAAGGGAACGTGCTCATGGCGCCGACGCTGCGCCCGCGCCGATCGGCGCTCTACCTGCCCGGCAACAACGCCCGAGCGCTGGAAAAGGGCAAATCCCTGCCTGCTGACGTGTTGATCTTCGATCTCGAGGACGCGGTCGGGCCGGATGCGAAAGCAGACTCGCGGCGCCGAGTGTGCGATGCCGTCGCGTCGCGCGCCTACCGCCCCCGCGAGATCGTGGTGCGCATCAACGGTTTGGACACCGAATGGCACGACGACGACCTCGCCGCTGTGGCGGATTCGGTCGCCGACGGCGTGCTGGTGCCGAAAGTCGAGACGGGACAAAAGGTCCGGGCTCTGGCCGACCGGCTCGACGGACTCGGGGCCCCGGAGTCGCTGCAGCTGTGGGTGATGGTGGAGACGCCCAGGGCCTTCCTGCGCATGGAAGAAGTCGCCTCGGCCAGCGAGCGGTTGGCGGCACTCGTCGTCGGCACCAACGATCTGGTCAACGAGCTGCACGCATTGCACGTCCCCGGACGGGCGTCCGTCGTCCCGGCGCTGGCGCTGGCCGTACTGGGCGCGCGTGCGGCCGGAAAGGTGGTGCTGGACGGCGTGTTCAACGCCATCAAGGACGAAGACGGCTTCAGGACCGAGGCGCAGCAGGGCCGCGAGATGGGATTCGACGGCAAGACGCTGATCCATCCCTCGCAGGTCGGGCCGGCCAACGAGATATTCGGGCCATCGCAAGGCGAGCTCGCCCACGCCAACAAGGTCGTCGAGGCCTATGAGCAGGCGCAGGCCGCCGGGGAGAGCGTCATCACCGTCGACGGTCGCATGATCGAAAGCCTGCATGTGCGCGATGCCCAGCGCATCCTGGCCCTGGCAGAACGCATTGCCGAACTGGGTTCGCAAACCCAATAGCAGGCTGCGGACAGGTTGCGATTAGGTATTGCCGCCAAATCGCACTAGTCTTGCCCGCGGCCCATCATCGTCCCAGGAAAACACCATGCCTCTTCAGCCCACTCTGCGGCATGCACGTCCGTCGCGCAGGGTTCGCAGCCATTTCGTGAAATGCGTAACCGTTGGCCAGTGCTTCGACATCGACATCGTCCGCGACGCGGACGGTTGGACGGTCCGGATACCCGAGGTCGACGAGGTCACCCGGGCGCCCGATCGCGCCGCGGTCGAACTGGCAGCGCGCAGATGCATCGCCGCTCGGACCGGCATCCCCATCGGGTACGTCGCCGTCTACGTCAACAGCGAGATCGGTTAGCCCCGAACAGCTTCCGGGTAAGCCGCGATCGTCAGATCTTGACGGTCAGCGGCCACACCTTCCAAATGTCTTCGCAATACTCGGCGATGGCGCGATCCGACGAGAACTTGCCGCTGCGTGCGGTATTCAAAATCGACATCTTCGTCCAGGCGTCCCGATCTTCCCACGCCGCGCTCACCCGCTCCTGACACGCGACGTACGAGGCGAAGTCGGCGCACACCAGGAACGAGTCGTGGTGGCGCAAGTTGTCCACCAGCGGCCGGAACACCTCGGGGTCGCCGTGTGAGAACATTCCGCCGGCGATGAGGTCGAGCACCGCGCTCAACTCCTCGTTGCTGTCGATGTAGTCCGCCGGGCGGTAGCCGTTTGCCTTCAGGGCTTCCACCTCCTCGACGGTGAGACCGAACAAGAAGAAGTTCTCCGGCCCGGCCTCTTCCCGAATCTCGACATTGGCCCCGTCCAAGGTGCCGACGGTGAGTGCGCCGTTGATCATGAACTTCATGTTCCCGGTACCGGAGGCTTCCTTGCCGGCGGTGGAAATCTGTTCGGAGACATTGGCGGCCGGGTAGATCAGGTGCGCGTTCTGCACGTTGAAGTTCGGGATGAACGCCACTTTCAGAGTCTTGTTGACCTCTGGGTCGGCGTTGATGGTCTCGGCGACCGCGTTGATCAGCTTGATGATTCGCTTGGCCAGGAAATAACCGGGTGCCGCCTTGCCGCCGAAGATGAATGCGCGCGGCGGAATTGACAGACCGGGATTCTGCTTGAGCCGGTAGTACAGCGCGATGATGTGCAGCACGTTGAGGTGCTGGCGCTTGTATTCGTGGATGCGCTTGACCTGGATGTCGAAGATCCATTCCGGGTTCAGTTCGACACCGGTCGCCGAGCGAACGAAAGCGGCGAGGCGCGCCTTGTTGTTGCGTTTGATGTCGCGCCACTGCTCCCGGAAGCTTGCGTCGTCGACGAATTGCTCCAGGCCGCGCAGCCGCCCCAGATCGGTCAGCCAACCGTCACCGATGGTGCGGTCCAGGAGTTCTCGCAGTCCTGGGTTGGCCAGCGCCAGGAAGCGGCGCGGCGTCACACCGTTGGTCTTGTTGCTGAAGCGCTCCGGCCACATCTCGTAGAAGTCTTTGAGCACACTGTCTTTCAGCAGTTCGCTGTGTAGGGCGGCGACCCCATTTATGGCGTGGCTGCCGACGGTGGCCAGGTGCGCCATCCGGACGAACTTGGCGCCGTCTTCGCCGATCAGCGACATCCTCTTGACCCGGTCGGCGTCGCCCAGGAACTTGATGCGCACCTCGTCGAGGAACCGGCGGTTGATCTCGTAGATGATCTCCAGGTGCCGGGGCAGCGACTCGCCGAACAGCTCCAGCGGCCAGGTCTCCAATGCCTCGGGTAGCAGCGTGTGGTTGGTGTAGGCGAACGTCGCGACCGTGATCTGCCACGCCTCCTCCCAGTCCAGCTGACGCTCGTCGATCAGCAGCCGCATCAGCTCGGCGACCCCGATCGAAGGGTGAGTGTCGTTGAGCTGCAACGCGAATCGCTGAGGGAGTTCGCGCACCGAAACGTCGGCGAGGTCGTCCATGATGTGCAGCACGTGCTGCAGCGAACAGGACACGAAGAAGTGCTGCTGCAACAGTCGCAGCCGTTTGCCGGCCTCCGGTTCGTCGTTGGGGTAGAGCACCTTGGTAACGGTCTCCGAGGTGACCTCGTCCTCGACCGCCTTGTAGTAGTCCCCGGTGTTGAAGGCATCCAGAGCGAACGACTTGACCGCCCGGGCGCTCCACAACGTCAAGACGTTGCAGGTGTTGACGCCGTAGCCCTGGATCGGGGTGTCGTAGGCGACTCCTTTGAGCATCAGCCCGGGCACCCAGCGTGCCCGGTCGCGTCCGGAGTCATCGGTGTAGTGCTCGACGTAACCGTTCCACTTCACCAGGTAGTTGACATCGGGTTTGGCTATCTCCCAAGGGTTTCCGCTGTCCAGCCAGTTGTCGGTCTGCTCGACCTGCCAGCCGTCGCGGATCTCCTGGTCGAAGATGCCGAACTCGTAGCGGATGCCGTAGCCGATCGCCGGGCGCTCCAGGGTGGCAAGCGAGTCCAGGTAGCACGCCGCGAGGCGGCCCAGGCCGCCGTTGCCCAGTCCCGGCTCCTCTTCGCAGGCCAGCACCTCGTCGTAGTTCTGGCCCATCGCGGCCAGCGCCGTTCTGGCCGCCCGCTCCATCCGCAGGTTCAGCAGGTTGTTGCCCAGCTGCGGCCCCATCAGGAACTCCGCCGACAGATAACAGGTCACCTTGCGGCCCAGGTCGAGGGAGAGCTGCGTGGAGGCCACCCGCCGGTCCTGCATGCGGTCGCGCACGGCCAGCGCCAGCGCCCGGTAGTAGTGCTCGGGCCGCAGGGCGGCGGCCGGACGGCCGATCGAATACCGCAGATGGTCGGTGATGGCCCGCTGCAGGGCGGCCGCGCCCATGCCGGTACGGGAGTGCTCGATCAGTTCGGCCCTTGCGGTGGCGGGCATTTCGTCGGCGGGCGTGCGGTCCAGATCGGTCATGGTGAGCGTGTACTCCCTCGAGTCTTCTTCAGCGGAGCCGACGAACCCGGCGGCAGGCAGGAGGTCAGTCTGGCAGCGATGTTTGCACACCTGGCGCGCAATTGCCGTCCGAAACGTGAACGCGACATCACGGTCGCGCGACATCACGACGAAATGACACCGTCGGCGGCCAGACCACTCAGGAACGCCGGGAGCGGACCCTGGTGCAGAATTCCCAGACGCTGGGTCGCGCGGGTGAGGGCGACGTAGAGTTCGGCCGCCCCGCGCGAGCCCTCGGACAGGATCCGCTGCGGGTCCACGACGAGAACCGCGTCGAACTCGAGTCCCTTGGTTTGCGCCGGCGGCACCGTGCCGGGCACACCGGGGGGCCCGATCACCACACTGGTGCCTTCCCGGCCCGCCTCGTCTTGGACGAATTCATCGATGGCGGAGGGTAATTCGTCGGCTGTGACACGCCGGGACCAGGGCTTCACCCCGGCCGCGCGCACCGACTCCGGCGGCACGACGTCGGGCGCGAACTCGGTGAGTAGCGCCGCGGCGACGCTCATGATCTCCGCCGGGGTGCGGTAGTTCACCGACAGCAGCCGGTACACCCAGCGGCCGGGCACGTACGGCCGCAGCATCGCGTCCCACGATGTCGCTCCGGCCTCCGAGCGGCGCTGAGCCAGATCGCCCACCACCGTGAACGACCTCGCGGGACAGCGGCGCATCAGCACCCGCCAGTCCATCTCGGACAGTTCCTGGGCCTCGTCGACGACGACGTGCCGATAGGTCCAATTGCGGTCCGCGGCGGCGCGTTCGGCCAATTCGCGGGTGTCGCGCTCGACGAATCGCTCGGCCAGTTCCGCACCGTAGAGCAGATCCTGGGCCAGTAGGTGATCTTCGTCGTCCATCAAATCTTCCCGGTCGCCCATCAGGTCCAACACCCCGGCGGCGTAAGCGGCCTCCTCGCGCTGCTCCTGTTCGGCGATCTGCCGGGCCCGCGCGGTGGTCACCGTGTCGACGCCCAGCAGGTCGACCAGTTCGTCCAGTAGTGGCACGTCGGAGACGGTCCAGGCGTCGCCGACCGCGCGCAACATGGCCAGATCCCCGCCGGCGGCCTGTAACCGCTCGCGCGACTCCAGCAGCGACGCCAGCAGTGTCTCCGGGGTGAGAATCGGCCAGAGTTCGTCCAGCGCGGCGGCGAAGCCGGCGTGCTCAGCAAGTTCTTCGATCAGGTCCTCCCGCACCGCCTCCCAGGCGCCCGTGTCCGACCGGTCCAGCCAGCCGCGGCCGATCTTGGCGATCGCCCGCTCGGTGAGCGTCCAGGTAACGATCTCGGCGAACACGGCGCGGGCCTCGTTGTGCGGCAGTTTGCTGGTGCGTGCCTCCTCCCGGGCCCACTGCGCGGTGTCGGCGTCGATGCGCACGGCGGCATCCGACAGCTCGATCGGGATCGGCTCGGGCGGCAGCCGCTGGTGATCGGCGATGGCCGCGGCCAGCACGTCGAGGATCTGCAACGAACCCTTCAGACGCGCAGCGGCCGGGGTGTCTTCGGTGGTGACGCGCAGCCCGGGCACCAGGCGGCCGGTGGTCGCGAACACCACCGTGGACTCGCCCAGTGCGGGCAGCACCTGGCTGATGTGGTTGAGGAACTCCGGGCTGGGCCCGATCACCAGCACCCCGTGTCGTTCCATCCGCTCCCGCTGGGTGTAAAGCAGGTAGGCGACGCGATGCAACGCCACCACGGTCTTGCCGGTGCCGGGCCCACCCTCGATCACCAGGACGCCCGGATGGTCAAGTCGGATGATCTCGTCCTGCTCGGCCTGGATGGTCGCCACGATGTCGCGCATCCCCTCACCGCGGGGTGCGCTGACAGCAGCCAGCAGGGCGGCGTCGGTCGAGCTGCCAACCTGGTCGCCGTCGCGCAGTTCGCCGAGGACCTCGTCGGTGAAGTCAAGGATCCGGCGCCCGCGGGTGTGGAACTGGCGGCGCCGGCGGATGCCCTCGGGGTGTGCCGCGGTGGCCGTGTAGAACGCGCGCGCCGCCGGCGCCCGCCAATCGAGCAACAGCGGTTCGTATTCGTCGCCCTCGTCGAGCAGCCCGATGCGTCCGATGTAGGTGCGCTCCCCCGCAACGCTGTCCAGCCGACCGAAACACAAGCCGTCGTCGGCGACGTCGAGACGCTTCATCCGTCGAGACAGGGCCCGCACCTCGACGTCGCGATCCATCGGCGTCTCGCTGTCCTCGCCCCGCAACGCGGTGCGGTATCTGTCCGTGGCACGCGCGCGCTCGTCGTCGAGTCGCGCGTAGAGCTCGTCCACATAGCTCTGCTCGAAGCGCAATTCGTCCTCGTACCCGGTGTCGCGAGGCACCCGCGTCCCCCCTCTTCTTACGTGCTCGGCCAACGATTGCGCGTCGCCACCCCCACCCGTGCCGCAAGCCCCAAGCGCCGGATGTCGGCAGGGCCAGCAGCTCAGTGGGGGAGTCCGCCCAGGTTCAGGGTGACCACTCCGGCGATGATCAACCCCACACCGACCACCTTGGCAACCGAAATCGGCGAGCCGAGAAACGTCACGGCGATGAACACGATCGCAGCCGTGCCGATCGCCGACCACAGCGCATAGGCGACATCGGTCTGCATGCCGCGGGAGATCGACAGCGACAGCAGCGCGAACGAAATGCCGTAACCCAACAGGCAGACGACGGTCGGCCACAACCTGGTGAAGCCGTCGGTGCTCTTGAGCAGGCTGGTCGCCACCACCTCCGCGGCGATCGCGACCAGCAAGAACAGGTAGGCCAACACCCGTCTCATTCTGTACACATGCCGAAACGTGCCGGGAACCGGCCGCGATTCCGGCCCGGGACGCGGCGTGGTGGACATTAACGTGGAGCGCATGACGAACGATCTCAACGTGCGCATGGCCGGCTACTCGCCAGCCGTGCTGAGCCTGTTCCGGCTGGTCTACGGCTTCCTGTTCGCCGGTTACGGCTCGATGATCCTGTTCGGCTGGCCCGTCGCGTCGGGGCATCCAGTGCGCGTGGGCGATTGGCCAGGTTGGTACGCCGGGCTGATCGAGTTTGTCACCGGGCTGCTGATCGGGGCCGGGCTGTGCACCCGCGCCGCCGCGTTCCTGGCGTCCGGCACCATGGCGGTCGCGTATTTCTGGATGCACCAACCGAATTCACTGTGGCCCATCGGCGGCCCGCCCGACGGCAACGGCGGCACCCCGTCGATACTGTTCTGCTTCGGATTCTTCCTGCTGGTGTTCCTCGGACCGGGCAGGTATTCGCTCGACGCGCTGCGCGAAGCGAAAACACCACGCCGGTAACGGTTTTCAGGTTCAGATCGCACCCTGTACGCGTTCGGTGCAGTAGGTCCGTTGGGGTTGCGGGAACGTGACACCGTGTGTGTTCGGGGGGCAGGCCGCGGCGTCGGTTGCGCCGTCGACCCGCTTCACCACCCGAATGACCTTGCCGGCGGTGGCGCAGCTCACCGTGCGGACGGTTTCGTCGTTGCGTTCGGGCGCATAGCAATGTGACTCGAGAAGATTGGGTACGAAACAGCGGCGGGTGCCGTCGCGTTCGACCGAGAGATAGCCGCTGTGGTTGAGTTTGCCGTCCGGACAGTTGCCGTCGGAGTCGGTGGTCGCGGCGAACTCGAGAACAGCGTCGGGATTTTGGCAGCTGGTCGATTTCCATCGCGAGCTGTCCAGGATTTCGTTGGTGAAGCAGTCGCCGATCGACATATGCGGGTGAGACTGCCGGCCGGCGGCCAGCGCCGCCGTGCCCAGGACCCCGAGACCGCCCAGTGCCAGCAACACCACGCCGGTGATGATCAAGCCGGTGCCGACGCTCTTGGGCCGCAGGGGCGCCGGCGCGGGGTAGTAGCCCGGCGGAGCGACCGGGTAGCCCGGCGGGGCGACCGGGTAGCCCGGCGGGGCGACAGGGTAGCCCGGCGGCGCCGGCGGATAACCCGGCGGGGCGGGCGGATAGCCCGGTAGCTGCGGGTACGGGGCCGGATAGCCTGGCGGATAGCCGCTCATGGCCCGTTTGCGCGCCACCGCACGGTTACGCAGTCCGACAAGCAGCAAGGTCAAGCCCAACGCCGGCAAGATCAGCATGCCGACGATGCGGCCTGCCAGGTAGGCACCGCCCGTCTGGTCCGCGAGGTAAGCCAGGCTCATCGCGTCAGACGTCCAGACTGGTGCTGTTGGTGTGCGATTCCCAGGTGGCGACCTCCTTGGCGCGTCGCTCCACAATGTGGCGGTACGAGAAGAGGGCGTCCTGGCCCAGTAGCAGGAACGCCGGAGGCTCGTCCGATTCGACCGCGGCGACGATCGCCGCGCCGGCCTTGGCGGGGTCGCCGGGCTGGCTGCCGTGCATGGTGTCGTTCTCCTTACGGCGCCGCCCTGCGGTATCGGCGTAGTCGTCGATGACCGTCGACGACTGCCTGAGCGAGCGTCCGGCGAAGTCGGTGCGGAAGGCCCCCGGCTCCACCACGGTCACCGAAATGCCAAGTGGCGCAATCTCTCCGTGTAACGCTCCGCTCATCCCCTCCAGAGCGGCCTTGGCCGCGGAGTAGTAGCCCGATCCCACCGGGGTCAGTTGCACGCCGATCGAGGAGATGTTGACGATCGCACCCGAGCGGCGCTTACGCATGTCGGGCAGCACCGCTTTGATCATCGCCACCGCACCGAAGAAGTGCGTCTCGAACAGGGCTCGTATCTCGGCGTCGTCACCTTCCTCGACGGCCGCCCGGTAGCCGTAGCCTGCGTTGTTGACCAGGACGTCGATGCCGTCGAACCGGTCCTGAGCCTTGCGCACGGCGTCGGTGACCTGTTCCGGTTTGGTGACATCCAGCGTGACGGCCAGCACCCGGTCCGGGTTGGCCTCGGCGAGGTCCGCGACCTTGGTGACGTCCCGTGCGGTGACGACGGCATTGTGGCCGGCTTCGATGACCGCTTCCGACAGTGACCGGCCGATGCCGGTGGAACAGCCGGTGATGAGCCAGGTGGACAACCCAAAGTTCCTTCCATCGCGATCGCCAGTCAGTCGGCCGAAACTACGATTGTGCTGGCAGTCAGGCGATTTCGGCGGGTTCTGCTGCTAGAAACCCATCTTCTGGCACTTAGCGTTTCGATTCTGGCAATACATTCCGCTGCCGGTCCAGTCCTTGGCGTTGGGCACGCCGAAGTTGTTGGGCGTGTCCGTCGAGCGATAGTCCTGAGCCAAGCCTGGTGATATGACGGTGAGGAAATCTTCGATCAGAGGCGGCGCCGTATCGTCGGGATCCGCGCTGGCTACTCCGGCGCCGCAGAAGACAGCGGCACCACCGATCAGGCCGGCGCCGAGCCCCGCAATGAATATCCGAAGGCTCATTGGTCGCCCTCTCTGCTTCTTCGCGCGAATCACGGGCCCGTAGTCGAGCCTACCCGCAAATGGTCGTGCGGTATGAGCCTGCCGAGTGTTCGTCGCAAACCGGCTACAAACCCGCAACGACTCCGATCAGGTCAGCTGGCAATGCGCGCAGCGGCTGGGACCGTCCTTAGCGTGAAACCCGTGATGCCGAATTCCGCGGTCGTTCGCCGCGCTGCGGCCTTCGCGGTCTCGCTTGCGTTGTTGAACACACCTCCGGCGACTGCTGAGCCGGAACCGGCGCATCCTGTCGGCGCGGCTACCTCGGCCGACGGTTCGGTGCCTCCTGGCACGCCGGCCCGGGTGACCACGCCGGACGGTTGGGTCCTGGCACTCGGCGCCAGGGACGAGAAACACGTGCCGGTGGCGCCGCTGACCACCGCCGCATCGTCTCGCGAATACCTCTCCAGCGGAGTTTTCGTCGCTTCCCTGACCGGGCCGGAAACCCCGCACGGCATCCTCGAGGTGGGATATGAGATCGGCTGCGGCATCGACATGAGCACGGCCAACGGCGTCACGATGGCCAACGGTGGGGGCGTTTCTCCATCACTCGGCGCGGTGGTGCCGTTTGGGCCCGGCGAGCCGTTCCAGCTCTTGCCGTTGATCAGCGCTCAGTACAACTCGGTGGTCAGCGTGGGTCTCAAGCCCGGATTCGTGGTGGTGGTGCCGGTGGTTAGGAAAGAGTTCAAAGGCCCCAACCCGTGGATCATGATCAACGAGTTCCACATGAAGATCGATGGTTGCGTCGGCCAGTCCTTCGTCCGCTCGTATTCGACCCTGACTCGCATCACCGACGAATCCGATGTGGTGGTTTCCTACGTCGGCGCCACCAAGGCGGTTTAAGCCCGGTTCAGACGTCGAAGGCTTTGCCGTCGAAACGATCCCGGGTGACGAACTCCGAGACGGGCCGGCGGCGCAACCTGCTCAGTTGCCGGGTGGGCTTGCCCAGCGGCACCACCGCGGCCACCGCATGTGTGGACGGAATCCCTAGCAGCGCAAGAATATTTGGCTCCTGCGGGATGGACATGGTGGTGATGGTGCCGCCGTAGCCTTCGTTGCGCGCGGCCAGCAGGATGCTCCACACCAGGGGGTACACTGACGCGCCGGCGGCCATCCCGACGCGGTCGAGGTCCTGGTCGAGGGCGGCGACCACACTCAGGTCGACGGTCACGACCAGGGCGACCGGCGCGGTGGCGACCGGCTTGGTGAACGTGTCGGGAATCTCGGTCGCGTCGATCACGTCCTGCGGGACCTGAGTGGGAGTGATTGTGTTCCAAGGGTTTTCACCAGCATTGAGCTGTGCGAAGTAGCGGCGGGCGGAAGCGATGCCGAACTCGGCCAGCTGGCTGCGGGTTTGGGCGTCGCGGACCACGGTGATGTGTGCGCCTTGTCGATTCCCGCCGCTCGGAGCGAACCGGGCGTTGTCGAGTATGCGGTACAGCACGTCGTCGGGCAGCGGGTCCTGGGTGTATTCGCGCGCCGCGAACGTGGTGCGCATGACGTCATAGAGGTCCATGATCGTCAGTTGCGCGCCGAGGCGCGCCGCTCCAGGCGGTAGGTGCGGGTGAATCCGGCGGGCTGGGTTGTGAGTGTGACCTCGACGGCGCCACCGGGCCCGACGGTGTAGCGCTCCTCGACTTCAGGGCCCTCGCCCCAGCGGCCGACCGGCTGGTGTCCCAGATCGTCGCGGTCGTGCAGGGCCGGGTCGAACGGAAACAGGACCGGATCGTAGGGCGTGACATCGCCGTCGGGGGCGCCCGTCGACCAGCCGGCTGCATTCGACGAAGCGGAAGTGTCCGATGTTGTGCGCCGCGCGGTACCTGCGGCTCACGGTCAGCGGGGTGTGCCCGTCGACGGGCAGGCACGCGTCTTTGGGGACGATTGGGTCGAAGACGACGTCGGAGCCCGACCGGGCTTCCCGGAAGACACCGAAATGCCGCGAGAAGCGTTCGGAGAGAGAACGAAACCAGACTCGTTGTCGAGGAAGACCGCCAGGCCGATGGCCGTCGCGGCGAACGGGTGCGGAGACCGCTTGACGCGTTTCTCGCCGAACTCCGCTCGCAGCATCCGGGCGATCAGCGGGAAGCCGCCGGCGCCGCCGACCACGTAGATGCCCGCCACCTCCGACCACGGGACGTCTCTGCCGTCGCCGGCCGGGTCGTGCAGGACGCGCGCCAGCAATTCGGTGGTCCGGTCGACGAGCGGGGCGCACGCAGCGTAGACGTCGTCGATCGGGCAGGAGAACGGCGGACGATCGGCACCGTCGACAGCCGTCAGATCCACCAGGAAGCGACGGGTCTGCGGCCCGACGGCCTCCTTTCGGGCCGCGCACTCCTCGACCAGCAGCGCCCGGCGCTGCGCGTCGAGGCCGGGCAGCTGTGACCCGGCCAGGACCAACTGTGCGATCGCCTCGTCGAAGTCGTCGCCGCCGAGCCGCTGAATGCCTTCGCTGACCACGACTTCGTTCACCTGCCCGGCCATCTTCAGCAGGGAGGCGTCGAAGGTGCCGCCACCGAGGTCGTAGATCAACACGTACTCGCGCTTGGCGGTAATCGTGGAGCGGTATCGGTGGGCGTATTCCAGCCCCGCGGCCGACGGTTCGTTCAACAGCGCGACAACCTGAAAACCCGCCGCCAGGAACGCATCCAGGGTGAGGAAGCGCTGGGCGCTGGAGGCGTTGGCGGGCACGCTGATGGCGGCCTGAATGGCTTCGCCCGCGGCCGCGCCGGCATTGGACCGGTGATAGAGGTCGGTCTTGAGTTGGCTCAGAAACCCGGTGAGCAGCTCGGCCAGCGGGTAGTCGCGGCCGGCGAGGGTGACCTGCGTCTGGGGACCGGCATCGTTGAACAGTCGCTTGACGGACCGCAGCAGTTCCCAGCCGGGCTGGTGCCGCACGGCTGCCGCGTCCGGGCCGTAGCGCAGTTCCCCGGCGGCGTTCGCCGCGATCAGCGACGGCCATGCATCGACGCCGTCGAAGGAAACGACGGGGATAGTTGCCGCGGTCGACGAGCGCCGCGACGGTATGTGTGGTGCCGAAGTCGATTCCGACCTTCATCGGATCCGATTCTAGGGGGTCTTGCGGCACCGCTACCGCATTCCAACGCCGCTGCACGTCACGCTCAGCGGTGGTGGGGATCAGGCCAGCCGGTGCGAACCGCTTGGACAGCACCGGGTCGTCCTCTGCCAACGGCCGGCCGGAACCACGAAATGCCTTGATCGACACGATGATTCCCGCAACGAACACCACTACGACTACGGTCGCGAACACGATCGACAGCGTGCCCTGCACCAACGCATTGCGGATGACCTCATCAAGTTGATGGCGGGTGGTGGCCGAGCCGAACGCGGTCTTGCCGGCGTCCCGAGCGGCCGAGTACTGGGAGTACTGCCGCCAGTAGCCGACTTTGGGGTCGGCGGAGAAGATCTTCTGCCACGATGCGGTGAGGGTGACGGCCAGATCCCACAGCAGCGGGACGCCCGGGATCCAGCACCATTTCGCCCGCCCCTTCTTGATCACGATGACGGTGAGGATGGTCAGCGAAATCGCGGCGAGCAACTGGTTGGCGATCCCGAACAGCGGGAACAGCGAGTTGATGCCGCCCAGTGGATCGGTGACCCCGAGCAGCAGCATGCTGCCCCACGCGGCCACCACCACCAGGCTGCACAGCCAGGCGCCAGGACGCCACCTGGCGTCTTCAAACCTGCGCAGCGGACCACCGAGGTTGGCCAGCGCGTCGGCGACCATGAACCGCGTCGTGCGGGTGCCGGCGTCGACGGTGGTCAGGATGAACAGCGCCTCGAACATGATCGCGAAGTGATACCAGAAAGCCCGCAGGCGCGCGCCGCCGAAGGCCCGCTGCAGCATCTCGGACATGCCGAACGCCAGGGTCGGCGCGCCGCCGGTGCGCGACACGATGCTCGCCTCGCCCACACCCGCGGCGGCCTGATCGATCTGCTGAGCGGTCACCGGCCGGCCGGACAATCCGAGGCTGTTGACGTATTGTGCTGCGGTGCTTGCCTTTTCGCCGGTCAGGGCGCCGGGTGCATTCAGGGTGAAGTACAGGTGCTGGTCCAGGATCGTCGCCGTGACCAAGGCGATGACCGCGACGAACGATTCGGTGAGCATGCCGCCGTAGCCGATCAGGCGCATCTGGCCTTCCTTCTCCAGCATCTTCGGCGTGGTTCCGGAACAGATGAGCGCGTGGAACCCGGACAGCGCGCCGCACGCGATGGTGATGAACAGGAACGGAAACAGCGTGCCGGCGAACACCGGGCCGTCGCCGCGGCCGGCGAACCCGGACACCGCCGGCGCCTGGATGACCGGGCGCACCACGCACACGCCGACAGCCAGCAGCGCGATGGTGCCGACCTTCATGAACGTCGACAGGTAGTCACGCGGGGCGAGCAGCAGCCACACCGGCAACACCGATGCGGCGAACCCGTAGCCGATCAGCAGCCAGGTCAAGGTGACCGGAGACAAGCTGAACCACGCAGCACCCCAGGAGGTTTCGGCTACCCATCCGCCGGATAGCACGGCGAGCAGCAGCATTCCGCAGCCGATCGCCGAAACTTCCGACACCCGCCCCGGCCGCAGAAACCTCAGGTAGCAGCCCATGAACAGGGCGATCGGGATGGTCATCGCGATCGAGAAAACTCCCCAAGGGCTCTTCGCCAGCGCACGCACGACCACCAGCGCCAGTACGGCGATGACGATGACGACGATGGCCGGGATGCCGACGAGGGCGGCCACGCCGGCGACGCCACCGAGTTCGTCGCGCACCATCTGGCCCAGCGAGCGGCCGCGCCGGCGGGTGGAGATCCACAACACCAGGTAGTCCTGCACGGCCCCGGCCAGCACGGCGCCCACCACGATCCAGATCGCGCTGGGCAGGTAGCCCATCTGCGCGGCCAGCACCGGGCCGACCAGCGGTCCCGCCCCGGCGATGGCGGCGAAGTGATGGCCGAATACCACGCGCCGGTCGGTGGGCACGTAATCGGTGCCGTCGTCCAGGATTTCGGCCGGGGTGGCGCGGTCGTCGCGGGGACGGACGATCTTGCGTTCGATCAGCCGTGCATAGAACCGGAAGGCGATCAGGTAGCTGCAGACCGCGGCGACCACCATCCAGACCGCGTTCACCGTCTCACCGCGGGCGACCGCGAGTATCGCCCAGGCGACGGCGCCGACGACCGCGACGACACCGAAGAACATCTTGTGCCGCAACGTGATCGGGGAGCGGTCGATGATCGCGACGGGCGGCAGGTCGGGCTCGGTTTGGACGTAGCTGGTCTGCTCGTGGCCCACCCGGACTCCCTTCACCGCCGCAGCGACAGTGAATCTACCTACGCCCGACCGGCGTGTCGCGTCGTGAGGTTCCCTTCGCGCTGCCGATGCCGCACGGGTGGCGCTCAGTACATCGCGCGGACGGTGTCGATGGTGTCGGCTTCGTCGGCACGTTTGTCGTCGCGGTAACGCACCACCCGCGCGAACCGCAGCGCCACCCCGCCGGGGTAGCGCGACGAGCCCTGTACCCCGTCCAGCGCGATCTCGACCACCTGCTCGGGCCGCACCTGCACGACGTAGCCGTCCGTCCCGCCCACCGCAAGCTCGCTGAACCGCCTGGTCTGCCAATCCAGCGTGGCGTCGGTCATGCCCTTGAA
Organism: Mycobacterium kiyosense; assembly: GCA_021654635.1. Lineage (NCBI taxonomy): Bacteria > Bacillati > Actinomycetota > Actinomycetes > Mycobacteriales > Mycobacteriaceae > Mycobacterium > Mycobacterium kiyosense. Next base: position 1,761,952 of record AP025179.1, read on the forward strand.
CGTCTTGCCCACCATCACGAAGCCCCCGGTGTCGGGATCGCGGGCGCCCAGGTGAATGTTGGACAACTTGCCGCGCCGACGGCCCGAACCCCACTCGACGGCCAACACCACCAGGTCCAGCGTGTGCACCGGCTTCACCTTCAACCAGCCCGCGCCGCGGCGGCCCGCCTGATACGGCGCCGCCGGGGCCTTGGCCATCACCCCCTCGTGACCCGCGGCCAACGTGGCGTCCAGGAACGCGGTGGCCTCGGCCTCGTCGGAGGTGGCCAGCCGGTCGACCCGCTGAGTAGCCGGCACCAGCGCGTCCAGAGCGGCCAGCCGTTCGGCGGTCGGCGCGTCCAGCAGGTCCACCCCGTCGCTGTGCAGGATGTCGAAGAAGAACACCGACAGCGGCTGCGTGGCGCGCGCGGCGGCAACGTCGACCGACCGCCCGAACCGCGACGCAGTGACCTGGAAGCGGTGCGGACGGTTGTCCGGGCGCAGCGCGATCGCCTCGCCGTCGGCGATCAGCGTGCTGACCGGCAACGCCAGCGCAGCCTCGACCACTTCGGGCAGCCGGGCGGTGACGTCGTCGAGGCTGCGGGTGTAAACGGTGACCTGGTCTCCGGACCGGTGGATCTGCACCCGCGCACCGTCCAGCTTGGCTTCGAAGATCGCGCTGCCGCCGTGGCGTTGCAGCGCGTCGGCGACATCGCCGGCGGTCTGGGCCAGCATCGGGCCGACCGGACGCCCCACCCGCAGCGTGAACGCGTCCAGCGACGCTCCGCTCAGCGCCGCGGCCGCGACGGCCGGCAGATCCCCACCCAGCATCGCCGCCCGCTGCACGGTGGCGGCCGGCAGCCCGGCGGCCTTGGCCACGGCGTCGGTCATGATGCCGACCAGCGCGCCCTGGCGCAGCTCACCCCCGAGCAGCCGCAGCAGGAACGTCTGCTCGGTCTCGGTCGCCGCGCTGAACAGCCCCGCGACCAGCGCCGCGCGCCGCGCCTGCGACCCCTTACCCGCGACGGCCCCGATCTCGGCGAACGCGGCGTCCACCCCGGCGACCGTCAGCACCGGCTGCGAGGCCGGCGGGGGAGGCGACCGCAGCGCCGCCCAGCCAACCCCGATCTGGCGTTGCCGCAGCTCACCGGAGAGCCACGACACGATGGTGGCGACCAGCTCCGCATCCCCAGCCGACCGGCTCAACAGACTGGCGATGTGGGCGACCTTGGTCAGCCGCGACGAGGTGCCGGCCACCTCGAGCGAGGTGCCGGCGACGTCCAGGAGGAGCACGCTTGCCAGCTTGGCATGGCTCGCCGACAACCCCGCCTGACCGACGCGATAGCGTGCCTGGTTAACGTTACAAATTCAAGACAATCTGACAAGCCGAAAATGGAGGTCCGGGATGGAGATCAGCGGGAAGAAGGTCGTCGTCATCGGCGGTGCTTCGGGAATGGGACGGGCCAGCGCAGAATTGCTGCACCAGCGCGGCGCGCAGGTCGCCATCCTGGACCGGGAGAACTCGGACGGCAAGGCCGTAGCCGAAGGTGTCGGCGGCAAGTTCTACCCCGTCGACGTCACCGACTTCACCGGCACCGAGGAGACGCTGCAGGCAGCTGTCGACGACCTGGGTGGCTTGCACGTCACGGTGACCACTGCCGGCGGCGGCATCGCCAAGCGGACCATGACCAAGACCGGGCCGCATGATCTCGAGTCGTTCCAGTCCGTCATCGATCTGAACTTGATCGCCACCTTCAACATCAGCCGGCTGGCCGCCGCGCACATGAGCAAGAACGAGCCCGAGGACGAGGAGCGCGGCGTCATCATCAACACCGCCTCCATCGCCGCCTACGAAGGACAGATCGGTCAGGTCGCCTACACCGCCGCCAAGGCGGGCATCGCGGGCATGTGCCTGACCATGGCGCGGGACCTGGGCTCGCTGGGGATCCGGGTGCTCGCGATCGCGCCGAGCCTGTTCGCCACGGGGCTCACCCAGGGCATTCCGGACGAGTTCGCGGCGGCGCTGACCAAGGACGCCGCCTTCCCGAAGCGACTGGGCCGGCCCGAGGAATACGCCAAGCTGGTCGCGGCGATCGTGGAGAACCCGATGCTCAACGGCCAATGCCTGCGGCTGGACGCCGGGCAGCGGTTCGCGCCCAAGTAAGCGCCCGGCTGCCCTCCCGGAGGCATTGAGTAGTCTCATAAACCGATCCAGGATTCCGCAACGACGCGGGTTCTGTAGTGCTGCGAGGAGGGGCCCGCATGGGTATCGCACTGACCGACGACCATCGCGAACTCGCCGAGGTAGCTCGCGGGTTCCTGACCTCGCAGAAGGCCCGGGCGGCCGCCCGGGCACTGCTGGATGCGCCGGAGGAGGCACGCCCTTCGTTCTGGCCGGGCATCGTCGAACTGGGCTGGCTCGGGCTGCACATCGACGAGGAGCACGGCGGCTCCGGCTTCGGACTGCCCGAATTGGTGGTGGTGGTCGAGGAACTCGGCCGCGCGGTCGCGCCCGGACCGTTCGTACCCACCGTGATCGCGTCGGCGGTGATCGCCAGCGAGGGCACCCCGGAGCAGAAGGCGCTGCTACCCGGGCTGATCGACGGCACATCCACCGCCGGAATCGGTTTGGGCGGGCATGTGCTCATCGACAACGGCGTAGCCGACGGTGACGCCGGCGTGGTGCTGGGTGCCGGACTGGCCGACCTGTTGCTCATCGCGGCAGGCAACGACGTGCTGCTGCTGGAACGCGGGCGTGCCGGGGTCTCGGTGGAGACGCCGGAGAACCTCGACCCGACCCGGCGCTCCGGGCGGGTCCGGCTGCAGAACGTGTCCGTGTCCGCCGACGACATCCTGCCGGGCGCAAGGGAATCCGCGTTGGCCCGCGCTCGGACATTGCTCGCCGCCGAGGCCGTCGGCGGTGCCGCCGACTGCGTGGAGGCCGCCGTCGACTACGCCAAGGTGCGTCAGCAGTTCGGCCGCACCATCGCGACTTTCCAAGCGGTCAAACATCATTGCGCGAACATGCTGGTGGCCACGGAATCGGCGCTGGCCGCGGTGTGGGACGCATCCCGCGCCGCCGCTGAGGACGAGGAGCAATTCCGGCTGGCCGCCGCCGTGGCTGCCGCCCTGACGTTCCCCGCCTACGCCCGCAACGCCGAACTCAACATTCAGGTGCACGGCGGCATCGGGTTCACCTGGGAGCACGACGCGCACCTGCATCTGCGCCGTGCGCTGGTGACCACGGCGCTGTTCGGCGGTGACGTGCCCGCGCGGGATGTGTTCGAGCGCACCGCTTCCGGCGCCAAGCGGGACAACAGCCTGGACCTGCCGCCCGAGGCGGAACAGTTGCGCACCGTCATCCGCGCCGACGCCGCCGAGATCGCCGCGCTGGACAAGGATGCACAACTCGACAAGCTGATCGAGACGGGCTACGTGATGCCGCACTGGCCCAAGCCGTGGGGCCGGGCCGCCGATGCGGTCGCGCAGTTGGTGATCGACGAGGAATTCCGTGCCGCGGGCATCAAGCGCCCCGACTACGGCATCACCGGCTGGGTGATCCTGACTCTGATACAGCACGGAACCCCTTGGCAGATCGAAAGATTCGTCGAGAAGGCGTTGCGCAAGGACGAGATCTGGTGCCAGCTGTTCTCCGAGCCGGACGCCGGCTCGGACGCTGCGTCGATCAAGACCCGGGCTACCCGCGTCGACGGGGGCTGGAAGATCAACGGCCAGAAGGTGTGGACCAGTGGGGCGCACTACTGTGCGCGTGGTCTGGCGACCGTACGCACCGACCCGGACGCGCCCAAGCACGCGGGCATCACCACGGTGATCGTCGACATGAAGGCGCCGGAAGTCGAGGTGCGACCGCTGCGCCAGATCACCGGCGGCTCGGACTTCAACGAGGTGTTCTTCAACGACCTGTTCGTGCCCGACGAGGACGTCGTCGGGGCACCCAACTCGGGCTGGACGGTCGCCCGTGCCACGCTGGGCAACGAGCGGGTGAGCATCGGTGGCAGCGGATCGTTCTACGAGGGCCTGGCGGACCAACTGGTGCAGCTGGCGCGGCAACACGCGGACCGGTTGGCGGGCGCAGACGTGCGAGTGGGAACCTATCTGGCGAACGAGAATTCGCTGCGGTTACTGAACCTGCGTCGCGCGGCCCGCAGTGTCGAGGGCGCCGGCCCGGGACCTGAGGGCAACGTCACCAAACTCAAGCTCGCCGAGCACATGGTCGAGGGCGCGGCGATCATGGCCGCGCTGCAGGGGCCCGAGGTCGCGCTACTGGACGGCCCCGGCGCGCTGTCCGGCCGGTTGATCATGGGCGCGCGCGGAATGGCGATCGCCGGCGGTACCTCGGAGGTGGCCCGCAATCAGATCGCCGAGCGGATCCTCGGCATGCCGCGCGATCCGCTGATCAACTAGTCGCGGCGGGCGCGAACAGTGGCGCGCCGCCCGCGCCCTTCTCCGGCCGGATCTCGACAGGCATCCCGCATGTCACCGAATCTGGTTCGCAGCCAACGATATTGGCGGCCACCCGCAGCCCGCTCTGCTCGCTGAGTTCCACCAGCGCGATGACGTACGGAACGGGGATCTCCGGGTTATAGGGGTGGTAGTTCACGGTGTAGGTGAACACGGTCCCGGTGCCGCAGACCGGCTTGGCCGTCAATGCGGCACCGCAGTCTGGGCAGGTCCCGGTCGCGGGGTGCACCCAGCGTGCGCAGTCTTCGCAATGCTCAACCAGCAGTGGGGGAGGTGGTCGACTCGGTTGTCACCACCAATACAGTACGCTCTACTGGATCCCCCATTAATAGGTTGGATGCGGCGCGTAGATGCTACGGACGGTGCAGATGGAGTACTTCGAAAAAAGACGCGATTCTGTCCGGCATCGGCATTTCCCGGATCGGCCGCCGCACCGGAATCCCGGGGCTGGACCTGACCATGGAAGCGGTGCGGGCCGCCATCGACGACGCCGGGTTGGTGGCCGCCGACATCGACGGCATCGCCACGCTGGGCGACACCCCGGCCGCCGAGGTCAACGCCGAACTGGGGATCGAGGCGGGCGACTGCGGCAGTGGATTCGGTACCGGCGGCCTGCTGAGCCCGGTGATGTCGGCGTGCCGCGCCGTCGCCGAGAAGCGCGCCCGGCACGTGGTCATCTACCGCACCATCCAGATGCTGGGCGGCACGGTCCCGGTGAAGCAGGAGGAGAAGAATGCGCCGGCGCCTCCGCTGGCGCGCATGTTCGAAACCGCCGAAGGAGTCGAGAGGCCCGCCGTCGGGGCGATGGACGACATCAATGATCTTGTTGCGGCCCAAGCTTATTCGGCTGCCAACTGGCTCGCGCTCAACTGCCGCCGGCACATGGAGCTGTACGGGACCACCAAAGAGCAGCTGGGCTGGATCGCGCTCAACGGTCGCCGCAATGCGGCGCTCAATCCGCTTGCCGTCTACCGCGATCCGATGACCATGGACGACTACCTGGGTGCGCGGCTGGTGTCGACACCGTTCGGACTGCTGGATTGCGACGTGCCCATCGACGGGTCGATCGCGGTGGTGGTGTCACACGCGGACTACGCCGGCGATTGCCCGCACCGCGCGGTGCGCGTCGAAGCGGTCGGCGGTTCCGATGGCTCCGGCGGATGGTTTCACCGCCCCGACTACCCGAAGATGGCGATGTCGGATGCCACCGCGCAGATGTGGTCGCGTACCGAACTGACCCCCGCCGACATCGCGGTCGCCGAACTCTACGACGGATTCACGTTCCTCACGCTGGCCTGGCTGGAGGCGCTCGGAGTGTGCGGCGACGGCGAGGCGGGTCCGTTCGTGCAGGGGGGCACGCGGATCGCGCGCGACGGGCGACTGCCGCTCAACACCTACGGCGGTCAGCTCTCGGCCGGTCGGATGCACGGCTACTGGGCGCTGCACGAGGGATGTCTGCAGCTACGCGGCGAAGCCGGTGAGCGTCAGGTTGTCCGGCGGCCCGAGGTGGGTGTGGTCGCGGTGGGCGGTGGGCCCGTCGCCGGGTGCATGCTGCTCACCTGCTGAGCGCGGCGTCCGGCGCAGTGTTAGGACGTCGGCACACCGGTGATCGGTGGTGTCTCGGTGGGTGGGCCTACCGGCACTGTTATCGGCACCGGCGCCGGTCCCGAAGGTGCGTTGGGCTGCGTAAAGTTGCAGCCGGCCGCCAGCGCGGCGAACGAGGTCACCAGTATTGCCCCCACAATGCGGCCTACCCACCGCTTCCCCGTAGCACTCATAGCCAGTGCCCTTCCGACGTAGTGCACATGCTCTGGCGGCTGCAGCCGCCGCCGTCTGGAATGTTAGCTACGTCATACCGGCGCAGTGGGCGCTTTCGACAGAATTGACGCCGGTGTCAGCCCGACGGGACCGCGGTTACCTCCGGCGTGATCGCATCCCCGCCCATGGTTTTCGAGCAGCCGGTCGCCAACAATGCGTAGGCCGCGAAAATCGCAGCGGCGATTGCGGTGATGACTTTCTTCTTCGCCCTCATCTGCCTGGCCTTTCCCCGCAGCGCACAAACGGTCGATCCGCGAACAGCCCCTGAATGCTATCGCCGTGCGCCCAGATCGCGAGGCACTTTCTGGTCAACCCCGACAAAGCGAATGCGGCGTATCGACGGGTTGATCCGGTCGCAGATTTCGGCAAAGCAACTTGCGCGCCAGCCGACGGGAGGTCTAGTGTCGTCGCTCGTGCGTCTTCTTCAGCGTGCCGTAGTAGCCAGCACCCGCAGCGGGGTCTGATCCAGACCGACCCCCCGCTGTGGGTCGGAAGCTACTACCGTCGGTCGCTCCTTCGAGCCAAAGAAGACCGGCACCATGACTCTCCTCTCTCACGATTCCGACCACTTCGGCGACACCGCGGATGGGTGGTTCGAACGCCATTTCGGCGTCGCACTGCCCCGGGGCTTGCGCGATCGGGGTTCGGCGATGCCGTGGCAGAGCTTCGCCGCGAGTCTCGGCCGCAGCACCGGCCCGCTGCGGCTGGGGCACTGGGAGTGCACCGACTCGGCGCGCCCGGGTACCAGGCTGGGGCCGCAGGCCCGCAACTTCCGCGCCGTGATCGCATTCGGTGATCGCATCGACACCTCGACCGCGGCCGCCGGTGGACCCGTCGCGGCGCTCACCGCGATGCTGCACGAACGCGGAATTATGCTGGAAACACTGAACTTTCACCAGATGCGCGCAGGCCGGGACATCGTCACGTTCGTGCGCGGCACCGACGGCGTCGGCGCCGAATGGGCGATGGGCTGGGCGGACGATCCGACGCAGTCGGCGCTGCGTGCGGTGATCGCCTGTGCGAACCTATTGGTCGGCTGACCTACAGCGGCCGCAGCACGATTGGCATGCCGTCCATCGGGATGGGAATCGTGCGGTAGTCCCACTTGGCCTCGTAACCCGGTCGCGCCAGCTCCAGGCGATACCGCCGCAGCAGCCGATGCATGATCGTCTTGATCTCCAGCTGCCCGAATGTCATACCGATGCATTTGTGTGCACCGCCGCCAAAGGGAGTGAACGCGTAGCGGTGTCGCTTGTGCTCGCTACGCGGTTCGGCAAACCGGTCTGGGTCGAACTTCAACGGATCGGTCCACAGCTCGGGCAGCCGGTGGTTCACCCCGGGAAATGCGGTGACATTGGTGCCGGCCGGTATGTAGTGCCCGAGCAACTCGGTGTCGCGTACCGTTCGCCGCATCGCCCACTGCACCGGGGACACCAGACGAATCGCCTCGTTCATCACCAGGTCCAGCGACTCCAGCTTTTCCAGGGATTCGATGTCCAGCGGTCCATCGCCGAGCCGGTCGGATTCGTCCCGGCAACGCTGTTGCCAGTCGGGGTTGGCGGCGAGCTGATACGCCATATTGGTCGCGGTGGTGGTCGAGGTGTCGTGCGCGGCCATCATCAAGAAGATCATGTGGTTGACGATGTCTTCGTCGGAGAAGCGATTACCGTCCTCGTCCTCGGTTTGGCACAACACGCTCAGCAGGTCGTTGCCGCTCTTTCCGCGCTGCTCCTTGACCCGCTCGGCGAAGTAGTCCTCGAGCAGTTGCCGGGCCTTGAGGCCGCGCCACCAGGTGAACGGCGGGATGCCGGTGCGGATCACGGCGTTGCCGGCGCGGACCGTCATCGTGAAAGCCTTGTTGACCTTCGTCACCAGTTCGCGGTCGGTGCCCGGCTCGTGACCCATGAACACCATCGAGGCGATGTCGAGGGTGAGTTCTTTCATCGCCGGATACAGCAGGAAGCGTGCATCGTTGACAACCCAGTCGTCGGCGATCACCTGCGATACGACCTGGTCCATCTGTTCGACATAGTTCACCAGCCGGGACCGGATGAAGGCCTCCTGCATGATCCGACGGTGGAACAGGTGCTCTTCGAAGTCGAGCAGCATCAGTCCGCGGTTGAAGAACGCGCCGATCACCGGTGTCCAACCCTGCTGCGAGTAGTCCTTGTTGCGGTTGGAGTAGATCACCTGGGCGGCATCCGGGCCGAGCGCAGCGACGAACGGCAGCACCGGCGAGTCCCCGAAGATGAGCGGGCCCTTCGTTTCGTACAGAAACTGCAGATATTCCGGTCCGCCGCGCAACATCTCGATCATGTGCCCGAGGATCGGCAGTCCCCGGTCGCCGACGACCGGCTTGAGCCCACTGCCCGGTGGAGGCTCGGCCAGTCGGCGTTCCGGGAACTGGGTCTCCCGCAACCGGCGCTCCAGCAGCCCCATCCCGGGAATGTTGTTGACCGACGGGGTCAACCGACGTCGTGCTTGGTCGAGGACGTATTCGGGGGTGCTGATGGTGGCTGTCATGACACTCCTTACCGGCCGTGGCGGCGGTCACTTTCTCTTAATATCTCGGTCAAACTTGACGCCTGTCAAGTTTTCTTTTGGAACGGCGTGGTGCATGGTCAGGATGTGATCGAGAAGTGAGTAGTCAGGCTGCCGAGGACGGGCAGGGCTCGGCCGGACAGCGCCGGCGCGGCGACAAGCACCGGCAGGCGATCATGCAGGCGGTGCGCGACTTGTTGCAGGAGCGACCTTTTGCCGAACTCTCGGTCAGCACCATCAGCGTGCGGGCCGGGGTGGCCAGGTCCGGCTTCTACTTCTACTTCGATTCCAAGTACTCGGTGCTGGCCCAGATCCTTGCCGAGGCGGCCGAGGAACTCGACGAACTCACGCAGTACTTCGCGCCGCGCCAGCCGGGAGAGTCGCCCGAGCAGTTCGCCAAACGAATGGTGGGCAGCGCTGCGGCGGTGTACGCGCAGCACGACCCGGTGGTGCAGGCGTGTAACGAGGCCCGGCACACCGATCTCGAGATCCGCGAGATTCTGGAGCGGCAATTCCAGGTGGTGCTCGGCCAGATCGTCAACATCGTCGACGCCGAAGTGAAGGCCGGCACCGCGCAACCGATCAGTGACGACCTGCCGACCCTGATTCGCACGCTGACCGGCACCACCGCACTGATGCTCACCGGTGACCCGCTGCTCGTCGGGCGCGACAGCGAGTTGCCGAACCGGGTGCGCGTGCTCGAACAGCTGTGGCTCAACGCGCTGTGGGGTGGTCGGGCGCGTTAGGAATGCCGCACGCGGATTCGGACCGGACCGCCGGTATCGTCTCGACCATGGCGCAGCGGGGCTCCGAGCACTATTTCACGGGTAAGCGGTGTTTTGTGACGGGTGCGGCCAGCGGTATCGGCCGGGCCACCGCACTGCGGCTGGCGGCACGAGGCGCCGAGCTCTATCTGACCGATCGCGACGCCGAGGGCCTGGAGAAAACGGTGGCTGACGCGCGCGCACTCGGCGCGCAGGTGCCCGCCTATCGCGTGCTGGATGTTTCGGACTACGACCAGGTGGCTGCGTTCGCCGTCGACATCCACACCAGCCACTCCAGCATGGACGTGGTGTTCAATATCGCCGGAGTGTCGGCCTGGGGGACCGTCGACCGGCTTTCCCACGACCAGTGGACCAAGATGGTAGCGATCAACCTGATGGGCCCGATCCACGTGATCGAGTCGTTCGTGCCGCAGATGGTGGCGGCCGGCCGCGGCGGGCGGCTGGTCAATGTGTCCTCGGCGGCGGGGATCGTGGCGCTGCCCTGGCATGCGGCCTATAGCGCCAGCAAATACGGTCTGCGTGGATTGTCCGAGGTGCTGCGTTTCGACCTGGCCAAGCATGGCATCGGGGTGAACGTCGTGGTGCCGGGCGCCGTGCGGACCCCGTTGGTCAACACTGTGGAGATCGCGGGCGTCGATCGTGAGGACCCGCAGGTCGCCCGCTGGGTCGACCGCTTCAGCGGGCACGCCGTCTCACCGGAACGGGCGGCGGAGAAGATCCTGGACGGCGTGGCGAAGAACCGGTACCTGGTCTACACCTCGCCGGACATTCGGGCGTTGTATGCGTTCAAGCGGTTGGCGTGGTGGCCTTACAGCGTGGCGATGCGCCAGGTCAATGCGGTCTTCACCCGTGCGCTGCGGCCCGGTCCCCCGACGCGGGGAATCCCGTCGGGTAATTAACCCGGCATCATCAGTTCAAGACGGACTCCGAGCAGGCGGACGGGCCGGTCCAGTTCGAACAGGTCCAGGACGCGCAGGGCGGCGGTGACGATGACGTCGGGGTCGGTGGTCGGGGCGTCGAGTTTGCGGATCTTGGTGCGGGTGTAGAACGTCGAGGTGCGCACGGTGACCGCGACTCGCGTGACGATGCGCGCCTCGGCCAGCACGTCAGCGAGTGCTCGTCGAGCCAATTCCGTGACGGCCGTATTCATTTCGCCACGTTCGGTCAGGTCGCGGGGAAAGGTGACGACGTGGCTGCGCGATCGCGCTACCCACGGTTCGGCGCTGACGTCGGTGTCGCCGCCACCCTTGGCCAGCAGCAACAGCCACAGGCCGGTGCGCGGGCCGAATGTCGAGGTGAGCAGCTCGCCGTCGCTGTAGGCGAGGTCCCGGACCGTCGAGATACCGGCGGCAGCAAGCTTTTTGGCGGTCTTGGGGCCGACACCCCACAGTGCGTCGACCGGCCGGTCGGCCATCATGGCCATCCAGTTGGCGTCGGTGAGGGTGAAGATGCCGGCGGGCTTGGCGAATCCCGTGGCGACCTTGGCGCGCTGCTTGTTGTCGCTGATGCCGACCGAGCAGGACAGCCCGGTTTGCGTCGCGACGACGTGGCGGATCTGTTCGGCGACCGCGGCGGGATCGGCCGGCGGGGTCACGCCGACGTAGGCCTCGTCCCAGCCCCAGACCTCGACGGGGTGGCCGAGGTCCCGCAACAGGCCCATGACCTGTTCGGATGCCGCGTCGTAGGCGGTTGGGTCGGAGGGGAGAAAGGTGGCTTCCGGGCAGCGCCGGGCGGCGGTGCGCAGCGGCATGCCGGCGTGCACGCCGAACTCACGGGCCTCGTAAGAGGCGCAGGTGACGACTTTGCGTGGTTCGGTGGGATCGCCGCTGCCGCCGACGATGACCGGCAGGCCCACCAGTTCGGGGCGTCGGCGCAGTTCGACTGAGGCCAGAAACTGGTCGAGGTCGACGTGTAAGACCCAGGACGGCATTCGGGTCCCGATCACCTGCCGCACAGCTTGCGGGCCAGGCCGGCCCACGCGTCGGCCAGGGATTCTTGGGTGTGGCCGCCGTCGCGGAGTTGATGCTCGACGTAGTCGACGTCGAGCAGGGCCAGCAGGGCGTCGGTCTGCACGGCCAGATCGCCGGTGGTGTCGGCGGCCCGAAGTAGCACCTGGACGTGTCTGCGCTGCACGGCGGCCGCACCGACCCGGCGCGTCTGCGGGTCGCGGTTGGCCGCGGACAACAACTCGTGGTGGGTATGGACAAAGCAGATCCGTTCCCGGCCGAATGCGATCAGGCGCTCCAACGGCGGCGCATCGGGACCCAGCGGCGGCGGACCGAACAGGAATGCCTGCTGGCTTTCCTTCTCGTCCTCGTCGAGCAGCACCGTCATCAGCCCGGCCCGGCTGCCGAAGCGCCGGAACACGGTGCCTTTACCGACTCCGGCGGCGGCGGCGACGTCGTCCATGGTGACCGCCTCGGCGCCACGCTGCCGGACCAGCTCGCGGGCCGCAGCCAGCAGCAGCGCTCGGTTTCGTGCGGCGTCGCTGCGTTCCTGCTGCCGTTGCGGAGCCGATACCGGTAGTTCGATCCCGGTCATCCCTGTACTCTAACTCGATCGGAATAAAATGGACTATAGTCCGGTTAATCCGTGCAAGGATATGGACCAACGAGCAAAGGGGACGACAGAAGTGACCGAGACCAAGATCCTGGCCCTGGTGGGCAGCCTGCGCACGGCGTCGGTCAACCGCCAGATCGCCGAACTTGCCGCCCAGGTCGCTCCTGAGGGCGCCACCGTCACCGTGTTCGACGCGCTGGCCGAGTTGCCGTTCTACAACGAGGACGTCGACCCCGCGGTCGGCGCGCAGCACGACGAGCCGGCTGCGGTGGCTGCGCTGCGTGCCGCGGCGCGCGAGGCGGACGCCGCGCTGGTGGTCACCCCGGAATACAACGGCACCATCCCCGCGGTACTCAAGAACGCGATCGACTGGCTGTCCCGGCCGTTCGGCAGCGGCGCGCTGAAAGGCAAGCCGCTGGCGGTGATCGGGGGTTCGCTGGGCCAGTACGGCGGCGTGTGGGCACACGACGAGACCCGCAAGTCGTTCGGCATCGCCGGGGCGCGGGTGGTCGAGTCGATCAAGCTGTCGGTGCCCTTCAAGTCGCTGGACGGCAAGGCGCCGGCCGAGCACGAGGAGCTCACGGCCAATGTGCGCGACGTGGTCGGCAAGCTCGTCGCCGAGGTCGGCTGACGCAGTCCCGTCAAAGCCGCCGACGGTCTCGTCGGCGGCTTTGCTGGTAGGGGGCGCCCTGCGCTGTGGCGCCGGATTTGTCGGTGGCCGCTGATATACCCATTGGCATGCGTAGCCCATCTACCCCGTCGCTGGCCGGTTGTGATCTGCGACACGCCGACGACACGCCCGGCAATAGCTTACGACCTGCGAATTTCAAGAATGTTGTTTCGAACATCTTGTATCTCTTCTCGTTGTCACCCCCTAGGTGTAGTGTTTCGAGGACCGGCAGATCCCAGGTTCACCAAATCCAGACCAGGTCCTCACCGACCCGGCAGGAGGCGGTGATCCTCCCGGAATCGGCATCACCAGCTCGCGCGACCTGGTGGCCGCGGACGGGAATCTGGGGTCCTCCCGGGGCGCTGAACACAGTGCGGACCCACCACTCAAGCCGTTGCCAGTCCCGTTAACCCCTCACTCCCGCAAAGGAGCGGTACGCCCATGAGCATCATCGTCTACAGCAAGCCAGCATGCGTGCAGTGCGTCGCCACCTACAAGGCGCTGGACAAGCAGGGCATCGCCTATGAAACGGTCGACATCACCCTGGACCCCGAGGCGCGTGACTACGTGATGGCGCTCGGCTACCTGCAGGCGCCCGTCGTGGTGGCCGACAACGCCCACTGGTCGGGTTTCCGTCCCGACCGCATCAAGGCGCTCGCGGAATCGGCGCTGAGCGCCTAGACAGCGGTAGACGAACAGGGGCTGCGGTCATGGAGAGCTTGGGGCACAGCCTGGTCTATTTCTCCTCCGTGTCGGAGAACACCCACCGCTTCGTGCAGAAGCTGGGTGTTCCCGCCACGCGGATACCGCTGCACGGCCGCATCGAGGTCGACGAGCCGTACGTGCTGATCCTGCCGACCTACGGCGGCGGCCGGGCAACCCCCGACATCAACAACGGGGGATACGTCCCGAAGCAGGTCATCGCGTTCTTGAACAACGAGCACAACCGCTCACTGCTCCGCGGCGTCATCGCCGCGGGCAACAACAACTTCGGTGCCGAATTCGCCTACGCGGGCAATGTGGTGTCCCGCAAGTGCGCAGTTCCGTACCTGTACCGATTCGAACTCATGGGCACTCCGGACGACGTGGTTGCCGTTCGCTCAGGTCTTGCCGAATTCTGGAAGGAACAGACGTGTCACCAACCGTCACTGCAGAGCCTGTAACCGCCGGCACGCACGGGTCGCAGAACGAAACGGATTACCACGCGCTCAACGCGATGCTGAATCTGTACGACGCCGAGGGCAAGATTCAGTTCGACAAGGACGTCTTGGCGGCGCGCCAGTACTTCCTGGAGCACGTCAACCAGAACACCGTGTTCTTCCACAATCAGGACGAAAAACTCGACTACCTGATTCGCGAGAACTACTACGAGCGTGAGGTTCTCGACCAGTACTCGCGCAACTTCGTCAAGACGCTGCTGGATCGCGCCTACGCCAAGAAGTTCCGCTTCCCGACGTTCCTGGGCGCGTTCAAGTACTACACGTCCTACACGCTGAAGACCTTCGACGGGAAGCGCTACCTGGAGCGCTTCGAAGACCGCGTCGTCATGGTCGCCTTGACGTTGGCCTCCGGTGACACCGGACTGGCCGAGAAGCTGGTCGACGAGATCATCGACGGCCGGTTCCAGCCGGCCACCCCGACGTTCCTGAATTCGGGCAAAAAAGCAACGCGGAGAGCCGGTTTCGTGCTTTCCCGCCGGAACACCAGTAGATACCCCTGACGGTCCGCGGGCGATTGAGAGTCTGCGCACAGGGGACAAGGTGCTTTCGCACGACGGGTCCTTCTCCGTGGTCGAGGCCGTCATCGAGAACCCCAACGAACAAGCGCTCATATCCATCTCGCACTTCGGGCACAAGGAGCCCCTGCTGTGCACCCCCCGAGCATCCCATCCTGGTGTGGACCACGCGCGACGTGCAGACCCTCATCGAGGGTGACGGGGCCGACCCGTTCAACGGCTTTGTCTGGTTGGCTGCCAAAGACATTCGTCCTTCGGATTTCATCGTGACGGCAGCACCTCGGGGCGGACGACCGCGGCGGACCTTCGACCTGATGGAATACGTGGGCGAGGGCGAATACGAAGAGGTTGATGGCCTCATCCGCAAGGTCAACACCGATCGAAAGCACCGCAACAAGCAGCGCCACCACATGCGCTTCATCTCGGTGAATCGCTATGTCGAAGAGTCGTACGATCTAGGGCTTCTCCTTGGTTGGTACGTTGCCGAGGGGCATATTTCCAAGCGATCAGATCACGCAGGGCGCAATCCCAACGGCATCCATTTCACGATCGGCACGCACGAACTCGAATACCAGCATCAGCTGGCGGCGGCTTTCAAGCGGGTGTTCGCCGCCGACCTCGCCGTTCACCAGAGCATGTCCGACCAGTCGGTGCGCATGATCTGCAACAGCAAGGTCGTTGCGTCACTGTTCTTCTCGTTGGTCGGCACGGGATACAACTTGAAACGGTTGTCCCACGAAGTTCTAACGGCCGACGAAGAGTTCCAACGCGGATTGCTGGCCGGGTTGTTCCGCGGTGACGGGTGCAGCACCACCGGCGGCATGGTGCTCGACCTGGTCAATCCGAGTCTGGTCGATCAGGTGCAACTCCTGCTGCGCCGAAACGGGATCATGTCCAGGGTTCGCCAGTACGTCAACCAGTCGGGTAACACGACCGGGCAGGTGTTTGTGCCCGGTCTGCCCGGCGCCAACGAGGACTTCATCTTTGACGTCGGCAAGAATCTGCACAATTACGTCGGCCAGAAGGGGACGTCGCGCACCACCTATCAGGTCGTACACGGACGGCACGTGTACGGCATCCGGGAACTGCGGCACACACAGGAAGTTCCCGCCAAGGTCTACAACCTGCATGTCGAGGACACGCACACATACACGATTCGCGGAACCGTCGTGCACAATTGCTTCCTCCTTCGCATCGAGGACAACATGGAGTCCATCGGGCGCTCCATCAACTCCGCGCTGCAGCTGTCCAAGCGTGGTGGGGGAGTTGCGTTGCTGCTGACCAACATTCGCGAACACGGTGCGCCGATCAAGAACATCGAGAACCAGTCCTCGGGCGTCATCCCGATCATGAAGCTGCTCGAGGACTCCTTCTCCTACGCGAACCAGCTGGGTGCGCGTCAGGGCGCCGGCGCGGTGTACCTCAACGCGCATCACCCCGACATCTACCGCTTCCTGGACACCAAGCGGGAGAACGCCGACGAGAAGATCCGCATCAAGACGCTCAGCCTGGGCGTGGTGATCCCGGACATCACCTTCGAGCTGGCCAAGAAGAACGAGGACATGTACCTGTTCTCGCCGTACGACGTCGAACGTGTCTACGGCAAGGCGTTCGCCGACATCTCGGTCACCGAGAAGTACTACGAGATGGTCGACGACGCGCGCATCCGCAAGACCAAGATCAAGGCGCGCGAGTTCTTCCAGACGCTGGCCGAGCTGCAGTTCGAGTCCGGCTACCCCTACATCATGTTCGAGGACACGGTGAACCGGGCCAATCCCATCGAGGGCAAGATCACCCACTCGAACCTGTGCTCGGAGATCCTGCAGGTCTCCACCCCATCGCTGTTCAACGACGACTTGTCGTATGCCAAAGTGGGCAAAGACATTTCGTGCAACCTGGGGTCGCTGAACATCGCCAAGACGATGGACTCGCCGGACTTCGCGCAGACCATCGAGGTGGCCATCCGGGCGCTGACCGCCGTCAGCGACCAGACGCACATCACCTCGGTGCCGTCAATCGAGCAGGGCAACAACGACTCTCACGCGATCGGGCTCGGGCAGATGAACCTGCACGGATACCTGGCGCGGGAGGGCATCTTCTACGGTTCCGAAGAGGGCATCGACTTCACCAACATTTACTTCTACACCGTGCTCTACCACGCGCTGCGCGCGTCGAACCGCATCGCGATCGAACGAGGCACGCACTTCAAGGGATTCGAGCGGTCCAAATACGCCTCGGGAGAGTTCTTCGACAAGTACACCGAGCAGATGTGGGAGCCGGCCACCGACAAAGTGCGCCAACTCTTCGCCGACGCCGGCATCCGGATCCCGACCCAGGACGACTGGAAGCGGCTCAAGGAGTCGGTGCAGCAGCACGGCATCTACAACCAGAACCTGCAGGCGGTGCCGCCGACCGGGTCGATCTCCTACATCAACCACTCCACGTCGTCGATCCACCCGATCGTGTCGAAGGTGGAGATTCGCAAGGAAGGCAAGATCGGTCGCGTCTACTACCCGGCGCCCTACATGACCAACGAAAACCTGGAGTACTACCAGGACGCCTACGAGATCGGCTACGAGAAGATCATCGACACCTACGCCGCGGCCACCCAGCACGTGGATCAAGGGCTGTCGCTGACGCTGTTCTTCAAGGACACCGCCACCACGCGCGATGTGAACAAGGCGCAGATCTATGCCTGGCGCAAGGGCATCAAGACGCTGTACTACATCCGGTTGCGGCAGATGGCGCTGGAAGGCACTGAGGTAGAGGGTTGCGTCAGCTGCATGTTGTGACGGCCGGTCGCTGAAGGCGGCGACCGGGTCGGTGCGCGAGCAGCGCGTGGGCCGGGACTTGCCGCCCGTATCGCCAGGTCAGCCGACTCCACGCGGTAAGGTGCATGACGTGGTGAGAATGCCTCGACC
This sequence comes from Mycobacterium kiyosense, assembly GCA_021654635.1. Taxonomy (NCBI): domain Bacteria; kingdom Bacillati; phylum Actinomycetota; class Actinomycetes; order Mycobacteriales; family Mycobacteriaceae; genus Mycobacterium; species Mycobacterium kiyosense. Next base: position 1,779,442 of record AP025179.1, read on the forward strand.
CGCAATACCGCACCCCGGTGCCAAGCCCGGGGTCAAGGTCGACGCGCGCAGCGAGCGCTGGCGCGAGCACCGCAAGAAAGTGCGCGCCGAGATCGTCGAGGCGGCGTTCCGGGCCATCGATCGCCTGGGCCCCGAGCTGAGCGTGCGGGAGATCGCCGAGGAAGCCGGCACCGCGAAGCCGAAGATCTACCGGCACTTCACCGACAAGTCGGACCTGTTCCTGGCCATCGGGGAACGGCTGCGCGACATGCTCTGGGCAGCGATCTTCCCCTCCATCAACCTGGCCACCGACTCCGCGCGCGAAGTGATCCACCGCGCCGTCGAAGAGTTCGTCACGCTGCTCGACCAGCATCCCAACGTGATGCGGGTGTTCATCCAAGGCAGCTCCAGCGCCCAGTCCAAGGCAACCGTGCGGACCCTCAACGAAGGCCGCGAGATCACGCTGACCATCGCCGAGATGTTCAACAACGAGCTGCGGGACATGGAGCTCAACCGTGACGCGCTGGAACTGGCCGCGTTCGCGGCATTCGGCTCGGCGGCCTCCGCCACCGAGTGGTGGCTGGGTCCCGACCCGGACAGTCCGCGGTCGATGACGCGGGAGCAATTCGTCGCCCAGCTGACGACGATCATGATGGGCATCATTGTCGGGACCGCCGACACCCTGGGCATCAAGATGGACCCCGAGAAGCCCATTCACGACGCGCTGCCCGCCGCCTCGGCGTGAGCTGGGCCTCAGCAACGTTGACATCACGGTAGCGATCGACAACACTCGGATTATCCGATACCCCGGGTACTGGGTATTTTTCAAGTAAGGAAGACCGACCTCCCATGACAGACGTCGTGACCCCGGCCGTCGACGAGACCGGCAAACCACAATCCGACCAGCCCCCGGTGCACACCCGTGCGGTCATCATCGGCACCGGATTCTCCGGCTTGGGCATGGCGATCGAGCTGCAGAAGCAGGGCGTGGACTTCGTCATCCTGGAGAAGGCCGACGACGTCGGCGGCACCTGGCGCGACAACAGCTACCCCGGTTGCGCCTGCGACATCCCGTCGCACCTGTACTCCTACTCCTTCGAGCCCAAGCCGGACTGGAAAAACCCGTTCTCCTTCCAACCTGAAATCTGGGACTACCTCAAGGGCGTCACCGACAAATACGGGTTGCGCCGCTACATCAAGTTCAACTCGCTGGTGGACCGCGGCTACTGGGACGACGACGAGTACCGCTGGCACGTGTTCACCACCGACGGTCGCGAGTACATCGCGCAGTTCCTGATCTCCGGGGCCGGCGCGCTACATATCCCGTCCTTCCCCGAGATCGAGGGCCGACACGAATTCGCCGGTCCCGCTTTCCATTCCGCGGAGTGGGACCACAGCGTCGACCTGACCGGCAAGCGGGTCGCCATCATCGGCACCGGTGCCAGCGCCATCCAGATCGTGCCCGAGATCGTCGACCGGGTCGCCGAACTGAAGCTCTATCAGCGCACCCCGCCGTGGGTGGTACCGCGGTCGAACCCGGAGATACCGCCCCGGCTGCGGGCGGCCATGCAGAACGTCCCCGGCCTGCGGGCCCTGACTCGTCTGGCCATCTACTGGGGCCAGGAAGCGCTGGCGTTCGGCATGACCAAGCGACCGAATGCGCTGAAATTCATTGAGCTGTATGCGAAGTACAACATCCGCCGCTCGGTCAAGGATCGCGAGCTGCGGCGCAAGCTGACGCCGAACTACCGCATCGGCTGCAAGCGAATCCTGAACTCCACCACGTACTACCGGGCGGTCGCGAACCCGAAGACCGAGGTGGTGACCGAGGGCATCACCCGGATCACCCGCGACGGCATCGTCACCGCCGACGGTCGCGAACGCCAGGTGGACGTGATCGTGTACGCCACCGGCTTCCACGTCACCGACTCCTACACCTATGTGCAGATCAAGGGTCAGCACGGCGAGGATCTGGTGGACCGGTGGAACCGGGAGGGTATCGGCGCCCACCGCGGGATCACCGTCGCCGACGTGCCGAACCTGTTCTTCCTGTTGGGGCCCAACACCGGCCTGGGGCACAACTCGGTGGTGTTCATGATCGAGTCGCAGATCCACTACGTCGCCGACGCGATCGCCAAGTGCGACAAGATGAAAGCGCAAGCGTTGGCGCCCACCCGCGAGGCGCAGGATCGGTTCAACGACGAACTGCAGGAAAAGCTGACCCACTCGGTGTGGAACACCGGCGGTTGTGCCAGCTGGTACCTCGACGAGCACGGCAAGAACACCGTGTTGTGGGGCGGCTACACCTGGCAGTATTGGCGGGCCACCCGCTCGGTGAAGCCCGAGGAATACCGGTTCTTCGGGGTCGGCAAGCGCCCTGCGCTAGCCGCTGAGTAGCCGCGCAAAGGCTTTCGCCGCCGCGTCGACGCCGGCGTCGTCATCGGTGGCCACCAGATCCAGCAGTAGTCCGCGGATCACCGCGAGGCCCAGGCGCGCTTGGGCGGGATCGACGGAGCCTTCCGTGACGGCGTCGGCCGCGTCCAGCCAGCCGGTGACGGCGCCGGGAAGCATTGCGGCGAAAGATCTCTCGTCTTGCGCGGCCCGCGCGTAGCACTCGAAGAACAGCCGCTCCAACTGCCGTAGTTCGGGGCGGCTCACGTCGGCCCAGATGGCGCTGAAATGTTCGGCCGGGTTCGTCGGAAGCTCGGGGAGCAGGTTCATCTGCCGGCGCTCCACCTCCTCGACCACTGCCAGCAGCAGCTTGTCCCGGGAACCGAAGTGGTGCAACAGCATTCGATGGCTGGTGCCGACCGCGGCTGCGACGTCGCGCAGCGACCGCTCGCCCACGCCGTGGGCGGCGAACTCCTCGACCAATGCGTCCAGGAGTTGCCGGCGCCGGTCGGCGTCAGGCGTGCGGACCACACGCGCCCCGGCGCTGTTCCGAGCGCATGGTCAGGCCGCGGGCTTCCATGTCGAGGTAGCGCTTGGTCATGTTCGTCATCAATCGGCCGACCAGAGCGCCGATCACGCCTTGCTGGTCGATGCGCTGGCGCACCAGAGTGCGGTCGCCGGGCTGGGGGATGACCTCGTGGCTTGCTTTCGCCAAGGCGCCGGGGGCGCGCTGCTCCCAGGTCCAGGACGTGCCCGGTTCGATCTCGGTGACCTTCCAGACAAGGTTGCCCATCCTTGGCTGCTTGATCGCGAAGCGGTTTCCGACCGCGAGTTCGGGGCCGTCGAGGGCCTTGAGGGAAGTCACCGAGTCGGTCCACTCGGGCCAGCGTTCGACGTCGCTGAAGACCTCCCAGACGATGTCCGGCCGAGCGTCGATCTCAAAGCTGTGTTCGGTAATCATGTACCAAATGGTACATGTCGTCGCAGCTGATGTCAGCCGGGTTTTCGGCCCCATACGGCGACGATCAAGCCGCCCCGGTAGAGAAATGAAGTGTCGGCGAAGGCCCGCTGCGCGTCGGATGCATCCGCCCGCGTCACGACCCCGAGGTTGAAACGTGCGGGGCCGGGTACCCGCCCGAGCATGAAAGCTGTTGTCTACAAAGGACCCCGTGACGTAGCCGTCGAAGAAGTCCCCGACGCCGCGATCGAGAAGCCCACCGACGCCGTCGTCAAGATCACTGCCACCAATATCTGCGGCTCCGACCTGCACATGTACGAAGGCCGCACCGATCTCGAGCCCGGAACCGTGATCGGGCACGAAAACCTCGGGGAAGTGGTCGAAGTCGGGCCCGGCGTGCAGAGCCTGAAAGCCGGGGATCGAGTGTGCCTGCCGTTCAACGTGAGTTGCGGATTCTGCAAGAACTGTGATCGTGGCTTGACCGCGTTCTGCCTGACCGTCAACCCCGGTGTGGCCGGCGGCGCCTACGGATACGCCAATATGGGCCCCTACCGCGGCGGCCAGGCCGAATACCTGCGGGTGCCGTTCGCCGACTTCAACGCGCTGCAACTGCCCGACGACAGTGTGGACAAAGAGAACGACTACGTGATGCTGGCCGACATCTTTCCGACCGGCTGGCACGGCACCCGGCTGGCCAAGGTGCAGCCCGGCGACAGCGTGGCGGTCTGGGGCGCCGGCCCGGTGGGGCTGATGGCTGCCTATTCCGCGGTAATCCAAGGTGCCGCAGCGGTTTTCGTCGTCGACCATATCGCCGAGCGTCTGGCGCTGGCAGAGAAGTTCGGCGCCGTAGGCGTGGATTCGTCGAAGACCGATCCGGTCGAAAGCATCACCGAGGCCACGGGCGGAGAGGGCGTGGACCGTGGCGTGGAAGCCGTCGGCTACCAGGCCCATGACGCGTCGGGCAACGAGCGGTCGAATCTGACCATGAACGCGCTCGTCGAGGTGGTCCGGCCCACCGGCGGCATCGGTGTGGTGGGGGTGTTCCTGCCCGAAGATCCGGGCGCCGCAGACGAATTGGCCAAACAGGGCAAGATGGCGTTCGACTTCGGCAAGTTCTTCTTCAAGGGCCAGACCATCGCGACCGGGCAGGCGAACGTCAAGAACTACAACCGCTACCTGCGTGAGTTGATCCATCACGACAGGGCCGCGCCGTCACGGCTGGTGTCGCACAATCTGGGCCTGGGCGAGGCGCCGGATGCCTACCGGCACTTCGACAATCGCGACCAGGGCTGGACCAAGGTCGTGCTCAATCCGGGGAAGCGCTGAGCCGCTGTTCGGCATCCACGCCGGCAATGCCGGGCGAGGGAATTGAGCTTCGCCGGCGGCATTGCACTCAGCCGAGTCGAGCTAACGGGCTGCGACGGGGTTCAGCGGCGGCGACGTCGACCTGGGACCAGAGCGTGCCCGAAGCCGCCGCCGCGGCACTCTGCCGGGCCCCGGATCGTTGACCTTTCGCGACACGCGAACACAACTTATTGTGTTACGACGGCTTGTCGGCCCCCAGGGGTAGTGTTTGTGGCCTACGCAACACAGCCCCATTCGTCCTGGTGAAGTGGAGTTCCGGTGACTGGAAATGCAAAGCTGATCGACCGCGTCTCGGCGATCAACTGGAACCGTCTGCAAGACGACAAAGACGCCGAGGTCTGGGACCGGCTGACCGGCAACTTCTGGCTGCCCGAGAAGGTGCCGGTGTCCAACGACATCCCGTCCTGGGGCACGCTGACCGCCCACGAGAAGCAGCTGACCATGCGGGTCTTCACCGGCCTGACCATGCTGGACACCATTCAGGGCACCGTCGGAGCGGTCAGCCTGATCCCCGACGCGCTGACCCCGCACGAGGAGGCGGTGTACACCAACATCGCGTTCATGGAGTCGGTGCACGCCAAGAGCTACAGCCAGATCTTCTCTACGTTGTGCTCGACCGCCGAGATCGACGACGCGTTCCGCTGGTCGGAGGAGAACCCCAACCTGCAGCGCAAAGCCGAAATCGTGCTGGAGTACTACCGGGGCGACGAGCCGCTGAAGCGCAAAGTGGCCTCCACGCTGCTGGAGAGCTTCCTGTTCTACTCCGGCTTCTACCTGCCGATGTACTGGTCGAGCCGGGCCAAGCTGACCAACACCGCCGACATGATCCGGCTGATCATCCGCGACGAGGCCGTGCACGGCTACTACATCGGCTACAAGTACCAGCGCGGCCTGGCGCTCGAAGACGAGGCCAAGCGTGCCGAGCTCAAGGACTACACCTATGAGCTGCTCTTCGAGCTGTACGACAACGAGGTGGAGTACACCCAGGATCTCTACGACGAGGTCGGGCTCACCGAGGACGTCAAGAAGTTCCTGCGCTACAACGCCAATAAGGCGCTGATGAACCTCGGTTACGAGGCGTTGTTCCCGCGCGACGAGACCGATGTGAACCCGGCGATACTGTCGGCGCTGTCCCCGAATGCCGACGAGAACCACGACTTCTTCTCCGGCTCGGGCTCGTCGTATGTGATCGGCAAGGCCGTCGTCACCGAGGACGAGGACTGGGACTTCTAGCCGGGCGCCGAGCGTGAGTTTCACGACGCTCCCGCGGCGTGTTGCGTCGTAAACTTCAGTTTCGGCGGATGCGCGTCCCGGGTTGCGGCGTCGGCTTTGCCGGTGGCGGCACCCAACTCTGCAGCACCCCGCGCCCGATCAGCTGGCACCGGTGAGTGAACGCCAATTTCCTTGCGGCGCTGGTGAATTCCTGATTGCTCACCACAATGCTGCGGGCACAGCCGTGGAGTCGGGCACCCGAGACCACCTGCTGCACGGCCGCGACGCCCACCGGTTTGCCGTATCGCTTGCATTGCACCGCGACGGATTCGTCGCCTTTCTCGGCGATCAAGTCGACCCCGTAGTCGCCCACCGGCGGAGTGAACCTGACTTCCCAGCCGGCCCGGACCAGGCGGGTGGCGACGTAGTCCTCGAACTCGACGCCGTCCATTGCGTCGATCGCGTCCAGCGTGCCGTTCATGCGACGTCGCAGCCACTCCCGCCTGGCCGCCCATCCCAGCGCCTCGGCAAGCAGCGCCAGGTAGAACGCCACGACACCGGCGCCCGGGTGGTGCCGCATGACACCGACGACGATCCCGCACAACAACGGGACGACGACGACGGCGCTGCCCACGAGCCGATGATAGGGACGAACACCGACACCACCGGCGCGCCGGAAAGCTCGACGTGTTCAGGCGGTGAACGCCGCGTGAATTGTCGTCGGGGCCAGCCGCCGTCGGTGGCGCCGGTACCGTCCCGGCCAGGAGACTGTCTGGGTGACGACAGACCACACGCACTGCAATCACCCACACTTCCTGCGGTCGGTGATCCGCTGGCTGCAGGCCGGCTACCCCGAAGGTGTGCCGGGCCCGGACCGCGTCCCGCTGTTCGCACTGCTGCGCAGCACGCCACTCACCCCTGAACAGCTCAAAGAAGTGATCGACAACCTCACTGCCAAAGGATCGCCGGCGGCAGCCGACGGTGTGATCGACGGCAACGAGATTGCCGAGTCGATCGCCGAGCTGACCCACCACGACCCCGGACCCGAGAACGTCCGTCGCGTCGCCGCGACCCTGGCCGCGGCCGGTTGGCCGCTGGCCGGGATCGACGTCAGCGAGGTCATTCCCGGAGACGAGGACGGCGAAGCAGCCGAAGAGGTTGCGGCCCGGCTCCGGGCTGTCTCACAAAGTTGAGATGTCGATGACGAAGCGGTACCGCACGTCACTGGCCAGCACCCGCTCGTAGGCCTCGTTGACGTAATCGGCTTCGATGACCTCGATTTCGGGCGTCACGTCGTGTTCGGCGCAGAAGTCGAGCATCTCCTGGGTCTCGGCGATGCCGCCGATGTTCGACCCGGACAGGCTGCGCCGCGCCGCCGCCAACGCAAACGCATGCACCTCCATGGGGTGCTCGGGGATGCCGAGTTCCACCATGGTGCCGTCGACGTCGAGCAGGCCCATGTACTGCCCGAGATCCAAGTTGGCCGAGACGGTGTTGAGGATCAGGTCGAAGCCGCCGCGCAGTTTCTTGAAGGTGTCGGGGTCCGACGTCGCGTAGTAATTGCTTGCGCCCAAACGCAATCCGTCTTCCATCTTCTTCAGCGACTGGGACAGCACGCTGACCTGGCAGCCCATCGCCGCGCCCAGCTTGACGCCCATGTGCCCCAGGCCGCCCAGCCCGACGATAGCCAGGCGGGTGTCCTGCCCGGCCTTCCAGTGTCGCAGCGGGGAGAACAGAGTGATGCCCGCGCACAGCAGCGGCGCGGCCTTGTCCAGCGGCAGCGACTTGGGAATGCGCACCACGAAGTTCTCGTCGACGACGACGGCCTGGCTGTACCCACCGTGGGTGGGGGTGCCGTCCTTGTCGATGGAGTTGTAAGTGAACGTGGCGCCGTTCTTGCAGTACTGCTCGAGTCCGGCCTTCCAGCTGCTGCATCGACCGCACGAGTTCACCATGCACCCGACGCCGACGTGGTCGCCGACCTTGTGCTTGGTCACCTCGGAGCCGACGGCGCTCACCACGCCGGCAATCTCGTGGCCCGGCACCACGGGATAGTTGGGCACGCCCCATTCGGCCTTGACGGTGTGGATGTCGGAGTGGCAGATGCCGGCGAACTTGATGTCGATGGCTACGTCGTGCGGGCCGGGGTCGCGGCGTTCAATCGTGGTCTTGGTCAGCGGCTCTTTGGCGGACGTGGCCGCGTAAGCGTTAACAGTGCTCATATATCCATCCCTCTTCGATCGCGTACGCAATAAGTTTAGCTAAGGTAACGTTTTCGGGCCAACCGGGCCCACTCAGCCCTGGTCATCAGCTTAGGACGCTCTTCGACGACAGCGTCGACCCGAAGCGTCTAGCTCGCCAGGGGCGGCGTTGACTCTGCGGTGCGGGCGCGATCTTCTCGCACTTTCGCGCCGTGGACGCAGAGTCGACGAGAGGGTCGCTCAGTTGATCGGGGCGTTGATCCAGCGCAGGTCGTTGACGATGCCGCGGGCGGCGATCAAGCCCTGGCCGGTCTGCCAGATCTCGTCGTTGACGACGAACACCCGGTTGTCGCGGTTGGCGCCCAGCTTGCGCCACGGGCCGCTGTCCAGCACGGTCGCGGCGCGGTCGGTGGCCGCCTGTGATGCGCACGACACATAGACGATGTCGCCGTCGGCGGCGGAGAGGTCAGGGTTCTTGGCCAGGTCGGCGTCGGTGGCGCCGAACTCGAGGTAGGGCTTGTCGGTGAACCGCTGTGGGGCCGGCCGGTCCACCTTGACCGCAGCCAGCACGCTGGCCGGAAAATTGTCGGCGCCGTACACCCGCAGGGTGGTGGCCGTCAGCTGGACCACCGACACCTGGAAGTGGGCCGAGTCGTGTTTGGTCCCCACTTCGGTGGCGCGCTGGGTGAAGCCGTTGATCAGGGCGTCCATCGCGGCGCCCCGAGCCGTCGCGGCGCCGATCTGACGCAGGTTGTCCTGCCATGCTGCGCCCGCCGCAGCGGTGAACACCGTCGGCGCGATCGCGGCCAGCGCGGAATACAGCGTCGGCGTCAACGCGGCCGAACCCAGGATCAGGTCCGGGTGTGCCGCGGCGATGGCGTTCAGATCCGGCATGCTGCGGGTGCCGACTCCGGGCACGTCGTGCAGCACTTTGCCCAGGTACGACGGTTGGCCCTGGGTGCCGTCGGCCAACGCGGCACCGACCACCCGGGACTGCAGTCCCAACGCGCACAGCGCGTCCAGCTGGTCGCCGGAGAGCACCACGATGCGTTGCGGATCGGCTGGCACCTGCGCGGTGTCGGGGGTGACGCCCGCGGCGTTGCGTGCCGGGCGGGTGGCCGGCCCGGGATCGGGCGCGGCCGCGTCCTTGGCGCACGATTCGTCGGGCTTACGGTCGTTGCCCAGCACCCCGGCGCCGGCGATCTGGGTGGTGGGTGTCACCAGCGGCCGCGACGACACCGGTTTGTCGGAGCCGCAGGCCCCGCAGGTCAGCACGATTGCTGCCAGGGTGATCACGGCCAAGGTGGGGCGCAGACCGCCGGAATGCGTCGAAGACATTGCGGCGAGCGTAACCCCACCGCGAAATCCGACGCTGATAACCGCAGCCAGGTGGCATGGGCGGCCGGCGGGGAGAGCCAATTACGACAGTTTGTAGGACCAGACCTTCCACGAACCTGATCGGGGGCTAAGATTCCACTCATATCGTTGTGCGCCCCTGTCCGGATGGATGTTTGGAGGAGCTGTTGACAGCCGAAGCGCCCCCTCGGGGAGAACTCGAGGCCGTCCGTCCCTACCCGGCTCGGACGGGTCCCAAAGGGAACCTGATCTACAAGCTGATCACCACCACCGATCACAAGCTGATCGGCATCATGTACTGCGTCGCGTGCTTCATCTTCTTCCTGATCGGCGGTCTGCTGGCGCTGCTGATGCGGACGGAGCTGGCCGCGCCGGGACTGCAGTTCCTGTCGAATGAGCAGTTCAACCAGCTGTTCACCATGCACGGCACGATCATGCTGCTGTTCTATGCGACGCCGATCGTGTTCGGCTTCGCGAACCTGGTACTGCCGCTGCAGATCGGGGCGCCCGATGTGGCGTTCCCGCGGCTGAACGCCTTCTCGTTCTGGCTGTTCCTGTTCGGCGCCACGATCGGTATGGCCGGCTTCATCACCCCCGGCGGCGCCGCCGACTTCGGCTGGACCGCCTACACCCCGCTGACCGACGCCATCCACTCACCGGGCGTCGGCGGTGACCTGTGGATCATGGGCATCGCCGTCGGTGGTCTGGGCACCATCCTGGGCGCCGTCAACATGATCACCACCGTGGTCTGCATGCGCGCCCCCGGCATGACGATGTTCCGGATGCCGATCTTCACCTGGAACATCCTGGTCACCTCGATCCTGGTGCTGATCGCGTTCCCGCTGCTGACCGCGGCGCTGTTCGGGCTGTTCGCCGACCGCCACCTGGGTGCGCACATCTACGACCCGGCCAACGGCGGCGTGCTGTTGTGGCAGCACCTGTTCTGGTTCTTCGGTCACCCAGAGGTGTACATCCTGGCGCTGCCGTTCTTCGGGGTGGTCTCCGAGATCTTCCCGGTGTTCTCCCGCAAGCCGATCTTCGGTTACACCACGCTGGTGTACGCCACGCTCTCGATCGCCGCGCTGTCGGTCGCGGTGTGGGCACACCACATGTTCGCCACCGGCGCGGTGCTGCTGCCCTTCTTCTCGTTCATGACGTTCCTGATCGCGGTGCCCACCGGCATCAAGTTCTTCAACTGGGTCGGCACCATGTGGCGAGGTCAGTTGACGTTCGAGACGCCCATGCTGTTCTCGGTCGGCTTCGCGGTCACCTTCCTGCTCGGCGGGCTCAGCGGTGTGCTGCTGGCCAGCCCGCCGCTGGACTTCCACGTCACCGACAGCTACTTCGTGGTCGCGCACTTCCACTACGTGCTGTTCGGCACCATCGTGTTCTCCACCTTCGCCGGCCTGTACTTCTGGTTCCCGAAGATGACCGGGCGACTGCTGGACGAGCGGCTGGGCAAGGTGCACTTCTGGCTGACGTTCATCGGCTTCCACACCACCTTCCTGGTCCAGCACTGGTTGGGCGACCAGGGCATGCCGCGTCGGTACGCCGACTACCTGCCCACCGACAACTTCCAGACGCTCAACATCATCTCCACGGTCGGCGCGTTCATCCTGGGCATCGGGATGATCCCGTTTGTGTGGAACGTGTTCAAGAGTTGGCGTTACGGCGAGGTTGTGACGGTCGACGACCCATGGGGCTACGGCAACTCGCTGGAATGGGCGACCAGTTGCCCGCCGCCGCGGCACAACTTCACCGAGCTGCCCCGGATCCGTTCGGAGCGCCCGGCGTTCGAGCTGCACTACCCGCACATGGTGGAACGGATGCGTGCCGAGTCCCACGTCGGTCGCGCACACGGCAAGGAAGGGCACGACGTCACCCGCCTAGACGACGCCAACGTCCGCTCTTGATGATCGGCGGCATCCGCGGGTGACTCTTTCACCCAAGGTGTCGGTGCTGATCACGGTCACCGGCATCGACCAACCGGGGGTGACGTCTGCGCTCTTCGAGGTGCTCGGCCGGCACGGCGTCGAACTGCTCAATGTCGAGCAGGTGGTCATCCGAGGCCGGCTCACCCTGGGCGTGCTGGTGACCTGTGCTCTGGACGTCGCCGACGGCACCGAGTTGCGCGACGACGTCGAGGGCGCCATCCGCGGGGTGGGCCTGGACGTGACGATCGAGCGCAGCAACGACCTGCCGATCATTCAGGACCCCTCCACCCACACCATCTTCGTGCTGGGACGGCCGATCACCGCCGGAGCGTTCGGGGCGGTCGCTCGGGAAGTCGCCGCGCTGGGCGTCAACATCGACTTCATCCGCGGTGTCTCCGACTACCCGGTGACCGGCCTCGAGTTGCGGGTTTCGGTGCCACGGGGTGCCATCGGACCATTGCAGACGGCGCTGACCAGGGTGGCCGGCGACGAGCACATCGACGTGGCCGTGGAGGACTACGGCCTGGCCTGGCGGACTAAACGGCTCATCGTGTTCGACGTCGACTCCACCCTGGTCCAGGGTGAGGTCATCGAGATGCTGGCGGCCCGCGCCGGCGCGCAGGGAAAAGTCGCAGCGATCACCGAGGCCGCGATGCGCGGTGAGCTGGACTTCGCCGAGTCGCTGCAACAGCGGGTGGCCACCCTGGCGGGCCTGCCCGCGTCGGTGATCCAGGAGGTCGCTGACCAGCTGGAGTTGATGCCCGGCGCCCGCACGACGATACGGACGTTGCAGCGCTTGGGTTTCCGCTGCGGTGTGGTATCCGGCGGGTTCCGGCCGATCATCGAGCCGCTCGCCGAGGAACTGAAGCTGGACTACGTCGCGGCCAACGAGCTGGAGATCGTCGACGGCCTGCTCACCGGTCGGGTGCTCGGGACCATCGTCGACCGGGCCGGCAAAGCCACCGCGCTGCGTGAGTTCGCCGACCAGTACGGCGTTCCGATGGAGCAGACGGTCGCCGTCGGTGACGGCGCCAACGACATCGACATGCTGGCCGCAGCCGGGATGGGGATCGCGTTCAACGCCAAGCCCGCGCTGCGTGAGGTCGCCGACGCGTCGCTGAGCCATCCGTACCTGGACACCGTGCTGTTTCTGCTGGGAGTTACCCGCGGGGAGATCGAAGCCGCCGACGCGGTGGACGGTGTGGTGCGGCGGGTGGAGATTCCCTAGTGCGGGGCAGCCGCGGCTCGGCGCGCGCTTGTATACACCATATGATAAATTCTTCAACTGTTAAGTTGATGGATTGGTGAGTGGGGTCCCGGGGTGTCCAAGCAGCCGCTGTACCAACTGAAGGCGGAGTTCTTCAAGACGCTCGCACATCCGGCGCGGGTCAGGATCCTGGAAATGCTCTCCGAGCGCGATCACACGGTGGCCGAGTTGTTGCCCGAGGTGGGCCTGGAGTCATCCAACCTGTCCCAGCAGCTCGGTGTGCTGCGCCGGGCAGGCGTGGTGACCGCCACCAAGGACGGCAACACGGTGATCTACTCGATTACCTCGCCGCTGATCGCCGAGCTCATGGCGGTCGCCCGTCAGGTACTCACCGGCATGCTCACCGGGCAGGTCGCCGTACTCGAAGACCTGCGCGCGGGCAGCCCCACGGACCAGCGGTAGGCGCGCGAAAAGTGAGTTGGCTCAGCAGAATTCTGCGACTTCGCCGCGTGACCGAACCCGCGGGTGAGACGCCCGCGGCCGCCGCGGCCGCCCCGGCCGGGGTACGCGGATCCCTGCAGGTGCGTCACGTCGACGCCGGCTCCTGCAACGGCTGCGAGGTAGAGATCTCCGGGGCGTTCGGGCCGGTGTACGACGCCGAGCGGTTCGGTGCCCGGCTGGTGGCATCGCCGCGGCACGCGGACGCACTGCTGGTCACCGGGGTGGTCACCCGCAACATGGCGCAGCCGCTGCGAAATACCTTGGCCGCCACACCTTTACCCCGGGTGGTGATCGCCTGCGGCGACTGCGCACTGAACCGCGGAGTGTTCGCCGAGGCCTACGGGGTGGTGGGCGCGGTCGGCGAGGTCGTCCCGGTCGACGTCGAGATTCCCGGCTGTCCGCCCACGCCCGACCAGGTGGTCGCGGCCCTGCGGTCGGTGACGGGCCGGTGACCGGCACTCACGCCACCACGATCGGTCCGTTGGTGAGCGGCGCGGCGACCACGGTCCTCGGCGCGGCGGGGACGGTACTGGGGTTGACCGCCATCTTCGAGCCGCTGCCGCGAGTGTGCCTACCCTGGCTGTTACCGCTGAGCGGGGTGGAATTCGAAGTCAGTCGACTCGGCGGGTTCTTCATGGCGCTGACCGGCGCGGTGGCACTCGTCGTCGGGGTGTACAGCGTCGGGTACCTGCGCCACGAGCGACTGGGATCAGTCGCGCAGGTGATGCTGCCTGCGTTCGTCGCCGCGATGCTGCTGGTGCCCGCCGCAGGTTCGGTGGCCACCTTCCTGCTGTGCTGGGAGTTGATGGCGCTCAGCTCGCTGGTGCTGCTGGCTGCCGATCACCGACGGCCCCAAGTACGTTCGGCCGCAGTCTATTACGCGGTGATGACGCAGCTGGGCTTCACCGCCGTGCTGGTCGGGCTGATGGTGTTGGCCGCGGCCGCGGGGACCGGTCGATTCGCCGGCATGGACATCGCATCGGTCTCGGGTCCGCTGCGCAATGTGATATTCCTGTTGACCCTGCTGGGATTCGGCTCCAAGGCGGGCCTGCTGCCGCTGCACGCCTGGCTGCCGCGGGCACACCCGGAAGCGCCGAGTCCGGTCTCGGCGTTGATGAGCGCGGCGATGGTCAACCTGGGTGTCTACGGGATCCTGCGGATCGACTTGCAGCTGCTCGGGCCGGGGCCGCGCTGGTGGGGTGCCACGCTGCTCGCGGTCGGGGCGGCCTCCGCCCTCTACGGCGTACTGCAGGCTTCGGTGGCCGCGGATCTCAAACGGCTGCTGGGCTATTCGACGATCGAAAACATGGGCCTGGTCACCCTGGCGCTGGGCGCTGCCACGCTGTTGTCGGCGGCCGGCGCGGGCGCGGCTGCGGTGGTCGCGATGACGGCGGCGCTGCTGCATCTGCTCGCCCATGCCGCGTTCAAGTGCCTGGGGTTCATGGCCGCGGGGTCGGTGCTGCTGGGCGCCGGCGAACGTGACCTGGACCGGATGGGCGGGCTGGCCCGCCGAATGCCCGCCACCACAACGCTGTTCGGTGTCGCAGCACTCGGCGCGTCCGGGCTGCCGCTGGGCGCGGGATTCGTCAGCGAATGGCTGCTGGTGCAGTCGTTGATCCACGCCCGGTCCCAGCACACCTTCCTCGGCCTGGTCACACCGCTGGGGGTCGGCGCGGTGGCGTTGACGGCGGGTCTCGGGGTGGCCGCGATGGTGAAGGCTTTCGGCACCGGGTTTTTAGCGCGGGCCCGCTCCGACGGGGCCGCTGCGGCGCGCGAGGCGCCGGTGAGCATGCTCGCCGGGATGGTGGTCGCGGCGCTGGGTTGCGTCGTGGTCGCGGTGACGCCGTTCGTGTTCGTCGGCCCGTTGCAGTCGGTGCTGCAAAGCCTGCCGGCCTCAAGTGGCGCCGACCTGGCCGGGCTGGGCCTGATGCTGCACCTGCCGGGCATGGACGGCTCGATCTCACCCACCCTGCTCGCCGGGGCCCTGATCGTCGCGGTGCTGTTGGTGCTGTGCCTGGCCCGCTGGGGAGCCCGGCACCGGCCGCAGCCGGCGCAGTTGCCGTTATGGGCCTGCGGTGCAGACGAACTCAGCCCGCGGATGCAGTACACCGCTACCTCGTTCGCCCAGCCGCTGCAACGCGTCTTCGACGACCTGCTGCGGCCGGACACCGGCATCGAGGTGACGCACCTGGAGGGAACCCGCTACCACGTCGACAAGATCGCCTACCACGCCAAGTTGGCCGACGCCGTCGAAGAGCGCCTCTATGCTCCCGTGCTGTCCGCTATCGCCGGGTGCGCACGGGCGGTCCGGTTCGCGCACAACGGAAGTATTCACCTGTACCTGGGTTACGGCGCCCTTGGTGTGCTGATCGTTCTGGTGGTGGCGCGATGAACCTCATGTCGGCTCTGGCCGGCCTCGCCCAGATCGGTGGGGTGATGCTCGGCGCGCCGCTGGTGATCGGGCTGATGCGCCAGGTGCGGGCCCGCTTGGAAGGTCGTTGCGGCGCAGGCATTCTGCAGCCGTGGCGCGATCTACGCAAACAACTGCGCAAACAGCAGGTCAGACCGGAGGGCACCACGCTGGTCTTCGCGGCTGCCCCGGTATTGCTGGCGGCCACGACGCTGCTGATCGCCGCAATCGTCCCGCTGGTCGCGACCGGTTCACCGCTGGACCCGGTCGCGGACCTGTTCGCCGTGGTGGGCCTGCTGTTCCTCGGCACGGTGGCGCTGACCTTGGCCGGCATCGACACCGGAACCTCTTTCGGCGGGATGGGCGCCAGCCGTGAGATCACCATCGCCGCGCTGGTCGAGCCCACCATCCTGCTCGCGGTGTTCGCGCTGTCCATCCCTGCCCGCTCGGCCAATCTGGGCGCCATCGTCGGGTTCAGCCTGCACAACCCCGGCGAGGTGGTGTCGCTGAGCGGAATCCTGGCGTTCGTCGCCCTGGTGATCGTCGTCATCGCCGAGACCGGGCGGCTACCCGTCGACAACCCGGCCACCCACCTGGAGCTGACCATGGTGCACGAGGCGATGGTGCTCGAATATGCGGGGCCGAGGTTGGCGCTGGTCGAATGGGCAAGCGCGATGCGTCTCACCGTGCTGCTGGCGCTACTGGCGAATCTGTTCGCCCCATGGGGGATCGCGGGGCAGCGGCCGACCCTGATCGGCGTCGGGATCGGTATCGTCGCCATAGCTTTGAAGGTGGTGCTGGCCGCCGCGGTACTGGGCGGTGCCGAGGTATTCATCGCGAAACTGCGCCTGTTCCGGGTGCCCGAATTGCTGGCCGGCTCGTTCCTGATGGCGCTGCTGGCGGTCAGCGCGGCCAATTTCTTTGCCGGACAAGCGGGATGACATGACTGCACTGAACTATGGAAGTGTGCTCGACCTGGCGCCGGGCGGGTTGGTGCTGACCGCTGTGCTGATCGTGTGGCGGCGCGACCTGCGTTCCATCGTGCGCCTGCTCGCCGCCCAGGGCATCGCCCTGGCCATCATCCCGGTCATTCTCGGTGTGCACGAACACAATTGGGAACTGATCGGTATCGGCGTGGCACTGTTCGTGCTGCGCGGCGTCGTCCTGCCGATGCTGCTCTCCCGCGCACTGGACGCCGATGAGCATCGCGAAGCGACACCGCTGGTGAACACCACTGCCTCGCTGCTCATCGCGGCGGGACTGACGGTGATCGCGCTGGCCGTCACCCGCCCGTTGGTGCGGCTGGATCCCGGCGCCGAGGTCAGCGCCGCTCCGGCGGGGCTGGCGGTGGTGCTGATCGCCTTGTTCGTGATGGCGACCAGGCGACACGCCATTTCGCAGGCCGCCGGATTCCTCATGCTGGACAACGGAATCGTCGCCACCGCGTTCCTGCTCACCGCCGGTGTACCGCTGATCGTCGAACTGGGCGGCTCGCTCGACGTGCTGTTCGCGCTGATCGTCCTGGGCGTCCTGACCGGACAGCTGCGACGGATGTTCGGCGGCACCGGCCTGGACCAGCTACAGCGATTGCGAGACTGATGACCATCCTGATTCTGGTGCCGATCCTGGCACCGGCCGCTGCCGCAGTGGCCGGCTGGATCGGTGGGTGGCGCCGCGCGACGGCCACCCTGACCGTGCTTTCGGCGATTGCGGTGCTCGGATCGGCTGTGGCGCTGGGCATTCAGACGGGCGGGCGGCCCGGCGTGGTGCTGGACGGACTGCTGCGCTCCGACGCCTTGTCGGTGACGATGCTGATCGTCATCGGCGTCGTCGGCACCCTGGCCACCTGGGCGAGCATCGGCTACATCGACGCCGAACTCGAGCACGGCCACACCGACCGCGGCGACGCCCGGCTGTATGGGACGCTGACGCCGGCGTTCGTATCCGCGATGGCACTGGCGGTGTCCGCCAACAACATCGGGGTGACCTGGGTAGCCGTGGAAGCCACCACGGTGATCACGGCTTTCCTGGTCGGGCACCGTCGCACCCGCACCGCGCTGGAGGCTACCTGGAAGTACGTGGTGATCTGCTCGGTCGGGATCGCCGTCGCGTTCCTGGGCACCGTGCTGCTGTATTTCGCGGTGCGCCACGCCGGCGCCGACAGCGCGACCGCCCTCGATCTCGACGTGCTGGTGGCTCGCGCCGGCCAACTCGACCCGTCGGTGGCCAGGCTGGCGGGTGGGCTGCTGCTGATCGGATACGGCGCCAAGGTGGGATTGGTGCCGTTCCACGGCTGGCTGGCCGACGCGCACAGCCAGGCGCCGGCCCCGGTGTCGGCGCTGATGAGCGGAGTGCTGCTCTCGGTGGCGTTTTCGGTGCTGATCCGGTTGCGCGGGGTCATCGACGCCGCGGTGGGCAGCGGCTTCCTGCGGGCCGGCTTCCTGACCCTTGGACTAGCCACCGTCCTGATCGCCGCGCTGTTGCTCACCGTGGCAACGGACCTCAAGCGGATGCTGGCCTACTCGTCGATGGAGAACATGGGCCTGATCGCGATCGCGGCGGCCGCGGGAACCAAACTGGCCATCGCCGCGCTGCTGCTGCATGTGCTGGCGCACGGCGTCGGAAAGACGGTGCTGTTCCTGGCCGGCGGTCAGTTGCAGGCCGCACACGATTCCACCGCCATCGCCGACATCAGCGCGGTGCTGACCCGCTCGCGCCTGATCGGCACCTCGTTTGCCATCGGAGTTGTTGCGCTGCTTGGGTTTCCGCCGTTCGCGATGTTCGCCAGCGAGTTGGCCATCGCCAGGTCGCTGGCCGATGCCCGGCTCGTCTGGGCGATGGGCGCCGCGCTGCTGCTGATGGTGGTGGCATTTGCGGCGCTGGTCGGCAACGCCCGACGCATCCTGCTCGGGTCGCCGAGCGTGGACGCCCCGCCCATCGTGGTGCCCGCCTCGGTGGCCGCCGCATTGCTGGCCGGCGTCGCGGCCTCGCTGGTGCTGGGCGTGTCCGCCGGACCGCTGACGGGGCTGTTCAGCACGGCGGCCAGTCAGTTCGGGGCCGGATGATGCCGCCGGAACGGCTGTGCCGCAACGTATCTGACGATAGCCTTGCCGGTGCCGTCGGGACCCTGTTGGACGACGGATTCAGATTGGCGCTGGTGGCCGCCCACGACGACGGCGCCGTGCTGCGGGTCGTCTACCTGCTGCTGGCCGGGCAGCCGGACCGCCGCGTCGAACTCACCCTGACCATCGACGCCGGCGATCCGGCGGTGCCTTCGCTTGCCCACTTGTCCATCCCCGCCGGCCGCTTCGAACGCGAGATGATGGACCTGTACGGGATCGCGCCGCAAGGACATCCGCAGCCGCGACGATTGGTGAGCCACGCGCACTGGCCGTCGGACTGGTATCCGATGCGCCATAACGCGTCCGCACCAACAGAATTCGCGACCGTGGGGGGGTTTCCGTTCGTCACCGTCGAAGGCCCCGGGGTGTACGAGATCCCGGTCGGGCCGGTCCACGCCGGACTGATCGAGCCCGGGCACTTCCGCTTTTCGGTGATCGGGGAATCGGTGTTGCGTCTCAAGGCGCGGCTGTGGTTCGTGCACCGGGGCATCGAGAAGCTGTTCGAGGGGCGACCCGCCGCGGGGGCGGTGGGGATGGCCGAACGGATCAGCGGCGACACCTCGGCCGCCCACGCGCTGGCCCACAGTTTGGCGGTGGAGGAGGCGCTCGGTTACCAGGCGCCCGACGCGCTGCACCGGCTGCGGGCGCTGCTCGTCGAACTCGAACGGCTCTACAACCATGCCACCGACCTGGGGGCGCTGGCCAACGACGTCGGATTCGCACTGGCCAACTCCCATGCCCAGCGAGTGCGCGAACTGGTGCTGCGCATCAACCACCGTGTCACCGGGCACCGGCTGCTGCGCGGCGCGATCCGGCCCGGAGGCGTTGTCCTGCAACAGCTTCCAGAGCCGGTCGAGCTACGGGCGCTGGCCGTCGACGTCGCCGAGATCGCCGCGCTCACCCTGGGCAACTCGGTGATCTACGACCGCTTCGCCGACACCGCCGTGCTGAAGCGCGACGACGCCTGCGCGATGGGTTGCCTGGGCTACGTCGCACGCGCCAGCGGCATCGGCACCGATGCGCGCCTGGACCACCCGACGACGCCGCTGCCGGTCGAGCCGGTGGGCCGCGCCGACGGCGACGTGCTGGCCCGCTACCTGATTCGCCGCGACGAGTTCGCGGCATCGGTCGCGCTGGCCTGCACCTTGATCGAGGAACACCACGGCCCGCTGCAACAGGTGGCGTCGCTGCCGGCGGCCGGTGGGTCGGGTGTGGGGATCGTGGAGGGCTGGCGGGGCACCATCGTGCACCGCGTGGAGGTCGACGCCGGTGTGATCACCCGCGCCAAGGTGGTGGATCCGTCCTGGTTCAACTGGCCCGCGCTGCCGGTCGCGATGGCCGACACGATCGTCCCGGACTTCCCGCTGGCCAACAAGAGCTTCAACCTGTCCTATGCCGGCAACGACTTGTGAGGGCTGGCGACCCAAGGTGAGCCGCGTCGTCGCGGTACGGCACGATGGTCGGGTGCCCGAAACCGGCCCCGAAACCGATGCTGTAGAGGCCGATCCCGACCTGCTGATCGACTTCCGAAACGTCGCGCTGCGCCGCGGCGGGCGCACCCTGGTCGGGCCCTTGGACTGGGCCGTCGAACTCGACGAACGCTGGGTCATCATCGGCCCCAACGGCGCCGGCAAGACGTCGCTGCTGCGCATCGCGGCGGCCACCGAGCACCCGTCCAGTGGCATCGCGTTCGTGCTGGGGGAGCGGCTGGGCCGGGTCGACGTCAGCGAACTGCGCGCCCGGATCGGCCTGAGCTCCTCGGCCCTGGCCCAGCGCATCCCCAGCGACGAGGTGGTGCGCGACCTCGTCGTCTCGGCCGGTTATTCGGTGCTGGGCCGCTGGCGCGAGCGCTACGACGACGTCGACTACCAGCGCGCGCTGGACATGCTGGAGAGCCTCGGTGCCGAGCACCTGGCCGACCGCGACTACGGAACGCTGTCCGAAGGCGAGCGCAAACGGGTGCTGATCGCCCGCGCGCTGATGACCGACCCGGAGTTGCTGCTGCTCGACGAGCCCGCCGCCGGGCTGGACCTGGGCGGCCGCGAGGAGCTGGTGGCCCGGTTGGCCGACCTGGCCGCCGACCCCGACGCCCCCGCCCTGGTGCTGGTCACCCACCATGTGGAAGAGGTGCCGCCGGGATTCAGCCACTGCCTGCTGCTCTCCGAGGCCCAGGTGGTGGCGTCCGGTCTGCTGCCCGATGTGCTGACCGCGGAGAATCTCTCCGCGGCGTTCGGGCAGCGGATCGCCCTGGACGTCGTCGACGGACGCTACTTCGCCCGCCGGGTACGTACCCGGGCAGCTCATCGGAGGCAGCCATGACCGAACCGCACGTGCCGCTGCCCGCGCGCCCGGCAGCGACCGTGATGCTGATCCGCGACGCACCCGGTGGCCTGAACATCTTCCTGATGCGTAGGCATTCGCAGATGGAGTTCGCGCCCGGCGTCATCGTGTTCCCCGGCGGTGGTGTCGACGATCGCGACCGCACCGCCGAGATCGCCTGGGCGGGCCCGCCGCCGCAGTGGTGGGCCGAGCGGTTCGGCGTCGACGCCGACCTGGCCGAGGCCCTGGTGTGCGCAGCGGCGCGGGAGACCTTCGAGGAGTCCGGCGTGCTGTTCGCCGGGCCCGCCGCGGATCCGGACGGGATCGTTCGGGATGCGTCGGTGTACCGCGAGGAGCGCCACGCGCTGGCCGACCGCACCCTGTCCTTCGCTGATTTTTTGCGCACCGAGAACCTGGTGCTGCGCTCGGACCTGTTGCGTCCGTGGGCGAACTGGGTCACCCCCGAGGCCGAGCCGACCCGCCGCTACGACACCTACTTCTTCGTCGGCGCGTTGCCCGAAGGTCAGCGAGCCGACGGCGAGAACACCGAATCCGACCGGGCCGGCTGGGAGTCGCCGCGCAAAGCCATCGACGACTTCGAGGCCGGCCGCAACGTGCTGCTGCCGCCGACCTGGACGCGGCTGGACTCGCTGGACGGGCGCAGTGTCGCCGACGTCCTCGCCGTCGAGCGCCAGATCGTGCCCGTGCAGCCGCTGCTGGAGAAGCGGGGCGACAACTGGGTCTTCGAGTTCTTCGACTCCGACCGCTACCACGCGGCTCGGGAGAAGGGCGGATCCATGCAGTGGCCCCTGGGCATGCCCAAGTGAGCGAGTTCGTCAGTGTCGTGGTCAGCGACGGCTCTCAGGATGCCGGCCTGGCCATGCTGCTGCTGTCGCGGTCGCCCACCAACGCGATGACCCGGCAGTTCTACCGCGAGATCATCGACGCCGCCGACGAACTGGGCCGCCGCGACGACGTGAGCGCGGTGATCCTGTTCGGCGGCCACGAGATTTTCTCCGCCGGCGACGACATTCCCGAACTGCGCACGCTGGATGCTGCCGGGGCCGGCACGGCCGCTCGGGTGCGCTGTGAGGCCATCGACGCCGTCGCCGCGATCCCGAAACCCACCGTGGCCGCGATCACCGGATACGCGCTGGGCGCCGGCCTCACGCTGGCGCTGGCCGCGGACTGGCGGGTCAGCGGCGACAACGTGAAGTTCGGCGCCACCGAAATCCTGGCGGGGCTGGTGCCCGGCGGCGACGGGATGGCCCGCCTCACCCATGTGGTCGGAGCCAGCCGGGCCAAGGAGTTGGTGTTCAGCGGCCGCTTCTTCGACGCCGAGGAGGCGCTGGCGCTGGGTCTGATCGACGACATGGTGGCCCCCGACGACGTCTACGACGCCGCCGCGGCGTGGGCGCGCCGGTTCCTGGAAGGTCCGGCTCCCGCGCTGGCAGCGGCGAAGGCCGGCATCAACGACGTGTATTCGGGATCCGGCGGATCCGAGCGCCGCGCCGCCGAGCAGCGCCGCTACGTCGAGGTATTCGCCGCTGGTCAGGGCGGTGGCACCGACAGGAATTCCGAAGAAGGTTAGGCTTGCCCCTCATGACGAGGAGTACCACCAAGAGCCCTGGCCCTGACGCCGACGCCGTCCCCAATCCGCACGCCACCGCGGAACAGGTGGAGGCCGCGCGTCACGACAGCAAGCTCGCCCAGGTGCTCTACCACGACTGGGAAGCCGAGAACTACGACGAGAAGTGGTCGATCTCCTACGACCAGCGTTGCGTGGACTACGCCCGCGGCCGGTTCGACGCGATCGTCCCCGACGAGGTGATCCGCGAACTGCCCTACGACCGTGCCCTGGAACTGGGCTGCGGCACCGGCTTCTTCCTGCTCAACCTGATCCAGGCCGGGGTGGCCCGGCGCGGCTCGGTCACCGACCTGTCACCCGGCATGGTCAAGGTCGCCACCCGCAACGGCCAGTCGCTGGGCCTGGACATCGACGGCCGGGTCGCCGACGCCGAAGGCATCCCGTACGACGACAACACCTTCGACCTGGTGGTCGGGCACGCCGTCCTGCACCACATTCCCGACGTCGAACTCTCGCTGCGCGAGGTGATCCGGGTGCTCAAGCCGGGCGGCCGGTTTGTCTTCGCCGGTGAGCCGACCAGCGCCGGCAATGTCTACGCGCGCGGCCTGTCGACGCTGACCTGGCGGGTGGCCACCAACGTCACCAAGCTGCCCGGGCTGGGCAGTTGGCGCCGCCCGCAGGAAGAACTCGACGAGTCGAGCCGCGCTGCGGCGCTGGAGGCGATCGTGGACCTGCACACCTTCGCCCCCGAGGACCTGGAGCGGATGGCCGCCAGCGCCGGCGCGGTGGACGTCGAGACCGCCAGCGAGGAGTTCACCGCCGCGATGTTCGGCTGGCCGGTACGCACGTTCGAGGCCTCGGTGCCGCCCGGCCGGCTGGGCTGGGGCTGGGCGAAGTTCGCGTTCACCGGCTGGAAGGCGCTGAGCTGGGTGGACGCCAACGTCTGGCGGCACGTCGCGCCGAAGGGGTGGTTCTACAACGTGATGGTCACCGGGGTCAAACCCTCCTGAGCCTGTTCGACGTCGACGACGTCAGCTATCTGCGCTCGGATGCCGGCGCGGCGGCGCTGGCGGTGGTCGCCGATTTCGAGTTCGGTGCGGCCACCCGGATCGCCGACGTCGCCGCGGTGCGCTCCCGGTTCGGCGACCGGACCCCGCTTCTGGTGGAGACGACGCTGCTGCGCCGCAAGGCCGCCGGCAAGCTCGACGGACTCGGTGACGTGGCGAGCTGGTT
Source organism: Mycobacterium kiyosense (assembly GCA_021654635.1). Taxonomy (NCBI): domain Bacteria; kingdom Bacillati; phylum Actinomycetota; class Actinomycetes; order Mycobacteriales; family Mycobacteriaceae; genus Mycobacterium; species Mycobacterium kiyosense. The sequence goes on from AP025179.1 coordinate 1,803,218, forward strand.
GTTCACCGACGAGGCGCTGCAGCAGGCCACCGCGGCCCCGGTCGCCCTGCACCGCGCGGACCGGCTGGCCGGGCGGGTGGTGCACGACGCAACCTGTTCGATCGGCACCGAGTTGGCGGCGCTGCGGCCCGTGGCGGCCAGGACGATCGGCAGCGACCTCGACGCGGTCCGGCTGGCGATGGCACGGCACAACCTCGGCGCCGACGTGGATCTGTGCCGCGCCGACGCCCTGCGCCCGGTGACCCGCGGCGCCGTCGTCGTCGTCGACCCGGCGCGGCGCAGCGGTGGGCGGCGCCGGTTCAACCCGGCCGAGTACCAGCCGGCCCTGGATTCGCTGCTGCACACCTATCGGCGCTATGAGCTGGTCGTAAAATGTTCTCCCGGAATAGATTTCGACGAAGTTGGCCGGTTGGGGTTCGACGGCGAGATCGAGGTGACGTCCTGGCGCGGTTCGGTTCGCGAGGCCTGCCTGTGGTCGGCCGGACTGGCCGAGCCGGGCGTGCGCCGGCGCGCGACCGTCCTGGACCGCGGTGAGCAGGTCGCCGACACCGATCCCGACGACAGCGAGGTGCGGCCGGCCGGACGCTGGATCGTCGACCCCGACGGGGCCGTGGTGCGGGCGGGGCTGGTCCGGCAGTACGCGGCGCGGCACGGGTTGTGGCAACTCGACCCCGACATCGCCTACCTGTCCGGCGACCGGCTACCGCCCGGGGTGCGCGGCTTCGAGGTGCTCGATCAACTGGCCTACGACGAACGGCGCCTGCGCGCCGCGCTGTGGGCGCTGGACTGCGGGTCGGCCGAGATCCTGGTCCGCGGCGTGGGCGTGGACCCCGACGCGCTGCGCCGACGACTACGGCTGCGGGGAAGCAGTGCACTGTCGGTGGTGATCGCTCGCATCGGCACCGGCGCTGCCGGACGGCCGGTCGCCTACGTTTGCCGGGCCTCACGGTAACGCCGGGTACGCTGACGGCGAATTACAACTCAAGACACCTCCCTTCCTGGTCTGCGAGGACATTTCGACGATGCGTTACCGGATGGCGACCGCGGCGATGGCTGCTGCGCTCCTGTTGGGATGGCCGGCGGGCACCGCAGCGGCGGCGCCGCCGACGTGCGCCAACCTCGGTGGCTCGCTCGAGGGCCAGACCTGCCACATCCACCAGTCGGGTGGCACCTACACGCTGGACATCACCTATCCCGCTGACTACCCCGACCAGCAGGCGCTGACCGACTACATCACCCAGAACCGCGACGGGTTCGTCAACGTCGCCCAGGGATCTGGTCGGCGTGATCAGCCCTACCAGATGGATGCCACCAACGACCAGCACAGTTCCGGCCAGCCCCCGCACACCCGCAGCGTGGTGCTGAAGTTCTTCCAGGACCTCGGCGGGGCCCGCCCGTCGAACTGGTTCAAGTCGTTCAACTACAACCTGGTGTCCAAGCAGCCGATCACCTTCGACACTTTGTTCGCGCCCAACGCCAATGCGCTGGACACCATCTTCCCGATCGTGCAGCGTGAGCTGGAACATCAGAGCGGGCTGGGGCTGGCCATCTCGCCGGGCGCCGGACACGACCCGACCAATTACCAGAACTTCGCGATCACCGACGACGCGCTGATCTTCTATTTCGCGCAGGGCGAGCTGCTGCCGTCGTTCGCCGGTGCGACCCAGGTGCCGGTGCCGCGCAACGCCATCCCGCCGCTGGCGATCTAGCCACGGTGTTTGGCCGGCGCGCGGATTCGATTCTGCGGCCATGGCGAGAAAGTGCGAGTGGCCCACGCCCTGAGCGCAGCGTCGACGCGGTGCGTTTCGCCTGCGGTCACGCCGGTTCGAAGCTGTAGACCTGGCCGTCGCTGGTGCACACCACCACGCGGCGGTCCTTGCCGACCGACACCCCGACCGGCGTGCCGGTGGCCGCGGGCAGCGGATAGCTGTTGGTGGTTTGACCGTTCGACGGGTCGAACACCTGCAGCGACATACCCGGGTCGTTGTCGTGCGGCGGACCGCCGACCACCGCGTAGCCGACCCCGTCACCGGCCAGGCTCGACGTCGACAGCGCGGTGACGTCCTCGCGTCGCCAGGCCACTTCCGCGTGGTCGCCCTTGTCCCGGAATGCCGTCAGCCGCGCCTCGGGGCCACCACCGGACACGATCAGGCCCTGCGGGGTGACCGCGGGCGGTGTCTGCGGCGAAAAGCTCAGTGGCGCAGACCATTTCGGCTTTCCATCGGTGGAGTGCAGTGCCCACAGGCGCTGGTCGCGGCCGTTGACGTAGACCGTCGATCCGTCGGCGGACAGCACCGGCGAGCCCAGCACGCCGGCCCCCACCGCATCGGAGGTCCATTCGCGGGAGAGTTGGCCCGCGTGATATTTCAGCCCGACCAGTCCCGCGGCCGGCGCCCCCGGCTGCCAGACGCCGATCACCACCATCTCGGTGGCTTTCGAGAACGCGGGCGCGGCCGCCACCGGGCAGGCCGGGCGCGCCGGCGCGCAGTCGGCCAGCCCGCGCGCCGCATCGGCGGGGTCAACACCGTCCACCAGATCGATCGACGTGCCCACCACGGCGCCGCGGTGGGTGTCGAAGACCAGCAACTGTCCCAGGTGCGTACTGACCAGCAGGCGGCCGTCACCCAGGAACCGCGGAGTAGTCGGCATGCCGATCACCGGTTTGCGCCAGCGCGTCCACTGTGTCGGCGGGAACGAGATGATCGACCCCGGCTGCCCCACATACAGATTGTCGAAGCCGTCGAACAGCGGGCCGCCGAAGCCACCGCCCTGGACCAGCCGCAGGCACCAGCGTTGCCGCCCGTTGCCGATTTCCCACTCCATGAACGAACAGCCGCCCGGGGTCTGGGAATTGAGGGCCAGGAAACCTCGCGCACCCAGCGCCGGGCCGGCCGTCAGGCTGCCTTTGACCGAACGCGTCCAGCGCAGGGTCAGTTTGGCGGCGCCATTGGTCGGGGTGTAGCTGCTGTTGGCAGCGTCCGCGTACGGTGCGGGCCAGCCCAGCGCGGGCGCCGCGTCCACCCAGGAGTCGGTGTTGCCGCAACCGCCGAGCGCGAGGGTGAGCACAGCCACCAGAACGGCCGTCAGCAGGCGTCGGGCGAGCACGGGTTCCTTTCACGGTCGAGTCCAGGTGAGGGTAACGCGTGAGGCTATAGGTAGGCTTTCGGGCCATGACGAGCATGTGGGGTGCGCCGCTGCATCGCCGGTGGCGCGGCGGCCGGCTCAGGGACCCGCGCCAGGCCAAATTCCTCACCCTGGCATCGCTGCGATGGGTGTTGCGCAACAAGGCCTACACGCCGTGGTACCTGGTGCGCTACTGGCGGCTGCTGAAGTTCAAGCTGCAGAACCCCCACATCATCACCCGCGGCATGGTGTTCCTCGGCAAGGGCGTGGAGATCCACTGCACGCCCGAGCTTGCGCAGCTCGAGATCGGCCGCTGGGTGCACATCGGAGACAAGAACACCATCCGCGCCCACGAGGGTTCGCTGCGCTTCGGCGACAAGGTGGTGCTCGGCCGCGACAACGTCGTCAACTGCTATCTGGACATCGAGCTCGGCGACTCCGCGCTGATGGCCGACTGGTGCTACATCTGCGATTTCGACCACCGCATGGACGACATCACGCTGCCGATCAAGGACCAGGGCATCATCAAGTCGCCGGTGCGGATCGGCCCGGACACCTGGATCGGTGTGAAGGTGTCGGTATTGCGCGGCACCTCCGTCGGGCGCGGCTGCGTGCTCGGATCGCACGCCGTGGTGCGCGGTGTCATCCCGGACTATTCGATCGCCGTCGGCGCCCCGGCGAAAGTGGTGAAGAACCGCAAGCTGTCCTGGGAGACCTCGGCCGCGCAACGCGCCGAGTTGGCCGCCGCCCTGGCCGATATCGAGCGCAAGAAAGCGTCCCATTCCTGAGGCTGATCAGGGGTTGCGGGTCATACCGCGATGCTGTTCGATCAACCGTGTCGGGCGCGGTAATTCGCCCAAATCCAGCGGTAGAAGGGAGCCCGGATGAAGCCGGCAAATGCAGTGGTGGGCTTGGCGGCGGCCGTGGCGCTGAGTGTGTTGGCCCCCGCGTGCGGCAGCAACGACGAAAAGGCTCCGGCCTCGTCCTCCTCGACGACGTCGGCGACCGGTTCGAGCAGCGCATCGGCAACCGCAACATCGTCCACCGCGGCGTCCGCCGACTACACCAACCTGCTGGTACCGCTCACCGATCTGCAGCCGCTCTCGGGTGACCCGCTGCAGGTCGGGCAGCCGGCCTCCCCGACCAACGATCCTCCCGGTGTGGAAGGAACGTTCCGGAACGCCAAGGGCGACAACATCATCAGCTTCAATATCGCCGTCCTGCCGGACGCTGCGGCCGCGGTCAAGGCGATGAGTGGCACGGTGGGGATTCTGGACAATTGGGTGGTCGGCGGCACCCCGCAACCCGTCGCGGTAGGCAACGGGGGAACCGCGGCGCTGGGTACATCGCCGGACAAGACCAAAGCCGTGACCGTGCTGCTGTTCACCGAAGGGAGGGCGTCGGTGACGATTCACTTCGAAGGCCCCCCGGGCGACGCCGCCCCGATCGATTTCGCCACCGCGGTAGCCGAGAAGCAGGACGCCACCATCAAGAAGAACTTGCCGGCGTAGTACTCGCCGCGTCGCAAGCGGCGGTGCTGGACGGCTGGCCGCACCCCCGGAACCGGGCCGCGAACCGGATGCCCTCAGCTGATGTCACCGTAGCGCCGCAACGCCTCTTGACGTTCTCTGGCATGGTCGACGATCGGCGCAGGGTATCCGTCGGGTCGGTCGCCCTTGATCAGATGGACATCGTCGACGTCGGCCAACTCGGGTACCCAGCGCCGGATGTAAGCGCCGGTCGGGTCGAACTTCTCGCCCTGCTTGGTCGGGTTGAACACCCGGAAGTACGGCGCGGCGTCGGTGCCGCTGCCCGCGCACCACTGCCAGCCGTGCTGGTTGTTGGCCATATCGCCGTCGACGAGTTGCCGCAGAAACCAGCGCGCGCCCCACTGCCACGGCAGGTGCAGATCCTTGACCAGAAACGACGCAACGATCATGCGCACCCGATTGTGCATGAACCCGGTCTCGCGTAGCTGCCGCATGCCTGCGTCGACGATCGGGAACCCGGTTTTGCCGGCAGTCCAGGACTCGAAGCGCTGGTCGGCATCCTGGCCGGTGTCGGTTCGGATGGCGTCGAAGTCGCCGTTCCAGTTGTGCCACACACTGTCCGGCCAGTGATAGAGCACTGCGGCGTAGAAGTCGCGAAAAGCCAACTGCCGCAAGTATTCCTGAGTGCCGTTGCGTCTCATGTCCAGGGCGGCGGCCATGGTCCGGGGATGGATGGTGCCGAACTTGAGGTGCGCCGACATCCGGCTGGTGCCCGCCAGATCCGGCCGGTTGCGGTCCTTGCCGTAGCGGTCCATGCCGTCGCCCACGAACTCTGCCCACTGCGAAAGTGCCTGCGCTTCGCCGGCGGCGACGTCCAACGTCACGCCCGGGTTCGGGATCTCGGCCGGCTGGAGTGCCTTACCCTGCACCCGGGACGGGTCGAGCCAGGACGCCGTTTCCGTGCCTGTCTGGGCCGGCGCCCGCCACCCGGCGTCGCGCCATCTGCCGTAGAACGGCGTGAACACCTTGTACGGGGTGCCGTCGTCCTTGGTCACCCGGCCCGGGGAAACCAGGTACGGCGAGCCCGTCGGCACCAGCGGCACCTCGCCCAGCGCTTCGCGCACCCGCTCGTCGCGGCGTCGCCCGAACGGTGCGAAGTCCTCGGAGATGTGCACTGCCGATGCGTCGATCTCGTTGGCCAACTGGGGGATTCGTTGCTCTGGCGGTCCCCGGACCACCAGCAGGCGCCCGTCCAGATCTTGTTGCAACTGACGCAGCGAGTCACCCAGAAACTGCAGGCGGCGCTGGCCGGAGGATTTCTCCAACTGCGGGTCGAGCACGAAACAGGCCAGCGTGTGGTCGCTTTCGGCGGCGGCGGCCAGCGCGGGATGGTCCCGCAAGCGCAGGTCGCGACGAAACCACAGCAGGCTGACCATTATTCAGCGGTTGAGCTGCCAGACCCGGGTGGCCAGCAAGGTGGCGAACACGCACCACAACGGGTAGGGGAGCAATGCCAGGCCGGCTCTGCGGTCCGCGGCGGCGGTGCGCCGGGTGAGGTCGGCGCTGCTGGCGGTCAGCGCGACGGCGCCCAACGCCGCGGCGCCGAGCTTGTGCCAGCCGAAGAACAGCCAACTCCACACCGCATTGATCGCCAGGTTCACGCTCAGGGCCGCAACGTATTTGCGTGCTTCGTCGTCCTGGCCGGTCTCGCGGTACCGATCGATGGCCGTCGCGGAACTGACCGCGATGTCGGTGTAGAGCGAAGTCCACGCGACCGGAAACACCGGACCGGGCGGCACGTAGGACGGCTTGCGCAGCCCCTCATACCAACCGGGAGTGCGTGCCGGGCTGGCCACCGTTCCCGAGACGGCGACCGCCGCAACGGCCAGCCCAGTGGCGGCGAGTGTCTTTCGATTCATATCGACTCCTTCCGGTTCAGGGCGGCAGGCCACCAGATGCGGTCCCCGATCAGCGCGAACAGCGCCGGGATCACCAGGGTGCGCACCACGAAGGTGTCCAGCAGAATGCCCAGTCCAACAATGATGCCCAACTGGGTCATCACGATCAGCGGCAACACTCCCAACACGCAAAAGACCGCTGCCAGAACAATTCCCGCGCTGGTGATGACGCCGCCGGTGACCGAGACCGCGCGGACCATCCCGTCCCGTGCGCCGTGTTCGGCGGCCTCCTCGCGGGCGCGGGTGACCAGGAAGATGGTGTAGTCGACACCGAGTGCGGCCAGAAACAGGAAGGCGTACAGCGGGGCGATGTTGTCCAGCGCGGGAAAACCGACCACATGCATGCTCGCCCAGCCGCCGAGGCCCAGCGCCGCCAGCGCCCCGAGGATCGTCGCCGCCAGCAGCGTCGGCGGCGCCAGGGCCGAGCGCAGCAGCACGTAGAGCACCAGCAGGATGACCGCCAGGATCGCCGGGATGAGCAGATCTCTATCGTGTACCGCCGCATCGCGCGCGTCCAGCGCCTGCGCGTCGGGGCCGCCCACCACGGAGTTAAACGACGCGGTCGAATTACGCAGCGCCGCAATCGTTTTGAAAGCCTGCGGGGAGGACGGCGCGGCATCGGTCACCACGGACCATTTCGTCAGCCCGGCCGGCGACGTGCCGGCGGGACGGGCCGAGACCACGCCGGGAGTGGCGGTGATGGCCTGCTGCACCTGCGCCGATCGGTCGGTGGGGGCGATCACCTCGGTCGGGTTGGCCGACCCTGCCGGAAAGTGCGCAGCCACGACGTCGTACCCGGTCACCGAATCCGCCCGGACGCGGAATTGTTCGGTTTGGGTGAGACCGATGCGCACGCTCAGCAGTCCGGTCGCCAGCGCGGCCAGCACTACGACGGTGAGGGAGGCGACCAGCGCCGGCCGGCGTGCCACCGATTCGGCGACGCGGTGCCAGACGCCGGACTCAGACGGTGCCGGGTCGTCCTGCTGCTCGGGTTGCGGGACGAACGGCCAGAACAGGCGCCGCCCGCACAACGCCAGCAACGGCGGCAGCAGCAGCAGGACCGACAGCACGGCGACCAGCAGTCCGCACGCGGCTAGCGCACCCAGGCTGCGGGTGCTCGGTGTCCAGGCGGCGATCAGCGTGAGCAGCGCCAGTACCACGGTGGCGTTGCTCGCCACGATCGCCGGCCCGGCCGCCCGCACCGCCCGGGCCAGCGCGTCGCGATGGTCGCTGTGACGCCGAAGTTCTTGGCGGTAGCGCGAAATCAGCAGCAGCGCATAGTTGGTGCCCGCGCCGAACACCAACACGCTGGTGATGCCGGACGTGGAACCGTCGAAGCTGAGCCCGGTCAGCGACGCCACCGCGGTGCCCACCGCAGCGGCCATCCGGTCGGCGAAGGCGATCACCAGCAACGGCACCAGCCACAGCACGGGGGAGCGGTAGGTGGCGATCAACAGCAGAGCCACCACCGATGCGGTGACCGCGAGCAGCGTGATGTTGGCTCCGGCGAACGCGTTCGCGATGTCGGCACCGAACGCCGGCCCGCCGGTGACGTGTGCGGCCATGCCCGCCGGTAGACCCGTCGCGGCTGCATCGCGTTGCGCAGCTACGGCGTCGTTGAGGGACATGCCGGACAGGTCGGCGCTGATCGGAACCACTGCGATGGCGGCCCTCCCGTCTTCTGACACCAGCACCGGGGCGGCGGCGCCGCCGGGTTGGCCTGCGCCGGCGGCGGCCAACATCCGATTGCGGGCGTCCTCACCCGCCTGCTGGAGCGCGGCGCGGTCGGCGGCGCCGTCGACCCGATTGACCACCACGATCAGCGGGACCCGGTCACCACCGGGAAACTGTTTGGACAGCGTCTGTACCTTCGCGGAATCTGAATCGGTTGGCACCACAGGCGGCGCCTGGCCTGCTGCGGCATTCCCCCCGATCAGCACCATGAAACCGACGGACACCAGAAAAACGCCCAAGGCGAGCAGCCACGAGCGACGGCCCGTGACCGCGGTCGCGAGTCTCTGCCAGATCACCGATCAAGTATTTCAGTAGCTGAAACTTTAATCAACTGAAGTGAACCTGACATAGGGATATGCTGCTGGCGTAATGGACCCTGATGAGCAGTCCTCCGGACGCGCTGCGTTGGAGGAGATGATCGCGGCCGATCTGCGCGAGATGTCGACCGAATCCGACCAGATCGGCCGCCTTTTCGCGGTCTCACATGCCGTGCGACCCACCGACTTTCGTGCCCTGCTCCATATCATGGTCGCCGAGACGGCCGGCCGGCCGATGACTTCCGGCGACCTGAGCGAACAAATGGGCATGTCGGGAGCCGCCATCACCTATCTGGTGGACAGGCTCATCGATTCGGGTCATATCCGGCGTGATTCGCATCCGGCCGACCGGCGAAAAGTCGTGCTGCGCTACGCCGATCCCGGGCTGCAGACCGCCCGCTCGTTCTTCACCCCGCTGGGCGGTCACGTGCACCGCGGCTTGAGCGAACTGTCCGATGCGGACCTGGCCGCCGCGCACCGGGTTTTCGGAGCCCTCATCGGTTCGATGCGCGACTTTCGCACGGAGTTGCGCTCCGCTAAGCCGTGATGGGTTGGACGCGTCGTCAGGAAGCGTCACCGAGGAGCTGCAACGCCTCCGGAACCGATCTGACCAGCGGCAGGCAGTGGTCGCTCACGACGCGCAGCAACGGCCGCATCGCGATGCCACTCACCATGCTGCACGCCGTGCTCAGAGACAGCAGCTCCTGGAAACCTTCCATGCCGATGAAACGCAGGTGGCTCAGGTCCAGGATCAGCGGGCGTTTCGCGTTGCTCGCGTGGCGAACCGCGGCTCCGACGAGTTCGGCGTTGGACGCGTCTATCTCACCGTCGACGCGAAGTACGGTGGCAAGGTTGCGCGAATAGTGGCACATGCGGGCCCGGCCTGAGTCGAAGACCGGCCGGCATGGGGGATGATCTGGTATTTCCGTTGAATCGACAGCGTGCATCACAAGGGTCATCCGGTATCTGGAAACGAGCGGGCCTGCTCAGTGGGTTCAGCTGTGTCATCAACTGCCGATAGTCTAGCGCGCTCCAGCTGGTGGCGGCCGGATTCGCTACCGGGACAACCGAAAATGTGGACACCGTTCGCTTAAATTGATGAATCATTCACTTACTGAAATACCTAACGGCAGTGCGGGTAGACTCGGCCCGATGGCACTACCACTGGGTTCGGTTGTTCAAGGCATCGGCAAGATCATCACCGGGGCGGCTTCGGTGGTGGGTTACCGGCACGGCACCGAGGAACCTGCATACAGCTCCGAGGACCTGGCCGGCGGTGTCCAGATCCGGCGCTACGGCGCTCGGGTGGCCGCCGAGACCACGGTCCGCGCCGACGAAGTCGCCGCCCGCAGCCGAGGATTCCGGACGTTGGCCCGCTACATTTTCGGCGGCAACCACACCCGGTCCGAGATCGCGATGACGGCTCCGGTGCAGCAGCAGGGCGCCGGACGGCCGGGTCGCAAAATCGCGATGACGGCGCCGGTCGCCCAAGAGTCCCGCGGCGACCGAGAATGGGTCATCCGATTCTTCATGCCGGCCGACCAGACGCTGGACACCCTGCCCGAACCCGACGACCCCGCAGTCAGGCTGGTAGAAGTCCCGCCGCAGACGGTCGCGGTGCGGCGCTTCACCGGCAGTCGCAGCAGCCGTGCGGTGGCCGCGCAGACCGACAAGCTGCTGAACACGCTGCGCGATTTCGGATTCCAGACCACCGACACCCCGGTGGCGTGGTTCTACGACCCACCCTGGACGCTTCCGCTGCTGCGCCGCAACGAGATCGCTGTTCCGGTTTCCACCGCATGAGCGCCGAGCAGGCCGAAATGGCGTTTCGCAAACGCCGGCACATCGACGTGTGCCGCTACGAAGACGTCGACTTCGCCTCCGTGACCACCGGATTGGAGCGCTATCGGCTGTCCTACAACGCGCTGACGCAGACCAGCCTCGACGACATCGATTTGTCCGCCGAATTCCTCGGCGCCCGATTGCGGGCACCCGTCCTGGTGGGTGCGATGACCGGTGGCGCGGAGTTGTCCCGCACCATCAACCGGAACCTGGCCACCGCCGCCCAGCGACTCGGCATCGGGATGATGCTCGGGTCGCAACGCGTCATGCTGGACAGCGTCCGCGGTGAACGCGCGGCGGCCAGCTTCACGGTGCGCGACGTTGCCCCCGACGTGCTGCTGATCGGCAACATCGGCTTGTCCCAGTTCACCAAGGACGCGGTACCGGACATCGTGCAGGCGCTGGACCGGGTCGAGGCCAATATCCTTGCCGTGCATGCCAATCCGTTGCAGGAGGCGGTGCAGCACGACGGCGACACCGACTTCGCCGGCTCCATCGACCGGCTGCACGACGTGACCGCGATGCTGGACTATCCGGTGCTGCTCAAGGAGGTCGGTCACGGCATCGGCGCGCACGCGGTGGCCGAACTGTTGGGTCGCACCGGTGAACCGCCGGTGGCGGCCATCGACGTCGCCGGCGCCGGTGGCACGTCCTGGTCGCGCGTCGAGCAACTGGTCCGCTACGGCGAACTGCGGTATCCCGACCTCGCCGAATGGGGAATACCGACCGCGCAGGCGCTGCTCGAGGTGCGCGCCGCGCTGCCGGCCATCCCGCTGGTCGCCTCCGGGGGCATCCGGTCCGGCATGGACGCGGCGAAGGCGATCGCGCTGGGCGCCGACGTCGTCGCCGTCGCGCGCCCCCTGCTATCGGCGGCCATCGAGTCCGCGGCGGCGGCCACCGCCTGGTTGCAGCACTTCATCGACGAGCTTCGGATCTGCTTACACGGCTGCGGCGCAGCAGATTTGGCGGCGCTGCGCGCGCTCGGCGCGACCTCCGCCTAGGCTGACCCCATGGCGGTGATCCTGGCCTACGGTTCGCCCGCGCTCGGCCACCTGTACCCCATGGCTGCGCTGCTGCGCGAGCTCGCAGTGCGGGGACACCGAGTTCACTTGCGCACCATGGCTTCTGGCGTCGGTGCGATGCGCCGGCACGGACTGCACGCCGAGCCCGTCGATCCGCGGATCGAGGCGATCGTCAGCCGGGACTGGCTGGCGCCGGACTCGTTGAGCGTGCTGAAGATGACGCTGGACGTGCTGTGCCGGCGCGCCGTGCTAGAAGTCGAGGAGCTCAATAACGCGATCGAACGGGTGCGCCCCGACGCGCTCGTCGTCGACGCCAACTGCTGGGGCGCGATCTCGGCGGCCGAGGCCAGTGCCTCCAATGGGCCTGCCTGGTGCGTCTTTTCGCCGTTCACACCGTATCTGAGCTCCCGGTACGCGCCGCCGTTCGGGCCCGGCCTGCGCCCGCTGCCCGGTCTCGTCGGCCGGGTCCGCGACGCGTCCATGCGGCCCTTCGTCCGCCACCTGCTCGACCGGCCGGTGTCGCCGCGTATCAACACCATTCGACGTCAACTGGGCATACCGCCGATCGACTCGGTGGATGCGCTGATGCGCCGGGCGCCGATGCTGCTCGCGGTGGGTGGCGAACCGTTCGAATACCCGCACCCGGACTGGGGCGACGCCGTGCACTTCCTCGGCGCGTGCGCGTTCGAACCGGACGCGGCCGCGGCCGCCCCGGCCTGGCTGTCCGCGATCGAGCGGCCGATCGTGTTGGTCAGCACATCGTCGGTGGCCCAGGCCGACGCCAAACTCGGCGAGGTGGCGCTGCGGGCACTGGCCGATGCGCCGGTCCACGTCGTCGCCACCTTCCCCGCAGGCATCCCCACCGGCTTACCGCGGACGCCGAACGCCACGGTGTGCCGGTTCGTCCCGCACTCCGCGGTGCTGGACCGGGCGATCTGCGCCGTCACCCACGGCGGCATGGGCACCACGGTGAAAGCTTTGGATCGCGGCGTTCCGGTGTGCGCGGTGCCCTTCGCGCGCGACCAGGCCGAGGTCGCGCGCCGGGTGCAGGTCGCCGGCTGCGGGACCCGGCTGCCCGCGAAGCATCTCACGGTCAAGAGGTTGCGACGTGCGGTCCTGACGGCAGCGACGCTGGGCGAGGGTGCTCGCCGGGTGGCCGCAGGTTTCGCGGCCACCGGAGGGGTGGCCCGCGGCGCGGACCTGATCGAGCAGCGCCTGCTGTCCGGGATCGGCGCTACTTCGGCGCTCCCTGACGCCGGCCGGCGGTTTTCTTCCGGGGCTGAGCGGAAGCTTGCGGGCTGGGGGTGACCAGGTCGGCCTCGAACTCCGACATGGCGGTCACCATCGCCGTGAACACCCGATGGGCGGCGATGAGGTCCCGGTCGCTGAGGTCGGACAAGGCGTCGCTGAGACGAGCGCCGAGCGGCTGGAAAAAGCCCTGCGCCAGCGACATGCCGCGGGTCTGGTATCGCAGCAACCACTTGCGCCGATCGTCGGGATCGGGATCGCGACGGATGTGGCCCGACTCGATCATCCGGTCCACCAGATAGGTGATTGCGGCGGGGGAGACGTCCATGTGTTGTCGCAACTGCGCGAGGGTCAGCGGCTCACCGACCGTCTCGGCCACCATGATGTGCAGCAACGCATGGAAGTCGCTGCTGCTGACGTCGTTCATGCGGGCGAAATGGCGACCGATGCGGTCGGACTGCGCGGTGATCGCCCGCATGTCGGCCGACAGCATTTTCTCCAGCTCAACGCGGCTGGACGGCGCTTCGCTAGCGCGGCGTTTGGTCACCTAACTGTGTCCCTCATCAGCTACCCACAGTACGGCGTCGCGGATTCACCGTCCGCCTAACCGGCCCCCACCGCGTGCGCGCCGCTGAACAGCCAAGACGATCCACGACACCGCGGCCGCCAGGAAGGCAAACGACTGGGCGGCGCCGATCCGATTTGCCGGCAGCATCACCCCGTCCACGTAATGGCCGATGAAACCCGCCGCCGGTAGGGGGTCCATGCCCGCCCGGTCCCGCGCCCACTTCTCCAGCGAGGTCAGCGGACAGGGGAGTTCCAGTGCCACCACCGCCGCGCCCCAGCACACCGTGGGCACGTGCAGCCAGAACGTTCGAGGCCAGCGCATCGCGAGAAAGCCGCCGCTGGGCAGGTAAACCAGGTAGGCGATGTGGGTCGCGACAGCGCCGGCCACCATCGCTGTGTAGGGCTTTTTCATCGCTTTTCCAGCCTAATGGCACGTCGGGGAGCCAATCGGTTCAGGTGCGCAGCCGGTAGCGGCGCTCGGCGTATTCGATGTCGTCTCGCCACAACCGGTTGGCGGTGCGGCGCATCAACGGCCGGATCAGCGGCGCGAAATTACGTGCCGCGTGAAATCCCGGGCGCTGCGACTGCGCGACGACGGCCTCGATCACGGCGACGCGGGGAAGGCCGTCCGGCCCCGGACCGATCGGGGTGGCGTGCGTTTCGACGACACTGCCCGTTCCTTCGCCCTCCACGATGCGCATCACGATCGTTCGCGCATCCGGGCAGGTGAACTCCGCGATGGTCGGCACCCCCAACCGCCCGACCCGGAAGGTGACCGAGACGAGAAAACGATCATCCGCCGCCGTCGGGGTGGTGAGGACCTCCAGCTGGGTGAACGAATGCGGGTGGAACCAGGCGCCATGCCACGGGTCGAGCCGGTTGGCGATGATGTCGTCCGGTTCGCACACCCCGACGACCCGGGTGACCGCGGCCAGGGCAGCGCCGGTGGGCCGGTCCGGGATCACGGGTTCGTCCAGCGGCGCCTCGCCGCCGACGCCGTCGAGTCGTACCCAGGCCAGCACACCGTCGTCGAAGCTGGGCAGCGGCGCCCAGCCCATCGTGCAGGTGTCGCCGTCCAGAGACAGTCCGTGCCATCGGCAGAACAGGGCACCGTCTGCAACCGTGCCGGTGGCCAGGTCGGCGCCCAGGTGCGGGCAGGCTCCGGGACCGACCTTCAGCCGGCCGAGACGATCGCGCCACGCGACCAATTCCACGCCGGCGACCGACGATCCGAGCGGAGCGCGGGCGCGCACATCGCTGCTCGCGGCGAACGCATACCAGTTACCGGTCGGCCGGCGCCGGGTCCGGTCGAGTGCACCGGCGATGATGCTCGGCTTAGCGGCGCCATAGCTGGGTTGCTGTCGGGTCCACGCGACGCGCGGGATCACCTGTAGCGGCCAGTCTTTCGGCCACCGGTCACGCAACTGGTCGCCGAGACTCATGGCTGCCCGCGTCGTTGGCGGTCGGCCAGCGACCGCAGCAACTTGGACCGGCCGCGGGTGGGAACGGTGGACAGCGGATGGCCGGCCAGACCCCACTGGGCCAGCAGGTGGTTGGCGGCTGTCCAGCCGGTGGTGGCCGCGCGTTCCATCAACGCCACCGGCAGGTCGACTCGGACCGAGTCCCCGGCCAGGACGAGCCCGGGTTGCGGGGTCGCGACGGTGGGGCGGCGGAGGTAGGTGCCCGGCGTGAACAGCGGGCAGTCGCTGCGGCGCAGTATTCGTTCGTGTACCACCTGCGCCGAAGCCGTCTCCGGATAGAGCCGATGCAGCTGCCGGACGGCGTGTCCACTCGATTGTGCGGAATCTACTGCGTAGGAATGCAATTCGACCACCGAACCGCCGTTGGAAGCCGCCCACGCCGCGGCTTGGCGCTCGTAGCGTTCCAGCACGCTGATGTTGTCCAGCGGCGGGTGGCCCGCGGTGCCCAGGAACGCGGGCCGCTGCGGCTTGACCGGCCGGTCGAGCCAGAGTCGCTGGACGACGAAGGGGGGGCGCGGCGCGCAATCCCGCTATCTGGGTGCGCCACAACTGGGCGCCCAGGCCGTCGGACTCGGCGACGATGCTCTGCAAGCCGTTGACGTCGACCGCGAGCACCACCGCGTCCGCGTCGGTGGACTCACCTGAATCATCTTGAACGCTAAAGAGTTTCGTGGTCCCGGTCTCGACTCGCCGGACCGGGGTGCCGAGGCGGAACTCGACGCCGAGATCGGTCAGGTAGTCGCGCAGCGGATTCCACAGGCTGTCGTCGAAGTTCGAGTTCGCCACGTCGAAGATCAAGCCTTCGCTGGATCCCAGGAAGTAGATGTGGAACATCGTGGCCAGCTCACCCGCCGACAGCTGAGACGGTTCGGCGAAGAAACTGCGGGAGAACACCTCGAAGGCCAGGTGACGCGCCGAATCGGGGAAATTGATGCTCTTCAAGAACGTTTCGGCGTCGATGTGGTCCAGCTGGTGATAAATCTCGGGCACCGACACCGCGGCCAGCGGCGCGGCTGCCCGGGCATCGATACGCGCCAGGTCGGAGAGCCGGAACGTGGGGCTGCGCAACGCAAAGGCCAGGGCATTCCACGGTGGGATGCGGGGCAGACCACGGAAACTGTCGCGCCGACCCGCGCCGTCGACCAGAGGGTAGTCCCGCACCGGCGTCAGCATCCGCAGTTGCGGGTCGACCCGGCGCAGCAACTCCCGCAGGTTGTAGTACTGGCGGAAGAACGCGTGGAAGCCGCGGTTCATCGCCAGTTCGGTGCCGTCCTGCTGCTCGGTCCAGCCACCTACCCGTCCCCCGAGATAGTCCTCGCGCTCGACGACGGTGACGGCGACCCCGCGCTCGGCCAGCCCGGTGGCGGCGGCCAGGCCGGCGATGCCGGCTCCCACCACCACCGCGCGCGGTCGCCACGACAACGCGGAGGCATCGGCGTAACCGGGCGAAGCCGGATGGATCTGGCGGTGCCGGTCGGTCATCGCGGGTCCTCTCCGGTAGGCGCCTTTCCAACGAAAGTGTGGACGATGTTCTTCTCCCAGCCTGGCACGGTCTCGCTGTGCACCGCCACGTATCCGGCGTCGGACATCCGGCGGCGGACCGCGGCCGCCCCGTCGAAGGCCAGCACGCTGCGCCACAAGTGGCGGTACAGGATGCTACTGCGGGTTCGCCACCAACCGGCGGGGATGATGATTCCCCAGCAGACCGCGGACCAGATGCGGGTGGCCGCGCGCGAATCACGCACCGAATACTCGTGGGCCACCAGCGTGCCGCCCGGGCGCAGCAGGTCTCGGAAAGCGCGCAACTGGCGGTCGGGATCATCGAGGTTGCGCAGCAGATAGGCGGCGAAAATGCCGTCGAAGGGCCCGGTGACCCCGTGCTCGGCGAGTTCTTCGATACGGGAGTGCACAAATCGCACCGACGACGGCCACGACTTCGCTCTGGCCGCTTCCAGCATGCCGCCGGCGGCGTCGACCGCGACGATCTGCGCCTCCGGGGCGGCGGCCAGCAGTGCGGCCGTCGATGCGCCGGTGCCGCAGCCGGCGTCGAGCAGCCGCAACCCGGCACCGTTGCGCGGCAGACCCATCCGGCGCGCCGAGAGCCTCAGGTTGGTGTGATAGCCGGGGTTGGCGCCCACCAGGCGGTCATAAGCCGCGGCGCCCACGTCGAAGGCCCCCGGCACCTCATCACGCGCCAGACCGGCCCTATCCACGCTGGTACTCCCACACCAGCAGCACCGCGGTGACCAGGGCGAAACCGAACAGGAAGTCCTCGACCGGAATGTCGAACGGAAACCGCAGCCCGCTGGTCTGGCGCTCGTTGTAGATCACCACCGGTGCACTGAGCTTGGTCAGCCAGCCGTCGACCGGAATCTGGAAACCCAACACGATCACCATCGACAACCAGTAGGCCGCCTTGCGAAACAGGCCGGTGCGCAACAGCTTCCACTCCAGCGCCAGCACCGCCAGCACCGACAGGACGGCGGGCACGGTGTAGCCCAGGCCGGTCATCGACGTTTGCTCCACTGCAGAATCGTGGACACGGCGTTGTAGGTCAGCAGTCCGCACACCGGGATCACCAGGAAGAACAACACCTCCTCGATCGGAATGTCGGGCGGCACGTCGAAACCACTGAGGTACCTGCCGTCGTAGGCCCAGACGCCGGCCGCGATCGCCACCGCGTCCCACACCAGGAACACCGCCGCCACCGGCAGCACCGCGCGCAGCGTCCGGTGCAGTCGACGGTAGACGCCGCCGCCGAACAC
The DNA here is from genome assembly GCA_021654635.1 of Mycobacterium kiyosense. NCBI lineage: Bacteria > Bacillati > Actinomycetota > Actinomycetes > Mycobacteriales > Mycobacteriaceae > Mycobacterium > Mycobacterium kiyosense. Next base: position 1,820,765 of record AP025179.1, read on the forward strand.
CTCCAGCGGCGCGGTGATCAACAGACACAGCCCGAGCAGGATCAGGTACTGCCAGTGGTCGCTCACGCCGCACGCGGCTTGCGCTGCTCGTGCGCACGGCGGGCGCGCCAGGACTGCACCAGGGCGCTGCCGGCGACCTGGATCCGGCGCGCGGTGCCGACCGTGGCGCGTTGAGAGAACACCGCGAAGTCGCTGTCCTCGATGCGGTCCAGGATCTCGGAGTACAACGTCAACGCGGTCGCCACGCACGGGCGGGACCGCGGGGCGAGCATCCCGACGCCGCCGGACGCGAACCGGTAGATCTCCCGGGTTATTTCGTGCTGCGCCGCCAGGGCGGCCCGCACCTTGGGGTCGGTGCGGCGGTGAGTGTGGCACCACATCAGCAGCTCCCGGTCCACGCCGTGCGCCGCCAATTCGTCGGCCGGCAGGTAGATCCGATCGCGCATCAGGTCCTCGTCGACATCACGCAAGAAGTTCGTCAACTGGAAGGCGCGTCCCAGCGCGGCGGCGTACGGCTCGGCTTCGGCGGCGTCGACGACGGTCCCGAGGACCGGAAGCATTTGCAGGCCAATCACTTCCGCGGAACCGCGCATGTAACGGTCGAGGGCAGCCCGGTCCGGATAGTCGGTGACGGTGAGGTCCATCCGCATGGAGGCCAGGAAGTCCTCGAAAAGCTCGCCGGAAATGTGGTACCGGTTGACGGTGTGATCCACCGCCGCCAGTATCGGCTCGTCCCGATGCTCGCCGCCGGCGAAGAACCGCTCGGACAACCGCTGCAGCCGGGCCGCCCGGGCGCCGGTGTTCAGGTCGGGGTTGAACCCGTCGAGAATGTCGTCGGCGTAGCGGGCGAATGCGTACAGTGCGTGGACCGCCGGCCGCTGGTCCGGGGCGAGCAGTCGGGTGGCCAGGAAGTAGGTGCGGCCGTTTTCGGCCGCAATCTTGCGGCAGCGACGGTACGCGGTGCGCAATCGCGGATCGTCGATACCCGCAGCGTCCAATTCATGTCGGATCACGGCAGTTTCGCCTTCAGGTCGAATCGGGTTGCGGACTTGTCGGCCACGCCCGTGACTCGGTCGGCGGCCAGTCGCCCGGAGATCAGCGTAGTGGGCACTCCGACACCCGGGACGGTCGAGGACCCGGCCAGTACCGCGTTGTCGATGCCCCGCAACAGGTTCCCCGGCCGGAACGGCCCGGTCTGGGCGAATGTGTGAGCCAGCGCGAACGGTGTGCCGGCCGTCATATCCTGACGCGCCCATTCGGCCGGAGTGTCGATGTGCAGCACCCGCGCATCGTCGCGCAGGTCGGGCAGCAATCGTTGCCGCACCATCTCGAGCATGGATTGCGCGTACGGCGCGGTGGTGTTCGTCCAGTCGACCTGGCGGCGAGACAAGTTGGGCGCCGGCGCCAACACGTAGAGCAGATCACGCCCGGCGGGCGCCAGGCCCGGATCGGTGGCGGTCGGGCGGGTGACCAACAGCGAGGGGTCGCGCATGAGCCGACCGTCGCGCACGATGTCGGTGAACGTCTGTTCCCAGGCGTCGCCGAAAAGGATGGTGTGGTGCGCCGTCTGGGGTTGGCCGTCCGTCGCGGCGCGACAGCCCACGTGCAGCACCACCGCCGAGGGTGCGGCGCGCATCGGCAGCAGCCGCATTGGGCGATAGCCCAGCAGTCGATAGCTCTGCGGGAGTTCGGTGGTCAAAACCACTGCGTCGCAGGCGATGCGGTCCCCGTCGGCGGTAATCACCGCGCCGACCCGCGCACCGCTGCGCTCCAGTCCGGTGACCGCCGTGCCGTAGCGGAATCGCACGCCGGCGTCCTGCGCGGCTGCGGCCAAGGCGTCGGGCAGTGCCCGCATACCGCCGCGCGGGAAGAAAACGCCCGAAACGGTGTCCATGTAGGCGATCACCGCGTACACCGCCAGCGCCTGCTGCGGCGCCACCCCGGCGTAGAGGGATTGAAAGGTGAACACCCGCCGCAACCGCTCGTCGGCGATGTGCCGGCTGACCATCGTCTCCCACTTGCGGAACCCGCCGATCCGGGCGAGCCGCGCCAGTTGAGGGGTCAGCATGGACAGTGGCGAGTCGAAGTTCGACGCGATGAAGCCGTCGAATTCGGTGCGGTACAAGCGGTGTAACCAGCTGCGCAGCGCGCGGTAACCGTCGGCCTCGCGCGGTCCGGCGAAATCCCGCACCGCGGCGGCCATCGCGTCGGCATCGGTGTGGACGTCGAGGCTGCTGCCATCGGCGAACTGCGCCCGGTACGCCGGGTCCAGCGCGTCCAATTTCAAGCGCTGCGAAGTGTTTTCACCGACGGCGGCGAACACCTCGTCGATGATGTCCGGCATGGTGAGCACCGTCGGCCCGGTGTCGATCAGGTAGCCGTCGATGTCGCGGCGGCCGGCGCGCCCGCCGGGCCAGGGTTCGCGTTCCACCACGGTGACCGCACGGCCCCGGCCGGCCAGGTGCAGCGCCGCGGACAGGCCGGAGAAACCGGCGCCGACCACCACCACGTGGTCGGTCCGTCCCGAAACCGTGCGCATCTAGCTCAACTCCCGGGCGGTCATGCGGCGCGGCGGGTGCACACGCCCGCCATGTCGGCCAGCGCCGACCGGATCAAGGTGTCGATCCCGCTGGTGTCCAGGGCGTTCCGGGCGATCTCGACGCGGTTGTCGATCAGCTCCTCGATCCACTGCACCGCCCCAGTGCCGAAGATCAGGCCGCGCCAGCGGTCCAGTGCGGCGTCGTCGAGATCGTCGGTGTCGATCAGTTCGCCGAAATCGCGCCGGGTCGCCGCATCGGCCATCTCGTAGGCGGCCACTACGACGCTGGTTGCCTTGCGTTCCAACAGGTCTCCGCCGTTGGGTTTGCCGGTGGTTTCCGGCGATCCGAAGACACCCAGGATGTCGTCGCGCAGCTGGAACGCTTCCCCGACGGCGGTGCCGTATTCGCCGAGCCGGGATAGCACGTGCTCGTCGCAGCCGGCCATCGCCGCACCGATCTCCAGTGGCCGGCGCACGGTGTAGTTGCCGGACTTCATCCGGGCCACCCCCAGTACCGACTGCATCGTCGGCAAGGTGCGGATATTCATTGCGAGATCGGCGAATTGGCCGACGGCAAGTTCGGTTCGCATTGCGTCGTAACGGGGCCAGGCGCGTTGCAGGTGGTGGCGCTGCAGACCGGAGTTCCGCAGCATCTGCTCGGCCCAGATCAAGCACAGGTCGCCGAGCAGGGTGGCGGCGGATTCCCCGAATCGGCGCGCAGACCCGGACATGCCCCGCTCGCGATGCCAGTCCGCGAACTGGATGTGTGCGGCGGGGCGACCGCGTCGCGACGGGGAGTCGTCCATCACGTCGTCTTGCAGCAACGCGAATGCGTGCAGCAACTCCAGGCTGGCCGTGGCGGACAGGGCTGCGGGGTTGGGCCGGGCGCCGGCCAGCCAACCCAGGTACATGAACGTCGACCGCAGGCACTTGCCGTCGCGGATGAACTCCAGCAGGATGTCGCCGGCCACGTCGACTCCGCAATCGCCCAATTCGTCGGCGCAACGACGCGAGACGAACTCGGCGACCTCGTCGAGTACCGCCCTGCGCAGGCTGGCGCGCCAGGCATCGAACTGCTCGGCAACCGGCGGGCGGCCGGCCAGCACGTGCCCGGGATGGTCGCGGCCTGCCGACGGAAGTTTATGCACGGCTCCCAACGAGGCGCCCCTTCCGGGGTTGGTCAGCGGCCGATCCGAACGGCTCAGATTCACGCGTTGGTACCCCCTCGAGGAACGGTCAAACGCAGGCGCCCAGCAGGCCGCGAAGTTATATTCAAGGAATTAATCGTTAATTTAGTGAATGATCGCGGGTGGCGCCAGTCCGGTGTCGGGCGGTGCGGGGCCGCCGGTTCTCAGGTTTCCTGCCGCTTCAGGGCCGCTGGTTTGTGCACCGCATCCCGGCCGGTCTTATCGCTGCGGACCTGATACTGCGGCTCGTCCTGTGACGCGCGCACCGTGCGTCCGGCCGCCTCGGTGTCCGAGGTGATTCTACGCTGCACCTCGCCGCGCACGGTGTTTCCGTGACTGCGCCACCTCACCTTCTCACCCGTGTGGAATTCGTCACCCGGATGGATTTCTTTGTCGCTCATAGCGGTTAGGTATTCCCCGTCGAGTGCTGCCCGAACCGGTGCCGGCGGGTTTGGAAGCCGCGTGGCAGGGAACTTGGCGACGATGACCATCGCTGATTTGCTCACCACACCGTTTCAATGGGGATCCTCCCTTCGGCACCGCAAGGTGTTCCACCCGGTCGGCGTGCTGGTCGAGGGTGCGTTCACGCGGACGGCGCCGCAGGACCACGGGCTGCCGCTGCCGACTTCCGAGGTGATCGCCAGGGTCTCGAAGGCGGTCGGGATGCCAGGTTCGCTGCCCGACGCGGTCGGTCTGGCGCTGCGCGTACCGGAGGGGATCGCCGGGCCGCGGCCGTGGGACGTGCTACTCGTCTCGGCAGCCTCGAACCCGATCGGGCGAGCGGTCGGGTTGCGGCCGGTCCTGTCCTGGTCGGACCAGCCGCTGACCAGCCTGATGCCGCTTCGCTTCGAGGGCAGCAACTGGTGGCTGCGCGCGCGCCTGTCGAACGCCATCGACGGACCGGGGTTCGCCCTGGATTCCGTCCGCGACCGCATCACCCACGGTGGCCTCGAGCTGCGGCTCGACCAGGCCCGCGGGGCAGCGGACTTCGAGCCGCTGGGCGAGCTGCGGCTGGACCGGTTGCGCACCGAGGGTGACGTGTCATTCGATCCGGTACGCAATACAGCACCGGGGGTGACGCTGTACCCCGGCTGGCTGGCCGGACTGCGGACAAGCGCATACGCCCACAGTCGCGAGGGCCGAGACGCCGACTGAGGGCCAGCCGTGATCGGCTGGCCCTCAGCGGTGTTCGGCTATCTACTGATTGGCTTCCTGGCGCTTCTCGGCCGCCTTGGCGCCCGCGCGTGCCGACTCCGCGGCCGCTTCCTTCTTGGCGGCTTCGCGCTGCGCGTCGGCCTTGTCCTGTTGCGCCTTGGCCTCCTCGGTGAGGCGTTCGTTGCCGGTGACCAAGCCGATGATCTGCTTGATCACGCCCTTGACGCCTTCCACGACCCCGCTGACGAGTTCGAGTGGTCCGCTCTTTGCCATGTTCAACCTCCGATGATTGCTGTCCCCCGCGGCTCTTGCCGCCTGCGAAAGCTGTTCCCGCTGCCGGCCTTCAGCAAACCCGGGCAAACGACCAAGGTACGCAGCCGCGCGTCAGTGCATGTCGCTGCGCTGCACAGCTGGGAGCTGGGCGTGACCGATATCTCAGTGACGGCAAACGCCCGGTTTGCCGGGAAGGACAGCGGGGAACTGGGTTGGTTGTGACAGGTAAAGAATCCTTGCGCAAGCTCCGGCGCGCCGAACGCGCGACGCTACGCCTGCAGCGCCGGGTGTGGCTCGCGCAGCTGGCCTTCTGGCCCCTGGTGACGGTAGCCATGATATCGACTGCTGTTGTGGCATGGCGGATTTGGCGGCAACGTTCGCGGCAGGAGGGTCCGGCCCAGCGCCCCCCGGTACCCGCGGGCGCTCAGACCACGCACCCGGCCGTGCCGGGGCGCTCAACCGCCGCCGCGCCCCAGTAGATGACGCAGCGCCGGGTCGAGGTCCGGCCAGCGGAAGTGGTGGCCCGACCGGGTCAGCTGAGACGGGGCGACCCTTTGATTGGCCAGTGCCAACTCCCGGGCGCCCTGGCTGCCGAGCAACACCTTGGGCCCCAATGAGGGCACCGGCAACACCGTGGGGCGACGCAACACCCGGCCCAGCACGCGGGTGTATTCGGCATTCCGAACCGGTTGGGGCGCAACGGCATTCACCGGACCGGCCAATCCGGAGTCCCAGAGCGCCCGGTGGTAGACGTCGAGAAGGTCGTCGATGCCGACCCAGGACAACCACTGCCTGCCGTCGCCGAGTCTCCCGCCCAGCCCCGCGCTGAACAGCGGACGCATCAGGCGCAGAGTGCCGCCGAGCGGGGACTGCACGATGCCGGTGCGCACCGCCACCACCCGGGTCCCGGATTGCTCGGCCGGGGCGGTCGCCGCTTCCCAGTCGGCGACCACGTCGGCCAGAAACCCTTCGCCCCGCTCGCTGTCCTCGGTCAACACCTCCTCGCCGCGGTCGTAGCCGTAGAACCCGATCGCCGACGCCGAGATCAACACCCCCGTGCCGCTGCGAGCCACCAGTTCGGCCAACTTGCGGGTCGGCCCGATTCGGCTGTCGCGGATCGCATTTCGGTGCTTGTCGGTGAATCGGCCGGCGATCGACGCGCCCGCCAGATGGATGACGGCGTCGATGCCGTCGAGCAGGTCGGGGTCGGGGTCCTCGGGCTGCCACCGCCGCTGGTCGGGGCCGTCCGGTGTGCCGCGGACCAACCGGACGATCCGGTGACCACCGGTGCTCAGGAATGCGCTCAGCGCGGTGCCCACCAGCCCGGAGGAACCGGTCATGGCGATCGTCAACCGTCCCAGACCGTGCTCGGCCGCCCGCGTGTGCGCGGCGAGGTCGTCAGCCAACTGTCGGTGCCGGTAGACGAACATCGGCCGCAGCGCGGAGCCGGGCACCGGGGTGTCGACGCGATCGGTGACCAGGGTCGCGCGGTCGTCGACGTCGGCGAATTCGTGGGTGTGCCGCCAGTGCCCGATCAACCTCGGTGGCAGCGAAGCCAGGCCCTCGGTGTCCAATTCGTCGACGAAACACCGTGGCGGATCGTAGGAATCGGCCTGATGCTGCGCCACCCAGCGCAAGCCACCGGGCAACCGCAGGACGGCGCGGCCGTCCTTGACCGAATCGGCCTCGGCAACCAGCCGCATCGGCGACCACGGCGGACAGAGCCGCGCGAACGCACCGGGTCGGCTGTGCCAGGCGAATACCTCGTCGCGTGGCGCGTTGATCACAGTCGAATAGGTCAGCCCCATCCCACGACGCTACCGGCGATGCCGGCCGCACGGCCGTGCCGCAGGTCAGCGGTTCGGCAGGGCGTGTTCGACGATGGGCAGCCGGGGCTGCGCCTGACGCTCGCCGCGTTTGGCGGCCAGATACACCTGCGCGGTCTCGCCGGCCACTGTCTGCCAATCGAAGTCCGAGGTCAGCCGGTCCCGCGCGGCCCGGGCGCGGCGCTGGGCGGCGCCCGGATCGTCGAGCACCTTGGCTACCGCCCGCGCCAGCGCGGCGACGTCGCGGGGCGGACAGGAAACGCCGGTGACCCCGTCGATCACCGCTTCGCCCAGACCGCCGGTATTCGAGACGACCAGGGGGATGCCGGCGGCGGCGGCCTCCAGCGCGGCCAGGCCGAACGGCTCGTAGTGGCTGGGCAGCACCGCCGCGTCGGCGCGGTGCAGCGCGGCCAGCAGTTCGTCGTGGTGCAGGTGGCCGACGAAACGGGTTGCCTTGAGCACCTTGTGCTTTCGCGCCTGCGCGACCAGGAAGTCCTGCTGGGTTCCGGCACCGGCGACGGTCAGCGTGGTGCCCGGGTGACTGCGCCTGATCCGGGGCAGCGCGGCAATGGCGTCGTGCACGCCCTTCTCATACTCGAGGCGCCCGACGTAGAGCAGTTCGGCCGGCCCGGTGCGGGGGCGGCGGCGCGCGAACGGCCAGCGGGCCGCGTCGATACCGTTGCGGATCACCGTGATCTCGGCCAGTCCGGGACCGAACAACTCGGTGATCTCCTCGCGCATCGAAGCCGAACACGTGATGAGCGAGTCGGATTCCCGCACCAGCCACGACTCGACCGCGTGGACCTGACGACTGATGGCCCCGCAGACCCAGCCGGAATGCCGACCGGCCTCGGTGGCATGAATCGTGGAAACCATTGGCACGTCATAGAATTGGGCCAGAGCAATAGCCGGATGAGCAACCAGCCAGTCGTGGGCGTGGACGACGTCGGGGCGCCACGGCCGGTCACTGTGGTACCTCTTGAGCGACAACCCGGCACGGACCATCGAGTGGCCCATCGCCAGCGTCCAGGCCATCATGTCGGTGCCGAAGGAGAATTCGTGCGGGTCGTGCGCCGCCGCGATCACCCGCACCCCCTCGCTGATCTCGTCCGAACTGGGGTGAGTGCTGGGATCGGTGCCGGTCGGCCGGCGGGACAGCACCACGACGTCGTGGCCGGCCGCGGCCAGTGCGGTGGACAGCTGATACACGTGCCGGCCCAGGCCGCCGATCACCACCGGCGGGTACTCCCACGAGACCATCAAAATCTTCATCCGCGGCTCACCGGGGCAACCTGCGGGCGTCCAGTGCGCCGAACAGTCCGTCGGCCCGGTTCCAGCCCTCGGCCAACCGCTGCGCGGCGTCGCGCCGGCCCGACGCCAACGCGCCGGCGATCTCCCGGGTGGCATGAGCGTGCAGGTGAGCGCGATACCGGGCGTAGTCGGCGGCGGAGTCCTTGCTGACCATGAACGGCCAGTCGCTGGACACCGTCAGCAGCGTCTCGCGCAGGATCTGATCGGCGACGTGGTCCCGCGGGGTCGGCCCGTCCAGCGACGCCGTCTGCGCCAGCGCCTTGTCCACCGTGCTCAGCGCGGTCTCGACCACCTCGGCGTTGAGTTGCACCAGATCGGCCACCTGCTCGCCGTTCCACACCTGCCAGTCCTTGCCGGAACCCCAAGAGCTGGGCGGTAATTCGACGCTCGTGCCGACGAAGCCGTCATCGAGGGCATCGCGCAACGTGCCCACCCGGACGCCGGCCTCCGGCAGGGCGCGCAACACCCGCGCCAGCCAGGTGGGACCCTCGTACCACCAGTGACCGAACAGCTCGGTGTCGAACGCCGCGACGACGTGCGCGGGCCGGCCGATCCGCTGCGACTCCGAGACGAGCCGGTTGCGCACCACGTCCACGAAGTCGGCGACATGGGTGTCGATCGCGCGGTCGGCCCGCTCGGGGTCATAGGGCGCCTTGTCCGCCGACGACACATTGCGGCCGGTGACCCGCGCCGGCTTGAGACCGGTGAGATGGTCGTAGGTGTGGAAGTCGCGGTAGGCGGCGTGCCCGGGGTAGCCGGACTTCGGTGACCACACCCGATAGCTGACCTGCAGGTCGCGCCCGAAGGCGACTACGTCGGTGTCGCCGACCGGCCGGCCCAGCGCGGTGTCCCCGTGCAGGGACGGGCCGTCGACCATGAAGTGCGTGACGCCGGCGGCCGCGTACTCCGTTTCCAGGCCCGGGGCGTACGCGCATTCGGGCGCCCAGATGCCGGCCGGACCGTTACGCGGCCCCAGCCGCAACCGCGCGTCGGCCAGGCCCTCGCGCAGCGCGAACTCGCGCAATCGCGGCGCCAGCAGCGGCTGGAACGGGTGGGCCAGCGGCCCCCCGAGCAGCTCCACGGTGCCCGCATCGACCAGGCCGCGCAGCAGCGGACTGCCGCCGTGCCGCCACAGCGTGGCGAAGTCCCCGAGCGCCCGCTCGGCTTCGGCTTTCTCCCGAATGCCGAAGGCGCGCAACGCTTCTGGCGTGCACGACTGGTAGCCGGATGATTTCGACCGCGGGATCGAGCGCACGCTGGCTGCCTCGAGGGCGCGCAGCCCCCAGTTGGCCAGCCAGTGGTACATGCCGTCCAGGCAGTACGGGTCGTCGAGCTGGGCGTTGACCACCGGCGTCATGCCCAGCGTGAGCAACCCGTGGCGTCCCTCGCCGGCCAGCTCGTGCAGCACCCGGAACAGCGGCAGGTACGAAGCCGCCCAGGACTGGTAGAGCCACTCCTCGCCCACCGGCCAGCGGCCGTGATGAGCCAGCCACGGCAGGTGGGTGTGCAGCACCAGGGTGAACATGCCGGGCACCCGGTCGCTCTGGCTGGTCACCCGCGCACCGCGATCGCGACGAGATCCAGGCTGGCATCGATGTCCCGCACACCGCGTTCGACCAGGTCGAAATCGGCCGTGGTCACCGCGGCAACGTCCGCCACCAGCTGCGGTGACCAGGGCGCGTCGGCCACCGCGCGCTCGATCTGCGCGTCGATGATCGAGCCGCCGTGCCGCGCATCCATCTCCAGCAGCCGCGGCCCGTGGAACAGACCGTTCATCGACACGTCGCGGAAACCGCCGTCGACCAGCAGCTCGGTGAGCTCGTCGGCGTTGAGTTCGCGGGTGTGGAACGGATTGATCGGCGTGTCGCGGCCGGGGGAGAAGGTGATCCGGTTCGGCGTCGACACCATCAACACCCCGGCCGGCCGCAGCACCCGCGCACATTCGCCGATGAACTGGCCCTGATCCCACAGGTGCTCGATGACCTGGAAGTTCACTACGACATCGACGGACTCGTCCGGCAGCGGCAGCTCGCACAAGTTCGCCTGCAGCACCTCCACCCGCGGATAGCGGCTGCGCACGTGCGTCACCGCCGACTCGTCGTAGTCCACCGCCACCACCCGGCGCGCCACGCCGGCGATCAGGTCGGCGCCGTAACCTTCGCCACACCCCGCCTCGAGCACGTCGCGACCCGCGCAGCGCGGCGCCAGCCGCTGGTAGACCACCTCGTGGCGGCGGAACCAATAGTTCTCGATGTCCAGGTCGGGAATGGTGCGTTCACCGGTCAGGGTCAACACGGCGTCGAGGGGGCCCGCTGTCGGCGGAAACAGCGGATATCCGGGGGGGGACCCGTCGGGGACGAATGCGCTCATTGCTAAGGCAGGCTAATGCCTGGCACCGGATTCGCGAACCGGATGGCGGATCCGGCGGCGGGCCGGGCGAGAGAACGCGGCGCCGCCGACGACCCCGTCCCAGCCAGCACAGTGGGGAGGAGGTGGGCAGATGGGCAAATGCGACCCGCTATGGTGAGGAGGCAAACCGCACGAAGTTACCGCTTAGTAACATGCGCTGTGCGGTCCCGTAAATGCGTGACCGAGGTCCTGTAGCCATCGCTGCGGGACTCCTTCGAGGAGGACGAACCACACTCATGACGAACATCGTGGTCCTGATCAAGCAGGTCCCAGACACCTGGTCGGAGCGCAAGCTGTCCGAGGACGACTGGACGCTCGACCGCGAGGCCGCCGACGCGGTCTTGGACGAGATCAACGAGCGCGCCGTGGAAGAAGCGCTGCAGATCCGCGAGCGCGAGGGCGGCGAAGGGTCGGTGACCGTGCTGACCGCCGGTCCCGAGCGCGCCACCGAGGCGATCCGCAAGGCCCTGTCCATGGGCGCAGACAAGGCCGTGCACCTCAAGGACGACGGCTTGAAGGGCTCCGACGTCATCCAGACCGGCTGGGCGCTGGCCCGGGCGCTGGGCGCCATCGAAGGCACCGAGCTGGTGATCGCCGGTAACGAGGCCACCGACGGCAGCGGCGGCGCGGTCCCGGCAATCATCGCCGAGTACCTGGGTCTGCCTCAGCTCACCCACGTGCGCAAGCTGTCCGTCGAGGACGGCAAGGTGACCGCGGAGCGCGAGACCGACGACGGCGTCTTCACCCTCGAGGCCACGCTGCCCGCGGTGGTCAGCGTCAACGAGAAGATCAACGAGCCGCGCTTTCCGTCCTTCAAGGGCATCATGGCCGCCAAGAAGAAGGAAGTCACCGTCCTGACGCTGGCCGAAATCGGTGTCGAGCCCGACGAGGTCGGACTGGCGAACGCCGGCTCCACGGTGAAGTCCTCGACGCCCAGCCGCCGAAGACGGCCGGTGAGAAGGTGACCGACGAGGGCGAGGGCGGCAACGACATCGTCAAGTACCTGGTCGCCCAGAAGATCATCTGACCTAGCCGACGATCCCACTGACGATCCCAGAGACGAGAAGAGCGAAAACCCATGGCTGAAGTATTGGTGCTCGTGGAGCACGCCGACGGTGCGCTGAAGAAGGTCACCGCCGAATTGATCACCGCCGCCCGCGCGCTGGGCGAACCGTCCGCCGTCGTCATCGGCGCGCCGGGCACGGCCGAGCCGCTGGTGGACGGGTTGAAGGCGGCCGGTGCCGCCAAGATCTATGTCGCCGAGTCCGACGACGTCGACAAATACCTGATCGTGCCGTATGTGGACGTGCTGGCCGCGCTGGCCGAGGAGAAAGCGCCGGCCGCGGTGCTGGTGGCCGCCAACGCCGACGGCAAGGAGATCGCTGGCCGGCTGGCCGCCCGGATCGGCTCCGGGCTGCTCGTCGACGTGGTCGACGTGAAGGAAGGCGCGATCGGCGTGCACTCCATCTTCGGTGGCGCGTTCACCGTCGAGGCGCAGGCCAATGGCGACACCCCGGTGATCTCGCTGCGGGCCGGCGCCGTGGAGGCCGAGCCCGCCGACGGCGCCGGTGAGGTGATCAACGTCGAGGTGCCGGCTCCGGCCGAGAACGCGACCAAGATCACCGCCCGCGAGCCGGCGGTCGCCGGCGACCGCCCGGAACTCACCGAGGCCACCATCGTGGTGTCCGGTGGCCGCGGTGTGGGCAGCGAGGAGAATTTCAAGGTGGTCGAGGAGCTGGCCGACTCGCTCGGTGCCGCCGTGGGCGCCTCGCGCGCCGCGGTCGACTCCGGCTACTACCCCGGGCAGTTCCAGGTCGGCCAGACCGGCAAGACGGTGTCTCCGCAGCTCTACATCGCGCTGGGCATCTCCGGGGCGATCCAGCACCGGGCCGGCATGCAGACCTCCAAGACCATCGTCGCGGTCAACAAGGACGAAGAGGCGCCCATCTTCGAGATCGCCGACTACGGCGTGGTCGGCGACCTGTTCAAGGTCGCCCCGCAGCTGACCGAGGGCGTCAAGGCCCGCAAGGGCTGATTTTTCTGGCCTAGCAGACGCAGAAGCGCCTCATTTCCCGCCGAAATGAGGCGCTTTTGCGTCTGCTCGCCGTGACGGCCCGCAATCCTGTCACCTGACGTGCACCGACATGTCAGCGCACCGATGCCGCCTAGCCGACCGGTTGCGCCACGTTGATGGCATGAGCATCGCTTCAGTCCTCATACCCAGCGACAAACCCCGCGGCCCGTCGGTTTCCCCCGCTTCGGCCGCCCCGAGCTACTCCCTGCTGCTCTCCACCGACTCGAGCCTGATCGAGGCCGCCCAGCGGCTGCGCTACGACGTGTTCACCAGCACGCCGGGTTTCACTTTGCCGGCAGCCTCGGCCGGGCCCGACGGCCGCGACGTGGACCGGTTCGACGAGTACTGCGACCACCTGCTGGTGCGCGACGACGACACCGGCGAACTGGTGGGCTGCTACCGGATGCTGCCGCCGCCCGGCGCGATCGCCGCCGGCGGCCTCTACACCGCAACGGAATTCGACGTCCGCGCCTTCGACCCGCTGCGACCTTCTGTTTGCTGACGAGATGGGCCGCACCTGGCCTGCTTTACAGCCGCTGCTGTTCGGTATTGACTACCTGATGATCTGCGCCTTTCTGCCTACTCGGTACCGGTGCACACCGGTTGCCGGGCAGCCATGATCCGCTGACTTCGTGCACAAGCGGCACAATACCGGGTGCATCCCTACCGGGTGCCGTTTAGATCGACGGCATGAGCCTCAAGAGCATCGACCCGCCGGACGACATCGACGCCGCTGATGCCGACGGCTGACGTTGATGCGCGGCTGCCTGCGATTGGTGACCCGGGCGGCGACGGCACGACCCGGACTTCGGGGTCGGCGACTTCTGTGTGCTGCTGGGCAGCGCGATGCCGATACGCGCTATCTCGAAGCGGCTGCGGTCGGTATCGGCGGCGGCCGAACTGGAAGAGCGACGGCGGGCGGGGCGGCCTGATGACGGCCACCGCCGGACACTCTTGGCTGCCCCGGGCATCGTGCAACGTCGGTTGCGTGAGCGGCACCGCGGTGTCGCGGTCGCTCGCCGAGCGGGTCCGGGTGGCGCTTCGGCTCACCGTGGCGCTGCTGCTGGCCCCGGGCATCCCGCTGCTCGGCATGCCGATGCCCGGCAGCAACCATCTGCAGCGCGCCTACTGCCGGATGGTGCTGCGCTGCTTCGGCGTGCGAATCACCGTGCACGGCAACCCGATTCGTAACCTGCGTGGTGCGCTGGTGGTCAGCAGCCACACCTCCTGGCTGGACGCCTTCGCCATCGGCGCGGTGCTGCCCGGGTCGTTCGTCGCCCGCGCCGACATGTTCACCGGTCCGGCGATCGGAATCGTGGCCCGCGCGCTGAAGATCATCCCGATCGAGCGGGCCAGCCTGCGCCGGCTGCCCGGTGTGGTCGACGCGGTCGCCCGGCGGCTGCGCGCCGGGCAGACGGTGGTCGCGTTCCCGGAGGGAACCACCTGGTGCGGCCGGGCGTCCGGAAACTTCTATCCGGCGATGTTCCAGGCCGCCATCGACGCCGGCCGTCCCGTGCAGCCGCTGCGGCTGACGTATCACCACGTCGACGGCAGCGTATCCACGACACCCGCGTTCGTCGGCGACGACACCCTGCTGCGGTCGGTGTTCCGGTTGCTCCGGCAGCGCCGGACCCTGGCCTGCGTGCGCGTCGAGTCACTGCAGCTGCCCGGCGACGACCGGCGTGCCCTGGCCCGCAACTGCCAGTCCGCGGTGCACGCCTGCGTACCGGGTCCCGCGGCGCCGCGCCCGGACCACGGCCACGTCCTGGTGGCCTGAAACAGCCCCGACCGGCCAGTCCGCGATGCCGCGGACAATGGGCCGGGTGAATCCCCGCCCCGCCCCCATCAAACCCGCGCCCGGACAGGAATCCGTCTGGGACTATCCCCGTCCTCCGCGCGTGGAACCGTTCCGCGGCTCGATCACCGTCGAATTCGGCGGCCTGACGATCGCATCGGCCAGCTGCGCGCACCGAGTGCTGGAAACCAGTCACCCACCCACGTACTACCTGCCCCGAGACGCATTCGTCGACGGCGTGCTGCGTCCCGCGGCCGGTGGCTCCTGGTGTGAATGGAAAGGCCGGGCAAGTTATTTCGACCTGACTGCCGGCGGGCGGACCGCGACCCGCGCGGCGTGGACCTACCCGCAGCCGGCGCCCGGGTTCGAACCGATCGCCGGCGCCGTCGCGGTGATGGCCGCGCAGATGGACCGGTGCACGGTCAACGGCGAAGAGGTGACCGCCCAGCCCGGCGGCTTCTACGGTGGCTGGATCACCAGCTGGATTGTGGGTCCGTTCAAGGGAATTCCCGGATCACAAGGCTGGTGAGGATGTTCACGGCGCGCGACTGCCGAGCCGGCGCTGCTGGGCCACCACCTCGTCGAGATCGGACAGCCTTCGCATCCCGGCCAACGGCTGCTTCATCCGGTGATTCCCGGCCAGCTGCTCGTTGTTGCGAGACAGAAACCACCAGTACCCGCCGGTGAACGGGCAGGCGTCGGCCCCGACGCGCCGGCCCGGGCGGTAACGGCATTGGCCGCAGTAATCGCTCATCCGATTGATGTAGGCCCCGCCCGAGGCGTACGGCTTCGTCGCCATCAGCCCGCCGTCGGCGTGCAGTGACATGCCGATGACGTTGGCGACCATCACCCAGTCGTAACCGTCGACGAAGCAGCGGTGGAACCAGTCGGTGACAGCGGCCGGATGCCAACCACGTTGCAGCGCATAGTTCGACAGCACCATCAGTCGCGGGATGTGATGCACCCAGCCGTGTTCGCGGACCTGGGCCAGCACGTCCTTGAGGCAGCGCGCCTCGACGGCGTCGGCGTCGAGTTCGGCGAACCAATCAGGCAGCTCGGTGCGTGCCTGCAATGCGTTGTGGCGGCGGTAGTTTCGCCCAAAATGCCAATACACGTGCCAGACGTAGTCGCGCCAGCCGATCAGCTGGCGAATGTAGCCCTCCACGCTGCCCAGCGGCGCCTGCCTGGTGCGGTAGGCGTCTTCGGCGGCGTATGCGCACTCGAGCGGGTCCAGCAGGCCCAGGTTCATCGGCGCCGACAGCAGGCTGTGCGCCATGAACCGGTCCCCGGTCAGCATGGCATCTTCGTGCGGACCGAAGTGCGGCAACCGATTGCGCAGGAACACCTCAAGCGCTTGGCGCGCTTCGGTTGCGGTGACGGCGAATTCGCGCGGGCCGTCGGAGCCGACGAACGACACCGCGCCGTCGCTTTCCCAGCGGTCCAGATCCGCGCGCACCCGCTCGTCGATCTCGTCCTCGGTGGGCAGCCAGGGCCCGGGCACGCCCAAGTCGGTTCCGTTTTTCGGTGCGGGTTCCCGATTGTCGGCGTCGAAATTCCACCTGCCGGAGACGGGTTCGTCGCCGTCCATCAGCAGGTCGAACCGGCGGCGGGCGCTGCGATAGAAATCCTCCAGGCGCAGCGTGCGCTGCTGTTGCGCCCAGCCGTCGAACTGTTCGCGGCTGGTGCAGAAACCGCGGGCGGCCACCACCTCGACGGCGGGCAGTGACCGCACGAACCGGTCGGCCGCGAACGAGGTGGGCTGACACACGCTGATCGGTCCGTTGACGCGGGTCAGCGCCTCGCGGTAGGTGCGGGTCTGCAGGAAGGTGGCCTGCTCGCCGAGTTCGGCGGCGCGGTGCCGCAGCGCCGAGAGCACCAGATGGGCCTTGCGCCGGTGGAACCGCCGCCGTTCGAACACCGCCCGCGACTCGACCAGCAGCACCGGCTGGCCGGGGTCGTCCAGAAAATGCGGGCCGAGCTGGTCGGCGAAGCACCACCGCGTGGTAACCCGGCCGGCAGCGGATCGATCCTGTTTGGTCAAATCTTCACCGTCTTAACGATTGGCGGGATTGGGTGAACCGGTCGGGTACCCGCTCCACCTGCCGCTGAGACAGGCTGTGGCTGCTCAGGCGCTGGACGCGACCGGTATCGTGGGGCGAGTCATGGTCTATCTCGATCACGCCGCCACCACCCCGATGCACCCAGCTGCCATTGAGGCGATGACGGCTGTGTTGGGCTGCGTCGGCAACGCGGCGTCGCTGCACACCACCGGCCGGGCGGCCCGCCGGCGGGTGGAGGAG
Organism: Mycobacterium kiyosense; assembly: GCA_021654635.1. Taxonomy (NCBI): domain Bacteria; kingdom Bacillati; phylum Actinomycetota; class Actinomycetes; order Mycobacteriales; family Mycobacteriaceae; genus Mycobacterium; species Mycobacterium kiyosense. Next base: position 1,837,634 of record AP025179.1, read on the forward strand.
TCCCGCGAGCTGATCGCGGACAAACTGGGCGCCCGCCCCTCCGAGGTCATCTTCACCGCCGGCGGCACCGAGAGTGACAACCTGGCCGTCAAGGGGATCTTCTGGGCCCGTCGCGACGCCGACCCCCTGCGCCGGCGCATCGTTGCCACCGAGGTCGAACACCACGCGGTGCTGGACGCAGTGAACTGGCTCGTCGAGCACGAAGGCGCCGAGGTCACCTGGCTGCCCACCGCGTCCGACGGTTCGGTGTCGGCGGCCGACCTGCGCGCGGCGCTGCAGACCTACGACGACGTGGCGCTGATCACGGTGATGTGGGCCAACAACGAGGTCGGCACCGTCATGCCGGTCGCCGAGCTGGCAGCGGTCGCCGCCGAATTCGGTATCCCCATGCACAGCGACGCCGTGCAGGCGATCGGTGCGCTGAACGTCGACTTCGCCGCCAGCGGACTGTCGGCGATGAGCGTGGCTTCGCACAAGTTCGGCGGGCCGCCCGGGGTCGGCGCACTGCTGCTGCGCCGCGACGTCGCGTGCGTGCCGCTGCTGCACGGCGGTGGCCAGGAGCGCGATATCCGTTCCGGCACACCATATGTCGCGGGCACCGTGGGGATGGCGACGGCGGCCGCGCTCGCCGTGGACGGGCTGGATGCCACCAGCGCGCGGCTGCGCGCACTGCGCGACCGGCTGGTCGACGGCGTGCTGGCCGGCATCGACGACGTCCGGCTCAACGGCGCCCGGGACCCGTTGCGGCTACCGGGCAACGCGCACTTCACCTTCCGCGGCTGCGAAGGCGATGCGCTGTTGATGTTGTTGGACGCCAACGGAATCGAGTGCTCGACCGGGTCGGCCTGCACCGCCGGGGTGCCGCGGCCGTCGCACGTGCTGGTCGCGATGGGCGCCGACCCGGCCAGTGCGCGCGGCTCGCTGCGACTGTCGCTGGGGCACACCAGTGTCGACGCCGACGTCGACGCGGTGCTGCAGGTGCTGCCCGGCGCCGTGGCGCGGGCCCGCCGCGCCGCCCTGGCCGCCGCGGGGCTTTCGTAATGAAGGTTCTCGCCGCGATGAGCGGCGGTGTCGACTCGTCGGTCGCCGCCGCCCGCATGGTCGATGCCGGACACGACGTGGTCGGTGTGCACCTGGCGCTGTCCACCGCGCCCGGCACGCTGCGCACCGGATCTCGTGGCTGCTGCTCCAAAGGAGGACGCCGCCGACGCGCGCCGCGTTGCCGACGTCCTCGGAATCCCGTTCTACGTCTGGGATTTCGCGGAGAAGTTCCAGGCCGACGTGATCGACGAATTCGTGTCGTCCTACGCGCGCGGGGAGAAACCCCCAACCCGTGCGTGCGCTGCAACCAGCAGATCAAGTTCTCGGCGTTGTCGGCGCGCGCGCTGGCGCTGGGCTTCGACACGGTGGTCACCGGGCACTACGCCCGGTTGTGCGACGGCCGGTTGCGGCGCGCCGTCGACCGGGACAAGGACCAGTCGTACGTGCTGGCGGTGCTGAGCGCCGAGCAGTTGCGCCACGCCGCATTCCCGATCGGCGATACCCCCAAGCCGCAGATCCGCGCCGAGGCGGCGCGTCGCGGCCTCGCGGTCGCCGACAAGCCGGACAGCCACGACATCTGCTTCATCCCCTCGGGTGACACCCAGGCGTTTCTGGGTGCCCGCATCGGTGTCCGGCGGGGCGCGGTGGTGGACCGCGACGGCACGGTGCTGGCCGAGCACGACGGCGTGCACGGCTTCACCATCGGCCAGCGCAAGGGCCTGGGCATCGCCGGTCCCGGCCCGGACGGCAGGCCGCGGTACGTGACGGCGATCGACGCCGACACCGGGACCGTGCACGTCGGCGCCGCGGCCGATCTGGAGGTTGCGGCGTTGACCGGTAGGCGGCCCGTGTTCACCTGCGGGCGTGCGCCGTCGGGTCCGATCGAGTGCGAGGTCCAGATTCGTGCGCATGGCGAAATCGCCGGTGCGGTAGCCGAATTGGTGGGCGACGAACTGCGGGTGCAGTTGCGTGCCCCGGTGCGCGGGGTGGCGCGCGGCCAGACGCTGGTGCTCTACCGCCCCGACCCGGCCGGCGACGAGGTGCTGGGCAGCGCCACCATCGCCGGGACCGGGCGGGACTAGCCTCGACTACAGGGGGATCCCGAAGGCGCTCAGGTCGATGCCGAAGGCACGCAGGGTTTCCGAAGCAATGCCACCAAACTGGGTGCCCCCGAAGGCAACGTGCGAGGGAAGATACTCGGAAACGAGAAACCCGTTTGAGTCGTAGATAGTCGTGTGCGCAACGTCCACCGTTGCCGGCGCCGGCGAAGCGAAGACGCCCCCGAAGGGAATGTTCAGATCGATGGACCCGGTTCCGCCGCCGGGGCTACCGAGCGGAATTGAGATCGGGACATTCTGATGGCCGAACAAGACAGCATCCGCGTAATTGAAGGGCGCGGAGAATAATGCGACGGCGGCACCCACAGGGTTTCCGCTGCTCAACGCGCTGTAAACCGCGTTACCGCTGTTAAAGAGTGAGTAGCCCCCGGTGATATTCGGCCCTGCCGCGGCCAGGAGAAGTTGAAGCGGCATAGGCACGTCCAGCGAACCGCCGGTCAACTGGTAGGCAGTGCGGACAACACCCTCAGGACTGATGTGGGAGTAGTCAAAGGTGCTGTTCTGATTCAATCCGATCCCTAAGCTGCCGAGTGGAGTGGAGGCATTGAGCAATTGCTTCAACACCGCTCCGGTCGGCGGCATCCCCCCGGTAAAAGTGAAGTCTCCACCACCCGTGATGGTCACCGGGCCTATCGGCGTGTCAAATGTCGTGGAAAAGGGGGGTATGCTCTCGGCGGGCGCGGCGCCGCCCAAGAACTTCCCCAGCAGGGCTTGCACGGGGTTGTTCGCCACATTCGCCAAAGTTTGTTGCGCGTTGGCGATCTCGGTGCTCAGATATTTCGCCGCGCCGCCGTTGAGCAAACTGACGAACTCGTCGTGGAACGCGGCCATCTGGGCGTTGACGGCCTGGAATTCCTTGGCGCTCGCGGTGAACAGTGCCGTGATCGCCGCCGATATCTCGTCGGCCGCCGGGGCCGCGATCGCGGTTGTCTGGGCCGCGGCCGCGGCACCCGCATCGCGCAGAGCGGAGCCGATGGTACCGAGGTTGCCGGCTGCCGCCGACAGAGCGTTCGGGGTAGCGAGTACGTATGACATCGGCGCCTCTCTCGTCAATGGACCGGGCGGTCCGGGTTTGCTGGGCCGAATATTAGGCAGCAACGCCGCGTCGCCGATACAGGGTTTTCCCTATACTTTGGGCCGTTTGCGCAGTTGGCGGCGGCCGGACGGCACCCGGTGAGGTTCGGGGTGCGGGACTTCCCATTGAATCCGAGTTAGGTTACCCTAAGTTCGATTCGATGGCGGCGGGTCTCAGAGCGAACCGGCAAGCGACCGAACATCATTGACGAAGTCGAAGGCTCAGGAGGCGCTGTGCCGAAAACCTGGATGGACACGCTGTTCCTGCCGGCTCGCTGGCCGGGAACGTTCCCGTTCCCGCACCAGGCCGCATTCGTACTCGACAACCCGCTGCGACGGCGCATCGACAACCCTGCCGACACCGTCGACGCGCTCGAACTGACGGGCGCGGAACGTGTGCTGGAGGTGGGCCCGGGCTCGGGTTTCTTCAGTGTCGAGATCGCGCGGCGGCTTCACGCCGGACGCCTGGAGCTGTTCGACATCCAGCCCCAGATGCTGGAGAAGTCACGACGCAAACTCGACCGCGCCGGGTACGTCGACGTGGGCTTTCATACCGGCCAGGCCGGCGACGGACTTCCGTTCCCTCCCAGCAGCTTTGACGCCGCCTTCCTGGCCAGCGTGATCGGTGAGGTGCCGGACAAGTCGCAATGCGTGCGGTCGTTACACAGCGTGCTCAAACCCGGCGGCCTGCTGGTGTTCCGCGAAACCTTCGCCGATCCCGACCGCTTCGGCGCCGACCAACTGCGCGAGCTTGCCGAGCCGGCCGGATTCGAGTTCGTCGACACCGCGGGCTCGCCCTGGCGCGACATCATCCGGTTCCGCAAGCCGGACTGACCGAATCTGCTTGTTGCTAAGGCACTTTGGCGACCATGTTGGTCATCACGATCTCGGACACGGATTCGGTGAACCCGCAGAAGGTGACCTCCAGCAGTACCACCGACAGCACCCGGTAGTCACGACCGCAATTGCCCGGTCGCATCTGCAGCGACTCGGCGTCGGACTGCCAGTTCTCCACCAACAGCCAGCCCATCGAGCTGGTCGCGCACTGCCCGACCGTGTCCACCAACGCCCCGAAAGCGCGCCGCGCCGCCGCGTTGTCGAGGTAACTCGCCGCTCCTTCGGAGATCAGCCGACCGCCGGGCGGATCCTGGAAGGTGGTCTTGTGGAACGCCTTGACCTCGGGGCCGAAGGTCGCGGTTTCGGCGAAGACGAAGCGGCACTCCGACGGTGCGGTGGCCGCCAGGCTCCCGACATCCACCGGGTAGCTGCCGTCCATCGACGGGATGATGGTCAGATTCTCACCCGAGCCGGTGATCGCGCGCATCCGTGACTGGTCCAGCAGCACGGTGCCGGCGTCGAGCACGCCGACCGGGACGGCGCCGAACGGCAACGCCGCTTCGCCGTCCACCACCCGGGTGCAGGCCGCCGTCAGCAACACCGCCAGACACAGCAGCAGTCTTGCCATCGGCCACCTCTCCGGGTCGAACCTACCCGCGCAGAGCCGGGGTAAACACCCCTGGTGGGCGGTGCCCGATGTGATGTCGAATACGGTTGCCCGGTGAGTGTTTTCGCAACCGGCACCGGGGTCGGGTCGTGGCCCGGCACCGCGCCGCGACCCGCCGCCGAGGTGGTCGTCGGTGAGTTGGCCGACGCGATGGCCCATCTGGTCGAGTTGCCGGCCAGGGGAGTGGGCGCCGACCTGCTGGGACGGGCCGGTGCGTTGCTGGTCGACGTGGCCATCGATACGGTGCCGCGCGGCTACCGGATCGCCGCGCGGCCGGGCGCGGTGACGCGCCGGGCGGTCAGCCTGCTCGACGAGGACCTGGACGCGCTGGAAGAAGCCTGGGAGACGGCGGGCTTGCGCGGTAGTGGCCGGGTGATCAAGCTGCAGGCTCCCGGGCCGATCACGCTGGCCGCGGGGCTGGAATTGAGCAACGGCCACCGCGCGATCACCGACCCGGGCGCGCTGCGCGACCTGGCCGCCTCGCTGGCCGAGGGCGTCGCCGCCCAGCGGGCGACATTGGCGCGCCGCCTGGACACCCCGGTGGTGGTGCAGTTCGACGAGCCCACGCTGCCGGCCGCGTTGGGTGGTGGGCTGACCGGCGTGACGGCGCTGAGCCCGGTGCGCCCGCTGGACCAGGCGGTGGCAGCCGCAGTGCTGCAAACCTGTATCGAGACGGTGGACGCGCCCGTGCTGCTGCATTGCTGCGCCCCCGAAATTCCGTGGAATCTGTTGCAGCGCAGCGATATCAGCGCGATTTCGGTGGACGCCGCGACGCTGCGGGCCGACGACCTGGAACGTATCGCCGAATTCGTGGAATCGGACCGCGCCGTGGTATTGGGCGTGGTTCCCGCCGCCGCACCCGAGCGCCGGTTGTCGGCCGAGGAGGTAGCACTTTCGGTGGTCGCGGTGACCGACCGGCTCGGCTTCGCGCGCACCGCCCTGCGCGGGCGCGTGGGCGTCAGTCCGGCGTGCGGGCTGGCGGGGGCGACGCCGCAATGGGCCCGCACCGCGATCGGGTTGGCCCGTAAGGCCGCTGAAGCGTTCGCTTCGGATCCCGACGCCATCTGAATGCGGCGCGGTTCGGCGTTTCAGTCGAATGGAAGGCGCCAGCGAAGGCCCGGAAAGCGGGCGAAACCGCGGTCGGTGGTAACCCAGGTTGCGCCGTTCTCGATCGCCAACGCGGCGTGGTAGGCATCGGCGATCGTGTTGCCTCTCGCCCCGGTCGCGGCGCAGAGGGCATCGAAGATGTCCCAATGCCGCGGCCCCGGTCGCAGCACCACGGCGGACGGCGCGGACCGCAGCCGTCCGCACGCCTCAAGCGCCTGTCCGGTGGAACTGGGCTGCCGAAATATTCGATGGTTGGTGATCAACCGCATGACTCCCGACAGCACCAGCTCGCTGATCCCCACCGGTTCGTCGCCGTTCAACAGATCTTCCAGCGACCCGCGGTAGCGAGAGTGCTCGATGCTGTCTTCGCGGATCGCGTAGAGGCAGACGTTGACGTCAAGGAGCAGCATTGTCACCGAGGATGTCGGCGAGGGCGTCCTTGTCCTCGAGGCTGACGCCGGGACGCAAGCCGCCGGTTCCATGGGTCGCCAGCTGAAATGCTGCGCGCTGCGATGTGTCCGTGTCACGGCGCAGCATCGCGCGCAACGCATCCTCCACCACGGCGCTCAGGGATCGCGACGTTCGGGCGGCCAACACCTTTGCCTCGGCCAGCAGGCTGTCGTCGATATTGACCGTCGTCCGCATGGTGCACCATAACATCATGGGTCTGCATCATGATGCAGCCCTGTTACTGAGCCGCGGCAATCGCGCGGCTTCGTCGAAGACGGGGCTGTCGGCCACTTCGGATAGCCTGCCTGGGTGACTTCGCCCGACGTGTTGCGCGAGTGGCAAGACCTGGCCGAGGAAGTGCGCGAACACCAGTTCCGCTACTACGTGCGCGACGCCCCGATCATCACCGACGCAGAGTTCGACCAGTTACTGCGCCGGCTGGAGGCACTCGAGGCCGACCATCCCGAACTGCGCACGCCCGATTCGCCTACCCAGCTGGTCGGCGGCGCCGGGTTCGCGACCGAATTCGAGCCAGCCGACCATCTGGAACGGATGCTCAGCCTGGACAACGCGTTCAGCAGCGAGGAGCTGGCCGCCTGGGCAGCCCGCATCCACGCCGAGGTCGGCGACGCCGCCACCTATCTGTGCGAACTCAAGATCGACGGCGTCGCGCTGTCGCTGGTCTACCGCAACGGCCGGCTGAGCCGGGCGGCGACCCGTGGCGACGGACGCACCGGTGAGGACGTCACCAACAATGCCCGCACTATCGACGACATACCGGCGCGGCTCACCGGCACCGACGAGTATCCGGTGCCCGACGTCCTCGAGGTGCGCGGCGAGGTCTTCTTCCTATTGGCCGACTTCCAGGCGCTCAACGCCAGCCTGGTCGAAGAGGGCAAGGCGCCGTTCGCCAACCCGCGCAACAGCGCGGCGGGCTCACTGCGCCAAAAAGACCCGGCGGTGACCGCCCGGCGCAAGCTTCGGATGATCTGCCACGGCGTGGGCCACACCGAAGGTTTCCGCCCGGCCACCCAGCACGGCGCCTACCTCGCGCTGCAGGCCTGGGGGTTGCCGGTGTCCCAGCACACCACCGTGGTCGACAACCTGGACGGCGTGCAGGAGCGCATTGACTACTGGGGTGAACATCGCCACGAGGTGTCCCACGAAATCGACGGCGTGGTGGTCAAAGTCGACGAAGTGGCGCTGCAGCGCCGACTGGGCTCCACGTCGCGGGCCCCCCGCTGGGCCATCGCCTACAAGTACCCGCCCGAGGAAGCCCAGACCCGGCTGCTCGACATCCGCGTCAACGTCGGGCGCACCGGACGGGTCACCCCGTTCGCGTTCATGGAGCCGGTCAAGGTTGCCGGGTCCACGGTCGCGCAGGCCACCCTGCACAACGCATCGGAGGTCAAGCGCAAAGGTGTGCTCATCGGCGATACCGTGGTGATCCGCAAGGCCGGCGACGTGATACCGGAAGTGCTGGGGCCCGTCGTCGACCTGCGCGACGGTTCCGAACGCGAATTCGTCATGCCCACCAACGTGTCCCGAGTGCGGAACCTTGCTGGCGCCGGAGAAGGAGGGCGACGCCGACATTCGCTGCCCCAACAGCCAGCGCTGCCCGGCGCAGTTGCGGGAACGGATCTTTCACGTCGCCAGCCGCAACGCCCTGGACATCGAGGGCCTGGGTTACGAGGCCGGCGTGGCGTTGCTTGCGGCGCAGGTGGTCACCAGCGAGGGCGATCTGTTCGACCTCACCGAAGACGACCTGCTGCGCACCGACCTGTTCCGCACCAAGGCCGGCGGTCTGTCGGCCAACGGCAGACGGCTGCTGGCCAACCTCGACAAGGCCAAGGCCGCACCGCTGTGGCGGGTGCTGGTCGCGCTGTCCATCCGCCATGTCGGTCCCACGGCCGCCCGCGCGCTCGCCGCCGAGTTCGGCGACCTGCAGGCAATCCAGGACGCCTCCACCGAAGAACTGGCGGCGGTGGAGGGCGTCGGGCCCACCATCGCGGCCGCGGTCACCGAATGGTTCACCGTCGACTGGCACCGCGACATCGTCGACAAGTGGCGCGCGGCCGGCATGCGGATGGCCGACGAGCGTGACGACAGCGTGCCGCGCACCCTGGCCGGGCTGACGATCGTGGTCACCGGCTCACTGGGCGGCTTCTCCCGCGACGAGGCCAAGGAGGCCATCGTGGCGCGCGGCGGGAAAGCCGCCGGGTCGGTGTCGAAGAAGACCTCCTACGTGGTGGCCGGCGACTCCCCGGGATCGAAGTACGACAAGGCCGTCGAACTCGGGGTGCCGATCCTCGACGAGGACGGCTTCCGAAAGTTGTTGCAGGACGGCCCCGCTCAGGACGCCACCGCGGGCCCGTCGGATACCGGAGCCGACGAGTAGTCGCGAGCGCAGCGGAGTCAGCTCGGCCGCCGGGGCATTCGCCGGTGTGACGAACCGGCAAGAAGCCCTATGGTGGGCGCTATGACTCAGACCGTCGGCCCGCCCATGGCTGCGTCGCCGTGGTCGCCGCGCGAGGCGCAGCTGCTGGCGGTAACGATGGAACTGTTGCAGGAGCACGGCTACGACGGGTTGACGGTCGACGCCGTCGCCAGCGCCGCCCGCGCGAGCAAGGCCACGGTGTATCGACGCTGGCCGTCCAAAGCGGAGTTGGTGCTGGCCGCGTTCACCGAAGGAATTCGTCAAGTCGCCGTGCCGCCCAACACCGGTTCGCTGCGCAGCGATCTGATCAAGATCGGCGAGAGCTGCTGTGAGCACGCCTGCACCCAGGCCGGTGCGATGCGCGCGGTGCTGGCCGAAGTGTCCCGGCAGCCCGCGCTCAACGACGCCATGCAGCACCAATTCATCGATCAGCGGGAAGCTTTGATGAAGCACGTGCTGCGCGAGGCCGTCGAGCGGGGCGAGATCGCGGAGTCGGCAATCACCGCCGAACTCTGGGACCTGCTGCCCGGATATCTGATCTTCCGGTCCGTCGTCGAAGGCCGACCGCCCACCCGGCGAACCGTGCAGGCGCTGGTCGACGGTTTCATCCTGCCCGGCCTCACCCGATCCGCGGGGTAGCGTGCCGGGCTCGTCGCAAAAGAGTACGTCGGCGTCTATTGTGCAGTACTGCCCAGTACCGTAGGGTCTTAGCCAACGACCATCACGCGGCGGCGTCCCGGGCGGGTGGTTTCGCCCGATTCGTCGAAAGGTCAACGGGTGAAAGGCTTTTCACCATCAGGAGTCGTCAGGCGGGGGTGGATGGTAATCGTCGCCGTGATCGTTGCGGGCACCGCCGGGTTCGCCATCTACCGGTTGCACGGGATCTTCGGCGCGCACCACAACAAGGCAGCCGAGAACGGCATCTCCAGCCAGATCGTCCCGTTCAACCCCAAGACCGTCGTGCTCGAGGTGTTCGGTGCGCCCGGTGCGGTGGCCACCATCGGCTACCTCGACGTCAACGCCCAGCCGCAACAGGTCGCCAATGCGCCGCTGCCCTGGTCGTTCACCATCACCACCACCGAACCCGCGGTGCTGGGAAACGTTGTGGCACAGGGTAACGGCGCCTACCTGGGTTGCCGCATCACGGTGGACGGCAAGGTCAAGGACGAACGCACCGTACACACCCACGACGCCTACACTTTCTGCCTGGACAAATCCGGATGAGTGAGCAGATGAGTGAGCAGCAGCCCGGTTCGGGCGATCAGAAGCCGCCCCGCCTACCGCACACCATCCGCCGCCTGTCGGTGCCGATCCTGCTGCTGTGGATCGCGCTCGCCGCGGTCACCAACGCGGCGTTCCCGCAACTCGAAGAGGTCGGTAAGACCCACAACGTGGCGCTGAGCTCACCGGACATGGCGTCGTTTCAGGCCACCAGACGGATCGGCCAGGCGTTCAAGGAATTCGACACCGACAGCACCGCCATGGTCGTGCTGGAAGGCGACAAACCCCTGGGCGCCGAAGCCCACCACTACTACGACACGTTGATCCGCAAGATCGAACAGGACCGCAGGCACGTCCAACACGTCCAGGACTTCTGGGGCGACACCCTGACCGCGGCCGGATCGCAGAGCAGCGACGGCAAGGCCGCGTACGTGCAACTGAATCTGGCCGGCAACCAGGGCTCCGCGCTGGCCAACGAATCCGTCGGCGCAGTGCGCGACATCATCGAACACAACCCGCCGCCGGCCGGCATCAAGGCCTACGTCACCGGCGCGGCGCCGATCATCTCCGACCAATTCGACGTGGGCAGCAAGGGAACCGCCAAAGTCACCTCGATCACCGTCGGCGTGATCGCGCTGATGCTGCTGTTCGTCTACCGATCGTTTTTGACCATGCTGCTGGTGCTCGTCACGGTGCTGATCGAAATGGCCGCCGCCCGCGGCATCGTCGCAGTTCTCGGCAACGCCGGAATCATCGGGCTCTCGACCTACGCGACCAACCTGCTGACCCTGCTCGTGATCGCCGCGGGTACGGACTACGCAATCTTCGTCGTTGGCCGCTACCAGGAAGCCCGGACGGCCGGGGAAGACCGAGAAGCCGCCTACTACACCATGTTTCGGGGCACTGCGCATATCGTGCTGGGGTCCGGGCTGACCGTGGCCGGCGCGGTTTTCTGCCTGAGCTTCACCCGGCTTCCGTACTTCCAGAGCCTCGGCATCCCCGCCGCGATCGGTATCCTCGTCGCGCTGGCGGCCGCGCTCACCCTGTCGCCGGCGGTGCTCACGCTGGGCGCCGCCGCGGGCATGTTCGAACCGAAACGCGAGATGCGGACCCGCGGCTGGCGGCGCATCGGCACCGCAATCGTGCGCTGGCCCGGCCCCGTGCTGACCGTGGCCGGTGCGCTGGCCCTCGTCGGCCTGCTCACCCTGCCCGGCTACCGGACCAGCTACGACACCCGGCCCTACATGCCGGCCAGCGCACCGGCCAACGTCGGCTACGCCGCCGCCGAACGGCATTTCTCGCGGGCCCGGCTGGAGCCCGAGCTGCTGATGATGGAGACCGACCGCGACATGCGCAACCCGGCCGACATGCTGGTGCTGGACCGGGTGGCCAGGGCGGTGTTCCACCTGCCCGGTATCGCCCAGGTCCAGACCATCACCCGGCCGTTGGGCACCCCGCTCACCCACACCTCGCTGGCGTTTCAGATCAGCGCACAGAGTGCGAACCAGATCGAAAACCTGCAGTACCAACGGGATCGGGCCGACGACATGCTGCGGCAGGCCGGTGAGCTGTCCAGGGGGATCGACATCCTGCGCCGGCAGTTCACCCTGCAGCAGGAGTTGGCGACCATCACCCACAGCGAGGCGCAGAGCTTCCGCGACACGGTTGCCACCATGAACGACCTGCGCGACAAGATCGCGAATTTCGACGACTTCTTCCGGCCGCTGCGCAGCTACTTCTATTGGGAGAAGCACTGTTTCGACATCCCGGCCTGCGCTGCGATCCGATCGGTGCTCGACGCGCTGGACGGCATCGACCAGCTCACCTCGAAGTTCGAAGACCTCACCGCGACGCTGGGCAAACTCGATGCACTGCAACCCAAACTGGTGGCGTTGATACCCGAGCAGATCGCCAGCCAGCAGACCAACCACGACCTGACGATGACGAATTACGCCACCCTGTCCGGAATCTACGCGCAGACCGCCGCCGCCATCGAAAACGCGACAGCACTCGGCCGCGCGTTCGACGAATCCAAGAACGACGACACGTTCTACCTGCCGCCCGAAGTCTTCACCAACCCCGAGTTCAACCGCGGACTCAAGCTGTTCCTCTCACCCGACGGCAAAGCGGTCCGCATGATCGTCACCCACGACGGCGATCCGGCTACCCCGGAAGGCATTTCACACATCGAGCCGATCAGGAGAGCCGCCCACGAAGCGGTCAAAGGCACCCCGCTGGCCGACGCCCGGTTCTACCTGGGCGGCACCGCGTCCACCTACGCCGACGTGCAGGACGCCGCCAAATACGACCTGATGATCGCCGGAATCGCCGCCCTGAGCCTGATCCTGCTGATCATGATGCTGCTGACCCGTAGCCTGGTCGCGGCGCTGGTGATCGTCGGCACGGTGGGACTGTCACTGGGCGCGTCGTTCGGGTTGTCGGTGCTGGTGTGGCAGTACATGTTCGGCATCAAGCTGTACTGGGTGGTGCTCGCTCTGGCCATCATCCTGCTGCTGGCGGTGGGGTCGGACTACAACCTGCTGCTGATATCGCGGTTCCGGGAGGAGATCGGCGCCGGCCTGAAGACGGGGATCATCCGCGCGATGGCCGGCACCGGCTCGGTCGTCACGTCCGCCGGCCTGGTCTTCGCGATCACCATGTGCGCGTTTCTGTTCAGCGGGTTTCAGGTGCTCGGTCAGATCGGCACCACGATCGGGCTCGGGCTGCTGTTCGACACACTGATCGTGCGAGCGTTCATGACACCGTCGATCGCGACGTTGCTGGGGCGTTGGTTCTGGTGGCCGCAACGGGTGCGCCCGCGACCGGCGAGCTCCATGCTGCGACCCTACGGGCCGCGTCCGGCGGTGCGGCAGCTGCTGCTCTGGGAAGACGACGACCCGCTGATCACACCCCAATCACGTTCGCACGCTTAGATTTTGGTGCTGACCGAGCCGACGGTGAGCAGCCGCTGGGTAGCCGCCGCGGTGAGGGGGCGGGAGAACAGGAATCCCTGCGCCCGGAAGCATCCTTCGTCCAGCAGGGCTCGGGCCGCGCCCCGGGTTTCGACGCCTTCGGCGACCACGTTGAGATTCAGCGCTTCGGCCAACCCCACCACCGCCCGCACGATCGCCACGTCGTCACCGCTGGTCTGAAGGTCCCGGACGAAACCGCGATCGATCTTCAAGGTGTTCACCGGCAGCGTCCGCAACAGGCCCATCCCGCTGAAGCCGGTGCCGAAATCGTCGATGGCTATGTCGATTCCCATCTCGGTGAGCCCGTTCAGCACGGTCCTGGTGCTGACCAGGTCCCGGATCAGCATGCTCTCGGTGATCTCCAAGCCGATGGCCTTGGCGTCGAGACCGAACGCGTCCATCGCGCGGCTCACCGCGCCGAGCAGGTCGTGCGCGACCAACTGCGCGGGGGAGACATTGACGCGCAGCATGGTGCCGGCTCCCACCCCATGTGCCCGCCAGCGCGCCAGGTCCGCGCACGCCGCGTTGAGCACCCACTCGCCGAGTTGGCCGGCCAGATTCAGGGATTCGGCGACGGGTATGAACTTGTCCGGCAGCAGCAGCCCGCGACTCGGGTGCGGCCAGCGCACCAGCGCTTCGACGGCCAGCACGTTTCCGGTCACCATGTCGATCTCGGGCAGGTAGACCACGGTGAGGGCGCCGGTCTCGATCGCGTGCTGCAGATGCAACTCCAGTTCGGCGCGGAACTCACGGCGGCTGAGCATCTCGCCGGAGAAGACGCCGATCCGATCCGTCCCGGCCTCCTTGGCCGACAGCAATGCCTCGTCGGCGTGGCGCAGCACGTCGAGACAGGAGTCCACCCCCGGTACACCGGTGGCGACGCCGACGCTCACCGTGCGGTGGAGGACCTCACCGTCGATGTGCACATTGTCGGTGAGCCGTGCACTGAGGCTCTCCGCAAGAGCACGCGCCGCGGTGGCGTCCATCGCCGCCGCGGGTACCACCACGAACTCGTCGCCGCCGGTCCGCGCGATCAGGCCCCGACCGCCCAGCGCCGCCCGGGCGCCCGCCGCGAAATCCCGGATGAACTGGTCCCCGACGGCGTGGCCGAGGTAGTCGTTGATGGCCTTGAGCCGGTCGACGTTGAAGAACAGCACCGGCACCGGGCCCGGCTGTCCGGCGGCGAGGCGGGCGTCGAGATGTGCCAACAGGGTGCGCCGGTTGGGCAGCGCGGTCAGGTCATCGTGCGCGGCCTGGTAAGTCAGCCGGTTCTCGACGGTCATCCGCGCCTGGACCTGGGCGAACATGGTGGCGACGACCTGCAGCGCGTTGATCTCGTCGTCGGCCCACGCCCGGTCGCCGAACTTCACGAAACCGAGCAACCCGGTGGTGACGTCACCGGCGAGCAACGGCGTCGCAGCCATCGAGATTTCCGGCACGCCACCGGCCGCCCCGATGGTCTGCCGGTACTGCTCGGGTAGGGAGTCCGGACGCAGGATCACCGCAGCCCTTGCGTTTTCGGTCAGAGCAAACACGGGATCGGCGTCGGCGAAGTAAATCGTGTGCAACGGGTCGGGGTCGGGCACGTCCTGCCGGGGCGGCCATTCGGCCACCAACACCGTGGCGCCGATGTCGTGGTCGTTGTGTCGCAGGAAGCTGACGTCGACGTCGAGGAAATCCACCAGATCGGCAAGGACTTGGGTGCTGATCGCGGCCACGTTGGCGGTGGTGGCGCCCAGGAGTCTGGTGGCCACCAAGGTGACGATGGCGTTCAGATTCAGGGGAGTGGAGCTGTCCATCTAGCCGGTTCCTTGCCGATGTCCGGCGCAGCGAAAATCGGCGACAGCAAAGTGTCCTCCCGGCCCGGACGGGACCCTAAATATAGCCGAACTGTGGAGCCCGAATGACCAGCGGTCAGCGCAGCATCGTGGCAACGATGCCGGCCAGGTAACCCAGCCGGGCCACCTCCGAGGGCCGAAACTCCGGACCCGGACGGCCCAGCACCACCGCGGTGTGCGGGTCACCCAGCGGCGCGGCGGCCATGGTGGTGTCCATGGCCCGCCACGACGGCGGCACCCAGTCACCGCCGCCGTCGAGGGCCGCCGCGCGTTCCAGCGGCAGCCACGGCGCCGACACGGCGCGGCTTTCCGGCGCCCCGGCACTTCCGGCCAACCGCTCCAGCTCGTCGCCGGAGCTGCGCACCACCGTGCACCAGCTGACCCGCAGGATCTTGGGCGCCTGGTCGGCCAGCACCTGCAGTTTCGACGCGCGATCGCCGGCAGCGGCCACCAGATCGAGCAGCTCCAGCTCGCGGTGCGCTTCCAGCAGGCCGGTGTGCGGACGGACGCTGTCCACCCGGACCCCGGGCAGCGCCTCGGCCGCGGTGATCAGCGTGTCCGGCATGGCGCCGGGAGGCAACTCGATCACCAGGTCGTCGATCGCATACCCCGCGGCGCGCTCCACCACGTCCAGCGACAGGATGTCGGCGCCCACCGAGCCCAGCGCCACAGCGAGCGACCCCAGGCTGCCTGGCCGGTCGATCAGCTCGATGCGCAACAGGTATGAGGGCACGGCCAACACTTTTACACAGCGACGCGCGCGTGGCATATCGGCCGGACGCACCGGACGGTCGGGCGGTCCCAGCGTCAGCCGTCCCCCTCGGTCCCGACTAGGCTTTTCGCTCGTGTCCCAGATCTCCCGCGACGAGGTGGCCCACCTGGCCCGGCTGGCCCGGCTGGCGTTGACCGACAACGAGCTGGACAGCTTCGCCGGCCAACTCGACGCCATCATCAACCACGTCAGCCAGATCCAGGCCGTCGACGTCACCGGCGTCGAGGCCACCGACAACCCGCTCAAGGACGTCAACGTCACCCGGCCGGACCAGCCCCAGCCGTCCTTGACCCAGCCCGAGGCGCTTGCCGCCGCACCCGAAGCCGTCGACGGACGCTTCGCCGTCCCGCAGATCCTCGGGGAGAGCCAGTGACGGACATCATCCGGCTCGACGCGGCCACCCTGGCCGCCAAGATCGCGGCCAAAGAATTGTCGTCGACCGAGATCACCCAGGCCTGCCTGGACCAGATCGCCGCGACCGACGAACGCTACGGCGCGTTCCTGCACGTCGCCGCCGATGCCGCGCTGGCGGCCGCGGCCGCCGTCGACAAGCAGCTGGCCGCCGGCGAGCAGCTGCCCTCCGCGCTGGCCGGTGTGCCGCTGGCCCTCAAAGACGTGTTCACCACTGTCGACATGCCCACCACCTGTGCCTCCAAGATCCTGGAAGGCTGGCGCTCGCCGTACGACGCCACCCTGACCGCGCGGCTGCGGGCGGCCGGGATCCCGATCCTGGGCAAGACCAACATGGATGAGTTCGCGATGGGCTCGTCCACCGAGAACTCCGCCTACGGCGTGACCCGCAATCCCTGGGACCTCGACCGCGTCCCCGGCGGCTCCGGTGGCGGCAGCGCGGCGGCGCTGGCCGCGTTCCAGGCGCCGCTGGCCATCGGCTCGGACACCGGCGGTTCCATCCGCCAGCCGGCCGCGCTGACCGCGACCGTCGGCGTCAAACCCACCTACGGAACCGTGTCCCGGTACGGGCTGATCGCGTGCGCGTCGTCGCTGGACCAGGGCGGGCCGTGCGCGCGCACCGTCTTGGACACCGCGCTGCTGCACCAGGTGATCGCCGGACACGACCCGCGCGACTCCACTTCCATCGACGCGCCGGTGCCCGACGTCGTCGGCGCCGCCCGGGCCGGCGCAGGCGGTGACCTCAGCGGGGTGCGCGTCGGGGTGGTGCGTCAGTTGCACAGCGGCGAGGGCTACCAGCCCGGTGTGCTGGCCTCGTTCGAGGCCGCCGTCGAGCAGCTCACGGCGCTGGGCGCCGAAGTCAGCGAAGTCGACTGTCCGCACTTCGATTACGCGCTGCCCGCCTACTACCTGATCCTGCCCTCGGAGGTGTCGAGCAACCTGGCCCGCTTCGACGCGATGCGTTACGGGCTGCGGGTCGGCGACGACGGCACCCACAGCGCCGAGGAGGTCATGGCACTCACCCGGGCCGCCGGCTTCGGGCCAGAAGTCAAGCGCCGCATCATGATCGGCACCTACGCGCTGTCGGCGGGGTACTACGACGCCTACTACAACCAGGCCCAGAAGGTGCGCACCCTGATCGCCCGGGACCTCGACGAGGCGTACCGCTCCGTCGACGTACTGGTCTCACCGGCGACCCCGACCACCGCGTTCCGGCTCGGCGAGAAGGTCGACGACCCGCTGGCGATGTACCTGTTCGACCTGTGCACGCTGCCGCTGAACCTGGCTGGCCACTGCGGGATGTCGGTGCCTTCCGGCCTGTCCCCGGACGACGGCCTGCCGGTGGGGCTGCAGATCATGGCGCCCGCCCTGGCCGACGACCGGCTCTACCGGGTCGGCGCCGCCTACGAGGCCGCCCGCGGGGCACTGCCCACCGCTGTCTAGGTGGTGCGAGTGTCTAGGTGGCGCGAGCAGCCGTAAAAGCTCCCCAAACAGGCTCGCTATTTGGGATTTTGCGGCTGCTCGCGCCATAAACCGGGCTACGGGGCAAGATAATGGGCATGCGCATCGGAGTACTCACGGGCGGCGGCGACTGTCCCGGCCTCAACGCGGTCATACGGGCGGTTGTGCGCACCTGCGACGCGCGGTACGGCTCCTCGGTGGTCGGGTTCCAGGACGGTTGGCGCGGGCTGCTGGAAAACCGGCGCATGCAGCTGAAGAACGATGACCGCAACGACCGGCTGCTGGCCAAGGGCGGCACCATGCTGGGCACCGCCCGGGTGCACCCCGACAAGCTGCGGGCCGGCCTGGACCAGATCAAGGAAACCCTGGACGACAACGGCATCGACGTGCTCATCCCGATCGGCGGCGAAGGCACCCTGACCGCCGCGCACTGGCTGTCCCAGGAGAACGTCCCGGTAATCGGGGTGCCCAAGACCATCGACAACGACATCGATTGCACCGACGTCACTTTCGGCCACGACACCGCGTTGACGGTGGCCACCGACGCAATCGACCGGCTGCACAGCACCGCCGAATCCCACCAGCGGGTGATGCTGGTCGAGGTGATGGGCCGGCACGCCGGTTGGATCGCGCTCAACGCCGGCCTGGCGTCCGGCGCCCACATGACCCTGATACCCGAACAGCCCTTCGACGTCGAGGAGGTGTGCCGGCTGGTGAAACGGCGCTTCCAGCGCGGGGATTCACACTTCATCTGCGTGGTCGCCGAGGGCGCCAAACCGGTCGAAGGCTCAATTGCGTTGCGCGAGGGCGGACTTGACGAGTTCGGCCACGAGAAGTTCACCGGCGTCGCGGCGCAACTCGGGCTCGAGGTGGAGAAGCGGATCAACAAGGACGTGCGGGTGACGGTGCTGGGTCACGTGCAGCGCGGCGGCTCGCCGACAGCGTACGACCGGGTGCTGGCCACCCGCTTCGGGGTCAACGCCGCCGACGCGGCCCACGCGGGGGAGTACGGGCAGATGGTGTCGCTGCGCGGGCAGGACATCGGGCGGGTGGCGCTGGGCGACGCCGTCCGGCAACTCAAGCTGGTGCCCGAGAGCCGCTACGACGACGCCGCGGCCTTCTTCGGCTGACACCGGGCGGCACCCATTAGGATCGGTCTCCATGACCGTTGCTGGTGCCGAACTGCTGGATTACGACGAGGTCATCGAACGTTTCGACCCGGTGCTCGGGCTCGAGGTGCACGTCGAGCTGTCCACCGCCACCAAGATGTTCTGTGGCTGCGCCACGGCGTTCGGTGCCGAGCCCAACACCCAGGTGTGCCCGGTGTGCCTGGGCCTGCCGGGTTCGCTGCCGGTGCTCAACCAGGTCGCGGTGGAGTCGGCGATCCGGATCGGTCTGGCGCTGAACTGCGAGATCGTGCCGTGGTGCCGGTTCGCCCGGAAAAACTACTTCTACCCCGACATGCCGAAGAACTACCAGATCTCCCAGTACGACGAGCCGATCGCCATCAACGGCTACCTGGACGCGCCGCTGGAAGACGGCACCACCTGGCGGGTGGAGATCGAGCGGGCGCACATGGAGGAGGACACCGGCAAGCTTACCCACATCGGCAGCGAGACCGGTCGCATCCACGGCGCCACCACCTCGCTGATCGACTACAACCGCGCCGGGGTGCCGTTGATCGAGATCGTCACCAAACCCATCGTGGGGGCCGGGGATCGCGCGCCGCAGATCGCGCGGGCCTATGTGACGGCGTTGCGAGACCTGTTGCGCTCGCTGGAGGTATCCGACGTCCGGATGGATCAGGGCTCGATGCGGTGTGACTCCAACGTGTCACTGATGGCCAAGGGTGCGGCCGAGTTCGGCACCCGCACCGAGACGAAGAACGTCAACTCGCTCAAGAGTGTCGAGGTCGCCGTGCGCTACGAGATGCAGCGCCAGGCCGCCGTTCTGCTGGCCGGTGGCCAGATTGTCCAGGAGACCAGGCACTTTCACGAGGCCGGCTACACCAGCCCCGGCCGGGCCAAGGAGACCGCGCAGGACTACCGGTACTTCCCCGAGCCCGACCTCGAGCCCGTCGCGCCCAGCCGCGAACTGGTGGAGCAGTTGCGACAGACCATCCCGGAGCTACCGTGGTTGAGCCGCAAGCGAATTCAGGACGAGTGGGGCATCTCCGACGAGGTGATGCGCGACCTGGTCAACGCCGGTGCGGTGGAACTCGTCGCCGAGACCGTCAAGCACGGCGCGGCGAGCCGGGAGGCGCGGTCCTGGTGGGGAAACTTCCTGGTGCAGAAGGCCAACGAAGCCGGCATCGGGTTGGACGAATTGCCCATCACCCCAGCACAGGTGGCCGCGGTGATCGCGCTGGTCGATCAGGGCAAGCTGTCCAACAAGCTGGCCCGCGAGGTCGTCGAAGGGGTGCTCGCGGGGGAAGGTGAACCCGCGCAGGTGATGTCGGCGCGCGGCCTGGAGCTGGTGCGTGACGACTCGGTGACCCAGGCCGCGGTCGACGAGGCGTTGGCCGCCAATCCCGATGTGGCGGAGAAGATCCGGGGCGGCAAGGTGGCGGCGGCGGGTGCGATCGTGGGAGCGGTCATGAAGGCCACCCGCGGCCAGGCCGATGCGGCGCGGGTGCGCGAGCTGGTGCTGGCGGCCTGCGGGCAGGCTTAGCGAGCTCAGCGTAGCTGATGGTCTTGGGCGGCAACGGTTCTGGTCATCTTCCAGTAGTCCACGATGCGCCAGGGCAGTAGCACGTAGACGTTGCCGTCGGCGGCCTTGTACCAGGAGTGCTCGATACAGGGGGTGCCCCCACATCAGCGTGGCCATCTCCCGCTGCAGCGCTGTGGCGTAGCGCCGGTACGCGGCGGGCGTCGGTTCGATCGATGCGCGGCCGCCCTCGATCACCGCGCGCAGTGCCTCGCCGATGTAGCGCATCTGCAGTTCGGACATCAACATCACGCTGCCCGCGTGGGCCAGCCCGGTGCCCGGGCCCATCATGACGAAGAAATTGGGAAACCCGGGAATCGAAACACCGTTGTAAGCCACCGGTTTTCCGTCCCAAACGTCGTGCAGGGCGATCCCGTCGCGACCGATGACCTGCATCGGCCACAGCACCTCGCTGGCCCGGAAACCGGTGGCCAGCACGATGACGTCGGCTCGGTAGTGACCCCGGTCGGTGCGGATGGAGTTGGCGTCGATGTCGCGGATCGGTTCGCGCACCAACTCGACGTGATCTCGGGTCAGACAGCGCAGCCAACTGCCGTTGTCCTGCAACATCCGTTTGGCCATCGGCGGGTAGTTAGGGGTGACGGCGTCGATCAGTTCGGGATGATCGCTCAGCTGGCTCTCGATCCACTTGGTGAACACCTCGCGGCGCGCCGCGCTGGCTTGGTTTGCGGTACGCGGAAAGTCGGGCCAGTCGGGGTCGGCTCGCACCAGCTCCAGCAGTTGATCGCTGGATTGCCACATCAGCATGAACCGGTACCAGCGGGCGTAGCCGGGGAGATGCGCCATCGCCCACCGCTCACCGCCGGTGACCTTGCTGTGGTAGCGCGGATTGGGCGCCATCCACTGCGGCGTGCGCTGGAAGACCACCAATTGCCGCACGTCGTCGACGATGGCCGGACCGATCTGAAAGCCGCTGGCGCCGGCGCCGATCAGCGCGACCCGCTTGCCGGTCAGGTCGACGCTGTGATCCCAACGCGCGGAATGAAACACCGGCCCGGCGAAGCGGTCCAGGTTCGGCAGGTCAGGGACGAAGGGGCGGTTGAGGATTCCGACACCGGAGATCACCGCGTTGGCGGTGCGGGTCGATTCGGTGCCGTCGGCGGCGCGCAATGTCACGGTCCAGCGGGCTTCGGCGTCGTCCCATTAGGCCCTGATCACCTCGTGACGCCAGAGCACGTGCTCGCCGATTCCGTGTTCCGCCATGATTTTTCGGAAGTAGGCGTGCAGTTCGGGCTGGCGGGTGTAGTAGTCGCTGAACTGGTCGTTGCGCTCGAACGAGTACGAGTAGTAGTGGCTGGCGACGTCGACCCGGCACCCAGGATAGGTGTTCTCCAGCCAGGTGCCGCCCACGTCGTTGTTCTTGTCGACGATCTGGAAGGCGATCCCGGCCTCTTTCAACCGGATGCCGGCCAGCAACCCGGACTCGCCGCAGCCGATCACCAGGACCGAAAAGCTCTCCGGCGCAACGTTATCGGCTACCAGGTTGATTGCTCGTGGATTGACCGCGTCGAGGTCCATCTCCTCGATGTAGAGGGACGCGTAGTCGTCGGGCACCGGGGTGCAGGCGATCCAGTCCATGATCTCGCGGATGGTCGCGGTGTCGAGCGGCTGCGGCGGCGGGCATCCGGCGTCGCGCCAGGCGCAGATCACCTTGAGCGCGTCCCGGCGCAATTGGTCTTTTTCGTCCTCGTCGAGGCAGCCCTGGAATTCGTTGACGACGAACTGCCGGGGCCGGATCGGTCCGCGCAACAGCGACACGTCGCCGCCGAGGTGCACCGCTGATGCGATCAGCGCCGGGGTCGAGACCTGGGTCAGGGCGGCGGCGATCGCGGCGTCGTCGTCGGTGATCGGCGTGGTGACCAGGTGCCGGGCGGGCGGCGGCCGCAACCGCTCTCGTTCTGATGGCACGATTGAGTGTCTCGTGTGGCACTAATAAGTGTCAAGAGGGCATTGCGGGAGTATTGTCAGCCGATGGCCGCCGCCCCCGCTCCCCGCCCCGGATCGCTGGCCGACGCCAAACGACGGGCCGCCGTGGACCACATCCTGGCCGCGGCACGACGGCTGGTGCTCAGCAGGGGTCTGGACGTCACCATGGATGACCTGGCCGAAGTCAGCGGGGCCAGCCGGCGCACGCTGTTCCGGCACTTCGCCGGCCGCGACAAGCTGATCGCGGCGGCCTTCGACGCCGGCATCGTCGACTACCGCCACCAGCTGCCGCGGTACGACGGAGATCTGACCAGCTGGCTGCGCGCGACCTGCGAAAGTGCGCACCGAATGAACGCGACGATCGGCCCCGGATTCTTCGAGCTGGCGTCGCGCCAGGACCTGTCCCCGGAATTGGCCGCCGCCGAAGCCAAGCGCCTCGAGGAGTTTCGCGGCGCAATGACCGACATCTCCGTCACGCTGTGGCGCGCTGCCGGAGGCCAGGGCGACCCGCCGCCGTCGCTGTCCGCGACCGTGTGCGCCCACCTGAGTCCGCACTTCACCGCCGCGCTGCTGATCGACGCCGGACAGACCTGGTCTGCCGCGGCGGAATTGGCCTACCTCGCCATCGACGCCGCGGTGCGGCGCGCCGTTGATTCATGATGGTGTCGTGGCACACGAGGGACTGGACCGGCTGACCGAGCAGATGAACACCGCGATTCTCGTGGTGACCACCCAGGCCGACGGCCATCGTTCGGGCTGCGTCGTCGGTTTCTCCACCCAGGCCAGTATCAACCCGCCCCGATTGCTGGTGTGCTTGTCGCAGACCAATCACACCTTCGGCGTGGCCGCCCGATCCGACCACCTCGCGGTGCACCTGCTGGCGCACCAGGACAGGGCCCTGGCCGAACTCTTCGGCGGCGAAACCGACGACGAGATCGACAAATTCGACCACTGCGCGTGGCACTCGGGTCCGCAGCAGATGCCGATTCTCGACGACGCGATCGGCTGGCTGGTGGGCGAGACGCTCGAGCGCATCGACCTCGGTGACCACGTCGGCTACCTGCTCGCACCCGGGGCGTCCTGGTTCGCCGACACCGGGGATGATCCCCTGCGGTTGTCCGACGTCATGGACATCGATCCCGGCCACGATCCGTGACGCGCCCGCATCACGATTGCCGCCGAACAGCGCCGTAACCGGTCCTCGAGGACGCATCATGGTGTGGTGATCGCAGAACCGTTCGACGACCTGATGTCGATGCTGGACTCCCCGGTGTTCGTGGTTACCACCCAGGCCGACGGTCAGGCGTCGGGCTGCGTGGTTGCCTTCGGCACCCAGACCAGCGTGCAGCCGCCCAGCTTCATGATCGGTCTGCCATCGCAAAGCCCCACCCATCAGGTGGGATGCCGGTCCGACTTCCTGGCGGTGCACGTACTGCCGCGGCACAAGCAGGCGCTGGCCGAACTGTTCGCCCGCCAAGGTGAGGGCACCGACACGTTCGCGCACTGCTCGTGGCGCGGCGGACCCGCCGGCATGCCGATCCTGGATGACGCCGCGGCCTGGTTCGTGGCTCGGATCGTGAGCCGAAGCGAAGTCGGTGACCACGTGGCCTACCTGCTGGAGCCGGTCGCCGCCTGGGCTCCCGAGGGCGCCGAGGATCTGCTCTACCTGTCCGACCTCGACGAGGAGGACCTCGACCCCGGCCAGGAGGCTCCACAGCGGTTGTACGACGGCAAGCGCGCCGACGCGACCGGCCGGTACGGCATGCGCTTCACCCTCGACGTGCCCTGAGCTGCCGGCCGCTCAGGTCTTGTCGTCGTTGTTCCGCGGGAAGCCGCCACCCTGCGGGAACAACGGGAACACCACGTCGTCGAGCTTCTCGGCGTCACCGGCGGTGCGGTTCACCGTCGCGCCCCAGACGTTGCCGTCCGGTGACATCCGCAGCGCCCAGGCGTGCGCGTGGGTGTCTTTGCGGACGACGTCCGGTTCGCCGGTGACCGCGCCCGTCTTCGCCGCCAGGCGAACCGCCACCGTCAGCTTGGTGTTGATCAGGTTGACCAGCACTGTGCCGTCCATGGCCGCGCAGCCGGCCACCCCGGGCTTGTCCGGCCAGGTCCAGACCGTGGAGACCTCGGAGTTCTTGGTGATCCGCTGCAAGCGGTCGGCGCTGGGGGTGCGGTCGGCGACATACAGCGAGCCGTCGACGGGATCGATGCACAGTCCGCCGCCCGCGCCGATGCCCGACAGCGCCGTCGTCGGCGGCGCCTGGCCCAGGGTGGTCGGCTGCTCGATGCGTAACACCTTGCCCGCCAACGAATTCGGGTCGGCGGCCAGCGCCGGGTTGCCGGCGTCGCCGGTCATCACCACCAAGGTGGTCGGGCTGGTGAAGATCAGCGCCCCGGTGTTGCCGGTGGCGCCCTTGGGGATCCCGGTCAGGATGTCCTTGGGGACGTCGCCCTCGGCGATCCGGATGACCCGGTTGTCGGTGGGAGTGCTGATGTAGGCGTACATCAAGCGATCCTGCGAAAAGGTCGGCGACAGCACGATGTCCATCAGGCCGCCGTCGCCGGACGGATCGACCGGGATGACCATCTTCACCTTGGGCTCGGCGCTGACCGAGACCTCCTTGACCGCGCCGGTGGTGCGCTCGGCGACCAGCGCGGTCTTGCTGTCTACGCCCATGATCAAGCCGCTGGTGCTCTCCAGGCAGCCCTGCATCACCCCCGGTGCCGGGCAGGCCTTGGGGAACGGTGTGGCCGGCAGCGGCGGCGGCGGCGGCGGCGTCGAGCTGGGCTGCGGTTTGAGCTCGGGGACGGTGGTGAACGGCTGCGACTGGGCGTCGTTGAAGCGGGCGCAGCCGGTCGCCACCAGCACCGCCGCGCACAACGCGGCGAGCGCGCATCGAACCGACCGCCTTATCCGCATGACCGACAGGCTACCTGCCGGCTTTCCGGCGGCATGGCGCCAAGCGCCGGGCCCGGCGACACCGCGGCGGCTCCCACGGCGCACCCGACCCCTTGACTACTTACCTGAATTGCGGGTGGATTTTTATGTACTTGGGGCGTCGACCCAGCGAACTGCGGATTTAACACGTAGAAGCGCCGCTCAAATCCCAGATTCAGGCCGAAATGCCCTTACCCTGACACGCGTGACCAGTTCGAAAGAATCACCGTGGCAGCGGCCGGACGGTTCCGCCGGACCCATCCCGGGACGTCCCGCATCGGCAAGCCTGGTTGACCCCGAAGACGACCTGACGCCTGCCGGCTATGCGAGCAGCTTCGGCAACACCGGAACCACCACGATCATTCCGCCCATCGAGGCCGAGGCCGGCGGCGCCGGATACCACCTGCTCGACGCGCCGGAACCGCTGCCTTATGTGCAACCGCAGGTGACCGGACGTCAGGTCCCGGCGGCGCCCGCTGCCGTCGACATCGACGACGACGACGATCGGTTCCGGGCGGCGGGACGGCGCGGCACCCAGCATCTGGGGTTGCTGGTCCTGCGGGTCGGGCTGGGCGCGGTGCTGATCGCCCACGGTCTGCAGAAGCTTTTCGGCTGGTGGGGCGGCTCGGGTCTGCATAGCTTCCGCAACTCGCTGACCGACGTCGGGTTCCAGCATGCCGACATCCTCGCCTACGTCAGTGCCGGCGGTGAGCTGGTCGCGGGCGTCCTGCTGGTGCTGGGGCTGTTCACCCCGGTCGCCGGCGCGGGTGCGCTGGCCTTCTTGATCAACGGCCTGCTTGCGTCGGCGTCGGTGCGGCCACGCACGCACACCTTCACCTATTTTCTGCCCGACGGGCACGAGTACCAGATCAGCTTGATCGTCATGGCGGTGGCCGTGATCCTGGCCGGTCCGGGACGCTACGGGCTCGACGCGGGCCGGGGCTGGGCCAGCCGGCCCTTCATCGGCTCGTTTGTGGCGCTGCTCAGCGGTATCGCGGCCGGTATCGCGGTGTGGGTGCTGCTCAACGGCGTGAACCCGATGGCCTGATCCGCCGGCTTTCCCTCGCTTTCGGAGCAGGCCGGCATGGCTTAGCGTGAGAGCCGCCGGTGTTGTTCGACGATCGGGGACGCTATGAGCACACCTCGCGGCCACAATCAGCCTTGGCCGCCGAACCGTGAGCCGAACCTTTCGCAGGAGCCCACGCAGCATGCCGGGATCCCGTGGTATCAGCAGCCCGTGGTGCGCCCGACGCCGCCGCAAAGCCCGCCGCCACCGAGCCCGCCACGTCCGCCGCAGAGTCCGCCGCGTTCGCCGCAAAGCCCGCCGTACCCGGGTCAGCCATACCCCGGTCAATACGGGCCGCCGGGACAGTACCCGCCACCCGGCCCCCTCGGTGCGCCTCCGGCCCCGCCCGCGCTGCCGAAGAAGCCGCGCAGCTCGCGAACCCCGCTGCTGGTCGGCGCGGCCATTGTCGCCGTGCTGATCGTCGGCGTCGTCGCCGTGCTGCTGCTGTCCGGCGTCGTCAACGGCGACACCAAGAAAGTCGCGGTCAGCGGTGTGCAGACCGAGGTTCAACAGATCCTGCTGGACCGGACCAGTGGCTACTCCTCCGACGACATCAAAGACGTCAAGTGCAACAACGGGCAGGACCCGATCGTGAAGAAAGGCCAGAGCTTCTCCTGCGACGTCACCGTCCGGGGTAAACCGCACCAGTTGAAGGTGACCTTCGATGACGACAACGGCACTTACACCGTGGGTCTGCCCCAACTCGGCGGTGGCAAGTGAACCACGCGGGATTGGCCCGGGTGATGGCCCTGGTCGGATGTGCGGTGCTGGTGTTGGCGGGCTGCGGCGGCAAGAGCGGCACCACCAGCATGGTGAACGGCCGCGCGGTGTCGGTGCTCTACGATCCGGCCAGCGTGGCCGGGCTGCCGGTGACCGAGGGTCCCAGCGGGCCCCGCGGCGATGCGCCGAAACCGACTGGCACGGTGAAGAATACCGACAACGGAGATATCGACCATCTGTCGCTGTTGGCACTCAACGACATCGAAGAATTCTGGAAACAGAATTGGCCGGACGAGGCCAAAAAACCCTTCAAAGAAGTCAGCGCATTCGTGTCCTATGACTCCACCGATCCGTCGAGTCCGATTGTCTGCAGATCCCGGACGTACAAGGTGGTCAATGCCTCGTACAACTACGGCTGCAACATTGTCTCGTGGGACCGCGGTGAGTTGTTCCCGGCGGCAAAGAAATATTTCGGCGACATGTCGGTCGTCGGCATTCTGGCGCACGAATTCGGGCATTCGCTGCAGTTCAACGGGGGACTGGTCAATCCGAAGACGACCCCGACCCTGGTCGAGGAGCAACAGGCGGATTGTTTCGCCGGGGTGTATCTGCGCTGGGTTGCCGAGGGTCACTCGACGCGTTTCACCCTGAACACCGGTGACGCGCTGAGTCACGTGATCGCCGGCATGCTCAAGATCTCGGATCCGATCATGAGCGAGGAGGAATTCGAGCAGACGGAAGATTCGGCCCACGGCACCGGGCTCGACCGGATCAGCGCGTTCCAAATGGGCTTCAACAGCGGATCGGGGACGTGCGCCAAAATCGACATGGACGAAATCAAGAAACGGCGCGGCAACGAGCCCCTGGCCCTACAGGTGGATTCCTCGGGCGATACGACCAGCGGCGAGGTGGCCATTGACAACGACAGCGTCGCGACGTTGGTGGACATCCTGAACACGATCTTCTCGCCGAAGTCGCCGCCCACCCTGACGTTCGCCACCAGTACCTGTTCGGATGCGAAACCCACCCAGGGGGCCAGCTATTGCCCGTCGACCAACACCCTGATTGCCGATCTGCCCGCATTGCAGCAGATCGGCAAGCCGGGCGGGCGAAAAGGAATGACCGACCCGCAGATGCTGCAGGGCGACAACACCGCGATGTCCATCGTCGCATCGAGGTATGCGCTGGCGGTCCAGCACGAGCGGGGGCTGCCGCTGAACACGCCGGCGGCCGCGGTGCGGACGGCGTGTCTGACGGGGGCGTCCCAGCGCAATATGGCTCAGCCCGTCAGCATCCCGTCCGGCAAGCAGCTGGTGCTGACGGCCGGCGACCTCGACAAGGCCATCATCGGATTGCTGGTCAACGGCGTGGCAGCCAGCGACGTCAATGGTGAGAACATGCCGGCCGGCTACACCCGGGCCATCGCGTTCCGGGCCGGAGTCCTCGACGACGCCGACGAGTGCTTTCAGCGGGTCCCCTGACCGCTCAGCGGTAGGGGTTGGGCACCCGGCCTCTACTGATCTGGGTCAACTGCGGCAGCGTCGAGAACGTCACCGCGGGTAGGCGCACCTGTTCGCCGTTCTTGAGCTGCGCGCGCGCCCACGAGCCGCGGTGGAACCGCAGACCGTCGATGTCGTCCCAGGCCATGGTCCGCGCGCCCAGCAGGGTGCGCACCCGCACGCCCTGTTCGTCGGCGACCGTGCGCAACCGGATGATCAACGCCGACAACAACAGCGGAATGACCAGTACCGGTGCGCTCGGCGGCCAGGCGAGCACCGGCACCAGCAGGCCCAGGGTCAGGAATCCGACGGCCAGATGCGCCATCGGGGACACCTTGATCACGACGGGCGACTCAGTAACCACCCCCGCATCATCCCACCGTCGCTGCGAGGCACGCTGAACCGCGGGTTTTCATCGGCGGTTCCAGCTTCGCCTCGCCGCCGCGGGCCCGCCGGATTTGACCATTGAGCTGTGCGAAGGCTACCGTCGGACGCTATGAAGCCTGGACTGCTCGTAGTACTTAGTCGGCGCGTTGGTGCCTGACTAGCCATCGAGCACCAACGCGACCCTCGTACAGCAACTTGTGCTGACGGGGGTTTTTTGTTGCCCACCGAGACTTGAACGAGACTTTAAGAGGACACAAGTGAGCGCACCCGCCAAGCCGCACACCCCGCAGCGGCAGGACGCCCCCAACGGCGCCAAGCCTGCACAGCCGAAACGTATTGGGCCAGAACAACTTACCGGCGCACAAGCGGTCATCCGGTCGCTGGAGGCGCTCGACGTCGACGTCATCTTCGGTATCCCGGGCGGCGCCGTTCTGCCGGTATACGACCCGCTGTTCGACTCCCAGCAGCTGCGCCACGTGCTGGTGCGCCACGAGCAGGGCGCCGGGCATGCCGCCAGCGGCTACGCGCACGCCACCGGCCGGGTCGGTGTGTGTATGGCCACCTCGGGTCCCGGGGCCACCAACCTGGTGACGCCGCTGGCCGACGCCCAGATGGACTCGATCCCGGTGGTAGCCATCACCGGCCAGGTCGGACGGCAGTTGATCGGGACCGACGCCTTCCAGGAGGCCGACATCTCGGGCATCACGATGCCGATCACCAAGCACAACTTCCTGGTCCGCACCGGCGACGAGATCCCCCAGGTGATCGCCGAGGCCTTCCACATCGCGGCCAGCGGACGGCCCGGGGCTGTGCTGGTTGACATCCCCAAGGACGTGCTGCAGGGCCAGTGCACCTTCAGCTGGCCGCCGCGGATGGAGCTGCCCGGCTACAAGCCGAACACCAAACCGCACAACCGGCAGATCCGCGAGGCCGCGAAGCTGATCGCGGCGGCACGCAAGCCGGTGCTCTACGTCGGCGGCGGCGTCATCCGCGGCGAGGCGACCGCGGAGCTGCGCGAGTTGGCCGAGCTCACCGGCATCCCGGTGGTCACCACCTTGATGGCGCGCGGCGCGTTCCCCGACAGCCACCACCTGAACATGGGCATGCCCGGCATGCACGGCACCGTGGGCGCCGTTGCGGCCCTGCAGAAAAGCGACCTGCTGATCGCGCTGGGCACCCGGTTCGACGACCGGGTGACCGGCAAGCTCGACTCGTTCGCGCCGGAGGCCAAGGTCATTCACGCCGACATCGACCCTGCCGAGATCGGCAAGAACCGGCATGCCGACGTGCCGATCGTGGGGGACGTCAAGAACGTCATCACCGACCTGATCGCGATGCTGCGCCACCACGACACCCCCGGCAACATCGAGATGACGGACTGGTGGGCCTATCTGGACGGCGTCCGTAAGACCTACCCGTTGAGCTACGACCCGCAGAGCGACGGCAGCCTGGGGCCGGAATACGTGATCGAGAAGCTCGGCCAGATCGCCGGGCCCGACGCCATCTACGTGGCCGGTGTGGGTCAGCACCAGATGTGGGCGGCGCAGTTCATCAAGTACGAAAAGCCGCGCACCTGGCTGAATTCGGGTGGTTTGGGCACCATGGGTTTCGCCATCCCGGCGGCGATGGGCGCCAAGATCGCGCTGCCCGACACCGAGGTGTGGGCCATCGACGGCGACGGTTGCTTCCAGATGACCAACCAGGAATTGGCCACCTGCGCGATCGAGGGCATCCCGATCAAGGTGGCCCTGATCAACAACGGCAATTTGGGCATGGTGCGCCAATGGCAGACGCTGTTCTACGACGAGCGCTACTCGCAGACCGACCTTGCCACGCACTCGCACCGCATCCCGGACTTCGTGAAGCTGGCCGAGGCGTTGGGTTGCGTCGGAATGCGTTGCGAGCGTGAGGAAGACGTGGAGGAAATGATCAACCGGGCCCGGGAGATCAACGACCGCCCGGTGGTGATCGACTTCATCGTCGGCGCCGACGCGCAGGTCTGGCCGATGGTTGCCGCCGGCACCAGCAACGACGAGATCCAGCAGGCCCGCGGCATCCGCCCACTATTCGACGACATCACCGAGGGACACGCCTGATGAGTACCGGACCGACTGTGACACATACCCTTTCGGTGCTCGTCGAGGACAAGCCCGGTGTGCTCGCGCGCGTCGCGGCGCTGTTCTCGCGGCGCGGTTTCAACATCGAGTCGCTGGCGGTGGGCGCCACCGAGCAGAAAGACATGTCGCGGATGACAATCGTCGTCTCCGCCGAGGAGACGCCGCTCGAGCAGATCACCAAGCAGCTCAACAAATTGATCAACGTCATCAAGATCGTCGAGCAGGACGACCACAACTCGGTCTCCCGCGAGCTGGCGCTGATCAAGGTCCGCGCCGACGCCGGCACCCGCAGCCAGGTGATCGAAGCGGTGAACCTGTTCCGCGCCAAGGTGATCGACGTGTCGCCGGAGTCGCTGACCATCGAGGCCACCGGTGACCGGGGCAAGCTGGAAGCTTTCCTGCGGGTGCTCGAACCGTTCGGAATCCGTGAGATCGCGCAATCAGGAATGGTGTCGGTGTCCCGCGGTCCGCGCGGCATCGGCACCGTCAAATAACTTCAACGCCAACCGATTAAGGAGATATGTAGTGTCAGGGCAGACATTGGAGATGTTCTACGACGACGACGCCGACCTGTCGATCATCCAGGGCCGCAAGGTCGGTGTGATCGGATACGGCAGCCAGGGGCACGCGCACTCGCTGAGCCTGCGCGACTCCGGCGTGCAGGTGAAGGTCGGCCTCAAAGAGGGCTCGAAGTCGCGGGCCAAGGTCGAAGAGCAGGGCCTCGAGGTCGACACCCCCGCCGAGGTGGCCAAGTGGGCCGATGTCATCATGCTGCTGGCGCCCGACACTGCGCAGGCCGAGATTTTCAAGAACGACATCGAGCCGAATCTGGAGGATGGCAACGCGCTGTTCTTCGGGCACGGCCTCAACATCCACTTCGGCCTGATCAAGCCGCCGGCCAACGTGACCATCGGCATGGTCGCGCCGAAGGGCCCGGGTCACCTGGTGCGCCGCCAGTTCGTCGACGGCAAGGGTGTGCCGTGTCTGATCGCGATCGACCAGGATCCCAAGGGTGAGGGGCAGGCGCTGGCGCTGTCCTACGCCAAGGCCATCGGCGGCACCCGCGCCGGCGTCATCAAGACGACGTTCAAGGACGAGACCGAGACCGACCTGTTCGGCGAGCAGGCGGTGTTGTGTGGCGGCACCGAGGAATTGGTGAAGGCCGGTTTCGACGTGATGGTCGAGGCGGGTTATCCGCCGGAGATGGCGTACTTCGAGGTGCTGCACGAACTGAAGTTGATCGTCGACCTGATGTACGAGGGCGGCATCGCACGGATGAACTACTCGGTGTCCGACACCGCGGAGTTCGGCGGGTACCTGTCGGGTCCGCGTGTCATCGACGCCGACACCAAGGAGCGGATGCGCGGCATCCTGCGTGACATCCAGAACGGCGAGTTCGTCAAGAAGCTGGTCGCCAACGTCGAGGGCGGCAACAAGCAACTCGAGCAGCTGCGCAAGGAGAACGCCGAGCACCCGATCGAGGTCACCGGCAAGAAGCTGCGCGACCTGATGAGCTGGGTCGACCGGCCGATCACCGAGACGGCCTAGGGGACTGACGCCGAGAACTCAGGGCGGATTTCTGGCGTTTTTCCGTCCTGGATTCACGGTCGGTGAACTAATCTGACGCCCCGAGCCGGTCGGCGACGGACACCACCCGTCGGGCCAGGTGGTCCAGCGCGTCCGCGGTGGCCGAGTCGATGTCGTCGATGTTGTCGTGGGTGGCAACCAAACTTGCGCCGTAGGGATTGCCGTCGACGAACTTCACCGGATCGGTGTAGCCCGGCGCCACGATGATGCCGCCGAAGTGCATGAGGGTGACATACAGCGTCAACAGCGTGGTCTCTTGGCCGCCGTGCAGGGTGTTGGAGGAGGTGAACGCCGCGTACACCTTGTCGGCGAGCTTGCCTTGCGACCACAGACCGCCCAGGCTGTCCAGGAAGTCACGCAGTTGCGCGGCGACCGAACCGAACCGGGTGGGGGACCCGAAGATCACTGCATCCGCCCACACGATGTCGTCGCCGGTGGCCGCCGGAAGATCTTTGGTCGCTTCGTAATTCGCCGTCCAGGCCGGGTTCCGCGCGAACGACGCCGGGTCGCGGGTCTCAGCTACATGGCGCACCCGGACGTCGGCTCCAGCGGCCTCGGCCGCCGCGGCGACCCGCTTGGCCATCGAGGTGCCGTGCCCGGTGGCGGAATAGTAGATGATCGCGAGCTTGGTCATCGACCCAGCGTAGGCGCACCGGATGCCTGCCCGATCGCACCCCTCGAGTGAGCGCGCTAAAGCCTAGCCGCGCAACAAATTCAGCGCTGATCAATCAGGATCGTCGTCGTCTTCGTCTGGCGCGAGCAGTTTTTCAGGGTGGTGGTAGAGGTTGATACGGGGTTGGCCGTGGTCCAGGTGGGGCGGGCGCAGCCATTCGGTGTGGCCGCTGGCGGTGGTGCGGGTGGTGTAGGCGCCGTCTTCGACGAGTTGGTTGTCGGGAGTGCAGGCCAGGGCGAGGTCGGTGATGTCGGTGCGGCCGGTGTTCTTCCAGCCGCTGACGTGGTGGACTTCGCTGTGGTAAGCCGGTGCCGAACACCCCGGGCGGGTGCAGCCACGATCGCGCGCGTAGAGCATGATCCGTTGCGCGGGGGAGGCCAGCCGTTTGGTGTGATACAGCGCAAGCGGTTTGGCGCCGTCGAACAGGGCCAGGTAATGATGGGCGTGGCTGGCCATCCGGATCACATCGGACATGGGGGTTTTCGAGCCGCCGCCGGTGAGCCCCTTGCCGGTGGCGGCTTCGAGATCCTGCAGGGTGGCGGTGATGACGATCGAGACGGGCAGGCCGCGGTGCTGTCCGAGCTTGCCGGAGGCCAGTAGCGCCCGCAGGCCGGCGAGCATGCCGTCGTGGTTGCGTTGCTGCTGGTTTCGCGTGTCGCGGTCGACGGCGTCCTGATCGGGGGTGTTGTCGACGTGGGGAGTTTCGTCGTTGGGGTTGCACGCGCCGGGTGCGGCGAGTTTGGCCAGCACGGCTTCCAGGGTGGCGCGTAGCTCGGGGTTGATCAGGCCGCTGATCTTGCTCATGCCGTCGGTGTGTTGTTTGCCCAGTGTGATGCCGCGTTGGCGGGCGCGTTCCTCGTCGGAGAAGTCGCCGTCGGGGTGTAGCCAGTCCAGCAGCTGGGCGGCCAGGCCGGCCAATTCGTCGGGGCGGCGATCCACGGCCAGCTGGGCCAGTTGGGCTTCGGCCGCCTCGCGGACGCCCAGGTCCACGCTGGGCGGCAGGTCGTTGAGGAAGTCGCGGATGACTTTGAGGTGACCGTCGCCGATACGGCCGTCGCGGTGGGCGGCCGCGGTGTCCGCCGCCAGCGGACCCAGGGGTTCTCCGGTCAGCGCGCGGCGCGGCCCGAACAGTCTGGCGTCAGCTACACGGCGGCCGGCCTCGGATTTGGTGATGTGCAGCAGATCGGCTAACGCGCTAGCCAGGCTGCCGCCCAATTCCTGCTTGGTGGCCTGGGCCTCGAGCTGGTTGATCACCGCGTGCTGCACTGCTCGGGGCCGGCGGGCCTGACGTTCCAGACGTTGGGCCAGTGCTGTGTGCTCGGGCGTGGTCAACGCGTCGAATGTCAACGCGCTCAGCTTGTCTTGCAGCGCGTCGATCTCGTCGAGAATCTCGACGATCTCTTCGCGACTGCTTGCCGTCATACCCCGAATGTTACGAACCACCACCGACAAGCAGCCCGCGCGCTGAGCCCGAAAACCCAGCCATATCAACGATTTCACTCAGAGCGAAAAACATTGACGCAGCTGAACTTACAGATCGACCCCGCGTCGCAACACGTGCGTGCCGCGTAGTAACCGGACGTACCGTGCATACCCGCGTCGAATTTCGGGGACGGCATGAGTTTGAATAATCGGGTGCTGAATCCCGGGGAGATATTCGGTGGCTACACCATCATGAGGCCGCTGGGGGCGGGCGGTATGGGGGAGGCTTACGTCGCCCGGCGCCGAGGCTACCCCGGCACCCGGTCGGCACCCTGAGTTACGCCTCGCCCGAGCAACTTCTCGGCGGCGACACGGACAGCCGGTCGGAGCAGTATTCGCGTTGCCGCAACGGCCTTCGGGTGCTGACCGGCCAGCCGCCGTTCCGTGACGCGAACCCGGGCGCAGGTGATATCGGACCACCTGCGTGCGCCGGTGCCATCCGTGCGCCACTGGCGCCCCGAGTTGCCCGAGGCTGTCGATCAAGTGGTGAGTCGGGCGATGGCCAAGGACCGCGCGGGTACGACCATGACCAGCACGGCGGCCGCCCGTCGGCTTGCCCGCTTACCAGATAGCTGTCGGCTAGGAACCGGGGCGAATCGCAGATATCGTTCTGCGGAGCGCCCACGCAATTGAAACAGATTGGGAAAGCGGTAGGTGCCGAATCGACATGCGGTTCGTACATTTGAATAGCAATGGCCCAATTACTCGCGCACCGCACATATGTATTCAGGTCGTCGCCAGGCGGCGGGGCGGCTATTTCGGATAGCAACGTCTGCCCCGGCGCTGTGCTGGGCGGCAGGCAGCGGGCAATGCGGGCGGTTGGCGTGAAAGCTTCGACGGCAGTCCGTTTACCTGAGCGATCCGGAAGCGGTGAGACACGTTCTACAGCCGATTGGCAGGAAAACTTGCAGTTTATCCACAGGTAGTTTCTGCACGATTATCAATATGTTGTTGCCGGTAAGCCGTACGACAATATGAACGGTTTACTGGCTTATGTTAAATAGGATTCGACATGCAAAGGCCATTTGCGCGTGCCTGAGATGAAACGGTGGCGAGCCTGGCCACGGTCGCCCAGGTTCGCCGGCCGGTGTTGAGCGAGTAGAGCGTGCAGGGGGTGCTGTGGATTTCGCGGTGTTGCCGCCGGAAGTCAACTCGGCCCGGATGTATACCGGGCCAGGATCGGAGTCGATGGTTGCGGCCGCCCAAGCTTGGAACAGTGTGGCTTCCGAGCTGTCCAACGCCGCGAGCACGTACCGGTCGGTGATATCGGCGCTGACCGCTGGCCCATGGGTAGGGCCCGCCGCGGCGTCGATGACGACCGCGGCCACCTCCTATATCAGCTGGCTCAACGAGGCGGCGGCCGGCGCGGAGGACACCGCGGCCCGTGCCACCGCTGCAGCCACCGCCTACGCGCAGGCGTACGCGTCAACGGTCCCGCCCCAGCTGGTCGCGGCTAACCGTGCCATGCTCACCCGATTGCTGGCGACGAACCTGTTGGGGCAGAACGCATCTGCCATCGCGACCACCGAGGCTCAGTATGCCGAGATGTGGGCACAGGACGCCGCGGCCATGTACCGATACGCGACTTCGTCGGCGTCCGCCACGACGCTGAACCCTTTCAATTCGCCTGTGCAGAATACGAATTCCGCAGGGACGGCCACGCAATCAGCCGCGGTCGCTCAGGCGACGAGCACGTCCGCGGGCAACGCGCAGAGCGCCGTCGCCTCGGCGCAGCGGTCCTTCGCCGCGGTCCCCACCGCGCTGCAGAGCCTGGCCGCGCCCGCCCAGTCCACTTCGGCCAGTGACATCCTGGACACGCTGGCCGACCTGATCTCGATTTTCTTGGACTTGCCGGCCGATATCGCTGAGCTCACGGTCGACGTGCCGCTGAGCGTCCTCGGCCTGGTGTCTCTCCCGCTGGACATCGGAAGCTACGGCACCGGTGTGCACACCGACGACATCGTCAGCGGCTGGAACGGCGAAGAGTCGTGGCCGAGCACGGCGCCCGCACCGGTCAAAGAGTTCCCGGCCCCTCTCCTCAACCTGAGCCCGGGCACCGTCCCGCCGCCCCCCAGGGTGTGGGGCGCCATAGGCGAAGCGGACACGGTCGGAAACCTGTCCGTGCCCGGGACTTGGACCATCGCCACGCCGGCGGTACGCCCGATCTCGTGCGAATTCCCATTGGTTCCTGCCGCCCGCGGCGCCGTTCAACCGGAGACGACGACACCCGGGTCCGGTTCCACGTTCGGCCAGATGGCTTTGGCGGCGATGGCCGGGCGCGCGCTCGCCGGCACGGTGGGCACCGGCGTCGGCAAGCAGGGCAGCAACGCGTCTCGGGCCGAACGCCTTCAGGTCGCCGCCGCCGCAGCGATCGCGGCGGAGACAACCGCGGCGGCCGACGCGGGCGAAGCGTCGGGGAGCGAGCCCCGGGGTGTGGTCACCGGGGTAGCGGCCGAACTCCGCGAGTTCTCCAAGCTCCGCGACGAGGGCATCCTCACCGAGGAGGAGTACGTCGAACAGAAGAACCGGCTGCTCGGTCGGTGACCGCGTACTGCTCTTCGAATATGACGTAATCGTCTGGAAAAGGATTGCGCGTCAATGGATTTCGGGACCTATCCGCCGGAGATAAACTCCGCTCGGATATATGCCGGTCCCGGTGCGGGGCCGTTGCTGGCCGCTGGGCAGGCGTGGGCCGGATTGGCCGACGGGTTGTACACAGCGGCGGCCGCCTACCAGTCAGCGGTGTCCCAACTGACCTCAGGGCTGTGGACGGGTCCGTCCTCGGCTTCCATGACAGCCGCGGCCGCAACGTATTTGGACTGGCTGAGCACCGTTGCGGCGCAGGCCGAGGAGACGGCCGGCCAGGCGACGGCAGCAGTCGCCGCATACGAGGCGGCGTTTGCCATGACGGTACCGCCGCCTAGCGTCGCGGCCAACCGGAGCCTGCTGGCAGCGTTGGCGGCAACGAACTTTCTCGGCCAGAACACGCCGGCCATTGCAGCCACCGAGGCGCAGTACGCCGAGATGTGGGCGCAGGACGCACTGGCGATGTACAACTACGCGGCCTCCTCCGCGGCCGCGACTGTGCTTACGCCGTTTTCGTCTCCTGAGCAGAACACCCGCCCCGACGCCCCGTCCGCTCAGGCCGCCGCGGTCGGGCAGGCACTCGCCACGCCCGCCGGCAATGCCCAGCAGGCCGTATCCGGCTTTTCGCAGGTGCCGACCGCGCTGGACAGCCTTGCAGCACCTGCCCAATCGAGCGCTGCCGCAGACTCTCTCGACACGTTGAGCGACCTCATCACCATTTTTCTGGGCACGCCGGCCGCCCTCGCCGGCCTGGGAGCGAGCGTCCCCCTGGCAGTTGTGTTGGGGCCAGTCGATCTCCCGTTCGTCATCAACGGCTACCTCGTCGGTACGCACACCGACGACATCGTCAGCGGCTGGAACGGCGAGGAGTCCTGGCCGGGCACCGCGCCGGCGCCGGTCAAGGAGTTCCCGGCGACACTGTCCAATTTGCCCCGGGGCACGGTGCCGACGGCATCGGCCGGACTGGGTGCGGCCGACACCGTCGGTGGCCTGTCCGTGCCGTCCGCGTGGACGGTCTCGGCGCCCGAGATCCAAACCCGCGCGCTGGCGCTGCCGCTGTCCCAAGCCGGCCCCGCGACCGCCGCGGCAGAAGCCGCTTCCGGCAGTTCCGTCGGCGACTCAGCGCTGGCGACGATGACGGGCCGCGCGATGGCGGGCCAGCCCAATACGCAAGGCAGTCCTGTCCCGCAGGGCACCGAGCTACGTGTGCCCGCAAAGATCGTGGCCGCGACGGCAGCCGACGAGCCGGCCACCTCCACCCGCACCCCTCGGATCGTGGTAACCGGAGTCGCGGCCAAACTCCGTGATATCACCAAGCTTCGCGACGAGGGGCGGTTGACCCAGGAGGAATACCTCGAGCTGAAGAAGTGCCTGCTCGGTCGCTGAACGTCATCGAGTCCCGTCAGGGGGCGAGGGCCGGCAGCTCCCGGATCCCGAACTCACGCCGTAACAGGGTGCGCGCGGCATAGTAACCGGCCATGCCGTGCACACCGGCTCCCGGCGGCGTGGCCGCCGAGCACAGGTACACCTTGGGAATTGGTGTGCTCCAAGGGTTTACTCGCGGTGTGGGTCCGCCGACTGCGCGCAAAACCGAGGCCCCGCCCACGCCAATGTCCCCACCGACGTAATTGGCGTTGTGGGCGCTCAGCTGAGCTGCGGGCACGCTGCGCGCCGCCACCACCACGTCGCGAAAACCGGGCGCGAAGCGTTCCACGACGGCGGTCACGGTGGCGGTGGCATCGACGGTGGATCCCGCCGGCACGTGGGCGTAGGTCCAGAACGGACGGCGGCCGGTGGAGTCGATTCGACCGGGATCGGCAAGGTGGGGAACCGAAGCCAGCACCATCGGCCACTCGGCGTGCCGCCCGGCGGCGATATCGGCCTCCGCCGAGGCCATCTGTGCACGGGTGCCACCTAGGTGCAGCGTCGCCGCCTGCGCCAACCGCGGATCCGTCCAAGGGATGTCGCCGCTGAGCACGAAATCAACCTTCGCGACGCCCGATCCAAATGTGTAGCGGCGCAAAGCTTTAGCGTATCGGTGCGGGATGGACTCCCGGTAGACCTGCAACAGGGTGGTCGGTGCGGTGTCGAAAACGACCACCCCGCTGGGCGGTTCGGTGACTTCGGCCCCCGCCGTCAGTTGGCCGCCGTGCGCGCGTAGGTCGGCGATCAGGGCATCGGTGATTCGCTGGGTACCGCCGACCGGGATCGGCCAGCCGACCGAGTGGGCGAGGGTGGCCAGCATCAGCCCGGCGCCGGCGGACGCCAGCGACGGTAGCGGTGTAATCGCATGGGCGGCAACGCCGGTGAACAACGCCCGGGCATCCTCGCCGGGCAGCGCTCCCCAGGCCGCGGTGCCCTGGGCCAACATTCGCAGCCCGAGGTGGACGACGGTGGCCGGCGAACCTGGAACCGATCGTTTGTCGCCGAGCAGAAACCCCACGACGCCGTCGTCGTTGCCTACCAACGGGCCGAGGAAACGCCGCCACGACGCACCGTCGTCCAACTCCGCGCAGGTGCGTTCCAGGTCTCGATAGGCGATCGCCGCCCGGCCGGCCGGCAGCGGGTTGGCGTAGGAGATCTCCGGGACCGACAACTGCACACCCCGCGCGGGCAGGTTGAACGCCGCAAAGAACGGTGACGCCAGCGCCAGCGGGTGCACCGCCGAGCACACGTCGTGTGAGACTCCGGGGAATTCGATGTCGGCCTGGGTGCGGGCGCCGCCACCGAATGTCGGCTGCGCCTCGAAGACCTGAACTTTCAACCCCGCGCGGGCGCAGATCACGGCCGCGGCGAGTCCGTTGGGCCCGCTGCCGACGACGGAGACATCCATAACTCGATTAGAGCTGACTTGCGCGCTCAAAGCGAAGCGGTGCACACCACCTCATCGAGGCTGGCGGTGCGAAAGCCGGCGGCGGCCGCACGCCGGCCCAAATCTGCGGTCGGCTCGGTCTCCGGCGCAACGCCCACCCGATCCAGCCGTTCCGTGTGGTACATCGCGGGTCCGTAAGCCACCTGCTCGGTGAGAAAGTAGCTTCCGCCGCCGGGGGCTTGGCGCACTGGATTTTCCATGGTGCGCACACCTCCCGCCTGGGCCGCGTCGGCGTAGTTGATCGCCACCTGGAACACCTTTG
Source organism: Mycobacterium kiyosense (assembly GCA_021654635.1). Classification (NCBI taxonomy): domain Bacteria; kingdom Bacillati; phylum Actinomycetota; class Actinomycetes; order Mycobacteriales; family Mycobacteriaceae; genus Mycobacterium; species Mycobacterium kiyosense. Next base: position 1,877,885 of record AP025179.1, read on the forward strand.
TTTCGGCGTCGAACACCGCCCGCAACCGGGTGATGAGGTTCTCGCGCACAAAGAACTGCCAGCCTTGACCCAGGTGCAGCCAGAACGGTCCGGCGACCTCACCGCGCAGGTGCGCCAGCGGGGTCCCGACGGATTCCTCCGGGCCAGGGTGGCAGAACTCCAGGAATTCGTAGCGGTTCAAGAGCGTCGCGCGGTCCGCGGCGGACAGCCCGGCATCGACCGCCAGGAAGCGCCCGACCCGCGACACATCGGTGCAGCAATTCAGAAACGAGTTCAGTGTCAGCTCGGTGACGGCACGATCCGGTCCGGCGACGAGACTGACCACCACGTCGGCGTCGGGTGGGCCGCAGACCATACCCCGCACCAGCTCGGCGGGATACGAGGATGCCGCTTCGCGCAGCGCCGTCGCACAGATTTCGCGGTTCTCCGCAATCCGCTGCCGATCGTCGTCGGGCAGGTCGGGTTGGGCCAGCACGCGACGCCAGACCGCGAAGGCCTCCGCGTGCTTGTCGATCCACGAAGCGCACAGCGCCAGCTCGTCCAGCGCACCCCACTGGTAGACCTCCTGGCTGACATACAGCGTGTCCTGCTCCGGGTAGGGAATGGCGGCGGCACGTTCGGCGAACAGATAGCCGAGCCAGTACCGCTCGTCGAGCCGGTACCGATGCGCGATGTCATACAGCGGCTCCGCGCGCGACGGCCGGAACTCCCAGGCCCGCAGGTAGGCGTCTTGCACCTGCGGCCACGCCTCGCCTTGTGACCACATGGAACTCGCGACCCGGTACAGCGCGTAGTAGACCTCTTCGTCCCATCCGCCCATCTCGGAGCGTTGCAGATACCACTTTCGCGCGTTGTCGAAATCCGCCAGATCGAAATAGCTCTGCGCCAGATAGAACACGGATCGCGCGTCGTCCGGGTTGCGCTCGACCTCGGCCAGTAACAGGTCGCGATCGCTTTCATACTTCTTCTGCGGGTCGGAGTTCCGCGCGCCGAGGCGGCGGGAATCGATGTAGTAATCGCCATCGAGCCGATCGTGGGTGAAGTCCCCGTCCACCATCACGTACTCGTGCACGACACCCTCGTAGCGAACCGGCAACCCGTCGCGAAACAGATTGGGGCGCCAGAAGACGGCCGAACCGAGCCCGTAACGCAGCTGGTAGAGGTCCTCGCCGAGTTGGCCGAAATCGAGAGTGCCCTCGATGCTGTCGTCAGCGTCGAGCACCCAGATGTAGTCGCCGTGGCCCTGGGCGAGCGTCAACGCCTCGGAGCGGTTGTGCCCGAAGTTGCGCCAAGGCCGCTCGAAGAGGTCACCGGGGATGCCCAGGGCCGCCATCCGGTTGCGGATCAGGTCCTGGGTTCCGTCGTCTGAGCCGGTGTCCACGATCACCCACGACCTGATGTAGGGCGCGACCATGTCGAGGGTCGCCTCGATGATCGGTGCCTCGTTGCGGACGATCATGTTGAGGCAGATCGCCGGGCGGGTGGGGGAGGACACGGCCGGATCGTACCCAGCAGCGCCGCATGACGTTGCGTGATTTTCCCGAGTGATGTCTGGCCGCGCCGCGGGCCGCCGTTGCGTCCGACTACGCTGTCCGCGTGAACTTGCCTGTTGTGTTAATCGCCGACAAACTCGCCGAATCGACCGTCGCTGCCCTGGGTGACCAGGTTGAGGTGCGCTGGGTGGACGGGCCCGACCGCGAGAAGCTGCTGGCCGCGGTGCCCGACGCCGACGCGCTGCTGGTGCGATCGGCCACCACCGTGGATGCCGAGGTGCTGGCCGCCGCCCCCAAGCTGAAGATCGTCGCCCGCGCCGGCGTCGGCCTGGACAACGTCGACGTGGACGCGGCCACCGCCCGCGGGGTGCTGGTGGTCAATGCGCCGACGTCGAACATCCACAGTGCCGCCGAGCACGCAATCGCGTTGCTGCTGGCCGCGGCCCGCCAGATCCCGGCCGCCGACGCCACGTTGCGTGAGCACACCTGGAAGCGCTCCAAGTTCTCCGGTACCGAGGTCTTCGGCAAAACCGTCGGCGTGGTCGGCCTGGGCCGGATCGGCCAGCTGGTCGCGCAGCGGATTGCCGCGTTCGGTGCCCACATCGTCGCCTACGACCCCTACGTGTCCTCGGCCCGCGCCGCCCAGCTGGGCATCGAACTGCTCTCCCTGGACGACCTGCTGGCGCGCGCCGACTTCATCTCGGTGCACCTGCCCAAGACGCCGGAAACCAAAGGCCTGCTCAACAAGGAGGCACTGGCCAAGACCAAGCCGGGCGTGATCATCGTCAACGCGGCCCGCGGCGGCCTGGTCGACGAGGCGGCGCTGGCCGAGGCGATCACCAGCGGCCACGTGCGGGCCGCCGGCCTCGACGTGTTCGCCACCGAACCGTGCACGGACAGCCCGCTTTTCGAGCTGCCGCAGGTGGTCGTCACACCGCACCTGGGTGCGTCCACCGCAGAAGCTCAGGACCGGGCCGGCACCGATGTGGCCGAGAGCGTGCGGCTGGCCCTGGCCGGCGAGTTCGTGCCCGACGCGGTCAACGTCGGCGGCGGCGTGGTCAGCGAAGAGGTGGCGCCCTGGCTGGATCTGGCCCGCAAGCTCGGTCTGCTGGCCGCCGCGCTGGCCGACGAGGCGCCGGTGACGTTGTCGGTGCAGGTGCGCGGTGAGTTGGCCGCCGAAGATGTCGAGGTGCTGAAGCTCTCGGCGCTGCGCGGCTTGTTCTCGGCGGTCATCGACGAGCCGGTGACCTTCGTCAACGCGCCCGCCCTGGCCGCCGAACGCGGCGTCACCGCCGAGATCGGCAAGGCCACCGAAAGCCCCAATCACCGCAGCGTGGTCGAGGTGCGGGCGGTCGGCGCGGACGGCTCGGTGGTCAACGTGGCCGGGACGTTGTCCGGGCCGCAACTGGTCGAGAAGATCGTGCAGGTCAACGGCCGTCACTTCGATCTGCGCGCCCAGGGGATCAACCTGGTCATCAATTACGCCGACCAGCCCGGGGCACTGGGCAAGATCGGCACGCTGCTGGGCGCGGCCGGGGTGAACATTCACGCCGCGCACTGTCCCGAGGACGCTGAGGGCACGAACGCGACGATCCTGCTGCGGCTGGATCAGGACGTGCCCGACGACGTGCGCTCGGCAATCGCGCAGGCGGTGGGCGCCAACAAGCTCGAAGTGGTTGATCTTTCGTGACCAAACTCGCGGTGATCGCCGGCGACGGCATCGGACCGGAAGTCATCGACGAGGCACTCAAGGTGCTCGATGCCGTCAAGCCGGGCATCGAGAAGACTACCTACGACCTCGGCGCGCGGCGCTACCACGCCACCGGTGAGGTGCTGCCGGACTCGGTGGTACCCGAACTGCGCCAGCACGACGCCATCCTGCTCGGCGCGATCGGCGACCCGTCGGTGCCCAGCGGTGTCCTGGAGCGGGGTCTGCTGCTGCGGATGCGCTTCGAACTCGACCATCACGTCAATCTGCGGCCGGCCCGGCTGTACCCCGGGGTGCAAAGCCCGCTCGCCGGCAACCCCGACATCGACTTCGTCGTGGTCCGCGAAGGAACGGAAGGCCCCTACACCGGCAACGGCGGCGCGATCCGCGTCGGCACCCCGCACGAAGTCGCCACCGAGTTGAGCGTGAACACCGCATTCGGGGTGCGCCGGGTGGTGATCGACGCGTTCGAGCGGGCCCGCAAGCGGCGCAAACACCTGACCTTGGTGCACAAGACAAACGTGCTCACGTTCGCCGGGGGACTGTGGCTGCGGACCGTGCAGGACGTCGGCACGCAGTATCCCGACGTGGAGGTGGCCTACCAGCATGTCGACGCGGCCACCATCTTCCTGGCCACCGACCCGGGCCGGTTCGACGTGATCGTCACCGACAACCTGTTCGGGGACATCATCACGGATCTGGCCGCGGCGGTATGCGGCGGCATCGGGTTGGCTGCCAGCGGAAACATCGACGCGACCCGGACCAACCCGTCGATGTTCGAACCGGTGCACGGTAGTGCGCCCGACATTGCCGGTCAGGGCATCGCCGACCCGACCGCCGCGATCATGTCGGTGGCGCTGCTGCTGGCCCATCTTGGCGAGGACGAGGCCGCGGCAAAGGTGGATCGGGCCGTGGCGAGTTACCTGGCGACTCGCGGGGACGAACGGCCTGCCACCACCGATGTCGGCGAACGGATTGCAGCCGCGCTCTAGTCTCCAACCCTGGTGGCAGTAACTCGGCAGGCACCAGCGGCACCGCAGCCAGCGGGAACAGGCCGCACAGCGCCCACGCCAGCGGGTAGGCGGCCGCGGTGATCAGCGCACCGAACATCGGTGGACCGGCCGCGGCCATCAACCGCTGCATGGTGTTCTGCGTGCCCAGCGCGCGTCCGCTCCAATACGGCCCGGCGAACTCGGTGATGGCGGTGGCTTCCAGGCCGTTGTCCAGCACGGCAATCACCGAGACGAGGATCATCAGCAACACGTCGTAGCGGGAATCCGCGTGGTCGGCGAGGGCCAGCAGAAACAGCGTCAACGCCGACGCGGCGGCGATGATGCGGACCGGCCGCATCCGGGAGCCGATCCGATCCGACCAGCGGCCGACCAGGATCCGGCCGCCGGCGCCGATCAGCTGCGAGATGGTCACCAGTCCGCCGGCCGCCGCCACCGTCCAGTGGTGGTGGTTGATCAGCCAGACCAGCATGAACGTCACCGTCACCGTCTGCGGCATCATCAGCAGCGCGGAAACGGTGTGGATTCGCCACAGCACCCCCCGATCCCAGGTAGGGGCTGGACAGTTCCTCGTCGCTGGCCGCTGCGCGCGGTTTGCGCGGCGGGTTCACCACGCCGATCAGGCTGACCACCGCGGCGACGGCGCATACCACCGCGGGAAACATCAACCCGGCATGCGCGCCGCCTTCGGCCAGTTCGGGAATTGCCATGGCGCCCAACGCAATTCCGAATGGTTGCGCGGTTTGGCGGATGCCCATGGCCAGGCCGCGCTGTTGCGGCGGGAACCAGCCCGACACCAGTCGGCCGCCGGCGCTGTTGGCGCTGGCGGCGGCCATGCCGCCCAGGAACAGGAAGACGCCCATCGCGAGCAGCGAGTGCACGGACGCGGCGGCGTAGGAGGCGGCGGCGGTCAGGGCCGAGCCCAGCGCCAGCACGATCCGCTCGCCGATTCGGTCCAGCACGTAGCCCCACGCGATCAGCGTCACCACCATTCCCCAGCTTGGCATCGATGCCAGCAGGCCGGCCTGGGTCAGCGGGATTCCGCGCGCGGCCTCCAGTCGCGGGATCAGAAAGGCAACACCGTTGATAAATAGGAAAGAGCTTGCCGTGACGAACAGCGACAGGACCAAGATCGACCAGCGGGCGACCGCGCCGGCCGGCTCTTGAGACATCCACTCATGCTTGCACAGCACCGAGCCGATCGGCCTGACGAATGGCCGCCGGCAGCGTCGTGGTCACTCGCGTGTGTTCACTTCGTTCTCCGCGAGCCAGCCCGTCGACCGCCGGTCCACGAAACCGGGTACCTCCAACCCGGTCGGTACCACCGGGGCCGCTGCGAGCGGAAAGATCGCGCACAGCGCGAACGCCACCGGATAACCGAAGGCTCCGATGACCGCCCCGAACAGCGGCGGCCCGGCGAGCGTCATCAGCCGTTGGCCGGTGTTCTGCACACCCAGCGCACGACCGCTCCAGAACTGCCCGGCGTATTCGGTGATCGCGGTCGCCTCCAGGCCGTTGTCCATCACGGTGATGACCGACACGGCGACCATCAGCAGCACGGCCACGGGATGGTGCTCGTTGGTGAAGGCCAGCAGCATCATCGACACACTGGTGGCCAGCGCGATCAGGCGTATCGGCCGCATCCGCGAGCCGATTCGGTCCGACCACCGCCCGGCCGCCATCCGGCTGAGCGCGCCGAGCAGCGCGGTGACTGCCACCAATATCCCGGCGGACTGCCTCGACCATCCCTGATCCGCGCGCAGCCAGATCAGCATGAACGTGACGGTCATCGACTGCGGCATCACCATCAGCGCGGACAGCGCATGAATGCGCCACAGCACGGATGAACCTCGGTAGGGACTCGCCAACTCGTCCGGATGGGCTTGGGCGCGCGGCTTGTGTGGCGGGTCATGCGCGACGACGGCGGCGACCACGGCCGACACCGCGCATGCCAGTGCCGGGAACAGCAGTCCACCGTTGGGTGACCCGTGTTCGGCGAGGTCCGGAATTACCAAGGCGTCCATCGCGATCCCGAGCGGCTGGGCAGTTTGGCGGATACTCATCGCCAGGCCCCGCTGCTGCGGTGGGAACCATCCGGCGACCAGCCGGCCGCAGGCCGGGTTGCAGCTGGCCGCGGCCATCCCGCCCAGGAACAGGAAGACCCCCATCGCAACCAGCGAGTGGACGGTCGACGCGGCGTAGGCCGCAGCCGCCGTCAACGAGGAGCCGATGGTGAGCACGATGCGTTCGCCGACAAGGTCGGCGACGTAACCCCAGGTGATGAGTGTGACCACCATGCCCAGGCTCGGCATCGCCGCCAGCAACCCGCTTTGCGACAGCGGGGTGGCCCGGCTGGACTCCAGGGCTGGGATCAGGAAGGGCGTGGCATAGATGAAGCTGAACGCACTGGCTGTCAGCACGAGCGCGACGGCAACCATCGACCAGCGCGTGGTAGCGCCGATCGCGTCCGATGACATCAAGCCATGCTTCCATACTGACAGCAATTCAGCAGGTTGCGGTGAGGAAGAGTTCTTGCCGGACCGCCCGCGTACCGCAGTAGATTCAGCTCTATGCAGTCCCACGCCGCGACCGAGCAGGTTCGTGCTGCCATCACGAGCGCGTTGTCCGGGGCGCCCCGGGTGGTGATGGTCGAGGCGCCCAACGATGCCTGGTACGTCCAGGCCGTGTTCGCCGGACTGCGCCGAAACGTGCCGGTGTACGTGCGGGACGAGGAGATCACGGGCAGCGCCGTGGCCACCGGGCAGGGTGCGCCGCCTGTCGCATTCTTCAGATATCACCGGCTGGTGCACCCCGGTTACCCGTTCATCGCCATGTTGGTGACCAGTGGAATCGGTACGGTCCAGTCCACCGGTCTGGACGAAAACCTGTGTGCCTACTACTCGGAGAACGACACTGCGGACGACACCGCAGAGCGTGTTCAGCAGCTGATGAACCGCCTGACTTTCGCGGAGCCGCTGACCGTTGTGGACGAACGTCGTCTTGTCCCGGGTACGGGGGTGGTGGTCCCGCTGGTCGCGGGGCGGCCGCCGGTCGTCTATCGGCTCAACCCCGCCCCCGGGCCGCAGCACGGTTCGCATACTTTACCTGCGGTACCGGACATTCTTGATTCCGCGATCCGACGGTGAAGCGGTGAAAGCCTTGCGGCAGTTCGGATTTGCGCCCTGGCGCCCCGCAGGCTAGTTGAGCGGAACAGCGCCCGGCCCGAACTCGTGCTGCTCGGGTGGGTCGTGCCAGTCGATCCCGGGACGCCATGGGATGAAGCCGAGCCGCTCGAGATATCCAGAGCAATCGCCCTCGGGGCGCGGGACGATGAACTTCAGGAACAGCCCGCCGGGACCCGACTTGTCGGGTCGCACGTCGTGCACCACGGGCAACGCGAACTCGCGCTGCGGGATGATCATGCCGACACCCGGGCCGATCTGCCGTGGAGAGAGTGGAACCCGGCGCTGTTGGGAGAGCATGATCTCACTGACCAAACGTCTTGCGGTGTGGGCGGTTTCAGTGGGCAGGGGGTAGTGCGTGAAATAGTAGGCGGCCAGCCGGCGGTCGAGGACCGTCGACTGCACGGTCGCGTCGCCATCGAGGTTCAGCGTCGCCACGAACGGATAGTCCGGGTGCACCAAAGCCTGGTAGAGGTCGAAGTGCGGTCCCAGGCCGCAGCCTTCGCGCGTCTCGGGGCAGACGTAGACCGCCGTCGTAGACCCCACGCCGCGAAACAGGCTGTCGACGAACTGCTGCTCGTCGCGCGCGCTCACCAGCACGATGCGGGGCTCGCCGTGAAATGCCGCGATGATCTCCTGCCGAGCGGCCACCGAATCGACGGCCGGATACCGTAGTGCGGCCGGGGCATAGGTTTCCGTTGCGGGGCCGACGGGTTCGACGTGTTCGGCGGGCTCGGCGGGTTCGGCGGGTTCGGCGGGTTCGGCGGATTCGATGGGGCCGACGGGTTCGATGACGGTGACCGCGTATTCCGCCGTGCGGGGCCCGGTCACAGCGCGAGGCCGGGTTACCGTGCGGGGCCCGGTTACCGTGGGGGCCCCGGTTGCGTTGTGGGCGGCCAACGTCGCCAACTGCTCGCGGGCATAGTCCGACATCCGTGCCTGCACCACCCGGCCGCCGTCGGCCACCTCGACGGTGTCGTCCTGGGTGGCCAGGCGTTCCCACACGCTTCGACCGGCGGCGGCGTCGAGCCCGGTCAGCAGCGTGGCGGCGTACACCCGTCCGGCCGGGGTGGCGTCAGTCAGAAGTCCGAAAATGCGCCCCAGGTTCGCCGACCCCCCGGCACGAATCCGCTGGAACGCCTTGGCTGCCGGCTGGTCGGCATCGGCAGCCCCCGCGCCGCCCAAAGCCACCGCGCGGGCCCGTCTCAGTTCGTCGAAATCCGCGTCGATATCCGGGCCCGCAGGCCCTCCGGCAGACCCTTCGCCAGACCCTTCGGCAGACCAAGCCACCGAACCAGGATAGCGGTGACCACTCCGGTTGCCGCCAAGCCGATCTGCTTGAATGCCCTTGAATGCTGCAGTCGAGCCGGTGTCAGCCAGCCGGCAGTCATCGGCGTGCCCGCAGCGTGATCTGATGAGCTGTGGGCCGGACGTAGGAGAAAACGCATGCGCCTTGGTCGAATCGCCAGTCCGGACGGAGTCGCATTCGTCAGCATCGACGGCGAATTGGGCGACCCCGCCAACATGACGGTCCGCGAAATCGCCGAGCACCCGTTCGGCACGCCGACTTTCACCGGCCGCTCCTGGCCGCTGGCCGACGTGCGGCTGTTGGCGCCGATACTGGCCAGCAAGGTGGTCTGCATCGGCAAGAACTACGCCGACCATATCGCCGAGATGGGCGGCGTCACCGGCCCGGCGCCGGCCGACCCGGTGATATTCCTGAAGCCCAACACCGCGATCATCGGGCCCAACGTACCGATTCGATTGCCCGCCAACGCATCACCGGTGCATTTCGAAGGCGAGCTGGCGGTGGTGATCGGTCGGGCGTGCAAGGACGTCCCAGCAGCCCAGGCCGCCGAAAACATTCTCGGCTACACGATCGCCAACGACGTGTCGGCCCGCGACCAGCAGAAGGCCGACGGTCAGTGGACGCGCGCCAAGGGACACGACACCTTCTGCCCGGTCGGTCCCTGGATCGTGACCGATCTCACTCCGTTGGACCCGGCCGATCTGGAACTGCGCACCGAGGTCAACGGCGAGGTCAAACAGCAGTCCCGCACCTCGCTGATGATCCACGACGTCGGCGAAATCATCGAGTGGATCTCGGCGGTGATGACCTTGCTGCCAGGCGATCTCATTCTCACCGGAACGCCCGCCGGGGTGGGGCCCATCGAGGACGGCGACACCGTCTCGATCACCATCGAGGGCATCGGTACGCTCACCAACCCGGTAATGCGCAAAGGAAAGTCGTGACTGTTCGAGTTCGGTTCTGCCCGTCGCCCACCGGAACGCCGCACGTCGGGATGGTGCGCACCGCGCTGTTCAACTGGGCCTACGCCCGGCACACCGGCGGCACCTTCGTCTTTCGCATCGAGGACACCGACGCCCAGCGGGACAGCGAGGAGAGTTACGCGGCACTGCTCGACGCGTTGCGCTGGCTGGGCCTGGATTGGGACGAGGGCCCCGAGGTCGGCGGCCCTTACGCGCCGTACCGGCAGTCGCAGCGCGGCGACATCTACCGGGACGTGGTGGACCGGCTGTTGGCGGCGGGCGAGGCCTACCAAGCGTTCTCGACGCCGGATGAGGTGGAGGCGCGCCACATCGCTGCCGGGCGCAACCCGAAGCTGGGCTATGACAATTTCGACCGCGGGCTCACCGACGCCCAGCGCGCGGCGTACCTGGCCGAGGGACGCCAGCCGGTGGTGCGCCTGCGGATGCCGGAGGAGGACCTCAGCTCGGACGACCTGGTGCGCGGACCCACCACCTTCGCGGCCGGCTCGGTACCGGACTTCGCGCTCACCCGCGCCAACGGAGATCCGTTGTACACCTTGGTCAATCCGTGTGACGACGCGCTGATGCGGATCACGCATGTGCTGCGGGGCGACGACCTGCTGCCGTCGACGCCGCGGCAACTGGCGTTGTATCAGGCGCTGATCCGGATCGGGGTCGCCGAGCGAATCCCGCAATTCGCCCATCTGCCAACGGTTCTGGGGGAGGGCACCAAGAAGCTGTCCAAACGGGACCCGCAGTCGAACCTGTTCGCCCACCGCGATCGCGGTTTCATCCCCGAGGGGCTGCTGAATTACCTTGCGCTGCTCGGCTGGTCGATCGCCGACGACCACGACCTGTTCAGCCTGGACGAGATGGTCGCCGCGTTCGACGTTGTCGACGTCAACTCCAACCCGGCCCGATTCGACCAGAAGAAGGCCGACGCGCTGAACGCCGAGCACATCCGGAGGCTCACGGTCGACGACTTCACCGGCCGGTTGCGCGACTATCTCGACACCCATGGTCACCGACTCGGGCTGAGTGAGGCGCAGTTCGCCACCGCCGCCGAGTTGGTTCAGACCCGAATCGTCGTGCTCGGTGATGCCTGGGATCTGCTGAAGTTCCTCAACGACGACGAGTACGCGATCGAGGAGAAGGCCGCCGCCAAGGAGCTGGGCGCTGATTCGGGTCCGGTGCTGGATGCGTCCGTCGCGGCCCTGCAGGCCGTGGCCGGCTGGACGACCGCGCACATCGAGGAAGCCCTCAAGGCCGCCCTGATCGAGGGGGCTGGAGCTCAAACCGCGCAAGGCTTTCGGGCCGATCCGGGTCGCGGTCACCGGCACCACGATCAGCCCGCCGCTGTTCGAGTCGCTGGAGTTGCTGGGCCGCGATCGCAGCCTGCACCGGCTGCGGGCGGCGCGGCAGCAGGTTCTCGCGCCGTAGCGCCTAGGCATGCGGAGTGCGGTCTGAGTCTTTGATACTCTGCACTTCGGCTTTCGGAGGCTTTTGGGAAGCTTTCGGAGGCTTTCGCAGGCTTCCGGAGGCTTGCGGAAGGTCTACAACGGCTGGCCACAGTTGTCGCAAAAAGGCGGGTAACTTACCCGCAAAATCGGCAGTGACCAGCAGTTTTAGGCAGCCAATGGGGTATGGTGTAATTGGCAACACAGCTGATTCTGGTTCAGCCATTCTAGGTTCGAGTCCTGGTACCCCAGCAAGATCCCACCGCGCGTCAGACCGCTGCCAGCTAGCTGCCGAGTGATTAGGTGGGGTTTCCGGGGTGAGCTATGCTGACTCCTCGGATCATGTCCGGCCCCGTCGTCTAGCGGCCTAGGACGCCGCCCTCTCACGGCGGTAGCGTGGGTTCGAATCCCATCGGGGCTACTTCAGTTGTTCGGCGGGCTATCGCACCGTCGGCGCGGTCGAGCCGCCCACCGGCATCGGGGGCATGCCCAGTTTGCGGTGATCCCAGGACCGGGTGCGCCGGCTGACGATGCGCACGCCGACCCGCTTGTTCATCATCTGGTCGACGAACGGCTTCATCTCGTCGGTGTAGGGGCCGGTGTAGCGCTCCCACACGCTGATCCCGACCCGGTGCAGCACCTCGGGGTCGTCGACGATCTCGGCCACGCCCTCGAAGGAAACCCCGCGCAGGGTGTCGTAGGTGTCGCCGTCCTCGAGCAGGAAACTCACCCGCGGATCGCGCTTGAGGTTGACCGCCTTCTGCGATTTGGCTTTGGTCTCCAGCCAGATCTCGCCGTCGACGACGGCGTACCACATGGCCGTCAGGTGCGGTTGGCCGTCGGGGCCGATGGTGGCCAGCGTGCCGGTGCGGCTGTTGGTGACGAAGTCGGCGATCTCCTCGGGCGACATGACGATGCTCGCGCGCTGATTGGTTCCCATGGCGTCAGTGTGTCAGGTGGCTCCGTTGTCCCGCTGCCGGGTTCGCCTCGCGCACTCAGAGTCGACGGGTGAGTGCCTCGGCGGCGGCCAGCAGGTCCGCGGCCCACCGCGCCCCCGGGCGCCGGCCCATCCGGTCGATCGGGCCGGACACCGAAATCGCCGCAACCACAACGCCGCGGCTGTCGCGCACCGGTGCCGACACGCTGGCCACGCCGGGCTCGCGTTCGGCCACGCTCTGCGCCCATCCTCGGCGGCGCACCTCGGCCAGCACCCGGTCGGTGAATTTGGCATGGGGCAGCACCGCTTTTTGAGTGGCGGCATCGCTGTGGGCGAGCAGCACTTTGGCGCCCGATCCCGCCGTCATCGGCAGCCTGGTGCCGACCGGAACCGTATCGCGAAGACCCGCAGGCGGTTCCAGCGCGGCCACGCAGACTCTGGTGGTGCCTTCCCGCCGGTACAGCTGGACACTTTCGCCGGTGGTCTCCCGCAGTTGGGGCAGTACGGTCGCGCTGGCGCTCAGCAACGGATCGCTGACGTGGCCGGACAATTCGGTCACGGCCGGCCCGAGCCGCCAGCGGCCGTCGTCGTCGCGCGCCAGCAGGCGGTGTACCTCCAGTGCGGCCGCGAGCCGGTAGGTGGTGGCCCGGGGCAGGCTGGTGCGCTCGCACAGTTCGGTGAGCCCGCAGGGCGATTCGGCTACCGCGTGCAGGATGCCCACTGCCTTGTCCAGCACACCGATGCCACTCTGTTGTCTCACAAGTCAATACTAGCGTCTCAGAATTTGGGATGACACCGCTGCGGCCTGCTGAGACGTTGTCGGACTCTCGTCGATACCGGTATGCTGTCTCATGATAAGACATTCGCGTCTCACATATTGAGATCCCAGCCCAGTCGGATCGGTGCGGCGCGCGACCAACGAATCGAGGCAATTCGCGCATGAGTTCAGCCAGCGCCGGGCCGCGCACTCTGGCCGAGAAGGTATGGGACGACCACGTTGTGGTCTCGGGCGACGGGACGGCTCCCGACCTGATCTACATCGACCTGCACCTGGTGCACGAGGTCACCAGCCCGCAGGCTTTCGACGGTTTGCGACTGGCCGGCCGCCCGGTACGGCGGACCGACCTGACCATCGCCACCGAGGACCACAACGTGCCCACCCTCGACATCGACAAGCCGATCGCCGATCCGGTGTCGCGCACCCAGGTCGAGACACTGCGGCGCAACTGCGCGGAATTCGGTGTGCGGCTTTACCCGATGGGCGACATCGAGCAGGGCATCGTGCACGTCGTCGGCCCGCAACTCGGCCTCACCCAGCCGGGAATGACGATTGTCTGTGGCGATTCTCACACCTCGACGCACGGCGCATTCGGTGCGATCGCAATGGGTATCGGCACATCCGAGGTCGAGCATGTGCTCGCCACCCAGACGTTGCCGCTGCGTCCGTTCAAGACGATGGCGGTCAACGTCGACGGCGAATTGCCCGCCGGGGTGTCGGCCAAGGACATCATTCTTGCGGTGATTGCCAAGATCGGAACCGGCGGCGGGCAGGGCCATGTCATCGAATACCGGGGCAGCGCCATCGAATCGCTTTCCATGGAAGGCCGGATGACGATCTGCAACATGAGCATCGAAGCCGGTGCCCGCGCCGGCATGGTGGCCCCCGACGAGATCACCTACGAGTTCCTGCGCGGCCGCCCGCACGCTCCCACCGGCGCCGACTGGGATGCCGCACTGGCCTATTGGCGGGAACTGCGCAGCGATCCCGGCGCTGTCTTCGACACCGAGGTGTACCTCGACGCAGCTTCGCTGAGCCCGTTCGTGACCTGGGGGACCAACCCCGGTCAGGGGGTTCCGCTGGCCGCCGCGGTGCCCGATCCCGAACTGATGACCGACGACGCGCAGCGCCAGGCCGCCGAGAAAGCGTTGGCGTACATGGACCTTCGGCCTGGAATGGCGATGCGCGACATCGCGGTCGACGCCGTGTTCGTCGGCTCGTGCACCAACGGCCGCATCGAGGATCTGCGGGTGGTGGCCGACATCCTGCGGGGCCGCAAGGTGGCCCCGGGTGTGCGGATGCTGGTGGTCCCCGGTTCGATGCGGGTGCGCGCCCAGGCGGAAGCCGAAGGGCTGGGAGAGGTTTTCACCGCGGCCGGCGCCGAATGGCGGCAGGCGGGCTGCTCGATGTGCCTGGGAATGAACCCGGACCAACTCTCGCCCGGGGAGCGCTGCGCGGCGACGTCCAACCGCAATTTCGAAGGGCGACAGGGCAAGGGCGGCCGAACGCACCTGGTGTCACCGGCCGTTGCCGCGGCCACCGCGGTGCGCGGCACGCTCTCCGCGCCGGCCGACTTGAACTGACCAGACTTGAATTCAGACTGAGAAATAGGGGAATCATGGAAGCGTTTCACACCCACACCGGAATAGGGGTGCCGCTGCGGCGGTCCAATGTCGACACCGATCAGATCATTCCCGCGGTGTTCCTGAAACGGGTCACCCGAACCGGTTTCGAGGACGGCTTGTTCGCGAGCTGGCGCTCGGATCCGTCATTCGTGCTCAATCTCAGTCCCTTTGACCGGGGTTCAGTGTTGGTTGCTGGGCCGGATTTCGGCACCGGGTCCTCCCGCGAACATGCGGTGTGGGCGCTCATGGACTACGGATTCCGGGTCGTTATCTCGTCCCGGTTCGCCGACATTTTTCGCGGCAACGCGGGCAAGTCGGGTCTGTTGGCGGCCGAAGTCGACCAAGATGGTGTCGAACTTCTCTGGAAGCTGATCGAGCAGAGCCCGGGGCTGGAAATCACTGTCAATCTTCAAGATCGAAATATCACTGCGGGAACCACGGTGTTGCCGTTCAGGATTGACGATCACACTGCGTGGCGATTGCTCGAAGGACTCGACGATATCGGCCTTACGCTGCGGAAACTCGCCGAGATAGAGGCTTTTGAAGCCCACCGTCCGGCGTGGAAACCGCGCACTGTGCCAACCTCCTGACGCGTTGCGGCGGCGCCGAATTGCGACTCGGTTGCCACGCTGAACCAAGGCAATTCGCGGCGGCGCCACCGGCCTAGGGCGGCAATCGGATTGCGAATTTGTCGGCTATCGGGGCCTGAAATTGCGCGTGGCTCTTGGCAATTTGCCAGCTGAGGGTTTACCGTGTGCTCTAGTCGGTTCCAAAACGAGGACCACTGGCTTCGGAGGGTTGGATGAACAAAGCAGAGCTCATAGATGTGCTCACACAGAAATTGGGCTCAGACCGTCGGCAGGCGACCGCCGCTGTCGAGAATGTCGTCGACACGATTGTGCGTGCCGTGCACAAGGGCGAGAGCGTGACCATTACCGGCTTCGGTGTCTTCGAGCAACGGCGCCGCGCGGCTCGGGTGGCCCGCAACCCGCGTACCGGCGAGACGGTCAAGGTGAAGCCCACTTCGGTGCCGGCGTTCCGTCCCGGAGCCCAATTCAAAGCCGTTGTGGCTGGCGCACAAAAGCTGCCGGCTGAGGGCCCCGCGGTGAAGCGCGGTGTGGTCGCGGGTGCGGCCCGGAAGACGGCGGCCAAGAAGGCCCCCGCCAAGAAGGCAGCGACCAAGGCTCCGGCCAAGAAGGCTGCGACCAAGGCTCCGGCGAAGAAGGCTGCGACCAAGGCTCCGGCGAAGAAGGCTGCGACCAAGGCTCCGGCGAAGAAGGCCGCGACCAAGGCTCCGGCCAAGAAGGCCGCGACCAAGGCTCCGGCGAAGAAGGCCGCGACCAAGGCTCCGGCCAAGAAGGCCGCCACCAAGGCCCCGGTACGCAAGGCTGCGACCAAGGCCCCGGCCAAGAAGGCTCCGGCCAAGAAGGCCACCGCCACGCGGCGCGGCCGCAAGTAGTACTACACGCAATACCCTTCGGGTGACAGCGATGTCGCCCGAAGGGTATTCGTATGCGCGCGATTGGCGGCGTCAGGCCCGGACGTTGGCGGCAAGCGGGCCGCCGATGTGGTCTGCCGCGATGAGCTTGCCGTCAACGAGCGACAGCACCCAGGTGCTGCCTTTGAGATTGCGCGACTTGTCTGGCCGGATCCCGTCGCGGTCGCACCACCAGCCGATCAGATCCGGAATCACCTTGCCCTGCGTACAGATCACCGGCGTGCCCGCCCGTCCGGCGATCTGCAACACCCGCTGGCGTCCGCGCTTGGGATTCTTCGCGTACGCCTCCTCGGTCAGGTCGGGCTCGTTGTGAACTGCCACACCGAGTTCGGCGGCCAGCGGTTCCACCGTCTGGTGACAACGCACCCGGTCGGCCGCATACACGTGGGTTGCGCCGAACGCGGACAATTGGGAAACCAGCGCCTCGGCTTGGGCGCGCCCCTTCTTGTCCAACGGTCGTTTGGTGTCGTCGCCGCGGTAGCGCGCCTTGGAGCCCGCGGTGCCGTGCCGCACCACCAGCACGGTCTTGGTGTCCGCCGGTTGTTTGGCGAACCGTCGCAAGACCTTTCGGTCCGGTGCGTAGTCGAGGGCCTGCATGGCCTCGGTCACCGGTAGCCAGCGCAACTCGTCCACCTCGTCGCCGGGGGTGAATTCCCCGCCCAGGCTGCGGGCGGCCCAGTAGTGCACCTTCTTGATGCCCTGGTCGATCGGGTAGGTGATCGTGGTGAGGCACCTGCCGAGATGACTGTGCTGGCCGGTCTCTTCGAACACTTCGCGCACGGCGGCCACCGGTGCCGTCTCGCCCGGATCGACCTTTCCTTTGGGCAGCGACCAGTCGTCGTAGCGGGGGCGGTGGATCATCGCGATCTCGATCGACTCGCCCGAGTCCGCGACCGGTCGCCATAACACCGCACCCGCGGCGTACACGATCCGGGCCGGCCGGGCCGACGATTTCTGGGGCGACACTCAACTCCTGCAAGTCAATTCGAACATGTCGTGCGCGGCAGTGGATGTGTTCCGGAGCGGGGCCCGAGCTCAGGTGCTGCGATGCTTCTCCATCAGCGACACCTGGTGGTCGCGCACACTCTCGCCGTCCTGCGGGGAGGCGGTCCACACCCCGTCGGATCCTAGTTCCCAGCAACGGGTGGCGGGGTCGAGGGCCGATTCGAACAGTTCGTTGAGCTGTGCGGTCAGGCGCGGGTCTTTGACTTGAGCCATCACCTCGACCCGACGGTCGAGATTGCGATGCATCATGTCGGCGCTGCCGATCCAGAATTCGTTGATCGCGTTGAAATGCAGGATGCGCGAGTGTTCCAGGAAACGGCCGAGAATCGAACGCACGAAGATGTTCTCGGACAAGCCCTCCGTGCCCGGGCGCAGCGCGCAGATGCCGCGCACCACCACCTCCACCCGCACGCCCGCCTGCGACGCGCGGTACAACGCGTCGATGACCTGCTCGTCGACCAGGGCGTTCATCTTGAGCCGGATCCGCGCGTCCTTGCCCTGCCGGTGCGCCTCCACCTCGCGCTCGACCCGCTCGATGATGCCGGTGCGAATTCCATGCGGCGCCACCAGCAGATTGCGGTACTGCAGCTTGCGCGAGTATCCGGTGAGCGTGTTGAACAAGTCGGTGAGGTCGGCACCGATGTCGGGGTCGGCGGTGAGCAAGCCCACATCCTCGTACAGCCGTGCCGTCTTGCCGTTGTAGTTGCCCGTCCCGACATGGCAGTACCGCTTGATGTTCGGGCCTTCGCGGCGCACCACCAGGCAGGTCTTGCAGTGCGTCTTGAGTCCGACGAACCCGTACACCACGTGCACTCCCGCCTGCTCCAGCGTGCGGGCCCAGCGGATATTGGCTTGTTCGTCGAAGCGCGCCTTGATCTCCACCATTGCCACGACTTGTTTTCCGGCTTCGGCGGCGTCGATCAGCGCCCGCACGATCGGCGAGTCACCGGAGGTGCGGTACAGCGTCTGCTTGATCGCGAGCACCGCGGGATCGGCGGCGGCGGCTTCGATGAAGCGCTGCACGCTGGTGGAGAACGAGTCGTACGGGTGGTGCACCAGCACGTCACCTTCGCGCAGCGTGGCGAAAATGCCGCGGGTCGTCTCCAGATCGGCGAAGGCCGGGTGGGTGGCCGGGACGAACGCCCGGTCCTTGAGGTCGGGGCGGTCCACTCCATATATCTGCCACAACGACGACAGGTCCAGCAGCCCAGGCACTTCGATGACGTCACCGGGGTGCACGTCGAGTTCGCGGTGCAACAGCTCGAGCATGCTCTCGGTCATGTCGTCGGCGACTTCGAGGCGCACCGGGGAACCGAACCGGCGGCGCGCCAACTCCCGCTCGAGTGCCTGCAGCAGGTCTTCGTCGCGGTCCTCTTCCACTTCGAAGTCGGCGTTGCGGGTGATGCGGAAGGCATGGTGCTCCACGATTTCCATGCCGGGGAACAACACCGGCAGGAACGCGGCGATCAGTTCCTCCATCGGCAGGAATCGCACCACGGTGCCATCGGAGCTCTCGTCGCCGTCTTTGGCCTCGAGTTGGACGAACCGGTCGACGTTGTCGGGCACCTTGACCCGTGCGAAATGCTGGGTGCCGTCTTCGGGTTGCTTCACGGTGACCGCCAGGTTCAGGCTCAACCCGCTGACGAATGGGAACGGGTGCGCGGGGTCGACTGCTAGCGGCGTCAGGACCGGGAAGACCTGCTCGTTGAAATACGTCGACAGGTGGTCACGCTCATCCTCATCGAGGTCGGCCCACGTGACGATCGAGATGCCTTCTTCTTCCAGCGCGGGCAACACCGCTTCGAGGAACACCTTGGCGTGCCGGCTGGCGATCTGCTGGGTCTGCTCGCCGATGCGGCGCAGTTGCTCGCGCGGCGTCAGGCCGTCGGCGGAGCGCACCGACAGTCCCATCTCGTCGCGGCGTTTGAGGCCGGCGACCCGGACCATGTAGAACTCGTCGAGGTTGGAGGCGAAGATCGCCAAGAACTTGGCCCGCTCCAACAGCGGCAGCGAGTTGTCGGCGGCCAGCGCCAGGACGCGGGCGTTGAAGTCCAGCCAGCTCAGTTCGCGGTTGAGATAGCGCTCTTCGGGCAGCGTGTCGCTGATCGCGGCCGGAGTCGCCGCGGGCGGGGCGGCCGGGGCCGAGTCGCCCGGCTGCCATGCGTTCTCGTCGGGGCGTACCTGCGGGCTGGCTTCGATATCGGTCACCTTGCGATCATTGCCTACGCCTGGCGATGCTGCCAGCAGTCTGCCGACATCCAATCCGCCGTTGGCGTGTGATTCACCGGCTGGAAAGGTTGGCCGCGCGGCTCGGTGCGCTAGCGATGCCCGACGGCGCGCGCAGTCGCCGGGCCCACCCCAAGTTTGCGGGCGGCGGCCAGGTCGGCCGGCGTGTCGACGTCGCAACGCAGCCCGGGCCACGCGCCGGTGAGCTCGATGGCACCCGAACGGCGGTGTCGCGCGGAGGAATCCGGACCGAATTGCGGTTGCAGCGGTGTGCCGAACGCGCACAGCACCGACGTTCCCGTGCCGGCCCGGTCGGCCACGAAGCTGCGCGGGTAGGCGCGGGCGGCCGAGATCGCCTCGTCGAGTTCCTGAGTTTGCAGTGCAGGCAAATCCCCTTGCAGCACAACGAGATTGGTCACCGAGGTGGTTTTCGAACCGGTCATAGCGCGTTCGGCCGCGGCGATGGCGCTGTTGAGCGGGTCGGGGTCGTCGGCCGGCGTCGGGTCGGCCAGCACCTCGGCACCCAGTTCGGCGGCCGCGGCGCCGGCGGCCTCGTCGGGGGTGATGACCACGATCGAGTGCAACGAACGCACCCGCGACGCCGCCGTCAGCGTGTCCATCAACATGCCCAGCACCACGGCCTCCCGGGTGGGCGCCGAGAACACCGGCGCGAGCCTGGTTTTGGCGGCGGCCAGGCGCTTGACGGCGATGATCAGACCCACCTCGCCGTCGGTGCGTGTGCCGCTCATGAGTGTCATCCTGCCAGCGCCGGACTCCGGGGCTGCGGCGAGCCGGGCCGACGTCGCGTGACGGCGGCCCGTCGCTGCTCTAGGGTTGTCGGCTGCGGCGGCAACATATTAGGGGTGGCGGATGACCGGGACTGTCACGGTGATGGGCGCCGGTGCCTGGGGCACCGTGCTCGCCAAAGTGCTGGCTGACGCCGACAACCAGGTCATGTTGTGGGCGCGGCGCGCCGAGGTCGCCAAGCGGATCAACGCCACCCGGTCCAATCCGGACTATCTTCCCGACACGCAGTTGCCGGCGGGAATCCGCGCCACCGCCGACGCCGAGGAGGCGCTGTCCGGCCGCGACGACGGTGCTGCTCGGCGTCCCCGCGCAGACGATGCGGGCCAATCTCGAGCAGTGGAACGGCATGTGGGCCGACGGTGCGACGCTGGTCAGCCTGGCCAAGGGTATCGAGCTGGACACGCTGATGCGGATGAGCCAGGTGATCGTGTCGGTGACCGGCGTGGACTCCTCGCAGGTGGCGGTGATCTCGGGGCCCAACCTGGCCAGCGAGATCGCGCAAGGTCAGCCGGCCGCCACCGTGGTGGCGTGCAGCGACTCCGGGCGGGCGGTGGCGTTGCAGCGCTTCCTGAACAGCGGCTATTTCCGTCCGTACACCAACTCCGATGTGGTCGGCACCGAGATCGGCGGCGCCTGCAAGAACGTCATCGCCCTGGCCTGCGGGATGGCCGTCGGGGTGGGTCTGGGCGAGAACACCGCGGCGGCGATCATCACCCGTGGACTGGCCGAGATCATGCGGCTGGGGCTGGCGCTGGGCGCCAAGGGTGCGACGCTGGCGGGCCTGGCCGGGGTCGGCGACCTGGTGGCCACCTGCACCTCGCCGTACTCGCGCAACCGGTCGCTGGGGGAGCGGCTGGGCCGCGGCGACACCATGTATTCGGCGCTGCACGGCTCCCAGAACACCCGGGACGGGCACGTGGTCGAGGGCGTGACGTCCTGCGAGTCGGTGCTGGCGCTGGCGTCCAGCTACGACGTCGAGATGCCGCTCACCGATGCGGTGCACCGGGTCTGCCACAAGGGGCTGTCGGTGAACGAGGCGATAGCGCTGCTGCTGGGCCGCACCACCAAGCCGGAATAGCGCCGGCCGGACCACCTGAGCTGCGCAATCCCGCGCTGCGGCGCCGCACCCGGTAGCCTCTTTAGGTTGTGACCGCCTCGAACCGGGTTCGCGTCGCCGTCGTTTTCGGCGGGCGCAGCAACGAGCACGCCATCTCGTGCGTGTCGGCGGGCAGCATTCTGCGCAATCTCGACCCGCAGCGTTTCGACGTCGTCGCGGTCGGAATCACGCCGCAAGGCTCCTGGGTGCTCACCGACGGCGACCCCGACGCGCTGGCGATCAGCAACCGTCAACTGCCCGCGGTGCGCCCCGAGTCGGGCACCGAGCTGGCCCTGCCCGCCGACCCGCAGCGGGGCGGGCAACTGGTGTCGCTGGGACCGGGGTCTGCGGAGATCCTGGGTTTGGTGGACGTGGTCTTCCCGGTCCTGCACGGCCCCTACGGCGAGGACGGCACCATCCAGGGGCTGCTCGAACTCGCCGGGGTGCCTTACGTCGGTGCCGGGGTGCTGGCCAGCGCCGCGGGCATGGACAAGGAGTTCACCAAGAAGTTGCTGGTCGCCGAGGGCCTACCGGTCGGCGACTACACGGTGCTGCGGCCGTCGCAGTCGACGCTGCACCCCGAGCAACGCGAGCGACTTGGCCTGCCGGTGTTCGTCAAGCCTGCCCGCGGTGGCTCGTCGATCGGGGTCAGCCGGGTGGCGAGCTGGGACGAGTTGCCCGCCGCTGTGGAGTACGCCCGCCGTCACGACCCGAAGGTCATCGTGGAAGCGGCGATCAACGGCCGCGAACTCGAATGCGGTGTGCTCGAAATGCCGGACGGCACAATCGAAGCCAGCACGCTGGGGGGAGATCCGGGTGGCCGGGGTGCGGGGCCGTGAAGACTCCTTCTACGACTTCGAAACCAAGTACCTCGACGACGCGGCCGAATTGGACGTGCCGGCCAAGGTCGACGACGACGTGGCAATCGCCTTGCGGCAGTTGGCGATTCGTGCGTTTACAGCCATCGACTGCCAGGGCCTGGCCCGCGGGTGGACTTCTTCCTCACCGACGACGGCCCGGTGATCAACGAGATCAACACCATGCCGGGGTTCACCACGATCTCGATGTACCCGCGGATGTGGGCGGCCAGCGGCGTCGACTACCCGACGTTATTGGCCACCATGGTGGACACTGCCCTGGCGCGCGGCGTGGGGCTGCGTTAACGCACTGCGCTAACGCACCGGCGCCGCTAACGCACCGGCGCCGGATCGATCGGTGTCGCGGCGATGGCGCGGTCGATGATTGCCGAAAGATCCTGGATCGGTGTGGGTCCCGATTCGGCGGGCAGCGTGATGGCCACATAGACCGGACGATCCACCGTGTACCAGGTCGAGCTGCGGTCGTCCGACTGGCCGGACACCCGGAACCACTGCACCCGGTCGACGACCTGGATCGGTGAGCCGATCACGAAGTCGTCCGGGCGTTGCAGTCCGCACCGCACGATCACGGTGTCGGATCCGGCGCGCCAGGCGCTCGCCCCCTCCGGCGCCGGCTGCGCGACGGCGGCGCGCTGGAAATCCCCGAGCCGGGCCGGCAGGGCCGCCGACAGCGCCCGGCATTCGGCGTTGGCGGCTTGCGGGGCGGGCACCGAGGCGATCGCCACCGGCCGCTGCGGGTTGTCGCGGGTGGCCGCGAACACCAGAACGCCCGCGATCGTCACCAGGGCCACCGCCAGCGCGGCGATCAACACCGCGCGCGGTGGCCCACCGGGATCGGACTCGCCCGTCACCTGCCTGACCCCCTTCGACAATTCCACCCTTGACTACACTGACCTGCGCCCGAACGGGCCCGAGAATGAACTTACCGGCGGGGGAGGAGGCGGTCGTGCGCGACGAGTCCCCGACGCTTGCGGAACTGGGTGAGTTCGGCGTGATCGAACGCCTGGTGCGCGACCGCCGCCAGCCCGCCGCGGTGATCCTCGGACCCGGCGACGACGCCGCGGTGGTGTCGGCCGGCGCCGGCCGTACCGTGGTCTCCACCGATATGTTGGTGCAGGACAGGCACTTTCGGCTGGATTGGTCGACCCCGCACGAGGTCGGGCGCAAGGCGATCGCGCAGAACGCGGCGGACATCGAGGCGATGGGTGCGCGGCCGACGGCGTTCGTCGTCGGCTTCGGCGCCCCGGGCAGCACCGACTCCGGCCTGGTGACCGCGCTGGTCGACGGCATGTGGGATGAGGCGCAGCGGATCGGTGCCGGCATCGCCGGCGGCGACCTGGTCAGGTGCCCGCAGTGGGTGGTGTCGGTGACGGTGCTGGGCGAGCTCGACGGGCGCGCGCCGGTGCTGCGCTCGGGCGCGCGGGTGGGTTCGACGGTTGCCGTCCGCGGCGACCTGGGCCGCTCGGCGGCCGGATACGAGTTGTGGCGCAACGGGATCGAGGAGTTCGGCGAGCTGCGCTCCCGACACCTGGTACCGCGGCCGCCGTACGGCGCGGGCCCGGCGGCCGCGGCCGCCGGCGCCACCGCGATGATCGATATCTCCGACGGTCTGGTCGCCGATTTGCGGCATGTGGCCGAGGCGTCCGGGGTGGGAATCGACCTGTCCGCCGCGGCGCTGGCGCCGGACCGGGACGCGGTATCGGTCGCAGCTGCCGCCGTCGGCGCCGACCCCTGGGCGTGGGTACTCGGTGGCGGTGAGGACCACGCCCTGGTGGCGTGTTTCCCCGGTGCGGTTCCGGACGGGTGGCGTGTCATCGGCCGGGTGCTGGACGGGACGGCGCGGGTGTTGGTGGACGGTGAGGAATGGAGTGGGTATGCGGGCTGGCAGTCGTATTAGTTGCCGCGCCGGCAGTGCGGCCGGGGGAGCGCGATGACCGCGCGTCCGCTGAGCGAACTCGTCGAGGCGGGCTGGGCGAGGGCGCTGGCGCCGGTGGCCGATCAGGTGAGCCGGATGGGGCAGTTCCTGCGCGAGGAGATCGCGGCCGGGCGACGCTACCTGCCGGCCGGGCCGAACGTGTTGCGCGCCTTCACTTTCCCGTTCGACCAGGTGCGAGTGCTGATCGTCGGGCAGGACCCGTACCCCACTCCCGGACACGCGGTGGGGTTGAGCTTTTCGGTGGCACCCGACGTGCGTCCGTTGCCGCGCAGCCTGTCGAACATCTTCGACGAATACGGCAGCGACCTCGGTTTCCCGGCACCGTCCTGCGGTGACCTGACGCCGTGGGCGCAGCGCGGCGTGCTGCTGCTGAACAGGGTGCTCACCGTGCGCCCGAACAACCCGGCCTCGCACCGCGGCAAAGGCTGGGAAGCGGTGACGGAGTGCGCTATTCGCGCGCTGGTGGCGCGCGAGCAGCCGCTGGTCGCGATCCTGTGGGGTCGCGACGCCTCGACTCTGAAGCCGATGCTGGCCGAGGGGGATTGCACTGCCATCGAATCCCCGCACCCCTCGCCGCTGTCGGCGTCGCGCGGGTTCTTCGGGTCGCGGCCGTTCAGTCGCGCCAACGAACTGCTGACGGGCATGGGCGCCGAACCGATCGACTGGCGGCTGCCCTGACGGACCTGCGGACGGTCAGGCGCCCGGGAAATTGACGTCCTTGGTGACGGCTTTCCACTCCTCGATCGACGCCGACATGGCGGCGATCTTGTCGCGCATCGCCTTGAGCACGTCGCGGCCCAGCAGCAGCCGCAACGGCGGGTCGTCGAGTCCGGTGACCATCAGCACCGCCTCGGCCACCTTGCGCGGGTCGCCCGGCAGGTGATCGGCGAACTGCTTGATCAGGTCTTTTCGCGCGGCCACATCGGCATAGTCGGCGATCGGGTGTGCGGACTCCTTCATCGACCGCGACGCCCAGTCGGTCCGGAACGCGCCCGGTTCGATGGCGGTGACCTTGATGCCCAGCGGCCGCACCTCCTGGGCCAGCGCTTCGGTCACCGCCTCCAGCGCGAACTTGGTGGACGAGTAGTAGGCGTTGGGCGGGTTGGCCACCAGGCCGGTCATCGACGAGATGTTGACGATGTGCCCGCTTCCCCGGGCCCGCATCGCGGGCAGCACCGCCTTGATCATGTCCACTGCGCCGAAGTAGTTGACATCGAACAACTTTCGCACCTCGGCGTCCTCACCCTCCTCGACGGCCGACAGGTAACCGTGACCGGCGTTGTTGACCAGCACGTCGATTCCGCCGAAGGTGTCCTCGGCGGCCTTGACCGCGGCCGCGATCTGTTCGGCGTCGGTGACGTCGAGCGCCACCGCCAGCGCCCGTTCGCCGAATTCGTCGGCGAAGTCCTGCACCGCCTCGGCCCGTCGTGCGGTCACCACCACGCTGTGGCCGGCTTGCAGTGCCGCGCGGGCGATCTCGCGGCCGAAGCCGGTGGAACAGCCGGTGACCAGCCAGCGCGCCATCTCAGGCCGTCCCTTCCGGCAGCCGCCGCAGATATGCCGTGCGGCGTTCGGCGAGTTCGGTCTTGCGCATCTGCTCGGTCACCCGCGGCAGCTGCGGTACCTCGGCTTCGAGCAGGTCCCGTTTGACCACCCGGCCGTGCGCGCCCAGACCCGCACGCGGGCCGGTCTCACCGAACTCGGCCATCCGCAGGGTCAGGACGGCCTCACGGAGCCCGTCGGTGTCGATCCAGTTGGCCAGGCCGGGATCCTCGGGGGAGATCACATAGGTGTAGGTGCCGTCCTCGTTGGGCACCGACTGCGCCTTGTTGAGGCTGCCGGTGCGGTCGACGATGTCCAGCGTGGTGCCCCAGATGTTGCTCAGCGGCACCGTGAAGTATTCGGCGCCACCGGCGTTGAGGTCGACCACGAACACCTCGTCGGGGGCCAGGTCGATGCGGCCCATCACGTAGAACTGGTTGCGCATCGCGCCGTCCTTGTCCGCCGACCACGCCAGGTCGAAGTGGTTGGCCGGCATCTTGTAGACGCCGTGGCTGAGCCTGCCGGTGAAGTTGGCGAAGTAGGCCATCATCGCCGCGGTCGCCTCGGCCTGCTCGTCGAGCGTGCGGGCCGGCGTTTCGGGTGGGCCGCCGAGTCGTTGTATCTCAATATGATTCGGGTCGTCGCGGCCCCAGTCCAGCAGCACGTCCCGGATGTAGAACTCGTGCGCCTCGGGCGTGCTGCGCACGTGGTTGGGTCGCCCGTTGGCGGGCTCGGAGTCGATGGTGATGGTGTAGCTGCCGTCGGAGTCGACCGCCATGGTGCGTCCGTTGAGCACGTCGACGGTGCCCATGTCGGCGTCCCACAGGGTGAAGTAGTTCTCGGTCATCCGGTTCTTGCCCACCCGACCGTGGATTTCGTAACGTTCGTCCCCGGAGATCGGGATCACCCGGTACACGCTGTCGGGATTGTCGATGCCCCAACGTGATCCGGGGATGCGGCGGCCGTCGACGGGGTGGGCCAGCCGGGTGATGCAACTGACCTTGGGCCGCAACTTGTCCTGATTGGACGACCAGATCGCGGCCGAGAACATCACCTCGGCGAACGCGTCGTCGAAGCGTTCCCGCATCGCCTCGGATGCCTTGGCGCGGCCCAGCCAGGTTTGCGCAACGGTTTCGTAGGCGGCCCTGACGGTAGGGTGTTCGATCAGTTCGAGGGCGGCCAGTTCCTGCTCGTGCTGGGATGCCGTCGCGACCGGGTGGTCGAGCATCAATGGATCCTCTCGTCGATGAATTCTGCAAAACGCTTGTTGTACAGACTGAATCGCTCGTCGACCTGTTCGGGCCGCAGACCGTATTCGGCCAGCCCGTAGGCCGGACGCGCCGGCTCCCGGGGCCGCTCGCGCAGCCAGCGCCGCATCGCGTCCTCGGCCGGCGCGCTCAGCGGGAGACCGACGGCGTCGTAGACCCGGGCCACCTGCCCGATCGGATCGGCCACCGCGGCGTCGAACCCGACGTCGGTCACCCGTGCGGCATCGTCATCCCAGCCGTCCCGGGCAGCCACGGCCCGGTCGTTGGTCCAGCCCATCCGCTGCAGCCACTGCGCGCCCACCCGGGCGCGGTCCACGGTGTCGGCGTGCATGGCGTGCAGAGTGGCGTTGAGACCGGCGCCGGAGGCGATGGTGGTGCGCGGATTCCGGTGCATATGGACGAGGTGCAGATCCTCGAACTGCGCGCGCAACAAGTCCAGATAGCCAAGGTGGGCAGGCGATTTGAGCACCCAGCGGCGCGGCTGTTGGCCACGCTGTCGTTTCTGCCATTGCAGGAACTGCAGCATGCGGTGCAGGTAGTCGTAGGCCGGCGTGAAATCCTGTGCGTCGAGCCAGGATCGGTAGTGCGGCAGGTTCGCGCCGGATTCCGGAACGTGCGACAGGAACGCGTCGGCCAGGAAGACGATCTCCTCCTCGGCCTCGCGCGCGTACATCGGATGAATGGTGAACAACTCCGGCGCCAGTTCGCGCGACTTGGCTTCGCGCGCTTCGCTGATGGCGATGCGTGGGTCCGGGCCACCTTGGCCGTCGAACCGGTAGCCGAGCCGGGGCGCGACCTCGACCACCTCCCAGCCGTAGGCGCAGCTCAAGCGCGGGTCGGCGGCCAGGAGTCGTTGCAGCAGCGTGGTTCCGCTGCGCATCATGCCGACCACCACGATGGGTGCCTGCACCTGCTCGTCCAGTATCTCCGGGTGCCGCCGGACCCACTCCTGGGTGCGCAGCCGCATCCGCAGGCTGTGCACCAGGCCCGAGCGCAGGATGTGGGTGCCGATCGCGTTCAGTTCGGCCCGCGCGTAGTCGGCCAGCAACACCTGCAGCGGTTCCTCGAATTCGCCTGGGCCCCAATCCGTCAGCGATTCTTTGCGTTGCGCGTCGGCCATGATCGCCGCGCGGTCGAAGCCGGCTGAGTTGTCCACTGGTCAAAACTTCAGGTGACGGCTCAGATCGCCCACCTGGTCGATGAACATGGTGCGGCTGTCGAACCACCAGACGCCGTCGATCCGCTGGAAGGTGTCCTTGTAGTGCCCGGTCACGATCACCTGCAACGGCAGGTCCGGGGTGGCCTGGGTGACGCAGTAGTAGGAGGTGCTGCGCGCGGTGCCCGCGGCCTCGTCGATCTGCAGTTGCACATTGGTGGTGTTGTGGTGGGTCTTGGGGGTGCCGTCTTCGTAGAGCCGGGTGCTCATCTCGTACATGGCGCGCACGCCGGTGATGCCGGTGAAGACGGTCTCTGGTGGGCCGTCCTCCACCCCGCAGATGCGGCCGTGCCGGAAGAGCGCGGCAACACCGTCGAGATCGCCGCCGTCGAGCAGTTCGGCGTAGGTGTAGATCAAGTTCGTGATCGCTACGGCGCTGTCACTCACGTTCGATTCCGCTCCTGACTGTCTGTCGAGCAGGTGCCCAACCGAGCCCAGACCATGTTGGCAGAACCGCTGTGGCTTTCATAGAACCGCCCACTATTCTTGGCCGTTGTGACGTTACCCTGGACTCCCGCCCGGCTCGGCGATCTGAGCGGCAAGCGAGTCATCGTGACCGGAGCGACCAACGGCGTCGGCCTGGGAACCGCGCGCGCCCTGGCCAACGCCGGCGCACATGTCATCCTCGCGGTGCGCAACACCGAACTCGGTGAGCAGCGTGCCGCCCAGATCGCAGGCTCGACGTCGGTGGTCAAGCTCGACCTGGCCGACCTGTCCTCGGTGCGCGCCTTCCCCGATCTGATCGACGGAGACGTCGACATCCTGATCAACAACGCCGGAACCCTGACCGACCGGCGCAAGGACACCGTCGACGGCTTCGAGATGACGCTGGGCACCAACCTGCTCGGACCGTTCGCGCTGACGAACCTGCTGCTGCCGCGGGTGCGTTCGCAGATCGTCAATGTCGGCTCGGACGCGCACCGCTCGGCGACACTGCGACTCGACGATCTGCACCTGCGCCGCAACAAGTGGTCGCGGCTGGGGGCCTACGCGCAGTCGAAGCTCACGGTGATGTTGTGGGGCCTGGAGTTGGACCGCCGGCTGCGTGCGGCGGGCTCACCGGTCGTCAGCCAGCTCACGCACCCCGGTTGGGTCGCCTCGAACCTTTCGCATCTTTCCGACTCCGGGCTGATGTCGTTGGCGCACAAGGTAACTAAGAGTCTGGCCGATCGGCTGGGCAACGACATCGACCAGGGTGCTGCGCCCACCCTGTTCTGCATCAGCGAACCGGTGCCGCCGGGCAGCTACATCGGTGTCAGCGGTAGGGGAGGGCTGCGGGGCGATCCGGTGTTCATCGGACGTTCGGCCGTCGCCGGCGATTACGACACGGCGGCCCGGCTGGTGGCGTTCGCCGAAGCGGAGACCGGCACCACCGTGCCGCTTTGATGCCCGGCGAAACGGCCCGCGGCAATTTCTAGCGATTGCGGCGTTCGTCCGATTACCGCGCCGCAATCACCGCCATTAGTTCCTCGACGACGCGGGTGGTGGTTGGGGTTGGAAGGGTGTGTACCACCACCATTGGGCGTGTTCGCCGGTGGGGCCGGTGCAGGGTTTGACGTCGGGAGGTGCGGCGGTGGGGGGTCGGGCCAGTGATCCGGTGGCAGGGTCGGCCGCTGCTGTCATGACGGTGAGTTGGTCGGCGGGGCCGGTGAGGGTGATCAGGCCGCGGTGATGTGCGCGGTGGTAGGGGCAGACCAGGGCCAGATTGCTCGCAAGTTGAGAATCTACCCTCTTACTGGCGGTCTTCCGCCACGAAGGTTAGACCGCCGGGCTAGCCGGTGGTGTGGGTGCGGCGGTGGTAGTGGCGATGACGTGGGCCCGGTTGCCGCAGATGTTGGCGGTGCACCAGCCGCGGCGCGGATTGGTGGCCAGAAAGAGCATGGAGCAATCCGTTGGCGCAGCGTCGCAACTGGTCGCGGTAGCGGGGATCAGAGTACGGTTATGGCGTCGGTGGCGGTAGGTCATAGAGCGCGGGGTTTCCGCCGTATCCGACAGTGCCAAACGCACGCTGCGCTGCAGCTCGGTGGCGATTAGGTCCAACCGTGCGCTAATCGGTGCGCCGCGGCGGCGGCGTTGATGTCATCCAGCGACTCGGTTGGCGGCACGCGGTGCTCAAGGTAAGGCCGAACGCGTCGCGAACGGCGGCGTAGCCGGCGGGTGGCGGTGGGATCGGGGATAGCACCGGGAGGCAGTCGCACCCTGCAGCTGCCACCACCGGCGCAGCTGGTCGGGATCGGACAACAAGTCGGTGGCCGGTTGGGTGACCGTGACCAGTGTATCGGCGAGGTCGACCGATATCGACGGTTCGCCGCCCATCGGAAAGCCCGCCTGTTGCAGCGCCTCCAATGTCGGTCCCGTCTGGATCCTCACGTCGCCATTTTAAGCGTGTGGCGACGCGCAACCGTTGCTCTCTGATCATGCGGAATACCTGTTGAGAGCCCGATGACCACGGTTGCCTTCAATGACCTAATGCGCTACCCTTCGAGCTATGCATTAGCATGGTCTGCTGATCACCGACCGTTGAGGAGTCCTGTCATGACCGTCGACCCACCATTCGTTACCCGCGCTCGGGGGTGGACCTGGCCTGGCGTCGTGGCGGCCACGCTGGTCGCCGCGGTCGGCGATGCCGCGTTCGCGTTCATCGCGTACGTGCTGATCGCCCGCCGGTTCAACTTCGAGACACTGTTGCAGCAGCCATCGCCAGCGGCCTGCTCGGCGAGTCCGCATTCACCACCGGCCGCGCCGGGATCGGCGTCGCGGCGCTGGGGTTCGCCATCCACCTGGCGCTGGCGGCAGTGTTCACTTTCTTCTACGCGCTGGTCATCGCACCCCGGGTGCACACCCTGCCGATAGCCACCGCCATTGGAGCGGCCTACGGTGCAGCGATCTGGGTGTTCATGAACACCGTGGTCTTGCCGTTAGGCCACGCAGCCGGCGAAACGTTCTTAAGTGGCTACTACCTGGCCTTCCTCGTCGATCACGCGCTGCTGGTCGGATTGCCGATCGCCGTGATTCTGTTCGTCTTCGTCCGTCGCCGCGCCGCTGACCTCGCCCAGTTCCCATCCAATCTGCAACCAACGCTGGAGAGTATCGTTTTCTACGCCCATCCGTCACCACAGCCTGACCATCGACCATCTGCATGTCTTCGTCCGCGAAGCCGGCGACCGCGACCGGCCGACGCTGGTGCTGCTGCCCGGCTACCCGTCGAGTACCCGCGCCTACGTCCGCCTGATCGACCGACTCGCCGAGCAATGGCACACCGTGGCCATCGACTACCCCGGCTTCGGGCAGTCAGACCCGCTGCCCCAATCCCCCACGTTCGACCGGCTCGCCGAGGTCACCGGTAAGACGATCGACGCGCTCGCCATTAAGGACTACGCCATCTACATGTTCGACTTCGGCGCCCCGGTCGGCTTCCGCATCGCCCTCGAGCATGACCAGCGGGTGGCGGCGATCATCACCCAAAACGCCAACGCCTACACCGACGGCTTCGGACCCGGCGTCGCCGCGCTCGCCAACTGGTGGGAAGACCGCGACGCCGGCCAGCCCGCCGTCGACGAGTTCGTCAGCCTGCCCGGCACCCAGATGCAATGGCAGGCCGGTGCCCGCGATCCCGAGCACATCGACCCCGCACACGCCTTTGACGACCAGCGCGTGTTGGACCTGCCCGGGCGTGCCGACTACATTAGTGCGCCCAAGCGTGGGACTACCAGAACAACCCGCCCCGCTACCCCCACTGGCAGGCCTGGCTGCGGGAACGCCAACCCGCCTTGCTTGCGATCTGGGGCAAACGACCCGTTCTTCATCCTTCGCCGGCGCCCAGGCCTATAAAACGACGCCCGACGCGACCGTAGTGCTGCTCGACACCGGCTTTAATTTCGCCCTCGAAGAAGAAGCCGACACCATCACCGAGCATATTCACGAGCTAATGAGGAAGGCCTTCGTCGACCACCGCAGTACGGCACGGGCGGCTGAACTGACCAAGTCTGATTCGCCAGCCGCTCCGGCATCCAGACCCGAGGAGAAGCTGACGATGAGTAACACGTTGCAGGACAGGAAAATCGTGGTGGTAGCGCGGCCCCGCGCCGCCATCGCCGCCGTACGGCAATTGCACCGATTCACGGGCCGAACGCTCATCGCCTGGAGCGCGTCGGGCAACGTCATATTCCTCCGTCGGCACGCCCGCCGACTGCAAAAACGGCTCACCGGCGCGCGAGTCGAGCTGATCCCGCACACACGTGCATTCATCTCCGACGACCAACCCGAAGTTCTCGCCAAAGCCATCCACCGGTTGCTGGCACCCACGCCGGAACTGGAACACATCCTTGACACAGCATCATGACCGCCGAATTCCACGGGGCTGCGGCTACTGTCTATGAGCTCGCGTCTTACCCCATCAAAGGACTCTCCCCTCAAACCGTGGCATCAGTTGCGTTGAAGACCGGCCGCGGTTTTCCCTACGATCGCGAATGGGCGTTGGCCCGACCTGGCGGCGAATACCGTCCTGGCAATGGGAAAGCGATCCACAAGAGCAACTTTCTGTCCTGCTCAAAGAGGATCGACTTGCCGGGATCACAACCAATCTCGATGTTCACAGCCGGGTTTTGGAGGTCAAGGTACGCCAGCACGTCGTCTTACACGAAGACCTGGCGACGCGGGCGGGTGTACGAGCGGTCGAGCGCTTCTTCGCGCGAATACTCGATTGTCCAGATGAAGCAGAGCCGATCCTGGCGCGAGAACCCGGGCGTCGGTTCACCGACGCGGCAATCAAATCGGACACCTTGATGAACGCCGTGTCGATCATCAACCTCGATTCGATCCGCGACCTCTCACGCAGGAGCGAACGCGTGATCGACCACCGCCGATTTCGGGCAAACATCTATATCCAAGGCACACCACCCTTTGCTGAAGCAGAGCTAGTTGGTAAAGAGTTTTCTATCGGTGACGTCTTGCTACGCGGGCTAGCGGCCATTCCTCGGTGCGCAGCGACTGAAGTCAATCCATCGACCGCCGTTCGCGATCTGGCGGTGCCCAGGCTCCTCGTAGAACATTACGGTGATGCCAACCTTGGGATTTGGGCTGAGGTCATTAACGGCGCGACTATGCGGCAAGGTGACCCAGTCAAGTCAATCCCCTACGCTGGCAACGGTGAAGCTTAATGAATCAATCCGAGACCTCTGTGGTGATCGCGGCAAAGACGCGGTTGACAGAATCGATTTGGCGCGTTTCGAGCTCATACCAGAGGGACTGCAAGCTCTCCCACCTTTCACGGCGGGAGCACATATCACCGTTCGTACACCCAACGGTTCGGTACGCAGCTACCACCGACGGACCCCAGGTTGTCATAACTCGCTATGCCATCACGGTATATCGTGACACGACCGACGGGGAGGATCAGTCGATCTACGATCAGACCAAACGCGGTGACCGGCTGGTCATTTCGCCGCCTCGAAACACATTCCTTCCAATTGGCGCCCTCACGCGCCTAATTCTTCATCGCCGGAGGCATAGGTATCACGGCCATACGCTCCATGGCTTTAGAGGTTGCGAGGACAACCGACGCATCGGGGCTGCTTATCTATCTGACGAAGAGTCGAGCTAATTCGGCATATCTTGATGACATGCTTAAGCTGTCGCCCGGGATGGAAGTCCTGCTGCACCATAGCACCAGCGCGGGCCGACTCGACCTGTGGCCATATCTTTCCCAACCGGATGAAACCCACCTCTATTGCTGCGGACCAACGCCGTTGATGGACGAAGTCCGCGCCCTAACAATGCACTGGCGCCCCAGCCGCGTGCATTTTGAAAACTTCCAGGGAGTCAATGCCCTGGGCATGGCATGCTCACCGTTTTCAGTACGCTGGCAGTCAACCGATCAAACTATCGACGTGTCGCCCGCGCAGACGTTACTGGACGCTCTGCGGTCGGCCGGGATCTCTGTTGCATCATCATGTGAAAGCGGCACATGCGGCACGTGTAAGTTGCGTCTTGTCTCCGGCCGAGTCGACCACCGCGACGCCTACCTTGAGGATGCCGAACGCGACAGCTACCTCATGCCATGCGTTTCTCGAGCCGACAGTGAAACGCTTGTGGTAGCACCGCTCTGACCAACGCACCCCGTCGGTGGTGTTGCGGTCGGCGTCGTCGCGCAGTAGCGTCACTGACCCGACCGGTGAGTCGATGACGGCGTGGCGGATCGTAGGCGTCGAGGCTGCGCCGGATATCGGGACCTCCGACAGCCGTCGGAATTACTCACTACGCGGTGGACGTCTCGTCGGGTGGGTCGGGTGTATTTGGTCAGTCATGTTGAACCGACGATGAGCGCACAGGCCGGGTCAGGTGGCGCTATCACGCAGCCGTCGGACCGGTGGCCGCGGCGAGCAGTATCTCGGTGACGCTGTCGGGTTGGGTCACCATTGGCAGGTGGTCGGCATCGGTGACACGGATGGTGGCGTTCATCCGTGTGGCGACGAAGTGCTGGGTTTCCGCGGCGATCATGCGGTCGTTTTCGGCGATGAGGAACCAGCTTGTGCGATCTTTCCAGGCGGGCCGTGGGGCGGGTGCGGTGATGCACGTCGGTGAGAGGGGGCGCTGGACTGCGGCGAGCATGGCGTGTTGTTCGGAGGTTGCGTTTTGTGCGAATGCTGCTGCGAAAGCGCTGTGCGGCAGCCAAATTAAGCCGTGACGATCCGGTTCTAGGGCGGGTGCGAGACGATGCGCAGGGGCGCGGTGAAACAGACTGGCGACTGTTTCACCTTCGTCGTGTGCGATCGCGGCGACATAGACTAAAGCCGTCACCGAGTCGGTATTTGCCGCTCCGATGACCGCGCCGGCGTAAGCATGACCGCCGAGAACGACGCGTCCCTCGATACGCTCGAGAACTCGGTTCAGCGCTGCGGTGTCGTCGTCGAACGATGTCAGCGGTAGCGGTGCGGCGATGACGTTGTGGCCGCGCTGCTGTAGTCGATGGATGACAGGTGCCCAGCTGGAGCTGTCGGCCCACGCCGCGTGGACCAAGACAAAGGTTGGCTCGGTTGTCATCGGGATTCCGCTCCAAAGGTGGTGGTCATCAGTTTGTCGGTGCGCGTGGCGATTTCGTCGAGTTCTTCTTCCAGCTGGTCAAGCCGTCCCCGTGCACGGGCCGACCCTGAGTGCCCTGGTGTCTGTTCGGAACAGTTCGTCATCAAACTCTTGCATCAGCGGACTCTCGCAGTTGGGATGTCAAATTCACCAGAACATGGACCTGTGAGGAGGATTGGCATCATACGACGCAGGTTTGGGTCACCACCCTGTGTCCCCCGGCGGCCTCAGCCGAGATGGCGCGCTGGCTCAATCTTGCCCGTGTCGATGAATTGACGGTGTCGCACTATCTTGTGACCTCTCACTTCCCAGATGTGAGAGTAGTCGACCTCCACGTGCTTGCCGGTCGCGCGGTTCGTTCCGAACCGCCCCCCACCGATACGATTCCCCTTTTATCGCCGTCACAGATGAATTCGTGCGGCGTCAGCGTGTGTGGCTCCCACTCTTCCATTGCCGGCATCAGCATGCCCTCAAGGACTTTCTGCGGGCCACGGCCGGCGACCTTGTAGTCCATCATGGTGATCCACTCGATGTCGTCAGACATCAGGGCCAGCGCGCCGCTTGGATCGCCGGCGGTCAATTTTGCGTAGAGTTCTTTGACGATCTCCAAGGGCGCCCGGTAGGTCGCACTCGTTGCTTCGGATTCCGAGCCCGATGCCGCAACCGGTTCGGATCCGGCGTTCCCATCGACGTCGATCTTCTTGTGCTTAATGACACCCACGCAACCCTCGCTCTCAGTCCACCCGTGTAACTTCTGAAAAGATGTTTCAAAGGTTACACCCGCGCTTGCTAACCTGTCAACATGTAGTTGAGCGGTTACCAGTGCGGCGGTGATCCGCCCGGGAAGGTGAGGCCGATGCAGCCGCTCGATGTCATCGTCGGCCTCGCGGGAGACCCGGCCCTGGAACTACTGAACAGCCGGGCCACGCCTTCCCCAGGTTCAGAGCCAATCGAATTGATCGGAGACGGGGCGAATTATGTACGGTGGCTCGCACGCACGGGACTCATCGACGACGACGACCGCGCAGTGCTCGAAGATCTGTTCAGCGCTGGTCAACTCGACGGCGCCGCTGGGGATGCCCGTACTCTTCGGGAGAA
This sequence comes from Mycobacterium kiyosense, assembly GCA_021654635.1. Classification (NCBI taxonomy): domain Bacteria; kingdom Bacillati; phylum Actinomycetota; class Actinomycetes; order Mycobacteriales; family Mycobacteriaceae; genus Mycobacterium; species Mycobacterium kiyosense. The sequence goes on from AP025179.1 coordinate 1,913,996, forward strand.
GCTGCGGCCGATTCTTGTTGACTGGGCAGGCGAAAAGTCGGTGCCGTTCCCCGTTGATGTGATTGACGAGCTGAATGCGCTGCTGGCGCAGGATCGGCGCTACACCCAGCTCAACCCCGACCATGACACTCTCTTGCTGCATGAGCGGCGGCACTGGGAACAGCCCACACAGCTTCTGGTCCTATCCGCACAAGCCTGGGCGCACCTGCTCGTCGAGGGCGACCCGACCCTGATCCGGCAATGCCCTGGCTGCACTGTCATTTTCTTACGACCGCACCAAAGCCCACCGCCGACGCTGGTGTTCCATGGCAATCTGCGGCAACCGCGCCAAAGTACGGCGCCACCGAACGTCCGCAGCTGAGACGAACCGGCGAATCTGACCCGTCGTCGGCGGCCCGATCGCTGTTGGTGGATTGTCAGATGCTGGCCGCCATCGACTTTGAGCGTCACACTGGTCACAAAATGGTGTTCGTAAAGCAATATCCGGGGCGTCACCGCCCGTATGTTGACTGCGGCTGGGCCGGCCTGGTGATGGTGACGCCGGCGAACCGGCGCCGGCTCGGCGGGCGGGAGCCACGCGGGTGTTCCCGTCGTCACACACCGACATTCTCACGGGTAGAAAGCCTTGCACCCGTTAGAAGGCAGTGGTAGATTGCTAATGGAGAGAACTCATATTCATCCATTAGGTGATGGCGGAAAGAAAGAGACCCGCAATGGCTAACTTTGTTCCCGTCGAGCCCGAGGCCGCCACCGGCCGGGCTGCCGAGCTGCTCGCCCAAGTACACAAATCGCTGGGACTGACCCCCAACATGACCAAGGTGATGGCCAGCAGTCCTACTCTGCTGCAGGCTTACCTGGCGCTGTCGGGCGCGGTCGCCGGCGGCGTGTTGAGCCCAGCGGTGCGCGAGCGGCTCGCGATCGCCACCGCAGAACTGAACGGATGCGAGTACTGCCTGTCCGCGCACACCTACATCGGCGCCAACATCGCCAAGCTGGACTCCGACGAGCTAGCCAAGGCGCGAGAGGGTGACTCGAAGGACGCCCACGTGGCCGCGCTGCTCAAACTGTCCAACACCATCGCCGCCAACGCCGGCGACGTTGACGAAACCGAAGTCAAGGCTGCCCGCGAAGCCGGCGCTACCGAGGAAGAGATCGGCGAAGTCGTCGCCAACTTGGCGCTCAACATTTTGACCAACTACTTCAACGTCTTGGCTCATGTCGACAACGACTGGCCCGTCGTCGCCCTGAACCACCACCAGAACTAAGAGTCGTCGGTCCCGCCACGATCACGAACAACCACCAACGAGGATCAACGCCAACGTGCCTGAGCAACGACCCCCTTCCCCACCGTTCGACACCGTCACAGCACTGCAGAAAGTCCAGGCCGCCGAAGACGCCTGGAATACCCGCGACCCCCGCCACGTCAGCCTGGCCTACACCCCACACTCCGTATGGCGCAACCGCGACCAATTCCTATCCGGCCGCCCCGCAATCGTCGAGTTCCTCACCAGAAAATGGGAACACGAACTCGACTACGTGCTGCGCAAAAGCCTGTAATTCCGCGGGAACCGAATGCCGTGCTTCAATATGAATGGCGCGACGCCAGCCATCAGTGCGGTATTCGCGTTACGGCAACGAGTTATGGGAATTGACGACGACGGACTCATGCGCCGCCGAGAAGCGAGCATCAAAGACCTCCCCATTGCCGAAGCCGAACGCCGCTTCCATGGCCCCCGTTCCGCCAATGAACGCGGACAAGGACACGACATTCCCCTGCGGTGAAGATTTTCTGCCGTGCCGGCCCGTCACCGACCACGCGGGGCTTTATCGACGACCACACCGTAGATGATGTGACGATGATCGCAGCTCCATCTGTTCTCGTGTTCGATGTCAACGAGACTTTGATCGACATCGATTCCATCGCACCGTTTTTCGAGCGACCCTTCGGCGATCGACGAGGCTTGCGGGCGTGGTTCGGTCAGCTGGTCACCTACTCGATGACGGCGACGCTCTCGGACCACTACGTCGACTTCTTCACACTGGGCCAGGGGGTGCCGCAGATGCTCGCCTCCGTCCACGGCGTCAACATCGCCGAGGCGGACGAACGGACACTTGACCACGGGATGCTGACCATTCCTGCACATCCCGACGTCGCCGATGGATTGACAGTCCTACGTAACAACGGTTTTCGCCTCGTGACGCTGACAAACTCACCGCCCAATCCGGGCGGTGCCAGCCCGCTGGAACATGCCGGACTGGGGCACCGTTTCGAGCGCCAGCTCAGCGTCGCCTCACACCGAGTGTTCAAACCCGCGCCGACGTGTATCTGCGCGCTTGCGACGAACTTGGCGTGGCGCCGGCGGAATGCATGATGGTCGCCGCCCACGTCTGGGACACCACCGGCGCGCAATCGGTCGGGCTCGGCGGCGAGCTGATTACCCACGCCGGCAACGCCCCGCTGCCGATCTCCGGCCTGCCGCAGCCGGAGATCGTCGCCAGCGATCTACGGGAGTTGGCGGCAATCCTCCGAAGCCGCGCCGATGAGTCTTCTCCCGCGTAGTGAGTAGTTGCGCCAACTTCCGAAGGTCCCGATACCTGGCGCAGCCGCGACAACCACAACTGGCCACGCCGTCAAAGACTCTCCGGAAAAGTGGTTCCTCCGGAAATGGACGGCAGTCCTCGGGAGGGGGCCAGCGCCGAACGCGACCGGGATCGGACTCGCGAGAGCGGCGTAATGCCTTGGTAATTCATCATCATCCGGTTTCTCGACTTTTTCTTGCCTGGCGTCTACCGCACTGCCAGTGCGAGACCGAAGTCGCCGGCGTCGTCGGTCCACCACCGGGTGCGCTCCAGCCCGACCGCGGCGAGTTCGGCGACCACCGCTTCGGATCGGAACTTGCACGCAACTTCGGTGAGCATCTCCTCGCCGGCGGTGAACTCGACCGTCAGGTCCAAGGCGCCGACGTGTACCCGCTGGGGGCCGACAGCCCGCAGCCACATCTCCATGCGTTCGGCCCGGACATTCCACCGGGCGACATGCGCGTAGCCGCTGAGGTCGAAATTGGCGTCGAGCTCCCGATTGATCACCGCGAGCACATTGCGGTTGAACCGGGCGGTCACCCCGGCGGCATCGTCGTACGCTCGCACCAGCCGGCCTGGGTCTTTCACGAGGTCGGTGCCCAGCAGCAAGCTGTCACCCGATCGCATCGCGGCGGCCAGTGCCGCGAGGAATTCGGCGCGTGGCTCGGGGGCGAGATTGCCGATCGTGGAGCCCAGGAACACGAAGAGTCGCCGCCCTTTAACGGGGATCTCGCTTAGGTATTTCTCGAAATCACCACAGACCGCATGGATCTCGATGTTCGGATAGTCGTGGCGGATCTTAGCTACTGACGCCGAGAGCGTGCTCGCGTCGACGTCGAACGGCTCACGTACCGGCGTAGCGTGCCGGCATCGCGCAGCGCGTCGAGCAATAGCCGGGTTTTCGTCGAGGTACCACTCCCTAATTCGACCAGGAGTCCGCCGGCACTAGCGCCGGCAACCTCGGCGGAACGTGCCGACAGGATCTGTGTCTCCGCGCGAGCCGGATAGTACTCGGGCAGCCGGGTGATCCGATCAAACACCCGTTGCCTACGAATCGCAAACCACTTTGGGCGGCAGCTGGTGTCTTTTGTAGTCCACGGAAGACATCGCGACGCAGTGCCTCGTAGGCGGAGTCCACGGCCAGGTGGTTCGACAGGGTTACCGTCATAGCAGTCCTTTCCGGTACCAGACCGGCCGTGCCACGGGGCGCGGCGGTTGGAGAGTCACCATCCTTCGTGCGCCAGCTCAGCGACCGTGGCTGTGATGCCACGCTCCATCACCCGGTCGGTCAGGTCGTGGCCGGACAACGGTCGCGCTCGACGCCAGGATCAACCTGCTCACGCATCTTCGAGTTCAGCGCGGGTACTCGTTCGGCGGCAATGGCCACGCACCGCTCGGCGGCCGCGCGCGCAGCCGCTGGTCAGCCGATCTCGGGCGGCGGCTCTGTGCCCGCGGCGACCGGTTCGACGGCCTGGCCGCAGGCCTCGGCGGCAACCGTCGTCGAGCAGAGTCACCAGCGTGAACACCACGGCCGGCCAGAGCACGTCGAGAACGCTGTCGAGGTAGCGGATCTCGAGTCGGCCGCGGGGGCGCACCGGCGGAAACAGAGTGGTCAGGTGGTAGTCGAGGTCGGCGGTGTTGGGGCGACGCCCGCCCAGCAGCACCCGGCCGTCGGCCCAATCGGCGAAAGATACACGCCGCCGCACCGCGACGGCGTCGGGGCGCAGGCACCATCACCGCATTGAGCGTAGCGCGCCCAGGAGCTGGCCGGATCCTCGCAGTCGGCCTGCTGGATGGGTCCGCAACGTGCGGAGCCGAGGCGGCCCCACACCTGTTGCCGGGTCGACACCCAGCCGGAGAACTTCCCGCGCAATAACGGCGAGTTGGCGGTGATCGCGATCATCGTCGGACCCAACGTGCCAGCCGTAGTCGTGCCGCCCACCTGGCCTGCGGTCCCGCGTCGAGGTTGACGGATGGATGCCGTCGATGTCATCATCGCCGCACCAGCGGCAGCGGTATTGCCGGCGACGAAGAATCTGCCCGCGGCGCGGCGGTGGCGCGCCCGATTGACGCGCTCACCCGCGTAGCGGGTCGGTGCCCAACAACACCAGACCCAGCCCGGCATTGCCGAAAGCCGATCGAAGCACCGCCTGGTCGGTTGCCATCGCGCCTACGGCTGGAAGTACGCCCTCGGCGGGTGGCCCGGACAGCTCGACCGCGCCACCAGGTTCCACGCTGAACGCGCTGCCGCCCGGTAGCGGGGGAAGCGCGTCGAGAACGTCAGTGATCTCTTCCCAGCCCGGTCGGCGGGCGGGGGCACCCGGGTCGAAGCAGTGCGCCTCGACCTCCAGACCGACCCGCCCCGACCGGCCATCGGTGAAACACCCGCGAGTGATGTAGGTAGCGCGCCGCCGCCGCCGAATCGGCCAGCTCGGTAACGGGCAGGCGGTCCTGATCCAGCCGGGTGCAACAGAATGTGTCATAGCGGGCTTTCCTCGAGGTCCCAACCACCGTGCCACCGGCAGTGCGTCTGAGTTGCGCCGGCTGCACCCGGTTGCGGCTCACCAGGCTGCGAGAAAGTTCCGAGATATTCGACTCACCTGGCCCCCGGCGTTCGCCGTCATGGTTGACGTTGTCCGCAGGGAATGCCCGCGTGCTCGAAAGCGAGCCAGAATCGGATCGCGATCGCAACCAGCGTCATCATGACCGACGGTGACCAGCGCCACGGACAGCCTCGGCCCGCTGGGCCAGTTGGGCTGATCAACGGTGGACCAATGAGATAGCCGACCCAGCCGATGGCGGCGACCAAGGCAATTGCGGTTCCCGCGTCGCTCGGGGAGTATGCGGCCGTCATCGCAGCGGGCACCAGCAGCGCCACTCCCGCGCCTAAAGCCGCAAACCTCTGACAAAAAGTCGCCGTAAGATCGGCGGTCGCCACGAAAGCACTTCGGCGGCGAACAGCGCCAATGTCGGCAGCAGCCGGCGGATGGATATGCGCCTGTACAGCCGGCGGCCACCCAACCGCGTCACGGCCATCACCAAAGTGAATGGCACGTAGCTGAGCGCGGCCACGGCAGGCGCCGCGCCGACGACGCGGCCAAGATACTCGCCCGACCAGTCGGATGCGGATCCTTCACACAGAAAAGACGCGAACGCGACGGCCGACAAGATCATTACGGTCGGACTTCTCCAGATCCGCGGAGGCCGTCGGTCTTCGCTTACCGGCGAGGGTGCCGGGTCAGCAAGCGCCGCGGAAAGCGGCAGGACTCACATACGACCATGGCGCCGATGACGGTCAGCCGCAGCCAGGTCCACGTCCGCGCTCACGCAGGCCGCGCCGATCAAAGACCCCAGCAACACGGCGACGCTGCGCACCCCGTGGAAGCGACACATGATCGGGCTCGCAGCGAGACGCTCAACCGCAGCGGCTTGAACGTTCATCGCGACGTCCAGTCCGCCTAAAAAGAAACCCACACACGTCAGCGCCAGAAAAAGCTCCATCTCGGACCTGGCAAGACCCAGAAGGGGCCCGGACGCCGCGTAGCCGGCCACCGTGACCGGGACCAGACGGTGACTTCCCCAGCGTGGCAACACCCAGACGCACAGCGTCGTCGCCAGCAAAGCACCCAAAGGAGCACCCAGCAGAGCATCGCCCAGCTCGCCGTCGGAAGTCCCAAGTCGCCCTTTAACGTGAGAGATGTGGGCCACCCACGACGAAAACACCAGAGCATGAGCCGCGAATACGGCGAAGACACCAATTTGCGCGCGATTGGTCGAACCCGCGACTCCCAGCTGCCGCGACAACGTTGCCGGCAAGCCCTGCCTTTTCTGCGGTTCAGCGATCGGCGAAGCTCGCTGCTTGTCTGGCGTTTGCAGCTGCCCGTCGTCGCCTGCGTTGCGATACATCACCAGATGACCGACCGCCCAGTACGCGCACGAGGGATTTCGCTTGAAATGGGCTTCATCATGGACGCAGCAGCGATGAAAGTGGCTACCGCGGAGGCGAGTTCACGCTGTCCTCCTTGGAGGAAGTGTCCAGCCCCGGTTATCGTGACGGGTTCGTAGGCGTGCGCACCGGGAATCAACGAACGCAGCACCCCGTCGGCGCCACCGGTGATGGGATCTTGGTCGGAGAATGCGCACAGAAACGGCTTGTCGTAGCGTCCTGTGCGCGTCCCATGCTGCCTGACGCTGCGTGCAGCGCCGTCCGGCTGGTCGGCACCAGTATCGGGAATTGCCGGGCGCCGGCCTTGTAAAAATACTGTTCAAGCGTCGGTAGGCGGCGTGATCCTGCCGGTGGAGCGCCGCTCGAGCAGCCGCCACTGACGATCTTGCCGACGTCGAAGTTGGGTTCCCGACTGTATTTCTGCCAAGCAAGAAAGCCTGTCGAGACGTCGGTCTCCTGTAGGTAAGAACGTGTTGGCGGCAACGACGCGGGCAAAGCGATCGACTCCACCCACTAGGCGCAACCCGATCAGCCCACCCCAGTCTGGCAAACCAGGGTGATATCGGTGAGTCCGATCGCCTCGATGGCAGCGCGGTCCAGCCGACGTGAGCCTGGTAGGCGTAGTCGTCCCGACTGCCGGGTTTGATTGCTGTGGCCGAAGCCGACCAAGTCGATCGCCACTGCGCGCAACCGTGCCGGTAATCACCGAATCATCTTGCGGTAAAGGAATGACCACGACGCTCACCGTGCAGCAGCAGCAAGCCGGCGGCGCGTCGGCAGGTCCCTCGCCGACGTAGTGCACTTCCGCAGGATGGTGTTGCCATCGCCGCTGGCCACATCGATGTAGTGGGTGGAACGGATAGTCCGTGAAGGTCAGCGAAACACTGGTCAGGCGGTGGAAGAATCTGCAAAGCTGCTCCGTCCAGTATGGTGCTCGTGATGACGCGCATCATCACCATGCCCGAACGTTATTGTACTGTCGGAAAAACAGTTTGCTGCTGGGAATGCAGGCCGATACAGTGGCGGCTGTCGGCCGGAGTCGTCCGGCATGAACCGCGGTCACTTGGCGGCACGGTGCGACGGCGAATGTTGTCCACCGCCGCGTTCAAAGTGTCGCGCAGCGTCGTGAGGTCCCCGTTGATCCGTGCCAGTAACATGCCGCCCTGCAGGGCGGCGATTATGGGCGGTTGCCAGCCGGTCCGGGTTCTCCCGTCGGCCCACTCGCCGCGAGCACGCATCGTGCGTAGGCCCTCGGCGAGCGGTTGCTCCCACCGGCGGAACGCCGCGGTTGTGGGCTGGGCGAAACGCCGGGTCATTCTTCAACTCCGCAGCGGTCGAACCGAGGGGACAGGCGAACGGGCCACCGGGTTGCCGGCAGGCGAAGGACCACCTTCACGTGCCCAGCGCTCAATGCCCTTCATGGAGTCGACGTGAGCTAGGGGCCCGGCTGGGCTGCCAGCACTCGCTCCAGTTGGCGTTCGACCACCGCCGCGACCAATTCCGATTTGTCGCTGAAGTAGTGGTAGAGCTGCGATTTGCCGGTGCCCGACGCGGCCAGGATGTCGTCGACAGAGGTTCCGGAGACGCCGTTCTGGTACATGAGCGTGGCCGCCACGTCGATGATGGCTGCCCGGGTGCGTTGACCCCGCTCGGTGGTCGCCACCGTCGCGCGCGGCGGCGCGGGTTCGGGATCGGTGGCCATGACCTCTACGGTAAGCGAGCGACGAGCGGCGGCCGTTGCGCCACCCCGGTTTCGTATCGCGCCCGGCGCGGTCGCCTGCGCAGCATGTTCTCCGGGCCGCAGATCGAACTACACCGGCGGTCAGTCCGCAGTACGCGGCGCGCATCGGTTAACCAGCTCGTCCAGGCCGGCCTTGCCGGATCCAACGCATGTCAGCCACGTCAGCAGGCCCACCAGGAGCCACCTGGCATAAAACAAGTTGCTCAGGAAATCCCACCAACCCGGTGCTTGTGCGCGAGGTCCGGGCCGATGTCCGCATCAACGCAGCCGACCATGTCCCCGGCCAGCACCAGTGACACGACGCGGGTGCCGAGTGCTCCAACATCAATGCCGCACCGCCAACCAATTCCAACCACCGCGGTGTAGAGGGGGAGCGAGAAATCCCGCTGCGGGGATGCCCATGTTGGCGAACATCTGCGTGAACGTCGTGAGATCGCCGAGCTTGCCGATGGCACCGCTGAAGAACATGAAGCCGATGGTGAGTCGCAGCACCAGATTTCGGCAACCAGCCGAGGGTGTTCAGGCACGTCGGAGACACGACGGTACGCCGGCCGGAATCCGGCAGGCCGGAGACGCCATGGATCACGATATGCCTCATTGGCCTGTTCCTCCCTCGCGACGACTTCTGCGTCGATGCCTAGTGGTGTCGGCGGGTGGCGTAGGCGTTACAAGCAGCCGACGTGGTCATCGACACTCATTGGGCGCGCACAGATCGGTTCGCCAGACCGGATGTCGTCACGTTGTGCTCGAACGGGCTGTCAGCGCCAGTCTTTGAAGGCGTCGAGCAACTGCGCGCGGAACTCCGGCGCCAGCTCGACCTTACGGATCCGGCCGACCCTGCCGATGGTGACCCGAAACTGCTGCAGGTAGTTGTCGCACCCGTCGCAGTCGAGCAGGTGCTCGTCGAACCGAGCCCGCGTTTCGAGATCGAGTGACCCGTCGAGATAGGCGGTGATCATCTCGACGAGTTCGTTGCAGTCCAGTGGCTTCACGACGCTTCCCTCAGATAATCTTCGAGGGTCTGCCGAATCACCGCACGGCCGCGATGCAGCAGCACCTGCTGGTTGGCAGCGCTGATATCGAGAGGCGCACACCCCGTCGGAATCGAGCATTCATGTCGCGCAGCGTCACCACGATGCGCTGGCGTTTCAGGGCAGGGTATCGCGCTCACTCTGGAGCTACGCGTGAGTTCGGGCTGCCCAGAGCGAGCCTTCGGGAGTGTCCGGGAAAGGCGTCGGCGTTCTGTCGCCTTCCTGGTGCTCGGCCAACTCGGCCGCCGGCAGCACGGAATCGCTCGGGCCGACCGCAGCCGCCCGTGAATGCCTTGATCTGAGTGTCAACGTGCCTGCGCCGCTGAGACCCTGACTTGGCAATGTTAACCAGAACCGTGAAAAGCCAGGTACGCAAGGATGACCGTCCTCGAACTTTTCCAAGCCCTTGAGGAGCGCGATCCACGTCTCCTGCACGACGTCCTCGGCATGCTCTCGACTCGGCACGTACCCACGCGCCACCCGCAGCATTGCCGGTGTGTGCCAGTCGACCAGACGGGCGAAGGCGCCCTCGTCGCCCGCACGAAGCGCGGCGATCAAGGTGCCCCTCGTCCCGAAGCCGTCGTTGGTGATCATGGTCGCTTAACGACGGTACTCCACAGCCTGGGTTCGCGAAGTCGAATCGGCCTCGCCTCCCACCCGCGTCGGTCGTTGCCGTGGGCCGGCACGCCGCCCTCGTCGCGCAGCATTCGCGCGAAGTGCAGCAGATTCCATGTCATGAACGTCGTATTCCTGTTGGTGAAATCATTGTCCGGACCGCCGGAACCGGGGTCGAGGTATGAGGGTCCCGGTCCGGCTTCTCCGATCCATCCGGCGTCAGCCTGCGGTGGGATCGTGTAACCAATGTGCTGGAGGGTGTACAGAACGTTCTGCGCACAGTGCTTCACTCCGTCCTCATTGCCAGTGATGAGGCAACCGCCGACCCGGCCGTAGTACAGGATTGACCGGCGTCATTTGAGTAGGTGCGAACCGCCGTACAGACGTTCGTGAACCTTCTTCATGATAGAACTGTTGTCGCCCAGCCAGATTGGCCCTGCGAGCACGAGGATATGTGCGGCAAGCACCTTCTCGAAGATGCTCGGCCATTCATCTACCGACCACCCGAGGTCTCGCATGTCGGGCCAAACCCCAACTGCGATGTCGTGATCGATGGCCCGCACGACATCCACGGCCACACCATGTTTGGCCATGATGCCCGCCGATGCGTCGACGAGCCCCTGAGTGTTGCTGACCCCCGGCGTCCGCGTGAGAGTGCAGTTGATGAACAATGCCCGTAGTCCGATGAAGTCCAGCGTTGGGTCAGACACGGTCACGAACTTTCGCGCTGCTGAGTGCATCGCCCAGCGTCCACAACGCAATCCCCAGCAGAGCGACATCCTTGATCAAGAACTGACCGGTCATGCTCAACCACGGGAAGCCGCCTTCTGCGGACTCCATGGCTCCGGGGGTCGTGAACAGGAAGCTGATCGTGGCCGTAAAGAGGCCGATCGAAACGATGCTACCGACGGCGGAGACCTTCGGTAGCCAGGGCTTCACCACCAGTAGAACCGCGGCCGTGACCTCGACGACACCGAGTAACGATGAGAATGTCGTCACCGAGAAGAACTCGTACAACCAACTCATGAAGGGACTGTTGGCGACGAGCGGCTTCCGATCCCTGCTCGTAGGCGAATTTCAGAACGCCTATCCACCCGATCAACGAGCGCTTAGTCCAGAAGCGATGACCGCGCTTCCGATGCGGGTGAGGGTTGCGTCGAGTGACGTCCTATCGACGGTGTCATTGTTTGCGGGCATATTGCGCCCTCCTCAGCTGTTCGAGGGCCGACGGTGCGTCGACCAGTTACCGGAAGATGAGTGCCACGGGGCGAGCCGAGCGTTACAGCGTTATTGGGGGTGTGACTCGATACCAGTAAAGAAATTCCTCACGCGCGAGGTTGGGGACTGTGTTCGGCAGCGTGCGGCGGCGGGCCGACGCGGGTCAGGTGAAGGTGCTGGCCAGGAGCGATAGGCGCAAGCGTCGTTGGCCTGGTGGCAGCCGCACGAACGCTGCGGGTGTATTCACTGGCTGGTGGCACTGGTGCTCATGCGACGCAGGGCGCAGTGAGCGACCGGCGTGGGACGGGGAGCGCCAGCGGACGGAAAGCGAAGGGAGCGCAGCGCAGCCCGGAGGTAGCCGCCGAGTTGTCTGTTCTGCTGGTCAACGTGTGGTGAGCAGCCCGATCAGGGTGTCGGCGTTGCGGCCGAGGTGGGCGAGGACACTGCTGCCTTTGGCGACGCTGGCCTGGGATGGGGAGCCGATGACGCCGGTGGGCGTGTAGGCGTGGATGCCGAGGCTGGTCAGGTAGCGGCGGTCGTTGGCGGTGTGGTCGCTATCGCCATCCCTCGCGGTAGCTGGCGGGCGGCGAGCAGGATGGAGGTTTCCAGTTCGCCGGCGTGCATGTCGTCGTGGTTGCTGCTGTGGATTCCGGCGGCGGCGCGGGCTTCGGTTCAGCTCCGCGGCTGGGGTAGAGCCCAACCTGACGGTTCTTGGGGTGGTTGGCTTGTTGGACGACGTTGATCAGCACGGCGTTGCCGCCGTGGCCGTTGACGACGATCAGCCCGGCGATGTTCTGGCGTGCCAGCGATTCGATGATGTCAGCGACGATCGCGGCCAGGGTGGTGGCGCTGATGCTGATGGTGCCGGGGTAGGCCGCGTGTTCATGCGAGCAGCCGAATGTGACTGGTGGTAGCTGAAATACGCTGTGGTGCTGATTGATTGATGATGCGATGGCACTGGCGATGAGGGTGTCGGTGCCCAGCGGCAGGTAGGGGCCGTGCTGTTCGAATGAGCCGACCGGCAGCACCGCGACGGGGCGGGCGGTTGCGGGGTCTGTGCTGGTGCTGTCGGGAATGACTCGACGGCTCACGGGAGGACCCTTGGGTGGCGTTGATGCGGCCGGGCGAGCTGTTGCAGATCGAGTCTTTGTTTCGTCGCCGGCGCTCCCGCACGATGCCTGCCTGGGCCGAGATGCGATCTGGCCTGCTGGGAAGGCGCGGCCAGGTAGCCCGGGATCGCCAAAAGCCGGTCAGCGAGTGCTTTGGTATTTCCGCCGGCGATCCAGGCGTGCAGGAGTCGCATGTCGGCCACGGTCTGGTCGCGATGCTGTTGTGATGTCCAGGCGTGATGGTGCCCGGCGAGCAGCGCTACTGCTTTGTCACCGATGCGTAGGTAGCCGGAGGCGATTTCGCGACGAGGCTGTGGGCGTAGATCGCATGATCGTGCGGGTGGGGTTGCAGGTCACCGAGTTCGAGGGCTGCGGCAGTAGGTAGGTGAAAGGCCCGCTCATTCTTGTTGGCCAGCTCAGCGAGGGCCTGTTGGCGGGCGATGCTGGCGGCCAGACGGCCCACGTCGTGGCCGTCGATGAGTTCGGCGGCATCAGCGGCCAACGCGGCGGCCAGGTCGGGGTTGTGCGGGTGAGAATGTTGATCATGCATCAAGATCATGGCGTTGAATGCCGGGCCGGCCGTACGCAGGTGCAAGGCGGCGGTGTGGGTGAGTCGTTCCGCGGCGGCGTGATCTCCGACATCTTGGGCGATCCACCCGGCGACCTCGGCGGTAGTCCCGGCAGCATGCCGCATTTCCGCTTTGACCTGTGATGGCGCGTGGACGATCAAGCGATCTGATGGTGAGCAGATCAGGATTCCACCAGCGGCGTGCTGGGGGCCGAAGGTGCTCACTCGGATGTGGGGCATGTTGCTGGGCGGCGATGACGGCCACTACGTCACGGTCGACGGCACTTCTGCAGCAGCAGCGGGTGCGGCAGGTCGGTGGTGATCGGCACGCTGAAGATCTCGTCGGGTTCGACGCCGAACACCGCGGCGAGGTCTTCGCGCCACATCGGGCCGGAGCATCCAGTCCGCTCGATCTGGGCGATTTCTTCGCCGCAGGGACTCCTGGGTGGCGGCGTCGGCATCCCCGCAGTAGCGTGCGGACGTTTTCGACCTCGATCGCCAACTCGCGCAGGCTGTAGCCGTAGCGCTTGCGGGCCGCGCTGAGCCGCTGCGCGTTGAGTGCGCGGATCGGGTCGGCTGCGGCCATGACTTCGATCATGCCGCATATATCAGCGCAGGTCAGCAACCTGTGCGCGTTTGCGGTCATCACTGCTATCACTGCCTATCACTTCCTGGCGCATCGCGGGATGGCGCTTCCTTGTCTGGCGGGTGAACACACCCGCGGGAAAACAAACGAGGAAGGACAGCACCGGCATGAAACTGAGAATCGACACGAGCGGCGTGACGTTCTTGTGCACGCGGGTTCCTGAGCAGCGCACCAATTTCGACACCGGGGCACCACGCGTCGACAAGGCCACCGGGCAAGCGCTGTGGCAGGTGCAGTTGATCGCCCTTGACGCCACCGGCGGCGAAGTGCTGGCGGTCACCGTGGTCGGTGAACCGAAAGTCACTGTCGGCCAGCCGGTGGCGGTAGCGGGTCTGGTGGCGTTGCCGTGGTCGCAAGACGGCCGCTCGGGCATCGCGTATCGCGCCGAATCCATCACCGCCACCGACCCCGCCACGGCGACCGTCAAGACGGGCCAGCAGGCCCGGTAACCGGATGCCGGCCCGGCAGTTGCGCACACCAGCGCGTCGGGGCTGCCGGGCTGGCACCCTACCTCTTCCTTTTTCCGTCGTCAGTAGAAAGTAGGCCGTCATACCGAATAATTTAAACAATAAGCCCCACAACAACAATCCATCACCCGACGATGACTGACCGGTGAGCTGGATCGTGGCGGCAGTCAAAGCCGCCGGACAGCTACCGTGGTGGGCGATCCCCGTCCTGAGCGTCCCGGTCATCGTGGCGCTCTGGGTCACCGTCAGCCACGGGGCGCGGGCCGGCGTTGACCGCCATCGCGGAGATCGCGGCATATGTCGGCTGGTCGGTATGCGAGCCGTCATCGTTTAGCCGGTGGGTGACCAACCCGCCGCGGCAGCGGTTCTGGGCGTGGTGGCGGTATCACCGCAACTGGGGCATCGGTGTGCGCCCTGCAACGCTGACCGCCAAATCCGGTGAGCGCACGCCAGCTTCGCCGTGAGTCGGTGCGGATCGGCCGCCATGCCGACGTACTGTGCTTGCGCGGTGGTGACCGGCCAGTCGATTGCTGACTGGCAAAACGCGCCCCGCTGGCGGCGACCTGGGGTGCGCAGCGGTTGACGATCCGCGCCACGGCGCCGGGGCAGCTGCGGATCATCATCGGCCGCGGTGATGTGCTCGGCCAGCCGATCGCGGTACCGATGCCAACCCCGGCCACTGAGGTCGATCTGGGCGCGGTGCGGGTCGGGGTCACCGAATCACGGCGCTGGTGGACGTTGCCGGTGCTCGGGCAGCACCTGCTGGTTGCCGGTGCCACCGGAGCGGGCAAGGGTTCGGTGCTGTGGTCGCTGATCGCCGGGCTGGCACCCCATGTGAAAACCGGGCGGGTGCGGCTGTGGGTGATCGACCCCAAAGGCGGCATGGAACTCGGCGCCGGCGCACCGCTGTTCACCCGGTTCTGCTATCACATGGGGCAACCCACCGTGGAGCTGCTGCGGCAGCTGGTGGAGCTGATGCACGCACGCGCCGCCCGGCTGCGCGGGCACACCCGACTGCACAACCCCACTGTCGGCGAGCCGCTGTATGTGGTGATCATCGACGAGATTGCCGCGCTGACCGCCTATGTCAGCGACCGCAAACTGCGTGCCGAGATCGAACACCTACTCGGGCTGCTGTTATCGCAGGGGCGGGCGGTCGGGATTTCGGTGGTGGCCGCGGTGCAAGACCCGGCCAAAGACACCCTGCCGGTGCGCCAACTGTTCACCGTGCGCATCGGGCTGCGCATGACCGAAGCCACCCAGACCGCGATGGTGCTCGGACAAGGAGCCCGCGATGCCGGCGCCGAATGCGACCTGATCGCCGATGCCACCCCGGGGATCGGCTACGTGATGATCGACGGCACCGCCGACCCGGCACGGGTCCGGGCCTTTCACGTCACCGACCGCGACATCAGCGTTTTGGCCCGTACTTTTCGGGTACCGCGCCCCGGCGAACATGGAAATCGGTGAACAGCTTGACGACGCCGGGCCCGGTGATCGTGCTGCCGGGCCTGCCCACCACTATCGATGCGGATGCGGTGATCAGCCAGATGTGCCGCCGCGCCTCCTCACCCGGTTTCGGGTCGTGGTGGCGGCGGGTGGAATCGGTCGGCTACTGCGCCCACCCGATCCAGCTCGTCGGCGCCGACACGGCCGGGCGCCAACATGCGGTGTGGACGCGCTGCAACAACCGTCGCGCCACCGTCTGCCCGTCGTGTGCAGATTTGTATGCCCGCGACACCTGGCAGCTGGTACACGCCGGCGCCGCCGGCGGCCACCACGACGTACCCTGTGAGGTTGCCGATCGTCCGCAGGTGTTCGCCACGCTCACCGCACCCGGCTACGGGGCCGTGCACAACGCTACCGGAACCACCTGCCACGCACGCACACCACGCGTCACGACACAGCACTGCCGACACGGAAACCCGCTGCACTGCAACACGAGTCATGCCGTTGATGATCCCGTCGTGGGTCAGCCACTGTGCGCGGACTGCTATGACTATCTCGGGCATGTGCTGTTCACGTGGCATCTGCCCGAACTGTGGCGGCGCTTAACCATCGCACTACGACGCGCCATCACCGCGCATCGAGTTTGGCTTTCTACGGATTCGGTGCGGGTTAGTTTGTCATGGTGGAGTTGCAAGTGCGTGCCATCCCGCACATTCACGCACTGATCCGCCTCGACCCACCCGGTGATCGGCCCACCGCGTCAGGTGATCACATCAGTGACGGCCCCGCCGCCCCTCGGGGTGGTGGGGAGCCCCGTTCCAGAGTCGGCCAGGATGCGGGCTGGTCGTCACCGATCACCGCCACCGAGCTGACCGCTCTGATTCACCAAGCCGCCGATCGCGTCCGCATCGAGATACCCGCCGGCGGCGATGACCCCCGCCGGGACGGCGTGCGCACGCTGCGGTTCGGCACCCAAATCGACATTCAAGCATTGGCATCCGAAACAGGCACGGCTGCACACGATCCCACCGTACCGGGAACAGTAACAGGCGCATCGTCGCGGCTTTCACCGCGCCGGGTCGCCGCCTATTTAGCGAAATACGTCACCAAATCGTTGCACGACTTCGGGATCACCGCGCGACGCCTGTCCGCCGAAGCGATCACCGGCTTGGATGTCAGTGAGCATGTGCGGGCCATCTTGGCCACCATCGCCGAGCTGGCCGAACACGGTAGTGGCGCGGTGGCGGGGATCGGGCGCTGGCTGCACACCCTCGGGTATCGCGGGCACATCACCACCAAATCCCGGCACTTCTCCACCACCTTGGGCGCCCTGCGGACCGCCCGGGCGCCACCTGGACCCGCCAGCAAGTAACGAAAGACGCAACGCAACGAAACGGAACTCAAACGGCGGCGCGGTGACCGGGTCTCGACCAGCGGCCTTACGGCGCTCGACTGAGGTTCTGGGAGGCCTGACTACGCTGGACACGCCAGCGCCGGCGACCGGGTGCTGGTCGTCTCCGCAGCCCTGCGTCACATCGCTGCCCGCATCGTTGCGTCACCGAATCCCGCTGCGCCACTGATAATCCTGCCCATGCTGCCGGGTGCCGGATAATGACCAGTAACAATTCCGGTGACGCGCGACGGAGACGCCGCTAGCAGTAGTGACCCGGCGTGCTGCCCTTCATGAGCGGCCCGAGTTCATCGCGGTTGACCACGTGAACGCCACGACGTGCCGAAGTCACCGTGACCGACCCGACCGTCATCGCCACTGATCGCCACGCTCCTTGGGGCCGATCGCCCGCCGACGTCGTCGGGTCAGACCCGCCACACCGGGGCCACCCGGTCGATGTCCAGGCGGCGCGCACCCGGTGTGCCCGGTGCAATCACGGCGTGATCCAACACCGCTTTGACGATCGCCTGCTGGCGACCCAAATCCATTCCGTCCCAGTCGGTGCGCAACACCCCGCCGGTCCCGGCCAACTCGAACACCGCCGTCGTGTCAGTCGCCGCAGCAATATCTCGCGCCGTCGTGATGCGTTCCGGTGATCGGATCACGCGCCGCAATCCACCGCGCCGTGATCGCCCCATCGGCATACAAGCCGGCCAACTCATCAAGACGTTCCTGATCGGCATCGACCTGGGCGGCCAACGCGGAAACATCAGCATCAGCGGTGGCTTTGCCGGCCAACACGTCGGCCAACTGCGGTGAATCCAGCCGCGCCAGCACCGCCTCAGCCAGCAGTTCCTCGACCGGGGCGGCGACCACCGTCAACCGGCCACACCCACCATGATCCGGCCCCTTCAAACACACATAGCGGCGTATCCGATTCTGCGGATTGCTGTGCCGAGCTTGGGAATACAGTCGGTTGCCGCAGCGTCCGCAGCGCAACATCCCCGACAACAGGTAGGTGCGGGCGGTGCGGGTCTTGGTCACCGAGCGTGCCGCCATCCGCGCCAATACCCGATCCCGCTGCACTGGAGTGATGATCGCCGGCCACACCGCCTGACCGATCACTTCTCCGCGATGCTCGCGCAACCCGGCGATACGGCCCGAGGACAACACTTGGCGCACCGCGGTGGTCTGCCACGATGCCGCCACGCTCGGCGCGACCTGGGACTCGTTGAGCCAGATCGTCAACGACCGCAGCGATTGGCCCGCCAGATACCGGTCCACCATCTCACGGACCACTGCGGCCTCTGATTCGCGCACGGTGATCTTGTCGGCCTCATACCCGAACGGGCGTGCTGAACCGTGTGGCAACCCGGCCTGGGCGTTCTGCAACATTTTGCGGCGGATACGGGCCGACTTGCGGCCGGACTCCTTGGCGGCGAACGCCGGCAAAATGCGGGCCATGAACAGCCCGTCATCATTACCCATGTCGATGTCGGCGGTCACCGTCGCCACATCGCGCACACCGACCGACTCGCACAGCGTGACGAACTCCTCCAGCTCCACCGGACGCCGATGCAGCCGATCCAAGTTGTAGACGATCACCGCATCACGATCACCTGATGCCAGATCAGCCAGCATCCGGGCGTACTGGCGTCGCGGCTTGCCGGAAAACGCCGACACATCGTTGTCGACGTACTCGGCCCCGACCGGCCAACCCCGATCCGCGGCGAGCTTGCGGCAATCCTCCAACTGCCGCGCCACCCCCAACCCCGTGCCCTCCACATCCGAGGAAATCCGGGCATAAATCGCCGCCGACCCCACCCCAACACGCTGACCAGCAGATTTCACAGACATGAGGGTAGTTTAACAATCCTATGACCTGCAGTTCGGTGGGCCCGCCGTCCTCCCAGTGCTGCAGGTGGTGGGCGTGGCCGCGGGTGCCGCAGCCGGGCACCACGCAGCGGTCGCGGTGTTCTAGGGCGCGGCGCAGCCGGCGGCTGATCTGGCGGGTCTCGCGGCCGGCGCCGATGACCTGCCCGTCGCGCTCAAACCAGGCTTCCCAGGTGGCATCGCAGGTCAGGTACCGGCGTTCGGCCGCCGACAGGAGTGGCCCCAGGTGCAGGGCGGCGGCGGGTTTGTCGAGGTCGAGGTGCACGATCACGGTCGTGTTGCTGTGCAGCTGGCGCGCGCGACTTCGGTGTCCTGCCGGCGGGTCACCAGACTCAGGAACGCATCCACGGTGTCGGGCAGCGGGGGGCACTGGGATGCTGCGGCGGCGGCGTGGTCGCGTTTCCAGTCGGTCACCAGCGCATCCAGGTGCGCCTGCAGGGCGGTATCGAACAGGGCGGCTTCAGCATGGGGCAGGGTGATCCGCCAGGTGGTGGATTGCTCGTCGCCGGTCTTGGAGATCGAGCGCTGCGGACCCGGGCGTGGCTCGGGGCAGGGGTCCTCCGGTCGCGGCTCCAGCTTGATCGCGGTGCACAACTGGGAGACGGTGGCTACCGCGGCCAGCTCGGCGTAGTGCTCATCGGAGCCGTCGGCGGCGCGTCTGGCACGACCG
The DNA here is from genome assembly GCA_021654635.1 of Mycobacterium kiyosense. NCBI lineage: Bacteria > Bacillati > Actinomycetota > Actinomycetes > Mycobacteriales > Mycobacteriaceae > Mycobacterium > Mycobacterium kiyosense. Next base: position 1,933,319 of record AP025179.1, read on the forward strand.
ACCTGATCCATGAGCCGGCCTCGCGCAGACCGGCCACGCAGCGCGGGAACTCCCGCGCGCGATGCGCCACCGCGGCGATGGTCTTGGCGTTGCGCGGGGACAGCCGGTACGCCAGGCCACCAACGCCGAGACCGACCGTGCGCCGGTGGACCCCCACAGTTCGTCGCGCTCGATCTCGGCGACGATCGCCACGATCCGACCATCGATCGCATTACGCTGACCGGTCAGCTCCGCCAACTCCTCAAACAGCACCTCAAGGCGCTCAGCGGGAGTTACCGCCACGGCAGGCGATGCGCTCGAAGACATGACCCCATCAAAGCAGCGGGGTCCGACAAGTCTCGGCTGTCCAACCTGAGCTGGAAGCGTGAACGCGTTATTTATGCAGCGGCACAGGCTGATTGGCCAAATTGGCGTAGTCGGCGCGCTAGCGCTGGGGCCTCAGCACCACAACGGGGACCGGTAGCGACGTGCGTGACTGGTCCCTAAACCGACAAGTCGCGCCGCAGCTTGGCGACGTGTCCGGTCGCCTTGACGTTGTACTGCGCGACCTCGATCTTGCCCTTCTCGTCGATCACGAACGTCGAGCGGATCACCCCGGTGACCTTCTTGCCGTACATCATCTTTTCGCCGAACGCGCCGTAGGCCGCCAGCACCTTCTTGTCCGGATCCGACAGCAGCGGAAAATTCAATCCTTCCGCATCGCGGAACTTCGCCAACTTCTCCGGCTTGTCGGGGGAGATGCCGACCACGTCGATACCGGCCTCGTTCAGCTCATTCAGACTGTCCCGGAAATCGCAGGCCTGCTTGGTGCAGCCGGGTGTCGAGGCCGCCGGATAGAAATACACGACGACGCGGCGTCCCTTGAAATCCGACAGCGAAACCTTGTTGCCGTCGGCATCGGGCAGGCTGAACGCGGGCGCTTTGTCGCCGGGCGCCAAGCGGGTGTTCTCGGTCAAGGTGCATCCCTTTCTCGTCACCGGAGCGTCGGCACTAGGGTAGTTCGTCAGTGCACCAGCCTGACTTGGAGGACAGACACGTGGCGGACCGCGATCCCGACACCATCAAGCAGGAGATCGACCAAGCCCGCAACCAGCTGGCGGCAACCGTCGACTCGCTTGCTGAGCGTGCGAATCCTCGCCGCCTAGCCGATGACGTCAAGGCCAAGGTGTTCGAGTTCCTGAACAAGCCCATCGTGACGGTATCGCTGACCGGGGTGAGCGTCGTCGCGGTCATCGTGGTGATCCACCGGATCCGCAACCGCTGACCCGGGCAGTCAGTGGCGCGCCACGAAATAGCCCGAGATCAGCGCTTTCATCCGCCGCGACGGTGACAGCGGCGCCGCCACCCGCATCACCTTGTTCCCCAGACCGGGCATCACAGTGACCTTGCCCGCCCGCATCGCCTCGTATCCGGCCTTGGCCACCGGCGCGGCGTCCATGATGAAGCGGTCCAGACGTGCCCAATCGCCCACCCCGGCAGTCCGCCCGAATTCGGTGCGGGTCGGGCCGGGGGCGAGGTGGGTGCAGGTGACCCCGGTGCCGTGCAGGTCGGAGGCCACCGCCTCAGAAAAGCTGCGGACATAGGCCTTGCTGGCCGAGTAACCGGCCTCTAGACCGTGTGGGATGACGTAGGCGGCGATCGAGCTGATATTGAGAATCGCGCCGTGGCCGGCCTTCACCATCCGCGCCGCATACAGCGTCGTCAGATCGGTCAGCGTCACCACGTTCAGCTGGACCATTCTCGACACCGCAGCCGGGTCGCACTCCTGGATCTTGAGCCCGAGGATCCCTACCCCGGCATTGTTGACCAGGTACTCGACGTCGACGCCGAGGTCGTCGACGCGGGACACCAGGTCGGCTCCGGCACCCGGTGCCGACAGGTCCATCGTGATCGGGTCGGCGCGCACCCCGTGGCCAGAACGCAGTTCGTCGGCCAGCGCGGCGAGCTCGGTGGCACTGCGCTCGCTGGAGACCACGACCAGATCGACGCCGTCGGCGGCGAACAAGGCCGCCAGTTCGCGGCCCAGCCCGGTGGAGGCGCCGGTGACCAATGCGCTGTTCATGCGTGCAATCCTGAGTCGCTGGTCACGTGGATCGGGATGTCGTCGGCCCACGGCTGCGCCTCGGCCATGTCGGCGACCTCGACGTAGCCGCGCTCGAACTCACCCGTCGCGGCGTCGACGAGGCGGTACTCCTGACGCTGAGTCTGAATCGGCTGGGAGTCGAGGATGATCACTCGTACCTCACCTGGCTCGAAGCCGCAACGCTGCTGCAGCGCCTCGATGAGGCACTCGTTGTGCAGGTGCCCGTCGCCGAAGTTCCACCCGAGCACCATCGAGCACAACACCTCGCCCTCGCACAGGTTGTAGTCGTCCTCGTCGTAACCGGCCAACGCCCGGTGCACCAGGGTGAACAGCGCGCGACCGTGGGTGTTCATGCCGCGGAACGCATACGCCAGATGGATGGGAATCAGGGCATCCTCTTTGCTCTTGTACAGCCGCTCCAGCTGCAGATGCTGCATGGGGCCGAGCGCCTTGGACCCGATCCGGATCTTCTCGTCCGCCGACGGCTTGACGCACCACACCGTGGTGTCCCAGTTGCCGGCGTAGTACCGCATCCCGGGCAGGAAGGAAACCTTGCGCGGGAACAGGTTTCCGATCACGACGGTCCCGGCCACCACCGCGAACAGCAGCACGACGGGCCACGGGTTGCCGGTGTCGGACAGCCCCACATGGGCGTGCGCCACGAACAGCCACAGCACGCCGAAGATCATGAACACGTTCCACTCCAACGGCACCCCCATCGGAAACGCCAACAGGATGTTGAGGTGGAACACGACCATCACGAACGCCGCGATGGCCGTCGGCCAGCCGCCGTGCGAGAACAACAGCACCAGCGGCACCAACCCCTCGACCGCGGTGGAGAAGTGCGCGATGAAACCCGATAATGCGCTGGGCCGCAGATCATCCGGGAAGCGCCTGAACAACGACCGCTTCAAGATCCCCGAGGGAATGAACGGATTGTTGGCCAGCATCGTCGAGATCACGAACGGGAAGTGCTTGTTCAGCTTCGACGTCGCCGCACCCAGCCAGATCACCATGAACACCACCTTGGCGCCGACGACGATGTCGGCCCCGGTGAACAGGAACGCCAGCGTCAGCGGCGCGTACACCTCGCCGCGGGCGGCCAGGAAGATGATCTTGTCGCGCAGGCCCAGCAGGGCCAGCACGCCCAAGACCGCGACCGGCTGCCACTTCGGGAGTACGCCAATGGTGGTGTCCAGAGCCGGAATCGGGCCGGTACCGCCGGAGAGCAGAGCGACGAAGAGCAGCATCAGCAGGGCGGCGTAGAGCACCACCTCCAGCAGGGTCCGGTTGCTGCCCTTGGTCAGCGGGATCCGGTCGGGCCACGGTGGCAGCCGGATGGTGTCGGGCCGCAGCCAGTACAGGATCGAGCCCATCGGCGGGAAGTAGCGCCCAGCCATCGGTCCGAAGCAGCAGCCGAGGCCGACGACCTCGAACAGCATTGTGTAGAGCACAACCTTCTGGAAGACGATCGGCTCGGTCCACCACGCGGTGACGTCGGTGAAGCCGCCGATGCCCGGCGTCGACCACGCGCACATCCAGGCGCCCAGAATGTAGAGCACGATCTTCACGCCGTACATCACCGGCATGATCAGCGGGGTGCCGAACCCGTTCTCGGCGATGTGCCGCTGCATCGGTATCACCCGCTCGGAGCGAGTGCCGTTGCTCCACTCGGGGATGTCGACGACGGGCAGATTGGGCTGGATGAATCCCATTGCGGCTCCTTCGACGGGTGCCAGGAAAAAGTACCTGCTGCGAGGCGGGCGCGACAGGTCCTTTGCCGACTCAGTGGGATAGTTTTCGGTGGGCGAGACCAGCCGGGAAAGACCATGTTGCGATCAGCGCGATCCCATTGGCCGGGCCGACCCGGCCGGAGTCGTCTGCGATCGATCGCCACCATGTGGAACGTTGCTCAAATACGTTGTGACACAGAGTCTTTAACCGGATTGTGCCGACGGGGGAGAGCCGCTCCGGCCGGCCAGGAGGCTGGGGTTCAGCGGGTCCGGCCGCGCCGGCGCGCGTGGACAAGCGCAGGCCCGCACTGGCACCGTGCAGCCTGTGCCGTGCCCGAGGACCGGGCCGCAGACCAGCCCGGGGACGGGCGTCGGAAAGGAATGTGACGTGGGAGCTGCCACGGTGCGAATCATCGGCGGCCACAAGCGCTTTGACGCCGGCAGCCTCGCACTGGCCGACGTCGACCTGGCCATCGACGAGGGCGAGTTCCTGGCGATCCTGGGGCGAAGCGGAAGCGGCAAGTCCACCCTGCTGCGGGTGATCGCCGGACTGGAGGAGCTGACGTCGGGAACGGTCGAGTGGTCGGACGCGCACGGCGTCACGCGGCCTCACACCGGGGTGGTGTTCCAGCAGGCGCTGCTGCTGCCTTGGCTGACCGCCGGCGAGAACGTGCTGCTCGCGGGGCGGTTCGCCGCGCAGAAGGCGTCGTTTGAGCGCGAGTACGCCGAAGAACTGCTGCGCCGGTTCGACCTCGAGCGCGTCGCCGACCGTTACCCCGATCAGCTCTCCGGTGGCCAGGCGCAGCGCGTCGCGATCATCCGTGCGGTCGCGACCCGGCCCCGGCTGCTGTTGCTCGACGAGCCGTTCAGCGCCCTGGACCCCGCCATCCGCGCCGACCTGCAGGCCTGGCTGGGTGCGCTGGCGGCCGAACTTGCCATCACCGTCGTCCTGGTCACCCACGATGTGGACGAGGCGCTGCTGCTGGCCAGCCGGGTGGTGCTGCTCGGCGCCGATGGACGGATCCGACGCGAGTGGCGACCTGGCAACGAGGCGCTGCGGCAAGAAATTCTCGACCAGTATCGCCTGGTCGAACAGTGACGAGTGCGCTTTCGCGGCGGTCGTTGTTGACCGGCGCGCTGGCCGCGGCCGGCGGGCTGGCCGGGATCGCCGACCTGGCCCACGCCGCCGCCGCCGACCGCACCAACACCACCGGGCAGCTCCGCATCGGCTATCTACCCATCACGGACGCGGCGCCGCTGCTGATCGCGCACGCTGCCGGGCTGTATCAGCCCGGCGTGGTCAGTGCGGCCAAACCGGTGTTGTTCCGCAGCTGGGCGTCGCTGGCCGAAGCGTTCGTCACCCGTCAGGTCGACGCGGTGCACATGCTGATGCCGACCGCGATCCAACTGCGCTTCCTGTTGCGTCGTCCGGTGAAGATGTTGAGCTGGAACCACACCAACGGGTCGGCGTTCACCGTCGCACCGCACATCACCGACCTCGGGCAGCTGGCCGGAACCCAAGTGGCGATACCGTTTTGGTGGTCGATCCACAACATCATCCTGCAGCAACTGCTGCGCGCCCACGACCTGGTGCCGGTGGTGCGCAGCAGCGCCTCGCGCAGCGCCCGCACCGTCGAGCTGATCGTGATGAGCCCGTCGGACATGGTGCCGGCGCTGGCGAACCGTTCCATCAGCGGCTACGTGGTAGCCGACCCGTTCAACGCGATGGCGCAGGTGCGCAAGATCGGCCGCATCCACACTTTCCTCGGCGACGTGTGGCGCGATCACGCCTGCTGTGTCGTGCTGGCCCACGACGACCTGATCGAGCATCGTCCGCAAGCGGCCGCCGCACTGGTCGACTCGATAGTCGTTGCACAGCAACGTATCAACACCGACCGGCCCGCCGCCGCGACGGCCTTGTCGACAGGGGCGTACCTGCCCCAACCGTTGCCCGCGATCAAGACCGCCCTGACCTACCGGCCCCAGGATTACCGAATCGTCCACCCCGAATGGCAACCACAGCGGTTGGGCTATCAGCCATTTCCGTTCCCGAGCTTTACCCGCCGGCTGGTGGAGGCCATGCACGACACCGTCGTCGACGGCGATCGTGGTTTCCTGGACCGACTTGACCCCGCGGCCGTGCATGCCGAACTGGTGGACGACACCTTCGTACGGGCTGCGCTGGCCACCCACGGCGGACCCGAATCCTTCGGTCTGCCTTCCGATTTGACCCGAAACGAACAGGTGCAGCCGCGATGACCCTGGATACTGCGACCGCCTCGGCCCATGCCTTCGCCGGTGCGATTGTGCGCCGCTGGTGGCCGCCCGCGCTGGCGATCGGGGCGGCGGTCGCATTGTGGTGGCTGGCGACCGCGGTCCTGGCCCCGGCGCAGTCCCTGCTTCGTGAGACCACTCCGGACCGGGTGATCCGATCGCTGGCCGATCTGTTCAACCGCGGTGTGCTGCTGCCAGACACCGGGGTCAGCCTGTGGCGGCTGCTGATCGGCTTGCTGGTCGGCGTGGTGCTCGGCGTTCCGGCCGGATTGCTGATCGGGCTCAACGATACCGCCGAGCGCGCCACCCGCCCCGTCGTGCAGTTTCTGCGGATGATCTCGCCGCTATCCTGGGCGCCGATATCGGTGGCGCTCTTTGGAATCGGCAACGAGCCGGTGATCTTCCTGATCGCCGCGGCATCGGTGTGGCCGATCCTGATCAACACCGCTGCCGGTGTGCACGCCGTCGAGCCGGGTTATCTGCAGGTGGCCCGCTCGCTCGGCGCCACCCGGGTCGAACAACTCCGGGTCGTGGTGTTGCCGGCCATCCGCGGGCACCTGCAGACCGGGCTGCGCGTCGCGCTGGGCATCGCCTGGGTGGTGCTGGTTCCCGCCGAAATGCTGGGCGTGCGTTCGGGTCTGGGCTACCAGATCCTCAATGCCCGAGACCAATTGGCGTACGGCCAGGTGGTCGCGGTGATCGTGGTCATCGGTGTGATCGGCTACGTGCTGGATCTGGCGGCGCGCCGGTTGTTGTCTGGGTCGCGCACCGACCGGCAGAGTTGAGCGCCCCATCCGCCGTCGCCTTTCGTAGCGCCCGGATGCCCGCCGCGTAACGGCATTCCGGCGGTACGCGTAGTCCACTACGCGGTTCATGACGGCCACTGCAGGCGAAGCTGAACGCACTGGAGGGTGGGACGCCAGCAACGACCGCCGGCCAGACAGCTGATTCGAATACCCAGGAGGCCCGAAATGACCGCAGCAGTTGAACCCGTGGCCGGCGGCGCACCCGAGACCGAAACCAGTGAGGTCGTGGCGTCGACGCCGGTGCTGATCACCGTGCAAGAGGTTGCCTTCAGCACCGCGACGGTGCTGTCGCCGGAGCCGACAACGGCGCGGCGGTGGTACGCGGCGCCCTCCGTGGTCGCGATGGCGGTGCGCAGGATGATGGTGTCGGCGACACCTGACAACCCCGCGCTCCCCGGCGGGTCTACCCGAAGCGCTATTCCTTCCTGGAATCCGCCTCCATGTCGCGCGAAATGGATCGGCTGTAGGAGTTTCGGCGCCGTGCCCAGGACTGGAGAGGGGGGCAGCCCTGGGCGCAAGGCGCGAAATTGTCCATGAATTGTCTCGTCTGGTGAGGAACGCACGGTTATAGTCGCCGTGTGATCAGCGGAGATCCGTTGACAGGGCGGGACAGCGAGCTGGCCGCCATCAACCGTGCGTTGGGCGGGGCGGGAAAATACTGCGGCGTGGTGATCGCCGGCGCCGCTGGTGTCGGCAAGACCGCCCTTGCCCGTGAAGTCCTTCGCCGAGCCGAGGCAAGCGGCCAGCGCACGAACTGGATTGTCGGCACAGAGTCAGCGCGCCCGCTGCCGCTCGGGGCGTTCATCGGGTCGCTCGGCGACGGGATCGGCGACCCCCTGACCAACGTGCGTCGTGTCACGAATTCGTTTGTCGCCCAACAGCGGCAGGGCCGCACGCTGGTGGGGGTCGACGACGCGCACCTGCTCGACGGGTTGTCCGCGCTCGTGGTGCACCAGCTGGCGCAGTCGCGTGGGACCCGCCTGGTGGTAACCGTGCGCACGGGAGGCGAGGAGCCCGACGCGGTCACCGCCCTATGGAAAGACGGTCTGTTGGCTCGACTGGAGCTTGCACCGCTGACCGATGAGTCGACGCGCGGCCTGATCGAGAACACGCTGGGCGGACCGGTCGATTCCCGCAGCGCCCATCGGCTTTGGAAACTCACCGCGGGAAACGCGTTGTTCTTGCGCCAGCTGCTGAGCGCCCAGGTCGCGGCCGGCCGGATTCGGCAGGCGGCCGGGGTGTGGATGTGGGATGACGACGTGGCGGTCTCGGCCAGCCTGCACGACGCGGTGGGTCGGCAGTTAAGTTGTCTTACAACGCAATTGGCGTTAGTTGTCGATACCCTGTCGCAGTGTGAGCCACTGCCGGTCGACGTGTTGTGTGGCCTGGTGGGTCGCGACGAACTGGAGACTGCCGAGCAGATGCAACTGGTGAGCATCGAGCGCACCGCCGACAGGCTGATGGCGCGGCTGGCACACCCGCTGTTCGGCGAACTCCGCCGCGCCACGGCGGGCGAGATGTACCTGTCCAGAATTCGGGGCCAGTTGGCCCGACGGCTGTCGAAGGATACTGACGCCGACATGCGCGCGACCGTGCGCCGGGCGCTGCTCACCCTCGAGTCCGATCTCGACCCCGACCCGAAGCTCTATCTGGAAGCGGCACGGCATGCGATGACGCTGCTCGACCTCACCTTGGCCGACCGTTTCGCGACCGCCGCCGCCGAAGCGGGGCTGGCCGATGCGGTCGGCGTTCGGGCGATGAACCTGGTATTGCTCGGTCGCGGCGAGCAGGCGGAGACGGCCTTACGCGAGATCGGCGCGGGCCACGAGGATGCTCATCACTGGGCGACGGTGCGGGCGGCCAACCTGGTCTGGATGCTGGGCGGCCCGAAGGACGCCGCGGCGATCCTCGATGGCCTGGCGCGGACACCGGAGACGCCGTCGCAACGGGCCGAGCGCATCGCGGTGCAGGCCTGCGTCGACGTGGTATCGGCGCGGTGCGCGGCAGCCGTCGAGAAGGCCAGGGCCGCACTGGGTTCTGCGGAACTGCCGGATTTTCACGCCATGATGGCATCGCTTGCGTTGATCATGGCGATGGGGGCGCTCGGCGACGTCGAGGACCTCGAAGCCGTTGCCGACGCGGCACTGCGTCGCGCCACCACCTCGTTTCAGGCATCGCATATGCGGTTCTGGTTCGGTGCCGTATACGGCCGGGCCTGCCGGTTGACCGGCCGCATCGATGAATTCATCAGCGCCGCAGAACAGCTCGCCGAGTCAGCCCGCGACGTTCCCGGCCTTGCCTATGCGAACCTGGCGTTCCTGTTGGGTCAGGCCGAACTGGTTCGCGGTGCCGCCGCCGACGCGGCCAGGCTCCTGCACGAGGCGCAGGCCGGGGTGCAGCGGCACGGCGTCACCACGGGACTGCATCCGGCCAGCTGTTTCGCGTTGGCAGAGGCGCACGCCAAGCTCGGCCAGCCCGCACCCGCCAATGATGCGGCGGCCCAAGCCCGGTCGTGTGTGCCGCCCGACTATTTGTTCATGCACACCGGGTTGGCGCTGGCATCGGGTTGGGCATCTGCGGCCGGCGGTTGCCTGACCGACGCCGTCGAGACCGCGCGTGCCGCGGCCGCGCAGGCGCGTGAGCGTGGCCAGCCGACCCACGAGCTGGCTTGTATCCAGGCGGCGGCCCAGTGGGGTGACGGCTGCGGTGCCGAACGCGCCCGCGAACTGGCCGAGGTGTTGTCGTTACCGATCGCCGATGTGGTTGCGCGGCATGCGGAATCGCTGCGCGCCAACGATGGCGACGGGTTACTGGCGGCGTCGAACGAATACCGGGCCATCGGTGATCGGGCTGCGGCCGCCGATGCCGCGGCGCAGGCCGCCGCGGTGTTCACCCGCGATGAACGAAGCAAACGTGGCCTGTACGCGGCGGCCCTGGCGCGGGAACTGGCCGACGAATGTGGCGGCCTGGACACGCCGGCGTTGCGCAGCCGGGTAGGTCTGCCGCTCTCCGGCCGCCAGCGTGACGTCATCGAGCTCGTGGTCGCCGGCCTGTCCAACCGCGAGATCGCCGAACGACTGGTGGTCTCAGTGCGCACCGTCGAGGGCCACGTCTATCACGCTTGTCAGCGGGTGGGAGCCCAGTCCCGCGAGGAGCTGACGGCCATCGTGAGCGCCGGCCGCGGCGCACGCTGAGCCGTAGGACCGCGGGTCGGCGCGGCTCAGCTCGCCGCGACGGCGCTGGTCCAGGCCAGCGGATTCAGTTCGCGGAATGGGTCTTTGGCGCGGAGGTCCAGCAGGTCGGCCAGGATGGCCTCCAGCGCCTGCCGGGTCTGCTCCCGTACCGAGGCCACCCAATATTCGTTCGACACGCCGTCGGGCGTGGTGGTGACGATGGGTTTGCCGAAGCGCAGATACATCCGCTGGGGGCGGGGAATGAAGGTGGGCCCGACACCGCGCATCAACGGCATCGCCATGTCGGCGTCGCCGGACATCCGGGCGCTGACGGCCCGGCTGATCCGGCCCAGCAGGCTGTCGCGGGTGACCATGCTCTTGTACACGTCGTCGCCGCCGACCAATCCGACCGGGACGATCGGGTAGTCGTTCTCCACCGCCAGGCGCGCGAACCCGGCGCGGGTGCCCCATCTGAGGGTGTATTCCTCGCCTTTGAACTTGGCGATCTCACGGCCGCCGCCGGGGAACACCAGGATGGTTTCGTTGTGCCGCATCAGTTCTCGCGCCGTTTCGGGATCACCGATGACGCCCCCGTAGGCCGTCATCACGTCGTGGCCGAACCCGGGTTGCTGGGCGAAGCGGCGGTCGGCAAGGGGCCGTACCCGGGCGCCGATGGCGCGCCGCACGAAGTGTGGGACCAGCAGCACCTCGCCGCCGATGAATTGAGTGTGGTTGCCCACCAACAGGAATCGGCCGTCGGCGGGCAGGGTGTCCAGTCCGTCGACGTAGGGACGGTAGAGGTCGATCAGCGGTGCGATGCCGCCCTGCAGCTTGTCCAGCGCGGTGCGTAACTTCGCTACCCGCGGTGGATGATTCATCACCGCGTCGATGTCTATGGGCCGGGTTTCGATGTCTTTGCGTCGTGGGGGCGGAAAAGGAGCCATGCCGCCCACTATACCGAACGAACTAGTTCGTCTGTTATGGTTGTGACGTGCGCAGCACCGATGAACTCCGCGGCACCATCCTGGATGCCGCGCGCTCTGAGTTCGCCCACTACGGGCTGGCTGGCGCCCGGATCGACCGCATCGCCCGGGCTGCGAACGCCAGTAAGGAGCGGCTCTACGCGCATTTCGGTGACAAAGAGTCGCTGTTTCGCAGTGTGGTGGCGGCCGACAGCGCCGAGTTCTTCGCGGCCGTCAGCCTGCGCCCGGACGCGGTGCCGGAATTCGTCGGCGACATCTACGACCTGGCCCGCCGGCGTCCGGAGCATCTGCGCATGATCACCTGGGCCAACTTGGAGGGCCTGGCTCTGGACCCGCCGCCGGCCGACGAGTGGGATTCGGTACCGGCTCGCGACGTTCACGCCATCGAAGCAGCGCAGGCCGCCGGGTATGTCGATCCGTGCTGGCAGCCGATGGAGTTATTGGTGCTGCTGTTCGGGGTCGGGCTGTCGTGGGCGCTGTCGCCGCATCCGGATGCGCGGACCAGCGATCCCGAGGTCGTTGCCCGGCGCCGCGCGGACGTGGTGGAGGCCGCCCGGCGGATCGTCGCTCCGACGGGCCGCTGACCCGCAGCCCCCCGCAGCCCGGTTACCTTCGCGCGCAGCCAGATTCAGTCGCGGCGAAAGCGGAAGATCGACCGGCGACGTGCGTCCGGCGGAAGGGTCTGCAACCGCTGCTGTGCCCGCAGGGCCCAGACGGGGTCGCCCGCCTCGACCGCGCGTTGGAAGGCCGCCCGCGCGGCGGCGATGTCGCCGTGCTCGGCCCGCAGGGTGCCGAGGCCGAAGGCTGCGGCCGAGGCCACCTCGCTATTTCGCGCGTCGACTGCCACCTGAAATGCGGACGCAGCGCGTGCGACCTCGCCCTGTCCGGCCCACAGGATCCCGAATCGCAGCGCGGCCGCGGGCGCGTGGTCGGCATGCCCCGAGTCGAGCGCGATCTGATAGGCGGCTGCGGCCCCGTCCGCGTCGCCCTGCCCGGCCCGTAACATCCCCAGCGCATTGGCCGCCTCCGGAGCATGCTCGGGATGGCCGGAGTCGATCGCGGCCTGATAGCAAGCGGCCGCCCCGGTGGCATCACCCTGTTTTTCGTGCAGTTTGGCCATGTTGATGGTGGCCACCGGTGTCGCGTCGACGTCCCCGGTGTCCATCGCCTGCTGATAGGCCGCCGCGGCGCCGGCGAAATCGCCGAGTTTCTCCCGCAGCAGCCCGAGGTTGACCGCCGCTTTGGGCATGTGCTCGGCATTGCCCGAGTCGATCGCGGCCTGGTAGCCCGCCGCCGCTTCATCGAGGTCGCCCTCCTTGTCCTGCAGGAGAGCCAGGTTGAACACGGCCATCGGCGCAAGCTGCGGGTGATCGGAGGCGACGACGATCTCGTACGCCTCAACCGCTCCGCCGGCATCGCCCAGCGCTTCTCGGGTCAACGCCAGGTTGAACGCCGCCGTCGGCAGCACGTCGGGATGCCCGGAAGCGACCGCGATCCGGTACGCGACCTCCGCTCCGGCGGCATCACCACGCCTGGCTCGTAGCCCGCCCAACTGCAGCAGCGCGATCCGAATCGACTCTTCATGGCCCGACTCGATGGCTACCCGGTAGGCGGCCACGGCGGCGTCGGTGTCGCCCTGCTCGTCGAGCAGATTGCCCAGGTTCAGCGCCGCCATCGGGGCGTGCTCGGCGTGCTCCGAGTCGATCGCCAGCCGATACGCCGCCGCCGCGCCGCCCGGATCACCCTGCTCGGCGTGTAGGAACCCGAGGCTGAAGGCGGCCGCCGAGGCCCAGTGTGGATGACCGGAATCGATGGCCTGCTGGTAGGCCGCCGCGGCCCCTTCGGTATCACCTTCGCCGGACAGCCGAAGCCCGAGTTGAAATGCTGCGGCCGCCACGCCGTCCGCCGAGCGCGTCGACTCGGGGTGGTCGCGGTCTGGGGTCACGTCAAAACAGTAGTCCCGCCGTCGAGCGGCGGACTGCCAAGCTGCGCCAACCGGGGCGCGGCCGCGCCGAACCTGCCGGCGACAATCTGGAAGTGCGAGCCGAACTGCGCCAACCGTCGCCCGGGGCAACACATTCGGGGCGGGCGGTGAGTCGGTGAGTCGGACTGCAGCGCATCATGCGTGCAGTACCGGCGTCGATGAACCCCGCTAGAGTGCGCCGTCAGGGTTTCGAACCCCGGACCCGCTGATTAAGAGTCAGCTGCTCTACCAACTGAGCTAACGGCGCGTGCTCGGCCTCAGACCGGCTTTCGACAATAACAGGCGGCACGGCGCAGAGGGAAATCCGCGCTCCGGCCCGAAATGGGTTGCGCAGAACCGCGCCGATCCAATACGGTCGCACGTCCACGGCTGGGGGTGGCGAGGCACTACAATAGCCGAAACAATCCAAGGTCAGCGGTGACCAGAATCAGCAACGGAATTTGGGAAGGTCACTTGATGGCGCCTTTGCGCAGACGTCGATCGTGGCTGGTTGTGGCCATGGTCCTGGTTGCTGTGTGTGGTGTTGCCTGCAGCAGTGCGCCCAGTGGCCCGGTTGCGGCCAAGGTCATCGAGAACAAGGGCACGCCGTTCGCCGATTTGCTGGTACCCAAGCTCACCGCCTCGGTCGCCGACGGCGCCGTGGGGGTCACCGTGGACACGCCGGTCACCGTCAGCGTCGCCGACGGCGTGCTGGCATCGGTCACCCTGGTCAACGACAACGGACGGCAGATCACGGGACAACTCAGCCCGGACGGGCTGCACTGGCAGACCGCCGAGCAGCTCGGCTACAACCGCCGGTACACGCTGAACGCGAAGGCGACCGGGCTCGGTGGCGCGGCGAACCGTCAGATGACGTTCCAGACCAGCTCCCCGGCGCACCTGACCATGCCCTACGTCGTACCGAGCGACGGTGAAGTGGTGGGCGTGGGTCAACCCGTAGCGATCCGGTTCGACGAGAACATCGCCGACCGAGTCGCCGCCGAGAAGGCCATCAAGATCACCACCAACCCGCCCGTCGAGGGCGCCTTCTACTGGCTCAACAGGCGCGAAGTGCGTTGGCGCCCAGAACATTTCTGGAAGCCCGGGACCACCGTCGACGTGGCCGTCAACACCTACGGCGTGAACCTGGGCGAAGGAATGTTCGGCGAGGACAACGTCAAAATGCACTTCACCATCGGCGACGAGCTGATCGCGACCGCCGACGACAGCACCAAAATGGTGACGGTGCGGATCAACGGCGAAGTCGTCAAGACCATGCCGACGTCGATGGGCAAGGACAGCACCCCGACCAACAACGGCATCTACACCGTCGGCGGACGCTTCAAGCACATCATCATGGACTCGTCGACCTACGGCGTACCGGTCAACTCGCCCAATGGATATCGCACCGATGTCGACTGGGCCACCCAGATCTCCTACAGCGGAATTTTCGTGCACTCGGCCCCGTGGTCGGTGGGCGCTCAAGGCCATTCCAACACCAGCCACGGCTGCCTGAACGTCAGCCCGAGCAACGCGCAATGGTTCTACGACCATGTCAAGCGCGGTGACATCGTCGAGGTGTTGAACACCGTCGGGGGCATCTTGCCGGGGACCGAAGGCCTCGGTGACTGGAACATCCCCTGGGATCAGTGGCGCGCCGGTAACGCCAACACCTGACCCGCGTTACACCCGCAGCACCGAACCCAGCGCCGACAACGGGACATGCGCTTCGACGGTGCCCCCGTCCATGTACCACTGCGGCATCCCCGGCGAGAAGTCGATCGGCTCGTCGTGTCCCACCGGGTAGTCGGGCATATAGATGATCAACTCGTCCGGGGTCAGCGCCCAAGCCCGGTAGCCGCCCGAGTAGACCTTGTCGGGTGTCCACCGGTCCGCCGAAAACGGATAGCTGCCCGGGTCGTGCGGTGGCGCGGCCTGATCGAGCGCAGTTTGGATGAACGGCTGAGCCGGTGCCGCGATTGCAGCCGTCGAGCCGTTCGTCAGGTCCGCGAGTTGGACTCGCCGGCCGCCCGCCATGTCGAAGGTGAAGGTGCGGTAGGCGTTGTTCGGCTTGGGCCCGTCGGCGTGGTAGTCCTCGTGGAAGACCGCGCTGAGCAGGTTGCCGTGCTGGAAGACCTGGTAGTTCTCCTCGCCGTAGCTGTCAGCGGCCATCAGCGAGTTGGCTTTTCGCCAGTTGCCGACCAGCGTTCGGAGGTAGTCGCGGATCACCGGACCCGTGGTGGGGTTGTCGATGAGGTCGACGGGTACCGCGACCTTGATGTCGCGCACGGCGTTGCGCTCCGAGGTGACCGCGGTGTGGCAGTATTGCCCGTCCCAACCGCCGCCGAGTTCGCCGCAGAACGAATCCGCCGACGCATGCACGGTCGCCAGGTGCGGGCCGCCCGAGAGTGCCGCGGCCGCCGCCAGCAGCGTTGTCGCGAGGATTCTGTTGATCACCGGTGGCTCCGATTCGTCTAGAGCAGCTGGACTTTGGCTGCCCGCCAGCGTCCGTCCACGTGCTCCATCGTCATCTTGATGCGGCTGCGGTCGATGCGTGGGTCAGGTACCGCCATGTTGGCCACGGTCTGGTCGACGAATACCAGGACCACCACTTTGTTGGCGCTCTCGGAGGCGATCGCCGAGTCCACCACCACCCCATGCGCGGTGGCTTTGTTGTCGATCAGCAACTGTCGCAGTTGCACGCTGGACTGGCTGTACATGTCCTTGAATTCGCCGGTAGCGCCGTCGAGCACCTGGCGGAAGTTTTCGTCGACGTTGTTGGAGTCGATGCTGGTCAGGACCTGGGCGTACTTGACGGCGGCTTGCTGGGCCTGCTGGCCCGCCAGCTGGATCTGGTGGCTCTGCCACTGCTTCCAGCCCAGGAAACCCGAAACCGCAAGGGAGGCAACGAGTAACACCGGCATGATGCTGCGCCGCAGGTAACTGCGCCACGGGCGTTTGGTGCGAGTCTTCTTGTCTTCCTTCTTCTTGGCGCGTTTGCCGAGCAACGGCTCGTCATCCTCGGCGGACCCATCCTCGGTGTCGTCGGCGGCTGCTTCCTGCGACTCGGCCGTCGCTTCGGTGTCCGACTCGGTCGGCGATTCGTCGTCGACCTGGTCTTCGCCATCGGCATCACCATCGGCATCGCCATCGACCGGGCCGGCTTCAGCTGCCTTGACGAGATCAACCTTTTCGGTTGTGGCGTCCGGCTTTTCGCTCTCGGTGTCGATGTCTTTCTCAGTTGTCGCGGTCATCATCATCTCCTTGGGCTGGGCTCAGTGCGGCGGTTCGATGGGCAGGGTCGGGCCGCCATAGGGCGTGGGGATTGTGTACCGGCCGCGTGGTGTCGGATCGGTCCGTTGACCCAGGTTTGCACCCGGCGGCGGGCCGGCGGTGTCGTCGCCGCCCGGACGCGGCGCGTTCTTGGCTCCGCGGATCCCCACTCCCGGGTCGTCGTCACGGCAGTAGGTGTACATGAACGGCTCGTAGTAGTCGGCAGCCGAAGGCGGGTGGCTCGGTGTCCCGTAATCGCAGGCATAGCGCGGATATAGCTCGGCTGTCGCCCATACGCCGTGGTCGTGGAAGGCGCTGGCCAGCGCGTCCAGCATCGATCCGCGGTAGTTGGGGAAGAGCGCGTTGAGCGCCGGCACTCGTACATACAGCATCGGGGAAGCGGTAGCCAGGCTGGCCAGCAGCTGGACCATCGTGTCGGAGTTGTCGGTGAACAGGCTGTCGACCATCGAAAGTGCTTGCGGTGAGCGCTCGGTCAGTCGTCGGTAGCCCCCCTGCATCCTGGCGACTCCGGCCAGCGTGCGGTTCAGGTCGACCGTGGCGGCGGCCAGTCCGGCGTTCTTGTCGGCGGCCAAGGTGAGCACCACCCGGCTGGTGCGCAGCACGCTGGTGGTCTCCGGCAGCACCGAATCAAGCGTGGACAGCAGAAAAGTCCCGCCGTCCACGATGGCGGTCAGCTTCGCGGGGCCCTCCTTGCTCATGCTGAGTTCTTTCTTGATCAGCTCGATCTTGTGCGGATCGACCTGGGCCAGCATGCCGTCGGCGTCACCGAGCAACTGCGCCAGGCTCACCGGGACCGTGGTGTGATCGAGCGCGATGAAGCTGCCGTCGTGCAGATAGGGGCCGGCATCGGTTTCGGCCTGGAAGTCGATGAACTGCTCGCCGGCCGGAGACAACCCCGACACGTGCGCGACGGCCGACGCCGGCACCTTCACCGTGGCGTCGATACTGGCGATAGCGTCGACACCCCGGTCGGTGATACTCAGCGAATCGACGCGCCCGATGCGCACGCCGCGCAACGATACGTCCTGATTCGGTAGCAGGCCACCGGATTCCGTCAAATGCACGATTACCCGATACGACGACGCGAACGGCTTGACCCGAAGTGCGCCCACCAGCAGGTAGGTGGTGGCGACAACCAGGGTGAGCACCAGTCCCGCCACCGACAGCCAGACCTGCCGGCGGTGGGCGGCCCGCACCAGTCGGACGATGGTGCCGGCAAGCGACTCGGTCATGGCGGTGGTCCCGGCGTCAGCAGGCCCGGCAGCTCCGGGGCCGGCGGGGGCGAGCCAGGGGCCGATCCGACGATCAGTCCGCCGGGGACGTTCGGGTCGGGCATCACCGGCACCTGCACCGAGTTGGGCCCCCGCCCGACCACCCGTTCCTGCAGGCGGAAGAGCATGTACTTCAGGGAGCCGACGAATTCGTTCCAGGTGAACCTGGTTGGTCCGTGCATGCCCCGGTCGCCGGGGAAACCGATGTCGGGAATCGCTCCCAGGATCAGTTGGTCGATGCTCGCGTGCACCGAAATCGAGTTCCCCGCAGTTGCTTTGATGATCAGAGGCAACATTCGGTTCAGGGTCAGCAGGCTGGTGTCGGGACTGACGGCGACGTCGTTGGCGGCTCCGGCGAGGGTGTTGAGGTCCTGGATCACGCTGCGGCCGCTGGTGTCGGTGCCGCCCAGCGACGGGAACCTCGACAGCATCCGGCTGGTGTCGCCGAATTGCAGGATCAGGTTGGAGATTTCGGTCGTGTTGGCGGCGATGGCACTGGTGCCGGGGTTGGCCGCCGCCATCAGATCGGTCAGATTCTGGTTCTTGGCGTCGATCTGTTGACTCAGCCGGGACAGTTCGGTCAGGCCCTGCGAGATCTGTCCCGAGCGGGCGTCCATGGTGTGCAGGAGTTGGTTGGATTTACTGATCAGTTGTCCGAACGCGTGGCCCTGGTCGCCGGTCGCCCGGCCGAAACCGTTGATGATGTTGGTGAAGTTGCGTACCGCGCCACCGTTCACCAGGATTGCGGCCGAACTGAGCACCGATTCGACGGTTGCGGCCGCGGCTGTCGATTCCAGGCCGATGGTGTCTCCGTTTTTCAGCATCGGTGTGTTGGCGTCGGTCTCGGACGGCGGCCGGACCGAGACGAATACGTCGCCCAGCGGAGTGGCGGTGCGCAACTCGGCGGTGCTGCCCCGCGGCAGCAGAACGCCGTCACGGATGCGAATGGTGGTGACCGCGGTGTAGTTTCGCGCCACCATCGACTCGACCTGACCCACATCGGCGCCGGCGAGCTTGACCTTGGCGTTCATCGGCAGGTTGAGCGCATTCGAGAACACCGCCGTCAGCGTGTACCCGCCCGAGCCCAGTCCCGGCGCCGGAAGGGGAAGGCTGGCAAGGCCGTTGGTGGCACATCCGGAACTGGCTATCGCGACTGCGGCGATGGCTGCGGCTGTCCTCCCGCGCTTATCCGTCATCTCTGACCCATTGCGGCCAGGCCGTCCAGCACGTAGGTCAACCCGAAGTCGGGTCCGAAGTCCTGGATGGTCCCGGTGCTGCAGCCGAGTTGCCGCAGCCCCATCAGGTTGCAGATCTCCTTGGTGAACTGGCTGTCGAAAACCAGTCGGTCGGTGAGGAAGTGCGCCCGCACGGCGCCGTTCTCCCGGTCGATTACGTTGTAGACGTTGTCGGCCAGCATTGGAGCGATGTCCAGCGTCTCGGCCAGGCCGCGACGTTCGTCGACCAGTGTCTTGGCCAGCGAGTTGCCGCCCAGCAGAGCTTGTTTGATGATGTCGCGGTTGGCGTCGAGCAGGTCGCCGGCGCGCTGCACCAGCTGGTCCAGTTTCTTTCCGGTGGTGCCGGTGCCGAAGTCCTCGTCGGCCAGTATCTGGCTGACCTGGTGGATGGTCGAGGCGAACTCGCGCAGCTTGGCGTCGTTGTTGGCGGCGGCATCGAACAACGAGCTCAGGTTTCTGACGATCGTGGTGATCTGCTGGCGGGTCTGGGCGCCGCCGTCGCTGCTGAGCCGCAAGGCGTTGGACAACTCGTTGAGGGCCTCTTTGATCTTGGCTCCGTTGCCGTTTACCACGTCGGCTCCGGCGTTGATCACGTCGCCGACGGGCCCACCGCCGTGGCCGTCGCCCTGCAGCGATTTGGTCACCTTGTTGAGCACCGCGAGGACGCGACTGAATTCGACCGGGGTCTTGGTGCGGGTCAGGCCGATGGTGTCGTGGTTCTGCAGGGTCGGCCCGCCGTGGTAGGCCGGAGTGAGTTCGATCTGACGATCGGTGAGGATGGAGGTGGACACGGTGACCGCTTGGACATCGGCCGGCACCTTCACCTTGCGGTCGACGGTGAATTGGACCTCCACGTAGCCGCCCTTCGGGGCGATCTTGACGACCTTGCCGACCGGCATGCCCAGTACCGCAACCACATTGTTCTCGTACAGGCCGGTGGCACTGTCGAACTGGGCGGTCACCGTCATCGGTTGGGAACGCGAGCTCAGATACCACCAGCCGAGGCCGATCGCAGCGGCCACGCAGGCCACGACGGCGGTCACCGCGATGATCTTGCCGCTGACCCGGGTCTTGAGGCGTCTCACTTGCAGTCCTTGAAGTAGGGGATCATGCCGAACTGTTTGGCGCGGCCGCTCAGCGCGCACATCCACGAATCGACGAGCAGGGCATTGGGCGCGTTGAAGCTGACCGCGTCGGCGTCGCCGGTGAGGTTGGCCGCTTGACGCGCGAAGACCGGGGTGACCTGTAGCAGGCTGCGCAGCAGATCGTCGTGTCTTGCCATCAGATCGGTGAACTCGTGCACGTCTTTGAGCAGCCCGTCCACCCCGGCCCGGTCGTTGACCACGATGTCGTTCATCGTCTCGACCAGAGTGGTGATCGACCGCATCAGGGAATGGAAGACGGCGCGCCGAGCGGCGAAGTGGCCCAACAGATCTTGGGATTGGTTGACCAGGTTGCCGATGCCGGCCTGCTGACGCCGCAGGGTGTTGCTCACCTGCTCGGTGCTCTTGAGTAACTGACCGAGTTGGTCGCGGCGCTGCGCGATGATCGACGACAACGAGTCGATGTTGGCTATGGCCTGCGGCACCACCTCGGGCAGTCCCTGCATCTGCTTGCCGAGCACGGTCAGCGACTGCGCGAACCGGTCGGAGTCGACCTGCTCGAAAGTGGTTGTGGCGTCCTGCAATGCGGCTTGCAGGTCGTAGGGAACGTCGGTATGCGACAGGTCGAACGTGTTGTTGGCCAGCGATCCGTTGCCGTCGGGGTACAAGGCAAGATAGCGGGATCCCAGAATGGTTGTCACCCTGATGGAGGCTTTCGAATCCTTGCCCAGTGCAACGTCATTCTTGATCTTCAGGCCGGCCTCGACGTGGTCGCCGACCAGCTCCATACTGGTGACCTCGCCCACCGGGATGCCGGCCACCGTGATGGGATTGCCCGGCCGCAGTGATGCGGCCTGCAGGAATTCGGCCGTGTAGTGCCGATAGCCGGCGCCGAATGCGTGGATCGCCAGCATGGTGCCGATCAGCACCGCGACCACCGCGACGGCGATCGATCCTAGCCACGTCTTGCTGTAGCTCTCCAGCGGCCGCTTGCGGATCCGCTGCCACCTGGTCAGGTCACTCATCGCCGACGTTCCTGCATCTCGGGGTGTGCCAGGCCCGGTTGCCGGGGGTGGCGGCGTTGACGATGATCGGGACGACGTCGTTGAGACCGGGGAAGAACCCGAAGATGTTGAGGTCGCATACGTAGGCGTTGCCGTAGGCGCCCTGGTTGCCAATGCGCGTCAGGCCCTTGAGTGCCAGCGGCAGGTTGTCACCCAAGAAGGCCACTTGAGGTTCGATGTCGAGCACATGCCGGGTCGTGCCCGGCTGCCGATCGATGAATTGCCGCAGCGCGGGGTAGTCGTCCCGGGCGGCTTTGGCCAGGTTGCCTGACATCCGTGCCAGCGCACCCATCGAGGCCTGCAACTCCGGGCGCCGCTGGTCGAGGGCCGCGACCACCTCACGGGTCTGCGTGATGACACCGTCGAGGTCGTCATTCTGCACGGCGAGGTTGCCGACCACCTTGTTGAGGTTGGTGATCACGTCACCAAGTGCTTGATCCCGTCCAGCGAA
The DNA here is from genome assembly GCA_021654635.1 of Mycobacterium kiyosense. NCBI lineage: Bacteria > Bacillati > Actinomycetota > Actinomycetes > Mycobacteriales > Mycobacteriaceae > Mycobacterium > Mycobacterium kiyosense. The sequence continues at coordinate 1,954,752 of AP025179.1, forward strand.
AGCTTCAGTGAGCGTTGACGTTTGAGTGATCAACGTGGTGATCGAGGCGGTGTCGCCCTGCAGCGACTCGAGGACCCCCTTGGTGAGGTTGTCCGCATCGCGCGGGTTGAGCAGGCTGAACAACGGTTCGTAGCCGTTGAGCAGCGCGGTCACGTCGAACGACGGGTCGGTGCGCTCCACCGGGATGGTGCTTCCCGGTGACAGCTGGGCCCGGTTACCTTCCTTGCCCAGCGACAGTCCCAGATACCGCTGACCGACGATGTTCTGATAGGTCACCGATGCCACGGTGTTGCCGAACAGGTGCTGCTCCTGCTGCACCACAAACGAAACCTTCGCGAATTTGCCAGTCAGTTCTATCTTTTCGACCCGGCCCACTCGTACGCCGGCCATCCGCACGTCGTCGCCCTCGCGGAGCCCGTACACGTCGCTGAACATCGCCGAATACGGTTGGGTGCGGCCGGCGACGTCGCGGCGCAGGCTCGAGTACACCAGCCACGTCAGCACCACGGCGACGACCATGAACAGGGAGAGTCCGATCAGGGAACCGCGGAATTTCACTTGGCCTCCCCGCTGGCCGGCGGATGAACCAGTGACACGGTAGTGCCGCGGGCGACGGGTCCGAGCAGCAGTTCGGTGGCGGCGGTGGCGGGTCGACCGGTGATCACGCCCAGGATCGTCCGCTCGTAGTCGCTACCGACCGGCCCGACGTTGCCGCCGAAGGACGACGGCGCAACCGATCCCGGCGCCGGCGGTCCCAACAGCGGCGGCGGCGCGACGGGTCCGTGCGCCGGCGGCGCCGGGTCGGGGTCGTCGGGATTGGCGCCGGTCCGAATCGGCGGCGAGGGGGGCGTGAACGGCGGCAGCGGCGGATTACGGTCTTCCAGACTGGGACTGGGGTTGGTCATCGGCGGGCCCACCACCACCAGATTGCCGTCGGGACCGACCACCGTCCCCGGCGGGGGAGCCAGACTCTTGGGCGGTTGATAGTTCTGCGGGAGAAGCGATTCCGGCAGATCGGGCTTGTTGGGCACCAGCGGCGCGGTGAAGCAACTGGGGCCCTTGAGCTCCCCGTAGCGGGGACAGTCGGCGCGGGAGTAGGCGAACGTCTGACTGAACGACAACCGGGCCCGCATGTTGCCCACCCCCAACTCCGAGTCCCAGACCTCCTCCTGGAATTTCTTGGCCAGGTTGTCCAGCTTGACCACCGCGGGCACCAGGTTGTTGGAGTGCATCGCCAGCACGCCCACCACCGGGGTGAGTTCGGAGGAGATCCTGATGAGTTGATCCATATGGTGATCGAAGGAGTCGTGCACGGTCCCGAGGGTGGATTGCGCGTCGGTGAGCAGCCCGGTGAGTTGGCCGCGCGTCTCGGCGAATGTCTGCATCGGCCCGACCGCCTCGTGCAGCGCGTCGAGCAGATCGGGCGCGGTCGCCTGCAACCCCCTCCGTCGCGTCGAGCAGCGCCGAGACCGTCGACGGGCCGGGGTCGGTGCTGACAATCGAATTCAGTTCGTCGATAGCACGAGTCAGCTGTTGTTTGCCGCTGCGCAGCAGGACGGGACGACGGTGGTCGGTAGCCGCTCCGAGTGCCGCGAGGATGCCCACCGACTTGTCCTCGCGGCCACGCCCGGTGGCGGCGAGCAAGTCGCGCAACTTGCTGATGGTGGTTTGGAACAGCACCGTCGGCAGGTTCCGGTCCTCCTGGATGTGGGCGCCGGGGCGGATCGCCGCTCCCGGACCGCCACCGATCAGCTGCACCGACGACACGGCGAACACGTTGCTGGGCACCACGCGTGCGGTCACCGCGGCCGGAATCGACTTGGCGTAACTGGTTTCAGGTTGATGTGGACGAAGTTGGGTTTGCCGCGTTCGGCCGGCACCACGTCGTCGACCGTGCCGACGAGCACGCCGTGGTATTTGACGTCGGATTTCTGCGGCAGGCCGTCGCCCACGTTGACCAGATCGGCGACCACCGGGACGTAGTCGTCGAGGCGACCGGTGGACTTGAACAGCAGCCCGGTGGTGAGCAGCGCGGCGACCAGGACCACCGCCAGGCCGCAGCCGAACAGCTGCCGATCCGTTGGTCCTCGTCCGTCGACGTCAAAAGAGTTGGCGTTCAAGCTAACCACCGAACCTGGCGCCGGAGTCGACTCCCCACAGCGCCATGGTGAGCAGCATGTTGACCATGATCATCACGGTGATGCTGGCCCGCATGCCGTGCCCGGCGGCCACGCCGACGCCCTCCGGGCCGCCACTGGCGTAGAAGCCGTAGTAGCACTGGATGGTCGAGGCGATCCAGACGAAGATGATCGCTTTGAACAACGAATAGACGATGTCCTGGCCGTCCAGCATCAACGCGAAGTAGTGCAGGTAGGAGCCGGTGGATCCGCCGCTGCTGATCTGCACCACGAGCTGGGTGGTCAGGTACCCGATCGCCAGACACGCGGCGTACAGCGGGATCATCGCGATCACCGAGGCGATCAACCGCGTGGTCACCAGGTACGGAATCGGCCGGATCGCAATCGATTCCATCGCGTCGATCTCTTCGGCGATACGCATGGAGCCCAGTTGCGCGGTGAATCGGCAACCGCCCTGCATCGCGAATGCCATCGCGGCCATCAGCGGGGCCAGCTCCCGGGTGTTGACCAACGACGAGATGAATCCGGTCGCCGGTCCCAAGCCCAGCAGGTCGAGAAAGTTGTAGCCTTCGATGCCGACCAGCGCGCCGACGGTCACACCGAGCACGACGGCCACCCCGGCGGTTCCGCCACCCACCACGATCGATCCGTTTCCCCAGGTGATGTTCGACAGCAACCGCAGGAACTCGCCGTTGTAGTGGCGCAGGGTGAGCGGAACCGCAGCCAGCGCCCGGATGAAGAAGACCAGCATGTGGCCCAACCGCTCGATCGGCTTGATCGACCTGCGGTAGAGCCGCAACAGCCTGGCGCTGACCGGTGCCAGGGGCAGATAGGGGGAAGCTGTCACCTCACAGCCCCGTCCGGGGCGACAACATGATGTAGAGCTGGCTGATCGCGACGTTGACGATCATCAGCAGCAGAATCGACTCGACGACGGCCGCGTTCACCGAGTTGGCGACACCCGTCGGGCCGCCCTTGGTGGACAGCCCTTTCTGCGCCGACACGATAGCCACGATGGCGCCGAAGATCACCGCCTTGAGCAGTGCCAGGATCATGTCGCCGGTGGTCGCGAACGCGGCGAAGGTGGCCACGAAACTGCCGGGTGCGCCGTTCTGGAAGTACACGTTGAACAGGTAGCTGGCGAAGAAGCCGACGAAGCAGACGACGCCGGTGAGCGCGACCCCGATCATGATGGCGGCGGCGAATCGGGGCACCACCAGGCGGCGGATCACCGATACGCCCATCACCTCCATGGCGTCGGTCTCTTCGCGCATCGTTCGGGAGCCCAGGTCGGCGGTGATGGCGGAGCCGACGGCCGCGGCCATCAGCACCGCCGCCACCAGGGAAGCGCCTTGGCGGATGACTGCCAGACCACTGGCCGCGCCGGCCAGCGAGGTGGCGCCGACCTGCCCGGCCAGCAAGGCGAACTGGATGGACAGCGTGACGCTGATGGGCAGCGACACCAGAATCGTCGGCAGCACCGCGGTGCCGGCCATGAACGCGCCTTGCCGGACGAACTCCTGCCATTGGAACCGGCGGCCGAACAGATCTCTGAAGAACCATTCGATGGTTCGCATCCCGAGCACGAATTGTTCGCCGACGGTGCGCAGCGAGGCGACGGGGTGCCGGTCGACGTAGCCGACTCCCCAGTCCTTGATGGCTTCGACGCCCTCGTCGCGAGGTTGGTCTCGGTGTTCCTCGCCCACGGCGGTCTCCGGGTGCACGGTCATATCAGCGGCATGTCAGTGCGACCGGCGTCCTATGGCCGGGACGGCGAGCGAGCAAACGCAAAATGTATTCATCGCAACCCGAAACCGATTCTCATCGACGCTCCCCCCACCATCGAATTCGATCAGTGCCGAGCAGAACGATTGATATCGCTGGCGGAACCACCATTTACATGACCGCCTACGAACCCGTAATTCTGCAGGTTAGTTGAGTTTCGCGGTATGACGCTAGCCTACTTGATAGCCACTTTCAATAGTGTAGAGTCACCCATCTGACGAGCATTCGGAGATCGCGAAGGCGTGCTCGCTATTAGACGCACGAAGGTGGCGGCATGCCCTCAGCAAATACTGAGTCATTGCGGGACCGGCGCCGCGCCGAGTTGCTCCTACAGATTCAGCACACCGCACACGAACTGTTCGCCGAGCGTGGTTTCGACGCGGTGACCACCGAGGACATCGCGGCTGCCGCCGGGATTTCGATCAGCACGTACTTTCGGCACGCACCGACAAAAGAAGGTCTGCTGATCGGTCCGGTCCGGGATGCCATCAGCGAGATCGTCACGTCTTACAGTTCCCGTCCGGCGGGACAGTCGGCGGTCGAAGCGCTGATCGACATCTTCGTCGAGCACGCCAAGATTGCCGACGAAATCAATCTGGACACCTGGCAGCGGGCGGTGGCGACGGCGCCGCATCTGCTGAAGAAGACCGCGCTGGTCAGTGAGGACGACTACCGCAAGTTCGTCGAGCACGTCGCCACCCGGATGGGGGTCGACGCGTCGGCCGATATCCGCCCGGCTCTGCTGGTCCACACGAGTTTGGCGACCATCCGGTTCGTCATCGATCGCTGGCTGAACCGGCACGATATCCCGACCTCGCCGATCCACATCGAGATGGAGATCGCGCTGCGCTTGACCCTGGCCGGGTTTCACTAGGTATTAGCTTGTCCCGCAAGCGGTTTGGGCGACCGCCCGGCGGTGTCGATCCACCGTTATGCGGTTTGATCGACCAGTGTCGCGGCGGGTGCGTTGGTGCGGACCGATTCGACGCCGTGCTGGGCCGCCGCCTTCGTTTTGTAGCCCTCGCTGGCGGCGATCACTTCTCCGTTGGCGGCCTTGAGCCGGAAGCGGAACTCGCCCTGCCTGTCTTGGTAGATCTCGAACTTGCCAGCCATCGCCATCTCCTTTGATTGACAGTGCCGACCCGTTTTCACGCTAGCCCCATTCGGCTTCCACGTACATCGTGTTGTTCCCGCACTGGCAATCCGGGCGGTGCCACGGTCATGGCAGGACTGCTGGAAATCTGACCGGCGACGGGTACAGCAGCGATTCGTCTCGACGAGACGCTCGGAGGATGTTGTGCCGCAACGTTGTTGGCGGTGTTCATGCCGGGATTTCCGTTACATGGCCCGACGTACCGGGATGACCCGGATGATGCCGGGAGTTGAATCGAACTCGTTCTCGGCCCGCTGCAGCACGTCGGCGCGACGAGCTCGCTCCTCGGCGGCCTGTGCGTTGTCCCACTGCCAGGTGTACGCCCGCGGCGAGTTCGGCCACCGTGACATCGGAAACAAAAAGGTCAGAGGGGGTGAAAACCCACCTCTGACCTGTGGGGTGAGTGACGGGACTCGAACCCGCGACATTCAGGATCACAACCTGACGCTCTACCAACTGAACTACACCCACCACGACCGCCAGCCGTCCCCGTGGGGACTAACAAGCGGCGACGTCGATATTAACCGCTCGGACGCTCTTGGGCCGAATCGTTTCTCTCCGGTGCGTCGCCCGCGCCCGCAAGATTGGCGACCGCCATCGCGATCTCGCTGGTAGAGGGCCCGGGCTGGGGTACGAAAGCGGTGCGACGGTAGTACTGCAATTCCCGGATGGATTCGTGGATATCGGCCAGTGCCCGGTGGGCCAACCCCTTGGGCGGCTGCCCGAAGTAGATCCGCGGGTACCAGCGCCGGCACAATTCCTTGATGGAGCTGACGTCGATCATCCGGTAGTGCAGGAACGAATCCAGGGTCGGCATGTCGCGGGCGATGAAGGAGCGGTCGGTGGCGATCGAGTTGCCGGCCAGCGGTGCGGTCTTGGGCTGCTTGACGTGCTCGTGGATGTAGTCGAGCACCATCGCCTCGGCGGTAGGGACGTCCACGGCCGAGGCCCTGACCTCGTCGGTAAGCCCGGATCGGGCGTGCATCTCCTTGACCACGTCGATCATCGAGGACAATGCCGCGTCCTCGGCATGGATCACCACGTCGATGCCCTCGCCCAGAATGTTCAGATCGGCGTCGGTGACCAGGGCGGCAATTTCGATCAACTTGTCCGAGCCCAGATCGAGCCCGGTCATCTCGCAGTCGATCCAGACCATTTCGTCGCGCACAGCGCACACACTAAGCCCACCTCACGCCCGCGCGCGCCCGACCCGTCCCGGTACCAGGCAAGTAGTGTGAGCCGCGTTGCTTTCGACGCTTTCAACGGCACGGGAAGGACGCGGCACGATGAGCACCGAATCGGCGGAGACCCCCGCCAAGAGAATCGCCGCAGGCTATGCCCTCCAAGGTCAGGCCCTGGAGTTGGGCACGGTCGTCGTCGACGGCCAAGCCGACCCGACCGCCCAGGTCCGCATCCCGCTGGCCACGGTCAACCGGCACGGCCTGGTGGCCGGGGCCACCGGAACCGGCAAGACGAAGACCCTGCAACTGATCGCCGAACAGCTCAGCGCGGCAGGCGTGCCGGTGTTCATGGCCGACGTGAAGGGCGACCTGTCCGGACTCTCGCGGCCCGGGGAGAGCAATGACAGGACTGCCGCGCGCGCCAAGGACACCGGCGACAATTGGGAGCCGACGGGGTACCCGGTCGAGTTCCTCTCCCTCGGGACCGAAGGGATCGGCGTGCCGGTGCGTGCCACCGTCGAAAGCTTCGGCCCGGTTTTGTTGTCAAAGGTGTTGGGGCTCAATGCGACCCAGGAATCGACCCTCGGGCTGATATTCCACTGGGCCAAAGACAAGCGGCCCTTGGTCACCCTGGGCCAGTTGCGCGACACCATCAGCTACCTGACCAGTGAGCAGGGCAAGGCCGACCTGAAGTCGCTGGGCGGGGTGTCGTCGACGACGGCGGGCGTCATCCTGCGGGCGTTGGTCAATCTGGAAGGCGAGGGCGGCGACACGTTCTTCGGCGAGCCCAAGCTCGATCCGCAAGATCTGCTGCGCACCGATAGTCAAGGCCACGGCATCATCTCGTTGCTCGAATTCAGCGGTCAGTCCGTGCGTCCGGTCATCTTCTCGACGTTCCTGATGTGGTTGCTTGCCGACCTGTTCACCCAGCTCGACGAGGTCGGAGACATCGACAAACCCAAACTGGTGTTCTTCTTCGACGAAGCGCATCTGTTGTTCTCCGACGCCTCGAAGGCTTTCCTCGAACAGGTCGAGCAGACCGTCAAGCTGATCCGTTCCAAGGGCGTCGGGGTGTTCTTCTGCACCCAGCTGCCCACCGACCTGCCCAACGACGTGCTGTCCCAGCTGGGCGCCCGCATCCAGCACGCGCTGCGGGCATTCACCCCCGATGACCAGAAGGCACTGAGCAAGACGGTGCGCACCTATCCGAAAACCGATGTCTACGACCTGGAGTCGGCGTTGACGTCGTTGGGGATCGGCGAGGCCGTCGTCACGGTGCTCTCGGAGAAGGGCGCCCCCACCCCGGTCGCGTGGACACGCATGCGGGTGCCCCGGTCGCTGATGGCCGCCATCGGCACCGACGCGGTCACCGCCGCGGCCAAGCAGAGTCCGCTGCAGGCTAAATACGGCCAGACGGTGGAGCAGCCTTCCGGGGCTCCCGCAATTGCGTCGGGTGCGCCACCACCTTCAGTTGCCGGCTCTGAGTTACCGCCGGTGCCAACGGATTACGAGCTGCCGCCGATGCCGCCCCCCGCCGAGCCCAAGGGGCCTGCCGTGTGGGAAGAGGTGCTGAAGAACCCGACGGTGAAGAGTGGCATCAACACCGCGATCCGCGAAGTGGTGAAGAACATCTTCGGCGGTGGTGGCCGCCGGAAGCGTTAGGGGCTCCGCGACTGTAATGGCAGTGTGAAAAGCGGCCGCGAATGGCGCGTCAGGTTTCACGCGCAAGCGGGAAGCGTAGGCGCTATCCGCCGCCCAGCTTCTTGTAGAAGGCCCCGACGATCGGCGCCACGATGGCACGGGGGGCGTAGCCGCTTGCCACCGACATCGCCTTGGACGTCAGGCCCGGAACAATCCGCATCTTGTTGCGCTCCAACGCGTCCAGGGATACCTGGGCGGTGTGCTCGGTGGAGATCCACAGGAAATCGGGCACCAGCTTCTCCACCAGTGAGCGTTCGTCGCCTTCGGGCAGGTCGGTACGCACCGGTCCGGGAGCCAGCAGCGTGACGTGCACGCCGTGCTTGCGGACTTCGCCGCGCAGCGACTCGCTGAAGGTGTTGGCGAACGCCTTGGTGGCGGCATAGGTCGCGTTGTAGGGGATCGGCGAATTCCCGGCCGCCGAACCGGAAATCAGGATGCCGCCGGCTTTGCGCTCGATCATGCCGGGCAGCACTGCGAGCGTAAGGTCATGCACCGCAACGGCATTCAATTGCACTTGCGCCTTCTCGCCGGCCGGGTCCAGCTGCGCGACCGGCCCGAAGGTCGCCGTACCGGCGTTGGCGCACAGGATCGAGATCGGCCGGGTGGCCAGCTCGTCGCACAGCTTCGCGCGTTCGGCCGGGTCGGCGAGGTCGGCCGGGCGCACCTCGACTGCGACACGGTACTTGTCCACCAGCCGGGCGGCCAGGGCGGTGAGCAGTTCTTCGCGCCGCGCGGTGATGATCAGGCTGTGGCCACGCGCGGCCAACTCGGTGGCCAGCGCTTCGCCGATGTTCTGCGACGCTCCGGTGACTACGGCGCGCGCGTCGGGACTGGGAGCGGGAATCGGCATGACGACGATGGTAGACAGTCCGCCGGGATGGCCAGGCGAGGCGGGTCGGTGCAGAAGTGAATAGGCTGCCGGGCATGGCAGACCCGGGGCTCGGTACTCCCACGCGCTCTCGGGTATGGGCCTGGGCGTTGTGGGACTGCGGCCAAACCGGCCTCAGCGCCATCACGGCTACCTTCGTGTTCTCGGTGTATCTGACCCACAGCGTGGGCGTCGGCACCCCGCTGGGCGCTACGCCGATCAGTGGCTTGGAGCGGGCCGCGGCCGCCGCCGGGGTGACGATCGCGATCCTGGCGCCCCTGGTCGGGGTATGGGTGCAATCACCGCATCGGCGGCGGGTGGCCTTGGCCCTGCTGACCAGTTTGGCGGTGGCGCTGACCTGCTCGATGTTCCTCATCCGCAACGAACCCGGCTATTTCTTCGCCGGTCTGGCATTGCTGGCGGCGACCGCGGCCTGTGGTGATCTGGCCAGCGTCCCGTACAACGCGATGCTGCGTCAGGTGTCGACGCCGGCAACGGCCGGCCGGATCTCGGGCTTCGGTTACGCGGCGGGATATATCGGCACCGTCGGGCTGCTGTTGGTCGTCTATCTGGGTTTCATGACGGGCAAGGGCGACGACAGGGGTCTGCTGCATCTTCCCACTGCGGGGGGAATGAACGTTCGCGTTGCAATGCTGCTGGCCGCCGCGTGGATGGCGGCCATGGCGCTGCCGCTGTTGCTGGTGGCCCACCACCTGCCCGATGCCGGTGCGGTGACGCACCCCACCACCACGTTGCTGGGCGGCTACCGCAAGCTGTGGGCCGACATCACCTCGGAATGGCGCCGTGACCGCAACCTGGTCTATTTCCTGGTGGGCAGTGCGCTCTTCCGGGACGCGCTGGCCACGATATTCGGTGTCGGCGCCGTGCTGGGTGTCAACGTGTACGGCCTCGCCGCCGACGACGTGCTGATATTCGGCGCGGCCGCGTGCGTCGTGGCGGCGATCGGCGCGGTACTGGGCGGCTTCGTCGACCATCGGGTGGGATCCAAACCCGTCATCGTCGCGTCGCTGACCGCTATTCTCGGCGCCGGGGTGGCCCTGTTGGTGCTGTCCGGCCCGCGGGCTTTCTGGGTGTGCGGGCTGACGCTGTGCCTGTTCATCGGACCGTCGCAGTCCTCGTCGCGCGCGTTGCTGCTGCGGATGGCGCAGCACGGCAAGGAGGGCGTGGCCTTCGGCCTGTACACGATGACGGGCCGGGCGGTGGCGTTCCTGGCGCCGTGGTTGTTCTCCGTCTTCGTCGACGTGTTCAAGGCGGACAGGGCCGGACTGGGCGGAGTCATCGTGGTGCTGCTGGCCGGATTGCTGGTGACCTTGGTCGTGCGGGTGCCGAGCACCGACTCAGAGCGGAGCGTCGCAGATGGTTAAGCCCTGGCCGGTGCGCTGACGCACCTGAATTCCGCCCACCGTGACCGAGCACGTGACGTTGTGGCCGATGTTGACGACGGTGACGCTGGCCGGATGAGTCGACGACGTCGACAAACTAACCTGCCTGGACCACGGCAGCGTCACGTTGAACTCGGTCTGAATCAGGTCGCCGGTGTCCAGATAGACCACGCTGATCGCACGGCCCTCCCCGGTGACGCTGTAGACCACCGACTGCATCGTGCCCGGCACCGTCGAGGTGTCCGGCGGCGTGGTGCTCGGCGGGGCGGTGGTGCGCGGCGGCCTACGGGTGGTGGAGGGCGGAGGTACCCGGGTCGTCGGAGGCGCGAAAGTGGTGGTGGGGCTGGACATCGGCGGCAGCGGCTCGAAGGCGGTCTGCTGTCGGCCCGATTGGTTGGCGATGACCAGGGCGATCACCAGCCCGATGACGAACAGGACCAACGCGCCTGCGGTGAGCCACAGCCATCGCGGCGACCGCGGGGGTGGGGAGTCCTCCGGCGGCTTCTCCTCCGGCGGTGGTCCGTCTTGTTGCCAGTACTGTGGCGGCAACTGTTGGGTTGGGGGTGGCTGGTAGCTGCCCGAGGCCCACGGGGAGGTACCCCCGCCGTAGGAATACGGCATGTCGTCGGCGTAGGCCGGGTAGTCGACAACGGAATCCTGCGGGTCCTGCGGCCATGCCGAACGAGACCCCTGTTGCGGGGGACCGAAATTCTGGGGTCTGCGTGGATCGTTCATGTCCACTTCGCAGGGTACCTGTGCGCGTTGCGGGGGCGCCGAAGGCGGATCGCGCCGGGCGCTGGGCTATTGATCCGAGGCCGTCAGCGCGGCGATGGTCATCGCCTTCATGACAGCGCGGGACCGGGCCGCCCGCGCCGGTTTGGTGTCTGCCGATTTCATGCTGTGCGGCGTGGAGTTCAGCAGGCCGAACACGGCGTGCGCCATCAGCCGCGCGTCGGCTTCGGCCAGATCGGGGTTCAGTCGGCGCAGTACTGCCACCCAGATCTCCACGTATTGGCGCTGCGCCTTGCGCACCTGTCGTTCGGCGGTCGCGGGCAAGTGGGCAAGGTCACGATCCTGGATACGGATGAGGTTCGGCTCGCCGAGTGCGAAGTCGAGGTGGAAGTCGATCAGCCCGTCCAGCGTGGCGGCCGCGTCGTCGCCGCGGTCGGCCACGGCCCGGGCTCCGGCGAGCAGCCGCGCGCTGATCCCCACCAGCAACTCGACGAGCATCGACTCCTTGTTCGGGAAGTGGCGGTAGATCGCCGGACCGCTGACGCCGGCCGCGGCACCGATGTCATCGAGACGCACCGCGAGGAAACCGCGTTCGGCGATCAACCGTTCGGCGGCCGAGAGTAGCTGCAGCCGACGGTCGGACTTCAGCTGGCTGCGGCGATTCGGCGATTCCGGCTGCCCGGGCTCCTCGTCCGGGACGGACGCTGGCATGACGGCCTCCTGGACATGTCGGTTAATCGTCACTAACGTAGCACTCAACCGCCCGTCGGAGGAACCGTGGCAACTCCGCTCTCCTACGAACGCGGCCCCGATACGCCTCGGCTGCTCGAGGTCACCATCGGCGCCAACTTCGCCCACACCGCAACCACATTCGCGAATCGCGACGCACTCGTCGACGTCGTCGCGGGCCGGCGGTGGACATACGCCGAACTCCTGACCGATGTGCGACGGTTGGCGACGGGGCTGCTGCGGGCGGGCATCGGCAAGGGCGACCGGGTCGGCATCTGGGCGCCCAACCGCTGGGAGTGGGTGCTGGTCCAATACGCATCCGCCGAGATCGGCGCGATCCTGGTGAGCATCAATCCCTCCTACCGTTCCCGCGAATTAAGTTATGCGCTAAGGCAATCCGGCGTGACGATGGTGGTAGCGGCGCCCGGATTCAAGGATGCGGACTACCCGGCGATGCTGGCCGAGGTGGCGCCCGAGTGTCCGCAACTACGCGATGTGGTGATCATGGGCGGGCAGCGCTGGGCCGCGCTGGCCGGCACCGATACCGACCCCGCCGCTTTGCGCACCAGGGCCGCATCCCTGGCACCGGCCGACCCGGTCAACATCCAATACACCTCCGGCACAACGGGATACCCGAAGGGCGTCACGCTCACCCACCGCAACATCCTCAACAACGGCTATCTGGTCGGCGAGCTGCTCGAGTACACCGAAAGCGATCGGATCTGCATTCCGGTGCCGTTCTACCACTGCTTCGGCTTGGTAATGGCCAACCTGGCGGCCACCAGCCACGGCGCCTGCATGGTCATCCCCGCGCCGGGTTTCGATCCGGGCGCCACCCTGCGTGCGGTCCAGGTCGAACGCTGCACCAGCCTTTACGGTGTGCCGACGATGTTCATCGCCGAACTGGGCCTGGCTGACTTCGCCACCTATCGACTGGACAGTCTGCGTACCGGGATCATGGCCGGCTCGGCGTGTCCGGTCGAGGTGATGCGCAAGGTGATCGAACGCATGCACATGCCCGGGGTGTCCATCTGTTACGGCATGACCGAGACATCTCCGGTGTCCACCCAAACCCGCACCGGCGACTCGCTGGAGCAGCGGGTGGGAACTGTCGGCCGGGTGGGTCCGCACCTGGAGATCAAGGTGGTGGATCCGGCGGGAGCGACGGTGCCTCGAGGTGTGGCCGGCGAGTTCTGCACCCGCGGGTACTCGGTGATGTCGGGCTACTGGAACGAGCCGGACAAGACCGCCGAGGTGATTGACGCGCAGGGCTGGATGCACACCGGCGACCTGGCGTCGATGGATGCGGACGGTTACGTGCGCATCACCGGCCGGATCAAGGACATCGTCGTGCGTGGTGGAGAGAACATCTCGCCGCGCGAGGTCGAGGAGTTCCTGCACACCCACCCCGACATCGTCGACGGCCACGTCATCGGCGTGCCCGACGAACGCTACGGAGAGGAACTCATGGCGGTGGTCAAGCTGCGCGACGGGGCGGCCGAGCTGACCGTGCAGATGTTGCGCGAATACTGTGTCGGCCGCATCGCGGGGTTCAAGATCCCGCGGTATCTCTGGATCGTCGACGAGTTTCCGATGACGGTCACCGGCAAGGTGCGCAAGGTGGAGATGCGGGCGCGCGCGATCGAGTACCTGACCGGTGGGCAATAGGTTCGCCGGGGCGATCCTGGACCGGTTGTTGTGGAAATGGTATTCTCACTGTCCAGTTAATGATTATTAACTGAAATCGGAGGCGCTGCGGCAATGGACAAAGTGGTGGCGACCGCGGCGGAAGCAGTCGCGGACATTACCGACGGGTCGTCACTGGCCGTCGGGGGATTCGGGCTGTGCGGCATCCCCGAGGCGTTGATTGCGGCCGTGGCCGACAGCGGGGTGACCGACCTGGAGACGGTGTCCAACAACTGTGGCGTCGACGGGATCGGACTAGGAGTACTTCTGGCGCACAAGCGGATTCGGCGGACCGTGTCGTCGTATGTGGGGGAGAACAAGGAATTCGCCCGGCAATTCCTGTCCGGCGAACTCGAGGTCGAGCTGACCCCGCAGGGCACGCTGGCCGAACGTCTGCGGGCCGGCGGGATGGGCATTCCCGGCTTCTACACCCCGGCCGGGGTAGGCACCCAGATCGCCGACGGCGGGCTGCCGTGGCGGTACGACGCCTCCGGCGAGGTAGCCGTGGTATCGCCGCCCAAGGAGACGCGCGAGTTCGATGGCGTCACTTACGTTCTGGAGCGGGGAATCCGCACCGACTTCGCGCTGGTGCACGCGTGGAAGGGGGACCGGCACGGCAACCTCGTGTACCGCTACGCCGCCGGCAATTTCAACCCCGAGTGCGCGCCGGCCGGCCGGATCACCATCGCCGAGGTCGAGGAGTTGGTCGAGCCCGGCGAGATCGACCCGGCCACGGTGCACACACCGGGTGTTTTCGTGCAGCGCGTCGTGCATGTGCCGAACCCGCAGAAGCGAATTGAGAAGGAGACGGTTCGATGAGCAAGCGTCACGCGAGTCCTCTTCGCGCCGAGCGTCACGCCAGCGTGACGTCGGGCGCCGAGCGTCACGCCAGTCCTCTTCGCGCCGAGCGTCACGCCAGCGTGACGTCGGGCGCCGAGCGTCACGCGAGTCCTCTTCGCGCCGAGCGTCACGCCAGCGTGACGTCGGGCGCCGAGCGTCACGCCAGCGTGACTCTCGGTGTGGTGACTGAAGGGAGTGCCGCTGATGACCTGGTCTAGAGACGGGATGGCTGCCCGGGTGGCGTCAGAGTTCGAGGACGGCCAGTACGTCAACCTCGGCATCGGCATGCCCACCCTGATCCCCAACCATCTTCCCGAGGGCATTCAGGTGGTCCTGCACTCCGAGAACGGCATACTGGGCGTCGGTCCGTACCCGCGTCGCGAAGACGTCGACGCCGACCTGATCAACGCCGGCAAGGAGACGGTCACCACGCTACCGGGTGCGTCGTTCTTCGGGTCCTCGACCTCGTTCGGCATCATCCGCGGAGGCCATCTCGACGTGGCAGTCCTTGGCGCCATGCAGGTTTCGGTCACCGGCGATCTCGCCAACTGGATGATCCCGGGCAAGATGGTCAAAGGCATGGGCGGTGCGATGGACCTGGTGCATGGTGCGCGTAAAGTGATCGTGATGATGGAGCACGCGGCCAAGGACGGCAGCCCGAAGATCCTCGAGCGGTGCACGCTGCCGCTGACCGGGGTGGGTTGCGTCAACCGGATCGTGACCGAGTTGGCGGTAATGGACGTCCGCGACGACGGACTGCATTTGATCGAGACCGCCCCCGACGTATCGGTGGAAGAGGTGCTGGCGAAAACCCAGCCACCACTGAATCTTTCGAACCTGGTGACCCGGTGACCGCAACGATCGCCGCGTCGTTCGCCGACGAGCACCGCCGGCTGGTCGCCGAACTCAACGACAAGCTGGCCACCGCCGCACTCGGCGGCAACGCTAAAGCCCGCGAGCGCCACATCAGCCGCGGCAAGTTGCTGCCCCGTGAGCGCGTCGACCGGCTGCTCGATCCGGGTAGCCCGTTTCTGGAATTGTCGGCGTTGGCCGCGGATGGAATGTACGACGACGAATCTCCCGGCGCGGGGATCATCACCGGGATCGGGCGCGTCTCGGGGCGCGAATGCGTGATCGTCGCCAACGACGCAACGGTCAAGGGCGGCACCTACTACCCGGTCACGGTGAAGAAGCATCTGCGCGCGCAGGAGATTGCGCTGCAAAACCTGCTGCCCTGCATCTATCTGGTCGACTCCGGCGGTGCTTTTCTGCCGAAGCAGGACGAAGTGTTCCCGGACCGCGAACACTTCGGACGGATCTTCTACAACCAGGCGACCATGAGCGCCAAGGGAATTCCGCAAGTGGCGGCGGTGCTCGGGTCATGCACGGCCGGCGGCGCTTACGTGCCGGCGATGAGTGACGAAGCCGTCATCGTCCGCGAGCAGGGCACGATTTTCCTGGGCGGGCCGCCACTGGTGAAGGCGGCCACCGGTGAAGTCGTCACGGCCGAAGAACTCGGCGGTGGTGACCTGCATTCCCGGGTGTCCGGTGTCACCGACCATCTGGCCGAGGACGACGAGGACGCGCTGCTGATCGTGCGCAAGATCGCTGCCACCTTCGGGCCCCGTGCACCGGCGCAGTGGGACATCGGCCCTTACGCAGAGCCGCCCTACGCCCAGAGCGAGCTGTATGACGTGGTGCCCCCGGATCCGCGGGTGCCCTACGACGTGCACGAGGTGATCGTGCGGCTGGTCGACGGCGGTGAATTCAGCGAGTTCAAAACCAATTACGGCAAGTCGCTGGTGACCGCCTTTGCCCGGATCCACGGTCATCCGGTGGGAATCATCGCCAACAACGGCGTGCTGTTCAGCGAATCCGCGCTCAAGGGAGCGCATTTCATCGAATTGTGCGACAAGCGCAAGATCCCGCTGCTGTTCCTGCAGAACATCGCCGGCTTCATGGTCGGCCGCGACTACGAGGCGGGCGGCATTGCCAAGAACGGCGCCAAGATGGTCACCGCCGTCGCCTGCGCGCGCGTGCCGAAGCTGACCGTGGTGATCGGCGGATCGTATGGGGCGGGTAACTATTCGATGTGCGGGCGCGCGTACTCACCGCGCTTCCTGTGGATGTGGCCCAACGCCAGAATCTCGGTGATGGGTGGTGAGCAGGCGGCCTCGGTGCTGGCCACCGTACGTGGCGAGCAACTGTCCGCGTCCGGCAAGCCGTGGTCGCCCGAGGACGAGGAGACCTTCAAGGCGCCGATCCGCGCGCAGTACGAGAACCAGGGCAACCCCTACTATTCCACCGCCCGGTTGTGGGACGACGGGATCATCGACCCTGCTGATACCAGAACCGTTGTGGGACTAGCACTTTCAGTGTGCGCGCATGCCCCGCTGGAAATCGGTTTCCTACGGCGTGTTCCGGATGTGACTGATGTTTGACACCGTCTTAGTGGCCAACCGCGGTGAGATCGCGGTACGGGTGATCCGGACTCTGCGTCGGCTGGGTATCCGGTCGGTCGCCGTGTACAGCGACGCCGACGCCGGCGCCCGGCACTTCGCCGAAGCCGACACCGCCGTGCGGTTGGGTCCCGCACCGGCCCGGGAAAGTTATCTCGACATCGCCAAGGTGATCGGGGCCGCGCAGCGCACCGGTGCGCAGGCGATCCATCCCGGATACGGGTTCCTCTCCGAGAACGCTGAATTCGCCGCGGCGTGCGACCGAGCCGGGGTGGTGTTTCTGGGCCCGCCCGCCCGCGCCATCGAAGTGATGGGCGACAAGATCGCCGCCAAGAACGCGGTCGCCGCCTTCGACGTGCCGGTGGTCCCGGGCGTCGCGCGGCCCGGGTTGACCGATGACGACCTCGTCGAGGCTGCCGACGAGGTGGGTTACCCGGTGCTGGTCAAGCCGTCGGCCGGCGGAGGCGGTAAGGGCATGCGGATGGTGGACGATCCGGCGCGCCTGCGCGATGCGCTGGTCAGTGCCCGCCGCGAAGCCGGATCCGCCTTCGGCGACGACACGCTGTTCCTGGAGCGTTTCGTGTTGCGGCCCAGGCACATCGAGGTGCAGATCATCGCCGACAAGCACGGCGGCGTCGTGCATCTCGGCGAGCGCGAATGCAGCCTGCAACGCCGTCATCAGAAGGTGATCGAAGAGGCGCCCTCGCCGCTGTTGGACGCCGCAACCCGAACCCGCATCGGCGCCGCGGCCTGCGACACCGCCCGCAGCGTCGACTACGTCGGTGCCGGCACGGTCGAGTTCATCGTTTCCGGCGACCGCCCGGACGAGTTCTTCTTTATGGAGATGAACACGCGGCTTCAGGTGGAGCACCCGGTCACCGAAGCGGTTACGGGTCTGGACCTCGTCGAGTGGCAGTTACGGGTGGCGGCCCGGGAGAAGTTGGCCTTCGCCCAGGGCGACATCGAATTGAGTGGTCATGCGATCGAGGCACGGGTGTACGCGGAGGATCCCGCCCGTGGATTCCTGCCGACCGGTGGCCGGGTGCTGCAGGTGATCGAACCGTCCGGACCCGGTGTGCGGGTTGACTCTTCGCTGCAGTCGGGCACGGTGGTCGGCAGCGATTACGACCCGATGCTGAGCAAGGTGATCGCCCACGGCGCCGACCGTGCCCAGGCGCTGGCCCGTCTGGACCAGGCGCTGTCGCACACCGCGGTGCTGGGTGTTCAGACCAACGTCGAGTTCCTGCGTTTCCTGCTGGCCGACGAGCGGGTGCAGGCGGGTGACCTCGATACCGCGCTGCTGGACGAACGACTGGCCGATTTCGCGCCGCTGCCCGCATCCGACGATGTGTTCGCTGCGGCTGGGCTCTATGTCCAAGCGGTGCTTGCGCGGCGGGCCGGCGCGGATCTGTGGGCAGCGCCGAGCGGTTGGCGGGTCGGTGGGGCCACGGCTCCGGTACGTACCGCGATGCAGACCGCATTGCGAACTGAGACCGTGTCCGTGCGCGGCCTGCCCTCCGCGGCCACGGTGCAGGTGGGCGACGGCGAAACCATCAGTGCCAGTGTGCAACTCAAGCCCGATGAACTCACCGTGACGCTGGACGGCGTGCGACGCGATTATCGCTGGGCCGAGGCCGACCGGCACCTGTGGATCGCCGACGAACGCGGCACCTGGCACATCCGGGAGGCCGAGGAGCAAAAGATCCATCGCGCGGCGGCGGAGCGACCGGCAGAGGTGGTCAGCCCGATGCCGGGCAGCGTCATCGCGGTGCAGGCCGAATCCGGTGCCCGGGTGTCCGAAGGTGACGTGGTGGTGGTCGTCGAGGCGATGAAGATGGAACACTCGCTGGCCGCACCGATTTCGGGCCGCGTGGAGGTGCTGGTCGGTGTCGGCGATCAGGTCAAGGTCGAGCAGGTGCTGGCGCGACTGATACCGGAGACGGAACAAGAAGAGGGCAAGGGTTAAAGGATCATGACGACGATTACCGGACCTGCTGGGGGAACCTTACCCAAGGAGTACGAGGACCTACGCGACACCGTCGCAGATTTCGCGCGCTCCGTGGTCGCGCCGGTGTCAGCCAAACACGATGAGGAACACAGCTTCCCGTATGAGGTTGTCGCCAAGATGGGCGAGATGGGCCTCTTCGGCCTGCCATTCCCGGAGGAATTTGGCGGCATGGGTGGCGACTACTTCGCGCTGGCGCTCGCGCTCGAGGAGTTGGGCAAGGTCGACCAGTCGGTGGCGATCACGCTGGAAGCCGGTGTGGGACTAGGGGCGATGCCGATCTACCGGTTCGGCACCGAGGAGCAGAAGAACAAGTGGCTGCCCGATCTGGTGGCCGGGCGCGCGCTGGCCGGCTTCGGGCTCACCGAGCCGGGGGCGGGATCGGACGCCGGTGGCACCCGTACCACCGCCCGGCTGGAGAACGGCGAGTGGATCGTCAACGGCAGCAAGCAGTTCATCACCAATTCGGGTACCGACATCACCACACTGGTCACCGTCACCGCCGTCACCGGCAACATCGCCGACGGTAAGAAGGAAATCTCGACGATCGTCGTTCCCAACGGCACACCGGGATTCATTGTGGAGCCGGTCTACAACAAGGTCGGCTGGAATGCTTCCGACACCCATCCGCTGACCTTCGATGACGCACGCGTGCCGGAAGAGAACCTGCTCGGGGTCCGCGGCAAAGGCTACGCGAACTTCCTGTCCATCCTCGACGAAGGCCGCATTGCAATCGCCGCGCTGGCCACCGGGGTGGCGCAGGGCTGCGTCGACGAAAGCGTGAAATACGCCAAGGAGCGGCAGTCGTTCGGCCAGCCGATCGGGTCGTATCAGGCGATCAGCTTCAAGATCGCGCGGATGGAGGCTCGGGCCCACGTGGCGCGCACCGCGTACTACGAGGCGGCGGCAAAGATGTTGGCGGGCAGGCCGTTCAAGAAAGAGGCGGCGATCGCGAAGATGGTGTCCTCGGAGGCCGCGATGGACAACGCCCGTGACGCCACCCAGATCCACGGCGGATACGGCTTCATGAACGAGTACCCGGTGGCGCGCCACTACCGGGACAGTAAGATCCTCGAGATCGGTGAGGGCACAACGGAGGTGCAGTTGATGTTGATCGCGCGATCGCTGGGGCTGTCATGAGCCACCCCGCTGCTGCCGCCACCCCTGCTGACCCCGCGGGGAGTGAATCCGGCGACGGGAAACCGGCGAGTCGCGCCGCAGGGTTCACTCCCGGCGAGGGGAGCGGCGAAGGCAAGCGGGTTCTCCAGCGTGGGCTGTGGTTCGAGGAATACCAGGTCGGCACCACCTACCTGCACCGGCCCGGCCGCACCGTCACCGAGGCCGACAACGTCCTGTTCACCACACTGACGATGAATACCCAGTCGCTGCACCTGGATGCGGCGTGGGCCGCTGAGCAGCCGGGCTTTCGTGGTGAGCGGCTGGTGAATTCGATGTTCACCCTCTCGACTCTGGTAGGGCTGTCGGTGGCCCAGCTGACGCTGGGGACCATCGTCGCCAACCTCGGCTTCTCCGAGGTGTCGTTTCCAAAGCCGATGTTCCACGGCGACACTCTTTACGCCGAGACGGTGTGCACCGACAAGCGGGAGTCGAAAAGCCGCCCCGGCGAAGGCATTGTGACGCTGGAGCACACCGGACGCAACCAGCACGGTGATGTCGTCGCGCGGGCGGTGCGCAAGACGTTGGTGCTGAAACGGCCGGCGGGGGCGTCGTCGTGAGCCTGCGGGAGGCCGGGCCGGGCTGGCTGTTCTGCCCGGCGGATCGGCCGGAGCGCTTCGCCAAGGCCGCCGCTGCCGCCGACGTGGTGATCCTGGACCTCGAGGACGGGGTAGCCGAGTCGGATAAGCCTGCCGCTCGTACCGCGTTGCGGGACAACCCACTTGACCCGGCGCGAACGGTGGTGCGCATCAACGCCGCAGGCACCGGCGAGTATGCCCGCGATCTGGAGATCCTGGCCGAGACTTCGTACACGACGGTGATGCTGCCCAAGACCGAGTCGGCTGCTCAGGTGGCCGCGCTCGCACCGCTCGACGTGATTGCGTTGGTGGAGAGCGCACGCGGTGTGGTGTTCGCCACCGAGATCGCCGCCGCGGATGGTGTGGTCGGCATGATGTGGGGTGCTGAGGATCTCACAGTCTCGCTCGGCGGCAGCTCCAGCCGGCGTCCCGACGGCCGTTATCGCGACGTGGACCGGCATGTGCGCTCGACCATCCTGCTCGCGGCGTCCGCGTTCGGCCGTCTCGCCCTCGACGCGGTCCACCTGGATATCCGTGACGTCGACGGCCTGCGGGAAGAGGCCGTCGACGCCGTGACGGTCGGCTTCGATGCGACCGTGTCGATTCATCCCAGCCAGGTGCCGGTGGTGCGCAACGCATATCGGCCCAGCGACGACAAGCTGGACTGGGCGCGTCGGGTCCTGGCCGCCGCGAAGACCGAGCGCGGGGTGTTCGCGTTCGAGGGGCAGATGGTGGACTCGCCGGTGCTGCGGCATGCGGAAGTGATGTTGCGCCGGGCGGGGGAATCGGTCCCCGAGTGACGTGAACGCGGCATGGGTCTGGGCAATCGCGGCCCTGGTCGAGTTCGGCGGCCTGATCGCCGTGGGGGTTCTGCTCATCGTGTCGCGCCGGCAGCTGAGCGGAGCGCGGGCCGCACTGCAGCGGCTCCGAGAGCCACGGCCGCGGCGTCGTTCCAGGCCACCGGGAGTGGCGCCGCTGGCCATCAAAACCGTGTGGCGGACCGCGGATTCGTTGATCAACAAGGGACTCGGCGCCACCGTGCGCAACTCGGTGGAGGACCTCGCGGGATGGGCCAGGGTGGAGCGCCCCGATCTGGCCAGGATGACGGCCGACGGCAATGTGGTGATCGCCTTTTCCGACATCGAGGGTTCGACCGAGCTCAACGAGGAACTCGGCGACAGGGGCTGGGTGAAACTGCTCGAACGGCACAACAAGCTGATCAGCAAACAGGTCGAGGAGCACGGCGGCCACGTCGTGAAGACGCAGGGCGACGGCTTCATGATCGCATTCCCGGATCCGGTGCAGGCGGTGCGTTGCGCTATCGCCGTGCAGCGCGCGCTGCAGTCAGATCCGGTGCGCTGGGACCAGATTCGGGTGCGCATCGGCTTGCACATGGGCAGCTCGGTGCGGCGCGGAGACGACCTGTTCGGGCGCAACGTCGCGATGGCCGCGCGGGTGGCCGGTCAGGCCGATGGCGGGGAGATTTTGGTCAGCGAGTCGGTGTGCGACGCAGTATCCGGATCCCCTGATATCGAGTTGGGCACGCCACGCGCAGTCGAGCTCAAGGGCTTTCGCGGCAGCCACCAGCTGTATCCGGTGGTCGTGGCGGCCCCGGACTAGGGGAGTTGCCGGATCGGGCACGCTCTCGGCGAGGTGAGAACGCCTACTTGCCGCGCCAGCGCAGCACGTCCAAAGCGACGGCCACCTTGACGCTGCATTCTGAAAGCGGACAGGGTAGCAATTCGTCGGCGCGGGCCAGCCGTCGCAGCAACGTGTTGCGATGCGTGTAGAGCCGCGCCGCCGCGCGTGAGACGTTGCACTGTTCGTCGACGAAAACCCGCACGGAGTCTTGTAATTCGCTGCCTGCGGTTTCGAGTCCGCCAAGTGTGTGTTGGACGAATTCGGTGGCTCGATCGGGGTCGGCGGTGAGCAACGCGACCAGTTCGACGTCGGCGAATTGCGCCACGCGTTGCGGTGATCGCAGCCGAGCCATCATCTGCTGGGTGGTGATGGCGTCGAAATGGCTGCGGCGGAATCCGTCGATGCCTTCCCCGCACGGGCCGATCGCGACCCGGACATCAGGCGTGTTCTCGATCGAATTACGCAGTGTCGCAGTATCTATCGATCTGCTCGGTATCCACACCCAGCGGGTCGCCGTGCTGGCCAGAATGGTCAGTGGCCGTGCCGCTGCGGCCTGCCCGAGCGCCTCGGCGGCGGCGTCGAGGCGGGCCATGTCGGCGGCCGGGTCGTCACTCCAGATGACCGCCGCAATGTGCGGCCCGGTCAGGGCGTGTCCGAGGCGGGCCTCGGCCCGGGTGCGGGCGATGGGAGCGCCGTCCAGGATCAGCGCGACCGTCTCGCGTCGTTCGGCGTGGGTGCCACGGGTCAGATCGTCACGCTCCGACTCGATCCGCGACGCGATGTCGGCCAGCGTCGCGTCGATGAATGCGCTGATCGAGCGCGAGCACACGTCGAGCATCTCCTGCAGCTCGGCGGGATCCGACGTCAACTCGAACGCGATCTGCATCAGCCGGCGCCACGCCACGCCCTGCCCGATGCGGTACGCATCCAGCGTGTAGGGCGTCAGGCCGCGGCGGGCCACCTCGCGCGAGATGTTGATGGGTTCGGGCCCGGTGTTCGGTGGCACCGGCGCACCCGGATCACGCACGTTGGCCGCACCCCAGAAGTACATGTTGGCCCGGTTGCTGCGCCCGACCGCGGCCGCCAGCTCGGGATCCCCCGCAATGACGGGACTGGCCGCCAGGACTTCCGCGTCGAGTTCGTCGAGCCATTCCGCACGCGGATTCAGGCTGATCTGTGCGCACTGCCGAATCAGCTCTCTGACCGGCTCAGACGGACGTTTCCAAGACATTTAGCCACAATAATATATTGGTGCAGTTTGCACCATGATAAGCACCTAAATGGGCATATATGCCCTTGGTTAGCGGCTGGCGGCTGGCGAGTATTGAACCCATCAAACGCCATCCGCGTCAGGAGCTACCCATGTCCCGCACATCAGCACCCGCAGCCACCGCCGTCGAGCACGTCGACGTGTTGATCGTCGGGGCCGGAATCTCCGGCATCGGCGCCGCCTACTACCTGCAGCGCGAACACCCCGGCCGCAGCTACGCCATCCTCGAGGCGCGCGGAGCCACCGGCGGCACCTGGGATCTGTTCCGCTACCCCGGCATTCGTTCGGACTCCGATCTGCACACCTTCGGTTACGAATTCAAGCCGTGGCGTGACGAGGACGCCATCGCCACCGCCGACAAGATCCTGACCTACCTGCGCGAGACGGCGTCGGAGAACGGCATCGACGCCAAGGTGCGCTTCCACCACAAGGTGCACGGCGCGGCCTGGTCGAGCAGCCAAGCACGCTGGGTCGTCGACATCGAGCGGACCGATATCGGAGCACGGACCCAGATCAGCGCCAACTGGCTGTTCTGCGCGGGCGGCTATTACCGCTACGACGAGGGCTACACGCCGCACTTCGAGGGCCGGGAGCGCTTCACCGGGCAGATCGTGCACCCCCAGCACTGGCCCGAGGACCTGGACTACACCGGCAAGAAGGTGGTCATCATCGGCAGCGGCGCCACCGCGGTGACCCTGCTACCGGCGATGGCCGGGCGTGCCGCCCACGTGACCATGCTGCAACGGTCGCCGACCTACATCATGCCGGTGCCGTCCAAGGACGCCTTCGCCAACACGGCGCAGAAACTGCTGGGCGCCAAGCGCGGATACGCGTTGGCGCGGCGCAAGAACATCGCCCAGCAGCGCGCGGTGTACCAGTTCTGCCAGAAGTATCCGGCCCTGGCCAAGCGGATCATCCGAAACGTCAACGCCAAGAGGCTGCCCAAGGATTACCCTGTCGACGAGCACTTCAGCCCCACCTACAACCCGTGGGATCAGCGGTTGTGCGCGGTGCCCGATTCCGATCTGTTCAAAGCGATCCGCAATGGCAGCGCCTCGGTGGTGACCGACCGCATCGCCACCTTCACCGAGACCGGCATCCTGCTGGAGTCCGGTCGCGAGTTGGACGCCGACATCATCATCACCGCAACGGGTTTGAACCTGCAGGCGTTCGGCGGTATGTCGCTCTCGGTGGACGGCGAGGCGGTCCGCCTGCCCGACCGGGTCGCCTACAAGGGGATGATGCTGTCCGGTGTGCCGAACTTCGCGTACGCGATCGGCTACACCAACTCGTCGTGGACGCTGAAAGTCGGCCTGCTGTGTGAACACTTCTGCCGGCTGCTCTCCCACATGGACGCCCACGGCTACGACACCGCGTGCCCGGTCTTCGACGATCCCGGCATGGAAACCCGCCCGCTGCTTGACTTCTCGGCCGGTTACGTGCAGCGCGCGGTGGACCAGCTGCCGCGGCAGGGGGCGGGGCGGCCCTGGCTGACGTCGATGAGCTACCACGCCGATGTGAAGCTGCTGCGTAACGACGCCGTTGTCGATCCGGCACTGCGGCTGACGAACTCCGCCAGCGTTCGTGACGCCGAGTTGGTGTCAGCCTGAACCGCGCCGGGGGACGAACCTGACGAAGTGCCGTCGCTGACCGACCGGTTGGAAGTCGGTGCCGGAACCCTCGCTTCAGAAATTCATGCCCGAGTACATGACCCGGCCCGGATCGTACTTCTGCCGCACCGTGCTGAGCCGGGACAGGTTCGCGCCGAAGTACCGTGCGGGCGGCTGGCCGGCTTCGATGTAGTTCACGTAGCCACCGGCCGAATATCGTTGCACCGCTTGGTGTGCGGTGGTGAGCCAGCCGGTGGCGGCCGACGGAGAACCGGAGGTCTCGACGTACCACTGCACCATCGCAGCGTGCCGCCGGTAGGGGAACGCGGTGGCATTGGGCGCCACGGTGGCCAACGCGCCGTCCATCGCATGCATGATCACCAGTCCACGGCCGGCCGCACGCGGGAACGCATCCAGCGCCGCGGCGATGGCTTTGGCAGCGCCCGCGTCGAGCGTCGGGAACACGTCGGACCCGCCCACGTAACCCAGCGGCGACGGGTTGAGGTTTTCCACCGCCAGGTACTTGACCAGGTCGAGGTAGTTGAACGTGTGGTGGTCGGTGCTGGTCGGTTGCACGCCGACGGCGGAAGTGATGGCGCCCGCGACGTTGTTGCCCGATCCGGCCGGGGAGGTCGCCATGATGCGGCACTGGGTGCCCATCGAATCGACGGTCGCATCGGCCAGCGCCCAGAATCTCTTGTCGACGGTGCGCAGCCAGTTCTGCCAACCGACGAGAACCTGGGCGAACTGCTGCGGCGGGAAGAAGAGGTTGACGACGTCGACGTCTTCGGTCGGGAAGGTGGCGTACGTCAGTGACGTCGTCACTCCGAAATTGCCGCCACCACCGCCGCGCAACGCCCAGAACAAGTCGGGGTTGCTGCTGTTGGAGGCGGTGACGGCCTGGCCGTTCGGCAGCACCACGTTCGCCGACGTCAGCTGGTCACAAAGTAGACCCGCGTGCCGGGAATGGGCGCCGATACCGCCGCCCAACGTGTGGCCGCCGGCCCCGACCGACGGGCAGGTGCCCGTTGGCACCCCCCGCCCGTTGGCGGCCAGCGCCTCATGCATGGCCAACAGGTGCGTCGCCGGCGTCACCGTGACCTGCCCACTGGCGGCGTCGTACTTGATGTCCCCGGGCAGCCCACGAAGGTCGAGCACCAATGCGCCGTCGGCCGTGGACGCGCCCGTGTAGGAGTGCCCGCCGCTGCGCGCGGCCACCTTGAGGTTACGGGCGGCGGCGAACGCCATCGCTTTCTGCACGTCGGGCACCGAGGTCACGGTGACGACGGCCGCCGGAGTCGAACCGTTGTAGTTGGTGTTGAAAACCTGCTTGGCCGAGCCGAATTGACCGCTGTCCGGTCCGATCACCTGCCCACCTATGGAGCCCGACAAGGTGTTCCAGTCGGTGGCGGTCGGGGCTGCGCTGACCCGGCCGGTCCCGAACAACGCGCCCGCCGCCACAGCGCCGACAGCGCCCCGCAGGAATGCCTGCCGCGTGAGCTCGCGCCGTGGTGGTCCGGGTACCGTCATGCCCGCAGTGTGTGTTAAGCAGCGGGAAAATCCGGTCGGCTGCCTGCCGTGTCGCAGTATTGGTGACGAATTGTGACCCGCCGCCTAGGTTCACCGACCGCTGAGCTGGACGGCCTTCACGATCAACAACAGCGCCCCGATCACCAGATACGAACGCAGCGCGACCATCCCGAGTCGGGTGCCGGGGGACCAGGTCACCGGTTCCAGCAGCGTCAGCGGCGGCATGCGCCAAGTGGCCCGGTCGACGGGACGCACCGGCGCCGGCGACGGCGTGGGAGCGGGATGACGGCGACCCATCCAGCGCAGCGTCGGGACCGCGACGGCGGCGAGCACGAGCAGTGCCACGGTCAGATAGCCGGTGACCGCGACGACGTCGAGGTCGCGGAACATGGTGGTGGCCATCAGGATCCCCGACAGCAGCAGCAGTGTGCCGACGATCAGACCAGCCACCCAGTTGAGCCAGGGCCGATTCACCCATGGCCCCAGCACTTGGCGGTCGTTGCACAACAACAGCAGGAAGACGCTGGCGCTGGGCAGCAACAGGCCGGCAAGGGCCTGCACGGCGGTGGTGATCAACCCGAGCGGAGCGTTCGGAATGAGCACGATCGCCGCGGCCAGCACCACCATCGCGGTGTAGGACAGGTAGAACTGTTTGGCGTCGGCGAATCCGCGGTGCAGCGAATGCTTCAGTCCGAACACGTCACCGAAGGCGTAGCTGGTGGCCAGGGTCACCGCGGCGGCACCGATGATCGAGGCGTCCATCAGCACGATGGCGAAGAACGAGCCGAGCAACTCGCTGTGCTGGCCGAGCAGGTGCGCGATGGCACCGGCGTCGGTGAAATTGCCGACCGTGCCGGTAGAGCGCGCTGCCCAGTCGCCGGTCATCACCAAAGCCGCGGCCCCGACGATGACGACGAACGCTCCCAGCACGGTGTCGGCGCGCTCGTAGGCCATGAACCTGGGGGTGATCCGTTTGTCGACGACATTGGACTGCTGGAAGAACAGCTGCCACGGCGCCACCGTGGTTCCCACCATGGCGATGATCAGCAACACCGCGTCCGAGCTTGCGCCACCCGAAATGCTCGGCACCACAAAAGATTTGGCAGCATGTGCCCACTGCGGGTGGGACATCAACAGCATCGGTATCTGCAGCAGGGTGATCGCTATGAAGACGAACATGGCTCGCTCCCAGCGCCGGAAGCTGCCGGTGGCCATGATGACGACCAACAGCACGGCCGATATCGGCACCGCAACGTATTTGGAGACACCGATGTAGTCGGCGGCCAGGCTGATGCCGATGAACTCGGTGACGATCGTCAGGAAGTTCAGCAGGAACAGGTCGCCGACCGAAAACCAGCCCCAGCCACGGCCGAAGCGTTCGTTGATCAACCGGGCGTGGCCCACCCCGGTGACCGCACCGAGTCGGACCACCATCTCCTGGTTGACGATCAGCACCGGAATGAGCAGCAGCAGCACCCACAGCAGCGAATAGCCATAGTTCTGACCCGCCTGCGCGTAGGTGGCCACTCCGCCGGCGTCGTTGTCGCCGACCATCACGATGATGCCGGGGCCGACGATTGCCAGCAGCGTCAGCAACCGTGTTTTCCAGGTTCGGGGCAGGTTGGCGTCACTGAGGCTGATACGCCCGAAGGCGCCCTCGATATCGCCCAGATGTGCTGAGTCCAACACCGCGCTGCGCGAGACGTCTTCGACCTGACCGGCAGGCGTCTCGGCGCTTGCGATCTTGTCGGGCATCGAGGTCACAGGTCACCTCCCCGGACTGTCGCGTCGTCGGTGCTGTCGCGCACCGGACGGGGGGCGGGTTCACGTCGGCGCCAATCTTCGGGGATGGTCGCCTCCAGCACGTCGTCCACGGTGACCACTCCGAGCACGCGGTCCTGCTCGTCGACGACCGGGATGGAGTAGAGGTTGAAGTCGGCCATCAACAGCGCGATATCGGTCAGGTCGGCTTCGGCGCTGACGCATACTGGATCCGAATCCATCAGTGCGCCAACGCTTTCACTGGCCTCGCTCTGCAGCAGAGTGATCACCGACACCACACCGATCAGCCGGCCGTCCTCGTCGAGGACGTGGACCTTGACCAGTGCCTCCGGCTGGATGGTGCGCGCGGTCGCGATCAGCGCCAGCGCCGAGCCTGCGGTTGCGGTGGCAACGCACGAGACGAAGTCGACGTTCATCAACCCGCCGGCGCTGTCGGGATTGAACCCCATCAAAGTGATGACCTTGGTGCGCTGCGGGCCGGGCATCAGGTCCAGCACGCGCCGGCGCCGGGACTGGCGCAGGTCGGCGATCGCGTCGGCGGCGTCGTCGGCGCGCATCCGGCCCAGCAGGGCGGCCACCTCGTCGTCCCGCATGTCGTTGAGCAGCCGGCTTGCCTTCTCGGGGTCCAGCTCCTCGAACACGTCGGCTTCCAGTTCCGGGTCGCTGCGGACCCGGTCGAGAATTTCGCCGCCCTCGGCCTTGTCGGCGTCCTCGAGCAGGTCGGCGATCTCCGCCGGCTTGAAGCCCCCGACCCGCCCCCAATGACGGCGTATCGCATCCGTGCGGACGTGGCCGATCAGCGGTTCGAATGCCTTCCAATCCCGGGCCGCGTGGCCGCCGGTGCTCTTGATCAATCCGAACAGCCTCGGCGGGCGCCGGGTGTCCAGCCGGGTCAGCACCCAATCTCCGCCGGCATCCTCCAGAGACGCGTCGTATGCGTGTACCAGTTCCACCGCGGCCACGTCGATCAACCGATGACCCAGCACGTCGGCGCGCAGCAGCACCTCGCCGTCGCGGCGCTCGAAACGGCGAAGGTCGACCTTGTTCTTGGCCAACACCACCTGGCCCGGAGCGAACTCGTGAATGGCCTTGCGGCCGATGAACACCGACCGGCCGCCGACCCCGGCCACGATGCCGGTCACCAGCGGATAATCGTCGGCGCCGCGGAGCCGCACGATGACGTCCTCTACTCGGCCCACCACCTCGCCGGAGCGGGCCAGGACGGGTCCGCGCAGCAGCTCCGAGAGGTGAATGCTGGGGCGCCCGCTGCCAGGCGCGGGTGTGGTGTCCGGTGTGCTCACTGTTGTCTCCTGAATAGTGCTGCGGGGGTTGGCTTTTAGGCGTGTCTCAGCCGGCGGCCGGGGGGCGGCCCAGGATGCGGGGGCGGAAACCGTAGCTGGGCATGCTGGCGAATTCTTCGTCCGCCGCGTCCCCGATCCCGCCCAACGGCATACCGGGTAAGCCCATCGGCCCCGTGTCCTCCAGCACCATCGGGGTGGCGCCCAGACTTCGGTAGGCGCCGGCCCCCATCTGGGTGGTCGCCAGCGGGACGGGGTTGACCGTCGCTCCGGATGCGGCCCAGGCTTGGGGTACCGACATCGCCCCGACCAGATTTGCGCCCCCCAGCTAGGCTGTTGCCGTTGGCAATTCGGCACCGGCTGTCTGTGCCATCGCGGTTCCAGCCGCCTCCGCGGCGGTTCCGGCGCCGAGGCCGGGCGGGTTGGTCAGATAGCTGAAGGCGGTGACGCTGTCGATCATGGATGTCGGATTCGTCAGCCCGCTGGTGGTGAATCCATTCGAGATGTTGGCCACCGAGGCGTTGTTGAGGAAGCTTCCCACCAGCGACCCGTCGCTTCCGTCCAGGAAGTTGAGCACCCCGGCGAGACCGGTGGTGGACGTGTTGGTGTTGGGAGCCAGTCCGAGCCACTCGGCCAGGCCGGACACCGTGTCGGCCGACGTGCTCGACGCGGTCGAGCTACTGGTTGCCTGCGCAACCGCGTTCGTCTGGCTGGTGAGGCCATCGGTGGTCGTGGTGGACTGCGGCGAGGTGAACGGTGTCAGTTGTGTCGCCGCATTCGCCGCAGCTGCGTAGCCGTTCATCGCCGCGGCGTCTTGGGCCCACATCTCGGCGTACTGGGCCTCGGTGGTCGCGATCGCCGCGGTGTTCTGCCCGAAAAGGTTCGTAGCCATGAGGTTTGACAATTGGGCACGGTTGGCTGTGATCGCAGCCAGCGGTACCGTCATAGCAAACGCCGTCTCGTAGGCGGCCGCGGCGGCAGTAGCCTGGCTACCTGCCTGTTCGGCCTGAACGGCGGTGGTGCTCAGCCACTCGATGAAGGGCCCTACCGCGGCCGCCATCAGCGTCGAGGACGGGCCGATCCAGCCATCATCGGTCAGGGTCGCGATCACCGAGCCGTATGAGGCTGCAGCGGAGCGCATTTCAGCGGCCATTGTGTTCCACGACGAACTCGCGCCCAGCATCGATGCCGACCCGGGACCCGCGTACATGCGTGCTGAATTGATTTCCGGCGGTAGTGCCGCAAAGTCGATCATGACGGTCTCCTGACGTCTCGTTATCCGGCGGCCGGTGGACGTGGCATCACGACCGGTCGGAAACCGTATTTGGGTATGGCGCGACGAGCCCGCCGGCCGGCGCCCACCAGCGGCCCGGGATAGGCTCCCGGTCCGCCCGCGCCGCCTGCACTCGACCCGATGTCGCCGAGACCGGTTGCCGGCAAAGCGGTTCCGGCAGGTGAGACGTTGGCCGCCGACGTCCAGCCGGACGGCACCGACAGGTTGCCCACCAAGCGGGCGTGGCCCATGCCGGCGGCGGCACCCATGCCCAGTTCCGGCGAGACGAGCGTCGCCGACTTCAACTCCGCCAGGTGCGGAGCCACTTCGGCAATTCCGGAGTCGACGCAAGCCTGCGGGTAGAACCCCGCGATGGTTTGCAGCAGGAACTCCGGGTTGAACGGTCCGCCCGCGATCGCACCGTTGAGGAGGCCGGTACTGGCGAAGTTCCCGCCCAGGAAGGTGCCCACTGCCGAGTTGTCCGAGCCGTTCAGCAGGCCGGTGAGATACGACGCGACTGATCCGACGGACGTTGCCTGACCCGTACTCGACGTGGCCGAGGAAACCACTGACTGTGCCGTGCCCGCCGGCGTCTGGGCTGCTTGGGCGACGGCGTCGGCTTGCTGCGACGTACCGTCGGGCGTGCTGGTGGACTGCGGCGCGGTGAACGGCGCTAACAACGACGCGACATCGGATGCGGTGGCGTAACCGTTCATGGTGGCGGCGTCTTGAGCCCACATCTCCGCGTACTGTGCTTCGGCGGCAGCGATGGCCGGCGTGTTCTGTCCGAAGACGTTGGTAGCCACCAGCATCGCGAGCTCGGTGCGGTTGGCCGCGACGGCCACCGGCGGCACAGTGGTGGCGAATGCGGTCTCGTAAGCGGTCGCTGCCGCGGCGGCTTGGCTACCGGCCTGCTCGGCCTGGGTCGCCGTGGTGCTGAGCCAGTCTACGTACGGCAGGGCCGCCGCCAGCATCGACACCGACGTGGGACCGAACCAACCGACGCTGGTGAGCTCGTCGACCACCGAGCCGTAGGAGGCCGCCGCGGAACGCATTTCAGCGGCGATAGTGCTCCATGCCGAGGCTGCGGCCAGCATCGGCCCGGACCCGGGGCCGGAATAGATTCTGGCCGAATTGATTTCCGGCGGCAACGCCGCGAAGTCGTACATTTGTCCCCCTCATATGCTTCAGCGAGCCGCTGCCGCGTTGGCCGATTCGGTGGCTGCATACGATCCGGCGCTGGTCTGCAACGTGGACACGAACAGCTGATGCATCGCTGCGGCCTGCGCGCTCATCGACTGAAAAGTCTGCGCGTGGGTGGCGAATTTGGCTGCCGTCAACAGCGACACCTCATCGGCTGCGGCGGGTACCACCCCGGTCATCGGGGTCGCCGTGGCGGCGTGCTGGGCTTCCAGCGCCGAGCCGATCTGCTGCAGACGACTGGCGGCGGCGGCCAACGACTCCGGCCGTGCAGTGACAAAGGCCATTGGATTTCTCCTAACGAAATTTAGTGCAATAGAACAGATCTGAAGTGCTTCGGGGTCGATCAATCCAGGTGTGTAACGAATGCAACTCCACTCAAAGTGAGCGGCGCGCGTAGCCGGCGCGTCAGATTGCCAAAGGGCAGGCGACATCGAGCTTTTCCGCGCACGCCGACACAGTCCGTCGACGCACCGGCGTGCGGAAGAATCCCTCGGGGCCAGCCGATTACGAGTGTGGGAAGAACCGAGATGGGCGAAGGAAGGTGGTCGCCGGTCTCGGATACGGACTATCGTCGGGACTCATTCCGCCTCACCTCCTCACGGCCGCGGCATGCGGGGATGCCATATCTTGCACGACGGGGAGATGCTCCCAGGCCCGAAAAGCCCAGGTGCGGCACCCCTCTCGTCAGAGCTTTGGCACCACACGGCGTATCCGACTGGTCGAGCCGGAAGCCACTTGGGCTCAACCCTTAAGCCGGGAAGAGCTGTCCTGACCCGGGGCGTCTTTCGACGTTCGAGGTCAGTGGCCTGTGTCCGTGCAGACGCCTCACCTAGCGAGGTGCTTGCGTAGGCCATGGTGGCACTGTCCGGTTGGCGAGTCAAGCGAGCGGCATCGAAGGCCGCCAGAGTTCACCGGGTGGACACCTTCGCGGATCGAGGGCTTCGGCGGCGGTCTGAGGCTTTCCGATTGTGGCGCTTCGGGATTGACTTCGGTGTCTCGATGCGGCGGGTCGGCGCCGGCTGCCTTTGTTGCGGAAAGAGTGCCAAACTGCTGTGAATGTTCTGGCAGTCAGCTGCCTGTCATGCTCGGCTTCCGGACCTTGCTCCCAACCCGGGGCCGTTTCGGTCGTAAAGCCCGGTAACGCAGAAACTTTCGGGACGACGGGGGGAAGCTGCAGCCGCATGATCCGCAACGTGCCACCGATCAGGATCGTCGCCAGCGGCAGCTCACCCAGCGTGGCAGCAAGCACCGCGATCAGCCGGTCGGTGTCCTCGGCGGTCATGACGTCGAACCAGGCGTCGCAGATCAGCAGAACCCCGGTGGTGAACGCGAAAAGTGTCAGTAGCTGATGGCGGATGAAGCCGGTCACGGCGGTTGCGACCATGAAGGCCAGCAGCAGGATGTCGAAGCCCACCCACGTCGTCCCCCAGTTACGGGCCGCGTAGTTCTGCGGCAGGGTGAATGCGAGATAGGTGATCCACGGGATCAGCGCCGCGGCCGCGCTGACCGCCAGCCAGGAGCGGATCCGCCGAATTTTGATCGACCGCCACGACCTGATCATCTGAGACACCCCCAGCGTTCACTGTCGTGCTACCTCGACCACCAGTCGCATGCTGAATCTAGCTGATACACAGGGTATTTACGCTGTGGGATGTCTGACAGGTCGGCGTGAATCCGGGTTGGCGGGCTGGTGCCGGCTCGGGATACCCGGCGGGCAGGGGATTGTTCACGGATCGACCGGAGACAGCAAGAGGCACGTCGCGTTGGGCGACGCTTCCAGGCACATTGCGCGACGAACAGCTCGGCCCCGATAGGGTCAAGTGGTGTTGCGGGTCGGGTGTGCATACTCGGTTGACTCGAGGAGAATGGCCCGGTGGACGATCGGTCGGCAAACCAGGGGCCGCCTCAGGAGGCTTATGGCCGGGTCACCAATGCAGAGCGTTACCGGGTTCTGCACGACATCGCGCGGGCCCTGCTGGATGACCTGGAGCGGCGTTTCGAGGTGGCCCGCGAGGTGAGCACGGAGGCCGATCAGCACAGCGCTTCAGCAGTGCCCGTCGTTCGACTGGTGCCGGCCGATGCGGCAGCGTCACCGTTGACCGTCGTGTTCGACGATTTTCCGGGGCTGCTCGTTCGGATGGGCGATGACTGCAGCGTGGGTCTGCCAGCGTGTGGATGTGACGCTTGCGACGAGGCAGTCGAGCGATGCGCGGAACAGCTTCATGACTACGCCGAGGTGTGCGCTGCCGGCGACTTCGGCGAGCGAATCGTGCAGGCGCAAGGATGGTGGCACGAGCGTTGGTACGCGTTTCCCACCGGCACGAGTTGGAACCCCACGCCGGTCGACGTGCCGCAGCGCGACGCGCTGCGGCGGGCATTCGGCGGGGACGAGAGACGCTGGTCGCCATGGCCGCAGCGTGTCGGCGCCGACTGATCTACCCGGACTTCTTATTATCAGTTAATTATCTAAGTGATGATACTCTGCTCGGGTGTCATCACATCCCGCTACGACCGCCGTTGCGTACGAGACCTTGACATGGGGCATGCCAACCGAGGCCGGATACGGGCGTCAGAATGTGCGGGCAGCGCAACGGCAGTCCGGTGATTACCAGGCAGCGATTCCTGCAGAGGTCGAAAATCTGGGGGTCTCCCTTCCCTCCCGCATCCTTGCCGATGCAGAGGAGGCCAGCCAGGAGATCGCCCGCTTCGACGCGGAACTCGGTGACGAGATTGCACCCTTTGCCTCGGTGCTGCTCCGGTCGGAATCGGCGGCCAGCTCCAAGATAGAGAACCTGACCGCTTCAGCGCGCGCCATCGCCGAGGCCGAGACTCTCGGACATTCCAGCCGCCGCAACGCCTCGGTGATCGTCGCCAACACCGAGGCCATGCAAGCCGCCGTCGCACTAGCTGATCGCATCGACGGTGCCGCCATCCTTGCGATGCACGCTGCGCTGATGAACGCCAGCAATCCGGACATCGCCGGCAGGTGGCGAACCGAGCAGGTGTGGATTGGTGGCGGCGATTTCGGTCCCCGTGGCGCAGACTTCATCGCACCGCAGCACAGTCGGGTCCCGGGCGCCATCGACGACTTGATCCGGTTCGCCGGACGCGACGACATCCCCGTTCTTCCCCAGATCGCTATTGCGCATGCGCAGTTCGAGACAATTCACCCGTTTCCGGACGGAAATGGCCGCACCGGCAGAGCGCTGATCCAGGCGATGTTGCGCAACAAGCGACTGACTCGCCAGGTCACCGTCCCCGTCTCGGCGGGGTTGCTCACTGACACCGATTCCTACTTCCAGGCGCTGACCGCATACCGCGAGGGTGACCCCAGCCCGATCGTCGAAAGGCTCTCTGCCGCATCGATCCTCGCAGTCGACAACGGCCGCCACCTCGTGAGCGACTTACGAACCATCAGGGAATCCTGGGCATCGAAGATCACCGCTCGCCGGGATTCCGCCGTCCACCGTATTCCCGACCTGCTGATCAAACGTCCTGTCATCAACGCGAAACTAGTGACCCGTGAACTGAACATCCCGATGAGCAACGTCTACCGCTATCTGGACCCGTTGATCAAGGCAGGGATCATCGTCGAATTCACGGACCAGTCACGAAATCGCGCGTGGCGCGCAACCGAGGTGCTTGCTGCGCTTGATGCTTTCGCCGAACGCGCCGGCCGACGAGGCTGAGCAAGCCCCCTTGCCGCCGCCATCGGGCGGCCCGGCTGTCACGCGAGATTCGGCTCACTGCCCGGTGGCGGTAACAAGGTGCGGGACGCCGACGCAATTCGAGCAATGCAAGAAGCCGTCGCGTCCGCGCTTACCGCCGGCTGGCCTGGGCGATGGACCGTCACCCAGCTCAGGTCCGCTGTAAACGTCGACTGCGGTTATTCAGTATGACTAGACACCACACCTGGCGAGCGCCCCCGGCACGACTCGAACGTGCGACCTAGGGATTAGAAGCACTTTTCGGCGTTTGCTGGCGAGCTCCTAGCAACCGCTGCAATGCCTGCCGCTCGCGTTGCAGAGGCTGTATTGGCCTGCGTTTCTAGGCTGCTGTAATGCCAGCAAACCGGTGCTGAAGAGCTATCCGCAAAACACCAGGTGGCGGGAAACCCCAGCAACTTTGCGGGCCGTGTGGACGCGGTGTGTCCACGGCGGGTTTGCTGGTGTCTCGGAAAGCTAGCGGTGCGCCCGGTACAGGGCCGCAAATGGCGACGGCGGGCCATTGACACGCCACAACGGCCTGCACGATTCTTGGGGGCCAGTGCAGCAGACGGGAACGGGATATGAGCAAGAAGCTGATCATTGGAGCCGTGGTGAGTGCTGGTATGGCCGTGGGGCTCGCGCCAACGGCACACGCTGACATTAACGCCGAAGTCTGCGAAGCCGTGATGGCTTACAGCATCAATCCCTATGATCCGAGCGACCACTACGCCCTCAACATGCTTCAGCGGTATCCGAACATGACATACAACCAGGCCAATGACCTGGTGAAAAAGGCGTTCGGCTCTGTCCGGTATCACGATAACCCCATGTGCAACGGCTTCTCCCTTCCGGAGAACTACTGAGGGCTGCGTGCTGGGAGTCTTCTGGCGCTTGCGGCGTTTCCCTCCAAAGAGTGTCGTACCTGCGGGCTAGGGTGCGTCTCGACACCGGAGGTCCCCATGAGCAACCCACCTATCTGGCTATCGATCGCACAAGCCGTTGGCGCAATTTCGACTACGGTCGGTGTGCTGATCGCGTTGTACGTGGCAGTTCGTCGAGAACCGAAAAAGGCCGCTGAAGAGCGTAAGCGGCATGAAGCGCAGATGGATGCGCTTAATCGGGCAGAGACAGAACGCGTTGCAGCGCAGGCGCGCAAAATTGTCCCTGGTTGTGTACGAACGCCGATGTTTGGCAACACCTGGTGGACGGTCAAGATCGAAAACGTTAGCAACGCTGCAGCAACCATCTTGTCCGTTGACGTAGATGCTGTGGATAACAACGGCGATGTCGTGCCGAATGCCTGTCAGCAATCCAACAACACCCTGCCAGCCGACCAAGCTTTCGAAAAGGCGATTCGCGGTGCGATGTCTGGATCACTGCAGGGCGCTTTCCAGCAGTCCGGCATCGGCCGCATAATTCCGCAGGGTGCCGCTCAACAACTAACGAACCAGCTTGCGCCCGCTGTGAAACAGGCGATGCAAGAAGCCATGGTCGGTCATTTCGTTACGGAGTGGCAACGGACACTTGGGCCGAACCAGAGCGCTCTAATGGCCTACACGACCACCGACCCAATGTTCAAGTTACGCATAACGATTGAATATGAAGATGAGGCCGGCTATCAGTGGCGACGTACCGACACTAGCCAACCGGTGCGGACCGATAAGGTTCCGGCGTGACTGCCGCACCGAATTGGGCCGCAGTAGCTGCTGTAAACCAATTTGCAACAGTTGTCGTGGCGAGTTGGGCATTGATCTACGCCCGTGGCCAGCTACAACAAGCTCGTCTAACCCGCGAACGCATTGCACAACCGGATGTCGTTGTGTACGTCGACCGCCACGAAGTACGGCGCTATATGGATTTGGTAATCAAGAACTTTGGACAGACGACGGCCTACAACATCCGGTTGAAAATCCCGCCGTTACAGGTGGCGCCATACACTAACCTGCACACCGGTGAGGAGGTGAAAAACCTTTACGTACCGGAAAGCATTGCGGTGCTCGCTCCTGGCCAAGAATGGCGGACAGTGTGGGATTCCGCCGAGCGGAGAGCAAAGCATAAGGGAACGCTGCAAGATCAGTTTGTCGGTCACGTGGAATTCGACGACAAGATGAGTCCGGACAAACCTAGCTTCCGCAATCCAATCTCGTTGGACATCAAAATGTTCTGGAACACAACGTGGATCACGGAGAACAAGGGCAAAACGGTCGAGAAGGCATTGTATGAGATCGCGGGCACGCTCCAGAGCTACAGCCGCGACGACAAAGGTGTTTGGGTATATACGGCCACTGGCGATGACGAGCGTCGCCGACGGGAACAGGAATACCGTGAGGCGGTACAGGAAAACGAAGAGTTCATGAGGGATCTAGGGGTCATTCAAGATGATCCTGACCCAGACGACTGAGACCTCTACTGTGCTTTCCGCTGTAGCGGCACTACGTTGTCCGCTGGCAGCGGCACCGGCCGGGTAGTGGGGCTAGATTTTCCGCCGGTCTCGGTCTTGAGCACCGCCGCGTAGATGTCCATGGTCGTGCTGATCTTGGCGTGACCCAACCATCGGCTCACGTCCCGAACGTGCTCTGTGGCCAATGTGGACACGGCTGCGCTATGCCGCAGATCGTGCCACCGGGAGTGCGGAAACCCTAGGGCGTCTAGGGCGGGCAGCCAGAACCGCCTGTACACGTTCTGCTCGTCTATCGGCCGGGTCCAATCGAACCGGTCGGCGCTGTCACCGGTATTGCGGCCAGCCGTAGATGCAGCGGCCTTTGCGAAGCGGCCAGGGAACAGGGGAGCGCGCGGGTTATCGGCGTCCTGGTGTACCTTCGCCAGATAGTCCCGCATATCGTCGGCTAACCACGGGTCCAGCGGCACTGTCCGATAGGCGTTCTCGGTCTTCAGCGGCTCCGCTGTCCAGGCAGGTGCCCGTTTCTTGCGAGCCACCGTCGCGGTTCCGCAGGTGCCGGGGAGGGTGCTCAAGACCAGGTCGCCAACCTCCAGGCCTTGCAATTCG
Source organism: Mycobacterium kiyosense (assembly GCA_021654635.1). Classification (NCBI taxonomy): domain Bacteria; kingdom Bacillati; phylum Actinomycetota; class Actinomycetes; order Mycobacteriales; family Mycobacteriaceae; genus Mycobacterium; species Mycobacterium kiyosense. The sequence continues at coordinate 1,993,507 of AP025179.1, forward strand.
CTGGCGCGCACTCCTGTAGCAACGCTAAACAGCACGGCCAGCGCGTACACCGGGTTGGCGGGCTTGATCGCCACGAACTTGCGGCCGTTTTTGGCGAACGCCGGTGGTGCGGTGCTCGGTAGCGATCCACTGGGCAACGGTTGCTACCTGTTCCACCGTGAGGCGGGTGTAACGCTTGCCCTCGGTGAAGTCACGGTGCCGCCGCAGACTAGGAAGCCGCACAGCGGCCGGATTAGTGGCGATGGCTTCGTTCTCCACTGCGGTGTCCAGGATCATCCGCAGCACCGAAACTGCGTGCTTGATCGTTCCGGCGCTCAAGGGCCGCTTGGTCCTGGCGGACGTAGTAGAGGCCAGTTCGGAACGCAGCTTCTTGACGTCTGCCACCCGAATGGAGGCAACCGGGCGGGGACCCAGAGTCGGCGCTACGTACAGCAGATAGTTCGCGCGGTACTTGGCCACGGTGTCGGCGTCGATAGTTCCGGCAAGGCCGTCGAAGAACTGGCTCGCGTACTGTCCCAGCGGCTTAGCGGCCAGGTCTCGCGCTTCACCGGGGTCCAGCCGCATCTCGGCTAGAGCCTGATCGACTTTGGCCTTTCGGGCATTGGCCTGTTCCTCAGTGGGGAAGGCTTCGCCACGGTGACGGTGCTTGCCTGTCGGAACGCCGAATTGGTCTCGTACCGGTTCGCGCCACCGGACTTGATACGTCAGTAGGGGGTTGCCACGCTTGTCCAGCTTGCCGGTTTCGCGCTTACGGATCGTCGCGGCCATTACCGAGTCCCCTCTTCTGATGACGAGTCCTCGTCTGTAAGGGCTTCCAGCAGTTCATCGGGTATGTCCGCCATGCCCCAGCACGTCGGCTCTGGCTGTTGGCGTTCCGGGTCTTCCTGGCCGTCCTGCCGACGTTTGCGCTTCATGCCGACACCGCCGTTGATGCCGTGGCGCTGGCGTAGATGCGCCGCACAGTAGACGGTTGCCACACCGGATTGCCTAGTGGTGATAGGACTTTCTCAGCGGTGAGCGCGGAAGCGATAGCGTCATAAGTCCAGCCGGCGTTGCGGTCCTGCACTATTCGCCGCACCACCGAAGCCGATGCAGCTCTAGGCCTTCCGATTCGTTCGCCTCTGCGCTTCTTGGCGGCAAGAGCGGATTTCGTTCGTTCCGATATCAACTCGCGTTCGTACTGGGCGAAGTTGACCAGGTTCATGGCCATCATCCGGCCTGCTGCTGTGGTCAGGTCCACGCCCAGATCCAGAATCACCAGCGACCACCCTTGTGCCTGTGCTGCTTCGATGATGTTGGCGGCGTTGACGATTGATCGGCTAAGCCGGTCCAGCTTGGCAACCACCAGACCGTCTCCCTGCCCAGAAGCCAACAGCTGCAACACTTCCGCGAGCTTCGGGCCGATTGCCTTTCCGGATACCCCCCTCGTCGGCGAAGTGCTCTACGTTCCAGCCGCGTCGAGTGGCCTCAGCACCGATGGTTTCGGCCTGTGCCTCTAATCCGTTACGCCTGTCGGCTTGCTCGTCGGTGCTCACCCGTGTGTAGCCAAACATTAACGGCTGCATCGGTTCTGGTGTTCCTGCCTTCGTCGGCATGTTGCCTGTCCCTTCCTGATGTGGGGCGTAACCGAGCGGTTGCGCCTTACGCCTTAAGTTTTAGCCGACTGGTACAACCGTGGCTACAATGTCCGACCTGGGCAAACTCGTCACTACCGGCGTGGCCGGGCCGACTCTCCCCCACGGCAGGCCGTGGCTTTCTGCCATCGCGGCGTTTGCCCAGTTGGCGGCGCGGATGGCAGCCTCGCCGGTGATGTGCCGCTCGGCCCGCTGGTTGCGCCTGTCGCGGTCGCTGGAGCGCGGCCTGCCCTGTTGTTGCGGCCCGGTGTCAGAAGACGGCTGCGCGTGCTCGTCAGCTTCGTAACCGGCCGAACCGTATCCCGTAGTGGCGTCTGGGGATACACCTGCCCCGGCACCTGCCTGACTGCTGTCGGCGTATGGGTCGTAGGCAGGGGCTGGGGAGGCATCGACGCCGGCTGAACTGCCTTCTGGCACTGCGGCACTAGGGTATCCGGCCGTCTGGGGATCACCGCCGATAGAGTCGAATACTGTCTCATAGGGTTTGGTTTCGCCCTGGGACAGCACGACTTCGGCAGGTGCCTTCAGGCCAGCGCGGTCCAGGGCGTCGCGGATGGCGGCCAGCTTGACGGACTCGTTGTCGGCGGTGAGAGCGATACCGAGAAGCTCGCGGGCCATCAGATCGGCAGCGTTCTCGATACGTGCTCTGGCAGCAGCTTTGACGTGTTTGGCAGCACCGCCGTGATAGCGGCAGACGGTACCGCCTTTGATAGCGGCGTTCTTGCATCTGTCGCCGTTCTTCCGATGCGCTCCGCAGCGTCTTTCCGGAGAGGGGCCCTGCGGCCAATCTCGCTGTTCCCGTATTGGTTCATCGCTTCGATAGGTCCGTACCGGCGTCTCTATGACTGCCGGGAGGTTTCTGTCCTCTGGAAGCTCTTCCGCCTCTACATCGATGATTTCGGGTTGATCGTTATTACGCATGCCCTTTGCTCCTTGCAGGCCGTTTCTCTAGTGCTTCACGGGGACACGGGGGAAATTTTTCCCCGTCACGGCTTAGCTCTGAAAAGGGAGAGGGCAGGCAGGGCGGCGTCAGAGTTAAAGTGTCACGGGGAAAATTTTCCCCCGTTTGCCCGTGTAGCAGCATCTGGTTGCGCGTCGGTCGCATTAGCCGTTCTCCTTGCCGTCCGTACCGGTTTCGGCTGCTGCTGGCGGGATGATGAACCACCGTGTCACCTTGCTTTCGTTCTGTGCGCCATCGTCTTCCACGGTCCAGCCCGCAGCACGCAGTCCCGGGGCGTTGCGTTTCAGCAGCGCCGTGACGCTTTTGGGTGACCGTGGCCACTCGCTGGGCCGAGGGTTGATCGGGTACCGGCTGTCCAGTTGTTTGCGGATCTCACTGGAGGTGGCACCGCTGTTCGGTGTGGTGTAGCGCTTGTCGACCAGGAAGGCGATAAACGGGTTATCGCCGATGGTGTCGCTCAGCGCTCGGCTGACCCTGGCGCGGTACAGCGTCAGGCAGTTGCTGTTCTTGAGCTTGTCCAGGCACGCCAGGACACGGGCAAAGTCAGCCATACGCGGAAGGGGCTGCGGCTCAAGGTGCGGCAAAGCTTGTTGCACTTCGGCCGCGATATCCAGTACCGCGCCCAAGATTGCCGGTGCATCTGTCGGCCAGCGCTCGGCGATTTCTTCTTCGGACAGGCGCTGTTCTTCCGGGATGACTTGCAACTCAAACGACACTAGGCGGTCGGCGAAGTCGCCGCGGACTTTGTCCAGCGCTATGCCATTCATGACAATGGCGCGGCGGAACACCAGGATGGACAGATCATCGTCGGTATACAGCGAGCGCTTGGACAGGCCGCTGCCGGTTGCGGTGCGACACATCGCGTCCGACAACCAATCCGGCACGGCAGAGATGTTGTCTAACGCCACCACCCAGCTCGCGGATGCGGTAGTGGCCCAGGTGATTAGGTCTTTGGGTGGGCCGTGGTGTGGCAGCACTGTCGGGTCGATCAGGGAGGCGAAACATGTGGTGCTGCCGGACTTGGCGGTGCCGTGCTCCCCGCAAAAGTGGGTGATGGGCTTGGCGGTATTGGGGTTGATTAAGGCGTCAACCAGAAGGCCTAGCACCAGCTTTCGGTCTTCCTTGGCTACGTGCAGATACCGGAACAATGTCCCCACCTTGCCGCCGCGCTGCGGTTCCTCCATAGCGCCGGTGTTCTGGGTGCGACGGAAGGTGTAGGGACACTCGGTGACAACCTCCCACCGCCCACCGCTGACTTTGATCACCCGGTTGTGCTTGTCGGCCATGTCGATATAGACGGCCTTGCGGTCACCGGCCACCCGCACGTATAGCTGAGTCGGCTTCTCGTTAAACGCCTTGCCTTCCATGACGTTCATCGCCGCCGCCAACGATGCCTGCGCGGCCGCAACGCCGAACTTGTCGTAGTACTCGGCCGACAACCGTTGACGCAGACCCAGCTGGTTGCCTTTGAGGTTCAGCGCAACGTGCTGCGCGTCCAAGCTGTAGGCGAAGGGTTTACCGTCCGGCGTCACACCGAATCCGTACTTGTCCTCTGCCATCTGGACGAGCAACGTTGCCTGATTAGGCTTTCCACCACCTAGGTGCGGACCTTGATCGTCGTCGTCGCCGTCTTCGTCGATACCGGCCTCGGGCCAAACTTCCGTATTAGTAGGCTGCCCAGCGCCGTCATCGGCGGCGACACTGGCGGTCGGGTCTGGCATAATCGCTTCTACCTTCGATTCGGTGTGCCCCGTTCTCTTCCAGCAAGATTGGAGCGGGGCACACTATTGCGTTAAGTACGAACGTCTTTCATTTCCTCGCCTTCCTCGGCGTAAAATTTCAAGCAACATGCGGATGGGTTTCATCGGCCACTAGCTGTGAGCGCGCCTCCGTTGGTCGGGCAATGCGACGAACTTCCAATAGCACTGGGAATCAGCACTTACCGTGCATCCGGCGACTCTGTAGACACCGTGAGCTTGCATGTCCGTGAGTAGCGCTTGGAGATCTTCGGCAGATCCAGATCCGCTGTGCACCTCGTCATTCAGTGCGTTCAGGTGTGCGAATGCTTCGGTGAATTGGTGTTCAACCTGTAACCGTAAGTCTTCGCACGACGTTCCACCGTCCACCTCAACGGTTTTGGCGTAGCCTTCGCTGCCGGGACAGCCCGAACTGTCCGGAAGACCATGCCATTCGTCACGACAGAGTAGACACTGCAACGCATACGGGGCGTGATAATCGTCTTGGTCGTGCGTCAATTGGTTGTCAACCAACTGATCGATGGCGTCGATTAGGCCGTCGATGTCCCTTGGCATGGCAGTCAGTCCACGATCCGGTCACCAGCTAGCCACGCCTCAACATCGTTGTGGGCGTAGTAGATCCGGCCGTTGACCTTGGTACGCTTGAGTGGCTTGCGCCCTTCGTAGGCGGCCGTAATGACGGACTTCTCAGTGATGTGCTTGAGGCCGCGCGCGTGTGCAATGGCGACTACTTCCGCGCGGTCATAGAACTGCTGTGCTGGCGCAGACATTACTACTCTCCAATGACTTACCGGGCCGGGCCGGTTGCCCAGGAACCCCGTGGTAAATCAGACGTTAGCCGACGAACGCGCAGGAAGCAGCAGTTTCTCGCCGTAAGCTATTGTGCTCCAACGCTTTACGGTGCCTCTATTGCGAATTATCGCTGTTACAGCATCTGCAATCACTCGGATGGCCCCAGATTCCTGTGACACAGCCCGGCCATCACAGCACCTGTGAACAGCCAGACGGTCGCTAGAGCAGCCGCTTGTTAGGCATACTCTCGGGAGTCGGTGCCGGAGCACCGGTCACTTTTCAGCTGTAGACGGTCGGCGTTGCTGCTTTCTGCCACTCCAATGGCCCAGTGGACTAAGCGGGTGAATTCTTGCCGGTCGCGGTCCCAGTGCTCCCGCAGCGTGCGGATCACGGTTCTGGCGGGTACATAGCCAATGCGCGCTTCCGACAGCCCCACCTTGAGCGCTTCCCGCATAGCGTCGTGGGGACTTCTGCCGCGCCGCAGCAACACGGCGTGCAGCTTCACCAGGGCGGCAATCTTGTGGGGTCTGGCGTTGCCGGTGTAGCGGGTGCAGAACTGGCCCACGGTGGTCCTGGTGTCGCCACCCACCACCCCAGCCCCTGCCTGAACCGTATGTGCTGCTAGGTAATCGGTCAGCTGGTCAGGCACAGCCGGCGGTTCACCAACACGAACAATGCGGCGGTTGCCATAGGGAGGCAGTACAACACCGCCGCCCAAGCAGCGGACCTCTCCGAACGGCAGCGTTGGGTTGCCTAGGTGCAGGCCGGGCGGCAGACGAAACCAATAGTGTCCCCGGTTCGGACTCTCATCCGGCCGGGTGTTGACATACACAGCAGCGGCCAGATGTCCACGCAGGTGCCGGGGAGTGGAGTGCGGCCGGTCAACGTCGATCACCACACAGCCGAACTGGCCAGGAGAGGTGGCAAGAGCTTTGAAGGGGCCGAACTGTTCTCGCCACCGCAGCAGCCGGGCTGCGTCGGTAGTGATGTCGCGGTAGCCGACCAGGTTCCAGCACGATTTGCCCTTGCCTTTGGCCGGGTCAAACGGTGCCACCGGGATACCGTGGGCAGCGTACTCCACGGCGGCGTCAAACACGTCCAGGCCGGTGGTATCCGGAAACGACAGCGACACTTCATCACCTCAGTACTGAGTCGGCTTCGGCGAGCAGCCGTAAAGCTTTCGCGCGCTTACTTTCGGCCTTGGCGCGCCGTGCTGCTCGAACGGCATCGGGCTTCATGGCCGCAATTGCCACAAGTGCCGCGTGCTTAGCAACCACGGCCCGCACCAAATCGCTCGACACGTCCAGGCGCAGGCTGATGTACCCGGTGCAGTAGCCCCGATTGTGTAGGTGCACGATTCGTTCCTTCTCGAACACTAGACAAGCCAGGGGTCTTCACGCGGCTCCCCTTTGCGGTTGTCGACCCACTTGTGCAGCGGACCCGCGTAGTCGGGATGAGTGAAGCTCACCCAGCTCAAGGCATCTAGGCACTCATCGCAGATCTTCCACGCGTACACATATTCGCCGCGCTTGTATACCAGCGTCTTTACGGCTTCGGTGACCTGGTGGTCGTAGCAGCGGTGCAGCAGATGGACATTGCATTTGGTGACTTTGCCGAGCTCTTGACGCAGGTAACCCGGCCAGTCGTAAGGGATCTCCAGTGCCACAGCGTGGTTGCTGCGAGTGGTGAGCACATACAGGCGGTTCGCGGTGAGTGGATCGGTTTCGACGTAGCCGGGTGCTCGGCGCGTATCGAGGAGTCGTTCGCCCGTTTCTTCGCAGTCTTCCAGGTATTGGCGGAACCGCTCAGAGGCCAACATCTGCGGGATCTGGTCACCCTGGGGCACAAGCTTGCCGGTGTCGGGATTTCTAGTGTCGCAGGTGTCGTATGCCGACAGGTCGTCGTAATCGCCGTTGGCGTCCAGAATGCCGCAGATGTGGATTGCTGCCACAGCCGCCATGGCCGCACCGTAGGCGTTTGCTTCGCGTTTCTGGACGTCGGTAAACGGCTGCCAGGGTATGCCGGAAGCCCTCACACCGGCCCGCAGCGCGGCGTCCACGCGATTCTGCAAATCAGCGTCGAACTCGTCGTCGTCAAGCATTGTGTTCCTTTACATTCGGTCCAGGTCGGTACCCGGTGATCACAGCGCCTCGATTAGGGCGTCCAGGGCTTCTCGGCTCCAATAGGCCTTGCGACCAACGATCTTCGGCCGCGACAGTTTGCCGGTGTAGTAGGCGTGGTACTTCACGGTCTCCACCGTGGCCGCTGCGAACCCCAGCGAATTGAGGTAACGCGCGGCCTCTTGCAGGTTGAGGAACTTGGGAAACGACGCGGTTCTTGTCATGGCTGTAATGCGCTCTCTGACTCTGCTTTACGAAATCGGCCGTGACACATGGCCACTGGGGCAAATTCTAACCGACTCTAGCCCGCGCGTGCGCACCCTCAGATGGGGGCCGCGGCCCGAAACGCGATGGGGTATAACGAGTTAACGGGCATTGGACACACGCGCCGCGCAAGTCCCCAGGCATCTGGCCGGCTCCCTTACAGGAGAGCTAGCGCAGTCAGCTAGGCCGCCGTCGCGAAGACGCGAGTGGTCCCTTCAGCGCTTGCGTCTTCGTTCCACGGTTCCCCACCGAACTTGTACGGAGACAACAATGACCACTCTCACCACCGCACGAACCAATCTGACTGACTTGCAGTCGCTTCGCCTTCCGCCGTTTGGCGGTGAGGGCGGTTACGGCACTGAAGGCGATGTGTTGGTCAATGTGACCGCCGATGGTGTTGACCTCAATGTCATCTGGGCCGAAGTAGCCGCAGTCATCAAGGCGTGGAACGCCGAACGGTCAGCCTTGACTAGCCTTATGGCCTTCAACACCACCGATGCTGCATCGGCCATTCCGCAGAGCCGGTCCAGCGACAGCTTCGAGGAAGCGTCGGAATTTGGTGAGCCAGAGGGCATCCGGCCGCCTAGCAACTACCACCTCATGGGGTAAACCTTCAAGGACTTCGACCTGGCGACCCGCTGGACGTGGAAGTTTTTGCGAGACAGCACCGCTGAACAGGTCCGCGCGGTTGCCAACTACGCGTTGGATGCCGACAACAAGCTCACCACCGGCACCATTCTTGAGCGTCTATTTGACCCAACGCAGCGCGAAAACAACTGGGGCCATCCAGTCTTCGGGCTCTTTAACGGCGACGGCCTGCAACCTCCGGCCTACTTGGGGAAGGAATTTGCGGTACCACACCAGCACTACCTCGTCAGTGAGAGCGCGGTAATCGACTCTGCAGACCTTGAGACAGCCGTTCGCAAGGTCACCGAACACGGCTACGGAGTGGAGTCCAACTCCAAGCTGCTGGCGCTGATGAACCCGGCCGAAGCAGAAGTGGTGTCTACATTCAAAGCTGGCGTAGAAAACGCGACCGGCATTTTCGCCAAGCATGATTACATTCCGTCCCAGGGAGCACCGGCCTACTTCTCTCCCGACGAGATCGTGGGCCAGGTGGCGCCGGAGTCCTACAACGGTCTGAAGGTTCAAGGCTCCTACGGCCCGGTGTGGGTGATCCAGTCTGACTTCATCCCGGCCGGGTACTTCGCGGTGGTTGCCACTTACGGAGCCAATAGCCCCAACAACGTGATCGGTTTCCGCGAGCACGTTCAGCGTCAGTATCAAGGCCTGCGTACGATTCCCGGACTGCAGCCTGGATATCCCCTGGCCGGGGCTTACTTCCAACGTAGCTTCGGTGTTGGTGTGCGCCGTCGCGGCCAGGCCTGCGTCACCCAGATCGCAGTCGCTGGTGAATACACCGTTCCGGTGATCCCGAAGTGACCCCGTCAGAGTGGCTGAGCAGCAACCTGGCTCATGTCCTGGTTGCCGTGGCACAGGCCGGTGCAGCGCTTGCCGGCTCAACTTCCGAACCTGTTGCAGCACAGACGAATGCTCACCCGCCAGCAGGTTCGCAAGATGTCTAGCACCGGTTCCCGCATCTCCGGTTGCGGCAGCGACGACATTCGCCGTCCGCTGGACATGGACGAGCTTGACGCTGAGGCTAGCGAATTCTCCTGGGGACCGGGTCTGGTGCCGAGAGGCTTCGAGTCGGCACCGGTGTCAGAGGGCGGCATGTACTCGGGTCTGACCCCCGACTGCACGCCACAAGTCCGCGTGGAACGGCGGTAGGAGGCATCAATGGCTACCAAGAAACAGGCGGCAGCTCGCCTCAGGTTCACCCGCCAGGCTAAGGCCAAGGGCAGCAGCAAGATCGGCCGCCGCGCTAAAAGTTCCGCAAGGCAACGCAAGAAGTCCTAACAGACCGGCTGCGCGCGGTTCTGCCTGTAACCCGACGCGCGCCGCACTTGGCCGCCTGGGTTCCTCCATTCCGCCTGGGCGGCCAAGTGGTATCTCGGCGTAGGCAGGGGCCGGGGTGGTGTGATCCTGCCGCTATGTAGTTATCAATGTTCGTGACCGTTGTGCGGGTCAGCAGTGCCAGTCGCGGAGTCGAACCGCGATTCGGGCAGCAAGATGCGCGACGACCGTCCCGGCGGTGTGCGGCCAGAGCTTTCTACCGCCGCGCAAGGGGAGGAAGCTTCTGGCGCTCTTCGTCCAGGATTTCCTCGGCGCTCCACTTCGCCTCGATGTACTCCAGCCACCTAATCAACGGCAATAGCCGAACCATCTGGTCTTGATCAACCGTTAGCTCGATATCGCCGAATTCAGCCTGCTCGAACAGGTAACCCATGTGAGGCAGCAAGTTGCCCGCCTCGACAAGTAACGCGGTCGGTATCTCGGTGTAGGACACAGCTATTCCTCTCGGATGGAAACACGGCATCCTCACCGATTGTGAAGATGGACCACGTTGTTACGGGCCGTCGTAACGGTAAGCACCAGAGAGTTAGCTGTGCAAGGGCTTCACGTAAGAGCCTGGAGCCGTGAACTGCGTTTCTCTACGGAATGTGGTTACCACAGCTATTAGCTGTTCTGTTGCATCATTCGCAGCAGCGGCGGAACCGGCAATCGGCGGTAAGTAGCGGCTATATTGAGCGGGCAACGCGATTACGGCCCGCTTTGCGCCATGGTCGAGCGGGCGGTCCAAGGGTGGTGTGTGATGCATATCACACCTGTTGTGGGTGGACGGTTTACCACACGGCTAGCTGCTGGCGAGGTGCTGTGCCGCCGACAAACCAGGCCAAGAGTCGCGGCGGGGAGGGCGACTGTTCGTCCTAGGCCGCCCGCCCGGCCCGAAAAGTTGCGGGCCGAACCTCCCGCGCACCGCTGTAGACATCACCGGAGCCAACCGGTGCGCCACCCACGTGCAGTCTCGGCATGCCGGTGTGAGTGTGCCCGTCGCGGCTTCCGTGTCGGCCACGGCACCACCTACGCCCAAGTGAACCTATCCGCGCAAAGTGTGGACAAAGTGTGGACGTAACGACCGGCGGACGGCGCAAGTGCGTCTGTTAGCTCGGCTAGTTACCCACTCTGATCTGGCGCTTTTGTTGCGCCCCCGGCACGACTCGAACGTGCGACCTAGGGATTAGAAGGCCCTTGCTCTATCCACCTGAGCTACGGGGGCAATGCGCAGGTCAGTCTATCCAACCGCGAAAAATGAAGCGGCACAGACGACACAACCGAACGGATATGTGTTTAGCCAGGCTTTAGATCGGCTATGGTGTGAGCCTCGACACACGTACAACATCGGCCGGTCATCGGCCGTCAACCGCAACGAGGCGTGTGCCTGACGTCGAGGGGTGGACTTCGTTATGTGCTTGTCCAGTGTGACTTCGCGGTGCTCGCGGGTCGGTGCTGAGGCGCTACGACAGGGTGCTCATCTGGCTGCGGACGCCAAGGACACCTACCGGGCTGGTGCTTTGTTGCTGCGTGGATCGCCTTTCGCGGTGGGTTGGGTGGCCGGCTGGCTGGCCACCGAATTTCCGCCGCACGTGGTGACCGGGCACGCGCTGACCCGGATCGCTCCGCCCTCGATCAACCGGGTGGGCGCCAACTGGGCCGCGCAGCGCGCCGGCGAGGCGCTCAACGCTGCGCTCGAGCACGCGTTCGGTCCTGATTTCCGCGACCTGGTGTACCACCCGACCACCAACCGGTCGGTCTTGCCGCGGCGCGGCTTGCTGCCCAAGCCCAAGCCCGGCCCGCATCGCCGCTACGCGGCCAAAACCTCCAACATCTCCTACGGTCCGGGCGGCAACGAGCATCTGCTGGACATCTGGCGCCGTCCCGACCTGGCGCCCGGGCATCGGGCGCCGGTGCTGATCCAGGTGCCCGGCGGCGCGTGGAGCGTCAACGGCAAGCGTCCGCAGGCCTACACGCTGATGAGCCGGATGGTCGAACTCGGCTGGATCTGCGTGTCGATCAACTACAGCAAGAGCCCGCGGGCCAAGTTTCCGGCCCACATCGTCGATGTCAAGCGGGCCATCGCCTGGGTTCGCGAGAACATCGGCGACTACGGCGGCGACTCCGACTTCATCGCCATCACCGGCGGCTCAGCGGGTGGACACCTTGCCTCGCTGGCCGCGCTCACCCCTAACGACCCGACGTTCCAGCCGGGCTTCGAGCGCGCCGACACCACGGTCCAGGCTGTTGCGCCCTACTACGGCGTCTACGACTTCACCGACTTCGACAATATGCACGAAATGATGCTGCCGTTCCTGGAGCAGTTCGTGCTGAAGGCCCGTTTCGACAAGCATCCGGACCGCTTCGTCGCCGCCTCGCCGATTTCCTACGTGCACAGCGAGGCGCCGCCGTTCTTCGTGCTGCACGGTGAGCGCGACGAACTGGTGCCCAGCGGCCAGGCCAGAGCTTTCTGCGCGGCGCTGCGCGGCGCCGGGGCCGCCACGGTGTCCTACGCCGAACTGGCCAACGCGCATCACGCATTCGACATCACCCCGACCGTGCGGTCCAGGCTGGCCGCCGACGCCGTCGCCGACTTCCTCGGCGTCGTCTATGGACGTCGGGAGAGCGCAGAACTCAGTTCGTTCGCGTTGTCGGCCTCGCCGGCCAGCTGACCCGGGTCGCGTCGCACGGCCGGTCCGGTCCGGTCCGCCGATCCTCACTTTCACCACCGCATGAACCGGACTAGCGTTGGGTGGGCATTATGGTCGCTGGGCTGAGAGCAGGAGGGTCGATCAGCGGTGAGGTGTCGAGGTATCCGGTCCGCTGGGGGTTGTGAGCATGGCTGAGTCCGGCGGTGCGCTCGGGTCGTCCGACGAACTCGGACCTGTGGACTATCTGTTGCACCGGGGCGAGGCGCATCCACGGACGCGTTCGGGAATCATGGCGCTGGAGCTGCTGGACACCACCCCAGACTGGAACCGCTTCCGCACCCGCTTCGAGCACGCATCCCGAAAAGTGTTGCGGCTGCGGCAAAAGGTGGTGGTGCCCACCCTCCCGACGGCCGCGCCGCGGTGGGTGGTCGACCCCGATTTCAACCTCGACTTCCACGTGCGTCGGGTACGGGTGGCCGAACCCGGCACGTTGCGCGAAGTGTTCGATCTGGCCGAGGTGATGCTGCAGTCGCCAATGGACATCTCACGCCCGCTGTGGACGGCCACCCTGGTCGAGGGCCTGCCCGACGGTAAGGCGGCCACGCTGCTGCACCTGAGCCATGCGGTCACCGATGGGGTGGGCAGCGTCGAGATGTTCGCCGAGATCTACGACGGGGAGCGAGAACCGCCGGCGCGTCCGGTGCCGCCGCAACCCATCCCGGAGGATCTGACCCCTAACGACCTGATGCGCGAGGGCATCAACCACCTGCCTCTCGCGATCGTCGGGGGTGCCCTGGGCGTGCTGACCGGTGCGGTGTCGGCGGCCGGGCGCGCAGTGCTGGATCCGGTGTCCACCGTCTCGGGAATCGTCGGCTACGCCACTTCTGGTGCCCGCGTGCTCAACCGGGCCGCCGAGCCGTCACCGCTGCTGCGCCGGCGCAGCCTGACAAGTCGCACCGAGGCGATCGACATCCGGCTGTCCGATCTGCACAAGGCGGCCAAGGCCGCCGGCGGCTCCATCAACGACGCCTACCTGGCTGGTCTGTGCGGGGCGCTGCGTCGCTACCACGAGGCGCTCGGGGTGCCGATCAGGACCCTGCCGATGGCGGTGCCGGTGAATCTGCGGGCCGAAGGCGATGCGGGCGGCGGCAACAATTTCACCGGAGTCAATCTGGCCGCACCGGTCGGCACCGTCGACCCGGTGGCCCGGATCAAGAAGATCCGCGCGCAGATGACCCAACGCCGGGACGAGCCGGCGATGAACATCATCGGGTCTATTGCGCCGGTGCTGAGCGTGCTGCCGACGGCGGTGCTCGAGGGCATCACCGGCTCGGTCGTCGGCTCCGACGTACAGGCAAGCAACATCCCGGTCTACCCGGGCGACACCTACATCGCTGGCGCAAAGGTGTTGCGGCAGTACGGTATCGGACCGCTGCCCGGTGTCGCCATGATGGTCGTGTTGATCTCCCGCGGTGGGTGGTGCACCATCACCGCGCGCTATGACCGGGCGTCGGTGCGAAAGGACGACTTGTTCGCGCAGTGCCTACTGGATGGGTTCGACGAGATCCTCGCGCTTGCCGGTGATCCGCCGGCGCGTGCGGTGCCCGCGTCCTTCGAGGCCAAGGCCGCGGCCGAGGCTTCTCGATCGGTATCGGGCTCATGAGCAGCGCTGACGAGCCGGACGCGGGTTCACAGCCCAAAGATCTGCGGCTGCCGGGTTCGGTGGCCGAGATCATGGCCAGCCCGCCGGGCCCGAAGGTCGGTGCGTTCTTCGACCTGGACGGCACGCTGGTAGCCGGCTTCACCGCGGTCATCCTCACCCAGGAGCGGCTGCGCCGCCGCGACATGGGGGTGGGCGAACTTCTCAGCATGGTGCAGGGCGCCCTGAACCACTCCCTGGGCCGCATCGAGTTCGAGGACCTGATCAGCAAGGCGTCGATGGCCTTGGCGGGTCGGTTGCTGAGTGACCTGGACGAGATCGGCGAGCGGTTGTTCAATCAGCGCATCGAGTCCCGGATCTACCCGGAGATGCGGGAACTGGTGCGCGCGCACGTGGCTCGGGGCCACACCGTGGTGCTCAGCTCGTCGGCGTTGACCATCCAGGTCAACCCCGTAGCCCGATTCCTCGGCATCACCAACACGCTGACCAACAAGTTCGAGACCACCGAAGACGGAATCCTCACCGGAGGCGTTCTGAAGCCGATCCTGTGGGGACCCGGCAAAGCCGCTGCGGTGCAACGGTTTGCCGCCGAGCACGACATCGACCTGAAAGAGAGCTACTTCTACGCCGACGGCGACGAGGACGTGGCCCTGATGTATCTGGTGGGCAATCCACGGCCAACCAACCCTGAGGGCAAGATGGCCGCCGTCGCCAAGAAGCGCGGCTGGCCGATCCTGAAATTCGACAGCCGCGGCGGGGTGGGGCTGCGACGGCAGATTCGCACCCTGGCCGGATTCAGTTCGATGGTGCCGGTCGCCGCCGGCGCGGTGGGGTTGGGGCTGCTGACCCGCAACCGCCGGCGCGGCGTCAACTTCTTCACCTCGAACTTCTCGCAGCTGTTGTTGACGACCTGCGGCGTCCGCCTGAACGTGCTGGGCAGAGAGAATCTGACCGCGCAGCGTCCGGCCGTCTTCATCTTCAACCACCGCAACCAGGTCGACCCGATCATCTCCGGTGCGCTGGTGAAGGACAACTGGGTCGGCGTGGGCAAGAAGGAACTGGAGCGCGACCCGGTCATGGGCCCCCTGGGCAAGCTGCTCGACGGGGTGTTCATCGACCGCGACGACGTGAACTCCGCGGTGGAGACGCTGCACACCGTCGAAGACCGTGCCCGCAACGGCCTGTCCATCGTGATCGCACCCGAGGGCACCCGGTTGGACACCAACGAAGTCGGGCCCTTCAAGAAGGGGCCGTTCCGGATTGCGATGTCGGTGGGAATCCCCATAGTTCCCATCGTGATTCGCAACGCCGAGATCATCGCGTCGCGCAACTCGACAACGCTGAACCCGGGCACGGTCGACGTGGCGGTGTTCCCGCCGATCCCGGTCGACGACTGGACGCTGGACACGCTGCCCGACCGCATCGCCGAGATACGCCAGCTCTACCTCGACACGCTGGCCGACTGGCCGGTCGGTGAGCTGCCCGAGGCTGAGTTGTACACGAGGGAGAAGCCGGCCAAGAAGGCTCCCGCGAAAAAGGCTGCGGCCAAGAAGGCTCCGGCGAAAAAGGCTGCGGCCAAGAAGGCTCCCGCGAAAAAGGCTGCGGCGAAGAAAGCTCCGGCCAAGAGGGTTCCAGCCAAGAAGGCTGAAGCCAGGGCCACACCGGACGCTACTCCGCACGAGTCCACCGTCACGCCGAAAAGTGCTGAGCCACAACAGCACAACGCAGAACAGCAGCCGGCCGCCGACGCGTCGGGTACTAGGCCCTGAGGGCGGCCGTGACCAAGCCGGCCGCCGACACCAGCGCAGTCCTGACCGATGAGGACACTCTGGTCCTGGCCTCCATGGACACTCCGGTCGAGATGGAGCTGGTCATGGAGTGGCTGGACCAGCAACGCGTCCGCTGCCCGGGGACCACATTCGACGTCTTGAAGCTGCCGGCCGGCAGCGCGTCACCGGGGGCGCTGACCGCTCTGGTGGAAAAGCTCGAAACCGGTGCGCGACAAAACGAAGACCGCGAGATCGTGCCGGTACGGGTGTTCTGGCTGCCGGCCGCCAACCGCGGCAAGCTGGCCAAGGTGGCCGCCCTGCTGCCGGGCCAAGATCCCTACCGGCCCAGCCCTCGTCAGCAGCGCCACATCATGCGTACCGAACCGTGGCGGGCGCGGGTGGTGGCCGGCGAGTCGGCCAAGATGTCCGAACTGCGCCGGCAATGGCACGAAACCACGACGGCCGAGAGTGCCCAGGAATTCGCCCATTTCGTCACCCGCCGGGCGCTGCTGGCCCTGGCCCGGGCCGAATACCGGATCCTCGGCCCGCAATACAGATCTCCTCGTCTGGTCAAGCCGGAAATGTTGGCGTCTGCCCGCTTTCGTGCCGGGCTCAAAGCGATCCCCGGCGCCACCGTCGAGGAAGCCGGCAAGATGCTCGACGAGTTGGCGACGGGGTGGAGCCAGGCATCGGTGGACGTCATCTCGGTGCTGGGCAAAATGCTCAGCCGCGGATTCGACCCCGAGTTCGACTACGACGAGTATCAGGTCGCAGCCATGCGCTCCGCGCTGGAAGCCCACCCCGCGGTGTTGCTGTTCTCGCATCGCTCCTACATCGACGGCGCGGTGGTGCCGGTAGCGATGCAGGACAACCGACTACCGCCGGTGCACATGTTCGGTGGCATCAATCTCTCGTTCGGGGTGATGGGTCCGCTGATGCGGCGCTCGGGCACGATCTTCATCAGGCGCAACATCGGGGACAACAAGCTGTACAAGTACGTCCTCAAGGAATACGTCGGCTACCTCGTCGAGAAACGATTCAATCTCAGCTGGTCCATCGAGGGCACCCGCTCGCGTACCGGAAAGATGTTGCCGCCCAAGCTCGGTCTGATGAGTTATGTGGCCGACGCCTACCTCGACGGGCGCAGCGAGGACATTCTGCTGCAAGGTGTTTCGATCTGTTTCGACCAGTTGCACGAGATCGCCGAGTATGCGGCCTACGCCCAGGGCGCCGAGAAGACCCCCGAGGGTTTCAGCTGGCTCTACAACTTCATCAAAGCCCAGGGCGAGCGGAACTACGGCAAGATCTACGTCCGTTTTCCCGAGGCGGTCTCCATGCGGCAGTACCTCGGCGAGCCGAACGGCCCGCTGGCCCATGACGAGGCCGCTAAACGTCTTGCGCTGCAGAAGATGTCGTTCGAGGTCGCTTGGCGCATCCTGCAGTCCACCCCGGTGACGGCGACCGGGCTGGTGTCGGCGCTGCTGCTGACCGCCCGCGGAACGGCGTTGACCCTGGATCAGCTGCACCGTACCTTGCAGGACTCGCTGGACTACCTCGATCGCAAGCACACACCCGTGTCCACCAGTGCGTTGCGGTTGCGCTCGCGCGACGGTGTGCGCGCGGCGGTGGACGCACTGTCCAACCGGCATCCGGTGACCAGAGTCGACAGCGGCCGAGAACCGGTGTGGTACATCGCACCTGAGGACGAACACGCCGCGGCCTTCTATCGCAACTCGGTGATTCACGCGTTCCTGGAAACCTCGATCGTCGAACTGGCCCTGGCGCACGCCCGGCACACCGACGGGGATCGGGTGGAGGCGTTCTGGGCGCAAGTGATGCGGCTACGCGATCTGCTGAAGTTCGACTTTTACTTCGCCGACTCGGCCGCCTTCCGGGCCAATATCGCCGAAGAAATGGCGTGGCATCAGGATTGGGAATCCCAGGTCGCGGCCGGTGGCGACGAGATCGAGAAGATCCTCTACGCCAAGCGGCCGTTGATCTCCGATTCGATGCTGCGGGTGTTCTTCGAGGCCTACGAGATCGTCGCCGACGTCCTGCGTGACGCGCCGCCGGACATCGGCCAGAAGGAGTTGACCGACCTCGCGCTCGGGGTGGGTCGACAACTGGTGGCGCAGGGCCGCGTGCGCAGCAGCGAATCGGTGTCCACGCTGCTGTTCGCGACCGCGCGGCAGGTCGTCGCCGACCAGGACCTGATCGCGCCCGGGCCGGGCCTCGCGGCGCGCCGGGAAGCGTTCCGGCGCGAGTTGCGCAACATCCTGCGCGACTTCAACCACGTCGGTCAGATTGCCCGCAACCGGTTCATCGAGCGGGAGATCGAGGCGCGCCGACAGCGTCTTGGTTCGCGAACGTAGCTGGCCCGCGTCGTTCGGCGCGAAGTTTCGCAGTGGCTTTACTCTCGCGGCTCCCGCAGATCGGCCCTGCTTGTCCACAGTCGCCGATTGCTGCACAGATTGCCCGCCCCGGCGCGTGTCCGGCACCGGATTGTCAGGGCCGGCGAGCTGAATGGGCTTCAGTGAAAGCGCCGCCGGGAACACCGCCCGGCGAACTGGGAAGGAATTGAGCAATGTTCGAAACGCCGTTGACCGTCGTGGGTCACATCGTCAACGATCTGCAGCGCCGCAAGGTCGGCGACCAAGAGCTGATCAAATTCCGGGTGGCCAGCAATTCGCGCCGCCGGACCAATGAGGGCGCGGTGGGAGCCGGGCAACTCCTTGTTCATCACCGTCAACTGCTGGGGCCGGCTGGTCACCGGGGTGGGTGCCACGCTGGGCAAAGGTTCGCCGGTGATCGTGGTGGGCCATGTCTACACCAGCGAATACGACGACAAGGACGGCAATCGGCGTTCCTCGGTGGAGATGCGGGCCACGTCGGTGGGGCCGGACCTGTCGCGGCTGCGTATCGAGACGCCGGGCCGGACCGGGGTGGACGCCGCCAAGCCCGCGACCACCGAGGCAGGCGCAATCGACAGCGACCTCGTCGGCGCGGACGCGGCCGGGTTCGAGGTGCCCGCCGATGCCGAAGCGGGGAGCCCGCTGCCACTGTCGGCCTAGCGTTGCGCGGCCGTGCATAGGATGGTCCGCGGATATCTCCAAAGACCAGAAAGGCAACACCGCGGCATGGCTGAGTTCATCTACACGATGAAGAAGGTCCGCAAGGCGCACGGCGACAAGGTGATCCTCGACGACGTCACGTTGAGCTTCTACCCGGGCGCCAAGATCGGCGTCGTCGGCCCCAACGGGGCCGGAAAGTCGAGCGTCTTGCGGATCATGGCCGGATTGGACAAGCCGAACAACGGTGACGCCTTTCTGGCCAACAACGCGACGGTGGGCATCCTGCTGCAGGAGCCGCCGCTCAACGAGGAGAAGACCGTCCGGGGCAACGTCGAGGAGGGGTTGGGCGAGATCAAAGTCAAGCTCGACCGTTTCAATGAAGTCGCCGAGCTGATGGCAACCGACTACTCCGACGAACTGATGGAGGAGATGGGCAGGCTGCAGGAGGACCTCGACCACGCCGACGCGTGGGATCTGGATTCTCAGCTGGAGCAGGCCATGGACGCGCTGCGCTGCCCACCGCCGGACGAACCGGTCACCAACCTGTCCGGCGGTGAGCGACGCCGCGTCGCGCTGTGCAAGCTGCTGCTGTCCAAACCCGACCTGCTGCTGCTCGACGAACCGACCAACCATCTGGACGCCGAGAGCGTGCAGTGGCTCGAGCAACACCTGGCCAGCTACGCCGGCGCCATCCTGGCCGTCACTCACGACCGCTATTTCCTGGACAACGTCGCCGAGTGGATCTTGGAGCTCGACCGCGGCCGCGCCTACCCGTACGAGGGCAACTACTCCACCTACCTGGAGAAGAAGGCCGAGCGGATCGCGGTGCAGGGCCGCAAGGACGCCAAGCTGCAGAAACGTCTCCAGGAGGAGCTGGCCTGGGTGCGGTCGGGTGCCAAGGCGCGCCAAGCCAAGAGCAAGGCGCGGCTGCAGCGCTACGAGGAGATGGCTGCCGAGGCGGAGAAGACACGCAAGCTCGACTTCGAGGAGATCCAGATCCCGGTCGGACCGCGGCTGGGCTCGCTGGTTGTCGAGGTCGAGCACCTCGACAAGGGCTTCGAAGGCCGCACCCTGATCAAGGACCTGTCGTTCACACTGCCGCGAAACGGCATCGTCGGCGTCATCGGTCCCAACGGTGTCGGCAAGACCACGCTGTTCAAGACCATCGTCGGACTCGAGCAGCCCGACAGCGGCACGGTCAAGGTCGGCGAAACCGTCAAGCTCAGCTACGTCGACCAGACCCGCTCCGGCATCGACCCGAAGAAAACCGTATGGCAGGTCGTCTCCGACGGGCTGGACTACATCGAGGTCGGCCAGACCGAGGTGCCGTCGCGGGCTTACGTGTCGGCATTCGGGTTCAAGGGCCCCGACCAGCAGAAGCCGGCGGGCGTGCTGTCCGGGGGCGAGCGCAACCGGCTCAATCTGGCCCTGACCCTCAAGCAGGGCGGCAACCTGATCCTGCTCGACGAGCCGACCAACGACCTGGACGTCGAAACGTTGAGCTCGCTGGAAAACGCGCTGGTCAACTTCCCGGGCTGTGCGGTGGTGATCTCCCACGACCGCTGGTTCCTGGACCGGACCTGCACGCACATCCTGGCCTGGGAAGGCGACGCCGACAACGAGGCCAAATGGTTCTGGTTCGAGGGCAACTTCGGCGCATACGAGGAGAACAAGGTGGAGCGCCTCGGCGCCGAAGCGGCGCGGCCGCACCGGGTCACTCACCGCAAGCTGACACGGGACTAGTGTCAGCTCTGCCAACCGCAAGGTATCCGTCGCGAGTGGGGAGCAATCGGCATGACGATCGATCCCGAAGCCAGAGAGCAGGTCGCGCCGTGGACCACTTTCCCGCAGGCCGGCGATGTTCCGGACTGGATATTCAAGGCTTACGCCGATAGCTACCGGTCCTCGCAGGAGGACGGATCCCAACCCACCCCCGCACCCGCCTCGGCGGTGACACCGGCCCTGCTGGCCGCCCAGTACCGCCTCGGCGAGCACCGCCCACCCGGCGAGAGCCGCGTCGCGGTGTACCCGGTGGACGACCCGGGCGGGTTCGGGCCGGCGCTGCAAGTGGTTACCGAGCACGGCAGCATGCTGATGGATTCGGTGACGGTGCTGCTGCACCGATTGGGCGTCTACTACGCAGCGATCATGACTCCGGTGTTCGAGGTGCAGCGCAGCCCGACGGGCGAGCTGCTCAGCATTGCGCCGAAGTCGCCGGACAAATCGCCCTACCACGGCGAAGCGTGGATCCACGTCCAGCTCTCGCCCACCGTCGACCGCAAGGCGCTCGCGGAGGTCGAGCGGCTGCTGCCCAAGGTGCTCGCCGACGTCCAGCGCGTGGCCACCGATGCGACAGCCATGATCGCCACGCTCGGCGAACTGGCCGCGGTGGTCGACGAAGACCCCGAAGGTCACTATGCGGCGCCCGACCGTCACGAGGTCGCCGAACTGCTGCGCTGGTTGGACGACGGCAACTTCCTGCTACTTGGCTATCAACCCTGCCGAGTGCAGAACGGCCTGGTCATCGGCGACGGATCCAGCGGCCTGGGCGTGCTGCGCGCCCGCAGCGGCACCAGACCCCGCCTCACCGACGACGACAAGTTGATCGTGCTGGCGCAGGCCGCCGTCGGCAGCTACCTGCGCTACGGCGCCTACCCGTATGCGATCGCGGTCCGCGAGAACGTCGACGACGGCGTGATCGAGCACCGCTTCGTCGGGCTGTTCACCGTCGCCGCCATGAACGCCGACGTGCTGGAAATCCCGATGATTTCGCACCGCGTCCGTGACGCCCTCACCCTGGCCGGCAGCGACCCCAGCCACCCCGGCCAGCTGCTGCTCGACGTCATCCAAACCGTTCCGCGCCCAGAGCTTTTCACGCTCAGTGCGCATCGCTTGCTGAGCATGGCCAAGGCCGTGGTCGACATGGGCTCACAGCGCCGTGCCCTACTGTTCCTACGCGCCGACCGGCTCCAATTCTTCGTCTCGTGCCTGGTGTACGTGCCGCGCGACCGCTACACCACACCGGTGCGGCTGCAGATCGAGGACATCCTGGTCCGTGAATTCGGTGGGACCCGGCTGGAATTCACGGCGCGAGTCAGCGAATCACCATGGGCACTCATGCATTTCATGGTGCGGCTGCCCCAAGAAAGTCCCGACGGCCCGGAGGGCATGGCGGGGGAGCCCGGCACCCAGTTGGCTCCGGTCGACGTCTCCGAAGCCAACCGGGTCCGCATCCAGGCGCTGCTCAGCGAGGCCGCGCGCACCTGGTCGGACCGGTTGATCGCGGCGGCCGCCAACCTTGCCCAGAGCACCGTCACAGCAACCGACGCCGAGCACTATGCCAACGCGTTCTCCGAGGCCTACAAACAGGCCGTCAGCCCGGACCAGGCCATCGACGACATCGCCGTCATCAACGAATTGGCCGACGACACCGTCAAATTGGTGTTCGCCGAGGACGACGAACAGGGCCTGGCCCAGCTGACCTGGTTCTTGGGCGGGCGCAGCGCATCGTTGAGCCAGCTACTGCCGATGCTGCAGAGCATGGGCGTTGTGGTGCTCGAGGAGCGGCCGTTCACCGTCACCCGCCCCGACGGGCTGCCGGTGTGGATCTACCAGTTCAAGATGTCGCCGCATCCCACCATCGCGCCGGCGCTGAGCCAGGCCGAGCGGGACGCCACCGCGCAGCGCTTCGCCGACGCGGTCACCGCGATCTGGCACGGCCGCGTCGAGATCGACCGGTTCAACGAGCTGGTCATGCGCGCCGGGCTGAGCTGGCAGCAGGTCGCGCTGCTGCGCGCCTACGCAAAATATCTGCGGCAGGCCAACTTTCCCTACAGCCAGTCCTACATCGAATCGGTGCTCAACGAACACGCTTCTACCGCAAAGTCGTTGGTGGCATTGTTCGAGGCGCTGTTCAACCCCGCGCACGGGTCGCCCTCCGGGCGTGAGGCGCAAGCCGCCGCCGCGGCCGTAGCCGCCGACATCGACGCGCTGGTGAGCCTGGACACCGACCGGATCCTGCGCGCATTCGCCTCCCTGGTGCAGGCCACCCTGCGCACCAATTACTTCGTCACGCGCGAGGGTTCGGCCCGGTCCCGAAATGTGCTGGCGCTCAAGCTCAATGCTCAGCTCATCGACGAGCTGCCGCTGCCGCGCCCCAAGTACGAGATCTTCGTCTACTCGCCGCGAGTGGAAGGAGTGCACCTGCGGTTCGGCCCGGTGGCGCGCGGCGGGTTGCGCTGGTCGGACCGCCGCGACGACTTCCGGACCGAAATCCTGGGCCTGGTCAAGGCGCAGGCGGTGAAGAACGCCGTCATCGTGCCGGTGGGGGCCAAAGGCGGGTTCGTGCTGAAACGGCCGCCGCTGCCCACCGGGGACGCCGCCGCAGATCGCGACGCCACCCGAGTCGAAGGCGTCGCTTGCTACCAGTTGTTCATCTCCGGGCTGCTCGACGTCACCGACAACGTCGACCAGCGCACCGGCGCGGTGAACCCACCACCGGGGGTGGTGCGCCGCGACGGCGACGACGCCTACCTGGTAGTCGCCGCCGACAAAGGCACCGCCACCTTCTCCGACATCGCCAACGACGTCGCCAAGTCCTACGGCTTCTGGCTGGGCGACGCCTTCGCCTCCGGCGGCTCGGTCGGCTACGACCACAAGGCGATGGGCATCACCGCCAAAGGCGCCTGGGAGGCCGTCAAACGCCACTTCCGCGAGATCGGCGTCGACACCCAGTCCGAGGACTTCACCGTCGTCGGCGTCGGCGACATGAGCGGCGACGTGTTCGGCAACGGCATGCTGCTGTCCAAACACATCCGGCTGATCGCGGCGTTCGACCACCGGCACGTGTTCCTCGACCCGGAACCCGACGCCGCGACGTCCTGGGCCGAGCGCCGCCGCTTGTTCGAACTGCCCCGGTCCAGTTGGGACGACTACGACAAGACGCTGATCAGCGAGGGCGGCGGCGTGTACAGCCGCGACCAGAAGACGATCCCGGTCAGCCCTCAGGTCCGCGTCGCCCTCGGAATTGAGGGTGAAGTCTCAGAGATGGCCCCGCCCAACCTGGTTCGCGCGATTCTGCAAGCCCCGGTCGACCTGTTGTTCAACGGCGGGATCGGCACCTACATCAAGGCCGAGAACGAATCCGACGCCGACGTCGGCGACCGCGCCAATGATCCGGTACGGGTCAACGGAAACCAGGTGCGCGCCAAGGTGATCGGTGAAGGCGGCAACCTTGGCGTGACGGCATTGGGCCGCGTCGAGTTCGACCTGTCCGGCGGCCGGATCAACACCGACGCGCTGGACAACTCCGCCGGCGTCGACTGCTCCGACCACGAGGTCAACATCAAGATCCTGATCGACTCGCTGGTCACCGCGGGCAAGGTCCGCGCCGAGGAGCGGACCGCGCTGCTGGAGTCGATGACCGACGAGGTCGCCCAGCTGGTGCTCACCGACAACGAGGACCAGAACGACCTGATGGGCACCAGCCGCGCCAACGCGCCCAGCCTGCTGCCGGTGCACGCCGACCAGATCAAGTATCTGGTCGCCGAGCGCGGCCTCAACCGTGAACTGGAAGCGCTGCCGTCCGAAAAGGAGATCGTGCGCCGCTCGGAGATAGGCATCGGCCTCACCTCGCCCGAGCTGGCGACGCTGATGGCGCACGTCAAGCTGGACCTCAAAGAACAGATGCTGACCACCGAGCTGCCCGACCAGGATGTGTTCGCCTCCCGGCTGCCGCAGTACTTCCCCAGACCGCTGCGCGACCGGTTCACCCCGGAAATCCGCAACCACCAGCTGCGCCGCGAGATCGTCACCACCATGCTGATCAACGATCTGGTGGACACGGCCGGCATCAGCTACGCCTTCCGGATCACCGAGGACGTCGGCGTGAGTCACCTCGACGCGGTGCGCACCTATGCGGCCACCGACGCGATTTTCGGGGTGGGACACATCTGGCGCCGCATCCGTGCTGCCAACCTGCCGGTTGCGCTGTCCGACCGGTTGACCCTGGACAACCGCCGGCTGATCGACCGGGCCGGGCGCTGGTTGCTCAACTACCGTCCGCAGCCGCTGGCCGTGGGCGCCGAGATCAACCGCTTCGCCGCGAAGGTCAAGGCGCTGACACCGCGCATGTCGGAATGGCTGCGCGGAGACGACAAAGCCATCGTGGAGAAGGAGGCCGCCGAGTTCACCGCGCTGGGCGCCCCGCCCGATCTGGCCTACCGGGTCGCGGTCGGCCTGTACCGCTACAGCCTGCTCGACATCATCGACATCGCCGACATCACCGAAATCGAGACCGCGGAGGTGGCCGACACCTACTTCGCGCTGATGGACCACCTCGGCACCGACTCGCTGCTGACGGCGGTGTCCGAGCTGGAGCGCAACGATCGCTGGCATTCATTGGCGCGCTTGGCGATTCGCGATGACATCTACGCTTCGCTGCGCTCGCTGTGCTTCGACGTATTGGCGGTGGGGGAGCCTGACGAGAGCGGCGAGCAGAAGATCGCCGAGTGGGAGCACATCAGCGCATCGCGGGTGGAACGGGCGCATCGGACGCTCAACGAGATCCGCGACAGCGGCGCGAAGGATCTCGCGACGCTGTCGGTGGCGGCCCGACAGATCCGCCGCATGACACGCACCAGCGGACGGGGATCTTCGGGGTGAGTATCGGTTTCGTCGCAGCCGTACCGGTGCGCTGGTCGGATATCGACATGTACCAGCACGTCAATCACGCCACCATGGTCACGATTCTCGAAGAGTCGCGGGTCCCTTTTCTCAAAGAGCCGTTCGGTGCCGACATCACCACCATCGGTCTGTTGATCGCCGACGTCCGGGTCACCTACAAGGATCAACTGCGCCTTGTCGATTCGCCGCTGCAAGTGACCATCTGGACCAAGCGGTTGCGGGCGGTGGACTTCACGCTGGGTTACGAGGTGCGTTCGGTCAACGCAGATCCGCAGTCGCGACCGGCGGTGATCGCCGAGTCGCAGCTGGCTGCGGTGCACATCGAAGAGCAGCGACTGGTACGGCTGACACCTACGCACCGGGAGTATCTGCAGCGGTGGCTCCGGGAGTGAACGCCGAACGTGGACTGTGGCTGGGTCCAGAAGGCGCGGCGGCACATCGCGCGGACCTGACCACCTTCGTCGAGCATGCACTGCGCCTCGACGACGCCGCGGTCATCCGCATTCGCGCCCGCTCCGAAGGGCTGCTGACGGCTTGGGCAGCAACGGGTTTCGATGTCTTGGCTAGTCGCGTGGTAGTCGGTAGAGTGCGACCCGACGACATGTCGGTCGGGGCGGACGCGTTGCTGCGTGGTCTGGCGGCCATGACCGAATCCGGCTACGTGGAGCCGGGATTCGCGATGGACTCGGCGTGGCGGGGCGGATTGCCCCCGGAGTCCGGATTCACCCACCTTGACGACATACCGGCGCGCGTCCTGCAAGAACTCTCCCAGCAGGGCGCCGCATTGGCCAGGGAGCACGGCTCGGCGCACGGTCCGCCCACCTCGTTGCTGGACCAGGAGGTCATCGAAGTCAGCGCGGGTGGGGAGATGGTGGGCTTGCCGATGCGGTGCGTGTTCGCGTTGACCGCAATGGGTTTCCTACCTCAACCGGCCGGCTCCGGCGACGACGAGATCGTACGAGTCCGGATCACGCCGGCCTGGTTACGTGTCGACGCCCGGTTCGGCTCGGTGTATCGGCGCCGGGCGCATGCCGCGCTGCTGGTGCACTGAGCGGTCGCTTCGCCGGGATTGCGATCGCAATGAGTCCAACACGTTTCACAAGCACCCTTCAGGTGCCGTAGACCATCCACAACGGTAGTACCGCGCTGAGGTAGTCCATGAATTTCTTGAGTCCCACCCGGTACTGACCGTATCCGTAAGGATCCTCCGCATATTCGGGAAACGCGATGCCCAGCCCGAACAGGCCCGGCGCGATGATCCCGTTCTGCGGGTTGTAATCCAGCGGCCCCCACTGTGGCGTCGCGGGCAGCAGCGCGCGTCGCTGGAATCCGACGGTATAAACCACCCGATCGCACTCGCTGAGCTTCTCTTCGAACTCTGGGGCCGAAACCAAGCACCGCTCAAGTTTTTTCCGGATACACCCCGTCAATATTTTCCCGCGCCCATTGCGCCGCTCGGCCTTTCAAGCCGGTATCGTCGAACAGAATCCAATCATCTAGGTAGACAGCATATTTGAGTGGGCTGCGATAAAAATTGATTACCCTGGCGACCGGATGCCGCAGCAGATGCGGCAACGCGATCATCGACGAGTGCGACGAG
This sequence comes from Mycobacterium kiyosense, assembly GCA_021654635.1. Classification (NCBI taxonomy): domain Bacteria; kingdom Bacillati; phylum Actinomycetota; class Actinomycetes; order Mycobacteriales; family Mycobacteriaceae; genus Mycobacterium; species Mycobacterium kiyosense. The sequence continues at coordinate 2,020,426 of AP025179.1, forward strand.
CCGAACACGGCGACGGTCGCACCGTCCAGCGGCAGTTCCCGCAGCTGTTCGGGATCAAGTACGACTTCGACCGGAATCTCTTGCAGCTGAGGGTAATCAAGCTTCCTGGGTACCGCACCAACGGCCATCACCACATTGGACGAGACGATGGTCCCGTCTTCCGTTTCGATGAGCCATTTGCGCCGCTCCAAACGCAGGGCGGTGGCCGTTGTCTGGAAAGCCGCGACCCGCTCCCGCAGCTGCCCGGTGACCCACAACAGCGGATCCGCAACCAGCGCAAGGGCGCACGTCTCGTCCGGGTCGACCTCCTTCAGCGGCATCGGGGGAGACGCCGCGAACCGAAAAGACGACGCGCCGGCGAGGTATTCCAAGAAAGTCCCGGCGATGGTGTTGCTCGACACCGGCCGCCATTTCGCGCCGAGATCGCCGGCGCAGAAAGCGGGGTCGACCCAGGCGATCTCCTTCGGCGGAACACCCTGATCGATCAGTCTGCCCACCGCCGCGATTCCGGCCGGACCGGCTCCGATCACTGTCCACGCGTAGGACGCCATGCACCACATATAGAGCAGCGCGCCGGGAAACGCGAAACGCGGGTCAGGCCAACCATGCCGCGGCGCCCGGCGCCAGCAACCCATCCCGAAGCGGCGCGCTCGACAGGATCAGCTCACCCGGCGGCAACTCCAGCGGCACATCCCCGGCGTTGAGCGCACACAGCAGCCCGCCGCGCCGGAACGCCACCGCGTCACCCGACAGGGGCACCCAATCCAACGGGTTACCGTCGAATTCCGCACGATCACGGCGCAATTCGATCATCCGCCGGAAGAACCACAACGTCGAATCGGGGTCAGCCGACTGCTTTTCGACGGTCAGCGCCGCCCAGTCCGTCGGCATCGGCAACCAGGTGTCGGGATTGGTCGAGAACCCGAACGGGGGAGCCTCGCCCGACCACGGCATCGGCACCCGGCACCGGTCCCGGCCGCGTTCGGTGCGCCCGGAACGTTCCCAGGTCGGGTCCTGCAGCACCTCGTCGGGTAGATCCACGTCAGGCAGGCCCAGTTCTTCGCCGTTGTAGACGAACACCGCGCCGGGCAGCGCGAGCATCAACATCGCCATCGACTTCGCCCGCAGCAGCCCCACTTCGCCGCCGCCGTAGCGGGTGACCTCGCGGCCGACGTCGTGATTGGACAGCGTCCAGGTGGGGGTGGCGTTCTCCAGCGCAGCCGCGTCCAACGAGTTCTGCACGGCTTCGCGGATCTCGCCGGCGTCGAACTCGGTGCGGGTCAGCCGGAAGTTGAAACCCAGGTGCAACTCGTCGGCGCGGACGTACTGCGCCCACTGAGAGTTGTCCTGCACCCAGACCTCGCCGACGGTGACCGCGTCGGGATAGTCGTCCATGACGGCGCGGATATCGCGATGGATGGCGTGCACGTTGGGTCGGTTGAACCGCGGATCGTCGTCGGTGTGCCGTAGCACCTCGGAGGTGTCCGGCGAATCGGGCAGACCCTCCGGCTTGGCCATGCCGTGCGCGACGTCGATGCGGAACCCGTCCACCCCGCGCTCCAGCCAGAATCGCAGCGTCTTCTCGAAATCGTCGAAGATCTCCGGGTTGTCCCAGTTGAGGTCCGGCTGCTCGGTGTCGAACAGGTGCAGATACCACTGGCCGGGGTTGCCGTCGGGCTCGACGACGCGTGTCCAGGCCGGTCCGCCGAAGACCGACTCCCAGTTGTTGGGTGGCAACACACCGTCGGGTCCCCGGCCGTCGCGGAAGAAGTAGCGATCGCGCGCCTCGGTGCCCGGGCCGGCTGCCAACGCCGCCTGAAACCACGGATGCTGAGAGCTGGAATGATTGGGCACCACGTCCATCGTGACCTTGATGCCGCGGGCGTGTGCCGCGTCGATCAGCCGCTCGAACGCGGCCATCCCGCCGAACAACGGGTCGATGTCACGCGGGTCGGACACGTCGTAGCCGTGGTCGGCCATCGGTGACACGGTGACCGGGTTGATCCAAATCCCGTCTACACCAAGCTGTTTGAGATAGTCCAACCGGTCGGCCAAACCGTCGAGATCACCGACGCCGTCACCGTTGCTGTCGGCGAACGAGCGCGGATAGATCTGATAGAACACCGCGGACTGCCACCACCGATCGCCGGCCATCAGAACGCCGAGTTCACCAGCGAGTGGGCGGCCATTTCCAGATACTGCAACAGCTGCCGCCGATGATCGTCGTCCAGCGTTTGCGCGTCGATCGAGGCGACGGCGGTATGCATGCACCGCAACCAGGCGTCGCGCTCGATCGGGGTGATCCGGAACGGCACGTGACGCATCCGCAGCCGCGGATGCCCGCGCTGATCGGAGTAGGTGCGCGGACCGCCCCAATATTGCTCAAGGAACATCCGTAACCGTTCCTCGGCGCCGGTGAGGTCCTCTTCGGGATACAGCGGGCGCAGTATCTCGTCCTCGGCGACCTGCTCGTAGAAGCGCCCGACGATCGCCTCGAAGGTTTTCCCGCCACCGACGGCGTCGTAGAAAGACTCAGTTGTTTGATCCATCGCCCACCATTGTGGGCCACCGTCGGCCCACGGCGCCCAGAGCGCCCGTTGTTCACCGGATCGACACGGCGCGGCTCAGACAAATGGCGTGCGATTGGCAGCAAATCGTGGTGGACTGTCCGCGGAGGATTTATGGCGCAGCGCAATAAACGCCGTGGCCACCGCAGCACGGGTGTCGCGGCAAAAAGGAACCGGGCCAGCAACCGCCCCATGCCTGCACAGTGTCGCTGAAACCCATCCCCCCCAACCGCACCGACAGCGCCTCGATCTGGAACCGCCGCCGGGTGCTGCTGCTGAACTCCACCTACGAGCCGTTGACCGCACTGCCGATGCGACGCGCCATCGTGATGCTGATCTGCGGAAAAGCTGACGTCGTGCACCACGACCCGGCCGGTCCGGTCATCCACTCGGCCACCCATTCGATTGCGGTGCCCTCGGTGATCCAGTTGCGCACCTATGTCCGGGTGCCGTACCGGGCGCGGGTCCCGATGACCCGCGCGGCGTTGATGCACCGCGACCGGTTCTGTTGCGCGTACTGCGGCGCGAAGGCCGACACCGTCGACCACGTGGTGCCCCGCAGTCGCGGCGGCGAACATTCCTGGGAGAACTGTGTCGCGTGCTGCGCGACCTGCAACCACCGCAAGGGCGACAAGCTGCTCACCGAACTCGGCTGGTCGTTGCGGCGTGCGCCGCTGCCGCCGACCGGCCAGCACTGGCGGCTGCTGTCGACGGTCAAGGAGCTCGACCCGTCCTGGGTGCGGTATCTGGGTGAGGGCGCGGCCTGACATTCCTGCGTCCTGAGTGCACCGCTTCGCGCGGTCGTGGGATACGGTTTGCCTCGTGAACACGATGGCATTACACGGGATGTTTCTCGGAATACCACTGTTGCTGGTCGGTCTCCTCTTGCTGGTGTTCATGAGCCGCAAGAGCCCGCACCCGGCGACCTACGATCTGTCGCAAGAGTGGACCCACCCGTCGATCCTGTGGGCGGCCACCGACGAGAACGTCGGCGGTCACCACGGCGGGCACGGCTCGGAGTTCACGGTGGGAGGTGGCGCAAGTGGCACATGGTGAAGTCGCGACCATCGATCCCGCCGACCTGCCCCGCGGCTCGGTGATCACCAGCAGTGGACGGGTTTCCGGCGTTACCGAACCGGGCGAGCTCTCCTCGCACTACCCCTTCCCGATCAAGGACCTCGTCGCCGTCGACGACGCCCTGAAGTACGCCTCGCGCGCGTCCAAGGCGCGGTTCGCCGTCTACCTGGGTGACCTGGGCGGCGACACCGCGGCCCGGGCCCGGGAGATCCTGGCCAAGGTGCCGACCCCCAACAACGCGGTGCTGCTGGCGGTGTCGCCGAACCAGAGCGCCATCGAAGTGGTGTACGGCTCGGAGGTGCGCGGTCGCGGCGCCGAGTCCGCGGCGCCGCTCGGGGTGGCCGCCGCGTCGTCGGCGTTCGAGCAGGGCAACCTGATCGACGGACTGGTCAGCGCCATCCGGGTACTCAGCTCGGGGATCTCGCCGGCCTAGCCGCCCGCAGTTGCCGGGTCACCACCACGAGCGGGCGCTGCGCGAGGCGGGCCTGCTCACCGGCCCGCGCCGCACCGGCTACCCCGCGACATGGCTGGCGAATGCCGCGCGCCGCGCAGTAACCCCCGAAACGATTCTCGAGATCGCCCGGAGCTCGGGCATCGACGGGGATGAACTGCACCTGCTCGGCGACTACGAAGAGGTCAACGACCCGCGCGGTAAGTCGTTCTTTCTGCTCCCGCCGGGTATCAGCGGGGACGACGCGCGCCGGGCGGTGTTGCTGACCTACATCCTCAACGCGGGCACCGACTATGGCGCGGCGGGTCGCGGCGTCGTCCACGACTTCGCCGCGACGCCGTACTCGGTGGCCGAGGTGCGGCGCATCATGGACCGGCAGCGCGCCAACGGCTGGAGTTACGGCCGCGACGTCCGATTCGTCGACCGAAACGGCGGCCGGCTGGCGACCACCCCGAACGGCATCCTGATGGGTGCGGGCGGCAGCTGGGTCCAGCGGCTGTACAGCCAACGCGGCGGGACCACCTGGGGAGACATCTTCATGGTCAACACCACCGCCGGAGTCGAGCCCGCCCGAGTGCTGCGCGACATCATCGCGTCGCGGCGGATCTGGCGCGCCGAACCCGACGGCGAGGTCGTGGTCGGCGGCCTGGATCTGGACCGCCTGTTGCATCACGAGGAACGACACAGTGCTCAGTGGGCCGCGCTCGGCTATTCCGGCATGCTGCGAGCCTATGGCTGGGAGTTGGTGCGCGAGTTGATCTTTCGCAAGACCAATCGACTCGAGCAGGACGCCGGCCTGCACGACGGCGGCTATCTGTAGGCCGGCCGTCCGGTCAGTTCGGGTCCTCGGCGTCGAACTTGCGCGCCCGCAGCGACCGCTTCACCCCGGCTTGGCCCTCGAGCACCAGTCGGCGCAACGCCGGCGGCACGTCGGGATCGCTCAGGAACTCGTCGGCGGTAGCGATGGCCTCCTCGCTGATGTCCCAGTACGGGTACAGGCCGATCACCACCGACTGCGCGACCTCGCTGGACCGCCGCGCCCACACCCCCGGAATCGCTTTGAAGTAGCGTGCGGTGAACGGTTTGAGCAGCTCACCCTGCCCCGGCGCGCCGATACCCGCGATGATGGCCCGGCTGAGGGCATTGGCCAGCGTGTCGTCCTCGACCACTGAGGTGAACGCGGCCTCCTTGACCTCGAGCTGGGGGCGCGCCGCCGCCGCCTGAGCGCCGTGCCGCTTGCCCGCGGCAGTGGGGTCTTTGTTGACCTCGGCGTCGATGCGTGGCGTGTCCGGGCCCTCGGCGTCGATCGCGCCGGCAGCGGCCAGCGCGATCACCACCCGCCAACGCAGATCGGCGTCGACGTCCAGGCCGGCCAGCCCCTGCTCGGCGGGGTCACCGTCGAGCAACGCGCTCAACACCTCCACGTGCCGCGGTGAGAGCACCGACGAACACAGCGCGTTGACGAAGGCGAGCTGGTGGTCGGATCCGGGTTCGGCGCCGCGCGCCAACTCCAGCAGCCGGTCGGCCAGCTGCGGCCCGCCCTGCTCGCGTGCCCACCCCGGTTCGGCATACGAACCGACCGCCGTCTGCGCCTGCAGCAGCAACCGCTGCAACACCGTCACCTCGGTCTCGGCCTGAACGCCTCCGGACACCAGTGCCACGAAGTCGCGGGCCCGCAGCTCGGCCTCCCGCGTCATCTCCCAGGCGGCCGACCAGGCCAGCGACCGGGGCAGCGGCTCGGCGATGTCGGCGATGCGCTTCAGCGCGGTCTGCAGCGACTCCGGGTCCAGCCGTAGCGAGCAGTAGGTCAGGTCGTCGTCGTTGACCAGAACCAGCTTGCCCCGCGAAACACCTACCAGCGCAGGCACTTCCGTGCTGGAACCGTCGACGTCGATTTCCTCGCGATGCACCCGCACCAATTTGCCCGACGCCGGATCGTCGTCGTAGATGCCGATCGCGATCCGGTGCACCCGGGTCTCACCCGCGCCGGGCGCCGCCCCGCTCTGCGTCACCGCGAACCGGGTGAAGTTGCCGTCACCGTCGATGTCGAAGTCCGGGCGTAACGTGTTGAGCCCGGTCGTTTTCAGCCACTGCTGCCCCCAGTTCGACAGGTCTCGTCCCGAGGCCTTCTCCAGCGCGCCGAGCAGATCGCTGAAGGTGGCGTTGCCGAATGCGTGGGCAGCGAAATAGTCCCGCAACCCGGCCAGGAAATGCTCCAGCCCCACATAGGCGACCAGCTGCTTGAGCACCGAGGCGCCCTTGGCGTAGGTGATTCCGTCGAAGTTGACCTCGACCGCGTGCAGGTCGGGGATGTCCGCGGCGATCGGGTGTGTGGAGGGCATCTGGTCCTGGCGGTACGCCCACGACTTCTCCACTGTCGCAAAGGTTGTCCACGCCTGGGTGTACTCGGTCGACTCGGCCTGGCACAGCACCGACGCAAAGGTGGCGAAGGATTCGTTGAGCCACAGATCATCCCACCACGTCATGGTGACCAGGTCGCCGAACCACATGTGCGCCATCTCGTGCAGAACCGTCTCGGCGCGCCGCTCGTAGGAGGCCCGGGTGACCTTGCTGCGGAAGACGTAGTCTTCCAGGAACGTCACCGCGCCCGCGTTTTCCATTGCGCCGGCATTGAATTCGGGAACGAACAGCTGGTCGTACTTGCCGAAAGCGTAGGGCGAGCCGAAGTTGGCGTGGTAGAAACCGAAGCCCTGCTTGGTCTCGGTGAACAACCGGTCGGCGTCCATGAACGGCGCCAGCGACGCCCGGCAGTAGATGCCCAGCGGGATCTCGCCGTGCTCGTCGCGGTAGGTGTCGTTCCACACCGCATACGGGCCGGCGATCAGCGCCACCAGATAGGTGCTCATCCGCGGGGTGGTCGCGAACGTGTGCACTTTGGCCTGGCCGGCGACTGCGACCTCGGCGGTCGCGCCGTTGGATACGACCTGCCAGTGTGCGGGCGCGGTCACCTGGATGTCGAAAGTGGCCTTGAGGTCGGGCTGGTCGAAACAGGCGAACATCCGCTTGGCATCGGCGGTTTCGAATTGCGAGTACAGGTAGACCTCGTCGTCGACCGGGTCGACAAAGCGGTGCAGGCCCTCACCGGTGTTCGAGTAGCGGCAGTCCGCGTCGACCACGACGACGTTGCGGTCGGCGAGCCCGCGCAGCGGGATCCCGGTTGATTCGTCGTAACCGGAGACGTCGATGGGCTGGCCGTTGAGGGTGGCGCTGCGCACAGTGCCGGCGGCGATGTCGAGGACGGTGTCGGCTCCGGCGAGCGCGTCGAACACCACGGTGGTGACGGAGTGGAATGTTCCGGAGCCCGGCGCGCCGGAGCCGTCGGTGAGGTCGAGGGCGATCTGGTAACTGTGCACGGTGACCAGCGCCGCGCGTTCGATTGCCTGGTCGCGGGTGAGGTTGGGGAGAGCCACGGGCTCCAACATATCGGCTGGCGTCGCAGCGCGGTTGAGCACGTCCCTCCCCCAAAAGGATGAAAAAAACCCGAAACAGCGCGGGCCTCTACCTCGGCAGGTATGACTCGTACTTCAGGGCGGGTCGGCGCATCCTCCGAACTCGCATGTGCGGCAGGAGGTTACGCGCGATGTCCGCTTGATTGTGGCGCCGGAGTTGGTGGTGACGGCCGCTTCGGAACTGGCCGTTCTGAGAGAAAGCGTGGGCGCGGCCAGCGCCGCCGCGGCGGCATCGACCACCACGCTGCTGGCCGCCGGGGCGGACGAGGTGTCGACGGCGATCGCCGAGATCTTCGCGGCGCACGGTCAGGCGTATCGGGCCCTCAGCGCGCAAGCCGCCGACTTCCACGCCCAGTTCGTCCGTGCGCTGCAGGGCGCCGGCAGCTCTTACGCGACCGCGGAGGCGGCCAACGCGTCCCCGATGCAGCAGGCACTGAACGCGGTCAACGCGCCCGCCCAAGCCCTGCTGGGACGCCCACTGGTCGGCAACGGCACCAACGGTGCACCCGGTCAGGCCGGTGGTGACGGCGGGTTGCTGTGGGGCAACGGCGGCAACGGCGGCGCCGGGGGTGGCTCCGGCCACGACGGCGATCCGGGGCTGCCCGGCTGACCGCGACGGGGAACAGTTGCACCGCGGCTACGGTTGTCTGTGAGCGGATGATTCTGAGCACCGAGGAGAGGGTCGCAGCATGGCTGGTAAAGACGTCGCAGATTTCTGGTTCGACCCGCTGTGCCCGTGGTGCTGGATCACCTCGCGCTGGATTCTCGAGGTCGAGAAGGTCCGCGATATCGAGGTGAACTTCCACGTGATGAGCCTTGCGGTGCTCAACGAGAACCGGGAAGGTCTGCCCGAGCAGTACCGGGAGATGATGGCCAAGGCGTGGGGGCCGGTGCGGGTGGCGATCGCCGCCGAGCAGGCCCACGGCGCCAAGGTGCTGGACCCGCTCTACACCGCGATGGGCACCCGAATCCACAATGAGGGCAACAAGGATCTGCCCGAGGTGATCAAGCTGGCGTTGGCCGATGCCGGCCTGCCCGCCGACCTGGCCGGGGCGGCCACCAGCGACACCTACGACGAAGCGCTGCGCAAGAGCCATCACGCCGGCATGGACGCCGTCGGCGACGACGTCGGCACCCCGACCATCCACGTCAACGGCGTGGCGTTCTTCGGTCCGGTGCTGTCCCGGATCCCGCGCGGCGAAGAGGCCGGCAAGCTGTGGGATGCCTCGGTGACCTTTGCGGCGTATCCACACTTCTTCGAGCTCAAGCGAACTCGCACCGAGCCGCCGCAGTTCGACTGAGAGTCGAACGTCGCGCCGAGTGTGTACGACACGACGCGACACGACACGCGGGCGATCCGTCGCGGATCTCACTCTCGCCGAGTGGCGGGCGAGGCGTGGTGCACAATGTCGGGCATGCGCGTCTACCTGGGGTCCGACCATGCCGGTTTCGAGCTCAAGCAGCAGATCATCGAGCATCTGAAGCAGACCGGCCACGAGCCGGTCGACTGCGGGGCCTTCAGCTACGACGCCGAGGACGACTACCCGGCGTTCTGCATCGCCGCGGCGACCCGCACGGTGGCCGACCCGGGCAGCCTGGGCATCGTGCTGGGCGGCTCCGGCAACGGTGAACAGATTGCCGCCAACAAGGTTCCCGGGGCCCGGTGCGCACTTGCGTGGAGCGTCGAGACGGCGGCCCTGGCTCGCGAACACAACAACGCCCAGCTGATCGGTATCGGCGGACGCATGCACACCGCCGACGAGGCGCTGGCCATCGTCGACGCATTCGTGTCCACACCGTGGTCGAAAGCCCAACGCCACCAACGCCGTATCGACATCCTGGCCGAGTACGAGCGCACCCACCAGGCACCGCCGGTAGCCGGGGCGGGGGACTGAGACGGCGTGCCCGAAGGGCATACCCTGCACCGGCTGGCCCGGCTGCACCAGCGTCGCTTCGCCGGTGCTCCGGTGGCGGTGTCGAGCCCTCAGGGCCGCTTCGACGACGCGGCCGCAGTTGTCAACGGAAAGGTGCTGCGCCGCGCCAGCGCCTGGGGTAAACACCTTTTCCACCACTACGCCGGCGGACCGGTGGTGCACGTCCACCTCGGCCTCTACGGCACCTTCACCGAGTGGGAGCGACCAGCCGACGGGACGGTTCCGGAACCGGTAGGTCAGGTGCGGATGCGGATGATCGGCGCGGCATACGGCACGGACTTGCGTGGTCCCACGGTCTGCGAACTCCTCGACATCAGCCAGGTTGACGACGTGGTGGCCCGGCTGGGTCCCGACCCACTGCGCGCCGATGCCGACCCGGCCTGGCCGTGGCAGCGAATCAGCAAGTCGCGCAGGCCGATCGGTGCGCTGCTGATGGACCAGAGCGTGATCGCCGGGGTGGGCAACGTCTACCGCAATGAGTTGTTGTTCCGGCACCGCATCGACCCGTACCGGCCCGGCCAGCAGATCTCCGAGCAGGAATTCGGCGCCGCATGGACCGACCTGGTCGCTCTGATGAAGGTGGGCCTGCGCCGCGGCAAGATCATCGTGGTGCGCCCCGAACACGACCACGGCGCCCCCTCGTACGGCCCTGGACGACCCCGTACCTACGTCTACCGCCGCGCCGGCGATCCGTGCCGGGTGTGCGGCGACACCGTGCGTACCGCGGTGTTGGACGGCCGAAATCTGTTCTGGTGCCCGACCTGCCAGACATGACATCGATCACAAGGTGTGTGACGGATTCGATCAAGCTTTAGACGAAACCTCAGGTCGCCGTGGTTGACAGGGAACTGGCAGAAAATTGGCCCGCGCGCTTCAGGTTGGCTACAGGTTTGCCTAGTAGGTCTAAAGATTATGAAAACTTCATCATCACGCTTGGTTGCAACAGGTTTCGCGCTCGCCATCGGCTTGGGGGTCGCCGGTCTTGGCACCGCGGCAGACGCCGCGGCGGCGCCGACATCGTTCCCGCAATGGTGCCCGGGTGACTTCTGGGACCCCGGTTGGGGCGACAACTGGGACGCATGGCACTGCCATGACAACGCGCGCTTCGACCACCCGGGAGGGCCCGGGGGACCCGGCGGGCCCGGCGAATTCCACGGCCCGGACGGCCCCGGCGGACCCGGCGGGCCCGGTGGCCCGGGTGGTCCCGGCGGACCTGGCGGTCCCGGACCGGGCGGACCAGGTGGGCCTGGCGGGCCAGGTGGTCCCCGCTAGCAGCGTCCGATCAACCAGGCGCACCCTGTCGGCATCGTCCGGCAGGGTGCGTTTTCAGTCGTCGCCCGGAATGACCCCGAGCGCGCGGTACACCTCGTTGCTCAGGGCGACGCTGCGCGGGTCGGCGTTGGCTTTGCTGGCGTCGAACCGGTTGGACACGTACCCATAGCCGATCCGATGTTCCAGGTCGACGAACGCGAACGAACCACCCAGCCCGCCATGCCCGAACATCTTCGGGTTGGGGCCATTGATGCAGCGCTGATTGAGCATGTAGCCCAGGCCCCAGCCGTGATCGGCCACCCGGGGACCCAGCACCAGATCGGGTTCGAAGCCGCCCTGGCACTCGCGGACCAGATCCATGTGCTCGCGGCTGAGCAGCTTCTCCTGGGCCAGGGCGTTGTAGAACGTCGCCATTCCCAGCGCGGACACCTGGCCGTTGGTACCGGGGAACTCGAGCTGACGCCACAGCTGCAGATTCTCGGTGTCCAGGTCGTCGTCGGCGAGGAAACCCATCGAGATCGCCATGCCCGCCTTGGGATGCTCGTCAAGGCTGGTCGGGTAACCCGGTGCCTGCAGTTCGGCCAGCAGCTGGCGACCGGTCGGCTTATTCACCCGCTCGGCGCAGCGTCGCTGTTCGGCGGGTGAGAGGCCGATGTGAACTTCGGCGCCGATCGGCTCGGCGATCTCGGTGCGCAGATACTGGCCGATGGTGCGGCCGGTGATGCGACGAAACACTTCGCCGACAATGAAGCCGAACGTGGTCATGTGGTAGCCCTGTGCGGTGCCGGGTTCCCACCACGGTTCGGCGACGGCCAGCTGCTCGCAGACGAAATCCCAGTCCAGCAGTTGCTCGGTGGTCAGCCGGGTACGCGGGCCGATGACGCCGGAGCGGTGGCTCATCACCATGGCCAGCGTGATGTCTGCTTTGCCCGCCTGGCCGAACTCGGGCCAGTAGCGGGCGACCGGGGCATGCAGGTCCAGCTCGCCGCGGTCGGCGAGCTGGTGCACACAGGTGGAGGACAGCCCTTTGGTGCCGGAGAGCACCGTGGTCAGGGTGTCTTCCCGCCAGGGCCGGGTGCCGGCGGCGTCGGCTGAGCCACCCCACAGGTTGACGACGAGATCGCCGTCGACCCAGACTGCGACCGCGGCGCCGACCTCGTGGCGCAGCGTGAAATTGCGCTCGAACGCGTCACGCACACCGGCGAATCGCGGCGCGCATGAGCCCTGGATGCTGACGCTTTGAACGTCGCTCATGGCGCCTCTCTGTCGAGCAAATGGTCGCCCAGAGCGGGCGACGGGAATCGAACCCGCGTAGCTAGTTTGGAAGACTAGGGCTCTACCATTGAGCTACGCCCGCATGTATTAGTCGAGCGAGACTGTACGTGGTGCTGCAGATCAAATCTAATCGACGCTGATGCGTGACCGCTCTGTGAGGTTGCGGACAGCCTGGAGGTCGATGCGGGTCCGGTGTGGCCGGGCCGTAGGATCGCGAGGTCACCGCGGGGTGTAGCGCAGCTTGGTAGCGCATCCGCTTTGGGAGCGGAAGGCCGCAGGTTCAAATCCTGTCACCCCGACCCGCCCGACAAGCGCACCGCCGCGCGCCGGAACTACACATCGAGGAGCATGCCGTGAAAAGCACCGTCAAGCAGTTGAGCCCCACCCGGGTTCGCATCAACGTGGAGGTGCCGTTCACCGAACTCGAACCCGACTTCCAGCGGGCCTACAAGGAGCTGGCCAAGCAGGTCAGGCTGCCCGGTTTCCGGCCCGGCAAGGCCCCGGCGCGGTTGCTCGAGGCGCGCTTCGGCCGTGAAGCGCTGCTCGACCAGGTCGTCGAGGATGCCGTACCCAGCCGTTACGGTCAGGCGCTCACCGAGTCCGACGTGCAGCCGATCGGTCGCCCCAACATCCAGGTGACCAAGAAGGAGTACGGCGAGGAACTGCAGTTCTTCGCCGAGGTCGACGTTCGTCCCAAGCTGGAGATTCCCGACCTGGACGCGTTGACGGTCTCCGTCGACCCGATCGAGGTCACCGACGAAGAGGTCGACGCCGAACTGGAGTCCCTGCGCGCCCGGTTCGGCACCCTGACCGGGGTGGACCGGCCCGTGCAAACCGGCGACTTCGTCTCGATCGACCTGTCGGCCACCGTTGACGGCGAAGAGGTGCCCAACGCCGCCGCCGAGGGGCTGTCCCATGAGGTCGGCTCCGGTCGGCTGATCGCCGGTCTGGACGACGCGCTGGTCGGTCTGGCCGTGGACGAGTCGAAGGTTTTCACGGCGCAGCTGGCGAGCGGTGAGCACGCCGGCAAGGATGCTGAGGTCACCGTCACGGTCAAGTCGATCAAAGAACGCGAACTGCCCGATCCCGACGACGAATTCGCCCAGCTCGCCAGCGAGTTCGACACCATCGAGGAGCTCCGCACCAGCCTGCGCGAGCAGGTGCGCAACGTCAAGAAGGCCAAGCAGGCCGATCAGATCCGCAATGCCGCGCTCGACGCCCTGCTCGAGCAGGTCGAGGTGCCGGTGCCGGACGCCGTGGTGCGGTCGCAGATCGAAGAGACCCTGCAGGCGGCGATGGGCGGCTTGAACAACGACGAGAGCAAGTTCAACGAACTGCTCGAACAGCAAGGCAGTTCGCGGTCGGAGTTCGACGCCGAGACCCGCGCCGCCGCGGAGAAGAACGTCAAGCGGCAATTGCTGCTCGACGCCATCGCCGACGAACTCGACGTGCAGGTGGGTCAGGAGGACCTGACCGAACGGCTGGTGTTGACGTCGCGGCAGTACGGCATCGAGCCGCAGCAGCTGTTCGCCTATCTGCAGGAGAACAATCAGCTGGCCGCCATGTTCGCCGACGTGCGGCGGGGCCTGGCGGTTGCGGCGGTGGTGGAGAAGGCGACGGTCACCGACAGCGACGGCAACGCGATCGACACCGGCGAGTTGTTCGGCAGGCGCCACACGGACCACGAGCACGACCATGACCACGAGCACGACCATGACCATGACCATGACCATGACCATGACAGCGTCGTCGACTCGGACGAGGATGCCGACGACGCGGCCGACGACGTGGCCGATGACGAAGCCGACGCACCCACCGCATGACGCTGTGAGCGAACGCGCCCGTCTCAGGTGGTCAAAGGACGGGTCTGGTTGGTTAGTGTCGGTGAAACAAGCAACGCGAAGAAAGCAGGTGTCCCCGCTGTGAGCAAAGCGTCTGATATGCGTTCCAACTCGATGGGTCTGAACCTCACGGACTCCGTCTATGAGCGCTTGCTCTCCGAGCGCATCATCTTCTTGGGTTCGGAGGTGAACGATGAGGTCGCCAACCGGTTGTGCGCACAGATCCTGCTGCTCGCCGCCGAGGACGCCGACAAAGACATCAACCTCTACATCAACTCACCGGGCGGATCGATCAGCGCCGGAATGGCGATCTACGACACCATGGTGCTGGCTCCGTGCGACATCGCCACCTACGCGATGGGCATGGCAGCGTCGATGGGTGAGTTCCTGCTCGCCGCGGGCACCAAGGGCAAGCGTTACGCGCTGCCGCACGCCCGCATCCTGATGCACCAGCCGCTTGGTGGCGTGACAGGTAGCGCTGCCGACATCGCCATTCAGGCCGAGCAGTTCGCGGTCATCAAGAAGGAAATGTTCCGCCTCAACGCGGAATTCACCGGGCAGTCGATCGAGCGCATCGAGGCGGATTCGGACCGCGACCGCTGGTTCACCGCACCGGAGGCCCTGGAATACGGGTTCGTCGACCACATCATCACCCGCGCCGCCCACATCACCAACGGAGAAGCCCAGTGAACCCTCAGATCCAGCCTCAGGCGCGCTACATCCTGCCGTCGTTCATCGAGCACTCCAGCTTCGGTGTCAAAGAGTCCAACCCGTACAACAAGCTGTTCGAGGAACGCATCATCTTCCTCGGCGTCCAGGTGGACGACGCTTCGGCCAACGACATCATGGCGCAGCTGTTGGTGCTCGAGTCGCTGGATCCCGACCGCGACATCACCATGTACATCAACTCGCCGGGCGGTGGTTTCACTTCGCTGATGGCGATCTACGACACCATGCAGTACGTGCGTGCCGACATCCAGACCGTGTGCCTGGGTCAGGCCGCGTCCGCGGCCGCGGTGCTGCTGGCCGCCGGAACTCCGGGTAAGCGGATGGCGCTGCCCAACGCGCGGGTGCTGATCCACCAGCCGTCGCTGTCGGGTGTGATCCAGGGACAGTTCTCCGACCTGGAGATCCAGGCCGCCGAGATCGAGCGGATGCGGACCCTGATGGAGACCACGCTGGCCCGCCATACCAATAAGGACCCCGAGGTGATCCGCAAGGACACCGACCGGGACAAGATCCTGACCGCCGAGGACGCCAAGGAGTACGGGATCATCGACACCGTTCTCGAATACCGGAAGCTGTCCGCCCAGAACGCCTGAGATTTCGGCGGGCGCTGAGAAGGTGCAGTCGACTCCGTAACATCGATGAGCGTGGCGAGCACTGAACAGTCTCGGTCGATCCGACGACGGATGTCAGCCGCCGACGGCGGCCGGTCCGCCTCCTGCCGGTCGACTTGGCCGCTAGACACGCAGCGTCCGCTAGCCTCGATGGCATCACGACCGCGACACGCCAGAGACACGTATTGCGCGTCCCGACAAGTGACCGACGTGGTCTGGCGATATGTTCTTTCTGCACGCGGTAGAAGTACCGACCAAGTGATTACAGCGAATACCAAGGAAGCTATTCGGCGTTAACGGTCGCGAGGGGCCGGAGCTAACGGGTAGCGTCGTGGGATACACGCGGCAGGCAAGACGATACGGCGATAACAGGAAGTAGGCCCTGAAGCATCATGGCGCGCATCGGAGACGGCGGTGACTTGCTGAAGTGCTCGTTCTGCGGGAAGAGTCAAAAGCAGGTCAAGAAACTCATCGCGGGTCCCGGGGTGTACATCTGCGATGAATGCATCGACCTGTGCAACGAGATCATCGAAGAAGAACTCGCCGACGCCGACGATGTGAAGCTGGACGAGCTGCCCAAGCCCATCGAGATCCGGGACTTCCTGGAGGGTTACGTCATCGGGCAGGACACGGCCAAGCGGACCTTGGCGGTGGCCGTCTACAACCACTACAAGCGCATCCAGGCCGGCGAGAAGGGCCGCGACTCGCGCTACGAACCGGTCGAGCTGACCAAGTCCAACATCCTGATGTTGGGGCCCACCGGCTGTGGCAAAACCTACCTGGCCCAGACGCTGGCCAAGATGCTCAACGTTCCGTTCGCCATCGCCGACGCCACCGCGCTGACCGAGGCCGGGTACGTCGGTGAAGACGTCGAGAACATCCTGCTCAAACTCATCCAGGCCGCGGACTACGACGTCAAGCGCGCCGAGACCGGCATCATCTACATCGACGAGGTGGACAAGATCGCCCGCAAGAGCGAGAACCCGTCGATCACCCGCGACGTCTCGGGCGAGGGCGTTCAGCAGGCGCTGCTGAAGATCCTGGAAGGCACCCAGGCGTCGGTTCCGCCGCAGGGCGGTCGCAAGCATCCGCACCAGGAGTTCATCCAGATCGACACCACCAACGTGCTGTTCATCGTTGCGGGCGCGTTCGCGGGTCTGGAAAAGATCATTTACGAGCGGGTCGGCAAGCGCGGGCTGGGCTTCGGCGCCGAGGTGCGCTCCAAGGCCGAGATCGACACCACCGACCACTTCGCCGAAGTGATGCCCGAGGACTTGATCAAGTTCGGCCTGATCCCGGAGTTCATCGGCCGGCTTCCGGTGGTCGCCTCGGTCACCAACCTGGACAAGGAGTCGTTGGTCAAGATCCTGTCCGAACCCAAGAACGCGTTGGTCAAGCAGTACACCCGTTTGTTCGAGATGGACAACGTGGAGCTGGAGTTCACCGACGACGCGCTCGAGGCGATCGCCGACCAGGCGATCCACCGTGGCACCGGCGCCCGCGGGCTGCGCGCGATCATGGAAGAAGTGCTGCTGCCGGTGATGTACGACATCCCGAGCCGGGACGACGTCGCCAAGGTGGTGGTCACGAAGGAAACCGTGCAGGACAACGTGCTCCCGACGATCGTGCCGCGCAAGCAGTCGCGTAGCGAGCGACGCGACAAGTCCGCCTAGCCTGCGAGCTGCGGCGCCGTGTGCGCGCCGGCAGGTAGAAACGCGTTGCGCGAAGGTCCACGAAGGCGCGGCAAAACGGTGCTGCGACCGTGCATTTGTGCGCGCTCGCCGCGATCTAGACCTGCGCGTTGGCGACAGGGCCAGGCACCGCAGCTCGCCCGCGCGCCCGCTGACGCGGCCGCCGCTTGATCCGACGGACCGCAAATTCGGTGCAAAATTCCACCGAAAGTGACGAAAACCACAGTTTTGTCTGTGCTGCCCGCCGCCGCCACCCTGACATGTGCTTTTGCCCGCATACTCGCCGGTAACGGCGACGTGGAGTTGACCAGCAATCCTTAGAGAAGTGTCATAATTGGTACTTGCAGTGACACCAAAAACGTGATGGCGGTAAGGCACTTCGGCGCGCGTAATCTACAAGCTGCCGCGGAGTGCATATCCGGTGGCTAATGGAAGGCGGAGACGTGAATCCGAACGGCAACGGTGCCGGGACTGAGTCTCATAACGGATCCAGCAGGCAACGGCTGGAGAACGTCGTTATCCGGTTCGCCGGAGACTCCGGCGACGGCATGCAGCTCACCGGCGACCGATTCACCTCGGAGGCTGCACTTTTCGGCAATGACCTGGCTACCCAGCCGAACTACCCGGCCGAGATCCGCGCACCCGCGGGGACCCTACCCGGCGTCTCGTCCTTCCAGATCCAGATCGCCGACTACGACATCCTGACCGCCGGTGACCGGCCCGACGTGCTGGTGGCGATGAACCCGGCGGCACTGAAAGCCAATCTCGGCGACCTGCCGCGCGGCGGAATGGTGATCGCGAATTCCGACGAATTCACCAAACGCAACTTGACGAAGGTCGGTTACATCACCAATCCGCTGGAGAGCGACGAACTCGAGGAATACGTCGTCCATGCCGTCCCCATGACGACGCTCACCCTGGGCGCAGTCGAGGCGATCGGCGCGACGAAGAAGGATGGCCAGCGCGCCAAGAACATGTTCGCGCTGGGCCTGCTGTCGTGGATGTACGGGCGGCCGATCCAGACCAGTGAGAACTTCATCCGGGAAAAGTTCGTCCGCAAACCCGACGTCGCCGAGGCCAACGTGTTGGCGCTCAAAGCGGGGTGGAACTACGGCGAAACCACCGAAGCTTTCGGCACCACCTATGAGGTGTCCAAGGCTTCCCTACCGGCCGGCGAGTACCGCCAGATCTCAGGCAACACCGCGATGGCGTACGGCATCGTCACCGCCGGCCGATTGGCCGACAAGCAGGTCATGCTCGGCAGCTACCCGATCACCCCGGCGTCGGACATCCTGCACGAGCTGTCCAAGCACAAGAACTTCAACGTGATCACCTTCCAGGCCGAGGACGAGATCGGCGGCATCTGCTCGGCCATCGGCGCGTCCTACGGCGGCGCGCTGGGTGTCACCAGCACGTCGGGCCCCGGCGTCTCGCTCAAGTCGGAAGCCATGGGCCTGGCCGTGATGACCGAGCTGCCGTTGATCGTCATCGACGTTCAGCGCGGCGGCCCGTCGACGGGTCTGCCCACCAAGACCGAGCAGGCCGACCTGCTGCAGGCGCTGTTCGGGCGCAACGGCGAGTCGCCGGTCGCGGTGGTGGCTCCCCGGTCGCCGTCGGACTGCTTCGAGACCGCCATCGAGGCGGTGCGGATCGCGGTGTCCTACCACACTCCGGTGATCGTGCTGTCCGACGGAGCGATCGCCAACGGCTCGGAGCCGTGGCGCATTCCGGACATCAGCTCGCTCCCGCCGATCATCCATAAGTTCGCCAAGCCGGGCGAGCCGTTCCAACCGTATGCCCGCGACCCGGAGACCCTGGCCCGGCAGTTCGCCGTCCCCGGGACACCCGGTTTGGAACACCGCATCGGTGGTCTGGAGGCCGCCAACGGCTCGGGTGCCATCTCCTACGAGCCGGTCAACCACGATCTGATGGTCCGTATCCGCCAAGCGAAGATCGACGGCATCAGCGTTCCGGATCTCGAGGTCGACGACCCCACCAACGATGCCGAGTTGCTGTTGATCGGCTGGGGCAGTTCCTACGGGCCGATCGGGGAAGCCTGCCGACGCGCGCGGCGCAAGGGCATCAAGGTCGCCCACGCCCACCTGCGCTACCTCAACCCGTTCCCGGCCAACCTCGGTTCGGTGCTGAGGCGCTACCCGCAGGTGGTGTGTCCGGAGATGAACCTGGGTCAGTTGGCGATGCTGTTGCGGGCGAAATATCTGGTCGACGTGCAGTCGGTCAGCAAGGTGCATGGTCTGTCGTTCCTGGCCGACGAGGTGGGCCGGATCATCCGTGCCGCGCTGGGCGGGACGCTGGCCGAGATCGAACAGGACAAGGCGATGGTCGCCCGCTTGTCGGCGGCCACGGTCGGAGCGGGTGCGGACGCATGACTCGTTCGGAGCGAAGCAATAAGGAGGAGCGGCGCTCGTGACAAACGTGATGAGCAATTTGGCCGGCACTGATCTCGGTCTGACCGAGGCGGCACCCCACCATCGGCCGGCCAAGCACGATGGCGTGCCCGTCACGGACCAGCCGCAGAAGGGCAAGGACTTCACCAGCGACCAGGAGGTGCGCTGGTGCCCGGGTTGCGGCGACTACGTCATCCTCAACACCATCCGCAACTTCCTGCCGGAACTGGGGCTGCGTCGCGAGAACATCGTGTTCATCAGCGGCATCGGGTGTTCGAGCCGGTTCCCCTACTACCTGGAGACCTACGGCTTCCACTCGATCCACGGCCGGGCGCCGGCCATCGCCACCGGGTTGGCACTGGCCCGGGAAGATCTGTCGGTGTGGGTGGTCACCGGCGACGGCGACGCCCTGTCGATCGGCGGTAACCACCTGATCCACGCGCTGCGCCGCAACGTGAACATCACCATTTTGTTGTTCAACAACCGGATCTACGGCCTGACCAAGGGGGCAGTATTCGCCTACCTCGGAAGTCGGCAAGATCACCAAGTCGACTCCGATGGGTTCGCTGGACCACCCCTTCAACCCGGTCTCGCTGGCTTTGGGCGCCGAGGCGACGTTCGTCGGCCGCGCGCTGGACTCCGACCGTGCCGGATTGACCGAGGTGCTGCGCGCCGCGGCCCAGCACCGTGGCGCGGCGCTGGTCGAGATCATGCAGGACTGCCCGATCTTCAACGACGGTTCCTTCGACGCACTGCGCAAGGAGGGCTCCGAAGAGCGATTGATCAAGGTGAGCCACGGCGAACCGATCGTCTTCGGCGCCGACGGCGAATACTGCGTGGTGAAGTCGGGATTCGGCCTCGACGTGGCCAAGACGGCGGACGTGTCGGCCGACGAGATCGTCGTGCACGACGCGTACGACGACGACTCGGCCTACGCGTTCGCGTTGTCGCGACTGTCGGATCAGAACCTCGATCACATGGTGATGGGCATTTTCCGGGACGTTAGTCGGCCCACCTACGACGACGCGGCTCGCTCCCAGGTCCGGGCCGCGCAGGAGGCCAGCGCGTCCGACCAGGCAGCGCTGCAGTCGTTGCTGCGGGGACGCGACACCTGGACCGTGGACTGAGGTGAGTACGCAGGTGCCTGAGGACACTGCCCAGACCGGCGCACTGGCCGGTATCGTGCTCGCCGGCGGTGAATCCCGACGCATGGGTCGAGACAAGGCCACCCTGCCCGTGCCGGGCGGGACGGGCACGCTGGTCGAGCACGTCGTGGGCGTGGTGAGCCAGCGTTGTTCGCCGGTCTACGTGATGGCTGCGCCGGGGCAACCGCTGCCGGCGTTGTCGGCTGCGATTCTGCGTGACGAGGTGCGGGGGCTGGGGCCGCTGCCGGCGGCCGGGCGTGGGCTACGGGCCGCTGCCGCGGCGGGGGCTCAGCTGGCGTTTGTCGCTGCCGTCGACATGCCTTCTCTCACACCCGATTTGATCGACGATCTGATGCGCTTGGCGGTCGAGACCGGCGCCGAGGTGGTGATGCCGTGGGACGGCCGCAGCCACTACCTGGCCGCGGTGTACCGCACGGATCTGGCTGACCGGATCGAGGAGCTGGTCGCTGCCGGGAAGCGCAGTATGCGTGACCTGATCGACGCGTCGGATTCCCAGCAGATCGTGCTGGCCTCCTCAGGAGTGTTGACCAACGTCAACACCGAGGATGACTTGCTCGCACCGGCGCGCTCGGGTCGCTGACGCCAAACGTCAACTGCGACAGGCGTTTTGGGGTAGCCCACCGTTGGTCAGCCATCGGGCTACCGTTTGAAAAATTTTTTCTCACAACAACATTCACTTGATCTATGGCTAAATACTAGGTTTGGTAAGGGTTTTCGGGGTTTCGTGCATTGCCGGGTGTTACGGCTTTTCGAATGTCCCGAGGTGCCAATGGGACTCGTGTGATCCACCGCAGGATTGCAATAGGTACCGACGACATTTGACGAAGTTCTTTGTGGGGCAGGTCACTTCGACTAACCTGCGGCCGTTGATTTGATCGTGTGTCGGATAACGAAATTCGGTGGTGCAGCTCACAATTTATGCGTGATTCGGCTCACCAAACGGGTTCTGCGACAACGGATCGTCTTTACGCCGAAACGAGTATCTGACCTGCGGGAACCATCGGTTGGCCGCGCTGTGATCCGCCCGTTATCGAACCGACACTTCTTTGCGGCCGAGATGACGAATCCAAATCGTTATCGTACGGTCCCTGTAGCCCGAAAGCGGGTCGTAATAAACCAAAACTGAATCCACGGATACGCGTGTGAGCGGAGCTGGGATGGCGCCCGAAAATTTGGGGTCGCCCCGCGGGTGATGGCGTCCAGCCACCCCGGTAGATCTAGCCCTCCGCTGTTGTGCCGAAAAGAGACGGCACACCTCGAAGCGATCAGCGTCCTGTTGACGCACCAAGCACAACCCAACCCACAGCTGTGGGCTGGCTTCGGCGCGCGCGCAACGAAAGGAACAATCCTTGAAGAACGTCCGCAAGACGCTCATCGTCGCCGCGATTACCGGAACACTCGTGACCGTGCCGACCGCCGGCATCGCTCATGCGGATGTCCCCGGCGTCGACCCCAACGTCGCCCCGGGTTTCGACCCCGGCGCCCCGGCGCCCGACGCGCCGGCGGCCACGGAGAACGCGGGCTTCGACCCGAGCCAGCCGGCTCCGGACGCGCCGCCTGCCCCGGACGCTCTGCCGGCGCCCGACGCGCCCCTGCGCCCGACGCGCCGCCCGCCCCGGACGCGCCACCGGCCCCGGAGAACGCCGGGTTCGACCCGAGCCAGCCGGCTCCGGACGCGCCGCCGGTCGGCGAGGTCCCCGCGCCCGCCCCGGTCCGGGCCTACAGCGTGAACTGGGACGCGATCGCGCAGTGCGAGTCCGGTGGTAACTGGGGGATCAGTACCGGCAACGGCTACGCCGGTGGCCTGCAGTTCACCTCCAGCACCTGGCATGCCAACGGCGGCGCGGGCTCTCCGGCCGGCGCCAGCCGCGAGGAGCAGATCCGGGTGGCCGAGAACGTGCTGCATTCGCAGGGGATCGGCGCATGGCCGGTCTGCGGCCGCCGCGGCTGACCTGAGTAGCGACAGACGCAAAAAGCACCCGCACGCTTCGGCGTGTCGGGTGCTTTTGCGTCCGTTCGTCGGTCCGGGCCACGCTCAGAACCGCGGCACCCCGCGAGTAGCGTCGGGCGGGTGACTGAAACACCACGCGAATTCGACATCATCCTCTACGGCGCAACGAGCTTCGTGGGGAAGCTGACCGCTGAATACCTTGCCCGGGCCGGCGGCGACGCGCGCATCGCGTTGGCCGGCAGGTCCAGCGACAAGCTCAAAGCGGTGCGCGAGAATTTGGGGGGGAGCCCGCCCAGTCCTGGCCGCTGGTGTGCGCGGACGCCACGAGACCGGCCACCCTCGAGGAGATGGCAGCCCGCACCCGGGTCGTCATCACCACCGTCGGGCCGTACACCCGCTACGGGCCGCCGCTGGTGGCCGCGTGTGCTGCGGCGGGCACCGACTATGCCGACTTGACCGGCGAGGCGATGTTCGTCCGCGAGAGCATCGACCTCTACCACAAGCAGGCCGCCGACACCGGTGCCCGCATCGTGCATGCCTGCGGCTTCGACTCGATCCCGTCCGACCTCTCCGTGTTCGCGCTGTATCGTGCCGCCCAGCGCGACGGCACCGGTGAGCTGGACGACACCAACCTGGTGGTGCGCTCGATGCGAGGCGGCGCCTCTGGGGGCACCATCGCGTCCGTGCTGGAGGTGCTGCGTACCGCATCAGAGGATCCCGAAGCGCGCCGCCAGATGACCGACCCCTACACCCTGAGCACCGACCGCAGCGCGGAACCCGAGCTGGGTTCGCAGCCCGACCTGCCGCTGCGCCGGGGTCGTCACATCGCTCCGGAACTGGACGGTGTATGGACGGCGGGTTTCTTGATGGCGCCCTACAACACTCGAATTGTGCGGCGTAGCAACGCATTGCTGGATTGGGCGTACGGGCGACGGTTCCGCTACAGCGAGACCATGAGCGTGGGATCCTCGCCGGTGGCGCCGTTGGCCTCGGCGGTGGTGACCGGACTGGGCAATGTGATGATGGGTCTGGGCAGCCGCTACTTCCGGCTGCTGCCGCCGCGACTGGTGGAACGGGTGGTCCCGAAGCCGGGCACCGGGCCCAGCGCCGAGAGTCGGCAGCGCGGTTACTACAAGATCGACACCTACACCACGACCAGCACCGGTGCGCGTTATGTGGCGCGGATGGAGCAGCGCGGCGACCCCGGCTACCAGGCGACCTCGGTTCTGCTGGGCGAGTGCGGGCTCGCGCTGGCTAAAGACCGCGACAAGCTCTCCGACCTGCACGGCGTGCTGACCCCCGCGGCCGCGATGGGCGATGCGCTGCTGGCGCGTTTCCCAAGCGCGGGTGTATCCCTGCGGACCGAGCGGTTAAATTGACGCACGGGTTGGAATTGGGCTGCGTCTAGGGGTGTCGAACCAGATCGCGCGAGTCTAGTGTCGTAAGTGACGCGCCTTTACCCAACCGCAACGAAGGTGGATAGCCAATGGCCGGGCTCGATGACCTGTACGCGCAAATCTCCACCTCGGACATCGCGTCCAAGCTGGGTGCCGATCAAGGCGAGGTGGAAAAAGCGGTACATACGCTGGTGCCGGTGCTACTGAGCGGATTGCAGCACACCTCGCAGGACCCCGAGAATGCCAGCAAGATCGAGTCTGCGGCCAGCGGTCAAGCCGCCCGCGGCCTGCTCGACGCCGGCGGCGGTGTGGCCCAGGTCGACGAAGCAGCCGGGCATCAGGCCGTCGCGACCCTGTTCGGCGGCAAGGACACCGACCAGGTCGCAGCGGCATTGGCCAGTGGCGGAGCCGGCAACAGCGACCTGCTCAAGCAGCTGTTGCCGGTCATCCTGCCAATTGTGTTGGCCTACATAGGAAAACAGCTCGGTTCCGGCGGGGCGCCGGAGACCAGCGCCGCGCAGCAGCGCACCTCCGGCGGTGGGCTCGGTGACATCCTGGGCAGCATCCTCGGGGGCGGCAACGACAAGTCTCTCGGCGGCATCCTCGGCAGTGTGCTGGGCGCCAAGGGGGGCGGTCTGGGCGACATCCTGGGCGGCCTGCTGGGCGGCAAGAAATAGCCAGCGCGACAACAGGATTGCGTTGATCGGAATCAGGTCTGGGCCGTCTTGAGGTCAGTAGTTCGAATTCAGGGGTGTAGGTAGCACGGTCGACGTCTGTCGACCGGCCAAACGAGATTGAGAGGGAAAGTCATGTCAGACACACTCACCGAGGGACAGAAACTGGTGCGGGGGGAGTCGCTGGTCTCCAACAACGGGGCGTACACGCTGACCCTGCAGGACGACGGCAACCTGGTCCTCGCCGTGTGGGGCAAGCCGCTGTGGTCTACCTCGACCAACGGTCAGGATGTGGTGCGTGCCGAGGTGCAGCGCGACGGCAACTTCGTGCTCTACACCGCCGACAAGCCGGTGTGGCACACCGACACCAAGGGCAAGAAGAACGTCCGACTGGTTCTGCAGGACGACCGCAACCTGGTGCTCTACTCCGGTGACGGTCCGGCGTGGTCCACCAAGACCGAGACCGACGCGCCGCCGCCGGCCAACCCGAATGCCGAAGCCGCCGGTGCCGACGACAAGAGCGCCGACGACAGCGCGCCGGCCGAAGAAGTGGTGTCCGAGGCGGTTGCCGAAGAGCCGGCCGAGCCCGCTCCGCCCGCCGCGCGGACCTACACCGTGGAGTCCGGTGACACCCTGTGGGCCATCGCCGAGCGTTTCTACGGAGACGGCAGCAAGTACCAGGTGATCGCGGATGCCAGCGGCATCCCGAACCCCGACCTGATCCACCCCGGCCAGGAGCTCACCATCCCGTAATCGGGCGTTTGCGCTGCGGTTTCAGGCCCATAAGCGGTGGCGTGGCTGGCGGTTCCTAGAATTGACCGGTGACCGCCAGCCCCCGCCCCGCCGACGACCAGCTGCCCAAGTCGTGGGATCCGGCCGCGATGGAGGGCACGATCTATCAGAAGTGGCTCGACGGCGGCTACTTCACCGCCGACCCGAATAGCACCAAACCGGCGTACTCGATCGTCCTGCCGCCACCCAACGTGACCGGCACCCTGCACATGGGCCACGCGCTCGAGCACACCATGATGGACGCCCTGACCAGGCGCAAGCGCATGCAGGGCTACGAGGTGCTGTGGCAACCGGGCATGGATCACGCCGGCATCGCCACCCAGAGCGTGGTGGAAAAGCAGCTTGCCGTCGACGGGAAGACGAAGGAAGACTTCGGCCGCGAGCTGTTCGTCGAGAAGGTGTGGGACTGGAAGCGTGAGTCCGGCGGTGCGATCGGTGGCCAGATGCGCCGGCTCGGCGACGGGGTCGACTGGAGCCGCGACCGGTTCACCATGGACGAAGGTCTGTCGCGGGCGGTGCGGACGATCTTCAAGCGCCTCTACGACGCCGGACTGATCTATCAGGCCGAGCGCCTGGTCAACTGGTCGCCGGTGCTGCAGACCGCGATCTCCGACCTCGAGGTCAACTACCAGGACGTCGAAGGCGAGCTGGTGTCGTTCCGGTACGGCTCACTGGACGACTCCCAACCGCACATCGTGGTCGCGACCACGCGGGTGGAGACCATGCTGGGCGACACCGCGATCGCGGTGCACCCCGACGACGAGCGCTACCGGCACCTGGTGGGCACCAGGCTGCCGCACCCCTTCGTGGACCGGGACATGATCGTCGTCGCCGACGAACACGTCGACCCCGAATTCGGCACTGGCGCAGTCAAAGTCACCCCGGCTCACGACCCGAACGACTTCGAGATCGGGTTGCGTCACCAGTTGCCGATGCCCTCGATCATGGACACCAGGGGTCGAATCGCTTACACCGGGACGCAATTCGACGGCATGGACCGGTTCGAGGCGCGGGTCGCGGTGCGCGAGGCGCTGGCCGCGCAAGGCCGGGTGGTCGAGGAGAAACGCCCCTATCTGCACAGTGTCGGACACTCCGAGCGCAGCGGCGAGCCGATCGAGCCGCGGCTGTCGCTGCAGTGGTGGGTTCGGGTGGAGTCGATGGCCAAGGCGGCCGGCGACGCGGTTCGCAACGGCGACACGGTGATTCACCCCGCAAGTTTGGAACCGCGCTGGTTCGCCTGGGTCGACGACATGCACGACTGGTGCATTTCGCGCCAGTTGTGGTGGGGCCATCGCATCCCGATCTGGTACGGGCCCAACGGCGAGATGGTGTGCGTGGGTCCCGATGACACGCCGCCGGACGGCTGGAAACAGGACCCCGACGTGCTGGACACCTGGTTCTCCTCGGCGCTGTGGCCGTTCTCCACCCTGGGCTGGCCGTCGAAGACCCGGGAACTGGAAAAGTTCTATCCCACCAGCGTTCTGGTCACCGGATACGACATTCTGTTCTTCTGGGTGGCCAGGATGATGATGTTCGGTACCTACGTCGGCGGTGACGACGCGATCACCCTGGACGGTGCGCGCGGTCCGCAGGTGCCGTTCACCGACGTGTTCCTGCACGGCCTGATCCGCGACGAGTTCGGCCGCAAGATGAGCAAGTCCAAGGGCAACGTCATCGACCCGTTGGACTGGATGGACAAATACGGCGCCGACGCGTTGCGGTTCACCTTGGCCCGCGGTGCCAACCCCGGTGGCGACCTGGCCATCGGCGAGGACGCCGTGCGGGCCTCGCGCAACTTCGGCACCAAGTTGTTCAACGCCACCCGTTATGCACTGATGAACGGTGCCGCTTTGGCTCCGCTGCCGCCGCCGGAGCAGTTGACCGACGCCGACCGGTGGATTCTGGGCCGGTTGGAACAGGTTCGGGCCGAGGTGGATTCGGCTTTCGACAGCTACGAGTTCAGCCGGGCGTGTGAGTCGCTGTATCATTTCGCCTGGGACGAGTTCTGCGACTGGTACGTCGAGCTGGCCAAAACCCAACTCGCCCAAGGTCTTACCCACACCACCGCAGTGCTGGCCGCCGGCCTGGACGCGCTGCTGCGGCTGCTGCATCCGGTGATTCCGTTCATCACCGAAGCGCTCTGGCAGGCCCTCACCGGGCAGGAGTCGTTGGTGGTCGCCGACTGGCCCAGGCCCTCCGGTATCTCCCTGGATCCTGTTGCGGCGCAACGGATCACCGACATGCAGCGGCTGGTGACAGAGATCCGCCGGTTCCGCAGCGACCAGGGCCTGGCCGACCGGCAGAAGGTGCCGGCGCGGCTGACCGGCGTGGACGACGCCGACCTGACCGGACAGGTACCCGCGGTGACGTCGCTGGCCTGGCTCACCGCTGCGGGCGACGACTTCGGTGCGTCGGTGTCGCTGGAAGTGCGACTGAGCACCGCAACGGTGGTGGTCGAGCTCGACACCTCCGGCACCATCGACGTGGCCGCCGAACGCCGGCGTCTGGAAAAGGATTTGGCCGCAGCGCAAAAGGAGCTGGCCTCGACCGCGGCCAAACTGGCCAACGCGGACTTTCTGGCGAAGGCGCCCGAAGCGGTCGTCGGCAAGATCCGCGGGCGTCAGCAGCTCGCGCAAGAGGAATTTGACCGCATCACCGCCAGACTGGCTGCGCTGCAGTGAATCCCGAGCCTGACTGGTCCGAACAGGTCACCGACGCCGCGCCCACGCCGGACGAGATCGCCGCACTGCTGCAGGTCGAGCATCTGCTGGACCAGCGGTGGCCGGAAACCAAGATCGAGCCGAGCCTGACCCGGATCAGCGCGCTGCTGGACCTGCTGGGCTCGCCACAGTTGAGTTACCCGTCGATCCACATCGCGGGCACCAACGGCAAGACTTCGGTGGCCCGGATGGTCGACGCGTTGCTCACCGCCCTGCAGATGCGTACCGGACGTACCACCAGCCCGCACCTGCAGGCCGCGGTCGAGCGGATTTCGATCGACGGCAAGCCGATCAGTCCGGCCCGGTATGTGGCGACCTACCGGGAGATCGAGCCGTTCGTGCAGATGATCGACGAACAGGCAATTGCTGGCGGGGCCCCGGCGATGAGCAAGTTCGAGGTGCTGACCGCGATGG
Source organism: Mycobacterium kiyosense (assembly GCA_021654635.1). Lineage (NCBI taxonomy): Bacteria > Bacillati > Actinomycetota > Actinomycetes > Mycobacteriales > Mycobacteriaceae > Mycobacterium > Mycobacterium kiyosense. Next base: position 2,048,866 of record AP025179.1, read on the forward strand.
CGTTCGCGGCGTTCGCGGACGCACCGGTGGACGTCGCCGTCGTCGAGGTGGGGATGGGCGGACGCTGGGACGCCACCAACGTGATCAATGCACCGGTGGCCGTCATCACCCCGATCGGAGTCGACCACGTGGAGTATCTCGGTCACGACATCGGTGGGATCGCGGGCGAGAAGGCGGGCATCATCACCCGGGCGCCCGACGGCTCGCCGGACACCGTCGCGGTGATCGGCCGGCAGCAGCCGGAGGCGATGGAGGTGCTGCTGAGCCAGACGGTGCGCGCCGATGCCGCGGTGGCCCGCGAGGATTCGGAGTTCGCGGTGCTGGGGCGCCAGGTCGCGATCGGGGGTCAGGTGCTCGAGCTGCAGGGCCTGGGTGGGGTGTACACCGACATCTATCTGCCGTTGCACGGGGAACATCAGGCGCACAACGCGGCGGTGGCGTTGGCCGCGGTCGAGGCCTTCTTCGGCGCAGGGGCCCAGCGCCAACTCGACGTGGACGCGGTGCGGGCCGGCTTCGCCGCCGTCGCCAGCCCCGGACGGATGGAGCGGATGCGCAGCGCCCCAACGGTTTTCATCGACGCCGCGCACAATCCGGCCGGGGCGGCCGCGCTGGCCCGGACGCTGACCGACGAGTTCGACTTCGCGACCTTGGTCGGCGTGCTCAGCGTGATGGCCGACAAAGACGTCGACGGAATCCTGGCCGCGCTGGAACCGGTGTTCGACTCGATCGTGGTGACCCACAACGGATCGCCGCGAGCTCTCGACGTCGAGGGGTTGGCGCTGGCGGCCCAGCAGCGGTTCGGACCCGACCGGGTGGTCACCGCCGAGAACATGCGCGACGCCATCGACGCCGCGACCGCCCTGGTGGACGCGGCCCAAGCAGAGGACCTGTCTTCCGGCGCCGGAATCGTCATCACCGGATCGGTCGTCACCGCCGGCGCAGCCCGCACCTTGTTCGGACGTGATCCGGCATGACCGGGCAGTCGCCGCCTACCAACGCCGCGCCGGACCCGTGGAAAAGCTTCGCCGGGGTGATGGCGGGCACGCTCATCCTCGAGGCGATCGTGGTGCTGCTGGCGATACCGGTGGTGGGTGTGGTCGGGGGCGGCCTGGGTGCGGGTTCGCTGAGCTACCTGATCGGGCTGGCCGTGGTGTTGGTGGCACTGTCCGGTGTCCAGCGCAAACCCTGGGCGATCTGGGTCAATCTGGCCGCACAGCTGCCGCTGGTCGCGGGCTTCCTGGTGTACCCGGCGGTGGGGTTCATCGGGGTGTTGTTCGCCGCGGTGTGGGCGCTGATCGCCTATCTGCGGGCCGAGGTCCGGCGCCGCCAGGAAGGGCCGCCGGCAGCGTAGCGGTTTGGGTGCAGCCCGTCGGACCTTTAGTCTTAGCCACCGTGACCGAACGGACCCTGGTACTGATCAAGCCCGACGGCGTGCAACGCCGGTTGACCGGGGAGATTCTCAGCCGCATCGAGCGCACAAGGGGCTCACCCTGGCGGCCCTGCAGCTGCGGACCGTCGACGACGCGCTGGCCCGCCAGCACTACGCCGAACACGACGGCAAGCCGTTCTTCGGGTCGCTGCTGGAGTTCATCACTTCGGGGCCGGTGGTGGCCGCTGTAGTGGAGGGACCGCGGGCGATCGCGGCATTCCGGCAACTGGCCGGCGGGACCGACCCGGTGGACAAGGCCACGCCCGGAACCATCCGGGGCGATTTCGGCCTGGAAACGCAGTACAACCTGGTGCACGGGTCCGATTCGGCCGAGTCGGCCCAGCGCGAGATCGGGCTCTGGTTTCCCGGCCTCTGACCTCGGCGCGCCGGTAGTGCGGTGCGGGCCTCCGGCTCAGGGGTGACCAACTCGCTTTCTGGGTGTGGGATACTGACTCTCGGGTGAACGTCGTCGAACTGGCGTCGGTCACCCGAATGAAGACTTCGACAAGCGCGACCATCGCCAGTCCGCGGTGCGGCGCAGCAGGTCGGGCCGTCATTCAGTACGGCGCCGAGTGGGTTCGATCTGGGCCGCTCGGGGCGAGACCATCACAAGTCCGGGAGAAGTGACCCGGACTCATAGCGAAGCCCTCGCGTGGCCGCGTCGACTAGGACGACGCGCCCGGGGGCTTGAGGAGAATACGTGGTAGACGGTGCCCCACCTTCAGACACAGCAAACGAGCCGACACCGCACGAGGAACTGCCGGACCGCTTGAGAGTCCATTCGCTCGCGCGCACCCTGGGGACCACCAGCAGGCGGGTCCTGGATGCGCTGGCCGCGCTGGACGGGCGGGTCCGCAGCGCGCACTCCAGCGTCGATCAGGTCGACGCGGTGCGGGTGCGCGACCTGATCGCGGCGCAACCCGACACCCAGCCCGAGGCCGCCGCCGAGGCCGCTGAGGCGCAGCCCGCCGAGCCCGAGTCGCGGCTGCTGCTCGAGACGCCGGAGACGCCGGAGACGCCCGGGCCCGCCCCCGAGCGGCCGCCGTACATGCCGCTGTTCGTCGCACCGCAGCCGCTGCCCGAGCGCACCGAACCTACGGCTGCTGCCCCCGCCGTCGAGGAGGTAGACGAGGACGCCGAGGACGAGGTCGCCGACATCGCCGATGACGACGAGGACGATCAGGCCGACCGCCCGGCCAACAAGCGACGTCGGCGGGGTCGCCGGGGACGTGGCCGCGGTCGCGGGGAACAGGGCGGTCCGGACGGGCCCGGGGAGAACCAGAGCCAAACCGGCGAGGACGGCACCGATTCCGATCAGGACCAAGAATCCGACGACGGCGACGGCGACGACGCCGACGGCAGCGACAACGGCGACGACGACAACGGTTCGGGTGACGGCGCCAGTCGCCGTCGCCGGCGGCGCCGGCGGCGCAAGTCGGGTGCCAGTGAAGACGGTGACGACAGCCCGTCGCCGGACGACCCGCCCAACACCGTCGTACACGAGCGCGCACCGCGCGGCGGGAAGTCGGGTTCGGACAACGGCGACTCGTCCGGTTCCGGTGAGATCAAGGGCATCGACGGTTCGACGCGGCTGGAAGCCAAGCGTCAGCGCCGCCGGGACGGACGCGACGCCGGCCGGCGCCGGCCGCCGGTACTGAGCGAGGCGGAATTCCTGGCCCGCCGCGAAGCCGTGGAACGGGTGATGGTGGTCCGGGACCGGGTGCGCACCGAACCTCCGCACCCAGGTGCCCGATACACCCAGATCGCGGTGCTCGAAGACGGCATCGTCGTGGAGCACTTTGTGACGTCGGCCGCCTCGGCATCGCTGGTCGGCAACATTTACCTGGGCATTGTGCAGAATGTGTTGCCCTCGATGGAGGCCGCGTTCGTCGACATCGGCCGCGGCCGCAACGGCGTGCTCTACGCGGGTGAGGTGAACTGGGAGGCCGCCGGCCTGGGCGGGGCAGACCGCAGGATCGAGCAGGCGCTCAAGCCGGGCGACTACGTGGTGGTGCAGGTCAGCAAGGACCCGGTCGGTCACAAGGGCGCGCGGTTGACCACGCAGGTTTCCCTGGCCGGGCGCTATCTGGTGTACGTGCCGGGCGCATCGTCGACCGGGATCAGCCGCAAGCTGCCCGACACCGAGCGGCAACGGCTCAAGGAGATCCTGCGCGAGGTCGTTCCGTCTAATGCGGGCGTCATCATCCGCACCGCATCCGAGGGCGTCAAAGAGGAGGACATCCGCGGCGATGTCACCCGGTTGCAGGAACGCTGGAACCAGATCGATGCCAAGGCCGCCGAGACCAAGCAGAAGGCCGCGGGCGCCGCGGTGGCGCTCTACGAAGAGCCCGACGTGTTGGTCAAGGTCATCCGGGACCTATTCAACGAAGACTTCTCCGGGCTGATCGTGTCCGGCGACGAAGCCTGGACGACTATCAACGACTACGTGAATTCCGTTGCTCCCGACCTGGTTTCAAAGCTCACCAAGTATGAGCCCGCCAGTGAGAACGCTCCGGACGTGTTCGCGGTGCACCGCATCGACGAGCAGCTCGCCAAGGCGATGGACCGCAAGGTGTGGCTGCCGTCCGGCGGCACCCTGGTGATCGATCGGACCGAAGCCATGACGGTGATCGACGTCAACACCGGCAAGTTCACCGGCTCCGGGGGCAACCTGGAACAGACCGTCACCAAGAACAACATCGAGGCCGCCGAGGAGATCGTGCGCCAACTGCGGTTGCGCGACATCGGCGGCATCATCGTGATCGACTTCATCGACATGGTGCTGGAGTCCAACCGGGACCTGGTGCTGCGCCGATTGACCGAGGCGCTGGCCCGCGACCGCACCCGTCACCAGGTGTCGGAGGTGACGTCGCTGGGCCTGGTGCAGTTGACCCGCAAGCGGCTGGGTACCGGCCTGATCGAGGCGTTTTCGAGTTCCTGTCCGCAGTGCGCGGGCCGGGGGATTCTGCTGCACGCCGACCCGGTCGACTCGGCACCGGCGACCGGCCGCAAGTCCGAGTCCACCAGCCGGCGCAATCGGCGGTCCAAGAAGAACCGCTCCGACGAGAACGGTGAAAAGGCCGTGGTGGCCAAGGTGCGGGTGCACGCCCCGGGTGAGCACCCGATGTTCAAGGCGATGGCCGCGTCCGCCCGTGACGACGACGAATCCGATGAGTCGGAAGAGGATTCGGCAGGTGCGGGCGAAGAGCTACTGCCCGCCGACCTGGTTGCCGCGGACGACGCCGACGATGCGGACTTCGAGGACTCCGACGACTCCGATGACGAGGACACCGACGAGGAGGACTCCGATGACGAGGAGGACTCCGATGACGAGGATGACCTCGACGACGAGGACCTGGCGGATGACGACCTCGAGGACGAGGACGAAGACGAAGACGTCGAGGACGACGAGTCCGACGAGATCGCCGACACCGAGGACGAGGACGAGGACGACGAGGATTCCGACGAGGACGACGACTCCGACGAGGACGAGGACGACGAGGACTCCGACGACGACGAGGACGAGGGCGACGAGGACGACACCACCGACACCAGAGCATCTGTCGTGGTGGTCGAGCAGGTCTCCGTTATCGGCCCACGCCGCCGGCGCGCGGCCGGCCGGCCGGCCGGGCCGCCGATCCACGCTGACTAGGTGAAGAGGGATAACAGCAGCACACGCTGGGCCGCATGCCCGGTTTGACCCTGTAGCCGCTGGTCACGTACCCTTGGACAGTTGTCGTCAGGCCGGGCAGATGCTGGCCGGTGACAGTGGGGCACAGATCTCGCACTGAACCCGCACAAGACCACCCACCGCGCACCGTCGCTAGCACGCGCGCGAAGCACGAGGACGAAGAGGCAGGAGAACCGATGGCGACCTACGCAATCGTCAAGACCGGCGGTAAGCAGTACAAGGTCGCCGTCGGCGACGTCGTCAAGGTCGAGAAGCTGGAGTCGGAGCCGGGCGCCAGCGTGTCGCTGCCGGTCGCCCTGGTCGTCGACGGCGCCGACGTCACCACCGACGCCAAGGCCCTGGAAAAGGTCGCCGTCACCGGTGAAGTGCTCGAGCACACCAAGGGGCCCAAGATCCGCATCCACAAGTTCAAGAACAAGACCGGCTACCACAAGCGGCAGGGACACCGTCAGCAGCTGACGGTGCTCAAGGTCACCGGCATCAAGTAGCGACTAGGGGCGACAGACATGGCACACAAGAAGGGCGCTTCCAGCTCACGCAATGGTCGGGACTCGGCAGCTCAGCGACTTGGCGTCAAGCGGTTCGGCGGTCAGGTAGTCAAGGCCGGTGAGATCCTGGTCCGCCAGCGCGGCACCAAGTTCCACCCCGGAGTCAACGTGGGCCGCGGCGGCGACGACACCCTGTTCGCCAAGGCGGCCGGGGCGGTCCAGTTCGGCGTCAAGGGCGGCCGCAAGACCGTGAGCATCGTCGGGCCCAGCTCGGACTAGTCCGGGCCTGAGCGCCGCGGGTGCGCCCGCGACCAATTAAGGGGATAGCCCGATGCCTCGATTCGTCGATCGGGTCGTCATACATGCGCGGGCGGGTTCCGGCGGCAACGGCTGCGCATCGGTTCACCGCGAGAAGTTCAAGCCGCTGGGCGGCCCCGACGGGGGCAACGGCGGCCGCGGCGGCAGCATCGTCTTCGTCGTCGACCCGCAGGTCCACACGCTGCTGGACTTCCATTTCCGCCCGCACGTGACCGCGCCGTCGGGCAAGCAGGGGATGGGCAACAACCGTGACGGTGCGGCCGGCGCGGACCTGGAGGTCAAGGTTCCCGACGGCACCGTCGTGCTGGACGAGAACGGCCGGCTGCTGGCCGACCTGGTCGGCGCGGGCACCCGATTCGAGGCGGCCGCCGGCGGTCGCGGCGGCCTGGGTAATGCCGCGCTGGCTTCCCGAGCCCGCAAGGCCCCGGGTTTCGCACTGCTGGGCGAGCCCGGGCAGGCCCGCGACCTCACCCTGGAGCTCAAGACGGTCGCCGACGTCGGGCTGGTCGGCTTCCCGTCGGCGGGCAAGTCCTCGCTGGTGTCGGTCATCTCGGCGGCCAAGCCCAAGATCGCCGACTATCCCTTCACCACGCTGGTTCCCAACCTGGGTGTGGTCTCGGCCGGCGAGAATTCCTTCACGGTGGCCGACGTGCCGGGTCTGATTCCGGGTGCGTCGGAAGGCCGCGGTCTGGGCCTGGATTTCCTGCGGCACATCGAGCGGTGCGCGGTGCTGGTGCACGTGGTGGACTGCGCCACTGCCGAGCCCGGTCGCGACCCCATCTCCGATATCGATGCTCTGGAAGCCGAACTCGCCGCCTACACGCCCACACTGCAGGGCGACGCGGTGCTGGGCGACCTGGCCGAGCGGCCACGGGCGGTGGTGCTCAACAAGATCGACGTGCCCGAGGCCCGTGAGTTGGCCGAGTTCGTCCGCGACGAGATCGCGCAGCGCGGCTGGCCGGTGTTCCTGGTGTCGACGGTGACCCGAGAAGGGTTGCAGCCGTTGATCTTCGGGCTGTGGCAGATGGTATCGGAGTACCACGCGGCGCGTCCTGCGGTGGTGCCGCGGCGACCGGTGATCCGCCCGGTTCCGGTGGACGACAGTGGTTTCACCGTGGAACCGGATGGGCAGGGCGGTTTCGTGGTGACCGGCGCCCGGCCCGAGCGCTGGATCGGCCAGACCAACTTCGACAACGACGAGGCCGTCGGATACCTGGCCGACCGGTTGGCCCGTCTCGGCGTGGAGGATGAACTGCTGCGCCTGGGCGCGCAACCCGGTTGCGCGGTGACCATCGGTGACATGACTTTCGACTGGGAGCCGCAAACCCCTGCGGGAATTGATGTTCCGTTGACCGGGCGGGGCACCGACGCGCGGTTGGAGCGCACCGACCGGATGGGTGCTTCGGAGCGCAAGGCGGCCCGGCGGCAGCGCCGCGAACGCGATGCGCAACCTGGCGAACCCGGATGAGAAGCCCGCATCGCGACGCCATCCGTACCGCGCGCAGTCTGGTCGTCAAAGTCGGCACCACGGCGCTGACCACCGAGTCGGGCATGTTCGACGCCGGTCGGCTGGCCGATCTGGCCGATGCCATCGAGGCGCGGATGAAAGCGGGCACCGACGTCGTCATCGTGTCCTCGGGGGCCATCGCCGCCGGTATCGAGCCACTCGGGTTGGCGCGTCGGCCAAAGGATTTGGCGACCAAGCAGGCGGCGGCCAGCGTTGGGCAGGTCGCGTTGGTGAACTCGTGGAGTGCGGCGTTCGCCCGGTACGGCCGAACCGTGGGGCAGGTACTGCTGACCGCGCACGACATCTCCATGCGGGTCCAGCACACCAACGCCCAGCGCACCCTGGACCGGCTGCGCGCGCTGCACGCGGTGGCGATCGTCAACGAGAACGACACGGTGGCTACCAACGAGATCCGGTTCGGCGACAACGACCGGCTCTCCGCGCTGGTCGCGCACCTGGTGGGCGCCGAGGCGCTGGTGCTGCTCTCCGACATCGACGGCCTCTACGATGCGGATCCGCGAAAAGTCAAGGGCGCCAAGTTCATTCCCGAGGTGACCGGCCCGCAGGACTTGGACGGGGTGATCGCCGGCCAGGGCAGCCACCTGGGCACCGGCGGGATGGCGTCGAAGATGTCCTCGGCGCTGCTGGCCGCCGACGCCGGGGTGCCGGTGCTGCTGGCCCCGGCGAACGATGCCGCGTCCGCACTCACCGATGCCTCGGTGGGCACCGTGTTCGCGCCGCGGGCCGAGCGGATGTCGGCGCGCCGGTTCTGGGTGCGTTATGCGGCCGAGTCGGCCGGGTCGCTAGCGCTGGACGCCGGCGCGGTGCGCGCCGTCGTCTCCCAGCGTCGCTCGCTGTTGCCCGCGGGCATCACCGCGGTGTCGGGCAAGTTCTTCGGCGGCGACGTCGTCGAATTGTGCGGGCCCGACGGAACGGTGGTGGCGCGCGGCGTGGTGGCCTACGACGCTGCCGAACTGGCCACCATGATGGGCCGGTCCACCTCGGCGCTACCCGATGAACTGCGGCGGCCCGCCGTGCACGCCGACGACCTGGTGGCCGTCTGAGCTGGCGGGTGCGGACCTACTTGGCCGGCTCCAGATACAGTGCACCCCAGATGATTTCGACCAACGTCGCGGCGAGTTCGATGTCATATTCGCGGGGCTGGGCAGGAAGGTTCTGCTGGCAGGCCCGTTCCACCATCCAGGTCAGGGCCGAAGCGGTGGTGACCGCGGGCAGCGTACTGCGGATGGAGCCGTCGGCCTGGCCTTCCTCGATGACCTGGGTTACCTGCTCGATGACGGCGCCCAACAGTTCCCGGTAGGCGTGGGCGGTGGTGGGGTCGTAGCCGGAAACCTCGTTGAGGGCGATCAGCACCGGCTGGTGGCGACGGTAGCTGGCGATAATGCCGGAGATCGCGGCGCGGACGTCGTCGGGATTGCGCCGCGAGGCCACATCCCACCAGCGGCGCCCGTTGCTGGCCAGATCGTGGAACACCTGACCGGCCAGCCGGCGCAGCAGGTGGCCCTTGTCCTCGAAATAGATGTAGAAGCTGGCGCGGGAGATGCCTGCCTCGGTCGCCAACCGGTCGACGCTGAGCTCGGTGAAGCTGGTGCCGTCGCGCATCAGCCGTTCGGTGGCTTCCAGCAGCCGGGCTTCCATCTGCTCTTGTCGTTGCCGGCGGCCCTGTTCGCGATTGCCCGGGGATTTGCGGGTCACGGTCGGCATCGTCCGAGCATAACGGATGCTCTGACGTGTTGACTAGACGTTATGTCTAGGCATATCGTCAGGAAAAGCCCGTTGTGACCGACGCCATAGTCGACGTGAGGATCGCCCCGATGACCAGCTCTGCGAGCACTTCGTCCCCGACCGATGCCACCACCCGTCCCTACGACGCGATCGACCTCTCGTCGAAAGCGTTCTGGACCTCGACGGCCGCCGAACGAGAGCGATCGTTCGCTGCGCTGCGTGCCGAACGCCCGGTGAGCTGGCAGCCGCCCGTCGAAGGCGACCTGATCGAGAACCCCGCCGACCCCGGTTACTGGGCCGTCACCCGGCGCGCCGACATCGTCACCGTCAGCCGCAACAACGAGGTGTTCCTGTCCGGCAAGGGGGTGATGTTCGCCGACATCCCCGAAGAACTCCTGGAAGCCTCGCAGTCCTTCCTCGCCATGGATCCGCCGCGACACACCAAGTTGCGCAAGCTGGTCAGCGCCGCGTTCACCCCGCGTCAGGTCCGCCGCATCGAGGAATCCATCCAGCGCAACGCCCGCACCATCGTCGAGGAGTTGCGGGCGGCCGGCAGCGGCGCCGACTTCGTCGACCTGTGTGCCAAAGAACTGCCCATCCGCACCCTGTCCGAAATCGCCGGCATTCCGGCGTCCGAGGAGCACCAGGTGGCCAGCGCCGCCGATGCGGTGGTGTCCTGGGCGGACCCCGAATACCTCGCCGGGCGTAACCCGCTCGAGCTGCTGGTCCAGAATCAGATGTATCTGCACCAGGTGGCCGGGGTGCTGGCCGCACAGCGCCGCGAGGAGCCCGGCGACGACCTGTTCAGCGAGTTGGTGAACGCCGAGGTGGACGGCGACCGGCTCACCGACGCCGATGTGGCCGCCTTCTTCGTGCTGCTCGCGGTGGCCGGTAACGACACCACTCGCCAGACCGCGAGCCACGCGCTGAAAGCGCTGACCGACTTTCCCGACCAGAAGGCTTGGTTGCAAGAGGATTTCGACAACCGGATCGGCACGGCCGTCGAGGAGTTCATCCGATACGCCACTCCGGTGATGACGTTCCGCCGCACCGCCGCAACGGATTGCGAGCTGGGCGGCCAGCAGATCCGCGCCGGTGAGAAGGTGGCGATGTTCTACGCCTCCGGCAACTGGGACCGCGATGCGTTCGACCATCCAGAACGCCTGGACCTGGCCCGAAATCCCAACCCGCACCTGGGATTCGGTGGCGGCGGCGTGCACTTCTGCCTGGGCGCGCACGTGGCCAGGGCGCAACTGCGGGCCCTGTTCGGCGAGTTGCTCCGCCAGGTTCCCGAAATCCAGGCCGGCGAACCGTCGTACGTCGTCGGCAACTTCATCCACGCGATCCGCAGCATGCCCTGCACCTTCTGAGATTTCGGCGGTACTGTCGCGACCGCGCGACTGTCTTGAAGTGACCGCGTGCGCGGTCGCTTCAAGAAATCGTCAAGAAATCGTTGAGGATCCACCTAGTCGTCTCCGAAAAACTCGTCGTATCAGCGAACCCGGCCGGGTCGCTACGACAGAGATTCGGAGAGATCATGTGGGCTTTGACAACTTCCAACGGACTGCGGGTCGACAACATCCGGTTCGAGCGCGACGCCAGAATGGCCGTGCACAACCTGGGTTACCCGCGAGCCATCGGCCCGTACTCCTGGCAGGTCGTGGACAACCAGGGACGGCAGTTCGTCGCCGAGGTCAGAAAGGCGCGCTGACAACCAGTTCCGCGGTCAGCAGCGTCAGAATTTCCGAACAACCGCCGTCGACCTTGACGGTGGACAGGTCGTCGCCGCGGGTCGCGCCCCGGTTGACGATCGCTACCGGGATACCGTGGGCCGCTGCGTGTCGGACGAACCGGTAGCCGGAGAACACCGTCAGCGACGAGCCGGCGACCAGCAGCGCCTCCGCCTGGTCCACCAATGAATATGCTTCGGCTACAACCCCTTTGGGGACACTCTCGCCGAAGTAGACGATGTCGGGTTTGAGCATGCCCCCGCAGTGCGGGCAGTCGAGATAGCGGAACGACTCGGTTTCGGCGACGACGGCGTCCGCATCCGGCGCCACCGCCAGCCCGCCGACGGACTCGGCGCGCTCGACGAACCCGGGGTTGAGCGCCTCCAGTTGCTCGGCGAGGGCGGCGCGGCTCATGGCGTGACCACAGCCCAGGCAGGCGACCTGCGCGTAGGTGCCGTGCAGATTCACCACGTTGGCGCTGCCGGCCTTGGTGTGCAGCAGGTCGACGTTCTGCGTGATCACCCCGCAGACCACTCCCGCCTGTTCCAGGGCAGCCAGCGCGTAATGGCCCGCATTGGGCCGGGTGTCGTCCATGTGCCGCCAGCCGAGATGATTGCGGGCCCAGTACCGCTGCCGGAACACCGGATCTGAGGTGAACTGGCGGATCGTCATCGGATTGCTGGGCGGCGAGTCGGGTCCCCGATAATCGGGTATGCCGGAGTCCGTGGAAATGCCTGCACCGGTGAGCACCGCAATTCGCCGGCCGGACAGCATCGCGACGAGCTCGGGAGATTCCATGCATTCGAGAGTAGGCACCTTTGCGGGACGGGCTTCGGGCGTCACGGGCGCCGCACGCCACAATGGTGGGCGATGAACTTCTATTCGGCCTACCAGCACGGGTTCCTGCGCGTCGCCGCATGCACGCACCACACCACCATCGCCGACCCGGCGGCCAACGCCGCGTCGGTGCTGCAGGTGGCCCGCGAATGTCACGACGAGGGTGTCGGATTGGCGGTGTTCCCCGAACTGACACTGTCCGGCTACTCGATCGAGGACATTCTGCTCGCCGACGCCCTGCTCGACGCGGTCGAGGATGCGCTGGCTGACCTGGTCGCCGAATCGGCCGGCCTGCTGCCGGTCCTGGTGGTGGGTGCGCCGCTGCGGCATCGGCACCGCGTCTACAACACCGCGCTGGTGGTGCACCGTGGTGCGGTGCTCGGGGTGATCCCCAAGTCCTACCTGCCGAACTATCGGGAGTTCTACGAGCGACGCCAAATGGCCGCCGGGGACGACGAGCGCGGCACCATTCGGGTGGCGGGCCGGGACGCGCCGTTCGGGCCGGACCTGTTGTTCGCCGCGGCCGACCTGCCCGGTTTCGTGCTGCACGTGGAGATCTGCGAGGACATGTTCGTTCCGGTGCCGCCCAGCGCCGAGGCCGCCCTGGCTGGTGCGACGGTGCTGGCCAACCTGTCCGGCAGCCCGATCACGGTGGGCCGCGCCGAGGACCGGTCACTGCTGGCGCGGTCGGCGTCGGCGCGCTGCCTGGCCGCGTACATATACGCGGCTGCGGGGGAGGGCGAGTCGACGACCGATCTGGCCTGGGACGGCCAGACGATGATCTGGGAGAACGGTGCGCTGCTGGCACAATCCGAACGCTTCCCGAAAGGCGGGCGCCGCTCGGTGGCCGACGTCGACACCGAGCTGCTGCGCTCGGAACGGTTGCGGATGGGCACCTTCGACGACAACCGGCGTCACCACGCCGCCGTGACGGACGCGTTCCGGCGCATCGAGTTTCGGCTCGACCCGCCCGACGGCGACATCGGTCTGCTGCGCACTGTGGAGCGCTTCCCCTTCGTGCCCGCCGATCCGCAACGGCTGCAGCAGGATTGCTATGAGGCGTACAACATCCAGGTGTCGGGTCTCGAGCAGCGGTTGCGGGCATTGGACTACCCGAAGGTGGTCATCGGTGTTTCCGGCGGGCTGGATTCGACGCACGCGTTGATCGTCGCCGCTCGGGCGATGGACCGGGAAGGCCGGCCGCGCAGCGACATCCTGGCCTTCACACTGCCGGGGTTCGCCACCGGCGATCGCACCAAGGCCAACGCGGTCAAGTTGTCCCGTGCGCTGGGAGTCAACTTCGAGGAAATCGACATCCGGGACACGGCCAAGGGGATGCTCGCCGAGATGGGCCATCCGTTCGCGCGGGGCGAGAAGGTCTACGACGTCACGTTCGAGAATGTGCAGGCCGGCCTGCGCACCGACTACCTCTTCCGGTTGGCCAACCAGCGCGGCGGCATCGTGCTGGGCACCGGCGACCTCTCCGAACTGGGGCTGGGCTGGTCGACCTACGGTGTCGGCGACCAGATGTCGCACTACAACGTCAACGGCGGCGTGCCGAAAACGTTGATCCAGCACCTGATTCGCTGGGTCATCTCCGCCGACGAGTTCGACGAGCAGGTCGGCGAGATCCTGCAGTCGGTGCTGGACACCGAGATCACCCCCGAGCTGGTTCCCTCCGGCGAAGAGGAGGAATTGCAGAGCAGCGAGGCCAAGGTCGGACCCTATGCCCTGCAGGACTTTTCACTGTTCTACGTGCTGCGCTACGGCTTCCGCCCGTCCAAGATCGCCTTTCTGGCCCGGCATGCCTGGAGCGATGCCGAGCGCGGCAGCTCGCCGCCCGGTTTCCCCGAAGACAAGCGACCGGTCTACTCGCTGGCCGAGATCCGGCACTGGCTGAAGGTCTTCGCGCAGCGGTTCTACTCGTTCAGCCAGTTCAAACGTTCGGCACTGCCCAACGGTCCCAAGGTTTCCCATGGCGGTGCGCTGTCGCCGCGCGGGGATTGGCGGGCCCCCTCGGACATGTCCGCGCGGATCTGGCTGGACGAGATCGAACGTCACGTGCCCGAGGACTGAATTCTTCGTCGAGCTCAGTCGAGCATGGCCGCGTAGATCGCCGCCGCGGTGGGCGCACAGTCACCCGCTCCGGGAGTCAACGTGGCCAGGGCGCCGGCCGCGCAGGCACGCCGAATCGCACTTCGCCGCTGGGCGGCAGAGCCCGGTGCGCGCGGCCAGTTCGCGGCGAGCACCCCGGCGAACACGTCACCGGCGCCGGTGGTGTCGACCGCCGTAACCGTCGGCGCGGCCACCTCGAACTCGCCGTCGACGCCGGCGTAGCGCGCGCCGCGTGCTCCCAGAGTCGTCACGAAGTGCGCGGTCGGCCAATGCCATTGGGCGGCCTCACCCTCATTGGCGATCACCACGTCGGTGACGGATGCCAATGCGGCCAGTGATTCCCGATGCGCCGGTGCGGCGTTGACCATCACGACCGCCCCCGCAGATTGCGCCCGTCGCGCCGCGGACACCACCGTCGGCACCGGAATCTCTAACTGGGTCAACAACACATCGCAGTCGAAGGTGACGGCGGGGCCAAGCGACACCTGTGCGTTGGCGCCCGGTACGACCACGATCAGATTCTCGGCGCCGGCATCGACGACGACGATCGCCGTTCCACTGGGGCCGGACACTGCGACCAGGTGATCCAACCCGACACCGTTGCCGCGCAGGTGCTCCCGCAACTGCTCGGCCGCCGGGTCGTCTCCGACGGCGCCGACGAACTGTACGCGCGCACCCGCACGCGCCGCTGCGATCGCCTGATTGGCGCCCTTGCCTCCGGGCGCATACGACAGCGACGATGCCAGCACCGTCTGGCCCGGCGCCGGCAGCGAGGTGACCTGTAACGTCAGGTCGAGATTCACGCTGCCGACGACCGTCACTCGCTTCGCCATAGCGTCGAGGCTAACGACACCGGCGGGCGGGCATCACCTTTCGGTGAAAGCGAGGACACAGCCAGGTGTCACTTTCCGGCAAAGCCCGACAAGCCGTACTGAGCGGGCTAATGTGCAGCGTGATCGGGGACCCGTTACAAACCGGTGGCAGAAGGGAAGCCGATTGACATCGGGTGAGCCAACAAAGCCGGCGCCGGAGAGCGACAACAGTACGTCTCCGGTCGCACAGCGCGCCCGGCGCCGGTTTCCGGGGATACGCTTCCGGGTCAGCATCCAATCCAAGATCCTGGTGGCACTGCTGCTTTCGAGCATCTTGTCGGTCGCCGTCGTCGGCCTGATCGGAGCGCTTTCGGGGCGCAGCGCGATGCGCGAAGTCGAGTCCGAGCGGCTGATCGAGCTGCGCCAGTCCCAGAAGCGACAGATCGAGGCGCTGTTCCGGGAGGTGACCAATTCGCTGGACGTTTACAGCGGAGGGTTCAGCGTCGACCAAGCGGTGACCGCAATGGCCGCCGGGATGAGCGAGTTGGCCAACGCCAACATCAGCGGCGCCCAGCAGCAGGCGATCGTCGACTACTACAAGAACCAGATGATCAAGCCCATCAAACAGGCGACCGGCGACGACATCGATCTCAATGCGGTGCTGCCGAACTCCAACGCCCAGAAGTACCTGCAGGCGTACTACACGGCCTCGACAAAGACCGATGCATTACCGGTCACCGACGCCGGCGACGGCAGCGCATGGTCGGCCGCCAACGCCCGGTACGACTTCTACATGCGTGACATCGTCACCCGCTTCGACTACCAGGACGCGCTGCTGTTCGATCTGGACGGCAATGTCGTCTACTCGGTGAAGAAAGGGCCGGACCTCGGCACCAATATCCTCACCGGACCGTACCGAGAGTCGAATCTGCGCGAGGCTTACCAAAAAGCGTTGCGCTCCAACGATATCGATTTCATCTGGATCACCGATTTCGAGCCCTACCAGCCCCACCTCGCCGCCCCCACGGCCTGGGTGGTGTCGCCGATCGGCGTGAACAAAATCGACGGGGTGATGGCCCTGCCGGTGCCGATCGCCAAGATCAACAGCATCATGACCGCCGACAAGAACTGGAAGGGCGCCGGAATGGGTGCGGCGACCGAGACCTTTCTGGCCGGTCCAGACGATCTGATGCGCTCTGATTCAAGGCTTTTCCTGGAAGATCCGCAGGAATATCGGCGCCAGGCTATTGCGGCCGGCACCGCGCCCAGCGTCGCGGACCGGGCTATCCGGTTGGGTGGCACCACACTGGTGCAACCGGTGCGCAGCGCGGGTCTGCGCGCGGCGCAACGCGGGGAGACCGGCGTCGTCGCCGGCACCGACTACACGGGTAACCGGGAACTGGAAGCCTATGCCCCGCTGAATATCCCCAACTCGGACCTGCACTGGTCGATCCTGGCGACTCGGGATGACTCCGACGCGTTCGCCAGGCTAGGCAGATTCAGCAAGACCCTGGCGATCGCGGTCACGGGGATGATCTTTGCCGTCTGCGTGGTCTCGATGCTTGTCGCGCAGGCGGCGGTGCGCCCGGTCCGGCGTCTGGAAAAGGGCACCCAGCAGATCAGCTCCGGTGACTACGAGGTCAACATACCGGTCACCTCACGCGACGAAATCGGCGATCTCACAGTCGCTTTCAACGAAATGAGCCGAAATCTGGCGATCAAGGAAGAACTCCTCAATGAGCAGCGCAGGGAGAACGACCGAATGCTGCTGGCGCTGATGCCCGAGTCGGTCGTCCAGCGTTACCGCGAAGGCGAGCCCACCATTGCGCAGAAGCATCAAGACGTCGCGATCATCTTCGCCGACATCATCGGGCTGGACGAGATCTCCAACGATCTGCCCGGCAACGAGCTGGTCGGGATTGTCGACGAGTTGTTCGGCCAGTTCGACTCGGCAGCGGAAGCCCTTGGCGTGGAGAACATCCGCACGTTCCACAACGGATATCTGGCCAGTTGCGGAGTCATCACACCACGACTGGACAGCATCCATCGCAGCCTGGAGTTCGCCCTGGAGATGCGTCGCATCATCGAACGCTTCAACAGCCGCAGTCCACACGACCTGGGTCTTCGGGTGGGTATCAACACCGGCAACGTGACCAGCGGCCTGGTGGGCCAATCCGGGCTGGTCTTCGACATGTGGGGTGCCGCGGTCAGCTTGGCCTACCAAATGCACAGCGGCACACCGCAAGCCGGAATCTATGTGTCGGCGCAGGTATACGAGGCGATGCGGGATTCGCGGCAGTTCACGCCCGCCGGGACGATTTCGGTTGGCGGCGAAGAGCAGGCCATCTACCGGTTGTCGGAGCGGTGATGAGCGCATTCCACATGTCGTGGTTTCACTGGGCCGTCGGCATCGCGACCGGATTTCCGGTCGGCCTACTCCTACTGACCGAGTTGCAGCACGCCCTGCTCCGCAGAAACAACCGGTTGGCCCGCCAGGTCGGTGTATTGCGAAACTGGCTGCTGCCGCTCGGCGCGTTGTTGCTGCTGTTGGTCAAGGCGTCGGAGATCTCGGCCAGCGATGTCCCGGTGCGCATTCTGACCACCCTGTTCGGCTTCCTGGTGCTGGTGCTGTTGCTGTCCGGGCTGAGCACCACGGTGTTCGAGGGAGCCCCGGAGGACAGTTGGCGCAAACGATTCCCGGCGATCTTCCTCGACGTCGGCCGCATCGCGTTGATCGGCGTCGGTCTGGCGGTGATCCTGTCCTTCGTCTGGGGCGTTCGGGTTGGCGGGGTGTTCACCGCATTGGGAATCACCTCGGTGGTCATCGGGCTGATGCTGCAGAACTCCGTCGGTCAGATCGTCTCCGGCCTGTTCATGCTGTTCGAGCAGCCTTTCCGGATCAACGACTGGCTGGATACGCAGACGGCGCGCGGGCGGGTCGTCGAGGTGAACTGGCGCGCCGTGCACATCCAGACCGGCAGTGGGCTGCGGATCATGCCGAACTCGATGCTGGCCACCACCGCGTTCACCAATCTGAGCCGCCCCGCCGGGCCGCACAAGTGCTCGATCACCACCAGGTTCGCCACCTCTGACCCGCCCGACAAGGTCTGCGCGATGCTGAACCTGGTAGCCGGTGGGCTGCCCTTGATCAAGCCGGGTACCGCGCCGAGTTCGGTGGCTTTGGGCGGCGGTGAGTACAAGACCACCATCAGGGTCAACTCGCCCGCCGACGAGGGGGCGACGCAGTCGACCTTCGCGCGCTGGGTCTGGTACGCAGCGCGCCGCGAAGAACTGCATCTGGACGGCGACGACGACGACTTCTCGACGCCCGAACGGGTCAGCAAGGCGCTGCGCACGGTGGTCGCCCCGGAACTGCGGCTGACCCTCGCCGATCAACAGTTGCTGGCCCCGTACGCCAGGGTTGTGCGGTACGGCGCCGACGAGATCGTCCAGTACGCCGGGGAGGTTCCCGCGGTGATGACGTTTCTGGTCGCCGGCAGCGTCCGGCTGACCGTGATCGACGAGGTCGGCGACGTCGTACCCGTCACCACGCTGCACCAGGGCTCGTTCCTCGGGATCACCGCGCTGACCCGCCAGCCCAATCTCGCCGGCGCCTACGCTCTCGACGAGGTGACCGCGGTCGAGATTGAACGTGAGCACCTGGAGAAGATCGTTATGAACAAACCGATGTTGCTGCAGGACCTGGGCCGGATCATCGACGAGCGGCAGAGCACGGCCCGGCGGGTGACGCGCCGCGAGCGAGTCGGCTGAGTCGCGGCAGGGTGCCGCCGCGGCAACGGGCGGCCGCGCCCCATCGGAGCAGGCCGGATACCCTGTGGTAATGAGTCTGCAAGCGCCGGCGCTGCCCGACCTGCGTCAAGAGGTGCACGACGCCGCCCGGCGCGCCCGGGTGGCCGCCCGGATTCTGGCCACCACACCCACCGCCGTCAAAGACCGTGCGCTGCACGCCGCCGCCGACGAGATCCTGGCCAGTGCCCCGGCGATCTTGGCCGCCAATGCCGAAGACCTGGAGGCTGCGCGGGCGGCCGACACCCCGGCCGCGCTGCTCGACCGGCTGGCGCTCAACCCGCAGCGCGTCGACGGCATCGCCGCCGGACTGCGCCAGGTCGCCGGACTGCCCGACCCGGTCGGCCAGGTGCTGCGCGGCTCCACCCTGCCCAACGGGCTGCAACTGCGTCAGCAGCGGGTTCCGCTCGGCGTGGTCGGAATGATCTACGAGGGCCGCCCCAACGTCACCGTCGACGCCTTCGGCCTGACCCTCAAGTCCGGCAACGCGGCCCTGCTGCGCGGCAGTTCCTCCGCCGCCAAGTCCAACGAGGCACTGGTCACGGTGCTGCGCAGAGCCCTGGTCGCCCAGGAGTTACCCGCCGACGCCGTGCAGCTGCTCTCGGCGGCCGACCGGGCCACCGTCACCCACCTCATCCAGGCTCGCGGCTTGTTGGACGTCGCGATTCCGCGCGGGGGAGCCGGTCTGATCGAGGCGGTGGTGCGCGACGCGCAGATACCGACTATCGAGACCGGGGTCGGCAACTGCCATGTCTATGTGCACGAAGCCGCCGACCTCGATATCGCCGAACGCATCCTGCTGAACTCCAAGACCCGCCGGCCCAGTGTCTGCAATGCCGCCGAAACCCTGCTGGTCGACTCCGCGATCGCCGCCGAGGCGATGCCCAGGCTGCTCGATGCGTTGCAGAACGCTGGTGTCACAGTGCATCTCGACGCGGGAGAGGACGACCTGCGCCGCGAATACCTGGCGATGGACATCGCGGTGGCGGTGGTCGACGGCGTGGACGGCGCTATCGCACACATCAACGAGTACGGCACCGGCCACACCGAAGCCATCGTCACCACCAATCTTGCTGCGGCCCAACGGTTCACCGAGCAAGTCGACGCCGCCGCGGTGATGGTCAACGCGTCCACCGCGTTCACCGACGGCGAGCAGTTCGGCTTCGGCGCCGAGATCGGCATCTCCACCCAGAAGCTGCACGCCCGCGGTCCGATGGGCTTGCCGGAACTGACCTCGACCAAGTGGATCGTCTGGGGGGACGGCCACACCCGACCGGCCTGACCCGCCCTCCCTAGGAGAATCCCGCTATGAGCGTGCCCGCGCGGCCCGTGCCGCTGTTCGCCGACATCGCCGACGTCTCGCGACGCCTGGCCGAAACCGGCTACCTGCCCGACACCCCCACCGCGACAGCGGTTTTCCTGGCCGACCGGCTCGGTAAGCCGCTGCTGGTGGAGGGTCCGGCCGGCGTCGGCAAGACCGAACTGGCCCGCGCGATCGCCCAGGCCACCGGCTCGGAGTTGGTGCGTTTGCAGTGCTACGAGGGCGTCGACGAGGCCCGCGCCCTCTACGAGTGGAACCACGCCAAGCAGATTCTGCGCATCCAGGCCGGCTCCGGCGACTGGCAGGCCACCAAGGACGACGTGTTCAGCGAGGAGTTCCTGCTGCAGCGTCCGCTGCTGACCGCGATCCGGCGCACCGACCCGACCGTGCTGCTGATCGACGAAACCGACAAGGCCGACATCGAGATCGAGGGCCTGCTGCTGGAGGTGTTGTCCGACTTCGCGGTGACCGTTCCCGAACTCGGCACCATCACCGCCACCCGCACCCCGCTGGTGGTGCTGACATCAAATGCCACCCGAGAGCTGTCCGAGGCGCTCAAACGTCGTTGCCTGTTCCTGCACATCGACTTCCCCACACCGGAGCTGGAGCGGCGCATCCTGTTGTCGCGGGTTCCCGAACTGCCCCAGCACCTTGCCGAGGAACTGGTGCGCATCATCGGTGTGCTGCGCGGGATGCAGCTGAAGAAGGTGCCGTCCATCGCCGAAACCATCGACTGGGGCCGCACCCTGCTGGCCCTGGGGATGGACACCATCGACGACTCCGTCGTCGCCGCCACACTGGGTGTCGTGCTCAAGCATCAGTCCGATCAGCAACGCGCCACCGGCGAGTTACGGCTGAACTGATGGCCGCCCGACGCCTGCGCCCCAGCCGCCCGCTCGCCCCGCACGGGCTGCCCGGGCACCTGGTCGGATTCGTGGAAGCGCTTCGGGCGAGCGGCATTTCGGTGGGCCCCTCGGAGACGGTGGACGCCGGGCGGGTGATGGCCACGTTGGGCCTGGGTGACCGGGAGGTGCTGCGGGCCGGCCTGGCGTGTGCGGTGCTGCGCCGGCCCGATCATCGCGAGACCTACGACGCGATGTTCGACCTGTGGTTCCCCGCCGCCCTGGGGGCCCGCGCCGTGGTCCTCGACGAGGAAGACGGCGGTGACCCCGACGGTTCGTTGCCGCCCGACGACGTCGAGGCAATGCGGCAGATGTTGCTCGATCTGCTCAATGACAACCCCGATCTGGCCGACATGGACGAGCGACTGGTGCAGATGATCGCGCGGATCGTGGAGGCCTACGGCAAATACAACTCCAGCCGCGGCCCGTCGTTCTCCTCGTACCAGGCGCTCAAGGCGATGGCGCTGGACGAGCTGGAAGGCAAACTGCTGGCCGGCCTACTCGCGCCGTATGGCGACGAGCCCACGCCCAGCCAGGAGCAGATCGCCAAAGCCCTTGCCGCGCAACGAATAACACAACTTCGCAAGATGGTCGACGCCGAGACCAAGCGGCGCACCGCCGAACAGCTGGGCCGCGAGCACGTCCAGATGTACGGTATCCCACAGCTTTCGGAGAACGTCGAATTCCTGCGCGCCTCGGGCGATCAGCTCCGGCAGATGCGCCGCGTGGTGGCGCCGCTGGCGCGCACCCTGGCGACTCGGCTGGCCGCGCGCCGCCGCCGCGCCCGAGCCGGAACCATCGACTTGCGCAAGACCCTGCGCAAGTCGATGTCCACCGGGGGTGTGCCGATCGACGTGGTGCTCAAGAAGCCGCGTCCCGCGCGCCCGGAGCTGGTGGTGTTGTGCGACGTGTCCGGTTCGGTCGCCGGCTTCAGCCACTTCACCCTGCTGCTGGTTCACGCTCTGCGCCAACAGTTCTCCCGGGTCCGGGTGTTCGCCTTCATCGACACCACCGACGAGGTGACGCACATGTTCGGCCCCGAGGCCGACCTGGCCGTGGCGATTCAGCGGATCACCCGCGAAGCGGGCGTGTATGCCCGTGACGGCCACTCCGACTACGGCAACGCCTTCGTCACGTTCCAGCAGGCCAACCCCAATGTGCTGTCGCCGCGCAGCTCGCTGCTGATCCTGGGCGACGGGCGCACCAACTACCGCAACCCGGCCGTGGACGTGCTGGAGGACATGGTGAAGGCCGCGCGGCACGCGCACTGGCTCAACCCGGAGCCCAGACACCTCTGGGGCAGCGGCGATTCGGCGGTGCCCCGGTACGAGGAAGTCATCACCATGCACGAATGCCGGTCAGCCAAGCAGCTGGCTGGCGTGATCGACCAGTTGCTGCCGGTCTGAGCTTCCTAGGCGCCTCAGTCCTGCCGCGCCTCGAGTCTTGCCACGCCTCGAGTCTTGCCGCGCCTCGAGTCTTGCCGCGCCTCGAGTCTTGGCGTCGAGCGTTGCGCTGGCGTGACGCTCGACGTTGATGGTTGCGCTGGCGTGACGTTCGGCGCCGAGGGGATGTGGCGGGGGACGAACGGGCAGTGACGAGCGGGCAAGGGCAAGCGATGCGCGACCGTCAGCGGGTCTTGCGGAACACCAGCCAGCGCATCTCGATCGGGCTCTGCTCCCGCTCGACCGGAAACACGTCCAAACCACTGACCCACGCCGCGTACCAACTGGTCTGCGGCCACGCGCCCGGCGGCAGATGGGTCTGCTCGTAGTCGAACACCGACTCATCGGAGATCAGCTCCAGCGGCAGTCCCGCCGAAGCGTCCGAGAGCTCCTCGCGCGAGAACATGCCCGTGTAGGCCTGCTGCCCGAATTCGCGTGCGGCGTCGTCGATCTCGTAGCCGAACCGGGGCAGGAACGTGTTGAACACCAGCCGGCCGCCGGGGGCCAGGCAATGGGCGGCCAGCTCGAACAGCCCACGCAACTGCTGGGTGGTGCGGAAATCGGGCACCACCTCCGAGAGCACGATCAGCTGATAGTCCTGACGCAGGTCCTCGGTGGTCTCGAAGACGTTGCGCACGATCACCCGCACGTCCAAGCCGTCGCGCTGTGCCTCCGACCGGATGATCTCGGCGAACTTCGGGGTCAGCTCCACCACGTCGACGGGGTGCCCGCGTCGTGCCAGCGGAAGGGCGTTGCGTCCGGTGCCGGCGCCGATGTCGAGCACCCGGTACGTCGTGGGCTCGGCGGCCTCGTTCGCCAGGGCCCATACCCGGGCGTCGGGTTCGGTGCCGAACAGCGGTGGTTCGCGGGTGGCGACCCAGTTCTCATAGGACTCGGCCACGGTGAACCAGCGCGCGTTGACCTGGTAGTGCAGGGTCGGGCCGATGGGGGCGTTGTAGGAGATGACGATGTTGGACCGCTGGGAGATGGAGTAGGCCTCGGCCAGCTGCTCCTTGAGGATGTTGCGCAGCTGGTCCAGCTCCTCGTCGTTGAACCGTCGGCCGACGCTGGCGAAAATGTTGCTGCACATCTCGACGTACGTGTCGAGCAGGCTGGGCACGGCCGGCAGGGAGATCTCGCCGGTGACCACCGATCGACTGAGGAAGCGCCGGGTCATGGCGTCTTTCCACTCTTGCGCCTGATTGACCGGGGCGGTCGTCGAGTTTTCCACAGACTTCTTCTACACGATCGCCCCGCTTGTTGCTGCGGATTGGCGCAACGCCATCAGATCTGCTTACCGAGGCGGACAAGCGCACGGCGCGGGCATCCCAGCTGTGGCGCAGCCCCGCCCGCCGATTCTGCGGACGTCTGGGCGCTGCGTGTGGCGCCGCCCACACGCTACTGTTTTCGCTGGTCGGCAGGCCCTCCAGTAAGCTGGCAAACCATGCAAAAGCGGCAGCGCAGGCTGGGGGTGATGGGCGGGACGTTCGATCCCATCCATTACGGCCACCTGGTAGCCGCCAGCGAAGTAGCCCATAACTTCGAACTCGACGAGGTCGTCTTCGTGCCCAGCGGTCAGCCGTGGCAGAAGGAGCGTCACGTGTCGGCCGCGGAGGACCGGTACCTGATGACGGTGATCGCCACCGCATCCAATCCGCGGTTCTCGGTCAGCCGAGTCGACATCGACCGCGCCGGGCCGACGTACACCCGCGACACCCTGCATGACCTCCATGCGCTGAACCCGGATGCGCAGTTGTACTTCATCACCGGTGCCGACGCGCTGGCCTCCATCCTGTCCTGGCACGGCTGGGAGGAACTGTTCGAGCT
This sequence comes from Mycobacterium kiyosense, assembly GCA_021654635.1. NCBI lineage: Bacteria > Bacillati > Actinomycetota > Actinomycetes > Mycobacteriales > Mycobacteriaceae > Mycobacterium > Mycobacterium kiyosense. The sequence goes on from AP025179.1 coordinate 2,072,838, forward strand.
GGCGCGCTTCGTCGGGGTGAGTCGGCCCGGTTACGAACTGCACCACGACCACATCACCGAGGCGGTCGGCGAACTGGCCAAGGACACCTTGACGCTGTTCGAAATCCCCGCACTGGCGATCTCCTCGACCGACTGCCGGCGACGCGCCGCGGAGCGCCGGCCGCTGTGGTACCTGATGCCCGACGGCGTGGTCCAGTACGTCTCCAAGCGCCGGCTCTACCGAAAGCCGGAGGGCGAGCCGATCCCGTCGCCCTCCGGCCTGGTCACCGGGAGCAGCGCATGAGCGCAAACCAGGAAGCGATCGACATGGCCACGGTGGCCGCCACCGCGGCGGCCGCAAAACTGGCCGACGACGTCCTCGTCATCGACGTCTCCGGGCAGCTGGTCATCACCGACTGCTTCGTGATCGCCTCGGCGTCCAACGAACGACAGGTCAACGCGATCGTCGACGAGGTCGAGGAGAAGATGCGCCGGGCCGGTTACAAGCCGGCCCGCCGGGAGGGGGCCCGCGAAGGTCGCTGGACGCTGCTGGACTACCGCGACATCGTGGTGCACATCCAGCATCAGGACGACCGCAATTTCTATGCGCTGGACCGGTTGTGGAGCGACTGCCCAGTGATTCCGGTGGACTTGGACTCAGCGCCTGAGGCCGAAACGGACGCCGAATGAGTGTGCGCCGGCTGGTGATGCTGCGGCACGGGCAGACCGATTACAACCTGGGCAGCCGGATGCAGGGTCAGCTGGAGACCGATCTGAGCGAGTTGGGCCGGGCCCAAGCGGTGGCCGCCGCCGAGGTACTGGGCAAGCTGCAGCCGCTGCTGATCGTGTCGTCGGATCTACGGCGGGCCTTCGACACCGCGGTCACGCTGGGTGAGCGCACCGGCCTACCGGTCCGGGTGGATTCCCGGCTGCGCGAGACGCATCTGGGCGACTGGCAGGGGATGACTCACACGCAGATCGACGCCGAGGTCCCGGGTGCGCGGCTGGCCTGGCGCGAGGACGCTGCCTGGGCTCCGCACGGCGGCGAGAGCAGGGTCGACGTGGCGCACCGCAGTCTGCCGGTGGTATCCGAGTTGGTCGCCGGTGAACCCGACTGGGGCGGGCCCGGTCAGCCGGAACGGCCGGTCGTACTGGTCGCCCACGGTGGGCTGATCGCCGCCTTGTCGGCCGCGCTGCTGGGATTGCCGGTCGCCAACTGGCCGGTGTTGGGTGGCATGGGCAACTGCAGTTGGGTGCAGTTGAGCGGACATGCCGAGGACACCGCCGACTTCGAGGCGATCCGGTGGCGGCTGGACGTGTGGAACGCTTCGGCGCAGGTGTCCAATGACGTCCTCTGAAGGCGCCACGCCCACGCTGCTGATCTTCGCCGACTCGCTGTCCTACTACGGGCCCACCGGCGGCCTACCCGCCGATGATCCCCGCATCTGGCCCAACATCGTTGGTGCCCAACTGGGTTGGAATGTCGAGCTGATCGGCCGGATCGGCTGGACATGCCGCGACGTGTGGTGGGCGGCGACCCAGGACCCGCGAGCCTGGGCGGCGCTGCCCAAGGCCGGCGCGGTGATCTTCGCCACCAGCGGCATGGACTCGCTGCCGTCGGTGCTGCCGACCGCGCTGCGCGAACTCATCCGTTACGTGCGGCCGCCGTGGCTGCGGCGGTGGGTGCGCGACGGCTACGGTTGGCTGCAGCCCCGGCTGTCGCCGGTCGCCCGGCCCGCGCTGCCGCCGCACCTGACCGCGGATTATCTCGAACAGACCCGCGGCGCAATCGATTTCAATCGGCCGGGGATCCCGATGGTGGCGTCGCTGCCGTCGGTGCATGTCGCCGAGACCTACGGCAACGCCCACCACGGCCGGGCCGGGACGGTCGCGGCGATCACCGAATGGGCGCAGCAGCACGATATTCCGCTGGTCGACCTCAAAGCCGCGGTCGCCGACGAGATCTTCAGCGGCCGTGGCAATCCCGACGGGATCCACTGGAACTTCGAGGCGCACCGGGCGGTCGCCGAGTTGATGCTCAAGGCGCTGGACGAAGCCGGGGTGCGGGGTCGATGACGGTCCGCGTGGTCACCGACAGCGCCGCGCGACTGCCCGCCGAGTTGCGCACCAAGTGGGCCATCCGTGAAGTGCCGCTGCACATCCTGCTGGACGGTACCGATCTACGCGACGGTATCGATGAGATTCCCGACGACATCCACAAGCGCCACGCCACCACCGCGGCGGCCACTCCCGCCGAGTTGTGCACGTCCTATCGACAGGCGTTGGCGGACAGCGACGGCGAGGGCGTGCTGGCGGTGCACATTTCCTCCGAGCTGTCGGGCACCTGCCGCGCCGCAGAATTGACCGCCGCTGAATTGGGTTCGGCGGTAAGGGTTGTCGATTCCAAGTCCACCGCAATGGGGTCCGGTTTCGTCACGCTGGCCGCGGCACGAGTTGCGGCGGCCGGGGGTGATCTCGATGCCGTGGCAGCAGCTGCTGAAGCCGCCGTGCACCGCACGCACGCCTACATGGTTGTGCAGCGGTTGGACAACCTGCGCCGCAGCGGACGGATCGGCGGCGCCAAGGCGTGGTTGGGCACCGCCCTGGCCCTCAAACCGCTGCTGCACATCGACGACGGCAAACTTGTTCTGGCCCAACGCATACGGACCGCCAAGGGCGCTGTCGCCGCGATGGTCGACCAGGTCTGCGAGGTGGCCGGGGAGCGTCCCGCCGCGCTTGCGGTGCACCACGTCGCCAACCCGGACGGTGCGGCCGAGGTGGCCGCGATGCTGGCCGACCGGCTACCGGCGGCCGAGCCCGCGATCGTCACGCCGCTGGGGCCGGTGCTGGCAGTGCATGTCGGCGCCGGAGCCCTGGCGGTCTGCCTGCAGCTGACCGGGTAGACCTCGGATCAGATCTGCCGGTCGATGACCGTGGTGCCGACCGCGTCGTTGTTCCAGATGTAGACGGGCAACTGCGAGAAGGGGAACGACCCGGTGTTGAACACGTAGTAATTGGTCGGCGTCGCCGACGCCACCACGTAGGGGGTGCTGGCCGCGGTCACCGTCTGCGTGTAGAGCGGCACTCCGTTGATCGTGGTCACGGTAATGACCGTGCCCGCCGGCAGGTGGTTACCGATCGCAAGCCCCGGCACCAACGACTGTGGGACGGCACCCAATTCACCACCGGAGTCGAAGAAGGTCCCGACGGTCTGCGGCAACTGGTTGTTGATCTGCACTTGCACAACGGTTCTCGGCGAGCCATCCATTTCCAGGATCGGTGGCAGCGGATTGGGGCCGAACTCCAGCAGGCCGCGCGGCAGATTGATCAGCACACCCTGGTTCATGGTGCCCGGCAGCGCGGCGGTCACCGGATTGGGGAACGGATAGTCGTTGTTCGGTCCCACGCCAAGATAGGCCGTCAGCGACAACAGTGGGATGGACTGCCCGGTGGTGTACTGAGCCGAGGTGGCGACGCCGACCGTCGTTGGCTGGCTGACGATTCCGTTTCCGAAGTTCAACGTCGTCAGATAGGTGTTGTAGTTGACGATGACGGTGCCGCCGTAGCTGACGCTGCCCGACCCGGTGGATGTGCCGAGTGTCGCCAGGTTAACGTACTGCGGCGGCACCACCAGGCCGGAGGCGCCGGAGTCGACGGTGACGGGCAAGCTCGGCCCGCCGCCGACCGAGATATTAAGGATCGGGCTGCCGTACTGGCCCGGATGGATCAGCGTCTGGTTGGCGCCCAGCGGCGTACTCAATCCGGCGGTGCCGGGCAGTCCCAGCAGACCGCCACTCCCGCCGGCGCCGCCCACGCCGCCGGGACCGCTGGCCCCGCCGCTACCGCCGATGCCGATCAGGCCCGCCGAGCCGCCGGGACCGCCGGGCATGCCGCCGTAAAGGCTGCGACCGCCGGTGCCGCCGTTGCCCAACAACACGCCACCCGCGCCGCCGGCGCCCCCGGCCACTCCGTATTGGACGCTGACGCCGCCGGTCCCGCCGTTGCCGAACAACCAGCCTCCGGCCCCGCCGGCGGTACCCACGCCTTGCGCGTTGGTATAGCCATTGGCACCGTCGCCGTAGAGCGGACGCCCCGTCACCTGCAGCACGGGATCGTTGACGAGGTGCGACGCGGTCGAGGCCAGGTGGTTGGCGATGGCGGCTTCGGCGGTCGCATACGCCTGCGCGGCTTCCAGCAGTCGGGGTAGGAATTGTTGGTAGGACGTGGCGACCTGTTGCGCCAGTGCTTGATACTGGCGGCCGTAGTCGGTGAACAGCGTGGCCAACGCCACCGAGATCTCGTCGGCGCTGGCGGCGACGAGGCCAGTGGTGCCAACGGCGGCCGCGGTGTTGGCCGAGACCAGCGAGGTGCCGATCATCTCCAAATCCGTTGTCGCCGAGACCAACAAGTCAGGCGAGACGAGCAGAGCTGGCACGCCGGCCTCCTTTTGCGATCACTAGCACGGTCGTGATACCGCTATTGCCCCGGACCGTGTGCTCAGAGAGTACCGAGAGGCGGACGCAGGATGGTAGCCAAAGGCGGCGGACGCGCGTCATGTCGGAGTGTGGCGATCCACGTTATGACGCGCCCTGCGGCTGGAGGTCGGATGGTCCGCAAGCCCTCAGCGGCCCACAGCGAACGTCGAAGCGTTCCCGCACGGTGTCCAATACGCGGCGTTGGCGTTCGCGCTCCCGGCGGTGCGTGAACATGAAGCGGGCCATGGCCGGTAAGCGGCGTGGCAGCGGGTACCACCTGTCGAAGTCGAGCCCGTTGTCATTGAAAACCCGGCTCGGCAGCGATTCGTAGATGAGGCTGAGGTTGTGCTGCACAAGCGCAAAGACGGTGTACGGGAAAGCGATTGGCGACTTATCCCGCAGACCCTTCCAGTCCAATTCGTACAGTGGCAGGTCGCGGATCTTGTCCGAGAACATCAGGTGGGTCAGGAAGTAACCCATGAATGCCGGAAGGTGCAGTACCGCTGAACGCAAATTCATCGAAACCACCGCTCCGCTGCCGGAAACGTAAGGCTCGTAGGGGTAATCGTTGAGGCCAACGTATCCGGTGCAGTTGATGACCCAGCTACCCGGCTCAATTGTCGTCGTCGCACCACTGCGGAATACCAGCTCCGTCGTACCGTTGCGGTCGACGGCGTCGGCAAAGTAGTCCATCACCACCTCGTTCAAGCCCGCGGCGATCGTCTTGTTCTCCGCCTGCGACAGCACGCCCAGCACGTAATTGTTCGCGTCGGGAGTAACGGAATTCGTGTAGGCGCCGCGGTACCACGATTGGACCTCGGTTTCGTTGGTGCCGTCGAATCGGCGGCCCATCTCCGAGGCCACCTTGGCCAGCAACACGCCATCCCACCACCGCCGTGCACCGACCGGAAAGATTTGCTCACGCGTCCCGAAGAATGTTCCTCGGCCGGCGACGAGATTCACCTCCCGACCGGGGTATTCGGTAATCAGTGTGTACGCGGTGTCCATCGCCGTCTTGCCGCCGCCGATGATCCACACCGGGGCGTCGCTGTCGCGCAGGGCGCCCGATCGGATATCGCAGTAGTCCGGGGACACCGAATTCAACCGGGAACTGGAAATCGCCAACGGGGCGTTCGGTGTGGCTGCCAAACCGTATGCCTTGATCAGTCGCTTCGCGTTGATGACCGCAACGTCACCGTTCGCGTTTCGGCAGGTGACCCGGACGAGTCCGTCGGTCTCTGCGCCGGACTCGAAATCCCAGCCGAAGTATTCCGCTACCTGCACTCGCTGTTTGATGACGTCGAGGCAGTATCGGAGGTGGTCGAGCACCTCACCCTTGGTCGCGAGATACGAGGGGTCCTTGCCGAGGGTCCACTTGATGTTTCCGGCGGTGAACATCGGGTGTGGTTGGTGCAGCCGTACGTACGGGTAGGTGTCGACCCACATGCCGCCCACGCGTGCCCGGCGGTCGACCAGGACGACCTTTTGGTCCGGCGATAAGTACCGGCTTGCGCTGAACAGTGCGTTGAGCCCGGCAATGCCGGCTCCGACAATGCAGACATCGCAATCGATCGCCATGCGGCGAGTGTCCCACCCTGTTTCGGGGGGGCACAGCGTATTCGATTACTTGCTTTTTCCGGAGTTACCCCGCCCGGCTACGTCCGCGCGAAGGTCCGTCGGGCGTTGTCGCCGCGCGGATGCACCACTTTCGGCCACCAGAACCAGCGGCCGAGCAGCGTCGCCACGGACGGCATCAGCAACGTGCGCACGATCAGCGTGTCGAGCAGCAGACCGATACACACCGTCGACCCGAACTGGCCCAGCACCCGCAGATCACTGCCCAGCATGGATGCCATGGTGAACGCGAACACCAGGCCCGCGGCGGTCACCACGCCACCCGTGCCGGCCATCGACCGGATGATGCCGGTCTTGAGCCCGGCGTGGATCTCTTCCTTGAAGCGGGACACCAGCAGCAGGTTGTAGTCGGACCCCACGGCCAACAGGATGATCACCGACAGCGCCAACACGATCCAGTGCACCTTGATGCCGAACAGGTCCTGCCAGATCAGCACCGACAACCCGAACGACGCCGCGATCGAACTGGCCGCGGTGCCCACGATCACCAGGGCGGCCACCACGCTGCGGGTCAGCAACAGCATGATCATGAAGATCAGCGTCAGCGCGGACACCACCGCGATCATCAGGTCGAACTTGGCGCCGTCGTGCATGTCCTTGAACGTCGCCGCGGTGCCGCCGAGATACACCTTCGCGTCGGCCAGTGACGACTGCTTGAGGCCCTCCTGCGCGGCGGTGCGCTCCGAATCGACACGCGAAATCCCTTCCGGCGTCATCGGATCGCCCTGATGGGTGATGAAGAAGCGGGCCGACTTCCCGTCCGGGGAGAGGAACATCTTCAGGCCGGTCTGGAAGTCCGGGTTGTCGAAGGCCTCGGGCGGCAGGTAGAACATGTCGTCGTTCTTGGAGGCGTCGAAGCTCTGCCCCATCACGATCGCGGTGTCGCTGAGCGCTTTCATCTGGTCGAGCATCGCCTTGAAGGTCGACTGCATCGTCAGCGTCAACGCCTTGGTGGTCTTCATCGTGGTGATCATCGGCGGAATCAGAACCAGCATCTCGTGGGTGGCCGCCGCGGTGGCCTGGATGTCCTTGGTGAGTTCGTCGAATTGGCCGGCCAACTGGTCGAAGCCGTCCAGTGACTCGAACAGCGAACGCAGCGACCAGCAGATCGGGATGTCGAAGCAGTGCTTCTCCCAGTAGAAGTAGGAACGGATCGGCCGCCAGAAATCGTCGAAGTCGGCGATGTGGTCGCGCAGCCGATTGGTGATCTCGGCGGTCTCCGCGGTGGTCTTGGCGCTGTCGTCGGCGGCGTGGGAAAGATGCTGGGTCACCGTGTACATGCGCTCCATGTTCTCGATCATGAACTGCATCTCGTCGGCCATCTTGGTGATGTCGGCCATCCGGTCCTGCAGGAAAGCCATGTTCTGCATGGTGGTCTGACTCTGCATGCTGTTCTGAAAAGGTATGGAACTGTGCTGAATTGGGATGCCCAGCGGCCGGGTGATGTCCTGCACCATGGCGATGCCGACGGTGCGCATCACGTTCTTGGCCACCCGGTCGAGCACCAGCATGTCGGCCGGGTTTCGCATGTCGTGGTCGGCCTCGATCATCAGCATGTCCGGGTTCATCCGGGCCTGGGAGAAGTGCCGATCTGCGGCCGCCTGCCCGAGGTTGGACTGCGCCGAGGTGGGCAGGTAGTAGCGGTCGTTGTAACTGGTCTTGAAGCTCGGTAGGGCGACCATGCCGATCAGCACCACTGCCGTACTCACCGCGAGAATTGGTGCGGGCCAACGCACTACGGCGGTGCCGACCCGGCGCCACAGCCGGCCCTGCTTGGCCGCCCGCTTGGATTCGAACAGGTGCAACTTGCTGCCCGCGAATACGACCGCGGGGCCCAGGGTGACCCCGGCCAGCACCACGACCACCATGCCGATCGCCACCGGCGGGCCCATGGTGCTGAACCAGGGCAGCCGGGCAAAGCTCAAGCAGTAGGTCGCGCCCGCGATCGTCAAGCCGGATCCCAAAATCACCGGGGTGACGCCGCGAAAAGTGGTGTAGTAGGCCGTTTCCCGGTCTTCGCCCGCTCGCAACGCCTCTTGATATCGGCCGACCAGGAAGATGCCGTAGTCGGTACCGGCCGCGATGGCCAGCATGGTCAAGATGTTCGCGGCGAACGTGGTGAGCCCGAAGGCGTTGTTGTAGGCCAGAATCGCGACGACACCACGCGCCGACAACAACGCGATGAACGTCATGAACAACTGCACCAGCGTGGTCACGATCGATCGATAGACCAGCAGCAGCATGATGGCGATCGCACCGAGGGTGAACAGGGTGATCTTGGCCAGGCTGGCATTGCCGATGACATGCATGTCGTCACTGAGTGCGGCAGGTCCGGTGACGTAAACCTTCAGCCCGGCCGGCGGTGGGTTCTTGTCGATCGTCTTGCGGACCGCCTCGACCGAGTTGTTGGCCGTGGTGGTGCCCTGGTTTCCGGCCAGGTTCAACATGACGTACGCAGCCTTGCCGTCGGCGCTCTGGGCCCCGGCGGCCGTCAGCCGGTCGCCCCAGAAGTCCTGAATGTGCTGGATGTGGTCCGGTTGCTGACGCAGCTGGCGGATCAGGTTGTCGTAGTAGTGGTGCGCCGGCTCGCCCAATGGCTGATCGCTCTCCAGCACGATCATGACCGTGGCGTTGGAGTCGAACTCCTTGAAGTTATGGCCCAGCAGCATCATCGCCTTCATCGACGGCGCATCCAGCGGGGCCATCGGCGCCGAGTGTGCTTCGCCCACCACCTCCAGCGACGGGACGACGACGTTCACCAGCGCCGCGATGAACACCCAGGCCAGGATGATCGGTATCGCGAAGATCCGGATGGCGTGTGGGATGGCGGGCCGGTGCGGGCGCTCGGTGCCCGGTGGATGGTCGGCGGGGCGGGGCGGCTCGTGGACCCGGATCGGGCCGGTCGCCGCGTCGTGGTGGTCGCTCATGCCGACTTCACCAGACAGAATGTCTGCGGATTCACTCCTTCGGATGTCTTCTCTTCCCGCACGACACCGTCGACCGTGATGCGGCAGTGGATCTGGCTGCCGTCGGTTTGGGCCATGATGTTGGCGCTCACCGCGGGAAGCGTCGTTGAGATCGTGAACGACCACGGCAGCGGCGCCGCATCGACCTGGTGAGTGTTGGCCTCGGCGTCCCAGTAGTTGATGTTGGCAGTGGCCCCGGGTGAGCCGGAGATCTCATAGACCACCACTTTGGGGTTGAACTGCACGATCTCAATGCCTTGGCCGGCACTGGCGTTGAGGTCCTGGGAGCCGAAGATCTTGTGCAGCCTCGACACGACGAGGGCGGACACGGCGAGCACGACAATCAGGACCAGAGGTATCCACGCCTTTTTCAGGAGGCGGCCTCCGCGCCCCGCGAGTGAACCAGTCTGCACCGCCACCGCCTGCCACCGCCTTTCGCGCACCAACCTGCGTTGCAACGCCCCGCCGCAGCGCCGGCTTCCCCGTCCAGACAGCCGTCGAAGGGAGAACCTTTGCTCGGCTAAGTATGCTAACTCTTAGTGGACGCCAGCGTTCCTCGGGGTGGCCAGAGTGTGCCGGACGGCACAGCCGCGGCTAGCGAGCCACGCGTCCGGTGACCGGCGGCAGGTCGGCCAGGGTCACGATGCCGGGTTTGGCGGCGACCACCGCGGGCACCGCGTTGGTGACCGGCATCGCCGTGTAGATCATCCCCAGGCCCATGAACCCGGGCTCTTTCCAATCCTTGGGCGGCAGGCAGTGCAGCACCGTACGCATGTTGGGCAGGCCGAACACCTGGATGACGTGGCCGTGCTCCAGCGGCTTGGGTGGGTCCACGTGGTCGCCCATGGTCCAGTTGAATCCGACGCTGACGACGTTGCGGTCACCTTCCCAGCCGCGGTGGTAGCCGTAGACACCGCCGACCGTCCCGGCGGGAATTTTCATGAAGCCCAGATCGGTGTCGCCGGTCGCCGCGGTGAAGGTGACGTCGAAGGTCATCCGGTCCAGACGGGCGCCGATCGCGTCGGCCATCATCGCGGCCGACTCGGCGAACACCTCGCTTTCCCGCCGCACGCTCTCGGCCAACCCGGGCGTCTCGGGGTCCTGGGAGAACCCCATCGCCGTCTGCGTTCCGGCCGATTCGTAGGTCGAGCAGTCCACCGACTCAGTGATGCGGATCTCGTCGACCCGCTCGCAGGAGGCGGACAGCACCATGCCGACCATGTTCGTCATACCGGGATGCGCACCGCTGCCGAAGATCGTCGAGTTGCCGCGTTCGCAGGCGTGCAGAATCCGCTCGCGATCCGGTGGGGTCTGCTTGCCGCCGGTGATCCAGGCCGCGCTGGTGCACACGTTGACCCCCGACTCCAGCAGCCGCACCAGCTCATCGATGTTGGGCCACAACGGGTTATAGCAACACGCGTCGGCTCCCAGAGCCAACAGTGCGTCGATGTCGTTGGTGGCCTGCACGCCGGTCGGCTCGGGCCAGCCCGACAGCTCGGCGGCGTCGACGCCGACCTTGTCGGCGCCGTGCGCGTACACCCCGACCAGCTCCAGGTCGGGCCTGCCGATGATGGCGTGCAACGAGCGCCGCCCGATGTTGCCGGTGGTCCACTGGATTACGCGCAGGGGACGCTCAGTGCTCGTCGTGTTCATCGGTGCTCCTTTGCGCCGCTGTCGAGCGGGCTGGGGTCAGTGGTGGCCCTGGTTATTCAGCGCGTACATCGCCCCGGACAGAATCTGCGAGAGCGGGTCCGCGCCGCCGCCGAAGGTGGCCTGCGTCGCCGGTGCGGTCACCGCCGCCGGGTCATAGCCGTGTACCGGATCCACCTGGATCGGTGCGGTCGCCGGATCGTCATTGCGCGAGTAGCCCGCGTTGACCATCGGCGTCAGTTCCGCATCGAGCTGGTTCAGCTGATCTTCGGGTACCCCGGCGTATTGGAACGGCAGTACCAGCGGCAGGTGCCGTTCGGGGATCAGGTACGTCGTGGTCGTCGCTCCGCGCGAGTTGACGGTCGTCCGGATGTTCTGCGGCGGCACCATGCTCGGGTTGGTGAAGGCCACCGCCGTGTGGCCGGTCAGCAGTCCGGCCAGGGTGTTGGCCAGCGACATCCAGTTGTCCGGCCGGTCGGGAAAGTCGGCGATCGAGTCGTACGCGGAGATGAATTGCTTTGTGTTGTACTGACTTTCCACCGGAGGCGGGACGACGTAGTCAAGGGCGGGGACGGTGGCGCCGACCGGGAACACCGCGGTGAGGAAACTCTGACCGAAAGCGTGCCGTGCAACCGGATCGCCAAAGGTGGCGAACGTCAACTGATCCGGCGGGGGAGCGGTTGGGTCGGTGGCCAGCCGGGCCTGCAGCGCCTCGAGCACCAGAGCGCCCTCGGACAAACCGATCGCGGTCCCCGGGCCGCCCGCACGGATCGCCGAGTACAAGTTCTCCTGCCCGACCTCGACCGACTCGCCGATGCTGGGACCGTCGGCGCCGATGCCGGGGAATGCTTCGTCCAGTTGCCGGACGCCCGGGAAGAGCCGTCCCAGCACGTGGCCCTGAACCTGGCCGGCCGGGTAGTCGACGATCTGGCGCCGCAGCCCCGGGAACCACTCGTCGCCTTCCCTGCGGATGTACTCGTCGTAGGGGATGCCCAGCACGTGTGCGCCACCCAACGCGTAGGCGTTGGCGCCGGGTGCGGTCGGGTCGACCGGCGGCGGGTCGTCGGCTTTCGCCAGCCCGGCACCGAAATACCCGGTGGCGCCGAGAGTTACCGCTGCCGTGACTCCGGCGAGTACTTTCTTCATGGCTCTGCTCGTTCGGCTCGGTTGGGTGGTGTTGCATGTGCCGGTCCTAGTCGGCCGGTTGGGCCGGTAGTGCTTGCGGTCTCGGGCGGGACGGCCACCAACTCGCCTTGCCGACCAGCGTAGCGATCGCGGGCACCGTGATGGTGCGCACCAGGAAGGTGTCCAGCAGGATGCCGACGCCGATCACCAACCCGGCCTGGATGACGGTGCCGATGCTGGAGAACAGCAGCCCGAACATCGACGCGGCAAAGATCAATCCCGCTGCGGTGATCACCCCGCCGGTGGAGGTCAGGGTGCGGATGACGCCGTAACGCATGCCGTGCGGCGACTCGTCACGCATGCGGGAGACGAACAGCATGTTGTAGTCGGCGCCCACGGCGACCAGCACCACGAACGCCAACGGTGGCACGCTCCAATGCAAATGCTGCCCGAGCAGGAATTGGAACACCAGCACCCCGATGCCGACCGCGGACAGATAGGAGACGACGACCGATCCGACCAGATACAGCGGCGCGACCACTGCACGCAGCAGTGCCATCAAGGTCAGCAACACGACGACGACGGTCACGAAGATGATGTAGCGGATGTCGCGCTGGTAGTAGTTGCGCGTGTCGCGCAGGGTGACCGGATATCCGGCCATCGAAATGGTGGCGTCCGCCAACGAGGTGTTCGGTTGTGCGCTTCGGGCGGCATCGGTGATCGCGTTGACCTGATCCATCGCCTCGGCGCTGAATGGATTCAACTTGGTCTGCACGAGGTAACGCACCGAGCGTCCGTCCGGCGAGATGAACATCTTGGCGGCCTTCTTGAACTCCTCCAGATGCAGCAGTTGGGCGGGGATGTTGAAGCCCGCCATCGAGGGGTCGGCCGCTTCGTTCTTCATCTCCAGCAGGAACGCCGACGCGTCGCCGAGTCCCGCGCCCAGCGCTCTGACCTGTTCGACCAGTTGTTCCACGCCGTCGGCCACTTGGCGGCTGCCGCCGGCGAAGCGGTCGGCTCCGCTCTGCAGTTTGTTCAGGCCGGACTGCAGGCCGCCGGGGCCGTCGAGCCCCAGCGAGTGCATTGCTCTGGTGAACCCGGTGAGCACCGCCCGCAGCCGATCCACCGACGCGTTCAGGGTCTGCCGGTCCTGAAATGTCTCCAACTGCCCGGCCAACTCGTTGATCTGGTCGAGGCTGCCGTCACCGCGGGCGGCGACCAGCCGCTGAAACTGGGCGCGGGTGTCGCTGCACGACAGGTCGGCGTCACAGATCGGGTTGGCCTGCAACGCCGCCAGCACCGGCCCGATCCAGCCGAACATGTCCTTGACCGCTGCGAAGTTCACGCCCATGGAATTGCCCAGGGCGTTGATGCTGTTCACCAGCTTGGCCGCGGTCACCACCTCCCGGACCAGCTTGTCGCCGCCGTATTGGGTCCGCATCGAGGCGAACGCGTCGGTCAGGCCCTGCATGCTGGCGACGATCTGGTTGACCTGCCCGCGCACGTCGCTCAGGTTGGTGGCAAGCGTATTGGCGCCGCCGACCAATTTGCTGAGGTCGTCGTTGTGATCGTTGATAACGTCGGACGCCCCGCCGAGGCGGGCGCCGACAGCACCCGCCTGATAGGTGGCACGGAACTCCTGCGGGACCACGCCGGTGGGCCGGGTGATGCCACTGACCCTGGCGATATCCGGCAACTGGCTGACCCGTTCTGCCATCTGTTCCAGGGCGGCCAGCGCCTTCGGTGTGCGCAGGTCGTGCGGAGACTGGATAAGGATGTACTCGGGAACGGACTGGTTGACCGGGAAATGCCGCTCGAGGGCGGCGTAACCGATCGAGCTCGGCGCCGACGGCGGCACCACCTTGCGGTCGTCGTAGTTGTACCGCACCAGTCCCGCGCAGCTGGCCAGCGCGGCCAACACCAGCACGCTGGCCACCAGATGAGATTTCGGGCGGCGCACGATCCGGATTCCCGACCGCCGCCAGAACCGGGCGGTGAGTTCGCGCCGTGGCTTAACCCACCCGCGGGGCCCGGCGATCACCAGGATGGCCGGCAGCAGCGTCACCGCGGCCAGGAACGCGACACCGATTCCGATCGCCGACGACGCGCCGACCGTCGAGAACACACCCATCCGGGCGAAACTGATGCCCAGGAAAGTGACGCCCACCGTGGCGGCGGAAGCGGCGATCACTTTTCCGATCGAGATCAAAGCGCGCCGCACCGCGTCGTCGAAATCGGTTCCGTCGCGCAGATAGTCGTGATATCTGCTGATCAGGAACACGGCATAGTCCGTCCCGGCGCCGGCGATCATGGCGCTGAGGAACACAATCGACTGATTCGAGACCCCGAAGCCGGTCAATTTTGAGAAGCCGGCCACCAACGCCTGCGCGACCAGCAGCGACATCCCGATCGCGGTCAGCGGCAACAACATGGTGATCGGATTGCGGTAGACCATCAGCAGCACGGCAAGCACCAGGACTGCGATTGCGATCTCGATCGGCATCCGGTCGTGCTCCCCGGCGGCGGTGAGATCGGCGACGGTGGCCGCGGGGCCGGTCAGGTTGGCGGTCAACGGTGTTCCGGCGACGTGGTGTTTGACAATTTCGGAGACCCGGCCGAACGCGGCGTAGGACCGAGGGGTCCCCAGCTCACCGGTCAATCCGACCGGCAGCACCCAGGACCTGTTGTCCTTGCTGGTCAACACCGGTCGAAGGGGCGGCGTGGCGATGAAGTCCTGCACCATCACCACGTCGCGGGTGTCGTCGTGCAGCGCAGTCGCCAGCTTGCGGTAGACGCCCTCGTCGGCCGGTCCCAGCCCCTTGTCGTTGGTCAGGACCACCAGCAGCAGATTTTCCGAACTCGACTCGTGAAACGCCTCGGTCATCTTGCGGGCGGTGACGGCCGACGGTGCGTCGCTGGGCAGGATGGAAAGCGGGTGCTGCTGCGACATCTCGTTCAGCGACGGCATCGTCAGCGGCAGGGCGACCGCGATCGCGACCCAGAACCCGATCACCACCCACGGCCACCGCACCACGAAATCGGCTAGGCGTCGCACAGCGTCCCCACCTCCGGTCCCAGCGTGCGCCCCCCGGCGACACCGTGTGCTGCGTGGCGCGGAGATCCGGTCCGTGCCAAAGCCGAGGCCTGATCGGAAGTCGAGCATGTCGGTACAGCAGCCATCGAACTACCCCACACTACGCAACGCGCCCCCAGTCGCCGCTCTCCGCGACGCGGGTGCACACGGACTTCATCGCCTCCACGTAACGAGTGACAGATTTCTGCGCAACCGGGTTGTCGGGGTACATCACCGCCATCGAGGTGCCTTCGCCGTACCGGAAGATATAGATAGTCAACTGATATGAGAACCGGCCGTCGGAATAGATGCCGATGTTGTCCGCATAACCCATCTCGGCGGCCCCGAGGACCGCGTTGAGTGGGGCGGCGTCGCCGTGCAAGAAATTCGACACCGGAAAGTTCGGTCGGGGCCAGTTCAGCCACGGCGCCAATTCCAGGACGCGGTAGTACGGCACTTTGGCCAGCTCGAGTCCCGTGTCGAAAGAATTCTGCGCTGCCCACGCGGCGTCACCGAATGACGCTGCGACGATAGGAACGGTGATCGGAACCAGGCCGGTGAACCAGCCCTGGGTCATGAAATTCTCCGAGGTGCGGCGGGTGTCGCGGGGCGTCAAGCCGTAGTACGTCAGGGCACCGGTGAATTCGTGTTCCACCAGCGCCATACAGGCGAACAGGCCGCCGATGAAGCGGGCGCCGGCACCCTCGCAGGCCGCTTCGAACCGGGCCGTCTGGTCCGGATTCATCAGGACCTCGGTCAGCATGTCGCTGCCGGACGGCTTGAGCGGGTTGCCGAGCGGCAGCGGGAACTCCGGGAAGCTGCCCCCGTTGTTCTCGGCGAATTCGATCCAGGCCCGCACCTGCGGCGAGTCGACGGTCAACTGCGAGGTGAGCTCGCGTTGCTGGACGCAGTACTCGTCATAGCTGCCGGTGTCGGGCAGGGCGAGCGGGCCGTGCCCGGCCGTCAGCGACTGATACATGGCGTGGGATTCCAGCATCGTGATGCCGATCAACGTCGCGTCGCCGTGAACGTGGTCGATGCTGGCGTAGAACGTGAAGTGGTCCTGGCTTTGAATGATGCCGAAGCTGAAGCAACCCCATTCCAGCGGATTGGGTGTCCCGATTACGTGGTCGCGAATTTCCTCGGCGCTCATCTCGCCGTGGTTTATCGGCATGAATTCGATATCGGCGGGATCGAGCAAGGTGTGCCGAACGAACTCGCCGTCGTGGTGGGCAAACCAGCTGCGGTAAGTGTCGTGGCGGCGCAGGTATGCGTTGAGTGCGCGATCCATCACGTCGATATCGCAGTGACCGGCCACTTCGCAGCCCGCGAGAATAAGACGCGAAAAATCGAGACCTGAAGCCGTTCGTTCGTGATAATTCCGAAGATGTTGTGCCTGCATGTAGCTGACCGGCACGGAGCTGACGGGAGCCTGCCGCGCCTTCTCCCGGGACGCATCGGTCGGATGCCAGGAGATAACCGTGCCCGGCCGAAGGGTCCATTGGTCGATTGTGCCGATCGTGATCTTCCCGATGCGCAATATTTCCTCCCGGGGTTCGCGCTGCCGCGGTGCGGCCGCGCTGCGACCCAGATCAAGATAACCGCTCCGGCTGTGGCCGTTGTCGTGGGCGAGGCAGCCGCCGGTCCCGGTCGCCCGGAACGGTACCGGCATCCTGTGACAATCCTTGGCGTCCCTGTCGCCGTCGGTGTCGCTTGCCATACTGTGCCGGGGGAGATTCACACTGCGGCGCAACCGGGCCGGCCGACCAGGGAGGGCAATGCATGGCAGACGTCGAGGATCTGACGGCTCCGACATCGGGATTCGCGATCGTCGGTTACGCCGCACGATTCCCGGGCGCTGCCGACGCGAACGAGTTCTGGGACATGCTGCGGCAGGGCCGCGACGCGGTGTCGGACATTCCCCGCGACCGGTGGGACGTCGAGGAGTTCTTCGACCCGGACCCGGACGCGCCCGGCAAGATGGTCGCCCGCCGGGCCGGCTTCGTCGACGACGTGACGGGGTTCGACGCGCCGTTCTTCGGGATGTCTGCCCGCGAGGTCAGGTTGATGGATCCCCAGCACCGCCTCCTGTTGGAGACGGCCTGGCAGGCGGTGGAGCATTCCGGCATCGCGCCGATGACCCTGGCGAACTCCAATACCGGTGTGTTCGTCGGCCTGTCGACACACGACTACCTGGGCATGGCCTCGGACGAGCTGGACTACGCCGAGATCGAGGCGTACATGGCGATCGGGACGGCGGCCGCCGCGGCGGCCGGCCGGATCAGTTACCGGCTCGGATTGCAGGGCCCGGCGGTCACCGTCGACACCGCGTGCAGTTCCTCACTGGTGGCCATCCACCAGGCATGCCAGGCGTTGCGGTTCGGCGAGTGCGACCTGGCGCTGGCCGGCGGCGCGAACGCGCTGCTCAGTCCCGCGACCATGATCACGTTCTCGCACGCGCACATGCTCGCGCCGGACGGCCGGTGCAAGACGTTCGACGCCGCCGCGGACGGCTACGTGCGCGGCGAGGGCTGCGGCGTCATCGTCATCAAGCGACTCGACGACGCCATCCGCGACGGCGACCGGATTCGGGCGGTGATCCGTGGCAGCGCGATCAACCAGGACGGCGCGTCCGGCGGTTTGACGGTGCCCAACGGGGTGGCCCAGCAGCGGGTGATCACCGAGGCGCTGCAGCGGGCCGGCGTCGCGGCCGGCGATGTCGGCTACCTCGAGGCGCACGGCACCGGGACCTCGCTGGGAGACCCGATCGAAGTGCAGGCCGCCGGGGCCGTTCTCGGCCAGGGCCGCGACCCGGGCCGGCCGCTGCTGATCGGTTCGGTGAAGACGAACATCGGACACTTGGAGGCCGCCGCGGGAATCGCGGGCGTGATGAAGGTCATCCTCGCCCTGGAACACGAGGCGCTGCCCCAGCACCTGAATTTCCGGACCCCCTCACCGCACATTCCCTGGGACCGCTTCGCGGTGAAGGTGGTGCAGGAACCCACCGCGTGGGAGCGCAACGGCAGACCCCGCATCGCCGGGGTCAGCTCGTTCGGGTTCTCCGGGACCAACGCCCACGTGATCATCGAGGAAGCCCCCGTGGCACCGGCCCGGGCCGGCACTGCTCGGGCCGAGGTGCGCGAGGACCGGCGGTACAGCTTGCTGCCGCTGTCAGCGCGCACGCCGGCGGCGTTGGTGCAGCTCGCGCAGCGGTACCGCGAGTGGTTGGGCGCGCATCCCGAAACCGATTTGGCGGACCTGTGTTTCACCGCCGGCGTCGGTCGAACCCACTTCGAGCACCGTGCGGCGCTGGTGGTCAATTCCACCGAGTCCGCCAGTGAGCTGCTCGCCGCGCTCGCCGACGACCGCCCGGCGCCCGGGCTGGTGCGCGGCGAGTCCGCCGACGTCCCGAAAACGGCGTGGCTGTTCCCCGGCCAGGGCAGCCAGTTCGCCGGGATGGCCCGCGAGTTGTTCGACACCGAACCGGTGTTCGCCGAGACGATGACCCGTTGCGCGGCGGTGGTCGACGACGTGCTCGGCAAGCCGATGCTCGACGTCATCTTCGACGCCGACGGCGACGAGACGCTGCGGCAGACCAGTTTCGCCCAGCCCGCCCTGTTCGCCGTCGAGATGGGCCTGGCGCGGCTCTGGCAGTCGTGGGGACTGCAACCCGACGTGGTGCTCGGGCACAGCGTCGGCCAGTACTCGGCGGCCTGCGTCGCCGGAGTCTTCGGCCTCGAGGACGGCGCGTTGCTGCTCGCCGAACGTGGCCGCCTGTTCGGCAACCTGCCGGCCGGTGGCCGGATGGTCGCCGTCTTCGCCGCCGCCGAGCGGGTGGAGAGCTTCACCGACGAGTTCCCGCGGCTGTCGGTGGCTGCCTACAACGGGGCCAACACCGTGCTGTCGGGGCCGGCGGAGGATCTGGACCGGGCGGTGGCCGCGTTGACCGCCGACGCGGTCCGGTGTGAGTGGCTGGACACCAGCCACGCGTTCCATTCGGCGCTGCTGGATCCGGCCCTCGACGAATTCGAGTCGTACGCGGGCCGGTTCGAATATCGGTCGCCGCAACGGATTTTGGTGTGCAACCGCACCGGTGCCGCCCTGGGCAGAACGGTGAAGCTGGACGCCCGCTACTGGCGGCGCCATGCCCGCCAGCCGATCGAGTTCGCCAAGAGCGTTGCCACGCTTGCCGGTCTCGGCTGCGCGGCACTGCTGGAGGTCGGGCCGCAACCGGTGTTGACCGCGGCAGCCCTGCGGGCCTGGCCGGACCCGGCGACCGCGCCGCGCGCGATCGCGTCGTTGCGCCGCAACGGTGCCGATCACCGCCAGATCACCGAAGCCCTCGCCACCGCGTACACCGTCGGGCATCTGCCCGACTTCGGTGCGCTGCAGCACCGGCCCGCCGACAAACTCGACCTGCCCACCTATCCGTTCCAGCACCGCTCCTACTGGTTCCGGGACAACCGGGCTCCGGCCGGCCACCACGGTGATCAGGCCGACCTCGCCGCGCGCACCGAGGCCGTCCGGTTGCTCGAAGACGGCCGGATCGACGAACTCGTCGCGCTGCTCGACGGAGACACCGCCAACCAGCAGACCGCCGATGTCTTGAAAAAGCTTGCCGCGCAACATAACCGGCAACGCTCGGTGCAGTCCATCGCCGATGCCCGGTACGAGATTCGATGGGAGAAGTCCGCGGTTTCCGGCGCCGACTCCGGCGAGGGCTCGGCGTGGCTGCTGATCGGTGACGACGCCGATCTGTCCCAGCCGCTGACCGACGCGCTGACCGCGCGCGGCCACCGCTACCGGGTCCTCGGTCTGCCCACGTCCGACGCGGACTGCGAGCGGCTCGAGGTGGCCCTGCGCGCCGCGGTCGCCGAGGAGCCGTCGCTGCGCATCCTGTGCCTCGCGGCTCTCGAACGTGGCGGTGGCGCCGCATCGCCGCCGTCCACCGCACCGTCGATGCGCTCGCTGCTGCACATGCAGCACCGGGTCATGAGCGGCGCCAAGCACCTGTTCCGCGCGGCCGCCGCCGCCGAGTTGCGTGCCCCCATCTGGCTGATAACCCGTGGCGCACAACGGGTCACCGACACCGACGCGGTCTCGCCGGTGCAGAGCTGCCTGTGGGGTTTCGGTCGCGCCGCCGCACTGGAGCATCCGCAAGTGTGGGGCGGACTGGTGGACCTGTCCGACTGCGGTGCCGACGAATGGTCCCGGCTGATCGGCCAACTCGTTGCAGCGCCGCGTGACTCGGGCGCCCGCGAAGACCAGATCGCGCTGCGGGGGCAGGCCGTCTACGTTCCCCGATTGCAGCGCCGGCCCGGTCTGCCCACCGCGATTCCGCTTCAATTGCGTTCGGAGGCAACGTATCTGGTGACCGGCGGGCTGGGCGCGGTCGGACTGGAGATCGCCGGCTACCTGGCTGCCCAAGGTGCGCGACAGCTGGTGCTGACCAGCCGGCGCGCACCGAGCGAAGCGGCCCGCGCGCGCATCGACGCGATTCTGCAGCAGCACGGCTGCCAAACCCGGGTCGTCGCAGCCGATGTCGCCAATCCGCACGACGTGGCCCGGCTGCTGGCCACGGTGGCGGCCGAGTTGCCGCCGCTGGCCGGCATCGTGCATGCCGCAGGCGAGATGGGCACCACCCCGCTGCAAACCCTCGACGACGCCGAAGTGGAACGGGTGTTCGCTGGAAAGGTCTGGGGCGCATGGCATTTGAGCGAAGCCACCGCTGATTTGCAGCTGGACTTCTTCCTGTGCACCTCCTCGATCGCCGCGGTCTGGGGAAGTTTCGGGCAGACCGCCTACAGCGCGGCCAACGCCTTCCTCGACGGGCTGGTGTACCGGCTGCGCGAGCAGGGCGTGCCCGCGATCAGTGTGAACTTCGGTCCTTGGCTGGCCGGCACGACCGGGATGGCGGACGAGGACGCCCGGACCCGGCTGGAGCAGCGCGGGGTCAAGGCCCTCTCGCCCGCGGACGCATTGGCCGGGATGGCCGAGGTCATGGCGGCATCCGGCGGCAACGGCGCCAACGGCGCCAACGGCGTGGTGGCCCGCATCGATTGGGCCCGCTTCCTGCCGCTGTACCAGCTGGGCGGCAAACGTTCGTTCCTCGCCGACCTGGAGCGCGAGGTGCCCGAGTCGGCGGTGGCGCCGGCGACGTTCGGGTCGTCGGGGACTACCCGATTGGTGGAGCAGCTGACCGCCGCCCCGGTGCAGCAGCGCAAGAAGATCCTGGTGGAGTTCCTGCGCGACGTCGTCGCAGAGGTGACCCGCACCGACGGGGCGGAGATCCGGGAAGAGGCCGGGTTCTTCGACCTCGGCATGGACTCGCTGATGGCCGTCGAGCTACGGCGCCGCGTCGAGCAGGCCGTCGGCCGCGAACTGCCCGCCACCCTGGCGATGGATCATCCGCGCCTCGTCGACGTGGCCGACTACCTGCTCGGTGACGTGTTGAAGCTGGGCGTTCAGGCGTCGGCCACCGCGGCCCCGGCCCGGCCGGCCTCGGTGCGGCCCGGCGCCACCGACGAGCCGATCGCGATCGTCGCGGTGGCCTGCCGATTCCCGGGATCACCGGACCCCGACGCTTATTGGGATCTGCTGTCCGGCGCCGTCGACGCGATCCGCGAGATCCCCGACGACCGCTTCGACATCGACGAGTTCTACGACCCGGATCCGGAGGCACCGGGCAAGATCTACAGCCGCAACGGCGGATACCTGGAAGGCATCGACGGATTCGACCCCGAGTTCTTCGGCATCTCACCGCGCGAAGCCGTATGGATAGATCCCCAGCAGCGGTTGATGCTGGAGATCGTCTGGGAGGGCCTGGAACGCGCCGGATATTCGCCGGCGGCACTGCGCGGCAGCCGCAGCGGCATCTTCGTGGGCGTAGCCGCCAACGAGTACTCACACCTGCTGTCCCGGGACTCCGTCGAGAGCATCGAAGCCCACTTCATCACCGGCAATGCGCTCAACGCCATCGCCGGTCGGGTCGCTTTCGCGCTCGGTCTGGAGGGGCCGGCGGTCGCGGTGGACACCGCCTGCAGTTCGTCGTTGGTGGCCGTGCACCAGGCCTGTCAGGCGCTGCACTCCAACGACTGCGATCTGGCGCTCGCCGGTGGGGTCAACGTCCTGCTGAGTCCGGCCTCCATCGTGGCGGCTTCCCGGGCGCGCATGCTCTCGCCGGACGGGCGCTGCAAGACCTTCGACGCCGCAGCCGACGGCTAGCTACGTGCGCAGCGAAGGCTGCGGCATCCTGGTGCTCAAGAGGCTCAGCGATGCCCAGCGTGACGGCGACCGGGTCTGTGCCGTCATCCGGGGCAGCGCGGTCAACCAGGACGGTGCCTCCAGCGGTCTGACGGTGCCCAACGGTGGCGCGCAGCAACGCCTGATCGCCGCGGCGCTGGCACGTGCCGGATTCGTCGGCGGCGACGTCGACTACCTCGAGGCGCACGGCACCGGCACCGCGCTGGGCGACCCGATCGAAGTGCAGGCCGCCGCCGCGGTCTACGGTGACGGCCGCGACCCGGATCGCCCGCTGCTGCTGGGATCGGTCAAGACCAACATCGGCCACCTGGAATCCGCCGCGGGGATCGCCGGGCTGATCAAGGTCGTGCTGTCGTTGCAGCACGAAATGCTGCCGCAGATACTGCATTTCGAGAAGCCGTCGCCGCACATTCCGTGGAACTCGTTGCCGGTGCGGGTGGTGGACACGCCCACCCCGTGGCACACCAACGGCAGGCCGCGCCGCGCCGGAGTGAGTTCCTTCGGGTTCACCGGGACGAATGCGCACGTGCTGATCGAGGAGGCGCCGGCGCCGGTCACCGAGGAGGTCGAGTCGGACATCTCGGCCGGCGAGTCAGCCGATCTCGCAGCGCCCCAGGACGTCGTCGAGACGGTCAACATTCTGCCGCTGTCGGCGCGTTCGCCGCAGGCGCTCACAGCGCTGGCGCACCGGTACCTGGAATGGCTGGACGCCCACCCCGACGTCGACGTCGCCGACGTCTGCTTCACCGCCGGGGTCGGCCGCTCGCAGTTCGAGCACCGGGCCGCCCTGGTCTTCGAACCGGGTGCCGCAACGGTGCAGAACGCCCGCGACCTGCTGGTCGAGCTGACCGAGAACCGGCTGCGGCCGGGCGTGCTGCGCGGTGAGTGCGGCGATCCGCCGACCACGGCATGGTTGTTCACCGGCCAGGGCAGCCAGTACCCGGGGATGGCGCGCGAATTGTTCGACGCCGAACCGGTCTTCGCCGACGTGCTGCGGCGCTGCGCGGCGGCGGTCGACGGGCTGCTGCCGCGTCCGTTGCTGGAGACCGTGTTCGCCACCGATCGGGACAGCGCAGAAACCTTGCGGCACACCTCTTTTGCGCAGCCGGCGCTGTTCGCCGTGGAGATGGGCCTGGCGCGGTTGTGGCAGTCCTGGGGGATCGAGCCCGACGTGGTGCTCGGGCACAGCGTGGGCCAGTACGCGGCCGCGTGCGTGGCCGAGGTGTTCAGCCTCGAGGACGGTGCCCGGCTGATCGCCGAACGCGGCCGGCTGTTCGGCGAGCTGCCCGCGGGCGGCCGGATGGTCGCCGTCTTCGCCGACCCCGGGCACGTGGAGTCCGTCGCCGACAAGTACCCGCGGGTCTCGGTCGCCGCCTACAACGGGCCCAACACGGTGCTCTCGGGTCCGGGCGAGGATCTCGAGCAGGTCGTCGCCGCCTTCAGCGACGAAGGGATCCGCTGCAACTGGCTGGAAACCAGTCACGCTTTCCACTCCGAGCTGCTGGAACCGGCGCTGGACGAATTCGAGTCGTACGCCGCAGGGTTCCAGTTCGGGATCCCCACCCGGCCGCTGGTCTGCAACCGCACCGGCGCGGTGCTCACCGCGGAGACGCCGCTCAACGCCCAATACTGGCGGCGCCATTCCCGGCAGCCGGTGCAGTTCGCCGAAAGTGTGCGCACCGTCGCGCAGCTGGGCTGCACGGTGCTGATGGAACTCGGTCCGCAACCCATCCTGACCGCGGCTGCGGTGCAGGTCTGGCCCGAGCACTCGCCGGCTCCGCGTGCGATCGTCTCCCTGCGCAAAGGCGCCGACGCGCGCCGCCAGATCGCCGAAGCAGTTGCCGCCGCATATGTTTCGGGGCATCGTCCCGATTTCGGCAAGCTGCATCACGGTGCCCGCAACCGGCTCGAACTGCCGACCTATCCGTTCCAGCGCCGTCACTTCTGGCCCAAGGCATCGGGCATCATCGGCGGCGGCGACGGTGGGGCGGTTTCCGGAATCCTCGGTAGCGCAAAGGATCTCGCTTCCGGAGATGCCGTCTACACCAGCAAGCTGTCGGTCAAGTCCCAGCCCTGGCTGTCCGATCACGTCATCTACGGCACCGTGGTCGTGCCGGGCGCGACGTACGCGGCCATGGCGCTTGCCGCCGTCGGACCGCCGGCTCGGGTGCAAGACGTTTTCTTCTATGAACCGATCATCCTGCCGGAGAAGAGTTCTCGAGAGGTACAGCTGACGCTGAGTCCGACCGAGGATGGCAGCGGGTTCACCTTCCGGGTGCACAGTCGCCCCTACGGGGTGCGCGATGCCGACTGGTCGCTCAACGCCGACGGCACCGTGGTCACCGGCCTGGACGACGAGACGGCGCTGGATCCCGAGGATTCCGTCGACGCGGCAACCGAGCGGTTGAACCGCACTCGACCGCAACAGCTGTTCGAGACCTTCGCCGACATGGAACTGGCCTGGGGGGCCCACCTGGTCGACGTCGTTGAAATCACTGTGGGTCGGTGAGGGCGAAGCGATCGGCGACGTCGTGGTGGGCGACGAGCTCTCCGAGCAACTCGGCATCGAGCCGATCCACCCGGTGTTGCTGGACCTGTGCACCGGGGTCGCCTTCCCTGCGTTCCCGGCGCTGCTGGCCGCCGAACACGGAGTGGCCGACCTGTTCCTGCCGTTGCGGTACGGCCGGGTGATGCTGCGCGAGCGGATGCCACGGCGGTTCTTCTGCCGCGCGAAGTGGCACGGCGACGCTCAGGCCCCGGGCGCACTCGACAGCGAAACGCAGGTGTTCGACCTCGATTTCGTCGACCGGGACGGTCGACTGTTGGGCGGCATCCGCGACTTCACGGTCAAGCGCGCGCCGCGCGAGGCGCTGTTGCGCGGGCTGGGTGGCGACGCGACCCGGCTGCTCTACACCCTCGGCTGGCACGAGATCCCCCCGCCGGCCGCCGACGGTGCCCAGAGCACAAGCGGCACTTGGGTTGTCGCCGGGTTCGACGAGCTGGCGGCCGAGCTGCCGGGCTGTCTGCGCGTCGACCGGGATGCCGACGCCCAGCAGTGGAGTGAGCTGATCGCCCAGGCGCAGGAGCGTGGCATGCCGATCACCGGTATCGTGCTGCGCGCCAGCGGAAGTCCGGCCACCGAGGAGTCCAGCGCCGAGTTCGCCGCCCGGCTGCAGACCCAGATCGGCAACGTGCTCGACGTCGTGCAACCCTTACTCGCCGACGACACGGTCAAGCTGGTCAACGGACTGTGGATCGTCACCGAACGGGCCGTGGCCGCCGAACCCGGCGAACCCGTCGATCCGGTGCAGTCGGCGCTGTGGGGGCTGGGCCGCACCATCATCGCCGAACAACCGATCCTGCGCTGCCGGCTCGTCGACCACGACGGATCCGACGAGGCCGTGCGCGCGCTGGCGGGGCTGCTCGGCGCACCGGTCGAGGAGCCCGAACTTGCGCTGCGGCAGGGCAAATACCTGGTGTCGCGACTGATGCCGTGGGCCCGCAGCGGCCAACTCGCGGTGCCGCGCGCGACCGACTACGTGCTGGCGCCGACCGAACGCGGCGCGATCGACAACTTGCGCCTGGTCGAGTCTGAGGTCTCGCCGCCCAGCGGGGGTCAGGTGCAGATCCGGGTGGAGGCCGCCGGCCTGAACTTCCGCGATGTGCTCAACGTGCTCGGCCTCTATCCAGGCGACCCGGGGCTGATCGGCGGCGACTTCTCCGGCATCGTCACCGAGTTGGGCAGCGGGGTAACAGGATTCGAGGTCGGGCAGCGCGTCATGGGCTTCATGCAGGGCGCGTTCGCCAGCCGGGTGAACGTGCCGGCGCAGTTGCTGGCGCCGGTGCCCGACGGGCTGAGCGCGGTCGACGCGGCCAGTATCCCGGCCGCCGCCCTGACCGCGCGGCTGGCGTTCGACTGGGCCCAGCTGCGTCCCGGTGACCGGGTGCTGGTGCACGCGGCCAGCGGTGGCGTGGGACTGGCCGCGGTCCAGTTGGCACAGCAGCACGGCGCCACGGTCTTCGCCACCGCCAGCACCTACAAGCGCGCGATGCTGCGCAAGTTGGGTGTGAAGTACGTCTACGATTCGCGCAGTACGGATTTCGCCGATCAGATCCTGGCCGATACCGACGGCGCCGGTGTCGACGTGGTGCTCAACAGCTTGACGAATGAGGGCTTCGTCGCGGCGACCGTGCGGGCCACCGCCCGCAACGGCCGGTTCGCCGAGATCGCCAAGCGCGACATCTGGTCGCCGGAGCAGATGGCGGCCGAACGTCCCGACATCGGCTACGAGATCGTCGCGCTGGACGGCACCATCATGTCCGACCCCGCGCACATCCAGCGGCTGCTGGTCGAGGTGTCCGACGGGCTGGCCCGCGGCGAGTGGTCACCGCTGCCGGTGGAGATCTACCCGCTGACCGAGGCCAAGACCGCGTTCCGCCGCATGCAGCAGGCACGGCACATCGGCAAGATCGTGTTGCAGATGCCCAAACCGCTGCAGCTGCACGGTGATCGGACCTACCTGATCACCGGTGGTCTGGGTGCCCTCGGTCTGCACACGGCCGCCCACTTCGCCCAACTCGGGGCCGGTGACATCGTGCTGACCAGTCGGCGCGCACCCGATGCCGACGCGCAGCGGGCCATCGCCGACATCAGTGAGCGCTACCGGTGCCGGGTCCACATCTTCGCCGCCGATGTCGGCGAGGAGTCGGCGGCCGCGGAACTGCTGGAGCGGATCCGGGCGGAATTGCCTCCGCTGGCGGGGGTGGCGCATTTGGCGGGCGTGCTCGACGACGCGCTGCTGACTACGCAGGACTGGGCACACTTCCAGACGACGTTGCAGCCGAAAGCTTTGGCGGCGTGGCATTTACACCGGTTGACCGCGGCCGACGAGCTGGACTTCTTCCTGCTGTATTCCTCGGCGTCCAGCGTGCTGGGTTCACCTGGCCAGGCCAACTACGCGGCCGCCAACGCCGTGCTCGACGGGCTCGCCGCCTACCGCAAGGCGCGCGGGCTGCCGGTGGCCGCGGTCAACTGGGGTCCCTGGGGCAAGGGCGGGATGGCGGCCTCGCAGGCCGCGCGCGCCAATCTCGGTGCGCAGGGCCTGCTTCCGCTGGAACCCTCGGCAGCGCTCAGCGCGCTCGGCGAAATCGTCGCGCACGGGACCGGGCAGGTCACCGTCATCAAGGCCAACTGGCAGCGGGCGGCGAAGATGCTCGGGGGTTCACGCCCACCGATTCTGGACCACCTGCTGCCCAGCGACGCCACCGTGACGACGGGCGACAGCGAGCTGCTGCGGCAGCTCTACGAGGTGCCCGAGGCCCAGCGCGCCGACTTCATCACCGAGTATCTGCAGCAGGAGGTGCAACAGTTCCTGCGACTGGCTCAGCCGCCCGCAGCCACCAGCCGGTTCCTGGACCTGGGCACCGACTCGCTGATGGCGGTGGAGCTGCGCAACCGGCTGCACGCCCAGTTCGGTGGCGCGTTCACGATCAGCGCCACCGCGGTCTTCGACTACCCGACGATCAGGTCGCTGGCGGAGTATCTGGCCGAGCAGTTGCCGGAGGCCGACGGCGAGGCCGTTCCTGTTCAGCAGGACGGGGCACCGGAAGCCGCCGGCCAGGCCGAACCCGTCGGTGCGGCCGAACCGGAGCCCGAACCGGCGCCGGTTGACTGAGGCGGGCGCGCGTCAGTCGCTGATGTCGAAACCGGCGATCACCTTGGTGGGCCGCAGCCGCACCACCAGCTCGCCGGGCACGGCATTGCGGCGGCCGAACTCCTCGGCCCGGTCGGCGCCCATGTACCGGGCGCCGGTCCGGGTCGCGATGTCCAACAGCTGCCCGGGGTCCTCGCTCAGCGAGGCCAGGCCCTGCACCTGCACGAACGAGTAGGGCGGGTGCGGGTCGTCGACGCAGATCGTGGTCCGCGGATCACGTTGCAGTGCACGGCCTTTCGCGGTCCGGCTGTCGGTGGTGAACACCAGGGCCCCGTCGTCGACGACGAACCACACCGGCGCCACCAGCGGGCGTCCGTCCGAGGCTGCGAAGCCCAGCATCCCGGTGCGGGTGCCCTCCGACAGGAAGGCGACCACTCGGTCGGACAGCTCGGCCACGGCCGCCTACAGCTTGGCCAGGTCGTAATCGCCGACGTGGTCGATGAGCACCCGCAGCTGATCTCCGGCGGTACCGAGCGTGTTGTCGATCGCGGTGAGACGCGCGGTGTAATGGCCCACCGGGTACTCCGCGGTCATGCCGATGCCGCCGTGTAGTTGGATGGCCTCCTGGCCGATGTGCCGGCCGGAGCGGCCGATCTGCAGCTTGGCGCGCGCGGCGATCAGCGGATCGTAGTTGCCGTCGGCGATCGACATGGCGGCGTAGAGGGTCATGCTGCGCGCCAGTTCCAGCGACACGTACATGTCAGCGGCGCGTTGGGTCAGCGCCTGGAATTTGTTGAGAGTCACCCCGAACTGCTTGCGGGTCTTGAGGTATTCGGTGGTCAGCCGCAGCGCTTCCTCCATTGCACCCAGCGCCTCGGCGCACAGCGCCGACTGGATGCGGATGACGGCGTTGCGGACGGCTTCGGAAGCGTCCTGTCCCGCCGACCCGAGCGGCTCGGCGGCGGTTGCGTCGAAGTCGATTTGGGCGCCGCGCTGACCGTCGAAGGTGGCATAGGATTTGCGCGTCGCCGCGCCCGCGTCGACCAGGAACAGGCCGGTGCCGCCGTCGGGCAGCGCCGCGCTGACCACCAGCGTCTGGGCGCTGTCGCCCGCCGGTACCGGGTTCTTGCGTCCGCTGATGGCCCACGAATCGCCTTGTTGCACAGCTTTAGTGGTGATCTCAGCGGCGGCGCCACGCTGGCCGGGCTCTAGGTGGGCGAACGCCAGCAACCGTTGCCCCGCGGACACCTCGTCGAGGATTTCCCGCTGCCGGTCGTTGCCCAGCTCGGCGATCAGCGCGCCGGGCGCCAACGCAGCATGCACGATGGGCTCGGGCGCCAGCCGGCGGCCGAATTCGGTGAGCACCACCATGATCTCGATCTGCCCGGCCTCGTCGGGGTCGAAGCCGAGGCCCAGAATCCCGGTCTCGGCCAACTGATTCCACACCTCGCGGCTCCAGCCGAGTTCGGTGTCGATCACCTTATTGCGGCTCTCCGGGTCGTAGCTGCGCGACAGCAATTCGCGGGTGGTGTCGCGCAGCAGCGTCTGCTCTTCGCTCAACTGAAAGTCCATGACTGCCTCACAATCCGAGAATGGTGGACGCGATGATGTTGCGCTGAACCTCGTTGCTGCCGCCGTAGATTGAGGTTTTGCGGTAGTTGAGGTAGTGCGGGGCACTGCTTTGCGCCCAGGCCGGTGAGGCGATCCCGTCACCGTTGACCGGTAGCGCGTCGGCGCCGGCGACCTCGACCATCAACTCGGTGGAAAGCTGCTGCAGCTGGCTGCCGCGCAGTTTGAGCACTGAGGACGCCGGGTTCGGTTTACCGCCCGAGGACCCCGAAACCACCCGGGCCTGAGTGAGTTCCAGTGCCAGGATCTCGTTCTCGGCCTCAGCCAGCCGGGCGGCGAAAAGCGGGTCGTCGATCAGCCCGTTCGCTTTCGCGTGCCGCTTCACCTCGGCCAGCCGCACCTTGGTGCGGCCGACCTGCGCGATGCCGGTGCGTTCGTTGCCCAACAGGAACTTCGCATACGTCCAGCCCTGATTCTCTTCTCCGACAAGCTGATTGGCGGGCACTCGGACGTCGGAGAAGAAGACTTCGTTGACCTCGACGCCGCCGTCGATCAGCTTGATCGGTCGCCACGTGATGCCCGGGGTGTCCATCTCCATCAGCAGGAACGAGATGCCGGCCTGACGCTTGGGCGCCTGCGGGTCGGTGCGCACCAGGCAGAAGATCCAGTCCGCGTACTGGCCCAGCGTCGTCCACGTCTTCTGCCCGTTGACCACATAGCTGTCGCCGTCGCGGACCGCGGTGGTGCGCAACGAGGCCAGGTCCGAGCCGGCTTCGGGCTCGGAGAAGCCCTGGCACCACCAGATGTCCAGGGCGGCGGTCGGCGGTAGGAACCGCTCCTTGATCTCCTGCGACCCGAACTCGGCGATCACCGGCCCGACCATCTTGGTGTTGAAGTTCAGCGGCTCGGGCACACTGGCCAGCTGCATCTCGTCGTTGTAGATCTGCGACTGGGTGGGTGTCCAATCCTTGCCGCCCCATTCGACGGGCCAACCGGGTACGGCCAGCCCGTTCTCGTGCAGCAACTTGTGATTGTCGACGATCTGCTCGCGGGTCAGCGATTGGCCGTTGCGTACCCGCTCGCGGACGTCGGCGGGGACCTTGGTGGTGAAAAAGGTACGAAGTTCGTCGCGGAACGCGGCTTCGTCGGGGGTGAGCGCCAGCTTCATTGCAGCCTCCTGTGGTCGTGCGCGCCGGTTCCATCTTGACTGATCCGACCGAGCGCTCGTGCACAGCCTCGGGTTAATCCACAGCGGGGCGGTGAGCGGCGCCTTCGGCGGGTCGCTGCGACGGTCCGCGCGCCTACCGTCGGCTCATGCGAACGGAACTTCCTGCCGAGAGACTGCACCGCCGGTTGGGTGCCGAACCAGACAGCGACGGCCCGGACTCCGGGCCCGACGACCCGGTCGCGGGCGACGGCCGGGACGAGGAGCAGGACGACCCGAACTCCCTGCTGCCGCGCTGGCTGCCCGAGAGCTCACGCGGGCGCGGTCTGGTCGACCGGGTGCGCGCCGATCCGGGCCGGGCCGGGGCCTTCGCACTGGCGGTGATCGCCGCGCTGGCGGTGCTGATCACCGTGTTCACCCTGGTGCGCGACCGCCCGGCCCCGGTCAGCTCGGCCAAACTGCCACCGGTAGAACGGGTTTCGTCCGCCAGATCGTCCACGACTGTCGCCCCGCCGGCCGGTCCGGTGGTGGTCAGCGTGGTGGGTCTGGTGCACAAACCCGGGGTGGTGACGCTGGCGCCGGGCGCACGCGTCGCCGATGCGGTGCAGGCGGCCGGTGGGGCGGTCGACGGTGCGGACATGGTGGGGCTGAATATGGCCCGCCCGGTCGGTGATGGTGAGCAGATCGTGGTCGGTCTGGCGTCGCCGTCGGGCAAACCGCCGGTGTTGGGCAGTTCGGTGGGCACCGGCGCGCCCACCGCGCCGGCGACCGCGGCGCCCACTTCGGGTAGGCCGAGGCCGGCGCCCAAGGAGCCGCTGGACCTGAACACCGCGACCGTCGAGCAGCTCGACGCCCTGCCCGGCGTGGGCCCGGTCACCGCGGCCGCGATCGTGGCGTGGCGACAGGCCAACGGCCGATTCACCACCGTCGACCAGTCTGGGGGAGGTCGAGGGTATCGGCCCGGCGCGGCTGGACAAGCTGCGCGCCCTGGTCCGTGTCTGACCCCGGTGGCCGGCCCGGAGACCAGTCCGGTGGTGGACCTGGACGTGCGCCTGGTCCCGGCCGCGCTGGCCTGCTGGGCGGTCACCGCGGCGGGGATCGTCTGGCCGATCGGCGCCGTATTGGCCGGGTGCTGCGCGGTGCTGGCCGTCGGGTCGGGCCTGCTGTGGTGGCGGGCGCGGGGCCGTCCGGGCGCTCGGCTGGCCGCGGTCGGCGCCGGTCTGCTGGCGATCGGCGTGGTGGGTGCGGGCTACGGCCTGGCGGTCGCATTGCGGGCGGATGCGGTCGCGCACCACCCGATCACCGCGACTTTCGGCACCGTCGCTCCGGTGACGGTCATGCCCAGCGAAAGCCCGCTGACGCTGGGCAGCGGCCGGCTGATGTTCCGGGCGACGTTGCTGCGGCTGCGTGACGACGAAATATCGGGCCGGGTCGTGGTTTTCGCCCGCGCCGCTGAGCAGGGATACGGGGAGCTCGCCGTGGGCCGGCCGGTCCGCTTCACCGCACGCATCACCCGCCCGACCCGCCACGACCTCACCGTCGCGGTGCTGA
The DNA here is from genome assembly GCA_021654635.1 of Mycobacterium kiyosense. Taxonomy (NCBI): domain Bacteria; kingdom Bacillati; phylum Actinomycetota; class Actinomycetes; order Mycobacteriales; family Mycobacteriaceae; genus Mycobacterium; species Mycobacterium kiyosense. The sequence continues at coordinate 2,104,943 of AP025179.1, forward strand.
CCGCGACAGGTCCGCCGGCCCTGGGTGAGGCCGGGTCGGTACAGCGTGCCGCGCACGCCGTGCGTAGCCGATTCGCCGCGGCGGTTCGTACGGTGCTGCCGGCCGACCAGGCGGCGATGCTGCCCGCGCTGGTACTCGGCGACAGCACGCTGGTCCCCGCGGGGACCAGCGCCGAGTTCCGCACCGCCGGGATGACGCACCTGACCGCGGTCTCGGGCGCCAACGTGACGATCGTGTGCGCGGCGGTGCTGTTCTCGGCGCGGCTGGTCGGACCGCGGGCCGCCGTAGCGCTGGCCGGCTTGGCGCTGGTGGGGTTCGTGATCGTGGTGCAGCCGACGGCCAGCGTGTTGCGGGCGGCGGTGATGGCCGCGATCACGCTGCTGGCGATGCTGACCTCGCGGCGCCGTCAGGCGATACCGGCACTGGCGGCAACGGTGTTGGTGCTGCTGGTCGCGGCGCCGCAGCTGGCGGTCGACCTGGGTTTCGCCCTGTCGGTGGTCGCGACGGCCGCGCTGGTGGTCGTCGCGCCCGGATGGTCGCGCCGCCTGGCCGATCGGGGCTGGCCCAAGCCACTCGCGGACGCGGTCGCGGTCGCCGGGGCCGCCCAGCTGGTGACGGCGCCGCTGGTCGCCGCCATCTCGGGACGGTTCAGTCTGGTGGCCGTCGCCGCCAACCTACTGGCGGCGCCGGCCATCGCCCCGATCACCGTGCTGGGCACCGCGGCGGCGGTGTTGGCCGGGTGCTGGCCGGCCGGCGCGCAGCTACTGATCCGATTCACCGGGCCGGAGGTGTGGTGGGTCTTGCGGATCGCACGGTGGGCAGCCGGGGTGCCCGCGGCCAGTGTGCCGGTGCCCTCCGGGGTCGCCGGCCTGCTCACAGTCGGCTGCACCACCGTGCTGGCCGCGGCGATGTGGCGATGGCACTGGTTCCGCGTCGCCTTGGGCTCGGCGGCGGTCACCGGCGTGATCTGCCTGGCGGCGTGGTCGCTGTCCGGATTGGCGGGGCGGTGAGCGTCACCTCCGGAGCCGGGCCGTCGTGGCGCCGTGACACCATCGTGTCGTGAGCGAGGTTTCGTCTTTGCACCTGGTCCTGGGGGAAGAGGACCTGCTGATCGAGCGGGCCGTCGCGCAGATTCTGCGGTCGGCCCGCCAGCGCACGGGCACGGCATTGGGTGCCGAATCGGGAATAGCGGACATCCCGGTCAACCGGATGCGCGCCGGCGACGTCAGCACCTACGAGCTGACCGAGTTGCTGAGCCCCTCGCTGTTCGCCGAGGAGCGGATCGTGGTACTCGAAGCCGCCGCCGAAGCCGGTAAAGACGCGGCCACGTTGATCGCCGCGGCCGCCGCGGATCTGCCGCCGGGCACTGTGCTGGTCGTCGTGCACTCCGGGGGTGGACGCGCCAAGGCGCTGGCGGCGGAGCTGAAGTCGCTGGGCGCCCAAGTGCATCCGTGCGCCCGGATCACCAAAGCCGGCGAGCGCGCCGACTTCGTCCGGGCCGAGTTTCGCTCGTTGAAGGTCAGGGTCGACGACGACACCGTGACGGCCTTGCTCGACGCCGTCGGCTCCGACATCCGGGAGCTGGCGTCGGCCTGCTCGCAGCTGGTCGCCGACACCGGCGGCGACGTCGACGAACCGGCGGTCCGGCGCTACCACAGCGGCAAAGCCGAGGTGAAGGGCTTCGACATCGCCGACAAGGCGGTGGCCGGGGACGTCTCGGGCGCGGCCGAAGCACTGCGCTGGGCGATGATGCGCGGCGAACCGTTGGTGGTGCTGGCCGATGCCCTCGCCGAAGCCATCCACACCATCGGCCTGGTGCAGGCGCAGTCGGGTGACCCGTACCGGCTGGCCGGTCAGCTCAAGTTGCCGCCCTGGCGGGTGCAGAAGGCGCAGCGGCAGGCCCGTCGCTGGTCACGGGAGCGGCTGGCGACCGCGATGCGAGTGGTCGCAACACTCAACGCCAACGTCAAAGGTGCCGTGGCGGACGCCGACTACGCGCTGGAAGCGGCGGTGCGACAGGTGGCCGAACTGGTCTCGGATTGACCGTCGGATCGGCTTTGGGAACGAATGGTCTAAAAAGGGGCGGAAAGCTCAGCCGAGCTTGTTGAACGCCTGCGCCAGCGCCGACTTCTTGTTGGCGGCCTGGTTCTTATGGATCACGCCCTTGCTCGCGGCCTTGTCCAGCTTGCGGCTGGTCGACACCAGCAGCTCAGCGGCCTTGTCCTTCTCACCGGCGTGGGTGGCTTCCCGGAACGCGCGAATGGCGGTACGGAGCGAAGACTTCACCGACTTGTTGCGCAGCCGGGCGCGCTCGTTAGTCCGGTTGCGCTTCTGCTGCGACTTGATGTTGGCCACGCGTGTAGTTCCTTAGTCCGTTTCGATTTGGCTTTGCCCGGGGTATGCCTGCAACCCGACAGCGACTGCTCAGGTTAGCAGTCGGTTACGTTTTCGCCCAAAAGACGAACTCTGGGCCTGCTGGAATAGGGGATTTGAGGCAGAGTGACACAGGTGAGCCTTTCGAATCAGATCGAAGCAACCCCGCACCGGTCACGCGCCCGTTCCGAGCGCATTTTCGAGGGCTATAACACCTGTGATCCGGTCTATTCGTTGGCTTTCGACGAGATGTTCGACGCCCAGGGCAACGTGCGCGGCCCCTACAAGGGCATCTACGCCGAGCTGGCGCCCACCGACGCCTCGGAGCTGAAGGCCCGGGCCGACGCACTGGGCCGGGCGTTCATCGACCAGGGCATCACGTTCTCGCTGTCGGGCCAGGAGCGGCCGTTCCCGCTGGATCTGGTGCCGCGGGTGATCTCGGCCGCCGAATGGACGCGTCTGGAGCGCGGCATCACCCAGCGGGTCAAGGCCCTCGAGATGTACCTCGACGACATCTACGGTGACCAGGAGATCCTGCGCGACGGCGTCATCCCGCGCCGGCTGATCACCTCGTGCGAGCACTTCCACCGCGAGGCTGTCGGGATCGTCCCGCCCAACGGAGTACGCATCCACGTCGCCGGCATCGACCTGATCCGCGACGAGAAAGGCGACTTCCGGGTCCTGGAAGACAACCTGCGGTCGCCGTCGGGTGTGTCCTACGTCATGGAGAACCGGCGCACCATGGCCCGGGTCTTCCCGAACCTGTTCGCCACCCACCGGGTGCGCACCGTCGACGACTACGCCGCCCACCTGCTGCGGGCGCTGCGCAACTCGGCGGCCACCAACGAAGCCGACCCGACCGTGGTGGTGCTGACTCCCGGCGTCTACAACTCGGCGTATTTCGAGCACTCGCTGCTGGCCCGGCAGATGGGTGTGGAGCTGGTCGAGGGCCGCGACCTGTTCTGCCGGGACAACCAGGTCTACATGCGCACCACCGCGGGGGAGCGGCAGGTCGACGTCATCTACCGGCGCATCGACGACACGTTCCTGGATCCGCTGCAGTTCCGCGCCGACTCGGTGCTGGGGGTGGCCGGGCTGGTCAACGCCGCCCGCGCCGGCAACGTGGTGATCTCCAGCTCGATCGGCAACGGCGTGGGCGACGACAAGCTGGTCTACACCTACGTGCCCACCATCATCGAGTACTACCTGGGCGAAAAGCCGCTGCTGGCCAATGTGGAAACGTACCGCTGTTGGCTGGACGACGAGCGCGAGGAGGTGCTCGACCGGATCCACGAATTGGTGATCAAGCCGGTGGAAGGCTCCGGCGGGTACGGCATCGTGTTCGGCCCGGAGGCCTCGGAGAAGGAATTGACCGCGCTGGCCAAGAAGATCCGCGAAGATCCGCGATCGTGGATCGCCCAACCGGTCATGGAGCTCTCGACGGTGCCGACCCGGATCGGCGACTCGCTGGCGCCGCGTTACGTGGACCTGCGGCCGTTCGCGGTCAACGACGGCAACGAGGTGTGGGTGCTGCCCGGCGGATTGACCCGAACCGCGCTGGTCGAGGGCTCGCGGGTGGTGAACTCCAGCCAGGGCGGCGGCTCCAAGGACACCTGGGTGCTGGCGTCGCGGGCCTCGGGGGCCGGTCGTGAGCTGGGTCGCGCCCAGGTGGTGCGGTCGCTGCCGCGGGCCGTGCCCGAGCAGGCTCCCGAGGCTGTTCGTCCGGCTACCACCCACGCTCAGCCGATCAACCCGCCCCAGGACGAACAGCCGCAGCAGCAACAACAGCAGAAAGCGAGCGACTGATGCTGGCCCGTAACGCCGAGGCGCTGTTCTGGATCGGCCGTTACGTCGAGCGTGCCGACGACACGGCGCGCATCCTGGACGTGGCGGTGCACCACTTGCTGGAGGATTCCAGCGTCGACCCCGACCAGGCCTCCCGCCTGCTGCTCAAGGTGCTGGGCATCGAGCCTCCCGAGCACCGCCTCGACGTCTGGTCGCTGACCGACCTGGTTGCGTTCAACCCCAACACCGACGGTGGTTGCTCGATCGTCGAGGCCATCTCGGCGGCGCGCGAAAATGCAAGGTCGGCAAGGGAAGTCACGTCCAGCGAGATCTGGGAATGCATCAACACCACCTATCATGCGCTGCCCGAACGGGAGCGGGCCGCCAAACGCCTTGGGCCGCATGAGTTTTTGTCGTTCATCGAGGGACGCGCGGCGATGTTCGCCGGCTTGGCCGACTCCACCCTGTCGCGCGACGACGGCTACCGGTTCATGGTGTTGGGCCGCGCGATCGAACGGGTCGACATGACGGTGCGGCTGTTGCTGTCCCGCGTCGGGGACAGCGCCTCGTCGCCGGCCTGGGTGACGCTGTTGCGTTCGGCGGGTGCCCACGACACCTATCTGCGTACCTACCGCGGCGCGCTGGACGCGGCCCGGGTGGTCGAGTTCATGCTGCTCGACCGGCTGTTCCCGCGTTCGGTCTTCTACTCGCTGAAGCTGGCCGAACACAACCTCGAGGAACTGCTGCACAACCCGCAGAGCCGGATCGGGGCCACCACCGAAGCGCAGCGTCTGCTCGGCAAGGCGCGCAGCGAGCTGGAATTCGTCCAGCCCGGGGTGCTGCTCGAGACGCTGGAGAACAGGCTGGGGGCGCTGCAGCGGACCTGCCGGGACGTCGGGGATGCGTTGGCGCTGCAGTACTTCCACGCTGCGCCCTGGGTGGCGTGGACGGACGCCCGGCAGCGCGGGGAACTGGTCGAGACGCTGGACAGCCGAGGAGAATCCTGATGTGGCGGATGCGGGTGGTGCACACCACTGGTTATGCGTATCAGTCGCCGGTGACGGCGTCCTACAACGAGGCACGGCTGACACCGCGCTCCAACACCCGGCAGAACGTCGTCCTCAACCGCGTCGAAACCATCCCGGCGACCCGGTCCTACCGCTACATCGACTACTGGGGGACCGCGGTCACCGCGTTCGACCTGCACGCGCCGCACACCGAACTGACGGTGACGTCGTCCTCGGTGGTCGAGACCGAATGCCCGGAGTTGCCGGAGGAGAAGGCCGGCTGGGACGAACTGAAGTCGATGGCCGTGATCGACCGCTTCGACGAAGTGCTGCGCCCCACCGCCTACACCCCGACCAGCAAACGCGTTGAGGCCGTCGGCAAGCGGATCATGAAGAACCACGACCCGCAGGAGGCGGTGGTGGCCGCGGCCCGGTGGGCGCGCAGCGAGCTGGACTACCTGCCGGGCACCACCGGAGTGCACTCGTCGGGGCTTGATGCGCTGGAGCAGGGTAAGGGCGTGTGCCAGGACTTCGCGCACCTGACATTGATCGTGTTGCGCAGCATGGGAATTCCCGGGCGATACGTGTCCGGATACCTGCATCCCAAACCCAAGGCGGCGATCGGCAAGACTGTCGAGGGCCGCAGCCACGCCTGGGTTCAGGCCTGGACGGGCGGCTGGTGGAATTACGACCCCACCAACGACACCGACATCTCCGAGCAGTACATCAGCGTGGGCGTCGGCCGCGACTACGCCGACGTGTCGCCGCTGAAGGGTATCTACTCCGGGATGGGCGCCACCGACCTCGACGTGGACGTCGAGATCACCCGGCTGGCCTAGCTGAGCAGGTCCCGCAGCGGCGCGGCCGCGTCGGCGTCGGCGTCGGCGTAACTGGCAGCCGCGCCGGCCAGCCGCTGCACCAGCTGCTCGTGGACGGCCGACATCGCAGCGCTGATCTGCAGATAACCCTGCGCGTGGGCACCCCAGAACGCCGCCACGACCGCCGACACCTGGTCAGCGGCCGCTGCCGGCACACCAGCGGTCTGCTGGGCCGCCCCGGTGTTGGAGGCGTCGATCGCCGAACCGATGCCGGCCAAGTCAGCGGCCGCAGCCGCCAGCGCCCCGGGGCCCGCGACGACGTACGACATCCAGCACCTCTGATTCGAGAACGGCAGAAGCGGATCGTACCTCGCTGCGAGCCCCAAGACCCGCGTTTGCACGTCCAGATCGTCGCCGGCCAGAAATTCGGCACGACTCGACCGCCGCTAGGGGCGCGCCGACACCTCGACCCGGTGCAGGTCGTCGCCGAGTTCGATCTGCCCGCTGAACTCGGTGGCCGCCAGCGCTCGCCACTGGTCCTCCTGGCCTGCCACCAGCGGCGGTACGTAATGCGTCAGGATCAGCGTCGCCACCCCGGCACGGGCCGCCGTCGCGGCCGCCTCCGCCACCGATGAGTGGTAGTCGCAGACGTCCTTGACCCGCTGCTGCGGCACGTGGGTCAGGATGTCTTTGCGGATCGCGGTGTGCACCAACCCGTCTGCGCCGGCAGCCAGTGCGTCCAGACTCGCGCACGGCACCGTGTCGCCGGCCAGCACCACCGACGCACCGTCGAACTCGACGCGGAAGCCGATCGTCGGCGCCACCGGGCGGTGATCGGTGGGCGCGACCCGGATGGTGACGCCGTCACGGTCCCACACCACGCCGTCGGTGTGCTCGTGGACCTCGACCGACGGCGGGGCGTTCAGGTCGGCGTGGTGGGCGATCCGGTAGCTGATGTCGTGGCCGAACGCCTTGAGCGTCAGCTCCACCACCTCCGCGGTGCCCGGCGGGCCGATGATCTGCAGCGGCGGGGGATCGGGGGTGAAGGTGGTGATCCAATTCGTGATCAGCAGATCGCCCAGTTCGGCGATGTGGTCGCTGTGCAGGTGGGTGAGCAACAGGCCGGATAATCCGGCGGCTGCCACCCCGACCGCCGCCGCGCGTTGCAGCACGCCCCGCCCGCAGTCCACCAGGAACACCTGCTCGCCGGCGCGCACCAGGGTCGCGGGCCCGGCCCGGTTCGGGTCGGGGACGGGACTTCCGGTGCCAAGTAGCGTGACCTCGATCATGGGCAACATCTTTGCAAGTCGGCTGGGAATTGCGTATCCACCATCCGGTTGATTCGACGCGGGTACGGATGGCGGGGGCGTCTTTCCCGCCGCGCCACTAAGTCGTAGCCTGAGTGAATTGGATCACAAGGCATGGGAGGCCAGATGCGGATCGTGGACGTCTTGCGGAATAAGGGTGCGGCGGTGACGACGATCCACCCCGACGCGACAGTCCGGGAACTGTTGGCCGGCTTGGCGGAGCAGAACATCGGCGCCATGGTGGTGGTGGGTGACGACGGCGTGGCCGGCATCGTCTCCGAACGCGACGTGGTGCGTCAGCTGCACGTACACGGCGCCAGCGTGCTGTCCCGGCCCGTCTCCAAGATCATGACCAGCGCCGTTGCCACCTGCACCAAATCGGACACCGTCGACAGCGTCAGTGTGCTGATGACTCAGAACCGGGTGCGCCATGTGCCGGTGCTGGAAGGCAAGAAGCTGGTCGGCATCGTCAGCATCGGCGATGTGGTCAAGACGCGGATGGGCGAACTGGAGGCCGAGCAGCAGCAGCTGCAGTCCTACATCACCCAGGGCTGAACGACTCGGCCCCGGCGGTCGTGGAGACCACTCAGCGCCACGAGTATTCCGCGCGTAGCCGGGCGGCCACCACGTCGAAGGTCTCGCGGTCCAGGATCGCGCCCTCGCGGCGGATGCCTTCCTCGGGCACGTCGAGCACCCGGTCCAGCCGCACCCAGCTCTCGCGACCCTCGTAATCCCAGTCACCCGAACCGATTCCGACCCACTCCCGCTCTCCGGCGTGATGCTCCTGGCTGGACAGCATCAGCCCGAGCAGCACGGTGCGCTCCCGGCCCACCACCAGCACCGGCCGGTCTTTTCCGCGGGTCGGGTCATCCTCGTAAACCACCCAGGTCCAGACGATCTCGCCCGGATCGGCCTTGCCGTCCAGGTCGGGTGCATAAACCACTTTGCGGGCCCGCTGCGCGGTGGGAGAGCTGGTGTTCGTCACTGGGCGGCCCGCGGCGATCTCGACCGGAGCGGCCGGCAGACCCATCGCCACGATGTTCGCGGTGATCTTCACGGCGTGCTGCAGGGTCCGCAGTGTCTCCTGCGTGTTCTGCAGGCGCTGCACCACCCTCGGGGCCTCGGCGACGAGGTTCTCCGCAAAGCGCTGAAACGTTTTCCACTGTGACTTGCCGGACGACTTCTTACCCGGGGCCATGGTCGCAGTTTAACTGCGTGATTGTGTCCGGGGTGTTCTGCACGGATACGCTGGGCCTACTCGCACACCGCTCAACCAGGAGATTTCCCATCAGCAGTTTCGCCGACAAGACGTTCACGCCGCCGGCGCAGATTCGGAACTTCTGCATCATCGCTCACATCGACCACGGCAAGTCGACGCTGGCCGACCGGATGCTGCAGCTGACCGGTGTGGTCGACGAGCGTTCGATGCGCGCGCAGTACCTGGACCGGATGGACATCGAGCGCGAGCGTGGCATCACCATCAAGGCGCAGAACGTCCGGTTGCCCTGGCAGGTCGACAACGAAAACTACGTCCTGCACCTGATCGACACCCCCGGTCACGTCGACTTCACCTACGAGGTGTCCCGCGCCCTGGAAGCCTGCGAGGGCGCGGTACTGCTGGTCGACGCCGCCCAGGGGATCGAGGCGCAGACGCTGGCCAACCTCTACCTGGCCCTGGACCGCGACCTGCACATCATCCCGGTGCTCAACAAGATCGACCTGCCCGCCGCCGACCCCGACCGCTACGCCGGTGAGATCGCTCACATCATCGGCTGCGAACCGGGCGACGTGCTGAGGGTTTCCGGCAAAACCGGTGCGGGCGTCGCCGATCTGCTCGACCATGTGGTGCGCGAGGTGCCGCCCCCGCAGGGCGACGCCGACGCCCCCACCCGCGCGATGATCTTCGACTCCGTCTACGACATCTACCGCGGCGTGGTGACCTACGTCCGGGTGGTCGACGGCAAGATCAAACCGCGCGAGCGAATCGCGATGATGTCCACCGGCGCCACCCACGAGCTGCTCGAGGTCGGCATCGTCTCGCCCGAGCCCAAGCCCAGTGACGGTCTGGGTGTCGGCGAGGTGGGCTACCTCATCACCGGGGTGAAAGACGTCCGTCAGTCCAAGGTCGGCGACACCGTGACCACGGCGCGTCACGGTGCCACCGAAGCGCTGACCGGTTATCGCGAGCCCAAGCCGATGGTCTATTCGGGCCTCTACCCGGTCGACGGCAGCGACTACCCGAATCTGCGCGACGCCCTGGACAAGTTGCAACTCAACGACGCCGCCCTGACCTACGAGCCGGAAACGTCGGTGGCGCTGGGTTTCGGCTTCCGCTGTGGCTTCCTGGGCCTGCTGCACATGGAGATCACCCGCGAGCGGCTGGAGCGCGAATTCGACCTGGACCTGATCTCCACCTCGCCCAACGTCGTGTACCGCGTCGAGAAAGAGGACAACACCGAGATCGTGGTGACGAATCCGTCGGACTGGCCCGAAGGCAAGGTCCGTACCGTCTACGAGCCGGTGGTCAAGACCACCATCATCGCACCCAGCGAATTCATCGGCACCATCATGGAACTGTGCCAGTCACGCCGCGGCGAGCTCGGCGGCATGGACTACCTGTCGCCGGAGCGGGTGGAGCTGCGCTACACAATGCCGTTGGGCGAGATCATCTTCGACTTCTTCGACTCGCTGAAGTCGCGCACCCGCGGCTACGCCAGCCTCGACTACGAAGAGGCCGGTGAACAGGAAGCCCAACTGGTCAAGGTCGACATCCTGCTGCAGGGCGAGGCCGTCGACGCGTTCAGCGCGATCGTGCACAAGGATTCGGCGTTCGCCTACGGCAACAAGATGACGACCAAACTCAAAGAGCTGATCCCGCGCCAACAGTTCGAGGTTCCGGTGCAGGCTGCGATCGGATCGAAAATCATTGCGCGGGAAAATATTCGGGCCATCCGCAAGGACGTGCTGTCCAAGTGCTACGGCGGTGACATCACCCGTAAGCGCAAGCTGCTGGAGAAGCAGAAAGAGGGCAAGAAGCGGATGAAGACCATCGGCCGCGTCGATGTCCCGCAGGAGGCGTTCGTCGCGGCGCTGTCCACCGATGCCGCCGGGGACAAGGGCAAGAAATAAGGCGAACCGTACCGGGCGGGACGGCACCGTTCGGCCGCACGCCGGTGTCGGCAGCAGGACAATCGACCTCGTCAAAGCTCTTGTTGCACAAGCTCGTCGGCGCGAACTGACCTATCTGGTAGGTGACTCAGACCGGCGCGTTGGCCGGCTGGAACGCACCGGAGCCGTCGGCTTCCTCCTCGGCCCGGATCACGTGTACCACCGCATTGATCAGCGCCAGGTGCGTGAACGCCTGCGGGAAGTTGCCCAGGTGGCGCCCGGTGCGCGGCTCGATCTCCTCGGCGTACAGGTGCAGCGGACTGGCGAAAGACAGCAGCCGCTCACACAGCCGCTTGGCGCGGGCCACCTCGCCGATCTCCACCAGCGCCGAAACCAGCCAGAACGAGCAGATGGTGAAGGTGCCCTCCTCGCCGGAGAGCCCGTCGTCGGTCTCCTCGACCCGGTAGCGCAGCACCAGGCCTTCCTCGGTGAGCTCGTCGGCGATCGCCAGCACGGTGTTGCGCACCCGCGGGTCATCCGGCGGCAGGAACCGCGTCAGCACCACCAGCAACAGCGAAGCGTCGAGGGCATCGTCTCCATAGCGCTGGGTGAACACCCCGCGCGAGTCCACCCCATGCTGAAGGATGTCCGCCTTGATCTCCTCGGCGATCTCGCGCCATCGCTGCGCGTAACTCCGCTCACCCTGCTTCTCAGCCAGCTTGGCGCCCCGGTCCAGCGCCACCCAGCACATCACCTTCGACGAAGTGAAATGCTGCGGCTCACCGCGCACCTCCCAGATCCCGCGGTCCGGCTCGCGCCAGTGCGTGATCGCCTCCTCGACCTGCTTCTTCAGCACCGGCCACAGCGTCTCCGGGACCTGCTCGCGCGACTTGGCGTGCAGGTAGAACGAGTCCAGCACCGAACCCCAGATGTCGTGCTGGACCTGGTCGTAGGCGCCGTTGCCGATCCGCACCGGTCGGGCATGGTCGTAGCCGGACAGATGGTTGAGCTCCTCTTCGACCAGGCTGCGCTCCCCGCCGACGCCGTACATCACCTGCAGCGGATGCCGCTCGTTGCTGTTGGCGCCGGACACGTCGGCGATGAAGGCGAAGAAGTCGTCGGCCTCGCGGTCCAGGCCCAGTGTGTAAAGCCCCCACAACGCGAAGGTGGAGTCGCGGATCCAGGCGTAGCGGTAGTCCCAGTTGCGTTCGCCGTGCGGTGTCTCGGGCAGCGACGTGGTGCTCGCGGCCAGCAGCGCGCCGGTCGGGGAGTAGGTCAGGCCCTTCAGGGTCAGCGCACTGCGCTGCAGGTAAGCCCGCCACGGGTGGTCGGGGAAGTTGCCGATGTTGATCCACTGCCGCCAGCACTCGGTGGTCTGCCACATCTTGTGTGCGGCCTCTTCGTAGGTCTGCGGCGCCGGGTGCTTGGTCCAGCTCAGCGCGACGAAGATGTTGTCGCCCTCCTTCATCCGGGTTCGGGCGCGCGCTTCCCGGCCCTCCAGCCCGATGTTGAGGTTGGTGGTCAGCCGCAACGTGGGGTGCGCGTCGGGTTGCCGGCTGGCGCGCGCGATCGCCTCGCCGTAGGCGTTCGCCGAATATTCCCAGGTACAGTCGGTGCGGTGATAGTCGAAGGCGGGTTCGCAGCTCATCATCAACTCGACGGTGCCGCTGACACAGCGCACCGTGCGCAGCAGAATGTGCTCGGCGTCCCAGTCCATCGGGGTCCGGCGGTGGGTACGCGAGCGCCGCTCGATGTCGTGCCACGGCCCCATCACCAGCGCGTCGCGCACGATCAGCCAACCGGTGTGGGTCTGCCAGGTGGTTTCCATGATCAGACTGCCGGGCAGGTACCGCCGCGCCGAGGGCACCGATACGCCGTAGGGGCCGAGCCGGAAGTGGCCGGCGCTGCGGTCCAATATCGCGCCGAACACGCTGGGGGAGTCCGGCCGCGGCACACACAGCCACTCCACCGAACCCGCCGGCGAGATCAGGCAGGTCGTCTCCCAGTCCGACAGGAACGAGTAGTCGGCGATCGGCGGGAACGGGTTGCGTGACGGCGAGCTGGACTCATACGGCCCGCTCGACTCGAATGCCACCGAAGTGCCGTCGAGCGCGTGCAACTCGGGTTCGTCAAGGGGGACCACCCGGTCGTCAGTTGAGTCGGCGGAGTCGGCGTGCAGGACCATCCCGACATCATCGACCGTTCACCTGTCCGTCGTCCACCTTCGCTACCGAGGTGTTACCGGCGGCAACAAGGCTGACCGAATCCCATTGGTCTCGCGGGTCTCCGCCGCATAGGGTGGGCTCGGTGAACGGCTTCCTGAATTGGTGGGACAGCGTGGAGCTTTGGCTCTCCGGGCTGCCCTTCGTGCTTCAGGCGCTGGCGGTCATGCCGATCGTGTTGGCGCTGGCGTACTTCCTGGCCGCGACGCTGGACGCGGTGCTGGGCCGGGCCACCCGGATGCTGCGTCGCATTCGCCACTCCGAAGTCTCCGGATAACGCTCCGATGCCGCGTTCGCACGTGTCGCTGGTGCTGGCCGCTCTGGTGGTTCTGGTGATCGTCGCTTGGCTGCTCACCCACTGATCAGCCCGTCGAATTGCCAGTCCGCTGAACTCTGTTACGCTTCGCGACATGCACGCAGCAACCGAGGTTTTGCAGCGCGACGTCGTCGCGCCCGGTTGCCACCCTGCGGCCGTGGTCTGCGCCGCGGCCGGCGTGCGCTGTTGTCGCTGACTCCCTAACCCCGTGCGCGGTTGGTGTGGAGTCGGTGAATCGTATCGATTCTGATTGATCGCCCATCCGCAGCTACGGGACAGATGAACCCATTGAATAAGTCCCGCACCGGAAGGCTGATGACCGTAGATGTTGGAGTACAGGGGTGCACCGCGCTGGCAAGCGCTGGTGGCGCTCGTCTTGACGATCGGGACGGTGGCGGCCTGCCGCGGGGGTCCCAGCGACGTCGTCGGCGGCGGGGGCCTGGCTAACGCGAAAACCAGCGTGACGCTGGTTGCGTATTCGGTCGCCGAACCCGGTTGGGCCAAGGTGGGTCCGGCGTTCAACGCCTCCGAGGAAGGCAAGGGGGTGCAGGTGATCGCCACCTACGGCGCCTCGGGTGACCAGTCACGCGGCGTCGCCGAGGGCAAGCCGGCCGACCTGGTCAACTTTTCGGTGGAGCCCGACATCACCCGGCTGATCAAGTCCGGCAAGGTCGCCAAGGATTGGAATACCGACGCCACCAAAGGCATTCCGTTCGGATCGGTGGTGACGCTGGTGGTGCGCAAGGGCAACCCGAAGAACATCAGGGACTGGGACGACTTACTGCGGCCCGGAATCGAAGTGATCACCCCGAGCCCGCTGAGCTCCGGATCGGCCAAATGGAACCTGTTGGCCCCCTACGCGGTCAAGAGCGAAGGCGGCCACAACAGCCAGGCGGGCATCGAGTTTGTCAGCCGATTGGTGAGGGAACACGTGAAACTGCGTCCGGGCTCGGGCCGTGAAGCCACGGACGTCTTCGTTCAAGGCAGTGGAGATGTGCTGATCAGCTACGAGAACGAGGCCATCGCCGCCGAACGCGCGGGCAAGCCGGTCGAGCACGTCACCCCGCCGCAGACATTCAAGATCGAGAACCCCATGGCGGTGATCACCACCAGCCCGCACTTGGCCGCGGCAAACGCCTTCAAGAACTTCCAGTACACCGCAGCGGCGCAGAAGCTGTGGGCACAGGCCGGGTTCCGGCCGGTCGACCCCTCGGTTGCCGCCGCGTTCCGCGACCAGTTCCCGTTGCCGGCGAAACTGTGGACCATCGCCGACCTCGGCGGCTGGGACGTCGTCGATCCGCAACTGTTCGACAAGAACGCCGGCAGCATCACCAAGATCTATACGCAGGCCACCGGATGACCGTGACGATAACCCCAGATCCGGAGGCGATCCGCCCCGAAATCGACCAGCCCGGCGGCGACGCCCCCGGCGTGGTCGCGGTTGCCCGCGGGCGGGCCGGCACCACCTCACTGCGCGTCGGCGTGGCGACCGTGTGGCTGTCGGTGATCGTGCTGCTGCCGCTGGCGGCCATCCTGTGGCAGGCGGTCGGCGGCGGCTGGGACGCCTTCCGGCTGGCGGTCACCTCGAACGCGGCGATCGAGTCGTTTCGGGTGACGCTCACCATTTCGGCCGGGGTGACGCTGCTGAATACGTTGTTCGGCCTGCTGATCGCCTGGGTACTGGTGCGCGACAACTTCTTCGGCAAGCGCCTGGTGGACGCCGTGATCGACCTGCCGTTCGCGCTGCCGACCATCGTCGCCAGCCTGGTGATGCTGGCGCTGTACGGGAACCACAGCCCGGTGGGACTGCACCTGCAACACACCGAGTGGGGTGTCGGGGTCGCGCTGGCGTTCGTCACCCTGCCGTTCGTGGTGCGCGCCGTGCAGCCGGTGCTGCTCGAGGTCGACCGGGAAGCCGAGGAAGCGGCGGCGTCGCTGGGCGCCAACGGTCCCAAGATCTTCGTCTCCATCGTGCTGCCGTCGTTGCTGCCCGCGTTGTTGTCCGGTGCGGGCCTGGCGTTTTCGCGGGCGATCGGCGAGTTCGGGTCGGTGGTTCTGATCGGCGGTGCGGTGCCGGGCAAGACCGAGGTCTCCTCGCAGTGGATCCGGACCTTGATCGAGAACGACGACCGCACCGGTGCTGCCGCGATATCCATTGTGCTGCTGTCTATTTCGTTCGTCGTACTGCTGCTCCTGCGCGTCGTCGGGGGGCGGGCGGCCAAACGCGAGGAGTTGGGACATTGACCGCCGCGACTTCCCCGACCGCCGCGACTTCCTCGCGTCCGGTCCGCTACCTGCTGCGCTACACCGCGCTGGCGTATATCGCTGTGCTGCTGATCATTCCGGTGATGCTCATCCTGTGGCGCACCTTCCGGCCCGGGTTGGGGCAGTTCTACGACTGGATCAGCACACCGGCCGCGGTCGCTGCGCTGAACCTCTCCCTGCTGGTGGTGGCCATCGTGGTCCCGCTGAACGTGGTGTTCGGCATTCCGACGGCTTTGGTGTTGGCGCGCAACCGGTTTCGTGGCAAAGGCATTCTGCAGGCGGTCATCGACCTGCCGTTCGCCGTGTCGCCGGTGATTGTGGGTGTCTCGCTGATCGTGCTGTGGGGGGCCGGCGGTGCGCTGGGGTTCGTGGAGCGAGACTTCGGGTTCAAGATCATCTTCGGGCTGCCGGGCATCGTGCTGGCCAGCATCTTCGTCACGCTGCCGTTCGTCGTGCGCGAGGTGGAACCGGTGCTGCACGAACTGGGAACCGATCAGGAGCAGGCCGCCGCGACCCTGGGTTCTGGTTGGTGGCAGACATTCTGGCGGATCACGCTGCCGTCCATCCGGTGGGGCCTGACCTACGGCATCGTGCTGACCATCGCCCGAACCCTCGGTGAGTACGGCGCGGTCATCATGGTGTCGTCCAACCTGCCCGGCGAGTCGCAGACACTGACACTGCTGGTGTCGGACCGCTACAACCGCGGGGCAGAGTACGGCGCCTACGCGCTGTCGACGTTGTTGATGGCCGTCGCCGTTTTGGTGCTGGTCGTCCAGGTGGTGCTGGATGTACGCCGGGCACGGGTAAGTAAGTAAGCCGGACAAGGAGATTCGACGATGACCGATACCGCAGCCGCCCCGCGTGAGCACGCGATCGTGGTGCAGGACGCTTTCAAGCAGTACGGCGATTTCGTGGCGCTGGATCACGTGGACTTCGTGGTGCCCACCGGCTCGTTGACGGCGTTGCTGGGGCCCAGCGGGTCGGGCAAGTCGACGCTGCTGCGTACCATCGCCGGTCTCGACCAACCTGATTCGGGAACGGTCACCATCAAGGGGCGCGACGTCACCCGGGTGCCGACCCAACGTCGTGGGATCGGATTCGTGTTCCAGCACTATGCGGCGTTCAAGCATCTGACCGTGCGCAACAACGTGGCTTACGGGTTGAAGATCCGTAAGCGGCCCAAGGCCGAGATCAAGGAGAAGGTAGACCATCTGCTGGAGGTGGTGGGGCTGAGCGGATTCCAGAACCGCTACCCCAACCAGCTCTCCGGCGGGCAGCGGCAGCGTATGGCGCTGGCCCGGGCGCTGGCCGTCGACCCGCAGGTGCTGCTGCTCGACGAACCGTTCGGCGCCCTGGACGCCAAGGTCCGCGAAGACCTGCGGTCCTGGCTGCGTCGCCTGCACGACGAGGTCCATGTCACCACCGTGCTGGTCACCCACGATCAGGCCGAGGCGCTGGACGTGGCCGACCGGATCGCCGTGCTGAACAAGGGCCGCATCGAGCAGGTCGGTTCCCCGACGGAGGTCTACGACGCGCCCGCGAACGCGTTCGTGATGTCCTTCCTGGGCGCGGTGTCCGTGCTGAACGGTGCTCTGGTCCGTCCGCACGACATTCGGGTGGGCCGCAACCCCGACATGGCGGTCGCCGGCGGTGACGGCACGGCGGAGTCGATCGGCGTCGTGCGCGCCACCGTCGACCGGGTAGTGACGCTCGGATTCGAGGTCCGGGTCGAACTGACCAGCGCGGTCAGCGGAGGCCCGTTCACCGCACAGATCACCCGAGGTGACGCCGAGGCTCTGGCGCTGAAGGAGGGCGACACCGTCTACGTGCGCGCAACCCGGGTGCCGCCGATTGTCGACCCGGGCGACGTGTCGTTAAACGGTGCGGCAAACGACGAGGACGAGCCCACGCTCACATCGGCCTGAGCCGACGCCCGGGTCAGGCCGCGATGCGTTGCGCCGCAGCTTGATCGAAGCGGTCCAGCACCGTCGCGGCCACCAGGCGGTGCGCGCCCAGCGGCGCGGCCATCGCCGCCCCGGCGCCGCGCGCGAACCGCTCGACCCGGTCCGGGATGCGGCCCGGCGCCAGGAACCACGGCGCGATGACCACCCGGCCGGCGCCCTGGCTGCGCAACTCATCGACCGCTTCGTCCAGCGACGGTTCGGTGTGCGTGGCGAACGCCGTTGCCACTGCGGCCCAACGGGTTCCGGCTGCCAGCCTGGGGGCCACCGCGGCTGTACGCGCATTCGCGACCGGGTTCGACGAACCGATCGCCACCACCAGCACGCCGACGCTGTCGTCGAGCCGCGACACCCCCAGTTCGACGACCCGGTGCCGCAGCACCGACACCAGCCGGTCGTCCTCGCCCAACACGCCGGCCTGCCGGACCAGGTCGCCGACACCGCACGCTGCGATCTGGCCCGGAATGTCCACGCGTGCGTGGTAGGCGTCGGCCAGTAGCAGCGGCGTCACAATCGCCGCACCGGCACACGAGTCCAGCACCTCGCCCAGGCCCGGAGAGTTGTGCTCGCAGAACGCAACCCGCACGTCGAGGCCGGGGCGCAGCCGGGCCACCCGGGCCGCGACGGCGCGGGCGTTGGCCGCCGACCGCGGGTCGGCGCTGCCGTGCGCGGTCAATATGAGAGGGGTCACGACGCGTGCAGCCCGCATTCGGTCTTGGCCTGCCCCTGCCAGCGCCCGCTGCGCGGATCGGCGCCTTCGATCGGCTTGGCCGTGCACGGGGCGCAACCGATTGACGGATATCCTTCGTAGACAAGGGGATTGACCAACACATCGTGCTTGTCGATGTAGTCCTGCATGTCCTGGTCTGACCAGGCGGCCAGCGGGTTGATCTTCACCAGCTTGAACGCCTCGTCGAAGCTGATCAGCGGGGCATTGGCACGGGTCGGCGCCTCGACCCGGCGGATGCCGGTCACCCACGCGGAATACCCGCGCAACGCCTTGCCCAGCGGAACGACCTTGCGCAGCCGGCAGCACTCGCCGGGGTCCCGGCTGAACAGGTCCTTGCCCAGCAGCTTGTCCTGCTCTGCCACCGAGTGCTCCGGGGTGACATTGACCACCCGGATGTCGTAGACGGATTCGATCGCGTCGCGGGTGCCGATGGTCTCCACGAAGTGATAGCCGGTGTCCAGGAACATCACCGGAACACCCGGGCGCACCTTGGCGGCCAGATCCACCAGCACCGCGTCCTGCATGTTGGAGGCCACCACGTAGTTGCACGTCGCCCAGCCGCGCGGTCCGTTGATGTTGCCGAAGTGCTGCTCGGTCCACCGCAACAGCTCCATGGCGTCGGCACCGTCGAGTTCGGCAGCGCCGCGGGCCGCCAGCTCGCGCAGTTGGTCCTCGTTCAGTTTGGGCGCCTCGCTCATCGCAAGTCGTCCTCCTCCGCGCGGATGGCCCACTGCGCGAAGCGTTCACCGTCGTTGCGGTGTTTGAGGAAGTTGCGGGTCACCCGGTCGATGTAATCGCCCAGCTCTTCGCTGGTGACCTTGTGCTGGCGCAGTTTGCGCCCGAAGCCGCTGTCCAGGCCGAGGCCGCCGCCGAGGTGAACCTGGAAGCCTTCGACCGAGCCGCCGTTGCCGTCGTCGACCATCTGGCCCTTGAACCCGATGTCGGCGATCTGGATGCGGGCGCACGAGTTGGGGCAGCCGTTGATGTTGACCGTGATCGGCACGTCGAGTTCGCCGTTGATGTCCTCCAGCCGGGCTTCCAGCTCGGGCGCCAAAGACTGTGCCCGCACCCGTGTTTCGGCGAATGACAGTTTGCAGAATTCGATTCCGCTGCACGCCATCAGGTTTCGGCGCCAGCGCGACGGCTTCGATTGCAGGCCCAGGCTTTCCAGTCCAGCGACCGTCTCGTCGACTTTATCGTCGGGCACGTCGAGCATGACCAGCTTCTGGTAAGGGGTGAGCCGGATCCGGTTGGATCCGGCGTTGTCGGCCAGGTCCGCGACCGCGCTCAGGATGGTGCCGGAGACCCGTCCGGCGATGGGGGAGACGCCGATGGCGTTGAGCCCGTTCTTGAGTCGCTGCACGCCCACGTGGTCGATCGGGTGCGCGATCTGGTCGGGCGCCGGGCCGTCGATCAGTGGACGCTTGAGGTACTCGGTCTCCAGGACCTCCCGGAACTTCTGCACGCCCCAGTCCTTGACCAGGAACTTCAGCCGCGCCTTGGCGCGCAGTCGCCGGTAACCGTAGTCCCGGAAGATCGACGTCACCGCCTCCCACACCTCGGGCACCTCGTCCAGCGGAACCCACGCCCCGAGCCGCTGGGCCAGCATCGGGTTGGTGGAGAGCCCGCCGCCGACCCACAGGTCCAGCCCGGGCCCGTGCTCGGGGTGGTTGACTCCGATGAACGCGATGTCGTTGATCTCGTGGGCGACGTCCTGCAGCCCGGAGATGGCGGTCTTGTACTTGCGCGGCAGGTCGGCGTACTCGGGCTTGCCGATGTAGCGCTTGACGATCTCGTCGATCGCCCAGGTGGGGTCGAGCACCTCGTCCAGCGATTCACCGGCCAGCGGCGAACCGAGCACCACGCGGGGGCAGTCGCCGCAGGCCTCGGTGGTCTGCAACCCCACCTCGTCGAGCCGGCGCCAGATCTCCGGGACGTCCTCGACCCGGATCCAGTGGTACTGGATGTTCTCCCGGTCGGAGATGTCGGCGGTGTCGCGGGCGAACTCCGTCGAGATCTGGCCCAATACGCGCAACGCGGTCGCCGAGATGGCACCGCCGTCGCAGCGCACCCGCATCATGAAGTACTTGGCCTCGAGCATGTCCATGTTGTCGTCGCCGGTGAACGAGCCGTCGTAGCCCTGCTCGCGCTGGGTGTACAGGCCCCACCAGCGGAAACGGCCGCGCAGGTCGCTCTTGTCGATGCTGTCGAAGCCCTGCTTGGAGTAGATGTTCTCGATGCGCTCGCGGACCTCGAGGGGCGCGCCGGCTTTCTTCATCTCCTCGTTGGGGTTCAGCGGCTCGCGATTGCCCAGCGCCCACTGTCCCTCATTGCGGGGCGCCTTCGCGGGGCGTGCTGTGGTCATACGGGGACTCCTTCACGAACGAGACCGGCTGGAATCCGCGCAGCGCACCGTTGCTTCCGGCGGCGCAGATCCGGCAGCCAGGGGTACAGATGGGCTGGGTCTACGACATCAAGACAGACAGCAGCAGCTGCAAACGCGCTTGAGGTCGATATGCCGTCGCACCACCAGCGCTACCCGCAGGTTCGATTCGGCGACAGTCACGGGTGCCATTCTGCCATGAATCCCGACGTGCCGTGCTACCAGGTCAAATTTCTCATCACAGTGATTAAAACTAGGTCCCAAACCTGAGTGATCAGGCCAAGAAAACCGGGAACAGCCTGGGAAAACGTCATATACAGGGGCTTCGTGCCAGAATTTCGGGCATGGCCCTCAGCGAGACCCGGAGCGAGACCGGGTCAGCCCCCCACGCGGAGCTACCGGCGGCGCGGCCCACTGCGGGACGACCGTTCGGGCTGTACGTACACGTCCCGTTCTGCATCACCCGGTGCGGATACTGCGACTTCAACACCTACACCCCGGCTGAACTGGGCGGGGTGAACCCGGACGCCTGGCTGGCGGCGTTGCGCACCGAGCTGGAGTTGGCGGCCGCCCGGCTGGACGGCCCGACGGTGCAGACCGTCTTCGTCGGCGGGGGGACGCCGTCGCTGCTGGGCGCTGCCCGCTTGACCACCCTGCTGAACCAGGTGCGCGAACACTTCGCCCTGGCGCCGGACGCCGAGATCACCACCGAGGCCAACCCGGAGTCGACGTGGCCGGAGTTCTTCGAGACGATCCGCGCGGCCGGCTATACGCGGGTATCGCTCGGCATGCAGTCGGTGGTTCCGCACGTACTCGGTGTGCTGGACCGGGTGCACACTCCCAACCGGTCGGCGGCGGCCGCCCGCGAGGCGCTGGCGGTGGGTTTCGAGCACGTCAGCCTGGACCTGATCTACGGAACTCCGGGGGAGAGCGACGACGATCTGCTGCGCTCGGTGGACACGGCGGTGCAGACCGGGGTCGATCACGTCTCGGCCTACGCGCTGGTGGTCGAGCAGGGCACCGCGATGGCCAGGCGGGTCCGTGCCGGTGAACTCACCGCCCCCGACGACGACGTGCTCGCGCATCGCTACGAACTGGTCGACGAACGTCTTTCGGCGGCAGGGATGAACTGGTACGAGGTGTCGAACTGGTCTCGGCCCGGAGGTGAGTGCCGGCACAACCTCGGTTACTGGAACGGTGGTCAGTGGTGGGGTGCGGGACCGGGCGCGCACGGCTACGTCGGCACCACCCGATGGTGGAATGTCAAGCATCCCAACGCTTATGCCGAGCTACTGGCGGATGGTGCGTTGCCGGTAGCCGGTTTCGAAGAACTCGGCCCGGATGCGCTGCACACCGAGGAGGTGTTGCTGGGAATCCGGCTGCGACAAGGTCTTTCGCTTGATCTGCTGGACGCAGCCGAACGTCAGCGGGCCGAGACGGCGCGGGCCGACGGGCTGCTGGAATCCGCCGGCGACCGCCTGGTGCTCACCGACCGGGGGCGGCTACTGGCCGACGGTGTGGTGCGGACGCTGCTGGGCTGACCCGGGTTTCGGCTGGTATGGAACCAGTGTCCGACCAGGCGGGCGAATTCGATGTACAGCGGGATCCCGATCGTCACGTTGTAGGAGAACGTCAGGCCCAGTGATGCCGCCAGCGGCAGTGTCGGGCTGGCTTCGGGGATCGCGAGGCGCTGGACGGCGGGAACGGCGATGTAGGAGGCCGCACCGCACAGCACGGCGAACAACACGTAGGTGCCTGGTTTGAAGTCCGCGCCGGTCAGTGCCGCGTAGCTGTGCGCGACGACGATGCCAAGTGCGGCAAAGACATTCGGGGCCAGCAGCCCGAAGACGATGAAGCCCTTCCCCGCGCTGCGCAGGTCGCGCAGCTTGCGTGACGCCGTCATGCCCATTTCCAGCAGGAACAGCGCCAGCACGCCCTGAAAGGCGGTGACGAAGAAGGTGTCGTCGTCGTGGACGACTTTCTCGCCCTGCAGCCCGCTGATCAGGCCGATGACGATGCCGCCGAGCAGCAGGCACAGCCCCGGATTCAGGAACACCTCCTGCAGCAGATCGCGGGAGAACAGCGACGCCTTCTTGGCACTGGTGCCCGGTTTGGTAACGGTGTCGTCCCAGCCGCCGTGTTCGTTCTTTTCCATCGACAGCTCGAGCTCCTGCTCGATGGCGCGTTCTTCGCTCTCGACGCTCTGGCCACTGGCGGGCCGGGCCACGGTGCCGGGGCCGATGCTGACCCGGGCGGGTGCGGTGTAGCCGGGCTCGTCGGGCAGATAACCCGCCTGGTCCATGCCGCGGTGCCGCAGACGAGCCACCAGGTACAGCGCCACCAGACAGCCCGGGATCTCCATGACCGCCAACATGACAGGCATGTAGGCGTTGAAGACGAGTCCGACACTGGTCAGCACCGCGACGCAGGTGGCGAAGGTGCCGGCCGAGTCCGATCCGTAATAGCCGGCGACCGTGGCTCGGTCGACGCGCCGCATTCGGGTCATGCGACCGAGCAGGAAGTAGGCCAAGCTGCCGATCACGAAATTCAACACGAAGCCGACCACCATGAAGCCGACGATGACGCCGATGCTTGAGGGCTTGATCTTGGCCAGTTCCTCGCCGCCGTGCCAGCCGATGGCCAGCAGCAGGTACATCGTCAGGCCTTGGTAGATGACGTAGGGAAATTCGAAGCGAACCTTGAGGATTGGGATCAGAAACCCGAAGTAGAAGAACAGCAGTAGCGGCTTGAACAGGTTGTGGGTGAAGTTCTCCCAGAACTCGTGCAGCATCCGACACCCTCCGCGCTCATCGCGATTCGAGAACAACCGGCCGTCGGTGGGCGACCGCGAGATATCGCTGCGAACGTAACCGCGCCGATGTCCACCCGCCACTCAGCTGGAGCGGACAAGCTGCCGATTTAGCCCAGTTTTCGTGCCGGTACCCTCGCCGAAATCTGCTTGTAACCAGCGGAAATCGCAATTTCGCAGGCTGGCGCCGTTTGTCGGTGCAGGGTGTGGATCGAGTACCAATTACCTGTCAGTTTGCTGGGAGCCCCGTGTCGGGTCGGCGCACAGGCGCCAGCGCAGTCGGCTTGACGTCGACGCGACCCTCGGCACCGCGCCGCCGGGCCGTACCGGGGACGGCCGGCGCGCTCCCGGGGGCGCCCCCCGCCTTAGTGGATAGGTTAGGCTACATTTACTAATTATGATGGAGGCCAGTGTCGAGACGAGTTCTTCCAGCACCGAGTCGCCGGCCATCCCGCTGCCGGGCGGGGTCGACCCCGCTGACGTAGCTGCCGAACTGGCCGCCCGGCTCGCTGAGCCGGTGGGCGACGAATACCTGCTCTACGAGCAGAACGGGCAATGGGTGCTGGCTGCCGGCGTGCAGGCGATGGTGGAACTGGACAGCGACGAGCTGCGGGTCGTGCGTGACGGCGTGACCCGGCGCCAGCGGTGGACGGGGCGCCCGGCGGCGGTGCTGGGCGAGGCCATCGACCGCTTGCTGCTGGAAACCGACCATCTCTTCGGCTGGGTTGCTTTCGAATTCGGCGTCTATCGCTTCGGTCTGCAACAACGGCTGGCGCCGCACACGCCGCTGGCCCGGCTGTTCTGGCCGCGCACCCGCATCGTGGTCACCGCGGAGGAGATCCGCCTGTTCAGCGCCGACGCCAAGCACCGGGAAACCGTGGAGCGGTTGCTTGCCGACGGAGTGCGCGCGGTGCCCCGGCCCACGACGGTGGACCTGTCGGCGGACCCCTCGGGTTATCGCGATCGGGTGGCGGTGGCCGTCGGCGAGATCGTCGCCGGAAACTACGACAAGGTGATCCTGTCGCGCTCGCTGGAAATACCCTTCGCGCTGGACTTTCCGGCGACCTACCGGCTGGGCCGGCGCCACAACACGCCCGTGCGGTCGTTCCTGTTGCGGCTCGGGGGTATCCGCGCGCTGGGTTATAGCCCGGAACTGGTCACCGCGGTACTGCCCGACGGTGTGGTGGTCACCGAGCCGTTGGCCGGAACACGTGCGCTGGGCCGCGGTGCCGTACCCGACCGGCAGGCCCGCGACGATCTGGAGTCGAATTCCAAAGAGATTGTCGAGCACGCCATTTCGGTACGCACCTCGCTTCAGGAGATCAGCGAGATCGCCGAGCCGGGAACCGCGGCCGTCGTCGACTTCATGGCGGTGCGCGAACGAGGCAGCGTGCAGCACCTGGGGTCGACCGTCACCGGGCGGCTGGACCCGGCCAGTGACCGAATGGACGCGCTGGAAGCGCTGTTCCCGGCCGTCACCGCCTCAGGTATCCCGAAAGCCAGTGGTGTGGAAGCAATCCTGCGTCTGGACGAGGGCCCACGCGGGTTGTATTCGGGTGCGGTGGTGACCTTCTCGTCGGACGGGGGACTCGACGCCGCCCTGGCGCTGCGAGCCGCGTACGAATGCGAAGGGCGTGGCTGGCTGCGGGCCGGCGCGGGCATCATCGAGGCGTCCGACCCCGAGCGTGAATTCGAAGAGACCTGCGAGAAGCTCTCCACCTTGACGCCCTACCTTGTCGAGCGGCACTGACGGGCTGAGGCTGCCCGGACCGCCGTGGGCGCGGGTCCACACCGACGAAATCGGCGGCATCCACGCCATTCGGGCGTCCCCTGTCGACGCCACCATGAGGTGACCGACGGCATGTCCGCGCGGGACTTTGGTCCCTATTCGGTGCAGGTGCCTGCCAGCGACCCTGGTTAACGGTGACATTCGGTGTCGCTGAACGTGAATCGTCACGAATAACAGGAAAGCGGGGTCGCAGGGAATGGGTGCACCCGAGTTCGTGCAGGAATCACCCGAGGTCACCGTTTTCTCCGGTGGAAACCTGTCGACTGCCCGCGCCGAACAGATTGCCCGGGCAGTCAAGTGCATTCTGGATCGTCGCGGGCTCACCGGTGGTGCCCGGGTGCGGGTCAAGACGGGGCGGTGCGGGCGCGGTCCGATGGTGGTGCAGGTGAACCTGCGGATCGGCGACCTGCCGGCCCGTGTGGCGGCCGTCACCAGCGGCGTCGACGATCTGGCGCCGGCCCTGGCCAGGCTGGACCGCCAGGTGGCCCGGCTCTGTGCGCCGTGGCGGCCCCGCCCGTGGCCGGACCAGACCCGCAGGCCGATGACCGTCGCCCCGGACGCCACGCTTACCCGTCGTAAAACGGTTGTGCTGCAACGCACCGCACCACTGGATGCCGTCCAGGTGATGGACGCGATGGACTACGACGTGCATCTGTTCACCGACGCCGAGACGGGTGAGGACGCGGTGGTGTATCGGGCCGGCCCGTCCGGATTGCGCCTGGCCCGCCAGCAGCACGTGCGTCCCCCGGGCTGGGTGTGGTCACCGGAGGACTCCGGCCCACCCGTGCCGCTGATCGTCAATCCCCTTGCCGCACCGGTGCTTTCCGAGGATGCCGCGGTGCGCCGCGCACGCGACCACGGGCTGCGGCACCTGTTCTACACCGACGCGACCACCGGGCGCGGAGGGCTGCTGTACCCGCGCCACGACGGCAACCTGGGGCTGATAACCCCCGCACATCGATAACTGGGAGATTGCTGTGTCCAAAGAAATGACCAACCTGCAGCTACTCGAAGAGCTGGAACCGGTGGTGGAGCGACTGCTCAACCGCCACCTGTCGGTGTTCAAGGAGTGGAGTCCGCACGACTACATCCCGTGGTCGGACGGCAGGAATTACTACACCCTGGACGGCCAGGACTGGGAGCCGGGGCAGAGTCAGCTGTCCGACGTGGCACAGGTCGCAATGGTGCAGAACCTGTTGACAGAGGACAACTTACCGTCCTACCACCGCGAGATCGCGATGAACTTCAGCATGGACGGGCCCTGGGGGCAGTGGGTCAACCGCTGGACCGCCGAAGAGAACCGGCACAGCACCGCGTTGCGCGACTACCTGGTGGTGACCCGCGCGGTCGATCCGGTGGAGCTGGAGAAACTGCGCGTGGAGCAAATGACCAGAGGCTTCAGCCCGGGCCAGAACCAGCAGGGCGACCTGTTTGCCGAGAGCATCTTCGACTCGGTCATGTACGTCTCGTTCCAGGAGCTGGCGACTCGCGTCTCGCACCGCAACACCGGCAAAGCCTGCAACGACAGCATCGCCGACCAGCTGCTCGCCCGGGTCTCTCACGACGAGAACCTGCACATGATCTTCTACCGCGACGTCAGCGAGGCCGGCCTGGACATCGCGCCCAACCAGGCCATGCGTTCGGTGCACCGGATCCTGCGCAACTTCAAGATGCCCGGATTCACCGTGCCTGAGTTCCGGCGCAAGGCGGTGATCATCGCCGTCGGCGGCGTCTACGACCCGCGTATCCACCTCGAAGAGGTGGTCATGCCGGTGCTGCGCAAGTGGCGGATCTTCGAACGCGAGGACTTCACCGGCGAGGCCGCGTGGATGCGCGACGACCTGGCCGTGCTGATCAAAGAGCTCGAGCAGGCCTCCGACAAGTTCGACGAGTCCAAGCAGCGATACCTCGATCGCGAGGCGCGCAAAGCCGAGCGGATCACGGCCAGCAAGGTGCTCAAGACCGACGGGACGCTGACGCTGAGCAGGCACTGAGGGAACGCGCTCAGGTTCCGGTCTCGGCGGCGGCCGACTTCTCCAGGTATTCCGCCAGCAGTCGGCTGACCAGAGATTCGATGTTGGCTTCGATCGACGATGCCAGGGTCGCGGTGACGGTGGCGACCGCTTGAGTCCGGAACCGCACCAGCATGGTGATCAGCTCGGCCACTTCGGCGTCCGCCGGCAGCGCCTCACCGGGCTTGATGCGGTCCGCGACGTGTTCGAAACCGGCTTGCACCAGCAGGTCGCTGATCTCATCGATCTTCGGCACGATCTGCTCGTGCAGGTCGATGAGCCGGTGTGTGCTGATCCCGTAGCCGCGGACCTCGTTGAAGGCCTCGATGAGTTTGGGTCGGGTCAGCGTGGCCTGGTCGCCTTCGATGCGGATCAACCCCAGCCCCACTATGCGGTCGAAAGAGCTTGGGTCGTCCACGAGTTCGCGCGCTTCGGTCAGCGGCATGGTCTGGGGCTTCTCGGTCGTCCAGGTCCCCACGATGGCCGATTCCAGGCCCAGCACGTCGCCGAGGTTTTTGCCTTCTTCCCACGCGCTGACCATCTCCCGCACGTGGGCGATGGTGTAGCCGCGGTCCAGCATCGAGGTGATCAGCCGCAGCCGGGTCAGGTGGGTGTCGTTGAACAACGCGATGCGCCCGACGCGCAGCGGCGGTGGCAACAGACCGCGGTCGCGGTAGACCCGGATGTTGCGGGTGGTGGTGCCGACCAGTCGGGCCAGCTCCTCGATCCGATACTCCCCGGATTCGCCGGCGCCGTGCGGATTGCGGACCGCGGCGTCGAACAGCTGAGTCACCGCCGCTTCGACGAAGTCACGGGACTGGCGCCGCACGCGTTTCGGCGTGCGGCGCACGTTGTACAGCACGCTGGCGATGGTGCCGGGCTCGGGACGGGGCGGTCGATCCGCCGCCCCGCCGCTGCGTTGCGTCACGCCGGTGCGCTGACGCGGTCCCGGGTGTCGTGGGCATTGTTGGCGATCGCGTCGTAGTGCTCGTACCGGAAGTTGTGCATCTGGCGAAGATACTGCGTGGCCGTCCCCGGGTACATCGACCCGTTGAACCCGTCCTTGGTCAGATACCAGCTCTGGCAGCCCGAGTTCCACGTCGTCTTGGTCAACCGGCGCTGGATGCGCTGGTTGTGCCGGCGTTGGACGTCTTCGCGCACGTCGAGGTAGCGCAGGTCGTCATCGAGGATGGTTTTGATGCCCCGCACCGCGTAGTCGAGCTGGCCTTCGATGTAGACCAGCAGCGAGTTGTGGCCGGGCCCGGAGTTCGGGCCGGTCATGAAGAACAGATTCGGGTAGCCGTGCGCGTTGATGCTCTTGTAAGCCTGTGCGCCACCGGCCCATTCCGCGGCCAGTGCGCGCCCGCCGAGTCCGGTGACCGGGAACGGCGGCCCGCTCAGGTGGACGTCGTAGCCGGTGGCGAACACGATGCAGTCCAGGTGGTGTTCGACGCCGTCGCTGGTGCGGATCCCGGCCGGGCTCAGCGTCGCGATCGGCCAGTCGATCAGTTTGCAGTTCTCGCGCTGCAGGGCCGGGTAGTAGTCGCTGGAGATCAGCATCCGTTTGCAGCCGGGCGCGAAGTCCGGTGTCAGCTGGCGACGCAGCCAGGGGTCTTTGACCTGCGCGCGGATGTGGGCCTTGCCGAGCCGGGCCACCAGTGCGGTCAGCGGGGTGTTCCACACCATCGCCGTCGCGGTGGCTTCGTGGCCCCAGAACAGCACCTGGCGGGCGAGCTGTTGGGTGGCAGGAAGTTTGGCGAACAACGCCTGCACCGCGGGCGGGGTGGCGACGTCCAGCCGCGGCAATACCCAGCCGGGCGTGCGCTGGAACACCTTGACGAACCCGGCCTGCTTGACCAGTTCCGGGACGATCTGGATCGCGCTGGCGCCAGTGCCGATGACGGCCACCTTCTTGCCGGTGAAGTCGTAGTCGCAGTCCCAACGGGCGCTGTGAATCTTGTGGCCCTGGTAGCTGTCCAGCCCGCGGATGTCCGGGAAGCTGGCATCGGACAGCGGCCCGGACGCCAGCACCACGGTGCGCGCCCGAAACCGCTTGCGGTTCTTGGTCTTCGCGGTCCAGACGCCGGCCTCTTCGTCGAACGTCAGGCCGCTGACCTGGTGGCCGAACCGGATCTTGTCGCGGGTCCCGAACCGGGTGGCCATCTCCTCGATGTGGCGATAGATCTCCGGGGCCGGGGAATAGGTCCGCGACCACTTCGGGTTCGTGACGAACGAGTACGAGTACAGCAGCGACGGGACGTCGCAGCTGGCCCCCGGATAGCGGGTGTCGCGCCAGGTGCCGCCCACCCGGTCGGATCGTTCCAGGATCACGACGTCGTCGATTCCGGCTTCGGCCAACCGGATTGCCGCCCCGAGCCCGGTGAAGCCGGCTCCGATGATCAGCGTCTGATAAGTGCGTTCGGTCGCCATGTGCTACGCCGCCGGCTCGTGGGTGAGCTCCCGCGACCAGCTCGGCATCGGGCGCAGCAACGGCTTGGGGTAGAAGTCGGACAGCCACACCATGGAATTGGCCAGCAGCTGGTAGGGGTGCCGTGGGTTGACCACCCACCCGGCATGGCGCTTGAGCAGTTTGTAGGCCGGCACCCGCGGAGTGCGATCACCGCGCTCGCCGAGTTGGCGGAACCGCTTGACGGCGTTGAAGAGTCGCTCGGCCTCCATGCCCATGCCGGCCATCTCGTTGCGGATGCGGTTGAGCAGCGGTACGTACATCAGCGCGCCCAGGATCAGGCCCGGAGTCGCGACGGTGCCGACGAATTCGATGGCCAGCCGCCGCGCGGTGGCGTGCCCGATCATCTCCAGCACCGCGAAATCAACTGCGATGTGGCGTGATTCGTCGTTGTTGATCTTCTCGAACACCTGGTGACAGACCGGGTCCTCGACAGTGTCCAGCAGGAACTTGAGCAGTGCGCCGTCCAGCGCCACCTCCAGCATCGGGATCACGGTGCCCAGCACCGACAGCGGCATGTCGTCGGAGTAGGCGTCCAGCCACTCGATGGCCAGCCGGATATTGACGTTGGGTTTGGGGACCTCACCGTCCTCGAGCATGCCCCAACGCTTCATCAGGGCCAGTTCTGCGTTGGCGTGCCGTTGCTCCTCGGCGTGGAAGTACCGGTAGATTTCGGCGATCGTCGGGTTGGGCGCCTTCTTGGCCAGCGCCGCGAACCCGCGGGCGCCGATGTTCTCGATCCAGCACAAGTCGGCCATGAACGCCTTGAGTTTCGGCCGGAACTCGGGCCGGATGGTTTCGGCACCCGGTGCATCCCAGTCGATGTCGGCGAGCGCCCACTGCCGATCTTTGATCTTGGCGAGCATGGCTTCCATTTCGATGGCCACCAGGCCCTCCTTTCAGGTGGACGGGTGTTTCAGTGACTGGTCACCCGCATTACCAGGCCGACTCCACGGGTATAAGCCCCGGGGGCAAGGCGTTTGATGTTCCAGCCGATCTTGGCGTCGAGCTGGGGCATGCAGTACAGATCGCCGCGGTCGTTGGTGTCCAGGCAGACCCTGGCGACCTTCTCCGCCGACAGGCCGGTCCAGCGCATCAACCGGTCGGCCAGGTTGCTGGACTCCTCGCTGATGCGTCCGGCTTCGAGGCCCGAACCGACGATGTTGGTCTTGACGAAGGTGGGGCACAGCACGGTGACTCTGACTGCGGTGCCGGATAATTCGGCCGCCAGCGTCTCCGACAACGAGAGCACCCCGGCCTTGCTGACGTTGTAGGCGGCCATTCCGGGAGCCGCGCCGAACGCAGCTGCCGAGGCGACATTGATGATCCCGCGGGGCGCGTGTGACGGGCCGGCTTCACGCAGGATCGGAGTGAACACCTGGCAGCCGTAGATGGGTCCCCACAGGTTGATCCCCAGTGTCAGCTGCCAATCCTCAAGCGGCACTTCGCCGATGGGGGCACCCCCGGCGCCGACGCCGGCGTTGTTGATCACCAGGGTGGGTGGCGCGCCGAACCAGGCCTGCGCCTGTTCGGCCAGGACGGCCACCTCCTCGTACTCGGACACGTCGCAGCGCACCGCCGTTGCCTTGGCGCCCAGCTCGTTGATGGTCTCGGCGGTACGTTGCGCGGCCGCCTCGTCGATGTCGCTGCACACCACCGAGCCACCGCGACGGCCGAGTTCGACGGCGAAGGCGGCGCCGATGCCGCTGCCCGCTCCGGTCACCACTGCCAGCGAGTCGCGACTGGTGGTCGGCTTGTTGCGCAGTTTGTCCAGTGGTCCGAACATGGTCAGCCGGCCTCCTGCTCGATACTTTTCTCAGTTATGTCGTCCCGCAGCGACTTTGCGATGAACCGCTGTACGTGCGCCATGGCTTTGGGGGCCTCCGGTGATATCCGGGGCAGTGCCTGGAACACATGCATCTGGTCGGGCCAGACCTGCAATTCACAACTACCGCCGGCGGCGCTGATGTCGGCGGCGAGTTGCCGAGCGTCGTCCTGCAGCATCTCGGCGCCACCGGCCTGGATCAGCGCAGGCGGCAGCGTCGGGCCACCCGCCACGTCGAGCGTCAGCCGATGGTGGGTGGGATCCACCCCGGCGTGATAGAGGGCCACCAACTTCGCCGCGGCCGCCGCGCGTATCGCCGGGTCGGGGCGTCGCAGTTCGCGTGCGGCGCACAGTCCGAAGGTGAGATCGATCAGCGGCGAGAACAGCACCATCGCCGCGGCCGGGTTCTGCGCGACGTCGGGTTGCAGCAGCAGGTCCACCGAGAGGTGGCCGCCGGCCGAATCCGCAACGACCACAATGTTTTCCGGCGGCACTCCGCTGGCCTGCGGTAGCCAGTCCCAGCCGGCGCGCACGTCGTCGGCGGCGGCGGGGAAGCGGTGCCGGGGTGCCAGCCGGTAGTCGATGCAGAACACCGGCAGCCCGGTGAGTGCGGACAGCCAGGAGGTCAGCCGGCGATGGGTGCGCGGCGAGCACATCGTGTAGCCGCTGCCGTGCACGTAGTAGATGACGCCGTGTGATGAATGTTGCCGGATACCACGCCCGTACACCCATTCGCCGACCACGCGGCGCCCGTCGGCAAGGACGGTGTCGACCGGTCTGACCCGGGCGCCGGCCAGCGACGGGCCGAAGGTGTCCATCACCCGGGCGACGAGTTGTCGTGATGTCCAGACTCCCCATGCCTGATCGGGGCGGATCGCGCCGGTGATCGGTCGCAGCATCAGCGAGCTGACCGTGATCGCGGTCCGGGAGCGCAGCGACCCGCGGGCTGGAACATCGTCGTCCATGGGAAGCGAGTCAATACCAAATGGTGACATTAGTCAATGGCAGCTTCGGGCGGGACTCTGTTTCCGCCGCCGCCCATCCCATCCGCCCAGCGTGACTCGCACGACGCGACCCGCCGCGGGAGCGTGCCTAGTTCACGGCCGAGGCCGAGGCCGAGGCGGAGGTGGGTGGCTGGGTGGAAGAGGCGGGACGGGCCGGGACCGCACCAGGGTGGGCCACCAGAACCACGGCCCCATGATCCGCAGCAGGCACGGCACCACGAACGAGCGCACCACCAGCGTGTCGAGCAGCAGGCCGATACACACCGTGGAACCCACCTGGCCGATGCTGCGCAGATCGCTGCTGAGCATCGCGAGCATGGTGAACGCGAACACCAGTCCCGCCGACGTCACCACCGCACCGGTACTGCCCAGCGCGCGGATCAGGCCGGTGTTCAACCCGGCGTGCACCTCCTCCTTGACGCGGGCGATCAGCAACAGGTTGTAGTCCGAACCCACCGCGACCAGGATGATGAACGTCAGCGGCAACACCAGCCAGTGCAGGTGCAGCCCGATCAGGTGCTGCCAGACCAACACCGACAGCCCGAACGCCCCGGCGTAGGAGAAGGCGACGGTACCGGGAATCACCAAGGCGGCCACCAGACTTCGCGTCAGAAACATCATGATCAAGAAGATCAGCACGAAGGCGGCGATCGCCGCGATCAGCAGATCCGACGCGGCGTACTGCTTGATGTCCTTGTCGTTGGAGCCCGAGCCGCCGATGTAGACCCGCGCTCCGGCCAGCGAAGTCTCTTTGAGCACCGTGGTGATGGCCCCGGCGAACTGTTCGACGTGCTGTACCCCTTCGGGGCCCATCGCGTTGCCCTCGTGGGTGACGATGAACCGGGCGGCCTTGCCGTCGGGCGACATCATCAGCGTCATACCGGTTTTGACGTCTTCGTTGTCGAATCCCTCCCGGGGGATGTAGAAGAAGTCGTCGCTGCGGGCCCGGTCGAAGTCGATTCCGACGTTGATCATGTCGTCGAAGGTCTGGTCGGTCTGGATGGCTTGCAGATCCGCCGATCCGTAGCTGTTGACCAGCAGCGCCTGCAGCGCCTCGGTGTCGTCGCGCATGATCTTCATCTGCGAGATCATCTGTGGCAGCAGCTTATCGATGACCTCCAGGGAAGCCACGGCGTCCTTGATATCGGCGGCCATCTTGTCGATGCCGTCGAGCGCGTCGAACAGCGACCTGAACGCCCAGCACACCGGAATGTCGAAACAGTGCCGCTCCCAATAGAAATACGAGCGAAGAGGCCGGAAGAAGTCGTCGAGGTTGGACAGCTCCTGGTTGAGCTGTTCGGTGACCTTCTTCATGTCCTCCATGGTGAGCACGGTCGAGTGCATCTCGTCGGCCATCTTCTGCAGCAGCCCGATGGTGCGGTCCAGCACTTCGACGGTGTTCGCCTGGATTTGGGCCTGCTGATCGGTATTCGCGTTCTGCTGACGGTTGAATGGCAGCTGTTGGCCGTTGCCGCTGCCTTGGGTGGTGAACAGGTAGGGCAGCGTCGCGTGCTCGAGCGGACGTCCCATCGGCCGGGTGATGCTCTGCACCATGGCCACGCCGGGCAGTCGGATCAGGCTCTTGGCCACCCGGTCCAGTGAGATGAAATCGGCCGAGTTCCGCATGTCGTGATCCGTCTCGACCATCAACATCTCGGAGAACAGTTTGCTCTTGGAGAAGTGCCGATCCGCCGCGGCGAAGCCCTGGTTGGCAGGGCCGTCGGACGGCTGGTATTGGCGGTCGTCGTAGTTGACCCGGTAGGTCGGCACGAACACCGCCCCGAACATGACAACAGCGGTGCTGGCCACCAGGATCGGCACCGGCCACCGCACCACACTGGTCCCGATCCGCCGATACAGTTTCGCCTGAGCCTGGCGCCGCGGATCGAACAGCCCGAACAGGCTGCCTACCGTCAACACGGCCGGGCCCAGGGTCAGCGCCGCCGCGATGGTCAGCAGCATCGAGATGGCCACCGCCGGGCCCATGGTGTGAAAGTAGTTGAGCCGGGCGAAACTCAGGCAGAAACACGCCCCGGCGATCGTCAGCCCGGAGCCGATGATGATGGGTGTGACACCCCGGTAGGCCGTGTAGAACGCCTCTTCCCGGTCTTCGCCGGCGCGCCGTGCCTCGTGATAGCGGCCCATCAGGAAGATGCCGTAGTCGGTGCCCGCGCCCAGGGTCAGCGCGACGACGATGTTCACCGCGAACGAGGACAGTTCGATGTATCCGAGATGGCCGAGCGTCGCGACCACCCCCTTGGCGACCAGCATCTCGATCAGCACGCCGGCCAGCGGGACCAGCAGCGTGGACACCGACCGGTACACCAGCAACAGCATCACGATGATCAGGATGATCGTCACGATGGTGATGTCGTTCAGGCTGGCATTCGCGATCGTCACGGTGTCGGAAGCCAGCGGGGCCGGGCCACTGACGTAGACCTTGAGCCCGGGCGGCGGAGTATCGTGCGCGACAATCTGTTTCACCGCGGAGACCGACTGATTTGCTTGCATCTGCCCGATGTCGCCGGCGAGGCGCAGCAACACGTAAGCCGCTTTGCCGTCCACGCTCTGGGCGCCCGCCGCGGTGATCGGCTTGCCCCACAGGTCCATCACGTACTGCACATGGCTGGTGTCCTGCTTGAGACGGCGCATCAAGTCGTCGTAGTAGTGGTGGTCCACGTCGCCCAGCGGCCGGTCGGCTTCTAAGACGATCATGGTCATACTGGTCGAGGTGGATTCGTGGAACTTTTCACCGATGCGCAGCATCGCCCGTTGCGACGGCGCGTAATGCGGGACCATCGGCCCGGCGAGTTCTTCGGCGACCCGTTCGACCTGGGGCACAAAGGTATTGGTGGTGACGGCGATCAGCGCCCAGAAGACGATGATCGGGATCGCCAGTGCCCGGACCGCCCGCGGCAGGAACGGCCGAGGCGCCCGGTGCTCACTCATGCGGATTTCACCCGGCAGGTGACATGGGCGTCCTGGTGGGTATCGGACTGTTCGTCGCGCACGACGTCGTTCACCCTTATTCGGCACCCGATCTGACCGCCACGAACCTGTGCCGAGATGCTGCCGGAAACGACGGTCAGCGTCGTCGTCTCGGTGTGCGACCAGGGCAGCGTATTCAGGTCAAGCCGGTGCGGGTGGCTTTCGACGTCGACATAGACGAGCATTCCGCCGTCGCCGACGTTGCCGAACAACTCGTAGGTCATTTCCTTGCGGGTGGTCTGCTCCGGCGCTTGCTGCCCCAGGACGGTGATGACCGGAGGGGGAGCGGAGAATTCGTGCACCTTCCACATGCACAGCGCCCCGACGCCGATCGCGACGACGGCGACCAACGGCATCCAGGCTCGCGCCAACAAGGTCCTGCCGGTCGGTCGACTACTCACCCGATTCTCCATCCGCACTCAAACTGCTTTTGGCAGCAGCTTTTTCAACCTGGCGCCGGCGAGCAGCCGAAGCGCGAGGTTGGTGGAGGTCAGCATCGGGATCACCCCGAGGAAGGTCCGTTCCGACGGCCTGGCACCGTGTAGGTGTTCGAGGCTGCCGAACACATAGAAGCAGCCCAGCATGAAGATCATCCCGGGAATGGCGAGCGCCATCGGCGATCCGCGGTCGGTGACCACCTGTCTGGCGTAGTTCAGTTCCTCGGCCGTCATGGGTTCGCGTTTGCGCAGCTTGCGCACCACCGTCGTGGCGCTGCCCACCTCCCGGCTGATCGGCGGCAAGTCCCGGCTGCGGAGTCGTCTCACATATGTGAAGGCGACGGTGGCGAAAGTCAACATCATTGCCAGAGAGGCAATGGTCAAATAGCCGTACAGACCCGGCGTCATGATCTCCTCCCGTGCCGCCGACCGAATTTAGTGAACACTACCGTCTGCTATCTGAATTCCTCAAGAAGGTACCCGACACACGTGGCGGGCGCGCGTCGGGAATTGGCAGACGGCGCCGTCGTGAGGTCACGCCAGCGGCTCAGCCCACGGTGCGGATGATCGCCTTCTTGTCGACCTTGCCGATCGCGGTGGTGGGCAGCGCCGGTAGCGCGGCCAGCTGGTCGATTCGTACGTGCGAAGCGACGCCGCGCTGCTCGAGGTGGGCGTTGAGCTCCGACTTCGTCACCGGAGCGCCTGCGAAAACAACTGCGGCGCAGATTTTTTCACCGAGAGCCGGGTCGGGCAGCGGCACCGCCGCGACCGACCAGACGGCCGGGTGGCTGAGCAGGTGCTCTTCGAGGTCCAGCGCCGAAATGGTCTCACCGGCGCGGCAGATTACGTCTTTGACCCGCCCGGTGACCACCAGGTTGCCGTCGGCGCGGAGCCGAACCAGGTCGCCGCTGCGGTAGAAGCCGTCCGGGTCGAAGGAACGTTCGTTGTCTCGCCCGGCACGGAAGTAGCCGTTGATGGTGTACGGGCCGCGCACCAACAGTTCGCCTTCGGCGCCGGCGGCCACGGGCGCTCCGTCGGCATCGACGATGCGCAGTTCGTCGGCAGGGCTCAACGGCCGGCCCTGGGTGCGCTCGAGCGTTTCGGGCGGGTCGTCGAGGCGGGTGAAGTTGAGCAGTCCCTCGGCCATCCCGAACACCTGCTGCAGGCCCGCGGTCAGCCTCGCGCGCACTTCGGCGGCGTCCTCGGGTTCCAGCTTGGAACCGCCGACCTGCAACAGCCGCAACGTTTGTGGTGTGACGGGTTCCCAGTCGCAGGCCTGCGCCCAGAGTCTGGCCAGTGCCGGCACCAGCGCGGTGACGGTGACGCCGTGCCGGTCGATGGTGGCGAACGCGGCTTCGGGGCTGGGGTCGTCGGCGAAAACGATTGTGGCGCCGGCGCTTAGCGCGCCGAGGAGGCCGGGGCAGGCCAACGGAAAGTTGTGTGCCGCCGGTAGCGCGACCAGATAGACGTCGTCGTGGGTGAGCCGGCAGAGTGCCGCGCTGGCGGTGGCGTTGTACACGTAGTCGTGGTGGGTGCGTGGGATCAGTTTCGGGGTGCCGGTGGTGCCGCCGGACACCAGCAGCAGCGCCGGGGAGCCAGGGTCGGGGACGACCTGCGGAACGTCCCCGTCCGGCAGCGTCGCCCAGGCCAGGAACGGGCCGGGATGCCCGTCGACCACGACGTGCCGCAGCGACGGCTGGGTGGCGACGAGCGTCTGGGCCATCGGTCGGTAGTCGAACCCGCCCACGGTGTCGGCGACGATCAGCGCTACCGCGTCGCTGACCTCCGCGAAATGACTCAGCTCGGCCAGCCGGTGTCCCGGCAGGCACATCACCGGGATGGCGCCGGCGCGCAGCACTCCGAACAGCGCCTCGGCGAACCGGCATGAATTGGGTAGCGCGAGCAGCACCCGGTCGCCGGGTTCGATGCCCAGCGCCGCCAGGCCGGCCGCCGCACGGTCGGCGAGCCGGTCCAGCTCAGCGTAGGTATGGCGGTGGTGCGCATCGACGACGGCGGGGTGGTGCGGCCAGGTCTCCGCGGCCTGGGTGAGCAGGTCGTCCACCGTCCGGTCGGTCCAATAGCCGGCGGCCCGGTAGGCGGCGGCCCGCTCGGGCGGAAACGGGACGAAGCCGTCCAGAGCGGGGCTTTCAGACGGGTGGGACGGGCAGGTAGAACGTGGCGGCACTCGCGAGCTCCTCGGGGTGAGCGTGTCGGCACTGCGAGCATAGGGTAGCGTACAGAAAGTTAGGACAGCCTGAGCTAATACGGGAGGTGGGGGTCGTGGGCGGCGCGTCATTCGCCGGATCACCGGCGAACGCAGAATGCCACCCGGGCCACCTCGGCCGGAGCGACGATCGTGGGGCGGGTGACTGGTGAGCCGGACGCTGGCGGTCATCGGCGCGGGCGCCAAGGCGGTCGCGGTGGCGGCAAAAGCCGCGGTGCTGCGCGAGATGGGTGTCGAGACGCCTGACGTGGTGGCCATCGAACGCACCGAGGTGGCGGCCAACTGGCTGCCGGGGGGCGGCTGGACCGACGGTCGGCAGCGGCTGGGCACCAGCCCGGAGAAAGACGTCGGGTTCCCGTACCGGTCGACGCTGGTGGCCGGGCGCGAGTCCGAGGTCGACGAACAGATGATGCGGTTCAGGCCGGCAGTCGTATCTGGTTGCCTCCGACCAGTTCGTGGGCTGGGTGGACCGGGGCAGGCCGGCGCCGGCCCACGACACCTGGGCCCGCTACCTGCGGTGGGTCGCCGAGGTCGCCGGCCTGAAAGTCGTTCAGGGCGAAGCGCGCAAGATCGCCGTCGAGCAATCCCGCTGGGCCGTCCACACATCCGGATCCACCGTCTGCGCTGACGCGCTGATGGTCACCGGGCCCGGACAGCCGGAGCGATCGATGCTCTCCGGTGATCCCCGGGTGTTGTCGATAGCGCAGTTCTGGGCCCGCGCCGGGCAGCACGAGCGCATCGTGGCCGACAGTGTCGCGGTGATCGGCGGCGGCGAGACCGCTGCGTCGATCCTCAACGAGCTGTTCCACCATCGGGTTTCGTCGATCACCGCGATCTCGCCGCAGGCGACGCTGTTCACCCGCGGCGAGGGCTTCTTCGAGAACTCGCTGTTCTCCGATCCCGCCGGATGGCGCAGCCTCAGCCACGCCGAACGCCGCAACTGCATCGCCCGCACCGACCGCGGGGTCTTCTCCGCACGGGTCCAGGAGTCGCTGCTGGCCGACGAGCGGATCACCCACCTGCGTGGCCGCGTCGCGCGGGTCTTCGACCAGGACAACAAGATCTGGATCACGCTGCGCACCGACAACTGCGGTGAACCGCAGGAGACGCTGCACCGCTACGACCTCGTCATCGACGGGTCCGGCGCCGACCCGCTGTGGTTTTTGCCGCTGCTGCAACCGGACGCGGTGGGACTGCTGGAGTCGGAGGTCGGTGCGCCGCTGTCCGGTGAGCGACTCGAAGAGTGCATCGGTCCCGATCTGGCGATCGCCGGTGTCAATCCGAAACTGTTCCTGCCCAACCTGTCCGGCGTCAACGAGGGTCCCGGATTTCCCAACCTGAGTTGCCTGGGACTGCTGTCGGACCGGGTGCTCGGCGCCGAGATTCAGCGTGCCGCTGCCACAACCTCGATGGGGAGATCCGGTGAGTATCAATCCGTTTGACGACGAAGACGGCACCTTCTACGTGTTGACCAACGACGAGGAACAGCACAGCCTGTGGCCGGAGTCCATCGGCCGGCCGGCCGGCTGGCGGGTGGTGTTCGGTGCGGACAGCCGCGCCAACTGCCTGGCCTACGTCGAGCAGCACTGGACGGATATGCGGCCCAAGACTCTTCGCGACGCAATGGCCGCCGACTGACGCCCGCCGACTGACGCCGCCGGTTGAGGATGCCCGCCGACTAGGGCCGGCGCGGTGTCCCGTTCCCGCCTCAGGCGTCCAGCTTGGCCAGCACGTCGGCGATCGACGCCCCGCCCAGTAGGTCCGCGACATCGAGCTCGTGGTCGAACTCCTTCTTGACGCGACGGCGAAACTCGAGCGCCTGCAACGAATCCAGGCCGATCGCCACCATCGGGATGGTGGTGTCGATCGCCTCCACACTGTCCACCCCGATGGCCCCGGCCAGCAGGCTCATCAACCGGTGCGACGCGCCGGCGGGTGCCTCGACCGCCACGGAAGGGGCAGGTCCGGCCGCGGGTGCGGCCGCGGGTTCGGGCTCGGAAAGCTGCGCCAGCAGCGAGTCGCGGCCACAGGTCGCAAGCACCGACCGGGCACGATCCAGGTCGAACGCGGCGACGGCGGCGTTGGTGGCAAGTCTGGTCATCCCGACCGCCAGCGCATCAGCGGGCGCCATCGGGACAACGCCGAGACCGGACAGCATGGCCAGTCCCGAGTCGTCGAGGTGCACCTTCCAATGCCCCCATTGCACCGACACGCAGTCCAGGCCCTCGGCCCGAACGTGGTGTGCCAGGGCGTCGAGCATACGGTTGCCGGCGGCGTACAGCGCCAGGCCGCGACCCCCGACGGTGGCCGACACCGACGAGCACAGGACCACGCGGCAGTCGTCGGTTCTGGGGAAGCTGCGCAGGATGCGTGCGATTCCCACCACCTTGGCGCTCAGCGCGGCATGCACCTTGTCGGTGGTGATGTCTTCGAGTTCGACACCCGAATACTCGACCGCGCCATGGATGATCACGTCGGCAGGAGCGTCCCGGTGCCGCTCGGCCAGCTGCGCCACCGAAGCCGGATCGCTCAGGTCACACCTGGCGACCTCGATGTGAGTCGTTGTGGCGGAACGGATCTGGCGCAGCCGCTCCCCGACGGCGGTGGTCTCGCCGGTTCTGCTGACCAGCGTGATGCGCTGGGCGCCCTGCTGGGCGAAGTGCCCGCAGAACTCGAGTCCGAGTTTCCCGGTGCCGCCGACGATCAGGACGTGCCCGGGACGCGCGGCGGCCGTGCCGGCGGCGCATTTCTCGCCCGGCACGACACGCTTGGCGTACAGGCCGCCGTCGCGCAGCGCGAGTTCGGATTCCCCGGCCGTGTGCAGCGCCTTGAGCACCGGCGCCGCGGTTGCCGCCGATGCGCCGGCCGGCAGGTCGAGGTGGCGGAACCGCACGCCGGGATATTTCGCGCCGATGCTGCGGAATCCCGCGCTGGCCGCCGCGTGCACGAGGTCCGGCGGCCCGTCGTCGGTGACGACGGCCTCGCCGGCCACCGTCACCAGCCAGCAGTCGGTGACCCCGCCGTGCACCCCGGGCCACCACGCGCGCTCGGCGAAGAAAGCGGCGACACGATCCGCCGCGGCGACGGCGTCCAGCTTCGGCGATGCCGGCAGCAGGATGACGTGGGTGTCCAAATCGTCTTGGGCGGCGGCACTCTCGCTGTCGATCGACCGGGCCGTTGCGCCCAGTTCGGCGGCTGCGGCACACAGTGCCTCAACCAGCTCGGCGCAGTCTCCGGTGTGATCGATGAGCCCGATGGACCGCGGCCGGGTCAGCGACCGGCGCGTCAGGCGAACCCATTCCTCGGCGAGCAGCCGCGGCTGTGCCGACGGCGAAGCCGCGCCAACCTCGGGCACTGCCGGTCGGCTGGTCGGTGTGGCGGTCTTACGCCGCGGTAGTACCTCGTCGTAGGGCAGCCACAGGGTGGTCTCGTTCATCAGGGTGTTCGGGAAGTCGGGAAGCGGTTCAGCGGCCGGGTGCTCGGAGTCGACGCGCAGGAGATCCCACCGGTAGTTCAGGTCATGAACGGCCAACTGCGCGAGGTTTGTGGTGAATTCGCGCAGATCGGTCGCGGTCCGGACGGAGGTGCTGACCACCCGGGAAGCCATTTCGTCGCCGCCGCGGGCGGCGAGGTTCTCGTGGATCGCCAGTTGCAGGGTCGGATGCTCGGCCAGTTCGACGAACGTGTCGACATTCAGTTCGGCGGCGGCCGCGACCGCCTTGTCGAACCGCACCGTGTTACGCAGGTTCCAAAACCAGTACTGGTCGACCGGCAGGTCCGGGGTGATCGCGGCGCCGAGAGTGGAACCGAAACAGTCGATCTCGCTGTCCAGGAACTTGGGATTCGCCAGCTGCCGCTGCGAGGCCGCGCGTACCGTGTCGCCGAGTCCGTTGATCAGGCTGGTGTGCGCCGGATACCGGACACCGATGACCCGGGCGAACACACCGCGCTCGGACAGCGCGGCCACGAGGTCCTGCACCGTCTCCCGGTCGCCCGAGATGCCGGTCATATTGGGCGAATTCACCACCGACAGCTCCGCCCAGCCGGTACAGCGGGCCAACAGCTCTTCGCAGCTGTCCCGGTCGGTCGCCACCACGGCCATCGAGTAGGTCACCCGACTCGATCTCGCGGGCGGCCAGCGCACGAATACCGATGACGCGCACCGCATCCGCCAACGTGATCAGCCCCGAAACGTAGGCGGCGGCGATCTCGCCCTGGCTGTGTCCGACGGTGACCTGCGGGACGACCCCGACCGATCGCCACGCCGCGGCCAGGCCCGCCATCTGCGTGAACAGAGCCGGTTGCACCGTGCCGGCGTCGCTCTCGGCGGTCAATTGGTCGTCGAGCAGATAGGGCAGCGGCGACTGGCCCGAGTACTCCACGAAAGCTTGCGCACAGCGGTCCGCCTCCGCACGAAAGGCCGGAATCAGCTCGTAGAACAACCGCCCCATCCCGGGACGCTGACTGCCCTGGCCCGGAAAGACGTAGGCGAGCCGACGGGCCGCCGCCCCCGCGGCGCCCACCACCGAAGGGTGGTCACGACCCTCGGCGATCGCGCCCAGCGCCGCCAGCAGCTCGTCACGGTCGTTGACCATGGCCAGCGCACGGTGCTTGCGGGCCACCCGGGTGCCGAACAGCATCTGCGCGATGGCCGGTGGTGTCACGCTCGGGTGCGATGCCGCGTAGGACAGCACGGCGGCGGCTTCGCCACGCAGCAACTCCGGTGTCTCCGAGGTCAGCAGGACCGGGATCGAGCCGTCCGGAAGCCGGTAGGTCACGCCGTGGTGGGCAACTGTCACTTCGTCACTTCCCCTGCCGCTGCGGGCATTTCGATGATGGCGTGGGCGTTGGCGCCCCCCGCGCCGAACGACGACGTCGCGCCGTAGCGAATCCCGTCCTTGGCCGGCCACGGGTGAACCTTGGTGGCCAGGCGCAGTCCGACCAGGTCCCAGTCCAGCATCTTGGTCGGGTTGTCGGCGTAGAGGGTCGGCGGAATCTGACCGTGGTGGCCGGCCAGCAGCAGCTTGATCAGGCCGAGGATGCCGGACGCGGCCTGCGGGTGGCCGAGGTTGGACTTGATCGAGCCCAGCAGCGCCTGGCTGCCCG
This sequence comes from Mycobacterium kiyosense, assembly GCA_021654635.1. Taxonomy (NCBI): domain Bacteria; kingdom Bacillati; phylum Actinomycetota; class Actinomycetes; order Mycobacteriales; family Mycobacteriaceae; genus Mycobacterium; species Mycobacterium kiyosense. The sequence continues at coordinate 2,147,879 of AP025179.1, forward strand.
CTGCGCCGTAGGTCTTGAACAAGGCGAGCAGCTCCACCGGGTCGCCGGCCTGGGTTGCGGTGCCGTGCCCCTCGATCATCCCGACATCGGCGGGGTCGATGCCCACCACGTCGAGCGTCTTGCGCACGACTTGTTCCTGCGCCCGGACCCGGGGGACCAGGATCGGCTTGCCTTTACCGTTGTGATTGGTGCGGATGGCCAGGATGCGCCCGTAGATGTGGTGGCCCAATTGTTTTGCCCGCGATTCGCGTTCGATGACCACCATGCCCGCGCCTTCGCCCCATACGGTGCCGCTGGCGTCGTCGGAGTAGGCGCGGCAGTGCCCGTCGTCGGAAAGCGCGTTCAGCCGGGAGAATTCGTAGAAGGCGCCCGGGGAACCCATTACGCACACCCCGCCGGCCAGCGCCCAGTCGCATTCGTCGAAGGCGACGGCGGTAGCGGCCAGGTGTACCGCGGTCAGCGAGGACGCACAGGCGGTGTCGAGGCTGATGGACGGACCGGTCAGCCCCAGACTGTGCGAAATCCTTGCAGCCCCGCCCAATTGGCCCAGGCTGGCGATGCGGTGTCCGGTGAAGGCATCGGCCACCGAGGCGCGCGGCCCGTACTCCATCGGTGACATCCCGACGAAGCAGCCCACGAATTCGCCGTCCAGCGTCCCGGGGTTGATCCCGGTGTTCTCCAGCGCTTTCCACGCCACGCGCATCGCGACGCGCTGCTGGGGGTGCATCACCAGTGCTTCGCGGTGGGTGATCCCGAACAATGTGGGGTCGAAAGTGGTTGCGCTGTCCAGGAACCCGCCCGCATCGTGGACCGGGCCCCAGCCGTCCATCTCCGATACCGAGAACAGCTCGTCCAACGGCCAGCCGCGGTCGCGCGGGAACGGGCCGATCAGTTCCCTGGATTCGGTGAGCGCCTGCCACAGTGCGGCCGGGGTGTCGATGCCGCCGGGCGCCTCGACGGCCAACCCGGAGATGACGATGTGATCTTCGGTCGACCCGGCTGTCACGGTCCGGCCGTAGGTCATGATCTCGACTCGGACTGCCGCAGTTCGCCGGCCAGCAGCTCGGCGATCGCCTCGGTGTGTTCGTTGAGGAAGAAGTGTCCGCCGTCGAACATCGTCACCTCGACGGAGTCGGTGTGCTTGCCCCATCCGTAAAGGTCGCCCAGTGTGACGATCGGATCCTGGTCGCCGCCCAGTGCGTGGATGGGCGCGGAGATCCTGACGTCCTCGTCGCACGCGTACGCGTCGCAGGCGCGGTAGTCGGCCTTGATCACCGGCAGTGCCAGTCGCATCAGGTCACGGTTGCCGAAGACGTCGGAGTTGGTGCCCTCCAGCGCCGCGAGGTGGGTGAGGATCTCCTCGTCGGTTTCGGGGTGCGACGGCTTGTTCGCCGCGTTGCACGGCGCGACCGCGGCCGAGACGGTGAGGTGTGCGACGTCGACGCCGTTGGCTTCGGCGATCCGGGCGAACTCGAACGCCACCCAGCCGCCCATGCTGTGCCCGAAGGCCGCGACCGGGACACCGCGATTGTGGTCCGAGCGGGCGAACTCCTCGAATGCTCCGGCGGCGATCTCGGGCAGTGAACCCAGCGGTGGTTCGGCGGCCCGGTCCTGGCGTCCGGGGTACTGGAACACGATGACGTCGAACTTGCTGCTCAGCGCCTTGGAGAAGGCGCGGTAGGCCGATGCGCCGGCGCCGGCGTGGGGGAAGACCAACAGCGTGGGGCTGCCCGGGGATTCAGGTTTGTGGAACTGCCTGATCCACCCAAGGGTGCGCGGCATGCATCGTCACCTTTCGCTCGCTGCTGACTGGCCGGGCGCCTGGCGCCGACCGGTCACCTGTTCGGCGGGTCCCGAAGACGTCGAGCCGGCCTTGTCGCACGTCAGTCCCCCAGGAACTTCGTAACTTAGCGAAGGCTAACATAATCTGCTGAGGCCGGATCGGGCCGATCGGAAGACGACGTACGAAGGGGGTTGAGGCTGATGCGCGTCGTGTCGTTCGGCTTCCAGACCTGGGGACACAAGACCCTGCAGGCGCTGATCGAGCTCGGGCACGATGTCGTTCTCGCGGTCACCCACCCGGCCAGTGCCGAGTCCTACAAAGCCATCTGGTCGGCCTCGGTCGAGGAACTCGCCCGCGAACACGGCATTCCGGTCCATGTCACCACCCGTGCCGACGCCGAGACCATCGACGTCGTCAAGCGCGCCGAACCCGACGTCATCGTCGTCAACAGCTGGTACAGCTGGATGCCGCCCGAGCTGTACACGCTGCCGCCGCACGGCACCCTGAACCTGCACGATTCGCTGCTCCCCAAGTTCACCGGGTTCTCCCCGGTGCTGTGGGCGTTGATCAGCGGCGAAACCGAATTCGGGCTGACGGTGCACCGGATGGACGAGGGCCTGGACACCGGAGACATCCTGGTGCAGCGGTCGTTACCCATCGGCGCGAGCGACACCGGCACCGATTTGGTGGTCAAGGGCATGGAGCTGATCCCGGGCGCGTTGCGGGAGGCGCTGGACGCGCTGGAGTCCGGCACCGCGCGCTGGCGGCCGCAGCACAAGGCCGAGCGGACCTACTTCCACAAGCGTTCCGAACGTGACAGCCTGATCGACTGGAATTGGCCGGCCGAAGACCTGGAACGGTTCGTGCGGGCCCTGTCGGACCCCTATCCGCGCCCGTTCACCCATTACCGCGGCGAACGCATCGAAGTGCTGCAGGCCCGGGTGTCCGAAGCTCGCTACGGTGGAACGCCGGGGCGGGTGATCGTGCAGGAGGGGGGCGGCGCGGTGGTGTCCGGGCCCAGCGCCTATCGCGGCGGCAACCACGGGTTGGTGATCACCCTGGTCCGCGACGCCGACGGGGTAGAACGTCGCGGCGACGAGTTCTTCGTGCGCGGCGGCTATCTGACCGACCAAGCGTAGCGAGCCAAACCTAGGAGTTGGGACAATCCATGGCAGACGATGCCAAGACCCTGCAGGAACGCCGTCGCGAGTTGCTGCGCCGGCGAATCGCCGAAAGCGGTGTGGCGGCAGGGAAATCGGCCGAGGCGGTCGAGCTTCGAGCGGGGCAACGCTACCGCCTTTCTTCCGGCCAGCGCCGCATGTGGTTCCTGCAGGCCATGGACGCCGACGACACCACGCTGAACATCTGCGTCGCCTACCGGCTGACCGGACAGCTTGACCCGGCCCGGCTGCGCGACGCCGTCGGTGCGGTGGTGGCACGACACGCCGTGTTGCGCACCAACTACGGAGTGGACAGCGAAGGTGAGCCGTACCAGGTCTTTCGGGATCACGTCGAGACACCTTGGCAGGAACACGATTTCACCGATCTGGACGATCGCGACGATCGCGACCGGCGGGTGGAAGACCTGGCGCGCCGGGAGTTCGGGCGACCGTTCAACCTGGCCGACGACATGCCGCTGCGGATCACCCTGATCCGGACCCGCCCAGCAGAATTCGTGTTGCTGCTCGTCGTGCACCACATCTGCTGGGACGACGACGCCTGGGCGGTGTTCTTCGCAGAACTCAGCGCGGCCTACAACTCTCAGCCGCTGGGCGAACCGGCGCCGCAGTTCGTCGCCGTCGAAGTGCTCGACGGCGCAACCGAACCCGGTATGGCCGACGTCGGCTACTGGGCCGACAAGCTGCGGCCGGCCCCCGAGCCGCTGGAGTTGCCCGGTGTCCGGGCCGCGCACCCGTCGCGGCGGGCCGAGCGGGTGACCCGGCCGCTGCCCGAGGGTCTGTTCGGCCGGCTGGAAGAATTCGCCCGCGAACACTCCGCCTCGCCGTTCATGGTGCTGCTGGCCGCCTACGGCGTGTTGATCCGGCGTTACACCGGCAGCCCGGACTTCTTGGTGTCGGTACCGGTAACCGACCGGAAAGCCCTGGCCCAGAGGGTGATCGGCTATTTCGGCAACACCCTGCTGCTGCGCCTGACCGCACGGCCGAACGTCACTTTCGGCGCCTACGTCGACGCGGTACGCGACACCTGCCTGGACGGCTTCGCCCACCAGTCGGTCGGCATCGACCGGGTGGTGCGGGAAGCCAACCCCCGAGCGGATGGGCCACGACGGCATGGACCAGCTGGTGCGGCTGGGATTCAGCATGCGCAAGAGTGTGAGCGGATTCGCACTGGACGGCGTGGCCGTGCAACAGCTGGGGCTGGGCGCGGTGACCGCACACCTGCCCCTGGCCCTGGCCATCGTGCTGGAGCCCGAGGGTGCCCTGGCCGAGTTCGAATACCAGACCGACGTACTCAGCCCGGCCCTCGTCGAACAGTTGGCGGCGCACTACATCCAGCTGTTGGACAACGCGATCACCGAGCCCGACCGTCGCCTCACCAGCCTGGACATGTTGGACGCCGATGAGCGCGACGCGGTGCTGGACGCCTCGCACGGCGACCTGGTCCCGACTCCGCCCACCACCATGGTCGCGGTGCTCGAAGCGGCGGCCGCCGCCCGCCCGGACGCCACGGCGCTGGTCTGCGACGACGACGAGTTGACCTACGCCGAGCTACACGGCCGGGCAAATCGCCTGGCGCGCTGGCTGATCGGGCAGGGCATCGGCGCCGAGGACATCGTGGGGCTGCGGCTGAGCACGTCCGTCGAATTCATCGTCGCGATGCTGGCCGTGCTCAAAGCCGGCGCGGCCTACCTGCCCATCGACCCGGCCTATCCGGACGAGCGGATCGACTATCTGATCGGCGATGCACGGCCACACCTGGTGCTCGGGCAACGAGAACTCGCGGACGCCGAACGGGCCGCGGCACAGCTGTCCGACGCTGCGGTCACCGACGCCGACCGCCGAACCGCTTTGCGCCCAGGGCATTTGGCGTACGTCATCTACACCTCCGGTTCCACCGGTCAGCCCAAGGGCGTCGCGGTGTCGCATCACGCGATCGCCGAGCATGTCCAGGGTTTCGTGGCGGAGTGGAGCATGACCGCCGAAGACCGGCTGCTGCAGTCGTCTTCGGTGAGCTTCGACGCCTCGCTGCTGGACATCTTCGTCACGCTCTCGCTGGGCGCGCAACTGGTGGTGCCCAAACCGTCGGACACCGGTGCGTTCAGCGACCTGAGTTACCTTGCCGACCTGATCAGCCGGCACCGCATCACCGTGCTGCACATGGTGCCGTCGATGCTGAGCACCCTGCTGCTGTTGCCGCAGGCCGAGGAATGGCGGCAGCTCCGGCACGTACCGGTAGGTGGCGAGGCGCTGGCCGGGGAGGTGGCCGACAAGTTCGCCGGCTATTTCGACGCGCAACTGCGCAACCACTACGGGCCCACCGAGGCGGTGGTCTGCGCCACGCACATGGTGGTCGACGGGTCGCACGGGGCACGCGTGGTTCCCATCGGCCTGCCCAACCGCAACGTCTACGCCTACGTGCTCGACGAGGAACTGCAACCGGTGCCCGCCGAGGTGATCGGGGAGCTCTACCTCGGCGGCGCACAGCTCGCCCGCTGCTATCTGGGTCGTCCCGGACTGACCGCGGCACGCTTCGTCGCCGACCCGTTCAATCCCGGCGAACGGCTCTACCGCACCGGAGATCTGGTCCGCCGCAACATCTCCGGTCAGCTGGAGTTCGTCGGCCGCGCCGACGAGCAGGTCAAGGTCCGCGGCTACCGCATCGAACTCGGCGAGGTCGAATCGGTGATCGCGACCCATCCCGCGGTCCGGCACTGCCTGGTGGTGACCGAGGACACCGAGGCCGGGCCGATGCTCGCCGCCTACCTGGTCCCGGCCACCGGCGACGGGGTTTCCGGTGAGCTGAACCTGGACGAGGTGCGCACCCACGCGGCGGCGACGCTGCCCGAATACATGGTGCCCACCGCGTTCGCGGTCATCCCGGAGATTCCGCTGACGGTCAGCGGCAAGCTGGACAAGCGGGCGCTGCCCGCGCCGACACCGGTCGCGGTGCGCAGTTACCGGCAGCCGGCCACCGAGACCGAACGACGGATGTGCGCGATCTTCGCGCGGCTGTTCGGCTGGGAGAAGGTCGGCGCGGAGGACTCGTTCTTCGGCCTCGGCGGCCACTCGCTGCTGGCTGCCCGGCTGGTGGCAGCGATCCGCGCCGAGTTCGGCGTGGAACTGACGGTGCGCGCCGTGTTCGACACCCCCACCCCGGCCGGGCTTGCGGCGCGACTGGAGCAGTCGAGCGCCGACAGCGACGCGATGATCGCCCGGCGCAACGGTTCTGGCTCGGCCGGCCCGGCCCGTCCAGAGTTGACGGCAGTGCGCCCGGAACGTCCGCCGCTGTCCTACTCGCAGCTGGCGATGTGGTTCCAGCAGAAGATGAGGGGCGCCAACGACGTCTTCAACATGGCGCTGACACTTCGGGTGAACGGCCCGCTGGACATCGCGGCGCTCGGTGCCGCCCTCAACGACGTCATCGCCCGACACGAAGTGCTGCGCACCAACTTCGTCGAACACGAAGGTGTTCCGTATCAGCACATCCACCCGGCCCGGCAGGTGCCACTCGAGGTCACCGACGTCAGCGCCGACGGCGTGGACCGGGCGATCGCCGAGTTGCGCCGGCACGTCTTCGCCCTGGACTCCGAGTCCCTGGTGCGGCCCACCCTGCTGCGGATCGACCCGGCTTCGCACGTGCTGCTGCTGCTCGTCCACCACACCGTCACCGACCACTCGTCGATGGGCATCATCTTCGAAGACCTGCTCACCGCGTACCGGGCGCGGCTGGACGGGCACCCGCCGCAGTGGCGGACCGTGGCCGCCCAGTTCGCCGAACACGCGCTGTGGCAACGCAATACCTTCGAAGCCGACACCGACTGGGGGCAAGCTGCGCTGCGGCACTGGCACTCCGCCGTCGCGGGGATGCCCTACGAGATCCCGACGGTCGCCGACCACACCCGGCCGCCGGTCCTCGGAAAGCGCGGCGAGCTGGTCGATTTCACGGTGTCAGCGGCTCGGCGGGCGGCATTGGTCCGGCTCGCCGAAGAAGTCGGGGCCAGCGAGTTCATGGTGTACCAGGCCGCGCTCGCGGTCCTGCTGCACAAGCTCGGCGGCGGCACCGACATCGGCATCGGAAGCCCGGTCGCGGCCCGCGTCGATCTGGCCACCACCAACATGGTGGGTCCGTGCGCCAACGTGATGGTGCTACGCAACGACCTGTCCGGCGATCCGAGCCTGCGGGACACCGTTTCCCGCAGCCGCGACACCGTGCTCGACGCGCTGGCGCATCAGGAACTGCCCATCGAGCGGCTGGTCGAGGAGCTCAACCCGCCGCGCTCCCCGTCCCGCAACCACCCGTTGTTCCAGCATTCGATCCACTTCCGCGGCGAGGACTGGGCACTGCTGCCGCGGGACCTGACCCCTGACGGGGCGACGACGGTGGTGCCGGTCCCGATGGACTTCGAAATCTCACTGCTGGACCTCAACGTCTCACTGGACGTGATGCCGGATGCCGAGCTGAACGTGCGCGTGGTTGCCAACGCGGATCTGTTTGAACCGCAAACGGTTTCGTCGATCGGTACGGCTTTCTGCACCGCGCTCGAGTTGTTCGCGACCCAACCGGACCGGCCGCTGTCGCAGGTGCAGTTGCTGCCGGCGGAGGTGATGGAGCAGTTGCTCGCCCCGGCCACCCCCGCGGTGATCAGCCGCTCGGAGCTCGGCGAAGCTTCGGCGGAGACCGAGCAGACCCTGATCGCCCTGCTGGAGGAGTTGCTCGACATCACCGGCGTGGACCGCGAGGACAACTTCTTCGCGATCGGCGGCGACAGCATCATCTCGGTGCAGCTCGCGGCCCGCGCCAACGCGCTGGGACTGGCGCTGACGCCGGCCATGGTGTTCGAGTACCTGACGCTTGCGGAGCTGGCCGCGGCTGTCGATGCTGCCGGCGAGCAGCCCACGGCCACATCGGATCCCGAGGCGCAACCACAGTCCGCGCCGATGAGCGCGTCGGGTCTGGACGCGGACGCGCTGGCGGCGCTGTCCGCGGCATGGCAGAGCCGCTCGTGAGGCACCGGTGACCACGGCACCACCGCAGATCGAGGACGTCCTGGCGCTCAGCCCCCTGCAGGAGGGGCTGTTCGCGCTGTACCGGATGGCCGAGGACAGCGTCGACCTCTACACCATGCAACTGCGGGTGGACATCGACGGACCGGTCGACTTGGAACTGCTGCGGCCGCAGCGCCGCGGTGATGCTGGCGCGGCACCCCAACCTGCGCGCCGCCTTCTGGGATCAGGATGTGCCCAAACCGGTGCAGATCGTGCCCTCGCACGCCGAGCTGCCCTGGCACGAACGCACCGGAACGCCGGCCGAATTCGACGCGATCGCCCGCTCGGAACGACGCCGGCCGTTCGACCTGAGTCGCGGTCCGGCATTGCGCGTGGTGCTGATCTCGGTGCCGGGCCAGACGCGCCGCCGGATGGTCTTCACCGCGCACCACATCCTGATGGACGGCTGGGCGCTGGCGATCTTCTTCACCGAGATGCTGGCCGTATACCGGGCCGGCGGATCCGCGGACGCACTGCCCGCCCCACGTCCGTACCGCGACTACATCGCCTGGCTGGCCACCCAGGACGCCACGGCCGCACTGGACAGGTGGACGCGGTACCTGAGCGCGGTGTCCGCCCCGCTGATGGTGGCCGACGGCACCGTCGACATCCGGGCCGCGGTGCCGGAGCAGACGAAATCGCTGCTGTCGGCCACCGACACCGCCCGGCTGCGCGGCTGGGCCGGCCGCAACGGCCTGACGCTGAACACCGCGGTGCTGTTCGCCTGGGCGGTGCTGCTCAGCAGGCTCACCGACCGGCGCGATCTGGTATTCGGCACCGTCGTGTCCGGGCGCCCCGAACACCTGACCGGCGTGGAAAGCATGGTCGGGCTGTTCATCAACACCGTGCCGGTGGTGCACCAGATCAGTGCCGGCACCCCGATCGTGGAGCAGTGCGCGCGGCTGCAACGCGAGTCGTCGGCCATGCGCGAGATCGGTTACCTCAGCCTGTCGGAACTGCAGCGGGCACACGGCCGCGGAGCCCTGTTCGACAGTCTGTTCGTATTCGAGAACGCACCGATCGAGGACTCGATCCGCACGGTGACCACGCCCGACGGCGCCAGCTTCAGCCCAGTCGAAATGGACAGCCTCACCCACTATCCGCTGACCGTGGTCTCCCACCTCAGCGGCGACGAACTGGTGGTGGTGGTGGAGGCGATTGCGGCTGCGCTGCCGCATCTTCCGGCCGCCGACATCTGCCGGCGACTGGTCCAGGTGCTGCTGCAACTGCCCGACATCGGCGACGAAACCCCGGAAGCGCTCGACGTGCTCACCGCGGCCGAGCACGCCGCCTTCGCCCACGTCGCCGCCGCGGCGCCGGCCCGGCCCGTTGACACCGTGTGGGACGTCTTCGCGCGGCAAGCCACCGCCACACCGGATGCCGTCGCACTGACCACCGGCGCCGGCGAGCGCCACACCTACGCTGAATTGCACGGCCAGGCAACGCGATTGGCGTCAGAGCTGGCCGAGCGGGGCGTCGGACCCGAGACGGTGGTGGCGTTGCTGCTGCCGCGCTCGTCGCGGTCCGTCGTCGCCATCCTCGGTGTGCTGGCGGCCGGGGGCGCCTATCTGCCGGTGGACATCACGCTGCCCGAGGTTCGGATCGAATCAATCCTCCGCCAGGCCGAGCCGATCCTGGCGATCGCCGACGCCGAAAATGCCGGCCTCGCCGGATCCGCGCTGCCAACCCTGCTACTCGACGATCCGGCTGTGGCCAAACGGATTTCGCGGCGCCCCGACATTGCCCCAGCGGTCCGTCGCCACCCCGGCCAGCGGGCTTACGTCATCTTCACCTCCGGCTCCACCGGCGAACCCAAAGGTGTGATCGGCACCCATGCGGCGATCCTCGGCTACTTCGCCGACCACCGCGACCGCGTCTACCGCCCGGCCGTCGCGCGCCTGGGCCGCCCGCTGCGCATCGCCCACGCCTGGTCGTTGAGCTTCGACGCCTCCTGGCAGCCGATGGTCGGCCTGCTCGACGGGCATGCGGTGCACCTGTTCGACGCCGAGGAGATGCGGGACGCCGATCGGCTGGTCAAGGGGATGGCCCAACACCGGTTGGACATGATCGACACGACACCGTCGATGTTCACTCAACTCAGCGCAGCGGGGCTGCTCGATCACGCGCTGGCGGTGCTGGCGCTCGGTGGCGAGGCGATCGACAGCTCCCAGTGGAGCTACCTGCGCGGGTTGTCCAACGCCGTCTACAACTGCTACGGCCCAACCGAAATGACCGTGGAGGCGGTGGTGGCCGCGGTCACCGACTACCCGACACCGACCATCGGCACGCCCAATGCCGGCACCTTCGGCTACGTGCTGGATTCGGCATTGCGGCAGGTGCCCGACGGTGTGGTGGGTGAGCTGTATCTGTCGGGTGTGCAGCTGGCTCGCGGCTACATCGGCCGTGCCGGGTTGACCGCCACCCGCTTCGTCGCCGATCCGTTCCGGCCGGGCGAGCGCATGTACCGCACCGGTGATCTGGTGCGGCGCTTGCCGCACGGCGGCTACGCCTACCTGGGGCGCGGTGACACCCAGGTGAAGATCCGCGGCTACCGGGTGGAGATCGGCGAGATCGAGGCCGCGTTGCGCGGCCTGCCCGAGGTGCACGACGCGGCCGTCTCGGTGTTGCGCCGGGACAGCGGCGCCACCCTGGTGGGTTTCGTCGTCTGGCAAGGCGACGACGGTGATGCGGGCCGGTTGCGCGCCGCGCTGGCCGATCGGTTGCCGTCGTACATGGTTCCGGCGCGGATCGTGGCGCTGCCGCGGCTGCCGGTGAATCCCAACGGCAAACTCGACGGCCACGCCCTGGACGCCATCGCCGAGGACACGCTGTCGCGGCCGGCCGGGGACTCCTCGGCGACGGCTGCCGGGACGGACACCGAAAAGGCGTTGGGTGAATTGTTCGCCGAACAGTTCAACGGCCTGGTGCCGCATCTGGACGACGACTTCTTCGCGTTCGGGCTGGACAGCATCGTCGCGATCTCGTTGGTGCACAAGGCGAGACGACGCGGTTTGACGCTGAGTCCGCGCATGGTGTTCTCCGCTCCCACCATTCGCGAGCTCGCCGCCGTCATCGACTCGGTGGGGGACACCGGGATGTCGGCGCACACCGCCGAATACGGCGAGGTGCCGCCGTTGCCGATGGTGTCCTGGCTCTACGAGCACGGCAACTTCCGGCGGTTTACCCACACTGTGTTGCTGCGACTGCCCGACGGTATCGACCGCGCGGCGCTGCAGTCGCTGCTGCAGTCGATGCTCGACGGCCACGACACGTTGCGGTCGATTCTGACCGACACCTCGGCGGGTCCCCGGCTGGTCACCCGGGAGCCGGGTGTGCTCAGCGCGGCCGACATCCTCACTCAGGTCGAGGTCGGGCGCAGCAGCGACGAATTGGTCGCTGCGATAGCCGATTCCGCGCCACGGGTGATGGACCAGATGGACCCCTACGCGGGCTCGATGGTGCGGGCGGTCTGGTTCTCCGGCGCTGAGCAAGGAGACGCGCTGCTGCTGGCCGCCCACCACCTGACAGTGGATGTGGTGTCGTGGCACATCATCGTCGGCGACCTTGCCGAGGCGTGGCGGTGTGTGCAAGCCGGCACGGCGCCGAAGGTGTTGCCGGAGTTCACCTCCTACCGGCGCTGGTGTGAGCTGATGTGGCGCCGCGCCGCCGAACCCGAGGTTCAGGCGCAGCGCGACTACTGGATGGACCAGGTGTGCAGGCCCGACGCCGCGCTCGGCGCCCGCCATCCCGACCCGACCCGCGACAGCTGGTCCACGCTGCAGGTCACCCAGGTGGTGAGCCCGGCCGACGTCACCGCGCAGGTGCTGCACACGCTGCGTCGCGACGAGGGCGTGCGCGAATTCCTTTTGGCTGCAACGACGATGACGATAGCCAGCTGGCGGCGGGCCAGGGGCCAGGACCCCGCGGTGGGTACCCTGGTCGCGCTGGAAGGCCACGGTCGCGCGGATGCCGTACTGGACACCGACACAACCAACACCGTGGGTTGGTTCACCACCGCCTTCCCGGTCCGGTTCGGTGTCGGCGAAGCGGCGGTCGACGTCGAACGGGCCGAGCGGGATCCGGCAGCCGCGGTCGGCCTGGTCGACTCGGTGGTCGAGCACCTGGGCGAGGTGCCCACCGACGGCATGGATTACGGCCTGCTGCACTATGTCGACCGGCTACCCGAATTGCAGGAGGCCGCCGAACCGCAGATCCAGTTCAGCTACCTGGGCCGGCTGGATCTCGGCGGCAGCACCGACCAGCCGTGGTCGCTACTGACCGGTCCCTACCTCGAGGCGCTGCCAAACGCCCCGGAACCGGATCTGCCGCTGCGGTTCGCGCTGAACATCAGTGCGTTCGTAGCTAAAACGCCGGAAGGTACCCAACTGATCAGCAACTGGCGCTGGAGTGACGTACTGTTCACGCCCGCCGACATCGAGCGTCTGACCGAATTCTGGCTGCGCGCAATCGCCGCTCTGGCAGCCGGCCTGCAGAGAAGTCTGGCCTGACCGCACGGTCGAGGCCGAGAGGGGATGAGCATGGAGCTGCCGCACGGCGTGCGCGACGCCGAACGCAGTATCACCAGGGACGAGATCAAGGCGACGATCGCAGCCCAATTAGGCTGCACCGCAGATGAATTCGCCGATCACGACGACCTGATCCAGCTTGGGCTGAACTCGATCCGGATGATGGCGATGGCGGGCGGGTGGCGCAAGCGCGGCGCCGACATCACCTTCGCCCAGCTGGCGGCCAACCCGACCGTCGACTCCTGGTACGGGCTGCTGGCCGTCGAGGAAGCCGACCGAGCGGCCCAGTCGGTCGTTCCGGCACCGGCTCAGCAGCCGGCCGGCGAATTCGAGCCGTTCCCGTTGGCGCCCATGCAGCACGCGTATTGGATCGGCCGCCAAGATGAGCAGCAGCTCGGCGGCGTGGCCGCGCACCTCTACGTGGAGTTCGACGGTTCCGGGGTGGACCCGGTGCGGCTGGAACGCGCGGTGAGCGCGCTGCTGGCGGCACACCCGATGCTGCGCACCCGCTTCCTGCCGGACGGGACGCAGCAGACGATGCCCGAGCCGGGCCGGCCCGTCTTCGCCGTCGTCGACCTGCGCGGCCAGGACCCCGAACATGGTGAGTCGGCACTGGCCGGGCTGCGCGACCGAAAGACCCACCAGCGCTTGGCAATCGAAGACGGACAGGTCTTCGACGTCACCCTGACGCTGCGGGACGGCGACCGCAGCAGACTGCACCTGGACATCGACATGCTGGCCGGGGACGCGATGAGCTACCGGATCCTGGTCGCGGATCTGGCCGCGGCGTACCGAGGTGCGACGCTGTGCACCCCGGGCTACAGCTACCGGCGATACCGCACCGAACGGCGCGACGACACCACCGCGCGCGAGCGCGACCGGCAGTGGTGGCAGCAACGGCTACCCGAACTGCCCGGTGCGCCCGAGCTCCCAACCGTGCCGGTGGGCGAACGCCGCGCGCAGCACCGCACCGTCCGCTACGACCACTGGTTGGGGCCGGACGCCAAGCGGACACTGGTGAGCGGCGCGCACGCGCGCGGCGTCACCCCGGCCACGGCACTGGCCGCCGTCTTCGCCGACACCATCGGCGGGTGGTCCGCGCAGAGCAGGTTCCTGCTGAACATTCCGTTGTTCCAACGCGAACCGGTGCACCCCGACATCGATCGGGTGGTCGGTGACTTCACCTCCTCGATCATGCTGGAGGTCGACGTCGCCAAGAACGTGTCGGTGGCCGAGCGGGCCCGCGACATCCAGCGACGCATGTACGAAAGCGGCTCGCACACCGCCTATTCCGGCCTGGAGGTGCTGCGCGACCTGGGTCGGCAGCGCGGCGAGCCGGTGCTGGCGCCCATCGTGTTCACCAGCGCCCTGGACCTGGGTGAGTTGTTCACCGACCAGGTGATCGAGACGTTCGGCGAGCCGGTCTGGATCATCTCGCAAGGCCCGCAGGTGCTGCTGGACGCCCAGATCACCGAGTTGCGGGGCGGATTGCTGATCAACTGGGACGTCCGCGAGTCGGCGTTCCCGGACGGACTGATCGAGGCCATGTTCGGCCGGTTCGTCGAGGCAGTCGAACGCCTCGGCGAGGGCGACACCGGCTGGGCGGCCGAGGCCGCGGTACGGTTGCCGAGCGCGCAGGCGACGGTGCGCGCCGCGACCAACGCCACCGACGGCCCGGTCTCCGAAAGATGTTTGCACCAAGGATTTTTCGATCACGCTACGGCAGATCCGGAAGCGCCGGCCGTGCTGTGGGGCAGCGGCGACACCGCCGGGTCGTGGAGTTACCGCCAACTCGCCGAATCGGCTCTGGCCGTTGCGGGTGCGCTGTGCGGCCAGGGTGTGCAGCCCGGCGACGCGGTCGCCGTGCAATTGCCCAAGGGGCGCGACCAGATCGTCGCCGTTTTGGGCGTACTGGCGGCCGGTGCGGCGTACGTGCCGATCGGATTCGACCAGCCGCCCGCCCGCCGCGCCAAGATCCTGCACGGCGCCGACGTGGTGGCGGCACTGACGTCGGATGGGGCCGACCTGGATGCCGGGGTGCCCTGCCTGTCCCTGGACGCCGCGCGCACCTACACCAAACCCCTGGCGGCGCCGCTGCTCCCGAACACCGGCGCGATCGCCTACGTGCTGTTTACCTCCGGCTCCACCGGCGAACCCAAAGGCGTCGAGGTACCGCACCGCGCAGCGATGAACACCATCGACGCCCTCAACGACTGGTTCTCGGTGGGCAGCCGGGACCGCGCGCTGGCGTTGTCGGCCCTCGAATTCGACCTTTCCGTCTACGACATCTTCGGTATGTTCTCGGTCGGCGGGGCGGTGGTCGCGGTCGATTCCGGAGACCGCGCCGCGGCCGCGTCGTGGGTGGAACTGATTCGCCGACACCGTGTTTCGATCCTCAATTGCGTGCCCAGCATGCTCGACATGATTCTGCAGATCGGTGGTGACCGGCTGGGGGACTCGCTGCGCGCGGTGATGCTGGGCGGTGACTGGGTCAGCACGGATCTGGCCCGGCAGCTGGCCCGCCAGGTTCCCGGTTGCCGGTTCTCCGGTTTGGGCGGGGCGACCGAGACGGCCATCCACAGCACCATCTGCGAGGTGACCGGCGCGCCGCCGGAGCACTGGGCCACGGTGCCGTTCGGCGTGCCGCTGCGCAACGTCCGGTGCCGGGTGGTCGGCCCCTCGGGCCGCGACTGCCTGGACTGGGTGCCCGGGGAGCTCTGGGTCGGCGGCGTCAACGTGGCCGCCGGCTACCGCAACGACCCCGAACGCACCGCGCAGCGGTTCGTCGAGCACGACGGTATCCGTTGGTACAAGACCGGCGATCTGGCCCGGTACTGGCCCGACGGCACCATCGAGTTCCTGGGCCGGGCCGACCATCAGGTGCAGATCCGCGGGTACCGGGTCGAGCTCGGCGAGGTGGAGAGTGCACTGCGCACCTTGCCCGGGGTACGTCATGCCGTCGCAGCGGTCGTCGGCGCCGGGGCGCCCAAGCTGGTCGCTGCCGTCGCCGGTGACCGGGCCGAGATTGGCGACCCCGCCCGGGTCGCCGGGGCCGTGGGCGAGTTGCTACCGAGCTACATGGTTCCGAGTCGCACCGTCGTGCTGGCGCAGATGCCGTTGACCGCCAACGCCAAACTGGACCGGCGCGCGGTGGTCGCGTTACTCGAGTCGCACGCCTCAGCTGCTTCGGTGGCCGGCTCCGGTGCACCGGCCAGCGACGTGGAGACGGCGCTCGCCGACATCGTCGCCGAGGTGCTGGGCCGCGCGTCGATCGGCGTGCACGACGACTTCTTCGCCCACGGCGGCGACTCGGTGCTCGCCACCACGGTCATCGCCCGGATCCGGGACTGGCTCGACATCGACCACGCCGTGGTGACCGATCTCTTCGCGACCCGAACGGTCGCCGGTCTGGCCGATCGGCTGGAAAAGCGCGAGGCCCAACGAGGGACGCCGGAGCGGCTGGCCGTGATCGCACGCCATTACCTCGAGATCGCCGCGTTGACCGACGAAGAGGTGCTCGCCGAGGGCTGACCTGCAGAACCCTGGCACCGCACAGCCATTCATGCCTGCTACAGAGCTGAGGCACAGCATCGGTGTCGGCGGGAATCGCTACGGTGTGTGTAACGCAACTAAGCCACCAACCGAAACATCAGTCACACCATGCAAAGCTGTGCACGTGAGAATCGAGGGGGACACCCAATGCTGACCATCAAGAAACTGGCCTTCGGCGCAGCCGCCGTCGTCGGGGTGGGCGCTGCCGCCGCCGGACTGACCGCCGCGGCCGAGCCGGCCGGCTTCCACGTGCAGCCGGTCGTCTACGGTGCACCGCTGCCCCAGGACCCGGCGCCGGCCCCGGCCACCGCCGTACCGACCGCCGCGCAGCTCACCGGCCTGCTGAACAACCTCGCCGACCCCAGCGTTCCGTTCGCGAACAAAAGCGCTCTGGTCGAAGGCGGCATCGGCGGGACCGAGGCCCACCTGGCCGACCACCAGCTGAAGAAGGCGCAGAAGAACGGCCAGTTGCCGCTGGCGTTCAGCATCGCCAACATCCAGCCGGCCGCCAACGGGGCGGCCACCGCCGACGTCTCCGTCTCCGGTCCCAAGTTGTCGCCGCCGGTCACCCAGAGCGTCACCTTCGTCAACCAGGGCGGCTGGGTGCTGTCCCGCAGCTCCGCGATGGAGCTGTTGCAGGCCGCCTCGCACTGACCCGGCTAGCCGCCCCGACCGCCCAGGCCGAGCCTGGCCAGGCGGTCCGGGTCGGCCAGCACGTCGATCGCGGTGAGGCACTCGTCGGACAGCGCCCGCAACTCCTCGTCGGAGAACCCCAATCCCCGCGCAATCTGGGAGCCGGAAGGCGATCCGGGTGCCTAGCCCGGCGTCGCGATCGCTGACGCCGGTGAGTCGTGACAGGGCATTACCTCCGGTGAATGTGTCGTCAAAGGTTCGACACCTGGGACCACCGAAACGTGACCGGCTATCGCGGCGCGTCGGGCGCCATATCCATGTCGTACACCCGGGCGTGCAGGACGGTGCGGTTTCGCAGCGCCGCACGCACGGCCCGGTGCAGACCGTCCTCGAGGTAGATGATCCCGCGCCACCGCACCGCATGCGGGAACAGATCGCCGTAGAAGGTGGAGTCCTCCGACAGCAGACGATCCAGTTCGAGCACCCGCGTTGTGGTGACCAGTTCGTCCAGCCGGATCTGTTGTGGCGGGATCTGGGACCAGTCCCGGTACGACAGACCGTGTTCCGGGTACGGTTTGCCCTCGCGCACGCCCTTGAAGATCATCGTCGTCGCTCCCGGTCGCTTTTCGCCTGGATACCGGCCCGACGCAACCCTCGACGGGACCACGTGCAAAGGCTAGTCGCCGCGCCGGGCCGGTGAGGTATTGACCACGCATCGCCGACGCCGGCATGCCGGTTGCTGCGCAGACCGTAAAATGAACGCGGCCGGCAGGTATCCAGGGAGGTGAGCAGTCGATGGGAAGCGCGGACGAGCGTCGCTTTCAGGTTTTGCACGCGATCGTCGCCGACTTCGTCGCCACGCATGAACCGATCGGCTCCAAATCCCTGGTGGAACGGCACAATCTGGGCGTCTCCAGCGCGACCGTGCGCAACGACATGGCAGTGCTGGAGGCGGAAGGCTACATCACCCAGCCGCACACCAGCTCCGGGCGGGTTCCCACCGAAAAGGGCTACCGCGAATTCGTCGACCGCCTCGACGACGTCAAACCGTTGTCCGCGGCGGAGCGCCGCGCGATCCAGGGTTTTCTGGAATCCGGCGTCGACCTCGACGACGTGCTGCGTCGCGCGGTGCGCTTGCTGGCCCAACTGACCCGTCAGGTCGCCGTGGTGCAGTACCCGACGCTGTCGACCTCGACGGTGCGACACCTGGAAGTGATCGCGCTGACCCCGGCGCGGCTGCTGATGGTGGTCATCACCGACACCGGCCGGGTGGACCAGCGCATCGTCGAACTCGGCGACGTCATCGACGAGCACCAGCTGTCCCAGCTGCGCGAGATGCTCGGTCAGGCGCTGGTCGGCAAGCGGCTGTCCGCGGCCTCGGTCGCGGTGGCCGATCTGGCCGGACGGCTGCACGGCGGCGACGGTCTCGGCGACGCGGTGGGGCGTTCGGCGACGGTACTGCTGGAATCGCTGGTCGAGCACACCGAGGAGCGGCTGCTGCTGGGCGGTACCGCCAACCTGACCCGCAACGCCGCCGATTTCGGCGGCTCCCCTGCGCTCCATCCTGGAAGCCCTCGAGGAACAGGTCGTGGTGTTACGGCTGCTGGCTGCTCAACAGGAGGCCGGCAAGGTGACGGTACGCATCGGCCACGAGACGGAGGCCGAACAGATGGCGGGCACCTCGATGGTGTCCACCGCCTACGGGACCAATGACACCGTCTACGGCGGCATGGGGGTGCTGGGGCCCACCCGGATGGATTATCCGGGAACTATGGCGAGTGTCGCGGCGGTTGCCATGTATATCGGCGAAGTACTCGGTGCGCGATGACTGCGCACCGACCGGTTTTTTAGACAGCTGCCGCCTGGGCGGCTAAGAGAGGTCAGACGTGGCACGCGACTATTACGGACTGCTCGGCGTCAGCAAGGGCGCCAGCGACGCGGAGATCAAGCGCGCCTACCGCAAGCTGGCGCGGGAGTTGCATCCCGACGTCAACCCCGATGAGGCGGCACAGGCCAAGTTTCAGGAGATCAGCGCCGCCTACGAGGTGTTGAGCGACCCGGAGAAGCGCCGCATCGTCGACCTGGGCGGTGACCCGCTGGAAAACGCCGCCGCCGGCAACGGCTTCGCCGGCTTCGGCGGCTTGGGCGACGTGTTCGAGGCGTTTTTCGGCGGCGGTTTCGCCGGCGGCGGCGGCCGGGGACCGATCGGCCGGGTACGCCCGGGTTCGGATTCGCTGCTGCGGCTGCGCCTGGACCTCGAGGAATGCGCGACCGGGGTCACCAAGCAGGTCACCGTCGACACCGCGGTGTTGTGCGACCGCTGCCAGGGCAAAGGCACCAATGGCGATTCGGCGCCCGTCCCGTGTGACACCTGCGGAGGTCGCGGCGAGGTGCAGAGCGTGCAGCGTTCGCTGCTCGGCCAGATGTTGACCTCGCGGCCGTGTCCCACCTGCCGCGGCGTGGGCGTCACCATTCCCGACCCCTGCTACCAGTGCATGGGCGACGGGCGGGTGCGCGCCCGTCGCGACATCAGCGTCAAGATCCCGGCCGGCGTCGCCGAAGGCATGCGGGTCCGGCTCGCCGCCCAGGGCGAGGTGGGGCCGGGCGGTGGTCCGGCCGGCGACCTGTACGTCGAGGTGCACGAACAGGCGCACGACATCTTCGCCCGGCAGGGCGACGACCTGCACTGCACCGTCTCGGTGCCGATGGTCGACGCGGCGCTGGGCGCCACCGTCACCCTGGACGCGATCCTGGACGGCCCCAGCGAGATCGTCATTCCGGCCGGCACCCAGCCCGGCGCCACCATCACCCTGCGGGGCCGCGGGATGCCGCAACTGCGTTCCAACACCCGCGGCGACCTGCACGTGCACGTCGAGGTGGTGGTGCCCACCCGGCTGGACCACCACGACACCGAACTGCTGCGTGAGCTGAAGAACCGCCGCACCCGCGATGTGGCCGAAGTCCGCTCGGCACATGCCGGTGGCGGCGGACTGTTCAGCAGGTTGCGCGAAACCTTCACCGGCCGCTAGCCGGGTCGGGCCTCGTATGGTGGCCACGCTGTTCTACGTCGATGCGCTGCCGGACGCCGGCGCGCTGGTCGAGGTAGCCGGCGACGAAGGCTTCCACGCCGCCACCGTGCGGCGCATCCGGCCGGGCGAGGAACTGGTGCTCGGTGACGGCGCCGGCGCGCTGGCCCGCTGTGTGGTCGAGCAGGCGGGGCGCGACGGCCTCGCCGCCCGGGTGCAGCAGCGGTGGACCGTCGCACCGGTGGTGCCTGCGGTGACGGTGGCGCAGGCGCTGCCCAAGTCCGAGCGTTCCGAACTGGCCGTCGAACTCGCCACCGAGGCGGGCGCCGATGCATTTCTGGCCTGGCAGGCGGCGCGGTGCGTGGCCAACTGGGAAGGCGCCCGCGCGGACAAGGGGCTGCGGCGGTGGCGGGCGGTGGCCCGTTCGGCCGCGCGCCAGTCCCGGCGCGCGTACATCCCGCCGGTCGACGGCGTGGTGTCCACCAAGGCGCTGACAGCGCGGGTTCGCGACCAGGTCGCCGCGGGCGGAATGGTTTTCGCGCTGCACGAGTCGGCCGTCGAACCGTTGGCGAATTTTGCTGGGGCGCAAGCTGATTCGGTGTGGCTGGTGGTGGGTCCCGAGGGCGGTATCGCCCCGGAGGAAATCGCAGCGCTGACCGAAGCCGGTGCCGTCGCGGTCCGGCTGGGCCCGACCGTGCTGCGCACCTCCACCGCGGCCGCGGTGGCGCTGGGAGCGCTGGGGGTGCTCACGTCGCGGTGGGATCGCCTTGCCGATTGTGACTTCGACGACGGCACATAACGGTGGCGGACCGGCGTTAGACTGAGAAGCCCCGTCCGATATCCCAGGAAGCAGGCACCAGAAGCCACGTGACGCCACGCGAGACCCGCGCTGCCGACTCCGCTCAACAGGCCAACGCCCAGGTGCGCAGCAGTATCGATGTTCCGTCCGACCTCGTCGTGGGCCTACTGGGTTCGGCCGACGAAAACCTCCGTGCTCTGGAACGCGCGCTCAGTGCCGACCTGCACGTGCGCGGCAACACGGTGAGCCTGTCCGGCGAACCGGCCGATGTCGCCCTGGCCGAACGCGCGCTCTCCGAGCTGGTCGCGATCGTGGCCGGCGGCCAGACGCTGACGCCCGAGGTGGTGCGCCGCGGCGTCGCCATGCTGGTCGGGGCCGGCAACGAATCGCCGGCCGAGGTACTCACGCTGGACATCTTGTCCCGGCGCGGCAAGACGATCCGGCCCAAGACGCTCAACCAGAAGCACTACGTCGACGCGATCGACGCCCACACCATCGTGTTCGGCATCGGCCCGGCCGGCACCGGTAAGACCTACCTGGCGATGGCAAAGGCCGTGCACGCGTTGCAGACCAAGCAGGTCACCCGCATCATCCTCACTCGCCCCGCGGTGGAAGCCGGTGAGCGCCTGGGCTTTCTGCCCGGCACGCTGAGCGAGAAGATCGACCCTTACCTGCGGCCGCTTTACGACGCGCTCTACGACATGATGGATCCCGAGCTGATCCCGAAGCTGATGTCGTCCGGGGTGATCGAGGTGGCTCCGCTGGCGTATATGCGCGGCAGAACGCTCAACGACGCGTTCATCGTCCTCGACGAAGCGCAGAACACCACCGCAGAGCAGATGAAGATGTTCCTCACCCGGTTGGGTTTCGGCTCCAAGATCGTGGTCACCGGCGACATCACGCAGATCGACCTGCCCGGCGGCGCCCGCTCGGGCCTGCGGGCCGCCGTCGACATCCTCGACGACATCGACGACATCCATATCGCCGAGCTGACCAGCCAGGACGTGGTCCGTCACCGCCTGGTGGGGGAGATCGTCGACGCCTACGCGCGGTACGAGGAGCCCGGCGCCGGACTGAACCGGGCGGCTCGGCGCGCTTCGGGCGGCCGCAATCGTCGATGATGAGTGCGTGAGGGTGTTATGAGCATCGAGGTATCCAACGAGTCGGGCATCGACGTCTCCGAAGTCGAACTGGTCAGCGTCGCGCGTTTCGTCATCACCAAAATGGACGTCAACCCCGCGGCCGAGCTGTCGATGGTGCTGCTGGACATCCCGGCCATGGCCGACCTGCACATGCGGTGGATGGACCTGCCCGGCCCGACCGACGTGATGAGCTTCCCGATGGACGAGCTCGAACCCGGTGGCCGGCCCGACGCACCCGAACCGGGCCCGGCCATGCTGGGCGACATCGTGCTGTGCCCGGAATTCGCCGCCCAGCAGGCCGCCGCGGCGGGCCACACCCTCGGGCACGAACTCGCGCTGCTCACCATCCACGGTGTCCTGCACCTGCTCGGCTACGACCACGGCGAGCCCGACGAGGAGCGGGAGATGTTCGCGCTGC
Organism: Mycobacterium kiyosense; assembly: GCA_021654635.1. NCBI lineage: Bacteria > Bacillati > Actinomycetota > Actinomycetes > Mycobacteriales > Mycobacteriaceae > Mycobacterium > Mycobacterium kiyosense. The sequence goes on from AP025179.1 coordinate 2,169,985, forward strand.
AGGACCGCCTGCTCGAGGAGTGGGTCGCCGAACAGGTCGAGGCCTACCGCCAGGACCGGCAGGAGGAGCGCGACCGCCGGCTGCTGGACAAGTCGAGGTACTTCGACAATTGACCGGTCTGTCCCAGCTGCTCGGTGCGGTCGTGTTGGTGGCGCTGGGCGGCATCTTCGCGATGGTCGACGCCGCCGTCAGCACGGTGTCGCTGGCCCGGGTGCAGGAATTGGTGCGCGACGAGCGGCCCGGCGCGCGGTCGCTGCTCAAAGTCATGACCGACCGCCCCCGCTACATCAACCTGGTGGTGCTGCTGCGGATCGTGTGCGAGATCACCGCGACCGCGCTGCTGGTGGTCTTCTTCCAGTTCGGTCACAGCCTGGGCTGGGGGCCTTTCTACGCGTCCACGATCATGGTGGTCACCAGCTTCGTCGTCATCGGTGTCGGCCCGCGCACCCTCGGGCGGCAGCACGCGTATTCCATCTCGCTGGCGACTGCCCTTCCGCTGCAAGTGCTCTCGTGGCTGCTGATGCCGATCAGCCGGTTGCTCGTGGTACTGGGTAACGCGCTGACTCCTGGCCGCGGTTTCCGCAACGGGCCGTTCGCCTCCGAAATCGAGTTGCGCGAAGTCGTCGACCTGGCCCAGCAGCGCGGCGTGGTCGCCGCCGACGAACGCCGGATGATCGAGTCGGTCTTCGAGCTCGGCGACACCCCCGCGCGGGAGGTGATGGTGCCGCGCACCGAGATGGTGTGGATCGAGGGCGACAAGACAGCCGGGCAGGGGATCGCGCTGGCGGTGCGCAGCGGTCACTCGCGGCTGCCGGTGATCGGCGAGAACGTCGACGACGTTCTGGGTGTCGTCTACCTCAAAGACCTTGTGCAACAAGCATTCTTCTCCGCCGACGGGGGTCGCGACATCCTGGTGTCCAAGGTGATGCGTCCGGCGGTTTTCGTGCCGGACTCCAAGCCGCTGGACACGCTGTTGCGCGAGATGCAGCGCGACCGCATCCACCTGGTGCTGCTGGTCGACGAGTACGGCGCCATCGCCGGCCTGGTGAGCATCGAGGACGTGCTCGAGGAGATCGTCGGCGAGATCGCCGACGAGTACGACGAAGCCGAAACCGCGCCGGTGGAGGAACTGGGGGGACAACCGGTTCCGGGTCTCGGCCCGGCTGCCCATCGAAGACGTCGGCGAACTGTACGGCGTGCAGTTCGACGACGATCTCGACGTCGACACGGTGGGTGGGCTGCTGGCCCTGGAACTCGGTCGTGTCCCCGCTGCCCGGCGCCGAGGTGGTGTCGCACGGCTTGCGGCTGCACGCCGAAGGTGGCCGTGACCATCGGGGCCGGGTCCGGATCGGCACCGTCCTGCTCAGCCCGGCCGAGACAGAGGAAGATAAGTGACGCGCAGAGTGCAGTCACGGCGCGAAGCGGCGCCGAAACCAGCCGTGGACGCACGCTGGGCGCAGGGGGCGCGGTGAGCGAGTTCCGCTCGGGCTTCGTGTGTTTGGTGGGCCGGCCCAACACCGGTAAGTCGACCCTGACCAACGCACTGGTCGGCGCCAAAGTGGCGATCACCTCGATGCGCCCGCAGACCACCCGGCACACCATCCGCGGCATCGTGCACCGGGAGAACTTCCAGATCATCCTGGTCGACACCCCCGGCCTGCACCGGCCACGCACCCTGCTCGGTAAGCGCCTCAACGACCTGGTCCGCGACACCTACACCGAGGTCGACGTCATCGGGTTGTGCATACCTGCGGACGAGGCGATCGGTCCCGGCGACCGCTGGATTGTCGAGCAGATCGGTTCGGTCGCCCCGAAGACCACGTTGGTGGCCATTGTGACCAAGATCGACAAAGTACCCAAGGACCGGGTGGCCGCACAGTTGGTCGCGGTCAGCGAACTGGTCCCGCAGGCCGCCGAGATCGTCCCGGTGTCAGCGGTTTCCGGGGCGCAGGTGGACGTCCTGACCGACGTGTTCGCCGCGGCACTGCCACCCGGGCCGGCCTATTATCCCGACGGCGAGCTGACCGACGAGCCCGAAGAGGTGCTGATGGCCGAGCTGATCCGCGAGGCCGCGCTCGAGGGTGTGCGCGACGAGTTGCCGCACTCGCTGGCGGTGGTGATCGACGAGGTCAGCCCGCGTGAGGACCGTGACGACCTGATCGACGTGCACGCGGTGCTCTACGTCGAGCGGGATAGCCAGAAGGGCATCGTGATCGGCAAGGGCGGCGCCCGACTGCGCGAAGTGGGCAGCGCCGCGCGCAGTCAGATCGAGAAGCTGCTCGGCACCAAGGTGTACCTGGACCTGCGGGTCAAAGTCGCCAAGAACTGGCAACGCGACCCCAAACAGCTTGGCCGCCTTGGCTTTTAGTCGGCCACCGCTGACAGCTAGCGTCTTTTCGACACGGACGGCACGCTGTGCATCGGCGGCGTGCTGTTGCCGGCGCTCCACCACGCCGTCGGTTGCTTGGCCGCCCATCCGCTGAACGCCTCCAATTCGGCGGCCAGCGAAATCAGCATGCCCTCGCTGTTGGCCGGTCCCATCAACTGCACACCGATGGGTAACCCCTCAGCGGTGAAACCGGCCGGCACATTGATCGCCGGCCAGCCCAGCACGTTCCACGGCCAGGTGTAGGGGCAGGCGGCGATGATGGCACGGTCGGTGCCCAGGCTGCTCAACCGGTCGAAGGCCCGGGCCTGCGGCGGGGGCTGCGCGGTGGTCGGCGCCAGCACCACGTCGACGATGTCGAAGATCGATCCCACCCGGCGCTGGTCTGCGGCCTCGTGGCGGCGCGCTGCGCGCAGCGTCGCCTGCGACAGCATGTGGCCGGTGCGCATGTTGGACAACGTGCGGGGGTCCCAGTTGACGCCGTCACCCATGCGGTCCTGCCACGCCCACAACGCGGAAGTGGATCTGGCCAGGAAATCCCAGGACAGCCGCATGCCGTAATCCGGGTTCCCCTTGACCACGGTGTGGCCGAGCAGCTCGAGTCGTTCGCCCACCTGCTGGATGGCGGCCAGGATCTCGGGATGCAGTTTGGCCCGGAAGAAGGTGTACGGAAACCCGGTCGACAGCGCGATCCGCAGTGGGCCGGGCGCGCGGCTCACGTAATCGGACGCGGTCAGTGGGGGCGGCTGGTGCAGGTCGCCCTCGACGTTGCCGGACGCCGCGTCCAGCACCAGCGCGGCGTCGGCCACCGTGCGGGCCAGCACGCCGTTGACGGTCAGGCCGTTGAACGACTCGGGTTCGGGCCAGGTGGAGATGCGGCCGCGTTGGGGCTTGATGCCCACCAGATGCGTCCACGCGGCCGGGATGCGGACGCTGCCGGCGCCGTCGGACCCGATGGCGGCGGTCACCAGTCCCGCCGCCACCGCGGCCGCACTACCGCCCGAGGAGCCCCCCGGCGTGTGCCGGCGGGACCACGGGTTTCGGGTGTGCCCGAAACCCGGCCCGCTGGTGAACGGCCACTGGCCCAGTTCGCAGGTGTTGGTCTTGCCGACGATCACCGCGCCGGCCGCTTTGAGGCGGCGCACCACCTCACTGTCCGAAGCGGCGGGCCGGACGTAGCCGTCGGTGCCGTAGGCGGTCGGTACCCCGGCCACGTCGACGTCGTCCTTGACCGCGATCGGGATGCCCAGCAGGGGTGCGGTGTCCCCGGCGGCCCGGCGTCGGTCGGCCGCCGCGGCGTCGGTCAACGCGGACTCGGTGAGCACCACCCGGAAGGCGTTCAGGGTGGACTGGCTCACATCTATGGCATGCAGCGACCGCCGGGTCAGCTCCGCGGAGGTCACCTTCCGGGTGGCCAGCTGGTAGAGCAGGTCGGTCAGGGTGGGCAAGCGCTGCTGGCCGGAGCCGGATACGGCCCCAGAACCAGACCCAGAAGCGCCAACCACGGGGTACGAGACTAACGGCGCGGATACCCGAGATGTCGCGGCGGGGTGCAAAACTATTGTGATGCGGCTATATCGAGACCGGGCTGTTGTGCTGCGCCAGCACAAGCTCGGCGAGGCCGACCGGATCGTCACCCTGTTGACCCGTGATCACGGGCTGGTGCGCGCGGTGGCCAAGGGCGTACGCCGCACCCGCAGCAAATTCGGGGCGCGGCTGGAGCCGTTCGCGCACATCGACGCCCAGCTGCATCCGGGCCGCAACCTCGACATCGTCACCCAGGTCGTCTCGATCGACGCGTTCGCCACCGACATCGTCAGCGACTACGGCCGCTACACCTGCGGGTGCGCGATGCTGGAGACCGCAGAGCGGCTGGCCGGTGAGGAGCGGGCGCCCGCCCCGGCGCTGCACAAGCTCACCGTCAGTGCGCTGCGGGCGGTGGCCGACGGGCGCCGGCCCCGCGATCTGCTGCTGGACGCCTATCTGTTGCGCGCCATGGACACCGCCGGCTGGGCCCCGGCGCTGACCGAATGTGCCCGCTGCGCCACCCCCGGTCCGCACCGGGCGTTCCACATCGCGGCCGGCGGCAGCGTCTGCACGCACTGCCGGCCGGCCGGTGCGACGACGCCACCGCTAGGCGTGCTGGACCTGATGTCGGCCCTGCGCGACGGCGACTGGGAATGCGCCGAGCGCTCGCCGCAGGCGCACCGCAGCCACGTCAGTGGACTGGTGGCCGCGCATCTGCAATGGCATCTGGAACGGCAACTCAAGACGCTGCCGTTGGTGGAGCGCAACTACCAGGCTGATCGCACCCTGGCCGACCGCCGCGCCGCGCTGATCGGGCAGGATAGCGAGTGTGGCTAGCAAGGCCGAGCGCAAGCTGAGGTCCGCCGACTTCCCGCAACTGTCCCCGGCGCCGCACGACTATCCGACGTTTCCCGACACCTCGACGTGGCCGGTCGTCTTCCCGGCGCTGCCGCCGTCACCCGACGGCGGACCGCGGCGGCCGCCGCAGCACACCTCGAGGGCCGTCGCGCCCCGGATCCCGGCCGCCCAGTTACCCAACCACGTCGCCATCGTGATGGACGGCAACGGCCGCTGGGCCACCCAACGCGGCCTCAGCCGCACCGAGGGGCACAAGATGGGCGAAGCGGTTGTCATCGACATCGTTTGCGGCGCAATCGAACTCGGGATCAAATGGCTCAGCCTGTATGCCTTCTCCACGGAGAACTGGAAGCGCTCACCCGAGGAGGTCCGCTTCCTGATGGGCTTCAACCGGGACGTGGTGCGCATGCGCCGGGTGAACCTCAACGACATCGGGGTCCGAATCCGCTGGGTCGGTTCCCGTCCGCGCCTGTGGCGCAGCGTGATCAACGAACTGGCGATCGCGGAGCAGATGACCGCCCGCAACGACGTCATCACCGTCAATTACTGCGTCAACTACGGTGGCCGCGCCGAGATCGCCGAGGCCGCCCGCCGGATCGCCGACGAGGCTGTGGCCGGCCGGCTCAACCCGGACCGCGTCACCGAGGCGACGATCTCGCGCCACCTGCAGCGGCCCGACATCCCCGACGTCGACCTTTTTCTGCGGACCTCGGGCGAACACCGGTCCAGCAACTTCATGTTGTGGCAAGCCGCCTATGCCGAGTTCGTCTTCCAGGACAAGTTGTGGCCGGACTACGACCGTCGCGATCTGTGGGCGGCCTGCGAGGAGTACGCCTCGCGCAATCGACGATTCGGGAGCGCCTAGATGTCATCCCTGCAGCAGCGCCTGAAACCGCTCCTGAGCGACGTACTTCCGGTGGCGGAGGAGGCCGACGGCGCCATCACCGTCCGGCACCACGGAACGTTCGCATCGCTGCGGGTGGTCAACATCGTCGAGGGCCTCGACATGATCTCGCTGACCCAGGTGATCGCCTGGGATCTGCCGTTGACCCGCAAGGTCAGTGACCAGGTGGCGCGTCAGGGGCGGGAGCTGAACTTCGGCTCGGTCACCGTGCTGGACAAGGACCCCGGCAAGAGGAAAACCGGTGACGTGATGCTGCGGTACAACTTTCCCGGTGCCGGCCTGTCCGACGACGCGCTGCGCACGCTGATCCTGCTGGTGCTCGACAGCGGCGCGCAGATTCGCGATGAGCTGATCGGTTAGCGCAGCGGTCAGCCGCGGCAGTCCGAGCAGGTGCCGAAGATCTCGATGGTGTGGCTGACGTCGGAGTAGCCGTACTTGCTGGCCACCTCCGCGGCCCAGGTCTCGACCTCGTGGTCGCCCACTTCGATGGTGGAGCCGCAGCTACGGCACACCAGGTGGTGGTGATGATGATCCGAGCACCGCCGATACACCGATTCGCCGGTATCGGTGCGTAACATGTCCACCAGGCCGGCGGTCGCCATCGACTGCAGGGTGCGATAGACCGTGGTCAGGCCGATGTTCTCACCGCGGCGACGCAACTCGTCGTGCAGCTCCTGCGCGGAGCGGAATTCGTCGAGCGTTTCCAGCAGCGTCGAGATGGCCGCCCGTTGGCGGGTGGAACGGACGCTCGTCCCGGTCATCTATGCCGCTCCTCCTCATCGCGTCGCTCTGCACCGTCGCCGGCGGATCTCACGGATTGTCCTCGCTCGCGTGCGCCACCGCGTCGACCACGATGTGCGCCAGGTGATGGTCGGCGAGCCGGTACAGCACTTCCCGTCCGGAGCGTTCGCCGGACACCACCCCGGCCGCCTTGAGGATCTTCAGATGCTGGCTGACCAGCGGCTGCGGCACGCCCAGCGCGTCCACCAGCTCGTGTACGCAGCGCTGGGATTCGCGGAGCTGCAGCACGATGGCGATCCGCACCGGGGCGGCCAGCGCACGCAGCAGTTCGCCGGCGGCGTCGAGGATTTCCCGCGACGGCGGCGTCGGATAGGCGGCGGCTGGGGCAAAGGCATCGACGACGTGGTCATGCGGACCGACCAGATCCTCATCGGCGGCGGAGGACGGGGGCGTAGGCGTCCAGGGCGACGTCACCGTTTGGGAGTCACCACCTCTTGAGGTTCCGCGCAACTGGCTGCTGCTTGTGTACCGAGGACTCGTCGACATCCGTCCGCGGCTGCCCTCCACTGTCACATGCATGATGATGCATGTCAAAGACCGTGGCAACGGTCGCTACCATGACTGAGGTTTTGCGGGCCGCCCCCTCGGGCCCCGCGTTCGGCTGACTCTCCGAAGGGAGCCCACGGCCCGTGGCGTCTGTTATCGACACCGTTGTCAACCTTGCCAAACGGCGCGGCTTCGTCTTTCCCGCCGGCGAGATCTACGGTGGCACCAAGTCGGCGTGGGACTACGGTCCGCTGGGCGTGGAACTCAAGGAGAACATCAAACGGCAGTGGTGGCGGGCGGTCGTCACCGGCCGCGACGACGTGGTGGGCCTCGATTCGTCGATCATCCTGCCGCGCGAGGTGTGGGTGGCGTCCGGCCACGTGGAGGTCTTCCACGACCCGCTGGTGGAGTGCCTGAACTGTCACAAGCGGCATCGTCAGGACCATATGCAGGAGGCCTACGCCCTCAAGAAGGGCCTGGACGACCCCGAGGCCGTGCCGATGGCCGAGATCGTCTGCCCAGACTGCGGCACCAAGGGTCAGTGGACCGAGCCGCGCGAGTTCAACATGATGCTCAAGACCTACCTCGGCCCCATCGAAACCGAAGAGGGACTGCACTATCTGCGTCCGGAGACCGCGCAGGGCATCTTCGTCAACTTCGCCAACGTGCTGACGACCTCCCGCAAGAAGCCGCCGTTCGGCATCGGGCAGATCGGCAAGAGCTTCCGCAACGAGATCACTCCGGGCAACTTCATCTTCCGCACCCGGGAGTTCGAGCAGATGGAGATGGAGTTCTTCGTCGAACCTTCGACGGCCCGGGAGTGGCACCAGTACTGGATCGACACCCGCCGCCAGTGGTACGTCGACCTCGGCATCGACCCGGAGAACCTGCGACTCTACGAGCACCCGAAAGAGAAGCTGTCGCACTACTCCGACCGCACCGTCGACATCGAGTACAAATTCGGCTTCGCCGGCAACCCGTGGGGCGAGCTGGAGGGCATCGCGAACCGCACCGACTTCGACCTCTCGACGCACAGCAAGCATTCCGGTACCGAGCTGACGTACTACGACCAGGGCAGCGACACCCGCTACACGCCGTACGTGATCGAACCGGCGGCCGGCCTGACCCGGTCGTTCATGGCGTTCCTGATCGACGCCTACACCGAAGACGAAGCGCCGAACGCCAAGGGCGGTATGGACAAGCGCACCGTGCTGCGGATCGATCCGCGACTGGCGCCGGTCAAGGCCGCGGTGCTGCCGCTGTCGCGGCACGGCGACCTGAGCCCCAAAGCCCGCGACCTGGCTGCTGAGCTGCGCAAGTCCTGGAACATCGAGTTCGACGACGCCGGCGCCATCGGCCGCCGCTACCGCCGACAGGACGAGATCGGTACGCCGTACTGCGTGACCGTCGACTTCGACTCGCTGCAGGACAACGCCGTCACCATCCGTGAGCGCGACGCGATGAGCCAGGAGCGGGTCGCGATGGACAGCGTCGCCGATTACCTGGCGGTGCGGCTGAAGGGCAGCTGATTCGCTGCTTCCGCTGCAATTTCTTTCTGGAAGGGAATTTCAATTTATGAATTTCCCGTGTCGGCCGCCGGAGATGAATTCGTTGCGGACAATTTCTAAAGCGTGTCGGTTCATGTTGGCGGCCGCGGTTACGGCGTTGTCGTCTCGGCAGCAGGCCGCGGCGGGACTGCAGCGCCTGCCGGGGCATCTGCCGGAGCCCGGTAGGCGGAGCGTATCGCCGGTCAGAACAGAATCCTGAATCCCTCGGGAACTATCCCGGCGAAAGTCAAGACACCAGCCGACGTATGCCTTAAAATCCGCCCGTGGACTGGCTCTCGCGACGGGTCGCCACATCCGGGTTGGCGCCGTTGACGCGGCTGGCTGGGTTGGGGTTGCGATGATTTTGGACTTTGCGTGGTTGCCGCCGGAGATCAACTCGGCGCGGATTTTCGCCGGTGCCGGTTCGGGCCCGTTGCATGTGGCGGCGGCGGCCTGGGAGAGTCTGGCCGCGGACCTGTCGGGGTCGGCGAGTTCGTTCGATTCGGTGATCACCGCGTTGGCGGGTGGGCCGTGGGCGGGTCCGGCGTCGGCGGCGATGGTGGCTGCGGCGACGCCGTATGTGGGCTGGTTGAGTGCGGCGGCGGCGCAGGCGACGGCGGCGGCGTTGCAGGCGCGGGCGGCGGCGACGTCGTTCGAGGCGGCGCTGACGGCGACGGTGCATCCGTTGGCGGTGGAAGCCAATCGGGTGTCGTTGGCGACGCTGGTGGCGACGAATTTTCTGGGGTTGAACACGCCGGCGATCTTTGCCAACGAGTTCGATTATGTGGAGATGTGGGCGCAGGATGTGGCCGCGATGCTGGGGTATCACTCGGGTGCCACGGCGGTGGCGGAGAGTTTGACCCCGTTCAGCGTGCCGCCGCTCGATCTGGCGGGCCTGGCGTCGACGGTCAACGCGAACGTCGTCGGGTTCGCCACGTCGGCGTCGGCGGCGCTGAGCCCAGTGGCACAGGGTGTCGCCGAAGGAGCCTCGGAGCTGGTCGCGGGAGCCCAATCGTTCGCCGCCGCGGTACCCGTGTCAACGCTGATGTCGGTGGTTCAGGCCGGGGCCATGCCGGCCAGCATGCTCATCGGTCCGCTGACCCAGCTCGGACAGACGGCCAGCACCAGTACCGCCGCCAGCCTGGCCAGTGCCACGGAAGGCCTGGCAGACGTGCCCAAGTTCGTCGGAGAGACGGCGCCAGCCCTCAGCGGACTGGGTGGCGGTGCCGGAATCGGCGCGGGCATGGCCGGAGATCTGGGCAAGGCTCACCTGGTTGGCGCGATGTCGGTGCCGCCGGCCTGGGAGGGTTCGGTGCCCAAGGGCATGGCCAGCTCGGCGATGACCGGCTTCGGTGCGATGCCCAATCCGGCGGCGATGGCCCAGGCCGCCGGCGGTTCCGGAACGGGCATGATGCCGATGCCGATGCCGATGGGCGGCGGCGCCGGTGGCGGCATGCCTGGCGGCCCGTTGGGCCGCGGCGGCGCCAGCCCGCACGTACTGCAGAACCGGCCGAGCGTTATTCCGCGGACCGGTGTCGGTTAGTGCGAAATTTGTGCACGGCGCACGTTCCGGCGCGAATATGATGAACGAGTAACTGTCTCGCTTCGGTTCACAAAACTCCGGTATCAGCCTATTTTGCGAATGCCCGGATTTCTGGTTCCGATTGTTTTACGATTCGGCCATGGGCTGGTGTGTGTCGAGTCGCAGTGATCTGTCTTCGTTGGCGCCGTTGACGCGGCTGGCTGGGTTGGGGTTGTAGATGATTTTGGACTTTGCGTGGTTGCCGCCGGAGATCAACTCGGCGCGGATTTTCGCCGGTGCCGGCTCGGGGCCGTTGCACGTGGCGGCGGCGGCCTGGGAGAGTCTGGCCGCGGACCTGTACGGGTCGGCGAGTTCGTTCGATTCGGTGATCACCGCGTTGGCGGGTGGGCCGTGGGCGGGTCCGGCGTCGGCGGCGATGGTGGCTGCGGCCACTCCGTACGTGGGCTGGTTGAGCGCGGCTGCCGCACAGGCGACGGCGGCGGCCTTGCAGGCGCGGGCGGCGGCGACGTCGTTCGAGGCGGCGCTGACGGCGACGGTGCATCCGTTGGCGGTGGAAGCCAATCGGGTGTCATTGGCGACCTTGATCGCGACGAACTTTCTGGGGTTGAACACCCCGGCGATCTTTGCCACTGAGTTCGACTACGTGGAGATGTGGGCGCAGGATGTCGCCGCCATGCTCGGTTATCACACCGGTGCCACGGCGGTGGCGGAGAGTTTGACCCCGTTCAGCGTGCCGCCCTTGGACCTGGCGGGCCTGGCCTCGACGGTCAACGCGAACGTCGTCGGTTTGGCGACCTCGGCATCGGCGGCGCTGAGCCCGGTGGCGACCCAAGCTGCCGCGGGCGCGTCGTCGCTGGTGGCAGGTGTGCAATCGGTGGCCGCGGGCGTTCCGGTGGAAACGCTGATGTCGGTGGCACAGGCCGGTGCGATGCCGGCCAGCATGCTGATCGGTCCGATGATGCAACTGGGACAGACCGCTAACGCCGGCACCGCCGGCCTGGTCGGAGCCACCACCGCGGCTGACTTGGCGGACGTGCCGAAGTTCGTCGGCGACGTCAACCCGATGAAAGGCATGGGAGCCGGTGGTGCCGGCCTGGGCGCCGGCATGGCGGGGAGTCTGGGCAACGCAAGGCTGGTCGGCGCGATGTCCGTGCCGCCGACCTGGCAGGGCTCGGTACCCAAGGGAATGATCAGTTCGGCGATGACAGGCCTGGGCGCCAACGCCGCGGAGATGGCTCAGGCCGCCGGCGCAGCGGGCGGGGGCGGCATGCCGATGATGCCGATGCCGATGGGTATGGGCGGCGGCGCCGGTGCGGGCATGCCCGGCGGCCCGCTGGGCCGCGGCGGCGCCAGCCCGCACGTGGTGCAGAACCGGCCCAGCGTGATCCCGCGGACCGGCGTCGGATAACGACTCTGCAAAGGCGCGGGTGCCGCAGCGGGTGACGCCAGGGGTGCGCGTCGCCCGCGCCTTTGTTTTAGCTTGTCCCGCAAAGTAATACGCCGCGTCGGCGCTCAGGTGCTGCCGAGTCCGCGGGTCATCAGGAACGCGCCGAGCAGGGTGACGACGCAGGCGAAGATCTGCTCCCGGCGGGCTGGGCCGACCGATTCATCGCGGCCATGATCTGATCGGTCCTGGCCGGTGCCGCGAACTGACTCGGCAGGGGAAGTTCCACGAAAGCCAACGCGGTACTCACCGCCATACCGCCCAGCCAGAATGCGAGCAGCGGACCCACAGCCCGCGGCCGCGGCGACAACACGGCGCTGATTCCGATTCGATTCGGCGGCGCAACGATTTCGCGGTTGCACCGGATGCATTCAAACCGAATCTGGACCACCCCGCCGGTCGCACTGCCCAAAATTTCCGCGGTGTGTGCCCAACGCTTTTTTTGGGTGCCACAACGAACACCTCGATTCGCTATCGAGTGTTGTCCCGCAAGCCTTGCCCACCCGGCAAACGCAGCCCACCGGGGCACCCCCAGCGGGCTTGGCTGCGCCGCGCCCCCACCTGCCTGCTACAGGGTGCGGACAGCCGAAAGTGTCTGGCGTCCAACGCTTTTACGACGGGTCACCCGCATCGCCTATCCGGGTTCGGCTCCGGAAGATGCAAAGTTGCTGTCCTCAAGTAGGGGCGTCGGGGAAGGTGGCCGGCCCGGCTGCGCTCTGCGGCCCCGCCGACCCGGAGCGTCACCGCAGAGTTTTGCCAGAAAAAATCCTGGATTCACCTCACTTGTGGGCGCAATTTGGCTTACGATTCGAGGGCTTGGTGGTGTGCACTCGCCGTCAAGCAAAGGTGTTATGACATCGGCACTGAAAGGGGACACCGTGCTTTTGCCTCTTGGTCCGCCCTTGCCGCCAGACTCAGTGGCGGCGAAACGGGGCGAGTCAGGCATGCTCGGCGGATTGTCGGTTCCGCTCAGCTGGGGTACGGCTGTTCCGCCAGATGACTACGACCATTGGGCGAAGGAGTCTGAAGCTGGTGTCGAAGACGTCGTCGTAGTGCCCGGTGCGGTCGATCCGGAACCGATCGAACCGAGCAACGACGAGTGGGATGAGTGGGCTGAGTGGAAACAGTGGGAAGCGGAGAACGCTGAACCTCGTTTCGAGATGCCACGCGGTAGCAGCGTGGTCCCGCATTCGCCGGCAGCCGGATGAGAGAAAGGGTCAAGACTGTCGTTGTCTAGGGGTGATTGACCGCTTCGGAGCTCCCGAAGGCGGCGATCACATCAATCAAAACTGGTTGAGAAATCCAAGTAACACATCCACGTAAGCAAAAAGGAGACATGCAACATGGCAACTCGCTTTATGACCGACCCGCACTCGATGCGGGCGATGGCGGGTCGTTTCGAGACTCACGCTCAGACGGTGGAAGACGAGGCTCGCCGGATGATGGCGTCCTCGCAGAACATCTCCGGCGCGGGCTGGAGTGGTCTGGCCGAGGCCACCTCGATGGACACGATGACCCAGATGAACCAGGCCTTCCGCAACATCGTGAACATGCTGCACGGCGTTCGCGACGGTCTGATCCGTGACGCCAACAACTACGAGCAGCAAGAGCAGGCGTCGCAGCAGATTCTGAGCAGCTAGTCCGACTGCAGCGAAAATCGCTGCAGCCCAACAACTTCCACAGACAAAGGAGAACAGGTTCGATGACGATCAATTACCAGTTCGGCGACGTCGACGCTCACGGCGCGCTCATCCGCGCGCAGGCCGCCAACCTGGAGGCCGAGCACCAGGCCATCGTTCGCGATGTGCTGGCTGCCGGTGACTTCTGGGGCGGCGCCGGTTCGGTGGCTTGCCAGGAGTTCATCACCCAGTTGGGTCGCAACTTCCAGGTGATCTACGAGCAGGCCAACGCTCACGGCCAGAAGGTCCAGAGCGCCGGCAGCAACATGGCGCAGACCGACAGCGCCGTCGGGTCCAGCTGGGCCTGAGAGAAGTACGGTTCGGGGCGGCGCACCGCTGGCCGGTGCGTCCGCCGCGGCCGTCGACTGCGCACGTCTACCCGCGGCAAGCAGGTAGACGTGCGCAGTTCTTTTTGTCGCTACCGCGCAGCGTCTCGGCGGCGCCCGCGTTCAGAACCGACCGCCGCCGCCCATGAAACCGCCGCCGGATGAACCCCCAGACGAGCCGCCGAACGACGTCGGACTCCAGCCGCCGAACCCACCACGCATTCCGCCGCTGAGCAGATCGCCGATGATGATGCCGCCCAGCACGGCGCCGGTGTCGCTGTCCCCGCCGCGCACGTAGGCGCGTTGCGCCGACTGGACATCGGCGTTGGCCAGCGATTGCGCCTGAGCGGCCAGCGCCGAGGCGGCGTTGGCGTAGGTGATCGCGTCGGTCAGCTGCGATGCCTTGCGGGCGTGCGCGGCGTCGAGCTGGCGTTTTGCCTCGGCCAGCCGCGTCCGGGCTTCGGGGCCGATACTGCCGCGGCGGGTGTCGATGTACTCCGAGACGGCCCGCACCCGCGACTCCGCGGTGAACAGCGCCTGCTCGAGGGAGCGGTTGAGTCGTTCGGTGTTCGCCTGCTCCTGAGCCACTGTGGTCAGCATCTGGTTGAGTTCGGCGTCGGCCTTGGTCAGCTGAGCGAACGCGCTCAGTGGATCCCCGGAGCCAGCGGGACCCCCGGCGGTGTCCAGCGCGCGGGCCGCCGCGTCGCGGGCAGCGATCAGCTCGCTGAGGTGAGCGGCGCTGTTGCCCTTGGTGTGCTGCAGCCGCTCGTTGGCGCGTTTGATCGCCGCCTGAACCTCATTGAGCAGGGCCGGCAGATTGGCGACCGCATGCCGGATGTCACCGGCCGCGCTGTCCACCGCGTCCAGCAATGAACGGGCCTGTCCCAGTGCGGATTCGGCGGCGCGTACCGCGTCCACCAGCGGCGACTGCTGCCCGCTCACTGCGCGGTCGGCCAGATCGCGCGCGATGCCGATGTTGCGGTCGGCGAAGTCCAGCCGCTCCTTGGCGGTGGTGACGTTGCCCGACACCGAGGCCAGCGCCGCCCCGCCGAATTCCTTATGCAGCTCGACGAGGTGTTGTGCGGCCGGGTCGATACGGCTGGTGAGCTCCACGTATTGCTGGGTCAGCGCATCGAGCCGGGCAGGGGCGTTGATGACCAGGTCGCGTAGTTGCTCGAACGCCTCGGTCTGCGCCTCCAGTTCGCGGTCGGCGTTGGCCGCCGCGACGATCACCCGGGTGAGCAGCTCGCGCCGCTGCGCCGGCGTCTCCGGAATGCTGTCGTCGAGCTGTTGGCGCACCGTGAACGCTTGGGACAGAGCAGCTTTGGCGTTGTTCACGGCCTGGGTGAAGGGTGCGGTGCGTTGTTCGCCGAATTCTTCGATCGCCAGCGCCAGCTCGTTGGCGCTGGTGCGCACGGCGTTGTCGACTTCCACCACTTTGGCGCGGGACAGCTCGTCGAGGATGTCCACTGGCACCGCCGCCAGTGCGGTCGCGTCGGCGGGGTCGATCCTGCGGGCCGCGGCCAGGGCGTTGGCGTGCCGCCGGCGTGCGCGCCGGCGCATCAGCAGCACCAGCACCAGCACCAGCAGTGCGATGACCGCGAGCGCTCCCACCACCCAGACGGGATTGGTCGAGCGGGGCGTCACGTTGAGTCCGTTGGCCGCCGCGACGGCCGCGCCGCTCCAATCGTCGTTGCCCAGTGCGGGCTCGATCTGGTTGCGGCGCAAGTTGTCGACCTGGCTTGAGCTGACCCCCTGCACACCGTTGGGAACCAGGAATGCGTAGGCGCGGTCGGTGGTGGCCACCGCCAGCAGGGCGTCGTAGTTGTGCAGATCGCTGACCCGGTAGGTCTGCTGGGCCCAGTTCTCGGCGCTCTGGCCGGAGAAAGTGTCGACGTAGACCACCCAGAGCCGGATGCGCCGGTCGGCGTAGAGCTTGATGGTGGCCGAGGTCACCGCGGCCCGGCCGGATTCGGACAGTGCGCCAGCGTTGTCGGTGATGTAGCCCGGCAATCGGAACGGCGCCTGCGCGCCGGCGGCGGGTGCCAGCAGCAGCGGCCCCGCCGCCAGGCCGACAACGGTCAGGAACACGCCGAGCAGGCGGGTGATGCGCATCTCGCTATTAAACGTCGCCGACCGTCGCCGCGGCGAGCGTGGTCTCGGGCAACTGCGCGCCATTGGCGGGCTGGAGGCTGGGGTCCGCTCCGGCAGGCCATCCCAGCCCCTCCCGCGGCGCAACAGGGGTCAGGCCTGCCCGCCCCCGGCGCCCAGCGTCCGCTGCATGTCCGGCTTCATGGCCACCAACTGTGCATTCCAGTAGCCCCAACCGTGTACTCCACTGCCGTCGATGTTGAACGTCGCGTTGTGGCCGCCGGCGGCGTTGTAGGCGTTCTTGAAGTCGACGTTGCTCTGTAACACGACCTGCTCGATGACCGAGCCCGGCAAGCTGTTCTGGCCCAGCTCCGACGGGGTTCCGTTACCGCTGTAGACCCACAGGCGGGTGTTGTTACCCGCCAGCCGGCCGGCCTGGACGGTTGGGTCGTGGCGCTGCCAGCCGGGTCCACCCGAGGGGCCCCACATGTCTTCGGGATTGAAACCGCCTTCGTCGTTCATCGCGAACTTGATCAAGGTGGGGCCGTTGCCGCTGGACGGCGTGAGGTACGCGGACAGCGAACTGGCGTAGGCGAATTGGCCGGGATGGTAGGCCGCCAGGATCAACGCCGATGACCCGGACATCGACACTCCCACGACGGCGTTGCGCGTGGTGCGGACACCCTTGCCTTGCAGGTATGCCGGCAGCTCGCTGGTCAGGAAGGTCTCCCATTTGTAGGTGGCCCCGTTCGCCGATCCGTACCAGTCGGCGTAAAAGCTGGAGCGTCCCCCGACCGGCATGACCACCGAGATGCCGGACCCCTGGTACTCGTCGAAAGCGTTCGTTTCGATGTCCCAGCCGTTGCGATCGTCGCGGGCGCGCAACCCGTCGAGCAGGTAGACCGCGGGGGCGCCGCCCTGCTGGAACTCCACGGTGATGTTGCGGCCCATCGCTGCTGAGGGGACCTGCAGGAACTCCGGCGCTGCCGCTCGCGCGGCCGGCTCACTGCCCACCACTCCGAGGAGTGCCGGTAGTGCGGCGGCCGCGACCGCGGCGGTCACGAGTCGGCGCGTCCAGCGCCTGTTGTGCGCGTGCTTCTCCACTTTGAATCCACTCCTGAACTTGGCCTCAGGGATCTGCGCGGGCGGGCGGCCCTGCAATCGGTGGTCGTGCCACCGGAGCGGGAGATCGAGTGAGGCCAAAGCTTGGTGACTGTGCGCCAACGAGCTCGTCGACATCCGCCCGCTAATTCGTCAACCCTGGATCCGACCCAGTGAGCCTGTTGATACCCCGACAGCGCCGGCTCAACCGTCATTCGGTCGGCCGATCCGGTGACGGCAGCCGCTGGCAGACTGTGGGGCGGTGAATACAGATCAGCAAGACCCCTACGGCGACGCCGACCGGGAGCGGCGCGTCCCCGAAGGGCCGAAGACGGCCGGTCTGCCGGGCACCGAGGGCCAGCACCGGACCGACTTCGCCCGCGATCGGGCACGGGTGTTGCACAGCGCAGCGCTGCGCCGGCTGGCCGACAAGACTCAGGTGGTGGGCCCGCGTGAGGGCGATACGCCGCGCACCCGGCTGACGCATTCGTTGGAGGTTGCCCAGATCGGCCGCGGCATGGCGGTCGGCTTGGGCTGCGACCTGGACCTCGTCGAGTTGGCGGGTCTGGCGCACGACATCGGCCATCCGCCGTACGGCCACAACGGTGAGCGGGCGCTCGACGAGTTCGCGGCCGGCTACGGGGGGTTTCGAGGGCAATGCGCAGAACTTCCGCATTCTGACCAGCCTCGAGCCCAAAGTCCTTGACGCACAAGGGCGTAGCGCTGGGCTGAACCTGACCCGCGCCGCGCTGGATGCGGTGACCAAGTATCCGTGGCCGCGCGGTGCGGGCGGTGAACGCAAGTTCGGTTTCTACGCCGAGGACCAAGCCGCTGCCGCCTGGGCCCGCGCGGGCGCGCCACCGCGCCGCACCTGCCTGGAAGCGCAGGTGATGGATTGGGCCGACGACGTCGCCTACTCCGTGCACGACGTCGAGGACGGCGTGGTCTCCGAACGCATTGATCTGCGGGTGCTGGCCGACGAGGACGAGGCCGCCGCGCTGGCCAAGTTGGGGGGAGAGCGAATTCCAGCGGGTCAGCGCCGACGACTTGGCGGAGGCCGCACGGCGATTGTCGGGCCTGCCGGTGGTTGCCGCGGTCGGAAAGTTCGACGCCACCCTGACGGCGTCGGTCGCGCTGAAGCGGCTGACCAGCGAGTTGGTGGGCCGCTTCGCCACCGCCGCGATCGCCACCACCCGCGCCGCGGCCGGGCCCGGCCCGTTGGTGCGCTACCAGGCCGATCTGCACGTGCCGGACCTGGTCCGGGCCGAGGTGGCGCTACTGAAAATGCTGGCGCTGCAGTTCATCATGTCCGACCCGAGGCACCTGCAGACCCAGGCCGGTCAACGCGAACGGATTCATCGGGTGGCGCACTGGCTGCTCGCTGGCGCGCCTCAAACGCTCGATCCGCTGTTCGCCGCGGCCTTCAACACCGCGGCCGACGACGGTGCCCGGTTGCGCGTCGTCGTCGACCAGATCGCCTCCTACACCGAGGGCCGGTTGGAGCGCATCGCCTCTGATCACCGTCAGGCCAACGGCTTAGACTGAGCCCGTGTCGAGTCCGGCGGGTTCCAGGGACGGGGGCCGTTCCGGCGGACGGTCCAGGATTTCCGATCGCGACATCGCCGCCATCCGGGAAGCGGCACGGATCGAGGATGTCGTCGGCGACTACGTTCAGCTCAAGCGCGCCGGCGCCGATTCGATGAAGGGGCTGTGCCCCTTTCACAACGAGAAATCGCCGTCGTTTCACGTGCGTCCGAACCACGGCCACTTCCACTGCTTCGGCTGTGGCGAGGGTGGCGACGTGTACGCGTTCATCCAGAAGATCGAGCACGTCAGCTTCGTGGAGGCGGTGGAGATGCTGGCCGACCGCGTCGGCCACACCCTTACCTATACCGGCGCCGCGGCCACCAACGTGCAACGCGACCGCGGTAGCCGCAGCAGGCTGGCCGCCGCCAACGCCGCGGCGGCCGAGTTCTACGCTCAGGCGCTGCAATCCGACGAGGCAGCCCCGGCCCGGCAGTACCTGACCGAGCGCAGCTTCGATGCCGAGGCCGCCCGCCGGTTCGGCTGCGGATTCGCGCCGTCGGGTTGGGACACGTTGACAAAGCACTTGCAGCGCAAGGGCTTTGAGTTCAAAGAGCTGGAAGCGGCAGGTCTTTCCAGGCAAGGTCGTCGCGGGCCGATGGATCGGTTCAACCGGCGGCTGTTGTGGCCGATCCGCAGCTCTGCGGGCGAGGTGATCGGGTTCGGCGCCCGGCGACTGTTCGACGACGACACGATGGAAGCCAAGTACGTCAACACCCCCGAAACGGTGTTGTACAAGAAGTCGTCGGTGCTGTTCGGCATCGACCTCGCCAAACGCGACATCGCCCGGGGACACCAAGCGGTGGTGGTCGAGGGCTACACCGACGTGATGGCCATGCACCTGGCCGGGGTCACTACCGCGGTCGCCTCCTGCGGCACCGCCTTCGGCGACGAGCACCTTGCCATGCTGCGCAGGCTGATGATGGACGACAGCTTCTTTCGCGGAGAGCTGATCTACGTCTTCGACGGCGACGAGGCCGGCAAGGCGGCCGCGCTCAAGGCGTTCGCCGGCGAGCAGCAACTGGCCGGCCAGTCGTTTGTGGCGGTAGCCCCCGACGGCATGGACCCGTGCGATTTACGGCTCAAAGCCGGTGACGGTGCGCTGCGCGACCTGGTGGCCCGGCGAACCCCGTTGTTCGAGTTCGCGATTCGCACCGCGCTGGGTGAGATGGACCTGGACAGCGCCGAGGGCCGGGTGGCCGCGCTGCGCCGCTGTGTACCGATGGTGAGCCAGATCAAGGACCCCACGCTGCGCGACGAGTACGCTCGCCAGCTCGCCGGCTGGGTCGGTTGGGACGACGTCGCGCAGGTGATCGACCGGGTCCGGGCCACGGCCAAGACTGCCAAGGGTCCGGGTCAGGGCGGTTCGGGGAGCAAACCGTCGCGCCGAGCGGTGCCGGACCCGGCCCCGGTGTCCGCTACCGGTGTCGCCGCGGCGGCTGCCCGACCTGATCCGCGCGACCCGACGCTGTGGCCGCAGCGTGAGGCGCTCAAGTCCGCGCTGCAATTTCCGGCGCTGGCCGGCCCGGTGTTCGACACCTTGACCGTGGAGAGTTTCACGCATCCCGGCTACGCAGCGGTGCGCGCGGCCATCGATGCGGCCGGTGGGACGTCGAGCGGCGTCAGTGGGGCGCAATGGCTGGACATGGTGCGTCAGCACACCAACTCGGGCTTGACCGCCGGTCTGGTCACCGAGCTGGGTGTCGAGGTGATCCGCGCCGAGGATGAGCAGTTGCCCCGGTATATCGGCGGCGTGCTGGCCCGGCTGCAGGAGGTCTGGATGGGCCGGCAGATCGCCGAGGTGAAGTCGAAGCTGCAGCGCATGTCGCCGATCGAACAAGGCGAGGAATACCACGCACTGTTCGGCGACCTGGTCGCGATGGAGGCGTATCGCCGCAGCCTGCTGGAGCAGGCCAGCGGCGACGATCTCACCGCGTGACTTGGGGTTGCACCTCCGGTTCGAGATCGTCCACCTGCGGCTCGGCCGCTCGTTCGACGACGGAAGTCTGTGCATCGATCTGGGTCAGCGTCACGAACCCGGTGTCGGGGGAGATCCGGTTGGCGATCTTGCGTCGGCCCCCTTCGATCAGCGATCTGGTCACCGGGCTGCCGGTGACGGCGCGATAAGTGCCGGCGATCTGCTCGTAGCGGCGACGTCCGGCCTTCGTGCCCAGCACGTAGCCCACCCCCAACACGGCGACATACCCGATCAAAGCGATCCCTCCGAGAAGACGTGCGAATAGGTCCATCCTGCCTCATCGGGCCGATGTTCGGCGCGCCCGAACCGTGGGCGGGCCGCAATGCCCGGTAAACCTCGCGATCTGTCGGGGCCGCCGGTTGGGGAGTGGGCGCCAGTACGCTAGAGTCGTCCCGCGATCAGCACCCAGCATTCGTTGGACTGATAGTCCCCTGTAGCTCAACTGGCAGAGCATTCGGCTGTTAACCGAAGGGTTGAAGGTTCGAGTCCTTCCGGGGGAGCAGTTCCCGCGCCAGCGGTCACCAGTTCGTCAGGATCAAGTGGTTGATCGCGAGCGCGCCGACCACATTGACCGCCAGCCACCAGCGCTGCGACGAGCGAGGTAGCAGCGCTCCGGCCGCGGTCAACCACACCGTGAACGGCAGCCAGATGCGCTCCGTCTCGGCTTTGCTGAGCATGGTCAGGTCGGCGCACAGGATCGCCACCAGCACGGCGAGCAGCAGCAGGTGCAGGCCGGAGCGACGGCGGATTGCGGCGACGTCGAAAACCCGGCTCAAGCCCGCGACACTACCCAATCCGATCGCACAGACGACCGAGGCGAAATTGGCCCAGCCCCAGTACTGGAACGGCCGGATCGCTGCAATGCCCTGCCAATAGCGTTGCTGCACAAGGGTGTAACCGTCAAACCAGCAAAATCCCGCCCAACCGAACGTCGCCGCCACGGCCGCCGCAGCGGGCAGCGCGACCGCCATCGTGGTCAGCGTCGCTCGGGGCTTTCGGACGGCTAGCAGGACAGCGAGCGCGGGCAGACCCATCAAGACGAGCCCGTAGTTCAAGAAAACCGCCCAGCCGAGCAGCAGGCCGGCGCCGGCCGCAACCAGGATCGGCCGGTGCGCAACCCGGTTTGCTGCCAGCGCCAGCAGCGCGATACCCCACGCGGCGGCGCCGGCGAAGTAGCCGTCCGCGGAGACGGCGATCCAGATCGCGGTCGGTGCGACCGCGACGAACGGCGCGGCCAGCCGGGCGGTGGTTTCGTCGGCCACCGCCCGCACCGCGACGATCACCGCGGTGGCCGCGCTCGAGCCCACCAGCAGGCAGAACGCGCCTGCCCACGCGCCGCCCCCCAGTCCGAGCCGGTCCAGCCACACGAACGTCAACAGGGCACCGGGCGGATGCCCGGACACATGGGTGATCCACGAGTCGTGCTGGAAGTCGAGGATGCGGCCCGCGAAGCTGCGCAGCATCTCGGGGATGTCGGTGATCGTCGGCACCTGCCGCAGGTACTCGTGGCGGGCCACGAGCCGGCCGGCGAACCCCAGTTGCCAGCCGTCGACCATCGCCAGCGCAAACGCCCACCCGGCCGACGTCGCCCACGTCACCAACGTCAGGACCCGCCAGGACAGTTGCCGGGAGAGACCCGGTCCCCAGACCACCGCGCAGATTCCGATGACGACGGCGGCGATGCTGCCCCACCCGACGTGTGCGTCCCACCAGCCGAAAATCGGTGCGGTGTCGGCCAAGTCGTGGATGGCCTGCGGCGTGCTGCGGATGAGCGGCGTCACCACGCCCAGATGCAGGTGCGGCACCACGAACGCCGCCACCACCAGCGCGGCGCCGACGGACACCGCGACCGCGTCGCGGCATCCGATCTTCACCGCGGCCCGTCCGGGAGCTGCGGTTGCCCCCGCCCGCCGGTGCCGGGCGAGCGTTCGCAGTGCCGGGCCGCAGCAAGGCGGGCGGCGTAGGCAACCGCGCTGAGGCCGTACAGCGCCGCGACCAGCAGCAGCCAGCGAGCCAGGAACGGTTCCTGCGTCTGCCCGGTAGCCGCCATGTAGCTGGCGTGCCCCTGCCGGAAAATCCCGGGAAAGAACAGCAGTAGCGACAAACCCGTCGCCAGCGTCGGAACCCGCAGATAATTCAGCGGGGACACCCCCGGCATCCCCGTAGTGCGGCGCCCACGCAGGGCGCTCAGGGCCCGCACCAGGGAGCGGTCGGCCAGGGCATACAGCGGGAACAGCACCAGGTCGTGCGCGATCACCGCGGCCAGGAACCAAACCCCGATCGACTGCCACCAGACCCTGGGATTCCACAGCGCCTCCGGGCCCAGCACGGTGACGGCATAGCCGGCCAGCGCCGAGGCGGCGACGGTGCCCAGCAGGTGCAACGGATCAGCGCCGTAGCACGCGGTGAAACGGCGGGCCAACGCGCCCATCTCAGGGTGTTCCGAACTCGATGGAGCGCACCCATTTGGTGTTGTGCACCCCCGGCAACGCGGGGACGATGATGCGCGCGGGGTAGCCGTGATCCAGCGACAGGTCGGCACCGTTGACCCGCAGTGCCAGCAGCGAGTCGGGATCGCCCACCTGGTTGGCCGCCAGCACGGCGCGGTTGAAAGCGCCGGCCCGTTCCAGCGAGCGCACGGTGGCCCGGGCGGATCCGGGCATGCCGGCCAGCGCCGCCAGATCCGCGAGCCGTACCCCGCTCCAGGTCTGGGTGGTCGACCACCCTTCGACGCACGCGATGGGCAGTTCGGCGGTGTGTTGCGGCATCGACTCGAGCGCGGCTCGCTCCAGCTGTGTCCGCCCGGACGGTCCGATCAGCGTCAGCCGCCAGGCCGGACCCGCGTCACCCAGTGTGACCGCGGCAGCCGCGGCGGTCCGGTTGACCTGGAAGTCGTTGGGGCCGTCGCCCCGGCTGCGGCCCCGCGGCATCAGTAGGGCCGCTCGGCGGGTGGCGCCCCCCACTGTCTGGCCGGCGGTCAGCACCCCGACGAACAGCGCTCCTCCCGCGACCATTCCGAGCGCACCGCGGCGACTCACCGTGGGCGGTGCGGGGTTGGCGGCGACTAGCCCGTCGGGGTCTGAAGGCTCGGGCCGGGTGTCGGCACGCGAGGTGCGCAGCACGGCGCTGAATGATCGAGAACGCAAGCTGCTCAACATCTTTGGAAACTTCAGCAGCACGTGCAGGGCGAAGCCCGCGATGAAGATCCACGCCCCGAAGTAGTGCGCGGTGTAGAAGTCGAAGCCGAAAATGTAGTCGTACTGGATGTTGAGCACGCCGGTGGCGATCTCGAACAGGATCCCGCCCACCAGCATCACCAGCGACAGCCGCTCCAGCAGTTGCGCGGGTGAGCGCGCCGGCGGCCAGACGAACAGCCGCGGAATCACCGACCAGAGTTTGGCCAACACCACCGGAATCAGTACGAGCCCCAGCCCGACGTGCATGCCCTGGGTGAGCCGGTACAGCCACGAGGGTCGGGTCGGCCAGTCGAAGGTGGGCAGCTTGAGCCAGCCCACCTCGGCCGGGATGGCCTGACCGAGGCTCGGCCCGTACGCGAGGTAGGACAACAGCCCGGTCAGGATCACCACTGGCAGCGCGACCAGCAGCGCCAAGCCCAGTACCGACGTCAGCCAAGGCCCGCGCAACGGGCTTCGCCATCGCGGCGCTCCCCTCGGGCGTTCGGTGTCGCGCCGCGGGACGTTCAGGCGAGTGCGCCGTCTCGGATGCCGCGAGGCCGCCCGGTGTCGGCCTTCAGCACGGCGATCACCCGGTTGTGAATGTCGACGGCCTGGGTAACCAGCAGTCCGGCCGCCAGCGCCACACCAGCCAGCGCGCCGAGGCCCACCCGCGACCACGGAAACCAGTGCCCGAAGTGGTGATCGGTCTCCCACCGGATCATCTCGTGACACAATGACGTTGCGGGACAATCGATCTCGGCGATCACCGTCCCGCCGGGCGCGAGCAGTTCCGCGGCCCGCCGCAACGTGTGGACCGGGTCGCCGCCGATGCCGATGTTGCCGTCGGTGAGCAGCACCTGATCCCAGCTGCCCTCCGCGGGTAACGGCGCGAACAGGTCGCGGCGGATGGCTGCCGCGCCCCGGCGGCGAGTCATCTCCACCGCTGCCGAAGAGCTGTCGATGCCCAGTGCGGGCAGTCCGCGTTGCTGCAGCGCCGCGGCGAAGCGTCCCGGACCGCACCCCACATCCAGGGTGGGCCGGGATGAGCAGAGCGCCAGGACGTGCTCGTCGGCGGACCGATCCTGCGGCGTGCTCTGCGGACCGCCCATCCATCGGGCGATCGGTAGATCACGACGGTCACCGTGGTGGTTGCGCGACCAACAGGACTTGCCCGCGGCAGCCGAGCGATAGATCAGATCCGCCGACCTCGACATCGCCGAATCGCAGCTGTCGCGCACCGTGGAAGCGCGCCAGGGGGGGACTGCTTGATCGACTGCAGGACCTGAGCGCAGATCGTCATCGGCTACGGAAGAGACTCTGCTCGGAACGATGTTCAACCCCTTCCTCACCGGCCCCGGGACACCCGCGGTGCCCTACCCGCTATTCGGTGCGGGTAGCGCGTTGGATTGCCCTCACGCTGATTTCAAAACTTCCGGTTTCCTCGGCGCGGTCGGCGTAGTCGTATACGCGCTGCTAGATGCAAGATTTGGTAGTTTGCGTCCGGCGCGGGTACCCGGTGTGCCGTGATGCGTCCATGGACTACCTCAGAGACACCGGCGGCGCCGATGACGCGGCTCGGGGCGGTCGTGCTGGTGACGCTGGCCCTGGTTGCCGGGTGCGCGGGCCGCCCCGGGGCGCATGGCCCGACGCCGACCGGCCCGACGCTCACCGGAAAGCCCGCGGCCGAGCCCGCGATCGCCGGGGTTCCGGTGGTGCCACCGGTGGGCACGGTGGTCCCGGTCGGCGATGTCCCCGAAGGCGTCGTCATCGGAGCCTCGGGAATCGGCGCCGTGGCGGTGCGCAACCCGGATGGGGTCGAGCTGTTCGACGCCGCGACGGGCGTGCGGCGTCAAATGGTCCCGACCCGGGGGGCGGCCCGGCACCTGAGCCTGGCCGGACCGGATGGGCCCGTGCTGGTCCCGCTGGAGGCGGCCAACGAATTATGGGAGGTGGGCCTTGCCGACGGCCGGGTGCTCTCCGTCGTGACGGGAGTCGGCCGGCAACCGCATGACGCGGCGCGCACGGCCGGCGGCACGATCGTCGTCACCAACGAACACGGCGGCGGGGTGGTACTGGTGCGGGGCGGCGCGGTGGCCGCCTCGCTACCGGCCGGACCGGTACAACCGGGCGGTGTCGCGGCGATCGGCGACTACGCCGCGGTGGCCGATGTGCAGGGCAACGGGGTCTGGGTGTACGACGGGTCGGCCGGCCGGCAGGTGGCGCAGGGACCCGTCGGGGTCAAGCTCACTCACGCGGTTGCGCTGGCCGGTGACCTGGCGGCCTTCGCCGACACCGATGGCGGCGCGGTGCTGATCGAGCGGGTCGATCCGCAGCTTTCCCAGGTCGCCAGGGTCGACGCGCCGGGCAAGCCCTACGGTCTGGCGTACGACGGGGGGCGTGGTCGCCTGTATGTCACGTTGACCGCGACCAACCTGGTTCGGGTGATCGACCTGTCGGACCCCGGCAAGCCCCGCGTACAAGGCGACCTGGCCACCGTGCAACAGCCGAATTCGGTTGCGGTGGAACCGCATTCGGGCAACGTGGTGGTCACCGGCAGTCGTCCCGACGGGGGCGGTACGTTACAGCTCATCGGCGCCGAGCTGTTGCCCACAGGTTGAGGCGACGATATCGAATCTCGGCATGCGGCAACCGCTTTCGTGGTGGCATTACGGTGTTAAGGGCAAGTCGAAAGGAACATGAAGTTGTGCACAGAGCCGCCGGGTGATTTGTCGTGAGGGTGCTGCTGACCGGAGCGGCCGGATTCATCGGTTCGCGGGTCTGGGCCGCGCTGCGCGGCGCCGGACACGAGGTGGTGGGCGTCGACCTGCTGTTGCCGGCGGCCCACGGACCCGACGCGCAACTGCCGCCCGGATGCCATCGCGTGGACGTCCGGGACGGCGCGGCCCTGGCCCCGCTGCTGGCCGGGGTCGACCTGGTGTGCCATCAGGCTGCGATGGTGGGCGCCGGGGTAAACGCCGCCGACGCGCCGGCCTACGGCGGGCACAACGATCTGGCCACCACCGTGCTGCTCGCGCAGATGTTCGAGGCCGGAGTGCACCGTTTGGTGCTGGCGTCGTCGATGGTCGTGTACGGACAGGGCAGCTACACCTGCCCGGTACACGGATCGGTCGATCCGCTGCCACGGCGGCGCGCCGACCTGGACGCCGGGGCCTTCGAGCATCGTTGCCCGGTCGGCGGCGAGGAGTTGCAGTGGCGTCTCGTCGACGAGGACACGCCGCTGCGCCCGCGCAGCCTCTACGCGGCCAGCAAGACCGCGCAGGAGCATTACGCGCTGGCCTGGTCGGAGGCCACCGGTGGTTCGGTGGTCGCACTGCGCTATCACAATGTGTACGGCCCCGGCATGCCGCGGGACACGCCCTATTCCGGGGTCGCCGCGATCTTTCGTTCTTCGCTCGAAAAAGGTTTGCCGCCAAAGGTTTTCGAGGACGGTGGGCAGATGCGCGACTTCGTGCACGTGGACGACGTGGCGGCGGCGAACGTCGCGGCCACCGTGGAACGCGACGGCTTCACCGCCGTCAACGTCTGCTCAGGACGGCCCATCTCGATCCTCGAGGTGGCCACCGCGCTGTGCGACGCGCGCGAGGCGACACTGACTCCAGAAGTGACCGGGCAGTACCGCAGTGGCGACGTGCGGCACATCGTCGCCGACCCGGCCCGCGCCGCCGAGGTGCTGGGTTTCCGGGCGGTCGTCGACCCGCGCGTGGGCCTGCGCGAATTCGCTTTCGCGCCGCTGCGATAGCTGCGATAGGAAGGACAGATGGCCGACGACGTGACCGTAGTGCTGCCCTGCCGCAACGAGCAGGAGTCGCTGCCGGCGGTGCTGGCGGCCATCCCCGCCGGCTACCGCGCGCTTGTGGTGGACAACGGCAGCACCGACGACACCGCCGGGGTCGCCGCCCGGCACGGCGCGGCCGTCGTGCACGAGCCGCGGCCCGGCTACGGCTCGGCGGTGCACGCCGGTGTGGTCGCCGCGAGCACCCCGATCGTGGCCGTCATCGACGCCGACGGTTCGATGGATGCCGGTGACCTGCCCCGCTTGGTCGACGCGCTGAGCGGGGGAGCCGACCTGGCGATCGGCCGGCGGCGCCCGGTGCCGGGGCTGCACTGGCCGTGGGTGGCCCGGGTGGGCACCGTGGTGATGAGCTGGCGGTTGCGCACTCGGCACGGCTTGCCGGTCCACGACATCGCCCCGATGCGGGTGGCCCGGCGCCAAGCGCTGCTGGATCTCGGTGTCGTCGACCGGCGGTCGGGTTACCCGCTGGAACTGCTGGTGCGAGCGGCCGCCGCCGGCTGGCGGGTGGTCGAGTTCGACGTCAGCTACGGTCCCCGGACCGGCGGCAAATCG
The DNA here is from genome assembly GCA_021654635.1 of Mycobacterium kiyosense. Classification (NCBI taxonomy): domain Bacteria; kingdom Bacillati; phylum Actinomycetota; class Actinomycetes; order Mycobacteriales; family Mycobacteriaceae; genus Mycobacterium; species Mycobacterium kiyosense. Next base: position 2,197,782 of record AP025179.1, read on the forward strand.
AAGGTCAGCGGCTCGCTGCGCGGCAGCATCACCGCGGTGCTGGATTTCTGGAAGGTCATCTCGTGACCGAGTTGCCGGTGACGTTGCTGGTGGTCGCCAAGGCCCCCGAGCCCGGTCGCGCCAAGACCCGGCTGGCCGCGACGGTCGGCGAACAGGTCGCCGCGCAGATCGCGGCCGCGGCGCTGTTGGACACTCTCGATGCGGTGGCCGGCGCGCCGGTGTCGTCGCGGGTGGTGGCGCTCACCGGCGATCTGGACGGCGCGGCCGAGGGCGCCGCGCTGCGCCGCCGGCTGGCGTCGTTCCGGGTGATTGCGCAGCGCGGTGACGACTTCGCCGACCGGCTGGCCAACGCGCACGCGGACGCGGGATCGGGCGGCCAAGCCGTGTTGCAGATCGGGATGGACACCCCCCCCAGGTGACCGCCGAGCTGCTGGCCGACTGTGCGCGTCGGCTGCTCGACACGCAGGCGCTGCTGGGCCGGGCCCGCGACGGGGGGTTGGTGGGTGCTGGGACTGCAGACCCCGACGGTGGCCGAATGCCTGCGCGGCGTGCCCATGTCCCGGCCCGATACCGCAGAGCTGACTTTGAAAGCATTGCACGACAAGGGAATCCAGGTTGCGGCGGCAGACGTGCTGAGCGACTTCGACGTCATCGACGATGTCGCGGTCGTGCGTGAAACCTGCGATCCCGACGGTCATTTCGCTCGAGTCACCCGCGCGGCGGGGCTCTGACACGGCACGTCTAGGGCAGGTAGTAGTCGCCCCACTCGCGTTCCGCGGCCGACTGTGCGGCCGTGCTGGCGGGCCGACTGTCGGTGTCGCGGCTGGCCAGCTTCACCAGCGCCCCGGCCAGTGCGAAAACCGGAACCGCATGCCGCTCGCTGGCAGACAGCAGTTCTCGGAACGAGGCGTAGGTGTCGCAGCGACGCAGGCCGACCAGGATGCCGACCGCCGTGTCGAGAGCCCGGGTGTTCTCCGCGGGGCCATGGTCGTGTTTCGGGCGCGTCTGCAGACTATCGGTCATCCGTTTCGACCTCCCGTCGAATCGCTCCGCCTGCCGTCGCGTCCCGTAGAACTCGCTGTGACGATGCGAAACATCAAGTGCAATAAGGTAATCAGCGATAGCGATCGCGGGCGCGGCGCGGAGCGACTGAGCGCGGCCTGAAGAACCGTGGCATGGCACAACTCTAAGACATCGGCACAGGCCAGGGGCGGATTCGGCGTGATCGGCTCGCGGCGATTCGATCTGATCCGCGAACTGCGCGCACCCACGCGGCGCCGGGGCGAAACCGCTTCGAACCCGGGAGGTCAGGACAGCTACGCGGCGGGTGCCCGGCGGAAGCGCGCCACCAGCGGGTACATCTGGCAGCCCAGGCAAATGCCGAACGCCGCGTTGAGGAAGGCGGCGAACAGCGCAAATCCGGTCGCGATGGGCCCGAGCAGCGGGATTCCCGCGGCGAATCCCACCACTCCGAAGACGGCGAAGATCAGACCGACCAGCTGGGCGAACTTCAGCGGCGGCACCGGTTCGCGTTCGGTCACCGGACTCAGCCGGGGTGCCGCGAGCTTGGCGAACAGCAACCCGTACGGGCTGTTGCGTGGGCCGCGCACCGCGCTGACGGCGAAGACCACCGCCTGAGCTGCCAGAATCGCCGCGGCCGCAGCGGGGCTGACCACCGAGACCACCAGGGTGAGCACCAGCACGGTGGTGGTGATCCACGCCGCGAATCGCGGTCCCCGGACGTCTACCTGGCTGATATCGGATGACATCGGCTTTGTTCCTCTCACTCGCCTGACTCGACCGCTGACACCAGCAGCGGCTGCAGCGCGTTCTGCAGGTCAACGGCTTTCGGTACGCCTGAGGTGCGGTACTGCTGGCGGCCTTCGGCGTCGAAGATGAAGGTGGTCGGCAGCGACAGCACCGACAACCGCTTGGCCGCGACCGGGTTGTCGTCGATGTCCAGCTCGACGTGTGCGACTTCGGGCAGCTGGGCACACACCTGGTCGACCACCCGTCGTACCGCCGCGCACGGTCCGCACCAGTCGGCGCTGAAATGCACCACCGTGGGTCCGGTGTCGGACAGGGGAAGATCGGAGTTGTCCTGCTCGGCCGCGGACGACTGCGCCGCGGGTCGCAACACGCCTGAACGCCTGTTCACCACACAGCCGAGAACACACGCCGCGCCCAACGCCGCGACGATCGCGATCCCTGCGATCACAACAGAACTCACCAGTACACCAACACCTTCTTCAGCGCGCTATTCCCCTAGATGGAGAAGTCCTCGCCGTTCCATACCCCGGCCTCTGGTGGTCGGATCACCCGCTCGGCCGGCTGGCCGTTCTGCTGGCCCTGCGGGTGACCGTCGCCTCGGCCCTCCAGCCGAGCCACCCGGGTGAGCAGCGACTTGAGGCTGACGCCGACCAGGTCGGGCAGCTTGGATTCGTCCTCGCTGGCCGGTCCCGGACGGCTCACGACCTGTCCGGGCACACCGACCACCACGGAGCTGGCCGGAACTTCCTTGACCACCACGGAGTTGGCGCCGATCCGGCTGTCGTCGCCGATCTTGATCGCGCCCAGCACCTTGGCTCCCGCTCCAATGACCACCCGGTCGCCGATGGTGGGGTGCCTTTTGGCGCGGTCGCGGCCGGTGCCGCCGAGAGTGACGCCGTGGAAGATGGTGACGTCCTCACCTATCTCCGCGGTCTCCCCGATCACCACCCCGGTGGCGTGGTCGATGAACAGGCCGGGCCCCAGGGTGGCGCCGGGGTGGATCTCCACGCCGGTCAGGATCCGGGTCAGCTCCGCCAGCGTCCGCGCCAGCAGCCGCGCGCCGCGCAGCCACAACCAGTGGCTGATCCGGTGTCCCCAGACGGCGTGCACGCCCGGGTAGGCGAAGACGACTTCGAGCACGGTCGGTTCGGCCGGGTCGCGTTCCCGGGCCGCTCGGATGTCGCGTCGGATGGCGGTGAGCACGGTCAATCCGCCAGATCGGAGAACAGGACGGTGCTGAGATAGCGTTCGCCGAACGACGGCAGCACGACGACGACGAGCTTTCCGGCGTTCTCGGGCCGGCGGGCGACCTCCAGGGCGGCCGCCACCGCGGCGCCCGAGGAGATGCCTACCAAGAGTCCCTCTTCCTTGGCCAGCCGGCGGGCCAAGGTGAGCGCGTCCTCGTTTTCCACGGTGATGATCTCGTCGACCAGGCCCAGGTCCAGCACGGGCGGGATGAACCCGGCTCCGATGCCCTGGATGGGGTGCGGTCCTTTCTGGCCGCCGGACAGCACCGGCGACGCGGCCGGCTCGACGGCGATGAACTGCGTCGTCGGCTTGCGTTCCTTGATCACCTGGGCGACACCGGTGATGGTGCCGCCGGTGCCGACACCGGCGACGAAGAAGTCGATCTTGCCGTCGGTGTCGCGCCACACCTCCTCGGCGGTGGTAACGGCGTGCACGGCCGGGTTGGCCGGGTTCTCGAACTGTTGGGGCATGAAGTAGCGGTCGTCGGATTTGACCAGCTCTTCGGCCTTGGCGATGGCGCCTGGCATGCCTTCGGAGCCGGGAGTCAGGATCAGCTCCGCCCCGTAGGCCCGCAGCAGCATCCGCCGTTCGATGCTCATGGTGTCCGGCATGGTCAGCACCAACTTGTAGCCGCGCGCGGCGGCCACCATCGCCAGCGCGATACCGGTGTTGCCGCTGGTCGGCTCGACGATGATGGTGTCCGGATTGATCAGGCCCGCCTTCTCGGCCGCATCGATCATCGCGACCCCGATGCGGTCCTTCACGCTGCCCGCCGGGTTGAACGACTCCAGCTTGGCGACGACATCGGCCACCGCGCCGTCGGTGACCCGGCGCAGCCGGACCAGCGGGGTGTTCCCGATGAGCTGCGTGATGTTCTCGGCGATGGTCATCCACATTCTCCAACGATGTCGGTGCGGGCCCGGTTGGTCTGCCAGGTGATGTCGAACTCAATTGTCGCGTGCACGGGGGTGGTCAGCGCAACCGGTGTGAGCCCGGCAACCGACCCCCGCGCCGGGTCCGCCAGCGCCACTCCCGTCAACACCCGACCAGTCAGCTGGTGCGACGCGGATCCGGTCAGCCTTATTCCCTTGGTGCCCAGGCTGCCCGGCGTGAAACGCACATAGAAATCGGTGCCCGGCCGGACCGTCCCGTCGAGGAGCGCGCCGAAAGCGTCGACGATGTGGTGGTCGCCGCCGGCACTCAGCGTCATCGGGACGCTCACCTGGAACGGGCCCACCAGCCCGGAGTCGGCCACGGCCGCGCTGTCGATCAGCGGTTGCGGGGCCGTCCGCAGCGCGGTGTACGCCCCGGAGAGCAGATAGTTGTAGAGGTGCACGACGCGGTCGGCGTTGCGGTAGTGCCCGGAGCCGGTGAGCCAGAAGTCGACGTGGTCGATCGCGGGCCCGGTGTGGGGCGAGCCGTCCGGTGCGGCGGTGAGTAGCCGGTAGAAGCGGTAGCCGCGGGCGCCGCGTCCGTGGCTGTTGGACGACAGCGTGCTGCCCACGCCCAGCGTGCGCCGGTGCTGGCCCTTGCCCGGATTGGTGACCAGCCGGGAACCGGACACGTCGTGCCAGTCGATGCCGTCGGTGGATTTCTGCAGCCGCACCGCGACGGGGGACTCCGACGCGGTCCACAGCGCGTATCCGCCGAGTTGTGGCTTTCCGTGGAACTCGAAGGTGAGCACCGATCCGGGGCCGCGGTGCACGGCGACGGGCGCATTCAGCGGCCGCGTGTCCAGTGCCATGCCGTTGGTGAAGTGCCAGATGGCGGCCTGGGTCGCCGCGATGGCTTCGTGTTCGCTGATGTTTGCCCGGCCGAGCGGGTAGCCGGCCCGGCGCAGCTGGTCGCTCACCTGCGCGATGGAGCGCATCGGATACGAGTGCCGCAGGATCCACTCCACTTCGGCTTCGCACCCTCGGGTGTGCAGATGCGGCAGCGCCGACCAGGATCCCAGCCGGTAGGGGGACGGGTGGTGCGGGGCGATCCCGGCGAAGTCCAGCGAGTAAGCCTGCAGGTTGGGATTGAGCCTGATCAGGTCTGTGCGCGCGGAGGTGCCGTCGGTGAACACGACCTTGTCCACGGTGTGGGAATAGGTGCCGCCCCGGTACCGGGTCATGCGTGTCGGTTCGACGGCCGGGCGGACGCGGACTCTGCTGCGGGTCGCCACGCGTGGCAGTGCGGTGGGTATGGACAGAACTGTCATGGGACGGTTGCTCTTCCTGAAATGGTGGCGCGCATCACTACACCGGGATCGGTGGGAGCGCGGCGATTGCTGAACGGTCAGATGGCGTCAGGAATCAACAGGAACAACAACAACAGGCCACGGCAAAGCAGCGCGTGCGGACAAGACGCAGCTGGACCGGCTGTGGCATGGGACCACTATAGGGCATCGGAGGAATGGGCCGGTGCTGGGAAGAATCTGGGAGAGGTCTGCCAGTTCGACTCAGCTGCGGTTAAACGCTTTATCCCGGCGCGACCGTCTGGCTACCCTCGGCGGGCAGTCGCGCATTCGGTAGGGCATGATTGCTCTGCCAGTAACCCAGGCCGGTGCTTCAGCGTAGTCGGAATACGCACGGAAAGGACGACGATGGCCACTTCATCTCAGGGGGCGCAGAACGAATCCCAGGCGCTCGGCGACCTTGCCGCCAGGCAGCTCGCCAACGCCACCAAGACCGTCCCGCAGCTGTCGACGATCACGCCGCGCTGGCTGCTGCACCTGCTGAGTTGGGTGCCCGTGGAAGCCGGCATCTACCGGGTCAACCGGGTGGTGAACCCGGACCAGGTCGCCATCAAAGCCGAGGCCGGCGCCAGTGTCGACGAGCCGCTGCCGGAGACCTACGTGGACTACGAGACCAGTCCGCGCGAGTACACGCTGCGCACCATCTCGACCCTGCTCGACATCCACACCAGGGTCTCCGACCTGTATTCCAGCCCGCACGACCAGATCGCACAGCAACTGCGGCTGACCATCGAGACCATCAAGGAACGCCAGGAGTTCGAGCTGGTCAACAGCCCCGAGTACGGGCTGCTGGCCCAGGCCACCCCGGAGCAGACCATCCAGACGCTGGTCGGCGCGCCCACTCCCGACGACCTGGACGCCCTGATCACCAAGGTGTGGAAGACGCCCAGCTTCTTCCTGACCCACCCGCTCGGCATTGCCGCGTTCGGCCGCGAAGCCACCTACCGCGGTGTGCCGCCGCCAGTCGTGAGCCTGTTCGGCGCGCAGTTCATCACCTGGCGGGGCATCCCGTTGATCCCGTCGGACAAGGTTCCGGTCGAGGACGGTAAGACGAAGTTCATCCTGGTCCGCACCGGCGAGGAGCGCCAAGGCGTGGTGGGTCTGTTCCAGCCGGGGCTGGTCGGGGAGCAGGCGCCCGGCCTGTCGGTGCGCTTCACCGGCATCAACAAGTCGGCGATCGCCACCTACCTGGTCACCTTGTACACCTCGCTGGCTGTCCTCACCGACGACGCGCTTGCCGTGCTCGACAACGTCGCCGTGGACCAGTTCCATGAGTACAAGTGAGTACCGGTCGGTAGACGCCGAAAGCGACTTACCGGTCAGCGCCGGCGAACTCGCCGCCCTGGCCAGCCAGATCTACGCGGCCAGCATCCGACCGGGGCCGGACAGCCCCCCGCAGACCACGCCCGTCGCGCCGCGCGGAAACGTGCCGGACACGACGGCCGCGACGTCGGCCGGACGGACGGCGGCGGGTACCTCCGATCCGTTCCCGGCCCCGGTGCCCCTGGTCGGTTTGTCGGACGTCTACGTGCCGGCCCCGAGCTCGCCCGGGCCGGAGGCTGCCCCGCCGCAGACGGTGCCGGTGGCGCCGCGCGGCAATGTGCCGGACTCGACGGCAGCGCCGTCGAGCGGTGAGACTGCGGCCGCGGTGGCCGATCCGTTCCTGCCGCCCGGAGTGGTCGACCTGACGGCATTCGCCGTACCGATGTCGGGCATCGTCCCGACCGTGCCCGGTGTGCTGGCCGGTGCGGCACCTGCGGCTCCGGTGGCGCCGCGCGGTTCGGTACCCGGCTCGGCGCCGGGTTGGCTGCCCGAGGCCCCGTCGGTCACCGATCTGGGCTGGTCCGGCGCGCCTGTGGCCGCACCGGGCCGGGGCGGGCCCGGCGATGAAGCCAGCTACAACTTCCTGACCCGGCCCGAGCCGGTCCCGCAGTTGCCGGACGAGCACGAGGTCTTCGACGTCGCCACGGTGCGGGCCGATTTCCCGATTCTGCGCGAGACCGTCAACGGCAAGCCGCTGATCTGGTTCGACAACGCCGCCACCACGCAGAAGCCGCAGGTGGTGATCGACCGGCTGGCGTACTTCTACGCCCACGAGAACTCCAACATCCACCGTGCGGCGCACGAACTGGCCGCCCGGGCCACCGACGCCTACGAAGAGGCCCGCGACACGGTGCGCCGGTTCATCGGCGCACCCAAGTCCGAACAGAACATCTTCGTGCGCGGCACCACCGAAGCCATCAACCTGGTGGCCTACGCGTGGGGCGGTAAGCATCTCAAACCCGGCGACGAGATCGTCATCACCCACCTCGAACACCACGCGAACATCGTTCCCTGGCAACTGATTTCGCAGAAGACCGGCGCCGTGCTGAAAGTGGCGCCGGTGGACGAGGCGGGCAATCTGCTGCTGTCGGAATTCGAGGATCTGCTCGGGCCGAAGACCAAACTGGTTGCGGCCACCCAGGTTTCGAATGCGTTGGGCACGGTGACTCCGGTCGAGAAGATCGTGCAGCTCGGACACCGCTACGGCGCGCGGGTGCTGATCGACGGTGCGCAGTCGATTCCGCACCTGCCGATCGACGTCGCCGAGCTGGGTGTGGACTTCTTCGTGTTCTCCGGGCACAAGATTTACGGCCCCACCGGGATCGGCGTGCTCTACGGCAGCGAGGAGGCGCTCGCCGAGACGCCGCCGTGGCAGGGCGGCGGCAACATGATCGCCGATGTCACCTTGGAGCGGTCGCTGTATCAGGGCCTGCCCAACAAGTTCGAGGCCGGCACCGGAAACATCGCCGACGCGGTCGGGCTCGGCGAAGCGCTGCGCTACGTGGAGAAGGTGGGCATCGAGCGGATCGCCGCCTACGAGCACGAACTGCTCGAATACGCCACGCCACGGCTGGCCGACATTCCGGGTGTGCGGCTGGTGGGCACCGCGACCGAGAAGGCCAGCGTGTTGTCGTTCGTGCTGGCCGGTCATGAGCCGCTCGAGGTCGGCAAGGCGCTCAACGCCGAGGGAATCGCGGTCCGGGCGGGCCATCACTGCGCGCAGCCGATTCTGCGCCGGTACGGACTGGAGGCTACGGTTCGCCCGTCGTTCGCGTTCTACAACACCTTCGAGGAGATCGACGTCTTCCTTCGGGCAGTGCGCCGCATCGCCGAGGGCGGCGCCACCGTAGGCTGAGCGACGGGCGCTTTCCACACTTGTCTTCCGCCTGATTGCAAACCTCGGTTGTGCTCGGCAGTGCTCGTAAGCTGGCGTCGTGTTTCTATCTGCAACCAGGCGACGCGGCCTGAATTCTGTTGCGGATATTACTAAACCCTTGTCGCGCAAGGTAATACGGCCAGCCGCGAATCCCGTTGCCGCGTAAGCGTAACGAGGATCTGAGATGAGCGGTGCGTATTCTTCGACAACCCCGGGGGTTGAAGCGGTCCGATGACTATTGCTACGACCATGGCCAAGCCCATGAACGCGCTGGGCGGGTTCTTCCAATTCTGCGCGGACACATTCGTGGTGCTGGTGCGACGGCCGTGGGCCTGGCGCGAGATCTTGGAGCAGATCTGGTTCGTAGCCCGCGTTTCGATCTTCCCGACCATCATGTTGTCGATCCCGTACACGGTGCTGATCGTGTTCGTGTTGAACATTCTGCTCGTCGAGATTGGTGCCGGCGACCTGTCCGGTGCCGGCGCAGGACTCGCGTCGGTGACGCAGGTGGGACCGGTTGTCACCGCGATGGTCGTCTCGGGTGCCGGTTCGACGGCCATGTGCGCCGATTTGGGTGCGCGCACCATCCGTGAGGAAATCGACGCGATGAAAGTGATCGGCGTCAATCCCATTCAGGCACTGGTGGTTCCGCGTCTCATTGCGGCCACCTTCGTTGCGGTGCTGTTGTATTCGGTGGTTGCCGTCACCGGCCTGGTCGGCAGCTACGTCTTCGTCGTCTACGTCCAGCACGTCACGCCGGGCGCCTTCGTCGCGGGGATGACCCTGCTCACCGGGCTGCCCCAGGTGGTGATCTCACTGATCAAGGCAACTCTGTTCGGCATCTCCGCGGGCCTGATCGCCTGCTACAAAGGACTTTCGGTGGGCGGCGGCCCGGCCGGCGTCGGCAGCGCGGTCAACGAGACAGTGGTGTTCTCGTTCATGGCGTTGTTCTTCATCAACATCCTGACCACCGCGCTCGGCGTGAAGGTCACCGCCAAATGAGTCTGGCCGTGCTGTGAGCGACGCGACGCTGAGCGGCCCGTCACGATTCGCCGCCACCGGACCCAGGCTGGTGTCGGCCACGCGCAAGATTGGCGAACAGACCGCGTTCTACGGTCGCTCGCTGCTCAACATCGGCGAGGCGGTGCGCCGCTATCCCGGCGAGCTGCTGCGGTTGATCGCCGAAATGGGTATGGGCACAGGCGCTCTCGCGGTGATCGGGGGCACCGTCGGCATCATCGGCTTCCTCACGCTGACCACCGGCGCCCTGGTGGCGGTGCAGGGTTACGACACGCTGTCCAACGTCGGCGTCGAAGCCCTCACCGGCTTCCTGTCCGCGTTCCTGAACGTCCGCATGATCGCGCCCTGCACGGCCGGGTTGGCGCTGGCGGCCACCATCGGTGCCGGCGCGACCGCCCAACTGGGTGCCATGCGCATCAACGAGGAGATCGACGCGCTGGAAGTGATGGGCATCCGCGCGGTGACCTATCTGGCCTCCACCCGCATCATTGCCGGTGTCCTGGTGGTGATCCCGCTCTACGCCGTGGCGGTGCTGATGTCGTTCATCGCGGCCAAGTTCCTCACCATCTTCGTCTACGGCCAGTCCCGCGGCGTCTACGAGCACTACTTCGGCACCTTCCTGCATCCCACCGACCTACTGTGGTCGTTCGGGTCGGCACTGGCGATGGCCACCGGAGTGATGGTGGTCCACACCTACTACGGGTTCACCGCGACCGGTGGCCCGGCGGGTGTCGGCGAGGCGGTCGGCCGCTCGGTGCGATCCTCGATGATCGTCACCGCCTTTGTCTGCCTGTTGATTTCGCTGTCCGTGTACGGCCAGCACGGCAACTTCAACCTGTCGGGCTGACCCATGGGCAACCACCGCGACAGCAGCGACAGGGGAGCATTCCGGACGAACAGGGTCCGGGCGAACAGGGTCGATCCGATCTGGTATGCGCCGACCTTGTTCATCGCGGTCGCGCTGCTGATCGCCCTGACCGCGGGCGCCTTCACCGGTAAATTCGACGCCTTCGTGCCGCTGACCCTGGTGTCCGAGCGGGCCGGGCTGGTGATGGAGTCGGGCGCCAAGGTCAAGTTGCGCGGCGTGCAGGTCGGCCAGGTGGCCTCGATCGGCACCGACAGCAAAGCCGCTCGGCTGCAACTGAAGATGCAGCCGGACGCATTCAAGTTCCTGCCGAGCAACGTCGAGGCCGAAATCAAGTCGACCACCGCGTTCGGGTCCAAATACGTCGAGCTGACCGTGCCCGAACATCCCAGCCCCGCGAAACTGAAACCCGGCGCCGTGCTGCACTCCCGCAATGTGACGGTGGAAGTCAACACGGTCTTCGAGAACCTGCAGTCGGTGCTCCAGGCCATCGACCCGGCGAAGCTGAACGCCATCCTGTCCGCGTTCGCGCAGTCGGTTCGCGGCAAGGGCGATCGGATCGGGCAGGCCATCACCGACTCGAATCATGTTTTGCAGGCCGTCAATCCGCGTCTGGACACCATGCACCGGGACTGGAAGTTGTTCGGCAGGACGACCGCCGCGTACTCGACCGCGGCGCAGGATATTCTGTCGATACTCGACTCGGCGGCGACCACCAGCGCCACCCTCACCGACAATCAGCGGTCACTGGACGCAATGCTGTTGTCCGCCATAGGTTTCAGCCAGACCGGGATCAGCGTCATCGGCCGCAGCGAAGCGAACATCGTCCGGGCGATCAACCTGCTCGACCCGACAATGGCGCTGCTGCAGATGTATTCGCCCACCTACACGTGTCTGTTCCAGGGCGCCCAGTGGTATGTCGAGCACGGCGGCCGGGAAACCCTCGGGGGTAACGGATATTCATTCATCATGGACGCCGGGATGCTCTTCGGTGACGATCCGTACCGATACCCGAAGAACCTGCCGAAGGTCAACGCGACCGGTGGCCCCGGCGGCCGGCCCAGTTGTGGGTCGCTGCCCGACCCGAGCGCGAATTACCCGGTGCGGGCGCTGGTCACCGATACCGGGTGGGGTGCTGCGCCGAACGAGATCCGCACCAACCTGGCCGTCGGAAATCCCTGGTGGTCGAACTACTTTCCGACCACCAAGAACCCCCCGGAGCCGCCGCGTTACTTCTACCGCGGAGGACAGCCGCCACCATGAGTCAAGCTGGAAGGCCGGGCACCGCGAAGATCGCGGCCCGGGTCGCGCTGTTCACGGTGGTGTGCCTGCTGTTCACCTTCGCGTTGATCACGGTGTTCGGCCAGTTGCGGTTCGACGACCGCACCAACTATCGGGCGTTGTTCAGCAACGTATCCGGGCTCAAGTCCGGCAACTTCGTGCGTATCGCCGGGGCCGAGGTCGGCAAGGTCGGCGACATCACCCTGCACCGCGACGGCACCGTGACGGTCGACTTCGCGGTCGACCGTGGTTTGCGACTGACCGAGGGCACCAAAGCCGCAGTGCGCTACGAAAACCTGATCGGCGACCGGTTTCTCGCCCTGGAGGAGGGCGCCGGATCAACCCGCCGGCTGGCTGCCGGCGCGACGATACCGCTGGCGCAGACGTCGCCGGCGCTGGATATCGACGCCCTGATCGGCGGCTTCCGCCCGTTGTTCCGCGCCCTGGACCCCGACCAGGTCAATGCGCTGTCCGGCCAACTGCTGCGCATCTTCCAGGGGCAGGGCGGCACGCTGGCCTCGGTGCTGGCCCAGACCTCGACGCTGACCTCGACCCTGGCCGGCCGCAGTGAGCTGATCGGGCTGCTGATCACCAACTTGAACACCGTGCTGCACACTTTCGCCGCGCGCGATCATGAATTCTCCGACGGCCTGGACAAACTCGCGGAATTCGTCGACGGCCTCGCCCAGCGCAAGACCGACATCTCCACCGGACTCGCCTACGTCAACGCGGCCGCCGGCTCGATCTCCGACCTGCTGGTCCAGGCGCGCCAACCGATTCGCGACGTGGTGCACGAGACGGACCGCATGTCGGCTCAGGTGCTTGCCGACCGGGAGTACGTCGACAGCCTGCTGCACAGCCTTCCCGACGTGTATCAGGTGTTGTCCCGGCAGGGACTCAACGGCGACTATTTCGGCTTCTATTTCTGCGAGGTGCTGCTCAAGATGAACGGCAAGGGCGGCAACCCGGTCTACATCAAGTTGGTCGGTCAGCCCACCGGGCGGTGCACGCCGCAATGAGTTTCTTCAACAACCGATTCGGGGGCAAGCCCGGCAGGAAGCGCAGCCCGTTTCAGCTCGGGGTGATGGGCACTGTACTGGTGGCCTGCCTGGTGATCGTCGCGTTCCAGTACAACAAGCTGCCGTTCGTCAACGACTACGACAACTATGCGGCCTACTTCGCTGAGGCCGGCGGCATCAAGCCGGGCAATCAGGTCCGGGTGTCCGGCGTGGGTGTCGGCAGGGTCTCCGATATCCGCCTGGAAGGCACCAAGGTCCGCGTCGGGTTCACGGTCCGCAAGAAGGTCGAACTCGGGGACCGGACCGAAGCGGCGATCAAAACCGAAACGATCCTCGGCTCCAAGATGCTGGAGCTGACACCGCGGGGCGGGGGCCGGCTGGCGGGCGTCATTCCGCTGGAACGCACCACGTCGCCCTACGACCTACCCGATGCCCTGGGCGACCTGACAACCCAGATCAGCGGGCTGGACACCGCCCAATTATCCACGGCGCTAACAACATTGGCGGACACCTTCAAAGAGACACCGCCGAATCTGCGGCCGGCCCTGGAGGGGGTGGCACGGTTCTCGGACACCCTGAACAACCGTGACGCCCAGCTGCGCAACTTGCTGAGCAATGCCAATAACGTCGCCGGCGTGCTGGGTCGGCGCAGCCAGCAGATCGCCACCCTGGTGTCCAATTCCAACGCGCTGCTGGTGGCGCTGCTGCAGGAACGGGATTCGATCGACGCCCTGATGACCAGTCTGACCGCCGTCTCGCACCAGATCTCCGGACTCGTCGACGACAACCGCACCCAACTCAAGCCGGCGCTGGACAAACTCAACGGCGTACTGGAGATCCTCGACAATCGCAAGGAAGACCTGCAGCGCACCCTGCCCAAATTCAAGCGGTACGCAATGTCTTTCGGCGAGGTCCTGGGATCCGGCCCCTTCTTCAAGGCGTATGTCGCGAACCTGGTCCCCGGCCAGCTGAGCGGGCCGATCCTCGACTCCCGCATGTATGACCGGTATCTCGATCCCAACCAGCACCTGCCGTCGGAGTCGGTGGACCCGCCCACCGGGTCTGCGCCCGTACCACCCGAAGCCGCGCCGCAGCCTCTGTGGTCCCAGCCCCCCTCGCCCGGGCCGGCGCCGGGACCCCTGCTGAGCCCGAGCCCGCGCCCGCCGCAGCGGGGGCGCCGTGAACGTCAATCGCCGGGTGCTCCGGCAGGTGACCGCCGTCAGCCTGGTCCTCACCTTGACCGTCGCCTCGTTCCTGGTCGGCCGGCAACTGTGGAAAGAGGTCGACAAGAACACCTATTCGGCGTACTTCGCCAACGCCAACGGCCTTTTCGTCGGGGACGAGATCCGCATTCTCGGCGTCGCGGTGGGCGTGGTGGACAAGATCGAGCCGCAGCCGAACAGCTCCAAGGTGACTTTCTCCGTCGAGAAGCAATATTCGGTCCCGGCCGACGCCCGCGCCGCGATCTTGTCGCCGTCGCTGGTGACTTCGCGGGCGATTCAACTCGTGCCGGCCTATTCCGGCGGTCCGAAACTGGCTGCCGGAGCGTCGATCCCGCTGAACCGCACCGCGGTGCCGGTGGAATGGGACGATTTCCGCCGCCAGCTGGAGAAGCTGACCGAGTCGTTGCAGCCGGCGGCGCCGGGCGGGGTGAACTCGCTGGGCACCTTCGTCAACTCCGCGGCGGACAACCTGCGCGGCGAGGGCGACACCGCGCGCGACACCATAATCAAGCTGTCCGAGGCGATTTCGGCGCTCGGTGACCACGCCGACGACATCTTCAGCACGGTGCGCAATCTGCAGTTGCTGGTGTCGGCGCTGTACTCCAGCAGTGATCTGTTGGCGTCGTTCAACCAGAATCTGGCCGGCGTGACGACAGTGCTGACCAACACGCCCAACGAAATCGCCAATGCGGTAAGAGGTTTGGACGGGGCGCTGGTCGATCTGCGCGGGTTTCTCACCGAGAACCGCGAATCGATCGGTATGACGTTCGACCGGCTGGGTTCCATCACCACCGCGCTCAACGACAGCCGCGCCGACATCAAACAGATACTGCATGTGGCCCCGACGGTGTTCCAGAACTTCGTGAACATCTACCAACCCGCGCAGGGCGCAATGACCGGAATCATCGCATTGAACAACTTCGCCGACATCCCCCAGTGGATCTGCAGCTCGATCGAGGCAGCCTCCCGGCGCGGCCTGGACCGGGTGTCGAAGCTGTGCCTGCAGTACGTCGAGCCGATCATCAAGAACCGCATCTACAACTACATTCCGGCCGGGCTCAACCCGTTCGTGGGGCCGCAGGCCCGTCCCAACGAGATCACCTACAGCGAGGACCGGCTGCGGCCCGATGCGCCCCCACCGCCCGAGGCGGTCCCGTCTCCGGACGCGGCGCCGGCCGTGCCACCGGGTCCCGCCCCGCCGCCTCGGCCGGGGCCGACCCTGCCCGACCCGGCGCTGGGCCTGGCCGGCCTGATGGTTCCGCAGGGGCCCGGATGATCAGGCGGACCGCGCTCGTCGGGCTCGCTGCCGCCTGCTTTGTGTCGCTGACCGGCTGTGACTGGCATGGGCTGAACTCGCTGAAGCTGCCTGGCACCGCCGGTGGGGGACCGGGCTCGTACACGATCCAGGCGCAGCTGCCCGACGTGGTGAACATCCAGGAGAACACCCGGGTCCGCGTGGACGACGTCACCGTCGGCAACGTCACCAAGGTCGAGGTCCAGGAATGGCACGCGCTGGTCACCATGCGCATCGATGGGGACGTCCGCCTGCCGGCCAATGCCACCGCCAAGCTCGGGCAGACCAGCCTGCTCGGTTCGATGCACATCGAACTGGCGCCGCCCAAGGACGCCCCGCCGGTCGGCCACTGGTCAACGGATCGGTCATCCCGCTGTCGCATGCCGGCATGTATCCCACCACCGAGCAGACCCTGGCCTCGGTGTCGGTGCTGCTCAACGGTGGGGGACTGGGTCAGCTTGCAGGAAATCACCCAGGCGGTGGCCAAGGCGTTCGCCGGCCGCGAGAACGACATGCGAAGCCTGCTGCACCAACTCGACGAGTTCATTGCCGGCACGAATGCGCAAACCGACGACATCATCGCCGCCGCAGAGAATCTCAACGCGCTGACGGGCCAGTTCGCCGCCAAGGACCAGGTCGTCGACCGGGCTGTGACCACCGTGCCGAAAGCGCTTGCGGTCCTGGCCCAGGAGCGCGCCGCCATCGCCGACGCGATCGACCAACTCGGCAAGTTCAGTGCCATCGCGGCCGACACCGTCCGCCAGAGCAAGCAGTCGCTGGTCGAGAACCTGCGCAACATCGCCCCGGTGCTGCGCAGGCTGGCCGACGCCGGCCCGTCGCTCACCAAGGGTTTGGACGGGCTGGCGACCTACCCGTGGCCGACCTCCACGGTCCGCAACTGGTTCCGTGGTGACTACGCCAATCTCACGATGATCGTCGACTTGACGTTGAGCCGCATCGACACCGGCATCTTCACCGGCTCCCGCTGGGAAGGCAACCTCACCCAGCTCGAACTGCAGTGGGGCCGCACCATCGGCATGCAGCCCAGCCCGGCCACCGCGGGCAACCCGCTGACCTTCCCGTACCACGACGGGGGGTACTGAATGCTGCGCCTGAACCGCAAAACCTGGATTCAATTGGCCGTGCTGTTCGTGGTGACCATAGTTTCCTGTGGCGCAATGGCATTCAACTACATGAAGCTGCCCGAGACGTTGTTCGGGATCGGGGAGTACACCGTCAGCGTCGACTTGCCGCAGTCCGGCGGGTTGTACGAGAACTCGGTCGTCACCTACCGCGGCACCGATGTGGGCCAGGTCAAGTCGGTGAACGTCACCGCCACCGGCGTACGCGCCGTGCTGGCTTTGCGGTCCGGGGTCAAGGTGCCCGCCGACGTTCAGGCATCCGTGCACAGCCGCTCGGCGATCGGGGAGCAGTACATCGAGTTGACCCCGCTGTCGGGTCAGCAGCCGGAATCCGGGACGCAGTCAGGCCACGCCCGGTCGCTGGGCAACGGGGACGTCATCTCCGCGGGTCACGTCGACGTACCTGTCGACATCGGCCGACTGCTGGACATGACCAACCGTGCGCTGCAAGCGATTCCGCGGGAGAACCTGCGCACGGTGATCAACGAGTCCGATCGCGCGGTCGCTGGACTGGGCCCGGAACTGTCCCGGATTGTGGACGGGTCAACGGCATTGGCGATCGCGGCGGGACAGAACGTCGGCCCGCTGACCACGCTGATCGACCAGGCGCCGCCGGTGCTGAACTCCCAGGTGCAGACCGCTGACGCGATCGCGACGTGGGCACACCGGACCGCCGCGATCACGGCGCAGTTCCAGGCCCAGGATGCGGCCCTGCGGGATCTCTTGCGGCAGGGCAGTTCCGGGCTGGAAGAAGGCCGGACGATGCTCGACCGCGTGGCGCCCGCGGTACCGGTGTTGTTCGCCAACCTGGTGAGCCTGGGTGACATCGCCGTCGTCTACCGCCATGACATCGAACAGATTCTGGTGCTGGCGCCGCAGGGCATCGCCGTGATGGCCGGGTCGTTGGTCCCCAACACCGCCACCAAGCAGGACTATCGCGGTTTCTATCTGGACTTCAATCTCAACATGAACCTGCCGCCACCCTGCACGACCGGCTTCCTACCGCCGACACAGCGACGTTCGCCGGCCAGCGTGGACGCGCCCGACCGCCCGGCGGCCGAACTGTACTGCCGGCTGCCGCAGGATTCCGAACTCAATGTCCGTGGCGCGCGCAACATTCCGTGCGAGACCAAGCCGTGGAAGCGGGCCCCGACCGTCGAAATGTGTGAAAGCGACGAGGAGTACGTGCCACTCAACGACGGCTACAACTGGAAGGGCGACCCCAATGCCACCACCACCGGCCAGGGGGTGCCGCAGTATCCGCCGGGCCAGGACCCGCGGCTGCCACCGCCCCGCGGCACCGCACCGGCACCGGTGCCGCCGCCGGCGCCGGTGGCGGTGGCCACCTACGACCCGGCCACCGGCGACTACGTGGGACCCGACGGGCACCGCTACACCGAATCCGATCTGGCGCATCCACGTGCCAAAAACTGGCAGTCGCTGCTGGTGCCCACACCGTGAAAGGTAAGGAGCAATATGACCGACGAGCCGTCCGACCACGCCGGGGCCACCGGTGACACCGACGACACCGGTGAATCCGGCCAGGCCCCGCAGGTGACCGACGCTGATGTCGAGCAGCCGGACGCCGAGACGTCCGCGCGCCGGAGGCTGTGGCGGGTGCCGAATCCGCTTGGCCGCCTTACCCATGCCGGGCGCGCCCTAGTGGCCAGCGGGCTCGTCGTGGCCGCGCTCGCCGGCCTGACCGGTTGGCTCGGCTACCGCGGCTACGAGCGGCACCAGGCCCGGGTTCAGCGCCAGTTGTTCATCCAGACGGCCCGACAGGGCGCCGTGAATCTCACGACGCTCAACTACACCGAGATCGACGCCGACGTACAGCGAATCCTCGATTCGGCCACCGGCGCGTTCCGCGACGATTTCGAGCATCGGGCCAAACCGTTCATCGAACTCGTCAAAGCCGCGCAGTCGAAATCGGAGGGCACCGTCACCGAAGCCGGACTGGAATCCCAGCAGGGGGACTCGGCCAGGGTAATGGTGGCGGTGGCGGTGAAGTCGCGGACCGCGGCCGGTGAGGAGGCGCCACGGGAGTGGCGGATGCGAATCGAGGTCCAAGCCGTCGGCAACGATGTCAAGATGTCGAACGTGGTGTTCGTGCCATGACAACGCTGCGCGAACATACCGCCGAAACATCGACGCACGAAGAGGATTCGCCGTTCGACGAGACCACGCCGGCTGCCGAACTCGAAACAGCGGCAGCAGCCGAAGAGGCGGACGAACACTCCGCCGAGGACGTGTCCGATGACTCCGACGGTGATGCCCAGACCAACCGGCATCCGACGCCGATCGCGTGGGTGCGGGTGCTGGCCTTCGGCCTGCTGCCGGGGATCGCGCTGTTGCTTGCGCTGACGGCCGGTTATTTCAAATGGGTGGACCTGTCCGGGGCCGACGAATCGCAGGCGCGCGCCGAATCGGTGCGGGCCGCCAGCGACGACGCGGTCGCGCTGTTGTCCTACGGTCCGGACTCGGCGGAGAAAGAACTCGATGCGGCGCGCGAGCGGCTGACCGGAGAATTCAAGGATGCCTACACGTCGTTGACCCGTCAGGTCGTGATCCCCGGCGCCAAGCAGAAGCACATCATGGCTGCGGCCAAAGTGACTGCGGCGTCGTCGGTTTCGGCGACCCAGAATCACGCCGTCGTGCTGTTGTTCGTGAATCAGACCGTCACCGTCGGCGACGGCGGCACCCCCACCGACACTCAGCCGGTGATCCGGGTGACGCTGGACAAGGTCGGCGGGCGCTGGCTCGTGTCGCGCTTCGATCCGGTGTGAGCGAGGGACCCCATGACCGGTTTGATCCGATGCGCAACCCGCTCGGCGGCTGTCGTCGCGCTCGCGGCGGCAGCGGGATGGGTGGCACCTATCGCCGGCGCCGACAACAAGCGGCTCAACGACAGTGTCGTGTCCGGCGTCTACACGATTCAGCACCGAAACGGCTGCACGAACGACGTCGTGATGAACAACTCGCTGTACCTGGCCGCACAGTGGCACGCCGACGACATGATCAACAACCGAAACATCAACGACGACATGGGATCCGACGGTTCGACCCCGCAGGGCAGGGCTGAGGCCGCCGGGTTTCGCGGCCGTGTCGCCGAGACCGTGGCGATCAACCCGGCGCTGGCCATCAGCGGCCTCGAAGTGATGCGGCAGTGGACCGACAACCCGGATTATCTTGCGATCATGCGGGATTGCACGAACACCGCGATGGGTGTCTGGTCGAACAACAGCCTGGACCGCAGCGTCGTGGTCGCCTTGTACGGCCAGCCCGAGCAGCGGCGACGCTGACCCGGCGGGTGCACCAGATTAAACTCACCGTGATTGAATCCGGCCCTCGTTAAGCCCGCGCGGATCGTGGGAACCCAAGGCAGCACGTAACCAAGGCGCAGGGAGTAAAGACCGGATGATCTTCACACAGCACTACCTGGACTGCCTTTCTCAAGCCTCGTATTTCATCGGGGACGAGACCACGGGCCGTGCCGTGGTCGTCGATCCGCGCCGTGACGTCGAGCCCTACCTCGAGCAGGCGGCCGAACACGGTCTGTGGATCGAGCGGGTCATCGAGACCCACATCCACGCCGACTTCCTGAGCGGTCACCTGGAACTGGCGGCCGCGACCGGCGCGGTGATCTCCTACGGGAAGGACGCGAACGTCGAATTCGCGATCGATCCGCTGCACGACCGGCAGCGGATCTGTCTGGGGCAGGTCACTTTCGAGATCCTGTCGACCCCCGGCCACACGCCGGAGTCCATCTCCGTCGTGGTGTACGAGCACCCGGACGACGAGATTCCCTACGGTGTGCTGACCGGCGACGCATTGTTCGTCGGCGATGTGGGCCGCCCGGATCTGCTCTCCCAGGAAGGAATCTGCGCCGACGATCTCGCTCGAACCCTCTTCCGGACGCTGCACGACAAACTGCTCAAGCTGCCCGACGCCACCAGGGTGTTCCCGGCGCACGGGGCCGGGTCGACCTGCGGCAAGCAGTTGTCCAGCGAAACCAGTTCCACCATCGGCGAGCAGCGCGAGACCAACTACGCCGCCCAGATCTCCGACGTCGACGAGTTCGTCGCCTCGCTGACGTCGGACCAGGCGGTGCAGCCGCGGTACTTCGAATACGACTCGCACCGCAATCGGCAGCGGCGTCCACTGTTGAACCAAGATCCGCCAAGCCCATTGGACCCCGGCGCGGTGGTCAGGCTCGCCGCCGGGGGCGCCGGCCTGCTCGACGGCCGCGAGCCGGAGAAGTTTGCGGCGGGTCATTTTCGTGGCGCCGTGAACGTCAGCCTGCAGGGGCGTTTCGCCGAGTGGGCCGGCGGGGTCTTGGACCTCGATCGGGACATCGTTCTGGTGGGCGATCCCACGCAGGCGCGGGAGAGCAGAATCCGCCTCGCTCGGGTGGGCTTGGACCGGGTGATCGGCCAATTGCACGACTTGGATGCCGTGCTGCGGGAACAGCCTGAGCTCGTCGAGCGAACCACCCGCTACACCACCGATGAACTCCGCCGATCTACCGGCTGGCTACAGATCATCGATGTGCGCGGAAAAGCCGAAGTGGCGGACGGGATGATTCCCGGCGCCCGGCACATCCCGCTGCCCGCTCTGGCCGAGTCGCGGGACGAACTCGACAAGTCAGCGCCGGTGGTCACCTATTGCGCGAGCGGGACGCGCTCCATGATCGCGGCCAGCCTGTTGCAGGCGTCGGGTTTCGTTGAGGTGGCGGACCTGGTCGGTGGGTTCGGTGCCTGGCAGGCGGCCGGTTTGCCGGTGGCCGGTGCCGCGGATCAGTCGTAGACCGGAGCCCACATGCTGTCGCGAATCGCTTGGCGCACATCCTGGTAGGTCTTGGTTGCCACCCCGTCGTCGACGGCGGCCTGGTAGACCGCCTCGGCCACCTGCGCTGAGATGTCCCGCAAATTCCGTACGTCGGGCAGCAGCGAATCACCGGGTGCGATCGGATTCGCTTGGTGGGCAACGGCTTTCGCCGAAGCATGCAGCATCGGCTGAGTGATCCGCCGGGCCCCGGCGACGATGGTGCCCAGTCCGATACCCGGGAAGACCAGCACATTGTTGGCCTGCCCGATGGTGTAGGTGGTCCCTTGGTACTCGACGGGTGCCATCGGACTTCCGGTCGCCACCAACGCCTTGCCCGCCGACCACTGCACCAGGTCTGCGGGCATGGCCTCCATCCGCGACGTCGGGTTGGACAGCGGGAAGATCATCGGCCGCTCACACGATTTGGTCATCGCCGCTATGACTGCGCGGTTGAACGCTCCGGACACCGCCGAACAGCCGAGCAGGACGGTGGGTGCGGCCAGTTCGATCGTCTCGACCAGTCCTACTCGCTGGTCGGCGCCCACGCCGAGGCGGGCGCGGTTCTTGGCGTACGGCACCTGAAAGTCCCGCAGGTCGTCCATGTCGTCGAACAGCAGCCCCTGCCGATCGATGGGCCAGATCTGTGCGGTGGCCTGCTCGGCGGTAGCGCCGTCGGCGATCATCGCGTCCCGAATCTGGTCGGCCACACCCAGACCCGCGGTTCCGGCGCCGAACACCACGATCCGTTGCTCGCGCAGCGGAATCCCGGTGATCTTCGACCCGCCGTAGACGGCCGCCAGCACTACCGCGCCGGTGCCCTGCATGTCGTCGTTGAACACGCAGTAATCGGCGCCGTAGGTGGCCAGGATCTTGCGCGCGTTGGCCGGCCCGAAATCCTCGAAATGCAGTATCGCCCTGGGGAACATGCGGTGGGCCGTCTCGACGTAGCCCCGGATGAAGTCGAAGTACTCGTCGCCGCGCCGGCGGGCGTGCCGGTTGCCCAGGTAGAACGGGTCGTGCAGCAGCTGTTCGTTGTCGGTACCGACGTCCAGTGACACCGCCAGTGTCCGGCGGGGGTCCACGCCGCCGCCGGCGGTGTAGAGCGCCAGCTTGCCGACCGCGATCTGGATGCCGCCGACACCCCAGTCGCCGATGCCCAGGATCGCCTCGGCATCGGTGCACACGATCAGGTCGATGTCGTCGGGGCCCTGCCCGAGTGTCTCGAACGCTGGGGCGATGTCGTCGGGTTCGTCGATGCTCAGAAACAGGCCGCGCTGCCCGCGGTATTCGTCGGAGAACCGCTGGATCGCTTCGCCCACGGTTGGCGTGTAGACCACCGGCATCAGCTCTGGCAGATGGTCGGTCAGCACTTTGAAGTACAGCAGTTCGTGGCGGTAGTGCAACTGCTCGAGCAGCAGGTTGCGGCCCAGATCGGTGGCCATGCTCTGCAGTTGGTGCCACACCCGGTCGGCCTGCTGGTCCAGGGTGAGCACCGCCGACGGCAGCCGGCCGGTGAGCCCCAGCCGACGGCGCTCTTCATGGGTGAATCCCACCCCGCGGTTCAGGCTCGGTGTGGACAAGGCGGCCGGGAATCGTGGCACGCAGGCATCGCTCATGGGCAAGCTCCGTCCGTGACTGGGCGTAACCACGTCACGGTATCGCCCATCGGGCGCGATCAGCCCATCAGATGCCCGGAAACGGTTGGTCAGAGACCAGAGACCGACTTGTCTACGTCGGGGTTGGAGTGGCCGTATTCGGTGGCATCACAGACGCACAATTGCGAGACATCGTTGGTCCAGCGCCGTAATGCGGTTTCGCGCCTGCGCTTGAGATACTGCGCGTACACCTTGTCGCGCTGATTCTGCGAGAAGGCCAGGTCGAGGTTCACCGGCAAGCCGGCCCAGGAGACCTGGTCGGCGGTAGTGCTGTCGTTGCCCTGGCGCGATCGGCAGTGCAGCGGACAAGCGGGCTTCTGCGCGGTCCCGTTAGAACCGTCCTGATTGCGACCCACGAAAAACGCCCCTTCCGGCGAGTGCGTATTCCATTGGGTGCATCGTGCGACTGCCATGTTTCAGCAGACGTCGCTCGACGTTTCCGCCGTATTACAGATCCCGGTCAGGCTGTCAGTAGACGTCGCGGTGGTAGCGCTTGTCGGCGCGCAGGCTCCGGACGAAGTCGCCGGCCGCCTCGGGGCCGAGATTGCCGTGCTCGGCGGCGATGTCGCGGATCGCCTGCTCGACATCCTTGGCCATCGGGTTCGCGCTGCCGCAAACGTACAGGTGAGCGCCGTCCTGCAGCCACCGCCACAGGTGCGCGCCGCGGTTGCGCATCAGGTGCTGCACATAGATCTTGTCCCGCTGATCCCGGGAAAACGCCAGATCCAGTTCGGTGAGCAGGCCGTCGGCGTGCATCGCCTGAATTTCTTCGCGGTAGTAGAAATCGGTGGCGGCGTGCTGCTCGCCGAAGAACAGCCAGTTGGGCCCGGTGTGGCCGAGCGCACGTCGTTCCTGCAGGAAACCCCGAAACGGTGCGATCCCGGTACCCGGGCCGATCATGATCATCGCTGTCTGCGGATCACTGGGGGGCCGGAAGTTCTTCGAGGTCCGCACGTAGACGGCGATGCGGTCGCTGGGGGAGCGGTCGGCGAGGTAGGTCGAACACACGCCGCGCCGCGCGACCCCGCGGAAGTTGTACCGCACCGGCGAGACGGTGAGGTGCACTTCGCCGGGGTGTTGCTTGGGGCTGGACGAAATTGAATAGAGCCGTGGCTGAAGCGGTTTGAGGATGGCCAGCCATTCGTCGGCCGACGCGGCGACGGGCGCCTCGGCGAGCAGGTCCACCGATTGGCGTCCCCACGACCAATCCGCCAGCCGCGCTTTGTTTTCCGGCTTCATCAGCTCGTCGAGTTGGTCTGCGGCATCCGCGTCGACAGTCCGTTCGCGGACGAACCGCAGCAGATCGGGGCTGATGTGGGCGATCTCGAACCGGTCGGTGAGCGCGTTGCGCAACGACATGGACCCGTGGCCGGCGACGTGCACTTCGGTGTCGCCGTCCAACCTGTTCACGGTCAGCCATTCGTCGACGAACTCGTCGTTGTTGTGCGGCCAGACGCCGAGCGCGTCACCGGCTTCGTATCTGACCGATTCCTCGGGAAGGTCGAACACCAACTGCCGCACGTCTTTTGCTGATTGGGGACGGCTCAGGGTGGTGTTGCGGATCACGTCGGTCACCAGCGGGCGCTGCTTGGAATACTGCGGGGTCTCGCCGACGGCCGGGCTCGGCGACGTCCCGACGGCCGGCGGCGCGGCGGCCGTCTCGGTGGGCATCGAGGTCAGCTTTTCTCGCACGTCCTCGAGCCAATGGGTGGCGGCTTGCTCGTAGTCGGGCTCGCAGTCTACGCGGGCTGCGATGCGGGTCGCGCCGAGTTCGGCGAGGCGGGCATCGAGTTTTCGCCCGTATCCACAGAAGTCGTCGTAGTTGGAGTCGCCGAGCGCCAACACGGCGTACCGGGTTGCGGTCAGGCGCGGCGCGTCGGCCGCCGACAGCGCGCGCCACAGTCCGACGCCGTTGTCCGGGGGGTCGCCGTCACCGGTGGTGCTGGTGATCAGCAGCAGTTCCGGTGTGTCCGGCAGCCGACCCACCGGGAATTCGTCCATGGCGTGCAGGGTGACCGGCACGGCGGCGTCCCGCAGCCGCGCGGCGACGTCGGCGGCGAGGTCCTCGGCGTTGCCGGTCTGGGACGCCCACAACACCACGGTCGAGGCCCGTTGCTGTTCCTGGGGTGAGTCGGTCGCCGCAGGCCGGGGTGCCGGTCGCTGCGCCGCGGCTTCGACCTTGGTCAGCGTGACCGCGCAGGCCTTGTATTCCGGCTGACGGGACACCGGATCGACGGCATCGTTGGTGACGGCGTTGATCGAAAGGTATTCGCCGAAGACGTCATTCCAGTGGAACGGCGCAAAGCAGTTTCCGGGGCGCACGCGATCGGTGCAGACGGCGGGCAGCACGGCGCGACCGCGACGGGAGGCGACTTCCACCTGGTCTCCGTCGCAGATCTGCAGGCGGGCCGCGTCTTCCGGATGGATTTCGACGAACGGGCCCGGGTTGAGTTTGTTCAGTCTGGCGACCTTGCCCGTCTTGGTCATGGTGTGCCACTGGTGCGGCAGTCGCCCGGTATTCAGCAGCAACGGGTAGTCGGCGTCGGGCATCTCCTCGGGCAGCAGGTGCGGACGGGCGTAGAACACCGCGCGACCGTCCGGCGTCGGGAACGCCAGTCGCGGTGCGTGACCGTCGTCGCGGAGGTGCCGGTTCTGGCTGATGCCGTCGTTGAGGTAGCGGATCGGGTTTCTGTCGGTCTCCGCATCGGGTGGGCAGGGCCATTGCACCGGCGTGCGGCGCAGCCTTTGGTAACTGACGCCGCGAATGTCGTAGCCGGTCTGCGGATTCCAGAATGCCTTGATCTCTTCGAACACCTGCTCGGCGCAGGAGTACCCGAAGGCGTCGGAATAACCCATTGCGCAGGCGATTCGGTCGATGATCCGCCAATCGGGCAGTGCCTGTCCGGGCGGGTCGACCGCCTGCTCGAACAGGGTCAGGTTGCGTTCGGAATTGACCATCACCCCTTCGGATTCGGTCCACAACGCGGCCGGCAGCACCACGTCGGCGTACTCGTTGGTCTCGGTCCGCAGAAACGCGTCCTGGGTGATCACCAGTTCGGCCTTGTCCAGGCCGGCCAGCACCGTCTTGCGGTTGGCAACGGTGGCAACGGGATTGGTGCAGATGATCCAGCATGCCTTGATCTGGCCGTCGGCCATGCGGGAGAACATGTCGACGACGCCGGCGCCGACGTCGGTGCGCAGCGACCCGCGTGGGATGCCCCACCGATCCTCGGTGAATTCGCGGTCTTCGGCGCTGGTGATCGTGCGCTGACCGGGCAGACCCGGTCCCATGTAACCCATTTCGCGCCCGCCCATCGCGTTGGGTTGCCCGGTCAGCGAGAAGGGGCCGCTGCCGGTCCTGCAGATCGCGCCGGTGGCCAGGTGCAGATTGCAGACCGCGTTGGTGTTCCAGGTGCCGTGGGTGCTCTGGTTGAGTCCCATGGTCCAGCAGGTCATCCAGTTGGCGGCCGCACCGATCCAGCGTGCCGCGGTGCGGATGTCCTCGGCCGGGATGGCGGTGATCTCGCTGACTCTGTCGACGGTGAACTGTTCGAGAAAACTCGGCATGGTCTCCCAGCCGGTGGTGAACTCGGAGATGAATTCATGGTCTATGTCCCCGTTTTGGACGATCAGCTGCAGCAGTCCGTTCAGCAGCGCAAGATCGGTGCCGGGGGGCGATCTGCAGGAACAGGTCGGCCTTGGCGGCGGTTGCGGTGCGCCGCGGGTCGACGACGATCAGCTTGGCGCCGGCCTTGACCCGTTCCATCATGCGCAGGTACAGAATCGGGTGGCAGTCGGCCATGTTGGCGCCGATGACGAAGAAGACGTCGGCGAGGTCGAAATCCTGGTAGCTGCCCGGGGGGCCGTCGGCGCCCAGCGAGAGTTTGTAGCCGGAACTCGCGCCCGCCATGCACAGCCGCGAGTTCGACTCGATCTGGTTGGTGCCGATGAATCCTTTGGTCAGCTTGTTGGCCAGATACTGCGCCTCCAGCGAGAGCTGCCCTGACACGTACAGGGCCACGGCGTCCGGGCCGTGCTCGTCGATGACGTCTCGTAACCGTTGGGCGGCGTGAGTTATCGCCGCGTCGGTGTCCACGCGTTCCAGCGGTTGGCCGCGCTCGGCTCGCAGGTAGCCCGACTCCGCGCGACCGGATGCGTTTAGGACGTCGGCGGTGGTCGCGCCCTTGGTGCACAACCGGCCGTGATTTGCCGGATGGTCTTCGCGGCCAACCGTTTTCGTGATGGTTCGAGTATGATTCGAAGCGCTTTGCGGGCCCGTTGTGACCTGCAGCACCAGTCCGCATCCGACGCCGCAGTAGGCGCAGACGGTGTTGACGGCGCCGGTGCTGTCCGTCACTACTGCCCCCTGCTCACGCCGGATGTCCTTTTCGGTCGCTCGGCTGTATCGCGGGCAATGCTGCGCCGACGATGTTTCGGCTCACCGCGCACGAGGTTTCATCCGCTTTACGGTCTGCTCCCAGCGCAGGTGCTACGGCTGTGCGGGGCCGGAAACCGGCGGGCAACAGCGCGGTTCCCGCCACTCGGGCGCGATGGTCGCTGCCTGCGTTGCCAGCACTGCCGAACCTACCCGCGGTTCGGCCCCTGCAAAGCTCCCACCTGCGGTTTCAGCGAAACCTGACGGACATTCACAGGCCCCATCCAGGCGGGCTGTCGCCCACCGGCACGGCCGTCGTGACGCGCTTCGCTAAGCTCGCGACGTGCGTCGTCGGTTCGTCACGGTGTGGGTGATCCTGGGTTTGGTGGTCGCCGGTTGCGGCGACAAGCCGCGGGCTGCTGCGCCGGCCAAGCCGGACACCTGCAAGGAGTCTGACGGCCCGACCGCTGAGACGGTGCGCGGGGCGATCGCCGCCGTCCCGGTCGAGGTGCCTGGGTCGAGTTGGGTGGAGATCGCGCGCGGCCACACGCGCAAGTGCCGACTGTATTGGGTGCAGATCATCCCCACCATCGCCGCCGAATCGACGCCGCAGCAGCTGTCGTTCTTCGACCACGACCGACCGCTGGGTTCGCCGACCCCGAACCCGAAGCCCTACATCTCGGTGCTGGCTCCCGCCGACGACACCGTCACCGTCCAATACCGTTGGCGCGTCGGCAATGACGAGGAATGCTGCCCGAGTGGTAGCGGCACCGTGAAGTTCCAGATCGGGCCAGACGGCAACCTCAAGGCACTGGGGCCGATCCCGCACCAGTAGCCCCGCAGCGCCGATCACGTTGGGGGACAGGCGAATAGGGCGCGGAAACTCAGTCGGGCAGGTTCTCCGGATGCAGCATCTCGGCGTAACGCAGCGGCTCCGGGATGCCGAACCCGTCGACCAGGGTCTTGGCGTGCGGGCGTAGCACCCGGCAGCGGTCGTTGATGCCGCGGGTGACGGCCTTGGCCCGTTCGGTCGACAGGTACGTGTGCTCGATGAACCAGGCTTTGTCTTCCTCGATCACCGACAACGCGTACAAGTCGCACACCACTTCGAGCAGTTCGCGGGCGTCTTCATCGGGGCAGGCGTCGATGCCTGCGACGAAAGCTTCCAGCACCACCCGGTCGATGTGCGCCTGCGCGGCGTGCAGCACGTGATCCTGCACCGCGTTGAACGCGTCGAACTCCGACATCTCCTTGGACTTGCCCTGCAGTCGCCGCGCCACCGAGGACAGCAGATAGTCCTCACGATCCTCGAACATCTTGACCTGAGTACCGCGGTTGAACAGGCTGCCTTCCTCTTCACTGTCCTGGCGTGCGTCGATGATCCGCTGCATGATCGCCTCGGCCGCAGTGCGTTTCATGACCCGGTCGCCGACGGTGTTGGCCGCGAACCGGACCCATTCCACCGGGCTCATGCTCTTGATGTCGTCGGCGTAGGCGGTGAGCAACTCCTTGGCCACCAGCTGGGTCAGGACGTGGTTGTCTCCCTCGAAAGTGGTGAACACATCGGTGTCGGCGCGCAGCGCGATCAGCCGGTTGTCGGCCATGTAACCCGCGCCGCCACACGCTTCACGAGCCTCCTGGATAGCCCGCGAGGCATGCCAGGTGTTGGCCGCCTTGAGGCCCGCCGCACGCGCCTCCAGCTCACGTTGTTCGTCGGCGTCCACGACGTCGGAGGTTTGCAGGTCATGGCATTTGGAGACCAGTTCGTTCTGCGCGAACTGCAGCGCATAGGAGCGCGCGATCAATGGAAACAGCCGGCGCTGGTGCACCAGGTAGTCCATGATCAGCACTTCGCCGGCGCCGTCGGGCGCCTCGAACTGCCTGCGCTGCAACGCATATCGCGTGGCGATGTCCAACGCGACGCGGGCCGCGTTGCCGGCGCTGCCGCCGACCGTCACTCGGCCGCGGATCAGCGTGCCGATCATCGTGAAAAATCGCCGGTTGGGGTTTTCGATCGGCGAGCTGTAGGTACCGTCCTCGGCGACGTCGCCGTACTTGTTCAGCAGGTTCACCCGCGGAACCCGGACGTGGTCGAACATGATGCGTCCGTTGTCGACGCCGGGCAGGCCACCTTTGTAGTGGCAGTCCGACGTGGTCACCCCCGGCAGGTCGTTGCCGTCGGCGTCGCGGATCGGCACCAGCAGGCAGTGCACCCCGTGGTTGACCGGCTCGCCGTCCTGGTGGGTGATCAACTGCGCGAAAACCGCTGCGATGGTGGCGGTTTCGGCGGCCCCGCCGATGTAGTCCTTGCGTGCGGTCGGGGTTTCGGAGTGCACCACGAACTCTTGGGTCTCGACGTCATAGGTTGCCGTCGTCTCGAGTGACTGAACGTCGCTGCCGTGCCCGGTCTCGGTCATGGCGAAACAGCCCAGCAGGTCGAGGGTGATGATGTCCTGGATGTAGCGGCCGTGTCGTTCGGTACCCAGATTTTCGACGGCGCCGCCGAACAGTCCCCACTGCACGCCGGCCTTGACCATCAGCGACAGATCCGACATCGCCAGCATCTCGATCATGGTGACCGCCGCGCCGACGTCGCCGGTGCCGCCGTGCTCCTTACGGAAGCCTTCGTCGGAGATGCCCGCCGCTGCCATCAGCTGCATCTGTTCGGCCACCTTCGCGCGGGCGATCACCGTGTTGGGCGTGTAGTGCGGGCGGAACGCCTCACCGCTGAGGGTTTTCCGCGTCTGGTTCTTCACGTCCCGCCAACGCCCGTCCAACGCGTCGCGCAGATGCTCGGCAGTGCTTTTGTTCTGTGGCGCCATTCTCCGACGGTAACCCGTTACGCGCGCCGCCGAAACAAAGTGGGTCCATCGACTCGGCTGTGTCGTGGAATCATTGGGGCAGCACGGCGACGGAGAGAGCAGC
Source organism: Mycobacterium kiyosense (assembly GCA_021654635.1). Lineage (NCBI taxonomy): Bacteria > Bacillati > Actinomycetota > Actinomycetes > Mycobacteriales > Mycobacteriaceae > Mycobacterium > Mycobacterium kiyosense. The sequence continues at coordinate 2,227,864 of AP025179.1, forward strand.
AATGCCGCAATACCTGGCCGCACTCATGGTGGTGCTTTTGATCGGCACCGTGGTGGGCAGAGTCCTGGTGCTCAAACGAACCGGAACCCGGGCAATGCATTTCGGGAAACTCGACAACAGTGACTTCGCGATCCCGCCGGTCGCGCTGTTCTACTTCTATACGATCTTCGCCGCGGCATTCGGCTGGCCGATGGTCAGCCGGCAGAGGTTCTTCCACTCCACCGTTGTCGCCTGGGTCGGCGTGGCGCTGTGTGCGGTCGGCATCGCGGTGCTGGCGATCAGCCTGGTGTCGTTCGGCCGAAGCTTCCGGGTGGGCATCGACGTCGACAAGCCCGGACGGCTAGTCACCACGGGCGTCTTCGCGGTTAGCCGCAATCCGATCTATGTGGGCTTCTTTGTGTTCCTGCTCGGCCAGCTCCTGGTGTTCCCCAACTGGGTTCCGCTGTTTTACCTGGCCGCCGGCACCTGGTTGTTCCACCGGCAGGTGTTGCGCGAAGAGGCGTTCCTGCGCCGGCACTACCGCCGGGAGTTCGAGGAGTACTGCAAACGGGTCCGGCGTTACGTCTGAGTCGCAATCCGCGGCCGCAACCGGTACCCGGTGAATCCGGCCCACGCCGCGGTCAACCCGGCCAGGATGAGCATGTCGAACACCCACCAGCCCGAGTAGTGGGTCCACAGCGCGTTCTGCTCGGCCAACCTGTCCACCCGGCGCAGGTCGACGGTGGACGCTGCGGCCGCGAACCCCCACTGCGCCGGGATGAACCAGGAGATCTGGTCGTACCCCCAGGTGCCGACCAGTGACACCAGCCCCCCGGCGAACAGCAGCGACGCGAGCAGAGCGGGCACTAGTAGCGGCAGGACTTCGGTCAGCGACCTGCCGAGCGAGGACAGCGCCAACCCCACGATCGCCGAGGCGACGGCCGTCGCGGCCACGCTGACGTACAGCTCGACATCGGCGTTGCCGAGTAGCACGGCACCATGCCGGGGGCCGCCCTTGCCGGCGATGACGATGGTGGTGACGATCGCGGCCTGCGCGGCCGCGATGACGGCGAACACGGCGATCTTGGCCAGCAGGTACGCGGTGGCCGACAGCCCGAGTTGCTGTTCGCGGCGGAAAACGCGACGTTCGCCGACCAGGGCGCCGACGGATGCCGTCGTCCCCAGCAGGACCGCGGCGAAGTTGAGCGCGGCCAGGATCTCGATGGCTTCGTGGGTGTTGGTCGACGACGGTGCCGCCCGGCCGAATCCGGCATGGCCCGGGATCAGCAACGTCAAGGCGCCCAGCGCGAACGGCAGCACCACCAGCACGAGGAGGTGTAAAGGGCTGGTCAGCAGCATGCGGAGCTGGCGGCGGGCCACCATCTGGAACTGCTGCCCGGAAGTGCGGGTCGGGGGGGTCCGCTGCACGGCCGTGACCGACGGCGGCGTCGGCGACACCGAGGCCTGCTGGCGGGCCAGGAACGCGTGATGGGCGCCGTGCGGGTCGTTGCCGACACGCGCGAATATCTCGCGCCAGTCGGTGGTGCCCAGTGCCGACTCGGTGTCCGAGGGGGGCCCGGCGAACGCCAGCCGCCCGGCGGGGGTGAGCACCAGCACCTGGTCGCACATGTTGAGGTGGGGCAGCGATGCGGGTGAGGTCACGGCCATCACGACCACGCAGCCGAGGTCGGCCTGGCGCCGCAGCAGCCGGATCACGTGACTTTCCTGCCGCGGGTCCAATCCCGCGCCGGGTTCGTCGACCACGAGCAGCGACGGCCGGGCCAGTAGTTCGGATGCCAGCGCGACGCATCGACGCAGGTCGGGCGGCAGCTTGGACACCTTGGTCTTGCGGTGCGCGGTCAGCTCGAGCTCGTCGAGGATCTGGTCGAGGGTGCGTTCGCGATGCTCGGCGGACGTGTTGGCCGGCAGCCTCAGCTCCGCCGAGTATCGCAGGGCGTGTGCCACGGTGAGGTTCGGGTGCACACGGTTGTCGCGGGGAACCGACCCGATCCGGAACCGGATGTCCTCGGGCTGGGCGTACACGTCGTGGCCGTCGACGCTCAACACGCCGGTGCTGGGGGCGCGGGTTCCGGAGAGCAGGCTTGTCAGCGCGAAGTTGTGCGCCCCCGACGGGCCGGCGACGGCGATCAGCGCTCCCGGGCGGCTGGTGAACGACACGTCCGCGAGCACGTCGCGGCCGTCGACGGTGAGGCCGAGCCGGTAGGCGGCCACGCCGATGGTCCGGGCATCCGGTTGCAGTGGCAGGCGGTTGGTTTGTGGTGGGAGTTCGTCGGGTCCGGTGTCGGCGGGTCGCGGTGAGCGCATCCCTCGGCCACCCGCGCCAGCAGGCCCTTGGGCTGCGGATCCGTCGCGGCCGGCCGCGATGCTGCAGGTGCGGGGCGGCGGGGCCGGCGGGGGTGGTGAGGCGGGCGGCGCGGTTGGCTGCGTGGAGATGTACCGGAACGGCCTGGTGGGCCGCTCAGGGGACGGCTCCACCGGGAATTGTTCGAGCGGGATCGCGGGGATATGAGCCGTCTCCGGTTCTACCGTGATGCGGCTGGTGGCCGGCTCGTCGGTAACCGGCGGCTGCGCCGGAATGCGCGTCGTCTCCGGCTCCGCAGGTAGGGCCACCGGCTGTGCCGGGATGCGTGTGGTCTGCGGATCCGACGCCGAGTGCTCCGGCCCCCTGGCGGGCTGTTGCGGCAAGGGCCGGCGTCCCAGCGGATCGGTGGCGGACGGGGGCTGGTCGTCGGCAGCGGACACCTCGAAGGTCAACCGTGGCCCCCGCGCAGGGTCCCCGATCACGATCGAAAGGCCGTCCCGGATGTCGACCGTCGTCATCCGGGCGCCATCCACGAACAAGCCGTGCTGGCTCTGGTCGACGGCCAGCCAGTGGGTGCCGGCGAAGCGCAACACCAAATCGGGAATCGGCTGTGACGCGCCATCGGCCCCGGGGAGCCCATCTCGGTCCAGCCGGATATCGCAATGCCCGCCGTGGCCCACGATCACGTCGCGGCCCGGCGTGAAGAAGTACCGCAACGATCCGACCCAAACGGTCAGCGGGGAAGCATCGGGTATGGCCGCCGCCTTTCACGTCTCGGATATCGGGCCGCGACGCCTGGGTGCGCGACCTGCGTCAAGTGTCTACCCACTGCGGCGGTCTATCCACCTGCAGTTGGCTCCGGTCAGGCCGGGATCACAGCGTGTGGCGGCCCGGGGTGGTCGCCGCGTTCTCCAGCAGGCGCCGCAGCACGTCCACGGCGTCGGCCAGTACCTGGCGTTCGGCGGGTTCCAGCCGGGCCAGTTGCGGTTCGATGGCCGCGGCGCGGTCTCGGCGCACCGCGTTGAGCATGTGCAGTCCGTCCGGGGGTGATCCGGATCCGCACCGCGCGGGCATCGCAAGGGTCGGTGGTGCGCGACACCAGGCCGGCTTCCTCGAGCCGGCGGACCTGGGTGGTCATCGTCGGTTGCGAGCAGTGGTCGACGGAGGCCAGGTCGCCGATGCGTGCTTCGCCCTGGGAGTCGATGGTGGCGAGCAGGCGGGCCTGCGCGGCGGGCAGCGGCATCTGGATGCGCTGGGTGGCCAGCCGATTCAGCCGCGCGACCACCGCCAGCAGATCGGCGCCGAGGCCGTGGGGGAGCCCGGCGTCATTTGCCGTGGCGGGCGAACTCATGCACTCATCGTTGCATAGCTTTGCTATGCGAGACCAGTTGCGGTGACGGTGGCGTAAAAAAGCTGAATACGGTGATGTGCTGCATCGGCATGGGTTCTGTGCCTGGCAGAATCAATGAAGTGACCCCACCCGGCCGGCCGTCTGCGCACCCTCGGGGTGGACCGCTGCGACCGAGCGAGTTGGCGCAGGCGTCGGTCATGGCCGCGTTGTGTGCGGTGACCGCGATCATCTCTGTCGCGGTGCCCTTTGCCGGCGGCATTGTGCTGCTGGGCACCGTGCCCGCGGGCCTGCTGGCCTACCGGTACCGGCTGCGGGTGCTGATCACCATGACCGTGGCCGCCGGCGTGATCGCCTTCCTCATCGCCGGGATGGGCGCATTCATGGGCGTCATCCAAAGCGCTTACATCGGTGGGCTGACGGGCGTGGTCAAACGCCGGGGGCGGGGCACGCCCACGGTCGTGGTCACCTCCTTCATCGCCGGGGTGGTGTTCGCCGCCGGGAATGTGGGGGCGTTGATGGCACTGGTGCGGCTGCGGCACCTGATGCGCGACGCGATCACCGCGAACGTCGACGGGATGGCCTCATTTCTGGGCCGCGTACACATGCAGAGCGTCGGCTTCTGGCTGAAATGGATCTTCGCCTGGTCGCTGCGCTACTGGCAGCCGGTGTTGCTGGGCATCGTCACGATCAGCGTGATGGGGATGTCGCTGATCGGCTGGTGGGCGCTATCGCGGCTGCTGGAGCGGATGCGCGGCATCCCCGACGTGCACAAGCTCGACGCGCCCGCCGGTGATCACGACAGTGAGACTCCGATCGGGCCGGTTCCGGTGCGGCTGGACAAGGTGCGGTTCCGCTACCCGGGCGCCGACCAGGACGCGTTGCGTGAGCTCAGCATGGATATCCGGGTCGGCGAGCACGTGGCCATCACCGGTGCCAACGGTTCGGGCAAGACGACGCTGATGCTGATCCTGGCCGGCCGCGAACCGACGTCGGGCACCGTGCAACGTCCCGGCCGGGTGGGTCTGGGCCAGCTGGGTGGAACGGCGATTGTGTTGCAGCATCCGGAGAGTCAGGTGCTGGGGACCCGGGTCGCCGACGACGTGGTGTGGGGTCTGCCGCCGGGCACCAAGACCGATGTCGCCAAGTTGCTGCGCGAGGTCGGGCTCGAGGAACTCGCCGAACGCGACACCGGCAGCCTGTCCGGCGGTGAACTGCAGCGGCTGGCGCTGGCGGCCGCGCTGGCGCGTGAACCGGCGGTGCTGATCGCCGACGAGGTGACCACGATGGTCGACCAGCAGGGCCGCGAAGGCCTGCTGGAGGTGCTGTCCGGGTTGACCAAACGGCACCGGACCGCCCTGGTGCATATCACGCATTACAGCAACGAGGCCGAATCCGCCGACCGCACAATCAAACTCAGCGACTCGCCGGACAACACCGGCATGGTCCAAGCCGTCGACGCCCCGATGCCGCAGGCCGGGGTGGGCGACACCCGGCACGCGCCGGCCCTCGAGCTGATCGGCGTCGGCCACGAATACGGCATCGGGACGCCGTGGGCGAAAACCGCGCTGCGCGACATCAACTTTGTCGTCGAGCAGGGTGACGGGGTGCTGATCCACGGCGGCAACGGCTCCGGCAAGTCCACCCTGGCCTGGATCATGGCCGGGTTGACGACGCCGACCAGCGGCGTCTGCCTGCTCGACGGCCGGCCCACCCACGAGCAGGTCGGTGCGGTCGCGCTGTCCTTCCAGGCGGCCCGGTTGCAGCTGATGCGCAGCCGGGTGGACCTCGAAGTGGCCTCGGCGGCCGGCTTTTCGCATAAGGACGAGGACCGCGTGATCGCCGCGCTCGGTGTCGTCGGACTGGACCCCGCCTTGGCCAGGCGCAGCATCGACCAACTCAGCGGCGGCCAGATGCGTCGAGTCGTGCTGGCCGGACTGCTGGCGTGTTCACCCAAGGCGCTGATCCTCGACGAGCCGCTGGCCGGCCTGGACGCGGCCAGCCAGAGCGGCCTGCTGCGACTGCTGGAGGACTTGCGCCGCGAGCGCGGCCTGACCGTGGTGGTCATCTCCCACGACTTCGCCGGAATGGAAACCCTGTGTCCGCGCACGCTGCATCTACGCGGTGGGGTGCTGGAGTCGGCCTCGGCCACCGCGGTGCCCGGACCGGGGTCGGTGTCATGACCGTCAAGTCAACCTCGGAAAGACGCCAGCCGCGGAAGGCCGGCCGGCCCGTCGTGCTGCTGGTTCCGATACCGGGTGGCTCGCCCATCCACGACTTGTGGGCCGGCACCAAACTCCTTGTGGTTTTCGGTATTTCGGCGCTGCTGGCGTTCTACCCGGGGTGGGTGACGATCGGCTTCATGTCGGCCCTGGTGCTGGCGGCGATCTGGATCGCGCGCATTCCGCGGGGCGCGCTGCCGTCGATACCGCGCTGGTTGTGGATTGCGTTGGCACTCGGCGGTATCACCGCCGCGCTGGCCGGCGGCAGTCCGCTGATCTCGGTGGGCGGCGTGCAACTGGGACTCGGCGGATTGTTGAACTTTCTGCGGATCACCACGCTGACGGTGCTGCTGTTGGCGCTGGGTGCGCTGGTGTCGTTCACCACCAATGTCGCCGAAATCGGCCCGGCTCTGGCGACTTTGGGCCGGCCGCTGCGGCCGTTGCGGCTGCCGGTGGACGAATGGGCGGTGGCGCTGGCGCTTGCCCTGCGCGCCTTTCCGATGTTGATCGACGAGTTTCAGGTGCTCAACGCCGCGCGGCGGTTGCGCCCCAAGCAGATCCCGAAGAGCCGCAAGGAAAGACGGCAGCAACGCCGGCTCGAAGTGATCGACCTGCTGGCCGCTGCCATCACCGTGACGCTGCGACGTGCCGACGAGATGGGCGACGCGATCACCGCACGCGGCGGCACCGGCCAGCTATCGGCGAACCCGCAGCGTCCGAAGGTCGCCGACTGGGTGACCCTGGCGATCACCGCCGCGGCCGGTGGCGCCGGGGTGGCGATTCAAACGCTGCTCAGCGCGAACTGATTTCAGCGCATCCGGTCGATCAGGTTCGACAACACCACGACGCTCTCGCTGCGTTCGATGTCGGCGCTGGACCTGATCCGCTCGAGCGCGGTCTCCAGGTGGCGCATGTCGCGGGCCAGCACGTGCAGGATGGCGTCGGACGTTCCGGTCACGGTCGCCGCGCTGACCACCTCGGGAATGTCCACCCAGGCAGCCCGTAGCTCTTCGGGGGCGATCCGGCCGTGGCAGAACACCTGGACGTAGGCCTCGGTGTTCCAGCCCAGCGCGTTGCGGTCGATGACGGTGGTGAAGGCCTTGATGACGCCGCTGTCGAGCATCCGGTCGACGCGCCGTTTGACGGCGGGCGCGGAGAGGTTCACCTGCTGCCCGATCTCGGCGTAGGTGGCGCGGGCATGCTCGGCCAGCTCGACCAGGATCCGCTCGTCGGTGTCGTCCAGTCGTTCCATCCGCGCTCGCCAATCCTCGACGCAACAAATCATCGTTAATGATGATCTAGAGCAACATATCAACGCTGAGTACGCAAGTGTCATCGTTTGCTTGCGTAAAACTACGCAAATATAGTTGGTCAATGACGGATTACTATGTCGATGCCCCGGCCCGGCAGGATGCCAAACCGCCGCCAACGCGCACTCCCACCCTGCGGCGCTACGCGATGACTCCGCCCACGTTCTTCGCCGTCGAGTACGCGATCAATCCCTGGATGGACACCAGCACGCCGGTCGACGTGGCGCGCGCGACCCGTCAGTGGGCGCAGCTGCGGGACACCTACCTTCGCCTCGGCCACCAGGTGGAACTGATCGAGCCGATACCCGGGCTGCCCGACATGGTTTATGCCGCCAACGCCGGTTTCATCGTCAACGACATCGCCGTGGTCGCCAAGTTCCGCTTCGCCGAGCGGGCCGCGGAATCCAAAGCCTATGCCGAGTGGATGTCGGCGATGGGATATCGGCCGGTCTCCACCCGCCACGTCAACGAGGGGCAGGGCGACCTGTTGATGGTCGGCGACATGGTGTTGGCGGGATACGGTTTTCGCACCGATCGTCGCGCCCACGCCGAGATCGCTTCCGCGCTGCGGATGCCGGTGGTCTCGCTGGAATTGGTGGATCCGCGCTTCTACCACCTGGACACCGCGCTGGCCGTGCTCGACGATCAGACCGTCGCCTACTATCCGCCGGCGTTCAGTCCGACCGCGCAGACGCAATTGCGCGCCTTGTTCGGTGACGCGATCATCGTCGGCACCGCGGACGCCTACCTGTTCGGGCTCAACGCCGTCTCCGACGGTCGTCATGTCGTCCATCCAGCTGGCGCAACGGGATTCGCCGAGCAACTGCGCGCCGCGGGTTTCGAGCCGATCGGCGTCGAGCTGTCCGAGTTGCTCAAGGGCGGCGGCTCGGTCAAGTGCTGCACGCTGGAGATACATCCGTGACAATTCTGGCGGACCTCACCGACACCGCCATTGCCCTGGCCGAAAAGCATGCGGCGCACAACTATTCGCCGCTGCCGGTGGTGGCGGCCAGCGCCGAGGGAGCGTGGATCACCGACGTCGACGGCCGGCGCTACCTCGACTGCCTGGCCGCCTACTCGGCGGTCAACTTCGGTCATCGTCACCCCGAGATCATCGCCACCGCGCACGCCCAACTGGATTCGGTCACCCTGGTAAGTCGCGCTTTCCACTCGGATCGACTCGGACCGTTCTGCGCGGAACTGGCCGAACTGTGTGGCAAAGACATGGTCTTGCCGATGAACTCGGGTGCCGAAGCGGTCGAAAGTGCTTTGAAGGTCGCCCGCAAATGGGGGGGTGGATGTCAAGGGCGTCGCCCCGGATCGGGCCAAAATCATAGTGGCGGACAACAACTTTCACGGTCGCACAATCAGTATCGTCAGCTTCTCCTCCGACCCGGTGGCGCGCGGTGGCTTCGGTCCGTTCACCCCGGGGGTTCTGTTCGGTGCCCTTCGGTGACGCCGCCGCACTGGCCGCGGCGATCGACGACGACACCGTCGCCGTCCTGCTGGAGCCGATCCAGGGCGAGGCGGGCATCATCGTGCCGCCCGACGACTATCTGCCCGCCGTGCGGGCATTGTGTCGTGAGCGCAACGTGCTGATGATCGCCGACGAGATACAGTCCGGCCTGGCCCGCACCGGCCACACCTTCGCCTGTGACCACTGGGGCGTGGTGCCCGACGTCTACCTGCTCGGTAAGGCGCTGGGCGGGGGAGTCGTGCCGCTGTCGGCGGTGGTCGCCGACCGCGACATCCTGGGCGTGCTGCATCCCGGCGAGCACGGATCGACGTTCGGCGGCAATCCGCTGGCCGCCGCGATCGGCACCACCGTCGTCGCCATCCTGGCTCGGGGTGAATTCCAATGTCGCTCAGCAGAATTAGGCGCGCGTTTGCACCGGGGACTGGGTGGGCTGCTCGGCCATGGCGTGACGGCGGTACGAGGGCTGGGGCTTTGGGCCGGGGTCGACATCGACCCGGCGCTGGGTTCGGGAAAGCAGCTGAGCCGGCGACTGGCCGAGCGCGGCGTCCTGGTCAAAGACACCCACGATTGGACCCTGCGGTTCGCGCCACCGCTGGTGATCACCGCCGAGGAGATCGATTGGGTGGTGGGGCAGTTCGCCGCTGCGCTGCGGGAGGCTCATAATTAGCTGAGCTACCGACGGGAGGCGCAGTTGCCGGCTAATTCGATCGGCCTCAAAGAGCAGATGCTGCGTCGCCGCCCGGTAGGTGGTGCCCCCGTCGCCGACGGGGCCGATCCCGGCCTCAAACGCAGCTTCGGTGCGTTCCAGCTGACCTTGTTCGGGGTCGGGTCGACGGTCGGTACCGGCATCTTCTTCGTGTTGTCCCAGGCGGTGCCCGAGGCCGGACCCGGTGTGCTGGTCTCGTTCGTCATCGCCGGCGTCGCAGCCGGATTGGCCGCCATCTGCTACGCCGAATTAGCCTCGGCCGTACCGGTTTCGGGTTCGTCCTACTCCTACGCCTACACCACCCTGGGGGAGGGAGTGGCGATCGTGGTGGCGGCGTGCCTGCTGCTGGAATATGGTGTGGCCACCGCGGCGGTCGCGGTCGGGTGGAGCGGATACCTCAACAAGCTGCTGCACAACCTGTTCGGAGCCGAATTACCGCACGCGCTGTCGGCGGCGCCGTGGGATTCCACGCCGCCGGGCACGGCGCACGGCTGGGTGAACCTGCCGGCGGTGTTCCTCATCGCCATGTGCGCCCTGCTGTTAATCCGCGGCGCTAGCGAATCGGCGAAAGTCAACACCGTCATGGTGCTGATCAAGCTGGGTGTGCTGGGCATGTTCGTGATTCTCGCCTTCACCGCGTTCGACGACACCCACTTGCGCGACTTCGCCCCGTTCGGCGTCGGGGGTATCGGCACGGCGGCGGGCACCATCTTCTTCTCCTACATCGGATTGGACGCCGTCTCGACGGCCGGGGACGAGGTGAAGGATCCGCAGAAGACAATGCCGCGCGCCCTGGTGTCGGCGTTGTTCGTGGTCACCGGCGTCTACATTCTGGTCGCGCTCGCAGCCCTGGGGACCCAGCCGTGGCAGAACTTCGCCGCGCAGGAAAACGCCGGGCTGGCCACCGTGTTGGACAACGTGACACACGGCAGTTGGGCCGGCACGATCCTGGCGGCGGGGGCGGTGATCTCCATCTTCACGGTCACGCTGGTCACCCTGTACGGGATGACGCGCATCCTGTTCGCGATGGGCCGGGACGGGTTGCTACCACCCCGGTTCGCCAGGGTGCATCCACGCACCATGACGCCGGTGAACAACACGGTGATCGTCGCGATCGCCGCATCGCTGATGGCAGCTGCGGTCCCGCTGGACAAACTCGCCGACATGGTGTCGATCGGTACCCTGACCGCGTTCATCGTGGTGTCCGCCGGCGTGATCATCCTGCGGGTACGCGAACCCGATCTGCCGCGCGCCTTCCGGGTGCCCGGATACCCTGTGACACCGGTGCTTTCGGTGCTGGCGTGCGGCTACATCCTGCTCAGCCTGCACTGGTACACCTGGTTGGCGTTCGGGGCGTGGATTACCGTGGCCTTGATCTACTACCTGGTGTGGGGTCGACATCGCAGTGCCCTGAACGAGCAATCGGCACTCGACAAGGAGGTGCAGTGAGCGTCGTCGTCGGGTACCGGGCCGGCAACATCGGGTTGTCGGGATTGAACCTGGCCGCTGGGGCCGCGCGCACCCTCAAGACGTCGTTGACGGTGGCCACCATCGTGCCCAAGCCGTGGCTGTCGCTCGGGCGTGGCGAGGCGGAGTACGAGCAGTGGGCCGCGGACCTCGTCCAAAAGTCCGTCCGAGAAGCCGAGCGTGCTCTATTCGCACTGGGCGAGGGTCTCGAGATCAACTATCGCCACCGGGCGCACCGATCGGTGTCCGGCGGTTTGATCGAGGTGGTCGAGGAGGTCGGCGGGGAGATCCTGGTGCTCGGCTCGCTGCCCAGCGGCGGGCGGGCGCAGGTTGTCGTCGGCACCACCGCCGACTGGCTGCTGCATTCCTCGCCGGTGCCGGTCGCGATCAGTCCACCCGAATACCGTTCGCACCCAGGTGGTTTGACGCGGCTGACGTGTGCCTACTCGGCCACGCCGCAGTCGGCGGACGTAGTGCGTCGCTGTGTGGAGTACTCCGAGCGCTTTCATGTGCCGCTGCGGGTGGTCACGTTCGCCGTTCGCGGCAAGACCATGTATCCGCCCGAGGTGGGGCTGGACGCCGAAGACGTGGTGCTTGAAGCCTGGGCGTCGCAGGCGCGCGACATCCTGGACGGTCTCAAATCGGACGGCATCGTCGGCGACGACGTCACGCTGCAGGTCGTCACCGGCCACAATTGGGCCGAAGCGCTGGAAGGCACTGAGTGGATAGACGGCGAGATCCTGGTGATCGGCACCTCGCCGCGCGGCGACATCCGGCGGGTATTCCTGGGGGCGCGCAGCGGCAAGATCATCCGGCACAGCCCGGTCCCGGTGCTGGTGTTGCCCGGGTAGCCCGACGCGCCCACTTCTCGTCCCTCTCTTCGGCGCCGAGCGTCACGCCAGCGTGGCTGTCGGCGCCGAGCGTCACGCCAGCGTGACGAGCGGGGGCCCCGGCGGCCGGCCGCATACCGCTTTCGCCCCTCTCTTCGCGCCGAGCGTCACGCCAGCGTGGCTGTCGGCGCCGAGCGTCACGCCAGCGTGACGAGCGGGAGCCCCGCGGCGGCGGGGCCACGCGGCGGCGGGGGCCTGGGGTTTGGGGGTTTGGGGCCGGCGGCGCGTGCTCAGCGCCGGGCGGCGGCGTTCGCCGCGTCCTGAGCCTGCCGCAGCGTGGCTGCGACATCGCCTCGGCCCAGAAACATCTGGTCGAAGTACGGCTGCAGCGCCTCGTTACCCGCGGCGAATCCGGCGCCGCCCGGCGCCGGTATGCGAGGGCCGTCGAGCACCGCGAAGAACGGCGTCACGTCCACACCCTTGGCCTTCCAGTACGCGAAATACCCGGGCTGCGCCGAGAGTACCGCGGGAATGGCCACACCTTCGCGACCCAGATAGGCGTTGCCCTGGCCGCTGCCCATCCAGGCCAGCACCTGACGGACGGCCTCCGGGTGCCTGGTCGCCGAATTACCAGCCGCGGCAATTCCATTGGTGACACTCACGCGGCCCTTCGGCCCGGCCGGCATCATCGCGATGCCCCAGCGGAAGGCGGCGTCGCGGGTGATCGCGGCCAGGCTGTAGGTCCCGGACTGGAAGAGCGCCATCCGGCCGGCCAGGAACTGGTTACGGGAGAAGTCGCCGTTGTCGTTGGTGTCCGACGCCGGGGGAGCGACATGGTCGCGGTTGATCAGGTCGACGAGGTAGCGAAAGGCTTGCCGCGCTTCGGGATTGTCGAACGCGAAGGCGTCGCCGCGCTGGAACACCCCGCCGGCCGATCCGATGTAGTTGAGGTAGATGCCCTGCGGGTCGTTGGCGGCGTTGTAGCCCCACTGCCGAACCCGCTCGAAGTCGAAGTCCGTTGTGTCGGCCCGATGTCCAGCGGCGTCGACGGTGACGCGGGCCAACAGCGGTCGCAGGGTGTCGTCGCTGGCCGGACTCCAGCGCAAGGTGTCCAGCTCGGCGGGATCGACCCCGGCGGCGGCCAGCAGGTCGGCGTTGTAGAACAGCGCGATCCCCGCATCGGTCAGCTGCGGGACCCCCCACAGCGACCCGTTGCGGGTGAATTGGTCGACCACCGCGGGTTCCCAATCCGCACTGCCCTTTTCGATCTTCATCAGCCGGCCGCTGTCGGCGTAGGCGTCCAGGTAGGCGTTGGACAGCCAGAAGATGTCGTCGGCGCTGCCGCCGGCCACGTCGGTGCGCAGGGTGTTGAAGTAGTTCGAGAACGCCACCATGTTGGTGTGCACCTCGATGCCGGGGTGGCTGCGGGTAAATGCCTCGAACGACTGCTTATACGCCGACGCAATCGGCTCGGCCCACAGTCGCACCGTCACCACGATCTTGCCGTGGTCGCTGGATCGGCCCATCAGGACTGCCGTCGTCAACAACAGCGCGGCGACCAGCACCAGCGCCGTGGCGCACAGCGTCGAGAAACGCGGCCGGCTCACTTGAGCCCCGAAACCAGGATCGAGGAGACGATGTGCCGCTGGAAAACCACGAACAACGCGATCAACGGGACGATCGCGACCGTCGTCGCCGCCATCACCAGCGTCCACTGCGAATTGAACCGGGACTGCAGATCTGCGGTGGCGACCGTCAGCACCCGCCACTTGCGGCCGCTGGTGATCACCAACGGCCACATGAAGTTGTTCCACTGCGAGACGACGGTGATCATGGTCAACGCCGCCAGCACCGGCTTGCTGGACGGCAGGATCACGTGCACCAGCACATCCAGGGTGTTGGCGCCGTCCAGGCGCGCGGCGTTGATCAGGTCGTCGGGAACCAGCCGAAAATGCTCGCGCAGCAGAAAGATCGCATAGGGCGAGCCGAACATGAACGGAAGCACCAACGCCCAGAACGTATTACGCAACCCCACCTGCGCCATCATTAGATACAGCGGCACCACGGTCACCGTGCCCGGCACCATCAGTGTGGCGATATAGACCCAGAACAGCGCGTCGCGGCCGGGAAACTGCAGCCGCGCGAACGCGTAACCGGCCAGGATCGAAAAGGTCAGCTGGCCCAGCAGGATCACCGCAGTCGTCAACGCGGTCACCGCGGCCGCCCGGCCGAACCCGGTACCGGCCAGGTCGGTGTAGTTGGCCAGCGTGGGCGGACGTGGCCACTGCAGCGGCGACCCGGTCTCGAACTGGTGCGAGGAAGTGAACGACGTCAGCAGGCCAAGCACGAACGGCGCCAGGGTGATCAGCGCGCCGAAGACCAAGCCGGTGTAGATGACGGCGTTGGTCGCCCGGCGAGATCGCTGTTTAGACAAGGTCATAGGTGATCCGCCGCCGGAAGTACAGATGCTGCACGAAGGTGACGCCGACCAGAATGACGAACAGCACCACCGCCATCACCGCCGCCCGCCCGATCGCCGCGGCGCCGAACGCCTCGGCGTAGATGCGGTGGGCCACCAGATCGGTGCTGCCGCCCGGGCCGCCACCGGTCAACGCGTAGACGGTGTCGAAAACCTGCGCCGTGCTGACGATCCCGGTGACCATCACGAAGAAGGTGGTGGGCCGCAGCATCGGCAGGGTGATCCGCCAGAACCGCTGCCAGGCGTTGGCGCCGTCGGTGCGGGCGGCGTGGTGGACGTCTTCGGGGATGGCCAGCAACCCGGCCAGGAACGACAACGAGACGTAGCCGACGTTGGTCCAGATGACGACCGCGGATACGACCGGCAGCGCCAGGTCGGGGTCGGTCAGCCATTCGATGCGGCGGCCCAGCAAGGTGCTGACCGCCCCGTCGGTGGGGGCCAGGATCCAGCGCCACAGCACCGCGATCGCCAACGGGGCGCAGATCCACGGCAGCACGTAGAGGGTGCGGAACAGCCCGGTCCCCGGCATCTGCCGGGCCAGCATCATCGCGGCCACCAGACCCAGCACCGTCTGCGCCGGAACAACGATCGCCACGAAGACCGCCGTCACCACCAGCGAGTCGACGAAACCGCCGTCGTGCAGCACCGAGTCCCAGTTCGCCAGGCCCACGTAGTGCAGCGGCCCCAGCAGGTCCCACCGGTACAGGCTCAGCCACACCACCACCAGAATCGGCAGCAACAGGAAGGCGGTCACCCCGAACAGGCTGGGCGCCAGCAGGGCATACGCCAGCGCGGTGGTGCGGCGTGGCGCGTCGGACATGAATGTATTAAAGCCTCTCGTTACGGTGTAGCCGTGACAGCGAACCGGGAGATCGACGCCGACTTCCTGGACCTGCCGCGCCACCAGTTGGCGGACGCCGCGTTGGCGGCGGCCAGAGCGGCCGGGGCCAGTTATGCAGACCTGCGGATTCACCGCCTCAGCACCGAGCACATCCAGTTACGGGACGGCGAGCTGGAGACGGCCGTGCTCAGCCGCGAGGTCGGTTTGGCGGTGCGGGTGATCGTGGCGGGTACCTGGGGATTCGCCTCCCATTCGGAGCTGGCGCAGGATGTGGCGGCGCGCACCGCACGGCACGCGGTGCAGGTGGCGACGCTGCTGGCGGCGTTGAACACCGAGCGGGTGCGCTTGGCGCCCGAGCCGGTCTATCCCGACGCCTCGTGGGTTTCGGACTACGAGATAGACCCGTTCGGGGTTCCGGCGGCAGAGAAAATTCAGGTGCTGCAGGACTATTCCGGGCGGCTGCTGGACGCCGAAGGCATCGACCATGTCTCGGCCAGCCTGACCGTGGTCAAGGAGCAGACCTTCTACGCCGACACGTTCGGTTCGTCGATCACCCAGCAGCGGGTGCGGCTACAGCCGTCGCTGGAGGCCGTGAGCATCGACGCCAAGGCGGGCAGCTTCGACTCGATGCGCACCCTGGCACCGCCGACGGCGCGGGGGTGGGAAGCCGTGGCCGGCGACGAGGTGTGGAACTGGTCGGCGGAGCTGGCCGAGCTGCCGGATCTGCTGTATGAGAAGGTACGGGCGCCGTCGGTGGTGCCCGGGCCCACCGATCTGGTCATCGACCCGTCGAACCTGTGGCTGACCATCCACGAGTCCATCGGCCATGCAACCGAATACGACCGGGCCATCGGCTACGAGGCGGCCTATGCCGGCACGTCTTTCGCTACCCCCGACAAACTCGGTTCGATGCAGTACGGCTCACCGGTGATGAACGTCACCGCCGACCGGACCGTCCAATACGGTTTGGCGACAATCGGTTACGACGACGAAGGGGTGGCCGCCCAGAGCTGGGATCTGGTGCGCGACGGGGTGTTCGTCGGCTACCAGCTGGACCGGGTGTTCGCGCCGCGGCTGGGGGAGCCGCGGTCCAATGGCTGCTCCTACGCCGACTCCGCGCATCACGTCCCGATCCAGCGGATGGCCAACGTGTCACTGCAACCCGGGCCCGAGGACCGCAGTACCGCGGATCTGATCGAAAGGGTTGACGACGGCATCTACATCGTCGGGGACAAGTCCTGGTCGATCGACATGCAGCGGTACAACTTTCAGTTCACCGGGCAGCGGTTCTACCGGATCCGGGACGGCCGCATCTACGGCCAGCTGCGCGACGTCGCCTACCAGGCGACCACCACCGATTTCTGGAATGCGATGGAGGCCGTGGGCGGACCCTCGACGTGGCGGCTTGGCGGGGCACTCAACTGCGGTAAAGCCCAGCCCGGCCAGATCGCCGCGGTCAGCCATGGCTGTCCGTCGGCGCTGTTCCGCGGCATCAACGTGCTCAACACCCGGACCGAGGGCGGCCGATGATCACACCTCAGCACGTCGTCAACATCGTCCTGGACGAGGCGGCCAAGAACGGCCGCGCCGACGAAACCATGGTTCTGGTGACCGACAAGTCCGAGGCCACGCTGCGCTGGGCGAACAATTCGATGACCACCAACGGTGTCACGGTCACCCGTACGGTGACGGTGATTTCGGTTGTGCGCCAAGGTGACAGCGTGCAGGTGGGCTCGGTGGTCTCCGGTGAGGTGGACCCGAGGGTGCTGCCCGGGCTGGTGGTTTCGTCGCAGGATGCGGCCCGGTCGGCGCCGGAGGCCGGCGATGCCGCGCCGCTGCTCGCCGACTCCGGCGAGCCCGCGGACTGGGACGCCCCGGTGCCCGGGACGGGGGTCGCAGTGTTCAGCGGTATCACCGGTCCGCTGAGTAAGGGGTTCCGGGCCGCGGACCGGTTGTACGGCTATGCGCACCACAGTGTTTCGACGACTTTGTTGGCGTCGTCCACGGGGTTGCGGCGGCGCTACACCCAGCCCACCGGGGCGATCGAGGTCAACGCCAAACGCGGTGACGCCAGCGCCTGGGCCGGCATCGGCAGCGCCGATTTCGTTGACGTGCCTATTGATTCGCTGCTGTCGGACTTGTCGACGCGGCTTGGTTGGGCCGCGCGTTCCGTCGAATTGCCCGCCGGGCGGTACGAGACGATCATGCCGCCCTCGACAGTGGCGGACATGATGATCTACCTGGCCTGGACGATGGGCGGGCGAGGCGCCCAAGAGGGCCGCACGGCGCTTTCGGCACCCGGCGGCGGCACCCGGGTGGGGGAGCGGCTCACTAATCTGCCGCTGACCCTGTTCTCCGACCCGATGGCGCCGGGCCTGGCGTGTGCGCCGTTCGTCGCGGTGAGCAGTTCCAGCGAGACCACGTCGGTGTTCGACAACGGCATGGAGATCGGTCATGTCGACTGGATCCGCGAGGGCGTGATCAATCAGCTGGCCTATTCGCGTGCCAGCGCCGCCAGGTTCGACGCCCCGGTCGCCGTCGCCTGCGACAACCTGGTCATGACCGGCGGATCGGCCGACCTGGCGGACATGATCGCGGCCACCGAGCGGGGTCTGCTGCTGACCACCCTGTGGTACATCCGCGAGGTCGACCCGACGACGTTGCTGCTGACCGGTCTGACGCGCGACGGGGTGTACCTGGTCGAGGACGGCGAGGTGACCGGGGCGGTCAACAACTTCCGGTTCAACGAGAGCCCGCTGGATCTGCTGCGGCGCGCCACCGAAGCCGGTGCCAGCGAGAAGACGCTGCCCCGGGAGTGGGGCGACTGGGCCACCCGCGCGGCGATGCCGTCGCTGCGGATCCCCGATTTCCACATGTCGTCGGTGAGTCAGGCGCAGTAGACGATTGCCGGTTATTCGGGACGGCCCTAACGTGATACGGATGTCGGCTCCCGTTCGCAGCGATGCACTGACGCGGTTGGTTGCTTTCTCCGACGGGCGGCTCACCGGTTTGGTGCGCCGCGTGTGTGCGCAGACGGTGTCGCTACCGCCGTTGCCCGTCGAAGACCGGGTCGGGGAGCCGCAGTCCGAAGCCGAAGTGGCGGTGGCCGAATTCGCCGAGCAGTTCAGCGCGGATGTCTCGACGATCACCGTCGAACAACGAACTCGATTGCTCGAGCAGCTGGGGGACAACGCTTTTCGTGTCGTCGTCGCGATGTTCATTGCCGACTTCGTGCCGCGGGTGCGCGCGGGTCTGGAGGCGTTGGGCGTCGGCTCGGAGTATCTGGGCTGGGTGGACGGGCCCATCGAGTGGGTCCGTGGCACCAATCCTGCCGGTGAATTGTTCAAACGTTTCCTGCCCGGAGTCGCCCGGATGCGTGCGCTGGATCCGGTGACCTCGGAGCTGGTCCGGCTGCGCGGGGCGGCGGCGCACAACTGCCGGCTGTGCAAGTCGCTGCGCGAAGGACACGCACTGGACGCCGGCGGTTCGGAGTCGTTGTACGACGAGATTTCGCAATTTGAGACGTCGATCTTGCTGGATGGGCGCGCTAAGGCAGCGCTGCGGTATGCCGATGCGTTAATTTGGACCCCTGCGCACCTCGCCGTCGACGATGCCGTCGAGGTGCGCTCCGGGTTCTCGCCGGAGGAAGCCGTCGAGCTCACCCTCGACATCATGCGCAACGCCAGCAACAAGATCGCGGTGTCGTTGGGAGCCGATGCGCCGCGAGTGGAAGCGGGGACCGAGCGATATCTGATCGACGTCGACGGCCAGACGGTCTTCAGCTGACGGCGGCCGCCATGAGATTCGCCGGGAGCGTGGTCGCGGTCGTGGTGCTCGCGTGCGCGGTGAGCGGCTGCTCGGGCGGCGGAAAGACGGCGCGGCCGATGGTGACGCCGCACGACACCGCGACCTCGCGGCTGGCGCCCATCTACCCGGGGACGACGGTGTCGATTCCGCCCCCCGGGTCGAGCACCACCTCGTCGTCCACTCCGGCGTCGACCACCTCTGCCGCCGCAACCCCGCACACCTTTCCCGGGGACGGCACCTTCAAAGTAGGAAGCGAGATCCAGCCCGGTACTTATCGGTCGCTGGGCGGGCATTCCTGCTATTGGGAGCGGCTGCGCGGCTTGTCGGGCAACTTCGAGGACGTCATCGCCAACGGGGCCGGTGACTGGCCGCAGGTGGTGAAAATCGCTCCGTCGGATCTGGCGTTCCGGACGCAGGGCTGCCCGACCTGGTCGCCGATGTCGGCGACGGACACGTCTTCGACCACGAACACGACTACGACGACCACGTCCAAGGCGCCGGTGACGCTGCCGCCCGGTGCCCAGGCCTGCCCTGCCACCTCCGGTCCGGCGGGCGGGTTCGCCTCCTCGGCGGTGGGCTCGGCCGACACCACCTGCCCGTTCGCCGAACAGGTCCGGCTGGCCTACGGAGCCGGTGGCCCGGCCAGCGTCACACCGCGGCAAGTCGATGCGGTCAGTCCGGTGACCGGCCAGCACTACGCGATGACCTGCGCGGCCAACGGTGCGCTGGTGGTGTGTAACGGCGGCAACGGCGCAGTCGTCTACGTGTACTAGCGCGCTGTGCGGGTACCTTCTTGTCCGTGGCATTTCGACGGTACAGCGCGGTGCGTGGACGACGGTTGGGGTTCGCCGAGGCAGTGGGTGAGCGGATCGCGATGAGCCGGTTCGGCTACCAGCTCGCCGTCCACGTGGCGCCCAGCGTCGACCGGTTTCTGCTGCCGCGGACCAACGGCCGGTTCAGCACCGCGGGGCTGGACATGGTCGGCCTGCTCAACACGACCGGCGCCAAGTCCGGTCAGCCGCGATCCCATCCGCTGGTGCTGATTCACGACGCGGACGGCCTGCTGGCGATCGGGTCGAACTACGGGCGGCCCGAGCACCCGGGGTGGAGCGCCAACCTGCTCAAAAATCCGGACTGCAGCGTGCAGTTCAAGGGGCAGACGCTGCCGTATCGGGCCGAGCTGCTCACCGGTGACGAGCGTGCCAAGGCGTGGGCGGCAGCTGTGGACTATTACCCCGGGTACGAGAACTACCGGGTCAACTGTGCGCCGCGCGAGATCCGGGTCTTCCGGTTACGGCCGCTCTGAGACTTTTGCCGCCAGGGGCGAACCGAGGCTAGCGCCGTCTTGAGTCCGCGGCGTCGGCCGGCGTGGACGTTGCCGACGAAGCCCGGTTCCAGTTCGGCGAACATTCGCTCGCTGCGGGTCTCCGGGGCGTTGTCGGCGGTGTCGCGCAAATACCGGTTCGGCAGCGACAGTTTGGCAATGGTCCGCCACGTCTTGCCGTACTGCACCAGGAAAGGGCCTGTGGTGTAAGGCAAGTCGTACTTGTCGCACAGCGCGCGCACCCGCAGCGAGACCTCGTGCAGCCGGTTGCTGGGCAGATCCGGGAACAGATGGTGCTCGATCTGATGGCACAGGTTGCCGCTCATGAAGCGCAGCGTTGGCCCGCCCTCGAAGTTGGCGCTGCCCAGCATCTGTCGCAGATACCACTCGCCCTTCGTTTCGCCGATCATGTCCGTCTTGGTGAATTTCTCTGCGCCATCGGGGAAATGGCCACAGAAGATCACCGCGTTGGCCCAGATGTTGCGCAGCACGTTGGCCACCGCGTTGGCCTTCAGGGTCGACTTGAAGGTGGCCGCCGGCGACAACGAGGTCAGCGCGGGGAACGCCACGTAGTCCTTGGCGAGTTGGCGGCCGATCTTCGTCGAGAACTCGCGGGTCTGCACCCAGGTGGTGTCGCGCTCCGGGCCGGCCTTCAGGAGTTTCTCGAGATCGATTGTCTGCAAACCGATTCCCCACTCGAACCCCAGCGAGAGGATGGCGTTGTAGAGGATATTGCCGATGTTGTAGGGCTGCCACGGCTGGTCGCGGGTGACGCGCAGGATGAAGTAGCCGACGTCGTCGTCCATGTCGAGGATGTTGGTGTACTTGTGGTGCTGCACGTTGTGGGCGGCGACCCAGTGTTTCGAGACCGCATTCATGTCCCACTCCCAGGTGCTGGAGTGGATCTCGGGGTCGTTCATCCAGTTCCACTGCCCGTGCATGACGTTGTGGCCGATCTCCATGTTCTCGACGATCTTGGCCACGGCCAGGGTCAGCGTTCCCGCCCACCATGCCGAGCGCTTGGAGCTGGCGGCCAGCAGGGCCCGGCCGGTCACCTCAAGGGCACGCTGCGCGGCGATGGTGCGGCGGATGTAGCGGGCATCGCGTTCGCCGAGGGAGTCCTCGATGTCTCGGCGGATGGCGTCGAGCTCGAAGCCCAGGTTTTCGATGTCGGCTTCGGTCAGATGGGCGAAGGCCGATACGTCGGTGATCGCCATAGGTTGCTCCCCCGTTGTCTCTCAGCGTCCGACGCCCAGGGCGGTGCCCGGTCGGCGCGATCGAGCAGCTGTACTCGATCGTCGACGCTTGCGATTTCTCACTCGTCGCGGACGCACGTTGTGGAACGGTTCCGCTGCGCAATCTGGGTCTGCGCATTCACCACTGTTTGCTGATGTATCCAGAACAACACCGCGCGATGAGGTGCGGCTTGATCCCAGCTAAGCGTCAGCTTTGTGTCCTGATCGACCACCAACCTACCCGACGCCCCCATTTCCAGTCGTTGCGAACGTTACGGGGTGCCGCCGTGAGGTCGGTGACGACACGCGCGTGGTGCTCGTCGGGCGTGCGGGAACCGGGGAGTGTGGAGTCGACCACGTCGCCAATTGCCTATCTTCTTGCCTGTGGTCGGAAAATGGTGACAGTGGCGCGGCGGCTGGTGCGTCCGGGCGCCGACATCGCTTTCGCCAATACCGGGTCGGGCGCCCGCGCGGTCCTACTCACACACGGGGCGGGCCTCGACCACACCATGTTCGACGCCCAGGCCGCTGCGCTCACCCAACACGGCTACCGGACGATCGTGTGGGATATGCGCGGACATGGGCAATCCACGCTGGCGCCGGGCACGCGGTTCACCGCCTCCGACGCTCTCGACGACCTCGCGGCGCTGATGGACGAGTGCCAGGTCGACGGGCCGGTGCTGGTGGGGCACTCACTTGGGGGAAATCTCACCCAAGCCTTCGTGCGCGCCCACGCCGACCGAGTCAGCGGCCATATCGTCGTGGATTCGACGTGGAACGCCGGTTCTTTGACCGGGCGAGAGCGACTTGCGCTGCGTCTCGCCGCACCGGCGCTGGCCCTGATTCCCGCGCGCGTACTGCCCAGCCAGATGGCCCGCGCGTCTGCCGTCACTCCGCACGCGATCGCACGGGCAGCGGCGGTCTTCGCGCGAATGCCGAAGCGGACTTTCTTGGATGTCTGGCGGGCTACCGTCTCGTTCGTCGCCCCGGAACCGGGCTACCACCCCACGGTGCCGCTCGGGTTGGTGCGGGGTGCGCAGGACCGCACCGGCAATATCGCGACCGCCATGCCCCGTTGGGCGCGAGCCGAGGGCATCACCGAGCACGTCATTCGCGACGCCGGCCACATCGTCACTTGGGATGCACCCGACGCGACGTCACACGCGCTGCTGCAGATCCTGAGCCAGTGGGGGCTGGAAACTTAGCTGTCCAATCTGCACAGCGAGACGCATGGATAGCTGGTGGTCCGATCGCCACGGCCGGAGCTGCACTGAGTGGGCTGGGTGGTCGTCTGCCCTCTGGCGCCGTACGACCCAAACGGCATACCACGGCGTCTTTGGCGATCGGCGCGGGCGCTAATCTCAAGGTCGCGCAGATAGTAGTCAGCACCGGGGGCGGTAGCTCAGTCGGTTAGAGCCGCGGACTCATAATCCGTTGGTCGTGGGTTCGAGCCCCACCCGCCCCACTAAGTTTTTCTGCAGCTAGATCGAATTTTGAAGGTTCGCAGCGTCGAATTCAAACGGCCAAAATGGCTCAGATTTACGCAATTCTTACGCAATCAAGTGGCACAATCAGCGGTACAAAGTCGTCCCAGCAAACCCGCCCCACGGCACCCGCGATGACCCCCACTACCCGAACACCCGTTCGATATGTGCCGGTCTCGCTGACCCCGCGCTGAGCACTGGCAATGGATGTATTGACCCCCTGAGCGCCACGCACAGTCACGAACGCGCCTGCCAGGAGTTGCCACACCGGCCAGCGCCAGACAATCGGCTACTGGTGGCCGATTTGCGCTCGCAGACCGGGACGCACCTCGATTCAAAACGCGAGATTGCATCTCTCACCCGAAAGACCATCTAACGTATGTCGCTATGTCCACATACCCGGCGTTCGCCACTGTGCGTTTCAATGGCGTGCTCGCGAACCACCTGGAGTCACTAGAAGTGATGATTGATGAACTCCGCCGAAACGGCGTTGACGGCGAGATTGCGTACCGCCCATCTGGCGGCAAGGGACCTGGCGTCGTTGAAGTCATCGGCATCTACATAGCCCTTAAAGCTGCCGATGCCACTATCAGCACCGTTACCAGTACCACCGTCACAGCCGTAATGAATTGGATCAAGAATCCATTTAAGCGTGCCAGCGCAGAGATATCCGACCAACCTGTGACAAAAGACGTAACCATTTATGGGCCAGATGATAAGCCGCTCAAGCGAATTAAAGGCAGCAGTGCCGACGATATCGAGGTCACAGACCCTGACGATGCAGCTTCGCCGTAGTGCGCCGACGTGCGCGCCAGCGTTGTTTGTTTGCCTGCCTGAGTTTTCGGTCCCTGTATTCGGTGTAGAGCCTTTTCGCGATTACACTAATCATCGGCCAATGCCGCTCTAGTTCAGCGTGCCAATCATTCTCAATGGCAACGGGTTTCGGTGCTTTCGAATAGCTTTCGTAATCGCTGGTGTTAGTTCGCAATACAGCGGCTAGGTAGGTCGAAAAAGGGATTGCCCCCGGTTTGGTTGACTCCTGACCCTGTGAGGATTCGTCTTCACTGGAAGGATCAATCTCGTGCCGAAACCGTTTCCTACGGAGTTCCGTGCTGATGTCATTGCGGTGGCCCGCAAGGGCGAGGCGTCGTTGCGTCAGATCGCGAAGGATTTCGGGATCTCGGAGGCTTGCCTGCATCGCTGGCTCAAGATCGCCGATCGCGAGGACGGTAATGACCAGCCCGGATCGCCGGCCGCTGCTGACGACGTGGCCGCGCAGCTGCGCGAAGCGCACAAGCGCATCAAGCTCCTCGAGCAGGAGGCCGAGGTGATGCGCCGCGCGGTCGGCTACCTGTCCCGGGACGCCAACCCAAAATGACGCTTCTATGGGGGGCTGTCAAGCCATGGCGGCCTGGAGTTGCCGGAACAGTGAGCGGCAGACGTAGCGTTTGAGGTTGCGCCGGATCTCTCGCTTGGTTTTGCCGGTTTCCAGTCCCCGGCGTAGGTAGGCGCGGGTCGCGGGGTCGAAGCTCATGCGGGTTCGGACGATGATGTCGATGGCACGGTTGAGTTGTCGGTCGCCGGATCGGCTGAGGCGGTGTCGTGTGGTGTTTCCCGATGATGCGGGCAGGGGCGCGATTCCCCCGAGTGCGGCGAATGCGGCTTCTGAGCGGACCCGTCCGTGGTGGGAGTAGGCGCAGATCAGGATTGCGGCGGTGACGGGACCGACCCCTGGGGTTTGTTGTAGCCCGGGAGCCAGGCGTTGCGCATGCTCGGCGAGTTGGGCGTGGTTGTGGCGCAACTGGCGGGTTTGCTCATTGACAACGGTCGCCAGTCGCTTGGCTTCGGCGCGGGCAATGAGATCAACTTTGTTGGTGCAGCGGCTATTTCGCCAGGATTCGATGATGGCGATCTGCTTATCGGTCAAGGGTGAGCGGGCGTCGACACCGAGGTCGACAGTGCGTAGCAGCGCGGTCAGTGCGTTGCGGTTGGCAGTGCGTTGTTGGTCGATGAGTGAACGGGCACTCAAGAGCACCCGCAGGGCAGCACGATCACCGGCGCCGCGCGGGTGGGGAACCCGCGAACATTCCTTGCCGAGCACTGAGCGCGCGGCTGCCTCGGCGTCGAGGGGGTCGGACTTGCCGGCGTGGGCGTGGGCGTGCGCGGATCGTGGTTGTGGGCGCACTTCGCCGATGGGAACGCCCTGAGCTGCGAGAGCTGCGGTGAGTGTCGAACCGTAGGAGGACGTGCCTTCGACGGCGGCGAAAACTGTGCCGGGAGCGCGGCGGGTGACCCAGGTCAGGGCCCTGTTGATTCCGGCCGGTGATGCCGGGAAGGTCGCCGTGTCGATCACTGCCCCAGTCTTGGTGGAAACCACGCAGTAGGTATGTGTTCGCGCGTGGGTGTCCACACCCACGATGTGGTCGTAGGTGTCGGCGATGATTGCCATCGATGAGTTCTCCTCTACTTTGTCTATTTACCTTTCTGAGTCGGCGCCGATGAATGTTGTTCGCGCAGAGACACATCTGTAATGAGTCACGCCGCCAATGGTGGTGGACAAGCTTCTGATCAAGCCATCTGTGCGGACGGTGTCGACGCCAGCTCCCCTCGCGGACAGGTCATTTTGAAGACACCGCGATGAGCGGGTCGAATATACCCGGAGTCACACGAGCCGAGCCGAACGTCAACACTGCCAGCCGGCCTCGGGCCAGCCACCCTCATTACAGATGTACCCGCTGGTCCTCGACCTTGCCGATGACGGCGTACCCGTCACGGTGACCTGCCGGGTCCTGGGGTTCTCCACCCAGGGGTTCTACAAATGGCGCAAAGCGCCGTTGTCACAGCGCGATTGGGACGATGCTCACCTGATCAACGCGGCCCGCGACATCCACGCCGATGACCCTACCTTCGGCTACCGGTTCATCGCTGACGAATTGCTCCGGCACGGGATCACCGCCGGCGAAAACCGTGTCGCACGGTTGTGCTCCCAGGAGCGCATCTGGTCGATCTTCGCTAAGAAGCGAGGACTGAATCGTCGATCCGGCCCACCGGTCCATGACGACCTCGTGCAGCGTCAGTTCATCGCCCAGGCCGCCAACCAGGTGTGGCTGGCCGACATCACCGAGCACCGCACTGCTTGGATTCCAGCAATCGTCGCAACACCTATCGGAGGTGATGGCGATGGCTGGCCGGAAGTACAGCAAGGAGCAGAAGGAAGAGTTCTTCAGGTTGCTTGACGAGGGCAAGCTCTACCTCTGCGCCATCAAAGACGTGTACTCCAACCGGATTGTGGGCTACTCGATCGACTCGCGGATGAAGTCCTCGCTCGCGGTGGCTGCCCTGGATCATGCCGTGGCATTGCGCTCACCGTTTGCGACGATCGTCCATTCCGACAAGGGCAGCCAAGGCGGATTCAATCGGTGGTCGCAACACCGGTTTGATGAACCGAGTGTAGGTGGTCGTTGAAGGCTTCGGCGGGGTGCGGCCAGCCGAGCGTTTTGCGTGGTCGGGTGTTGAGGGTGTGGGCGATCGCGGCGATATCGTCTGCGGTCCACCGGGATAAGTCAGTTCCTTTCGGAAAGTATTGGCGCAGCAGCCCATTGGTGTTTTCATTGGTGCCACGCTGCCACGGGCTCTTCGGATCAGCGAAGTACACCTGCACCCCCGAAGCGATCGAGAACTGAGCATGCGCCGAGAGTTCCTTGCCTCGGTCCCATGTCAAGGACCGACGCAATTCTGCGGGCAGCGTGGTGATCGTCTGCTCCAACGCGCCTGCCATCGTGATCGCGCCATAGCCGGCCAGCGCTGGACCGTTCTTGGTCCGTGGTATCACGCCGTAGCCAATCTCGCGTGGCAGATGGACCAGCATGGTAAAACGACTGCTCCGCTCCACCAAGGTACCGATCACGCTGCGCTGCAACCCAATCAGAAGATCGCCTTCCCAATGGCCTGGTACGGCACGGTCGGCGACTTCCGGCGGACGCTGGCTGATCAAAGTCTCCGGGGTGACATGGGCCCATGCTTTCTGCCGGGTCCGTGCCCGCGGCACCCCGCAACGCGCGACCGCGGCGCAGACAGCCAGCTGACCAGATCCCGTTTGAGCGCGCCCCGGGTCTCGACATACAACGCCTGATAGATGGCCTCGGGGCTGATCCGCATCGTCTGATCATCGGGGAAATCCACCGGCAAACGGCGGGCGATCTGCTCGGGACTCCACGCCTGAACCCAGGCCCGATCACCTCGGTGGGGCTTGTTGCGGCCCTTCCACGGGGTACTGGCGGGGCCGGCGACAACCTGCCCGTCAGCGCCGCGAACGACGCCGGACAGCTTGTCCTGGACGTAGAGGCGCAGCCGCTCATTGGCGACGAGCTTGGCCGTCTTCGGGCGACGGGCACGCCGTTCAGCGTGCCACTGCGCCACCGAGGCTTTGTATTCCAGTCGATAGGTGCGCGTCGATGCATTGCGGCGCAGTTCACGCGATACCGTCGACGGCGCCCTGCCCAACCGGCGAGCGATCTCGCGAATCCCGGCACCTTGGGCCCGCCACAACGCGATATCTTCACGCTCATCCGATGACAGGTAACGACCCGAAACAGTCTCTGGTAAGCGTGGATTCACACCGCCAGCGTGACGGAACCAACGGAACCCGACCGGGGACGACACGCCCGCTTGGGCCGAGGCGTCTTCAGTCATCGCCCCAGCAGCGATGGCCGCCCAGAACCTGACCCTGTCCTGACGCCAGGCCACCGTAGGCCGTCCCGGCGAGGGAATCTGCCCCCGATATAACTGGACCGCCCGCTGCCGATCTCGCACCCGCACTCGCACACCTCCAATTCGAGGTGTTGCAACGACCAGTTGAATCCGCCCAATTCAGGTCGAGAAAGTTCGTCCACGCACTGTCGCGCAACGGGTTACATGGCTCGATGGGCCCGCGTGGGAGCGTGCGGGGACAATGCGGCGATGGAATCGTTCTTCGCCCTTCTGCAACGCAACGTGCTCGACCGGCGACGCTGGTCGACCCGAGCCGAACTGCGCCTGGCAATCGTGAGTTGGATCGAGCGGACCTACCACCGGCGCCGCCGGCAACGCGCACTTGGCAAGCTCACCCCGATAGAGTTCGAACTGCTCCACACACCAGTCGCAACCGCGGCCTGAAATTCACAACCCCGCGAGTCAATTGAAGTCGGGGCAGTCCCTTTTTCATGTTGGTAGCCCGAAGACCGATGAATCTGAGCGGACGGTGCCTCTAGAGCGGTGGCTAGCCGATGACCTACGGAGCTACATCGCCAACCACCACGGCACCTGCCTAGAGCCAACAGCGCCCCTGTTCCCTGGCCGATTGGACCTGGCCGCTGCCAAAGCTGCGGGCAGAAACGTCAAGGATTCCGCAGACCGATTCGATTGGTCCAAGCCGCTTGACCCTAGCAACGTCTACAAGCGATTCATGCAGCCAGCGCTAGCCGCCCTCAAGCTACCGTCGGCGCGGTTTCACGACCTACGGCATTGGGTCTGCTGCACGAATAGGTGACATCTGAGTTGGCTTGCCCAGCATGGGCGGGCTGGAAGGATGTCCCCATGGCAAGGCCCTACCCCCGCGAGTTCCGCGACGACGTCGTCCGGGTCGCTCGCAACCGCGATGACGGTGTAACGATCGAGCAGATCGCCACCGATTTCGGAGTGCACCCGATGACGCTGCAGAAATGGCTCCGTCAGGCCGACATCGACGAAGGCACCAAGCCCGGCAAGAGCGCCAGCGAGTCCGGTGAGCTGCGCGAAGCCCGACGGCGGATCAAACTGCTAGAGCAAGAGAACGAGGTGCTGCGCCGGGCCGCAGCGTATTTATCGCAGGCCAATCTGCCGGGAAAAGGGTCTACCCGCTCGTGAAAGAGCTCGCCGCCGACGGGATCCCCGTCGCGGTGACGTGCCGGGTACTCAAGCTCTCCCGCCAACCGTATTACCGCTGGCTGGCCGACCCCATCACCGAGGCCGAACTCATCGAGGCCTACCGCGCCAATGCGCTGTTCGACGCGCACGCAGACGATCCGGAGTTCGGCTACCGCTACCTCGTGGAGGAGGCGCGCGATGCCGGCGAGCCGATGGCCGAGCGCACCGCATGGCGGATCTGCTCGCAGAATCGACTGTGGAGCGTGTTTGGTAAGAAACGCGGCAAGAACGGCAAAGTCGGGCCGCCGGTGCACGACGATCTTGTCGAGCGTGACTTCACCGCTGAAGGGCCAAATCAGTTGTGGCTCAGTGACATCACTGAGCACCGCACCGGTGAGGGCAAGCTCTACCTCTGTGCGATTAAGGACGTGTTCTCCAACCGGATCGTCGGCTACAGCATCGACTCCCGAATGAAGTCACAACTGGCCATCCGGGCACTACACAGCGCGGTAGCCCGACGCGGAGATGTCGCGGGGTGCATTCTGCACTCGGATCGCGGATCTCAGTTCCGGTCAAGGAAATTCGTACACGCCTTGAATCAACACGAGATGGTCGGCTCTATGGGCCGTGTCGGAGCCGCCGGCGACAACGCCGCCATCGAGAGCTTCTTTAGCCTGCTGCAGAAGAACGTGCTCGACCGCCGCCGCTGGGACACCCGAGAACAACTCCGCATCGCGATCGTCACCTGGATCGAGCGCACCTACCACCGGCGCCGCCGCCAGTCCGGCCTCGGGCGGTTGACCCCGATCGAATTCGAAGCAATCATGACCACACCGGCCAGTCAGGCCGCGTGACCGAAACTGTCACCTGATCGTGCAGCAGACCCATTCTTTTGCCGTGAACCTGCTTTCCGCTAGCCCGCCAGTCGATTTTAAGCGGGTTTCGAAGTGGCTAGGGCACAGCACCTTCACGCTGACTTTGGACGTGTACGGCGACCACATCAATGAGGACGTTTCACAGCCCGCTGGTCTGGCGCGGCCCGTTGCGGTGCAGTCAAACGTAGTTCCGATGCAGCGACGCAATGCATGACTCGGTAGGCAAAGGCTTTATTGCAGTCCGTCGAAAACGCTCGTATGCAGAATTACTCTTCGGATACTACGCTTGTCTTTGAAAGGAACAAGACGGTCCTCTGGAGCTTGCTTGCCGTCATCAGAATCTTTCGATTCAGTGTCATCATCAACTTCAAACAAACCTTGAGGCTCGGCTTTGGTGCGTTTCAGGTCGATGTAGGTGCCGTAGTCAAGTGCATAAATGTTATATCTTTTGCCGGGATTCTCTTTGTCGCTATATCCCCGAAGAATCAAATGGAGTAACCGTAAATCAAATAGCGTCTGAATCATTGGGTGATCCGCATCGGCCCGCGAAAGCATGAACATTTTTGTTTGGCGGCTTCCGATGACATCTTGAATTATGCGATGGAGAGCCTCGCGCTGATCGGTGGATAAAGAAGTAGATTTATCAGTCTCGTACCAATCCCGGGCAGCTTCTTCGACCGAATGCAGGTCGATTTTGGGACGGCCAGTAGTAAGAGCTTTAAAAAACGCCGCGCTGAAGATCCCCAGAAAGTCTCGTACAACTCCTTCGCCGGCCCTTACAAGTTCCACAAATGTGGCGGGCTCTGTGAACAGTCGCACGCGAAATGATGTCGCATCTTTGATGTTGTGTTCGGTAAGTATTCCAGGGTCTAGATCTGATGTCACGTGCTTATAAAGCAGCTCGTGAAATACCGTTACCACCTTTTCTCTGTTGCGGTCGTAGACGTAAAAATCATCTAGGTCCAGATTGGCTGCTATGTCGGCGCCTAACTCAAAGCCGATGATATTGCGGTCAGTATCGGTCAGCGTGAACCGCGACCTATATTCTAATGAGGCGATTTTGACAGTGATGCGATTTGATGTAAACAAAGATCGACGAATGAATTCTGCAATGAATGGCTGAATTTCGACGGGAAGTGAAGTCCATTCGTCGATCAAAAGAATCAAATGGTCAACTTTCATTGCGGCGAGCGTGATATTCAGCTTTTGGTGAACTTCACTAAAAACTAGGCTTTCACGGAGTGCCTCTTCATATTCAACCTGGCGAGCAGTCGCTTTCTCATGACTATCGGATGCTTTTAAGCCTCCCTCAAGACTTCCGCTAATTGAACCTTTTAAGCTGGCTTCAAGTCCATCCGTCGACTTCGCAGAGCTGGTATCTTTAATGTTTCTTTTTGCTACGTCCACAGATTTTTGGGCAATGTATTCGGCAAAGTCGCTCACTTCTTGCAGGCCGGATCCATCACTTTCTGGATGGGTTGCAATATCAAGTAATCGACTTTGGAGCAATCCTAGAAAATCTTTAAATACGGCAATGCACCTATCGGCAATCGGTCGGGTGGTATCTGTGAATAAGTGTGAGCTCCCAAGTAGACGGATATCAATATACATAGAATGAGATCCAGAATTTTGTTCGAAAGCTTGCCCTAGTACCTGCAAAACGTGTGTTTTCCCGGTGCCACGTCGACCATACAAGATCTGGTTGTTGTGATTTTCGAGCTGCGGCAGTATTCCCGTTTCGACATACGTCTTCTGCAACACTGTCACGTCAGGTTCGCGTTCTGAGCGACTAGCGATACTGCTGACCGCTCGCGCTACACGGGGATCTTCGATAAACGACGCCACTTTGCGGCCCCCTCAACTGTTTCCTGCGAACTGATGGTCCATCGGGCGGAGTTGATTGTAGGCGCAGGGCGGCTGTGTAAAGCGGGCTACGCGCCGAGCATGTCCGATCTGCCGTCTTGAATGCATTAATCAATCTAACGAACCCGCCAGCAAACCCGGTTTCGCGGAGGCTCTTACGCAATCGTTACGCAAGACTGCACCCTACCCTCTGACCTGCGACGATGATACAAGTACTCAGATTGAATGCTCTGATCCAACGAAAGTTATTGGAAGACAAGGGATTCAACGTGATCAAAAGAATACCCGAAACCTGTTGCGGGGCACGCAGTTTCGACTCAAAACCGCGAGTCAGCAGGACTCATAATCCGTTGGTCGTGGGTTCGAGCCCCACCCGCCCCACTCCCCCACAATTGACAGCGGTTCTACACCGCGAGCCCGAGGAATACCAACAGCGCACGGTCAAGCCGAACGAGGTCGCCGTTCGAAAGGCGACCGATCTGGCGGGTCAGGCTGGTCAACGGTCGGGAGTAGGCGAGCCGGTCGGCTCACTCCTCGATGGCACTCTGAGCGCCCTGGCCCGGGTTGCGTTTCGCGCGTACGGCCGGCCGCGTCGACGGCCGCCGCGGAATGCGGTCTCTGAGGCCACTCAGCGA
This sequence comes from Mycobacterium kiyosense, assembly GCA_021654635.1. Taxonomy (NCBI): domain Bacteria; kingdom Bacillati; phylum Actinomycetota; class Actinomycetes; order Mycobacteriales; family Mycobacteriaceae; genus Mycobacterium; species Mycobacterium kiyosense. Next base: position 2,259,952 of record AP025179.1, read on the forward strand.
GGTGACCATCCTGTTGAGGGTGTCGACGGCAGCCTCGAGGGTGTCGGCGGTGGGCGTCAATTGCTCGACGGCGGGCTGGAGCCGACTCAGGATTTCAGCGGCTTCGGTGAGTTGTTCCAGCGGTCCATTCTTGGCCAGCAGCTTGTCGATGATGCCGTCCTCGACGAACATCCGCTCGATGATGCCGTCTTCGGCGAACATGCGCTCTAACGGCCCATCCTCGGCGAGCAGTCGGTCTACGAGCCCGCCGGGCGCCAGGATCCGCTCCAGCGAGGAGCTACTTCCCGCGGTCACCCGATCCAGCAACCCGCCCGGGGCGTCCAACATGTCGACAACCCCACCCGGACGCATCAGCTTGTCCGCCGGGCCACCGCGGGCAAGAGCGCGCCCCATCGCCCTGTCGCTTTCGGTCAATTCCGCAACCCGGTTTGCGCCGACGATGGCGCCGCGCAGCGGGAAGAGATCGGTGATCGGGTCTGCCCCCTTGGGGGCGTCCTCGCCCAAGGATTGCTTGACGGCCCCGAGCGCCATGGACGCAGCGGCGAGTCCGGCGTCGGCCACCTTGACGCCGGCTCGGACAGGGCCTTTAACTGCGCCGACAATGAGCTCGCTGATGTTCACGCGGCAAGTGTATGGCTGAGTCGGCTTGTGGCGGCCTTTTCGGTTCGGACTACCGTGGGCAGCGGAAACTCCGCTCGCTTTACCTTGCGGAACACTGCACGCTAATCTCGCGTCCGCGGCGCGCTGCCGCGTTCGCTTGGAGGGATTCACACACATGCGCCTGTTCAACGTCGCCGCACTCGTCGCGGCTGCGGCCATCTCCGGTTCCGCTGCGGTGGCCAGCGCGGCGCCGAAAGATTACTGCGCCGATCTCAAAGGCACTAGTACCGGCACCACCTGTGCGATCCAGCTTTCGGACCCCGCGTACACCGTCGACATCAGCATCCCGCTGGATTACCCCGACCAGCAGCCGATCGCCGACTACATCTCTCAGACACGTGACACGTTCATCAATGCGGCCAAAGGTGCGCCCCACGACAAACCCTCTGAGCTGAAGATCAAGCCGACGGAATACAGCTCGGCGATCCCACCGCGCGGCACCCAGACTGTGGTGTTCAACGTGTACCAAAACGTCAGCGGCGCACAACCTAGGACGACCTTCAAGGCGTTCAACTACGACCAGACCTATCGCAAGCAAATCCTCTACACAGCCAAATCGGACGATAAGAAAAACACGCCGCTGTGGCGGGTCGACGATCCGCTGAAGACCGTGGGGCCGATCGTCCAGGCTGAGTTGCAGAAGCAGCAAGCCCCGCCTCAGCCCGCCACGCCGCCCGCGCAACCGGGGCAGTCGACTACCGCCACCGCACCGCCGCCGTTGCCGATCTCGCCTACCGCGCTGTACGACCCCGCCAACTACCAGAATTTCGCGGTGGTCAACGAAGGCGTGATCTTCTTCTTCGACCAGGGCGCGCTGCTGCCCGACTCAGCGGGGGCGGTGCAGGTGCTGGTGCCCCGGTCGGCGATCGACCCGATGCTTGCCTGAGATTAGGCAGTGAGCGCTGGCCGCCCTGGTTATTTCCGAATCTGGCGAATTGGCAAGGCGCACAAGCCATTCAGCTAGCGCGGGGCGCGCTGCGCGTTGCGCGGGGTAGTCATCTCGGGCTACCCAGGCGCCCAGCAGCTGCTGCAGGTTCATCGGATCGATAGCGACATTCGCACCGGCGCAGGCCAGGGTGCCTGCCCGTTCGAGTTGCCGGTCCCGATGATCGAATCAGCCGACCTGACCGAAGCAATGGTCTATCTGTGCGGGCAGGCCGGCCGCTAGATCACCGGTGTCACACTTCCCGTCGACGCGGGCTACACCGTCAGATAGTGCCAGGCCGGCGGGCTGAGCTCCGGCCTGGCCAACGATATCCAGTTGCTGCGGGTCACCGCTCCGCCGTTCCACTCGAATCCGTTGCCCGCGGGTTCTGGCCTGTCCACAGTGTGGCTGGCCGCCGGCAGCTTCTTTGCCGCGCGCGGGAGCGAATGCATGGCCTGCCAATGCCACACCGGCGAGATCGCCGTATCCGGAGATCCAAGGTCATCCACGGCGGCGACGAAAAGCCTTCTGCCGCAACGTAGCAGCGCCGGTATCGGCCCGCCGTGGCAGCGGCATCAACCGATGGTCAGCCGTGAACAAATGGCGCACCAGCCCCAGTGCCAGGATGACCGTCGTGATCGCCACGGCGCCCAGGATGACGAACATGACCACCGCTTGAACCAGCACGGCCTGCAACGGCGCCACCCCGGCCAGGATGAGCCCGGTCATGGCACCGGGCAAAAACACCAGCCCAGTGGCCTTGGTGGTCTCGATCTGGGGAGACACCGCCGAACGCAGCGCGATCCGCACATACGGGGCCGCCGCCTGACGCGACGACTGACCCAAAGCGAGCCGGGCCTCGACTTCCTCGCGTTTGTCGCGCAGTTCGTCGACCAGGCGTCGCGCTACCAGCACGGTGGCGGTCATGGAATTGCCGATCATCATGCCCACGATGGGAATCAACGTTCGACCGCCCAGCGGGAAGACCCGCAGCCCGAACACCACACTGAGCGTGATCACCACCATGGCGGCGAACGCCGCAGTCGCCAGCCGTGCCAGCCCAGGCACCTCCGGAGCCCGCCGGCGCACCACGTCGCCCGCGTAGAGAACCATGCCGGCGGTCCAGGCCCACGACCACCACAGCGAGCGTCCGGGCTGCAGCAAAAGCGCCAGCGCCTCGCCGACCAGCAGCAACTGCACCAGTGCTCGGGTTGCGGCCCACAGGATCGACCGCTGCAGGCCCAGGCGCTGCCACAGCGAAATCCCGGCGGCCAACACGACCAGCGCCAGCGAGGCTAGCAAACCCAGCCAGCCCACCTGGCCGGTCACGGCGCGACCACTTCGATGCCCAGGCTGCGGCCGTGTTCCACGCGCAGGACGCGGTCGGCGATGCGTTGGATTTGCGCCGGGTCATGGCTGACCCAAAGGACGTTCATTCCCTCGTTGGCAAGCCTGCGCACGGTCTGCTCGATCACCTGTGCTGCCGCGGCATCCACCGAAGCCGTCGGCTCATCCAACAGCAGCACGCGCGGATGCGTTAACAGCATGCGCGCCAGACACATTCGTTGTGCTTCGCCACCCGACAACGCGGTCGCGTCGCGTTCGAGCCAGCTGCCGGTGAGTCCGACGCAGGACAACACGTCGGCCATTTGCGTAGAGGTTGCGGCAGGGTCAGCGACCGCAAGATTGTCGGCTACCGAGCCGGGAAACGGAGTCGGCCGCTGAAAGCACATGCCCACCCGACGCCGGAGCTGCAACGGATCCAGCGTCGTAACGTCGTCACCCTCGAACAGCACCCGCCCGGTGGTCGGGACCTCGAGTCGATTGCACAGACGCAGCAACGTCGATTTTCCCGAGCCGGACGGTCCGGATACCGCAGTGACTCCACCGTCCGGCAGCGTCGCATCGAAATCGACGAGGGCGTGCACGCCATTGCGCTCGACGGTGACGCCCTCGAAGCAGAACAGCGCACTCACCAGCTGATGTTATGTGGTTCGATTATCGCCGTTGAGAGCCAGCTCCCACTAGTTGCAGCCGTCAGGAACGGTTCTTTCCGTTCGGCATTCCAAGGATGGCCATCGTGCTGTCCGAGGGCCCGGACCGGAGTCCCTGTGCGATTCCGCGTTCAATTTCGTTGTCAGAGAACAATGTGTGGGCTGGCGATGGCGCTCGACAGGCGCAACCCAGTGCCGCGAAGGGGCTTGGTCCAGCTGTAGCAGAAGGCGTCAATAGTGCGCCGCCGATGATGAGGGCACCGCTGACAAGGGTTTTCGTACACATTCGGGCCTCGGCTTATTTGACTGTTTCCGTGCGTGTTCACGACTACGGGACGAGCCGAGCTTAGGAGGCGAGCGCTGAGAGATCGCTGAGAATAGGTGTCGCGTTGTCAGGGCGGTTCGCGGTCCGCCGACTGTAGCGTGCAGATATGAGGGGTCCTGCTCGTCGAGGACGAGGCAAGGTTGTCGGCGACGCTGTCCAGGGGATTGAAGGCCGAAGGGTTCGTAGTAGTGGCCGCTGGCACCGGCGACGAGGGTTTGCACGAGGCGACCGAGAACGCCTTCGACGTCGTGGTGCTCGACATCATGCTCCCGGGCTACAGCGGGTATGAGGTGCTGCGTCGCATGCGGGCGCGCGGTGTGTGGACGCCGGTATTGATGTTGACTGCCAAGGATGGCGAGTACGACCAGACCGACGCGTTCGATCTGGGCGCCGATGATTACCTGACGAAGCCGTTTCCCTTCCGGGTACTGGTGGCGCGACTGCGTGCCCTGGTGCGCCGTGGCGCACCTGCACGGCCGGTGGTGTTGACTGCGGGATCCCTGTCAATGGATCCTGCTCGCCACCTAGTCCAACGCGGCTCGACGCCGATCACCTTAACCCCCCGCGAGTACGGGTTGCTCGAATTTCTGATGCGCAATAAAGATGTGGTGGTGACGAAAGCCGAAATCTTGGGCAATGTTTGGGACGCCCACTACCAGGGTCCTGACAATGTGGTCGAGGTCTACGTCGGGTATCTGCGCCGCAAGATCGACGTTCCGTTCGGCACCAACACGATCGAGACGGTCCGCGGCGTCGGCTACCGATTGACCTGTTGAGACTTGTGTTGTGAGAAGGCGACGATCATCAGCGTTCCGCCGCCGGTGCGGTCGTCGATAGTGACTGTACCGCCATGCGCGGCAACGACTTCTGCGACAATCGCCAGCCCCAAGCCGGTTCCGCCCCCACTGCGGGAGCGATCTGTGTCCAGACGCACAAAGCGTTCGAATACGCGGTTTCGCTCGGCGGGTGCGATGCCGGGGCCGTCGTCGCCGATGGCGATCAGCGACGAACCGTTCCGCGTGCTGACGTCGATCGATACAAGCGACTTGGCGTGGCGGACAGCATTTTCGGTTAGGTTGCGAATCACTCGTGAGATGGCTGCCGGGTCACCACTCAGACGTGCCGGGGCGATGTCGGTTTGGACGATGCCTGTGAATTCCGTTCGCGCCCGCGCTGCCTGCGCCTCGGCGAGTTCGTCGATGGCAATTTCTTCGCTTCGGAGTACCAGGGTGTGTTCATCCGCACGAGCCAACATCAGCAGGTCTTCGATCAGGGCGTGCATGCGTTGAGCCTCGGGAAGCAGAGTGGTCAAAACGAAATCCGAGTCGAGCAGTTCCGGGTGATCCTCGGCGAGCTCCAGCCCGGAGATGATGGTGGACAGCGGACTGCGGAGCTCGTGGGAGGCGTCCCCGACGAAGCGCCGCTGCGCTTGGTGGCCGGCTTCGATGCGCGAAAGCATTTCGTTCATGGTGACAGCGAGGGCCGCAATCTCATCGTTACTGCGGGGGATAGGTACGCGTTCAGAGAGATCAGATGTGGAGATTTCGGCGACTCTGCCGCGAATTGCGTCCACGGATCGGAGAGAGCGTCGCACGAGTCGGTAGCTCGCTGAGGCAGCTACGGCAACGATGACCGGTGCGCCGCAAGTGAGTAGCAGCGCGACTGTCCGTGCTGTGCCCTCGACCGCTTCGCTGCCCCCACCCACAATCACCGTGTAATCGCCCGACGGGGTCCTCACCCGCTGGCCGCTCAGACGCATGTCGTCGTTGGGCGACGCGTCATCGGAAATGCTGCGGCGCAAGCCGTAACCTAGAGCGGTGACAGGCATCAGCGGTTTTCCGGGCGCCGACCCAGATCGCCGCACCACGTTGCCGGCCGGGTCGATCAACTGAACGGCCACTACACGCTGATCCGTGGCCAGCAGAGCATTGTCAACGGTGTCGAGCGAATTGGACTGCAGCGCATCCACGATGGCGTGGACTCTGCCGGCGGTGGCATCGTCGACGCCTGCAATCAGCGATCTGTACAGGACTACATCCAATGTCGCGCCCGCAATCGCAAATGCGAACAAGACGGCCAATCCCGACACTGCGGCTGAGCGCGCAGCGATGCCCAACTTGGGAGGCCACACCGCACGCACGCGAGCGCTGAGCCACCTCAGCCATGCCATCCTCATGCGCACAGTCTCATTCTGCCGTGCTGAGAACTAACTGAGTATGCCGCCCGGCCGGTGTACGGCGAAGCGGATGTTGCAAACTTCTCAGCGGTTCTTCAGCACCTCCTACCTACGCTGGGCGCTGCCATAGTGAGGAGGCAAATCGTGAGTTGCCATACTGATTCGATCCACCGTGCCGGAATAGACGGACCGGTGGCCGAATATGACGGCGGTGCCGCCAGCTCGGCCGTGTTGGCCAGGCCGCGCTGGCGCGGCTGGATTCATTTTTACTGCGCTGTTGCGGCATTGTTCGCCGGCGCAGCGCTGGTGACGATGTCCTGGGCGCAGGTCTCCAAGTTGGCGGGACACGCCACGCTGGCCTACACGCTGGCGATCGTGGCGATGTTTGCGGTCAGCGCTATCTACCATCGCGTCTACTGGCAGTCGGCGACGGCCCGTGGCTGGATGCGACGGCTCGATCACTCCATGATCTTCGTATTCATCGCCGGAACTTACACGCCTTTCGCCAGACTGGAGATGCCGCGTACCACAGGGCACGTAGTACTCGGGATCGTGTGGGGCGGTGCGCTGGTAGGCATTGCGCTGAGCCTGTTCTGGCCGACGGCCCCGCGATGGGTGGGGGTCGCACTTTATCTGTTGCTGGGCTGGGTAGCGGTCTGGTACACCAACTTGATCGTCTACAACGCAGGGGTGACCGTCATGGTGCTGTTGGCGCTCGGCGGACTGCTCTACAGCGTCGGCGCGGTGTGCTACGGGTTACGCCGGCCGGATCCGTGGCCGAGCGTCTTCGGTTATCACGAAGTTTTCCACGCGTGCACTGCGGTTGCGGCGATTTGCCAATACATCGCGATTTGGCTCGCTGTCTTCTAAAGCGTCTCGGCGACAATGGGTCTGATGCTAGACGCAACGAGCGCGGACCCTCTTCCACGCATCAACGTGTGATGAAAAGTGCTGGGATCAAACGTTATCGGCCATCGAGTCGGTGGCGCTCGGAACCACCTCAATCATCGCGTCCAAGGCATACCGCCTTCCTGCAAGGCGTGCCCGGTGCTGCATGTACTAGTGCGCCGCGCATGAATCTCTGCAGTCGCACTCTCTTACAACAGATTCAGCGTTGTGCCCCGCTCACCGGCAGGAGGATGAGATGTCGGGAATGCAGACACTCGAGGGTCCTGCTGATATAGATTTTCTCGGCGCCGGCGCGCGCGCTGGTCGATCCTGGCAATTGCGCTGTGGGCCACTGCAAGTTCCTTCTTGTTCATCAATGGTTTTGCCTTCTTGATTCCTGCCCTGCGATCGGCCGGCGGGATCCCACTGACTCAGTCCAGTCTGTTGGCGTCGATTCCGAGCTGGGGAATGGTGCTCACTCTGCTTCCGTGGGGTTACGCTGTCGATCGCCTCGGCGAGCGAACGGTCCTGACTGTCTCCTCCGCGCTGACTGCCGTCGCGGCATTCGCCCTGGCTTCGCAGCATTCGTTCTTCGCAATCGGTGCCCTGCTGTTTCTGGGCGGGATGGCCGCAGCCGGCTGCAACACCGCAGGTGGTCGACTGGTGTCAGCGTGGTTCCCGCCGCATCAACGTGGTGTGGCGATGGGAATCCGTCAAACTGCTCAGCCGGTGGGAATCGCGTTGGGAGCGTTGGTGATGCCGGAACTGGCCGAGCAGGACGCAATTTCCGCGCTGTGGTTTCCCGCTCTGTGTGCTGCACTATCGCCGCCGTGATCGCCGCCATTGGTATCGCCGATCCCGGGCGGAGAGCCCGACAATGCGCCAGCATCGAAGAACTGGCCAATCCGTATCGAGAGTCCTCGGTGTTGTGGCGGATACATGCGGTGTCGGGATTGATGATGATGCCCCAGGCGGTGACCGTGACGTTCATGCTTGTCTGGTTGATGGACCACCGGGGTTGGTCGTCCGCGATGGCGGGCGCCTTGGTGACTGCCTGCCAATTGTTGGGTGCGTTGGGCCGCATCGTGGTTGGCCGATTGTCTGATCGCCTCGGCTCGCGGATGCAGCCCGTGCGCGTCATCGCCCTTGCTGCCGCGCTGACGCTTTTCTTGTTGGCCCTCACCGATCACCTAGGCTCACGGCTCGACGTGTGGTTCATGGCAGCGATCACGATCCTCGCGGTGCTCGACAATGGTTTGGAGGCGACAGCGATCACCGAGTTCGCGGGCCCCTTTTGGAGTGGACGAGCGCTGGGCGCGCAGAACACCACCCAACGAGTGATCGCCTCCGTGGGGCCTCCGGCGTTTGGGGCGTTGATCAGTACTACGGCCTATCCGCTGGCATGGGCTCTCTGCGGGCTTTTCCCATTGCTTGCGGCCCCGTTGGTGCCGGCCGACCTGGTGCCGCCCCGCCTCCAACAGGGGGTAGGTCGCAGGCCGGGCGCAGGATCTACCAGCAATTAATGACGCGGAGCGAATGCGCGCTTGGTTGTCGATAGCACGGGCAGTTGGATGCGGCGGGCAACTGCCCGGGCTACTCGGAGTCACTCCACAGCTTTTCCGCAGGGTAATCGCGCAACATATGGCGTAGCTTGAGCCGACGCGCAGACACACGCGCAATGCAGGAAAACCAGCCGCGGCGCGGATACGGTGTCGGCGTCGAGTGGAGACAGTCCGCACGTCCACACCCAGCACAGGGGGAACCGTGAAGTCCATGAAATCCATTGCCGTGAGCGTTGCCGCGCTGGCCGCTGTCGGTGGTGCGGCAGCATTGGGCTCCGGTGCATCCGGTGTCCCGCTCGCCGCCCAGGTTCAGCTGGCCTCCGCCGGCGCGCCGCTGCCGCTGGATCCCGCGCCCTCACCGACGCCGTCGCCCGCCCCCGATCAAAACGTGCCGACCGCGGACCAGATCACCTCTATCCTCACCAATTTGTCCGATCCTGGCGTGTCGTACCACACCAAGGACAGCCTGGTCGAAGGCGGCATCGGTTCGGGCGAGGGCCACGTGATGGATCACGAGCTGAGAAAGGCCTACCGCAACGGTCAGCTGCCGCTGTCCTTCGCCGTGACGAACATTCAATCGAACGGTCCGACGACGGCGACCGCCGACGTGGCCGTCTCGGGCCCCAAGCTGCCGGCGCCGGTCACCAAGAACCTGATGTTCGTCAACCAGAACGGCAACTGGGTGCTGTCCAGCCCCTCCGCAACGGAGCTGGTGCAGGCGGTCTCCGGGCTCTGACGCCCGCTTGCTCTGACGCCGGCGCCGCTTACCGGGACAGCACGGCCTCGATCGCGCTGATCACCTCCGGTGCGTCCGGTTCGGTCCGCGGCCGAAACCGGTTGACCACCTCGCCGTCGGGCGCGACGAGGAACTTCTCGAAGTTCCACTGAATGTCACCCGCCTTGCCGTCGGCGTCGGGGGCCTTGGTCAGCTCGGCGTACAGCGGATGGCGGTTGTCGCCGTTGACGTCGGTTTTGGCCAGCAACGGAAACGTCACCCCGTACGTCGTCGAGCAGAACTCCTGAATCTCCTCGGCCGTGCCCGGCTCCTGGCCCATGAACTGATTGCAGGGAACGCCCACGACCGTCAGACCACGGTCGCGGTAGTCCCTGGCCAGCTTCTCCAGTGCCGTGTACTGCGGGGTAAGCCCGCACTTGGACGCAACATTCACGACCAGCGTTGCGCCGCCGGACAATTCGGCCAGCGTGGCCTGCTTTCCGTCGAGGGTGGTCAGGGCGATGTCGTTGAGGGTCACGCCGACGACGCTAACACTGCGTTGACGTGCCGGCCTCGGCAAGGCAACGTGACGGATGCCCGAACCGAGGAGCTGCCACCATGAACGCCGAGACGCCAGAGGTTGCCGCGGCCACCGTCGTCCTGGGCCGCGACGGCGCCGACGGCTTCGAGGTGCTGATGCTCAAGCGGGCCACGACGACGTCGTTCGCCGGGGGAGCTTGGGTCTTTCCCGGAGGTCGGGTGGACCCGGCCGACGCCGGGACGGACTCGCTCGACAGCATCGAGGCGGCCCGCCGCGCGGCGGCGCGAGAAACCTTGGAGGAGGCCGGAATTCACCTTGACGGGAACACGTTGTCGGTGATCTCGCAGTGGAGTCCGGGTCCCGAGGCCCCTAAACGTTTCCGCACCTGGATGTTGTTCAGTGTCGCGATCGACGCCGGCGAGGTGGTTGTCGACGGCAGCGAGATCGTCGATCACCGGTGGATCAGCCCGGCCGACGCCCTCGAAGAGCACGGGCACGGCCGAATGGTGCTGCTGCCCCCGACCTGGGTGACGCTGCACCAGTTGTCGGCGTACCGCGATTGCGCCGCCGCGACGGCCGGGGTCGAGTCAATGCCGTTCGAGCACTTCGAAAGTCACCTCGTCACCGCACCGACAGGCATGGTCATCCTCTGGCACGGCGACGCCGGCTACGACACCCGCGACGCCGACCTGCCCGGTCCGCGGCACCGCTTGACGATGCGGCGCGGTCCGTGGGTTTACGAGAGAAGCTGGGCCGCATCACACGGCAACAGCGCAACGGCGAGCTAGATTACCCGCATGCGCATTGCCCGCTCGCTCGCTGCACTCCTGACGGTCCTCACAGCTGGCCTGCTGCTTGCAACCCCGGTCGGCGCGCAACCGCCGTCCAAGCTCACCGAGCACATCACCGACACCACCGGCGCGTTGACGGACTCCGACCGGGCGGCGGTCAGCTCGGCGATCGACCGGCTCTACCGGGACCGGCGCCTCCAACTGTGGGTGGTCTACGTCGACAATTTCTCCCGGTTCAAGCCCGACAACTGGGCGGAGAACACCCGCGCCGCCAGCAAAATGGGCGCCCAGGACGCGCTGCTGGCCGTGGCTACGAACACCAAGTTGTACGCGTTCTCCGTTCCGGGTCTTTCGGTATCCGAGTTGAGCAGCCTGCGGAGCACGAAAATCGATCCCGAGGTGAACGCCAAAGACTGGGGGGGCGCCGCGGTCGCCGCCGCCGACGGGCTGAACAAATCCGCCAGTTCGACGAATTCGTCATCGCCGAACTGGCTGTTGATCGCGACCTGCATCGGCATCGCGGTGGTCGTCATCGTGGCGCTGATTCTGCTGATTCGACGGCGTCGCCGCCGCCGCGCGGCGCGGGGACATTCCGACGCAGGCGGGCGCGTTGATTCCCTGGAGCAGGCGCTGTCCACCGCGGACGCCCGGCTGCGGCAGATCTCCGACTACGTCGCCAAGCACCGCAAGGCCGTCGGCGACCAGGCCCAGGCCCAGCTCGAAGACGCCAAGCGGCATCTGGCAGCGGCGCACGGCAAGCAGGCCAGCAACGAAGCCGAAGCCATCGCCTACGCCAACAGGGCGTCGGTACTGGCGGCGCGGGCCCAGGAACTGGCCAACGCCGACGTGGTGGCGGCGCACCGCACGCCGCGCCGATGAGACCCGGTAACCTCGCGAATTCTCTTGCACGGCAAGATATTCCGAATGTGCGGGAATATCTGCAGGGTGAGGGATGTCTGACGAAGCGACACCTACAGGCAGGGGAACGGCAATGAAGTTCGGGATCGCAACGTTCGTCAACGACGACAGCATCGACACGGTGACGCTGGCGCGTGCGATCGAAGAGCGCGGATTCGAGTCGTTGATGGTCGCCGAGCACACCCACATTCCGGCCAGTCGGGAATCGCCGTATCCGCTGGGCGGTGAGCTGCCGAAGATCTACTACCGCACCCTGGACCCCTTCGTCACGCTCGCCGCCGCCGCGGCCGTGACGTCGAAGATCGAGTTGTTCACCGGCATCGCCCTGCTCATTCAGCGTGACCCGATCATCACTGCCAAGGAAGCGGCGAGCATCGATGTGATCTCTGGGGGCCGGTTCGTGTTCGGCGTCGGGGCCGGCTGGAATATCGAGGAAATGCGCGACCACGGCACCGACCCGAAGACGCGCGGGGCGCTGCTGGACGAGCGCATCGAGGCCATCAAGGCGCTGTGGGCTGACGAGCCCGCCGAATATCACGGCACCTATGTCGATTTCCCCCCGTCGTACAGCCGGCCCAAACCCGTTCGCAAACCGCATCCACCGATCTTTTTCGGCGGAGATTCGGCCGCGACGTTCAAGCGGGTGGTGCGGCATCAGGCCGGTTGGCTCTCCAACCCGTTCCCGATCGAGCACGTCACCCGCCGGGTGCCGCAGTTGCGCGACGCCGCCGGGCACGACGTGCCGATGGCGATGTTCGGCACACCGAAAGACCCCGATTATTGGCAGGCCGCCGAAGAGCTGGGATTCGGTCAGCTGGGGTTGCTGCTGCCCACCAAACCGCGGGACGACTCGCTGCGGCGCCTGGACGAATTCGCGGACCTCATAGCGAAATATCGCGCCTAGCGGGGCGAGGCGAAACCCAGTCGCCCGCATCGGAGCCAGAGCGGTGACTCAAGAATGATCCGGGGCTACGCTGCTAGCTGTACCCACAGGTGTTCGTCGGTGATGTTGTGCGGCGAGTCGGCTCAGTGACGGGCACCGGGAGGGATCACCATGCGGTTCACCGCGCAGGAACTGCACGCGCGCGCCGTAGAGCGCCGCGCGGTCGAGGCGGCGCTGTGGGGCATGCCGCTGGTCAACGTGGACGCCATGCGGCAGGCCTATTTTCGGGCCGGCGCGCACTACAACGACTGCATCTTCTGGTCGAACCCCAACACGTGGATGAACCAGACCACGACACCCAACCATTCCACGAGCTACGTGATGTTCTTCATGAATCTCGCTGCGGGCCCAATCGTGGTCGAGGTCCCGGCAGCTACCGAGCAGGCGCTGTACGGGACGATCATCAACGTCTGGAACGAGCCGTTGCGCAACGTCGGAAACACCGGTTTCGACAAGGGCGCCGGCGCCAAGTATGTCGTGTTGCCGCCGGGATTCGACCGCCCGGTCCCCGACGGTCATGTGGCGGTCCCGTGCACGACCTACACCGCGTACTGTTTGCTGCGCATCATCATCGCGACCCAATCGGAGCAGGACCGCCGCGACGGCATCGACTATCTGCACACGCTGAAGATTTATCCGCTCGGGGAGGCCGGCTCAGCGATCCAATTCATCGATGTGGCGGGGCAACCGTTCGAGGCCGTCCCACGCTACGACGCGAGCTTGTTCGCTTCGCTGTCGGCGATGGTAGCGCAGGAGCCAGTCCAGGACCGCGACTTGGCGCTACTGGGCCAACTGCACCTGCTCGGCATCGGTAAAGACCTCACCTTCGATCCCGAAGCGCTGGGCGTCGACGTGCTTGACCGCGCAGCCGAGGAGGCGCATCAGTGGATGATGGAGGGCTACGCCAGCACCGGCACTCCGGTCTGGCCGCACACCGGCCGCAGATGGCGCTTCCTGCTGGACGTTCCGCTGGCTGAGGGCACCCGACTGACGTTCGTCGAGCCGGGTCGTGATCTGCGCGTCGACGTGCGCGCCTTCGCCTGGTTCGCGATGTTCGGGCCGGTGGTGCCCCCACCGCCGCAGCTCTACCTGAAGACCTACGAGTCCGATGACGGCAGCAGGCTCAACGGCGCTGGGTCCTACCGGCTGCGGGTGCCGCCCGATGTGCCGACGACGCAATTCTGGGCCGTGGACGTCTATGACGCCGCGACCGGCGCGTTCATCCGTGAATCCCCGGTAGTCGGGTTGGACTCCTACCGCAACGACGTCGACGTCAACCCCGACGGTTCGGTCGACGTGTACTTCTCCCCGGCGCCGCCGCCGGACCGCGAAACCAACTGGGTGCACACCCGCGATGGTGATCCGTTCTTCGTCCTGTTCCGCATCTACGGACCGAAAAAGCAAGCGGTCGACGGCACCTGGGTCCTCACCGACATCGAGGAGTTACCCCATGACCACCGATGACGGCGCCACGATCCAGCGGGCTTACGACGAAGCCGACCTGGCCAGGGCGATCACGGCGTACAAGTTCTTCTATCCGACGGTCTCCGGCGCGCGGATCATCCGCGGTAACGAGGCGGCGGGTCTGGTGGCCAACAAAGTTTTCGGCGTTCTCGACTGCGGGCCAACTCAATTGGTGTTCACCGCCAACTCCGACACACCGTACGGACCGTTACAGCTGGACTTGGGAATCGGGCCGCTGGTGGTCGAACTCGAACCGGGGCCCTTGATCGTCGTGGCGATGGACGTCAACCAGCGGTGGGTCGCCGATATGGGACTACCGGGCCCCGACGCGGGCAATGGTGGCAAGCACCTGCTCGTCGGGCCCGACTTTGTCGGCGAACTACCCGACACCGGTTACTACCTACACCGAGCTAGTAGTAACCAGCAGATCGTCGGCGCACGATCACTACCCGTCGACGGCGATGTCGACGGCGCCATGCGGCGCCTCAAGACCATCAAGGTCTACCCACTGCATTCCGACGTCGAGTGGACCCCGCCGCAGTGGTTCGACCTGACCGGCAAATTCCAGGACACCACGCCTTTAGGCGTCGAGAACGGCATCGAGTTCTGGCGGGTCTTGCACGAAACCGTCGACGCTGAACCGGCATTCGAGGGTTACCGAACCCACTACGGAGAGCTGGCCGCGCTCGGTATCGCCAAGGGGCAACCGTTCGACCCCGACCAGCGAATGATCGACATCCTCACCGCCGCCGCCCAGCACGGCAACGCCCAGCTGCGTGCCCAGTCGTTCGCCGACCGCTCTGCCGACCGTCACGTCTGGGATGACCGCCAATGGGAGCACGCCGCACTGCGTTTCGAGGACGGCGACTTCAACGCCACCACGCATGTCGATCTGGTGGCCCGCGAGAAATGGTTCTACCAGGCGATCGGAGCCTCGCCGGCCATGTTCCGCCGCGACACCCAGGCAGGCTCGTTGTACTGGCTGGGGCACCACGACCACACCGGCGCCCCGCTGGAAGGCGCCAACACCTACCGGCTGACCGTGCCGCTGCCAGTGCCGGCCAGATTGTTCTGGTCTGTCACGGTCTACGACGTCGGCACGCGTTCCCAGATCCAGACTCCGCAGAACAAGGCGGCGCTGCGGTCATTGTTCGAACTTCAGGGCCTCACCGGCGGCGCCGTCGACCTCTATTTCGGTCCCGCTGCGCCGGCGGGCCACGAACACGCTTGGATCCAGACCATCTCCGGCAAGAACTGGTTCACCTACTTCCGCATCTACGGGCCGCAAGCGGCCGCCTTCAACGGTCATTGGCGCCCAGGCGATTTCGAACGAATTTAGCTTGCCCCGCTTTCCAGGTCCTGGCTCCGGGCGATGTTCTCGGCGATGATCTGGCAAGCCGTGTCGTAGAAGGCGCTGATCAAGGTCGAGAACGAGAGCTCGAAGGGGTAGATCATGTGCACCGCCACCGGTTCGACGTCCCAGTCCGGCAGGACTGGGACGATGGTGCCCTCGTGCAGTTCGTCGGCGCAGATGATCTGGGTGGGCATTGCGCCGAACCCCAGCCCCTGCAGGATGTACTGCTTGCAGACCTGAAAGTTGTTGGCGCGTGCGCGCACCGGCGGCGACAACTCGTGTCGTCTTCTACCCCGGGTGACCGTGAGCTTGCGCGGACCGCCGAAGCCGAAGTCGATGAAGGGCAGGTCGTTCAACTGTGACGGCGCGGTGATGGGCTCTCCCAGGCCCTGCACGAACTTTGCTGAGGCGCACAGAAACAGGTTGAGGTCGAACACTTTTCGGGCGATCAACGTCGAATCCTGCAGTGGCCCAGGACCGAACACCACGTCGAAGCCATCCTTGACGGGGTCGACCATGCTGTCGACCAACCGGATGTCCAAGCGCGAGTGCGGATAGCGCCGCAGAAATGTGGCGCCCACTCGAGATGCGTAGTCGATACCGAGGAACACCGGCATCGCCACGCGCAGCTCGCCCTGCGGTTCTTGTCGGCTGGCCTCCGCCAGCGCGCGCACACTGTTGGCCTCGTTGAGGATGTTGACCGTGTGCCGGTAGACCTTCTCGCCAAGGTCGGTGACGGTGAGCTGGTGGGTGTTCTTACGCAACAGCTTGATGCCCAGGTCAGCCTCCAGCTTCGCCAGTTTGCGGCTGACGGTGGATTTGGGCATGCCCAGCAGCGCCGCCGCCTTCGAAAGGCTGCGGCTCTCGACAACCTTGCCGAAGATCAGCAGGGCGCCGAGGTCGAAGGGCGGGTTCTGGTCCATGAGCTTGTTCCAACTATGCAACAGGGTGTTGCGGTTCTGCATCTGTTTGGACCATTTCGGCAGCTGTTAGCGTCGGCTGCGAGGAGGGTCCGATGAGTCACGACAGCCTGGTGACCAAACCCGACAGCGGACACTGGACCGACGCGTATCCCGAGCTCGGCCGCGGTCCGGTGTCGCTTCAGGACTGCGTATCCGAGGATTTCTACGAGAAGGAACGCGAGCACGTCTTCAAGAAGAGCTGGCTTTACGTCGGCCGGGTCGAGCGGGTCCCTCGGACGGGAAGCTACTTCACCCGCGAACTCAAGGTGTTGAACACTTCGATCATCATCGTGCGCGGCAAGGACGATGTGATTCGCGCCTTCCACAACATCTGCCCGCACCGCGGCAACAAGATGCTGTGGGAAGACGATCCCTTCAAAGAGGTCTCCGGTCGTGCGCCACTGCTGTACTGCCGCTTCCACGGCTGGCGGTACAAGCTGGACGGCACCCTGCACGCCGCCACTCGTAAAGACTTGCTGCTGGACTTCGACGCCGACAGCTGCCGGGTGCCCGCGGTGCAATGCGAGGTGTGGCAAGGATTCATCTTCATCAACCTCGACCCGCACAACACCGAACCGCTGCGGTCGTTCCTCGGGGCGCTGGCCCACGGCATCGAGGGCTACCCGTTTGACGGGCCGCATCAGATCTACCGGTTTTCGGCCGAATTGCAGTGCAACTGGAAGATATTCGTCGACAGCTTCGCCGAGAGTTACCACGGCCCGTATCTGCACGCGTCCTCGTTCGGCAACCTCACCGCTGAGGCCAAAGAGGCGCTGGACAAGCCGAACCCGTTCACCGATGCGCTGGCCTACCAGCTCAGCGGCCCGCACCGGATGTTCTCGTTCGCCGGTGAGCCGTCGCGGCGGACGCCGTATTCGAAGCCGATCGAGTGCGTGATGGAGGCAAGCGCCGCAGGCCCCTGGAACAAGAGGCTCGATCGGGGTCCGATGCCCCCCGGAATCAATCCGACGCGCGCCGAAAAGTACGGGTTCGATTCGTTCCAGTTCTTCCCCAACTTCGTGCTCATCTTCGGCTCGTCGGGTTTCACCACCCACGCGCACTGGCCGACCGGCCCGCACTCGCACCTGTTCGAAGTCGAAATGTTCTATCAGCCTCCCAAGACGCACAAGGAGCGACTGGGCCAGGAACTCACCGTGACGTTCCTCAACGACATCATCCTCGAAGACGCGAGTCCGTCCGAGGGCCTGCAGGCGATGCTCAACAGCGGTGTCCTCACACACTTTACGATGAATGACGAAGAGATCCTGCTGCGCCATCTACACAAGGTGGTCGCCGACTACGTCGCGGCCGGAGAGCGGGAGAAAGCGGGGCAACAGTGACCACGGTTCTGCCGCAAGAGTTTTCACATCTGGAACACCTGGTGCCCGAGTGGGCGATCGAGGACGGCCACCAGCGTTACGTGAAGCGGGTCAACAGTTCCATGGACCAGATCCGCGAATTCTACGATCAGGTTTTTCCTTGCGCCCAGGAAGCGGTCGCCTACATCGACAAGTTCGACTACTCCGAACCGCTGCCCGACGACGTCGCGAATCTGCGCAACCTGCTCTACTCGCTGATCACCGTCTCGCTGGCGGTCGAGCTGTGGAATCAGCCTCGGGTGAAGCATTCGGCCAACACGATCCTCACCAGGGTGAGTTGAAACCATGGGACTCGGCTCGGCGCAGCTGGAAATCGTCGACCTCACAACGACTATCGGTAGCGAAATCAGAACCGACCTCGACACGCTGCTCAGCGGCGCGCAGGCCCCGGCTATCCGCGACATCCTGGAGCGGCGTGGTGTGGTGTTCTTTCGCGGATTGGACATCGGCGACGAGCAGCAGGTCGCCATCGCCAAGACGCTGGGTACCGTGGTCGCCAACGAGGGCGCCGGCGGCATCAACAAGATCTCGCTGGACGAGAACGTGAACGCCCGCGCCAAATATCTTCAGGGATCGATGTTTTGGCATTTCGACGGGTCGCTGCAGCCGCTACCGAATTTGGCCACGTTGTTGCGCGCGGTACAGCTTTCCCGGACCGGCGGTCAGACCGAATTCTGCAACACCTATGCGGCTTACGAGGACCTTTCCGATGCCGACAAGAAAGCACTGGCAGAGCTGCGCGTAGTGCACAGTGCCGAACGGTCACAGTATTACGTCACCCCGGAGATGAGTTACGCCGAGATCGCGATGTGGCAGAAGTCGCCGACCAAGGTGTGCCCGATCGTGTGGACCCACCAGTCCGGCCGCAAATCGCTGCTGCTGGGCGCCACCGCCGACTACGTCTTGGGGATGTCGGTAGGGGACAGCCGTGCATTACTTGCGCGCCTGCGCGATTGGGCCACCCAGCCCCGGTACGTCTACCGGCACGACTGGCAGCCGGGTGATCTGCTGATCTGGGATAACACCGGAACGATGCACCGGGTGCTGCCGTATGCCGCCGACAGCGGTCGGCTCATGCACCGGACCATCCTTGCTGGTGAGGAGCCGCTGGAATGAGACCGACGCACCCGCCGAGAAACCCGGCGACGTCACCCTGACCAAGTTCTGCGCCGAACTGCGTGTCCCGCGGGTTAGGTTGTCTTAATGACCACTGACCGCGGCGAGTCCGCGTTCAACCGATTGGGCCGGCGGGAGCCGGTGAGTCGCATGCACGAACAGCTCGACGAGCTCGTGGCGGCCCGCGACCTGATGGAGAAATTGGTACGGGTCATCGTCGAGATCGGTTCCGACCTCGACCTGAATGTGACGCTGCACCGAATCGTCGACGCCGCGACCGAGCTGACCGGGGCCGGCTACGGGGTGCTGGGGATCCGCTCAACCGATGGCAGCCTGGTTTCCTTCGTGCACAGCGGAATCGACGACGAGTTGGCCCGCAGATTCGGCGACCTGCCGGTAGGGGAGGGCCTGCGCATCGACGACCTGAGCACTCACCCCGGGGCGATCCCATCGCAACCGCACGGTCTGCCGCTGCGGGCATTGCTCGGAATCCCAATCGCGGTGCGGGGAGCCGATTTCGGCAGCCTTTACCTGGCCGACGATCGGCCCGGTCGTGTGTTCTCGGACGCTCATGAAGGCGCTGTCTGGGCGCTGGCGACGGCCGCGGCGGCCGCCATCGACAACGCGCGGCTGTTCGAGCGCGAACGCGAGAACGCGAAGTGGACGAAGGCCAGCCGCGAGATCACCACGGCGCTGCTGTCCGGTGACCCGCAGACCGGACCGCTGCAGCTCATCGTGAATCGGGCACTGGAACTGGCGAACGCTGAACAGGCCATCCTGTTGGTTCCACGGGAACCGGATCTACCCGCCCACCAGGTCGATACCTTGGTCGTGGCCGCCACCGCGGGGCGCTACGCGTCGGAGGTGATCGGCCGACAAGTGCCTATGGACGGTTCCACCACAGGTGGTGTCGCGCGGCGCGGTCTGCCCCTGATCACCGATTCCTTCGAATATCCGATCGAAGGGTTCACCGACGTCGGTGCGCGCCCGGCAATCGTGATGCCGCTTATCGCCCACGATTCGGTGCTCGGCGTGATCGCCGTCGCGCGTCACCCGCAGCAGCCCCAGTTCGGCACCGACTATCTCGAGCTGGTGAGTGACTTCGCGCGGCACGCAGCCATTGCATTGGCGCTGGCGGCCGGCCGCGAACATGCGCTCAACCAGGAACTGGCCCTGGCAGACACCGTCGACGAGGCGCTGCAGGGCGCCGCCGAGGAGCTGCGCCGGCAATGGCGAGCACGTCGCGTACTGGCAGTGACCTTCCGAAGGGGCAGTCACGCAACAACGTTGAGCAACGCGCCACAGGTGGTGTCGGTCGGCGAGTCCACGCAGTGGAACGAGCTGCCGTCCCGCACCCGGCAGCAGCTCGTCTCGTTGTGCGACGGAGACCTACTCACCCCCTGCACCGCAGAGCCCGGGACCGCGGGGATCGCGCTGCAGCATCCCGAAGGCGTCGTGGTCGTCTGGATCGATCTGCCCGAGCAACGGCCATTCACCCTGGAAGACCAAACTCTGCTGACCGTGCTTGCGGGCCGCCTCGGGCAAGGCTTGCAGCGGGTGTACCAGGTCGACCAGCAGCGCGAAACCGCTTTGGCCCTGCAGCATTCGATCCTGGGTCCCGCCAAACTGCCCGGCGGGTTCTCGGTGCGCTATCAGGCGGCCAGCCACCCCCTGCAGGTCGGCGGGGATTGGTATGACGTCGTCGACTTGGAGGATGGACGCATCGCGATGGTGGTAGGCGACTGCGTCGGGCACGACCTCGCCGCTGCCACCGTCATGGGACAGGTGCGCAGCGCCTGCCGCGCACTGTTGTTCGAAAACCACAGTCCCGCCGCGGCTTTGTCCGGGATGGACCGCTTCGCGGCGCGGCTGCCCGGCGCCCAGTGCACCACCGCTGTCTGCGGCGTGCTCGACCCCGCCACCGGCGAACTGGTGTATTCCAGCGCCGGGCACCCGCCGCCTATCCTGGTCCTCGCCGACGGCACTGTTCAGATACTCGACGAAGGTCACACCATCGCGCTCGGCGTGCGGCGCGATTGGGCTCGTCCGGAGGCACGTGTGATCCTGCCGGCCCGGTCCACGCTGGTCCTCTACACCGATGGTCTGGTCGAGCGTCGTCGTACCTTGTTGGAGGACGGTATCTTTCGGGTCGCGGCGGTCGTGGGGGAAGCCGAAACCGTCTCGCTGGACGGTCTTGCCGACGAAATCATGGCCCGGGTCGAGCCGGCCGGCGGCTATCAGGACGACGTCGTGCTCCTGCTGCACCGCCATCCCGCCCCGCTGGAGTTGACGTTCCCCCCCGATGCCAGCCACCTGGCATCCACCCGAACGGCGTTGCGCCGTTGGCTGTCCCAAGTCCGAGTGCGTCCTGAGCAGACGACGAACATGCTGATCGCCGCGGGTGAAGCGATGTCCAACGCCATCGAGCACGGCCACCGCGACCAGCCGGGCGGCACGATCAGCCTGGGCGCGGTGGCACTTGTCGACGAAGTGCAATTGACGATCACCGACACCGGTTCGTGGAAGCCGCCGCAGCCAACCACCACGCGGGGACGGGGTATCGCCCTGATGCGACGGCTCATGCACGATGTCACCATCAATACGGAGACCAACGGCACCACCGTTCACCTATCGGCGAGGATCACCTGATGCCCACGTTGCTCACCCTTGACACGGCGCATTCCGAAGACGGCAAACACCTGCTGATCGCGGCCGGGGAAATCGACCTGAGCAATATCGACGCGTTCAAGAACGCTCTGGCCTCGGCCACCGCCGAGGCCGCGAACACCGGCAGTCCGCTCACGGTCGACCTCAGTGCGGTGGAATACCTGGACAGCGCCGCGATCAACGCGTTGTTCGCGCACGCTGACGGCATTCGTCTCATTGCTCATCCGCTGCTGCTGTCCGCCCTCACCGTGAGCGGCCTGGCCGAGCTCGTTAACATCGAAAACGCCTCTGCGGCAACGGAATCTAACTGAGATCGGTGGGCAACACAGGGTTCGCGGCAGGGCTCGCGCTGGGGTCTGCGCTGATGGTCGGCGTCGGCGACGTCCTGCAGCAACGGTCCGCCCACCAGGTCACCGACGAACCGGTCGGCACGGCAGCGCTGTTCGGCCGACTCCTGCGCGACGGCCGCTGGTGGGCCGGCAGCTTGGTGGCCGGCGCCGGGTTCGGGTTACAGGCTGCGGCCCTCTCCATGGGTTCGGTGGTGCTGGTGCAGGCGCTGCTGGTGACGTCGTTGTTGTTCGCGATGCTCGTCAGTGCCAGGGTTGAACATCGCAGAATCACTGTCGGCCAAGGTTTTTGGGCGGTGCTGTTGGCCGCGGCGGTGGGTGTGGTGGTGACGGTGGGCAACCCTCAGTCCGGCAACTCTCGAGGTTCGCCGCAAACCTGGGCTCTCGTTACGATAATTGTCGGCACGGCGTTGGCGTTGTGTCTGATCGGTGCGCGGATGTTCCCCGGTACGGTCGGTGCACTGCTGCTGGGGCTGTTGTCCGGTGCGCTGTGGGGAGTGTTCACGGTCCTGACCAAGGGTGTCGTCGACGAACTCGGCCGCGGAGTTGCGGCGCTGATGCGGATGCCGGAGTTCTATGCGTGGGTGGTGCTGGCGATCGCCGCGACGGCCTGGGAGCAGTCGGCGTTTCGGGCCGGGCCCCTCACCGCGTCGCTGCCGGCGGTCACCATCGCCGAGCCGGTCGTCGGATCGGTGCTCGGTATCACCGTGCTGGGCGAGACACTGCGGACCTCGGGCGTCGGTCGCGTGGCGCTGGCGGTCTCGGTGCTGGCGATGGTGGCCGCGGCCGTGGCGCTGGCGCGCAGCCAGGCCGTCTCTCCGGTCAGCGGTCAGAAGTCAAGTCCCGCAACGAAAAACTGATCGCCGACGCGTGGTGGCTGCCGTCCCGGGAGGCCCCCGGGTAGGCAGTGCGACCGGTCGCCTAGGGTCGAGACTGGCATGTGGGTTCCTATTCTGGTGATGGCTGTCGCGGTGAGCCTCGAACCGTTCCGGATCGCCATGACGGTACTCATGCTCAACCGGCGCCGTCCGGCGCTGCAGCTGCTCGCGTTCCTCAGCGGGGGGTTCGCGATGGGGATGACGGTGGGTCTGTCGGTGATTTTCGTGCTGCGCAGACGCTTGGTCGCCTCCGGTCAGCTGACCGGTCCCAGAGTCCAGATCCTGATTGGTGCGCTGGCTGTGCTTGTCGCTGCGGTGCTGGTCGTCACCGTCGCGGTGGGCCGCGTTCGCGGTGGTTTCCCGGGGAAACCCGGCGACGCCGAACGGGCCAGTCCTATCCAGAAGTTGCCGGCGCGGTTTCGGCACCTGCTGACCGGACCGTCGCTGTGGGTGGCGGCGGTGGCCGGGCTCGGTATCGCGTTGCCATCGGTGGATTACCTGGCCGCGCTGGCTGTCATCCTGACCTCCGGTGCAGCGGCGATGACCCAGGTCGCGGCGCTCCTGGTGTTCAACATCACCGCGTTCGCGATGGTCGAGATCTCGTTCGTGGCGTGCCTGCTGGCGCCGGAGACCACCCGCCGGACGATGACTGCGCTGAACAACTGGGTCGGGTCGCGCCGCCGGATCGAGGTGGCCGCGCTGCTTGCCGGAGTGGGCTGCGTTCTGCTTGCGGTCGGATTAGCCGGGCTCTGAGCCCAATGTTTCGAACGGATGTGCGACGGTTATCTACTCGTGGTGAGGTGGATGACGTGAATGACGACCGGCGGCAGGCGCCGCGAGAAAACCCGGAGAAGGACACGTCCGAGTGGGTCACCGGCGACGAGCCGATGACCGGACCGCAGCGCAGCTATCTGGAGACGTTGGCGCAGGAGGCTGGACGCGACGTCCCCGGCGATTTGACCAAGGCGAAAGCCTCGGAACTCATCGACGAGTTACAGCAGCAGACGGGACGCGGTGCCCGCTGACGGGTGCGGCCGTCACGATGTGGACTTCAGCAGCTCGTCGATCTTCTTGAGCCGCTTGAGGACCAGTGCTGTGACATCGACGGTACGGTCGGGCGAGCAGCCGACGATCTGCGAGACCACGTTGGCCTTGGCGATCACCGCGAATTCGCAGACCCACCGCTGACCGGAAAGATCGGTGGTCCACTGGGCGACTTCGGGGGAGGTCGCGGCCAACGGTCCCGGGTTCACGGTCATCTTGCGGCCGTCGTCGCCCCAGGCGGTGACGGGGCGCTGGCACCCGGACACCGTCTTGCGCACCGAGTTGAGAAACCCGGGGGCGTCGAAGTTGGCCGGATAGGTCGCGGATGCCTCCAGCAGTTGGTGCTGATCCGGTTGGTGGTCCTGCTGCGTGCGCGCTTCGCGGCCGGTGTAGTTCGAGGGAAATAAGGGATAGCGGCCAAACGCCACCGCGCCGTGGCATTGCGCAGGGTCGGCGCCGACGAAGAGTGCGGACTGCATGTCGTCTTCGGTCAGCGGGCTGTTGTTGACCACCGAGATGGCACCGGATGCCGTCAGCAGATCCACCAGTTGCGACGGTTGGATCGGTCCGGTGGGGCCGGCCCCGCCTCGTGCCGCGACCGTAGGGGTACCGGCGACGATGTGGTTGCATCCGCAGAGCACGGCGCACAGCACGATGGCGAATCCGCACCGTCTGCGCGGCGAGGATCGTCCAGGCCTGATCGTGCGACCGCCAGGTGCACTGCGATGTTCCTCACCGCCGGCGAACGGCACGATGGTCTCCTTCGGCGGAGGCGATGGCTTGCACCCCCAAGCATCCACGAGAACGCCGCGGCACGCTCACCAACTCGAGCCCCTACCGGGTGCTACAGCGGAATCCATACCCCGAAGAGCCAGAAACCCCACTGGTTGAACCCGGGATTCCAGATCGGCGTCTCCTGGAAACCCCAGTAGTTGATGGGTCCGCCCATCCATCGCCCGCCGGGCGGCGGAAGGGGTCCGCCCCAGGCTGGGCGCGGTGGAGCGCCGAAACCCCAGGGTGCGGCCCCGTTGCCCCACGGTGCCCCGTGGAAGTAACCGCGCTGGGCGTCGCCGCGCCACGGTGCGGGGCCACCCGGGCCACCGGGTCCGCCCGGACCGCCGGGACCACCCGGGCCGCCGGGTCCGCCCGGACCGCCGGGCCCGTGGTTGGCCGGCGGCTGTCCGCCGGGGCCGCCTGGGCCGTGCCCGGCGAATTGCCCGCCCGGACCCCCGCCGTGTGCGCCGGGAGCGCCGCCCGGTGCGCCCGGCGCACCCTGGCCTCCGTGATTCGGCGGCGGGTCAGCGCTTGCCAAACCCGCTCCTCCCATTGCCGCTGCGCTCAGCGCCCCGGCGATGGTCAGCCCTGCTGCCAGCTGTTTCAGGTTCATGGTCCCTCGCCTGTTCTCTTGGTGAAAGCCGTGGAATCCGGCTCACATTCGCAATCTAGTTAGCTTGGCTATGAATCGCGTGTGACTGCGCGAGGTGTAACTTTTGAACCGCCGTCGGGGGCCGGTGCGAGTGCCAAATATCAACCGAATCAGCGTTTTTGGAGCGCCCGGCGTACACAATCGAGGCATCATTGCTCGCGAACCCCACCCACCGCTGACTGGGAGACCTCCGAAATGACCGAATCGGGCGAACGCACCCGCATGGCTTTGCGGGCACTTGCCCGTGCCGCCGCGCCGCGTCCCGACGCGGCGCGGCGAGCGGCCAAGGACTTCGCGCGGCCCCTGCTGCCGGCGGTGGGCGCCGAGGTCCGCTGGGCCTTTCACCCGCCGTGGACCTGGCTGTCCGGTGTCGTGGCCAATCTGGTCCTGGCCGTCGTCTGGTTGTCGGTGCAGCCACTGACGGTTGGCCACGGTCACCCGCCCGGCCGGCACTTCCACCACCACCAACTCGATTGGGTGGTGCTGGTCAGTACCTATTTTTCGTCGTTCATCCTCGCCGACGTCACCACTACGAACATGCTCGGTGCCGACCACTACCGAGTCGCGCGGGGTCTCTCCGACGGAGTGCCGCTGTGGCGGATTCTGCTGATCAAGAACCTGGCCCTGATCGTGATCGTCGGGTTGCCCACCTTGGCGGTGGCGGCTGTGCTGACGGTATCCAAGGAAGGGGTGCCGCAGTTGGCCATGACCATTCCCAATGTCGCGGTGCCCATCGTGTCGTGGCTGGGGGTGGGGAACGTGGTATCGGTGCTCAATCCAGTGCCGGCCGAGCCGCTGCTGCGGCGTTGGCGCCATCGCAGTAATCCGCGTCGCACCACCGCCTGGCTGGCGGCGATCACGTTGCCGTACGCGCTCTACTACGTGGCCGACCCGATGGGCGGCGTCGAACACCGGGTGTTGTGGACGAAGTTGCCCGCCGCGATCGGACCGGTATTAGGCCGTGACACAAAGAGTTTCGTGCATCTCGGGTTCGCCACGATGGTGTGGATCGGGGGAACCATGCTGGCCGTTCTGTGGGAGCGCAGGCGAGGATTGCGGTTCAGGTAAGCGCGCTGCCGGCGAAGTCAACGGACGTTGTTTCAGGCACTTTCCCGGATTCCGCATCCGGGATGCGCCGGTAGCACAATCGACCTCGTCGCCCGGGGCTCGGCGCGGCGACGATGGGTGGGAGGGGTGAACCGGTGGGAGCCGGCTTGACGGCACGGTCATTAATCTAGCTAAGTGTTAAACTAGCTAAGTATTCTATTTCCGATTTTGGAGAGTTGCCGTGCCACGCACCGAAAACGACACCTGGGATCTAGCTACCAGCGTGGGCGCAACCGCGACCCTGGTGGCCGCGGCCCGCGCAATTGCGACCAAGTCCGATCACGCAGTCATCAACGACCAATTCGCCGAGCCGCTGGTCCGCGCCGTCGGAGTGGATTTCTTCACTCGCTGGGTCACCGGTGAACTCCGGGCCGACGACGTCGACGACGACGAGTCGAGCTGGAAACTCGCGCACATGCCCGACGCCATGGCCGCGCGAACCCGGTTCTTCGACTCGTTCTTCCAGAAAGCCGCGCAGGCCGGTATCCGCCAAGCCGTCATCCTGGCCTCCGGACTGGACGCCCGCGCATACCGGTTGGAGTGGCCCGCCGACACGAAAGTGTTCGAGATCGACCAGCCGGAGGTCATCGAGTTCAAGACCGTGACCTTGGCGGGTCTGGGCGCCACTCCCACCGCTGACCTGCGCACCGTCGCCATCGACCTGCGTCAGGACTGGCCGACGGCCCTGCGCCGGGCGGGCCTGGACACCGAGCGCCCGACCGCTTGGATCGCCGAGGGGCTGCTGGGCTACCTGCCGCCAGAGGCACAGGACCAGCTGATGGACAACATCACCTCGCTCAGCGCCCCGGGCAGCCGATTGGCGCTGGAAGCCATCCCGCGCCGGCCGCAGCGCGACGCCGAACAGGCGCGGGAGATGATGCGCAGGTCCACCGCGAAGTGGCGTGAGCACGGATTCGATCTGGATTGGGGCGAACTCGGCTTCGAGGGCGAGCGCAAGGACGTTGCTGACTACCTGGAAACTCTGGGTTGGCGCTCGGAGGGCACCGAGATGAGCCAGTTGCTGGCCGACAGCGGTCTTGGAGTTGTCCCGCCCACCCACGATTCAGTGACGATGGCCGACACCATCTACTACACCTCGATCCTGGGCCAGTGAGCGCACCACGACGCACGCTCAACGGCGCGGTGACGTCGCTGTGGAGCTTCCTCTCGCCGGCCTATGACCTGCCATTCCTGCAGCGCTGGGTGTATCGGCCGCCGCACGACGAGGTAATCGCGCAACTGCGCGCCCACGGCGCGCGCCGGATCGCGGACGTCGCCTGCGGCACCGGCATTCTCAGCGGCCGGATCGAGCGGGAACTGCAACCCGACGAGATCTACGGCATCGACATGTCCGAAGGCATGCTCAACCAGGCTCGCGCCAAGTCCACCCGGGTGCAGTGGAAGCGAGCCCCCGCTGAACAGCTGCCGTTTCAGGACGGTGCTCTGGACGCCGTCGTATCCACCTCGGCGTTTCATTTCTTCGACCAGCCGGCGGCCCTGAGCGAATTCCACCGCGTGCTGGCGCCCGGGGGCTTGGTGGCAGTAGCCACCCTGAGCAGTCGGCAGCCGTTCCAGCCGCCCGACCGCTGGATGCCGCAGCACAATCCGTCCCCGGCCAAGATGCGCAAGATGTTCGAGGATGCCGGTTTCACCGTCAGCGACCAGCACCGCATCCGGCGGCCGCTGTGGACCCAGCTGATCTCAGATCTACTGACGGTCGGCGTCAAGAGCTGAGGCGTACCGGAGCCCGAAATGGCGCGGCTACGTAACGGTTGGTAGGGCACTGGTCACATCCAGGTGTATCCGAACGAGCAATCGGGTAGCCGAAAGCGCGTGAGCGGTATGACATCCTACGATCAAGTCGGCTTTGCTGAAGCCGGCGAACTCGGGGTGATGCATACCGGAAATGCCGACGCCTACACCGTGGCGAAGTTCCGCCAAGATCTCAGCGACTGGCTGAACCTCCATCTGGAACTCGACGAAGACCGTGCCGCCGACATTCTGCTGGCGACCGACGAAGCGCTTTCCAATTGCGCCGACCACGCCTACCGGGTGGTCGGTCAGGTGGGGTCCATGACGTTACGAATCACTTATCGACCGGCGACGACCCAGCTCGGGATCTACATCAGCGACCACGGGCGCTGGATTGAGCCCAGCAACACCGCTCCCGCTCCGAACGCGGTGCGCGGTCGGGGCATTCTGTTGATGCGTGCGCTGGCGGACAAGTGCACCATCGATGGACGGCCCGACGGCACCACAGTCTGCCTGCGCTTCGACGACTGCCCGCCCAACAGCTACGTATTAAGCCAGGCCAGCTGACTCGCAGCCCGGCCCCGCGTGACGACGCGGTGGCCGAAGCGTTGTCAAGTTGTTTCAACCATCCTGATTGTGGCTAAACCCCGTCAGGTTTCCGATGCGGTTTCCGCAGAATCAAGTCGATGAGGAGCGCAGCATGAGCCTTGCCGCGAGCGAAGTGTTTGCAGCGCCATTGCGACTGAGCCCGCGCTTGGTCGCCGAACTCGGCGCAGAGCAAAGCACGCTGCGCGCTGCTGTCCAGGGTTTCAGCTCGGCGGTGATCGTTTACGTCGGCGGCGAGATCGATGCCTACAACGACGAGACCTGGCGGGTGCTGCTGGCGGAGGCGGCGTCGTTCGCCACCGCCCCTCAGCTTTTCATCGTCGATGTGAACGGCGTGGACTTCATGTCGTGCTCCTCATATCTGGCTCTGGCAGACGAGGCGGTCGGCTGCCGTGAACGCGGTATCGACCTTTGTCTGGTCAGTCAGCTGCCATCGGTTCGCCGTGTCGTCACGGCGTGCGGGCTCGACGATCTGGTGGCCGTGCACAGCAGTGCGCCGCAAAGTCTGCAGCTGATGGAGCAAAAGCGCGAGCAAGCCTGCTAACTCGCGAATTGTCGCACCCATTCGAACCACGAAGCCATCCCTTCGCCGGTGCGTGCGCTCACCGGCAGTATTGTCGCCGTCGGGTTGACCTGCCGGATGTGCCCGATGTAGGTGGCCACGTCGGCGTCGAGGTGGGGTACCAGGTCGATCTTGTTCAGCAATACCACGTCGACGGCTCGGAACATCACCGGATATTTCAGCGGCTTGTCCTCACCTTCGGCGATCGAGTACACCATCGCCTTGGCGTGTTCGCCGACGTCGAACTCGGCGGGGCAGACCAGGTTTCCGACGTTCTCGATGATCACCAGGTCCAGCTGCGTCAGGTCCAGCCCCTGCAGTGCGCGGTTGACCATCGGGGCATCCAGGTGACACTCGCCGCCGAATCCGTTGTCGGTGTTCAGTAGCGAGATCTGCGCGCCCCGGCCGCCGAGTTTGGCGGCGTCCAGATCGGTGGCGATGTCGCCCTCGATGATGCCGACAGACAGGTCGCCGGCCAGTTCGTCGAGGGTGGCGGCCAGCACCGTGGTTTTGCCGGAACCCGGCGAGCTCATCAGGTTGAGCGCCCGAATTCCGTTGTGTTCGAAAGCTTTCCGATTGATATCGGCCCGGGTGTCGTTCTCGGCGAAGATCGACTCCAGCACTTCGATACGCTGCGCGCCGGTCGCATAGCCACTGTGGTCGCCGTGGCCATCATGGTGGTCGTGGTCGGCGTCGGCGTGACTGTGCACCGTGCCGTCGTCGTGCCGATGGAATCTACCCATTGCTCAACCTTCTTTCCTGACACCTGGACCCCTGACCGCTGACTGCCGCCCGCCGGACAGCAACGACGATTCGGGCACCACACAATGCTGCCCGCACAGAGCCGGTGGTGTCGCGAAGTAGCGCAGACTTTTTGCACGCGATCATGATTGTCGGCGCCTCCGGGCCAGGTCTAGCCTGAAGTAGACAACCCGCGCCGACAGCCCTGAAAGCGCGGAAGTCTGTCACTGCTCAGGAGGTTCGGATGGGCAGTCGAAGTGACACGGTGCGTGGCGTGCGGTTGCGGCTCGACATTCTCGGCGTGGTTCAAGGCGTCGGCTTCCGCCCCGCCGTCGCGCGCATCGCCGCACGTCATGGCTTATCCGGGTGTGTCTACAACGACGCGGGGTCGGTGCATTGCGAGTTCGAAGGCCCGCCCGAACGGGTCGACGCTGCGCTGCGTGCGATCACGGTCGACCATCCGCCGATGGCGCGCATCGACGCGATCCGGACCACCGCGCTGCCGCCGATGGGGGAATCCGGATTCCGGATCCTGGGCAGCCAGAGCGGCGATGAGCGCCGCACCTTGGTGCCGCCCGACATCGCCGTGTGCGACGACTGCCTGCGTGAACTGCGCGATCCCGCCGATCGCCGCTACGGCCATCCCTTCATCACCTGCACCAACTGCGGTCCGCGCTACACCGTGATCACCGACCTGCCCTACGACCGGCCGATGACCACCATGGCGCAGTTTCCCATGTGCGCGCGGTGTGCGACCGAATACCGCGACCCCACCGACCGCCGATTCCACGCGCAGACCATCGCGTGCCCGGACTGCGGCCCCACCCTGTCCTGGCACGGGCCGGGCGCGGACGATCCACTGCAGGCCGCCGCAACGGCGATCGACAACGGATTGATCGTCGCACTCAAGGGGATCGGCGGGTTTCATCTGGCCTGCCGCGCCAACGATGCCGCCGCGGTCGCAACGCTGCGGCGTCGGAAAAACCGGCCCGCCAAGCCTTTTGCGGTGATGGTTGCCGATATCGCCGGCGCGCGACGGATCTGCCGGGTCGATGAGCAGGCGGCCAGCTTACTGGGGTCTCCGGCCGGCCGCACCCCTCGTGTTGTTGCCCGCCCACGACGACGTGATGCTGGTCGGGGTGGCGCCCGGGCTGTCCGAAATCGGCGTGATGCTGGCGTATTCGCCACTGCACCACCTGCTGTTCGACCGGCTCGGCTCGGTGCCGCTGGTGATGACCTCCGCCAACAACTCCGGGTCACCCATCGTCTTCCGCGACGCTGACCTGGATTGGATCGACGGGCTGGCCGACGCGGTGCTCACCCATGATCGTCCCATCCACGTGCCCTGCGAGGATTCAGTGCTGACGCTGGACGGCAACGGCGCAATGGTGCCGATCCGGCGTTCCCGCGGCTACGCCCCGCTACCGGTGGCGACGCCCGCGGCGGCTGCCGGGGCAACGATCCTGGCCACCGGCGGCGACCTCAAGACCACGTTCTGTCTGATGTCCCCCGACGGGCACGCGCACCTGTCGTCGCATTTGGGGGACATGGCCGACCCACGGACCCAGAGCTGCTTCGAATCGGCTTTGGATCACCTGTCTTTCATGACCGAACGCCGTCCCGAGCTGATCGCGTGCGACCTGCACCCTGGCTACGCGACCACCAGTTGGGCGCGGCGCCAAGATAAGCCGGTCGTGCAGGTGCAGCATCACCACGCCCATGCGGTGTCGCTGCTGGCCGAACACGGCCTACTCGGCACCGCGATGCTCGCCGTCGCCTTCGACGGCACCGGCTACGGCACCGATGGCAGCGTCTGGGGCGGTGAACTGCTGATGATCACCGATCCGGCGTCGTTCACCCGGGTCGGCCACCTGCTGCCGTTCGCACTGCCGGGCGCCGACGGCGCGGTACGTCGGCCCGGCCGGATCGCACTGGATCTGCTGCACCGGGCCGGGATCGACTGGGCGCCGGACATTCCGGCCGTCCACGAGATGAGCGATGCGTCCCGGCATGTGCTGGCTCAACAGATTCCGCGCGGCATCGGGTGCATCCCGACCAGCAGCATGGGCCGGCTGTTCGACGCCGTGGCTAGCCTGCTCGGTGTCTGCCAAGAGGTGACCTACGAGGGACAGGCGGCCATCGAACTCGAGCACCTGGCCCGTCGCGGCAGTCCGGTACCGATGGAATTCGCAGTGACGGCAGGCGTTTTGGATCCGCGGCCGTTGGTCGCCGAGTTGGTCGCCGGACTGCGTGCCGGCGTCGCACCAGCCGATCTGGCCGCGGGATTCCACACCGCCGTGATCGCAGCGACGGTGCGGGCGATCGAGCAGGCCGCAGCGGGAATCCGCACCATCGGCCTGACCGGCGGGGTGTTCGTGAACCGATTACTGCGGGAGGGGCTGCGCGACCGATTGGTCAGCGATGGTTTCGACGTGCTGACGCATGCGGTGTTGCCCTGCAACGACGGCGGGCTGGCTCTCGGGCAGGCCGTGATCGCGGCGCAGCGACAGGAAAGGGGGGGCCGGCCGATGTGTCTCGGAATTCCCGGCAGGGTAGTCCGCACCTGGGAGGAGGCGGGAACACGCATGTGCACCGTCGACTTCGGTGGCACCACCAAGACGGTCTGCCTGGCCTATTTGCCCGACCTGCAGATCGGTGAATACGCGATCGTGCACGCCGGATTCGCCATCACTCGGCTCGACGAAGCATCGGCCAACGAAACCCTGCGGATGTTCCAGGGACTCGGGGTGCTCGACGAGGAGTTGGCCGGAGACCAAGGACAAAGCAGCAGGGAGCCAGCATGAAATACCTCGACGAGTTTCGGGATCCGGCCGCTGCCCGCACCCTGGTCGACCACATCAAGAAGCGGGCCACCAGGACCTGGACCATCATGGAAGTCTGCGGTGGACAGACGCATTCGATCATCCGCAACGGCATCGACCAATTGCTGGACGGGGCAGTCGAATTCATCCACGGTCCGGGATGTCCGGTCTGTGTGACGCCGCTGGAGATGATCGATCGCGCGCTGGAGATCGCCGCCCGCGAGGACGTGATCTTCTGTTCGTTCGGGGACATGCTTCGGGTGCCTGGCAGCCACCACGATCTGTTCAGCGTTCGCGCCCGCGGCGGCGACGTTCGAGTCGTCTACTCACCGCTGGACGCCACCCGGGTAGCCGTCGACAACCCCGACAAA
This sequence comes from Mycobacterium kiyosense, assembly GCA_021654635.1. NCBI lineage: Bacteria > Bacillati > Actinomycetota > Actinomycetes > Mycobacteriales > Mycobacteriaceae > Mycobacterium > Mycobacterium kiyosense. The sequence continues at coordinate 2,292,988 of AP025179.1, forward strand.
CAGGTGGTGTTCTTCGGGGTCGGCTTCGAGACCACGGCGCCGGCGAACGCGATGGCCGTGGTGCACGCCCAGCGGCTCGGGCTGGCCAACTTCTCGATGCTGGTCTCCCATGTTCTGGTACCGCCGGCCATGACGGCGATCCTGAGCTCGCCCACCAACCGGGTCGAAGGTTTCCTGGCCGCCGGGCACGTCTGCACGGTGATGGGCACCGGCGAATACGGCCCACTGGTCGAGCAATACCGGGTGCCGATTGTGGTCACTGGATTCGAACCCCTGGACCTGCTGGAAGGTGTCCGCCAGGTGGTCGACCTGCTCGAGGCCGGAACCCCCGAGTTGCGCAACGCCTACCCGCGCGCGGTGACCGCCGCGGGCAACACCGTCGCGCAGCAGACGCTCGCCGACGTGTTCGTGGTGACCGATCGGCAATGGCGGGGCATCGGCATGATCCCGAAGTCCGGCTGGACTCTGTCGCCCCGTTACGCGCAATTCGACGCCGAACTCAAATTCGGTGTGGGCCACCTGCGGGTGTCCGAGTCCGCGGATTGCCACAGCGGCGAAGTGCTGCAGGGTCTACTCAAACCCAACCAGTGCCCGGCATTCGGCACTGCCTGCACGCCCCGTACTCCGCTGGGGGCGACCATGGTGTCCAGCGAAGGCGCCTGCGCGGCCTACTACCAGTTCCGCCGGCTGGAAGCCTCGGCTCATGCCTGAATTCCCGGTGGCGATCGACCCCGCGGACTGGGTGTGTCCATTGCCGCTGCGCGAAACCCGGCGCATCGTCCTGGGCCATGGTGGCGGCGGGGTGCTGTCGGAAGAACTGATCGAGAACCTCTTCCTGCCGGCGTTCGGTGGTACGCGGGGTGCGACGCGCGACTCGGCCCTGCTCGACGTCGCGGGCGGACGTATCGCGCTGACCACGGATTCCTATGTGGTGCAACCGTTGTTCTTTCCCGGCGGCAACATCGGCAACCTGGCGGTCAACGGCACGATCAACGACTTGGCGTGCAGCGGAGCGCAACCAATCGGTTTGACCGCCGGGTTCATCCTGGAAGAAGGTCTGGAACTCGACGTACTCGGCGTGGTCGCCGAAACCATGGGCAGGGCAGCGGCGCAGGCCGGGGTGAACATCGTCACCGGCGACACCAAGGTGGTGGCCAAGGGTGGCGCGGACCAGCTTTTCGTCAATACCGCCGGTGTCGGCCTGGTCCCGCCGGGCCTGCAGATCGGGCCCGAGCGGGCACGTCCCGGCGATCACATCATCGTCTCGGGCAATCTCGGCGAGCACGGTGTGGCGATCATGAGTGTGCGCGAGGGCATCGATTTCGGCACCGTGGTCACCACCGACAGCACCCCGCTGCATCGGCTGGTCGCCGCCACCCTGGACGCGGCCGGAAGCGCGGTGCACGTGCTGCGCGACCCCACCCGGGGCGGACTGGTGGCATCGCTGGTCGAGCTCGCCCGCGCGGCATCGGTGGGTGTCGAGCTGGAACTGGCGAAGATCCCTATTCCCGAGACGGTTTCGTCGGCCTGCTCATTCTTGGGACTGGACCCGCTGCAGGTTGCCAACGAGGGCAAGATGGTGGCGTTCGTCGACCCGGACAGCAGCGAAGCAGCGCTGGCGGCGATGCGGTCACGCCCGGAGGGCGCCGATGCCGCGATCATCGGTCGCGTGGTCACCGAGCACCCGGGCATGGTGGTCGGCAGAACCGCCTTCGGCACCACCCAGGTCATCGAACGCCAACTGGGTGAACAACTTCCACGAATCTGCTGACTGCGCCGCGTGACGGGGAGCGCCGGGGGATGCCCCGAAGCCGGCCACCAGATGCGAACCGCCACGCAAGGAGCGCGACGCCATTGCAGCTCATCCAGGCGCCGGTCAGTCCGGGCGCACCGTGACCCAAACCGGTTCGCGCTCGTCGCGATGCTCGGCGGCGTGAGCCGATAACCAGCAGACCGCGCCAGATCCGCCGATCACGGGTGCATCGATCATCGCGACCGCCAGGGCGTCCACTGCCCGCACATCGCCGACCTGGTGGCTGTCAAACCAAAACCCGCCCCGTAGTGAACGCGATCGATGTCTCGTCTAAATTCGGACGCGATCGGATTCGTCGGAAGGAAAATCATGAACGCGCAGGTCGAGCAGCTGGAGTTCCAGGCAGAGGCCCGGCAATTGCTGGACTTGATGGTCCACTCGGTTTATTCGAACAAAGACTCGTTCCTACGGGAACTGATCTCCAACGCCTCCGATGCGTTGGACAAGCTGCGGCTGGAAGCCTTGCGTAACAAGGACTTAGACGTCGACACCTCGGATCTGCACATCGAGATCGAGGTTGACAAAGAGGCCAGGACGCTGACCATCCGCGACAACGGCATCGGGATGACCCGCGCCGAAGTGGTGGACCTGATCGGAACGCTGGCCAAGTCGGGCACCGCCGAACTGCGCCAACAGCTTCGGGAGGCCAAGAACGCCCAGAACGAGCAGGCATCCGAGGAGCTGATCGGCCAGTTCGGCATCGGGTTCTACTCGTCGTTCATGGTCGCCGACAAGGTCCAGCTGCTCACCCGCAAGGCCGGCGAGAGCGAAGCCACCAAGTGGGAGTCGAGCGGCGAGGGCACCTACACCATCGAAGCCGTCGAAGGCGCCCCGCAAGGTACCTCGGTCACCCTGCACCTCAAGCCCGAAGACGCCGAGGACGAGCTGCACGACTACACCTCCCCCTGGAAGCTCAAAAGCCTGGTCAAGCAGTACTCCGACTTCATCGCCTGGCCCATCCGGATGGAGGTCGAGCGCCGCATCCAGGTGCCCGTCGAGGGTGCCGAGGGGGAGGGCTCCGAAGAGGAGCCCGTGGAGACCACCGAAAAGGTCGTCACCGAAACCGAGACGCTGAACTCGATGAAGGCGCTGTGGGCGCGCCCGAAAGAGGAGGTCTCCGAGGAGGAGTACAAGGAGTTCTACAAGCACATCGCGCATGCCTGGGACGACCCGCTCGAGGTCATCGCGATGAAGGCGGAGGGCACCTTCGAGTACCAGGCGCTGCTGTTCATCCCGTCCCAGGCGCCGTTCGACCTGTTCAACCGGGACGCCAAGACCGGGGTGCAGCTGTACGTCAAACGCGTCTTCATCATGGGCGACTGCGACGAACTGATGCCGGAGTACCTGCGCTTCGTCAAGGGTGTCGTCGACGCACAGGACTTGTCGCTCAACGTGTCTCGGGAAATTCTGCAGAAGGACCGGCAGATCAACGCGATCCGGCGGCGGTTGACCAAGAAGGTGCTGTCCACGATCAAGGAGATTCAGGCGCAGCGGCCCGAGGACTACCGCACCTTCTGGACGCAATTCGGCAAGGTCCTAAAGGAGGGCCTGCTGTCGGACTTCGACAACCAGGAGACGCTGCTGGCGGTGTCCTCGTTCGCCTCGACGCACAGCGAGGAGGAACCCACCACGCTGGCCGAGTATGTCGCGCGGATGAAGGAAGGCCAGACCCAGATCTTCTACGCCACCGGGGAGTCGCGCCAGCAGTTGCTCAAGTCGCCGCACCTGGAGGCGTTCAAGGCCAAGGGCTACGAAGTGCTGCTGCTGACCGACCCGGTCGACGAGGTCTGGGTTGGCGTGGTCACCGAGTTCGACGGCAAGCCGCTGCAGTCGGTGGCCAAGGGCGAGGTCGATCTGGACGGTGACGAAGAGTCCTCGACCGCCGAGCGGGAGGAGCAGCAGAAAGAATTCGCCGACCTGCTGAGCTGGCTGAAGGAGACGCTGAGCGAGCACGTCAAGGAAGTGCGGTTGTCCACCCGCCTCACCGAGTCGCCGGCCTGCCTGATCACCGACGCGTTCGGCATCACCCCGGCGCTCGCCCGGCTCTACAAAGCCTCCGGGCAGGAGGTCCCGGTCGGCAAGCGGATCCTGGAACTCAATCCGAACCATCCGCTGGTCACCGGGCTGCGCCAGGCGCACGCCGACCGGCCTGAGGATGCCACGGTCGCCGAAACCGCCGAACTTCTCTACGGCACCGCGCTCCTTGCCGAGGGCGGCGCCTTGGAGGACCCGGCACGCTTCGCCGAACTGCTGGCAGACCGGTTGGCGCGCACGGTGTAGGCCGTCGACACGGTGGTTGAAAGCCGTGCCGAGTGGTTATCCGCCAACAATGACTGTGTTTCGGGCCATTGATCCGCGGGGAGCGGTCGTGGCGTGCAGTGACTTCGATACCGCTGAGGCGGCGCACCGCTGGTTCGCCGATGTGATCGAGGGTCGTTACGCGCCGGGCTGGCGCATGGAAGTCGACGACGACGGGTACTGGGCGGGCTTCGACGACACCGGCGGCTTCACGGCGCCGCTGAGTCGCGGCGCCATGCGCCGCTAGTTGCAGCACCGTGCGCCGCTGACGAATTCGCGCTAACGCCCGATCTTTTCACGGACCAGCTCGGTGAGAAACCGGCCCGCGGAGACCGGCTGGAACGCGCGGGCCGCGGCGGTCAGCGCGTCGCGCGCTTCGTTGCTCAGCTCCACCTCCGCGGCGGCCACATTGAACTCCAGCTGCTCCACGCTGGAGGCACCCGGGATGGCGACCACACCGGGCAGGCTGATCGGCCACGCCAGAGCGACCTGCGCGGGTTTGGCGCCGGCTTCGGTGGCCACGTCGCGCAGCGTCTGCAGCAGCGGCTCGATCCGGCGCAGGTTCTCGGTGCCGAACAGCGGGTTGACCGAGCGCACACCGCCGGGCCGGTTGTCCACGCCGTACTTGCCGCCGAGCAGTCCTTGGGCCAGCGGGCTGTAGGCGATCACGATGCGGTTCTCCCGCTCGGCGAAGGGCACCATGTGGTCCAGCGCGCGCGGGCGGGCCAGCGAGAATTCCACCTGGTTGCTGATGACGGGCCGGCCGAGGGCGGCGTCGGCCTGCTGCCAGCGGGACAGCGAATAGTTCGAAACGCCGGCCGCGCCGATCTTGCCGTCGTCGAGGAGGTCGCGCATGCCGGGCATGATGACCGTGTCGGGGACCAGCGGGTTGGGTTGGTGGATCTGGTACAGCGGGATGCGGTCCAGTTGCAGGCGGCGCGCGCTGGCGCGTTCGCGTTGCTTGATGATCGCGGGGAACGGCGCGACCGGGAAGACCTTGCTGGCCACCGCGACGTCGGCGCGTTCGTCGCCCAGTGCTTCGCCCAGGATGCGTTCGCTCTTGCCCAGCCCGTATACCTCGGCGGTGTCGAACAGTGTCACGCCGAGGGCGCGGGCGCGCTTGACGATGTCGCGGGCGGCGCCGGAGGCGTAGTCGTCGCCGTAACCCCATTCGCGGGAGCCGAACTGCCACGTCCCGAGACCGATCCGGCTGACCTGTCCGACTCCGTCGACCTGTAGGTATTTCATGGGCCCACCGTATACCCGGACGCTGCAGCCTACTTAGCTGGCTGGTGGGGGAGCCGGCCGGTCGGAATGTGCCTGGTGCCAACGAAGTTCGGCGGCACGAACCTTGCGGTGGGTGTGTCGCAGCCAGATCAGCCCCGCGGCACCGGCGACCAGGGCCAGCGCGACTGACGCGGCTCCGGGTGCGACGTGGCCGGTGGCGAAGGCGGCCAAACCGATGACCAATGCGATGACACCGATGGCGACCCCGGCGATTCCGGGCCCGTTCGCGCCGTTCTTGATGGCTTCGCCGGCGTGCTTACGGGTGGTCCGATAGTGGTCCACCGGGTCCGTCTCGGATTCGTCCAACGTCACTCCGTGTCGAGAAATGTTGTCAGCCAACGCCGTTCGCGTGGCGATCTTAAGATGGTCGGCCCGCATGCGTATCAACACGATTTACCCCGACGGCGCAGGTGTTAAACGCGAGCCGGTGCCCGCGGGGCAGTGCGAGTGCGGCGTCGACCCCGGGTTTAGGGCAACGGCATGCTCCGAAAACGGTAACCCCGTTCTCCGCCGCTTGGGCCGGTGTGTCACACTTCGCTGCGGAGGTCGATATGGCGAGAACAGTGGTGATCGGAGCCTCGAGCGGGTTGGGGCGCTGTATTGGTGTCGGCTTGGCAAAGCGCGGCGATCAGGTCGCGTTGCTCGCCCGGCGGCGTGAACGCATCGAAACCGCCGCGCATGAAGCCGGATCGGCGGCGGTCGCCGTGGAGTGCGACGTGACCGACCAGGCATCGGCCCGCGCAGGCATCGACGCTGCCGCCGATGCGCTGGGCGGCATCGACAACGTCGTCTACACACCCGCGATCAGCCCGCTGGTGCCCTTGGCTGACACCGACGCCGCAACCTGGCGGCGCGTGTTCGACACCAACGTCATCGGTGCGGCGCTGGCCACCGCGGCCGCCGTGCCACATCTCACCGCTTCTGCCGAGAAAGCAGCAGGCAAAGTCATATTTCTATCCTCGGACGCGGGCACGTTCGGTCCGCCCTGGCCGGGACTGGGCGCCTACGGTGTCAGCAAAGCGGCCTTGGAGCGGCTCGTCGAGGCGTGGCGTGCCGAGCATCCCGACATCGGCTTCACCAACTTGATCGTGGGCGAGTGCGCCGGTGGCGAGGGCGACGCGCAAACCGGCATGAACGCCGGCTGGGACCGCGAGCTGACGATGCAGGCCTACCCGCTGTGGGTGTCACGAGGCTGCATGCCAGGCAAATTGATGCCCGTGGAAGATCTCGTCGACGTCGTGCACACGATCCTGCGCACCGACGCCTGCACGTCGATGCCGGTGGTCGTCGCCCGGGGTGCGCCGGCCGCCGCGGGAGCGGTGCTGTCCAACGGCCAGAAGTCGTAGCCGCCCGGCCCGACCATCTTCGTCTGCGGTTCAGCTGTCACGCGGGTGGATGAAGATACCTTCGGCGGATACCGTGACGCCCTCGGCGTCGCTGATCTGGCCGGCCGCGAAAGTCTTGACACCTTGCCGACTTTCGACCCAGGCCTCGGCGCGCAACGGCTGCCGCAGCGGAGTGCGTCGGTGATAGCGCAGGGTCAGCGTCCCGGTGTAGGCGGGCCGTCCCGGTTGGTGCGCGGTGGCCCCGAGCACGTGGTCCAGGATCATGGCTGAAACGCCGCCGTGCACATGTCCCATTGGCCCTTCGAAGGCGGCCCCCAGCGTGAACTCGGTCCACGCCGACCCGTCGCTCTCGTAGTGGACGACCAACGGGGGAGCAGACGGGTTGCGAACGCCGATAACGACATTGCCCGATGCGACGCCCTGGCCGTCCTGGACTCTGCGTTCACCGAACGTGCCGGGCATCAACTCAGCGCTGAGTTCGCTTGTGACGCTGTCGATCTTGGCTCGCGCGGCAGCGATGACGTCGTGGCTGACCTCGGTACGGATTGTCGCGTCGATCAACCGCCGCACCGACACCGCCAGTGACTCGTACACCGGCAGCGAATCTGTCATCGACGCAAACGAATCCACCATGTCCGTCACCATAGAGCAGCACCGGTGACCAGTCGGCGCGGCCCTGTGCCGCGACTTGGTGTCCCGGCCAGTGGTCAGGCTAGGGCGCATCTCCGCGCCGAATTGTTAATCTGGCGCGATGGACCAGCCCAGCGACAAGGTCAAGGCGGCGCTCGCCGCGACCAGCTGGGCGCTGCTGGGCATGATGTCCTACGAAGAAGAAGTCTCCGGCTACGACCTCAAGAAGTGGATCGACTGGAGCGTCGACCTCTACTACTGGAGTCCGTCCTACAGCCAGATCTACACCGAGTTGAAGAAGCTGGAGAGTCTCGGCCTGGTCACCTCGCGCGTCGAGCGCGACGAAGGCACCCGCAGCAGGCGGCTCTACAAGATCACCCCGACGGGGATGGCCGCGATCACCGACTGGACCAACAACGCCCCCTTGGACCCGCCGGTGCTCAAGCACAGCATGCTGCTGCGGGTGACGTTCGGGCATCTGAGCAACCCGACCCGGCTCAAGGAGCAGCTGCAGGATTACGTGGCCTACGCCGAAGCCAGGCATCGCAAAGCGGTCGAGGACGCTGAGGGTGCGGAAGTCGAACCCGCTTGGGCGTATTCGGTGATCGCGCTGCGATGGGCGGCCAAGTACTACGCCGCCGAGCGGGAATTCGCCTTGGAGCTGATGAAAGAGATCGACGAAGCCGACGCGATCATCAGCAAAGCCGGCAAAGGCGGGTTCGGCCAACCGCGTCCCACCCCTGGTTTCTGGCGCGAGGTGGAGAAGCAGGTCGAGGCCAAGCGCGCTGCCGAGTAGGTCAAACCGGTTGCTTGACAGCGCATTTGCTGTCCACCCAGGCCAGTATTTCGGATACGCACGCGCCGATGTTGCCGATCTGACAGTGATTGCCGGCTTGTTCGGCGGCAGTGAACAATCGGGTGGTGACCGGCGAGCGTGCCGAGGTGAGATTGGCGGCCTGGCGCTGCAGTTGGTGCAACGGGACGTAATGGTCGTCGGCACCCGCGAGTAGCAGGGTGTCGGCAATCGTGCTGCCGTCCTCGCGCAGCACCCGCCCAGGTCGGACAGCACCATCTTCACCGCGTAGAACGGCGCGCCGACCAGAGCGCGAAGATTGGGATTGGGCGATGCCGGCGTCATACCATGCCTGCGGTACTTTCATCCGCGGAAACAGTGCGGCGCCAAAGACATAGCTGTTGCGGTAGTGCTGGTCGAAGATGATCCACATCGACTCGACAGGGCTGGCGTGGCGCTCGAGGTCGAGCAACCGCTGACCGAGCGACATAGGCCCGCGCGGTGCCGGATTGGAAGATGCATCCTGGTCACCGGGACATCTCGCTGCCGTCTGAGCGGCCGGAGGCGTTGAATGGAACCCATGATGTCGCAATCCGATGCCGACGAGATCCGGCTCATCGAAGCGCAGGCCGCCCCGACGCGGTTCGCCCGCGGCTGGCACTGCCTGGGGCTGGTCCGGGATTACGGGGACGGCAAGCCGCACGCGGTCAAAGCGTTCGGTCAGCAGCTCGTCGTGTTCCGCAGCGCAGACGGCAAAATCAATGTGCTGGACGGCTTTTGCCGGCACATGGGCGGGAACCTGGCGGAGGGGACCGTCAAGGGCAACGAGATCGCCTGCCCGTTCCACGATTGGCGCTGGGGCGGTGACGGCCGCTGCAAGAAGGTCCCCTACGCCAAACGCACGCCGCGACTGGCCCGCACCGCGACCTGGACCACGCTGGAACAGGACGGCATGCTGTTCGTCTGGAACGACCCGGAGCACCACCCGCCGCCGCCCGAGGTCACCATTCCGCGCATCGACGGAGCAACCAGCGACGAATGGACCGATTGGCACTGGTACACCACCGTGGTCGGCAGCAACTGCCGCGAGATCATCGACAACGTTGTCGACATGGCCCACTTCTTCTACATCCACGGCTCGCTGCCCACCTACTTCAAGAACATCTTCGAAGGCCACGTGGCCACCCAGTACATGAACGGGGAGGGCCGGCCCGACATGGGGTCCGGAGGTGTGGCGCTGCTCGGCACCACGTCGGTGGCATCGTATTTCGGGCCGTCGTTCATGATCGACGACCTGACCTACCACTACGACGACGGCGACCAGCGGACCATCCTGATCAACTGCCACTATCCGATCGACGCGAGTTCCTTTGTGCTGCAATACGGAATTATCGTCAAGAAGTCGTCGAGGCTGCCCGACGAGCAGGCTATGCAGACCGCGATCAGCCTCGGCGACTACGTGAAGATGGGCTTCGAGCAAGACGTCGAGATCTGGCGGCACAAGGCGCGCATCGACAACCCGTTGCTGGTCGAGGAGGACGGACCGGTCTACCAACTGCGGCGCTGGTACGACCAGTTCTACGTCGATGTCGCCGACGTGCAGCCAGACATGGTGGACCGCTTCGAATTTGAGCTGGACACCACGCGACCGCACGAGGCATGGATGAAGGAGATCGAGGCGAACTTGGCTGCCCGCGCGGGCTCAGCCAGCCGTTAACCTCTGCAGCGATGCGGACCGACAACCGGCTCGACGACATGCCGATGGCACCTGTCGGGTGCCGCCGATGCGGTGCGCGGGTGCTGGTCCGCAAGAGCAGCTGGAACCAGACCAGCGTGCAATGGAACGCGGCGGCGTCAGACGCGTGCCTGGAACGCCGCGAGGCCGACCGGATCGCCGGGCATCATCGGGCCCCGTTCCTGGTCTGCTCGGCGCTGCGTGCATCGATCGAGGATGCCGTTGCGGCTGGAGAACTCGTCGTCGTCGACGGCTCGTAGGGGCGGACGCGGCCGAATTCTGCCGACTGAGTACACACCTGCTGCTGAATCTCGTGCGGATATTGTCCTACGCCGTGCATTAGGGTTCGATTTGGATCGCTGCGATCGTGCGGAGGGGGAGGCGAGTGGCGCCATTACTCGAGGTGAACGTGCAAAACGTGCTGGCCGGGGTGAAAACCATCGCCGCAGCCAAGACAACTGTGGCCGCGATCCACGCACCGGATACGGGAAGTGCTGCTGGTGGTTTGGCCGGCTTCGAGACCGCAGGCGCTCTGGGTGGTGTGCAGGAAGCGGTGGACGACTCGCTGCGGGTCGTCGCAGGACGATACGAGAAGTTGGCCGATATGATCCGCACGTCGGTGACCTTGATGGATGTACTTGATCAAGTATTACCCGCGCAGGCGAGGCAGGAGTTGCTGACCAGGACAGTCGGAAAGGCGATGACAGCGCTGGGTGATATGAACCCGGCTGCCTAGTTCCGGATCATTTCCTTCATAGCCGAGGACGTCCGGGGGGTTGATTCTTGACGCGTCCGCAGAAATCAGTCGTATATAAGGCAAACGCCAACGCGCTGGGTGATCTCGCCGCTCCGACGCGCGAGGTGGGCCGCAAGATGTTGGAGGCCGCCGAAAGCGTCCGTAACTCCGTGCACGGGTTGGACTGGAAGGGCGACACCCAGAACGCGTGTGACGGGCGGGCCGACCGGGAGCTGGCCCAGGATCGCAAAGTCGCCGCGGGCTACGAAGCGCTGGCCACGGCGTACGAAAACGGCAAGACGACGATGCAGCCGATGATCGACAGTCTGCGCAATCAGGCCAAGGGCCTGGAAAACGACTCTTTCAACGTCTCCGAGGACTGGGTTGTCACCGACAACTACAACTACGGCATGGGCAAGCTGGCCATGGTTCTGACGGGTAGCACCGAGCAGGACGCCCAGCACGCGATGGACGATCTCAAGGCTAAGCGCGGCGAGGAAGCCAAGACCGCGACCACGAACCTGCAGAAGCTCGCGGGCGAACTGGGGGTCGCCGATACCAACACCAAGAACGCGATCAACGCGGCGAAGAACGACATCGGTGCCGCCGCCCCGCTGGCGGCGGGCTTGGTGGGCGGACAACAGGCTCGCGACGACGCAAGTGCCGTGCTGGCCGGAAATGCGACACCCCAGCAGGTAGCTCGGGTGCGTGCCGCGTTGACATCGTGGACGCCAGAGGAATTGGCGGCGTTGGCGAGTGGCAGGCCGGCCAATATGCCCCAGGGCCAGTTCGACTACCTGACGTCGTTGATGCAAGCGATGGATGGCCAATCGCCGGCAGCCATCGACGCGGCGATGGGCAAATATGGCTTGCAGGGGGCAATGGGCGACGGCATGCGGATGATGGGCAACCCCAATATCCACACGGCGCTGGGTGGCAACGGAGGTCTGAATACGCTTCCCGCCAAGGTGCGGGAATTGCTCACCAAAGACCCGGTGACAGTGCTCGGGACCAACCCGGAGGTGGCGGCCAAGTCGATTCCGATCACGCAGTTCAACGCGATGAATGACATGCTGGGCAGGGGCAACAGAGCATTGGGCCTGGGGTCGGACGTGGACCGGGCAATGCTGAATCAGGCGTCGCGAATCGCCGCGGGCGAGCATTCGAAGGTTTCTTTGGTTTCTGATCCCGATGCGCCTAAGCGGAATGCCGGCAATTACCTCACCGAAGGCCAAATCAACAACACGGTCAGCGCGATGATGTCGAACGCTTCCATCGATCACCAAGCGGTGACCGACTTCCTGCATGCCGGACCGGCAATGGATCGGGTCAATGGTGGCCACTTCGACAACAACCAAGCATTTACTTCTCTGGCAACCGCGAAATTCGGCCCGAATGACCATGGCTGGAAAGACATGCTGGATTGGATTGGTCCCAACGCGCACACCCCCGGTTTCGAGGGACACGAGGCGGCCGTGGCCGCTGATTCGCTGGCTCACCTGACCGCAAACAATCATGAATTATTGGGCGGACGAATCCCGATCTTCGACTACGGAGACCATCCGAGCGGCCGCTTCGAAAGTCTGGGACAGCGCGATCCGGAGCTGGTTCAGGCGTTGACGCGCAACCTCACTCCCTACTTCGGCAATCTCGGCGGTGTCGAGGTGCCGGGTATCGACACGTCCGGTATTCCCGGTTTTAAGAACTCGACTGAGTTTCAGAATCTCTTCGAAGTGCTGTCGTCGGACAAAGCCTCGGCGGTGGCGCTGCAAGCTGCGGGCGCATCGTGGGATCACTACTATGCCGAGCGTTTCGGCGAGACCGGCAGAGTCGAGTATGCGCGTGCCGCCGGCCAGCTGGAAACGGCACTGCACAATGGTTACCAGGCGGAACTCGAAGACATGAAACGCAACGGCGACACCGCCCGGATCTTGGACTACAACCAGAGATCGGCCGACTGGGACAGCAGGAAAGGTATGCTCAGCGATGTTTTCGGGGCGTTGCCCTTGAGTAAGCTCCCCGGCGGTGACGCTTTGTCATTCCTCGGCAAAATGGTCATCGACGGATACAACCCGTACTTGAAACTCGACGAGATCCCCCCGGTAACGCCAGGCAATGCGCCGGTGGATCCCGTCGCAGCAGCGCTGGCTGCCAACGACCGCCAGTTCAAGGTTCTCACCGACCAGATCTATCACGACTACAGCATTGTCGAAGGCTATGAGGTTCGCGACCCGTCGGTGGTCGGCGCTTTTCAGAATGTGCAGACGCGCAACGGCCCGGTGAATTTCTTCGTGCCGGACGGTAACAATGGCTGGAAACTGGACTGGAACGCTGTCACAAAAAACAGGGACGATTTTATACAGATTTACTCGAACCTCGAACAAGGCGGCCAGCTGAAGGTTGGCGGCTGGCGCGAATCCTATGCGTACGGCACGGACAATACCGTGATCGATCCGGTCGGGCTGCCCGATCCTGGAAACGTGTCCACGCCGCCCGGGCGCTGACGTGCTCGTCGATTCAGTAATTGGCCGCGCCTTTGCGAGCATTACCTGCGCGGTGGCGGGTGTGCTGGTGTTGGTCAGCTGCTCTTGCGCGCACACCCCGGCCACTTCCAAGGTGCCGACTACTTCGATCGCCGCGCCGGCCGGCTACCAGATACCGCGCAATGTGCTGTATGCCGAGCATTGGGTGGTAACACCGGCGGTCGATTTGATGAGCTCGGAGGGCACCTACATTCGCGCCTACACCGAAGCCAATCACGTCGCCGACGACAACGTCGACCGAGCCGAAGGTTCGTATCCAGGTTTTGCCAAAGCCGCCCGGGATCGGAGCTATGACTGGTTGGGAACGGGCCTCCCGGCTAAAGGCTTCTATACCAACTGGGTGCTCAACTTCGCGGTGGCACCCGATGGTTCGGCGACGGCAACCGTCTGCTACGCCGGTGAAGTCTCGCTCAACGGTTCGTTCCCGGACAACTACGGAATTTTCAAGCGCACCATTACTTTTCAACGGACTGGGGTCGCTCCGCCCTCGAATCAGAAAGGTCCAGCGCGTGCGCCGGTCGCGTCAGTGTTCGGCGATTGGTATACGAGTAAGTTCCTCTCGATGTACCCGCCATGGGATCCTGAGTGTGCGGCCGATCCGCCCCCTGTGGACAAGGGTCCGGTTTCCTCGCCGGGTTGGCCGGATCACCTCGGGACTTAGCTGTGGCTGATACCTCGCATCTGCCTCCGGAGGTGCTCTATGCCCTGCGGACGGGCAAGCTTCCGCCGCACCTGCTCGAGGCGCACCCCGATGTCGTCACTGAGGTCGAAGAGTCGCCGGATGACCCCGATGCCGACGACTTCCGACGCAAGTATCAGGCCATGGTCAATGAAGCGATCGAGGACTGGCTTGACGACAACCCTGGTAACGGCGGTCAAATCCCGACCGACGAACGGTTGCGTATCGAGGAATACTGCGAGCGTCAGATCCAGCATCAGTGGCGGATGTTCATCCGAAAACGCGATGGACTCGACCGCGAGAACGACGACGAAGGTTATGAATTTTGATGAGCGGCAACCGAATTCACAGCGGGCGCGCAACCTACGCCCTGTTGCTGGCTGCCGCGATGGCAGGCGTTACGGCGGCCGCTCTGACACTGCTGCCGTGGGTCGTTTTCGACGGTCCGCAAGTGTCGCTGCGGTGGAACGGTCTGGGCAACTACGTCGGCGAGCACGCACGGTATTACGGCGGAGAAATCGACACCGTCGGTGCGGCCGGGTGGATCGTCCTGATCAGTTCCGTCCTAGCGGTCCTTGCCCTCATCGGAGGCACGCACCTGCGACGGCTGTGGTTTCTGGCCTGTGGATGTGCTGTCATCGCTGTTGCTACCCCGGTGTTATGCCTTACCTTTCCGGCGCTGGCGGTTCGCGAAGTGAGGGACGCGGTCGGCTTCTCTGCTGTCGACGACCGATATCTGCTCAATTCGGGGGTGCTGGTGGCCGTGGCTGCCGCCACGTCGGTGTTGTTCGTCTGCGCAGCCCTCATCGGGCCCCGCCAACCGCAGGTCGCACAAGATGACTGACTCGGCCAGGGTCGCGGTGGTAACCGGGGCCAGTCGCGGTGCGGGCCTTGGTATCGCCACGGCATTGAGTGCGCAAGGGTGGCGGGTGTATGGGACGGGACGCAGCATCACTGAGGCGCCCGCTGGGGGCGTTGCCGTTCGCGTCGACCACAGCGACGACGATGCCGTCGCCGCGCTGTTCGGGCAGGTGGCATCCGCTGAGGGGCGGCTGGATCTGCTGGTCAACAATGCCGCCGTCATCTCCGACGAACTGGTGAGCCCAAAACCGTTCTGGGAGAAGCCCCTTGCTCTCGCCGACGTGCTGAATGTCGGGCTGCGGTCTTCTTATGTGGCGTCGTGGTACGCCGCGCCGCTGCTCGTCGCGCAGCAGCGGGGCCTGATCGCCTTCACCTCGTCCCCGGGGTCGGTGTGCTACATGCACGGGCCGGCCTACGGGGCTCAGAAGGCCGGGGTGGACAAAATGGTTGCCGACATGGCCGTCGACTTCCGCGGCACGGGTGTCGCGACGGCTTCGATCTGGATGGGCATCCTGCTCACCGAGCGACTGCGCGGCGCGTTCGCCGGCAACGCAGCAGCGCTGGCGAAGACCGCCGAACATGCCGAAACCCCGGAGTTCACCGGTTATTTGATCGATGCGCTGTACGGCGACCCGGCGCTGGATGAGCTCAGCGGGCAGACGTTCATCGGCGCCGAACTGGCCGAACGCTACGGCATCACCGACGAGGGTGGCCGGCGGCCGCCGTCGCACCGGCACCTGGCCGAGCCCCGGGTGCCGAGCACGGTAGTGGTGCGGTAGCGCTTCGTTGACACTGCGCTGGCGGCGCGGTGCACTCGAACTTCTGTGCCCTCACCGCAGGATCAAATGGAAAATGCGCTGATCGGTGCGTCCTCGGGATAGACCGTCGGCCCGCCGATGTCATAGGCGGCGTTCAGCGCGGCGATGAACGCAGGATCATGCAATGGCTCGCTCGGGATGTCGAGCTTGCCGCCGCGGGCGTTGATGTCGTCGACCATGATGTCGATGGCCTTCTCGATGGTCAGGTCGTCGCAGCCTTCCATGTTCTTCTTCAGCTCGTCTCGGTCGGTGAACACCTCGGCCGACCAGTGCACCAGGAAACGCAGTTCGTCGGTGCGGTGGCGGGCGATCACCTGCTCGTCGTTCTTCAATAGCCAGCAATCTTTTTCGTCCGGATCACCGGTGAACACGGTGTCGAAGCCGAGGCCCGACGGAATCTGTTGTTCCAGTGGCCCGTTGGCCTCCCCGCGATGCACCATCATCTCGTTCTGCACCAGCACGCCGCGGTTGTAGATCGGCGGCAGCACCCGCCGCGGCGCCTTGAGTGGACCATCGGGCCAATAGGTGAAGCCGCTGGTGCCGTCCAAAGAGAACCAGGTGATCACCTGAGCCATCTTGATCAGATAGTCGCGAAACAGGCCGGACTTGCCCATCACGCTGGTGAGCCAGGTCGGTGCGTTCTCGTGCCGCACGCCGCGGAAACTCGGCGCATCCAGATGTCCCGGATCGCGATTGGCGCACGGCCCGTTGATGTTGAACAGCATCATTTCCGGCTTGGCGTACTCGGCGTTCCAGTAATCCTTGGCCAGTTGCAGGAACCGCTCGTTGTAGAAGCAGTCGTGCAGCTGCGGATAGAGCACCGCGCCGTAGTTGGCTAAATATCCGCGGAACGTCGGGGTGAGGAAAAGATCCAGCGACGGCGTGTAGCCGTCGGGGAACAGTCCGCTCATCGTCGCGATCAATTCGTCGGCCGAGGCGAAGTGCTGGGCGATAATCAACCGCCACGGCCCTTCGGTGCGCACCACGTCCAGCAGTCGTTCGCGTTGGTCGTCGGTGTAGACGTCGTCGACCTCGCGCGGCGGGGCGGCCGGGCGTAACACGTCGGAAAGTTCGCGGCGCCGCTCGTCGGTGAGCATCTGTCGTCTCCTTATGGGGTTGGCAATGACGATGTCTTGTCGCAAAAGGGCAGCGGATGAGCGAATTTGGCGCGCAGCAGGCCGCCGAGTTCGGCGATCGCCAGCCGGCCGCGTGCCGTCGCCTCGGGCCGCATCAGGAACCCGTGGTACATCCCCGGATAGCGGGTGAGGGTGGTCTGCACGCCCGCCTCGCGCAGCCGGTCGGCGTAGCGTTCGCCCCAATCCCTGATCGGGTCGCAGCCCGCCGTCACCACGATGGCCGGCGGCAGCCCGCTGAGATCCTCGGCGTAGGCCGGGACGAGATAGGGGTCGGCATCGCAGTGGGCGAGGCCGTGCAGGTAGTCGATATCGTCGCGGCACAGCATCGGGGCATCGGCCAGGTAAATGATCGACGGAGCGGTCATGTCGCGATCCAGACCGGGATACAACAACACCTGCAAGCAAATGCCCGGACCGTGGCGATCACGCGCGGCCAGCGCCACCCCGGCCGCCAAGGCGCCGCCCGCGCTGTCGCCCACGACGACGAGGTCGTCGGTCCAGGGTTGTCGGGCGGCCCACTCGGTGGCGGCGTAAGCGTCGTCGAACTGTGCCGGTGGCGGCGATTCGGGCGCCAATCGATAGTCGACGGCGACGACGATCGCTCCCGATGCTGCCGCCAGCGCGCGGGCCAGCGGTTCGAAGGAGTGATTGGACCCCATCACCAGCCCGCCGCCGTGGAAGTACACCAACACCGGACCGACGGAATCGGTTGTCGGACGATAGATCCGGACCGGAACGGAATCCGCGAGAGTCTCGGTCACGTCGCACATCGCCGGCATGTTTTCGGGCAGGGGAGCGCCTTCGATCGCCGCCCGCACCGCGGCCAGACCGCGCACCCGCATCGGCGGGAGATCACCAAATGAGGCGACCCGTGCCGCGGCGTCGGGATCCAGCGTCATTTCAGAGCCGGAGGACTTTGCGCGGCAAGCACTTCGGCTCGCTGCTTCATGGCCGAGGTGACCGAATCCTGGGTCACCAGATAGAACCGGCCCTTCGCTGCTTGCTCGAACAACGTCTGCGCGGCCGCCAGCGGATCCATGGCCGCGGCCTTAATGTCCAGCATGGCCGCGCGCTGCGCCTCGGCCGAAGCGGTGTCACCGCCCCCATCGACCCCGCCCGCCGACTCGAAGATGTTGGAAACCACGGCGCCGGGCAGCACCGCCTGCACGTGAATGTGGTTGCCGTGCCCGGCTTTCTCGACGTCGAGGCGCAGGCACTCGGTCATCGCGAGCACCGCGTGCTTGCTCATGATGTAGGGCGCCTGCAACGGGATCGCCACCACGCCGCCGACCGAGGACAGATTCCACACACCCACGCCGGATCGTCGGTAGCCATCATCTTCGGCAGAAACGCCCGGACCCCGTGGAAGACGCCGCTGATATTGACGTCGACCACGCGTTGCCAGTTGTCCAGCGGGGTGTCCCACAAGTACCCGAACTGCTCGACTCCGGCGTTGTTGACCAGTAACCGCACCGGACCGATATCGCGGTAGGTACGGTCGGCCAAGTCCTGCACCGCATCCGGGTCACGCACGTCGCACACCACATCGACGGCCCCGCCACCGAGTTCGTCGTGCAGCGCCGCGACGGCGTCGGCATCGATGTCGGCCAGGACGACGGTCATGCCCAACCGGTTCGCGTACCGCGCCAGTCCCGCACCGATCCCCGCGCCGGCGCCGGTGATCACGGCCACACCGCCGCAGAACGCGTCGCGGACGCTCACGACCCGGCGGTGCTTGCTGCGTGCCGCTCGGCCAGCAGCACCGAGTTGGTGGTGTCCAGTACAACCTCCATGTCAGTGATCTGCAGTCCGTCACCGTCGCGGCGTACCCCGACTTCGCTGATACCGCTGGACACCGCGAACGGCACGAAGTCGGCGATCTGGTTGACCAGGATGTAGAACCGTGCCCGCGTCACCACACCGTCGCTGCTGATGCGGTGCAGGTTGGTGGCGTGGTGGCGCAGCGGGTAGGGGCTCTGCTCGCGGTGCTCCGCAAGCCATTCCAGCACCGCGGCACGGCCGTGCAATTCCGGTGACATCAATTCTTCGAATGGGCTTGCGCCGCTGTCACTTCGGCTGATGTAGCGGACGTCCTGCGCGTAGCGCGCGGCCAGCTCGTCGTAGTGCGCTTCGTCGTAGTGGTACCAGAATTCGCCAATGAACTCCTGTAGTTCGGGCAGGCTGATGTCGGTGTTCATGATGGGCAGTCAACCCCGGCCCGGTCGTGGCGGCACCGCAGTTGTCCGGTGAGTGGAACAGTGATCAGGATCCGGTGATCAGCCCCCACAGTCCTCCGGCGCTCGCGTACATCGCCGAGTCGGTGACCTGGTCGTCCCAGTACCGCACCGAACCGAACTCCGACCGCCACGCCAGAGCGGCCCGGGTGAATTCGTGCAACCGGTGCTCACGGGTGGTGCCGATCGCCCCGTGCACCTGATGCGCGTTGCGCACCACCACCGAAGCCGCATGCCCTGCGCACGAACGTGCCACGGCGACAAGGAATTCCAGATTTTCCGCCGCCCAGTCGCTGGTGACCCCGACGGCCAGCGCGGCCTCGGTGGCAGCCCGGGCGAGTGCGGCCTCGGCGGCGATATCGGAGACCAGGTTCTGCACGGCCTGGAATTTCGACAGCGGACGGCCGAACTGGATGCGCGAACTCACATGCTCGATGGACAGTTGCAGAATCTGATCGAGTGCGGCACACACCTGAATGGCGCGCACCAGCCCGGACTTCAGCCGCAGCTGGGTGACCAGCGGTAAACCCACCTGCACGCCCTGCAGCCCGGTCAAAGAGGCGGCCACTTCGTCGCGGGGTTCGCCGATCAGGTTGGCGCCCGGGGTGATCGTGAGCTCCTCGGCGGCGACATCGGCGACCTGGAATCCGCCGTCACCGCGCCATACGACCACCACACGGTCGGCCGTGTCCGCCCAAGGCACGTCACGAGCGCGCCCCTGCTTGTCGAGCATGCACACCGTGCGCACCGCGCCGTCGACCGCCAGCCCGCTGGACTCCAGCAGCCAGCATGCCAATAAGTCGTGTTCCGCCAACGGGATTCGTGCTCCATGACGGGCCGCGGCACTGAGCAGTTCGGCGGCTTCGAACCAGCCGGCTCCGCTGCCGCCGTGTTCTTCGGCGCCGGTCAACCGCACCAGCCCCAGCTCATCGAGCCGCTGCCACAGCTTCGGGTCGTGGGCGTACTCGGCGAAGACGGCGCCCATCATGTCCACCAGGTCCGGGTCGACACTCATCGCATCCCCAATCCGCGCGCGATGACCCCGCGCAGCACCTCGTTGGTGCCGCCGCGCAGGGTGAAGCCGGGCCGCTGATCCACCGCTGCCCGCGTCAACTCCGTGAAGATCGCGTCGGGGGAGTCCTGCAGGTCGGCGAATTCGGCGATGTCACCCTCGGTGGTGGTGCCCAGCACTTTGACGACCGCCGCAGGCACGTCGGCCGGCTCGTGGCGCTCCAGCGCCCCGGCCACCGCGGTGGACATCTGGTGCAGGCCCGCGACCCGCGCCACCAGTCTTCCCAGACCGGCGTCGCGGGGGATGGTGTTGGCGGCCATCCGGTCGGCGCAGGCCGCCAGCAATCCGAACGTGGACAGGAATCGTTCGGGCCCGCTGCGTTCGAAGCTCAGCTCGGAGGTGACCTGCTTCCAGCCGTCGCCGATCTCGCCGAACACCATGTTGTCGGGCACGAACGCGTTGTCGAAGATGACCTCGTTGAAGTGGTGCGCGCCGTTCATCGAGATGATCGGACGCACCTCGATCCCGGGGCCGTGCAGGTCGACGAGGAACTGGCTGAGCCCGGCATGGCGGTTCGACGGGTCTACCGGCGCGGTGCGGGCCAGCGCGATGAAGGCGTGCGCCAGGTGTGCCCCCGAGGTCCACACCTTGGTGCCCGACAGCGTCCAGCCGCCCTCCACCTGCTCGGCCTTGGTGCGGACGCTGGCCAGGTCGGAGCCGGAGTCCGGTTCGCTCATCCCGATGCCGAAGAAGCACTCGCCGCGCACGATCCGCGGCAAGAAGTGCCGCTTCTGCGCTTCGGTGCCGTATTTGAGCAGCGACGGCACGATCTGGCGGTCGGCGATCCAGTGCGCGGCCACCGGGGCGCCGGCGGCCAGTAGCTCCTCGGTGACCACGAATCGCTCCAGAAACGAGCGACCGTGCCCGCCGTACTCGGCCGGCACGGTCATACCGAGCCAACCGCGCTCGGCCAACGCCGCGGTGAAGTTCTCGTCCCAGCGGGTCAGCCACGCGTCGACGGACGGGGTGAACGCGCCCGCCGCGATCTGCTCGGCGACGAACATGCGCACCTCGGCGCGTAATTCCCGGGTCGCTGCGTCGTCGATTCCGGCGGGCGGCACCAGCCTGATCACTGCCGTGTCCGCCACTTGGCGATGCGTTGCTCGTGCTCGGGATCGCGGTGGGCCAGTGGTTGCATGGCGGCGGCCATGGCCAGTGTCGTCTCCAGGGAACCGGTGCGCGACTCCTGCAACAACCGCTTGGCCATCCGCAGCGCGTGCGGGGGGTTCTTGGCGATCCGCTCGGCGAGTTCCCGCGCCGCCGGCAGCAGGTCGTCGTGCGGCACCACCCGGCTGACCAGACCCCACTCCAGGGCCGTCGCCGCGTCGACGCGGTCACCGGAGAAGGTCATCTCCGCGGCCCGCTCGTAGCCGGCGGCGCGCTGCAGAAACCAGGTGCCGCCGTCCCCGGGAATGAGGCCGAGCTGAACGAAGCTCTCCGCGAAAGACGCACGCTCGGAAGCGATTCGGATGTCGCACATCATCGCGACGTCGCAGCCGGCGCCGATCGCGGCGCCGTTGACGGCGGCGATCAGCGGTACTTCGAGGCGCCCCAGCGCCCGCGGAATGCGCTGAATTCCGTCCACGTAGGCGTAGCGCTGGTCGAGCGCGTCGAGGCCGAAGATGCTCGTCTTGTCGGCCATCTCCTTGACGTTGCCGCCGGCCGAGAAGATCTTGCCCTCACCGGTCAGGATCACCGCCCGGATCTCGGTGTCGAGGTTGGCGGAGTCCACCGCGGCTTCGAACGCGGCGATCACATCCTTGCCGGTGATCGCGTTGCCGACTGAGGGCAGGTTGATCGTCCAGGTCCGGATCGGTCCGGAGTCGGTGATTTCCAGGGGGTTGCTCATGCTGGCAACTGTAGGGACTGGCTTTTTGGCGGTTGCCGCGACACCGAGTTAGGTGTCCCGCTGAGAGGAAACGACCGCCGCAACTGCACCTGGTGCCTCCGATACTGAGCCACATGACCGTGTGCCTCGACGAACTCCGGGCCAACCTGCGCGCCGCCGATCCGGGCGTCCTGGTCGCGGTGCTGGCCCAACTCACCGGCGACCCGTCGGTGGTTGACACCTTCGGGCCGCGGATCTCCCACGTGCCCGATCCGCCCGAGCGCGCCGGGGTCACCGATCCGGCCACTGCCGAAGCTTTGGTCGACGCGGTGGTGGCCGCCCTCGGCGCCGAGCGGTCGGCGGGTGCGCTCGCCGCCGACGATCCGGCGATGTTTCGGCGGCTGCTGCCGGTGGCGCTGGGCGGCCAGGTAGACGACGAGTTCGTGCCATTGCTGCTCGAGCAGGGCGGCTTTCAGCTGTCCCAGCCGACCCTGCCACGCACCGTGCCGATTCCGCGGACCACCAACGTGGCGATCATCGGCGCCGGCCTGGCCGGCATCATCGCCGCGCTGGCCGCCGCCGATGCCGGGGTCGACTACCGGATCTTCGATCGCAACGACGAGGTCGGCGGGACCTGGCTGACCACCACCTATCCCGGAATCGGCGTGGACACCCCGTCGGCCTACTACTCGCTGTCACGCGAGGTGAACCCGGATTGGACCAGCTACTACCCGCAGGGCGCCGAATACCAGGCCTACCTGGTGGCGCTGGCCGATAAGCATGGCCTGCGCGACCGCACCCGGTTCCGCACCGAAGTCGAAGCCCTGTGGTGGGACGAGGAACGCGCGCAGTGGCAGATCCACGCGGTCGACCGCGACGGCAACCGCGACGTCAGCTACGCGCGCGTCGTGATCACCGCGGCCGGCTACCTCAACCGCCCGCGCTGGCCGGACCTGCCCGGACGAGAAACGTTCGCCGGCAACAGTATTCACTCGGCGCAGTGGGATCCTGCGCTGGATCTGGGCGGACGCCGGGTCGCGGTGATCGGCGCCGGGTGCACGGCGGTGCAGATCGTCGACGCCTGCGTCGACGAGGTCGCGCACCTGACCGTATTCCAACGGCAGCCGCACTGGGTCGCACCACGCAAGCGGCTGACCGACGACGTTCCCGAACATCGCCGCTACCTCGGCCGGCACCTGCCGTACTACGCGAACTGGAACCGGCTGAAGTCGTACTGGGGTACCGCGGACAACAACTATCCGGTCATCCTGCGGGACCCGCAATGGGCCGAAAACCACCTGTCCATCTCGGCGGCCAATGACGTGCTGCTGCAGATGTGCCTGGACTACATCGACCGGACTTTCGGTGCGGGAAGCGAATTGGCGAAGAAGGTCACCCCCGACTTCGCGCCCTACGGCAAGCGGATCATTCGCGACCCCGGTGGTTACTACGCGGCGCTGACCCGCGATCACGTCGATGTCGAGGCCAGCGAACCGGCCGCGGTCAACGCGAAAGGCATTGTCACCCAAGACGGTCGGCAGATCGACCTGGACGTCATCATTTACGCCACCGGGTATCATCTGGACTTCCTGTCCACTATCGACATTCGTGGCCGCGACGGCCGCAAGCTCGCCGACGAGTGGGGTGACAGCCCGGCCGCCTACCGCGGCGGCACCGTGCCCGGATTCCCGAACCTGTTCGTCAACTCAGCACCCAACTACAGCCCCGGCCACGGCGCGGGCGCCAACTTCTCGATGGAGGTGATGGCGCACTACGTCATCGAATGCCTGCAATTGATGGCGCTGCGCGGCGCATCGGTGATGGAAGTCACCCGGCAGGCCTACGACGACTACGTCGCAGGCATCGATCAGACGATGGCCGGCACCGTGTGGTGCCACACCCCCAGCGCGCACACCTACTACCGTTCCGGATCGGGACGGGTGGTGGTCGCCACCCCGTACCGCCTGGTCGACCTGTGGCACCAGCACCGCGCGCCCATCGAAGAACACTTCGACCTGCGATGACCCGATTGCTGCACGGCAGAACGGCTTTGGTGACCGGCAGCAGCCGCGGCATCGGCCGGGCGATCGCACAGCGGCTGGCCGCCGAAGGCGCCACCGTGGTGGTGACAGCGCGGTCCTGGTCGCCGTCGTCATCGACGCGGTCCGGTGCGGGCACGGTACTGCCCGGCACCATCGGCGAGACGATCGCGATGATCGAGGCTGCCGGTGGTCGCGCGATCGGCGTCGCGGCCGACCTCGACGACCCCGCGCAGCGCGACTCGCTGTTCGACCAGGTGATCGACCGCGCCGGCCGCATCGACATCCTGGTCAACAACGCCGGTTTCGCCGACTACGCACCGGTCGAGGACATGACACTGCAGACCTTCGACCGGACCGTCGAGCACTACCTGCGGATCCCGTTCGTCCTCACCAAAGCCGTAGTCCCGACCATGCGCGACCACGGTGGCGGCTGGATCGTCAACATCGGATCGGTCACCGGACTCCCACCGAGCCGTCCCTACCGGGACTACAACAAGACCGCCGGCGATGTGATCTATGCATCCTGCAAAGCCGCGCTGCACCGGTTCACCCAGGGTGTGGCCGCCGAACTACTCGACGACAACATCGCGGTCAACTGCGTCGGTCCATCGACGGCCGTCCGTACTCCCGGTGCGGCGCAACTGATTCCGGACACTTTCCCCACCGAGCCGGTGGAGTATCTGGCCGAGACGGTGCTGGCGATGTGTCAGCTGCCCGCCGCGCAACGCACCGGGCAGCTGGCCTTCAGCCTGCACTATCCGTGGTCGCAGCGCATCGACGTTCATTCGCTGGACGGCACCACGATCTTGGCGCCGTTGCGTCCCCCGCCGGATGCGCGAATAGACGCCTAGCACCCCGGTTCAGCGGGCGGGCAGCGCACAGAAGCTGTGACAAACCCGGTCCCGGACGATGACGTCGGGACATTCCGGGTCGAACCAACGGTCCACCACCGCCCAGTGGATCGGGTGCATCAGGTAGGGGCCGGCCAGACCGTCGACGTCGGTGAACTCCTGCTCGAAGACGTGCGTCCAGGGTGTAGCACCTACCGTTGCGGCGGCCCGGCTCAGCTGCCAGGCGGTGATGGTGTGCACATGGCGCGGTATCGAGCGTAACTCGTCTTCGAACCGCGCCAGCGTGGCGGCGCCGGTTGCCGGCATGACCCGGAGCAACAGGGTGCGGTACACGCTGCCGCGGGTGCTGCCGGTGTGGGTCAGGTCGCCGGTGTAGTCGACCCCGTTGACCCGGGTGATCGCCGAATCGGTCAGTGCCGCGTCGAAATCTTCTTGCAGCGAACGCCATTGGCTTTCGGAGGGGAACCGCAAGTGCACCAGTACGTCGCCACCGTTGCGGGACCCGGGCATGGTCGGTGCCACGATACGACGGGGCGCGTGGGCGGTGCGGGCACGGACCTCGGCAAGGATCCGGTCCCTGTCGCCGGCGTTTACGTCGAGCAGACGGGTGACGCTATACATCGCACAGGCCGTCCACGGCGTCGGCCGCTGCGGCGAACGACCGGGTTCGCTCCATCACCAATTCGGCGTTGCGAGACCACCATTCACCCAGCGCCGGATCCGGTCTGCCTTGCCAGGTCATCTCCCACCACGCCGGCACGCTGGGCAGCGTCCAGGTGATGGTGACGGTGTTGACGTCGTCGTCGAACCAGATCGGTGGGCTGACCAGCACCTCACGCAACGTCATGCCGCGCTGCCGCGCACCTGGTGCGTACTCGGCCAGATAGGTGTCGACGAACCGGCGCGCGCACCCCGGTCGGGTCACCACCCGGTCGATTACGTACACCTTGCCCTCAGTCATCGGCAACCCGCGGTCGCGAATTGGCGCGCCGGCGCGAATCTCCGGCGGGACGACAGCGGCGCCGTCACGTTCGCGACACCAGCGCGGACAGGGCAGCACATGCCTGGCCGTACGCTTGCAGGGCGATGTCCAGCATCGGCATGCTCATGAAACCGTGGATGCCGCCGTCGAATTGGAGTAGCACCACCGACACTCCCGCTGACTCGAGCGCCGCGGCGTAGGCCAGACCCTCGTCGCGCAGCGGATCGTGGCCGGCGATCACCATGACGGCCGGAGGCAATCCGGTCAGGTCGGCGTGTAGCGGCGCGGCGTAGGGATGGGTGCGGTCGCCCGGCACCGGCACGTACTGGTCCCAATACCACTGCATGGCGGTCTTCGGGTTGTAGTAGCCGCGGCCGTACCTCCGGTAGGACTCGGTGTGGAAATCGGCTGCGATCACCGGGTAGATCAGCAACTGCGCGACCAGGTCCGGGCCGCCGCGGTCCCGGGCCATCAGTGCGGTGACGGCGGCCAGGTTCCCACCCGCACTGTCACCGCCGACGGCGACCCGGCCCGCGTCGCCGCCGAACACGCCGTTGACCGCTGCCCGGGCGACGGCATAGACATCCTCGGCCGCCGCGGGCCACCGGTGTTCGGGGGCCAGCCGATACTCCACCGAAACCACAATCACACCAACGTGATTGACGATATTCCGGCATAAGGCATCGTGGCTGTCCAAGTCGCAGAACACGAACCCGCCGCCGTGGGCGTACACCAGCACCGGTAAATCGTCGCCGGGGGGCCGGTAGATGCGGACCGGGATGTCGCCGCCGGGGCCGGGCACCACGTCGTCGCGGACCTCCCCAACGGGTTCGGGTTCGGCCGCCGGGACGAACCGCGACCGGATCACCGCCCTGGCCTGTGCGCCGGTCATGGTGTGCACCGGCGGGAAGCCGGCGTCCAATGTGTCGAGCAGCGCGGCGATCTGCGGGTCGAGGTTCACGCGTATTGCAGGGCGGCGGCCGGCCGGCGGGGTGCCAAGGGCCGCAACGGTTGCAGCGTGGGAGCCACCCGCTGCGGGCCGTCCTCGGCATTGCGCCAGATGTTCATGGCCGTCATGCGTACCGGCGCGGCGAGTCGCTGGTCGAAGGCCATGCGATTCATCGGGCCGCACACCGACACCGCCGCCACGGCCTCACCCGGACCGCCGATCGGGGCCGCGACGCAACCGAAGCCGAGCAGCGATTCCTCCCGCTCGAAGGCGACGCCGTGTGCCCGGACCTTGGCCAATTCGACGGCCAGTTGAGCGCTGCCGGCAATCGAGTAGCGGGTCTTGCGGGTGTGCAGGTCCACCTCGGCGTCCGCATCGCGGTAGGCCAGCATCGCCTTGCCGACCGCGGTGCAGTGCGCAGGCTGACGACCGCCGACCCGGGTGGGCAGGCCGTCGCACACGCGGTCGCCGACCTTGTCCAGATACACCACGTCCGAACCGTCCAGAACCGCGAGATGCACGACAAGTCCTGTCGCCCGATGCAATTCGGCCAGCTGTGGTTTGGCGGCGCGGACCAGCCGGTCCTGGTGCACGGCGAGCGACCCCAGTTCGACCAGTCGCATGCCCAGCTCGTAGTCGCGGCCGCTGCGGCGCAGCCAACGTAGCTGCACCAGCCGTTCGAGCATCCGGTGCGCCGAGGAACGCGGCAGCCCGGTGCGCCGGACGATCTGGGCGAGGGTGAGCCGTCCGGGTCCGTCGAACGCATCGAGGACCAGCGAGATGCGGTCGATCACGGCGCTCGGTGTGGTTGCTTCGGCCGTCGCGGTCCCTGCCATCGGTCCTCCAAAGGGCTGTGTATCTAGCTGGCATATTCCTATTAGGAATAGCTGTTTCTACCACACGCTGTGTGCGTTGTCACACAAATCGGCAATGCGCAGGGGACCGCGGGCTGTGCGAGCCACCCGGGACTCGCGCGGGCCCCAGGACTCGCGAACGGCACCCGGATGCGATTTCGGCGCCGGATTTCTCGGTGTGGTTACGCTCGAGGGCCCAGCAGGGTCAGGGCCGCATGGCCGCCGGCAGGTCGCTCACCCACTGGTGACCCCAGTAGCTGTCAGCGGTGATTTCCTCTGCGGTGTAATAGGTTTCGTCGACGCGCATACCGTCGGTGCCGAATTCGATGTCCCAGTCCCCAGGCGTGCGGACGTAGAACGAGACCATCTTGTCGTTGGTGTGCCGGCCCAGGGTGGACGACAACTGAATGCCCTCGGCATTGATCCGGTCCAGCGCCTGCCCGACCGCGTCGAGGGTGTCGACCTCCACCATGACGTGCACGACGCCCGGGTCGCGCTGGTGCATGGCCGGGCAGATCGCCAGGCTGTGATGGCGT
Source organism: Mycobacterium kiyosense (assembly GCA_021654635.1). Taxonomy (NCBI): domain Bacteria; kingdom Bacillati; phylum Actinomycetota; class Actinomycetes; order Mycobacteriales; family Mycobacteriaceae; genus Mycobacterium; species Mycobacterium kiyosense. Next base: position 2,321,011 of record AP025179.1, read on the forward strand.
GCGTTGATGCCGAGGAAGCGCACCCGGATCGGGCCGAATTCCGGTGGGGCCGGAATCCGGAAAGCGCCGCGGGAACGGAAACCCAGGACGTCGGCGTAGAAGTCGAACAGCCCGCCGGGGTCGGTGGCCGGCATGACGACATGGCCCAGGCCCTGATCGCCCGTCACAAATCTCGCGCCGAACGGCGTGATCACCGGGCTGTGGTCGAGCACTGCGCCGTGGAACACCTCGAGTGTGGTGCCGGCCGGATCCTCGAAGGTGATCACCTCTTCGACGCGACGGGCGTCGGCGTCCTGCTGGGACAGTTCTTTGAAGGCCACACCGGCGCTGTCCAGGGTCGCCTTGACCCGCTGCAGGGCGCGGCGATCTCTTACCTCCCAGCCAACGGTGCGCACCCGTTCGCTGTCGCCGGGCACGAAGATGATCCGGGCCGCGCGTTCGTCCATCCGGAGATACAGCGCGTCGGGGTCGGGTCCGGAGCCCTTGGCGAAGCCCAGCACATCGAACGCGAAATGCCGCCAGCGTTCCATGTTGTTGGTCGAAACAGTGATGTAGCCAAGGCTTTTCAGGTCACTCACGGCAGGCTCCTCAGATCAGCGCACGCAGCGGTCCCATCGGGGGCTCGACGCCGAGCGAGCTCAGTGCCGATGCGTGGTAGATCGTGCCCGGGACGTGGATGGCGTGCATCTGGCCGACGTGCACGTCGCGCCAATACCGTTGCAGCGGTTTGTCCATCCGCGAGGCATTGCCGCCGGAACGGGCGAAGATCTCGTCGACGGCCGATACCGCCCGCCACACCGCGCGGACCTGGGTGCGCCGGCCGGCCGCGCGATCGGCGAACGACACCTCCTTGCCGGCGGCGACCATGTCATAGATGCGATCGGCGTTGGCCAGCAGTTCCTGGCGGGCGGCGTTGATGTCGGCGGCGGCCTCCCCGATCGCGTACATGACGTACGGGTCGTCCTTGATCGCGGTTCCGGTGGCGCCGACCCGCTCACGCTGATAATCCAGATGTGCGGCCAGCGCGCCCTCGGCGATGCCGATGGTGGCCGCCGAGATGCCCAGCGGGAACATTGTCGACCACGGCATCAGGTAGAGCGGCTCGGTCATTCCGGCCTCCCGCTGGGCGGTGCCGTCCATCACCTTCGTCGCGTCCATGGTGCGGTAGGTCGGCACGAACGCATCCTTGACGATGACGTCCTTGGAGCCGGTTCCGCGCAGCCCCACCACATTCCACGAGTCCTCGACGATCTCGTAGTCCTTACGCGGCAGGATCATGTGCAGCATCTGCGGCGGCATCAGCGGTATGCCCTTCTCGTCACCGAGCATGGCGCCCAGGATGATCCAGTCGCAGTGGTCGGTGCCCGAGCTGAATTGCCAGCGCCCGTTGAAGAGGTAGCCACCGTCGACCGGTGTCGCCACGCCTTGCGGCGCGTACGGGGACGCCATCCAGGTGTCGACGTCGTCGGCCCAGATCTCCGCGGCGACCTTCGGGTCCGCGTACGCCAACTGGTATGGGTGCACACCGACCACGCCGACGATCCAGCCGGCCGCCGGATCCAGCGCCGCCGTGGCCATGGTCGTCTCGGCGAATTCGCGCGGGTGCGCCTCGAATCCCTGGTACTGCTTGGTCTGCAGCAGCCGGATCAACCCGGCCGACTTCATCGCCTTGACCGTCTGGTCGGTGAGCCGGCCGATGCGCTCGGCTTCGGGAGCCTGCTCGCGCAGTTGGTCGGCCATCTCGACAACTCGGTCCAAAACCCGCTCGCTCATCCTGACGTCCTTTACCTGTGTGGGCCTGTGTCCGGTTTACCGCACCAGGCGCCCGGACTCACCGGGGATCCCGATGAATGGACTGAAAACCAGGATGTGTCGGCGTCCGCTGATTGGGAACGGGTCTCGGTTGCGCGCCCGCGAGGTTCTACCGTGGATGCTTGTGAACGCTGAGCAACCCCTGGACGTACTGGTCGTCGGCGCAGGCTTCGCCGGCCTGTATGCCCTGCACAAGCTGCGCGACCAAGGGCTCGCGGTGCGGGTGGTCGAGGCTGCGCCCGAGCCGGGCGGCACCTGGTACTACAACCGTTATCCCGGCGCGCGCTGCGACGTCGAGAGCGTCGACTACTGCTACTCGTTCTCCGAGGAGTTGCAGCAGGAGTGGGATTGGACCGAGAAGTACGCCACCCAGGCCGAGATCCTGCGCTACCTGAACTGGGTCGCCGACCGGCTCGACCTGCGCCGCGACATCGTTTTCAACACCCGGGTCGTCTCGGCGGTCTTCGACGAGGCGGCGCTGCGCTGGACGGTCAGCACCGACACCGGCGAGGTGTTCACCGCGCGGTTCTGTCTGATGGCGACCGGACCGCTGTCGGATGCGATGATTCCCGACTTCCCGGGACTGGACACCTTCGCCGGCGAGGTCTACCACACCGCTCACTGGCCGCACGAGCCCGTCGACTTCGCCGGCAAGCGGGTCGCGGTGATCGGCACCGGATCCTCGGGCATTCAATCGATTCCGATCATCGGCGAGCAGGCCGCGCAGCTCTACGTCTTCCAGCGCACGCCGAACTTCAGTGTGCCGGCCGGCAACAAGCCGCTGACCCCGCAGGAGTTGGCCGAGATCAAGGCCGATTACGGCGAACGGCGCCGGCTGTCGTGGCGCAGTGGCGGCGGGTCCCCCCACATCACCGCGGACCGGCCCACCATGGAGTTCAGCGCTGACGAGCGCCGCGCCGCATTCGAGAAGCGCTGGCAATTGGGCGGAGTGCTGTACTCCAAGACCTTCCCCGACCAGATGACCGACTTGGTGGCCAACGAGGAGGCGCGCCGGTTCTACGAGGAGAAGGTGCGGGCGGTGATCGACGACCCGGCCCTCGCGGACAAGTTGATCCCCAACGACCATCCGATCGGCACCAAGCGAATCTGCACCGACAGCAACTACTTTCAGACCTTCAACAAGCCCAACGTGACGCTGGTGAGTGTGCGCGATACGCCCATCGAGTCGGTCGACGCGACCGGCATCAACACCACCGAATCGCACTATGACCTCGACATGATCGTTTTTGCAACGGGTTTCGACGCGCTGACCGGCGCGCTGGCCAAGATCGACATCGTGGGACGCGACGGCCTGTCCCTGCGTGACAGCTGGGCGCACGGACCTCGCACCTACCTCGGCCTGGGTATCGACGGGTTCCCCAACCTGTTCGTCATCTCGGGTCCCGGTGCTCCGGCGGTGTTGGCGAACATGGTGTTGCACGCCGAGGCGCAGGTGAACTGGATCGCGCAGACCATCGGCTACCTGGACAGCCACGGCTACGCTGCCATCGAAGCCATCAAGGACGAGGTGGACGCCTGGGGCGCCGAATGCGCCCGACTGGCCGAGGCCACCCTGTTCACCAAGGCCGACTCCTGGTACATGGGCGCCAATGTCCCTGGAAAGCCAAGGGGTTTCATGTTGTTCGTCGGCGGATTCGCCACCTACAACCAGATCTGCGCGGAGGTGGCCGAGGCCGGCTACAAGGGATTCGAGTTGGTCAAGCAGCCGTGAGTACCGGCCTGCGCGACAAAGTCGTCCTGGTCACCGGCGCGTCCGGCGGCACCGGACGGGTGCACTGCCAGCGGTTCGCCGACGAGGGCGCCGACGTGATCGCACTGGACTTCCCGGCGGCGGCCGTCGAATTGCGGGACACCGCAACCGAAGTCGAAAACCGGGGGCGCCGCTGCGCAACCGGCCTGGCCGACGTCTCCGACCTGGCGGCGGTCACCGCCGCCGTCGACGCCGGTGTCACCGCGCTGGGACGCCTGGACGTGGTGATCGCCAACGCCGGCATCCACTCCGCGGGCGCGCCGTCCTGGGAGCTGGACCCGCAGGTGTGGCAGCGCACCCTGGACATCAATCTCACCGGGGTGTGGCACACGGTGCGCGCCGCGGTGCCGCACCTCGGCCCGGAGGGCGGATCGGTGGTTATCATCAGCTCCACCAACGGGATTCGCGGCACCGCCAACTCCGCCCACTACACCGCGAGCAAGCACGCTGTGGTGGGCCTGGCCCGCGCGCTGGCCAACGAGCTCGGCCCCCGCAACGTCAGGGTCAACACCGTGCACCCCGGGGCGGTCGCCACCCCGATGGTGCTCAACGAGAAGACGTTCCGGCGGCTGCGGCCGGACCTGGACAACCCGACCGAAGCCGACGCCGCCGAAGTGCTCAAGGCGCGCAACCTGTTGCCGGTGCCCTGGGTGCAGCCGGTCGACATCGCCAACGCGGCGATCTTCCTGGCCTCCGAGCAGGGGCGCTACATCACCGGCACCAAACTCGTCGTCGACGCCGGCCTCACCCAGAAGACGTCGTGACCGCGCTCTAACCCGCGCCGCGGTTGCCGAACGTCACGCTGGCGCAACGCGCGGCGGCGGCAGCTGCGCTGGCGTGACGCTGGGGGCATTGCGGGCGGGGTGTAGGGCAGGCCGCGGTTGCCGAACGTCACGCTGGCGCAACGCGCGGCGGCGGCAGCTGCGCTGGCGTGACGCTCGGGCATTGCGGGCGGGGTGTAGGGCAGGCCGCGGTTGCCGAACGTCACGCTGGCGCAACGCGCGGTGGCGGCAGCTGCGCTGGCGTGACGCTGGGGGCCCCGGTCATGTCCGCGAGAGGAATGCCAGCACGGTGCTCTCGAACGCCGCTTTGGCCTCGATCATCGCCCAGTGCCCGCAGTTGGGGAACACGTGCAGTTCCGCGTTCGGGATGGTGCGCATCGGTATCAGCGCCATGTCGAGCGGGCTCACCCGGTCGTCGCGGCCCCAGGTCAGCAGCGTCGGTGCGGCCACCTTGTGCATAACCGCCCACGGCATCGGCCGGTCGGTGGCGCTCATCGCCGTCATCATCGCCGAATACGCAGCCTTGCCGTACATTCGGCGCGCGGCAGCCAGCGTCTGCGGGTCGGTGGCCAGCTGCCAGCGTTCCTCGATGAGTTCGTCGGTGACCAGCGCCTGGTCGTACACCATTGACTTGAGCCAGTCGACCAACCGCTGCCGGGTCGGGTCCTCGGTGAACTCCTGCAGCAGTCGGATGCCTTCGCTGGGCCCGGGGCTGAAGGTGTTGGTGCCGATGCCGCCGATCGTCACCAACCGGTCGATGCGATCGGGATAGCGGATCGCGAAGTTGATGCCGACCCCGCCGCCCATCGAGTTGCCGACGATGTGTACCCGGTGCACGCCCAGCGCGTCCAGGAACGGCGCCACCACGCCTTGGGCGGTGAGCATCGGGTGGCCACCGAAGTCGTCGGTGACACCGAAGCCGGGGAATTCCAAGATCAGGCAACGGAAGCGCTCGGCGAAGACGGGCAGCACGCCGCGGAAATTTCGCCAGCCGGTGACGCCGGGACCCGAGCCGTGCAGGAACAACAGGGTCGCCGCCCGGTCGGCGGCAGTGTCGTAGTAGCGCAGCGTGCCGGCCGGCGTGCTGATCTCGCGCAGGTCTGATGCAGAGGTGTCGGACACGTCAGCCACCCTGTCATGACGGCCCGCATCGATGACAGCGACGTTCCGGTGACTGGGCCGCGCGCTATTACAGTCGACGTGACGTGGAACGGAGAATCGGGATGACACCGTGCTGACGGGGCGCTGACGTGCCGGAATTCGGCTTCGACACACTGGCATTGCTGACCGCGGTCGGCTTCGCCGGCCCGTTGCTCGCATCGGTACCGCGGCTGCGCATTCCGGCCGTCATCGGGGAGTTGCTCGCCGGGCTGGTGGTCGGCAAAACCGGCTTCGACGTGGTCGACATGACCAATCCGACGCTGAAGCTGCTGGCCGACATCGGGTTCGCGCTGATCATGTTCGTGGTGGGCACTCACGTCCCGGTCCGCGACAGCGCGGTGCGCACGGCGCTGCCGATGGCGCTGGCAAGGGCGGTTGCGGCCGGTGTCCTGGCGGCCGGCGTCGGGGTCGCCCTGGCGGCTGCGTTCGGAACCGGCCACGGCGCCGTCTATGCCGTGCTGATCGCCTCGTCATCGGCCGCGGTCGCGCTGCCGGTGCTCGATTCGCTGCGGTTGCAAGGTCCGCAGGTGCTCTCGGTCACCGCCCAGATCGCCATCGCCGATACCGCATGTATCGTGCTGCTGCCCTTGGTGATCGACGTCAAACGCGCACCGGTGGCAGCGCTGGGCGCGCTCGCGATCGCCGGATGCGCACTGGCACTTTTCCTCGCATTGCGGGCAGCCGACCGCAGGGGCTGGCTCAAGCGGGTTCGGAAGTACTCCGGCAGGCAGCGTTTAGCGCTGGAGCTGCGCACCAATTTGCTGTTGTTGTTCGCGCTGGCGACGTTGGCACTGCAGACTCAGGTGTCGATCATGCTGGCGGGGTTCGCGCTCGGACTGGCGATCGCCGCCGTCGGGGAGCCGCGGCGGTTGGCCCGGCAGCTGTTCGGTATCACCGAAGGTTTCTTCGGCCCGCTGTTCTTCGTCTGGCTGGGCGCCTCGCTGCAGGTCCGGGACCTGGCTGCCTACCCCGAATTCGTCCTGCTCGGCGCGGGGCTCGGACTGGGTGCCGTGCTGGTGCACGCCGTAGGGCGACTGTTCGGGCAACCCTTGACGCTGGCCGTGTGCTCCTCCGCCCAGTTGGGCGTACCGGTGGCGGCGGCCACCATCGGCACCCAGCAACACCTGCTGCGCGCCGGCGAGCCGTCGGCAATGATGTTCGGCGCCCTGCTCACCATTGCCGCCACCTCGATCGCGGGTTCGGTGGCCGCCCGACGTCTCGGTCCCGAATCGCCGGGGTTGGCGCCGGAATAGCGGGTCGCGCACCGAGCAATGGCACAAAGTCCTCACTGCAGGGGACACCGTGCTCTCGTGCCGCGGCCTGCGCAGCGCCATCTTGGAGGTAAGCAGCACGACGGCACGAATGAGGGCACCTCCGATGAACGCACATTTTCCCGACCGCGGCACCGCCGAGACCGTACTGCGGCTGGCGTCGCGGGCGCCGTCGGTCCACAACACCCAACCGTGGCGCTGGCGGGTAGGGGAGACGAGCCTGCACCTGTACTCCGACGCGACCCTGCAGCTTGCCCACACCGACCCCGAGGGCCGAGACCTGATCCTGAGCTGTGGCGCGGCGCTCAACCACTGCATCATCGGTTTGGCCGCGACCGGATGGCAGGCCAAGGTGGTCCGGCTGCCCAATCCGCACGACCCCAGCCACCTCGCCGCCATCGAGGTGGTTCCGCACCCGGCCGGCCAGCTCGACATCATGCTGGCCGCGGCGATACCGCGGCGGCGAACCGACCGCCGCTACTACAGCTTCTGGCCGGTGGCGGGTGGCGACATCGCCCTGATGGCCGCCCGCGCCGCGCGCGCCGGGGTGGCCCTGCGCCGGGTGGACGCCACCGACAAGCTGAACAGGATTGTGGCCGAATCGGTCTGGAACCACGCCGCCGATCCGGACTACCTGGCCGAACTCTCCGCGTGGAGCGGTCGGCACGCGTCCGCCGACGGTATACCGGCGCACAGCACTCCGGCGCCGGACCTGAGCGCGGCGATGCCCAACCGGCTGTTCGCCCGTCCCGAATTGCGGATGCCTTCCGGCGCCACACCGGACGTGGAGAACGCTGCGGTGCTGGCGCTGGGCACCATGACCGACGACAAGTTGGCCTGGCTGCGGACCGGCGAGGCCACCAGCGTCGTGTTGCTCACCGCGACCGCGTTGGGCCTGTCCAGCTGCCCCATCACCGAGCCACTGGAGATCGCCGAGACCCGGGAAGCGGTGCGCACAGACGTCTTCGGCGCCAACGGCTACCCGCAGATGCTGCTGCGAGTGGGCTGGGCGCCCATCGACGCCGATCCATTGCCGTCGACGCCGCGTCGTGAACTCGAGGACTTCGTCGAGTGGAGTGCCGAGCAACAACAAGCTGTCGGCCAATAGCCGGCGGTTTACAGCGCAACCCCGCGCGGGCAATGATATGTCGATGACCGGGCGGGCCGAAGACTGCGCGTTGCTGGATGTGGGCGGGCTGCACGAACTGGTCGAGTCGCTGATCGAACGCGGTTACCGGGTGGTCGGCCCGACGTTGCGGGACAACGCGATTGTGCTCGCCGAACTCGATTCCGCGGCCGATCTCCCGCGCGGCTGGGGCGTGGACGTGGGCCCGGGGCACTACCGGGTCCGGCGCCGCGACGACGAGGCGGTATTCGGGCATTCGGCCGGAGCGCAGTCGTGGAAGCAGTTCCTGCACCCGCCGCGGTTGCGGCTGTGGGCCGGAACCCGGGACGGGACAGTCCAATCCGAGCCAGAACCGCCGCGTTACGCGCTGCTCGGCGTGCATGGTTGCGACCTGGCCGCTATCGCGACCCTGGACCGCGTGCTCGGCAATGCCGACTATCCCGACGGCTCCTATGTCGGCCGCCGCCGAAACCTGTTCGTCGTGGCGGTGAACTGCACCGAGCCCGGTGGGCTGTGCTTCTGTGCGTCGATGGGTACCGGCCCTGCCGTCGGACCCGGCTACGATCTCGCGCTCACCGAGCTCCTCGACGACGGTGCCGCACCCAGCTATCTGGTCGACGTGGGATCCCCCGAAGGCGCCGAGGTGCTGGCCGGCCTACCGCAGCGCGAACCAACCCGGAGCGAAATCGATTGCGCCCGTGGTGAAGTCGACGCCGCCGCGCAACACATGGGCCGCCGGATGCCCGAGACCGACCTGCGTAACCTGCTGATCGACGCACGCGAGTCGCCGCAGTGGGAGGACGTGGCCGGGCGCTGCCTGACCTGCGGCAACTGCACCATGGTGTGCCCGACCTGTTTCTGCACCAGCACCGAGGACGTCAGCGACCTCACCGGCGAGCACGCCGAGCGGTGGCGAAACTGGGCTTCCTGCTTCGAATTCGACTTCACCTACGTCCACGGCGGCGGCAGCGTCCGGCAGTCCGGGGCGTCGCGCTACCGGCACTGGATCACCCACAAACTGGGCACCTGGCACGACCAGTTCGGCATGTCCGGCTGCGTCGGCTGCGGCCGCTGCATCGCCTGGTGTCCCACCGGCATCGACATCACCGAGGAGATGAACAAGATGGCCGGAACGCCGGAGCGGACCGGCGATGACTGAAGCGACCCGCGTGCTGCCTGCGCTGCATTCGATGGCGCCCGTTCCCTACCGGGTACGCAGTCGCGTTGTGGAGAGCCCGGATTCGGCGACCCTGTGCCTCGAGCCGGTCGGTGAGGCGCTGCGCTCGCCCGAGCCGGGCGAGTTCATGATGCTCTACGCCTTCGGCGTCGGCGAGGTCGCGATCTCGGTCTCCGGTGACCCGACCGTCACCGACGGTTCCATCACCCACACCGTGCGATCGGTCGGTGCGGTCAGTCGCGCGCTGCACGACGCCCAGCCGGGCAGTGTCATCGGCGTCCGCGGGCCATTCGGGACCACCTGGGGTTTGGCCGAGGCCGTCGGGCGGGATCTGGTGATGGTCGCCGGCGGCGTGGGGCTGTGCCCGTTGCGTCCGGCGATCCTGCAGGCGGTGGCGTTGCGGGCCCGCTATGGAACGCTGACGCTGGTGGTGGGCGCCCGCTCGAAGTCCGACTTCGTGTTCGCCGACCAACTCAAGAGGTGGGCCAACGACCCGCAGATCGATTTGCACCTGATCGTCGACGCCGCCACGCAGGGCTGGACCGGTGAGGTCGGGCTGGTCACCGCGCCGCTGCGGCGCTTGACGCTGGACCCGGGCTGCACCACCGCGTTCCTCTGCGGACCGGAAGCCATGCTGCATTTCGGCGCCGAGGAATTGATCGCCAAAGGTGTTGCCGCGCAAGATATCAAGGTTTCGCTGGAACGGAATATGCAGTGCGGCATCGGTTTATGCGGGCACTGCCAACTGGGTCCGCTGCTGCTGTGCCGCGACGGACCCGTGGTGAGCTACGACGTCGCCGGCCCGTTGCTGCGGGTGAAGGAGCTGTAGATGAGCCCACCCAAACTGGCCGTGTGGAAGTTCGCCTCGTGCGACGGTTGTCAGCTGACGCTGCTGGATTGCGAGGACGAGTTGCTCACCCTGGCCGGTCAGGTCACGATCGCCAACTTCGCGGAGGCATCCAGCGCGACCGTCGACGGCCCGTACGACGTGTCGCTGGTCGAAGGTTCGGTCACCACGCCGCACGACGAGCAACGGATCCGTGACATCCGCAAGCAGTCTCGGGTATTGGTCACCATCGGTGCGTGTGCGACGGCCGGGGGAGTGCAAGCACTGCGCAACTTCGCCGACGTCACCGAATTCACCTCGGTGGTGTACGCCCGACCCGACTACATCCAGACCCTGGCGACCTCCACGCCCGCCTCCGCGCACGTCGAGGTCGACTACCAGCTGCACGGCTGCCCGATCGACCGCGGACAGCTGCTCGACACCCTGGCCGCGTTGCTGATCGGCCGCAAACCGCGGCTGCCGGCCAAGACGGTGTGCACCGAATGCAAGATGCGTGGCGTCACCTGCCTGGTCGTCGCCGACGGCACGCCGTGCCTGGGGCCCGTCACCCACGCCGGCTGCGGTGCGCTGTGCCCCAAGCATCATCGCGGCTGCTTCGGCTGTTTCGGCCCGTCGGCGGCGCCACAGACCGCGACGCTGATTCCGTTGTTGCGCCGCGACGGCATGTCCGACGGCGACGTCGAACGGGTGTTCTCGACGTTCAACGTGACCAGTTTCGCCGCCGAACGGCAGCCGCGGTGAGCACCCGCACCCTCAGTGTCGGCACCCTGGCGCGAGTGGAAGGCGAAGGGGCGCTGCATGTCACGGTGAGAGACGGCGTGCTGGAAAGGGTGGAGCTCAACATCTACGAGCCGCCGCGGTTCTTCGAAGCCTTTCTGCGCGGCCGCGCCTACACCGAACCGCCCGACCTGACCGCACGGATTTGCGGAATCTGTCCGGTCGCTTACCAATTCAGCGCGTGCAACGCGATCGAAGACGCCTGCGGGGCGACCCTGGACGACGAGCTCGTCGCGCTGCGCCGGTTGTTGTACTGCGGCGAGTGGATGCACAGTCACGTGCTGCACATCTACCTGCTGAACGCCCCGGACTTCCTGGGCTGCCCCGACATCATCGCCATGTCGCGAAATCATGGCGCCGCGGTGCAGCGGGGCCTGTCGCTGAAGAAGGCCGGCAACGCGCTGATGGAGTTCGTCGGCGGACGCGCGATACACCCCATCAACGTGCGCGTCGGCGGCTTCTACTCGGTGCCGACCAAAGCCGAACTCGCACCGATGGCCGAACGGCTGCGCCGCGCCCTGGACGAAGCGCTGGAAACGGTGGAGTGGGTGTCGGGCTTCGAGTTTCCCGAATTCGAGATGGACCACGAGTTCCTGGCGTTGAGCACCCCGGGGCGCTACCCGATCGAGAACGGCACCATCGTGCGCAGCGCCGGCCCGTCCTTCCCGGTGGCCGATTTCACCGAGCGGGTACGCGAGCACCAGGTGCCGCACTCCTCGGCACTGCAGGCGACGCTGGACGGCGGGCGTCACCTCACCGGGCCGCTGGCCCGCTATTCGCTGAACTCCGCGGCGCTGTCACCGATCGCGGCGCAGGCCGCCGCCCGCGCCGGGCTGGGCGTGCAATGCCGAAACCCGTTCCGCAGCATCGTCGTTCGATCCGTCGAGGTGGTCTACGCGATCGAGGAAGCATTGCGCATCATCGACGAATACCAACGCCCATCCCGCCCGTACGTGGACGTCGAAGCCCGGCCCGGGGTGGGGCACGGCGTCAGTGAGGCGCCCCGCGGTCTGCTCTACCACCGGTACCGAATCGACGCTGAGGGACTGATTTCCGCGGCGACCATCGTCCCGCCCACCTCACAGAATCAGGGTGCGATCGAAGCCGACCTGGCCCGCGTCGTCTCGACCAATCTGGATATCGACGACGCGGCACTGACCCTGTTGTGCGAGAGGGTGATTCGTAACTACGACCCGTGCATCTCGTGTGCCACCCACTTCTTGACCCTCACCGTGGACGGCCGGTGACCGCGGACACCGTCGTCGTCGGACTGGGCAACCGGTTCCGGCGCGACGACGCCGTCGGCATCCTTGCCGCCGAAGCGATCGGCGAGCTGACACTGCCCGGCGTCCGGGTGATCACCGACATCTGCGATCCGATGAGCCTGTTGGAGGCGTGGTCCGGTGCGCGCCGGGCCGTGCTGATCGACGCCGCCGTCACTGCGGCGACTCGGCCGGGCCGGGTCCGCTGCTGCGCGGTGACGGATGTGGCCGCGGCCGGTGGGCTGAGTTCGCATGCCGTCGACGTCGCCGGCACATACGCCCTCGGAATGGCGCTGGGCCGGGTGCCCGATTCGGTGGTGGCGGTGACGGTCGAGGTGGCCGACACCGGGCACGGCACGGAGCTGACCCCAGCGGTCGCGGGCGCGGTGCCGCTAATGGTCAATCTGGCTGTGCGCGAGATCAATCGGCGATCGTCGGCTACGCAGCGCTAGGCAGATCCCGACTGGTTGCGTCGGACCTGACCGGCTGAGCCGGCGCAGGCCGCCAGCCGACGTAGGTCAGATACGCCCCCGCCGCGGCCACCAAGATGCTCGCGCTCATCCATGCCGAACTCATACCGATCGTGGCGTCGGCGGCTTTCATGAAAACGCCGGGGAAGGCCACCAGCAGCAGCCCGCGCGCCGTGAGCATCCACCCCAGCGCGGACACGGTGGCGGCCGGCGCGCCCCGCCAATAGGGGTGCAGGGCCACAATTACGATGCCGATCAGCAGCACGATGGTGCCGCTCATCCAGGCCCAGGCCGGGTTGGACTCGAACCCGTCGAGCAGTGCGCGCATCTCCGATCCGCGTGCCACGGTCGCGGTACCCAGGATTGCGAGGAACGGACCCAGGACGCGTGCGAACGCGTACGTTCTGGGCTGGACGTGTGTGGTGTTCATGGTGGTACCTCCGGCGACCGAGACCTTTCGTCCGGTACCTTCATTCGAGCACTGGACCCGGTTGCGCGCGAGGGACGGAAGTCCCAACTTTCAGCGTCGTGCCCCAACCTTGCCGATCTCGCTCACTGCGAGGTGAACCGGAACCGCCGGCCGGTGACCAGTTCGGGAAGCACCCGCACGTAGTGCGTTTTCGTCGCCGCGGTCCACGACAGCAGCTGCGCCCGCTCGGCCTCCTCGAGATCCTGTTCGTCGCGCACCGAGCGCGCGACGCCCTTGACGATCACGCTCCATCCCTCGGCGAGCGAGTAGTCGTCGGCCTCGAACACAACATGGTTGTTGATCGCCGTGCTGATCAGCTTGGTGCCCTCGGCGGTGCGGAAGAGCACGGTTCGGCGCTGGACGGCGAAGTTGACCGGGAAGATCTCGGGCCGGGCGTCGACACTGGTGACCAGCCGCCCGATCGGGACACTGCCCAGCAGGTCCCAGCATTCGTGCTCTGAGAGGATCGTGACTCCCTCGCCGGACACCGGCATCGATCCGCCCCCTTCGAGTCGTGGTGCGTCGTCACCGACGACGGTAGTCCGCGTGGCGGCCACCGGCGCAAGTGCGTCAGGCATCGGGCACCTGTGACGAAGGACTCTATTGCCGGATGACAGTGTGCTGCAGCCTGGAGTTCGATGGGCGTTGATCGGCATTGGTGGCCGGCAGCAGAGAGTTGGGTATTTGCCATGTTCCGAGCGGTGCCCACCGGAGGGCCGAGGTGCGGCCGATCGCTCGACTGGTGTCGCGCGGATGCGCAATGCTGCCAGAACAAAGCGGTTCCATGCAGCTGACTGACGCCGACGTCGATGCGCTGGCCTGCAGATTCCTGAACTCGCCCTATGCCGATCAGGCCGTGTACTCGAGCTGGTCACTGGACCGGCGTCTCGAGGGGTTCCTGCGTCGTAGGGATTTGACGAGGATCGCCGAGGACGGGGACGCGTTCCGGCTCATCCTGGAACGCGTCATGTCCTACATCGGTTTGGGATATCAGTCGACGGCGGCCGGGGCCGAGGACGCCGACGAAGGGCAGGGACTTCCGTCCCTTGCAGTGGTCAACCGGGACCGGTCGAATAGACATCGGCCCAAAAGTGACTTCGAAATCTAGAGAGTGCAGATCATGACCAGTGCAGCGTCGGCCTCCCCGAGGCGTGTTTTCCGTGACCGGCGTGAGGCCGGCAAGGTGCTGGCCGGGTTGTTGAGCGCCTACCGCGACCGCCCCGACGTACTCGTACTCGGCTTGGCCCGCGGCGGCGTGCCCGTCGCGTGGGAGGTGGCCGCGGGCTTGCGCGTTCCGCTGGACGCGTTCATCGTCCGAAAGCTGGGCGCACCTGGGCACGAGGAGTTCGCTCTGGGAGCGCTGGCTAGCGGCGGCCGGGTCGTCATCAACGACGACATCGTGCGCGGCCTGCGGGTCACCCCGCAGCAGCTGCGTGACGTCGCCGAACGTGAGGGCCGCGAGTTGGCTCGCCGCGAAGCGGCCTACCGGGATGGCCGCCCGCCGGTGGAGGTGGCGGGCAAGACCGTGCTGCTCGTCGACGACGGATTAGCCACCGGTGCAAGCATGTTCGCGGCGGTGCAGGCATTGCGGGAGGCCGAGCCGGCCGAGTTGGTGATCGCGGTGCCGGCCGCCCCGGAATCGACCTGCCGGGAGTTCGCCGCCTTGGTCGACGACGTGGTGTGCGCGTCGATGCCCACCCCGTTCATGGCGGTGGGGGAGTCGTATTGGGACTTCAGCCAGGTCAGCGACGAGGAGGTGCGCCGACTGCTGGCTACCCCCACGACCGGCATCCCGGTGATCAGGCCCGCGACGCCGACACCCGCGGAGGTGCTCAACGTCGCGGCGATCAACGCGCCGCAGGGCATTCCGCCGCGTGAGGTGCTGGAGGAGATCATCGGGGACGCGCGGGTGGTGCTGATCGGGGAGAGCTCGCACGGCACCCACGAGTTCTACGAGGCGCGCGCCGAGATCACCAAGTGGCTGATCGAGGAGAAGGGGTTCAGCGGGGTCGCGGCCGAGGCGGACTGGCCGGATGCCTACCGGGTGAATCGCTACGTTCGCGGCCTGGGTGAGGACGCCAACGCGGAGGAGGCGCTGCGCGGGTTCGAGCGCTTCCCGGCTTGGATGTGGCGCAACACCGTGGTTCGCGACTTCGCCGAGTGGTTGCGCGGACACAACACGCGGCACGCGGCCGCAGGCGGCCACCAAGCCGGTTTCTACGGGCTGGATCTGTACAGCCTGCATCGGTCGATGGCCGAAGTGGTCAGCTACCTCGAGAAGGTCGACCCGGTCGCGGCCGCGCGGGCCCGTAACCGCTACGCCTGCTTCGACCACAACTCCGCCGACGACGGCCAGGCCTATGGCTTCGCGGCGGCCTTCGGTGCCGGCCCCAGGTGTGAGCAGGAAGCGATCGATCAACTGGTTGAGTTGCAGCGCAACGCGTTCGCCTATCTGCGCACCGACGGACAGCTCGCCGAGGACGAACTGTTCTATGCCCAGCAGAACGCGCAAACTGTGCGCAACGCCGAGGAGTACTACCGGGCGATGTTCAGCGGACGGGTCACCTCCTGGAACCTGCGCGATCAGCACATGGCGCAAACCCTCGAGGCGCTGCTGACGCACCTGGACCGGCGCAGTGACTCGCCCGCCCGAATCGTGGTGTGGGCGCACAACTCTCACGTCGGCGATGCGACGGCCACCGAAGTTTGGGCCGACGGGCAGCTCACGCTCGGGCAGCTGGTGCGTCAGCGCTACGGCGAGCAGGCGCGGTTGATCGGGTTGAGCACCTACTCGGGTACCGTGACCGCCGCCAGCGAGTGGGGTGGCATCGCCGAGCGGAAGGTGGTCCGGCCGGCACTGGCGGGCAGCGTCGAAGAGATGTTCCACGAGACCGGGCGGGAGGCGTTCCTGGTGTCCGCGCTCGTCGACCAACGGGCCGGGGCGCCGCTGGCCGACGTGCGGCTGGGGCGCGCCATCGGAGTGATCTACCAACCGGCCACCGAACGGCAGAGCCACTATTTCCACGTGCGCCCGCTCGGGCAGTTCGACGCGATGATCCATATCGACCACACCCGCGCGCTGGAACCCCTCGAGCGCACCAGCCGGTGGATCGCGGGCGAGACACCAGAAACCTATCCGAGCGGTCTGTAGCCGCGTTCCCGCCGGTAGACCAACGCCGAGTAACTTCACCTAAGCCAGTCGAGAAACGGGCAGGGGAACATGGGAATGCCGGCCGGGCCGCTCGCGGGACTGCCGCAGATCGTCACACTGACGATGAATCCGGCGATCGACGTCACCACCGCCGTGGGGGTGGTGCGTCCGACCGAGAAACTTCGCTGCAGCTCTACCCGCTACGACCCCGGAGGGGGTGGCGTCAACGTCGCCCGGATCGCCAGGGTCCTGGGCGGTTCGGTGTTTGCGGTTTTCCCCGCGGGCGGCTCGACCGGTGGCCTGCTGACGTCGCTACTCAGCGAGGAGGAGGTGCCGTTCGCCGAGATTCCGATCACGGCTGCCATCCGGGAAAGCTTCACCGTCAATGAATCCAGTACCGGCCGCCAATACCGGTTCGTGCTTCCCGGACCCCAGCTGAGCGACCGGGAACAGGCCAGATGTCTGCAGGAGTTGCGGATGGCGGCCCGCTCGGCGCAGTTTGTGGTGGCCAGTGGCAGCCTGCCTCCCGGGGTGCCCGACGACTTCTACGACAGGGTCGCCGAGCTGTGCCACGGCGTGGGTGCCTCGCTCATTCTGGACACCTCGGGTGCGGCCCTCGAGTGTGTCTCGTCCGGGGTGTTTCTGCTGAAGGTGAGCGTGCGCGAACTACGGGAATGCGTCGGACGCGAATTGCTCACCGAGACAGATCAATTGGAGGCGGCGCAAGAGCTGATCGCACTCGGGCGCGCGCAGGCCGTGGTGGTGTCGCTCGGCTCGCACGGCGCATTGCTCGCGACCGCTCGGGAAGGCCTGCGATTTGCGGCGGTTCCCATGGCGGCCGGCAGCGGGGTGGGCGCCGGCGATGCGATGGTCGCCGGCATCACGGTGGGCTTGAGCCGGGGCTGTGCGCTGCCCGAGGCGGTGCGGCTCGGGATCGCCGCGGGCGCGGCGATGTTGTTGACCCCCGGCACGGCACCCTGCTCGGCCGCGGACGTGAACCGGTTGCTCGAGCTGGCCGCGCAGCCTTTCGACATCGCCCGCGTTGGCGTCTCAGGTGGGGCCGAACGGCCCCTGCCCAAATGACCACGCACGCCTTAGCCTGAGAGGCAACGATCGCAAGCAGGAGCCGACTATGAACCCACTTGACGCCAAGTCGGTGACCGTGGGCGTGAACGGTTCGCAAGCCGCGGTCAATGCCGCAAAGTGGGCGATCGATGAGGCGGTCAGCCGGCAGGTGCCACTTCGGCTGGTGTACGTCATCGCCAACCACGGGCTTTCCGCCGCATCCGATTGGGATCTCGAGCGCGCCGAAACGGCGCTGTCTCAAGCGGAATGCGCCGTGCTGAGCACCGCACGCAGTGAAGGGAAGTTCGTCGAGGTCGACACGGTGGTACTGTCCGGGGACCCGGCCCAGGTCCTGGTCGACGAATCGCTGGACACGGCCTTGGTCTGCGTGGGCACCGCCAGGCGGGGCTGGGCGACCGACGGGTCGCTGGGTCCCACCGCCGCCGCGCTGGTGGCGCGGGCGCACTGCCCGGTGGCGGTCATCCGCACCAACTACGACGGCTCCCCGACCCGGCTGGGGGTGATCGCGGTGGTGCTCAACGACGAGGCCGACAACGACGAAGTGGTGCGTGCGGCGATGGAGGAAGGGCGGCGCCGGCACGCGATGGTGCGCCAGATCGACCGTCGGCTGGACAGTTGGGTCCGCCGTTATCCCGACGTCCCCGTTCAGGTGGTGGCATCGGGAACCGGGCATGAGGTCAGCGGAAAACATGGCGGCGCAATAGATCTCGCTGTCATAGGCCAGAACGATGCCGATGCGTTGCCGGGCCTGGCGACGCCGAACTGTCATCCGATCCTGGGCTACCCGGACTGCTCGGTACTACTGGTGCGGCACTGATCGTCGGGGTCACCGCAACAGCGAGACGAGACTGATCACCACCAGTGCGGTCAGGGTCAGCATCTGCGGCCACGGTCGCCACGGCGTGGCCTGAATGGCGTAGGACATCTCCTTGAGCGGTGATGTCTGCGGGGGGGCGGCGCGATCGGCGGGCACCGGTGTATGGAACTGGTGGAAATACAGCTGAATGAGAGTGGCCCCGATCCACAGGCCGGCCAGGAAGCTGACCGGTTCGATGCCGCGCCATACGATCAGCGCCGCGATCGCGACGGTCAAGATCATGGCCACGAGGTCGGACACCGAGGTGGCCGAGGGCTTGGCGCCGTACTGTTTGTCCAGCGCCGCCCGACGCCGGCGGTACGGCAACGCGAAGAAGATGAACTTCACCAGGATGTGCACCCCGAGCACGACGGTCACGACGACCGCAACTGTATTGAGCATTCCCCCACCTAATCCGGAACCAAGGCCGCACGTCCACCCGGTTGAGGACTAAAGCCCCACGACCCGCGGCCGTTCGGCCAATAGCGTCATAGGTGTCGAAGGAGAACGCAGATGTCAACCTCACTGAAGCAACACGGAATCGTCGTCGGGGTTGACGGGTCGGCTGAATCGTGCGCTGCCGTCGGGTGGGCAGCGCAGGAGGCCGCGATGCGGAACCTCCCACTGACCTTGGTCCACACGTTGAATGCTTTCGTGCCGACCTTCCCGCAGGTTCCGCTGCCGGCCGGGGTGGCCGTGTGGCAGGAGGAAGACGCCCAACGGGTGCTGGAGGACGCTGCCAAGCTCGCCCAGGACGTCGTGGAGGGGGACCGGAACATCGCCATCTCAATGGATATGAGGTGCGCCCCGGCCGCGCCGACGCTGATCGACATGTCCGAAGACGCCGCAATGGTGGTGGTCGGCAGCCACGGGCGCGGCGCTGCCGGACGAGCCGTGCTGGGTTCGGTCAGCTCGGGCGTGCTGCACGGCGCCGCGTGTCCGGTAGCCGTCATCCGTGACTACGACCAACGGTCGGCCCACGAGTTGCGGCGCGTCGCGGCGCCGGTAGTGGTCGGTATCGACGGCTCACCGGTGTCCGAACTGGCGACAGCGATCGCGTTCGACGAGGCAGCGTGCCGCGGTGTCGATCTGGTGGCGGTGCACGCATGGACCGATCTCGACGCGGCCGACCTGCCGGGGCTGGACTGGCCGGCGATCAGGTCAGAAGTCGAGGAGGTGCTTGCCGAGCGGCTGGCAGGTTGGCAGGAACGTTATCCTGACGTCACCGTCCACCGCGTCGTCAGTTGCGGGCGGCCTGCCCAGGCACTCCTGGAGCACGCGAACTCGGCCCAGCTGGTGGTGCTGGGGAGCCACGGCCGGGGCGGGCTGAAACGGATGCTGTTGGGCTCGGTCAGCCACGCCGTGGTGCATTCCACCCACACGCCGATCATCGTCGCCCGGCCCACCTAGGGCGGCGCATGCCATGACGGTTGCGATCACCGGTGAGGGGCTGGCAGAGTCGGCAAAGATGGCCGCGCAGCCCTTTGTCGACGTTCATGAAACCCACACGGGTGTGGTGATTCTCGCCGGTGAGCGGGCATACAAGGCCAAGAAGCCGGTGCTGACCGACTTCCTGGACTTCCGGGCACCCGAGCAGCGTGAGCACGCCTGCCGGCGGGAAGTCGAACTGAACAGCCGGTTGTCCCCGCACAGCTACCTCGGCATCGCGCGGCTCAGCGACCCGACCGGCGGCCCCGCCGAACCGGTGGTCGTCATGCGCCGCTACAGCGACGACGACCGCCTGGCGACCAGGGTCGCGCGCGGGGAGGACGTCGAATCCATCCTGGACACGATCGCCGGGGTGCTCGCCCGCTTCCACGACCGCGCCGAGCGCGGCCCGGCGATCAGCGTGCAGGGCGGTGTCCCGGCTATCGGCCGCCGCTGGTCCGACAACCTCAACGAACTCGATCGCTTTGCACGCGAACCGCGTTCGCCGATATCGCCCGAGTCGGTGGACCGGGTGCGGCGACTGGCTGAGCAGTACCTTGCCGGCCGTGCCGCGCTGATCGACCGCCGGGTCGACGAAGGTGCCGTGGTCGACGGTCACGGCGACCTGCTGGCCGGCGACATCTTCTGGACCGACGGCCAACCGGCGTTGCTGGACTGCCTGGAGTTCGACGACCAACTGCGCTACGTCGACCGCATCGACGACGCCGCCTTTCTGGCCATGGACCTGGAATTCTTGGGGCGCAAGGATCTTGGTGAATTCTTCCTGGAGTGTTACCGCTCCTACGCCGCCGACACCGCGCCGGCCTCGTTGCGGGACTTCTACATCGCCTATCGTGCGGGCGTGCGCGCCAAGGTTGATTGTGTGCGTCGGGCGCAGGGTCACGCCGAGTCCGCAGCGGAGGCGGTCCGCCACCTCGCCATCGCCGTGGAACATCTGCGGGCCGGCGCCGTTCGGTTGGCCCTGGTCGGCGGAAACCCGGGCACCGGGAAGTCGACGGTGGCGCGCAACCTGGCGCAGGCCGTCGGGGCGCGGGTCATCTCCACCGATGACGTGCGCCGCGAGCTCCGGGAATCCGGTGCGATCGCCGGTGAATCGGGCGTGCTGAACGAGGGCCTGTACAGCGCGGACAACGTCGCGGCCGTCTACTCGGAGGTGATGCGCCGCGCGCACACCTTGGCCGGCCACGGGCAATCGGTGATCCTGGACGGCACCTGGGGCGATCCCCGGCATCGGCAGCAAGCCAATGATATTGCCGCACAAACACATTCGACGTTGATCGAAATCATGTGTAGCGCAACTTCGGACGTCGCCGCCGAACGCATCCGGACCAGGAAGCCGGGCGCTTCGGAGGTGACCGCTCCGATCGCGGGGGCGATGGCGCAGCGCCGCGACGGCTGGGCCACCGCGCACGTCGTCGACACCTCGGGCACGGTGGAGCAGGCAAAGCAAGCGGCACAAGAAGTTTGGCGACGCGCCGTCTAGGGACCCGGTTCAGCAGGAGAGGAAGATGTCGACAAGCACCGATTTGGCGAGCTACTCCGGCGGCATGCCGGCATTGACTCGGGCAGGCGGCTGAGATGCCGACCGCAGTGCCCGACCGTGGGGTCATCGAATATGCGGTAGGTCTGGCCGGCCGGGCGCCTTCGCTGCACAACAGCCAGCCCTGGCGTTGGGTAGCCCGGGCCGGGACGCTACAGCTGTGGGCCGACCCGCGGATGTCGATGCCGGGCACCGACCACAGCGGCCGGGAACTGACATTGAGCTGCGGGGCGGCGCTGGACCA
Source organism: Mycobacterium kiyosense (assembly GCA_021654635.1). Taxonomy (NCBI): domain Bacteria; kingdom Bacillati; phylum Actinomycetota; class Actinomycetes; order Mycobacteriales; family Mycobacteriaceae; genus Mycobacterium; species Mycobacterium kiyosense. The sequence goes on from AP025179.1 coordinate 2,342,262, forward strand.
CCTGCGGGTCGCGCTGGCCGCCGTCGGTTGGGATACCAGCACCGAGCGGCTGCCCGATCCACACGATTCGGAACTACTGGCGACCTTGACGTTTCATCCGTTGTCCGCGGCCTCGGCGGGCGCCCAGCGCCTGGTGGAGGCGATCGGCCGGCGACGTACCGACCGGTTGCCCTACGCCGCACCCGCCCCCTGGCCGGCGCTGGCCTCCAACCTCCGCGATGTCGTGCAGCCCTACCAGGTGGGTCTGGACGTGATCGCCGACGACGAGCGCCCCCGCTTGGCCGAAGTCTCCCGCCTCACCGAGACCCTGCGTCGCTACGACACCACCTACCTGACCGAACTCCGTTGGTGGACATCGCCGTTCGACTCGGACAGCACCCGGGTTCCGGACAGCTCGCTGGTGTCCACGGCCGAGGCCGCCCGAGTGGACGTCGCCCGCGCATTCCCGCCGGCCGGCGGTGGCCACCGCCGTGCCGGCATCGACCACGACCACTCCAAGATTCTGGTGCTGTCCACGGCCGGCGACGACACCCTGGACGTGTTGCGTTGCGGCGAAGCGCTTTCGGCGGTTCTGCTCGAATGCACCGCGGCCGGCATGGCGACCTGCACGCTGACGCACCTGACCGAACTGGAACAGAGCCGCGACATCATCGCCGAGATGACCGGCCGCCACGGCCGGCCGCAGCTGCTGATCCGGGTCGGTAGATCGCCGGCGCACGAACAACACGTCGAAGCTACCGCCCGCCGCCCGGTGGCCGACATCCTCGAATTCGCCGACTGAACCCTCGTGGGATCGCGGGAAGGAGATGCCCCGATGACCAAGCACTGGCTGGTGATGGAGCCCGACGGGCAGGGCGCACCCGCACCGTACGTCGCCCGGGTGGCGGGCGCCGGGCGGTATCTGCCCGAAACCCGGCTCACCACCGACGAATTGATGGCGACCACCCGCCACCACACGCACATCGACCTGGAGCGGCTGACCGGCATCCGCGAACGCCGGGTGGCGGCGGGCGACCAGGATTCCTACACCCTGGCGGTGTCGGCGGCGCTGAACTGCCTGGCCACCGCGCAGCAGGACCCGGCGTCACTCGACGTGGTGATCAGCTGCAGCATCACCAAGTTCCAGGGCGGCCTCACCCAATGGCTGGAACCGACCATGAGTGGTGCGATCGCCCGCGGGATCGGCGCGCACGGCGCGATGACCTTCGACGTGTCCAACGCGTGTGCCGGAATGCTCACCGGCGTAACGATTCTGAACAACTGGATCCGCCAGGGGGTGGTCGAGCGGGGCCTGGTGGTCAGTGGTGAGTACATCTCCCAACTCAGCGACAACGCCGCCCGGCACATCCGCAACATCATGAGCAAGGAGTTGGCCTGCCTGACCCTCGGCGACGCCGGCGCCGCGCTGCTGCTGGAACGGGCACCGGCCGGCTCGGCGGGCATCGCGCTCGCCGGGTTCACCACCGTCGCCGACTACAGCCGGCTGTGCCTGGCGTATCCGCAGGGGCACGACCCCGGCGCGCGGATGTTCACCAACTCCCGCGGGATACAGCAGGCGGCGATCGCCAACACCCCACTGCTGCTGCACGAAGTCCTTGACGCCGTGGGTATTTCGGTGCACGACATCGACCACGTGATCACCCACCAGACGTCGGCCCGGGCGATCCGCAAGGGGATGACGCGGCTGACCGAGGAGTTCGGCGACAGCCCTCGACACGACGCGGTGATCACTGTCGACCGGTACGGCAACACGGCCTCGACCACCCACACGGTGGCCCTGGTGGAGGAACTCGAGGCCGGGCACATCGCGGCCGGGGAACGGATCGCGTTGCTGGCGCTGGCCTCCGGGCTGGAGATCGGTGTGGTGTTGGTGACTCTCGACGAGGATCTGGTGAAGCGCTATGGGCACAGTCATTGATCGGGTCGACATCGCGCGGCCCCGGTTGCGCGGACGGCACAGCTCCCTGCATCTGGCTGTCGCGGCGGCCAACAAGTGCCTGCACCATGCCCGGTGCGACCCATCCGAGTTGGACCTGGTGGTCAATGCCGGCATCTACCGCGACCGCAACCTGGGCGAACCGGCGCTGGCCGCGCTGATCCAGGACGACATCGGCGCCAACCCGGAGGACCCGCACGCCGGTGCGCACGGCACCTTCTCCTTCGACATCGCCAACGGCTCCTGCGGCGTGCTCACCGCGCTGCAGATCGTGGACGGGTTCCTGCGCAGCCGCGCCATCCGGCGCGCCCTGGTGGTGGCCGGCGACGCCGATCCGGGCCACGGCATGAGCGAGCATTTCCCGTTCTCACCGACCGGTGCCGCGCTGTTGTGCGGCTGGCGTGACGACGGCTACGGGCTGGGACCGGTGTCCTGGGTGAACGCGACCGAGAACCCCGAGCAGGCCGAATCATTGGTCGCCACAGTCGGATTCGCGGACGGCCGCAACGTGCTGCGGTTCGGCCAGTCGCCGGCGATGGACGAGAACTTCGCCGCCGCGGCCGCGCAGGCAGTGCGGGACTGCCTGGCCGCGGAGTCGCTGCGGCTCGCCGAACTCGACCGGATCGTCGCCGCTCCGGCCCGCGACGGCTTCCACTCGGCGCTGGCCGAACACCTCGGTGTGCCGAGCGAGATGATCGCCGTGGCCGGGGACCAGCGCGTGCACACCGCGGCGCTGGCGGCGGCCTACGACGAACTGCTGCCGCACCTGCGGGCCGGGGCCCGGGTGCTGTTCGTCGCCGCCGGTGCCGGCGTGACCGCGGGTGCCGCCCTGTATCGGCGGCCACCGGAGGCCGTCGGGGATCGCTCGTTCACCTGACGTAAGCCCCTTATTCATCGAGTTGAGGACTAAAGCCCCGCGACCGGGGTGGGCCCGGGCAATACCCTTCGGGTGTCAAGGGATGTCACAGGGCGTCAAGGGGTGTCCGGGAAAGGAACGACATGAACGCATCCGTGCAACGTCGCGGTGTGGTGGTGGGAGTCGACGGCTCCGCGCCGTCAAACGCTGCCGTGGTCTGGGCGGCGCGGGACGCGGCGCTACGCAATGTGCCGCTGCACCTGGTCCACATGTTCAAGAGCTACGTGGCGACCTTCCCGCAGATTCCGATGGCCGGCGGCGCGGCGGTCTGGCAGGATGACGACGGCCGGCTGATCCTCGAGGAGGCCGTCAAGCTGGCGCGGGAGTCGGCGTCCAGCCCGATCGAGATCACCAGCGAGGTCAAGGTCTCCCCGCCGGTCCCGACCATGGTGGAGCTGTCCGAAGAGGCCGAGCTGGTGGTCGTCGGCAGCAACGGACGAGGCCTGGTCGGGCGCGTCCTGCTGGGATCGGTGAGCTCGGGTGTGTTGCGTGGCACAGTCTCCCTCGTCGTCGTGCGCGACGACGCACCCGCGGTGGGCGAGGACGCGCCGGTGGTGGTCGGCATCGACGGGTCCGAGGCCTCCGAGCTCGCCACCGCCATCGCGTTCGACGAAGCGTCGCGTCGCGGGGTCGACCTGAAGGCGGTGCACGCCTGGAGCGACGCCGAAGTGCTCGATTTCACCGGCATCGACTGGGAGGCACTGCAGACCGAAGCCGAACAGATCCTGGCCGAGCGGCTGGCGGGATGGCAGGAACGCTACCCCGATGTCACCGTGCACCGCATCGTCGTCCGCGACCGCCCGGCGCAGGAGCTGATCGAGCAGGCGAAATCGGCTCAATTGCTGGTGGTAGGCAGTCACGGCCGCGGGGCGATCGGCAAGCTGCTGGGCTCGGTCAGCAACGCCGTCGTGCACTCCGTGCACACGCCGGTCATCGTGGCGCGCCCGGCGTAATTACGCCGGTCAGGAAGCCCGCGCCGGGGGTTGCAGACGCTCGACGGCGGTGGCGGTCAACACCGTGCCCCAGGCGTGCGCGGCGCTGCGCCGCATCGCCTGCGGATCCCCGGTGGTGACGAAATGGCGGGGCGCCGGGCCGGGCTGACGCAGCCGCGGATAGCGCGCCGCGACGGCCGCGGCCAGCTGCGCGGCCGGGTCGACCAGTCGGGCGTGCGGTAGTGCCGCCGCGAACCAGCGCGCGGCCGCGGGGTAGTGGGTGCAGGCCAGCACCAGCGCGTCGGCTTGTCGCAGAGGCGCGATGATCCTGTCCAGATCGGCCTGAAATCGCGGCGAGCCGGTGCGGCCGGCCTCGATGTGCGCCGACAGCGGCTGCGCGACCCGGGACACCACCGTCCGGCCGGGCCGGGCCAGGCCGCGCCGGTAGTGACCGGCGGCGATGGTGCGCCGCCCACCGACCACGGCGACGCAGACCGCGTCGTCGGGAACCGAGGCGACGCCGTGGCCGATGATGCCCTCCACCGGCACTGCGGTATTGAGTCGATCGGCCACCGTGCTGGCCGCGTTGCACGCCAGCACCACCTCGGTGGCGCCGCGCCGGGCGAGGGCGGCGACCACCGAAGTCAGGCGACCGGCCAGTTCGTCGGCGCCCATCCGGCCGTAGGGTGTGACGCCGGCGTCCGACCAGTACAGCACCGGCAACCCCGGGGCGAGGCGGTCCAGGTGGGTGAGCAGTCCGACGCCGCCGATGCCCCAGTCGACGATGCCCAGGCACGGTTCGGCGGGCATGGCGGTCACGGGTAGGACAGCGGGGCGGTCTGCCCCTTGTCCAAGGGCCCGGAGTCGAAGGCCAGTACCCGCGCCTGCAGCGTCGTCGTCAGCGTCTCCAGCCGGGTGCCGGGGAAGCGACTGCCGAAATACCAGCGGTACTCGTGTTCGGCACGGATCGGATTGTGCCGCAACATATTCCGCCAGTCCGGATGTGAGGTCAAGGCGGCCAGGTCGGCGGCGAACTGCGGCCTGCGATAACGGGTGCGCAGGTGCGCGCGCGCCGAGTGGGCCAGCAGCGGCAACTCGCGCAGTCGCACCGGTTGCTCGACCATGTCGACCACCCATAGCCGTCCGCCCGGCGCCAGCACCCGGCGGATCTCGGCCATCACCGGATCCCAGTCCAGGTAGCGGAAGGACAAAAACGAGATGACCACGTCGACGTGATTGTCGGGTACGTCCAGCGTCGGTCCGCTGACCTGGCCGAAGCGCAGCCGCGTCCGGCCGTGGCTGCGCTCGCGCGCCCGGTCCAGCATGCCGGCGGAACTGTCCAGCCCGACGGCGAAGTCGATGTCGCCGTTGTCGTCCAGGGCGCGCAGCAAAGCGCCGTTGCCGCAACCGATTTCCAGCACCCGCACCCGGCGCCCGAGGTCGGCGTGCACGGCGGTCAGTCGGTTGGCGACCCACCGCCACTCGGTATCGCGGACGCGGATGTCGGCGTAGGCGCGGTCGTACAGTTCGGCCACGCGATCGTAGGATCGCTCGGGTTGCGTTGCGGCGGGCTGGCTTTCGGTCATCGGTTCGGCAGCCGCGCCCAGGTACTTGCGTAGGCTGCCGGCCCACCCGTGCGACTTCTTCCCGGGCGCCGCGATCAGATAAAGCTTGGGGCGAGCCGCCGGTTGGCGGCCCGCCCAGGCAAACCGGTCCTTGCGAGTGGACACGGTCGTGTAGTTGTGGTTGCCGTAGGTCGCCACGCCGAAGACGTCGGCGAAAAAGGGTGCGAACCAGCGGGCGGTCCGGCAGGCGTGAAAGTAGGCGCGTCCGTTCGGGGCGAAAGGGATCGTCATGGCGCGCCACTCGTGCGGCGAAAACTGTTCGGGCCAATCGGTGGAACCGAACATGGGGCCGTACATTCCCGCATGACCGATCAAGTGGAGTTCGCTGATGACCCGGCCGGACAGGGCCAGCCAGGCCAGCTCGGTTTCGAAGTCGCCCTTGTGGTGCAGGCCGGAGACGATCACCTCGGCGTCGGGGCGTGCGGCGGCAAGCTCGCGACCCATGGTGGCCGCGGCCACCGCGAACTCGGACGAGCCGCCCCGGTAGTGGGTGGTGTGTCCGACCCAAATCACCGGCTTTCCTTGGCTTCTGGGTGCGACGTCGGCGAAGGGGATCCGCGAGTGGCTGCCCGCCGGGATCCATGCGCCGTAGTTGCCGACGAGCTCGAGCACTTCTGCGCGGTCCAGGTCGAAGACCCGCATCCCGGCCGCCGGCGGGCTGTACAGGTGCAGGGTGAGGCCGTCGGCTTCGGCGGTCATGTCGTGGATGTCGGCCGGCGAGATCGGGATCGGGACGCCCTCATCCCGGCTGATTTGTTCGGTGACGGCGAGTTGCGTTCCCCGCCAACCGAATCGACGTTCGTGGAATCGTCCCGTCAGGGGCACCACGAAGCCCCCTGAGCCGCCGTGGTCGTGCGGGGCGCAGCCGTGTCCCGGGCGCCAGCGGGCGAGCATGATCTCCACCCGGTCGTCGACCCGCAGAATCGACCGCGAATAAGGGTCGTTGTCGTTGGGGTATTTCGCCAGCGCCGCCAGCAGCGGCCGGGCCGCCGTCGTACGGGCGAGCAGGTCGGAACCGGGGACTTCGCCGCGCACGGCGACCTCGGCCAGCGCGTCCAGCAGTGCTGACACCTCGTCGAGTTGCTCGCGCCCGGTGGCAGTTGGGTGGTGCGCGATGTCGGTCATGTCCTGATCCCCTTGAGATCCGCCAGAGTCCCGGCTTGGCAGCCGGAGCGGCCGCCGTGATGATTTCGTTGCCGTTGTGATGGCAACGCTCTACTCGGGGCCTCTACAGATCCTTGGCGGATTCTTGGCGGATTCTTGGAACGCCGGTCAGTTGCAGAACGTGTTGCCGATGAACTGCCGGTCCGGCGCATCGCCTGAGTAGTTGGTCAGGTGCACCGCGGGCATGCCCTGGTATTGGGTGTTCATCTTCTCGGCGGTGGGCGGCGGAACCTGTTCGGGGAAGGCCAGGATCATGTCGGCGAAGATCTTCAGCCCGTCCGGACAGGTGGAGTCGGGGCGGGCCGGCTGCGGGTTCCAAGCGTGCACCACGACCCGGTCGGTGACCTGGTAGCCCGCGGCGCAGTTCGGGTCGCAGATCTTGAAGACCGCCGTGCCGGTGCCGTCGGCTTCCTGCGGTCCCCAGCTGCGCCAGGTCATGTTCTGCAGCGCCACGGCGACACTGGCGCAGCCGACCACGTTGAGCTTGTCGGGACGCCCGGCGGGCGGGACCGTGTGGTTATAGCAACCGGGAATGGCGAGATAAGGCGGCGGTTGGGGGGCCGTCGAGGTGGGCGGCGACGGCTTTTCCGCTGTTGACCTGGTCAGTTGCACGACCGTGACGACCAGGCCGGCGATTACCAGCGCAGCCAGTACCGCGAGGATGCGGGGCGAGAAGGGGAGGCGACGTCGTTCGGCTGGGGATAGGTCTTGGTCGTGCATACCCAACAGGTTTACCCGAATCTTTGGCCCGCCGGTCTGTTGGCCGCGAACGTAACCTGGCCGTCAATCTCAGGCCGAATGTTCGCAACCCGGTTACATTCGCGCGCTGCAGCGGCGGCCGCGCGGTCAGGCCGGGGCAGCTGCCACCGCACTCGTCATGGCGGCCAGGCGCCCGGTGATCAGCTCCTCGGCCTCGCTGACGATCCGCGACACCAACTCACCGACAGTGGGGATGTCGTTGATCAGGCCCATGGCGGTGCTGACGCTCCAGATGCCGGCGTCGACGTCGCCGTCGTCGAACACCCGCCGGCCGCGGACGCCGGCCACCAGGTCCTTGATGTCCTCGAACTGACCGCCCTTGTTGAGGATCTCGACGACTTCGCGGGACACCACGTTGGAGGCCACCCGCGCGGTGTTGTGCAGGCTGCGGAAGATCAACTCGGTGCCGCGTTCGTCGCCGGCCACGATGGCTTCCTTGACGTTCTGGTGAATGCAGGACTCGACGGTGCACATGAACCGCGAACCCATGTTGATGCCGTCGGCGCCCAGCGCCAGCGCCGCGACCAGGCCGCGGGCGTCGGCGAATCCGCCGGAGGCGATCATCGGGATCTCGATCTTGTCCGCTGCGGCGGGGATCAACACCAGACCCGGGATGTCGTCCTCACCGGGGTGGCCGGCGCATTCGAAGCCGTCGATGCTGATGCCGTCCACGCCCAGGCTCTGCGCCTTGACCGCGTGGCGCACCGAGGTGCACTTGTGCAGCACCTTGATGCCGTTGTCGTGGAACATCGGCAGGTGCGGGGCCGGGTTGGAGCCCGCGGTCTCGACGATCTTGATGCCCGCGTCGACGATCACCTTGCGGTACTCGTCGTAGGGCGGCGGGTTGATCGCCGGCAGAATGGTCAGGTTCACCCCGAACGGCTTATCGGTCAGGTCGCGGGTGCGGGCGATCTCGTTGGCCAGCTCGGCCGGGGTCGGCTGGGTGAGGGCGGTGATGAACCCCAACGCGCCCGCATTGGCAACGGCGGCAACCAGTTCCGCGCGCCCGACCCACTGCATACCGCCTTGGGCGATCGGGTGCTCGACACCGAAGGCCTCGGTGAACTTCGTCGTTAGTGCCACTGTTGTTTCTCCTGTTCGTGCGGTCGCTGCACGTTACCGCAGCCGCGCGTCCACGAGTATCACCAGGCCGCGAATCTGGCCGGCGGGCTTCCCGGTGGGGATACGTTCGCGGCAGGAGTTCAACTATTCCGGTAGACCTTCAGCGCGGTGGTGATCATCGGAATCTGCAGCGGCAGCCGGGCAATGGCAACCGCCCGCATGTACCAGGGCTTGTCCCACCACAGCCGGACCATGTTGAGGTTGCCGGGATAGACCCCGAGAAACAGTGCGACCGCGGCCAGCGCGCCCAGCCGGCGGGTGGCCGGCGCGAGCAGCAACGCGCCGACGCCGACCTCGGCGACCCCGGAGGCCAGGGTGTAGAACCGCGCGGTGCCGGGCAGCTCGACGGGGATGATCTCGTCGAACGGTTTGGGCGCCGCAAAGTGAAGGATGCCCATCCCAACCAGTCCAGCTCCCATCCGGGTCGCGGTCTTTTGGGCAGAGTCACGCTGTGCTATCTCGGTGGAGGTCATCGTCCCATTGTTACCTGCTCGACGATGGTCACCGGTATGCCGACCGTCGACGAGGGTGCTCGTCGCGGCGTGTTCGGACGGCCCGAGCCGCTCGGGAAGGTCAAGTGGTTTGCTGATTCTGTTGCGGTGCAACGTTTTTCATTGCCGGTTGGCGCGACGGTTGATCGCCCGTAACACCCAGGTGGGTGCGATGTCGGCGATCGTCATCAGCGCCTTGCCCTGCCGGCCCACGGCGTAGTGCGGGCCGTGCGGTAGTCGGGGCCGGGTCTGGGCGATGTCGAAGATGGACTCGGCGACGTCCTCGGGCGTGAGATGGACGCCCATGGTGCGCGTGCTTCCGGTTTCGACGCCGTCCACCATCCCGGTGTCGACGAAGAGCGGCCACACGGCACACACCCGGATACCGGCGTCGGCCCACTCCAGTTCGAGTGCTTCGGTGAGCCCGCGGATGGCGAACTTCGACGCCGAGTATGTCGCCAGCTCGGCCTGGCCGTACATGGCCGACGCCGACGACACGTTGATCACCTGGGCGTCGGGCGTCGCCCGCAGGTACGGGTAGGCCGAATGACAGCCGTTGAGCGTGCCGCCCACGTTGACGTCGATGATGCTGCGCTGCTGCTGCAGCGGAATCTCGGCGAAGCGGCCCGAGCTGAGGATGCCGGCGTTGTTGATCAGCACGTCGAGCCGCCCGCCGGTGTGCCCGGCCAGCTCGCTCAGCCGGGTGGTCCACGCGTCGGCGTCTTGGACTTCGAGGGAGTCGACGACGGCTTCGGGTCGCAGCGCTCGACGCAGCTCGTCGAGTGCCTGCGGGTTGCGGCCGTAGGCGGCCACCCGGTAACCCGCGCGGTCGAAACGAAGGGCCGTGGCCCGGCCGATTCCCGCTGTCGCACCGGTGATGGCGACGGTTTTCATGGTCACGGTTGCCCGCATAGAACGTCGCAGAAACGTCGCGCGGTCGTCAATGTTTCGCACTGCCCACAGGCCTTCGTGCCATCGGCGGCCGGATGAATGTTCGGCTTCTCCGCTCGGGCGCGAAATACACTGATCGGCAATTGTTTTAGATCTCGCTGACAGCACGGAAACGCTGCCGTTTAGCATGAGCGGGTACGCGCCTCCGCCAGGCAGGAGATCTCATGGTCGAGATTCACTTGGAACGAACCATCGCCGCGCCCGTGGAGCAAGTCTTCGACTGGCTGGCCGATCCCGCGAATCTGGCGGCGGCGCCGTTGGCCTTCAAAGCCGGGTGGGCCAAAGACTCTCCGGGCACCGGGGCGGGCGCGCTGCGACAGGTGGTGGGCGCCGGCACCTGGTTTCGCGAGGAGATCACCGCCTACGACCGGCCGCACAGCTACTCCTACCTGATCCTGCGGTCGTTTCCCGCGCTCGCTCACGACGGCGGCACCCTGACGTTCACCCCGTCGGGCAACGGCACCCATGTCGACTGGCTGACCAACTACACGCATCCGCTGTACGCCGGCGGCAAGGTGATGGAAAAGATCAGCCGCCCGCTGCTGCGGTCCAGCTTCCTGGCGATCCTGGACGCCTGCGCGAAAGCCCTGGAGAACTGAGCATGCATTCCGACCGGGCCCGCTCGCGCACCTTCGTGGTGACCGGCGCCGCCTCGGGCATCGGGCTGGCCACCGCCCAGCGCCTGCTCGACGAAGGCGGGACCGTAATCGGCGCCGACCTGGCCTCGCCGCCCGACCTGGGCCCCGCGTTCCACTTCGTGACGGCCGATATCAGCGACGACGAGGGCGTCGAGGCGGTGTTCGCCGCGGTGCCCGACCGGCTGGACGGCGTCGTGCATTCCGCCGGGGTGGCCGGCGGCGGCCCGGTGCATCTGCTGCCCCGATCCGAGTGGGACCGGGTGATCGGGGTCAACCTCACCGGCACGTTCCTGGTTGCCAAAGCGGCGCTGGCGCGAATGATCGAGCAACCCCGTGTCGACGGTGAACGGGGCTCGATCGTGACGCTGGCCAGTGTCGAGGGGCTCGAAGGTACGGCCGGCGGCAGCTCGTACAACGCCGCCAAGGCCGGGGTGGTGCTGCTGACGAAGAACATCGCGCTCGACTACGGGCCCAGCGGGATCCGGGCCAACGCGATCTGCCCGGGCTTCATCGAAACACCGTTGGCGGAAAGCGTATTCGGCATGCCGGGAATGGAGGGGCCGCGTGCGTCGATAACCCAGGAGCATGCCCTGCAGCGGTTGGGCCGGCCCGAGGAGGTCGCGGCGATGGCGGCGTTCCTGGTGTCGCCGGACGCGTCGTTCGTGACGGGTCAGGCGATCGCGGTCGACGGCGGATACACCGCCGGCCGCGATCATGGCGTGGTGCAGATGTTCGGCTTCCCACAGTGAGGAAACAACGATGACCGGGACCATCAGCATGCTGGGGCAGGCGTCTGGAATGCGCGAGCTGGTGCGCGCCGAAGCGGCTGGGTGTGAGGCGGCCCGCACCTTGACCGCCGCGGTCGTCGAGCAAATGTGGACCAGCGGGCTGATGACCGCGTTGGGCCCGATGCAGGCCGGCGGCATCGAGCCGTCGCTGGCCGAGATGATCGACACCTGGATCGAGATGGCTTGGCAGGACGGCTCTTTCGGCTGGATTGGGATCGCGAACATGCCGTCACGGTTCGCCGCGGCCAGCTATCTGCCCGACGACGGTTTCGCCGAGGTGTTCACCGCCCATGACAACCACGTCACCATGGGCGGACAGTTCTTTCCCAACGGGCAGGGGACCGTCGTCGACGGCGGCTACCGGCTCAGCGGGTCGTGGAGTTTCGGATCGGGCACCGGGCACTCGCAATACATCGCGGCCGGGTTCTTCCCGATGGACAACGGGGAGATGCGCTGGATCAGCGAAGGCATTCCCGACATGCAGGTGGCGGTGGTGCCGCGGCAGGAGATCCAGTTCAACGACGGCTGGCATGTGCAGGGCCTGAAAGGTACCGGGTCCTACGACTACAGCGCCGCGGATGTGTTCGTCCCGCAGTGTCGCACGTTCGGTCTGTTCGACCGCGTGCCGTTCCGCGGGACCTCGCCGGCCGCGCGGATGGGATTGATGCCGGTGACCGCGGCCGGGCACGCGTCCTGGGCGCTCGGAGTCGCCAAGAGCATGCTCGACGACGTCTCCGAACTGGCGGCGACGAAGTTCCGGATGAGCGACATGGCCTCGCTGGCCAGCCGGCCAACCTTCCAAAAGGGTCTGGCGCACCACGTTTCGGCGTGGCGGGCGGCGCGGTTGCTGGTGCTGGACGCGTTCGGGGCCGCCGAAGCCGCGGTCGCCGACGGCTCGGATCTGACCCCCACGCTGCGAGCGGACATGCGGGCGGCGGCGGTCTTCGCCACGGATGTCTCTCGCGAGTGCGCGGAGTGGGCGCATCTGGTGGCCGGCACCAGTTCGATCCGGGAGGGCAGTCGGCTTGAGCGGGCGTTCCGCGATATCTACACCGGTACGCAGCACGCGTTCATCAGCGAGAAGGTGGCCATGGACTGCGCGCAGATCTGGCTGGGCATCATCGACGACCAGTTCGGGCTCTGAATTTCGTTGCGGCGCTTGGCATTGTCGTGGCCGGGCGTGAAATGGTGGCGGTTTTCCGGTCGATTTTCCGCCCTGGTTTCACGCGCGGCGAAAAAGGACAAGGGCATCGACTACCATAGCCGGGTAAAGTCGGCTAACTTACCTAGATTACCCATGTATTGGGGGACGTGTCATGGATGACCACGCACTGGCCGCGCAGTTGGCCACCGACGCGGGCCGATTGCTGCTGCAGGTCCGCGAGGAGTTCGCCGACGCCGCGGCAGCTGAACGAAAAGCGGCGGGGGACAAGCGATCGCACGACTTCCTGATGGAGGCGTTCGGCCGCGAGCGGCCGCAGGACGCCGTGCTGTCCGAAGAGGGCGCCGACGACCCGGTACGGCTGCGCTGCGAGCGGGTGTGGATCGTCGATCCGCTGGACGGCACCCGGGAGTTCTCCGAATTCGGGCGCACCGACTGGGCGGTGCACGTCGCACTCTGGCAGTCGGGCGAACTCGTCGCCGGTGCGGTAGCGCTGCCGGCGCAGGGAATCACCCTGGCCACCCCGAATGTCGAGCCCCCGCCCGCCGCCGCCGGCAAACCGCGCATCGTGGTCTCGCGCACCCGCCCGCCGGCGATCGCGCTGGCCGTCCGCGACGCGCTGGATGGCACCCTGGTCGAAATGGGTTCCGCCGGAGCCAAAGTCGCCTCGATCGTGCAGGGGTTGTCCGACGTCTACGTGCATGCCGGCGGCCAGTTCGAATGGGACTCGGCCGCGCCCGTCGCGGTGGCCCGCGCCGCAGGTCTGTACACCTCCCGCATCGACGGATCCGCCCTGGCTTACAACCAGCCCGATCCCAAGCTGCCCGACCTGGTGGTGTGCCGACCCGAGTTGGCCGAGGCGGTGCTGGCCGTCACCCGCCAGTCGTGACGAACCGTTCGACGTAGGGCGCGAAGCGCTTTCGCAGCTGCTCCTTGTCGAGCCCGAGATCTTCGGGGTGGTACTCGACGCGTCCGAGCCGTCCGCGCCGGTGACCGGCCAGATACGCCGCCACCGCCTGTCGCGATTCGGCCGACGGCGCGTAGCCGGCGACGTCCCAAACCCGTTGCACCATCGCCAGATCGTCGGCCATGAACTCGTCGAACCGGACGTCGATGGTGCGTTCGGGCGGCAACCGGTCGTGGTCGCGCAGACACGCGCTGAGCAACTCGTCGATGCGGGTGATCCAATACTCGGCGACGGTGGGCACGTCGACCCGATCGACCGACATCCGCATGGTGTAGGTCATCATGGTGGCCATCGACACCGACACGTCGACCGGGTCGCGGTGGGTGATGATGAACGTCGCATCGGGAAAGACGTTGAGAATAGGGATGAATTGTTCGAGATGCTGCGGCGACTTGAGCACCCAGCGCCGGTCGTACCCATCCTGATGTTGCAGCACCTGCAGCATCATCCGCAGGAACTGGTAGCCGGGCGTCTGGTCGTGATCGCGCAGGTAGTCCGACCACCGCGGCAGGTGCGTCAGTGTGGTGAAGAACCCGCTGGAGAAGTCCTGGACCATCAGCCCGATGTCTTCGTGGATGTGGTCGATCGTCATCTCGTGCATCAGCTGGAAGTGCGGCATCAAGGTGTTGGAGATGTTCAGCGCATCGCCGGTGCGCTGGCGGCGCGGCTCGATGCTGCCGTCCTCGCCGGGCGCCGGCAGCGGCTCCTGGGCTTCCCAGTACGGCAGCGACCGCAGCGCCGGGTCGGCGGCGAGCAGGCTGTGCAGGTGCGTGGTGCCGGTGCGCGGCAGGCCGGCGATGACCAGCGGCGCCGCGATGTCGACGTCGAAGACCTCCGGATGCTTCTTGAGGTGGTCGATCACCCGCAACCGGCCCTTGAGGAAGGTCAGCATCAGCGAGAACGCGTAGGTACGGCCGAATGCGGTGAAATGCGGTAGCTCTTCGAAAGCTTCCAGCAGCACCGCCATTCGCTCGCGGTAGCCCTGGTCGCCGAAGTCGGTCAGGCCGGTCTGCGCGGACGCCTGCTCGTGCAGAGCATCCGGGGTCAGCGGGCAGTACTCGGCCATGGCTGCCATGCCGTCGATGATCGCCTGGGCTTCGGGGGTGAAGGTCGGCCGGGCCAGGTCGGTGATGTGCACGGCGTCGGTCACCCGACGGACCCTACCCGGTGGATTACACATTTTACAATAGATGTATTGATGTATGGTATCCGGATGGGTGCACCCGAAAGCTCGGCGGCGTGGCGTGAACTCCTCAGTGCCTTCGCCGATTTCGACGCACTGTTCCTGGAGGGTGCCAAGGCGGTGCGCGGTGAACCGGCCGTCGCCGAGGGCTACCAATTCCTGGCCACCATGCTCGGGATGGCGTTCGACGTGAACTTCTTCGCAGACCCGGTGGCGCCCCGGTTCGCCGATCTGCTGACCCCGTTTCGGCACGACCGCCGCTGGGGCGGCGACAACACCGACGCCTACTACAGCTACGCCGTCGTCGACCCGCGCCGCACCTACCGGGTCAGCGGCGCACCCAACGGCAGCGCCATGTACTCGGTCGCCGTCTACAACGAACCCGAACCCGGTGCCTGGCCCAACCGCACCATCGGCGTGCTCTACGACGAGCAGATGCCGTTGGACGCCGACGGACGGTTCAGCTGCGTGCTGGGTCCGGTGCGACCGGCCGGGTACGACGGCCCGTTCATCGCGCTGGACGGCGACGCACGCGGGGTGCTGACCCGCGACTATCACGTCGATCCCCGGCTGACGCGCCGCGTCGACTGGGCGATCGAGGTGATCGAGCACGGCGGCTTAGACGTGCAGCCGCTGAAAAGTGATGCGGCAGTTGCTCAGTCGCTACGAGCGGTGTTGCGCTGTGCCCAGGACATGTTCGCGATCGTGCCGCTGGTACTGCAGGAACGCAAGCCCGCCGAACTGGCCGACGGGCAGAATCTGTTCCAGAACACCTTCGCCCCGCCGTACCGCGCCGGTGCGGCCACGCATGGCTACTCGATGCAGAACGCGTGCTACGCGTTGGGTGCCTATGCGCTGGAACCCGACGAGGCGCTGGTGATCACCTCGACGCATCCGGCGTGCCGGTTCTGGAATCTGACGCTGTGGAATCAGTACATGGCCGCTCCGGATCTCGAATACGGCCGCGGTGGAATCAATTCCGGAACCGCGGTGCCCAACAGCGACGGCACCGTCACGATCGTGGTCAGCCGTTCGCTCCTCGAGCACCCCAACGCTCTGTCGACCAAGGACCACCCCGAGGGACTGCTGTCGTTTCGCTGGTTCCACGCCGACGAGTTGCCCGAACCGCCGGTCGCCACGCTGGTGCCTGCCGCCGAAGTTCCCCGTGCTGTCACTTGATTCCGCGCGAGCAGACGCAAAAGTCGCCTAAATGGCGCACTTTCGGGCGCCCTTGCGTCTGCTCGGCAGGGGAGGTGTCGTCACCACCGGGCCGATCCAGTGCCGCAACACCTTTCGCAACTGTGCGGGCGAGCGCGGCGGATCCGGCGGCGTCAACACCAGGGACTGGATCAGCCGCAGCAGGTACTCCACCAGGTCGTCGAACTCCCTACCCCGGTATCCCAGTGCGGCCCAATCGATTCCGGTGTGCTCGAGCATCGTCCTTGACCGGGTCAATGCGGTGCCCATCACCATCTGTCGGCTGGTCAGACGTGTCCGGTCCGCATCGAGCAGCGTCGTCAGCAGCGGGTCGTCCGGTAGTCGCTCGACCAGGTAGGCGACGGCGTCGACCAGCAGGTCGACCGGGTCGCTGAGGCCGGACGTGAGTTCGATGATCCGTCCCGTCCAGCCCGCGAGCGCGACTTCGCCCGCGGCGGTGAGCAGATCGTCGATCGTCGCGAAGTAGCGGTACACGGTGGGGCGGGTGACGCCGAGGTCGGCGGCGATGACGGAAAGGCTGGTCTGCTGCCGGCCGCGTCGTTCCAGGCTGCGGATGGCCGCATCGACGACACGCTTGCGGGCCTCCTCATCGTCGGCGGGTGGGGTTCCGCCCCAACCCTTCCGGCCCATCGTTACCGAACCCGGGGCAAGCTGATCATACGGTCAGTGTAGTGCTGTCAAATCTGTCACGCAGCGCCCCGCCCATGCGGGTGACCGCCTCGGTCAAGATCGCTTGCGAGGTAGCGAAATTCACTCGCACGTGACCGGCGCCGCCGGTGCCGAAGATGTGTCCGGAGCTGAGCGCGACGCGGGCGTGGTCGAGGAACCACCGGGCCGGCCCGGACAGCTCGGAGACCACTTTGGGGCCCTCGGTGTGCGCGTCGTCGAAACCGAGCTCGCCACAGTCCAGCCACGCCAGATAGGTGCCCTGGGGCCGCAGCAGCTGCACCCCGGGAAGGTGCTCGCCGACGAGATCAGTAAGCAGCGTGCGGTTTTCGTCGAGGCCGGTGAGCAGGGCGTCGAGCCAGTCGCCGCCGGTGCGGAAGGCTGCGGTGTGGGCGATCAGGCCGAGGTGGCTGGCGCCGTGGCCGACTTCCTCGGGCATCCGGCTCAGGTCCGCGGCGGCCTCGGGACCCGCGATCGCCAGAGCCGCCTTGAGGCCGGCCAGATTCCACGCTTTTGACGCCGAGGTCAAGGCCAGCGCGTTCTCGGCGCCGGGCACGCTGAGGTAAGGCGTGAAGTGCGTACCGGCCAGCACCAGTGGAGCGTGGATCTCGTCGGACACCACCCGGACGCCATGGCGGCGGGCAAGATCGGCAACCGCGAGCAATTCGTCGCCGGTATGCACCGCGCCGGTGGGGTTGTGCGGGTTGCACAACAGGTAGGCCACGGCGCCGGACCGCCCGGCGTGCTTGCGGGCTTGCGCGAACGAATCGTCAAGCGTGGCCAGATCGATTCGTCCGTCCGGGCCGAGCGGCGCCTCGACCACGCGCCGGCCGTCGTGCGAGACGAACGCGTAAAACGGCGCGTACACGGGCGAATTGACGATGACGTTATCGCCGCGGTCGGTGACCAGTCGCAGCATCTCGACCACACCGAGCATCACGTCGGGGACCACCCGGGTATGGCCTACCGAAAAGTCCCACCGCCAGCGCTGCGCGGCGAATTCGCTGACTGCCTGCGCGTAGCTTTTGCCGTGCGGGTAGCCGGTGTCGCCGGCGTCGACGGCGCGATGGATGGCCTCCGCGACGGTGGGGGCGAGGTGGACGTCCATCTCCGCGACCCACAACGGCAATACATCCGCCGGGTGCGCACGCCACTTCATGCTGGTGCGGGTGCGCAGCTGCTCGAGGGTGAGCTCCTCGAGAGGGTTACGCGCCACGCCTGGATTCTAACCGGGAGCCAGATAGGCCCGTGCCGAGCCGATGGCCGGAACAAACGTTAGGTTAGAGTGCTGGGGTGTTCACGCTCAGGTTCGACATGCGGGCACCCGATTGGGCGGCGCCCGCGGCGGACCTGTACGCCGCCGCCATCGACATGTGCGGGTGGGCCGAGACCCGGGGCGCGGTGCTGGCGCTGCTGTCCGAACACCACGGCGCCGACGACGGCCATCTGCCGGTGCCCCTTATACTGGCCTCCGCCATCGCCGCACGCACCCGCAATCTGGCGATTCTTGTTGCCGCGGTGCCGATTCCGTTGTGGGATCCGGTGCGGCTGGCCGAAGAGATCGCGGTGCTGGACCTGATCAGCCGGGGTCGGGTGTCCTACGCACTGGGGGTGGGGCATCGCCGGCAGGAATACGAACATTTCGGCCTCGACATGGCCACCCGGGGCGGGTGGCCGACGAGATCGTCGCGGTCCTCGGGCAGATGCTGCGCGGCGAGGCCGTCGAGTACCGTGGCCGCGCCGTCCGGGTGACGCCGCGCTGCGGATCGGAGCACGGGCCGATGATGTTGATCGCCGGGGGCAGCAAGGCGGCGGCCCGCCGCGCGGGCCGCCACGGCCTGGGTTTCATCGCCCAGACCGAGTCCGCCGGCTTGCAGGACTACTACGAAGCCCAGTGCCGCTCGCACGGCCACCCTCCCGGGATGTTTCAGGGTCCGGTTTCCGGCACTCCCACAACGGTTTTCGTTGCCGAGGACCTCGATCAGGCGTGGCAGGAACTCGGCCCGTATCTACTGCACGACGCGTTGACCGCGGCGTCGTATCGCCCACAGGACGATTCGGTGGCCAGCATCACCCGCGCGGCGAGTGTGGCCGAATTGCGCGCCGAGGCCGGCCCTTACCGGATCTTCACGCCACAGCAAGCCGCCGCCTATGTGCGCAGCGGGCGGCCGCTTCCGTTGCACCCGCTGTGCGGCGGGGTGCCGCCGCAGGTGGCGTGGCCGTATCTCGAACAAGCGGCAGCCGTATCGTCCGATCAGTAGAGGAGCAGTGCATGCGCGTCGTCGTGTGGTCCACCGGGGGAGTCGGGTCCATCGCGATCGACGCGACCTGTCGTCGGTCAGACCTGGATCTGGTTGGTGTGTGGGTGCATTCGCCCGACAAGGTCGGAAAGGATGCCGGCGAGCTGGCCGGTATCGGGCCGATCGGGGTGGCGGCGACCCACGACGCCGAGGCGCTGATCGCGTTGCGGCCCGACTGTGTGGTGTATGCGGCCAGCGGGCCCGAACGCGATGGTGCCGCCGTGCCCGACTACCTGCGCCTGCTTTCGGCCGGCGTCAATGTGGTGTCGACGACGTCGACCGGGTTGATCTATCCGCCTTCGTATTACGCGCCGGACTGGCGAGACCAGCTGCAGCAAGCCGCGCTATCCGGCGGATCATCGTTCTATGCTTCGGGCATCTTCCCCGGCTTCGCCTCCGATGAGTTGGCGCTGCTGATGACCACCCAGTCCAAGAGCATCCGCCGCATCACCGTGAGCGAGGTGGCGCTCAACGACCACTATCCGGTGGCCGACGTGATGATGGACGGGCTGGGTTTCGGTCGGCCGCTGGATTTCGAGCCGATGATGAAGACGCCGGGCTTCATCGAAATGGCCTGGCAGGCACCGCTGAACCTGATTGCCGCCGGGTTGGGCGTCGAGGTCGAGCAGGTGCGCGGCACGCTGGACCGCCAGCTCACCGACCGCGACATCGAGGTTGCGTTCGGCACCATCGCGGCCGGTACCTGTGGCGCCGTGCGCACCCGGGCTGCCGCAGTGGTGAACGGTGGTGAGGCCATCGTCCTCGAACACGTCATCCGGATGGCGCGTCACGTCGCACCCGACTGGCCGGCTTCGGATTTCGACGCCACCTACCGGGTGGAGATCGAGGGTGATCCCGACATCCACTGCATGCTGACCCTGGGCGATGCCGAAGGACACGGCGCCGGGCGCGCGGCGATGGCGGCCACCGCCATGCGGGTCGTCAACGCCGTCCCTTACGTCGTCGCCGCGGAGCCCGGTCTGCTCAGCTCACTGGACGTGCCGATGACGTTGCCGCGGTGCGTGTTCGACTAGCTCGACGAGTGCCGGTCAGGCGAGCTGGACCCGCCCGGTGATGAGGTCCATGATCGGCTTGCCGGGGGGCGAACGACCCGGTGATCGACGCCATGGCATGGCCCTGGTCGACATTGAGCGTGATGCCGTTGATCGATGCCGCGGCGGCGCTGTTGAGCATGATCATCGCCTTGCCGATGTCCTCGGGCGTCAGGGTGGCGCTGCCGGTGTCGTCGCGGTAGTCCTGGGCGAAGGTCAGCCACAGGTCGGCGTTGGCGCGGGCCAGCGGGGTGTCGGTGGGGCCGGGGCAGACCGCGTTGATCCGCACGCCCTTCTTCTGGAAGTGGTAGCCCTGCCAGGCCACATATCCGTTGATCGCCTTCTTACTGAACCCGTAGTGGATGATGCCCTGCGGCTCGCGCTCCTGCGACCAGGCCAGCGCCGACTTGTAGTCCGGAAGTGGCCAGGAAATCCTGCACCAGTTCCAGGTCGTTCTCCCAGCCCATCCCGGCGACCGAGGAGATGAAGCAGATGGCGGCGCCGCGCTGCAGCAGGTCCTTCTCGAAGAGCCGCTCGATGAGGTGGCGATGCCCGATGAAGTTGACCTGCATCAACTTTGGCCCGTCGGCGACGCCGGCGGCCGAAAACAGCGAGTGGACGGGACCGTCGAGTGCGTCGACCGCCCGGTCGATGGAATCCTGGTCGCTGAGGTCCAGCGAGATCACGCGGTCGACGTCGAACTCGACCGGCGCGAAGTCCATCACCGTGACATGGGCACCGAGGTCCTTGGCGATCTGTGCCGCGGCCGCGCCCATACCGGTCGCACCGCCGACCACCAGAACGTTCTTGCCCTCATAACCTAGTAACTCTGACGCCGTCGTCATCGCTTCCCCTTTTTTCCTGGTGGTTCGGTCCGCCGACGTTACAATATCCGGACGAGATGTAAGTTACAAACCTGGCCGTCCGGGCGGTTGACCACGATCGCGGGTCCCACGTAGCGTACGTGGCACAAATATTAGGTTGCATAGGAGAAGGCGTGTACACGCTGCGCTTCGACATGCGTGCGCCGGGATTCGGCGCCGACCCGACGGCGCTGTACGCCGCCGTTCCAGAGATGTGCGCCTGGGCGGAGAACCACGGGGCGCTGGCCGCCGTGGTCTGCGAGCACCACGGCTCCGAGGACGGCTACCTGCCATCGCCGCTGCTGCTGGCCTCCGCGATCGCCTCGCGCACCGAGCGGTTGGCACTGAGCCTGATCCTGATCCTGCCGTTCTACGACGCGGTACGCCTGGCCGAGGACATCGCGGTGCTCGACCTCATCAGCAAGGGCCGGGCGTCCTACATCTTCGCGCTGGGGTACCGGCCGGAGGAGTACGAGATCTACGGGCTGGACCTGGCCGATCGGGGGCGGTTGGCCGACGAGAAGCTGGCATTGCTGCGCAAGCTGCTGGCCGGTGAGACCGTGCTGGACGGGGACCGGCGGATCTTCGTGACGCCGCGGCCGGTGAGCTCCGGGGGGCCGGGGATGATGTGGGGCGGCGGGAGCCTGGCGGCGGCCCGGCGGGCGGGTCGGTACGGCCTGGGGATGCTGGCCAACGCGAACATCCCCGGGATGCGCGAGGCTTACGAGGCCTCCGCCCGCAAGCACGGCTACAAACCGGGGGCGGCGTTCTTCCCCGACCGCAACAACCCTTCGGTGGTTTTCGTCGCCGACGACGTGGAGCAAGCGTGGGCGGAACTCGGTGAGCACCTGCTGCATGACGCGCGCACGTATGCGTCATGGAACCCCGGTGACCAGACGACGGCGGGTTTCTCCCACGTGGACACCGTCGAGGAGTTGCGCGAGACGGGTAAGTCGCACGTGATCATCACGGTGGACGAAGCGGTTTCGCGGGTGCGCGCCGGCAAGATGCTGGCGTTGTCGCCGCTGTGCGGCGGGGTGCCGCCCGAGGTGGCGTGGCCCTATCTCAAACGGGTGGGTGAGGTGGTAGCGACCGCCGCCCAGCCTGTTGCTGCGGAGACCGCATGACGACGACCGAGATCTACTACGACCCCTTCGATTTCGACATCGACGACAATCCGTATCCCATCTGGAAGCGGATGCGTGACGAAATCCCGTTGTACTACAACGAGAAATACAACTTCTACGCGCTGAGCCGGTACGAGGACGTCGCCCCGGAGCTGACGAACTGGGAGACCTACCGGTCCGGTCGCGGCACCACGATGGACATCATCATGAGCGGCATCGAGGTGCCGCCCGGCGTCATCCTGTTCGAGGACCCCCCGCTGCACGATCTGCATCGTCGTTTGTTGTCAAGGGTTTTCACGCCCCGGCGGATGGAGGCGATCGAGCCGCTGACGCGGGACTTCTGCGTACGTGCGCTGGACCCACTGGTCGGTTCGGGCCGGTTCGATTTCATCGAGAATCTCGGGGCGATGATCCCGATGCGCACCATCGGTTATCTGTTGGGCATTCCCGAGGAGAACCAGGCCGACATCCGCGACCGCGGGGGCCGCGCGATCAATCTGCGTGAGGGCACCTTCCGGGCGGTCGACGAGGACCTGTTCGAAAAGAGCTACGAGGTGTTCTCCGACTACATCGACTGGCGGATCGAGCACCCCTCCGACGACCTGATGACGCAGTTGCTCAACGCCGAGATCGAAGACAACGGAGTGGTGCGGCGCCTGGAACGCACCGAGGTGCTGATGTACACCAGCATAATCGCCGGCGCCGGCAACGAGACGACGACGCGCCTGATCGGCTTCATCGGGCAGTTGCTGGCCGACCATCCCGACCAGTTGGCGCAGATCGTGGCCGACCCCTCGCTGATCCCGATGGCGATCGAGGAGGTGCTGCGCTTCGAGGCGCCGTCCCCGGTGCAGGCCCGCTACGTCGCCCGCGACGTCTCCTGCCACGGCACCCTGATCCAGGAGGGGTCGATCATGTTGCTGCTCAACGGATCTGCCAACCGCGACGAGCGCAGGTTCGTCGACGGCGAGCGTTTCGACATCCACCGCGGCGGGGGCCATCTGAGCTTCGGGCACGGACTGCACTTCTGCCTGGGATCGGCCTTGGCACGGATGCAGGCGCGGGTGGCACTCGAGGAGGTCATCAAGCGGTGGCCGGCCTGGGAAGTCGACTATTCGGCCGCCGAAAAGGCGCACACCAGCAGTGTGCGGGGATGGGCGAAACTTCCGGTCGTCACTGGGTAGGCCCGCGGGGAGCGGCCGTTGTCGACCGCTTGTGGGGGATCAAGGCCCCGCATTCGTTAGTCTGAGCTGATTGGATCAGACGGGAATCGGGCTACATGCAGGGCGTATTCATCGGGACCTTCTCGAGCGGCCTTCGAGAAGGCTCGGCGGCGACGCTCATCGCGAGCATCGCCGCCGCGTTCCTGACCCGAAATGGCCGGTCGACGCCTCCGATGCGCGCCGGCGTGGCCCTTGCCGTCGTCGTCGGGGTGATCGCCGTTGTCTTCGTGACCTCGATGATCCGCTGGATGAACCGCGACGACGGCCGCCTCCGGCGCGACCTCGAACGTGCAGCTCGGCACGCCATCAGCCGCCGCGGTTCGCCGGTGCCGGCCGCTGCACCCCACGCGCAGGTGCTGTCCTTCGCACCCGCCGACGGCCCACCGAACTCCGCGACCTCACCGCCGCGGGTGCGGAATACATCGACGGTGTTACGGTGCGGGTCTGGCAGGTCGCGGCCCTCTGTGTCGTCGCCGCCGGTCGTGTTGGCCGCAGCCAAGCACCGGAGAGGAGGCGAGTAGCCAATGTCGAAGCGCACCAGGCGGTTTAACCGATGGGTAGTGGTCGGCGCCGCATTGGCTGTCGCCGCCTGCAGTCGCGGAGGCACTGAGCCGCCGAAAAGCGGAGCAAACGACGTCAAGGTGACGATGAGCAACGACGGCGGCAAGGACCGCTGCGTGCTGAGCACCACCACGGTGCCGGCCGGCCCGGTGAAATTCATCGCGGCAAACGCAAACGCGCCCGGCATCACCGAAGTCGAGTTGCTCAAGGATCAGCGCATCCTCGGTGAGAAGGAGAACCTCGCGCCAGGTCTGGATCCCGTCTCGTTCACCGTCACTCTCGACGGTGGCGCCTATCAAATCTATTGCCCAGGAGCGGATATCGAGTACCAAACGCTGACGGTGACCGGGCGGGCACCCGCGCCGCCCACCGGCACGGTGGCAACCGACCTCAGTCAAGGCACGAAGGACTACGCGACGTACGTCGTCGCCCAAATCGGTCAACTTTACGACGCGGTCAAGCTGCTTGACGACGCCGTGCAATCCGGCGATGTGGCGGGCGCGAAACAGGCCTACGCGAAAGCGCGGCCGTTCTACGAGCGCGCCGAAACCAGTGTCGCAGGCTTTGTGCTGCCAGGCTTTGCGGTCGGTGACAACGAAGGCAACCTCGACTACTTGATCGACATGCGTGAGTCGACTCCGGTCGACGCCAAGATCGGCTGGAAGGGTTTCCACGCGATCGAACGCGATCTGTGGCAGGTCGGCGCCATCACCTCCGCCACCAAGGCGCTGAGCGCCGAATTGGTCGACAACGTAGGCAAATTGAAGGGCACCGTGGCCAACCTGCAGTACCGGCCCGAGGACTTGGCCAACGGCGCGGCCGACCTGATCGAGGAAGTGCAGAACACCAAGATCACCGGCGAAGAAGAGTCGTTCAGCCACTTGGACCTCGTCGACTTCGCGGCCAACGTGGAGGGCGCGCAGCAGGCGTACGCTGCGCTGCGGCCGGGACTGGAAAAGATCGACGACTACCTCGTCAACCAGATCGACCGGCAATTTCAAGACGTGCTGGCTGTGCTGAACGGCTACCGCGATCCGGCGGCCCTGGGCGGTTATCGGACCTACACCCCGGAACTGCGGGCCCGCGATGCACCGAAGCTGACCGCCGTCATCCAGCCGCTGCACCAGAGCCTGTCCATGGTTGCCCAGAAAGTCGTCGCGGTGGGATGACATGACCGACGACACTTCGGCGATCACCGAACCAGTTGACAGCACACCGGTTTCGCGGCGCCGGCTGCTCGGCGGCACCATGCTGGCCGGGCTGGCCGGCGCAGCCGCAGGCGGACTCACCGGCTACGCGGTCGCGGCCGGGCAGGACAGGGGCGACCAGAACGACGCCGTAGACCTGCGCCGCAGCTACCCCTTCTACGGGCAATCCCGTGAGGGCAGTCACCAAGGCGGAATCGCCACACCACCCCAGCGGTACTGCGTGTTCATGTCCTTCTCGCTGGCAGCCGGAGCGGGGCGAGCCGACCTACAGGGGTTGCTGGCCCGGTGGTCGGCGGCGGCCGCGGTTTTGCAGCAGGGCAATCCGGTGGGGGCGGTGCAGCCCGCGGTGGAGGTGCAGCCGCCGGCCGATACCGGCGAAGCGCAGGGCCTGAGTCCGGCCGGCCTGACCGTAACCATCGGGTTGGGTCCTTCGCTGTTCGGCGATCGCTTCGGACTGGCGGGCCGCAAACCCGCGCTGTTCGCCGATCTGCCTGCGCTCAACGGAGACAACCTCGATCCGCGGCTGCGCGGCGGCGACGTGTCGGTGCAGGCGTGCGCGGACGACCCGCAGGTGTGCTATCACGCCACCCGCAACTTGACCCGGCTGGGGCGCGACGTGGTCGCGCCGTCATGGCAGGTGCTGGGTTTCGGTCGCGCGTCGGCAGGGCCCGGCCAGGTTACGCCGCGAAACCTGATGGGATTCAAGGACGGAACCCGCAATGTCATCACCGACGAGCAGTACCGCCGATTCGTGTGGATCGACAACAGCGACCAGGCCTGGCTGAACGGCGGCAGCTACCAGGTCGTCCGCAAGATAAGGATGCTGCTCGAAACCTGGGACACCGACCGCATCGGCGACCAGCAACAGACTTTCGGCCGCAACAAACAAAGCGGCGCACCGCTGGGCGGCAAGGACGAATTCGACACCCCCGACTTCGGCGCCAGAGGCCATGACGGCAAACCGATCATCGACCCGCTGTCCCACATCGGATTGGCGGCACGGGAAAACAACGACGGCGTGATGATCCGAAGACGCTCGTACAACTACACCGACGGGCTGGACGGCGCCGGTCAGCTCGACGCCGGCCTGCTGTTCATCTCGTATCAGAACGATCCGCGCAACTTCATTCGGCTGCAGAACCGGTTGGGCGCCAGCGATCTGCTCAACGAGTACATCCGCCACATCGGGTCGGCGATCTTCGCGATACCGCCGGCGCCCGACAAGGGTCACTACATCGGTCAGTCGCTGTTCAGCTGATCCACCAGCACCGGTCCCTCAGGTTTGTCGCCGAGGGTCTGCAGTTGCAGCGCGATGGCCTTGCCCTGTGCGGTCAGCCGGATGATCTGCGCCAACTCGCGCGGGGCGTCGCATTGCACGTAATGATCGCCTGTCGGGACCACCCAGTAGCGGCTCCGACCCGGCTTGGCCCGCAGATATTTCTGCCATACGTGGTTGGCAACACGCAGCGGCGCGACCGCGTCGTGCAGGCCCCAGATCAGCGTGGTGTCGACCGGGAGCTTGGAAAGCTCTTCCAGCCAGCGCTTTTCGTCGGCGGCGCGCTCATGCAGGTACTGAATGGTGTCCGGCAGCACCCGGATGCCGTCGTTGTAGGCGAAACACTCTGCCAATGCCGAGATCTCGGGGTCGGTGGGCTTGCGACGCGGCATGAACGTGGTGACCCCCAGGCCGGCGGCCAACAGCTCCGGCGTCGTCTCCGCCGCGGTAGCCCGGCCCGTCGCAGTGTCGAGCAGCGCGGTCTGGAACGGGGTCAGGTTCGATAACGGCAGGTAGATGTTGGCGTTGGTGAGGATGAGATCAGTTGGCAGTAAATCCTTTTCGGCGAGCATCCCCAGTGCGATCATGCCGACGCTGCTGCCGCGATCGTGGGTGATCATCCGGTATTCGGTCAGTTTCCACACGTGGGTGATGGCGTGCACGAGCAGACGCGCGTCGTCGTAGAGCGAGTAGACGTAGGGCTCCGGTGGTTTGTCGGAGGCACCGTAGCCGGGGAAGTCCAGCGCGAAGATCTCGAATTCCTCACCCAACTCACGCGCCAGCGCAAAATAGTCGATGCTCGACGTCGGGAAGCCGTGCACACACACCAGCGCGGGCGCCCCCGGCTTGCCGAACCGGCGCAGGAAGATCGAGACCGTTTGCCCGGCGTTGGCGTCGGTCGTCGATCGCCAAGTCAGTTCCGTCCCGCTGCTGTGCCATTCGACGAAGAGGTCCATGCTGCCAGCTTGGCAGGTCGGATGTGCCAGTCCACGCCCAGGGGTGCCCGGACTTCGGATCACGACTCGAACGCGCTGGACAACAGAAACGATAACGATTTCCCAGCTGTGTGCCGGTTTGCGGGAAAATAGTGCGCAGCAAATTGCCGGTGAAGCCTCGGCAGAGATGGGGGACCGTGCCCAAGCGACTCCGTGCTGCGCTCGCCGTGGTGGCGGCGCTATGTTTGCCCGGTGCTGCACCGGAAGGGATTGCCGAGGTGACGACGCCGGCCTGCGAGCAACGCACGTTGGTGCTGACGGCTTTCCCGGCCGAGGCCGACGCGGTGCTCGCACACACCCAGCTGGACCCCAATGCCGTGGAAATGGTTGACCGACAGTACTTCTACCGGGGTTCGATCGCCGGCAAGAAGGTGATCGTGGCGATGACCGGCATCGGTCTGGTCAACGCGACGCGTGTGACCGAAGCCGCGCTGAACCACTTCACCTGCGCCTCCGGCACTACCGTTGGGGCAGTGATGTTTTCGGGCGTCGCGGGTGGGGCCGGGCGCACCAGCGTGGGCGATGTCGCGGTGCCGGGCCGGTGGACCCTGGACAACGGTGCCACGTTCACCGCCGTCGACCCCGGGATGCTCGCGACCGCCCAGACACTCGATGTGAGCCTCAGCGGTGTCAATAACCTGGGTAACCCGTTCTGCCTGTGTCGCAACGTTCCAACCGTCAAGCTGATCGATCTGCAGCGAGCGCCGCGGCTGTTCGTCGGCGGCGACGGCTTCAGCACCGACTCCAACAATGGCCAAGCGTTTCCCTGTGTTCCCAACGGCGGCGATGTCTTCGGCTGCCAACCATGCAGTGCGCCGGGCCGGTCGCTGTTGTACACCGGGAATTTCTTCCAGGCGATCGGGCCGTTTCTGGCCAAGGGGCTGCTGAGCAATCTGAACATCTCCACAGCGCAGAATCCCGCCTTTGACGCGGTGGATCAGGAGACCGCCGCCGCGCAGGCAGTCGCGGTGGCGCACGGTGTCCCGTTCCTGGGTGTTCGCGGCATGTCGGACGGACCCGGAGATCCGCTGGGGCTGCCCGGGTTCCCCTTTCAGTTCTTCTTCTACAAGCAGATCGCCGCGGAGAACGCGGCGCGGGTGGTCGCCGCGTTCTTGGCGACGTGGGCCGGGGCCTAAAGGCGCTGAGCTCAGCCCCGCTCGACGGGGCGTGCCGGATCCGAACTCCACTCCGACCACGACCCGGGGAATAGGGCAGCGCGTTGACCGGCCGCGGCGAGAGCGGCGACCACGACGGCGGCCGTGACTCCCGAACCGCAGTACGTCCCGACCGGGGAATCAGGCTCAATACCGTTCGCCGACAACAGATCATGCAGCTCTGCGGTACCGAGGAGCGTTCCGTCGGCGGTCAGCAAACTGCCGAAGGGAAGGTTCTTCGCGCCGGGGATGTGGCCGGCGACGGCATCGACGGGCTCGACTTCGCCCCGGTAGCGTTCGGGCGCTCGCGCGTCGAACAGCGGCATGCGCGCGGCGCCGGCCTCGTCGGCGGTCAAGGTGGGCTGGCTGCCTGCGTACAGGTTCGGTTGCGGCACAGTCACATTCCCGGTCGGGGGTGCGACGGGTCCGCTCTCCAGTTGGCCATCGGAGGCGCGCCAGGCGGAGAGGCCGCCGTCCAGAATGCGCACGTCGGTCAGCCCTGCCGCGGTCAGCACCCACCAGGCGCGTGCGGAGCCAGCGCGATTCCAGTCGTCGTAGACCACGATCGGCACCCCGTCACATACCCCGCAGCGGCGCAGCGACTCCTGCAGACTGCTGCCGGACGGCAGCGGATGGCGTCCGCGCCCGGAGACGGTGTGGTCGCTGAGATCGTCTTCCAGCGACACATACACTGCACCGGGGAGGTGACCGTCCAGGTAGGCAGGCCGGCCGTCCGGGGTGTCCAGTCGCCAGCGCACGTCGAGGATGCTGACCGGTTCCCCGGCATCGATGAGCCCGGCCAGCTCGGCGGGGCTGATCAATACTTGTTCGCGCGTGCTCACCGGTTCACCTTAGCCAGGCGTACAGCTCCGGGATGTCGACGACATACGGGTGGTGGCCGCGGCGGGGAAAGCCGAGCTCATACCCAGGCTTCCCAGCTGATCATGCTGCGCAGCGGTCCGGCGAAGACCGGTCGAACCGTTTCAGATCGCCACCGCTGTTCGACGAGAGGCGCCAGCGCAGAGGTGACGGCCAGCGGGTCTTCGTCGAGATAGACGACGGTGATGTACTGCGGATCGGTGCGCCAGCCGCGGGGCAGCGGAGCCCAGGTCGCCCCGAATGTCCAGACCCCGGCTACCCCGTGGGTGCCGAGCAGTTCCGGATAGTGTTCGGCGGCAAGCCATTCCAGCCAGGCGTCGGGGCGGGCACCGGCCGGTTCCTCGATGAGCAACAGCACACCGCGGTGCGGCCGGAACGGCACCACCTCCGCCGACACCAGGGCCCGCGGCGCGGCCTGCCACTGCAGCAGACGCAGCCCGCTGATCTGCAGCAACGGCCGGATGCTCGGCATCCGGCCGTTCTCCCGCAGCACCCGGCCCAGCTCGACGAAGTCGTCGAAGGTCTGCTGCACCGGGTCGCCGACCAGGTAGTGCACCACATTGGCGATCTCGCCGAGTGGACCGTGGAGGCCAACCTCGCCGCAGGGTAGTCGCCGTCGGCGATCCAGCGCAGCCCTGACACGATGCCGGGCAGTTGATACTGCTCGGGCATGTGGTCGAGCAGGTGCCAGCGCAGGTAGCTGCCGGCGTCGTCCGGTGATGCCGCGGTGAGGCTGAAAATGCCCGCCCTGACCCGGTTCACGAGACGTTCAACTCCGCCAGTGCCTGCAGATTCTCCAGGAAGTGCTGCAGCGAAGCATGCGCGAAGTTGGCGCTGACAATGGTCGCGCCGTGTGCGAGCGTCTCCGCGATCAGCTCCCGGGCCCGGTCGGGTGCACCGATCGGATCCAGTCGTGCCGAGGGCGCCAGCACCACGTCGAACGACGCCGGAGTCTCGAAGCGGCGCAACCAGTCTCGGGCCTGGGCGTTCGACACGGCGAACGGTGCCCACCCGTCGGCCAGCGTGACGGCGCGCCGCAGCGACCGCAGGGTCCGTCCGCCGACCCACAGCGGCACGCGGTCCTGAACGGCGCACGGGTCGACGATCATGCCGCCATAGGAGTAGAACTCGCCACGGTATTCGGGCTTGCGAACCGACAACGACGCGCGCAACGCTCGCAGCGCGTCGTCACCGCGGGCGCCGCGGTCGTCGAATGCGGCGCCGAGCAGGTCGAACTCCTCTTTGAGTGAGCCGACACCGACACCGAGGATGAGCCGGCCGTTGCTGACCACGTCCAGGGTGCCGTAGCGCTTGGCGATCTCCAGCGGATGGTGGTAACCCAGCACCAACACGTTGGTGGCCAACTTGATTCGCTGGGTGCGGGCGGCCAGGTAGCCGAAGGTGGGCAGCGGATCCCAATAGCGGGCGCCGCGGCGGGCCTGCTCGGCTGCGGGCAGCGCGATGTGTTCGCTGCAGGTCAGGTGGTGGTATCCGAGTCGGTCGGCGGCCTCGGCGACGCGGGCGACGTCGCCGATGGAGGCGTCGATCTCCCAGTCGGAGCTGGCGTCGGGGAACATCGTCACTACCGGGGTGGCGACAGACAACTTTGCGGCGGGGTTGCTCATCGCGCTAGATTCTAACAGTGCTCGAATTGATTCGAACGAAGGTCGAATGACGTCGGCGGTGCGTCGCGCCTATGGCGAACTGGACCGCGCGCAGGTGGTGTCCGCCATGCACGCGCTGGCCCGTCGGGTCGGTGTGCAACAGGTGACGATGCGATCGTTGGCCGCCGAACTCGGCGCCGCAGTGCCGTCGGTGTACTACCACGTGCCGGGCAAACAGGCCGCGCTGAATCTGCTCGCCGAGTCGGTGCTGGCCGACATTCCGGTGCCGCAGGACGGGCCGTGGGAGACCCGGCTGGCCGAGCTGTTCTGTTCGGCCCGCGAGGTGATGCTCGGCGTCCCGGGGGTGGCGGGTCTGCTGCAGACCAGCGGCGGCGGAGAGCGGGCCCGCCGGTTAGACCGGCTGAGCCGCTCGCTGCTGGCCGAATCCGGGGTTTCCAAAGCCGTTGTGGCGGCCGCTCATACCGTGCTGTACACCTACCTGCTGGGCTCGGTCAGCCTGGAGGAGTCCCGCGGCCGTCGTCAGCCCACCAAGCGGTTCCGCGCGGGCCTGGACGTGATCATCGCCGGCGTCAAGGCAATGGAGGAGTCATGACCGTTCCGAATCTGGGGTCGTTGACCGTGGAGAACCAGGACACCCCGGCGGATCGCGACGCCGCGGCGGTGCTGGACCCGGACACCTACGTCGTCGGCGCGCCGTTCGATGCGCTGAGGAGGTTGCGTGCGGACAGCCCGGTGCATCCGGTCCGGATGGCGGGTCTGCCCCGGGCGTGGCTGCTGACCAAGCACGCCGACATCCGGACCGTCAGCCGCGACACCGACACCTTCACCTCCTCGAGGGGCAACACGCTGGTCGAGGTCGAGGCCGGGCCCACCTCGGCGATGCTGCCGGGAATCGACCCGCCGCGACATGTCCACTACCGCAAGCTGATCAACCAGGGGTTCACCGCCCGCAACGTGCTGCGACTGGAACCACACATGCGCCAGGTCGCCCGCAACATCGTCGCCGACATCCTGGCGAAGGGCGAATTCGATGCCGTGCCGGACATTTCCGCGGAGATGTCGCTGCAGGTGATCGCCGGCGTGCTCGGCGTTCCGGCTGAAGACCGGATGGAGGTGTTCCGCTGGAGCAACGCCATCGGCACCCTGGGCATCGAGGACCCCGACTACGCGCCCACACCCGAGGCGCTCGGGCAGGCCGCGGCCGAGATGTTCCGGTACTGCGGTGAATTGGTGAAACACCGGCGCACGCACGGGCTCACCGACGACATCCTCTCGGCTCTGCTGGCCGCGGAGGTCGACGGTGAGAAACTCAACCGCGACCAGCTCAACGAGTTCTTTCTGCTACTGGCCATCGCCGGCAACGAGACCACCCGAAACACGTTGAGCCACGGTATTTTAGCGCTGTCGGAGCATCCCGACCAACGCGCCCTGCTCGCGCGCGACCCCGCAGCCGTCAAGCCCGCGGTCGAAGAACTGCTGCGTTGGGCCACGCCGGTGATGCACTTCCGCCGCACCGTCACCCGCGACGTGGAGATCCGCGGGCAGCGGATCCCGAAGGGCGACTGGGTGCTGATGCACTATCTTTCGGCCAACCGCGACGAGGACGTTTTCGAGCGGCCCGACGAGTTCGACGTGACCCGGGTGGATGCCGGGCACGCCGCCTTCGGCGGGGGCGGGGTGCACTTCTGCCTCGGCGCTCAGCTGGCGCGGCTGGAGCTGCGGGTGCTGCTCGAGGAGCTGTACCCGAACGTGCCCGAACTCACCGTCACCGGTGAGCCCGACCGGTTGAGGTCGTCGTTCTTCCATGGGATCAAACGACTTCCGTGCAGCACGGGCTAGCCTGTGTCCTCCGCCTATTCGGCGCGCGGCGCCAACAGCTATTCGGGGTCGGCGGGGTCGAGCAGCTGCACTTCTTCCAGGTCCATCGCCGCCTGCACCTCACGCAACACGATGTCGTCGATCAAGTTCTGGTTGCGCAACGCGGTGACGGCCTGACGTTGGCGGTCCAATACGGCCAACCGCACCTTGCGGGCCAGGGCGGAGCGTTCGGCCAAGTGGTTGGCGCAGTCGTCGTCGGGGTCGGCCAGCACGATCGCGGCCCGCTCCTCGTACTCCATGCTGAGCCGCTTGAACAGTTCGGGGCCGACCCCCAGCTCCGCGGCGATCTGCGGCAGTGCCTCGCGGGCGGTTTCGACGCTGCGGGTGCGGGCCAGCTGCAATTCGTCGGCTTGGGCGACGTCCTCGGGCAGCCGGGCCCACCGCACTACGGCGGGCAGCGTGCTGCCCTGCACCAGCACGGTGACCAGGATGACGACGACCACCACGTAGATCAGCAGGTTGCGGTCCGGGAACGGGGCGCCCTGGTGCACGGTCAACGGGACCGCCAGTGCGGCGGCCAGCGACACCGCCCCGCGGAAGCCGGCCCAGCTGGCTGGTGACGCAGCGTTGCCGGAACGGGACGTGCCGTTGGGGGCCGCTTCGCCAGCGCGTCGGTGATGCGGCCCAACACCGTGGAGAACTCCACCCAGGCGATCCGCGTCGCCACCACCACCCCGGTGACGGCCAGCGCCAGGTAGGTGGCGCGCGGCAGGCCGCCGCTGTCGACGTCGGTGATGTGGCGGATTGCGCCGGGGATCTGCACGCCGACGAACACCCACAGCGAGCCGTTGATCAGGAACGTGGTGATGTCCCAGAACGCGTAGGACTGCAGCCGCGACCGCGCCCGGATCACCCTCGGCCCGGTGTAGGTGAGCACCAGCGCCGACACCAGCACCGCGACCACACCGCTGCAATCCAGCGACTGGGCGAGCAGGAACGCCGCGAACGGGGTCAGCAGGCTCAGCGCCCCCTCCTCGAGCGGCTCGTCGATGCGCCGGCGCAGCAGCGTGACCAGCCCGCCGACCAGCAGCCCGGCCACGATCCCACCGAGGTAGGACAGCACGAACCGGACGACCAGCGCGGCGGGCCCGACCTCGCGAGCGCCCTCGGCGACCGCCACGGTCACCGCGAACAGCACCAGTGCGGTGCCGTCGTTGATCAGACTCTCGCCGCGCAGCACGGTCAGCGCGCGCCGCGGCAGCCGTTTGGCCAGGCCGGCGACGGCGGCCGCGTCGGTGGGCGACAGCACCGCACCCAGCACGGCGGCGGTGTGCGGCTCCATGCCCAGCGCGCGGGCCGTCCACGAGACGGCGAAGGCGGTCGCGATCACCAGGCCGATGCTGGACATGATGATGATGCGCAGGTTGGTGCGCATTTCCCGGAAGCTGGTGTTCAGGCTCTCCCAGTACAGGATCGCCGGCAGGAACAGCAACAGGACGATCTCGCCGTCGATCTCGACGTTGCCGAAACGCGGGATCAGCCCAAGCAGCGTGCCCAGCACGATCAGCAGGACGGGCGGACCTACCCGATAGCGCCGCCCGAGGAGCGTTCCGACGACCACGGTGGTGACCAGCGTGACGATGACGACGAGGCCGAACACCAGCCCATCGTGCCGCACGCCAGCGGCCACCGCCCGCCCGGAGGGCGCTCGGCGCGCCCGCTAGCTGCAGTCGCAGCAATCCCCGCAGTCGCAGCAGCACGAGTCGCCCTCGCCGCAGCAGGAGTCGCAGCAGCAGTCACATTCGCAGTCGCAGCAACACGCGTCGGTGCAGTTGCTCCACCAGGTTTCCTTGCGCTGTTGCTCGGGTGGCAGCTGGCCGGGCGGAATCTCGCCGGGCGGAAAGTTCCCAAACGGCTCGTTGCCGAAGTTGATCCCCTCCTGCTCCCCATGCGGCGACCCGTGGGGGTAATTGGCGTTGCGGCTGGGCTGACCGAAGGTGCGTGTGACGGCGCGGCGCAGCTCCTTGGTCAGCAGCCGGCGGGGTAGCCGCCCGTCGGTGAAGTCGACCTCGGCCAGAGCCAGTTCGATGCCCAGCACCGCGTCGTCACACAGCGCCCGGACTTCAGGCAGCGACGTTGCGGTCGCGGCCAACGGGTTCCACTTTCCCCGGACCAGGTCGTCGCGGTAGTCCTCGACCGCGTCGAGCAGATGCGCCACCCGCCCGAACAGCTGCCCGACCTCACGCAGCGGCGCCTCGTTGGCCGGGCGTCCGGCCAGCACCGCGGTGTGGGCGAACGCGGCGGCCACCGCGGTCTCGGTCGGCTCGGTCACGGCCAGCAGTGAGCTGCCCGTTCCGGCCGTCGCCTCGAGCTCGACCTGCCGGTCCATCGCGGCCACCAGCACGTCGGCGTCGAAACCCAGCGTGTGGCCGGTGTCGGTGCCGCGACGCACCCAGCGTTCGGCAATGCGACGCGCCGCGGGCCGGATGGCCGCCGCGCCGACCAGTCCGTCGCGGTCGTCGACGTGGTCGCGCACCTTGGCCGCGGCCAGCGCCAACGACACCACCGCGGCCAGCTTCACGCATTCACCGGTCGCCACGTCCGCGCGCCTCATGCCACGCAGCGGGCACGGCCCGGCGGTGCGGCGGCCCGGCTTCGCCGCGGACTGCGCTTCGACGAGCAGCGAGACGATCAGGCCGTCGTAATTGGTGGCGATCCGGGCGGCCTGACCGTAGTCGTCGCGCAGCGCCAGGCACAGGCCGCACAGTTGGGCCCGCCAGGCCGCGGAGAGTTCGCTGCCGAGCCGGTGACGGCAGGGCCGAATGATGCCAAACACGGACTGAAGCTACCCGACCAACTGGGCTTTTGCGCGCAGAACGCGGTGTCGGTAGCCGAGCCAGCAGAACTTTACTGCGATCCGCGGCGCCGAAAGCCTTAGCCGTCTCGCGTTCGCGGCATAGGGTCGATGCTGTGCAGACCCGACTCCTGGCGCTGGCCGCCGCGCTGCTGATGCTGGCGGCGTTGTTCGAGCCCGAGCAAGTCGTCGACCAAGACCATCGAGGTCTCCATCGACGACGTGTTGCAGCAGAACGTCATCACCCGCGACGGCACGCTGGCCGTCGGCGACACGCTCAAGCTGTCGCTGGGCGCCAACCACAGCACCCCGTACCGCTGGACCGCCGACCCGAAGATCGCCGACGGTACCATCCTGCGGCAGGCCAGCCACGAGTACTTCCACGGCGACACCGGCCGGGTGGGCTCGCCCGGCACCGAGGTGTGGACGTTTACCGCGTTACGGTCGGGCAAGACGACGATCGTCGCCAGCTATGGCCCGATCGTCGGTGACGCCGCGCCGTCGTGCACGTTCACCGCAAACGTGACAGTCCAATAGGTCCGACAGGGGAGACGCCGAT
Organism: Mycobacterium kiyosense; assembly: GCA_021654635.1. Lineage (NCBI taxonomy): Bacteria > Bacillati > Actinomycetota > Actinomycetes > Mycobacteriales > Mycobacteriaceae > Mycobacterium > Mycobacterium kiyosense. The sequence continues at coordinate 2,378,274 of AP025179.1, forward strand.
GACGACCGTCGATTTCCACTTCGACCCGATGTGCCCGTTCGCCTATCAGACTTCGCTGTGGATCCGCGAGGTCCGCGCGCAACTGGGCATCACGATCGACTGGCGGTTCTTCAGCCTGGAGGAGGTCAACCGGGTCGAGGGCAAGAAGCACCCGTGGCAGCGCGACTGGTCCTACGGCTGGTCGCTGATGCGGATCGGCGCGTTGCTGCGCCGCACCGACATGGACCTGCTCGACCGCTGGTACGGCGCGATCGGTCACGAGCTGCACACGCTCGGCGGCAAACCGCACGATCCCTTGGTGGCGCGCGGACTGTTGGCCTCGATCGGCGTGGACGAGTCGACTCTGGATGCGGCACTTGCCGATTCGACCACCCACGACGACGTGCGTGCCGAGCACCAGCGAGTCGTCGAGGCGGGCGGCTTCGGGGTGCCGACGCTATTTCTCAACGGGCAGTGCCTGTTTGGTCCGGTGCTGGTGGACCCGCCGTCGGGTGCCGACGCCGTGAAGTTGTGGAATGTGGTCACCGGCATGGCGGAACTGCCGCACGTCTACGAGCTGCAGCGGCCCAAGTCGGCCGCGGACGCCGAGTTGATCGGCCGCAGCCTGAGACCGTATCTGGACGGTCGCGACTGGGTGAGCATCAACCGCGGTGAGGTTGTCGACGTCGAGCGGTTGGCTGGCGGGGCTTCCTGACGTCCTGACCTGGGTCGGCGCCGGATTGTGTTGTTTCGCACGTTACGCGTGCGGATCTTTTGGGCACACTGGGAGGCGATTATCGTTCCAGCGAAAGGATTTCCGTTTTGTCCTCACCGGATCACCGCTCACGTGCCGGAACCCAGTTCGGGCCGTACGAACTGCGCTCGCTGATCGGCGAGGGCGCAGCGGGCGAGGTCTACGAGGCATACGACACCCGCAAGGACCAGGCGGTGGCGGTCAAGCTGTTGCCCACCGAGTTCGCCGCGAATCCGCGCTTCCAGCAACGGTTGTCCCGGGTGGCGGCGCTGCGCGATCCGCACGTCTTGCCGGTGTACCACTTCGGTGAGATCTCCGGCGTGCCTTACCTGGACACCCGTCTGATCGATGGCGGCACGCTGCGGGACTTGCTGCGTGAGCAGGGCACGCTGGAACCGCCACGCGCGGCGCGCATTGTCGCGCAGGTGGCTGCCGCGCTGGACGCTGCGCATGCCCTGGGTTTGGTGCACGGTGACGTCCGGCCGGAGAACGTGTTGCTCACCTCGGAGGACTTCGCCTATCTCGACTTTGCTGTTGATCCGGCCGGATCCCCGGTGTATCTGGCACCGGAACGCTTGGGCGGCGGCCGAATTGGGCCCCCGAGTGACATCTATTCGCTGACGTGCGTGCTGTACGAGTGCCTCACCGGCAGGCCGCCGTTCGAGGACGACGACGAGCGGGAGGTGCTCAACGCACACATGTTCGGGGCGCCGCCACGGCCCAGCATCATGGGCCGGGCGATCAACCGCGAGTTCGACGGCATCATTGCCCAGGGGATGGCCAAACAGCCTGCGGCACGGTTTGTTTGCGCCGCCGAGTTGGCCAGCGCCGCCGGGGAGGCCGCGCTGTGGGACCAGCCGGCGCTGGTCAGCGGGCCGCCGCTGAGTGAGCCCCGGCTGAGCCCGCCGCCGAGTGAGCCGCCCAAGACGCGGCCGTTCGAGGTGGTGCGGGAGCCCTCGCGGAGGCCGCCGACGGTGAGCCGGGTCGTGCTGAGCGGGGTGACGGCCGTGCTGTTCGTCGTCGCCGTGACATTGGCGGGGGTGCTGGCTTTCACCAACCACCGGCACGCGCCGACCACCGTCGCATCGGCGCCCTCGGCGGCGCCGCCGGTGACATCGACACCTTCAGCGCCGTTCCTGTCGCACCCGGTGCAGGGCGCCGACGCCCTGGGATTCATCGGGCATTCGGCGCGCTGCGATCCTGGGAACCCGCCCGCCGCGGTGGTGCGCACGGCCAAGTCGCTGGCGGTGGTGTGCCAAACCAGCGCCGGCTATTACTACCGCGGTGAACGGATTCGGGACGGCGCCAACATCGAGATCTCCAACGCGGTGCGGTCGGCGGGGGGATTCGACGTGACCAATCCGGCCAACGGTGTCCGCTACGAGGTGCGCCCGAATCAGCTGACCATCCTTAGCGGCCGGCACGTCGACTCGGCTGAGCCGGTGTTGCAGTACGCGTCGGCAGCCTGACTTGGAGTACGGCGACAGTAGCGCCCTGGCCGGCTGAGGGAGCCGAAAATCATCCCTCGCCGAACACCACTCCCGGGTTGAGGATTCCGGCCGGGTCGAAGCTTTCCTTGATGCGACGGAGCAACGCGACCTTGGCCGGGTCTTCGAGTTCGGCGAAATACGCCGCCTTGGCCCGGCCGAGCCCATGCTCGCCGGAGATCGCGCCACCCAATTCCATTGCCAGCGCGAAGATATCGGTCATCAGTTTCTTGCGGGCCACCGGATCCTTGCACAACACCGCCAGATGCACGTTGCCGTCGCCGGCGTGCCCACAACCGGCCACCCCGCCGCCGGCCGAGGTGGCCATCTCCCGCACGGCGGCAAGGAATTGCGGCATCGCGGCGCGCGGTACCACGGTGTCGACGATGTCGTCGGCGCCGATCGCCTTCGCCGTCCAGAACGCTTTTTCGCGCGCCTCGATAAGTTTGCGCGCGGCACCGCCTTCCAGCACATAGCAGTCGACCGCGCCCAACTCGGCGAGCAGCTCGGCGACCTGCTCGACATCTTCGTCTAGGCGACCTTCATTCCGATTCTCCAGAGCCACAACAAGATACGCCTGACAGCTGTCGCTGACCTGTTCGGGGATGCCCAGCTCCAGGTGCTGGGTGTAGACGATCGCGGCCATCGTCATGTTGTCGACGTATTCCAGGATGTAGGGGGAAAGACCCTGCGCCAGCACGGCCGGCACCGCCGTCATCACCTGGTCGAAGTCGGCGAACGGCGCCAGCACGGTGGCGCTGTGCTCCAGCCGCGGATACAGCTTGACGATCACCTCGGTGGCCAGCGCCAGCGTCCCCTCGGAGCCGACGATCAATTGCGTCAGGTCGTAGCCCGTCGAGACCTTGGCGATCCGACCGCCGGTGCGGATGATCTCGCCCGTCGGCAACACCGCCTGCAACCCGAGGATGTTGTGCCGGGCCACCCCGTACTTGACCGCCTGCATCCCGCCGGCGTTGGTGCCGACGTTTCCGCCCACGCTGGACGACAGCTCACCCGGGTGCACCATGTAGCGCAGCCCGTGCGGGTCGGTCGCGGCGTCGAGTTCGGTCAGCGTCACGCCGGGCTGCACGACGGCGACCTGGTTGGTGGTGTCGACCTCCAGCACGGCGTTCATCCGTTCGAACGAGATCAGCAGCCCGCCGGGCTGCGGCCGGGCCGCACCCGACAGTCCGGATCCCGATCCGCGCGCGGTCACTGGAATGCCGTGCTCCCCGGCGGCCACCAACAACGCCGCCACTTCCTCCGCACTGGCGGGCTTGGCGACGTAGGCCGGCTTGACCGGCGCCAGCGTCAACTCCTCGTCGTGTGCGTAGTCGTCGGGAATCGCGTCGCCGGTCACCAGGTGGTGCTCTCCGACGATATGCGCCAGCCGCGCCGCTATGTCGCTCACAGCGACTCAATCTATCTTCGTCCCGCCAAGTTGGGACTTCCGACTCTCACCCGTGGGCGTACCGCGGCGAATAGTGAAAATTATGGAGCGTTTGTCAGCATTGGACGCAGCTTTCCTCGAAGTCGAAGACTCCGATCCGCACGTGAGCCTGGCGATCGGCGGCGTGTCGATCATGGAAGGGCCCGCACCGGGTTTCGACGAGTTCGTCGCCGCCTTCAGCGAACGGGTGCAGAACATTCCCCGTTGCACCCAGATGCTGCACCGGCATTCGCTCGACATCGGATCCCCGGAATGGGTGGAGGACCCGCACTTCGACATCAGCCGGCACCTGCACCACCGGGCGGTGCTGGCGCCCGGCGGGGATGCCGAGCTGTTCGAGTTGGTCGCCGCCATCATGGAACGCCGGCTGGACCGGGAACGCCCGCTGTGGGACTGCTTCGTCATCGAAGGGCTCAGCGACGGGCGCTGGGCGGTGCTGACCAAGCTGCATCACTGCATCGCCGACGGCATTGCCACCACCCAGATGCTGGCGCAATTCAGCGACGACGGCGGTGGCGAATCATTCGCCACCCACATCCACGCCGCCACCGAACCCGAGCAGCGCTGGCGCCTGACGATGAATCTCAATCCGCTGAGCTGGGCCCGCAGCGCCGTCAGCGCCGGCCGCGCCGTCGAGCACGCGGCGTGGGGTGCCGCCGGACTGACCGCCAGCCTGTTCAGCCCGGCGCCGTCCACGTCGTTGAGCGGGCCGGTCACCAAAATGCGGCGTTACGCCGTCGCGCGGGTGAAGCTGGCCGATCTGCACGAGGTCGCCGACGCCTTCGACGTGACACTCAACGACGTCGCGCTGGCCGCGATCACGTCCAGTTACCGGCGCCTGCTGCTCGAGCGCGGAGAGAAGCCCAGCCGCAACTCGCTGCGCACACTGGTCCCGGTGTCGGTGCGTGGGATGAACCACTTCAACATGACCGACAACCAGGTCTCGGCGATGCTGCCGCTGCTGCCCGTCGACGAGGACGACCCGGTCACCCAGCTGGAGCTGGTGCACGACCGGCTTACCGCGGCCAAGGGCAGCGGGCAGCGCGAGGGTGGCAACGCGGTCATCTCGCTGGCCAAGAACGTGCCGTTTGTGTTGTCCGCGTGGATGGTTCGGTTGCTGAGCCGGCTGCCGCAGCGGGCGGTGGTGGCGCTGGCGACGAATGTGCCGGGCCCGAGGACCGAACAGAAGCTGCTGGGCCGTCGGGTGCTGGAGATGCTGCCGATCCCGCCGATCGCGCTGAACCTGCGCACCGGTGTCGCGATGGTCAGTTACGCCGATAGCTTCATCTTCGGCATCACCGGCGACTACGAGAACGCACCCGATGTGACGGCGCTGGCCTCGGGAATCGAGCAGGGGGTGGCGCGGCTGGTCGAGATCACCCACGCCCTGCGGGTCAAGCGGCGCACCAAGCCCCGCGCCGCGGTGTGAAGGTGACCGGCAGCTTGGCCAGCCCCGGTCATGCGCGGGTTGCTCAGGTGGTAGTCGACGCCTTATTCGTCGACTACCCTGCCGCGCCGTGCGCTGCCTGAGGCCGCGGCGCGTGGGCGTACTGGGCTATCTTTGCACTAATACGCTCTGGGCCGATCGGAATCGCTCGGGCTCGCTCGGGTCTGTTCGGGTTCGCTCGGCTCGGCTCGGGGGCCGCTCGGAAAAGTAGGTGGGTGACATCAAGGACTGGGCGGCAGGGGCCACCATCGGCGGCGTGGCGATCCCGGACAAGCCGGACCTGACCCGGATGCGCCGGGAGCGGTTCGCGCGGCTGCAGACCGAGATGGCGACGCAGGGTCTGGACGGCCTGGTGTTGGTGACGTCGAGTGCGGTGACGTATGCGACCGGGGTCGCGATGCCGGCGATGGACGGCGACCGGGCGGCGTTGTTCCGTGCGGTGGCGATCGTGGTGCGCGGTGAGGCGATGGTGCACCTGTACTCGATGGTCGCCGACGCGGTGCCGCTGGGCGTGCATCTGCATCCGCCGCTGTTCCCGGATCTGGACGACGGTATCTCGGAGTTCGCGTCGGAGTTGTCGGAGCATTTCAAGAAGGGTGCGCGGGTGGGGATTGACCACTTCTCGCACCCGATGATCCGTGGTTTGCAGGGTGTTTCGTGCGCGGACGCGTCCGGGGTGATGGGTGCGGTGAAGTTGCTCAAGACGGTGGATGAGGTTGCCTGCATCCGGCAGGTGCAGCTGCTCAACGAGCTGGCGATGGAAGATGCGTTGCGGGCCTTGCGGGTTGGGGTGCGCCAGACCGACCTGAGTGCGGTGTTTCTGCGGCGGGTGTTCGAGCTCGGGGCGTCGGCGGGCGGGATCGACCCGATCTGGCAGGTGATGGCACCTTCGCAGGCCGCGGGACCGTGGACCTCACACGGCGATCTGGCTTATCCGACGGTCACCACGGATCGATTTTTGCGGTACGGCGACGTGGTGTGGGTGGATGCCGGGATCATGTGGGAGGGGTACGCCTCGGATTACGGACGCACCTGGTTGGTGGGCCGGGGGCCGAATGCCGTGGAGCGTAAGCAGTTTCGCCGATGGCGGACGGTGGTCGACGCGTGCCTGGACATCTTGGCGCCCGGGGTGACCGGTGCGGAGCTCACGCGCAAGGCCGTGGAGACCAACGGCGGGGTGCGGCCCTGGATGACGCATTTCTATCTGGCGCACGGGGTGGGTGTCGACAGTGCCGAGATGCCGCTGATCGGGACCGACCTCGGTGATGATTTCGATGCGCAGCTGGTGATGCAGCCGGGGACGGTGCTGGTGCTGGAGCCGGTGATCTGGGACGACGGTGAGGGCGGGTATCGCGCCGAAGACATTGTGGCGGTGACCGATCGGGGCTGGGTCAAGCTGAGCGGGTCTAATTACGATCCTTTCGGGAGCTTCTCGTGAGTCCGGCGCCGCGTGATCCCGGGGTGCGGATCGGGACGATGAGCCTCGAGGACGGGGCTCGGGTCGACTTCAGCTGGCTGCGCGGGGAGCGGCGGCTGAAAGTGTTGTCCGGCATGGACACCCAGGGTCTGGATGCGCTGATCCTGGGTGGTGCGGGCAATGTGCACTACGTGTCGGGGGCGCGGCTGTTGGGGCGGGCCGGGGTCTTGCCGTTCGGGCCGTATGCGGTGGTGGTGCGCTCGTCCGGGCGCGTGCACCTGCTGTCGACGTGGGACGAGGGCGTGCCGCCGGAGATCGACCGCGAGGATCTGTATCCGCTGAGTTGGAACCCGATGAATTTGATGGCCTCGCTGGCGGCCGTGCCCGGGCTGCGGGAGGCACGCCGGATCGGGACCGACGGGATGACGCCGTCCTTCGCGTTGCTGGCCGCGTCGTTGGGTGTGTCGGAATTCGTGGACGCCGGGCCGGTTCTGGATGTGGCGCGGCGGGTGAAGACGGCCGAGGAGATCACGTGTCTGACTGTGGCGGCCGCGATTTCGGAGTCGGCATTGAGTGTCATGGAGTCGGCGTTGCAGCCCGGGGTCACCGAGCGGGAGCTGCTGGCGGTGTACTACTCGACGGTGGCGGGGCTGGGCGTGCCGGTGGCGCCTACTGAAAGTGTTTGTTTTGCAACGCCGTTGCGGGGGTCGGTGCCGTTTCGGCATGTGCCTCGGTCTCGGGCTGTTCGCGAGGGGGAGCTGGTGGTGTTGGCGCCCTCTGCTTTATATGCCGGATATGAGGCGGGGCTGGCGTGTACGCGGATGGTGGGGGGATCCCGGTCGGTGCGCTCGACCGCGCTGGCTGGGCGGTGCGCGGCGGGGATGGATGCGCTGGTGGCGGCGTGCCGGCCGGGGGCTTTAGGTGCGGATCTGTATAAGGCTTGGGAGCGTTTGGGTTTCGGGGCGGCGTCGGTGCTGTTGGCGCACGGACTTGGGCTGGGGGCGGAGCCGCCGGTGATCGGGTTGGGGCGCGGGCTTGGGGCAGTGCTGGAGGAGGGGATGGTGTTGAGCGTGCAGTCCTGGGTTGTTCAGGCCGGCGTCGGGGGGTGCCTGGAGCGGGCGACGGTGCTGGTTTCCGCTGGCGGGGCTGAGGTGCTGTCGCGGTATGGGAGGTTGTGATTTGTATGTTGTTTCGGGGGTTGACGGCGGTGATGCGTTCCGTCAACAACCAGCAGCCCCTCGTCCTCTTCTTTCAGCCGATCTCTTGGCGGTCTTCAGCCGCGCATCGAGAAAATCTGCGACCGATGGGTTCGCCACAATCTGCTTCTCGCCGTCGGCCGCTCGGCGCGCCCAGTGATGATTGGACCGTTCGAACACCACAGTGTGCCTTGGGTCCGTGCCGATCAACATTCTGCGCGTTAACAAGATTCGGCCGTTATCGCGAGCTTCACTGCGCGTAGGCGGGCGAGACGACATACATGCTGGGCAAAGCCACAGATTTCTGTACGGTTCGCGAATGCAACGCTTGCAGATCGGGACTGCGCAGCAATCGCATAGCACGACCTTATCGACGCACAGCGCACAGGTTACGTCGCTGCAGTAACTGCATTCTGTGATTTCCAGCCCGAAATGTCCCTCGCGATCGATGAATCCGGAGTCCAGCAGAGCACCTGTGCCGAAGTCGCTGCGGCGGCCTTCGACCTCGCCGGGGGCGAGCTTGCTCTCGTAAAGCCAAGTTTGGCCACTAATCATCGTCGCCAATTGTTGGATATGAGCTCCAATGTCGAGACGCGTCCAGTCGGATACAGGGACGTGCAGTTGCTGCAGCTCGGCGCGGAATGCATTGGGGAGCGCACGTAGCTTAGGAATGCGAGTGATGTCCGATATCCCCCAGGCAGACAAAGCGCCGGCGCTGGCATCACCTGTGGCGCGCGGCGCCGTCTTCAGAACTCCGAGTGGCTTCACGCTAAGAGAAATCTTGGCTGCGTTTGCCACCGTCGAAATTCTGATTTCCGCGGGATCAGTGAATATGCCGATCTGGTCAGCGTCGCCAAGGGCAATCGACCGTGACAGTGCGGTGGAGGCGGGAGCGTCTGGGGACGCGACGATCGCGTACCACTCGGTGTGATCGATCGTGCGAATGCCAAGAGCGGCAAGCGATGCCATGGTCACAATCACGGCGTCGGTATCACCAAGCGCTGCATGCGCTCTAACTACCGGGACGGGTTCCCATTCATCCGCAATCCACTCAAATGTACTGCCGGGAAGTGCCCAGGTTGCTAGACCTTGACGCTCGGAAGATCCTTCGAAGGTAGCGCTATAGATGCCTGCAGACGTGACTGCCAATGAATATCCGAAGCGATCCCATCTCGCGACCAGCGGAAAGATTTTGGGCCTTCGCATGCCGTTAAAGATTGCGCCGACCGGCTGAGGCACAGTGTGCGCAGGCTCCGGCAATTGTCCGAGCGGAGGGAACTCGTCGGCAAGGATTGCGCAGAGTTCTCCATCGGGAGTCTTGAATGACTTTGGACTGCAGCCCGAAACTTCGAGCTCCTCGACTGACCACCCCGGCCTGAAGGATCGTTCCGACTGAATATCTAAGTAAGATTCAGCGATGGGTTGTTCCGGTCGAAGTGGAGTGACTATAGGTGCGATCTGAACTCCGAACAGCGCACTTGCGGCGAGGCGCAGTCGATAGCTGGCGTCAATGTTGTTCCTGCCGTAAGCAATCCAGCTGTCGATGGATCCGTTGCGTACGATTGCCTTCTCGAAGACTTCTCCCCTGTTGACGAGGACCACAAGGGCGTCACTGTCTTTGCCGATGAGGGCGCGGGCGCCGCGAGCTACCAGGTCCTTTGGTAGGTTGGCCAATTCGTTGTCCGTAGCCGGACGTAGTTCGTCGCATGCGCCACAAATGTCTCCGCGACGGCAGAACGCGCACATGACGCGTTGGCACCTGGCGCAAGGGACAACAGAAGGATCACGTCCACAGTCTGAGCAGGCGTGATCACCGCACAGCACGCAGATGCTCGGCGGTGCTGTGTGCTCAGACGATAAGCATCGTCGGCAAACGGATGCTGAGCAGCTGAGGCATGGCATGGTCGCTAAATGTTCGACACCGTCACAGGCCCGGCACGCCCAGGTTTGGCACGCGTCGCAGAATGCAGCCGTGCCTACCTCATAGAAGTGTCCATCTCGGCACACGCCGAAATCCATTGAGGGGGGGTCCCGCTGTCGCTCAATACAGGGGGGATGCGGCTCGCCGTTGAATGTTCGGTACGAATGAACCGCAGTGCCGTGTCCGCGCCATCGCTCGACGACTTCGAACCCGTTGAGCACCACTGCGGTGAAAGACCGCACGGCATGCTTCTGTAATGCCCGGCCCAACGAGGGAAGAAGTGGTGAAAACGCTTGAGCGGCAGTGATATCGAGAGACAATCCTAGCTTCTTGAGTGAGGCAACATCGGCTGGCATCAATACCGTGGTCGAATCGGGTTCGGCCAGGACCGAGATTGGCTCGATTTTTCGGCTGGCGAGTTGGCACTCTGACGGAGACGGGAAGTGACCAGTGATATTCAAGGCTTCGTCGGCTCGCTTTGCGAGGCGCCCCCCCGGGCATGCCTAGTGATTGGAGGCGGTCAAAGCACGCAAGTTGTAGCGCAAGCGACCGTGCGTCGGGGCAAGAGTGCCATTGAGCAGGGGGGATCAGAGTCAATTTGCCCTTCCACATATGTGGATACAACTACCGCATCATTCCGGCGTTGCAGAGCGACGAGCGCATCACTTATCACCACCTCGGCAAGCACGTCGCTATCAAGAGAGGGTTCGCGCCAAACAAGGTGAGCTTCTTGCCGATTGTTCAGTATCATTCCGCCACCGTCTGCAACCGTGACTGTCTCTCTGACTACTCGGTCGGCCTCCAAGTAGATGTCGACGAATTTGGAGCGGCGAGTGACTATGACTGCCGGTGGTGGTGGTGGGGGGACTTCAGTGCGGAGTTTTCGGAGAAACGAATTCGCATTAAACTCCCGCTCGGAGGACACTCTTACTTCGGGGTGGTGTGGCAGCTCGTTCAGTGCCGCGGGTTCGATGGACGTGGAGTGCGCCGGAATAACCGCATACTCAACGGACACCGCCGCCGCCGTTGCCAGTCGCGTGCGCGAGGGATCTCCCACATCGGAGCGCTCGGTATAATCGCGCAAAACCAATCCCGCATCGAGTGTGAGACCATTTGCTGCTGCGTATGAACGCATTTGGGCCCGATAGTGGTCATTCGCATCCTCGTCACGAACAAGATTTATCGGCTGCGATCCGTTGCGATGCAATGTCGCAACTCGTTCGCCGACCAGCAAAACAGCTCCGGCGTTAATCCGCCAAGCTATCGCTGACTCGTCATCTAATTCGGGAGCACGTTGCGCAGCGGCACAGTTCCGGCACAACCCGCCGCTCACTCGTCGGCAGCCGTTACAGCAAGTCAGGCTACAGAGAGGACATTCTTTGAAGAGTGCGTCATCGCCGCACGCGCTGCACAGATACTGATCGCAGGACTGGCAGTGGGCCGTCTCGGAAGCGTCCACCCAATGGGAATCTGAGCACAATGCCAGTACGCTAATACTTTCCGAGCTAGCATCACTAATCACTAGGGGTGCTTCCCGGCAGCTCTGGTCCCACTCATAAGTGAGCGTTCCCTCAGCGCCGTTCGGTCCCGACCAGCATTCCTCGACTAACCAGTCGTCCTCGTCGAGGACGACAGCGAGCAGCTTGGCCCGAGCACGAATGTCAGGGCGTCGGCTGAGTCGCTTCTCCTCGGAGCGTAACGCTCGTTCCAAACGGGCCCGGTCGTCGGGAGCAGCTTCGGCGATCTGCGCCGTGTAACCTTTACGGATCCTCTTGAACTCTGCTGCTTGAACGGCTTCGACTTGCTTAACCCTCTCGCCGCGTAGCGCTTCAAGCTGCCTTGCAGCGGCCTTCTCGAAGTCCACGATAATCTTGGCCGGGATATCGAACGCGGGTGGCAAAGTTTCTCCGTCTTGGAGGGGTCGGCGAGGCAACCGTCTTTCGTTGTGTCCGTTCACCTCTGCGGTGATGAGATGCTCCGTTGTCTCGGCCTCGCCGATCGTCGACCGGAACGTCGCCTGCCCGCTCCACGATCCCGACGGCACCAGCCGACGTCCTCGAAGGGTCATGGTGGGCGCATGCTCGAACGGGGTCGGGCCGATGTCATCTGGAATTACAGGGACGGTCGCATGCATGTCACCGCGCATACGTAACAGCCCAAGAAGTTCATCGAATACAGGGGAGCCGACAGCGCAGAGCTCGGCATCAGGATGTTGTTCGAGTCCAAGCCGGTCGAATGCCAGATGCAACAATGTTCGACCACCTAGCTCGTCTGTAAACTCCTCACCGAATTGCGCTGTGAGGAAGGCGCCTTCACCTGCGCCTGTGTCGTGTACCAGCTCGGCATCCAGGGCTTGCAGCACACTCCTTGTCCACTTCTGCACGCGCCGTTGTCGCCTTCGCGACCGCTCACTCACTTCAGGGGCAAGTTCGGTGGTGCCAGCCTTTGAAAGCCCCTTGCGATGCTCGAAAGCCGAATTCATCCAGCTGCTTAGGCCGCTGTCGGCGGCTATCAGAGTGGACGCGCTTTTGCGTGCCTGTTCCAACTCGGCACCGAGCTGGTTGAGGAGTCCTTCCATCTTGCTGTCGGTGTTTGCGAACAGCGCTTCTAGTACACGGGCTTCGAACGTCGCAGACTTGGCATCGTCCAGTTCACCGAGGATTGTGGTGACCTGTCCGAACAACAGCTCGAACATCCGCAGCTTTTCGGCTAATAGGCGATACACACTTTCGTCGATTGTGCGCTGTGCGTAGAGGTTCGCAATAAACACTTCATCTTTGGGCTGAGTTAACCGGTCGACACGTCCGATGCGCTGCTCGATCCGCATGGGATTCCAGGGCAGGTCAAAGTTCAGCACGCAGTTGCAGAACTGCAGGTTCTGTCCCTCTGCGCCGGCATCCGTGGAGATCATAATCGGTGCGTCTCCCGACCTGAAGGCAGCGATGGTGGTGGCGCGCTCGCCGGCCGACATGGCCCCATGAAACGAACGCGCCTTCAGTCCCTCGGCTTCCATGCGCCGGAGCAAACCGGTGACGGTGTCTGTGTGTTGGGTGAAGATGAGTACGCGACCGTGTTCACGGAGCCAATTACGCGTTATTTCAAGAGCTTTGTTTTCGCGCGCAGAGCCCACGATGTCCATCGCGAAATGGCCGACTTCGTTCAGGACGGAACGAACTCGTGCATCACGATGTCGTTCTGCCATCCGCAACGCGGATGTGCCCATCGAGAACGGGCTCGCAGTCAGCCGGAGCGCCAGACTGCGCCGACGCATGGCGTCACCCGGATCGCGCATGACATTGCGCAGCAGATCGGTGCTCAGTGTGTACAGCTCGCGCTCGCGCGGTCCGAGGTCGACTGGTACGTCCACGGCACGCCGCACCACCCGATCTACTCCGGCTTGCGCGCGCGTAGTTCGTATCATCGCGCTGCTTATCAGGCGACGAAGCGCCGCAGGATCATCTGGGGTGCGCGGGTCGTAAGAGCGCATGAACTGTCGTTTGAACTCATTGAGTGAGGTAAAGGTGCCAGGTCGAAGCAGCTCGATAAGACGGTAGAGCTCGAGCAAGTCGTTCTGCACGGGCGTGGCCGTTAGGAAAAAGGCGTACCTGCACGCCGTGGTAAGGGAGGTAATGAGGTCGCGAGTCTTACGCGCCCCCGCGCTCGCGGCGCGATGAGCTTCATCGATAATGACTATGTCCCAAGGCTTTTCCGTTAGCCTGTCGGCGACGTTGCGGCCCAGCGTCAGGCTTAAGATCAGTTTTTCCTGTTTCTGTACCTCAGATCCTCGGTATGCCACCTCGAAAGATATGTCGAATTTCTGCTGCATCTCCTCGCGCCATTGGTCGCGAAGGGGAGCCGGACACAGGATGAGGACACGCCTAGCCAGACCGCGCAGCGTGAGTTCCTTGATTGCCAGCCCAGCTTCGATTGTCTTGCCGAGACCAACTTCATCGGCTAGGACTGCACGCCCTCGAAGGCGCGACAATGCGTGGCGAGCCACAGCCTCCTGGTGTGGCATGCGGTCGACATTGGCGACATCGACGGCAAGAAGCTCCTCGAAATCATCGAGAGTCGCGAGTTCCTCGCCTTGAAGGCGGAGTTCCACAATCTCTAAAGGGTCGAATCCTGCCGCTTTCAGTTGATCGCCGAGGAGTGCACGGGCTTCCTTGAGAAATCCTATTGTTTGGTTTGCAGTCCAGTCATATTCAGTGTCCGCGTGGAACTGACGATCGACCGTGCGTCTACGAGCCGCTTTGGATCTGCTCGTTTTTGTGGTTAAAGTGTTTGGCTTGGTTTGGGTGATCCGGATAGGAGTTCCGGGCGGGAGCAACTCCAAACGGTATACGTCGTCCACTTTTCGAAGCCGGAGTAGCCCACCGTCTTGCCCGTAATCTTGCAGTCGCTCGATAAGAATGTCCCCTGTGAGCTGGCGACCCCGCCCACTCCATTGGGCGTGAAAGGCCTCTCCGTCGAGCTCCAGGACGACGGAGGAGCTGTGGGCTGGCAGGGTAAGCGCGACGGATTCACGCTCAGTCAGAGTAAGTTCGCCAGTCTCCAGCAGTTGATGAGTAATTCTTTTCTCAATCATTGTGTGACACCGCGATTCCTAGTGTTTGAGCCCCAGTCGAAGTCAGAGACAGGGTGTCGTAGGAACTTCGCGAGCTTTCGCGTTCGACGATGCGACGTTCTACAAGACCATCCGACAGCAGCTTGTTCAGTGCCTCGTGCCAGCGCTTCTCCCCATTTCGTACGTGACGCAAGGCGCCGAACTGAGGGCAACTGAGTACACCTGCACCGAGAGGGCGTCCTTCGCCCAAGGATTCCTTGCCAAGGACCGCAGCGCGTAGGCTCGCTTCGCCATAGGATCCGCGCCGGTACGACGAGGCCCAGGCGATGGCCTGAAGCACAGTGAGTTCAGCGTTCACCAGCAACTCGGGGTCGGGGACCAAGTGGTCGGCAAGGGTCGTCCATGGCGGTGACTCTTGACTGCAGCGGTCGCAGGGTGCGATGTTCCGGCTTGTGCAATCGGCGATCTGGTCTCCGAAGTGCGTTCCGATGACGACCCGTCGGCAATCCGACTGATTTGTGGCGTAGGCGATCATCGCTTTGAGGCGACGCTGCTGCCACAGCTTCCACCTGGCAGACTCTCGTTCCAGTGCGGGGCGGGATGCAACTCTAGCCAGCAGATGGACCCGGCGAAGCCGACGAGAACTCGAGAACGTCACGAGGCGGTCGAGGGACCAGTCAATCAGCTTTCGTTCTAACGTGTCTGGCTCATAACCACGCTGATCATAGAGCTGTTGGAAGTCCAGTTGAACGCGGACATTAGGGCGGGCTCGATTCGCCTTATAGAACAGTTCGCGGAACAGCCTTCTATCACTTTCTTCCGTTGGCTCTCGTGAACCGACTTCGACGGTGCCCCGCGCTGAACAATCGAGGCCCAGGCGCAGTGCGTTGACGCGTTCGAGTTGGGCTAAGTGGACGTTGATTTCGTCGTCACTGATGCCGAGCTTGTCGGCAACCTCGTCGATGTCAAATACCCTGCTCTCACCACGTTGCGGACATCGCCAAAGTTCGCTCAGCAGTTGTTGGGTGATGGCTGCGTCTGACTTCGATTCATGCCCATCGACCAAACTGCGTCGACGAGCAATATCAGCTCTCGTGTACAGCAGTAAGCACTCGCCGATGACATCGCGGGCTCGTGCCGCCCTCCCGGCCTCCTGCGCGTAGCCATCGAGTGAGTCCGGCAGGTCGTAGTGAACCACCCACGCAATATTGGGCTTGTTGATGCCCATGCCGAATGCTTTGGTAGCAACGATGATTCGGGTGGTGTCTGAGTCGAAGTCTTCCTGGACAGCGTCTCGCTGTTCGGGGACCATGCCTGCGTGGTACGCCCTCGCGGCGTGACCCGCCCGCCGTAGAACGGCTGCGACTTCCTCGGCGAGTGCACGTTTCGAGACATAAACGATGCCGGGATTGCTGCCCGACCACGTGACGAACCGCAGAAGTTCTCGAAGTCGGTCCCTCCCGTCGGCGCATTCGTGGACTCGGAACCGCAAATTAGGCCGGTCGCTGGGTTCGCGCACCGTGAGAGGATTGTGCATGTCCATGGCCGCTACGATGTCGACCTCCACCTCAGGAGTGGCCGTTGCAGTCAATCCAATACGTGATGGGCGTGTCTCGAAAGTCGCGACTGACGCCGGTACCTGCCGGAATTCGGGCCGAAAATCGTGACCCCATACCGAAACACAATGCGCCTCGTCCACTACGACTCCGTTGAGTTGCTGGCGTCCGAGCGCGCCACGCAGGACCGGATCACGGGCCAGTCGTTCAGGTGAGACATAGAGAAGACGAACCTGACCACTGGCGGTGTCACGGAGTATTTCTATCTGGACTACCCGTGAAGTGGAGCCGATGATTCCTTGCACCGGCCTGATACCTCGGCGGCCGCGCAGCTCATTGACTTGGTCTTTGATCAGCGCGACCAGCGGTGAGACGACGACAGTGGCCCGTGCTTGGGGGGCCAGCAAGGCCGGCAGTTGGAAGCAGACGGATTTGCCGAAGCCGGTTGGCAGAACGGCGAGAACATCGTTGCCTGCAGCGATCGCGCACATCACCTCCAGCTGCTTGGCGTGGAGATCAGTGATGCCAAATAGTTTCTCGGCAGCCTCGATGAATTTCGGCACAGGGTCCTCTCCCTCAACGAGGCGCAGGCTTTCCAACAGCTGACTGACGTCGTCGCGTCCGAACGAAATTGCCGCAGTCAGGTCAGGTGCAGCGCCAGTGACGAATTCGATCGCGCGCGTCCATGCGTCGTCGCGGTCGACCGCCTCGTGGATCGTAGGGTCGGGTAGTGAGCCGAGGAGGACGCGCTGTGCTTGTGTCGGTGAGTGCAGTCGGCGGTCGCACACAAGTGCGGCACCTCGGTCGGTTTCGGATCTGATCAGACGTCCGAATCCCTGAGTGAACTGCATCGCTGTCAGGGGGAGGACGTAGTCGAGGAAGGGGTCATCGCCCCGCTCGGCGATTGCGCGTTGGCGTGCGGATACCAGAGGATCATCCGGGTGTGGATATGGGGGCTTCTCGATGAAGAGATACGACAATGTTTCGCCCGGTGCGTCGAATCCTTCCCAATACGACTTTAACCCGTACAGCACTGTGCCCGGCTCGGCTTTGAACCGCTGTGCAATCTGGCTGCGTCCCTGCTCACCTTGGACGAGTAGTTCGACCCCCCCGTTCGGCAAGTTCGGCGGATTTGGTCCGAACGGCATCGGCCACCGCCTCCATGCGTACTCGCGCCGCGAAGAGTGTGAGGGTCTTTCCACCGGACAGCGACAGAAAACCGGTCTGGTCGGCGGCCATCTCCTCACAGAACTCACGTTCATTGACCGGTATCGGGATGGGCAGGTGGTTGGTCAGTATGACGACCGATTGCTGCTGATAATCGAACGGAGACGCGAGCCGAAGTGCACGAAACACGCCGTCAGCGGGTTGCGGGTCGATGCGGATACCCAATCTTGAGGCGATGTAGTCGAAGCGGCGCTCGACGGTCAACGTCGCCGAACAAAGCACCGTCGAATGCGTCCTGTCGACCACTGACTGTTGAAACGCGGGGAATACGTGAATCGGCAGCCGTTCGAAACTCCAAGCGGCGGAATCATCCTCGTCTGTGCTGAGCCGATAAACCCACAGGTGTCCGTCAGGTAGCGGCCCCAACGTGTAAAGGAGATTGATGGCGGCGTCGACTCGCTCCGAGTATCCATCAAGCCGTCGTTTGGCTGACGCGGCACCGGCCACTTGGTCCAGCGAGTGGCGAAGAGAAGTAATGGCTTTCGCGAATTGAATCAGGTTGTATCGAACCGAGGATGCGGCCTGCCGAAGTGCTCTGAACTCGGGGCGACTATCGACAAGTCCGGAACGGAGGACCGCCGTATCGGTCTTTCCGCCGTATTCATGTAGATATGTGTTGATTGCGGACGCAAGGTCGGCAGCGCTCAATCGGACGGCGCTGGAGCCCGTGGCAAGTTGTTGAATGGCATGGTCTGTTGACTGATCTCTACCAGTGCGGCAACGGATTTCACGAATCAGTTTCGACCGGGGAGATAGAGAGTTGACAAGGATCTCGAGCTCCACGGCATCGACTCGTTCTGTCCACGCAGCTGTCAAAGAGTTCCTCTAGAGCGTGAGCCTCGTCAAAGACCAGATCGGCGCGCCCCTCAGCGAGAACGTCGCCTGGAGCCTGACTTACCTTGACCCACGCTGCGATTAGTGCGTGGTTCACCGACACGACACCCGGGGATCCGCTGATGTCGTTGATCTGCTGGACGAGAGGACATACAGTGGCCCACTTGCAGTGGGAGCGTTCGCAGCCCGCGGCGGTGGTCCGTAACCGAGCACGTGTGCGCGCGTAACGGATGTCCGCGCGTCGAATGACGTCGTCGGTAACGTCATCCCAGGTGCCGTTGGGAGACTGGGCTATTGCCCGCATCGCGACGGCGATGCTGAACCCCGAGGCTTCCTGGTCCGGCAACACGTCCTCGAGCTCACGTGCGCAGACATAGTTGTTGACCCCTTGGAGCTGTCGGAATGGGGCGCTTAGCAGACCCTCTTTCTGCAGGGCCGCGGCCTCCTCTCGAAGCTGTCCCTGGAGCGCTCTTGTTGCGGTCGCGATTACGACCGGTTGTCGCGGTCTAGATGCCCGCCCGAGAGCCGGCAGAAGGTAAGCCAGTGATTTGCCCGTGCCAGTCGGTGCTTCGACAGCGAGTCTTCCGCCGCCGTCAAGCACCTCAGCTACCGCTTGGGCCATCTCCTGTTGACTCGGGCGGGGCCGGAGTCCGCGACGCTGTCGGAGCAGCGGAAAAGTGTCGCGAGTCCCTGACCACGCATCGGAGGATGGGGGGAGCGGTCGGGGTCAGCAGAGGGTCAAGAGGTCGAGTCAGTTGGGACAGGTCGGGTGCTGATTGGAGTCTCGGTAAAAGCAATGCCAAAGGATGATGGTGCGTTTCGAGGATCGCGACAGCTAGCTGCCAGCTAGCCTCAGCCATGTCGACTTCGTCAAGAAGTCTGGTGACGACCGCTGCCGTCGTCATGGCGTTGGATACGGCAAGGTGGGGTGCCTCATTAGTGACCCCATACCGCTGTGCGAGGTCGGCAAGCTGACGGTTCGGAAGCGAGATATCGACCAATAGCGAAAGGTCGATGCTGTCGGCGCTCTGGGGGGAATGGTGGGTATTGAAGTCCCTCGCGATCCGCAGCGCGCTTGAGGAACGGCAGGTCGAAGGCAAGCAGATTGTGGCCAATAAGCAAGTCCACGTCCTGTAACCGGGTAGTAAGGACGCGTACCGCATCGGCAAGCAGGAGTGCGTCTGCTGAGCTAGAGACGTTACCCGGGTGAGCAATTACGACGTCCAGGAGGATTGTGCCGTCGAGCCCCACGAGGGCTAGTTCGGTAATAAAGTCGGTAGTGCGATTTAGGCCGCTCGTTTCCAAATCCAGCACCGCGACTCGGTCGCGCGGAACCCGCACGGGTTGGGCGACATACCAGTCATCACTGGCTGCGTCATTGTCGTCTATGTCGACTGAGTGCGATTCGACGCCTCTAGGCTCTGCGCAGTGCAGGAGCCCCCCGGAAGTCACACCAAAGTGTTGCGGGAAGCGATCGGGCCATTGCTGAATCCGTTCAAGAGGCTGAGCGAAGCCCTCTTTGCGGAGCCGTTCACGAAGCTCGACCGCGGACAAAGGTCCGTGGTCGGCGAGTATTTGATGGGCTGCCTCGGCTGCCGGATGCAGTGTGCGCCGCGGTTCCGTCAATGCGGCTCCCGGCGCACCATGGGGTGCTTTCTCAAACGTGACACCCCATTACGTGGACTGAACCGTCAGCGATTCTTCGTTGCCCGGAAGGTATCCAGCCGTTGACGGCGACACTATGTCCAGCCACAGGGTATGACACCGGCTCGGCGGAGTTGTGGATCCGTGGTGCAACTGTAAGTCTGGCAGCCGCTGGGATTCGTAACGGTCTCAGTGTGTCGATCTTGGCTAGCGTTCTGGTTGGCTGCACACCTCTGAAGATGTTGAGCGCTACAGAGGCAAGAAAGCTTTCGCTGCCCACGTCGCAGAGTGTCTGGCCCAACTTGAATGATGTGTTGGGAGCGAGTCGCATGTTGGAAGAGGGCAGAGAGCAGGGTCGCTGCAGCTCAGTCTCGCTCCGGATCTGCTCGTCCTTCAATCTCGGAAACTCGCCATTGTTGACGAAGACCCTATTTAGGACACCGAAGTCCAAGGCTTCTATGACAGCTCCTTTCACTCTGGGTCGCACGTGCTGCGGGCGAACCTACTTTGGACCACCGACATATTTTGAAGATGTTCGCAGCGCTCCGTTGGGTGTTTGACGAAGGCTCTTGGTACGAGTTGGGAGCGTTCTTTGAATATCAGATGTGCCGACCTAAATTGCGGGACAACAAGACTGAGATGTGATAGTGGCCATCTGTCCGTATGCTGCATTGGCCGGTAACGACTCTGTTGTTCGCGAATTAATGTCACCTTCTCGTTGTTCAATCGTGCGATGGCGCCCACTGAATCGGTACGCTGCGATGCTTCTAAGGGGGTTACATGACCACCACCGAAACGCCACGCCTGAACAACGGCGCCGAACGCTGCATCTATCACACCCTGCTCGATCAGCTGCAGCCCGACGACCTAGTCGTCGCCAACCAGCGTGTCACCGACCATCTCAAAGACCACGAGGTCGACTTCGTGGTGGCCATCGAGGGCGCCGGCATCGCCTGCTTGGAGGTCAAGGGCGGTGAGGTGTGGCACGACGGTGACGGTTGGTGCCAATACCGCGGCGGCAAACAAGTGCGCATCGAACCGATCCGCCAAGCCCGCGAAGCCTGCTACGCGCTCAGAAACTACGTCGAGAGCGACCCTCGATGGACCCAGGGGCGGCTGCGCTGGGATCATTTCGTCGTCCTACCCAATACCGAGCTCCCGAAAGACTTTTCGCTGCCGGAGTGCCCGCGGTGGAAGATCTTCGACCGCACCGACCTACCCAGCCTCGCCCACCAGCTTCGCCACATCCTCATCCGCCAAGAGCTCGATCGGCCACTGCTCACCCAGGACGGGATCGGCCAGCTGACCACCGTGCTCATCGGCAGGGGACTGCCGCAGCGCGACGTCGTGGCCCGCGCCCTGGCTCACGAGGACGCCGCCGACACGCTCACCGGGCATCAGTCCGTCATCCTCGATGCCATCCGACTCATCAATCGTGTCGAGGTGCGCGGCGGTGCCGGCAGCGGCAAGACCTTCCTGGCCATCGAGCAGGCGCGCCGGCTCGCGCAACAAGGTCAGCGCGTCGCGCTGGTCTGCTACTCCCACGGCCTGGCGTCCTACCTCGAGCGCATCAGCGCCGCCTGGCCCCGCCGCCAGCAGCCGGCCTACGTCGGGGAGTTCCACGCCCTCGGCGTCCTGTGGGGTGCGCCCGAGGGGCCCGACGAATCGCTGCGCAACGAGCAGACCGTCCAGTTCTGGGAGCACGACCTGCCGCAGCAGATGGCTGATCTCGCAGCACAATTGGAGCCGGGCCACCGCTACGACTCGATCGTCGTCGACGAAGCCCAGGACTTCGCCGACGCGTGGTGGGACCCGCTGCTGGCCGCCCTGAAAGACGACGAGACGGGTGGGCTGTACGTCTTCAGCGACGAGGGTCAGCGGGTGTTCAACCGCCATGGCTCGCCGCCCGTTCCGCTGGTGCCGTTGATTCTCGACCACAACGTGCGCAACACCAGACAGATCGCCACCGCATTCCAGCCGCTGGTCGATCACCCGATGCGCTTCCTCGGCGGCGACGGACCTGCCGTGAAGTTCGTGGCCTGCACACGGGAGGACGCCCTGAACGCCGGCGACGACGAAGTCGAGCTACTCCTAGAGGAAGGATGGCGCCCCGAAGACGTCGCCCTGCTGACCACCGGCAGCCGACATCCCGAGCAAAAGGAACGCCAGGCTGCCGGCAACGCCGCCTACTGGGACAGCTTCTGGGATGCCGAGCAGGTGTTCTACGGCCACGTCCTGGGCTTCAAGGGCTTGGAGCGGCGAGCGGTGGTCCTCGTCGTCAACGAGGCTGCGGCGTTCGAGCGCTCCCGCGAACGGCTCTACGTGGGGCTGTCCCGCGCACGCGACCAACTCGTGGTCTGCGGCGACCCGGACTTCATCCGCGAAGTCGGTGGACCGGATCTCGCCCGCCGACTAGGTGTCCCATCCAGCTAGGGGGGTGCATAGTCGACGACATTTTGGATTTCGGTGCGCGCGCCTCACCCATAACTCTCAACTAGAGCTTTACCCTTTCGAACCATGACGGTCCGGGGGAGCTCGCTACTGCCAGAGCTCGAGATTTTGTCGGCGCTGGATTTCGACACCGAGATCCCATGCATCTGCCAGAAGTTCTGCGATGAAGCAGAGCACCGGGCGGACTGGTGGGTCACGCTGTCCTGCGGGTGCCGATACCCGTTCTGCAAGAAGGCGTTACAAATCTCCAAGATCCGGCTCAAGGTGCGACCACTGACGTGCCGGCTGTGTTCGGCGGAAGACATCACCATCAAGAGCGTCAAGCGTACGTAGCCACTGCGGCGGAGATGCGGCGTGGGGCCGGGTGGTTCAGTCGGTATCGCGAGGCATGGTCAGTTGACCTCTCCGGCGACGTCGGGCCGGCGGTGAGCCGCGCCGGAACTTCTGAGCGGGTCGACCTCTGCCCTCGTTGACGAAAGTGCCCGTAGGTTGGATCAGGGGCTCCATCAGGCGCCGGAATGCATCGCGGTCCAGGTTGTGCCCGGCCACCGCTTCATGCGCGCTGCGCAGCTCGCGCAAGGTGAATTCCTCGCCGAGCAGTCCGTCCGGGTCGGGTCGATCGACGTAGCGGGCCCGCAGGTCTGCCAGGGCGTACTCCACTATCTCCGGGTGGTCGTAGGGGAGTTTCCCCGGGTCGCGCGCCAGGGCCAAGGTAGTGCGCTCCGACGAACGCGACTCCAGTTGATGCGGCTGCACGACCTGGATATGCGCGACCGACAGCACCCAGCCGCGTTTGTCGCGACCCGGCTTGTCAAACACCTGGAGTTGGCGCGGCCGCAACCCGCGGATGTTGGCCTTGTCCTGCAGGCAACGGTCGACAGCATGCGCGAGTCGCTCCCTGTCGTGGAGAAAAGTTCCTGGCAGCGCCCACCCACGACCGCTAGGTCGACGGACCAGCAGAACCACTAACTCGTTGTCGGCGTCCAGGCTGAGCACGGCGGTGTCCACGGCGACGGACGGCTGGGGATAGTCCTCCAGCGCCTTGCCGTGGGAGTCGATGTACTTGTGATCGGTCATGTCGGTGCCTCAGAGTACAGTGCAGGTATATAGAGCGCTTAGCGCAATAAATGGTGTATGATTATTGCGGATCGCGCGTAAAATCGGACCGGCGTAGAAGGAGATGGTGGCCATGGCTGCATATGACGACAGGTTTGAAGGTGCACTGCTGGGCATGGCAGCGGGCGACGCCCTGGGTGCGCCTTACGAATTCGGGCCACCGCGCGGGCTCGACAAGGAGGTCGCGATGGTCGGCGGCCGCGGCTGGGAGGTCGGGGAGTGGACCGACGACACCGCGATGGCGATCGCCATTGCAGAAGTCGCCGCGACCGGCGCAGATCTGCGCGAGGAGTCCGCGCAGGACGCGATCGTCACCCGCTGGCTGCAATGGTCGAGGAACACCAAAGACATTGGGCTCCAGACTTCTTCGGTTCTGCGCGCCGCCACCCGGGATGGCGCGATCACGGCTGAGCGTGCCCGAACCCAGTCGCAGGCACTACATGCGCGAACCGGCCGCAGCGGCGGCAACGGTTCGCTGATGCGCACCGCACCGGTCGCCCTGGCCCACATCGACGACGAGGACGCGATGGTGCACGCCGCAACAGCGATCAGCCAGCTCACCCACTGGGAGCCGGATGCGGGCGAAGCCTGCATCATTTGGTGCGCGGCCATCCGCCACGCGGTGCTCACCGGCGAACTCGATGCCCGCATCGGGCTGCGCCACCTCGAGCCCGCACGGCATGAGCTTTGGGCACAACGACTCGATGCGGCTGAGGCGGCACCGCCGTCGTTCTTCGCCAATAACGGGTGGGTGGTGTCGGCGCTGCAGGCCGCGTGGTCGGCCATCAGCACCACGCCGGTGCCGGCCGACGACCCTGGCGCCGGTGTGTTTCGGGCCGACCATCTCCGCCGCGGAATCGATGCCGCGGTACGGGCGGGTCATGACACCGACACCGTCGCGGCGATCGCAGGAGCACTGCTAGGGGCGGCCTACGGTGCGTCCGCGGTTCCGCTCGAGTGGCGCCAGCTGCTCAACGGCTGGCCGAGCCTCGACGCGCGTGGCTTGGTCAAGCTCGCCAATGCGATTAAGCGCCAAGGGAAGCCAGACACTTTCGACTACACCTACCCGGGCTCGCCCGTCGACACGTTCGCCCGGCACCCGTACGACGACCGAGTCCTGCTCGGCGGGATCGGGGCCTTGCGTCAGCTGCGTTCGGAGGTCGATGCGGTTGTCTCGCTGTGCCTGCTGGCCGACGACGACGTCCGCAACGACATGCCGCACGTCGAGGTGCGCCTGATCGACCGGGTCGGTCGCGACGAAAATCCGCACTTGGATTACGTGCTGCTGGACGCAGTGCGCGCCGTCGAGCAGTTACGGGCCGAGGGCCGCACGGTGCTGGTGCACTGCGTCGGGGCCTACAGCCGCACCCCGACCATCGGGGCGCTGTACGGAGCGCGCCTGCGCAGCGTGGCCGTCGACACGGCGCTGCGTGATGTCACGGCGGTGTTGCCCAATGCGCATCCCAACGCTGACTTCCGGAACGCGTTGCGGCGCTTGAGGAGGTGCAGCCATGAGCGCTGAGCGCGGTTGGATCGGCGAACCGGGGTCTTCGATGAAGATCTTCGTGAGCAGTGGATCACCCGCCATCGAGAGCTGGGCCACCATCCTTATGCTGCTGCCACTGCCGAAAATCCCGAGCGTTGGGAGTGCAAGTGCGGCCCAGACGCCGACGGGACTGAAGTCTGGCGCATCCTGACGATCGAGTAGCTCAAACCGAAGTTAGGCCGCCTGAGGAACGCCAAGGCGAAGCCGCAACCGGAGCAAAAATGAAGTCCGAATCGACAACGGAGCCGGGCTTTTCTCTATGTCAACCTGACTCAGGACCACTGTGACGGCTTGATTCGGGACCACCTCGGCGAGGAGGTGGTGGCTCAGGCGTCTTCGTAGGCTGTGATCGCGAGCTGCTACCGCGGGTATGGCTGAGCCGGTATGAGGTGGTGCCGGTTTCGATGATGGTGCCGTGGAAGGTGAGTCGGTCGACGATCGCGGCGCAGAGTCGGGGGTCGGTGAAGGTTTTGGTCCAGCCGGAGAAACTCTCGTTGGATGCGATGGCTACTGACGCCTTTTCCTCGCGTTCAGTGAGTACTTGGAACAGCAACTCCGCGCCCCGGCGGTCGAGTTCCATGTAGCCGAGTTCGTCGATACATAAAGATCGACGCGGCCGTAGCGGGCGATCGTGCGGGCGAGTTGCTTTTCATCGGCGGCCTCGACGAGTTCGTTGACCAGTTTGGTCGCCAGTGTGTAGCGGACGCGGAAGCCTTGCTCGGCGGCGGCGGTGCCCACACCAATGAGCAGGTGGGACTTGCCGGTGCCCGAGTCGCCGATCAGGCAGAGCGGGTCGCCTCGGCGTATCCAATCGCCTTGGGCGACGGTATGTACGGTGGCGGCGTTGATGTTTGGGTTGGCGTCGAAATCGAAGTCGCCCAACCATTTCTGACGTGGAAACCCGGCCGCTGCGACTCGCCGCAAGGTGGATCGGCGGTCCCGGTCATCGCATTCGGCCAGGAGCAGTTCGGCGAGGAAGCCGTGGTAGGTGAGCTGTTCACGCTCGGCGACTTTCACTGCTTCGTCGATCACCGCACGCACGGTCGGCAACCGCAGGCGTCGGCATGCGGAATCGACGGCGGCTTGGGCCGCTTGTGGGGTCATCCCGCGTTGGCGGCGCAGGGTGTTGGTGACTTTCGTGGCCGTGCTCATGATCCAGTCGTTCCTTCCATTCCGTCACCGGGTGGCGGTGTTGGGGGTCTGCGTTGGAGCAGCTCGTCGTAGGCCGCGACGTCAGGCAGCGGCCGGGTGTCGGGTGGCAGGCCGGCGATCACGGTCGCTGGATCAGCCAGGCGGCGCTGGGTCAGACTGACGACCCGGTAATCGACGGTATTGGCATGGTTACCGGCGTGACGGTCTGATTCGAGACCACCACCGGCGGCATGCAGGCGTGCTTCGACCGCGACCACATCCGCTGAAACGGCACCGACCGACAGGGCGGCGTGGATCCCGGCGATCACATCGGTAGCGCGCATGCTGCGGTGCAGCAGCAGCACGTCGATTAGCGAGCGAGTCCCGCCAGCATCGCCGTCGACGCGGCGGGCCTGCTGCCAGAACGCCTCGTGCGCTGCGGTGAAAGTGCCGGCGGCGCGGGCCTGAGCAAGCGCGGTGGAGCCGGGCAACGCGCCGGGTTTGCAGTGCAACACCTCCAGATAGTGGTCGAGGTTGATCGATTGCCCGTTGCGGGTCGTGACGCGTTCATGGCGTGCGGCGATAGTGCGGCCGTCGAAGACGACCAACTCCGAGGCCCGCAGCGACACCCTGACTTTGCGTCCGATCAACCGGGCGGGAACCGAGTACTTCGCCGACCGCGCCGTGATCAGCGCCGACCGGTCCACCCGTGGATGCAGCACCAGCCCCGGGTCGAACCGCTCGGCAGGCAGAGCGGCGAGATGTTCTCGTTCGGTCTGGAAGTCCTGGCCCACGGTGTGCAGCCGGCCGGTGACCCGCCGATGATCCTCACGTGCTTCGCAGCGGCGGATGTAGTCGTTGAGCTCTGACAGCGAGTCCACTTCCGGCATGGGCGTGAGCCAGGTGCGGCGGAAACGTCCGATCTCGCCCTCGACTCCGCCTTTCTCGTGGGCGCCTTTCACTCCCGGCTGGCAGTAGAACGGGTCGAACCCGTAGAACGATCTGAACAGCACCCACCGGTCGTTCTCGACCCTGCCCCGACCGCGGCCGAACACCACCGAGGTGACCGCAGACTTCAAGTTGTCGTAGCGGATATGGCGCACCGGGATGCCGCCGATCACGTCGAATGCTTCGATGTGGCCTTCGAGGAACGCCTCCTGCGACTGAGTCGCATACACCCGATGGACTGCCTTGCCGGACATCGACATTCGAAAAACGAACATGTAGCAGCGGGTTCTGACACCAGCGAGGATGACGTGAACCTCGCCGAAATCAACCTCAGCTTCAGCGCCGGGCGGGTGTTCCTGCGGCACGAACGCTTCCTGCGCCTGCTTACCGGACTCGGCGATGATCTCCGCACGACGGACCCGGACATAGTCACGCACCGACGAATACGACACATCCTCAACGCCGTGTTCATCGGCCAGACGATTGCAAATCCTTGTCGCAGTGTGGCGTTGCTTGCGGGGCGCATCCAGATCGGTCCGCAGCATCGCATCAATCGCAGGTTTGAGCGGGCCCAGTTTCGGCGACTCCCGCACCGGTGTCTTCCGCCTCGGCGGCTCCGGATTCGCCAACGCGTGCCGGACCGTATCCCGGCCAACCTTGTACTTACGAGCAAGCGCCCGAATACCCAAACCCTCGACCCGGGCGTCCCTACGTATCTGGGCGAACAGCTCCACACGACTTCCCATCCGGAACCCTCCGACAGCGAGCCAATAATCGACACGCCAACCGTCGAGGGTGGTCCTGAATCAAACCGTCACAACACACCGGTCTGAAAGAAGGTGGTCCTGAATCAGGCCGTCACACCGGTCCTGAATCAAACTGTCATAGCCAGGCTTTCATTCCAATCGTTCTCTAAGACCAAAAAGGGCACGTCTGTCACCGGGCCGTAGTTCAATCGGGTCATGCACGAAGAGCTAGCGCCTGCGCCCAGCGAGCAGTCCACCCGGGACGTCATCCTGCAGATGCTCGCCGACGATTCCGAGACCGACGATGCGATCAAGAACGCCGTGCTCGACGCACTGGCCACGGTCGGTGACCCAACCAATGGAGATGTCCAGCAGCGCACGTCGCCCACATTTCTGACGAGTATCTCGGTGGCGGGGTTCCGCGGTATTGGGCGGCAGGCGAAGCTCGACCTCTACCCTGCCCCGGGCCTGATGGTGGTCAGTGGCCGCAACGGCTCCGGTAAATCCAGCTTCGCCGAAGCACTCGAACTGACCCTGACCGGAACCAGCTATCGCTGGCACGAGAAGAAAGAAAAGATGTGGGCGGAGTCCTGGCGGAACCTGCACCATCACGACCCGTGCGCAATCCGGATCCACTTCGCTGCGGAGGGTACTGGGCCCTTCACGCTCGGCGTGGACTGGAAAGACGACGCAACGCTGGCTGAGCGCAGCGCGTGGACACAATTCGGATCGGCCCAACGGGCGGAGGGCACCGATGGTCTGGGTTGGGCTCGCCCGTTAGAACTGTGGCGTCCCGTGCTTTCCTATGACGAACTCGGCCGCGTATTCGACGACGGGCCTGCCGCGTTGTATGACGCGCTGAACAAGTTGTTGGGCCTGGACGTGCTCGCGGATGCCGAGAAATGGCTCGCCGCCAAACTGAAGTCCACAAAGGCTGCACGCGATCAGGCGGATGACGAGCGCAAACGTCTGCTCGGCATGCTCGCCGAGTCGAGCGACGAACGCGCTGAGCGCGCAACGAAACTGCTGAAGAAGCGACCTGTTCCGCTGGATGAAGTAAGGGGGCTGGCGACTGGTTCCGATGATTCAGATCTCAAGGTCGTCCCCGCGCTTCGGGCGTTGACTCAGCTCGAAACTCCGTCGCTCGATGAGATTGACTCCGCTGCAAGCCGTTTGCGTACCGCTGCCCAGGCCGTTGCGCAGCTCGCCACCACCGTCGTCGACACGACTCGCCAACGGCTCGACCTGCTCGAGGCCGCGTTAACATTCCACGCCCACGCCGGCGACACGGACTGCCCGGTTTGCGGCAAGGGCAGGCTCGACGGCGACTGGGCGACGCAGGCGCGCGCGGATGTCTCTAGTACCGAGTCCACACTGGCCGAATATCGCGCCGCGACCAACGAACTCAATCAAGCGCGAAGTTCCGCGCGCAGGCTGCTGGTGGGCCTTGAACAAGTCAGCAAAGTGCCGGCCACCGAATTGGCCGGGTTGGCGGCGTACAACGCCGCGGTTTCTGCGGCTGTAGCTACGCCCACCGGTGATGTGGACTTGGCGTCCCACCTGGAATCTGCCCTGATCGCCGTCGGCGAAGCAGCTGAGAGTTTGCGCTCGCAGGCTGCAGAAGCGTTGACAGATCGAGAAAGTGGCTGGGCTCCGCTAGCCGCGAAGCTCGGCGGATGGGTCGGGCTCGAGGAGGATGCGCGCTCGCTCGACGACACCTTGAAGACCATGACGGCGGCTAAGAGCTGGATGAATAAGAACGGCGAGGCTTTCCGAAATTTGCGTTTGAAACCCGTTGCCGCGCAGGCACGCAAGATATGGGCGCAGCTCAGGCAGGAAAGCAACGTCGACCTTGGCGAGATCACCCTGCAGGGTAGCGCGAATCGCCGGCGCGCAGAGCTCAGTGGATCTGTGGATGGACAACCCACCAAAGCGCTGTCGGTCATGAGCCAAGGTGAGCTACACGCGCTCGCGCTGGCGTTGTTCCTGCCGCGAGCAACTGCCGCGGCCAGCCCGTTCCGGTTCGTTGTGCTCGACGATCCGATCCAGGCAATGGATCCCGCCAAGATCGACGGCTTCGTGCAGGTGCTGGGTGAGATCGCCCAGACCCATCAGGTGATCGTGTTCTCCCACGACGATCGGCTGGCCTCGGTGATTCGCGAAACCGGTGTCGACGCACGACTGGTCGAGGTGGTGCGCGAGAGCGAGTCGAAAGTGACTGTGCGCGATAACATTAACCCGGCCATTCGTCAGGTCCGCGATGTGTTCGCACTGATCAAGGACGACGGCCTTGCCGATGACGTCAAGGCGCGCGTGCTGCCGGGGCTGTTCCGGATGGCTTTGGAATCGGCTGCCAAGCAAACGTATTACACCAAGCAGTCACTGGCCGGATGTCCGCGATCGGAGTGCGAGGACGCGTGGCTGGCGACGAAGAAGACCATTCCACGGGTGGCGTTGGCGGTGCTGGGTGATGCCTCAGCCGATCTGACCAAGTGGCTGGACCAGAAACCGGAACGACGGCGTTCGACGCGACTGTGCAACGCCGTTCACAACAAGGCGACCGTGTCCATGGCTGACGCACGCGACCTGGAACGCACCGTCGAGGAAGTGCTAGCGCTGCGATGAGCGCGGCCGAACTGCTCGGCCAAGCGCGGCGGCTGTTGAACACGCGAAGCGTTGGAGGGCTGTCACCGCGCATGGCTGCATTCATTGCCCGACAGGCACTCGAAGACATTGTGGCCCAACGGTGTAGTGCGCTGGGAGTCGTGTCACCCGCTGCGAATATGCGCAGCAAGTTGCTCGTGCTGCGCGCACTCGACGAGCCCGCAGTAGCTGATGCGGCCGCCGTTGCCTGGAGTCGGCTTAGCAACGCCTGTCATCTGCACGCGTACGAGATGCAGCCGTCGCTGACGGAGGTGGAACACCTCTGCGGGCTGGTCGCTTCGTTGCTGCCGGAAGGAGTGAACAGTGGGCCGTAGATTGATTTTGCTGCAGCTTCGTCGCAGGCCAGTCCGCTGGATACGTTGGTGCACAGCGAATCTAGGGGAATCATTCTCATTGCTACCCATCGACAGCCTAGAATGGAGCAGGCCTGAGAGGGCTGATCTAACAATTGCTGATTTCTGGAGCTGCCGTGACGCATCCACCCTCACGTGCTGCCGAGCTCGACAACGCACTGCTCGGACGCATCTGCTCGGTGTAAAAGGGGGGTGGTGAAATTCCCACCTTGAGCCAGAAGCGAATGAAACAGGATCGTCGCCGTCGATCGTTCCGGCGTGTTCGTTGCAACCGACCGTTCAGATCGTCTGGGGACCGGCCCCCAACTCGTCCCAGCGTGGATGGTTGTTGGGGCATGGGAGCATCTCTGCGCTCATGGTGAGCTGACTCAGGACGAGTTGCTCAACGACCTCAATGTGAAGCGATCAGCCTTCGTCTGTGCGCTGCTCGCTCAGTTTGAGGATGTGATGGTCGAATCCGCGCCGGCAACGACGCTGCAACTCATCCGTGGTCAAACCCCTTGAACAGCGACGCTGGGTGGCGGAGACCGAGAACGAGTGGAGCGATAGGGCACCGAGCCAACTCAGTTGTACGCCGTGCTCCCCGCCACCGGATGCGTCGTGCTGATCAGCTTCGCGATACAGTGATCCCGGTCGAATCCTCTACTGCTGCACCAACTCAACGCGCCCTGGGCATCGCCGAACGTATAGCCCGCAATCGTCACCCAGTAGTTGGACTCGGAGAAGGTCGACCAGTCACCGGACCACAGCAGCTTGGCGTTGTACAGGCTCCGCAGCCGCTCGTGCTCCCGCAGCGCCATCGCGTTGTCCCACGCGACGCCG
This sequence comes from Mycobacterium kiyosense, assembly GCA_021654635.1. Lineage (NCBI taxonomy): Bacteria > Bacillati > Actinomycetota > Actinomycetes > Mycobacteriales > Mycobacteriaceae > Mycobacterium > Mycobacterium kiyosense. The sequence continues at coordinate 2,409,530 of AP025179.1, forward strand.
CCTTCGATCGTCCCGGGACGCTTGGAGCTGAGCTGGGGAACCCACCTATTCATCGCATCCGACGCGACGACCGAGCGATCGAGATTCACGTACTGCCTCAGCTGCACTTCGGCATCCTGAACCTGCGCGGCGGTGGTCGTTGGAACCGCGACCGAACGCGTCGTCGTCGGCGGCGTCGTCTGGTAACTCGGCTGAGCCGTCGTCTCAGAGGTGGACTGAAGAGCAGGTTGCGTCGAGGGGGGATAGGCAACAGCAGGCGAGGGATTATCCGAACCAGAGTTCTGATTCGCGACCACGGCGACCGCGAGCACGATCACGACCACTACAAGTGTGGCTGCGACCGCGACCAACGCTGGCACCAGATAACGTCGTGAATCCTGCTGCGGCGGCATCGTTAAAAGCGTTGGCGCAGAATTGAACTGCGCGTTGAAGTGCTGGTGATCACGCGGCGGTGGCGGTGGCGGCTGGTACTGCGAGGCGTACACCGTGTCCTCGGTCGCCGAGGTCGGCCGCGGCGCCGTCAGCGCCCGCTTGGCTGCCCGGGCCAACGCCCCGGCGCTGCCGTAGCGGTCGTCGGGATGCTTGGCCATCCCGCGCGCGATCACCTCGTCGAGTGCCGCCGGAACCGCCGACCTGGCCATACTGGGTCGCGGCGGCGGCGCGGACAGGTGAGCCGCGATGACCTGCTGGGCGGTACCGACGAACGGCTGACGGCCGGTCAACGTCTCGTAGAGGACGCAGGCCAGTGCGTAGATGTCCACGGCCGGCGTGGCGGGCGCATCGCTGTTGAGCCGCTCGGGTGCCATGTAGGCGAAGCTGCCCACCTGGTAGCCCGTCATGGTCAGATGGCTCTCGCCCGGCGCCTCGGCGATGCCGAAGTCGACCAGGTAGGCGAAATCGTCGGGCGTGACCATGATGTTCTGCGGCTTGACGTCGCGGTGGATCAACGCTTTGGCGTGCGCGGCATCCAGCGCCGCCGCGACCTGGCTGATGATCTCGACCGCCCGCTCCGGCGTGAGCATCCGCTTGGCGAGGATGTCGTGCAGGGTCTCGCCCTGCACCAGTCGCATGTCGATATAAAGCGTGTGGTCGATCTCGCCCCAGTCGTGAATCGGAATGACATGCGGCTCTTGCAGAATCGCCGCCGCGTGCGACTCGCGCAGGAACCGCTCCCGGAACGTCGCGTCGTCGGCGAACTGGTCGGTGAGCACCTTGAGCGCGACAGCCCTTCGCTTGTCGGTATCGAACGCCTCGTACACCTCACCCATGCCGCCCTTGCCGAGCAGCCGGTTGACTTCGTACTTCCCGAACGTCCCGCCCACGAGTGTCTTCATCGTGTCCGCCTTCCTCCCGACAGTCAGTATGCGACGGGGGTACGACAGACGGCAGGCGTTTGCCGCGAAAGGCTTACCTGCGGCGCGCGGCGCGTGGTCGGAAGGCTGGTGTGCGGCGACTCCCGCCGACAAGGTGCTGTAAGAACGGCATGATCGGGCACAGTGATCCGAGACGGATGAGACTGATGTGACACCTGAGCCGTGCGGTACCAGGTTTGCTGAATCTACCGCCCGACCCGTCAGGCAGTGCCCGCTACGTCGGGTCTCTTCCTACGATTACGCACCATGCTGCTGAGCAATGACGCACCGATGAGGACCACTCCGATCATGCCGGTCACGATCTCGTTGACGTGGAATCTGATCGAAATCAGCAAGATCACCGCCAGCGCGCCGATCGCCCAGTGCGCACCGTGTTCGAGGTACACGTATTCCGAGAGGGTCCCCTTACGCACCAGGAAAATGGTGATCGACCGGACGAACATCGCTCCGATGAAACCAAGCCCCAACGCGATCAGAATGGGATCGGCCGTGATGGCGAACGCACCGATTACCCCGTCGAACGAGAACGACGCATCCAGCACCTCGAGCTGGAGGAACAGGAAGAACCCGGCCTTGCCGGATGCCTTGACGAGTTGGGAGGGTCCGCCGGCGCCCGGATCGGTGGCGTCGTCGTCGACCGCGAACATCGACCCCAGGCTGTCGACCACCATGTAGACGACCATGCCGAGCAGGCCGGACAGCAGCACCGAGTGGCGTTGTTCGTTGTCTGAAAGGAATTCGGAGGTCAGGACCAACGCCAGCGCCGCAGCCGCCACGGACAGGTGGCCGCGTTTGCCCGCTTTGCCAAGCGGGCGCTCCAACCACGAAAGCCAGGTGATCTCGCGCTCACAGAAGATGAAGTCCAGGAACAACAACAGCAGGAAAGTGCCTCCGAAGGCGGCGATCTGCGGATGCGCTGTGGTCAGCGCGGTTTCGTAGCTGGGACTGCCATCGGGGAAGTACGCGGCATCGTTGGGTGGGGGATTGAGCGCGAGCTGCATAGCCTGGCGTGGTGCGAGGCCCGCGGTCATCCACACCACCAGCAGCGGGAAAAAGATCCGCATGCCGAACACCGCGACCAGGATCCCGACGGTCATGAAGATCCGCTGCCAGAACGCGTCCATTCGCCGCAGCACCGTCGCGTTGATCACCGCGTTGTCGAAGGACAGCGACACTTCCAGCACGCCCAGGATCGCGCACAGGATGAGCGCGTGAATTCCCCGGTAGAGGTACGCGGCGACCAGCGAACCGATCGTGACCGCAATCGACGGCCAGAAAATGCGCAATTCCACGCGTGCCCCTATCGACCCGGCCGGGTCAGCCGGGGTGCTCGCAGGTGATTACGGTGACGGCGGAATCGTGAGCGCTGGCGCGAGACCTTCACGTGTGCGCGTACCGCTCGTCGCACCTCACGTCTTGACGCCCCTCATCGAACTCCTTCGCGAACCCCTGGAACTCAGGCTAGTCTCTACGCGTTTGCCGAGGCTCGGCGCAAGTCGAGTTTCGCCGGGGTGGGTGTTGCTCGAACCGATCTGCCGGGGTCCACGTGGAACCTGTTGCGGCGCAGCTCACCTAAATGTGTCGGTGCACCGCGATAGAAGTGACGGTGTGAATCGTTTCATGGCCGCCGCGGTCGTGGTCCTCGCTGCGCTGATGTCGGCTACGGCCGTCGGATGCAGCGCGCCCGCCGCCCCGCCGGGCACCGCGGTGTCCACCCGCGTATCTCAGGCGCCTGCGTCTTCGGTGCCATCGCCCGCAACATCGACCACGGCACCCGATACGGCCCACCACATCGCGCAACTTCTCACCTCCGTGCCAGTCGTGGAACACCTGCCAAAGCTCCCGGGATACCAACGCGGCTGTAAACCCGGCCAGGGCTGCGTGTTCGGGCCCGCGTGGACGGACACCCAACACACCGGATGCGACACCCGCAATCGGGTGCTGGCCGCACAGTTGACCAACGTCGTCTTCAAACCCGGCACCCGGGACTGCAAAGTGATCCGCGGCATCCTCAACGACCCGTACACCGGGGCCACGCTCGAGTACGGCGGCCCCACGCACGACGACATCGAGATCGACCACGTCTTTGCGCTGAACCGGGCATGGGACGCCGGCGCCGCGCAATGGACCGCCGACCAGCGACTCCTGTTCGCCAACGACACCGACAATCTGCTCGCAGTCTCCGGCGCCGAGAATCGGCGCAAATCGGACTCCGGCCCAGATGAGTGGTTGCCGCCCAATCGGCAGTTCGCCTGCCGCTTCATTGAGATCTACCTGAGCGTGGCCGTCAAGTATCGGCTCACGGTCACCCAGCGGGACAAGTCTGTCGCCGAAAGTACCTGCCCCCCTTGACGTTGCCGCAAAGCCGACGACTAGCGGCGTCACCATGACAACGGAAGGGGAGCCATGGAGCCATGACCTTTGCAGAACGTTGATATCACCGGCGATAGCGCTTTCGTGAAAAGACCGCCGTCCCGCCGAGACGAGCTCGGATGCGCATGCACTGAAGATGTTGCGCTCCAAGAAAACTCGACGCGGCCCAGGGTGGGGGGCCTACTTGCGCTGCAACTCCAGGATTTGGTCGTTGCGGCCGCCGACGTAGATGTTGCCGCGATTGTCGACGGACAACCCCCAGGGATAGTTGAGACCGGTGAAGGGCAGCTCGATCTGGTCCGAGGACCCCGCGGGTAACTTCAGGGCGCGGTTGTTGCCGCTGTCGGTAACGTACACAGCGCCCTGGCTGTCCAGGGTGACACCGCCGGGCTGCTTGAGGCCCTTGAACGGTACGGGCACTTGCTTTTTCGTGTCCGTCGGCAGCATCAGGATCCGATTGTTTCCGCCGTCGGAGACGTAGATCGTACCGTTGCCGCTGACCACCAAACCCGTCGGGCCGTTGAGGCCGGTGAAGGGCACCTCGGTCTGGGTGTTGGAGCCGTCGGTCAGCGCCACCACACGGTTGCGGGCCGTGTCGGTGACGTAGACGGTGCGACTGCTGTCCACCGTCAGACCGGTCGGATTGCCGAGGTCGGTGAAGGGCAGCGTGATCGGGGCGCTCGCACCGTAGCGAAGGACCAGTACACGCTTGTTGCCGGCGTCGTTGACGTAGATCGATCCGTTGGGGTCGGCCGTCACCCCAGTGGGAAAGCTCAGTCCCTCGAATGGCAGCTGGTCGGGCGTCTTCGAGCCGGGGTGCAACGCCAGGATCCGGTTGTGCTCGGTGTCGGCGACGTACACCGTGCCGCCGTAGTCCACCGACAGTCCCTGTGGGTCACGAAGTCCGGTGAACGGCAGGGTCACCTGCTGGAACTCGTCGTGGGCGGAGTCCGACCTGCCGAAGACGACGAGGCCCGCGACAGTTGCAGCCACGGCGACCAACGCGGCCACCGAAAGGGCGGCGGCTTTGCGACGCCACCACGGCCGCGACGGTGTGGGCGCGCTCCCTCGTGCCGGAGCCGGCTCTCGCGCGGGAGTGGGCGGCAGGGTCGGCAGGGGCCGGGCGAGGGTCGGTGGGCCGTGCACATGCTGCGGCGACGCGTGCTGCGGCAAGGCAGTGCGCGGTGGTCCGGTCTGGGGTGCCGTGGCGTGTGGGCCGGTCTGCCTGGGCGGGGCCTGCGGCATCGGGACCGGCGCACGATTCCCGGGCCGGGCGCCGTAGTGAACGTGTTCGGGGATGGCCGGTCGCATCAGGGTGGGCGGTTCCGGCGGCGCGGCCGGCGGTGCGGTGAGCGCCTCGCGGGCAGCCCGCGCCAAATCCACCGCGGTGTCATACCGGTCGCCGGGATGCTTGGCCATGCCCTTGGCGATTACGGTGTCCAACCCCGGCGGCAGAGCGGGATTGGTGTTCGACGGCCGCGGCGGCGGACTGGTGAGATGCCCGGTGATCTGTCGCTCCAACGTGTTTCCCGGAAACGGGTGCTGGGCGGTCAAACACTCGTAGAGGACACACGACAGCGAGTAGATGTCCGATCGCGAGTCGATGGGTTTGGTGCTGAACCTCTCGGGAGCCATGTAGTGCCAGGTTCCCACGAAGTCTCCCGCCGCGGTCAACGCCAAATCGTCTGTTGCACGGGCGATTCCGAAATCGAACAGGTACGCGAAGTCGTCGGCGTCGAGCAGGATGTTGGACGGCTTGACGTCGCGGTGCAGCAGCCCGTTCCGGTGCGCGGCATGCAGCGCTTTGGCGACCTGGTCGATGATGGCGACCGCGCGCTCCGGCGGCAGCGGCCCGTTGTTCAGCACCGTCTGCAGGTCGCGCCCCTGGATCAATTGCATGTCGACGAACAGCCGTCCGTCGATCTCGCCGTAGGTATGGATCGGGATCAGGTGCGGGCTGCTCAACCGCGCGGCCGAGTGGGCTTCGCGGCGGAACCTTTGCTGGAAAACCTCGTCATTGGAAATCTCCGACGGCAGAATCTTGAGCGCGACGACCCGGTCGGTGGCGGTGTCGAACGCCCGCCACACCTCGCCCATGCCGCCGCGACCCAGCAACTCGATCAACCGGTATTTCCCGAACGAAGTTCCCTCCAACAAGCCCTCCTTCGATCTTCGCCAGCTACTGCCAGACCATCATGCTCCCATGCCCGGCCACGCCGCTAGGCCACGTCCGCGCAAGACGCTGTTAACCAGTTGTTCGCCAACCTCCGCCGGAAGCCCCGACCGAGACCGCTGTTTGCCCGCCGCGACGGCGACATCGCCAGCCCAGCCAGCCAGCCCAGCCAGCCAGCCCAGCTATCCCAGCTGAAAGGAATCCCGCGAAACCTGGAAGAAATGCCCACCGCCGGACTCGGTGCACTTGATGCCCGCCTGCTCGCTACTGGCACAGGTGATGGTGCCGGCGCTGATGGTCTGGCCGTAGTTCAGCGTCGGCTCGCCGGGCATGGCCAGGGTGTCGCCGTGGCAACTCCCGTGGCCGGGCTTACCGGGTTCCACCGCGAATCGGTTGCCCCACTTGATGTGCTGGGCACATTCCGGTGGTGGCGGCGGGGTGAAGGTGTACTCGTGGATGTCGCAGGCGGCGCCGTCAGCGCCGAGCATGCAGACGATGTTCCCCGACGGCGACTGAAAATACTTCGAGTCCGCGTGTGCGACGGCCGGAACAGCGATGGCGGCGGCCGCCCCGACGGTCGCGACCAGCCCGAGCTTGAAGGTGCGCATGCCGCGAGCGTAACGCCACAGCGAAGAAAGCGGCCCGAAATGACGGTGCGATAGCACTCGTGGGGAAGGTTGCGGAAAAAGGAAGTCAGCACTGGGGGACCAAAGAAGGACCAAACAAGGTGAGGGGCGCGCGACCGGGCCCGGTTGTTACCATCGCGCGGTGACCCGAGTTTCCCGGCGCGACGTGCTCAAATACGCCGCCGCCGCACCGCTGGTCGTCGCCGCAGCCCTCAGCGCGCCGCACTCGAAGGCCGCTGGGCTCGCCGATATGACCGTCTTCCTCGACCCCGGCCACAACGGCGTCGCCGACGCCTCCATCAACCGGCCGGTCCCCAACGGTCGGGGCGGCACCAAGCCGTGCAACACCTCGGGCACCGCGGCCAATGACGGGTATCCCGAGCACGCGTTCACCTGGGCCGTCACCAATATGGTCGCCGACAATCTGCGCGGGATGGGCGTCAAGGTCGGCCTGTCCCGGGGCGACGACAACTCCGTCGGACCCTGCATCGACGAGCGTGCCGACCGCGCCAACGCGGCCCATCCCGACGCGATCGTCAGCATCCACGCCGACGGCGGCCCGCCGTCCGGGCACGGCTTCCACGTCAACTACTCCAGCCCCCCGCTGAGCGACAACCAGCCCGAGCAGACCATGCAATTGGCCAACGCGATGCGCTCGGCGCTGCTGCAAGCGGGTTTTGCGCCGTCGAATTACATCGGATCCGACGGCCTCTATGGTCGCGCCGACCTGGCCGGCCTGAACCTGGCGAAGTACCCGGCCGTCCTGGTCGAACTCGGCAACATGAAGAACGCCGACGACGCCGCCACCATGGAAAGCCCCGACGGGCGCGCCCGGTACGCCAACGCCGTCACCCAAGGGATCGTCGCCTATCTCCAAGCCAAAGCGGGGTAGCATCCGACGCGTGATCGCGGTTGCCGCAACCCTGGTGGTGGCAGCCGCGGTCGTGGCGCTCGGCGTCGTCTACCTCAATCGCGACGCGCCAACACCCCACCGGACCGCCGCACCGCCGCTGCCGTCCACCACCCGAACCGCACCGCCCGGCCAACCCGACCTGGCAAGCGAATTCGCCCAATTGGCGGCCCGACTGAACGCGACCATGGGCCTGGCGGTCGCCGCCGTCGGCAGCGCCGAGCCGCCCGCGACGTGGGGCAGCTCGGAGCAGGGCCCGGCCTGGTCGACCAGCAAGGTGCCGTTGGTGATCGCCGCCTACCGCGAGCAGGGCCACATCACCGACAAGATGAGGGCCGCGATCACCGAATCCGACAACGCCGCCGCCGAGGCGCTGTGGCAGCAGTTGGGTGAGCCGGCCACCGCCGCCCGCAAGGTGCAGCAAAGCCTGCAGGAAACCGGCGACCCGACGACAGTCCAGTCCCGCAAAGTCCGGCCCGAATACACCGCTTTCGGCCAGACCATCTGGTCGCTGGCCAATCAGGCGCACTTCACCGCTAACGCGTTCTGCGACAAGCGCAATGACCCGATCTTCGATCTGATGGCGCAAATCCAGCAGCAGCAGACCTGGGGAATCGGCACCATGGCCGGAGCCCGATTCAAAGGCGGCTGGGGCCCCCTCGGAATCCGGCATATACCTGGTCCGCCAGCTCGGCGTGATCGACACACCGGCCGGGAAAACCGCCGTCGCCATTGCCGCGCAACCGATTTCGGGATCCTTCGACGACGGAAGGCACGCCCTCGACGAAGCCGCCACCTGGCTGACCAGCCACCTCGCCCAGCTGCCCGCCGGAAAGTGCCCGGGCAAAGGCTAGACAAGCCGGCGCCGTGCCGCATAATCCCTACGGGAGGCGATGACGGTGTCAGCGGGAGATCAGCGAGTCGGCACGACCTTCGGCAAATACACGATCACCGGCGTCCTCGGTAAAGGCGGCATGGGCGAGGTCTACGAGGCCTACGACAACCAGATCGGCCGGTCGGTCGCCCTGAAGATCATCAAGAGCCAGTACGCCCACGACCGCAAGTTCCGCACTCGCTTCGAGCGGGAATCGCACGCGGCGGCGACGCTGCAGGAGCCGCACGTCATCCCGATCCACGGTTTCGGCGAAATCGACGGCTCGCTGTTCATCGACATGCGGCTGGTCCGTGGCAAAGACCTGGAAGCTCTGCTGGCCAAAGGACCGCTGGATGCGCCGCGGGCCGTCGCCATCGTCAACCAGATCGCCGCCGCGCTGGACGCCGCGCACGCCGAGGGCCTGGTCCATCGCGACGTCAAGCCGCAGAACATCCTGGTCACCCCGGCCGACTTCGCGTACCTGGTGGACTTCGGGATCGCCGAGGTGGTGGGGGAGAACACCCGGCTCACCGCGACCGACATGCGCGTCGGGTCGTGGGCCTACATGGCGCCGGAACGATTCGCCGGCACCGAGATCACTCCGGCCGCCGACATCTACTCACTGGCTTGCGTGCTGTACGAAGCGTTGACCGGTGAACTGCCTTTCCCGGGCAAGACCCAGGGCGGGTTGATCGCGGCACACATGTCCACGCCGCCGCCGCGGCCCAGCCAGACCAACCCGCGGGTTCCCGCGACGTTGGACGACGTCATCGCCCGCGGCATGGCCAAGGAACCCGACGACCGCTACGGCAGCGCCGGGGCGCTGGGTCGCGCCGCCGAACGGGCGCTGCGCAGTGGTGTGCGCACCGTGGTGGATCCGACGGACGAGCCGACCCGGCAGCTGTCCTGGGCGCCGGCGCCACCCACCCTGCCGCGGGCTTACCCCCGTCTCCACCGTCGCCGCCCGCGCCGCCGCCGTATCAGCAGGTCTACCCGCAGACGTACCCGCCGTCAGGGCCGCAGCCGGTGATCACCAATCAGGTTGCGGATCAACAAGATCGGCGTTGGGTGCTGCCCGTGGTGATCGGCGCCTGCGTGGTGCTGGTGCTCGGAGTGATCGGCATGGTGGTGAGCCTGCTGAGGAAGCCGGATTCGCCGCAGAGCGGTGCCGCATCGTCGGTGAGCGTCCCGCCCACGATTCCGCCGTACTCGGGCGAGCCGACCGACTCGTCCAAATTCGCCGCAGCCGAGCCCGTCGCGACCCGCCAACGTCACCCCCTCCGCTGGTGGCCGGCCCGGATCAAAGCGCCGCGCACCAAAGCTGCGACTTCGGTTATCACCGCAACGACAGCACCGCATTCGGCTCACGCAGCGGCCGGGGCTCGCCGCAGACGTCGTGCTTCTTCGCGCAGTCCGTGCTGGACTCGTACTGGAGTGCCTACGGAAATGCGACCACCGATGCGCGGACGGTGTCGGCGCCGGGTTCGGTTGCCTGCCCGACGATTCCGGGCGCGGAATGCAACGGGGCGAACTTCGTCATGCGGTGCGCGGGCGACGGCCCGAACCCGTGGATCCGGTGCACGGGCGGTAAGGAAGCGGTCGTCTACCTCTGGTAGCAGGATGGCATCACGCCAACCAATCCCGGATCGCCGCGGCGAACCGCTCCGGGGCATCCGACTGCACGTAATGCCCTGCGCCGTCGATGATCTCGGTGCGGTGATCGGGGAAGACCTGTTCCCACCGGCGCAACTCGTTGTCGCCGAACGCGATGTCGCCGGTGGCCCAGATGATGAGAGCCGGCATCGATGCCAGGCCCGGCAGGGCGGCCTCGATCTCAGCCAGGAACGTCCGAGAGCCGGTGATGCGGCGGGGAAAGACCGCCGAGGCGTACCGCCGCTCCGGGCTGTCCAGGGCCTTGCGGTAGTGCGCCATCTCGGTGCCGCTGGGCTTCCGCCACCGGTGCCCCGCCGGGATCATGGCGTTGACGAAGAGGTTGAACTGCCTTATCAGCAACCGTCCGAGCGGTCCGCCCATCAGGCGCGAGAAAATCTCGAAGTGTGGGCCGCTCACCGGCCAGGCCCAGGTATTGGCCACCACCACCCGATCGAAGGCGTCGGGATTACGCGCGACCGTAGCCAGCCCGATCGGCCCACCCCAGTCGTGGACGACGACCGTCACCCCGCTCAAGCCGAGCCTGTCGACGAAAGCGGCGACCACCTCGGCGTGCTCCTCGGGCACATACCGGTAGCCCGGCGCGGCCTCGGACAATCCAAATCCTGGATAATCGATTGCCACACAACGGAATTCATCACGCAGGGCGCGGATGGTGTCCCGGTACACGAACGACCAGGTGGGGTTGCCGTGCAGGAACAGCAGCGTGGGCCCCGACCCTTCGTCCACATAGTGGATGGTGTGCCCGTCGATCTCGACGAAGCGGCTCTGAAACGGGAACAACGTCTCGTCGACCCAGGCGGGTCGATCGGTGACGGTCATGCCTAACCCCTTCCTACGGATCCTGCTTGATATACTAAAGCACACTTCATTTTATAAAGCAGGGTGAGATGGGAAAGAACTTCGGTCAGTACTGCGGCCTGGCCCGCGCGCTCGACGTGGTCGGCGACCGCTGGAACCTATTGATCGTGCGACAACTCCTGGTGGCGCCCGCCCGTTACCGCGAGCTGCTCGACGGTCTGCCGGGTGTAGCCACCAACCTGCTGGCCGGCCGCCTGCGTGAACTCGAGGCGGCCGGAGTGATCGAACGACGGCTGGCCGATGGCGCGGCCGTCACCTACGCGCTCACCCCTTGGGGGGCGCAGCTGCGCGAACCGATCGAAGGGTTGATCCGCTGGTCCACACCGCTGATGATCCGGGGCCCAGAAAACGACGTCTTCCGCGCCGAGTGGCTGCTGGTGGCGCTGCCGGCACTGCTGGCCGACCGAGTGCCCGGGGATCGGTCGGTGACGGTGGGCATATCCGTGGCGGGTGAGATGGTGCAGCTGCGGATGACGCAGTCTCGGGTGTCGAGGTGAGCTTGCCGGATGGTCGTGAGTTGGACGCCGTGCTGCACGCCGAGGCCGCGATGGTGCTGGGTCTCGCGGTGGGGATGCTCACCCTCGACGACGTCGCGGCCGCGGTGCACATCGACGGCGACCAGGCCGCTGTGCGGGCCATCTTCGAGCGGCCGGTCAGCCCAACGTCGGCAGCGTCACGCTCGGCCGGATCCGCCGACTGACGCCGACGGCGAAAGCCTTTGCCGGTGGCCCGGATACGCTGAGCCATATGTCTGACCTCTCCAAGGAACAGCTGTGGAAGCAGCGCACCGAGTGGCCGCTGGCCCTGATTGCCGCCGCCTTTCTCACCATGTACTCGATACAGGTGCTGACCCGGCCCGGAGCAGAGTTGTCGCACTCGCTGCAGGTGGCGTGCTGGATCGCGTGGAGCCTGTTCGTCATCGACTACCTCGTCCGCCTGCTGTTGGCGACAGACCGTTGGCAATGGTTCCTGCGGCACTGGTTCGACTTCTTGATCGTGGTGCTGCCGCTGATCCGGCCACTGCAATTGGTGCGGCTGGTGGTGCTGATGGGAGCGCTGCAGCGGGCCGTGGGTGACGCGGTGCGCGGCCGGATTCTGCTGTACACCATCTCTGGGGTACTGCTGTTGATCTATGTGGGCTCCCTCGCCGTGCTCAACACCGAACGCGGCGTGCCACACGCCACCATCGACTCGTTCGGCACGGCCGTCTGGTGGGCGATCACCACCGTCACCACCGTCGGCTACGGAAACCTGTATCCGGTCACCGTCACCGGACGGGTCATCGCCGTGGTCCTGATGATGGGCGGCATCGGCCTGGTCGGTGTGGTGACGGCATCACTGGCGTCCTGGATCGTGCAACGCGTCGAGGAGACCGACACCGCCAACCAGGCGGCGACCGCCGCCCAGATCGACGAGCTTCGCGAGGAGATCCGGGCCTTGACCGACCAGCTGCAGCCCCGGGAAGCCAGATGGCTGTAGCAGACTCGTAGCCCGGTGCGGTCAGCGACGCGCCGACCCGGTCAGCTGCTGGCCGTCGGCGCCTTGCAGCAGACAGATCACGGTGCTGGGGTTGGGATCGGCAGCCTCCTGCAACACCGAATCGGCTTGCGGGGGAGTCTAAGCACCGCGCCGGCCAGCGGCGGCTCATTCGGGCAAGTTCCCGTCGGACCGTGCTAGTTTCGGCCGAGATGTTTCGCCGCCGACTCTCCGAAGCCCAGCACGTCATGCAACCCGCCCTGCGGTTGCGCGACCAGGCCGAGGCGCTCGCCGGATACATCGAACGCGGCGACACCGTGCTGGACGTCGGGTGCGGAACCGGGTATCTGTCGGCCTATCTACGCGACATGTACGGCGCGGACCCGACCGGCATCGACGTGACGGACGCACGCGTGACCGACATTGCGTTCGTCGAATTCGACGGCACCTCGATCCCGTTCCCGGACAACTCATTCGACCATGTCGTGCTCAGCGAGGTGCTGCATCACAGCCACGACCCGGTGCGGTTGACAACCGAATGCCACCGGGTGGCACGCCGGCGCATCTTCGTCTTCGAAGACATGCCCGACGGGGTGATCGGCAAAGCCGCGCTGTACGCCCACGTGCACGCGTTCGCCCGCTACCACCGCTACCCTTACGCGCCAGCGCGTTTCGACGAGTACCGTCAGGCACTGGCCTGGCTGGCCACTACCGCAGCGAATGTCGCGCGCATCCCGCAACCGCCGGAGTGGCTGAGCGTCTATCCGCGCGTGCTGTTCGTCTACGACGTCACGACCTGATTGCCTCGACCGCCCAGGCGGGCATCACCGGCGCGCGGGTGAGGCCGTGACCGGCCTGACCGATGCTGCGCAGCAGCCATTGCACGCGCAGAATGCAGCAACCCATCCGCACCATGGCGAAAATCTCATACCACCACAGCGCCTGAAGGGGGCGGCCGATCATCTCCTCGAATCGGGCGACGACCCGCTGCCGCGTGTCGAAGCCGGGCAATTCCGGATCGGCTGTGATGCCGTTGACCTCCATGGTCTGGCGTCGTGTGGCCAGCCACCACGCGAAGTCGGTTTCGGCCGGGCACAGGCAGGCCTGCTCCCAGTCCAGCGCCCCGACGATCGCGCCGCTGTCGTCGAAGATCGCGTTGGACAGGCGGGCATCGCCCCAGCACACCGCCAATTCGGCGGGGTCCTCGGGCCGGTGACGGTGCAGCCAGGCGAACGCGTCGACGATCAGTTCGGGCACCTGCGTGTCGGTGGCCCACTCGACATAGTCGCGCCACCATGCGAGTTCGGCGGTGTTGCCCACGCCCTGCGGGCGTCGCAGCCACGGCGCCTGGTCGACCGGAACCCGTTGCAGCGCAACAAGTGTGTCCAGAAACGAGTCGTGCACCCTCCGTTGCACCTCGATCGCGGCGCCGTGCAGCCAGCCACGGGATGCATACGACGTGTCCGACGGGGGTGTGCCCGACGATGCGCGGCATCACCAGGAAGGGCGCGTCGAGCCAGTGCGTGTCGGGTTCGTAGTGGATCGGCGATGGTGTGGCGATGCCGTGGGTGTGCAGGAACTGCTGGGTGCGGGTCTGGCCGGCCAGGTCGTACTCGGCATAGACCCCACCGCCGGTGGGCGGGATCCGCACCACGTATTCCCGGGCGTCTTTGCCGGCGCCGTGGACGCTGAACAGCAGGCTCACACTCGACCATCCCGCGGCCCGGTTGGCCGGCCGCAGTTCGCCGACGTCCATGGGTGTGCCGAACCTGTGCTCGAACCACGCCGCGAGCTGGCGACGAGTCGTGGCAAGGTCTCGTTGGAGGAGGGACAGTCCAGCCATGGACAGACATTTACATATTGCGTAACAGATGTAAATAGCAGAGGGTTACATACCCGGTGACTGACGTAAAGGGGGTAACTGATGGCGCGACCTGAGCCACTGACCTTCGGCGATATCCACGACACGGCGAAGCCGTTGGCCGTCGCGGTACACGGCTTCCCTGACACCCCGCACACCTGGCGCCATCTGGGTCCCGCCCTGGCCGACCTGGGATACCGGGTGGTGGCACCCTGGCTACCGGGTTACGACGCCCCGGCCAGCGGACCGATCAGCGTGGGAACCTATGTGCGACACATTCTTTCGGTACGGTCCAGCCGTGGCGGTGACGAGCGCTCCGTGCTGATCGGCCACGACTGGGGTGCCCACACCGGCTACGGCACCGTCGGCTTCCAGCCCGACGCGTTCCGCCGGCTGGTGACGCTGGCCGTGCCGCCCAGCGCGGCGCTGGGGGAGACGATGTTGGGCTACCGGCAACTCAAGCGATCGTTCTACATCTGGTTGATCCAGCAGGTAGGCCTAGCCGAGACGGCACTGACCCAGCCGGGCTTCTGGGAGCAGCTCTGGGCCGATTGGTCGCCGGGATACGATCCGCAACAGGATATTTCGTGGCTGCGCGAACACGTCACCGCCGAGAACATCGCGAGTGTCATCGCCCCGTACCGCGCCACCTTCAACCCAGCGTTCGCCGACCCCGACGCGGAAGCCGAGGCGATGGCCACGTTCACGCCACCGCCGATCCCCACCCTGTACCTGCACGGCTCCCAGGACGGTGGACTCGGCGCCGAGGTGGTCGCCGGCGCCGCCCGCCATCTACCGGTGCCCGGCTCGGCATTCGAAATGATCGACGGCACTGGTCATTTCCTGCATCTGGAACAACCCGAGTTGGTCAACGCCCGCATCTGCGGATGGCTGGCCGGCTAGGCCGTGCGCGCCGCCCGGCGGTCGATGCCCGCGGCATAACGTAATTCGTCGAGAAAGCGCTGACGGTCGTCCCCGCCCACCAGATAGTGGCACACCGCAACCCGGACCACCGTCGCCGCCGCCAGGTCGGCGTTCTCGCCGGGGATCAGCCGGGCGATCCGCTCGTGCAGAATCGGCATCACCCGTTTCATCTGCGCAAGAACATGTTCCGGCTCGGTGTCGACCAGGAATCCCAGCGAATAAGTGTGCTGGAAATCGACGACGAATTGTAAAGCCGCGTCCAATCTTTCGCGGCCACGCAGACCGGCCATCGCCGAGGCGATCCCGGCGTCGAAGTTGTCCTGCTCATAGAGGCCGAAGGCGGCCAGTAACTCGTCTTTGGACGGGAAATACCGGTACAGCGTGGGCCGGGACACCTTCGCCTCGGCGGCCACCTCCGAGAGCATCAACCGTTTGCGCCCGCTGCGGGCGAGTACCACGAACGTGGCGGCCAGAATCCGGCGGCGAGTCGAGGATTCGGCAGCAGGCGGCACACGGGTGGACACCCTGAGTACTTTACATCTGTGCCGTCAAATGTCACACTGCGAATCGAGACACACGGTGATCTGACGTAAGGCAAGTGGTGATGACGGACCTGGTCGTCCGGAAGATGTCGTTCGAGTTCGACACGTCGGTGTCCGAGGTGCCGTTCCTGTGGCAGCCGGCTAATCCGCATTTCGCGATCTTCTGCAACGCGTTCACCTTCATCGCGGTGCCGTTCGAGAAATACATCATCGCCGCACTGCGCCAGGCGCAGGATCGGCTGGCCGAAGACCCGGAGGTCGCCGCGGAAGCCGACGCCTTCCTGCGGCAGGAAGCCCAGCACTCCGCGGCGCACCGCAAGCACATGCTGGCCCTGATCGAGCAGTACCCCGGCCTGCAGCGCTGCTACGACCAGACCATGGCGTCGTATCAGGAGTTGATCGCCGCGCACCCGGTCGAGTTCCACGCCGCCTACATCGCCAACCTGGAAGCCACCTTCACTCCGATGTTCAAAGTGATTCTGGATCATCGGGATTCGCTATTCGGCGGTGCGGACCAGCGGGTCGCGGCGCTGATGATGTGGCACTTCGTCGAGGAGATCGAACACCGCAGCTCCGGGCTGCGGCTGTATCGGCACCTGATGCCCGATCCCTGGTATCGGGTCAAACGCATCCGGCACACGTTCCGGCATGTCGGCTACATCGCGAACACAGTCGCCCGGGCCTTCGACGAATGCATCCCGCTGCCCGACCGCGGGACGTCGGCCGAGCAGGTGATGGCCGATCCGTTGCGCAGCGAGTTCGGCTACCGCATCGGCAGACGGGGCGTACGCCCGGTGTTTCATGCCGTACCCGACACGCACCTGATCAAGATGCTGTGGCGGTTGGCGTTGTCGCAGACGCCGTACCACGACCCGGCCGACCAGCCGCTGCCGCAGTGGGCGGCAACCTGGATGGCCGAGTACGACCGCGGCACCGATATGACGACATACGCCGGCGGCTGAGGCCGTTGGAAACCCCGAGAAAGGCGATTCAGCTTGCTGTCCACCAACTATGGCGGGCTGGTGCCCGAGGACGAATCCCTGACGCATCAGATCGTCGACACGTTCGCCACGGTCAGCCAGTCGGATCCGTCCTGGACCGAGAAGATCTGGACCATCGCGCACGCCCGCGACAACTCGCTGCAACTGGTGCTCGGCGTCGGCAAGTACACCAACAGGGGAGTGTTCGACGGCGCGGGCGGGGTGTGCCGCGGTACCGAGCAGTGGACGGTGCGTGCCGGCCGGCGGCTGTCGTCGGACCCGTCGGGAACCGACGTCGGACCCGTGCACTACCGCGTCGTCGAACCACTCAAAGCCGTTCGCGTCACCTTGGACAAGACCGAGCACGCACCCATCGCCTTCGACGTCACCGTGCGGGGCAGCTTCGACGCGGCACTGGAAGACCCCTGGCCGGACCGTAGCCCGGACGGCTACCGGGTGAGCCATAACGTGTTGCGCTACCACCAGATTGGCGTCGCATCCGGCTGGGTGGAGGTCGAGGGGGAGCGCACCGAGGTCACGCCTGCGACGTGGATCTCGATCCGTGACCACTCGTGGGGTCTGCGGCCCGGCGTCGGCAAGCCGATCCCCGGCCTGCCGCGCGGGGGCCGGCGGATCAACCAGATGTTGATGACCTGGTGCCCGATGACGATGGTGCGTCCGGACGGATCGGCCTACTCGCTGTTCGTCTTCTTCCAGCAGGAGCGCGGCGAGGGTTTCGAGGCCACCAGATTCCAGGCCGAACAGCAGAACGAGGACGGCACCGCCTACCGGTTCGCGGCCGTCGACCAGGACCTGCACTTCGAGGACGGCAACCGCCGGCTCACCCACGGCACCATCACGCTGACCGAAACCGACGGCAGCACAAGGCCGTTGACCATCACCGCGGCCGGACCCACCGGCTTTCACCTGGGCACGGCCGGCTATTACGGCTGGAACGACTGGGTGTACGGCCAGTGGGTCGGCGAATTGAAGGTCGAGGGGTACCACGTCCCGGACTGCGACCAGCCCGAGATCGCCCGCCAGGTACACCAGTTGCGGGACCTGTTGGTGCGGGTGGAAGATCCCGCCGGCGGGGGTGGGGCTGGGCAACGCCGAGACGTTCGCGCTGGGCGCCTTCCCCGAACGTGGCCTCAGCGCCGAGAATTCGTTTCTGTAGCTGTTCAGCCCGTCGTCGCCGCTGCCCGGTCCGTCGCGGTCAGGTCGGCGCGCAGCAGGTGTTTGAGGATTTTGCCGGACGGGTTGCGCGGGATGTCCCGCACGATGAGCTCGCGGGGCAGCTTGTAGGCACTGAGGCGTTCGGCACCGAAGGAGCGGAGTTCTTCGAGCGTCAGCGAGTGACCGGGGTGCGGGGTGATGACGGCGACGACCGTTTCGCCGTAGTCGGGGTGCTCGCGGGAGACCACCGCGATATCGGCGATTGCCGGGTGCGCGGCGAGTTCGTTTTCCACTTCGACGGAGTAGATGTTGCGTCCACCGGAGATGATCATGTCCTTGAGGCGGTCGACCAGGGTGATGTAACCGTCGGCGTCGATCGTGGCGACGTCGCCGGTGTGCAGCCAGCCGTCGCGGATGGTCTCGGCGGTGGCCTCCGGATTGCGCCAGTACCCCTTCATGACGGTCTCGCCGCGCAAAACGAGCTCGCCCGTGCCACCGGGGCCGACGTCATTGCCGTCCGGGTCGACGATCCGGGCCTCGGTGTTGAACAGCGCATGTCGCCCGCTGGCATCAGGGCGCTCGCGGACCTCCTGGGCGCTGCTGTAGATGCCGCCCGGGCCGCCCTCGGTCTGCCCGCATGCCTGAATCAACTCGAGGTGTGGCAGCGCTTCGAGCGCTTCCTGCACCGCTGAGGCCGGCATGGGTGCGGCACCGAACAGGCCGACGCGCCACGCGGACAGGTCCCTGGTGGCGAGCTCGGGATGACGCAGCAGTAGCTGATACATCGTCGGGACGCCGAAAAAATGCGTTGACCGAATGCTTTTTCGAGGGCATCGAGTACTGCGTCCGGGCTGAAGGCCGGCAGGATCACGTGCGTGGCGCCCAGTTGAGTGCCTCCCACAACCAGAATGGTGAGGTCGGCGGCGTGATACATCGGCGCGACATGCAGCACCCGATCGCCGTCCCGCAGCCCGAGTACCGCCGCGGCGTTCAGGCCCACCCAGAGGACGCGGTGATGGTCGAACAGCGCGCCTTTCGGGCGCCCAGTGGTGCCCGAGGTGTACAGGATGGCCGCATCGTCACTTTCGGATACCTCGACGTCCGGTGCGGTATCCGGTTGTGCGGCAGCAAGTCTCGCCAGCTCCGGATCCAGTGCGATCGGCGGATATACCAGCGACGGTGCGGCTGCGCACCTGCCGGCGGCCTCCGCCGCGGTAGGGCCGAAAACCAGCACGGCCGCCTGCGAGTCGTCGAGCAGGTACTGCAGCTCGGCGGCAGTGGCCGCCGGGTTCGCCGGGACCACCAGGGCGCCCAGGCGCCACGCGGCATACGACGCGAGATAGAAGCTGTCGCTGTTAGCCGACATCAGCACCATGCGATCGCCCTTGCGCAGCCCAGTCGTCGCCAGCGCCCTGGCCGTCTGGTTCACTTTCGCGTCGACCTCGCGGTAGCTCAACTTGCGATCGCCGAAGATCAGCGCCGGACGGGCGGGGCAGCGTCCCGCGTTGGTTGCCAGAACACCTGCGAGGGTAGCCATGCTTTCCAAATGTAATGTTGACTATCCAATTGGTCAATGACCTTTCCTGGCGTATAGTCAGCCCATGACCATCGATGGGGCAGTCGACGTCCCGGCGGATCTGACGGCCAAGGCGCGGATCCGCAACGCGGCTCTGGAACTGTTCGCCGAGAAGGGCGCGGCCAACACCAGCATCCGGGAGGTGGCCGCCGAGGCGGGAATCACCCACGGACTGGTGGTCCACCATTTCTCCAACAAGGACGGGCTGCGCCGCGCGGTCCGCCAGCATGTCTTCGAATTGCTCCGGCAGGCGCTGGAATCGGTGCCGGCCGAAGGCGGCGCCCAGCAGATCCGCCATGCCCGCGACAGCAGCGTGGACCGACTACTGACCGCCAAGCCGGCGCTGATGACCTACCTGCGCCGGGCGATGCTGGACCCGGTCGAATCCGATCCGGAACTCGTCGCCATGCTGGCCGACTTCACCCTCGCCGAGGTTCGCAGCCTTCGGTCGCGCGGCCTTGCCGGCACCGAGACGCCCGATTATCTACAGGCGATGGCCGTGATGATCCGGGAACTCGGGCCGCGATTGCTTGCCCCAGTGGCTCAACAGTTTTGGGGCTGCCTCGCGGGGGAACACGCCGGGCCGGCTCCCTCGCTCGAAGTCGCGATGAAGCCCAGTTAGGGCTGCGCCTAACTCCAGGTGACCGGCAGGCGTTTGATGCCGTGGATGAACTGCGACAGCAGCCGAGCCGGCTCCGCCGTCGCGGTGATGTCGGGGATCTCGCGACGCAATTCGTCGAACACCACCCGGATCTCGCGGCGCGCCAGGTTGGCGCCCAGGCAGAAGTGTGCGCCGCCACCGCCGAAGCCGACATGCGGGTTGGGGTCGCGGGTCACGTCGAAAGTCCACGGGTCGGCGAACTTCGACTCGTCCCGGTTGGCCGAGCAGTACCACATCGAAACCTTGTCGCCGGCAGCCATTTTGGTGCCGGACAGTTCGAAATCCTGGGTAAGGGTGCGGCGCATGTAGATCACCGGTGAGGCCCAGCGCACGATCTCCTCGACCGCGCTGTGCGCCAGCCCGTCGTAATTTGACCACCACTTCTCCCGCTCGGCCGGGTAGCGGGACAGCGCCAGCACGCCGTGACTGATGGCGTTGCGGGTGGTCTCGTTGCCGGCCACCACCAGCAGGATGAAGAACATCGCGATCTCCGACGACGACAGCCGCTCGCCGTTCACCTCGGATTCGACCAGCGCGGTGGTCAAGTCGTCGTGGTGGTGGACCCGGCGGTCGTCGGCCAACGCGGTGGCGTAGGCGCCGATGTCCATCGAAACCTGAAAGAACTCCGCGAAATCGGTGGTCAGATCCGGGTCGCCGAATCCGAGAATCACGTTGGTCCAATGGAATATCCGCTGATGGTCCTCCTCGGGGATGCCCATCATGTCGCAGATGATCTGCAGCGGCAGCGGTCCGGCCAGTTCGCTGACCAGATCGGCGTGCCCGTCGGGATGCCCGGCGATCATCGACGTCACCAACCGGTGCGCCCGATCCCGCACCGAGGCCTCGATTCGGGCCACCACGCGGGGCGTGAAGGCCCGGCTGACGATCGAACGCAGCCGCTGATGACGCGGGTCGTCCAGCACGATCATCGATCCGAAATACTCGGCCAGCTCCGGTGTTTGGTCGTTGATCGTGATGCTGGGACTCGAGCTGAAAACCTCCGGATGGCGGCTGGCGAAGAACACGTCGTCCAGCCTGGTCAGTGCCCAATGCCCGGCGCCGGAGTCGAATCCCTCATAGTCGACCGCGGGCCAGAACGAGATAGGCGCCTCACGCCGCAAAGTGGCGAAGGCGCCGTCGCGATAGTCGTCGTCGCGAGCCCAGAAATCCAGCGAGCCCAGCTCGATATCGGCCAGCGCCACCCGAGGTGGCGGCGCGCCGTTCAATCGCGGCGTCAGGCCGGACTCGGTCTTGAGGTCCATGCGCTTCTCCTCTTCGGTTTCGCGTCAGTGCGAACAGACCGCCCGGCCGGGCGTACCGGTGGAATGCGCGTCGTTGACCACGTTGCCATCAACCACGATCTTGCAGGCGATGGTGCCCTGACCCTGCGCACTGAGCACGAAGACCTCGCCGCCGAACGCCTGGAACTGAGTCGACCACGGCAGCGCCACGTTCACCGCGTGCTGCTGGCCCTTCTCGTCCTGCCACGAAATGTATTCGGCGACACCGGGTCCGCTGACTTCGTAGCGCACTTGGGGGAATTCGCCCGGCATGGGCGTGGCGTGCGCGACAACCGTGGAAGCCGCGAACGCGGTACCGCTGACCAACAGGAACGTGGCTAGGCGACGACTGTTCATAAATGTTCATGTTGTCATCACCCCGGGGTGATTACGAGACCCTTTCGCCAAGCAACTTAGGGTGAACCCGGGCGGGGCGAACCTGGAGGTCTGATGTCGCAGAGCGCAAAGAGAGTCGTCGTATGGGGCACCGGGTTCGTGGGCAGGATGGTGATTCCCGAGATCGTCAAGCATCCGTTGTTCGAATTGGTGGGCGTCGGCGTCAGCAACCCGGACAAGGTCGGCCGCGACGTCGGTGACATCTGCGGGCTGGCCGAACCGGTGGGCGTCACCGCCA
This sequence comes from Mycobacterium kiyosense, assembly GCA_021654635.1. Lineage (NCBI taxonomy): Bacteria > Bacillati > Actinomycetota > Actinomycetes > Mycobacteriales > Mycobacteriaceae > Mycobacterium > Mycobacterium kiyosense. Next base: position 2,431,501 of record AP025179.1, read on the forward strand.
CCGACGACGTCGACGCCCTGATCGCACTGAAGCCCGACGCTCTGGTGCACTATGGCCCCACCGCCATGCACGCCAAGGACAACATCTCGCTGATCACCCGCTTCCTGCGGGCCGGCATCGACGTGTGCTCGACGGCGATGACGCCGTGGATCTGGCCGACCATGCACCTCAATCCGCCCAACTGGATCGAGCCGATCACCCAAGCGTGCGAGCTGGGTGAGGCGTCCTGCTTCACCACCGGCATCGACCCCGGATTCGCCAACGACCTGTTCCCGATGACCCTGATGGGGCTGTGCTCCGAGGTGAAGAAGGTGCGCGCGTCGGAACTGCTCGACTACACCAACTACGAAGGCGACTACGAACGGGAGATGGGCATCGGGCGCGAACCCGAGTACAGCCCGATGCTGGAGAATTCCGACGTGCTGATCTTCGCCTGGGGTGCCACCGTGCCGATGATCGCCCACGCCGCGGGCATCATGCTCGACGAGATGACCACCACCTGGGACAAGTGGGTCACCCCTACCGACCGCAAGTCCGCCAAGGGCGTCATCAAGGCGGGTCAGGTGGCCGCGGTCCGGTTCACCATCAACGGGCTCTACCGGGGCGAGACACGCATCCAGCTCGAGCATGTCAACCGCATCGGGCTCGACGCCGCCCCGGACTGGCCGACCGGCCACGACAACGACGTCTACCGCGTCGACATCGAAGGAACCCCGAGCATCTTCCAGGAAACCGCGTTCCGGTTCACCGATGGCACCGGCCGAGACGCGGCCGCGGCCGGCTGCCTGGCGACCGGCCTGCGGGCCCTCAACGCCGTCCCGGCGGTCAACGACCTGTCGCCGGGCTGGGTGACCGCACTGGATCTGCCGCTGATTCCCGGCGCCGGCACCATTCGCTGACCAGCGCAAACAGTTCGGCGTCGGATGCGCTGCACAGCGCACGCATAGCCGATGCAGAGATTGGCTATATGTTTTAGCGAAAGCATTGTCGGGGGCCGGGGAGGCGATGCTGAAGATTCGGCGGAACACGGGGATTGGACCAGATGGCAGACGGAGCTAGGCCCGCGCTGGGCCTGTCGATCGGCGCCACCAACCTGGCTGCCGTGACCCCTGACCATTCCATCACCCGCAGACCCGTGTTGACCCTGTTCCGGCAGCGCCCGCCCGAGGTGGGGGTGCCCTCCGAGAACCCCCGGCTTGACCAGCCCGGACTGGTGATCAGCGATTTCGTGGATCGGGTCGGGGACCGCGTCGGGATCGTGGCCGCCGACGGTTCGGTGCACCGCAGCGAAGCGCTGGTGGCCGACGGGTTGCGGGCACTGGCGTACGCGGCCACCGGTGGTCGCGCCCTGCCCGACCACGTCGCCGTGACGTATCCGGCCCACTGGGGTGCGCCGGCGGTCGACGCGCTGGGTGCCGCGCTGGGCCGGGTGTCGGAATGGTCGAGCGCCGGAAAACCGCCGGCGCTGATCCCCGACGCGGCGGCAGCGCTGTTCGCGGTCCGCGCCAACCCGGGCATCCCAGCCCGCGGGATCGTCGCGATGTGCGACTTCGGGGGCAGCGGCACCAGCATCACCCTGATCGACGCCAGCGGCGACTACCAGCCGGTGGCCCCGACCGTGCGGTACCACGACTTCTCCGGCGACCTGGTCGACCAGGCGCTGCTGACCTACGTGATGTCCGAGATGCCGGCCACCGGGTCGTTCGATCCGACCGGCACCGCCGCGATCGGCTCGCTGAGCCGGTTACGCATGGAATGCCGCCGCGCCAAGGAACGCCTCTCGGCCACGACGGTGACCAGCCTGTCCGACGAGGTGCCCGGGATGCGCGGCGACGTCCGGCTGACCCGCACCGAACTCGAGGAGACGATTCGCGGCCCGCTGGACGGATTCTTACAGGCCCTGGAAAACATGCTGGGGCGCAACGGAATTCACCCCACGAGCCTGGTTGCGATCGCAACCGTGGGCGGCGGCGCCGGCATCCCGGCGGTGACCACGTCACTCTCCGGGCGGTTCGGCGTGCCGGTGGTCACCACCCCCCGCCCGCAACTGACCGCGGCCATCGGGGCGGCGTTGCGCGCCGCGCGCGGCCCAGGCGACAACATCGCCACGGCATTGACGCCGGCCGCGCCAGCGGCCATGGCAGGCGCCGTCGCGGCGTCGGCGCCGCCGCCCCCCTTCGAAGACGTGGGACCCGATCTGCACACCGATGCGCCGGTCTCGGTGATGCAGCCCGCGCTGGCCTGGTCGGAGGCCGACCCGGAGTCCCGCGCCCTGCCGGCCGCCGCCGCAGTGTCCAAGGCGGCCTCCGGCGAGCGCGGCGGCTCGGGGTTTACCGCAGCCCGCCCGCAGATGTCGTTCGAGCACGACGACCGTCCCGACCCGGAGCGCAAGGCACCGGTACTGCCCTGGTATCGACTCCCGGCGGTGATCCTTGTCGGCACGGTCGTGGCAGTGCTGCTGGTGGGAACCGCGGTGGCGATCGGGTTGTCCGGTCAGGGCCCCGGCACCCAGTCGCCGCGCACGGTGCCAGCGACGCCGGGCACCTCCGCACCGCCGCCGTCCGCAAGTCCGCAACCGAGCGCACCGGGATCGGCGCAGGAAACGGCACCGGCCTCCCAAGTTCCCGCCCCGGCCTCTCCGGCTCCCGCCCCGGCCTCCGAACCCCGCAGGCGCCAGCCACCGAGGCACCGCCACCGGCCGCACAGCCCACCGCCGAAGCTCCGCCCCCGCCGAAGTTCCGCCCCCGCCGCGCAGCCTCCGGCGCCACCTATTCCGAATCCCCCTGCGGCGCCGCAACTTCCGCCGATACCGCGAATTCCCGGCCTGCCGCACGTGCCGGGGATCAAGATCCCCGGCGGACCGCTATCGGGTATCAGGATCGGCTGAACCGGCCTACGTTTTTGCCGTCTCCCGGTCTTTCTGCTCGGCCCGGTCTTCCTGGTCGGCTTCGTCCTTGGGCGCGGTCTCGTCCGTGGACTCGGCCTCGTCGTTGCTCTCGGCCTGCTTCTCCTGCTCGGCCCGGTCTTCTTTGGTCGCCTTGATGATCTCTTCGTTGAAAGCCTTGTCTTTTTCCAGGTTTTCCTCGGCGGCTTCCCGGGCTTCGCGGTCGAGTTCTTCGTCCGACTTGTTCTCGGCCGTCTGGTCTGCGTTGGCGCCGCGGTCGCTGGTGGCGTTGAGATCCTTCTCTTTGGAACCCTTGCCCTCGTTGTCCTCGCCGCTGTCGGCCTTGGCTGAGTGCGCCTTGGGCGCGTCGTCCGCGGACTCTTTCGGGGCCGCGTCTTTGGCGGTGTCGCCGTCATCCTCGCCGCGCTCGGCCGCGGCCTTGGCCGCCGGGGAATCGTCCTCGTTACCGTACTTGGGGTTGCCGTCGTCGTCGATCCAGTCGTTGACCGCGGTGCCGGTGATCGTGCCGCCCGAACCGGGCAGGACCAGCGTGGGACGGTCCTCGTAGGCCGTCATCATCTTGGCGGCTTCTTCTTTGTCTTCTTCGTCGGGCTCGGGAACCTCGCTGGTCCGGTCTTTGCTGTCCGACTCCGCCCGGTCGGTGGATTCGTCGTCGGCCTTGGCCTGGTCGGCGGCCTCGTCGTCGTTCGCGCTCATGATGTTTGCCCCCTAGGCGGTTGCGGTATGTATCCGCAGGGGTTACCCACACAGGCGTCGGGCCGAAACTATTCCGGTGCGGAGCGCTTGACCAGCACGATCGAGGCCAGCGGAATGCGCATCGGCTCCGGCGCACGCGCCAACCGGTCGGCGATAGTGTCCTCGAGGCAGGCGACGAATTCGGTTGCGCGCGGGTCGGCGGTGCCGCCGTCGAGTCCGGCGGTCAGGGTCGGAAACAGGGCCGCGCGCGCAAAAGCGGCCCACTGCCGGCCGAAAGTTGTTGCGTCGCCGTCGGTTTGGTAGCGAGCCCAGAACCGGTCGTCGGCGTTGAAGATTTCCAGATGATCGATCGTCAAACCTTCGAACCAGCCGCGCGGAGCGAACGGAGCGCGAAAATCCTTCTCGCTGCGGGCAACCACCGGGATCACCATGCGCCGTACCTCGTCGAAGCGCAGCAGGCCGTCGGCGGCCAACTCGTGCAGCCCCGCGATGAGAGCCTCGTTCAGCGGCCGATAGCCGAATTCACCGTCCTCGTCCAGGGCCATGGTCAGCACCACCAACCGGCCGCCGGGACACAGTTCGCGGCCGCGGAACGCCACGAAATCGTTCCAATCCAGCGCGGACTGATGTTCGAACGCCCTGCGGGCTTCGCTGTTCTTGCTGAACGCGACCTGCACGTGGTCGGTGAACTCCGGGGCACCCGCCGGTACGCGACTCAGCCACTGGATGGCCCACGACGTCCAACCCAGATTGACCGTGCCGGTCGGCAGGATCTGGCCGTAGAAGGAACGACCGATGGCCGAGGTGAAGCTCGCCGGGTCGCGGAGCAGGTAGCTGTCCGGGTCGTCGGCCATGGTGCGGAACAGAGTGGAGAAGTCGTTGTTCGGTACGTCGGTGTGCGCCACCATGATTGCGTGGTCGTGGCGGGTGCGGCCGCGCAGCACTTCGATTGCGGCAGCCATCGGCTTCAGCGAGTTGTAGCCGGTGGCGGCGCCGTAGTCGGCGATGACCACCGGTTGCGGTGGCCGGGGTAGCGGCACCTGATGCGCGGCCTGCTCGAACAGCGCGACGGCGGGCAGCAGTCCGGCGGCCTGCAGGCGCGAGGACTGCGAGTACGTCGCGCTCTCCATCGGCTCGGGCCGGACCACGATGCTCGACTCGGGAAGGCGGACTGGTTTCATGTCAGTTCCCGGTGCGGAAGCTGACGCCGGTGAGCCGCTCAGAGATCTCCCAAAGACGTTGGCAGTCTTCGGCATTGGCAGCACGGGCGGGAATCTTGGCTTCGGTCACGCCGCCGCCGGCGGCCTCGTACACCCCGCGCGGCCCGTAGAACGCCCCACCGTCGGCGGCCGGGGTGGCGGCGGCGTACAGCGCGGGCAGGATGCCCTCGTCGACCTCCTGCCAGAGGAACGGGGTGAAACGCCACGACGCGGTGTAGAAGCGCTGCATCAACGTCGGCTTTTCGCGACCGTGCGAAGGGCCGCTGATCTGCAGGTTGGTCTTGGTCAGCCCCGGATGCGCGGCGTTGGACACGATGCCCCAGCCGGCGGCACGGCTGCGACGGTCCAGTTCCAGGGCGAACATCAGCACCGCCAGCTTCGACTGACAGTATGCCGCCATCGGCGCGTAGGACTTCTCGAACTGCAGATCGTCGAAGTGGATGCGGCCGCGGCGGGCGGCGATGCTGCTCAGCGAGACGACCCTGGCTTTCGCCGCGGCACGCAGCAGCGGCAGCAGGTGCCCCGTGAGCGCGAAATGCCCCAGATGGTTACTGCCGAACTGCAATTCGAAGCCGTCGGCGGTGGTGTCACGCTCCGGCGGGGTCATCACGCCCGCGTTGTTGATCAGGATGTCGATCGGGCGGCCCAGCGAATTCAGGTGCTCGCCCAGCGCCGCAACCGACGCCAGCGACGACAGGTCCAGCGACTTGATGGTCAGCTTGGCGTCGGGCACCACGGCGCGGATCTGCTCGATGGCCGCCTCGCCCTTGGCCTGGTTGCGGATCGCCATCACCACGTCGGCCCCGGCCGCCGAGAGCCGCTTGGCCAGGCCGAACCCGAGTCCGCTGTTGGCTCCGGTGACGACGGCGAGCTTGCCGGACAGATCGGGCACCGTGGCGACGAGACCGCTGGCCATGTAAACGCTCCTTCTCCGGTTTTCGTCTGCGATCGCCACCAGTGTCCCCCGTCGCCGCGGGTTTTCGCTCGTCGGCCCGTCGATCTGCACCGGCTACCGTGTCACACTGCGGGGATGAACAGCAGACGGGTCGCAAAAATTTCGTTGGCCCTAGCCATCGTCATGTTGATCGCATCGGTGGCCGGATTCGTCATCACCCTGGTGCTCAACGCGTTCTTCCTGGACAAGTACAACGCGTACGGGGAGGTGCCCGTCCCGGGAACCGGCAGCGTGCACCTGCCCGCCGGTGATGCCACCATCAGCCTGCACGCCCTGGTCGCCGGCGGCACCAACGGAAGCGGCCTGCCGGTCCCCCCACTGGGCATCACCTTTTCGCCGCCCGAGGGCGCGCCACAGCCCGATGTGACCGAAAGCATCGGCAGCACAACGACAGTCAACAACGACGCACACGTGCGGGTGTGGAACATCCGGGTGCACACCGAAGGTGACTACCGGGTGACGACCGAAGGGCAGACCGGCGGATACATCAACCCGCGCCTGGCCTTCGGTCACCAGAGTTCCTACGGATACCTGGTGTGGGTGTTCGTGGCGTTGTTCGTTTTCGCGCTGGTCGATCTGGTGGTGTCGATCGTATGGGTGGGCCGGGCCGGGCGTAAAGCGGTGCCGCTGGTGGCTGCTGCGCCCACTGCGCCCACTGCACCCTTCCCGACGGCGTATGAGCCGACCGGCGAGGGGGTGCGGGTCGAGCGGCTGAAAACTCTTGCTGCGCTGCGTGATTCGGGGGCGCTGACCGAAGCGGAATTTCAGGCCGAGAAACGCCGCATCCTCGACGAGCGGTAGCGCTGAAGGTTCGCGGCTAGGCCCGGGCACGGGCTCTGCGGCGTCGAGCGTCCTCAAATGTGCGTCGACACGCCGGTGCGGACCGGCATGTTGAGGACGCTCGCGGCGAAGAGCGAAGGCCGTCAGTGCCCCCGGGCCACCCACTCCTCGTAATGCACGATCTCCTCGCCGATGGTGGTGCTGTCGCCGTGGCCGGTGTGCACGACGGTCTCGCCGGGCAGCTTGCCGAGCCGCCCGGAGATCGACTCCAGGATCGTCGGAAAATCCGAATAGGACCGCCCGGTGGCCCCGGGGCCGCCGGAGAACAACGTGTCGCCGCTGAACACCACACCCAGGTCGTGGGCGTACCAGCACACCGAGCCGGGGGAGTGCCCCGGAGTGTGCAACGCCCTCAGCTCGGTGCCACCCACCTTTACCGTCTCGTCGTCGGCGATAGCTCGAAAGTCGCTGTCCGGGTGCGTCATTCGCCACAAAACCTTGTCAGCAGGATGCAACAGCACCGGCGCATCGAGCGCCTTACCAAGCTCGGGGGCCACCGTCACGTGGTCGTTGTGCCCGTGCGTGCACACCACCGCGACGACATGCCGGCCCCCGACCGCCTCGATGATCGGTTCCGCGGAGTGGGCGGCGTCGAACACCACCACGTTGGAGTTGTCCCCGACCAGCCAGATGTTGTTGTCGACTTCCCAACTGCCGCCGTCGAGTTCGAAGGTGCCGTGCGTGACCACCCGGTCGATGTCCACCATTTACAACACCACCACCGAGCGCAGCACCTTACCGTCATGCATCTTGTGAAAGGCCTCCTCGATGTCGTCTAGCCCGATTTTCTCGGAGACAAACTTCTCCAGCGGCAGCCGGCCCTGCAGGTAGAGGTCGATCAGGGTGGGGAAGTCGCGCTCGGGCAGGCAGTCGCCGTACCACGACGACTTCAGCGAACCGCCGCGGGAGAAGAAATCCACCAGGGGCATGTCCAACCGCATGTCCGGCGTCGGCACCCCCACCAGCACCACCGTCCCGGCCAGGTCGCGGGCGTAGAACGCCTGCTTCCAGGTCTCCGGGCGGCCGACGGCGTCGACCACCACGTCCACCCCGAAGCCCCCGGTGAGGTCCTGAATGGTCGCCACCACATCGAATTCGCGGGCGTTGACGGTGTGGGTGGCGCCGAACTTGCGGGCCCACTGCAACTTCGTGTTGTCGGTGTCCACGGCGATGATCTGCTTCGCACCCACCAGCGCGGCCCCGGCGATGGCCGCATCGCCCACGCCGCCGCAGCCGATCACGGCGACCGTGTCGTCGCGGGTCACCGCGCCGGTGTTGATCGCCGCGCCCAGCCCGGCCATTACCCCGCAGCCCAGCAGGCCCGCGACGGCCGGGTCGGCTTCGGGATTGACCTTCGTGCATTGGCCCGCGGCGACCAGCGTCTTGTCGGCGAACGCACCGATACCCAGCGCCGGGGTGAGCTCGGTGCCGTCGGTCAGCGTCATCTTCTGCTCGGCGTTGAACGTGTCGAAGCACAGGTGTGGCCGGCCGCGTTTGCAGGCCCGGCACTGCCCGCACACCGCGCGCCAGTTCAAGATCACGAAGTCGCCCGGTTCGACACTGGTGACACCTGGGCCGACGGCCTCGACGGTGCCCGCCGCCTCGTGGCCGAGCAGGAACGGGTATTCGTCGTTGATGCCGCCGTCGCGGTAGGTCAGATCGGTGTGGCACACGCCGCAGGCGGTGATGTCGACGACGACCTCGCCCGGTCCCGGGTCCGGGATGACGATGTCGACCACCTCGACCGGCTTGCCCTTGGCCCGTGAAATCACACCGCGCACTGTCTGACTCATGGTTAACCAACCTACTGTTCGCCGCCGTCGACCGTGCAGCCAGCCGGTGTAGCGTCGCTGAGCATGACGGCACCCGAAACCACCGAGGCGTTCACCGAGCGCATGGTCGCGGCCATCAACGGGGCCAGTTTGGCGATCCTGCTGAGCGTCGGGCACCAGACCGGTCTGTTGCAGACGATGGCCGAGCTGCCGCCCTCGACCAGCGAGCAGATCGCCGAGGCGGCCGGTCTCAACGAGCGCTACGTGCGGGAGTGGTTGGGCGGCATGACAACCGGACGCATCCTCGACTACGACCCTGCCGCCGCGACGTACTCGCTGCCCGCCCACCGGGCCGCTGTGCTGACGCAGGCCGCGGGTCCGCGCAACCTGGCCGTGGTGGCCCAGTTCGTGCCGTTGCTCAGCGGGGTCGAGCAGCAGATCATCGAGTGCTTCCGCGCCGGCGGCGGCCTGCACTACCGCGAATATCCGCGCTTCCACGCGCTGATGGCCGAGATGAGCGGCATGGTGTTCGACGGCGGCCTGATCGACGTCGTGCTGCCCATCGTCGACGGACTCGTCGACCGGCTGCGCGCCGGAGTGGACGTGGCCGACGTAGGTTGCGGCAGCGGACACGCGAGCAACCTGATGGCACAGGCGTTTCCGGCCAGCCGCTTCACCGGGATCGACTTCTCCGCGGAAGCCGTCGCCGCCGGCGGCGCGGAGGCCGCGCGGCTGGGGCTGGGCAACTCGACCTTCGAGAGCCACGACCTGGCCCGGCTGGACAAGGTCGGCAGCTACGACGTGATCACCGCGTTCGACACCATCCACGACCAGGCGCAGCCCGCGCGGGTCTTGGCGAACATCCACCGCGCGCTGCGTCCCGGCGGGGTGCTGCTGATGGCGGACGTCAAGGCGTCCAGCCAGGTGGAGGACAACATCGGCCACCCGATGGGCACCTATCTGTACACGACCTCGCTGATGCACTGCATGACGGTGTCGCTGGCGCTCGACGGCGCCGGCCTGGGCGCGGTGTGGGGGCGACAGCTGGCCACCTCGATGCTGGCCGACGCCGGCTTCGACGACGTGCAGGTCGCCGAGATCGACTCGGACCCGTTCAACTACTTCTACATCGCCCGCAAATGAGGGCCTTGGAAGCCCTCGACGACTGGCCCGTCCCGAATGCCGCCGCGGCGGTCGTCGGGCCGGACGGGGTACTGGCCAGCCACGGCGAGACGGCCCGGGTGTTCCCGCTGGCGTCGGTGACCAAGCCGTTGGTGGCGCGCGCCGCGCAGATCGCCGTCGAAGAGGGCGTCGTCGAACTCGACACCGCAGCCGGGCCGCCCGGGTCCACCGTCCGCCACCTACTGGCGCACGCGTCGGGACTGGCCATGCTCACCGGGGACGTGCTGGCCAAACCGGGCACCCGCCGGATCTACTCCAACTACGGGTTCGCCGTGCTGGCGCAGACCCTCGAGCGGGAGTCCGGCATCGAGTTCGGCCGCTACTTCACCGAAGCGGTGTGCGAGCCGTTGGGCATGACGACCACCCGCCTCGACGGCGGCGCCGCCCAGGCCGGCTACGGGGCCACCTCGACCGTCGACGACCTGGCGCTGTTCGCCGGGGATCTGCTGCGTCCGGTCACGGTGTCGGCGCAGATGCACGCCCAGGCCATCGACGTCCAGTTTCCCGGCCTCAACGGGGTGCTGCCCGGATACGGTGCCCAGCGGCCCAACGACTGGGGCCTGGGCTTCGAGCTGCGGGATTCGAAGTCGCCGCACTGGACGGGGGCGCACAACTCGGTGCGCACTTTCGGTCATTTCGGCCAGTCGGGCGGTTTCCTCTGGGCGGATCCGGCCGCGGATCTGGCGTTGGTGGTGCTGACCGACCGCGATTTCGGCGACTGGGCGCTGGCGCCCTGGCCTGCACTTTCCGACGCGGTGCTGGGCGAATACCTGGGTTAGAGCGCCCGGGCGGGAGCAAAAGGAAAACGCACACTAGCGCAACACAGGTCTCACAGGGCACAATAGACACGCACGACACACAAATAGTTGCGTAGGCATCTCAGGCACGTTGCTCGCTGGGTCCACCAGGTCGTTGGGGAAGACGTCCCTCGTGGAACCGAAGGAGCAAGAAGATGCGTGCGTCGAATCAGTTTGCCGACGTGACGGCAGGCGTGGTGTACGTCCACGCTTCGCCGGCCGCGGTGTGCCCGCATGTCGAGTGGGCGTTGTCGTCGACCTTGCAAGCCAAGGCGAATTTGGTGTGGACCCCGCAGCCGGCCATGCCCGGGCAGTTGCGCGCGGTCACCAACTGGGTGGGTCCGGTCGGGACCGGTGCCCGGTTGGCGAACGCGTTGCGCTCATGGTCGGTCCTGCGGTTCGAAGTCACCGAGGACCCCAGTCCCGGCGTCGACGGCCACCGCTTCTGCCACACCCCGCAACTGGGTCTGTGGAGCGGGGCGATGAGCGCCAACGGCGACATCATGGTCGGGGAGATGCGGCTGCGCACGCTGATGGCCCAGGGCGCCGACACCCTTGCCGCTGAGCTGGATTCGGTGCTGGGCACCGCGTGGGACGAGGCGCTGGAGCCGTATCGCGACGGCGGCGACGCCGGCGAGGTGACCTGGCTCAGCCGCGGTGTCGGCTAGCCCGCTGGCTTGGCCGAGACCGGCATGTCGACGTTGCCCTTGCAGGCGCCACTGGCGATGTCGGTGTGGAACACCCCGGTGAGGATGCCGTATTGCCCTGGTGTGTAAACGGTTATCGACCGGGCCGGGTCGTATTCGACGCTGCCGTCGGGTAGCAGGCAATCCCACTGCCAGGTCATCTCACGCACCCACTGGGCACCGTTCCAGGTGAATTCGACTGTGCGCGGCATGGATTCGTTCTTGGGCGGAGCAGGATTGGTCACGGTAGCCACGCAACTGCCCGCCGAGCAGCTGGAGCTCAGGACCGCGGTTGTGCGGTGGGCGAATTCGGGCTGACCGGCCGCCACGCTGGTGCCCGACTTCGCGTTGGCCTCCAGCACCATCACGTACTCGCCGTTCCAGGACGCCACGTCACCGGCGGAGGCCGCCGGCGCCACGCACAGCGAAACCGCGGCCACCGCCGCGGTCGTCAAGGCCTTGCCGAAACCGGACATGCCGAACATGTCGGTCGCGGTGACCCTACCGTTACAGCCGCTGGGGTCGCAGTACCCGCAGCGCGGCCGGCACCGCCGAGATCTCGGCGGGCAGCGGACACGCGAAGTCGCCGTCGGCGTACACGTTGATTCCGGGGCACTCGACTTCGACGGTTTTGGCGCGCGCGGTGGTCACCTCGTCGAGGTGGACGTGCGTGCCCTTCAGCGCGGTGGGGAAGAAGCGGATCAGCTTGGTCCGCGACTGCGACTTCACCATGGTCAGGTCCAGCAGGCCGTCGGCGCGATCGGCGTTGGGGCAGATCAGCATTCCGCCGCCGTAACTGCGGGTGTTGCCGAACGCCGTCATCGTCAGATCGGCCTCGATCTCGCGCTTGCCGTCGAGCACCAGCCGGAACGGCAGCAGCCGCAGCTGTGACAACTCGGCCAGCATCGCGATGTAGTACCGCATCCGGCCGTGCGGCCAGCTCATCCGGTTGGCCCGGTCGGTGACCAGCGAGTCGAAGCCGGTGGCCGCCACGGTGCCGAACCACTTCTGGAAACCGTCGCTGCCGGTGATCCGGCCCAGGTCGATCGTCTCGGTGCAGCCGTCCACCACGATGTCCGCGGCGGCCTCGGGATCCTTGGTGGGAATGCCGAATTCGCGGGCATGGTCGTTGCCGGTCCCGGCCGGGATGACGCCGAGTGGGACCTCGGTGCCCGCCAGCACCTGCAGCGCGTTGGAGATGGCGCCGTCGCCGCCGGTGACCATCACCGCGTCGGTGCCCTTCTCCAGCGCAGCGGCAACGAGATAACGGGCATCCTGTGCGTCGTCGCCGATGATCTCGACGACCTCCACCCCGCGGTGGTGCAGCCGGGCGATCGCGCGCCGGGCCGCCTCGATCGCGGCCCCGTGCCCGGACAGCGGATTGGTCAGTGCGGTCACCCTGCCGATTTCGCGACGGCCCAGCGGCCCGGTGGCCGGCTCTGCGCTCACGGAATCAGCTTGCCGGGGTTGAGGATTCCCGCCGGGTCCAGTGTCGCCTTGACCGCGCGCAGCACCTGCACACCCAGCTCGCCGATCTCCTCAGGCATCCAGGCGCGGTGATCGGCGCCGACCGCGTGGTGATGGGTGATCGTTCCGCCGGTGGCCATGATGGCGTCACAGGCGGCCCGCTTGGCTGCGAACCACTGCTCGATCGGGTTGCCGCGCTGCCCGGCCACCACGGTGAAATACAGCGACGCCCCGGTCGGGTAGACGTGCGATACGTGGCACATCACCAGGGCGGGTGTGCCCGATTCGCCCAGCGAGGTGGTCAGCGCTTCGGTGACCGCGGCCTTCAGCGCCGGGATGTTGGACCAGTCGGTGGCCGTTTCCAGCGTCTCGCACAGGGCTCCGGCGGCCAGCAGCGAGTCGCGCAGATAGGGCGCGCCGAACCTGCCGTGCTCCCAGGCCCGGGCCGGACCTTCGCCCAGCGACTTTCCGCCGCGGGCTTCCAGCACGGCGCGCGTCTCGGCGTGCCTGCTCTCGGCGTGCTCGGTGGTGCCCTCGAACAGCGTCAGCCCCAAACACCCGCCGGCGGACTGTTCTTCGCCGATCGACTCGTGGGTGGCCAGGTTGACGCCGGTCTCGGTCTCGTCGGAAAGCCGCACCACGGTGGGGCCGGTGCCGATCTGGGTGATGGCGCGCAGCGCCGCCACTCCGGTCGCGAAGTCGGGGAACGACCATGCCTCGTAACGGGTCGTCTCGGGCTTGCGGTGCACCCGCAAGGCGCACTTTGGTGATGACGCCGAGCACGCCTTCCGAGCCGATCGCCAGCTGGCGCAGGTCGGGTCCGGCCGCCGACGCCGCCACCCGGCCCAGGTCCCATACGCCGACCGGGGTGATCATGCGCAGCCCGATGATCATGTCGTTGAACCGGCCGTAGCCGGCCGAATCCTGGCCCGACGAGCGCGTCGCCGCGAAGCCGCCGATGGTCGCGTACTCGAAGCTCTGCGGGAAGTGCCCCAGCGAGAAGCCGTGCTCGCCGAGCAGGCGCTCGGCGTTCGGGCCGGTGACCCCGGCCCCGAGTTCGGCGATGCCGGAAACCTCGTCGAGCGAATGCAATTCGTCGAAGCGACGCAGGTCCAGCGAGACCACGGCGCCGAACCGGCCGCGGACGGGATCGAGGCCGCCGGTGACGTTGGTGCCGCCGCCGAACGGCACGACCGCGATGCCGTGCTCGGAGCAGTAGCGCAGGATCTCCAGCACCGTCTGGTCGTCGCCGGGAATCAGCACCGCGTCCGGCGCATCTTGGACGCCGGTGTTCTTGCGGCGCAACATGTCCGGAGTGGACTTACCGCCGGCTCGCAGCAACCGGTCGCGGTCGCCGGTGCGAAAGTATTCCGCGCCGACGATCTTGGTCAGCGCATCCTGATCCTGCTGGGTGAGGACGCAGGGACGCAGTCGCACCCGATCGGCTTCGAGTTCGACCTCGTCGGAATCCGCAAGGCCCACCACCTGCTCGAGCAAGCCGCGGATGCCGTCGGAGAGCGGCTTGGCCGCGGCGGGATCTCCCCAGGCGTTCCATTTCATCGGCGGAAGGAGTTCCTCGGCGTGCGTCATGCGTTACAGTATTACACATGGTGTCAATCAGTAACGCCACGCATGCGGACACCGGGGACCGGATCCTGGCCGCGGCCGCGAGCTGCGTCGTCAACTACGGCGCCGACCGCGTCACCCTCGCCGAGATCGCCCGCCGCGCCGGCGTCAGCCGTCCCACCGTCTACCGGCGCTGGCCCGACACGCAGTCGATCATGTCGACCCTGCTGACCAACCACATCAAAGCCGTGATGCAGGACGCGCCGTTCGACGGCGACGACCGGCAGGGCCTGGTCAAACAGGTCGTGGCAGTCACCGACCGGCTGCGCCGCGACGAACTGATCAAATCGGTCATGCATTCGGAGCTGGCCCGCGTCTACCTCACCGAGCGGCTGGGCACCAGCCAGCAGTTCCTGATCGACGGCCTGGCCACCCGGCTCGAGCTTGCCCAGCGCCACGGCAGCGTCCGCGACGGCGACCCGCGCCAACTCGCGACCATGATCCTGCTCATCGCGCAGTCGACCATCCAATCCGCCGACATCGTCAAACCGATCCTCGACGACGACGCGCTGGCCGAACAACTCACCTACACGCTGAACGGATACCTGTCCTGATGGAACACTCCACCGCGCTCAACGCTGCGCGCCGCACCGCCGACCTGACCGCCCTGGCCGACGGCGAGCCGGTCGACGTGCTGGTGATCGGAGGCGGCATCACCGGCGCCGGGATCGCGCTGGACGCCGCCTCCCGCGGGCTGCGGACCGCGCTGGTGGAAAAACACGATCTGGCCTTCGGCACCAGCCGCTGGAGCTCGAAACTGGTGCACGGCGGCCTGCGCTACCTGGCCAGCGGCAACGTGGGCATCGCCCGGCGCAGCGCCATCGAACGCGGAATCCTGATGTCGCGCAACGCCCCTCACCTGGTCCACGCGATGCCCCAACTCGTTCCGCTGCTGCCGTCGATGAGTCACGCCAACCGGGCGCTGGTGCGGTTCGGCTTCCTGGCCGGCGACGCGTTGCGGGTGCTGGCCGGTACGTCGTCCTCGACCTTGCCGCGGTCGCGGCGGATCCCGGCCCGGCGCGTGATCGCGATGGCGCCCACCGTCAAGCGGGACGGTCTGGCCGGCGGATTGCTGAACTACGACGGTCAACTGATCGACGACGCCCGGTTGGTGACGGCGGTCGCGCGTACCGCCGCTCAGCACGGCGCCCGCATCCTGACCTACGTGGCCGCCTCGGCGGCCACCGGCACCTCGGCGACGCTGACCGACCAGCGCACCGGGCAATCGTTCGACCTGACGGCCGCGGCCGTGATCAACGCAGCGGGCGTGTGGGGCGGCGAGATCGACCCGGCGCTGAAGTTGCGGCCGAGCCGCGGAACGCATCTGGTGTTCGACGCCGCCGCTTTCGGCAATCCGACTGCGGCACTGACCATTCCGATTCCCGGGGAGATCAACAGATTCGTGTTCGCGATGCCCGAACAACTCGGCCGGATCTACCTCGGGTTGACCGACGAAGACGCCCCGGGCCCCATTCCCGATGTGCCGCAACCGTCGTCGCAGGAGATCACCTTCCTGCTGGACACCGTGAACACCGCGCTGGGCACCACCGTCACGGCTGCCGACGTGATCGGCTGCTACGCGGGTCTGCGCCCGCTGATCGACACCGGAGCGGGCCGCACCGCCGACGTGTCGCGCGATCACGCCGTCGTCGAGTCACCCACCGGGGTGATCAGCGTGGTCGGCGGCAAGCTGACCGAATACCGCTACATGGCCGAAGACGTGCTGAACCGGGCGATCAGCCTGCGAAACCTGCGCGCGGGGGCGTGCCGGACCCGCAACCTGCCGTTGATCGGCGCGCCGGCCAACCCTGGTCCGGCCGCCAGCCCGGCCAGCCTGCCGTCGTCCCTGGTGGCCCGCTACGGCGCCGAGGCGGCCAGCGTGGTGACCACCGCCAGCTGCCCGCGGCCCACCGAACCCGTGGCCGAAGGCATCGACGTCACCCGGGCCGAATTCGAGTACGCCGTCACCCACGAGGGTGCGCTGGATGTAGCCGACATTCTGGACCGCCGGACCCGCATCGGCCTGGTGCCACGCGACCGCGCGAAAGTGGTCGCGGTCGCCGCGGAGTTCCTGGCCGGGGTCAGCTGAGCGGGGCAGTGGGTTCGACCCCCTGCAGTTGGGGTAAGAAACCACCGGTGGACACCCAAAGCCAGCCGCAGCGCTGGACGCGCGACCAGATCACGGTCACCCACCCGGAAACGGTCGCGCGAACCATCGCGGGCACCGCGATTGGCAACTTCATGGAGTGGTACGACTTCGGCGTCTACGGCTACATCGCCACCACGATTGCGCAGGTCTTCTACCCCGGTCACAGCGTCAGCGCGGTGCACCTGATCGCCACCTTCGGCACGCTGGCCGCCGCGTTCGTGGTGCGACCGCTGGGCGGATTCATCTTCGGCCCGCTCGGCGACCGGATCGGACGCAAGCGGGTGCTGGTGATCACCATCCTGCTGATGACCACCGGCACCACCCTGAGCGGTCTGCTACCCGGCTACAGCGCGATCGGCATCTGGGCGCCGATCCTGCTGGTGATCGCCCGCATCTTCCAGGGTTTGTCGACCGGTGGCGAGTTCACCGGAGCGATGACCTATCTGGTGGAACAGGCGCCCGACCGCAAACGCGGCATGATGGTCGGGTTCCTGCCGCTGGGCAACCTGGTCGGCTTCGTGGTGGCCGGGTTTCTGGTCACCGGCCTGCAGGCCTGGCTGCCCGACGACGACTGGCTGGCGTGGGGCTGGCGGCTGCCGCTGCTGCTGGGTGCGCCGCTGGGGCTGATCGCGCTCTACATGCGGCTGCAGCTGGAAGAGTCGCCCGCCTTCACCCATCTGGATCACGGCGCCACCGAAGAGGATGTGCCGCAACAGTTTCGGGACACCATCGTGGAGCAGTGGCGGCCGATGCTGATCTGCGCGGCGTTGGTGCTGACCTCCCAGGTCGCCGACTTCATGATGACCGGATATCTGCCGACATACCTGAAAGTGGTTGTGGGCGTTGAGAATGTCGGGCTGGTGATGATCGTCATCGTGCTGGCGATCCTGATGGCGGCGGTGGTGTTCGTCGCCAAACTGTCCGACCGCATCGGGGTCAAACCGATCATGTGGACGGGCTGCGGCCTGCTGCTGGCGGCGTCGGTCCCGGCGTTCCTGCTGATCCGCTCCGGCGGCCTCTACCCGGTGGTGTTCCTCGGTGTGCTGTTGGTGGGCTTGATGGAACTGTGCTTCGACAGCACCACCCCCTCGGCGCTGCCGGCGTTGTTTCCCACCCGAGTGCGCTACGGCGCCTTGGCGATCTCCTACAACGTCGCGATCTCCGCGGTGGGCGGCACCACGCCGTTGATCGCACAAGCGCTGATCTCGAGCACCGGCAACCCGATGGTGCCGGCCTATATGCTGATCGTGGCGGGCCTGGTCGGGGTGATCACGCTGCGCTTCATGCCCGAAGTCGCGCGCAAGCCACTGCCGGGATCCGGTCCGTCAGTGGAAACCCAGGCGGAGGCCGACGCGCTGGTCGGTGCGGAACGAGACCCGCGAGTGTAACGCCACTGCTTGGCATTTCGCGCTCGCGACAGAGAGATCTACAGCGGGATGTTCTTGTGGCGGCCACGGCGAGCGGGCGCCTGAGCCAACGCCTCGGTGAGCTTGCTGCGAGTGTGCGCCGGGTCGATCTTCTCGTCGACCACACCGATGTCGATGGCGCTGTCCACCCCACCGGCGATCCGCTCGTGCTCGGCGGCCAGCTCGTTGTGCAGCGCTTCGCGCTCGTGCTCGGGCGCGGCCGCCAGCTTGCGCTTGTGCAGGATGCCGACCGCGGCCTTGGCGCCCATCACGGCCACCTCGGCGTCCGGCCAGGCGAACACCTTGGTCGCGTTGAGTGAACGCGAGTTCATCGCAATGTAGGCCCCGCCGTAGATCTTTCGGGTGACCAGGGTGACCCGCGGCACGGTGCACTCACCGAAGGCGTGCAGCAGCTTGGCGCCGCGTCGTACCACCCCGCCCCACTCCTGGTCGACACCGGGCAGGTAGCCGGGCACGTCGACGATCACCACCAGGGGGATGCCGAACGCGTCGCACAGGCGCACGAAACGCGCTGCCTTCTCGGCACTTTCGGAGTTCAAGCAGCCGCCGAGGCGCAGCGGGTTGTTGGCCAGCACGCCGACCGTGCGGCCCGAGAGCCGGCCCAGACCGACCACCATGGACGGTGCCCACTTGGCCTGAAACTCGGTGAACGGCGCGTCGGCGTCCAGGATCGCGGTCACGATGGGGTGCACGTCATAGGCCCGTCGAGCCGACTCGGGCAGCAGCGCCTTGATGTCGGTGTCCCCGGCCTCGGCCTTGCTGCGGTCGAAATGCCCTTGCTGGCAGAACAACCGGACCAACTCGCGGCCGCGCTCGTAGGCGTCGAGTTCGTCGTCGGCGACGATGTGGCACACCCCGGACTTCTTGTGGTGGGTCTCGGGACCACCCAGCGACGCCATGTCCACGTCCTCGCCGGTGACGCTGCGGACCACGTCGGGCCCGGTGACGAACACCCGGCTCTCCGGGGCCATCACGATGACGTCGGTCAGCGCCGGCCCGTAGGCGGCGCCGCCGGCGGCGAAACCGACCACCACCGAGATCTGCGGGATGTAGCCCGAGGCCCGGATCATCGCCTCGAACACCGTGCCGACCGCGTGCAGCGCACGCACCCCCTCGGCCAGCCGGGCACCGCCGGAGTGCCAGATCCCCACGATGGGGCACTGCTCCTCGATGGCGGTGTCGTAGGCGTTGACGATGTGCTGGCAACCCTCGGTCCCCATGGCGCCGCCCATCACGGTGCCGTCGGTGCAGAACGCGATGGTGCGCACCCCGTTGACGGTGCCGGCGGCGGCCAGCAACCCGGAACGGTCCCGCTCGTGCAGCAGTTCCACACTGCCGTCGTCGAAGAAGTTGCTCAGACGCAACAGCGGATCGCGGGGGTCGAGCGACTCGCCAACTGCCTCGGGGGCCATGATTGTCATCGCAGATCTCCTAAGTTCGCCAGGTATGTTCCGGGTTTATCCGATGAAGCTTGGCTTTTTCTTGGTGCGCCGCCTAATAGCGTCCAAACGCGATCGCCACGTTGTGACCGCCGAATCCGAACGAGTTGTTGATCGCGTAGCGGTAATTGCCCGGCCGAGGCTTGCCGGCCACCACGTCCAGATCGATCTCGGGATCCAGGTTGACCAGGTTCAGTGTCGGCGGCACGACCTGGTCGCGCAACGCGAGCACGGTCAGGATCGACTCCACCGCGCCTACCGCACCCACCGAGTGGCCCAGCGCGGACTTCGGCGCGTACACCGCCGGCTTGTTGCTGCCCAGCGCGTTGTTGATGGCCCTGCCTTCGGCCACGTCACCCACCTGGGTGCCGGTGGCGTGCGCGTTGACGTGGTCGATGTCGTTGGGGGGTCAGGCCCGCCAGCTGGATCGCGCGGGACATCGCGTGCCCGGCGCGCTCGCCGTTGGGGTCCGGCGCCACCATGTGGAAACCGTCGGAGGTGATGCTGGCCCCCCATGATCCGGGCCAGGATGTTGGCGCCGCGAGCCTTGGCGTGCTCCTCGGTCTCGATCACCATCAATGCGCCGGCCTCACCGAACACGAAGCCGTCGCGGTCCTTGTCGAACGGGCGACAGGCACCGGCCGGGTCGTCGTTGTTGGTGGACATCACGATGCGCATGTTGGCGAACCCGGCGATCGGCACCGCCTCGATCCGCGTCTCCACGCCGCCGCAGATCGCCATGTCGGCCTCGCCGAGCACGATCTGCTGCCAGGCCCGGGCGATGCCCTCGGACCCCGACGCGCACGCGGAGACCGGCGTCATCACCCCGGCCTTGGCGTGGCGTTCCAGCCCGACGGCCGCCGCGGCGCCGTTGGGCATGTACTTCTGCACAGCCAGCGGCGAGATCGCGCGGAATCCGCGGGCCCGCATGTCGTCGTAACCGAAGACCAGCTCCTCGGCCGACCCCAGACCGGTGCCGATGGACACCGCCAACCGGTTGGTGTCGACCTCGGGGTTGCCGGCGTTCTCCCACACCCGCCGGCCGATGACGGTCGACATTCGCTGCAGGTATGCGGTGCGTCGCAGTTCGACCCGAGTCAGCTGACTGTCGAACTCTTCGAGCAGGTGCCCGCCGATCCGGACCGGCAGGTCGAACTCCTCGACGAACGGGTCGTCGAGGGTCCGAATCCCACTTTGGCCGTCCAGCAACAACTTCCAGGTGTTTTCGGCGTCAGTTGCCAACGCCGTCGTCATGGCAATGCCGGTGACGACCACATTCGGGAATGCCTTCCCGGTGACCAGCTCTGTCATGGCTCTAGAGAACGTTCCTTCCGTGCTTGTCCGGCTTCTCCTCGGGCCGGTAACGGCCCGCCTCGTCGCCAAACGCCATGCTTAGTAACGCCCGAACGCGAGCGCCACATTGTGGCCGCCGAACCCGAACGAGTTGTTGATCGCGTAGCGGTACTCGCCGTAGCGAGGCTCGCCGGCAACCACATCAAGTTCGATCTCAGGGTCCGGGGTCTCGTAATTCAGTGTCGGTGGAATGACTCCGTCCCGAAGGGTCAGCACCGTTAGAACAGACTCGAGCGCGCCGACGGCGCCGATCGAGTGCCCAAGCGCCGACTTCGGCGCGTAGACAGCGGCATTCTCACAGCCCGCCACTCTGATTGCATTTGCTTCAGCCGCGTCGCCGATCGGCGTCGCGGTTCCGTGCGCGTTGACATGGTCGATGTCGCGGGCGGACAGACCCGCCAACTCCATCGAGCGCTGCATCGCCCGGCCGGCCCGCACACCGTCGGCGGCGGGAGCCACCATGTGGAAAGCGTCCGAGGTGATGCCGGCACCCATCAGCCGGGCCAACGGCTTGGCGCCACGGGCCTTCGCATGCTCCTCGGTCTCGATGATCATCAGCGCCCCGGCCTCGCCGAACACGAAGCCGTCGCGGTCCTTGTCGAACGGTCGCGACGCGCGCTCGGGCTCGTCGTTACGCGTCGACATGGCCCGCATCATCGAGAACGCCGCAATGGGCAGCGCCTCGATCGGGCCTTCGACCCCGCCGCAGACCGCGAAGTCCGCGTCGCCCATCACGATCTGACGCCACGCGTGGGCGATGGCCTCCGAGCCCGAAGAACAGGCCGACACCGGGGTGATGACCCCGGCGCGTGCCCCGAGCTGCAGGCCCACCACCGCCGCGGCGCCGTTGGGCATGATCATCTGAACGGCCAGCGGCGACACCTTGCGGGGGCCGCCCTCGTTCATCAGGTCGTAGCTCTCCACGATCCGCTCGGCGCCACCCAGACCAGTGCCGACCACGACGCTGAAGCGGTCGGGATCGACCTCCGGGGCTCCTGCGGTCTCCCACAGTTGCCCGCTCAGCAGTTTGGCCAGCCGCTGGACGTAGGACATGCGCCGTAAGTCGAGGCGGCCCATGTGGACGTCGACGGGTTCCTTGAGGTGCCCACCGATCTTCGCCGGTAGGTCCCACTTGGTGACGAATTCGTCTTCGAGGACGTGGATGCCGCTCTCGCCGGCCAACAATCCCTTCCACGTGCTCTCGATGTCCGGCGCGATCGACGTCGTCGCCGCGACGGCGGTTACCACAACGCTGGGGTAACCGCCATTAGCAGTGGAAGGCTTGGTCACTTGCTCTCTGCTTCCAGCCTCGACTTGACGTTCGCGACGGCCTCGGGGTTCTCGGTCTCGAGCTTCGCGCGCAGCGCCTCGGCAGCCTCGGGGTTCTCTTCCTCGAGCTTCTGGATGTAGGCGACGACGTCACCGACGGTGCGCAGACCGGCGAGGTCCTCGTCGGGGATCTTCACGCCGTACTTGTCCTCGGTCTGCACGGCGATCTCGACCATCGACAGCGAGTCGATGTCCAGGTCGTCGACGAACGACTTCTCCGGGGTGACCTCGGAGGGCTCGATGCCGGTGACCTCTTCGATGATCTCGGCGATACCGGCGATGATTTCTTCCTGACTGACGGCCACAGTTAGTTCCCTTCGTAATATGTTGTGTGTAAACCGATTTGACGTGCTTTCTTGGTTCTGGACGGAACCCGGCGGTTACAGGCTTGCCAGTTCGTCCAGATCTGCGGGTGACTTGACGGCACGCGTCGGAACCCCCCGAAGTTCACGTTTGGCGATGCCGGTCAGAGTGCCCGCGGGCGGGAACTCCACGATCGCCGTCACATTCTGCTCACGCAGATATGCGGTGCACAGATCCCAGCGCACCGGCCGGGTCAGCTGGGAAACCAGGGCCTGCATCGCCGCGGCGGCGCTGGCCACCGGCCGGCCGTCGAAGTTGGACAGCAGCGTGGCGGTGGGCTCGGCGGTCGCGATGCCGGCCGCGGCGGCGGCGTAGCCCTCCAGGGCGGGCGCCATGAACTCGGTGTGGAAGGCCCCGGCCACACCCAGCGCGCGCACCCGGGCCTTGGCCGGCGGATCCTCGGCGAGCTTCTCCAGGGCGGTCAACCGGCCGGCGGCCACGATCTGGCCGGCGGCGTTGCGGTTGGCCGGAACCAGGTCGAGCTGCTCGAGGCGGGTCAGCACCTCGGCCTCGTCACCGCCGAGCACGGCGGACATGCCGGTGGGCTCGGCGGCACATGCCTTGGCCATCTCGGCGCCACGGGTGGCGGCCAGCATGACCGCGTCGTCGGAGGCCAGCACCCCGGCGATGGCGTAAGCCGCGATCTCGCCGACAGAGTGACCCGCGACCACCATTTCCCGGCCGGCGAGGGCTCCGCGCCTGGTCAGCTCCTGATGGGCGAGCAGCGTGGCGGCCACGATCAGCGGTTGGGCGACGGCGGTGTCGGTGATCTCCTCCATCGACGCCGTGGTGCCCAATCGGGCCAGGTCCAGGCCACTGGCCTGGGACCATGCGGCAACCTGGTCTGCTGCGCCGGGCAGTTCCAGCCACGGCGACAGCATCCCCTCGGTCTGGGAACCCTGTCCGGGTGCAAGCAACGCAATCACGTGTCTAAGAGAACACTGTGAAGACGGTTTTGCGGGGTGTAACAGATTATGAACCTCGTCTTAGGTTTTTGTATACATCCCACAAAATAGCCTCTTAAGCTACATGTTTGAGATACGGCCGCGATCTGTCGTCTAAATCACTATCTGCCGGATACGCCGCCAATACCCCCTCTGACCGGGGAGGGAAGCGGCGGGACCGAAATGTTGGCGGCGGCGGGCGGAGTCGTGGGGTAGTTGAGCTGGCCCACCGTCGCGGCCACGCGCAGCACGTAAGCGTCGCGTGGCTGGGTGGGATCGCGCCCGGTGAAGTCGGTGATCCGCTTCAGTCGGTAGCGCACGGTGTTTGGATGAACGAACAACTTCCTGGCACAAGCCTCAATCGCACCGCCAGAATCTAAGAAAGCGTCCAAGGTTTCGACGAGTGTCGGGCCGGCGTCCGCCAGCGGCCGCATCACATCGGTGTGCAGCGCCACGATGGCCGACGCATCGCCCATCAGAGCCCGCTCAGGAAGCAGCTCGCGGGCCAGGACCGGCCGCGGCGCACCCCGCCAGCCGGCGACCGCGTTCATCCCCGAGATCGCCTCGGAGGCGCTGTGATAGGCCGCCGTCAACATCGGCGCCGTCGGGCCGATCACCACCGGGCCGTCGGAGAACGCCTCCATCAGCTCCTTGAAGAACTTGTCGGTCGGCGACAGCTGGCCCGAGACGATGGCGACCAGCCAGGTGCCGTGCACGTCGGTCAGGGCAGCCCGGCCGTGCCGGATGGCGGCGTCGCGCACGTCCTGACTGGCGCGGCTGGGGCCCGGGTCTTCGGCGCCGTCGCGGCCGGGCGCCGGGGTTCCCACCACCACCGTGGCCGGCGCGGTGGTGTCCCAGTTCAGCGCGGCCGCCCTGGAGAGCAGCTCCGGGCCGGCGTCGCCGCGGACTATCGCGTCCACGACGCTGGCCTCCATCCGGCTGTCCCAGGCGCCCCGCGCCTCGGCGGCATCCGCGTAGGCGCTGGCCGCGGTGAACGCCAGATCGCGGCTGTACTTCAGGATTCCCACCGTCAGCGCGGTCAGCTGCTCCTCGGAGCGGGCCAGCAGCGGCACGACCTCCTCGAAGAACTCCATGGTGACCCGCACCATGTCCACGGTGTGGCGCAGCGCGATACGCCGGGTCAGGTCCTGCGGCACCAGCTCGAAGGCCTGTGCGGTGTAGCTGACGTTGCTGTGCGGGTCCTGCATCCACTCCACGAAGTTGACCACCGCGGTCTGCACCACCAGCGCGACGCTGGCCCGTTGGGAGGCTTCCAGGTCGGCGAAGAACGGCAACCGCTCGTGCATGGCCGAGACCGCCTCGGTGGCCAGCCGGCCCGAATACTGCTTCAACCGCCGCAGCAGCGAGTCGGGGACGGTGTCCAGCAGCTCCAGCGGGGACCTGGGTTTGGGCAGGTTGGCAAACGGTCCCGCGAAGGCGTTGTCATTCACACCTAAAAGCTACGCCTGTTTTCTGGAAGGTTCCGCTAAATGTGGGGCGGCTGGCGGGGGCTTTGGTACCCGCGTGCCGGGGGGTGCGCCAGCGTGATGTTGGGCGTCGAGTGTCACGCCAGCGTGACGCTCGGCGGGGGTGGGGGCGGGAGCGACGCCGGGGTGGGGGCGGGGGCGTGGTACCCGCGTGCCTGGGGAGCGCCAGCGTGACGTTGGGCGTCGGGTGTCACGCCAGCGTGACGCTCGGCGGAGAGGAGGGGATCGGTGGGGAGATGCGACGTGCGTCAGGCGACGCCCGGATCGGAGGTCTGCTCGGGGGCGGCCTCGACGTCGTCAATCTTGTATTGACGGGCGGCCGCCACGGCCACCGACGGGTCGATCTCGCCGTCGCGGGCCAGCGCCTCGAGCACCGCGACCACCGTGGATTCGGCGTCGGTGTTGAAATAACGCCGCGCGGCGGGCCGGGTGTCGGAGAACCCGAACCCGTCGGTACCCAACGTGACATAGGTTCCGGGCACCCACGGCCGGATCTGCTCGGGCACTGCCCGCATCCAGTCGGACACCGCCACCACCGGCCCGCGGGTGTCCTTCAGGGCCTTCGTCACGTATGCGGTCCCGGCCGGCTCGTCGGGATGCCGCAGGCGGTGCTTCTCCACCGCCACGCCGTCACGGTTGAGCTCGCCCCAGCTGGTCACCGACCAGACGTCTGCGGCCACGTCCCACTCCTCGGCCAGCATGTCGGCGGCCTTCAGCGCCGAGGGCATCGCCACCCCGGAAACCAGGATCTGCGCGGTGCTGGACCGCTTCTCCTTGGCCGCGCGGTACCGGTAGATGCCGCGCAGCAAGCCCTCGGGGTCGAAGTTCTCCGGCTCGGGCGGCTGCGCATACGGCTCGTTGTAGAGAGTGATGTAGAAGTAGACGTTCTCCGGGTTCTTACCGAACATCCGCTCCAGGCCGCTCTCGACGATGTAGGCGATCTCGTAGGCGAATGCCGGGTCATAGGCGACCACCGCCGGATTGGTGGCCGCTAGCAGCAGCGAATGCCCGTCGGCGTGCTGCAGACCCTCGCCGACCAGCGTGGTGCGCCCCGCCGTCGCGCCCAGCACGAACCCGCGGGCCATCTGGTCGGCCGCGGCCCACAGCCCGTCGCCGGTGCGCTGGAACCCGAACATCGAATAGAAGATGTAGAGCGGGATCATCGGCTCGTTGTGCGTGGCGTACGAGGTGCCCGCCGCGGTGAACGACCCCACCGACCCGGCCTCGTTGATGCCTTCGTGCAGGATCTGGCCGACTTCGCTCTCCTTATAAGCCAGCATCAACTCGGCGTCGACAGCGGTGTACAACTGGCCGTTGCGGTTGTAGATCTTCAGCGACGGGAACCAGGAGTCCATCCCGAACGTGCGGGCCTCGTCGGGAATGATCGGGACGATCCGCGGCCCAATCTCCTTGTCGCGCAACAATTCCTTAAAGGTGCGCACCAACGCCATGGTGGTGGCGACCTCCTGGTTGCCCGACCCCTTCTTCAGCGCTTTGTAGGCGTCGCGGCCGGGCAACTTGAGCGCCTTGGCCTTGGTGCGGCGCTCGGGCAAGAACCCGCCCAGGGTGCGGCGTCGGTCCAGCAGGTAGCGGATCTCCGGGGCGTCGGCGCCGGGGTGGTAGTAGGGCGGCAGGTAGGGGTTTTCTTCCAGCTGGGCGTCGCTGACCGGGATACGCATCGAGTCCCTAAACCGCTTGAGGTCTTCCAGCGCAAGCTTTTTCATCTGGTGCGTGGCGTTGCGGCCCTGGAAGTGCGCGCCCAGCGAGTAGCCCTTGATGGTCTTGGCCAGGATCACCGTCGGCTGCCCCTTGTGGGCCAGCGCGGCGTGGTAGGCGGCGTAGACCTTGCGGTAGTCGTGGCCGCCGCGCTTGAGATTCCAGATCTCCGAGTCGCTCATGTCGGCCACCAGCGCCTTGGTGCGCGGGTCGCGGCCGAAGAAGTGATCGCGCACGTAGGCGCCGTCGTTGGCCTTGTAGGTCTGGTAGTCGCCGTCGGGGGTGCTGTTCATCAGGTTCACCAGCGCGCCGTCGCGGTCGGCGTGCAGCAGGGCGTCCCACTCGCGGCCCCACACCACCTTGATGACGTTCCAGCCGGCGCCGCGGAAGAACGACTCCAACTCCTGGATGATCTTGCCGTTGCCGCGCACCGGGCCGTCCAGGCGCTGCAGGTTGCAGTTGATCACGAAGGTCAGGTTGTCCAGCCCCTCGAGCGCGCCGACGTGCGCCAACCCGCGGCTCTCCGGCTCGTCCATCTCGCCGTCGCCCAAAAAGCACCACACGTGCTGGTCGGAGGTGTCCTTGATGCCGCGGTCGTGCAGGTAATGGTTGAACCGCGCCTGGTAGATGGCGTTGAGTGGGCCCAGACCCATCGACACCGTCGGGAATTCCCAGAAGTCGCTCATCAACCGCGGGTGCGGGTAGGACGGCAACCCGCCGCCGGAATGGCTGTGTTCCTGCCGGAAACCGTCGAGGCGGTCCTCGGACAGCCGGCCTTCGAGAAACGCGCGGGCGTAGATCCCCGGCGAGGCGTGCCCCTGGATGAACACCTGATCCCCGCCGCCGGGGTGCGACTTGCCGCGGAAGAAGTGGTTGAACCCGACCTCGTAGAGCGCAGCGGAGGAGGCGTAGGTCGAGATGTGGCCCCCGACGCCCACACCGGGCCGTTGCGCGCGGTGCACCATGATCGCCGCATTCCACCGGATCCAGGTCCGGTAGCGCCGCTCGACGTCCTCGTCGCCGGGGAACCAGGGCTCCAACTCGGTCGGGATGGTGTTGACGTAGTCGGTGGAGGTCAGCGCCGGGATGGACACCCGCTGTTCACCGGCCCGTTCCAGCATCCGCAGCATCAGATAGCGGGCCCGCGCCGGGCCGGAGCGCTCCAGCAATTCGTCGAAGGACTCCAGCCACTCCGAGGTTTCCTCGGGGTCGATGTCGGGCAGATAGGAGGCCACGCCTTCGCGGATCACCCGAACTCGATCGGGTTCGCTTGTGCTGCTTGAGGTTTTGGCTAGATCGTTGCGGGCGAACTCGGTGGTCAACTTCCGCTCCTGTAGTTGGCGGGGGATCGGCTTGGGTGGCCGCCCCTCTATCGTGCCGCACCGGAGCCGAGCGCGGGTACTTGCCGTGGGTGACCGCTGGCAGACCCCGAAGTAGGTGCTAGTGGGGCATTTGGGATCGGGACGCGGTAACGTCCATGCCGTGC
Organism: Mycobacterium kiyosense; assembly: GCA_021654635.1. Lineage (NCBI taxonomy): Bacteria > Bacillati > Actinomycetota > Actinomycetes > Mycobacteriales > Mycobacteriaceae > Mycobacterium > Mycobacterium kiyosense. The sequence continues at coordinate 2,459,340 of AP025179.1, forward strand.
TCACTGGATGGCGTGCCGTCCCTCGCAGGCACGTGGGGGAGTTCCCCAGGCGAGGCGCCCTGGCTCTGGGATGTGTTGCGGTGATGACGATCGGAGTCGTCGGCTGCACGAAGATCGCCGACGGAAGCGGCGTGGCCGACACCAATGTGGCACCGGCATACCGGTCCTCGGTGTCGGCGTCGGTGTCGGCGTCGTCGGTGACCTCGAGCGTGCGGGAATCCCAGCGGCAGCAATCCGTGACGACCAGCATGATCCGCACCTCGTGCGGCACCCTGGGCAACGCGGTCTCGGACACCATCGACAAAGTCAACGCCTACGTCGCGGCGCTCAACGCCGGGAAGAACACCGGCCCGACCGAGGGTCCGGCGATCGACGCCCTCAACAACGGCGCCAACACCGTGACCAGCAGCATCAACAACGCGCTGTCGCCCGAGCAGCGCGACGCCTTCAAGGCCTACAGCGATGCGGCCCGCGCGGTGGCCAACGCCATCTCCACCCACGTAGGGCCGTCGGAGTTCAACCGGCGGGTGGATGCCTTCAACAAGGCGAAGTCGCGGGCGGTGGATTCCTGCAAGGGCTTCATCTGAACCGGGTGGCCGATCGGGGCTCGGCCGGGCTGCGGAAACTGTGCGTGGGCTAGCCGTATGAACTCGACGGTGCCTGTGCGACGATAGCGTCGATTGCTTCTCGTGTGGTTGGTAGAGGGAGGTTCCACGGTGGTCGCGGCGGATCACGCTCGCAAGTTGGGCATCCAACGGGACCAGGTTGTCCAGGAGTGGGGCTGGGACGAGGACACCGACGACGACATCCGTGCCGACATCGAGGATGCCTGCGGCAGCGAGCTGCTCGATGAGGACACCGACGAGGTCGTCGACGTCGTGCTGCTCTGGTACCGCGACAACGATGGCGACCTGGTGGACATCCTGATGGACGCCATCAGCCCACTGGCCGAGGACGGCGTGATCTGGGTGCTGACGCCCAAGACCGGCCGGCCCGGACATGTGCAGCCCGCTGACATCGCCGAGGCGGCGCCCACCGCCGGCCTGATGCCGACCTCCTCGGTGAACCTGGGCAACTGGAGCGCGAGTCGACTGGTCCAGCCGAAGTCGCGGACCGGTAAGCGCTGATGCTCGACGTCGGAGCCACCGCCCCCGACTTCACCCTGCGCGACCAGAACAACCAGCCCGTCTCGCTCGGGGCTTACCGCGGCGCCAAGAACGTGCTGCTGGTGTTCTTCCCGCTGGCGTTCACCGGGATCTGTCAGGGCGAACTGGACGCCGTGCGGGACAACCTGCCGGAATTCGAGAACGACGACACCGCGGTGCTGGCCATTTCGGTGGGTCCGCCGCCCACCCACAAGATCTGGGCGGTGCAGAGCGGGTTCCTGTTTCCGGTGCTGTCGGACTTCTGGCCGCACGGCGCGGTCAGCCAGGCCTACGGGGTGTTCAACGACGCGGCCGGCATCTCCAACCGCGGCACGTTCGTGGTCGATAAGGCGGGGATCATCCGGTTCGCCGAGATGAAGCAGCCCGGCGAGGCGCGCGACCGGGCGGTGTGGACGTCGGCGCTGGCGGCGTTGCGGGAGTGAGCGTTTTGGGTGCCGGGCGGTTCGGCGTGTAGCCTGCTGCGCCGGGGCATAGGGCGCGTAGCTCAGTGGTAGAGCTCTGGTTTTACACACCAGCGGTCGGCGGTTCGATACCGTCCGCGCCCACCAGTGTTATTGCAGGTCAACGGCGTTGGGGTCATTCGAGGCCGACCCCCCGTTGTGCCGAGAGTGAGTCAAGAGGCCGACAGAATGGCCTATTTCGCGGCGCATCACTGCCCGCTGCCGGCGCGTGATCGACCGAGCAGCGCGTCGCCCGCCGATGCCAACGCGTCGTCGTAGACGTGGCCGTAGACCCGCAGCGTCATCGCGGGATCGTGGCCGAGCCATTTCGCGGTCGCCGCTACCGTCGTGCCGCCGTCGAGCAGCATCGTTGCGGCGGTGTGCCGAGCGTCGTGCAGCCGGATTGTCGGGACGGCCGCGACCTCGCAATGGCTGCGGAACATCTTCGAGTAGGTCTCGGGCCGCACTGGCGAGCCGTCCGCGCTGACCGCGACCAGGCCGGTGTCCGGCCACCGCTTACCGATCCGCAGCCGTTCGGACGCCTGCGCCGCCTTGAGTGTGCGCAGCGCGGCGAGCACGTCGCCCGGCATCGGCAGCACGCGGCGGGACCGGCGCGACTTCGGATCGCCGGTCACCGTTCCCTGACCTGCGACCACGACGCGGCCCTGAGCGATGCTCACGGTGCCGGCGTCGAAATCGACATCGGTCCAGCGCAGCCCGAGTACCTCGGAGCGGCGTAGACCGGCCAGCGTGAGCAGCCAGCAGGCGGCGAGGCGGTCGTCGGCGATGTGCTCGCGAAAGCGCGTGGCCTGCTCGGGTGTCCACGTCGACATATCCCTGTTGGCGACCTTGGGCCGCTCGACCAGGCGCGCGACGTTGCGGGCGACCAGGCCGCGCGCCATCGCGTCATCGAGCGCGTGAGATAGAACGCCGAGCATGGTGACCACGGTGCGGTTGCTGACGCCGCCTGCGATCTTGGGCCGCTCGGGGTCACCGGGCCGCGCTGCGATGTACCGGCCGCGCTCGGGCCGCAGCACGTCGCCGCCGGCCACCAGGCGGTCGAGCGCTTTCATGCCGGGGTTGCCGAAGGCGGCGTGAAGCTCGGCGTAGCTCGCCCCGGCGGGCCGCTCACGCAGGTAATTCAACACCTCGGAGGATCGCTGACCGCGCTTGTCGCGCTGGGCAACCGGCGTGCCCGCGAGCCGCAGTGTCACCAGCGCGTCGAGGTCGGCTGTCCGCAGGTGCTGCAGCGGGGTCGCGCCAAGGTGTTCGATGACCGGTTTGAGGTGGTCGCGGTACCCGGCCAGCGTGTTTGGCCGCACGTCGCGCCGACCGTCGAGCCATTCGGTCAGGAACTCGGCGACGGTCGTGCGGTCGCGCTTGACGAACGTGCCGGCCGCGACCTCGGTTGTGACGCGCCGGTACTCGCGGCGAGCTTCGGCGAGCGTGGAGTAGGTGAACCGCTGCCGGTCGCGCGTCCCGTCCGGCCGAGTGCCGATGTCGACCTGGAATGTGTAGGTGGTTGCGCCGCTTTTGGCCTTGCGCCTGGTGATCGGCTCGGAGCGCCGGGTGCGCTTGGGCTGCTGATCGGCGGTGTTCTCGGTGCTCATCGGCGGTTCGTCTCCTTGGTTATCTCGATGTCGCGTTGCGGGGGTTGTGGCCGTTTCGGTAGTGGTTTGTCGTCGAACCATCCTTCGGCCTTCGCGCGCTTGAGCAGGCGGTCAACGGTGGTCTTGCTGACATTCAGTCGTGCGGCGACGGTTGGGCGCACCGGCAGCCCGAGGGCAAGGGCTTCCTCGGCGATCTTCGCTGCCTGATAGACCGGAGGGGCCGCGACATCCGGTTGGGTCCATGCTTCGACGGTCTCGCCGAAGAACCACACCTGACCGCCTTTTCGCGCGATCCACTGCGCGGCGGTGTAGGCGAGTCTGCGCACCGGCACCGCGCGCACTGCCTCGTAGTCGACCGCACCACCGTCGCCGGCCGTAATCGTCAGTTCGGTGATTCTGGGACCGCTGTCCTTCGCGGTCTGCACGCGCACCACGTAGGTAAAGGGGTGGCCGACCAGTCGGACAGCCACGCGCTCCCTCGGCTCGGGGATGCGCCCAAGCGGGCCGATGCGGGTGTCGGGGGTCGCCGGGTCGGCGTAGTCGACCGAATCGACATCGCCGCGCTGCGGTTTCGGGGAGTCACCTTTGCGCGAACTCATACTAGGTGACTCTACGTACTAGACATTCACCACACAAGTCTTAGATTGAAGTAATGCAGACACCAACAACCACCAAATCTGTTCCAACGCTGGACGAATTGCGCAGCGGGCCACCGACACTGAGCGTCGAACAGGCAGTGCGGTACCTCGGATGCAGCCGCGCGTACGGCTACCAGATGGCGCGCGAGGGGCGGTTGCCAACGATCAAGCTCGGTGAGCGCCGGGTGCGCGTCCCGGCGCTGGCGTTGCTAAAGATGCTCGGCGGCGAGGCGTAACCGAAAGCAATTGCACCGCAGCGCAATTCACGCTGCGAAGAAACGAGCGCCCCGCCGGGCACCGATACCCGAGCGGGGCGACTTACCGAAATGAGGCCGAGTGAGCCAACGCCACCAGGATAACGCCGCTGACGGCGCGGGGAAGGGTCCGTTTGGCAAGCGCGATGCCGACGACTACGAGCAGCGCCAACGCGACATCGCGGCCCTGTTCGACGCCGACCCGGTGCCGCTGCGCGCTGGGAGCCTGCCGCCGTTTCCCGCCGACGCGCTGCCGGAACCCTATGCCGCGATGATCGCGGCGACCGCCGCTGCGCTACAGGTCGATACCGCGATGGTTGGCCCGATGGTGCTCGGTGCGTTGTCGGCGGCGTGCGGCGGCTGCGTCGAGGCCGAGGTGCACCACGACTGGCACGAGGTCGCCGTGTTTCACCTGCTCATCGTCGCCGGGCCGAGCGAGCGCAAGAGTCCGGTACTGTCTCGCGCGGTCGAGCCGCTGCGGGCCGCTGAGCGGCAAATGGCCGAGGTGATCGCGCCGCGCCGGGCCGAGGCGCTGGCACGCCAACGTATCGCCAAGCAGCGCGCCGACAACGCCGAGCGTGAAGCGTCCAAGCTCGACGCGACCAAGCGGAGCAGCAGCGATGACAGCGGCTATGCGGGAGCCAGCCTCGACCCCGTGGAACGCGCGGTCAGGCTGGCCGCTGCGGCTGCCGAAATCGTGGTGCCCGAGCTGCCGCGCCTGCTCGCCGACGACGCGACACCCGAGGCGCTGACCGCGCGCCTGGCGGCGAACAGCGGTCGCTTGGCCGTGGTGTCGGCCGAGGGCGGTGTTTTGGGCACGCTCGCGGGCCGGTACTCGCGCGGGATGGCGAATCTGGACACCTGGCTCAAGGGTTACGTCGGCGATCAGATCATCGTGGATCGTGCCGGCCGAACCGGCGAGGTGATTGACCGGCCGGCTCTGACCGTCTGTTTGGCGGTGCAACCCGCCGTGCTGGCCGAGGTGCGCGCCGATCAGCGGTTCGACGGCTTCGGGCTGCTCTCGCGCCTGTCCATCGCGCAACCGCGCTCAATGGCCGGCCACCGCGACCCTGACGCCGCTGTGCCGACGCCCGAGCATGTCAGCACCGCATACACCGCCGCGCTGACCGACCTGGCGAGGCGGCTGCACGAACGCGCGGGCGGGCCGGTCGCGGTCAAATTCAGCCCGGCTGCGCGAGAGGAAATCGCCGACATACAGCGCCGCGTGGAACGGCGGCTGACCGGCGGCGGCGATCTGAGCGGCGACATGGAAGCGTGGGGCGGCAAGCACGTAGGCCGCGTGATCCGCGCGGCGCTGCTGCGGCATATGGCCGAGCACGGTGCCGGCGGTGCCGACAAGCTGGTCTCCGCCGAAACGGTCGCCGCCGCGTGGCGCATCGGGGAATTCTTCGCCGCCCACACACGCGCCGCATTCGGCGTCGCCGACACCAGCGGCGTGAAGCTGTCTGACCTCGCCGCCGCGCTCGACTACCTCCGCGAGCGACACCAGGTGATGCCGATGTATCCGATACGGCTGCGGGAGCTAAGCAAGAACGGCCCGATTGTGTTGCGTCGCAAAAGCACTCGCGATCCACTGCTAGACGTGCTCGACGATTTCAACATCATTCGCGTCAGGGTCATTGACCGCGTGAAGGTGGTTTATCTGCATCCGCTCGCCGCGCCGCCTCACGGTTCGGGGCTGCTGTGACGCCGCCAAATGCCGCACGGTGCCGCATGGATGCCGCACGCAATGCCGCATCAACGCTAGGCATTCTGAGCTGGGAAAACGCCACCGTGCCGCATATGCCGCACGATTTGGCGCGAATCACCGCAAAGAGCGGATCGTTACTACTGCGAAACCGACCTATCTGTCTGTCTGACCAGCGTGTTTGTGCGTCGTTGAGCTGCGAGGCGGCGGCAGATCGTACGAAATCGTGCGGCATATGCGGCATTTCATCGTTTCCGCAGGTGGGGCGGCGTCCAACCAATGCGGCATTGCGTGCGGCACCTATGCGGCATCATGCGGCATCTGGGCGAGCAGCGGGTCAGAGCGCGGGTGTTGCCGCTGGTCAGGACACGTTAGGTCGACGCCGCACGGTGCCGCACGGTGCCGCATTGGCCGCGAGAGGCGGCGAGCCTTGACCTGATGACCGCCGACGCCGCCTTTGGTTGACCTCGGGAGAGGCGGCGTCCATCGACCCAATTCATCGACTGCCCGGCGACCGACGCCGAGCTAACTGCAACCGAGGAAACCGAGATGACCGTCAACAACAGCAACACCCAATCGACCCAACCGACCGATGACCAGATAGACGCCGCGATCCTGGCCGCACTCACCGAAGCGCAGGCGAGCAGCGGCGAGGAACTGCACAGCTGGGCTGCGATCCGGCAGCGTCTACCCGGCTCACTGGATCGTGCGAACGAACGCCTGATCGCGCTGTGGCACGCCGGCCGCGTCTGGACGTGCAAGGTCCGAGGCCGCAACTACGTCGCGTTGGGCGACGCCGACGACGTGCGTTTGGCCGAGGCCCACCGTGCCCGCGCCCCCCTGGCGCTATGAACCGGCCGAGCTGTCCGCTCTGGCCTGTCCGACCACCCGAATACCGAGAGGAACGAAACGATGAGCGATCCGACCCAGAACCGGCCCGACGCCGCCGAGCGCGAGCGTGCACGCGCGGCGGTGGAGCTGCGGGTCCAAGGGCACCCGTTCGCCCATATCGCCGCGCAGCTCGGTTACGCCGACGAGAGCGGAGCACGGCACGCGGTGTCGCGTTCGCTCGCGCGTCGCGAGGCTGAATCCATCGACGAACTGCGCGCGGTGCATAGCGCGAGGCTTGAGACGGTGCTGTCGAGCTTCTGGTCGGGCATGGTGTCCGGTGACGCCGACGCCGCCAAGATCGTGCTGCGTGCGCTCGACAGCCTCGCGAAACTGTTCGGCCTCGACGCACCGACCAAGGTCGCACTCGGCCCGCCGGTCAGCGAGGTCGACTACGCGAACGAAGCTGCACAACTCATCGAGCGCTTGCAGGCGCAGGGAGAGCTGGGCGAGTTCGTCGCCGGGCTGCGGGCGCAGGCCGTGGCAGACGTGGACAGCGAAACGGCCGTGGCCGATGGCGATTATCCCGGCGCGCAGCTCGACGCGCGCAGCGCGGCTCACAGCGGCGAATTGCCTCCCGATGACTTGGCCGGTTGGTCCAACATCGGTGATCCAATGCCCGCGCCGGCCGATCCTGCCGCACCACCCGCAATAGCTCCGGTGCCCGAGCCGGAACCTGAGCCGCTGCCCGCCCCGCAGCCGGTCCAGTCTCAGCAGCCGGCCGCACCGCCGGCATGGATGCGACGCAACATCGGCGGCGACGGCTATAACCCGACCTCGGGGTGGCGTCCGTAGGCGCGAGTTACCCGACTCTTACGGGTAAGACGTTGTGCCGCAGCAGTTTTCGCGACACGCCGACCGTCACAGCGTGGCAGCCCGGCTGCACGGTGCTGTGCTCTGATAGGTCCATGACCGCCGTTGTCCCGCATCCGCTGATTGATCCGGCTGCGCTCACCCCAAGCCAGTGGTCGGCTCGCCTGGCCGCGTACCTGAGCCGTGGCCGTGGCAACGATGACCCCGAGGTGGTCGCTTGCCGGCAGGCGCTCAGCTTCTGGCGTTGCCGTCGAGTGATCGACGCCGAGGCCGGCCAGATCGCACCCGACCACCTCGACGCGCTGACGGCTCGGCTGCGCGAGGCGGTGGCCGGATGATCCCCGGCGCGAAATACGGCACCCCGGCTTTCCTCGCCGCTCAGCTGCCGCAGCAGCGTCCGACCCCGACCCAAGAACAGGGCCGGGACCGGCGTCGCAAGCTGCTGCCGATCTATGCGTGGCCGGGCGACTGGTCGCTCACGGCCGAGGTCGCCGCCATCTGCGACCCGCTGGCCGAACGTGTCGCCGCCGCAACCAATCCGGCTGCCTATCTGCGCGCGGTCACCGAGCTGGCCGACGCGGTGCACCAGGCCGTGCATGTCGTGGTCGGGTTGATCGCGCAGGCCGATGCCGAGCGCCGGACACGGCACCTCGGGACCGACGAGCGCGGCCGGTCGATTCGTGCCGTGGTGGACCTCGCCGAGCGGCCCGCCGCGCCCGAGGTCGACAGCCTCGCGCTGGTCGAGGGCACCTGGCCGGCGACCCTGGTCGTGCTGGCCGAGCCGTACAGCGCCGCTCTGGCGCGGCTGTTGGGCGGTGCAGCAACGCCGACCGTCAGCGACCGGCTGCTCACCGCGCTGGTCGAGGTAGACGCCGCAGCGGGTGCGCTGAGCCGGCGGCTCGACCGCGAGCGGGTGTACCAGGCAAACCGTGCCGGCAATCGCACCCCGTCGCCCGCCGACCGTGCCCGCGCCGAACTTCACGAACTAGGAGTGCTATGACCGCCCCACCTGTGCAGACCTACGGCAGTTTGTTACCGGTGCCGTTCGCGGTGCCGCCGGTCAACCCCTCACCACAAGGGCTGTACGCCGCGACCACCTGGACCGAGGTCACTGGACCGTCGCGGCACCTGGCCGGCGTCGAAATCCGGCCGGCGGGCAACTACGGCGGCGACGACGCCTCGGGTGTGTGGGAAACCGACTGGTGCGGTGCGCCGCCGATGAACAACGCCGAGCGCAAGGAAGGCACCCGACCCGAGGGGTTGGACCCGTTCGCACCTGTGACCATCTGGGCATATGACGAGTGCGACCTGACCGCGCCGTCGCGTACCGAGGTCCAGCAGCGGGCAGCGCAGATTTTCCGGTTGCGGGAACAGGTCTCCGTGGAGCGCGAGTTTTCCAACCGGCTGTTGACTGACGCCGGCACACCCGAGCAGGTCGACAGCTTCACGGTGGCCGTGGGCTACCTGGAAGCCGAGTTCGCCCGCACCAACACCACCGGATACGTCCACGTCGGGGCGCAGTGGGCGGCGGTGGCGGCGGCGTCCCATCTCATCGGCAAGTCAGGCACCCGACTGGTCAGCCCGCTCGGGCACACGTTCGTCTTCGGCGGCGGCTACGTCGAGGGGTTGGAAGACACCCTGGTAGCGACCTCGCAGCCGTTCGGATGGCGGGACGAAACGGTGCTGCGCACGGCCATTGACGAGAGACACAACATCTTCGCCGCCATCGCTGAGCGCACCGTGCTGGTCGGATACGAGGCCGTGATCGGCGCGGCGACGGTGACGCCGTGAGCACCGCAACCCTTGCGCCCGACCGGCCCGATTCCTACGCCGGACCCCGCTGCCAGTCCTGCGGCGGGCCGTGCTGGCTGTGGAAGGGCAGCGTGCACGGTTACACCTGCTCAGCGTGCCTGACCGCCTACCTCGACGCTGGTGCGGCCCGAGGTGCCGAACGCGACCGCGCGGACCGCGCCCAAACGCTGCGCCGAGTGTTTGGCCACGACACCCCGGCTCACTCGGAAGATCGACGCCGGGACGGTGGTGGTCCCGCGTTATGTACCGCACCCCGTCCCGGCGTCGGTCACTGAATCGAAAGGACGACCAGCACAATGCCTTTGACCCTGGCCGACATCACCGCCGGCCAACGCGCGCATCTAGAAACGTGCATCCACGAGGCCGGCCATGCCGTCGCTGGCGTGGTGCTAGGTGCGGAGCTGCGCAACGCCGTCGTCGTGTCGAGCAAGGTCACTGGCACCGAAGGGCTGACCACATTCAGCGACCGCCCGCACGGGACCGATGCGCTGATAGCTCATGCGGGGCCGTGGGCGCAGGCGCGTTGGCTTGCCGGCCGGCGACCTACGCAGCGGGAGTTCTATGCCGTGTTGGACACCACCGGCCACAAGGACAGCCGAGTGCTGACCGCCAGCGGCGGCATGCATACCGGTGCCGATGTCGTGCCGCTGTTGACCTGGTGTTGGCCGGCGGTGGCGCGGACCGCGACGCAGCTTCACCGAACCGGCGAGGTGTACCAGGCCGACGTGCTCGCCGCGCTGGGCATCACTGACGGCGGCGGCATGACCTCCGTGCAGCTCGCCGCCATCCGGTCTCGCTGCCGCGAGGTGCCGCCCATTCGCGCCGCCTGATGCGAACACCCGTTCGGGAGCGACCCCCCGTTGTGCCGCAAGTGTGCCAAGACTCGCAGCCACGGCACCGCACGCGGTAGACAGAAGCGGCCCGTAACCGGCTGCCGGGCTGCGGGTTTCCGAGACTGGTCGATACTGCGCGATACGCCGTAGACAACCGGGATCGGATTTACACACCAGCGGTCGGCGGTTCGATACCGTCCGCGCCCACCATCCAAAGCCGATCAGATACCGGTTTTGAGGTCAGGCTTCAGCATCGGTCGCCCGTGACCGACCCGGCAGGTGTCTACTCGCCGAATCCAGCGCGTCGTCGGATACGTGGAGCGTAGAGCGCGCACACGTCGCCACGTGGCAGACAGAGGTGCATAGTGCATCATCCACGGGCCGATATTGAGCAGTGTTGCCATTGGTGTGAGGTGCCCGCCGACGAGACCATGGTCAGCAGTCGGTTCGCTTCCGAGGAACCCGCCATCACCACACTGCCGGTTGCGCTCAGATCGCCGGGGCCGGTTTCTCAGGCACCCCGCGCCGATCGGGGGCCAGATGAACGGAGCGTCCGCCTCGTTTGAAAGGTCATAGGAGTACCCCATGAGCAAGTGGACGGCCGCCGACATACCCGACCAGACAGGTCGCACCGCCGTCGTCACCGGCGCCAACACCGGAGTGGGCTACCAGACGGCCGCGGCGCTCGCGGCGAAGGGCGCACATGTCGTGCTAGCCGTCCGCAATCTCGAAAAAGGAAGGGCTGCCGCAGACCTGATCGCCAGGGCTCACCCCGGTGCGATCGTGGCTATCCAAGTGCTTGACCTGGCCTCGTTGGACTCCATCCGCACAGCGGCCGACGAGTTGAAGTCCAAGCACGACTCCATCGACTTGCTGATCAACAATGCAGGCGTGATGACGCGAACGAAGTCGACGACCAAGGACGGCTTCGAATTGCAGTTCGGCACCAATCATTTGGGCCACTTCGCGTTGACCGGCTTGCTGGTAGAGCGGGTGCTCAGGGCCCCAGGCTCGCGGATCGTCACCGTCAGCAGCCCGGGTCATCGCTTCCCCCGCAGCGGCATCCGCTTCAACGACCTGCAGTGGGAACGTGACTACAAACCCCTTGACGCATACGGCCAGTCCAAGCTCGCCAATCTGATGTTCACCTACGAGTTACAGCGACGCCTGCAGGGCACGAACACCATCGCCGTTGCCGCCCATCCCGGAGGTTCCAAAACCGAGATTGTGCGCAACTCGCCGCCCCTGGTGCGCTTCATGGGGCCGCTCTTCCAGAGCGCCGAGATGGGTGCCCTGCCGACGTTGCGCGCGGCGACCGATCCAAGCGTGCTGGGCGGGCAGTACTACGGCCCCGGTGGCTTCGCCGAACAGCGCGGCTATCCCAAGGTGGTGGCCTCGAGCGCGACGTCACACGACGTCGCGGCCCAACGTCGGTTGTGGGCGATATCCGAAGAGCTGACGGGAGTTGTTTTCCCGTTGGGTTGAGCGGCGATGCCCGCTAGCTTGACGCGGTGGGGAAGGCGTGTTTCATGTCGCCGCCTTCGGCCGCCACGTCGGGATCCACCACATCACCCTTGACGGCGAGCAGCGTCTGGATCGTGACGGGCTCTGCGAGCGCGGCCTCGGCCAGGCACATCCCCTTGGCTTCCTGGATGAGTTGACGCAGCCGTTCCTGCGGCTCGTCGGAGTCGATATCGACCAGGTAGCGCAGACCGAGGCAGACTCCGCGCTGACCTGTGTCGCCCTTGACGTAGCCGAAGGACAGTTCGCTTTCGACTTCGATGTTGCGCACGTCGAGGTCGCGGTCGTTGGCCAGTGTCGTCAGATGACTGGCCAGGCAGAACGCCGCTCCGGCGGCGAAATACACCAGCGGTGCCGGTGCGCTGTCGGCGCCAGGCGGAAGGCCGGTGCCTTCGTCGGCCCACAGTTGGTAGGCGCCATAGCCTTTGACCCCCGGTTTGACGTCTGCATGCTTGCGCAATCCCTCGTCGGTTTTCAACGAGACTTTGACCGGGAAGTGGAAGACCGGCTTTTTGTTGTTTCCCAAGTGATTTGGGGCACCGGCGAGCCTGGGCAGGTTCACCTCGGGCTCTTCGAGCCTGCTCACCAGTGGTGGTGCGACGTCGGCGGTCATTGTTCGTTCCCTTCTAATCGGTGGAATTCGTCAGACAGCGGCCCTGGCGTCCGCGGCCGGGCTAGCAGTTGCATCTGATGGTGAACTCCTTTTCCTGTCCGGCAAGGGATTCGGAGTCACTGTGCAGGCGAATGTTCTGCCTGACGTCGGCGATGTTGGCGCGATACGCCGCCTGGACGGTTTCGATCCAGTCCCGGCCGCCGTCGGCCTGATAGGGCAGATCGACGGTGTGGAGCTGGGGTGTGGTGGTGTCCAGTGGACAGCTCAGGGCGGCGCGCAGCGTGGCCCGCTGGTGTTCGGGGTCTCCGACGCGTCCGCACGGTGAACCGATGGGGTAGTCGACCAGCGCAGTGCGCGGCGGTCGGTAGGCCTCGGAGATGTCACGCAGGGTGGACAGCATCAGGGTGGGCAGTCCACCGGCCTCCAACGCCCGTGCCAGCACTGCGGTGGCCTGGTGGCATTGCGGGCAGAACGGTACGACGAGAACGAGATCGACGTTCTGGCGGCGGAATTCGTCGTGGATGCGCGGCGCGGTTTCGGTGGCCAGCTGCTTCCATTTGGTGATCGAGCCCAGAATGCTGACCGCATCCGGCGCCAGCGCACCAATGGTGCCCTCGGCCTCGAGTTCGGCCATGCGGTCGCGCGGAAAGGCCACGTTGAGGTCCTCGTCGGCCCAGAAGCGTGCCGGGGTGGCGTGATCGAACACGATCTGGTCATTGGGCACGGTGCGGGGGATGAGGCGGTAGGACAGGTCATTGGTGCGCTGCAGTGGTTCCTGTCCCGGCGCGTGTGCGCCGAGACTGACCAGCAGCCCCACGGTCAGTTCCGGCACGGGTTTGTGCACCGGCACCATTGTCGGTGCATCGAAGTGGGGCAGTTCGGCTGACCGGCGCGGTGCATCGGACCCTGCACCGGCGTCGCGATAGAGCAGGGGTGCAAGGGCACGCTGGTGATCGCTATACAGATACGACATGGTGAACCTCCGAAGGTGATTGGGTGGCCAGTCCGCGCAGGACGAGTTCGACAAGCTCGTCGGCGTTGACTCGATGACCCGTTTTGTGGCCGATCGCGACCGCCGCGAAAAGTGCGTCCGCAGCTGCCCCTATCAGCTCCGGCCGGAGTTCGCCGGCCTTGGCTCGAGAAGTCAGGTAGGACGCCAACACGTCCTTCCCGGTTGCGACGAAGTCGCGCAATGCCGCATCGGCATGGCTGGCCGAGAAGAACACCGACACCAAATCGGCGTTGGCGGAAAGGGTTTCGTCGAATGCCCGAATCAGGGGCGGCAACACCGTAGTCGCCGGTTGATCGGCGTGCTCGATGAGCAACTCGCGTAACTGCGGAAGGAAACCGCGCTCCTCGAGCACGGCCGCCACCAAGACTTCTTTGCTGTCGAAATAGTGGTAGAGCAGCCCCGGCGCCACACCCGCGGCCTGGGCGATGTCTTTGATCGACGTCCCGTCAACGCCCTTGCGGGCAAACACATTCAACGCCGCCTCGATGAGCTGCTCGCGACGTCGCTGGGCCTGCTCCTGTCGTGTGGTCATGCCAGCAGCCTATATTTGATTGAACGTTTAGTCAATGAATGGGTTTCGCTGCGGAACTCCTCGCGGCCGGGCAGCTGCTTCGACACGATCTGGGCCTTGGCGCGCGGACGGGACCTTTCGCGGCCCGGTCCGCTCAATTAGTCTGCACAAACGCACTGGTGCCAGCAGAAAGGCGCATCATGACGCGTAAGAACCGTGCGACTCGGGCTCGTACGACTGCCGGGAAAGGGACCCCGACGTCCTTACTCCGCCGGCTGATTCTCCTTGGCGGCATCCCCCTGTTGGCCGGAACTGCTCTGCTGGGCAGCGCCGGGACCGCAGGCGCCACGCCCGCCGACGACGCCTATCTGGCCCAACTGCGCGCCGCCGGCCTCACCTGGCCACCCAACGCGGACGAGGCACTGATCGGGGAGGCGCACCTGATCTGCTACGACCTCACCTGGGGCTGGGAGCCTCAACAGATTGCCGATGACATCCATGCGCACATGAATGCCCGCGGCGTGACGTTGTTGGACGTCGGAACCATGGTCAACGCCGCCCATTCCATCTACTGCCCGGGCAACGTCTGCGACGCACCCAGCCTCTGCACCTGACTGACGCTTTTCCGCGCGGGCGCGACGGGCTGCGATTTGCCGCGGGGGATTTCGCGGTGGGGTTAGGCTCGCGGCCTGACCACGAGGTGAGGGACGGCGATGACTACTTACGACTTCATCGTGATCGGGGCCGGCTCAGCCGGATGCGCGGTTGCCGGCCGACTGGCCGATGAGTCGTCGGCCAAGGTGCTGCTGATCGAAGCCGGCGGTTCGGATCGGCGGCTGACAGTCCGTGCGCCGCTGGCCTTTCCGCGTCAGCTCGGGACTTCACTGGACTGGGCCTACGAGAGCGAACCGGAAGCAGGTTGTGCAGGCCGGCCGATCCCGCAGCCGCGTGGCCGGGTGCTCGGCGGCACCAGCGCGATGAACGCGATGGTGTGGGTCAAGGGCAGCAACCTCGACTACGACGGCTGGGGGTTGTCCGGCTGGACCTGGAACGACGTGGAACCGGTGTTCAAGCGCATCGAGGACGGACCCATGCGGGTCACCCGGGTGGCCGAGCCCGACGAGCTGTCGATGCGCTTCGTCGAGGCGGCACGCGCCGCCGGCGTCGCCGCCGTCGACGACGTCAGCGGCCCCGGACTCGACGGCGCGGCGATCACCCCGGTCACCATCTACCGGGGCCAGCGCTGGACCACCGCGCGCGCCTACCTGCGCAACCAGCGTAACCTGACCGTCGTCACCCGGGCCGACGTCGGCCGCGTGCTCATCCGGGGCGGCCGCGCGGTCGGCGTCGAATACCGCCGCCGCGGTCGCGCCCAGCAGGCGTTCGCCGCGCGCGAGGTGGTGCTGAGCGCCGGAGCGTTCGGCACACCGCAACTGCTGCAGCTCTCCGGCATCGGGCCCGCCGACCGGCTGCGCAGCCTCGGAGTCGCACCCGTTGCCGACAGCCCGAACGTCGGACAGGGCCTGACCGATCACCCCAATGCGTTCGCAATCTGGTCGCTGGCCCCCGGCCATGTCGGGCTGGCCGACGCCGCGAATCCAAAGTGGTTGCTGCAGTGGCTGTTACATCGGCGCGGCAAGCTCACCAGCAACGGATGCGAAGCGGTGGCGCATATCCGCTCCCAGCCCGACCTGCCGGCCTGCGACTTCCAATTGGTGTTCAGCCCCGCCGATGCCCTGGCCGATCCGCAGTCCAAGAAGCTGGTTCCCACCGTCACGATGCTGCATTCGTACTGGACACCCAAGAGCCGCGGCAGCGTCTCGATCCGCTCGTCCGATCCTTTGGCGCCACCGGTGATCCGGCTGAATCTGCTCTCCGAGCGCGAGGACGTCGACGCGCTGACCCGGGCGGTGCAGCGGTCCCGGGAGATCATCGGCACCGAGCCCATCGCGTCCGCCGTCGGCGCCGAGCGGCTACCGGGGCCCGGCATGGATATCGAGGAGTCGGTCAGGCAGACGGCGATCACCACGGCACATCCGGCGTGCAGCGTCGCGATGGGCAGTGCGTCCGACAGCGCGCTGGACGAACAGTTGCGGGTGCGGGGCGTGGCGGGATTGCGGGTCGCCGACGCCTCGGCACTGCCCAGGATCCCGCGGGCCAACACCAACGCGCCGTCGATCATGATCGGCGAACGCTGCGCGGACTTCCTGCTCGGCTGAGCCGCGAGTGGCGCCGAGCGTGTGGCCTACGCACTGATCGGCAGCGCTTTTCAGCCATAGTCCCGCGCTCGGCGAGCCGGTCTCGTGGACGAGTCCGAGCGGGTATGGCACGCTCGTTGGCGTGAGCGACCTACCTGGCTCTTTCAGCAGCAGCGCACGTCAGACGTCGGGGCCGCCGGTGCGGCCGCTGTCGTCGGACCAGCAACCGGCGACCAAAGCCGACCTGTATGCGGCGGTGGACGCGATGCGCGCCGACATGCGCCAACTGCTCGAGCAGATCAGCACTCTGATCAAGGACGCTCAGAAGTAGCGCGGATGCCCGACATCGAGCATGTCGTCCTGATCCACGGGACGTGGGGCCGCGGCGACATGTGGGGTCCGGCGCGGGTGCCTTCGAGGAGCGCGGTTACACCGTGCACACGCCGACGCTGCGCCATCATGAACTGCCTCCGCAAGAGGGCGCGACGAAGATCGCGTCGCTGAGCATGCGCGACTACACCGACGATCTCGCCGCGCTGGTCGACTCGCTGGACTCGCCTCCACTCCTGGTGGGATTGTCGCTGGACGGCTTGCTGGCGCAATTGGTGGCCGCACGGACGCGTCATGCCGGCGTCGTCGCCGCCTGCCCCTCACCGGCCGCCGGTATCGTCGCTGCCACTCCGCCGACCGTGCGCAGCTTCGGCGGCCTCTTCGGCAGACACTTTCTGCACCCCAGGCCCTGGGCAAAGCCGCTGAATCCTCCGACATGGCAACGGTTTCGGCGGTGGGTCGCCAATGCGCAGACCGAGGCGGGCGCCCGCGAGATGTACGGCGAATTCGTCTACGAGTCGGGGCGAGCCTACTGCGAGATGGTCTTCCCGTTCCTGGACCGGGGCAAGGCCACCACGGTCGACTTCGCCGCAGTCACCACACCGGTCCTGCTGATCCGAGGCGAATGCGACCGAGTCGTGCCGCCACAGATCGCTCCGATCACCGCGGGTCGGTATGCAAAGGGGACCTTCGTGGAGATTCCCCGCGCCGATCACCTCGTCTTCGACGGCGCGGCGCTGCCGGTCACCATGGCCCGTATTGACGACTGGCTGGCCGCCCAGAAGTAGGGTCGGACGGGTGAAACCGTTCCGCATCGACGTCCCCGACACCGTTCTCGACGATCTGCAATCCCGACTGGCCCGCACCCGCTGGCCGGAAGCCGAATGCGTGGACGACTGGAGTCAGGGCATCCCGCTGCGCTACACCCGCGACCTCGCCGCCTACTGGGCCAACGACTACGACTGGCGCACAAGGGAATCCGCGCTGAACCGGTTCGACCACTTCGTCGACCAATTCGACGGCCTGGACATCCACTTCATCCATCAGCGATCCCCGCACCAGGACGCCTTCCCACTGGTGATCACCCACGGCTGGCCCGGCTCGATCGTGGAGTTCCACAAAGTCATCGAACCGCTGACCAACCCCACCGCCCACGGCGGCCGCGCCGAGGACGCCTTTCACGTGGTGTGCCCGTCGCTACCCGGTTACGGATTTTCCGGAAAGCCCGGCCGCACCGGGTGGGGCGTGCCGAAGATCGCGCTGGTGTGGGAAGAGCTGATGGGCCGACTGGGCTATGACCGCTACGGCGCGCAGGGTGGCGACTGGGGTGCGGCCGTCACCACCCAGATCGGACGCAACGGTGGCAATTGCGCGGCGATCCACCTGAACATGCCGCTGGGCATGCCGACCCGCGAGACGCTGGCCAGCCCCACCCCGGAGGACCAGGCGGCGCTGGCCGCGTTGGCTGAGCATCGCAAAAAGCGGCACCGGCTACTCCAAGCAGCAGTCGACGCGACCGCAGACGCTCGGCTACGGCCTGGTCGATTCTCCGGTGGGGCAGCTGGCCTGGATCGTGGAGAAGTTCTGGGCATGGATGGACTGCGACGGCCACCCGGAGAACGTTTTGACGCGAGACGAGTTGCTGGACAACGTGATGGTGTACTGGGTGACCGAGACCGCGGCGTCCTCGGCGCGGCTGTACTGGGAGAGCTTCAAAGTGTGGGGCGACACCAGCCGCGTCGAATTGCCCACCGGCGTTGCGTCTTTCCCGAAAGAGGTGCTGCCCGCGCCGCGGTCCTGGTGCGAGCCGAACTACCACATCACGCACTGGACCACGATGCCGCGCGGCGGGCACTTCGCCGCCCTCGAGCAGCCCGAGCTGTTCGTCGAGGACGTGCGCAAGTTCTTCGCCACCGTGCGCTGAGAACGCTGCGTCGAGCGTGAACGGCACGACGCGACACGCCGCGTCGGCATCGTGGATTTCACGGTCGGTGCCAGGTAGTTGGGGGCCGTGGAGCGTGGCACGCTTAGCCCATGCATCAGATCACCGGGACCCGGGATCCCGCCACCAGCTTTCCCCCTGGACAACGCCGTCGACGACGTGGCGGAGCGCCGCGGCGCCAACCGTGCCGTTGCGCTCAGTGCAGTCGGCTTGGCCGTGACAGGCCTCATCGAGCTGGCGATCGCTGCGATCTCCGGCTCGGTGGCTCTGCTGGGAGACGCGCTGCACAACCTGTCCGACGTATTGACCAGCGTGGTGGTGTTCGTCGGATTCCGGGCGTCGCGACGACTGCCCTCCGAACGTCACCCGTACGGATTCGAACGCGCCGAGGACCTCGCGGGCATAGGTGTCGCGCTGGTTATCTGGGCCAGCGCCACAGTGGCCGGAATGCAGAGCGTGGAAAAGCTGTTGCGGCACGGCGAAACTCGCAATGTCGGATGGGGCATCGCCGCGGCATTGGTGGCCATCGCCGGAAACCAGTGGGTGGCCCGCTACAAATTGGTGGTCGGCCGCCGCATCCAGTCGGCGACGCTGATCGCCGATGCCCGGCACTCCTGGCTGGACGCGCTGTCCTCGGCGGGCGCCCTGGTGGGGCTGTGTGGGGTGGCCGCGGGCTGGGGCTGGGCCGACGGTGTGGCCGGCATCGCGGTCACCGGGTTCATCTGCCACGTCGGCTGGGAGGTCAGTTCGGAGATCGGCCACCGGCTACTCGACGGGGTGGACCCGCAGGTCATCACCACCGCCGAACAGGTCGCCGCGGAAACCGAGGGCGTGCGCCACGCGCACGCGCGGGCCCGGTGGACCGGTCGTACCCTGCGGGTCGAAGTCGAAGGCTGGGTCGACCCCAACCTCACCGTCGTCGATGCCGACCGCATCGGCCGGCGGGTCGCCGACGAACTCGCCCCCCGGCTGCCCGAGATGCGCAGCTTCAGCTGGGCCGCGCGCGGGGTGCAGCCGGCCTAGACGATTCGCCAGCCGCGCCGAGCGCGAAACCTCATGTCCCACAAGTAGATCTGATACAGAAATACCCAGAAGCCGTTCGGGATCAGCCGGTCGGCCAGCCGCAGCGCCGTCAAGAGCAGCTCGAACCGGCGCTGCTGGGTCTCCGACCAGTCGAAGTTCATCATGGCCCGGAACTCCGGGGCCAAGAACCCCGCCGTCGCAAACAGATTGAAGCGCCCGGCCGACGCGTGCACCGGCCACGGCAGGAACGCCATCGAGGCCACCCCGCGCAGATGCTCGCGCACCGGCGGATCGATGTGCAGCTCGTCCAGGGACCGCTTCCAGTACTCGTCGAAGGCGATCCGGTCCGGTGGCCACATGCGGTCGGGCACCTGCAGTGTGGTGCCCAGCTTCTTGGCGTCCTGGTAGACGGCGTCGGCGCTGGCGTCGTCGAGCGGGCCGTGCAGGTATTCGTGTTGTTCGACGAAGTAGCGGTACAGGCAGGCCGCCACCCACAGCTGCAATTTCGGGTCGAAAGCGTTGTAGGACACCGGGCTTGACGCGGTGGACCGCACCTGGCGGTGCGCCGTGTCGACGGCACCGCGGATGAGTTTGCGGTCGGACTCGGTCCCGACGGTCGCCACCGCCAGGTACGTGCCCGTGGTGCGGGCCCGCTTGAACGGGTGCTTGTAGACGTTGCCGCTGTCCACAGGACTCTCCAGCACGCCATACCCGACGCCCGGCAGGGACAGTTGCATGATGACATTGGCCGCCGGCATCAGCATCGCTGCCGGGTTCAACAGGTCGGCGACCCTGGTCGCGGGCCGCCTCCTTGCGGATCCTTTCCCCATCAACCGAGTAGATCACGGATGGGCCGGTCAGTGAATACGCCTCCGATATGAGACGCTGCCGAAGTGTTGTCGGTACGGCAGTCCCGGATGGCCGGTCTTGCGGCGGGCTACCTCGCCGATCTGGTGTTCGCCGATCCACGACGCGGCCACCCGGTGGCGCTGTTCGGTACGGCTGCCGCGGCACTGGAACGGTTCACCTACCGCGACGCCCGGATGGCCGGCGCGCTGCACGTGAGTCTGCTGGTCGGCGCGGCGGGCGTGCTGGGTGCGGTGCTGCAGCGCGCGGTCGGCCGGGTGTTGGCCATCGCGATCGCCACCTGGGTGGCCCTGGGCGGAACGACGCTGGCGCGCACCGGGTCTCGGATGGCCGATCTACTGGATGCCGGCGATGTCGAGGCCGCCCGACGGCTGCTGCCGTCGGTGTGCGGGCGGGATCCGGCGGTGCTGGACGAGATCGGGCTGAACCGCGCGACGCTGGAGTCGGTGGCCGAGAACACCTCGGATGCCCAGGTGGCGCCACTGCTGTGGGCGGCGGTCGGCGGTGCGCCCGCGGTACTGGCCTATCGGGCGGTGAACACCCTGGACGCGATGGTCGGCTACCGCTCGCCGCGCTACCTGCGATTCGGTTGGGCCGCAGCACGATTGGACGATCTGGTGAACTTCGTGGCGGCGCGGTTCGCGGCGGTGCTAGTGGTCGGGTGCGCGCCGCTGGTCGGCGGTTCGCCGCTGGGCGCGATCAGGGCCTGGCGCCGCGACGCCGTCCGGCATCCGAGTCCCAACGCCGGTGTCGTCGAGGCGGCATTCGCCGGTGCCCTGGGCCTCAGCCTGGGCGGCCCGACCCAATACCGGCACGAGCTGCAGATCCGGCCGACCCTGGGTGACGGACGGCAGCCCACCGTCGACGACCTGCGTCGCGCCGTGACGCTGTCGCGGGCCGTACAGGCTGCCGCCGTATTAGTGCTGGCGGGGGCGCTGCGGCCCTAACGCCGGCGACCGTACCGGTCGGCCAACTTGTCCTCGACAGTCTTCGCCGCCGGCGCCGACGCGCGCCCCTGGTCACCAGGTGCGGTAGCCGATCGTTGTTGCTTCTCCTGGCGCCGCGCCCGCAATTCGGCGTAGACGAAATACCCCAGCGCGCTGGGCGCCACCACGCCGAACAGAATCCACTGGATCCCGTAGGACAGGAACGGCCCGGCATCCAGATGCGGCAGCCCGATCACCCCCAGGCCACCGGGCTGGTCCTCCACCAGCACTGCAGATACGAACCCGCCAGCGGCACCTTGGTCAACGCCGAAACCTGTTCGGTGCTGACCGAATACACCTGCTGATAACCGTCACGGGTGAACGGGTCCTTGCCCGCCACGGTCGGCTCCGAGTCGCGCAGCCGCGCGGTGATGGTGACGGTCTGGCTCGGCGGCGGGGGGATCTGCGGAACGTGCGAACCGGGTTCGGGCCGGACGTATCCGCGGTCGACGAGCACGATCGGCCCGTCGTCCACGGCGAACGGTGCCAGCACCTCGAAGGCCTGGTCGCCCTCCACCACCCGCAGCCGGGCCAACACTTGCACGTTGGGAAGGTAGTGTCCGGTGGCCGTCACCCGGCGCCACTGGGCATCCGGTGCCGACGAATTTTGCTGTGGCAAAAGGGTTTTCAGTGACACCGGGGCGGTGTTCAAGGAGTCGGTGATCTGCTGATTCTCCCGCGACGTCCTGGTGTTCTTGCCCAGCTGCCACGGGGCGAGCACGGTGAAGCACAAGTAGGTGAACGCGATGCACACCAGCCACAGCGCGATCCATCCGGGCCGCAACAGAAATGCCAGACTCGGGGTCCTGCGCGCCATCAACCCGAACCGTTCCGCGCGAGCTGCTCGTCGACCCAGTCGTGCAGACCGGGCAGCGCCGCCTCGATGACCACGAACGTCTCCACGAAGTCGGAATGATCGCCGTAGTAGGGATCCTCCACGTCGGGGACGAAGGCACCAGATCGGGGATCGAACGAACGCAGCATCCGCAGCCGGCTGTCGTCGACCCCGAGCTCGCGCAGCATCCGGGCATGGTTGCGCCCCAGCGCCACCACCAGATCCGCGGCCAGGTGGTCGTCGTTGAGCTGGGCGGCGCGATGCTCGGTGGGGTAACCGTGGTCGCGCAGCACCCGTTTGGCGCGGCGGTCGGCTCCCTCCCCGGCGTGCCAGTTGCCGGTGCCGGCGCTGGTGACCCGCACCACGTCGCCCAGGCCGCGTTCCCGGATCTGATGGGCGAACATCTTCTCGGCCATCGGCGAGCGACAGATGTTTCCCGAGCAGACGAAGGTCACGTGCAACGATTTCGGCTCAGACACCCAACGCCCTCCGCAGCTCGTCGACCGTCGTGACATGCCGCACCCCGGCACCGTCGACCGGGTCGGGAAAGTCGGCGCGCCCGTAGCCCCAGCCGACCACCACCGTGTCGATGCCGTGCGCGGCCGCGCCGTCCACGTCGTGGCTGCGGTCACCGACCATCAACACCCGCTCGGGCAGCGGTTCCAGCTGGGCCAGCGCATGGCCGAGCACCTCGGTCTTGGACCGGCGCGAGCCGTCCGGGCAAGCGCCGGCGATGACCTCGAAGTGCTGGTCCAACCCGAAATGGGCCAGGATGCGGCGGGCGGTCGGCTCCAGCTTGGAGGTCGCCACCGCCAGCCGCACACCGGCCGCCTGGAGATCGGCCAGCAGCGGTGCGATGCCGTCGAACAGGCTGTTCATCGCCCAACCGCGGCTGCCGTACTCGGCCCGAAATGCGGCGAACGCCTCCTCGGCCCGCCCGTTGAGCTCCATGCCGCGAAACGTCTCGTCCATCGGCGGGCCGACGATCATGGCGACCAGGTCGCCGTCGGGGATCGGGGCGCCGACGTGGGTGAGCGCATGCCGGAAACAGGCCACGATGCCGACCGCCGAATCCGTCAGAGTGCCGTCGAGGTCGAAGATCACCAACTGCGGCATCTCGTCCGCGATAGAGCCCGTCACGCTCCCATTGTCGTCGATGCAGGCCCACGCCTGCGCCGTGGTACCGCTCGAGGTGCGCCGGATGCCTGGTCTACGCACGGGCGCACTAATGTTCCAGTGATGGCAAGTCCGGATCAGCACACGTCGACTCGCCTTGCGCTGGCGCGCTATCACGGCGATCAAGACGTCGTGCCCGGGATGCTCGATTTCGCCGTCAACGTCCGGCACGCGCAGCCGCCGTCGTGGTTGCTCGAGCGGCTGGCGGCGCGGCTGCCCGACCTGGCCTCCTATCCCAGCAGTGGTGACGTGCGTGCCGCGCAGCAGGCCGTCGCCGCGCGGCACGGCCGGGCCCGCGAGGAGGTGCTGGTGCTGGCCGGTGCGGCCGAGGGGTTCGCGTTGCTGGCCAACCTGCGACCCCGGCGGGCGGCGCTGATCGCGCCCGCGTTCACCGAGCCCGAGGTCGCGCTCGGCGCGGCAGGAATTCCGGTGTGCCAGGTAGTGCTGCCCCCGCCGTTCACTCTGGACGGGGCGCAGGTGCCCGAGGACGCCGACCTGGTGGTGGTGGGGAACCCGACCAACCCGACGTCGGTGCTGCACACCCGCGAGCAGCTGCTGGCGCTGCGCCGGCCGGGCCGGATCGTGGTTGTCGACGAGGCGTTCGCCGACGCGGTGCCCGGCGAGCCGCAGTCGCTGGCCGGCGACGCGCTGCCCGACGTGCTGGTGTTGCGCAGCCTCACCAAGACGTGGGCGCTGGCCGGCCTGCGGGTGGGCTACGCGCTGGGCGCGCCGGATCTGCTGGCCCGGTTGACCGCCGCCCGGCCGCACTGGCCGGTGGGCACGCTGCAACTGACCGCCATCGAGGCCTGCTGCGCGCCGCGGGCCGTCGCCGCGGCGGCCGCCGACGCCGAGCGGCTGGTGCAGCTGCGCGCGGCGATGGTGGCAGGCCTGCGGGCCGCCGGTGTGACGGTGGTCGACGGGCGCGCCCCGTTCGTGCTGTTCGGTGCCGTAGAATCGATGCGAAACAAGTTGCGCGACAAGGGTATTGCGGTACGACGCTGCGACACTTTCGTCGGCCTGGACGGCGGATACCTGCGCGCGGCGGTACGGCCCGAGTGGCCGCGGTTGGTCGACGCGATCGCCGAAACGCGGACGCCGGTGCCCAGCGGGAGTTGCCGATGAGCGTGCGGCTGGCCGAGGTCATCGGCGTGCTGGACGAGGCCTATCCGCCGCGGCTGGCCGAGTCGTGGGACTCCGTGGGCCTGGTGTGCGGCGACCCCGACGACGTGATCGAGTCGGTGACCATCGCCGTCGACGCGACACCGGCCGTCGTCGACGAGGTGCCCGACCGCAGCCTGCTGCTGGCGCACCACCCGCTGCTGCTGCGCGGTGTGGACACCGTGGCGGCGAGCACGCCCAAAGGCGCCCTGATCCACCGGCTCATCCGCTCGGGTCGCGCGCTGTTTACCGCGCACACCAACGCCGACTCGGCGGCACCGGGGGTGTCCGACGCGCTGGCCGATGCGCTCGGGCTCGCCGTGGAAGCCGTCCTGGACCGCTCGCCGGCCGCCTCCGAGCTCGACAAGTGGGTCATCTACGTGCCGCAGCCCAACGCCGACGCGGTGCGCGAGGCCGTCTTCGCCGCCGGCGCCGGCCACATCGGCGACTATTCGCACTGCAGTTGGAGTGTCACCGGCATCGGCCAGTTCCTGGCGCTGGACGGGGCCAACCCGGCGATCGGCAGCGTCGGCACCGTCGAACGGGTGACCGAGGACCGCGTCGAGGTCGTCGCGCCCGCCCGTGCCCGGGAAGCGGTGCTGGCCGCCATGCGCCGCGCCCACCCTACGAGGAGCCCGCCTTCGACGTCTTCACCATGGCGGCGCTGCCCGCCGGCACCGGGCTGGGCCGCATCGGCACGCTGCGCAAACCCGAACCGCTGCGCGACTTCGTCGCGCGCGTCGATGCCGCGTTGCCGCGCACATCGTGGGGGTGCGCGCCGCCGGCGACCCGGACCGGCCGGTGGCGCGGGTGGCGGTGTGCGGGGGAGCGGGCGACTCGTTCCTGGGCGCGGTCGCCGCCGCCGACGTGCAGGCCTACGTCACCTCCGACCTGCGGCACCACCCCGCCGACGAGCATCGCCGGGCCTCCGCGGTGGCGCTGGTCGACGTGGCACATTGGGCCAGCGAATTCCCGTGGTGCGCTCAGGCGGCTGGCGTGCTGAGAACGCAGTTCGGTGGATCGCTGCCGGTGCGGGTATCCACCCTGCGCACCGATCCGTGGAATCTGGGCACGGGACACCAGTGCTGAGTGAGAGACCTGGAGATCATTGATGAAAGCCGAAGTGGCGCAGCAGCGTTCGCTCCTGGAATTGGCGACGCTGGACGCCGAGCTGTCCCGCATCGCGCATCGGGCCACCCACCTGCCGCAGCGGGAGGCCTTCGAGCGGGTACAGGGTGAGCACAGCGCCGCCAGCGACCGGCTGGGGGCCGTGCGGATCGCGGTGGAGGACATGGACGCCGAGGTATCACGGTTGGAGTCCGAGATCGACGCGGTCCGCAAGCGCGAGGACCGCGACCGATCGTTGCTGGCTGCCGGCGCCGCCGACGCCAAACAGCAGTCCGACCTGCAGCACGAGCTGGAGACCCTGCAGCGCCGCCAATCCAGCCTGGAGGATTCGCTGCTGGAAGTCATGGAGCGCCGCGAGGAGCTGCAGGCGCAGCAAGCCGTCGAAGACACCAGCATTGCAAAGCTGCAGGTCGAGCTGGCCGACGCGCAGCGGGACCTCGACGCCGCCCTGGCCGAGATCGACCAGACCCGCGCTGAGCACAGCTCCCGCCGCGACGCGCTGGCCGCATCGCTGAACCCCGACCTCGCGGCGCTCTACGAACGGCTGCGCGCCGGGGGAGGACCGGGCGCCGGCCAGCTACAGGGTCACCGGTGCGGAGCCTGCCGGATCGAGATCGGCCGCGGTGAACTGGCCCGGATCAACGCGGCCGCCGAAGACGAGGTGCTGCGGTGCCCGGAGTGCGGCGCGATCCTGTTGCGGATCAAGGGGCTTTGAGCGGTGAAAGTCGTCATCGAAGCCGACGGCGGGTCGCGGGGTAACCCGGGGCCCGCCGGCTACGGCGCGGTGGTGTTCAGCGCGGATCGCCAGACCGTGCTGGCCGAGTCCAAGCACGCCATCGGGCGCGCCACCAACAACGTCGCCGAGTACCGGGGACTGATCGCCGGCCTCGACGACGCGGTGAAGATGGGCGCCACCGAGGTGTCGGTCCTGATGGACTCCAAGCTGGTGGTCGAGCAGATGTCGGGGCGCTGGAAGGTCAAGCACCCCGACCTGGTGGAACTGCACGCGCAGGCGCAGGCGCTGGCGTCGCGGTTTCGCCGGATCAGCTATTCGTGGATCTCCCGGGAACAGAACGCGTACGCCGACCGGCTTGCCAACGAGGCCATGGACGCGGCGGCCCAGACCGACCGGCGCGATGAGAAGGTCGCGGTGCCGCTCAACGACGCGGCTCGCAAGGCGGCGACGCAGACCCCGGCCGACGCGACCATCGGCCCGGGCTGGACCGGCGCCCGCGGCACCCCGACCCGGCTGCTGCTGTTGCGCCATGGGCAGACCGAGTTCTCGGCGCAGCGTCGCTACTCGGGTCGCGGCAACCCGCCGCTGAACGAAGTCGGTTGGCGCCAAGCGGGATTGGCGGCCCGATATCTGAACCAGCGCAGGGGGATCGCGGCGGTGATCTCCTCACCGCTGCAGCGCGCCCACGACACCGCGACGACGGCAGCCCGGGCGCTCGGCCTCGACGTCACCGTCGACGAAGATCTGATCGAGACCGACTTCGGAGCGTGGGAGGGGTTGACCTTCGGCGAGGCAGCAGCACGCGACCCCGAACTGCACCGCCGCTGGCTCTACGACACCGGCACCGTCCCGCCGGGCGGAGAGAGTTTCGACGACGTGCTGCGCCGGGTTCGCCGCTGCCGCGACCGCATCATCGCCGCCCACGGCGGCGAAAACGTGCTGGTGGTCTCCCATGTCACGCCGATCAAGATGCTGCTGCGGATGGCATTGGACGCCGGGTCGGGCATGCTGTACCGGCTGCATCTGGACCTCGCCTCGCTGAGCATCGCCGAGTTCTATCCCGACGGGGGCGTCGTCGGTCCGTCTGGTCAACCAGACGGCCTACCTCTGAGCGAGGACGCGTTAAAAAACCCAGCTGCCCCTGCGGCGAGATGACGAACCCGTGTTTTTGCTCGCCGTCGACGAGTTCGCAGGCGGTCATCGTCTGATCCACGCCGCACGTCTGCAGCGGCCCGTCGGTGTAGACGATCTTGCTGTGAATGGGCAGCAATTTGTAGTCCTGGGCGGTCAAGGAGCGGCCGGTCACGCCGGGGCCGGACGGAATGGCGTCCATCGCCGACAGATCGACGTTCGAGAAGACCGCCGCGTCCTTGCTCACGCCGGGCGCATAAACCAATCCGACGTGGTTGTACTCGGTGCCCGGCAGGCTTCCCCAACAAGACATGTACGCGCCGTTCTGCTTGTGCACGAACATCATCCGGCACCGATAGCCGGTCGGGGTCGCGAATTGCACACCGGAGGTCATGTAGGCCGAGTAATTCTGGTAATCGGCGGTGTTGACCGCGCCGTAGTAGCTCAGACTCGGGAACTGGTCGGGATCTGCGGCCGCGGTGGGGGCGAACACCGGCAGTGCGGCAACGACCGACAGCCAGACGAAGATGGACGACCTCATGAATCTCAGTATGGGCGCGGATCCGGGCGGAATTCCCCGGCTTATTCCACATAGCGGTCCCGGGCGAACTTGTCCACGCTGGCCTGCACTTCTCGTGCGGGGTACGGTGTTCGACGCGGACGAGTTGGCTGGGCGGCCGCGGCACGGGCTCGGGTAGCTCCGTGTCGAGGAAAGTCCGGACTTCACAGAGCAGGGTGATTGCTAACGGCAATCCGAGGTGACTCGCGGGAAAGTGCCACAGAGAACAGACCGCCACCCTCGCGGTGGTAAGGGTGAAACGGTGCGGTAAGAGCGCACCAGCATCCCGGGTGACCGGGATGGCTCGGCAAACCCCACCCGAAGCAAGGCCAAGAATGGCCGCACCACAAGTGCGGTCGCGCAGACGCCCGAGGGCTGCTCGCCCGAGTCTGCGGGTAGGCCGCTCGAGGCACCCGGCAACGGTGTGTCCAGATGGATGGTCGCCGCCGTGCCGCCGTTGGTTAACGCCGCGGCGGTGGGGAACAGAATCCGGCTTACAGGCCAACTCGTCCGCCCCGCGCTCGCTGACCTGACCCGTCCGACATGATGGTGACCATGACGGCGAGCGCCACCGGAATCTCCTTCGTGAAACGGCCCGCAGGAACATCGCTTGCTGTCGCGATGACGCTCGGCCTCCTCGGGGTGATCCTGGTGTGTATCCCCGGCGCCGGACCCGCGTATGCGGCCGATGCCGCGCCGGCCGGTGACATCCTGTCGATCGGCGACCCGGCGGCCCCGGGCCAGATCGAGTTGTACCTGGACCCGCTGTGCCCCTACAGCGGGAGGTTGCTCCGCGAGCAGGGCGCCGAGATCGGTCGCCGCATCGAGGCCGGTCGTCTGCATATCGATCTGCGATTCGTCAACTTCCTCGAAAAGTACTCGGCCAGCGGCACTTACGACGTCCGTGCCATTTACGCGTCCTTCATCGTCGCCGATCACTCGCAGTCGAGCGACATCAGCTGGCAGTTCATCGAGCAGATCTTCTCCGCCGATCAGCAACCTAAAGAAGAAGGTGCGACAGATCTGAGCAACGATCAGCTCGCTGGTCTGGCCGACCGCGTCGGGGCGCCGCCGTCGGCGCAAGAACTGATCAAGCTCGGCCTGCCCGTGCCCTACGACGCGCGCACCATCGCCGCGAACAACCTCGCCTTGCTGCGCGATCTGCCCGAGCCCGGCGTGCCCACGGTCGTCATCGGCGGTAAATCGGTTGACGGAAACACTGACTGGCTCGACCGTCTCCCGCGCTGACCTGAGATTGGGGCTGCGTTCAGGAAACTCCCGGCGGCGGTACTGGACGCCGGGCCTGGAAACTCGCTCACCCGCCGCAGCTGAAAACGTCTCCCGCGCTCAGCTTCAGCGCCGGTCGGCGCGCACCGCCTTGTCCAGTGCGCTCAGCGCCGCATCCAACTGCTGACGGCTGGAGTCGGCCAGGTCGCTCTCCAACTGGTATAGCAACCCGTAGGTGAAGGTGTCTTCGCCGGCGGCGTGGGCGAGGTCGGCCTGCGTCAGCAGGTGCTCGCGGCTGACCGCGCTGTCTTGATGGTCACCCAGCAACGTCTGGATGACCTTGGCCTGCTGGGCCACGCGGTTGGCGCCGGTGGCCGCCGCGGTATAACGCAAACGCTTGGCGCGCTTGCGGATTGCGTGCAGCGCCTCGTCGGCGTCGGCGGCCTGCTCGGCAACTTTCTCGGCTGCCAGGGCCTTCTTCGCGGCCTTGCGCACCCCCCGATACGCCGCGTCGATCGTCACCGGCGCAGGTTCCTGTCCCGACACGGTGACCGGCGGCGCCGTCGCAATCGCGTCCAGCGCGTCCAGTAACCGGAAGTAGCGCTTGGACCGCATCGCACTCAGCGAGCGCCGCAGCCCCGCCTGATAGCGACGCTGGGCGCCGTCGACCAGGCGTTCCCACACCGGTCCGCGAACCAACGCGGGATCCAGACTCTTCAGCGCGCGCTCGTAACGCTCGCCGAGCACCTCGGCGTCGCGCGCCACCCCCAGCACCCCGGCGAGCTCGCGCATCTCGTCGAGAACCCAGGCGTCGTCGGCCAACCCGAACGATTCCCGGGATTCCTTGAGCAGACTGCGGATCTTGCGCGTGGTCACCCGCATCTGATGGACCGAGTCGAAGACGTCGGCGCGCACGGCACGGTCCCACACCAGCAGCTCGTCGACTTGCTGGGCCACAGCGCGATGGACCGGGTCGGTCGGCTCGGGACCCGGCGCGGGCTGCGCCGTCGAGCCCAGCACCTTGGCCAGCTTCGAGCCGTGCCCGGCCGGCGCCGCGCCGGCATCCAGCAGGCGGTTGCTCAGCCGGTCGAGCAGCTGGAGATCCGCGTTGCCGTTGCGCTTCTCGTCGGTTCCGCGCAATTCGAGTTCCCATTCGCGCCACTGTTGCTCGGCGGGGCCGGTGTCGTCGGTGTCCGCGGCCGACCACGCCGTGACGTGGTCGTTGCAGAACTCGGCCAGCGCGGCGCCGTCGGCGCCGTAGAGCACCTGGATCTCGCGGCGGGTGGTGATGCGCGCGACCGGTTCGACCGGGCGGTCGCGGACGATCGCCAGCACCACGTCCAGCAACTCGGCCGGCACGGTGTCGGAGTCGGACGCGTCCAGGGGGAGCGTGGATCTCGGTGCGGGAATCGGGGCCGGCCGGCAACTTCAAGTGCCAGCCCGCGTCCGACCCGCCGGTGCGGCGGCGCAACGTGATCCGGTTGCGTGCCAGATCCTGCCCCGGGGGTGTCGAAGTAGACCGCGTCGAGCTCCTCGGTGGGCGATTTCTCGACTCGGGCCACCGCCGCGATGCCCTCGAACGACGGTGTCACCGTCGACTCGACGACGTCGAACTTGCGCTCGACCTCCAAATGTCGCGCCGACTTTGGCGCCTTAGTAGGCATCTTCTTCTCCGGGAGAGCGCATGGGTCAGGGGTCGCACATAGGGTGCCACACCAAAAATTAACGAACCGGCTCAGGACCGTCCGTCGCTGAGAAGTTCTAGAAGCAGTGCTCGTCGGCCGGGAAGGCGCCGCTGGCCACCTCGTCGGCGTATTGGCGTATTGCATTGCGGCGCGCCGCAATTGGTCACCCACATCGGCGAATCGCTTGACGAACCGGGCGGCCTTGCCGCCGCTCATCCCGGCCATGTCCTGCCAGACCAGCACCTGGCCGTCGCAGTTGGGCCCGGCCCCGATGCCCACCGTCGGGATGGTCAGCTTCCCGGTGATCTGGGTGGCCAGCTCGGCCGGCACCATCTCCATCACCACGGCGAACGCACCCGCTTCGGCGACCGCGATCGCGTCGTGGACGGTCTGTTCGGCGGCATCACCGCGGCCCTGCACCTTGAAGCCGCCGAGGGTGTTCACGCTCTGCGGGGTGAAGCCGATGTGGGCCATCACCGGGATGCCCGCCGCGGTCAGGCACGCGATCTGCTCGGCGACCCGCTCGCCGCCCTCCAGCTTGACGGCGTGCGCGCCGCCCTCCTTCATGAACCGGGTGGCCGAGGCCAGCGCCATAGCGGGCCCGCCCTCGTAGCTACCGAACGGCAGGTCTGCGACGACCAGTGCGTGCGGCGCGCCCCGCACCACACCGCGGACCAGCGGGATCAACTCGTCGATCGAGATCGGCACCGTGGTGTCGTAGCCGTACACGACGTTGGCGGCGGAGTCGCCGACCAGCAGCACCGGGATGCCGGCTTCCTCGAAGACCCGCGCGGTCGAGTAGTCATAGGCCGTCAGCATTCCCCACTTGTGGCCTTCGGCCTTCCATTTCTGCAGGTGGTGGGTGCGGATCTTGGGCCGCGGCGCCGAGACGGCAGCAGAATTCGAACCATAGACGTTCTCAGACATCATTGTCCTAATTGGTGGTCGGGTCGATCCTCGAGGCCCTACCGGGTCCCCGGGTTCGTCTGACCCCGTCATTCTGCCACCTCGTTGCTGCGGGCGCACCGAGGTGTGAGAAACGCCATCGGCGTGCGTCCGCGCTAGGGCCGGTTCGGCCGCTGACCAGGAATGTGCACGCTCTCTGGCACGATTGGGACCCATGTGCCTGACTCGCCGCGACAGAATCGCGCGCTCACTGCTGGTCTGGACCGCGCTGGCCGCTGTGGTACTGACTTCGGCGGGCTGCGTCCGCGTGGTCGCCGGACGGGCACACATGGCCGAGCCGCGGCTGGGCCAGCCGGTGGTGTGGACGCCGTGCCGCAGCTCCAACCCCAACACGAAGATTCCGGGCAACGCCATGTGCGGCAAGCTGGCCGTGCCCGTCGACTATGCCCATCCCGACGCCGGCACGGCATCGCTGGCGCTGATCAGGTTCCCGGCCAGCGGGGAGAAAATCGGTTCGCTGGTGATCAACCCCGGGGGACCCGGCGAGTCCGGCGTCGAGGCGGCGCTGGGCATCTTCTCCTCGCTGCCCAAGCGGGTGCACGAACACTTCGACCTGGTGGGCTTCGACCCGCGCGGCGTGTCGAATTCCCGCCCCGCGATCTGGTGCAACTCCGACGCCGACAACGACCGGCTGCGGACCGAACCGAACGTCGACTACAGCCAGGCCGGCGTGGAGCACATGGAGAACGAGACCAAGCAGTTCGTGCAGCGCTGCGTCGACAAGATGGGCAAGGAATTCCTGGCCAACGTCGGGACGGTCGCCGTCGCGCGGGATCTTGACGAGATCCGCAAAGCGCTGGGCGACGCCAAGCTGACCTACCTGGGCTACTCCTACGGCACCCGAATCGGCTCGGCCTACGCGGAGGCCTTCCCGCAGAACGTGCGGGCGATGATCCTGGACGGCGCGGTGGATCCCAACGCCGATCCGATCGAAGCGGACCTGCGGCAGGCCAAGGGATTTCAGGACGCGTTCGACGACTACGCCGCCGACTGCGCCAAAGACCCGAGCTGCCCGCTGGGCAACGACCCGGCCAAGGCCGTCGCGGTCTACCACGATTTGATCGACCCCCTGGTCGACCCCGACAACCTGCAGGTGGGCAGGCCCGCGAAGACGAAAGACCCGCGCGGGCTGAGCTACAGCGACGCGATCGTGGGCACCATCATGGCGTTGTACTCACCGAACCTGTGGCACCACCTGACCGACGGTCTGAAAGAACTGGCCGACGAACACCGCGGCGACACCATGCTGGCGCTGGCCGACATGTACATGCGCCGCGACTCGCACGGCCACTACAACAACTCCACCGACGCCCGGGTGGCCATCAACTGCGTCGATCAGCCGCCGATCACCGACCGCGCCAAGGTGGTCGACGAGGATCGCCGGTCCCGTGAGCTCGCACCGTTCATGAGCTACGGCAAGTTCACCGGATTCGCACCACTGGGCACCTGCGCGTTCTGGCCGGTGCCGCCGACCAGCCGCCCGCACGCCGTCACCGCACCCGGTCTGCCACCGACCGTCGTGGTGTCGACCACCCACGACCCGGCGACGCCGTACCAGGCTGGGGTGGACCTGGCTAACCAGCTGCACGGCTCGCTGCTCACCTACAACGGAACCCAGCACACGGTGGTGTTCCAGGGCAACAACTGCATCGACGACCACATCACCGCGTACCTGGTCAACGGCACGGCGCCGCCCAGCGGCGCGACGTGCTGACGGCCCGCAACCCTGCGCCCACCGCGATTCTCACGACGCTGCGCCGGCGCGTCGCGTCGTGAGAATCACTGTCGGCGTCGGGGGCTGGTGGACAGGCCGTGGGCGATCGATTCGAAACCAAGGAGTAATCGTTTCGCGTCCAACTGCCCCTGCGGAAGGTGAGACGATTTCGGCCATGTTGCGCCTGAGAACGGTGAGCTCGGCGCTGTTGTCGTTCGGACTGGTCATCTGCGGGCAGGAGCCGCTTGCCGCCGCAACTCCCGAACCGGATCCCGGAACCGGGCAGAACCAGCTCCCCGCGGCGCCGGCCGCGACGGCACAGCAGGGCTGGGGATCGTGCCGCGATTTCGTCGGCGACCTGACCGACCTGCCCTCCGCGCAGTGCGCGACCGTGGCGGTACCCGTTGACTACGACAAACCCGCTGGCGCACAAGCGAAGCTGGCGGTGATCCGGGTTCCGGCCAGCGGCCAGCGACTCGGGTCGCTGTTGTTGAACCCGGGCGGACCCGGCGCCTCGGCGGTCGACCTGGTCGCCGGAATGGCCGCCAACCTCAAGGACACCGACATCGCCCGTCATTTCGATCTGGTGGGCTTCGACCCCCGCGGCGTCGGCCACTCGACACCGGAATTGCGCTGCCGCAGCGACGCCGAATTCGACGCCTACCGGCGCGACCCGATGGTCGATTACAGCCCGGCCGGGGTGGCCCGCATCGAGGGGGTGTACCGGCAGTTGGCCCAGCAGTGCGCCCAGCGGATGGGTCAGGCGTTCCTGGCCAACATCGGCACCGCGTCGACGGCCCGGGACATGGACATGGTGCGCCAGGCGCTCGGTGACGAGCAGATCAACTATCTGGGCTACAGCTACGGCACCGAGTTGGGCACCGCCTACATCGAACGGTTCGCCCCGCACGTGCGGGCCATGGTGCTCGACGGCGCCATCGACCCGACGATCGGGCCGATCGAGCAGACCATCAACCAGATGGCGGGCTTTCAGACGGCGTTCAACGACTACGCCGCCGACTGCGCCAAGTCGACCGCTTGCCCGCTGGGCACCGACCCCGCCCAATGGGTCAACCGCTACCACGCACTGATCGATCCGCTGGTGACCAAGCCGGGCAAGACGTCCGACCCGCGCGGCCTGAGCTACGCCGACGCCAGCACCGGCACCATCAACGCGCTCTACACCCCGCAGCATTGGAAATATCTGACCAGCGGCCTGCTGGGTCTGCAGCGCGGCACCGACGCGGGCGATCTGCTGGTGCTGGCCGACGACTACAACGGCCGCGACAAGCAGGGCCACTACGACAACGGCCAGGATGCGTTCAACGCGATTCGATGCGTCGACGCGCCGACGCCCACCGACGCCGCCTCCTGGGTCACCGCCGACCGGCGCCTGCGCGAAGTGGCCCCCTTCACCAGCTTCGGACAGTTCACCGGGTCGGCCCCGCGTGACATCTGCGCGCTGTGGCCGGTGCCGCCGACCTCGACACCACACGCCGCCGCGCCCGCTCCGGCCGGAAAAGTGGTGGTGGTCTCCACCACCCACGATCCGGCCACCCCCTATCAGGCGGGGGTGGACCTGGCCCGTCAACTGGGCGGCTCGCTCATCTCCTTCGACGGAACCCAGCACACCGTCGTGTTCGACGGGAACAATTGCGTGGACGCCGCGGTGATGCGGTACTTCATGGATCTGACGCCGCCGCCACCGAACTTGCGGTGCCGGGCGTAGCGCCCGCGCAACGTGTCTGGCGTGGCGTCCGTAACACCGATTTAACAGACCGTGCCTAGTGTGCGGGTATGGATCGCCAGAAGGAGTTCGTACTCCGCACCCTGGAAGAGCGCGACATCCGCTTCGTCCGACTGTGGTTCACCGACGTGCTCGGTTTCCTCAAGTCGGTGGCGATCGCACCGGCCGAACTCGAGGGCGCCTTCGAAGAGGGCATCGGCTTCGACGGATCCTCGATCGAGGGCTTCGCCCGGGTCTCGGAGTCCGACACCGTCGCGCACCCCGACCCGTCCACCTTCCAGGTGCTGCCCTGGG
The DNA here is from genome assembly GCA_021654635.1 of Mycobacterium kiyosense. Taxonomy (NCBI): domain Bacteria; kingdom Bacillati; phylum Actinomycetota; class Actinomycetes; order Mycobacteriales; family Mycobacteriaceae; genus Mycobacterium; species Mycobacterium kiyosense. The sequence continues at coordinate 2,494,861 of AP025179.1, forward strand.
CGACCAAGGCCGGCCACCACCACTCCGCGCGGATGTTCTGCGACATCACCATGCCGGACGGTTCGCCGTCCTGGGCCGACCCGCGGCACGTGTTGCGCCGCCAGCTGCAGAAGGCCAACGACCTCGGCTTCTCCTGCTACGTGCACCCCGAAATCGAGTTCTTCCTGCTGCAGCCCGGCGCCGAAGACGGCAGTGAACCCACTCCGATCGACAACGCCGGCTACTTCGATCAGGCGGTGCACGAGTCGGCGTCGAAGTTCCGCCGCCACGCCGTCGAGGCGCTGGAATTCATGGGCATCTCGGTGGAATTCAGCCACCACGAGGGCGCGCCCGGCCAGCAGGAGATCGACCTGCGGTTCGCCGACGCACTGTCCATGGCCGACAACGTGATGACCTTCCGCTACATCATGAAAGAGGTGGCGCTGGAGGAGGGCGTGCGGGCGACCTTCATGCCCAAGCCGTTCGGCCAGCACCCCGGTTCGGCGATGCACACCCACATGAGCCTGTTCGAGGGGGACGTCAACGCCTTCCACAGCGACGACGACCCGCTGCAATTGTCCGAAGTCGGCAAATCCTTCATCGCGGGAATCCTGGAGCACGCCTCGGAGATCAGCGCCGTCACCAACCAGTGGGTGAACTCCTACAAGCGGCTGGTGCACGGCGGCGAGGCGCCCACCGCCGCGTCCTGGGGTGCGGCCAACCGTTCGGCGCTGGTGCGGGTGCCGATGTACACGCCGCACAAGACCTCGTCGCGACGCGTCGAGGTGCGCAGCCCGGACTCGGCGTGCAACCCCTACCTGGCGTTCGCGGTGCTGCTGGCCGCCGGACTGCGCGGAGTCGAGAAGGGATACGTGCTGGGTCCGCAGGCCGAGGACAACGTGTGGGACCTCACACCGGAGGAACGCCGCACCATGGGCTACCGCGAGCTGCCCACCAGCCTGGACAACGCGCTGCGCGCCATGGAGTCCTCCGAACTGGTCGCAGAAGCGTTGGGGGAGCACGTATTCGACTTCTTCCTGCGTAACAAGCGCGCCGAGTGGGCGAACTACCGCAGCCATGTGACGCCGTTCGAGTTGCGGTCGTATCTGTCGCTGTAGCGCGTTGCGCTACCGTCGGTATCTGTGGCGCCACTCCTCCTGACCGCTCCGCTTCGTCGTCGGCGCGTGTCGTGACTAAGCCCGCGACGCAACGACCCAAGTTGCCCAGCGTCGGCCGGCTCGGACTGATGGACCGCCGGGCTGGTGACCAGATCGCGCAACTGGGCTGGGACCAACACGACGACCAGGCGCACGTCGACCTGTTGTGGTCGCTGTCGCGCGCCCCGGACGCCGACGCCGCGCTGCGCGCGCTGATCCGGCTGTCGGAGAACCCCGACACCGGATGGGACGAGCTGAACGCGGCGCTGCTCGGCGAACGCAGTCTGCGCGGACGGCTGTTCGCGGTGCTGGGCTCGTCGCTGGCGCTGGGCGACCATCTGGCCGCCAACCCGCAGTCCTGGAAGCTGTTGCGCGGCAACGTCAAACTACCGAACCGGGACCAGCTGACCCGCGCCTTCCTGCAATGTGTCGAGGAATTCTCCGGAGCGCCGGGCACCATCGTGCACCGACTGAAGGTTCTCTACCGCGACCGGCTGCTGGTGCTGGCCGCATTAGACCTGGCGCCCACCGTGGAGGACGAGCCGGTGCTGCCGTTCGTCACCGTCGGCGCCCACCTGTCCGACCTCGCCGACGCCGCGTTGGCGGCGGCGCTGCGGGTGGCCGAGGGCACCGTGTGCGGCGACCGGCAGGCCCCGCGGCTGGCGGTCATCGCGATGGGCAAATGCGGGGCGCGGGAACTGAACTACGTCAGCGACGTCGACGTGATCTTCGTCGGCGAGAACGCCGACCCGCTCACCACCCGCGTCGCCGGGGAGATGATGCGGGTGGCGTCGTCGGCGTTCTTCGAGGTGGACGCCGGCCTGCGCCCGGAGGGCCGGCACGGCGAGCTGGTTCGCACCGTGGAGTCCCATGTCGCCTATTACCAGCGCTGGGCCAAGACCTGGGAATTCCAGGCGCTGATGAAGGCCCGCGCCGCCGCCGGCGACCCCGAGCTGGCTCAGCGTTACCTCGAGGCGCTGACGCCGATGGTGTGGACCGCCTGCGAGCGCGAGGATTTCGTGCCCGAGGTGCAGGCCATGCGGCGCCGCGTCGAGCAGCTGGTGCCCGCCGATGTCCGCGGCCGAGAACTCAAACTGGGCAGCGGCGGGCTGCGCGACGTGGAGTTCGCCGCGCAGCTCCTGCAGCTCGTGCACGGCCGCAGCGACGAGTCGCTGCACGTGGCGTCCACCGTCGACGCGCTGACGGCGCTGGGCGAGGGCGGCTACATCGGGCGCGAGGACACCGCGAACCTGATCGCCTCCTATGAGTTCCTGCGCCTACTCGAGCACCGGCTGCAGCTGCAGCGGCTCAAGCGCACCCACCTGCTGCCCGAAAGCGACGACGAGGAGGGGGTGCGCTGGCTGGCCCGCGCCGCCCACATCCGCCCCGACGGGCGCCACGACGCCGCCGGGGTACTGCGCGAAGAACTCAAACACCAGAACGTGCGGGTGTCGCGGTTGCACGCCAAGCTGTTCTACCAGCCGCTGCTCGAATCGATCGGACCGCCCGGACTGGAGATCGCCGGACGCGGCATGACCTCGGAGGCCGCCGAACGTCAGCTCGCCGCGCTGGGGTACGAGGCCCCGCAGATCGCCTTGAAGCACATGTCGGCGCTGGTGAATCAGAGCGGACGGCGTGGGCGGGTGCAGTCGGTGCTGCTACCACGGCTGCTGGACTGGCTTTCCTATGCCCCGGACCCCGACGGCGGTCTGCTGGCCTACCGCAAACTCAGCGAGGCGCTGGCCTCCCAAACCTGGTACCTGGCCACGCTGCGCGACAAACCGACGGTGGGTCGGCGCCTGATGCATGTGCTGGGCACCTCGATGTTCGTGCCGGATCTGCTGATGCGCGCACCCGAGGTCATCCAGTCCTACGGCGACGGCACCGCCGGCCCCAAACTGCTCGAGACCGACCCCGCGGCGGTGGCCCGTGCGCTGGTCGCCTCCGCGGGCCGGCAGAGCGACCCGGCCCGGGCCGTCGCCTCGGCGCGCACACTGCGCCGTCGGGAACTGGCCCGGATCGGTTCGGCGGACCTGCTCGGCATGCTCGAAGTCACCGAGGTCTGCGCCGCGCTGACCTCGGTGTGGGTGGCGGTGCTGCAGGCCGCGCTGGATGCGGTGGTGCGAGCCAGCCTGCCCGCCGACGGCAAGGCGCCGGCGGCGATCGCGGTCATCGGGATGGGCCGACTCGGTGGCGCCGAACTCGGCTACGGTTCGGACGCCGACGTCATGTACGTGTGCCAGCCGGCCGAAGGCGTCGAAGATTCGGTGGCCGTGAAATGGGCGACGACGGTCGCCGAACAGGTGCGCAAGCAGCTGGGTACGCCCAGTGTCGATCCGCCGCTGGAGGTCGACGCCAACCTGCGGCCCGAAGGCCGCAACGGCCCGATGGTCCGCACGCTGGCCTCCTATGAGGCCTACTACGCGCAGTGGGCGCAAGCCTGGGAGATCCAGGCGCTGCTGCGGGCGCACGCGGTGGCCGGCGACGCCGAGTTGGGTCAACGGTTCCTGCTGATGATCGACAAGACGCGCTACCCACCCAACGGGGTGTCGGCCGAGGCGGTGCAGGAGATCCGCCGGATCAAAGCGCGCATCGAGTCCGAGCGGCTGCCGCGGGGTGCCGACCCCAACACCCACACCAAGCTGGGCCGCGGCGGACTGGCCGACATCGAGTGGACCGTGCAACTGCTGCAGTTGCGGCATGCCCACGAGATCCCGGCCCTGCACAACACCTCGACGCTGCAGTCCCTCGATGTGATCGCCGAGCACGGGCTGGTCGCCGCGGACGAAGTCGACCTGCTGCGGCAGGCGTGGCTGACGGCCACCCGGGCCCGCAACGCACTGGTACTGGTCCGCGGCAAGCCCACCGATCAGCTGCCCGGACCGGGCCGTCAGCTCAACGCGGTCGCGGTGGCCGCGGGCTGGCACAACGACGACGGCGGGGAGTTCCTGGACAACTACCTGCGGGTAACCCGACGGGCAAAAACCGTGGTACGCAAGGTGTTCGGCAGTTGACCCAGGATCCGGTAGCGCTGACCGCGCTGTTAGAGGTGTTGAGCGCGGCCGAGGCCGATCGGGTGACCGGACTGTACGCGCCGCTGGCCGAGGCGGTGCGCGAGCTCGTCGACGCCACCATCCGCACCGAGGTCGGCGACGACGTCGTCGCCCAGGCGCGCACCATGATCGAGACGGTCACCCAGACGTTGCGGCAGCGGACCCGGCCGGTCGGGGTGAGCTACCGGGTGGACGGACGGCCGCTGCCGTTGAGCAATGCCGTTGTCGGCGTGCGTAATCCGATCGCCCCGCCGCTGGTGGTGCACCATGACGGCGCCGGCCGGTGCTGGGCCGAGTTCGAGCTCGGGTCGGCATACGAAGGTCCACCGGCGCTGGTGCACGGCGGCGTCAGCGCGCTGATACTGGACCAGATGCTCGGCGAGGCGGCCAGCGAGGGACTGACCAAGCCGCGCTTCACCGGAGCCATCACGGTGAAATACCTGCGCGGCACGCCGCTGGGACCGCTGCGCTGCGAAGCCTGGATCGACCGCAAAGAGGGTGTCAAAGTGTTTGCGCGCGGCCATATCTCGGATTCGGCCGGGGTCACCGTAGAGTCCGAGGGCATCTTCATCGAGCCGTCTTGGGCGCGGGACTGGCGATGAAGTTCTACGTCAGCATCGCTTTCCTGAACACCCCGGAGACCATCGAGATCGCCAAGGCTGCAGACGAACTCGGCTACGACGGCGTCGGGATCCCCGACCACGTCGTCAACCTGGAAACGCTGCAGACACCGTACCCCTACACCAAGAACGGCGAGCGCCGGTGGCAGCCCTTCACCGACTGGCCCGACCCGTGGGTGCTCGTCGGCGCCCTCGCCCAGGTCACCACCCGGCTGAAGTTCGTCAACACCGTCTACATCCCGGCGATGCGCAACCCGTACTCGGCCGCCAAAGCGATTGGCACCGCAGCGGTTCTGGCTGCCGGCCGGGTGGAACTGGGCATCGGGGTGGGCTGGTGCCGCGAAGAGTTCGAGTTGATGGGGGAGCAGTTCGCCGCCCGCGGCAAACGCACCGACGAGATGATCGCCTTGATGCGCGAACTGTGGTCACCGGGCTGGACCGAATTCGACGGGCAGTTCTACCGGGCGCCGCGACTGGAGATGCAGCCGACGCCGCCGCCGATACCGGTGTATGTGGGCGGGCTCAGCGACATCGCGCTGCGCCGCGCCGCCCGCTACGACGGCTGGATCGGCGACTTCATCAAGACCGAGGACGCCATCGAGCGAATCGGCCGGCTGCGCCAGCTGCGCGCCGAAAACGGTTTGACCATGCGCGATTTCACCATCTTGACGCCGCTGACCGACGCCTACACCAAGGATCACTACCGGCGCGCCGAAGACGGCGGCATCACCGGAATCATCACCATGCCGTGGATGTTCTACGCCGGGCCCAAGGCCTCGCTGGCGGAGAAGATCGACGGGATGCGGCGTTTCCGCGACGACCTCGGACTCGACGGCTGAGCCGGCTGAGACGGCTGAGCCGGCTGAGACCGCTCACCGCGGCGCTGCAGCGGCGCTGACAAGCAAACAGCCCGCCCGGTAGGCACCGGACGGGCTGTCGCCGAACTGCTTAAACGTCGTAGTACAGCGCGAACTCGTAAGGGTGAGGCCGGATCTGGACCGGCAGGATCTCGTTCTCCCGCTTGAAGCTGATCCACGTCTCGATCAGGTCAGGTGTGAAGACACCGCCCTCGGTGAGGTACTCGTGGTCCTCTTCGAGCTTGTCGATCACCGCGGACAGCTGGACCGGCGCCTGCGGGATGTTGGCGGCCTCCTCCGGCGGCAGCTCGTAGAGGTCCTTGTCGACCGGGGCCTGCGGCTCGATCTTGTTCTTGATGCCGTCCAGGCCGGCCATGAGCATCGCCGCGAACGCCAGGTACGGGTTGCCCGACGAGTCCGGGCAACGGAACTCCAGCCGCTTGGCCTTCGGGTTGCTGCCGGTGATCGGGATACGCACGCACGCCGACCGGTTGCGCTGGCTGTAGACCAGGTTGATCGGGGCCTCGTAGCCGGGCACCAGCCGCTTGTAGGAGTTCACCGTGGGGTTGGTGAACGCCAGCAGGGACGGAGCGTGGTGCAGCAGGCCGCCGATGTAGTAGCGCGCGGTGTCCGACAGGCCGGCGTAGCCGGTCTCGTCGTACATCAGCGGGTTGCCGTCCTTCCACAGCGACTGGTGGGTGTGCATACCCGACCCGTTGTCGCCGAACAGCGGCTTGGGCATGAACGTGACGGTCTTGCCCTCGGCCCACGCGGTGTTCTTGACGATGTACTTGTAGAGCATCATGTCGTCGGCCGCGTGCAGCAGCGTGTTGAACTTGTAGTTGATCTCGGCCTGCCCACCGGTGCCGACCTCGTGGTGGCCCTTCTCCAGGCTGAAGCCGGCCTTGATCAGGTTCTGCAGCATCTTGTCGCGCAAGTCGACATAGTGGTCGACGGGCGCCACCGGGAAGTAACCACCCTTGGGGCGTACCTTGTAGCCGCGGTTGGGGCTGCCGTCGGCCTCGGTGGGTGAGCCGGTGTTCCACCACCCCGAGATCGCGTCCACCTCGTAGAACGAGCCGTTGGTGGTCGAGTCGAAGGTCACCGAGTCGAAGATGTAGAACTCGGCCTCGGCGCCGAAGTACGCGGTGTCCGCGATCCCGGTGCTGATCAGGTAGTTCTCCGCCTTGCGGGCCACGTTGCGCGGGTCGCGCGAGTACGGCTCGAGGGTGAATGGGTCGTGCACGAAGAAGTTCAGGTTCAGCGTCTTGGCTTCGCGGAACAGGTCGATCTGCGCGGTCTCCGTGTCGGGCAGCAGCAGCATGTCGGACTCGTGGATCGACTGGAAACCACGAATCGAGGATCCGTCGAAGGCCAGGCCGTCCTCGAAGACGCTCTCGTCGAAGAACGAGATCGGAATGGTGAAGTGCTGCATCACTCCAGGCAGGTCGCAGAAACGGACGTCGACAAACTCGACGTTTTCGTCTTTGGCTAGTTTGAAGACGTCGTCGGGCGTCTTTTCCGTCACAGAAGGCTCCTTTACTCGGTGATTCGCGGCCGACGCTAAGGAGCTGATGTTGCCAGGTGGTCAAGCCCTTGTTGCGCCGACGTTACGTACCACGGCGGCGGCAAGGGGACCCGGCTCAATGCCGAGCCCTATTGTGAGGCCATGGCCCGCAAGATCGTAACTGGTGCCCGGTCGCGGCGATGACGCGGGAATCAAGTCCGGGATATCCGGGGGAAAAGCTCGGCCTGCCGCAGACCGGGCCGGGTTCGCTGGCCCCGATGGGCAGGCGGGTGGTGGCGCTGCTGATCGACTGGCTGATCGCCTACGGGCTGGTTGCGCTCGCGTTGCGATTCGGCGCCATCTCCGAAGCCGCACTGGCCTCGGCGATCCCGTTGTTGTGGCTGGTGCTGGGCGCGGTGTCGGTGCGCTTGTTCGGCTTCACGCCCGGCCAGTTGGCGTTGGGCCTGCAGGTGGGCGCGGTGGACGGCCGGCTGCCGATCGGCATCGGGCGGGCCCTGGTGCGGGGCGTGCTGATTTTCCTGGTGGTGCCGCCACTGTTCACCGACCCGGACGGGCGTGGGCTGCAGGATCTGGTGACCAAGACCGCGGTGCTGCGGCGCCGTTAGGCGGGCCTAGCGCCGAGGGAGTCCCTCGCCGTCTTTGGCGTGAGCGGCCTCAAATGTACGGTGAAACGGCTGTTTGACCGGCATTTTGAGGACGCCCGGCGCAGCGGAGTCGGCCGCAGAAACGGCGCCCGGACGGGCCGCCCGCGAGCACCAGCTATTTGCGGCGCACCGTGCGCTGAATACCGCGGGTCTTGCCGGCGTTCGGCAGCGGGCCCTTCGGCAGCATGGAGGCCCCGGCCCGCGAGCCCAGCGCCGCCAGTCGCGACTCCAGCGAATCCATCTGCTTGACGGTGATATTCGCGGGCAGCCGGGTCAGATGGCGTTCCAGCTTGGCCAACGGGATCTCGCCCTCGCCGTTGCCGACGATCACGTCGTAGATCGGGATGTCGCCGACAAGTCGGGCGGTGCGCTTCTTCTCCTGCGCCAGCAGCGGCTTGACCCGGCCGGGCGAACCCTCACCGACGAAGATGACGCCCGGGCGGCCGATCACCCGGTGCACCAGATCGAAATGACCGGTCTGGGCGATACCGGGAGTCACCCGCCACTTGCCGCGCAGATTGTCCAGCACCCATCCCGCGGCGCCGGCCTGGCCCTCAGCCTGGCGGTAGATGCTGCGCTGGGCCCGTCTGCCGAAGATGATGAACGCCAGCAGCGCGCCCAGTGCCAGGCCGAACGGGATCGTCAGGATCAACGCGTGCGCCCAAATGCCGATCGCCACCGCCGCGGCCACGATCAGCACGAAGGCACCGACCATGTACGGCAACAGTCGCTTATCCTGCTTGCGCTGCATGTTGAAGGCCTGCCACAGCTGACTGCGGCGCTCTTTGGCCGCCGCCTTGCGGGCGGCCGTCGCCTCGGCCTTGGCGGCCTTGCTCTCGGCAGCGGGTCGGGATTTAGCCATAGTCATCAAGGATACGTATGCCGTGGCAGGTGACTGCGCGGTCCCGGACCGGCTATGTCCGCGACGACGACCGCGACGTGCGCGCCTGCTCGTAAAGCCGGCCGGCCCGATACGACGAGCGCACCAATGGCCCGGCCAGCACCCCGGCGAAACCCAGCCCCTCGGCGTACTGCGCGAACTCGACGAACTCGTCCGGCGTCACCCAACGCTGCACCGGGTGGTGGCGCGCCGAGGGCCGCAGGTATTGGGTGATGGTGACGATGTCGCAACCCGCGGCGTGCAGGTCGACCAGCGCGGTGCGCACCTCGTCGGGCGTCTCACCCAGGCCCAGAATGAGGTTGCTCTTGGTGACCAGACCGAAATCACGGGCCGCGGTCAGCACGTTCAAACTGCGCTCATAAGTGAACGCCGGACGGACCCGCTTGAAGATGCGCGGCACCGTTTCGACGTTGTGCGCCAACACTTCCGGACGGGATTCGAACACCTCTGCAAGCCGTGCGGGTGCACCGTTGAAGTCGGGAACCAGCAGTTCGACGCCGGTGTTGGGGTTCAGCTCCTTGATGGCGCGCACCGTTTCGGCATACAGCCACGCCCCGCCGTCGGGCAGGTCGTCGCGGGCCACACCGGTCACCGTGGCATAGCGCAGCCCCATGGTCTGTACGCTCTGCGCGACCCGGCGAGGTTCGTCGCGATCAAGTTCGGCCGGCTTGCCGGTGTCGATCTGGCAGAAGTCGCAGCGGCGGGTGCACTGGTCACCGCCGATCAGAAACGTGGCCTCGCGATCTTCCCAGCATTCGAAGATGTTGGGGCAGCCGGCTTCTTCGCACACCGTGTGCAGTCCCTCACGGCGGACCAGGCTCTTCAGTTCGGTGTATTCCGGTCCCATCCGGACCCGCGTCTTGATCCACGACGGCTTGCGCTCGATGGGGGTCTGCGCGTTACGCACCTCGAGGCGCAGCAACTTTCGGCCTTCGGGAGCGACAGTCACCCCGACGATGTTACGCGCGCGGCGCGATGTTCTCGGACCGGCAGCAAACCGTCCAGGGCGGCGCAGACGGCGTCGGCGACGGCCGCGCGTACCTCGGCGACGGTGACCGGGCGGTGCAGCTCGGCCGACAGCGACGTCACCCCGGCGTCGCTGATCCCGCACGGCACGATCGCGCTGAACGCATCCAGGTCGCAGTCACAGTTGAGCGCGAATCCGTGCAGCGTCGTCGCGCGCGCCACCCGCACCCCCATGGCGGCGACCTTGCGGGCGGGCCGGCCCGGAACCCACACCCCGGAGCGTCCCTCGATCCGGCCGGCGTCCAGGCCCACCTCGCCGCAGACCGTGATCAACGCCTCCTCGAGGCGACGCACGTAGTTGACCACGTCGAGCGGCTCGGCCAGCCTGATGATCGGATAGCCGACCAGCTGACCCGGGCCGTGCCAGGTGATCTTGCCGCCGCGGTCGGTGTCGACCACCGGTGTCCCGTCCAGCGGGCGCTCGTGCGCTTCGGTGCGCCGGCCGGCGGTGTAGACGGCCGGATGCTCCAGCAGCAGCAGCGTGTCGGGACCCCCGGCCGCGCGGGCGCCGGCCAGCTCACGCTGCAGCTGCCAGGCGGTGCGATATTCGACCGTGTCGAGTTGGCGCACCTCGATCGGGGCGGAGCCGGACCGGATGGATTCCGTCACCTCAGCGACGTTACTGGACGCCCAGCGGGCATCGGGAAGCTCGGGCCGGGAGATAATCGGCCGACAATGACCTACATCCAGATCGTGGACCGCATCGGCGCCGGCATCGACGGCGTGGGTGTCGCGGTGATCATCCTCGGCGCCGTCAACGCCATCGCCCGCTTCCTGTCCGGGGCACTGCGCAAGCAGCCGCAGGCCTACCAGCAGCTGCGCGTCGATCTGGGCCGCGCGATCCTCGTCGGGCTCGAGTTCCTGGTGGCCGGCGACATCATCCGCACCATCGTCGTCACGCCCACCGGTCAGAGCGTCGCAGTGCTGGCCGGCGTGGTGGCGATCAGGACTTTTTTGAGCATCTCGCTGACCGTGGAGATGACCGGTCGGTGGCCCTGGAGACGTGACGAGCCGCGAACGCCGGACCCTGCTTAGTCCAGGTGGCGTCGGGCGGTGGCGTAGTCCAGCGCCTCGCCGATGGTGTTGTGGTGGAACTGAAACCCCGCTTGCTCCAACGCCGTCGGGATGACACGCTGCCCGCTGAGCAGTCCCTCGTCGGCGAATTCACCCAGCGCCGCGCGCACCGCGAAACCGGGCAGCGCCAGTGGGGTCGGGCGGTTGATCGCCCGGCCGAAGGCGGTGGTGAACTCGGCGTTGGTGACCGGCGCCGGCCCGGTCATGTTCACCGGCCCGGACAGCGTGGGATGGGAGATGGCGAACAGCAGCGCCCGCACCTCGTCCTCGAGGCTGATCCACGACATGTACTGACGGCCGTTGCCCAGCCGCGCCCCCAAGCCGACCGAGAACACCGGCCGCATCATCCGCAGCGCACCACCCGTCGGCGCCAGCACCACCCCGGTGCGGGCCAGCACCACCCGGGTGCCGTCGTACTGGGCCGGCAGCGTCGCGGCCTCCCAGTCCACACACACAGCTGGGCCAGGAAACCCCTTCCGGCAGAATCGTTTTCGTCGACCACACGGTCCCGGGTGTTGCCGTAGTAACCCACCGCGCTGGCATTGATCAGGGTGCCGACGCCGGCGTCGGCGACGGCGGCGGACAACACCTCGGTCGGCGTGATCCGGCTGTCGCGCAGGCTCTGCTTGAACGCACCCGACCAACGGCGCGAGCCGATGTTGATCCCGGCACAGGTTCACCACCACGTCGACGCCGGCGAGTGCGTCGGGATCGAACTCGCCGCTGTCGGGATTCCAGTGCAGCTCTTCGGAATTCGCCGGTGCCCGGCGCACGATGCGCAACACCTGGTGGTCGGCGGCGCGCAACGCCGCCGTCAACGCCGAGCCGATCAGACCCGACGAACCCGCTATGGCGACGGTGGCTCTGGGGGCCTGGGGACCAGGGTGAGCCACCGTCTCACAGCCCTAGATCGGCCTCGAAGGCCCCTTCTTCGAGGCGGTTTTTGACGGTGGTGAGGAACCGTCCGGCGTCGGCGCCGTCGATCAGCCGGTGGTCGTAGGTCAGCGGGAGATAGCAGATCGACCGGACCCCGATCGACTCGTTGCCCAAGTCGTCCACGATCACCCGTGGCCGCTTGACGATGGCCCCGGTGCCCAGCATCGCGGCCTGCGGCGGCACCAGGATCGGCGTGTCGAACAGCGCCCCCTGGCTGCCGATGTTGGTGATGGTGAAGGTGCCACCGGACAACTCGTCGGGCTTGAGCTTGTTGGTGCGGGCGCGGTCGGCGATGTCGGCGATAGCCCGGGCCAGTCCGGCCAGCGACAAATCGCCGGCGTTGTGGACGACCGGGGACAGCAGGCCCTGCTCGGTGTCGACGGCGAACCCGAGGTGCTCGGCGTCGTAGTAGGTGATCTCCTTGCTGTCCTCGTTGTAGCTGGCGTTGATGTTCGGGTGGGTCTTGAGCGCGTCGATGACCGCCCGCGCGATGAACGGCAGATACGTCAGGTTCACGCCCTCGCGTTCGGCGAACGCGGTCTTGGCGCGCGCCCGCAACGCCACGATCCTGGTCATGTCGACCTCGTGGGTCTGCGTGAGCTGCGCGGTGAGCTGCAGCGATTCGCGGGTCTTCTTGGCGGTGATCTGACGGATCCGGCTGGCCTTCTGGGTGGTGCCGCGCAGATGCGCCAGGGCGGGCGCCGCACTGGCCGCCGCGGCGGGCTTGGCCGCCTCTTTGGGTGGCGCGGGCTGGGCGGCCGGCTCCTTGGCGGGCTGTTTCTTCTTCTCCGCCGCGGCCAGCACGTCCTGCTTGCGGATGCGGCCGCCCACTCCGGTACCGGTCACCTCCGAGAGGTCGATGTTGTTCTCCGCAGCCAGCTTTCGCACCAGGGGAGTGACGTAGGGGGAGCCGTCCCTGGGTGCGTCGGCGGCGGGCTCGGACTCGGCTTCGGTTTTGGGCTCTTGCTTCGGCTCCGGCTTGGCTTCCTGTTTCGGCTCCGGCTTTTCTTCTTGTTGGGGCTCGGGTTCCGGCTCCGGCTCCGGCTCCGGTTCGGGCTCGGCCTGCTGCTTGGGCTCGGGCTTGGGTTCGGACTTGCCCGCCGATTCCGAGCTGCCGACCCGCGCGAGCTCGCCGCCGACCTGCACGACGTCGTCCTCGTCGGCGGTGATGCTCACCAGCACCCCGGCCACCGGCGAGGGGATCTCGGTGTCGACCTTGTCGGTGGACACCTCCACCAGCGGGTCGTCCACCTGCACCGAATCGCCGACCTTCTTCAGCCAGCGCGTCACGGTGCCCTCGGTGACCGACTCGCCCAGCTCAGGCATCAGCACCGGCGTCGAGTCGCCGCCACCGGACGCCTCGCTGGACTTCTCGTCCTTGGTCTCCGGTTCGGGCTCCGGTTCGGGTTCGGACTCCTGCGCCGGCTCGGCCTCGGATTTCTCTTCGGCCGGTGCGGCCTCCTGCGAGCCGCCGTCGTCGCCGTCGTCTTTGGAGTCGCCGATGACGGCCAGCTCGCCGCCGACCTCGACGACGTCGTCCTCCTGGGCGACGATCTTGGTCAACACTCCGGCGGCCGGCGACGGGATCTCCGTGTCGACCTTGTCGGTCGAAACTTCGACGAGCGGCTCGTCGACTTCGACCGTGTCGCCTTCCTGCTTGAGCCAGCGGGTGACCGTTCCCTCGGTGACGCTCTCACCAAGTGCCGGCATCTGGACTGAGAAGGCCATCTCTGTTGACTCCTCGAACGGTCGTCGGTCGGCGCAGGTCGACCTCCGGCTTACCACACAGTCGTGAACCGGATCCAAAACCCACGTAGATCTCGAAACCTATCCTGTCACTCTGCCACCAGCACCGCGCATTCAGGGCGCGCCGATCTCCGCTTGCTACGGTGGGCCACTGGCAAAGCCAGCCAAAGGGCAGCAACTCGCAGGTCGCGGAGGTTCGATGCGGGCACCACAGAACGCACCCCAGCGGTTCGTCGACAGCGGCGACGGCGTCCGGATCGCCGTCTACGAAGACGGCAACCGGGAAGGCCCCACCGTGGTGCTGGTACACGGCTGGCCCGACTCGCACGCGTTGTGGGACGGTGTCGTTCCGCTACTGGCGCAACGGTTCCGGATCGTCCGGTACGACAACCGCGGGGTCGGTCTGTCATCGGCGCCCAAGCCGGTGTCCGCCTACACAATGGCGCGCTACGCCGACGACTTCGCCGCCGTGATCGCCGAACTGAGCCCCGGACAGCCCGTGCATGTGCTGGCCCACGACTGGGGTTCGGTCGGGGTGTGGGAATACCTGGCCCGGCCCGGCGCGAGCGACCGGGTCGCCACCTTCACCTCGGTGTCCGGCCCCGCGCACGATCAGCTGGTCGACTTCATCTTCGGCGGGCTGCGGCGGCCGTGGCGCCCGCGCGGCTTCGCGCGCTCCCTGAGCCAGGCGCTGCGGCTGACCTACATGGCGTTCTTCTCGGTTCCGGTGCTGGCGCCGCTGCTGCTCCGGCTGGCGTTCCGCAGCGCCGCGATCCGACGCCAGGTCGTCGACAACATCCCCGCCGAGCAGATTCACCACTCCGACAACATCGCCAGCGACGCCGCCAACTCGGTGAAGGTGTACCCGGCCAACTACTGGCGCTCCTATTCCGGCGAATTCCGCCGCCAGGGCGTCCACATTGTCGACGTGCCGGTACAACTCATCGTCAACACCAAAGACAAGTACGTGCGGCCGCACGGCTACGACCAGACCTCGCGCTGGGTGCCGCGGCTGTGGCGGCGCGACATCCGGGCCGGGCACTTCTCACCGATGTCGCACCCGCAGGTGATGGCCGCCGCGGTGCACGACTTCGCCGACCTGGCCGAAGGCAAACCGGCCAGCCGGGCGCTGCTGCGCGCCCAGATCGGCCGCCCCCGCGGCGAATTCGGCGACACGCTGGTGTCGGTGACCGGCGCCGGCAGCGGGATCGGCCGCGAGACCGCGCTCGCGTTCGCGCGCGAAGGCGCCGAACTGGTGCTCAGCGACATCGACGAGGCGACCGTCAAGGAGACCGCCGCGCAGATCGCCGCCCGCGGCGGCGTCGCGCACTCCTACGTGCTCGACGTGTCCGACGCCGAGGCCGTCGAAGCCTTCGCCGATCGGGTCTGCGCCGAACACGGCCTGCCCGACATCGTCGTCAACAACGCCGGCATCGGGCAGGCGGGCAACTTCCTGGACACCCCGCCCGAGCAGTTCGACCGGGTGCTGGACGTCAACCTCGGTGGCGTGGTCAACGGCTGCCGCGCATTCGGACGCCGGCTGGTCGAGCGCGGCACCGGCGGTCACATCGTCAACGTGTCGTCGATGGCCGCCTACGCGCCGCTGCAGTCGCTCAACGCGTACTGCACCTCCAAGGCCGCGACGTTCATGTTCTCCGACTGCCTGCGAGCCGAACTTGACGCCGCCGACGTTGGGCTGACGACGATCTGCCCGGGCGTGGTCAACACCAACATCGTCGCGACCACCCGCTTCGATGCCGGCGGCAAGGGCGACGAACAGCTCGACGGCAGGCGCGGCCAGCTGGAAAAGATGTTCGCGTTGCGCAGCTATGGGCCGGACAAGGTAGCCAATGCCATTGTGTCGGCGGTGAAAAAGAACAAGCCGATCCGGCCGGTCGCCCCCGAAGCGTATGCGCTGTACGGCGTCTCCCGGGTGCTACCGCAGGCGCTGCGCAGCACCGCGCGGATGCGGGTGATCTAGATCCGGGTCGGATCGGTGCGCCGCACCACCAGCGGCCCGACGAGCGCGACCAGCCCGACCAGCGCCAGCGGGATCGTCCAGGCGCGCCGGCTGGACAGCGACGACTCGCACGCCGCCACGAAATCGGTGTGCGGAATGATCTGGTTCAGGATCGGGATGTTGGCTCCGTTGCGGTCGTTGGCGCTTCTGGCGCCGGACAGATCGGAGGAAATCGCGTTCCCGCAGCTAACCGTTCCGCCGTTGCTGTTGGATACCGACACCGGCACCAGCAGGCCGATCACGCCGGCCAGCAACAGCGCGGCACCCAGCACTGTGATCAACCGTCGCACTGTCATTGTTCGGCCTTTCCCGAATGTGTTGCTGCTGATCTAGTAGCCGCGCTCATCAGGAGCTAAACCGGGCCAGGTCTAGTGGCCGGCCACCGCGATACTTCCCGCCCAGGTGGGTACCCGCAGTCTCGGATTCCGATGCGGAAGGATGTGCCATGACAATCAGCGAAGCGCTGGTCGCGACCCGCGACGTGTCTTCTTCCCGCCAAGAGGTGTGGGACGTGATCGCCAACGGATGGACCTACGCGCAGTGGGTGGTCGGCAACAGCCGAACCCGCGCGGTGGACGCGGAGTGGCCCGAACCCGGCGCCGAAATTCAGCACTCGGTCGGAGTGTGGCCGCTGGTCATCAACGACAAGACGGTGGTCGAAAGTTGCCGTCCCGGCGAGGAGATCGTGCTGCGGGCGCAGCTGGGCATCATCGGTGCCGCACGAATCACGTTGCGGCTGCACGACATTCCCGACGGATGCCGAATCGAGATGATCGAAGTGCCGGTCAGCGGCCCGATGAACGTGCTGCCGGATCGCCTCGCGATGGCGGCGGTGTATCCGCGCAACGTCGAGTGTCTGTGGCGGCTGGAGGCCCTGGCCAAGGGCCGACAGCCCAGCGAGGTCAGCTGAGCGTCAGCCGTTTTCGGCGATGTCCTCGAGCACCGCGTACATGGTGCGGGTCGGCACCCCGGTGCCGCCCTTGGGGGAGTAGCCCCACGCGCTGCCGGTGTTGTACGCCGGACCTGCCACGTCGATGTGCGCCCAGGACACCCCGTCGGCGACGAACTCCCGCAGGAACACCCCGGCCACCAGCATCCCGGCGAAACGCTGCCCGCTGATGTTGGACAGGTCGGCCACCTGCGACTTCAGGTCGTCCTTGAGTTCGTCGGGCAGCGGCATCGGCCAGCCGTTCTCGCCGACCCGCTGCGAAATCGCGGCCACCCGGTCGCGGAACTCGTCGCTGCCCATCACCCCGGGGATCCGCGCGCCCAGCGCCACGGTCTGCGCACCGGTCAGCGTGGACGTCTCGATCAGATAGTCCGGGTTGTCCTCGCAGGCCCGCACGATGGCGTCGGCCAGGATCAGCCGGCCCTCGGCGTCGGTGTTCTGCACCTCCACGGTGATGCCGCCGTACTGGGTCAGCACGTCGCCGGGGCGCTGCGCGGTGGACGAAGGCATGTTCTCGGCCATCGGAACGGTGGCGATCACGTCGATCGGCAGACCCTGCTGGGCGGCGAGTGCCACGGTGGCGATCACCGCTGCCGCTCCGCCCATGTCGGAGGTCATGTGGTGCATGGAGGCGGCCGGCTTGATCGAGATGCCGCCGGTGTCGAAGGTGACGCCCTTGCCGACCAGAGCGACCTTCTTGGCCCGTTTGGGGTTTTTCGCCAACCGCGATCCGCGGTGCGTCAGGCGCACCAACCGGGGCAGCCGCGACGAGCCCTGGCCGACACCGATCAGCCCCCCGTAGCCGGCTTTCTTCAGCGCCTTGTCGTCGAGAACCTCCACCTCAAGTCCCACCGACTCACCCAGTTCCTTTGCGCGCCTTGCGAATTCAGCAGGGAAGAGGGCGTTGGGGGGAGTGTTGACGAAATCGCGGGCGGTCGCCACCGCGGCCGCGACGGCCGCGCCGTGCGCAGCCTGGCTCTTGGCGCCCTTGGCGCTGGACAACACGGTGATCTTGCGCAGCCCCGGGTCCTTCGGCGCGGTTTTGGTGCTGCGGAAAGCGCTGAACCGGTAGCTGCCCAGGATCAGGCCCTCCACGACCGCCGAGCCGACATCCTCGCCGGGCAGCTCGCCCAGCGTGGTGATCACCGACTCGGCCTTGCCCAGCGAGCGTGCCGCAACCCCGGCCGCACGCCGGACCACGTCGGCGGGCCACTCCTCTCGCGTGACTTGCCCAAACCGACCGTCAACACGCTGCCCACCGGCAGCGACGAGACGACCAGCCGGTGCACCTGCTCGGCGCCGCCGGTGGCGCCCAGCGCCTGCAGGCCCGCCTCGATCTCGGCGACCGCCTCGGCGGGCAGCAGCTCACCGGCAGCGGCGACGGTGGCGCCGGGGCGCTCGTCGTCGCCGACCGAGACCACCGGCACCACCAGCACCGACGAACCGGCCCCGCGTTTGGGCAGCGCGGTGGCCACGTTGACGGAGGGGGCTTGGTATCCAGGTTCAGTCGTCACGCGACCCCACCCCTAATCGCCGCTGAGACCCTGCGCTTGGGCAGTGTCGCGCTCACCGGGGCCGCCACGTCACTCGAACACCTGGCTCAGTGTGTCAGCAGCTAGTGTGGGACGCCGTGACCGACGAGCCGCTGCACGGACCCCTGGAAGACCGCCACCGAGCGTTGGGCGCCAGCTTCGCCGAGTTCGGCGGCTGGACGATGCCGGTGTCCTACGCCGGAACCGTCGGCGAGCACCACGCCACCCGCAACGCCGTCGGCCTGTTCGACGTCAGCCACCTCGGCAAGGCGCTGGTGCGCGGCCCGGGCGCAGCCCGCTTCGTCAACTCCGCACTCACCAACGACCTGAACCGGATCGGACCCGGCAAAGCGCAATACACGTTGTGCTGCACCGAATCCGGCGGCGTCATCGACGACCTGATCGCCTACTACGTCAGCGACGACGAGATCTTCCTGGTGCCCAACGCCGCCAACACCGCCGCCGTGGTCGCGGCGCTGCAAGCCGCCGCACCCGCCGGCCTCACCATCACCGACCAGCACCGCGACTACGCCGTGCTGGCGGTGCAGGGACCCCAAGTCCACCGACGTGCTGAACGTGTTGGGGTTGCCGACCGAGATGGATTACATGGGTTACGCGGATACGGCGTATTCCGGTGTGCCGGTTCGGGTTTGCCGCACCGGGTACACCGGCGAGCACGGCTACGAGCTGCTGCCGCCGTGGGACTCCGCCGCAGAGGTGTTCGACGCGCTGGTGGCCGCGGTCGCCGATACCGGCGGCCAGCCCGCCGGGCTGGGCGCCCGCGACACGCTGCGCACCGAGATGGGCTACCCGCTGCACGGGCACGAACTGTCGCTGGACATTTCGCCGCTGCAGGCGCGCTGCGGCTGGGCGATCGGCTGGAAGAAGGACGCCTTCTTCGGCCGGGCCGCGCTGCTCGCCGAGAAGGAAGCCGGTCCGCGGCGGCTGCTGCGGGGGGCTGCGAATGGTGGGCCGCGGGGTGCTGCGGTCCGGGCTGACCGTGCGGAACGGGGACGAGACCGTCGGAGTCACCACGTCGGGAACGTTCTCGCCGACCCTGCAGGCGGGCATCGCGCTGGCGCTGATCGACACCGCGGCCGGCATCGAGGACGGCCAGAAAGTCACCGTCGACGTCCGCGGCCGCGCCGCCGACTGCGAGGTGGTGCGTCCACCGTTCGTCGAACCGAAGACGCGTTAGGCGAGCCACTCGCATGGAAAAAACCCGTTTCCGGCCGGTTATAGAATCAGCGCCATGGCCAGCCCACTTGAATTCACGGTCTCGCGCGCGGAAAACCCCGCCACCGAGGCCGAGCGGGCAGCGATCCTGGCCGACCCCGGCTTCGGCAAGTACCACACCGACCACATGGTGTCGATCGACTACAAAGAGGGTCAGGGCTGGCACAACGCCCGGGTCCTGGGCTACGGGCCGATCGAACTGGACCCGTCGGCGATCGTGCTGCACTACGCGCAGGAAGTGTTCGAAGGCCTCAAGGCCTACCGCTGGGCCGACGGCTCGGTGGTGTCCTTCCGCGCCGACGCCAACGCCGCGCGGCTGCGCTCCTCGGCGCGGCGGCTGGCGATCCCGGAACTGCCGGACGCGGTGTTCATCGAGTCGCTGTGCCAGCTCATCGCGGTGGACAATGCGTGGGTGCCCAAAGCGGGCGGGGAAGAGGCGCTGTATCTGCGGCCGTTCATCATCGCCACCGAACCGGGTCTGGGGGTGCGGCCGGCCAAGGAGTACCGCTACCTGCTGATCGCGTCGCCGGCCGGCGCCTACTTCAAGGGCGGCATCAACCCCGTCACCGTCTGGATCTCCACCGACTACGTGCGGGCCAGCCCGGGTGGCACGGGTGCGGCCAAATTCGGCGGCAACTACGCCGCCTCGCTGCTGGCGCAGGCCGAGGCCGCCGAAAACGGGTGCGACCAGGTGGTCTGGCTGGACGGTGTGGAACGCCGCTATGTCGAAGAGATGGGCGGGATGAACCTGTTCTTCGTGCTCGGCAGCGGCGGCTCGGCACGGTTGGTCACCCCGGAACTGTCCGGCTCGCTGCTACCCGGCATCACGCGAGATTCGTTGCTGCAGTTAGCCATTGACGCGGGGTTCAGCGTCGAAGAACGCAAGATCGACATCGAGGAGTGGGAGAAGAAAGCCGCCTCCGGTGAGATCACCGAAGTGTTCGCCTGCGGCACCGCCGCGGTGATCACCCCGGTCGCCCAGGTCAAGTACGGCGACCGTGACTTCACCATCGCCGACGGCAAGCCCGGCGAAGTGACCATGGCGCTGCGCGACACGCTGACCGGTATCCAGCGCGGCACCTTCGCCGACACCCACGGCTGGATGGCCCGGCTCGGCTAGCGTGCCCAGGCGGCAAAGGCGACCGCGCACACCGTCGTCGTCAGCTCGATCGCCGCACCCAGCACGTCGCCGGTGACGCCGCCGAACCGGCGCACACAATGCGCCACCAGCCCCCACCCGCACACCACCCCAGCAGCGCCGCCGCCGGCCCCGCCACGCCGCGCGAAGCTATTGGCGCCGCGGCCACCAGCAGCACGGCCAGCCACGCCAGCACCACCCAGCCGGGTTGACTGCCGGCCACCCGCGCCCCCAGCGCGCTGCCCGGCGCCGCCGGCACCGAGCGCCGACAGGCCAGCACCGCACTCACCCGCCCGGCGACCACGGCCTCGACGACGGCGCCGGGCGCCAGCGCCGAGAACGCCGTCGCCTGCAGGGCGATCACCATGACCACGGCGGCGACGCCGAACGGCCCGCTCGACCCGTCGCGCATCACCGCCAGCGCCTTCTCCGGCGGCCCGTAACAGCCCAACCCGTCGGCGGTGTCGGCGACCGCGTCGATGTGCAGGCCGCGGGTCGCCAACAGCAGTGCGGCCACCGCCAGCAGCCCCGACAGTGCGCTACCGGGCCCGAACGCCGCCGCCCCGCACCAGGTCACCGCCGCGGCCAGCGCGCCCAACGCCGCACCCACCACCGGCAGCGCCGTCATCGCCCCGCGGCCCATCGGCCCCGACCGGGAGCCGGGCCCGGGCAACACCGTCCCGAACGCGAAAGCCGTTGCCAGCGAACGGATCACGTGACCGGGTCGGCGGGCCCGGTCACCGGACCGGAAACGCCGGCCTCGGTGAACGTGGCCATCGACGACAGCGCGGCCACCGCAGCGCGCAGCACCGGCACCGCCAACGCGGCGCCGCTGCCCTCACCCAGGCGCATCCGCAGATCGAGAATCGGCTCCAAATCCAGCGCCCGCAGGGCCAGCGCGTGACCCGGCTCGGTGGATCGGTGCCCGGCCTGCCACCAGAGCCGCGCGCCGGGCGCCAGCCGTTCGGCGACCAGCGCGGCCGCCGTCACCGCCATCCCGTCCAGCAGCAGCGGGGTCCGCCGGATCGCGGCCTGGGCGCAGAAGCCGGCCATCGCCGCGAAGTCGGCGCCGCCACAGCTGCGCAGCAGCGCGACCGGGTCCTCGAGCACCGGCCGGGCCCGGAACAGGGCGTCGCGCACCGCGGCCGTCTTCCGCGACCAGGCATTGTCGTCGATCCCGGTGCCGAAGCCGACGACGGCGACCGGCTCGGTGTTGGTCAGTGCCGCCACCAGCACCGCGGCCGGGGTGGTGTTGCCGATGCCCATGTCGCCGGCGATCAGCAGGTCCGCGCCGGCGTCGACCTCGTCGTCGGCGATCCGCTGGCCGGCCGCGATCGCGCGCGCCGTCTCCTCCTGGGTCAACGCATCCTCGACGGCGATGTCGCCGCTGCCGCGGCGCACCCGGTCGCCGATCCCGGCGCCGGTCGCCTCGGAGTCCACCGCCAGGTCCGCGACCCGCACCGACGCGCCGGCGAGTTGCGCCAGCGTGTTGATCGCCGCCCCACCCGCCTCGATGTTGGCGACCATCTGGGCCGTGACTTCCGGCGGATAGGCCGACACACCGCTACCGGCGACGCCGTGGTCGCCGGCGAACACCACCACCCGGGCCCGCTGGAACTGGCGCGGCGGGCATTGCCCCTGGCAGGACGCGACCCACACCGACAGGTCCTCCAGGCGGCCCAGCGCACCCCGGGGCTTGGTCAGGGTGTCCTGGCGGGTGCGGGCGGCAGCCTCGGCGGTCTGATCCGGCGGCGGCACCGGCGCGAAACCGATCATGCCGGGGCCTTGATCGTCAGCGCCTGCCCGGCCACCACCAGCACCACCCGCTCGCACAGCGCCGCCAGCCGCTGGTTGAGGCTGCCCAGCTCGTCGGCGAACCGGCGGCCGGCGGCGCTGGCCGGCACCACCGTCAGACCCACCTCGGGACTCACCAGCACCAGCGTCGAGCAGAACGTCTGCACCGCGCAGACGAGCTCGGCGACGGGCGCATCGACCGATCCGCCGTCCCACCCGTGATGGCGGTCCAGCGCCGCGGTCAGCCAAGTGCCCAGATCGTCGACGAGCGTCGGGGCCGCGGGGGACCGGCGCAACTCCGCGGTCACGTCGGCGGTCTCCACCGTCGTCCAATGCCCGGGCCGGCGGGCTCGATGCCGGGCGACGCGGCCCGCCCACTCCTCATCGGACGGGTCAACGGGGCCGGCCGCCACATAGCGGACCGGCGCCGTCGCTGCCAGTGACGTCGTGATCGCTTCCTCCGCCCAGCGGGACTTACCCGACCTGATACCGCCGACCACCAGCGTGCGCACGTGCGGTCAGGCGGCTTTCAGACCGTTGTCAACCGACACTGCTGCCGCGCTTGACCTGAGGTCGCGGCATCCGCGTCCGGCGCATCTGCGAGGCTCGCCCGGCCGCGTAAATGCCCAGCTTCCAATGGCTTTCGGTGTTCTTGGGGAACTTCTCGTCGACCAGTCTGCCGACTTTGCGACCCAGGATGAGCCCGTCGACCATCATGATCGCCATCAGCACCAGCATCGCCGGCGACGTGTAGACCTGCAGCTGCGGCGGCAGCACGAACATGATGGCCAGCAGGAACAGCGCCGACGGCATGAACAGGCCGAGCACGTTGCGCCGGGAGTCCACCACGTCGCGGACGTAGCGGCGCACCGGACCCTGGTCACGCGGCAGCAGGTACGCCTCCTCGCCGGCCTTCATCCGGTCCTGGCGCTCGGTCATCCGGGCTCGGCGGGCGACCTTCTCGGCGCGGCGTTCCTCGCGGCTCAGCTTCGGACCGGCCAGCGACTTGCGCCGGGCGCGCGCCTCGGCTGCCGTCATCGGCGCCGGCGCGACCGGGCCCTTGCGGCTCTGCCGACGCGCCTCGTCCCGCTTGGGTGTCGGTCGGCCCTTGGGTCCCGTCCGCGCCGCGCGAGACGCTGCCTGTGCCGACGCGTCATCCGCGTCGACGTCCGGCGCATCTCCGCCCCCGGCGCCACCTGTTTGTAAGCCATTCTTGCGGCCCAGCAACTTCACAGAGGCCAGGTTACTTCGCTGCTGCCCGCAGAATTTAATTGCGCCGGTATACCGGCCCGGTTGGACCTACGCTGGCCTGTGATGAACGGCTCGCAGGCGTCGGATGATGCTGCCGGTGACTTCGGGCCCGGCAGACTTCAGCTGCCCTCGATGCGGGTGCTGGTCGCCCCCGACTGCTACGGCGACAGCCTGTCGGCGGTCGAAGCCGCCGCCGCCATCGCCACCGGCTGGACCCGGTCCCGGCCGGGTGACTCGTTCATCGTCGCGCCGCAGTCCGACGGCGGCCCCGGCTTCATCGAGGTGCTGGCCAGTCGGATCGGCGGGATCCGACGGCTGCGCGTGCGCGGGCCGCTGGACACCGACGTGACCGCCCGCTGGGTGTACGAGGAGCCGACCCGCACCGCCTACCTCGAATGCGCACAAGCGTGCGGCCTGGCCCTGCTGGGTGGGCCGCCGACACCGGAGACGGCGATGGCCGCCCACAGCCGGGGCGTGGGACAGCTGATCGCCGCCGCGCTGGAAGCCGGGGCGCGTCGGGTGGTGGTCGGTCTGGGCGGCAGCGCCTGCACCGACGGCGGGAAAGGGATGGTCGACCAGTTGGGTGGCCTGGACACGGCCCGAAAATGGCTGGGCGGCGTGGAGCTGATCGCGGCCTCCGACGTGCTGTATCCGCTGTTGGGGCCGTGGGGGGCGGCGCGGGTGTTCGGGCCGCAAAAAGGCGCCGACACCGTCACCGTGGCGAAACTGGAGGTCCGGCTGGAAGCCTGGGCGCTGGTGCTGGACACCGTCGCCGGACGCGACGTCAGCGCCGAGCCCGGTGCCGGCGCCGCCGGCGGGATCGGGGCGGCGCTGTTGGCCCTCGGCGGCCGCTGCGAGTCCGGTGCAGCCATTGTGGCTGAACTCACCCGCTTCGCCGACGACCTCGCCGAGGCGGAGCTGATCGTCACCGGTGAGGGGCACTTCGACGAGCAGTCGCTGCACGGCAAGGTGGTCGGGGAGATCGCGGCCGCCGCCCGGCCGCTCGGCATTCCGGTGATCGTGCTGGCCGGGCAGGTGTCGGTGGACAAGTCCACCACCCGCGTGTCGGGCATCATGTCGGCCCTGGCGATGTCCGAATACGCGGGCTCGGTGCGGTTGGCGCTAGCCGACGCGGCCAACCAGCTGATGGGATTGGCGTCCGAGGTGGCCGCGCGACTCGGGAATAGCGGCCCGCCGGGGTACCGTTGACTCAGTGGGTTTTCCTGTGGCAGCGCCGTCCCGGCTTCATAATCGAAACCGGAATTGGGCGCCCCACCCGACCATCAGTCAGTAGGAGAAGCAATGACGGTGCAGAACGAGTCGACCGCCAAGACGCACGGCGTGGTCCTGACCGAGGCCGCCGCCGGCAAGGCGAAGGCGCTGCTGGAGCAGGAGGGCCGCGACGACCTGGCCCTGCGGATCGCGGTCCAGCCGGGCGGCTGCGCGGGCCTGCGTTACAACCTGTTCTTCGACGACCGGACCCTGGACGGCGACCTGACCGCTGACTTCGGCGGCGTCACGCTGACCGTGGACCGGATGAGCGCACCGTACGTGGAAGGCGCGTCGATCGACTTCGTCGACACCATCGAAAAACAGGGCTTCACCATCGACAACCCCAACGCCACCGGATCGTGCGCGTGCGGGGACTCGTTCAACTGAGCGCCGACGTCACCTGCTGCGACTGAGCCGGGCCTGACCGGTCAGTACTGTCCTGCGGTGCGCAGCACGTAGGAACACACCATGATCTGGCCGCGCTGGAACAACAGCTGCGCCACGCCCTGGACGTCTTTGCGTTGCGACCCCCCGACGGCGGGTGTCGCGTTCATGGAGAACAACACCTGGGCCTGGTACTGGGACAGATAGACGATCTTGTCGATCGAGGTGACCTGCACCTCGGAGAACTGCTTGCGGAACGCGTCGCTGCTCAGCTTGGCCAGCGCCAGGTCGGAGCGCTTGTCCTTGACGGCGTCGTAGATGCCGCACAACGCGTTGCGCACGATGACGTCGGTGTCCTTGTGCGCCAGGGCATCCAGGTAGTTCTGCACGGCCGCTTTTGCCGATCCCTCGGAGAAAGTGCTGCCGGTGTTGGCGCCGTTGGTGCGCACCCCGTACACGATCGCCGTGGTCAGCGCGGCCACCAGCGCGATGGCCAGCAGAACGCCGATCAGCAGCCGCTTGGGCCGCCGCGGCTTGGCGTAACCGCCCGGCGGGCCCGGCGGCGGAGGCCCGGGATGGGGCATGCCGGGCGGGCGCTGCTGCCCGTCGAGGTCGGGCGGAAAGTCCAGCGTCTGCGGCTGCTGAGCTCCGGTCTCGGGGTACGGCTGCCTGGGCGCAGACCCCTCGGCGCCCAGCGCAGGGTTCGGCGGGTGCGGACCGGCCATCGGTTTTTCTCCTACGCTGGTGGGACGAGGCGACGAGTGGGTTGCCGCGCGAGCCCAAGCATCCGGCAACCGGGTCAGTTCTTCTAGGCAGGCTAGCGCAACGGCTCGAGCCCGCTATGGATGTCGGCCTCGCTATGACTGCGTTGGCCGCCCGGCCGACGTCCATGAGAGGCTAGACGACCTAAACGAAGGGCGGAGATTTAGTGACCATCGCGGTGACCGGTTCCATTGCCACAGACCATTTGATGCGTTTTCCCGGTCGATTTTCCGAACAGCTGCTCCCCGAGCACCTGCACAAGGTGTCGCTGAGCTTCCTGGTCGACGACCTGGTGGTGCACCGAGGGGGAGTGGCCGGCAACATCGCCTTCGCCATCGGCGTGCTCGGCGGCGACGCCGCGCTGATCGCCGCGGCCGGCGAAGACTTCGCCGATTACCGGGACTGGCTGCAGTCCCACGGGGTGAACTGCGACCACGTGCTGATCTCCAACACCGCGCACACCGCGCGATTCACTTGCACCACCGACACCGAGATGGCGCAGATCGCGTCGTTCTACCCGGGGGGCGATGTCGCAGGCCCGGGACATCTCGCTGGCCGAGATCGTCTCGAAGATCGGCACACCCGAGCTGGTCATCATCGGGGCCAACGACCCCGAAGCGATGGTTCTGCACACCGACGAATGCCGCAAACTGGGACTCGCGTTCGCCGCCGACCCGTCTCAGCAGCTGGCCCGGCTCTCGGGCGACGAGATCAAGCAGCTCATCGACGGCGCTGCGATCCTGTTCACCAACGACTACGAGTGGGACCTGCTGCTGTCCAAGACCGGCTGGTCGGACACCGACGTGATGGCGCAGATCGGGCTGCGGGTGACCACGCTGGGCGCCAAGGGCGTCGACATCGTCCAGCCCGACGGAACCACCCTGCACGTCGGCGTGGTGCCCGAGAAAAGCCAGACCGACCCCACCGGCGTCGGCGACGCGTTCCGGGCCGGCTTCCTGTTCGGTCGCAGTGCCGGACTCAGCCTGGAACGCTCGGCGCAGCTCGGTTCGCTGGTCGCGGTGCTGGTGCTGGAGTCGACCGGAACCCAGGAGTGGGAGTGGGACCGCTCGATCGCCGCGGCCCGGTTGGCCGGCGCCTACGGCGACGACGCGGCCACCGAGATCGCCGCAGTGCTCGGCTGAGAGGCGCTCGGCGTCACAACTCGACGGGGTAGACCGGCTCACTGATCTGCGGCACCACCGTGTGCTCGACGAAGATCGCGTGCCACAGCATGAAGATCAGCACCGTCCACAAGCGCCGGCTGTGGTCGCTGCTGCCCTCCCGGTGCTCGTCGAGCATCCGCACCACCGCGGCCAGGTCGATCAAGTGACCGGCCTGCGAGGCGCCCGTCATCTCGTAGGCCCACTCCAGCAGTTCGCCGGCGCGCAGCCAATGCCGAATGGGCACCGGGAAGCCGAGCTTGGGCCGGTTCAGCACGTGTGCGGGCACGATGGGTTCCAGTGCGCGCCGCAGCGCGTATTTGGTGGTGGTGCGGGTGATCTTGGCCTGGTAGGGCAGCCGCGCGGCGACCGCGAACACCTCGGGGTCCAGGAACGGCACCCGCAGCTCCAGCGAGTTCGCCATCGTCATCTTGTCGGCTTTGACCAGGATGTCGCCGCGCAGCCAGGTGAACAGGTCGAGGTGCTGCATGCGTGCCACCGGATCCCAGCCGGCCGACTCGGCGTAGATCGACGCGGTGACGTCGGTGTGGGTCCAGTCGGGCCGGAATCCGGGCAGCACGTCGCGCAGCTGCTGATCGGAAAAGCTGCGGGCGTTGCCGTAATAGCGCTCCTCGAGGGTCAACGACCCGCGGTGCAGCAGGCTCTTGCCGCGCATGCCTTCGGGCAGCGGCCGCGACACCTTGCCCATCGAGCGGCGCAGCGGCCGGGGCAGATAGTTGAACGGCTTGAGCGACAGCGGCTCCCGGTAGATCGTGTAGCCGCCGAACAACTCGTCGGCGCCCTCACCGGACAGCACGACCTTGACGTGCTTGCGGGCCTCGCGGGCGACGAAGAACAGCGGCACCAGCGCCGGGTCGGCGACCGGTTCGTCGAGGTACCAGACGATCTCGGGCAGCGCGGTCACGAATTCTTCGGCGCTGACCACCTTGGCGATGTGCCGGGCGCCGATGGCCTCGGCCGAGGCCACCGCGACGTCGAGCTCGGAGAAGCCCTCGCGCTCGAAGCCGGTGGTGAAGGTGATCAGCCGCGGGTTGTGCCGGATGGCCAGCGCGGCGATCGCGGTGGAGTCGATGCCGCCGGACAAAAACGATCCGACGGTCACGTCGGCGCGCATGTGCTTGGCGACCGAATCCTCCAACACGGCGGTGATCTCGTCGTAGCGGGCCTGCTCGGTGCCCGGGGCGATCGGCACGGCGGTGAATCGGGGCCGGAAGTAGCGGGTCACCTCGGGCCGCGCGCCCGGCCGGATCCAGGCGTAGCAGCCCGACTCCAGCCGTCGCACGCCGAGGTGCAGCGTCTCGGGCTCCGGCACATACTGCAGCACCACGTAGTGCTGGATGGCGCGGCGGTCCAGGCCGGCGTCCCCGGTCTGGAATCCGACCAGCTCGGCCAGATCCAGCAAGCACTTCTTCTCGCTGGCCACCGCCGTCCCGCCGGGGCCGGTCGCCATGAACAGCGGCTTGATGCCGAACGGGTCGCGGGCGCAGAACAATTCGCGGTTGACGGTGTCCCACAGTGCGAAGGCGAACATGCCGCGTAGCCGGTTGAGCACGCCGGCGCCCCAGTGGTGGTAGCCGGCGACGATGGCTTCCCCGTCGCCGTCGGTGGCGAACACGGCGCCGTGCTCGCCGCGCAGTTCCTCCCGCAGCTCCAGGTAGTTGTAGATCTCGCCGTTGAACACCAGCACGTAGCGGTCCGGCTGTTCCGGCGGGCCCCAGCGCAGCGGTTGATGCGAGTGGGCGATGTCGATGATGGACAGCCGGTTGAATCCGAACACGGCGCCGCCCCGGGATCCGTCCGCGAAGTCCGGATCGGTCCAGGTGCCCGGCTCGTCCGGCCCGCGGTGGCGCATCAGATGCGACGCGCGGGCGATCACGCCGTCGGCCAGCGCCGCGTGCGCCGCGGCCGCCTCGGTCGCGCCTTCAGCGCCGTCCGGGCTGCCCGGATCGGCGACGAAAGCCAGCAGTCCACACACGGCGCCCCAGTATGCCGCACTTCACGACCGCCCGTGAGGCGACGCCCGGCGGGTCGGGGTGACCAGGCGGTCGCCTGGTGGTGCGGCGTGGTCTACGCTGCGTAGTATTCGACGTCCGAGTTAGCCGAATCGGCCGAAGGCCGAGTCGGCCCAGCTTGTGATACAGGAGGCGCCAACGTGACACGTCGCGGGCTGGATCGTTCGCACAGCTTGTCGCAGAGCAGTTCTGGTGGCGTACGCGCTTTCGGCCGCCGCCTTCGTCCGGTATTGCTGGTCGCGACCCTGGGCGTGCTGGCGGTCACCCTCAGCGGATGCAGCTGGCAGGACGCGCTGGCCCTGGGCTGGCCCAAAGGCATCACCCACGAGGGCCACGCCAACCGGCAGCTGTGGATCGGGGCGGTAATCGCCTCGTTCGTCGTCGGCGCCATCGTGTGGGGCCTGATCTTCTGGGCCGCCGCCTTCCACCGGAAGAAGAAGACCGACACCGACCTGCCCCGCCAGTTCGGCTACAACATGCCGCTGGAGCTGGTGCTGACCGTCACGCCGTTCCTGATCATCTCGGTGCTGTTCTACTTCACGGTCGTGGTGCAGGAGAAGATGCTGCATCTGGCCAAAGACCCGGAGGTGGTGATCGACATCACCTCCTTCCAGTGGAACTGGAAATTCGGCTACCAGCGGGTCGCATTCAAGGACGGGACGTTCAACTACGAAGGTGCCGACCAACCCCGCAAAGAGATGATCTCCAAGCCCGAGGGCAAGGACTCCCACGGTGAAGAACTCGTCGGCGCGGTGCACGGATTCAACCCACAGGACCGGCAGTATCTGCACTGGGACAAGATCGAGATCTTGGGCACCAGCACCGAGATTCCCGTCCTGGTCCTGCCCGCCCACAAGCGCATCGAGTTCCAGATGGCCTCGGCCGACGTCATCCACGCCTGGTGGGTGCCCGAGTTCCTGTTCAAGCGCGACGTGATGCCCAACCCGGCGGCCAACAACTCCGTCAACGTCTTCCAGGTCGAGGAGATCATCCGGACCGGCGCATTCGTCGGCCACTGCGCCGAGATGTGCGGCACCTACCACTCGATGATGAACTTCGAGGTCCGCGTGGTGGAGCCCAACGAGTTCGTCGCTTTCCTGCAGCAACGGATGGCGGGCAAGTCCAACGCCGAGGCCCTGCAGGCGATCCACCAGCCGCCGCTGGCGACCACCACTCATCCGTTCGAAACCCGCCGCGGCGAATTGGCCCCGAGCCCTAGAGGTTAGGACAACTCATGAAGATCGAAGCCCGGCTGTTCGCGATCATCTCCGGCTTCTTCGTACTGGTGACGCCGCTGTACGCGGTGCTGACGGCGCTGTACGCCACCGGCGGCGTCGAATGGGCGGGCACCACCGCACTGGCCCTGACCGCCGGCTTGGCGTTGATCGTGTTCACCTTCTTCAGGTTCGTCTCGCGGCGGCTCGACACCCGGCCCGAGGACTACGAGGGCGCCGAGATCAGCGACGGCGCAGGCGAATTGGGCTTCTTCAGCCCGCACAGCTGGTGGCCGATCATGATCGCCCTGTCCGGGTCGGTGACGGCCGTGGGTATGGCGCTGTGGCTGCCGTGGCTGATCGTCGCCGGCGTGGTGTTCATCCTGGCCTCGGTGGGCGGACTGGTCTTCGAGTACTACGTTGGGCCCGAGAAGCACTGATCGAATCCCGAAAGGTCACAATCAGGGCATCAGTTGATCCGCGGTCAGTTTGCCGCGGCGCCGGTGGCCCGACCGGTTGGGTAGGGTTTTCGAGGCACCATGAGAATTCACCGAGCGCGCGTGCCCGGGTGCAGCCGCGGAGTCACACGCGCCGGTCGGGCAGTTGGACAGGGTAGGCAGACATGAGCGGGCCGAATCCGCCGGGACGGGAACCTGAGGAACCCGACCCTGCCGCCGAGCCCTCCGAACCCGAATCCCTGGGCGAAGAGTTCGACGGTGACCTGGACGACGAGCTGAATCCGGTCGATGATCTCGACCACGCCGACGATTTCGACGACGGCGGCGGGCACGCCGATGCGACCGATGCCTACTCGCAGGCGTACTCGGCGCCGGAATCGGAGCTGTTCGTCAGCGGCCGGTACGTGCCCGCCGATCTGGCGCTCTACGACTACGACGGGTACGAGGACTTCGACGACGATCACGCCGCGCCGCGGTGGCCGTGGGTGGTCGGCGTCACCGCGATCCTGGCCGCGATCGCGCTGGTGGCCGCGGTGTCGGTGTTGGTAGCACGTACCGACACCAGCAAACTCGCCAGCCCGGG
This sequence comes from Mycobacterium kiyosense, assembly GCA_021654635.1. NCBI lineage: Bacteria > Bacillati > Actinomycetota > Actinomycetes > Mycobacteriales > Mycobacteriaceae > Mycobacterium > Mycobacterium kiyosense. The sequence continues at coordinate 2,526,168 of AP025179.1, forward strand.
GGCCACGACCACCACGTCCTCGACGCCGCCGGTCCAGGATCAGATCACCACCACCAAACCGCCGCCGCCGTCCTCCGAGCCGCCGCCCACCTCGGTGCCGCCTCCGCCGCCCAGCGAAGTCCCCACCGCGACCGAGACGCAGACGGTCACCGTGACCCCTGCGCCGGCGCCCGCTCCGGTGCCGCCCGCGCCGACGTCAGCGCCGCCACCTGCCAGTTCCCCGGCGGCGGCACCGCCGCCGGTCACTACGACCACGCCCGCCGGGCCGCGCCAGGTCACCTACTCGGTGACCGGCACCAAGGCGCCGGGTGACATCATTTCGGTCACCTACGTCGACGCGTCCGGTCGACGCCGGACACAGCACAACGTGTACATACCGTGGTCGATGACCGTCACGCCGATCTCGCAGTCCGACGTGGGCTCGGTGGAAGCGTCCAGTCTCTTCCGCGTCAGCAAATTGAACTGCTCGATTATCACTAGCGATGGGACGGTATTGTCCTCGAACACCAACGACTCGCCTCAGACGAGCTGCTGATGGTAGGCCGATATTCCGCATACCGCCGGGGGCCCGACCCCGTGGTCAATCCTCAGGTCATCGATCGCATCATGATCGGTGCGTGCGCTGCCGTGTGGCTGATACTGGTCGGTGTCAGCGTGGCCGCCTTCGTGGCCCTGGCCGACCTGGGTCGCGGCTACCACAAGGCGTCGCACAGTCCCCACACCACCTGGGTGCTGTACGCCATCATCGTCGTCTCCGCGCTGATCATCGCCGCCGCCATCCCGGTGTTGCTGCGGGCCCGCAGGATGACGCAGGCCGAGCCGGTGGTGCGGTCCAGGGCCCTGCAGGGCGGCGGATCCGCCCGGCAGACCGGCCGACCCACGGGGCGTGCCACGCCCGCGCCGGCACCACGCGAATCGGTGAAAGCCTATGGGGCGCTTGACGAATGGTCCGGGGAGACGGTGGACCGGATCTGGCTGCGCGGGACGCTGGCGCTGACCAGCGTGATCGGTGCGGCGCTGGTCGGTGTCGGGTTGGCGACCTACCTGATGGCCGCGGGCCACGACGGGGGCGCGTGGGTGAGCTATGCGTTCGCCGGGCTGATCATCGCCGGCACACCGGCGGTCGAGTGGTATTACGTGCGGCAGCTACGGCGCGGCCCCGCGGCGCACTAGACCCGTGTCGTGTTGCCGCTGATGTCGTGCGCGAAATTGGCATGTCGTGTTCAGCGGCGGGGTACGGAAGTACCGGCCGGAATGCGAAACCCTCGTCCGACATGGACGGTCTTGATGCGCCAGCCAGTGGATGTCCGCGCGTAGGTCATCTCGGCGTCCATGTGGACGGTCCCGGGCCGGCCGTCGTAATCCGACGCGATCCACAGCTGCCACCGACCGGTGGCCGTGTCGGCGACGACGGTGATTATCGGGTTGAGGAACGTATGCATCGCACAGGACACACGGGCCGTGGCGGCGGGCAGTTCGGCGGCGATGGCCTCGGCGCCGACGGTGGTGCCGAAATCGTCGCTGCTCCAACATGCGTCGGCGGTAAAGACGTCGGCGATGGCGGCCAGATCGAGGGTCTTCGCTGGACGCCGTCTTCGACTTGCTCGAACACGGTTTGGGTCAACGGGATGGACCATCTGAGACCGCGGATGGCACCCGCCCGCTTGGCGGACCGACTCCTGCGCGCTCGGTGGCGTGTCTTAGTGGTGCTCCCCGTTAGGTGAGCCGTTGCCGTTCTCCTGGCGCTCGCGCAGCGCGGTGAGGGCACGGTGCTCGGCGGCATGGCTTGCCTCGCGCAGCGCCGCGTCCTCCGATGCCGGGTCGGCGAACAGGAAGCTGCCGCTGCCGGGGGAGCCGGCCGAGCCCAGCTTGTTCATCTTCTTGGGCAACGGGGCGCCCTGGTATTCCAGCGGGATGGGGTGGCCGTGGTCGTCGACGGGACCCAGCGGCTGGTGCAGTTCGATGTAGGCGCCGTGCGGCAGGCGCTTGATGATGCCGGTCTCCACACCGTGCTCGAGCACCGCGCGGTCGCTGCGCTGCAGCCCGACGGCCCACCGGTAGGTGATGAAGTAGACCAGCGGCGGCAGGACCACCATGCCGATGCGGCCGATCCAGGTGGTGGCGTTGAGCGAGATGTGGAACTTGAACGCGATGATGTCGTTCATCGCGGCCAGGGTCAGCACCATGTAGAAGCTGATCGCCATCGCGCCGATCGCGGTGCGCACCGGCACGTCACGCGGCCGCTGCAGCAGGTTGTGGTGGGCGTAGTCGCCGGTGAACCGCTTCTCCAGGAACGGATAGATGATCAGCAGGATGAAGACCAGTCCCATGATCAGGCCGACCCAGACCACGGCGGGAATGGTGTGGTGCCAGAAGTAGAACTCCCACGCCGGCCAGATACGGGCCAGGCCCTCGGTCCACATCATGTAGAAGTCGGGCTGCGAGCCGGCCGAGACCTGAGAGGGCTTGTAAGGGCCCAGGTTCCAGATCGGGTTGATCTGCAACAGCCCGCCCATCAGGCCGAGCACACCGACGATGCAGGCGAAGTAGGCACCGGACTTCACCGCGAAGCCCGGCATCACGCGCACGCCGACGACGTTGTGCTCGGTGCGGCCGGGGCCGGGGAACTGGGTGTGCTTCTGGAACCACACCAGCGCCATGTGCACGCCGATCAGCGCCAGGATGATGCCGGGGATCAGCAGGATGTGCAGCGCGTAGAGGCGCGGGATCAGGATGGTGCCGGGGAAGTCGCCGCCGAACAGCGCCCAGTGCAGCCAGGTCCCGATGATCGGCATGCCCAGGGTGATCGACGACAGGGCGGCGCGCAGGCCGATACCGGACAGCAGGTCGTCGGGCAGCGAGTAGCCGAAGTAGCCCTCGAACATCGACAGGATCAGCAGCAGCGACCCGATCACCCAGTTCGCCTCACGCGGGCGGCGGAACGCGCCGGTGAAGAAGATGCGCGCCAGGTGCACCATGATCGAGGCGGAGAACATCAGCGCGGCCCAGTGGTGGACCTGGCGCACGAACAGGCCGCCGCGCACCTCGAAGGAGATGTTGAGCGCCGTCTCGTAGGCCCGCGACATCTCCACCCCGCGCAGCGGTTGGTAGACGCCGTTGTAGGTGACCTCGGACATGGACGGGTCGAAGAACAGGGTCAGATACACACCGGTGAGCAGCAGCACGATGAAGCTGTACAGCGCGATCTCACCGAGCAGGAACGACCAGTGCGTCGGGAACACCTTGTTGAGCTGGCGACGCACCGCGGCCGACGGGTGATACCGGGTGTCGATGCCTTCGCCTTGAGCGGCCAGCACGTCACCGATCTTCGGGGGGACTCAGTTTCGGACTCATGTTGTGGTGCGCTCCCAGAATGCCGGACCGACGGGCTCGATGAAGTTGCCGTTGGCAACGAGATACCCGTTCTTGTCGATTGTGATCGGCAGCTGCGCCAGCGCACGGGCCGCCGGACCGAAGATCGGCTTGGCGAAGTGCAGCGCGTCGAACTGCGACTGGTGGCAAGGGCACAAGATTCGGTAGGACTGCTGCTCGTACAGCGACGAGGGGGCAACCCAGGTGCGAGCAGACTTTGGTGAAGGCGAAGAACTCGCCCCAGTTGAAGCTTTCCTGACCCTTGCGCTTGACCACGCGGTCCATGTCGCTGGGCTTGATGCGGATGAGCATCACCGGGTTACGGATACCCAGCGAGATCGCCGAGAGCTTCTCGTGGGATTCCACCGTGGTGCCGTCGCCGTCGGACTCCCGCCACGGGAAGACCGTCTCCATGCCGCCGGCGTCCATGTCCTCGGGACGCATCTTGACGTAGGGCGGTCCGTCGTGGGCACCGGTGGCCCGCGCCAGATAGATGGTCTCGCCCTTGAACCGCGGGGTCCATCCCGAGGTCCACAGCGTGGCTTGCATGCCTTCGGCGGTGGGGACGACCGGCTTCCACGGATTCTTGATCAGGCCACCGGCAAACGCGACCAGGGTGCCGAGGCCGAACGCGCCCAGCCCCAGTCCGAAGGACGCGCCGATCAGCTTGCGGCGCCCGATGGTGGAGCCTTCGTAGGCGTCGGTGAGGTTGGCCACCACCGTCTTGCGGTCGATCTCGCGGGAGGCGCCGTCGTGCCGGTCCTGGATCGTGATCTCTTCGGGGATAAAGCGTTTCTGGAAGAGCACCGCGCCGATCGCGATGGACAGCACCGACATCCCGAAGGTGAATCCGTACAGCGGGGTGGCCAGCGAGTAGAGCAGGCTGCCGTCGGCGCCCTTGGGCTTGTACTCCCACGGCCAGAACAGGAAAACCAGCAGCAACGCCAGGCCGAAGCCGCCGCCCAGCAAAAGCCAGGTGGCCACCGAGCGCGCGGCGCGCTTCTCGGCTTTGGTGCCCGGAACCGGCCAGCGCGGCTCCTTGTAGACGATCTCGACGCCGTCCATCTTGCTGCCCAGGTCCAGCAGTTCCTGGGTCGACATCTCGGCCAGCGCCGCGTCGTCTGGTTCCTTGTCGCCCGAGTGTGTGCCGGTGTCGGTGTCCGAACCGAGTTTCGCGTCAGATTCGCTCATGAGCGCGCCCCAATCCACAGTGCCAGCGAGATGGCGCCGACCATGCCGATGATCCACATCGCCATGCCCTCGGGTGCGGGTCCGAATCCGCCCAGGCCGTAGCCGCCCGGGGTGCGCTCCTCGGCGACGGTGCGCACGTAGGCGATGATGTCCTTCTTCGACTCCAACGAGAGCTGACGGTCGGAGAACTTCGGCATGTTCTGCGGGCCGGTCAGCATCGCGGTCAGGATCTGCTGCTCGTTGGCGGGACCGAGGTCGGGTGCAAACTTGCCGGAGGACAGCGCGCCGCCCTTGCCGGTGAAGTTGTGGCAGGAGGCGCAGTTCAACCGGAACAGGTCGCCGCCGCGGCCGAGGTCGGACCCGCGCAGCGACGCCATCTGCAGGCTGCCGTCGGGGTTGCGCAGCACGGTCGGGCCGCCGCCACCGTAGGCCTGCACGTAGGCGCCGATCGCGTCGATCTGGTGTTCGTCGAAGATCGGTTCCTTGCGCTGCGCCTGGGCTTCACCGCGCATGGCGGGCATCCGGCCGGTCGACACCTGGAAGTAGACGGCGGCGTCGCCGACACCGATCAGGCTGGGCCCGTGGTCCGGCACACCCTGCAGGTTGGCGCCGTGGCAGGACACGCAGGAGGTCTCGTAAAGCTGCTGGCCGCTTCGCAGTTGGGCCAGGCCCGACTCGTCGGCCACCGCCACCTGGGGGGTCGGGGTCAGCACCGCCGCCAACCCGCCGGCGATGGTCAGAGCGATCAGCAGCAGCAACGCACCCGACAGCCGACGGCGAAGGCGCCGCCGCGAGCGATCGTCGCGCCGCTTTTCCGGCTGGCCGGGCCGCCGGCCGGATCGGGTGAATCCCAGTCTCTTCAACTGAGCACTCCTGTTCTCGGGCCTGTTGGGAGGGGTGGGCTGAAACGGATTAGCGGATGAAATAGATCACCGTGAACAGCGCAATCCACACGATGTCGACGAAGTGCCAGTAGTACGACACGACGATGCTCGCGGTGGCCTGCGCCGGGGTGAACTTACTCATGGTGGTGCGCACCAGCAGGAAGATGAAGGCGATCAGACCGCCGGTGACGTGCAGTCCGTGGAACCCGGTCGCCAGGTAGAACACGCTGCCGTAGGCGCTGCCGGGAATGGTCGTGCCGTGGGTGGCCAGGTGGTAGTACTCGTAGGCCTGACCGAGGATGAAGAACAGGCCCATCAGGAACGTGATCACGTACCAGCGGCGCAGTCCGAAGACGTCGCCGCGTTCGGCCGCGAACACCCCATCTGGCAGGTGAACGACGAGGCGATCAACACCAGCGTCACCGGCACGGCCTGGTACAGGTTCAGCTCCGTCGGCGGCGGCGGCCAGTTCCCGCCGGCCTGCGCTCGCGCCGTGAAGTAGAACGCGAACAGGCCAGCAAAGAACATGAGCTCGCTTGACAGCCACACTATGGTGCCAACACTGACCATGTTGGGGCGGTTCAGCGAATGGACTCGCGACGTAATCGCAGTACCCGAGGTCCCTACAGCACTCGTCACATCCGCAAGTATGACGCTTTGTAGTTGTCGAGCACTACCCGGGTCAGAAATTTCCGGTAAATCGTGTCGCGCATCATTTTCGGCCGCCTGGCCGGTGCGGCAGGTCGGCGTGGGACCATCGGCGCGTGGCTGCGTCATCGGAAGCTGTGTCGCGCGGGGATTCCCCGGGCGTGTCGCCGTCGTGGCCGCAGGTGCTGGGCTGCCTGACCGGCGGGCGCAACCTGACGCGCCGGCAGGCCGCGTGGGCCATGGACCAGATCATGGCTGGCCAGGCGCGGCCGGTCCAGATCGCCGCGTTCGCCGTGGCGCTGACGATGAAAGGCCCGACGGCCGACGAAGTCAGCGAACTGGCCGGGGTGATGCTGCACCACGCCCGCCCGATGCCCGCGCTGCCCGAGGACGCCGTGGACGTCGTCGGGACCGGTGGCGACGGCGTCAACACCGTCAACCTGTCGACCATGGCGTCGATCGTGGTGGCGGCCGCCGGGGTGCCGGTGGTCAAACACGGCAACCGCGCGGCCTCCTCGCTGTCCGGCGGTGCCGACACGCTGGAGGCGCTCGGCGTGCGCATCGACCTGGGTCCCGAACAGGTCGCGAGCAGTCTGCGCGAGATCGGGATCGGGTTTTGCTTCGCCCCGCAGTTCCATCCGTCATATCGGCACGCAGCGCAGGTGCGCCGCGATATGGGCGTGCCCACGGTGTTCAATCTGCTTGGGCCACTTACCAATCCGGCCCAACCGCGGGCCGGATTGATCGGCTGCGCCTTCGCCGAGCTCGCCGAGGTGATGGCGGGCGTGTTTGCTGCGCGCCGGTCCAGCGTGCTGGTGGTGCACGGCGACGACGGGCTCGACGAGCTGACCACCACCACCACGAGCACTATCTGGCGGGTACAGGCGGGCACCGTGGACAGGCTGAAGTTCGACCCCGCGGGCTTCGGGTTCGCCCGAGCCGACCTCGACGAATTGCGCGGCGGCGACGCCGAGACGAACGCCGCGGAGGTGCGCGCGGTGCTGGCCGGGGAGCACGGGCCGGTGCGCGACGCGGTGGTGCTCAACGCCGCGGGCGCGCTGGTGGCGCACGCCGGGTTATCCAGCCGCGCTGAGTGGTTGCCGGCGTGGGAGGACGGTTTGCGCCGGGCCGTCACCGCGATCGACAGCGGGGCGGCCGAACAGTTGCTCGCGCGTTGGGTGCGGTTCAGTCAGCAGGTGTGAGTCCAATTGCTCGGCAGCCAGTTTCGCCGAACGGGCCGCTGCCGCCCATCGGGCCCACGGGCCGGCCGACCGCAGCGGTGAGGCCCAGCCGGCGTCCTGCGCGCCGGTGACGCGGACGATCCGCACCCCCGGCGCGGCCAGCCAGCGGGCGATCAGCGCGGTCTCCTCGACCAGCGCACCACCGAGCGGGGCGGCGGACGGCAGGATCGTCTGGGCGCCGGCGGCGATGGCCTCGACCACGGGCATCGGCGGCACCCCGCGCCGCGCCACGCCGGCAGCGGCGAGTTGGCCGTGGCGGATGACGACGAGTTCGTACCCCTTATCCCCGTCTGGTGCTGCGGCGATCAGCTCGGGCAGCGCGGCCAGGGCGCGCAGCCGCTGACCGCGCCACAGCACCTCGACGGCGGTGCAGATGTGGTCGCGCAACCGTGCCGCGCTCTCGTAGTGGCGGCGCTCGGCCAGTGCCGAGACCTGGTCGACGGCCGCGGCCAGCGCGGTGTTGTCGGTGCCGTCGATCAGCGTTTCGACGCGCCGCGCCGCCGCGGCGTACTGCTCGGCCGTCGCGTCCCGGGCCGCCGGGCAGGGCGACACCTCGAGTTCGGGACAGGCCGGCCCGTGCCGGGCCGACCGCGCCAGCCGTTTGGTGCAGGTCCGCACGCCGGTGAAGCGGGCGAGCAGGGCAGCGGTGTCCGCGGCGTCCGTCCGGGACCGGAACGGGCCGATGGCACGGTCGTGGCGCGGGTTGCGCACCACCGAGAGCCGCGGGAACGCCTCGTCGGTGAGCACCACCCACCACCACCGGTGCGGAAACCGCGACCGGCGGTTGTAGGGCGGGGCGTGGGCGGCCAGCAACCGAAGTTCCCGCACTCCGGCCTCCAGCGGGTGTGCGCATTCGACGTGGTCGACCGCAGCGGCGAGGCTGACCATCTCTTTCATCCTGCCGCGCGGATCGGCGCCGGTGAAGTACTGGCTGACCCGCCGTCGCAGGTCGACCGCGGTGCCGATATAGAGCACCTCGCCCGACGGGCCACGGAACAGATAGACACCCGGCCGGCGCGGCAGCCCGTCGGCCAGCACCCGCTTGCGGCGCTGGGCGGGGGTCACGTCGGGCAGGTAGGACCGCAGGTCGGTATAGGTGTGGATGCCCTGGTTGCCCACCCGCTCGATCAGGGCATGCAGCACGTCGACGGTGGCGCGGGCGTCGTCGAGGGCACGGTGCGTCGGTTGCGTCGCCACCGCGAACAGCCGCGCCAACTCGGCCAGTCGCACGCTGGGCGCCTCCTCCCGGCTCAGCACCCGCCGGGCCAGCCGGACGGTGCACAGCACCTTCGGGCGCGGCCAGTGCAGCTGGCACCGCTCGGCCGCGGCGCGCAGGAAGCCGACGTCGAAGCCGGCGTTGTGGGCGACCAGCACCGCGTCGCCGGCGAACTCGAAGAACATCGGCAGGACCGCATCGATGGTGGGGGCGTCGCAGACCATCGCCGTGGTGATTCCGGTCAGTCGGACGATCTGGGGCGGGATGCTGCGCCCGGGGTCGACGAGGGTGGCGAATTCGCCCAGGACGGCGCCGCCGCGCACCTTGACCGCGCCGATCTCGGTGATGGCGTCCGGCGCGGCCGCGGTGTTGCCGACGGCGCGCCCGCCGGTGGTCTCCAGGTCGACCACGACGAACGTGGTCTCGCGCAGCGGGCGCTCCTGGGGCTGTTGCCATGCCTCGAGTCCGTCGCAGAGCCCGGTGAAGCTGAGCTGAGTCGCACCGGTCGCAGCACCCATGCCGGTGACGTTAGGCAGGCGCACCGACAACCGTCGGCTCCCGCGCCGGACGGCCCGCGCCCGCGGATCCGGAATTGTCCGATGGAGCCAGTTGTCGGTGCCCACCGCTAGCGTGCGGTGCAGCCTGACTTTGCGAGGGAAAGCCGACGGAGAGGACCGACTCAGATGGCACTCAACGGTGCAGCCGGAAGTGAGGGTGCTGCCGGGCCCAGGCCGGGGGAACCGGTGGTCATCGACTGCGACGATTGCGCGGTGCGTGGCTCCGGCTGCCGCGACTGCGTGGTCAGCGTCTTACTCGGCGTGCCCGAAACCCTTTCGTACGACGAGCAAGTCGCGTTGGAGGCGCTGGCCGAGGTGGGTTTGGCGCCGCGGTTACGGCTGGTGCCGATCCGCGGCGGCCGGGTGGTGTCGCCTAAAGGGGTCGCGTGATCGGGTCGTGTAGGGTCGTCGACGGCAAGATCCTTCAATCACATAGAAATGACAGAAATCTTCCCATTTTCTTAACGCCCCCCTTTGGACAAACGTCGATATCGTTTCGTAACCTGTTTGAGACCTAAACCAGCTCGGCGGATAAACGTCGATGGCAGTTTAAGGAAGCAATCTTGAGGCTCGACTGTAGGCATTCGATCGCGCGCGCAATCAAGCGGTCCGCCATCGGTTCGTTAGCGAGCTTCGTCGTGTTGTCCGGCATCACCGCGGGTATTGCGATGGCCGATCCCGCCCAGGACGCAGTGGCGAAGCTGAACGAGCTTTCCCGGCAGGCCGAGCAGACCACCGAAGCGATGCACAGCGCGCAGCTCGACTTGAACGAAAAGCTGGCCGCCCAGCGGGCCGCCGAGAGCAAACTGAACGAAGCCCAAACCGCCGTGCAGGCGTCGAAGGCCCGATTGGCCGCGCTGCAGAACACGGTCAACAAGGTCGCCGCCGCGGTCTACATGGGCGGCCGGACCAACGGTCTGGATGCCATCTTGACCGCGGAGTCGCCGCAGCTGCTGATCGACGGGCTGGCGGTGCAGCGGGTGATGGCGGGTCAGATGTCAGCGCAGATGGCCAGCTTCAAGGCCGCGAACGCAGAGGCCACCAAGGCTGAGCAGGCCGCCGCCAAGTCGGCCGCGGACGCCAAGGCCGCCGCCGAGCAAGCCGCGGCGGTGCGGGCCAACCTGCAACACAAGCAGAGTCAGCTGCAGGTGCAGATCGCCGTGGTCAAGTCGCAGTACGCGGCGCTGACACCGGACCAGCGCACCGCGCTGGCCCAGCCCGGCCCGGTTCCGCAAGGGGCTCCGGGCGCGCCGGGCGCTCCCGGTCCCGAGGCGTTGCCGCCGGGTGCGCCGCCCGCGCCGGAGGGCGCGCCGGCTCCCGAGGCTCCCGCTCCCGGTGGCGCCGGCGGGGTGACCGGAGCGCCGTTCACCGCACCCGAGGGTGGCAGCGGTGATCGCGCGATGGTGGTGCAAGCCGCGTTGACGCAGATCGGCTCGCCCTACGTGTGGGGCGGCGCCGCGCCCGGTGGCTTCGACTGCTCGGGATTGGTGATGTGGGCTTTCCAGCAGGCCGGCATCTCGCTGCCGCACTCCAGCCAGGCGCTGGCCCACGGTGGGCAGCCGGTGTCGCTCGGCGAGCTGCAGCCCGGAGACGTGCTGACCTTCTACTCCGACGCATCGCACGCCGGCATCTACGTCGGTGACGGAATGATGATCCATTCCTCCACCTACGGCCAGCCGGTTCGCGTGGTGCCGATGGACTCCTCCGGCCCGATCTACGACGCGCGCCGCTACTGACGGAATCCTCGCACCGTTGCCGTTCGGCGCGCCTGCTGTTGGCGTGTGCACTGATCGCTGAGTTGGCCACGGCATTCGCGATGTCGATCCATCCGGTGCCGTTGCGACACGCGGCAACTGACTCCGCAGCGGCCCGCGGCGCCCAGACCATGTCAGTCGCCGGTGACCGCGCCGTGCGATTGATCGGCCGGGGCGGACCGAGCACCGACCCGCTGCTGTCGCGGGTGGCCGCGGACATGCCCTCGGCGGTGAATGCCGTCGTCGGCTTCTGGGGAACCGACTGGTCGCCCGAGATCACCGTGGTGGCCACCGATTCCGGCGAACAGTTTCGCGCCGCGGCCGCCGACGACCCCGCCGCGCAGCGTGCCGACATCGCGGCCGTCACAGTCGCCCAGCGGGTCGATCCGGCGCGTCGCACAGTGGTCGGTGCCCGGATCGTGCTGGCGCCGGGCGCGGCCGCAATGAGTGCCGGTGCGTTGCGAATTGTGTTGACACACGAGCTGTTTCACTATGCCGCCCGCGCGGACACCGCGCTGGACGCCCCACGCTGGCTGACCGAGGGGGTGGCCGACTTCGTCGCGCGGCCGCACATCGGGGTGCCTGCCGCGGCGCTGCCCGCGCTGCAATCGCTACCCGCCGACGCCGAGTTGGACACCGGTGAGCCGGAGCTGTCGTTGGCATACGACCGGGCCTGGTGGTTCGCGCGGTTTGTCGCGGATGCCTACGGCGCCGCGAAATTGCGCGAACTCTACCTGGCCGCCTGCGGCGTACGGCACGCCGATTTGCCCACCGCGGTCCGCGACGTGCTGGGCATCGACACGGCCGGCCTGCTGACCCACTGGCAGCGGTGGGCCGCCGAGCCGGCACGCTAACGTAGCCGGGTGAGCCGGGTCCTGCTGGTAACCAACGACTTTCCCCCGCGCCGCGGCGGCATCCAGTCCTACCTGGGGGAATTCGTCGGCCGGCTGGTCGAGTCGGGAGCACACACCGTCACCGTGTATGCGCCGAAGTGGAAGGGCGACAACGCTTTCGACGGATCCGCCGGCTACCGGGTGGTGCGCCATCCCAGCACGCTGATGTTGCCCGTCCCGTCGGTCGACACCAGGATGCGCCGACTGATCGAAGAGCACCACATCGACACGGTCTGGTTCGGGGCCGCCGCGCCACTGGCGCTGTTGGCGCCGCGGGCCCGCCAAGCCGGCGCCACCAGGGTGCTGGCCAGTACCCACGGGCACGAAGTGGGGTGGTCGATGCTTCCGGTGGCGCGATCGGTGCTGCGCCGCATCGGTGACGCAACCGACGTGGTGACATTCGTGAGCCGCTACACCCGGTCCCGGTTCGCCCCCGCCTTCGGGCCGGGCGCGTCGCTGGAGTACCTGCCGCCCGGCGTGGACAGCGACCGGTTCCGGCCCGACCCTGCCGCCCGCGCCGAACTGCGCAGCCGGTACCGGATCGGTCAGCGGCCGACGGTGGTATGCGTGTCGCGACTTGTCCCGCGCAAGGGGCAGGACATGCTGATCAAGGCGCTGCCGTCGATTCGGCGCCGGGTCCGGGACGCCGCGCTGGTGATCGTCGGAGGCGGCCCCTACCTCGAGACATTGCGCAGGCTGGCGCGCGACAGCGGCGTCGCCGAGCATGTGACGTTCACCGGCGGTGTGCCAGCCGAGGAGCTGCCCGCCCATCATGCGATGGCCGACGTGTTCGCGATGCCGTGCCGCACCCGCGGCGCCGGGATGGACGTCGAAGGCCTCGGGATCGTGTTCCTGGAGGCATCGGCCACCGGTGTTCCGGTGATCGCCGGCGACTCCGGCGGGGCTCCGGAAGCCGTGCAGCACAACAAAACTGGCCTGGTGGTAGATGGCAATTCGGTGGCTCAGGTCGCCGATGCGGTCGCCGGGTTGCTGACCGATCCGGACCGGGCGGCGGCGATGGGCGCGGCCGGCCGGGACTGGGTGATGACGCAGTGGCGCTGGGACACGTTGGCGGCCCGGCTCGCCGAACTGCTGCGCGGCGAGGCGGCTGGTCAGTCCTTCTGGTAGATCGCCTCGATCTCGGAGGCGAACTTCTCGGCCACCACGTTGCGCTTCACCTTCATGGTGGGTGTCAGCTCACCGGACTCCTCGGTGAAGTCGACGGGCAGAATCCGGAACTTGCGGATTGCCTCGGCGTGGGACACCTGCAGGTTGGCTTGCTTGATGGCCGCCTCGACCTCGGCGACCAGATCGGGGTCGGTGGCCAACTCACCCACCGTGGCACCGACGGCTTTATGGTGATGGCTCTTCCAACTGTCGAATGCCTCGGGGTCGATGGTGATCAAGGCGCCGATGAACGGTTTGTTGTCCCCAACCACCATCGCCTGGCTGATCAGCGCGTGCGCCCGCAACTGGTCCTCGAGTACCGCCGGTGCCACGTTCTTGCCGCCGGCGGTGACGATGAGTTCCTTCTTGCGGCCCACGATGCTGACGAAGCCGTCCTCGTCGACCGAGCCCAGATCGCCGGTGTGGAACCAGCCGTCGCTGAACGCTTCTTCGGTGGCCTGCTCGTTGTGCCAGTAACCGCCGAACACCACGCCGCCGCGTACCAGCACCTCTTTGTCTTCGGCGAGCTTGAGGCTGTTGCCGGGCACCAGCTTTCCCACCGTCCCGATCTTGAGGCCGTTGATCTGGTTGACGGTGATCGCGGCGCTGGTCTCGGTCAGGCCGTAGCCCTCGTAGATGGTCAGTCCGACACCGCGGTAGAAGTGGCCTAACCGGGCGCCGAGCGGCGCGCCGCCGGACACCGCGGCGCGGCATTCGCCGCCCAGTGCCGTGCGCAGCTTGTGGTAGACGAGCCGGTCGAACAGGGCGTGCTTGGCGCGCAGCACCGGACCCGGTTTGCCCTCGTCCAGGGCGCGACTCCAGTCGACCGCGGCTTTCGCCGCAGCCTTGAAGATCGGGCCTTTGCCATCGTTGAAGGCGTTCTGTTCTGCGGTGTTGTACACCTTCTCGAACACACGCGGAACCGACACCACCACAGTCGGTTTGAATACCGCGAACATCGGCAGCAGGTTCTTGATGTCGCTGGTGAACCCGACAGTGACTTTGCTGGTGAACGCCGACAAGGTCAGTGCCCGGGCCAGAACGTGGGCCAGGGGCAAGAACACCAGCAACTTCTGCCCCTCGCAGAGCAGCGTCGGCAGGCATTCCCGGGTGCCGCGGATCTCGTGCAGCAGGTTGGAATGGGTGAGCTGGCAACCCTTGGGGCGTCCGGTGGTGCCCGAGGTGTAGATCAGCGTCGCGGGGTGATCGCACCGCAACGCCTCCTGGCGGGCGGTGAGTTCGCCCGGATCGACCGATTCGCCGGCCTCCACCAGCACGTCGATCGCCTTGGGTCCCGAGCCGTCGATGTGCAGCACCCGGCGCAGCGCGGGTAGTTCGCCGGTGAGTTGGGTGACGATGGCCGCGTGCGCGTCGGTCTCTGCGAAGGCCAGCACCGCCTCGGAGTTCTGCAGCACCCACCGCACCTGCTCGGCGGAGGAGGTTTCATAGATCGGCACGATGACCCCACCGATGGCAAGGACGGCCAGATCCAGGATCGCCCACTCGTAGCGGGTCGCCGAGAAAATGGACACCCGGTCGCCTGCCTGCACGCCGAGCCCGATCAAACCCAGTGCCACGGAACGGATTTGGGCCGCGGCCTCGGCACAGGTGACGTCGGTCCAGGCGCTGTCTACCTGACGTTGATAGATCACGTAGTCGGGATCGTCGCGTTCGTGTTCGAATACCACGGCGGCGACGTTGTCGTGCTCGTCGACGGTGAAGCGGGCCGGGACACTGTACTGACGCACTTCTTACCTCGCTTGACATCGGGTGGCACCTATTGCTGTCACCCAGCCTAGTGGGCCATTGTCGCAGCGTGGCCGAGGTCGACCAAGGCCGGTCACGGGGGATCATCCGATCGCCGAGCGGGGGATGGGGGCACGCCGAGAGCGCGGTATGTGAAGCTGAGGCGGTGAACAGTATCCAGATCGCCGACGAAACGTACGTCGCCGCCGACGGCGCCCTGGTCGGTGCCGCGATTGCGGACGAATCGAAGTGGCGCCGCTGGTGGCCCGACCTGCGGCTGCAGGTCACCGAAGACCGGGCCGAAAAGGGCATCCGGTGGTCGGTCGCCGGCGCCCTGACCGGAACCATGGAGGTGTGGCTGGAACCGTCGCTGGACGGGGTGATACTGCACTATTTCCTGCACGCCGAGCCGACCGGCGTTTCGGCCGCGGAGTTGGCCAAGCTGAACCTGGCGAAGATGACGCACCGCCGCCGGGTGGCGGGTAAGAAAATGGCGTTCGAGGTGAAGACGACGCTGGAACAGTCACGTCCGGTGGGGGTATCTCCGGTAGTTTAACCGGGTCAATATCGAGCGTTGGAGAGTACCGTTTCTGCCGGGAGACCCGGGGCACTCCCGCGAATGAACGGGGTCGACCCGGGTACGGGGAAAGGGAAGTAGCCAGGTGGCGGACAAGACGGAGCAGACAATCCACATCGACGCGGATCCGGCTGAGGTGATGAAGGCGATCGCCGACCTCGAGTCCTACCCGGAATGGATCAACGAGTACAAAGAGGTCGAAGTTCTCGAGGCCGACGCCGACGGCTACGCCAAGAAGGCGCGCATGTTGATGGACGCGACCATTTTCCGCGACACCTTGATCATGAATTACCAGTGGCCGGCTGACCGCAAATCGCTGAGCTGGAGCCTGGAATCCAGTTCGCTGCTCAAGTCGCTGGAAGGCACATATATCTTGGCGCCCAAGGGTTCTGGCACCGATGTCACCTATCAGCTGTCGGTCGACCTGGCCGTCCCGATGATCGGGATGCTCAAGCGTAAGGCCGAGCGCAGGATCATCGACGGCGCGCTGAAGGATCTGAAGAAACGAGTCGAGGGCTGAGCGATTCCGCCGCGCCCGCCCCGGCCCGGATCAGTCTTTTCGTCGGTAAGGGCGGGGTGGGAAAATCCACCCTGGCATCGGCTACCGCGGTAGCTGATGCCAGCGCTGGTCAGCGCGTGCTCGTCGTGTCGACCGACCAGGCGCACTCGCTCGGCGACGTGTTGGGCGTTCCCGTCCCGCCCACCGGTAGCGGTGAAACGGTGCGGGTGCTCACCGATCTGGAGACCGGAGGCGAGCAGGGCAGCGGCGGATTCCTCGACGCCCTGGCGCTGGACACACTGGCGTTGCTGGAGCACAGGTGGCGTGAAGTCGTCGACGCCCTCGACGCGCAATTTCCCGACTCCGAGTTGAGCAGCATTGCCCCCGAAGAACTCTCGGCGCTGCCCGGCATCCAGGAAGTGCTCGGCTTGCACGCCGTCGGCGAACTCGCCGCCTCCGGGCGGTGGGACCGGGTGGTGGTCGACTGCGCTTCGACCGCCGACGCGCTGCGCATGTTGACCCTGCCCGCGACGTTCGGGCTCTACGTCGAACGCGCGTGGCCACGGCACCGCAGGCTGACCGACGACGGCCGCTCCGGCGCGCTGGTCAACCTGCTGGAACGCATCAGCGTCAGCGTCGACGAGCTCAATTCGCTGCTGGCCGACGGTGATTCGGTCAGTGCGCACCTGGTGCTGACCCCTGAGCGGGTGGTCGCCGCCGAGGCCGCCCGGACCTTGGGTTCGCTGGCGCTGATGGGGGTGCGGGTGGAGGAACTGCTCGTCAATCAGGTCCTGGTCCGGGACGAGACATATGAATACACCAGCCTGCCCGACCATCCCGCGTTCTACTGGTACGCCGAACGCATCTCCGAGCAACGCGCGGTCCTGGACGAACTCGACGCCACCATCGGCGACGTGGCCCTGGTCCTGGTGCCGCACCAGCCCGGCGAGCCGATCGGACCCAAAGCGCTCGGCGGGCTGCTGGACGGTGCTCGTCGTCGCCGCGGCGGGGACCCACCCGGGCCGCTGCGCCCCGCCGTCGACCTGGAATCGGGGTCGGGACTGGAATCGGTGTACCGACTGCGGCTAGCGTTGCCGCAACTCGATCCCGGATCGCTGACATTGGGACGATCGGACGACGACTTGATCATCAGCGCAGGTGGCGTGCGGCGCCGGGTTCGGTTGGCCTCGGTGCTGCGGCGGTGTACGGTGCTGGACGCACAGCTGCGGGGCAGTGAGCTGACAGTGCGTTTCAGACCAGATCCGGAGGTATGGCCGAAGTGAGTAGGTCTCATACTGACGTCGGATCCGAACTGCGCCGGCTGGCGCAGGCCATTCTGGACGGGATCGACCCGAAAGTGCGGGCAGCCGCCCTGCTGGCCTCCAGCGGTGGAACCGGCAAGTGCCAGCAGGTGTGGTGTCCGGTGTGCGCGCTGGCCGCGGTGGTGACCGGCGAACAGCATCCGTTGGTGACGGTCATCGCCAGCCACAGCGTCGCGCTGCTGGAAGTGGTCCGCGCCATCGTCGACGATATCGGCGACGCCGCCGCCTCGCCGGCGCCGGACGACGACCCGCCGGGCGGCGGTGCGGACACCGAATCCACCACGGTGAAAACCAACGGCAACGGCGGTGCCAAGACGCGCTACCAGGCCATCCCGGTGACGCTGCAGGAATGACCCACCGGTTGCGAGGTGGTCCCACACATGCTCGGTGGGTACAGTTGGCGCAGACACCGTCCGGTGCGGGGTGAGAGGGAGGGCCATGTGGTACTACCTTTTTTAAGTACGTACTCCTCGGTCCCTTGCTGTCCGTGATCGGTCGCCCCAAAGGTCGAAGGGCTGGAACACGTTCCGAGTTCGGGGCCGGTGATCCTGGCCAGTAACCACCTGGCGGTGATGGACAGCTTCTTCCTGCCGCTGGTGGTGCGGCGTCGAATCACCTTCCTGGCCAAGTCCGAATATTTCACCGGCACCGGCCTCAAGGGCTGGTTCAACCGCTGGTTCTACACCGCCGTCGGGCAGGTGCCCATCGACCGCACCGACTCCGAGGCAGCGCAGGCCGCGCTGGAAACCGCCAAGCAGGTGCTGGCCCAGGGCAAGCTGCTCGGCATGTACCCCGAGGGCACCCGCTCACCCGACGGCCGGCTGTACAAGGGCAAGACCGGGCTGGCCCGGCTCGCCCTGCAGACCGGAGTTCCGGTTATCCCGGTCGCGATGATCGGTACCAACGTCGTCAACCCGCCCGGCACCTCGATGCTGCGGTTCGGCCGCGTCACCGTCCGGTTCGGCAAGCCGATGGACTTCTCCCGGTTCGACGGGCTGGCCGGCAACCACTTCATCGAGCGTGCCGTCATCGACGAGGTGATGTACGAGCTGATGGGCCTCTCCGAGCAGGAGTACGTCGACATCTACGCCGCCAGCGTCAAGGACGGCAGCGCCGCCGACGAGGACGCGGACGGTTCCGAGTCGACGTCGTCAGATGCCGCGCGAATCCCCGAGACGCAAGCCGGTTAGCGGCCCGATAAGCCGGAGGTGCCTGGTTAGGCGGCCGGGACCGGTACGGGTTGCCGTTGCGCCGCACGCGCGGTGCCCACTCGCGCGGTGACGGTGGCGCCGGCGACGACGATCACCGCCAGCGCCCACCACACGTAGGACATGCCGAGCAGCTGCCGCCACCACGAGGCGCTGGTCTCGTGGTGTTTAGGCAGCAGGTCGATCGGAGTCCACCTCATCAACGCCATCCCCGCCGCGGTGACCACGGCCAGCGCGACATTGCGGCGACGCCAGGCCAGCACACCGGTCACCAGCACCGTGGGCAGCATCCAGACCCAGTGATGTGACCAGGAGACCGGTGACACCACCAGCCCGAACAGGGCGACGCATACGATCGCCAGCGTCGGCTCGTCGGCCCGCAGCACGCGGCGCATCGCCCAGACGGTCAGCGCCAGCACGGCCACGCACGCCAGCATCCACAACGGCATGCGGGCGTGTTCGTCGAGCCCGAGCCGGGCCAGCGCGCCGGCGATGTTCTGATCGGTGTTCAGCGCCGCCTCGCCGATGCGGTCGGTGTGGCGCAGCGTGTGCGTCCAGTACTCCCACGAGTCGCGCCAGGCCAGCGCGAACCCGAGCAGCGTCGCGGCGGCGAAGCTGGCCAGCGCCACGCACGCGGCCCGGGTGTCCCGGCGCAGCAGCAAATACAGCAGGAACACCGCCGGAGTCAGTTTCAGCGCGATGCCCAGCCCCAGCAGCAGCCCCCGCGGCCACGGGGTGCGGCGGGGAACAGTCGGCGACCACCAGCGTCATCAACACGGCGTTGATCTGACCGAACGCGAAGTTCGAGCTGATCGGCTCCGCCCAGATCGACGCGGGCGTCACCACGATCACCGCCAACCAGGCGCGCCGCAGCCACGCCGGGCCGGGCAGCAACGCCGAGGTCTCCCACACGTCGAGGCGGGTCAGCACGATCGTCGTCGACACCAACAGCACCACCAGCGTCACCGCCGTGATCACAACACTGGCGGTCGGCATGCCCAGCCAGGCGAACGGGCTGAACACGACCGCAGCCAGCGGGGGATAGGTGAACGGCAGATCCACGATGGGTGTGTGGAACAACACATTGCCGTGATACAGCGGCCGCCCGTCCAGCCAGGCCTGGCCGCCCATCTGATAGACGTCGATGTCGATGCGGTACGGGATGTGCCCGAACAGCTCCCAGCACGTGTAACCCAGCGCCGAGGCGGCCAGCAGCCAGAGCAGGCACCACAGGCAGACCCGCCCGAGTCGACTGCCCAGCTCGGGCGACCGCCATCTTGTCATGTCGGTGACAGCCTAATCGTTACCGCGCGGTGCTTTCCCCGGCCAGCGCGGCTTTCGGCGTCCGACGGGCCGGCGGGCGTAACTTTTTAGGGTGCATCGTTGGCTGCAGCACGACATCATCGACCGCGGCCACCTGCCGTTGCTGTGCTGCCTGGTCGCGTTCATCCTGACCTTCTTCGTCACCAGGACCTTCGTGCGGGTCATCCGCCACCGCGCCGACCGCGGCCGCCCGGTGCGCTGGTGGCAGCCGCGCAACATCTACGTCGGATCGGTGCACATCCACCACGTCGCCGTCGGGGTGGTGCTGGTGATGCTGTCCGGGCTGACCCTGGTGACCTTGACGATCAACGGTCAGGAACCGCAGGTCAGCTTGGCGGCCATCCTGTTCGGGATCGGCGCCGCGCTGGTGCTCGACGAGTACGCGCTGATCCTGCACCTGTCCGACGTGTACTGGGAGGAGGACGGGCGCACCTCGGTGGACGCGGTGTTCGCCGCGGTGGCGGTGGCCGGACTGCTGATCCTGGGCCTGCACCCGTTGATGTTCCTGCTGCCGATCCGCTACGGCGGCGAGTGGGTGGTGCTGCGCAGCACGCTGGCCGTGGCGTTGGTGTTCACCCTGCCGCTGGCGGTGGTGGTGGTGCTCAAGGGCAAGGTGTGGACGGGGCTGCTCGGTATGTTCCTGGTGGTGCTGCTGGTGGTCGGGGCGGTCCGGTTGTCGCGGCCGCACGCGCCGTGGGCCCGCTGGCGCTACACCAGCCGACCCAACAAGATGCGTCGCGCGCTGCAGCGCGAACGCCGGCTGCGCCGGCCGGTGGTGCGGGTCAAACTGCTGCTGCAGGGCGCCATTGCGGGCACGCCGCACCTGCCCGACGAGCGGGAGGTCGACGCCCAGCTCGACCTGGATGTGCATCCCGCCCCACCGCCCGACGGCATCGAGCCCACCCTGGTCGCCGAGCCCGCCGCAGGCACGCCCGGGGCGCGCCGCGCCGGCTGACTCGATAAGCTGCGACGTGCGGTATTTCTATGACACCGAGTTCATCGAGGACGGCCGCACCATCGAGTTGATCTCGATCGGCGTCGTCGCCGAAGACGGCCGCGAATACTACGCAGTCTCCACCGAATTCGATCCCGAACGGGCCGGCAGCTGGGTGCGGGCCAACGTGTTGCCCAAGCTGCCGCCGCCGGCCTCGGCGCTGTGGCGCTCCCGCAACCGGATCCGCGCCGACCTGGAAGAGTTCTTCCGGGTCGGCGGCTCGGACCCCATCGAGCTGTGGGCCTGGATCGCGGCTTACGACCACGTGGCGCTGTGTCAGCTGTGGGGGGCGATGCCCGCGCTGCCCCGGGCCATCCCGCGATTCACACGGTAGCTGCGCTGAACGCCAACTGTGGGAAGAACGCGGCAGTCCGCGGCTGCCGCCACGGTCGCGCGACGCGCACGACGCGCTGGTGGACGCGCGGGATCACTTGCGGCGCTTCCGGATAATCACCGCTGAGCAGCGTTCGCCCTGATCAGCCCGGCCGAGTGGCCACAGCTACGATGGACCGATGAACTGGACCGTCGATATTCCGATCGACCAGCTGCCGCCGCTGCCGCCGCTGCCCGCTGACCTGCGCGCACAGCTGGACACCGCGCTGGCCAAGCCGGCCGCCCAGCAACCCAGCTGGGACGCCGACCAGGCGGCGGCGATGCGCACGGTGCTCGAAAGCGTTCCGCCGGTGACGGTGGCCTCCGAGATCGTCCGGCTGCAGGAACAGCTGGCGCAGGTTGCCCGCGGCGAGGCCTTCCTGCTGCAGGGCGGCGACTGCGCCGAGACGTTCACCGACAACACCGAACCGCACATTCGGGGCAACATCCGCACCCTGTTGCAGATGGCGGTGGTGCTGACCTACGGCGCCAGCATGCCGGTGGTCAAGGTGGCCCGCATCGCGGGCCAGTACGCCAAGCCGCGGTCGGCCGACATCGACGCGCTCGGGCTGAAGTCCTACCGCGGCGACATGATCAACGGGTTCGCCCCGGATGCCGCGGCGCGCGCGCACACGACCCGTCGCGGCTGGTGCGGGCCTACGCCAACGCCAGCGCCGCGATGAACCTGGTGCGGGCGCTGACGTCGTCGGGCTTCTCCTCCCTGCACCTGGCGCACGACTGGAACCGAGAGTTCGTCCGCACCTCCCCGGCCGGCGCCCGCTACGAGGCGCTGGCCGCCGAGATCGACCGGGCGCTGCACTTCATGAGCGCCTGCGGGGGTGGCCGACCGTAACCTGCAGACGGCCGAGATCTACGCCAGCCACGAGGCGCTGGTGCTGGACTACGAGCGGTCCATGCTGCGGTTGTCCGATGTGGAAGACGGCGAGCCGCAGCTGTACGACCTGTCGGCGCACACCGTGTGGATCGGCGAGCGGACTCGTCAGCTCGACGGCGCGCACGTCGCGTTCGCCGAGGTGATCGCCAACCCGATCGGCGTCAAGATCGGCCCGACGATGACGCCGGAGCTGGCCGTCGAATACGTCGAGCGGCTCGACCCGCACAACAAGCCGGGCCGGCTGACCCTGGTGAGCCGGCTGGGCAACAACAAGGTGCGCGACGTGTTGCCGCCGATCATCGAGAAAGTGCAGGCCGCGGGTCACCAGGTGATCTGGCAGTGCGACCCGATGCACGGCAACACCCACGAGTCCTCGACCGGGTACAAGACGCGGCACTTCGACCGGATCGTCGACGAGGTGCAGGGCTTCTTCGAGGTGCACCGGGCGCTGGGCACCCACCCGGGCGGCATCCACGTCGAGATCACCGGCGAGAACGTCACCGAATGTCTCGGCGGGGCGCAGGACATCTCGGACACCGACCTGGCGGGCCGCTACGAGACGGCCTGCGACCCGCGGCTGAACACCCAGCAGTCGCTGGAGCTGGCCTTCCTGGTCGCGGAGATGCTGCGCGACTGACCCGGTTCGTCGTGCGTCCTCGCGCGGGGGCCACCGCACGGCGAAATTCCGGCCTCGGATTCGCAGCCGGGTTGCATTCGCGGCGGGGCGGTTGGGCCGCGACCGTTACAGCAGGCTGGCGAGGTGGATACCGAGCCGCCAGCAGCCGCTGGCGACCAACCCGGCCAGCGTGATCACCACCGCCAGCCAGACCAGCACCATCCGGCGGTAATGCTGTCGGGCGTAGGTGAACTCGTCGATCGGGATCCCGGCGAACTGTCCCGAATCGGGCGGAGATTCGTCCCGCTCCGGGCTGGCGGCGGGTGCCGCCGCGGCGGGCTGGGGGACGCGGGCGAATTGACGCGTGGAATGGTGTACCGGCGGCGCGGCCGACACCGGCGGCTCGGGGCGGCGCTGCGCCATGCTGCTGTGATGCAGTGCCGCGCAACGATGTTGGGCGGAGTTGCGCGGCGCGGGCACCCGGAAACCCGGCAATCCCAGCTCCTCGGCGATCGCGTCGACGTCGGCGGCCATTTCGATGGCGTCGGCGTAGCGCTGGGCCGGGTCGCGGGCCGTCGCGCACGCCACGAAGTCGTCGAACTGCGCCGGCACCCCGTCGATCGCGGCGCTGGGCGGCGGCACGTCCCGGTCCAGCCGCTGATACGCCACCGACAGCGCGGTGTCGCCGGTGAACGGCGTGCAGCCGGTCAGCAGTTCGTAGGTGAGGATCCCCACCGCGTAGACGTCGCTGCGCGGTCCGGCGTTGCCGTCGCGCACCTGCTCCGGCGACAGGTAGGCCGCGGTGCCCAGGATGACGCTGGTGGAGGTGATGCCGGCGGCCGCGACGGCGCGGACCAGCCCGAAATCGGCGATCTTGACCTCGCCGTCGTCGGAGATCAGCACGTTCTCGGGTTTGATGTCGCGGTGCACCAGTCCGGCCCGGTGCGCCGCGGACAGCCCGCCCAGCACCGGCCGCAGCACCGCCACCACGGCGTGCGGCGGCATCGGGCCGCGCTCGTCCAGCAGTTCACGCAGGGTGCCGCCCTCGATCAACTCCATCACCAGGAACGGGTGCCGGCCGTCCTGCCCCTGGTCGTAGACGGCGACCAGGCCCGGGTCCTTCAACCGGGCCACAGTGCGCGCCTCCAACTGGAAGCGGGTCAGAAACTGCTGGTCGGCGGCGTAGCGCGCGTCCATCACCTTCAACGCGACGGGCCGGTCCAAGCGGGTGTCGTGCCCGCGGTACACCGTCGAGGTCCCGCCACTGGCGATGGTCTCCTGCACCAGGTAGCGCCCGTCGAGCAACGCACCGGTCAACGGGTCCGCGGGTCCAGCCACGCTGGCAATCGTAGGGTGGGGGAGCGATTGGGTCGCAGAACCTGTGCGTAACGCGCACACTTGCCGGCCCGCCAGGTTCTAGACTGACGTGCGTGGGCAGCATTCCGGCCGGCGACGACGTCCTGGATCCCGACGAGCCAACCTATGACCTGTCCCGGGTCGCCGAACTGCTCGGCATACCGGTGAGCAAGGTCCTCCAGCAGCTCCGGGAAGGGCACCTGGTGGCGGTGCGCCGTGACGGCAGCCTGGTGGTGCCGCAGGTCTTCTTCACCACCACCGGCCAGGTGGTCAAGAGCCTGCCGGGGCTGCTGACGATCCTGCACGACGGCGGGTACCGCGACACCGAGATCGTGCGCTGGTTGTTCACCCCGGACCCGTCGCTGACCGTCACCCGCGACGGCTCGCGGGACGCCCTGAACAATGCGCGCCCGGTAGACGCGCTGCACGCGCACCAGGCCCGCGAGGTGGTGCGGCGCGCCCAGGCTATGGCGTACTAGCCGCAGCCGGCTCCGTCACCTCGGCCGCCGGCTCGCGGTACAGCAAATACCAGGCGGCCAGCGCAAATGCGGTCGCCAGCCCGACGTGCAGCCAGGAATACATGCCGTGCGAACCGTCGGGTTTGAAGATCACCATCACCCACGTCGAGAAACCCGCGATGGCAGCCATTGCCCGGCGCGACTGCGCCAGCGGCGCCAGCACCGCCAGCGGCCAGGAGTAGTACCACGGCAGCGCGGCCGGCACGAACAGCACGACGATCAGCATCGCCGCGAAGATCCCGGTCAGCGCGGCGCGGTCGTCGCGCCGGAACCGCCACCACAACACCGGCAGCGACACCGCGATGATCACGATGCCGATCAACCGGGCGATGCGCAGCACGGTGTAGAACTGCACCGCGAAGAACCCGCTGGTGAAGGCGTGAATCAGGTTCGCCGCCGCGGTCGGCACGGTCAGCCAGTTGATGATCTTCACCGAACCGGCCAGCGCCGTCATCCAGCCCAGGCCCACCCCGGCCGCCAGCGACAAGCCCCCGAACACCGCGACACAGATCAGCAGCGAGGACAGCGCCGCGACACCGAATGCGGGCACGCCCCCCCAGCCCCGGTCTTCACGCAGATGCCGCATCCACACCCAGCACAGGAACGGCAACGCCAGCCCGGCAGTGGCTTTGACCGCGATCGCGACGGTGAGCAGCGTGATGCCGGCGACGTGGTGGCGCTGCAGGGTCAGCGCGATACCGGCGGCCATCAGACCCACCATCAGCATCTCGTTGTGCACCCCACCCATCAGATGGATGAGCACCAGCGGGTTGAGGACGCAGATCCACAGCGCCTTGGCGCCGTCGGTGCCGACGTGGTGCGCCAGCCGGGGTGCGGCCCAGATCAGCAGTGCCAGCCCGGGCAGCATGCACAGGCGCAGCAGCATGGTTCCGGCCACCACGTTGTTGCCGATGAGCATCGTGACCAACTTGGCCACCAGGATGAACGCCGGGCCGTAGGGCGCGGTGGTGATCGTCCAGATCGGGCTCACGTTGTCCAGCAACGAATTCGGGTTACCGACCGGCCCCACCGCGTACGGGTCCAGGCCGTCGCGCAGCAGCGCGCCCTGCGCCAGGTAGGAGTAGGTGTCCCGGCTGAACACGGGCACCGAGACCAGCAGCGGCAGCAGCCAGAACGCGGTGGTGGCCCGCATGGTGAATTCGGTGGCTCCGCCGGCGAGTGCCTGTCGACCCAGGCGCAGCCAGGCGACCAGCATCAGCACCACGCCCGCCCACAGCAGGATCGAGGACAACACCAGGCCGTGGCCGAACCGCAGCCAGGATAGGTGCATCGTTTCCAGCAGCGGATCGTGCTGGCGGGTGCTGCCCGCTCCCGACGCGCCCAGCGTGATGAGTACCGCAGCCAGGAAACCGAGTCGCGCCGGCCCGGCCTCGGGACTGGTCGCGAAGCTGCGGAACTCCGAAAGACGTTGCCGCACCGATTCATTGCTGGCAGCGGTGGTGGTCATCGGGTTCAGGCCGACCGGTCGGTGGCCAGCTGGGCCAGCTCGGACAACCCGGTCTTGGCCGACGCCGTGATCGGCGCCGACGCCAGCGTGGCCAGCGCCCGTCCGGTGAGCTCGGCGATGCGGTCCTCCGCCGCGGCCAGCGCCCCCACCCCGGCGATCACCGCACGCAGTTCGTGCACCTGGGCATCGGTCAGGTCGGTGCCGATCGAGGATCGTAACAGGTTGGCCGCCAACGGATCCGACTTCTCGGCTAGCCGGGTCGCCTCGGCCAGTAGCACGGTGCGTTTGCCCGACCGCAGGTCGTCCCCGGACGGTTTGCCCGTCACCGCGGGGTCGCCGAACACGCCGAGGACGTCGTCGCGCAGCTGGAAAGCCACCCCGAGGTCGGTGCCGAAACTCTGGAACGCCGCGGCGATGTCTGGCCGGTCGGCGGCGGCGGCCGCACCGAGCTGCAAGGGCCGGGTGACGGTGTAGCAGGCGGTCTTGTAGGTGGCTACCTTCATCGCGGCGGCGACCGACTCCTCGGCCGATGCCGGCGGCGCTGCTTCGGCGATGATGTCGAGGTACTGCCCGCCGAGCACCTCGGTGCGGATGTCCGACCACACCCGCTCGACGCGCACCCGGGCGCCCGGGTCCAGGGCGGTGCGCGCCACGATGTCGTTGGCCCAGGCATGTGTGATGTCGCCGAGCAGGATCGCCGCCGAGACGCCGAACTGATCCGCCGGGCCCTGCCATCGGCGTTCGCGGTGCAGGGCCGCGAAGTGCACATGGGCGGTCGGCCGACCGCGGCGGGTGGCGGACCCGTCGATCACGTCGTCGTGCACCAGCGCGAAGGCGTGCAGCAGTTCGAGTGCCGAAAACAGCAGCAGCACTTCGGGATCGGGCGGCTCGGTGGTCACCGCATCCCAGCCCCAGTAGGCGAACACCGGTCGCAGTCGCTTGCCCCCGGTGAGCGCGAAATCCTCGAGCCAGCCGGTCAATTCGTGGTAGTCGGCGCCGAGAAAGCTCGATTCGCTGCGACGGCCGCGCAGGTACTGCCGTAGTTGGTCGGTGACGGCGTCAGCCACCTTGTCGGTCACCGATGTTTCCAGGCTCAGCGCGGCGCCCCTTTCTCGATCGGCATGCCTCTGGCCCGACAGTGTATGCCGCGCCGGTGCTGGTGGCGTCCCTCAAGCGCGGGTAGCGCACGCCCCTATGCTGTCGTGGGGTCTGGAAAGGGTTTGCGCGGCGCAGCGCGAGTACGAGTCATCGATCGAGAACGAGGAGCCGTGTGACGCTCAACACCATCGCGCTGGAGCTGGTGCCGCCCAACGTCGAGGACGGCCGCCAGCGGGCCCTGGAAGACGCGCGCAAAGTGGTGCGGTACTCGGCGGAATCCGGTCTGCAGGGAAAGCTCCGGCACGTCATGATCCCGGGGATGATCGCCGAGGACGACGATCGCCCGGTGCCGATGAAGGCCAAGCTGGACGTGCTGGACTTCTGGTCGATGATCAAACCGGAGCTGCCGGGCCTGCGCGGCCTGTGCACCCAGGTCACCGCGTTCATGGACGAGGCGACGCTGGGGCAGCGGCTGGCGGCGTTGACCGGCGCCGGCATGGAGGGTGTGGTGTTCGTCGGCGTGCCGCGCACCATGAACGACGGTGAGGGCTCCGGGGTGGCACCCACCGACGCGCTGTCGATTTATCGCGACGCGGTGCCCAATCGCGGGGTGATCGTGATCCCGACCCGGGAGGGTGAACACGGTCGACTGAACTTCAAATGCAACCAGGGCGCCACCTACGGCATGACCCAGTTGCTGTACTCCGACGCGATCGTGGGCTTTTTGACCGAGTTCGCCAAAACGACCGAGCACCGGCCCGAGATCCTGCTGTCGTTCGGTTTCGTCCCCAAGGTGGAGTCGCGCGTCGGCCTGATCAACTGGCTGATCCAGGACCCGGGCAACGCGGCGGTGGCCGCCGAGCAGGAATTCGTCAAGACGCTGGCCGCCAGCGAGCCGCCGCGCAAGCGCGCGCTGCTGGTCGAGCTGTACAAACGGGTGATCGACGGCTTGGCCGAGTTGGGCTTTCCGCTGAGCATCCATCTGGAGGCGACGTACGGGGTTTCCGGCCCGGCCTTCGACACCTTCGCCGAGATGCTGGCCTACTGGGCGCCGGGCGATTAGCGCGCGGTGTCAGCTTGAGGATTGGTCGCTGGGTGTGCTGAACCGGGGCGAGCGGTCCCGGCTGACCCAGGCCAGCAGCGCGACCACCCCCGCGGCCGCGAACGCCGCGATGCCCAGCCAGATTCCGGCTCCGGTGAACGATCGGGTGTTGGGGTCGGTGTAGCGGGCGGTCGCGGTCATGGTGCTCACCACGCCCGGCTTTGAGCTTCCACTGCACCACCTCGGGTTCGATCCGGTCGCCGTTGGTGGAGGTGACGGTTCCCGGGAAGGCGACGGTCAGCTGGACGTCGGCCTCGGGGTCGGTCAGCGAGGTCAGGTCGGCGCGGCCTTCCAGCATCACCAGGTTGCCGTTGCGGCGCAGCGACAGATTCACCCCGGCGGCATCGGAGTTCAGGTGAGCCAGCTGGGGCAACTCGGCGAAGGTCAGGTCGGAGAAGACCGCCTGCGACCCCACGTAGCCGTCGCTGTCGTAGTTGGAGACGGCGACTTTCTGGCTGAACGGCAGGTTGGTGTCCAGCCTGGGGGCCGGTGTCCTTGTTGTTCTTGGGTTTTGCGGCGGCGATGATCTCGCCGGACACCTGGTCGTCGGGCGAGATGGTGAGCGAGGCGCGGACCCGCAGGCAGCCGGTGGCCAACGGCACCAGCATCAGCAGCAGCACGATGGCCAGCATGCGGCGCCGGTCCCGCTGCGCCCGAAGGCGGGCGGGGGACACGGTTGGCGGGGGAGAGCTCACGCGCACCAGGTCATCGTGCCAGACCCGGTGCGCCGTTCTGCTCAGCCGCCCGGTTGCGACACGGCCGGTGCGCCGCTAGAGCGGCAGCGGGCGGCCCAGGATCGCGAACGCCCTGGGGTCCCCGACGAAGTGGTAGCTGCGGATGACGTCGGTGAAACCCAGCCGGCGATACAACCGCCAGGCCCGGTTGGCTTCACCGTTGGTCTCCGGAGTGGAGAGCAGGACGTTGGCTTCGGAGCGACCGGCCAGCAGGCGCCGGGCCAGCGCCTCGCCGACGCCGCGACCCTGGGCGCGGGGATGGATGTGCAGCTCGGTGAGCTCGAAGTAGCTGTTCATCAGCCGCTCGATCGCGTGCGGCGGAAAACCGCTGCGCTGCAGGCCCAAAATCACCTGTTGTTGCCACCACTGGCCGGGCGCCCCGGGGTAGCCGTAGGCGATACCGACCAGCGGCGCGGCGCCCAGCTCACTCACCGAGGGTTGGTGGGTCGCATCGGCGGTGGCCAACTCGACGGCGGCGACGGCCTGCCAGCCGCTGCGCCGGGTGTGTTCGAGCCACATCGCGGCGCGCTGGCTCTCGGTGCCTTTGGGGTAACGCATCGCGTCGACGTACACGCGCAGCGCATCGCCGAGGCGACGTTCCATTTCTTGCGGCGGCAGATCGATGAGGAATGTCGCCAATTCGCGGTGTCCTCCTCGTCTGCGGGTCGGCGGTGGAGCGGCTCGTGTGTGGTGGTTCCAGTATCGGACCCGGCGCTCGGGCCGTGGCGAGCGGCCGATGTGACGTGCTGCACGCCCGGTTGTCGCGGGCCATTTCGTCACAGTGGTCGGCGCCGGGATAGAATCGCCTGCGAATCAGTGGTACCGCGTAGATTGACCTCGTATCATCGGAGTTAATTGCCCCGCAACGGGCGTGCGTGTGCTATCGGTTGCTATGTGACAGTGTTTCGGCAAGGAGGGACGAATGCCACTCTCCGATCATGAGCAGCGAATGCTCGACCAGATCGAGAGCGCTCTCTATGCCGAGGATCCCAAGTTCGCGTCCAGTGTGCGCGGCGGGGGCTTTCGCGCCCCGACTGCGCGCCGGCGCCTGCAGGGGACGGCGCTGTTCTTTGTCGGCCTGGCGATGTTGGTGTCCGGGGTGGCGTTCAAGGCCACGATGATTGGGACCTTCCCGATTTTGAGCGTGCTGGGATTCGTCGTCATGTTCGGCGGCGTGGTGTACGCCGTCACCGGCCGGCGTCTCACCGGGAAGCCGGATCGCGGGGGAGCCACTGCGATCTCGCGTCCGCGTCGTTCCAAGGGCGCGGGCAGCTCGTTCACCAACCGCATGGAGGAGCGTTTCCGCCGCCGCTTCGACGAGTAGTCAAGCGCGACAACAGATGACGGGGCTGCCGAGAGGCGGTCCCGTTTTCGTTGGCTAGCTGGTGGTGCGGCCACCATTGCAGATCCGGGAGTGCTGGACCCGCCCGACGGGCCGTGCGACTTCAACTCGTGTCCGGTTCGTAGCGCACTTGTGCCCTGCCTGCCCCACCGCGCCCCACCGGCCCCCATTCGTCGGTTTTGCGCCTGTGAGCTGCGATTTCGCACCGCTCATCCGGTGGCGTGGCGGCCCTGAATTCGGCTTGAACGCGGGACGGGTGGGCAAAACGCCACTCCGGGACGCGCGGAGGGGGCGTTTATGGGGAGAAGTGGGGAGTTGTGGGGTATGGTGGCCGAAGTGTTTGGGTGAGAAGCAAGTTGGAGGTGCCCCAGTGTTTCTCGGCACCTACACGCCCAAGCTCGACGACAAGGGGCGGCTCACGCTGCCGGCCAAGTTTCGCGACGCACTGGCAGGGGGGTTGATGGTCACCAAGAGCCAAGATCACAGCCTCGCCGTCTACCCGCGGACGGAGTTCGAACTGCTGGCCCGCAAGGCCAGCAAGGCCCCGCGCAGCAACCCCGAGGCGCGTGCGTTTCTGCGTAACCTGGCCGCCGGCACCGACGAGCAGCACCCCGACGCGCAGGGCCGGATCACGCTGTCGGCCGACCACCGGCGCTACGCGGGCCTGTCCAAGGACTGCGTGGTGATCGGGGCGGTCGATTACCTCGAGATCTGGGACGCGCAAGCCTGGCACGACTATCAGCAAATCCATGAAGAGAACTTCTCCGCGGCCAGCGATGAAGCACTCGGCGACATCTTCTGAGGTGCATGCCTGTGCACCGTGGTCTCTGCCCGAACCGACCCTGGCGTACTTCCCCAACGCCAGGTGCGTGCTTTCGGACAGGGACCTCGGTGCACGGGCGGGACGGCAAGTAGTCGCACACAGCCCGGGAGGTCTCGCGGTGGCTGACCAGCCGGCCTCCGGCACAAGCGATTTCGGCCATGTACCGGTCCTGGCGCAGCGCTGCTTGGAATTGCTCAACCCGGCGCTGACCCGCCACCACCCGGACGGTTCCGGTGCCGTCCTGGTCGACGCCACCCTGGGCGCCGGGGGGGCACGCCGAACGGTTCCTCACCGCATTGCCGGGTCTGCGACTGATCGGGCTGGACCGCGACCCGAGCGCGCTGGACATCGCCGGCACGCGGCTGGCCCCGTTCGCCGACCGCATCACTCTGGTACACACCCGCTACGACGGCATCGCCGATGCGCTGGCCGAATCCGGTTACGGCACAGTGGAATCGGTCGATGCGGTGCTGTTCGATCTGGGTGTCTCGTCGATGCAGCTGGACCGCGCCGAGCGGGGCTTCGCCTACGCCAAGGACGCGCCGCTGGACATGCGGATGGACCCGTCGTCTCCGCTGACCGCGGCAGACGTGGTCAACACCTACGACGAGGCCGAGCTGGCGGGCATTCTGCACCGCTACGGCGAGGAGCGATTCGCCCGGCGCATCGCGGCGCGGATCGTGCGCCGGCGCGCCCACACCCCCCTTCACCACGACGGCCGAACTGGTCGCGCTGCTTTACGAAGCGATCCCGGCGCCGGCGCGGCGTACCGGCGGCCACCCGGCCAAGCGCACCTTCCAGGCACTGCGCATCGCGGTCAACGACGAGCTGGAGTCGCTGCGCAGCGCCATTCCGGCGGCTCTGGACGCGCTGGTGGTCGACGGCCGCATCGTGGTGCTGGCCTACCAGTCGCTGGAGGACCGGATCGTCAAGCGCACGTTCGCCGACGCGACCGCCTCCCGGACACCGCCGGGGCTCCCGGTCGAACTTCCCGGCCATGGGCCGCGATTCCGGTCGCTGACGCACGGCGCAGAGCGGGCCGATGCGACCGAGATGGAGCGCAACCCGCGCAGCACCCCGGTGCGGCTGCGGGCCCTGCAACGAGTGGACCACGCGAGGGGGAAGGCACAGCCATGAGCAGACAGCGCGAGGCGACCAAGCGCCGCGACAGCGAGCGTCGCAGTTGGCGCGCCGGCGCCGGCCGCCCCACCGCGGCGGACCCGTCGGCGCGGCGGGGCCGGTCGCGCACGCCCGCGGCGCCCAACCGCGAGGCCCGGGTGCCGCGGTCGGGGCCGCAGACCTCGCCGATCACCCGACCGGTGGACCGGCCGGCCCGGCCGAAGAACAGCAGCCAGGCCAAGGCACGGGCAAAAGCGCGGAAAGCCAAGGCGCCCAAAGTTGTTCGGCCCAAGTTGACCGAACGCCTGGCTGCCCGGCTGGCCGAGATCGACCTGCGGCCGCACGTCCTGCTCAGCAGGGTCCCGTTCGTGGTGTTGATCATCGGTTCGCTGGGCGTGGGGCTGGGTCTGACGTTGTGGCTGTCCACCGCCGCCGCCGAGCGGTCCTATCAGCTCAGCGACGCCCGGGACCGCACCCGGATGCTGCAACAACAGAAGGAATCGCTGGAGCGCGACGTGCGGGACGCGGAGTCGGCGCCGGCGCTGTCGGAGGCGGCACGCAAGCAGGGCATGATCCCCAGCCGCGACACCGCCCACCTGGTCCAGGCTCCGGACGGCAACTGGGTCGTGGTCGGCACGCCCAAGCCGGCCGAGGGCGTCCCGCCGCCGCCGCTGAACACCAAGCTGCCCGAGGAGACGCCGCAGCCGCCGAAGCCGCAGGCGCCGCCCCCGGAGGTCGCGGTCCGGGTGCCCAGCCCCAACGATCCGGCCGCGCCTGCCCGGTCAGGGCCGCAGGTGCTGCTGCGCGGACCGGACGGTACGCCGACGCTGGCGGGGCCCCTTCCGCAAGGCCAGCTACCCGGAGTCCCCGGCCAGCTACCCGCAGTGCCCGGCCAGCTACCCGCAGTCCCCGGTCAGCTACCCGCAGCGCCCGGCCAGCTACCCGGGGTCGCCGGGCAGGTGCCCGCCGCGCCAGGATTGACCCCTGCCGCACCGGGCGGGCAGGTGCCCGGCCAGGTGCCCGCGCCCAACTCGGTGCACTCGGGGCTGCTGCCGCCCCCGCTGTCACGGCCCCGGCTCCGGCGCTGCCGGCAGCGCCGCCCCGGTGTCCGCACCGCCGCTGGTGGTGCTGGCCCCGCCGGCGGCCCCCGCGCCGGCCGACACTGAACAGCCCGCGCCCGGGACGCCCCGATGAGCCGGGGCGACGCGCGGCGCGCCGAGCGCGGTCCGCGTCAGCCGCGCGAGGCCAAGAAGGGCCACCAACCCGCGCGGGCCCGGCGAAGCGACCGCCCGGACGTCCGGGAATCCCGCCGATTCCGCAAAGCCGGGAAAGCCGAAGCCAAACCCACACCGGTTGCGGGCGGCGGCCATTCGGCGAAGTTGCGCCGCACCCGCCAGGCGGTCCAGGTGGGCAACCGGGGCGCGTCGTTCGTGTTCCGGCACCGCACCGGCAACGTCATCATCGCCGTGCTGATGGTGGTCGCCATCAGCCAGCTGTTCTACCTGCAGGTGTCCAACGCCGCGCAGCTCAACGCCCAGGCCGCCGGTCAGCTCAAGGTCACCGACATCGAACGCGCGGTCCGCGGCGCCATCATCGACCGCCACAACGACCGGCTGGCCTTCACCATCGAGGCGCGCGCACTGACCTTCCAGCCCAAGCGGGTCCGCCAGCAGCTGGAAGAGGCCAGGAGAAAGGCGCCCCAGGCGCCCGACCCGCAGGAGCGGCTGGCCGCCATCGCCAAGGAGATCGCCGGCAAGCTGAACAACAAGCCGGACGCACCGACCCTGCTGAAGAAGCTGCAGAGCAACGAATCGTTCGTGTATCTGGCTCGGGCCGTCGACCCCGCCATCGCGAACGCGATCTCGGCCAAGTACCCCGAGGTCGGCTCCGAACGGCAAGACCTGCGTCAGTACCCCGGCGGTTCGCTGGCGGCCAACATCGTCGGCGGCATCGACTGGGACGGGCACGGCCTGCTGGGGCTCGAGGACGCCCTGGACGCCATGCTCGCCGGCACCGACGGTTCGGTCACCTACGACCGCGGCTCCGACGGCGTCGTCATCCCCGGCAGCTACCGCAACCGGCACCGGGCGGTGTACGGGTCGACCGTCCAGCTCACCCTCGACGACGACATCCAGTTCTACGTCCAGCAGCAGGTGCAGCAGGCCAGGGACCTGTCCGGCGCGCACACCGTCTCGGCTGTCGTGCTCGACGCCCACACCGGCGAGGTGCTGGCCATGGCCAACGACAACACCTTCGACCCGTCGCAGGACATCGGCCGCCAGGCCGACCGGCAGCTGGGCAACCTGCCGGTGTCCTCGCCCTTCGAGCCCGGCTCGGTGAACAAGATCATCACCGCGTCCTCGGTCATCGAATACGGCCTGTCCAACCCCGACGAAGTCCTGCAGGTTCCGGGCTCCATCAACATGGGCGGGGTCAACATCCACGACGCCTGGGAGCACGGCGTGATGCCGTACACCACCACCGGGGTGTTCGGGAAGTCGTCCAACGTCGGAACCCTGATGCTGGCCCAGCGGGTGGGTCCGGAGCGCTTCTACGACATGGTCCGCAAGTTCGGGCTGGGGCAGCGCACCGGCGTCGGGCTGCCCGGTGAGAGCGCCGGGCTGGTGCCGCCGATCGACCAGTGGTCGGGCAGCACCTTCTCCAACCTGCCGATCGGCCAAGGCCTTTCGATGACCCTGCTGCAGATGGCGGGCATGTACCAGGCGATCGCCAACGACGGCGTGCGGATCCCGCCGCGCATCCTCAAGGCCACCATCGCGCCCGACGGCACCCGCACCGAGGAGCCGCGCCCGGAGGGCGTTCGGGTGGTCTCGGCCCAGACCGCCCAGACGGTGCGGCAGATGTTGCGCGCCGTCGTCCAGCACGACCCGATGGGCTACCAGCAGGGCACCGGCCCGGCCGCCGCGGTGCCGGGCTACCAGATGGCCGGCAAGACCGGCACCGCCCAGCAGATCAACCCGGCGTGCGGCTGCTACTTCGAGGACGTCTACTGGATCACCTTCGCGGGCATGGCCACCGTCGACAACCCGCGCTACGTCATCGGCATCATGATGGACAACCCGCACAGCAACGCCGACGGCACGCCCGGACACTCCGCCGCGCCGCTGTTCCACAACATCGCCGGCTGGCTGATGCAGCGCGAGAACGTGCCGCTGTCACCGGATCCTGGACCGCCGCTCACCCTGCAGGCGATGTAGCGGCCCCCGCTGCCTTCTGCAGACCCGGCGCGCGCAGCGAAAACCCCACCCGCGGATAGGTAGGGTGTCAACGCTGGTCGTGGCTGAGGGAGGTGAATGAGTGGTGC
Source organism: Mycobacterium kiyosense (assembly GCA_021654635.1). Lineage (NCBI taxonomy): Bacteria > Bacillati > Actinomycetota > Actinomycetes > Mycobacteriales > Mycobacteriaceae > Mycobacterium > Mycobacterium kiyosense. The sequence goes on from AP025179.1 coordinate 2,561,528, forward strand.
CCACTGCGCGGCGTCCCAGTGCGGTCCCCGGAGCTCGGTTGCCGGCGCTGGCCATGCAGGTCGGGGCCGTATCGGCGGACGGCGCGGCCGTCGTCCCGGACGTGCCCATCACCGGCGTGACGTTGCGCGCCCAGGAGGTGCGACCGGGCGATCTGTTCGCGGCGCTGCCCGGGTCGACCACGCACGGCGCCCGGCACGCCGGCCAGGCCCTGGAACGCGGTGCCGTCGCCGTGCTGACCGACGCCGCCGGGGCGGCCGAACTGGCCGGCGTCCCAGTGCCGGTGCTGGTGCATCCGGCGCCGCGCAGTGTGCTCGGCGGGCTCGCCGCCACCGTGTACGGGCGGCCGTCGGACCGGGTGACGGTCATCGGCATCACCGGCACCTCGGGCAAGACCACCACCACGTATCTGGTCGAGGCCGGCTTGCGGGCCGCCGGCCGGGTTGCCGGGCTGATCGGCACCATCGGTGTCCGTATCGACGGCGTCGACGTCCCCAGTGCCCTGACCACCCCGGAGGCGCCGGCGCTGCAGGCGCTGTTCGCGGCGATGGCTGAGGGCGGCGTCGACACCGTGGTGATGGAGGTGTCCAGTCATGCGCTGACCCTGGGCCGGGTGGACGGCACCGGGTTCGCCGTGGGCGCCTTCACCAACCTCTCGCGCGACCACCTGGACTTCCATCCGACCATGCAGGACTATTTCGAGGCCAAGGCGCTGCTGTTCGACCCAGCCTCGGCGTTGCGGGCCCGCGAGGTGGTGGTGTGCGTGGACGACGACGCCGGGCGGGCGATGGCCGCCCGGGCCGGCAACGCGGTCACCGTGAGCGTCACCGACCAGCCGGCGCAGTGGCGCGCCGTGGACGTCACCCCACACGGGGCCGCCGGTCAGGAATTCACCGCCATCGATCCCGCCGGCGTGCACCACCGGGTCGGGATCGATCTGCCGGGCCACTACAACATCTCCAATTGTCTTGTCGCGCTGGCGATTCTGGACCTGGTCGGAGTTTCTCCGGAACAGGCGGTGCCGGGACTGCGCGAGATCCGGGTGCCGGGCCGGCTGGAACGGGTGGACCGCGGCCAGGACTTCCTGGCCCTGGTCGACTACGCCCACAAGCCCGGCGCGCTGCGGGCGGTGCTGAGCACGTTGCTGCGGCCGGACCGCCGGCTGGCGGTGGTGTTCGGCGCCGGTGGCGACCGCGACCCGGGCAAGCGTGCCCCGATGGGCGGGATTGCCGCCGAACTGGCCGACTTGGTCGTCATCACCGACGACAACCCGCGCAGCGAGGACCCCGCCGCCATCCGGCGCGAAATCCTTTACGGCGCAGCGCACGTCGGCAGGCAGGCCGACGTCGTCGAGATCGCCGACCGGCGCGCGGCCATCCGGCACGCGGTGGCCTGGGCCGGCCCGGGCGACGTGGTGCTGATCGCCGGCAAGGGGCACGAGACCGGGCAGCGCGCAGCCGGCGAAGTCCGCCCGTTCGACGACCGGGTTGAACTCGCCCGCGCCCTGGAGGACCTGGCGTGATCGATTTGACCGTCGCCGCGATCGCCGAGATCGTCGGCGGCACACTGGCCGACATCTCGCCGGAGCAGGCCGCGGCCACGCACGTCACCGGCACCGTGGAGTTCGACTCGCGTGCGGTCGGGCCGGGCGGACTGTTCCTGGCGCTGCCGGGTGCCCGCGCCGACGGGCACGACCACGCCGCGGGGGCCGTCGCCGCCGGTGCGGCGGTGGTGCTGGCCGCCCGCCCGGTCGGGGTACCCGCGATCGTCGTCGAACCGGTCACCGCGCAGGACGGTCGGGCCGGGGTGCTCGAGCACGACACCGACGGTTCCGGTGCGGCGGTGCTGGCCGCGCTGGCCAAGCTGGCCGCCGCGGTGGCCGCCGACCTGGTCGCCGGGGGCCTGCGAATCATCGGGATCACCGGATCCTCGGGCAAGACGTCCACCAAGGACCTGGTGGCTGCCGTACTCGAGCCGCTGGGCGAGGTGGTCGCGCCGCCCGGTTCCTTCAACAACGAGCTGGGTCACCCCCTGGACGGTGCTGCGCGCGACCCGCGACACCGACTTTCTGGTGCTGGAGCTCTCGGCGCGCCATCCCGGCAACATCGCCGCGCTGGCGCGGATCGCGCCGCCGTCCATCGGGGTCGTCCTCAATGTCGGCACCGCGCACCTGGGGGAGTTCGGTTCCCAAGAAATGATCGCGCGAACCAAATCCGAACTGCCACAAGCTGTTTCGTCGTCCGGGGGTGGTCGTGCTCAACGCCGACGACCCGCTGGTCGCCGCGATGGCACAGGTCACCGCCGCCCGGGTGGTCCGAGTCGGCCGCGGCCAGGGCGCCGACGTCTGGGCCGGCCCGACGACCCTGGACGACCGGGCGCGAGCCCGCTTCACTTTGCATGCCGGCGACGCGCAGGCCGAAGTGCAGCTGGGCGTGTCCGGCGACCACCAGGTGAGCAACGCGCTGTGCGCGGCGGCCGTCGCGCTGGAATGCGGTGCCGACGTCGGGCAGGTGGCGGCTGCGCTCGCCGCGGCCGGCCCGGTCTCGCGGCACCGGATGCAGGTGAGCACCCGCGCCGACGGGGTGACGGTGATCGACGACGCCTACAACGCCAACCCCGACTCGATGCGCGCCGGCCTGCAGGCGCTCGCCTGGATCGCCCGCGGCGGGCAGGACCGTCGCGGCGATCCGCGACGCAGCTGGGCGGTGCTGGGAGAGATGGCCGAGCTCGGCGCGGACGCGATAACCGAGCACGATCGCATCGGCAGGCTCGCGGTGCGATTAGATGTGTCTCGACTTGTTGTCGTGGGAACCGGGAGGTCGATGAGCGCCATGCACCACGGAGCGGTCATGGAGGGCTCATGGGGGTCGGAGGTAATCAGCGTGGCTGACCGGGACGCTGCCCTGGAACTGTTGCGCGCCGAACTGCGACCCGGGGACGTGGTGCTGGTCAAAGCGTCCAACTCGGCCGGGCTGGGGGAGTTGGCCGACGCGCTCGTCGCCGAGGGCGGGAGCGCACGCCGGTGAGGCAGATCCTGATCGCCGTCGCCATCGCGGTGGCCGTGTCCATCCTGCTGACCCCGGCGCTGATCCGGCTGTTCACCCGGCAGGGGTTCGGCCACCAGATCCGCGAGGACGGTCCACCCAGCCACCACACCAAGCGCGGCACGCCGTCGATGGGCGGGGTGGCGATCCTGGCCGGTATCTGGGCCGGTTACCTGGGCACCCACCTGCTCGGCATGTTCTTCGACGGCGAAGGCATCTCCGCCTCCGGATTGCTGGTGCTGGGCCTGGCCACAGCGCTGGGCGGCGTCGGTTTTCTCGACGACCTGATCAAGATCCGCCGGTCCAGGAACCTGGGACTGAACAAGACGGCCAAGACGGTCGGGCAGATCACCAGCGCCGTGCTGTTCGCGGTGCTGGTGCTGCAGTTCCGCAACCCGGCCGGTCTGACCCCGGCCAGCGCGGATCTGTCCTACGTGCGCGAGATCGCCACCGTCACCTTCGCCCCGGCGCTGTTCGTGCTGTTCTGCGTGGTGGTGGTCAGCGCCTGGTCGAACGCCGTCAACTTCACCGACGGGCTGGACGGGCTGGCCGCCGGCTGCATGGCGATGGTCACCGGCGCCTATGTGCTGATCACCTTCTGGCAGTACCGCAACGCGTGCGTCACCGCGCCCGGGCTGGGCTGCTACAACGTGCGCGACCCGCTGGACCTGGCGATCATCGCGGCGGCCACCGCGGGGGCCTGCATCGGGTTCCTGTGGTGGAACGCCGCGCCGGCCAAGATCTTCATGGGCGACACCGGGTCGCTGGCGCTGGGCGGCATCATCGCCGGGTTGTCGGTCACCAGCCGCACCGAGATGCTGGCCGTCGTACTGGGTTCGCTGTTCGTCGCCGAGGTCACCTCGGTGGTGCTGCAGATTCTGGCGTTCCGGACCACCGGACGCCGGGTGTTCCGGATGGCGCCGTTCCATCACCATTTCGAGCTGGTGGGCTGGGCCGAAACCACGGTGATCATCCGGTTCTGGCTGCTCACCGCGATCACCTGCGGCCTGGGCGTGGCCCTGTTCTACGGTGAGTGGCTGTCCACGATCGGCGCCTGAGATGCTGGCCCCGTTGGCCCCCGGCGCGCCGGTCCTGATCGCCGGCGCGCGGGTGACCGGTCGCGCGGTGCTGGCCGCGCTGACCCGGTTCGGCGCCGTCCCGACGCTGTGTGACGACGACCCGGCGATGCTGGCCGGATTCGGCGACGTCGCGACGCTGGACCCGGCGGCCGCGATCCAGCGGATCGGGCATTTCGCGCTGGTGGTGACCAGTCCAGGGTTTCAGCCGAGCACGCCGGTGCTGGCCGCGGCGGCCGCCGCGGGCGTGCCCATCTGGGGCGACGTGGAGCTGGCCTGGCGCCTGGACGCGGCCGGCCACTACGGGCCGCCGCGGCGCTGGCTGGTGGTGACCGGCACCAACGGCAAGACCACCACCACCTCGATGCTGCACGAAATGCTGATCGCCGGCGGGTTGCGCAGCGCGCTGTGCGGCAACATCGGCGACCCGGTGCTCGACGTGCTGGATCAGCCCGCCGACGTGCTGGCCGTGGAGCTGTCCAGTTTCCAGCTGTTCTGGGCGCCGTCGTTGCGGCCGGAGGCCGGGGTGGTGCTCAACATCGCCGAAGACCACCTGGACTGGCACGGCACCATGGCCGACTACACCGCCGCCAAGGCGCGGGTGCTCACCGGCCGGGTCGCCGTGGTCGGGCTCGACGACGCCCGGGCGGTCGCGCTTAGGGACACCGCGCCGGCGCCGGTTCGGGTCGGGTTCCGGCTAGGCGAGCCCGCCGCCGGGGAACTCGGCGTGCGGGACGGATACCTGGTGGACCGCGCGTTCGCCGACGATCTGCGGTTGCTGCCGGTCGATTCGATCCGGGTGCCCGGCCCGGTCGGCGTGCTGGACGCGCTGGCGGCGGCCGCGCTGGCCCGCGCGGTCGACGTGCCGGCGGCCGCTCTCGCGTCGGCGATCGAAGCGTTCCGGCCCGGCCGGCATCGCAGCGAGGTGGTCGCCGTCGCAGGCGGCATCACCTACGTGGACGACTCCAAGGCCACCAACCCGCACGCCGCGCAGGCGTCCGTGCTCGCTTTCCCGCGGGTGGTGTGGCTGGCCGGGGGTCTGCTCAAAGGCGCATCCGTGGATGCCGAGGTGGCCCGCATCGCATCGCGGCTGGTGGGTGCGGTGCTGATCGGACGGGACCGCGCCGCGGTTGCCGAGGCGTTATCGCGACACGCGCCCGATGTCCCCGTAGTACAGGTGGTGACAGGCGAGGATGTTGTGATGCATGAGGCTGCTGGGGTTTCTGTTACCAAAGTGAAACAAGTTGCGCAGACTGATGAACCGCTCGGGTCTCGGGTGATGGCCGCGGCCGTCGCCGCCGCCCGCGAACTGGCCCAACCCGGCGACACGGTGCTGCTGGCCCCGGCCGGCGCGTCGTTCGACCAGTTCACCGGCTACGGTGCCCGCGGCGACGCCTTTGCCGCCGCCGTTCGCGCCTCGGTGCGGTAGGCGGGATGGGTATCGCGCTGACCCGGCTGCTGGGCCGGGGTCGCGGCTCGACGGAGACCACGAACGCCGCCGGCACCGAGGGCGCCGAAGGGGCCTCCGACATTCCGGCCAACCCGGACACTGCCGTCGCTCCGGACACTTCGGGCGCGCCGGACACCGCGGCGGTCGACCCGTCGCAGCCGGCGACCGCACCGGCGGCCAGCAAAGCCGGCAAACCCAAAGCCGACCCGTCGGGTCCGCGCAGCCGGTTCGGCGCCTGGCTAGGCCGGCCCATGACCTCGTTCCACCTGATCATCGCCGTCACCGCGCTGCTGACGTCGCTCGGTCTGATCATGGTGCTCTCGGCGTCCGGCGTGCATTCCTACGGCAACGACGGTTCGGCGTGGGTGATCTTCGGCAAGCAGGTGATGTGGACCGTCGTCGGGCTGATCGCCTGCTACGCCGGACTGCGGATGTCGGTGCGGTTCATCCGGCGCATCGCGTTCATGAGTTACGCGGTCACCTGCGTGCTGCTGGTCTTGGTGCTGATCCCCGGAATCGGCAACCTGGCCAACGGATCCCGCAAATGGTTCGTCATCGCAGGCTTCTCGATGCAGCCCTCCGAGCTGTCCAAGATCGCCTTCGCCATCTGGGGGGCGCACCTGCTGGCGGCCCGGCGCGGGGAGCGGGCCTCGCTGCGCGAGATGCTCGTTCCGCTGGTCCCGGCCGCGCTGATCTCGCTCGGTCTGATCATGGCCCAGCCGGACCTGGGGCAGACCGTGTCGTTCGGCATCATTCTGCTGGGCCTGCTCTGGTACTCCGGCCTGGACCTGCGGTTGTTCATCAGCTCGCTGGGCATGGTGGTGGCGGCGGGCGCCGTGCTGGCCATGTCCGCCGGCTATCGCTCCGACCGGGTGCGGTCCTGGCTGGACCCCGAGAACGACCCGATGGACACCGGCTACCAGGCCCGACAGGCCAAATACGCGCTGGCGCACGGCGGCATCTTCGGCGACGGCCTGGGTCAGGGCGTGGCCAAGTGGAACTATCTGCCCAACGCCCACAACGACTTCATCTTCGCGATCATCGGCGAGGAACTCGGCCTGATCGGGGCGGTGGGCCTGCTCGGGCTGTTCGGGTTGTTCGCCTACACCGGGATGCGGATCGCGCGCCGTTCGGCCGACCCGTTCCTGCGGTTGCTGACCGCCACCACCACGCTGTGGGTGCTGGGCCAGGCGTTCATCAACATCGGCTACGTGATCGGGTTGCTGCCGGTCACCGGGCTGCAGCTACCACTGATATCCGCCGGTGGAACATCAACGGCCGCAACGCTTTTCATGATCGGCATCATGGCCAACGCGGCCCGGAACGAGCCGGAGGCGGTGGCCGCGCTGCGGGCCGGGCGCGACGACAAGGTCAACCGGTTCCTGCGGCTGCCGGTGCCCGAACCCTACGTTCCGAGCCGCCTGGAATCGTTCCGGGACCGCAAGAAGCCGCCCCGACCCAAACCCGCCAAGCAGGCCAAGCAGCCGCCCCGCCCGGCGCCCCGGCGCGCCGCTCGCTCGACCCGGCAGGCACTGCCGCGCACCGCGGAACGCTCGGCTCGCCGGTCTGCGGGCACCGGGCAGGCGCGGGCCAGGCATCATGGATCTGGCCAGCGCTACGCCGGCCAGCGTCAGACAGGGCGTGCTCGCGCATTGGAAGGTCAGCGTTACGGGTGAACGACAAGGTCAGTGAGTCGGCCGGCGGGTCGGGGGCAGGTCCCTCGCCCGCCGGTGCCGCGTCGTCGTCCTTCGGGGCCGCCGGGACGCTGTCGGTGGTCCTGGCCGGCGGCGGCACCGCCGGGCACGTGGAGCCCGCAATGGCCGTCGCCGACGCACTGACCGCCCTGGACGCCTCGATCCGCATCACCGCACTGGGCACCGCGCGCGGTTTGGAGACCCGGTTGGTGCCCCAGCGCGGCTACCAGCTGGAGCTGATCACGCCGGTGCCGCTGCCGCGCAAACCCAGCGGCGACCTGGCCCGGCTGCCGCCGCGGGTGTGGCGCGCGGTGCGCGAGACCCGGGCGGTCCTCGACCACGTCCACGCCGACGTAGTGATCGGCTTCGGCGGATACGTCGCGCTGCCGGCCTACCTGGCCGCCCGCGGGCGCCCGGGACGCCGGCGGATACCGGTGCTGATCCACGAAGCCAACGCCCGGGCGGGCCTGGCCAACCGGGTCGGCGCGCGCTCCGCCGACCGCATCCTGTCCGCGGTGCCACACTCCGGTCTGCGCCGCGCCGAAGTGGTGGGCGTGCCGGTGCGCGCGGCGATCACCGCGCTCGACCGCGTCGCGTTGCGCGCCCAGGCACGCGCCTACTTCGGGTTCGCCGCCGACGCGCGCGTCCTGCTGGTGTTCGGCGGCTCGCAGGGCGCGGTCTCGCTCAACCGCGCGGTGTCGGGGGCCGCCGCGCAGTTGGCCGCCGCGGGGATCTCGGTGCTGCACGCGCACGGACCGAAGAACACCCTGGACTTGCGCACCCCCGACCCGGGCGACCCACCGTACGTCGCGGTGCCCTACCTGGACCGGATGGATCTGGCCTACGCCGCCGCCGACCTGGCGATCTGCCGCTCCGGTGCGATGACGGTCGCCGAAGTGTCGGCCGTCGGCCTGCCGGCCATCTACGTGCCGTTGCCGATCGGCAACGGTGAGCAACGACTCAACGCGCTGCCGGTGGTCGACGCCGGGGGCGGCATGATCATCGCCGACGCCGCCCTGACCCCGGACGTGGTGGCCCGCGAGGTGTCCGGGCTGCTCACCGACCCGCCGCGGCTGGCGGCGATGACGGCGGCGGCCGCGCAGGTCGGACACCGCGACGCGGCCCGTCAGGTCGCACAGGCCGCGGTCGACCTGGCACTGCGGGGGGTGCGACGGTGACCGCCGGGCAGCTGCCGCCCGAGCTGGCGCGGGTCCACATGGTCGGCATCGGCGGGGCCGGAATGTCGGGTATCGCCCGCATCCTGCTCGATCGCGGCGCCCAGGTGTCGGGATCGGACGCCAAGGAATCGCGCGGCCTGCACGCCTTGCGGGCCCGGGGCGCCACCATCCGCATCGGGCACGACGCGTCATCCCTGGACCTGCTGGAAGGTGGCGTCACCGCGGTCATCACCACGCACGCCGCGATCCCGAAGACCAACCCCGAGCTGGTCGAAGCCCGGCGCCGTGGCATCCCGGTGCTGTTGCGCCCCGTGGTGCTGGCCAAGCTGATGGCCGGGCGCACCACGCTGATGGTCACCGGCACCCACGGCAAGACGACCACCACGTCGATGCTGATCGTGGCGCTGCAGCACTGCGGCTGCGACCCGTCCTTCGCGGTCGGCGGGGAGCTGGGGGAGGCCGGCACCAACGCCCACCACGGCAGCGGCGACTTCTTCGTCGCCGAAGCCGACGAAAGCGACGGCACGCTGCTGGAATACACCCCCAACGTGGCGGTGGTGACCAACATCGAGTCCGATCACCTGGACTTCTACGGCAGCACCGACGCCTACGTCGGGGTGTTCGACTCGTTCGTCGAGCGGCTGGCGCCCGGCGGCGCGCTGGTGGTCTGCACCGACGACCCGGGCGCGGCGGCGCTGGCGCAGCGCAGCGCGGAGCTGGGCATCCGGGTGCTGCGGTACGGCTCGTCCGGGCCCGACCTGGCCGCGACTCTGGTGTCGTGGGAGCAGCTGGGCACCGAAGCGGTCGCAACCATCCAGTTGGCTCCCGACATCGACCCGCCGGCCCCGCAGCGGGTGATGCGGTTGTCGGTGCCGGGTCGTCACATGGCGCTCAACGCGTTGGGCGCGCTGCTGGCCGCGGTACAAGTGGGCGCCGCGATCGACGAGGTGCTGGACGGGCTGGCCGGTTTCGAGGGCGTGCGGCGTCGCTTCGAGCTGGTCGGCAGCGCCTACTCGGTGCGCGTGTACGACGACTACGCCCACCATCCCACCGAGATCGCGGCGACGCTGGCGGCGGTGCGCTCGGTGGTCAAGCAAACCGGCAGTGGACGTTCCGTTGTCGTGTTCCAGCCCCACTTGTATTCGCGGACAAAGGCCTTCGCTCGTGAATTCGGCCAGGCACTGGACGGCGCGGACGAAGTGTTCGTGCTCGACGTCTACGGGGCGCGCGAGCAACCGCTGGCCGGGGTGAGCGGTGCCAGCGTCGCCGAGCACGTCAGCGTGCCGGTGCGCTACCTGCCGGACTTCTCGGCGGTCGCCCAGCAGGTGGCCGCCGCGGCCGGCCCGGGCGACGTCATCGTCACCATGGGTGCCGGCGACGTGACGATGCTCGGGCCCGAGATCGTCGCCGCGCTGCGGGCGCGGTCCAATCGCAGCGCACCCGGGCCGGTGTTGCAGTGAGCGAGCCCGACGAGGGCCGCCCCGCCGAACCGGCGGACCACGCAGAATCCACCGAAGCGGCCACCGAGCCGATCGCGACCGCGGCCGCACCCGCCCAGGGCGCGCCGCCGGAACCCGACGAAGAGGATTTCGAGGGGCCGCGGCGGCGCGCCCGGCGGGAACGTGCCGAGCGCCGCGCGGCGCAGGCCCGCGCCACCGCGATCGAGCATGCCCGCCGCGAGGCCAAGCGCCGGGCCCGCGGCGCTGTACTGCCCGAGCCGAAACCCGTTGGGCGCGGGGTGGTTCGGGGCCTGAGGATGCTGCTGGCCACGGTGGCGCTGCTGGTGATCGGGATCGGGCTGGGACTGATCCTGTACTTCACGCCGGCGATGTCGGCGCGCACCATCGTGGTCACCGGGACCGGCGTGGTGACCCGGGAGGACGTGCTGGACGCCGCACAGGTGCGCATCGGGACGCCGTTGTTGCAGATCAACACCAATCAGGTCGCCGACCGGGTGGCCGCGATCCGCCGCGTCGCCAGCGCCCGGGTGCAGCGCGAGTATCCGTCCGCGCTGCGCATCACCATCGTGGAGCGAGTTCCGGTGGTGGTGAAGGACTTTCCGGACGGTCCACACCTGTTCGACCGGGATGGCGTCGACTTCGCGACGGACCCGCCGCCGCCGGCTCTGCCGTATATAGAGGTCGACAATCCCGGGCCGACCGACCCGGCCACGCTGGCCGCGCTCAAGGTGTTGCTGGCGCTGCGTCCCGAGGTCGCCAGTCAGGTGGGGCGCATCGCGGCGCCGTCGGTGTCCTCGATCACGCTCACGCTGTCCGACGGGCGGGTGGTGATCTGGGGGACCACCGACCGGGCCGACGAGAAAGCCGAGAAGCTGGCGGCGCTGCTCACCCAGCCGGGGCGTACCTATGACGTGTCCAGCCCGGACCTGCCGACGGTCAAGTAGCGCGTCCTTCCTCGCCTCTGTCGCCGAACGTCACGCTGGCGTGGCAGTCGGTGCCGACCGTCACGCCAGCGTGACGGTCGCCGCCGGCAGCGTGACGGTCGGCACCGGCAGCGTGACGGTCGCCGCCGGCAGCGGCCAGCGCGAAACACCGGCAACCGCGGAATCCGCGGAAAATTCACGCGCGGCGCGTCGGCGCGCCTGCACGGTTAGCGTCCGTCGTACCCATACGGTTCTGGTTACGCGGAACTACTTGACATAACTCTAACTCTATGGTTGAGGTTGAGGGTTTTGCAAGCAGACACACCGCAAAGAGACCCAGGGGAACTAAGCCCATCAGGGAGGAAGACGAATGATGACCCCCCCACATAACTATCTGGCCGTCATCAAGGTCGTGGGCATTGGTGGTGGCGGCGTCAACGCCGTCAACCGGATGATCGAACAGGGCCTCAAGGGCGTGGAGTTCATCGCGATCAACACCGATGCGCAGGCTTTGCTGATGAGCGACGCCGACGTCAAGCTCGACGTCGGCCGCGACTCCACGCGCGGACTGGGCGCCGGCGCCGACCCCGAGGTCGGCAAGAAGGCCGCCGAGGACGCCAAGGAGGAGATCGAGGAGCTGCTGCGCGGCGCCGACATGGTGTTCGTCACCGCCGGCGAGGGCGGCGGCACCGGCACCGGCGGCGCGCCCGTGGTGGCCAACATCGCCCGCAAACTCGGGGCCTTGACCGTCGGGGTGGTCACACGCCCGTTCTCCTTCGAGGGCAAGCGGCGCAGCAACCAGGCCGAGAACGGCATCGCCGCGCTGCGCGAAAGCTGCGACACGCTGATCGTGATCCCCAACGACCGGCTGCTGCAGATGGGTGACGCCGCGGTATCGCTGATGGACGCGTTCCGCAGCGCCGACGAGGTGCTGCTCAACGGTGTCCAGGGCATCACCGACCTGATCACCACACCGGGCTTGATCAACGTCGACTTCGCCGACGTCAAGGGCATCATGTCGGGTGCGGGCACCGCGCTGATGGGCATCGGGTCGGCGCGCGGCGAGGGACGGTCGCTCAAGGCGGCCGAGATCGCCATCAACTCGCCGCTGCTGGAAGCCTCGATGGAGGGCGCGCAGGGCGTGCTGATGTCCATTGCCGGCGGCAGCGACCTGGGCCTGTTCGAGATCAACGAGGCGGCCTCGCTGGTGCAGGACGCCGCGCATCAAGACGCCAACATCATCTTCGGCACCGTGATCGACGACTCGCTGGGCGACGAGGTGCGGGTCACCGTCATCGCCGCGGGCTTCGACGCCGGCCCCGGCCGCAAGCCGGTCACCGGCACCGAGACCGGCGGCGCCCACCGCATCGAGACGGCCAAGGCCGGCAAGCTCACCTCGACGTTGTTCGAGCCGGTCGACGCCGTCAGCGTCCCGGTGCACACCAACGGGGCGACCTTGAGCATCGGCGGCGATGACGATGACGTCGACGTGCCGCCCTTCATGCGCCGCTAGGGTCTCGATCAGCTTGCCAGTCCGCGACAAACCGGCCACGAAACCCATGGGTCGGACGTCGGTGCCCACTGGCCGCCATGGGATTCCGGATACTGGCCGGGTGAGTGTTCGCATCCGCCGGGTGACCACCACCCGGGCGGGCGGCGTGTCGAAACCGCCGTTCGACAGCTTCAACCTCGGCGACCACGTCGGTGACGACCCGAAAGCCGTCGCGGCCAACCGGGCCCGGCTGGCCGCGGCCGTCGGGCTGCCGGACCGGCGGCTGGTGTGGATGCAGCAGGTGCACGGTGTGCAGGTGGAGGTGGTCGACGGGCCACGTGACACCGCTGTCGCGGACAGCGACGGCGTGGTGACCGCCACACCGGGGCTGGCGCTGGTGGTGCTCACCGCCGACTGCGTGCCGGTACTGCTCGCCGACGCGCGGGCGGGTGTGGTGGGCGCGGTGCACGCCGGCCGGGTCGGCGCCCAACGCGGGGTGGTGGCGCGCGCGGTTGAGGCGATGCAGGGCCTCGGCGCGCACCCCGGTGACATCTCCGCGCTGCTGGGCCCGGCGGCATCCGGGGCCCGCTACGAAGTGCCGGCCGCGATGGCCGACGAGGTGGAGGCGACACTGCCAGGCAGTCGCACCACCACCGCCGCGGGCACCGCCGGGCTCGACCTACGGGCCGGGATCGCTTGCCAGCTGCGCGCATTGGGCGTCACCTCCATCGAGGTCGACCCCCGCTGCACCATTGCCGATCAAACGTTGTTCAGCCACCGGCGCGGCGCGCCCACGGGTCGGCTGGCCTCGTTGGTGTGGATGGAATGACCGCGGTGGCAGTGGACACCCCCGTGCGGGGGGACAGTGGCGATCGGCAGACGGAGTTGACGCGGGCCCTGGCCGCGGTGCGCTCGCGGCTCGCGGCGGCCGCCGCGGCGGCGGGCCGCAGCGTCGGCGACATCGAGTTACTCCCGATCACCAAGTTCTTCCCGGCCACCGACGTCGCGATTCTGTCCCGGCTGGGGTGCCGGGCCGTCGGCGAGTCCCGGGACCAGGAGGCCACGGCGAAGATCACCGAAGTTAACCGGCTGCTGGCCGCCGCCGCCCACGACGGCGGCGCGCGGGACCTGCAGTGGCACATGGTGGGCCAGATCCAGCGCAAGAAAGCCCGATCGGTGGCGCGCTGGGCGCACACCGCCCACTCGATCGACGGGCCGCAGCTGGTGAGCGCGCTCGACAGGGCAGCCACCGGCGCCCTGGCCGAGCATCGCCGCGAGCGTCCGCTGCGGGTCTACGTCCAGGTGAGCCTGGACGGCGACGACTCACGCGGCGGTGTGGATGTCGGCGACCCCGGCGCGGTGGATCGGATTTGCGCCCAGGTGCAGCACGCGCAGGGCTTGGAACTGGTCGGTTTGATGGGCATCCCGCCGCTGGACTGGGACCCCGAACAGGCCTTTGACCGGCTGCAATCGGAGCATCAGCGGGTACTGCGGCAGTTCCCCGAGGCGGTCGGGCTGTCCGCCGGCATGTCCGGCGACCTGGAAATCGCCGTCAAACATGGTTCGACGTGTGTGCGTGTCGGTACCGCGCTATTGGGCCAACGGCGGTTACGGTCACCGTGAATAGTCACTCGAGTCACACCTTCATCACAGACAACAAATATCCCAGGCTAGAAGGGGTCGTACGGATGAGCACACTGCACAAGGTCAAGGCCTACTTCGGTATGGCTCCGATGGAGGAATACGACGACGAGTATTACGACGACCGAGCGCCGTCACGCGGGTATTCGCGGCCCCGGTTCGACGACGAATACGGTCGTTACGAAGGACGCGAATACGACGATCCGCGTCGCGACCCGCGCGCAGAGCTGCGCGGGGAGCCCGCGGACTACCCGCCGCCGAGCAGCTACCGCGGCGGCTACCCCGATGAGGGGCGCTTCGCAACGGGCGGGTTCGACCGTCCGGACCTGGGCCGGCCGCGGCTGGGATCGTGGCTGGGACGCGGCGGTGCCACCCGTGGCGCGCTGGCGATGGACCCGCGCCGGATGGCGATGATGTTCGAGGAAGGACACCCGCTGTCGAAGATCACCACGCTGCGGCCCAAGGACTACAGCGAGGCGCGCACCATCGGCGAGCGCTTCCGCGACGGCACCCCGGTCATCATGGACCTGGTGTCGATGGACAACGCCGACGCCAAGCGGTTGGTCGACTTCGCCGCCGGCCTGGCCTTCGCGTTGCGCGGGTCGTTCGACAAGGTGGCCACCAAAGTGTTCCTGCTTTCACCCGCGGACGTCGACGTATCCCCGGAGGAGCGGCGCCGGATCGCCGAAACCGGCTTCTACGCATACCAATAACGCGTAGTCGCCCCCCGACCGCAACACCGCACAGCCCGGTAGGCCAGCACCCGGCCGACCGGGCTGCGTGCGTCTGGGTCCGCCACGAGATGTGGGCCACGCGGCCGGGTCGGTAGGCTTGGCTTGCCGCCGCCGCGGCGGCGAATATTTCTTGTTGACATCGTGAAGGTCGGGCTTTCGTTGGTTGTGTTGCTTGAGATCGTCGGGTACGCGCTCCTCGCCTTCTGGTTGCTGCTGGTGTTCCGGGTCGTCATTGAGTGGATCCGCGCCTTCAGCCGCGACTGGCGGCCGACGGGCCTGACCGTGGTGATCCTCGAGGGCATCATGTCGATCACCGACCCGCCGGTGAAGCTGCTGCGCCGGCTCATCCCGCCCATCGCCATCGGCGCGGTCCGCCTGGACCTGTCCATCCTGGTGCTGCTGCTGGTCGCATTCATCGGCATGCAGCTGGCCCTGGGCGCGGCGGCCAACGCCGCCCTGTCCTAACCGCGACGTAGCTAAGCGACGTTTCGGCCACGATTAGGCGTCAGCTTTGACGCGCGTATTTTTTAAAAATCTAAGAATGTGATTTATTGGCTGCAGAGCTCGAAAGGGAATTGCATCCAGCCCTTATTTATTAGTCCAATCGGCAACCGCCGAGTCTGGTGTGACAGGATGGACGGCAGTTGCGCGACGGCTAGCACTCCGTTCTACACTTTCCAGATCGTTTGACCGTCCAGGAACTCGAGGGGACAAAGAATGC
The DNA here is from genome assembly GCA_021654635.1 of Mycobacterium kiyosense. Taxonomy (NCBI): domain Bacteria; kingdom Bacillati; phylum Actinomycetota; class Actinomycetes; order Mycobacteriales; family Mycobacteriaceae; genus Mycobacterium; species Mycobacterium kiyosense. The sequence continues at coordinate 2,576,939 of AP025179.1, forward strand.
CGCTTACACCTGCCGACGTCCACAATGTGGCGTTCAGTAAGCCGCCCATCGGCAAACGCGGGTACAACGAAGATGAAGTTGACGCCTTCCTTGACCTGGTGGAGAACGAGCTGACCCGGCTGATCGAGGAGAACGCCGATCTGCGTCAGCGGATCGCCGAGTTGGACGAGGAGCTGGCCTCCGGTGGTGGCAGCGGCGCTGCCGCGCCGACCGTCGCGCAGCCGATCCAGGCCTTCGAGGCCGAGCCCGAGCCCGTCAAGGCGGCCCCGGCCCCGGCACCCGCGACCTCCTCCAACGAGGAACAAGCGATGAAGGCCGCTCGGGTGCTGAGTCTGGCGCAGGACACGGCGGACCGGCTGACCAGCACGGCCAAGGCCGAGTCGGACAAGATGCTGGCCGACGCCCGCGCCAACGCCGACCAGATCCTCAGCGAGGCCCGGCACACCGCCGAGACCACCGTCGCCGAGGCGCGCCAGCGCGCCGACGCGATGCTCGCCGATGCCACGGCCCGCTCCGAGGCGCAGTTGCGCCAGGCGCAGGAGAAGGCCGACGCGTTGCAGGCCGACGCCGAACGTAAGCACTCCGAGATCATGGGCACCATCAACCAGCAGCGCACCGTGCTGGAAGGCCGCCTCGGCAGGCTGCGGACATTCGAACGCGAGTACCGCACCCGTCTGAAGACCTACCTGGAATCCCAGTTGGAGGAGCTCGGCCAGCGCGGGTCGGCGGCCCCGGTCGACTCCAGCGCCGATTCCGGCGGGTTCGACCAGTTCAACCGCGGTAACTGAGCCGCGCCCCATCGATCCCGCCCGCGGATAACGGCCGGGACACGCGACGGGCTTGCCGTTCGGCGGTATCGGTCCTGGTAGGTTGGGCAGTCGCGACACGCCGGCTGGAGGGATGACCCATGCTGATCATTGCGCTCGTCTTGGCCCTGATCGGGCTCGTCGCGCTGGTGTTCGCGGTGGTGACCAGCAACCAGCTGGTGGCGTGGGTGTGTATCGGCGCCAGCGTGCTTGGGGTGATCCTGCTCATCGTCGACGCCATCCGGGAACGCCAGCAGCGCGATTCGGGGACCCGAACCGAGGAACCCGACGACCAGGTCGACGAGGTCGACGACGAACCGCTGGACTATCCCGAAGAAGCCGAGGAAGCTGAGACCGCCGCGCACAGCGGCGCAGATGCCACCCCCTCGCCGGCCGGTGAATCCAGCGTGGCCGGCGACGACGCCGCCAAATAGATCAGCGGGGCGTGGCCAGCAGCTCGCGAACTTCGTCGTCGCTGACCTGGTGGAAATCGGCATAAACCTGGCCGACCGCGTCGAAGTCCGCGGGCCGCGTTGCGCACACCACGTCATCGGCTTCACGCGCCAGCATGCGGCAGGCTGACTGCGGCCCGACGGGCACCGCGACCACCACCTGCTGCGCCCCGGCAGTGCGCACGGCCCGCACCGCGGCCAGCATGCTGGCGCCGGTGGCGATGCCGTCGTCGACCAGGATCACCACCCTGCCGCGCGGGTCGGCCACCGGCCGCCCATCCCGGTAGACGCGCTCTCGCCGCTCGAGTTCGACGGTCTCGGCGTCGATCACCGCGCGCACCTGCTCGTCGCTGATGTGCAGGTGGGCCACCACGTCGTCGTTCATCACCACCCGGCCGCCACTTGCCAGCGCGCCCATCGCCAATTCCGGCTGGAACGGCACGCCCAGCTTGCGTACCAGGAAAACGTCCAGTTCGGCGCCCAGCGCCGTGGCCACCTCCCACGCGACCGGGACGCCGCCCCGGGCCAGCCCGAGGACCAGTAGGCCGGGTGTTCCGCGGTAGGAGGCCAAGGCGTCGGCCAGCACGCGTCCGGCCGCGCGGCGGTCGCGGAACCTGCGGGGCGGGGTTCGCCGAAGAAAGCTTCTCGGTGGGGTCACGGTCGCACTTCCGGCTGTGCTGGGCAAACCCAAGCCTACGACCGAGCGGCGTCGCCGAGGAAGCTTCTCCACCGATCGTCGAAGTCCGACATCGTCGCGCACCCAGGCCATGGCGCCCGGGTCCGGCCGCCGGAGCGACATCTTCGGGAGTGACGCGTCGCGCCGGCGCCGTAGCAGAGGTTCACAGCCAGCGAACTCGCGAGCGATGATGCTGCCCCCGCGCGCACTGCGGGTTAACAGGTCGACGGCGCGCTTCAAGGTCGCTTGGTTTCGGTGAGATCGCTTCTCCCGCAGGAGATTTCCGTTTTGAGGTCGGAGTCGTTGATTGACATCCGCACCGGATTGTTCGCTGCCAGAATGCGTCGGTGACTGCCGAGGTGACACTGCGAGGTGTACCTGGGCCCGTTAAATCCGGATTACCGACGTATTTCCGAAACATTGTGGGAAATCCTGGTTCCCGCGCTGGCAGGCGCGCTTAATGAAGAGGTCATCCACTGCCGACCGGACTCCGAAACGGTCGGCCCAGTCGTTAGGAGACCTCATGTCTTACGTGACTACCTACCCCGCGGCATTGCTGGCAGCGGCGGGCGCGCTGCAAGACCTCGGGACCACGCTGGCCGCCGAGACGCCGCCGCCGCGCCACCGACCACCAGCATCGCGCCAGCCGCAGCCGACGAGGTGTCCGCGCTGCAGGCCGCGCAGTTCGCCGCCTACGGCTCCTGGTATCAGCAGGTCAGCGCGCAAGCCAAAGCCGTGCATCAGCAGTTGGTCAACACCTTGGGGGCCAATGCGAACGCGTACGGCGAGACCGAGGCGGCCAATCAGAGCGCGGCGGGCTCGCAATCGCTGTCCGGCCTGAGCAACGCGGCATCCGGGGCGGCCGCCACCCCGGCGGCGACAACGCCCGACGACTCGATCATCGGTACTCCCTTCAACTACTTCCAGAACGTCGGCGCGGCTGCGTCGGACTTCATCGCACTCGGCCAGGGGCAGTTCCTGCCGGGTTCGGTGAGCTGGAATCCCGCGATGGCCGACCTCCCGCCGTTGGGCCTCGCCGCGGCGCCCGAGTTGCCGGCGCCGGCCGTGGCCGGCGCGCCGGTAGCCGCGAGCGTCGGCGAGGCTGCGTCGCTCGCCGGGATGTCGGTGCCGCCGAGCTGGGCGGCGGCCGGCGTGCCTGCGGCCGGTGTTACGCCCGCAACGCTGACCGGCGCGGGCTGGACCAGCCCCACGGGGCACGCGGCGCCGATAACGACGGTGCCCGCCGGCGTGCCGTCCATGGCGTCGGCCGGGCGTTCGAATGCCGGGTTCGGGGCGCCGCGCTACGGACTCAGACCGATCGTGATGCCCAAGCCGACCGTTGTCTGAATCTGTCTGAAGCCCCCAGTTCACTCTCACCAGAAAGGGCCAGAAAATGGCTTTTGATTTTGGCGCGCTGCCCCCGGAGATCAATTCGACCCGCATGTACACCGGTCCGGGAGCGGCCCCGATGATGGCCGCCGCCGCGGCCTACAGCAACCTCGCCGCCGAACTGAGCTGCACGGCCACGGCCGCCGAGTCGGTGATCTCGACGTTGACCGACGACGAATGGCGTGGCCCGTCCGCGGCGACCATGGCCACCGCCGCCGCACCCTACGTGCAATGGCTGCAAACCACCTCGGCGTCGATGCAGCACGCGGCCGAGCAGGCGATTGCGTCGGCGGCCGCCTACGAGGCCGCGTACGCGATGACGGTGTCGCCGGCGGCCGTCGCGGCCAACCGCGCCCAGCTGGCGGCGCTTGTCGCCACCAACATCCTGGGGCAGAACACGCCGGCGATCGCGGCCCTCGAAGCGCTCTACGGCGAGATGTGGGCCCAGGACGCCGCCGCGATGTACGGCTACGCCGGATCGTCGGCGCTGGCCGCGCGGTTGACCGCGCTGACCACGCCGACGCCGGCAGCCGGCGCGGGTGCCCTCGGCGCACCGAGCGCCGCGGCCGCTCAGACCGCCGGCACCTCGGCCGGGCTACCGGCGTTGGTGTCCAGCATGCCGAATGCTGTTCAGTCACTGGCCAATCCGGCGGCGGCCGCGCCGGCGTCGGCCCTCGGCGACTTCTTCAGCGACAGCCTGGTGCAGAACATCCCCAACGGCATTATCGACATGGCATCGTGGAACGGCTTCAATGCGATCGTTACCGCCGTGCTGTACTCGCACACCTTCGATGCGGGCCTGATCGGCAGCCAAATCCCACCGGAGCTGGGCGCCATCGGGATCGGGCCGGCTCAGATGGCCGCGGGCCTGGGTTCCGGGGGCGCGAGTGCCGCGCCGGTGTCCGCGGTGGCCGCCCAGGCGGCTACGGTCGGCAAGCTCTCGGTGCCTGCCGCGTGGTCGGCGGCCACGCCGGCCGCCCCGGCCGCTGCGTCATTGGCCGGTTCGGGCTGGGCGGTGCCGGCGGAGGAGGGAGCCGGGGTGACCAACGTGGCCGCCGGCATGCCGGCCTACGCCTCGGCCGGCCGCGGTGGCTACGGTGCCGGCCCGCGCTACGGGATCAAGCCGACGGTGATGCCCCGGCAGGTGCTCGTGTGATCGTGCCGGGCGCCGACGTGGACCAGCCCCATCGGTCCGACGAGCTCAGCGTGTGATCCGCGAACCGCTCGTCAACACCATCGCTCGCGCCTGGAATGAACGCGGGCATTCATTCCACTCGGCCCAGTGGGCCGGGTGTGCCGCGGTTGCGTAGAGCCCTGGTCTAGAACGGCCTACGAAGGCGGCGGGGAACTTGTCACGACGCGTCCCGACCGTCATGGTCGCCGGCTGCCGCGACCCTGCGAGCCCAGCCCACACCGGAAACTCATAAGCAGTGCAAATGAGCTCCCTGATCAATTCTGATTGAGTACCGAGTTCATTCAAAACGAAGTACTGTGCGGGAGGGGTGCCAGCGTCTGCTCCACCGCCAATCCGAGTCGTCGGGAGTTCGGATGTCTTTCGTCTTTGCGCAACCGCAGTACCTGGCCGGGGCAGCAGCCGATCTGGCAAAACTCGGCTCAGCGATCGGCACGGCCAATGCCCAGGCCCTTGCTCCAACCTCAAATCTGCTAGCTGCCGGCGCCGACGAAGTCTCGGCAGGTATCGCCGCGTTGTTCAGTTCGCACGGTGCGGCCTACCAGGCGCTCAGCACTCAGGTAGACACCTTCCACGAGCGGTTTTTCCAGCTCCTGAATGCCGCCGCCGTCGAGTACTCCGCCGCTGAGGCCGCGAGCGTGAACCCTTTGCAGACCGTCGTGGACGCGTTGTTGGGGGTGATCAACGCACCTACCGAATTGCTGTTGCAGCGCCCGTTGATCGGCGACGGGACCAACGGCGCAGCCGGGTCCGGGCAAGCTGGCGGGGCCGGCGGATTGTTGTGGGGAAACGGCGGTACGGGCGGTTCGGGAGCGCCCGGGCATGCCGGCGGCGCAGGAGGCGCGGCAGGGCTGTTGGGCAACGGCGGGACCGGCGGGGCCGGCGGTGCCGGGGCCAACGGCGGTGCCGGCGGTACCGGCGGTTGGTTGTGGGGCAACGGCGGTGGCGGTGGGCTCGGTGGTACCGGAGCCGCCGGTGGTGTCGGCGGTAGTGCACTGCTGTTCGGCGACGGCGGCGTGGGCGGCATGGGCGGCGCCGGTGCGGCCGGGGCTGCTGGGTCCCCCGGCCTCCAGGGTGGTTCGACCATGACCGGGGGCGACGGCGGCCCCGGCGGCAACGGCGGGACTGGCGGCGCCGGTGGCCGCGGCGGGCTGTTGTTCGGCAACGGTGGAGCTGGTGGCCAAGGAGGGTTTGCCGGCGTCGGAGGTGACGGCGGTCGGGGAGCTGACGGCTACCTCGGCCACATCAACGCTGGTGATGGCGGCCACGGCGGCGACCCGGGCGGCGTAGGTAGCGGTGGTCCCGGCGGTGCCGGCGGTCTGATCGGTCACAGCGGGGCCAACGGGGCGGCCGGCACGATCGTCGCCGGCGGCAACGGCGGCAACGGCGGCAACGGCTACGACCCCGGCTCGACCAACAACGGCAATGGCGGCAATGGCGGCAACGGTGGGACAGCCGGGTCAGCCGGCAACGGTGGCAATGGCGGCAATGGCGGCAACGGCTACACCAACCTGGTCGGCAACGCTGTCGTGGCCGGCAATGGCGGAGCAGGGGGCACCGCTGCCCACGGCACGGGCGGCAACGGCGGCAACGGCGGCGATGCGTGGGTCACCAACAGTTCGTCTTCGGCCACCGCCACCGCGGGTGTCGGTGGGGCGGGTGGTGCCGGCGCCAACGGCGGCAACGGCGGCAGCGGCGGCAGGGGATCGATTACGGTTCCGCGAGTGTCACGGGTGGCAGGGGCGGCGACGGTGGCGCCGGCACTGCCGGTGCCGGTGGCTGGGGTGGTGGCGGCGGCGAAGCCGGTAACAACACCGTCGGCACAGCGGGCAATGTCCAAGGCGGAGCGGGTGGTAACGGCGGCAAGGGCACCACGAGCGGCGGTGCCGGCGGCAGGGGAGGCCAGGCCTACAGCGAGGGAAATGGAATGGTCCTGGGCGGCCATGGCGGCGACGGCGGTGTGGGCGGTAGCGGCGCCGGCGGTTCGGGCGGACCGGGTGGGGATGCCGAGTTTGCCGTTGGCGGTGCCGCCGTCGGCGGCACCGCCGGGAAGGGCGGCTCCGGTGCTGTTGGCGGTAATGGCGGCTACGGCGGCGACGCGTTGGCGGAAGGACCCAATGCCAGCGCCAATGCCTGGGGCGGCGGGGTGGGGCTGGTGGCGCCGGCACCGTGGGTGCCGGCGGTAACGGTGGGGCCGGCGGTACGGCGACCATTGACCTTGCTACCGGTGTCAGCGACGCGGTGTCCGGAGGCGGCGGTGCGGGCGGCGCCGGCATTACTGCCGGAGGCAACGGAGGGTCAGGCGGGCCGGCCTACAACCACGGAAATGGGGGTGCCAATGGCGGCGCGGCTGGTGACGGCGGAAACGCATCGGGGCCCGGCAGCCGGGGCGGTAACGGCGGGGACGGCGGCGATGCCTATGCACACATCCTCGCCTACGCCCACGCCGCCTCCGGCGGCAACCCCGGCAGTGGTGGCCCGGGCGGCTCCAGCGGATCGCACGGCGCGTACGGTGCCAACAGTCAGCTGTGAACCGTAGTCAGGTGTCGGAACCTCGTCACCAGGCCGACGACCGGCTTTAGATCGTCGACTCTGCGTCGAGCGCGCGTTCCATTCGCACTTCTGCGCCGTGGACGCAGGATCAATGACGTCAGCAGGGGACGGACTGCCCGGACGGCACCGAATACGTCGTGGAGGTTTACCGCTACAACGGTCGCGTCACCGTCGCCCGCCTCTGCCATCGGAACGACAGGGAGCGGTAGCCGGGCGTGTTCGCAGTTGATTAAGAGTCAGCGGTTGCCAGCAATCTCTGCGTTAGCGGCGCCACCGCGAAGACGCGAAAGTAGCTCCACTGCCCGGTGTCTTCGACGGTCGCCGCGTTCGGCTTCGTCCGGCTTCGTCCGGCGCGTGACGTGTCAATCACCGGCCCTTCTCTATGTCACCGATCGGCTTAAGTCAAACAACCAGAACTCTGTTTCTAAGCAAATGGTTGTTTGACAAGTGGTCGCTGCTAGAGTATTGGCGTGCTGTCTGCTTCGATTCCCGCCCGCTTGGTCGACGCCGGCGTTCAGGTTGTGACTGGCGACGCACACAGCATCACATACCGGATAGACGGCCGCGCCGTGGTAGCGGACCTAGCACTTGCAGAACGTGTTCCATCTCCGGCTGCCGTCCTCGGTCATGTGCGCCGCCATCCCGGCCGCCGCGTCTTCGTGGTTTGCGAGACCATCTCGGACGAGGCACGTTCAGCGCTCCTGGCTGACACCGACGTAGATCTCAGCGTCGGCAGTACCGGCGAACTGGTGCTCTCTGGGCGAACGTACCGAACGCCCACACCAGGACGGCCACACCGCGCAGCCAGCGAGCGCGCTTGGCGCAGGCGGGCGGCCGAACGGGTCTGTGTGCTTACGTGCGACCAGCTCCGCCAACGCGACATCGCTGACGCCATCGCCGTTAGCCAGCAGGCGGTGTCCAAGATGACCGAGAAGGATCCGCTGCCGGGCACGCCCATGACCTCGGCTGCACGCCGGGAAATCCTGATGAAACTGGCATCGGTACCCGCAGACAGTGGACTCGTCGAAACGTACTGGTATGGAATGGATCCGGTAGTGGAGCAGGTGCGCAGCGCGACCCGACTCGGCGCGGAGCTCACCGTACGGATCCTTGCCGGCGGCGAGGTCGCCGCCGACGTCCTGCAACCGTGGCGGGTACCAACCAGAGGTCTGGTCTACGCCGAAGAACTGGTTGACCTCTCCGAGTTCGGTCTGGTGGAGGCCACCGCCGAGGAGGCGACCTTGACTGTGCGGGTTCCTGCCGATCCGACAGTCTGGACGACCGCGTCCTGGTGGCTGCGGGTTAGTGATAGGCAGCGTTCCGACATCATCACCGTGGATCCAGTGATTGCGCTTCAGGACCTCAGCGACGGCGTCGATCTCGGCGACGGTGCGCCGCAGCGTCTCGGCGACTGGATCGTGCACCGGTGACCGGAACAGCATCGGTCGTGATGGCATGCACCGCGGTGGCCGAAGACAACGGGATGCGTGCGCTGCACGACGTGGCCGCTGTCGCCGCCGACATCGAGTACCGCGTCATCGGCGGCCACATGGTGCGGCTGCTGCGGCATGTCTACAACGTGCCAGGCATACCGCGGCTGACCTCCGACGCTGACACGGGGATCGACGTAAACGTGGCGACCATGGGCGACCTCCACGATCGACTCACCGCGCTGGGGTACATCGCTGAGTGCGGCAACCGCTACGAGCGAGGTGCGCAAGCGGTCGACCTCCTGGTTCCTGCCGCAGCCAAACCGGGCAAGCAGATCATCGGCGAACGAGCCTTCGACGGAGCGCCAGGACTGCGCGTGGCGCTGGCCCTGCCGCCGATCAAAGTCGCTGTTACAGCGCGGCTCACGGACGGCGACATGATTCAGTTCGAAGTTCCGGTTCCCGACGTCGAGGCAGCATTCGTGCTGAAAATGCTGGCACGTACCGTTCGCGACTCCGAACGTGACCTCCAGGACATCGAGACACTGCTGGAGATCGTGGGGTCACAACCCGAATACCGCGCATCACCGTGGCGCCTGGACGACCCGCAGATCATAAAGGCTGGCGAGCGCGGTGATGCTGCGCATGTGGCAGCGCAGATGATCTCCAGTCCGCCGACGAGGGTGCCGGCCAGAGTGCGGGCGCTACTCCGGCGCCATGTCGCCATCGTGTCGCGATGATGTAGCGGCATGCTGCAGGTCTTCGCACTTCGGGTCGTGTCGGTGTCCAGTGCCATTGTGAACGGCCTGAGACAGCGGGAGCCAAAAAGAGTGCTGAGCAGGAGCACGGAAATCCGCCGCGCAGGTCCATCCAGCAACCGAACCCGAGCCGGCCGGGCCGTGCGCCGACCGCTTCCAGATCCTCGCACTCGACGGCTGAGGCGCGAAGGCGCTGTTCACCGCACATGTGCTTGCGCGTTTGGAGCAGGACTCGGGCGTCATGATCTGCGATTCGTTCGATCTCATCGCTGGGACTTCGGCGGGTGGCATCGTCGCACTGGGACTCGGTGCGGGCCTCAGGCCGAGCGAGATCGTTTCTCACTACGAAGAATTGGTTGAAAAGGTCTTTCCGGCATTCAGGCGGCGAGTATGGCGTCGGGCACGCCAACTGAGATCGCCCATCTATGACGCGAAAGCGCTGCGGCGAGCATTGACCGGCGTCCTCGGTACGCGGCTGCTCGGCGACAGCACCAAAATCATCACATGCCTGTAGCTAATAAATTGTGTCCGAGGGGGGACTTGTCCGCCTACGACACGCGTAACTGAGTTCGCAGTTGGGTGTGGCTAGCTTTCGCTCGGGCAGTCAAGGGTGAGGTTGGGTGTGGTTGATCGGCCGGGCAGGATGCTCGGCTTTCACGCGATGAAGAGTGCGTTCGGTTTGGTCGGTGGGCCGTCGTGTTCCGGCAGGCTGATTAGTCGCCGTGAGCGGCAGGCTTTCGTGTGCGCCGTGATGGCGGCCCAGGGCGAGCGGGCGGCAAGCTAGGTTGCGCCGTCGAGCGGCATAGCTCAAAAAGCCGTCACCGTTCGCCGCTGAGCCTTCCTCGACGATAGCGCTGTTCATCGAAGGGTTGTTGGGTTCTGAGTAGCCGGTATGTCAGGCGGCATGCGTGACGTGCAAGTGCGACGCGGGCCTGGATCGGGGCCATCCCGCGCGCCCGCAGTTCGGCGTCGCGTTCGGCAAACGACGGCGAGCATTGAGAGAGTCCCCAGGCGATTCCCATTAGGGCATCGCGGTGCTCGGCGAGTCCCTGTCGAGAGATCCGGCCGCGCCGGTACAACGTGGCCGATTGATAGAGCGCTGGTGCCAAACCCGTTGCCGAGTAGAGATGTTCAGCGTCGGGGAACGCCTCGATCGGAAGGCTGTGTGCGGCTAAGGCTGCCGCGCGGATCGAAGCGACACCGGGAAGGGTGGTCAGGATCTGGCCGTCAGTATCGGCGAGCAATGTCACGATTTCGAGGTCGATGGCACCGATGTCGCCCCGGAGACGGTGATATCGGTCCAGGTCGCGGGTTAAACGGTGAGCACGTCGATCGGCGTCGGCCGGCGGAGGCAGACATCCGCGCCACCGCTGAAGCCAGTATTGGGCGGTATTCGTCGTCAGCCGCCCCGGTGCCCGGCATAGCAGCGATCGCAGTTGTGGTGGCCGTCCTGAAAACGCCGCAGCGCATGCCAGCACCGCCAGACCAGTGGGCGTCTCCAGCGCCAAGGATCGTCCATGACCCGATGGCGCCGACAAACCCGGACATAAGCATTGAGCTGGTCGTGCAACCGCTGCTGAGCGACCTTGCGGTCGGTCACCAACCCACGGCGATGCCGGACCGCGGCACGCAGCGCCTCTACCGACGACTGCTGGCCGTAGCGTCGACCGCCGCCTTGACGTGCCATGTACGTCAAGGCCGCGCAGTCGCGGTCGTCGGTCTTGAACCGGCCTGAACCCAGCTGGCCGGTTTCTAGGGGTCGTCGCAACACTGCTGGTTAATTGGTCTTTAGTAGATCACGTAGACGTTCGGCTGGTGTGTCCCAGTCGAGCGTTTTGCGTGGGCGGCCGTTGAGTTGCTGGGCGACGTGTTCGAGGTCTTCGGGCCCGAACACGCTCAGGTCGGTGCCTTTGGGGAAGTACTGGCGCAGCAGTGAACTGGTCCCGAAAAGTTGGACTCGGTAATAGGACTCTAGGCGATTGCGGATTGTTGGGCGCGGTATTCGTCGGGGCTGAGATAGTCGAGCCGTTGCTGGATTCTGGTGGTGTTCCACCAGTCCAGGTAGGCAGTTAGGCCGGCGTGGAACGCGTGGAGGCTTTCGGGCTTCTGGATGCGGAACCATTCCTCTTTGAGGTGACTGAAGAATGCTTCCATGACGGCGTTGTCCAGGCAGGTGCCTTTGCGGGACATCGACTGAGTGAGACCGGCGCGGTGCAGCGTGTCGCGCCAGAGGGTGTGGCGGTATTGGAATCCTTGGTCGGAGTGGACGATCGGCTTCTCAGTCGGGCTCAACGTGGCGATGGCGGCGCGTAGGGCTTCGGTGACCATCTTCACGCTCGGAGAGAGCCCTGCTGTGGCAGAGATGATGCGGTTGTCGTGCAGATCCAGGACAGGTGACACGTAGACCTTGGTGCTGCCGACGGTGAACTCGGTGACGTCGGTGACCCACTTCGCGTGAGGAGACTCTGCTTTGAACTGGCGGTTCAGTATGTTGTCGGCTGCTTGGCCCACGTCGCCGCGGAACGCGTTGTAGCGTTTGCGGCGCCTTACCGGGCAGCGCAGCCCGAGCTGGCCCATGAGCTTAAGGACCGTTTTCTTCGACACCCGCCAGCCTTGGCGAAGCAGGACCGCGAGGATACGTCGGTGCCCGTAGGCGCTTTTCGCCGCGTAGAACGCATCTTTGATGGCCTTCTTGAGATCGGCCCTGGCGTCCTCACCGTCGAGCCGGCGCCGGTGATCGTAGAAGGTGGACCGAGCAAGGCCCGCGATCTGCAGCAAAAAGGGGCAGTGGGTAGTACGCCTTGAGATCGTTGACAGCGCGCACTTTCAGCGTTGTCCCGACGGCCTCAAGGCCCGCAATTTTCCCAAGTACGCGACCTCAGCGCGCAACCGTTCGTTCTCCCGACGCAGTGCCTCGGTCTCGTCTTCTGGAGGGGAATCTGCACGACGGGTCGGGGGCCTGCCGCGTCGCTTCGGACGCAGCCCATCAGCACCGTCGCGTCGGAAGATGCTCGTCCAATTCGCGACGGTGCTCGGGGACGGGAGATCGAACTCCTCGGCAAGAGCACGACCAGACTCGCCCCTGGTATGTCGGAGCACGATCTCGAGCTTGGTGTCGAAGTCGTATTGTTTGCGGTCTCTGGTCACCAGGGCCCCCGGTCCTCGTAGTTGCCATCGCTGGTACAACATTTGGACCGGAGCCCCGGCAAGGTCAAGGGACAGGGCTACCGACTTCGCGGTGAAGCCCTGCTCGAACAGTTCGACAGCCGACACGGCGTCGCAGTGACTCAACGTGCTTTTCGAGTACATCTGACTACTCCCTGCAGAAGGAAACCTAAATTAGGTGTCCAACTTTTCGGGACCACTTCAGCAGGCCGTTGGTGTTCTCGTTGGTGCCGCGCTGCCAGGGGCTTGCCGGGTCACAGAAGTAGACGGCCATGTCGGTGGCCATCGAGAACCCTTTGTGGCCGGCCATCTCGGCCCCCTGGTCCCAGGTCAGCGATCCCCGCAGATGCGTCGGTAGGGTCATCATGGTCGTGATCAACCCGTCACGGACCGCTTCGGCGCCATGGCCATCGGGCAGGTGCACCAGCATGGTGTAGCGGGTCGTGCGTTCGACGAGAGTGCCGATTGCGGTCTTGTTGAGTTCACCGGTGATCAGGTCGCCCTCCTTAAGTTGTTTGAGGGGTGTTTTGGGGCTGTCGTAGGGTCCTGTTCACCCTCGGGTGGCGGGTATGGCTTAGGTCTCCCTGCCGCTGGGACGGCTCACTGGGAATGGCCGCCCGCTGCCTGCTGATGACTCGACCGCTGATTGAGAATTGCGACATTGATCGTTGGTTAAGGACGTGTCGGCATGGTCATCGCCAGGGCTTTCATTCGGCGACGACGAGGAGATGACATATGCCGACGATATGGGCCGGTATTGATGCCGGGAAGCGCACGCATCACTGCGTGGTGCTTGATCAGACCGGCAGCACATTGCTTTCTACGCGGGTCGACAATGACGAGACGGCGCTGTTGGCGCTGATCGACGTCGTCGTTGGCATCGCGGCCGGCGGGCAGCTGTGTTGGGCAACGGACTTAAACGCTGGTGGCGCGGCGATGCTGATCGCGTTGCTGGCAGCACAGGATCAGCAACTGCTTTACCTTCCGGGCCGGATTGTGCATCACGCGGCGGCGACCTATCGAGGTGACGGCAAGACCGACGCCAAAGACGCCCGGATCATTGCCGATCAGGCTCGGATGCGTACTGATCTGCAGCCGGTGCGTAGGGCTGATCCGATTGCCACCGATCTTCGGTTGCTGACCGCACGGCGCACTGACGTGGTCTGCGACCGGGTGCGGGCGATCAACCGTCTCCGAGAGACAATGCTGGAGTACTTCCCGGCCCTTGAGCGCGCCTTCGACTACTCCAAAAGCAAAGCGGCGCTTACCCTTTTGTCGGGATATCAGACCCCCGAGAGCCTGCGGCGGATCGGTGTCGCACGGCTTACCGCGTGGCTTAAAGCACGTGGTTGCCGCAACAGTGCCGCCGTTGCGCAAGCCGCTGTCGATGCCGCCCATGCCCAACGAAGCGCACTGCCCACCCAGAGGGTCGGGGCCTTATTGGTAGCGCGGCTGGCGGCAGAGATCTCCGCGATCGACGATGAGCTCAAGCAGATCGAAACCGATATCACCGACCGCTTCGCACGACACCGCAGCGCCGAAATCCTCACCAGCATGCCCGGGTTCGGGCCCGTCCTTGCCGCCACATTCCTTGCCCAAATCGGCGGTGACCTCGAGGGCTTTGACAGCGTCGACAGGCTGGCCTGCGTCGCCGGGCTAGCTCCGGTGCCCCGCGATTCCGGACGCATCAGCGGCAACCTGCACCGCCCGCGGCGTTTCAACCGCCGGCTGCTGCGAACGTGCTACCTGGCCGCCCTGTCCAGCCTCAAAAACAGTCCGGCCTCTCGCGCCTTCTATGACCGAAAACGCGCCGAGGGCAAGTCACACAAACAGGCGCTGATCGCCCTGGCCCGGCGCCGAATCAACGTCATCTGGGCCATGCTGCGCGACCACACCCACTACCAGGAGCCTCAGCCCGCCAACGCGGTATTGGCGGCTTGACAACAGCATTGAGATTCCCAGTGCCCGGGCACCGCCCGATCGTCAATGTCTGGCCGGTCGGCGATCATGATCATCGGATCAACGAACCGTTGGTAGCGCTCACCGGGTTTACGACGTGGTTTGCGGCATGTGCGGCCCGACCGAAGCGCTTGAGCCACTTCTTTTTTCAACCCACCACGGGCCTGGAAATACAGTGCTTGGTAGATCGTTTCGTAGCTCACCCGCATGCTCTCGTCGTCGGGAAAATCCTTGACCAGACGATGCGAGATCTCTTCCGGGGACCACCGCTTGGCCAGCCCCTGTTCGACCTCGTGCCGCAGCTTCTGGTTGGTGACCAGTTTGGCCTGCTTCGGGCGGGATCGAGCCGCTGCGGCGGCCGCATCGGCCTGGTACGGCAAATACAAGCCCGCGACACGGTGTGCAGCGACTTCGCGGGACACCGTCGACTTGTGCCTGCCGATCACCTCGGCGATCGCGGTAAGGGTCTGTCCGGCCGCCAGCCCGTCAGCGATGACCAGCCGATCAGCCAACCGCAGACACCTGCTGACTGATTCTTCACCAGCTACAAGACCCTGTTCTGCAATGGTTTTCACCGGTCGTATGTACCGCGTCACGGTGTTGACATCGCTGACCCTGCCATCAGGACGCACCCGCGTGTTGGCGACCCGGTGGATGCCGTTGCGCCAATCCCGGGCCGTGCGCTCGTTAACGCCGACCTCCCGCGCCGCCCGCGCCGCCGACCACCCGGCATCGAGCAGTTCCAAGAACCGGGCCCGCTCAGCAGGCTTACCCCGCACGCGCCGTGCGGCATCCACCAAACCCGCCTCAACGAGCATCCGCCGGGCCGTGGAATGAGCCACCCCGACCGCCTTGGCCGCTGCACTCACCGAGCCCGTCTCGGTGAACACCGCCACCACCTGGGCCTGATCGACACCACTGACATCCGGTCGAGCCGCGCCCATCGGACGGCCCGAGGCCCGCAAGATGGCATACCCCCGCTGGCGCGACAGCCCCAGCGAAACCGCCGCCTCCCGCACCGGCACACCCGCATCAACGAGCTTTGCTAGCTGATCCCCAAACCGAACACAGTCCTCCGAAAACGACACGGTCGCCGCAACCTCTCACATTCATGAGTGTTGCGACGACCGCGTGAACCCGCCCTGCGTACGAGCAGATTTCGTGTTCACGTCCCAGGGCGTGGTGTAAGTAGCCGGGGGTGTGTCGGTCGCTGATGTAGAGGGGCCATCGCGTGAGTCTCTGTGGTGAAACGACCAAGGATCACTGCCGAGAGGAACATCGCGATGGCCCTGGACATGCGGGGCGATTTTGCGGTCCGTTGCGCCGACGCAGACTACGAGTCCACGATCATCGGAATGAGTTGATCCTTGGTTGCTGCCCTGGCTACTCGGAGAGGTCGTTGAGGATCGCTAGATTGTGTTCGAACGGGCCGCTTGATCGGAATTGTTGAATCTCAACGCTGCCGTCCGGGCTGAACTTGACGTCGCACCGCCATTCGTCAGCCAATACGAGCACGCGGACTGACGCCGGTTTGCGCTTTGATCTCGTTATGGCAGGCCAACTCTTTCGAGACGATCGAGTAGCTGGGCGAGGAGCGGGTACCACTTCGCGTCGAGGCGGCCGGCCGCGGACTTGCCCCGCCTAAACGACACGAGTCGTGATCTTGCAATTGGGGCGCTGAATGCACCGCACGCAGGCGCCGGGTAGTAGGCCAAAGCCGTTGCGATATCAACCAGACGAGAATGTAGTCAATCGGAGTTACGATTCGCTTTTTGGGCAGCGGCCGGAAAATTGGGGCTTATAAACGGTTTCACAATCCGGGCAGCGTGTGCCGACGAGGTGCCCGCATTGGCCCAATTAACGTCCGAATACGTTGCTACCAGTTACAAGTGGGCTGACCGTCTCGGCGCGGGGGGGAGCGCCAGTGAAAGTCGGGCGCTCATAGCAGTTGATGCGGACGGTTGTATCCACGGGGTTCGAGTCCGAGTGCGGCTCGCAGCGCAGCGACCGACGGCGCCCCGGGCATGCCATCGTTCTCGGACTCGTAGAGGCGGCAGGACACGCTGGGCAGGTGACCGGGGGCGGCGAAGGGGTCGTGGCCGTCGACGAGCAAGGTGGGTGAGCCGGTCATCCCCGCCGCCGATGCCGTGGCCGGATCGTCGATCACGCGGTGGGTGATCTCGACGTCGAGTTCCTGATCGGCGGTGGCCTGCCTGATGCGTTCCTCGAGAACGGGCACGTTGGGGCAGTCGCGGACCTGCAGAATTTCCAGTCTCATCAGTGATCTCCATCCTCGTGCAGGGTGTGCAGCAGCGGGCAGGATCGGTCGTTGCGGACCCGTTCGCAGGTGTCGACAAGCTCTGACAAAGACCGCTGCATGCGTTGCAGGTCGGCGATCCGCTCGGCGAGCGCGACTATCCGGGTTTGCGCCAGTGCGCGCGCCGCGTCGCAGTCCTCGGGCCCCACCCTGAGCCAGATGCAGCATCTCCGCGACCTCTTCGAGGCTGAACCCGTGGTCGTGGGCTCGCTTGATGAACCGCACCACGGCCACAGCGTCGGGCGGGTAGGCCCGATACCCCGAGTGCGACCGTGGTGGTTGCGCCAGCAGGCCCCGGCGTTCGTAGTACCGCAGAGTCTGGACGTTCACGCCGGAGCGGATTGCCAGTTCGCTACTGCGCATGCCGTCATTCTCAACCCTGTACCCGGGTACAGGGTCAAGTGAGGTTCGCTCACCCGGCCACTGGTCCTACCACTTTCCGGCCTACCGGGCTATTGCGAAGACACCCAGGGTGGGCCGGATTGCATCATGGACGATCGTTTCCGGCACAACCCCCGGACAGATCGATAACCAGGTACTACGCCATATCCGTTGGTTTTCCGGCGATTACTACCGGAATCTTTGGGTGCGGACATCATGGGAGGCGGTAGCGGATCAGGCGTGAGCTGTTGGTCACCACAGCTACCGATGACGCGTTGTGCAGGATCGCGGCCAGCACCGGGGACAGGGCGCCGCCGGCTCCCATCAGCAGGCCGGCAGCGTTGACTGCGATGGCCATCTCGTAGTTCTCTCGGATGACCTGAACTGCCCTGCTACCGAGGTCGCTGACGTCGAGTAGGCGATGCAGATTGTCATTGGCCAACGCCACGTCGGCGGTCTCCACGGCGACATCGGTACCGGCCAGCCCCATGGCGATGCCGATATCGGCGGTGGCCAGCGCGGGGGCGTCATTGACGCCGTCGCCGACCATTCCCACGACATGACCCTCGCCCTGCAGGGTGCGCACCACCTCAAGTTTGTCGTCAGGCAACACTTCAGCGCGCCACTCATCGATACCGAGTTCGTTGGCGACCGCCTCGGCGGTGTCGGGATGGTCCCCGGTGAGCATGACGATGCGGCGTATACCGTTGGCGCGCAGTTTGTTTAACACTTCAGCTGCCTCGGGTCGTACCTCGTCGCGCAGGCTGATCAACCCCACCAACTTCCCGTCGACGGCCAGCAGCAGCGGGGTCTCGGCCTGTTTACGCAGCTTGTTGAGCCATTCTGTGGCCTTTTTCGACACGCGGACGCGTTCGCTGCGTAGCAGCGACGGGCTGCCCAGTAGCAACACCCGTCCGTCGGCCCAGGTACGCATGCCCAGGCCCACCAGGACTTCGCACTCTTCGTGCGGCGGAATGCTGATCCGGCGTTCCTCGGTCGAGCGGATCACCGCCTCAGCTAAGGGGTGACGCGAATGAATCTCTGAGCTGGCCGCATACGCCAGAACGTCTTCAGGCTCCCAATCCTTATGCAAAGCAACGATATTGGTGACGACCGGTCGACCGACGGTCAGGGTGCCGGTCTTATCGAACACGATCGCGTCCACCCGGCCCGCCTGCTCAAGATGCGAGCCGCCCTTGATCAAAATGCCCCGGCGCGCGCCGTTGCCGATCGCGGCGCTGATCGCCGTCGGAGTGGAAAGGCCGACCGCACACGGGCAGGCGATCAGCAGCATGGTCATCGCGCGCCGCGCGTCACCGGTCACGACCAAGGTCAGTGCCGACAAAATGAACGACGCCGGAACAAAGCGGCGCGAGAAATTCTCCCCCACCGTCTGAATCGGCGCCCGATCGTGTTGGGCTTCCTCGACCCTGGTGATGATCCGCCCGATCACGGTCTCGCTGCCCACCGCGGCAGCGCGCACCACCAATTGTCCGCGCACCACTACCGAACCTGCGTGCACCTGTGCTCCCGCGGTAACGCTGACCGGCAGGTTTTCCCCGGTGATTGCCGACTGATCGACAATCGCCTCCCCGTCGATCACCTCGCCGTCGACCGGTATGGCCACGTGGTCGTGCACCACCACAGCATCGCCGATCTGCACGGTGTCGATGGGAACCTGGACCTCGGTGTCGTCATCGAGGCGAATCCAGACGGTGTCCTGGGTACCGCGCAGCAGCTCAGCGATGGCACGTCGCGTGCGGCGCACCGTCAGATCCTGTAGATACTCACCGATATTGAGTAGCCATAACACGGTCAGCGCGACCACGTTCTCGCGCAACACAAGACTGGCGATGGTCGCCGCCGACACCAACGCATCGGTGCCCGCGCGGCCCGAACGCAGTGAACGCAGCGCGCCACGCAGGAAGGGATAGCCGGTGAAGATGGTCACCCCTGTTGCCACCAGCTGCCCGCTCGCACCCAGCAGCGGTGGCCGCCCAAAGCCGTAGCGGCGGATACCCAACAAGGTCAAGGCCAGACCGCCGATCACCATCCGCAGCACATCGGTGTTACGGACATCTGATGAGCGCGGACTGCGAGCCGGAATGAGATTGTCGGCGACGTGCGCGGCCCCGGAGATGGCCGACAGGACCGACGGTTGGTCGCAGCGTTTCGGCGAATACCACACCACCACAGATCCGGTACGCGGGTAAGCGTGCACGGCCCGCACACCGGGCTGGCGGCCGACGGACTCGTCGACCGCTACCGCACGACGCGCGTTCGCCTGGACCCACGGCACCAATACCCGTATCCGCCCAGCAGCATCCGAGACGACCACCAATTCGGGGTCGATCACAGCGCTCATAGCGCGGATCAGTGGTCGTGATCGTGGACGGCGCTTACCGCCGGAGGGGGCGATTCTTCGCCGATCCGTGCGCGCGCCTCGGCGACCACGTCGGAAACCTTCAGTCGCGCTGATTCAGCCGCCGTCTCCGCGCGTCGCGTCCCGCGCAATCCCAGTTCAGTCACGGCCACCGCACTGCGGCGAACCGGCGCCTTTCCTACCGCCCTCTTGACCACTTCAAAGGCGCTGACGCCGACCAGCCCAGTGAACACCGCAGCCCCAGCTTTCGCTACCAGCCCATGCAACATCGGCCCACCGCCCTCCTGTATCGCCATCGACGCAGGTCACCACCCGCCAAAACTACGTTAACATTGCCATATTAGAATGTAAACATCTGAGGCTCTGCGTCGGTGGAGCACGGGTCTTGCTTTGTTCAGTCGGCCGGTGGCGTGCAGGCCGCCGCCTTGACCTGGGCGACCTGCACCGCGCTGCACACCGGTGGGCGGTCGCAGCGTGGCGCGGCGCGCCGTGACGCCAGCTCCCGTGCCGCGCACCAGCGGCGGCGCCACTTGCACACGGTGTCCTCGCACACCCGGAGCGACGGCGCGATGCGCGCGCTCTACTGTCTTTGGGCGGCGGCGAGCACGTTCTGCGCGCGCGTCACGAGGCGTTGCTCGGTGCGCCTGGCCCGGACAAGGCGAGTCAGTGCACGTCGTTGCGAACCGGTCAACGTGATCCGGTCTGGGACGACGGTGACATGGTGTGTGGTCCATAAGACGAAGTTCCCACTGGTCACGTCAGCCCCACCTATCACATAACCGTGGTGCCCAACGACACGCCGTAGGGCACGATCACGGACCATGGCCGCACCGCCCGCTTCGACGAAAGCATCCCTGCGGCAACGGGTTGTCCGCCCGCGCGCGCCAGCGTTGGCCGCAACTGGACGGGGTGGACGTCCGATTTTGTGGCGCGTTCGCCTACGGCACCGCGCGTCTGCCCGACGGTGACACCATGCCGCTGATGCGGCTGCGTTACGGCGGGTTGGCGGCCCGCTGGGGATTCGCGGTGTACCTGGCCAGTAAGAACGCCCGCCAAGAATCGATCCTGCCGACCAGCCACACGGCCGGCGCACCCGAAGACGCTCTCGACACCGCGTGCGGCCTCTACCTCGGCGACCTAGCCCCGTGGATCTGACCCCCAACGAACCTACGAGCGGAACCACTAAGACTAAGCCTCAGGATGGCCGACATGGCATGTCGTGGATCGTCTCGGCTTGGTCAACCTCTGGCGACAGGTCCGCACTGAAGGTCTTTTGTCTGCGCTGCGTGCGCTGCTACATTCGAGCCACTGTGCTTAGCAACAGAGGTAGGCAACCCTCGGCGCGATCGGTTATCGCCATCGCGGCGTTACTGTGGCTGCTTAGTGGCAGCCTCGGTGAGCTGCAGCGGTCGGTGACCGCCGCCCCGGACACAGCGCACACCGCCGCCTCCTCCCTAGGCCAAGCGGTGGCCGTCAACGCCGACCACACCCATGCCGATCACGGCTCGTCGACGGCGTGGCCCGAGCTGTTCGCGACCTCGCTTGACCCCCGGTGGGTGACCACGCTGGTCGCGCTCGGGACGCTCGCGCTAGTGGCTATCGTCGCCGCTTTATTTGCTGATCGAGTGCTGGCTCCTGGGCGAGGCCCGCCTTGCGGCATCACCACTGCACGCTCCGGTCAAGACCTTCTGACGCGGTTCTGCCTGTCCCGTCGCTGACCGGACAGCCGTCAGTTCGCGGCGCATTACAGAACATCCCTGGCCAAACCACATCTTCTGGACAAACTCGATACTGCGATGTGGACCGTCCGAGACATTCGCTGCTGAACGCACTTTGCACCATCTAAAGCCACTGAATACCGGCATGCTCGGTCGTCTGCGAGGGGGAAGCATGCTTTCTGAGAGCACTAAGCCGGAATGTACCGAGGGCTCGCCGGTGAATCTGCCGTCGAGTCGCAGCATCACGCGCGGTGCCGACGAGCTCCCCCCCGACCGCCCTGAATGAAAGGACCCACGAGCCATGGATTTTGGGAGCTATCCGCCGGAGGTCAACTCGGCCCGCATGTACACCGGTGCCGGGTCAGGACCATTGTTGGCCGCTGCCGAGGTGTGGGATGGGCTCGCCGCCGACCTGCATTCGGCAACGAATTCGTATCAAGCGGTGGTATCGGGATTGACCGCTGGTCCCTGGTTGGGGCCGACGTCGGCGGCGATGAGCGCTGCGGCCGCGTCGTATGTAGCGTGGTTGCAAGCCACCGCAGTACAGGCCGAAGAGACCGGCGCACAAGCCAGGTCCGCGGCCACTGCCTACCAAACCGCGTTTTCGGCGACGGTTCCGCCGACGGTGGTGGTGGCCAACCGCAGTCAGCTGATGGCCCTGGTCGCGACCAATCTGTTCGGAAGAAACAGTCAGGCGATCGCGGCCACTGAAGCACAGTACGGGGAGATGTGGGCCCAAGACGTGGCGGCGATGTACGGCTACGCAGCCTCGTCAGCCTCGGCGACGGCGCTGACGCCGTTCAACCCACCCCCGCAGACCACTAACGCGGGCGGTCCGGCCAACCAAGCCGCCGCCGGCCAGCCCACCGGCATCGTGGAGAGCACGGTCCAGCAAGCCTTCTCCGCGGTCCCCAGCGCTCTGCAGAGCCTCGCAACGGCGGCCCCGGCAGCTGCCGCGCCGGCACCAGTGGACTCGCTGAGCGTGCTGGCCGACCTGTTCACCATTTCCTTCGGCATAGCAGCGGCCTTCGCTACCATTCTTATCGGCGTACCGTCCGGTGTGATCGGGGTGATCGGTCTTCCGGTGTCCATCATCGGCGCCGAGACTGGTATTCACACCGACGAGATCATCAGCGGCTGGGAGGGCGAGGAGCCCTTTCCAGGCACTGAGCCAGCACCGGTGAAGCCGTTCCCGGCGCCGCTGCTCAACTTGCCGGAAGGCACGGTGCCGGCGCCGAGGCTGTCGGCCGGTCTGGGCGAGGCCAGCACCGTCGGAGCCTTGTCCGTGCCACCGACCTGGGCTGCTGCCACCCCGGCGGTGCGCGCCGTCGCATTCACGCTGCCGGCGCTGCCAGGAAGCGCGGTCAGTGCCGCTGCGGTCCACGCGCCAGAAGCCGGCTCGGGCAGCATGCTCAGTGAGATGGCACTGGCAGGGATGGCCGGGCGGGCCATGGCCGGAACCGTAGGTACCGGAGCCGGAAAGGCGGCGCGAGGCGCCCGTGCGGCGGCGCGCGCCGGAGCTGGGGCGGTCACCGTTGATGGGGCGGCCGCCGGCGAAAAAGACAAGGCACCGCAGGATAATCCACGCGCGGTGGTGACCGGCGTGGCGGCTGAACTCCGCGAATTCTCCAAGCTTCGCGACGAGGGGATTCTGACCGACGAGGAATACACCGAGCAGAAGAACCGTCTGCTGGGTCGCTGAAACGCTCAACGCCGTTCTGGGCGGACACGTCGGTCATCTGAAAGAGGTATGTAGTCATGGATTTCGGGATCTATCCGCCGGAGATCAACTCCGGTCGGATGTATACCGGTCCGGGACCGGGGCCGATGCTGGCCGCTGCGCAGGCCTGGGGCAGCTTGGCCGACGAGCTGTATACGACCGTGAACGGATTTCAGTCGGTCGTGTCGGAACTTACCGAAGGGGCGTGGTCGGGTTCCTCGTCCGCCGCTATGAGTGCCGCCGCCGAGCGTTATGTCCAGTGGCTGAGCGCCACCGCCGCGCAAGCCGAGGAAACCGCGGCCCAAGCCCGCACGGCGTCCGCCGCTTACGAGGCGGCGTTCGCAGCCACGGTGCCGCCACCAGAGATCGCCGCCAACCGCAGCCTGCTGGCGGTGCTGGTGGCAACCAACTTTCTGGGACAGAACACAGCGGCGATCGCTGCCACCGAAGCGCTATACGCCGAGATGTGGGCCCAGGACACTGCGGCGATGTACACCTACGCAGGTTCGTCAGCGGACGCGGTCGTGCTGACGCCGTTTACCTCCCCGCACCAGAACACCGACCCTAGCGGGACGGCCAGCCAAGCCGCCGCGATCAGCCAAACCGGCATCTTCGCCGGCAATGCGCTGGATGCCATGTGGGTAGTGCCGCAGGGGTTGTCCGCGGCGGCGACACCGGCCCAGGCCGACCCGCTCACTACGCTGGCCATCCTGAGTTCCGTCTTTCTCCTTGCACCAGCCGACTTAACTGACTTTCTCGTGCTCGCACCGACAGATCTGCTGACCGCGTTCGGGGATTTTCCTGCCTCCGCTTTCAACAGTGCCTCGGGTCTCGTTGACGATGACACCGTCAGCGGCTGGAACGGGGAAGAAGCCTGGCCGGGTACCGGACCGGCGCCTGTGCAGCCGTTTCGCGCGACTCTTCCGAACCCACCCACTGGCGGGTTCCCTGCGTCGACGATGTCAGCGGCCGTGGGCAAGGCCAACTTGATCGGCGGATTGACGGTGCCACCGAACTGGACCGTCGCCGGACCCGAAGTACGCCCGACCGCGCTGAGCACACCGCTGTCGAGCGCGAACGCGGCAGCGGGGCCGGCAGCAGAATTCGACGCGGCAAACACGTTCAACCAGATGGGAATTGGCGGAATGGCCGGACAGGCCATGGCAGGCCCGCCAGCCGCCGCAAACCATATGAAGAACGCCAGCTCGGCGCGGCTCACCGGTCGCACCGAGGACGCACCGGCCGACGACGACGCCGAGGCCTCGCCCGCGCCGCGGACGGTCATGACCGGCGTCGCCGCCGCGATCCGCGATATCGCCGTACAGCGCGCCGTTGGACGGCTGAGCGAACAGGAATACACCGAGCAGAAGAAGAGACTGCTCGAAATCTCGTTCGGGCAGTAGGTCAGTCGGCGATCGACAGCGCGATGCCGTCCAGGATGTCGTGCTCGCTGAACCGTCAACTCCTCGATGCCGGCCCGCTCCCGTAATGCAGGGGCCAGCTCCTCGATCACGATCACGTCGACCCGACCCTCGTGCATCGGCCCCAACGCGGCCCGCTGGGCGGCCCGCGGCATCGCGATCAGCCCATCGCAGACGGTGAGCAACCGGTCTACGTCGACACGAAGGAGGTGAATGGCCGCAGAGTCATAGGCCGTCATGTCATGGGCGAGCGCAGCGACCGGCGTCATCGTGCCGGGCCAGCCCGACCCCACTACGCGCCCGTTCCACCGGCACGATGCGCACCGCGTTCCCGAGCCGGTCGCGAACCATCGCGGGCCGCCGCCACCTCGGCGACCGCGGCGGGTCGGAGTGCAGGCACCGCTCGGTCAGCCGGACACAACCGATGTCGGCGGAGAAGCTCGCGGTCACCGTCTCGGTGCCCAGTACCACCTTGGTCGACCACCGCCCAGGTCGACGACGACGAAAGCCTCTGTTGCGGAGTTCAATTCGCTGACCGCACCGCGGAACGACAGCTCAGCCTCCTCAAGGCCGGTGATCACTTCGGCGACGGCGCCGTCCATGACATCACCGAGCACCTCGGCAGTCATCGCGAAGATGACATCACGATTACCGGCATCATGGGTGGCCGATGCCCCGCGACCATCCGATGCCGGTCCACACCATGGGCGGTGACAGTTCCGCGTAGTTGGTCAGCGCGGACCGGGTGCGCTGCAACGCCTCCGGCGCGAAATCCCCGGTAGCGTCCACGCATTGGCCGAGCCGCATGATGCGCATCTCGCGAAGCACGTCGATCAGCTGCCCGTGGGGCGGCGCCCTGGCCGGAATCGCCCTGACGGTGTTCTGGCCGACGGCGCCGCGCTGGGTGGGCGTGCCCTTGTATCTGCTGCTGGGCTGGGTGGCGGTCGGTCACACCGGGATGATTCTCCACAACGCCGGGGTGGCTGCGATGGTGCTGCTGGCGGTGGGCGGTGTCCTCTACAGCATTGGTGCGGTGTTCTACGCACTGCGTCGGCCCGACCCGTGGCCGTCGACGTTTGTTTATCACGAAGTTTTCCACGCCTGCACCGCAGTCGCGGCGATCTGCCACTACATCGCCACGTGGCTCGCGGTCTTCTGAACTACCCGAACATTTCGAGTGTCAGTATTGCCCGCTGGACGTCGATAAAGCACTTTGTGGCCAGCGGCAATGCTCCTGCAGGTTGATCGACCCGGATCGGTAGCCTGCAGGAAGGCTTATCGAGGGTTTATGAAGAATGATGATGATGCTAAAACCACGTGGTTGTTCTTGGACTCTCCACATGGGCCCGGTCGTTCTTCTGGTACGGCCGGGAGCGGGCCTGGGCGATGTCACGGGCCTGCAGCCACCCAGCGAATTCATGATTGATGAACTCGCCACCGCAGTTGAATCGAAGACCACCATCGGGAACGGGAACCGCTGCTGCAGTCCCTCGACGCCCTCGGTGATCCACTTGGATGCGTTGTTGCGGATCGAGGTGTTCTCAGTCCAGCCGGTCACGACATCGGTCATCGTCAAGGTGCGGGCGAACTCGCCGATCAGCGTCGGGCCGCAGTGCGCCACGGTGTCGGCCTCGATCACCCCCCCGGTGCATCGGGCGCCTCGTCGGCGCAGGTGCGGATCGTGATCGAATTACGCAGCAGCGGAGACGGTTTCGTCGTCGAAATGCCCTTGATGCGCATCCTGTCCCGTGCCGGATTGAGGTAGCGGTCCACGGTGTCCGCGCTCATCGCCTTCAGCTCGACCAATGCCGCCTCGGTGGCGAACGGCTTGTCCAAGTCGCCGGCGGCGCCCAGCAGCGGCAGCCACAGCTCCAGCATCACCACCAGGTACTTGCCGCACGGCATGCCCATCAACGCCCACACGTGGGCCAGCAGCGCCCTGGCGTCGTCGCTGAAGCCGCGCGGGCGCAGCGTGCGCCTATCGACCTGCTCGGCCGGATCCGGCAGCCGCGGGCCGGTCAACGCCCGCCGAGCTGTCGAGCCGCCCATCCCCGTAGTGGCCACCACCCGATCCAAAATCCTGCCTTTGTCCGCCTTTGCCGCCTTGCGGTACTGGACCTGCAGCTTGTTGGTTACCTGCCGTCTCGCGGCCATATCGATCTTGCCCTCCACATCGGGCAAGCCTTCCCGGCCATACGCTCAAAGTAGGTGAGGCACCACCACCGGCTACGCGCTCAAAGTAGGTGAGGCACGCCGCTGAATTGACGGCCAGATTGGAATTGGGTGCTAAATTTGACCTTCATGTTCTCTGGAGCGCACAGGCGGGTGGTGTGGCGATCGGTTGTCGCCCTTTTCGCCGCGCTTTGGCTGCTTACTGGGGGCGTCGGTGAGTTCAAGCACACCGCGCCATCGACACCGGACACCGCCCATGCCCTTCTGTCCTCCTTCACTGGTTCGGTCGTGGTCAATGGCGATCCCACGCATCTCAGGCAATGTCCATGTCCGTCGCCGCAATGCCCCGAAGTGTGTGCCGCGGCGATTCTGCCCCAAATGACGCCGGGTCTTGTCGCGCTCGGGATGCTGGCGGCGCTGGCCGCTGGTGCGGGCTGGGTTTTCGAGCACATGCTGCAGTCCGGGTGGGGTCCGCCCCGTGGGCTAGGCGTCATTTGGACTGGCCAGGATCTTTTGACCAGATATTGTCTCGCACGCCGCTGACGGTATGGCGTCACATCGTTGGGCGCTGCACGAGGCTAGTTGATCGCTGACCCTGTCGGCGGCTGCGCTGCCTGACTGCGTGGCTGTAGCGGCTAGCAACCGTCGCTTGTGTCGGTCCGTTCGGCAAACGGATCTCGCGCCCAGTGATCTGACGCATGCCCCTGCGGCGCAGATCATTTTGCTGGTTCGGCGTGTCCGACAGCGCCCGATCGCGCCGGATGGGTCCGTTCGTCCACCCAGAAGTCTGCGCGAGAAGGAGAATTTTGTGTCCGTTTCCCCAGCTAGGCCACCGCTGCTGTCGGCAGCGCTGGCTTGCCGCATCACCTTTGAGGCGCCGCTGATCGTGTCCGCGATTGTCATTGCTCTGATGACCGCGGCGCTGCCACGGCGTCGAATTTCGGGCTGCAATGTCGGGTCGCCGAGACATCACCGACCCTCGCCGTCACGCCGCTGACTGATCGGAGCCACAACGATGGATTATGGGCTGCTGCCGCCGGAAATCAACTCCAACAGAATGTTCCGCGGTCCCGGTTCGGAATCGCTGTTGGCCGCCGCCGCGGCTTGGGAGGCGCTCGCGGAAGCTCTTTTTTCCGCGGAGATCTCCGTCCTCTCGACAATCTCAGGCTTGGGCAACGACTTCTGGCAGGGGCCTTCGGCCTCGTTAATGGCCGACGCGGTCAGGCCCTACTTGCAATGGATCGCCCTCACGGCCGCACGCGCGCACCGCACCGCCGCGCAAGCCAGGTCGGCAGCGGCGGCCTATGGAATCGCCCTGAGGCAGACGGTGCTGCCGATGCAGATCATCGCGAACCGCAAGCGGTTGCGGTCACTTACCGCCGCCAACCACCTCGCTCAACACACGCCTGCCATCGCCGCTGTGGAAGCGCGCTACAGCGAAATGTGGGCTCAGGACGCCGCCGCGATGTACAGCTATGCGCGTAATGCCGCGGCCGCGACCGAGCTCGATCCTTTTCCCGTGCCCGATGTCGAGCTCATCGGTGTCGGGCCCGGAGAGCCAGGTGACACTCTGGCGTTGCGGCGAATCAAAACAGATGCGCAGTTGTATCGCGCCGTGCCTTGTGCGTTGGAGAGCCTCGCATCACCGACATCGCACTCACGTGGCACGCCGCAGCCGACACCAGATTCCGGTGCCGATCCCGATTCTGATAATGCAGGGCTGACGTCGCCGATGTCGGCCGTCTGGGCACTGATCTCGAGGCTGGCAGGAGCTGACAGTGATCGTAGTGACACAGTCGGTCGGACAAGGGGCCGGCCCGTGCCGGTGCGGGCTTGGTTCAGCGGCTGCCGCGTGCCCCCGCGCAGCCGGTTGAGCACTTATTCGGGCAGGCGGGCCGCGCCAGGGGAGCAGCCCGACCTGAAACCCGCGGCCGCGGTCGGGGAGCTCTCGGTGCCCCAGGCCTGGGTAGAGAAGGCCCCGCCACGGCCTGCGCCGACCGTTCCGCCGCTCGCCAGCCGTTTCACTTCGGCCTCGGACCGCAAGCCATGAATTGTCGCGCCGACAAGCCGGCGCGACTATAACTGGCGCGTCGAACTCACGCCCCTCAGGATCGCCCCCGACTCGGTTGGAGACTCAACACCATCATGGACAGTACCTGTTCTGACCCACGTCAACTCACCCTGACCACGGGTCACGCCAAAGGAGCTGACTGGCACTGGGCCGCTCGCTGGGCGCGCCGGCTGGCCTGGATCAGCCTCGCCCTGGTGGTCGCCGAAGGAGCCGTCGGCCTGTGGCAAGGCATCGCGGCCGGATCCATCGCGCTGACCGCGTGGGCCCTGGGCAGCGCCCCCGAGGCGGTGGCCAGCCTGGTGGTGATCTGGCGGTTCAGCGGCGCGCGAACTTTCTCCGAGACCGCCGAGCTGGGCGCTCAACGCGGCGTGGCGGTGTCATTTTGGCTCACCGCCCCCTACGTCGCCGCCGAATCCGTCCATCACCTCCTCGGCGACCATGAACCCCACATCACATCGATCGCCATTGCGGTGACCGCGGCCGCACTGGTGCAGATGCCGGTCCTTGGGTGGGCTCAGCACAGACTCGGCGCTCGTCTGGGGTCAGCGGCTACAGTGGGCAAAGGCACCCAGAACTATTTGTGTGCCGCCCAAGCCGGCGCAGTCTTTGTCGGTCTGGCCACGACGGGCCTGTGGGTCGGCGGGTGGTGGTTGGATCCTGCGATCGGTCTAGGCATCGCCGGTATCGGTGTCTGGCAAGGCTTACGCTCGTGGCACGGACAGGGTTGCGGATGCTGAAAGCGGCAATAGCAACAAACCGCACGATCACTGCCCGGGTAGTCACTATTCAACGTATCGATTGCTTGGCCCCTATTTCTCGAGTCGACAACAAATCGTATGCAGGAGTTGTACTTTGATGCTTGATGATTCATCGCGTCGCGATCGTCGTTCAACGCGGCAATGTGAACTTTGCGTCCCGAGTCTCCGGTTGCGGTCGCAGTCTCGGTTGCGTATCCCGGAGTGCGCAGGCTGCGGGGAACCGGCGTTGAGTCGCGCTGATCTTGAGGCGCTGCGCGAGATCGGTGCAGCGGCAGGACCGGGGCGGCGGCGACCGAGTTCGCCGCAACCGTCTATGGGTAAAATCTTGGGCAGTGAAGCCCGGCTATCGTGGGTCCTGGCCGCTGTGGCGGGATTGATCGGGGCAGCGGCCTTTACCCACTCTGCCGGCTACTTCGTCACCTTCATGACCGGCAATAGTGAGCGCGCAGTCCTGGGATTTTTCCGCAATGAACAATGGCTTTCGATCACGGCAGCGCTGCTGTTGGCGTCGTTTGTCGGCGGCGTGGTGATCGCGTCGCTGTGTCGACGGCATCTGTGGCTGGCGCATCCCCACGGCTCCACGGTGTTGGCCGCATTGTTCCTCGTTACGGCCGCCGCTGTGGACGTCATCGTGGACGGATGGTCAACACATGACGTGTCTTTCGTGCCAGTTATTTTCGTTGCTCTGGGAATTGGTGCCCTGAACACCTCGTTCGTCGACAAAGGTGAGGTATCGATCCCGCTTAGCTACGTGACAGGCACTCTGGTTAAGCTGGGTCAAGGTATCGAGCGTCACATCAGCGGCGGGCGGGCCACCGACTGGCTCGGATACTTCCTGTTGTGGGCCAGCTTCGTCGCTGGGGCAGTGATCGGAGGATGCATCAGCCTGGTGGTGAGCGGGTCGCAGATGCTGGCGGTCGCCGCCGCGGTATCGGTAATCACCAGCGGCCACACGTATTTTCACGCCGACCGCCGAGCCCTGCGACGATAGCACCGCAATGCGTACACGCGCAGTGGGCCCAGGCACAGTTGTCGCCGACCCTCATAGATTGGCGGGATGAGGTTAGCGACATCGCAACGCATTGTGGCAACAGACCCCGGCATGCGCCAGACACGCCGCAATAGGCGCAGAGCTGTCGCCGCGCAAGCGTGGAAGACAGCCCGAGTAACGTCATGGTTGCGAGCACTGGCTGCGGACGCCTCCGCGTCTCTTATCACCTGCTGCGCAATCGTTTTCGTCTGTGCATGCGCACATCCGGGCGCACCGGCGAGGCCCCGCACAAATCCCACTGCCGGGATCGCCATCGACGCGTTGATTATCAGCGTCGACGATGTGCGCCGCATCGCCATGTTCGATGGCCTCACCCAACAACCGCAGCTGGAGATGACTCAACCACCCACGCCAAACCCGAACGCTCCCAT
The DNA here is from genome assembly GCA_021654635.1 of Mycobacterium kiyosense. Lineage (NCBI taxonomy): Bacteria > Bacillati > Actinomycetota > Actinomycetes > Mycobacteriales > Mycobacteriaceae > Mycobacterium > Mycobacterium kiyosense. The sequence goes on from AP025179.1 coordinate 2,607,682, forward strand.
CGCATGCCAAGCAGTAGGAAACACCAACCGCACCTTCGGGAACAACTGGATCATATTCCATGCGGTGTCCTACACCGCAGCCGTCGGTAGCGCAACCCCTGCCTTCCACACCCGCGTAATCGCCCTGGTACGTCAAACCATCGCCGCGTATCCCAGCAGCGACGCGGCCCACACCGCGCTTGATGGCCTTGTCTCCGCACTCGCGGAATGCGCTGCGTTGCACGCCAACGCCGACTATCAATTCACCATGGAGATGCTCGACCCCTCAACCGCGACGCTCAAGTCCACCGACAACACCTGGACCGAAACGTACCGCGTGAAGTCCTCCGTTTTGATCGACGTCTTGGTCTCCGGCCTACCGAGCCATGGCCCGACCGCGAACTCCATCCTGTCAGCGATCACCGATCGTGTGACCTAACCGCCACGCTCACGTGATCAATCAGCGCGCTGACGTGCAATAGGAGGCGCACAGGACCCGTTGCGCAGCCCGAGGGTTGCTGTCAACTGAAGTGAGGGTATTCGCCGATAGGGCTGTTCCGCACAAACAGGAGACCCTGATGAACCCCAAGTTCGACTTCCTGTCTGAGCGCTGTACCGCCAACCGGATGTTGCTCATGATGCGATGAAGGGGCGGGGCCTCCGCTCGCCTGCTGCGCAATCGTGCAAGTCGGACCCCTTGGACGCCCGCAGAATCGCAGCCGCGGTTTTGTCCCTTGAACCTGAGCAGTTGCGCCGGCCGCGAAGTGGCGACGGTGTTCGGGCTGCATTGCGGGTTTTGGTCACCGCCCGTGAGCACATGACGACTGAACGCACCGCGGCCGTCAACGCACTCACCGCGCTGCTGCGGATGACCACCCTGGGTATCGACGCTCGTAAGCCATTGACCGCCAGGCAGATTGGTGAGGCCGCCCGCTGGCGCACCCGGGCCGAAGATCTTGCCACAAGCACCGCTCGCGCCGAGGCAGTCCGAATGGCCAAACGCGTGGTCGCCCTCAACGCAGAGCTGGCAGCCAACCAAGCGCAGATGATTGATGCGATCTGAACCATCCTGGGTTTCATGCACCCTCGGGGTTCTGTGAGCCGGCCGGTTGGTCGGTCACAAGTTCGGAATAGTAGCGGGCTTCGGCTTCGGCGGGTGGGATACGCCCGAGGCGGTGCATGAGGCGCTGCTGGTTGTACTTATGTGGGTGATCTTGTCAAGGCAGCCGTTCAGGATGCGTCGGTGTCGAGTCGGTGGAGGATGCCGTCAAAGATGTTCTGGCGTCCGATTTGACCCTTTTGGGCTGCGTCGTCGCGTTGCCGTTGGAGGGTGGGCCGGAACTCGATGGTGGTGACGAAGAAGCTGCACGATTCACAGATCGATTCGAAGTGGCAGTCCATCTCCACGGGTCGAGCGCAGTAGCCGTTGCCGAGCATGCGCCGATGCATCTCGGTGCGCAGCTTGCGCATTTCGCGGCTCTCGTCATCGCCGGCGAGCTCGCGGGGCTGGCCATAGAGGGCCTCGACTTTTTCGGTAACGGCGAAGTACTCGTCGGCGACGGTCTTGTCGGCGATGCGCGCGTAGATCATGGTCATGGCGAGGGTCTTGTGTCTGACCCGAAAATCGGATGGTGAGTGGGCAGCCGAAGGCACCCGACGGGAGCCGGGTCATGTTGTGGCGTTGTCGATTTAGTGTCAGGCCGCGTTGTCGGTGATGACCGCTTTACCGTCCCGGATGGCGATGTGCTGGCCGGTGAGCGCTTGGAGTTGGGTGGCGAGGTCGCGGGCACGGCGGTGTTTGTTGATCCGGGATTCGTAGTAGCCGGGTCCGAGGTCGCAGAATCGGGCTTGTGGATCGGAGAGCAGGTGATAGATGACGGTCAGCACCGAGTTGCCGGTGGCCACGATCGCCTTCTGCTTGCCGCGGCGTCGCGCCAGGCGCCGATAACGGGTGCCCAGGAAGGTGTCGGCGCGGGAGTTGGCGAACGCGATGCGGCCAAGAGTGCCGGCCAGCCACGGGTTGCCTTTGCCGCGGCCCTTGCTCATCGACTTACCGGCCGACTCGTGGGTCTGCGGGCAGAACTTGGCCCACGACACCAGATGCGCGGCCGTTGGGAACCGGGTCATGTCGACCCCAGTCTCAGCGATGAGTTCGGCGGCGGCAACGGTGTTCACGCCGACAATGTCAGCGAGCCGGGCTGCCTGTCGGGAGAAAGGGTCGATCGCCTCCTCGATCCGGGCGTCGAGTGTGGCGATCTGCGCGCCGATCCGGTCGCTGTTATCAAGCATCATCCTCAGAATCGTCGCGTGGTGGTCGGTGAAGAATCCGCGTAGCGCCTCTTCGAGCTGGTCGGTCTTCTTCCGCGCACCGCTTTTGGCCAGCCGGGCCAGCGTCCGCGGATCCCGCTCTCCGGCGATCAGGGCTTCCATCATCACCCGCCCGGATACGCCGTGCAGGTCCGAGAGCACCGACGAGATTTTGATCTGGGCGTCCTCGAGCAGCTTCTCAACCCGTTGCTGCTCACGGGTGCGATCCTGCACCAGAGCCCGACGGTAGCGCGTGAGGTCGCGTAGCCGACGGATCTCGGGCGGCTGCACCAGTGACGGGCGGCACATCCCACGCTCGGCGACTTTGGCCAGCCAGACCGCGTCGGCCCGGTCTGTCTTCGCCCGACCTGGCACTTCTTCACCTCGCGGGCGTTGACCAGCCAGCAGTCAAACCCCTCGGCCTCCAGAAGGTAGTACACGCCCTTCCAATAGGTGCTGGTCGATTCCATCACCACCCGCTGCACCTGCCAGTGCCGCAACCAGCCCGCCAACGCCAACAGCCGTGTGGTCGTCGTACCGTAGCTGCGCAGCTCCTGCATTCGTCTGCCGGCCCGTTGTGCTTGCGGCACCCGCACACACGCCTCCAGAACAGCCTTGCCCAGATCCAGCGCCGCGACCCGCTCCACTAGCAGTTCGACATCATCGACCTCGTCCATAACGAAAATCCTTCCCGGAAACCGATTACATGAGCGCGGCCGCCCGCAGGAACCGAACAGGGATAGAAAAGAGTCGGACCCTCGTGCTCATGGCAACAATGCGCAGCCCCACCATCGGCTCCCCGGATCAAACTGATATACGGGCTCACCAGCGCCAAGAATGATCGACCTCGGCGAGCGACCGCACCCGATTTTCCCGCATGCGCGGGCGTCCCCGGAAGGGGACCACACAACTGATATACGGGTGATCTGCGGCGGGTGATCTACCCGGGCGTGGGCCGGTTGACCGACGAGCCAGGAGACCCCGATGGACCAGTTCAGGCCGTGCTTGATTCGTCACCATCGTGGGGTGGAGCTCGTCGCGATCACCCTGGGGCATCCGCTGCTGGATGACTATCTTGCCTTCGTTGGGGCGCGAGCTCGGACCAATACCTGGCTGGCGGTGGCGTCGGATTTGAAGATTTTTTTTGGGGTGGTTGCGAAGGAGCCAGCGCAGGTTGATCGCGGCAGATGTCTTCGCGTTCTTGGCATCTCAACGCACTTCCCGCTTGGGCGAGCGGGTGGTGCGATTGGAGGATGGCGAGCCGGGCTTGGCGGCGCGCACGATCGCCCGCCGGTTGTCGAGTGTGCGTGGTCTGTACGCCTACCTCGCGGCCCGAGGTGACACCGGCGTGAGCCGCAACCCGGTTCCGAGCAGCCTGGCCGCCCGCCGCCCCGGTGCTCGGCGCGGCAAGGGCGGTGTGCCGTTGATCCGCACGCCGCGGACGCTGCCGCGGGTGCTGGCGCCAAGCGAGGTCGACGCGCTGCGGGCGGCGTTGCGCACTCACCGTGACCGGGCCATGGTCGAGGCGATGCTGTTGGGTGGCCTGCGACGTTGCGAGGTACTGGGCCTGCGCCTCGACGACGTCAACGCCGGCCAGCGGCGGGTGTTCGTGGCCGAGGGCAAGGGCGGGCGGCAGCGGATAGTGCCGGTATCTGCGCGGTTTTTCGCCTCGCTCGGGGACTATCTGGACCACGAGCGGCCGCGGGCGTCGACCGACCGGGTGTTCGTGGTGTTGAAGGGACCGCGGCGCGGTGAGTCGTTGACTGCGGCGGGCCTGGACGAGATCCTCGACGGTGCGCGTGGGCGCGCCGGGCTGACGCAGGCGACGTGCCATCAGCTGCGGCACACGTGTTTCACCCGGCTGCGGGAGGCCGGGATGGCACTGGAGGCGATCCAAGCCCAGGCCGGCCACTCCTCGATCGTCTCGACCCGCATCTACCTGCACCTGGCAAACGACTGGTTGGAGCGGGAGTACCTGCGCGCCGCCGAAGCGATCGAGGCGCAGGTCGTCGCGTCCGGCGAGGCGGCCGAGGAATGAACGGTTCACCGGCACATCGCCCCAACATCGAGGAACTCGTCGAGGCGTATCGGGTCGACCTCGTGGCGGCCGGAATGTTCGCCGGACACCCGGTGACCTCGGTGGCTCGCATGTTCTTCACCCGCGTGGGTGTGGCGGGCTGGTCCGTGTTGCCGCTGGCAACCCAGTGTGCATTGCCGCTGAAGGATCGACGGGTGGTCGGTTGGTTGATCGTGACGGGACGGCTGCGGCCCAGCCCGGACTATCTTGTGGCGTGCCGGCCCTACCTCGGCGAAGTCGCCGCCCATCATCACCGCGGGTTCCACGAGCGGTTTGTCGCACGCTCCGCTGAGCTCGGGTTCGGCCCTGTGGCGACCCGCCTGCAGTGGTCGGCGCTGGCCAAGGTGGCAGCGCTGGCCGGGCTGACTCCCCAGTGGCTGACTCAGCCGGTGATCGACGCACAGCGAAAAGCTTTGACCGCCGCGATAACTCGCCACCGACCCGACAGTCATGGCGCCAAGGCACTGAGCGCGGCGCTGTTCGGTGCGCAGACCACTTTGTTCCACCTCGGCGTCCTTGACACCGCTCCCCGCAAAACCAACCCGGACCGCTCGGCCGAGCGGGCCGCCCAGTGGGCTGCGGTTCCGCCACGGCTGGCGGCCACCTTGACCGGTTACATCGCCCAGACCCGGTTGTCGCTGCGGGCCTCGACGATGGTGCGCGTCGAGGGCGTGCTGCGGGAGTTCGCCGGCTGGCTGGCCGTGAACGCCCCCGAGGTGCTCTGCGTCGCCGACCTGCGTCGGGTACACATCGAGGCCTACAAGCTGCACCTGTCCACCCGGCCCTCGGCCCGTGGCGGCAGGTTGTCCAAGACCGGTCTCGCCGAACACCTTGGCGCCCTGCGCACCTGCTTCGAGCGGCTCACCGAATGGGACGGCGACGACATCCCCGCCCGCGTGCTCATGTTCCCTGGCGACCTGCCACTGCGCGACGACCCGCTGCCCAGGTTCCTCGATGACGCCGCCTTCACCAAGCTCCTGCAGGCCGCACGCGCCGCCGACGACCCGTTCGTGCGACTGTGCGTGGAGTTCCTGGCCCGCACCGGACTGCGCAAAGGCGAATTCCTCGATCTCACAGTCGATTCCGTCGTGCAGATCGGGGCCGCGTACTGGTTGCACGTGCCGCTCGGCAAACTGCGTACCGACCGCTACATTCCCTTGCATCCCCAACTCAAGGATCTTCTCGACACCTGGATCGCCACTCGGCCCACCAGCTTGCGCAGCCGCTACCTGTTCGTCGAGTACGGCCAACGCATCGGCCAAGGCCGCGTCGACCGGGCAGTCGCCAAGGCCGCGAAAGCAGCCTGGCATCGGCCATGTTTCGCCTCATCGCCTCAGGCATACCTTGGCGACCCAGGCGATCAACCGCGGCATGTCCCTCGAAGCCCTGGCCGCATTGTTGGGGCACCGATCGATGCGGATGACCCTCGTGTACGCCCGAATCGCCGACCGTACTGTCGCCGACGAATACTTCTCCGTCAGCGAAAAAGTCGAAGCCCTCTACGACCAGCCGCGAACACTGCCCGCCGAAGCCGAAGGCGCCGAAATGCGCAAGCTCCGAGTCGAGATGCACCGCCGCATGCTCGGCAACGGCTACTGCGCCCGACCCGTCGGCCTGGACTGCCACTTCGAATCCATCTGCGAATCCTGCACTTTCTTCCAGACCACCATCGAGTTCCGCCCGACTCTGCAGGCACAACGCGACGACGCCGCCGAGAAAGGACAACTCGGCCGCCAGAAAGTGTTCGATGGGCTGCTCGCCCGACTCGATCAGACCGCTTCCTGACCAGACGTACTTGACAAGATCACCCGCATAATGTCCGAGTAGGGCCGCGATGGCGTCGAGGCTCATGCCCCGGTTCACGGCCTGCGTGGCTAGGGTATGGCGCAGCTGATGGGCGGTGACGTTGCCGATTCCGGCGGTGTCGGCCAGGTGCCGCAGCGCTTTGGTCACGCGATGGGAGCTGATGGGCCGGTTATGTTCGAGCAGAAGGCGATTGGTGCGCAGTCCGGTGGGTCGGTGGTGGCTGATCCAGTCGTCGAGCAGCTCTTTGAGTTGCGGGTGCAGCGGGATGTAGCGGTCATTGTGCAGTTTGCCGATCGGGATCCGCAGCCAGTAAGCCGAGCCGATCTGCACGACCGCATCGGCAGTGAGGGCCAGCAGCTCGCTGCGGCGGATCCCAGTGCGGGCAAGCAGCTCGACGATCAACCGAGACAACGGGTCCGGGTCGGCGCGGGTGGCGCGCAGTAGCTTGGCCGCAGCGGCGTCATCGAGGAAGCGCGGCAGCGGTTTGTCGATGATCGGGAGGTCCCCAGGGAACATCAGCGGCCGCACCGGCGGGTTCGGGTAGCCCCATTCGGTAATCCGAGTGAAAAAGCAGTGCAGATTGATCAGCGCGTTCTTGATGCTGACCCGGTTGAGCGGCTTGCGCGTGGTCGGCCGGGGATGGGTGCACAGCCACGTCTTGAACGCTTCGATGTGTTCACGGTGCAGGTCGGCGCAGCTGCCCACCTCGGGGTGGGTGTCGGCCAGCCAGGTGCCGAACTCGCGCAGATCGTGCTCGATGGCCTTGACGGTGCTCGGTCGCAGACTCAGCGTGACCTGGGCGACATAGCGCTGCGCGGACTCTGCGAATCTCGTTGCCACCGTTGCCCATCCGGTCACCGAGACCGGCGGGCTAGTTGTCGGCGGCCGCAATGTGGAGATCTGGCCGGCGTGGAACAGCGTCAGCCGCAAGCGGTGAAAGACCGACGCCACGTTGCGCCCTGCGCTGGGCTTGCCGCGACGGGCGTAGGCGGTGGTCATCGCGATGCGGGCGGCATCGAAGTGCTCATCGGTGACCGCGCACGGCGACCTACCGGTGATCGCGGCGATCTTCGCCAGGATGTTCCACTGCGCCGCGGTATCGCTGTTGGAAACACCGATCCTCGAACAGTTTTCGACGAACCAGTGATAGTCCGCGGCGCAGAACCCGCGGGCCGGGATGCCCGGCCGCAGATCGCTGCAGCTGAGCAGTTCGGCATCGACGATGATGCGCCCGGTGACCATCAGCCAGGAGGTAAACGATCGTGCCTTGGCGACCGCGTCGAGCTGCTGGTCCGCGGTGAGCCCGCCCCAGCCGCCGGCACGGGCGATTTTGGTCTGGCAGGTATGCGCGGCCTGGGTGGTCGATCGTCCCGTCTTGCGTCCTGCGGCCCGCATCGCGGCCAGATAGTCTTCGACGATCGACGCGTCGTCTACGGCCAGCGACAGCGGCGCGGGCGTCACGGCGCCTGCACAGCTTGGGCGTCGATCGCCTCGACCGCCCGCCGGTATTCGCCGGCAAGCCAATCGTTGGCCAAATGCAGGTAGACGCGGGTGGATTCGATGGAGCGATGGCCGGCCTGGGCCTGGATCGCCTCCCAATGCCATCCCGGCCTCACGTAGGCGTGTGAAACAGGTATGCCGCAACTGATGACAGGTCAGATGGGCGATACCGGCGCGCCGGCGGGCGCCAGCGATGATCTCGTCAAGCCCGGCTGCGCTCAACGGCCGTCCACGGCGCTGGCCCTTGAGCACCACGAACACCTGATCTGCCGCGCAGTGGGGCGGGCGTTCGGTCTGCAAATAGTCGGCCAGGGTGGTGAAGAACCGAGCTGATACCGGCACGATCCGCTGATGGCCGCCCTTACCCTCAGCGATGAACAACCGCTTCTCACCGGGCCGCACGTCACCCAACCGCAGCCCGAGCACCTCGCAGCGCCGCAGCCCGCCCAGCAGCATCGCCTCCACCATCGCCCGGTCCCGACGCGTGCGAAGCGCAGCCATCAAGGCGTCTACCTCGCCCGGGTCGATGACCCGCGGCAGCGTGCGTGGCGTGCGGATCAGCGGCACCCCACGCACCGCACGGCTCGGGGTGCGAGTCGACAACCCACGGGGCACGGGGTTTCTGGCAACGACACCACGAACGATCAGGTACTCGAACAACCCAGTGACCGAGGCCAGGCGCCGCTTGATCGTGCGCGCCGACAGGCCCGCTTCACCGTCTTCGATCCGCACCACTTCCGCGCCGCGGCGCGGCTGGCGCTGCGTGACGATGAACGACAACACGTCCGCAATGTCGACATCCTCCGGCGCCTTGCCCACCACCAAAAAGAACACCTTCAAATCGAACGCAGTGGCCAGCACCGTATTCGGACGCGCTCGAGAGGCCACGGTGCCGAGATAGTCGTCGAGCAGTTGATGACCCAGTCGCGGGACGCCGCCACCGGCCGGTCGAACCAGGCACGGCACGCACACGACAACCTCCCGACCACAGCATCGGCGCTGGCCCGGCCGCATCACAGAAGACACGCCGAGGATCACCCGCATATCCAAACCAGGCGACGTAGTCGGCGGTGATGTACTCGACATCGCCCAGTGCGTTCAGCGGGCCGCGGCGAAACGGCGAATCCGCCCGGATGCACTCGTTCTTGTAGAGTCCGATCGTGGTCTCGGCCAACGCGTTATCCCGCGTCGTCAACTGCGCTTGATCCGGTAGGTGATCAGCGAATTGTTCGGGTGACGCACCCGTTTCATCCGTGGTTTGTACTGCAGCCGTAGATCGTGATCATTGGTTTTCTCGTCGTCGGTAGTGGGATTGGCGGGCTCGGTATTGGTGTTGTCGTCGCCATCGTGACCAGGCCAGCAGGCTGGTGATGGTGCGGTTTGTGGTCAGTAGTAGGGCGTCGAAGAGTCGGCGGAATTCGTTGACGGTCAACGTGATCAGCCCGGTGGGTGTGGGTGTGGTGTCGCGTTCGATTGCGGTGGCCACGGCCAGGAAGGCGTGGGCGAGCATGGCCAGGGTGGTCCAGCGGTGCCAGGATTTCCAGCGCCGGACCTGGTGCTGGTCGATTCCAACCAGGCCTTTGGCTGCTTGGAAGGATTCCTCGATGCGCCAACGCTGGCCGGCAACCTGCACCAGGGCGCGCAGCGGCACGGGTTTGGGGCTGTAGCAGCGTAGGTAGGCGTGCTCGCCGGTGGTGTCGTTGCGCCGGATCAGCAAATGGTGCACACCAGTATCGGTGTCGTCTTCGGCCAGCAGGCGAAACCAGGCCCAGGAATACAGCCGGGGACCGTGGGCTCCATCGCCGGCGGAGTGTTTCTGCCAGGCGTGTGCCGGTATCAGCGCCGGGAGGGCATCGACGCGGATCGCACCGGCGTGGGTGGGCACACGTCGGTTGGCCGCGACCCCCAGCACATAGCCCAGCCGGTGGCCGCGAACGGCCGCCCGCAGTTGGGGGTCGGCGCCATAAACTTCGTCGCCGGCCACCCACGCCGCAGGAACTTCGGCGGCCACAGCACGGTCGATCAGCGTGATAGCCAGGGCAGGCTTGGTAGCGAAACCCCGCTTATCAGAGGGGATTCCGGCATCAGCGCAGCGATCCGAGTCCTGGGTCCACGATTTGGGCAGATACAGCGCCCGATCGATCAGCGCGTGTCCACGCGGGGCGGCGTAGGTCAGATACACCGCGACTTGTGAGTTCTCGATACGCCCAGCCGTACCCGAGTATTGGCGTTGCACCCCGACACTGTGGGTGCCTTTCTTGATGTCGCCGGTCTCGTCAACGACCAGGATCGCGCCGCGATCACAGAAGGCGTCGATGACGTAATCACGCAGATCATCGCGCACGGCATCAGCATCCCAGCTGGCCCGTCCCAACAGGTGTTGCAGCCCATCGGGGGTGGCCGCACCGCGGTGCTCGGCGATGGTCCAGCAATTTCTTTCTGTCCAACCCAGAGACCATCCCGGCCATCAGCTCACCGGCATGACGCAGCGGCTCATATCGGGCGAAACGCGGCGCGATCCGATCAATCACCGCTGAAAACTCAGACAACCACCGATCCAGGTCTACGCTATGAACCGCGGCGACCGCGGCCAATTCAGATGTCTTCACAAACTCCGAACAATGCCGCGGTCACCGCCCTGACCAGCGCAGACACGCCCAAACCACACCAACCACGATCTACGGCTGCAGTATTTGGTCGCGAGTTCGTGTTCCTTGCGGTTCGGCAGACGTGGTCGGAGGATCGGGTGTTCTTCCTCGACGGGGACGGCCGGCAGTTCTCGCTGCCAGTGGGCTGGACGGATGCGGCCGGGCCGGACGCGTTCGTCACGATGGCCACGGGTCGGTGCCCGTTCCGGTTCGCCGATCTGGTTGAACTGCGGCGGTTGATCGACGGCCTGTCCGACGACCGACTGTAAAGACGATTATGCCGCTATTGTTAATCAGATTATGCCGCCGGAGTTGTCGGCCCTCCACTTGGACTTGGCGTAATCGCGCCGTCACAGGTTGTATAAAGGCGATTTGGCTATGCCTCGGGCGTGTCGAACACCGATTCGGCCGCATAAGACGGCATAATCATGCTTACATCAAAGTTAGGGAGGTGGTTGTGGCGCGGAAGCGGGAGCCGGATGCGAAGGTGGCGGCGCTGGCCGAGACACGGACTCTGAATCCTCGCCCGGAGGCGGTGGAGGATGAACAGTTCGGGTCCTCAGAGTTCTTCGATGCCCGGGATGTGGTGCAGGTCAAATACGAGATGGTGCGGCGGGTGCGGGTCGACCGCGCGCCGGTCACGGCCGCGGCGGCTGCGTTCGGGTTCTCCCGGCCGTCGTACTACGAGGCCGCCGCAGCGGTGGACCGCGAGGGGCTGGGTGGGCTGGTGCCGGCCAAGCCCGGCCCGCGGCGCGCGCACAAGCTCACCGACGAGGTCATCGCGTATGTGCAGCAGCTACGCGAGCAGGATCCAGGCATGGTTTCGGCGCAGCTCGCCGCCGCGATCGCCGCGAAGTTTGCGATCAGCGTGCACCCGCGATCGGTGGAGCGGGCGCTGGCTCGCGCTGAAAGTTCCAAAAGTGGAGACGGGCAATGACATCGACGATACCGGCGGTGATGGATCCGACGTCGTGGACGGGTATGAGCAGCTGCGCCGCCGAGCGCTTTGCGGCGACACCGACGGATGGCGGCTGGGGCTGGCGGTGCTGCAGCAGCGCGGGGTCGCCGCATGGCTGCGGGTGCGGCAAACGAGCGTCCCGACGGTCTCGCCGCCCACGCCGGCCCGGGCTGGGTCGCCCATCGCCGGAAACGCCGACGCCGAACTGGTCGGGCTGCTGGCGTCGATGGCACTGGCTGTCGCGACGCGGGGATAACCGGCGGTGAGCGAGCAGACCGCGGCGAAGGTGACCGGTGCGCACCTGGCCCGCACCGCCTACCTGTATGTGCGCCAGTCCACGCTGCGCCAGGTGCTGACCAACACCGAATCCGCCACCCGCCAGTACGCGTTGCGGCAGAAGGCGATCGCGCTGGGCTGGGACGCCGAGCGGATCGTCACCATTGACACCGACCAGGGCCAGTCCGGCGCCTCGGCAGCCGACCGGGAAGGATTCCAGCGCCTGGTCGCCGAGGTCGGCATGGGCCGCGCCGGGATCGTGTTGGGCCTGGAGGTCTCCCGGCTGGCCCGCAACAACGCTGACTGGCACCGACTGCTGGAGATCTGCGCCATGGCCGCAACGCTGATCTGCGACGAGGACGGGCTCTATGACCCGACCGACTTCAACGACCGGCTGCTGCTGGGGCTCAAGGGCACCATGAGCGAGGCCGAACTGCACTTCATCCGGGCCCGCCTCATCGGCGGGCAACTGTCCAAGGCGCGCCGCGGCGAACTGCGCATGCCCCTGCCGGTCGGGCTAGTCTACGACCCTGCCGGGCGCATCGTGCTCGACCCCGATACCGGTGTGCAACAAGCCATCCGGCACGTGTTCACCCTGTTTGCCCGCACCGGCTCCGCACGCGCGATCGTGCAGCAGTTCAATGCCGACGGGCTGCTGTTCCCGGTGCGGGTACGCACCGGGGCCCACACAAGGGTGAGCTGGCCTGGATGCCGCTGCAGCACTGGCGGGTGCTGCGCACCCTGCACAATCCCCGCTACGCCGGCGCGTTCGCTTACGGCCGCCGCCGCGAACGCATCAGCACCAACGGCAAGAAAACCTTCCGCTCCCTGCCGCGCGAGCAGTGGATCGCGCTGTTCCCCGACGCCCACCCCGGCTACATCAGCTGGCAGCAGTACGAAACCAACCAGCGGCTGCTGCTGGCCAACGCCACCGCGCACGGCCAAGACCGCGCCGCCGGCCCCCGCCCGCGAGGGCACCGCACTGCTGCAGGGCCTGGCGATCTGCGGGCGCTGCGGACGGCGCATGACGGTGCGCTACCACACCCGCCGCGGCGTCGAGGTCCCCGACTACCAATGCATGAACCGCTGCATCCAAGACGGCACCGCCCGCTGCCAAACCATCCCCGGCGCAGTCATCGACGACGCCGTCGGCACCCTGCTGCTCGACACCCTCACCCCGCATGCGCTCGAGGTCGCCCTGACCGTGCAGGCCGAACTCGACAGCCGCGCCGCCGAAGCCGACGCGCTGCGCCGACAAGCCGTCGAACGCGCCCGCCACCGCGCCGACCTGGCCCGCCGCCGCTACCTGGCCGTCGACCCCGACAACCGGCTGGTCGCCGACAGCCTCGAAGCCGATTGGAACGACGCGCTACGCGCCCTACAGGCAGCCCGCGACGACTACGACCGCATCACCGCCGCCCCAACAGCCACCCTCACCGACCACGTGAAACAGCAAATCCATTCACTGGCAACCGATTTCCCCGCCCTCTGGGCCAACCCGCACACCCCCCAGCGCGACCGCAAACGCATGGCCCGCCTCCTGGTCAACGACGTCACCCTGCACAAGACCGATCGCATCCACCTGCACATACGTCTACGCGGCGGACAGACTCACAGCCTCGCCATTGCAATACCACCGACATCTTGGCAGGCCCGCCAGACCCGCCCCGACACCGTCGCAGCACTCGACCGGCTCCTGGACACCCACACCGACGCCGAGGCCGCCGAAGCGCTCAACGCCGCCGGACACCGCTCCGGCGAGAACAAGCCGTTCACCGCCGGCATCGTCGTTCACGTGCGCCACAAGTACGATTTGCCCAGCCACGCCGACCGGCTCCGCGCCCAAGGCCTGCTCACCGCAACCCAACTCGCCCAGCGCCTCGAAGTGCACCGCAGCACCGTCAAGAGCTGGACCAAGGCCGGGATCCTCAACTCCCACAAGGCAAACGACAAGAACGAACGGCTCTACGAACCACCCATCCCCGGACACCCCAACCTCACCGCCCGACAAGGCAGCCCGCTGAGAAAACGAGTTCCCACCCAACCCACAACAGGAGGTGCACTATGAAGCCAAGCCTTTGCTGGACGGTTCGATGATCCGGGCCAACACCAGATCGCGAAACACTTTGTCGCCCTTGGTTGCTGTCAACGGCAACCGAAAACTGACCAGCTGTCGGCAAGCCGCGCAGTGGTCAGTATTCAGTTGCCGCCGACAGTTGCTGACTCGAATCCCAGAATCCGATACGCCGAGCACAGCGCATCCCACAGGTGACGCATCTGCGAGGAGACAATCGGCAACGGCTCAGACCCCGGCGGCGCGACTACCCCCAGATCCAGAACGGCCTGCCCCGCTGCCAACCGCTCGGCCGCCGCGGCCTTCAACGCCGCCAGCCCCGCCTCGCCGTGGGCCGAACCGATGTGCTCGATCTGGCGCGACCCCCGCCGCGAGGACCACACGATCTGCACCGCCAGCGCGCCCGAGGCCGTCTTCACCGGTGCGGATATAGGCCACCAACGCAGACTACGACCCACAATTAGTGCGCAAATCCGCACCGCATCACCCCGAAAACAGCAGGTCAACGCGCCACAAAATCATGAACCATCAGAAGTGAGCCAAGTCAGGTTGCAGGTCGCAAAAGGGTGTTACTGGGTGAGCCCCATCGGGTGTCCGAGCCAGGCCAGTTCGCGGGCAAAAGCGGCCGAGAACGCGCGCCAGTCGTGCCCTCCCGGTACTTCGAGATAGGTAGTGTTCATTCCGGCCGACGTCGCGACGTCGTAGACCCTGCGGACCTCACTTTTGGTCTCGCGGTCATCAACGCCGATAACGATGGCCCCCGCGCTGGCGGGGTAGCGATGGTCGCGCAGCAGCTCAAGTGGGTTTATCCGACGAAACGCTGCCTGGTCCCCACCGAACGCCTCGGCCACTGTGCGGGCCCGGTCGCCCAGGGTAGGTTCGCCACCCCCGGCGATGTCGAGGAAGGTCGGGTACACCTCGGGGTAGTTAGTGGCCATCTGCAACGCGCAGGTTCCACCGTATGAGGCCCCGCCGATGGCCCACGCTCGCGGCTCGGTATCGACGGTCAAGTTGGCCCTGATCCAGGCCGGCACGTCGCGCGCAAGATAGGTAGCAGCGTTTCCTAGGCGCGAATCGGTGCACAGCGGGTTACGGAAGGGGCTTCCGGTGCCGTCGACTACTACCACCACCGGCGCCAGGCCGCGGTTGGCGTTGGCGAACGCATCCATGGTTTGCACAAGTCTTCCGCCGGCCAGCCAATCTTGCGGTCTTCCGGGCTGTCCGGGGACCAGAATCAGGACCGGCAGCTGAGGCCGCGGGTCAGCGAAGTATGCGGGCGGCAAATACAGTTGAGCGTTGCGGGCGGAGAATCCCGACACCAGTGCGGGGATCGGCGCCCAGGATAGTTTTCCGCGTGACGGCAGCCCGGGCGGCGGCAACCAATGCGCCGCGACCGGGCTCACATCGGCCAGCAGCCGCGGCCGAGTTGCGACGTCAGATATTGCGATGTAGTCGAAGCGGCGCATTTCCAGCGCGTCGGCCAGGGTGGGATAGGCGCCAAACATCATATTGATCTCGTTGACGCAGGCCGCCACGACCACGGCCGCTGAAATTATACCCGCGCCCGCGCGCCGCCGACCCGAAGGCGCAAACAACACACCAGCAATGACGATAACCATCGCGAACACCGCCGCGCTGGCCCACATGTAGATCGCCGGCTGCAGTCGGTCGGGAAACAACTTCCACACATTACGTACCAGATAGACGACGGTCGCTGTGGTAGCCACCGCAACGAGGAGGCACAATGCGAGTAGTACTGCCTTAGCCCGCCCACTGCGGCGCGCCCCCACCACCTGTGCCAGCAGCAACCCGGCAAGCCCGATAGCAGCGATACGCAGCGCGACCGGCAACACGCCGGAGAATAACGACCAGTTCAACATTACCGCGGTCCAATCCGCCACGACGAACGCGCCGGAGAATCGCCGTGGCCAGATGCGCGCAGGCCGAGATGCCCGGAGGTGGGGGTCGCAATGCCGTGAAGCCGCCCATCGCCTTCTGATCGATCCGACCTTGTTCTAGAAAGCCGGGCCCGTGACCGCATCAGCGCGGGAATGATCACGGCGGCGGCTAACGCAGACGCGGTTTCGCCGCCGATGATTTTCACCGGCGCGACGCCTTCGGTTTCGTGCGACTGGATGGAGGCGTTTGCCGCGTTGGCCATCGCAGATGTGGCCGCCGTGATCATCGCGAAAAAGGCACGGCGCGTCCGGTACCTGCAGGCGGTGGACATTGCGACGCTAGCGCGGCGATTTGCCGCGGACCGCCCTGATCGTTGACCACGCGCGCCATCACGATCCCAGCGTCGACCCAGTGGTGGGTCAACCACGGTTTGGTCGGCACTCGGAGCCGCAGAACCACATATCGATGCCCTCATCGCGGCCAGTCAATCATCCTCGCGCGTGATCTTGGGTAGTCAACGTCACGCCGCCAACACCGGGTGATCGGCCACGCCGCAACCGCGAGACCGGTGCGAACAGTTTGACCGCGGGATGGGTGGTTTGTCCGATCTTCCCTAAGATATTTACTCGAAAATCGGGTGTCCATGGAGGTCTTGCACGTCGGCTGCGGCAGAGGATGGCTGCGACGACCCAGAGGCTGAGCGAGCACCCTGGGTGCCACCGAATGGGTCCTCGCAACAAAAGGGTTGGACCAAAGTCCACACCCGGGAATGCCTGGTTTCTTTAGCGCGCTTTCCGTGCGAGTGGTTAGCAATCGAAGCCCGTTGATCGGTACCGAATCGCACGGCCACCACGAGTACGCCGACACGTTAGCGCCACCGCGGTAATGCGGTTCCCGCTGGCGGGCGTCGCTGCGGTCTTAGGGTGGCGCCCGTCACCACCAAGTTGGTCTTGCCGACGGTGACGTTGCCACCCTCGCGCAAGAGTGCGCGAGTTGCGGGTACGCCGTTGACGGACGTGGCGTTTGCGCTGTTCACGTCGCGTATTTCCAGACCCGCCGTGGTCGACTCCAACACCGCGTGTACGCGCGATGCGAAAGCGTCGTCGACAACGAGTTCATTGGTCACGTCGCGACCCACCGTTTCCGGCGCCACTAAGCTTTGTGGCGGCGGCGGGCCCATCGTGTGGGCGAGCCGGTCGACTTCTAGTTGTTCCCAACACGGCTGCGGCCGCGTGAATGGCGCCGTACTGGCAGCCTGAGCCCTGCCGTAGGTGATCGTCGGGGCAATCCGTTTGAGCGTGGGCAAGCTCGGCGGTATTGATGCTGCGAAGCGGTTGCCCACTCCGAAGGTTAGCCGCGGTCCTTGCGGACTTCCTAGCGTGACGGTTTGTCGGTCGCGGATGGCGAGCGGTCCGACGCGAACACCGCCGAGAAACACGCCGTACCGGCTGGTGTCGACCACTCGCCACTGCGTGCCGTCGAATCGCAGAATCGCGTGGATGCGCGAAACCAGCTGACGAACAGCTGGTTGGCCGTCATGCAGCCAGATGTCGCAATCGCGGTGGCGACCAACGGTGACCTCACCGCAATAAAAGGTGTACATCGCCGAGGCAAGCCAGACGGTCAGCGGCGGTAGTAGTTTTCCCTCGCTCACTATTTGCCCTCCAGGCGCGCTACGGCGATCAGCCCAGTGGCATTCGGCACACCGGAAGTCGGCTGGATCATAGGGTCGGCCGCCGTGATGCGATACGCGTGCCCGGCTGCGATCGGCACGTATCTACAACTATGATTCGCCAGTGCCCATTTTCGCCAGTTCCCATCGGTGAGCCGTGATGGGCCGGAATGGTCCGGGTGGGGGAGTAGCCAAGCAGTAGTGGACTTCGTTGCACGCCCATTGCTGACGCTGCATTGCTGGAAGAACGAGCAATTGCGGCGGAACGGCATAACTGTGGGCTGTTGTCAGTTGAAGTGAGAGTTTCCACCCAAAGGCCTGGTCGGCATATAGGAGAGACCGTCCAGGACCCCGAGTTCTATTTCTTTGTCGAGGGCAGGGCTGCCAGGTGCATGTGGTTCCCGACAGTCGCCCCTGCAGGCAAGGACACCGAAGGATGGGGTTTCAGTGGCGATTGCCGGCGCAAACCCGAGAAGGCAAGAGACGATCAGTGCTCCGTTGATAATGGTTTTCGCAATCATTGAATAAGTTCCCCTCGGATGAGCCATCGTGTACTACTGTAGTCAAATTCTGCCGACATCGGTGCCATACGCAAGTTGACGGTCACTTACGTTGCCAAACCGTTGAACACCGAGTCACGGGCCATGTTGCGTTGCATCGCGGTGTAGGGGGGGGCCCGCGTCATTATCGGATGATCACGACAGGGCACGGGGCGTGCTGGGCGCATTGGGTGCTTACCGAACCTAGCAATAGACCTGTGAACCCGCCACGGCCGCGGGAACCCACGACCAGCAGGTCGGCGTCGCGTGCCGCCGCGGTCAGCGCCCGCACCGGGGATGCCTCCTCGACGACGCGCTCCACGGCGTCGGCGTCAGCTCCCAACGCTGCACGAACAGCGGTCTGAGATAACTGCTCGGCCTCCTGCTGCAACGCGCCATGGGCGGCTTGGGCGGCGAGGTGGGCGATCTCGCCGCCCTGGAAAGGAAACGTCCAAGCATAGACGGCCCGCACCACCGCCCCGCGCAGGCGCGCTTCATCCAGGGCCCAACGCAGCGCCTTGCCGGATGCGGGGGGAGCCGTCGATTCCAACGACGATGGCGGCCATAGCACCTCAATTCGTTTTGTTTCGTCTTGTTCGGTTAATGATGCCGGGTGGGGTAGACAAGTGTCCGACTGTTCGGTGCCACCCCATGGCTTTGGTGCTCGCCTCGTGTCCGTGGCGGGTGTAATCATGAGCCACTGTGACGAGGTGTCAACACGCCCTCTGTAGTCGATTGGTGAAGACACATCGACCGCGCTGCCCTCCCGCGCCTTCACCACCCTCCTACCGCTCGCGGCCAAGCGCTGCCATGTCAACCCACCACTCCGACACGATGTCCGTATCAGTCCGGCTGTTCTGGGGAGCGGTGAACCGGTCCGTGCGGTGCGGCGCAATGCTCGTCGCGGCCCTGACCGCCGGCTGCGGCCGCGCCCGCGTGGTCGACCTGCAAGGTGGTGTGGTCGAGGTGATACTCGGCGAGCAGGAGGTTTTCAATGGCATCTCGCGTAGCGTGGCAGTCGACATCGCCGACCAGCACGTGCGCCGACAGCGACAACTGACCCGACGTAATTTGCCAAACGTGCAGATCGTGCACCTCAATGACTGTGTCGATGGCAGCGATGCGCTGCCCGATGACCCTCGGATCCGCCTCAGCAGGGGCCGCTTCTAAAAAGATGCGGCCCGACTCGCGCACCAGCGTCCACCCGGCGCGCGCCATCAACGCCGCTACCAGCAGCGCGGCGATTGCGTCCGCACGGGCAAATCCAGTGACCCACACCACCGCACCAGCGATCGCGGTTCCGATAAACGCATACAGGTCGTTGAGAATGTGTTGGAACGCCCCCCTGGACGTTGAGGCTGCTGCGGTTGGCGCGGCTAATACTCCACGCCGCCGCAATATTGATCACGATCCCCACCAGGGCGGTGAACAGCACCAACGGTCCCGAGAACCTGTGGTGGGTCGATCAACCGGCGCACCGATTCGTAGACAAACCAGACCGCCAGCAGCAACAACGTGATCCCGTTGGCCTGCGCCGAGAGAATCTCCACCCGTTTGAAACCGTAGGTGTATCGGCCCTCGGCGGGCCGCGCGGCCAGCCGGATGGCCACCAAGGCCAGCACAATCGAGCCCGCATCGGTGAGCATGTGGCCGGCGTCGGAGATCAACGCCAACGAATGCGCCAGCACACCGACGACCACCTCGGCGGCCATGAACCCGACAATCAACACCAACGCGATGGCCAGCCACCGCCGATCCGCGTCCGCGGACACCTCATGGCTGTGAACGTGCCCGTCCTCATGTCCCACGCTGCAGAACCCTCCACCCGTTCGGCTCGTTCGCGTCTGCCACCGTGGTGGCGTTGCGTCTGGTCACGGGGAGGACGCGACAGATTTCGGATCACGAACCCCCGATACAAACATTAGCTCATATGCATGTGCGAATACTAGGAGTCCTCGCCGTCGTTCCAGTCCCGCGCCGAGCTCGCTACGCCTGCCGCCGGCCGCGCGACTCGACATTGACTCCCTGACTAGTCAAACTCCGGATCGGCCGGGCACCCCGGCGCGGCATTGCGGCCATCCGAGGGATATCGCCGTGGGCTTGGCCTCAGAAAGAAGGCAGACCGGTCCGAATCGGACAACGTTGTCGAGGACCAGACGGCGATTCCCCTCGATCATGCCGTAGTCGGCGTGTCCTGCGACGTTACCGGCGTCGGTCTCAGAATGCCGAATCCCGTTGCGCAACGGCTGCGGATGCATGTTTAGCTGCTCGGCGCCGCCGCCGGGTCACCGGCCTGGGATTCGACTACCGATATATCCACAACGCACGTCCCGATTCATCGGCACCGACACGCTCACGCGACTCGGCCACGCACTTGCCCGTTCCCACCGAGACGTCGGCTTGTATTGTTCTCCGATTTGCAGGATCAAGCCTCCCTCGCGACTTCCGCGAAAGCGGGAAGCCGGGCGCTGCCGATGCCGTTAGCCGATGGTCGCTGGT
This sequence comes from Mycobacterium kiyosense, assembly GCA_021654635.1. NCBI lineage: Bacteria > Bacillati > Actinomycetota > Actinomycetes > Mycobacteriales > Mycobacteriaceae > Mycobacterium > Mycobacterium kiyosense. The sequence continues at coordinate 2,627,916 of AP025179.1, forward strand.
GGTACCACCGTCAGGCGGGGCATGAACCGGGGGATCAGGGCCGACGGTATTGCCCATGTTGCCTCCGGTGCGCTCGGCCGTGCCCGCCAGCGGCGCGCCCAGCAGGCTGGGCGGATCGCTTCCCGTGGCTGCCGGGGCGGCACCCGAACTGATCTCGGGCAGTGTCGCCGCCGCGGGGCTGACCGCCGGCGCCGCCGCGACCCAGGTCTGCGGCACCGACAACGCACCGACCGCGGCCGCGCGACCCACCCCCGCTGAACCCGCTGCTCCGCTCAGTCCTGCCGAGCCAAAGGACCCCAGTGCGCCCGGACCGAGCCCGCTGGCCAGGCCCGATCCCGAAGCCGTATCGGTGGCCGCGCTAATCCCCGGCATCAACGACTTCACCTGGTTCGCATTCGAGAGCAGCGCACTGGAAATCTACCCGATCCGGCTTGTATTGGACAAGACCGGATTGACGGTACTCAGCGACGAACCCAGCGACGCCAGCGACGGTGTGGACCCGGTGGACGATGCGGACGACAGCGGCGAGGCGAGCTGCTGCAGCGCCGTGGGCACCGTGGCGATCACCTGGGACAGGACCGCCTGGGTGTTGGTGCTGGCGGCGGTGCCGGTGGCTTGGGCGACCGCGGCGCCTTGCGCGGCCAGCCCGGCCGGGTTGGTAGTGGGCTGCGGCGGGCTGAACGGGGTCAATGTCGCAGCACTCGCCGAGGCGCCGGCGTAGCCATACATCGCGGCGGCATCTTGGGCCCACATCGCCGCGTAGTGGGCTTCGGTGGCCGCGATCGCCGGCGTGTTTTGCCCGAGCATGTTGGTGGCGATCAGCGACGTCAGCAGGCTGCGGTTGGCCGCGATCGCCGGCGCCGGCACCGTCATCGCAAATGCCGCCTCATAGGCGGTGGCCGCGGCCCTGGCCTGGGTGCCCGTCTGTTCAGCCGGGGCGGCGGTGGTGGTCATCCACGCCACGTAGGGGGCGGCCGCAGCGGCCATTGACACCGACGCCGGTCCCAGCCACGGCCCACCGGTCAGACCTGCGATCACCGAGCGGTAGAAGCTGGCCGCGGAACCCAATTCGGCGGCCAGCCCGTCCCAGGCCGCCGCAGCGGCCAGCATCGACCCCGAGCCGGGACCGGCATACATTCGCGCGGAGTTGAGCTCCGGCGGTAGCGCCCCGAAATCCATTGCTGCACTTCTCCTTAGCCCGCTGCGGCCGCGTTGGCGGCCTCGGTGGCCGCATACGCGCCAGCACTGGCGCCCATCGCGACAGTGAATTGGTCATGCATCGCCGCGGCGTGGGCGCTGACCTCCTGGTAGAGGCTCGCGTGCGCGGCGAACTGCGTCGCGGTCAGCGCCGACACCGCGTCAGGTGTCTCTGGCAGGAGCTGCGGGAGGGCCGTCTGTTGCGCTTGGAGGCGCAGTGGTCACCGTAGAGACGGATGTCGATCGAGTCGAGCGCAGGTTGGCCGCGGGTGAGTTGAGCTGCCCGGCGTGTGGTGGGGTGCTGGCGGGTTGGGGGCGGGCCAGGCCGCGAGAGCTTCGAGGTGCGGACGGGCCGGTGTGGTTGTGTCCTCGCCGGTCGCGGTGCACCGGCTGTGGGGTGACGCATGTGTTGTTGCCTTTGACGGTGCTGCTGCGCCGCGCCGATGTGGGTGCGGTGATCGTGGCGGCGTTGGTGGCCAGGGCGGTGCGCCGGGTGGGTTTTCGTCGGATCGCCGCCGAGCTGTCGCGCCCGCCGGAGACGGTGCGGGGCTGGCTGCGTCGCTTCGGTGCGCGGGCCGAAGCGGTGCGGTCGGTGTTCACGGTGTGGCTGCGTGCGGTGGATGCCGACCCGGTTATGCCTGAGGCTGCCGGGGGCGGGTTCGCAGACGCGATGACGGCGATCGCCGCGCTCGCCGCGGCCATTGGGCGCCGGTTCGTGGTGTCTGAGGTGTCGCTGGCCGAGGCCGCGGTGGCGGTGTCAGGTGGGCGGTTGTTGGCGCCGGGCTGGCCCGAGAGGCCAGTGCAACACGAGTCGACCCTGCCGCTGGTGCCGATCACGCCGTAAACCTTTCCGCTGTCATGTGTTTGAAAAGACAGCTAAGGGAGGACCGCCGGTGGTCGGGGATGATGAGGTGAAGGTGCGGGCCGAGCGGGCCCGGGCGATCGGGCTTTTCCGGTACCAGTTGATCCGGGAGGCCGCCGATGCGGCGCATTCCACTAAACAACGCGGCAAGATGGTGCGCGAGCTGGCATCGCGCGAGCACACCGACCCGTTCGGGCAGCGGGTGCGCATCAGCCGCCAGAGTATTGATCGCTGGATCCGCGACTGGCGTGCCGGCGGGTTCGACGCGCTGGTGCCCAACGCGCGTCAGTGCACCCCGCGCACCCCGGCCGAGGTGCTGGAGCTGGCGGTGGCACTGCGGCGGGAGAATCCGCAGCGCACCGCCGCGGCGATCCGCCGGATCCTGCGGACCCAGCTGGGCTGGGCACCCGACGAACGCACCCTGCAACGCAACTTCCACCGGCTCGGCCTCACCGTCGCAACGGCCGGGTCGGCGCCGGTGTTCGGGCGGTTCGAGGCCGAACACCCCCACGACCTGTGGACTGGGGATGCGTTGCACGGCATACGAATTGCTGCCCGCAAGACGTACTTGTTCGCGTTTTTGGACGATCATTCCCGCTGCTGCCCGGCTACCGGTGGGGCTATGCCGGGGACACGGTGCGACTGGCCGCCGCGCTGCGCCCAGCGCTGGCCTCCCGCGGTGTCCCCAAGGCGATCTACGTCGACCGCGGCTCAGCGTTCGTCGATGCGTGGCTGTTACGCGCGTGCGCTAAACTTGGTGTGCGCCTTGTTCATTCGACGCCATACCGGCCGGAGGGCCGGGGCAAGATAGAACGGTTTTTCAGGACCGTGCGCGATCAGTTTTTGGTTGAGATCACCGGCGAACCCGACACTATCGGCCGCCATCATGTGACCGACCTGGACGAGTTGAATCGGCTTCTCGCGGCCTGGACCGAAACGGTCTATCACCGCACGATCCATTCCGAAACCGGGCAAACCCCGCTGCAGCGCTGGTGCGCCCCTGGGCCGGTCGCCCTGCCCGCCCCCGAAGCGCTCACCGAGGCGTTCCTGTGGGAGGCGCACCGGCGCGTGAGCAAGACCGCCACCGTGGCACTACAAGGCAATTCCTATGAAGTCGACCCGGCACTGGTCGGACGCAAGGTCGAGTTGGTGTTCGACCCGTTCGACCTGACCCGCATCGAGGTCCGCCTGGCGGGCGTGCCGATGGGGCTGGCGATCCCGCACCACATCAGCCGCCATTCCCATCCCAAGGCCAAACCCGAAACCCCCACCGCGCCAACCCAACCGTCCGGGATCGACTACGCGCAGCTGATCGAGACCGCGCACGCGGCCGAACTGGCCCGCGGCGTCAACTACGCCGCCCTCACCGCAGCCGCCGAGGCCAGCGGGGAGATCCCCGGACAGCTCGACCTGCTCACCGGCCAGGAGGCCCAACCGAAATGATGCCCAACCTGATCTCCTACTTTGGCTTTTCCCGCACGCCTTTTGGCCGCGATCTGGCCCGGGGATGTTGCACCGCCACAGCGCCCACAACGAAGCAGTCGCCCGCATCGGCTGGTGCATCGCCGAACGGCGCATCGGTGTGATCACCGGCGAAGTCGGCGCAGGCAAGACCGTGGCCGTGCGTGCCGCGCTGGCCGCCCTGGACCGCAGCCGCCACAGCATCATCTACCTGCCCGACCCCACCGTCGGCGTGCGCGGCATCCACCACCGCATCGTCGCCTCCCTGGGCGGCCAACCCCTGACCCACCACGCCACCCTGGCTCCCCAAGCCGCCGACGCACTGGCCGCCGAACACGCCGAAAGGGGAAGAGTCGCCACCGTCGTGGTCGAGGAGGCCCACCTCCTCGGCCACGACCAATTAGAGGCCATCCGCTTGCTCACCAACCACGATCTCGATTCGTCGAGCCCGTTCGCCTGCCTGCTCGTCGGCCAACCCACCCTGCGGTGGCGGATGAAACTCGGCGTGCTCTCCGCGCTCGACCAGCGCATCGGGCTGCGCTACACGATGCCGCCCATGACCGACAAAGAAACCACCAGCTACCTACGCCACCACCTCAAGCTGGCCGGACGCGACGACACACTGTTCTCCGACGACGCCGTCGGCTTGATCCACCAGACCAGCCGCGGCTACCCCCGCGCGGTCAACAACCTCGCACTCCAAGCCCTCGTCGCCGCGTTCGGCGCCAACAAAGCCATCGTCGACGAATCCTCCACCCGCACCGCCGTCGCCGAAGTCACGGCAGACTAGACACCAACCCGACACCCTGAACACCACCGACCCCGCCGGACATCGCCCGGCGGGGTCATTTCATGCCCCCACATCCTCACCGCCAACGCCGCCATCATGCTCATGCTGAATGCCGGGCAACACTATTGCCGCACCACCAATACGTGTGCACCAAACACCGCTACTGGATCGGGCCACCGGATGCCGGCCAGCCAGCCACCCCACGTTAAGCGGCAGGCTTGGCCGACGGCCGGCGGCTCGGTTCTTGTCTCATGGTGCGATCCTGATAATGCCTGGCGGCATGGGTCGCGTGGGCGACGGCTCCGCCGGGCCGCGACCGCCGTTGGCGCCACCACCGCCGCCGCCGCCACCGCTGCCGGCGCCGTCGCCACCGACGCCACCACCGCCAGCAGCACCCCCGGCTGAGGAGCAACAACGGGAGGTTCCACCTGTTGTGGTGGGGGCGGCTCCTGGGGTGGAGGTGGGGCTCCTGGGGTGGAGGTGGGGGCTCCTGGGGTGGAGGTGGGGGCTCCTGCGGCGGAAACGGCGGCTGCTGAGGCACAGGCGGCGGCTGCTGCTTTGGTGGCTGCGACGGCGCGGGCGCCCGTGGTGGTATGAGGATGTTCGCCGGTGGCGCCGGAATCTGCGGCGGCTTCGGCGCGATCGTCTCCCCTGCGGGAATGGCTTCGATCAGCGGAGCGAGCACATCGCTAGGCGCGTTGCAGTCCGATCGGTCGCCCCAGTTGTGGCTCGCAACGATGACGCCGCCGACGATCGAGTGCGGTAGCCGCACCGCACTGGTGGGTGTGCGTTGCTGCCATGCCGCCTGGGTGTTGATCATGTCCGAAACCGGCGGTCGGTCCCACAAATCGCAGTCCGAGGTGATTACGTTGTGCGTGTACGTAGCGAACAGGTGTGTGGGTTCATGTATTCGCGGAACGCGAGTAGCGCTGAAAGAAGCGATTTTGTCCTGGTGGAACGGGCAGTAGACCTGCACGGCCGCAGTGACGAAGCGGGAGAAGGTGCGCGTGAGGCGGTCACGAGGGTATCGGCGCAGGCTCGGGTCATTGTTGACCGCAAAGGTCGTCATCGACTCGACGACTCCATCCACCGGCATACCGCCGTCGAGCCGGCCACAAACTTGATGGGCTGTGGCGATCAGGCTTGGCGCGTTCGCGAGGGCGGGTATGCCATGTTGATCAAGCAATGCCAGAAACTGGTCGTCCTGGTTCGGGTCGGCCGCTGCTGGGCTGCCGCCCAGGATTGCGGCGCCGATGAGTATCACGGTGGCGGTAGCCATGGCTCCCGCGCGGCTAGCGGTGCCGGTGAACATGACAGTGGTTTCCGTTCTCTAAGGCCGTCGGGTTCGCGTGGTGATTGGTCGCACTGTGACGGTCAGCGCGGCGCCAGCCGCCAGGTTGAGGACTGCAAGCACGCCTCGGCGTCGAAGATCTGTCATCATTTCCTGATCGCTTTCCGCAGGCGCGCAATCCAGCGGTTAAAGCTGGTTGAGGCGGGTCGCGGGCACCAGGAGCAGGCGAAATGAGTGTCGCGGTGTGTCTGGTGCTGTGTCGCTTCGCAGTCGCGCCGCTTCGGGCCTCGGGTGCTGATGCGCTTGACTCGAACGGGCACTGTGCCGCAGTTAGGGGCCTCGACGAGCGGGCACAGCACGCCCTCAATCGCGGCCTTGCAGGCCTGGCAACAGATTTCGGATACCGAAACGACCACTATGCTCACCGCGATTACCTCCGATGCTGGCCGCGCCCTATGGCCGCCACCTAACACCAAATCAAGTGTTATCCTTCCAGTACGCTGGAAGGTCAAGGAGTGTTACATGCGCATTGGCGAGCTGGCGAAACTCGCCAACACCAGCACCAAGACCATTCGCTTCTACGAGGATTCGGGCCTGCTGCCGCAACCCCCACGCCGCGCATCCGGGTATCGCGACTATGGACCCGAGATCGTGGATCGGCTCCAGTTTATCCGTCGCGGCCAAGCGGCCGGACTGACCCTGCAAAAGGTGCGCCAGGTCTTGGCGATCCACGATCGTGGCGAGGTGCCGTGCGGGCACGTTCGGCAGGTCCTCAACACCCGCCTCGACCAGGTCCGAGCGCAGATCGCCGAACTCGTCGCCCTCGAAGGCCACCTGCAAACCCTTCTCGACCGCGCATCGCGTGAAGCGGCCACCGAACACGACGATTCCACGGTCTGCTGGATTTTAGAATCCGACTCCGACGCGCCCGCCGCCAGCGAGTTCAGCGACTCCCACGACCCAAACCGGCCATGTGCCACGTAGCGGACGGTACGTCACGTGTATCGAGCTGAGTAGCGAAAGCTGTTCGCTCCCAAGCTATTCAGCTACGGCCGGCCGGGGCCCTCGGGCGGATTGTCCTGGCACGACTTTAAAGCCCGTTTCGGCACGCAGTGATCCCCCGGTGGGGCTCCTCACAACTCCAGTCCCTGGCTTCGCTTTGAGCGGATCACACAGCCCACCCTCACCGGGGATGGCAGGAGGGGCCCCGGCTTTACGGTTCGGCGCCCCTCGAGTCCAGGCCTTGGCCGGGCGCCCTGTGCACGACAATGCTCGCCGTGACCGGCATCACCAATAAGAGCCTGCGCGCCTTGATGACCGGACTGCTCGGCGGCATGACCTACACCATGAACCAAGCCAGCTACGACCTGGCCCGCCTTAGCCTTGCCTTAGCCTGCCTTACTAAGAATCGCTACCGGCTCACCGGCGACGGGCTGCGTACGCGATCGTCTACACCAAAAGCCACGATCGCCTACTAGCGAAGCACGGCAGACGTTGTGAGCGCGGCGATCGGAGTCGTGCGGGACAAGACCTCCGATCAGGCTAAGAGTCAATAGGCGGCAGCGACTTTGGCGTGGGCTATCGCAAAGGATCGGTTGCGATAGACCCATTGGCGTTGGTGACAGCGTGACGGATCCCCGCAGGTCGCGGGCTATCGAAGCTCGTCACGAAAACACGCTCACGCAACGCCTCGCGCGAGACGGGATTCGATAGAGTCCGACCGGGGGCCAAGATCGGATACGCGCGGGTGTCTAGCGCAGACCAGAACCCGCAGCTGCAACTCGACGCCCTCGACGGGGCCGGCTGCCTGAAGGTCTACACCGACCACGCCAACGGACTGGTCGACACCACCACCGCCCACGGCGCCCTAGTCTTCGGCATGTTCGCCCTGATGGCCGAATACGAAGCCGCACTGATCCAGGAACGCACCCACGCCGGCTTGGCCGCGGCCCGCGCCCGCGGGCGACGAGGGGGTCGCACCCCCAAGATGACACCGGCCCTGATCGGCAAGGCTCAACGGATGTATGACTCCCGCCAATTCACCATGGCCGAGATCGCCGCATCCTGCTCGGTCAGCCCCATGACGATCTACCGCCACATCCGCACCGATCAATCTGCGACGAAACCAGTTGATGCGTAAAAGTTTTCGCGTCTTCTAGGCAGCCGCGTCGACCGTCTGCGGGAACGCCTTGACCTCGTCGAAGGCACTCCCTTGTTGCAGGCAATGGTAGAGCTGACCCAGGAGCTTGTTGAACAGGTGCCGGTTTGGCCGCGGCATGCCGGTCACCGTGTTCTCGGCGACGTCGGTAGTGCAGGCGGGCGGGTTCGCAAGTGCGTGGCGGCGGCGAACGCCCAGACCCACCCGGTGTTGGCCAACCGGTCGTTCTTGATGCGACGGTGACTGATGCAGATGGAGCGCCCCGAGGCGCGGGTAACCGGCGCGGATCCGGCGTAAGCCTTCAACGCCCGGGCATCGACGAACCGGCCCCGGTCATCGCCGATCTCGGCAAGCACCCGGGCGCCAGTGGAGTCAGCCAGACCCGGGAAGCTGGTGATCACGGCGTAGTCCGGATGCTGCTGAAAGGCCTCGGCAGCGGCCTGACCAAGGTCCATGACACTCGCGCAGGCGGTGTTCAGCGCCGCCAGCAGCGCCAGAGTCTGGCGTCCCATCGCCGTCTCAACCACAAGTGGTTGGCGCAGTTGAGGTTTGCGCAGCGCTGCCTTGAGCTCGACTGCGGTCGGGTCGATGTTGCGGCTGCGACCGGCCCGGCGCAGTGCCGCCGCGATCCGGCTCACCGACAGCTTGGCCGCGGCCGCCGGTGTCGGCGCGATCCCCAGCACGGCGCGGACCTCCGGGCTGCTGATTCCCAGGGCGAACCGATCCGTGAACACGGCCAGGAAGGTGGGATAGAACTCCCGCAGCACCGACCGTAATTGGTGGTGCGCCTTGGTCCGTGCCCAGATCGCGTCCTGATGGGCGCGGGCCAGGACCGCTATGGCCTGGCACAGTTCACTGTCCTTGGGCAGCTGGCGGTGCAGATGGGCATCGACACGCAAGATGTGGGCCAGGGTCATGGCATCGGCGTGATCGGACTTCGACCGTGCCACCGAGTGACGCTCTCGGTAGCGGGCCACCGCGAGCGGGTTGATCGCGTACACCGCCCGACCGGTCGCGCGCAGCGCACTGACCAGCAGTCCGCGCGGGGTTTCGATTGCCACCGGAATGGGGTCTTCGGCCCCGTCGCCGGCGGCGGTGAGCACCTCGACGAGCTCGGCGAACCCGGCCGGATCATCGGTGATGCGTTTCTTGGCCACCAAGTGACCGTCGGCGTCGATGATGGCGACGTCGTGGGGTGATGTCCCAGGAGCGGTGTAAAAGGGGCGTCACGTAGGCTCCCTGTTTTGCGTTGGTGATTTTATGCGATCGCTGACGAATTGGATGCCGCCACGGCGAGCATGTCTTGGTCTTACTTAGACTGCCTCAATGCTCACTGACGCCGGTTTCGGATTGCCGGTCGAATCCGTTGCAGCAGTTGGAAGTCCCGTCGGTGGCAAGTCGACCGTTGTGTCCGACAGACCGTGCATCCGATCACCCCGGCGCGATGGAAAGGAATCACCGGAATCATCGAGGTTTTAACCCTGTGCTGCTGATGGCTCGTGAATAGATACTCGATCGGACCGCCCACTCCTCGAACGGGAGGACATCTTGACCACGCGACCAGCCCCCGCCGTCAACTGCACCTCGCTGGGTTTTTCTCGGCTGGCACGTGGACCCACGCCCACGGTGCGTATAGCGCGTGGAAGCACGAATGCTTTTCAGCGGTGAGTATTACAAAGCGGGATCGCTCGGGACGTTGAACGCAAGTCTGATTTGCTGTTTTTGCTGACGTTTGGCGATCGAAGACAGTTACGGTGGGGATCTTCAGACCGGCGTCGGCCTGGGCGGTCAAGGCGCGACGCCCTGGAACCGACCATAAGAAAGGTAACAATGGCTCGCGGCGACCGGCCAGATTGGGTTTGGGCGCGACGGTTTCCACGACGTACTACCCGCCCTACCACGTCGCGCGGATCTTCGCGGACGCTGGACCATCTGTCGGATGGCTGGGGTCTCAATGTGGTGACGTCGCTTAACGACTCGGAGGCGCGCAATTTCGGGGTCGACAAGCACCTAGAATGATATCTACTGACCGTGCCGGGATTCACGAGTTCCTTGAGGTCGTGAAGAAGCTGTGGAACTCCTGGGGCGACGATGCCTGCTGCTGGACAAGGCGGGCGGGCGTTTGCCGACCCGGGAAAAGGTCCAATACGTTGGGCACCAGGGCCGGCCGTCGGTTCGCGGCCCGTTGCAGGTCAGTCCCCAGGTCACCGCAGGGCGAGCCGGTTATCCTGCAGGCGGGATTGTCATCATGCGGTCGGCTTCTGCCGGCGGTGGGCCGAAGCGGTGTTTAGTATCTCGCCGAATCTGGACATCATGCGTGCGACCTATCAGGACCTCAAGGCGAATGTCGCCGCCGCTGGCCGCGATCCGGACCAGACGAAGGTTTTCACGGCGATCATGCCGGTCCTCGGAGAGACTGCGGCCATCGCCCGAGACCGGCTGGAATACATCAACTCGCTGGTGCATCCTGAGGTCGGTCTGTCATCTTGCCAGAGTCATAGCGGATTGATCTCTCGGCGTATCCGCTGTTGGACACCGGGTACGCCGATACGTGGCCGACCTTGGTGACCGGCATGTGCCGACCATAGATAAGCCTGGGCGACCGCTGGCGGCAAAGCGACTTGTCGCTCGGGGAACTGGGACATGATACGGGACCGAACGTCGGGTCTGCGCCGCAGTGGGCGGACAACAGCCGAGCACATCGCCGAGCAACTCGTCAGCCATTCGAGGCTGCGCCGCAGACGGGTTCATCATCTCTGCGGCCTATCTGCCCGGCGTCTACGACGAGTTCGTTGATCAGGTGGCCGTTGCTGCAGGAGCGCGGCGCTCCACCGAGTACGAGGGAACTACCTTGCGCGAGCATCTCGGGTTGAGCCGCCCCACCGGTAGGAGCGTGCAATGACCACGACTCCGGTCGAGCGTGATGTCCTGGCCTACAGTAACCGCCCGGTTCCCAATGCGCTGCTGACCGCCTTGGAAGGGGGCTTGCTTGGCGCAGGAGGGCACGCTCCTTGAGGTGCTGAGCGGCGCCCAGGGCGCTTTACACTTCACCTACGACCTCGCTCACCAGGCTCGGTGGGGAGATCCCGCCGTTAGTCAGCGAGGGGCTGCGGGCACCGGGGCGTACCCGCCTGCTGGGCGTCACCCGCTTCGCCGGGCCTCAGGGCTTTTACGTGTGCGCGGACAGTCCGGTGCGGTCGCCCGCCGAGTTGGCGGGCCGCCGGGTCGGGTCTCGGCGGCGGCGATTGCATCTGCGCCGCGAGCTGCGACTATCGCCAGCTCGACCCGTGGCGGCATATTGGGGCTGATCGCCCTGGGCACCTGGGAGGTCAGTTCGTCCACGCGGAGCGCGGCGGTGTGAAACTGGGCGATGTCGACCTGGTCGCCATCGAGACTCCCGGCGTGGATCTGCCCGCGGACCGGTTGAGCGCCGCCACCAGCGTCAAGGGCGCCGATCTGTTCCCCGCGGTGGCCCACCACCAAGCCGGCGTCCCAGACGCTGGCACAGTCGACGCGCTGTTCAGCTGGTTGCCGTGGGCTGCCGAACTGGAAGATCTCTACGGCGCTCGTGTACTGGCCGACCTCAGCGGCGACCAACGCAACCTATACGCCAGCGTCTGACGGTCATGCGCAGTCGGGTCGAGATCTACCCGATCTGGTGCAGCTGCTCGTCGACGCCGCGGTGCGCGCTGGCCAGTGGTCCCGTCACCACCACGACGAGGTGGTGACAATCCATGCCGCCAACCTCGGCGTGGCGCCCGCGGCGATCGACCGAGGATTCGGCCCCGACTTCGCTGAGCACCTAGTGCCACGCCTGGACGAATCCGCCATCAACCTGCTGGACCAGACACAGCGGTTCCTCCTCGACAACGACCTGATCGATCACCCGGTCGATCTTGAGCAATGGGCCGCACCGGAGTTCTTAGCCGCAAGCCTGAACCGATCGACACCAGGAAACGGATCATGACACTGACGACCAACACCGCGAAGCCCCGGCCAGCCGACCTCGCCGACCCCGTTGCCGTAGCGCGTGATCTGGCCCGGACATGGCAGGACGGCCTCATCGAGCGCGACCGTGCCGGCGGATCGGCCACCACCGAACGCGAGGACCTGCGCGCCAGCGGCCTACTGTCGCTGGCAGTTCCGCAACGGTTCGGGGGATGGGGTGCTGACTGGCCCACCATCTTCGAGGTGATCCGCGAGATCGCCAAAGTAGACGGCTCCTTGGGTCATCTGTTCGGGTACCACACCGTGTGCATCGCGTTCATCGAGCTCTTGGGGTCGAGCGAACAGACGGAGCACGTCTACCGCCAGGTGGCGCAACACAACTGGTGGGCCGGCAACGCATCCAGCGAGAACAACAGCCACGTGCTGGACTGGAAGGTCCGTGCCACACCCCACGAAGACGGAAGCTACCGATTTGAAGGCACCAAGCACTTCACCAGCGGCGCCACGGATTCAGACCTGCTGCTCGTCTTTGGAGTAGTTCAAGACGCGTCAGCGCAGCAGGGATCGATCATCACCGCGGTGATCCCGACCGACCGAGCCGGCGTCACAGTCAACGACGACTGGGACGCCCTGGGCATGCGTCGCACCGACAGTGGCACCGTGGAGTTTCACGACGTGGAGGTGCGCGCTGACGAGGTTCTCGGGGGCCCCAACGCCATCATCAATGACTTCTTCCAGTTCCAGCCCGCCAGCCTGTTCGGGCCACTGGTCCAGCTGAGCTTCGCCAACGTCTACCTTGGGATCGCGCAGGGGGCGCTCGACGCCGCGCGCGACTACACCCGACCCCAAGCCCGCCCGTGGACACCAGCCGGTGTCACCCAGGCGGTCGAGGATCCCTACGTCGTGCGCGCCTACGGCGAAATGGGCATTGCCTACCAAGGCGCGGACGCCGCCGCGCGAGACGCCGCGCGACTCAAAGAAACCGGTTCGGGACAAGGCCGACAACTGACCGCCGAGGATCGCGGTGAGCTCATGGTCCGCGTGTCCGGCGTTAAGGCGTTGACCTCACAGGTCGCCCTCGACATCACCAGCCGCATCTTTCGAGGTCATCGGAGCCTGCGCATTACCGACCCCGGTACGGATCGACCTGATTGAGAAACATCCGCACCCATACCCTGCACGACCCGGTTCCTACAAGATCGCCGAATGGTAACTACATACTCAACGGCCGCTACCTGCGCCCGCTTCACGTCATAGCCACGTCTGGGTGGGGGAGAAGGCTCGTTCCCCACCAAAACGAATAGTCGGCCCGTGACAATCGACCCATGCGGTGGCAGTCGACCGGCTGGCGCCACGCCGGTTTCTGGCGTGAACTCCCGAATTCCGTTGCGTGGAGTTCGAAAGTGGGTCATGCAGCGACCTGCGCAGGTTGGCCAGCAGCCGCAGCCCGGCCGGTGTCATGGTGAACCCTCGCCACCCGGCCGAGGCGCGATCGAGCACCGCCCACACCAGCTTCAGACAGGAAACCTCGCCGGGCAGCCGACCGATGACCTTGACCCGGCGGCGGGTCTCACCGAACGTCCGCTCGATGAAATTGGAGTGCCGCACCCGTCCAGTGCTCACGCGGGGAACCGCAGGCCGTCAGCGAGTCACGGTCGCTGGAGCAGAACGCACCGCTGCCGGATAGGAGTCGCGCCAACGCCTCGAACATGTCGAGCCGCTTCGCACATACCCGACCGCGTCGGGGCTGGCCTTCCGATCGTGCCGGCACCTCGAAGATCGACCAGTAGTCGGCCTTGACCTCCGCTTGGGCGTTCTTGGGCACCTTGGCCAACACGTTTCTGGCGCGATGCACCAGACACCGCTGCCGCAGCGCCGCGCCCATGGTGCGCTCGACCGCGCCGATCAACCCGGCCGCACCGTCGCTGACCACCAGCAGCGGACACGCCAACCCACGCTCACCGAGCCCGGTCAAAAACCCCTCCCACGCGTCACCGGACTCGCTTGAAGCGGCCTCCAGCCCGACGAACACCGGGTTGCCGTCGGTGTCGATACCCCACGCGGCCAGCACCGGGTCGGCCGACGCGTTGGCGTGGTATTTGAAGTGGCTGTCGAGGAACAGGTAATCCAGCTCTGATAACGAGCCGGCGAGCGCTCCAGGCCTCGAACTGGTCGCGGATGTCTTCGCAGATGCGCGACACCGTCGATTTCGACACCGCGGCGGTCTCGCCGAGCGCCTCGGTCAAGGTGGCCTGCACATCGCGTGTCGACAGTCCGCGCACGAACCCGGCGATCACCAGCGACTCCAGCGCGTTGGTCTTGGTCACCCCCTTACCGAACAACTGGGAGGCGAAGCGCTCGGCGGTGCCGCGCACCTTCGGCCGCTCCAGCGTCACCGGGCCGGCGGTGGTTTTCACCGTGGTCGGGCAGTACCCGTTGCGCATCCCGGCGCGGGCGCCCGCACTGCCTGCGGCCCGCTCATAGCGGTCCCGGCCCAAAAACGCGGTCACCTCGGCCTCGATCGCGGCCTGCAACAGCAACCGGGCGCCGAGCACCGCGACCTGCTCGATCGCACCCGCCAGGTCCTCGCCGCCGGCGAACACCTCATCAATTTCTGCCTGCAACCGCTGCGCAGGCGATATCCTCTTCGACACGGACGTGGGTTCCTTCCTTCAGACTTGCTGGTCTTCGAGGGAACCTACGTCCGAACCCTTTTACACCGCTGGAGGGACACAACACGTCGTGGTGCGCCTCGGCCCAGTCGATGCCGCAGAAGAGTTTCACGTTGGAATTACCTCCGACCTATAGCGGGTGTTGGTGCTGGTCAGAAACCCCAGCAGGATGTGCAGCGCTCTACTTACGAGGCTCGATGGCCTTCCCTCCGATGAGCTGTTCGCGATCCCAGCGACCCGCACGGCATCGGTCTTCGTTGAGGGCTTCAGCGCCCGTAAAGACTGAGACGTTGCCTCCGTGCGAGGGGCTTGAACCACGACGCCAATCCCACCCAAAGACGACCTCGCGACCCCGACGCGACACGCTCGGTCTTGTCTGAGGACTCATCACGGTCCCGAAATGGGAAAGGCATTGCCACAGCATGGCCGCGAGGGACGAACACCCGACGAGATCCGCGGCCTCCACCAAGATCAGCGGCTGTTCGCTTCTAAGTAGAAATGAGACACCACGAGCTGGGGCTGGCGCCGCCCCTGGTGGACGCGATCAGCGCTGCGGTGCTTCCCCTTCCCTCACGTCAGCAGCGTGTCCGCCACCGAGGTGTGATCCGTCGAGCCGGACTTGGTGGTGCGGCAGGCCTGCCCTTGTGCCCCGGTAGGCTGTGGGAGTCGTCAGCGGCGTGGGTGGCTACCAGTTGCTTGATCTGGTCGAGCGCTTCCTGTATGGTCCGCGCCCCCAAGGCCGGAAACTTCGCTGCGCAGGCGGCGTTCTTCCGGTGCTGCGGGCAGCGGACGATGTGGGCGGTACAGCGGTCAAGCATTCGCAGAACTCCTTGGTGGTGATGCTCAGAAAGTTAGCGGCGTGAACGGTGCTGATCCGTTGCGACGGTTAGCTCTCTGATCGCAGATCTGTTTGCAGCCAGCGTGGGCTCAGCCGGGCACTGCACGAGCCGAACAGGCCAAAGCGGATGCCGAAAAGAAAACCGGAAACAACCCGGTTCGGCCTTCCGCCAGTGTACCGGGCAGGCTGGAAGGACGTTCTGTTGTGGCCAGCGGTGTCTTCGGCTGCGACCAGGTATTCGGCAGCGACGTCGGCGCCGCGTACGACCGGCACCGACGGGAGAACCGTGCGCGCGGACCGCAAACCCAAACCCTCGAGTGAGACGAGATCTGATCTACTTTCGCTTCCCTACAAAAAGGCAGCGGAAGAAAAGCGTGTGAAGTCGTCGTGACCCGGCCCCAACCTCGCGGATCGATCACCCCAGGGCCGAACAGCGTGGGCCTTCGATATCTCCGGCTCAGGCTAGGGCAAAGCTCTAAGGGCGCTACCGGCCTGCCATTGCGTCCACGGCACACTCCAGTCACCGTTGTTCGGCAACGACAGTGGCGGGCCGCCGGTGTTGCGGACCTCGACGATGTCGCCGGGTTGGGGAAAAGCCGAAGAACCATTGGGCGTTGTCGCCGTTCAGGTTCAGACAGCCATGGGAAGTATCGGTGTTGCCTTGGGCCCACACGGTGCTGTCGAGTTGGTGCAGATAGATGCCGTCGGGGCTGATGCGGGTGGCGTAGTTGATGGTCTCGCGGTAGCCGAGGCGGGAATTGACGGGCAAGCCGTAGGTCGACGAATCCATCACGACCGGATTGGCCTTATCCATCACCGTGTAGACCCCGGGTGGGGTCCAAAACGTGAGGGTTTGGCCGGCGACGGTTTCGGTGCCGCCCATACCCATCGAGGTGGGCATGGTGCGCACCAAAACGCCGTTGTCGTAAACGTTGACCTGTTTAGTGTTGTCGTCGGCGATAGACACATGCGCATCACCGATGCTGAACGACGTCTGCTTGTCCGCTTGGCCGTACAGTCCGCTACCTAGCGGCGCGCCATAAATGTTGGCCGCCACGGTGATTTTCGTGCCCGCCGCGTAGTAGTGCTCCGGGCGCCAATGGGCGTTTTGGTCATCGACCCAATACCAGGAGCCGTCGACGGCCGGAGCGGTCGTCACGGTCAGTCGGCGCTGCGCGGCCGCGCGATCGGTGATGGGTTCGTCAAAGTGGGCGACAATGACCGTTCCCACCCCGTAGATGCCGCCGTCATGCAGCGCCGCACCCGAGGTGGTGGTCAGCGACACCGCGGCCTGATTACTGGGTATGAGCGTGGTGAACCTGGACATCTGCGACGCGGGAGTTCCCGTCGGCCCGCGACTGGCCACGGTAATGGTGTAGGTGCGGCCGTAACCCAGCGGCACACTGGGCTTCCACACTAGATTGTCGGGAGTCATGACACCCGGCACCTGCGTGTTCTGGTCATTGACCATCTGCACCTCGGTCAGAATGCCGGTGGCCGCGCTCACCGTGACCGCGCCCAGCGGGTCGACGTTCACCGCGTTAAGGCCTGGGGTGACGGTGATGACTGCAGGCGTTTCACGGCGCGGGGCCGCCTCGGTGGGCAGCGCACCGTTGTGGCCATCGCCTCGCCCGATCACCACCACGGCCACAACGGCCATCACAATCACGCTGATCACGGCGACCGCGAGGAGGCCCATGCGAGTTCGTCGACCGATAGGCACCAGATGCCTCCTGTCCTTTCTCATCTTCGTTATCACCGGCGCCGCCCACTCAATGTGGCCGGCAAGCAGGGCAGCAGCACCGTGGGCACCGAGTCGATCAAAGCGGTCCGCGAGATCGTCGACGACTCAGCGTCGCCCACAGGACTCCAGGTGTACGTCACCAACCCGGCAGCACGATTAGCCCTGGCCTGCTGTTCGACACCCTGCTCGTCCGCTCCTGGATGACGCCATTCTAAGGCGGCGCCTGGACGCTGGTCCTTGGTGGCCACCACCAGCGCGGCAACGCCCGAGCCAGCTACACGCTGTTGTCGGACTTCCCTTCGCGGCCGCAATCGAAACTGTGCTCGCGGCTTCGGTCGCGGCTAAGGTGCCGATCAAGCGCGCGTTGCCGCTCGATCTGCAGATCCACGATCTCGTCTTGCCCATGCCGGTAGGCCACCCGCCGGCGTTGTACGGCGTTCGCGCGCCGGGCCAGCAGCGTTCGCGGCCATGCCAGGCCAGGATCGGGCCCAGCAGCCCGATCGGCTTGTGCGGGTAATTCGGGATGCGCCGAGCCCGGCCAAGGGGTCACGTGATGCCGCCGGGAGCTGGAAGCTTGCTCAGGTCGCGGTAGATGGTGGTCGGTTGACGCCGAACTCGGCGGCGATCTCGGCGACGGTGTAGCGATGGTTCCCGTCTTGGCCGAGCTCGTCATACATCTGCCGAGCCAGCTTGACCTGCCTAGGCCCAAGTTTGGGCTTTTGCCCGCCGGTGCGGCCGCGGGCCCGCGCAGCGGCCAGGCCGTCCATGGTGCGACATCAAGGCGTGCTCGAATTCGGCGATGGCGCCCAGGATGTGGAAAAACATCCGTCTCAGCGCGGTGGTGGTGTCGATGCCCTGATCGAGCACCACCAAATCCACTCCGCGGGCCTGCAGCGTGGCCGACAGCTCGATTAGATGCGCCAACGAACGGCCCAGCCGATCAAGCTTGGTGATAACGAGTTGGTCGCCGGTGCGGTTGGCCGACAGCAAAGCTTTGTCGAGCTCCGGCCGGGCGGGCCAGCTTGCCCGAAGCCTTATCCAGGAAGATCTATCACAGCCCGCCGCGGTGAGCGCATCGCGTTGAGCCTCGGGATGCTGGTCGCGGTGGAGACCCCGGTCATAGCCGATCCGCATGGGCCGGACCGTATCGCCAACCACCGACAGCGTGACGGTGGCGCGGCCACGGCAAGCGTTACATATTTGTCCAGCGCAAACGCACAGGCTGGCAGACCGTCGCGCGAACGATCGTTACCTAAACGTCCTGGATACACCAAGGTGGTGCTGTAAAACGATGCGGTTTGAGGGATCGTGACAGGGTGGATCATCGACCACCTCGACCTGCCGTCTCGGCGGAGCCGGCGCAATGGCTGATCGACCGGGTCATCCCCGGTGCGCGCCCTAGCCGGCCTTTTTGACCATGGTCTTGCCACAGCAGCAGCTCGGAGCGTGCTGGCCAGTGCATGTCGGCGGCGCCGCCTTGGTCACGGTTAGCTCGCAGCCGCAATCGCTGTCCGGACACCGGTAGAGCTCTCCCTCGCGGAACGGCATGCTCATCACCTGTTTCGTCGGTTTTCTGGACGTCCCCGACGGTAGAACCCATCCCTTGGGGCAAGGTCAACAATGGGGTGAGAGGAGATTTCGATTATGGCGCCGCAGGGATTGACCATCGGACAGGCCGCCAACGCCGCGGGCCTGACGCGCAAGGCCCTGCGGATGTACGAGGCCAAGGGGCTACTGCCCGCCACCGAGCGGACCGCGGCCGGCTACCGGCTCTACGACGAGCGCGACGTCGAGCTGCTGACCTTCATCCGCCGGGCCCGCAGCCTTGGCCTACATCTGGAGAACATCCGCGAAGTCCTCGCGATCCGCAATGGCGGCATCCCGCCTTGCGACGCGGTCTGCGTCCTCGACGCCCGCATTGCCGAGGTTGACACCGCCATTGCCGAGCTGCACGCTCTCCGCGAAACCCTCGCCGCCACTCGGAGTCGAGCCGCTGCTTGCACCGACGAACAGCCGGCATCGTCTGCCCAATCATCGAGGAAGCCTAGGCTATGGATCGCAAGGTCCGGCGGAGTTCACGTCATCCCGGGGGCGGAGTTCATCGTCATCCCGGGGGCGAACGCCGCGGAATCCATTTGGCCGCCGCCGAGACCGGGCGCCAGACACGTCATTTGGGGACTGCGATACATACTGGCTGGGCCCCCAACGGTGCCAGCAATATTTCGCGGACACACGCCGGTTCAGATTAAAGGTTGCGTCCGAGTTCGTGGACGGATCACGTCCCCAAATCTCGGACATAACCATGCTGGAATTTGTTGAGAGACAGGATCCATCCGATCACGCTCGGTTCTTTGGAACCGAGACTGAAACCGCGGGGTCGGCGACCTGATGTCCTCGTCGGGTGACCAACGCTGACTGAGTCCGCAACACGCAGCCAAACGGCTTCACTGGGCGCAGGTAGCGACATAAGGCACCGACACCCATACCCGGACGGGTATATCTTGGTTAACGTAGAGTCGGGAGGGTCTCCTGGCCACCAGCGGGGACTTCAATTTGATAGCCCGGCGTCATCGGCGCGGGCAACCCGTCGAGACAAAGTAGGAGCGATTATGGTGCAGGACCAGCTAGATGAGGTGTCAAATGAGCGTGGGGAATTCGGGGATGCCTAAGCCGCAAGGGTGGCCCATCGAGCGGATTACTGGCCTGATGGCCGGCGCTTTCGTGCTCACCAGCTTGGCCCTTGGGCGCAGGTTTTCAAGTCGCTGGCGGATCTTCACGGCATTTGTTGGCGCGAACTTGATACTCAACGCGGTGAGGGGCTGGTGTCCGATGAGCGTGCTGCTGCATCGCCTAGGCGTCCCGAGCACGGCTGAATGTCCACCAAAGATCGATCCTGATGTGTGAGCGATCAGCACCGCGGTGAGCGCCGGAGCTCACAAAGAGGCGCACGCCCGCCGGCCGGTAGCAGGGTGCCCTCTGATGCACCGGGGCGGTGGAGTAGCCGAACCGGTCGGCGATCTCTGCAGCAGAGACATCCTCGATGAAGTAGGCGCGCAACACCTCATAGCGGCGTGTCCCGCGCCGCGGCACCCCCCGCTGCAAGCCACCGCGACATGAGGATCTGTTGCCCGGGGGTACCTGTGAACATTGTCGACAACACCCAGGGGGTATATAGGTGGATCGGCGCATTTGATGGGTATTTTTTTCGCCCGGGTACCGCGGACTGGCGGATGGCTCAGCCATGCGGCGAGAGCCGGTAGTAGGGCTGCGCCCCAGGCTGCTATGCCGTGTTGTACCCTTCAGAGTAGCTATACCCAGCCGGGTATTAAGGGAGGCCTTGATGTGGGCTGCGGACTTCAGATCTGATCGGGTGCGGATGTGGCTTTCCCCGGGGTTTGGCGCGGATTTACCGGGGCCACCAACGCGGAACTGCTGCGCTAGGCCAATGGCGGTCTGCCCACCGGAAAGCTCCTCTACCACAAGTTCAACGAGCCGTCCGACGCAGCGACGTAAGGCATAGACAACGACTTACTGACAAGGGCGGGCCACGAGCGAAGGGACACTCCAATTCTCAGCATCCTCAAACGGGCTTGGGTAACCCTTGTCGTCGTAGTGGCAGTTTTTCTCGGTGGTGTCGCCGTCAGTCGGCTGCGCGGCGTTTTCGGCTCTGACGAGATCTTTACTGCGACCGCCAGCAGTGCCGAACCACTCGAGCCATCCCATGTCAAGCGGGTGATATACGAGGTTTACGGGCCCGACGACACATCGGGCAGCGTGAGCTATTTGAATGAGAACGCCCAGCCGGAGCAGGCAGAGTTCACCAGCTTGCCCTGGACGTACGCGATGACGACGACGGTGCCGGCGGTTATTGCCAACGTGGTGGCACAGGGCAACAGCGACCACATCGGGTGCCGCATCACCGTCAACGGTGAAGTCAAAAACGAACGATCCTCGGCCGGGCACCACGCCCAGACTTCCTGCCTGGTGAAGGCCGCATGAACACCGGTAGCGAGGCCCGTCCAAAATTCATGCGGTTCGTCCGCAGGTTCGCGGTGCCGATCCTCGTGGCATGGCTGCTGCTGACCCTCGCCCTGAACGTGCTTGTGCCGCCGATTGAGTCGGTCGCACGCAACCACGCGGTGACCATGTCGCCGCAAGACGCGCCGGCGATGATCGCCGCCAAGCGCATCGGCGCAACGTTTCACGAGTCGGACTCCGACAGCATCGCGATGATCGTCCTGGAGAGCGACAAACAACTCGGCGAGGAGGCGCACCGCTACTACGACGGCTTGGTGAAAAAGCTGCTGGCCGACCCCAAGCACGTGCAGCATGTCCAGAACGTGTGGGGAGATCCACTCACCGCCGCTGGCGTGCAGAGCCGGGACGGCAAAGCCGCTTACGTCCAACTCAATCTGGCCGGCAACCAGGGCAGCACCCTGGGCAACGAGTCCGTCGAAGCGGTCCGGGACATCGTCGACAAGTCAGCGCCGCCCAAAGGGCTCAAGGTTTATGTCACCGGTCCGGCGGCACTGACCACCGACATGAACGAAGCCGCCGATAAAAGCATGTTCAAAATGATGGGCGTGACGGGTGTGGTCATCATGATCATGCTGTTTATCGCCTATCGTTCCATCAGCACGGTGCTTCTGGTTCTGGTCATGGTTGGTTTCGAGATGGGCACGGCCCGAGGGCTCGTCGCGCTTCTCGGCAACTACGACCTGTTGGGGTTTTCGACGTTCGTCGTCGCCATGCTGTCCTCCTTGGCGATCGCGGCGGGGACCGATTATGCGATCTTTCTGATCGGTCGGTACCACGAGGCTCGTCAGGCCGGTCAGGATCGAGAAGCGGCCTATTACACCATGTTCCGCGGGACCTTTCACATCATCTTGGGCTCGGGGTTGACGATCGCGGGGGCTACCTTCTGCCTCCACCTGGCGCGACTGTCGTACTTCAAGGCACTCGGCATTCCGTCTGCGCTGGGACTGATCGTCGTTGTCGCGGGGGCGCTGACCGCGGCGCCGGCCGTTGTCGCCGTGGCCACTGGGTTTGGTTTGCTCGACCCGAGACAGATGATCAAGACACGCGCGTGGCGGCGCGTCGGCACCGCTACCGTGCGCTGGCCCGGCCCGGTGTTTGCCGCCTCGCTGGCCATCGCCGTGGTCGGCATCCTGATCATGCCGAGCATGAAGCTCAGCTACAACGACCGCTTCTACATACCCCGCACCCTGCCATCGAACGTCGGATATGCGGCCGCAGAGCGCCATTTCAGTTCCGCCACCATGAATCCCGACATCCTCATGATCGAGAGTGATCACGACATGCGGAATCCCGGCGACATGATCATCCTGGACAGGCTTGCCAAAGATGTCTTCCGATCGCCGGGAATCGCGATGGTGCAAAGCATCACCCGGCCATTGGGCGGGCCGATCGAGCACACGTCAATACCTTTCCAGATCAGTGCCCAATCGATTCCGATCCAAGAAAACCTGCAGTTCATGAAGGACCGGATGGCCGACATGCTCACGATGAGCGACGATCTCGGTGCCATCATCGGCTCGATGCAGCGGATGCAAGGTTTGCTGGCCCAGATGAGCAACACCACCCATCACATGGTCGGCGATATGCGCGCGATGCAAGCCACGCTGGACGAGATGAGAGACCATCTGGCGGACTTCGACGATTTCGCGCGACCGTTGCGCAGCTATTTGTACTGGGAACAACACTGTGTCAACATCCCCGTCTGCTGGGCGACCAGGTCGGTGTTCGAGGCGATCGACGGTGTGGACAAGTTCAGCGACAACATGGGCACGCTGATCAAGGACATGAACAATATCGACGCGATAGTGCCCCAGATGCTCGCCCAGTTCCCGCCGATCATCGCCGTCGCGACGTCCATGCAGGGAACGCTGCTCACGATGCACAGCAGCTTCTCGGGTCTGGTCACGCAAATGGACCAGATGACCGATACGGCTAGCGCGATGGGTCAGGCTTTCGACGCCTCCAGGAGTGGCGACTACTTCTACTTGCCGCCGGAAGCATTCAGTAATCCCGACTTCCAGCGCGGCCTGAGACTTTTCCTGTCGCCGGACGGCAAGGCGGCGCGCTTCATCATCACCCACGACACCGATCCGGCAACTCCGGCGGGCATTTCCGCGGTCAAGCCGGAACTGGGCGCCGCGCATCAAGCGGTGAAGGGAACGGCCCTGACCGACGCCAGGTTCTACCTCGCCGGGACGGCGGCCATCTACCGCGACATCCAGTCAGGCTCCCAATACGACCTGCTGATCGTGGGAATCGCGGCGCTGACGCTGATCTTCGCCGTGATGGTGATCATCACCCGCGCTCTGGTCGCGTCCTTGGTGATCGTCGGCACGGTGCTGCTGTCACTGGGCGCTGCCTTCGGGCTGTCAGTGCTGGTGTGGCAGCACCTCTTCGGCCTGGATTTGAACTGGATCGCGCCGGTGTTCGGGTTGATCATCCTGCTCGCGGTCGGATCCGACTACAACCTGCTGCTCGTCTCGCGGTTCCAAGAGGAGATCGGCGCGGGGCTAAAGACGGGCATCATCCGCGCCATGGGCGAAACAGGCGGAGTCGTCACTGCGGCGGGCCTAGTCTTCGCCTTCACCATGATGTCCATGGCCGCCAGTGACCTGAGCTCAATCGGCCAGGCCGGCACCACGATTGGCCTCGGCCTACTGTTCGACACCCTGATCGTGCGCTCCTTGATGACGCCCTCGATCGCGGCGCTGCTCGGACGCTGGTTCTGGTGGCCACTGCGAGTGCGCCCGCGCCCGGCCAGCCAGATGCTGCGGCCCTTCGGACCGCGCCAGCTGGCTGCGTTCCCTACCACTGGGTGAGGACGCGGATGCCGCGGCTATTATCTGGGGGTCGATCGGGCTGTTTATTACTGTTCCCGGTGAGGGACGGCGGAGTGATCTGGCCTAATTGGGAACAGTCTGATCGTTTGCGTTCCCGGTTGCGGTTTTCTGTAGGTGAGGTCGGAGGGTGTATCCGATGATCGCGCAACACAGTTCGAGTTGGTGGGAAGCGCGGGGCGGCACCCGGGGTCGAATTCAGCACGGATGCTGTGGAGCGTGCTGCGCTCATCGATGAAGGGTTGAACCCGGATGACCCAGCGGTGATCACTGCGCTGGACTTGGTCCGTTGGGAGCTGTCGCTGTTGGCTGAGTAGAGACCGGGGCTTGAGGACTTGTCGAACTCGTTTGGAACCCCGTGCATGTCGGCTGGCGGCGCTGGCCGGTGGGACGGTTGGTGCGGTGGTTCAGGTATGTGCTTCGAGGACCTGGAATGGTGTTGTCCAACTTGTTGATGGTTCGTGACTAGTGATGGTGAGGTGGTGGGCGGTGAACTCGTCGGCGAGGCCGGTGCCGAGGACGTCGCGGGCGTGTGGGCGTTCGGTTAGGCGCAGGTAGGCGTTGAACGCGGGTTGGGCGGTGGGTGGTTGGTCGAGGTCGACGGCCACGACCCGGCCTCCCGGGCGTAGCACGCGGATGGTTTCGTCGATGGCTTGGTCGCGGATGTCGGTGGGCAGTTCGTGCCATCCGAAGACGCTCATGACAACGTCGAATGTGTTGTCGGGGAACGGGAGTGCGGCGGCGTCACCTTCGTGCAGAGTCACGTTCTGGATACCTTGGTGTGCCAGTTGGCGTCGGCCGATGGCGAGCATTTCCGGAGAGATGTCGAGGGAGTCGATGATCGTGTCGGGGAGCCGGGCAGCGAGCCGTCGGGCGGCGTAGCCGGTGCCGCCGCAGAGTTCCAGCACGCGCTGCGGGTGCTGGGCGGCGACGCGTTGCGCGAGACGGTCGTGCGGTTTGCCCGGGATGAAGCGGTTGCCGGCCGCGAATATGGGGCCGGCGAGGAAGAACTTGACCCGGTTGCGGGTCCAGCGCCGTGTCATGACCGTGTTTCCTGTTCTAGTCTGCCGCGGTGTGGTTGGCGGGTGTAGTGGGTAGGTGCGGCGGTGAATCGGTGGGCGCATTCGGTTGAGCAGAACCACCAGTCGTGATCGTTGTGGCGCAGGCGGGTGGGTGCGGTGGCCGGGTCGATGCGCATGCCGCAGACGGGGTCGCGCGGGTAGCGGGCCGCGGTGAGCGCCACCGTATAGAGCTCGACGGGTGTGGTGATGTTGCGTAACGGTGTGGGGCCCAACGGTTGTGGGGTGCGTCCGAGCTTGGCGGCGGTCTCGCGGATGGGTTCGGTGATGACGGCTTGGCCGGCGCCGGCGAGCGCGGTGACGCGGGCGGCGATGTTGACGGCATGCCCGTAATAGTCACTGCCCTGATGAATTGCGCTGCCGTGGTGAATACCGGCGCGCAGCGCCAGAAAACCGTCCTCGTCGGCCACCAGGTCGGCTAATTCACCGATGGTGGCCACCATCTGTTCGGGTGTGGCGGCGGCGAGCATGACAGCGTCACCGATCGTCTTGACCAGGCAGACATCCGGGTGCAGCGCGGTGCGGGCCAGCTCGGCGAGGCGGGCCGCCAGCCGGGCGGCTTCGTGGTCGCCGCAGATCTCGGTGAGGACGCTGTATCCGGCCAGGTCAACGAACGCGAATGTCGCCTCGACTGTGCGCTGGTCAGTTCCGTTGTTGACGACCATGTGTGGACTCCCGTGGGCGGTGGCCGGGTGTGAGGCGGCCCAGTCCGGGTAGGAAGCGCCCGACCCGGGCGGTGTAGTCGGTGTAGGCGCGGCCGTGAACGCGGTGCAGGTAGGGCTCCTCAACACCGCGCACCTGCACCTCGATCCCGGCCACAGCGATGATCAGACCGGCGACCGCGATGGGGTTGGGCACCATCAACACCAGTCCAGTCAGCGTGAGGATGACCGCGGTGAAGATCGGGTTGCGCGCGATCGCGAACGAACCGGTGGTGACCAGGGTGGTGCGTTCGGTTTCGTCGACACCGATTCGCCAGGACGCGCCCAGCCCGAGCTGGGCGACCAAGGTCACGGCGATACCGATCACCGCGACCCCGATACCGGCACCGCGCAGCAGGGGATGCTCCAGAACGCCGATCGTCGGCATACCGGCGATCGCGGCCAGCGGGGCCCCGAACCCGACCAGCAGATAGCCCAGGTCGGTGATGGCCAGGGCCCACCATTCCAGGGACCCGTCGGGACGCAGGCTGCGCCGGTTGCCGCTGTCGCCAGTGCGGCGCAGCTGGATCCAGCGCCGGCACGCGCCGATGATCAGCATCATCGAGACGAACAACGCCAGCACGACGATCGGCATCACCATGGGAGTCACTCCTGGCTTGGAAGGGGTTTGGCGGCCGCCCCGAGCAGGTAGTCGCCGCTGATGCGGGTGGCCGACCCGAGCACCACCAGCCCGTGGTCGGCTAGGGCGTCGAGGAACTCCTCGGCGCTGAACCGGTCCTCGGTGGGGTGGTCAAACAGCCGCCGGTAGGTGGGTCGGGCCAGGGCATGGGCGGTGACCTCGGCGAAATAGAACCGCCCCGCCCGGGCCCAGGACCCGGGCGGCCTCACCGATCGCACTACGCCAGCCGGGGATATGGTGGATGATCCCGAAGTCGAACACCGCGCCGTAGGCGCCGTCGCCCGCGCCCACGGCGGCCCGCAGGTCGGTGGCGCTGCCGTGGGCCAGCCGGACCCGATCCCCGTATCGGGCCAGCCGCCGCGACGCCCGGTTGATCATCGCCGAATCCAGATCGACGGCGTCGACGCGGGCGGCGCCGAACTGCTCCAGGATCAGCTGACAGCCGTATCCCGACCCGCACCCTATCTCGGCCGCGACAGTGCCCGGCGGTAGCCGGCCACCGAACCGTTGCAGGACCGGCACGACGTAGCCACGTTCCAGCCACCGCCACGGCGGCGAGTGCACCACCCCGACCTCGGCTCGGTTCATCAACATCGCCAGCTCCTCTTCCGATCAACCCGGCCGACCGCACTTTGCATCGATGCCTAACGATGATGCCCGATTTGACCGATCAATAGTGTTCGACGTTATCATCGTTGTGTGACGATGAAAAGTGGTTCGGTCGATACCGCTCCTACGGCGGTGAACTTGGATGCGGCGACGGCGTTGTTTCACAGCCTCTCGGATGCGACGCGGCTGGCGATTCTGCGCCGGCTGGCGGTCGGCGAGGCCCGGGTGGTGGATCTGACCAGCGAGTTGGGGTTGGCCCAGTCGACGGTGTCGGCGCATCTAGCGTGCCTGCGCGACTGCGGATTGGTCGATTACCGGCCGCAGGGCCGCGCCTCGGTATACCGGCTGATCTGTGAGGAGCTGATGCAGATGTTCCGGGCCGCTGAGGCGGTGCTGGAGGCCACCCGGCAGCGCGGTCGCCCTGTGCCCCACCTACGGCCACCCCCCTGAGCGGAAAGAAGCGCGATGAGCGAGACGTGCGGCTGCGGCGGCGAAGAGGACGGCCCCGGCGACGAGACCGAGCAGGAACCCGAACGACTTTGGGAGGTCAGCGAACTGCGCGCCGCCGCAGCCGCTGGCGTGGTCCTTGCTGGCCGGCTATGCGGTCGGCTGGACCGGCGGACCCCACCCGGTTCAGCTGGGCTTGTATGCGGTCGCGTTGGCGATCGGGGCGTGGACGTTCGTGCCGTCCACATCTGCGGCGACTACCAGGCCGCCCGGCTCGCGGCCCGCCGCGCCGACCTGGCCCGCCGCTCACGGCCACCGGGGGGTCTGCCGGTCAAAACGATCGGCGATGCCGTCATGCTGCGCGCCACAGCGGACGGCGTTGGTTGCGCTCATCGCGCGGATCGGATCGGTCAGCCTCAGCCTCCGTTCCAGCCTGCTAAACCCATTGCCGGAGGAGCATCATCGTGGCCAATCCTGACCAGCCCGATAGCGGCGACGCCGTCTCGGGGCGTACCGCAATCGGGCGGGTCATGGCCGCCCTGCTGGTGGCCGCGCCCGCGGTCGTGTTGCGCGTCACGGGTACGGCGTTGCCTGCGCCGATCGCGGTGGTGGTGTTCGGTGCGGCGGTGTTGGCGTCGGTGGCGTTGTTGATGTGGGCAGCCGAGGCGGCCCGCGCCGACATTTCCGGCAGCCTCGCGTTGGCGTTGCTGGCGCTGGTGGCGATCCTTCCCGAGTACGCGGTGGACATCTTCTTCGCCTACAGCGCCGGGCACCGCCCGGAATTCGCCGCTTATGCCACCGCCAACATGACCGGCGCCAACCGCCTGCTTATCGGTGTGGCGTGGCCACTGCTGGTCTTCACCGCGATCTGGGCGGTCCGCCGACGCCCCGCCCAGGACCCGGGCGACACAACTGGACAGCCCACTGGTTGGCTGAGCGGTGGGGTGGTCGTGGCCGGCCACCGCCGGGTGGAGTTGCTGTTTTTGGGCGCGGCCACCCTATATGCGCTGATCATTCCATTGACCGGGCGGCTGGCCTGGTATGACGCGGCGGTCCTCGGAGGTCTGTTCGCCGGCTATCTGTGGAGGATTCGCGGTAGCGCCGAGTCGGAGGAGGAGTTGACCGGCGTGGCGGCCACCGTGGCCGCCCAGCCCCGGGTTCGCCGACGGGTGCTGGTGGTGCTGCTATTCGCGGCCGCCGCGGTGGTGATCCTGTCGGCCGCCGAGCCCTTCGGTGAGGCGTTGGTGGAAGCGGGCAGCGAGTTGGGTATTGACCGGTTCCTGCTGGTGCAGTGGCTGGCGCCGATCGCTTCGGAATCCCCGGAGGTCCTGGTGGCGATCACATTCGCGCTGCGTGGCCGCGCTGATGACGGCATGGGCGCCCTGCTGGCCGCCAAGCTCAACCAATGGACCCTGCTGGTGGCGTGCCTGCCGATCGCCTACTACCTAGGCGGCGGTCACGCAGCGGGCCTGCCGCTCGACGCACGCCAGACCGAGGAGTTCGTGCTCACCACCGCCCAGACGGTGCTCGGTATCGCGGTGCTGATCAACCTGCGCCTGACCGGGGCCAAGGCCCTGTTGCTGCTCGGTCTGTTCCTCGCCCAGTTTGTTCTTCCCGACGAGCAGGCCCGCTACATCATCTCGGTTATCTATGCCGGGGTGGCCGTGGTGTTTTTCCTCGCTCAACGTCGCGACGTTCGACCGCTCGTGACCTCGGCGCTGCGCAACCCGCAGCGGGACGCATCAGAGCCAAGGTCGCCCTGACCGGGTTCCCTGTTGGACGTGGTAACGGACCGTCACGCGTGCTCTGGCTTCGACGGTAAAGCGCCCGGCACGCCCAGCCTCGTGTTTGGGGACCGCGTTGTGACCATACGATATACGCGACGGCGATAGACCTGCGCGTCCTTGGACGTCTTGCACTGTGACAGAGCGCCGAACGCCAGCGCGAGAACGCGTTGCCGCTACTTTCTGGGTCAAGTGGGCCACGACACGAGATGCTCGTGGTCGAAGACCGCCGAGCGTAGGAGAGTTGTGTGTGACACTTGTCGGGTAGCCCGGACACATTGCTGCGCCCGGGCCCCTCAGAACCGGACGTGCGACTTTCACCGCATCCGGCTCAAGCAAGCCCCGAGGGCGTCTCTCTACTGAATCGGCTGGACCCGCTGCCTATTTCGGTGTTCCCGTTGTCGGCAGTGGGCGTGCATGAGGCGGTGTGCGGTCGGATGGTCGCCTTGGGTTGCATCCATCACAACGGCGCTCTTGCGGAGTGCTCGCGTGAGGGTGCTGGTCCACTGGCCCCATTCCTGTGGGCTCTGCGGACCGTGGTCGGCGGACAGCAGGAACGTATCGCAGGCGGGGCAGCGTCCCTGCTGCCGAAGCAGCAGCGACGCGGTGACTCCACCCAGGAGCGAGTACGTCTTGCGGCGCCGATCCTCCCAGTACTGGTCCAGGGCCGGGTCGTCTGGCGACGCGGTGCCCATGACCAGTCGGTGGCGGACGATCTTGGTCCAGACGAACTGGCGCAGGTAGATGCCGCTGTCGCGGTCACCGAAGACCCACCGGTCCTGTCTGGACGGGTTGAACTTACCGAAATACCTGTTGACGACCCAGTGTCTCGGCTTGTTCTGGTGGGAGCGCAGCGCCCACCGGTAGAGGTGCTGCCACAGGTGATGATCGAGCGTGGCGAACGCCTCTTTGGAGACCGCGTTCCGGTAGTAGGCGGACCAGCCCCGGATGATCGGGGTGAGCCGCCGGATCACTGCTTCGGCGTTGGCTCCCCGCAGGGAGCGCACTTCAGCAGCGAGTCGCTGCCGGACCCGCTTCATCGCCGCCGGGCTGGGTTTGATGAGCAGCTTGCCGCGATAGTTGCGGATGTTGAATCCCAGGAAGTCGAAACCTTGATCAACGTGAACGATGTGCGTTTTGTCTCGTTCAACGTAAGGCCTCGTGGGAGCAGCCACTCACCGAGCCGGCGCCAGACCTGCTCGGCCTGGTTTCTGGTGTGACACATGACGACGAAGTCATCGGCGTAGCGCACCAGCACCGGCGAATCCGCCCTGGTCTCGACCCCATAGGTGTCGCGACGCAGATAGCGGACACCGGCGGCTTCTTCCATCCCGTGCAGCGCAATATTGAGAAGCATCGGGCTGATCACCCCACCTTGCGGAGTACCCTGCTCGGTTGGGGCGAATCGGCCCCGCTCGATCACACCGGCGGCTAGCCACCCGGCGATCATTCCCCTGGCGGGGAAGGTGCCGAGATGGGTGAGTAGACGCTCGTGGTCGATGCAGTCGAACGCCGCTGACAGGTCGGCGTCGAGGATCCATTGCCGCTTGGCCGGTTGGCCTTTGAGCGTCCAGTAGATCGCCTCGATCGCGTCATGACAGCCACGCCCAGGCCGAAACCCGTACGAACGCGGCTCAAACCGCGCCTCCCACTCGGGCTCCAGCGCGTTGGCGACTCGGGCCTGTTGCACCCGGTCCCGCAGTACCGGGACGGATGCTTCATATTGCCCCTTCCTGCAGTCGCGTGTAGGGATCGGATTCGGTGATGGGGGCTGGAGGCTGGTCGACTTCATTGCCCAATATGATGCCAGCCGGCACCGACATCGTGCGGCGTTTCAGGCCCGAGTTCGGGATCTGATGTAGTGGGCCGATGGGTTGAGGTGGCCGGATTCGGCGATGCGGCAACGGCATTCAGATTCGATGTGCTCGTTCCAGGGGATGCAGAGCCGGTTCCCGGTTCCGCGGTGGGCGGCGAGCTTACCGGTCTTTATCCAGTTGTAGACGGTGCCGGTGCTGACGGCGAGCCGTTGTGCGGCGTCGGCGGCGCTGATCTGTCCTTCGGCGTAAGGGTTCGGGGCAGGGATGTGGTAGGCGTGCCGGATCCACTGCACGGCCTTGACGTCGAACGGGGCTCCGGTGCCGGTGGTCAGCCCGGCGGTGTTGAGCAGCGCGGCCAACTCGGCGGTGGGGTGGTGGGTCCCAGGCGGGTCACCATCGCCACGGCTGGTGAAGGGCTGCGTTTGGCGGTGCCGGGATGGGCGATGCGGGCGACGGTGATCTCGTCGATGGCGCCTGTGTGCCAACGGATCCCGATCCGCGCTTGGCCGTGGTTGGGTTCGGGGAGCAGGGTGATGTCGGCAATCACGGTGCGTAGCAGCCGTTTGCGGTCCTTGTTGCTGGTGGTGGGCGCGTGCCAGAGCCCGGGCAGGTCGGCGGCGAGTTTTTCCAATTCCGGTCGACCGGGTAGCGGCGGCAGCGTGTCCCGGGCCTTCGCCGTCGCACGCGAGCTGGCCGGCTGGTGCTGGTCACTGGCGACCCTGAGCTAAGCGCCACCACTGAGCTTGATCGGAGCCAGCCGGTCGACGGCGAGGTAGGCGAACCGGATCTGCGTTACAGCTATGAGCCACAACGAAATTCACCCCGATTTCTATCTGACGCCCGGTTCTAGAGAGCAGCCACCGTTCGCGCCGAACCATCGTCTTGCGGTATCCAACCCGCGCATATCAGTTGTGTGGTCCCCTTCCGGGGACGCCCGCGCATGCGGGAAAATCGGGTGCGGTCGCTCGCCGAGGTCGATCATTCTTGGCGCTGGTGAGCCCGTATATCAGTTTGATCCGGGGAGCCGATGGTGGGGCTGCGCATTGTTGCCATGAGCACGAGGGTCCGACTCTTTTCTATCCCTGTTCGGTTCCTGCGGGCGGCCGCGCTCATGTAATCGGTTTCCCGGGAAGGATTTTCGTTATGGACGAGGTCGATGATGTCGAACTGCTAGTGGAGCGGGTCGCGGCGCTGGATCTGGGCAAGGCTGTTCTGGAGGCGTGTGTGCGGGTGCCGCAAGCACAACGGGCCGGCAGACGAATGCAGGAGCTGCGCAGCTACGGTACGACGACCGCACAGCTGTTGGCGTTGGCGGGCTGGTTGCGGCACTGGCAGGTGCAGCGGGTGGTGATGGAATCGACCAGCACCTATTGGAAGGGCGTGTACTACCTTCTGGAGGCCGAGGGGTTTGACTGCTGGCTGGTCAACGCCCGCGAGGTGAAGAATGTGCCAGGTCGGGCGAAGACAGACCGGGCCGACGCGGTCTGGCTGGCCAAAGTCGCCGAGCGTGGGATGTGCCGCCCGTCACTGGTGCAGCCGCCCGAGATCCGTCGGCTACGCGACCTCACGCGCTACCGTCGGGCTCTGGTGCAGGATCGCACCCGTGAGCAGCAACGGGTTGAGAAGCTGCTCGAGGACGCCCAGATCAAAATCTCGTCGGTGCTCTCGGACCTGCACGGCGTATCCGGGCGGGTGATGATGGAAGCCCTGATCGCCGGAGAGCGGGATCCGCGGACGCTGGCCCGGCTGGCCAAAAGCGGTGCGCGGAAGAAGACCGACCAGCTCGAAGAGGCGCTACGCGGATTCTTCACCGACCACCACGCGACGATTCTGAGGATGATGCTTGATAACAGCGACCGGATCGGCGCGCAGATCGCCACACTCGACGCCCGGATCGAGGAGGCGATCGACCCTTTCTCCCGACAGGCAGCCCGGCTCGCTGACATTGTCGGCGTGAACACCGTTGCCGCCGCCGAACTCATCGCTGAGACTGGGGTCGACATGACCCGGTTCCCAACGGCCGCGCATCTGGTGTCGTGGGCCAAGTTCTGCCCGCAGACCCACGAGTCGGCCGGTAAGTCGATGAGCAAGGGCCGCGGCAAAGGCAACCCGTGGCTGGCCGGCACTCTTGGCCGCATCGCGTTCGCCAACTCCCGCGCCGACACCTTCCTGGGCACCGTTATCGGCGCCTGGCGCGACGCCGCGGCAAGCAGAAGGCGATCGTGGCCACCGGCAACTCGGTGCTGACCGTCATCTATCACCTGCTCTCCGATCCACAAGCCCGATTCTGCGACCTCGGACCCGGCTACTACGAATCCCGGATCAACAAACACCGCCGTGCCCGCGACCTCGCCACCCAACTCCAAGCGCTCACCGGCCAGCACATCGCCATCCGGGACGGTAAAGCGGTCATCACCGACAACGCGGCCTGACACTAAATCGACAACGCCACAACATGACCCGGCTCCCGTCGGGTGCCTTCGGCTGCCCACTCACCATCCGATTTTCGGGTCAGTCTGACACCACCGTCGTTGACCAACGACCGCCAACAACCCGGCTGACACTGATCAAACGAAAGCCGCCCCGACATTCGCCGGGGCGGCTTTCACCTGCCTATTGACACGACTGGCCTACATATCAGCTGGACTCCTGAGAGGCCGCGCGATTTCAGGGACCGCAGAAACGCTGTCCAGAACGCGCCGTCCTCGCTGTCGCCGACGTCGAAGCCCAGGACTTCACGGCGCCCGTCGGCAGCGACCCCGGTGGCGATCACCACGGCTTGGGACACCACCCGGTGATTGACCCGGGCCTTGCAATAGTGGCGTCGAGGAACACATACGGGAACCGCTGATCACCGAGAGGTCGGTCGCGAAACGCGGCGACCTCGGTGTCCAGGTCGGCGCAGATGCGCGGGACCTCGCTTTTGGAGATCCCTGTGTCGGCGCCCAGCGCTTTGACCAAGTCGTCGACCTTACGGGTCGAGGTGCCGTGCAGGTAGGCCTCCATCACCACGGCAAACAGGCACTGGTCCACCCGGCGGCGCCGCTCCAACAACGCCGGAAAGAACGAGCCCGTGCGCAGTTTCGGGATCCGCAACTCCAAATCCCCGGCCGTGGTGCTGACCGTGCGCGGCCGCGACCCATTGCGCTGATTGGTCCGCGACTCGGTCCGCTCGTGCGGGCCGGCGCCGATCACCGCGGTCAACTCCGCATCGATCAACGCCTGATAGATCGTCTCCGCGGCTTGCCTGATCCGATCACTGGCATCGGCATTGCGCAGTGCATCAAGCACCTCCAACAAGGCAGACTGATCCAGGGCCATCGCGATGTTCCTCTCGGTAGTGATTCTTGGCGGTTTCACTACAGAGACTCACGCGATGGCCCTTCATATTCAGCGACCGACACGCCGCCGCCACTTACACCGCTTCACGGGACGCAACCCAGGAGCCGCCACAGCGCTGACGCGCCGCACGGCATCAAACAGGTCTGGGCAGATTCATGGCCGCCTGCGGGCACTTTCGTGTCCGCCGGTGGGCAGTTCCTATTGGCCGCTACTGGGCACTTTCGTGTCCGCCAGTGGGCAGTTTTTCATGTCCGCCGACACTGGCGTAAACCCGGACTCGCCAGGGCCACATCCACCAGCACCACCACTTGGGGGACATGGGTTGCGGTATTTAACTTGTGTCTCGGTCGTGCGGTTGTGCGGCCCAGAGGTCGATCCACTCGCGTTCTTCTTGTTGTTTGAGCTGGTGTAGCTCTTTCGATGGCTGGACGAGTTCGACCTCGGGTTCGGGGAGTGCATAGAAGTCGCCGATTCCGCGGGCGGATTCGTGGTTGCCTGTGTCGATGAAACAGTATCCGTGGCCGTCGAATGCGGCGGTATCGGAGGATGCGAGGCCGAGGTGTTTTAGTGCGCCGCCAACAGCTGTTTTCGCGTGGCCTTTGGCCATGATCGCCGCTTTGGGCAGTGGGCGGCCGCTGGGGGTGGTGATGCTGGTGACATCCCCTACGGCCCAAACGCCTTCGTGTTGGGTGGCTAGCGTTTCAGGATCGACGGTGATCCATCCCGGGCCACCCCAGCCCAAAGGCGGGTTCGTGGGGTGGGACGAACAGGAGCAGGTCAAACGGGGCGGTGGCAGCGCCCTCGAAGCGAATCATCCGGGCGGCCGCGTCAACGCTTCGGCATTGCATGTTCGGATAAAAGCCGATTTGAGCATCGCCGAGCAAGACCATCAGCTTTCGGCCCGGGCCGGTGCCCGCTGAGGGCATCGGCTGAGGTTCCACCGTGAAGATGTCGATCTGGGTGGCCGTTCTCTTTCCGTGCTCGATAAGGTAGTCATGGGCGAGCATCGCGCCCTCGTAGGGTGCCACAGGGCAGCGATACGGTAATGAGGGAATAAGTACAGCGATGTTGCCGCCGGCGAAATCGGTTAGCGCGCGGCGCGCCTGATCCGCATCGGAGATGCTGTAGAAGTGGTGGGCGACTCCCCGCATCGACTGCTTCGGCAAGCCCGGGAACTCTGCCCGGGTTGTTTCTGGCTCCGACCGCGACGATGAGTGCGTCGTAGTTGGTGTCAAAGTGGTCGCCTAGCACCTTTTTGCGCTGGGTATCGATGGTCGTGACGGTGCCGGTGATGGTGTGCACACCGTTGAGCGTCTGCTCACTTGGTGTGAGCGCGGCCTGCTGGGCGGTCCTCCAGCCACGCATAATCCAGGGCAATGTGAAGCCTTGAAAATGAGTGAAATCCGGGTCGATCAGAATGACCTCGAGATCGCCGCTGTTGAGCATGTTGCGTTGTCTCAGTTCGTGGATGGCAGTCAGTCCTCCGATGCCCGCGCCGAGTATCACAAGTTTTTTTCGTCATCGTTGCTGCACCTTCCTCGCTGTGTACTGATTAGCTGATCTGGCCCCGCGCAGAGAAGAACCCGCGGGGGCCGTTTGGGTTGATGTCCCCGGCGTCGTTGGCCAGTTGGGGGCTTTTACTGTTCGCAGTCTCGGCACCCGACGCCACGGCCTGGCGTGCTTGTGCCCCGATTGGGTGACGGGTGGCACGGTTTGATCGGCGAAACCTGTTGTTCCGCGCGAGCGTTTCCCCAACGACGGTGAAGCTTGCTTGGTGCCGTGAGCCAATGACATCGCTACTGCCGCCTGGATGTAGCAGTATTTTGCTGGTCGGGCGTCGCGGCGATCACGCAACCTCACGCCAGGGCCAGGAACAGCTTTTCCAGTTCGGCCTCCGTCAGTGGTGGCGCGCCGCCCGGGCCGCTACCGCTGATACAGTCCCGAAGGCCCAATGCCACGATTTTGAATCCGGCGCGGTCAAGGGCACGCGAAACCGCTGCGAGCTGGGTCACCACGTCCTTGCACTCGCGGCCCTGTTCGATCATGGCGATCACGCCGGCGAGTTGTCCCTGGGCGCGCCGCAGCCGGTTCAGCACCGGCATGATTCGGTCCTCGTCGTCAACCATTGCTTCCCTTCGCTATTCCTGGCTGTCCCCATTGTACCTTACCCCTAGGGGTATAGAACAACACCGTCCACTAGCGCATCGAGCCGTTAACCGAGCGGGGGGAATATACCCCTACGGGTACTAGTATTGTAGCGTCGTGGCGAGCACAAAATCCGCTCGGCCGAGGCCATCGAGACCACGCACCGGGTGCAGCGCTTCTACCTGGAAGGCGTGCGATCGACGGGCACTATCGAATTCCCACAGCGGCGATCACGCGCAAGACTGCTCTGCTTCTAAGCTGATGCCAGTCCGGTGAACCAGCGCTCTTGGCGGCTGCGGGCGAAGTCGGCTTTCTCGGCTGCAAATTGAGCTGACGGGCCGAGCAGCACCCCAGTTGGGTTCGGGCCGCTGAGGAAGTCGGCGTGCATCTTGGCGACCTCGCCGCGGCCGAACTCCATAAAGCAGTCGCCCGCCCCGTCATACGCGCCAGGCGGGGGGTGTCCCCCGCAGGTTGGCAGCGATGTCGTCGGCGACGAACTGAGCGGCGCGTTCGGCGAATGTGCCCGCCTTGGCAGTATATGCCGCAGCCACATCACCAAGCGCATATACGCCGGGAAACCCAGTGGCCAAGTTGGTCTTGTCCACGGGAATCCATCCCTCCGGCGCCAGGCCGGACTCTGCGACGACCGTCGGAACTCGGTGCACCGGGATACCAATGAACAAATCGTAAGGCAGCCCCCCGCCCTCGACGAATTGGGCGATCTTACTGTCAGTGTCCAGCCGGCACACCGTCCGCTTTCCGACGAAGGTGATTCCCCGCGAATTCAAGTGCTCAAGGATCGGCTCGGAAACCTCCTTCGCGACCGGCACCGGCGCCCCCCATGTAGCCGGTCACAGTGATGCTCACCTGATCACGCAGACCCCGGCCAGTGAAGTAGTCCTCAAGCAGAAATGCGGCCTCGAAGGGCGCCGGCGGACACTTGTACGGCTCGCCGAGCACACTGATCACCACGTTGCCGCCCTCGAAGGTCCTCAGCGCGCCGCGCAGGCGCTCAGCCCCGGCCAGCGAATAGTACTCGTAGCCATCCTCGGTGAAACCGGGGGTGGCCGCCGGGTCGTACTCCGCACCGAGGGCAACGACAAGGACGTCGGCCTCATAGGAACCTGCTTCGGTGCGCACGTGGCGATTTTCCGGGTCGATCCTGGTAATCACTTCCCGGCGGAACTCGACACCAGGTCTGGCGAACGCCGCATACGGCAGCCGCACCTCGTCCTGGTCACGTTTGCCCAGCAGCACATCCAGCTTAGAGAAACCGAAGGAGAAGGAATCGTTGCCATCCAGCAGCGTCACCCGCACCTGGCCGGCAAGTGACTCCGACAGCCTAGTGGCAAGTTCAAGCCCCCCGAATCCGGCTCCTAGAACCAGCACGTGCGGCGTCATTACATCCCCTCCCCGGCCCGGGTCGGCCCAGAGCTCTCGTTCCTCGCGTTCAGTATTGCCCGGAACCCGCTCATACAAACACTGCGGATGGCAGTTTGGCCGTCGACCAGAATCGCTCGACCCCCAGCAGCTCGCCGCGGTGAGCACAGCGCTGTTGGTGGCGCCGGCGAGTCCGGCGGTGCAGCCCAGCCAAGGGGTCTCCTCAGCAACGGAGCGCGCATCCGGTCCCTGACCAAGCGCGGAAATCGCGCCGTCCGGCGCCCAGCACGACCAGATCAACGTCTACGGCAACCTGTTCTGTTCCTTCGACGTCGAAACCGAGCCGCGTCCGCGCAGCACACCGTCCCTATTAGCCGCCGATCGAGGACCAGTTTCGCTCAGCTGCTAAGCTAAGGCGACCCCGACGGTGCTCGACCGGGTCGAGCTCTCACGGCGCAGAATAATGGATATGTCCTACCCCGGGGAAACCTAGCCATGACCAGGCAGGCCTACCGTCATCTCGGTCGGGGGTACACGAATCCCGCCGAAGGGCGAATGCAGCCTGATGCCTACGGTCCGCGGGCGGGCCCGCCATGAGATTCACCAACACATTGATCGTCGCGTTTTCGGGTGTTTGGATCGAGGAGGCGTTCAGCGCGTTTAGCTGGAGTGGCGATGAGCGCGGCGAGCGCGCCCAGCGGGTGCCCGGTCGCAATGGCTTGCTCACGCGTTTCCGCGCTTGTTGCCAGCCCATTCAGCTTTGCAAATGTTACACCCCATTCGCGTACGACTAGCGGTGGCCCGAAGAAGCGCTCACGGACCCGGTCGCAGTGTTGATGATGAGTATTCTGACTTTCACCGAAATGCTGGCAACGGTCGTCGTATTGAGCAAATTGCATGTGCGCAGTTTGTCTGGGAATAAATGATGGCGAAAGGATATTTGCGCAGCCAAAAATGTTCATGATGGTAAACAGATTTCTCAGCCGGCCACATAGTTTAGGGTTCACGGTCCCGACCACTGTCAACCCTGCGTGGTCCTTGAGAATCAGCCTGTGTCTAGCCAGGTTATCAAGAGATTCGGAAAAGGGCTGTCCAGAGTCTTTTACCGCGGCGGTGTAGTTGAGAACCAATAGTTGCGGGATCCACAAATTAGAGTGCAGTTCTAGAATGCAGATCGGTTTGGCGACAGGGATCCCGAAGGGATGCGAGTATTGATGAGGATTACTTGTCGCAGGGACTAAGTTGAGCTTTCTTTGGATCAAACTTGAGCTAGAGAAAGACTTCTGTGGGTAGCTTCCGAGTTGTACGGCTGATACGCCGTTGTCGGCCTTTTGATCAGTGGAGGCGGGCTCATGCCATCTGTGGTAGTTGCACCGGATGTGGTCGCGGCGGCGGCGCGGGATGTGGCGCGGATTGGCTGGGCGGCAACGGCGGCACGACCGGCGGCATTGGCGGCAAAGGCGGCGTCGGCGGGCCGGGCGGCACGCCCGGCGGTATCAATGGCATCAATGGATGAGCTGGTTTTCCTGTCGGCCGAGTCGGGGCCTCAACAGGATTTTCGGCAGCTGTTCGGACTTGGGATGAAACAGGAGTCCTCGGCGAGTCCGACGATGGCCACCCGGTCGGCAACTTCGGCGCGGCTGGCGCACCTGGTAACTCTCGGTCAGGCCATGATGGCTGCGGGAATGGTTGTCCTATTCCTCGGCACGCCGTTTGCGTCTCTGGGCTGGCGATCCTTGGTAGCCCGTACCGTGGCCCGAAAATGCAAGGTAACTGCGAACAGACGAAACGCTCATCGTCCCGAATTACGTGGCAAATACCAGCAACAGCAGCCGATTAACTGCAACCTTGGCCCGGACAAGACACACAGGGTGGCCCTCGCCGTGGCCCGCCACCCACTCGACCCGGTCTGCGGCATGCGCATCGACCCGGCCACCGCACCCACCCGACTGCGCCACCACGATCGTGACTGGCGGTTCTGCTCAACCACATGCGCCCACCGATTCACCGCCGTACCAACTCGGTACACCGGCCAACCACAACACGGCAGAACAGAACAGGAAACACAGTCATGACACCACGCTGGACTCGCAACCGGCTCAAATTCTTCCTCGCGGGCCCGATATTCGAGGCCGGAAACCGCTTCATCCCCGGCAAGCCCCACGACCGTCTCGCGCAACACGTCGCCGCCCAGCGCCCCGGGCGTGTGCTAGAACTCTGCGGCGGCACCGGCTACGCGGCCCGGCTGCTCGCCACCCTCTCCCCGACACAATCATCGACTCCCTCGACATCTCCCCGGCGATGCTCGCCATCGGCCGACCCCAACTCGACCGCGCCGGGATTCACAACATGACTCTGCACGAGGGTGACGCCGCCGCACTCCCATTCCCCGACAACACATTCGACGTTGTCATGAGCGTCTTCGGATGGCACGAACTACCCACCGACAGCCGCCATCAAGCTATCGACGAAACAGTCCGAGTGCTACGCCCAGGCGGGCGCGTCGTGGCCATCGACCTTGACCAACCACCCACCGCCCGACCGGCGTTCAACGCCTACCTGCGCCTAACCGAACGCCCCCATGCCCGCGACGTCCTCGGCACCGGCCTCGCCGACGAATTCACCGCCCACCACCTGACCATCACCGGCCACGAACCATCAACCAGTTGGACAACACCATTCCAGGTCCTCCAAGCCCATACCTGAAACACCGCACCAACCGGCACCACGTGGCCACCGGGCAGCGCCGCCAGCCGACATGCACGCGGGTCCACAGGGGCTCGACAAGGTCCTCAAGCCCGCTCGGTCTCTACTCAAACCAACAGCGAACAACTCCCAACCGACCAAGTCGAGCGCGGTGATTCCGGCTGGGTCGTCTGGGGTCCAACCCTTCATCGACGAGCACGACACGTTACAGCGCCCATGCCGATGTCGACATCGAGCGCCGCTGCACGGTTCCATCGCCACCAACCGTGTTCCGCGATCAACGGATACATACCCTCTGATCACCATTGGTAGTCAGAACCGGTGCGAAAGTAGTTACCCCAGCCGCGCAGGATCGAGTTCAAATCCGCGATCATACCGCGGATACCGCACGACGTTGTCTCGGTGGGTAGCCGGTGAGCTGCCCGGCGGGCATTCTGCCCGTACTGCTGTGGTTGAGGGCTGTGATGCGGCCGGCGCGCACACCGTTGGCGATGACGATGACCTCGGTGAGCTCGTGCACGAACACGACCGCGGCTAGGCCCAGGGTCCCGAACAACGCCAGCGGCATCAGCACCGTGATAATGCCCAGCGATAGTCCGACGTTTTGCAGCATGATCCGTCGGGACCGGCGGGCGTGTTCTAGCGCTTGGGGCAGGTGCCGCAGGTCTTGGCCCATCAGCGCAACGTCGGCGGTTTCGATGGCGACGTCGGTGCCCATGGCGCCCATGGCGATTCCCAGGTCGGCGGCGGCCAGAGCTGGAGCGTCGTTGACGCCGTCGCCGACCATCGCGGTGGGTCGCTGAGCTCGCAGCTGTCCGACCAGGCGCGCTTTGTCCTCGGGGCGCAGTTCGGCATAGACGTGCGCGATTCCGGCTTGATCGGCCAGGGCGGCGGCGGTGGCGTGGTTGTCGCCGGTGAGCATCGCCACCTGGTAGCCTTCCGCACGTAGCCTGCCGATAACTTCGGTGGCTTCAGGGCGTAATTCGTCGCGCACGGCGATGGCACCGAGCAGTTGCTCGTCGCGTTCGACGAGAACCGCTGTGGCCCCGGCTTGTTGCATGCGCGCCACACGATCGGCGAGCTCGGCAGTGTCGAGCCAGCCGGGGCGTCCCAGTCGGAGGGTATGCCCGTCGAGGTGGCCGGTCAGCCCTGCCCCGGGGATGGCGTGCACGTCGCTGGCGGCGGCGATCGGCGCGTGGGTTGCGGCGAGGATGGCCGCGGCGAGGGGGTGTTCGCTGCGGGCCTCCAGCGCGGCCGCCACCGCCAGCACTTCCTCACGGGTGGCGCCGTTGGTGGTAGCGACGTCGATGACGGCGGGCCGGTTGGCGGTCAACGTGCCGGTTTTGTCCAGGGCGAGCCCGCCGATGGTGCCCAAGGCTTCCAGCGCGGCCCCGCCCTTGATGAGGACGCCTAGCTTGGAGGCGGCGCCGATGGCCGCCACGACAGACACCGGCACGGCGATGGCCAGCGCGCACGGGGAGGCCGCGACCAGCACTACCAGAGCGCGTTCAATCCAGACCGCCGGACTGCCGAAGACGCTGCCAGTCCCGGCGATCAGCGCCCCGGCGATCATGATGCCCGGCACCAGCGGACGTGCGATACGGTCGGCCAGTCGCTGGCTGGCACCTTTGCGGGCCTGTTCGGCTTCCACGATGTGCACGATGCGTGCCAGCGAGTTGTCCTCTGCGGTGGCGGTGACCTCCACCTGCAGCACCCCGGAGCCGTTGATCGACCCGGCGAATACTTCGTCACCGGGCCCGGCCTCGACGGGTACCGATTCGCCGGTGATCGCCGAGACGTCCAGGGCGCTGCGCCCGGCACGAATGACGCCATCGGTGGCCAGGCGTTCTCCGGGTTTGACGATCATGTGATCCCCCACCCGCAATTCGGCAGCGGTGACAAGGGTTTCAGTGCCCTCTCGCAGCACCGTGGCCTGCTCGGGCACCAGCGAGAGCAGGGCGCGCAAACCGCGGCGGGTGCGCGCCACCGCGTACTCTTCCAAGCCCTCGCTGATCGAAAACAGAAATGCCAGCATGGTGGCCTCGCCGACCTGACCCAGTGCCACAGCGCCGGCCGCCGCGATGGTCATCAGGGTGCCGACACCGATGCGGCCCTGGGCCACTCGCTTGAGACTGGAGGGCACGAACGTCGAGGCGCCCACCGCCAGCGCTAGGATCTTCAGGCCCAGTGCGACCGGCCCAAGGGGAGTCACCCACGCAGTAACCGCCGCGGCGGTCAGCAGCGCCCCGGACAACGCGGCCCGCCGCAGCCTGACGACTTGCCAGAGCCGCTGTGGCTCGCGCTCGTCATCGTGGTCGCAGCAGCCATCACTGAGCTTCGCGGCTCGTTGTGCGGCCCCGCCACCCCCGGCACCAGCGAGGTCAGCACCGCGCTGACCCGACCGCGTTCGCGCGGTCCAGTCGAAGATCTTCTGCACTACACCGGGCTTGCCGACCTCAGCCGAGTGCGGGGCACGCGCGGGCACCGACGTTGCAGGGATCCGCTCGGCATCGGCGATCGCCGACAGGATGGCAGCGGTGTCGCAGCCCGCCGGCGAATGCCAGATCACTACTGATTCCGTTCGCGGATAGGCATGCACGGCCTGCACACCTGTCACCGTGGCGACCGTGTCCTCGATCGCGACGGCCCGCACCGCGTCGAACCGAAACCCGCTAGCGTGCACACGCATCCGCCCCCCGGCGGCGGATACAACGGTCAGCTTGCCCCCGGCATCGGGGTGAGGAGCAGTGGTCAGCATCATGCCTCCGTAGTTGTGGTTTGAGCCGAGCGATCTTTGTTTCATCCCACTCGCCCCGCGCGTCCAAAAGACCACCGTGGGACGAAGTGTGGACAGTCTGCTTGTCAGCAGCAGTCGTCGTCCTCGCGCTGGGTGGCAACCGGCAGGGGGGCCTCGTCGCCGATGCGCTCGCGGGCCTCGGCCACCACATCGGCGACCTTCAAACGGGCCGACTCGGCCGCCACCTCCGCGCGCCGGGTTCCCCGCAGACCCCACTCCGTAGCGGTCACCGCGGCGCGGTGAACCGGAGCCGCGCCCACCGCCTTCTTCACCACCTCATAGGCGCTCACCCCGACCAGCCCGGTGAACACCGTCCCGGCCGCCTTACCCAACAATTCAAGCATCGCTAAACCTTCCTGCCGTGGTGTACTGTCAGCGAAATTCAGCCGGCCCGCTGTTCGCCGGATTCGTTGCTGCTCATCGATTACCTGTTCGATTACCTGTCATCTCGACCGCCCCCGCGAGCGGGGCTTGCTCGGCGGGGCAGGGCTGATCGGTATCCACCGCGAGAACGACCTGCACCAACTCGCCCAAGGCACGGGTGAGGTGACTGTCGGCCAGCGCATACCGAACTTGGCGGCCCTCATAGGTTGCGATGACCAGCCCGCAGGCCCGCAGACACGACAAATGATTGGACACATTCGATCGGGTCAACCCCAGGTGCGACGCCAGCTGGCCGGGATAGCAAACCCCATCCAGCAGCGCCACAAGAATCCGGCACCGCGACGGATCGGCCAGCGCCCGACCCAGCCGGGCCAGCGCCGATTCCCGCGTCTCACACGTCAGCACAACCGGAACAGTACAGCCGAAACTGACATGACAGCAAGTGCTGATTGTCGCATTCGACCCTCCGCGCTGGCGTGGATTTCAGCGGGCGCCAGGGGCGATGGGGCCGCGAC
This sequence comes from Mycobacterium kiyosense, assembly GCA_021654635.1. Classification (NCBI taxonomy): domain Bacteria; kingdom Bacillati; phylum Actinomycetota; class Actinomycetes; order Mycobacteriales; family Mycobacteriaceae; genus Mycobacterium; species Mycobacterium kiyosense. Next base: position 2,672,098 of record AP025179.1, read on the forward strand.
GCCGGTCAGCAGCTGCAGTCCGAGGCCCCCGGTCGATATCTCCGCCGGGTGGAATATGTTCCCGATGGCCGACCTGCGGGCGGCGGCACCCCGTTCATCGACGCGCGGTTCACACCGGCCCGCAACGCTGGCCGGCTCGTCGGACGGCGAATCACTCGATATTGCATCTGCCACGGTCGCCGACTCTGTCGGCGTTCCCGCGATGCCAAAAGTGGGGTGACGACCGTCGGCGGCGCGGTTGTTGATTGGCCGGCGAGCGCATCAAGCTATCTGCCGCGGATGTTTCGGCCTGACCGTAGCCGCAGCTGGCGTGCGCAGGAAACGAGTTGTGGCGCCAATGATCACTCTGATTCTCGGCGGACACCACGGCCCGCCTTACGCGAGGAGCTACCGGCCAGGTGGTAGCGGATCAGCCGAGAGCTGTTGGTGACTACCGCGATCGAGGATGCGTTGTGCAGGATCGCGGCGAGCACCGGGGACAGTGCACCGCAGGCACCGATCAGCAGCCCGGCGGCGTTGACCGCGATCGACATGGCGTAGTTCTGGCCGATGACCTTGCCCGCGCGTGCACCCAGGTCAGACACGTCGAGCAGGCGTTGCAGGTTGTCGTTGGCCAACGCGACATCGGCGGTCTCGATAGCAGTAAAGAAAGTTCTCACATCGCAGGTCGGGGCCCTTTTTCCTCGCGGCCTTCGCCGGCGCCATGCCGATCAACTGCGCGGCCCGAGAACACTGTGGTCGCGGCATGCGGGGCATGGCTGCGGCACCTCCTGGCTGAAAGCTCTCACACGCTCGCCGGGCGTCTGGCAGTTTCCGCTGGTCCAGTGTCCGGCGAGGCTATTGGGTCCGTGGCGGCGGACGGGAGCGCCAAGCGGACGGGAGCCGCCACGGCGGCTGTGTTGGCCCGCCGGGCATGAGCTGGCCGATGCTGAATAGACGGTCGGCGAGTGCTGGGTAGGCTAGCTTGATGGCTGGTGTGCTGGCGGAGCGTGCCCGCGTGGTCGCAGAAGCGCGGCTGGAGCCGTTGGCGACGCGGTTGGCGCATGTGCGTGGTGTGGCGGCTGCCGCGGAGCGGTTGGTCTCGCGCATCGATCCGTTGGAGGCCGACGCGCTGATTGCCGCGGCCTGGCTGCACGATGTCGGATACGCGCCGTCGCTGTGTGCGACCGGTTTTCATCCGGTAGATGGCGCTGCGTTTGTTCGGGCGGAGAATTTCCCGCCGCTGGTGGTGTCGCTGGTGGCGTATCACACGGGCGCGGTGTTCGAAGCGCGGGAACGTGGCTTGTCGGACGTGTTGGGGGAGTTCCCGCAGCCACCGGATTTTTTGCTGGACTTATTGACCTGTGCAGACATGACGACCGGCCCGGACGGTTCGCCGATGCGCCCCGACGGTCGGATCAGCGAAATCCTGTCGCGGTATCCCGCTGAGGATCCGGTGCACCGTGCGATCGAGCGCTCCGCGCCGACATTGCTTGCCGCGGCTGCTCGTGTGGAGGTCCTCGCGCAACAGGCAACTTCCGGCGCGGAATGATCTCGCTAACCCAGGTATGGGGTTGGCCGCTGTTCGAGGTAGTGCTGGATGCGTAGCCGCATCGACGGATGCATGCTCAGCGACTCAATATCTTGTGCGCGTGCCCAGGCGATGTTGGTGCTCTCGGAATCGATGTGCAGCTCGCCACCGATGAGTCGTGTGGTGAAGCATAGCGAAAATTGTTGGCGCACTTCGCCATCAGTGTAAGCCATGACGTGGCGCGGGTTGGTGTAGACGCCGATCAGGCCAGTGACTTCGACATCAAGGCCGGTTTCTTCCTTGACTTCACGCACCGCGGTTTCCACGATCGATTCGCCTAAGTCCATTCCGCCCCCGGGCAGTGCCCATAGGTCGTTATCGCGGCGTTTGATGAGCAGGATGCGAGCTTGCTCGTCGGTTACGACGGCTGTGGTGGAGGGCACCACACTGTTGGCGGGAGGCGCATCGGGATCGTTGTAGTAGTCGATTCGGGCCATCTGGTTCCCCTGGTGTGAACGGGTCCGGCTGGTTATGGGTGAGCTTGGATAGGACGTGCGGTGTTCCAGACCCGTTCGAAGGCGAGTCGATGGTCGTTCCATAGGTCTGGTGCGTCGTCGCGCTTGATCACGATGGCGGGATTGTCGCTAGCCGGGGCACCGTAAAGGTGCGGGTTGGCGATAAGCGTGTCATCGGCGCGGAACATTGACGTGTACAGCGGTGCGGTGTGGGTGCGGATCTCCAGTCCCGAAGTGTCCGAGAGTGGTTGCAGGCGTGTCAATGTCATCCGGCAACGTGCCGCCAGGGCGGCTCCGATGCCTTCTTCCGCGCCACGCTGCATTACTGTGGCGCACTCGGGGTCACCGATGATGAAGCGGACCGCCACGCCGCGTTCGGTCGCGGCGGCGAGCATCTTGGTGAAGCGGGGAAGGCCGTCAAACAGGAATGTGCCGCCGTAGACCAGGATGTCAAGATGTTCGGCGGCGTCTTCGAATAACTGCTTCCAGACGGTGATCGGGACGTCGGCTCGGCTGCTGTACACGCTGACGGCGACGGTGCCGGCGCTCGGCGGCGTCATGATCGGGAATAGATCGGGCCACAGGTCGGCCGGGTCGCAATCGAGCACCTCGGCGGTGCGGCGAGCATTCTGAGGGTAGGGCGCGGTTTCGCCCGACAGCCACCGCTCGACAGTCTTGGCGTCGACGGCGATTAGATCCGCTAGTTCTTGCACGCCTAGCCTTGTGCGCTCGATCTGAGCACGCAGTTGGCGGTTCGGCTTCGGTGTGTCCTGGTTACCCACCCGGTTGGCTCCCTACCTGTGATGACATCGGTGTCCCGCACGATGTCGCCCGCTGTCCGAAGTCTGCCATGCAGATGTCCACAGATGCCGCCGAGATGCGGTTTCGATGTCTCAGATGCCGGGCTGAAGTGGGAGTCACTGCCGACGAGCGGCCGTACCGTTCCAGAAGGGATCAAACAAATGCGTCTTCGAATCGACACGACTGCAGCGCAGTTCTTCTGCACGCGCGAAGCTGAGCAGCGGACCGTGCACGAAACCGGTGCACCGCGGATCGACAAAGAAACGGGCCTGGTGCTCTGGCAAGTCCAGCTCATGGCCCTCGACCAGGACGGCGGGGAGATACTCGCCGTCACGGTGGCCGGCGAACCCAATGTCAAAGTGGGCGAGCCCGTCGCGGTCGAAGCTTTGGTGGCGATCCCGTGGTCACAGGGTGATCGCTCGGGAGTCGCGTTCCGGGCAACCTCAATCCGGCCAGCTGGTGCTCAGTCGGGCGTACTTGGGCCACGTCCCACCGCCGCCGGCGGTAGCTCGCAATCCGCCCCCGCAGCCAAGCAGACCGGCAACAACGCGTAGCGGAGCGGGCGCCAAGCCATAAGCCTCACCAGGCCTGGCGCCTGCTTCACAAAAGCTTTGTATGCAAACAAGATTCGGCGTTCCCGGGCATGTCGGCGACGAGCGTGCCCAGGCGGCGTCTGCAGCGAAGGGAACAAGGCATTATGCCTCCAAAGAGCAAGGTCAGTAATTCATCCGATGAGGATTGGGTCGGCGAGCTGCTGGTCGGCGTAGTCAAGGCCACCAGCATCGGGATGTTCCGGTTTGCGCTGCGCTGGCCGGACATCGCGACCGTTTTGACCGTCTTCGCGGTCACCGGCGTCTTGGGCGGCTTGCGTTGGGCCTGCGTGCTGACCACGGTGTGGGCGGTTGGCGTATGGGGGTGGCGGTTGGGTGAGCCGGACTCCTATCAGCGGCTGATCGGCAAGCCGGTCGCTGATTATCGGCGCACGTATCTCGTGTATCGGCGACGCTGGCGCACCATCTGCGAACACCACGGCCTGACCATCTCCCCGCGCGGCAAACCCGACGCCGACCCGCTGGTGCCCGATTTGTCCTCGGTGCGCATCGGCGCGGCGGTCGACACCTTGGTAGTGCGGCTACTGGTCGGGCAATCTGTCAAAACCTGGCAGGCGCAAGTCGACGGCCTGGCCGCAGCGTTCGGCGCCCACCATGTGACGATTCAACCCGGGCCGGTGGCCACGGGCCGGGGCCGCGACATCGTGATTCGCGTCCGCCACCACGACGCCCTGGCCGCTCCCATCCCGCTGGCGCGTCCGTGCCCCGACACTCGCGTGGTGCGGCTGGCCAACGTGCCCGTGGGGACTACCGAGCAGGGCAGCCCGTGGTCGCTGCCGCTGTTCGGCCGCCACATCCTGGTCGGTGGGGCCACCGGCGCCGGCAAGGGCTCAGTGCTGTGGTCCCTGGTGGCCGGACTCGCACCGGGCATCAAAGCCGGCCTGATCGCCGTGCGCTGTCTGGACCCCAAGGGCGGTATGGAATTCGCTGCCGGCCAAGCCTTGTTCGACCGCTTCGCCTATGACAGCGATTCGATTCTGGCGGTGTTGCGCGACACGACGGCCACCATGGTGGGCCGAGCCCAGCGGTTGCGCGGAACCACCCGCTGTCATCGGCCCACCCGCGCCGAACCCCATATCGTGCTGCTGGTCGATGAGTTGGCCACCCTGACCGCCTATGCCGATCGCAAACAACGCGCCGAAGTCGACCAACTCCTCGGATTGTGGCTGGCCCAAGGCCGCGCGGTCGGAGTCAGTGTGATCGCCGCCGTGCAAGACCCCTCCAAAGACGTCGTCGCGCTGCGCCAACTGTTCCCGGTTCGGGTCGGGCTGCGCATGACCGAAGCCACCCAAACCGCGATGATCCTGTCCACGGCGGCCCACCAGCAGGGCGCACGCTGCGAAGAAATTCCCGACACCACGCCGGGCGTGGGTTATGTGCTCACCGAAGGCAACACCGCCGTAGCGCGAGTGCGGGCGTTTCATGTCACCGACACCGACATCGCCTGGCTTGCAGACAATTTCGCCCCACCGGCCCGTCGCGCCAGCAACCAGGGGCACCGGTGAGTATCCTCGCATCGACCTCGCTGACCGACTGGCTGGCACCGGGTTCCCCGGCCATCGATCAGGCGATCCGCGGCGCCTCACCCGGCCACGACTTCCACGCGCGGTGCACCCGCTCATCCCGGGCTAGCGAGGCCGACAGCGAGAACACCACCGGCACAGCCGGCGACAGCGGCAACCGTGCGGGGCACCAGTGAGCGCCGTCCACGAGGCAGGGAGCCCGGCAATCACACTGCCGGGTCTTCCCGCCGACATCGACCACCACCGCGTGATCACCCAGATGGTGCGCCGCGCTTGCTCTCCGGGATTCGACGCCTGGTGGCGGCGCACCGAATCGGTCGGGTTCTGCGTCAACCCCATCCAACTCGTCGGCACCGACGACTACGGTCGCAAAAGAATCGTATGGGTGCGGTGCAACAACCGCCGCGCCGCCGTCTGTCCCTCCTGCTCAGACCTGTACGCCCGCGACACTTGGCAACTCGTCGCCGCAGGAACCACCGGAGGCCGCCACAACATGAGCCCCGCCGTGGCCGACCGTCCCCAGGTATTCGTCACATTGACCGCGCCCAGCTTTGGCTCCGTCCATGGCAGCAGAGGCAGCGTCTGCCGTGACCACAGGACGATGGGTGGCTACAAGCGATGCCCGCACGGAAAACCCCTATGGTGCAGCACCATGCATGACGGCACCGATCCCACGGTCGGGCAACCGCTGTGCGCCGAGTGCTACGACTACCTCGGGCACGTCCTGTTCACCTGGCACCTGCCCGAACTATGGCGGCGTTTCACCATCGCCCTACGACGCAACCTCGCCAAACACCTCAAAGCTGCTGGCATCGAACCGAGTTCGGTGAAAGCCAGTTTCGTCAAGGTCGTCGAAATGCAGGCCCGTGCCATCCCCCACATCCACGCTCTCATCCGGCTCGATCCACCCGACGACCCCACCGGTACCGCCACCGCTGGCTCACGTGACCACAACGATCACGGTCCCACCGCCACATGTGGCGGTGGGGAGGCACGTTCGGCAACCGGCCCTGCCTGGGAGCCGCCGATGTCTGCCGCCAAACTCGCCGCCCTTATCCAGCAGGCCGCCCGCGCCGTCACCCTCGACGTTCCCAACCCCGACACCAACCGCCAAGCCGACAACCCCAACGAGTCTGGCGACGCTGCGCCGCTGGTGGTCCGGTTCGGCACACAGATCGATACCCAACCACTGAGGGCCGAAAACTGTGCGGCCCCAACAGAATCAGACACAGCCGTGGCCATCAGCCGGATGTCGTCACGGCGCATCTCCGGATACCTGGCCAAATACGTCACCAAATCCCTGCAAGACTTCGGTATCGCCGCCCGCCGCCTATCCGCTGAAGCCATCGCGGACCTCGACGTCACCGACCACGTCCGGGCGATCCTGACCACCATCGCCCACGTAGCAGACCAAGCCCACACCCTCGGTATCGATGCCTTGGCAGGGATCGGTCGCTGGCTACATACTCTGGGCTACCGGGGACATGTCACCACCAAATCCCGCCGCTACTCGGTCACCATGGGCGCGCTACGCGCCATCCGCGCCACCTGGGCCCGACACCAAGCAGGCAAAGACTTTTCACCACAACACCATTCGCCACTCGATCTAACCGAGCAAAGCGACGACGTGTGGTGGGAGTTCGACCACGCCGGACACGCCACCCCCGGCGACCGCACCCCTCGTCTACTCCGCGGCCCTCCAACGGATCCACACCCGCCGCATCGGACTGGTGGAAGCCCGTCGCCAAGCCCGCGAGCAACAATGGGATCCGCCAGGGGGGCGCGATGACTGACAAGTCCCGAACAGCACGTGCTCGCCCCGAGTGTGGCGCTCGAATCGATGCGCCGACCATGTCAGAGGGGGGGTGTTGAAATTGTCTTGCCCGACCACTGTCGACTTCCGCGCGAGGCCAACCGCGCGCTGGTACACGTCATAATGGCTGTGCGGGACCGGACGCTCGGATCAGGGAGGGAAGTGGCGTGAGCCTGAGGTTCGCCTTCTACGGCCGAGTGAGCACCGAGGACGCTCAAGACCCGGAGGCGAGCCGCAGCTGGCAGAGGCGCCGGGCCGTCGACCTGATCACTCCGCATGGCGGAGTCCTCGCCGCTGACTACTTCGATGTGGGACAGAGCCGCTCGCTGCCGTGGAAGCGCAGGCCGGAGGCATCACGTCTGCTTGTTGATGTCGCTTCTCGTGACCGCGGCTTCGATGCCGTGGTGATCGGGGAACCCGCCCGTGCGTTCTACGGGCCGCAGTTCGCGCTCACTTTCCCGGTGCTCACGCACTATGGGGTCGGCCTGTGGGTGCCCGAGGTCGGCGGAGCGGTCGATCCCGGCTCCGAGGCGCATGACCTTGTGATGACGCTTTTCGGCGGTATGAGCAAGGGAGAGCGGGCGCGAATCCAGATGCGTGTTCGTGCGGCGATGTCGGCACTCGCGCAGGACACGAGCAGATATCTCGGTGGCCGACCACCGTATGGTTACCGGCTCGTTGATGCCGGTCCGCACCCGAACCTTGCTAAGGCAAATCTCGGGCAGCGGCTTCACCGCCTCGAACCCGACCCCGAGACTTCTCCGATCGTCGAGCGGATCTACCGCATGTACGCCGATGGTGCTGGCCTCCGCTACATTGCGCAACGGCTCACCGACGATGGCGTGCCGTCACCGAGCCAGTATGACCCGGTGCGGAATCGTCACCGTGACCCGCGAGGTTGGTCTCATTCGGCGATCCGCGCGATACTCGACAACCCGACATATCGCGGTGTCCGCGTTTGGGGCAAGCAGGAGAAGTACGAGGTCCTGGTCAACCCTGACGATGTCGCCGCGGGGTATGAGACACGTATGCGGTGGCGTGATGAGGCAGACTGGATCGCACCGGACCGCCGCACCCACGAAGCGCTGATCCCTGACGAACTGGCGCAGGCTGTTCGTCTTCGGACGCAGGCGCGGCGGGGTCCCGGTCTCGTCTGCAGCAGAGAATCGACGGTGCCGTATGCGCTGCGCGGACTGCTGTTCTGCGCCGCGTGTGGACGGCGGATGCAGGGCGCCGCTCGCGTCGGGAAGCGAACAACCCGCATCCTCTACCGTTGTGAGCTGGGTAAGTCGCGTTCTGTGCCTGCAGACCTGAGTGATCACCCGCGCACTGTCTATCTCCGTGAAGACGAGGTGACAGCGCGACTTGACGAATGGATCGCCACCCTGGCCGATCCGGAAGACCTCGCACGCGGGCAGGACGCGGACCCGGCACCAGGAACTGGCTACGCCGCCTTGCAGCGCCAGCTCAGCGCGGCGAATGGCAAGGTTGCTGCTTTGGTTACCGCCGTGGAGTCTGGTGTGGCCGTTGAGGATTTGACTGCTGCATTGCGTCGCCGCACCGCTGAGCGCGACGAGCTGAGGGCCCGTCTTGAGCGAGCGGAGCGGCCCCGCGTCATGTCTGCCGCACAGATCAGCGAATTGGTCACGGAGTTGGGTGGGCTGTCAGCCGTGCTTGGTGCGGCAACGGGGGCGGAACGCGCACTTGTGTACGCAAGCCTAGGTTTGCGTCTTGACTACGATCCCTACATGCGACGAGTCACGGCAACGGCCGACCTGAGTCGTGTCGCCGGATGTGTCCGAGGGGGGACTTGAACCCCCACGCCCATTAGTAGGGCACTAGCACCTCAAGCTAGCGCGTCTGCCATTCCGCCACTCGGACAAGGCCAACTGAGTTGGCAGCTAAGGCTATCGGATCGGTTCGCGTCGGCCCAATCGGGCTGGCCCGACCCGTGGCCCGTCGGTAGTGGTAGGAAAGGTGACTGTGACCCCTCAACGCCCGGCGACCGGGGACCCCGACGGTCCGATGGATGACGTGGCCGAGGTGGTGAGCAAGCTGATCCGCTTCGACACCTCCAACACCGGCGAACTCGAAACCACCAAGGGCGAGGCCTTGTGCGCGCAATGGATCGCTGAGCAGCTCGCCGAGGTCGGCTACGCCACCCACTACGTGGAGTCCGGGGCGCCCGGTCGCGGCAACGTGTTCGCCCGCCTGCCCGGCGCCGATCCCACCCGCGGCGCCCTGATGATCCACGGCCACCTCGACGTGGTGCCCGCCGAACCGTCCGACTGGAGCGTGCATCCGTTCTCCGGTGCCATCGCCGACGGCTACGTGTGGGGCCGCGGCGCGGTCGACATGAAGGACATGGTCGGCATGACGCTGGTGCTGGCCCGCCACTTCAAGCGGGCCGGCATCGTGCCGCCGCGCGACCTGGTCTTCGCGTTCGTTGCCGACGAGGAGAACGGCGGCAAATACGGGGCGCAATGGCTGGTGGACCATCAGCCCGAACTGTTCGACGGAGTGACCGAAGCGATCGGCGAGGTCGGCGGCTTCTCGCTGACGGTGCCGCGCCACGACGGCGGTGAGCGCCGCCTGTATCTGATCGAGACCGCCGAGAAGGGCATCCAATGGATGCGGCTGACCGCCCGCGGCCGCGCCGGGCACGGGTCGATGGTGCACGACAACAACGCGGTCACCGCCGTCGCCGAAGCCGTGGCCCGATTGGGCCGCCACCGGTTCCCGCTGGTCTGCACCGACACCGTCGCGCAGTTCCTGGCCGCCGTCAGCGAGGAGACCGGCCTGACCTTCGACACCACGTCCCCGGACCTGGACGGGATGATCGACAAGCTGGGCCCGATGTCTCGCATGCTCAAGGCGGTGCTGCACGACACCGCCAACCCGACCATGCTCAACGCCGGCTACAAGGCCAACGTGGTCCCGGCGACGGCCGAGGCGGTGATCGACTGCCGGGTGCTGCCCGGGCGCCTGGCGGCATTCGAGGCCGAGGTAGATGCGGTGATCGGTCCCGACATCACCCGCGAATGGATCCGCAGCCTGGATTCCTACGAAACGTCCTTCGACGGCGACCTGGTCGACGCGATGAACGCCGCGGTGCTCTCGGTGGACCCCGACGGGCGCACCGTGCCCTACATGCTCTCCGGCGGTACTGACGCAAAGTCCTTCGCGCGCTTGGGGATTCGCTGCTTCGGGTTCAGCCCGCTGCGGCTGCCGCCGGAACTGGATTTCTCGTCGCTGTTCCACGGCGTCGACGAGCGGGTACCCATCGAGGCGCTGCGGTTCGGCACCGAGGTGCTGGCCCACTTCTTGACCCACTGCTGATCCCGACCCTTGATCACACGAGAGGATTGACCATGACCGTGCCCAACCCCTACGACGCGCTGCCCGAGCTGCCGTCGTTCACCTTGACCTCGGAGTCGATCACCGACGGGCAACCGCTGGCCAAGCCCCAGGTCAGCGGGATCATGGGCGCCGGCGGCGAGGACGTCAGCCCGCAGCTGAGCTGGTCGGACTTCCCGGCGGAGACCCGCAGCTTCGCGGTCACGGTGTACGACCCGGACGCGCCCACGGCGTCCGGGTTCTGGCACTGGGCGGTGGCCAACCTGCCCGCCGACGTCACCGAGTTGCCGGCCGGCGCCGGCGACGGCAGCGACCTGCCCGGGGGAGCCCTCACGTTGGTCAACGACGCCGGGATGCGCCGCTACATCGGCGCCGCCCCGCCGCCCGGGCACGGCCCGCACCGCTACTACGTCGCCGTGCACGCGGTGGACGTCGACAAGCTCGACCTCGCCGAGGATGCCAGTCCGGCCTACCTGGGCTTCAACCTGTTTCAGCACGCCATCGCCCGCGCCGTCATCCACGCCACGTACGAGCAGACGTAATCCCGGGCGTGCGGCTATGACCGGTCCCGGCACTGTGCACCGCTGACAACCACGATTGAAGCCGGCCCTCCGACGTTAGGGCCGGCGCCCGCGCTGCGATCCGAATTATTGTGCGGCACAAAGCATTTCGCACGCCGGTGCGGTCCTGCGCGCGGCGCTGCGCCTCCCTCGATAGGGGGAGGAATGTTCATCCCCCGAATCGAACCTTTGCCCTAGCGCCACCCGGCGCGAATCGCGGCACAGTTATCGGCGAAGACACCCGGAATCCGGTTCAGCACAAAGGGGATCACCGCCATGGCGTTCGCGTCGGCAAGCCAGCAGACCATTGGGTTGGCGACGGCCGACGACCCGGGCGCCGGCTGCACCGGGAAACCCGTCAACCCGTTATCTATTCCGTAGCTGAAGTTGCGAGAAGCATGGAGCACTTCATGGCTGATGCCGCCAAGCGGGTGACGGTGGTGATCGCCGACGATCATCCCGTGACGCGCCGGGGTCTGGCTACGGCGCTGAATTCCAGCGGTCAGCTGACGGTCGTCGCGGAGGTGGCGGACGGCCGCGCGGCGCTGGAAGCGGTCCGAGGGCATCAGCCGGCGGTCGCCCTGCTGGACTATCGGATGCCCGAGCTGAACGGCATCGAGGTCACCCGCGCCATCAACCGAGACAGGTTGCCCACCAGCGTGCTGTTGCTCAGCGCGTTCGACGACAGCCAGATCGTCTACAAGGCGCTGGCCGAGGGGGCTTCGGGCTACCTGACCAAGGAATCCGACAGCGACGAAATCGCGCGCGCGGTGCTGACGTGCGCCGGCGGCGGCTCGTACCTGCCCGCCGCCGTCGCCGGCGGACTTGCCGGCGAAGTCAAGCGACGGGGCAGGGGAACGATGGCCGCGCTCACCGAGCGTGAAACCCAGGTGATCACGATGATGGCGGATGGCTTGTCGGTCCCCCAGATCGCGGACCGCCTGCACCTGGCGCGTAGCACCGTTAAGACGCACACGCGCAGCCTCTACGAGAAACTCGGGGTTGCCGACCGCGGTGCTGCGGTGGCCGAGGCGATGCGGCGCCGCCTGCTGGACTGACCGCCGCGTCGGGCCCTCGGAACCGCACTGACCGCCGCCCGAATCTGCGCGCGACCAATTTTTTAACGCAGCCGATCTGAACCCGACGTCCGCCACCCCCCGGCCCCGGGATCGATCCGCTGCCCGCTGCCTCCCCTGTCGGTGGAGAAAATTTCATCACTCAAATCAGGCTTCTGGACGAGGGCGGCGACCCCCGTGGTGCGTGAGGGTGACCGGAGGGGCTGCGGCCGGGCACCGCGCCACTCAGGTCAAGGGGATCGCAGCCATGTCTTATGTCGTCGTCGGCCACGAAGCACTCGCGGCGGCGGCCGCGCAGGTGGCAGGTATCGGCTCTGGCCTTCGCTGCGCAAACGTGCTGGCGGCGGCGCCGACCAGCAGCCTGTTAGCCGCGGGCGGCGACGAGGTTTCGGCGGCGATCGCCGCCCTGTTCGCCGAACACGGCCGGGCTTACCAGACTGTGAGCGCTCAACTGGAAGCGTTTCACGACGACTTCATCCGCAACCTCACGTCAAGTTCGGCGGCGTACGCATCTGCTGAAGCGCTCAATGTGGCGCCGCTGCAGCTGCTGCTCGACGTCGTGAACGCACCCACCGAAGCGCTCCTGGGCCGTCCGTTGATCGGTAACGGCGCCGACGGTGCCAGCGGGGCGCAGGGGCAGGCCGGCGGGGCCGGCGGGATCTTGCTGGGCAATGGCGGCAACGGCGGCAACAGCAGTGATCCCGGGGCCGCCGGTGGCCCGGGTGGATCGGCGGGCCTGATCGGCAACGGCGGCCGGGGCGGCACCGGCGCAACAGGCGGGGTCGGTGGTGCCGGCGGAAGTGGCGGCTGGCTGCTTGGCTCCGGTGGCAATGGCGGGACCGGGGGCCTCGGTGCCGCCGGCGGTCGGGGCGGCGACGCGGTGCTGTTCGGCAACGGCGGTGCCGGCGGCGCCGGTGGTGTCGGCGCCCCCGGGACGGTAGGTGTGGCCGGTGGCACCGGCGGGGCGGGTGGTGCCGGCGGCACCGGTGGTCTGGTCGGGTCCGGTGGCCACGGTGGTGCGGGCGGCGACGGTGGAGCCGGCGGGGCGGGGTGGACGGGGTCTACGGCGGGAGTGGCGGTCCCGGGTCGGCCGGCGGCGCGGCCGGAGCGGGCGGAGCCGGCGGGCACGCCCGGATCGGCCTGGCCGGCGACGGCGGTCAGGGTGGTGTCGGCGGCCACGGCGGTGCCGGAGGCACCGGCGGCGCCAGCGTGACCGCCGACCAACCGGGTGGAACGGGCGGGGCCGGCGGCGCCGGAGGCGCGGCGGGTGCTGGTGGTGCCTCCGGCGGCTTCGGTGGCAACGCGGGCAGCATGGGCCGGGGTGGCACCGGCGGCACCGGCGGTACCGGCGGCGACGGTGGGCAGGGCATGCCCGGCGTGACCGGTACGCAGCCGGGCGACGGCAGTAACGGTGGACTCGGCGGTAGTGGCGGCAGGGGCGGCGCTGGTGGTGCCGGGATCAACGGAGTCGGGGGCGGCGACGGCGGCCAGGGCGGCACCGGTGGCCGGGGCGGGGCCGGCGGAACTGGTGGAGACAATCTCGGCACGGCCAGCGGGGGCGGTGGCGACGGTGGCGACGGGGAGCCGGAGGCAAGGCCGGCGCGGGCGGCGTGGGCCGTGACGGTGGTGCGGCCGGGGCAGCCGGCCAGGGCGGCGGCGGCGGTGTGGGCGGTGACGGCGGCAAGGGTGGCGCCGGCAGCGCGGCCACGGACTCGAGCCGCAACGGCAACGTCGGCGGCGCCGGCGGTATGGGCGGGCCGGCGGCGCGGGCGGGAAATCCGACGGCGGCATCAACGGCAGCGGCGGAGCCGGTGGCACCGGTGGTCAGGGCGGCCGAGGCGGCAACGGCTACCCCGACGTCGGCGGTAACAACGCCACGAATGGCGGCAACGGCGGAGCCGGCGGCGCCGGAGGAGCCGGCGGTGCGGTCGGTACTGGGGGTCACGGCGGCACCGGTGGCGCGGCGGGCACCGGCGGCAACGGCGGCGCAGGCGGTAACGGTGGCGACAGCAACATCGCCTCCCACCTCGCAGGCAAAGGCGGAGCCGGCGGCCAGGGTGGCCAGGGCGGTGCAGGCGCGGCCGCCGACCTCGGCGGCCAAGGCGGCCAAGGCGGCCAGGGCGGCACGGGCGGCAACGCCGCCAGCGGCGCGATCAGGGGCGCAGGGGGCATGGGCGGCCGCGGCGGCACCGGCGGCGATGGCGGCGCCGGATACGCCGATGACGGCACCGACAACGCCGGAACCGGCGGCGCCGGCGGCACCGGTGGAACGGGCGGTAGGGGCGGCGCTCCGGGTGCCGGTCCCGTACCCGACACCGGTGCCGGGTACGGCACCGGCGGGCTGGGCGGTGCCGGCGGCACAGGAGGAAAAGGCGGCGCTACCACCATCAGTGGCCACACGGCCGGCAATGGCGGCGCCGGTGGCCAGGGCGGGCAAGGGGCCGCGGGCGTCACGAACGGCGGCAACGCCGGCCAGGGCGGTGTCGGCGGCCAGGGTGGTGCCGGCGGCGATGCCGTGTCGGGCGCGACCAACGGTTCCGGCGGTTCCGGGGGGCTGGGCGGCAGCGGCGGCGACGGTGGTCGCGGCTACAACGACGACGGGACCGGCAACGCCGGAGTCGGCGGCAAGGGCGGCAAGGGCGGCAACGGCGGAGTGGCCGGCGCTGCCGGTACCGGCGGTAGCGGAGGTGCTCGCGGCGTCGCCGGCAACGGCGGGACCGGCGGCAACGGCGGCGCAGGCGGTACCGGCGCAGCCGGTCGAGACGGTGCAACGCCGGCCGTGGGATACGACGGCGCCGCGGGTGGCGCAGCCGGTCGGGGCGGTGACGGCGGTGTCGGCCTCGCTGGTTCCGGCGGTGGCGACGGCGGTCAGGGCGGCATCGGTGGGCAAGGTGGCAATGCCGGCGCCGGCGGTTCCAACACCGGGACCGGGGCCGGCGCGAACGGCGGCGAAGGAGGTGCGGGTGGCGCGGCCGGTGCCGGAGGTGCGGCGGTCGACGGCGGTGTTCGCGGTCTGATCGGTGCCGGTGGTGACGGCGGCAACGGCGGCGCCGGGGGCAACGGAGCCGCCGGAAAGGCCGGGACGACGAGCACCTCGCCGACCCCGGGTCAAACGGGCAGCCGCGGCGGCGACGGAGGCCGAGGCGGAGCCGGGGGAGCGGGCGTCGACGGCGCGGGCGGCGGCAACGGCGGCCAGGGCGGCAGCGGTGGTCGAGGCGGCAACGGCGGCGACGGTGGTTCCAATACCGGCACCGACGGTGCTGCCGGCCGGGCCGGTGGTGACGGTGGCCTCGGCGGCGTGGCCGGCGCGGGTGGCGTCGGAACCGACGGTGGTACGGCCGGGGCCAACGGCAAGGGTGGCACCGGCGGCACCGGCGGCAATGGCGGCAACGGCGCCGCTGGACGGGACGGGACGTCTGGCAGCGCACCGACCGCGGGCAACCAGGGCGGCGCCGGTGGGGCCGGTGGTCGAGGTGGCGACGCCGGGGCAGGCATCAACGGCGTCGGTGGCGGCGATGGCGGCCAGGGCGGCAACGGGGGTCAGGGCGGCATCGGCGGGGTCGGCGGCACGAACACCGGCGGCACCGCCGGCAACGGCCGCCGGCGGCAAGGGCGGCACCGGCGGTGTGGCGGGTGCCGGGGTGTCAGCCCCCGGCGGTGCGGCCGGGGCGAACGGCACCGGCGGCACCGGTGGTATCGGCGGCACCGGCGGCAACGGGAGCACTGGTCTGGCGGGCACGTCGGGTGATTCGCCGACCGCCGGGAGCCAAGGCGGCGGTGGGGGTGTCGGCGGCCAGGGCGGCGACGGCGGCGCCGGAATCAACGGTGTCGGCGGCGGCCAGGGCGGTCGGGGTGGAGTCGGCGGCGAAGGTGGCGGCGGCGGCACCGGAGGCTCCAACACATCGATTGCCGGTGCCGGCGCCCAGGGCGGCAAGGGCGGCACCGGCGGCACTGCCGGAGTGGCCGGCAAGGGCAGCGACGGTGGCGCGGTCGGCACGATCGGCCGCGGCGGAAGCGGCGGGGTCGGAGGTCTCGGCGGCGACGGTGGCACCGGGCAAGCGGGCACCTCGAGCACCACGCCGACAGCGGGTGGTCAAGGCGGCGGTGGGGCGCCGGCGGCCAGGGTGGCGATGGCGGTGCCGGCCTCAACGGGGTCGGCGGCGGCCAGGGTGGTCTGGGCGGTGTCGGCGGCCGGGGCGGTACCGGGGGCGCGGGCGGTGCCAGCACGGCGACCGCCGGTACCGGTGCCGACGGCGGCCAGGGCGGCACCGGTGGTACTGCCGGAGCCGCGGGCAAGGGCAGCGACGGCGGCCCGGACGGGTCGATCGGCAAAGGCGGCAAGGGCGGTGTCGGAGGTGTCGGCGGCACCGGCGGCACCGGGCAAGCGGGTGTATCCGGGACTTCGCCCACCCCCGGCGGCCAAGGCGGCCGGGCCGGAGCAGGTGGCCAGGGCGGTGACGGCGGTGCCGGGATCAACGGTGTCGGCGGTGGCCAGGGTGGTCAGGGCGGTGTCGGCGGTCAGGGCGGCACTGGGGGCGCCGGTGGCGCCAGCACCGCGACCGCCGGTAACGGCGCCGACGGCGGCAAAGGCGGCACCGCAGGTACTGCCGGAGCGGCAGGCAAGGGCGCAGACGGTGGCCCGGACGGGTCGATCGGCGCCGGCGGCAAGGGCGGTACCGGGGGTGCCGGCGGCAAGGGCGGTACCGGCCAGAACGGTGTCACCAGTGATACGCCCACCGTGGGTGATCAGGGCGGTCGCGGCGGCAAGGGCGGTCTCGGTGGTGACGGCGGTGCCGGCATCAACGGGGTCGGCGGCGGCCAGGGCGGTCAGGGCGGTGCCGGTGGCCAAGGCGGCGACGGCGGTTCCGGCGGAACCAACACCGCCAAGGCGGGCGGCGACGGTGCCCGGGGCGGCAAAGGCGGAGTCGGCGGCGACGCCGGTAACGGCGGCGTAGGTGGCGACGGTAACGGCGACGGCGGAACCGGCGGCCAGGGCGGCGCCGGCGGCACCGGGGGCACCGGCGGAAATGGCAGCGTCAGCGGCGCCGGCGGTGTCGGCGGCGCAGGAGGCACCGCCGGTGCCGCCGGGACCGGCGGGAACGGTGCCGGTGAGCTCGGCGACGGCGGCGCCGGCGGTGTCGGTGGAGCGGGCGGCACCGGCGGCGGCGGCGGCGACGGCGGGGGCGGTGACGGCAACAAAAACAGCCGCGGATGGGGCGGTCAGGGTGGTGACGGCGCGGTCGGCGGTACCGGCGGTACCGGCGGCAACTCGGTGCGCGGTGACGGTGGGACGGGGGGCGTCGGCGGTGTCGGCGGTGACGGTGGCACCGGCGGCCAGAGCCACAGTAGCGGTAAGGCCGGTACCTCCGGCGGTTCCGGCTTTTCCGGCGGCGGTCATAGCGGAGGAACCGGCGGAAAGGGCGGCGCAGGCGGGTCAGCAGGGACCGGCGGCGCGGGGGGATCTCCCATTTAGTACCTGCGGGTCGAGCGGTCCGGCGGGCAGCGAGCGTGAGCCGACCGCGTTGCATTCCCGATAGCCCACGTCAATATCGATCGGCGGCAGCCGAGTTGGGGTGTAGAGGATATGGGGCGGCCGGTGGCCGGGATTGCCAAGCGTGTCACCGTCGTCGTCGCCGACGACCATCCGGTGGTGCGGCTCGGCATTGTGCGCGCCCTGACATCCAGCGGGCGGGTGGAGGTTGGTCGCCGAGGCCGCCGACGGCCGCGCTGCGCTGGAAGCCGTCCGCGAACACCGGCCCGCCGTCGCGCTGCTCGACTATCGGATGCCCGGGCTGGACGGCGTTGCGGTAGCCCATGCCGTCAGCTGCGACGGACTGCCCACCCGTGTGCTGCTGTTGAGCGCCTTCGATGACTCCCATCTGGTTTCCACCGCGCTGGACCAGGGGGCGGCGGGGTTCCTGACCAAGGACGCCGACAGCGACGAGATCGTGAACGCGGTGCTCGCGTGTGCCCGGGGTGGCGAGGATGCCGACGGCGGCGCGCAGCCTGCGCTCGCCACTTGACACCGTCGCCTGCCACACCCGCCGCTACCGGAGCAGCGCGGCCCCGGGTCGGCGCCTTGTCACTGCCTGAATCTGTGCGGCAGCGTGAAGTTGTTGAAGAATCCGGACAGGTTGACTCCGACGTTCGCCAGCCCCGAGTCGAACGCCGCCTGGGTGAGGTCCAGCGGGCCGGTGTTGAACAAGCCGGAGATGGTGTTGCCGACATTGGCCAGACCCGATTCGAGTTCGCCCTCGTTGAGGTAGCCGGAGTTGCCCGGACCGCCCGAGTTGTGCAGGCCGGAGTTGTTCGCGAACTCGTTCGCCAGGCCCGACATCGGCCCGTCGCCGGAGTTGAAGAAGCCGGACGCGCCGCCGCCCCCAGAGTTGAAGAACCCGGATGACGGCTGATCGGTCGAGTTGAAAAACCCTGGGCCCGAAGATATTTCGAAGCCGAACGAGTACGGCCCCAGGTGGCCGCTGTCCGACGTCACAAAGCTGTTCGACAGCACCTCGTCGATGGTCGTCGCAGGCACCAGGGTTCTTTCGTTTATCGTCCAGCCGGCGATCGGGTCGTTGTACACCGGGATGGTGATGGTGTCGCAGCGGTAGAACGGGTATTCGATGATCGGGTAGCAGACCACCTGCTCCAAGTTGATCTTGAGCGGGATGTCGCCGACGTTGATGTCGCCGATGCTGATCTCGCTGAGCTCGCCGGTGACGGGTATCTCGATGTTGCCGACCACGTCGTAGTGCCAAGGGATTTCGGGAATGGTCGAGGAGTATCCCAGCGAGATCTGGCCCTGGTTATCCCCTCGCCACAACAGCCCGTTGCTGTAGTTGCCCGAGATGAAGGCGCCGGTGTTGACGTCGCCGGAGTTGGCCAGTCCGGTGTTGGAGTTCCCGGAGTTGAAAACGCCGGTGTTGTAGTCGCCGGCATTGAGCCAGCCGCTGTTGTGACTGCCCGTGTTGAAGCTGCCGGTGTTGCCGTCGCCGCGGTTGTAGCTGCCGGTGTTGTAGCTGCCGACGTTGCCGATGCCGGTGTTGGCGACCCCGGTGTTGAGCAGTCCGGTGTTGGCGATGCCGGCGTTGAACAACCCGGTGTTGTAGTCGCCGCTGTTGCCGATACCCCAGTTGCCGTCGCCGGAGTTGAAGAAGCCGATGTTGTTGTTGCCGGAGTTGAACAGGCCGATGTTGCCGTGTCCGGAGTTCAGGGCGCCGATGCCGATTTGGTCGTTGCCGCTCAGGCCGATGCCGATGTTGTTGTTGCCGGTGTTGGCGAAACCGAGGTTGGAGTTGCCGACGTTGGCCAAGCCGATGTTCTGAACCCCGGAGTTGGCGAGCCCGACGTTGCCGTCGCCGATGTTGGCGAACCCGATATTGCCGAACCCGAGGTTGCCGCTGCCCAGGTTGAGGGCGCCAAGATTGGCGCTGCCCAAGTTGAAGCTGCCGAGGTTGCCGAACCCCGCGTTGAGGTGGCCGAGGTTGGCCAGGCCGAGGTTGGTGATCGTGGTTGCGGTGTGCAGAACGCCCGCGAGGTTGGTACCCGTGTTCAGCAGCCCGGACAGGTGAGCCGGGGTGCTCAGGTCGGTGCCGCTGGTGTTGTAGACCCCGGACAGGGTGTTGCCCCAGTTGAGCAGTCCGGACTGCTGGGCACCGACATTGCGGAAGCCCGAGACGCCGCCGAAGCCCGTCGCGGCGTTCTGCCAGCCCGAGATGTTGGCGCCGAAATTTCCGAAGCCCGACACGCCGCCGGCGCCGGAGTTGAAGAACCCCGACGACGGGTTGGTGGTCGAGTTTCCATAGCCGGGCGCCCCGCCCAGGTCGATGAGCGGGATGGTGATCGGGCCCAAACCCGCTGTGCCGCCGATGGTTACCACGGTGGAGCCGTCCGGGTTGCCGATGTTGAGCTTCAGCAGGGGTTGGTCGCCGAAGTGGATGAAGATGGGATCGCCGGGATTCTCGCCGTAGATGTTGATCGGGCCGAGCGAACCCGCTACGTCGCCGCCGAGGCCGCTGTCCAGACCGCTGAACGTGATGGTCGGGATCTTGAGCGGGTTGATCTGGATGTCGGTGATACTCACGGTGATCGGGATGTTCACCGGCATCGCGAAATTCAGGTACGCCTGGATCTCGGGGATGGTGATGGCGTAGTAAATGCCGTATTGGCCCTGGTTGTCGCCGCGCCAGAGTAGGCCGTTGTTCATGTTGCCGGTGTTGAACAGGCCGGTGTTGACGTTGCCGCTGTTGAACAGGCCGGTGTTGGTGTTGCCGGTGTTGAACAGGCCGGTGTTGGTGTTGCCGGTGTTGAAGCTGCCGGTGTTGAAGTGGCCGGTGTTGAAGTTGCCGGAGTTGTAGTTGCCGGGGTTGAGCAGGCCGGTGTTGAGGTTGCCGGGGTTGAGTAGTCCGGTGTTGGTGGATCCGGAGTTGAACAGTCCGGTGTTGAGGGTGCCGGTGTTGGCGATGCCCCAGTTGGCGGTGCCGGTGTTGAACAGGCCGATGTTGTTTTCGCCGGTGTTGAAGAAGCCGATGTTGTTGGTGCCGGAGTTGAACAGGCCGATGTTGCCGGTGCCGGAGTTCAGGGCGCCGATGCCGATTTGGTCGTTGCCGGTCAGGCCGATGCCGATGTTGTTGTTGCCGGTGTTGGCCAGGCCCAGGTTGGAGTTGCCGGTGTTGGCCAGGCCGATGTTGTTGGTGCCGGTGTTGGCCAGGCCGTGGTTGAGGAGGCCCAGGTTGGCGGCGCCCCAGTTGTGCTCGCCGAGGTTGGCGATGCCCCAGTTGTGGTTGCCGTGGTTGGCCAGGCCGAAGTTGTGGTCGCCGAGGTTGCCCAGGCCGAGGTTGGCGGTGCCCAGGTTGGCCAGGCCGAGGTTGGTCATCAGGGGGGCCGGGTGGTGCAGCAGTCCGGCCAGGTGGGTGCCGGTGTTGGCCAGTCCGGACAGGTAGGCCGGGGTGCTCAGGTCGGTGGTGCTGGTGTTGAAGATGCCCGAGACGGTGTTGCCCCAGTTGAGCAGTCCCGATTGCAGGGCGCCGGCGTTGCGGATCCCCGAGACCCCGCCCAGCGAGGCGTTCTGCCAGCCCGAGGCGTTGGCGCCGGCATTGAAGAACCCCGAGGAACTGCCCGTCCCGGAATTGAAGAACCCCGACGACGGAGCCGTCGTCGAGTTTCCGAAACCGGGTGCCGCCGGGATATCGATGAAGTTGATGTCGATGGGTCCCACGCCGCCGCGGATGGTGATCGGAATCGTCGTGTCGGGTCCGCCGATCTGGGTGTTGATCGAGGGCAGCAGGGCGGTGATCGCTGGGATGAAGATGCCGTCGAAGGTGATGCTCAAATACGACGAGTCGAGGCCGGAAATCGTGAATGGCGCGATGGTGATGGGGTAGAGGACGAGGCTGGTCATGTCGCTGCTGAGCGGGATGTTGACCGGTATCGCGAAACTGGAATCGATGAGCGTGAATTCGGGAATGTGTATTCCGACACGGAAGCCATGCAGTCCCTGATAATCGCCGCGCCAGAAGAATCCGTTGTTGTAGCTGCCGGTGTTGAATGCTCCGGTGTTGACATTGCCGCTGTTGAAGTGGCCGGTGTTGGAGTCGCCCGAGTTGAATCCACCGGTGTTGTAGTCGCCGGTGTTGAAGTTGCCGGTGTTGAAGCTGCCGGTGTTGTACAGCCCCGAGTTGTAGTCTCCGACGTTGCCGATTCCGGTGTTGGCGATTCCGGTGTTCGTCAAGCCGGTGTTGAACGATCCCGGGTTGAGCATGCCGGTGTTGCCGGCTCCGGGGTTCCACATACCCCAGTTGGCGCTGCCGGGGTTGGCGACGCCGATGTTGGCGACGCCGGCGTTGCCGATGCCCCAGTTACCGGATCCGGCATTGCCGATCCCGATGTTGCCGTCGCCGGAATTGAAGAAGCCGATGTTGTTGTTGCCGGAGTTGAACAGGCCGATGTTGCCGTGTCCGGAGTTCAGGGCGCCGATGCCGATTTGGTCGTTCCCGGTCAGGCCGATGCCGATGTTGTTGTTGCCGGTGTTGGCCAGGCCCAGGTTGGAGTTGCCGGCGTTGGCCAGGCCGATGTTGCCGGTGCCGAAGTTCCACAGGCCGCGGTTGAGGCTGCCGAGATTGCCGGAGCCGATGTTCGCGTCGCCGAGGTTGGCCAGTCCCCAATTGTGGTTGCCGTGGTTGGCGATTCCGACGTTGAGATCGCCGATGTTGGCGAAGCCGAAGTTCTGGCCGCCGATGTTTGCGCTGCCGAAATTGTAGGCGCCGAGGTTGCCGTTGCCGACGTTGAAGCTGCCGGCGTTGCCCAGACCCAGGTTCGAGATCGCGAAGCCGCTGAGCATTCCGGAAACGTTGCTGCCGACGTTGCCGAAACCGGAGACATGGGCTGCCGTCGCCAGGTCCACGGCGCTGGTGTTGAACCATCCCGACACGGTGTTGCCGACGTTCTTCACTCCGGACACCAGGTCGCCGACGTTCTTGTAACCCGACACTCCGGTACCGCCGGTGCCCAGGTTGAGGAAGCCGGAGTTGTGGGCGCCGACGTTGCCGAAACCCGACGAGCCGCCGGCGCCGGAGTTGAAGAACCCCGACGACGGGTTGGTGGTCGAGTTTCCGTAGCCGGGCGCCCCGCCCAGGTCGATGACCGGGATCTTGATCGGGCCGATGCCGCCACCGCCGGCCAGGCTCAACGCGATATCCGGCCCGCCGATGACGGTGTCAATCGACGGCAGGGCCAGCGTCACGTTCCCGAATTTCACCGGGCCGACACTGATGAATTCCGTGCTGCCGGTCCCGAGAACGTTGATTTCGGCGGTGTATTTGGGAATGGTGAAGCCCTGAAGCGTCACCGTACCCAAGGACATGCTGATCGGAATATTGATCGGAACGGAGATGCTCGCATCGAACGGGATCGCGGTGTCCGGAATCGACATCGTGTAGTTGAAGCCGTAGAGCCCGCCATATTCGCCGCGCCAGAGTAGGCCGTTGTTCATGTTGCCGGTGTTGAACAGGCCGGTGTTGACGTTGCCGCTGTTGAACAGGCCGGTGTTGGTGTTGCCGGTGTTGAACAGGCCGGTGTTGGTGTTGCCGGTGTTGAAGCTGCCGGTGTTGAAGTGGCCGGTGTTGAAGTTGCCGGAGTTGTAGCTGCCGGGGTTGAGCAGGCCGGTGTTGAGGTTGCCGGGGTTGAGTAGTCCGGTGTTGGTGGTTCCGGAGTTGAACAGTCCGGTGTTGAGGGTGCCGGTGTTGGCGATGCCCCAGTTGGCGGTGCCGGTGTTGAACAGGCCGATGTTGTTTTCGCCGGTGTTGAAGAAGCCGATGTTGTTGGTGCCGGAGTTGAACAGGCCGATGTTGCCGGTGCCGGAGTTCAGGGCGCCGATGCCGATTTGGTCGTTGCCGGTCAGGCCGATGCCGATGTTGTTGTTGCCGGTGTTGGCCAGGCCCAGGTTGGAGTTGCCGGTGTTGGCCAGGCCGATGTTGTTGGTGCTGGTGCCAGGCCGTGGTTGAGGAGGCCCAGGTTGGCGGCGCCCCAGTTGTGCTCGCCGAGGTTGGCGATGCCCCAGTTGTGGTTGCCGGTTGGCCGAAGGCTGTGGTCGCCGAGGTTGCCCAGGCCGAGGTTGGCGGTGCCCAGGTTGGCCAGGCCGAGGTTGGTCATCAGGGGGGCGGGGTGGTGCAGCAGTCCGGCCAGGTGGGTGCCGGTGTTGGCCAGTCCGGACAGGTAGGCCGGGGTGCTCAGGTCGGTGGTGCTGGTGTTGAAGATGCCCGAGACGGTGTTGCCCCAGTTGAGCAGTCCCGATTGCAGGGCGCCGGCGTTGCGGATCCCCGAGACCCCGCCCAGCGAGGCGTTCTGCCAGCCCGAGGCGTTGGCGCCGGCATTGAAGAACCCCGAGGAACTGCCCGTCCCGGAATTGAAGAACCCCGACGACGGACGCCCGGAGGAGTTCCCGTAGCCGGTCGCGCCGCCGAAGTCGATCAACGTCCACTGGGCCGGCCCCAGGCTGGCGTGGATCGGGATGACGATGGTCGTGGAGCCGTCCGCCTGTCCGACCTGAATGTGCGGTGCCGGGCCGTTGATGTACAGCGGTGGGATGGTCAGGGAGTTGATGGTGCCGCTCAACACCGGAATGGGGCCGATCTGGGTTGTGGTGCCGAACGGGATGTCGTCGATGGTGATCCCGCTGAAGACCGTCGTGGTGAAGTCGATACTGAGCGGGATGTTGACCGGGATGGTGGCCGTCAGATCCAGGGAGATCTCCGGCATGGTGATGGCGTAGTGGGCGCCGTATTGGCCCTGGTTGTCGCCGCGCCAGAATAGGCCGTTGTTCATGTTGCCGGTGTTGAACAGGCCGGTGTTGACGTTGCCGCTGTTGAACAGGCCGGTGTTGGTGTTGCCGGTGTTGAAGCTGCCCGTGTTGGTGTTGCCGGGGTTGAAGCTGCCGCTGTTGAAGTTCCCGGCGTTGAAGTTGCCGGAGTTGTAGTTGCCGGGATTGAGCAGGCCGGTGTTGGCGTTGCCGGCGTTGAACAACCCGCTGTTGGCGACACCGGAGTTGAAGAACCCGGTGTTGTACTTGCCGCTGTTCCCGACACCCCAGTTGCCGTCACCGGTGTTGAAGAACCCGACGTTGCCGGTCCCGGAGTTGAACAGGCCGATGTTGCCGGCGCCGGAGTTCAGGGCGCCGATGCCGATTGGGTCGTTGCCGGTCAGGCCGATGCCGATGTTGTTGTTGCCGGTGTTGGCGAAGCCCAGGTTGGAGTTGCCGGCGTTGGCAAAGCCGATGTTGCCGGTGCCGGTATTGGCGATGCCCTGGTTGAGGACGCCGAGGTTGGCGGCGCCCCAGTTGTGGTCACCGTGGTTGCCCAGGCCGAAGTTGTGGTCGCCCAGGTTGCCCAGGCCCAGGTTGGCGCTGCCCAGGTTGGCCAGGCCGAGGTTGCTGATGGTGCCGGCGTGGTGCAGCAGCCCGGTCAGGTGGGTGCCGGTGTTGGCCAGTCCGGACAGGTAGGCGGGGGTCGCCAGGTCGGTGGTACTGGTGTTGAAGAACCCGGAGACGGTGTTGCCCCAGTTGAGCAGTCCCGATTGCAGGGCGCCCACGTTGCGGAACCCCGAGACGCTGCCCAGCGCGACGTTCTGCCAGCCCGAGGCGCTGGCCCCGGCGTTGAAGAACCCCGAGGAGCTGCCGGTCCCGGAATTGAAGAACCCCGACGAGGGTGCCGTCGTCGAATTCCCGAAGCCCGGCCCGCCGGGGATATTGATGATCTCGATGGTGCCGCCCTGCAGCATGCCCTCGAGCGCCACTCCGAAGACCGTTGACGGCCCGCCGAGGGCAATGGTGATTATCGGCTCGGTGAACGTGGACGGGTACACGTAGACGGGACCGACGTAGAAATCGCCGTTCAGGGACGTTTCCTCGAAGGTGAACGCCGGGATGTTGTGTACTTGGCCGCCGAGTACCCAGGTCTGATTCAGCGGCTTGATGGACGAGGTGTCGATGGAGATGCTCGGAATGTCGATCCCCACGTGCAGGCTGATCTGCCCTTGGTTGTCGCCGCTGACGAAGAATCCGTTGTTGTAATTCCCGCTGTTGAATGCGCCGGTGTTGACGTTGCCGGTGTTGAGGTGGCCGGTGTTGTAATTTCCGGGGTTGAACCCACCGGTGTTGTAGGCGCCGGCGTTGTAGTTGCCGGAGTTGGTGCTGCCCGCATTAAGAAAGCCACTGTTGTAGCTGCCCGTGTTGGCTAAACCGGTATTGCCGATGCCCGCGTTGAGAATGCCGGTGTTGACATTGCCGGTATTGGCGATCCCGGTGTTTCCCATGCCCGGGTTGCCGAAGCCCCAGTTCCCGGAGCCGGCGTTGCCGATGCCGACATTTCCGTTGCCCGAGTTGAAGAATCCGATGTTGCCGGTGCCGGAGTTGAACAGCCCGATGTTGCCGGTGCCGGAGTTGAACAGGCCGAAATTTTCTGTGTTCAGCAGACCGATGCCGATTTGATCGTTGCCGCTCAAGCCGATGCCGATATTGTTGTTTCCGGTGTTGGCGAAGCCGAGATTCGAATTTCCCGAGTTGGCGAAGCCGATGTTGCCGGTGCCGGAATTCCATAGACCGTGGTTGAGGCTGCCGAAATTTCCGGAGCCGATGTTGGCAT
Source organism: Mycobacterium kiyosense (assembly GCA_021654635.1). Classification (NCBI taxonomy): domain Bacteria; kingdom Bacillati; phylum Actinomycetota; class Actinomycetes; order Mycobacteriales; family Mycobacteriaceae; genus Mycobacterium; species Mycobacterium kiyosense. Next base: position 2,697,999 of record AP025179.1, read on the forward strand.
TGCCGAGGCTGCCCAAACCGAGGTTGCCGAATCCGTCGTTGCCCAAACCCAGATTGCTGCTGCCGATGTTTCCCGAGCCGATGTTCGTGTTACCGATGTTGGCGCTGCCGAGGTTTTGGCTGCCGATGTTGCCGATGCCGAAGTTGAAGTCGCCGATGTTGCCGATGCCGAAGTTGAAGTCGCCGATGTTGCCCAGTCCGATGTCGACGGAGCCGACGTTCACCGACCCCAACTTGGTGGCCAAGTTGTTGATGGCCGAACGGAACCGGGGGAACGGATCGCCTGCGGCTGCGGCCGGCGACTGGTTGTTGGGGGTGACCGGCCCGGCGTAGAACCGGCGAAACTGGGTGATCGTCGAGGCGATCGCCGAGGACTCGGCGTGGTAGCCGAACATGGTGGCGACGTCTTGTGCCCACATCTGCTCGTACTCGGTCTCCACCGCGGCGATCGCGGGCCAGTTCTGGCCCAGCACGTTGGACATTACGAGCCCGATCAGGCGGGACCGGTTGGCGGAGATGGCGGCCGGATGCACGGTCGCGGTTTGCGCCGCCTCGAACGCTGCCGCCGCCAACTGGGCTTGGGTCGCGGCCTGCTCGGCTTGCTCGGCCGCCGAGCTCAGCCACTTGGAGTAGGGGGCCGCCGCGGTCAGCATCGCGGCCGCGGCCGAACCCTGCCACGACGAAGCAGCCAGCGCGGAGGTCAGTGCGGAGAACGACCGCGCGGAGGAACCCAACTCGGCGGCCAGGCCCCGCCAGGCCGTCGCGGCTGCCAGCATCGGACCGGGCCCGGCGCCGGCCAGCATCTGCCGCGAATTGAGCTCGGGCGGCAGCCGCGCAAAATCCATCGCATCTCCCTGATTTCAAACAGCTGCCCGAGGTGCTGCTGCGGGTGGCTGTGGCTGATCGGACGGATACTGGGCCGCGTCGAGAGGAATCCACCGCAATTCATAGTGGAATTTCGGCGATGCGCAACCACCTTCGAACGCCGGGGTTGAGCCGGGTCGCACTGGCCGAGGGCTATCACGGACATCCGAAACGCATGCGAAAGCGCTTCTCCTGCAATGCGTTCCAGCAATTATGGAGACGATCGCGCCGCTGTGTCAGCGGCCACGCAGGCGTGATTGCCTCCCCCTATGGGGGGAGGAAAGTTCAACCCGAAGATCCACCACCGGTCCGAGGGATGGTGGGCCGTCGGTAGGCAAATGTGTTCAGTAGATTGGTCATTCGACACACCCAACGCGTCGGGTGAAGCCGAAAGAGATGGCGGTCAATGGGATTGATAGCAGGAAAGTGCTGGCGAACAAAACCGGGACGCTAGCCCGGCGGGGTCTGCCGGTTGCGCACCGCCGAGCCCACCGCGTCGGTCAGCGAAGCGAATCCGCCCTCGTGCAGCCGGCGAGCGATCCCGTCGTGAATGTCCTTTGGCCCACAGTCCTCCGCCGTAGATGAAGCCGGTGTACCCCTGCAGCAGCGACGCGCCGGCGGTGATGCGCTCCCAGGCGTCGTCGGCGGTCTCGATGCCCCCGACACTGATCAGCACCAACCGGTCGCCGACCCGCTGATACAGCCGGTGCAGCACCTGCAGCGAACGACGCGCGACGGGCGGGCCGGAGATGCCGCCGGCGCCGAGCGCCTCAACCCCCCGGCGTGCGCAGCCCGTCGCGCGAGATGGTGGTGTTGGTGGCCACGATGCCGGCCAGCCCGAGTTGCACGGCCAGGTCGGCGATTTCGTCGATTTCGGGGTCGGCGAGGTCGGGTGCGATCTTCACTAGCACGGGGGTCGTCCCCGCTTCGGCGAGCACGGCCGCCAGGATCGGCCGCAGCGACTCCACCGCCTGCAGATCGCGCAGTCCCGGAGTGTTCGGCGAGCTCACGTTGACCACCAGGTAGGACACCAGGGGAGCCAGCAGCCGGGCGCTGGCGCGGTAGTCGGCGACGGCGTCGGCGGCGGGCGTCTTCTTGGTCTTGCCGATGTTCGCCCCGATCGGCACGTCGGGGACGTGCTGGGCCAGCCGGGCGGCCAGCGCGCCGGCGCCGTTGTTGTTGAAGCCCATCCGGTTGAGCAGGGCGCGGTCGTCGGGCAGCCGGAACAGCCGCGGTGCCGGGTTCCCGGGCTGCGGGTGGGCGGTGACGGTGCCAATTTCCGCATAGCCGAAACCCATTGCACCCCAAATGGAAAGCCCGGTACCGTCCTTGTCGAATCCGGCCGCCAGCCCGAGCGGTCCGGGAAACCGGACCCCGAATACGGTGCTGGCCAGGATCGGGTCGGTCGGTCCCAGCCGCCTGCTCAGCGTCCGGCGCGCCGGCGCGGTGGACGTGGCAGCACGCAGCGCACCGAACACCAGGGTGTGCACGCGCTCGGCCGGTACCGCGAACAACGCCTTCCGTAGCAGGCCGTATATCGGATGCCCGCCTTCGCCCGGTCGGCCCACCGTCACGGCTCCGGCTGGTCGGGAACTCGGTTGTCCAGTCGGGTTTTCTTACGGCGCAACAACACTCGTCTGCTTCCATCGGTGTACAGCCGCACCCGGGTCAGCTCCCAGCCGCGGTACTCGGCCTCGATGGACAGCCGGGTGGAGGCGCTCAGGCGGGTCACCTCCGGGGGTAGGCGCAGCGGCGCCCACTCGTACTCGTCGGACATGTCGGCGTCCCACCCCGCGGGCAGCCGACTCCACCGTGGCGTGGTCCCGCTGGTCAAGGCTTGCCCGCCGCGTCGGCGATGACCTGCACACCCGCGCCGGACCCCGACACCACGTACAGGGTGTTCGAGGTCTCGTCGAAGGCCAGCGAGTTGGGTTGCTGCACGGTCGGGTAACGCACCTTTTCCACGGGGATTCCGGTGCTCAGATCGTAACCAACGACCACGTTGGACGCGGTCAGGGACACCCACGCCAGCCTGGTGGACCCGGCCAGCCCGTACGGCGCCTGCCGCACCGGAAAGGCCTGGCGCAGGATCAGCGGGTCCACCCCGTAGACCAGCAACTGGCCGCCCCGGGTGTCGGCGACCAGCACCCGGCCCAGCGGATCGGCGGCCAGCGTGGTCGCGCCCTCGCCGGCCCGCAGCGCCTGCTCGGCCCGGCCGTCGGCGCCGATCGTCGTCACCGACGTCTGGCCGCGGTCCAACACGATGGTCGTATTCCCTTGTGTCGCAAGCGCATCGACGCGGGCGAAGATCTTGTTCCGGCTGGCCACCGAACTGTCGGCGCCCAGCGTGTACACCGCGCCGTCGGCGGTGCCGAGCACCAGCCGCCCATCGGCGCGGCGTGCGATCGCGGTGAAGTCCGTCTGTGCGGACACGGTGACCGCGGTGGTCTTGGCGTCGGCCAACTCGACCGCCAGGTAGCCGCCGCGCACCGCCACGAAAGCCCGGCCGTTGCCGTCGCCGGTGATGGCCGCGGTGGGCCCGGGCAGCGGAACGACGCGCGGCGCGGTCTGCGCGCCGAGCACGGCGAGACTGGCCGGGGCCGCCGGGTCGGTTCCCGGGCACAGCACCACCAGTTGGTGGGTGCCGACGTCGAAGAATGCGCTCTGGGGGTGCCCGCCCAGCGGTTGCACCGTGCCGGCCGGGTTCAGGCTGGGCGGCGAAACGGCGGGTTGCGCGGTTTGGATCGTCGGGGGAGTGGCGACCAGCGGATTCGCCGAGCACCCGGCCAGCCCGGCCGCGCCCGTCAGCAAACACGCGACAGCGGCGCAGCGCAGAAAACCCCGGCTCGCATAGTCAAGCAGCAACTGTCAGCTTCCGATCGTCGGGCGGCACAAACGAAATTCTAAGGAACGCCAGCGCGCTCAATTTGTCATGTTGGGCGCATAAAGTGGTACGGCGCGGGTATTCTCGCGCCATGACCGTCATCGTCGACCGGCATATCGCGAACGCTGAGTTCGCCATCGAAGACATGTGCACGGGGATCTTCGCCAGCGGATACGGCGAAGTGGGAGATGGGCGCAGTTTCGCTTTCCACATCGAGCACCATTCGCTGATCGTCGAAATTTACCGGCCCCGGCTGTCCGGGCCCGTCCCGCAGGACGAAGACGTCGTCGCGCGATCCGTGCGCGGCGTCCGTGACATCGACCTCACCGACGAGCGCAGCCTAGCCGCCGCGGTACGCGACTCCGTCGCCCACGCCGTCCCCGTTCCGCGCTGAGCGCCACCACGCGCGTCCGGTAACCGTCCCGTACACCAGGTACGGTCGTCGTCGTGTCTGCGGTTACCCCGATGTCCTGGACGCAAGTCGTCGTGCTGTCCGTGGTGCAGGGCCTGACGGAATTCTTGCCGGTCTCCTCGTCAGGGCACCTGGCGATCGTGTCCCGGGTGTTCTTCCACGCCGACGCCGGCGCGTCGTTCACCGCGGTCAGCCAGCTCGGGACCGAGGCCGCCGTACTGGTCTACTTCGCCCGCGACATCGTGCGCATCGCCCGGGCCTGGTTTCACGGCCTGGCGGTGAGATCACAGCGCAACACCGACTACCGGCTCGGCTGGTACGTCATCATCGGGACCATCCCGATCTGCGTACTGGGTCTGTTCTTCAAAGAGGAGATCCGCTCCGGCGTGCGCAACCTGTGGGTGGTCGCGACGGCGATGGTGGTCTTCTCGGCGGTCATCGCGCTGGCCGAGTACCTCGGCCGGCAGACTCGCGACGTCGAGCGCCTCAACTGGCGCGACGCCGCCGTCGTCGGCAGCGCCCAATGTCTGGCGCTGGTTCCCGGTGTGTCGCGGTCCGGATCGACCATCAGCGCCGGGCTGTTCCTCGGCCTGGAACGCGAACTGGCCGCCCGCTTCGGCTTCCTGCTGGCCATCCCGGCCGTCTTCGCCTCCGGGCTGTTCTCCCTGCCGGACGCCTTCCACCCGGTCACCGAGGGCATGAGTGCCACCGGTCCACAGCTGGTCGCGTCCATGCTGATCGCATTCGTCATCGGCCTGGCCGCGGTTTCCTGGTTCCTACATTTTCTGTTGCGCCACAACATGTACTGGTTCGTCGGCTACCGGGTGCTGGCCGGTACGGCCGTACTGATCCTGCTGGCCACCGGGACGGTCGCCGCCACATGACCGTGCTGCTGTTGCGCCACGGCCGGTCCACCTCGAACACCGCGGGCACCCTGGCCGGCCGCTCCGAAGGCGTCGACCTCGACGACAAGGGGCGCGACCAGGCGCTCGGGTTGATCGACCGCATCGGTGACCTGCCGATCCGGGCCGTGGTGACCTCGCCGCTGCTGCGCTGCCGTCGCACCGTGCAGCCGCTGGCCGAGGCGCTGTGCTTGGAGCCGCTGATCGACGAACGCATCGCCGAGGTCGACTACGGCGAGTGGACCGGGCGCAAGCTGGGGGAGTTGGTCAGCGAGCCGCTTTGGCGGGTGGTGCAGGCCCATCCCAGCGCGGCGGTGTTCCCCGGCGGCGAGGGCCTGGCGCAGGTGCAGTCCCGCGCGGTGGCCGCCGTCCGCGAGCACGACAGGCGGCTCAGCGAGCAGCACGGCGCGGACGTGCTGTGGATCGCCTGCACCCACGGTGACGTGATCAAGGCCGTCATCGCCGACGCCTACGGCATGCACCTGGACAGCTTCCAGCGGGTCAACGCCGATCCCGCGTCGGTAAGCGTGGTGCGCTACACCCCGCTGCGACCGTTCGTGCTACACGTCAACCACACCGGGGCGCGGTTGTCGGCGGGGCTACGCGCCGCGCCCGCGCCGTTGCCGGAGGCCAAAGCAGCGGGTGAAACCACCGAACCGTCCGCCGGCGACGCAGTGGTCGGCGGCTCCACCGACTAACCGCGCGGCGGTAGCCGCGCATACGAGGCGCCGGTGCGGCTGTCTGCACGGTATTTTGGAAGAGCCATGGCCCGCGCAATTCACGTATTCCGCACACCCGACCGTTTCGTCGCCGGGACCGTCGGGCAGCCCGGCAACCGCACGTTCTACATTCAGGCGGCCCACGATTCCCGGGTGGTCTCGGTGGTGTTGGAGAAGCAGCAGGTTGCGGTGCTGGCCGAACGTATCGGCGCGCTGCTGCTCGAGGTCAACCGACGGTTCGGCACCCCGGTCCCGCCCGAGCCCGCCGAGGTCGACGACCTGAGCCCGCTGATCATGCCGGTCGACGCCGAGTTCCGGGTCGGCACGATGGGGCTGGGCTGGGACTCCGAGGCGCAGACGGTGGTGGTCGAACTGCTGGCCGTCACCGACGCCGAGTTCGACGCGTCGGTGGTGCTCGACGACACCGACGAAGGGCCCGACGCGGTGCGGGTTTTCCTCACCCCGGAGTCGGCACGCCAGTTCGCCACCCGGTCCAACCGCGTCATCTCGGCCGGACGACCGCCATGTCCGCTATGCGACGAGCCCCTGGATCCCGAGGGCCACATCTGCGCCCGCACCAACGGCTACCGGCGCGACGCGCTCTTCGGGTCCACCGATGAACCCGAGGAATGACGAACTCGAGGCGCTGCAGCACGGCGAGCTGACGGTCCTGGGACGGATCCGCTCGGCGAGCAACGCCACTTTTCTGTGCGAAGCGGCGCTGGGGTCGGTGACCGTGCACTGCGTGTACAAACCGGTCTCCGGTGAGCAGCCGCTGTGGGACTTCCCCGACGGCACGCTGGCCGGCCGCGAGCTGAGCGCCTACCTGGTGTCGCAGTCGCTGGGCTGGAACATTGTGCCGTACACCATCATTCGCCACGGCCCGGCGGGGCCCGGCATGCTGCAGCAGTGGGTGCAGCAACCCGGTGACGCGGTCGATTCCGAACCCCGGCCCGGGCCCGACCTGGTCGACCTGTTTCCCAGCGGCAAGCCGCAGCCCGGCTATCTGCCGGTGCTGCGGGCCTACGACTACGCCGGCGACGAGGTGGTGCTGATGCACGCCGACGACATCCGGCTGCGGCGCATGGCGGTGTTCGACATCCTCATCAACAACGCCGACCGCAAGGGCGGGCACATCCTTTGCGACGTCGACGGCCGCGTGTACGGGGTGGACCACGGGGTGAGCCTGCACGTGCAGGACAAGCTGCGGACCGTGCTGTGGGGGTGGGCGGGAAAGCCGATCGACGACCCGACCATGGAGGCGGTCGCCGGGCTGGTGGAAGCGCTGCGGGGTCCGCTGGCCGAGGAACTGCACGGCCGGATCACCAGCACTGAAATCGCGGCGCTGACCCGGCGCGCGCACTCCTTGCTGGACAACCCGGTGATGCCCTCGCCCAACCGGCACCGCCCGATTCCCTGGCCGGCGTTCTGAGCCGCGGCGCCGTGTCGGCGATACTGGGTCGGTGAATCCCGCTGCTGACCTGACGGACGCCGCGCTGGCTGCCGAATTGGCCGCGGAGGCGGGGGAATTGCTGCTCGCGGTGCGCGAGGAGGTCGGTTTCGACTATCCGTGGGAGCTGGGCGACGCCGGAGACCGACGCGCGAACTCGCTGATTTTGCGCCGGTTGGCGGCCGCGCGGCCCGGGGATGCGGTGCTCAGTGAGGAAGCTCACGACGACCTGGTTCGGCTGAAGTCCGACCGGGTGTGGATCATCGACCCGCTGGACGGCACTCGCGAGTTCTCCACCCGCGGTCGTGACGACTGGGCGGTCCACATTGCGCTGTGGCAGCGCCCGTCGAACGGCCGGCACCAGATCACCGACGCGGCCGTCTCCCTGCCGGCCCGCGGCAACATCGTCTACCGCAGCGATACGGTGTCCGCGCGGGCCGCGCAAGCCGCGTCCGGTGGTACACCAGGCGTCATCCGGATCGCCGCCAGCGCCACCCGCCCGCCGGCCATCCTGTACCGGATGCGGCATCTGGTGGACATCGAACTGCTGCGGATCGGGTCGGCGGGCGCCAAGGCGATGGCGGTGGTCGACGGCGTCGCCGACGCCTACCTGCACGCCGGCGGCCAATGGGAATGGGATTCGGCGGCGCCGGCCGGGGTGGTGCTGGCCGCCGGCATGCATGCGTCGCGGCTGGACGGCTCGCCGCTGATGTACAACCAGCTCGATCCTTACCTGCCGGACCTGCTCATGTGTCGCAGCGAACTGGCGCCGATCCTGCTGGACGCCATCCGGCAGGCGTGGTGGTGAGCAGTCCCGTCGCCAGCCGGGCCTGACTGCGCGGCTCCTCCTCAGCACGCGGCGCGTGCTGCATCGTCGCCACGCGGGGTTCGACTGCGCGGCTCCTCCTCAGCACGCGGCGCGTGCTGCATCGTCGCCACGCTCTAAAGTCATCGGCATGCGGTCGTGGTCTTCTCCGCCGGTCCCGGATCTGCCCGGACGCGGCCCCGAGCTACGGCTTTACGACACCGCCGACCGCCAGGTCCGCCCGGTGACAGCCGGTCGCACCGCGAACATGTACGTCTGCGGCATCACCCCGTATGACGCCACGCATCTGGGTCACGCCGCCACCTATCTCGCGTTCGACCTGATCCACCGGCTCTGGCTCGACCTCGGTCACGACGTGCAGTACGTCCAGAACGTCACCGACGTCGACGACCCGCTGTTCGAACGCGCCGACCGCGACGGCGTCGACTGGCGCGAACTGGGCGACCGTGAGGTCGAACTTTTCCGCACCGACATGACGGCGCTGCGGGTGCTGCCGCCACGTGACTACGTCGGGGCCACCGAAGCCGTCGCCGAGATCGTGGAGCTCATCGAGAAGATGGTGGCGTCCGGGGCCGCCTACGTGGTCGAGGGAAAGTACCCGGACGTCTACTACCGCGCCGACGCCACCGTGCAGTTCGGCTACGAGTCCGGCTACGACCGCGACACCATGCTGGCGTTGTTCGCACAGCGCGGCGGCGACCCGCAACGCGCCGGTAAGACCGACGAACTCGACGCGTTGCTGTGGCGGGCCAACCGCCCCGGCGAGCCGTCCTGGCCGTCGCCGTTCGGGCCGGGAAGACCCGGCTGGCATGTCGAATGTGCGGCGATCGCGCTGAGCCGTATCCACAGCGAGCTCGACATCCAGGGTGGCGGCAGCGACCTGATTTTCCCGCACCACGAATTCACCGCCGCGCACGCTGAATGTGTCACCGGCGCGCGCAGATTCGCGCGCCACTACGTGCACGCCGGGATGATCGGCTGGGACGGGCACAAGATGTCGAAGAGCCGCGGCAACCTCGTCCTGGTCTCCACACTGCGCGCCCAGGGCGTCGACCCGGCGGCGGTGCGGCTCGGTCTGCTGGCCGGGCATTACCGGGCCGACCGCTCGTGGAGTCAACAGGTGCTCGACGACGCCCAGCGCCGTCTGCAGCACTGGCGCGCGGCGACCGCGTTGCCGGCCGGCCCGGACGCCGCCGACGTCCTCACCCGGGTTCGCCAGTACCTTGCCGACGATCTCGACACCCCTAAATCGCTTGCCGCACTGGATGGTTGGGCCACCGATGCACTGGAGTACGGCGGTCACGACGAGGCGGCGCCCAGGTTGGTGGCCGCCGCGGTCGACGCCCTGCTGGGAGTGGGTCTGTAGCGGCGCGGTGGTACGTTTTCGGCCATGGCGAGGGTGCAGCAGAACGTGCAGGACAAAGTCGTATTCATCACGGGCGCCGGCCGCGGTATCGGCGCGGAGGTCGCCCGCCGGCTGCATAACAAGGGCGCCAAGCTCGTCCTGACCGACCTGGGTGAGGCGGAGCTGAAGTCGATCGGCGCCGAACTCGGCGGCGACGGGCGCGTGCTGACGGTGGTGGCCGATGTACGTGATCTGGCCGCCATGCAGGCCGCCGCTGACCAGGCCGTGGCAAAGTTCGGCGGCATCGACGTGGTGGTGGCCAATGCGGGCATCGCCAGCTATGGCTCGGTGCTCAACGTCGACCCCGAGGCGGTCAAGCGGGTCATCGACGTCAACCTGCTCGGCGTCTTCTACACGGTGCGCGCCACCTTGCCGGCCATCATCGACCGCCGCGGCTACGTGTTGATCGTCTCCTCGCTGGCGGCGTTCGCCGCCGCTCCCGGAATGGCGCCCTACGACATGTCCAAGGCCGGCAACGAGCATCTGGCCAACGCGCTGCGGTTGGAGGTCGCGCATCTGGGGGTCAGCGTCGGCTCGGCCCACATGTCCTGGATTGACACCGCGCTGGTGCGTGACACCAAGGCGGATCTGCCCGCGTTCGGCGAGATGCTGGCCAAGCTGCCGCCGCCGCTGGGCAAGACCACCTCGGTGAACAAGTGCGCGGCGGCGTTCGTCAAGGGCATCGAAGAACGCCGGACGCGGGTGTACTGCCCGGGCTGGGTTGCGGCCCTGCGCTGGCTCAAGCCGGTGCTGTCCAGCCGAATCGGCGAAGCGCAGGTGCTCAAGTCCGCGGGTGGGGTGATTTCCAGGATGGATGACGACGTGGCCGCGCTCGGCCGGTTCACCAGCGCCTACACCCACGCCCTGGAGAAGCCGTCGGGTTCGTGACCCCGTGCGGGTGATTATCTGCGGCGCCGGGATCGCCGGGCTGGCCGCCGCCGAACGCATGTCGAGCATGGGCGCCGAAGTGGTGTTGCTCGAGCGCGCCCCGGGTCCCGACGAACGCGGCTACCTGATCGACTTCTACGGCCCCGGTTACGAAGCCGCCGAAGCGGTCGGCGTCCTGCCTGCGATTAAGGACGGGTCCTACCGCATCGACGAGGCCACCCTGGTCGACCAGCAGGGCCGCCGCCGGGCCGACCTGCCCTACAACCAGATCGCCAAGGCCCTCGGCGGCCGGGTGTCCAGCCTGCTGCGATCCGATTTGGCGAAAGCGTTGCGGGGCAACCTGCCCGACGGCGTCGACGTGCGTTACGGCGCGTCGCTGTCGGCGGTGACGGACCGCGACGACGGTGTCTCGGTGACGCTGGAAACCGGGGAGGAGCTGGCGGCCGACGTGCTGATCGGCGCCGACGGCAGCCACTCGAGGGTGCGGAGCCTGGTGTTCGGACCCGAGTCGCAATACCTGCGCTATCTCGGATTCCATTACGCGGCTTTTGTCTGCGACGCCTCCGACGTCGGCCGCCAAGCCGACACCGAGCAGATCGTGCTGACCGACACCGTCGAGCGGCAGATGGATCTGCTTTTTCTGCCCGACGGCCGCGCTGCCGTGCTGGCGACGTTCGCCGCCGCAGGTCCGGAATTGCCCGCGGATCCGCGTGCCGCGGTGCGGGACCGGTTCGCCGACGTGGGTTGGCTGGTGCCGGAAATATTGAACCGGTGCCCACCGGCCGGGGAGATGTACTACCAGGCAGCCGCCCAGGTCGTGATGCCGCGGTGGAGCAAGGGTCGGGTGGTGCTGCTCGGCGACGCCGCGGCCGCGGTCTCGCCGCTCGCCCCGCACGGCGCGTCGCTGGCGGTGGCCGGCGCCTACGTGCTCGCCGAACAGCTGCGTCTGACGTCCTCGGTCGAGCGGGCGCTGGACTTCTACGAGAAACTCTGGCGCTGGGTGGTCGAGGACAAGCAGAAAGCCGCCCGCGAGGTCGGCTGCTGGACGGTGCCCACGTCGCGCCGGGCCGCCCTGCGGTTCAGCTGGCGCCCGCTGGTCAATCGGTTCATCACCACGGCGTTGGCCGGTGAGCCGACCACGGTCATCGCGACGCTGCGCCGGGGAACTTCGGAACCGGGTTAGCGGCCGAAGCCGGGGCGGCGGCGTTTGAGGTAGCGCTCGAACTCGGCGGCCAGTGCGTCACCGTCGATCTGGCCCAGTACCTCGTTGACGTCGACGGACGCGTCGCCGTGCTGTTCGAGTGACTGCACGTATTCGGCCAGCTCCTGGTCGTCGGCGGCCATCTCGGTGATCTCCTGCTCCCACGCCTCGGCTTGCGCGGGCAGGTCGGCCAGCGGAACCTCGACGTCGAGTACTTCCTCGACGCGGCGCAGCAGCGCCACGGTCGCCTTGGGGTTGGGCGGGTGCGAGACGTAGTGCGGCACCGCCGCCCAGAACGTCACGGCCGGGATGCCCGCGGCCACGCACGCGTACTGGAAGACGCCGGCTATGCCGGTGGGGCCCTCGTAGCGGGTTTCCTCCAGTCCGAACAGCCGAGCCGAGTCCGACGAGTAGGCCGCACCCGAGACCGGTACCGGCCGGGTGTGCGGGGTGTCGGCCAGCAGCGCGCCCAGGATCACCACGGTGTCGACGTTGAGTTTGTCGATGATGCCCAGCAGTTCGTCGCAGAAGGTGCGCCAGCGCATGTTGGGTTCGACGCCGGACATCAGCACGACGTCGCGGTCGCTGTCGGGCGGGCGGCAGTGTGAGATCCGCATGGCCGGCCATTCCAGTTCCCGGGTGACGCCGTCGACTTGGCGGATCACCGGGCGATTGACCTGGTAGTCGTAGTAGGCCTCGTCGTCGATCTCCACGATCGGCAGCGCGTCCCAGATGTCGAACAGGTGTGCCACGGCGTCGCTGGCGGCGTCGCCGGCGTCGTTCCAGCCCTCGAATGCCGCCACTACGACGGTGTTCTGCAGTTGCGGCAGCCGTTGGGCATCATCCTGCCCGCGATCCGGCGAGTTCACCCGGCCAGCCTACGGCGTGGCGCTCCGGTTACGACGCAGACGTGCGGTTCTCGCCTCCGTGCGTCGAGCGTCCCCAGATGTACGGCCAAACGACCCTGCGAGCGGCATTTTGAGGCCGCTGGCGGGAGGCGACCGAAAGGCCCAGACGAAATACGGTTGGCTGCAATCTGGTTAACCTGGGTAATTAAGTCATTGCCGACCAGATCCGCGCGCCGGCGCTCGGTGGGCACCGCGATCGCCGGCCGGATCGGGTCAAGCTTGGCGTCCAGGGTTCGGGTGACGACGTAAACTCGTCTGGTCGAGAGGCGTTGCAACGGATTTTTTGGGGGGTCCTGGTCCCCCTGGTATCCGCCACGCTCGGCAGATCCAAGGACGCCTTCCGCGATGGAAGGATTGCATGTGAGCGCCCCCGAAAGTTTTGAGCCGAACATCCGTCCGGACTGCACCGACGAACTTTCCGCGGCCCTGCGCGAGCGGATTCTGGTGATCGATGGGGCGATGGGCACCGCGATCCAGCGCGACCGGCCGGACGAGGCCGGCTACCGCGGCGACCGGTTCACCGAGTGGCCGACCGCGTTGCAGGGCAACAACGACCTGCTCACGCTGACGCAGCCGCAGATCATCTCCGGGATCCACCGCGAGTACCTCGAGGCGGGTGCGGACATCCTGGAGACCAACACGTTCAACGCGAACGCGATCTCGCTGTCTGATTACGACATGGCGGACCTGAGCTACGAGCTGAACTACGCCGGGGCTGCGCTGGCCCGTAAAGCCGCCGACGAGTTCAGCACCACCGACAAGCCCCGCTATGTCGCCGGCGCCATCGGCCCGACCACGCGGACCGCGTCGATCTCGCCCGACGTCAACGACCCCGGGGCCCGCAACGTCTCCTACGACCAGCTGGTGGCCGCCTACCTGGAAGCCGCCAACGGCCTGGTGGACGGTGGCGCCGATCTGCTCATCATCGAGACCATCTTCGACTCGCTGAACGCCAAGGCGGCGGTGTTCGCCGTGGAGACGCTGTTCGAGGACCGCGGGCGGCGCTGGCCGGTGATCATCTCGGGCACCATCACCGACGCCTCCGGGCGGACGTTGTCCGGGCAGGTCACCGAGGCGTTCTGGAACTCGATCCGGCACGCCAAACCGATCGCGGTCGGCCTCAACTGCGCCCTGGGCGCGCCGGAGATGAGGCCGTACATCGCCGAGGTGTCGCGGATCGCGGACACCTTCGTCTCCTGCTACCCGAATGCCGGACTGCCCAACGCCTTCGGTGAGTACGACGAGTCCCCGGAGCGGCAGGCCTCTTATATCGCCGAGTTCGCCGACGCCGGCCTGGTGAACCTGGTCGGTGGGTGCTGCGGGACGGCGCCTCCGCACATCGCCGAGATCGCCAAGGTCGTCGAAGGTAAGCCGCCGCGCTGGGTGCCGCAGATCCCGGTGGCGACCCGGCTCGCGGGACTCGAGCCGCTCAACATCACCGAGGATTCGCTGTTCGTCAACATTGGTGAGCGCACCAACATCACCGGCTCGGCCCGGTTCCGCAACCTGATCAAGGCGCAGGACTACGACACCGCGCTGTCGGTGGCCCTGCAGCAGGTCGAGGTCGGCGCCCAGGTCATCGACATCAACATGGACGAGGGCATGATCGACGGCGTCGCCGCGATGGACCGGTTCACCAAGCTGATCGCGGCCGAGCCCGACATCAGCCGCGTCCCGGTGATGATCGACTCCTCCAAGTGGGAGGTCATCGAGGCGGGCCTGAAGAACGTGCAGGGCAAGCCGATCGTCAACTCGATCTCCATGAAGGAGGGCGAGGAGAAGTTCGTTCGCGAGGCACGGTTGTGCCGCAAGTACGGTGCCGCCGTGGTCGTGATGGCCTTCGACGAGCAGGGGCAGGCCGACAACCTGGAGCGCCGCAAGGAGATCTGTGGGCGCGCCTACCGCATTCTGACCGAACAGGTCGGCTTCCCGCCCGAGGACATCATTTTCGACCCGAACTGCTTCGCGCTGGCGACCGGCATCGAGGAGCACGCCACGTACGGCATCGACTTCATCGAGGCCTGCGCCTGGATCAAGGAAAATCTGCCGGGCGTGCACATCTCCGGCGGCATCTCGAACGTGTCGTTCTCGTTCCGCGGCAACAACCCGGTCCGCGAGGCGATCCACGCGGTGTTCCTGTTCCACGCCATCAAGGCCGGCCTGGATATGGGCATCGTCAACGCCGGCGCGCTGGTGCCCTACGACTCCATCGACCCCGAGCTGCGGGACCGCATCGAGGACGTCGTGCTGAACCGCCGCGAGGATGCGGCCGAGCGACTCCTGGAGATCGCCGAGCGATTCAATAGGACCGAGAAGAGCGAGGACCCGAAGGCCGCCGAGTGGCGATCCCTGCCGGTGCGCGAGCGGATCACCCACGCACTGGTCAAGGGCATCGACGCCCACGTGGACGACGACACCGAGGAGTTGCGGGCCGAGATCGCCGCTGCGGGCGGGCGCCCGATCGAAGTGATCGAGGGCCCGCTGATGGACGGCATGAACGTCGTCGGCGACCTGTTCGGCTCCGGCAAGATGTTCTTGCCTCAGGTGGTGAAGTCGGCCCGGGTGATGAAGAAGGCCGTGGCGTACCTGCTGCCGTTCATCGAGAAGGAGAAAGAGCAGTCCGGCGCGGCAGCCGGTAAGGACACCAACGGCACGATCATCATGGCGACCGTCAAGGGCGACGTGCACGACATCGGCAAGAACATTGTCGGGGTCGTGCTGCAGTGCAACAACTTCGAGGTGATCGACCTCGGTGTGATGGTGCCCGCCGAGAAAATCCTGGCCGCGGCTGAGGAATACGACGCCGACATCATCGGGCTGTCCGGGCTCATCACCCCGTCGCTGGACGAGATGGTCAACTTCGCCGTCGAGATGGAACGCCAGGGACTGCAGATCCCGCTGCTGATCGGTGGTGCGACCACCTCGCGTGCCCACACGGCGGTGAAGGTGGCGCCGCGCCGCAGCGGTCCGGTGGTGTGGGTCAAGGACGCGTCGCGCTCGGTGCCCGTCGCCGCCGCGCTGCTCGACGACAAGCAGCGTCCCGCGTTGCTGGAGGCCACCGAGAAGGACTACGCAGCGCTGCGCGAACGGCACGCTCAGAAGAACGAGCGCCCGACGCTGACGCTGGCGAAGGCACGCGCCAACCGGACGCCGATCGAGTGGGACGGCTACCCGCCGCCGGTGCCCGCCCAGGGTCTCGGCGTGCGGGATTTTCACGACTACGACCTCGCCGAGTTGCGGGAGTACATCGACTGGCAGCCGTTCTTCAACGCCTGGGAGATGAAGGGCCGCTTCCCCGACATCCTCAACAACCCGGTCTCGGGGGAGGCCGCGCGCAAGCTGTACGACGACGCCCAGGAAATGCTGGACACCCTGATCAAGGAGAAGTGGCTGACGGCCAACGGGGTGATCGGGTTCTTCCCGGCCAACGCGGTCGGTGACGACATCGAGGTCTACACCGACGACACCCGGACCGAGGTGCTCACCACGCTGTACAACCTGCGCCAGCAGGGCGAGCACCGCGACGGCATCCCCAACCGGAGTCTCGGCGACTTCATCGCGCCGAAGGCCACCGGTCTGGCCGACTACGTCGGCGCCTTCGCCGTCACCGCGGGACTCGGCAGCGCGGAAAAGATCGCGGAGTTCAAGGCGGACAACGACGACTACAGCGCGATCCTGCTGGAATCGATCGCCGATCGGCTGGCCGAGGCGTTCGCCGAACGGATGCACCAGCGGGTCCGCAAGGAGTTCTGGGGATTCCAGCCGGACGAGCAGTTGGACAACGAGGACCTGATTGGCGAGAAGTACCGGGGGATCCGTCCTGCCCCCGGCTACCCGGCCTGCCCGGAGCACACCGAGAAGGTGACGCTCTTTAAGTTGCTGGACGTTACCAAGCGGACCGGCATCGAGTTGACCGAGTCGATGGCGATGTGGCCCGGTGCCGCCGTCAGCGGATGGTACTTTTCGCATCCGCAGTCGCAATACTTCGTGGTCGGCCGGCTGGCCCAGGACCAGGTCGCCGACTACGCCAAGCGCAAAGGCTGGACGCTGGCCGAAGCCGAGCGCTGGCTCGCCCCCCAACCTCGGCTACAACCCGGAGGACTGAGCCGACGTCGGTGCGCCGCTACCGGCCTTCGTCGCCGGGTGTCCAGGTGTTCGGCAGCATTGGCTCCTGCGGGCCGTCGGTGAATTCGGCGCCGGGCAGCCGTGTGAGCCCCGAGCGCTGGTACGTCTGCTCTGCGCAGCGTGCCGACGAAGCCCTGCGGCCCCGCCCCGGAGGCCGAGGCTGCGACGTCGTCGGGCTCGGGCATGTCGGGCGGTCCGTCGACCTCTTCGTCGAGGTAGGCGAACTGATATTTGTGGCTGTGCTGGCGCACCCGTGCTCGGCGCTTGGCTCTGGCCTCGGCGGCGCTGGACAGCGGTGCGGCCGCTGGCGCCGCCGCCGCCGCACCGACGGCGGCGGCGGCTCTGGCCCCGAATGTAGGCGTGAATCCTTCACCGTCGGGGTCGCCGCCAACCGCATAGAACACTTGCACGCCGCCGGCGGCGGGGGCCGCCGGTGCCGGCGCGCCGGCCGACGATCCGGGGGCTCCGGCCGGTGCCGCGGCCGGTCCGCCGGCGCCGGTGCCGGCCAGCGTCACCCCGGTGACGGCGGGCGTCAGCTGCTCGGTGGGCGCTGTGGCGGCGACGGCGAGCGGCAACTCGGTGCTCGCCTCCAACCCGGCTAACCCGGCCAGCCCGATCAAGCCGACCGGCGCGAAGAGCGGGGCCAGCGCGGGAGCGAACGGGAAGATGTAGATGACCGGGTCGATGATCGAGTACGCCAGGATCATGAAGATCTCGGTGGTCATGAACGACAGCAACGAGTCCAGCGCTTGCACGACGAAGTCGCCCAGCGGTCCCGTCAGGTATTGGGCGGCCAGGTTGCGCATCAGGGTGACCAGATAGTTCAGCGCGTCGAGGATGATTTCGGTCGGGTCGCCAGAGATGCTGCCGGTGTCGGCGGCCGGCGCTGCCTGGGTGGTGACGATCTGTGGTGCGGTGCCCAACGTCGCCGTAGCCGCCGCCAGGCTGGTCTCTGCGACGGTCTGGTAGACGCTCATGGTCGTCGCGGCCTGGACCCACATCCGCAGGTAGTCCGCCTCGTTCAGCGCGATGGGGACGGTGTTGATGCCGAAGAAGTTGGTGGCCACCAGGGCGCCGTGCACGGCATGGTTGGCCGCCAGTTCGACCAGGGTCGGCATCTCGGCGAGTGCGCAGGTGTAACCGGCGGCCACGGTCTCTGCTGCGGCGGCCGCCGCAGCGGACACCGTTGCGGCCTGGGTCAGCCAATACAGATACGGCTGATGGGCCGCGACGAACTGCGCCGCGGTCGGGCCCGCCCACGCGCCCGCCGCAACGGCGCCGAGCACGCCTTCGAGGTCCGCGGCGGTGGAGGTGTATTCGGCGGCGAGCGCGTGCCAGGCGTCGGCTGCTGCCAGCAATGGACCGGGGCCTGAGCCAGTGGACAGCAGCGTCGAGTGCACCTCGGGCGGCAGCGCGAACCACACGGGACCGGTCATCATCGGCTGAGTCCTTCGAGCCATAAAAGCCAGCTAGTCTGGCCAAACCGGCATTAGGTTAGCCTAATCTTTTGAAGTTGTTATGAATACGCCGAAGAAACTGTTGTGACTTCTCTCGCGCTCGCATGGAACAATCGCTGGCCGTGAAGACCTTCGACGATCTTTTCGCCGAACTGGGCGAACGCGCGCGCACCCGGCCGGCCGGCAGCGCCACCGTTGCGGCGCTGGATGCCGGGGTGCACGCCCTGGGCAAGAAGATCCTGGAAGAGGCCGGCGAGGTGTGGCTGGCCGCCGAGCACGAACCCGACGAGGCGCTGGCCGAGGAGATCAGCCAATTGCTCTACTGGACGCAGGTGCTGATGATCGCGCGCGGCCTGTCCCTCGACGACGTCTACCGGAAGCTGTGAGCATGTTGCGTGTCGCGGTGCCCAACAAGGGCGCGTTGAGCGAACCGGCCACCGAGATCCTGTCCGAGGCCGGCTACCGGCGCCGCACCGACCCCAAGGACCTCACCGTCATCGACCCGGTCAACAACGTCGAGTTCTTCTTCCTGCGGCCCAAAGACATCGCCATCTACGTCGGCTCCGGCGAACTCGACTTCGGCATCACCGGCCGCGATCTGGCGCTGGATTCCGACGCCCCGGTGCGCGAACGCCTGGCGCTGGGCTTCGGCTCGTCCCGGTTCCGGTACGCCGCGCCGGCCGGACGGGACTGGACGGTCGAGGACCTGGCCGGCAAGCGGATAGCCACCGCCTACCCCAACCTGGTTCGTAAGGATCTGGCCGCCAGGGGCGTCGGCGCGACGGTGATCAGACTCGACGGAGCGGTGGAGATTTCGGTGCAGCTCGGTGTCGCCGACGCCATCGCCGATGTGGTGGGTTCGGGACGCACGCTGAGCCTGCACAACCTGGTGGCCTTCGGGGAGCCGCTGTGCGACTCCGAGGCCGTGCTCATCGAGCGGGCTGAGCCCGGCGGCCAGGCGGCCGCGGCCCGGGATCAGCTAATTGCCCGCGTTCAGGGCGTGGTGTTCGGCCAGCAGTACCTGATGCTCGACTACGACTGCCCACGCTCGGCGCTGGACCAGGCCACCGCCATCACCCCCGGATTGGAGTCGCCGACCATCGCGCCGCTGGCCGATCCGGATTGGGTCGCGGTCCGGGCGCTGGTGCCGCGCCGCGACGTCAACGGCATCATGGACCGGCTGGCCGTCATCGGAGCCAAGGCGATCCTGGCCTCCGACATCAGGTTCTGCAGATTCTGACCGTCGACCGCGGGCTTAGCTGTGTTAGCGTCCCGCTGGGAACTGCGGTAGGCCGCGGGCTTTCCCGCCATCGTCGCCAGGGGAGTACGTCTGTCCCAGGAGGGATTGCTGTGACGCAAGTTCTTGTCCTGCTGCTGGCATTGCTGATCGGGGTCGTGGCGGGGCTGCGGTCCCTGACGGCCCCCGCCGCGGTCGCGTGGGCGGTGTTCCTCAGCTGGCTCAACATGACCGGAACGTGGGCGTCCTGGGTGGGCAACATCGTCACCGTGGTGATTTTCAGCCTGCTCGCCGTCGCCGAACTGGTCAACGACAAACTGCCCAAGACACCGCCGCGCACCGCGACGCCGGTGTTTCTGGTCCGGCTCATCATCGGCGGCTTCGCCGGGGCGGTGATCGGCACTGCGTGGGGGCACAAGTGGGCGGCGCTGGGGGCCGGCATCATCGGTGCCGTACTGGGCACCGTGGGCGGTTTCCAGGCCCGGCGGGCGCTCGTCGTCAGGAACGGCGGCCACGATCTGCCGATCGCACTGCTGGAGGACGCGGTCGCGGTGTTGGGCGCCGTCGCCATCGTCGTGGCGGCAGCCGCGCTGTGACCCAAGACGCTGTGCTGCAGGAGCTTTCGCCGCTATCGGACCGGTAGCCGCGGACGGGACCGCGGGGGCGGAGCGCGGGAAAAGATGTGACGCGGGCGGTCTTCGTCGAGGACCGATCCGGCAGCTGGACGAGCTAACCGGCGGTGGTGCCTACCGGTGCGCTGGACAGTGTTGTGGGTTGCCGCTGCGTCTTGGGCAGCCGTTTGACCGCGATCAGCACACCGGTTCCCGCGATCGTGCACAGTGCCCACAACGCCAGGTACCAGAATGAGCGGAACTCGGGTCCGAAGAACACGGCGAGGGCGATGAACCAGAAGGTGATCATCCCGAGGTAACCCCACCAGACGATGGGGGCGGTTCCGGCGCTGCTGCGGCGGCGCATCAGGACGCCGACGTACATCACGGGTAAGGCGGCGTTGGCGACGGAGAAGTACGTCACCGCGAGCGGATCACCCATCGCATGGCTAAGGGCGTTCCAGATGACAATCGCCGCGGCGGCTCCGGCCACGATCAGCGCGGCGAACTGGCGCGGGTTCGCCGAAGGCAGCAACTCTGTCCTGCCGTACTGGATCGCCTGCACAATGAAGGCGACCTCGAAGGTGACGGTGAAAAGCAAAGCGACCCAAAATAATTCGACGTACCAGTGGTGGTAGGTGGTGAACCAGGTGTGGTAGTGGGCGACGAACGAGCCGTCGCCGGCGAACCAGAACAGGGTGCAGAAGATCGGTATCGAATACGTCTTTTCGCGGCGCGCAATCACGTAGGAGGCGAAGAACCAGGTGTAGTTGCAGACCATCGCCAGCGAGCACAGCGCCAAAATCCCGAGCTTGTGTTGGTCGATGGCGGTGAGCGTCTGTACTCCGTCGTACATTGCTGAGCTTCCTTCACCAGTCGAGCTGGGCGGTCTCTGGATGATCGCTCGCACCTCAATCGCAATTATTTGAGATGAGGTGTCTCAAAGATTAGGCGGCGGCGAGGCGCGGTGTCAATGATTCTGTTGCCGGACTTGGCGTTCGGTCCGCGGGTGTGGCCGTTGGGCTAACGTCGCTGGATCAGGAGTAGCTGCCGGTCATGCCGCCGGTTCGCTGCGACACGCCGGCCAGCCCGGGTACGGCGGCGGCGTACCGCCGAATGCCGGGCAGTGCGCCTGGTGCGGGCACCAATCGCACAGTCGCGACGGGTTGGGCCGGAAATCGCCGGTCGCACCGGCGGATTGGATCGCGCGCCACATCGCCGTCAGGGTCTTCTCGAAGCGCAGCAGCTCGTCATGATCGGGGGTGTAATCCAACACCTGACGGTCGGCGAGGTAGATCAGTCGCAGCCGGGCGGGCAGCACACCGCGCGAACGCAGCAGCGCCACGGCATAGAACTTCATCTGGAACATGGCTCTGAACTCAGCGGCCGCACGCGTCTCCGGTGGCGCCTTGCCGGTCTTGTAGTCGACGACCCGCAATTCGCCGGTGGCCGCGACGTCGATCCGGTCGATGTAGCCGCGCAGCAGCGTGCCGTCGGCCAACTCGACCTCCACCCGCTGCTCGCAGCACTGCGGGTCGAAGCGGGTCGGGTCCTCGAGCCGGTAGTAACCGCGCAGCAGCGCACGGGCCTCGTCGATCAGCTGAAGACGCTGCTCGGGGCCCAACTCTGCGGCGAGTTCGGCCTCAGCGGCGACAACCTGCTCCCAGGCGGGTTCCACCAGCGCGCAGGCGGTATCGCGAACCCGCTGCGCCGCCGGCAGCCCGTACAGCCGCTCCAGCGCGGCGTGCACCAGCGACCCGCGCAGCTGTGCCGTCGAGGGGGCCTCGGGCAACCGGTCGATGGCCCGGAACCGGTACAGCAGCGGGCACTGCTTGAAGTCGGCGGCCCGCGACGGCGACAGGGCAGGTCGCGGGCTGGCAGCAGCCGGCGGGGGCGGCGCCAGCTGATCGGTCATATTCGCAGCCTATGACTGCGCACCGACAACCCGAAGAAGGGCCGCGGCGCGTCGGCTGGCACGCTGTACGCCGTGTCAGCGACCGGTCCGTTCATTGTCGGTGAGCGTGTGCAGCTCACCGACGCCAAGGGCCGCCACTACACGATCACGCTGACGCCCGGCAGCGAATTTCACACCCACCGCGGTCGCATCGCCCACGACACGCTGATCGGGCTCGACGAAGGCAGCGTGGTCAAGTCCAGCAACGGCGCCATGTTCCTAGTGCTGCGCCCGCTGCTGGTCGATTACGTGATGTCCATGCCGCGCGGCCCGCAGGTGATCTACCCCAAGGACGCGGCCCAGATCGTGCACGAGGGCGACATCTTTCCCGGCGCCCGGGTGCTCGAGGCGGGCGCGGGCTCCGGCGCGCTGACACTGTCGCTGCTGCGCGCGGTCGGCCCGCAGGGCCGGGTTACCTCGTACGAGGTACGCGCCGACCACGCCGAGCACGCCCGCCGCAACGTCAGCACCTTTCATGGCGAGCTGCCGCCGAACTGGGAGCTGGTCATCGGCGACCTGTCCGATGCCGAGCTGCCGGACGGCTCCTTCGACCGGGCCGTGCTGGACATGCTGGCGCCGTGGGAGGTGCTGGAAGCGGTGTCGCGGCTGGTGGTCGCCGGTGGCGTGCTGATCATCTACGTCGCGACGGTCACCCAGCTGTCGAAGGTGGTCGAGGCGGTGCGTGCCCAGCAGTGCTGGACCGAACCGCGGTCGTGGGAGACGATTCAGCGCGGCTGGAACGTAGTGGGACTGGCGGTGCGGCCGCAGCATTCGATGCGCGGTCACACCGCGTTTCTGGTCGCAACCCGTCGGCTCGCTCCCGGCGCGGTGGCGCCGATGCCGTTGGGCCGCAAGCGTCCCGGCCGCGACGGCTGATCAGTCGTCGCTGCGGTGCAGACCTCGCCGAACCGACAGCAACTCGAACTCCGGATGCGCCGCGACCAGGCGCTCGGCGCGGTCCAGCACGTCGACGGTGTGAGCGCGGTCGGGCGACACCACCGCGACACCGATGCCTGAGCGCCGGTGCAGATCATGCGACCCGGTCTCGGCCGCGGACACGCTGAACTTGCGCTGCAGCTCGGCCACCACCGGCCTGATCACCGAGCGTTTCTGCTTCAGCGAGCGCACGTCGCCCAGCAGCACGTCGAACTCGAGCCAGCCGATCCACATCAGGGCGTCGGCGACGGACTCGCCGGCGGCCCGGCTTCCGGGCCGGGCGGCGGCGCCGGATTGGGCGCGGGCGCGGCCGGCGGTGACGTCGGCGGCAACGTCCCGGCGTTCTGCATGGCCAGCAGCATCTCCGCGGTCTTCCGGGACAGCTGCCAGCCGCCCGGCGTCGAGGTGAACTCCATCGGGAAAGTGAACTCCCGGTGATCCGGATTGGCGGTGTGGACGACGACGGTGGCCGTGGCGTTCGACGGGTTCTGGCTCGACCATGCGATGTTGTTCGCGACGAACGTCATCGGCAGGTAGCCGCCGTCGCGCGCGGCGGTGGTGAACCTGTCCAACGCGCCGGCCGTCTCGGGCCCGGCGCCTTGCACCAGGTTCAGCTTGTCGTTGCCCGGGACCGCCGCATCGGCAAGACGTGACAACACATCGGAGAGGATCTCCGGCGCGGGCAGGGGAGCGGTGGGCGCGGCGGCTACGGTGCTCGACGGCGCGGGCGGCACCGCCGTCTGGGCCGAATCCATCTTCTTGGCGGTGTCACGCGAGCATCCCGCGAGCGCCAGCACCGCCACCACGACGGCGGCGCCCAGGGTTACGCAGAGGTTTCGCGACATCCAGCGGCACGCTCAGCCGACAGCAAAACTGTGGAATGAAACGGATGTCACACTCGCGGCCCCGGTATCGGCCGAAGCGACGGTCTGAACGCCCGTGGCTTGGGATTTCGCGGTCACAGAAGTCCTTTCGCGCGGCCCGAGTAGAACCCGAGATTACCAGCGTGACCTAACTTGTAACTTTTCAAGGGCATTTGACTGCGCACATGAAGCGCCGTCGGCCGGTAGCTTAGAGGTATCCGCCACGCCATTCCTGGTGCGGGAAAGGAGCGCAAGATGGGTGACTCAGAGCGTTCTGAAGCATTCAAGAACCCCCGCGATATCCCCCTGTCCAGCGACGATGCTGCAGAACTGGAACAGCTGCGGCGTGAGGCCGCCGTGCTTCGCGAACAACTCGACAACGCCGTCGCACACCAAGGCTCGACGCGCTCGGCGCGCGATGTGCATCAACTAGAAGCTCGAATCGACTCGCTCGCGGCCCGCAATTCCAAATTAATGGAAACTCTTAAAGAGGCCCGCCAACAACTGCTGGCACTGCGCGAGGAAGTCGACCGACTGGGCCAGCCGCCCAGCGGTTACGGGGTGCTGCTCGGTGCGCATGAGGACGAGACTGTCGACGTGTTCACCTCGGGTCGCAAGATGCGACTGACGTGCTCGCCCAACATCGACACCGCGTCGCTGCGCAAAGGCCAGACGGTCCGGCTCAACGAGGCCCTGACCGTCGTCGAGGCCGGGACCTACGAGTCGGTCGGCGAGATCTCGACGCTGCGTGAGGTGCTCAACGACGGGCACCGGGCATTGGTCGTCGGCCATGCCGACGAGGAACGCATTGTCTGGCTGGCCGAACCGCTGGTCGCCGAGGATCTGCCCGAAGGGCATCCCGACGCGCTCAACGACGACAGCCGGCCGCGCAAGTTGCGGCCTGGCGACTCGCTGCTGGTCGACACCAAGGCCGGTTACGCCTTCGAGCGCATCCCCAAGGCCGAGGTCGAGGACCTGGTGCTCGAAGAGGTGCCCGACGTCAGCTACTCCGACATCGGCGGTCTGACCCGGCAGATCGAGCAGATCCGCGACGCGGTCGAGTTGCCGTTTTTGCACAAGGATCTCTACCGGGAGTACGCGTTGCGTCCGCCCAAGGGTGTGCTGCTCTACGGCCCGCCCGGCTGCGGTAAGACCTTGATCGCCAAGGCGGTGGCCAATTCGCTGGCCAAGAAGATGGCGGACCTGCGTGGTGACGACGCCCGTGAGGCCAAGTCCTACTTCCTCAACATCAAGGGCCCTGAGCTGCTCAACAAGTTCGTCGGCGAGACCGAGCGGCACATCCGGCTGATCTTCCAGCGCGCCCGGGAGAAGGCTTCCGAAGGCACTCCGGTGATCGTGTTCTTCGACGAGATGGACTCGATCTTCCGCACCCGCGGCACCGGCGTCTCCTCCGACGTCGAGACCACCGTGGTGCCGCAGTTGCTGTCGGAGATCGACGGCGTCGAAGGGCTCGAGAACGTCATAGTGATCGGCGCCTCCAACCGCGAGGACATGATCGACCCGGCCATCCTGCGGCCCGGCCGGCTGGACGTGAAGATCAAGATCGAGCGTCCGGATGCCGAAGCGGCCCAGGACATCTTCTCCAAGTACCTTGTCGACACGCTGCCGGTGCACGCCGACGATCTCGCCGAGTTCGACGGCGACCGGGGCGCCTGCATCAGGGCGATGATCGAGAAGGTCGTCGAGCGGATGTACGCCGAGATCGACGACAACCGCTTCCTGGAGGTCACCTACGCCAACGGTGACAAGGAAGTCATGTACTTCAAGGACTTCAACTCCGGGGCGATGATCCAGAACGTGGTCGACCGGGCGAAGAAGAACGCGATCAAGTCGGTGCTGGAGACCGGGCAGCCCGGTTTGCGCATCCAGCATCTGCTCGACTCGATCGTCGACGAGTTCGCCGAGAACGAGGACCTGCCCAACACCACCAACCCCGACGACTGGGCGCGGATCTCGGGCAAGAAGGGTGAACGGATCGTCTACATCCGCACCCTGGTCACCGGCAAGTCGTCGAGTGCGTCGCGGGCCATCGACACCGAGTCCAACCTGGGCCAGTACTTGTAAGCGGCGCGAGGGTCGCGCCGGTCCGACCGAGGGTCGTGCCGGCGCGACTTCGCTTCGCTGGCGAGGACCTTGCTTGGCCGCCGACGTCGGGGTCTTCTTCCTGCAGCCGCAGGAACTTAAGTCACCAGCGAGTAGCTGTTGGTCAGCTCGTCCTGCAGCACCTGGGCGGCCTGGGTGGTGGTGTCGATACGCAACTCGGTATCGAGCGTGCGGGCGCGGTAGGACCATCCCGCCGGAAGGTTAAGCCGCTCACCGAGCTTGGGCAGATCGGCCCGCGACAGGTTCGGATCAACCACCTGGCTCCAGGTTTGCATCACCCACTGCCGCCCGTGTGGGTCCTGCAGTTCGTAAATCTCCTCGCCGGCGTCGAACACGAACACGGTGTGGCGGCTCACCTGGTTGACGGTGTAGGGCGTGGGGTTCATCGACGACAGCAGCACGGTGGCCTGCAGCAGCATGTCGATGCCGCCGAAGGTCTTGGTCATCTGCATGCCCTGTTGTGCCTTCTCGATGCGGTTCATCAGCCAATACCGCGGACCGTTGAGAAGTGCTGTGGCCGCACCGTTTTCGGTCGCGATGGCGTGGGCGTCCAAGGCCGACCAGAGTTCGGCCGGACAGTCGTTGAGCCCGAAGCTGTTGTAGACGGTGGCTTGGGGACCCGCTTCGCCGGGAGTGACGAGCAGAACTTCGCCGTAGCGTTTGCCGGACAGGTCGGCCGCGGCGTGGCGCGGCGCGGAATTTGATTGAGGGGCTGACACCAGGGTGAACCTAATCACCGGGTTGACCGGCGTCAACACGGGTCAAATAGCGTGTCGCCCACCTCGCGGCGTAGTGGTTGCGGGCGGTCGAAGTGGCGCGCAGATTGTCGGTCAACGGATCGACGGCGGGGCGCTATCCGTCGTCGGGTCACCACCCTGGGCACTGACGGCAGGTCTCGCAGCAAAAACAGGCTTACTTGGCAACCAGATATGGCCCCTGGGCAAGGCCCTGCGCTATACCCGTTCGACGAGACAATCGATTTACCGGATTGCGGACTGCGGCGTGCGGGTCGAGGACCCGTTCGGTCGTGATTCGGGAGGCCGAGCCTCGTCTCTCGAGAAAATCCGGTTCGAGAACTGCTGTTGCGGCACAGTGGTCATTCGTCCGGAACTGGGATCGTAGATTCGCAGACTATCCCCCTGGACACCAGTGACAACCATGATGTGCTGCGGATACCCTTCGCTGCCGATGTAGATCGGAGCGACATATCCAGCGCGCACCGAGCCGGCCAGCCCCTGATACCCCCAACTGATCGCACGAGACGGAACGCGAGTGCGGAGACTGCGCGAAGAGGACTGGTAGATGCCGGGCTCAGCCGACGATCGCGGGACCGTAGTCTTTAACCCATGCAACGGATTATCGGGACGGAGGTCGAGTACGGCATCTCCTCGCCGTCAGACCCGACCGCCAACCCGATCCTCACTTCCACCCAGGCCGTGCTGGCCTACGCCGCGGCCGCCGGCATCCAACGCGCCAAGCGGACCCGCTGGGATTATGAGGTCGAGTCGCCGCTGCGCGACGCCCGTGGGTTCGACCTGAGCCGCTCGGCCGGCCCGCCGCCGGTGGTCGACGCCGACGAGGTCGGCGCGGCCAACATGATCCTGACCAACGGCGCGCGGCTCTATGTGGACCATGCGCACCCGGAGTACTCCGCGCCCGAATGCACCGACCCGATGGACGCGGTGATCTGGGACAAGGCCGGCGAACGGGTGATGGAGGCCGCCGCCCGGCACGTCGCCAGCGTGCCCGGCGCCGCGAAGCTGCAGTGTACAAGAACAACGTCGACGGCAAGGGCGCCTCCTACGGGTCGCACGAGAACTACCTGATGTCGCGCCAGACGCCGTTCTCGGCCATCATCGCCGGTCTGACCCCGTTTCTGGTGTCGCGGCAGGTGGTGACGGGTTCCGGTCGGGTCGGCATCGGGGGCCTCCGGCGACGAGGCCGGGTTCCAGTTGTCGCAGCGGTCCGACTACATCGAGGTCGAAGTCGGGCTGGAGACCACGCTCAAGCGCGGCATCATCAACACCCGCGACGAGCCGCACGCCGACGCCGACCGGTACCGCCGGCTGCACGTCATCATCGGTGACGCCAATCTGGCCGAGACCTCGACCTACCTGAAGCTGGGCACCACCGCACTGGCGCTGGACCTGATCGAGGCGGGGGTCGACCTCAGCGATCTGGCGCTAGCCCGGCCGGTGCATGCCGTCCACGCGATCAGCCGCGACCCGTCGCTGCGCCAGACGGTGGCGCTGGCCGACGGCCGCGAGCTGACCGGCCTTGCGCTGCAACGGATTTATCTGGACCGGGTGGCCAAGCTGGTCGACAGTCGCGACCCCGACCCGCGCGCGTCGCACGTGGTGGAGACCTGGGCGCAGGTGCTGGACCTGCTCGAGCGGGACCCGATGGAGTGTGCCGAGCTGCTGGACTGGCCGGCCAAGTTGCGGCTGCTCGAAGGTTTTCGGCAGCGGGAGAACCTGAGCTGGTCGGCGCCCCGGCTGCACCTGGTCGATCTGCAGTACTCCGATGTGCGGCTGGATAAGGGCCTGTACAACCGCCTGGTGGCGCGCGGCTCGATGAAGCGGCTGGTCACCGAGCATCAGGTACTGGAGGCGGTGGACAAGCCGCCGACCGACACGCGCGCGTACTTCCGCGGCGAGTGTTTGCGCAGGTTCGGCGCCGACATCGCCGCGGCCAGCTGGGACTCGGTGATTTTCGACCTGGGCGGCGACTCGCTGGTGCGAATCCCGACGTTGGAGCCGCTGCGCGGCAGCAAAGCGCATGTCGGGGCGTTGCTGGATTCGGTGGACAGCGCGGTGGAGCTGGTGGAACAGCTGACGCGCTGACTGGTCGAAGGCGTGGTTAGACCGACGAAATGTCGGGGGCGACCGGTAGGGTAGAGAAAAGCCAGCGGGCGTATGGACACCCGCCCGAAGGTGTATGACGAGCAGGAGGCGGCGATGGCGCAGGAGCAGACCAAACGCGGCGGTGGCGGTGGCGATGACGACGACGTCACCGGTGCGGCGGCCGCGGGTCAGGAACGTCGCGAGAAGCTGACCGAGGACACCGACGATCTGCTCGACGAGATCGACGACGTCCTGGAGGAGAATGCCGAGGACTTCGTGCGGGCTTACGTCCAAAAGGGCGGCCAGTGACCTGGCAGTCGCCCGATCGCCTACCCATCAACTCAGCACTTCCCGGATCCTCAGGTGTAGACCTGTCGTCTTTTGCCGACTTCCTGCGCCGTCACTCGCCGGAGTTGCTTCCCGCCAGCATTAGTGGCGCCCAGGTCGGTGACCAGTTGCCGCATGGCACCACGATCGTCGCGCTCAAGTACCCGGGCGGAGTTCTGATCGCCGGTGACCGCCGCTCGACGCAGGGCAACATGATCGCAGGGCGCGACGTACGCAAGGTGTACATCACCGACGACTACACCGCCACCGGCATCGCGGGCACCGCGGCGATCGCCGTCGAGTTCGCTCGCCTCTACGCCGTGGAGCTGGAACATTACGAGAAGCTCGAGGGCGTGCCGTTGACTTTTGCGGGCAAGGTCAACCGGCTGGCCATCATGGTGCGGGGCAACCTGCCGGCCGCGATGCAGGGTCTGGTGGCCCTTCCGCTGCTGGTCGGTTACGACATTCACGCCGCCGACCCGGAGTCGGCGGGGCGCATCGTCTCCTTCGACGCCGCCGGGGGCTGGAACATCGAGGAAGAGGGCTACCAGTCGGTGGGATCGGGTTCGATCTTCGCCAAGTCCTCGATGAAGAAGTTGTACTCCCAGGTCACCGACGGCGATTCGGCGCTGCGGGTGGCGGTGGAGGCGCTCTACGACGCCGCCGACGACGACTCCGCGACCGGTGGCCCGGATCTGGTCCGTGGCATCTATCCGACCGCGGTCACCATCGACGCCGACGGCGCGATGGACGTCCCGGAACGGCGGATCGCCGAACTTGCCCGCGATGTCATCGAAAGCCGTTCGCGTGCTGACACTTTCGGCCCCGACGGTGGTGAGAAGTGAGTTTCCCGTATTTCATCTCGCCCGAACAGGCGATGCGTGAGCGCAGCGAGCTCGCGCGGAAGGGCATTGCCCGCGGTCGCAGCGTGGTGGCCCTGGCCTACGCCGGTGGTGTGCTGTTCGTCGCGGAGAACCCGTCGCGCTCACTGCAGAAGATCAGCGAACTCTACGACCGGGTGGGCTTCGCCGCGGCCGGCAAGTACAACGAGTTCGACAACCTGCGCCGTGCCGGCATCCAGTTCGCCGACACCCGCGGTTACGCCTACGACCGCCGCGACGTCACCGGCCGCCAGCTGGCCAACGTCTACGCTCAAGCGCTGGGCAGCATCTTCACCGAGCAGGCCAAGCCCTACGAGGTGGAGCTGTGTGTGGCCGAGGTGGCGCA
Source organism: Mycobacterium kiyosense (assembly GCA_021654635.1). Classification (NCBI taxonomy): domain Bacteria; kingdom Bacillati; phylum Actinomycetota; class Actinomycetes; order Mycobacteriales; family Mycobacteriaceae; genus Mycobacterium; species Mycobacterium kiyosense. The sequence continues at coordinate 2,728,161 of AP025179.1, forward strand.
CTACGGCGAGACCAAGCCCCCGGAGCTCTATCGGATCACCTACGACGGGTCGATCGCCGACGAGCCGCACTACGTGGCGATGGGCGGCACCACCGAGCCGATCATCAACGCGCTCAAGGAGTCCTATACCGAGGCCGCGGACCTGGCCGACGCGCTGAAGATCGCGGTCGGCGCGCTGCGGGCCGGAAGCCCCGAGTCCAGTGGCAACGGCCAGTCCAGTGTCGCGGTCGCCAATCTCGAAGTCGCGATCCTCGACGCCAACCGGCCGCGGCGGGCGTTCAAGCGCCTGACCCGCGCGGCCGTGGAAACGGCGTTGCAGGAGACGGATTCCGGCGACTCCGCTGCAGCCGACGGGGAAACGCCGGACTCCGGCGAATCGAAGGATTCCGGAGACAGCTAGACCCGGTCCGCACACCGGATCGGCCGCCGTGCGCCGCTTCCGCTGATTCGGCCACGACACCTCATTGCCCCGTTCGGGCGCGGCTGTTCATCGTCCCGGGTGGACAACTTGTACCCTCGATTGGGTGCAGCGACGAATCATGGGCATCGAGACCGAGTTCGGTGTTACCTGCACCTTTCACGGGCATCGTCGACTCAGTCCGGACGAGGTGGCCCGCTACCTTTTCCGCCGGGTCGTGTCGTGGGGTCGCAGTTCCAACGTTTTCCTCCGCAACGGTGCCCGGTTGTACCTCGACGTGGGCAGCCACCCGGAGTACGCCACCGCCGAATGCGACAGCCTGGTGCAGCTGGTCACCCACGACCGTGCCGGTGAATGGGTCCTCGAGGACCTGCTGATCGACGCCGAGCAGCGGCTGGCCGACGAGGGCATCGGTGGTGACATCTACTTGTTCAAGAACAACACCGACTCGGCGGGCAACTCGTACGGCTGCCACGAGAACTACCTGATCGTGCGCGCCGGCGAGTTCTCCCGGATTTCCGACGTGCTGCTGCCGTTCCTGGTCACCCGCCAGCTGATCTGCGGCGCCGGCAAGGTGCTGCAGACCCCCAAGGCGGCCACCTTCTGTCTTTCCCAACGCGCCGAACACATCTGGGAAGGCGTCTCCAGCGCGACCACCCGCAGCCGGCCGATCATCAACACCCGCGACGAGCCGCACGCCGACGCCGAGAAGTACCGCCGACTGCACGTCATCGTCGGCGACTCGAACATGTCCGAGACCACCACCATGCTCAAGGTCGGCACGGCCGCGCTGGTGCTGGAGATGATCGAATCCGGCGTCGCGTTCCGGGACTTCTCGCTGGACAACCCGATCCGCGCCATCCGCGAGGTCAGCCACGACGCGACCGGCCGGCGACCGGTCAGGCTGGCCGGCGGGCGGCAGGCCAGCGCCCTGGACATCCAGCGTGAGTACTACAGCCGCGCCGTCGAGCACCTGCAGACCCGGGAGCCCAACGCGCAGATCGAGCAGGTCGTCGACCTGTGGGGCCGCCAACTCGACGCCGTCGAGAGCCAGGACTTCGCGAAGGTCGACACCGAGATCGACTGGGTGATCAAGCGCAAGCTGTTCCAGCGCTACCAGGACCGCTACAACATGGAGCTGTCCGACCCCAAGATCGCGCAGCTCGACCTGGCTTACCACGACATCAAGCGCGGCCGCGGCGTCTTCGACCTGCTGCAGCGCAAGGGTTTGGCAGCCCGGGTGACCACCGACGAGGAGATCGCCGAGGCCGTCGACACACCGCCGCAGACCACCCGCGCGAGATTGCGCGGTGAGTTCATCAGCGCAGCTCAGGCTGCCGGCCGGGATTTCACCGTCGACTGGGTGCACCTCAAGCTCAACGACCAGGCGCAGCGCACGGTGTTGTGCAAGGACCCGTTCCGGGCCGTCGACGAGCGGGTCAAGCGGCTGATCGCGAGCATGTGAGCCCGGCTTTGCGCCTCCATTGAGTTCACGCTCGGCGGCGATTCTTTAAGGTGGGAACCCGTGGCGACGTCGAAGATCGAACGGTTGGTGAACCTCGTCATCGCGCTGCTGTCGACGCGCGGCTACATCACCGCCGACAAAATCCGCACCAGCGTGGCCGGCTACTCCGAGAGCCCCACCACCGAGGCGTTCTCGCGGATGTTCGAACGCGACAAGAACGAGTTGCGCGACCTCGGTATCCCGCTGGAGGTCGGCCGGGTGTCGAAACTGGACCCCACCGAGGGGTACCGGATCAACCGGGAGGCCTACGCGCTGCCGCCCGTCGAGCTGACCGCGGAGGAGGCGGCCGCAGTGGCCGTGGCGACCCAACTCTGGGAATCGCCCGAACTGATCACCGCCACCCAGGGCGCCCTGCTCAAGCTGCGCGCCGCCGGCGTGGACGTCGACCCCTTCGAAAGCGCGCCGGTGGCCATCGCGTCGCCGCCGGGGGTACCCGGCCTGCGCGGGTCGGAGGACGTGCTGGGAATCCTGTTGGCGGCCATCGAATCCCGGCAGGCCGTCCAGTTCCCGCACCGGCCGTCGCGCGCCGAGCCGTATGTCACCCGCACCGTGGAGCCGTGGGGGGTGATCACCGAGAAGGGCCGCTGGTATCTGGTCGGCCATGACCGGGACCGCAACGCCACCCGCACCTTCCGGATCTCACGTATCGGCGCCGGTGTGAAGCCCGTCGGGGAACCCGGCGCAGTCAGGGTGCCCGACGGACTCGACCTGTCCGCGATCGTGGCCGCCGCCGTAGCCGAGGCCGAAGCGCCCTCGGGTGCCCAGGCCACCGTCTGGGTTGCCGACGGGCGGGCCACCGCGCTGCGCCGCGCTGGCAGGTCGCTGGGACCGCGGCGGCTGGCCGGACGCGACGGCGAAGTGATCGAGATCGACATCGGGTCCAGCGACCGGTTGGCGCGCGACGTCACCGGCTACGGTGCGGATGCGATCGTCGTGGCGCCGCCGTCGCTGCGCGAGGACGTGCTGGACCGGCTGCGTGCGGCCGCCGGAATCGGGGAGCCGCCGGCATGACCGAACTGTCGAATCGGCTGGTGCGGCTGCTGAACATGGTGCCGTACCTGACCGCCAACCCGCGCATCACCAAGGCCGAGGCGGCGGCCAAGCTCGGCGTGTCCGACAAGCAGCTCGAGGCCGACCTGAACCAGCTGTGGATGTGCGGCCTGCCGGGTTATCTGCCCGGCGATCTCATCGATTTCGAGTTTTCCGGCGACACGGTCCAGGTGACGTTCTCGGCGGGTATCGACCGGCCGCTGCGGTTGACCTCGCCCGAGGCGACCGGCTTGTTGGTGGCACTGCGGGCGCTGGCGGATATCCCCGGCGTGGTGGATCCGCAGGCCGCCCGCAGCGCCATCGCCAAGATCGCCGCCGCGGCCGGCGCCGTCGGGCACGAGAACGCCGCGACCGCCGTCGACGAACCGGCTGCGCTGGAGAGCAGCGCGGCCGCCACCGTGCGCGCCGCCGTCCGGGACAAGCACGCCCTGTCCATCGACTACTACGCGGCCTCGCACGATTCGCTGACCACCCGCACGGTCGACCCGATCCGGGTGTTGCTGATCGGCGGTCACAGCTATCTGGAGGCGTGGTCGCGCGAGGCGGAGGGGGTGCGGCTGTTCCGGTTCGACCGCATCGTCGATGCCAGCGACCTGCGCGAACCCGCCACACCACCGGAACCGGCGGTGCAGTCGCCGCCGGACACGTCGCTATTCGACGGCGACCCGTCGCTGCCGGCGGCCACGCTGCGGGTGGCGCCGTCGGCGTCGTGGATGTTCGAGTACTACCCGATGCGCGACGCCCGCGAGCTGCCCGACGGTTCGTGTGAGGTGACGATGACCTATGCCTCCGAGGATTGGATGACGCGGCTGTTGCTGGGCTTCGGAGCCGAGGTGACGGTGCTGGCGCCGGAGTCGCTGGCGCAGCGGGTCCGCGGGGCCGCGGAGGCGGCTCTCGCGGCGTACCAGGCCGCTGAGCTCGGCTGATGCCGTGTTGAGCCGCGGCGCGCGACTCGCTTGTCCCAGGGGTGGGCCCGTCCTGCGGTAACATCGGGGCCAACGTCTGGAGGTAATCAAAGTGGGCAGTCTTCAACCGTGGCACTGGGTGATCCTGGCCATTGTGGTGATCGTGCTGTTCGGTGCCAAGCGGCTCCCCGATGCGGCCCGTTCGTTGGGTAAGTCGTTGCGGATCTTCAAGTCCGAAGTCCGCGAGATGCAGAGCGAGAACAAGGCCGAGGCCTCGATCGAGTCGCCCACGCCGGTGCAGTCGCAGCGCGTCGAACCCCCGACGGGTGCCGAGCAGGGTCACACCGAGGCGCGGCCGGCCTAGTCCGGCGTCATCCTGACCTGGTGAAAGGTTCCAGGGCCTCAGCGCGCGCTCTAGGTCCTCTCAGACGGCTCGACCCGCGTAACCGGCGCAGCCGGGTCAACCCCGACGGGACGATGTCGCTGGTCGACCATCTGACCGAGTTGCGTGCCCGGCTGTTGATCTCTATCGCTGCGATCCTGGTGACCACGGGTTTCGGCTTCGTCTGGTATTCGCACCCGATCTTCGGGCTGGAGAGCCTAGGCGAGTGGCTGCGGCATCCGTACTGTGCGCTGCCGCAGTCGGCGCGCGCCAGCATCAGCGCCGACGGCCAGTGCCGCTTGCTGGCCACGGCCCCGTTCGACCAGTTCATGTTGCGGCTCAAGGTCGGGATGACGGCCGGGGTGGTGCTGGCCTGCCCGGTGTGGTTCTACGAGTTGTGGGCGTTCGTCACGCCCGGTCTGTACAAGAAGGAACGCCGGTTCGCGGTCGCGTTCGTGATCCCGGCGGCGTTTTTGTTCGTGGCGGGCGCGGGGCTGGCTTACCTGGTGTTGTCCAAGGCGCTGAGCTTCTTGTTGACGGTCGGCAGCGACGTCCAGGTGACGGCGTTGTCCGGCGACCGTTATTTCGGATTCTTGATCAATCTGCTGGTGGTGTTCGGCGTCAGCTTCGAATTTCCGCTGCTGATCGTGATGCTGAACTTCGTCGGTGTGCTGACCTACGAGCGGCTCAAGGCTTGGCGGCGTGGCCTGATCTTCACGATGTTCCTGTTTGCGGCGGTGTTCACACCCGGCTCGGATCCGTTCTCGATGACAGCGCTCGGATTGGCACTGACGGTTCTGCTCGAGTTCGCCATCCAGATCGCTCGGCTGCACGACAAGCGCAAAGCCAAGCGGGAGGCCGCCGCGATTCCCGACGACGAAGCCTCGGTGATCGAGCCGCCCTCGCCGATTCCGGCGCCCTCGGTGATCGGCGTGACGCATGACGACGTCACCTGATCCGGTGGCTCGTTTGCTGAGCGCGAGCGCATACCGCCTTGTCGTGAGCGCATACCACCGTGCCGCAAGTGCGGGCCACCGTGCCGCGGGCGCACACCACCGTGCCGCGAGCGCACACCACCGTGCCGCGAGCGCGGGCCACCGTGCCGCGAGCGTCCCCATATGTATGGTCAAACGGCCTCTCGACCGTCGTTTTGGGGACGCTCGCGCAGGACGGAATGCATGACGGCGTCTCCTGATCCGCCCGAGCTGACCCGCTTCGCCGCCGAGTTGTCGTTCAAGCTCGACGACTTTCAGCGGCGCGCCTGCGCCGCGCTCGAGCAGGGCCACGGCGTGCTGGTTTGCGCGCCGACCGGGGCGGGCAAGACGATAGTCGGCGAATTCGCCGTGCACCTTGCGCTGGCCGGTGGCGGCAAGTGCTTCTACACCACGCCGTTGAAGGCGCTGAGCAATCAAAAGCACACCGACTTCACCGCCCGCTACGGCAAGGACAAGATCGGCCTGTTGACCGGCGACCTGTCGGTCAACGCCGACGCTCCGGTGGTGGTGATGACCACCGAGGTGCTGCGCAACATGCTCTACGCGGATTCTGCTGCGCTGCAAGGGCTTTCGCATGTCGTGATGGACGAGGTGCATTTTCTGGCCGACCGGATGCGAGGCCCGGTGTGGGAAGAGGTCATCCTGCACCTGCCCGACGAGGTGCGCTTGGTGAGCTTGTCGGCGACGGTCAGTAACGCCGAGGAGTTCGGTGGCTGGATCCAGACCGTCCGCGGCGACACCACGGTCGTCGTCGACGAGCACCGGCCGGTGCCGCTATGGCAACACGTCCTGGTCGGCAAGCGACTCTTCGACCTCTTCGACTACCGCCGAGACGGCGCCCAACCCACGTCCCCCAAGGGAAAACCGCACGTCAACCCCGACCTGACCCGCCACATCGCGCATCGCCGCGAAGCCGACCGGATGACGGACTGGCAACCCCGTCGGCGGCATCAGGGCAGGCCCGAGCGCCCCCGCTTCTACCGGCCACCGGCGCGCCCGGACGTGATCGCGGCCCTGGACTCCGCGGGACTGCTTCCGGCGATCACGTTCGTGTTCTCCCGCGTCGGCTGCGATGCCGCCGTCCAGCAGTGCCTGCGTTCACCGCTGAAGCTGACCACCCAGGCCGAACGCGCGCAGATCGCGGAGGTCATCGAGCATCGCTGCGGCGACCTGGCCGACGCCGACCTGGCGGTGCTGGGCTACTACGAATGGCGCGAAGGCCTACTGCGTGGCCTGGCCGCCCACCACGCCGGGATGTTGCCGGCGTTCCGTCACACCGTCGAGGAATTGTTCACCGCGGGCCTGGTCAAGGCCGTGTTCGCCACCGAGACCCTGGCGTTGGGGATCAACATGCCGGCCCGCACCGTGGTGCTGGAGAAGCTGGTGAAGTTCAACGGAGAGCAGCATGTGCCGCTGACCCCGGGGGAGTACACGCAGCTGACCGGTCGGGCAGGTCGGCGCGGCATCGACGTCGAGGGCCACGCGGTGGTGCTGTGGACGCCGGACGTCGAGCCGTCCGAGGTGGCGGGCCTGGCCTCCACGCGTACCTTTCCGCTGCGTAGTTCGTTCGCGCCGTCGTACAACATGACGATCAACCTGGTCCGTCAGCTGGGGCCGGAGCAGGCGCACCGGCTGCTGGAGCAGTCGTTCGCGCAGTATCAGGCGGACCGGTCGGTGGTCGGGCTGGTGCGCGGCATCGAACGCGGAAAATCCATGCTCGACGAGATCGCCGCCGAGATCGGCGGACACGACGCACCCGTCCTGGAGTACGCCCGGCTGCGCGCGCAGATCACCGACCTGAATCGCTCCCAGGCCCGCGCCTCCCGACTGCACCGGCGCCAGGCGGCCTCCGACGCGCTGGCCGCGCTGCGCCGCGGCGACATCATCACCATCACCCACGGTCGCCGCGGTGGCCTGGCCGTCGTCCTGGAATCCGCACGCGACCGCGACGACCCTCGGCCGCTCGTGCTGACCGAACACCGCTGGGCCGGGCGGATCTCCTCGGCGGACTATTCGGGCACTACGCCGCTGATCGGGACGATGACGCTGCCCAAGCGGGTCGAACACCGCCAGCCGCGGGTACGGCGCGACCTGGCGTCGGCGTTGCTGTCGGCCGCTGAGGGACTGGCCATCCCGAAAGCCCGGCGGGACAAGGAGAACGCGCACTACGATCCCGAATTGGCTTCGGCGCGTGAACAATTGCGGCGCCATCCGTTGCACAATTCGCCGGGCGTCGAGGAGCAGGTCCGCCAGGCCGAACGCTACTTGCGCATCGAACGCGACAACGCGCAGCTGGAACGCAAGGTGGCCGCCGCCACCAACTCGCTGGCGCGTACCTTCGACCGGATCGTCGGGTTGCTGACCGAGCGCGAGTTCATCCAGGGCCCCGCCGACGATCCGCGCGTCACCGACGACGGCAGGCTGCTGGCCCGCATCTACAGCGAGAGCGACCTGCTGGTGGCCGAGTGCCTGCGCACCGGCGCGTGGGCGGGTCTGAAGCCCCCCGAGCTGGCGGCGGTGGTATCGGCGGTGCTCTACGAGGCGCGCGGCGGTGACGGTCCGGGCGCACCGTTCGGCCGCGACGTCCCCACCCCGGCGCTGCGCCAGGCGCTGCTGCAGACGGCCCGGTTGTCGACGGCGCTGCGGGCCGACGAACAAACCCACCGGATCACGCAGAGCCGCGAACCCGACGACGGCTTCGTGTCGGTGATCTACCGGTGGGCGCGCACCGGGGACCTGGCGGCGGCCCTGGACGCCGCCGATGCCGTGGGCAGCGGGTCACCGATGTCGGCGGGGGGACTTCGTGCGCTGGTGCCGTCAGGTGCTCGACCTGCTCGACCAGGTGCGCAACGCCGCACCCGATCCCGACGTGCGGGCGGCAGCCAAGCGCGCTATCAATGATGTTCGGCGCGGCGTCGTCGCAGTTGATGCCGGGTAGGCTTGGCCCGAGCTACGGTTACATCCGGACTGTGCCGCGCAAGATTGGACTGAGGAGCAACGATGAGTGGACCGGACCCCAGGTGGCAGCAGCCAGGCCAGGGTTCCTCGGACCCGACGATGGCCGGGTCGCCCTGGCAGCAGCAGCCGGGCGGTCAGGACGCGACCTGGCATGCGCAGTCATATCCGGCCGCGGAGTACCCGGGTTACCAACAGCAGGCTGAGACCGCCTATCCGCAGTACTCCCAGCCCGGTTACGACCCCAACTCGGCAGCCACCCAGTACGGCGCGGCCCCGCAGTACGGTCAGACGCCGCAGTACGGCCAGCCGGCCCAGCAGTACGGCCAGACCCCCCAGTACGGTCAGCCGGGTCAGCCCGGCCAGTACGGCCAGCCGGGGCAATACCCGGGGCAGGCGCCGTACGTCCAGCCCGGGGCGGGCCGCAAGCGCTCCAAAGGGTTCATTTTCGGTGTGGTCGGCGGGATCGCGGCGCTGTTCCTCGTCGTCATCGGGATACTCGGCTTCGTCGTGCCCGGGTTTTTCATCACCACCGAGCTGGACGTCAGCAAGGCCAACTCCGGTGTGCAGCAGATCCTGACCGACGAAACCAACGGTTACGGCGCTAAGAACGTCAAAGACGTCAAGTGCAACAACGGCGCCAACCCGAAGGTGAAGAAGGGCGGCACCTTCGACTGCACTGTCAGCATCGACGGCGCGTCCAAGCACGTCACGGTGACGTTCCAGGACGACAAGGGCACCTACGAGGTCGGCCGCCCTCAGTAGGTCTAGAGCGCGTCGAGCGCTTTCTGCAGTCGCGAGATCGAGGAGCCCACGCCGTAACGGCTGGCCAATTCCGCTGTGCGCTTGGGGTTCGCAGCGTGCAGCGGCAGCGTGTCTGTCGGCGTCGACAACGTGACGGGTGCGTCGGTGGCCACCCGCACCACGGCGCCGGCGGCCTCGATGTAGTCGGCGGCGGCGCGCAGCTTGGCCCGCAGTCCTTTGGCCATCTTGGACTTGGGGTCGTCGGCCGCGGACAGGATCTGCTCCAGCGAGCCGTGCTGACCCAGTAGGGTGGCCGCCGTCTTCTCCCCGACTCCCGGCACACCGGGCAGGCCGTCGGACGGGTCGCCGCGCAGCAGCGCCAGTTCGGCGTAGGCGGGGCCGGCCCGATCCACCGGCACCCCGTACTGTTCGGCCACTTCCTTCGGCCCGAACAAGGACGCTTTCGCCAGACCCCGGCCCAGGTAGAGCACCCGGACCGGGACGGGATCGTCGGACACCACCTGCAGTAGGTCGCGGTCTCCACTGACCACCACCACCGGATCGTCTTTCTCCGCGGCGGCCAGGGTGCCCAGCACGTCGTCGGCCTCGAAGCCGGGTGCGCCCGCGGTAGGGATACCGAACGCGTCGAGTAACTCCATGATCATCTCGACCTGCGGCGACAGCTCGTCGGGCACTTCCTCGATGTCGGGTTGGCCCGCGGGTTCTTCCTCGGCGACCCGGTGCGCTTTGTACGACGGGATGAGGTCGACCCGGAATTGTGGGCGCCAGTCCAGGTCCAGGCACACCGCCAGCCGGCCCGGCTTCTGCTGGCCTATCACCACGGCCATCGAGTCGATGAAGCCCCGAACGGCGTTGACGGGCCGTCCGTCCGGAGATTTGATCGATGACGGCACCCCGAAGAACGAGCGAAACCACATGCTGGCACCGTCCAGCAGCACAAGGGGAGCGGGCATGCGGACCATACTGCCAGGTGGGCCGGATAGCCTGGCTGCCATGAACTCCCATCGATTCGACGCTGCGGTCTATGCGCGGCGGCTGGAGGCCGCCGCTGAGTTGGCTGCCCGGGCCGGTCTGGCCGGTCTGGTGATCACTCCGGGTTATGACCTGCGATATCTGCTGGGCTCGCGCGCGGAGACCTTTGAGCGACTGACGGCTCTGGTGCTGCCCGCGGACGGCGACCCGACGGTGGTGTTGCCGCGGCTGGAGCTCGCATCGTTGAAGGATTCGGCCGCAGTGGAATTGGGGCTGCGGGTGCGGGACTGGGTCGACGGGGAGAGCCCGTATGAGTTGGTGGCCACCGCGTTGGGTGATGTCGCGGCGGCCGCGGCGGTGGCGGACTCCATGCCGGCGTTGCATCTGCTGCCGCTGGCCGAAGCGCTGGGTGTGATGCCGGTGCTGGCCACTGACGTGTTACGCGAGCTGCGAATGGTCAAGGAGGAAGCGGAGATCGACGCGCTGGTTAAGGCGGGTGAGGCGATCGACCGGGTGCATGCTCGTGTTCCTTCGATGCTGGTCCCAGGCCGCACCGAGGCCGACGTCGCCGCTGATATCTCCAAAGCAATTGTCGCCGAAGGCCATTCCGATGTCGCGTTCATCATCGTCGGATCGGGCCCGCACGGCGCCGACCCGCATCACGGGTATTCAGATCGCGAGTTGGCGGCGGGGGACATCGTGGTGGTCGACATCGGCGGCACTTACGAGCCCGGGTATCACTCCGATTCGACCCGCACCTACAGCATTGGTGAGCCGAGTGCGGAAGTGGCGCAACAATATTCGCTGCTACAGCGGGCGCAACGCGCGGCTTTCGACGTAGTCCGCCCGGGAGTGACGGCCGAGCAGGTAGACGCTGCCGCACGAGATGTGTTGGCGGAAGCCGGACTTGGTGACTATTTCGTGCACCGCACCGGGCACGGCATCGGACTGAGCGTGCACGAAGAGCCCTACATCGTCGCACGCAATTCTTTGCCTCTGAGGGCGGGGATGGCGTTTTCGATTGAGCCGGGTATCTATTTCCCGGGCCGGTGGGGTGCCCGCATCGAGGACATTGTGGTGGTGACCGACGACGGCGCGGTTTCGGTCAACAACCGGCCGCACGATTTGATCGTGGTGCCGGTCGATTGAGTGCTGGGCTGATGCTCGTCAGCCGGCATTGGACGCCCTTGTTCGTTGCGGACTACCCCGGCGTGGGCTCGGACTTGCAGGCCACGAACCACGCGAGGTGGTAGTTGGCGGCTGTCTTGTCGCCGGCGATGAGCGCATCGAGCGCTGCCAGCAGCTGCCAGTTGCCGACATCGTGGCGGTCGACGCGACCGGGGTAGCTGTCGAGCACCTTGGTGCTGATCGCGTCCAGGTGCTCTTGCAGAAGGTCGATCTCGGAGTCCAACACGCCGGTGCCCGCGCAGGCTGCTTTGGCTAACGTATGCGCCAGGCGCGGTAGGCCGTCGCGCCACTGGGTGGCCTGTGTCAGCTGCCAGCCGAATTCCTTTATCTCCGTGGTGGATCGGGGTCGCGGCGAGGTCGCCGTCGCTGGGATGTCGTCCTCATCCGGCAGTTGGTGGATCGGTGCGTAACTGGCGGTGACGGCAACCTCACCGAGCAGGGATTCCAGGGTGCCGCGCCGGCGGGCCGGTTGCAGCAGCTTTACCGCAGCCGGCAGATCGATGCCCGGCGGCACCCATCCGCAAGCCAAATCCGTTGTCAAAAGGGTGGTTCCGTCGGGACGTTCCCCAGCGGCCCAGGCGAGACGAGGTTGCTGGCGGGCAACGGCGTTGACCAAGCGTTGCAGGCGCGCCTTGGCGGTTGCGTTGGCTGAGGCCTCGCCCGCGGCGGCGCCGGTGGCGGTTGCGGCGACGGCGTGCGCGGCCACGTGCGTTCCCGACGACGGTGGCGGGGGAGTCGACGTGGGCGTCTGACGCACGACGGTGGGCTGCCCAGTGCCGGACTGGCCGGATGCAGGGCTGACGGGCGCCGATGCCGGCGTGCCCGGTACCGGTGGTGGCGGGCTTGGCGGCGCCGGAGGAGTCAAGGTTGTCGAAATCGGGGGCCGCAGATCCGCGCCGTATGACGGAAGCGAGCCGACTGCCGGCGGTGCGACGGCGGGCGCGATAGGCGGCGGTGCAGCGGCGACAGTCTGCGGGGCCGGTGGTGTGGCCTCGGGAGCGGGCGCGTGATGAACAGGTGCCGGCGAATCAGTCACCGGCAGATGCAATTGCGGTGTGGATACGGCTGCTGGGGTCGTCGGTATCGGGTGGGCGATCTGCGGTTCGGTCGAGGTGGTCGCGGCGTGCGGCAGCGAGGGGGCGGCGGCGGAGAAAGGTGCGCCGGACTCGAGGCCTCGGTTGAAGCTCTGTGCTAGTTCGGATGGGGTGAGTTGCGGTGGTATGGCGACACTTGTTGGCAGCTCCTGTAACGGCGAACTTGGCGGCTTAGGCATGGAGACTGTCGGAGCAGTCGGCACCATGGAATTGGTCGGTGGTGGAGTTACGGATGGCGCCCGACCTTGGAACGGGTGACTTGCGACAGCTTGGGTTTGTGGTCCCTGTCCTGAAGGGTTTGCCGCAGCCGTCGCACTAGCGGCCATGGATGGGTGCGAATTTGTCGGCAATGAATTGTATGGACGAGCGTGACTGCCGTGCGGTGAAGTGCCTACTCCGGCGGTTGCCGCGAGCCGGTCAGTGCTTCCTTGCTGTGGTAACGGAGGTGCCGAAGGGTTCTTAAAATTCGAGAGCTGGCCCAACGGTGATGTGGGATTATTGAGCGCGGCGTGTACTCGCGCGTTCAGTTCTGACTCGTCATCCGGTTGGCGGAACATTTCCTCGAGATTCGCGCCCTGTGTTCGCGCATAATCGCGCGCGGATTGACCGCGCCCTTCTCCGTCGAGAATTCGCTGAATCGCATCTAAGATGCTAGCACCGGCCTTTGCCGCAGCGAGGTTTGCCAGCGCTCGATATCGATGTATCGCGGCGATAATCTGAGTTTGTTTCGTAGAGGAATCGGCTTTCGAGTTCTGGATGGCTTTAATCTCCTGATTGCCCTCGGCGGCTAGAGCGGTAAGCTCTTGTCGAAGAGTTTCAATGCTCTCAAGAGCGGTAGCGTATGCCCTTTGTTTAGTACCATTCTTTTCCGAAACATACTGCGCGAGATGTTCACCGAAGCGAAATTTTTCACGGAGATCGTCAGCCGTTAGCCCATGTTGAGGCGCGAGCGGGCCCCGCTGTGCATTACGCAACTGGTCAGCAAAAAGATGAAACGCCGCTTCCGTGTTCGTGCGATGGAGGCCTGCGTCCGCGAGTGCTGCGACATCTCCGGAGTCTGGCCATTGGTCGCCGACAAGGATTGCTGTCCATTCGCCAGGAGGTAAATCAGTCACTGTAGCCGAATCTCCTCATTTGCAGAGACCTTCGACGGTCGTTGTTGCTTCGTCACCGGAATGCACGGAGGAATTTATATCAGCCTCAGGAGAGTCGCCCAGAAGTTTGATCGCAAGTTGTTGGTACGCGTTCGAAAGCTTGTGAACCTCCCTCACGAGGTCCGGCGGAGTTGCTGGCTCATTTTCGAGAGTTGTTGAAAGATAACTGCTGCCCGCGAGGAGCGCCTGACGAGCGTTTACAGCTGAGGCAAGCTGCGTCGTATAGTCGGAGCCCTTGTCGCGTGAACTCGTAGCTGCAATTGCTCTACTTACCATGCCGTATGCAGCGCACACCTTCGCTTTCGCGTCCGCAATCTGCTGACTCGTGTACGTCGGTGGCGCAGGCGGATGGTACTGGGGGATCGGGCGCAACCATGCGCCCACGGCGACGCCGATCGCTACGAGAGCGAGTCCCAGTGACGCAAGTGCTGGCAATTGCGACGACCGGCGCGGCGGTCCAACCGGTGGCCAGGGTGTAGGCGAGGGCTGCGGAGCAGGCTGAGTCGACACGGGTGGATCGTATCGTTGATCCGCAAATTCGCCAGTCGCCCTTTGCTGACATACTCAGAATTGCATGTCAAACAGCAGTTTCGGACTGAACATAATTTGCGCCACTAACCCGCCGCGCACGGAACGGCTACGAGTCGCCGTCGCCGTCCGCACGCTTCTTATCCGGCAGCACAATCCGTCGTGTCGCCACACCGGCCAATCGCGTGGCTGCCTGCTCTTCGTTGGCGGGGAACTTGGCCAGCGCCTCATTGGTTTTCGCTTCGCGCTCGGCGTGCCCGGCCTGGGCCTCGCCGTTGTCGGCGGCATCGCCAGCGTTGGCCGCCGCACCCAACGCCCGGAGTAACTGGCTTATCGCCGAGCTGCCCGTTGCCAGCTGGTCAGACGTGATCATCGGCGGCGCCGGGACCCCGAGCAGCTGCGAAAGCTGGTCGAGGATGATCCTCAGCTGATCGCCGTCCCCGCCGCTCATAGCACCCTTTCAACTGTTACTGCCGCACCCGGCGCAGATGAACTCCCCCTCCACACCGGACCGCGCAGAAAGCGCCCACCTGCGACGCTCTAGCTTCCGTCGCAATTGTTTCGTGAGATCATGCTGAAGGCTCAACACGCTGTCGTAGGCCATGCGATATGCGGACGCTTTAATGGTGTTCTTTTCTGCGACTCGCTGAACAGCTTTTTCTCCGTGGCGAAAAGCGTTGCGAAGATCTTCGGCGGTTAAACCGCGTTGATTACTAAACGGTCCTGTCTGAGCGGCGCGTAGGAGAGTGACAAAGTGAGTGAAGCTAGATTCTAGCGCTTCGCGGTTATTCCTTCCGATATTGAGTGCTGTAAGATCCTGATCGGTGGGCCATTGGTCTCCGATAATTAAATACGACCACCTACCTGGGGGAAACTCAGTCATTGGCACAATTTCTCAATTACCGATGTAGTTTCATCTCCATCTCTTAAACTCGACGCCATTTCGGCATTTGTCTGACCATTGAGATAATTCATGGCATAACCCTGGAACAGAACTGCAAGCTTGTGAATCGCTGATGCTAGGTCTGGTGCCACAGCCGGTTCGTCGGCAAGTGTAGTAAGAAGGTACTGACTGCCCGCGATTAGCGATTGTCGTGCACCGACCGCCACGGTCAACTCAGCCGTCGGGTCTGGCCCCAGATCCCGGGCCATGTTAATTCCTACTGCACTATGGACGCTTCCGTACGCAGCGCACACCTTCGCTTTCGCGTCCGCAATCTGCTGACTCGTGTACGTCGGTGGCGCAGGCGGATGGTACTGCGGGATCGGGCGCAACCATGCGCCCACGGCGACGCCGATCGCTACGAGAGCGAGTCCCAGCGACGCAAGCGGGAGCAATCGCGACGGCCGGCGCGGCGAAGGCCCAACCGGAGGCCAGGGCATAGGCGAGGGCTGCGGTGGAGGCAGAGTCGACACGCGTGGATCGTATCTTTGATCCGCGCATCCGCCAGTCACTCTTTGCTGGTCGGTGCTGAATCTGCCAGTTGAGCAAGGAATCTAAGGGCGGGTTGAAAGTTTGCCGACCGCCCGCCGCCCGCTACCGGCCCGCCCGCAGCCCGCCGCATGCGTTAACCCTGCGAGTCGCCGTCGCCTCCGCACGCTTCAATTTTCTTGGTTTCCTTCTGCCGCAAGGGCAGTCAAGTCTTGTCGTAAAGCAACGATACTTTCATGCGCAGTACCATAAAATCGTTCTTTGGCTGCATTCCTGCTCGCCACGTCCCGCGCGTATCTCTCCCTTATTAACCGATCTGCGTAGATCGTCTGCAGTAAGTCCTCGCTGTTCTGCTAATGGAATGTCTTGTGCTGTTTTTAGAACATCCGAAAAAAATGTGTAAATGCTTCGCGTGTATTAGCCGCGGTTAACCTTACATTGGGACATTACTTCTAGATCTTAATCATCAGGGCGCTGATCGCCGTTGAGCAATCGTGACCATTTACCTGGTGGGAAGGTCACTTGCACATCTCACTGAGTCTGGATGCAGACCTATCGACTTCTTTACGTGTTGACGTAAGTTCAGGATCGTTAGCCTCGGACATATACTGCAACGCCAATTGCTGATAGTGGTCGGCAAGCGTTCGTGTTTCCTCGGCGAGGTCATGCGGTGTCGCCGGCTCTTGCCCCAGGATTTTCAACAAATACTGTCCACTGTCAAAAAGTGCAATCCGCGCATTTGCGGCCAACCCGAGTTGCGTGGCTGGGTCGTCGTCCCCGTTTCTCCCGGTATTAGCCATCACGGCGTGGTCTGCCTTACCGTATGCAGCGCACACCTTCGCTTTCGCGTCCGCAATCTGCTGACTCGTGTACGTCGGTGGCGCAGGCGGATGGTACTGCGGGATCGGGCGCAACCATGCGCCCACGGCGACGCCGATCGCTACGAGAGCGAGTCCCAGTGACGCAAGCGGGAGCAATCGCGACGGCCGGCGCGGCGGTGGTCCAACCGGAGGCCAGGGCATAGGCGAGGGCTGCGGTGGAGGCAGAGTCGACACGCGTGGATCGTATCTTTGATCCGCGCATCCGCCAGTCACCCTTTGCTCGTCGGTGCCGAATCTGCCAGTTGAGCAAGGAATCTAAGGGCGGGTTGAAAGTTTGCCGACCGCCCGCCGCCCGCTGCTGGCCCGCCCGCAGCCCCGCACGCGTTAACCCTGCGAGTGGAACATCCATCATTTGCACAGGCTTTCGATATTGGATGCTGTTTCATTTCCGACCTGAGTAATGGATTGCATCTGGACCTCAGTCTTGCCATTCAAATAATCGATGGTTAATTCCTGGTAGATATCAGTAATCTTTGATATTTTTGCCGCGAGGCCACTAGGAGTGGCTGGTTCCGAGCCCAGAACCGTTCTGAGATACTGACTGCCGGCCAATAATGCTTGCCGCCCATTAATAGCAAACGCTAGTTTAGAAGTGGGATCAGTGCCTACGTCGCGAGAAGCACTCGCCTCGATTGCACTATGGACGCTCCCGTATGCAGCGCACACCTTTGCTTTCGCGTCCGCAATCTGCTGACTCGTGTACGTCGGCGGTGTAGGCGGATGGTACTGCGGGATTGGGCGCAACCATGCGCCCACGGCGACGCCGATCGCTACGAGAGCGAGTCCCAGCGACGCAAGCGGGAGCAATCGCGACGGCCGGCGCGGCGAAGGCCCAACCGGAGGCCAGGGCATAGGCGGAGGCTGCGGAGCAGGCTGAGTCGACACGTGTGGATCGTATCTTTGATCCGCAAATCCGCCAGTCACGCTTTGCTGGTCGGTGCCGAATCGGCCAGTTGAGCAACGAATCTAACGATCGCATCCGGTGAATAACTGGGACAATTTGTGCTAGCTTTGCGGCGTCAGGTTCTTTCGATTCTTGAATGGTCTTAATTTCGCTGTTACCCTGTTCGGCTAAAGCGGCTAACGCTTCTCGAAGACATTGCACGCTGTTCTGCGCGATATCATACGCCGACTCCTTCACGGCGTTCTTCTCTCCAGTATGACGAGCCCGCTTTTCTCCGTCGCGAAATTTATGACGAAGATCATCGACAGTTATCCCACGCTGCTCAGCCAAAAATTGCTTCTGTGCACTACTCAACGCATCTGCGAACTGCAGAAATGAATTTCTACAAGCTTTACGGTTATTTCTTGCCTGTTGGACAACGGTTATTTCGTGATCACTCGGCCATTGATCGCCAACGAGGATCAAGGACCATTCACCTGGTGGAAAACTCGTCACTTACACAACCCATCAATTTGCGATGAAAGTTTGTCGACTGAACGTCGCAGCGTGTCAACGTCCGAATCGCGGGCATCCGCTAAGTAGCTGATCACTAGCTCTTGATAATCGTCAGCCAATCCGCGTGCCGCCGTCGCCAGATCAGGCGGAGTGGCAGGTTCTTTAGCAAGCGTTGAGAGGAGGTATTGTCCACCGACTTCGAGAGCTTGTCGCGAACTGGTGGCGACTGCAAGGCTAGCGGTAGGATCGAAGCCGCCGTCGTGGGCGTTTACTGCTGCAAAGGCAGCATGCACTTTCCCGTATGCAGCGCACACTTTCGCTTTCGCGTCCGCAATCTGCTGACTCGTGTACGTCGGTGGCGCAGGCGGATGGTACTGCGGGATTGGGTGCAACCATGCGCCCACCTGAGTTAGGACATTTTGCTTAGTGCCCCGGTTGGGGGATGTTGAGGCTGGCCAGAATTTGTCGCTGGGGCTCGGGGACCTCGGGTGGGAATGTCTCGGTGGTCCCGTTGATGGCGATGGTTGCTGAGCGAAGGGGCCGCAGCTGCTTGATGACGTTGGCGATGGCCAGGCCGGTGCGTTCCTGGATGTTGTGGGCCACGGCCAGGGCGGTGACGACGATCGTGAGGTGGGCTTCGATGGCGTCGCGGGTGCGGTGGAACATCGGTCGGGCGCGAAGGTCGCTCTTGGACATGCGAAATGACCGTTCCACTCGCCACAACTCGTAGTAGTGGGCGATCACTTCTCCACGCGGGCGGCAGTGGTGGGGATCGTTGGTGACGTATCCTTGCGGGGCCGACCAGCGATTGCGCGCGGTGCGGGCGAGCCTCATCGAGCACGCGGTCTCCGGCAGCGGTCTTGGCAAGCGAGTGGATTTGGCGACACGGTCACCGTTGATCACCGCCCGCGCACGAGATTCTTGGGCGTAGAGATGTCTTCTGGTCGCGGCGTGCCCGTTTGGCGACTACGACCAGATCTCGCCCGCCAGGCGTTGGTGTGTTCGTCGGGATCCCAGACTGGCTCCAGCGCGGTGCGTCCGCCGTTGACGGTGCTGTTGGCGTGCCGAGGGCTGACAGTGTCGATGATCTGCCCGTCAGTGAAAGCGTCGCCATGCCAATGGAAATGCGACTCCAGATCGCCGGGCGCTTTGGTCATCCGCGATCCGACGATGAACCCCAGCCCGGCCTCATCCAACGCGGCCAGGTTCGACGCCGACAGCATGCCGGCATCAGCGGCGATCACCATCGGCGTGTCACCGAGATCATGGCGGGCGGCGAACGCGGTAACGACCGGGATCAGCGTGGTGGTCTCGGCGGTGTTTCCCTCGAAACAGCCGATCTCCAAAGGGAATCCGCTGCGGTCGACCAACAGCCCGACAACGATTTGAGGATCGACACGACGCTCCTTGGAGATATGCCGAGCTCGGCATAATTCCAATTATCAGGTCGTGATTATGCCGTCCGGTGCCGGCGTGGCGATTCTCATTTGCAGGTCGACGGAGGTTTCGGGGGCGGTTCGCGCGGCGCATAATCG
The DNA here is from genome assembly GCA_021654635.1 of Mycobacterium kiyosense. Classification (NCBI taxonomy): domain Bacteria; kingdom Bacillati; phylum Actinomycetota; class Actinomycetes; order Mycobacteriales; family Mycobacteriaceae; genus Mycobacterium; species Mycobacterium kiyosense. The sequence continues at coordinate 2,747,339 of AP025179.1, forward strand.
TGCTCCGTGCTGCTGGTCGTCAGGAGTGTTGGAGGAAGTTGATGAGGTCATCGGCTGGCCGGTAGCGGCCGGGGTGGTGTTCGGTCCGCTGACGCGGCTCAGGGCGCTTTCGTTCTTTGACGGTGTCGGCGTGCAGATAGATGAGTTTGACCGGGCTTTGGTGGCCGAGCCACAGGGCGATGACGGAGGTGTCGATGCCGGCATGCAGCAGCGCCATCGCCGCGGTGTGACGCAGCGTGTGCGGAGTGACGCGCTTGGCGGCGATCGATGGGCATGTATGGGCCGCTGCGGCAGCATGTTTGGTGACGAGCCGTTGAACCGCGTCTGCCGACATCGGTGTCGTGCGTTGGGTCGGAAAGGCTGGACTGCTGGCAGCAGTACCGGCCTCCTGGCGTAAACGCAGGACGGTCGTGGTGGGTTTGGTCAGCGAATTGTGCACGTTCTTTTCGGCCTTTTCCGGTGGTGTGCACGGCGGCTCCCGGTGTCGTGGTGATGACATCGCTGATGCTCAGCGTGGTGATCTCTGAGACCCGAAGGCCGGTCGTGACGGCGGTGAGCAGCAGCGCGTGGTCGCGTCCGGCCGTACCAGGTGGTTCGGTCAGCGCGGCCAGGGAAGCATCAGTCTCGGTGCTGGTCAGATACGACACGGTCGCCTGGTTATGGCGGCGTTGCGGGATCGCCAAGATCTGACTGGCCGTGTGAGCGCATTCTGGGGTCAGCGGCAGCGCATAGCGGTAGAACGAATGGATCGCGGCCAGTCGTGCATTGCGGGTTGCGGTGCTGTTGTGGCGTTCGGTGTCAAGGTAATTCAGGAAAGCTCCGATCATCGTGGCGTCGAGATCATCGAGTGTCGGCTGCGCCGGAGATCGCTTGGTCTGGCCGGCGGTGAAGAGGTCAGCAGGAGTTGAAGGTGTGTCCCGGTAGGCCGCGATGGTCTGTGGACTGGCCTGCAGGTGGCGCATCAGCCGGTCGATGAAGAACCCTTGCAGCAGCGAACTCAGCGTCGGGGTGGTCATGGCGCCGGCTTTGCGGCAGAGGTTTGGGCGGCGTTGTCGAGGCGGTCGGCGGCAAGGGTGAGCAGTTCGGGCACTGCCTGCAGATACCAGTAGGTCGAGGCGGGATCGACGTGGCCGAGCCAGGTTGACAGCAGTGGCAGTCGCGCTTGAACGTCGTGGCCGTCGCGGTACCAGTGGATATATTGGTCACCGCGAGAAGGTGTGGCACCAGATCGTGCAGGCGGACTGGCCGGTGCCCCGGCGCGGTGGCGCCGGCGGCCGCGACGTCCTCCCACGGAAGGTGGCATTGAGCCGGTCCGGAGATATCGGTGCGCGCCGGGTGTTGAGGAAAACCGTTGCGCTGCTGTGTGTGCCGGCCCTGACCCATGCTTGGCGGGCCTGTAGGTAGTCGGCGATCACGGTGGCGGTGCTCGGGTGGATGAACACCAGCCGGGACTTGCCGAACTTCGTCTCCAGCACTTGAATCACTCCGCCGGCCAGGTTGACGTCGCTGACGGCCAGCCGACACGCTTCGCCCGGGCGTAGCCCGGTGGCGGCCAGCAGCCCGATCATTGTTCGCCACGTCAGCGCCTTGAACGCTGGCTCCAGGATGCCTGTCGCGGCCAGCAGCGCGCAGGTATCGTTCTGGCTGAGAATATTTGGCGGCTTGGGCCGGTAGCGTCGCGGCCGGTGCTCTTCGGCTGGGATCTGGGTGAGCGGATCCAACGCATGCTGGTATCGGGCGAAGATCCGCACCGCGTCCAGTCGGCGAGCTATCAACGCGTCGCTGACCGGGACCTTGATCGGGGTGGTGGCCCATTGGACTGCGAGGTCGTTGTGGACCCGGTGGCTCCACGTGCTCATAAGAACTCGACGAAACTCCACAGCAGCTTGCTCAGGCCTTCAGTTTTAGATCCCAGCGCCCGGCGGGTCGCTAGGTAGTCAGTGACGTTCTCGCGCAATGTCTTCATGACCGTGCCCCCGGCCATGGGCGCGCCATGCCTTGACCGGCATCGGGATCTGTCTTCGCGGTGATCGTCGGCCAGGGCCGGGCCAAGGGCCGCAATGCGACGTCATCGACCTTGGCGTAGATGGCGGTGGAGCGCGCGCTGCGGTGGCGCAGCACCTGACTCACCTCCGGCAGTGAGGCCCCACAGCGCAGCATCTGCGTGGCCAGCGTGTGACGAAAACGGTGCGCGTTGATGCGCTCCAGCCCAGCGTCTCGGCACGCCGCGGCCACCAGGTGAGCGATCACTGCGGTCGATATCGGACGCCCTGCGGGCTTGACGGTAGTGAACACCGATCGCGTCGCGCAGGCCGGCCTGCCGTCGACCAGCCACGCCGCGATCGCCTCACCGGGTTCCGATGGCGACCGTGCTCACGTGGTTGCCTTTGCCGACGTGTCAGTTCTCCCTGCCCGCCCAGTGATATCGTCGAGACCCAGAGCGGCGATCTCGCTGCCCGCGGGCAAATTGACCAGCAGATTGCGTCGCCGATTGGTAGCAGTCCAGCAGTGACGCGACGCGACACCCAGGAGATGCTCAAGATCTGCAGCCGGTACTGCCTTGGAAGCGACGCCAAATGCCAGGCCGCCGACACTGGAACCGCCCCCGACAGATCGGCCGATATACGGCCGGTCGCGTGAAACATCGCAGGAAGGAACGCACCGACCGCGCCATCGACTTCGCCGAAGATTCCGTTATTGCGGTCACTGCAGGACTCGACCATGAACTCGAGTGACCATGCCGGCATCAGAAAGCACCTCGAGACCTCGGGCTGAGCCCAACATCCCGAGGAACTGCACCGCCCGCCTTGCTGAATTTGCTCACCGTCACTGGCATAAACCCCGCTGACGGTCCAGCCACTGCTCGTACTCGATGAGCAAGTCATCGATCCACGCCGGGCGATCACCGGCATCGATACTGCGTGTGCGATCCATAGGTTTCTCCTCCTGATAGGCAAATCAATGCCATCAGGAAGGCTGTCTCGCGCAGCACGATTATGCCGCGCGAACCGCCCCCGAAACCTCCGTCGACCTGCACGAGAATCGCCACGCCGGCACCGGGATCGGCATAATCACGACCTCGGGATAATTGGAATACCCGACCTTGCGCAGGTCGTCCTCATTCTCGGCCTCGAAATACAGGGTGGTGACGTCATAGAGCAGAAGGCTCCAGCCCGCCCCGATCGAGGCGTGGGTGAAGCATTCGGCCGCGATCTGCTCCCGGTAGTTGCCGGTGTTGACCTTGGCGAGATGCCGTTGAACCGTCCTGTAGGACACGGTGTCTGCACCGAGGTCAGCGAGTACTCGGGCAGCGTCGACCTTGCTAGTGGGCTCGACGATCCGGGCGATCAGCAAGTCCCGAAACACCGAGTCCTCGACCACATCGAAGCCCAGCCAGTCATAAACCGTGCCGAGCACGTCGTAGAGCAACCGCGAATGTGTGGCCGCGGTACGCCCGGCCGGCACCGGAGCACCCTTGGACACGCCTGGCGACAAGGACAAGGTGCTTGAGCGCCAGTCGACGCCATCGATGGACTGGGTCCCGAGCGGCACCTCGATATCGAGAACGCCTTCGATCCTCGGCCGCGATACGGCGACCTGCTCAAGCAAATCGAGCTGAGCATCGGGTGGCGCCGATCCCATGCGCCAGGATTGACTGACCTCGATGTTTCCGCACGACCTGCACCGCCACCGCGCCCGAGGCCGTGCGCACCTTCCGCACGTACGCCACCGCCCGAAACTACCCGCTTAGTGCTGACGGGGCACTAAGCTAGCAAACCGCGGGTCAGCGAATCGCAGTTTCAAAAGACGGCCGAAGGTGACCTAAGTCAGGAAGCCGCCGTCGTGGGCGTTTACTGCTGCAAAGGCAGCATGCACTTTCCCGTATGCAGCGCACACTTTCGCTTTCGCGTCCGCAATCTGCTGACTCGTGTACGTCGGTGGCGCAGGCGGATGGTACTGCGGGATTGGGTGCAACCATGCGCCCACGGCGACGCCGATCGCTATAAGAGCGAGCCCTAGTGACGCAAGCGGGAGCAATCGCGACGGCCGGCGCGGCGAAGGCCCAACCGGAGGCCAGGGCATAGGCGGAGGCTGCGGTGGAGGCAGAGTCGACACGCGTGGATCGTATCTTTGATCCGCGCATCCACCAGTCACGCTTTGCTGGTCGGTGCCGAATCTGCCAGTTGAGCAAGGAATCTAAGGGCGGGTTGAAAGTTTGCCGACCGCCCGCCGCCCGCTGCCCGCCGCCCGCTGCCCGGCCGCCCGCTGCCGGCCCGCCCGCGTTAACCCTGCGAGTCCGCGTCGCCGTCGGCACGCTTTTGTCTGGCAGCACAATGCGCCGTGTCGCCACCGGCTTGCCCTCGACGTGTTTGACCACTGCCGGGGTCGGCGGCGGTGTGGTGATGCGCCCTTGCACCGGCGCTCCGTTCTTCACCGTCGGTCCGACGACGCGTTTGGTGTCGGGCTTGGTCTCGCTGCCTGCGCCAGCGGACCCGTTCATGGCACCCGGCGGCATCATCGGCATTGCTCCCATCGCCCCGCGCTGGGCGGCGGGCGCCTCGTGCGGGGCAGGAGCCACGGAAGAGACGGTCTGGGAGGAGGCGGGCACGGTCCCGGCGGTCGGAGTCGGTGGCGGTCCGAGCATCGCTGTCGGTGTGGTGCCCTCGATTCCCCCACCGCCGCCACCACCGGCAGCGCCACCGCCGCCGCCGGAAAAGCTGCTCCCGCCGCCCAATTCGCTTTCCGCGTCCAAAAGCTCTCCCGGGGCAATTTCGCCGGCTCCGGCGCCGTGTTGCATCATCCCCATCCCCGCTTGCATGGCCTGCTGCCCGGCCTGCGCCAGTTGCTGCGGAATCTGGCTGAACGGCTGCAGTAGCCCGCCGAGCGCTCCGGCGATACCCCCAGCGATCCCGGAGGCCATCTGCGGCATCTGTTGCAGCATCTGCGACATCTCGCCCTGGCCTGCCACACCGGCCAACCGCGTGGCTGCCTGCTCTTCGTTGGCGGGGAACTTGGCCAGCGCCTCATTGGTTTTCGCTTCGCGCTCGGCGTGCCCGGCCTGGGCCTCGCCGTTGTCGGCGGCATCGCCAGCGTTGGCTGCCGCACCCAACGCCCGGAGTAACTGGCTTATCGCCGAGCTGCCCGTTGCCAGCTGGTCAGACGTGATCATCGGCGGCGCCGGGACCCCGAGCAGCCTGAAAGCTGGTCGAGGATGATCCTCAGCTGATCGCCGTCCCCGCCGCTCATAGCACCCTTTCAACTGTTACTGCCGCACCCGGCGCAGATGAACTCCCCCTCCACACCGGACCGCGCAGAAAGCGCCCACCTGCGACGCTCTGGCAATTGGTGATGCTAGCGCCGATCGACCAATTCGGATATTCAGCGCCAGCGCGGCGAAGCCGGTCGACAGCAAGTCAGGTTCTCTACTTCCCCGGCTTGTGGTCCGGCTGTTGCGAGGGATTGGGATTGGCGACGATGAGGTTGTACCGGTTCATCATGTGCTGGTCGGGGACTAGGGGCCGACCTGGGCCGTCGCCAAAGTGCTGGGCGTAGAAGTCTCGCAACGCTTGGTTGAGCTCGTGGTCGTATTCGTCAGCGGTCAAGCCCGACACCACCCTCGCTACCTCGTCCGGGTCCCCGATATGTCCATTCGTCAGGTAGCCATCAGGGAGGTGGATGGGCTGACCGGATGCGAGGAGTGCGTCCAGTATCTCGCGGTCAATTCGGCCGGTGGACATCAGCGGCATCGTGTGCTCGTGAACAGTAGACGCTGAGGGAACCGGTCCCAGCACGTCGTTCTCGATGATCCCGCCTGTCACATTGATGCCCGCGCCCGCTACGGCGCCACCGCCGGGTATGAAGCCCACGCCCGAACTGACGACCTTGAGCGACGTTTCGTACACGAGCTTGCGGGCGTCATATTCTGCTCGCTTGGCGGCATCCGCTGCGAGCTGTTGATTCTCGACCTCTGCTTCGACTCCGTTGTGGATTCCCAGATCGACTAGGCCGCGCAGGGTCATCGCGGCGCCCAGATTGCCGTTGTAGCTGTCCAGGTGCGGTGCATGATTCAGCAAGTCCTGGGCATAGGCATGCTCGAAAATCAGAGCTTGGCTCTCGGCGCGACCGCTAAAGGTGTTGCGCGCCTCGGTATCGGTGCTTAGCACCGAAAAAGATTCCTTTCGCGATCGGCATCGATCCGTTTTCACTGGAACTGCGGTCATCAAGTGGCCCACCGAATTCGGTGAGACCACCTCCGACGCCGGCGATGTTGCTGACGTACGGTGCGAGGCCATGCGCCATGCTTCGGACAAGGTTCGGATTCGCACTGCCGAGGGTGTGGTGGCCGGGCAGGTGTAGCAGATCGTGCGTTCCGATGTACTGGCCGTAGGCACGAGCTGTCTCAGCGGCGAGCTGAGCTTCCGGACCACGGGCGGCGTCGCCGATCCAATTGAATAGTGCCGCAGCCCGTTCGCCGTTATCGGACCACAAGTGATGCGTGATCCCGGCGAGCATCTCGCCGCCGCCGGCACCAACCAGCGCGTCATGCACTGCCTGGTGATCGGGTGACACCGCCGCCAAGGCACTCGCGACCATAGGGTCCAAAATGAAGTCGCGGGAGTCGCTATCGCCCCGGCTCGCCGGGTCGTCCGACCACGCCTTGCTGTTCAGCATCGCCGCCGTCTTGCGTAACATCGCTCGGTCCAGCTCAGAATTCTTTTGTAGAGCCCTATTTCCGCTCATCATCACCTCTGCAATCATCTGCGTGCACTCGGCTTTCTCCGCTTGGGGCGAGCTCAGAGTGGCTTGAACATCCGCGGGTAACTGCGTCAAACCACCGTGCACAATCTCATCGGCGGGCATGGCGCCGGGTCTGAGATCGGTCCTGGGATATGAGATGGCCGGGTTGCACAACAGTTGCCACGAGTTCGCGAGCATCCCTTGCTGGTCCCCGAGACGCGCAGCTGCGCCCCAAAGTTGGTACGCGGTCATGCCATGCTGCTGCGCTTGCAGCTGACTCAGTACCGAGGCTTGCTCGGGCGTCAAGGGCACTCGTCCCGCGATCTGGTCCTCGGTGATCGAATTTAACACGCTGTTGACCCGTGCTGCTGCCTCGTGGTCACCGGAAAGCGCAGCGCGTACGTCGCTTTCAGCTTGTTCGGGTGTCGTGGCATCGTGCGCATCCACCGTCTCGACGACGGCAGCGTCATATCCGTCCTCAGCGCGAAGCTTCGTCATCAGATGCTGTAAAACCTTGGAGTACGACTGTCTGACATCGGTGATGTCGTGCAGGGCGTCGGCGGTGTCGTCGCAGGCATTCCGCCGGATGGTCTGGATGGCGGCGGTCGCCTCTCGCTCGCCATTCGAGGACAGATAGCCTCCGTCCAGAAAGTGATGTATCTCTGCGATCTCATCGTCGAGGCGCTGAAGTTGGGCTTCCAGCAACGCGATCCGTCGGGCCGCGGCCCGCTGTGCCTCGGCCAGGACGGCGGCCGCGCTTTCCAGGTCCACCGCAATCTGGGGCAGTTTTTCCGCCTGTGCCCCAAGCGTTGTGGTGACGCGCTGGACTTCGGCAGCGTCGTTGATCGGATGATCGCCGTTTTCACCGTTCCAGGCCGCCCGGAAACGCGCAAGCGCTTCTGCGAAGGCCGCGTCGGCTTCGGCGGTGCTGTGCCCCGCGTCGTGAAACGCTTGCGCCAGAGAGGAAATCTGCGCTGGACACCCGCGTTGCAGGGTTTTGTTGACCGACCACGGGTTTCCGCCGGCCTTGGTGACCAGCCCCGGGATTTTCAGGTAGCGGAGATGCACCGCACCGCCCGAACGCGACCGGCATTCTGCTCGTCCATGTCGGTGAACGTCGCGGCGGCCAGGTGAGCGTTGTCGGCAATGGTGTCAAGAGTCTCACGGTGGCCCAACAGAATTCGGGCATGGCGATCGCGTGCCAATCCTGCCACGCTGTGGAAGGCCTCAGCTGCGGCGAAGTCGCCGAACATCTGCGTGCCGAGCACAGCCTGCGAAAGATGAGCTGCCGCTTGATGAGCGTGCGCACCCGCCCGGTGTGCCTGCCCACTGCCCGAGTGCAGCATCGCGCTGTCGACGAACACAATCGGCCCCTTTCCGCTCAACGAGGCGTCGAGATCGCCACGCCCCCAATAGAGATCAGATGCAGGCGAGGCTAATGACCGGCGGTAGGGCCCGCAATTCACTTCGTGCGGCACCAAGAACGAAAAGACTTACTCGCCGCGGTCCAGCAATTCCGAGGAACCGAGCACCCGCTCGACCTGCACTTCGATGACCACCCGTCGCGGGTTGGCCCGCGGGGTGCGATAACGCTGCGCGTAGCGCAACTCCGCGTCGCGGATCGCGTCGATGTCTTTGTTGACGATCGCGCGGCCTTCCAGCGACAGCCAGCGGGCGCCGTCGACCTGGCTCAGCACCGCCACCCCGCCGCGTTCGGCGTTAAGCGCTTTCTGCGAGCCGCCGGTGGTGATGACCCGCGCGATGTGGGTCTTGGGGTCGAAGGTGAACCCCACCGCGACCACGTGCGGCGAATTGTCGGTGCGCAGCGTGGTCAGCATGGCCAGGTGGCGTTCGGTGAGGAACGCCAGTGCGTCGTCGGTGAGACGGGTAGTGGTCTTGGCCATCGCCCTCCACGCTAGCGCAGGCCATAATCACACCCGTGGACGACACGGGCGTTGCTCCGGTGGTAATTTTCGGCGGCCGCAGCGAGATCGGCATCGCACTCGCACGCCGGCTGGCTCCCGGGGCCACGGTGGTACTCGCCGCACGGAACCCCGACCAGCTCGGCGCTGAAGTGAAAACCCTGCTCGATGCGGGTGCAACCGCAGTGCACACCCGAGAATTCGACGCCGACGACCTCGCCGGCCACGGCCCTTTGGTCGAGGCGATCATCGCCGATCACGGTCCCATCGGCACCGCGGTGCTGGCCTTCGGAATCCTGGGTGATCAGGCCCGCGCCGAGACCGACGCCGCACACGCGGTGGCCATCGTGCACACCGACTACGTCGCTCAGATCAGCTTGCTCACCCACCTCGCCACCGCCATGCGCGCGGCCGGACATGGATCGCTGGTGGTGTTCTCCTCGGTCGCCGGGGTGCGGGTGCGCCGCGCCAACTACGTCTACGGGTCGGCCAAGGCCGGCCTGGACGGCTTCGCCACCGGGCTGTCCGACGCACTGCACGGCACCGGGGTGCGATTGTTGCTGGCACGGCCGGGATTTGTGATCGGCCGCATGACCACAGGCATGTCGCCGGCGCCGCTGTCCAGTACCCCCGAGCAGGTCGCCGCCGCGACAGCCCGCGCACTGGCCAAGGGCAGGCGCACGGTATGGATCCCGTGGGCGCTGCGGCCGTTGTTCTTCGTGCTGAAGCTGCTGCCGCAGTTCGTGTGGCGACGGATGCCGCGATGATCGTCGTGGTCGGAATCGGAGCCGACGGCATGCCGGGTATTTCCGAAGCATCCCGCAATGAATTGCGCAGAGCTGCAACAGTTTACGGATCTGCCCGACAACTCGACCTGCTCGACGCCACCGTCACGGCCGAGCGCCGCCGGTGGCCGTCGCCGGTGTTGCCCGCTTTGCAGACGTTGCCTGCCGACGGCCCGGATGTCCATGTCGTCGCAAGCGGCGATCCCCTGATGCACGGCGTCGGCGGCAGCCTTATCCGGATGTTCGGCACCGACAAGGTGCGGGTGCTGCCGCATGTCTCGTCGGTGACGTTGGCGTGCGCCCGGATGGGCTGGAACGTCCACGACACCGAAGTGATCAGTCTGGTGACGGCCGAACCGAACACCGCGGTGCGCCGCGGCGGCCAGGCGATCGTGCTGTCGAGCAACCACACCACGCCCACCGCACTGGCCGCGGCGCTGGCTGCGCACGGCCGCGGCGACTCGGAATTCACCGTGCTCGAGGAACTCGGCGGTCCGCTCGAGCGTCGCCGCGACGGCACCGTCCGCGACTGGGCGGACAGCCCGCCCGCCGACGTGCAGAACCTCAATCTGATCGCGGTGCGCTACCTGCCCGACGAGCGCGTCATGCTGCTGCCCGACGACGCCTTCGCCAACGACGGACAGATCACCAAGTACGGCATCCGGGCGGTCACGCTGGCGGCGCTGGCGCCGCGACCCGGGCAGCGGTTGTGGGACGTCGGGGCCGGCTCGGGCAGCATCGCCGTGGAGTGGTGCCGCAGCGGCCGGGGCTGTACCGCGGTGGCATTCGAGCTCGACGAAAAGCGCCGCCACAACATCGTTTTCAATGCCGCATCCAACGGGGTGCGGGTAGAGGTGCGCAGTCAGGCGCCCGAGGACTTCGACGAGGTGCCCACGCCGGCGGCGATTTTCGTCGGCGGCGGCCTGACCAGCCCAGGCCTGCTGGACGCCTGCCTGGCTCACCTGCCGGCAACCGGACGACTGGTCGCCAACGCCGTCACGGTGGAATCTGAAGCCATACTCGCACAAGCATATTCACAACACGGCGGTGAACTGCGACGCTTTCAGCACTATCAGGGTGAGGCACTGGGCGGGTTCACCGGCTGGCGCCCGCAGTACCCCGTCACGCAGTGGTCGGTAACCAAGCGATGACGGTGTATTTCATCGGCGCCGGCCCGGGTGCGGCCGACCTGATCACCGTGCGCGGCCAGCGTCTGCTCCAAACCTGTCCGGTCTGCCTGTACGCGGGATCGATCATGCCGAAAGATCTACTGGCGCACTGTCCGCCGAACGCGCAGATCATCGACACCGGCCCGCTGACGCTCGATGAAATCGTCGCCCGGCTCGTCGATGCCGACGCTGCCGGCCACCATGTGGCGCGGCTGCATTCCGGTGACCCGTCCTTGTACAGCGCGCTGGCCGAACAATGCCGGCGCCTCGACGCACGCGGCATCCGGTACGAAATCGTGCCCGGCGTACCGGCTTTCGCCGCCGCAGCCGCCGCCCTCAAACGCGAGCTCACCGTGCCCGGGGTTGCGCAGACGGTGACGCTGACCCGGGTCTCCACCCTGTCCACCGCCATGCCGCCCGGTGAAGACCTCGTCACCCTCAGCCGATCGGGGGCCACGCTGATCCTGCACCTGGCCGCCGCGCAGATCGACGCCATCGTCCCGCAGTTGGTGGCTGGCGGCTACCGCTCCGAAACACCGGCAGCGGTAGTGGCTTTCGCGAGTTGGCCGCAGCAAACCGTGCTGCGCGGCACGCTGGCCGACATCGCGGCCCAAATGCGTCAGGCGGGCATCACCAAGACCGCCGTCATCATCGTCGGTGATGTGCTGGCCGCCGAAGGATTCACCGACAGCTACCTGTATTCGGTGGCGCGCCGGGAGACGCACTGATGCGGGTCCTGCTGCTCGGCGGCACCGCCGAGGGCCGCGCGCTGGCCAAAGCCCTTTACCCGCGGGTCGACATCGTCAGCTCACTGGCGGGCCGGGTGCCCGATCCGGCCCTGCCGGTCGGGCCGGTGCGGATCGGCGGATTCGGCGGCGTCGACGGGCTCAGACGCTGGTTGCACGACGAGCGCATCGACGCGGTCGTCGACGCCACGCACCCGTTCGCGGCCACCATGACCGCCCATGCCGCGCTGGTCTGCGACGAACTCAGGTTGCCCTATCTGGTGCTGGCCCGGCCACCGTGGGATCCGGGCTCAGCCGCCGTCGTTGCCTCTGACGCTGAGGCGGCTGAACACGTTGCTCGGCAGGGGTATGCACGCGTCTTTCTCACCACCGGCCGATCCGGCACCAAGGCTTTCGCCGGCAGTGACGCCTGGTTCTTGATCCGCGCCGTCACCGCGCCCGATGACGGCGTGCTGCCGCGTCACCATCGGTTGGTGTTGTCTCGCGGCCCGTACCGCTACGACGACGAGGCGACGTTGATGGCCGAGCATCGCATCGATGTGCTGGTGACCAAGAACAGCGGTGGCGAGATGACCCGCGCCAAGCTGGATGCCGCGGATGCGCTTGATATTCCGGTAGTCATGGTGCAGCGCCCAGCACTGCCCGAGCGGGTCGCCACGGTAGGCACTGTGCAGGAGGCCGCGCAATGGGTGGCGGGGCTGGGCTGAGCGATGCCGCGATCCGCTACTGCGGCGGCTAGCCGGGGTAGCGGCGCAGCGTGAACACCCGGTCGCCGAATTCAGTTGACTGCCAACAGGTTTGCGATGAACCGATGATCAACAGGCAGCGCATGTCAATCTCGGCGGGGTTCAGGTCCGCCAGCCGCACCACCCGTACCTCCTCGTCGGGCCCGGACACGTTGCGGCCGATGACAACCGGCGTGCCGGGATCGCGATGCTCGAGCAGCAGCTGCCGCATCGCACCCACCTGCCAGGTCCGGGACTTGGAAGCCGGGTTGTAGATGGCCAGCACCAGATCGGCTGCGGCCGCGGCCCGCAACCGCGCGGCGATCACCTCCCAGGGTTTGAGCCGGTCCGACAGCGAGATCACCGCGTAGTCATGACCCAACGGAGCACCCACCCGGCTGGCCACCGCCTGCGCCGCGGTCATCGCGGGAATCACCCGAACCTGCACGCCCGGCCATTGCCCGGCCTCTTCGAGAACTGCGGTTGCCATCGCGAACACGCCGGGATCGCCGGAGGACACCACCGCCACGGCGCGACCTTGCTCGGCCAGCGAGCAGGCCAGCCGGGCGCGGGCGGGTTCGTCGGTGTTGTCGCTGGGATGGCGGCGCTGCCCCTCCCGTGGCGGCACCCGGTCCAGATAGGTCGCGTAGCCGACCAGGTCGGTGGCGTCGGCCAGTTCGCGGCGGGTCTGCGGTGTCATCCAGTCGCAGCCACCGGGGCCCAGGCCCACCACGGCAACGGTGCCGGTGACCGACGCGCGCTTCCGCCCGCCCGGCAGCATTGCCAACGAGAAGTACGGCACGCTGGTCTCCTCGACGTCGGCGGCCGGCAGCACCCGCTGCTTGGCGGTGCTGGCCCGCTCCACATAGAAGGTGCCGTCGAGTTGACCCGATGCCGAAAGCGCTTCGCGCACATTGTGATACGACCTGCCAAGCTTGAGGATCACCGCCGCGTCGGCGTCGGCCAGCCGGCGGGTCAGCTCGCCTACCGGCAGCGTGCCAGGAAGTATCGACAACACTTGGTCGCCGGCCACCAGTGGGGTCGCTACGGCGGCCGAGGCGGCGCTCACCGACGTCACACCGGGCACGATGACGGCGTCGAACCGGTCGGTGAGTCGGGTGTGCAGATGCATGTATGAGCTGTAGAACAGCGGGTCGCCCTCGGCCAGCAGCGCCACGTTGCGCCCGGCGGCCAAATGCGCGCCGATGCGTTCGGTGGCTGCGGCGTAGAAATCCTCCATCGCGCCGGCGTAGCCGCCCGGATGGTCGGTCGTCTCGGTGGTCACCGGATACACCAGGTGTTCCTCGATCTGGCCGGCCCGCAGGTACGGCTCGGCGATGCCGCGCGCGATGCTGCGGCCGTGCCGGGCGCTGTGATAGGCCACCACATCGGCCTCCCCGATCACCCGCGCCGCCTTGACGGTCACCAGTTCCGGATCACCGGGGCCGAGTCCGACGCCCCACAGGGTGCCGGTCATTCGCGTTCGGACGCGATCGCGTTGACCGCGGCGGCGGCCATGGCGCTGCCGCCGCGACGGCCGCGCACCACCAGGTAGGACATGCCGCGCGGGCGGTCGATCAGCTCCTGCTTGGACTGCGCGGAGCCGACGAAACCCACCGGTCCGCCCAGCACGGCGGCGGGCGGGGGGACGCCGTCGTCGAGCAGCTCGAGCAGCCGGAACAGGGCCGTCGGGGCGTTGCCGATGGCCAGGACCGCCCCGGGCAGCCGGTGCGCCCACAACTCCACCGCCGCCGCCGAGCGGGTGGTGCCCTGCAGGGCGGCCAGTTCGGCCGCCCGCGGGTCGGCGACCAGCGACACCACCTCGTTGCCGGCGGGCAGCCGCGCCGCGGTGATCCCGGCGGCCACCATCGACGAATCGCAGAGCACCGGGGCGCCGCCGCGCAGGGCGGCGCCGGCCCGGGCGACGACGTCGTCAGTGAAAGCGACGTGCTCGGTCACATCGACCTGCCCGCAAGTGTGGATCAGCCGAACCACCACCCGCTCCACGTCGGCGGGAAAGCGACTCAGGTCCGCTTCGGCGCGAATAATCGCAAACGAGCGCCGATAGATCTCCGCGGCGTCGCGGATGTAGTCGAGCACTCGCCCACTTTAAGACCTCAGCACCCGGTAGCCCCTCGCGGTCGCGACCAGCACCTCGCACCCGGGGGGGCTGCCGCACGCCCGCTCACACCCGGCGAAGTGCCGGTGCCCGTGGTAATCGACGTCCAGCGACCCTGCGGCATCGGCACGCACGTCGGCGGCGGACTGCGCGCAGCCCGGGCTGCCGGTGCACGCGCTCACCGTCAGCCAGGGGGAGTGCTCGTCGAACACCAGACCCAACGGCGCGAGCACGCGCAAGGCCACATCCGCGGTTTCCTCGACGAGGTCACACACCAGCACCGATCGCCACGGTGTGATCACCATGGGGGCCTCGATCGCCGCCAGGAATTCCGCGACGCGGGCCGGCAGTACACCCAGCGGTATTCCGGCGCCGAGTGTGACGCGACCGTCGTTTTGGGCCAGCCAACCGACCGGCGGTTTGGTGACGGGAGGAAACTCCGCACCCAGCGCCACACCGGGCATTAGTGTTTCGATGTCATCGAGTTCATTTACCCGCCAAGCCTTTCCGCGGATCTCTTGGAAGCGCAGCGCGATATCGAGCAGGGTTGCGGGGATTTCGGCGGGCACCCCGGTGTCGTAGCCGGCCAGCAGCAGCCGCGGGCCGTCGTCGAAAACATGCACGCCGACGTCGGCGCGCAAACCGGATACGTCTGCTCGCCCGTCGTCGAATCCGAACCAGAACCGGCCACCCAGCTCGGCGAGTCGCGGCTCGGCGCAGATCGCCGCATCCAACTCAGCGACCCATGGCCGCACGTCCGCATGGTTGCCGACCCGCCCGGACAACGGGGAGGCGACGATATTGCGTACCCGCTCGTGGGTTTGCGAAGGCAACAGCCCCGCTTCGGCCACCGCCGCAGCGACGGCGTCGACGTCGGTGACCGCGCGTAACTGCACGTTGCCCCGCGCGGTCAACTCCAACGTGCCCGAACCGAACTGCGTCGACAGACTCGCCAGCGCCGCCAACTGCGCCGCGGTGATCATCCCGCCGGGCAGCCGAATCCGGGCCAGCGCGCCGTCGGCGGCCTGGTGCACCTGCAGCGCACCCGGGCAGGCGTCGTCGTCGCGCATCCTGGCCATCTCTCCACCGTACGACTTCGACGGCCCGGTTTGGATGCGAGTTTCCTGGGCAAACCGAAGTCCGTGCCCACGGTGGAGTACGCCCCGGGACGCTGGGCTGACGTGTACGGCGAGCCGGAGCAGCCGACCGTCCTGTTGTGGCACGGCATGCAAACCGACGCGCGGGGCGCCGTACGGCCGCTGGCGGAGCTGCTCGCCGGTCATGGTGTCCAGGTGATCGCGCCGGACTGGAACTCTCATGCCGAGGACGGCGGGCGGGCGGACCTGTTGGGGTCGTTGACGTTGGCGCGACAAGGCGCCGACGACGGCATCGTCCTGGTGGGCTGGTCGCTGGGTGGAGCCGCCGCCGCCGGCGTGACGCTGGACGCCGCCCGTCACGATGTCGTTGTCGCACATACGGTTTGCCTCGCAGGCGCTTTCATGGCTGCCGATCCGATCTCGGGGCGCCACCTCGAGGAGCTGCTTTCCGCCGATATCGGTGCACCGTTCACATTGCTGCACGGCTCGGCCGACGACGTGGTGCCGGTGGCCGCCAGCAGAGAATTCGCCGCGTCGCTGTCCGCCATCGGGTGGCCGGTCGAGGTGGTGGAGCTGGCCGCCGACCACGGCTCGATCGCCGGCGCGCAGTACGACCCGATCGCGGATCGCTACGAGCCGGCAAATGACGCACTGGGCCCAGCCCGGGAGGTCGCGTCCCGGATCGCGGCGGTGGTCAGCCGCCCGGGTTTGTAGACAACCGGCGTCGACCGACATGCGTAGTCGGCTACGCTATGCACCCCCTTGCCGTCCGCCGCAGACTTCGGGCAGACCGTCAAGAAGGGGAATGCAATGGTGCAACGCGGTGGTCATGCGGTGGTGCTGGGCGCCAGCATGGCGGGCCTGTTGGCGGCCCGCGTGCTGGCTGACTTCTACGACCGGGTCACAGTCATCGAGCGGGACATCCTGCCGGTCGATCCGGTGAACCGGCGCGGTGTCCCGCAAGGCCGGCTCATTCACGCCTGCCTCCCGCGGCTCACCGAGGTCCTCGAGGAGTTCTTCCCCGGGTTCGGCGACGATCTGCTCGCGCAGGGTGCCACCACCTGGGACGACGGCGATTTCTCCAAGCTGGACTGGTCGTTCGGCGGACACCGGATGGTGCGGTCGGGCAAGTCGGCGCACGCGCCGCGCATGTTATCCCCGTGCCGGCCGGTACTGGAATGGAATGTGCGGCAACGGGTCCGGGCCATCCCCAACATCGCGATCCGGGAAGCCCACGACGTGGTCGGTCTCACCGCAACACCTGATAGGCGCCGCATCACGGGGGTGCGGGTGGTCGACCGCGCCTACGACCGGGCGAAGACGCTGAGCGCCGACCTCGTCGTCGACGCCACCGGTCGCGGGTCGCGGACGCCGGTCTTCTTGGAGTTGCTCGGCTACGGACGTCCCACCGAGGACGAGGTGATGGTGCAACTCGCCTACGCGTGCCAACTGGTCCGCATCTCACCCGGGCTGATCAGGCAGCACATGATTGCGCGCTTCCCGCAGGCGGGACAACCCAAGATGTTCGCGATGATCGGATACGAGAACGACTCGTGGATGATCGGAGCCGGCACCATGGCAGGCCTCGAGCCACCCCGCGATTACGACGAAATCCTTTCCTACGTCGACGAACTGGCGCCTCCCGCGGTGGCGGAAGCGATCCGCGCAGCCGAGCCCATCGGCGCCGTCGTACACCACCGGGTGCCGTCCAACCGGTGGCGGCGCTACGACAAGATGCGTCGGCTGCCCGAGAGTCTGCTGGTGGTCGGCGACGCGGTCTGCAGCTTCAATCCCATCTACGGGCAGGGGATGACGATCGCCGCGATCGAGGCCACCGTGCTGCGGGACTGCCTGCAGCGGGGGAGTCGCGGGCTCACCCGCCGATTCACCCGGACCGCGGCAAAGTACGTGCGGGTGGCCTGGCAGACCGCCGTCGGCTCCGACCTGGCACTCCCGGAAGTGCCGGGACCTAGACCGCTGCTGATGCGGATCAGCAATGCGTGCCTGGAGCCGGTGCTGACCGCAACGGAGTCAGATCCCGTCGTCGCCGCGCAGTTTATGAGAATCACCGCGATGATCGATCCTGCCACCCGCCTGCTGCGGCCGACCATTCTGATCCGGGTGTTGCGGGCACAGCGCCGCCACGCCGACACCCCAATCGTCGAAGACTGCGCCGGGGTCGAACTCGCCCAGTCGGCGTAGTGTGCACCGCAACCGGCCCCTGAGGTCGCCGACTTCTAGGCACGCACCATGTGTCCGGGTTTGCCTTCAGGACGATGAAAACCCTTACCCCAGCTAGTGAGAACGCTCTAACGTCCACTCAGTGAGCATCGCCACTGCGATGGTTGGCGCCCCGACCGGTTTGGGTGACAGCCAGAGAACCGGCCCGACCGGGCGTTGGGCGCGCCGGAAATGGGACCTGCTGCGCTGGGTTTCGCCGTTGTTGCTGCTGGCATTGTGGCAACTCGGCAGCGCGATCGCGCTCATTCCCGAAGACGTGTTGCCGGCGCCGTCCTTGATCGTCGAGGCCGGGCTGGAGCTGGTGGGTAACGGTCAACTCGCCGATGCGCTGCACGTGTCGGGAGTGCGGGTGATCGAGGGGCTGGTGCTGGGCGGAGTAATCGGGCTGGCGCTGGGCGCGGCAGTCGGGCTGTCGCGCTGGTTCGAAGCGGCCGTGGATCCGCCCATGCAGATGATTCGTGCGCTGCCGCATCTGGGTCTGATCCCGTTGTTCATCCTGTGGTTCGGCATCGGGGAGCTGCCCAAGGTGTTGCTGATCGCGCTGGGTGTGATTTTTCCGCTATACCTGAACAGCTTCTCGGCGATCCGCCAGGTCGATCCCAAACTCCTCGAATCGGCGCAGGTGCTGGGCTTTTCCTTCTGGCAGCGATTGTGCCGAATCATCGTTCCCAGCGCCGCGCCGCAAGTGCTGGTCGGGGTCCGGCAGTCGCTGGCCATCGCCTGGCTGACACTGATCGTGGCCGAGCAGATCAACGCGGACAAGGGAATCGGCTTCCTGATCAACAATGCCCGCGATTTCCTACGCATCGACATCATCATCTTCGGGCTGACCCTCTACGCCCTGCTGGGCATCGTGACCGACGCGCTGGTGCGGCTCATCGAACGTCACGCGCAACGCTATCGACTGTGAAAGGCCGATCGTGACAATCACTTTGGAACCCCGCTCAGACAAACGTGCGGTCACGCAGATCGCCGGCGAACTGCGGCACGTCGACAAATGGTACGGCCCTCGCCAGGTGCTTAGAGACGTTTCACTGCGGGTGCAGACCGGTGAGATCGTCGCCCTGCTCGGGCGCAGCGGGTCGGGAAAGTCGACGGTTTTGCGCGTGCTGGCCGGGTTGTCCGACGACCACACCGGGGAACGCGTTGTCGCAGGAGCTCCCGCGTTGGCTTTCCAGGAGCCGCGACTGTTCCCGTGGCGCGACGTACGAACCAATGTCGGGTACGGACTGACCCGGGACCGGTTACCGCGGGCGCAGGTCCGCCAACGCGCCGAGCGGGCGCTGGCCGACGTCGGTCTGGCCGACCGCGCCGATGCCTGGCCGCTGACGCTCTCCGGTGGCCAGGCGCAACGTGTTTCGCTGGCCCGGGCGCTGGTCGCGCAGCCCGATTTGTTGTTGCTAGACGAGCCGTTCGGCGCGCTGGACGCGTTGACCCGGTTGACGATGCGCAAACTGCTGCTCGACCTGTGGCGGCAGCACGGCTTCGGCGTGTTGTTGGTGACACACGACGTCGACGAGGCCATCGCCCTGGCCGACCGGGTGCTGGTCTGCGACGACGGCCGGATCGCGCACACGCTCACGATCGACGAGCCTCGACCCTTGAATGCCGACCGCGGCTGCGAAAGTTACCGCACCGAACTGCTCGATCGGCTCGGGGTGCGGCGTTGACTTCGCTGCGGAACCTGCTCGCACTCTTCACACTCGTCGTGCTCGCGCGGCAACCGGCTGTGTTGCGCGACACACGAACTCGGGGCCGCAAGCCGCACCCGCCGCGGTGCCGCTGTCCACGCTGGCCGATCTCACCCTGCAGGTGGGCGACCAGAAGGGCGGTACGGAGGCTTTGTTGCGCGCCGCCGGCCAGCTCGACGGCGTGCCCTACCGGGTGGCGTTCTCCACCTTCACCTCCGGGCCGCCGCAGGTCGAGGCGGCCACCGCGGGCAGCATCGACTTCGCGATCATGGGCAACACCCCCGCCGATATTCGGCGCCGCCAGCAACGCCAAGATCAAGGTGGTCTCGGCCTATGCCGGGGGCGGGCCGGGCAATCGCATTCTGGTGCACGCGGATTCGCCGATCACCACGGTCGCCGAGCTGCGCGGCAAAGCCGTCGCCGTCGGCAAGGGAAGTTCCGCACACGCCAACCTGCTGGCTCAACTGGACAAGGTCGGACTCAAACCCGCCGACCTTAAACTGGTCTTCCTGCAACCCGCCGACGCGCTGTCGGCTTTCACCCAGCACCAGGCCGACGCCTGGGCGATCTGGGATCCCTTCACCGCGCAGGCCGAACACCAGATCCCGGTGCGCAGCATCGCCGAAGCCACCGGTGTCACCAACGGTGACTGGGTTGGCGTTGCTTCGGATCAGGCGCTGGCCGACGCCAGACGCAATACCGCGCTGGGGGATCTGTTGGTCCGTTTCGAGCGGGCCGCCCGGTGGGCCAAGGCGCACCCCCAGGAGTGGGGCCAGTACTACGCCACCGCAGTGGGATTGGAACCTGAGGTCGCAGCGGTGGCGGCGAACCGAAGCCTGCGACTGCCCACCGAACTCAGCGACGAGATCGTCAAATCGGAACAGCGGCTGGCGGATTTGTTCGCGGCGTCGCAGCAGATTCAATCGTCACCGAAGTTCTCGAACTGGGTAGATCGCCGATACAACGAGGCGTTGCGGCCCAATCTGGTCGACTGAAACGAGGGGAGTCTATGCCAGCGAAATTCTTTTGGTTCCTGCCGACCACGGGGGACAGTCGTTCCATCGTGGGGGGATCGCACACGTCGTCTCACCACAGCATCACAGCGGGTCATCGTAAGCCGAGCCGACGCTATCTGGCCGAGATCGCCCGCGCTGCAGACAGACTCGGCTTCGAGGGGGTGTTGACGCCCACCGGGACCTGGTGTGAAGACGCCTGGTTGACGGCCGCGGCGCTGCTCGCCGAGACCGAACGGCTGAAATTTCTGGTGGCGTTCCGGCCCGGCTTGGTGCCCCCGACGCTGGCCGCGCAGCAGACCGCGACGCTGCAGCGCTTCTCCGAGGGCCGGGTGCTGCTCAACGTGGTCAGCGGCGGCGACGACAGTGAGCAACGCCGGTTCGGTGACTGGCTCAGCCACGACGAACGGTACGCCCGCACCGGCGAATTCCTGCAACTGGTCAATGCGATCTGGCGGCAGGAATCGGTCGACTTCAGCGGCAACTACTACAAAGTCGAGGACGCTCGGGTGTCCGAGCCGCCGGACCCGTTGCCGCAGATCTACTTCGGCGGATCGTCCCCTCCGGCGTTGGATGTCGCAGCCGAATTCGTCGACGTGTATCTGACCTGGGGCGAGCCCCCGCAGGTGGCTGCGGACAAGATCGCCAAGGTACGGGGACTCGCCGAATCGCGGGGCCGCAACATTCGTTTCGGGATTCGGCTGCACACCATCAGCCGGGCCACCTCGGCCGCCGCCTGGGCAGTGGCCGACGAGTTGGTCAACGAGCTCACTCCGGAGCAGATCGCGAATGCCACCGCGCTGCATGCGCATTCGCAGTCCGAGGGACAACGCCGAATGACTGCACTGCACGGCGGCCGGCTCGACCAGCTCGAAATCTATCCGAATCTGTGGGCGGTGGGCCTGGTGGGTGCGCGGCGGGGCGGGCACCGCGCTGGTCGGCAGCCACGACGAGGTGGCGAAGCTGATCTTGGAGTACCACGCACTGGGCTTCGACGAGTTCATTCTGTCCGGATATCCGCATCTGGAAGAGGCCTACTGGTTCGCCGAAGGGGTGTTACCCATCCTGCGGCGCCACGGCATCGCCGCCTGACCCCGTGGAAGGCAAGATCACGCCATTCTGTGAGTCGGCGTGCAACTGGCTGTGAGTCGACACCAAATGCGTTGACCCACTATGCCCCCGGTGTCACCATGACCGATGCAAGCACCTCGCTACGTGAGGCGTCTGTGCAAGTGTGGCACCCGCCGAGGGGTCGGGTGTGGTCACACTTTGCTCGAAGCGGTGGCGCGCCCTGGCCTGGAGGAGGTTATAGCGCTCAACCCCGACGACGGTCCCACCTTCCGGGCTCTTGAATCATTCGGTGCTGCTTCGGAATGCGCGGAAAGTCATGCCGACCGTCTTGCAGCAAGGAGCATCCAGATGTCGTCAGCGACCCACGGTCCGCCGGACCCGGCGCCCGCATCCACCGGTTCGCTGGGCGTGGTGCCGGCTGGAGCCGATGTGGTATCAGCCTTGGTCGCAACGCAATTCTGTCTGCAGGCGGCCAGGTTTCAACAGGTCAGCGCGCGCGCCCGGGCGATCCAGGACCGGCTGGTCAGCCTGCTCGGTGCGGCCGCCGGGCCGGCCTGATTCAGGCGCGACGCGGCACGCGGCCCAACTCGCGCAGCCACCCCTTACGGGCAGCATCATGCCATTTCAGTGCTGCGGGTATGCCGCGCCAGGCTTGCTTGATCGCAGTCCGAATCGCCAGATAAGCGGCCTCGTCGGCGCCGCTCCACCCAATTCCGAAGCGTTCCCGCACAATTGGCGGCAATCCACCGAAGATCACCAGGCGCATCGGCGGCGCCAGCGCGGTGCGTACCGCCATGGTGGGCAGCAGCGCGTCCATGATCGGCTTCAGCATCGGGGTGCTCGGATAATCGGGCGAGGCGCTCATGTCGGGGATCGCGGAGCGGTGGATGAACTTCACGAGGAAGTCCGAAGCCGGGTTGGGCTGCAGGATTTCGGTGCAATAGCGCTGGTACTCCCGGTTGAATTCGCTCAGGCTGGGCGGCAGCACCGAATCCGACATGCCGTAGCGCCGGTACCATTCACAGCCCTCGAGGTAGAGTTGCTCACGCTCGTGGTCGGTGAGCCGGTGCACATCCCAGTATTCGGCCAGTCGGTGCACCATCACCTGAAAGGTGGCGTGCGCCCACCAGTACGTCTGCGGGTTCAGCGCGTGGTAGCGCGAACCGTCGGGCAGCTGACCCTTGATGTGATGGTGGAAGTCGCGCACCTTGCGGCCGGTCTGATCAGCCTCGGGGCCGTCGTAGATGGTGCCGAGAATCCCCGGCAGTGAGCGGAATACCCGGTCGACGGGATCGTCGAAGAAGTTCGAATGGTCGATTAGTCCCTGGCCGATCGCGGGATGCATGGTCTGCATCAGACCGGCCGTCCCGCCTTCGAAGGCGATTCGCATGTCGCCCGCCCAGCGCCACAACAGCGACTGCGGCCCCAGGGCGAGGCGAGTGCTCACGAGATGCCGGTCCGCCGCGAATACACCTCGTGCTGATCGCGGTTCAGGTCGCTGGTGAATACCCGCCCGGTGCCCAGTAAGCGGCCCAGCGCTTCCGCCACCTGCCGGGGCAACAACTGCTGCACCGACAGCGTGATGCCCATGGACCGCGGAACGGCTACTCGCGGTTGGGGTTTGCCGATCGCCGCCACGACTGCCTGTGCCACGTCCCGAGGCTCGACATTCTTGAATCCCTTGGCATGCCCGACTCCGGCCACCATGTCGGTGTTGGTCAGCGTGGGCATGATCGAGGTGAAATGCACTCCGCTGCCCCGGTTTTCCAGCCGGACGGTGTCGGTGTAGCCGAGTACGGCATGCTTGGTCGCGCAATAGGTGGCGATGCCCTCGGTGGGCAGCACACCGGCCAGCGAGGCGATGTTGACGACGTGACCGCGGCGGCGCGGCAGCATACGTTGCAACCCCAGCTTGGTGCCCAGGATCACGCCGAAGACGTTGACGTCGAGCAGGCGCTTGGTGGCCTCGTCGGGCTCGTCGACCGCACTGCCCACCGAGATCAGCCCGGCGTTGTTCACCAGCACGTCGACCGGCCCGATTTCGCTCTCGACCGCATCGAGGAACGCGGTGAACGACGCGCGATCGGTGACGTCCAGCCTTCGGGTCAACGCCAGCCCTAACCGCCCGCCCGATTCTCGGGCGGCCGCTTCGTCGATGTCCCCGATGGCCACCTTGGCGCCCGAACGCTGTAGTTCTTCTGCGATGGCCAGGCCGATGCCGCGGGCCCCGCCGGTGATTGCGATTACTTTGCCTGCCACTGACATGCCTCGTAGCCTATGCCGCCGCATAGGGTACGAATGGAAAATGCCCGAGCCGACCATCCTGCTGCTCTCGACGTCCGACACGGACCTGATCAGCGCCCGTTCCACCGGCAAGAACTACCGGTGGGCCAACCCGTCGCGGCTCGTCGACTCCGAACTGCCCGACCTGCTGGCCGACGCCGCGATCGTGGTGGTGCGCATCCTGGGCGGCTACCGGGCCTGGGAGGACGGCATCGCCACGGTGCTGGCCAGCGGACTACCGACCGTGCTGGTCAGCGGCGAGCAAGCCCCCGACGCCGATTTGACCGGCCGCTCCACGGTGGCCGCGGGTATCGCGGTGCAAACCCACGTCTACCTGGCGCACGGCGGCGTAGACAATATGGCTCAGCTGCACGCGTTCCTGTCCGACACCGTGCTGATGACCGGCTTCGGGTTCAGCCCGCCGGTGGCGACGCCCACCTGGGGGGTGCTCGAGCGACCCGACGCCGGCCACCGCGACGGCCCCACCATCGCGGTGCTCTACTACCGGGCCCAGCAGTTGGCCGGCAACACCGGCTACGTCGAGGCGCTGTGCCGGGCCGTCGAGGACGCCGGCGGGCGTGCCCTGCCGGTGTACTGCGCATCACTGCGGACCGCCGACGCCGAACTGCTGACTGTGCTGGCTGGCGCCGACGCCATGGTGGTCACCGTACTGGCCGCCGGGGGAGTCAAGCCGGCTCTGGCGTCGGCCGGCGGCGACGATGACGGCTGGAACGTCGAACACCTTGCGGCACTGGATATCCCGATCCTGCAGGGGCTGTGCCTGACCAGCCCGCGGGCGCAGTGGTTCGCCAACGACGACGGGCTGTCGCCGCTCGACGTCGCCACTCAGGTCGCCGTCCCCGAGTTCGACGGCCGCATTATCACGGTTCCCTTCTCGTTCAAGGAATTCGACGACGACGGTCTCATCTCCTACGTCGCCGATCCGGAGCGCTGCGCCCGGGTGGCGGGCCTGGCGATCCGGCACGCGCAGCTGCGCGACGTCGCCGCCGCCGACAAGCGGGTGGCCCTGGTGTTCTCCGCCTACCCCACCAAACACGCTCGGATCGGTAACGCGGTCGGTCTGGACACCCCGGCCAGCGCGGTGGCGTTACTGCGCGCGATGGGCGAAAACGGTTACCGCATCGGGGATCTACCCGGTGTGCAAGCCGACGACGGCGATGCGCTGATCCACGCGCTGATCGAACGCGGGGGACAGGACCCCGACTGGCTGACCCAGGTTCAGCTGGAGCACAACCCGATCTGGGTCTCGGCTCAGGACTACCGCAGTTGGTTCGCCACCCTGCCCGCCGAACTGACCGACGCGATCACCCAGCACTGGGGGCCACCGCCGGGCGAGCTGTTCGTCGACCGCAGCCGCGATCCCGACGGCGAAATCGTCATCGCCGCAATTCAATCCGGAAACGTGGTGCTGATGGTCCAGCCGCCGCGCGGCTTCGGCGAGAACCCCGTCGCGATCTACCACGACCCTGACCTGCCGCCGAGTCATCACTACCTGGCCGCCTACCGCTGGCTTTCCCAAGAGCGCCCGGCCGGCTTCGGCGCGCACGCGATCGTGCACCTGGGCAAGCACGGCAACCTGGAATGGCTGCCCGGCAAGACGCTCGGCATGTCGGCGGCGTGTGGCTCCGACGCCGCGCTGGGCAACCTGCCGCTGATCTACCCGTTCCTGGTCAACGACCCCGGCGAGGGCACCCAGGCCAAGCGGCGCGCGCACGCGGTGCTCGTCGACCACCTCATCCCGCCGATGGCCCGCGCCGAAACCTACGGCGACATCGCCCGGTTGGAGCAGCTACTCGACGAGCACGCCAACGTCGCCGCCCTGGACCCGGGCAAGCTGCCCGCCATCCGCCAGCAGATCTGGACGCTGATCCGCGCCGCCAAGATGGACCACGACCTCGGTCTGACCGAGCGGCCCGAGGAGGACAGTTTCGACGACATGCTGCTGCACGTCGACGGCTGGCTGTGCGAGATCAAGGACGTCCAGATTCGCGACGGCCTGCACATCCTGGGCCAACAGCCGACCGGAGAAAGTGAACTCGACCTGGTGCTGGCCATCCTGCGGGCTCGCCAGCTGTTCGCCGGCGAACATGCCCTGCCCGGGCTGCGTCAGGCGCTGGGCCTGTCCGAGGACGGCACCGACGAACGCGTCTCAGTGGATGCCGCCGAAGCGGCAGCCCGCGAACTGGTTGCCGCACTGCAGCGGTCCGGCTGGGATCCGGGCACGGTCGATTCCATCACCGACAACGCCGAGGTGGGCGCGGTGCTGCGTTTCGCGGCCACCGAGGTGGTGCCGCGACTGGCCGGCACCGCCGCGGAAATCGGGCAGGTGCTACGGGCCCTGGACGGACATTTCATCCCGTCCGGACCATCCGGTTCGCCGCTGCGTGGGCTGGTCAATGTGCTGCCTACCGGGCGCAACTTCTACTCCGTGGACCCCAAGGCGATACCGTCCCGGCTGGCCTGGGAAGCCGGTGTGGCACTGGCGGATTCCCTGTTGGACCGGTACCGCTCCGATCACGGCGACTGGCCGCAGTCGGTGGGCCTGTCGGTGTGGGGCACCTCGGCGATGCGCACCGCCGGCGACGACATCGCCGAAGTCCTTGCGCTGCTTGGCGTGCGACCGGTCTGGGACGACGCGTCGCGGCGGGTGGTGGACCTGACGCCGATCCCGCTGGACGAGCTGGGCCGGCCGCGCATCGATGTGACGGTCCGGATCTCGGGGTTCTTCCGCGACGCCTTCCCGCACGTGGTGACCATGCTCGACGATGCCGTGCGCCTGGTCGCCAAACTCGACGAAGCCGACGCGGACAACTTTGTGCGGGCCCACGCCCAGGCCGACCTCGCTCAGCATGGTGACCAAAGACGTTCCACCACAAGAATATTCGGGTCCAAACCGGGTACCTACGGTGCCGGGCTGCTGCAGTTGATCGACAGCCGCAACTGGCGCGACGACGCCGACCTTGCTCAGGTGTACACGGCGTGGGGCGGCTTCGCCTACGGACGCAACCTGGATGGCCGCGAAGCGGTCGACGACATGAACCGGCAGTACCGCCGGATCGCGGTGGCCACCAAGAACACCGACACCCGTGAACACGACATCGCCGACTCCGACGACTATTTCCAATATCACGGTGGCATGGTCGCCACCGTGCGCGCGCTGACCGGCCAGGCGCCGGCCGCCTACATCGGCGACAACACCCGGCCCGACGCGATCCGCACCCGTACGCTCTCCGAGGAGACCACCCGGGTGTTCCGTGCCCGCGTGGTCAATCCGCGCTGGATGGCCGCGATGCGCCGGCACGGCTACAAGGGGGCTTTCGAGATGGCTGCCACCGTCGACTACCTGTTCGGCTACGACGCCACCGCCGGAGTGATGGCGGACTGGATGTACGAACGGCTCACCGAGCGCTACGTACTGGACCCGGAGAACCGCAAGTTCATGACGGAGTCCAACCCGTGGGCGCTGCACGGCATGGCCGAGCGGCTGCTGGAGGCCGCCGGCCGCGGGATGTGGGCGCAGCCGCAACCGGAAACCATGGACGCACTGCGCCAGACGCTGCTGGAAACCGAGGGCGACCTCGAGGGCTAAGTTATCCCGCGATTTGTTCTTGCTCGCACAGGGCAAAGTCAGATGAAGTCCGAACCGCCGTCCACGTTGACCGTCGCGCCGGTGACGTAACCGTTGCGCTTGGACGCCAGATATGCGGTGATCGAGGCAACCTCCTCAGGAAGCCCGGCGCGGCCCAGGTCGCACGGCTGGTGAAAGTATTTGTCGATCCAGGTCATCACGTCACGCGGGTCGGTGGCGTCCAAGCCGTCGGCGGCCAGGACGTCTTTGAGGTTCTCGGTGAAGCTGGCCGTCACAATCGTTCCCGGGCAGACGCAGTTGACGATGATGCCCTCGCCGGCAAGGCTTTTGGACAGATTCTTGGTGATGCTGGCCAGGGCGGCCTTGGCGGCGGTGTAGGCCACGATGCGGGGGTTCTGGCGCTGGATGGAATGGGCCGCCAGCGTCACGATGCGGCCCCAGTCGGCAGCACGCAGCAGCGGCAGCGCGGCCCGGATCGACCGCACCGCCGACATGGTGCCCAGTGAGAACGCAGCCTCCCAATCGGAGTCGTTCATCTGCTCGAAGTAACCGTCGCCCGGGCCGATCGTGTGGACCAGGCTGTTGAGCCGGCCCCACCGCTGTTCCACTTCGGCGAAACCGGCGGCGATCGAGTCGGCGTCGGTCATGTCCACGCTGATACCCACGGCGTCGGGTGCGCCGGCGGCACGCAGCGAGGCCACCGCGGCATCCAGCGCCTGTTGCCCCCTGGCCATTACGGCCACGCTGGCGCCTTCGGCGGCAAGCGTTTCGGCGATGGCCAGCCCCATGCCTTTGCTGCCGCCGGTGACCGCCGCGGTGGCACCGGCAAATCCCAGATCCATCGACCATCTCCCTTGTTCAGACGTCTACACCCAACGCGCGCAAGCAGAATCGCACAATGCCTGCGCGAAGCCGCACGCGGTCGCAGTCGCCGGTGGTCCAGTGCCGTTCGATGCCCGCCCACACCACGCCGTGGATGAACTGGGCGTCGGTCGACGGCTCGATGCCCCGGAACACCCCGCGCTGCAGTCCGCGTTCCAGGGCTTCGCGCAGCGGAAGTAGCAGCTCGGCGTACGCGGGCTGAATCAGGCTGGGGGAGCCCGAGGTCTGCGATTGGGCCTCCAGCGACAAGCGCCGCAGGTCCGAGCGGACCTCATCGTCGAACGCCAAGTCGAGTCTAGCGTCGATCCAGGCCACCACCGCATCGACTTCGTTTGCGGCAGAGCGCATTCGGCGTCGCAGCCGACGCGTCTCGGCACGTGCCGACTCCAGAAAAACGGCCGCCACCAGTTCGTCCTTGGCGGCGAAATGCCGATAGAAGGCGCGGGTACCCAACCCCGCGCGTTCCAATACGGCGGCGATGCTCAGCCGCCCGACTCCCTGCTCTTGCAGCACCGCCGTGGCCGCGGCCAGGATCTGGCGCCGCACCTCGGGGTCCGGCGCGAGTTTCTCGCGCCGTCGGGTACGCGGGCCAACCGCCTGCTCAGGCGGTGGCATCGTAGGCGGCGAGATAGTCGGCGAACCGCTCCCGGACACCCTCGGGGGGTCAGGCCGTAGTCGGACAAATCGTAGTCGTGTGCTCCGCGGCTGCCCGGTTGGTGGCCCTGAGCCCACAATTCGACCGAGCGTCGGGTGTCGTCGGTGAACGTCAAACCCAAAGTCTGGTAACCGGTTTGCAGGGTGCGCACCGGATCGTTCTGCAGGTCGGCGAACGAGACGTCGGCGAACCGGTCGTCGCCGACCCGGCACCGGAAGTCCATCGCCCGGCGCACCGCCTCCGCCCAGCTGTCGACCTGCTCGGCTCCCAATTCGTGCGCATCGTCGCGGTCGCTGCTCCAGCTGCGCACGTAGTGGATCAGGCTGCACACCGACCCCATCACCTTGGCCGGATCCCGGTGGCTCCACAGGAATTTCGCGTCCGGGTACGCCTCGACGAGCGCGTCGAGGGCGAACATGTGTAACGGGAGTCTTGAGATGCCAGAGGTTCGGTGGGCAGTGCCACTGCAACAGTTTGAGTACCCGCCGGTGGAACGTGTAGGTCTCCCGCATGTCGCAGTCCATCAACCACGCCAGATACGCCGGTGCGCGCACCGCGCCGTCGAAGTGAAACGTCCGGAAGCTCATGCCCATCAGGTCCTGGCATTCGGTCGGCGCGGTCGCCTCGGAGTTGTACAGCGTCTTCATCAGAGGGAACATGTCGTCGAGCATCTTCAGACCGGCCTCGGCCTGTTCGATGCGCGGATCACTGTGCTGCGTCGCGGATTCCGGCGGTGGGGTAGGGGCCTGCGACTCCCACATGCGCAGCGATCTGAACTGCGGATCGGCCGCCACCAGCTGGCTGAGCGCGGTGGTTCCGGTGCGCGGCAGCCCGATCACGAACACCGGTCCGCCGACCACCTCGTCGTCGATCTCCGGGTGCTGGGCATAGGTGTCCTCGACCTTGAGCCGCTGGATCAACGCATTGCTGATGGTGGCGTGCTGAATCACCCGGCCGATCTCGTTGAGGTCGGCTTCGGTGTTCAGCGCATCGACGATGCGTTCGAGTCCCTCCCGGTAGTAGGGCGAACCGAAGTCGTCGAGACCGGTGGCGGCGCGCGCACCCTCTTCCAGCTCGTCGGCGCTGAAGGTCATCGTCCGAACCTTTCCCGTACTGCCTCTCGGCGGGCAGCCAGGACGGCGGCCCGCTGTTGCGGGCTCACCCGCGCGGTGTCGGGGGGCAGCGCGGCCGCAATATCGTCGAACGGCACCACCCGCACAGACGGCGTCGGGGCGGTCTTGGTCCGCACGCAGCGCAGGATGATGGGGCCGTTGCTGTGCCCGGCGGTGTCGAGCCAGTTCGCCACCCCCGGATCGTCGGCGCACAACACCACCCGCACCAGGCCGTCGGAGTCGACGGCCGCCTGATGGGCGTTCAGGCTGGACTGGTGGCGGCCGTAGTGAATGGTCTCCCACCACGGGTTGCCGATCGAGAAGCTCCAGTAGATGCCCTCGGGGGGTTCGACTTCCACGATCAGCGCTTGGTCGGGACCCAGCTCCCAGCGGCCGATCACCGGCCGGTTCTCCGCGGCCGCGCCCATGTCGCTGCGATCGATCGCGGGCAGGAAGCCGTTGGCCGGCGCCGCGGCGCCGAATTGCAGGAAGAATTGCAGGTTGTCCTGGACGAAATCGCCCAGCGCGACGATCTGCCGCGACAGCGCTTCGCCGGGATCGATCGAATCACGTTGTGTTGCAACGGCTTCACCGAGTCGCTCGATGCGCAGCGAGGACGCCACCTCGGTGTCCCAGTCGTAGAAGAAATGCCGCACCGTAAAGGTCGGGTGGTCGCCCTCGATGCGCATCCAGTTGCCGGGCCGTTCGTCAGCGGACAGCACGACCTCGAAGTCGCCCGCGGCGTCCACCTCGAGCTCGTCGACCAACGCGTTGGCGGTCGCCGCGATGCCGTTCATGGTCTGCAGGCCCACGTAGCGCGCGGTGCCGCGATTGCCGAACACGCGATAGGTTTCCCCGCCCCGTAACACGGCTCGTGTGTAGATGCAGTCAGGGCATTCCATGCCCCAGGTCACGGTGTCGTCGGTGCTGGTGGGTTGCACTCGCAGCACCGGTTCCGGATCGAACCGCAACACCTCGTCGATCCCGGCGGTCAGCAGCACCAGCAGATGCCGCACGCCTGCTGTCAGGTCGGTCCGATTGCGGTTGGCGGGGTCGGATTCAACCGCGGTCTGGGCGCCGCCAAGGCGCTGCAGCAGGTACGACCATGCGGTGTCGAGGTCCGGGGCGTCACCGTCCCGCCGGTCGGCCGCCTCGGCGATCGAGAACGGTAGCCACGCCATCGCCTGGGGCGTTTCAGCCAACGGACCGCTCCTTAAATGAAAATAATGTTTTCACTTAACGCGTCCTGACTATCGCAGCACGCCGCGGCAAATGTCAACGGCCGCGCGGAAGCATTAGGTTGGGCACGGTGACCCCGACCTTCGCCGACCTGGCCAAAGCGCAATACATCCTGCTGACCACCTTCACCAAGGACGGCCGGCCCAAGCCGGTGCCGGTCTGGGCTGCCGCCGACGGCGACCGCCTGCTGGTCATCACCGAGGGAAAGTCGTGGAAGGTCAAGCGAATCCGCAACACGCCGCGGGTCACGCTGGCCATCTGCGACATGCGGGGGCGCCCGAAGAGCGAAGCGGTCGAAGGGACCGCCGCCATCCTCGACAAGACACACACCGCCGCCGTCTACGACGCCATCGGCAAGCGCTACGGCATCGTCGGCAAGGTCTTCAACCTGTTCAGCAAG
Organism: Mycobacterium kiyosense; assembly: GCA_021654635.1. Classification (NCBI taxonomy): domain Bacteria; kingdom Bacillati; phylum Actinomycetota; class Actinomycetes; order Mycobacteriales; family Mycobacteriaceae; genus Mycobacterium; species Mycobacterium kiyosense. The sequence continues at coordinate 2,778,837 of AP025179.1, forward strand.
CTGCGCGGCGGCATGGAGAACAACGTCGGTCTCGAACTCCGGCTGGCCTGACCAGCTTCAACCCAGATGTTCGCCGAAGAACGCGAAAATCCGCCGCCACGCGTCCTCGGTCGCGGCTTCGTCGTAGCCGAAACCGGTGATACGCATCAGGGGTTGGCCCGGGAGTTTGTTGGCGAAGCTGTGCCCGACACCGGGGTAGGACTTGATGTCGGCGGGGATGTTCTTGGCCTCGGTCACCTGCTGCAGCTTCTTGGCGGCGCCCACGCCCAACGGATCGCGGTTGCCGAAGCTGGCCACGATCGGACAGGCGCCGTCCAGCGTCTCCTCGAGGTGGCGCGGCAACGGGACCCCGTAGAACGGCGCGGAAGCGCCAAAACCCTTGGGCGACAAGATCAACGCGAACTGACCGCCCATGCAGAAGCCGGCGATCCCGACCCGGCCGGAGCATTCGGGCATCCCCAGCAGATGCTCGCGGGCGGCCAGAATGTCGTCGAGGGCACGGCCGCGTTTGGTCAGCAACTCGCGCATCACCCGGGTGATGCAGCGCGCCCGCCCGCCGCGGGCGTACATGTTCGGTGTCAAAGCGATGTAGCCCGCCCCGGCGATCCGCCGCGACACCGACTCGTTGTCCGGCGTATAGCCGAACGCGTCGTGAACCACCACCACGCCCGGCCACGGGCCGCTGCCGGAGGGGACATTGAGCAAGGCGTCGATCGGCCCGGCGGGAGTCTCGATATCAATCGTCGTCATAGCGTCATCTAACTGCAGCCGCGTCGCGACCGATCGAGGAACTCCGTCACGGCGCGCAGACGTTGTGCCTGACATGTTAGGACGGCTGCTTCTCGTTTATGCCGTCGTCGAGCTCATGGTCACTATCGGGCTGGCGGCGGCCATTGGCGTCGGCTGGACGGTGTTGATCCTGCTGACCACGTTCCTGGTAGGTGTTGTGGTGGGTGCGCCGATGGGCGGCCTGCAGATCAGTCGCCAGTTCCGGCAACTGCGGTCCGGGGCCCAGGAGCCCCGCAGCGCGTTGACCGACGGGGCGCTGACCACCCTGGCCACCGGCCTGGTCATGGTCCCGGGCCTGGCCACCACCCTGCTGGGGGTGCTGTTGCTGATGCCGCCGGTCAGGGCGGTGGCCAGTCCCGGGCTGGCCACCGTGGCCTGGCGCGTGTTCGAGCGCCGGGTCCCGCTGATCACCGACATCACCGACGGCCGCGACCGCCGCGACTACATCGACGGCGAGGTGATCGACGTCCACGACGGATGGGCCGCCGACCCGCCACCGCTGCCCTCGACCCCGATCGTCTACGACCAGCCGCACCGCGCCCCGTAGTTTTGCCGTGTGACACGGATTGAGACCACGCTGCTGGTCAACGGCCGGATACACAGCCCGACCCACCCGGACGCCACCGCCATGGCGGTCCGGGGCGACGTCATCGCCTGGCTGGGCAGCGACGACGTCGGCCGCACCCAGTTTCCCGATGCCGACGTAAATGACCTGGACGGCGCCTTCGTGGCACCCGGCTTCGTAGACAGTCACATCCACCTGAGCGCGACGGGCCTGTCGCTGAGCGGGCTGGACCTGCGCGCGGCCGAATCCCGCGAGCACTGCCTGCGGCTGGTCGCCGACTACGCCGCCGCTCACCCCGGCCGGCCGGTATGGGGCCACGGTTGGGACGAGTCGGCGTGGCCGCAAGCCGTGCCGCCCAGCACCTCCGACCTGGACGGCGTACTCGGCGATCGGCCCGCCTACCTCTCCCGCGTCGACGTGCACTCAGCGCTTGCGTCCACCGGCCTACGACGGCGGGTACCCGATCTGGCTGACCTGTCCGGCGCGGCCGGTTTCTCCACCGAGGCCCCGCTGACCTCCGACGCCCATCACCTGGCCCGCGCGGTCGCCCGCGAGCTACTCACCCGCGAACAACTCGCCGAGGCGCGCACCGCGGCGCTGCAGGCACTGGCCGCGGCGGGCATCGTCGCGGTGCACGAATGCGCGGGACCGCAGATCGGCGGACTGGACGACTGGTTGCAGCTGGCCGGTCTGCGGCACGGCGTCGAAGTGATCGGCTACTGGGGTGAGGCGGTCTCCACGGCAGCACAGGCCCGCGCCCGGATCGCCGAGACCGGTGCCCGTGGACTGGCCGGCGACCTGTTCGTCGACGGAGCGCTCGGCTCGCGCACCGCCTGGCTGCACGAGCCTTACGCCGACGCACCGGGCTGCACCGGGACGTGCCACCTCGATCCCGACGCCGTCGAAGCGCATCTGCGGGCATGCAGCGAAGCCGAGATCACCGCCGGTTTCCACGTGATCGGCGATGCCGCGGTCTCGGCAGTCGTCGATGCCCTCGACCGGGTCGTCGCAGACCTCGGGGTGGCCGCGGTCGCACGCTGCGGGCACCGCCTCGAGCATCTGGAGATGGTCACCGCCGACCAAGCCGCCAAGCTGGGATCCTGGGGAATCATCGCCAGCGTGCAGCCCAACTTCGACGCCCGGTGGGGCGGCCGCGACGGCATGTACGCGCAGCGACTGGGTGCCGAGCGAGCCAGCCGGCTGAACCCGCTTGCGCTGTTAGCATCCCAAGGCCGCCCTCGCCCTCGGTTCCGACGCGCCGGTCACCGGCTTCGAGCCATGGGCCAGCGTGCGCGCCGCGGTCCGGCACCGCACGCCGGGCAGCGGAATTTCGCCGCGGGCAGCGTTCGCCGCGGCCACCCGGGGCGGCTGGCGGGCGTGCGGCGTTCGCGACGGGGTCACCGGCACACTGGTTCCCGGCGCGCCTGCCTCCTATGCGGTGTGGGACGAGGTCGGGCCACTGGCCGGCGGGGCGCAGCGCGCCGACGTGCAGCGGTGGTCCACCGACCCCCGCTCCCGGGTGCCGGCGCTGCCCCGGCTCGACGACGCCGATGCGCTACCGCGATGCCGCCAGACCGTGCACCGGGGCGTGGTCATCCATGGCTAGCCGGCATCGGCGCACCAGGCGACCGACCGAATCCGCGCCGGCGGAGCCCGCCGCCGACGAGTCGCCGGCCCCGCCCCCCGTCGGCGAAACCGACCCGGCCGCCGCCGTCGGGCAAAGTTCGCCAGATTTGCCGTCGGACGATCCGGACAGTTTGCCCGAAGCCCACTCGCCCAAGCCGGACCTCGAAACACCGGATCCAGACCTCACGCAGGCGGCGCAGCGCGGTCCCGGCGTGGCCGGGCGGCTGGCTCCGGTCGGGCGGCGCGTCGCCGCGGCGTTGCGACCGCGCCTGGTCCGCCTGGCCCTGGTGCTGGTCGCCGGCGGTCTGATGTATGCGAGCTTCCCCCCGGTGAACTGGTGGTGGGCCGCCGTCGTCGCCATCGCGCTGTTGACCTGGGTGCTGACGCGTCCGGCCACCACCCCCGGCGGCGGCTTCGGCTACGGCTTGCTCTACGGGCTGGCGTTCTACGTGCCGCTGCTGCCCTGGATCAGCACGCTGGTCGGCGCCGTGCCCTGGCTGGTGGCGGCGCTGGCGTGCGCTCTTTTCCCAGGCCTGTTCGGCCTGTGCGCCGTCGTGGTTCGCCGGCTGCCGGGCTGGCCGATCTGGTTCGCCGTGGTGTGGGGCGCGCAGGAGTGGTTGAAAGCGGTCTTTCCGTTCGGCGGCTTCCCCTGGGGCTCGGTTGCGTTCGGCCAAGCCGGTGGCCCGCTGCTGCCGCTGGTCCAGCTGGGCGGCGTTGCGCTGCTGTCGACGTCGGTCGTGCTGCTGGGCACCAGCGTCGCGGCGATCGCAGTGGAGATCGTGCGGTGGGTCCGGGCCGGGACGGCGAAGGCAGACACCACCACGCCGCCCGCGGTGTTTCTGCCCGGCATGAGCATCTGCCTGGTGTTGCTGGTCACCATCCTGGTCTGGCCGCAGGTGCGGCATGCGGGCGCGGGTTCCGGCGGCGAGCCCACGGTCACCGTCGCCGTCGTGCAGGGAAACGTGCCGCGGCTCGGGCTCGAGTTCAATGCCCAGCGTCGCGCGGTGCTGGACAACCACGTCGCCGAGACACTCCGGCTGGCCGAAGACGTGCGGTCCGGGGCCGCCCCGCAGCCGCAGTTCGTGATCTGGCCGGAGGACTCCTCGGATATCGACCCGCTGGCCAACCCCGACGCCGCGCAGGCCATCTCTGCGGCGGCAGCGGCTATCGGGGCGCCGATCCTGATCGGCACGGTGGTCGACGTGCCGGGCCGGCTGCAGCAGAGCCCGGAGTACACCAACACGATGATCGTCTGGAACCCGGGCACCGGCCCGGCCGACCGCCACGACAAGGCGATCGTGCAGCCCTTCGGCGAGTACCTGCCGATGCCCTGGCTGTTCCGGCATCTGTCCGGTTACGCCGACCGGGCCGGGCATTTCGTCCCCGTCCCCAACACCGGGGTGGTGCAGATGGCCGGGGTCCCGGTCGGGGTGGCCACCTGCTGGGAAGTGGTTTTCGACCGGGCGCCGCGCACCGCCGTCCGCAACGGCGCGCAGTTGCTGACCGTGCCGAGCAACAACGCCACCTTCACCAAGACGATGAGTGAGCAACAACTGGCGTTCGCGAAAATCCGCGCCGTCGAGCACGACCGCTACGTCCTGGTCGCCGGGACCACCGGGATCAGCGCGGTGATCGCTCCGGACGGCGGCGAACTGTCGCGCACGGACTTCTTCGTGCCCGCCTACCTGGACATGTCGGTGCGGCTGAAGACCACGCTGACCCCGGCGACCCGCTGGGCGCCGATGGTGCAATGGGCGCTGGTGGGGGCGGCCGGAATGCTGATTTTGGCCGCTATACGGCAGAATGGGTGGTTCCCGCGTCCGGTCCGTCCGCTTCGGCGGCGGCGGCGTAGCCGGCCCGGGCCCACGGACGAACCTGACGATGGTGGTACGCCGACAGCTGAATCGGTCGACTCGGAAGCTGAGAACCAAACGGCTACCGCAAACGTTGAGACTGCGAACAACGCCCCGCGCGCCAACGACGACAGCGGCGGCCGAGCTTAATCGGGGCCCCGTTTCGGGGCCCCTTCGGGCAAGATGAAGGAGCTACATGACCACCACCGGCCAACCCTGCGCCCCACTCCGGGCAGAGCGCCAGCGAGCGCGTCCTGGTGATCATTCCCACCTACAACGAGCGGGAGAACCTGCCGCTGATTCATGGCCGGGTCACGGCTGCCTGCCCGGACGTTCACATCCTCGTCGTCGACGACAACAGCCCGGACGGCACCGGCAAACTTGCCGACGAGTTGGCCGCCGCTGATTCCGGTCGCACCCATGTGCTGCACCGCACCGCGAAGAACGGTCTGGGCGCGGCCTACCTGGAAGGGTTCGGCTGGGGTCTGAGCCGGGGCTACTCGGTGCTGGTCGAGATGGACGCCGACGGCAGCCATGCCCCAGAGCAGCTGTACCGCCTGCTGGAGGCTGTCGACGCCGGAGCCGACCTCGCGATCGGCTCGCGCTATGTGCACGGCGGCACCGTCCGCAACTGGCCATGGCGGCGCCTGGCGCTGTCCAAGACGGCCAACACCTATTCGCGGCTGGCACTGGGTGTGGGTGTGCACGACATCACCGCCGGCTACCGCGCCTACCGGCGGGAAGTGCTCGAGACGATCGACCTGGACACCGTCGACTCCAAGGGTTACTGCTTCCAGATCGAGATGACCTGGCGCACCGTCAACGCCGGCTTCGACGTGGTCGAGGTGCCCATCACCTTCACCGAGCGCGAGATCGGCGTGTCGAAGATGAGCGGGTCCAACATCCGCGAGGCGCTGTTCAAGGTCACCCGCTGGGGCTGGCAGGGGCGCCGCGAAGGCCTCAAGAGCGGTAGCCGTACCCGCGCCCGTACCTGACGAGCGGGTGCCTGACGGTCCGCCGCTAACCGCGGCGGCGGGACCGGATCAGCTCGAGCCGCTCCTTGAGCAGCTCCTCGAGCTCCTCGACCGAGCGGCGCTCCAGCAGCATGTCCCAGTGGGTGCGCGGCGGCTTGACCTTCTTCGGCTCCGGCAGATCACCCTCGATGAGAGTGCCTTCCATGCCGTTACGGCACAGCCAGGTGCCGGGGATCTCGGCGTCGTCGGCGAACGGAACTTCGAACTCCTCGCCGTTCTCGGTGCGATACCGCGCGATCTGGCGCGGCGCGAGGTCGTGGTTGCGGTCGGTCTCATAGCTCACGGCTCCGAGGCGACTGCCTCGCAGAACACGATCAGCCATTGGGTATTGCTCCTTTGGGTCCGGTGAGCTTCAGGCGCTCCCGTGCGGTAATTCTCCTTAAGCAAACGTTAAGACCGTTTGCTTGGTTCCCTGGTGATTCTCGGCTGCCGCCGCGGGTTGGTAGCGCGACGCGACCTTTGATGATACCGGGATCGCGGCGGCGAGCGGACTAAAGTCGGCAGGCGTGAGTCGTCGCGTTCGTCCCCAGCCGTGCCGCTGGTGTGGTCGAGATGTTGCCGACGTCGGGATGGGGCGCCGTCGTCAGTACTGTCGGCAGTCGTGCCGCCAGCGAGCCTACGAACAGCGGGCGATGATTGCGCGGGGCGATTCTGGCGCGGTGCCGGCCGACGCGGTGGTGCTGTCCGCCGAGGAGGCCGCCGACCTGTCCGACCGGGTCTATCAGGTCCGATGCGCCGCCGAAGACGTCGCGACCGCGCTGGATGAGGGCGCGGCGGCTGCCGAGTTGCGGGAATTGTGTGAGGAGCTGATTCGCGCTGCCCGGTCCGCCGACGGGTGGCGGCGCGTCGGCGTCTGAGGCGTTTGGTCGCCGACGTCGCGAGCTGCCGCCAGTCAGCGCCGCCGACGTGAATCGCCGCACATTGTGTCCAGCTCTGCGATCGGTCCTCGGATGCGGGACGGCCGGAGCGGTACAGTTCGCGCCATGGACGATGGGCCGGTGTACAAGGGAGTGCAGGGCCGTTCGCCACGGGATTGCAACGGTTGTCCAGCCGTTCCTCGGGTAGCCGGGAGTAACTGACGTTTTGAAATCCCGCCGGAGTTGGCGATACTCACCAGCGACATTCTTGGTCGCCGCCGGTCAAGGAAGTGCAGCCCGAGGCCGCCACTTTCGAGCAGCACCCGTGACGACTCGACGCGAGCCGCGGCCGGCGGGTCAGACGACCAAAGTTAGGCGAGGGGTCAGGTAATGGTTGATCAACTCCAGCACGCAACCGAAGCGTTGCGCAAAGCGCTGGTGCAGGTCGAGCGCCTGAAGCGCACCAACCGCGCGCTGCTGGAACGATCGAGTGAGCCCATCGCCATCGTCGGAATGTCCTGCCGGTTTCCCGGTGGCGTCGATACTCCGGACGCGTTGTGGGAGATGGTCGCCGATGGCCGCGACGTCATCTCCGAATTCCCCACCGACCGGGGTTGGGAGGTGGGTGCGCTCTTCGACCCCGACCCCGACGCGGCGCACAAGACCTACGCCAACACCGGTGGCTTCGTGGACGGCGTCGCCGATTTCGACGCCGCGTTCTTCGGCATCGCGCCCAGCGAAGCCCTCGCGATGGACCCCCAGCACCGAATGCTGCTGGAACTCTCGTGGGAGGCCCTAGAGCGGGCCGGCATCGATCCGGGCGGGTTGCGGGGCAGCGCCACCGGAGTGTTCGCCGGCATCATCGCCCAGGGCTACGGAATGTTTGCTGAGGAGATCGAAGGCTACCGGCTGACCGGCATGACCTCCAGTGTCGCCTCCGGCCGGGTGTCCTACGTGCTGGGCCTGGAAGGCCCGGCGGTCTCGGTGGACACGGCGTGCTCGTCGTCGCTGGTGGCGTTGCACATGGCAGTGCAGTCGCTGCGATCGGGGGAGTGCGACCTGGCCCTGGCCGGCGGCGCGACGGTCAACGCCACGCCCACGGTCTTCGTCGAGTTCAGCCGGCACCGAGGCCTGGCGCCGGACGGCCGCTGCAAGGCCTATGCGGGAGCCGCCGACGGCGTCGGGTGGTCCGAAGGCGGCGCCATGCTCGTGGTGGAACGGCTCTCGGATGCGCAGCGGCTGGGCCACCCGGTGCTGGCCGTCGTGCGCGGTTCGGCGGTGAACCAGGACGGCGCCTCCAACGGGTTGACCGCGCCCAATGGCCCCTCGCAACAGCGGGTGGTGCGCGCGGCGCTGGCCAATGCGGGCTTGTCGACCACGGACGTGGACGTGGTCGAGGGGCACGGCACCGGCACCACGCTGGGCGACCCGATCGAGGCGCAGGCGCTGTTGGCGACCTACGGGCAGGGCAGGTCCGAGGCCGGCAAACAACCCCTGTGGCTGGGGTCGATCAAGTCGAACATGGGCCACACGCAGGCCGCCGCCGGCGTCGCCGGAGTGATCAAGATGGTGCAGGCGTTGCGCCACGAGGTGCTGCCGGCCACCCTGCACGTGGACCAGCCCAGCCCGCATGTGGACTGGTCGGCGGGTGCGGTCGCGTTGCTCACCGAGTCTCGACCGTGGCACGGCGAGTCGGCCGCACCGCGCCGCGCCGCGGTCTCGTCGTTCGGCATCAGCGGCACCAACGCGCACGTCATCGTCGAATCGGTGCAGGCACCGGCACCGCGCGAAGCCGGTCCGAAGCCGACCGTGGTGCCCTGGGCGCTTTCGGCGAAGTCGGCGACCGCGTTGCGTACCCAGGCGGCGCGACTGGCCGACTACGTCGGCGCCCGTGACGATCTGGACATCGCCGACGTCGGCTGGTCGCTGGCCGGCCGGTCGGTGTTCGACCACCGCGCCGTGGTGCTGGGCGGTGACCGGGACGCGTTGCTGGCCGGCTTGCGGGGGCTGGCTGCCGAAGACCCGGCAGCCCCCGTCATCAGCGGCGTCGCCCAGCCTGCCGGTAAGAATGTCTTCATCTTCCCCGGCCAGGGCTCCCAATGGGTAGGCATGGGTGTTGAATTACTGGACACCGCACCGGTTTTCGAGGAGCAGATGCAGGCTTGCGCCGAGGCCTTCAGCGAATTCGTCGACTGGTCGCTGACCGACGTGCTGCGCGGGGCGCCCGGTGCGCCCGGGCTGGATCGGGTGGACGTCGTGCAGCCGGTGTTGTTCGCGGTTATGGTGTCGCTGGCCGAACTGTGGCGGTCGGTCGGTGTGCGGCCCGACGCGGTCATCGGTCATTCTCAGGGCGAGATCGCGGCCGCGTACGTCGCCGGTGCGCTGTCGCTGCGCGACGCCGCCAAGGTGGTCACGCTGCGCAGCAAGCTGTTGACCGGGCTCGCCGGTCCCGGTGGCATGGTGTCCATCGGCTGGGGGCTCGAACAGGTGCGGGAACTGTTGGCGCCCTTCGCCGGTCGCGTGGACATCGCAGCGGTGAACGGGCCGTCGGCGGTGGTGGTGTCCGGTGAGGTCGCCGCGCTCGAGCAGCTGATCGCGCTGTGCACCGAACGTGAGCTTCGGGTACGCCGCATCGATGTCGACTACGCCTCGCACTCTGCAGAAGTCGAGGCGATCCGGGGTGAGCTCACCGCGGCCCTGACCGGCATCGAGCCCGCGTCGTCGCGTACCGCGTTCTTCTCGACGGTGACCGGAAATCGTTTGGACACAGGGGAATTGGATGCCGAGTACTGGTACCGCAATATCCGCCAGACCGTCCAGCTCGACCAGGCGGTGCGCAGTGCCTGCGCGGCCGGTTACCGGGTGTTCGTCGAATCGAGTCCGCACGCGGCGCTGATCGCCGCGGTCGAAGCCACCGTCATCGACGCACTCGACGGTGCTGCCGAACCGGTCGTGGTGCCCACCCTGGGTCGCGACGACGGGGGATTGGGCCGGTTCCTGACTTCGGCCGCTGCCGCCTATGTCGGCGGCGTGGCCGTGAACTGGCGCGGCGTGCTGCCCGGGGCGGGTTTCGTCGAACTGCCGACCTACGCCTTCGACAAGCGACGGTTCTGGCTGTCCAGCGAGGGCGCGGGCGCCGACGCCACCGGGCTGGGACTGTCCACCAGTGAGCATGCGCTGCTGCGGGCAGTAGTGGAGTTGCCCGCCTCGGGCGGCGTCGTCCTGACCGGCCGGCTCTCGCCCGCCGCGCAGGGCTGGTTGGCCGATCACGCCGTGTCCGGTTTGACGGTGTTTCCGGGTACCGGATTCGTGGAGTTGGCGATCCGCGCCGGCGACGAAGTCGGCTGCCCGGTGGTCGAAGAACTCACGCTGCGCTCGCCGTTGGTGATTCCGGCCGGCAATTCCGTTGCCGTGCAAGTGGTTGTCGGTGCCTTGGCTGAGGAGACCGGACAACGCAGCGTTTCGATCTACTCCCACGGTGACGTCGACGGCACCTGGGTGTGTCATGCCGAAGGCACGTTGAGTGCGGGCTCCGTCGAGCCCGGCGCCGACCTGACGGAGTGGCCGCCGGCCGGTGCGGTCGCGGTCGACGTGGCCGATGGCTACCAGCGTTTGGCGGAGCACGGCTACGGCTACGGGCCCGCGTTCCGCGGACTGAGCGCGTTGTGGGCGCGCGGCCCGGAGTTGTTCGCCGAAGTGCAGCTGCCCGAGGCGGCCGGTGGCACAGCGGGTTTCGGGGTGCATCCGGCGCTGCTCGATGCCGCCCTGCACGCGGCGGTGCTGGCCAAGCCGCCGGCCGGGCCGGAACCCGAAGTGGTGCTGCCGTTCTCCTGGCAGGGTGTGTCGTTGCACGCCGCGGGCGCCTCGACCGTTCGGGCGCGGATCGCGCCGGCCGGGCCGTCCTCGGTGTCGGTCGAATTGGCCGACGGGTTGGGGCTGCCGGTGCTGACGGTCACCGCCATGGCCGCCCGCCCGGTCACCGAGCAGCGATTGCGGGCGGCGGTCTCCGGCTCCGGCCCGGACCGGCTGTTCGAGCTGGCCTGGATTCCGGCCACGTCCACCGCCAGCGGCGCCGAGCCCGCCCACCGGATCCTCGAATCCGTGGCCACCGACGAAGACCCGGTGTCGGCGGCCTACGAGCGGACCCATCATGTGCTGGCCGCAGTCCAATCCTGGCTGACCGAGCAGGACACCGGCCTACTGGTGGTGGTCACCCATGGTGCGGTGGCGCTGCCGCAGGAGGACGTCACCGATCTGGCGGGCGCCGCCGTGTGGGGCCTGGTGCGCTCGGCGCAGACCGAGAACCCCGGACGGCTGGTGCTGGTGGATTCCGATGCGCCCGTTGACGATACGGCTGTGGCCGCGGCATTGGCGGTCGGCGAGCCGCAGGTGCTGCTGCGCGGCGGGCAGACCTACATTCCGCGGGTGCGCGCCAGCCGCGCAGTGGACGGCATCCTGGAACCGCCGGCCGGTGGGCCGTGGCGGCTGGGCCTCAGCAGCGCAGGCACTTTCGAGAACCTGCGGCTCGAACCGGTGCCCAACGCCGAAGCGCCGCTGCAGCCCGGCTACGTGCGGGTCGCGCTGCGTGCCATCGCGGCCAACTTCCGCGACATCATGATCTCGCTGGGCATGTTCACCCACGAAGCGCTGATCGGTGGTGAAGGCGCCGGTGTGGTGGTCGAGGTCGGGCCCGGCGTCACCGAATTCGCGGTCGGCGACTCGGTGTACGGATTCTTCCCCGACGGCAGCGGCACCTTGGTCCCCGGAGATGTCCGGTTGTTGCAGCCGATGCCGTCGGACTGGACCTACGCCGAGGCCGCCGCCATATCCGCGGTGTTCACCACCGCGTGGTTTGCGTTCGTGGAGTTGGCCGACGCCAAGCCCGGGCAGCGGGTGCTGATCCACGCGGCCGCGGGCGGTGTGGGCATGGCCGCCACTCAGCTGGCCCGGCACCTGGGCTTGGAGGTGTTCGCGACCGCCAGCAAGGGTAAGTGGGACACCTTGCGGGCCATGGGTTTTGACGACGACCACATCTCCGACTCGCGCAGCCTGGTGTTCGAGGACAAGTTCCGGGCCATCACCGGCCGCACCGGCACGGCCGGGATGGACATCGTGCTGGACTCGCTGGCCGGCGAATTCGTGGATGCCTCACTGCGATTGGTCAAACCCGGCGGGATCTTCCTCGAGATGGGCAAGACCGACATCCGCGACCCCGGTGTGATCGCCCAGGAATACCCCGGTGTGCACTACCGAGCGTTCGACCTGTTCGAGCCCGGCCGCCCTCGCATGCACCAGTACATGATCGACCTCGCCGAACTCTTCGACGCCGGCGTGCTGCGCCCACTGCCGGTGACGGCGTTCGACGTGCGACGGGCGCCGGCGGCGTTGCGCTACCTCAGCCAGGCGCGTCATATCGGCAAGGTCGTGCTGATGCTGCCCGACGCCTGGGCGCAGGGCACCGTGCTGATCTCCGGCGGCACCGGGATGGCGGGTTCGGCGCTGGCCCGGCACGTGGTGGCCGAACACGGCGTCCGCCATCTGCTGCTGCTCAGCCGGCGCGGCCCGGACGCGCCCGGGGCAGCAGAACTGAAAGCCGAGTTGCAGGCCGCAGGCGCCCAGGTGCAAGTGGTGGCCTGCGACGCCGCGGACCGTCCGGCGCTGGCCAAGGTGATCGCCGACATCCCGGTGCAGCGGCCACTGTCCGCGGTGATCCACGCGGCCGGTGTCCTCGACGACGCCGTGGTGACGTCACTGACCCCGCAGCGGGTGGACGCGGTGTTGCGGGCCAAGGTCGATGCGGCCTGGAACCTGCACGAGTTGACCCGCGACCTGGATGTGTCCGCGTTCGTGATGTTCTCGTCGATGGCCGGGCTGGTGGGCTCCTCGGGGCAGGCGAATTACTCGGCGGCCAACTGCTTCCTCGACGCCCTGGCCGCCCACCGGCGAGTGCACGGGCTGTCCGCGATGTCGTTGGGTTGGGGGCTGTGGGATCAGGCCAGCGCCATGACCGGTGGACTGGACGCCGCGGACCGGGCCCGGCTGGGTCGTGAAGGCGTGCTGGCGCTGTCCTCGCAGGAAGCGCTCGAACTCTTCGACACCGCGCTGATCGTCAACGAGCCGTTCCTGGCGCCGGCGCGGATCGACCTGTCCGCGTTGCGTGCCCACGCGGTGGCGGTGCCGCCGATGTTTCGCGAGCTGGTCAACGCGCCGATGCGGCGTCAGGTGGACGATACGCTGGCCGCCGCCAAGTCGAAATCGGCGCTCGCGCACCGACTGCACGGCCTGCCCGAAACTGAGCAGCACGCGATCCTGCTGAACCTGGTGCGATCGCACATCGCCACCGTGTTGGGCAACATCACGCCCGAAGCCGTCGATCCCGACAAGGCGTTCCAGGAGTTGGGGTTCGACTCGCTGACGGCCGTCGAAATGCGCAACCGACTCAAAACCGCCACCGGGCTGTCGCTTTCGCCCACGCTGATCTTCGACTACCCCACGCCCAACGGCCTGGCCTCCTACATGCGCACCGAACTCGCCGGTGTGCCGCAGGAGATCAGGTCGGTGCCCGCGGTGCGGGTCACCGGCGACGACCAGATCGCGATCGTGGGCATGTCGTGCCGCTACCCGGGTGGTGTCGATTCCCCGGAATCCTTGTGGGACATGCTGATTCAGGGCCGCGACGTGCTCTCGGACTTCCCGGCCGACCGCGGCTGGGACCTGGCCGGCCTGTACAACGAGGACCCCGACGTCGCCGGCACCTGCTACACGCGCACCGGCGGTTTCGTGGAGGGCGTGGCCGACTTCGATCCGGCGTTCTTCGGGATCACTCCGAGCGAGGCGCTGGCGATGGATCCCCAGCAGCGCATGTTCCTGGAATTGTCCTGGGAAGCGCTGGAGCGCGCCGGCATTGCACCAACGGCGTTGCGCGGCAGCGCGACCGGCGTGTTCGCCGGGGTGATGACCCAGGGTTATGGCTTCTCCGCGGGGGATGCGGTGGAAGGCTTCCGGCTGACCGGGCAGTCGTGCAGCGTGACCTCGGGCCGGGTGGCTTACGTGCTGGGCTTGGGAGGGCCCGGCGGTGTCGGTGGACACGGCGTGTTCGTCGTCGTTGGTGGCGTTGCACATGGCGGCGCAATCGCTGCGGTCCGGGGAGTGCGACCTGGCCCTGACCGGCGGTGTCACCGTCAACGCCACACCGGACATCTTCGTGGAGTTCAGCCGCATGCGCGGCCTGGCCGCCGACGGCCGGTGCAAGGCGTTCGCCGGCGCGGCCGACGGCACCGGGTTCGCCGAAGGCGGCGGAATGCTGGTGCTGGAGCGGCTTTCCGACGCGCGGCGGCTGGGACACCCGGTGTTGGCCGTGGTGCGGGGGTCGGCGATCAACCAGGACGGCGCCTCGAACGGGTTGACCGCGCCCAACGGCCCGTCCCAGCAGCGGGTGGTGCGGGCGGCGCTGGCCAATGCCGGGTTGTCGGCGGCCGAGGTGGACGCCGTCGAGGGCCACGGCACCGGCACCACGCTCGGCGACCCGATCGAGGCGCAGGCCTTGCTGGCCACCTACGGTCAAGGTCGCACCCAACCGCTGTGGCTGGGGTCGATCAAGTCGAACATGGGTCACACCCAGGCCGCGGCCGGTGTGGCGGGCGTGATCAAGATGGTGCAGGCGATGCGCCACGAAATGCTGCCGCCCACACTGCATGTGGACGCACCCAGCCCGCACGTGGATTGGTCCACCGGGTCGGTGGCGCTGCTCACCGAACCTCAGTCGTGGCCCGAGCAGGGACAGCCCCGCCGCGCCGGGGTGTCGTCGTTCGGCATCAGCGGCACCAACGCCCACGTGATCATCGAATCGGCGCCGGCTCCGCCGCGGGTCGAGAAGACCGACACGAATACCACACCGCTGCCGTGGGTTGTCTCGGCCAAGTCGGCCTCCGCGTTGCGCGACCAGGCGACCCGGCTGGCCGAATACATCGGCACTCGTGACGAATTGGACTCCGCCGACATCGCCTGGTCATTGGCGGGCCGGTCGGCTTTCGAGCATCGTGCCGTCGTGGTCGGCTCCGACCGGGACACCCTGCTGGCCGGACTCGAGGGGCTGGCGGCCGAGGATCCGGGGGCCGCCGTGTTCCGCGGCGTCGCCCAGCCCGGCGGCAAGACCGTTTTCGTCTTCCCCGGTCAAGGTGCCCAATTGCTGGGCATGGGAATGGGATTGCACGCCACCTATCCGGTGTTCGCCGAGGCGTTCGATGCCGCGGTCACCGAGTTGGACCGTCATCTGCTGCGTCCGTTGCGCGAGGTGATGTGGGGGCCGGAGCAAAACCTGTTGGACACCACCGAATTCGCCCAGCCGGCGCTGTTCGCCGTCGAGGTAGCGCTGTTCCGGTTGCTGGAATCCTGGGGTGTGCAGCCCGATTTCGTGATGGGTCATTCGGTCGGTGAGCTGTCGGCGGCACATGTCGCGGGCGTGCTGTCGCTGGAGAACGCCGCTGTCCTGGTGGCGGCCCGTGGCCGATTCATGCAGCGCCTCGACCCCGGCGGCGCGATGTTCGCCGTGCAGGCCACCGAAGCCGAGATCGGGCCGCTGCTGGGGCCCGAGGTCAGCATCGCCGCCGTCAACGGCCCCGCCTCGGTGGTCATTTCAGGTGCCGAGCGTTCCGTGCAGGCGATGGCCGACCGGCTGCGCGCCGAGGGGAGGCGGGTGCACCGGCTCGCGGTGTCGCACGCCTTCCATTCCCCGTTGATGGATCCCATGGTGGACGAGTTCGGTGCGGTTGCCACCGCACTTCCGGTCGGCCAGCCCATCATTCCGGTCATCTCGAACCTGACCGGGCAGCTCGCCGGGGACGATTTCGGGTCGGCCGCGTACTGGAAGCGACACGTCCGGGAAGCGGTGCGTTTCGCCGACAGTATCCGCTTCGCCCACTCCGCCGGGGCGAGCAGATTCGTCGAGGTCGGCCCCAGCGGCCTGATCGCCGCGATCGAGGAGTCGCTGCCCGACGCCCCGGATCTTTCGGCTATCTGCACGCTGCGCAAGGACCGGCCCGAGCCTGCCACGCTGACCGAAGCGGCGGCCCAGGCGTTCGTCGCGGGTGTGCAACTGGACTGGCAGGCGGTACTGGGGCACGGCACCGTCGTCGATTTGCCGACCTATGCCTTCCAGCGGCGCCGGTTCTGGCTGGCCAACGGCTCCGGCACCGTCGATGCCACCGGCCTGGGCCTGACGGCCGGCGAGCATGCGCTGCTGGGCGCCGTGGTCGAGCTGCCCGCTTCGGGTGGGGTGGTGCTGACGGGCCGGCTCTCTGCGGTGGCGCAGGGCTGGTTGCGCGACCACGCCGTCGGTGGCGTGGTGATCTTCCCCGGAGCGGGCTTCGTCGAGTTGGCGATCCGCGCCGGCGACGAGGTGGGTTGCTCGGTGGTCGACGAACTCACCCTGGCCGCGCCGCTGATCGTGCCCGAAACCGGTTCGGTGGCAGTGCAAGTCGTCGTCGACGCCGCCGACGAGTCCGGTGCCCGCGCCGTCTCGGTGTTCTCCCGCGCCGATGGCACGTCGGGCTGGCTCCTGCATGCCGAAGGGTCGGTGAGCTGTGCGGCCGCCCCACCCGGCGCCGATCTGTCGTCCTGGCCACCGGTGGGCGCCCAGCCCGTGGAGATCGCCGGAACCTACGAGCGGCTGGCCGAGCACGGCTACGGCTACGGCCCGGCCTTCCAGGGCCTGACCGCCATGTGGCGGCGCGGCGACGAGTTGTTCGCCGAAGTCACGCTGCCGGCGACGCCCGGGCTGTCGCCGAGCGGATTCGGCGTCCACCCGGTGGTGTTGGATGCGGCGTTGCATGCCCTCATCGTCGGCGGTTCGGCCGGTCGTGCCCTCGACACCGGTGACGGCGTGCTGGTCCCGTTCGCCTGGCAGGGCGTGTCCCTGCATGCCGCGGGCGCCTCCGCGGTCCGGGCGCGCATCACCCCGACCGGACCCTCGTCGGTGTCGGTGGAACTGACTGACGCGCTGGGGTTGCCGGTGCTGTCGGTGGCCTCGATGGTGGCCCGGCCGGTGACCGAGAAGCAGCTGCGGGCGGCGATAACCGGTTCCGGTGGCGACCGGCTCTTCGAGGTGGACTGGGCCCCGGCGCCGACACCCGGCCAGTCCGTCACCCCGCCTTTCCAGCTCTTCGAGTCCGAGCCAGTCCCCGGCGACACCCTGGCGAGCGTGTATACCGCCACCCACCGGGCATTGCCGGCCTTACAGTCGTGGCTGGCCGAGCACGACTCGGGTGTGCTGCTGGTCGTCACCCGGGGAGCCGTCGCGCTGCCCGGTGAGGACGTCACCGATCTGGCCGGTGCCGCGGTATGGGGATTGGTGCGCTCGGCGCAGACCGAGCACCCTGGCCGAATCGTGCTGGTGGACAGCGATGTTCGGATTTCCGAGGAAGAAGCCGCCGCCGTGCTGGCGGTCGGTGAGCCCCAGGTGGTGCTGCGCAACGGCACTATCCACATCGCGCGGGTGCACGGCAGTCGCGCGGTACGGGCGCTGCTGACCCCGCCCGCCGAGGGCGCCTGGCGGCTGGGCATGAGCACCCCGGGCACCTTCGAAAACCTGCGCGCCGAACCGATTCCCGGCCTGCCCGACCCGTTGGGCACTCGACAGGTACGGATCGCCACCAGTGCGATGGCCGCCAACTTCCGCGACGTGATGATCGCGCTGGGGCTCTACCCCGACGAGAACGCCGCAATGGGTGTCGAGGCGTCCGGAACGGTGATCGAAACAGCGGATGACGCAAACCGTTTCACGAACGGGGACCGGGTCACCGGCCTGTTCCCGGAGGGCACCGGCACCGTCGCCACCACCGACGAGCGGCTGCTGATCAAGGTTCCGGCGGGTTGGTCGGACGTCGACGCCGCCACCGCGCCGGTCGTGTTCGCGACCGCCTACTACGCGCTGAAGGTGCTGGCCGATATCCAGCCGGGCCAGCGACTGTTGGTGCATGCCGCGGCCGGTGGTGTGGGCATGGCCGCGGTGCAGTTAGCCCGGCACTGGGGAGTCGAGGTCTTCGCCACCGCCAGCAAGGGTAAGTGGGACACCTTGCGGGCCTTGGGTTTCGATGATGATCACATCGCCGATTCGCGCAGCGTCGAGTTCGAGGACAAATTCCGGCTGGCCACCGCCGGGGCCGGTGTGACCGGGATGGACGTCGTGCTGGACTCGCTGTCCGGCGAGTTCGTCGACGCCTCGTTGCGGCTGGTCGCCCCGGGTGGGATCTTCCTGGAGATGGGCAAGACCGACATCCGCGACGCGGAGACCGTGACCCGGCACCACCCCGGGGTGCGCTACCGCGCGTTCGACCTTTTCGAGGCCGGCCCCGACCACATCCAGCGCATGCTCACCGAACTGGCCGACCTTTTCGAAGCCGGGGTGCTGCATCCGTTGCCGGTCACCACGTTCGACGTGCGCCGGGCTCCCGCGGCGTTGCGCTACCTGAGCCAGGCCCGCCACGTCGGCAAGGTCGTCATGACCATGGACTCCCACCTGGACAGCGGCACGATCCTGATCACCGGTGGCACCGGGATGGCGGGTTCGGCGCTGGCAAGGCATCTGGTGGCCCAACACCACGCGCCCCGGCTGCTGTTGCTCAGTCGCCGCGGACCCGACGCGCCTGGCGCGGCCGAGTTGACCGCGGAGTTGACCGCGGCCGGTGCCGACGTGCGCGTGGTCGCCTGCGACGCGGCCGACCGGGAAGCCCTGGCCCGGGTGATCGCCGACATCCCGGCGGCGCATCCGCTCTCGGCGGTGGTGCATGCGGCGGGAACCCTCGACGACGCGGTGGTGACTTCGCTGACCCCGGAGCGGGTGGACGCGGCGCTGCGGGCCAAGGTCGATGCGGCCTGGAACCTGCACGAGTTGACTCGCGACGTGAAACTGGCTGCGTTCGTGTTGTTCTCGTCGATCGCGGGTCTGGCCGGCGCTTCCGGGCAGGCGAACTACGCGGCCGGAAACTCGTTCCTGGACGCGCTGGCAGCCCACCGGCACGCCCACGGTCTGCCCGCGGTCTCGCTCGGCTGGGGGCTGTGGGACCAGGCCAGCAGCATGACCGGGGGGCTGGGCAAAGCCGATCTGGCCCGGTTCGCCCGCGACGGCATCGTGGCCATGTCCTCCGGCGAGGCGCTCGACCTGTTGGACACCGCCCTGCTCGTCGACGAGCCGTTCCTGCTGCCCGCCCACATCGACCTGGTCGCGTTGCGCGCCAAGTTCGATGCGGGCACGTTGCCGCCGATGTTCGTCGATCTGATCAACGCGCCGGCCCGCCGTCAGGTGGACGACTCGCTGGCCGCCGCGAAGTCGAAATCCGCCTTGCTGCAACGCTTGGACGGCCTGCCCGAGGATGAGCAGCACGCCGTCCTGCTGGACCTGGTGCGCTCGCACATCGCCACCGTGCTGGGCAGCGGTACGCCGGAATCCATTCCGCCGGACCGGGCGTTCCAGGAGTTGGGCTTCGACTCGCTGACGGCCGTCGAGATGCGTAACCGGCTCAAGGCTGCCACCGGACTGCCACTGTCGCCGACGCTGATCTTCGACTACCCGAACTCGGCGGCGCTGGCCGGCTACTTCCACCAGGAGCTGTTGGGCGCCGAACAGCAAGTGGCGCAACCTGTTGCACCCGGCGAAGAGGAACTGCGGCGTGTCGTGGCATCCATTCCGGTCAAGCGCCTGCGCCAGGCGGGCGTGCTGGATCTGTTGCTGGCCTTGGCCAACGACGGCGAGCGCGACGGAGCCCCGGAGACACCGGCCGAGTCGGTGAAAGACATCGCGGACATGGACCTCGACGACTTGGTCAACGCGGCATTCATGGACGACGACGAATAGTGGTCGGCCAGTGAGAATCGCCGTCACCGGGGCCAGCGGAGTGCTTGGCCGCGGCCTGGTGGCCAGGCTGCTCAGCCAGGGCCACGAAGTCACCGGATTGGCCCGGCATCGCCCCGCAAGCTGGCCCAGCGCAGCGGAATTCATGTCCGCCGACATTCGGGATGCCGACGCGGTGACCCGCGCCTTCTGCGGTGCCGACGCCGTCGCACATCTGGTGCCGGATCCCGCGGGAACCGCCAATGTCCTTCGGGCAATGTCGGATTCGGGATCTCCGCGCATCGTGTTCGCATCCTGTGCGCTGGTTTATGGTGCGACGGACGGGCCGGTCACCGAGGACGCCCCACTGAGTCCGACGACCCACGACGGTCGGGTGCACGCCGAGGTCGAGAAGATGCTCGCCGAGGCCGCCGCGCACTGGGTCGCGATCCGGCTGCCGCTGGTGGTCGGCCGCGGGGTCGACAATCGGTTGCGCGCGCAGGTGGCACTGCCGGTGCTTGCCGTCGATGACGCCGGTCGCCGCATCCAGGTCGTCCACACCGACGACGTGCTGCGACTCCTGAATCGCGCTATCGTTGAGACTGAAATACCAAGTGGCCCAATCAATCTGGCGGTAACAGGAACATTGAGCTACCGGCAGCTGGCCGCCGCGTTGGGCCGGCGCGCGGTAGCGGTCGGACCCAGGTCCGCGGCCTTGCTGGGCCGATCGGTGCTGCAGAGCGCCGCACCCATGGACACCGCGCGGCTGCGCGACGGCTGGGGGTTCACCCCCGCCTGGACCGCTCCGGAGTGCCTCGAAGACTTCGCGCTCGCGGTGCGGGGACGGGTGACGCTGGGTGGCCATGTGGTGGACCTGCCGTGGCGGCTGGCGCCAGTCCAGGACCTGCCCGCCATCGACAGCCCGGCCGAAGACGGCGTCGTCCCCCGATTGGCCGGGCCACCGGGCGTCAACGGCGAATTCGACACCCCGATCGACCCGCGTTTCCCGACCTTTTTGGCCACCAACCTCTCCGAGGCGCTGCCCGGCCCGTTCACCCCGTCCTCGGCGTCGGTGACGGTGCGGGGTCTGCGGGCCGCCGGTGTGGCCATCGCGGAGCGACTGCGGCCCGGCGGGGCGGTGCAGCGCGAGATCGCGCTGCGCACCGTCGCGGTATTCGCCCACCGGCTCTACGGCGCGATCACCTCGGCGCACTTCATGGCCGAAACCGTGCCGTTCGCCAAGCCATCGGCGATCGTCCGCAACAGCGGATATTTCGGCCCGAGCATGGCCTCGCTGCCGGTCTTCGGCGAGCAGCGTCCGCTGTCGGAATCCGGCCGGGTCCGACGGCAGTTGCGCACCATCCGGAACATCGGCGTGTTCGGCGTCAACCTGGTGGGATTGAGCGCGGCGTCGTCGCTGGACACCCGCGACTATGTGGCCGACGTCGACCGTCTGGAACGGCTGGCCGGTGCCGACTTCACCGAGTTGGACGATAACCGGTTGCTCAGCCTTATCACCCTGGCGCGTGACCACGTGGTGCACGGCTGGGTGCTGGCCGGTGCCGGGTCGTTCATGCTGTGCGCGGCGTTCAACGTGCTGCTGCGCGGCCTGTGCGGACGCGACACCTCGACGCCGGCCGGGCCGGACCTGGTCAGCGCGCGCTCGGTCGAAGCGGTTCAGCGACTGGTGGCCGCCGCGCGCCGCGACCCGACCGTGTTGCGGGTGCTCGCCGAACCCGGTGACCGCCTGGACAAGCTGGCCGTCGAAGCCCCGGAGTTCCGTGCTGCGGTGCTGGCCGAGCTCGCGTTGATGGGTCACCGCGGACCGGCCGAGGTCGAGATGCTGTCGACCAGCTACGCCGACGACCCCGAATTGCTGGTCCGCATGGTCACCAAAGCGCTGGACGCGCCGCCGCAGCCCGAGCCGACACACCTGCCGATTCCGCTGAGGGCCAAACCCGTTGCGCTGCTTGCGGTTCGGCAGCTGCGCGACCGGGAGGTCCGTCGCGACCGGATGGTGCGTGCGATCTGGGTGCTGCGCGGGCTGTTACGCGAGTACGGCCGCCGACAGACCGCGGCGGGCGTGTTCGGATCGGCTGACGATGCGTTCTACTTGTTGGTCGACGAACTGGATGCATTGCCGCCCAACGTATCTGAGCTGGTGGCCAGGCGCCGAGCCGAGCAGCGCCGCTTGGTGGGCATCGTTCCCCCCACCGTGTTCAACGGCACCTGGGAGCCGACGACGACCTCGACGCCGGCGCTGGCCGGTGGGGACATGTTGCGCGGCGTCGGGGTTTGCGGCGGCCGGGTCCGCGGCCGGGTGCGGATCGTGCGTCCGGAAACCATCGACGACCTGCAAGCGGGTGAGGTGCTGGTCGCCGAGGTCACCGACGTCGGCTACACCGCCGCATTCTGCTATGCGGCGGCGGTGGTCACCGAACTCGGCGGGCCGATGTCGCACGCCGCCGTGGTGGCCCGCGAGTTCGGGTTCCCCTGTGTCGTCGACGTGCAGGACGCCACCCGCGCGCTGCGGACGGGCGCGCTGGTCGAGGTGGACGGCGCGACAGGCGAAATCCGGGTGCTGGCGCCCTGATCGGGCTACTCTGTGCTGCACGTTCGCCCGGAGGTGACCCATGTTCGCGACGCCCGAGGCAATCGCCGCCGCCGCAGCGCAATTGAGCGATATCGGCTCAGCAGTCAACGCCGCCAACGCATTCGCCGACACCGCCATCACGCAGATCCGCACCGCGGCCGCCGATGAAGTGTCGGCGGCGATCGCCGCGGTGTTCGGCCGCCACGCGCTGGAATATCAAGCGCTCAGCGCGCACGCGGAGGAGTTTCACGCCGACTTCACGCGGGCACTGGCCGCGGCCGCCGGCAGCTACACCCTGACCGAGGCCGCGAGCGCGGCCGCGCTGCCGGCGCCGTTGAACGATCTGCTCAATCTCGTCAACGCGCCGTTCCAGCTCATCTTGGGCCGGCCGCTGATCGGTAACGGCGCCGACGGCGCGGCCGGGACCGGAGCCGACGGCGGCGCGGGCGGCCTGTTGTTCGGCAACGGCGGTGCGGGTGGCTCCGGCGGCGGCGCCCACCCGGCCGGCGGCCGGGGTGGTGCGGCCGGGTTGTTCGGCAACGGCGGGCCCGGCGGCGCGGGATCTGCTGGGGCGGTGGGCGGTTCCGGCGGCAACGGCGGTTGGTTGTTCGGCAACGGCGGCATCGGCGGCGTCGGCGGCGCTGCCCCGGCCGGCATCGGCGGACTCGGCGGTGCCGGTGGGCAGGCGATTCTGCTCGGCGCCGGCGGTTCCGGTGGCGCCGGTGGCCTGGTGCCGCCGGCGGCGGCGGTGGCGGGGCCGGAGGCTGGGGTGGGCTGCTGGCGGGAAACGGCGGCGCCGGCGGCTCGGGCGGGCAGGCGACGGCAGCGGCCTCACCGCTGACCGGGGGGGGGGTCGGCGGGTCCGGCGGCAACGCCTGGCTCATCGGTGACGGCGGCGCCGGCGGACACGGCGGCGCGGCAGCGGCCACCTCGGCCACCGGTGGCCTCGGTGGTTCAGGGGCGCCGGCGGTGGCGGCGGCCTGCTGGTCGGCAACGGCGGTAGCGGCGGCGGTGGCGGAACCAGCGCAGCGGGCGGCATCGGTGGCGCCGGGGGATCGGTGGCAGCGCCAGGTTCATCGGCGCCGGTGGTGCCGGTGGTGGCGGCGGGCTCGGCGGTGGCCACTTCAGCGAGGGCGGCGGCGCCGGCGGCAGCGGCGGAGCCGGGGTTTCCTGTTCGGTAACGGCGGTGCCGGCGGGTCGGGCGGCGACGCGCTGTCCCAGGCGACCGGTGCCGGCGGCAACGGCGGGGCCGGGGTGCTGCCGGTGCGGCCTGGCTGTTCGGTGACGGCGGGGTCGGTGGTGCCGGGGCGCCGGGGCAGCGGCTGCGGGTGCCGGTGACGCGGGGGTGCCGGGGCGCCGGGCGGTCGCGGCGGGTCCGGGGGCTACCTGTTCGGCAATGGCGGCGGCGGTGGCCGCGGTGGTGTCGGCGGGTCAGCCGCCTTGGGCGCGGGCGGGGCGGGCGGGCCCGGCGGGGCCGGTGGGTCGGCCACCCTGATCGGCGACGGCGGCGACGGCGGGTCCGGCGCGGGCGGGGAGCGGGCACCTCGGTGGGTGCCGGCGGCGCCGCCGGGGCGGGGGACCGGCGGGTTGCTGTTCGGCAGCGACGGCAGCTCCGGCGCGGCGGGCTAAGCCGAAAAGCTCAGAGCAGCAAGCTGTTGGCTTCCAAACCGGATCGCAACGAGCTCTTCGGCGCTGTCACGGGCAGTTGAAGGCCACGCCCACGCCGTCGGGCGGTGGCACCGATCGCAGGCATCCGAACGGCTCGACCCCGTGGGGCTGAACCGGACCGCCGACTGGTGCGCGTAGTTCACGCAGAACAACCCGGCTTGGTCTGCGCGGCACCGGAAGTCGCCGAACGCCAGCGAATCGCCGAGGGCCAACTCGGCTCCGGTGCCGGCCAGGAACGGACCCGGGTCGGCGCGCGCAGAGCCGACCTGCAAATCGGTGCCGTCGAAGTCGACCCAGCCGCCCTTCCACTCGCCGTAGGCGGTGTCCGGTCGCGGCGGCGGACTGCCCAGTTCGACCAGACAGGACAGCAAACCGGCGGTGTGTTTGGCGTCTGTCGTGCATCGAGTTTTGCTGGCGGGGCGCTGAACGCGATGTCGGCGTCGAGCTTGTAACGGCGGGGTCGGCGGGGTGGGCTGCTTCGATCCAGGCGATGACGGCGGCGATCGGCGCGCCGGAGGCCGGTGCGGATGCCGCCGTTGAGGGTTTGCTGCTCGACGGGCTGGTCGGGGCGGCCGAGGACGGTTGACCGCTGCTGGTCTGGGGCTGCCCGGTGCCGCCGACGGTGTGCGAGCAGCCGACGACCAGCATCGGGATGGCGACCAGCGCGGCTATCCGCATGAGGTCAGGCTAGCCGCCGTGCAGCGGATTCGGGCGCTGCGCGCGCCGCGTGTGCGTCCAGTCCGCTACCGTCGATTCATGCATGAGCGCATCGTCCGCGCCCGTACAACCGCCGGCATCGTCGAAGGCTTCACCCGCGACGGCGTGCACCGCTGGCGATCCATCCCGTACGCCAGGCCGCCGGTCGGCCCGCTGCGTTACCGGGCCCCGCAACCGGCGCAGCCCTGGTCCGGGGTCCGGCACTGCCACGGATTCACCAACTGCGCACCCCAGCAGCGCCGCTACACCCTGCTCGGCATCGGCAGGTATCAGCCGATGAGTGAGGACTGTCTGACCCTCAACGTGGTGGCCCCGGAGAAAAGGGGCGACGAACCGCTGCCGGTGATGGTGTTCATCCATGGCGGTGGGTACATCCTGGGCAGCTCCGCCACCCCGATTTACGACGGCGCCGCCCTGGCCCGCCGCGGTTGTGTCTACGTGTCGGTGAACTACCGGCTGGGCGCACTGGGTTGTCTGGACCTGTCGTCGTTGTCCACCCCGGACGTCACCATCGACAGCAACCTGTATCTGCGTGACCTGGTCCTGGCGTTGCGCTGGGTTAGGGACAACATCGCCAACTTCGGCGGCGACCCGGACAACGTGACCATCTTCGGGGAGAGCGCCGGCGCACACATCACGGCCACCCTGCTGGCGGTGCCCGAGGCGGCCGGTCTGTTCCACCGGGCCATCGCCGAGAGTCCGGCGGCCGGTATGACGCGGTCCCGCGAGGTCGCCGCCGAGTTCGCCACCCGTTTCGCCCATCTGCTCGGGGCCCGCCGCCAGGATGCGGCCACCGCGGTGATGCGAGCGTCGGCGGCCCAACTCGTTGACACCCAACACCGACTGCTCGAGCAGGGCATGCAGCAACGGCTGGGCGCCTTCCCCATCGGGCCGGTGTTCGGTGACGACGTGGTGCCCACCGACCCGGTCGAGGCGATGCGCTCCGGCCAGGCGCACCGGGTGCCGCTGATCGTAGGCACCAACGCCGACGAAGGACGACTTTTCACCCGTTTCCTGGGCATGCTGCCGACCAACGAGAAGATGGTCGAGGAGCTGCTCGCCGACCTGGAACCGACCGCGCGCGAACGCATTACCGCCGCCTACCCGGACTATCCGAAGCGATCGGCATGCATCCAGCTGGGCGGGGACTTCGCGTTCTGCACCGCGGCCTGGCAGATCGCCGACGCACACGGCCAACATGCGCCCACCTACTTGTACCGTTACGACTTCGCACCGCGCACCCTGCAATGGTCCGGTTTCGGAGCGACGCACGCGATGGAGTTGTTGGCGGTCTTCGACGTCTACCGCACCCGGCTCGGAGCGCTGCTCACCGCGGCGGCCGACCGGCATCATGCGCTGCGGGTCAGCAACGAGATACAACGCCGGTGGCGTTCGTTCAGTCGCACCGGCTTGCCCGGCGACGACTGGCCCATGCACTCGCACCCCGAACGCGCCGTGCTGGTGTTCGACCGCAAGACCCGCGTCGAGTTCGATCCGCATCAACATCGCAGGCTGGCCTGGGACGGCTTCTCCCTGGCGCAGTGACCTGGCACGCTGTCCCTCATGGCACCTGAAACCGGCGAACACACCGACCACGCCATCGAGCGACCCGCCGACCTGACCGCCGACTGGCTGAGTGCGAGACTCGGCGCCGGCACCGTCGCCGAATTCACCAGCGAGCGCATCGGCACCGGACAGATGAGCGAGTGCTACCGGATCCGGCTGACCTATTCCGCGGGCTCGGGCCCGGCATCGGTGGTCCTCAAGGTCGCCGCGACCGATCCGGTGAGCCGTCAAACCGGGCTGGCGTTGGGCCTCTACGAGCGCGAAGTCCGGTTCTATCAGGACATCGCACCTCGACTCGACGGTGCGGTGGCGCCCTGTTACCACGCCGCCATCGACACCACCACCGGCGTGTTCGACGTGTTGCTCGCAGACGCCGCTCCGGCCGCCGTCGGTGACGAAATCGCCGGTGCGACAACCGAACACGCTGCTCTGGCGGTCGGCGAGCTGGGCCGGCTGCACGGACCGCTGCTGGGCGACCAGACGCTGGCGGACTCGCCGTGGCTCAACCGGGATACGCCGGTCAGCCAGGCGATGATCTCGGCGTTGTACGCCGACTTCGTCAACCGCTATGGCGACCAGATCGCCCCGGAACACCGGGTCGTGTGTGAACGTCTGGTGGAAGCGTTCGACGGGTACCTGGCCCAGGAGGCGGCCCGCGGCGGACCGCAGGGGCTGATGCACGGCGACTTCCGGCTGGACAATCTGCTCTTCGGCGACCCCGGTGCGGACCGCGCGCTCACGGTGGTCGACTGGCAGACCGTCTCCTGGGGTCCGGCGTTCACCGACCTGGCTTACTTCCTGGGTTGCGCGGTGCCGACTCAACAGCGCCGCGCCCACTACGACACGCTGCTGCGGACGTACCACAAGGCGTTGGGGCCGGGTGCTCCGGTCAGCCTCGACGACGTCCGCGAGGGGGTGCGCCGGCAGAGCTTCTTCGGCGTCATGATGGCGATCGTCTCGTCGATGTTGGTGGAGCGCACCGAACGTGGTGATCGGCTGTTCATGACCATGCTGCAACGGCACTGCGCCCACGTGCTGGACATCGACGCGTTGGCGACGCTGCCGGCCGCGGCGACACCCGAACCGCTGCGGCCCACCACCGACGACGAGCTTGCGCACACCGCCACCGACGAGCCGCTGTGGAGCGAGAGCTGGTACGCCGATTTCGTCGACGCCGCGGCGGGAGTGGGCGGCTGGTTCCGTCTCGGCCGGATCCCCAACGAGCAGACGGCGCTGATCCACGTTTTGGTGTGCGGTCCCGGCCGACCGACCGTTGCCGTCGACTGCAAAGTGCCGCTGCCGCAAGACCCTTGGACCGCGGAGGCCGATGACATCCGACTCGCCCACGCGGCCGGCGAGCCGCTGCAGACCTATCGGGTGGACCTGCGCGGGCAAGGCCAGGCGTACTCGGACCCGTCGGCTCTGCTGCGGGGCGAACCGGGGGAGCCGGTTGAGGTCGCGCTGAACCTCGTCTGGTGCACCGACGGAACCCCGTACAAATATCGGCTGACCACCCGATACGAAATCCCGTGCACCGTTTCGGGCACCGTCACCGTCGACCGGTCCAGCTACCAACTTCAGTCGGTGCCCGGGCAGCGCGATCACTCGTGGGGGGTACGCGACTGGTGGAGCATGGATTGGATGTGGTGCGCACTGCATCTCGACGACGGAACGCACCTGCACGGTCTGAGCCTGCAGATCCCCGACACGCCGTCGATCAGCATCGGCTACACCCAGGACGCCGCCGGCGACATCGGTGAACTGACCCAGGTGAGCATCCGAAAAGTGTTCAGCGCCAACGGTTTACCAGAAGACACCACGCTGGAGCTGGAGCCGGGATCGGTCACCGCCCAGGTCGCCGTCCGCGCACACGGGCCGGTGCGGTTGGTTGCGGTCGACGGACGGGTGAGCCAGTTTCCGCGCGCTTGGGTCGACATCGCCACCACCGACGGTCGCACCGGGGTCGGATGGATGGAATGGAATCGCAGCCAGGTCGACCAGGGTTGAGTCGAGCGCCCATCGTGGTGATGGGCGTCTCCGGATCGGGCAAGTCGACCGTCGGCGCCGTGCTCGCGCAGCGGCTGGGGATGCCGTTTCTGGACGCCGACACCCTGCATCCACCGGCGAACGTCGCCAAGATGTCCGCGGGGGAACCGCTGACCGACGACGACCGGTTCGGCTGGCTGGACCGGGTCGGGCAGTGGCTGGCCACTCAGCGCGGGGTGGTGAGCTGCTCGGCGCTCAAGCGGCGCTACCGGGACCAACTCCGCGGCCACCGCCCGTCGGTGCGGTTTCTGCACCTGAGTGCGCCGCCCGGCGTCATCGCAGCGCGGCTGGCCGCCCGACCGGATCACTTCATGCCGGCGACCCTGCTGCAGTCGCAGCTCGACACCCTCGAACCGCTGGACGCCGACGAGCGCGGGGTCGAAGTGGACGTCGGCAGCCTCGGCGTCGACGCGGTCGTCGACGCCTATCTGGCTAGCGCTTCCAACGCTTGCGGCGGCTGGTGAGTTCGTCGTCGAACCGGTCGCGGGCCGTCTCGGCGAGCTCGTTGCCACGGGCCACCGCCGTGTCCGCGAGTCGCGCGCCACGGTGTCGCGCGGTCTCGGCGAATTCCGCGCCGCGCTCGAGTGCGGTGTCGGCCAGCTTCTCCCCGCGGTGCCGCGCGGTTTCGGCGAATTCGGCGCCGCGCTCGAGAGCGGTGTCAGCCAGCTTTTCGCCGCGCTTGCGGGCCTTCTTGGCGTACGGGGCGCTCTTCTCGACGGCGGTGCTGGCCAGTTCTTCGCCGCGCTTGCGGGCCTTCTTGGCATACGGGGCGCTCTTCTCCGCCGCGGTGCTGGCCAGTTCCCGGCCACGCTCCAGCGCGGCTTCGGCATAGGGGGCGCTCTTCTCGGCTGCGGTGCTGGCCAGCTCGCGGCCGCGCTCGGCGCCGACCTGCAGGCCGTGCACGATCTTCTCGCCCAACTCCGAGTCGTTGCCCGACACCCGTTCGGAGAGCCGCTCGGCCGCCCGCCGGCCTCGCCAGCCCAGCGACGGCTTGCCCGCCGTGTCGGCCGACGCGATGATCAGGCCACCGAGCAGACTGATGTCGCCCAAGAACGCCCGCCGCTTCTCGGCTTTGCGCTCCGGGTCGGGTTCGGCCCAAAACATATGCGAGCCAAGGTTGCCCGGGATCACCGTCAACGCCAGCGCCGCCGAGGCCACCCGGGGCAGCCGGCCGGCGGCCAGCAGCACCCCGCCGCCGATCTGGACAGCGGCGTTGATCTGAGCGAACTTCTCGGCGTCGGCCGGGATGCTCCCGCTCACCGAATCCGGCAGCGCCTGCAACCCGTCGACGGTCGGTTGCGCGGCTTGAGCTGCGGGTTTGGGGTTGAGTAAGGCCTCCACTCCCTGGCCGATGAAGACAGCTGACAACATGGGTCGAGCGATTCTGCGGATCAACATGGGCGCTGTGTTCCCCGGCCGGCCCGCATACAAACGCCCCGGCGATAGGGTGTACGGCGTGCGGGCGCTGATCATCGTCGACATGCAGAACGACTTCTGCGAAGGCGGTCCGGTGCCGGTCGCCGGCGCCCACGCGCTGGCGACATCGATCAGCGATTACCTGGCCCGTCAACCGGGTTACGCCCATATCGTGGCCACCCAGGACTTCCACATCGACCCGGGCGACCACTTCTCCGACCGCCCTGATTTCGCCACCTCGTGGCCACCGCACTGCCGCGCCGGCAGCCTGGGGGCAGGCTTCGACCCCGGTCTGGACACCAGTGCCATCGAGGCGGTCTTCCACAAGGGCGCCTACTCCGCGGGGTACAGCGGTTTCGAGGGCGTCGACGACCACGGCACCGCGCTGCTGCAGTGGCTGCGTCAGCGCGACGTCGACGCGGTCGACGTGGTCGGTGTCGCGACCGAGCACTGCGTCCGGCACACCGCAATGGACGCGGCGCGTGCCGGCCTGGCCACCCGCGTGCTGCTGCACCTGACAGCCGGGGTGGCGGCGGATTCGACCGACCGTGTGTTATCCGAAATGCGCTCCGCCAGTATCGAATTGATCGGAAGTCGGCCATGACGGCAACGAACCGGGATGAGCTGCTGGCCGCGGTGGAGCGCTCGCCGCGGGCGGTCGCCGCGCACGACCGCGACGCCTGGGTCCAGGTGTTCACCGCCGACGGCAGGGTGGAGGACCCGGTCGGGTCGAGCCCCCACCTCGGGCACGACCAGATCTACCGCTTCTATGACACCTTCATCGGTCCGCGCGAGATCAAATTCCACCGCGACCTCGACATCGTCAACGGCCGGTCGGTGTTGCGCGACCTCGAGCTCGAGGTGGCGATGGGCACCGCGGTGACGATGTACATTCCGGCCATCCTGCGGTACGACCTGCGGGAAGCCCACGGTCAGTGGCAGGTCGAGCGGCTACGGGCGTACTGGGAGTTGCCGGCGATGATGCTGCAGTTCCTCAAGACCGGACCGCGGGCACTGACACCGGGTGTGGCGCTTGCCAAGGGGTTGCTGGGCAACCAGGGTCCCCGCGGCACGTTCGGCTTCATGACCGGGTTCCGCCGCGCCGGCGCACGGCACAAGAACCTCGTCGAGAATTTCCTGCGTGCGGTCGGCGGTGGTGACACCGATGCCGTCCTGCGGGCATTGTCGCCAAGTGCCCCAATAACTTTGGGTGAGCATGATCCGCTCGACGTGACCGAGCTGATCGAGCAGATCCGCGGCACCCGGTGGACCAAGATTATCGGCGCGGGATCCACCGTCGCGGCGTCCGTCACCTCCGACCACGGCCGCGGCATACTGTTCGCCGAGGTGCCCTGGCGCGGCCACCGGATCAACGCAATCCGTTACTTCCCAGCCTGATTCAGCTCGTCACCAACAGCGCCGGCGATGCCCCCGAGAGCAACGGGCAGGCACCGGCGACCGCGATGTTGGACGGGGCACCCGCATGCAGCCCGAATGAGTGCGCGGGTATCGCAGCGATACCACAGCCGCATCGGCTATGAAGGACATCACACGCCGCCGATCGGGGTGGACCGCGGCGGGCTGGGACCGGGAGCAACATGTTCGACGAGCCGCTCGGGCGACGCGGCCTGATGAAGGCCGCGGGCGCGGTCGCGGTTACCGCGCTGGCGCCGTGGTCTGTCGGGTGTGCCGCCGACGAGGACGCGCTGACCTTCTTCTTCGCCGCGAACCCCGACGAGATCCGTCCCCGGATGCGGGTGGTCAACGAATTCCAGCGCCGCCACCCCGACATCAAGGTGCGAGCCCTGTTGTCGGGACCTGGCGTCATGCAACAGTTGTCGACTTTCTGCGCCGGCGGCAGATGCCCCGACGTGTTGATGACCTGGGAGCTGACCTACGCCGAACTGGCCGACCGCGGCGCGCTGCTGGACCTGAACACGCTGCTGGCCCGCGACCCGGTGTTCGCCGGGCAACTGAAGTCGGACAGCATCGCCCCGCTGTATGAAACGTTCAGCTACCCGGCCGGACCCACCGGCGGTCAGTACGCCCTTCCGGAGCAATGGTCGGGAAACTACCTGTACTACAACAAGGCGATGTTCACCGCCGCCGGTGTGCGCCCACCACCCCGCAGCTGGCAGCAGGCTTGGAGCTTCGACGAATTCCTGGACGCGGCGCAGGCGCTGACCCGACGGGATTCCACCGGCCGGGTGACGCAGTGGGGTTTCGTCAACGCGTGGGTCTCGTTCTACGCCGCCGGCCTGTTCGCCATTAACAACGGCGTGCCATGGTCACACCCACTGAAGAACCCGACTCACCTGAACTTCGACGACGAGGCCTTCCTGGAAGCCGTCCAGTTCTATGCCGGCCTGATCAACAAACACCGGGTTTCGCCCAGTGCCTCCGACCAGCAGTCGATGTCGAACGCCGATCTGTTCTCGGCGGGCCGGGCCGCGATCGCGCTGGCCGGGCACTGGCGTTACCCGACCTTCGACCGTGCCCCCGGCCTGGACTTCGACGTGGCGCCGCTGCCGGTGGGACCGCGCGCGGCGGCGGCCCGGTCAAACATCGGCGTCACCGGCCTTGCCATCGCGGCGACCAGCCGACGCCGGGAACAAGCTTGGGAATTCGTCAAATTCGCCTGCGGACCGCTCGGGCAGGCGCTGATCGGCGAATCCGGGCTTTTCGTTCCGGTGTTGCGCTCGGCGATCCACTCCGACGGGTTCGCCGCTGCGCACCGGCGGATCGCCAACCTCGCCGTGCTCACCGAAGGCCCGTCGGTCTCGGCGGGATTGCCGATCACCCCGGCCTGGGAGAAGATCGCGGCGCTGATGGACCGAAACTTCGGACCGGTGCTGCGTGGTTCGCGGCCCGCGACTTCCCTGACCGGGCTGTCCCAGGCCGTCGACGAGGTGTTGCGAAACCCATGAGTGCCACCGACGCGCCGCAGAACGCCGTGCGCTCCACGAAACGGACGGCGCCGCGCCGACGGGCGTGGGCCGGTCGCCTCTTCGTCGCGCCCAATCTCGCCGGGGTCATCGTGTTCATGCTGTTCCCACTGGGCTTTTCGCTGTACATGAGCGTGCAGCGGTGGGACATGTTCACTCCGGCCAAGTTCGTCGGCGGGGCCAACTTTCGGCAGCTGTTCACTTCGGATCCGCTGTTCGTGATCGCCGTGCGCAACACCGTCATCTATACCCTGGGCACCGTGCTGCCCACCGTCGCGATCAGCCTTGTCGTCGCCGGCTTGCTGAATCGGAAGATCAAGGGAATCGGCATCTTTCGCACCATCGTCTTCCTCCCGCTAGCCATCTCCTCGGTGGTGATGGCCGTGGTGTGGCAGTTCGTCTTCAACACCGACAACGGGCTGCTCAACATCATGCTCGGCTGGATCGGCATCGGCCCGATTCCGTGGCTGGTCGAACCGCGCTGGTCGATGGTCTCGCTGTGTCTGGTCAGCGTGTGGCGCAGCGTTCCGTTCGCCACGGTGATCCTGCTGGCAGCGATGCAGGGTATTCCGGAAACGGTGTACGAGGCCGCCAAAATCGATGGTGCGGGCGAGATTCGGCAGTTCGCGTCCATCACGGTGCCGCTGATCCGCGGCGCGCTGTCATTTGTCGTGGTCATCTCGATCATCCACGCTTTCCAGTCGTTCGACCTCGTCTACGTGCTCAACGGGCCCAACGGCGGGCCCGAGGCCGGGACCTATGTGCTCGGCATCATGCTGTTTCAGCACGCGTTCTCGTTCCTGGAATTCGGTTACGCCTCCGCGCTGGCCTGGGTGGTTTTCGCCATCTTGCTGGTGTTGACGGTGGTTCAGCTGCGAATCGCGCGTCGACGGACCTGGGAGGCTGCGAATGGTCTGGGCTGAGCGGCCGCTGCTGCGCAACGTCCTTCGTGCCGCCACCCTGTATGCCGCGCTGATCTTCGTCGCCTGGTGCGCGTTGTCGCCGATCCTGTGGGCGCTGTCTGGATCGCTGAAGAACGAGGCGGAGATCAGCGAGCCGAAACTGCTTCCGTCCAGCCCGCAGTGGTCCAACTACACCGAGGTGTTCGGGCTGATGCCGTTCTGGCGGATGTTCTTCAACACCGTGCTGTACGCCGGCTGCGTCACCGCCGGGCAGGTGTTCTTCTGCTCGCTGGCCGGATATGCCTTCGCACGGCTGGACTTTCGCGGCCGCGACACCCTGTTCCTGCTGTACCTGGGCACCTTGATGGTGCCGTTGACGGTGACGGTGATTCCGCAGTTCATCCTGATGCGGGCCGCCGGTTGGGTCGACACGCCGTGGGCGATGATCGTGCCGGGCTTGTTCGGCAGTGCGTTCGGCACGTATCTCATGCGGCAGTTCTTTCGCACGCTGCCCACCGACCTGGAGGAGGCGGCGATACTGGACGGCTGTTCCTCGTGGCAGATCTATTGGCGCATACTGCTTCCGCATGCCCGGCCCGCGGTGCTGGTGCTGGCGGTGTTGACCTGGGTCAGCGTGTGGAACGACTTCCTCTGGCCGCTGCTGATGATCCAGCGCAACAGCCTGGCCACCCTGACCCTCGGCCTGGTTCGGCTGCGGGGCGAATACGTGGCACGCTGGCCGGTGCTGATGGCGACCTCGATGCTGATCCTGTTGCCCTTGGTGATCATCTACGCGCTCGCTCAACGCTCCTTCGTCCGCGGCATCGCGATGACCGGGCTGGGCGGATAAAGGCAATGGCCTCGGTGAGTTTCGAGCAGGCGACACGCTGTTATGCCGGCGCGGACCGGCCGGCGCTGGATCGGTTGGACCTCGACGTCGGCGACGGCGAATTCGTCGTGTTGGTGGGTCCGTCGGGGTGCGGCAAGACGACGTCGCTGCGCATGGTCGCCGGCCTGGAAACCCTGGACTCCGGCCGCATCCGGATCGGTGATCGCGACGTCACCACCGTCGACCCCAAGCATCGCGACGTCGCCATGGTGTTTCAGAACTATGCGCTGTACCCGCACATGACAGTGGCGCAGAACATGGGCTTCGCGCTGAAGGTGGCCAAGGTCGCCAAGCCCGAGATCCGGGAGCGGATACTGGCTGCGGCGAGAATGCTCGACCTGGAACCATACCTGGACCGCAAACCCAAGGATCTCTCCGGAGGGCAGCGGCAGCGGGTGGCGATGGGCCGCGCGATCGTGCGCCGCCCGCAGGTGTTCCTGATGGACGAGCCCTTGTCCAACCTGGACGCCAAGCTGCGGGTGCAGACCCGCAACCAGATCGCCGCCCTGCAGCGCCAACTCGGCACCACTACGGTGTACGTCACCCACGATCAGGTCGAGGCGATGACGATGGGGGATCGGGTGGCGGTGTTGTGCGACGGTGTGCTGCAGCAATACGCAGCGCCGCGTGAGTTGTACCGCAACCCCGCCAATGTGTTCGTCGCCGGGTTCATCGGGTCGCCGGCAATGAACCTGTTCACCCTGCCGATCGTCGATTCCGCAGTCTCACTGGGGGATTGGGTCATATCGTTACCTCGTGAGATAGCCGACGGCGGGTCCGAGATCGTCGTCGGGATCCGCCCGGAGCACTTCCAGCTGGGCAGCGTCGGCGTCGAGATGGAGGTCGACGTGGTGGAGGAGTTGGGTGCCGACGCTTACCTGTACGGACGAATCACCGGGTCGGACAAGGTGATTGGCAAGCCGGTCATCGCGCGCGCCGACGGCCACGACCCGCCGGGCAAGGGCAGCCGGGTGCGCCTGCACCCGCAACCCGGGCGCCTGCACTTCTTCGGCCCCGACGGACTGCGACAACAATAGGACACTCGCGGAGAGTGAATCGGGCGACGCCCGCACGGCGTGTCCCGTCGTGAAAATCACGATCGGCAAGAACGATGGCCCGGTGATGGATCGCTATGGAACCGATGTGCTGGCCGGCGCGGGACGCCGCAAACCCCGCTCGGTCGAGCACCCCGTCGAACTCGGCATGGTCGTCGAGGACGCCCAGACCGGCTACGTCGGCGCCGTGGTCCGCGTCGAACACGGCTGCGTCGACCTCGAAGACCGCCGCGGCAAGACCCGCAACTTCCCATTGGGACCCGGATTCCTGTTGGAGGGCCGGCCGGTGATCCTGACCGCGCCGCGCCGCGCAGCACCGGCTGCGGCGGCGCGAACCGCGTCCGGCTCGGTGGCGGTGTCGGGTCAGCGTGCCCGAGTCGCCCGTGCCAGCCGGATCTACGTGGAGGGCCGGCACGACGCCGAACTGGTCGCCCAGGTCTGGGGCGAAGACCTCAAGATCGAGGGAGTGGTGGTCGAATACCTGGGCGGCGTCGACGACCTGGTCGGCATCGTCGAGCAGTTCCGGCCCGGTCCGGGCTGTCGGCTCGGTGTCCTCGTCGACCATCTCGTCGCCGGATCGAAAGAGTCGAAGATCGCCGACGCGGTCCGAAACGGGCCCGGCGGTGCCGACACGCTGGTGGTCGGACACCCCTACGTGGACATCTGGCAGGCCGTCAAACCCGATCGGCTCGGGCTGAAGGCGTGGCCGACGGTGCCCCGACACATCGAATGGAAGCACGGCGTCTGCCGGGCGCTGGGCTGGCCGCACCAAACGCAGGCCGACATCGCCCGGGCGTGGCAGCGCATCCGATCCACCGTCCGCGACTGGAACGACCTCGAGCCTGCACTGATCGGCCGGGTCGAGGAGCTCATCGATTTCGTGACGCAATGACGCCCTGGTCGCCCCCGTCTTAACCTGGTCGATTCCGTCGGGCCTGTGGCATAGGTCACCGTCACGTTTCCGGGTGCCTGCGGCACTAACTCCGTGACCACCCGCCCGGAGAAATCGGAGGAAGCCCATGACCAACGCGCTTGTCATCGACGCTGCAGGACTCGACCGCCTTTCGTGCAACGCCAAGGCCGACCCGAGCACCGGCAAGAAGACCCTGAAAGCCAGGACGGTCTGCGAGTCCGGCTTCCGCAACATGACCTACGTGCGGGATCTGGCGCCGATGCTGGTCGGCGAGCCGCCCGCGCTGCTCGGTGACGACTCGGCCCCCAACCCTTCCGAGACGTGCCTGGCAGCACTCGGCTCGTGCATCTCGGTGGGCCTGCTGGCCAACGCCACGCACCGCGGCGTGACGCTGACCAAGATCGAGGTGGAGATGGAGGGGGACATCGACATCTCGGCCGTGTGGGGCGTCGGCGACACCCCCGACGGCAAGGTGCTCGGTTTCACCGCGGTTCGCTGCACCGTGCGGCTGGCCGGAGACGCCGACGACGCCACGTTGCAGGAAATCCACGACAATGCCATCGCCTGGTCGCCCGTCGTCAATACATTCAGGCGGCCCGTAACTGTCGACTCCGCCCTTTCCGTCGGCTAGGCAGTCAGGGTGACCACGACGATTGCTATTGCGACCGACCTGCTCGACCCGGAAATCCTGGCCGACATCCGTGCCCATGCGGGACCCCTGGACCGAGGGGAACACACCACTCGGCGCAGCTTCGCGCGACTGGGCGGCGCCGGGCTGCTGGGGCTGGGTGCGCCCGGCAACGCCGACGGCAGGCTGCCGCAGATGGCCGAGGTAATCCGGCAGATCTCCGCGGAGTGCATGAGCACCGGATTCTCGGTCTGGGCCAACCGCATGACAGTGGAGTATTTGCTCACTGCGGCAACACCATTCAGCGCTGCCGCGGTGCGCCCGCTGTTGGCCGGGGCGGCGCTGGGAGTCACCGGCATGGCGGCCGCCTTCAAGGAGTTGGCCGGCTGCGGCAGCCTGGAGCTCACCGCGACCGCGGCGCCCGGCGGCTACCGGATCAGTGGGCCGATCCGCTGGGCATCGAACCTGCACGACGATTCACTGCTGGTCACCGCGGCGCGCACGGACCGCGGCGACAAGGTGATCGTGGCGCTGCCGTTGAGCACCCCCGGGGTCGTGGTCGGCGAACATTTCACGCTGTTGGCGATGGACAGCACCGC
The DNA here is from genome assembly GCA_021654635.1 of Mycobacterium kiyosense. Classification (NCBI taxonomy): domain Bacteria; kingdom Bacillati; phylum Actinomycetota; class Actinomycetes; order Mycobacteriales; family Mycobacteriaceae; genus Mycobacterium; species Mycobacterium kiyosense. The sequence goes on from AP025179.1 coordinate 2,816,324, forward strand.
CTCCTCGTATCTGAATCTGACCGACGCGTACGTCCCCGACGAACAGGTGCTGACGCACGACTTCGCCGGGTTCCTGGGCGGGGTGCGGCCCACCTTCCTGGTGCTGCAATCGGCAATGTGTCTGGGGCTGGCCAAAACAGCTGTGGCCCACGCCAGGCTCGCCCTGTCCGGAGTGAACGAAATCTTCGCCGACGAGGTCGACGTCGTCGCGGAGAAACTCGCCGCTGCGGAATCGACCCTGGCCGAATTCGCCGGTGCCGTCGGCGGACCGCGGCCGCCAAGCAAGAAGGAATTGCTCGCGTTGCGGCTCTCCGCGGCCGAAATCGCCAGTGCCAGTGCGGCTCTGGAAGTCCGAACGGCCGGCGGCAAGGGTTATGCCAGCAAGACCCCGGCCAGCCGGCGTTACCGCGAGGCCGCGTTCATCCCGGTGCAGTCGCCCTCCGAAGCCCAATTGCGTTGGGAACTGCGCGGATGCTCCTGAGCCGCCCAGCGGGTCGACGATGACTCCCGCGGCCGCTCCCTCCGAAAAGCTGGAACCCGATCGCGTGGTTGGCGGGATCCCGTTGGCTGTCCTGGTGCGCGACTACCACCGGCCGATGGTGAATTTTGCTTGCACGATGGTGGATTCGCCCGCGGTGGCGGAGGAGGCCGTACAGGAGGCGTGGGTGCAGGTGCTGAAATCCGCGGCGACCTTCGAGGGCCGTTCGTCCGTAGCTACCTGGTTGTTCGGCATCGTCAAGCACACCGCGTCCCGGCACCGCCGCCGCGAGACCCGGATCCGCGAGCACGAGGTGCTGAGCACCGAAGACACCGACCCACTTTCCGGGCGGATGCATCCCGCGGGCCACCCCGACGCCGGGCACTGGAGCGTGCCGCCGTCGCAGCGATTTCTTCCCGAAGACCAGACGGTGCAACGCGAACTCGTCGGGTTTGTCCGGGCGGCCCTCGACACGCTGCCGGTGCGGCAACGGCAGCTGATCATCCTGCGTGACCTCGTCGGCACGTCGTCGGAGGAGGCGGCCGAGATCCTGGAACTGTCCGCTGACGCGCAGCGCGCCCTGCTGTATCGGGCCCGCGGCAACCTGCGCAACGAATTGGAAAAGCGGTATCAACGATGACCGTGCCTGACCACACCGTCCCGGCGATCGACTGCGTGGAGTTCGTCCGGCTCGTCGACGACCTGGTCGACTCGGACCCGCAGCGCTGGGGTGCGATCGTGGCCCGTCATCTCGAGGAATGCCCGCCGTGCCTGGTCTATCTGCAGCAGATGCTCGACCTCAAGGTCCTGCTCAGCCACGTCTTCGACGGCCAGAAACTCAGCGACGCGCAGATCTCGGGGGTGCTCGACACGATCACCACCCTGCGAGACCGCGCGGCGGAATGACGACCCGGCCTCGAATGCCCGCGAATATCGAAAACCATTGTGCTGCAAGGAAAGTCACCACAGCTGTCTAACTGAGGCCAAAAGGGCCCTGCCGGAGTGCACCCGGCGTCTCGTAGTATCGGGGTCGTGGCGAAATACGGGATCCTGGTGGCGGTCGACGGTTCGGCCGAATCCGACGCAGCCGTCGTCTGGGCGGCCCGAGAGGCCGCCTCGCGCCACGTGCGCCTTACCTTGCTGCACGCGGTCACTCCGGTGGTCGTGGGCTGGCCGGTGGGTCAGCTGTACACCGAAATGCCGGAGTGGCAGCAGGACAACGCCGACCACGTCGTCACGCATGCCCGCCACACCGTGGCCGAGAGCGGCGCCACACCGGCTGACGTACACGTCGAGATGCCTTATGCCAACGCGGTTCCCGCCCTGATCGAGGCGTCCAAGCATGCCGAGATGGTGGTGGTAGGAAACCAGGGGATCGGTGCGCTGGGGCGCATGTTGCTGGGCTCGGTCAGCTCCGCGCTGATTCAGCATGCGCACTGTCCCGTCGCGGTGATTCGGGGTGGTGAGGGCGCGGTGATTCCCGACCCCGCCGCACCCGTGCTGGTGGGCATCGACGGGTCACCGGCGTCGGAGGCCGCGACGGCCCTGGCGTTCGAGGAGGCCTCCCGACGCGGTGTCGGCCTGGTCGCATTGCACGCCTGGAGCGATGTCGGGGTTTTCCCGGCGCTGGGCATGGACTGGCACGACCGCGAAAACGAGGGCCAGGAGGTTCTCGCCGAGCGGCTGGCGGGCTGGCAGGAGCAGTACCCGGACGTTCAGGTGCAGCGGTCGCTGGTCTGCGACACCCCGGCGAAATGGCTGCTGGAAGCCGCCGAGCAGGCACAGCTCATTGTGGTGGGGACTCGCGGCCGGGGCGGATTCCCGGGCTTGCTGCTTGGTTCGGTGAGCTCTGCGGTGGTCCACGCGGCAACTATCCCGGTGATCGTGGTCGGCTCGTAAGTTCGGGTCTTTGGTCCCCGCCATCGGGGGCCTTGGACCGGCGCGGGTACTGACCAGGGCTGAATACCGTGACACTATGGCCTAGGTGATCGGCAAGCAATGCCCGAGCGTCGCGCTGCCGGCCGATACCAGGTAACGGAAGGGGACGACGAAATGACCTCAGCGGCAACCGGAAGCGATAAGAAGTACGGTGTCGTCGTGGCCGCCGACGGCTCGCCCGCGGCCAAGGCCGCCGTCGTGTGGGCCGCCCGGGACGCGGCATTGCGTAACTCTCCGCTGACTGTGGTGCACGTGGTGAACACCGACGTGGCCACCTGGCCGCCGATGCCCTACCCGGACACTTGGACGGCCTGGCAGGAAGATGGCGGACGCAAGATCCTCGCCGAAGCCATCCAGGTCGCCGAGGAGGCTGTTCCGCACGATCGCAGCCTGACCATCAAGAGCGAGTTGGTGTTCGCCACCCCGATCTCCACCATGCTCGAAATGTCAAAGGACGCAGATATTTTGGTGGTGGGCTCGTCCGGCCGCGGAGCGGTGGCCCGGGTGTTGCTGGGCTCGGTCAGTTCCAGCGTGGTGCGGCATGCGCACTGTCCGGTCGCCGTCATCCACGACGAAGACCCTTTGATGCCCAACCCGCAGGGGGCGCCGGTGCTGGTCGGCATCGACGGTTCACCGGCTTCGGAGGCCGCCACCGCGGTTGCTTTCGACCAGGCGTCGCGGCGCGGCGTCGAGCTGATTGCGCTGCACGCGTGGAGTGACCGAGAGGTCGTCGAACTGCCCGGACTGGACTGGTCGAAGGTCAAGGCCGAGGCCGAACTCAGTCTCGCCGAGCGGCTGGCCGGCTGGCAGGAGCGCTACCCCGACGTCACAGTGTGTCGCGTCGTCGTGTGCGACCGTCCAGCGCGCCAGCTCATCACCCGGTCGGAATCGGCTCAGCTGGTGGTCGTGGGTAGCCATGGGCGGGGTGCGGTGAGCGGGGCTTTGCTGGGTTCGGTGAGCAATGCCGTGGTGCACTCGGCGCGCATGCCCGTGATCGTCGCACGCGGATAACGCGCGGTTACCGGGGTCGAGATGCGATTCCGGGTTGAGTTGCGATTCCGGATTGAGATGCGATGAAGTGGGAAACCACTGTCGCATGGCTGAATTCAGAGTTATCGACCCACACGGCGAAGTCGTCGCGACCAAAGACATCGAGAGCGCAGACGACGCCCACGCCTGGTTTGTCGACTCGGTGGCCGACAATTCCGAGCTGGGTTGGCGGCTGGAAGTCAACCACGACGGCGAATGGTCGTTCTTCGACGACACCGAGGGCGCCTCGGAGTGAGGTCAGTCTCGGCTGACCCGGGTGTGCGCGGTCAGTAACAGCTGGTCGAAGGTCGATCGCAGCGTGATGCACTCGCGCGCTCCGCGGAAATCGGCGACAATTTGTTCCGCCAATGGCCGCAGTTTGACGTTCGAGTCCTGCGACAGCCACTTCAGCAGGTCGAACGCGGTATCCTCGCCGATGTCGTAGACGAGCATCAACATGCCCTTGGCCTGTTCGATGCCGGCACGGTTCTCGGCGATTTCCGCCAGCTTCGCCGTGACGAGGTCTTGCTGGGCAGTGTCGGTGGGCGGAGCCACATCGACGAAGAAACCGTGCGTACCGATCACGTTGCCGTCGTCGTCGAAGAGTTGATCGCCGACTACCACGACGTGGTGTACGTTGCCGGCGGTATCGAGGATGCGATGACGGGTACTGAACGCCCTGCGGGTGCGCAGCATCTCATCCAGCATGGCCGCGACCCGGTCGCGGTCTTCTGGATGTTTGTGCGAGAGCAGCAGTTCGGTCGTCGGATTGATTTCGCCGGGAGCATAGCCGTGCATCTGGTGGAGTTGTCGCGACCATTCCCAGCGCCGGTCGGCGAAGTAGAACCGGAACGAACCGACCCGCTGCGGGGAGTCTCCGGCCAGTGCCTGTTGCACGGCGGCCGATTGGTCGTCGAGATCTCGCTTCATTGCTGACCCCGCCTCCTCGAATCCGTTGCAGCGACGCCGGAATCGGTCGTAGAACGCCGGACTACCGGTATGGGCGGCGGTCGCGGTTTGGTGCTGCCGCGGCCGCCGCCCATATCCTCGGTTGATCAAGCGTCTATGACCTGGCGCTTCACCTCCTTCTCGTCGACGGCGTGATGTCCGTTGGAACGGTTCACGGAAATCTTGCGCGGCTTGGCCTTTTCGGCAACCGGGATGCGTAGGCGCAGCACGCCCTCGTCGTAGCTGGCTTCGATCTTTTCGGTGTCGAGGTTTTCGCCGAGGACGAGCTGGCGACTGAACACCCCGCGGGGGCGCTCGGCGGCGAGCATCTCACGGTCGGGGTCGACGCCTCGGCGTTCGGCGCGCACCGTCACGACATTGCGTTCGATGTCGATGTCCAGTGAGTCGGCGTCGATGCCGGGCAGGTCGAACTCGACCACGAATTCTTCGCCTTCACGCCATGCGTCCATCGGCATCACTGCTGGTCGAGCGGCTGTTCCCAGCGCCTGCTGGGTGAAGCGGTCCAGTTCGCGGAACGGGTCGGAGCGCATCAGCATGGCGGTCACCTCTTACTCCAATCTGCGATCTAAGTGAGAGACTTATCTGTCTCTAGCAACATAGATTTTATATAGCACTCTCGATAGTTCAAGGCAAGTGTGGTAAATAGGTTTTGTGTTCGAGCGGCCAAGGGGGTAATAGATGGCGGAACGTTCTGGCGACAACGGGGGCCCGGCACCGGATCATGGGGTGTACGGAATATCCGTTGCGGCAGAACTATCGGGCGTCGCCGTGCAGTCGCTACGCCTCTACGAACGCCACGGTTTGTTGACCCCGGCGCGCAGTACCGGCGGAACGCGGCGCTACAGCGCCGACGATCTGGCCCGCCTGCAGCGCATCAGTGCACTGATCGATGCCGGCGTCAACCTGGCTGGAATCGCGCGCATCCTGAACCTCGAAGACGACAATGCCGAACTGACGGCGGCCAACAGTAACCTGCTGTCGGCGAACCGCTCGCTGCGGAGTGCGGCGAAAAGCGCCGAGGCGAAGCAGTCCGCCGAGCGGCCCGCCACCTGAGGAATTCACCAGGTCGGACCGAGTTGACGGCGAAATACCTTGTACTGCAATGAATCTAGCTTTGTGCGACTACGCGGAAGTGGTGGGCGCTCGGGTCGGCAGGATCAGGAAGCGTCATGCCTGCTGCGACCCCGGAGCGCAGGTAATCGATCACGGCTTCGTCGAGACGCTCGCCGGGGACCACAGCCGGGATACCGGGTGGGTAAGGGGTGATCTGCTCGGCGGCGACGCGGCCGGCGGCCTTGTCGGCTCGGACCATTTCGGTGGGACCGAAGAAGGCGTCGCGGGGTAGCTGTACGGTCTCGAGTTGCAGCTCCGCTGGGGAAGGCAATCGGAGCGACGGCGGCCGCTGGAAGTCGTCAGCCGCCTTACGCCATCGGGTCATCGCGGTAAGCAGGCGATCGGCGGTCTGCTTGTCGTCGGCGAACGACAAGGTGGCCAGCACGCGCCGGTGATCGCTCAGCCCGAGGTCGATCCGGCAATTCTCTCGCAGCCAGTCCGACGCCTGGTATCCACTGGTTTCCGTCGCGGAGATGTCCATCAATACCTGGGTGGTGTCGAGGTCTCGGGATGCCTCCTCGCCCAGCAGTTCGTCACGCAGGACGACGACGCCCGGTATCTCGGCCAGTCGGTCGCGCAGGTGCCTGGCCAGCTCCAGCTCCGCGGACAGCAGCTCGTAGCCGCGCTCCACCATCTGGCGCCGCCAACCGTCAAGTGCCGCATACACCATCACGTTCGGGCTGGTCGTCATCAGCAGGTCCGCGCACGACGACAGCCGGTCGGGATCCACCAGGTCTCCTTGCAGGTGGAACACCGATCCCTGCTCAAAACCCGCGCCCATCTTGTGCACGCTCACGACGCAGACGTCCGCTCCCGCATCCATCGCCCAGGTGGGCAGGTCGTCATGGAACGGCAGGTGTGCGCCCCAGGCCTCGTCGACGATCAGCGGCTTGTTTCGTTCATGGCAGACCTCGGCAATTCCCGCGATGTCCGCGCAGGTGCCATATGGGCTGGGGCTGACGATCAGCGCTCCGGCGGCGTCCGGGTGATCCTCCCAGGCTTGTCGCACTTGCTGGGGGGAAGGGGGATGCGAGAAGTGCCGCTCACTGTCCCATCGTGGCGTGATCCACCGCGGCACCACGCCGGAGAAGATCAACCCCGCCACGATCGACTTATGGCTGTCGCGCGCAACGAGCAAACCGCCGTCTGCACCGCCGGCGACGGCCAGCATCGCCGCTTTCACCGAAAGTGAGCTGCCACAGGTAGAGAAGAACGCGGACTCGGCCCCGACCGCGTCAGCCATCAATTCTTCTGCCCGAGCGAGAAACTTCCCCCGGGACAACCGGTCGTCTAGGCCACTGGTTGCCAGAACGTCGTCCCGGAACGGATCTCTGCCCAACACCGCCAGCACGCGGGGGTCAGCGCCCGCGCCCTGGCGGTGGCCGGGCGGGGTGAAGCCGTAGCGTCCTTTTCGGTGGTAATCGAGCAGCGCATCCAGCAGCGGTGCCTGGGACTGATCCATGGCACTCGGTTACCCGGGTTTACCGAACGATATGCCGGGTATGAGGCGACCTATGGTCGACCAGTCGCAGGTTGCGCTGCGCGCCGTCGGATTGGTGTGCAGTCTCAAACCCAGCCCCGCTCGCTCGAGCAGCACGCTGATCGCCGAGCATGTCGCCGCCGAACTTCAAAAAGCCGGCGCCGAGACCGAATTGCTGCGCTGCGTCGACTACAACATCCTGCCCGGCGTCGAGGCCGATATGGGTCCCGGCGACGAATGGCCGGAGGTCCGGGAGAAGCTGCTGGAAGCCGAAGTCGTGTTGCTCAGCACGCCGGTGTGGTTGGGACACCCGGCCAGCGTGACCCAGCGGGTGCTCGAGCGCCTCGACGCCGAGTTGTCCAACAAAGACGACCACGGGACACCGGCGATGGTCGGCAAGGTTGCGATCGTCAGTGTGGTCGGCAACGAGGACGGCGCCCACAAATACCCACCGTATTCCGATGATTCGCAAAGTTGAGGTGCTGCCATGCCCAAGACAACCAAGAGCGGCGCGGCGAAGAAAGATGAACTGCCCGGCACGCTGAAACGTTCCAGCGCAAAGGCGCAACGCACCTTCGCCAAGGCGCACGACGCAGCCGCCGAGCAGTACGGCAGTGAAGAACGTGCGCACCGCGTCGCCTATGCCGCTGTCAAGCACAGCTACGAGAAGGTGGGCGACCATTGGGAAGCCAAGGAGGAGAAAGGCCCGTCCGACGAGCGCGCCGAGCGTGGCGGGCTCGACAATCCGGTTCCCTCCGAGGAGGGCGTCGACGCCAACGCCAGCAAGAAACACCTGCTCGACCTGGCCCGCCGCCTCGATGTGCGCGGTCGGTCCACGATGACGAAAGCCGAACTCGTCGAGGCCATCAAGAAACAGAATCGGCGTGCCTAAAAGCGTTGACAGCCAAGAACTTTCGGGGGCGCAGCAATACCTGCCCCCGCGCCTGGATCTGACGTCGCTGCAGCGGGCGGCAAGCGGTTGCCGCGGCTGCACCCTTTACCAGGACGCCACGTCGACGGTTTTCGGCCGCGGCGACACCGGTGCGCCGCTGATGCTGGTGGGCGAGCAACCGGGGGATCAGGAGGATCAGGCTGGACAGCCGTTCGTTGGTCCCGCCGGCCGGTTACTGCAGCGGGCGCTGGCAGAAGCCGAGGTCGATGCGAAGATGACCTACCAGACCAACGCGGTGAAGCATTTCAGATTCAAAAGGGTCGGCAAGCGGCGGATCCACGAAAAACCTGGCCGTACCGAGGTAGTCGCTTGCCGGCCGTGGTTGATCGCCGAAATCGAGGTCGTGCGTCCACATGTGGTGCTGTGTCTGGGCGCCACCGCCGCCCAGTCGTTGTTGGGCAGCACGTTTCGGGTCACCGCTCATCGGGGCGAAGTATTGCCGTTGCCGGGGGCCCTGCACTTACAGCTTCAGCCTGAGCCGGTGCTGATGGCGACGGTGCACCCTTCGGCTCTGTTGCGCGACCGAAGTGAGCACCGGCAAGAGAACTACCAGTCGTTCGTCGAGGATTTGCGACGCGCGTTCGCTGCGGGAGGGCGGATGTTTCAGGGCGCACATCATGGGTAGCCGAATCAGATGAGTCTGCGCAACGACCAAACTACCGAGGTAATCCGCGACGAAGCGGTTCAACCGTCACACGATCGCGGGCGCACGCGCCGTGGCGTCGTCAACTGGGTGCTGGCATTGCTCACGATTCCCGCGGCTGCCCTCATCATGATCTTTGCCGTCGGTGCGGCGATGAGCATGGCCGCCTGCAGCACCACGCAGTGCCCGAACACCGGACCAGGCGGGCTGCTGTACGGCTTGTTGTTCTACGGTGCACCGGTGGTGGCCGCGGTGACCGTCCTGGCCTCGTTCGTCACCGCCTTCCGGCGACGCGGCTTCGTCGTCCCGCTAGCGGGCCTTGCGCTGTTGCTCGTCGACTTCGCGGCGATCGCCATCCTGTTCTGATTCCATTGACTACCAACAACTTCAGATCCGCGGTGTTGTTCGACATCGACGGCACTCTGGTGGACTCGAACTACCTACACATCGATGCATGGCAGCGCGCGTTCGCCGAAGTCGGCATCGACGTCGAGGCTTGGCGTATTCACCGCGGCATCGGGATGGACGGCTCCACCCTGGTGAAGAGCTTGTCCGGCGACGCACCCGAGGAAACGCAGAAACGCCTCAAAGACCTGCACTCGCAGCACTATCAAGAGGTTGCGGGACTGCTGCAGCCACTACCCGGCGCGCGTGAACTGTTGCAGCACGTGGCCGACATGGGTCTGGGTGTGGTGCTGGCCACCTCAGCACCCGAGGGCGAATTGGCTATGCTCCGAAAGGTTCTGGACTGCGACCACTTGGTGGCCGCAGTCACCTCTTCAGACGACGTCGACACCGCCAAGCCGCGGCCCGACATCATTCGTGTGGCTTTGGAGCGGGTCGGGGTCACCGCTGAGCAAGCGGTATTCGTCGGTGACGCCATCTGGGATGCCGAGGCGTGCGCACGCGCCGACGTCGCGTGCATCGGGGTGCTCAGCGGCGGAGTCTCCCGTGACGAACTGACAGACGCCGGCGCCGTGCAGGTATTCGAGAACGCGGGCGATCTGCTCAGGCACATCGGTGACACGCCGATCGCTCAGCTGAGCAAATAACCCCGAACAAGCGAATGGGCCCAATCCCGTTGGATTGGGCCCATTCTCGCGTCCGACTACTGGTTGGCCTTCTGACGCTGCTCGGCGGCTTCGGCGCCACCACGAGCGGCTTCTGCCTCGGCTTCCTTCTTAGCAGCGTCACGCTGCGCGTCGGCCTTGTCCTGCTGGGCCTGGCCCTCGCGCTTGACGTCGTCACGGCCGGTCACGGCACCGATGACTTCCTTGGCCTTGCCCTTGACACCTTCGACGACGCCCTCGACGCCTTCCTGGGGGCCACTCTTCTCGCCCATAAGTCCTCCTGCATGCTTGCTCGCTGACATGGCGACTTCACGCTGTTGCTCTTGCTCGTCCGCGCTCAGCCAACAAAGGCAGACCCGGCGCGTTCTGCTACACGCCTGATCCATTTTCCCTTGCGCCGACAGGGTTTCCGAAGGACACGTCGCTCAAACCTGTGTGTTGAGTCACCGTGACTCGCGGTGCGGGAGAAACTCCTGCGCTTTGATCTTCACGCCCTCCTTGAGGATGCCGAACGCGTTCTCGTCACCCCGCAGCACGGCGCCGGCGGCGTTCTTCATCTGCTCGAAGGTGGCGTGTGGCGGCACCGGAGGAACATCGGGATCGCAATGCACGTCCAGCACGGTCGGCCGGTCCGCCTGCAGCGCGCGCTCCCAGGCCGGTGCGATCAGATCGGGGTCGGTCACGGTGGCATGGCCCAGGCCCAGCGTGCCGGCGAACCCGGCGTAGTCGACGTCGGGAAGTGTCTGTGATTCCGGGAATTTCGGCGCTCCACCCATCGCCCGCATCTCCCAGGTCACCTGGTTGAGGTCGTTGTTGTGCAGCACCGCGATGACCAGCCGGGGGTCGGTCCACTGCTGCCAGTAGTGGGCGATAGTGATCAGCTCGGCCAGCCCGTTCATCTGCATCGCGCCGTCGCCGGCGAAGGCGATGACCGGCCGGTCCGGTTGGGCGAACTTGGCGCCGATGGCGTAGGGGACGGCCGGCCCCATGGTGGCCAGCGTGCCGGACAGCGAACCGCGAATGTTTCCGCGGAATTTCAGTTGCCGCGCATACCAATTCGCGGCGGATCCGGAGTCCGCGGTGACGATCGTGTTATCCGGCAGCCGTGGCGAGAGCTCGGCGAACAACCGCATCGGATTGATCGGATCGGCGGACACCTCGGCTTCCATCGCCATGGTTTCCCACCACCGTGCCACATTGCGTTCGATGGTGTCGCGCCACGACCGGTCGGATTTGCGTTGCAGTAGCGGCAATAAGGCGCGCACGGTGGCGCCGGCGTCGCCGACCAGGTTGACCTCGTTGGGGTAGCGCATCCCGATCAGCGTGGGATCGATGTCGATCTGGACTCCGCGGGCATTGCCGTAGGGCGGCAGGAATTGTGAGTAGGGGAAGCTGGAGCCGATGGTCAGCAGGGTGTCGCAGTCGCGCATCATCTCGTAGCTGGGCCGGGTCCCCAAGAGTCCGATCGACCCGGTGACCCAAGGCAATTCGTCGGACAGCACATCCTTGCCCAGCAGCGCCTTGGCGACGCCGGCGCCCAGCGTGTCGGCGAGTTCGGTGATCTCTGCACTGGCGCCGCGCGCGCCACTGCCGACCAGCATGGCGACCCGCTCACCGGCATTGAGCACGTCGGCGGCCTGCCGCAGGCCGTCGGGCGACGGCTCGACCACCGGGTGCTCGTATCCGAGACTGGATGGCACCATCTTGAATTCGTGCGCCGGCGCCGAGTATTTCAGCTCTTGGACATCGGCAGGTACGACGACGGCGGTCGGCGCCCGTCGGGTCAGGGCGGTTCGGATGGCGCGGTCCAGCACATTGGGCAACTGTTCGGGCACGGTGACCATCTGGATGTAGTCGCTGGCGACGTCTTTGAACAGGCTCAACAGGTCGACCTCCTGCTGATATGCGCCGCCTATTGCGCTGCGATCGGTCTGCCCGAGTATCGCCAGCACCGGGACGTGGTCGAGTTTGGCGTCGTAAAGGCCGTTGAGCAGGTGAATCGCCCCTGGGCCGGAGGTTGCCGCGCACACCCCCAGCCGGCCCGAGAATTTCGCGTAACCGACCGCCTCGAAGGCGGCCATCTCCTCGTGCCGGGGCTGGATGAAAGTCGGTGTGTTGCCGGCGCGGCCCCACGCCGCGAGCAGACCGTTGATGCCGTCGCCGGGGTAGGCGAAGACCGTGTCGACGCCCCAGTCGCGTAACCGTTGCAGCAGAAAATCGCCGACCTGTGTCGCCATCGCGCAACCCTCCTTCGGTGCGTTTCGCCTGTCTCGGTCGCGGTTACCCGTTTGCCAGCGATGTAGACCTGCGTGTTTCACCGTGGTGCGAAATGGGAATCCGCTCCCGTCGAGCGACAGGAGGTGAGGAAATGTCCGTGAGGTCAGTAGGTGGCGCCATCACCAGAGTGGTTGGTTTCCTGCGTGCCGGTTACCCGCAGGGTTTGCCGGCGCCCGACACCTTCCCGGTTCTGGCGGTCTTGCCGCGCCGTCCTGCCCCGCCGGCACACAGCGCCGGCGTCGGCACCCGCGCTTGACAGTGAATTCCGCCCCAGACGCCTAGCGCCCTCAGGCGCCGCGGACCACGCGCAGCCGATGCCGGGTGTCGGTGGACCATAGGGTCGCGCAGCTCGGGCACTGCAGATTCAGCCGCGTCGCGCGGTTGCTGAGCAGGTACTGCCAGTGGGCCCCGCAGTTGCGGCTGCTGTCGCATTCGGTACATGCGTTGCCCCAGTTGCAATTTGGGCACGGCAGCCAAGCCCGCCGGGCAGGGTCGGCGTGCGGGTCGATGGGCAGCACAGGCACGAAGTTCAGCCTCTCTCAGCGGATTAAGTTAGGCTAGCCTACCCAAATTCAGTACGCAACCCGGCGCTGGCCACCCTGATACGAGCCGTGGAATAGTGCGGGCAGCAACTTCGCGCGTTCGAAAGGGTCGGGCATGCCCACAATCACCACCAGCGACGGCGTCGAGATCTACTTCAAGGATTGGGGCTCAGGTCAGCCCATCGTATTCAGCCACGGGTGGCCGCTGTCCGCGGACGACTGGGACGCCCAGCTGCTCTTTTTCCTTGCGCACGGCTACCGGGTGATCGCCCACGACCGGCGCGGCCACGGCCGCTCCGCGCAGGTCGCCGACGGACACGACATGGATCACTACGCCGACGACCTGGCCGCCGTGGTGGAGCACCTGGATCTGCGGGACGCCGTACACATCGGTCATTCCACCGGCGGTGGGGAAGTGGCCCACTATCTGGCTCGGCACGGCGAGACCCGCGCCGCGAAAGCCGTGCTGATCAGCGCTGTTCCGCCGCTGATGGTCAAGACCGCGGCCAACCCACTCGGCCTGCCCAAAGAAGTCTTCGACGACCTACAGGCCCAACTGGCCGCCAACCGCTCCGAGTTCTACCGCGCGCTGCCCTCCGGCCCCTTCTACGGGTTCAACCGGCCCGGCGTCGAATCCTCGGAAGCCGCCATCGCCAACTGGTGGCGGCAGGGAATGATGGGCAGCGCCAAGGCGCACTACGAGGGCATCGTCGCCTTCTCCCAGACGGACTTCACCGAAGACCTGTTGAAGATCGGCGTGCCGGTGCTGGTCATGCACAGCACGGACGATCAGATCGTGCCCTACCAGGCCGCTGGGCCGAGGTCGGCGGAATTGTTGCGCAACGGCGTATTGAAGACTTATCAGGACTTTCCGCACGGCATGATCACCACGCAAGCCGACGTGATCAACTCCGACGTGCTGGAATTTCTGCGAAGCTGAATCCCCCTGTGCGCCAACGGGTTCAGGTGCATACCGGCTCGGTGCGGCGGGGCCGGCACGCGACGAGCAGTAACCCGACAGCGAAGACGATCGCGGTCAGCCAGGGAAACCGCCCGTTCGGCGCGAAACCGTCAGCGGAGATGAATGCCAGCGCGTAGGAGGTCATCGCCGTGCCGACCAGCATGACCACCGCGGTCCAGCGATCGGTCAGCGCAACGCCGATCATCGGCAACGGTGCGGCAAACAAGCGCCGCAGCCAGAACAGCAGCGCCATCTCCGCCGCCATCACCACGCACAGAATGAACACCCAGGTGAACCGGATCAGCCACCACGCTGTCGTCGCTATCTCGGGCTGCGGCAGCAGGCCGGCCGGGTAGGCGACGACGGCCACCACGATGACCGGCACCATGTGCCACAGATAGAGAGCCATCACATTGTTGTTGGCCACCGCCAGGATTCGTCGCAGCCGCGGCCCGCGCAGCGCCCGATCGACCCAAGGGGCCAGCGCCACCGCGACTCCGGCCTGCGCGCACCCGAACGCCACCAACGCCAGCGTCGGCGGTGTGCTGTTCTGTACGGCTTGGCCGGGGACACCGATCATGCTGGGCGGATACGGCCCCAGCCAGATCAACAGCGCCAGGGCCACCGCGGCGCCCGCCGCCAGCAACAGCGGTCGGCGGCCGCTCAACCGCTCGGTGTACCAGGCGATTCCGAGTTGGTAGAGCAGCCCCCAGCACAGCAGGTAGTTGATCCAGCCCAGGCGGTGGACGTGGCCGCCGATGGTGGCCGCGTCGACCACCGCCACCCCGGCCGCCATTGCCACCGGTACCAGCAGGCCCCAACGATCGTGTGCGGCAATCGCAATCGGTGTCAGCGTCACCACCACGAGGTAGACGGCCAAGAACCACAGGTGCATGGCGAGCGCCCAGCCCGCGTACTGCAACACCGAACCGGGCAGACCCAGACCGAGCAGCAGCAAGACCAGGGCGAAAATCAGGCCGACGTACACCGCGGTGGGCCCGAGCACCCGTGCGATGCGGTGCCGCACCCAGCTCTGCCAAGGCTCGCCGGCCGGTCCCTGCTGACGTGTCCAGGACACCGCACCCGCGTAACCGGCCACCAGAAAGAACGCCGGCACCGCCTGGAAGGGCCAGGTCACCCACTGGGTGAAGGGCAGGTCCACCAGCGGGTTCTCCCGGCCGAACTGGCCGTCGCGGTAGGTGATGGAACTCAGCAACCAATGTCCCAGGACGATCAGGCCCACGCCCGATACCCGGTAATAGTCGACCGCCAGATTTCGGGCGGGCCTCGCCGGCGCTGCGCTGCTCATCACGACGAGCCTAACCGCTGCCGGCTGCGGGCAAGACGCGCGTGTAAACATGTCTGCATGCGACAAGCGCGCTTGGCGGACTTAGAAGTTGGACGCATCGGCCTGGGTGCGATGGGCATGTCCACTGCCTATGCCGGGGCGGGCAGCGACGACGCCGAGTCGATCCGCGCCGTGCACCGTGCCATCGACCTCGGCGTCACCCTGATCGACACGGCCGAGGTCTACGGTCCCTACCGCAACGAGGAACTGCTCGCCCGCGCGCTACGGGGCCGACGCGACCAGGTGACTCTGGCAAGCAAGTTCGGCATGATCTCGCACACCGGGCGCAACGGCCTGGACAGCAGTCCCGCCAACGTCCGCCTCGCGCTGGACGGGTCCCTGCAGCGGTTGGCAACCGATCACATCGATCTCTATTACCAGCACAGGCTGGACCGCGACACTCCCATCGAGGACACGGTCGGCGCGTTGGCGGAGTTGGTGGCGGCCGGGAAAATCCGGCATATCGGGCTCTCCGAGGTGGGGGCGCAGACGATTCGGCGGGCCCACGCCGTGCACCCGATCACCGCAGTGCAGTCCGAGTACTCGCTGTGGACCCGCGATCCGGAGAACGCGGTGCTGCCGGTGCTGCGCGAACTGGGCATCGGGTTCGTCGCCTATTCACCTCTTGGTCGTGGATTCCTCACCGGCGCAATACGTTCCACCGATGCAATCCCAGACACCGACTTTCGCAAGACCAACCCGCGATTCGCCGAGGAGAACTTCCAGCACAACCTGCAGAGCGCCGATCAATTGCGGGCCATCAGCGGCGACGTCGGCGCCACCCCCGCTCAGGTCGCGCTCGCCTGGTTGCTGGCCAAGGGGTCGGACATCGCCGCGATCCCCGGCACCAAACGTGTGGCGCGCGTTGAGGAAAACGTCGGCGCCGACAGTGTGCACCTGTCCGCAGAACAGCTTTCGCAGCTGGACAATCTGCTGCCACCGGCGGGCGACCATCACAGCGCGGCCCAATTGCAGTGGATCGATCGCGACTAAAGAGCGCGAACCATCGCCGCCGCCCGGACGTCCTCTCCGACGGTGAAGTGCACCCGCACCGCGTCGCCGTCGAGCTGGTAACGGAGGCTCAACGGCTCGCCGAACTTGATCGGGCTGCGATACTCGAGCACCGCACGGTACGGCCGTTGCTCCAGTTCGGGTACGCGGCCCAGGATCTCGTGCACGCCATGCCAGTAGATGGTGTTGTTGACATGCTCGAACAGATCGATGTCGGTGCGCCGCAACGGAAAGGGAATCGTGACCGGCTCCGGATCGGTCCCCGTCGGCTCGGTGAGCCACGGCCGCCACTTGAGTCTGTGTTCGTCGGTGGTGGAGCCGAACCGCTGGACGCATTCGTCGGTGAGCCGCGACGGTGTCAAGGTGTCCTTGTTCATGCAGATCCAGAAACCTTGGGTCTCGATCCGCCCGCCCTCGGCGCCGAGGAGCTGCACGCGCATGTTGCACCAGCGGCTGGAAAGACCGGCGCACCAACGCCGGAAGGTGATGTCGCTGGGTATCTCGATCGGCTCGAGCACGTCGATCACCGTGCGCAGCACGATCCAGTGCGGATGAATTTCGGCCAGCTGCGCGTCCGCGAGGTGCTCGGCGCCGACTTCCTGAATGTAGCGGGCGACACCGTCGAGACGTAGCCTGCGGTGTTCGTCGATGTCGGATGTGCCCAGCCGCCAACCGGTTTGGTACACGTATCCTTCGCTGGGCACCGGGACGAGCGGGCTCAGCAATTCGGCCGGGGTGGGGTCAGGCATCGGCAGCCTCGCTGCGCAGCTTCTCCAGCTGCTCGCTGGCCACGTTGAGACGCTTCTGGAACATCGAGACCACCCGCTCGCGCACCCGCGGCTTGTGTGACAGCGGCGGCAGCAGGTCGGCCAGCAGATTCAGCCGCGCGGCGGCCAGCCAGTCGGTCAGGTCGGGGTCGTCGAGCCAGCGGGAGAAGTTACGCAGGTCCGACTGGGTGAGCCGCAACCAGTCCACATCACGGTCTGGGTGTGGAATCGGTTCGCACAGCATGTTTTTCGCCACGTCGTCGTCGTAGGCGAACTCCACGTGCGCGATGAACGCGGCGCTGAACACCTGCTGGCAGCCTGGCACCGCTTGCAGGGTTATCCGGTGCCCGTCGAAAACCGGTGTCGCCGCGCGTTGCGGCGCGCCGTCGGCGGTGCAGTCGATGTAGAGAGCCGACGGCGCGGAGCTCAGCGTCCCTTCGTCGAACACCATGGCGTCGGGTTCGATGCGCTGCACGTGGCCCAGCCGGACCACATCATCGATCCGGCCGAGTTGCTCGTACTCGGGCTGCGACACCGTCGCGCACCGGTACATCGTCGGCCGCACCGACCGGTCCAGGCGAAGCAACGTCCCAGCGGCCTCGAGCCGGTCGAACAGGTCGGCGACCGACGTCGCGGCGTCGATGGAGTCAAGGGTCGCGGCGTAGTTGTCCCGGAATTTCTTGATGAACGCCGGCCCCGGCTGCAGCGTCGCCCGATCGATCCACCACGAATCACGGGGCATGATCCACGTCAGCCGCTGCGCGTCCACCCCGTTGCGCAGCAACCACAGGCAGACGTCGATGCCGGTCTTGCCGGCACCCACCACCACGTACCGTTCCCGCGCCCCGAACTTGGGCAGCTCGTTGGGTGCGATGCAGTCCACGCCCGCCGCGACGTCGTAGGGCGCGGGCCGCATCGACGGAACCACCGCACGCAGATACGTGGCGTCGACGATCCGCCGCGCGGCGCTGACGTCGTATTCGGTGCCGGACAACGTGCGGAACCGGCCGTCGCCGAGGTAATTCGACATCGGGAAGTACTCCACCCGCCCCGACGGCAGGAACTGCTGCTGCATGAGCGCGTCGAAGTACGCGCAGATCTCGCCGACGGGGGCGAGTTCGTTGAGTCCCTGATTCCAGCCGACACTGTCAATAGTGTTGTTGCCCAAGGGTCTTGAGTTCACCCCGTAGTACGCCGACGGCTGGTGCAGCCGCACGAAGGGGTACGCGGTGGTCCAGTGCCCGCCCGGTTGATGCGCCTGGTCGACCAGGACCACACGGGCATCGGATTCGGCGACGAGGGTGTCGGTGAACGCCATCCCCATGGCACCGGCACCTATCACGAGGTAGTCGGTGTCCAATTTCTGGACAGTCATCTGGTGTGCACTCTTATCGGCCTCCTGTTGCGTCACGATAGCGCCTCCCCCCGCGGCCGAGGCGCACCGCAGCCGCACGCGGCAACCGGGTAAGTTTGCCCGGATGGGCGCCGATCTCACCGTCGCAGTCGCGGACGGCGTCGCGCTGCTGACGCTCAACCGGCCCGAACGGCGCAACGCCTACACCGCGGAGATGGGCGCGCTGCTCAATGAGGCATACCGGCAATGCGACGACGACGACGCGGTGCGGGCCATCGTGCTCACCGGTGCGGGACAGGCGTTCTGTGCCGGCGCCGACTTCGCCGCCGGCCGAAGCCCGTTCGACACCCCGGCCGGCGGCTCCGAGTTCACCGCGTCGCCGATCGACCCCGCCGCGTTCGAGCTGCGCACCCCGGTCATCGCCGCCGTCAACGGACATGCCATCGGCATCGGGCTGACCATCGCGCTGCAAGCCGACATCCGCGTCATGGCGTTGAACGCCCAATACGCGGTCGCGCAGGTGCGACGCGGAGTCCTGCCGGACTGCATGTCGCACTGGACGCTGCCGCGCCTGGTGGGCGGGGCCGTCGCAGCCGACCTGCTGTTGACCGGCCGCACCTTCGACGGCACCGAGGCGGCGGCCATGGGGATCGCTACCCGGGCGTTGCCGGGCAACGAGGTGCTCGACCACGCGATGACGGTGGCGCGCGACATCGCGGTCAACGTCGCCCCGATGTCGGCGGCGCTGAGCAAACGCCTGCTCTGGGACACCCTCAGCTACGACTACACCCCACGCCAGGTCGCCGACCTGGAAACCAGGCTGCACCACCGGTTGCTGGGCAGCGCGGATGCCCGCGAAGGTGTCGAGGCGTTCCTGCAGCGCCGGGCGCCGCGCTGGAGCGCGTCGGTGGCGCGGGAGTGGCAGCCGGTGCCGGCCGTGGGGGAGGGGACGTTGCGTTGACCAGCTTGCGGAGCCGGGCGCTGCCGGCACTGCTGCGCTTCACGGGCCGGACCCGCGCTTACGAAAGCGCCGATACGGCCCGTGCGCACATCGAACAACGCGCTCTGCATCGGCAACTTTTCGGGCCGCCGCCTCGGCTGCGCCGCGATGTCGCGGTGGAGTTCGAGTACGGAACGGGTTGGCCCGTCTACACTTTGACCCCGAAAAGGACTCGGGCGGGCCAGGCCGAACGGACCGTCGTCTACCTGCACGGCGGCGGGTGGGTGAACGAGATCGCAAACCAGCATTGGAAATTGGCCGTGCAGATCGCCGCCGAGTCGTACGCGGAAGTGATCGTCCCGATCTATCCGCTGATACCGTTCGCCACTGCCGCAGACGTGGTTCCGGTGATCGCTGACATGGCGATGCGGCATCTGTCGCGCGGGCGCAGCGTGCGACTGGCCGGGGACTCGGCCGGCGGCCAGATCGCGTTGTCGGCGGCTCTGTTGTTGCGCGACGACCACGACGTGGTGATTCCGCAGACCGTGCTGATCTCCCCGGTGCTCGACCCCTGCTTGTCCAACCCGTTCATCGGCGCGGTCGACGATCCGTGGTTGAGCCGCGATGCGCTGCAAGTCTTCGCCGAGCGCTGGCGCGGCGAGTTGGCGGTGGACGACCGCCTGGTCAACCCGATGGCAGCAGAGCTGACCGGGCTCGGCCCGTTGACGGTGTTCAGCGGCACCCGCGACATTCTTAATCCCGATACCCGGCTGTTCGTCGAAAAGGCCGCTGCCGCAAGCGTAGAGGTCGACTACCACGAGCAAGCAGACCTGCTCCATGTGTATCCGCTGACGCCCACGCCGGAAGGCCGGGCCGCGCGTGCGGTGATCGTCAAGCGCCTCGCCGCGCCATGAGCGAGGCGTACTTCGACCTCGGGTCCTACCGCCGTCCCGTCGACACCGCATCCCCGCAAGCGCAGACCTGGTTCGACCGCGGCCTGGTGTGGGCGTACGCGTTCAACCACGAAGAGGCGATCCGCTGCTTCGAACGCGCCCTGGAACACGACCCGGACCTGGCCATCGCCCGCTGGGGCATCGCCTACGCGGTCGGGCCCAATTACAACAAGGCGTGGGAGGCGTTCGACCCCGTCGACCTGGCCACGTCGCTGGCGCGCGCCCGCACTGAACTTCGGCTGGCTGCTCAAGGCCGGGCCAGTGCCGTGGAGCGGGGCTTGATCTCGGCGCTGACCGCCCGGTTCTCCGCCGACGATCTGGACGCCGGTCGCCGCGCCTACGCCTATGCGATGGCAGCGTTGGCAGCCGCTCACACCGATGACGTCGACGTACAGGCGTTGGCCGCCGACGCGCTGGTCAACCTCACCGCGTGGGCGCTGTGGGACACCGCCACGGGTACGCCGGCGCCGGGATCACGGGTGGTCGAGGCCAGGGGAATTCTCGAGGCTGCGCTGGGCGGGCCGGCGGGGCGCGGCCATCCGGGGATCTTGCACATGTACCTGCACACCATGGAGATGTCGGCGACGCCGGAGGTTGCGCTGCCGGCGGCCGATCTGCTGCGCGAGCTCGTCCCCGACGCCGGGCACCTGCGCCACATGCCCAGCCACATCGACGTCCTGTGCGGCGACTACAGCAGCGCCGTGGAGTCCAATCGTGCTGCCGTGCAGGCGGATCGGATGTTCCTCGAGCGTGCGGGCCCGCTGAATTTCTACTCGCTCTACCGGGCGCACGATCTGCATTTCATCGTGTATTCGGCGATGTTCCAAGGGCAATCGCAGGTCGCCCTGGCCGCCGCCGACGAACTCGCGGCACAGCTGACACCCGAGCTGCTGGCCATCCAGTCGCCGCCGATGGCCGACTGGCTGGAGGCGTTCGTGCCGCTGCGAACCCATGTGCTGGTGCGATTCGGCCGCTGGGACGAGCTGATCGCGCAACCGATGCCGCAGGATCAGGATCTCTACTGCAGCACCGCGGCGACCATCTGTTACGGACGCGGTGTCGCGCTGGCGGCCATCGGCCAGCTCGAGCGGGCCGAGGCTGAGCGTTCCGCGTTCACCGCAGCTTACGCTCGGATACCGGGATCCCGGTACCTGTTCAACAACACCAGCCGCGACATCCTGGCGGTGGCCGCCGCCATGCTCGACGGTGAGATCGCCTACCGTGCAGGATGTTTCGAGGAAGCGTTCCAGCACCTGCGGCGCGCCGTCGACCTCGACGACTCGTTGCCCTACGACGAGCCCTGGGGCTGGATGCAACCCACCCGGCACGCCTACGGCGCGTTGCTGCTCGAACAGGGCCACCTCGACCAGGCCGCCGCGGTGTACGCGGCCGACCTCGGTTTGGACCCGACGCTGGCCCGATGCTGCCAGCATCCCGGCAATGTGTGGAGCCTGCACGGCTATCACGAATGCTTGAAACGGTTGGGGCGCAACGACGAAGCGATGATCATCGGCCAGCAGCTCAGGCTCGCCGCCGCACGCGCAGACGTGCCGATTCGGGCGTCCTGCGCCTGCCGGCTGGACACGTTCTAGAGTGCTGCTCATGTCTGAGCAGGCGGCGAGCGGCGCAAAAATCCCGCCAGCCGTGCGGGTTCTGCTTGTCGGCGGAAATCCTGACCACCCGGTTGCCCTGCACCTGACCTCGACTCCGCACGAGGCCAGGCAGTATCGGCAGAAGGTGAAGACGGTCCGCTCGGGGCCCATCGTCCGAGCGTGACACTCGAGGCTAAGTTTGTATAGGTCGCGCAGCCGATGAGGCAGTGGCTGCGGTGGCCATGAACTCAGCGAAGAAGGGCGGCCGAAATTGAGTGAACTGCGCGATATCAGGGAACTGGCCGACAATCCCGACGCCTACCGCGACGAGCTGTTCCGCCGCTGGACCGGTCTGCTCAGCTACCGCTACATCGGCCGCAAGCACTCTTCGATGGACCTCGGCGAGGTCGACAACACCGTCACCATCCGCCGCGACATGCGCAACGAGGCCGGCGGGATCATGGTTGCGCCGCTTGCCATCTCGTCGCCGGAGGGCTGTCAGACCGACATGGTCGCGGTGCCCAACCCGGTGATCGCCTCGGTACAGATCATCGACCCCGGCTTCGATGTCAGCCGCGTCGAGATCGTCGACTCGGGCATCCTGCACCAGGGCCGGACCATGGGCTACGGGCGCTGCAAGATTGTCGACGCCGACAACCCCGACCGGGTGATCGCCTTCAACGAGGGGCAAGGCGCAATCATCGGCACACCACCGGAAGGCCTTGACCGGATGGATGTTTCGGGTACCGAGTTGGCGATCGAGGACTCGCCCGACCTGCCGCCGCTGTGGTCAGCCTTCGGCGCCCGCAAGCGCGCCGACGGCCACTGGGTGTTGCCGGCACTGAGTGCGGAATTGGCCTCGCCCGACGCCGCCCTGCACATCGGCCCCCAACACGTCGTGCTGGAAATCGCCGCCACCGATCTCGCCGCCGAACTGTGCGGAACGCGCAAGGTCCAGGTGGTCAGTTGGCATGTGATGTTCATGTCGCGCGGCAAGGTCGGGCCATTCCGGGTGGCGGGCACCGCGCACGCCGGGGGGCCGGGACGAATCGGTGTGCGCATTCAACTGCACGACGAGGGCAATGGCGATAAAGCCGTCACCTCGGCGGCAGCAATTTTCGATGTGGTGAATTGATTTCGGCCTGCCACGCGGTTCGGATCAGCTTGGCGCGCTGAACGATTGAGGTAGCCGACAGCCCACCGGGGCGGTGCGGCGCACCGACACGATTTAGATGTGTGAATAATTTGAATAAAATGTGAGAACCATTTTTCTCCGCGCATATCGCATTTCCGTGAACCGTCGATCTGATGCGGTGTTTTACTCGAATAATCGCCGGAGTCGTGCAAGCATTTGCCGGTATTCCTGACGTAGCCGAGTGGGAGGTCCCCGATGACGTATCTGAGCGCCGCACCGGACCTGATGGCGACAGCCGCGGCGCAGGCGGCGGGTATCGGCTCATCGATCAGGGCGGCGAACCTGGCGGCGTCGGCTCCGACAAGCACGCTGTTGGCCGCGGCCCAGGACGAGGTGTCGGCGGCGATCGCAGCGCTGTTCTCCGGCCACGCCCGGCAATACCAGGTGCTCAGCGCGCAGGTGCTGGCGTTCCAAGACGAGTTCGTGCACGCGTTGACCGCCGCCGGCGGCGCCTATGCCGCCGCGGAGGCGGCGGGCGCCGGCCCCTTGCAGGGTGCCGCCGACCAGATTCTGGATGTCATCAACGCGCCCACCAACCTTTTGCTGGGCCGCCCCCTGATCGGCGACGGAACCAACGGCGTCGACGGGACCGGCCAAGCGGGTGGAGACGGCGGGATCCTCTGGGGCAACGGGGGTCGAGGCGGGGCGGGCGCGATGGGCGCGCAGGGCGGACGCGGCGGCAACGCCGGGTTGATCGGTAACGGGGGGCCCGGTGGCACCGGCGGCTTCCGAAGCGGCACCGGCGGCACCGGTGGCGTGGGCGGATTGCTGTGGGGCAACGGCGGGGACGGTGGCACCGGTGGCATCGGCGGGTCGATCAACCCCGCCGGGGCCGGTGGCGTCGGTGGCCGCGCCTTGTCGTTCTTCGGCACCGACGGCGCGACCGGCGCGACCGGCCCCTACTACGCGAACCTGTCGATCGTCACCCCGCAAGAAGCCGCCATTCTGATGGGACTGGCGCCGAACGAGAACTTCCTGCTGATCGGCACCGACGGCACGAATCTGAGCAGGGTGCTGGCCGACCCGCTCAACGTGAACTTCCGCGCGTTCATGGAGCAGGGCACCACCTCCGCGTCGACGATCATCGGGCACACCACCGTCTCCAACCCGTCCTGGACCACCATGCAGACCGGTGTCTGGAGCGAGACGGCTGGCGTGACCAACAACGTCTTCACCGGCTGGACCTACGACAACTGGCCCACGGTCTACAACCAGCTCGAGGGCGCCTACGGCGACAACATCTCCACCACCGTCATCGCGAACTGGCCCGTCATCACCGACATCGCCGGCGCCGGCACGTTCCCCGCCGACAAGATCCAGTTCGTCCCGCACGCCGCGAGCGACACCTACTGGGTGGCGTCGCAGAACGAGGTTGCCGCACAAACCATCTCGGCGATCGGGGCGGCCAACAAGAATCAGGGCAACTTCATCTTCTCCTACTTCGTCGGCGTCGACGAGATGGGGCATGAATTCGGTGGCGCCTCCCCGGAATACGCTGCAGCCCTTCGCAATATGGACCACAACCTCGGCCACTACGGCAATGGCACCCTCGGTAGTGGCAGTGGCGTGCTGGGCGCGGTGTCCGACTGGGAGATCACCAACGGCGAACAGTGGGACGTGCTGATGGTCACCGATCACGGTCACATCGACCCCAACCAGTTCAACCGTGGTCACGGTTTCCAATCTCCGCTGGAGACAGCGACTTTCCTGATCTGGGATCAAGCCGGCAACGATATCCATGACGGGTGGATCAACAATTCCTGGCAGATAGTCAGCACCACGCCGACAGTCCTGAACGAGTTCGGCATCCAGCCGCCGGCCTACATGCAGGGTGCGCCGTTGACGGACGCCAGCTTCAGCGGCACCTACGTCAACCCCGCTATCGTCCCCGGCCCGGGCACCAATTTGTTCAACGTGGTCAGCGCCGACTTCGCCGCGCAGGGCTATCCCGATGTCCCGGCCAACCTGATCCTGGACTCGCGTACCGTCGCCGCCACCATTCCCTACCTGGTCTACGACCCGATACAGAGCATCGTCGACGCGGTGCCGCAATTCCTGCAGACACCGGTGTCCTGGCTCGGCGCCGGCGTCTACCAGGCGCTCAACATCCCCGCGCAGATCTACGTCCGGCTCACCGGCGTGACGGGCAACCAGATCATCCCGCCGGTACTGAACCCATTCCTGACTTAGGACGCGCTGGTCACACCGACGTCAGTGCCGCGGAGTCCTGGGCCGACTCGTCGGCGGGCTTGGGCCAGGGGGAGGGAACCGGGCGTTGCCGCACCCGTTGCGGCCACCAGAACCACTTGCCCAGCAGCGCCGCGATCGCCGGGGTCATCAACGACCGCACGATCAGGGTGTCGAACAACAGGCCCAACCCGATGGTGGTGCCGACCTGGCCGATCACCGTCAGCTCGCTGACCGCCATCGTCATCATGGTGAAGGCGAAGACCAGACCCGCCGAGGTCACCACCGAACCGGTGCCGCCCATCGCCCGGATGATCCCGGTGTTCAGGCCGGCGTGGATCTCCTCCTTGAACCGCGACACCAGCAGCAGGTTGTAGTCGGCGCCGACCGCCAGCAGGATGATCACCGACATGGCCAGCACCATCCAGTGCAGTTCGATGCCGATCAGGTGCTGCCAGATGAGCACCGAGAGCCCGAAAGACGCACCCAGCGAAAGCAATACGGTGCCCACGATCACCGCCGAGGCGACCACACTGCGGGTGATGATCAGCATGATGATGAAAATCAGGCACATCGAGGCGATTCCGGCGATCAACAGGTCGTAGTTGTTGCCGTCCCGCATGTCCTTATAGGTGGCCGCGGTACCGCCCAGCAGGATCCTGGAGCCCTCCATGGGCGTGCCCTTGAGCGCCTCGTAGGTGGCCTTCTTGATCGCGTCGATGTGCGTAATGCCTTCTGCGGAAAGCGGATCACCGTCGTGGCTGATGATGAAGCGCACGGCGTGGCCGTCGGGCGAGATGAAGTTCTTCATGCCCTTCTTGAACTCGGGGTTGTCGAACGTCTCCGGAGGCAGGTAGAACGAGTCGTCATTCTTGGAGGCGTCGAACGCCCGGCCCATGGCAGCGGAGTCCTGCTGCGCCCGCTTCTGCTGATCCAGCAGACCCTTCTGGGTCGAATACATGGTCAGCATCATGGTTTTCATGTTCTTCATGTTCTGGATCATCTCGGGCATCAGCGCGTTCATCCGCGGCATCAGCGTGTCGAGGTGATCCATCACCGGCATCAGGCTCTGGATGTCATCGGTCATGGTGTCGATGCCGTCCAGCGCGTCGAAGACCGACCGCAGCGAATAGCACACCGGGATGTCGTAGCAGTGCTTCTCCCAGTAGAAGTAGGACCGGATGGGCCGGAAGAAATCCTCGAAATCGGCCATCTTGTTGCGCAATTCGGCCACGTCCATCGTCATGGCGTGCATCTTGCCGACCATGATGTGCATGTCGTTGGTCATCTGCGCGGTGATGTCCTGCATCTGGACCATGCTGTCGATGGTCGTCTGCATCTCCTCGGACTGCCGTTGCATGTCGGCGATCTGGTCTTCCTGATACTTCTGCGTCATCTGCTGACTGACGCCCTGCATGCTGATCTGGAACGGGATCGAGGTGTGCTCGATGGGCGTGCCCTCGGGGCGGGTGATCGCCTGCACGCGACTGATTCCGGGAACCCTGAAGATCGCCTTGGCGATCTTGTCGATCACCAGGAAGTCCGCGGAGTTGCGCAGATCGTGGTCACTTTCGATGAGCAGCAGCTCGGGGTTCATCCGGGCCTGGGAGAAGTGTCGGTCGGCGGCCTGGTAACCGGCGTTGGCCGGCAGGTCGGCGGGCAGGTAGTTGCGGTCGTTGTAGTTGGTTCGGTAGCCGGGCAGGGTGAGCAGCCCGACGAGCGCAATGCCGATCGTCACCACCAGGATCGGGCCGGGCCAGCGCACGACGGCGGCACCGACCTTGCGCCAACCCCGAATGCGCTGTGCGCGCTTGGGTTCCAGGGTTTGGCGGAAACGCGATGCCACCGAGATCACGGCGGGACCGAGTGTGAGCGCGGCGAGCACCACCACCACCATGCCGATGGCCAACGGGATGCCCAGCGTCTGGAAGTAGGGCAGGTTGGTGAAGTGCAGGCAGAAGGTCGCGCCGGCGATGGTCATGCCGGACCCGAGCACCACATGCGCGGTGCCCTCGAACATGGTGTAGTAGGCGTCTTCTCGGGATTCGCCGACGGCCCGGGCCTCCTGATATCGCCCGATCAGGAAGATCGCGTAGTCGGTGGCGGCCGCGATCGCCAGCGTCACCAACAGGTTGGTGGCGAACGTGGAGAGCCCGATGATCTTGTGATAGCCCAGGAATGCGACCACGCCGCGGGCTGCCGCCAGCTCGAACACCACCATTGCCAGGGTCAGTAGCACCGTGATGATCGACCGGTAGACCATCAGCAGCATCGCGATGATGACGACGAAGGTTGCGGTTTCGATCAGCTGCAAGCTGCGGTCGCCGGCGAGATGCTGGTCGGCTTCCAGCGCCGAGGGGCCGGTGACGTAAGCCTTGACCCCCGGGGGTGGGGTGAGGCTCTTGACGATGGATTGGACGGCCTCGACCGAGTCGTTGGCTCGCGCTTCACCCATGTTTCCGACGAGGTAGACCTGCACGTAGGCGGCCTTGCCGTCGTTGCTCTGCGCTCCGGCGCCGGTGAGTGGGTCGCTCCAGAAATCCTGAACGTGCTCGACGTGCGTGGTATCGGCCTCGAGCTTGCGGACCATCTGGTCGTAGAAGGCGTGCGAGTCGGCGCCGAGCGGATTCTGGCCCTCCAACACGATCATCACCGAGCTGTTGGACTTGTATTCCTTGAATACCTCGCCCACGCGCTTGGTCGCGATCACCGATTGCGCGTCGTCCGGGCTCATCGAGACCGAGCGCATCTTGCCGACCTCGTCGAGCTGGGGGACCAGCACGTTCACCGCGGCGATCAGCGCGATCCAGCCGAGAATGATGGGCACGGCGAAGGTGCGGATGAAGTGTGCGATCTTCGGGCGCGACTTGTGCTCGACGACCGGAATGGCATCGGTGGGTGCGTCGTGAGTGGGAGCGCTCATGCGGATTTCACCATGCAGGAGGTCAGGGCGTGCACGCCGGTGGATGTTTGTTCGTCCTTCACTTCGTCGTCGACGGTGATGCGGCAACCGAGCACATCACCGTCGCTCTGCGCCGAGATGTTCGGGAAGACGGAGGGGGGCGGTGGTGCTGAGCACCAGCGTCCAGGGCAGCGGCGCGCCGTCCAGTCGCTCCGGGGAAGCGCTGAGGTCCAGGTAGTTGATGTTGGCGTGGGTGGCCGAACCGAAGATCTCGTATTTGACGACCTTGGGCTTGAAGGGTTTGGAGTCGTCGACCTTCGCGCTGGTCAGAGTGTCGGCGTTGTCGGCGGCATAGAACGACCTGACTCGGGTCACGGCGAACCCTCCGATGGCCACGACCGCCGCGATCAGCAACGGCAACCAGGCGTTGCGCACGATTCTCGCCATCTGTAGTTATCCGAGCCTTTCTTGGTCGCGCGACGAATCAGGTTGCACTACAAGCGATTTGCCGGCCACGGTTGGGTACGCAGCTCGATGCGGCCCGATGCGTTACGGACGCTGCCGACCGGACCATCAATACATCATGTGCATAATTTGCAGACTATGCAAGTTTATGTAATCCCGGTCACGCCGTCACTTGGTGAAGATGCTGTTGACCAGCGCCGCAGCCCGCTCGACGTAGGGCATCGGTGTGTCGCCGGCGTCCTCCGGCGGACTGCTCGACCACCGTTCAATGCCGGAACGGACCGCGGTCAACGCCAGCGCGGAGATCAGCGCGGCGATCTCGTCATCGGCGGGCAGGCCCTGCCGTTTGGCGACGATGTCGGTTAGCTGCGTCTGGAAGCGTTCCAGGTCGGCGAGGAACGCGGCCAGGACCGCCGGCGTGGTTTTGGCCAGGTCCAGCATGCAGACGGCCTGCTCGCGCTGCGGCGGCATGTCCCGGAGGTGGTGTGCCGCCAGGGTGATCAGTTCGTCCAGCACCACCGGCAGGGGAGCGGGTCCGGCGGCGACGAATTCCTCGGCCAGCTCGGTCGGCAGGTCCGACGGGCCGTAGGCGATCGCGGCTTCCTTGTTCGGGAAGTAGTTGAAGAAGGTGCGGGTGGAGATGCCGGCCTGGACGCAGATCTCTTCGATCGTCACCTTGTCCCAGCCGCGCGCCTGGGCAAGGCGCACCGCAGCCCCGCGGATGTCCGCGCTGGTTTGGCGGCGGCGTCGCTCGCGGAGACCGAGTGGATTGGCCATAGCTTCCAATAATTGCACGTTCTGCACATTTTGCACTCCCACAGTGCGACGCACCGGCGTTGTGCGATCTCCTGAGCTACCGCTTTCCCCAATCCCACGGTGGTGTCGTCACCGGGGTCTGGCCTGCGATCCGGGTCTCGCCGAAGTCCTTATACAGCTCGATCCGCGCGGTCTCGTCGTCTTCGAGGTTTTGCAGCAACACGTTCGAATGGGTGACCACCACCACCTGCGTCTGCTTTGCCGCGACCCGTATCAGCGACGCCAGTGGCGCTACGAGGCTCGGATGCAGCGAGGTCTCCGGCTCGTTGAGCACCATCAGCGACGGCGACTGCGGACTCAGCAGCGCGGCGGCCCAGAGCAGGAATCGCAGTGTGCCATCGGATAATTCAGCCGCGCGTAGTGGCCTCAGCATGCCGGGTTGGCGCAGCTGAAGGTCGAACAGGCCGTCGTCGACGTCCACGGCGATGGTGGCGCCGTCGAACGCGTCGGCGACGGCGCGGTTCAGGTCGTCGAACCCGGCTTCGATGATGGTCTGGATGGCTGCGGCCAGATCGCGACCGTCGTCGGACAGCACCGGGGTGCGGGTGCCCACCTGCCGTTGTCGCGCAGGGGCTTTGGCGTCGACGCGGAAGCCGTCGTAGAAACGCCAGCCGCGCAGCCGTCCCCGCACCGCCGCGAGTTCCGGAAGTGCTTGCGGGTGAGCGTATTCGGTGAGCACGCTGCGATACGACGGCAGGCTGCGGGTGAGCTCGTCGAAGCCGCTGCCCGAATCGCTGCTCACTTCGGCGAATTCGCGGGTTCGTTGGACCAGCACGGTGCCGCGCCGCAACACCGGGCCGGCGAAGAGCACCTCACGCTTGATCTCCGGGTCGTGCGCAAAAACGGTACCCTGTCCGGCCATCTGCGGTATACCGAGATCGGTCAGATAGCCGAAATCGTCTGCGGCGAAACCGAGTTCGAGCGAGATGGGACGGGTGCGCACGGTGCCTTGGGTCTTGCCCTCGCGGCGGGCGCCGCCGAGTTGTTCGGGCCCGGCCCACAGCGCCGACTGCAGCCCGCCCTCGCGGGCCAGCGAGCCGATCACCTCGCCGCGGCCACAGTCGGCCAGCAGGCGCAGGGCGCGGTACACCGACGACTTACCGGTGCCGTTGGCGCCGGTGACGACCGCCAGGCGGCCCAGCGGTATTACGACTTCGCGCAGCGAGCGATAGCCGCGGACCGCGATCGTCTGGAGCATGAACGCGACTCTAGCGGTGCGCTCTGACAATCAGGCCTGGCGCGGAAACGGCAGTCGGGCAAGACAATCCGTGGGGAATCAGGGGATCGGTTTATAGACAATGGTCGTTCCACCGGGCTGGGTGTAGTCGATGGCAATCGGCCGGTTGTTGAACGGCCAGAACCCCGTGTTCATCAGGCCGGACGAGATGACGGTGGGTTGATACTGGCTGGTGGTGAATGTATACAGCTCCTTGGTCATTCCTGCGTCGGCATACACCGTATAGATTCCGGGCGGCAGGCTGGAGGCGCCATTGATCACGAACGACGGCATCGTTCCGTTCACGCCACCGGAATCTATGATCGACGGCACACTGATCGGCGTTGCGCTTTGGGGCGTAGTCACATACAAGGTCGTGATTGGTGACCCGCCAGGAATCGAGAAGGCCTGGCCGGTCGTCGGCGGGGTACCGAAGACCATCTTGTCCTCGGGGATGCTGATGTACACACCGTTTGCCAGGTCGCCCGGCAATGACTGGTTCGGGATGCTCGGGCCGGGCCCGACCGCGTTCGGCCCCAAGCCCAGCACGCCGTCAACTCCCGCCGACGCGAAGTAGGCGTCGAACGGCGTGGTGAACGGGTTGGTGAGGAATGCCTGGAAGTAGGCCGACAGCGCGTAGGACGACGTCGGAATTGAGAAGAGCACGACATCGACACCGGTGTTAGAGGCGACGATGCCGTTGCCGAAGTCGACCGTGGTGGGAAAGGTGGCATAGAGGTAGGTCAGCCCGCCGCTGTAGGCGCTCACGTTGAACCCGGTGGGCAAGCCCATCTTCAGCAGCCCCGGCACCCCGCCCACGTCTTTGAGGGACATGACCAGGCCCTTGGATCCGGTGTCGACCAGGATGGGGGTGTTGCCTCCGCCGTTGACGTTGAGGTTCACCACCGGTTCGGTACCGGCTACCAGTTGCATTGGGACCGTCCGGCCATCCATCCCCGCGCCGCTGACACCGTAGTTGCCCCACAAAATGCCGGCGCCGCCGCCCGTGCCGCCGAGGCCGAGGCCATTGGCGCCGCCAGGGCCACCCGCACCGCCATTGCCCCCGTTGCCGATCAGCCAGCCGCCGTTGCCGCCGGCGCCGCCAGTCCCGCCGCCCGGGCCGCCCGCACCGCCGGCGCCGCCATTGCCGATGAAGCCGGCCGAACCCCCGGCCCCGCCGGCGAGGCCACTGCCGCCCGTCTGCGAATAACCGTTACCGCCGTTACCCCAGAGGAACCCGCCGGCCCCGCCGTTGGGGCTGGCGGCCGTGCCGTTGGCGCCGTCACCGATCAGCGGTCGCCCGAACAACAGCTCGGTGGGCGCGTTGATCACGTCGAGCACCGGATCCAGCAACGACGCCGCCGCCGACTCGGCGGAGGCGTACGACCCCGACGCCAGGCCCAGCGACTGCACGAACTGCTGGTGGTAGGCGCTGATCTGCAGGTTGAGCGCCTGGTATTCCTTGCCGAGATCGGAGAAAAGTGTCGCAACAGCGGTGGACACCTCGTCGGCGGCCGCGGTCGCAATCCCGGTAGTCGGAACTGCGGCGGCGGCGTTAGCCGCGGACAGGGATGAACCGATGTTCCCCAGATCTGCTGCCGCCGCGGTCAGCCAGTCCGGAGACACGGCTAGAAACGACACGTCGCCCCCCTAACGTAGATCACCGCTGTGCGGATAGAGCCTATCCAGTTCCCGCCCCGACATCTCGGCTTTCCGCCCACCGGTCCCGCTACATCAGATATTCACACATTCGGTCGTCGCGGGCAGCGCAGACCTAGCGCTGGCGCCTGCATCCCTGCGCCGAGAGTGAACACCACGACGCGACATGCCGATCAGCCGTCGTAGAAATCACACTCGGCTGGGGGCGCTGGCCGGCGCAACCTGCGCATCAAGAATCCGCCAAGGCCGCTGGTGGACCGTCTCAGCCATGAACACGATCGAGCTGGGCATCATCGGAGTCGTCGTCGGAACTTTCGCCTGGTTGTTGGGCCGCTACACGCCGAAGGCGGTGTCGGGCGCGGGTTTGGCCGCCCAGGGTGTGCTGGGGGTGTGCACCGGCCTGCTGGTGCAGAACATCTCGTTCGCCGCGCTGGGCTCCCAATGGCCGATCGTGGTCGCGGTCGCCGTCGGCACCCTGCTGATCAGCGTCGCGGGCGGCGCCTTGTTGGGTCTGCACCGCGACGTCACTCCGCTGACCGGCGGGCTCTCCCTGGTCGCCGGCGGGTCCTCCGGGCTGGTGTCGATCGCCCGCGAACTCGGCGGCGACGACCGGGTCGTAGCCGCCGTCCAGTACCTGCGCGTTGCGCTGATCACCGCCGCGATGCCTGTCGTCGCGAGCGTCTTCTTCCACGGCGCCGGCGCCCAAGAAGCGCAGACCAGCCAAACGTCTTCTATCCCTTGGTATTTCGAACTTCCGCTGATCGCGGTCATCGTCGTGGTCGGTACGGTTGCCGGCCGCCGGGTGCGCCTTCCGGGGGCGGGATTGCTCGGCCCGATGGCGATCACGATCGTGCTGGGATTCTCCGGGCTGACCGCCGGCTTCGCCGTGCCGATCATGCTGGTCCAGGGCGCGAGCATCTTCATCGTCTGGCAGACCGTGCTCGAGTTCGACCGCGCCTCGCTTCTCGCCATCAAGCGGATCCTGCCCGGTGCGTTCGGGCTGATCATGGTGCTCAACGTCGCCTCGGCAGGCATGGGCGTGCTGCTGGCCAAGGTGGCCGGGCTGAGCATGCTCGACGGCTACCTCGCCACCAGCCCCGGCGGCATCTACGCGGTGCTCGGCACCGCCGCCGGGTCGGGTTCCAACGTGACGTTCGTGATGGCCACCCAGGTGATCCGCGTCGTCATGATGCTGTTCGCCGCGCCCTTCATCGCTCGGCTGTTCCTGCGCTTCACGCCGCGGCAGCAGGCCACGGTGATTGCGCCGAGCCGGGAGCTCGTCGCCGCCTGAAAGCCTCACAAACCGGCGCCCCCGATCAATCGGATCGGGGGCGCCGGCTTTGCGGCCGCAGCGTCAAATGCCGCGGCTGCCCGTGCGTCGTCGTGCCAGCTCACCAGGCGCAATGAGGCCAATGCACGCTTTTTAGAAATTCCCAAGCGCCTCAGTCCAAACTCATAGAAACGCACCACTGCGAGAGAAGGGGATGAGATCATGGGGACAGCTACCGAAACCCGCAAGAGGATCGAACTGCTGATGGGCAACGAGTCAGCCAACGCGCAGTCGGCCACCCAGCGCGAACCGATCGCCGGGCCGTCGGCCTGGAATCGCGACAGCATCCACGCCTGGGACTACCTGATCGGTGTCGGCCCGCGTCAGGTGGAAGCCTGCCTGCGCATCCGGGACGGGCTGCGGCGCCGCGGCCGCCGGCTCGACACCATCACCCCGGCGGACTTCCAGGAACCCGAGCTCGTCGAGATCGCCCGTGCCATGCGCCACTGCCTGCGCCTGGGCCCCGGCTTCTGCGTGCTGCGCGGCCTGCCGCTGGACGGCTGGACGGACGAGGAAGCCTCGATGCTGTACTGGGGCCTGGGTACCTACCTGGGTGGGCCGCAGCCGCAGAACAAGCAGGGCGACCGAGTCTACCTGGTCCAGGACACCGGACAGTCGGTCGCCGAGGCCCGTGGCTCCAAGACCAACTCCGAGCTGATCTACCACACCGACTCCGCCTGCGCCTACGCCGGCAGCCGGCCCGACGTGCTGGGACTGCTGTGCCTGCGCAAGGCCGTGTCGGGTGGCGAGTCGCTGATGGTCAGCGGCCACACCGCCTACAACGCGGTGCTGGCCAGCAACCCCGAACTGGTGGAGGAACTCTACGGCCAGTTCTGCTTCGACCGCTCGCACGAGACCGAGCCGGGCGAGAACCCGTTCACCGACGGCGCTATCTTCACCGACACCACCGACGGCGTCCAGATCCGGTACAACCGGCTGCACATCGAGCTCGGCCACTACCGCAGCGGCCGGCCGCTCACCGACCGGCAGCGCCAGGCGCTCGACGCCTTCGACCGCGCGCTGAACGACCCCGCCAACGCGGTCGAGTTCACCCTGAACCCCGGCGATGTCTTTTTCGCCGACAACCACGTGACGCTGCACAACCGCCGCGCGTTCGTCGATGCCCCCGAGGTGGAGGCCCGGCGGTGCCTGGTCCGCCTGTGGCTGGCCGGCGAACCGCGCAACTGACCGTCGACACACCGGGCAAAGCGGGCCTAGATTCACGCTGTATCGCATTGAGAAAGCGTCAAGGCCCGCCCGGCACACTGCTGCAGACAGCACGACGATCACGGGGAAGAGGCAGGACATGTTGAGGCGATTGGCGGCATTAACCGTGCGGCGCCCCAAGACCGTGTTGCTGGCCGTCCTGGTCCTGCTCGGTGTCAGCGTCGCGCTGAGCGGTTCGGTGTCCGACAAGCTCGGGACCGGCGGCAACACCGACCCGGCGTCGGAATCGTCGAAGGCCGACGAATACCTGGACCAACATTTCGGCACCACCGCGAATCTGGTGATCCAGCTGCTCCCGCGCGAGGGAACCGTGGAGAGCCCCGAGGTCGCAGCCGTCAAGGACCGCGTGCTGCGCGTCATCGCCGAAGAGTCCAAGGCGAAGGTCACCC
Organism: Mycobacterium kiyosense; assembly: GCA_021654635.1. Lineage (NCBI taxonomy): Bacteria > Bacillati > Actinomycetota > Actinomycetes > Mycobacteriales > Mycobacteriaceae > Mycobacterium > Mycobacterium kiyosense. Next base: position 2,851,127 of record AP025179.1, read on the forward strand.
GGGCGTTCGGCGACGAAGGAACCTCGGATCTGCGCAGCAAGGACGGCCGATCCGGCCTCGTCCTGGTGCACGTCGGGGGAACGTCGGACGAGGCCGCCGAAACGGCCAAGAAGATCATCGCAAACCTGCCGCACGACGCGAACGTCACGGTGCGTGCGGGCGGAGCGCTCGGCGTCCAGCAGGAGATCCGCGACAAGGTCAAACACGACCTCAAAACGAGCGAGAGCATCGCGGTGCCCATCTCGCTGGCCGTGCTGGTGATCGTCTTCGGCGGTCTGATCGCCGCGGTGCTGCCGGTGGTGGTCGGCGTGGTCTCGATCGTCTCCACCCTGTCGGTGTTGCTGCTGTTGACCTCGGTCACCGACGTGTCCGTGCATGCCCTGACCGTCACCACGGCGTTCGGCCTCGGGTTGTCCATCGACTTCGGTCTGCTGATGGTGTCGCGGTTCCGCGAAGAACTGGCTAACGGCAAAGCTCACCATCCGGCCGTCATCGCCACCGTCAATACCGCCGGCCGCACAATTCTGTTCAGCGCGGCGACGGTCACTCTGGCGATGACCAGCCTGCTGGTCTTTCCCACCTACTTCCTGCGCTCCGTCGGTCTGGCCGCCACCGCCACGGTCCTGCTGTCGGCGTTCAGCGCGATCGTGGTGCTGCCGGCGTTGCTGGCGCTGCTTGGAAAACGTGTCGATTCCCTGTCGGTCATCCGCCGCAAGGTGCCGCCGTCGGCGGATTCCATGTTCTGGCGGCGGTTTGCCGAAGTCGTGACGCGGCGGCCGATCCTGTATGCGCTGCCGGTCGTCGCGCTGCTGTTGGGGCTTGGCGTCCCGTTCCTCAACGTGCAGTTCGCGACACCCGACGAACGCGCGCTGCCTGATGACTCGAGCGCCCGGCTGGTCGCCGAATCACTGCAGCGGGACTTCCCGCTGGACCCGTCGCAAGCGGTCACCCTGGTGACCCGCAACGACGCCGCCGTACTGCAGAACCTCGCCCCCGACATCTCAAGGATGGACGGCGTCGTCATGGTCACCGGCCCCATCGGCAGGTTCGAGCACGGCCAGGCGGTCGGAGCGACGCCCGCGGTCTCGGGATCCAGCTACGCGATCGTCTACCTGTCGGTGCAGGCGGACTCCGACACCGCCCAGCATCTGGTCCGCGACATCCGGGCCAAGATCACCAACCGGCAGGTCGAGGTGGGTGGCCCGACCGCCACGCTCATCGACAGTCAGGCCGCGATCGGTGACAAGCTGCCGTTGGCGATCGGCCTGATCGCCGGCGCCACCTTCATCCTGCTGTTCCTGTTCACCGGCAGCGTCGTGGTCCCGGTCAAGGCACTCGTGCTGAATCTGCTTGTGCTGAGCGGGGTTCTGGGCATCATGGTCTGGGTTTTCCAGGAAGGACATCTGGCTGCGCTGCTGGGCATCACTCCGGCGCCGCTGAATCTGTCCATGGTCGTGCTGCTGTGCGCGATCGCCTTCAGCCTGTCCGTCGACTACGAAATCTTCCTGCTCAGCCGGATCAAGGAAGCCCGCGACTCCGGGCTGTCGAATACCGCGTCCACCGTCATCGGGCTGGGCCGGGTGGGCCGGATCGTCACCAGTGCGGCGCTGTTGCTGACGATCACGCTGGTCTCGTTCGCCAACGGGCTGTCCTTCATGAAGATGTTCGGCATCGGCACGGCGCTGGCCGTCGTGATCGACGCATCGATCATCCGCGGTGTCGTCGTGCCTGCCTTCCTGCAGCTCGCCGGTGACCTCAACTGGTGGGCGCCACGACCGCTGCGATGGCTGCACGACCGCATCGGCATCAGCGAAGGGCCGTCGGACGTCGAAACGGTCCTGCCCGCCGAAGCGCCGGCCGTGCCCGCCCCGCAGGAGGCCGCGGTGCCGGCGGTGCAGCAGGCCGTCGAGACGCCGACGCCGGCCCCGCTGCCGGCCGAGATCGAGGTCATCCCCGGTCAGCATCTGGTGTCCAACGTCAACGGCACGGTGATCGTGGTGGCCCACCGCGAGCGGGCCCCGTTGTCTCAGCACTCGATCGGCGCCCAGCAGATGGCGGCGCTGGTCGACATGGTGGCGCGCACCGACCCGCAGAAGTTGGTCGCCGCGTTCGCCAAGCTGGCGCGCGAACCCTGGGATCACACCATGGTCGACATCGGCATCATCATGCCGACGTCCACCGGCCTCGAGATCCTGCTGTGCGGCAGCGTCACCGTCGCACTCGACGACGGCATCGCGCAGACCGTGCTGCGCGGTCGTGGCCGCCTGGTGCATCGTTCGGTGCCGGTGCCCACCGTCGCAACCGTCATCACCGTCGACGAATTCGGCGCGCGACCGCACCTCGCCCCGGAGGGTGGCGGTATCTACAAGCTCACCGGCGGAACCGTGCCGGGCCAGGGCGCTGTGATGTGGTCCACGCAGCTCGCGTCGGCACCCCGGCCGGCGCCCGCGGCGGCACCGAACTGGCCGGCGAGCGCGCCAAAAGAGCACGACAGCAACCGAATTCCCGTCCTGGCGACACCCGCGGCGGCGCCGCAGAAGCGGTGGCTCTCCCTCGACGACGGCTCTCGCATCGACATCGACCGGGACTGCGTCATCGGCCGGGACCCGAACGGTTCGGACGCGGCGCAGCGCGGACTTCGCCCGGTCCGCATCGACGACCACTCCGGTGAGATGTCGCGGGCACACGCCGAAGTGCGCATCGTTGGTGGGGAAGTGGTGATCGTCGACCGTAACTCCACCAACGGGGTCTTCGTGCGGGATGCGACGGGGGTGCGCTGGATCCGGCTGAAACCGTGGGAGCCGACTCTGTGGCAACCCGGTGCTTACGTGCAGGTCGGTGGCCGGATACTCCGGTTACATGTCAGCGCCGACGAAGCCGCCCAACATGGCCCCCGCGTCCAGGTGCACCACGGCGTGGCACGGCGGCCGCAGGTGGGCCAGGGCTACGGCCTGGTTATCGCGAATTAGATTGCAGCACAATTAAATCTGTGTATCTCAGCGCGAGCAGTCGACCGCGATCTCGAGCGCTGTGCAGATGGCGCTCATCCGCGCATCGGCGAGCCGGCCGAGCCGATCAACCAACATAGCGACCGAAACGCTTTCGACGGAGTCCAGATTCACCGCTGACCGGCGCGGGATCGTGTCTGAACCGGGTTCCAGGATGACTTCGCTGGACAAACCCCGGATGGTTGTGGTGCAGGGAGCGACCAGAGCGCGTCGGAGGCGGGGGATCGCCGCATCACGCGACAGCACGACAACCGGCCGTCGCCCGACCGCGGGTATCTCACACCACCAGACCTCGCCTCGCGCTGGGAGTGCAATCACGAATCACCGGCCGCCCGCCGCCACGATGCCAGGTCGCCCCACTCGTCGGGCTCGTCGATCGGATGTGTGTCGTAGGCCGCATAGCTCGCCTCCACCTCGGCTTTGCGATGAAGAGCCAGCAGCGCCCCGAGAGCCTCGTCGACGAGAGCAGCATCGGTGACACCCGCTCGCAGACCGCGTGCGTTGTTCAGCAGCTCCGCGTCGACGGTAGTGCTCAGGCGTATGCGAGCCATGCCACAATCATGCCACGTTTTTCCGCGGTGAGTGTTCTGCGCGGCCCTTGCGTAGGCGATGCGGGGGATTAGTCTTCTTGCAAGCAACTTGCCGTCTTCGAGCAAGGAAGAGGACCTGCGTTGGCAATTCGCTGGATCACCGCGTTGACATTCGTGGCGGCAGCATTCTCGCTGCTGCTCGCGCCGGTTGCTCACAGCGCCGTCGGCACTTTCCCGGTTCCCCAGTCGCCGTGCAATCTGCCGACCGACCGGAGTCTGATTTTCTGGCAGCGCACTCCCGGCATGCCGGATCATGCCAGGTTCATCAGCGAGTCGGACGTGTACAACTGCCGGCCCACGCTGGAGACTTGGAGCGCCGGCCTGCCGACCGGGCCCGGCAACTGCTCCAAGATCGCCTGGTCGACGGACAATCCGAGTTACGTCCCCAACCAGATTCCCTCGCCGCCCTTGAAGAAGATCATCGCGCAGGTGGGTGACTGCTAACTGGCAGGTCAATCGCGCCGGCCGGCGTCGACCTCGATACCGGTCATCGCGCTCACCGGGCATCTCGGTGCTGGCAAGACCACACTGCTCAACCATCTCCTGCGTAGTCCCGGCACGCGAATCGGGGTGGTGGTCAACGACTTCGGCGAACTCAACGTCGACGCCTCGTTGGTGGCCGGCCAGATCGACGAGCCGGCCTCGATCGCCGGCGGCTGCATCTGCTGCCTGCCCGACGACGGCGGCCTCGACGAGGCCCTGGCCAAGCTCGCCGACCCGGCCCGGCGCCTCGATGCCATCCTCGTCGAGGCCAGTGGGCTGGCCGACCCGGTGGCCATCGCGCGCATCATCGGCTTCAGCAAGTTGTCCGGTGTGCGGCCCGGAGGACTGGTCGACGTCATCGACGCGGTCCATCATTTCGACACCGTCGATCGCTCCCAGCTGCCGCCGGCGCGGTACGGCGCGGCATCGCTGGTCGTGGTCAACAAACTCGACCAGGTGCCTGAGGACGACCGGCGGGCCCTCATAGCGCGCGTCGAACACCGTGTAGCGCAACGAAATCCGCGGGTACATGTGGTAGGTACCACGGCCGGCCGGATCGATCCGGCGTTGTTGTTCGACCCGCTGGGGACCGCGGAGGAGGAGGCCGGGCAGCTGTCGTTCCGCGAGTTGCTGGACGACTTCGATCATGACCATGACCACGTTCATGCCCACAGCGTCTCCGTCAGCAGCGCGGGGTGCGTGGACCCTGATGCGCTGTGCGACCTTCTCGAGGATCCGCCGTCCGGGGTGTTTCGGATGAAAGGCGTGGTGGCGGTGCGACACGGTTCATCAGTTCGGACCTACGTCGCCAACCTGGTGGGTAGTGCGATCCACGTCGGGAAGGCGCCACCGCGTGCCGTCGCGAACTGTCTGGTGGCGATCGGGATGGAGTTCGACGTGGCCGCCGTGCGTGCCCGGTTGGACCTGACGCTGCAGCCCGCCGCCGGGCCGGCCCCGGCCGCAGGGCTGCGGCGGCTGCAACGCTACCTACGGCTCAGTGTGTGACGATACGTCCCGATGTCTTCTTCGCTTACTGACGTGCTGGCCACGCTGGAACTCGCCCGGATCAACGATTGGCACTTCGCCGGGCAGCAGTTACCCGCCCCCGCCAACCACATCCTGGGTGGACACATCTCGGCGCAGGCGTTGTTGGCCGCGAGCCACACCGCGCCCGGACGCGTACCGCACAGCGTGCACACCTATTTCCTGCGGCCGGGGGATTCACGCCGGCCGGTGGACTTCGAAGTGGTCGATCTTCAAGAGGGACGCAGGTTTTCCGCGCGCCGGGTCACCGCGCGGCAGGACGGCAAGATCCTGCTGGAGGCGATGTCGTCGTTCAAGGTCGCCGATCCGACGTTCACTGACGTTGTCTACCAGCCTCCGATGCGGTCGGCGCCGGACCCGGAGACGTTGCCGTGGGTGCCACCGCACCTGGCCGAATCGCGGGAAAGCACCGCCGGGCGTTGGGCCAGCCTGCGCTGGTTCGAGCGCCGCGTCATTTATGCCGAGACCACACCACCGGTCCGTTCGCCGATGTGGTGGCGCCCCGACGGCGAGGTTCCCGACGACCCGGTGCTGACCGCGAGCCTGGTCGCCTATCTGTCGGCGGTGACGTTGACCGAACCGGCGTTCGTCGCCCGCGGTGGGGTCGGGCAGACCGTGCAGCGCGACCATTCGGTGTGGTTCCACGGGCCGGCTGTGCTGTCGGATTGGCTTCTTTACGAACGTTCTTCGCCGAGTAGCGCCGACTCCCTGGCGTTGGCGAGCGGGACGATGTTCAACCGGGACGGCAGTCTGGTGTGCACGGTACGCCAAGAGATGTACTATCCGTCGGGGCCAGGACTGCCTGCCGACACCCAGTGAAAACCGTTGCCAGATTAGTTCGTTCGGCTGCACTGAACAGCATGCTGGTGAAGTAACGTTGCGGCACAATAGATTTGGATGGCCGGGAGGCTATGTGCTTACTTCGATCACGACTTTGCCCATGGCATGGCCTTTTTCGACAGCGGCTACGGCGTCGGCCGCTTCATCGAGGGGTCGGACGTCCTGGATGTGCGGATCCAGCTTCCCGTCGGCGACCAGCTTGGCCACGATCTCGAGGACGCGGCAGGTACGGTCGCGCTCAATCATTCGTCCGCCCAGTTTCTGTGCCGTCTCCGGATCCGTAGCGGTGATGAGGTTGTCCCGATTGGACAGCAGCTCGGCAACAGCGAGCAAGCCGTCGCCACCGGCAAGATCGAGGATCGCGTCGACCCCGTCCGGCAGTATTTGCCTGATGCGCTCGGCCACACCGTCGCCGTAAGGCACCAGGGTGGCGCCCAGCGATTCCACCAGCGCGCGCTTGTCCTCGCTCGCAGTGCCGACGACGTTGATGCCGGCGTCTCGGGCGATCTGGGCCGCCGCGACGCCGACGCCACCGCTGATGCCGTTGATCAGCAGGGTCTGCCCTGCGGTGAGGTTCAGTTGCGTCACGCCGTCGTAGGCGGTGGCGGCGGCCACGGGGAGTGTCGCGGCCTCATTGAACGACACCTGCGGCGGCTTGGGTGCTGCCGCGGTCGCCGTCACCGGGGTGTATTCGGCGTATCCGCCCGACCCGGGAGCGACACTGCCGAAAACCTCGTCGTTGACGGAGAATCCCTCGACGTCTTGACCCACCTCCCGGACCACCCCGGACACCTCCGAACCGAGCACCCCCGGAAGATCACTCGGGTTCGCGGCGCCCAGCATCCCGGACCGGATTTTCCAGTCGACCGGGTTCACGCCTGCGGCGCGAACTTCCACAAGCAACTCGCCGGACAAGGGACTCGGCATCTCGAGGTCCAGGAACTCCTGAACTTCGGGACCACCGTTGCTGTTGTATCCAAATGCCTTGACCATGGCCTGCCGCGTACCCGACTCCCCACCGGCACAAACGCGCGAAAGCACCGCCGAGGAAGGAATCCGGGCCCGGATCAGGTAAGCTGTACCGCGAATGTGATTTGCATTCGCAAAGGTAAAACGAAAGAAGTACAAGAAATATGACGCAAGGAACCGTGAAATGGTTCAACGGCGAAAAGGGCTTCGGCTTCATCGCTCCCGATGACGGCAGTGCGGACGTGTTCGTCCACTACTCCGAGATCCAGGGCGGCGGCTACCGCACTCTGGATGAAAACCAGCGGGTTCAGTTCGAGGTTGGACAGGGTGCCAAGGGCCCCCAGGCCACCGGAGTGACCGCGCTCTGATCTTTACGTAACCTGTGGGCCGGTAGGGGATTGTCCCTTACCGGCCCACAGTTCGTTTATGCCCCCGGTGGTGCTGGGATCGCGCGATGTGCGAGTGAAAAGCCCACTGCGACTGAGTAATTCGTAAACGGTGACGATATGGCCGATTGATGGTCGAGCGCGTCGCGGTTGGACCGGACCCCCAACGTCACAGGTCGATATGTGGGGGCGAGATCAGATCTGGAGGTTGCAGCAGAGCGTCGAGCGCGGTGGGGTCATGGGGTGCGTTGTTGTGGGCGACCACCACGGCACGAGCGTGGGTGGTGGTGGTATGGCCGTGTTGGCGTGCCGAGCGGGCCAGGTGTGCGCGGGCGTCGTCGGCGCTGAGGGTGAGTCGTTCGGCGATGATGCCGGTGGCGGTAGCGATGAGAACACTGCCTTGCAAGACGGTGTTGATGGTCGCGGTGGTGTCGGTGGCTCGGTCCTTGATGGGTCCGATCGAGAGGGCCAGCGCGGTCAGATTGGCCAGGGTTTGACCGAAGTCGTTGGGCCGCAACGAGCCCCAGGGGATATCAGTGTGGATGACCAGGGCACCCAACGGCACGCCGAGGGAGGTCATGGGGAATGCACGCATGCCGCGCATGCCGGCCGCGGCAGCGTGTCGACGGTAGCGCTCCCAGCGGGTGTCGGTCTGCTCGCCAAGATCGTTGATCATGGTGACCGCGCCGCGGCGGGCGCTGTCGGCACCAGGTCCGGCCCGTTGGAAGCTCAGGTCGGCGCTGGTGGGTTCGCGCAACGCCTGGGCGACGACGTGTACGTCGCCGTCTTGGGCAGTGCGGCGGTGATCAAGAAGCACCACGACCGCCGCGTAGGCGTCAAAGCCCTGCCGAGCGTCGGAGGCCACCGTGTCGAGCAGGACGGGCAGGTCGAAGTCGGTGGTCAGCGTGGCCGTGAGATCGGCGATGGCCAACCGTATTTGCGCGTCACTCATTTCCGGCCCCCGTGGTGGGTCGGTGCCGCGCCGGGCTAGTGATGGAGGGTAGGGACATGAGTCACTGGTCTTTCGGTTCCTCGCGGTGCTCGCGAAACGACAGCCGGCGCTCGATCACTTCCGCGGCGACCGCTGTAAGGGTCTGCTGGTGGCTGAAACTGTAGGCGCGCAACAGATCCAGGGCGTCGCCGACGCTGATCTCGGCCTGCACAGCCACCATCCCGGCAGCGACGTGGATTTGGGATCGGGTGAACGGATCCGCCGGCCGGTGGGGATCGGCGGCGGACAGAATGACCGCATCGATCGCGGCTTGTGTGCTCTGGGCTGCGCTGAGGTGCGTGTCCCAATTGAATTGCAGCGTGCGGGCGATCGCGTCGGCGCAGGTGAGCGCAAAATGATGTTCGTTGTCGCCGAGCGCCCCGCCGCTGCGCCGGTAAAGCTCCAGCACGGCCTGCGGCCCCAGCGCTCCGGGCACCGGGAAGGCGAACACCGCGCGAACACCGAGCGCGATGATCTCGGCGGTGAAAACCGGCCACCGCACCGCGGCGTGACCGTCACCGAGTAGCTCGGGGTGTAGCTGGGGCTCATTGAGCTGGTGGGCGTCCAGACAGGGCCCTTCGCCGATGGTGAACTGCAGTTCGTCGATTTGTTGGGCCAGCGCGTCGGTGGCGTGTACGAGCTCACGCACCTGAGCGCGAGCGGTCAGTACCGCGACCGCGGCGCCGTCGGTGCCGGTGAGCCGGGCCGCGGTCTCACACATGGTGCCAACACCGGTGAACAATGCGTCGCTGGCGCGCGGCGTACCGGGGGCGGCGGGATTGTCGTCGGACGGGCGGCTCGTGCGGCCACGTTCGGGTGATGAATCATCTGCCACGACGGGCCACCCCAACCGTGGGCGCCACTCTGAACGCACGGTCAGCGCGCAGCGATCCCGGCACCGGCATTGTGCTCATCCGGGATCACGCCGTTCGGGGCCGCTGGCCACAATCTGCGAGGCCACGTCGCGCAACGGGATGTTCTGGTTTTGCGACAGCAGGCGCAGTAGGTCAAACGCCCGCACGGCGTCGACGTTGAAGCGCTCCATGATCATGCCCTTGGCCTGGCCGATCAAATCCCGGCTGGCCAGCGCGGATTCGAACTGGCGCTGACGGTTGACCGCGATCAGCGCCAACGCGGCGTGAGTGGCCAGCATCGCTCCGACCGCCTCGGCTTCGTGACTGAACGCACCGACTTTCTCGCTGAACAGGTTCAATGCGCCGCTGCCCGCGCCATGCGTGTAGAGCTGATAGGACAGCATCGAGTGCACACCGGTGTCCACGGCGATCGCGGTGAAGCTCGGCCAGCGCGGGTCAGTGCTCAGATCGTCACAGCGCACCACCGCGGTTGCTCGCGCGGCATCCAAGCAGGGGCCCTCACCGGTGTCACGTTGCGCGCCGTCCAACCGCGGCCCCACCGGGGAGGTGGACGCCACCGAGGTGAACACGCCGTTGTCGATGAGCAGCACGTCAGCCGCATCCACGGCCGGGAGGAGCCCCACCGCGGCGGCGGTCACCTCTGCCAAGGTCTGTTCGATCGGCGCGCCATCTTGGGCAAGGTCGCGAGTCAGGGCTTCCATCGTGGTCCGCAACAGATCGTGAAATTCGTTGCTCATATCCACACGCCCGTCATGTGCATGCTTCTCAGTATGGGGCCAGGGCCCACAAAAGCGCCGCTAGGCTGCGTGCCGTTGGTATCCGACAGCGACTACCCAGATTGTGGTGCACGGTTTCCGACCTGTCCGTGGACGAGCGTTTAGGGGACGGCCGTCGGCGTCTCGGTCTCGCAGTGCCGACGATTTCCGCGAGCGCACACGAATAGCGCAGCGCTGCATAGCAATTCATCACAGTGACAATTCAGAGCGGATGACGGGCCCGGGGCGCCATCGCGGAGCGATAAATGGATATACCTCACGGATGGGCTCCGGGTACTCATCCGGCGGAGCCGTCCATGGCACCGGTGTCGGTGCCCATATGCATACTGGCTGCGTGCTGACAATCACCGCGGTGCGTGGCGACATCACCCAGCAAGAGGTCGACGCCGTTGTCAATCCCGCGAACTCTGGCATGCGCGGGGGTGGCGGCGCGGATGGCGCGATTCATCGCGCAGGAGGCCCCGCAATCCTGCGCGACTGCATCGAGCGGTTCCCGAACGGACTGGCCACAGGCGACGCCGGATGGACGACAGCAGGCGACCTACCTGCCCAATGGGTGATCCACACGGTCGGGCCGAACTACAACGCCGGGCAGCGAGACCGGTCGCTGCTGGAGTCCTGTTACCGGCGGGCCATGGAAGTTGCTGACGAACTCGGTGTTCGAGTCGTCGCCTTTCCGCTCATCAGCACCGGCGCTTACGGCTGGCCACGCCAAGACGCAATCGCCGCCGCGATCGAAACCATTGCCGCCGTCAACTCTCGCGTCGACGAGGTGCGACTCGTGGCGTTCGACGCCGAGATGCACGAACAGATCTCCGCGGAGTTGGTTTCATGGACCCCAATCCGGATCCTGCAAGGCGTACGGGTCCTACATCAGCGCGGCTACCACCGGCTGCGCATCTTGCCGGGAATGAGCCCTTCAGGGATGTACTGGCGTGTCGCAATTACACTCAGCGACAATCTGATTGACGACCACGTCATCGACTGGCACACCGCATTGCACTACTCGACGGGCGGGCTCACAGAATTCGCCGCAGGAGAGGTAACGGTGACGACCAAACCCGAGAGGGTCGCTGATCTCATCTTGAACGAATTGCCCGACGCCGCTCCGACCAATGACGACCCCGCATACATCGCCTGGTTCGCCGAGCTCATCCGTACTGTCGAGCAGACGAAGGCATTGCCTGTCGCGTACGCCGACTACTTCGACGCCGATGGGTGGGAGATCGGCTGGGGCAGTGGCGTCAAGCATCCGCGACCACCCAGGCCGCCGGCTCATAGCTTCTAACCGGCTGGCTAGTTTCACCTGCTGCCGAAAGGGCGCGACGGGCCGAGAGTCACCGCTTTGCGAGAAGACGCCGCCGGGGCACGCGGTGTCGTTAATACGTCACTGTGACGAAAAATTGGGCGGTGGCACGGAAGTGGACAAGTGCACCCGCGAACGAGCGCGGTTGGCGGGACTTGGACGAATGGCGCATCACGCCAGCCTTCGGGGGGCGCCACGAGATGACATATGTGGGGGGCGCCACGAGATGACATATGCCGTGGGCGGTTAGAACTCGTGACGCCGGAAGGGCGAACTAGTTGAAGAAGGCGGAGATTCATCCGCAAAGCGACGCTTGGAAGTAAGTCGACAAGCTCTATGCGCCACAACGCCATTCCCAGTGAGTGCCGATAAGCGACATTATGTCAGGTTAACGTCGCCGTTTTCATCTGATGAATCATCCCCGCCTGGAGCTTGTTGGTCCCGGACGTCCGGGGCTGTTTCGCCATAACTGTTGCTTCGCAGCGTCTTTGATCTGTCGGGTTGGTTAGTTCCCGATGGCGCTGGCAGACGGCCGGCTCGACACGATGCGACGAGTGCCCTGCAGTTGATGGATCTACCTGGACCGATGTGGTAATGATTCATTAGATGATTCATTGAATCATCTAATGAGACCAGCTGGGAGGCCGAATTGCCAGTCGATAAGAGCGGTCGCGTGTTCCTGGTTGGCTCGGTACCGCTGCTGCATCCTGAGGTCCAAACGGTCGAAGAAATGCTCGAGGGATGGCGGAACCAGCAACTGTGTCGCAACCTCGATCACGACACGATCGACGGCCGTATCGGTCTGGTTCGCCGGTTCATCGGTCACACCAATGAGTTCCCCTGGTCGTGGACACCGGCCATCGTGGAAGAGTTCTTCGCCGATCTGCGCGGCATCAAGGGCCGGCGCCAGTCCACCATCCGTGGGTACCAGAACGGCCTTCGCCTGTTCTGTTCCTACATCGCTGACCCCGACTACGGCTGGGACCGCGTCTGTGAACAACGATTCGGCACGCACCCGGCCCAAGTGTTCTTTGCCTGGAATACCGCCATCCACGTTCAGGACAACGAGCAGGATCCCGAAAAGCGACCCTTCACAAAACAGGAGTTGCAGGACTTTTTCGACCACGCCGACGACCAGGTCACTGTGATCGCCGCCACGAAGAAGAAGGGTTGGTTGCCGGCATACCGGGACGCGGTCATGTTCAAGGTCGCCTACTCCTATGGCGTCCGGTTTAACGAACTGCGGCACCTGCAGACCGTCGACTTCTCCCGAAACCCGCACGCGCCGGAGTTCGGTCGCTACGGCGTGGTTAAGGTCCGCTACGGCAAGGCCAAGAAAGGCTCCCCACCCAAACGCCGCACCGTGTTGACAGTGTTCGACTGGACACCGGAGATCATCGCCGACTGGCTCACTCACGGCCAGCCGTACCTCGACGACGGCATTGATCTGTTCCCCAGCGAGCGTGGCGCCCTGGTCGCCGAACGCACCCTGCTGCGCCGATTCCGCCGGTACTGCAACGACCTCGAGCTCTCCGCCGGGCTGGATCTGCACTCCTTCCGACGGTCCTACATCACCCACCTCATAGAAGACGGCTGGGACGCCAAGTTCGTCCAAGACCAGGCCGGCCACGATTACGCCAGCACCACCTCGCTCTACACCGGCGTCTCCAGCGACTTTCGCACCCGGACCCTACGAAGGGTGCTCGACCGAACCATCAAGGACGCCCTGTCTTTCGGTGAGGAGGAGACATCGTGAAACGCGAAGTCGACTACACCTGGCGCCTGGCCGAGCTAATGGCCGCGCACGGCATGCACAACAGCACCGACCTCATCCCCCGACTGGCCGAGCGTGGAGTGCAACTGTCCCGCCCGCAGGTCTACCGCATCGTGCACCAACGCCCCGAACGCGTCGCCCTGCAGCTCATGGCAGCACTATGCGACATCCTGGGCTGCGGCGTCGAAGATCTTGTGACCGTAACCGCCACCGACGTCCGCAAGAAGAAGACCGCCTCCGGCACCGTTGCGCCACCCAACGTCGTCGAACTCAACAAGTCAGTCCGCCCGCGGCGAGCACGTGTGGTCACCGATGACAAATTGATGCCACCCCTCGATCTGTAAGCCGCGGCCGACCACGTGTGACTAACGGGGCCGTCGAATGCAGCCGCTGCCACCGCATGGCCAACAGACTGCGGGTCTACTGGCCGGGCGATCAGCTGTGCAACAGCTGCTTCTACACGGCCATGCGCACCCACGGGCTCTGCCCGACCTGCGGACACGACGGCGTCCTGCCCGGCCGCCGAAACCGCGCCGACCCACGCCCCGTATGCATGACCTGCGCCGGTATCCCCGGCAACTTCACCTGCACAATCTGCCAATGCGAAGGCGAGATGTACCGCCGCGGCCAATGCGCCCGCTGCGCCCTACGCGACGACCTCTGCAAGATTCTTCTCCACCATCCCGCCGACCTCACTGCCATGCAGACTTTGATCGAAGTGCTCTGCGGCGTCGACCGGCCGGAACGTATCCTGACCTGGAAACGCAACATCGAGGTACTGCAGCTGCTTGGCGGAATCACCTCCGGCGCAATACCACTCACCCACGACGGCCTCACGGCGGCGGGTCGCGGTAAACACGTCAGCCACCTGCGGTCAATCCTGGAACACCACGGGCTGCTCCCGCCACGCGACGAGCACCTCGCACGGTTCGAACTGTGGCTGGCCGCAAAACTCGATGCCATCGACTCCCCCACAGTTCGCACCCCGGTCGAGCAGTTCGCGAGCTGGCACCACCTACGCCGCCTTCGCAGTGAATCCAAACCCGGCCAATCATCCGACGGCCCAAAGCGATCGGCGAAACAAGAGATCACCGAAACCATCAGATTCCTCACCTGGCTTGAACACACTCACCAGCGCACCATCGCCGACTGCACGCAACAAGACGTCGATGAGTACCTCACCTCAGGCCCGACCACCCGTCACCTGATCCGAACATTCTTCATCTGGGCCAAAAAGAGCAAGCTCAACGTCGCCGTGCTGATCGGATTCAGAGAGGCGAAAACCGCCCCGACGATCACCCATGACCAACGCCTCGCCTGGCTCAAAGAACTGCTCACTGGCGACTCCGAAACCCTGCCCTACCGTATTGCCGGCATCCTGCTGCTGCTCTACGCCCAGCCACTAACCAAGATCGCCGCCCTACAGTCGACGGCCATCTCCTACGCCGACGGAGAGACCCGAATTGCGCTCGGGAAGGAGCCGATATCGGTTCCCGAACCCTTCGCCTCTCAGCTCAACTATCACCGCTACAACCGACCGAACCTCCGGACAGCCGGTGGCGCGATCGGCACGCCCTGGCTGTTCCCCAGCAGCCGACCCGGACGGCATATTGACCCGCAGGCCATCATGCAACGCCTGCGGGCGCTAGGCGTCAACATGCTCGGATCACGCAACACCGCTCTCCAAGGAACTGTCTCCGAGATCCCCGCTCCCCTGGTCGCCGAAATGTTCGGATACAGCGACCAAGTCACTCAACGCCACGCTGCGCTCGCGGGAACGACCTGGGCCAACTACGCGACTGCACGGAACGTGGCGAATTCGAAGAAGGAAGCGGATTGGTGAATCTCCCTGAGCATGAGGAGCGATACATCCGGGACTACGTCAACAGCCAATCGCCCGACGATGATCAGGCTGGGTTGGTCCAAAAGATTGGATCGCGACGCGTCCTGGGCCGTACCCACGAAACCTACGATGTGCATTGCACATCCACGCGCTGGTGGGTGATCAGCAACCCCACTAATCTCTACCTACAGACGGACTTCCCGCAGGCCGAACAAGCATTGATATTTCACATCGGCCTCGGTGCAATGATCGCCGAACGGAGTCGGTCGGAAATCGACAGCGAGGACGAAGTCCACGTCTCCACGTCGTGGCGTCGCTACCGTCAGGCAGTTCTGGCGATGAACGAAGCGACCGAAGCCGAGGACTACCAAGCCGTCGGAATCAAGTGCCGAGACGCGCTCATCGCTATGGCGAAAGGACAGGTTGACGCGGAATGGTTAGGCGGGTCGCCGAGGCCACCTAAAGCCGCGGACTTCAAAAGCTTGGGCAATATCTATGCAGACCGTCTCGCCGACGGGCGCATGCGGTCTTATGTAAAAGCCCTCTCGGAAAAGACTTGGGATCTGACGGTCTGGCTCCAACATTTCAGCAATGCAACCGAATTCGACGCAGACATCGTCCTCGGCGCTACGGCGCATCTGCTCAGCACATTCGGTAAATTGATTCGCCGAACCGAATCCGACGAACCCGAGCGATGTCCTCGATGCGAGTCCTACAAACTTGCTGAGGACATCGAACCCGATGACTCTGGCGAAGGATTTTACGAGTCCATCGTCTGCAGCGCGTGCGACTGGCGATCAGAGCCCACCTACACCTCATGGGCTGAACACCTCAAAGACGCTGACATCGAAGGATACTTATCCGGGCCGGGCTCGGTCTGTGCGACCGGTTGCACCATGACCACAACGATGACGAAGTGATAGCGAGGCAGGCAATGGCGGCGACACCCCCACAGATCCGGCTCTGGGACGACAACCCCAGCACCTTGGACCTCCTCGGGTTTGACGCCGTGGTCGAGCCAATCGTTGCCGCGGTCCGCGAACGCAACATCCATCCGCTTACGCTGTCGGTGCAGAGCCCGTGGGGCGGCGGGAAGTCCACGATCCTGAAGCTCATCGAGGCCGAATTCAAGGACGACGACACCTGCTTCGTCGTCTCCACCAACCCGTGGGCCTACGACGACCAGGTGGACGTCAAGGGCACGCTGATCTCTGAGATTCTGCATGGCATCGAGAGTCAGATCCCCGATCCAAGTATCAAGGCCAAGGTCGCTGAGAAGGCGAAGGAGCTGCTCGGACGCATCAGCTGGAGCCGCGCTGCGGTCGCTATCGCCAAGGGAGCACTGACATTCCAGGTCGATCCGAAGCAGATCGCTGAGATCTTCCAGCCCAAGGACCCGATTGGGGGGCCGGACTCGATGGCGGGCTTCAACGACGCCTATAAGGAACTGCTCGCGCTGATCCCGAACGTCGAGCGCGTGGTCATCCTAGTCGACGACCTCGATCGCTGCCTACCAGATGCAGTGACGGCAACGCTGGAGGCCATCAAGCTCTTCCTCTCAACTGAGAAGATGGTGTTCGTCTTGGCAGCGGATCAGGACATGGTTCGAGACGCCATTTCAGTCAGCCTGGATGGTGCTCGACGCGGCGACATCTTTGCCAAGCGCTATCTGGAGAAGATCGTTCAGCTTCCGATCGCGCTGCCGCGCCTGTCCGCCACCGACGCAGAGGCATACATCGGCCTCTTGATCGCCGGCCGCTCGATGAAGGAGACGGACCTGCGTGTCCTAGCTGCGCACGTTCGTGCGCGACGGAACGCCCATCAGACCCCGCTGCTGCACGACTTCGAAGCACTGGCCGTCAAACCGGCCGAGGACGATCTCGCGCTGGCGACCCAGCTCGCCGAAGGCTGAAGTGCGGACCGCCGCTCGAATCCCCGCCAGATCAAGCGCTTCCTCAACGCGTTCGGTGTCCGGGAGTCCATCGCTCGCGCTCGCGGCGTTACGATCCCGCCAGCCGTCATGATCAAGATGCTGCTGCTGGAAGAACTCCACCGCACGTCCTTTAACACCTTGGCGGCCGCGAATGTCCAAGAGCGCAAGACGATGGTGGCCCGATGGGAGGCATGGTCGAACCCATCAGGTGAGGAGGGCGAGGACGCGACCCTTCCAGAGGGGATCGACGAATCGACAAAGGAGTGGGCCGCCGCCCCCCCTTCTCTCAGCAGCGAGAACCTTGATCCCTATCTCACACTCGCCGCGAGCTTGATCAACGTCAGCATGGGTGCTCAAGTCTCCGATGAGGTGCTCGCGCACATCAACGACTTGCTGGGTGCGAGTGAAGCTGCACGGAACGTGGCCGCCGACTCCCTGAGCGAGCGCGGCGAAGACGAACAGCTGGCAGCCCTGGATGTTCTGTTCGCGACGACCAAGCGTATGGAGGACGGCGAAGCGGTGATCCGCGGCGCCGTGCTCTGGGTGGGGAAGACTCCCGCACTGGAGCAAGCAGCAGCAGCCGGAGTCGAGGCCCACTGCTGGGGAGTACGTCTGACCCCAGGAGCCGTCGTCGAACTCGCGACCAGCGGACGACCCGCGCTCATTGGGCTGGTGCGACGCGCGGCTCAGGACACCTCGCTGCACCCTTCCACTCAGGCGGCGGCATGCGAGGAACTGGAACAGCTCGATGGGAACTAGCGGCGCTTACGGCGGTAGCAACTCCGCCGAATGGAACGACTTCCGGGAAGCGTGGTCAGACCTCGGCTCAGGGAGCACCGAGACCAGCACCGGCGATCCAGACCCAGCCCAATCTCCCGATTATCTCTATGAGCCGACGCAATCGGCGTCCGACCTCGACCGCGTCGGTCAAGCACTCATCGACGCCCTCTGGCGCGACGACCCGGCCACCAGAGGAAAAGCCGTCCCGACCATTCCCCGCCCCCGTATCCCCGGCCGCCGCGGAGCCGGCGCAGAAGGAGCAGGCGGAGCGGGAGCCGGCCAAGGCTCCGCAGGGGCTGGCCGGTCTGGGAGCAGGTCCACTCGCCAGATAATCGGAGGAGCCGCACGCGGCGGCGCGACGATCGGAGCGGCGTACGCCCTGCGGGACCGCGATGCCCAGAGGCTGTCCGACTACGGCCTCAGTCTCGCCGAGTTCGACTCCTTCAGCCCACGCGCTCGGATCAGCAGGCTGGTCACTCTCATGATCGGAGACGACGGGCACCCCGACGACCGAGCCATTCGCCAAGCAGCTACGGAACAGGTCAAGAAGATCGTCGCAACCGAGGGCGAACCTCCAACCGCGACCGAAGCAATCAAGGGCTTCGTCAGCGCCTATATCTTCCAACTCGGGCTCGTCGAACTCCAAGACCAGATCACCAACGGAACGCTCGACGGTAACGAGGCGGTCGTGCGCGAGCGCATGCTGCGAGGCTGGATCGACGCGAAGGTTCGTGGCCTCGACATCGACGCCAGCCCCGCACTCTCAGCGAACGCCCTACATCAGGCGGCTGCAGATCTTGCCCAACGAGCAGTTCGCGTCCTGAGGGCGAGGTAGACGACATGCCGCTATCGCATTTCCACCTATCTGGCGAAGACTCCACGAACGAAAGCCCGGCGGATCATCACCGTCTGCGGTGGCCCACCGCGGCCGGCGAAACCGACACCGTCAAGAGTGCCGTCGGGTGGTCGCTGCCCTCACTGGGCCCAGTCCCGACGCAGGCCATCGATCTGGTTCGCATCGCTGGTGGTGCATACCTCGTCGACCGGCTCTCCGGCAGGCCGAGCGCATTCACCCGACGACTTCACCTCACTGTCGAGGTCACGGATCCCACGCCATGGGAAAGGCGAAGCGATCACCCAACTCGCCCAGCTGCTGTTCTGGCTCACCGGTGACACCTGGGAGCTCGAGCTAACCCAGGACCCCATCACCCCCGAGGATTCGGCCGCCCAAACCTCTGAAGGACTGGAGGCTATCGCACTGCTCAGCGGAGGACTTGACTCCTATCTTGGCGCACTGCACCTACTCTCCACTCTGAGGCGAGCCGCCGCTATTCGTCGGCCACTACGACACCGCCACCGCCGTCCGTCGTGCCCAGAACACCGTCCGCAAATGGCTCCAGGAGGCCTTCTCCCCCGTGGCTATGACAGTTTGATTCAGGACCGGTGTGACGGCCTGATTCAGGACCACCTTCTTTCAGACCGGTGTGTTGTGACGGTTTGATTCAGGACCACCCTCGACGGTTGGCGTGTCGATTATTGGCTCGCTGTCGGAGGGTTCCGGATGGGAAGTCGTGTGGAGCTGTTCGCCCAGATACGTAGGGACGCCCGGGTCGAGGGTTTGGGTATTCGGGCGCTTGCTCGTAAGTACAAGGTTGGCCGGGATACGGTCCGGCACGCGTTGGCGAATCCGGAGCCGCCGAGGCGGAAGACACCGGTGCGGGAGTCGCCGAAACTGGGCCCGCTCAAACCTGCGATTGATGCGATGCTGCGGACCGATCTGGATGCGCCCGCAAGCAACGCCACACTGCGACAAGGATTTGCAATCGTCTGGCCGATGAACACGGCGTTGAGGATGTGTCGTATTCGTCGGTGCGTGACTATGTCCGGGTCCGTCGTGCGGAGATCATCGCCGAGTCCGGTAAGCAGGCGCAGGAAGCGTTCGTGCCGCAGGAACACCCGCCCGGCGCTGAAGCTGAGGTTGATTTCGGCGAGGTTCACGTCATCCTCGCTGGTGTCAGAACCCGCTGCTACATGTTCGTTTTCCGAATGTCGATGTCCGGCAAGGCAGTCCATCGGGTGTATGCGACTCAGTCGCAGGAGGCGTTCCTCGAAGGCCACATCGAAGCATTCGACGTGATCGGCGGCACCGGTGCGCCATATCCGCTACGACAACTTGAAGTCTGCGGTCACCTCGGTGGTGTTCGGCCGCGGTCGGGGCAGGGTCGAGAACGACCGGTGGGTGCTGTTCAGATCGTTCTACGGGTTCGACCCGTTCTACTGCCAGCCGGGAGTGAAAGGCGCCCACGAGAAAGGCGGAGTCGAGGGCGAGATCGGACGTTTCCGCCGCACCTGGCTCACGCCCATGCCGGAAGTGGACTCGCTGTCAGAGCTCAACGACTACATCCGCCGCTGCGAAGCACGTGAGGATCATCGGCGGGTCACCGGCCGGCTGCACACCGTGGGCCAGGACTTCCAGACCGAACGAGAACATCTCGCCGCTCTGCCTGCCGAGCGGTTCGACCCGGGCTGGTGCTGCATCCACGGGTGGACCGGTCGGCGCTGATCACGGCGCGGTCGGCGAAGTACTCGGTTCCCGCCCGGTTGATCGGACGCAAAGTCAGGGTGTCGCTGCGGGCCTCGGAGTTGGTCGTCTTCGACGGCCGCACTATCGCCGCACGCCATGAACGCGTCACGACCCGCAACGGGCAATCGATCAACCTCGACCACTATCTGGAGGTGTTGCACTGCAAACCCGGCGCGTTGCCCGGCTCCACCGCGCTTGCTCAGGCCCGCGCCGCCGGCACTTTCACCGCAGCGCACGAGGCGTTCTGGCAGCAGGCCCGCCGCGTCGACGGCGATGCTGGCGGGACTCGCTCGCTAATCGACGTGCTGCTGCTGCACCGCAGCATGCGCGCTACCGATGTGATCGCCGGGATCCACGCCGCCCTGTCGGTCGGTGCCGTTTCAGCGGATGTGGTCGCGGTCGAAGCACGCCTGCATGCCGCCGGTGGTGGTCTCGAATCAGACCGTCACGCCGGTAACCATGCCAATACCGTCGATTACCGGGTCGTCAGTCTGACCCAGCGCCGCCTGGCTGATCCAGCGACCGTGATCGCCGGCCTGCCACCCGACACCCGGCCGCTGCCTGACGTCGCGGCCTACGACGAGCTGCTCCAACGCAGACCCCCAACACCGCCACCCGGTGACGGAATGGAAGGAACGACTGGATCATGAGCACGGCCACGAAAGTCACCAACACCCTGCGCCGCCAACGCGGGATGACCCCACAAGCGGCCCAAGCCGCCGTCGATTCCGCATGCCGACGCCTGCGGTTGCCGACCGTGCGTGCGGTGATCGACGAAGCAGTGAAAGTCGCCGAGCGTGAACAGCTCACCTACCACGGCTTCCTCGCCGAACTGCTCCTGGCCGAATGCGATGACCGGGACCGCCGATCCACCTTGCGGCGAGTCGCAGCGGCCGGGTTTCCACGTCAGAAATGGTTGGGCGACTTCGATTTCGACGCCAACCCAAACATCAACGCCGCCACCGTACATACCGTCGCCCAAGGCGATTGGATACGCCGAGGCGACCCGCTCTGCCTGATCGGCGACTCGGGCACCGGCAAGTCCCACCTGCTCATTGGTGTGGGCACCGCCGCCGCCGAGCAAGGCTTCCGCGTCCGCTACACACTGGCGACCAAACTGGTCAACGAACTCGTCGAGGCCGCCGATGAAAAGCAACTCGCCCGCACGATCGCCCGCTACGGCCGCGTCGATCTTTATGTATCGACGAACTCGGCTACATGGAACTCGACCGCCGGGGCGCGGGTTGCTGTTCCAAGTACTCACTGAACGCGAGGAAAAGGCGTCAGTAGCCATCGCATCTCCACGAGTTTCTCCGGCTGGACCAAAACCTTCACCGACCCCCGACTCTGCGCCGCGATCGTCGACCGACTCACCTTCCACGGCACCATCATCGAAACCGGCACCACCTCATACCGGCTCAGCCATACCCGCGGTAGCAGCTCGCGATCACAGCCTACGAAGACGCCTGAGCCACCACCTCCTCGCCGAGGTGGTCCCGAATCAAGCCGTCACAGTGGTCCTGAGTCAGGTTGACATAGAGACCCCCGCGCCCTCATACACCCAGATCGAGTTCGCACAAGTCGCGGACAAGAAAGAGAGCTCCAGCCGAAGCAGATCCTTGCTCTTCGTCGCACTCGGGATCGCCGTCGCAACCAGCCGTGGCGTCTCCACCCTCTTCGTGCCAGAGAACGGATTCACCAGCCTGAACCTGCCACTGCATCCCAACCGGGCCGGTGCGCTCTCCACGCGCTCCACCCACCCCGAAACCTTCTACCGAGTCAACGCGCTCCTTCAGGCGATCGACCTTGCAGTAACGGTGACTAACCCCTTCGCCTCATATACCAAAGGTGAAGAGATGCGCCTCGTCGCTGATAGCCACCCACCGAGCGGCTGGGATCGCGTCGCAGGACTCACGGTCTCATGCAGCAAGCTGGACGGCGCTCGGATCAAGGGTGGCAACTCCACCCTCAACTGTGGCCTTTGCTACGCGTGTATCACCCGTCGTGGCGCATTCATCGCGGCCGGCGTCGACGACCCGACCATCTACCTGTCCAACGAACTCACAGGAGACGCGCGCCTTGAACTCCTGGAACGGCGCTATAGCGACCGGGCCGCAATCTCCTACGCGACAACCCGCGGTATCGACGACGACGCGATTGACGCAGGCACCTGGCCCCCAGACGCCGACCTCGACCAGATCAGCGAACTCGCCCGCCGCGGGCTTGCCGAACTCGGGAAAGTGGCCCTGACGTGACCGGCTCCATCCTCCCCGCATTGGACGCGCACGCCCACATCGCACCGGACGTCACGCCAGCACAGATCGCGGCGCTCGGGCAGTCCGTGGTCTTCGCGATGACTCGAAGCCTGCACGAAGCTCGCCAAGTCCGGAACCGACGAGAGACTGCACTTGTCTGGGGGATCGGTGTCCACCCCGGCGTAGCGATAGCACGCGAGGCATGGGATTCGGAGCAGTTCACTGATCTCCTTGGCTCTTTCGCATTGGTCGGTGAGATCGGTCTGGACCGTCGTGGCGGTGACATGGCGCGGCAGCGCTCGATATTTAAGGAGCTGCTGAGTATCGTCCGTGACGAACCGGTGCTGCTCTCCATCCATAGCAGCGGTGTCGCAACCGAGGTTGTCGAGCACCTCCACGACGCCGACATGCGCGGCGCGATCCTGCATTGGTTTAACGGTGATGCCACCGACGTCGCACGCGCCCTCGAAGCCGACGCCTACTTCTCGGTTAACGCTGCGATGTCCGAAGACCAGATCCGGCTGCTGCCCCCTGAAAGGGTCCTGTGCGAGACGGACTTTCCTGCTCGCAAGGTCCGCGCTCGTAAACCCGCCGACATACAACGAATCGAACAGCGCCTGAGCCAGTTCTGGAACAAGACACCCGAAGAAGTCCGCGCCCAAACCTGGTGGAACCTCCGCACCCTGTGTGAACAATCCGGAGCCATCGAACGACTCCCGGAGTCTGTTGCAGACACCCTCCTCTACCTATAGGGCCCATGGGCCATCAGTGGCCCACTCCCTGCCAGGAATACGGCGCAATCGAATATGGCCGGGTTACTAGCAGAGTCAAATTAGATTGCCCTGCAATTGGTTTCGCAGAATGCTAACTACCGCACCTTTGCAGATTCCCAGGGTACGTTGACATGGATGAGAACACCAGCCGCGATAGGGCTCCGCCCCCGGCACGGCACCCCGGGCAAGGTCTGCGACAGCCAAAAGGGTTCTTCGGCTTTTGGTTTCGAGCGCGGGCGCTGTCGAGCCAGCATCACTGCGGCGGTGATGATTTCCGCCAGGGTGGTATGCCTGTCTGTCCATACAGCGCACGCTGTAGGCGGCCGAGTGCAGGCCGCGGCGTCTCGTTGTGGTATTCCCGATACACGCCGAAAGCCACCAACACGTTACCCATGAATTTGCTGTCGTCATCGAGGCCCTTCGTTCCCTCATCGAGGTAGTCGTGCATCGTTTCGCCAGTTGCCCCTTCTGCGAGACGCTTATTGATCTCGCGGTACATCATCAGAGCCCATGAGGCACTAATTCGCGCGCGATGTCGATGCAGCCAGAGTTCACGGAACACTCTGAGTTCGGGCGTGACGTCGACATCGGTGAAGTAAGTGGAGGCGCCTGCGGGGATCTTCCAAGCCGAACGTCGCTTCGACCGGGTGGCCCATTTGCGGCCTACCGCGTGGGCTGATCCTCGTACAGTGATTGCGCCGGCGCGGGTGCCGTGTTCGTGGGCGGCGAGAGCGGGCCACAGGTAGAGCTCTGCAGTAATGTGTCCGCCCGGCTCCAGCCGGATGGGGTTCGCCAGGTCGGGCGTCAGATCCTTCGGATCGGTTTCCTTTTGGAGGAACTGCCACGTCTGGATGGTTGAACGCCGTCGCCGTGGGGTCCAGCGATAGCGGCGCCGGACCTCGTAAGAGATGTTCTCGACCGACACCGCTGTGCGGCCCACGTTGGTGACCCTTATTCGGCCGTACTCAATGCCGAAGGGCGACATGTCGTTCATGCCGGATCTTGCAATGTCTGTGAAGGCGGGCCGTCCACGACCGGTCGTGCTCCACGTTTGCCGCCCACCTTCGTCGGCGTAGCAGAACACCAGCTGCACCTTGAGCCGCGCTCCCGAGAGCTTGTACAGGGCGAGATTGGCCAGGAAACCGAGGAGCGCCACGGTCGCGCTGCATATCGAGACGACGAGTGCGGCGATTGATAGTCCGCTAACGGGATCAGCCACGCTACGTAAGCCTAGGTCGCCGGCGGCCACTTCTTCGCAAAGGAAATCCGTGTACCGCTCACGCGTCGCGGATGTCTACCTAGTCGCGCTCTGGCTGGACGCGCACCCCCCCCCCCCTCGTTCGCCATCGCCGCGTCCAGATTGACCGGGTAGGCACCTCAGCAAACCACCGAACCACGCCCCGCTCCACACGATGCACCGGAACACGTGTCGCAACGATTATGTGCGGACGGGGCCTCTACCCCGCTGCGCCCTCAGGCGCCCGCGACTAATACCGGAGGAATACGGCGGAATCGTATATGGCGGGTTACCAGTAAAGTATGCCGTATTACCCTGTGTTACATCGGTTTTCGATACCGGCCGTACTGAGAGGGCCCTTTGTCGGATGGCACGGTGATTGGGATTTGGGCGAGGTCTACGGTCTCTTCAGATCGTTGACTGCAACAGCCATTGCAGCAGTGTACGACGTTTTGTAAGACGACCGCTGGATCCGACCACCGTCGACACTGCGCTAGAGATCCAAGACGAAGCGCAGTGCTTGGTCAATGGCTTGCATCTGCTCTGGACTAAGCATTCCCTGGCGAGATGACAGTCGTTCGATGGAGACCACTCGCAACTGGTCGCAGCGTGCGTATGAAGTGTGGTCCAGCCCGCTGCTCGCCGGCTCGAGTTCGATGTGACTTCGCAGGCCGTAACCAGCGGTGGTGATCGGGACTACGACCACCAGACCGCCCGGTCCGTTGTTGAGGATGTCGACCGATACCACCACCGCCGGGCGGCGAAAGGCTGGCTCGCGCCCGACCGGTTGACCGAGGTCGACGTGATAGACCTCCCCCCGCCAGATCAAGCCAATGCGTCCCACTCGTGGCGCTCTGCGAGGTATTGCTCCCACAGTTCAGGGTCGCTGCGCAGGCGCTGGTAGTCCCCATTGAGCCCTCGCAGGAACTCCTGCCTCTCCAAAGCGTCGATGGCTGCGTGGACGACGTCGACGACGGTGGTTTGACGAGCTTTGGCCAGAGATTGCAGTCGCTCAGAATCGGGTCGGCGGACTCGGACTGTTGTGGTTTCTGCAGCCATGGAACCAGTGTAGACGAATTGTAGACCAGGCACATGAGGCCGTCATGATCCCCGTTGGCCGCGGACCCGTTTCGCGGGTCGTGACACTTTGACGCGCCGCGTTCTGTTCGACGAACACCGCGTTGAGCACGGATTGGACTCACCTGGTGAAGAGCAATCGTTGAATGGCTGCCGCGTGCCGATGGAGCTGCCACAGGTTCGCAGCGAATCCGGCACCGAGGACGATCGTTGCCGTGCCCCACAGGCCGACGTTGAGCCCGCTGATGTACGCGAAGACGATCACGACCATGTTCAGCAAGAGGGTGATTGCCGCAGTGATACTGCCCGGATTCCACGCCTTCACCCGTGCGGCGAATACCAAGTGGCCGACAAGGTGGATTGAGTTCAGGGTGGCGAGCGCGATGATGACCGCAAGCGCCCCCGCCCACACTGCGGCGGCGAGGACCAAGCAGAACAGGATGATCTCCTCGCCGATCATGACCGCGATCGCTTCAGTCGACGGATAGGACGCTTGCCGCCGAATCCAAATGTCCTGGGCGAATCGAGGATCGTCGCGGTGGCGATCGATCCAGGGGCGGATTCGGATGATCTCTTCGAATTCGTGCACCACGAAGAGAGCCATTACCCAGAACGCCGCAGCTCCGATGCCCATTATGTTCTCCCTTCCCTACCTGCCGGCCGAATCATTCGCGCGGGAAAGTGACGTCCCTGGAACGGCTCACGAGGACGCGGAGGCTGCACGAGCTGCGACGGCACCCGCCCGAGGACAAGGCCGAAGTCGCGCGGCGACAACATGCTGAAGAGCAGGCACGGGCGAAGGCTCTCGAGCTCGCCGGCCACGAGGTAGCGGCTGGCAGGCCCATTTGGTGCTGGCGTGGCAGGTGCAGGTAACGCGAGACGCCGCCTAGCCCGCCAAAGCCTGGCACAACCGAATACGCGGAAATCGAATATGCAGGGTTAACGGTAAACCACCGCAGATTGTACTGCGCGCCAATGGGTTTCACTTCCGCCTGCCCCGATCTAACTGATACTGCCCCGTTCCAACACCCACCGATGCTGGAGGGGCAAGACCTCGGCAGCGATCTCGAAATCAGCGTCGTAGTGGAGCAGTGTCACGTCATGGGCGTGGGCAAGGGTGGCGATCAGGAGGTCCGCCATGCCGACGGCACGATGCCGACCGGTGCTGGCCAGCGACCGCTGCGCATCCAACGCCGCCCGCCAGTGTTCATCATCGGTCGGCAGGAATTCGTATGCGAGGCGGCGATCTGACCACAACTGCGCGTAGTCCGCGGCGGTCCGGGCGCTAGAGAGTGCCTCAGCATCGAGTTGAGCGGTGGTTGCAACCAATCCGGCCTCGATAAGCGGAGCGAGCCGGTCGGCAACCTCGGGGTGTGTCATCCGTGCTGCGGCACTGGTGTCGATGAGATACCGCGCCACTACCGCCACACATCACCTCGTTTACCAGGGTCCGCCATCTCCCCCATGCCGCCGGCCTTTAACCATGCGACCTGGCGCGCGCGAGCAGACGCCGCAGCCGCCAGTTGCAGCGCGATGCGGACGGTATCCGATACGCCCGACGTCTTAAGTTCGTTCTGCGCGGCGGCCAACAGGTCGTCATCGAGGTCAATCAAGCGCTTCGTCATCTCGACACCCCATGCATATATACGAATCGCGATTTGAGTATATACTCGCGCGTCATCAGGCGACTACGCCAACCCACGGGATCAGCCGTCCGCGAATCTCGTTGGTGCACTGAGTCTTTGCCTTGATAGCCGATCTCCGAGCTACTCGCAGGCAGCGGACGGACGCCACGATGCCGTCTCGGGATTTCGGCACGTCAGCCCGATCAGAGGCCGCCGCTTGGGCTGCCACGTAGGCGTCGACGGAATCAGACTTGCCGTTGCCGCGCCGTGTTGCGCGGTCGGGACGGTTGACCTCAAGCGCCGCCAGTCCCGTGAACGTGTCGTGTCGCGTGCCCTGCCTCAATCTGGTTGCCGG
Source organism: Mycobacterium kiyosense (assembly GCA_021654635.1). Taxonomy (NCBI): domain Bacteria; kingdom Bacillati; phylum Actinomycetota; class Actinomycetes; order Mycobacteriales; family Mycobacteriaceae; genus Mycobacterium; species Mycobacterium kiyosense. The sequence goes on from AP025179.1 coordinate 2,878,631, forward strand.
TCTTGGCTGAAGCAACCTGGCGGTCGCGGAATCTCGCGCTTCGTCTCACTGTATTTGGCGGCCCATTCAGAGTCTGAATGGCGGCCGCAGGTTCTTGAACATCGGGAAATGCTTCACGTTCAGCGTCGCCGGCTCATAACCCTTGACGTCGGCGGCCGCAGCAACCAGATAGTCACCCAAACCGATACCGCTATGACTCCGTTGATACCGGCGCATGAAGTCACCGGCCCGCCGCGCGATGATCTCGGTGGTCGGTTCGGCACGAAACGACGCGAGCAGCTGCCATACCTCGCGCCGCTCCGCGCTGCGCATCCCGCCGACCAGTTCGCTAATCGACACCACGCTGATCGCTAACGGCCCCTCCCCCCGAGCATCACGGAGCCAATCACGCGCCGCGGCCCTGCCACGGAGGTGGGCGATGAGGATGTCTGAGTCGACCAGCATCATGAGGTGTGGCGCCACATCCGCTCGAGATGCTGCTCGCGGCTGCCGGGTCGACGATCGGGTGCCTCGATATCGCGCAGAACGCCGAACGAATCGTCAATCGCTTTGAGGTCGGCAGCAAGGTTGTCGTCTGCGTTGTTGAGAGCGCGATCCAACAGCTGGCGAATGAGCTCGGCGCGGGAAATGCCTTGTTGCTCGGCCAACTTGTCGAGGCTGATTGTCTGGGCCTCGTCGAGATAGATATTGGTGCGCTTCATACACCATAATATACACCGTGCCTGCGGAAGGGCCCCTCCGACGGGCGCTCATAGCGCTTCTTTTGAATTCTGAAATATGTTGTGCGGCAGCTAGTTTGATCGCTAAGGCACTCGCCGATCGAGGCGCGCGCCTAGGAATGTGAGGTCCAGGTCGCCGGCGGCGGTACGCAGGTCTAGCAGCTGCGTGCCGCGCAGGGACTCCTCGTGCGGAATTCTTATCCGCTGCTACCCGACGGTCAATATCGCGCCCGCGGCGACGCCCGATCACCGCCACCAGCGCCACCAAAATCACCGAGATCGCCGCGCGCACGATCTCTTCTTCCGTCAGTCGCCAGCGCGGCTTCGATTCGACAGGGCCGGTCTCCCCCCGGCAGCCGAATGCGTTCACCGTTGCTACCGCCAAGAGGACGTCGTCGTGCCCATAGGGGGCGTCTGTCTCGACTGGGTCGTGCGCGGCGATTGCGGTCGTCATATCAGCCCCCCTAGCTTGCGGACACCGAAAGGCGTTCCTGTGGAATGTCGAAAGCTTCTGCCTTCTCGTAGTTCAAAGATAAGAGTCCGGGATCACGATTGCGGTAACGATCCTTAACGGTCGCAGCACACCGTCGTGCTCCGCACTGACCGGCGAGCCGTGCGAGCCCCCGCCGAGCTGCCAACGGAAGAAAAGACCTCCCCCGCTCGGAGGGACGAACAAATCGAAACAAACGTGGAGCGTTGCCGCTCAAGTGCGCTGGTTCCCTTACACCCCAACCACTTTCATCCGACGCAAGTGGCCTCCGTGACCCGGAGCGCCCCCAAAAAAACCTGCGGTCATCTAGCCCGCAGGAACATGAGTCGGAACTGGCCGATCGTGATCTCGTCACCGTTATGGAGCTCGGCAGAGTGCACCAGTTCACGATTGAGATACGTACCGCCGCGACTGTCGGCGTCGATCAGTCGAAATTGACCGCCATCGCTACGGAATTCGGCGTGATGGCTGTCGACGGTCACATCGTCGAGCATGACGTCGCTGGCGGGATGGCTGCCGACGGACGTGGCAGGTCGGTCGAGCAGGAATCGCGACCCCACGTTGGGTCCACGTTTGACGATCAGCATCGCCGCTCCGCTCGGCAGGCCTGCCACGTTGCGCATATGCGCCATGCTGCGCCTTCTGGCAGCCACCCGCCAGCCATCGCCCGGCATCTCGCCGCCGACCGCCACGAAGACCGACCCGTCGACGAGAGCAATTGCCCAACCGGGCCCGCCGGCGCGGCGCCGAAAAATAGGGAAAACGCCTGATGGAACGACGCCGGCGACCGCCGCACACTGCTGGGTACCGACTTGAGTCGCACACCGCGCATCCATCCGGAGCCAGTGAAACGCAGGTCGCACGAATCCAAGAAAGGCGCAAGGCCATGCGGCATCGCTATCGAATGAGGACGCTTATCGTCCGCGCGCTGGTCTCAGGTGGCATCGCGGCGGCCGGCGTCGGTCTGAGCACAGGCCCTGCTCAGGCCGCACCGCTCGGTGGCGGGCCGTGGACGTGGTGCCCGGGAGATCCGCTGGACGGTGCCATTCACACAGCCACCGGGCGCGGCTCGCCTCCCCCGGGCACCGATTGGGATACGAGTCGCTGCCATACCTGGTGGAGCGTCTTGTGGGGGCACGGCAACGTCGGCCCCTCGGTGTGGGACGGGCCCGATCCCCCACCGGCCGAGGCGACGAACAAGCCACCGTGCGGGTTTCCCTTCATGTGCTCGGGAACTCCGTGACGGTTGGTACCTGGTGCGTGGCGCACTTGAACTCGGGCGTGCCACAACCTCCGGCGAGCGTCCTCGTATGTACGGTGAAAAGGCTGATTGACCGCGCATTTGGGGTCTTTCGCGATCGGACGACTGTCGGGCGTCCTCGTGTGTAAAGGCTTTGCTCTTCGGGCCTAATCGCCAGACGCCTGCTGCGCCAGCTGGCCCATGATGACGATGCCGCGCACGACCTGTGCCGCAAGGGCAGCGGCGTCGGTTTCGAGATGTTCGGACAGATTGGCAGTCAGCGCCAGGGTTGCAAAGCCGTGCGAGGCGGACCACCCCGCCAATACCAGCCCGCGCACATCCTCTTCGGTGACGGCACCCGGCCGGTACGCCTCGAGGCTGGCTCTGGCGGTGCCGTAGAGCACTTCGAATGCGGCGGTGCGCGCCGCCGCCAGAGCTTCGTCGTCGCCCCGGTAGAGCTTGGGCCGAAACATCACCTCGAAGTAGCCGCGGTGGGTGAGCGCGAACTCGATGTAGGTTTGTCCGCCGCGTACGAACCCGTCGGGGCCTGAGGCGACGGCCCCGATCTTCTCTGCCGCAATTCGGAATCCCTCGGCGGCCACCGCGGTGAAAATTCCCGCTTTGTCACCGAACTTGTAGGCCAGTGCGGCGTGTGAGACACCAGCCCGACGTGCGATGCGTCGCATGCTCACTGCCGCCACCCCGACGGTCTCCACTTCCTCCACCGCACCGTCGATGCCGGCCCGCTCGAGCTGTCCGTGGTGGTAGTTCCTCGGTGGGTCGGCCGGCATGACGACGGAGTCTATCGGACAATCTGACCATTGATAAGTTGCTTGATGTGGTGCAGTCTTACCATTGGAAGGAAATTGACCAGCGGTAAGACGTCGGACCGGGGGTTCCTGATGTGCAGCACAAACGGGGCGGGGCAAACGCAACTGGCGCGCTGGGCCGGGACGCTGCGGGTCGCCATACCGGCGGCCGCCATCCCCGTCTATCCGATCTGGTCATTTCCGCCGACGCACGCGTCAGGTGCCGACATCGCGCTCTGGGCGTCCGCACATCACGACCGATTGGTCATCGCGCAGGCGCTCTACACCGTGGGCGTCGGATGCTGGTTCGTCTTCGGCGCCGGTGTATGGAGTCGGCTGCGCAATCGACTTCCGGCTGGATCGCAACTGGCCGCGGCTTTCGGCACGGGATTCGTCGGGCTGGTCACACTCATCCTCGCCGGATTCGCCGCATTCGACATTCTGCTCTACCGACCGCGCAGCCCTGAGCTGTCGGCGCTGCTCTACGACCTCAGCTTCGGGCTGCTGGCGATGTCCGGCATCCCCACCGTGGTGGCGTTGGGTGCGTTCGCGATCGCGGTGTACCGCCACCGGGTACTGCGGCTTTCGACCGCTCACCTGGCGGTCATCGCCGCAGCCGGGCACATACTGCTTCTCGTCGCGTTCATCGCGCCGAGCGGACCGCTCTCGCTGGAGGGGGTTTCTCGTCGTCTGGGGGGATCCCAATTCTGCTGTTCGTCTGGATCGGCCACACCGCGCTGGCGATCAACGCGAAGGCCACCTCCTGACCCAGGCTATCTCTGTGTGCCGCAGGGATTTCCGAGGTGAGCTCGCCGGGCCCCCAGAGCAGACCAACGACACTCGACCGTGGGACTTTCGACCGTACCGGCCCGCCGCAGCGAGCACTAACGTCGTTGGTGTCCAAAGAAAATATCGACACAGAAGAACAGAGAAGAAGGCGAAAAATGACGCAGACACTAAAGCCCAAGACAGTCGAACGCCAAGAGACTGATCTGGTCGACGAGCTGCGCGAAACGGCCAAAGCCGGTCAGCATGCCGCAGGTGAGGCATTGCGTAAGTTCCGTCAGACAGTTGACGAGGTCATCCCCGAGGCCGTCCAACCGCTACGGACGAAGCTCGTCGACGCGGCGATCGAACTCGCCGACAAGCTCGTCACCGCGCAATACGACTTCCACCGCAGTCTCGTCCGCAGCGCGGACCGCGTGTTGAGCAAGTCGGACGACGAACACCAGTAGGCGTTCCTTGGTAGCCGGCCGGCGACATGCCGGCCCGGCTCATCAGCCAGTAACAATCGGAGCGCGACGCGAACCAAAGCCGTTGCACGGCAATAACTGCCGACACCAATTGCCGGCCACCTAGCTCGCCAGTCCGACGATCAACAGCATGAACAGGACACCCCCGATCGTGCACGCCAGCGTGACGCCGGCGCGACGCCCGGTCTGTGTCCTGGGCAGGATGTCCGCGCTGGCCAGGTACATCAGGAAACCCGCGAAGAACCCCAGGTAAGTGTCGAGCACACGATGCGGGATGGTCACCACAAGTGTCAGGGCCGCACCGATCACCGGTGCGGCGGCATCAGCCGCCAATAACGCCAACGCCTTTCGCCGGTCGTTCCCGTAGAGCCGCGTGACGGTGTAGGTGTTGAAGCCGTCCGCGAAATCATGGCCGATCACGGCTACGGCGACGACGGCGCCGATCCCGGTCCCCACCTGAAACGCCGCCCCGATGGCGAACCCGTCCATGACGCTGTGACCCACCAGACCCGACGCCGCCAACAGTCCGACGCTGGGAGCATCCGAAACCTCGGCACCGTTCTGGGATCGTCCGCGATGGATGCCTACTGTGCTCTCGACGACGTGCAGAACGAGAAACCCGAGGACGAAGGCCATGAGCGGCACCGGAATTCCGAACCGGCGCCATTCGGGATCGCTCATCGCCTCCGGAAGCAGGTCGAACGTGACCGCTCCGAGCATCAATCCGGCCGCAAGTCCGAGGACGAGTTGGCGATAGGAGCCAATCCGCATCGCGCCCCAGCCGCCCAACCAGGTGGTGATGAAAGACCCGAACGCGATGAGAATGACCACCGTAAAATCCCCTTCCTCGTCGGGTTGACCGACACACGAATTTGCGGTGTCCACTTCGACACGGTGACGGGCAGTGGCGCACACTTGTCGAATGCCGATAAGTCATCTCAACACTGCAGCGCTGATTGCAGCATGCCCGCCCAGGCCGCGCGCAGCGCGCCGGAATCCGCTGTCGACGTCACCGCTTGCAGCGTGATGGGTAGCGACACCGCGCCGGAGCCGCAGCGCCCGCTGAGTGGCCTTTCGGACGTACGCGCGTTCTTTCACACGAACAAGGTGCCGCTGTATTTCATCTCGCCGACCCCGTTCAACCTGCTCGGCGTGGATCGGTGGATACGAAACTTCTTTTACCTCACCTACTTTGACTCGTTTGAGGGCAATCACTCGCGCGTGTTCGTACCGCGGCGACGTGACCGGCGTGATTTCGACTCCATGGACGACGTGTGCAGCCACCTGCTGTCCGATCCCGAAACGCTTGAGTTCATCGCGGGCAAAGGTCCGGGTGGCAAAGCCTGCTTCGTCATGATGAACGAGGAAATTCAGGCCCTCGCGCGGCAGGCGGGGCTTGAGGTCATGCACCCGCCGATCGAGCTGCGCCAACGGCTGAGCTCCAAGATCGTCATGACGCGCCTGGCCAACGAGGCGGGCATTCCGAGCGTGCCCCACGCGATCGGTCGGGCCGGCTCCTACGACGAACTGCTGGCGCTCGCGCAAAACGCCGGACTAGGAGACGATCTCGTCATCTCCGTCGCTTACGGAAACGCCGGCAGCGGGACATTCTTCGTGCACGGTCAACACGACTGGGACCAGCACGCCGGTGACCTGACCGCGCAGCCAGAAGTCAAAGTCATGAAGCGCATCCGCAACGTCGAGGTGTGTCTCGAGGGCGCCGTGACCCGGCACGGCACCGTGATCGGGCCGGCCATGACGAGTCTCGTCGGTTATTCCGAGCTGACTCCGCACCGGGGCAGCTGGTGCGGCAACGACGTCTGGCGCGAGGTGCTGCCGCCCGCACAGACGCACACCGCACGCGAAATCGTCGGAAAGCTGGGCGACGTCATGCGCCGCGAGGGCTATCGCGGCTACTTCGAAGTGGACCTCCTGCACGACCTCGACTCCGATGAGCTATACCTCGGCGAGGTGAACCCGCGCCTCAGTGGCGCCAGCCCGATGACGAACCTGACCACCGAGGCCTACGCCGACATGCCGCTATTTCTCTTTCACCTGCTCGAGTACATGGACGTGGACTACGAGCTCGACATCGACGCCATCAACGCGCGCTGGGAGCGCGGCTACGGCGAGGACGAGGTCTGGGGCCAGGTGATCATCACCGAGACATCCCCGGAAATCGAGCTCTTCACCGCGACGCCACGCACCGGTGTATGGCGCATCGACGACGATGGCCGGGTCTCCTTCGCGCGCACCGCCAACGACTGGGCCACCCTGCTCGACGGGTCCGAGGCTTTCTACATGCGGGTCGCGGCTCCCGGCGACTTACGTTCCGAGGGCGCCCAACTCGGCGTGCTCGTCACCCGCGGACACCTGCAGACCGACGACTATCAGCTCAGCGAGCGCTGCCGGCGCTGGGTCAAAGGCATGAGGGCCAAGTTCGTCTCGACGCCCCTGACGCCGGCCGCACCGATCATCTCGCGGCTCGTCGCCCGAGCCTGAGCAGCCGCTCAATGAGTTCCATACCGGCTGGTATCTCCTTGGACAACTGGCTGTCGGGGCCCTATGCACGCTGGTCGTTGCAGCACGTCGAAGACTTTGTTCCGACCGCGGTGATCTCCCGCGGGACCGGGCCGGTCGCCACGCTGCCCACCGCCGGCGCGCCAGTGGCCGAGCTCGAGGTGACCAGCAGCCAGGGCGTGGCCACCACCGTCGGCGCAGTGATGGCCGCCACCGCCACCGACGGGTGGGCCGTGGCCCACCACGGATCGCTGATGGCCGAGGAGTACCTGCACGGGATGGGGAACCGGACACGGCACTTGCTGTTCTCGGTCAGCAAATCCCTGGTGGCAGCCGTCGTGGGCACGCTGCACGGCGCCGGTGGGATCGACCTGGACGCCCCGGTCACGGCGTTCGTTCCGGCGTTGGGCGGCTGCGGTTACGCCGGCGCGACGGTGCGACATCTGTTGGATATGAGGTCGGGCATCGCCTTCTCCGAGGATTACCGCGACCCCGCGGCGGAAATTCACCTGCTCGACCAGGCGATGGGCTGGGCGACCCGGCGCAGTCCGCACGCCCCCGCCACGCTGCGCGACTTCTTGTTGACCCTGCGGCGAAAAACCGCGCACGGCGGGCCGTTCGACTATCGGTCGTGCGAAACCGACGTGTTGGGCTGGGTCTGCGAGGCGGCCGCCGGCCAACCGATGCCTGAGCTGATGACCGAACTGCTGTGGAGCCGCCTCGGCGCGCAATGCGACGCCACCATCGGGCTCGACCCCGCGGGTACCGGATTCTTCGACGGTGGCATCAGCGCCTGCCTGACCGACATGATCCGCTTCGGGTCGTTGTTCTTGCGCGACGGGGTCTCGCTGACCGATCAGCAGGTGTTGCCCGAAGCCTGGATCGCCGACACCCTCGACGGCGGCCCCGACTCACGGCAGGCGTTCGCCGCCAGCCCCGACGACACCGGCATGCCCGGTGGCATGTACCGCAACCAGATGTGGTTCCCCTACCCGGGCAGCAACGTGGTGCTGTGCGTGGGCATGTGCGGTCAGCTGATCTACGTCAACCGGGCTGCCGACCTGGTCGCGGCCAAGGTCTCATCGCAGCCGCACTCCGAGGACCCGCGCCCGCTTGCGGACACGTTGTGCGCATTCAATGCGGTGGCACACGAGCTGGCCGGCATCAGCAGCTAACCGGTCCGCAGGGTTGCGGTAAGGGACGGCAGGCCTGGCTGTAGCGTGGCGGCCGTGAATCCCTTACGCGTGTATTCCGCCGTCGCGCTGGCAGCGACAGCGCTGCTCCTGCCGTTCGTCGGGCCGGGAACGGCGAATGCCGCCGCCACCTGCCCCACCGCCGCGCCGCCGAGCGGCGGAACGCCCGACTGGACCCTGGCCGGGACCACCGGCAGCGTCGCGGTCACCGGATCGACCGATACGGCCGCTCCGCGGGTGACCGTGACCGCACCGTTCAGCGTGAGCCAGACCCAGGTGCAGACGCTGCACGCCGGAGACGGACCCGTCGTCCCGGCTACGGCCAGGGTCAACGTCTGCTACATGGGCGTCAACGGACGCGACGGCTCGGTGTTCGACAGCAGCTATGAACGGGGCGCACCGGTCGCCTTCCCACTCAACGGGGTGGTGCCCGGCTTCCAGAAGGCCATCGCCGGACAGAAGGTCGGATCCACCGTGGGTGTCGCGATGACCTCCGCCGACGGCTACCCGAACGGTCAGCCCAGCGCCGGGATCCAGCCGGGCGACTCGCTCATCTTCGCGATCAAGATTCTCGACTCGTCCGGCTGAGCTGCGGCAACGAGTCGGCGCCGGACCCATGCTCCGGGTCGTCGCGCGCGCCGACCCGTGGCACGCACGGGTTGCGGCGGCCGGTTTCCGACAGCGGACCACGCGGGTCGGCGAGGTGATGTGGAGTTACGCCGAAGGCCCACCCAGCGGTCCTCCCCTGGTGCTACTGCATGCCCAGCACATGGACTGGTTCAGCTATAGCCGGGTGCTACCCGCGCTGGCCCCCAACTTCCATGTGTTCGCGGTCGACTACCCGGGACACGGTAAAACCGTTGTCCCCGAAGGCTATTCGATGAGCGCCAACCAGATCGGGGCCGATCTGAGCGCCTTCGTCGAAACCGTCGTGACGGCGCCCAGCTACCTCAGCGGTAATTCCTCGGGCGGCCTGCTCGCCGCCTGGCTGGCGGCGCACCGCCCCGAGTGGGTCCGTGCCGTCATACTCGAGGACCCGCCGCTGTTCTCGGCCGAATATCCGCGCATCCGGACGACGATCGCCGACCGATCCTTTGCCACCTGCGCCAATGCGGTCCGCGACGGCGTCGACGACTTCCTGCTGTACTGGATCCACGCCAACCGGTCCTTCTTCACCCGAAACGTCGCGCCCGGATCAGCCGTCCTGCTCACGCAGCTGGTCAAGCTCAACCGGCGAGCGCATCCTGGTCAACCGGTGGACATCGGGCTGCTGCCGAACGACACCGTGCGGCTATTCCTGCGCGGCATGGACCAATACGACCCCCGTTTCGGCGCCGCCTTCCACGATGGCAGCTGGAACGCCGGCTTCGACCATGCCGAGGCGCTCGCCCGGATCCGCTGCCCCGCCCTGCTGGTTCAGGCCGACTTCGCCGTCCTCGCCGACGGCACCCTCGACGGCGCAATGACCCGTGACGACGCGAACCGGGCCCTTTCCCTGCTCGCTGCCGGGGAATATCGCAAGGTCGACACTGGCCACGTGGTGCACCTGGCGGCTCCGAAGACCTACCTGGCAATGGCCGGCAACTTCTTCCGGCGTCTCACCGAATGAGGCCACCTCGGGTCGAGGACCGATACGTTCCCACCTCCTCCCGCCGTCGCAACCACAGCCTGAGAAGGGCATTGGCCGAAAACCGTACCAATCGGGCGCACAATGAAGCCGGCGAACTGCGCAGAACGAGTTCAGGGAGCCCCCGGCGACCTTATCCTTACCTCGTGTCCTGGCATGTGGACCCGCGGCCGTCTGCGCGGCAATGGCATCTGATCGGTTTGATCGGATACCTCAGCATGCTCGGTATCTACGCGCTGGGTGCAGCGCACTACGAGGTCGCCAAACACGACACCCGGCTGCATTGGTTGCTGGGGAGCGCGGCGGTCCTCGCCGTGCTCGGCGCGTCGATCGGGTGGCTACGCGGTTTCCAGGACCGCCGTGCCCTGCTCATCGTGTGGCCGTGGGTAGCGCTTGTCACCACGCTCGTCGTCGGATTGGTGCAGCCTTACGCCACCCGGGACTACCCCGGCACCATCACGATCAACTTCGCCTTCCTGGGCCTGACGCGGCCACGCTGGCGTTCCCTGGCCCTGCTGCCAATCGCCGTTCCGGCGTTGGTGATAGGCGGCGCCAGGCAACTACCCGGTGCATGGCCCAATGTGATCTTGACCGCGATCATGTGGGTTCTGGTCGCCGAAGTACCTGCCTGGCTCATTTCCCAGCTGGAACAGCAGAGCGCCCTGCTGCGCAAGGTCGCCCAGACCGATGCGCTCACCCAACTCCTGGACCGCAGCACGCTGGGGCCCCAGCTTTCGATGCATGCCGGCGAATCGACCGTGGTGCTGCTCGATCTCGACAACTTCAAGCGCTACAACGACCGTTACGGCCACGAGGCCGGCGACGAACTTCTGGTGGCGTTCGCCGACGCACTGCGCTGGTCGGTCCGCAAAGACGACGTGGTGTTCCGCATCGGCGGTGACGAGTTCCTGCTGATGCTCGTCAACGCCGATCGGGCGCAGGCCGAGCACGTCGTCGCACGGCTTCGCGATCATTGGGACGAAGTGAGTGGCAGCGTGGGCTTCAGTGCCGGGATCGCCGCGGGTGAGCGGGACCTGTTGCGGCTCGCCGACGAGCACATGTATGCGGCCAAGCGATCCCGCACGCTGAGTGCCGACTAGCGGCTGACCCGGAAGCGCTTCACCCGCGATGTCGTCCCCGACGCCAATTCGATTTGGCTCCTTGGCAATTGGAGGTGCGCGGCCAGCACCCTGAGCACCGCGTCGTTGGCCTTTCCGTCGATCGCCCGTTCGCGGACGTAGATGGTCAGCTCCCCGTCGGCATCGACCTCGACCAGCGGGCCCTTGCGGCTGCCGGGCTTGACCTTGACGACGACCGTGTCCGTCATACCGGAAGGCTAGCCGCCGCCCAGCGACCCGGGGCCCACGCGGTTAGGCTTGCGCTGTATCGAGGGACGGGAGCAGTCGGTGACATCTGCAGGTTCAGCGCGATCCGAGGGTGACAGTTGGGATCTCGCCTCCAGCGTCGGAGCGACCGCGACGATGGTGGCGGCATCTCGGGCGCTGGCGTCCAGCGAACCGGATCCCCTGCTCGACGATCCATTCGCCGACCCGCTGGTGCGTGCCGTGGGGCATCCGTTCTTCGTTCGCATGCTCGACGGCGAGATACCGCTCGAAGACTCCGAGATGCCTTTCACCTACCAGCAGCGACGTGAGCAGATCACCGTCCGCACCCGGTTCTTCGACGATTTCTTCCGCGCCGCGACCGATGCCGGCATCCGCCAGGCCGTCATCTTGGCCGCCGGGCTCGACGCCCGCGCGTACCGCCTGAACTGGCCCGCGGGCACGGTGGTGTTCGAGGTCGACCAGCCCGACGTCATCAACTTCAAGAGCGTCACGCTGGCCCAGATCGGTGCCGAACCGACCGCCGAGCGCCGTCCGGTCGGCGTCGACCTGCGCGATGACTGGCCGGAGGCGTTGCGGGACAACATGTTCGACGCATCCGAACCGACCGCCTGGATCGCCGAGGGGTTGCTGCCCTACCTGCCGCCGGAAGCCCAGGACCGGCTGCTCGACCACATCACCGCACTCAGCGCGCCGGGCAGCCGGATGGCAACGGAGAACATCACCGACATGAGTGTGTTCACCGACGAGCGGGCGCGCGCTATGCGCAGCGGCTGGCGCAAGCACGGACTGGACATAGACGTCGCCGAACTCGTGTGGCTCGGTCCCCGGCGGCCGGCCGGCGAGCACCTGGAGGCCAGCGGCTGGACGGTGACCCGCTACCCCACCGAGCAGGTCTACGACCGGTACGGCTTCGCGATGCCGGACAACGAGATCCTTGCCGCGTTCCGCAATGCGGTCGGTTACCTCAGCGCCGAATTGGGTTGATCGCGGGAAGTGGGTATCCCCGTCCACAGCCGTAACGGACGAGGAGGAATGAACATGAGTAATGTCCCGTCAATCACCCTGAACGACGGGAACGCCATCCCGCAGCTGGGCTTCGGCGTCTTCCAGATCAAACCGGCCGAGACGGCGGCCGCAGTGCGGTCCGCGCTCGAGGTGGGTTACCGGCACATCGACACCGCGCAGATGTACGGAAACGAAAAGGACGTCGGGCAAGGGATCCGCGACGCAGGCCTCGACCGCGCCGAGGTGTTCGTGACCAGCAAGCTCAACAACGGCTTCCACCGCCCCGACGATGCACGTCGCGCGTTCGAGGACACGCTGAGCGCGCTGGGTTCGGACTACGTCGACCTGTTCTTGATCCACTGGCCGCTGCCGACGCTCTACGACGGCGATTTCGTCTCCACCTGGATCACGCTGGAGGAATTCGCCAAGGAAGGACGCGCCCGCAGCATCGGCGTCTCGAACTTCCAGCCGGCACATCTGGACCAACTGGCCGCCCGATCGCAGACGGTCCCCGCCGTCAACCAGATCGAGGCGCACCCGTACTTCGCCAACGACGAGGTCCGCGCCTACGACATCGAACACGGCATCGCGACCGAAGCGTGGTCCCCGATCGCCCAAGGCAAGGTCCTCGACGATCAAGTGATCGCCGGCATCGCCAAGGCGACCGGCAAAACGGCAGCGCAGGTGGTGTTGCGCTGGCACATCCAGCGCGGCGACATCGTGTTCCCGAAATCGGTGAGCCCCGAACGCATGAGAGAGAATTTCGAGATCTTCGACTTCGAGCTGTCCGGGGACGACATGGCCGCCATCAGCGGCCTGGACCGCGGCGAGGACGGACGCAACGGGCCGCACCCGGACACGTTCGACTACATCCCCGACTGAGCCCGCGGGGTTCAGCGGCTTAGGCCTGCGGACCCGCCGGCGGCGTCGACGGCGGCCAGGTCGTCCCCGGCAGGGCATCCCCGGGATCGCCGTGTTCACCACGCGACAACGGCACCCACTGTTCGGAGGGCGCCGGCTGCTTCGACGACGGGAAGTCGCGCAGTTTGCCCGACGGCTTGGCGTCCCATTGGGCGAACGTCAGCGGAGTCTGCAGCCATGCGTGCAGCAGGTTGTACACGGCCTCCAGAGAATCCATGTGGGTGCGCTCCCAGCCGTGGCTGCCGTCGAGGCCGAAGCCGACCAGCGCAGCCCGGGTTTCCGCGCCGGCCTCGATGGCGGCGGCGGCGTCGGACCGGTAGTAGCGGAACACATCCCGGGCGAACGGGATACCACGTTCGGCGGCGAGCCGGCACAACTTGCGGGTCAGGTGGTAGTCGAACGGGCCGTGCATGTCGGCCATCGGAATGGTCACCCCGTCTTCCCGGGAGAGCTGGCCGGGAGCGCACACCGCGTTGTCCACCGAGACCAGCTCGGCGACGTCGTCGGGCAGCCCGTGACTGGCGCCGTGGCCAACCTCCTCGGTGATGGTGACCATGATGGTGGTCCGGTGCGGCAGCACCACCTTGTTCTCGGAGAAGTTCTTGGCCAGGGTCAGTGCGACCGCCACCCCCGCCTTCCCGTCCAGGTGGCGGGACACGATGAAGCCGTCCGCGGTGAGTTCGGGGCTGGTGATCAACGCGACGAAGTCGCCGACGTTCAGTCCCAGCCGGACCAGATCGTCCCGCGAGCTCACCCGCCGGTCCACCCGAACCTCGACGTGGTCCCAGTCGGTGGGCTGGGTGTCGATCTCGTCGCCGAACGCGTGCCCGCTGGCCTTGAGCGGCAGCACCGTGCCCGTGATGAACTCCTCGGGGTCGTCGATGAAGATCCGCACCCGGGCGCCGGCGGCGAACCGGGCCGAGAAGGTGCCCACCGGCACCAGTTCGAGGCGCCCGTTGTCCTTGAGCCGGCGCACCATGCAGCCGATGGTGTCCGCGTGCACCACCAGCGCACGATCCGTCGTCTTGGACTTCCCGGCCAGCTCGGCGGTCAACGCACCGCGGCGGGTCAGCGAGAAGGGCACGCCGAAGTCGTCCAGGGTGTCGCCGATCAGCTGCATCACCGCGTCGGTGCGCCCCGACGGGCTCGGTGTCTGCAGCAACGCGAGCAGCGTGTCGATCATCCACGCGCGATCGGCTTCGGCCATGGCCGCTTCTTGGCCCACAGAGCTCCCTTTCAACCCAATGTTCGAACGTGTTCCGGCCTCGCCCGGAATCGCGTTCAACCTACTCAGTCGCCCTGGACGGTTACTGTCGGCCCCGGTTGGAGTTGGGCGCCTGGCGCCACTCCCGCTCGAACGGCAACCGCCACGCATTGGGCGCGATCAACTGGTGGATGGCGTTGGGCCCCCAGGTTCCCGGCTGGTACATCTTGGCCGGCGGCGGGTCGTCGAGCAGGTCCTGCGAACGCTCCCATAGCGATTCGATGCCCTCGGCAGTGGTGAACAGTGTGTGGTCGCCGCGCATCGCATCCAGGATCAGCCGCTCATAGGCCTCCAGCACGTCGACGACGGTGTCCACTTCCTGCGAGGAGAACTGCATCGACAGTTTGTCCAGCTTCATCCCCGGCCCGGGCCGCTTGCCGTAGAACGACAGCGAGACCTTCGAGTTGTCGGCGAGGTCGAACGTGAGGTGGTCGGGGCCCTGCGTACCGACCCCCGATCCGGGCGGGAACATGGTGCGAGGCGCCTCTTTGAACGCGATCGAGATGATGCGGATACCTTCGGCCATTTTCTTGCCGGTGCGCAGATAGATCGGGACGCCGGCCCACCGCCAGTTGTCGATGCCGACCTTGAGCGCGATGAACGTTTCGGTGTCGGAGTCCTTGGCCACGCCCTTCTCCTTGCGGTAACCGGCGTACTGGCCGCGCACCACGTTGGACGTTTTCACCGGCAGCATCGAGCGGAACACCTTGTTCTTCTCTTCGCTGATGGCGTACGGCTCGAGCGCCGTCGGCGGTTCCATCACCACGAACGCCATCACCTGAAACAGGTGGGTCACCACCATGTCCTTGTAGGCGCCGGTGTTCTCGTAGAAGTTGGCCCGTTCGTCGAGCCCGAGGGTCTCCGGGATGTCGATCTGGATGTGGTCGATGAAGTTGCGGTTCCAGATGGGTTCGAACAAACCGTTGGCGAAACGGAACGCCAGGATGTTCTGCGCCGCCTCCTTGCCCAGGAAATGGTCGATGCGGAAGATCTGGGATTCCTCGAAGGTTTCGTGCACGAAATCGTTGAGCGCGACGGCGCTTTCCAAGTCGGTGCCGAACGGCTTTTCCATCACCACTCGCGAGCGTTCCACCAGATTGGCCTCGCGCAGCATGGTGATCACGTCACGCGCCGCCTTCGGCGGCACGGAAAGGTAATGCAGGCGGCGCACATTGGGTCCGAGGTTCTTTTCGGCCTGCGCAACCGCCTCGGCCAGTGCCTGCGACCCGGCGCCCTGCGGAACGTAATGGACGATTCTGGCGAAATCCTCCCACTGGTCGGCGTTGAGCTTGTGGGTGCCGAACGACTCGATCGCGTGCTTGGCGATCTTGCGGAACTCGTCGTCGGTGAGATCCTCCAGCGACGTCGCGATGATCTGGATATCGGGTGCGAGCTCGGACTGGTCCAGGTAAGCCAGCCCGGGAATCAGCTTGCGTTTCGCCAGATCCCCTGTCGCGCCGAACAACACGATGACGTGCGGGTCCAGTGCGGCGGTGTCGTGGCGGTGCGGGCGTGCGTCGGTCGCCGGGTAGGAGATTGTCTGGGGTTGTTTGGTGGCCACCCCGCGATACTTCCATCGCCGCGCGGTGTCCGCAGCCCTCCGGGTCAGATTCGCCCGTGCAGGGCGTCGATGGCCCGCATGACCCGCTGCTCGCTGACCGGTCGAGGAGTGCCGAGTTGCTGGGCCCACAAGCTCACCCGCAGCTCTTCGATCTGTCGGGCGATGTCCGTTACCTGGTCCGCACCGGCCCAGGCCGGCGGGAGCGCCTGCACCAGTCGGTCGTAGGCCTCCTGGACGGCGTGTACCCGCTGCATGCGGTCCCGGTCGGCCTGGATCGCCTGGGGCAGCCGGTCGAGGCGGCGGCTGATCGCGGTCAGATAGCGGGTGAGGTCGCCGAGGTGAGCACGCCCGGTGGCGGTGACGAATCCGGGCGGCAACAACCGGTGGAGCTGGGCGCGGATATCGGCGATCGCCTCCGCTTGGGCGGCGGTTGGTTCGGCGGGCAGTCGCAGTTCTACCTCCCGCGCGGCGGACAGCACCTTCTCGACGCGGACCACCATGTCGACGGTGGTGGCGGCCAGATCCTGCGCGACGCGGTCACGCAGCGACGCGAACTCGTCGCGGGTCCACACCGGCCGCGGGACCAGCGCGTCCGTCGCGGCGTCGGCGCAATCCTCGAGCAACGCGGCTACCGACCCGTCGCGGTTGCTGCCCAGCGTCAGCCGGGCACGTGGATCAAGTTGCCGCTCAACGGCTTTCACTGGCGACGGGATGCTGAGTCGCAGCAGCCGGCGCAGGCCGGGATGGATGGCGCCGCGTTGCTCGACCTCGGTGGCGAAAACGCGCACGTCGACCTCGTTGCCCGCGTCGACGAAGGCGGGAAACCCCCGCACCGAGCGGCCGGCGACGACGCGCTCGACGACGCGAGGCAACTCCGTCAAGTCGTCGGGCCACTGCCGCAACCCGGAGCGCTCCACGCCGGCAACCGCGTGGGCGACCGCCGCCCGTGCCGGCGCCGCGAGTTGCTCCTGCAGTGCCCGCAGGTTCTTGCCGCGGGCGACCTCGCTGCCGTCGGCGGACTCGACGGCGAACGTGACCCGCAGATGCGGCGGCAGCTTGTCCAATGCGAAAGCGTCGATCGGAACCAGAATGCCAGTGCGGCGGCGCAATTCGCGCTGCACCGACTCCAGCAGCGACGCGCCGGAAGGCTCGATTCCGGCCAGTACCGCGCGCGCCGTGTCGGGTGCGGGAACGAAGTTGCGCCGCAACTCTTTTGGCAGGGATCGGATCAGGGCGGTAATCAGTTCCTCACGCAGCGCCGGTACCTGCCAGGCGAATTCGTCGCCGCCGAGGCGGGCCAGCACATCGATCGGTACGTGGACGGTGACGCCGTCGTCGTCGGCACCGGGCTCGAAGCGGTAGGTCAGTGGCAGCGCGGCATCACCGGTGCGCCAGGTGTCGGGGCGATCGTCATCACCGGTATCGCTGCTGTGCAGCAGATCTTCGCGGGTGAAGGTCAACAGATCCGGGGTCCGGTGCCGCTGCTTCTTCCACCACCCGTCGAAGTGCCGGGCCGAGACGACTTCGGCGGGGATGCGGGCGTCGTAGAGCGCGTAGATGTCGTCGTCGCCGACGAGCAGGTCGCGGCGCCGCGCCCGCTCCTCCAGCTCCTCGAGTTCGGCTCGCAGCCGGGCGTTGTCGGCGAAGAAGTGGTGGCGAGTGTGCCAGTCGCCCTCGACCAGTGCATGGCGGATGAATAATTCGCGCGCGACCGCCGGCTCCACGCCCCCGTAACCCACCCGGCGACGCGCGATCAGCGGCAACCCGTACAACGTCACCCGCTCATAGGCCAGCACCTCGCCGCGCTTGGCATCCCAGTGCGGCTCGCTGTAGGTGCGCTGCACCAGATCGCCGGCGATCCGTTCGACCATCTCCGGTTGGATACGGGCCGCGGTGCGCCCGTATAGGCGGCTGGTCTCCACCAGCTCCGCTACCACCACCCAGCGCGGTGGCCGCTTGCCGAGCGCTGACCCGGGCGCAAGGACGAACCGGGCATTACGTGCGCCCAGATACTCGCGCGCATCCTCGCGGCGCAATCCCACGTGAGACAGCAATCCGGCCAGCAGCGCCGCGTGGATCTCGGCCTGGCCGGCCGGCTCGTCGGATTCGTGGATGCCGAGGTCGCGGGCGATCCCGCGCAGCTGCCCGACCAGGTCCTGCCACTCCCGGATACGCAGGTAGTGCAGGAAATCGTTGCGGCACATCCGTCGAAAAGCGCTGCCGGACAGCTCTTTACGTTGCTCGCGTAGGTGTTGCCAGAGATTGAGGTAGGCGACGAAGTCGGAGTGCTCGTCGGCGAACCGGGCGTGCTTCTGGCGGGCCGTCTCCTCCCGGTCGACCGGGCGCTCCCGCGGATCCGGGATGGTCAGGGCCGCGGCCAGCACCAGCACCTCGCGCACGCATCCCTCGGTCTGGGCCTGCAGGATCATCCGGCCCAACCGTGGGTCCACCGGCAGCCGCGCCAGGCGGCGGCCCAGATCGGTGATCGCGCCCTGCCGGTCGAAGGCGCCGAGTTCCTGCAGCAGCTGCACACCGTCGCGGACGCTGCGCCGGTCCGGGGGGTCCAGAAACGGGAAGTTCTCGATGTCGCCGAGTTGCAGCGCCGCCATCTGCAGCAGCACCGCGGCGAGGTTGGTGCGCAGGATCTCCGGTTCGGTGTAGCGCGCCCGGGTGCTGAAATCCTGCTCGGAGTAGAGCCGGATGCACACCCCGGGCGCCACCCGACCGCACCGGCCGGCCCGCTGCGCCGCGGATGCCTGCGAGATCGGTTCGATCGGCAACCGCTGCACCTTCAGCCTGCGGCTGTAGCGCGAGATGCGGGCGTTGCCGGGGTCGACGACGTAGCGGATCCCGGGCACCGTCAGCGACGTCTCGGCGACATTGGTGGCCAGCACCACCCGGCGCCCGGTATGGGACGCGAACACCTTCTGCTGGTCGGCGGTTGGCAACCGGGCGTAGAGCGGAAGCACTTCAGTGTTTTCCAGATCGGCCAAAGCCTCTGCGGTGTCCCGGATTTCGCGTTCTCCGGACAGGAACACCAATACGTCGCCGGGCGGTTCGGCCTGCAACTCGCCGATCGCGTCGACGATCGCCTCGATCTCGTCGCGGGTCTCGGTGCGCACGATCTCGTGGTCGGGGTCGTCGGGTTCATCCTCGAGTGGCCCGGTGTGGATCGGAACTTCCAACGGCCGGTAGCGAATCTCGACCGGGTACGTCCGCCCGGATACCTCGACGATCGGTGCGTTGCCGAAGTGCGCGGCGAAGCGCTGCGGCTCGATGGTCGCCGAGGTGACGATCAGCTTCAAGTCCGGCCGGCGCGGCAACAGCTCGCGCAGGTAGCCCAGCAGGAAGTCGATGTTCAGGCTGCGTTCGTGGGCCTCGTCGAGGATCAGGGTGTCGTAGCGCAGCAGCCGGCGGTCGCGCTGGATCTCGGCCAGCAGGATCCCGTCCGTCATCAGCTTGACCAGCGTGCGGTCGCTGACCTGGTCGGTGAAGCGAACGGTGTAGCCGACCACGTCGCCCAGCGGACTGCCCAGCTCGTCGGCGATGCGCTGCGCCACCGTGCGGGCGGCCAGCCGCCGCGGCTGAGTGTGCCCGATCACGCCGCGGACGCCCCGGCCGACCTCGAGGCAGATCTTGGGTAGCTGGGTCGTCTTGCCCGAACCGGTTTCCCCGGCCACGATCACCACCTGGTTACCCGCGATGGCCTCGGCGATGTCCTGTCGCCGCTCGCTGATCGGCAGGTCGGGATAGCCGATCACCGGGACCGCGGCCCGCCGCGCCGCCACCAGCGCCTCCGCGTCGGCAATCTGCTCGCCGAGCTGACGCAGCTTCTCCGGCCCGGCGCCGCGCACGTTGCGCAACCGCCGCCGCAGCCGGTCCGCATCGCGAACGGTCAGCTCGTCCAGGCGTCTGCGCAATTCCGCGACGGACGATTCGGGCACTCGCGACAGGATAGGCGTCCGGCGCGGTGCCGCTACTGCGGCGGGGGCACCAGCGGAGGCTGGCAGGTATTGGTCCCCGGGTCCCACCACCAGCCGTTATCGCAGGCCAGCGGCTGCGGGCCGACCCCCAGCGGGCGGCACACGTTCGCGGTGGGATCCCACCACTGGCCGTCTCCGCACGCCAGCGGTTGTGGCCCCACCCCCAGCGGTCGGCACACCTTGCCGGTCGGATCCCACCATTCACCGGCACCGCAATCCGCCGAGCTCACTGCCGGGTTCACCATCGTGACGACCGCCATCGGTGCCACCACCATCGCGGCCACGGTCAACAGCCGGCAAACCATCGACCACATTGCGCACCTCATCTCGTGATGTTCCAGTCTGTCATCGGTGATTCGATGACGAGCGTATTTGCCCGCTTTTCCCGCCGCGAGCGGTTGCCAAACTCAGCGGCCGTAGGAAGCCCGGACGGTTCGGCAAACCCCTCAGCCGCGACCCTCTCCCGCGGGATCGGCGGCTCCCGATTTGCGAGCGTTCTGGTGCAGCCGGCCGACCGCCGCCAGCACCCTGCGGGGCGGTATGCCAGGATCGGGGCATGACTGCCCGCAGCCTTGCCCCTATCCTCGGTGTCTTCGTTACGGCGACGTGGGCGCTGCTGAGCGTGCCCTTGGCCATCCCGTCCGCCGGTGCCGACCCTTGTGCGGATGTCTCGATAGTGTTCGCGCGCGGCACCCACCAGGAACCGGGACTCGGTAACATCGGCCAGGCGTTCGTCGACTCCCTGACCTCGCAGATCGCCGGCAAGTCCGTCGAGGTCTACGCGGTCAACTACCCGGCCAACGACGACTACCACAACAGCGCGTCGGCCGGCGCCGACGACGCCAGCGCACACGTCCAGGGCACCGTGGCCAGCTGCCCCAACACCAAGATCGTGCTGGGCGGCTACTCCCAGGGGGCCACCGTGATCAATCTGGCCAGCAACCAGATGCCGCCGGCGACCGCCAGCCACGTTGCCGCAGTCGCGTACTTCGGGGAGCCGTCCAGCGGCTTCTCCAGCGCGCTGTGGGGCGGCGGTCCGCTGCCGACGCTGAACCCGGCCTACGGCGGCAAGCTGATCAGCCAATGCGCCTCTGATGATCCGATCTGCACCGGCGGCGGCAACATCATCGCCCACGTCACCTACATCGAGAACGGCATGGTCGAGCAGGCCGCCACCTTCGCAGCCAACCGGCTCAAGTAGCTGCACTCCCGGAGCGGTGGGCAGCGCCGAATTTCGCGGAAGTTCGGCGGCAGGGTCAGCGCGGCAGCAGGCGCCGCTTCTGCTCGGTGAATTCTTCGTCGGTGAGGATGCCCGCATCGCGCAGCGACGCCAGCTCCCGTAGCTCGGCGGCAATGCTGGTGATCGGGCCGCCGAGGGGGGCCGCTGGGACGGCCTCGTCGGTGCCGTGCCCGCTCGCCTCGGTTTTCGCGTCGGCGTCTCCCTTGACGTCGCCCTTGCCCTCCGCCGGCCGCTTGGTCACGCCGCCGAGCCGCTCGCGGGTGCGCGTCCCGGCGCCACCGGATCCGGTGGTGCCGGCCATCGCACGACCAGCCATGCCGGCCAGCGCCATCTGGCTGAACACGCTCCCGGCGCCGGAGGCCTCGGCGGCCGCGGCAGCGCTGCTAGCCGGCAAGGCCATCGCGGCGAGCCGCACGTTCGGGGCCGCCGTCGTCCAGCCGGCGGGCACCGACAACGCGCCAACCGAACTGGCCTCCCCCAGTCCGGCCGAGACGCCGGGGTTGATGACCGGGAACGACGTCGGCGTGGCCGGTCCGGTCCCGGGCCACGTCTCGACACCTGCCCAGCCGCTGACGATGTCATCGGTGTGTTCACCGATGTAGTAGCCGTTGATGTCGTAGGGCAACGCGGTACCGGCCAGGATTCCGTCCAGGGTCAGTCCCGATGCACCGAGCTCCGGATCGAGGAAGATGCCGCTGAGGTCGCCCAACAAGTCCAGGATTTGCAGGAGCGACAGGCCGGACACGAGAGGGTCGGTCACCGCGGCCGGGGCGGCCATACTGGTCAAGGTGTCGGGGACCGCCGAGAACGCCTGAGTCGCCGTGGTGACGGCGCTCTGCACCTGTCCGGCAGAGGTGCCGCTCGCTTGTGCCACGGCGGCGGCCTGGGCCGGCAACCCGCCGGAATTGGTGGTGGACTCGGGCTCGGTGAACGGGGTCAGCGTGGTCGCCGCCGCCGACGCCGCGGCGTAGCTGAGCATGGCGGCCGAGTCCTGGGCCCACATCTCCGCGTACTGGGTTTCGGTCAGCGCGATCGCCGGAGTGTTCTGCCCGAAGAAGTTGGTGGCTACCAGCGTCGCCAGCAGGGAGCGGTTGGCCGCGACGACCGGAGGCGGCACCGTTTCGGCGAAAGCGGTCTCGTAAGCGACGGCCGCCGCTTTCGCCTGGCCGGCGGTCTGTTCGGCCTGCACGGCGGTGGCCTGCAGCCACGCCACGTAAGGGGCGGCGGCTGCGGACATCGACGCCGACGCCGGGCCCACCCAAGGGGCGGCGGTCAGCGTAGAGACCACCGACTGATATGCACTCGCCGTCGAGTACAAGTCGGCGGACAGCGCGTCCCACGCGGCGGCCGCACCCAGCATCGAGCCCGAGCCGGGACCCGCGTACATCAGCGCCGAGTTGATCTCCGGCGGCAGCATTCCGAAGTCCATGGCGTTCCCTCCGATCGATGTGGTCGGACGCGAGCCCGTACGCTCCCATGCCTGTGGCCGCCCGCCGACGGATGAATTTCCGTCGCGGGCCGGCCACCGTGGCACCCCCCTGTCGCTGCAGCGTCGAGCTGTAAGCACGTTGCTGTGTTACGGCAGGTTCGACTATATGTTGCCCGCCGTTCGCACAGCCTTCACCAATAAATCACACAATTGCCTCGCGGCTTAAATTTCGGCGCCGGGTAAAGGGCGTGCTCATGGTCACAAATCGAGCCGCGTTCGAGTTCCGTCTACCGCTCGAACTCCAGGTGATGGCGTATCTCTTCGGCCGCGGCTTCCAGATTGCGGGTGACCAACCCGCGCCCGAGCCATTCGCTGAGCCGGGCGACGCCGAGTCCGGTGGTGGTGAAAGTCAGCGTCAGAGTGAGCCGGCTGAACTCGCGGTGCGGTTCGGCCAGGGCTGAGAAGGAATGGCGGGTCCCCTGCACCGACCGCCACTTCAGCAGGCTGCCGGTGGGCGTCGCAATGAGCACCCGCCCGCCCAGTTGGATGGTGCCGCTGTCCAGATAGACGTCCCACAGCTCGCCGTCGTCGCGGGCCTGGATGAACTTGCACCGGCTGAAGATCGAGACCTGAGGGAACAGGCTGTGCGGGTCGGTGACGAACCGGCCGCTCTCGGGAAACGGACACTTGATATCGCGGGTGACGCTGACTGTCTGGGTCATGTCAGCGAACCAGCGGGACGATGGTCTTGCTGGCCAGCTTCGACAGCCCGACCTGCATGACGCTGGTGACGTAGGCCGCCGCGTGATCCCAATCCGGTTCGTCCCCGAACCGGGCCCGTACGTCGATGGGATCGAGCACCTGCATGCGGATTTTGGCCGGCAACGGAAAGTGCGGCAACGGCAGCGGCGACAGTCCCCAGGGGATGCTCAGGGTCATCGGCATGCTCTTGACGCGGGCCAGCTTGTCCAGCCGGAGCAATTGTGCGGTGCGCCGGCCGTCGTTGAGCACGATCAGGGTGTCGTGACCACCGGTGGCGACCACCGGCACGATCTTGACGTTGCACTCATGCGCCAGCCGCAGGTATCCCTTGCGGCCGGAGAACACGATCTTGTTCCGGTCGCGCCATGGCCGCAGTGCCTCGACGTCGCCGCCCGGGTACACCAGAGCCGAGCCGTCACATGCGAAGACGCGTTCGGCGAAGGAGTGCGCGGCGGGAACTACACCGAGCTTGCGGGTCAGCCCGCCGATGAACGGCGCGGCCGCGATGGTGTCGTGTGCCAGCGCGTAGAGCGGCCGGCCTTCGACGGTGAAATAGGTGTTGTAGGCGAGCAAGAAGATGAAAGTGTCCGGGGTGGCGCCCCCACCACTGTGGTTGCCCACGAACAGCACCGGCTCATCCGGCACCTTCTCGAAACCGTTGACCTCGGCCCGGAACCACACTGTCGAGGCCAGCCACAGGGGCGGCAGGATGGCGCGAATGAACTCTGGATCGCGGTGGCGGAGTTCCTTCGGGAGGCGTGGCCGGGTCATCACGATGAGACTAAACCGATTCGACGGGTTTTTAGCCCGATCGACCTCGGCACGGCGCGGCCAAGGTCTCCGCTCGCGCCGGCCGACGGGCCGTGTCGTAGCTTGGGACCAACGGGTTGGGGTGCTCCCCCGGCGAGCAACGTGGGGGAAGCGAACATGCGACAAGTCCGAGACAGTCTGCGAGACAGGCTTGGTGGTCGCCCAAGTGCGGCGCGAACGCCGCACGCGGGCGGCCCGCTTGGCGTGATCGTCTCGGGAATGCGTTTGCGCTGTTTAGCCGACCGAACTATCATCTGGACACATGTCCAGTTTGCTGCCGCACCGTTCTCGGGTTCGTTGACCGCAATGGGATTGGTGCCCTTCCCTCCATTCGGTCGTTGGCGGTAAAGGGTTGACTATGCGAATTGCTCTGCTGTCCTACCGGAGTAAGGATCACTGCGGCGGGCAGGGTGTCTATGTGCGTCATCTGAGCCGTGGTCTGGTAGATCTCGGCCACGACGTCGAGGTGTTCTCCGGTCAGCCATACCCCGAGTTGCTCGACCCTCGGGTGCGCCTGACCAAGGTGCCGAGCCTGGATCTGTACCGCGAACCGGACCCCTTCCGGGTGCCGCGGCCGAGCGAGATCCGTGACTCGATCGACCTGCTCGAACTCGCCACCATGTGGACCGCGGGGTTCCCGGAGCCGCGGACCTTCACCTTGCGGGTGGCCCGGATACTGGCCGAACGGGCCGCCGACTTCGACGTCGTCCACGACAACCAAAGCCTGGGCACCGGGCTGTTGACCATCGCCGACACCGGCATGCCGGTCGTGGCCACCGTGCACCACCCCATCACCCGGGACCGGGTGCTCGATCTCGCGGCCGCGAAGTGGTGGCGCAAACCGTTGGTGCACCGCTGGTATGGGTTCTCCAACATGCAAAAGCAGGTGGCCGCCCAGATTCCCGACCTGCTGACGGTGTCGTCGTCGTCCGCGCAGGACATCGTCACCGATTTCGGTGTGTCGCCGGACCAGCTGCACGTGGTGCCGCTGGGCGTGAATACCGATCTGTTCCAACCGGTTTCGCTGCCCCGGCAACCGGGCCGGGTGATGGCGATCGCGAGCGCCGACACGCCCCTGAAAGGCGTCAGTACGCTGCTGCACGCAATCGCCAAGTTACGGATGAACAGAGATCTGGAGCTGCGACTGGTCGCACGGGTGGAACCACACGGGCCCACCCACAAACTCATCGCCGAGCTCGGCATCTCCGACATCGTCCACATCGCCAGCGGGTTGTCCGATGCCGACCTTGCCGCATTGTTCGCCTCAGCGGAGGTTGCCTGCATTCCCTCTCTCTACGAAGGGTTTTCGCTGCCGGCCGTGGAGGCCATGGCGAGCGGAACCCCGATCGTGGCCAGCCGGGTGGGTGCGCTACCCGAAGTCCTGGGGACCGACGGCGCCTGCGCGGAATTGGTGGCCCCCGCCGACGTCGACGCGCTGACCAACGCCCTGGGCCGGCTGCTCGACTCGCCGGAGACGCGGCGCAGGATGGGCAAGGCGGGCCGAGAACGCGCGGTGAGCGTGTTCAGCTGGGAGGCGGTGGCCGCCCAGACTGTTCGGGTGTACGAGCGGGCCATCGCCCGCGTCGGCAACGCCGAAGGTGCGGCACCGTGCTGACGGTCGACTTTGATCGCCTGGCTGTCGGGCCGGCCACCACCGTTATCGACGTGGGTTGCGGGGCCGGTCGGCACGCGTTCGAAGCGTACCGGCGCGGCGCGGACGTGGTCGCGTTCGACCAGAACGAAGACGACCTACGTTCGGTGGACGCCATTCTGCGCGCGATGGCCAACAACGGCGAGGCGCCTGAGGGTGCTGCCGCGAAAGTCGTTCGCGGCGACGCACTCAACCTGCCGTACGCCGACGAGACATTCGATTGCGTGATCGCCTCGGAGATCCTGGAGCACATTCCCGAGGACGACGCCGCCATCGCCGAGTTGATCCGGGTCCTCAAAGTCGGTGGCAGGTTGGCGGTCAGCGTGCCGCGCTGGCTCCCCGAGCAGGTCTGTTGGCTGCTGTCCGAGGAGTACCACAGCAACGACGGTGGCCATGTGCGTATCTACCGGGCCAGTGCGCTGCGGGACAAGATCCTGGGCAGCGGACTGGAATTGACCCACACGCACCATGCGCACGCATTGCACTCTCCGTTCTGGTGGCTCAAATGTGCTGTGGGCGTGGGCAATACCGACCATCCCGCTGTCACCGCCTACCACAAACTGCTGGTGTGGGACCTGATGCAACGGCCCAAAGTCACCCAGCTGGCGGAGAAGGTGCTCAATCCGCTGGTGGGTAAGAGCGTGGCACTGTATTTCGCCAAGCCCCGGCCTACCGGAAGTCAAACGGAACAAGGGTATTCAGTTGCATCGGGATAACCCGCCGGCGGTGCCCGGTGTCCTCACGCCAGAGCAGTGCCGGCAAACTGCTGCATCCATTGCCGCGGCGCAGGAACCCTCGGGTGCGATCCCCCTGGTTCGCCGGTGGCCATACCGATCCCTGGGATCACGTGGAAAACGCGATGGCGCTCACCGCGGCCGGACTGCTGGAGCCGGCCCGCGCTGCGTTCGACTGGTGTCGTCGCACGCAGCGCGCAAGACGGTTCCTGGCCGCTGCAGATCCGTTCCGGTGTCGTCGAAGATGCCAACAGCGACAGCAACTTCTGCGCCTACATCGCCACCGGCGTCTGGCACCACGTATTGATCACCGGTGACGAGGACTTCGCCACCGAGATGTGGCCGGTGGTGCAGAAGGCCATCGACTTCGTCATCGATCTTCAGGTCGGTTACGGTGAGATCTGTTGGGCCAGAAGCGAAGCCGGGCCGGTGCCGGAGGCGCTGCTGACCGGCTGCTCGAGCATCTTCCACAGCATCCGGTGTGCCCTGGCGCTGGCCGCGTTCATCGGGGAACCACAGCCGGAATGGGAACTGGCGGTAGGACGTCTGGGTCATGCGCTGATTGCGCACCCCGAGGTGTTCACCGAGAAAGACCGTTACTCCATGGACTGGTACTACCCCATCCTGGGCAGCGCGCTGCGGGGTCCGCAGGCCGCAGCCCGCATCAAAGGGCGTTGGGACGAATTCGTGGTGGGCGGTCTGGGTATCCGGTGTGTGCTGGATCGGCCCTGGGTCACCGGTGCCGAAACCTGTGAGCTGGTGCTGGCTCTCGACGCGATCGGTCACCGGACCGCCGCGCATCGGCAGTTCGGCGCGATGCAACATCTGCGCGAAGCCGACGGCTCCTACTGGACGGGTCTGGTGTTCGCCGACGGGAAGCGGTGGCCCGAAGAGCGCACCACCTGGACCGGGGCGGCGATGATCCTGGCCGCCGATGCGCTGTCCGGCACCACGCCGGGCAGCGGAATCTTCCGCGGGGATGCGTTACCGCTGGGCCTGCAGACCGACTTCGACTGTGAGTGCGTGCCGGCCGGGCCCGGCCGCTAGCTGCTCGTTCAGCTCAGACCGGGGCGCCGACTTCGCCGCCGGTGCGTTCCAGCACCCGCAGTGAGCCCACCGCGCGGATCTCGGTGAACTGACCGGAATCCAGTGCGCGGCAATAGATTTGGTAGGGAGCCCGGCCGCCGTCGGCGGGGTCGGGGAACACATCGTGGATGACCAGCGCCCCGCCGACGGACACCCACTTCGCCCAGCCGTCGAAATCGCGGTCCGCCGCTGCCTCGGTGTGGCCTCCGTCGATGAACAGCAACTGCAGCGGCGCGCGCCACCCCCGCGCGACGACCGGGGATTTGCCGACCACCGCGACGACGTGTTCGTCGAGCCCGGCGGCGTCCAGTGCCCGGCGAAAGGAGGGCAGCGTGTCGAACAGTCCGGTGACCTCGTCGACCAGGGAGGCGTCGTGGTACTCCCAGCCCGCCTGGTGCTCTTCCGATCCGTGGTGATGGTCGATCGTGTAGAGCACACTGGCGGTCTGCATCGCCGCGGCGCCCAGCATCAGGGCGGACTTGCCGCAGTAGGTGCCGATCTCAACACCGACGCCGCCGTCGAGGTAGCGCAGCGCAGCTTCGTAGAGTGCGCGGCCCTCGTGTTCGGGCATGAAACCGGGCACCCGCTCGGCGAGGGCGAACAACCGCCGGCTCGCATCGTCATCGCTCATCAGCTGAACTTAACGGCCGCGCCGACGGCGCTGGTAACCCGGTGGCGTTCTGTCTCGAAACCTTGCTGGGTCTAGGCAGCGGCAACCGAACTGGACAGCCGTCCGGTCGCCTCGAGATCAGAGGTGCGGGGCTTCGGAGATTTTGCTGTCGGGCTTGCCCAGCGTCTGGCACCACGTCTGCGTCGACGCACGGGTCGCGGTGACCTTGATGGACTCGGGCTCGGCGCCGCTGGCGTCCTTGAGCATCTTGGTGACTTCTTCGGTCTGCTTCTTCTCGTCTTGCGTCACGAAATCCTTGCACTTGGTGTCGCCACCGGTGTTGATGACCTGGGAGGGCGAACAGCCGGTGAACATCAGCGTCGCGATGACGATCACGGCCGGTGCAATGCGCTTCATCGGTGGCCCTTCTGCAGTCGGGATAGTAGCTACCTAGTACACCCGGGTCGGGATTTCCAAACGCTGCCGGGTCCGGCGATGAGTATTAGCTCCGCGGCCGGTGGCATGCCGCCCTTCTCCGGCGGACTATCTCCGGCGCGTCGCCGGGGTCGATGGACCGGGCGGTCACCGGCTGATCGAGGCGTTGCGGCTCGCGGTTCCGTCGCCCGATGTCCGTGGACCACACGGCGAAATCCAGAGTTGGCAGACTCTTGACTGATTCCAGATGAGCGCGAAATATGGGCCGTGTGTCCTCAGCTCAGGATTACGCCGAGCAATTGCGATTGGCGGATCTGCGGGTGACGCGACCACGAATCGCGGTGCTGGAGGCGGTGCAGGTTCATCCGCACGCCGACACCGACACGATCTTCTCCGCAGTCCGACTCCGCCTGCCTGACGTCTCCCGGCAAGCGGTGTACGACGTCTTGGGCGCTTTGACGTCCGCGGGACTGGTCCGGCGGATTCAGCCGTCCGGGTTGGTGGCGCGCTACGAGTCGCGGGTGGGAGACAACCATCATCACGTGGTGTGCCGCTCGTGCGGAGTGATCGCCGATATCGATTGTGCGGTGGGCGATGCCCCGTGCCTGACGCCGTCGGACGACAACAACGTCTTGGATGGCTTCGTTCTCGACGAGGCCGAAGTCATCTATTGGGGCCTGTGCCCCGACTGTTCGAGTGTTGATTCCTGATCACAACCGTGATCGCAGCCCGTTTCACCTAACCCGGAAGGAATGTTGTGTCATCCGAGACAGCCGAGAACACGGCCAGCGCCAGTGAGAGTGAAAATCCGGCGATCCCGTCGCCCAAACCGAAGTCGCATGCGCCGCGGACCAATCGGGACTGGTGGCCGGACCAGATCGACGTGTCGAGGTTGCATCCGCACTCTCCGCAGGCCAACCCGTTGGGCGACGACTTCGACTACGCCGCGGAGTTCGCCAAGCTCGACGTCGAAGCGCTCAAAGCCGACCTGGTGTCGGTGATGACCACCTCGCAGGACTGGTGGCCCGCCGACTACGGGCACTATGGCGGCTTTTTCATCCGGATGAGCTGGCACGCCGCTGGTACCTACCGGATTTTCGACGGGCGTGGCGGCGGCGGCCAGGGCCTGCAACGGTTCGCCCCGCTCAACAGCTGGCCGGACAACGCCAGCCTGGACAAGGCACGCAGGCTGCTGTGGCCGGTCAAGAAGAAGCACGGCAACAAGATCTCCTGGGCCGACCTGCTGGTGTTCGCCGGCAACGTGGCCCTGGAGTCGATGGGTTTCAAGACCTTCGGTTTCGGCTTCGGCCGCGAAGACGTGTGGGAGCCCGAGGAGGTCCTGTTCGGCGAAGAGGACGAGTGGTTGGGCACCAACAAGCGCTACTCCGGTGAGCGCGACCTCGCGCAGCCCTATGGCGCGACCACCATGGGCTTGATCTATGTCAATCCCGAAGGGCCCGAAGGCAAGCCGGACCCGGTGGCGGCAGCGCACGACATCCGCGAGACGTTCGGCCGGATGGCCATGAACGACGAGGAGACCGCAGCGCTCATCGTCGGGGGCCACAGCTTCGGCAAGACCCATGGCGCCGGCGATGCCACCCTCGTCGGGCCCGAGCCCGAGGCTGCCCCGATCGAGCAGCAGGGGCTGGGGTGGAAGAGTTCCTACGGCACCGGCGTGGGCAAGGACGCCATCACCAGCGGCCTGGAAGTGGTGTGGACACCTACCCCGACCAAGTGGGACAACAGTTTCCTGGAGACCTTGTACGGCTACGAATGGGAGCTGACGAAGAGTCCCGCGGGAGCCTGGCAGTACACCGCCAAGGACGGTGCCGGCGCGGGCACCATCCCGGATCCGTTCGGTGGGCCGGGCCGTGCCCCGACGATGCTGGTCACCGACGTGTCGCTGCGTGAGGACCCGATCTACCGCGAGATCACCTCGCGGTGGTTGAAGAACCCCGACGAGCTGTCGGAGGCTTTCGCCAAGGCGTGGTACAAGCTGTTGCACCGCGACCTGGGTCCGATCACGCGCTATCTGGGCCCGTGGGTCGCCGAACCGCAGCTCTGGCAGGACCCGGTTCCGGCCGTCGACCACGAACTGGTCGACGAGAACGACGTCGCCGCGCTGAAGAGCAAGGTGCTCGACGCCGGCCTGTCGGTTCCGCAACTGGTGAAAACGGCTTGGTCGGCGGCGGGAAGCTACCGCAACACCGACAAGCGCGGCGGAGCCAACGGCGCCCGGATTCGGCTGGAACCGCAGCGCAGTTGGGAGGGCAACGAGCCGGCTGAGCTGGACAAGGTGCTGTCCGCTCTGGAGCAGATTCAGCAGGACTTCAACGCCTCCGCCGCCGGCGGCAAGAAGATCTCGCTGGCCGATCTGATCGTGCTGGCTGGCTCCGCCGCGGTGGAGAAGGCGGCCAAGGACGCGGGCCACGAGATCACCGTGCCGTTCACGCCGGGCCGGACCGATGCCACGCAGGAGAGCACCGACGTGGAATCCTTCGCCGTGCTCGAACCGCGCGCCGACGGCTTCCGCAACTATTTCCGTCCCGGAGAGAAGGCCGCACTCGAGCAGTTGCTGCTGGAGCGGGCCTACTTGTTGGGCGTCACCGGGCCGGAACTGACGGTGCTGCTGGGCGGCTTGCGGGTCCTGGGCGCCAATCACGGCGGCAGCAAGCATGGTGTGTTCACCGACCGCACCGGCGTGTTGAGCAACGACTTCTTCGTCAACTTGCTCGACATGGGCACGGAGTGGAAGCCGTCGGAGTCCGCGGAGAACGTCTACGAGGGACGCGACCGCAGCACCGGCGACCTCAAGTGGACCGCGACGGCGAATGACCTGGTGTTCGGCTCCAACTCGGTGCTGCGCGCCCTCGTCGAGGTGTACGCACAGGACGACAACCACGGCAAGTTCGTCGAGGACTTCGTCGCGGCCTGGGTCAAGGTGATGAACAGCGACCGGTTCGACATCAAGTAGCGATTGATTGCAGTGCGGCACCCCGCGAGCGAGGGCTCGCGGGGTGCCGTGCGTTCAGCGACACGCGCCCGTCGGCGTTGATCGTTGCAGCGATTGGCCGTGCCGGCGATCGACGATTCAGCGATTCAAGTCCCATTGCCCGTAGTCGGACGCCAGGATGTCGTCCACATCCACCCGGATGCCGCCCATGACCGGACCGTCCAGCACTCGTTGATACAGCACCGCGGCGGGTTCGCGCTGCCCGTGTGACCAGCCGATCGTCTGCCATGCCCAGCGGTGGCCCGGGGTGGACGAGTTGCCGATGACGCCGTCTCTGATCGCCCACCCGCACACCTGGTAGCTCCCGTAGATACCGGAGCGGCCGACCCCCAAAACCGAGTTGATGCCTCGAAACCACGGCAGCGCAACAGAATTCCAGGTATCGGCGTCAATGTCCTCGTCGACGCTGAAGAAGATGGGCGCGGACGGCGGCCCACCGGCGGCAGCGTGCAGACTTTGCGCGGTCTGCGCGTCGGCGACACCGCCGTCGTACCCGCGGGTGTAATCCGAGGGCGAGTCAGGCCAGCCCGGCTTGCCGTACTGGAAGTTACTGACGATGTGCAGACCGGCGGCCCGCAGTGAGTCGGCGTACGCGCGGGTAATGGGCTTCGCCTCGAAGTGTGCGCCCGGACGCTCAGTGGATACGTAATTCACCACGCCGTCATATCCGGCCGCTTTGATCTCCTCGGGCGGGACCCTGCGCTCTGCGAAATCGATCAGCTGGCCGTTGGCGGCCGACGCCTTCGGGGCGCCGCCCGTCGCCGCGAACGTCCCCAGGCCCAGCGCGACCGGAACGGCGGAATATCGCAGGGCGGATTTCAGGGCTGCCCGCCGGGTGATCGGGCGCATTTCGCGTTGACCTGGTGATTCAGCCGGCATCGCGCGATGGTAACAAAGCGGCCTCGGCGCCCGGCGTCTTCCTCGGCCGCGACCCCGGTGACCGCCGGCCAGGCCGCCGGATTATTCCGCGAGCCACAACGGGGCGGTGTCGTTACGATCGTGCTGTGCCCGCTCTGAACGTCCGCAAATCGGTTGATCTCGGCTTCGCGGTGATCGCTTCCGTGGTCGCGTCGTGGTGTGCCGCCGTGTTGCTACCCGCCGGAACGCCCGGTGCGCCGCCCCCGGCCGGCGCGGCGAACTGTCCGGATGTAGAGGTCGTCTTTGCCCGCGGTCGGCTGGAATCGCCGGGGACCGGGGTGCTGGGCAATGCGTTCATCAATTCATTGAGCTCGAAGGTCGGTGGCCGCAGCATGGGCACCTACGCCGTCAAGTACCCCGCCGACACCGAGATCGACGTCGGTGCCAACGACATGAGCCGTCACATCCAGTACATGGTCAATAGCTGCCCCAACACCCGTCTGGTCCTCGGCGGGTATTCGCTGGGCGCCGCGGTCACCGATGTGGTGCTCGCGGTGCCGATGAGCGCGTTCGGATTCGACAGTCCACTGCCCGAAGGCACCGACCAGCACATCGCCGCGGTCGCCTTGTTCGGTAACGGCAGTCAGTGGGTGGGGCCGATCACGAACTTCAACCCGATCTACAACGACCGGACCATCGAGTTGTGCCACGGTGCTGATCCGATCTGCAATCCCGCCGATCCCAACACCTGGAAAGAGAACTGGCCGCAACACTTGGCCAGCGCTTATGTGAAGGACGGAATGGCCAATCAGGCCGCCGACTTCGTCGCGGGCAAGCTGTAGCGGCAGGCAGTCTTAGCTGCGTCGCGCCGACCGGCGGGCGGCGCTGCGGCCTGCGAAGGCGGGTGGCGTCCGCCGGCCCGCGAGACCGCCCTGGATCCGCCGGGCAATCACCAGCACAGCCAGGCTGGCGGCGGCCCTGCCCACGGCTACTCGACTGGTGCGTCTGCGCCACGACGTCGGTCGGAGCCGGGGTGCCGACCGACTGCTTGCGTGTCGGCCGACTTGATAACCGGTGCCTAGAGCCGTCACCAGTGCGAACGCGACCAGAAGCGCCGTCATGAGGATCAAGCGTCCTTGGTCGGGGTTGCGGCACGGTCACACCGCAGCTACGCCTCGGCCACCGATGCCGCAACGCTCGTGCCCCGGGAGGTCGCCCAGCAAACCTTTCGTCGGCGTCGGCCGACCGGGAATAAAATCACCGCGAGAATAACGCGGCAGCCGTCGGGGCCGAAAAAGCAAAGCGAACGCAAAATAATCACGGTGAGTGAAATTATTGCTGGCGAGATAGATAATTTCACCATGCGGCGTTCTCTTCGCTGGAATGCCGACTGTGTGCTAAGGGCCGCTCCGGCGGCGGTGATTTCCTGACGTCGGACACGGCGCCGGGGCGGGTGATCGCGGAGTTGCGGCGGGAGCGTCGGGAGTCAACGTCGGCAGGCCATGTCGGGCGCGCAGTGCCGGCCTGCGTAACCCACTCCCCGGCCGGCCCGGAAAAGCAAAGCAGGAAACCGGAATTCACCGGTTATGCGCGTGTACTTCGAGGTCGCACGCCGTGCGGCGGCCGAGGCCGCGCGGCTGAGAATGCGTGGGGTGATCGGCCGCCGGCCGTGCCCCCGCCGCTACCCGCAGGCTGCCGTCCGCGGGCCGCGGCGAAACCAATTCATCATGCCATCGCATCCTGCGTTGAAACTGCGTGAAATCTATGAGGTTCATGTGACTAAAAATCAACGGGATTATTGCCAAAACATCAAGATCAGGGTGTTCTGGCCCCGCGGCGGCGTTGAGCCGATCGGTGCCGAGTCAATAGCGTGTCGAAATAACGGCGACACACAGACGTGCCGTGTCGAACTTTCCCAATCATCACTGGAGGAATTCCATGTCTTTCGTGCGGACTTATCCGGAACACTTGGCGGCCGCCGCCAGCAACCTGCAGTCGCTGGGCGCGGCACTGAACGTCGGGAGTGCTGCCGCGGCGGGTCCGATCACCGGCGTGGTGCCGGCCGCCGTCGACGAGGTGTCCATCCTGACCGCGGCGCAGTTCGCCACGCACGGTCAGCGGTTCCAGGAGTTGAGCGCCCAGGCCGCCAGGATCCAGGCGACGCTGGCCGCGACCCTGGCCACCAGTGGTGGTTCGTACGCCGCGACCGAGGCGGCCAACGCCGCCTCGGCGGGCTGAGTCCAGGCATTAGTCGAAATCAGCTAGGGAGTCGGTGCAGTGGTGGATTACGGGTTGTTGCCGCCTGAAGTGAACTCAGCGCGGATCTACGCCGGGCCGGGTGCGGCCTCGTTGGTGACGGCGGCCACGGCGTGGAGCAATTTGGCGGCCGATTTTCAGGCCGCGGCGACGGGGCATCGTTCGGTGATCGAGGCGTTGACGACGGGGCAGTGGCTGGGTCCGGCCTCAGCCCAGTTGGTCTCGGCGGTCTCGCCGTTTATCACCTGGTTGTCCAACAGTGCCGACCAGGCCGCGGAGGCGGCGAGTCAGGCGGGTGCGGCGGCCAGTGCGTACGAGCAGGCGTTCGCGGCCAGTGTGCCACCGGCGTTGATCGCGGCTAATCGGGCGGAGGTGGCTCAGCTCACCGCGGCCAACATCCTGGGGCAGTACAGTTCGGCGATCTCGGCGCTCGAGGCGCAGTACGCGGAGTTCTGGGCCCAGGATTCGCAGGCCATGTACACCTATGCGAGCAGTTCCGCGCAGGCGACGCGGGTCTCGGAGCTGTCGGCCCCCGCGGAGGTGGCCCAACCCGCCGGGTTGGTCGACCAGGCGCTGGCAGTGTTCAAGGCCGAGGGGCAGGCGGTACAGACCCAGCTCAACAACGCGGGCGCGCAGATCGTGCCGCGGTTCAGCGACGTCATCAAGACGCTGTCCGCGCCGCTCAACGGCCAGGGCACCGCGATCGACCAGTGGATCGTGGCCAATACGCCGTTCGACGACATCGTCCCGCTGTACAGCAAGTACCTGTCGCCTTACGTGAACTCGCTCGCGGCCATGTTGCAGGTGACGCAATCCTTCGGACAGAACAGCAGTGGTATATCCGCGCTCGCCAACCTGGCCAAGCCGGCCGCGTCGGCGGCAAAGGCGGCGGAGGGTGCGGCGTCGGCGGCCGGTGCGGCGGCATCCGGTGCCGGGCAGGCCGCTGCCGGTGCGGCGGCCAACCTCGGCGGTGTGGCGGCGGGTCTGGGCAAGGCCATTCCGATCGGCGGGTTGTCCGCCCCGGCTGGCTGGGTGCCGTGGCACGCCACCACCAGCCCGGGCGTGGCTTCGGCGATTCCGGCTGCGGCCGAAGCCAACAGTTTCCCGATGGCACCCCCGTTCGGGCAGTTCGTCAACGGCGGTTACGGCCGTAATCAGCCGACGTACGGATTCAAGCCCTCGGTCATGGCCAAGCCGCCGGCCGCCGGGTAACCGACCGAATCATCGCAGTGGTCGCGGATCCGACGCGACCCATCAGGCATGAGGGGATAGCGAGCGATGGTCGATTACGGCCTGCTGCCGCCCGAGGTCAATTCCGGGCGCATCTACACCGGTCCGGGGGCCGGTCCGTTGCTGGCCGCAGCAGCGGCGTGGAGTGGGCTGTCCGGCGATCTGCTTGCCGCGGCGGCCGGACATCGGTCGGTGATCACCGAGTTGACGGGGGGCCCCTGGCTCGGGCCGGCCTCCAAGGCGCTGGTCTCTGCGGTGACTCCGTTCATCGCCTGGCTGGAAAGCACCGGGAACGAGGCCGCTGCGGCCGCCAGTCAGTCCTACGCGGCCGCGGCCGCCTACGAGACGGCCTTTGCCAGCAGTGTGCCGCCACCGGTGATCGCGGCTAACCGGGCACTGCTGGCGGCGCTGGTCGCGACCAACTTCCTGGGGCAGAACACTCCCGCGATCGCCGCGACCGAGGCCCTCTATGCCGAATTCTGGGCCCAGGACGCGGCCGCCATGTACAACTACGCCGGCAGCGCGGCGGCCGCCACCCAACTCAACGAGTTGCCCGAACCGGCCGAGGTCACCAACCCCGCCGGAGTGCTGGACCAAGCCAACGCGACGGTGCAGAGCGCGGGTCAGGCGGTACAGGCGCAACTCAACAACGTGGGCTCGCAGGTGGTCCCCCGCATCGGCGAAATACTGCAGACGCTGTCCTCGCCGCTCAACGGTCAGGGCACCGCGATCGACCAGTGGATTGTGGCCAACACCCCGCTCGACGACATCGTCCCGCTCTACTCCAAATACATTTCCCCGTACATCAACTCGGTCGCCGCCTTCGAAACCGCGACGCTGGCCTTCTCCAATGACGCCGCCGGCATCCCGGCCATCATCAACGTCGTCGGCGGTATCATTCCGGCGGCAGAGGCGGCAAAGGGTGCGGCTCAGGCCGCGGGGGCGGCTGCGGCCGGCGCCGCGACCAAGGTCGGCAGCGTGGCAGCCGGCCTGGGCAGGGCCGTTCCACTCGGCGGACTGTCGGTGCCGGCGAGCTGGACCACCTTGTCCGGTGCGACCGGTCCCGCGGGAGTGGCGTCGGTATCCAACAGCACTGCGCTGCCGGCCGCCGTCGAAACCGTTGCCGCGACCGGCAACACCCCGGTCGCCCCACCGTTCGGCCGGTTCATCAACGCGGGTAATGGGCGCAAGACGCCGTCCTACGGTTTCCGGCTCACCTTTATGACGAGGCCGCCGGCGGCCGGCTGAGCGGTCAGGGTGGCGCTCGAAGATATGCACCGGCCCGGGCTCGGCTGCTAGGGTGCGTTGCTAATGCCCGAAATGGATCGCCGCCGCATGCTGCTGATGACGGGCCTTCTGACCGGCTCCGCAGCGCTGGCAGCCCTGCCCTCCCGCGAGGCTCCGGTGGCGCAGGCCGCGCCCAATGGGGCGTCGGGTTCCTACATCTTTCACGACGAGTTCGACGGCCCGGCCGGGTCCGCGCCGGACCCGGCGAAGTGGACCGTGTCGAAAGCCCGCGAAGCGATCAAGGATCCCACGTATTGGGAATTGCCGGAGCATGTCGGGCAATATCGCGACGATCGGCGAAATGTCTTCCTCGACGGCAACTCGAACCTGGTGATCAAAGCGGCCAAGGACGGCGACACCTACTACGGCGGCAAGGTCTTCAGTCCGTGGCAGGGCGGTATCGGCCACACCTGGGAAGCCCGCATCAAATTCGACTGCCTCACTCCGGGCGCCTGGCCGGCGTTCTGGCTGTCCAGCGACGCGCAAGGCGAGATCGACATCGTGGAGTGGTACGGCAACGGTAAGTGGCCGTCGGCGACCACTGTGCATGCCAAAGCCAACGGTTCGGAATGGCAGACTCACAACATCGCGCTGGACAGCGCCTGGCACACCTGGCGAGTTCAGTGGGATGACGCCGGAATGCGGTTCTGGCAGGACTACACCGACGGTGCCCAGCCGTATTTCACCGTCGCGGCCCACTCGCTGCCGGACTGGCCCTTCAACAACCCCGGTTATCAGGTGTTTCCGATCCTCAACCTCGCCGTCGCCGGTTCGGGCGGTGGCGATCCCGGACCGGGCACCTATCCGGCGCAGATGCTGGTCGACTACGTACGGGTCTGGTAGAGGTACCGAAAAATAGCGCAGGTCGCGGGAGTAGTTCGGGGCCGGCAATCACCCGCAATTTGCGGTTTCGCAATCCAGGCAGCGACGTACTTTCGGTAGCAAATCTGTGCGCGTCCGACTACTGGCGGCGGGGGCCGGCGACGAAGGAGTTGGTCGTCAGTCGGCCGGTGCCTGGTCGACTGCCTGCGCAGACATCAGGCAGGCGCGTCGGCAGTGCGGTAGACGCGGGCGCGGTGACCGCCGATAGAGGTTTGACCCGATGCGAGAGCACGCTGCCGGCCGATAAATGCCGGGTGGCGGCGCATCGCCTCGTCGAGTTTGCGTTCGCGGCGCTGAGCTGCAGTCCAAAGCGGGTGCGATTGGAGATCGATTACCTTCGCCCCAGATGCATTCGCCACGATTGTCAACTCCTTTCCGACTTGGATGCGGACCCCCATACCAGGTGGTTTAACCCCTCCGCTACGCAAGGATGCCCAGCAAAGCTGTGACCTAACCGTGTCTGAAGATGAGAATTTGCCGTGAAAACGAGATCGGCCAGTTATCTGCATCACAATTTCCGCGGGGCCAGCCGTTGCGGGCGGTCCGGGAACGAGGCAGACGACGGGCGACGATGTCGCCGCAGCTTGGACATAGGTGGGTTATAACACCGGGCTGCGACACGTCCCTCGGGTCGC
The DNA here is from genome assembly GCA_021654635.1 of Mycobacterium kiyosense. Lineage (NCBI taxonomy): Bacteria > Bacillati > Actinomycetota > Actinomycetes > Mycobacteriales > Mycobacteriaceae > Mycobacterium > Mycobacterium kiyosense. The sequence continues at coordinate 2,917,480 of AP025179.1, forward strand.
ATCCGAGGGAGTACCGCCTCCCTTTGAGGCAACGGAGTACGGTTCGCTCATGGCCGATCGGAACCGACGCTTCCTCCTCCACGAACGCCCCACCGGGCGGATCGGCCCGAATACCTTCAAGCTCAGTGAAGAACCGATTCCCGACATCGGTCCGGGCCAGGCGCTGGTCCGTGTCGACTGGATTTCGCTGGACCCGACGAATCGCATGTGGATCACCGACGTGCCGACCTACCTGCCCCCGGTGGGAATCGGTGAGGTCATGCGTGCCGGCGGTATCGGCGAGGTCATCGCCTCGAACAATCCGAACTACCCGGTGGGCAAGACCGTGCAGGGGCTGGTGGGCTGGCAAGAGTACGTCGTCGCCTCCGACGCGATGCCGTTGATGCCGGTCGACGTCGCCGATGGTGTGTCGCCGAGTGCCTACATGGGCGCGCTCGGAATGACCGGGCTTACGGCGTGGATCGGTATCCGTGACATCGGAAAGCCGAAGCCGGGCGAGACGGTGGTGGTATCGGCCGCTGCCGGAGCGGTCGGCTCGGTGGCCGGCCAGCTCGCCAAGGCCGACGGCGCCCGGGTGGTCGGGATCGCCGGTGGGCCGGATAAGTGCGCGCTGCTGACCGACCAGCTCGGATTCGACGCCGCCGTCGACCACAAGGCCGACGATTGGCACGCCCAACTGGTCGCGGCGACACCCAACGGCATCGACGTCGACTTCGAAAACGTCGGCGGCGTCATCATGGACGCCATCTTCGCGCGACTGAATATCGGAGCGCGGGTGGCGCTGTGCGGGCTGATCTCGGGGTACAACGAGGCCGACCCGCCACCGGGGCCGCGCGCCTTCGGCAACCTGCTCATCCAGCGCGCGACCGTACAGGGCTTCATCGTGTTGGACCACTTCGGCCGTACCCCCGAGGCGATCAGCGAGATCTCCGGATTGATCGCGGAGGGCAGACTTACCCCGTTGGAGACCGTCGTCGAAGGCTTCGATCAACTACCTACGGCGATCAACATGCTGTTCGACGGCAAGAACGTCGGCAAGCTGATGGTGAAGATCACCGACTAGCTTTGCGGGGCCAGGTGCCCGTCGAGGAACTCGTGCAGCGCGGGCGCCAGGTCGGCAACGGTTGAACCGTGCAACTTGGCGAGCAGGATCAGGCCCTGGTAGTGCGCGAGTAGTGCATGCGCCAGGCGATCGGGGTCGACGTCGTCGCGCAGCATGTCGGCTGCCGCGGCGTCGCGGCAAATCTGCGCCAGGCCGCGTTCCAGGTCGGCCAATCGCATGGCCAGATGCGAGCGCACTTCCTCGTCCGTAGTCGACAGTTCGGCAGCCAGGTTTCCGAACGGGCAGCCGACAAACCGGCCGAACTGCCCGCGCAGCGCCGACTGGATATCGCCGATCGCCTCGGGGACCCCCGACAGCCGCTGCGCCGGTGTCGCGCTCGGCGGGCCGGCCAGCCGTGTTTGGAAGACCTGCATATGTAGGTCGACGACCGCTTTCGCTACGTCGGACTTCGACGAAAAGTAGTGATAGAAGCTGCCTTTGCGGACATTGGCCGCGGCGCACAGTTCCTCGACGCCGACGTCGTGATAGCTGCGTTGCAGGAACAGCCGGGCCGCGGTCCGCACGATCCGATCGCGCGCATCCGAGGTTCGGGGCATCACCGCAGTCTATTAATAGTTGACTGGTCGGTCAACTATTCGCTAGGTTGTGCCTCGACCGGCCCCCATGAACGGAGATCACAGCAATGAGCCCTGCCGCCCCAGAGGTTTTCCGCACACCCGACACTCGCTTCGACAATCTGCCGGGGTACGACTTCGCGCCGAACTACCTCGACGTCGAAGGGTTGCGCATGCACTACCTCGACGAGGGACCTCGTGACGCGGCGCCCATCGTCTGCTTTCACGGCGAGCCGAGCTGGGCTTTTCTGTACCGCAAGATGCTGCCGCCGCTCGTCGCGGCCGGGCACCGGGTGATCGTCCCTGACCTCGTCGGGTTCGGGCGCTCGGACAAGCCGACCGACCGCCGTTGGTATTCGTTCGATCGGCACAGCGCGTACGTGGCCAAAGTTCTTGGCTCCCTTGGTCTGCAGCACGTGACAGTGGTGGTACAGGACTGGGGTGGTCCGATCGGGCTGCGCTGGGCGGTGGAAAATGCCGATCGCGTGGACGCGCTGATGGTGATGAACACCGGGCTGTTCACCGGCAGCGTCTCCAAAGGCTTCATGGCCTGGCGCGACTTCGCCGAAAAGACACCCGATCTGCCGGTGGGGTTCGTCGTGCAGAGCGGGACCGCCACCGAACTGTCAGACGATGTCGTCGCCGCCTACGACGCGCCTTTCCCCACCGCCGAATCCAAGGCGGGCGCCGCCCAATTCCCGCTGCTGGTCCCGATCACCGAGGATGCGCCCGGTGCCGCGCAGATGCAGGCCGTCACCGACGAACTGTCCCGGTGGAACAAGCCGGCGCTGGTTGCCTTCTCCGACAGCGATCCGGTGTTCCCGTATCCCAAGTCGGGACAATTGTTCTGCGATCTGATCCTCACCGCCGGCGAGCAGGTGCGGGTCGAGGGCGCGGCCCACTTCCTGCAAGAAGATCGAGGTGAGCAACTTGCCGACATCCTGCTCACGCGGCTCGCGGGAGTCCAATCCACCAATCCTTGATGGATAGCTGAAGCTCTGCGTAACAATAGCTCCGATCCGCCGCCGAGCACGCCGCATCGACCCGTTGTAGGAGCAAATGAGAAGCGCCGATGTCGAACAGGTACTCCGCAAACAGCGCCGGCATTCGCTGCAGGGCGGTTCGCTGCTGCGCGTCGGGGTGATAGTGATCATGGCCGGCGCGATGCTGCAGCAGACCCATCCACACCGGTGGCCGGTACAAGCGGCGCTGCTCAGCATCTACGCCGTGACCGCCGGTTGTGCGCTGGTGCTGGCATTCTCCAAACGCAGCAGCGTCTTCGGCAACGACGACGCGATCCTGGTTTTCGCGCTGGTCGACGTGGTGACCGTGTTCGGCTTCAAGTGGCTCTCCCCCGGCGGCTACATGGCGCTGCTGGTGATGGCCCTGCTGCCCCGGTTGATCGCCGTTCAATTGTCGTTGCCGCGCGCGGCTATGGTGCTGGGCGCGAGCGTCGTTTTCTTTACGGTGTCGGCCCTGCAGGATGAGGTGATCGCGCCGCGCCTCGGCGCCGTGGGAACGGTCCTGATCGTGCTGGTTTACACGTTTGTCTGTGCCACAGCACTAATGGTGGTGACATTCCGGCTGCGCAATATCGACGACATGATCCGACTCGCCTCTTCCCGGGAAGCATTGCTCGCCGAGACGATGACCGCGTCGGAAACCGAGCGCAGACACATCTCCGAAGCGATCCACGACGGCCCGCTGCAAGACGTCCTGGCAGCACGGCGTGATGTCTCCGACTATTTGAAAGCCGTACCGGAGGCGCCGTTGCAGCACGCGTTGGCCAGCCTGCACGATGCGTCCCGGCTGTTGCGGGAGGTCACTTTCGAGCTGCACCCGGCCGTTCTCGACCAGGTCGGCTTGGCTGCGGCCGTCGAAAAGCTGGCCGCCGTAACGCAAGCGCGGTCAGGAATAATTATCACGACCGATATCGACTATCCCGTCGCGCACGCCGTCGACCCGATCCTGTTCGGGGTGATCCGCGAGCTGTTGTCCAACGTGGTCCGGCACTCCGGCGCCGACAGCGCATCGGTGAGCCTGTCCGTCGCCGACGCTGTTGCCCGAATCGAAGTGGCGGACAACGGCGTCGGGGTGAGCGGTGACACGGTCGCAGACCGGCTCTCCGAGGGTCACATCGGACTGGCCTCACAACGCGCCCGCATCGAGGCCGCCGGTGGAACGCTGCGCATCATGGACGATCCCGCAGGCGCGCGACTGCGCGTCGAGGTGCCGCTGCGCGGCTGAACCCTCGGAGGTCAGTCCACCAACCGGCGGCGCATCGCCTCGGCGACGGCGGCACCCCGATCGGATACGCCGAGCTTCTCGTACAAGTTCTGCACGTGTGTCTTGACGGTGCTGGGCGACAGATGCAGCTGCGACGCGATCTGCGGAACCGACAGCCCGTCGGCCATCATCGCCACCACTTGACTTTCCCGCTCGGTCAGCAGCGTCGCGGACCCCTTGGCCCGGTGCTTGACCTCGTCGACCAGTCCCCCGGCCACTTCGCTGGGTAGGTAGGTGCCGCCGCCGGCGCACTTGATCACCGCGGAGACGATCTCGTCGCTGTCGGACTCCTTGGTCAGGTATCCCGAAGCGCCCTCGGCGAGCGCCTTGTACACGACCGAACTGTCGTCGAACGCGCTGAGCAGTACCACCCGGGTGGGTAGCCCGTCCCGGCTGATCGCGTGCGTCACCGCCAGCCCATCCAGCTTCGGCATCTTGTAGTCCAGCAGTGCCACCGACGGGTGCAGCTTCCGGATTGCGTCCAGGGCCGCGCGACCGTCGGCGACTTCGGCCACAACCTCGACCCGTCCGCTCGACTTCAGCGCGCGCACCACACCCTGGCGCGTCACGGGGTGGTCGTCGGCTACGACGACTCTGACGCGGTCGGTGGGGTTGACCATCGGCTACTCCAAAGGTTCGCGGCGACAAGGCAGCCCGCCGGCGGACGGGCGTTCCCATTGTCGCCCGCATCACGGACCGCGGCAACGAAGCGCGGCCGTTCGAGCGGCCCCGATCTCCCCCGATCGGTGGAGCGTAATTTCCTCCGCCGAATCAATCCATCGCAGGAAGGGTTCGACGGTTGGGACAAAGCACAGTGGGAGTGAGCAATTCGGCTCGGCACCGTATCTGCGAAAGGTATGAAGATGACCTGCGGGAGCACTGGCTGCACCAGCGAAAACCCGGCTCGGCGGCTGCGATTGAAGCGCTCGGCGGCGGCGGTCGCGGCGCTGGCGTTGGCCGCGTCAACCCTGGCGGTTGCGGTACCCGCACCGGCCCGGGCAGACGCCTGCGGCAGCGTCGACGGCGTGCACGTCTCGATCGAAGGTTGCAGCGACGTTGCCGGCACGGTCGAACAGTATGCTCCCGCAGCGGAATCCGTTGACCCGCCGCCGGGTCCGGCCGGCGATGTCACCGCGTGCGTCGACGTCGGTCGCCGTGTCAGCGTGAGCGGTTGCGTCGGAACTCCTTGACCATCGGGCGTGCTGGGCTGAGCCAGGGGTTCGGTTAGGCTCACGTGATGTGGCCTGGCCTGATCGCCCGCGTTGCCGCCCCGGTGGTCTTGGCTGCCGCTTCGACGCTCGTCGTCGGCGGCTGCGGCGGTGCGCACCAAGGCGCTCCGGGTGCGTCCTCGACTTCGAGTTCAATTGCCGCACAACCGAATCTGGTTGACTGCGCAAACGTCAAGATCGACCTCGGTCCGATGAAGGACCAGCAGGTGCGGTGTGTGCTCACGGTCAAGGGTATGACGCTCGAGGTGTCCAGCGACCCCGCTTGGTCGTTCAGTCTGCGCGACCACGGCGGGGCGGTTCAGCAGTTCAGCGAGCCCACCGAGGAGATCGGTGAAACCGGCGTCGTGCCGCTGTTGCAGGACATCGACAACAGCGGCACGCCGGTGTTGCTGGTGGTTACCGGCCGCGGTGGAACAGGTGGTGAGCCGATGGCCGCGTGGCGGCTCACCGGCTCACCGGCTCGGTTCGTGCGCGCCGGCGAACTGTTCGGTTTCCGCCGCTTCTTCGTCTCCGCGGAGGGATTCTTCGGCAACTATGCTCACTCCAGCGCGATCGCCGGGACCGTGACGCTCTACCGATGGGTGGACGACAAGCTGACCACCGTTGCGGTGCTCGACACCCAGGCCGCCCAGGCGGCACCCGATGATCCGCAGCGGCGATGGGTGCGCAACGGCGACGTGCTGTGCGCCCTCAGCGAGGACGATTACCCGGCCGGTGCCCGTGCCCAGCGCGATGCGGCGCTGCGCGCCGCCGGGATGGACCCGGCCACCGCGCAGGACCGGTTCTGCACCCAGCCGTGGGTTGCCTCCATCTACCGATGAACGACGGCCGCCGTGCTGCGGCCTTCCGGGCTACGCGTCCACCAGGTCCGGGTGAAATTTGGCGGCCATGCGCCGCAGGCCCTCCCGCCAATCCACGGTGCTGCCGCCGCCGATCAGTTCGTGTAGTCGGGTGACGTCCACGGGATTGCCGCGCAGCGCCTGCTCGCTTTCGACGAAGACCGGCTCGCGACCGACGAGCGTGCCCAGGAAGGTGCACCATTGCTGGATGCTGACGGTCTGGTCGCCGGCCCAGTTCACCGTCGTCGCCGGAACCGCCGCCACCGCAAGCAATTTCGGGATGGTCGCGATGATGTCGTCTTGGTGAATGGGGTTGTAGTGGGCCGGGCCGCCGGACGGAACCGGGATCGGGATTCCACCCAGGATCATCTCCATGTGGTAGAACGGCCATCCCCCGTTGTCCCCGTACGGCACGTTGAGCCGGGCGATGGTGGTGGGCACCCCGAGGATGCGCGCGGTCGTACGGGCGACAGCCTCACCGGCGATCTTGGAGATCGAGTAGGTGGGAAACAACGGTTTGTGGTTGTCGCCCAGGGCGGCACGCTCGGTACGCACCTCGTCGTCGGGCGGGTCGTATACCGCCGCTGATGAGCAGTGCAGAAACGCCTTTGCGGTGCGGCAGTGCGCCATCAGGAGTCCGACCGAGTCCGCGTTGGCGGCCAGATCCTTGTCCCACCTTCCGCTCTTGGCCACCGCGAGGTTGAGCACGTAGTCGAAGTCGGACGGGAGTCCGCTGAAATCCCCGGCCGCCAGATTGACCGTCTCGCACCGGACGCCGCCCTGTTCCAATTTGGTGCGGGCGGCGGCGTCGGTGAACCGGGCGATGCCCCAGACCTCGTTGTCGGGTGCCAGGGCCAGGGCGATTGGTGTGGCGACCTGACCGGTTACCCCGGTGACGAGGATCTTCGAATCACGCATGGGCTGATGGTAGGTGACGCGTCGCATCCGCAGGCAGCCCCGCCACGCGCCGCGCGAGTTGCTCGGTGAGGGCGACCCGATCCAGCGGCCCCAGCCGGCGAAGCTCGCGGCGGTCGGGCTTTTCCAGCGTCGCCATGCCGTGCATGCTCACCCACAAAAGAAATGCGTCGGAGTGTGGATCGGTGCTTGTCGACAGGCCCGCCGCTGCGCATGCCTGCAGTGCGTCCGCGATCCGGGCGAAGGTGGCGCCGGCGCCCGGCGCAAAGCCGGTGCCGCTGATCATGAATCGGTACCGCGACCGATGCTCCCAGCCGTACCGGACGTAGGCCAGGCAACCGGCCACCAGTCGCGCATCCGGGGCCGCCGGCCCGACCATCGCGGTGGCGACGATGTCGTCGAGGTCGGCAAAACTGCGCTCGAGAACGGCGTCGAGGATCGCCGCCAGATCGGCGAAATGCGGGTAGATCGACGGGGCGCTGATGCCGGCCCGGCGCGCGATCCCGCGCAGCGTCAGCGACGGCGGTTCGGTCGCATCGTCGATGAGAGATAGTGCAGCATCGATGATTTCGTCGCGCAACCGGTCGCCCTGCCCGCGTTGGTTGCGGCTGCGTGCCACTCCCGCCATGTTTCTTGGCTCCGCCTTTCGTACTATTGCGCCGTTATCCTAACAGATGTTAGCTTACCGATATAAGTTTACAATCGTTAGTTTAACGGGAGGTCCCCATGCACATCGATCGGCGGGACGGCATCGCGATTTCTGGAATCGAGCGGATGGACGAGGCGGACCGGCCCGAAATACTGGCGACACTCGACCGGCTGTTCCGCGGCTTCGTGCTGCGAGACGCCGATCTGCTGGACGGCGTCTACAGCACCGACGCGGACTGGATCAACGCTTTCGGCAGCGTGCAAAAGGGCGGTGCACAGATCGTCGAATACCTGCGCGGACTCTTCGCCGACCGCAACTTCAACGACGGGCAGCTGACCGCGGGTCCGGTGTGCTCACTGCGGCGCCTCGACGCCGACAACGCGGTTGTGCACGCCCACCTGCAGATCGCCGGCCAGTCTCTGGTCGGAGGTGGAGCGATAGCGCTGCGGGACAACCACTCGATCCGGGTCGTCGCCCGGCAGGCCGACGGCGCATGGCGGATCGTGTCGGAGATGTTCATGGATGTGCGCCAGGACCAGAGCTACGCCAACCATTCCTAGAAGTGGCCGAACAGGAAAGCAGCACAATGTATATCGTCGTGGTTCTACTGCAGACCGTGATCTTGCCGATGATCTCGGGCGCCCTGCAACTGGCCGTCTCCGGCGGTGACCCCGCGATCGTGCTCGGCGTCTGGTGGGCATTCTGGGGTGTGGGCACTCGGCTGTTCGTCGCGGGTGTCAGCCAGTTGGTGAACCCGGGACGCACCGCTCAGGGCATCCTCGGCATCGACGATTCCAGCGCCGAATTGGTGGTGCATGAACTCGGTTACGCCAACCTGAGCATGGGACTTGTCGCGATGCTCAGCGCCTTCGCCGGTAGCTGGGGGGTCCTCGGGTCGATCCCGGGCGCCGTCTTTCTTGGCCTCGCCGGCCTGCGCCACGTCGCCAGGCGGGGCAAGAACCGTGACGAGGTGGTGGCCACCTGGACAGACCTGCTGGTCTTCGTCGTCGTGTCGGCAGGCGCAGTGATGACTTTTGCGCATTCTGCTCACCTCGGGTGGTAGTGTCCCCGCGCCCCGACGTCGCCGACGACCGGATGAAATGTCATGAATTGTCTTTGTCCGCTCCTCTCGATACGGCCCCTCGAGGGCGGCCTCACAGACGTGTCGCCGTTGTGCCGATAGTCGGAATAGCGACGATTTCGCAGTATTGCGCGTTGCGCTCATAGCTTGCGAAAAGGTGCAACCGGGCGGTCACCGTCACCTTAGAATTGATGTGTTGTCCAAAAGACCCAGGAGCGGCACTCAATGGCAATGGATTCCATGTCCCACAACCCCGCCGCGGGAGACATCGGTTCGCAGCTGGTCGATATCGGCAGCCAGGGCATTAGCGCCGGTACCACCGCGGCTGCCTCGGTGCTGAGCGGGCTGATTCCCGCCGGCGGCGAGGAGGTCTCGGCGCAGGCGGTGTTGGCGTTTGCGCAAGAGGCAGCCACCATGCTGGCGGCCAACTCGGCCGGGTGATGTCCCAGGAGCGGTGTAAAAGGGGCGTCACGTAGGCTCCCTGTTTTGCGTTGGTGATTTTATGCGATCGCTGACGAATTGGATGCCGCCACGGCGATGGCGTCTTGGCCTTACTTAGATCGCCTCAATGCTCACTGACGCCGGTTTCGGATTGCCGGTCGAATCCGTTGCAGCAGTTGGAAGTCCCGTCGGTGGCAAGTCGACCGTTGTGTCCGACAGACCGTGCATCCGATCACCCCGGCGCGATGGAAAGGAATCACCGGAATCATCGAGGTTTTAACCCTGTGCTGCTGATGGCTCGTGAATAGATACTCGATCGGACCGCCCACTCCTCGAACGGGAGGACATCCTTGACCACGACCGTGCCCCAAGGCCGTCAACTGCACCTCGCTGGGTTTTTCTCGGCTGGCAACGTGACCCACGCCCACGGTGCGTGGCGTCACGTGGGCGCTACGAATGGCTTTCTCAGCGGTGAGTATTACAAGCGGATCGCTCGGACGTTGGAACGCGGGAAGTTCGATTTGTTGTTTTTGCCGGACGGTTTGGCGATCGAAGACAGTTACGGTGGGGATCTTCAGACCGGCGTCGGCCTGGGCGGTCAAGGCGCGATCGCCCTGGAACCGACCAGTGTTGTTGCAACAATGGCCGCGGCGACCGACAGATTGGGTTTGGGCGCGACGGTTTCCACAACGCACGACGTACTACCCGCCCTACCACGTCGCGCGGATCTTCGCGACGCTGGACCATCTGTCGGATGGCCGGGTGTCCTGGAATGTGGTGACGTCGCTTAACGACTCGGAGGCGCGCAATTTCGGGGTCGACAAGCACCTAGAACACGATATCCGCTACGTGCCGACGAGTTCCTTGAGGTCGTGAAGAAGCTGTGGAACTCCTGGGGCGACGATGCTCTGCTGTTGGACAAGGCGGGCGGGCGGTTTGCCGACCCGAAAAAGGTCCAATACGTTGGGCACCAGGGCAAATGGTTGTCGGTTCGCGGCCCGTTGCAGGTCCCCAGGTCACCGCAGGGCGAGCCGGTTATCCTGCAGGCGGGATTGTCACCGCGCGGTCGGCGCTTCGCCGGGCGGTGGGCCGAAGCGGTGTTTAGTATCTCGCCGAATCTCGACATCATGCGTGCGACCTATCAGGACCTCAAGGCGAATGTGGCCGCCGCTGGCCGCGATCCGGACCAGACGAAGGTTTTCACGGCGATCATGCCGGTCCTCGGAGAGACTGCGGCCATCGCCCGAGACCGGCTGGAATACATCAACTCGCTGGTGCATCCTGAGGTCGGTCTGTCGACCCTGTCGAGTCATAGCGGGATTGATCTCTCGGCGTATCCGTTGGACACCAAGTACGCCGATATCGTGGCCGACCTTGGTGACCGGCATGTGCCGACCATGTTGCAGATGTTTTCCGCGACCGCTGGCGGCAGCGACTTGTCGCTCGGGGAACTGGGACGGCGATACGGGACCAACGTCGGGTTCGTGCCGCAGTGGGCGGGAACAGCCGAGCACATCGCCGAGCAACTCGTCAGCCATTTCGAGGCTGGTGCCGCAGACGGGTTCATCATCTCTGCGGCCTATCTGCCCGGCGTCTACGACGAGTTCGTTGATCAGGTGGTGCCCTTGCTGCAGGAGCGCGGAGTGTTCCGCACCGAGTACGAGGGAACTACCTTGCGCGAGCATCTCGGGTTGAGCCGCCCCACCGGTAGGAGCGTGCAATGACCACGACTCCGGTCGAGCGTGATGTCCTGGCCTACAGTAACTGCCCGGTTCCTCAATGCGCTGCTGACCGCCTTGGAAGCGGGTTTGTTGGCGCAGGAGGGTATCGCCCTGGAGGTGTTGAGCGGCGCCCAGGGCGCTTTACACTTCACCTACGACCATCCCGCCTACACCAGGTTCGGTGGGGAGATCCCGCCGTTAGTCAAGCAGGGGCTGCGGGCACCGGGGCGTACCCGCCTGCTGGGCGTCACCCGCTTCGCCGGCCTCAGGGCTTTTACGTGTGCGCGGACAGTCCGGCGCGGTCGCCCGCCGAGCTGGCGCCGGGTCAGGGTCCCCGGCGGCGGCGATTCGTATCTTGCGCCGCGAGTTGCGACCGCCAGCTCGGCCCGTGGCGGCAGACATTGATCGCCCTGGGCACCTGGGAGGCTCCGTCCGCTGTCCACGCTGGAGCGCGGCGGTGTGAAACTGGGCGATGTCGACCTGGTCGCCATCGACCTGGCGTGGATCTGCCCGCGGACCGCTGGAGCGCCGCCACCAGCGGTCGAGCAGGTTGATCTGTTCCCCGCGGTGGGCCCACCACCGCCGGCGTCCAGACGCTGGCACAGTCGACGCGTTGTTCACCGTTGCCGTGGGCTGCCGAACTGGAAGATCTCTACGGCGTCGTGTACTGGCCGACCTCGCGGCGACCAACGCAACCCCATACGCCAGCGTCTGGACGGTCAGCGCCGTCGGGAGACCCACCCCGATCTGGTGCAGCGGCTCGTCGACGCCGCGGTGCGCTGGCCAGTGGTCCCGTCACCACCACGACGAGGTGGTGACAATCCATGCCGCCAACCCCGGCGGGCGCCCGGTATGAACGACCGAGGATTCGGCCCCGACTTCGCCGGGAGCACCCAGTGCCACGCCTGGACGAATCCGCCATCAACCTGCTGGACCAGACACAGCGGTTCCTTCCGACAACGACCTGATCGATCACCCGGTCGATCTTGGAGCAATGGGCCGCACCGGAGTTCTTGTAGCCGCAAGCCCGGGAACCGACGACACCAGGAAACGGATCATGACACTGACGACCAACACCGGGTGAAGCCCCCGGCCAGCCGACCTCGCCGACCCCGCCGCTGCAGCGCGATCTGGCCCGATGGCAGGACGGCCTCATCGAGCGCGACCGTGCCGGCGGATCGGCCACCACTGAACGCGAGGACCCACGCGCCAGCGGCCTACTCGTCGCTGGCAGTTCCGGCAACGTTCGGGGATGGGGTGCTGACTGGCCCACCATCTTCGAGGCGGATCCGCGATCGCCAAAGTAGACGGCTCCTTGGGTCATCTGTTCGGGTACCACACCGTGTGCATCGCGTTCATCGAGCTCTTGGGGTCGAGCGAACAGACGGAGCACGTCTACCGCCAGGTGGCGCAACACAACTGGTGGGCCGGCAACGCATCCAGCGAGAACAACAGCCACGTGCTGGACTGGAAGGTCCGTGCCACACCCCACGAAGACGGAAGCTACCGATTTGAAGGCACCAAGCACTTCACCAGCGGTGCCGTTGATTCACCTGCTGCTCGTCTTTGGAGTAGTTCAAGACGCGTCAGCGCAGCAGGGATCGATCATCACCGCGGTGATCCCGACCGACCGAGCCGGCGTCACAGTCAACGACGACTGGGACGCCCTGGGCATGCGTCGCACCGACAGTGGCACCGTGGAGTTTCACGATGGAGGCGCGCCGACATGCCCCGGGGCCCCAACGCCATCATCAATGACTTCTTCCAGTTCCAGCCCGCCAGCCTGTTCGGGCCACTGGTCCAGCTCAGCTTCGCCAACGTCTACCTTGGGATCGCGCAGGGGGCGCTCGACGCCGCGCGCGACTACACCCGAACCCAAGCCCGCCCGTGGACACCAGCCGGTGTCACCCAGGCGGTCGAGGATCCCTATGTCGTGCGCGCCTACGGCGAAATGGGCATTGCCTACCAAGGCGCGGACGCCGCCGCGCGAGACGCCGCGCGACTGTTGCAAACCGTCTGGGACAAAGGCCGACAACTGACCGCCGAGGATCGCGGTGAGCTCATGGTCCGCGTGTCCGGCGTTAAGGCGTTGACCTCACAGGTCGCCCTCGACATCACCAGCCGCATCTTCGAGGTCATCGGAGCCCGCGGCACACACCCCCGGTACGGATTCGACCGATTCCGGAGAAACATCCGCACCCATACCCTGCACGACCCGGTCTCCTACAAGATCGCCGAAGTCGGCAACTACATACTCAACGGCCGCTACCCGGTGCCCGGCTTCACGTCATAGCCACGTTCGGGTGGGGAGAAGGCTCGCTCCCCACCTGAAACGAATAGTCGGCCTGTGACAATCGATTCTATGCGGTGGCAGCTGAATCGGTTGGCGCCACGCCGGTTTCGGCGTGAACTCCCGAATTCCGTTGCGGGAGTTCGGAAAGTGGGTCATGCAGCGACCTGCGCAGGTTGGCCAGCAGCCGCAGCCCGGCCGGTGTCATGGTGAACCCTCGCCACCCGGCCGAGGCGCGATCGAGCACCGCCCACACCAGCTTCAGACAGGAAACCTCGCCGGGCAGCCGACCGATGACCTTGACCCGGCGGCGGGTCTCACCGAACGTCCGCTCGATGAAATTGGAGTGCCGAACCCGGGTCCAGTGCTCACGCGGGAACCGCAGGTAGGCCGTCAGCGAGTCACGGTCGCTGAGCAGACACCGCACCGCTGCCGGATAGGAGTCGCGCCAACGCCTTTCGAACACGTCGAGCCGCTTCTGCACATACCCGACCGCGTCGGGGCCGGGCTCGATCGTGTCGGGCACCTCGAAGATCGACCGTCGGCCTGACCTCCGCTTGGGCGCGTTCTTAAGCACCTTACCAACACGCTTTGGCGCGATGCACCAGACACCGCTGCCGCAGCGCCGCGGCCATGGTGCGCTCGACCGCGCCGATCAACCCGGCCGCACCGTCGCTGACCACCAGCAGCGGACACGCCAACCCACGCTCACCGAGCCCGGTCAAAAACCCCTCCCACGCGTCACCGGACTCGCTTGAAGCGGCCTCCAGCCCGACGAACACCGGGTTGCCGTCGGTGTCGATACCCCACGCGGCCAGCACCGGGTCGGCCGACGCGTTGGCGTGGTATTTGAAGTGGCTGCCGTCGAGGAACAGGTAATCCAGCTCGATGTCGTCGAGCCGGCGAGCGCTCCAGGCCTCGAACTGGTCGCGGATGTCTTCGCAGATGCGCGACACCGTCGATTTCGACACCGCGGCGGTCTCGCCGAGCGCCTCGGTCAAGGTGGCCTGCACATCGCGTGTCGACAGTCCGCGCACGAACCCGGCGATCACCAGCGACTCCAGCGCGTTGGTCTTGGTCACCCCCTTACCGAACAACTGGGAGGCGAAGCGCTCGGCGGTGCCGCGCACCTTCGGCCGCTCCAGCGTCACCGGGCCGGCGGTGGTTTTCACCGTGGTCGGGCAGTACCCGTTGCGCATCCCGGCGCGGGCGCCCGCACTGCCTGCGGCCCGCTCATAGCGGTCCCGGCCCAAAAACGCGGTCACCTCGGCCTCGATCGCGGCCTGCAACAGCAACCGGGCGCCGAGCACCGCGACCTGCTCGATCGCACCCGCCAGGTCCTCGCCGCCGGCGAACACCTCATCAATTTCTGCCTGCAACCGCTGCGCAGGCGATATCCGCCGACACGGGGACTAGTCTCCTTCCTTCAGACTTGTTATTCGAGGGAACCTACGTCCGAACTCCTTTACACCGCTGGAGGGACACAACCCTCGGCCGCGCAAGAAGAACTGATGCGAACCGGCAGCGCGTTGACCGACATCGCCCGGATGTACGGGGAATCCGACGACACCGCCGCGGGCGCCTTGGCGTTCAGCTCCACTCCGATGTCGCGGCTCTCAGCGGCGAGTGCGTTGGGTGGCGGCGCCGGATTGGCTAGCGCCGCAACGACACCGGGCCAGCTCGGCGCCGCGGCCGCCAGTCCGGTGCTGGGCGGTTTGGTGGAGGCTCCGTCGGCGTCGACGGTGTCGGCCGTCGCCGGTGCCGGGTCCACGGCGATGAGTAGTGCGCCGCTGGGAAGCGGTATGGGCGCCGGCACGCCGGCCGGCGGTACCACCAAGCCGGGACTGGCGTCGGCGACCACGCCCGCCGACGACGAAGAGGACAACCGGCAAGACGGCGGCGACGAGCTGTGACCGACGAACCTGACCTGGCCACCGTGCTGCGGAACATGAAGGTCCCCGAACGGATGGCCGGCAGTCAGGCGTTGCGCAACTTTCTGCTCGTCTACATCGACGACCAGGAGTCGCTGGAGAACAACCCGGAACGGCTCAAGCAGCTCAACGGGTTGATGATCCTGTCCCAACTGGAGGTCATCAACGCGCTGGGCACCCTCGAGGAGAAGGCCCGCGCTGAGGCCGAGAGGACGTCGCGTCGGCGCCGGTGGCTCTGAACCGTCTCCGAAAGCCGGGGTTTCGGGCAGGTCGTACCGTGAGGGTGTGCGCTGGATCGTCGATGGAATGAACGTGATCGGCAGTCGTCCCGACGGCTGGTGGAAGGATCGCCGGCGCGCCATGGCGGCACTCGTGGAAAGCCTGCAGCGGTGGGCCCCGGAAACCGACCGGGTGACGGTGGTGTTCGAGCGGCCGCCGGAGCCGCCCCTCCACTCGTCGGTGATCGAGGTGGCACATGCACCCCAGGCGGCCGCCAACTCGGCCGACGACGAGATTGTCCGGCTGGTGCAAGACCTGATCCTGGGGGATGTCGAACCCGGCGAAATCCGTGTCGTGACATCGGACAAGGCGCTGGCCGACCGGGTCGGTAGCCTCGGCGCATCGGTGCACCGCGCGGAACGGTTCCGCGACGTCATCGACCCGCGCTGCGCGAAACCCGAAAGGCGGCACGATGACTGAGCACACCTGGAACCCCGCAGCGAACCGGGTCTGCGCGCTCGCGCGAGTCGACATCCCGATCATCGGGGCGCCGATGACCTACATCGCCGGAGCTCAATTGGCCGCTGCGGTGTCCAACGCCGGCGCACTGGGCATTATCGAGACCACCTCGGAGCAGGGTCGGGCCGACCTGCGCCGGGTGCGCGACCTCACCGGCCGGCCGGTGGGGGCTAACATCGCGCTGCTGTTCAACCGCGACCCTGCGGTAGTAGACCTGTTGGTGGACAACGATATTCGCTTCGTGACCACGTCGGCCGGCGATCCGGCGCTGTTCACCGAGCGATTGCACGACGCGGGCATCACCGTCTTTCACGTGGTCGGCACCCTGGCCGCGGCCAAGAAAGCCGTCGACGCCGGCGTGGACGGCCTGGTGGTCGAGGGTGTCGAGGGCGGCGGATTCAAGAGCCGGTTCGGCGCCTCGACCATGGTGTTGCTGCCGTTAATCGCAGCCCACGTCGACGTGCCGATCGTGGCGGCGGGCGGGATCTGCGATGCCCGGTCCATGGCGGCGGCCCTGGTGCTTGGAGCCGAAGGTGTGCAGATGGGCACCCGACTGCTCGCCTCGGCGGATTCGCCGGTGCACGCCAACCTGAAGGAGGCTGTGGTGGCGGCCGACGAGACGGGCACCGTGCTGCTGCCCCTGGACAGCCGTCGCATGATGCGGGTGATTCGCACGCCCGCCGCTGAAAAGCTCGATGCCTCAGCGTCTTTCGAGGAAGGCGGTGCCGCGCTGCAGCGCGTGCAGCGGCTCTACTTCGACGGTGACATGGATGCCAGCGTCGCCAACACCGGCCAGGTGGCCGGTCGTATCTACGACTTGCCGACGGCATCCGACATCATCACCGGGATGTGGGCTGGATGCCGGGCGGTATTGGCGTCGACCTCCGATTGGCTGGGCCGAACTTCCCGGGCGTAATTGCGCGAAGAGTCCCCCGGGGCGCTAAGGCGCCGTGTCTATCCGCCCAACGCGGCCAGCGCCGCGTCGTAATCCGGCTCCTGGGCGATCTCGGGCACCAGCTCGGTGTAGGCGACCCTGCCGTCCGCGCCGATCACGACGACAGCGCGGGCCAGCAACCCGGCCATCGGGCCGTCGGTGATGGTGACGCCATAGTCCTCGCCGAAACTGTCCCGGAACGCCGATGCCACCGACACGTTCTCGACGCCCTCGGCGCCGCAGAACCGCTTCTGGGCGAACGGCAGATCCTTGGACACGCAGACTACCGATGCGCCGCCGGCGCCGGCGCGCTCGTTGAACTTGCGCACGCTGGACGCGCACACGGGGGTGTCGATGGACGGAAAGATGTTCAGCAACACCGGCTTACCATTGAACTGGTCGTTGGTCACGGGGCTCAGATCACCGCCCGTCAGGGTGAAAGCGGGGGCCGGAGACCCGACCGCGGGAAGCTCGCCGACTGTGTTGATCGCATTTCCACGCAACGTTATCTGTGCCATGCCCCCAGTCTGCCAACGTCGGTTTCCGGCTCGTCGGCCAGGTCCGGCAAAACCGCTTCCGGCCGGGTTGTCCTGATTTGTGGGATACCGGGCGTAGACGACGGACCAGTGTGGCGCCGAGACTGTCCCCATGGCGCGAAAAGTGGTGATTGCAGGCTTCCCCGGCGTGCAGGGGCTCGACGTGGTGGGCCCCTACGAGGTCTTCACCGGGGCGTCGCTGATGACCGAGGGCGGCTACGAGGTGCTGGTGGCCTCTCGCGGTGCGCAAGCCATCACCACACCGGGTGGTCTGGGTTTCGTCGCCGCCCCGTTGCCCGATCCGAGCCAACGGGTCGACACCGTCGTCCTGCCGGGCGGCATCGGGGTGAACGAGGCGCGATCCGACACGGTATTCCTGGACTGGATCAGGACGTGCGCACGCTCCGCGCGCCGCGTGGTCAGCGTCTGCACCGGCGCCTTTCTGGCCGCCGAGGCGGGGTTGCTGGACGGCTGTCGCGCCACCACCCACTGGGCCTTCGCCGACCGGTTGGCCACCGAGTTCCCCGCCATCGAGGTCGATCCGGACCCGATCTTCATCCGCAGTAGCGACCAGGTATGGACGGCCGCCGGTGTCACGTCCGGGATCGACCTGGCACTGGCGCTGGTCGAGGACGACCATGGCACCGAAGTGGCGCAGACGGTAGCCCGCTGGCTGGTGCTGTATCTGCGCCGGCCCGGCGGTCAAACCCAGTTCGCCGCGCCGGTGTGGATGCCGCGCGCCAAGCGAACCCCGATCCGCGACGTCCAGGACGCCATCGAGTCCGAGCCCGGCGGCGCACACCGCATCGACGACCTGGCCCGGCGCGCGGCCATGAGCCCGCGCCATTTCACCCGGGTGTTCACCGAGGAGGTCGGCGAGGCGCCCGGCCAGTACGTGGATCGGATCCGCACCGAGGCCGCGCGCCGGCAGCTGGAAGAGACCGACGACACCGTCGTCGCCATCGCGTCGCGCTGCGGCTTCGGCACCGCGGAAACCATGCGGCGCAACTTCATTCGCCGGGTCGGCGTCCCCCCGGACCAGTACCGCAAGGCATTCGCCTAGAGAGAGGATCGTGATGACGCAAATCGCGTTTGTGACCTACCCGGGTTTCACCGCCCTGGACATGATCGGCCCGTACGAAGTACTGCGGCAGCTGCCGGACGCCGACGTGCGGTTCGTCTGGCACGAGTCCGGGCCGATCACCGCGGACTCCGGGGTGCTGGTGCTCGGCGCGACGCATTCGCTGGCTGAAACACCCTCGCCCGACGTGATCCTGGTGCCGGGTGGCCCGGGCACACCGGTCCACGCCCGCGACGACAAGCTGCTCGACTGGCTGCGTCAGGCCCATCGGACGGCCAGTTGGACGGCATCGGTGTGCTCGGGTTCGGTGATCCTGGCCGCAGCCGGCCTGCTGCAGGACAAACGCGCCACGTCGCACTGGATCTGTCTGCAGGCGCTGAAGATGTTCGGCGCCACTCCCGTCGGCGACGAGCGAATTGTGCGCGAGGGCAACGTGATTACCAGCGCCGGTGTGTCTGCCGGTCTCGACCTGGCGCTGTGGCTGGCCGGTCAGATCGCGGGCGAGGGCCGTGCCAAAGCGATTCAGTTGGCCATCGAGTACGACCCGCAACCGCCGTTCGACGCCGGGCACCTGTCCAAGGCCTCGGCGGCCACGAAGGCTGCCGCCACCGCGTTGCTGTCGAGGGACAGCGTTACGCCGGCCGCCGTCAAATCCGCCACGTTGCTGGCCTGGGGGCGGGCCTTGGCCGCCGCACGATCGGGACGGCGCAGGCGGCAATTCGTGTAGTTTCGGCGCCGACCGCACGAAATGCGTTGAGGTGGCGGCGTGTCGAGCTAGTGGCCGGGCTGCGTGATGGTGTCGGTGGCGAGCTTGCCGCCGGCGCGCAGCCACTCACCTACTACCCGGGGCGCGTCCCGGTTGGGGTTGTAGATGTCTTCCTCGGCGCAGAACAGGCCGTCGCCGGCGTAGACGAGCCGAGTCCAGTTCGGGAACCAGAACGGGTCTTTGTCCGGGTCGGTCGGATGGTCCAGCTGGTTCCTGATCATGATGACGACGGCGTCGTTCTCCTCGTCGTAGGCGGTCCAGTCCGAGGGAAAACGCATGTGCGGGAAGGGCGCCATGACGTCGACGATCCACTCCCGTACCGCCTCACGGCCGTGGAAGATCCCGTAGTGGTGTTCGGTGTAGACAACGTCTTCGGTGAACAGGTCAGCGAAGGGCCGCCAGTCGCCCGAGGCGGAGCATTCCTCGACGACGGTGGTGTAGTGCTTGACGGCTTCGTCGATCTCAGCTTTGGAGAACTTGCCCATACCGGACACACTAGAGCCTATGAGTGTCCTGGAACTGTTCGACCTGCGCGGCAAGAAGGCCCTGGTGACCGGGGCGTCCAGCGGCATCGGCACGCAAGTCGCCCTGGCCTACGCCGAAGCGGGGGCCGAATTAGCGATTGCGGCAAGGAATTTGGACGCGCTGCAGGCGCTGGCCGAACAGATCGCCGCGGCCGGCGGCAGGGCGGTGCCGATCGCCTGCGACGTCACCGAGCCCGGCCAGGTGAACGCCATGGTCGAGCAGGTGACCGATCAATTGGGCGGCATCGACATCGCGGTCTGCAACGCCGGCATCGTTTCGGTCGCCCCGCTGCTGGAGATGTCGCCGGAGGAGTTCGAGCGTATCCAGAGCACCAATGTCACCGGCGTCTTCCTCACCGCGCAGGCGGCGGCCAGGGCAATGGTCGGGCAGGGCCGGGGCGGATCCATCATCACCACCGCGTCGATGTCCGGCCACATTATCAACGTCCCGCAGCAGGTGGGCCACTACTGCACGTCCAAGGCGGCGGTGATTCACCTGACCAAGGCCATGGCTGTCGAGTTCGCGCCGCACCACATCCGGGTCAACAGCATCAGCCCGGGCTACATCATGACCGAACTCGTCGAACCGCTCGCCGAGTACCACCGCCTCTGGGAGCCCAGGATCCCGCTGGGGCGCATCGGCCGGCCCGAAGAACTCACCGGCCTGTACCTGTACCTGGCCAGCGCGGCGTCGAGCTACATGACCGGCTCCGACCTGGTGATCGACGGGGGCTACTGCCTGCCGTGAACCAGACAGGGACGCCCGAAATTCGTTTGCACGCCCGGCGAATACAGCGCCCGTAGCCGCTCGCCGCAGGGTTGCACCCCGGCCGCGTCGACGAGTTCATCGTGCAGTTCGGTGATCTCGGCCGCCTGCAGCGGCCACTGCACGTGTTCGTTGGGAACCCACCAGGTCCGGCCCGCCTTACGGGTGTGCGCACCCCAGCGGGCGGTCAGCCACACCTCCAGCGGGGTGGCCGTGACGATGTCGCCGACGGTGACCGTCATCAGCGTGCGGAGTCCGCGCCGGGGCCAGCGGCGCACACTGTGGTAAGTGATCTGCTTGCCGGACTTGGACATTCGCATTTTGGCCCAGGTGTACGGGACGCCCAGGCCGATCCTGGTGACGGGCACCACCGCCAGCCGGGCGGTTTCCAGAGACCGGAACAGCACGCCGTGGCGCCCGGCGTCGTCGACCGAATACAGGCGCACGTTCGTCTCCAGGAACCGACCGAAATACGGAAGTGGCAGTGCCGCATTTAGTTTGGTGTAGGTCATGGCGAATGGGATCAAGCCGACGTAGGTGTTGCCGTCGGCGAAGACGTCGGGCCGGGTGCCCGGCGGATACAGGTGCGCGACGCTCTCCGGCCGTACCGGCCAGTGCGTGAAAGTGAGGTCGGTCCAGTGTTGGTCGAAGGTGACCGGCCGCGGCAGCATCGGCGCCGTGACGGGATAACCCGACAGCTCCGCAGCATCGCCGGGATCTGTGGCAGACGGGTCCCCGGTCATCAGTGCACACCCAGTGTCCCGTCGAGGTACGCGGCGCGGCAGGCGACCCGAGCGAGCTTGCCACTGGTGGTGCGCGGAATGGCGCCGGCCGGCAGGAACCGCACGTCGGCGACCGAAACCTTATGTCTGGCAAGCACTGCGGCTCGGATGGCAGCTTTGGCCGGCTCCGGATCTGCGCGACTGGTGCCCGTGGCGCGCTCGGCGATGACCACCAGGCCGTCCGGAG
Source organism: Mycobacterium kiyosense (assembly GCA_021654635.1). NCBI lineage: Bacteria > Bacillati > Actinomycetota > Actinomycetes > Mycobacteriales > Mycobacteriaceae > Mycobacterium > Mycobacterium kiyosense. The sequence goes on from AP025179.1 coordinate 2,938,853, forward strand.
CCGCGAAAGCGGTGACGTATCCGCGGCGCACCATCGGCGAGGCCTCGGCGACGGTGGCTTCGATGTCTTGCGGGTAGTGGTTTCGACCGTCGATGGTGACCAGGTCGGCGATCCGGCCGGTGACATACAATTCGCCGTCGAGGTAGACGGCCAGATCGCCGGTACGCAGCCAGTCGCCGTCGACGTCGGCGCCGGCGGCGTGACTGCCGACACCGAGCGTTTGCCCCAGTTTGGCGCCGAACGTCAGCCGCGTCTCCTCGGGGCGCCCCCAGTAGCCGCGCCCAACGTTGTTGCCCTGTAACCACACTTCGCCGACCCGGCCGTCCGGCAGTTCGGCGCCGGTGCCGGGGTCCACCACGACGGCCCACAGGCTGCGGGCCACCTGACCGCACGACACCTGCGCCACGGCGGCCGGGTGATCAGCGCCGACCGGCACCGCGAATCCCGCGCCCAGTCGGTCGCGGTCGAAATAGACGACCGAAGTCTCGGCGGCGTGGTCGATGGTGGCGATCATCAACGTCGCCTCGGCGATGCCGTAGGACGGCTTGAACGCGGTGCGCGGCAATCCGAACGGCCCGAACGCTTTGTTGAACGAGGTCACCGCCGCGACGCTGACCGGTTCGGAACCGATGATCAGGATGACGTTGCCGAGATCGATCTCGTCGCCGGGTGCGGGGAGGCCGCGCTGTGCCGCCCACTCGTAGGCGAAATTCGGTGCGGCGGTAACCACTTGGCCGATTCGCGAACTCTCCGACAGTGCTTGGATCCAGCGCAGCGGCCGGCGCACGAACGCCGTCGGCGACATCAGCGTGGTGTACCCGCCGTATACGGTCGGGAAGCCGATCATCGACAGCCCCATGTCGTGATACAGCGGCAACCAGCTCACGCCGTGGGTGTTGCGGTTGAGCAGGTCGATCGACAGGATCATCTGGACCAGGTTGGTGGCGACCGCCCGGTGAGTGATCTCCACCCCGATCGGGGGCCGTGTCGCACCCGAGGTGTACTGCAGGTACGACACCGCGTCCATGTCGAGCTGGGCGGGGACGAACAAATCGGCCGCGGCGTCGGGAATTTCGTCGATGACCAAGACGTGCGGACGGTGCAACTGCGCAAGCGTGCTCAGAAAGCCCTCGATGGCAACTTTGGCGGCCGAGGTGGTGAGGACGACGGCCGGTTGCGAATCGCGCAGCGCCGTTTCGAGGCGCTCGGCGTGGCCGGGCAGTTCCGGGGCGAACAACGGCACCGCGATGCTGCCGGCCTTGATCGCGGCGTAGTAGCCGGCCACCCAGTCGATGCTCTGCGGCGCCAGGATCGCCACCCGGTCCCCCGGCCCGGCGAACTGCTGCACATGTGCGGCGATGGCGCGCAACCGGACGCCGAACCGGGCCCACGTCACCTCCTCGACGCGCCCCTCCCCGGCCCCGCTGTGGTGCAGAAATCGGTAGGCGACGGTGTCGCCGACGTATCTGATGTTGCGGTCGATCAGCGAGATCAGCGTGGTGTCCGGCGGCAAGACGATGTTGCCGCCGGCGTCCAGGCAATCCTCGATCTGCAGCAGGCCGTCGCGCACCGCGGGTTTCGAACCGGCGCCGCCATCCATACGCGCAGTCTATAAACCGGTACCCGCCGGACCGTGCAGGCGGCGGTGTGGTCCCGGCCACCGCTGAAGTGGCCGGCGCCGGCGTCGCGAGTGAAACCGGGCTGCGCTTTCCCGCCGGGAATTGCGTGCGTTATCGCGGCGCGGTTCCGCGTGTGCGCCCACCAGCGGTGCGCCTATTCGCCGGCGGCGGGCTCGTGCTCGCCGGTGTCGTGATAGGCCGCACCGAAGTGCGGCACCTGCACCGGGCCATCCTTGCGCGCAGCGGAGACAGCGCTGCGCAGCAACGGAGCCAGGCCGGCGAACGATCCGACGTCGAACAGCAGCAGCGTCAGCAGGCGGTTGTGCACGTAACCGAACGCACTGCCGGTCTCCGGGTCCGCCCACCCGACCGTGCCGCCCAGCCCAATGTGACCGTAACCTTCCAAAAAGCCTGGGACAGGCGAAGATTGATAACCCTGGTGATAGGTGAAAGGCAGACCCAGGTTCAGGTCCGGCCAGAACTCGGACTTTCCCTTCATCCCGGCCACCGCCTCCGAGGACAGCAACCGAGTGTCGTCGATGACGCCGTCGTTGGCCAGCACCGCGTAGGTCTTGGCCAGGGCGCGGGCGGTCACCACACCGTTGACAGCCGGCAGCTCACCGTCCAGGAACGGCATGTCGTCCTGCAGCATCGACATGATGCCGGGGAAGTAGATCGAGCCGAGCAACCCGGAGAACGACAGCCCCGCCACTTTCGGGGCGATGAAGTCCAGCAGCGGTGTCGGGATCTTGGCCTGCGGCAGTAAGGTTTGCGCCGCCGTCGTCGGGCAACCGGCCGGTGGCCGGCCCAGATGCAGGCCGTCGGTGTTCAGCGGCCGGGCCAGTTCCTCGCGGAACAGTTCGCGCATCCCCTTACCGGTCACCGCGCGGGCCAGGCCGGACAGCAGCCACCCGTAGGTGATCGCGTGGTAGGCCATCTTGCCGTGGCCGCGATCCACCGGGGCTGCCGCGAGGCGTTCCTCCATCAGCAGGTGATCCATGATGGTGTCCTTATCGACGCCCTTGAGGTGGGACAGGCCGGCGCGGTGCCGCAACACGTCGCTCACGGTGATCTCGGCCTTGCCGTTGCCGCCGAACTCCGGCCAATAGTCGGCGACGGGCGCGTCGTAGGACAGCAGGCCCCGGTCGACGAGAAGGTGAATGATGGTGGCTGCCAAGCCTTTTGTGGCCGAGAACACCATGGCGCCGGTGTCGGCGGTCCAGGGCACCTCGCCCTTGCGGTCCGAATACCCCGTCCACACGTCGACCACCTGGCGGCCCTCGACGTACACCGACAGCGCCCCGCCGCCGAATTTGCGTCCCGGGTACAGCCCGGCGAACGCGCGAATCACATTCAGGAAGTGCGGATCGCATGCCCCCTGAACGCCGGAGGGAAGGCCGTCGTCGGCGGTGAGAACGGATTGCGCCATAACGTGCATGATTACAGCCTGCGCAGGGCTCATCGCACCGGAATCAGAAATTTTGAACCGTCGCCCGGGCGTCCCGATGCTGCGCGGTAGGGTACCCGGCAGCAACAACTCGGGTAGTCGTCACAGTGGGGAGTCGGGCATGTCGGGACGGAAGTTCTCCTTCGAAGTCAACAAGACCACCAGCGCGCCGCCCGAGATCGTGTTCCGCCTGGTGGCCGACGGCGCCAACTGGAAGGACTGGGCCAAGCCGATCGTCGTGCAGTCCAGCTGGGCCCGCCAGGGCGACCCGGCCCCCGGCGGCGTCGGCGCCATCCGCAAAGTCGGCATGTTCCCCGTGTTCGTCCAGGAGGAGACGGTCGAGTACGAACAAGACCGCCGGCACGCCTACAAGCTGGTCGGTCCGCGCCAGCCCGTCAACGACTACCGTGCCGAGGTCGTGCTCACTCCGACTGCCTCGGGGGGCACCGACATCCGCTGGAGCGGCTCGTTCACCGAGAAGGCCCGCGGCACCGGCCCCGCGGCCAAGGCAGCGATGGGCGGTGCGGTCAAATTCTTCGCGGGAAAGCTGGTGCAGGCGGCCGAACGCGAGGCCGCCAAAGCCTGATCCCGTTGCCGCGCAACGCTATTTCGAGCCGACTTCGTCCTGGTACTTCTTGGTCATGTGCTCGATGGCCTCCAGTTGGGTCACCGCCAGGTCGTCGCGCATCTGACCGGCTCGCCGCGCAGCGTCCAAGGTCGGCTGGGCCTGCCCTTGGAAGTGCGGAATCACCTCCGCGGCGAACAGTTCCGCCGAGCGCCTGGTAGCGGCGGGATTTGCCCACTCGTGGCCCATCTGCAACATGCACCCGAAGCCGCCGGACTGGTCCCACAGCCGCTGCACCTGCTCGCGGGCGCGCTCGGGTGTACCGATGACTCCGGCACCGTTCTCGTTGATCATGTCGATCATCTCGTCGAGCCGGTCGCCGGGCATGGTCATCTGCGGGAACGCCGCAATCTTCTGGAAGTAGCGGAACCACGGCTCGATGCCGAATTTCACCTCGGCGCGGGCCTGTTCGTCGGTCTCTGCGATGTGCATCGGCCCGACCAGGCTCCAGTTGCTGCGGTCGACGGTGGTCCCGAATTTGGCGGCGCGCTCCTCGACGATGCCCCAGTGATAGGCCAGTGCGTCGAAGCCCTCGATCACCAGTGTGGCCCCGATGGACAACAGCCCGATGCCGTGTTTACCCGCCAGTCGCGCGCCGGTCGGGGAGGCGACGGCCGCGACCGCCAACGGAATCCCGCCATCCGAATACGGGGCGAGTTGTAGCTTGGCGTCGATGAGTTGATGGGTGGGGGTCTTGGCGCTCACCGTCTCCCCTGCCAGCAGGCGCACCACGATGTCGAGATTGGTCTCCAGCAGCTCACGGGTGTCGGTCGGCGTCAGCCCGATCATGGACGAGTCGGTGGGAAGTGAGCCGGGCCCCATCCCGCCGATGATGCGACCGTGGGTCAGGTGGTCGAGCAGCATCAGCCGGTCCGCGACCCAGAGCGGGTTGTGGTACGACAGCGATATGACGCCGGTGCCGAACCGAATTCGCTTGGCGCGCTGGGCCGCTGCGCCGATGAACACCTCCGGGGAGCTGATGATCTCGCTGCCCGCCGAATGATGTTCGCCGATCCACGCCTCGTCGTAGCCGAGTGCGTCGAGATGTTCGACGAACTCCAGGTCACGTTGCAGTGCCAGCGTCGGATTGGTGCCGGCGCGGTGGAATGGTGCGATGAAATACCCGAACCTGAGCTTGGCCATCGGGGCTCCCTTGCGATCGGACTATGCCCGACCTTAGCCCCGCGCCGAAAACAATCGAGGACCGGATGGGGGTCCGGTCCTCGACTGCAGTCTCAGTGATCGCGGCCGATCACGGGAACCCGCCGCACAGGTTGCCGACGCATCCACCGCCGCCGCCCGGTCCGCCGCCGCCACCGCCGACACCCGGTATCGAGCCGCTGCCGCCGCCGGGACCGCCACCGCCGGTGGGACCGCCCGGGATGCTGCCGCCGCCACCGTTGGGTCCGCCGCCGCCGGTCGGGCCACCCGGGACGCTGCCGCCACCGCCGCCCGGACCGCCGGTGCCGCTGGGGCCACCGGGCCCGGGCGACCCCGGGTTGTCCGAGGGCGCCGACGTCGATGTCACCGACGTAGAAGTCGTCGGGGTGGTGCTACTGCTGGGCGACTTGTTGTCGCTGTGACCGCAGGCAACGGCCATGATCAGCATGGCTCCCCCGCCGAAGACCGCGAACGCCGTCCTGGCTTCAGATCTCATCAAATTTCACCAAACTTCACTCTCGACGCAGTTGGGCGCGGTTCGCATACCCCCTGATCCGTCGGCGGAAACTTAACGGGTTTCACCCGTGCCGGGGTTTCGCGGGTTCGCATTCGCGCGCAATAACTTTGGCTCGGCTGGCGCGGCGTCCGATCTTGTGCGCCGGCTCATCCGGTGAACCACTCCGCAGCGCGGGGGATCGCGTCGGCCATTCGTTCACAGCGTGTCGGGTCCGGACAGCCCTTGTCCCCCAGCCGCGGCAGCCGGACTGTCCCAGCAACCGGAATCCTTGGTACATGTCGACGGCGCGCGAAACGAATGAGCTCGAGCATTTGACAGCCAGATAAACCTTTCTGCTGATTGTTTGCGAGCCATTTGAGCCCGATATGGTTCGCGCTCGACGCACTTTCGGATTTTTCTCGCCGCGGGGCGCACTGCCGCTGCGGTAGCCGAGTTTCGTTGGTGTGCAGAGCAGTCCATGCCCGGGAAGCTTCGTGGCTTTGACATGGAGCGTGGAACTTGCGCTCCAAATCGCGTTTGTAAAGTAAATGGGCAAATTGCAAGGCATGGAATAACGTTTTGATAACATTTAAATCGCGTTTTAATAAATACGATGCTTTTACCCGCCGTCTGCCCCGTAACTTGTCCGCAACGTCATCAGTTTGATGGCGACCGTGGGTCGGGGGCTTTCGGTTGCCGAGAGCTGAACCGGCGCACCACTCGAGAGAGGGCCTGAAGCGATGAACTATTCGGTGCTGCCCCCAGAGATCAACTCGGCGCTGATCTACGCCGGTGTGGGATCGGAGCCAATGCTGGCCGCGGCGGCCGCGTGGGACGCCCTTGCTGACGAATTAGCCACTGCAGCAGAGTCTTTCGCCTCGGTGACGGCCAATCTGGTCAACGAGTCCTGGCAGGGACCGGCCGCGACCGCGATGGCCGCCGCCGCGTCTCCGTACGCAGGATGGCTCAGTGGTGCGGCGGCACTGGCGGGGCGATCCGCGGCGCAGGCCGGTGCCATGGCCGCCGAGTTCGACGCGGTCCGAGCGGCGGTGGTGCACCCCGAGCTGGTGGCCGCCAACCGGCAGGCGTTCGTGTCGCTGGTGCTGTCGAACATCTTCGGGCAGAACGCGCCCGCCATTGCGTCTGCCGAGTTCTTCTACGAGGAAATGTGGGCGCTGGACGTGTCGGCGATGGCGGCCTACCACGTCGGCGCCTCGACCATCGTTTCCGCGCTGAAGCCCGTCGCGCAGTCCTTGCAAGGTCTTTCCAGCCTTCCCGGTCAGATTGCCGCGGGCATCCCCGCCGCGGCCGCGACGCCGGCCGTGACAGCGAACAGACTGCTCACCGTCAGCCTCGGATTGGCCAACATCGGTGGTGGCAATATCGGCAACGGCAACTTCGGCTACAACAACGTCGGTGGCGGCAATCTGGGCGCGGGGAACCTGGGCTGGGGCAACTCCGGCACGTCGAACTTCGGCCTGGCGAACCTCGGGGGCGGCAACTTCGGCCTGGCCAACCTCGGTAATGGGAACTTCGGTTTCGGCAACACCGGCGCCGGCAACATCGGGTTCGGGAATACCGGCACCAACAACATCGGGTTCGGACTGAATGGTGTCGGCCAGATCGGCGTCGGCGGGCTGAACTCCGGCACCGGCAACATCGGATTGTTCAACTCCGGCAACGGCAACATCGGGTTCTTCAACTCCGGCAACGGTAATTTCGGTATCGGAAACTCGGGCAGTTTCAACACCGGCCTGTGGAGTTCGGGGTCAGCCAACACCGGTGTGTTCAACGTCGGCTCGTTCAACACCGGCGCACTGAACGTCGGAGATGCCAACACGGGCAATTTCAACGTCGGCAACTTCAACATGGGGAACTTCAACCCGGCGTCGACGAACACCGGTTCGGCCAATACCGGTTCGGCCAACACCGGCTTCTTCAACTCCGGAAACGTCAACACCGGGCTGTTCAACCTCGGTGACATGAACAACGGCATTTTCAACACGGGCCAAGCAAACAACGGTGTCTTCTATCGCGGTGTGGGACAGGGCAGCCTGCAATTCGCGATCACCACTCCCGACTTGACGTTGCCACCGCTGGACGTACCTGGCATCTCGATTCCCGCATTCAACCTGCCGGCACTGAGCATTCCGCCGATCAACGTGCCGTCGATTTCGATTCCGGCCGGGACCGCGCTGGGTGCGTTCAACCTGCCGACGTTGAGCATCCCGCCGATCAGCGTGCCGTCGATTTCGATTCCGGCCGGCACCGTGCTGGGCTCGTTCAACCTGCCCACGTTGAGCATCCCGCCGATCAACGTGCCATCGATCTCGATTCCGGCCGGCACCGCGCTGGGCTCGTTCAACCTGCCCACGCTGAGCATCCCGCCGATCAGCGTGCCATCGATCTCGATTCCGGCCGGCACCGCGCTGGGTGCGTTCAACCTGCCCACGCTGAGCATTCCGCCGATCAGCGTGCCGTCGATCTCGATTCCGGCCGGCACCGCGCTGGGTTCCTTCAACCTGCCCACGCTGAGCATCCCGGCAATCAACGTCCCGTCAATCTCGATTCCGGCCGGCACCGCGCTGGGTTCCTTCAACCTGCCCACGCTGAGCATCCCGCCGATCAACGTGCCACCGATCTCGATTCCGGCCGGCACCGCGTTGGGTTCCTTCAACCTGCCGACGCTGAGCATCCCGCCGATCAACGTGCCGTCGTTCACGCTTCCGTCGGGAACGTTGATCGGCGCGTTCGACCTGCCAGCCCTAGGCATTCCGCCGATCAGCGTGCCATCGATTTCGATTCCGGCCGGGACCGCGTTGGGTTCCTTCAACCTGCCGACGCTGAGCATCCCGCCGATCAGCGTGCCGTCGATCTCGATTCCGGCCGGCACCGCGCTGGGCTCCTTCAACCTGCCCACGCTGAGCATCCCGCCGATCAACGTCCCGTCAATCTCGATTCCGGCCGGCACCGCGCTGGGCTCCTTCAACCTGCCCACGCTGAGCATCCCGCCGATCAGCGTGCCGTCGATTTCGATTCCGGCCGGCACCGCGCTGGGCTCCTTCAACCTGCCCACCCTGACCATTCCGTCGATTACGGTGCCACCAATCGCGATCCCAGCGGGGACGGCGATCGGCGGGTTCAAACTGCCGGCGATACAAACCCCGGGCATCTACGTGCCGAGTATCACCACCGGATCGTTCACCACCCCGACGATTTCCACCCCGTACATCACCGGGCCCCGACTCGACTTTCCCGGTATCAGCATTCCGATCCGTCTCTTCCTGCCGAACAACATCATCGCTCTGCAAACTGGTGTGTCGGGCCAATACCCGGCCATCGGATCGTTCTACGGACAACCCGGCGCCTTCATCGAAACCGGCTCGTTCTCGGTCGGCCCGGTGGGCCTCACCGGGTTCAGCATCTCGCCGATCACCATCGACGGGTTCTCCCTCCCCGCGCTCAACATCCCCGGCATCTACGTCCCTCCCATCGACGTCGCCGGCTTCGCATTGCCCGCCATATCAACTCCGCAATTCAATACGCCTGCGCTGACACTCAACCCGATCGGCGTGGGTTCGCTCAGCCTGCCGAACATCACCACCCCGGCGTTCTCCACACCGGCGCTGACGATCGACCCAATCGGGTTGAGCAGCTTCACATTGCCGGACATCACGACGCCGGCGTTCTCGACTCCGGCGCTGAGCCTCAACCCGATCGGCGTGGGGTCGTTCAGCCTGCCGAACATCACCACTCCGCCGTTCTCGACTCCGGCGCTGACGATCAACCCGATCGGACTGAGCAGCTTCACATTGCCGGACATCACGACGCCGGCGTTCTCGACTCCGGCGTTGACCATCGACCCCATCTCCGTCCAGGCGTTCACGCTGCCGGGAGTCACGACTCCGGCGTTCTCCACTCCGGCGTTGTCGCTCAACCCAATTGGGGTGGGTTCGTTCAGCCTGCCGAACATCACCACCCCGGCGTTCTCCACGCCGGCGTTGACGCTCAACCCGATCGGCCTGGGAGCGTTCACGCTGCCCGACATCACCACCCCGGCGTTCACCACGCCGGCGTTGACGCTCAACCCAATTGGGGTGGGTTCGTTCAGCCTGCCGAACATCACCACCCCGGCGTTCTCCACGCCGGCGTTGACGCTCAACCCGATCGGCCTGGGAGCGTTCACGCTGCCCGACATCACCACCCCGGCGTTCACCACGCCGGCGTTGACGCTCAACCCAATTGGGGTGGGTTCCTTCAGCCTGCCGAACATCACCACCCCGGCGTTCACCACGCCGGCGTTGACGCTCAACCCAATTGGGGTGGGTTCCTTCAGCCTGCCCGACATCACCACCGCGGCGTTCACCACGCCGGCGTTGACGATCAACCCGATCGGCCTGGGAGCGTTCACGCTGCCCGACATCACCACCGCGGCGTTCACCACGCCGGCTCTGAGCATCCCGCCGTTCGGACTTTCGGCGTTCACCACACCACCGATAACGGTCCCGAGCATCCATCTGCCGAGCGCGACCATCGCCACGTTCTCCGTCCCGCCGGCACCGGGCTACCTGAATGCGAGTGTCAATCCGTCCTCGGGCTTCTTCAACGCCGGCGCCGGCGGAAACTCCGGATTCGCCAACAACGGTTCCGGCCTGTCAGGTTGGTGGAATTCCACCGGGCCGGGCCTGCTCGGTGGATCGGGTTCACAGAACTACGGCGGGATGATCTCGGGCTTCAACAACGTGGGCGGCGGCATCTCCGGTTTCGCCAACACCGGCGTCCTGGGCGTAGCAGTGACCAACTTCGTCTCGGGCCTGGCCAACATCGGCAACAACCTGTCGGGACTGTTCTTCCAGGGCACGACATAACCGCCACCGCAACGCAATTCGCGCCCATCCTCAGAACGGGCGCGAATCGCGTTCGACAGGAGCAGGTTTCGGCAGTCAGTCCTGCTTGAGGATCAACCTGCGCAGTGCTTCGCGGTCAGGATTCAGCAGCTCCGCGATGCGGGGCTTGTTGACCTCGGCGACGATGATCTCGCCGACCTCTTGGTAAACCTCGCTGAAGATGCCGTGCGACTTCATCTTCTCGGTCTGATACTGGTTGTCCTCGGTCGGCGTCACGTAGTACACCGCGTCGGCCTTGAACCGGTGCACCAACCACAGGTGGATCAGCGTCATCAGCCGCTTCTGCCGCAGCTTCTCGGCGAAGGTGTTCTGGTCGCGGACTTGCAGAATGCTGCGGCCGTGTCGATCCTTGATAGGGTCGACGACCACGTTGGCCAACTGCTCCTCACCCTCGCCGTAGATGCCGAGTTCGAGCACGTCGCTGCCGGCGCGGCGGGGGCCCAAAGTGACACGGAGCTTCTCGCCCAACTGGTAATGGTCGCTCCACAGCGCCAGCCACTCCTCGAGCAGCTTCTTGGGCACCTCGGTCTGCACCAGATGCTGATGCTGCGTGGATCCCTTGCCCATCGACTTGGTGGTGGCGGTACGGCCCGACGAAGCGGCCAGCGCCGCGTCGCTGCGCGGTCCGCCGACCAGAGTCTGCGGGGTTCGGTACGGCGACTCGACCAGGCGCATTTTGCGCTGCAGCCGGGCCAGCGCCAGCATGCCGTCCTGCCTGAGGTTGGTGGCGAACTCCTCGGCGGCGACGCCGTCGATCTGGTGTCCGCCATAGGTGATGAAGTTGAAGACGAAGCCCATCTTGCCGAGCTCAGCCGGGAACTGCTTCATCTGCTCGTCGCTCATACCGGTGGTGTCCCAGTTGAACGACGGCGAGAGGTTGTAGGCCAGCATCTGGTCGGGGAACTTGGCGTGGATCGCGTCGGCGAACTGCTTGGCGTCGGCCAGATCCGCGGTCTTGGTCTCCATCCAGAGGATATCGGCGAACGGCGCCGCGGCCAGCGACTTGGCGATCGCATAGGGGATGCCACCGCGGATCTGATAGTAGCCCTCCGGCGTCTTGGTCAGTTCGCAATCCCAATTGGCGTCGGCACCAAGCTCTTTGGCCTTGGCCCGGGCCGAGTACAGCGATGCCGTAGCGGCGAACTCGCTCCACTCGTCGGGGCTCATGGAGCTCGGCTCACCTTCGCTCTCGCCGAACTGCAGCACTTCGGCCACGGCCTCGCCGTAGGTCATCACCCCGGCGTCCTCCTCCCAGGCCGCCACGAACTTCGACTCGACCTCGTCGAACAGATCGTCGACCGACTGCGCGCCCGCCGATTTCCACGTGTTGACCGCCTCGGAGATCAGGGCGTGAATACCGTTGCGATCCAGCCACGCGTCGGCCGCCGCGTACTCGCCGGCGCTGAGCGCATAGAGCAGGTGGCCGTTGATGTCCTCCAGGCCCAGGTCGTAGAAGCGCCGGACCATGGCCAGGAAGCACGCCTTGTAGGACGGGATGTTGAGGTTGGTGGCGCCGAGCAGGAACGGCTGGTCGCGTTCGTCGCCGCGGCTGTCGATCAGGTTCGCCGCTTCGGCATCGGTGCGGGCCACGATGATGCCGGGCACGTTCATGATGTCGAGCTGGAAGCGGGCGGCGTTGAGCCGCTTGATCTGCTCATCGGACGGCACCAGAACCTTGCCGCCCTGGTGGCCACATTTCTTGGTTCCCGGGCGCTGGTCCTCGATGTGGTATCCGGGCACACCGACCTCGACGAAGCGCCGAATCAGGTTGCGCACGTGCGGGTCTCCGCCGTGACCGGTGTCGGCGTCGGCGATGATGAACGGCCGGAAGTCGTACTTGGTGGCTGTGGCGCGCTGCTTCTCGTTCATCTGCAGCCGCAGATATTCCTGGTTGCGGTCCGCGGTGAGCAGAGCGCGCACCAGTACAGCGGCGTCGTCGGGCACCTGGCTGAGCGGATAGCTGGCAAGGTCGGGCCCGGGATCTTCGGTGACGGACCCCTTGGCCGAGGTGGCCCAACCGCCCAGGTAGATCGCCTCGATGCCCATACGCTTCATGCTCACGGCCTGCCCCGGCGAGTAGGGGCCAAAGGTGGTGATGCTCTTCTTCTGGGCGAAGAGTTCACGCAGGCGCGGGTAGAAGGCCGCCGCCGCCTCACGGGCCACGGTGTAGTCGACGGGAATGGTCCCGCGCTGCTCTACGACCTGCCGCGCCGTGTACAGGCGCGTGATTCCCTCGAATCGCGAGCTCGCAAAGTACCGCTCGGTGGCGGCGACCTCTTGCTCGAACGGTGATTGGACGGCATTGTCCGTTTCGGCGATCGCCATGGCTTTTCGCTCCTCCTCAGCCCCGATTCCCCTGACGCCAGTGAGTGTATGCCCCCGGATAGTGAGCTAGATCACCGGATGAGGCCACCTGCCACCGACCGACCTCGCCGCCACGATCCAGGCCGCCACGATTCAGTAACCGGAGCTAACGGTCTGGGGTTAGACCTCTCGTCGCAGCCTGTACGAAGGCCCGCTAAGTTCGGCTCAGCGCGACAGGTCCGCAGCGGCAGCCCGCAACCAATCCTGTTGGCGGCGAATGAACGCCGCGTCGACCACACTGCCGTGCCCCGGCACGTAGACGGCGTCGGGTCCCCCGATGGCCAGCAGCCGGTCGAGCGTTTCCGGCCACGCCGCCAGGTCGGAATCGGCGTCCAGTGCCGGGTCCCCGGATTCCTCGACGAGGTCGCCGGTGAAGACCACCGCGTTTTCGCCGTCGCGGGCGGGCACCAGCACCACCAGATCCGAGCGAGTGTGACCCGCCCCGAGGTAGGCGATGCTGATCGCGCGATCCCCGAGATCCACGGCGCTGTGCCGGATTCCGTACCGCGGCGCTCGCAATGCCAGGATGGCGCGGTCGATTTGCGTCACATCGGCGCCGTGGTCCACCGCGTCGGCACGCAACTGGGCGGTGCCCGTCGACAAATAGCGGATAACGCCTGGCGCGCAGTGTATTTCGGCGTCGGCGAACACCGGTGAGCCCAGGACGTGATCGAAATGGTGGTGCGTGAGCACGACATCGGTCACCGGCTGCCCGCCGAGCTCGCCGATGTCGGCATTGACCATCGTGGCCTCGTCGAGCGTGCTGCCGGTGTCGACGAGCAGGCTGCCGGTGTGCCCTCGCACCAAACCGACGGTGACGTCGCAGAACGGGAGCCGGCAGCGCTGGACCGTGCCGCTCAGTGCTTCCCACTCGTAGTGCATGAGTCAGGCCGGGCGCAGCGCAGCTGAGCCGTACCAATGGCAGGTGAACAGCGCCATCTCCACGTCGCGCCGGTCGTCGATCGGGCGACCGCGCCGCGCCACGGCCTGTTCCACGCGGCTTTTGAGCGCGGCGAAGGTGAGAGCGAGTTCGCCGGCCGCGGTCTCGTGCACCGAGCCGCTGTGCAGGAAGACGCGCAGTGTCTCGCGCAGCTCCGCGTCGTCGGCGGTGTCGGAGGCCAGCTCTCCCAGGACGTCTGCCACCCAGCCGCGGATCTCGTCGACGCCGGTACCCAGCAGCGCCGTGGCCACCATGTCGGGGTCGGTGGCCGCGGCGATCTTCGGACCCGGAAGCGTTGGCGCAGTGGGGCTTTCCCCACCTCGCGCCAGCACCGCCGCCCGCACCCGCTGGGCCTGACGGTGTGAGCGGCGGAACCCTTCGACCCCGGTCCCTACCGCGCCCAGCGCCAGGTTAGGTGATTCGGGCCGGGGCCGAGCGAACGCGCGGATGTCGGCGACGATGCGACTTGGTGCGGAACCGAACGGTAGCCAGATCCAGGCGCTGTTGCGGTCGGCGGCCGCGAAAAGGGGGTCGGAGGAGGTGTCCAGCGCCGCGGCCAGGCCTGCAATGAACCGTTGGATCCGGGACGGCTCGTCCCCCGCCGCCGCCGTGTCCGGGTACCACGCGATGAGCGCAAGATGTTGCCGCCCGAGCGGGTAACCGATTGTGGCAGAGGTGGTTTGGACGTCGACGTCGGTCCCGTCGGTCAGCACGTCCCGCACCCTCATGGCGCGGATGCTGTTCTGGTTCTGCAGCCAGTGCCGACGTTCATCCTCGAGTTCGGAGACCACGAGCGCAGACACGCGGTCGATGTATTCGAAGACCACCGTGGTGATCACCTCGATCACCGCCACCCTGACGCTTGCGTCGATATTCAGGGCACGCAGTTCGGCGAACACCAACTCGGTCACGTGCCGCTGGCCGAGTCGATAGCCCCGCACCAGCGCCGTGGACGGCAGACCGTGCTGTGCCGCGCGCCGGGCGTAGTCCAGCGCCGCCGCAGGCGCAGACAGTTCGTCCACCGGTGTGTCGCGCAGCAGCGCGTCGACGATCATCTGCAGGTTCGCCTGGACGCCCGCGGCCAGCATCTCACTCATCCGCGCATCGCGGCCCAACTCGGGGACCTGGTTCTCGATTGCGGTCCGGATCGTCACGCTGATCTGCTGGATCTGCTTTTCCAGCCGGGTCGCGATCACTGCGACGCAGTCGCGGACCTCGACGTCGTCGGGACCGGGCACATCAGTCACACACCGAACGTTAATCCCGGGCGTCAGCGATGGGTACTGGACCTCGGCGGCTGCTGTCGAACCGGTGCCACGGCGCGAGCTTCAACCTGATGGACCAGCTCTCCGAATCCAAGACGGCGATCGGCTTGAACATGCTGAAGCTGTGGGACGACCGCGGCACGCTGGAACCCTGGATCACCCCGCTGCGTCAAGCGCTCGACGACGGTATCGTCGCGCCGATCGTGCATGCGGCGGTGCCGTTTTCCCAAGCGCCCGAAGCGCATCGGATTCTCGCGGCCCGGGAGAACATCGGAAAGGTCGTGTTGGTGCCCTAGTGCGGGCAAGGTGAGGGATCTCGCCGAACGCTCAGCGATGTTCGGTGATCAGCGTGGCGATCCTGCCGCGATCCACCTTGCCTGTCGCGCTGTAGGGGATGTCGTCGACGATGGCCAGCCGCTCGGGCAGCTTGAAATAAGCGATGGACTCCCGGCAGTGCGACCGTAATTCGTCCAGTGTCACCGGCATTCGAGTCACGACCGCCGCCCCCACCCGCTGACCCAGTTCCTCGTCGGGTATCCCGGCCACCGCGACGTCGCGGACCGCCGGATGGGACCGCAGCGCCTCCTCCACCTCGATCGGCCCGAACTTCTCGCCGCCGCGGTTGATCGTGTCGCGCAGCCTGCCGCACGGATAGAGGTAACCGTCGGGGTCCTGTCGGCCGAGGTCACCGGTGCGCAACCAGCCGCCCGCGGTGTTGAGCGGGCTGTTGACCCACAGCTCGCCGACTTCGCCCGTCTCGACGTCGGCGCCGGTGGTGGGGTCGACCACGCGCACCTCGACCCCGGGCAGCGGCCGGCCCACCGAACCGGCGCGGGCCGGATCGTGGTGGTCCTCGGGCAACAGCTGCGCGTAGGTGCCCAGGGTTTCGGTCTGACCGAACACGTTGGTGAAACCCACGTGCGGCAGCGCGGCGACTGCCTTGCGCATCAACGTGATTGGTGCGGCGGCCGCCCCGTAGGTGATGGCGGCCAGTGAGGAGAGATCGGTGGCGGCGAAGTCGGGGTGCTCCAGGATTCGGTGCAGCATTGTCGGCACCAGGAACATGCCGGTCACCCGGTGTTCGGCGACCAGCCGTAACCATTCGCCGGCGTCGAACCGGCGCTGCACCACCAGGGTGTTGCCCGAGTACAGGCTGGCCAGCAACCCCAGGGCACCGCCCACGTGAAAGTAGGGGACGCACATCATCACCGCGGCGGGCGGCGTGTCCGGCGAGAACGGCTGCGATGTTCTGACCAGCCGCGCGGCGAGTTGGCGGCCGCCGATCGCGACCGTCTTGGGCAGCCCGGTGGTGCCGCTGGTGAACAGGACCATCGCGGGCTGGTCATCGAGACGGTCGGTGAGAAGCGGGATTTCGGGATGCAGCTCGCCGAGCAACTCGACATCGGTGAGCACGGTGGGCACCGTCGCTTCGCGCACCCGCTCCGCGTAGGCCTGCCCCGCCACCGCCGTGTCGGCGCATCCGGCGTTGGCGAGCAGGGCTTGCAGCTCGTGCGGGGTGAGGGCGGGATTCATCAGCGTGGCGGTGGCGCCGAGACGGGCCGCACCCAGCAGCGCGGCAATCGACAGCGGGCTGGCGGTGTCGATGACGGCGACCCGGTCACCGGCCACCACGCCGTGCGCGGCCAGGCCGGCGGCGCAAGCGCGGACGGCCTCGCCGAGCTCCCCGTAGCCGACGCGACGTTCGTCGATGATCAGGGCGGTCCGCTGCGGATCGCGTGCGGCGGCGTCGTCGATGAGCGTGCCGAGGTTCATGATCGTCTAGTAAAGCGGTGACCAGGTCGACGTCCGCAGCAGCCTGCTGGTCCATTGATCGCGCAGGTCCAACGCGTCGTGCAGCCAGGTACCTGGGGTGCGGTATTCGGCCGGGACGTGGGTGCGCAGCAGGTCGAGCAACGCTTCGGGCCGGCTGATCCGCTGCATCAGGATCACCTCCCGGCGCAGGTGGCTGCCGAGGGCGGGCTGGAACGAGGCGTGCATGGTCAGCATGGACGACGGCTGCTCGAGAGTGCGCGCGTACACCTCGCCGCACCGGACGATGTATTCCTCGAACTTGTCCTCGTAGGGCCACATGGTGTCTTCCATGTAGAGGCTGACGTCGTGTTCGCGCCCGTCGACGGGGATTTCGTCGAAGGACACGTCTTGCATCGGCGACCAGGCGAGCGGCACCATCAACTTGGCGTCCACGGTGTGGCGCAGTTCGTCGGTGTGATGCATCCAGTCGCGCAGATCGCCGTGCTGGACGCGTTTGGTCAGCCGCTCCCAGGCGGCTCCGTCGCGAACCGCGGTCACGGTGATGACGGTGTAGGCCGGGCCGCTGCCCTGCGCCTGATTGGTGTACCAGAGCAACCGGGCTTCGTCGCCGGCCGCCAGCGTGGGCATCCAGCCCTCCCGGAACGCGGCTTCGAACTCGTCCTCGGACCGCCCGCGCACCGTATGAACCTCGTGCATGAACAGCAACGCCACAACCTCCCACGGCGCGGCAGCCCGAACGCCTTATCTGCAAGTTTGTCTGGGACGTTAACCGGAGGGCTCCTAACTGTCCAAACCGCGGTCTGCGCCATCGGCTATCCGGCTGTCCACTCCCGCCACCCTGGGTCGGTGGCCTTCCCGCCGGAGGACCCGTGAATGGGTAAACGTGACCACCGGGCACGTTTTGTCGCAAATGCAGAGATCCGGCAGCCGAAATGCGATTCTGGAATGGTGCTACGGTAAGAAAGTTTTAGACCCAGTAAAATTCTAGCCATTTTACATTTTGGTTCTAGAACCACTTTCAGTGGAATAGTCGTCGACAATTTGTTATTTTCGCTGCGAGCTGCCGGCCGTCCGACATAGCGGCGAATAGGCGCAATTCAAATCAAAGAACGGCGAGGAATCGGCATGGCGACAATATCCTCCTTTCGCTCCAGGCCACGTCAGCGCGGAGGCCTTCCGCGAGCATCGGCGCCACGAATCACCGGTCACGAATTCTTCGAGTCGGATTCGCTGCCCGCAGCGCGGCTCTCCGAGATATTCGATTCCATTTATGAGGTCTACCGCGCCACGATGTACGGCCACACCCGCGAACAATTCGAACAGCACCTGCTGGCCGACGGCAACCTGCATCTCGCGCTCTACTACGGCTCCGGCGGCGAGATCGCCGGGTTCGCGTTCGTCGGAATTCAGTGCGTCGAACACGACGGCAAAACCGTCGCGGCGTTTTCCGGGGGCGGATTCTTTCGGCCGGGCTACCGGGACTGTGGCGTGCCTACCATGCGCTACTGCCTGCGCGAAGCGTTGCGATTCAAGCTGCGCCATCCCGGTGTGCCACTGGGCTACCTGGCCCGCACCTCGTCACCGGTCGCCTACCATCTGTTCGTCCGGACGCTGCCGCTGGTGTATCCCAGCCCCGCCCGGCCAACCCCGCCCGGTATCGACGCGTTGGTGCGCAAGTTGAGCGCAAGCCGCGGCTATAGCTTTATCGGCGACGACACGTGGATCGTGCGATCCGACGCCATCCCTCGCGACGCCTCCCGGATGCGCCGGCTCGAGGGCCATCCCAACGTGCGTTACTACTGCGCGCTGAACCCCAACTACTCCGTCGGTGAGGCGCTGCTGGTGTGGATGCCGCTGGGTGCCGCGACCATTGCGGGAGGCATATTTCGCCAACTGCGCCTGCTGGTGCGGCGATGAGCGTCGGCCGCGCGACCCTGGGCGGGCGGCCGCTGCTGGTGGCCATGGTTGCCGGGGCGTCGTATGGGAGCTGGGCGGCCGTGGTCAATCACGGCGCCGGGCTTGCGGCGGCACTGCGGGC
Organism: Mycobacterium kiyosense; assembly: GCA_021654635.1. Taxonomy (NCBI): domain Bacteria; kingdom Bacillati; phylum Actinomycetota; class Actinomycetes; order Mycobacteriales; family Mycobacteriaceae; genus Mycobacterium; species Mycobacterium kiyosense. The sequence goes on from AP025179.1 coordinate 2,957,488, forward strand.
TGCCGCGACGCAGATGTCGATGAGCGTGGTCGCGTCGTTCGCGCTGCAGCTGCTGCTCACCCGGCTGTTCTTCTGGGCGCGCACACCCGGTCGAGGTTTCTGGTTGTCCTCCATGGGCACGTCGACGCTGGCCGCGGCGGTGCTGACGGCCGGGCACGCGGTGAACGGGACACCGCACCTCGCAGCGACGCTCGCGCCGTCGTTGGTCATTGGAACCACGTTCTGCTTCGGCTATGCGCGCGCTCTGCTGGCTCGCGAGCGGGCGACGTCAGGGAACTGAACGCTGTTCGGTCCGCTGCGGGCGATACTGCGGTCTGGGCGGACCATCGCGGCCGTTAGCCGCGGCCGGCGGACTTCGATGACGGACGGAGCGGGCAGCCGGTACCCGGGATGCGCGCTCAGTGGCGATCCGGGTGAGCGGGATTGCGCGGGCAGGTACCCTTTTTAGTTATGGGTTCTAAGGAAAATGCGCGTACCGCTGTGCGCTTCGGCGCCGCGGCGCTGCTCGCCGCTGGTTGGGTCGCCTCGGCCGGTGTCGCCGCCGCCGATCCGGAGCCGTCACCGCCCCCCGCTCCGGCGGGACCTCCGGCGGGACCTGCGCCCGCGGGATCTCCCGCGCCGGCGGGTGCGCCCAAGACGACCATCGACCACGACGGCACCTACCTGGTCGGCAAGGACATCGTGCCGGGCGTGTACAGCACGGCGGGGCCCGTCGGCAACGGCACTTGCTACTGGAAGCGAACCGGCAACCCGGACGGCGCGCTGGTCGACAACGCAATGACCAAAAAGCCCCAGATCGTCCAGATTGAGCCCACCGACAAGGCATTCAAGACCAGCGGTTGCCAGCCGTGGCAGCCGTCGACCGAAGCGCCACCGCAGGAAGCCTCCCCCGCACAGGTGCAGGGAACTCTCGGCATCCTCAACGGATTGCTTGGCGGCGCCGGTCCACGCCCGTCCAACTAATCGCGGGCACTTCGGGGAAAGTCAGGCCGGCGGGGCCAGCGCGGACTCGACGGTGGTGTACATCGGCAGCAGGCGACGCAGTCCGCACGCGGCAATAGTGCGCGCCACAATCGGCTGACTGCTGACCAGTCGCAGATTCACGCCGCGACGCCGGCAGCGCACCGATTCTTGCGCCAACACCGCGTAGGCACAGGAGCCGAGGAATTCGAGCTCGCGGATGTCGATGACGAACGGGCCCGGCGCGATGGCGATGGCTGCGCTCTTGTTCATCAGACGCTGCCAGATGACCTCGTTGCTGGCGTCGATCTCACCGCCGACATGAACGACGACTGCCGAGCCGGTGCATTCGGTGACCGCCCGCAGCGTGCCGTTCGGATCGCTGATCTGCGAATCGAGTCGCGTGCTCGCGGAAGCGGGAGCAGATCCGATCGCGACAGTCTTCATCGTTCGCAGTGTCCCGTCGTCGTCTTGTTAGGGCCGCCGCCGGTCCGAGGCGGCTAAGTGTCGTCTGCCGAGTGACAGCGTAAATGTCTGCCGGTCCCGGCGAGGGGTTTCGTGATTACGGGCGTTAATCAGCATATGTCTAACAGCCGCGGCGGCCTAGGTGTGTGACCGGAATTTCCGGCGTGCCGGCCGCCCGGCTGCGACCGGACCGACCGGCCTGCCTTACCGCGTCGCGCGCTGGGCCCGCCGGGTCAGCAGCGACAGCAACCAGCTGACGATCGACAACAGGATCGCCGCCCAGATCGCGGTCCACCAGAAGTGGTCGATCTGCAGTCCCCAGTGGGTGGTGTGCTCGGTGATCCGGGCGGTGATCCACAACATGAACGCGTTGACGACGATGTGGAACAGGCCGAGGGTCAGGATGTACATCGGAATCGACAGGATCTGCACGATCGGCTTGACGATCGCATTGACGAACCCGAAGAGCACCGCGACGACGAAGATGATGGCGACCCGCTGCAGCGTCGTCTCACCACCGACGAAGCGCAGTCCGTGCACGAACAGGGTCACCACCCACAACGCGAGCCCGGTCAGCGCGGCACGCAACAGAAAAGCCGTCATGCGCAGATCCTGCCACCTAATCGAGTCCGTAGAAACGCATCGCGTTCAACGCGCCGATCTTTTCTCTCGAGCTTTCGTTCAGGTCGACTCGAGTCCGTAGCGGTCGGGTGCTTTCCGGCCATTCCCCGTCCCAGTGCGGGTAGTCGCTGGCGAACATGATGAAGTCGTCGCCGAGCACGTCGACCACCCCGGGCAGGATCGCCTCCTCCGGTTCGCAGGTCACCCAGATGTTGCCGGCGGTCAGATACTCATGCGGATCGCGTCGCCAGCCCCGCTCGATCCATCCGCCCCGCTTCTCGTAGTGCTCGTGCAGCCGATCCATGAAAAACGGAACCCAACCGGCGCCCGCCTCCAGGAAAGCGACCCGCAAGCCGGGATGACGCTCGAACACACCACCTGACACCAGCGCCGTCATCGCCGTCAGCTGGTCGAACGGGAAACTCACGCAGTGCACCTGGATGTAGTTGGTGAACCGGTCCACCCCGATCTTCGGCAGGTGCATCCCGGGGGCACCATGGATTCCCAGCGGCATGTCCAATTCGACGGCGGCGGCGTAGAACTCGTCGAGGTCGGGATGGTCGAGATTGCGGGTCCGCAGCGCCGGCGGCAGGTGTGTGGCGACCAATCCGAGATCTTTCGCCTCGGCCATGACGTCGATGGCGATGCTGCCGTGTTCGATCGGTGTCGCCGCCACGCCCCGCAGCCGGCCGCCGGTCGGTGCGCAGAAATCGGCGATCCACTGGTTGTAGAGCCGCGCGAAACCCGCCGCGAAGTCAGGGTCCTGCAGCGTGGGTACACACAGCCCGAGGCTGGGATAGAGCACCATCGTGTCGAGGTGGTCTCGGTCGGCGTCCTCGAGCATCCCCGCCGCCGTCGCGCACTGCAGGCCGGGCGCATCGGTGAGACCGTGCTCGACCGGGCAGCCGGCGCCGGGACCCCGGTCTTCGGGATAGTTGCGCCCTTCGATCACCAACCGCGGCCGGGCACCGGCGCTGAGTTGCACATGATCGGGCCAACGCCGCAGTGCTTCGGCCGCCAGCGTCGGGTTCTCGGCTACATGCCCGTCGGCGTCGACGATCCGCATAATCCGGAACATACTCGCGGTGCGTCAAACTCGCGGTAGCGCTGCGGGTCCGGCACGATTCACACGTGACACGACAGCGGCTGACCAGTGACCAGCGCAATTCGTTCATCGCGGCGTTTCTGGGCTGGACCATGGACGCCTTCGACTATTTCATCGTCGTGCTCGTCTATCAGGACATCGCCCAGACGTTCCACCGCAGCAAGACCGAGGTCGCATTCGTCACGACGGCCACCCTCGTGATGCGGCCGGTCGGCGCACTGCTGTTCGGATTGTGGGCAGACCGGGTCGGCCGGCGGCTGCCGTTGATGGTCGACGTCGCGTTCTACTCGATCGTCGGATTCCTGTGCGCGTTCGCGCCCAACTTCACCGTGCTGGTGATCCTGCGTCTGCTCTACGGCATCGGCATGGGTGGCGAGTGGGGGTTGGGTGCCGCGCTGGCCATGGAGAAGGTGCCCACCGAGCGGCGCGGCTTCTTCTCCGGACTGCTGCAGGAGGGCTACTCGTTCGGCTACCTGCTGGCCACCGTGGCGTCGCTGGTGGTGATGGACCTCTTCGGCCTGTCGTGGCGCTGGCTGTTCGCGCTGAGCATCATCCCGGCGCTGGTCAGCCTGATCATCCGCTACCGCGTCGAGGAATCCGAGGTGTGGGAGGCCGCCCAGGACCGGATGCGGCTGACCAAGACCAGGGTGCGCGACGTGCTACGCGACGCGAAGGTCATCCGGCGGTTCTTCTATCTGGTGCTGTTGATGACCGCGTTCAACTGGATGAGCCACGGCACCCAGGACGTCTACCCCACTTTCCTGAAAGCGACCACCGATGGCGGCGCGGCGTTGTCCAGCCCTACCGCCCGGTGGATCGTGGTGGGCTACAACGTCGGCGCCATCGTCGGCGGCCTCGTGTTCGGCACGCTGTCGCAGCGATTCGGGCGTCGCTACACCATCGTGTTCTGTGCGGTCCTGGCGCTGCCGATCGTGCCGGTGTTCGCCTATTCGCGGACCGCCGCGATGCTGTGCCTCGGCTCGTTCCTGATGCAGCTATTCGTGCAGGGCGCCTGGGGCGTAATCCCGGCGCACCTCACCGAGATGTCGCCGGATGCGATCCGCGGTCTGTATCCCGGAGTGACTTATCAGCTGGGAAACCTGTTGGCGGCGTTCAACTTACCGATCCAGGAACACCTGGCCGCGACCCACGGCTACCCGTTCGCGCTGGCGGCGACGATCGTGCCGGTGCTGACGATGGTGGCGTTGTTGACGTTCATCGGCAAAGACGCCACCGGGATCAAGTTCGGCAGCGCCGAAAGTTCTTTTCTGCCGGTGGAAGCGTCCTGAGCTAGGGCCCACTCAGCGCGCGCAGCAACATGTGCATGGCCACCGTGGTCGAACGCTCCCGAACGTCGGAGCGGTTTCCGGGCAGCCTGATGGTCCGCGTATCACCGCCGCCCTGCGCGGAGGCGACGGTGAAACACACTGTGCCCACCGGCTTTTCCGGGGTCCCACCGCCCGGCCCGGCGATTCCGGTGATAGCGACCGCGATGTCGGCGCCGAAGCGTTGCAGGGCGCCGGCCGCCATCGCCTCGGCGACCGGTTCGGAGACAGCGCCGTGCTGCTCGATAAGGGCCGGGTCGACGCCCAGCAGTTCCGCTTTGGCTTGGTTGGAGTAGCTGACTACGCCACCCATGACGTAGTCGGACGATCCGGCGCGTTCGGTGAGTCGTGCCGCCAGCAGCCCCGCGGTGCAGGACTCCGCGGTGGCGATCTTCCGCCCGGCCAGCAGCCGCGCGACCAGGTCGTCGACGGTGGAACCGTCTTCGGAGTAGAGCTGATGGCCGTGCTTGTCCCGCAGCAGCTGCGTGAGCTGCTGATACGCGCCCGCGGCGGCCGGCTCATAGCGTGTGACCATCTCGACCTCGCCGCCGCGCAGGCAGGTGGTGATCTCCAGCGCAGCGAAACCGGGGACGGTGGTCTCGGCTTCGCGCAGAGTCTCGGCCAGCCCTGATTCGGGCAGCCCGAACATCCGTAGCATCTCCTGCCGATAGATGGTGCGGCCGGCGATCGCCTGTTGCGCTGCCGGCGTTTCCAGGGCCGTGTGCCACATCGGTTGCAGTTCTCGCGGCGGGCCGGGCAGCACGATCACCGCGGGCGTGCCGGGTACCACCACGCCGGGTGCGGTACCCACCGGATCGAGCACCTGTGCCCCGGCGGGAACCATCGCCTGCTTGCGGTTGGCGGCCCGCACCGACTCGAAAGTCCCTGGATCCAAAGCGGATTGGAATGCAGGATTGCGCGACATCAGCTTCTTCAGGATGTTGGCGATCTTCTCCTCGACCACCTCGTCGAGGACCAGCTCGCGGTCGCAGAACCGGGCTACCACCTCCACGGTCATGTCGTCGGCCGTCGGGCCCAGCCCACCGCTGGTGACGATCAGGTCTACCCCCTGATCGGCCAGGAAGCGCAATTGCGCTTCGATGTCGGCGGGGCGGTCGCCGCAGATGGTGATGTGGGCCAGCTCGACGCCGAGGTCGAGAAGGCGGTCGGCGATCCACGGGCCGTTGCGGTCTTGGACCCGTCCGGTGAGAACCTCGGTGCCGGTTACCACGATGCCTGCGCGTGCGCTCACGACGTGAGCCTACGCAAGGTCGGCGCGAGCGCCTCGCGTGGATAGCGGGCGCTGCTCAGCTCAGCCGGGGCTACCCGGCTGACCGGGCTGCCCCGGCAGACCAGGTTGGCCTGGCTCGCCCGGTTGGCCTGGCTCGCCTGGTTGGCCCGGCTGGCCTGGCTCCCCGGTTGGCCTGGCCGGCCACCGGCGCCGCCCGGACCGCACCGCCCGGGTTGACCGCCGGGGCCGCCGGCCCCGCCGTCGCCACCGCGCCCGCCGTCACCGCCGCGGCCGCCGTCGCCACCGCGTCCACCGTCACCACCGCGGCCGCCGGCTCCGCCCGCTCCGCCGGCCCCACCTGCCCCGCCGCGTCCACCGGCACCGCCTTGCCCGCCAACGCCACCCAGGCCGGCGCTGCGTTCGTCCCCGGTCATTCGGTCGGTACCGGTCGGTGAGCGGTCATCAGAAGGCCTCCTTGTGCCTGGTGCGGGTCGACCCGTGTCACGCTACGCGCCGGCCTGACATCGATTGGCCCTAACCGTCGGCGAGGTACCGCTCGATCGACTCGACCTTGTGTGTCATCGCGTCGCTGACACCGGTGCGCCAATCCGCCTTGATGACCGTGCTGACCCGCGGTGCCCTGGCAGCGACGGCTTCCACCGCGCGCTGCACCACAGACATCACCTCGTCCCAGGTGTCGCCCTCGATCACGGTGAACATCGCATCGGTCTTGTTGGGCAGCCCGCAATCACGCACCACCCGAACGGCTTCGGCGACGATCTCGCCGACACCCTCCCCCACGCCCAGCGGGGTTACCGAAAACGCGACCAAGACAGACATCTGGCGAGGGTACCCAGCCCGCCACCCCGGAGCCCAGATGGCAGCATCGGAGCCCATGCGAGCTCTGGTGCAGCGAGTCACGTCGGCGGCGGTGTCGGTGGACGGCAAGGTCGTGGGCGCCATCCGGCCCACCGGGCAGGGCCTGCTTGCGCTGGTCGGTGTCACCCACGACGACGACGCCGACAAGGCGCGGCGGCTGGCCGAGAAGTTGTGGAACCTGCGCATCCTGTCAGAGGAGATGTCCGCGGCCGACGTCAACGCTCCAATCCTGGTGATCAGTCAATTCACTCTCTACGCCGACACTGCCAAGGGCCGGCGCCCGTCGTGGAACGCCGCCGCGCCCGGCGCGGTCGCCGAGCCGCTGGTCGCCGAGTTCACCGCGGCGCTGCGCGGACTGGGTGCCACGGTGGAAACCGGGGTGTTCGGCGCCCACATGCAGGTCGAGCTGGTCAACGACGGGCCGGTGACAGTGCTGCTCGAGCTGTGACGGGTACGTTCTGGGCTATGACGCCAACCAATTTCGGCTCGCTACGTTCCGACGACGACCAGTGGGACATCGTCAGCGGGGTCGGCTACACCGCGCTGCTGGTGGCGGGCTGGCGTGCACTGCATGCGCTGAGCCCCCGACCGCTGGTTGTCGACGACTTCGCCACCCTGTTCATCGAGGCCACCGCCGACCCTTATCTCACCGGTCTGCTGGACAACCCCGGGAGCTCGCAGGACGAGACGACCTTTCCCCGCCTCTACGGCGTGCAGACCCGATTCTTCGACGACTTCTTCACCGCCGCCGCCGACACCGGAATCCGGCAGGCGGTGATCGTCGCCGCCGGCCTGGACTCACGTGCCTACCGGCTTCAATGGCCGCCTGGCACAACGGTTTTCGAAGTAGATCTACCGAAAGTGCTTGAGTTCAAGGCGCGTGTGCTCTCCGAGCGGGCCGCGGTGCCGACCGCCGACCGCGTGGAGGTGGCCGCCGATCTGCGCACCGACTGGCCCGCCGCGTTGAGCATGGCCGGCTTCGATCCGGGACGGCCCAGTGCCTGGTCGGTGGAGGGTCTGCTGCCCTACCTGAACGGCGATGCGCAGCAAGCGCTGTTCAGTCGGATCGACGAACTGTGCGCCGCGGGCAGCCGGATCTCGACGGGCGCGCTGGGGTCCTGCCTGGACCGGGAGCGACTCGCGGAGTTGGAAGAGGACCACCCGGGCGTCAGCATGTCCGGCGAGGTCGACTTCTCCGCCCTCACCTACGCCGATTCCGTCGACCCGGCCGGATGGCTGGGCGCGCACGGCTGGGCCGTCGAACCGGTGCGCACCAACCCCGAGCTCCAGCGGCGCTACGGGCTAGTCCCGTCGGAAATCGACGTCAAACTCGACGCCTTCATGCACTCGCAGTACGTCACCGCGACCAAAAGCTAAGGGCGCAAAAGGATCTTCACGTCCTCACCGGAGCGTGACGCGGCCGTCGCGTAGGCCGTCGCCGCGTCGGCCAGCGGCAGCGTCGCAGTGAAGATGCCCTCGACGTCCAACCGGCCGGACTGCAGTAACGGGATGAGTTCCGGCCAGGTGCGCTGCACCGGCGCGGTGGTCCAGCGCACCGTGATGCTGCGGATCAGGCAGCCCAGCGCCGGGAACGGAAAGGGTTGCAGGTCATGCACCCCGACCACCGAGACGGTGCCGCCCGGCCGCACCGCGAACAGCGCGTCGGTGAGCGAGGCGTCGGTGGCGACGGCGTCGATGACCGCGTCGGCGCCGCGACCGCCGGTGGCAGCCGGGACCGCCTCGACCGCCGGCGGCTCGATCGGGGTGGCGCCCCAGCCGGCCGCCCGCTGTAGCCGGCCCGGCACCCGGTCTACCGCGAAAACCGTTGCCGCACCCTGGGCGAACGCACTGCGCAGCGCACACAGACCGACCGCACCCAACCCGATCACCACGACGGTGCCCCCGTACGGGATGTCGGCGCGTTGCGCGGCGGCCCAGCCGGTGGCCAGGTTGTCGGTGAGCAGCAGCGCCTGCTCGGTGCTGATGCCCTCGGGAATCTTGCGGGCCTGGAAGTCGGCTGCGTGCACGGCGAGCAGGTCCGTCTGGGCGCCTGGCAGCACGCCGCCGCCGAAGATGTTCAGACCGGAGTGACACATCACCGGGTCGTTGGTGGCGCACCCCGGGCACGATCCGCAACCGGCCACCGACGACACCATCACCTCGTCGCCGACCTTTAGGGTGCGTACGTCGGGTCCGGCTGCCACGACCGTGCCGACGGCTTCATGGCCCAGCGCGATCGGCTCGGCCAGCGGATAGTCACCCTCGTAGAAGTGCAGGTCGGACCCGCAGATCCCGGCGGCGCTCACCGCGACGATCACCCCGTCCGGGCCGGTCAGTGCCGGATCTTGCCGGGTGTCCACCCGGATGCTGGCCGGCCCGTCCACGACTACCGTACGCATTGGGTGCTCACTTTCCTTTTGTCACAACGAAATTGGACCAATCGGGTTCGCGTACCGCAGCCCAGTATTCGTTGAGGCGCCATGGGCTGACGGTGTGGATCTCGCCGTCGGCGTTCTTGAAATAGGAGTACTTGACCGCGGGGTGCGACCACACCATCTTCTTGATCTCGGTTTGGGTGCGTCGATGCCAGTCGGTGGCGGCCTCGGCGGTGGGCTCGATGGCGGTGATGTGCCGTTCGGCCATGTGCTGCAGGCACAGGTTGATGTAGCGCATCTGGAGTTCGGATTGGAAGATCAGGCTGCCGCCGTGGGCCAGGTGGGTACCCGGCCCGTAAATGAGGAACAGATTCGGAAAGCCCGGAACCGTGACGCCCAGGTAAGCGTACGGCCGGCTGCCCCACACCTGGCGTAGATCAATTCCGTTGCGGCCCTTGATCTTCAGCGGCCACAACACGTCGGTGTGGCGGAATCCGGTGGCGTAGACGATCACGTCCACCTGGTGGGTGACGCCGTCCTCGGTGACGATGCCGCGCGGGGTGATCCGCTGGATCGGCGTGCGCACCAGTTCGACGTTGTCGCGCTGCAGCGTCCGCAGCCAGCTGCCGTTGTCCTGCAGGGTGCGCTTGCCGGTGGCTGGATAGTCGGGCAGCACCTTGTCCACCAGGGGGTCGCCTTCGGGTATCTGACTGGTGATCCACTGGCTGAACATCACCCGGGCGGCGGCGTTGATGTCGCTGACCGCATAGTCCCCCCGGCCTTCCGGATCGACGTAGTCGGGGTCGCCTTGCGCGGCATCCAGACCTTTGTCGGCGCCCGGCCACAGCAGCAGGAACCGGTACCAGCGCCCGTAGCAAGGCAGGTGGTCCATCGCCCAGCGCACCCCGTCGGGAACCTCGTCGTGGTACATCGGATTGGGAAACATCCACTGTGCGGTGCGCTGGAACACCGTGAGCTGCTCGACCTGGTCGGAGATCGCCGGTGCGATCTGAAACCCGCTGGCACCGGCGCCGACCAGGGCGACGCGCTTGCCGGTCAGGTCGACGGAATGATCCCAGGCCGCGGAGTGGAACGACGGGCCCTCGAACGTGTCGGCGCCGTCGATGTCGGGCAGCGCCGGTCGGTTCAGCTGGCCGACCGCGGTGATCACCGCACGCGCCTGCACCGTGTCTTCGGTGCCGCCGGCGCAGCGCACCCGGACCGTCCAGCTGCCCGACTCGTCGTCCCATTCGGCTCCGAGAACCTCGGTGTTCCAGCGGGTGTGCGCCGTCAGGTCGTGCTTTTGCATGACCTTGGTGAAGTAGTCCCGCAGCTCGGGCTGCTCGGCGAAGAAGTGCGTCCAGTCGTTGTTGGGTTCAAAGCTGTAGCAGTAGAAGTGATTCGCCACGTCCACCCGGGCACCGGGATAGCTGTTCTCCCACCAGGTTCCACCCGGGCCGGCGTTCTTTTCGATGATGGTGAACGGAATGTTGGCTTGTTTCAACCGGATTCCGGCCAAGATGCCGGATTCGCCGCAGCCGATCACGATCACCGGAAAGTCGGCCATGTGCTCGGCCGGCAGGGCGACGGGGCGGCGCGGGTCGGCGCCCTCGAGGTCCATCTCCTCGCGGGCCAGCGGCAGGTAGTCGTCGGGAACGTGTTCGCATGCCGCCCAATCCATCATTTCCCGGATCAGGTCATCGCTGAGCGGCTCGGGTTCGGGACAGCCGCGGTCGCGGTAGTCGACGATCACCGGCAGCGCCTCGGCGCGGGCGCGGGCCTTGTCCTCTTCGGACATGAAGCCCTGGACCTCGTTGAGGAACACGCCCATCTGCTTGAAGTCGCGGATGAACCGTGCGTCGCCGGTGATGTGCACCAGCGACAGCAGCAGCGTCGGGATACTGACGTCCTCGAGCGCGGCGGCGATGTCCGCGGTGGAGGTGGTGAAGGGCTTCCCGGCGTAGCGACTGCGCATCGAGGCCGATCCTTTCGGTGGGATTCTCAATTACGCTACTCCACGTTTCGTAATTGCGGCATTACGCTACCCCGCGGCCGTGTAACGGATCAAGAGCACCCGCTACTACTTGTGCGACACGTCCTCCACCAGTCCCCCGTCGACCACGAATTCGGCCGCGGTGGCATACGACGACTCGTCGCTGGCCAGGAACAACACGAACGACGACACGTCCTGCGCCTCCCCCGCGCGGCCCAGTGGAATGTTGAGCGCGTCCTGGGGCAGCTTGGCCGTCATCTCGGTGCGAATGAAGCCGGGGTGAATCGAGTTGACCCGAATGTTGTTGGGCGCCAACTCCAATGCCGCGGATTTGGTCAGCCCGCGCACCGCCCATTTCGACGTCACGTAGCCGTGCACCCAGGCGGCGCCGCGCAGGCCCTCGATCGAGGAGATGTTGATGATGGATCCACCGCCCGCGGCGATCATCGGGTCGACGACGGCTTGCAGGCCCAACAGGGTGCCGGTGACGTTGACGTCGAGGACCCGTTGCCACTTGGCCAGGTCGAAGGTCTTCAGCGGCCCGTAGTTGATGATGCCGGCGTTGTTGACCAGTACGTTCAGCGTGCCGAACGTGTCGACGGCCGTCGCGGCCGCCGCCGCCCAGTCCGCCGGTTGCGTCACGTCGAGATGCACGAACCGGGTGGCATCACCCAGCTCGGCGGCCAGCGCCCGGCCTTCGGCATCGAGAATGTCCCCGATCACCACCTTGGCGCCCTCGGCCACCAGCAGCCGCGCGTGCGAGGCTCCCATCCCCCGAGCTGCGCCGCTGATCAGTGCAACTTTCCCGGCCACGCGTCCCATGACGGCCGACGCTACCGTAGGGCGGCGTGCTGAACGGCGTTAGTTGCCAGGTGCCGAACCTGACTGGTCTGGCTGTGCCCGTCCGTACTAAACTAGAACACGTTTCAATTCTTCCGCTTCGGTCAAGCTTCTTAGGAGCAGGCATGCATACCGCGATTTGCGACGAGCTCGGCATCGAGTTCCCGATCTTCGCCTTCACCCACTGCCGCGATGTCGTGGTGGCGGTCAGCAAGGCCGGTGGCTTCGGCGTGCTGGGAGCGGTCGGCTTCACGCCCGAGCAGCTCGAGATCGAACTCAACTGGATCGACGAGAACATCGGCGACCACCCCTACGGCGTCGACATCGTCATCCCGAACAAGTACGAGGGCATGGACTCACACCTGTCGGCCGAGGAGCTGGCCGAGACGCTGCGCAAGATGGTGCCCCAGGAGCACCTGGACTTCGGCAAGAAGATCCTGGCCGACCACGGTGTCCCGGTCGAGGACAGCGACGGCGACACCCTGCAGCTGCTCGGCTGGACCGAGGCGACCGCCACCCCGCAGGTCGAGGTCGCGCTGAAGCACCCGAAGGTGAAGATGATCGCCAACGCGCTCGGCACCCCGCCGGCCGACATGATCAAGCACATCCACGACGCGGGCCTCAAAGTGGCGGCGTTGTGCGGCTCCCCCTCGCAGGCACGCAAGCACGCCGACGCCGGCGTCGACATCATCATCGCCCAGGGCGGTGAGGCCGGTGGGCACTGCGGCGAGGTCGGCTCGATCGTGTTGTGGCCGCAGGTCGTCAAGGAAGTGGCGCCGCTGCCGGTGCTCGGCGCGGGCGGCATCGGCAGCGGACAGCAGATCGCCGCCGCGCTGGCGCTGGGTTGCCAGGGCGCCTGGACCGGCTCGCAGTGGCTGATGGTCGAAGAGTCCTCCAACACCCCGGTCCAGCAGGCGGCCTACGTCAAGGCGGGCAGCCGCGACACCGTGCGCAGCCGGTCGTTCACCGGGAAGCCGGCCCGAATGCTGCGCAACGACTGGACCGAGGCCTGGGAGCAGCCGGAGAACCCCAAGCCGCTCGGGATGCCGCTGCAGTACATGGTCTCCGGCATGGCCGTGCGCGCCACCAACCGGTATCCGAACGAGTCCGTCGACGTGGCATTCAACCCGGTCGGTCAGGTGGTCGGTCAGTTCACCAAGGTGGAGAAAACCGCGACGGTGATCGAGCGCTGGGTTCAGGAGTACCTGGAAGCGACCACCAAGCTCGACGAACTCAACGCCGCCGCCAGCGTCTGACGGCGGCGCGGTTGGTCAGCGCTGCACTGAGGTCACTCGAACTCAGTCGAGCTCCTCGTCCTTGCCGGTGAAGACCTCTTTCACCCGGTCGACGGCGTCGGTGGCGATGTCCACGGAGCTCTGGACGATGCCGCTGGCACCACCGGCGACGTCACCTTTGAGGATGGCGGTGACGTTCTCGACGATGTCTGCGGATTTTTCGACCGTGTTCACCGCGATGTCGCGCACCGCATCGACGGCATCCTTGGGGTCGAAAGCCATGAGAGTCTCCTATTCGTTGAAGGATGATCTGACTGTAGAGCCCGGGGAAGTCGACTGACGAGTGACGAACGTCAGTAGTTGACCAGAGTTCGCCAGTATTCCTCCGGAATCTCACCGCCGGACCGCAGGATTCGCGCCAGCCCGGCGGCCATCGCGATTCCGAGCAGACCGAGCCATAATCCTGCCAGCCCGATCAGCCACCACAGCACGCTGGTGACCGTCGGCCATGGCGACAGCACGGCCAGCACCGGCGCGAAGAAGAAACCGCACCCGATGTACCACGCGGAGCCCGCCCGGTCGGAAGCCAGGACGAACCGCAGCCATCGCGGGACGGGTTGCGGGTCAGGTGCGTCGCTCATTGTCGCCGGCCACGGATCGGTCAGGGCTCGGGCGGGGAAGAATCCTGCCCCGGTGAACCATCCCTCTTGCCAGCCCTGAGCGCCCAGACACAGCATCGGCAACCCGGCCGGCGACTGCGCCGCGACTTTCGGTCCAGGGCACGGCGCGCCGATCTGCTGGACGCCGCGCAGCGGGTAGGAGATCACCCAGTACCCGGTCTCGGCCGGCGGGAACTGATTGGGCGGCGGGAAATGGCAGGCCTCGGCCTGACCGCTGGGGCCGCGGCCGAAGATGAAGCGCTCGTAGTTGTCGCACGGCGCGCCCAGCGACGCGTCGTAGTTCATCCCCGGCACGTCGCCTTCCCAGCGTCCGTTGTCGGCACCGGCCACCGGCGCCAGTCCGATCGCCGTACCCGTGACCGCGGCGGCGGTGAGCAGTTCGCGAATCATCAAGTTCCCCTTCGTGGCACCGGTGTTCACCGATGAGCATAACGATTGCCGCCGACGCCACAAGGCCACATCGTGGATCACGACCGCCTTTGCCGAAGACGATGCAGTGGACGTCAGGTTGCCCGACGCGACGACCGGAGCGGATCGTTAAGTGCCCGCGCACCCGGCCAGGTCGAGTGCGCCGAGGTCGACGACGGGTGCCCGCTGCGCTGCGACACCGGATTGAATGACTTTGCTGTGTGCGCGGCAGCCGCGTGCGGGCGCCGATGCGCCCCGGCCCGTTTCCCGCCAATGCTTCCCAATGGCGGTGTAGCAATGGAGTATTGGCACCAGACAACCACCGGGACTACAAAGGAGTGGGCCTTGTCAACGACGCACCCAGCCGCCGAAGCGCACGTCACGCCGAACCTGCCGCCCGGATTCGACTTCACCGATCCCGATATCCACGCCGAGCGGCTGCCCGTCGAGGAGCTCGCCGAGCTGCGCCGTACCGCGCCGATCTGGTGGAACGAGCAGCCGTTCGGAGTCGGCGGTTTCGACGACGGCGGCTTCTGGGTGGTCACCAAACACAAGGACGTCAAAGAGATTTCCCGGCGCAGCGACGTCTTTTCCAGCCTGGCGAAGACCGCGCTGCCGCGATACAAGGACGGCACCGTCCAAGAGCAGGTCGACCGGGGTAAGTTCGTCCTGCTCAACCAGGACGCCCCGCACCACACCCGGTTGCGCAAGATCATCTCCCGCGGTTTCACCCCCCGCGCCGTGGAGAGGCTGCGCGACGACCTCAACGAGCGGGCCCGCCGGATCGTCGAGGTCGCGGCGGCCCGAGGCTCCGGCGACTTCGTCGAGCAGGTGTCCTGCGAGCTGCCGCTGCAGGCCATTGCCGGGCTGCTCGGCGTCCCCCAGGAAGATCGGATGAAGCTGTTCCACTGGTCGAATCAGATGGTCGGTGACCAGGACCCCGAGTTCGAAAACAACGACGCCATCACGGCTTCGATGGAACTGATCATGTACGCCATGCAGATGGCCGCCGACCGGGCTCAGAACCCCGGCGAGGACATCGTCACCAAGCTGGTCCAGGCCGACGTCGACGGCCACAAGCTCTCCGACGACGAGTTCGGTTTCTTCGTGATCCTGCTCGCGGTGGCCGGCAACGAGACCACCCGCAACTCGATCACTCAGGGCATGATGGCGTTCACCGACTTCCCCGACCAGTGGGAGCTGTACAAGCGGGAGCGCCCGGTGACCACGGCCGACGAGATCGTCCGGTGGGCTACCCCGGTCACCTCGTTCCAGCGCACCGCCCTGCAGGACTACGAACTGTCCGGTGTCCAGATCAAGAACGGTCAGCGGGTGGTGATGGTCTACCGGTCGGCGAACTTCGACGAGGAAGTGTTCGACGACCCGTTCAGCTTCAACATCCTGCGCGACCCCAACCCGCACGTCGGGTTCGGCGGCACCGGAGCGCACTACTGCATCGGGGCCAACCTGGCGCGGATGACGATCGATCTGATGTTCAACGCGATCGCCGACGCCATGCCCAACCTGGAATCGGTGGGCAAACCCGAGCGGTTGCGCTCGGGCTGGCTCAACGGCATCAAGCACTGGCAGGTCGACTACCATACCGATGGCAGTGCGAAATGCCCGGTGGCACACTGATATTCGCTGAGTAGCCAATGTCGACACACAAAGCAGTGCACGTCGCGGCGCCGGACGCATCCTTGGAACTGACCGACGTCGAAACCGTCACGCCCGGTCGTGGCGAGGTACGCATCGCCGTCTCCGCATGCGGAATATGCGGCACCGACCGCCATTTCGTGCACGGCGGCTTTCCCGACATGACTTGGCCGTTCACCCCGGGGCACGAAATCGCCGGAACCATCGCCGAACTCGGTCCCGGCGTCGACGAGTTCGCGGTCGGCGACCGCGTTGCGGTCGGCTGGTTCGGCGGCAACTGCAGCCACTGCGACCCTTGCCGCAAGGGCATTTTCATCCACTGCGCCAACATGAAAGTGCCCAGCTGGCAGTACCCCGGCGGCTATGCGGAGTCGGTGACGGTCCCGGCCTCTGCGCTGGCCCGGATTCCCGCCGGGCTCTCCGACGTCGAAGCCGCCCCGATGGGCTGCGCGGGCGTCACCACCTACAACGCGCTGCGGCACACCAAGGCGCTGCCCGGTGACCGGGTCGCCGTCCTCGGGGTCGGTGGGCTCGGCCACCTCGGTGTGCAATTCGCCCGGGCGATGGGCTTCGAGACCATTGCCATCGCGCGCGGTGCCGACAAAGCCGAAGACGCCAGAACCCTGGGTGCGCACCACTACATCGACTCCACCAGCTGCAACGTCGCCGAGGCGCTGCGCGGCCTGGGCGGGGCGGCGGTGGTGCTGGCCACCGCCGGCAACTCGGCGGCCATGGCCGACACGATCGGCGGGTTGCTGCCCCAGGGCGAATTGGTCGCCATCGGAGTGACGGCCGACCCACTGCCGATCAGCCCGATGCAGTTGATCACCCCCGGCCTGCGCGTCACCGGTCATCCGTCCGGAACCGCCAAAGATGTCGAGGAGACAATGCATTTCGCGGTCCTGTCGGGTGTGCGGGCGTGGGTCGAGCAGCTACCGCTGGCGCAAGCTGCCGAGGGCTTTGCGGCGCTGGAGCAGGGGCGCGCGCATTACCGCACCGTCCTGACCATGTGACACCGCGCGCGAGTACAGTTCTGCCGTGGCTGCTGATGAGTATGTGTCCTGGTCCATCGATGCTGCGGACGGTGAGTTGCTTCTGCACACCGGCGTCGCGGGGCGCGCGGCGCGGATGGGGCATCGGCTCACCATCGCGATGACGAGGTGGCGGGCGGAAGTGAACTGGGTCGGCGGCGAACCCGATACGGCTGAGCTGGTAGTCGAAGTCGATTCGTTCGAGGTGCTGCGCGGCGAGGGCGGCGTCAAAAGCCTGTCCGGGCCGGAGAAAACCATGGTGCGCGCGAACGCATTGAAATCGTTGTCCGCCAGTCGATTTCCCGAAATCCGGTTCGCCGCCGACTCGATCGAGTCGACCGACTCGGGATACCGATTGAGCGGAACGCTGCACATCTGTGGCAAATCCCGTGCGCACCAGGTTGAGCTACACACCGAGGATCTCGGCGACTCCTGGCGAATGTCCGCCGAATCCGTAGTGCGCCAAACCGATTACGGGGTCAAACCGTACTCGATGTTCATGGGGTCGTTGCAGGTCACCGACGAGGTCACGGTGTCCTTCACCGCTGTCCGGCACAAAGACCAGTGACCGCCGCACACTGACGGCTCCTACTCGGGCGGGCGACCGGGCTCGGCAACAGAGTCGGGCAGCGGCTCGACCGCACCGCTGAGCTGGTACGGGCCGTTAGCGGGTTCCGGGGCGGGCACCGCACGGTTCGGCTGACCGCCGGGCGCGGGTTCGTCGACCTGCGCACCACCGGTGAGGTGCACCGGAGCGGGCGGCCGCGGCGCCGGCGCAGCCGTCGCCGCGACGGCTTCGGCGACCTGCGGCTTGGGCTCGTGGCCGACGTGCCGGCCGGGGCCGGCGTCGCTGCCCGGCGACAACTGCAAACCCACGGCCGCGGACACGGACGCCACGAAGGTGACCGCGGCGGCGGCCAATGTGGTGGCGGCGCCCGCGTACTGGCGGCGCAAGCGGACGGGGGCGGCCGCGACCGGCTCGACTTCCTCATCTGCCAGCGCCACCAATTCGGCGTCGGTGAACTCGGTGCTCTGCGCGGCGGTCAGGGCAGCGCCCCGCGCCACCGTCACCTGTGCCATGGTCTGGGCGAAGACGGGCACCGGCAGCACTTTCTCCAACTGCCAGGAGAAGTCGCTGACGTCGTCCTCGGAACCCACCACGACCACCCCGGCCGGACGCCAGGTGTTGCGGTCGAACATGCCGGACAGCCACGACGACAAGCCGTCGAAACCGCCACGGACGTGCTTGACGGCCGTCTGCGTCTGTCCGTCGTGCGTATCCACCATGACGACGGTCGCCCACTCGTGCTCGAGAATGCAGACCGCGGTCTGCTGGTATCCGATGACCGGCGCGATGGCCTTGGCCAGGGTTTCCACCGCGTCGAGCTGCCGGACCGGCACCACGTTGTCGAAGCCGGCGTCGGCCAACGCCTCCTGCAGCAGTGCGGCTTGAGCCGCGGCCTCGTCGGTCCAGGTCACACCGACCACATGCAACCGGTGATCGCTGGCGGTCGCCATTTCCCGGGCCCGCACCACTTCGGCCGCCAGCTGTTCGGCCGTGTGGGCCGCACGCACGCTGTGACCCTCGTGCCGGCCATCCTGCAACGGCAGCTCGCAATGGCCCAGAATTGCGCCGTCGGCGTCGTGTCCTTCAGCAAGCACCCACCCGAAGGTGGTTGGAGTCACTGACAGCCCAAGTACCGTATCCAAAGTTTTCGCACCTCAATCTGCCCGGACCTTGCCGCAACTGGTTGCGATACCGCCGGCACCAAGGGGCGGGTGCGCAGCGCGTCAGCGACGAAATGGCCCGAGATAGCGTGTCCGCAGTCGGCTTGCTCGGAGCGAGCCTACGCGGTCGGTGCAAGTTCGGCTGCGCTGGTCCGGGAACGGCCGGAAATGGTTGCGGCGCCGCCGGCGACGCCACGAATGCCGCCGAGAATTGGGTGCGGACGGCCCAGTTATTCCGCGACTCGTTGCTGAGCCCGTCTCGACGTGCCGGCCCCAGCCCGGGGTGGAAACACATAGTCAATTGGTTCTCGCGTTGCGACTCGT
Source organism: Mycobacterium kiyosense (assembly GCA_021654635.1). NCBI lineage: Bacteria > Bacillati > Actinomycetota > Actinomycetes > Mycobacteriales > Mycobacteriaceae > Mycobacterium > Mycobacterium kiyosense. The sequence continues at coordinate 2,976,344 of AP025179.1, forward strand.
CCCGATTTCAAGTGCATAACGCGTGGATAACGTGGCGGCGTGGGTCGCGTCCGGGCGTGTCGCAACCGAGCTATAACAAATGCGGTCAACCGGCGTAGAGCCGCCAGTAACACAGTTGCTGCATCCGCGACGGTAACCGATATGGAACTGAAATGTGTTTGCGTCCGAATCGACATGCGGCCTATTCACACGGTAAGTTCTGCCGGGAGCAAAAGACATAAGGACAAGGGGCACTGGTTATGACAGAGGTGAGCGGGAAGATACGGGCCTGGGGTCGCCGACTCCTGGTCGGTGCGGCTGCGGCCGCGACCCTGCCGGGCCTGATCGGACTCGCCGGCGGTGCGCCGAGCGCGGGAGCATTCTCGCGGCCGGGTCTGCCAGTCGAGTACCTGCAGGTGCCGTCGGCTTCGATGGGACGCAGCATCAAGGTGCAGTTCCAGAGTGGCGGCGACAACTCACCTGCGGTGTACCTGCTCGACGGCCTGCGTGCGCAGGACGACTACAACGGCTGGGACATCAACACCCCGGCTTTCGAGTGGTACTACCAGTCCGGCCTGTCGGTGGTCATGCCGGTGGGAGGTCAGTCCAGCTTCTACAGCGACTGGTACAACCCGGCCTGCGGTAAAGCCGGCTGCACCACCTACAAGTGGGAGACCTTCCTGACCAGCGAGCTGCCCTCCTACCTGCAGAGCCAGCGGTCGGTCAAGCCGACCGGCAGCGCCGCGGTCGGCATCTCGATGGCCGGCTCCTCGGCGATGATCCTGGCCGCCTACCACCCCGCGCAGTTCATCTACGCCGGCTCGCTGTCGGCGCTGCTGGACCCCTCACAGGGCATGGGTCCGTCGTTGATCGGCCTGGCGATGGGCGACGCGGGCGGCTACAAGGCCTCCGACATGTGGGGCCCGTCCAGCGACCCGGCGTGGGCGCGCAACGACCCGTCGCTGCAGATCCCGACGCTGGTCGGCAACAACACCCGGCTGTGGGTGTACTGCGGTAACGGCAAGCCTAACGAGCTGGGTGGTGCCAACATGCCGGCCGAGTTCCTGGAGAACTTCGTCCGCAGCAGCAACATCAAGTTCCAGGACGCCTACACCGCGGCCGGTGGCCACAACGCGGTGTTCAACTTCCAGAACGACGGCACGCACAGCTGGGAGTACTGGGGCCAGCAGCTGCAGACCATGAAGGGTGACCTGCAGGGGGCTCTGGGCGCACGCTGACAGCCGCGCAACTACCGCTACTGCGCTTGCCGGGGAAACCCGTCAAGCGCAGTAGCGCTTTTCCGGGGTAGTCAGCGGCCGAACTGGTCGGTGACGTCGATCCACGCCGTGGCGTCGCCGCGATGGTCGGTCATGTTGCGGCACTCTCCGTAGAGGCGCAGCACGCCCAGGCCCGGATCGTCGTCGTGGCGGTAGATGATCACGGTCACGGTGTTCTTGGTGAGGGTCCTGCCGAAGGCGTGATTGGCCGGCGGCAGCCCCTCGATCCAACCGTCGGAGGTCAGTTGAGCCGCGACGCCCGGCAGGTAGGTGTCGGCGCGGGTGTCAGCGGGCAGCGTGAAGGTCAGGTAGACAGCGCCTTGGTACGGCGCGCTGTCGCGGTCCCGGCAGGACATGAGTAGATAGCCGGCGCTCGTCGGGTGCAGGCGGGCGACGGCGACGATGTTCTTGGCGGCGTCGACGGCTTGGTCGCGGCTCTGTTGGTCGGTGGCGGGGTGGTCCGGTGCGTGGATCGCGTCGGCCGGAGTGGAGTGGAGTTGGTCCAGGGCCAGAAATGCCCCACCCAGGACCAGCGAGATCGCCAGCGAGGCCGCGATCAGCAGCCTGGTTTGGCGGGTGCGCAGCCAATCGGTCCGCATCACCCCATTCTTCGTCACTGCCCGCAACGCTATGTCAATCGCCGGTCGGCTTCGCATAGCGTGAGCTATGGCAACCACGGCTCACACGTCCTCCATTCCCGCTTCTCGCAAGGTCCGCTGCGGGGTCTACGGCGCTATCGCCGTCGCCGCGCTGGTGGCTACCTGGAGTCAAATGATCGACTATTTCGGCGAAACCGCTCGGCTGTCTGATTACTGGCCCGACCTCCAGGTCACTCCGGCCTCCCGAACGATGACGGCGGACGCCGTGATGCTCGCGCTGGCGGCAGTGGTGCTGATGGTGGTCGAGGCCCGAAGGCACGGTGTCAAATATGTCTGGCTCTACGTTGCGGGTGGGTTCGCCACCGCGATAAGTGTGGCGTTCCCGTTGTTTCTGATCGCACGGGAGCTGCGGATGGGTGCCTCTGATACCAGCGATACGCCCCGTCCCGGAATCGTCGACACGATCCTGTTGGCAGTCGTTGCCGGAGCGACGGCAATCTGGACCGTCTGGCTGGACCTGGGGTGAGCAAGTGAGAGTCCGTCTGGCGATGCTGGCCCTGACCGTCGCCGCCGTGTCGGCGCCGCCGGCGCGGGCCGAGCCTGGCGGGCCGCTGCTGTCGCTGGTCGATGCGGCCGCCGAGCGGCTACAGGTCGCCGAACCGGTGGCCTCCTACAAGTGGCGCACGCACGGTGCGGTCGAGGATCCGGCCCGCGTCCGGCAGGAACTCGCCACCCTGCGGGAGGACGCCGCAGCCGCGCAGATCGACCCGGATTACGTCGCCACCGTCTTCACCGACCAGATCGGCGCTACCGAGGCCATCGAGTACAGCCGGTTCGCCGAATGGAAACTCGATCCGGCGACGGTGCCACCGGCGCCGCCGGACCTGACCACTGCCCGGACTGTGATCGATGACCTGAACACTAAGATTTTGTCTCACATATCTCTCAACTGGAGTTTGCTGCACTCCCCTGCATGCACGGCCGAGCTGGCCGCCGCCAGCGCCGAGTCAATCCGTCGGCGCCGCTTCGACGACCTCTATCGACGTGCTCTGACCGCCGCCACCCGGTCCTACTGCCAGGTCGCTGCGCAAGCCTGATCAACCCACCCGGTCGACGTTTGCGCCAATCTCAATGTGATGGATAACTGATCTCATAATTTTCTCCGGCGGGTAACGGATTGAACACGCCCGGCGAAATGCCGGTCATGACGCACATCACGAAGCCCCCCCTCAAGGCGGTCCTTGCCGCGGGTTTCTGCGCGGCGTGGATGTCGCTGGGAACCGCGGTGGCCAACGCCGACTCCATGAACTGGGATGCCGTCGCGCAATGCGAGTCCGGTGGCAACTGGGCAGCCAACACCGGCAACGGCGCCTACGGCGGACTCCAATTCAAGCAAGCGACGTGGGAGGAATACGGAGGCGTGGGAAACCCGGCGCAGGCCTCTAAGCAGCAACAAATTGCGGTCGCCAACCGGGTCCTGGCCAGCCAGGGTCCGGGCGCCTGGCCGAAGTGCTCCCGCGCGAGCGGCGCAACGCCGGGCAATACGGGAGTACCCAACCCGGGGCTGCAGCTGCAGCAGACGCTGACTTCGATCATCGGGATTTTCACACCCAGATAATGAATATCGGGGGTTAGCCTCGTTTCGTTACATGCGACGTGATTGGATCCTGCTATGGAGGGTTCAGCAACGGTTCATATGTCCGCCCCGGCCGACAAGATCTGGGAATTAATTGCCGATATCAGAAATACCGGACGTTTCTCACCGGAGACCTTCGAAGCCGAGTGGTTGGACGGGGCGACCGGCCCCGAACTCGGCGCGCGGTTCCGTGGCCACGTCCGGCGCAACGAGATCGGCCCGGTCTACTGGACCACTTGCGAGGTGACGGCGTGCGAACCCGGCCGCGAGTTCGGGTTTGCTGTACTGGTCGGGAACCGAGCGGTGAACAACTGGCACTACCGACTGGTGCCAGCCGGAGACGGCACGGACGTGACCGAGTCATTTCGGCTCACGCCGTCCCCGCTCAACCGCGTCTACCTGGTGTTGGGTGGCTTCCTACGGAAACGTCGCAATATAAGAGACATGACGAAGACGCTGCAGCGCATCAAAGATGTAGTTGAAGCAGGCTGAGGGGCGGCGGAGACCAGCTCGATGAAAAGCGTATTCATCACCGGCGCGGGCAGTGGGATGGGCCGCGAAGGCGTGAAGCTGTTCCATGCCCGGGGCTGGCGCGTCGGCGCGGTGGACCGCAACGACGACGGCCTGGCCGCCCTGAGCCTCGAATTGGGGCCGGGACTGTGGACTCGGGTCGTCGACGTGACGGACAAATCCGCCCTCGATGCGGCGTTGGCCGATTTCTGCGCCGGGAACGCCGGCGGCGGACTCGACATGATGTGGAACAACGCGGGGATCGGCGAAGGCGGCTGGTTCGAGGACGTGCCCTACGAGGCTGCCATGCGCGTCGTCGACGTGAACTTCAAGGCAGTGCTGACGGGGGCCTACGGGGCACTCCCCTACCTGAAGAAGTCTCCGGGCAGCCTGATGTTCTCGACGTCGTCCTCGTCGGGGACCTACGGCCTGCCGCGCATCGCCGTCTACTCGGCGACCAAACACGCGGTCAAGGGGCTGACCGAGGCGCTGAGCGTGGAATGGCAGCGGCACGGCGTTCGAGTTGCCGACGTGCTGCCCGGGTTGATCGACACCGCGATTCTCACGTCCACGCCCCAGCATTCCGGCGGCGCCTCCGCAGACGAACCCGGCGACGCGCCGGCGCAACTGACCCGCGACGAGCTTCGTGCTACCGCGCCGAAGCGGGGTATGTTCCGGCTGATGCCTGCGTCCAGCGTCGCCGAGGTGGCCTGGCGGGCCTATCATCATCCGCGCCGGCTGCATTGGTATGTGCCGGGCAGCATCGTCTGGATCGACCGACTCAAGGGCATCAGCCCGGAACTGGTTCGAGGTCTGATCCGCAAAGCGCTGCCGCGGCTGGATCCGCAGCGGCAATAATGTCTTCTGCCGCGGTGCGGCGTTCAGTTCCGACGCGGAGGTGGCTGGTGCAGAACCGATTGGTCACGATGGCGGCACTCGCCGTGGCTGTTGCCGGCGCCGTCTCCGGCTGCGCCGACTCCCAGACGGTGCCCCGCAAGGCCGCACACGTGACCATCGACGGAAGCACCCACGCCGCGCGCCCGCCGGCGTGCAGCCAGATCCAGGGCTACCGGACCATCGACATCCGCGATCGCGATGGCCAGATCCAGGCGGTGGTGCTGATGAGCGGCGACCGGGTGATGCCCCAGTTCGTCAAGATCCGCAATGTCGACGGTTTCACCGGCAGCTACTACGAGGGCGGCGTCGGCGATGCGCACGTCGACCTCGCCAAGAACACCTACACCATTTCCGGCAGCGCGTCCGGGATCAACAGCGCCAACCCCGACAAGGTGGTGACGACCGATTTCAAGATCAGCGCCGAGTGCTGAAGTGCCGCCTAGGCTGGGCGGGAACACACTCGGATCATTGGAGCAACGGTGAAGGCCAGACTGCACTGGTTGGCAATGCACGGCGTGGTCCGCGGGGTCGCCATGTACGGCGCCCGGCGCGGCGACTTGCAGGCACGGTTGATCGCCGACCCGGCGGTGTTCGACGACCCGGTGCCCTACTACGACGAAATCCGCAGCCGCGGTCTGTTGCTGCGCACCCGCGCGGGCTACCTGACCGTCGACCATCGCCTCTGCCACGATCTGCTGCGATCGGACGACTTCCACGTCGTCTCGTTCGGGGACAGTCTGCCGCCACCGTTGCGCTGGCTTGAGAACCGCACCCGCGACCACCTTCTGCATCCGGTGCGGCCGCCGTCGCTGCTGGCCGTCGAACCGCCGGATCATACCCGCTACCGCAAGACGGTTTCGGCGGTGTTCACCTCCCGGGCGGTGGCCGCGTTGCGCGACGGGGTGGAGCGGACCGCGACGGGGCTGTTGGATCAGCTCGCCGACGCGTCCGGCGCCGTGGACGTCGTGGGGCGGTATTGCTCGCAGCTGCCCATCACCGTGATCAGCGACATCCTGGGCGTGCCGGAGTACGACCGCCGTCGCGTGCTGGAGTTCGGCGAATTGGCCGCGCCCAGTTTGGATATCGGCCTGCCCTGGCAGCAGTATCAGCGGGTGCAGCGCGGCATTGCCGGCTTCAACGCATGGTTGGTGCAGCACCTGGAGAAACTGCGGCATGCCCCCGGCGAAGACCTGATGAGTCAGTTGATCCGCACCGCCGAAAGCGGCAGCGCGGACACTCATCTCGACGAAACCGAGTTGCAGGCGGTGGCCGGGCTGGTGCTGGTGGCCGGTTTCGAGACCACGGTGAACTTGCTGGGCAACGGAATTCGGCTGCTGTTGGACCACCCGGAGCAGTTGGCGAGGCTGCGTGCGCGCCCGGAGTTGTGGCCCAACGCGGTCGAGGAGATCTTGCGGCTGGACTCACCGGTTCAGCTGACCGCGCGGGTGGCCCGCCGGGACATCGAGCTCGCGGGCCGGCAGGTTCAGCGCGGCGACGTGGTGCTGGTCTACCTGGCGGCCGCCAACCGCGACCCGTCGGTATTCGCCGATCCGCACCGCTTCGACATCGAACGCGCCAATGCGGGAAAGCATCTCGCGTTCTCCACCGGGCGCCATTTCTGTCTGGGAGCGGCACTTGCCCGCGCTGAGGGCGAGGTCGGGTTACGCACCTTCTTCGATCGCTTCCCCGACGCGACCGCGGCCGGGTCGGGGACCCGGCGCAGCACCCGGGTGTTGCGCGGCTGGTCGACGCTGCCGGTGACCCTGCGACCGGCGAACTCTTTGGTCTCGTCGTAGCTTCGGCGAACGCGTCCGCCCCGGTGTCGGCCGAGCCGCTCGACGGCGCGCCGCCCAGCTGTGGTTGACACTGGTCCGCTGGCCCGGTTTATTGACCCCCATGACAGAAGTCTCCGCGCCGACAGCGCCCCGTTCCGAAACAGACGTCGTCACCGGAATGTGGCAGGCACTGTCCCGACGCGACTGGGACGCGATCGAGACGTTCCTGTCCGACGACTGCCTTTACGTCGACATGCCGATACCCGCGGCGTCGGCCCGTGGCCCGCGGGACATCGTGACGCGGCTCAAGCTCGGCCTGGAAGACCTGGCGGGTTACCAGAACCACGACGGGGTGCTGGTGTCCAACGGCGAGGATGTCATCTACGAGCACTCCGAGACGTGGACTTTCCCGAGCGGTGAGCAAGGTGTGCTGCGTTTTGTCACCGTGCACAAGGTGGTCGACGGCAAAATCGCCGTCTGGAAGGACTACTGGGATATGAACAGCCTGGTCGCCTTCGCGCCGCCGCAGCACTTCGAGAAGCTGGCCGGTGGCGACAACTCGTGGATCTTCGACGCGTCCGACTTGGTCTGACCGGGGCGGATCCGGGTCGCCGCCGGCGCGGCCTGGCTACGCCACCGACACGATGCGGGCGACGACCTTGCCGCCGCGGCTGACCTCGATACTCTGGCCCGCGGCCACCTGGTCGAAGTAGCGTCCGGCGCGATTCCTGAGTTCGTGCAGCGCCACCCGTTGACCGGCAACCGCCGGGATCTCATGCTGCAGTGCGTCGCCGGCTGACACGATCTGCGCCAGGATCTTGCCGCCGCGAACGACGTACAGGGTCTCGCCGGAGGCCACGCGGTCGAAGCACTGCCCGGCCCGGGTCCGCAGTTCGTCCAGCCCGACCCAGCCGCCCCGGTCCGCTGCGGTGGCGGTTCGCGCCGGGATGGGAGCCACTCTGCGGTCGCCGACCGGGACGATCCGGGCCACCAGCTTGCCGCGGCGGATGACGTCGAACGTCTCGCCCGCCGTGACGCGCTCGAGGTAGGCGCACGCGTCACTGCGGAGTTGGCCCAGTCCGATCACTTCCGGCATTTTCGCTCCGATCCCGTGCGTCGATTGGACCTGCTCCGGGGGGCCCCGCCCTCCGGGCCATTATATGACTGTACGTGCGGTCAGTGTCAAAACCCGTCCGGGTGAAGTCCCGGCCGGATCAGCAATACGCCGCGACGACTTCGCCCATAGTGCAATCCCGTTATCGATCAACGTTTTTCGTCATCCGGGCGCAACCGGAGGTGCGAATCCATTTGGTGGACAGACTGACTCGACGACACACCGGTGGGAAACTATGCATATTCATCCCTCTGCAGTGAACCGGCTAGCAGTGCCATGGGCGGTTCAGGGCGGTGGTGCCAGCATGAACTTCCAACCGTCGTCGCCGATTCCGTTCGAATCGCCGACGGTGTACCGGACCCCGTCCGGGGCCGACCAACTCTCCGCTCTGCGGAGTGTAGACCGGAGGCGGGAAGCCCGCCAGGCGTATAGACACACGGGTTGGGTTGCTGTCCGTTGCACGTCACACTGCCCGAACCCGGCCTGGTCAACGGGTCACTGACCGGCGGAGGCGTGCCCGGCACCCGGTCGGCCGGCGCCGGGTTGAGGCCGTTGTTGACCGACGGCGCCGGTACCACCTGACCGGGTTTCACCGGCTGGTCGCACCGCGCCGCCGGTGCCGGGCAGGTCAGGATCTGGTTCGGATCGCCATACCAAGGATTGGTGCCCGCCGGCTCATAGGGCCTCGGGTCACGGCACTCGCGCGGGGTGGCGGCGCGTTTACCCGGGACGTCGACACACGGCAGGTTGCGCGCGCCGCGCACCGCGTTGGCCGGAGTGTCTTGCGGGATCTTGCAATAGATTCCGGACGGCATCGGCGCCAGGCTGGTATCGGCCGGAGACCGCCACTGGGAAGCCGGCAGGAAACCGGTCAGGCAGGGCGGGGGCTGGTTGATCGTCAGCGAAGTGCCCAGCGAGGCGTAGCCGGGAAACGCCGACGTGACCGTCTGCCCTTCGGCCGCGCCCTGCGGATAAGCGACCAGCAGCTGCTCGACGCCCTTGTGGTAGCGCTTGAGCATGTCCAGCACGATCTCGAGGTTGGCCAGCGTTCGCGGCAGCGACTCGCGGACGTCGTCGAACACCGCGTTGACCTGATCGGCGGTCGGCGCCGCCTGGGTCAGGATGCTCTGCACGTGCTGGTCGTTTTCCGCGCTCTGGGCCGCCAGGATGTCCAGGTTGTCGGCCCACCGGTCGATCGCGTCGCGGGAGGTGACCTGGCTGTCGATGATGGGCGCGGAGTTCTCGATGATGTCGTCGACGTCGGCGAGGTTGGCCTTGAAGTCGCCGGCGATGGCCTGAGTGGCGTCCACCAGACGCTGCAGCGCGGGGCCCAGCCCGCCGACGGCTCGCGCCGTCTCGTCGAGGAGCGCGGCGATCTTGTCCTTGGGCAGCACCGCCAGCCCGCGGTTGGCGGCATCCAGGGCGGGCCCGATCTCGGTGGGTACGGTGCCCTTGGTGATGGTCTGCCCCGGCGAGAAGTATTCGTGCACACCGGTTTCGGACACCAGGTCCAGATACTGCTCGCCGACCGCCGACACCGAATGCACGTTCGCCGACGCGTCGACCGGAATCTTGTAGCGGTCGGAAATGCTCATGGTCACCAACGCGCCCCGCTCGGTCGGCTCGACGGAGGTGACCCTGCCGATGGTCTCACCGCGATAGGTCACATTCGAGGTCCGGTACAGCCCGCCCGAGATGGGCAGGCTCGCCTTCAGGGTGTACTGGCCGATGCCGACCGCACTGGGAATCCGTAGGTAGTACCAGCCCAGCGCCACCGCGGTGACCGCGCTCAGGATGCCGAACGTGATCAACTGGCGCCAGATGAAGCGGGTCAGCATTGCATGTCCGCCCGCTCGACCAGCGGCCCGCCGGGGACGTCGTTGGGGTTCGGTGTGTATCGGACGTCGGGGATCATCGTTTCCGGGTCGCGACCCCACGACTGCTCGAGTGCGCGCAGCGCCCCGGAGAAGCCGGTCCCGGTCAACACCGCGTTGTCCACCGCGCTCATCGTCAAGTCCAGCGTCAACGACAAGTTGAAGTAGTCGCCGCGGAACGACTTGAACACGGCGTCGATGTCGAACGGCCGCACCAGCATCAACTTCAGGGCACGGATCAAAAACGGTGCGGCGCGGCCGAGTTCACGCAGCGGGCACTGCATCGACAGCAGATCCTGATGGAAGTCGCTCTGCGCGGCGGACAGGTGCTGGTTGGCGACCCGGCCCAGCCGGCCCGTGGCGTCGATCGCGTTGATCAACAGGTTCTGCTTATCGGCGAAATGTTTGAGCAGCGGCGGGAATTCGGTCAGGACGCGATCCACCACCTCCGCACGGCGACCCACGTATCCCAGCAGCCGATTGGTGGAATCGATTGCCCGGGTGATGTCTTCGCGCTGTTCGTCGACTCGGGCGGTGAAGGTGTCCAGTTTGCCCAGGAAGTCCCGGATCTGCCCGGCCCGGCCGTTCAGGATGTTGTAGACCTCGTTCTGCAACGCCTCGACATTCGGCACGCCGCCGCCGCGCAGGATCATCGCCAAACTCGCCAAGGTCTGCTCAGTGGTGGGGTACGTCGACGAATTCTTCAGCGGGATGGTGTCATTCGGCCGCAACGGCTCGGGAGAAGGGTCCGGCGGCGCCGCCAACTCCAGATGCTGAGAACCCAGCAAACTGGTCTGCCCGATCCTCGCGGTGGCGTTCTTGGGTAACTTCACTCCCCTGTCCAGCTGCAGGGTGAGCGTGGCGACCCAGTTCTTCAGGTCGATCGAGCGCACCGTGCCGACGAAGACGTCGGCCACCCGGACCCGGCTGTTCGTATTGAGCGCAAGTGTGTCGGCCATCTGCACGTAGACGGTGTAGGAGCCGGGCCCGCTGCCGGGGCCGCCGGGCATCGGCACGTTCGCGATGCCCTGCCAGTTCGCGCACGACGTCAGCGCCACCACCGCCATGCCGATCAACGCCAGCTTGCGCCACACCCGGACGCCCCTCACGAGCCCGGCCCCCGCGGTGCGGCCACCTCGGCGGCCAGCGGCGGCCCGATCGGCGCTGGGGTCGGTGCGACCGGTCCCGGCAGCACCCCCGGCGCCGGTGGCGGCTGTGGGATCGGGACGGGCGCCTGCAGCCCGATGGGAGGCAACACCGGGTACTCGTCGTACGCGTTGGGCGGCCCGGGCGGGGTCTGCACCCCGGACGCCGGGGGTGCGATGTCCGCCGCGCCCATCAGCTCGGCCAGCGATTCAGGGGTCAACAACCCCGCCGTAACCGGGCCGACCTGCACCCCCTGCATCCCCGGTGCGACCACCCAGCCGGGGTTGGTGTTGCGGTGGGACAGCGGACCATCGGGCACCCAGATGCCCGGCACCGTCGTGTCCTTGAAACCGGTCGGCGGCTGCAGGCGGGGTTCGGAGTAGGCGACCTGCTTGGGCAACACCTCAGCGGTGCTGAACAGGTTGAGTCCGAACGGAAGGTAGTTGAACTTGATGGCGTCGAGAATCGGCGCCAGATACTGCGCGCAGAGTTCGGCCGAGTCTTGATAGCCCAGCCTGCTGCCGGCCTGAATCATGCTGCACATGAACTGCATTGGGTTCGCAAAGTTCGGGATCGCCGGGATGGACATGACCGCGCCGTGCGACGGGGTGGTAGATCTGGCTGAGGTTGGTCTCCAACGTCGGCAGCACGTGCAGCGCGGTCTCCAGACCGTTGAGCGGCTCGGGCTGGACCAGGGTGGTGGTCAGGGTGTCGAGGTTGCCGATGTCGTGGGTCAGGACTTCGCGGTTCTTGGCCAGAAATGGGCGCAGCGTGGCGAGCAGGCCGTCGAATTGCTGGATGGCGTTTGCGAGGTCGCGGTCGGATCCGGTCAGTTTGTCGGTGAACCGAGCCAGGTTGGTGTTCAACGCGACGAACTGCTGGTCGTCCTTGTGCAGGGCGTTGACGAAACGCGCCAGGCTGCGCACCACGGCGAAGAAGTCGCCCCGGCCTTCGTTGAGCGCCGTCAGCGCCTGCGCCAGGCTGTTCAGTGTGGTGTTGATCTGTTCGCCCTTGCCGGCCAGCCCGTTGGAGAACGACTCGATGAGTTCACCGAATGGGCCGCGGGGCTGCTGGGGTGTGGGACCGAGTTTGTCGATGATGTTGGCGACGCTCTCGCGCAGCTGATCCCATTCGGTGGGCACCTGGGTGCGTGTCAGCGGGATCACCGCGTTATCGGCCATGACGGGCCCGCCTTTGTAGGGCGGCTCCAGCTGGATGCTGCGCGAGGCCACCAGGGTGGGGTTCACCACCACTGCGGTCGCGTTGGCGGGCACCTTGTACCTGTTGTTGTAGTGGAAGGTCACCTTCATCTTGTCGCCGTCTGGTTCGATGCTGTCGATCGAACCGACACGGACACCCATGATCTGGACCTTGTCGCCCGAGTAGAGCCCGATCGCGGCGGGCAGGTAGGCGACGACGGTGTTGTTGGTCAGCTTCTGGTAGGTATGCCAGCCGAAGAAACCGGCGACCAGGGCCAGCGCGACCACCAGCGTCGTGACGGCTCGGCGCAGCCACGGGTTGCGGAAACCGAAGGCGCTCAACTCTGGTCACCTCTCGTGGGCCCGACGGGTGGTGGAGCCTCGACCCGGGCTCCCGGCGGCGCGTTGGGCGGTAGCGGCACCGGGGTGCCCGGGACGTCGGGCGCCGGCTCGCCCGGTCGGCCCGCGATCGGGATCCCGGGTGTGGGCGGCAGGCCGTCGGGGACCGGTGGTGACGTCTGCACGTCCAGCGGCGCCGGGAAATTGCCGCCGAACGGGCCGAGGTCGGTACCCGCGCACGGCAGCGGGTTCCCCGGTCGCGGCAGGGCGTCCGCTGCCGGGGTGTAGGAACAGGGTGTCCCGGGTGGGACCGCCGGTCCCGGATGTTCCGGCGTGCCTTCGAGCACCGGGGGCGCGGGCGGCGGCGCGCCGTTGGGGAACCGGGTGCCGTTGGGGTCGGGGAAGCGGAACGCGGGCAGGCCGGCGTCACGCCAGAACTCTTCGGGGTCGACTCCGCGTTTCTTGAACGCGGCGTCGACGAACGGCTGCAGCATCCAGTACGGCAGCAGATTGGACAGGACGATCTTGAAGTACGGCCCCGACGCGACGGATTCCCCCAGCGATGCGGCGAATTGACTTACGTACGTGAGGGTTTGAGCCAAGTCGTCTTTGCGCGCCACCAACAGGTCGCTGAGGGTGTGCAACTGCTCCAGGACGGAATTCAGGTTCGGGTTGTCATTGATGAAGCCCTGCACCTGAGCCGAGAAAGCCGAAATGTTGTGCAGCAAACCGTCGATGGCCCGGCCGCGTTCGTTGAACGCCGCCAGCAGCGTCTTGGCGTTGACCAGCAGTCGGTCGACCTGTTGGCTGCGGTCACCGAGCACCGCGGCCACCTGGTTGGCCTGCGCCAGCAGGTGCTTGATCTGCTCGTCGCGCTTGCCGACCGTGTCGGAGAACCTGGCCACCCCCGTCCAGGGCGGCGCTGAGATGTGGATAGGTCTGATTGATGGTGTCCGACAAGACGTTCAGCGATCGCTTGACCGTGTCGATGTCCCAGCCGGTAGCCGCGTTGGTGACGTCGAAAGCCGCGTCGTAGAGCTGATAGGGGGGTGGTGGTCTGCCCCAGTGGCAGCACGCCGCCGGGCTGCAGTGTCCGGGTTCCCCGCGGCTCGATCTCGAGCACCTTCTTACCCAGGATGGTGTCGGTCTTGATGGTGAGCCGACTCTCGGTGCCGATGGTGTGGGCGCCGATCGAGAACTTGACCCGCACGTGGTCGCCGTCGATGTCGAGCCCTTGCACGGTGCCGACATTCACGCCGGTGATGCGTACCTTGTCGTTCTTGTTCAACTGCCCGGTGTCGGTGAACTGCCCGTAATAGGCGGGCGAGGCGAACATCATCGGGATACTGGTGAAGCTCTGGCCGACGGCGACCACCAGCACCAGCACGGCGATACCCATCAGGCCGACGCGATGGCGGTTGAACTCTTTGAGCGTTCTCATTGCGGCGTGCACCTGCCGGTGGGCTGCTTCCAGATCTTGACCGTGCGGACCGGGCCGCCGGCCTGCAGACCGTTCCACTTGATCTGCAGGTCGCAGACGTAGAAGTTCACCCAGTCGCCGTAGAGGCCGATGCTGCGGCCGATCAGGTTGAGCGCGGTGGGAGTCTTGTGGATCAGATCGTTGAGCTGTTCGCGTTGGTCGATCAGCGGTTGTTGCAGCGCCTGCAGGTAGCCGATCTCCTTGTGCAACAACGTGCGATTGTCCGACAGCAGATCGGCGACGGTTCCCGCGGCGTTGCTGAGCTCCGCCACCCCGGTGGCCAGCGGATCGGCGTGGTTGCTCAGCCCGGTGATCAACCGCTCGAAGTTGTCGATAACGCCGTCGAACTCCTGGCGATGCCGAACGGTGGTGTCCAGCACGATGTTCAGGTTCTTGACCACCTCGCCGATCGCCTCGTCGCGTTCGGCGATATGCGCGGTCAGGCGCGCGGTCTGGTCGAGGACGTCGTTGATGGTGCCACCCTGCCCCTGGAACACCGTGACGATCGCCGAGGCGATGGTGTTGACCTTGTTGGGTTCGAGCGCTCGGAACAGCGGCTTGAAACCGCCGATCAACGCGTCGAGGTCCAGGGCGGGGGCCGTCCGGGCCAGCGGGATGAACCCGCCGGGCGGCAGCACCCGGTCAGCGCCGTCCCCCTCGCCGCGTTTGAGCTCCACGAACCGGTTGCCGAGCAAATCGAGGTAACGGATCTGCGCGGTGGTGGACTGGTACAACGGCACCGAGCGGTTGACGTCGAAGTCCACCAGGACGCGCCGGCCGTCGTCGACCAGTCGGATGGCCTTGACTTTGCCGACCTCCACCCCCGAGGCGCGCACGAACTGGCCGTTGCGCAGACCGCTGCCGTTGCTGAACTCGGCGGTGTAGCTGTTGGTGCGGTTGAAGCGCATCTGGGCGAACACCACGACGATCGACGCGGTGATGAGGAACAGCACCAACGAGACGATGCCGAGCTTGATGGCGCTACCGGTGATCTTCATGGGTTGATCGTGTTGTCCCCGACTTGACGGCCCCACACGTATTCGATTGCGTACGGCGAGCCGGTGTCCAAGTGGTTGTACGGCGCGAGGCTGGCACCGGTGTCGACCACCAGGCTCGGTGCCGGCCACAGGTCGTGCGTGATGGGTTGCCAGCAGCCCGGCGCTCCGCCGGGGCCGCCGCGTGCGTTCACCCGCGGCAGATTGTCCGGGTAGACATAGGGATTGGGCGCGCCGCCCACCACCCCGGCGAGTCCCAGCAGACCCTGGCTGAGCACCGCTCCGGTCAGTCCGGGCAGCGTCAGGATGCCACCCAGCCCCGACGTCAGTTCGGTCATGGTCTTCAGTCCGTAACCGTTGCCGCCGCCGGTCGTCTCGTAGGCCGCGGGTTCGGCGTCGTGGTAATTGCGGATGGTGCAGAAGAATTCGGGGCTGTAGGTGTCGAGTAGTTGCGCGGTGGGCACCAGGTCGGCGAGTCCCCGCTGCAGATAGGGTCCGCCGCGGGTGAAGATGTCTTCGCCGGTGTTGCCCAACCCGGCCGCGGACAGCAATGCGGCATCCAGTTCGGCTTCCTGGCGGTGCAGCGTGCGTGCGGTGACCACCGCGTGGTCCAGGGCCTCGAGCAGATGCGGCGCGGCATCGGCATAGATGTCAGCCAGGGCCGCGAATTGCTGAATGTCGCGGCGGATCCGCGGCATTCGCGGGTTGACGTCGTCGAGGATGGCGTTGGCGTTGACGATCGACTGGCCGAACTTCTCCCCCAGCCCGGTCAGGGCCTGCGCGGCGGCGGACAACGTCAGGTTCAGCTTGACCGGGTCGACCTTCTCCGCAATCGAGGTGAGCGTCTCGAACAACGTGTTGAACTCGGTCGTCACCGATCGTGCGTCGATCACGTGCTCCGGCGTAATGCGCTGCGGCGTCGGGTCTTTCGGTGAGGTCAGCGATACATACTTGTTGCCGAAGACGGTGGTGGCCCTGATGTTGGCGTCCACGTTGGCCGGAATCAGCCGGAGGTAATCCGGGTTGACGTCCAGCACGAACTTGGCCACCGGCACGCCGTCGCGCTGCACTTCCGAGATATTGGCGACCCGGCCGATCTCCACCCCGTTGTAGGTGACCTTCGATCCCGGATCCATCACCAGCCCGGTCCGTGGAGCCAGGAGCGTCAGGGCGGTCTTGGGGGTGAACCGGCCGCGGAACTGGAAGTACACGAACGCCAGCACCGCCGCGAAGACCAACAGGAACACCACGGCCGCCGTCTTGTACGGCGGGATGCGCGGCGCGTTCTCCTTGAACGGGGTTGTCATTCGGCTATCCGGTCAGGTTGAAGTTCGGGTTCTTGCCGTAGACCGCCATCGCGGTCAGGACGACGACGACCACGATGGTGATCAGCGACAGCCGCATCGACCGGCCGACCGCCTCGCCGACGCCGACCGGCCCGCCGTGGGCGGTGTAGCCGTAGTAGGAGTGGGTGGTCATCACGACCACCGCGACCAGGATGACTTCGGCGAACGACCAGCCCACGTCGTTGAGGCGCAGGAAGGTGTGGAAGTAGTGGTTGTAGGTGCCGGCGGACTGGCCGTACAGAAAAACGGTGGTCAGCTGCGCGGACAGGAAGGCAAGGGTGATCGCCAACCCGTAGAGCGGGATGATGACGATCAGGCCCGCCACCACTCGGGTGGACGCCAGGTAGGCGATGGAGCGGATACTCATCACCTCCAGCGCGTCGATCTCCTCGCTGATGCGCATGGCGCCCAGTTCGGCGGTGGCCCCGGCGCCGACCGTGGCGGCCAATGCCTGCCCGGCGGCCACCGGCGCCACGAACCGCACGTTGACCATCGCGGCCAGGAAGCCGGTGAACGCCTCGACGCCGATGTTGCCCAGCGACGCGAATCCCTGGATGGCGACCAGCGATCCGGCGGACAGGGTGATGAAGCCGACGATGGCCGCGGTGCCGCCCGCCACGGCCATCGCGCCGGTGCCCATCCCCATCTGGGCGACCATGCGCACCAGCTCCCGGCGGTAGCGGTGCAGGGCGAATGGAATCTGGCCGACCGCGGTGACCGCGAACCAGATCAACTGCCCGATCTCGAGCAGCAGCCGGGCCGGGGCGTCGCCGTACCGTCCTAGGTTGGCCCGCAGGAAGCGGCCGCGTGAGATGGCGGCCACGGAATGCCCGGCCATCTCAGCGTCCCGTCCCGAACCGGACACCGATGGTGGTCAGCGCCGCGTTGACGGCGAACAGTGCGATGAAGCACAGCACCACGGTCTCGTTGACCGCGGTGCCCAGACCTTTGGACCCGCCCTTGACGATCAGTCCGCGGTAACAACCGACCAGGCCGGCGATGAGCCCAAAGGTGGCGGCCTTGATGTTGGCGATCACCACCTCGGGCAGGCCGGTGAGTGCGGTCAGTGTGGACAGGTAGGCACCGCTCGAAACGTTCTGCAGGTACACGCTGAACAGGTAGCCGCCGCCCAGCCCGACGGCGATCACCAGGCCGTTGAGCAGCACCGCGACCAGCGTGGAGGCGACCACACGGGGTACCACCAGCCGGTGGATCGGGTCGATGCCCAGCACCTCGAGCGCATCGATCTCTTCGCGGATGGTCCGGGCGCCCAGGTCGGCGCAGATCGCGGTTCCCCCGGCCCCGGCGACCACCAGCACGGTCACGATCGGGCCGAGTTGGGTGACCGCCCCGATGCCGGCGCCGGCGCCGGAGACGTCGGCGGCGCCGAACTCGGCGAGCAGGACGTTGAGCGTGAAGATGAGCAGCACGGTTTCCGGGATGGACACCGCGATGGTGGGCAGCAGCGACACCCGCATGAGAAACCAGCCGGTCCAGATGAACTCGCGCCATTCGAACGGCCGCCGCAGCGCCTTGGCGGTCAGCACAGACATTCGGAAGAATCCGCCGGCGACTTCGGTGCCCGGCCTGATCTTGTTGCTCAGTCGGCCGACGACGCTGCTCGATGCGGTCATCGACGCGGCCCCCGGCCCGATGATTTCTGACTACGCGAGAATTGTTGAGCCATCCAGCTTTTGGACGCCGCAGCGGAGGCAGACGAGTGCGGGTGCACCGGGTTGGCGCACCGTGAGCGGACCCGGTCGCAGTCGCAATCGGGGGTTGCCGTCCCCACCCGCCGGCTGCACGCCGCCCGTGTTTGCGCCACCGGGCAACTATTGCATCAGACCGTACGTGCAGTCAATTACAAACGTGGATTTCAAATAATGCACGGTCACCCGCACGCCGGTTTGAAGACCGGCCGATGCGCCGGCATGCCCGGCAATGCAACGGGCACTTAGGTTTTTGTCAGGCTTCCGGGCGGTCTGTCGCCCAGTTGAACACGTGCCGCGCAATGGCCCGGCTCCGCGGACGTCGGTTAGATACTGTACGTACAGTCAAGAGTTCTGGTGCGTGTGGAGGCGCAGCAAAGTTTCCGGGTGTGCGCACGGCAGCAGCGGCGCACCGGCTGCAAGCGGTCAGCTCAACGTACTCTGGCGCATGACATTTGGGCCTTGCGTTCAGGCCGGCGCGCCTATCGCCGCGGTGAGGCATTCGCGCACCACCGAGACGAGATCCGCCGCCGGGTCCGCCCACTTGCTCAAACCCAGGCGATCGAGCAGCAGCCCGCCGAGAAAAACGTCGACGAACGCCGCACCCACCTGTTCGGGCGCCCGAGCCTCGGCCGGGTTGAACCAGACCCACATCCACTCCAGCGAGCCCCACAGTTGCAATGCGGCTAGTTCGACGTCGACGCCGCGAAACACCCCGACCTGCACCCCGCTTCGGATTTCGTCCACGGTGAGCGCCTGCAACTGCTGACGCAACTTACGCACCTGCTCCATGGCGGGATCGTCGAACAATTGCACCACTTCCCGCTGGCTCGCCACGGTCGAGTGCCGGGCGATCACGTGCAACAGCGCCGAGGTGTAGATGATCGCGGCAATGCGTTCGTGCGGCGCGGCGAGTCGGTCCCACACCATCCGCAGCACGTCGAGCTGGCGGGCCAGGTGCGTTTCTTCCAGTTCGCGCAGCATCTGCGCCTTGGTCCCGAAATGATGGACGATGGTGCCTTTGGACATGCCGAGCTCATCTGCGATGTCGCCGATATTCGTTCTGTCGTAGCCACGTTCGGCCACACAGCGGACAAACGCGTCGAGGATCTCGCCACGTCGGCCGGGCGATCTAGGCATCTCAAAACCTTTGGAGTCAACTAACCGTACGAACGGTCTATCATAACTGCGCCTGGTGGGGAAGCCCGGAATCGACACCCCCCGGGAATCGCGCGTCTGAATCGCGCGCCGAGTACGCCGGCGTGCAGCCGCGCCCGCGGCTGCGCCCAGCGCCGACCCTAAAATGGTTGCAGCAAAAAGGATTACGTGTTGTTGACCGTACGACGACCTGCTCGCGAGACGCCGTTGCAAGATTCAGACTCCCGACGGCCGCTAACGCCCGGCTGCCCGAAGTCGCTGGCGAACGCGGGACGCTCAGGGCGACTATCCGCCCGGCGCCCCCCGGCTCACAGGGCCTTCAACGGCTTGCGGCAGGCGCGTCCTTCGGGCGCGGTGACGACATACATGTTCGCCCCGGGGGCCGACTTGATCTCGCCGGCGGTGTACATGGTCATCAGTTCTCTGCCGTCGGAGTCGACGACACACACGTAGGTGTCGGTCTCAGGGTCGTACTCGAAGTGGTCCCAGGCCAGGACGAACGCCAGGCAGTTTCCGTCCCGGTCGGCAACGACCAGTTTGTGGGTGCCTGACTCCTTCAACAATTGCGCATCCTGCTCGCGCTGTTGGGGAACTCCGTTGTTGCGAACCTTCACGCTCTCTAGCATCTGTGCACTCCCTTGGCGAGGTTGGCTCCGTCTGGCGGGCGGTCAACGATCCCGACTTGGCGGCAGTTTGGAGATTACCCCCGAAATTTGCCTACTGACCAGGGGATTAATACCCTTCCGGCGGGTGCCGAAAGTGCTCGGTCCCGCCCGCGGCGACCGGGCCGCGGGGGTCGCCACTGGCCAGCCGGTAGAGGCGTGCGGCGTTGAGGTGGCCGATGAGGTCAACCACCCGGATCGCCTCGGCCTCACTCCACTCGCCGGCGGCGACGAAGCCGGCCAACACTGCGTGAATCCCGTGGCGCCACAACGTGGCACCCAGGAAATGCAGCTCGGCCGGACCGTACCCGTCCGAGGAGTACAGGATCTTGCGGAACGGCGCCAGTTCCAGCAATCGGGCGATAAATGCCGACGCGCGGGCGCCCAGGTGGTTCACGCTCAGCCCGCCGTCGACGTAGACGTTGTTGAATGCCTGGGCCAGATACCCGGCCTCGCGTTCGTAGGGATAGCAGTGCAACAACACGATCGGGGTGGTGCCGGACGTGCGCAGGAAGTCCAGCAGCAGCAACGGGTTGGTCTTGTCCAGATCGCAGTCGCGGTCCCCGAGGCCGACATGCAACTGCAGCGGTTTGCCCAGCCGCAGTCCCTGATGCAACCCGAAACGCAGCAGGACCGGGTCGGTCAGTCGGGCGGCACCCTCGTCGCGCCACCGCTGCGCCGCCTCGGCGACCTGCGCCGCCGCCGGTTCGCTCAGGTCCCTATCGAATCCGCCCCGGTAGGCCAGCACCGACTTGGTGCCTACCGCGGTGGCCGCGCGCCGGTGCAGGATCGCCTCGAACTCCGACGCGTAGTCACCGGCCGCCCGGGCCGGGCCGCCTCGACCGCGACCTGTTCCAGTCTGACCACCTCGTAGGCGGGACGCCCGGAAAGCTGGCTCAATTGCGCGACGTCGGTGACCTCGTCGCCGAAACCGGTGTCCACCAGCCAGTTGCTCACCCCGGCCGCCGGCAGGAACAGCCGGGCCAATTCGACCTCGGTGAGCCGGCTGCGGGCTTCCCAATATTGTTGCGGGTCAACATGTTTAGGCATCCCAAGGATGGCCGCGCAGTGGCTGCGGACGGCAAAGCCCAGTTGGGTGTCGAACCCGGAGTCGAAGTCGGCCAGGGGTTCGGTGTTGGCTTCGTTCAGGGCGTTCTCGAACCGCCGCCGGTCCCCCCGCCGTCAGCCAGCACCCGTGCACGTGTTGGTCGATCAACGCCACGTGGCGGATATGTTGCGCCAGGGCCGATTCCGACGGGGTGGCGCTCACAGGCTCCACGCCATCCGGAACTTGTCCGCCAGCTGTTCGGCGGGCAGGCTCCCGTACCGGTCATGTTCCATGCGGCGGACCGCGAGCACCATATCCACCACCTGATCTCCCAGTATCCGTCGTAACAAGACCGAACTATCCAGGGCGGCAAGCGCTTCCAGCTGAGCTTCGGGCAGCAGCTGGGTGCCGGCACCGGCCCGGTCCGATTCGGACAGTTTCGCCGGGTCGATGGTGGTCTGCGGCGGCAACACCGCGTCGGTCTCGATGCCGTCGAGTGCCAGCCCCAGAATCGCCGCGGAGGCCAGATACGGATTTGCCGAGGGATCGACGATCTTCACCTCGACATTGCCGCCCTGCGGATTGCCGGAGCCGGCGACGACGAAACGCACCGCGGCTTCCCGGTTCTCGACGCCCCAGCATGCGTAGGCGCCGGCCCAGTTGCCGGGCCGCATCCGCAGGCCGGACACGATGGACCCGCACAGGATGCCCTGTGCCTCCGGCAGGCCGCGCAGCACGCCGGCCACCGCCGCCTGGCCGGTGGCCGTCATGCCGCCGGGACCGGTGCCACCGGAGAACACCGGTCCCTGCTGGTTGGTCAACGAAAAATGTTGGTGTGCGCCGGATCCCACGCCACCGGCGAACGGTGCGGGTGACAGGCTGACCCGCAACCCGTGCCGGCGCGCGGCGCGTCCGATGACGATGCGCAACAGCACCAACTGATCCGCGGCGGCCACCGGCGGTTGGGGTGCCAACGATATCTCGAACTGATTGGCTCCGTATTCAGGATGGAACTGCTCGATCGCCACACCGGCCAGGGTGGCCCCCGCGGTGACGTCGCGGACGAATGCTTCGTGCTCGAGAACACCGGCCAGACCGTACTGGGCCCATAGTGTGGCCGGCAGCCGGCCGCCGTCGGAATCGACCAGCAGGAACTCGATTTCGTGACCCACGGCGGCTTCCAGGCCCGCCTCAGCGAGCGCGGCTTCGATGCGCAGCAGGGTGCCGCGGCCGCACGCCGGGACGGGGGTGCCGTCCTGCTCGAAGAAACCGGCGGGCGCCCAGGCCAGGCCGTCGCCGATCAGGCGCAGCCCGGACAGGTCGATGCGCACCCGCTGATCTCCCACCACCCCGACGTCGTCGGTGAACGCGATACCGGTCTGATCGATGGCGAAGGCGTGCCACGACGGGCTGGCACCCAGTCCGGGATCGGCGAAAGTGTTGGTGCGCCGAATCGGAACGGCTTTGGCCTGCGTGAGGCCGGCCGGGTTCACCACGGTGCCGATCACGGTGTCGACGCCCTCGCCCTCGAGTTGGGCGATGGCCGCGGCGGCGAGCGGGGTAGCAGTCACGCCGGCCGCCCGATCGTGCTCAGGCCCGGCTGGGCAGCGTCAGCTTGCACGCCTGACCGATGTCCAGGGTCCGCAGCACCCGTCCCATGCCCACCCACAGTGCGCAGGAGATGGCCAGGTCGGCGAGCAGTTCCTCGGAGAAGTGCTCGCCGGCCCGATCCCAGAAGTCTTCGTCGTCGCGCAGCGCGGTGTGGTCGGTGGCGAACCGGTGCGCGAATTCGGCTGCCAGCCGCTCCTGCTCGCTGTAGCCGGGCCAGGTGCGCCATTCGGCGGCATGCTCGTAGAGGTCTTCATCCACGCCGGCGGCCGGACCGTCGGCATCGCGGGTGTTGACGCACACGATGCACTCGTTGTCGTTGGCGATCACCGCGCGTGCGATTTCGCGGGTGCGCAACGGCAGCCGGTTGCTGGTGTAGACCGCGCGGCTGAAATTCGCCATCGCGCTGCCGAGTTCGGGGGATTTGAGTACCCAGCCGGCCACGTCGTCGTCGGCGAAACTTCCGATTCGGCTCATGGCGAGATGGTACGCCCGCGCCTGCCCGTCGTTAGCTACCGGTATGGGCGCCGGCACCCGACATCGCCACCGTGGGTGTCTCGTCATTCCAATCACGTTGAGCGATAACCCGATACGCGACACGACCGAGCGCGGCCTGGACGGCCTCCCGGTCCGGCCGAGCGGCGAATCCGGCCGAGCGGGACAGCTTGTCGGTGAGCCAGGCGACCAGCAGCGAATACACGTAGTCGACCTGCGCGACCCCGGCGGGAGTGAGCCGGACGCGGTCGCCGTCGCGGATCAGGTAGCCGGCGGCGGCCAGCCGCGCGAAGGTCGGTTCGAGCAACTCGAAAGGGATGTTCAGATGTTCGCCCATGTCGGTGAGCCGGGCCACCCCGAAGAACTGCTGATAGCGGTTGACCCGCAACACCGCCCACAGTCCGGCCACGTCGAGTCGGCAGTCCGGCCGCATCGCGATGCTGCGCAACCGCATGCCGGGTTCCGCGCGCAGCACCCGGGCGATCGCATTCTCCAGCATCTGCTCGGGGGTTTCGGTGGTGGGCATCGCGAAGCCGTCGCCGAGGTCGACGGTGCTGGGATGGATGTCGCGCAGTGGGACTTCGCGCAGAAAGAGCGCCAGCACGAACCCGACCGCGGCCACCGGTGCCGCGCACAGGAAGACCTGGGACAGCGACTCGGCGTAGGCGTGCACGATCGGGGCGATCACGGCGGCAGGCTGGCGGTGCAGGGCGCCCGGTGAGCTGGCCGCCTCGGCCGAGACGCCGCTGGTCGCCAGTGCCGGACCGAGCCTGCGGTTGAGGAAGTTGACGAACAACGATCCGAACACGGCGGCCCCGAACGAGCTGCCGATGGTCCGAAAGAAGCTCACCCCGGAGGTAGCCACGCCGAGATCCCCGAAATTCGAGGTGTTCTGCACGATCAGCACCAGCACCTGCATGGACAGCCCGATCCCGGCGCCCAGCGTCAGCAGGTAGACCGACTGCAGCGCGGCAGGGGTCGAACCGTCCATCCGCGACATCAGCACGAACGCGATCGTCATCAGCGCGGTACCGGCGACCGGGAAGATCTTGTAGCGGCCGGTGCGGCCCACCAAGGTGCCGCTGCCGGTGGAGGTGACCAGCATGCCCACCACCATCGGCAGGGTGCGCAGGCCCGAGGTGGTCGCCGAGACACCGTTGACGTACTGCATGAACGTCGGCAGGAACGTCATCGCACCCAGCATCGCGAAACCGACCACGAACGACAGCACGCAGCAGACGGTGAACACCGGGTTGGCGAACAGCCGGATCGGCAGAATCGGTTGCGCGGCACGAATTTCCACCCACACGAACACCGCAAGTGCCAGCGTCGACGCGGCGAACAACCCGATGATGGTCGCCGACTGCCACGGGTAGACGGTGCCGCCCCAGCTGGTCGCCAGGGTCAGGCCCGCCGCGCCCAGGCCGATGAAGGCGATTCCCGCGTAGTCGACGACCGGCTTGGCCGTGCTGGTCAGGGCCGGGATCGCCGCGCTCGCAACGCAGATCACCACGATCGAGACCGGCAGGTTGATCCAGAACGCCCACCGCCAGGTCATGTAGTCGGTGAAGTAGCCCCCCAGCAATGGACCCACCACCGTCGTGACCCCGAAGACCGCGCCCAGGATCCCTTGGTAGCGGCCGCGATCCCGCAGCGGGACCACCTCGCCGATCAGCGCGCTGGCGGTGACGGTGATGGCGCCGCCTCCGATGCCCTGCAGGGCTCGCGAGCCCACCAGCATGGTCATCGACGTGGCCAGACCGCACAGCACCGATCCCGCTACGAAGAACAGCACGGCCACGACGAACACCCGCTTGCGGCCGAACAGGTCACCGAGCTTGCCGACCAGCGCGGTGACGATCGTGGAGGCCAGTAGGTAGCTGGTGACCACCCACGATTGCCGGCCCGCGTCGCCGAGGTCGGCGACGATGGTCGGCAACGCGGTCGCGACGATGGTCTGGTCCAAGGCGGCCAGCAGCATTCCCAGCATGACGGCGAGGAAGATGAAGTTGCGCCGCTGCGGGGTTATCTCTGGGGCGATCGGTGCGGAGATCGCAGTGCCGCCTGCGGTTGTCGTCATGATCGCCTTCCGATGCTAGCGGCTCGGAAGGCTACGACACGGGCGCGTCAGCTCGGCGGGCGGGAGACGCACTGCGCGGAGTACAGCTCCTCGCCGAGCTTCTCCATCAGCTCGAGTTGCGTCTCCAGGTAATCGATGTGCGATTCCTCGTCCGCGACGATCTTCTCCAGCAACGTGGCGCTGGTGCTGTCCTGCTTCTCGCGGCACATGATGATGCCGGGCTTGAGCCGGGCCAGCACCTCGTACTCGATGGCCAGGTCGGCCTCGAACTGTTCGCGCAGCGTCTGACCGATACGCAGCGAGAAGATGCGCTGGTAGTTCGGCAGGCCGTCCAGCAGCAGGATGCGGTCGGTGATCGCTTCGGCGTGCCGCATCTCGTCGAACGACTCCGCGCGAGTGTGCTCGGCGAGTTCGGTGAAGCCCCAGTTGTCCTGCATCTTCGAATGCAGGAAGTACTGGTTGATCGCGGTCAGCTCGCTGGTCAACTGCTCGTTGAGCAGCCGTAGTACGTCCGGATCACCTTGCATGATCACTCCTACGGTGAAGGGCTGTCAGGTCAGACCGCAGATGGGCTGGGCTGGAGCGCGTCTGCGGGATGTAGCAGCACTTTTGCGTGCCGCCTACGAATCTAGTGCAGTTCCGGCGAGTCAGGACAGCCTTCATCGCGCCGTCGGCGTGTCCGGCGGGCGCGGGATCGCGGATAGCGTATCAGCGAGTTAGGTTAGACTCCACTAATCGACTTAGGTTAGACTCTGCTAATTATGTGGCACATGGTTATGGCGTTGCCGCCGGCCTCCCCGACCTCGTGGGACGACCGGCGCGCCCGTCCGGCGGGTGTTTGCTGATGTACGTGTGCCTATGTGTGGGAGCCACCAATCAGACTGTGTGCGAGGCTGTCGCGCGGGGCGCGTCGACCTCGAAAGAGATTGCTGCCGCTTGCGGGGCGGGGGCCGACTGTGGCCGGTGCCGGCGGACGCTGCGCGCGATCATCGCCGCCGCCAACCAGCTCGACTCGGCCGCCGCGGTAGGTTAACTCCGCTTTCGTTCGCTGAAGTCCGCCAGCGCTGCGGCATTGGCCTGTGCGCCCATCAACTCGGCGAAGTGCGCGTTCTCCCGGGCCGTCGCCGCCGCGATCTGCGCGCGTAGCGGCTCCATCATGGTGTGCTTGACGGCCATCAGGCTCGGGATGGGGCGGCCGGCCAGGATCTCGGCGTGCCGCCGGGCGTCGGCCAGCAGGTCCTCCGGCTCGCACACCCGCCAGACCAGCCCCATCCGCAACGCCTCGGGCGCGTCGACCCACTCCGAGGACATCAGCAGCCAGGCGGCGTTCTGCCGGCCCAGCAACTGCGGCAGCAGATACGACGACGCGGCTTCAGGGGCCACTCCCAGGCTGGTGAACGGGCATTTCAGCCGCGCGGTCGACGACATGAAGGCCAGGTCGGCATAGCCCAGGATGGTGGTGCCGATGCCCAGCCCGACCCCGTTGACGGCGCAGATGAACGGCTTGGGAAATGCGGTGAGCGCCTCGATGAGCCCACGGAAGCCGAACTTGCCTTCCTGGAAGTCCGGGTCGGTGAACCGGGCCTGCATCTCGGCCAGGTCGGTGCCGGCGCTGAAACCCCGTCCCGCACCGGTCAGCAGCACGACCGCGACCTCCGGATCGGCGGCGGCATCCAAGAGGGCCTGTGCGGTGGCGTCGTAGAGGGCTTCGTTGAAGGCGTTCAACGCCTCGGGCCGGTTCAGGGTCAGGGTGCGTACGCGGTTTTCGTCGTCGATGAGCAGCGTCACGCGCACGAGACTAGCCGTTGCTGTAGACGCGGGTCGGTTCGATCAGCACCACCGCGCGGCGTTCCTTGGCCATGGTTGCGTCGTATTCGTCCCAGTTGTCGTGGGTACCGCCCGCGGCGGAGAACACATCGCGCAGCAGCAATCGCAGCTGATCGTCGGTCAGCCACGGCCGTGAGTCGTCGGGGCCGGCCAGTTCGGCGCGACCCTCGACCGTCGCCCACTGCCAGCCGTTGCGGAACGTGACGGCCAGTTGCGGGCGTACTCGCAGATTGGCCAGCTTCACCTTGCCGTAGGTGGTGAAGCCCAGTACGTGCGCTGCACTGACCGGGTGTCGCAGCAGCCCGACGTTGACCAGGGACGCCTGAACGGTGCCGTCGGCGCGGACGGTGGAGACCACTGCCAGGCCGTGTTCGGCGGCGGCCAGCGCCACCGCCTCGTCGAGTGTGGTCACCGGGACTCCGCTGCGCTGAACGGCGTCTTGATCACGTAACGGCTGGTGGGCACGGTGTCGATGTTCTGGTTGGCGCCGAATGCGCTGGTGCTGGCCACCATTCGGCCCACCCGGTGCTGCAGGTCGGCGTCGTCGGCGGCACCGAAGAATGCCTTGAGGTCGGTGACCGCCTCCACCGGGAACAACTCCTCGACGATGGCGTCGATGTGCGGCGCTTCGGGTGTGAGGGCGCGCACCACCCAGTTCTGGGTGTAGCCGAACGTCGACTGCGTCTCGATGGCCACCGGGGTGTGGTCGAGCTGCCAGCGATCCAGCCAACTCGCCCGGTCCAGGTCGGCGGGCCGGCGTAGCAGCGCGATATTTGCCAAACCTGTTGTGCGCGAGCCTGGTTCGGACACCGGGCCGGGCAGCGGCACCGATTCGGTGACCAGATAGGCGGCCAGCTGTTCGCACTCGGTGGCGAGCAGCCTGAGCGCCTCGGTGACCTGTTGGCCGTAGCACTGCTGCGTCCACAGGCTCACCACCGCGGCCACCGGCGGATCCAGCGTCGTCAGCGTCATCAGCGAGTCGCGTACCGCGCCGTCGCGCACGTTGACGGTCAGGCCGGGCAAGCCCAGCGCCGTCAACTGGTCGGCGACCGGTCCCCGTTGCCGGGCGCACCACTGGTCGTCGGGTTCGGCGCGCCGCAATACCGCAATCACCTTCTCCATAGCGCATGAACCTACAAGCGGCCGCGGGCCCGCTCGTCGACCAGGCGCACCCGGTGCTCGCCGGCGATCAGTGTGCCGATGATCCCGGCTAGCCGGCGGTAGGGCTCCTCGTGACCGCTGGTGGCGCGATAGACCAGACCGATCCGCCGGCCCGGGCGCGGCGCGGCGAAGTGGGCCAGGCCCAGCCGGGTGCGCGCCGTCTCCACCGCCACCGCGCTATGTGGAATCAGCGTCACGCCCAATCCCCCGGCCACGCATTGCACCGCGGTGGCCAGCGACGCGGCCCGGGTGTCGGCCGGCTGCGCCCGGCCCCCGGCCTGGCGGCAGACGTCCAGGGTCTGATCGCGCAGACAGTGCCCCTCGTCCAGCAGCAACAAAGGCAGCTCCGGCAGCGCGGCCGCAGGCACCCTGCGCTTGCCCGACAGCCGGTGTCCGGGCGGCAGCACCAGCACGAAATCTTCGTCGTAGATTGGGATCTCGGCGATGCCGGCGGTTTGCGCGGGCAGCGCGATCAGCGCCGCGTCCAACGCCGAGTCGCCCAGCATACGTAGCAACCGCTCGGTCTGGTCCTCGACCACCTGCAGGGTCAACTCCGGCAGCTCGCCGGCCAGGCCAGCCAGGATCGTGGGCAGTACGTACGGAGCGACCGTGGGGATCAACCCCAACCGCAGCCGGCCGCGCAGTGGATCGGAGGTGCCGGTGGCCGCCCCGGCGAACGCCTCGGCAGCGTCGACCACCGCCCGCGCGAACGGCAGCAGTTCGGCGCCCTCGGCCGTCACGGTTACGCGCCGGGTCGATCGCTCCACCAGCCGGATTCCCAGCCCGGTCTCCAACCCGGCCAGGGCCTGCGACAGGGTCGACTGGCTGACCCTGAGAAGCGTTGCCGCACTGCCGAAATGCTGGCGCTCGGCGACGGCGACAAAGGCTCGCAGGCCGGCCAGCGTAGGCTGAAAACTCTTATCGGGCATACCTATCAATATAGTGCTATATATCACCTTTACTTCAGGTCGCGCCTTGGGCAACATGAGTACAGCACCACATAATCTTGATTCAATCCAAAAAGGAGCGTCATGTCCCTGCTGACCATCGGCGACCAATTTCCGGCCTACCAGCTCACCGCGCTGATCGGCGGCGACCTGTCCAAGGTCGACGCGAAGCAACCCGGTGACTATTTCACCACCGTCACCAGCGACGACCACCCGGGCAAATGGCGCGTGATCTTCTTCTGGCCCAAGGACTTCACCTTCGTATGCCCCACCGAGATCGCGGCCTTCGGCAAGCTGAACGACGAGTTCGCCGACCGCGACGCCCAAGTGCTCGGGGTGTCGGTCGACAGCGAGTTCGTGCACTTCCAGTGGCGGGCGCAGCACGAAGACCTCAAGAAGCTGCCGTTCCCGATGCTCTCCGACATCAAGCGCGAGCTCGTCACCGCCACCGGTGCCCTCAACGCCGACGGTGTGGCGGACCGGGTGACCTTCATCGTCGACCCCAACAACGAGATCCAGTTCGTCTCGGTGACCGCCGGCTCGGTCGGACGCAACGTCGACGAGGTGCTGCGCGTACTCGACGCGCTGCAGTCCGACGAACTGTGCGCCTGCAACTGGCGCAAAGGTGACCCGACGCTGGACGCCGGTGAACTGCTCAAGGCCTCGGCATGAGCATCGAAAACCTCAAGGCGGCGCTACCGGAATACGCCAAGGACCTCAAACTGAACCTCGGCTCGATCGCGCGCAGCACGATTCTCGACGACGAGCGGCTCTGGGGCACCCTGCTGGCCAGCGCCGCGGCGACGCGAAATGCCCGGGTACTGGCCGAAATCGCCGCGGAGGCGGCCGACATCCTGTCGGCCGAGGCCTACCAGGCCGCCCTGGGCGCCGCCTCGATCATGGGCATGAACAACGTCTTCTACCGCGGACGCGGGTTCCTCGACGGGCAGTACGACGACCTGCGGCCGGGACTGCGGATGAACATCATCGGCAACCCCGGCGTGGCCAAGGCCAATTTCGAGCTGTGGTCGTTCGCGGTGTCCTCGATCAACGGCTGCTCGCACTGTGTGGTCGCCCACGAGCACACCCTGCGCGAGGTGGGAGTGAGCCGCGAAGAGGTGCTGGAGGCGCTCAAGGTGGCGGCGATCGTCGCCGGAGTGGCGCAGGCGATCGTGACCGCGGAGACCCTGGCGGCGGTGGGCTGACCGTAGTGTCGTAGGCATGCCGTCCTGGACCGAGCACGCGATCTGGTGGCAGGTCTATCCGCTGGGCTTCGTCGGCGCGTTTCCCGCCGAGCGGCCGCCGGGCCCGGAGGAACACCGGCTGCGGCGGCTGACCGGCTGGCTGGACCATGCCGTCGAACTCGGCGCCTCCGGGCTCGCGCTGGGTCCGGTATTCGCCTCGCGCACGCACGGTTACGACACCACCGACCACTACCGCATCGACCCGCGACTCGGGGATGACGCCGACTTCGACCATCTCGTCGACCAAGCGCACCGCCGGGGTCTGCGGGTGCTGCTCGACGGGGTGTTCAACCACGTCGGCGTCGACTTCCCCCGCTACCGGGATCCGGCGGCGCGGGACTGGTTCAGCGGCGACACCTTCGAGGGCCACGCCGGGTTGATCGGCCTGCACCACGGCAACCCCGAGGTCGCCGACTACGTCGTCGACGTGATGACGCACTGGCTGGACCGGGGCGCCGACGGATGGCGGCTGGATGCGGCCTACGCAGTGCCACAACGCTTCTGGGCCGACGTGCTGCCCCGGGTCCGGGCCAGGTTCGCTGACGCCTGGTTCGTCGGTGAACTCATCCACGGCGACTACGCGGCGGTGGTGACGGCATCCCGGTTCGACTCCGCCACCCAGTACGAATTGTGGAAGGCGATCTGGAGCAGCCTCAACGACGGCAACTTCTTCGAACTCGACCACGCGCTGCAGCGGCACAACACGTTCCTGCAGACGTTCGCGCCGCTGACGTTCGTCGGCAATCACGACGTCACCCGGATCGCGAGCCGGCTGCAGCGTCCCGAACACCTGGCGCACGCGCTGGTGATCCTGCTGACGGTGGGCGGCGTCCCCAGCATCTACGCCGGCGACGAGTTCGGCTTCCGCGGCGTCAAAGAGGAACGCTTCGGCGGCGACGACGCCGTGCGCCCCGAATTCGGCACTCCCCCAATACTATTGGATGCTGCCGGGAAGCAGGTGTGGGAGCTGCACCAGTATCTGATCGGACTGCGGCGCCGGCACGCCTGGCTGCACTCGGCGAGCACCAGTGCGGTCCAACTGGACAACCGGCACTACGTGTATCGCGTCCAGCACGATGCCGACTCGCTGTTGGTCGCGCTCAACATCGACGACGAGCCGCTGCGACTGCCGCTACCGGCGCCCGCCCGGCTGATCGCCGGATCGACGGCGCCCCCCGAGGAGGTCATCGACTCGGTTGTCGAGATCGAAGCCCACGGCTGGCGGATCCTGCGACCTAGCTGAGGTTCAGCCGCTGCAGCGTCAACGGGTCCTGCGCACCGCCGAAGTACTTGTCCAGCAACGCCAGAAAGCCCTCGTTTTCGTTGCCGGCCGCGTGCGCGAACAGGGTCATCGACGAGCGCAACTTGAGATCGTCGGGCCAGCCGAAGATCTGCCCCACCGAACGTCCTTGCACCGCGTTGACCAGCGCCACACACTCCCGCAGCCGGGGACCCAACACCGGGTGTGCCAGATAGGCGCGGGCTTCATCCAGCGAGGCGATGCCGAAGTGAACGGCGGTCGGGCTGCTGCCCAGCCCGCGCAACTGGGGGAACACGAACCACATCCAGTGGCTGCGTTTGCGTCCGGCGCGCAGTTCCTCGACCACGTCGTCATACACCCGCGCTTGCGCGTCCACGAAGCGTTGGAGATCGAAGGCCATAACCTCCACGTCTACACCCTGGTTAGATGACAAGATGGCGGTCAAGCGGCGGATTCCCAAGGTCCGCGATCTGGCGCCGCTGCTGCAATTCCGGCGACCACAGTTCAACCGCACCCAACGCCGCCTGGCCGCCGCACTGACCATCGAGGATCTGCGGCGGATCGCCAAAAGGCGCACCCCGAAGGCGGCCTTCGACTACACCGACGGCGCCGCCGAGGACGAGCTGTCCATCGAGCGCGCCCGGCAAGCCTTCCGCGACATCGAGTTTCATCCGACGATCCTGCGCAACGTCACCAACGTGACCGCCGGCTGGAACGTGCTGGGCCAGCCGGTGGTGTTGCCGTTCGGCATCGCGCCGACCGGCTTCACCCGCCTGATGCACACCGGTGGCGAGATCGCCGGTGCGCGGGCCGCGGCCGCCGCCGGCATCCCGTTCTCCATGTCCACCCTGGCCACCGCCGCAATCGAGGACGTGGTGAGCGCTGTCCCGCAGGGCCGCAAATGGTTCCAGCTGTACATGTGGAAGGACCGGGAGCGCTCGATGGAGTTGGTGCAGCGGGCCGCCGCTGCCGGGTTCGACACCATGCTCGTCACCGTCGACGTCCCGGTCTCCGGTGCGCGGTTGCGTGACGTGCGCAACGGCATGGCCATCCCGCCGGCGCTGACGCTGCGGACCGTGCTTGACGCCATCCCCCATCCACATTGGTGGTTCGACCTGCTGACCACCGAACCCCTGGCCTTCGCGTCCCTGGACCGCTGGCCGGGCACCGTCGGCGAATACCTGGACACCATGTTCGACCCCAGCGTCACCTTCGACGACCTGGCCTGGATCAAGCAGCAGTGGCCGGGCAAGCTGGTCGTCAAGGGCATTCAGACACTCGCGGATGCACGTGCCGTGGTCGACCGGGGTGTGGACGGGATCGTGTTGTCCAATCATGGTGGCCGCCAACTTGATCGGGCACCGGTGCCGTTCCACCTGCTGCCGACGGTGGCGCGGGAACTGGGCCGCGACACCGAGATTTTGCTGGACACCGGCATCATGGCCGGCGCCGACATCGTCGCGGCGGTGGCGCTGGGAGCGCGCTGCACGCTGGTTGGGCGTGCTTACCTGTACGGGCTGATGGCGGGCGGCGAAGCGGGAGTCACCCGCGCCATCGAAATTCTGGAAAGCGGCGTGTACCGCACCATGGCCTTGCTGGGCGTCACCTGCCTCGAGGAGCTGTCGCCCCAGCACGTGACGCAGTTGCGGCGACTGGCCCCGGTCTAGCTGCGCTGGCCGCTGTTGACTCGGCCGGCCAGACCTGAATCGATCCCGCGATCGAATTCGGTCGTCAGGCCGGGCCGCTTTGCGGTGGGGATTTTCGGGCAATCGCAGCCCAGACTGCCGAACGGGTTGGGATGGGTTTCCGCCGGGTCGGCCGACGCCGGTGCCACGCCCAGAGCGAACGAGGCGATTGCAGCGGCGACGGCGACGATCATCTTGCGGATCAAGAGCGGCGTCCCTTCGCTGGTCGAGCTCCGATGGCTGGGCTCAACCAGTCTACGTTCAACTTTCGTTCACCTAGCGTTTCCTAATGATTTTCATATGTGCGTCGTGGCGACCGGGGTCGTCGGGAACAAACCGACCGAACCCTGGGTTGAGTCGAGCAGACTTAACTTTGGGAGGAATTGATGGCTGAAGCCAAATCAGTGCCGGTGTTATTCGTGTCGGACCCGATCGTGCTGCCCGGGATGGTGGTGCCGATCACCCTCGACGACACCGCACGCACCGCCGTCGACGCCGCGCAAGGCAGCGAATCGCGCGAGCTGCTGATCGCCCCGCGGCTGGACGACCGCTACCCCAGCCACGGCGTGCTGGCAAAGATCCTGCAGGTAGGACGGATACCGGGCGGCGGTGGTACGGCCGCCGTGGTGCGCGGTGAGCG
The DNA here is from genome assembly GCA_021654635.1 of Mycobacterium kiyosense. Classification (NCBI taxonomy): domain Bacteria; kingdom Bacillati; phylum Actinomycetota; class Actinomycetes; order Mycobacteriales; family Mycobacteriaceae; genus Mycobacterium; species Mycobacterium kiyosense. The sequence goes on from AP025179.1 coordinate 3,010,035, forward strand.
CCGGGCTCACATCGGCGCCGGCGTCACCGGATCCGGTGCCGCGTTATGGGTCGAGGTGACCGAAGTGCCGGACACCGAGGTGACCGACGAAATCAAGGCATTGGCTGCCGAGTACAAGAAACTGCTGCTGGCGATGCTGCAGCGGCGCGACGCCTGGCAGATCATCGACTACGTCAACAGCCTGACCGATCCGTCGGCGCTGGCCGACACGTCGGGCTACGCGTCCTATCTGTCCCAGGCGCAGAAGCGGCAGCTGCTGGAAACGGTGGATGTCGCGCAGCGGCTGCGCGTCCTGATCGACTGGACCGGCGCGCACCTGGCCGAGGTCGAGGTCAACGACAAGATCGCCGAGGACGTCCGCGACGGCATGGAGAAGACGCAGAAGGAGTTTCTGCTGCGTCAGCAACTGGCCGCCATCCGCAAGGAGCTGGGTGAGGGTGAGCCCGACGGTTCCGACGACTACCGCGCCCGCGTCGAGGCCGCCGAGCTGCCGGAGAAGGTGCGCGAAGCCGCGCTGCGCGAAGTCGGCAAGCTGGAACGCGCCAGCGACCAGAGCCCGGAGAGTGGCTGGATCCGCACCTGGCTGGACACCGTCCTGGACCTGCCGTGGAACGTGCGGACCGAGGACTCCACCGACCTGGCCGCGGCACGCGAAGTGTTGGACGCCGACCACCACGGCTTGGACGACGTCAAGGACCGCATCGTGGAATACCTGGCCGTGCGTACCCGCCGCGCCCAGCGCGGTCTGCAGGTGGTCGGCGGCCGCGGCTCTGGGGCGGTGATGGTGCTGGCCGGCCCGCCCGGCGTCGGCAAGACGTCGCTGGGCGAGAGCGTGGCCCGCGCGCTGGGTCGCAAGTTCGTGCGCGTCGCCCTGGGCGGCGTGCGCGACGAGGCCGAGATCCGCGGGCACCGTCGCACCTACGTAGGCGCCCTGCCGGGCCGCATCGTGCGTGCCATCGGTGACGCGGGAACGATGAATCCCGTTGTGCTACTTGACGAAATCGACAAGGTCGGTTCGGACTACCGCGGCGACCCCAGCGCGGCGCTGCTCGAGGTGCTCGACCCGGCGCAGAACCACACCTTCCGCGACCACTATCTGGATCTGGATCTGGACCTGTCCGATGTGGTGTTCCTGGCCACCGCGAACGTGGTCGAGAACATCCCGTCGGCGTTGCTGGACCGGATGGAGCTGGTGCAGATCGACGGTTACACCGAGGACGACAAGGTCGCCATCGCGCGGGATTACCTGCTGCCCCGGCAGCGGGAGCGCGCGGCGCTGACCGAGGACGAGGTGACCGTCACCGACGCCGCGCTGCGCAAGATCGCGGCCGACTACACCCGCGAGCCCGGCGTGCGGCAGTTCGAACGGCTGCTGGCCAAGGCGTTGCGCAAGGTGACGACGAAGCTGGCTGCGGACCCGGCGCCGATCACCGTCGACGAGCCCGACCTGGTCGGCTACCTGGGCCGCCCGCGCTTCACACCGGAATCGGCCGAACGCACCGCGGTGCCGGGTGTGGCCACCGGTTTGGCCGTCACCGGCCTGGGCGGCGACGTGCTCTACATCGAGGCCGGCGCCACCGACGGTGAGCCCGGGTTGCAGCTGACCGGCCAACTGGGCGAGGTGATGAAGGAATCGGCGCAGATCGCGTTGTCCTACGTCCGCTCGCACGCCGACGAACTCGGGGTCGATGCCAAGGCGCTGGACCGGCGCATCCACGTCCACGTGCCCGCCGGCGCGGTGCCCAAAGACGGCCCGTCCGCGGGAGTGACGATGGTGACCGCGCTGGTGTCGATGGCCACCGGACGGCAGGTCCGCTCCGACGTCGGCATGACCGGCGAGGTCACCCTGAACGGGCGTGTGCTGCCGATCGGTGGGGTCAAGCAGAAGCTGCTGGCCGCCCAACGTGCTGGTCTGTCAACGGTTTTCATTCCGGCCCGCAACGAGCCGGATCTCGACGACGTGCCCGCCGAGGTGCTCGAGTCGCTGACCGTGCTGCCGATGACCGACGTGGCCGAGATCGTCGCGCAAGCCCTTCAAGCTCAGCAGACCGCATCGGCAGCTGCCTGAGTCAAGCGGCGCGGCGTGGTCCGATCCTGGCAGAATCACCGACATGGCTCAGGATCTGAAGCGTCAGTTCGTGCATCGAGTCCAGCGTTTCGTGGTGAACCCGCTGGGCCGCAAACTACCGGTCACCATGCTGGAAACCACCGGGCGCAAATCGGGTCAGCCGCGGCGCACCGCGGTGGGCGGAGCGGTGGTGGACAACCAGTTCTGGATGGTCTCCGAACACGGGGAGCATTCGGACTACGTCTACAACATCAAGGCCAATCCCGCCGTCCGGGTGCGCATCGGCGGCCAGTGGCGAACCGGCACCGCGCACCTGCTGCCCGACGACGATCCGTGGCAACGGCTGCGAAAACTGCCCCGGCTCAACGGAGTCGGGGTGCGCACCATGGGCACTGACCTGCTGACCATCCGGGTGGATCTGGACTGACCGACCGTCATGGCCTACGACACCGACCTCGCCAACCGGATCCGCGAACTGCTGGCGCAACGACCCGGAGTGGACGAGAAGCAGATGTTCGGCGGTCTTGCGTTTCTGATCGGCGGACACCTGGCCGTCTGTGCCAGCGGACAGGGCGGGCTGATGGTGCGGGTGCCGCGGGAGGACACCGAGCGGCTCCTGGAACGCGCCCACGTCAGCCCGCTGGTGATGGCCGGTAGGCACACCCGGGGTTGGCTGCGGGTCACCGCTGACGGCGTGCGGACCAAACGGCAACTGCAGGGCTGGGTCGAGCGCGGCGCCGACTGCTCGGGCAGCCTGCCGCCCAAGTGATCGGGTTTGCCGGGCGGTCGGCCGGGTACGCCGCGCCGTATGGACACGCCCGAGCGCCGAGCGCGGCGCCTGCTCGACTTGGCCGTCACCACCTACGCCGCTGAGGCGGGCATCCGGATCGCCGACAAGCCGATGCCACTGTTCCAACTGCTGGTGCTGTGCATGCTGGCCAGCAAACCCATCGACGCCGGCATCGCCACGCAGGCCGCGCGCGAGTTGTTCAAGGCCGGCCTGCGCACCCCCCAAAGCTGTGCTCGCCGCCGATCGGCGCACCATGATCGAGGCGTTCGGACGCGCCCACTACGTACGGTACGACGAAAGCTCGGCCACCCGTCTCACCGACATGGCGACCCGGGTCCGGGACGAGTTCTCCGGCGACCTGCGGGAGGTGGCCCGCCGCGCCGACTCCGATACCGCGGCGGCGAAGCGAATCATCAAGGGCTGTAAAGGAATCGGCGACACCGGGGCGGACATCTTCCTGCGTGAGGTGCAGGACGTGTGGACCTGGGTGCGGCCCTATTTCGACGAGCGCGCCACAGCCGCGGCCAAGGAGCTGCAGCTGCCCACCGACCCGGCCGACCTCGCCGGCTTCGCGCCGCGCGCAGCTGCGCGCGACTGGCTGCGGCGCTGGTGCGGGCATCGCTGGACGACGACCTGCGCCGGCGCGTGCTGGACTGAGCCCGTGACAGTGCGGATCGGCACCTCCGGGTGGTCCTATGACCACTGGACCGGTGTGCTGTATCCGCCGGGACTGCCCAGTGCCCGGCGGCTGCGCCACTACGCCGAAGTGTTCGACACCGTCGAGTTGAACGCGAGTTTCTATCGGTGGCCCAAGGATTCGACGTTCGCCGGCTGGCGCGATCAACTGCCCAGCGGATTCGCCATGTCGGTCAAGGCGCATCGCGGTCTCACCCATTACCGCCGGCTGTCCTCCCCCGAAACCTGGATCGAGCGGTTCGAACGCTGCTGGCAGATCCTGGGCGATCGGCGCGGTGTGCTGCTGGTCCAGCTACATCCCGAGCAGCAGCGCGACGACGAACGGCTGGCCGGATTCCTCGCCGGGGTGCCGCCCGCGGTCCGGGTCGCCGTCGAGCTGCGCCACCCCAGCTGGAACGACCCGGCGGTGTTCGCGGTGCTCGAACAGCACCGGGCCGCCTACGTGGTGATGAGCGGTGCGGGGCTGCTGTGCCTGCCCCGGGCCACCACGGATCTGGTCTACATCCGGATGCACGGGCCCGAACCGGCCACCATGTACACCGGTTCGTACAGCGACGCCGAGCTGCGGGACTGGGCCGAACGGATCGCCGGATGGGACGAGCAGGGCCGCGACGTGTGGATCTACTTCAACAACGACATCGGCGGTCACGCGGTGCGAAATGCGTTGTCGCTGCGCGAGATTCTGAGCTGACCGCTAATCAGCGGGGTTCCAGGTGTGGTCGATCACCTCGGGTGGGTGGTGCGCCTGCAGGCGCTCCCGCTCGGCGCGGCGGCGCTTGACCCGCAACCGCGCGTCGGCCGGAACGGTGACCAGTTCGTCGCACAGCAGGTAACAGGCGTCGTCGACGGCGTCGATCAGGTCAGCCTCGACAAGGCGAGATCCCAGTTCCCGCAGCGTCAGCCGAAGTTCTTGGGTGAACCGGATGGTGGTGTCGTGCGCGAGTTCGCGGGAGCTGCGGGCACTGTCGGCCAATCGCTGGGACAACGAACCAGGCGGCTCCGGTGCCGCCTCGGCCTCGGCGATGTCGGCGGCAGCCGCCAGCAGCAGCCCCGGATCGTCAGCGAACGTCGGGCTGGCCAGCTCGGCTTCCGCGGGGCCCCGATGTCCCAGCTGGGACACGGCGGCCTCCAGTGCGGTCGCGGCGCGCGGCGACAGCGCGCGGATACTGCCGACATTGCCCTGCCGGGCCAGCGCGCACAGCGGCGGGTCGGCCCGCAGGATAGCGGCCAGATCGGCACACGCGGTCGCGATGTGGCCGCTCTCCATGATCACCCCGACGCCGTAGACGCTCGAACCCGCACGGGTGTGTCCCAGCGTGGCCGCGGTGACACCGGTGTCGATGACCCACAGCCCGGTCAGAACCCAGCCCTGCTGAATCCGGTCCCGCAGCAGTCGCAGTCGCACCCCCAGGGCCGCGACGCTCAGGGCCTCCAGTTCCGCGGTGTCCAGGTGCTCGGCGGTCGCGGCGGCGAGGTAGTCCTGGGTTTCGGGCCGCAGGTGGCGCAGCAGCGCCAGTGAGCGCGCGGTCACCACCACCTTGGCCACCGAGCCGCGCGGGCCGGAGGCCTGCTGGGGCGGGCCGAGCGGCAACAGGTCCCCGACCTGCGGCTGATTGCGCAGGGTGTGCTGGGTGATGGCGTCCTCGTCCCAACCGGGCAGCTGGGTGGCAGCGACGATGTTGGCCGACACACCGACATAGGGTCGGTGTCCGAACACCGCGATCGCCCGGCTCGCCCACTCCTCGGCGACCACGTCGCCCAACGCGAGCACCCGGCCCATCGCCTGGCCGGCGGCGCGCAGACCGCCGAGTTGCACGTCGAGAGTGATGGGAGTCAGCGGCCCCGGCAGCGCGGCGGACAGGCCGGATGCGCTGAACACCGGGAACCGCGGGTCGATCTGGTCGTCGAACTCGCCCTCCAGACCGTCGGGGGCGGCGCTGCGCAACGGCGCACCGTCGGCCGTACCCACCCGCGGCGGCGCCTCCACCGGCAGCGCGAACTGACCCGAGCCGGGGACGGCGCCGGCGGGTTCGATTCGGCGGCCCTTGAGCCCGCGCCCGGTGTCCACCACCGCGTCCAGCGCGCCCCAACCGTACTCGAAGCCCCAATCCTCTTGTGCGACAGCAATATCCAGTTCGGGGATCAGCTGGTCCCAACTGCGCACCCCGTGCAGCCGCAGGCGCGGCACGACGGCCCGGATCAACCGCCAGGCGGTGACTACGTTGATGGTGTCCGGGGTGGCCAGGTCCACCACGCCGGTGCGGTCGGTGCCGGCCGCCAGCACCAGAAAGCGGACCAGGTCGTCGAGGTGCAGCACCCGCATCGGCAGCGCCGAGACCTTGCTGCGCATCAGCGTGGCCACCGTGCGGCACGCCATCCAGTCCAGCTGGCGACCCACCGGCGGCGCGATCCGGATGATCAGGTTGGGTGCCCAACCCGTGGACACCAGCGTCTCGGCGGGTCGGTACAGCTCGGCGGACCCAGCGGCCTGGGAGACGAACAGCAGGCGGGCTCCCGCTCGGGCCGCCGCGTTCGCCACGTGCGCGACACCCGTCGAACCGGCGCCGCCCGGCGCGGTGACGTCGACGGCGGCCAGGTGAATCACCACGTCGGCGTTGGCGGCCAGATCCACCAGGATCGGATTGTGCAGCGCGGCACTGACGAACTCGACGTCGGGATCCAGGCACTCGTGCGGGCGCGGCCCGATGCCGCTGACCGTGTGCCCGGCGGCGATCAGCTGACGTGCGACCATCCGCCCGATGGTGCCTGCGGCGTCGGTACGCAACACGTGCACGTGGCCTCACCTCCCCCGACGTCTACCGGCCCCGACGTGTACTGACCCCGACGTCTACTGAAAACAATAGGCACGGCAGCCCTGGTTTTGCAGACTCGAGTCTCTAACGTGACCCTTGAGCTGCGGTTACGTTGTGGTTACCGCAGGGTCGCGGAGCCGTCGGCGGCGACGGCGACTTTGGCGCCGGCGATGTCCTCCGCGACGGTCGCGGCGGCCGCCGCGGCATCGGTGATCACGGCCAGGGCACGCGCTCCGTCCGGCGTACGCACCGCCAGGAACGCCTTCTCGGGCCGGCCGTCCCGGTCGAAGGGGGTGGTCCAGGCCTCCACGGTCCCGACACCCTCCCAGTCGACCAGGCCGGTCGTGGTGGGTTCGCGGTCCACCGCCGCCTGCACGTCCTCCCACGCGAACCCGGCCGGCGGGTCGGTGCCGTACACGCCGAAACTGTGCTTGGTCAAATAGCCGCCGTTGGCGGTGATCAGGCCGCGCCGGCCCGGATTCGCGGCCAGCAACTCGGCCATGGTCGCGATGGAATGCGTGACGTAGTTGTTCCAAGGGCCACCGGCAAACGTCAGCCCGCCGGTGACCGTCAGCGGGCGCTCCGGATCGTCGAGGGGCAAGCCGAGTTCGTTGGCCGCGACCTGGACCGCGGACGGGAAGCAGGAGTAGAGATCGACGTAGTCGACGTCGTCGATGCCCACACCGGCCAGCTCCAGGGCCCGCGCTCCGCCGATCCGGATCGCCGGCGAACGGTGCAGTTCGCCCCGCTCGGCGATCGCCGAGGTGTCGTGCGCGTCGGTGCCAGAGTAGGGGTAGACCCAGCGCTCAGCAGGCACCCCCAGCCGCCGGGCCTGTTCGACCGAGGTCAGGATCAGCGACGCGCCCTGGTCGACCATATTGTTGGAGTTCATCAGCTTGGTGTAGGGCCAGCTGATCATCCGGTTCTGCGGGCCCGGCCGGCGGATCTCCTCGGCGCTGACCGCCCGGCGGATCCAGGCGTTGGGGTTGTCGACGGCCACCGCGTTGAACCGCGCCCACAGTTCGCTGACGCGCCGGGCGTGGTCCTCGACGGATTCCCCGCCGGCGATGCGCAGCGCCTGCTCGAAGATCGGGTAGACGTACGCCGGCCGGTCCAGCTTGATCTTGATCTCGGCGTCGCCGGCCATCGGCACGTCCTCGCCGGCGATCCGGGGCATCGGCACCGAGGCGTCCTGCTCGGTCCACACCAGCCGGCGGCCCAGCTTCTTCAGACCGGTCCGGGTGCGCCAGGTTTCGGCGCCCGAGATCAGCACCACGTTCGCGCGGCCGGCCTGAATGTCCAGGCAGGCCTGGTTGACCAGCGACTGAGGGGGTGTTGCCGCCCACCGGGCTGTACAGGGCGGTGACGTCGGTGCGGCCCAGCCGCTCCCCGAGCAGCTGACCTGCGTTGCGGTAGTGCGCGGACAGGATCTGCACCACCCGGACGGAGTCGACGGCCTCGATCACCCGGGCATCGGCCGCCTGCCGGGTGGCCGAGACCATCAGGTCGACGGGCTCGATGCACGGCTGGTCGGGGTCGATGTCGTCGCGATGGTTGACCTGGCCGTAGCCGATCAGCACCGGCGTTCTGGGGTCCACGGGCATCCGTCGAACCTATCGCTACCGCCTCGGGCCACTAGACGGGTGTGCGGCGGTAGCGCACCTCCACCACCGGGCCGTCACCGTAGACCGCGGTGCGGCGCGCACCGTCGGGCGCCCAGCCGTCACGCTCATAGAACCGCCGGGCGAGGGTGTTCGCTTCCAGCACCCACAAGACCGCGCCGCTGACCCCGAGCCCGCGCAAGCGCTCGCGCGCGGCCTCGATCAGCAACCGGCCGACGCCGGTGCCCAACTGCGACGGGTCGACGTAGATCGCCATCACCTCACCCGTGGAGTCCTCGTCCCGACACAGCCCAAACGTGACAAAGCCGCTGATGGTTGCGTCGCGCACGGCGACCAGGGTGACCGGCATCCGGATGCCGGGCTGTCCGAAGGTGTAGCGGCGGGCCCGCGCCTCGGGGGTGAGGCCGTCGAGAAACGCCTGGTCGATCAGGCCGCGGTAGGCCGACTGCCACATGCACACGCGCCACCTCGTCGGCGTCCTGCGGTGTGGCCGGCCGCACCTCGGTCATCGGGGCCAGTATCCGGCGGCATAACGTATCCGACATGGCAGACACGGCATCGGTTGCCGCCAAAGTCGGCGGCAAGGTCATCGTCATCACCGGCGGCGCCCGCGGCATCGGGCTGGCGACGGCCACCGCGCTGCACAAACTGGGCGCCAAGGTCGCCATCGGCGACATCGACGAGACCACGGTCAAGGAGTCCGGCGCCGACCTCGGCCTCGAGGTGTACGGCAGGCTCGACGTCACCGACCCGGCCTCGTTCTCGGATTTCCTGGACCAGGTCGAGCGTCAACTCGGCCCGATCGACGTGCTGATCAACAACGCGGGCATCATGCCGGTCGGACGGATCATCGACGAGCCCGATGCCGTCACCCGCCGCATCCTGGACATCAACGTCTACGGCGTGATCCTGGGCAGCAAGCTCGCGGCCCAGCGCATGGTCCCCCGCAACCGCGGCCACGTCATCAACGTGGCGTCGCTGGCCCCGGGGAACTGCACATCGTCGGGTTGGCCACCTACGTTGCCAGCAAGCACGCCGTGCTGGCATTCACCGACTCGGCCCGGCTGGAGTACCGCCCGTACGGTGTGCACTTCTCGGCCGTGCTGCCGACCTTCGTCAACACCGAATTAGTCTCTGGCACACCGGGAATGAAGGGTTTCCGCAACGCCGAGCCGACCGAGATCGCCGACGCGATCGTCGGACTGGTGGCCCATCCCAAGCCGCGGGTGCGGGTCACCAAGGCGGCCGGCGCGATGGTGGTGTCGCAGAAATTCTGGCCGCGCCGACTCGCCGAGGGACTCAACCGGCTCTTGGGCGGCGAACACGTCTTCACCGAAGACGTCGACGTCGAAAAACGCCGCGCCTACGAGGCCCGCGCCCGCGGCGAGGAGCAGGACACGTAAAGCGGAGTTCACCGGCGTCGCGCACAATCGGGCTAATGAGCCCAGAAACCGCAACTGCTGCCACGCCCGCGATCCTCTCCGACGACGAACTGGCCCTCATCGACTCCTACTGGCGAGCCGCGAACTACTACCTCTCGGTCGGCCAGATCTACCTGCTGGACAATCCGATGCTGGCCGAACCCCTGGCCGCCGAACACGTCAAACCCCGCCTGCTGGGCCACTGGGGCACCACACCCGGACTCAACCTGCTCTACGTCCACCTCAACCGGATCATCCGCAACCGCGACGCCAACGTCATCTACATCACCGGACCCGGGCACGGCGGCCCCGGACTGGTGGCCAACGCCTACCTCGAAGGCACCTACAGCGAGGTCTACACCGGCGTCGAGGAAGACACCGAAGGCCTGCGCAAGCTGTTCCGGCAGTTCTCCTTCCCCGGCGGCATCCCCAGCCACGTCGCGGCCCAGACGCCGGGGTCGATCCATGAGGGCGGCGAACTCGGCTACGCGCTGGTACACGCCTTCGGCGCGGCCTTCGACAACCCCGACCTGGTGGTCGCCTGCGTCGTCGGTGACGGGGAGGCCGAGACCGGCCCGCTTGCCGCCGGCTGGCATTCCAACAAATTCCTCAACCCGGCCGTGGACGGCGCGGTGCTGCCCATCCTGCATCTCAACGGCTACAAGATCGCCAATCCGACGGTGCTGGCCCGCATCCCGGAAGCCGAACTCGAGGCGCTGATGCGCGGGTACGGCTACCGCCCGATCACGGTCGCCGGCGACGATCCCGCCGACGTGCACCAGCAGCTGGCCGCCGCCCTGGACGACGCGTTCGACTCGATCGGCGCGATTCAGGCCGCCGCGCGCTCCGGCGAGTCGACCGAGCGCCCGGTGTGGCCGATGATCGTGCTGCGCACCCCCAAGGGCTGGACCGGGCCCAAGGTCGTCGACGGCCAGCAGGTGGAGGGCACCTGGCGCTCCCACCAGGTGCCGCTGGCCGGCACACACGAGAACCCCGAGCACCGCGCGCAGCTGGAACAGTGGCTGCGCAGCTACCGGCCCGAGGAGCTGTTCGACGGCGACGGCGCGTTGCGGGCCGATTTGAAAGCCATTGCCCCGCAGGGCGATCGACGAATGAGCGCCAACCCGCACGCCAACGGCGGGCTGTTGCTGCACGACCTGGACCTGCCGGACTTCCGCGATTATGCGGTGCCCGTCGAGCGGCCCGCGACACAGACGCACGAGGCCACCCGGGTGCTGGGCACCTTCCTGCGCGACGTGATCACCCGCAACCTGGACCGGTTCCGGCTGATGGGCCCCGACGAGACCGCCTCCAACCGGCTGGGCGCGGTATTCGAGTCCACCGACAAGGTGTGGCTGTCGCGGACCGACCCCGACGAGGATGCGGGGACGCATCTCGCGCCGGACGGCCGGGTGATGGAAGTGCTGTCCGAGCACCTGTGCCAGGGCTGGCTGGAAGGCTATCTGTTGACCGGCCGGCACGGGTTGTTCAACTGCTACGAGGCGTTCGTGCACATCGTCGACTCGATGTTCAACCAGCACGCGAAGTGGTTGTCGACCAGCCGGGAGCTGCCCTGGCGGCGGCCGATCGCGTCGCTGAACTACCTGCTGAGTTCGCACGTGTGGCGCCAGGACCACAACGGCGCGTCGCACCAGGACCCGGGATTCATCGATCTGGTGGCCAACAAGCGCTCCGAGGTGGTGCGGGTGTACCTGCCGCCGGACGGCAACACGCTGCTCTCGGTGGCCGATCACTGCCTGCGCAGCCGCGACTACATCAACGTGATCGTGGCCGGCAAGCAGCCCGCGCTGTCCTATCTGTCGATGGACGAGGCGATCCTGCACTGCACACGGGGGCTGGGGATCTGGCAGTGGGCCAGCACGGCGGTCGGTGAGCCCGACGTGGTGTTGGCCTGCGCCGGCGACATTCCGACCTTGGAGACGCTGGCGGCCGCCGACATCCTGCGCCGCGAGCTGCCGCAGCTGCAGGTGCGGGTGGTCAACGTCGTGGACCTGATGCGCCTGCAGCCGGAGGCAGAACATCCACATGGCTTGTCGGACAAGGAATTCGACGCCCTGTTCACCCGCGACAAGCCCATCATCTTCGCCTATCACGGCTACCCCTGGCTGATCCACCGGCTCACCTACCGTCGGACCAACCACGGGGAGCTGCATGTACGCGGCTTCAAGGAGCGCGGCACCACGACGACACCGTTCGACATGGTGATGCTCAACGACCTGGACCGGTTCCACCTGGTGATCGATGTAATCGACCGGGTCGATGGGTTGGCGAGTCAGGCGGCCGAGTTGCGCCAGCGGATGGTGGACGCGCGGTTGTCGGCCCGCCGCTACACCCGCGAGCACGGCGAGGACGACCCGCAAATCAGCGGCTGGACCTGGGGTCCGACCGAATAACCACCCTAGAAGGGCGGGGGCTCCTCGGGTTCGGCGCCGCGTGGCACGTCGGCGCTGCAGCAGTCGGTGTAGCGACTCTCGCGGATCTGGCGATTGTGCGCGCGTTCGGTGGCGATGCGCTGCGCGCGGTCCTGGGCGCGGGTGCGGCGGCGGGTGGGCATCATCGCGGTGCGTTCACCGCAGTAGTCGACCGGTGGGGTGGTTGCCTCGGGGCTGGGCATGCCGCCGGTGGCGGTGCACAGGCCGGGGAACAGCAGGGCGCTGCCGGGGGTGGTGACGTGGGTGTCGCCGCCCGGGGAAGTGAAAATGATTGTGCCATCGGCTAATTGCTGTTCCCGCCAGCCCCAGAAGGTCTTCACGAGGTGGTGCGTGCGGCATTTGCAATGCAGGTTGGCCGCATGGGTGGGGCCGCCGTCGGCGTGCGGGATCGAATGATCGATGTCACAGCGGGTGGCCGGCACATCGCAGCCGGGCCACCGGCAGGTGAGGTCGCGTGCACGCACGAAATCGGCCAGTTCTTTGGATGGCCGGTATCCGGGCTCCGGAGCGCGGAAGCCCGGATGGACCAGCGGCAGCTGCCTGGCCGTGACGGCAAGCTCGGCGAGCAGTTCGGGCGTGATCAGTCCCTCGGCGCCGATCACCGACGCCGGGGTCGCGCCGGTGCCGTCCAAGGTGGCCTGCTCGGCGATCACGTGGATCACCACCGGCGCAGCCGGCTTTCGCTGCCCAGCGGCACAGTCCGGCCGCCCGCAACGGCAGCCGAGCCGGTCCGCGCCGGCGGCTAACGCGCCCAAGGCGTCGGCGCGGCGTTCGTCGCGGGTACGCGGGTCGTTGGGGCAGACGGTGGCCGCCATCGCCGTCAGGCGCTGATCCAGGGCGAGGGCGTCGGGGGTGGCCAGGCTGCCCTCGATCAGCGCGATCCCGTCCCCGTCCTCGCTGATCAGGATCTCGCGGCCGCGGTGGCGCTGTTGGCGGCGCCGCAGCGCATCGACGTCGGCGCCCACCACGATCTTGTCGACCTGGGCGGCAAGGCGATACTTGCTCAGTGAGGGCCACCGGGTCACATTGGCTGCGATCAACGCATCGACCCGGGCCAAAACCTCCGGATCTTCGATCGCATCGGTGCGAAACACGATGATCCCGAACGCGGCGGCATCAATGTCCCCGGCGCTGAACACCTGCGCGGTCTGGGGCAGCCGTTCACGCATCGCGCGGGCATAGCGGACCTTGCCCACCGCACGGGTCTGGCCGATCCGCAATGCCGCGGCCACCTCCGCCGCGACGGCTTCCATGGTGTCGATGGCCCACAACTCGTTGCCGGTGCACTGCCCCAGCCGGTACGCGAACAATTCGCCGATCGCCGTCAACTGCGCCGCTGCGGCCTGATTCTCCAGCCGGGTCACGTCCCGGATGCGCTGCAAAAAAGCTGCCGATTCCGGCGTCACCGGTCGTTGGGCAGAGCGCTCGTAGAAAACCTCAAAGGACTCCTGTAGCTGCGAGCCCGGGTCACCCAACACCAGCTGTTCGAACATACTTGCGAATGTACACCGACCCGCTGACAATGGCTGCACGATCAGGTCAACGCCGCACCCGCGACCGACGCTAACCTGTGCGGATGCCGAAGGTCCTGTCCGTCAACGTGGCCCGGGCCCGCCGCAATCCCGACCCCCGCGCGGCATCCCGGGTGACCGGCATCGACAAGCTGCCGGCCGCCGGTCCCGTCGAGGTCCGCGCCCCCGGCCCGATGCGGGGCGGCTCGGGCAGCGGCCTGGCCGGCGACACGATCGGCAACCGCAAACTGCACGGCGGTGACGACCAGGCCGTCTACGCCTACGCCCGCGAAGACCTCGACTTCTGGCAAGCGCAGCTGCAGCGCGAAATCACCGCCGGGATGTTCGGCGAAAACCTGACCACCCACGGCATCGAGGTGACCGATGCGCTTATCGGCGAACGCTGGCAGGTGGGCTCCGACGGCTTACTGCTGGAGGTCAGCGCACCCCGGACACCCTGCCGCACCTTCGCGGCCTTTCTGGAGCTCGACCGGTGGATCAAGACATTCACGCAGGCCGGCAAGCCGGGCGCCTATCTCAGGGTGATCCATCCAGGTACGGTCTGCGCCGGCGACTCGATCCGGATCGCCTACCGGCCCGATCACGACGTCACCGTGGCCCTGGCCTTTCGCGCCAAGATGACCGAGCCCGACTTGCTTCCCCGGCTACTGGCCGCCGATGCGCTGTCGGCCGAGCTGAAGATGCTCGCGCGCCGCCGTTCGCCACAAGCGAACTGAGCGGGTGCACAGCCACGCACGGGTAGAATCAGCCCGGTGCAGAATCAGGCTTGCGGACAGGGCGGTCAGAGCGATGCGTCAGTTGTTTCGCAACCAGAGCGCTTTCGCCTCTATTTCGACATCGCCGTCGTCGTCGCGGTGTTGGTGACCACCAACCTGGTCGCGCACTTCACCACCCCATGGGCCGGCATCGCGACCGTCCCCGCCGCCGCCGTCGGCCTGGTGGTCCTGGTCCGCTGGCGCGGTCTGGGCTGGGCTGAACTCGGTCTGGGCCGCGAACACTGGAAATCCGGCATGGGCTACGCCTTGGCCGCCGTGGGGCTGGTGCTGTCGGTGATCGCGGTCGGCGTGCTTCTTCCGGTGACCCGGCCGATGTTCCTGAACAATCACTACGCGACGGTCTCCGGCGCCCTGATCGCCTCGATGGTGATCATCCCGCTGCAGACCGTGATCCCCGAGGAGCTCGCCTTCCGCGGCGTGCTGCATGGCGCGTTGGACCGGGCCTGGGGATTCCGCGGTGTCGCGCTGGCCGGCTCGCTGCTGTTCGGGCTGTGGCACATCGCGACGTCGCTCGGATTGACCAGCAACAACGTGGGATTCACCCACCTGTTCGGGGGTGGCGTCTTCGGCATGATGGCGGGCGTGACGATGGCGGTGCTGGCAACTGGGGCGGCTGGCTTCGTGTTCAGCTGGCTACGACGGCGCAGCGGCAGCTTGATCGCGCCGATCGCGCTGCACTGGTCGCTCAACGGGATGGGTGCGCTGGCCGCCGCGCTGGTCTGGCACCTGTCGACCTGACGGTCACACCAGCAGCACCGCGGCACCGGCGATTCGGCCGGAACTGAGATCGCCAAGCGCCTGATCTGCCTGCCCGAGCGGATATTCCGGCGTCGTGACTTCGATGTGGTGATGCGCCGCGAAGTCCAGAAACGCGCGGGCGTCGGCCCGGGTGTTCGAGGTGACGGACCGCAGCTGCCGCTCCTGGAACAGGTGGCGCTGATAATTCAGCGTGGGGATGTCGCTCAGATGGATGCCGGCCACCGACAAGGTGCCACCGCGGTCTAGAGCCGCCAGCGCGGGCAGCACCAGTTCCCCCACCGGGGCGAACAGGATCGCGGCGTCCAGCGGCACCGGCGGCGGATCGGCGGCACCTTGCGCGGAGGCGGCGCCCAACGCCAATGCCAGCTCCCGCGCTTCGTCACCGCGGGTCATCACATGCACCTCGGCACCCTGCGCCAGCGCGACCTGCGCGGTGATGTGGGCGCTACCGCCGAACCCGTACAACCCCAACCGGCCACCGGGCGGCAACTCGGCGCGTAGCAGCGACCGATAACCGATGATCCCGGCGCACAACAGCGGCGCCAGCTCGGTGTCGCTGTAGCCGGCCGGTAGATGATGCGCGAAATCCGCTGGCACGGTGGTGAATTCGGCATAACCTCCGTCGGCGTCCCAGCCGGTGTAGCGGGAGTGCGGACACAAATTCTCGTCGCCGCGCCGGCAGTACTTGCATTCCCCGCAGGTGTGGCGCAGCCAGGCGATCCCGACCCGGTCCCCCGCCTTGAAGTCGGCGCCCGCCTCGGGACCGACTTCGACGACCTCGCCCACCACCTCGTGGCCGGGCGTGACCCGCGGGCGATGAACGGGCAGATCGCCCTCGGTGACGTGCAGGTCGGTGCGGCACACGCCGCAGGCCAGGACACGCACCAACAGATCAGCCGGCCCGGGCCGCGGAACCTCGACGCTGACTCGCTCCAGCGGCTTGGTGTCCATCGGCCCGGGCCGGCGCACCTGCCACGCGGTCATCATGGATGGCGTCTGTGCGGGCATCACCCAATCATGCCGCCTTTGGGTTATCCGGTCAGCGGCGCTGCACCAACCCGACAATCCACAGCAGGATCACCGATCCCAGGATCGCGGTGAAGAAGGTGAACCACCAGCCGCCCGAAGCGGTGTCGAACGCGAAACTCAGCAAGAAGCCGCCGATCAGCGCGCCGACGACACCGATCACGATGTTCATCAGAATGCCCGATCCGCCACCCTTGACGATCTTGCCGGCGATCCAGCCCGCGAGGGCGCCGATGATGATGTACCCGACGACTCCGACGCTGGTCAGGGTCGTTGAGCGAGCTAGATACTCGGTAGCTGCCAGAACGTCCATGAGGGGTCTCCTTGTAATCACTGGCCAGCCCAGCCCAGCGCCGGACCGTGATCCCCGGTATACCCCTTCTACGTAACGAATCGAGTGTCGTTTCGGCCGACACCCGAACTCGCTACGGTCTAGGCCGGTTGGCTGCGCTGCGGCGTCTCTGGCGAAGTCCCGGCCGCCGGGGCCTGAGCCGGGGCAGCGGGAGCGGCGGGTGCCGGGGCCGCTGGCGCCGGAGCGGCTGGCGCAGCCGGAGCGGGCACAGCCGGAGCAGCAGGTGCGGGCGCAGCCGGAGCAGCAGGTGCCGGGGCGGCCGGCGCGCCGGGTTCCGGCGCCACCGCGGGTGCCCCCCGGAGCGGGCGCCGGAGCACCCGGTGCCCCCCTCCGGCGCTGGGGCCGCCGGACCCGACCACGGCCGGATCGACTCGGCCAGCGCCTTGGCGGCATTCTTGTCGATCGGATTGTTCGAGGTGCCCAGCCAGACCACGAACCAGCGCTGCGGCGGACCCGTCGGCGGCGTGGCGCCCGCAGCCGTCCCGACCACCCCGGTCCAGATCTGTCCGACCGGCTTGTTGGCGTCGCTGAACTTCACCTCGTAGTACGACGCGCTGCCCGAGATGCCATTGGCGTTGAGCGGCACGGTCTCCTGGTTGATCCGCGTCCCCGGGTAGGGCATGAAGAATTCGCCCATGTCGGAGCCGAGCCGAACCGCCGCCTTGGGGTTGGTGGTTTCGGCGCTGGCGTACAGCTTCTGGTCCAGCCGTCCGAGCACAATCCGGGTGTCGTTGGCGATCGCGGGTGGCTGACCCGGCATCGGCGCGTCACCGGCGGTCTTGCTCAGCAGGGCCGAGCCGTAATCCAGATGGGACGCATCGGACTCCACCCAGCCCGGCGGAACGACGAAGCTGAACCCGCCGACGGCGTTGGTCACCCGCCCGGGTTCCGGCGCGTTCGGGTCGGGTGGCGGTGCGTTCGGGTCCGCCGGCGCCGGCGCCGCAGCGGGGTCGCCCGGCGGAGCGTTGGGAGCTGGGTTGGCAGGGTTCGCCGGTGCCGCCGGGTTCGCGGGGTTGGCCGGGTTCGCCGGCGACGCCGGGTTCGCGGGGTTGGCAGGGTTCGCCGGCGACGCCGGGTTCGCAGGGTTGGCCGGGTTCGCCGGCGCGGGAGCCGCGGGTGACGCGGGCGCCGGAGCGGCCGGAGCTGGTGCAGCGGGTGCGCCGGGCGCGGGTACCGGCGTCGGGGTCTCCGGGTCGGCGCTGGACGCTGCCGGCAATGCAATGGTCACGACGCTGGCGCTGGTCGCCGCGGCGATAGCCAGCGACGCCCACAATCCCTTGCGGCGGGTCGGGTATGGGTCTACCTGATGCATGGCGACGAACCTACCGTGTCAGCGCCCCGAAGCAAGGAAGGCCTGCCCATTCGAACAGGTATGTCTCGCCAGTTCATTCGCCGTTCGTTCACCGTCGGCGACAAGGGTGCAGCGCCACCTCGAGCGCCTTGACGCTGAACCACACCCTCCTACCGGTCGTGAGCTGCAATTCTGCCGCCGCCTCCGCGGTGATGCTGGCGGCCAGGCCGGGAGCGCCGTCGGGTTGGTCGGCCCCGCGGACCAGGACGGCGGCGCCGCGGGTCTCCAGCCCGGCGACCGTCACCTCGACGGTGTTACGCGGGCTGCCGTGCGGCGGTTCCGGGAACACCGACACCGTCGACGGCGCGAACACCGCTACCCCGCCCTGACCTGGGCTGACGCCGTTGTCGATACCGTGCCACACCTGCCCTCCCGGGGTGCGCAGGGCGCCGTCGGTTCCGAGCGTTCCGCTGACCAGGTTCACGCCCGCGATCCGGGCCCCGAAGTTGCTCCTGGGTGCCGCCAGCACCTCGGCGGCCGGACCGATCTCGCTGACCTTGCCGGCCTCCAGCACCAGCACCCGATCGGCGAGGGTGACCACGTCGAGCAAGTCGTGGGTGATCAAGATGACCGCGATGCCGCTGCGGACCACCACATCGCGCAACACCTCGCGGATTGCGGCGGCCGCCGTCACATCGAGGCCGGTCAACGGCTCGTCGAGCAGCAGAGCCTGTGGTTCGGCCGCCAACGCCCGCGCGATCGCGACGCGCTGGGCCTGGCCACCGGACAGCTGCCGGGGCTTGCGATCGGCCAGCGACTCGGCTCCCACCCGGGTCAGCCAGCGCAGTGCGGATTCCCGGGCGCCGCGCCCCCGGAGCGTGCCCGGTCGCGGCAACTCCGCGGGCCGAACGCGACGTTGCCGGACACGCTCAGGTGCGGGAAGAGCAGCGGATCCTGCAGCAGCAGCCCGACCCGGCGGTCGTGGGTGGGCACCGCCACCCCGGCCCGCGTGTCGGTGAGCACCCGGTCTCCCAACCGCACCAGCCCCGCATGGGGTCGGACCAATCCCGCGACGACGTGCAGGGCGGTGGACTTGCCGGCCCCGTTCGGGCCCAGCACCGCCAGCACCTCACCCGCGGCCACCGCGAAGTCCACGTCGACGCACCGGTCGGCCACCACAGCACGCAGCTGCAGATCGCTCATCGCCGGCTACCTCGAGTCCGTCCCGGCCAGACCGCGGGCACCCAGCCCCAGCACCACCACCGCCGCCACCCCCACCAGCACAAGCGACAGGGCCACAGCGGCTTGCGTGTCATTGACCCGCTGCAGGTAGATCTCGAGCGGCAAAGTGCGGGTGACTCCCTGCAACGAGCCGGCAAACGTCAACGTGGCGCCGAACTCGCCCAGCGAGCGGGCGAACGCCAGCACCGCCCCCGACGCCAGCCCCGGCATCAGCAGCGGCAACGTGACCCGCCACCAGATCCGGGTAGGCCGCGCCCCCAGCGTCGCCGCCACCACCTCGTAATCGGCGCCGGCCGTGCGCGCGGCGCCCTCCAGCGAGATCACCAGGAACGGCAGCGAAACGAACGTCTGCGCTATCACCACAGCCGTGGTGCTGAACGCGATGCTGATCCCGGCGCCTTCCAGGTAACGCCCGAGCAGGCCGAGCCGACCGAACGCGTACAGCAGCGCGATGCCCCCCCACCACCGGTGGCAGCACCAGCGGCAGCAGGATCAGCGGCCGCAGCAGGCGCACCGGTCGCAGCCCGCTGCGCGCCAGCACCAGCGCCATCGGCACCCCCACAACAGCACGCACAGAGCGGTGCTGGCGGCCGCCGTCTTCAAGCTCAGCAGCAGTGCCGTCGCAGACGAGTCGCTGCTGATCAGCGACCAGAAATGCGGCCAGTCAACCTTGACGGCGATCGCGAGCAGGGGCAACCCCACGAAAGCCGCTCCCACCGCGGCGGGCAAATATACCCAGCGCGGCAGTTCCGTCGGCGTGTGCACAAGAGTTGGTCAGGGTTTGACGAAGCCGGCTTCGCGCAGGATCTGCTGTCCGGCGTCGCCGGTGACGAGGGCCAGGAATTTTTGTGCCAGCGCGGCCTGCGGCGCCTTCTTCAGCGTCGCGATGGGATACACGTTCACCGCGCCGGCGGCCTCCGGGAACTTGACGGTCGTCACCTTCGCCCCCGCGTTCTGAGCGTCGGTGAGGTACACCAGGGCGGCATCGGCCTGTCCGCTGGTGACCTTGTTGAGCGCGTCGGTCACGCTGAGTTCCTCGCTGACCGGATGCAGGTGCGTTCCGGTGGCGTCTTCGACCCGGGCGGTGGCGGCTCCGCACGGCACCGGACGCTGGCAGACGACCACGTCGAGTCCCGGCGCGGCCAGGTCGCCGAACGAGGCGACGTGTTTCGTTGCCCGGGGCGGTGACGATGACCAACGTGTTGGTGGCGAACGCGACCGGGTCCGCGGCCAGCAGCCCGGCCTTGGCGACCTTGTCCATCTGCGCGGTGTCGGCCGAGGCGAAGACGTCGGCCGTCGCGCCCTGGGTCAACTGGGTGGCCAGGTCGGAGGATCCCGCGAAGTTGAACTTGACGTCCGTCCCGGGGTTGTCGGCCTTGAAACGCGTGCCGATCTGGGTGAACGCCTTGTTCAGCGAGGCGGCCGCGAACACCACGATCGACCGACCCGACGGTGAGCTGGAATGACACGCCGTCACCCCGCCGACGAGCAGTGACGTCACCAACCCGACGACGAACCCGATGCGGCGCACCGGTCCAACTTAGTGCCGACCGAGTGCGGCTGAATAGTTATCGAATTCACCAGCGCGTCGCAGTGCCGTCCGGTTTCGCGGAATAGCTACTGTCCAGTAACATGAACCGCGATTGCCAATACGAGGAGGTCATGGCAGTGGAGGTTGTGGTCACTGGCGCAGACACCGATCTTGGGCGCACGGTAGCGGAGCGTTTCCGCGAGGACGGACACAAGGTCACCCTGGTAGGAGCCCGCGGCGGCGACCTCGAGGTCGTGGCCAAGGAACTCGACGTCGACGCCATCGTCTGCGACACCACCGACCCCGCCAGCCTGCACGAGGCGCGGAGTTTGTTTCCGCACCACCTGGACACCATCGTCAACGTTCCGGCGCCCACCTGGGACGCCGGCGATCCCCGCACCTACTCGCTGTCCGACACCGCCGCCGCATGGCGCCGCACGCTTGACGCCACCGTGCTCTCGGTGGTGCTGACCGTGCAGTGCGTCAGTGAGCTGCTGCGCTCGGGCGGTCACATCATCACCGTGGTGCCCGAAAACCCGGCGACCGGCAGCGTCGACGCCGCGATCAAGGCCGCCCTGTCCAACTGGGTCAGCGGCCAGGCCGAGGTGTACGGCGTCCGCGGCATCACCGTCAACGCCGTCGCGTGCGGTCGCAGCGTGCAGGCCGGCTACGAGGGTCTGTCCCGCACCCCGGAGCCGGTGGCCGCGGAGATCGCCAGGTTGTCGCTGTTTCTGACCACGCCGGCGGCTCGCCACATCACCGGGCAGACGCTGCACGTCAGCCACGGCGCGCTGGCTCAATTCGCCTGAGGCCGCTCGACCCCTGACCCCGGTCGCCTACGGTGGGTTCCGTGGCTATTCGGCTTGGCTTTCAGATTCCCGACTTCTCCTACGGGACGGGCGTGGAAAACCTGTTCCCGACGGTCATCGCGCAAGCGCGCGAGGCTGAAGCGGCGGGCTACGACTCGCTGTTCGTGATGGACCACTTCTACCAATTGCCGATGATCGGCACACCCGACCAGCCCATGCTCGAGGCTTACACCGCACTGGGCGCGCTGGCCACCGCCACCGAACGGCTGCAACTGGGCACCCTGGTCACCGGAAACACCTACCGCAACCCCGCCTTGCTGGCCAAGGTGATCACCACGCTGGACGTGGTGAGCGCCGGCCGGGCGGTTCTCGGCATCGGTGCGGGTTGGTACGAGCTCGAACATCGCCAACTCGGATTCGAATTCGGCACGTTCACCGACCGGTTCAACCGCCTCGAGGAAGCGCTGCAGATCCTGCAGCCGATGATCAAAGGCGAGCGGCCCACCTTCTCCGGCGACTGGTACCGCACCGAGTCGGCGATGGCCGAACCGCGCTACCGCGACCGGGTCCCCGTCCTGATCGGCGGCAGCGGCGAAAAGAAAACCTTCCGACTCGCCGCCCAATACGCCGACCACCTCAACATCATCGCCGCGTTCGACGAACTGCCGCGCAAGATCGACGCGGTCAGGGCGCGCTGCGCGGAGGTGGGCCGCGACCCGGCGACGCTGGAAACCAGCCTGATGCTGACGGTACTGCTCGACGAGAACCTCAAGGCCGATCAGCTGCCGGAGAGCAGGCGCGCCCGGGTGGCCGCCGGAGGTCCCCAGGAGATTGCGGAGCAGGTCAAGACCAAGGTGCTCGACGCCGGGGTGGGCGGCGCGATCATCAACCTGCCCAACGGCCACGTCCCCGGGATGATCACCACCGTGGCCGAGGTGTTGCGACCGCTGTTCGGCGGGTAACCCATATCCGCACCAGGCGGATTTCGCTGACTGTGTCAAAGGGCACAGGCTCGCAGTTGGGTTTGTCGGAGTCGGTTGACTACGCTTGGAATGGTTGATGGCTAACTGCAGTCGCCCGCCCCAGGAGATCCCGTCAGGAGCAGCGCACAATGAGTTCTGAGCACAAAACCACAGTTGAGACTGCCGAAGCGCCCCGTCGCCACCAAGTGGTGATCATCGGGTCGGGGTTCGGCGGCCTCAACGCGGCAAAGAAGCTCAAGCGCGCCGACGTCGACATCAAACTGATTGCGCGGACCACACAGCACCTGTTCCAGCCGTTGCTGTACCAGGTTGCCACCGGGATCCTCTCCGAGGGCGAAATCGCCCCCGCCACCCGGGTGGTGCTGCGCCGGCAGCGCAACGTCGAGGTGCTGCTCGGCAACGTCACCCACATCGACCTGGCCGGCAAGAAGGTGATTTCGGAACTGCTCGGCCATACCTACGAGACGCCCTTCGACAGCTTGATCGTCGCTGCGGGGGCAGGGCAGTCGTATTTCGGCAACGATCATTTCGCCGAGTTCGCGCCCGGCATGAAGTCGATCGACGACGCGCTGGAACTGCGCGGCCGGATTCTGAGCGCTTTCGAGCAGGCCGAACGGTCCAGTGACCCGGAACGCCGCGCCAAGCTGCTGACCTTCACCGTCGTCGGCGCCGGTCCTACCGGCGTGGAGATGGCGGGGCAGATCGCCGAATTGGCCGGGCACACGTTGAAGGGCTCGTTCCGCCACATCGACTCGACGAAGGCCCGGGTGATCCTGCTCGACGCCGCGCCGGCGGTGCTGCCGTCGATGGGTGAGAAGCTGGGCAAGCGCGCCGCGGCCCGGCTGGAGAAGATGGGCGTCGAGATCCAACTGGGCGCGATGGTCACCTCCGTGGACCGCAACGGCATCACGGTCAAGGATTCTGACGGTACCGAGCGGCGCATCGAGTCGGCCTGCAAGGTGTGGTCCGCCGGCGTCCAGGCCAGCGGGTTGGGCCGCGACCTGGCCGAGCAGTCCGACGTCGAACTGGACCGGGCCGGTCGGGTGCAGGTGTTGCCCGACTTGTCGCTGCCCGGCCACCCGAACGTCTTTGTCATCGGCGACATGGCCGCCGTCGACGGGGTGCCCGGCGTGGCGCAGGGTGCGATCCAGGGTGCCAAGTATGTGGCCAGCAACATCAAGTCGGAGCTGGCCGGGGCCGACCCGAGTGAGCGCGAGCCGTTCCAGTACTTCGACAAGGGCTCGATGGCCACGGTGTCCCGGTTCTCGGCGCTGGCCAAGATTGGTCCGCTGGAGTTCAGCGGGTTCATCGCCTGGCTGGCCTGGCTGGTGCTGCACCTGGTCTACCTGGTCGGGTTCAAGACGAAGGTGAGCACGCTGCTGTCGTGGACGGTGACCTTCCTGAGCACTCACCGCGGCCAGCTCGCCATCACCGAACAGCAGGCGTTCGCGCGGACGCGCATCGAACAACTGGCCGAGCTCGCCGCCGAGGCGCACGGATCAGTGGCGGTCGAAAAGGTGGCCAGCTGACCCGTCGGGGTCAGGCTTCCAGATTCTGCAAGCGCACTTGGCCCCGGGCCACCACCCGGCCGCCGTCGTCGGTGAGGGTGACCTGCCACAGCTGCTGGCGGCGTCCGCGGTGTACCGGTTCGGCTTTGCCGTGGACGGTGCCCGAGCCAATGGAACGCAGGAAGTCGGTGTTGTTGTTGACCCCGACGACATTGCCGCCGCCGTGTTCAGCCAGCCAGGCGTAGGCGGCCACGCTGGCCATGCTCTCGACCATCGAGCAGTAGACGCCGCCGTGAACCAGGCCCATCGGCTGCAACAGCTTGGGCTGCACCTCGAGTTCGGCGCGGGCGCCGTCGGCGCTCACTTCGGTGTATCGCAGGCCGAGTTCGCTGTCGAACGGGGCTACGAAATCAGCTGGTAGGGCTGCAGAATCCGGGTCAGGCGCTGATGGCACGCCCTTGTGTTTACACCATCGGGTTTCTGGCCCCGAAGGGTCCCGAAAAATGCAGGCGAGCCCCGTGCACGTGGCACGGGGCTCGCCGATCGAGTAAGACCGGGGGGTCACTGCAGCCCTCAGGACTCCTTCGCGGTCATCTATTCGCTCGACCGGATTTAGCATAGGCAAGGCTGCCCTAATTTTGCAAGCATCGATTGGGTAGTGTTGCCGGTGTGTTCAGCCCCGTCGGCCGTCGTTTCGACCTGCTGTGACGACCGTCACAATGCCGATCGGCTTCCTGGACACGACTACCCGAATGGGACGACACCGGTTTCTTGTTACGACACTCGGTAGTAATCCGGAGTACGCTGATACCAACGCTCAGGAGATGAACTATGGCCAAGCTGACGCGGCTGGGGGACCTGGAACGTGCAGTGATGGACCACTTGTGGTCCGCGCCGGAACCCCAAACCGTTCGCCAGGTGCACGAAGCGTTGTCGGCGCGCCGCGATCTCGCCTACACAACGATCATGACCGTGCTGCAACGGTTGGCGAAGAAGAACCTGGTATCCCAGATTCGCGACGACCGGGCACACCGGTATGCCCCAGTCCACGGCCGTGACGAGCTCGTCGCCGGACTGATGGTCGACGCGCTCGCCCAGGCCGAGGACTCCGGTGGCCGGCAGGCCGCGCTGGTGCATTTCGTCGAAAAAGTCGGAGCCGACGAAGCCGCCGCGCTGCGGCGTGCACTGGCCGAATTGGAAGCCAATCACCGCAATTCGCCATCGGCTGGACCTCCAGCCGACGACTGAGGGAGACTATCGGCGTGTCTGCGCTGGCCTTCACCATTCTTGCGGTGCTGCTGGCTGGCCCGACACCGGCTGTACTGGCTCGCGCCTCCTGGCCGCTGCGTGCCCCGCGGGCCGCGATGGTGCTGTGGCAGGCCATCGCCCTGGCCGCCGTCCTCTCGACGTTCAGCGCCGGCATCGCGATTGCCAGCCGGCTGCTCATGCCCGGCCCGGACGGGCGGCCCACCGCCGGCATCCTCGACGCCGAGGGTCGCCTCGGCTGGCCGCTGTGGGCGGCCTACCTCGCCGTCTTCGCCCTGACCGTCCTGGTCGGCGTGCGACTGGTGGTGGCCGTGGTGCGAGTCGCGATCGCCACGCGACGCCGCCGCGCCCGGCACCGCATGGTCGTCGACCTGGTCGGAGTCGGACGCGACACCGCGCTGGCGCAACCCTGCACCAGGACGCGTGACCTGCGCGTCCTAGACGTCGAACAACCCCTGGCCTACTGCCTGCCCGGCGTGCGAAGCCGCGTGGTGGTCAGCGAAGGCGCGCTGAACACCTTGGCCGACACCGAGGTGACGGCGATTCTGACCCACGAGCGCGCCCACCTGCGGGCCCGGCACGATCTGGTGCTCGAGGCGTTCACCGCGGTGCACGCCGCGTTCCCGCGGCTGGTGCGCAGCGGCAACGCGCTGGGTGCGGTCCAATTGCTGGTGGAGCTACTGGCCGACGACGCCGCGGTGCGCGCCACCGGACGCACTCCCCTGGCCCGGGCGTTGGTGGCCTGCGCGTCCGGTCGGGCGCCGTCCGGCGCACTGGCCGCAGGTGGCCCCAGCACCGTGGTGCGGGTGCGCCGGCTCTCCGGGCGGGGCAACAGCCTGGTGCTGTCGGTGACGGCCTACCTGGCCGCCGCGGCCGTCCTCGTGGTGCCCACCGTCGCGCTGGCGGTGCCCTGGCTGACCGAATTGCACCGGTTGATCAACTTCTGATCCCCAACCGGACACCCGAGCCGCGAGTCCGTTGTGTCAGAGTGGGTTCGACAGCTTTCGGGCAAACCCACCAGGCCCGGTAGTTCACCAAACCTGAGAGGCAGGACATGAGTTCGTCGGACTCGCCCACCGCGACCGCCCAGATCGGAGTCACCGGTTTGGCGGTGATGGGCTCGAACCTGGCCCGCAACTTCGCCCGGCACGGATACACCGTGGCCCTGCACAACCGGTCGGTCGCCAAGACCGACGCGCTTCTGGAAGAACACGGCTCCGACGGCAACTTCGTGCGCAGTGAAACCATCCCCGAATTCCTTGCCGCACTGGAAAAGCCGCGCCGGGTCATCATCATGGTCAAGGCCGGTGACCCCACCGACGCCGTCATCAACGAACTCGCCGACGCCATGGAGGAAGGCGACATCATCATCGACGGCGGCAACGCGCTCTACACCGACACCATCCGTCGGGAGAAGGCGATCCGCGAGCGCGGCCTGCACTTCGTCGGCGCCGGCATCTCCGGTGGCGAGGAAGGCGCGCTCAACGGCCCGTCGATCATGCCGGGCGGCCCGGCCGAGTCGTATGAGTCGCTGGGCCCGCTGCTCGAGGAGATCTCCGCGCACGTCGACGGGGTGCCCTGCTGTACCCACATCGGCCCGGACGGCGCCGGGCACTTCGTCAAGATGGTGCACAACGGTATCGAGTACTCCGACATGCAGCTGATCGGCGAGGCCTATCAGTTGCTGCGCGATGCGCTGGGCAAGTCCGCCGGCGAGATCGCCGACGTGTTCGACGAATGGAACTCCGGCGACCTGGACAGTTTCCTGGTCGAGATCACCGCGCAGGTGTTGCGTCAGACCGACGCCAAGACCGGCAAGCCGCTGGTCGACGTGATCGTCGACGAAGCCGAGCAGAAGGGCACCGGCCGCTGGACGGTGAAGTCGGCGCTGGATCTGGGCGTGCCGGTCACCGGCATCGCCGAGGCGGTGTTCGCCCGCGCGCTGTCGGGTTCGGTGCCCCAGCGCAAGGCCACCACCGGCCTGGCCTCGGGTGACCTCGGCGCCAAGCCGGGCGACCCCGCGCAGTTCACCGAGGACATTCGACAGGCCCTCTACGCCTCGAAGATCATCGCCTACGCCCAGGGCTTCAACCAGATTCAGGCCGGCAGCGCCGAATACGACTGGGGCATCACCCCGGGCGATCTGGCCACCATCTGGCGCGGCGGCTGCATCATCCGGGCCAAGTTCCTCAACCGGATCAAAGACGCGTTCGACGACGACCCCGACCTGCCGACGCTGCTCGTAGCGCCCTACTTCCGCAGCGCCATCGAAGCCGCCATCGACAGCTGGCGCCGGGTCGTGGTAACCGCCACCCAGCTGGGTATCCCCATTCCGGGGTTCTCCTCGGCGCTGTCCTACTACGACGGCCTGCGCACCGAGCGACTGCCCGCCGCCCTGACCCAAGGGCTGCGCGACTTCTTCGGGGCGCACACTTACGGGCGCACCGATGCGGAGCCGGGCAAGAAGTTCCACACCCTGTGGAGCGGAGACCGAAGCGAAGTACCTGCTTAGCGAGCTATCTGAATGAGATTTCTGGACGGGCACCGCCCGGCGTTCGACCTCACCTACAACGACGTGTTCATCGTTCCGAACCGCTCGGAGGTGGCCTCGCGGTTCGACGTGGACCTGTCCACCGCGGACGGCTCCGGAACCACCATCCCGGTGGTGGTCGCCAACATGACCGCGGTGGCGGGACGGCGGATGGCCGAGACGGTGGCCCGCCGCGGCGGCATCGTCATCCTGCCGCAGGATCTGCCGATCCCGGCGGTGCAGCAGATGGTGCAGTTCGTCAAGAGCCGCGACCTGGTCCTGGACACCCCGGTGACGCTGGCGCCCGACGACTCGGTGTCCGACGCGATGGCGCTGATCCACAAGCGCGCCCACGGTGTCGCGGTGGTGGTCTTCGAAGGCCGACCGATCGGCGTGGTGCGCGAGGCGTCGTGCGTCGGCGTGGATCGGTTCACCCGGGTCCGCGACGTCGCGGCCACCGATTTCGTCACCGCGCCGGTGGGCACCGAGCCGCGCAAGATCTATGACCTGCTCGAGCACGCGCCCATCGACGTCGCGGTGGTGACCGCCGGAGACGGCGCGCTGGCCGGCGTACTGACCCGCACCGGGGCCATCCGCACCGGCATCTACAGCCCGGCGATCGACGGCGCCGACCGGCTGCGGATCGGTGCGGCGGTGGGCATCAACGGCGACGCGGCGAGCAAGGCCCAGGCGCTGGCCGAGGCCGGGGTGGACGTGCTGGTCATCGACACCGCCCACGGCCATCAGGTCAAGACACTCGAGGCGATCAGTGCGATCGCCGCGCTGGACCTGGGGGTGCCGTTGGTGGCCGGCAACGTGGTCTCGGCGCAGGGAACCCGGGACCTGATCGAGGCAGGCGCGGGCATCGTCAAGGTCGGGGTTGGCCCCGGCGCCATGTGCACCACCCGGATGATGACCGGAGTCGGCCGGCCACAGTTCTCCGCGGTAGTCGAATGTGCCTCCGCGGCAAGGCAATTGGGTGGCCACGTGTGGGCGGACGGCGGCATCCGGCACCCGCGGGACGTGGCGCTGGCGCTGGCCGCCGGCGCATCCAACGTGATGATCGGCTCGTGGTTCGCCGGCACCTACGAGTCCCCCGGCGACCTGATGCACGATCGCGACGACCAACCGTACAAAGAGAGCTACGGCATGGCATCCAAACGGGCGGTGGCCGCCCGCACCGGCGCCGACAGCCCCTTCGACCGCGCCCGCAAAGCGCTGTTCGAGGAGGGCATCTCGACGTCGCGGATGGGGCTGGACCCCGACCGCGGCGGCGTCGAAGACCTGATCGACCACATCACCTCCGGCGTCCGCAGCACCTGCACCTACGTGGGCGCGGCGAACCTGGAAGAGTTGCACGAGCGAGCGGTGGTCGGCATCCAGTCGGCGGCGGGATTCGCCGAGGGCCACCCCTTGCCCACCGGTTGGTGAAAGGCTCCCGAAACTAGAGATGAACCACTCCAGCACCGTGCTCAGCGTGCTGGCCATTCTGGCGCTCACGTTCGGTACCGCGGTGTTCGTCGCCGCCGAATTCTCCCTGACCGCGCTGGACCGCACCATCGTGGAGGCCAACGCACGCACCGGTTCGCGCCGGGACCGGTTCATCCGCCGAGCCCACCGGCGGCTGTCGTTTCAGCTGTCCGGCGCACAGCTGGGCATCTCCATCACCACCCTGGCCACCGGTTACCTGACCGACCCGCTGGTGGCCAACCTGCCGCATCCATGGTTCGACGCGATCGGAATGTCGGACAAGCTGGCAGACACCATCATGGCGATCCTGGCGCTGCTGGTGGTGACCTCGGTGTCGATGGTGTTCGGTGAGTTGGTCCCGAAGTACCTGGGGGTGGCGCGGCCGCTGCGCACCGCCCGCGCCGTGGTGCTGCCGCAGTGGCTGTTCTCGGTGCTGTTCACGCCGGCGATCCGGCTGACCAACGGAGCCGCCAACTGGATCGTGCGCCGATTCGGCATCGAGCCGGCCGAGGAACTGCGCTCGGCGCGCACGCCTCAGGAACTCGTGTCGCTGGTGCGGACCTCGGCGCGGCGGGGTTCGCTGGACGACGTCACCGCCTCCCTGATGCACCGGTCGCTGCAGTTCGGCACGCTGACGGCCGAGGAGCTGATGACGCCGCGGTCGAAAATCGTCGCCCTGCAGACCGACGACACGGTCGCCGACCTGGTCGCCGCCGTCGCCGACACCGGTTTCTCCCGATTCCCGGTCGTGCAGGGCGACCTCGACGAAACGATCGGCATCGTGCACGTCAAACAGGTCTTCGAGGTGGCGCCCGCCGACCGGGCCACCACCTTGCTGACGACGGTCGCCAAACCGGTCGCGGTGGTGCCGTCGACCCTCGACGGTGACGCGGTGATGGCCCAGATCCGGGCCAACGCCCTGCAGACGGCCATGGTCGTCGACGAGTACGGCGGCACGGCGGGGATGGTGACCGTAGAAGACCTGATCGAAGAGATCGTCGGCGACGTGCGCGACGAACACGACGACGCGACGCCGGACGTGGTGACCTCCGGCAGCGGCTGGCAGGTGTCGGGTCTGCTGCGCATCGACGAGGTGGAGACCGCCATCGGCTACCGGGCCCCGGAGGGACCCTACGAGACGATCGGCGGGCTGGTGCTGCGCGAACTCGGACACATCCCGGTGGCCGGCGAATCCGTCGACCTGCCCGCGCTGGACCGCGACGGGCTGCCCGAGCAGTCGGTGCGCTGGCGGGCCAAGGTGGTGCAACTGGACGGGCGGCGAATCGACCAGCTCGAACTGAGCGAACTGCCCCGCACGGACGGGGGCGAGCGATGAACCCGGTGCTGGCGGTGGCGTTGGCGCTGCTGCTGATCGCGCTCAACGCGTTCTTCGTGGGGGCCGAGTTCGCGCTGATCTCGGCGCGGCGGGACCGCCTGGAGGCGCTGGCCGAACAGGGCCGCGCCAGCGCGGTGACCGTGATCCGGGCCGGTGAACAACTACCCGCGATGCTGGCCGGCGCCCAGCTGGGCGTCACGGTGGCCTCGCTGTTGCTGGGCCGGATCGCCGAACCGGCGGTGGCCGAAGTGCTGCGCAACTGGTTCGGCATGGCCGGGCTGTATCCCGCGCTGGTGCACACCCTGGCGTTCGTGGTCGCGCTGGCTCTCGTGGTGACGCTGCACGTGCTGCTCGGCGAGATGGTGCCCAAGAACATCGCGTTGGCCGGTCCGGAGCGCACCGCGATGCTGCTGGTCCCGGCGTACCTGCCGTACGTGCGCGCCGCGCGGCCGATCATCGTGCTGTACAACAAGTGCGCGAACGCCATCCTGCGGCTGCTGGGGGTGGAGCCCAAGGACGAACTCGACATCACGGTGTCCACCGTGGAACTGTCCGACATGATCGCCGAGTCGCTGTCCGAAGGCCTGCTCGACGAGGAGGAACACGTCCGGCTGACGCTGGCGCTGCGGGTACGCACCCGGGTGGTCGGCGACGTCGCGGTCCCGCTGGCCAAGGTGCACGCGGTGCCGGTGGCCGCCGAAGGGACGGGACCCACCATCGGTGCGATCGAGCAGGCGCTGGCGCAGACCGGCTACTCACGGTTCCCGGTGGTGAACGGCGCCGGGGATTACATCGGATACCTGCACATCAAGGATGTGCTGGCGCTGGGAACCGACCCGGCGACGGTGATCGACCTGGCGCTGGTGCGCCCGCTGCCGCGGCTGCCGCAGTCGCTCGGCCTGCCCGAGGCGCTGTCCCGGATGCGTCGCAGTAACAGCCACCTGGCCCTGGTCACCACCGATGACGGCGACGACACCGCCAAGAGCACCACCCGTAGCCAGGTGGTGGCGATGGTGGCGCTGGAGGACCTGGTGGAAGATTTGCTCGGCCGCATGCGCGAGGGGGCGCCCGGGTCCGATCAGCGGCCCGTATGATCTTCAGCGGCCGCGGGTACCAGTGCCGAGGGGAACGAATTTCCCGGTGCCCGCCGTTGCCACAAAGCGATTCGCCCGCGGCGACGGCGTTGCTGCGGATGCCGCGTCAGCGCGCCACGACCCGGCGTCACAAGCGGGCCGGGCTAGGATCGTCGGGGCTCGTCAGGCTACCGGTGGGTAGGCTGACGGTAGCTGATCCTGGTCCGACGAGGGTGCGTGCGGGCTGGTGAAGGGCCATAACGGGCCGTTACGGAGGAGAACGATGACTGAGCGTGTTACCCAGGGCAACTTGCGGATTGCCCGGGTGCTGTACGACTTCGTGAACAACGAAGCCCTGCCCGGCACCGGTATCGACCCGGACAGCTTCTGGGCCGGCGTGGACAAGGTGGTGACCGATCTCACCCCGCGTAACCAGGAGCTGCTGGCGATCCGCGACGAGCTGCAGGCCCAGATCGACAAGTGGCACCGGCTGCGGGTGCTCGAGCCGCTCGACCCGGAGGCCTACCGGCAGTTCCTCACCGAGATCGGCTACCTGCTGCCGGAGCCGGACGACTTCACCATCACCACCTCCGGTGTCGACGACGAGATCACCACGACCGCCGGCCCGCAGCTGGTGGTGCCGGTGCTCAACGCGCGGTTCGCGCTCAACGCGGCCAACGCCCGCTGGGGTTCGCTGTACGACGCCCTGTACGGCACCGACGTCATTCCCGAGGACGACGGCGCCGAGAAGGGCTCGGGGTACAACAAGGTGCGCGGCGACAAGGTGATCGCCTACGCGCGTGATTTCCTGGACGGCGCGGTTCCGCTGGCGTCGGGATCCTGGGCGAACGCGGGTGGACTGAGCATCGTCGACGGCGCGCTACAGATCGAGGTCGGCGGTCAAACCACCGGGTTGGCCAGTCCGGAGAAGTTCGTCGGATACAGCGGCGAACTCGGCGCACCCGACTGGTCGGTGCTGTTGGTCAACAACGGCCTGCACATCGAGATCCTGGTCGACCCCGAGTCGCCGATCGGCAAGACCGACGCCGCCGGCATCAAGGACGTGGTGCTCGAATCGGCGATCACCACCATCATGGACTTCGAGGACTCGGTGGCCGCGGTCGACGCCGACGACAAGGTGCTCGGCTACCGCAATTGGCTCGGGCTCAACAAGGGTGACCTGGCCGAAGAGGTCAGCAAGGACGGCAAGTCGTTCACCCGCAAGCTCAACGCCGACCGCACCTACACCCGCCCCGGCGGCGACGGGGAACTGACCCTGCCCGGGCGCAGCCTGATGTTCGTGCGCAACGTCGGACATCTGATGACCAACGACGCGATCGTGGACGCCGACGGCAACGAGGTCCCCGAGGGCATCCAGGACGCCCTGTTCACCGGATTGACCGCCATCCATGGCTTGAAGAGCACCGATGACAACGGTCCGCTGATCAACAGCCGTACCGGCTCGGTGTACATCGTCAAGCCGAAGATGCACGGCCCCGAAGAGGTCGCGTTCACCTGCGAGCTGTTCAGCCGGGTGGAGGACGTCCTGGGGCTGCCGCAGTCCACCCTCAAGGTCGGCATCATGGACGAGGAGCGCCGCACCACGGTCAACCTCAAGGCGTGCATCAAGGCGGCGGCCGACCGCGTCGTATTCATCAACACCGGCTTCCTGGACCGCACCGGTGACGAGATCCACACCTCGATGGAGGCGGGTCCAATGATCCGCAAGGGTGCGATGAAGAACACCACCTGGATCAAGGCCTACGAGGACGCCAACGTCGACACCGGCCTGGCCGCCGGTTTCGCCGGCAAGGCCCAGATCGGCAAGGGCATGTGGGCGATGACCGAGCTGATGGCCGACATGGTGGAGCAGAAGATCGGCCAGCCCAAAGCCGGCGCCACCACCGCGTGGGTGCCGTCTCCGACGGCGGCGACGCTGCACGCCATGCACTACCACCAGGTCGACGTGTTCGCGGTGCAGAAGGAACTCGAAGGCAAGCGGCGCACCACCATCGAGGAACTGCTGACCGTCCCGCTGGCCAAAGAGCTGGCCTGGGCGCCGGAGGAGATCCGCGAGGAGGTCGACAACAACTGCCAGTCCATCCTCGGTTATGTGGTGCGCTGGATCGACCAGGGCGTGGGTTGTTCGAAAGTGCCCGACATCCACAATGTGGCCCTGATGGAGGACCGCGCGACGCTGCGCATCTCCAGCCAGCTGCTGGCCAACTGGCTGCGGCACGGCGTGATCACCGCCGAGGATGTGCGCGCCAGCCTGGAACGGATGGCGCCGCTGGTCGACAAGCAGAACGAGGGCGACGCGGCGTACCTTCCGATGGCGCCGAACTTCGACGACAGCATCGCCTTCCTGGCGGCGCAGGAGCTGATCCTGTCCGGCGGCCAGCAGCCCAACGGCTACACCGAGCCGATCCTGCACCGCCGTCGTCGGGAATTCAAAGCTCGCGCCGGCGTGTAGCCAGCCCGCCGACCGGCGGCAACCTGCACACGATTTCACGGAGAGGACGCACAGACCGGCATGGGTAGGCACAGCAAGCCCGACCCCGACGATTCCCTACCCGACGACGAGCCGTTCGACCGGGGCTCGGAGTATCAGGAGCGCGGCGAGCAGGCCGGCGCCGGGGAGTCCGTCGAGTCTGCCGCGTCTGACGAACCGTTCGGTTCCGGGTACCCGGAACCGGCCGAGAAAGAGTATCCGGTTCCCAGCGCGTACCCCGCGGACGACGTCTATGCGGCCGAGGACAGCTTTTCCGACCATCGGGAGGATTTCGGGCAATACCCGTTCGGTGGGGAGCACACCGCACCCGAAGCCGACGACTACCCCGACTTCGGCGCCCGCCCGGACAGTCCAGAGCCGCCGGCGGCTGCGGCTCCCGCTTCCCGGTTCAGCGCGGGTCATCGGGGGCTGCCCGGTTGGCAGGGCGGGCACCGCAGCACGAGCGGTCGCCGCGGCGTCAGCATCGGGGTGATCGTGGCACTGGTCACCGTCGTGGTGTTGGTCGCCGGGGTGATCCTGTGGCGCTTCTTCGGTGGCTCCCACGACTCGCAGTCCGCCGCCGCGCGCTGCCTGGCCGGTAAGGATTCGGTCGCCGTACTGGCCGATCCCACCATCGTCGACCAGGTCAAACAGCTGGCCGAGGCCTACAACGCGCAGGCCGGGCCGATCGGTGACCGGTGCGTGCCGGTGACGGTCAAACCGGCCGCGTCCGACGCGGTCATCAGCGGCTTCATCGGCAAGTGGCCGGCCGAACTCGGCAACCAACCGGGCTTGTGGATTCCCGGGAGTTCGATTTCGGCGGCGCGCCTGGCCGGAGCTGCCGGCCAGAAGACCATCAGCGACAGCCGGTCGCTGGTGAGTTCGCCGGTGCTGCTGGCGATCCGGCCCGAGTTCCAGTCGGTGCTGGCCAAACAGGACTGGGCGGCGCTGCCCGGCCTGCAGACCAACCCCACGTCGATGGCCGGGTTGAACCAGCCGTCGTGGGGTTCTTTGCGGCTGGCGATGCCGATCACCGGCAACGGCGACGCGGCCTACCTGGCAGGCGAGGCGATCGCGGCGGCGTCGGTGCCCGCCGGGGCCCCGCCGACCGGTGGTGCCGGCGCGGTGCGCTCGCTGATGAGCGCGCAACCCAAGCTGTCCGACGACTCGCTGAACGAGGCGTTCAACGCGCTGCTCAAGCCGGGCGCCAAAGCCGACGAGGTGGCCGCGGCGCCGGTACACGCGGTGGCCACCACCGAACAGCAGTTGTTCCAGCGCGGTCAGTCGACCCCCGACGCGAAGAGCAAGCTGACCTCCTGGCTGCCCTCCGGCCCGGTTCCGGTGGCCGACTACCCGACCGTGCTGCTCAGCGGCGCCTGGCTGTCGCAGGAGCAGACGACGGCGGCGAGCGCGTTCTCCCGGTTTATGCGCACCCCCGCGCAGCAGGCCAAGCTGGCCGAGGCCGGATTCCGGGTCAAAGACGTCAAGCCGCCGAGCAGCCCGGTGACCGGCTTCGCAGCGCTGCCCGCCACGCTGTCGGTCGGTGACGACGCCACCCGCGCCACGCTGGCCGACACCATGGCCACACCGTCCAGCGGGGTGGCCGCGACCATCATGCTCGACCAGTCGTTGCCGACCGACGACGGCGGCGGCAAGACCCGGCTGGCCAACGTGATCGCGGCGCTCAGCAACAGGATCCGGGCGCTGCCGCCCACCGCGGTGATCGGCCTGTGGACCTTCGACGGTCACGAAGGACGCTCCGAGGTGGCGGCCGGGCCGCTCGCCGACCAGGTCAACGGTCAGCCCCGCACGGCGGCACTGACCGCGGCGCTGGACCGGCAGTACTCGTCGGGCGGCGGTGCGGTGTCGTTCACCACCCTGCGCATGATCTACCAGGACATGAAGACCAATTACCGTGCCGGACAAGCGAATTCGATTCTGGTGATCACCGCCGGGCCGCACACCGACCAGTCCCTGGACGGGGCCGG
Source organism: Mycobacterium kiyosense (assembly GCA_021654635.1). Taxonomy (NCBI): domain Bacteria; kingdom Bacillati; phylum Actinomycetota; class Actinomycetes; order Mycobacteriales; family Mycobacteriaceae; genus Mycobacterium; species Mycobacterium kiyosense. The sequence continues at coordinate 3,045,861 of AP025179.1, forward strand.
GCTGCAGGAGTTCATCAGAACCGCCGCCGACCCGGCCAAACCCATCGCGGTCAACATCATCGACTTCGGCGGGGACCCCGACCGGGCCACCTGGGAAGCGGTCGCCAAGCTCAGTGGCGGCAGCTATCAGAACCTGCCGACCTCGGCCACCCCCGAGCTGGCATCCGCGGTCGAGACGTTCCTCGGCTAGGGTGCGGGCGCTTCGCCGAACCGGGCCAGGACCATCGTCGCTGACACGGCTACGGCGAAGCCCAGAACGACTACCCAGCCCAAGCCGTCGCGGGCCCGGTCACCGAGCCACACCGCCCCTACCAGAGCGGGCGCGATCGTCTCCCCCACGACCATCGCCGCCACGGTCGTGGTGACGGATCCGCGCTGCAGCCCGGAGGTGAGCAGCAGGAACCCGGCGGCCCCGCCACCCGCCGCCGCGTACAGGGCCGGGTTGGTGTAGAAGTCGGCCTTGGTCGGGTCGATGCGGTCCAAGAGCCGCACCCCCACCTCCACGACGCCGAAACCGGTCCCCGCGGCGAAGCCCAGCGCGAGCGCCCGGGCATGGTCTGCCAACCGTCCCGCGAGCGCTCCGGCGACGAATACCACGGCAACGACGCCGATCAGCGCCCAGCCCAGCCCGGCCGGGGCGCGGTGAAAGTGACCGGGGCCGGCGGCCAGTGCAAGCACCGCGAGACTGACGCAAACCACGCCGATGGCCGTCCACTCGGCCGGGGACAGGTGCGCCGACAACACCCATGCGGCCACCACGCCGGCGACCGCGATCGAGGCGGCCAGCGCGGCCGCCACCACATAGATCGGGACCAAGCGCAGCGCGGCGACCTGCAACAAGAAGCCCAGGCCGTCAAGACCGACGCCGACCAGATAGCGCCATTGACGGCCGGCGTGCAACAGCAGTCTGGCATCCACACCCGAGTTGCTGCCGGTCTGCACCGTTCGGGCTGCCGCGGCTTGCAGCACCGTCGCAGAGCCGTAACACAACGAACATCCCAGGGCGAGCACAAAGCCGATCAGCACGCACCGACAATACGGCGCACGGGACTCATCGGCTGCTCGGCGGCGAACCGGCGCGACCCGTCAGGCGAACGCCTCCACCGGCGGGCAGGAGCAGACCAGGTTGCGGTCACCGTAGGCGCCGTCGATGCGCCGCACCGGCGGCCACACCTTGGGCCGGAACGCCTTGCCCAGCGGGTAGGCGGCTTCCTCGCGGGTGTACGGGTGGTTCCAGTCGGTGGCGACCAGGCATTCGGCGGTGTGCGGGGCGCCGCGCAGCGGGTTGTCGTCCACCGGCCACTCCCCGTTGCCGACCCGGTCGATCTCGCGGCGGATGCCGATCATCGCTTCGCAGAACGCGTCCACCTCGGCCAGGCTCTCGCTCTCGGTGGGCTCCACCATCAGCGTGCCGGCCACCGGGAAGCTCATGGTTGGTGCGTGAAAACCGTAGTCCGCCAACCGCTTTGCGACGTCGTCGACGGTCACGCCGGTGGCCTTGGTGATGCCGCGCAGATCCAGGATGCATTCGTGGGCGACCATGCCGTTCTCGCCGGTGTACAACACCGGGAAGTACTCGTCGAGCCGGCGTGCGATGTAGTTGGCCGAGGCGATCGCGGTCAGCGAGGCCGCCCGCAGGCCGTCCCCGCCCATCATCCTGATGTAGGCCCAGCTGATCGGCAGGATCGAGGCCGACCCGTAGGGCGCCGCCGACACCGGATGCCCCGACGGCAGTTCCGGGGCGTACGGGTGCCCCGGCAGGAACGGGGCCAGGTGCGAACGCACCGCCACCGGCCCCACCCCTGGGCCGCCGCCGCCGTGCGGGATGCAGAACGTCTTGTGCAGGTTCAGGTGGCTGACGTCGCCGCCGAACTTGCCCGGCCGGGCCAGACCCACCAGCGCGTTGAGGTTGGCGCCGTCGACGTAGACCTGCCCGCCGGCGTCGTGCACGGCCGCGCAGATGTCGGCGATGTCGTGTTCGTAGACGCCGTGCGTGGACGGGTAGGTGATCATCAGCGCCGACAGGCGGTCGGCGTGCTCGCCGACCTTGGCACGCAGGTCGTCGAGGTCGACGTCGCCGTTGTCATGACAGCCCACCACGACCACCCGCATCCCGGCCAGCGCGGCCGAAGCGGCGTTGGTGCCGTGCGCGCTGGACGGGATCAGGCAGATGTCGCGGTGCGGTTCGCCGCGGCTGGCATGGTAGTCGTGAATGGCCAGCAGGCCCGCGTATTCGCCCTGCGACCCCGCGTTGGGCTGCAGGGAGACGTTGTCGTAGCCGGTGATGGCTATCAGCCAGTTCTCCAGGTCGGCGATGAGCCGACGTAGCCCGGCAGTGTCGGAGGCGGGGGCGAAGGGGTGCTGGCGCCCGAACTCCGGCCACGTGATGGACTCCATCTCGGCGGCGGCGTTGAGCTTCATCGTGCAGGATCCCAGCGGAATCATGCTGCGGTCCAAGGCGATGTCCTTGTCCGCCAGGGTGCGCAGGTAGCGCATCATCGAGGTCTCGGTGCGGTACAGATGAAACGCCGGATGGGTCAGGAAATCCGTTGTCCGCGTGTGGATATCACTGTGGGCAGCTTCGCCTGCCCCGACCCCGAAGGCCTGCACCACCGCCGCGACGTGCGCGTCGGTGGTGACCTCGTCACAGGCCACCGACACGTGGTCGGCGTCGACGCGCCACAGGTTGATGCCGCCGGCCTTGGCGGCGGCCAGCACTTCGTCGGCGCGACCGGGAACCCGAGCCAACACGGTGTCGAAGTATTTGTCGTGCACCAACGCCTCGCCGATCCCCGCGGCAATGGTTTCGGCATGGCCGTGTACCCGCCTGGCTATCGCCCGGAGCCCGTCGGCACCGTGGTAGCTGGCGTACATGGCTGCCATCACCGCCAGCAGTACCTGCGCGGTGCAGATGTTGCTGGTCGCCTTGTCGCGGCGGATGTGCTGCTCGCGGGTCTGCAACGCAAGCCGGTAGGCCGGCGTGCCGTCGCTGTCGACCGAAACCCCCACCAGCCGGCCCGGCAACTGGCGCGCGTGCTTGGCGTGCACGGCCAGGTAACCGGCGTGCGGGCCGCCGAATCCCATTGGCACACCGAATCTTTGGGTGGTGCCGAAGGCGACGTCGGCACCGATTTCACCCGGCGGGGTGATCAGCGTCAGCGCCAACAGGTCAGCGCCGACGGCCACCAGCGCTCCGCGGTCGTGGGCTTGCCGGATCAGCTCGCTCCAGTCGGTGATCCGGCCGCTGGCGCCGGGCAGCTGGGCGATGACGCCGAAGAACTCGCCCTCCGGCAGCCCGTCCCGCAGGTCGGCGGTAACGATCTCGATACCCAGCGGCTTGGCGCGGGTGGCAACGATCGCCGCGGTCTGGGCGAAGACGTCTGAGTCGACTGCCAACCGAAGGGACTTGCCGCGGAATGCGCGATGCATCAGCGTCATGGCCTCGGCGGCGGCGGTGCCCTCGTCGAGCATCGAGGCGTTGGCGATCTCGAGACCGGTGAGATCACTGACCATGGTCTGGAAATTGAGCAGTGCCTCCAGCCGGCCTTGACTGATCTCCGGCTGATAGGGCGTGTAGGCGGTGTACCAGGCGGGATTTTCCATGATGTTGCGCAGCAGCACCGGCGGGGTCAGCGTGTCGTAGTAGCCCTGCCCGATCATCGATACCGCGACGGTGTTGCGCTCGGCGAGCTCCCGCAGCTCGGCCAGTGCCTCGGCCTCGGTGGCCGCGGGCGGCAACCGGTCCAAACCCGGAGCGGCGCCCGAGGCGTCCAGCTTGTCCTGGATGCCGGTGGGGACCGCCCGGGCGGCCAGGTCGTCGAGCGAGTCGACGCCGATGACCTCGAGCATGGTGGCGATGGCGTCGCGGTCCAGGCCGATGTGCCGGTCGGCGAACTTCGAATGGTCGGACACGAATGGGCTCCTAGCGGCAGAGGACTAGCGGCCCTCCCCCTCTGTCTTCACTCGTGCACCGAGCGCCTGAGAGATTCGGCCGCCACTAGGCGCCTTTCCCCATCGGCGGGTGAGGGACCCGCCGGGTCCGACACCGCTTTCCAGAGGCATCGTTGTCCGGCGCGGTCCGGGTGCCTGAGAGGTTGACGGAGAGGTGTTGCTCCTTCGGCGTCTGTGGCTGGCGGCCACAGAACTCTCCCGCGCGAGAGCGATGCGCGGTCCAGTTTACGCTGCCGCGTGGTCAGCCGATCTTGCGGTCGCGGTGCTTGCGCCGGGAAGCCAGCTCGTCCTCGGGGGCGGCGATCGATTCGCCACCGTCGGCGCGCTCGCCGGGGAAATCGGCGATCACGCCGGTCAGCTCGCGCATCGCGCCGGACACCGCGATGCCGAACACCCCCTGGCCGCCCTGCAACAGGTCGACCACCTCTTCGGCCGAAGTGCACTCGTACACACTGGTGCCGTCGGAGAACAGGGTGATGTTGGCCAGGTCCTGGACGCCGCGCTGGCGCAGATGGTCGACCGCGACGCGGATGTTGTGCAGCGAGATCCCGGTGTCGAGCAGACGCTTGACGATCTTGAGCACCAGGATGTCTTTGAACGAGTAGAGCCGCTGGCTGCCCGAACCGGCCGCGCCGCGGATCGACGGCACCACCAGCGAGGTGCGGGCCCAGTAGTCCAGCTGGCGGTAGGTGATACCGGCAATCTGGCAGGCGCTCGGCCCGCGGTAACCCACCAGTTCGTCGGGCACCGAATCGTCCGGGAACAAGCCGGGCTGCACGGGTTCGGCCACCGGGCCGCTCGGGCCGCTCTGGGTGGTTGAAGTGGCCGTGCGGTCGGCAAGATCCAGCTGTTCTTGACGTGGCTGCTCGCTCACGGTGCGTCCTCTCGCCGATCGCGCTGTGGTCTAAAGCTGCGGCACTGGCTGCCCCAACAGCCACGCTATCTCAGGTCCGAGTGTTAGAAGAGCATACGCTGTTCGGTGGCTGCCGTGCTCTGGGTTGAATCATCAACTCGTCAAAGTATGGCGGGCACCCGGATGAGTGGGTGGTATCCCGCGGGCGTGTCGACAATCCGATGTGTGATATGAGACGCATCCGTGACCCGGATTGGGTACCGGGCCAGACTGCCGCGCTGCGGGTGGTCAGGTGGCCTTGAAATCGTCGGGCGAGACGCTGTCGAGGAACTCTTTGAACTTCTCCACCTCGTCCTCACGGACGGCGGTGCCGGCTTCCTCGTCGCCCTCGTCGGGAATCAGCAGACCGGCGGCGGCCAGCACCGACTCCTCGACATAGATCGGCACGTTGACCCGCAGCGCGATCGCCACCGAGTCCGAGGGCCGAGCGGACACCTTGATGTCCCGGTCGAAGATCAGGTCCGCGTAGAAGGTGCCCTCCTGCAGGTCCACGATGCGCACCTCCTTGAGCGAATGCCCAAGCGCGGCAATGAGATCCCTGATCAGGTCATGGGTCAGCGGGCGCGGCGGTTCCACGCCCTGCTGCTCCAGTGCGATCGCCGCAGCCTCCGACTGGCCGATCCAGATCGGCAGATAGCGGTCACCGTCGGTTTCGCGCAGCAGCAGAACCGGCTGGTTCTGCGGTTGCTCCACGCGAATGCCGACAACACGTACTTCACCCATCTGTGTCTGCCCTCCGCACGCCGCAATGTCCGCTTCAGCGCTCGGTGATCCGGCCGGGAAAAACGGCCGGAAAACGACGAGGTGCGCATGGCCTGACCCTGCGGTCAACCGACCATCCCGTCGAACACCAAGCTGTCGTCCGAAGTCTAGTCCTCACCGGTGCAGAACGTCGCGAACGGCGGACTTGATCAGCGAGGTGTGCAACGTGATCGCCAGCGCGGCCACCTCACGGGCCAAGTCGTCGGCACGGTCACGCGCACCGGCCTTGTCCGCTTTGACCAGCGGTCCGGCGATCTGGGCGATCAGGTCCGACTGCCGGTCGGCCGCGGACCGGAAAGCACGCAGATGCCGGGGCTCGACACCGTAATCGGCCAGCGCGCGGGCACATTGGAGGATCACGACCGCGTGCTCGTCGAAGAAGCCGCCCGGCCCGGTGGTGATCACCCCCGCCTTCAGCAGGGCGCTCAGCAGCGCGTCGTCGACTCCGGCGCGTTCCAGCAGGGCTTCCCGGCGCAGCCGCGCCCCAGCCGGCGACACGGCGCCGGACTCGACGCCCGCGGCCGGACCGGCATCGGAGTCGTTGACCGACACCAAACGCGGTATCCCGTAAGGAGATCCGATGGCGGGCAGTTCGCCGTCGGGCAGGGCGTCGAGCTGGGCCCGGATCACTTTCAGCGGCAGGTAATGATCCCGCTGGGCGGTCAGGATGAACCGCAGCCGCGCACAGTCGTACGCGGTGAACCGGCGATAGCCCGAAGCCGCCCGCTGCGGCGTCACCAACCCTTCGGCCTCCAGGAAGCGAATCTTGGAGATGGTGACATCGGGGAAGTCGGGTCGCAGCAGGTCCAGGACCGCCCCGATCGACATCCCGGTGAGTGCCGGGCTATCGGGCGCGCTCACTAGCCTCCCGATCCCCCGTCGTCGTCACCCTTGGGTCCGGTCAGAAAGACCAGCCGGAACTTGCCGATCTGAACTTCGTCGCCGTTGGCCAGCACCGCGGAATCCACCGGTTCGCGGTTCACGTACGTGCCGTTGAGGCTGCCGACGTCGACGACGTTGAACTCGCCGCCCTCCAAACGGAATTCGGCGTGCCGACGGCTCACCGTGACGTCGTCGAGGAAGATGTCGCTGTCGGGGTGGCGCCCGGCAGACGTGATGGCCTGATCCAGCAGGAAGCGCGAACCGGCGTTGGGTCCGCGTTTGACGACCAGCAACGCCGAGCCGGCCGGAAGTCCCTCGACCCCCGATACCGAACTCTCGGCGCCCGCCTGGGCGGGCGCGTCCAACTCGTTGAGGAAGTCGGCGCGGAAGACCGAGGTCGTCTCCACAGTGACTTCGTCGCCCTGGTCCTGCCCGCTTGCTGAGTCCATGTCCGTCACCCGCTGCTCCTCACTGGCCGCTGTGGCGTTGCCTGACCGGGCCGTGCGGCCCGCTTCCTACTCGGATCTACCGTCTGTACTGCCTTTTACTGCTCTAGCGCTTCAAGTACCGACCGTACCGCGCACGGGTTCGCGATGTGCCGACCACTGCAGGATCGTAAGCCCGACACCCCGGCTTCACCTAGATCCCACGGAGATCCCCCGGAACGATTCGCCGGGATCCTCGATCCGTCCCGCAACGCTTTCGGGACCTTAGCAATCGTCATTCGGCCAATGTGCCGCGGTAGGCCTGCGCATCGAGCAGGCCGCCGATAGCCGAGTCGAGTGCGGCGGTATCGTCCGCACCGACCTGGAGTTCGATCAACCAGCCTTCGCCGTAGGGATCGGAGTTGACCAGTTGTGGCGAGCCTTCCAGCTCGCCGTTGACCGCGGACACTTTGCCGGCGACGGGCGCATACAGGTCCGAGACCGACTTCGTGGACTCCACCTCGCCGAACGCGTCGCCGGCGCTGAACTCGGTCCCGACGTCGGGCAGTTGGACGAAGACCACGTCGCCGAGCGCCGATTGGGCGAAATCGGTGATCCCGACCCGGACGGTGTCATCCCCGCTGCGGCGAACCCACTCGTGTTCGGCGGTGTAATGCAGATCGGACGGGATATCGGTCACGGTGATCCTGTTCTGGTCGCGGGCTGGTTCATTTGACGGGCTGAGCGTATTGGCGTGTTTTCGGTTGTCGCAAGGTGGTCACCTCGACGCGGTCGGCCTGCTGCACCGACATCCGTCCGCCGACCCGTTTGACGCTGTCCTCCGCGCCGCCGGGAATGTTCATCGCGGCCGCCAGCGTCGGCGGATCGCCAATCGCCAGAAGCGAATACGGCGGCGCGAACGCCTTGCTGTCGATCGTCAGCGAGCCGGCGGCGCCGACCACCCAGGTGTCGACTCCGACCCGGATGGACTCGTGTGCGTCGTTGATCTGGATCGCCTCGGCGCCGGCGGCGCGCAGTTCGTTGATCACGTCGAGCATCACTTCCGGGGCCACCCCGGGGCCGGGATCCTCGATCTTCACCACCACGCCGGGTCCGGTGGCGCCCACCGCGCCGACCAGGATGGACAACGCGGCCAGGCGCGCCTGCGCGTTCTCGATCGCCGCCTGGTCGTTGTTGCCCGACGCCTGCAGGGCGTTCAGGGTGTTCTGCAGATCGGCCACTTCGGTGCTCAGCGTCGCCTCCCGCTGCCGCAACGAGTCCAACAGCACCAGCAGGTCGGCCGGACGGGCGGTTTCCAGGGGAGTCGCCGGACTCGTTCTGGCGGACCTGGGTGACGATCGCGACCCCCAGCACCAGGCACAGCAACACGGCCAGCGTCCCGAACACCAGCCGGGACCGCCCGCCGCGCAGCGGTGCTGCGAGTCCCCGCGCGCGCGGCGGCCGCGACGCCGCGGGCAGCTCGTGACGCCCGCGGCGCACCGCTGGTGTTGGCGCGCCGCGGTTTTTCGACGTCGCCCGGGTCGCCGGATTCGGGCGTCACCAGCTCACGCTCCGAACAGGCGACGTCGCAGCGCCGCCGCGTTGCCGAAGATCCGGATGCCCAACACCACGATGATCGCGGTGGACAGCTGGGTGCCGACGCCCAGTTGGTCGCCGACGTACACGATCAGCGCCGCCACCAGCACGTTGAAGACGAAGGAGACGACGAAGACCTTCGGGTCGAAGATGCGCTCGAGGTAGGCGCGCAGACCGCCGAACACCGCGTCGAGCGCGGCGACCACCGCGATCGGCAGATACGGCTGGATGACTTCGGGAACGCTGGGATGGAAGATCAGGCCCAGCACAATGCCGATGGCAAGGGCGGCGATACCGATCATGCGTGCGTGATTCCCGTCCCGAGTGTCTTTCCCATTGCACTGCGCACTTCCCCGAGCCCCCTTAAGGCCCGATCGGTGTGGCGAACTTGACGTCGCGGACGGCTCCGGCCGGCAGTGCCAGGCCGTCGCCGGTATTCACGTTGACGCCGACACCGTAGGAGGCCTCCAGCAGCCTAAGCCGACGCAATCCGGGGCTGTGGTCGAAGGTGTCCCGCATGGACTTCGGCGGGCCGATCGCCAGGATGGTGTACGGGCTGCTGGTGGGGTTGTTGTCGACCAGGATCGCGCCGCCGGCCTGCCGGATCGTCACGTTGGGCCCGATCCGGGCACCGTCGACGGAGATGGCTTCGGCTCCGCTGGCCCACAGTGAGTTCACGACGAGCTGTAGGTCGCGGTCGAGGATGATCTGCTGGCTGCCGGTCACCCGCTGCTTGGACGCGTCGGACAGGTTGGGCCCGGCACCGGGGTCGGTCACCGTGACCGTCAGACCCGGCCCGATCACCGCGGTGCTGGCGGCCGCCAGGCTCCGCGCGTCCAGGCTGTTGAGCAGTCGTTGGCCCTCGGCATCGTCGGCCAGCGCGAGTCGCTGCACCTGGTCGACCCTGGCCGCCAGCGCGCTGCGCTGCCGCGCCAGCTTGGTGGCGGCGGACTGGGTGGATCGCACGTTCGCGGCCAATAGCTGCTGTGCGGACCGCACCCCGGGGGCCACCGAGCGGGCCTGGGCCACCGCGGCGGCGAACACGGCCGCAACCAGCGTCGCCGCCAAGGCCTGCCACATCCAGCCGAACGCGCGTTCCCGCCCACTTTCGGGCTCGGCACGGGCCTTCCGCGCCGCGGCCGCTGCGGCGTATCCCGGGTCCAGATGCTCGGACAGCAGCGCGCGCAGCAGCGAGGGCACCGGGATTTTCTGGGCTCGGGCGGCGGCGGCGTGGGGGCTGTAACCGGCATTGGGGTCGTAACCGCCGAGCAGCCGGTCACGTTCAGCCATGCTCACCTGCCCGCGGGGTAGCCGGGCGATGGTGCCTGACATTGGGCATCCGGCGCATCACCAGGACCATCTGCGCCATGTACAGCACGAAAGCCCACAAATACATGTACAAGCCCCAAATCAGAAACGCCCACCCGCAAGCCCCCACGATACGACTCCACAGGGCATCCCACTGACCCAGCAGCACCAGCGGGAAGCCTGACATCAGGGCGAACGTCGCTGCCTTACCGACGTAGGAGACCGGCAGCGCCGACAGCCCGCGACTGCGCAGCAGCGGCAGCGTGGCGGCCAGCGCCGCGTCGCGGGCCACTAGGGTGACGACGAACCACCACGGCACGATTCCGCTCAGCGCCAGCACAATCGGCACGGTGACCATGTAGAGGCGGTCGACGGCGGGGTCCAGCAGCATGCCGAGCCGCGACGACTGGTCCAGCAGTCGCGCGATCTTGCCGTCGGCCCAGTCGGAGAATCCGCTGAACATCAAGATCGCCACCGCCCACCCGTTGCGGTGGGCGATGAGCATCAGATAGACGAAGACGGGGATCAGCGCCAGCCGGACGATGCTCAGCACGTTGGGCACCGTCAGCACTCGATCCCGCGCGAGCCCTGGCTCCATGAGCGGTGACCTTAACCCGGTTTCTTTCCACGAACGTAACCCCACTGCGAAATTCGGCACCGGAGTTCACCGTCCGGGCGCGCAGAACTCAGCGGAACACGCCGGGCAGGCTCAGCGTGGACAACGTGTCGTCGGACAACGGATTGTCGTTGACCATGTACGTCCACGTCGAGGTGGGGCGCGCCAGCTTGGACAGATCCAGTCCGGGTTCGTCCTCGAGGACGTTCGCCGTTTCGAAGGTCTGCTGCGCCGCCTCGATCGCGTCGGCGGCCAGTGACGCGAACGCGTCCACCGCCATCCGGTGAAACTCGTCGAGCGGGTTCTGCCGGCCCAGCGCGCGCAGGTGGATGCTTTCCCGGATGTCGGCCAGATAGGCCAGATGGTCGGCCCAGCCGCGGTCCAGGTGATACAGCATGATCAGTCGACAGATCTTCTCCAGCCGCTCCTCGGAGAGGTCCTCGGCCAGTTCCTTATACCGCTTGGGCGCCAGCTCCTCCAGCTCCTCGCGCGCGGTTGCGGTGCGCAACAAGGTATTTCGCCGGTCGACGATGATGGCCCGCTGTTGGGCGATCAACTGGTTGTAGCGCCAGGTGTTGGCGTGCACGTCGAGCATGCGGCCTTCGGCAACCCGCTGCGCGTGGTCGAGCAGCCCCGCCGCTTTGGGGCTGACGATGCGCCCATCCTCGTCGGTTTGCATCGGCAGTTTGTTGTGATCCAGGTTGGCCGCGACGACGTCGTCCTCCCAGCTGGAGAAGAACACCGACGACCCCGGGTCACCCTGGCGCCCCGCCCGGCCGCGCAGCTGGTTGTCCAGCCGCTCGGTGTGGTGCCGGCCGGTCCCGACGACATGCAGCCCGCCCAGTTCGGCCACCCGGTCGTGGTCGGACTCGTCGGATCCGCCCAGCCGGATGTCGGTGCCCCGGCCGGCCATCTGGGTCGAGACGGTGACCGCGCCGTACTTGCCCGCCTCGGCGATCACCGCCGCCTCCTCGGCGTCGTTCTTGGCGTTGAGCAGCACCGCGGGAATGCCGCGGCGCACCAGCCGCTCGTGCAGATCCTCGGATTCGGCGACGTCGCGGGTGCCCACCAGCACCGGCTGCCCGGTTTCGTGCACCTCGGCGATGTGTTCGACGATCGCGTCGTTCTTGGCCGCTGCGGTGATGTAGACCCGGTCGGACTCGTCCTCGCGGATGTTGGGGGTGTTCGGCGGGATCGGCGACACACCCAGTTTGTAGAACTGGCGCAACTGCTCACCGGCGGCCAGGGCGGTGCCGGTCATCCCGCACACCGTGGCGTAGCGGTTGATCAGCGCCTGCACCGTGATGGTGTCGAGCACCTCACCGGTTTCGGTGGTCTCGATGCCTTCCTTGGCCTCGACGGCGGCCTGCAGCCCGTCCGGCCAGCGCTGCAGCTGCGCGATCCGGCCGCGGGAGGAGTTGATCAGGTGCACGGCGTCGTCGCGGACGATGTAGTGCACGTCGCGCTGCAACAGCACGTGCGCGTGCAGTGCGACGTTGACCTCGGTCAGGGTGGTGCCGACATGTTCCTCCGAGTAGAGGTCGATGCCGCCGAGCGCCTTTTCCACCTTGCGGGCGCCCGCCTCGGTGAGATGGACGTTGCGGCTGTCGGAGTCGGTGTCGAAGTCGGTCTCCGGGTTCAGCCTGCCGACCAGCTTGATGATCTCCACTCGCGGGGTCTCCCGGTGGCTGGTGCCGGCCAGGACCAACGGCACCAGCGCCTCGTCGACCAGAACCGAGTCGGCCTCGTCGATCAGGGCGACGTCCGGATTCGGGGAAACCAGGTCCTCGACGTCGGTGACCAACTGGTCGCGCAGCACGTCGAACCCGATCTCGTTGACCGAGGCGTAGGTGACGTCGCAGCCGTAGGCGGCCTTGCGTTCCTCGCTCGTCGACTCCGCCGTGATCCAGCCGACCGTCAGGCCCATCGCCTCGATCAGCGGACCCATCCACTCCGCGTCGCGACGGGCCAGGTAGTCGTTGATGGTGACGACGTGGACGTGCCGGCCGGCCAGCGCGTAACCCGCCGCGGCGATCGCCCCGGCCAGCGTCTTGCCCTCGCCGGTGGCCATCTCGATCACGTCGCCGGCCAGCATGCGCAGGGCGCCCAGCAACTGCACATCGAACGGACGCAGCTCGGTGGTCCGCTCGGCCGCCTCCCGGGCGATCGCCAGGAACTGCGGAATGTCGGCGGAGTCGGCGAGGTCGTCGAGGTTGAGCAGCCCGGATGCCTTGCGCAGCTTCTCGTCGCTGAGGTCGGCGGCTTCTTTGTCGAACTCCTCGGAGGCGGTCACCACCGACATCGAGCGGCTGCGGTCCTTTTCGGTGCTGGCGCCGAGCAGCCGCCAAAAGCGGCTGGTCAACCGGCCAGGTTGCGAGCGGGTGGTCTTAGGCACAGCCCAACGGTACGCGGCCGCGATCAGGCCAGGTTCGAGCGGCGTGGGTAGGCGACGCTCGGGTCGGTGAGAACGTTGACGACGGCGGGCTGTCCGCTGGCGAACGCACGTTCCAGTGCCGGGCGCAGCTCGGCGGGCGCCGACACCAGCTCGCCGTGGGCGCCCAGCGCCCGCGCCACCTCGTCGTAGCGGGTGCCGGGACGCAACTCGGCCACTACCGAGTAGCCGTACAGCGCCTCCATCGGATGCTTCTCTAAGGCCCAGATGCCGTTGTTGCCCACCACCGACACCACCGGAACGTTGTGCCGCACCAGGGTGTCCCATTCCATGCCGCTGAACCCGAACGCGCCGTCGCCCTGCAGCAACACCACCTGTCGCTGCGGGTGCGCCAGTTTGGCGGCCAGCGCGTACCCCGGTCCCGAGCCCAGGCAGCCGAACGGCCCGCTGTCCAGCCAGCATCCGGGTTGGTAGCTGTCGATCACCCGGCCCGCGTAGGAGCCGAAGTCTCCGGCGTCGATCACGACGATGGCGTCACGGTCCAGCAACGGCGCCAGCTCCGCGTACACCCGCATCGGGTGCAGCGGGATCCGGTCCTCGGCCAATTCAACCTGTTCCTGGTCGCGCGCGGCCCGCTCGACGGTGCGCAGCTCGTCGATCCAGGTCTGGTGATCGGTCGTGCGGGCTGTGCCCAGCCCGGACAGGACCGCGGTGAGATCGCCGTACAGCTCAGCGGCGACGGGGCGGGGATGCGCCCGCTCGGGTCGGACGCGGTCGACGACGACCAACTGAGTCTCGACGCCGAAGACGCCCCCGAAACCAAGCCGGAAATCCATCGGCACCCCGATCACCAGCGCCACATCGGCTTCCTTCAGGGCTTTCGACCGTGCCCGGCTGAAGGCCAGCGGATGGTCGGCGGGTACCACTCCGCGAGCCATCCCGTTCATCAACACCGGTATCCGCAGTCGCTCGGCGAGTCGCAGCAACGCGGTCTCGGCGTGCCCCCACCACACATTGGTGCCGGCCATGATGACGGGCCGCTGCGCCGTGGACAACAGATCGACGGCCCGATCCAAGACGTCGGCGTCCACGTCCGGACCCTTCGCCGGCACGGTCAACGCCCCGGGTTCACCGCGGTCGTCGGCCATGGAGAACACGTGATCCATCGGGAAGTCGACGAATCCCACGCCGGACGGGGCGGCCACAGCCGCCTGCAGCGCCCGGTCGACCAGGCGGCCGGCATCGTCGGCCGACTGCGCGGTGGCGGCGAAGCGGGTCAGCGGCGCCACGAACGGCACGTGGTCGATCTCCTGCAGCGAGCCCATCCCCCAGCGCAGCGCGGGCGCCCGGCCGCCGAGCACCACCAACGGCGACTGGTTCTGCTGCGCCGCGGCCATCGCACTCATCCCATTGGTGATGCCCGGACCTGCCGTCAACGCGGCCACCCCCGGCACCCGGGTCACCTTGGACCAGCCCTCGGCGGCAAAGGTCGCGGTCTGCTCGTGGCGGGTGTCGATCAGCCGAAGACCCTCCTCGCGACAGCCGTCGTAAATGGAGAACAGATGACCACCGGACAGGGTGAAGACGGTGTCGATACCGCTGGCCTTGAGCCGGCGGGCGATGAGGCGGCCGGCGTGCACGGTTTGGGCGGGGACGGCTTCGGTGGTCATGACCGGAGCTTATCGACTCGTTCAGGTACGTTCGCCCAAGGATTTCCGTCGCGCAGTCGCCGGAACACCCTCGACTGTCAGGAGACGAAGACCTTGGGTCCGGAACCGTTCACTCCGAAAATCGACTGGTCTCACGCGCTGCAGGATTCGGTGCGCTGGTTGGCCATCGCGTGGGTGGTCAGCGCCGTATGTCTGTTCCTCGCGCTGGTCCTGATGCGGTTTCTGACCCCGTGGGGCCGCCAGTTCTGGCGGATCACCCGCGGCTACTTCGTCGGGCGCGAAAGTGTCCGGGTGTGGTTGATGCTGGGCGTGCTGCTGCTGTCGGTATTGATGTCGGTGCGCCTGGATGTGCTGTTCAGCTACTTCACCAACGACCTGTATTCCTCGGTTCAGACCTTCGTTCAGGGCGACGCCGCCCATCGGGACATCGTCAAGCAATCCGGTAAGCACGGGTTTTACGTCTCGATGGCCGTTTTCAGCATTCTGGCGGCCATCTTCATCGCCCGGTATCTGGCCGACATCTATCTGCTGCAGCGGTTCCTCATCTCGTGGCGGGTCTGGCTGACCGGCCATCTCACCGATGACTGGCTGGCCGGCCGGGCCTATTACCGAGACCTCTTCATCGACAACACCATCGACAACCCGGACCAGCGCATTCAGCAGGACATCGACATCTTTACCGCCGCGAACACCGCCGGCACCCCCAACATGCCGTCCAATGGCACCACGCAGACGTTGCTGTTCGGGGCCGTCAACGCCGTCGCCTCCGTGGTGTCCTTCGCCGCGATCCTGTGGAACCTGTCCGGGCCGCTGAATGTCTTCGGAGTGGTGTTCCCGCGCGCGATGTTCTTGGCGGTAGTGGTGTTCGTGTTGATCGCCTCGGCGGTCGCGTTCTGGCTGGGCCGCCCACTGATCGGACTGAGTTTTAACAACGAGAAGCTCAACGCACGATTCCGCTATGCACTGGTGCGGCTGCGCGACGCCGCGGAAGCCGTCGGGTTCTATCGCGGTGAACGTGTCGAGCGGGCGCAACTCTGGCGGCGCTTCACCCCGATCATCGACAACTACCGCCACTTCGTCCGGCGCTCGATCATCTTCCACGGCTGGAACTGGTCCATGTCGCAGATCATCGTCCCGCTGCCGTGGCTGATCCAGGCGCCCCGACTGTTCGCCGGCCAGATCAAATTCGGCGATGTGACGCAGACTGCGGCCGCGTTCGGACGCATTTCCGACTCCCTGTCGTTCTTCCGCAACCAGTACGACGCGTTCGCCTACCTGCGGGCGGCCATCATCCGTCTTCATGGGCTGGTGATGGCCAACGAGCAGGGCCGTGCGCTGCCGTCGGTGCTGAGCACACCGTCCCAAGACGGGTCGGTGGAGCTGCACAACGTGGAAGTGCGCAGGCCCGACGGTGACAGCCTGGTCGATCCGCTCGACGTTCGGCTGGAACCCGGCCACTCGCTGGTGATCACCGGCCAGTCGGGTTCCGGCAAAACGACGCTGCTGCGCGCATTGGCCGAATTGTGGCCGTACGCATCGGGTTCCCTGCACTGCCCCGGCGGCGCGAACGAGACGATGTTCCTATCGCAGTTGCCGTATGTGCCGCTAGGTGATCTGCGCAGCGTGGTGTGCTACCCCAACGCGGTCGACGCGGTGTCGGACGCCGAGTTGCACGAGGTGCTGACCAAGGTCGCGTTGGTGCCGCTGATCGCCCGCCTCGACGAGGAGCAGGACTGGGCAAAGGTGCTCTCGCCGGGTGAACAGCAGCGGGTCGCGTTCGCGCGCATCCTGCTCACCAAACCCAAGGCCGTGTTCATGGACGAGGCGACCTCGGCGCTGGACCCTGGACTGGAATACGCGCTCTACCAGCTGGTCCGCACCGAACTGCCGGACTGCATCGTGGTCAGCGTCAGCCACCACCCCGCGGTGGAGCAATATCACGAAAGCCAGCTCGAACTGCTCGGCGACGGGCACTGGCGGCTGGGGCCGGTCGAGAAGGAATTGGCGAAGGCCTAGCGCGCCTGCACCCCGCGCCCCCGCGCGGGCTCCGGCGCTGGGACGTTTTACCGCGCCTGCACCCGCGCTGCCGCGCGGGCTCCGGCGCTGGGACGTTTTACCGCGCCTGCACCCGCGCTGCCGCGCGGGCTCCGGCGCGGCGACCGAAGAACGACCCCTCCCCCAGTTGCGTCCCGCTGGCGTACCCCTTGCCGTCCTGGGCGATGTTGGACGCACACGCACCCGCGGCGAACAGCCCGGGGATGACGCTGCCGTCGTCGCGCTGCACCTCACCGTCCAGGGTGACCGCGAGCCCGCCGATGGTGAACCCGGAGTACATCGCCCGCCCCAGCGACAGGTCGAACACCGCCCACGGGCTCTTGTCTTGTGCCGCAACGTATTCCGGCTGCTTGTGAAAGTCGGGGTCCTCGCCCCGGGCGGCGTGTTCGTTGTAGCGCTGCAGCGTCGCGGCGAGATTGCCCGCCGGGATGCCCAGCGCTTCCTCCATCTCGGCGATCGTCTCGTAGCCGTCGAGGAACTTGATCAACGGCATCTCGGGCATCTGCATGTGCGCTTCGTCGACAATCAGGTAAGCGGTCTGCTCGGGCTGCTCGAGCACGAACGCCGAGGTCCGCGAATGGTAGGAATCCTCGGCGACGAACCGCTTGCCGTCCTTATTGACGATCACCCCGGTGAGCAGGATTTCCGGCGGATACGCCGCCGCGGTGATGAACAACTCGTCCATGTTCTTGGTGGCCGCACCGGCCGAGACGCCCAGCCGGATGCCCAGCCCGTCGTCGTTCGGGTTGCCCAGGATGTAGGGCGCCACCAGGCCGTGGTGTTTGGTGCGCCGCGGCTGACCCAGCGCGGGAGTGTGCTCGGCGACCATCTCGGGATTCATGGCGAAACCGCCGGCGGCGATGATCACCGCATTGGCCCGGGCCGCGCCGGTCTCGCCGAAGTGCTTCCAGGTCACCCCGACCACCGCGCCGCCGTCGTCGACGACCAGGTTGGTCGCGCCGGTCTCGTAGCGGATCAGCACCCCCAGTTCGTCGGCGCGCTTGACCAGCAGGTCGATCACCATGGCAGCCCCGCCCAACTCGCCGGGCACCGGCACCGAGTGCCCCCGCGGCGCCGGCACGGCTTGCTCGCAGAACGGCCACACCTTCTCGTTGCCGGTGTAGCTGAGTCCTTCGGTGCCCGGCGGCACCACGACCTTGCCCGGGTAGAAGCTGCGCTCGAACTGGAAGCCAAGGGCCTCAAGCCAATTGAAATGTTCGACGCTGCCGTCGCAGTAGGCGCGGATCTTGTCGAGTTCGGGTTCCCGCGACGCGGCGACCAGGTATTTGTACATCTCGTCGGGCGTATCGGGGTGACCGGTCGCCTCCTGGACTGCGGTACCGCCACCCAGGTAGAAGTGGCCGCCGGCCATCGAGGTGGTGCCGCCGGCCGCGGCGGCGCGCTCGAGCACCAGCACCCGCGCTCCCGCGGCCGCAGCGCTGACCGCCGCGCACCCGCCGGCGATGCCGAAGCCGAGCACCAACACGTCGACGTCGTCGGACCAGGACGCCACCGTGTCGGCCTTGACCGTGGCGGGGATCTCGGTGCTCATCGGCGCGCCTCCTGCTCGTCACTACGGTGTGCATCGTCGTTGCCGCGGCTCACTTGTTGCTCCTGCTTTATGTAGTCGTAGAACGCTTTAATCTCGGGCGACAGGTACGCGATCTCGACATACGGCACCCCGGCATTCGGGGCCGCTACGTAGGCGAACCGGATACCGCCGGCCATTACCCCCTGCTGCACTACCTCGGCGCCCTGCTCGGCGGCATCGACCAGAGCGGCGTCGAATTGCTCGCGGCTTTGGGCCTCCATGCAGATGTGGTGCAAGCCCGCGCCGTGGTCGCGCAGGAATTCACTATAGATATTCTCGCCGCGGACCGGTTCGATCAGCTCGAGCTGCATGTCGCCGAGGTAGCTCAGCGAGATGTGCGCGACGAAGTCGGCGGGCTCGCCGCGATAGCTGCAGGCGTCCGGAGCAAAGTGGACATCGGGGATACGCACCCATTTGCGGGCGCCTAAAAGGCCGGTGAGGGCCTTTTCTGTGGCAGCGAGGTCCGACGTGACCCACGCGATCTGGACGGGTGATTGAACGAGGAGGTTCATCGCTTCGGAGGATATCCCAGCCGGTCGCCCGTCAGAACTGCCGGGAAGCAATTTGCCGTCGCCGCCACCGGCGGCCGTGATGAGCTGGACTGAACATGTTCTAGTTCCGTCCGCCGAACATGTCCAGCAGCAGGTGCACCTGAGTGTCGAAGACCGCGCGGGCGTCGGTGAGGGTATCCGCGCCGTATTGGCCGAACACTTCGAGACTGATGGCGCCCACCAGCCCGGCGAACAGCAGGAAGCACTTGCCCATCACCCGGTCGTCGCCCGGGAACGAGTACTCGCTGCGCAGCCGCTCGAAGTCCGACGAGGTCGGTTGTGCCACGTGGTCGTTGGTCAACACGATGTCGCCGGTGGTGATCCCGGCCGCGACGGCGTCCAGCAACGCCGCGATGACCCGAGTCCCGGCCGGGACGGTGCGCTGTGCCGGTGCGTGGTACCCGGGAACCGGGCTGCCGTACAGCAACGCCCAGCGGGCGGGGTGCGCGACGGCCCATGCCCGCATGGCGTGTGCCATCGCGTTCACGTCGTCGCTCCACGAATCGCCGGTGGTGTCGTCGCGCGCCCGGTCGACTTTGTCGGCGAGATCGGTGTACGCGTCGACGAGCAACAGCGTCAGCAGTTCGTCGCGACTGGCGACGTAGCGGTACACCGCGGAGGACACCATGCCGAGGTCCCGGGCAATCGCGCGCAATGACAAACCAGCCGCGCCGTGGTCCACCAGATGTCGGCGGCCCAGCTCGACGATCTTGGCCTCGATCTGATCCCGCGACTCCTGGCGTTTGCCCACGGCCAAGTCTGACACAACCGAGATCACCGCTCTTGCTTTTTGCCGGCGGGCGTGGCACGGTAGCATCAACAGAGAGCACTGCTCTCTCAGTGCGCACGGAGGTCGGCATGTCGATGCATTACCAGCAACCAAGCCGGATCGAGCGCAGCGCGAACACGCTGATGCGCTGGCTTGCCGAACTGGGGATCGGCATTGCCGGAACGCGCGCCCTGCGGGTCCGCGGACGCAAGACCGGTACACCGCGTGGTGTGGTCGTCAACCTGCTGACCGTGGACGGCACGGATTACGTGATCTCACCGCGCGGCGACACCCAGTGGGCACGCAATGTTCGGGCCGCGGGCGTCGTCGAACTGGGCTCGCGCTGGCACAGGGAATCCCGCGCCATCAGCGAAGTCGCCGACGACGTCAAGCCCGCCATTCTGCGGCGCTATCTGGCTCGCTGGTATTGGCAGGTCAAGGCGTACGTGGGCGGGCTGACACCCGAATCGGACGACGCGGATTACCGTGCCGCCGCACCGCGGATCCCGGTATTCGCGCTAGCCAAATGAGCTAACTCGCCCCCGCGCCCATATCCTGGCGGGCCTGCTCGGAAGCGCTCTGCCAGGACACCGCTGCCGGGAAGTCGCCCCACATGCTGTTGAAGATCCCGATGAGCTGGCCGACGCCTCCCGACGACAGATACACCGGTCCACCCGAGTCACCCTGCTGGGTCTGCACGCCGTGGGACATGGTGAACCACCCGTTGTTGACGCTTTCCACCGTGCCGCAGGTTTCCCCGGTGGTCACTCCGAAGTGGCAGACCGCCTGTCCGGGCGCGGCGACCACGCCTGGGCTCGCCACCAGTCCCCGGCCCCCGGGCAGGATGTTGCTCATCGTGACGTTGCTGGCCAAGGCGATGGCCTCGTAGTCGTCGATGGGCTGGTCGGTGGCCACGGTGGAACCGGTGGGGGTGTTGTCGCGGGAGGCCACCACGCGGCCGATCGGGTTGTTGTCCCGGTCGTAGACCATTCCTCCGCGGCAGTGCCCGGCGCTGTACGCCGTGCGCCGCGGAATGTCGACAAAACCGAGAGTGCAGACGTGGTTGTCCTGATGAATCTCCATGCCCGGGAAAACCAACGTCGACTCGGCTGCGGCAGTGGCCGGCGACAGCCCGGCGGCCACCATCGAGACAGCCGCCGCGGCCGTGCATGCGCGCAAGGTCAGGCGATACAAAACCGACTCCGATCCGTTATGGCCGACGAAGCGCCGACCTGCACTTTCAGGTTACGTCGTAACCACCCCGACACTAAGTCTTCGCGCAGAACGCTGGCGGCGTTACCGAGTGCTCGCCACCGGGGCGACTTTGCCGTTGCGATCGGCGCCGCCGGGAGCCCAACCGGGCGGCCCGAAAACGTAGCCCAGCCGGTCGCGCAGCCGGCTCGCCGAGCGCCAATCCCGCGCGATCGCGACGTATTCGTAGGTCTGCAGTTTCCAGATGTTGAACGTGTCGACCTGCTTGGTCAGCCCGTAGTGCGGCCGGAACAACTCCTCTTGGAAGCTGCCGAAAATCCGGTCCCACAGGATGAAGATGCCGCCGTAATTCCGGTCCAGGTACACCTTGTCCATGCCGTGGTGTACCCGGTGGTGGGACGGCGTATTGAAGACGTACTCGAACCACCGGGGCAGCTTGCCGATCCGCTCGGTGTGCACCCAGAACTGGTAGATCAGGTTCAGCGACCAACTGAAGAACACCATCCACGGGGGCAATCCCAACAGCGGCAACGGCACCCACATCAGGATCTCGCCGCTGTTGTTCCACTTCTGTCGCAACGCGGTGGCCAGGTTGTAGTACTGGCTCGAATGATGAGCCTGGTGAGTGGCCCAGATCAGCCGGACCCGGTGTGCGGCGCGGTGATAGGCGTAGTAGAGCAGGTCGACTCCGAGCAACGCGACGACCCAGGTGTACCACTTGCTCGCCGACAGATGCCATGGCGCAACGTAGGCATAGAGGGCGGCGTACCCGAATAGGGCCAACGTCTTCCAGGCGGCGGTGGTGGCTATCGACACCAAACCCATCGAGATGCTCGTCATCGAATCCCGGGCGAGGTAGGCGCCCGAGGCGGGCCTGGAATCGGCGGGGTCCCCGGTGCCGGCCGCGGCGTCGAACTTCGCCAACTTGCGGGCGGCCGTCCACTCCAGCGTCAAAAGCAGCAGGAAGAACGGAATCGCGAACAGCACCGGGTCCCGCAGCTCGGCCGGCAGCGCCGAGAGAAATCCGGTCAGAGCATGCACAGCAAAACAGATTACTGATTGCGGGATCGCTGTGTGCCGGGTTGTGTCACGGTAGACGTTGATGGCGATCAACGAATTCAAGATCAGGGTGGCCCGCCCGATCCGCAAGCCGCACGTCACGCAGCGGCTGCTGCGCGCCTCCGGTGTTCGCAACCGGTTGTTCCCGGCGGCGAAGCTGGAACATTGGGCGGCCAACCCGCGCCCACCCTACTGCGGGCTGCCCTCCAAGCTGGTGCTCAAGAAGGTCGACGTGACGCGCACCGACCTCAACGGCCGCCCGGTCTACCAGGTCACGCCTCGGCACATCGGTCCCGACGAGCTGGGCGGGCACGTGCTGTACCTGCACGGCGGCGCGTACGTGCTGGACCTGCTACCCCACTTCCATTGGCCCGCCATTGCCCGGCTGGCCCTGACCCTGCGCCGATCCCTCACCGTGCCGATCTACCCGATCGCCCCCGAACACACCTACCGCCAGGTCTTCCCGTTCCTGTTGCAGGTCTACCGCCGGATGCTGGACACCTGGGAGCCGGATTCGATTGCCTTCATGGGTGATTCGGCCGGCGGTGGGATGGCGTTCGCGCTGTGTCACGCGGTGCGCGACGCCGGGCTGCCACAGCCCACTGACGCACTGCTGCTCTCGCCCTGGATGCACCTCGGCCTGCCCGCCCCCGAGGTGCTGACGGTGGCAAAGATCGATCCGTTCCTCAACCTCGATGACCTGCGGGCCGCGGGCCTCCGCTACGCGGGCGGTGACCCCTTGGACCACCCGCTGCTCAGTCCGAGCATGGGTCCCCTGGACGGCCTGCCCCGGCTGACGGTCTTCACCGGAACCCACGACGTGCTCAACCCCGATGCTCGCGCCTTCCGCAACCGTGCGATCGCCGAAGGACACGACATCGGGTGGCACGAACTCGAGGGCGGTATGCACACCTGGATGCTGCTGCCCGGGCAGAAGGCAAGGGTGACGCTCGGACAGATTCGGCAGGTGCTGTCCGGGTGAGCCGAGTGCTGGTGCTCGCCGCCGGCTTCGCCGGGCTGTGGGCGGCACGGGGGCGGCGCGCAGACTCGACGAACTAGCGGTCCAACCCCGGGGCGGTCGCTGCCGCGGTGGTGAGCCCGCGGCCGTTTCCCGACATCCGGGTCCGCAGCCGCGGCCCTGATCAGTCGGATTGCGGGGCGGGCAGTCCGGCGGCGCTGGTCTCACCGGCATACCAGTGCACGGCGTGGACGCCCGGCTGCAAGGACAATTCGGCCACCAGATTCTCCAGCCTGGCCGGCGAGTGACCGTCCAGCAGCACATGGGCGGTCAGCGTGATGTTGTCTTCTCCGCTCGCCCCGGTGTGGATGCCGCGCAGGATGATGTCGTTGCTGCGGGTGTGCTGCACGATCTGGGCACGGGCATACTTCGCCGACTTGGGCCGGCAGATCACCTGGACCTGATACGGCTCGAGACCCTCGTCGTCGTCGCCGGAGTTGTCATGGTCGATGAGACGGCCCAGCGGGCGGCCCAGCAGATGGATCAGGACGACGGTGCCGGTGGCGATCAGCGCGAACACCAGATGCCCGGATGCGGCCAGCACCCCCACCGCCGCCGAGCACCACAGCGTGGCAGCAGTGTTGAGACCGCGCACGTTGGCACCCTCGCGCAGAATCACCCCGCCGCCGAGGAACCCGATTCCCGACACCACATAGGAGGCCACCCGGGTGGCGCTGGTGTCCTCGGTGGCCACGGCGTACAGCACGAACAGTGTCGCGCCGGTGGCCACCAGCGCGTTGGTCCGCAGCCCCGCCATCCGGGCTCGCCATTGGCGTTCGAAGCCGATCAGCGCGCCGCATCCCAGCCCTACCGCCAGGCGGAGCGCGAACTCGGCGTTGGTCAGTGTGTGCACCGTGCCCGCCCCCCTCTCCCGATTGCGAAACGGCATCAGCAGGTAATCAGATTTGGGTTAACACCAGGTGGAGGGCAGGCAAACCAGGAGCTGAGGGCTGCCCGTCAGAAGTAGCCACCTTCGGGTTGCCCCAGGTGCTCGGGGCAATACGTGTTCGATGCGATGGCCGTGAACAGGGCGGCGCCGTCCAGGGTCAGTGCCGGGTTCTGGTTCTTCACGTCGGTCAGAACCTGCAGTCCGGTTTCGCCGTTGCGCATCAGGCCGCACACGGCTTGCGCGGACGTGATCGCCCTGGCCGGATCGGGAACGGCGATACCGGCATTTTTCAGGGCAGCGAGAAACGCCGCGTCACTGCCGCCGGGGTCGCCGGGGTCACCGTGCACGGCCGGCGCCAGACTCAGCAACGCGACGGCGCCCACAACCGCCGGCAGAAGTCTCGCGTGGATCACCAGAAACGCCACCTCTACTGCGCGTCGGGCAGCGTGACCCTGGGTTTGTCACCGCTGGACACGTGCACCGCGTGGATTCCGGGCTTTTTGGACAGTTTGTCGAGCAGCCCGTCCAGCCCCGCTTTGTCGACGTTCCAGTGCTGTACCGCCTCCGGTTCCTGCTGCAGCTTGGCGATCACGCTGTCCAGCTTGACCGGCTCCACCGGGCCCTTCTCACCGCCGGCACGGGCCCGAGCACCGCTTCCGCTGTAGACCTGCGCCCCTACGCTGCCCACCGCGCCGCCGGTCAGGCTCCCCAGGGCCATCTGGTTGACCAGGTCGGCCGGAATCCCCGCCGCGGGGGCGGCGGCCATGCTGGTGGCCGGCAACACGTTGGAGACCATCCGGATCGCGGGCGTGGCCGATGCCCAGCTGGGCGGCACCGACAGCTTTCCCACCACGTTGGCCTCCCCGGCACCTGCCGACACGGCACTGGTGAGTCCGCCGGTCGGCGCCATGCCCAGCCCGGCTCCCAGGGCAGATTTGGGGATGTTCTCGAGTGGCGGCTTCCAGAACAGCTTGAACTCGGTCATGCCCAGGTTGGGCGCACTCATGACGTCGTTGGCCACCGTGCTGAATCGGCCGATGTCGGCGACGATACCGAACATCAGCTCCCAGGTCGGACCGCCCACCGTGGTGCCGGTCAGGGTGTTGAGCAGTTCGGACATGCCTTGCATGTAGGCGGTACCGGCCTGACCGAGCGCCTGCAACGCCTGCAGGACGACGTCGAATGGGAAGGCGGGCGCCGCCGTGGGAGCGGCGGTCGCAGCCGCGGTGGCCGCGGCCGTTCCGGCGGCCAGCCCGCTGGCCTGCCCCACCGCCGCTTGCTGACCGGCGAGTCCGGAGGCGTCGGTGACCTGGGGTGGTTCGGCGTACGGCGTCAGCTTGGCCGCGGCGGCCGAGGCGTTGGCGTAACCGAACATCGCGGTGGTGTCCTGGGCCCACATCTCCCCGTACTGCGCCTCGAGGGCGGCAATCGCACCGGTGTTCTGCCCGAAGATGTTCGTGGCCACCAGCTGGGCCAGCTCACTGCGGTTGAGCGCGATCTCCGCCGGCGGCACCACCGCGGCGTAAGCCGTCTCGTAGGCGGACACCGCCGCCTTCGCCTGCTCGCCCGCCGCCTTGGCCTGTGTCGCGGTGGCGGACATCCAGCTCACGTAGGGCGCCACCGCGGCCGCCATCGCGCCCGACGACGGACCGGTCCATCCGTCGTTGACCAGGCCTTCGATGATCGCGCCGTAGGACGCGGCCGTGTCCTGCAGTTCGGCCGCCAACGCGTCCCACGCGGTGGCCGCCGCGATCATCGGCCCCGCACCCGGACCCGTGTACATCAGACCGGAGGTGATCTCCGGTGGTCGCGCCGCAAAACTCATCGGCCCCGCCTTCCGTTCAGTCCGCCGGTATCACGATGATGGTCGCCGTGCTGGCGACTTCTTCACCGGCTGCCGCGGCGCCGGTGGCGCCGGCAGCGCCGTTGCTGACGGTGCGCACGGTGGCGCCGGCCAGCGCGCGCCCGGCCAGGCTGGCCATGGCCATCTCCCCGAACAGCCCCCCTTCGGCCGCCGCGGGGACGGCGGCGAGAGCCTCCGGAGTCGCACCCGGCAGCACCGAGGCCATCGTCCGCAGCACCGGCGCGGCCGTCACCCAGCCTCGCGGCACCGACAGCGACCCGACCAGGGTGGATTGCCCCAGGGACGCGGTGGCCCCGCCCGGCGCGACGGACGCGACGTAGCCTCCGCGCAGCGGCGACAGGCCGGCGATCGGCTTCCCGCCGCTGTTCAGCAGGGTGGCCACCCCCGGCGCGTTCTGCGACAGGCCGAGGATCTGCAGGCTGAACAGCCACCAACCGCCACCCAGCACGAACGGAATGATCGGACTGTAGGCACCGGTTATGGCGGCAAAGAAGGGTCGGATAGCTGCGGCGAACGGGTAGATGCCTTCGACGACGTTGCCCACCGGCGTCGTCGCCGCCGGAGCGGCGGATGTCGTCGCCAGGCTCTGCAGCATGGACGGGAACAGGTTGACCAGCTGCGTCAGCTGCGACTGGACGTCGGTGGCGGCCGCGCTGCCGGCAGCCTGGCCGACGGCCGCCGCTTGATCGGCCGCCCCGCCCGGGGCGGTGGTTTCCGGCGGCGCGGTGAAGGGCGTCAATACGGTTGCAGCCGCCGAGGATGCCGCGTAGGCGTACATGGCCGCGGCGTCCTGCGCCCACATTTCCGCATACTGGGCTTCCGTGGCGGCGATCGCGGCCGTGTTCTGTCCCAGCAGATTGGTCGCAATCAACGTCATCAACAGCGCCCGGTTGGCTTCGATCACCGGCGGCGGCACCGTTGCGGCGAAGGCGGCCTCGTAGGCCCCGGCCGCGAGCTTGGCCTGGGCAGCGGTTTGCTCTGCTCCGGTTGCGGTCGCGGTCATCCAGGCCACATAGGGAATGGCGGCGGCGGCCATCGATGCCGCGGCCGGACCGTGCCAGGTTCCCACCGTCATACCGTCGATCGCCGCGCCGTAGGACGCCGCCGTGGCATGCAACTCCGCGGCCAGCGCGTCCCCGGCCGCGCCCGCGGCCAGCATCGGTCCGGATCCCGCCCCCGTATACATTCGTCCAGAATTGACTTCTGGCGGCAGCGCCCCGAAGTCCATCTAGAATCCCCTCCGCTCCTTCGGTGCCAGCCATCGTAATCACGGCTTTCCCGGTCGCGGGCCGAACTTGCGAGTCTCATATAAGACTCACCAAGTACCCCTATATCGCGCCGCGGGATTCCACGCGTGGCGTCGGCCGGTGCAATGGCTCGCGCCGAAGCTGGCGGACGTCTGCTGGTCAGGATTGCATTCCCCGGGTGCGCCCCCGGCTCGGGCGCTGTGATCCCGGGCGTCCGTCGTCGTTACCCGATGAGCTGCCGCCGGAGCCGGTTCACCTACCGCGCGCCGCCGACGTACTCGTGCCGCTGCACGGCGTTCGCCGGAAGTCGCAATTAATGCGGGCCAGAAATGACGGCAGCGCCGCGAGCAAAGCGTCACGCCTTCGATAGTTGATCTGGGCAACAATGTTTGGCAGAAATATCTGCACGCAGCGACATCTCTACCAGCGGTGGTAAAGGGTTACGCCTTGGACAGTTGATGTGGGCAATAGTATTTAGCAGAAATGACCGCAAATTCGGCCGCGGCGTCCAGGGTGAAGCCGGGGTTGCGCGTCTTCACATCGTGGATGAGTTCGAATCCCGATTCGCCGTTGTCCAAACAGGTGCACACCGCTTTGGCGGACGTGATTACTTGCGCGGGGCTGGAGTAACCGATATCGGCGGTGCGCAGGGCGGCAAGGAAACCGGCGTCATCGGTAGCCGGGGTGTCGTTGGTGATCGATTCGTCGCCCGGCTCGCCTTCCGCCGGTGCGGCAGAGCCGATCATGACGCAGGTGGCGATCACCGCCAGCAGCTTTCGCAAGAGTACCTCCCTGAAAAAGTCGCCGACGATTCGGCGGTTTCACGAAATAGGTTGCAAACTAACCGGATTGCGCATCTGCTGGCACGACTTTCGGCGTGCTCTTGGTGAGATGCACCGCGTGCACGCCCGGCCTCTTGGCCAGCTGCACGAGTAGAGCGTCCAGCCCTTCCTGGTCAACCGTGTGGTGCTGGACGCTCTCGGGCCGCTCGGAGATCTGGGCGACCATGCGCTTCAACATCTCTGGTGACTTGAGGTCTTTGAGGTCTTTGACCGGTGTGATCCGGCCCCGGGCGCCGGACACGGCCGAGGGAGCCCCGGCCCCGAAAGCACTTCCGGCCATGCCGGCCAACGACATTGAACTCAGCAGACCGCCCCGGCCCAGTTCGGCTGCCGGCACCGCCTCGGGCCCGGCGGCCGACAAGGCGGCGGCGACAGTGCGAATGGCCGGCGTGTTGGCTGTCCAGCTCGGCGGCACGGTCAACGATCCCACCAGGGTGCCCCGGCCGAAATTGGCAGTGGGACTTGGTGTTACCGCACTGGTCAGCCAGCCGCGTCCCCAGTGCGGGGTAAGGCCACCGCCCAATGCGTCCTTGGGTAGCTCACCGAAGCTGGATATCGACTTGGGGCCGAACTTGAGGAACTGCGATGCCGGAAAGTTGACCAGCAATCCGATGTCGTTGAACTGCGTGGTGAAGCCCAGCGGAACCTTCACCGCCGAATACAGCGTGGTGAACGTCGTTGCGCCACTGGAACCGAACAGGCCGTTGAGCAATCCGTTGATGGTTGCGGTGTAGTCGGTGCTCAGGTTCGCCCCCACCTGGAGTAGTTGCGTCAACGGGGTGCTCGCGGACAGGATCGACTGGGTCGCGGCGCCAACCGAGTTGCTCAGCGTCTGCCCAGCCGAAAGTGCCTGGTCGACCAGCCCCCCGACGTTGACGATCTGGGGCGGTTCGGTGAACGGCGTGATGTCGGTCGCGGCCGCCGAAGAGGCGGCGTAGCCGTCCATCGCCACCGCGTCCTGGGCCCACATCTCGCCGTACTGGGCCTCGGTCGCGGCGATCGCGGCGGTGTTCTGGCCGAACAGGTTCGTGGCCACCAGCGTCGCCAAGTAACTGCGGTTGGCGGCGATCTGCGACGGTGGCACGTGCCCGGCGAAGGCGGCCTCGTAAGCCGATGCCGCGGCAACGGCCTGCTCGGCCGCCTGCGCCGCCTGTGCTGCCGTGCTGCTCATCCAGGCGACGTAAGGCGTGGCGGCGGCGGCCATGGCGAGCGACGACGGCCCCACCCAGGGTCCACTGGTCAGGCCGGCGATCACCGACGAATAGGACATGGCGGTGGCCTGTAATTCGGCGGCCAGGCCGTTCCAGGCCGCCGCGGCGGCCAGCATCGGTCCGGATCCCGGTCCGCTGTAGATCCGGCCGGAATTGATCTCGGGCGGAAATGCTGCGTAGAACACTGTTACCCCCTAGCTGGGTTCGCGTGCGTCATGGGTCAGTCCTCCAGCGGTGGGAGCACGAAGATCATGGCGGCGGCCGGGTCGGCTTCGGCGACCACGCCCCCGAGTGACGTTGCGACGGCGGCGCTGCCGCTACTGCCGCCCACGGTGGCCCCGAGTGCGCGCCCGGCCAGTCCCGACAGCGCCATCTGCCCGAACATGCCGGCCTCGGCGCTCGACGCGGCCGCAGGAGCCGCGGCCAGGTTCGTCGACAGGGTCGCGGCGAGGGTGCGGAAGGCCGGGGCGGCCGTGGTCCAGCTCTGCGGCACCGATAGCCCACTCACCATGGCGGCGCGGCCCATCGACGCGGAGGCGACGCTGCCCACCGAACCGGCGGCGCTCACATGCGGCGTCAGGGGCTGAGCGATCGGCGCCAAAGCGCCGCTGATGGGCTGGACGGGGGTCAGGAAGGACTGCAGTCCCTGTCCGTTCTGGGCGTACGCGTAGACCTGTCCGAACGACAGGAACGGCCCTCCGGGAACAGAACTCAAGCCCTGCAGCGAGTAGGAGCCGGTGAGGACGCTGAGCATCGAGTTCCAGTTCGCCACGTCTGTCGCCAGGGCCGGCGGCAACGACACCGAGGTCAGCTGGGGTAGGGCGAGCCCGGACAGCAACGAAGTCGACCCGGTCGTGGGCGCCGCCTGAAGCGTTGTCGCCATGCCCTGCAACGCATGCGGGATCGAAGCGATCAATTGGGACAGCTCGTTGCCGACGGTCGCAGCGGACTGGCTGCCGCTGACCTGCGAGACCGCCGCCGCTTGCGCGGCCGTGCCCGTTTCGGCGGTGGTCTGCGGTGGATCGGTGAACGACGTCAAACGCGTTGCCACTGACGATGATCCGGCGTAGGCGTACATCGCCGCGGCATCCTGAGCCCACATCTCGGCGTAGTGGGCTTCGGTCGTGGCGATCGCCGGTGTGTTCTGGCCCAGGATATTGGTGGCGACGAGCATCAGCAGCAACGTCCGGTTGGCCGAGATCACCGGCGGCGGAACCGTTGCCACGAACGCGGTTTCGTATGCGGCTGCAGCCGCCTTGGCCTGCGCACCGGCCTCGTCGGCGCGGGCGGCGGTGGCCGAAAGCCACGACACGTAAGGGCCGGCCGCCGCGGCCATCGACATCGCGCTGGGTCCCTGCCACGTTACGGCCACCAGGCCTTCGACCGTGGACATGAAAGCGGCTGCGGTGGAATGCAATTCGCTGGCCAGATCGTCCCACGCCGCCGCGGCGGCCAACATCGGCCCCGCGCCCGGACCGGTGTACATGCGCCCGGAATTGATCTCCGGTGGTAGCGCCCCGTAATCCACGCCTATCATCCCCTCACCCCTGACGGTGGTCATCGAGCTCGCCTCGGTCCATTCATGCGCTCTGCGCACCGGAACGCTTCGTTCTTGCGTTCCGTTGCTTATGCGAATTCGACGACTTCGGTTTTCGGTTCTGCTGCAGCGTCGGTCCCGCGTGCATGAAAAACATGGGATTTCCCGGCTGCTGCGAGCTATCTTCGGAAGAAGATATTTTCGGCTGGTTCCCGCTGAGTAATGGGAATGTAAACAAGAGTTTTTGTGCAGTTGGTTTTCAGTTATCACGCCGGGAGGCACGCAGCTGAATATCGTCAGCGCTGGTCAACGGCATATTGCTCCTGGCGCAACCGGTCAAATCTGATTTGTCGCACACAAACGACATAATGGTGTGAATCACTGAATTAATTACAGCCTGAATTCTCATTCGGCGTCAAAGAAATAATTGGCCGAATGTGTGGACGGTGGAGTTCAGGAAAAACGCTGCGCGTGCGCCGTCTCAGGTGGAGCCGGCATCGTCGGACCTTCGTCGCTTGCCCAGGGTCACGCGTGCTGCCGCCCGCAGGCGGGGCTCTCGGCCCGGTTGGATGCAAGCCGGCACTCGGGTTGCCGGCCTCGGGATCGCCGCATCGAAATCGACACCGCCGTGTTCGCAGCTGCGTGCCATGACGTCCCTCCTTACGTTAGGGATAACGTACGCAATCTGCGCGGACGAGGTCGTCTCAGGAGCTGCCAGATGGCTGTCTCGTCTCTGAAAGTCGGCTGTGAGCCCTGACTGTGGCCGCTCAACGGGTGTCAGGGGCGCGCAAGTCGCCGTTGCACAGGCCGCGCGGATCCACAGGTCGCGTACCGGCCGCTCGATCAGCCCGCCGCGGGCGGGCGCGGCATGATCGTCAGCTTGAACCCGTAGCGGGGCCCGTTGCCATAGTGCCGCGGCGCACCGGCGGTCATGACGCCCGGCACGCCCGGAGTGCCCGGGGCGCCGGGTGCCGCCGCGGCAGGTGCCGCCCCGAGCTCTCCGCCGCCCACCAGCGGGGTGGCGTTGCTTTCGACCACCTCGACGGCCG
This sequence comes from Mycobacterium kiyosense, assembly GCA_021654635.1. Lineage (NCBI taxonomy): Bacteria > Bacillati > Actinomycetota > Actinomycetes > Mycobacteriales > Mycobacteriaceae > Mycobacterium > Mycobacterium kiyosense. The sequence continues at coordinate 3,077,270 of AP025179.1, forward strand.
AAGCCCAGCTCGGTGGCACCGACAGCCGGCCGACCAGGGTGGCCTGGTCGCCTGCCGCCACCGCGGTGCCCGTACCCGCTGGCGGGAAGGTCGCGCCGGTCCACGAGGCATCGCCGGGGCCGGCGGCGCTCAGCGGTATGGCCGCGCCCGCCTCCGGGCCGCCCGCAGCCAGCGAGTCGAAGTCGGACATCGCCCCGGTGATCGCGGGCATGATCTGTCCGGGAGCGGTGTAACCCGCCGAGACGAAGCCGTTCACCAAGGTGGAGTTGAGGAAGATGCCGTAGGGGTTTCCGTCGTTGCCGTCCAGGAAGTTCAGGATGTCGGCGAGCAGGCCCGACTGGGGAACCGCATCCAGCGGCGAAGCCGGCGCCGCCAGGCTGTGCACGGTCGCGGACACCGCCGACGTCAGCTGCGACCATTCGCTCTGGATGGGACTGCTCGCGCCCGTCCCCAGAGCCTGGGAGACAGCAGAAGACTGTTCGGCCAGCCCGGCCGAGTCGGTGGTCGGGGTGGGTTCGGCGAACGGGGTCAGCGCGACCGCGTCGGCGGCGCTCGCCGCGTAGGCGTACATCGCGGTGGCATCCTGCGCCCACATCTGGGCGTACTCGGCTTCGGTCGCCGCGATGGCGGGCGCGTTGATGCCGAGGAAGTTGGTGGCCACCAACGCGACCAGCCGGACGCGGTTCGCCGTCACCACCGCCGGGGGGCACGGTGGCAGCGAACGCGGCGTCGTAGGAGGCCGCCGCCGCCGCGGCGGCCTGACCAGCGGTCTGGGCGGCCAGCGCGGCGGTCAGATCCAACCAGGCCAGATACGGCGCGACCGCTGCCGTCATGGCCGTGGCGGCCGGGCCGCGCCAACCGTCGCTGACCAGCGTCGACGTCACCGACTCGTACGCTGCTGCCGCCGACTGCATCTCGTCGGCGACGGCAGCCCAGGCCTGCATGGCGGCCAGCATCGGCGCCGACCCGGGTCCGGTGTACATGCGCAGGGAATTCACTTCAGGTGGGAGTGCTCCGAAATCCAATACCGGCACCTCCTTCAACCAACCGTCGCGGTTGCCTCCCCCCTCCTCACCCGGCGGCCGGCGGGCGCCCCATGATCGTCGGGCGGAATCCGTACCGCGGCGGATTGCCGAAGCTCTGCCCGGACATGCCACCAAGCGGCATGCCGGGCAGCCCAGGCATGCCCGCCTCGGGAGCTACGGTGCTGGTCCAGCCGCCGCCGGGGGCGGCAGCGCCGGCATGGTTGGCCACCGAGGTCGCCGCCGTCCAGGTCTGCGGCACCGACAACCGCCCGACCATCGCGGCCTGATTCGTCCCCGCGGCCACCACCGCGGCCGGCGATGCGGCCGCCGTCGTCGCCCCAGGCTGGGCAGAGTCGCCGAACTGGCCGGCGTACCGGCCGGAATCCACGAGGCATTGCCCTCACCGGACCCCATCGGCGGCACCGCAGCGCCTTCCTGCGCGCCCAGCGCGACCGCGTTGATGTCGGCCATCGCGGCCCAGACGGCCGGGCCGACCACGGCCGGGCTGACGTATCCGGCCGAGACGAAGCCGTTGGACAGCGAGGAGTTCAGGAAAATGCCGTACGGGTTGCCGTCGTTGCCGTCCAGGAAATTCAGGATGCCCGCCAACAGCCCGCCCGGGTCCAGGCCGGCGGCGAGACTCGAGGGCGACAGCGCCGCGGCGGGTGAGGCAAGACCCTGCAGCGCGTCGGGTACCGACGACATCAGCTGCGGCAGCTCGGTCTGCACCAGCGTGCCGGCCGCATCGCCGGCCGCCTGGGTGACCGCCGCGGCCTGGTTGGCCTGCCCACTGGGATTGGTGGTCTGCGCCGGTTGGGTGAACTGTTGCAGCGTGGCTGCCGCCGCGGAGCTGACAGCGTAGCCGTACATCGCCGCCGCATCCTGGGCCCACATCTCGCCGTACGCGGCTTCGGTGGCCGCGATCGCCGGCGTGTTCTGACCGATCAGGTTGGTCGCCACCAGGACCGCCAGCTGCTCACGGTTGGCGGCGATTGCGGCCGGGGGCACGGTCATGGCGTAGGCCGCTTCGTAGGCGCCGGCGGCCGCGACGGCCTGAGACGCGGCCTGCTCGGCTTGCAGACCGGTCAGGGTCATCCACGTCATATACGGTGTGACCGCGTCCTCCATCGAAGCCGACGCCGGCCCTCGCCAGCCGTCGCTGGTCAGCACCGAAATCACGGTTTCGTACGCGGCTGCCGCCGAACGCAACTCGGCGCCCACGCGATCCCAGGCCGCCGCAGCTGCCAGCAGTGGCGCCGAGCCCGCACCGGTGTACATGCGCAGCGAGTTCAGCTCTGGCGGTAATGCCCCGAAATCCACTGCCTACACCCCCTCCACCGAGCGCGGTGCCAGCCGGACTGGGCGCGCATCGACCGCCATGACGAATTGCGTTGCCGCACAGCGGACTCCAAATTGACGATGGGCTACTGCTAGCGATTCCTGTTGTCGCACAACAAACATCGGGCTTCTCCTTTTCGGGATAGTCCGATCCGGCTACGGAATGCCGCTGTGCAGGTCTATGCGTGTGACTGGTTTCATGCAGGCGCCGCGACCGGATCGGGTGAATTGGCAACGATTTCCGCAGTCATCATCCGGCCAATGCGGCATCACCTCCCGTCGCCGTTCGGGGCACACGGGAGCGCCGCCGTGATCGCGCAATCGGGGTGAGGTCACCCGGCGGAATCTGCCGGACGCGGCCACCCCTCTTGTCCTAAAACGAGTTCACACAGCGTAACTGGCTGAGGCGATAACGGCAGGTCGTAAGGGGTGTCCGCTCGAAAGCGGCCCAGCTGCGGTCAGTTCGACTTTTTCTCCGCGACGGCGGCACTGAGGCCCTCGGCGAGGTCGTCGCGCGTCAATTCCCGGAACCGGCGCAGCTGCGATTCGCTGAATTCGGTGAGATCACTGTTCAGCACGGCGTCCAGGTCTTCGTCGTCGAGCCGGAAACTTCGGTGGTCGCGGGCTTTTTCCACCACGTTGCGCACGAAGCCGGCGTTGCCGAGCATGTCGATCCCGCGGATCAGGTCGCCGTCTTCGGAGTAGGTTTCGTCGAGATAGAACTTGGTGTACGACGGCAGCAGGATCGCGGCTTCCTCGTCGGTGATGACGTCCTCGTTCTCTTTGCCCATCAGCTGGGTAAGCGCGATCAACTCGTCCGGTGTGTAACTGAAGAACTCGATGACGGTCGAAAAGCGCCGCCGCAGACCCTGATTCACCTCGAGCATCTTTTCCATGGCCTTGGCGTAGCCGGCCCCGAACACCACCAGTTCGTCGCGATGGTTCTCCATGTACAGCAGCAGCGTGTTGATGATCGCGTTGCCATAGGGGTCGCCCTGCGAGTAACCCTTCTCGTGCAGGGTGTGCATCTCGTCGAAGAAGACCGCCCCGCCCAGTGCGCCTTCGAGCATCTCCTCGGTGTTCTTCTCGGCGTCGGCCATGTAGCGGCCCAACAGCTTGGTGCGGCTGGTCTCCACCACTACCGGCTTGCGCAGCACGGTCAAGCCGCACAACTGTTTGCTGAACGCGCGCGCCACCGAGGTCTTTCCGGTGCCGGGGGGTCCCAGCAACAATGTGTGACGCGAGGTGACCGGAACCGGGAGGCCCATTTTGGCCCGCGCCAGGTTCACCTTGGTCGTCGACTTGATGAGCTTGATTTCCTTTTTGGCCTGCTCCATTCCGAGCATCGCGTTGAGCTCGGCGTCGCCTTCGGCCAGGTACTTCGCGGCCTCCTCGGCGTGGCGGGCCGCCTCGGCCTGAGCCCGCGACGGGGCACTGTCCGGATCCCACGGGTCCGTGCGGGCCTCGATCGTCTCCGGGTCGGTCAGCACCAGGCGGAAGTTGGGGTTGTCCAGGGCCTCCCGCGCCGGGGTGAACTTCGCGTCGCGGGAGTAGACGCGCCGCAGCAGCTCGACCGCCTCGTCCTCCCTGCCGACGTGCCGCAGGCACATGCCCTGGGTGTAGAGGGCGATGTTGGCCGCGCCTGGCACCCGATCCCCCTCGATGGCGTCCTGACCGCGGCGGAAAGCCTCCTCGAAGACACCGAGCGACGCCAGCGCTGTGGTGGCCATCGCGGCCCCGGCGGCCTTCAACTCGGGGTGCCGCCACTGGGTGGACTCCGGGAATTGCGCCAGCACGTCCGGCCAGCGTTTGGTGCGGAAATAGAGCACTCCGCGCACGTAGCTGACCAACTCGGCGTCGAAGGGGTGCCGCGGTTCGGTGGCGTCGAGCAGGTCGGCCGCCTCCTCGTACCGCTTGTTCTCCGCCAGCACCGCCGCGTAAGCGCAGGCCAGGGAGTCCACGCTGGTCACAGCCAGTCGCAGGAACAGTCCGTCGGAGACCTCGGGGCGAAACTGCAGGTCGGTGACCCCGAGGCGCCGGGTCTCCCAGCCGAACGTCCTTACCGCCGCCCAGGCGCCGGCGAGTACCTCGATGCTTTGGTCGCCGGACAGGATCCGCGCCAGCCAGGCGTCGCACATCCCGGGATCCAGCGTGGTCGCGGTGCTGAACATCTGCGCCGCGACCTGCGGGTTATGGCTGGGTTGCAGCCCGTTGACCGAGATACCCGACGCCAGCAGGCCGGCGACCATGGCGTTTCTGGCATCTTCGGCAGCTGACTGCGCGCGGGTCATTGTGCTGCTGAGCTAGATACGCGCTCCGCCTCGTGGCCTACTGGCAGCTCCAGCTCGTCGTGGTCTCGCAGGTCGCGGCTCGGCACGACCAGATGTGGCTTGGCGGACGGCGCCGGCAGACTGGCCCGCACCGCCGCGAGCTGGCGCCCGGTGAGCCGGTTGAGTCCGGCGGTCAGGTCCCGGCTCAGCCGGCCCTCGCTGTGATAACGCACCCACGCCGACAGCTGAGGGCGGCCCGCCCGTGAATTCAGTCGCACGGTGACCACGGTAGCGCCAACTTCCGGCGCGTCCGAGAGCCAAAGGTCACGCAGTGTTTCGGTGCTGATATCCGATGGGGTCACCCAGAAGCTGGTCACGTACCCGTTGAAGTGCTTCAGGTGTCGCCAGCCCGGGCGGCTCCAGGTCGGTTCCAGATCGGCCAGCACCGCGCTGTCGACCTCGGCCAGCTCGTCGGCGGTCAAGGGCCGCGCCGCACAGCTCTGCCCGTCCAGGTCCTGCACCAGCCGCTCGGTTGCCGCCACCAGTGTCGCGGCCAGCGAGTCGCGGCAGACCACGGCGGCGACGTTGCGTTGCGGGTTCATCCGCAACACCAACCAGGTGCGGCGGCGGTCGGTGCCCGTTCGTTCGGTCGCACCGTCGTTGGCGCCCCACCCTTCCGGACCCCACTCCTCCAGCGAGGCCGAGGCGCGGGCGGCTTCCGCGCCGCCGCGTACCTCGACCGAGACGATGTCGATGGCGTCGAGTTGGATATCGAACTGCCGTAACCCGTCCGCGACCGCTGCCACCGGCAGGATCGGCGCCGAACCCGTCGGGCGGTGGCGATGCCGGCCGGGGTGCTCGCCGTCGCCGCCGTCCACCTCGACCACGGCCACCAGTTGGCCGCGATATTCGCGCACCCCGACCGTGTCGCGGCCGAATCGGCGTTTGAAGTCGTTAGCCGGGGTGCAGCCGGCGCCCAGCGCGGTGCCGGGGTCCGCCGACCAGTCCCACAACCAGGCCGTCAATCCCGAGGTCACGGTGATGCCGTGGTAGGTGACGATCGACAGCAGCGTCACCAGGACCGCAATTGCGACACCGATCCACCACGCCACCCGGTTCTCGCCCTGCCAGGACGCGGGGGCGTGGCTGGCGAGCACCAGGATCAGCACGTCGACCAGGAACACCGCGGTGAGGCGGGGCCAGGTCAAGGACAACCCGAATTTACGCTGAGCTTTCATCGTTGCTTCCGCGATCGCCGCATCAATGACGCTGTTCCGAACACTGCTCCGCCTATCAGTAATGCCGCGGCCAGGCCCCCCGGTCGCTACCCACACCGGCACCATGTTGCGCGGCGGGGGCGCCTTCGGCAGCTGCAGCGGTGCCGAGAGGACTTTGGGTGCCTGGGGCGGCCCCGCAGGGACATCCCATGTCAATGCCGCGACCGGGTCGACGACACCGTATCCGACCTGGTTGTCCACTCCTCCTCGAGCGGGCGGCCTGGCCGTATGGATCAGCCGCTGCATGACTTGGTAGGCCGACAGTTCGGGGAACTTGGCGCGCACCAATGCCGCCACCCCCGAGACGATGGCCGTGGCGAAACTGGTGCCGGCCGGCGTCAGCAGCGTGTTGTCGGGCCCGTCGATGGCATTGATCAGACCGTCGTCACGGTTGGAGAAACCCATCACGTCGGTTCCCGGCGCCGCGATCGACACCCACGGCCCGGCGATGCTCATCTGGGTCATCGGTTGCCCGTTGGGGTCGACGGCGCCGACGGTGAGGACGTCGTCGCTGAACCAGGACGGCGTCACCACAGTGGTCACGGCACTCCAGTTGCGCGGGTCCTTCGGCGACAACGGATCGAACGTCGGGTTCTGCTTGCAGTCCTTCTTGCTGCTGTCCCCGGCAGCAGCGACGATCAGCGCATTCTTCTCGACCGCGGCGTAGTGCACCGCGGCGCCCAGCACCCGCTGGTCAATCGGATTGCGGGCGCTGATACAGGTCACCTCGGAGATATTGATCACCGAAGCGCCCATGTTGGCAGCATGGACGATCGCGCGCGCCATCGTCTGGATGTTGTCGATTTTCGCCGCGGTCTGCGGGTCTTCCTCGCCGGTGTAGGCGTCCTTGAGGGTGAACGCCGAACTCGACTGACGGATGGAGATCAGGTCGACTCCGGGGGCGACTCCGCTGAATGCGTCCGCCGGCGCCGCAGCGGGGCCGGGCGGCGGGGCCGGTGCGGGGCTCGCCGACGACGGCGTCGGTGACGCACCAGACGTCGTAGTCGTCGTCGGGGTCGTCGTGGTGGTCGTCGTCGTGGTGGTGGTTGCCGGGTCCAGCGGAAGCGGACTGGTCCCGCCCATCCCGACACCGGCGATCCGTCGACCACCGGTGTAGCCGGGGATGGTGATGGTGCCGCCGCCGTGACTGGCCGCCGGGGCCTGGCCCGGTCCCGGTGCCGGGCCGGGCGGCGCCCCTTCGGAGGACGGGGGCGGCGCGGGGATCACGGTGATGGTGGGTCCCGGAACCGGTGAGAGCGTCACCGTCTGTGGCGGCGGCGGCTTCTCCTGAGTGGGAACGGGAATCGGTCGGCGTGGCGCGGCCGGCGGCGCCGCCGCACCGTTGGCGGGCGCACCACCGATCATGGATGCCACCAGGGTGCCGTGCGCGTCACAGTCCGACAGCCCGTCGCCGGCCATCACGTAGTCGCCACCCGGGGCGAGTCGCGGCAACCTGGGGTGCGGCGTCACGCCGGTGTCGATGACCGCGACCTTGATTCCCTCACCTCGGCCGAAGCGCCACGCCTCGCTGAGGCTCAGCATCTCCATGTACTTCGGCGGGATCTTGAAGTCCGTACCGGGCAGAACTCCTACCTCGGTGCAGTAGGAGTTCTGCTTCATCGGCGCGATCGGGCCGGGCGGGCCGTCCGGCGGTATCGCACCCGGATCGAACGGCGGCGGCGTGATGGCATACGCCGGTGGCAATCCCGCCAGCGCCCCACCGGCGAGCACGGTCGCGGCGATGGCCGCGCTGGCTGCGCGGCCCCGCCACGAACGGGCCCTACCGGTATCGGATGGCTGCATAGACGTTCATCAACCACAAGGCCAGCGGGAAGATCGGGATCAGGCAGAGGTACTCGATCCACTCCACGAACTTGCGGAACAGCGGACTGTAGATGGTGTTCGGCACCACCGCGGCGGCAGTCAGACCGGCGGTCGGCAGCGCGACCAGGACCGCGGCGGCGATCGACACCGACAGCGGCGACGACAGCACCAGCGCGTAGCGCACCGCGACGGCGGCGATGATGATCACCCCGGTCGCGGCCAGCGTGATGGCCTGCCAACGGTCGACGTAGGAGCGGCCGCGCAGCAGCAGGAAGCCGGCACTGAAACCCGCGAGGAGCAGCGGCAGCCAGCGCTCGTTGGTGTGCGGGTTGCACAGGGCGCTCAGGCACACGACCATCAGGACACCGAGCCCCACCAGCAGACCGCTCAGGAACGACCGCGCACGCTCCGCCTGCAGCAACACGTCGCGCACCGACGCCGGACCTTCCAGGGTCGGCGGACCGCCCTCGGTCCGCACCACCGTGGTGGGCAGGTCGGGCCGCGCCTCGAACACCCAGCGGCTGGTCGCGGACGGGAACACCGGCAACCGGATCCCGGCCAGGCGCCGGGCCAGCGCCGGAGCAGCGTGGTACAGCAGGACGCTGGCCAGCACCAGGCAGGACAGCAGGGTCACCGCGCTGGTGGCCGCCACCATCCGGGACAGGCTGGCCAGGGTGGCCAGCGCGGTGACGGTCACGATCGCGGTGTAGATCGCCAACCGCCGCCCGGTGAAGCGCAACGCCAGGGCCGCAGCGACGGCCAGGACGCCGAAGCCCAGCACGGCGTTGGGCGAACCGACCGGACCGGGGGGTGCGGCGGCGGCAGTGACGGTGAGCGGAACCAGCCCGCTCATCAGCAGGGTGTCACCGACACGACGGTCGGCGTCGGTCTTGGCGCGCACCAGCAGCAGCACCGAGACGGTGAGCACCAGTACGGCGACGATCGCGGCGAAGATCGTGGTCAGCCAGGAGTTGTGGTGCCAGCGCCACCAGCCCAGCACGCCGGACGCCAGGACCACCCCGGTCGCCACCATCGACGCGCCGACCTGCACGGCGACGACCGGGTCGATCGCGGCGAAGCGCTTGCTCAGGTTCGCCGACACCGCCGTCGAGATGTGCTCGATGACCTGGGACCGGTGCTCGGTGTCCGCGATGAACCGGATCCACAGCCGGTCACCGTCGTAGACGTCCTGCTCGGTCAACGACTGGGCGGCGCGCAGCGGGGTGCCGTCGACCATGCACAGGGCCCAACGGCCGCGCCCGGTGGCTTCCAGCGGCGTCTCCCCCAGTTCCCGGAGCCGGCTGTTGATCACCTTGAGCAGCGGGTCGGTCATCACCGAGACGGGGGCGTTGGCGTCCAGCAACACACCGATCTGGACACCCTCGCCGGCCATGATCCCGACGACGACGGCCCGGGGCGACGAGATGCCCTCTACGTCAGTCTGTGGCGCATCAGCTACTGCGGTCATCGTCCTGCACCCCCTGCCATGCCGGCCTGTGTCGGCACGATTGCCGGGGCTCCTGTCACGCCGCCGCCCCTAAGGAGCTTCGGCTGGACTGACTCCAATTTCATTTGCCTCGCCTCGCGCGTATGAGTTGTGGTTGACGTGTTGGTTTTTAGTTTTGCAACCCGTTGCTGAAAGCAGTATGCCGTGTCGGCATCCACCTCGCATTTTATGTTCAAAGTTGTTGTTGTACTGCGATTTTCGTAACGGCGCTGTTAAACCCTGCTGTGCGATTTCCATTCGCCGTACGGCAGGGTGTCCAAAACGGTCTTCACTCCCACCTGGACCAGTTGCGGCGTGGCCGGGCAGATAGCTAGCCACGCTTCACCCGATCCGGCCGTGCGCGCCTGCTGATACAACGCGATACGTCCGCCGGATCCGTCTTTCAGGGAGAGCACCGACGCGCTCGGCCCCTTGGCGTCGTCGCGGTACTGGCGCGCGTAGACGGCGACCTCGGCCGCGGGGTCGGACAAGGCCTGCCCCAGCGCGGCCACGGTGGAGGCACTGATGCCCATGCGGCGCAGGTCGCCGCCGGAGAAGACGTTGAATCCGGATTCCTGCCAGGACTTGGTGGCCTCGAGCATTTCCTCCAGCGGCACGTTGACCGCGTTGATCGCCGCCGGGTCGGCGTGGTGGATCGATTCGAGGCCGTCGAGCACCAGCGACGCGATCGAGGCGCTGTCGGAGACGACGACGTCGTCGACGGTGATGTCGTTGCCAACCCGGACCGCCGAGACCCAGTGCTGTGCCCGCCGGGCCAGCACCACCCGGAATTCGTTGTCGGGGATGTCGCGCGACCCGGGCGGCTGGTTCTCGTCTTCGACGATGCCGTACAGCAATTTGCCGCGGGACAACAGCGCGATCACCTCGAGGTCGGGCGCGGCGAGCACCTTCATGCGGGCGGCGACGTGTTCGTTGACCTCGTCGCCCACGACGATGCCCTGCTCACGCATCACGGCCATGCCCGGGTGCTCGTTGAGCCAGTCGTTGTTGTCGGTGGACACGTAGGGCCGGCACCGCAGCTCGGGCGCAACGTGCCGGATATCCAGCAGCGCCTGAAGCATCCAGAAGCCATCGACGTTGACGGTGATGTCAGTGCGGGTGCTCTGTTGATCCATCCCTACTCAGTGCCCCTTCTCGTTCCTCGGTGGTCTTATTGTGCGACCTCCGTTGTATTACCGGTGGTACTTCCAGTTGACTGCAGGACACGGCAGCACACCGTCTTGCTTGGTGTGCTGCCGCGCCCGCAGGTTTCGGTTATCTAGGCCCAGCTGGAGCCGACGGCGCTGTCGGTCTGCGCCATGTTGCTGCCGGCGGACTGAACCTTCTGGCCGTGAGCGTTGGCCTGCTCGTAGATCACCTGGAAGTTGCGACCCAACTGGGTGATGAACTCCTGGCAAGCCACCGAACCGGCGCCGCCCCAGAAGTCACCGGCAGCCAGCACATCGCGAACGATGGCCTGGTGCTCGGCCTCCAGGTTGGCGGCCTGCGCGCGGATGAGCGCACCGTGGGCGTCGACATCCCCGAACTGGTAATTGATGGTCATTCTGATGTTCTCCTAACGTTTGAAAGATTACGCAGCTAGGGCGTGAGTGGCTAGCTGCTGAGGATCTGCTGGGAGGCCTGCTCTTGCTGCTCGTAGTTGTTGGCGTCCCGGATCAGTCCGTCGCGAACGCCGTGCAGCATGTTGACGATGTTGCGGAAGGCCTGGTTCATCTGGGTCATGGTGTCCATCGAGGTGGCCTCGGCCAGACCACTCCAGCCGGCGCCGGAAATGTTCTGCGAGGACGCCATCATCCGGCGCGCCTCGTCCTCGACGGTCTGAGCGTGAGTCTCGAAACGGCCTGCCATCGCCCGCATCGAGTGCGGGTCGGTCATGAAGCGTGTAGCCACTTGCTGTCTCCTTGATTAATTCAGTGGTTTGTTGAATGTGTAACAACGCGATGGCCGATCAGCGCCACACGGATGTAACCGCCGACCGGGAAAACTACGGAGAACCCCCTTTTCCGTCAGCCGGCGGCCACCGGGCTGCGTCACGGCCGGAAAGGTGTCGAACCCGAACCCCGTTGTTCGCGTTGACGGCGTATGCAGGTGATCCGCAGTGAGGGCCTCCGACCAAGCCACTCGACTCCGGAATCACCGCCCAGCGAAACGACGCTGTCGGACCTGAGTCCGAAGCTGACCCGTTTCGCAACATCTGCCAGATCGGTCAGCCGGCTGCGGCTGCGTTGGCGGCTTCGGTAGCCGCGTACGAACCCGAACTGGTGGTCAGGGTGTTCACGAACATCTCGTGAATCGCAGCCGCCTGCGCACTGACGGCCTGGTACATCTGCGCGTGCGCCGCGAACTGCGCCGCGGTCAGCGCCGACACCTCGTCGGCGGCAGCGGGAACCACTCCGGTGGTGGGCGCCGCGGCGGCGGCGTTCTGGGCACTCATGGTGGTGCCGATGCCCTGCAAATTCCCGGCCGCAGCGGCCAGCGCCTCTGGCTGTGTGGACACGAACGACATGCTGTTTCCTCCCTCAAATCATCCCAGCACGCTCTCTCGCAAGAGAGTAGAGGACTGCGCGGCGCGAGGTCGCCCCCAACGCTGCATAGTCGGGATTTGTTCACTCGACGGCAATATGAAAACGTCCGTTGTAACGACACAGTAACAGCGCCCGACCAACTTCGGCATCGATCAACCGAGGCACGTTGCGCAATGCCCCGGACGGCGTCCCCGCAGCCTGCCAGATGGTGGGGTTGACGTGCACTTTTGCCTCTTGGAATCGAGCCGCCGGAAAAGAATCTCGCAGTTGGAAAGTCGCCTTTTTAGGACGAACCCAATTTCTCCTTGTGACGCGGGCAATACGCATCGATGGCGGCGCCGACGAAGTATCCGGAGTGATACGCGGGCATGCTGCTGCTGTTGAGCACATCGGTGGCCACGTCGTTGGGCGACATTCCGTTGTCGAGTTTCACGCACACGAAGTGGCCCGCTTCGATGGCGTGTGCGTTCGAGATGTGGTCGGTGATGCCTTCCGAGCGCAGCTGTGCCAGAAATCTGTCGTCGACGGAGTCAGCGTGCGCGACGGGGACCGTGTGAGCGCCGAGCAATGCCAGGAACATCACGACGACCCTAAGCGGGCGCAAAGACATTTCGGAGACTCCAGAGATAGACGACATGCTGACGACAGCCCAGCGGACCGCGTCCGTGTGAGTGAGCTGTCAACCACCGATTTTCTCCGGTAGTGAGCCGCAGTTCCAGCGGGACGGGCAGCTGCTGTACATGTGCTGTTTACCCACCGTCCACTTCGCGGCAGGTTGGCACCCTCGAATCCCTCAGATTCCATTCACCCTTGCGATTCCTGGATGTCATGGCTCGTTAATTCTCCGTGCACCACAGTTGAAATATGGTTCAACCGGGCTGACCGGCACCGAACTGCAGTGACGATATGGGCGGCCAGTCGACTGAATTCGAGGAACTGAATTGAACCTGAGAAGCTTTGGCGCCTGGGTGGCTGTGGCGTTGTCACCGCTGGTGATCTGCGGGTGCGGGAGTGACCACAAGGCGAGCGCGCCCAGCGCATCGAGTAATGCACCCGCGGTCGGCGTCGACTGCGGCGGGCGCAAGGCACTCAAAGCCAGCGGTTCCACGGCCCAGGTCAATGCGATGACTCGGTTCGTGAAGGCCTACGAACAGGCCTGCAGCGACAAGACGCTGGACTACACGGCCAACGGATCGGGCGCCGGCATCCGCGAGTTCATCGGCGGCCAAACCGATTTCGCCGGATCCGACTCGCCGCTGACCCCGGACGAATACAACTCCGCACGGCCACGCTGCGGCTCCGACGCGTGGAACCTGCCGGTGGTGTTCGGGCCGGTGGCCATCACCTACAACGTCAGCGGCCTCACCTCGTTGTCGCTGGACGGCCCGACGGCGGCCAAAATCTTCAACGGAACCATCAGCCAGTGGAACGATCCTGCTATCGCGGCGCTGAACCCGGGCGTGACGCTGCCCGCGCAGCGAATTCACGTGGTGTTCCGTAGCGACGAGTCGGGCACGTCGGACAACTTCCAGCGCTACCTCGACACGGCCTCGGACGGCGCCTGGGGCAAGGGCGCCGGCAAGACGTTCCTGGGTGGTGTCGGCGAGGGCGCCATGGGCAACGACGGCACCTCGGCCGCCGTCAAACGCACCGAAGGGGCGATCAGCTACAACGAATGGTCGTTCGCTCAGGCGTACCAGCTCGGCATGGCCAAGATCGTCACATCGGCCGGCCCGAACCCGGTGGCAATCAGCGCGGACTCGGTGGCCAAGACCATCGCCGCGGCCGGGATCGTCAACAAGAACAACGACCTGGTCCTGGACACGATCTCGTTCTACCGGCCCAGCCAGCCCGACTCCTACCCCATCGTGCTGGCGACCTACGAGGTGGTGTGCTCGAAGTATCCCGACCATGAGGTCGCCGCGGCGGTAAAAGCCTTCCTGCAGAGCACAATCGGCGTGGGCCAGAACGGTTTGGCCGACCACGGGTACGTTCCCATTCCGGACGCGTTCAAGCAGCGGCTGTCCACCGCGGTGAACGCCATCTCGTAATCCCGGACGGTAGAAGTGGTTTCGCCGCATCTGGTCGGGTAGAAGGGTCTCATGGAGGATCCGCCCGAGCGCTCGTTCGATCCGGCGGTGCTGCGCGCAGCCATGACGCGACGGTTGCATCGCCGGTCGGTCGCCGCCGGCCAGATCAGCGTGCCGGCAGTTCCAGCGTTGATCGACGAGTACGTGCAGATGTGCAACAACATCTTCGCGAGCGTGGGCGCGCAGCAGACGGAAGAAGAAGCCGCACAACTGCGGACCATGCTGCAGACCGAGCTGGACCGCGCCTTCAGCGCTTCGCAGCGGTCCAACATCGTCATCTCGTACCACGCCCCGTTCGGGATCGGTATGAACTATCGGGTGACGGCCGAATGGCTTACGGTCGCAGGCGATTACGACACCTGGGTCGGCTCACGCGAAGGTCCGCTGTTCGGGGCTGAAGCCGACGCGCGGGTATCGGAGCTGGCTCGGCGGGCAACCGATCCGGCGGCCTTCCCGGTGCTCGATGTGGGGGCGGGCACCGGCCGCAACTCGCTCGCCCTGGCCCGGCGCGGTCACCCGGTGGATGCGGTGGAGATGACCCCGAAGTTCGCCGAGATCATTCGCGCCGAAGCCGAGCGGGCTGCGCTGAACGTACACGTCATCGAGAGCGACGCTTTCGACACCATGGATGGCGTCCGCACCGACTATCAGCTGATCGTGGTCTCCGAGGTGGTGCCCGAGTTCCGGACCACCGATGAGCTTCGGGGCGTTCTCGAGCTGGCTGCCGATTGCCTGGCCCCCGGCGGGCATCTGGTGTTCAACGCGTTTCTGCCGCGCCCGGGTTACGTTCCCGACGACGCCGCTGTGCAGCTCGGACAGCAATGCAACACCATGATTTTCACTCGCGACGAGATGGCGAGCGCGGTTACCGGGCTGCCGCTGCAGCTGGTGTCCGACGACTCTGCCGCCGAGTACGAGAAAAACCATCTGCCCGCAGGCGCTTGGCCGCCCACCGGTTGGTTCGCGGGTTGGGCGAACGGCCTCGACCTCTTCGACGTCGCGCCGCAGGAGTCACCGATCGAGTTGCGTTGGCTCGTCTACCGCAAAGGCGGTTAGTTTTTGGCCTCTGGCGGGTCGAACTGCGGGCAATAAACCTCGATGGCGGCCCCCACGAAGTAGCCGGAGTGATAGGCCGGCATGGAGCTGCTGTTCAACACGTCGGCGGCCACCTCGGTCGGCGTCATCCCCTGCTCCAGTTTCGTGCAGACCATGTGGCCCGCCTCCACGGCGTGGCTGGGCGATATGTGATCGCTGATGCCCTCGTTCTGCAGCAACGTGAGGAACTTGTTGTCCAGTGAGTCGGCATGAGCGGTGGCAGCCGTGCTCAATGAACCGAGCAGGACGGCAGCCACGACGAGCATGCGGGCGGTCAATGTTGGCTCCTGGTTTGGCGGTCGCGTGCAGTGTTGATGTCGGGGACGCTCAGCCGGCCGACATGGGACGGGGCATGACCGTCGGTTTGAATCCGTACCGGGGACCGGCGCCGACGCCGCGTCCATTCCCGGCCCCGAAGACGGGCATGCCGCTGAGCACATTGCCGTTGCCGCCCGCGGACGCGCCCGTGACGATGGGTTCGCTGACCATCTGCACAGCCGGACGCACCGTCGGCGCCGCCGACGCCCCCGGCCACGAGGCCGGCACCGCCAGGTGACCGATGTGGGCGCCGTTGCCCAGGCCGGCCGCCAGGTGGCGTCGGGACGGCCGCCGCGGCCGGTGCCGCGCTGGTCAGCAGGCCTGCCGACTTGGCGATCTGCACACCGGAGTTGCCCATACCGACGCTGAAGTACGGCAGACCTTCGGTGTTGTAGAAGAAGCTGGCGTAGGGCTGGAGGCCGTTGAGGAAGTTGCCCAAGCTCGTCGGCAGAGTTGTCTGCCCGGTCAGCAGGAACCAGAGCTCGGTGAGGATCGGGTTGCTGGTTCCGATCGAGTTCACCAGCGAAGTCGTGCTGGCCGGGGTTCCGAGCGCTCCGAGCTGGGCGGTGACCTGGTTGAAGAAGCTTTGCAGACTCTCCTGGATCGACGCTGCCGGCGCAGCCTGAGCCGCGGCGACAGCCGTGGCCTGGCTGGCGGCCCCGCCCGGGTTCACGATCGTCGGGGCCTCGGTGAACGTCGTGAGCTTGCTCGCGGCCTGCGACGCCGTGGCGTAGTTGAGCATGGTCGCGGAGTTCTGCGCCCACATGTCCGCGTATTGGGCTTCGAGCTGAGCGATCACCCCGTTGTTCAGACCCAGCAGGTTGGTCTGCACAGCCTGGGCCAACGCGGCCCGATTGGCCGCGACGAGCGGCGGCGGCACGATCGAGGCGAATGCCGTCTCGAAGGCGGCCGCGACCGCCTGGGATTGGGCGGCGGCGCTCTCAGCTGAGGACGCGGTGGTGGTCAGCCAGGACACGTAGGGCAGCGCGGCCTGCACCATCGTCGACGAGGCCGGCCCCAGCCATTCTTCGCCGGCCAGCTGGTCGAGCACTGCCTCGTAACCCTGCGCGGTCGAGGTGAGCTCGGTGGCCAGCGCGTTCCACGCCGAGGCCGCTGCCACGAACGACGACGCACCCGGGCCGGAATACATCAGCGCCGAGGTGACCTCCGGCGGTAGCAAGCTGAAATCCGTTGCCATGTCTTGACTCCTAACCGGCCGCGGCCGCGTTGGCCGCCTCGGTCGCCGCGTAGGACCCCGAGCTGACGCCCAGGGTGTTGACGAACAATTCGTGTATTGCCTGAGCTTGGGCGCTGACGGCCTGATACATCTGGGCATGCGCGGCGAACTGCGCCGCGGTCAGTGCCGACACCTCGTCGGCGGCGGCCGGAACGACTCCTGTGGTGGGCGCGGCGGCCGCGGCGTTCTGTGAACTCATCGCGGCGCCGATCCCCTGCAGGGTACCGGCGGCGGCCGACAGCGCTTCCGGTTGCGTCGTCACATAGGACATCCGATTTCTCCTCAACTAGTTTCTGGCACTCGGGTTTCGGGTCGCGAGACTTAACCTGCGGACGGTGGCCGGGTGACCACGCTGTAGCGGAATCCGTAGCGTACGCCCATGTTTCCGGCTCGCTGGGCGTTGCGCGAGCCAAGCGGGATGCCGGCGCCGGAGTTCACCGCGCCGGCGGGGCCGGCCTCGGCCGGTGTGGCCGTGAAGTTGGCGCTGACCACCTTCGCGCCGGACCCTGCGGCGGTACCCGCATTGTTGGTCCAACTCACCGGCACCGACAGGCCACCGATCTTGCCCGAGGACGCGACGCTCGCCGACAGTCCGGCGCCCGGGTGGAAGTGCCAGCCGCCGGCGCCCAGGGCTGCGAACTGGGGTGTCGGATACCAGGCACCACTGGCACCGGCTGTGGTTCCCAGACCGTTGTACAACTGCTGCTCGATCTGCGTTCCGAACGCCGCCAGGCCCACCCCGAAATAGGCCTGCAGCGCTCTGACCACCGCGGTGTAGTTGGCGGGGGTCAGACCGGTGTAGTTGTTCAACGGCGTCGGAAGGCCATAAGTCAGGAAGTTCTGAATGGTGTTCCAGACGAAGTTCGGTTCGATGGCCGCAGCCGGTGACGCGGCGAGTTGCTGCAGCGCCTGCGGTACCGCGGCGGAGGACACCAGCTGCGTTGCGGTGGTCTGCACCGCGTCGGCGGCGGGCGTAGCGGTGGCCTGACTGACCGCAGCGGCTTGGCCGGGCACCGCGTCCGGCGTCGTCGTGTTGGGCGGTTCGACAAAACTCGCCAACTCGGTTGCGCTCGCCGACGACGCCGCGTACTCGTACATCGCGGCCGCATCCTGCGCCCACATCTCGATGTACTGCGCTTCGGTCGCGGCGATCGCCGGGGTGTTCTGCCCGAAGAAGTTGGTCGCGACCAGCGTCATCAGCAACACCCGGTTGGCCGCGATCACCGGCGGCGGCACCGTCATGGTGAACGCCGTGTCGTATGCGGCCGCGGCCGCGCGGGCCTGGTTTCCGGTCTCCTCGGCCTGCACCGCTGCCGCGCTGAGCCAGCCGACATACGGCACGACCGCCGAGATCATTGCCTGCGAAGCCGGCCCCAGCCACGGCGAGCTGGTCAGCTCCGTGATCACCGAGTTGTATCCGGAAGCGGCCGAGCTCAATTCGGCCGCGACCCCGTCCCAGGCCGAAGCCGCCGCGATCATCGGAGCAGACCCGGGACCGCTGTACATCCGTCCCGAATTTATCTCGGGCGGCAACGCGCCGAAGTCAAACACCAACCCCTCCTCAACCGCCACGCGTGTCGGTCTTGGCTGTTCTTATCTCGCGCTCGTATGCAGCCACGTTGCTGCGGGAAATCGTGGAGTGTTGCGCCGCCCCTGCCGCGTAGCAGATCGTCCGTCGCGCGTATTGGACGATCGTCGTCGGCCATTTATCACGGTTTCGTCCGTTGCTAACACGTCCGGCCTCGCACTCATACGAGACTCTAATCGGCGCACGGGGCTCTCGACGCCGACGATGCCAACTATTCATTCCCCGCAAACTTCTGTTAAGACGCCGTTAAATTCGATGTTCGGCGCGGGCGAATTCACCTGCAAAAACGCGGCCGCCCGGTCCGCGAGGTGGCGCAGGGTCGCTCTCGGTCGCCAACGGTGGCGAGGGCATAACCGGGACGAACCTTCGTGCGTGTCCCTGCGACCACCTCGACGCGGTTCGGATCTACCCGGCGAACCGTAGACTGACCGCGCCGGGACGCCGACTCCGGCGGCGATCGCGGACACCGACCCGAACGGGCAGTCGCAAAAGAAAGATTCCCACCGAATGACTAATCCGGGCTACGGCCAAACCAGCGGATTCTATTTGCCCCGGCTGGAGTATTCGGCGTTGCCGTTCACCGAGGACCGAGGCGTCGGATGGAAGACACTACGGGACGCCGGCCCAGTTGTTTTCATGAACGGTTACTACTATCTGACCCGGCGTGAGGATGTGCTTGCCGCACTGCGCAATCCGAAAGTCTTCTCGTCGACGGTATTGCAGCCCCCCGGTAACCCGATGCCGGTGCTCCCACTCGCCTTCGACCCACCGCAGCACACTCGATACCGGAAAATTCTGCAGCCGTATTTCAGCCCGTACGGGCTGAGCAAGTCCCGGCCGGTGCTGGTACGGCACGCGGTCGAGATGATCGACGAGATCGCCGCCCGGGGTGGCTGCGAAGTGATGGCCGAGTTCGCCCGGCTGTACCCCTTCCAAGTGTTTCTCGACCTGTACGGACTGCCGCTGCAGGATCGTGACCGCTTGATCGGCTGGAAAGACGTGATCATCGGCGACAAGCCCAACCTGACCCCGGCCGAACTCGCCGAGGGCCAGGTCGCGCTGTTCGAATACCTCCAGCAAGCGGTGCTGCAGCGCCGGCAGCACCCGGGTTCGGACCTGATGTCACGGGTGATGACCGGCCCCGACGCATTCTCCGACCTCGAGGTGCTCGGCATGACTCACCTGCTGATCCTGGCCGGCCTGGATACCGTGACGGCGATCATCGGCTTCTGCCTGTTCGAACTGGCCCGCCGCCCCGCGCTCCGAGCCCAGCTACGTGACGACCCCAGACAGATCAGGGTGTTCATCGAAGAAATCATCAGATTGGAACCGCCGGCGCCGGTGGCGCCCCGGATCGTCACCGAGTTCGTGAACGTGGGCGGCATGACCCTGCCGCCGGGATCTCAGGTGCGGTTGTGCATGGCCGCGGTCAACCGCGACGGCGCTGACGCGTGGTCGACCGACGAGCTGGTGATGGACGGAAAAGTGCACCGGCACTGGGGATTCGGTGGTGGACCGCACCGCTGCCTGGGGTCGCACCTGGCGCGGATGGAACTGACCGTGGTCATCGCCGAATGGCTGCACCGGATTCCCGACTTCGACCTGCCCTCGGGCTACACGCCCGAAATCAATTTCCCGTCGAAGTCTTTCGCGCTCAAGGCGTTGCCGCTGCGCTGGGCTTGATCGAGGAGCAAACCCGGCGCAGTCCGGCACCCGCCTACTTGCGCACCTCGGTGGCGGCGACCTGTACGAACACGCCGGTGTCCTCGGCCATCAGCAGACCACGGCCGCGGGGCAGCGGACCGCCCTTCATCTTGCCGCGGATGAAGCCCTCGTCGGGGTCCGCGTCCATCACCAGCAGCGGCGCATTCGCCTGGTGCAGGGCCCGCAGCATCGGGTCGCTGCCCGCCGACGACCAACCCCCGAAGCTTCGGGTGACGATCACGTGCAGACCGACGTCGGCGGCCCGGTTCACAAACGGAACCGCCTTGTGCAACGGCGAGTCGAAGCCCGGCGGCAACTGCTGGATGTCGTCGACGATCAGGAAGATCTCCGGACCGCTCCACCACGACCTGGACAGCAGCTCCTCCGCGGACAACCCCGGCGGTGGCTCGCGGCCCGCGAGCGTCGCCGCCAACTCCCCCATCATCGCCACGACGCCGTCGAGGTTGTAGGCGAACTTCTCCACGTAATCCGAGCCCAGCGTGGTCAGCAGCTGGCGACGCGGGTCGACCAGCCACACCTGCGCGGACCGCCGTCCGGCCGGCGGCGGTGGCGCACTGCTGGCACCGGGCGCGTACAGCCGCCCGATCTCGGACATGATGGTGGCCAGCGTCGTGGTACGCCCACACTCGCGGCGGCCGGTGATCATCAGGTGCGAGTTCTCGGCGAAGTTGAGGTAGACCGGCTGCAGGTCCAATTCCGAGATGGCCCAAGCGATTCCGCCCGCGCCGACGCCCTGACGGGTGTCCCGCGCGGCCAGTTCGCGCACCTGCTCCACACCGAACCGCGCCGGCAGCCTGCGCACCGGCGGGGCGGCCGCAGTGGTGAGCCGGCTGACCGCCGCGACAACGCTGTCACTCTCGAAGACGTTGTTCGCGGTGTTGGCCAGCGCGGGCCGCGCCACCAGGGTGTGCAGGCCCGCCTGTGGGTCGCTGTCCAACCGCACGTAGTTGACCGCCACCATGCCGCGGCCCGGTTTGACCGGGACGTCCTTGGCGAAGCGGGACCGCACCAGCTTGGCGTCCTCCACCGCGGCCAGCCGCAGCTCGACGCGGGAACCGAAACCGCTGCGCACCGGTGGCCGGAGCTCCGATTCGCGGTCGGCGGTGACCACCACGTGCACACCGAAGGACGGACCCTGGTTGATGATCATGTTGACCTGGTCGATCAACACCTCGTTCTCTTCGGCCAGGGCGCGGTAGTTGTCGATGACCAGGTAGACGTCGCCGAACCCGTCGTTGGGGACCGGGCCCGCCTCGCCGCCGAACTTGCGGCGCCGGAACATCTCCATCGAGGCGATGCCGTACTCGAGGAAGCTGCGCTTGCGCTCGCGCACCAGCGCCAGCAGCTCGGCCACCGTGCGGCGCACGCCGTACGGATCGGTGGGACCGGCCACCTCACCCACGTGCGGCAACTGCGCGATCGTGGTCAGGGCGGTGCTGCTGTAGGCCAGGCAGTAGAACTGCACCTGCTCGGGTGTGTGGGTCAACGCCGCCGAACAGATCAGCGTCTGCAACGCCGTCGTCTTGCCGGAACCGCCGGCACCCAGGATCAGCACGTTGGAGCCGGGGCCGGAGGTGTCGACCGTCCACGGCGGCTGGTCGTGCTTGAACGGACGGTCGATGATCCCGATCGGGAACACCAGGTTGCGGGCCGAACCGTAGTCCTTGTGCCAGGGATGACCGAGGAAGCGGTTGACCAGTTCGTCGATGGCGATCGGCTGGGTCAGCGGCGGCTGCCACAACCGGTAGGGCTCGAAGTTGATCTTGCGCAGCTGGTCGATGATCACCGTACCGACCTTGGGCGTGCGGATCGCCTCTTCTTCCTCGTCGGGCTCCTCGCCCACCGGTGCCAGCAGCTCGCCGTTGGTGAAACCGGCCGGCGGCTCCACGGTGGGACCGCCGACACTGACCTCCATGGGTGTGAACGAGTTGGTGAACAGCTGCGGGCGCACGTAGTCGATGTTGTGCACCAGCACCGGCGCTTCGTCGCCGTCGACGCTGGTCAGCCGGAAGTAGTCGCGCCACAGGAACTCGGCCTGGAATCGGATGATGTCCTCGAGGCTCTTGCGGAAGTAGCCCAGACCTGCCTGGGCGGGCAGGTTCACGGCGTTGGGCACACCGGCGGCCTGGGCGGCACCCGCGGTACGCGCCTTCAGCACCAGCCGGTAACCCATGTTCTCCATGAGCTTTTCCGCGCGACTCTCGATGGTCTGCGAGGCCATCATCAGGTGGATCCAGTAGGCACGTCCCTGCCGGCCGATCGAGTCGAGCACGTCGACCGCGGTCGGCATGATCCGGAACCACTCGTAGAACTCGTCGATGACCACCACGAGCATGGGCAGCGGCGCCATGTCCTGGCCGCGTGCCCGCATCCGGGCCCGCACCGAGTTGTATTCCTTGGCATCGTCGACACCGGCGCTGTCGCAGATCGCCTTGCGGCGCGCGATCTCGCCCCACAGCGCGCGTCCAGGAAGCGCTCCATCAACGCCTGGTCTTCTTCGAGGTCGGTGATGATGCGCGACACGTGCGGCACTCCGGCGAACGGCTTGACGGCCGATCCACCCTTGAGGTCGGCCAGCACGAACTGCAGCTCCTCGGGGGGGTGACCCAGCATCAGCGACTCGATCACGGTTCGCACCAGTGTCGACTTACCGGAACCGGTCGTTCCGGACATGACGCCGTGCGGGCCGTCGCCGCCCTCGTCCAGCGATTTCATGTCCAGGAACAACAGCTCGCCGTTGTCGGACCGATTGCCGAACGGCACCCGCAGCCGCGAACGGCCCATGGTGTCGGTGCGGCTGCCCCACAGGTCGTCGAAGTCGATCGACGCCGGATCGTCGATCCCGTAGTAGGACAAGATGTCTCGGGCGCCGATGTGGGCCACCCGCTGGCCGATCTCTTCGTACGCCTCGGCCAGCCGCCACTGGGCGAGCTTCTGCGCGAACTCTTCGGCTTCGGCGGCGCTCATCTGGTCGGTGAGCGCGAAGAACCAGGCCTTGTCGTCGATCACCATCCAGGTGTCGCGGTCGCGGGGCAGTGCCTCGATGACGCCGATCTCGTCGAACTGCAGCTTGCGCTCGGGCACTGCGGTCCACATCGACGAACCGGTGAGGTCGAAGAACGTGACGCCGTCGACCCCCTCCGCGCTGATCACGTATTCCCACTGCGGGTCGTCGACGTCGGCGATGATCACGTGGTGCGGGGTCGGGGTCTGCGCCGACGAGCTGGCGTGCCGCGGCGTGAAGGAGCCGCGCCCGGCGAACAGTTCGGCCTGCTCGGCGGCGAACTCGCGAACCGAGCTGTAAACCATGCGCGCATTGCCCGCGGCGTCGTGCCGGCGCGAGTCACCGAAGTGCGGCAGCCACTTGACCCAGTCCCACTCCTCCAGGTCGGAGCTGACGATGATGAACTGCATGTGGTCGGGGCCGTGCGAGAAGGTCAGCTGACAGATGATCGAGCGCATCAGCCCCAGCACCTGCTCGCGGTCCCCGACCAGCGCGTACCACGGTTCGACCAGTACCGAGATCATCTTGGGCAGGTTGTAGACGACGCTCTGGTAACGCCCGAACTCCTGCAGCGCCTTGCCGGTGACCGGCTCCAGCTCGATGTCGGTGGGCATGTTCTGTGGCTCACCCCAGGTCACCTCGGGGCGCGTCATGCCGACGCCGACCCGGACCACCCCGAAGTTGAGGTCTTTGCCGTCGGGCTTGCGTTCCCACATCCGGGACGATCCGACGGCCGCCGACAACGTGTTGGGCGCCGGGTGGTACCAGCGGTAGTTGGCGTCCATGCTGTCGGCGGACTCCTGCGCGGTCTCCCGCAGCATGTCCAGCATCAGCATGAACTGGGCGCGCATCGCGTCCAGCTTGGGTCGGCTCATCTGCTGCGCCCCGCCGCCGAACCGGCCGCCGAACATCATCATCATCATGCCGCCGACCATGAAGATCGGGAAGATCGAGCCGACACCGCCGAACACGTGCGAGCCGCTGGCGAACGTCATGGCGACCATGCCGCCGAGCAGGCCGATCACCACGACGCCGATGACGATCATGTACCACGGCTTGCCCTCCGGGGGCGGAATGCTCAGTGGTGTGGGTAGGACGATGTTCTCCGGCTTGATTACCGGCGGCTTTTCCGGCGTAGGCCGTGCAAAACCACGTTTCACTTGGGTACCACCAACTCTGCAGGGGTCATGTCCATCGGGAGTGTGTCGTGTTCGACCAGCGCGTCAGCCCGCGACAACGTCGGGCCCTGGGGCAGCAGCCGCAGCGCCACCCACGGCGCCAGGCTCGGTTGCGAGCTCAGTCCCAGCGCTTCTCGGACTTCCTTGGTGTCGTCGACGCCGAACCTGGCCCCCGCATTGGTCAGCCACCACAGTGATTCGGTGGTCTGAGCGCCGGGGTTGTTGCCGGTGACGGCCACGAAGTTCGCGTAGTTGGGGCCGAAGTAGATCTGGTCGGCCTGGTGACCGGTCGGGTCGGCCTTAACCAGGTTGACGACGTGGTTCATCTCGCTGGATTTGATCGGCAGGGTCGGCCCGGACACCACCTGGATGCGGGCGCGGCTCTCGCCGGCGGTCCGCTCCCACCACCAGCAGGTGGACGGGTTCTCGCGGATGTCCAGCACGTTCAGCGGGTCGTTCGGGTAGGCCGACAGGTCCAGCCGGTTGACCACCGGCATCTTGGCCAGGGCGGACGGCTCGACGGTCACCGGCTTGGTGTTGCCCGGTCGTCCGGCGTTCTGCAGGATCTGGGCCACCAACGGCGGCAGGGTCTGTACTCCGTCCACCAAAACCAGCGAATACTGTTGCGGCCCACTGATTTGCGGGGTGACCAGGATGGTGCCGACGGGGCCGGGCGCACCGGGGAAGGTGGCCGGGGCCCCGGCGTTGGGCACCTCGGGGACCAGCAGTTCGGGTCCGACCGGCAGGGCGTCGTACAGCGCGTGGCTCATCGGCTTCGCCTGACTGACCTGCTCGGGGGTCAGGCCCAGCGGCAACAGCACCGACCGGTCGGTGGCGTCGATCCTCGACCGGCGACCCTCGCGGATCACCCAGGCACTGCCGCCGTAGTTGAGCACCACGGCATCCGATCCGCTCAGGACGCGGCGATGACCGCTCATGTCGGGAGTTCCGTCGATGACGGTGACCGTCACGCCTCCCAGGGACGGCATGCCTGTCGCGGACGTGCCGCCGACGGTGTCACAGACCAGCCAGGATGACTCCGGCGGACTCTTGGGAGCGAATTCCGAGGGTGCGCCCGGGATCCCGACCAGCGGTCCGTGCGGCATCTTGGCGATCTGGCTGCCCCGGACCAGGTGCGGGTTGTCGGGGCGCCCGGTGATCAATCGCGCCGACGCCAGGTTCAGCGCCGGGTAGAGCCGGTCGCCCACCTTGACGTACAGCGCGCCCGAGTCGCGATCGGCGATGATCGGCGCGTCGTTGATCTGGCCGGCGGGGCTGATGAACGAGTACAGCAGGGCACCCAGGCAGATCACCAGCGCTGCCGAAACCGAAGCGACGACGGCCAGCGTCTGGCGCCGGCCCGGTTCGATCTCCATCCGGACCCGCCAACGGGTCAACGCCATCGCGGTGCGGCGCGCCAGGAATTGGTAACCCGTTACCTGGGTCCGCGTCGACAACCCGAGGCCGTAACCCGACCCCCGCTGTCCGCGGCTATGTTCAGCCACGTTCGATCACCTTCCGGTTGTGTCAAAACGCCTGGATTTGAAGCCCCTCCGGGTACATCGATAACCGTAGGGCACCCGCAGCGGCCTCGCCAGGCGTCAGCGCCCGCGCGGCATTCCCACGGTTCCATCGTGTCTTCCCTGGGCATGGTAACCGGCTACGACCGTCTCGGCGCGCTAAGTCACAGACTCCCTTGATCGACCACTTGAGCTGCGGTTAGCGCCTCTGCACCGGGGGTTGCACGGCCGGCGGACCGGATTGCGGCTGTTTTGTGAGACCCCGCGCTCTCCCAATCGGCACGGCTGCACGCAAGATTGGCGTCATGACTGAGCTCGCGCCTTCCCTCGTCGAACTCGCCCGGCGCTTCGGCATCGCCACCGGTTACCAGGATTGGACGGGCCGGCACGTGCTCGTTTCCGAGGCCACCCTGGTTGCGGTGCTCGGCGCGCTCGGCGTCGCAGCGGACACCGAGCAGCACCGCAATGCCGCGCTGGTCGCCGAGCGCCGCTCCTACTGGCAACGGCCCATGCCGCCGACCATCGTCGCGCGTGCGGGGGCGCAGACCCGGTTCTGGGTGCATGTGACGCACGGCGCTCCCGCCGAAGTGTGGCTGCAGTTCGAGGACGGCACCGAGCGCCGCGGCCCGGACAGCGGAATCGTCCAGGTCGACAACTTCACGCCGCCGTTCGATCTGGACGGGCGCTGGATCGGCGAGGCCAGCTTTGTGTTGCCCGCTGACCTGCCGCTGGGCTACCACCGGGTGCACCTGCGTTCGGACGACTACCAGACCAGCACCGCCCTGATCGTGACGCCGGATTGGCTGGGGCTGCCGGAGCGGCTCGGCGGCCGGCGCGCCTGGGGGCTGGCCACCCAGCTGTACAGCGTGCGGTCCAGGCAGTCCTGGGGTGTCGGTGACCTCACCGACCTGGCCGATCTCGCGCTGTGGTCGGCGTCGCGGCACGGTGCCGACTACGTGCTGGTCAACCCCATGCACGCGGCGGCGCCGACGGCGCCGATGGAACCGTCGCCGTACCTGCCGACCTCGCGGCGCTTCGTCAACCCGCTCTACCTGCGGGTGGAAGCCGTCACCGAACTCGCCGACCTGCCCAAGCGCGGCAGGGTGCGCCTGCTGCGGGCCCGGGTGCAGCACGGCGCCGAACGGATCGACAGCATCGACCGGGACAGTGCCTGGACCGCCAAACGGGAGGCACTGGAGCTGTTGCACCGGGTGCCACGCTCGGCGGGCCGCGAACTGTCCTACGCCGCATTCCGCGCCCGGGAGGGTCGCGACCTCGACGACTTCGCGACCTGGTGCGCGCTGGCCGAGAAGT
Organism: Mycobacterium kiyosense; assembly: GCA_021654635.1. NCBI lineage: Bacteria > Bacillati > Actinomycetota > Actinomycetes > Mycobacteriales > Mycobacteriaceae > Mycobacterium > Mycobacterium kiyosense. The sequence continues at coordinate 3,104,105 of AP025179.1, forward strand.
ACGGTGCCGACTGGCATCGCTGGCCGGAGTCGTTGCAGCATCCAACTGCCGCGGGGATCGCGAAGTTCGTCAAGAAGAACAGCGACTCGGTCGATTTCCACCGGTGGCTGCAGTGGCAACTGGACGAACAGCTCGCCGCGGCGCAGTCGCAGGCGGTGCGGGCCGGCATGGCGCTGGGGATCATGCACGACCTGGCGGTGGGTGTGCATCCCAACGGCGCCGACGCGTGGGCGTTACAGGACGTGCTGGCGCTGGGCGTCACCGCGGGTGCGCCCCCCGACGAGTTCAACCAGCTGGGTCAGGACTGGTCGCAGCCGCCGTGGCGGCCGGACCGCCTCGACGAGTCGGAGTACCGGCCGTTTCGGTCGTTGATCCGCGCGGTGCTCCGCCACGCCGGCGGGGTACGCATCGACCACATCATCGGGCTGTTCCGGCTGTGGTGGATCCCCGACGGCGCGCCGCCCACCGACGGCACCTACATCCGCTATGACCACGAGGCGATGATCGGCATCGTCGCGCTGGAAGCGCAGCGGGCCGGGGCGGTCGTCGTCGGTGAGGATCTGGGCACCGTCGAGCCATGGGTGCGTGACTACTTATTACTGCGCGGAGTGCTGGGCACGTCGATCCTGTGGTTCGAGCAGGACGACTCCGGCCAGGGCGGGCCGCTGCCCGCCGAACGGTGGCGGGAGTACTGCTTGTCCTCGGTCACCACCCATGACCTGCCGCCGACGGCCGGCTACCTGGCCGGCGAGCATGTGCGGCTGCGGGAATCCCTGGGCCTGCTGACCCGGCCGGTGGCGGCTGAGCTGGAGTTCGCCGCCGCCGAGCGGGCGGCGTGGCTGGCCGAGTTGCGCCGCACCGGGCTGCTCGCGGACGGTGAGGACCGGCCCGAGCAGGTGATACTGGCGCTGTACCGGTACCTGGGGCGCACCCCGTCGCGGTTGCTGGGGGTCGCGCTCACCGATGCGGTCGGTGATCGGCGAACCCAGAACCAGCCCGGCACCACCGACGAATACCCGAACTGGCGGGTACCGCTGAGCGGGCCGGATGGTCGGCCGATGCTGCTGGAGGACGTGTTCACCGACGAGCGGGCGGCAACTCTGCTGGACGCGGTCCGGGCGTCGGCGGGGCCGGCGTGACGGTACCTCGCGCCGACCTCAGCGACTTGGTGCATCGTTACGCGGCCTATCTCGATGATCGTCAATTCGATTCAGCGGCAACACTTTTCACTGTAGAAGCAACTTTGACGGTACCGGACCCGCCGGCTTCGCTGAAGCCGGTCCGGGCGCACCACGGACGGCAGGCGATCACGGCCGCCGTGGCGGCGGTGACCGAGGTGACCCGCACCGAGCACGCGATCGTCGGCGAGGTCTACGGCGCCGGCGCACGGGAGGGGTGCGCCGTGGGTCGCGTCACGTGCATCGCCCACCATTGGACTCAGCGCCCGGACGGGGTTTCCGATCTGGTCTGGCACCTGCGTTACGACGACCAGTACGAACTGGGCGAGGACGGTTGGCGAATCAGCGTGCGGGCCTTGACGATCAACGCCATCGAGACCCGGTCGGCCCGCCGGTTGCTGCCGCGCGAGCCCGGCTAGCGCGAGCGGTACCTTTTCGACGCGGCGCGGGATGCGGAAGTCGTTTATGCCTAACGGCGTTCGGGTAGGCAAAGAGGTAGCGGCCCCGCTACGGGCAGCAGGTCGACTCGCCCACTGCTGCAAAAAGGAGATGTCGTGGCTGATATCGCAAACACCCAGCGTGCTAGCCGATCGCACCAGCATGATTCGCCGCCTTCGCTCGAGGAAGCGCAACGGGCGCCGGGGATGCTGGTGATCGCGGGCGCGCTACTGGCCTTCGTGGTCTCGGTGGCGGCGTTCTCACTCGGCAAAGTGGGCGTCGGCATCGCCACCACCAGCGCCGGAATGTTGATCTTGAGCGCCGGGCTGTCCTGGCTGTCCATGGAGCGGCGGCGGGTACGAGACGCCGAGCGGGGCCTGCGGCGGCCCAATCGCCAAGTGCGCTAACGTAATTCCGCCAGATTCAGCACCGATTTGCGCACGTCGGAGCGCAACACGCGGGCGACCAGCCGGCCGACCGGCCCGCTCAGCACGCCGCCGGACAGGTCCGCGTTCAGATTGAAGGTCGATCCTTCGTCGTCGGGTGCGACGCTCATCGCAACCGCGAGTCGGACGCCGCCGCGGCCACGCCCTTGCAACTCAATGGAATTCGGCTCGTCATAGTGGGTCACTTCCCAGTGGATGACGTTGCGGAAACCTTTGACCTTGATCAGCGACGAGACGCAGGTGCCCTGCTCGACCGTGTCGGGAACTTCCCCGCGCCATCCGCCGAAAATGGTCATCCACTCGTCGAATCGCTTCAGATCGGATGCCAGTTTCCAGGCGGCTTCCGGCGATACTGCCGAGGTCGTCGAGACATCTACCGTCGCCAAAACCCGCCCCTTCCGGTGCTGCTGTTCGCTTTCGCGTTACCTACCCGGGGCGCAGCGCCGGAAAACCTGGTGGCGGCCGTCCCGGCGGGTGATGCGACGCATCTCACGTCAGATGCCGGTCCACGCCGTGTCGACCTGGGTGGCGACGTCGATCACCTGGGCGGCCTGCGACTTCGGCGAGTCGATCTCTTCCTTGACGTACTGGGCGATGAAACGCCGGATCTCGCCGTCCACCCCGGCCAGGATGCGCAGCACCTCGCCGCGGATCGACTTGGACGACACGTTGACGGTGATGTCGGACGGCCGCGGCTCGGAGACGTCGACGATGATCAGCAGCGGTTCGGCGGCCCGGGCGGTGGCTCGCAATGCGATATCGCCGGCGACGACGAAGCGCTGCTTGTCCAGGCGCAGGTCCAGCAGCAGGTCGATGGAGAGCGGGATGTGGATCACGAAGGTGATCAGGTCGCCGAGCTTGCGGGTGACTCGAGGCTCCTGAATTTTGACGTTCGCGCTGACCTTGGCGATACCACCGGGGCCCTGGGCGATCGGTTCCATGGCAAACTCACTGCCCGCGATTTCGGAGAACGCGGCGGCCACCCGGTCCGGCGTGACGGCGACCTCGAAGAACCTGCGGCCGAATTCTTCGTAGGTGAGCAGTTCGTGGTTTTCCATAAGCTCCTACCGTCTCATGTCAGCGGCCCGCTCAATCGCCGACCCGCTCGCGCCGCAGAAATTCGCGCAGCTCGCCGGCGTTGCCGGCGGCTGGCCGGTCGCCGCGGCGTGACCTGGATCACTTGTAGCGCGTTTGTGAACAACGCCACAAGCGTGCTGTTGGATTCGGTGTGTCGCGCGGCGGGCTGCCACCCTGGAAACCAATGGAGGTGTTGGATTCTCATGCGCGCGGACGAACTTCCTGACCAGCGCCCCTCGATCTCGCGTTTCGCGGGGCCGCTGACCTGGTTGGGCGGCGGACATTGGCGTGAACTCGGCGAGCGCCACGAGCGGTCCATGCACGCCGTCTCGGGCGCGGTCGTCGCGCTCGGGGCGGCGCTGGCCTGGGTGGTCGCGGCGCTGGCGCTGCACTCGGCGGTGCCCACGGTGCCGCTGTGGGCGGTGGTCGCGCTGACGCTGCTGTTCGGGCTTCTGGTGGGCGCGGTGACCCGCGCGATCGCGGGCGGCCCGGACCGCGGCCGAGGGGCCGTGGCGGGTCGGGCGGCGGTCGCCGTGGCGGTCGGCGTCGTCGTCGGCGAACTCGCGGCGATGGTGGTGTTCTCCGGGGCCATCGACCAGCGCCTGACCGAGCGGGCCGCACGCGCCGCGGACAGTGCCCCGGCGGTCACGCAGGCCTCGTCGTCGTTGCAACAAGCCCGCGCGGCCCGGTCCGCGCTCGACACCACGGTGGAGCAGGCGCGCGCACACCTCGACCAGGCTCTGGTTGTGGCGCGCTGCGAATACCACCCCACCCCGGGGTGCCCGCAGACCCGCATCACCGGCATTCCCGGTCAGGGCCCCGAAACCCGCTCGTCCAATGAGCTGCTCGCCGAGGCGCAGCGCGAACTGGACAGTGCGCTGGCGGCCCGCGACCGGCAGGCACCGGAGCTTGACGCCAGGGTGGCGCGGGACGAGCAGGCCGTCGGCCAGGCCCGGCGCGCGGTGCTCGCCGGCGCCGGTCAGGGCCTGGGGGCGCGCTGGGTGGCCATGAACGACCTGACGATGTCCGGCCCCGGCGCGTTGGCGTTGCGGCTGTTGACCGTCGCGTTCTGCGTCATGCTCTACCTGCTGCCGCTGATCCTGCGGTCGTGGCGGGGCGAGACCACCCACGATCGCCATGCGACGGCACGCGCCGAACGCGAACGTGCCGAGCTCGACGCCGACACCGCGATCGCGATCAAACGGGCCGAGGTGCGTCGCGCCGCCGAGATCATGTGGGCCGAGCACCAACTCACCCAGACCCGCCTCGCCATCGAGGCCCAGGCCGAAATCGACCGGGAGCAGCAGCGACGCCGCATCGTCGAGGCCCTGGAAGCCCCGGTGCACGCATCGTCGGAACGCACCCCGGAGCCGGCGTTGCGGACAGTGGAGGAAGACATCTACCTGCCGATCGAGGCCGAGGCGGAGGCCGCCAGCCGTGCGGTGGCCGAGCTGCCGCCCGGTCCGCCGCAGACCGAGGTCCACGACGCCGAGGTCACCGAGAACCTGCCGGTTCGCTCCGAAGCCGCCGAACAGGTCGTCGAGCACTACGACGAGCGGCACGTCAACGACGAGGAACGAGGGACCCCGTTGATTCCGTCCATTCCCGACGCCACCAAGGCCGCGGCACGGTGGATTCGCCCGCTGGTGCCGCCGTTCGTCGCGCGGGTGATCGACAACACCACGGCCCCGCTGCGCGGCGCCCGCCAAGTGTTCGAAGAGGTCGAGGAGATCGCTTTCTCGCTCAAGCGCACCCGCAAGGTGACGATCGACTCGCAGAGTTCCGGCGGCGAAAGCCCGCCGCAGGCGCCCCGGTCGGCTGCTCCCGAAAGCACCGAAGACGCCGCGACCGGGCGCAGCCGGGTCGAATCCTCGCGCGGCGAGGGACATCACACCACCGACTACCAGCAGCTCCAAGGCCCGGCCGGCAGCGAATACCCGCCCCTGGGTTACGCGCCCCAGCGGGACCTGGACAGCCTGTCCGTCGGGCACAACTCCGCCCGGCAGGGTCGCCATGAGCTTGCCGAACGGCAGGGACCGCGCGAACTGCGTCCACCCGAGGGTCCACGTGAGTTGCCGCCCGGCACGTAGGCTGCCGCAGCCCCCGAGTGCGGCGGGTCGTCGCTGACCGGTGACGAATCGACGGCGCGGGTGCGGCGTATTATCGGGCCGGACTCGGCCGGAGCGTGGTCAGGGCCTGGCGATTTCTCCGATTGGGAACAGGACGTGATCTGGTGGATCTGGTTACGGCAGCACCCGCAAGCCGGCAGCGCGCGGTGACATCTGGTAAGTCCGCCGAGACGGCCACATGAAGGTCAGCCTCTTTTTGGCGGACGCGGCCCAGGCCGACGTGCAATCAGGCAAGGTCCACACGCTGGGGCTGGGCTGGCGACAGTGTCAAACACCAACGCCCCCTTTCGCTTTGGTGATGTTTCTGGATATCGACTGGGACGAAACCAACAAACAGCACAAACTGACCTGCCAGTTGCTGAACACCGACGGCCAGCCGGTGGTGGTCCACGGACCGCAGGGCCCGCAGCGCATCCTGTTCGAGGCCGCGGCCGAGGCGGGACGCCTGCCAGGGGCCATTCACGGCACCGCGGTGCGCATGCCCCTCACCCTCAACATCCCGGGCGGAATCCCGTTGGAACCCGGCATCTACGAGTGGCGGGTCGAGGTGGACGGCTTCGAACAGGCCACCGCGGTCGAGGCTTTCATCGTTTCCGGAGGTCTGGTACCGCCGCCGGGGTAAACCGGAGAGCCGAAAGACCTTCGGGTGCAACCCAAAACAATTTCCCGCTGCCGACCCATCACCAGGGACTGACCGAGGGCCGCGGTACTTCCCCGTTACCGCGGCCGCGCTCAACGCATCCCGGCGACGTCCGCCAACGAGCGCAGGTGATCGGCGGTGAACAGATCGCCCCATTCATCGCGGGCCGCGGACTGAGCCTCGACGAAGCTGGGCGTCTGCTCGCCCTCCCCGGCCAGATGAACCAGCGCCCACGCCATCGCGAACACGGGTACCCGGTGCCGCTGTGCGGCGGTGTGCAGCTCGTCGAACGCCGTGTCCGAACGGCACCGGCGCAGGCCGATCAGGATCCCCTGCGCGGTGTCGAGAATGCGGCCCGAACTCGGGCTGTGCGAGGCCTGGGTAGGCGCCCAGCTTGCCGTCATGCCTCGGTTACCTCCTACCGATGTCTGCCGGGCGGAGGATTGTCTTGCATCCGAATACATCTCACCGCCGCGAGTCCCGATTGGCATCCCGTGCAATGATTTGCGGATCGCGCCCGTCGCGCCAGACGTGCGTAGGCATCGATACCCTCCCGTGAGCGGGTTGATACCGGCTGGTTGCGCAGAATCAGTCCGCCAGCGCGAGCACTTCGTCGAAGCCGGCCACGAGGGCGTCGTGGAAGACCTGGTAATCCGGGATGGCTGCGGTATCCACATTGATACCCAGCGCGCAGGTATCGCAGTAGGACAACAAGGTGACGTTGACCGACGCCCCGATGGTCGGACCGAACGCATACTGTCCGCGCACCGCAGCCCCGCCCAGGAAGACCGGAATCGGCACCCCGGGCACGTCGCTGGCCACGAAGTCCACATGGCGCAGCACCGAACCGATGTACCACCGCGGCATCAGGTTGAGCAGGCCGGCGATCGCCTGTGTGTAGGGCAACGACTTCTCGCCGCGTACCGCACTGGCCCGGTCGTGAATCCCCTTGATGCGCAGCACCGGGTCGGCTTGCCCGACGGGCACGTCGAACCGCATCAGCGTGATCCGGTTGCCGCCCATGCCGTCGTTCTCGGTGCGCAGGCTGATCGGCATCGACAGGTGCAGGTCGCCGACGCCGACGCCGTGCTTCTCGTGATAGCGCCGCAGTCCGCCGGCAACCCCGGCGACGAACGCGTCGTTGAGCGCCCCACCGGCGCGGTGGGCGGCTTCACGCAATTGCGGCCGGGATACTTCGTGCACGCTCAAGTGGCGGATCAGGCTGCGCTCCTTGGCGAGTTCGGATCCGGTGCGGTTGAGCGGCCTGATGGTGCGGTAGACCGAGGCCGCGTTGGCCACCGCCGAGCGCACGGTGGTGACCGGCTGCCGGACGCCGTCGTACACCAGTCGCGGCGCCAGCTTCGCCGCACCCAGCACCGCACCGCTCAGCAGGGAAGCGTTGTAGCGCAACGCATCCCGGTAACCGCCGAATGGCGCGGGCTTGGCCGCCTCGGGGACGGGCGGCAACGTCTCGACTTCGAAGTGTTCTGCGGTCAGGTCGAAGAGGGTCATCGCGATCTGGACGCCGCCCACCCCGTCGGTGAGCGCGTGGTGGAATTTGCAGATCACGGCCGCGCCGCCATCCTGCAGTCCCTCGACCAGCGTGGTCTCCCACAGGGCGCGGGCCCGGTCGAAATCCTGCATCTGGGCCAGCCGGGCCATTTCCAGGACGTCGTCGAGCGTTCCGGAGCCGGCGACCGCGGTGCGGCGCATGTGGTAGTCGAGGTCGAAGTCGCGGTCGGACTCCCAGCGCGGCGGCGTGGGTAGCGGCGATTCGACCACGCATTGACGGAACATCGGCATCTTGCGGCTCAGTATGTCGAAGCGGGCGCGGAGCAGATCCCAGTCCGGCGACCGATCCAGCATGAGGACACTGACAACGGTTGACCGCAGCCGTGGATCGCTTTCCATGCCCCAGGTGAAGGCGTCGCTGTTGCGCATGAACTCGGTCGCTGATCCCACGAAACAAACCTACGACCGATCGGCGTCGATGTCGCCGGCTTGCCCTCAGCCGGGGACCTTGGTCCCTGCGATTCGGGTCCTTGGTCGGGACGGATCAGGGGCCCAGCACGCGCCGCGTGTAGTCGTTGAGGAAGACCCGGTCGGGGTCGAGTCGGTCGCGGACGGCGGCGAAGCGGTCCCATTGCGGGTACCGACTGCGCAACGTGGCGGCGCTCTGGTAGTGCCGTTTGCCCCAATGTGGCCGTCCCGCATACTCATCCATGATTTCCTCGACGGCGCGGAAGTAGCTTTCGAACTCCATCCCGGTGAACTGATGCACCGCGATGTAGCAGGTGTCGCGGCCGTACGCGGTCGACAGGTACGCCTCGTCGGGGGCGCTGAAGCGTACTTCGAGCGGAAACATGATCGGCAGCTTGCGTCGGCGTACCAGCTCGATCACCCGCGGCACGGCCGCGGCTGCATGTTCGCGGGGGATCGCATACTCCATCTCGGTGAACTTCACCTTGCGGGCGCTGGCGTACACCTTCCAGCCGTGGTCCTGCACGGTCGACGGTGACAACAGGTTGGTGAGCAGCCGGTTGAGTTGCGGTGCCGCACCGGGGAACCGCCGTCCGGCGCGGCACACGGCGTCGAGGCCCGCATTCTCGAGTTCCTCACCGAGTCGCTTCTTCCACCTGGGTTGCGGGCGGGGCTGCTCGTGGCTGCGGCGGGTGCTACGCGTCAGTGCGGTGTCACCGTAGGGGAAGACGAAGAACTCGAAATGGTCGTTGCCGTCCACGTATTCGTCGAGGTGGTGCAGCGTCTTGTCCAGGGGTCGCAGCTCGTCGCGGCGGTGCAGGGTGAACAGCGGCACCACCTTGACGGTGACCTGCGAGATGACGCCCAGCGCGCCCAGCGATACCCGCGCCGCCAGATAGGCGTCTGAGTCCGAGCTTTCCGAGATCTCCAACACGCGGCCTTGGGCGGTGACCAGCCGGGCTGCCACGATCTGGGCCGACACGTTGCGAAAACGCGCACCGGTGCCGTGCGTGGCAGTCGCCGTCGCCCCGGTGATCGACTGCTTGTCGATGTCGCCCTGGTTCTCGAGTCCGAACCCGCGGTCGGCCAACTGCGCCAGCAGCGCGTGGAGTTCGGCGCCCCCTTCGACGGTGGCCAGCCCGTTGGTGGGGTCGACGTCGACGATTCGCTGTAGGCCCGTCATGTCGACCAGGACGCCGTCGGTGCACGCGCAGTCGGTGAACGAGTGGCCGGTACCGACCGCGCGCACCCGCGCTCCGTTGCGGGCGGCCGCGGCGACGACGTCGACGAGTTCGGCCTCCGATCCGGGGCGTTCGATCGCCGCCGGCGCGCACACCTGGTCGCCGGCCCAGTTGACCCATCTGGCAGTCACAGGAATGTCTGCCCCTCACCGCGGTAGGTCGGCACCGTGTCGACGATTTCCGTGCCGCGAACCAGGTGCAGCCGGTCGAACCGCTCGCACAATTCCCCCGCTTTGGTGTGGCGGAAGTACACCTTGTCACCCACCTTGAGTTCTCGCGCGGCGGCGCCGGTCAGCGGTGTCTGGACTTCACCGGCGCCCTCCATCGGGTTCAGCTGCAGCCCGGCCGGCAAGTAGGGGGTGGGCATGCGGTCCTTGGCGCCGACCCCGCTGGCCAGGTAGCCGCCGCCGAGCGCGGTCACCGTGTTCTCGTCGGGACGGCGGCAGATCGGCAGCGCGAACATGGCGGCGGGCTGCAACGTGAACGTGGAATAGGAGTCGAACAGCGTCGGTGCGTAGAACCCGGAGCCGGCGGTCGCCTCCGTCATCGCCGGTTCCTGGGCGACCAGTTGCAGGTCTCCGGTGCCGCCGGCGTTGACGATCTCGAGGTCGGCGACCTCGCGAACGAGTTCGACCGCCCGAGCGCGACGGTCCCGCAATTCGGCGATCGACCGGCGTTGCAGCCACCCGACGATGGCGTTCTGTGCGACCTTGCCGGCGACGCGGTCGCCGAGCCCGGCGATATGGCCCTCGTAGCACATCAGCGCGACCAGTTTGAGCGCCGGCCGCCGGGCGATCTCCTCGGCCAGCGCGCGCGCCTGCTCGGGGGTGTGCACCGGCGACCGCTTGGGCCCGATCTTCAGCCGCCCGCCGGCCAGCCAGCAGCCGGCGTCGAAGTCCAGGCACAACCGGATGGGCCGATCTGTCGCGCCGGCGATCAGGTCCAGATGTTCGACGCTGTCGACCATCACGATCGGCGCGCCGTCGGGGTCTTCGGTAGTCAGTTCGCCCAGTCGCCGCAGCCCGGCGCGATCGGTGCTCGGATAGGCCAGCAGCAGGTTGCCGAAGCCGTGCCCGGCCAGCCACAGGGTCTCGGCCAGCGTGAATGTCATCAGCCCGTCGAACCGTTGCCCACAGTCCAGGATCTCACGCTGTAATGGCCTGCACCGCAACGACTTCGAGGCAACCCGGATCGGCTTGTCGCCGGCCCGGACGAGCAACCGGCCGGCGTTGTGCCACATCGCGTCGAGGTCTACGAAGGCGAACGGCGTGTCGAATCCGGCGAAAGCCTGCTCGTAGCGCTGCAACCGGTCCTGCGGATCCAGCCGGGCCGGTCCGCCGGAATCCTGCCCACGACCAGCATTCTGATGCACGCCGCCACCTTATCCAGGTCGGGGCGGGCGGGTCAGCGTCGGTGCGCGCCGACCATCACAGGATGGCTTTGCTGTCCTTCGCGCGAGCGATCTCGTCCCAGTCCAGATCCAGTTCGAGCAGCACTTCCTCGGTGTGCTGACCGTGTTCGGGCGCCCGCGCGGGCGCCGGCGGGGTCTCGTCGAACTGGACGGGTGCCGCCACGATCCGGTACTTCTCGCCCCGGTCGTCGACGTTGGTGATCACATATCCGTTGGGTTCGACCTGCGGGTCGTTGAGGGTCTCCTTGGGCGTGGCCAGCGCGCCCCAGACACCCGGTTCGTCCTGGAGTACCCGCCGCCAATGCGCAAGATCTTGGGCCGCAAAGGCATTCGCGAAGATGGCTGTTGCTTCGGCCGCGTTGGCGATCAGGTTGCCGGACGGCACGAACCGTTCGTCGTTCACCAGTTCGACCAGACCCATGCGCTTACAGAAGCCGGCCCAGTATTTGTCGGGTTGCAGGAACACCAGCTGAATCCATCGGTCGTCCTTGGTCTTGTATCGGGCTACCAGCGGGTTGATCGCCAATCCGGGCGGCGCGCCGGGGATTCCGTCGATGTCGAACAGGTCGGCCACCGAGATGGACGGTGCGATCGCCCACATCGCCTGCGCCAGCAACGAGGAGTCGACGATGCTGGGCTCGCCGGTGCGTTCCCGATGGAACAGCGCGGCGCACACCCCGCCCGCCAGCGTCGCGCCGCCCTGTAGATCGCCGAACGCCGGGCCCTGAACCGCGGGGTTCTCGGTGCCGAACGGGGTGAGGGTGTACGCCACCCCGCCGCGCGCGAGGTACGTGGCGGCGTCGAACCCGCCGCGGTCGCGATCCGGCCCGCGCACCCCGAGTCCGGTGCCGCGGGCGATGATGATGTTCGGGTTGAACGACCGGATGTCCTCGACGGTCAGCCGGGCCCGCTCCAGCGCGCCCGGCAGCCAGTTGGTGAGGAACACATCGGCCGAAGCCAACAGGCGGCCGAACAACTCCCGCCCGGTTTCGGACTTGATGTCGATCGCGACGCTGCGCTTGCCCCGGTTGCTCAGTTCCAGGATGAAGTCGGCGTCGGCGCGTGCGGCCTCCCGGGTGAAACCACCGACGACCAGTGCCCGCCCGGGGTCACCGGAGGCGACGCCTTCCACCTTGATCACGTCAGCACCCCAGTCCGCCAACGCGACTCCGGCCGACGGCACGTATGTCCAGGACGCCAGTTCCACCACTCGAACACCGCTGAGCACCCGGGTCATCGGCCGCCCCTTCTGTTAGCTACGTCATTTCTTGCTATTTTAGATATTCTAGCTAGTGTAAGGATATCGACAGCCCGGCTGCAGCCACGCAGGTAGTTCCATCCGCGGCTGCTCGTGGAAGAGATGCGATGGAGCCGACCATTGATCTGATCGGGGACCTTGTGTTCGCGGATCGTCCCGGGAATTCCGCTATGCCGCGAGAAGCATTGGGCCGCAACGTTTCCGATGCGAACACTACCGTTCGGTCAACCGAGGCAGGGGGCGGATGATGGGCCGAGTTGCCGGCAAGGTGGCGGTGATCAGCGGAGCGGCGCGCGGGCAGGGACGGTCGCACGCGCGACTGCTGGCCGCCGAAGGCGCCGACATCATCGCGCTGGACCTGTGCGCCGACATCGAGACCAACGAGTACCCGCTGGCCCGGCCCGAGGATCTGGAAGAAACCGCACGCCTGGTGGAGAAGGAGGGCCAGCGCGTCTTCTCGGCAATCGCCGACGTCCGCGACCGCGCCGCGGTGTCGGCCGCCGTCGACGACGGCGTGGCCGAGCTGGGCCGCCTGGACATCGTCGTCGCCAACGCCGGGATCTGCCCGCTCACCGCGGGCCTGCCGCCGCAGGCGTTCGCCGACGCGGTCGACGTCGACCTGGTCGGGGTGCTCAACCTGGTGCACACCAGCCTGCGGCATCTGCAGTCGGGGGCATCGATCGTCGTGATCGGGTCCAACGCCGCGTTCATGTCGTCGATGAACACCACCGGGATCGACGGTGGGCCCGGTGGCGCCGGTTATGCATTCGCGAAAATCGCTGCCGCGCACTACGTGAACGATTTCGCGCGGGCGCTGGCGCCGTTCTCGATCCGGATGAACGCGATCCACCCGACCAACGTCAACACCGACATGCTGCACAGCGCCCCGATGTACCGGGCGTTTCGCCCCGATCTGGCGAATCCGACCCGCGCGGACGCCGAACCGATCTTCCCGCTGGTGCAGGCGATGCCGGTGCCCTATGTGGAACCGGAGGACATCAGCGAGGCGGTGTTGTTCCTGGCCTCCGACGCCGCCCGCTACATCACCGGCCAGCAGCTGCGGGTGGATGCCGGCGGCTTCCTCAAGGTCAAACCTTGGTCGGGGTCATAGTCATGTCGCACAACGGAATTGGATTCCTCAGGTGAACGAGCGTCGCCTCTACGAGCTGATGGTGCTGATGAAGACGGCCGATGACCGGCTGTCCAAGGGCATCGGCACCGGAGAGTTCATGTGTGTGTACTGGCCCTCGCGCGGTCAGGAAGCCGTCGCTGCGGCCATGGCGGTGGCGTTGCGTCCCGACGACCAGTTGGTCACCACCTACCGGGGGTTGCACGACCTGATCGGCAAGGGGGTGCCGCTCGAGGAGATCTACGGCGAGATGATGGGCCGCGTCATCGGCGCCGCGCGCGGCAAGGGCGGCACCATGCACATCGCCAATCCCGCTGTCGGCGTGATGTTTTCGACCGGGATTGTCGGGGCCGGGCCACCGGTGGCGGTGGGCCTGGCGATGTCCGCCAAATGCAGGGGCACCGATCGGGTCACCGTGGTCAGCTTCGGCGACGGCGCCACCAACACCGGCTCGTTCCACGAGGCGGCCAACATGGCCGCGCTGTGGGATCTGCCGCTGGTTTTCGTGTGCCAGAACAATCTCTACGCGGAGATGACGCCGACCTCGGACACGATGAAGATCGAGCGGGTCGCCGACCGCGCCGCCGGCTACGGCATGCCGGGGGTCCGGGTCGACGGCAACGATCCGCTGGCGGTGCAATCCGCACTCGAGGAGGCGCTGCAACGGGCGCGCGCCGGGGCCGGGCCCACCCTGGTCGAATGTGTGACTTTCCGCTTCCGCGGCCACTATTTCGGCGACCGGATGCCCTACATCCCGAAGGATCAGCTCGCCGCGGCGATGGCCGCCGACCCGGTGCCGCGGTTCCGCGCCCGGCTGGCCGAGGACGGGATCTGCGGCGCCGAGGAATTGGACCGCATCGACGCCGACGCCGCAGCGGCGGTGGAGACAGCACTGCGTGCGGTGCTCAGCGCCGACCCGCCGTCGGTCGCAGAACTCGACCGCGACGTATACGCGACGCCGATCAGCTTCCCCCGGTAAGGAATCCGCGTGACACCTCCAGACCTGCAACCAGGCAGCGACAAAGAGATGACCATGCGCGAGGCGCTCAACCTGGCGCTGGATCAGGCGCTGGCAGCCGACGAACGGGTCTTCCTGCTCGGCGAGGACATCGCCGATCCCGGCGCCTCCGGCCCCACCGCCGGGTTGTCCACCAAGTACGGCCACGATCGGGTGCTGGACACGCCGATATCGGAGGCCGCGATCGTCGGTGCGGCGATCGGTGCGGCGATCGACGGCCTGCTGCCGGTCGCCGAGATCATGATCATGGACTTCATCGGTATCGCCGCTGACCAGCTGATCAACAGCGCCGCGAAACTGCGGTTCATGACCGCCGGACGTACCACCGCGCCGATCACCATCCGCACCCAGGTGTACGCGGGCCTGGCGACCGGCGCGACGCATTCGCAGTCGCTGGAGGCCTGGTTCATGCACATTCCGGGGATGAAGGTGATCGTCCCGTCCACTCCCCGGGACGGCAAGGGGTTGCTGACCTCGGCGATTTTCGACGAGGATCCGTGCCTGTTCGTCGAGACGATCCGGCTGCAGAGCCGCAAGGGACCCGTCCCCGTCGCGCAGGGATTCTCGATTCCGTTGGGCCAGGCCGACATCAAGCGGCCCGGTACCGACGTGACGTTGATCGCCTACGGACGGGCGGTGCACGACGCGCTCGCGGCGGCGGTGACCTTGCAGGAGCAGGACGTCAGTGCCGAGGTGGTCGACCTGCGGACCCTGGTACCGCTGGACGTCGAGACGATCGTCGAATCCGCCCGCCGCACCAGGCGAGTCGTGATCGTGCACGACGCGGTCCAGTTCGCCGGGCCCGGCGCCGAGGTCGCCGCGATCCTGCAGGCCGAGCTGTTCGGTGAGCTGGCCGCCCCCATCCAGCGGGTCGGCGCCCGCTTCGTGCCCAGTCCCGCCGCGCCCACCCTGGAGGCACAGGTGTACCCGTCGCCGGCGCGCATCGTGGCTGCCGCGCAGCTCACTCTCGCGAGGGCGAAAGCGCATGGCTGAGTTCGTGATTCGGATTCCCCGGGTATCGGTGGCCGTGTCGGAGGCCGAACTCACCGACCTGCTGGTCGACGGTGGTGACTACGTCGAGGAGGGCACCCCGATCTACGTGATCGCCACCGAGAAGGTGGAACAGGAGATCGAAGCCGGGGCGTCGGGCACCGTGCAGTGGACCGGCCAGATCGGAACGACCTATGACATCGGCGCGCAGATCGGCGTCATCACCCCGTAACGAGTCATCCCCCCATCACGAAAGGTATCGAAAAGCCGTGGACCTCAACGAAACCCGCGAACGAATCATCTATCAGAAGGAAGGGCCCATCGCCCGCATCACGCTGAACTGGCCCGAGAAGGCCAACGCCCAGGACCAAAAGCTCGCCGAGGAGGTCGACGCCGCCCTGCTGGATGCCGACCGCGACTACGACATCAAGGTGCTGGTGCTCAAGGCCAACGGCAAGGGCTTCTGCTCCGGGCACGCCATCGGCAACAACGCCGTCGACTACCCGTCGTTCGTGGAGAACGCCATGGTGACCGGCCACCCGTGGAAGGCGCAGAGCGACTTGTTCGTCAAGCCGACGCTGAACCTGTGGGAGTTCTCCAAGCCCACCATTGCCCAGGTGCACGGCTACTGTGTGGGCGGCGGCACGCACATGGGCCTGACCACCGATATCGTCATCGCCTCCGAGGACGCCTACTTCTCCTATCCCCCGCTGCAGGGCTTCGGCATGCCCTCGGGCGAATGCTCCATCGAGCCTTGGGTTTTCATGAACTGGCGCCGCGCCGCCTACTACCTGTTCACCGCCGAGGTGATCGACGCCAAGAAGGCGCTGGAGGTCGGCCTGGTCAACGAAGTGGTCAGACGGGAGGACCTCGATGCCCGGGTGGACGCGATCGCCCGGCACATCGCCCAGGCGCCGTTGACGACATTGATGCTCACCAAGGCCAACCTGAAACGGGCCTGGGAGCTGATGGGCATGCGGGTGCACTGGCAGAGCTCCAACGACCTGGTGGCGCTCGCGTCGATCAGCAAGGACGTACAGCAGCTGATCCAGACCGTGTTCAAGGACAAGGTGCTGCCCTCCGAGCATGCCCGGCGCCAGGCCGCGGCCGCCGCATCGACCGACGGCGCCACCGCCTCGACGTAATGGTGGGGACCGGCCGGTGAACATCGCCGATCACGCACAGCGGAATCCGCAGGCGCCCGCCCTGATCGTCGAGGGCGCGGCGATCACCTTCGGCGACCTGTACGCGCGCAGCCAGCGGGTCGCCGCGATGCTGCACGACGCCGGGTTACGCCCCGGCGACGGGGTGGCACTGATCCTTCCCAACCGGCCCGAGTTCTTCGAAATCACCTGGGGCTGCCAGCTTTCCGGTCTGTACTACACCGCTGTTAACACGCACTTCACGCCCGAGGAAGTGGCGTACGTGATCGAGGATTCCGACGCCAAGGCGGTCTTCGTCGATGCTTCGATGACCGCACTCGCGGCCCACGTCGCGAGCGCCAACCCGCGGGCCGGCACCCGTATCGCCCTCGGGCGCGGGTTACCCGAATGGCAGTCATACCAGCGGGCAATGGCCGCAGCGGGCCAGGCGCCAGCGCACTGCGACGGGTCCGAGATGCTGTACTCGTCGGGCACCACCGGCCGGCCCAAGGCGGTGCGCCGCCCACTTCCGGTGGACGGCAACGGTTCCTGGGCGCAGGCGGTGCTGGAGATGGCGCTGACACACAAGTACGGGATGACCCCGTCGAGTGTGTACCTGTCCCCCGCCCCGCTCTACCACGCGGCCGGGGTGAATTACACGATGGCGGTCAACCGGGTGGGCGCGGCGTCGATCGTCATGCCGAAGTTCGACGCCGAGGAAGTGCTGCGGCTCATCGAGACCCATCGGGTGACGCACGCACAGTTCGTGCCGACCATGTTCGTGCGGCTGCTCAAGCTGCCCGCGGCGGTCCGCGACGCCTATGACGTGTCGAGCCTGCGCTGCGTGATCCATGCCGCCGCACCCTGCCCGGTCGACGTCAAGCACCGGATGATGGCCGGGTTCGGGCCGATCATTCACGAATATTACGGTGGCACCGAAGGATTCGCCGGCACCACGATCGGCCCCGACGAGTGGCTGGCGCACCCCGGCTCGGTCGGGATTCCGATGACACCGGTGCACGTCGTCGGCGAGGACGGCAACGAGCTGCCCGTCGGCGAATCCGGCGAGCTGTACTTCGAGGGCGGCCCGGAGTTCCAGTACTTCAAGGACCCCGCCAAGACCGCATCGGTGTCCAACGAACGTGGCTGGCGCACGCTGGGCGACGTCGGGCGGGTCGACGAGGACGGCTACCTCTACCTCACCGACCGGTCCACGTTCACGATCGTCTCCGGCGGGGTCAACATCTACCCACAGGAGGCGGAGAACCTGTTGGTCATGCACCCCAAACTGGTCGACGCCGCGGTGTTCGGCGTGCCGAACGACGAGTACGGCGAAGAGGTCAAGGCCGTCGTGCAACCGGCCGCCGGAATCACCCCCGGGCCCGAGCTGGAGGCGGAGTTGATCGCCTACTGCCGATCCCACCTGGCCGCCTACAAGTGCCCGCGCACAATCGAATTCGACCCGCAACTGCCCCGCGACCCCAACGGCAAGCTCTACAAGCGGCGTATTCGGGAACGCTATTGGCAGGGCCGGATGTCCAGGATCCTGTGAACCCGAAACCGACGGAGCAATGACATGGACGTGAACTGGACGCCGCTGCCGGTGCCGTGGGCGGTGCAAGCCGCCGACCGGATACCCAAGCAGCGGTATTACGACCCGCAGTTCTACGCGCTGGAGAACGAAAGGTTCTGGCCCCGGGTATGGCAGATGGCGTGCCGTCTCGAAGAGATTCCCAAGACGGGCGATTTCGTGGAGTACCAGATCCTCGACCAGTCGATCGTCGTGGTGCGGGTCGACGCCGACACCGTGCGCGCCTACCACAACGCGTGCCGGCACCGCGGGGTGAAACTCGTGGAAGGCTCCGGGTCGCTGACCGGATCCCGGCGCACCTTCGTCTGCCCGTTCCACGGCTGGTGCTGGAGTATCGACGGCCGCAACACCTTCGTGCTGCGACCCGAGGCGTTCGACGAGCACAACCTGGACCCGCACGACCTCGCGCTGGTGGACGTGCGCTGCGAACTCTGGGGCGGCTGCGCGTGGATCAACCTCGACGACGAGGCACCCGGCTTGCGGGACTGCTTCGAACCGTTCGCCACCATCTATGACGCCTGGAAGGTGGAATCGCTGCGCACCGAATGGTGGCAGTCGTGCCGGCTGCCGGTGAACTGGAAGCTGGCGACGGCTGCCTTCATGGAGGGCTACCACGTGCCGCAGACCCATCCGCAGCTGCTGCCGTCGGCACAGCCCGCCACCGGCAAGCCGCCCGGACTGGTCCAGACCAGCCTCTATTTCATGCGCACCCTGGGGGCAGGCATGGCCGGCATGACCCACGAGAACGACGTCCGCATCGCCGAGGGCCTGCAGGACATCGAGCTGCCGGCCGACGCCGCCGAGGCGATGGCGGTGTGGAAGCGCACGCTCAACGACGCTGTGGTGCACTGGCATCGGGCCCGCGGTTGCGACATCCCCGATCTCAACGAGCTGCAGCGCCGCGGCATCGTCGACGCGATCGGGTTCTGCTTCCCGCATTACTTCCTGCTACCGCAGTACAGCAGCGCCTCGTCGTACCGCATCCGCCCGCTCGGTCCGGAAGAGACGTTGTTCGAGATCTGGTCGCTCACCCGCATCCCGCCTGAGCAGATCACCGGCAAACCGACACCGCCGGAACCCATGGCACCCGACGACCCACGCTGGCCACCGATCCCTGCCCAGGACTTCGCCAACCTACCCAAGCAGCAAAAGGGATTGCACTCCAAGGGTTTCGAGTTCATGCGGTTGTCCAGCCAGATCGAAGGGCTGATCTCGAACTTCGAACGCGTCATCGACGGCTTCCTGGCCGGCCTGCCCTATCAAACGCTGGTGCCGGCGATCCAGAAGACCAATACGACCATCGACGTCCCGATGGTGGACCTGGGCTTCACCTCCGGTGCGGCGACTGCGACGGGAGGAGCACGGTGAGCAGCGTCAACTGGGATCGGTCCGTCGACCTGCTGATCGCGGGCAGCGGTGGCGGTGGCATGGTCGCCGGTCTGGCTGCGCTCGACGCCGGGCTGCAGCCGCTGATCGTCGAAAAGCAAGCGCTGGTAGGCGGTTCGACGGGGTTGTCCGGGGGCATCGTCTGGATGCCGAACAATCCGCTGATGCGGGCCGACGGGATCGTCGACTCGCACGAGGACGGTTTGGCCTATCTGGCCGACGTGGTCGGCGACGTCGGCCCGGCGTCCTCACCGGAGCGCCGCGAGATGTTCCTCACCGCTGGCTATGAGATGCTCAACTTCCTGATGCGCAAGGGTGTTCGGCTGATCCGCTGCGCCGGATGGAGTGACTACTACCCGAATCACAAGGGCGGCAACGAATCCGGCCGGGCGGTCGAGGGAATTCCGTTCGACGCCGCCGAACTGGGCGGATGGCGTGACAAGGTGCAGCCGTCGCTGGCCAAGAACTACGGGTACATCGTGTTGACCAACGAGCTGCGTTCGGTGCAGTACTTCAATCGTTCTCCGCGGGCACTGGCCGTGGCGACCAAGGTCTTCGCCCGCACCAATGCCGCCAAAATCGCGCGGCGGCAGATCCTCACCAACGGCGCCTCGCTGATCGGACAGCTGCTCAAGGTGCTGATCGGCCTCAGCGACGGCCAGCCCCCGCTGTGGGTCAACGCCGCCATGGAGGACCTGGTGGTCCAGGACGGCCGGGTGGTCGGGGCGCGCATCAGCCACGGCGGCAGAGCGGTGAATGTCCAGGCGCGCAAGGGAGTTCTGTTGGCGGCCGGGGGTTTCGGGCACAACCCGGAGATGCGCCGCCGCTACAGCGGCGATCAACCCAACGAGGGGCAGTGGTCGATCGCCAACGCCGGCGACACCGGCGAGGTGCTGCAGGCCGCGATGCGGTTGGGCGCCAAGACCGATCTGCTCGACGAAGCCTGGTGGCTGCCGTCGGTTTTCATCGCCAACGGCGGGGCGGCCGCCGCTTCACTGGGCTCGGGACGGCAGCGGCCCGGCGCCATCTACGTCGACTCGACGGGCCGGCGCTTCTGCAACGAGTCGAACTCGTACGTCGAAGTGGGCAAGGCGATGTACGCCAACAAGGCGGTGCCGTGCTGGATGATTTTCGACGACGGCTATGTGCGCCGCTACGTGGCAGGCACCAACCCGGTAAAGCGGCAACACCTGCCCGCCGAACTGATCGAGAGCGGCGCGGTCAAGCGGGCCGCTACCCTCGGCGAGCTGGCCCGCCAGATCGAGCTTCCCGCCGAGGAACTGGTGCGCACCGTGCAGCGGTTCAACGGTTTCGCCGCAAAGGGTTTGGATCCGGACTTCGGCCGCGGCCAGTCGGCCTACAACGACTGCCTGGGCGATCCGGGCTATCGGCCGAATGCCGCGCTGGGGCCGCTGGATCGGGCGCCGTATTACGCCACCAGGGTGCTGCCCGCCGACGTGGGCACCTGCGGCGGGGTGATCACCAACGAGCATGCGCAGGTTCTCGACGAGCAGGACCGGGTCATCGAGGGTCTCTACGCGACCGGTAACACCACCGCCACGGTGATGGGCCGAACCTATCCGGGTGCCGGGGCGAGCATCGCCAGCTCGATGGTGTTCGGCTACGTCGCGGCACGACATGCCGCCGGGCGAAAGATCGCCGGGGAGAAGAGCCGCTGACCGCAGCGCTACTCGTCGCGGTCGACGAAATCCCGCGGCTTCATCCCCGACTGCATGAGTTCGGCACGGCGGGCCTGCACGTCGCTGGCGGCGCCGACCATGTTGGTCAGGATGTGGCTGACCTGCAGGTGCACCCGCATGCCCATCAATTCCCACGCCCGCTTCACGTTGCTCTTCACCGCCATCAGCGTGGTGAGCGGGATCTGCGCGATCTTGCGCGCCATCTCCTCCACGGTGTCTTCGAGGTCCTCGCGCGGCACCACCCGGTTGAGCAGCCCCCAGTCCAGGGCTTGCTGGGCCGACAGCGTGGGAGCCAGCAGCAGCCAGTCCATGGTGCGGTGCCAGTTCATCATCAGCCAGGGCTCGATCATGGTGTGACCGCCGGGCTCGCCGAGGCTTTGGGCAAGTGGCATCTGGAAATACGCGTCCTCGGAGGCGACGCAGAAGTCGGTCAGCAGGCCGAGGTAGATGCCGCCGCCCATGCAGTAACCGTGAATCTGGGAGATGGTCGGCTTCGGGAACTCCCAGAGATAGAGCGTCGGCCACAGGAACAGGTCCGCGGTGCCCTTGTAGAGGTCTTCGAACGTGTCACCGAAGTCTGGATAAGGGTTTTCGTCGGGGCCCCAGCGGGCGACATGTCCACCGCAGAAGCCTTTGCCGTTGGCTTTGAGGATGACGACTTTGATTTCTTTGTCGCGGTCCGCCTCGCGCAGGCACGTGTCGACTTCGGTCACCAGCACCGCGTCCTTGGTGTTGGCCTTGTCGACCCGGTTGAGGATGATCCGCGCGATCGGTGGTTCGCGCTCGTAGATGACCGCTTCGAGGACGCGACGCTCCATTGCGGTGACACTACCGGATTTCGGTGTCGACTCACAGGGAGCGACTGATGATTTCCTTCATGATTTCGCTTGTGCCGCCGTAGATCTTGTTCACCCGGGCCGCCGCGTAGGCGCGTGCGATCGGGTATTCCATCATGTACCCGTAGCCGCCGAAGAACTGCACGCACCGGTCGACGACCTCGACCGCCTTGTCCGCC
The DNA here is from genome assembly GCA_021654635.1 of Mycobacterium kiyosense. Taxonomy (NCBI): domain Bacteria; kingdom Bacillati; phylum Actinomycetota; class Actinomycetes; order Mycobacteriales; family Mycobacteriaceae; genus Mycobacterium; species Mycobacterium kiyosense. Next base: position 3,125,874 of record AP025179.1, read on the forward strand.
GCGATCAGCTTGGCCATCGATGCCGTCGCGGGATGGTTGTTGCCGTCGATGTACTGCTGGATGCAGTAGTCGACGGTGGTCTTGATCGACAACGTCTCGGCCTTGAGTTCGGCGAGTTCAAACCTGTTGTGCTGAAACTTGATCAGCGTACGTCCGAAGGCTTCGCGCTGTTTGGTGTAGGCGATGGCTTCCAGCACGGCTGCCTCGGCCATGCCCGCGCAGACGGCGGCGATGATCAGGCGCTCCCGGGCCAACTGTTCCATCAGCTGGAAAAAACCCAGACCCTCGTTGTCTCCCAGCAGGTTCGCGGTGGGGACGCGCATGTCCGAGAAGAACAGTTCACGGGTGTCCTGGCCGTGCTGGCCGACTTTCTCCAGCACCCGGCCCCGCTCGAAGCCGGCCAAGTCGTCGCTGGTTTCGGCGACGATCAGCGAGATGCCGCCGGCCCCCTGGGCCGGATCGGTCTTGGCGACGATGACCAGCAGGTCACAGTGAGTTCCGTTGGAGATGAACGTCTTTGACCCGTTGATCACGTAGTGTTCGCCGTCGCGCACCGCGGTGGTGCGTACCGCCTGCAGGTCGGATCCGGTGCCGGGCTCGGTCATCGCGATGGCCAATACGTTGTCGCCGCTGATGATTCCGGGTAGCCACCGCTCTTTCTGCGTTTGGTCGCCGTAGCTGGCGATGTAGTGCGCCACGATCGGCGAGTGCACGATCCAGCCGGAGGCACTGTCGTGCGCCAGCGCCATTTCTTCTGCCACCACCGCCGAATGGCCGAAGTCGCCGCCGGTCCCGCCATATCGTTCGGGCAGGTCGAGACCCAGTAGTCCGGCGTCGCCCAGCTTGTTCCAGAACTCACGATCGACCTGGTGCTGGCGGGCCCACCGCTCCTGGTTGGGAGTGGACTCCTTGCGCAGGAACGCGGCCGCGTGTTTGCGCAGTTCTCGGTGTTGATCGGTCTCCCAACTGGCCCGGTAGGCGGGAAAGAGTTCGGACACGTTGCCTCACCTTCGCGCGGCGAAAGGTCGGCCACCGCGGCCGGCCCCAGAGTTTCGCCGCTGACGGTACAAATGTACCGTGTACTAGTCAAACGACCAGGAAGCCCCCGGCTATGACCCACCCACCGCCCCACCCGCGGGCGACCGAACAGGACCTGACCGCCAAGGCACGCATCCGTAACACCGCCCTGGACATGTACGCCCAGTACGGCGCGGACCGGGTCTCCTTACGCGCAGTCGCTGCCGAGGCCGGCGTCACGCTCGGGCTCGTCCAGCATCACTTCAAGACCAAAGCGGGCCTGCGCGATGCGGTCGACCAGCTCGTGGTGGACCATTTCGCGCTGGCCATCGCCGAAGTCTCCGCGCACGACGACCCTGCGGAGTTGGCGGCCGCGCGTGACGAAGCGGTGCGACGCATGCTGATCGCCAATCCGGTTGTGGTGAGCTACATCCGGCGTTCGGTGCTCGAATCTTCTGCTGACCGTATGCATCTGCTGGATGTGCTGGTCGACCTCACCCGCAGCGAGGTCGTGGGCTTGCGGGAAGCGGGTCTGGCATCCACCCGGCGCCGGGAGGCGACGCAGGTCGTCGCCGTGTTGGTGCGGCAACTGGGCGAGTTGCTGCTGCAGCCGCTGGTCGATGCCACATGGGAGCGGGTCGCGCGTCGCGGCGACGGTCCAACGCCGCAGTTGTCGGTGACCCTCCGGGAAACCTGAGCGTCAGCGACGTGCCACCAACCACGCTGTTCCGTCGCCCTCGCCGGCCGCCAGCAGGTCCAGTTCGGCGAATGCGGCGGTCAGTTCACCCGGCCTGGCCCGGAATGGCCCCGGCGCGGCGTCCACCTCGCTGAGGGTGGCGATCGCCAGCACACCTCCCGGCGCCAGTCGATCGATCAGCGCCCGGTCCAGGCGGCTATCGCGAAACCTGTGGCACAGGATCAGCTGGACGGGTTCGCCGGGTGGCAGACCGTCGTCGAGGTCGACGACGTCGAATCGGCAGCGGTCGCCAACGTTGTTGTGCTGAGCCAGCTCTCGCGCCAGGCCGATGGCGACCGCGGAGATATCCAGTCCCCAGACGTACAGCCCCCGGCGGGCCAGCCACACCGAGTCCTGGCCGCGGCCGCAAGCCAGGTCCAGCGCCTGCCCGGCGGTCGGCAGCAGGTTCATATGGGGGGGCAAGGAAACCCGGCGCCTGGGGAAGCTCGTCCGGTACCGGGTCGAGCCGCGTATAGCGCTCGTCCCACCGGCGCCGGTCTTGTTCGGCCATCGGGGTGCTGCTCGAGCTAAGGGCGCAGCGACACGGAATCCGCTGACTCCGAGGGTGCCGGATCGCCGAAGCGCCGCGCGATTGCGCGCATGGGATCTGCTGTGGCGCCGGGGAATCCGCGGTAGGGGGACTTCCGCCGCAGGTACCAGCGCACCAGCGGAGCGGCGAGCCGCAACGGGAACCGCAGCCAGCCCACCTTGGCACGCGTCTCGGCCAGCAGCTGCGGTAACGAATGATGTTGGAATGCAAGAACTTTCTGAGCAGGTTCGGTGTCGATCCAGTCGGTGGCGTACCAGGACAGGTCGTCGTCGGGATCACCGGGCCGCCCGGGCGGGATGGCGCCGGGCAGACCCATGGCCGCGGCGTATTCCACACCGATTCTGGCCTGGGTGATCCGGTGGGTGCGGTCGCCGCCGATCAGGAAGACCTCGCGGACCCGGTCGGTACGGGTCGCAGCGCTGAACGCGTGCGCGACGTCGCGCACGTCGACGGTGTGAATCCTTCCGTCGCAAGGCAATACCGCCTCGAAGAACACCAGGTCGCGGTCGATCTCGAAGCGCGGCTGCGCGGTGAGCACCCCGCCGAGGCGCAACACCACCCAGTCCAGGTCCGACGAGGTCACGCACTGCTCAGCCAAAGCCTTGTGTTGGCCATAGAGGTCGGTGGGATGCAGCGGGGTCGACGCGGTTAACAACGAGTCGCCGCGGTGGGGATTGCGCGCACCGTAGACCGCGATGCTGGATGCCTGCACGAATCGGGGCGGCGTCGGCATCTGTTCGGCGGCCCTGACCAAGGTCGCGGTGGCCGCCACGTTGACGGCGTATGCGAGCTGCCGACGCGCGTAACAGAACGGCGGGATGATCGCGGCCAGATGGATGACGACGGTGGGGGCGGCCGTCTCGAGCAGTGCCTTAACGTCCGACGGTGAAGTGAGGTCGGCCCAGCTGACCTGCACCGACGGATGCGCAGTGAGTTCCCGCGCGCGTTTGCGGTGCGCGGGCGCGTCGAGGTCGGTGGCAACGACGCTGCGGCCTTCGCCGGCCAACTGGGCCACCACCGCGGACCCGACGAGTCCGAACGCTCCGGTCACCAGCACACGATCGTCGGCCACGTCCGATCCCTCCCGCAAATTTCTGGACAGCTGTCTGTTATCTTCTCGCGACGCTATCGGCATTGTCGCCATCCGGCAAGGTTGGCCAGGGTCGCCGATTGCTTACCTGACGTGGTTCTGGCCTGATCAGAACGTATTTGTCGGCTAGTTGTGGCTGACAGTCGTCCTTTCCTACACTGGACGGGTGTCTAGAGACGCGGCGCTGCCGACGACCGGTCATGTCGGCGCCGCGGGCCAAGGAGCGGCAGCTCGCCGGTCGGATCGGCGGCCGGGGCAGACGATTCGCAAAGTCCTCGACGCCGGCCTGGAGGAATTGCGGGAATCCTCGTATGCCGACCTGACGATGCGCGCGGTGGCGCAGCGCGCGGGTGTGTCACCGGCCAGCGCCTATACCTACTTTTCGTCGAAAAGCGCTCTGGTTGCGGCGGTCTACCTGCGGTTGTTGCGTGAGCTGCCGCTGCACACCGACGTCAACGACACCACCAAGACGCGGGTGAGCGCGACCATGCGGGACATGGCGCTGGTGGTTGCCGACGAGCCCGAACTCACCGCCGGCTGCGGAGCGGCCCTGATGGCCGACGACCCCGCCGTTGCGCCGTTGCGTCAACAGATCGCCGAGGAGGTATCGCGGCGGATCGGTGCCGCGCTGGGGCCCGGTTGGCCGCGTTCGGTGAAGTCCACGCTGCAGATGACTTTCGCGGGCGCGCTGATGACCGCCCGCTTCCTCACCTACCAGGAGGTCGCCGGTCAACTCGACGAAGCGGTCAATCTCATCCTGGGCGCATCGGTCGCCTGAGGCGTCACACCCCGGGCCGCTAGGGGTCGTCCTCGGGTTTGGGGTCGGGTTGCAGTGGTCGTTCGGGGTGGTGCATGCAGTTGGTGCGGGGTTGGCCGTGGTCGAGGTGTTCGGGGGGATCCATTCGGTGAGGCCGTGGGCGTTGCGGCGGGTGATGTAGTTGCGCAGTTCGACCAAGCGGTTGTCGGGTCCGCAGGCCAGGGTGAGTTCGTCGATGTGGGTGCGTTGTGTGGCGAACCAGCCTTCGAGGTGGTGGACCTGGGTCCAGTAGCCGGGCACGGTGCAGCCCGGTTTGGTGCAGCCGCGGTCTTGCCCAGCAGGACCAGGCGTTGTTCGGGGGTGGCCAGGCGTTTGCCGTGGTAGAGGGCCAGGGTTTTGTCGTGGTCGAAGACGGCCAGGTAGTGGTGCGCGCGGGCGGCCAGGCCGATCACGTCGGTCATGGGCAGCAGGGTGCCACCGGCGGTCAGGGCGCGGCCGGCGCCGGCTTCGAGTTCGGCCAGGGTGGTGGTCACGATGAGGGTGGTGGGCAGGCCGTGGTGTTGGCCGAGTGTGCCGGACTGCAGCAGGACGCGCAGGGCGCCCATCAGGGCGTCGTGGGTGCGCTGCTCGGCGGTGCGGGTGTCGCGGTCCACGGCGTCTTGGGCGGCGCGCCCGTCGAGGATGGGGTGGTCGTCGTCGGGGTTGGCCATGCCGGGGGCGGCGAGTTTGGCCAGCACCGGTTCGACGGTGGCGCGGCATTGGGGGGTCAGCCAGCCGCTGATCTTGGTCATTCCGTCGGGTTGCTGGGCGGCCCAGGGTGATGCCGCGTTTGCGGGTGTGTTCGGGTTCGTCGGGCCTAAAGTCGCCGTCGGGTTTGAGGCAGTCTTTGTAGACCTGGGCGTAGTCGGCGAGTTGGTCGGGGCGATACCCCCCGGCGATCAACGCCAGTTTGGCTTCGGCTTCGGCGCGGGCAGGCGCATCGACGGTGTCGGGCAGCTTGTTGAAGAACCCCTGAATGATGTTGACGTGCTCGGCCCCGATCAGCCCGTCGCGTTGGGCGGCCGCGGTCTGGGGCAGCGCCGGGCCCAGCGGCTGGCCGGTGATCGCCCGGCGCGGCCCCAGATCGGCGGCCTGGGTGATGCGTTGGTTGGCGTCACTTTTGTTGATCCGCAACCGATTCGACAACGCCTGGGCCAGGGTGCCGCACAGCTCAGCATTGGTGGCCGCCGCGAGAGTTGGTTGATCACCGCATGCCCGGGCACCGCCAGCTTGCGCACGATGCGTTCCACCCGGTCGATCACACCCAGCAGCTCCGCAGTGGTCGAGGCCTCAAAGCTCAACTCACACAAGCGATCCGCCTCGCCATCGAGCCCCCATCGAGCCCGTCGAGCACCGCGGCGATCTCCCCACACGTGCTCGACGACATACCCGAATTCTACGAAGACCCACCGACAACAACCGCCCCTGCAAGGTCGGGACGGACTGCCGCGCGTTACACCGGGGTCAGGGGCAACGACTTGCGCGGCTGAAAGACGAACGTCGACCCGCCACTGAACTTGGTGACCGCGACCTCGGAGAATTCCTTTGCCGCCGTGTCGGTTTCGATCACAATCGCGGTCCAGTCCGTCGGCGTGCCGCTGACTTCGACGCTCAGATGCGGGTCGACCGCGGCCACGATCGCCTGCAACGGCTCGATGGAGCTTGGCGAGACCAGCGCCGGCCACGCGTCGTCCTCGTGGGCCGGTGACGGGTGCAGGTGCATCCGGTCGGCTTCGAAGTCAGCCGACACATACGCGGCGGGATTGAACAACGGGTGCAATTCCAGCACCCGGACCGCACCCTCGACGCCGGCCGGCAGGTCCAGCGCCCGGTGGATCCGCTCGGCCGCCAGGCCCGCCACCCCGATCGCCTGCTTGGTGGCTATCGAGCGGGTGAGCTCCGCGTCGTCGCCGGCGTGCTCGTTCACCGCGAGGACGAACGAGAGGTGCAGCAGGTGCATCTGCAGGCACACCTCGTCGGCGAGGCGCACCAGCGCCGAATGCGAGAACGCGCCGAAATCGAAGTCGGACACCAGCGGGCCGGAGTAGTCGGACTGCCCCGGCTCGGTTTCGTCGATGTCGTCCAGTTCAGTCGTGGCGGCCCGGGTCCGGCCGACGATGTCGAGGGCGGGGATGAAACCGACCTCCGGGTGGGAGTCGTCGATGATCACCGTCCAGGCGCAGTGCGGGTTGCGGTCGGAGGGTACCCGGGGCGGCCGGTGAATCGGCCGGACCTGGGCCTTGCGGTTGGTGGCCAGTGCGGTGGCGTCGAACGTGGGGTCCTCGATGTCGTGGCACATGCCACGCACGTACTCTTCGCCCATCGGTTCCACATCCAGCAGTGCCCCGCAGTGGTCGAGGTGGAACTCGCCGTGCCAGCGATCGTGCACGGTGTAGCGAAAGTCCATGAACTGCGGTGGAGCACCGATGTCGAGCTGCAGGCCTTTGAAGATGGTGACCACGTCGTCGCCCTCGAAGCGCAGCGCGCGCTGCATGCGTTTGGTGTACAGCGGGCTGGCGCCGGCCCATTCGTCGATGGCGATCTGCAACATGGCCGGCCGGCCGAATTGCTGGATGCACCAGGCCATTCCGGAGCGGTCGATCATCTGGCCGATCAACAGCAGCTCCGGTACCAGGGTGGCGAGCTGGTCCCGGCTGAGGCCGGCGTACCTGCTGGTCATGGAAGGTCCTCCGAGTGGCGACACCGTCGCGGCGCACGGCTCAAGCGGGCTGCCAATGCCGTCGATTATGGACACGTGTCTGGTTTCGTCTTGAACTTTAGTCCTTCGTCCAGCCTCGGGCAAGGACGCCATACCGCAAGCAAGAACGGTCTCGACAGCTCGAGTTCATGACGCGGGATTGGTCTCTCGAGAGGAGATAACGATCGGCAAACCGGACAATGCTGGACAGGTGTCCATCGCCGCTGGCGGGTCGGCCGGCTCGACGGATGTCCAGGAGCCCATCCCTCTCGAGTACAGCGGCGGGTTCGCCGCACCGCAATCAGTTGATCCGCTCCCCCGCGTCGGCGATCCTCGACACAACGTCGTGGGCAAAGGAGGGCCGGCCGTGGCTGGTGTGGGACAGATCGCGCTCAACAGTGCACCGATCCTCGGTGGCGTCATGCTGGCCGTGGCGGCCGGCCAATTCCGCGGCCCGGACTTTCGCGGCCTGATCAAACAGGACATGGACCTGCTCGACCGCCTCCCCCCGGAGGCGACCCGAAGACGAGCCGAACTTCAGCGCACCATCGACGCCCGCATCGACGACCTGGTGGAGGCGACGGACCGGGGCCGTCGACTGCGTCAGGCCGCGGCGACGTATCAGGGCAACTGGCGCGACGTCGTGCTGCTGATCTGCGTACTGCTGTTCACGGTCATCTGGTGGGACGTCAACCACAGTCGTGCCAATTGGCTGCCGACCTTCGTCCTGCTGATCGTGCTGTCGGTGGTAACGGCCGTTTACGCCCTGCGCGGAGCGGTGCACGCCGCATCGGCATTCCTGCACCGGCGACAGCAACCACACCCATAACTTCCCTAACTTACGTATTTTTGCAACAAAGGATTGCCCACCGCTCGGCGCGGTGCCAGTCTGGCTACATGACTGAAGCCGAATCCTTCGTCGACCAGGCCGTGGTGGGTCTCGCCGAGCCGCAACCTATGTACAAGGCGCTGCGGGAGTCGGCGCCGGTGTTCCGGTCGCCGCAGGCGGTGGTGCTCAGCCGGCTGTCGGATATCGAGATGGCACTCAAGCGCACCGACCTGTTCTCGTCGAACATGGACGCGGTGGATCTCGGCAACCTGCGGCCGCTGATCCCGCTGCAGATCGACCCGCCCGACCATGCCAAGTACCGGCGCGTCCTCGACCCGCTGTTCACCCCGCGCGAGATGGCCCGCCGGGAACCTCAGGTGAGCGCGCTGGTCAACGAGATGATCGACGCCTTCGCCGAGCGCGGCGCGTGCGATTTCCACGCCGAGTTCGCGGTGCCGTTGCCGTGCACGGTGTTCCTGCAGCTGTTAGGTCTGCCGCTGGAAGACCTGGACAAGTTCCTGGAGTGGAAGGACGGCGTCATCCGCCCGGAGGGCAGCACCGACTGGGATGATCGGCATTCGGCCTCGGCCCCGGTGGCCCAGCAGATTTACGAGTATTTCGACCGCGCGATCGACGACCACATCGCGAACCCCCCGCGACGACGTGCTGTCCGCGCTGATCGCGACGCACTTCAAGGGCGAGGACGCAGCGGCCCAGGAGAAGCTGTCCCGCGAGGAGTTGCTCGACATCTGCTTTCTGTTCCTGATCGCCGGGCTGGACACGGTCACCGATTCGCTGGACTGCTTTTTCGTCTATCTGGCGCGCCACCCGGAGCACCGCCACCAGCTCGTCGAGCAGCCGGACATCCTGCCGCATGCGGTCGAGGAGTTGTTGCGTTGGGAGACACCGGTTCCCGGGGTGGTGCGGATAGCGATGCAGGACGTCGAGGTCGGGGGCTGTCCGATCAGCAAGGGCGAGCGGGTCAGCCCCTTGCTGGGCGCCGCCAACACCGACCCGGCCGAATTCCCCGACCCCGAACTGGTGGACTTCGCTCGCAGCCCGAACCGTCACCGGGCGTTCGGCGGCGGCCCGCACCGCTGCCTCGGATCCCACCTGGCCCGGATGGAGCTGCGGGTGGCACTACGCGAATTCCACCGGCGCATACCGGATTACGAGATTCCACCCGGCACCGAACTGAAGAACACTGCCGCGCTGCGCTCGGTGGAGGCGCTGCCGCTGACCTTCGCCCCGACGCAGCGATGAAGCACGTCACCGTCGACCCCGACCGGTGTGTGGGCCACGGCCGCTGCTACTCACTGGCGCCCGACGTTTACGACTGCGACGACCTCGGCCACTCCGTCGTGCTCGTCGCCCAAGTGTCCGGCGAACTCGAGCAACACGCGCTCACAGGAGCCCGGGATTGTCCGGAGGACGCGATCACCGTGACGTAAGGCTCGGTACGCTGACGCAAACCACAGGAGGGACGTCCGCACATGGAGCCAAACGCGCTCGATCCGGTAGCCAGCGAACGCTTGTCGCACGCGTCGAAGTCGTGGACGTCGGACTTGTCGATCAACGAGTTCGCGCTGCTGCACGGCGCCGGGTTCGAACCGATCGAGTTGGTGATGGGGGTTTCGGTCTATCACGTCGGCTACCAGTTCACCGGCATGCGCCAGCAGCAGGAACTGGGCGTGCTCACCGAGGCGACCTATCGGGCGCGCTGGAACGCGATGGCGCGTATGCAGGCCGAAGCCGACGCCCTGCACGCCGACGGAATCGTCGGGGTGCGGCTCAATTGGCGCCATCACGGCGAGGGCGGCGAGCACCTGGAGTTCATGGCGGTGGGCACCGCGGTCCGTTACACCGAGAAGCCGGGCGCCTTCCGTCGCCCCAACGGGCAGGCGTTCACCAGTCACCTGTCCGGTCAGGACATGGTGACGCTGCTGCGCTCCGGGCACACCCCGGTGGCATTCGTGATGGGCAACTGCGTATTTCACATCGCCGTGCAGGGTTTCATGCAGACGCTCAAGCAGATGGGCCGCAACATGGAAATGCCGCAGTGGACGCAGGGCAACTATCAGGCGCGTGAGCTGGCGATGTCGCGTATGCAGACCGAGGCGGAGCGCGACGGCGGCACCGGCGTTGTCGGCGTGCACTTCGCCGTTTCGAACTACGCGTGGGGTCACCACACCGTGGAGTTCTACACCGCGGGAACAGCGGTGCGGCGCACCGGAACCGGTGAGACCATCAAACCCACCTTCGTGCTGCCGATGGACAACTGATGCTCGAATTCGATCCCGACCGCGTCAGTCGAACCATCGCCGGCGCGCTGTCGGGGCCCGGCGGTGTGGCGCTGGTGGTCCGGATTTTCGCCGGCCTCCCCGGCGTGGTGCACACGCCGGCCAAGCGCGGATTCTTCTCCTCCAATCCGGAGCGCATCCAGATCGGCGACTGGCGCTACGAAGTGGCCCGCGACGGCCGGCTGCGGGCCGGGCACATCGTCAACGGCATCGTGATCGCCGAGGACACCCTGCTGGCCGACGCCGTCGGACCGCACATCGCCCGCGCGCTCGGCCAGATCGTGGCCCGCTACGGCGCCCCCGTCATCCCGAATGTCAACGCAGCCGTCGAGGCGCTGGCGACCGGCACCGGCAACTGGTCTTAATCCTCCGCAGCGGCGCTGCGCTGCACCCGATCGCTGCACACCAGCAGCTCCTTGAGCGCATCGGGAAACGCGTCGGCCATCCCCCACAATTCCGGCAACAGGTCGGGGCAGGAGATGATGCCGATGCCCAGCGCCCCGTTGAGCGACATCACGGTGATGTTGAGTCCCGCACCGCCGAGCAGCGGACCCAGCGGGTACATCGACTCGAGTCCGCAACCCAGGAAATACAACTTGTCCTGCGGCCCGGGCACGTTCGACAAGATCATGTTGTAAACGGGACTGGTACTCAACGGAATTCGCGGCAGGATGCGCATCGCCGCGCCGAACATCGTCTGCCCACCGAACTCGGTCCAGTCGTGCAGCAGGCTGGGCCCCATGGCCGCGGTGTGCTCCTTGGCGGCGGCGTTGCCCGCCGCAATGGCGTGGAGGCGCTCGACGGGGTCGCTGATGTGAATGGCCAGCCGGCAGAACATCCACGTGGTCTGGTTGCGCCCGGGCCGGTCGGATTTGTCGCGCACCGACACCGGCACAGTTGCCACCAGCGGCGTATCCGGCAGCGCGTCGCGTTCGAGCAGGTATCGCCGCAACACCCCGGCACACAGCGCCACCACCACGTCGTTGACCGTCACCCCGAACGCGTTCTTGACCCGTTTGACGTCGCGCATGTCGAGTTGGGTGTAGGCGACGTTGCGCTGCCGCGTCAGCGGACCGTTGAACGGAGTCGTGGGCGCACTGAACGGAGCCGCCATGGTACGGCCGTCCCGGGCGCGCAACGCCGTCTGAGCCAGGGTCACCAGTGTCGCGGGCACCACGGTCGCCAGGCGCAGCGGCCGTTTCACGACGTTCAGCAACCCGGTTGCCGCGATCCGCAGGGTGCTCGCCCGCCCCGCACCGGTGACCGGTTCGGGCACCGGCGCGTCGGGCTGCCGGCCGCACAGCTGGGCCAGCAGGTTTGCCCCGGCCACCCCGTCGACCACCGCGTGATGCACCTTGAGCAGCACCGTCAGGCAATGCTCCCGAGCCCCTCCCTCGATCACCCACATCTCCCACAGCGGGTGGTCGCGGTCCAGCGGCAGTGCCGCGATATGCCCGCAGATCTCGGCCAGTTCACGGCGGCCGCCCGGCGCGGGCACGGCGACGCGGTGCAGGTGGCGCCGCAACTTGAAGTCTTCGTCGTCGACCCACACCGGATGGTCGGGGTTGAATTGGCTGTCGGCGAGTTTCATCCGGAACTCCGGGACAGCCCGGACGTGTTGGGCGAGCAGGGCCCGTAGCCGGCCGTAGTTGTAGCCACCCGGCATGGTCGACGAGTCCAATTCCAGCACGCAGCACACATTCAACGGCTGCGTCGGCGTCTCCATGTAGAGAAAAAATGCGTCTATTCCGCTTAAACGTTCCATTGGCCGCCTACCTGAGTTGTTGGCGTGCAAGGTGTTTCGAAATCAGGATCCCCGGCTCCCCGTCGAGCGCAAAATCCCCCGGTACCTCATTACCCGCCTGCTCATGCGGGTAAACCTGGAATGCATCGGGTTCGCATAGCCGAGCCGCAGCCGATCAACCGCCGATCAGCGCGTGCAACTCGGCCACCGACCACGGGTCGCTGTCGTGGTGGTCGCGGTAGCCCAGCAACTTCGGGGTCGGCCGGTCGTAGCGTCCGACGAAACCGCCTGCGGCAACCAGGATTTGACCGGTGACGTCGCGGGCCAGGTCGCTGGCCAGGTAGGCGTAGACCGGTGCCACGTACTCCGCGGGCGCGGCGTCCAGCGATGCGCGCATCGTCAGCTCGTCGAGCAATCCACGCCGATGCAGATCCGCGATGTGCCGCTCATACTCCGGCCCGGTGGACAGCCGCGTCTTGGCTCCGGGGCACACCACATTGGCCCGCACCCCGTCGGCCTTGAGCTCCGCGGCGATCGCCATCGTCAACGCGTTGACGGCGCCCTTGCCAGCGGGATAGCCGGTGCCGCCGTAGTCGCCGAGAAACGCCGCCGAACCGGTGTTGATGATCGCGCCGTGACCCTGCGCCACCATGACCGGCGCGGCCAGGCGGCAGGTGTGGAACACCGTACCCAGATGCGATCCGATCAGGTGGTCGAACTCCTGCGTCGTGATCCGCAATATCGACGACCGCGGCGGTTCGGCGATCCCAGCGCAGTTGACCAGGATGTCGAGCCGCCCGAATCCGTTCGCGCACTCCCCGATCAGCGCCGCCGCGACGCGCTCGTCGTCGGCCGCGCCGATCACCGCACTGGCCTGCCCCCCGGCGTTCGTCAGCGCGGCAACGGTTCCCTGCACCACCTCCGGGTCTCGGCCGTTGACCACAACGAAAGCGCCCAGGCCGCAAAGCAACTCAGCAACGGCCCGTCCGATGCCGCGGCTGCCGCCGACGACCACCGCACCTCGACCCGCCAGCAACCGGTCACCGCTCATGGCAATTCCTCCGCAGCCTCGCGAACCCCAAACACATTCGGAACCCAGCGGATCAAGCGGTGACGGGCTCGAGTTCGGCTTCGTCTGCGGCCGAGCGCCGCGGCCACCACAGCCAACGGTCCAGCACCACCATCATGGCGGGCAGCACGAACGCGCGCATCACCAGCGCGTTGAGCAGCAGGCCGACGCCGACGGTGAGGCCGATCTGCGCCACGTTCAACACCCGGCTCGCCGAGAGCGCGATCGTGGCGATGCCTACGACGATGCCGCCGGCGGTCACCACGCCGCCGGTGGCGGCATAGGCCCGGATCAGGCTGGTGCGCATCCCGGCGGCCAGTCCCTCCCGGATCCGCAGCGCGAACAGCAGATTACCGCCGGACGCCACGCCGATCATCGACACGAACGCGATCGGCGGGACCGACCAGTGCAATTCGTGGTGCAGCAGCCGATGCCAGAACAGCACGCTGGCGCCCAGGGCGCAGACATAGGACGCCGCGATGGTGCCCAGCACGACCAGTCCCGCGATCGGGCTGCGCAGCAGCGCCGCGGAGATGACCAGGATGACGCCGAGGGTGAGCACCGCCAACAGCGCCAAGTCGCCGCCGATGATGTCTTGCAGGTCGCGAGTGACCGGCCCGACGCCGGTCAGTTCCACGGTGGCCGGTTTGAGCGCACCGTCTTTCGTCGCATCGGCGACCGCGGCGGAGATCGCGCGTGCCCGGATCGCCCCCTCGTCGCCCCACTCGTGGCCGTTTCCGTAGACGTAGAGGCGCGTCGCATGCCCGTTCTGGGAGAAGAATTCGTCCAGCGCGGGCCGCATGGTCGGGTCGATCAGAATCGTCCGGGACGCGTAGAGGTTGACGCCGGGGCTGCCCTGCGAGACCGACATCAGACTGTGCAGGTAGGCCGGCAGCTCCTGGGTGGGTACCGGACGGACGTTGTTCAGCACCTCGCGCAGGCCCGAACCCCTGGCCCGGATCTCGGCCATCTGCCCACCGGCGGCGCTGATCACGGCGGCGGCGCCGGCTAGACCGGACGAGGTGGCCGCGTCGGCAACGGCCTTGGCCAGTTGCTCCGCGGCATCGACCAGCTTGGTGGAATCGCTGACGACGGTGGCCGACCACTGGGTTGCCTCTTGGGCGGCCGAACACACCGGCGTCCGGCGGCAATCGGTAATCGTCCGGACGAAGCTGCGCAACGGATCGAAGATTTCGGAGACATCCCCGGACCGGGCACGGATTTTACTGACGGCCTGCTGCGTGATGTGCACCGCCAGGCTCACGCCGCCGATCGCGTAGCTGCCCGCCAACGTGCCCGACTGCATGAGGTCGAGGCCGTTGAACAGGTCGCTCAGCCCGCTGTCGAGGTTTGCAAACGTCGCGTCGCGGGCGGAGAGCCGGTCGGAGAACTCGTCGATGCGGTCACCGACGTTGCCGGCGGTGGCGGTCAACGCGGCCTGCTTGGACACCATCCCCGCGGGGTGGCTGGCCGACTGCACCATCCGCACGCCCGAGATCCCCATGATCGCGCTGGTGACCTGTTCGAGAGCGGTCAACCCCGCGGGAGTGCGGATGTCATGGTCGGTTTCGATGGTGACGACGTCAGGAAACAGTTGATTGGGCGGGAAGTGCCGGTCGACGACGTCGTAGCCGCGCCGGGACTCCGATTTCGCCGATGTCGTCCTGGTTTCGTCCCAACCGATCGGGACGCCGGGCAACGCGATCATCAGAATCAGGATCAGGATGCCGCTGGACACCAGAATGGGCGCCGGCCAGCGCGCCACCTGGGTGCCGACCCGGCGCCAGCGGCGCCGCAGACCTTTTGCGTTGCGGCGGTCTGACCAGACCGGCGCGGCTGGCGAGCGCGACCAGAGCCGGCGTCAACGTCAACGCCGACAGGGCGGTCGCGAGAACGCCGATCGCACACAGAATTCCGGTGGACGCGAACATGCTGATCCGAGCCAGGCTCAGCCAGGCCAGCGCCCCCAACGGTGCGACGACGATGAGCGCCGAACCGACGATCGTCGGCGCCACGCCGCGGTAGGCGTCGGCCAGCGCGGCGGCAGGTGCGAAACCTTGCCTCAGCCGTTCGTGGTAGCGCCCGATCAGAAACATCGCGAAGCTGGTGCCGGCGCCGACCGCCACCGCGACGCTGACGGACAGCGAGAACAGCGAGATGCTGATCAGTTCCTTGGACGCCAGGTCGGTCACCACCGGTTTGCACAAGGACAGCGCCACGAAGACCGAAACCAGCGGGACCATAGCGGTGATCAGCGAACGGTAGACGATCAGCAGCAGGATGAGCAGTACCGCGAACGTCATCGCCAAGATCACCTGGGTCTGGCGGTCGATCGCCTCGAACTCGTCCATGACGGTGGCACCGGCGCCGGTGATGTAGACGCGCAGGCCCTCGGGCGGATGCAGCTGTGCGACGATGCCGCGGGCCGCGTTGATCGAATCGACCGCTTCGGTGGTGCCCACCATGCCCGCCAGGCGCATCCGCGCCAGCACTACGTGCTGATCGTCGCTGGTGGCGGCGTCGGCGGTGGCAGGCACCCGCAACCAGTCGGTCAGCTCGAGCACATGCGCGGAGTCCGCGCGCAGGGCCGTGATCAGGTGGTTGTAGAACTCCCGGTCATGGCCGTCGATGATCGCATTTCGCGCCAGGACCAGGTAGGCGATGTTGTCGGTGGGCACTTGGGAGAACGCCGCGGCCGAGCGCTGCACCGCGAGCGCGGTGCTGGTACCCGACGGCACGAACGGTTCGTCCTCGTCGGCCACGACCCGCTCCAGCGGCGGGGTGAGGGCGTTCCCCGCGACGGCGAGCAGAGCCCACACCCCGACGATCAGCAACGCGAAACGGTAGATGAACCGGCTGATCAACGCGTGAACCCCGGCCGCGCCGCGGGTCGGGGTTCCGGCCGCGGCTCATAGCAGTTCAACGAGGTATCACCTTCTCGATCGACGCCGAGACGAACCCCGGCGGAGTCGGCTAATTCAACCATTCTCATCCCGGGATAGACAGTTTTTAACCGACACCGGTCGCCCGCGGTGCTTATCAGGGCGAATCCCCGATTTCCGGCACTTGGTTGTCGTAACGTTCTGACGGGTGCCGAGCTCCGCAACGTCGGCGCTGACGCGCTCACCTGACGCGCGGGCGTCATCGTAAGGGGGCTGGATCAATGCGCAGGCCGGTTGTCGTTGTCGCCATCGGTATTTCGTTGCTGGCGGCCGTCGGCTGCGGCGGCTCCAAGAGCCACCAGTCCGACCAGACGTCGGTACCGAATCGGCCCGCCACGACGTCGCAGTCGCCCCGGTCCGGGGAACCGGTCCCGGCTGCCACCGGGGCCACGGGGGCCACGAGGGCCACCATGACGTTCCGCTACGAAGAGGCCGAAACGCCGGATGCTCAAGCCGGCCGCAAGCTGATGGCGGACGCCAAGGTGCTGGAATCGGTCTCCCAGCACGTCAACGACACCTTGAACCTGCCGCACGACGTGGCGGTGGTGGGGAAGGCGTGCGGCGACAACGACTTCTGGGATCCCAACACCAACGAAGTGCTGCTGTGCTACGAGGACATCGCGCACAGTGAGCAGCGCTTCGCCAATGCCGGCAACCCGGATGCGGTACAGGCTGCCGTCGACGCAAAGATCTCCGCCTTCTACCACGAACTCGGTCACGCCACCCTGGCGATCTACGACCTGGCTTTCACCGGGCGCGAGGAGGACGTGGCCGATCAGCTGTCCGCCTTCGAACTGTTGGCCCCCGGCGCGGACAACCTGCCCTACCCCAACGGTGTGCGCATCGCGATGAACACCGCGCAGGACTGGAAGCTGAGTGCCAGAGAAGCCGGCGATGCCAACGAATTGCCGTTCTGGGACGGACATCCGATGGACATCACCCGGATGTACAACTGGGAGTGCTGGATCTACGGATCGGATCCGACGGCCAACGCCGGCATTGTGACTTCCGGGGATCTGCCGGAGGACCGGGCCGGCAACTGCGAGGACGAGTTCAACAACATGTCCAGGGCCTGGCACCAGGCTGCTAGCCCCCACCTGAAGAAGCCCAGCTGACACCGAGCCGGAGTTCACACAGTATTCAGGCGACGGACGGCGCGCGCTCGTTGACCGCACATGCGCAACGGTTTTCCTCACGGTATGCGGGTGGTTCAGGTCGCCAACTTCTACGGACCCCGGTCCGGTGGGCTGCGCACGGCGGTCGACCGACTCGGCGCCGAGTACTGCGCCGGGGGCCATGAGGTCTTCCTGATCGTCCCGGGCCCGTACCCGCAGCGCAGCCAGCTGGATACCGGTGTTGTGCGAATCATGTTGCCCGCCAAGCTGCTTCCGCTCACAGGCGGCTACCGGGCAATCATGCCCGGCCCGGTTCGCGCGCTGCTGGCCGCACTGCGCCCGGACGCGCTGGAGGTTTCCGACCGGCTCACCCTGCGCTCGCTCGGCCAATGGGGCCGCGCACACGGAGCCACCACCGTGATGATCTCGCATGAACGTCTGGATCGCCTTGCCGGACAGGTGCTTCCGCGCCGAACCGCGCGGCTGGTCGCCGACTTCGCGAATCGGCGCACCGCAGCGGACTACGACACCGTGGTGTGCACAACGGATTTCGCGCGGGAAGAGTTCGACCGCATCGGCGCGGCCAATGTCGTGACCGTCCCGCTGGGCGTCGACCTCGGCACGTTCCATCCGCGGCACCGATGTGCGGTGCTGCGTCAGCGCTTCGCCACACCCGAGCAGCTGCTGCTGGTGCATTGCGGCCGGTTGTCGGTGGAGAAGCGGGTCGACCGCAGCATCGACGCCCTCGGCGCGCTGCGTGACGCCGGTGTGGACGCCCGACTGGTCGTCGTCGGCGCGGGCCCGCTGCAGGCCAGGCTGCAGCGTCAGGCCGCCGGGCTCCCGGTCGAGTTCACCGGTTTCGTCGCCGAGCGGCGTACCGTCGCCGCGCTGCTGGCATCGGCC
The DNA here is from genome assembly GCA_021654635.1 of Mycobacterium kiyosense. Classification (NCBI taxonomy): domain Bacteria; kingdom Bacillati; phylum Actinomycetota; class Actinomycetes; order Mycobacteriales; family Mycobacteriaceae; genus Mycobacterium; species Mycobacterium kiyosense. The sequence continues at coordinate 3,143,663 of AP025179.1, forward strand.
GACGTCACGCTGGCGCCCGGGCCGCATGAAACGTTCGGCCTGGCCGCGCTGGAATCGCTGGCGTGCGGCACGCCGGCCGTGGTGTCGAGCACCTCGGCACTGTCGGAGATCGTGACCGGCGACAGCGGTGCGGTGGCCGACAACGATCCGGCGGCCATCGCAGCGGCGGTCACCGACGTGATCAGCCGGCCCGAACAGCTTCGTCGCGGCTGCGCGCGGCATCGCGCCGAGATGTTCACCTGGCACCGCGCGGCGGCCGGGATGCTCGACACCTTCGCCGGCGCGGCAGCGCAGCAACCTCGCCGGGTCAGCGGCTTTTAGCGAGCCACGCTGCAGGATTCGATCAGCGCCGGCCCGTAGGTGGCGGCGCCGCACTCGCACTCCCAGCGCACGTGGGCGCCACAGGAGCAGGCCACGGTGTCGACGGTCATGTGGCCGGGCAACAACCAGTGACCGCGGGCGCAGCGGCGCGGCGGCCGGTCCGCCCAATGCCCACGCGACGCGTGGCATCGTTCGCCGACATCAAGACTCACGCCGACCACGGTCGCATCCGGTGCACCGGGAATCCAGCCCGGTGCCCGAATCGTGACTCTTCGTTGCGATTCGTTGACCGTGTCGTTGTGCGGCCACCGGCGGCAACCAGTGTGCGAACAGTCAAGGGCGCGCAGCCGATCGCGGCCAGTACAGATAAACCAGCGCACCAAGCAACAGCAGCAGCACGACGAGCGCGGGCGCGGTCTGCGCGATGGGAGGCAACCCGACGATCGGGTGACGGTAACCGGGTTGTGGCGCAACGGTTTCGCGAGCCGAGGACTCGAACACCACCGGCAGCGATCCAGATGTCAAGGCAGTGGCGAGCCGGCGAGCGGTTGCCTGAGTGAAAGGCGGGTCACCGCCGCTCAACTGCGTACGACCGCCGGGTATCGCCTCGTTGAGCACCGGAGCGCTGAGCACTCGGGTATCCAATGTGAATGCGATCTGGGTGCCGACGTGAGCGGCCGTGTAGTCGGCCCACACGGCCGTCGCCTTGGAGTTGAACTGCAGGTTGACGAGGTAACCGCTGCCACCCTGGACAGCGTCGGCGTCTTGGATGCCCGCACCGTCGATGATCGACGGCCCGAGCAGGTACGCGGCCTTGGCGTCGGTGGCGCAGGTGATGAGTGGCAGCTGCGGGTCGTCGTTGCCGGCCAGCACGTCGGGGCCGCCGCACCGGGTGGCCTGAAACTGTAGAGCAACCATCTGGAGGTAGGAGCTGTCGCTCTGCCGCCACTTCTTCTCCTGGGCGATGCGCTGGGCGAGGTCCTGGCGCGGGTCGGACGGCACCGCCGATTCGGTTGACTCGGGGGGCGTTGCCCCACCTGCGGGCGCCGGCGGTGCCCCCGGCGCAACGGACGGGGCCGGCTGTTCCGGCACCGAGCTGATGACCGGACGCAGGTCCAGCCGGGCCGTCTGGACCAGCGCGTCGATGTCGCCCGCGCGGTCACTGGGCACAGTGACCACGATGTTGTCGCCGTTGACGGCCACCTGTATGTCCGGGATACCGATTCTGTTGGCCCGGGCCCGGATCACCTGTTGCGCCTGAGTCAGCACTTGGGCGGTCGGCCGCGCAGCGTCGACGGTGCGGGCGGTGAGGGTGACCCGGGTGCCGCCGGCCTGCTGGATGCGCGACCCGGAGTGCACGTTTGCAGTGAACACCTGGAAGATCAGGTAGCCCAGCACGAGCACCGTCAGGGCAAGCACCGGATACCTGGCAACCCGGGTCCAGGTTGGTCGCCGCCCCGGCTGGTGCAACCCGGCGGGTTGGGTATGTGCCGACTGCCCCGGCATCGTCATCGACGAACCTCCTCAATGCCGGAGTCAGCGTACTTCGGCAATAGCCTCGTCGAGCAAGTCACCGATGCGATGCCGTTGCCACAGGTTCAGCAGGTTCACCAGCATTTGCAGCGGTGCGCGCACATCCTCGTGCTCACTGATGCGGGGGTCGAAACGATCCGGCGGCACATCGGTACCGAATCGTTTGCCGAGCAACGCCGGTACGTCGAGCAACCACGCGACACCCATCACTGCGGCATAGCGCAACGTGTGCCGGCGCAGCCGGTCCGGGTCCAGGGCCGGTCCGCCGCTGTGGCGGACTTGGTCGGTGAACAATTCCAGCAGCGCGTCGAGATGGTCGCTCCACAAATCGGTTTCGGCCCCCGACATGGCCCCCCAGATCGCCATGCCCAGGTTCATCTGGCTCACACAGCCCCAGTCGAGTAATCCACACCGCAGCACGCCGTCGCTCTCTCGCCAGAACCAGGCGTTGTCCACATTGGCGTTCCAGTGGCACAGCGCGACATAGTCGGTGTCGCGGGCCAATTGGCGCAGAATGAGGTCCTCGTGCAGCGCAACGCGTGGCACGTCGCGGCGCAGCCGGTCCAGAAAGTCCGGATCCGCCACTGGCAGCAGACCCGGCCAGGTTCCGATGAACTCGGTGAGCCGGCAAAGCTTTCGATCCAGCTGTTCCGCGGTCAGGACGCGCCGCTCGCCCACCGTCGCCGCTCGCACATCGAGCGGAAAGTGCTCGGTCGAATGCTGCGGCAGGAGGCCCGCCCGGTGCGCGCCGGCCAGCCGGCCCAGCGCGGTCAGCAACGCCCGGTAGTGTTCCTCCGGACGCGGCATCCGGTAGTCCAAACACTTCGGATAGTGGCGTTCAATCCCGTTGCTGCCGAACATGATCCGCTCGGTGATCAGTATCCCGGCACCCGTCCGCCGGTGGTAGTCGGCGAAGAGTGCGCGGGGCACCGCGATGGGAAAGCCCGGGGCGCGGGACAGTTCGGCGAACCGCACCTCCGGCTCCATCTGCGTCCTGGCATTGTCGCGGACCGGGTTGTCGAGGTCACGGGAGAACTTGACGAACAACTCGGTATGCAGAGCATCGTCGAGCTTGGCGTATCGAACGGTGAGCGCAACCTTGCGGCCGGTGCTGCCGGCCGCCACCTCCTCGAAACCGGTGAGGTCAACGACCCAGTTGTCCGCCGGCAACGTCTCGGCAGAACGCAACAGGTCCGTCAGCAGCTGCGCCCCGCCGGCGCGCAATCCGTCGGGATCCACCGGAAACGCGCGTCCAGACGCGTCACCGACAACCGCCGGTACCCCTCGCCTGTCACCAGGTCTGCTCGGCGGCGCGCACCAGCATCTGGTTGACCGCCATCCGCCGATCGCGAGTCACCATGTACTGCACGGCATCGGCGATGTCCTCCGGAGCCAGCTTGATCATCCCGGCGGTTTGTCGCTCGAATGCCTCGCGGGACGGTGCGGCCAGATGGGTGAAGATCTCGGTGTCGACGGTCCCCGGCCCTACCACCCCGACGCGCACCCGGCTGGCGATCATCTCCTGACGCAGCCCCTCGCTGAATGCGTTGACCCCGAACTTGGTCAGCGAGTAGACCGCTGTGCCCGGCCGCGCGACCCAACCGGCCGTCGAACTGATGTTGACCAGGTCGGCGACTCCGCGCGGCGAATCAGCCGCCGCCGCAACAAGATGCGGAAGGGCGGCGCGGGTGACGTAGAGGACACCGGCGACGTTGACCGACACCATGTCCTCCCAGTCGCGCAGCGGCGCCGTGGCCGCAGGTCCCGATTGCATCAGTCCGGCATTGTTCACCACGATGTCGAGGCGGCCGAACTCGCCGACGACCTGATCGACCGCTGCAGCCACCTGCTCGGCGTCGGTAACGTCGGCGGGCACCGATATCGCGGTACCGCCGGCGGACTCGATCTCGGCTCGCACCGCCGCCAGCCGGTCGGCGCGCCGCGCCAGCAGCGCTACCGCAGCCCCTTGGGCGGCAAGGGCTTTGGCCACCGCCGCGCCGATACCACTGCTGGCGCCGGTCACCAACGCTGCGGTGCGGTCCAGCGGCGCCGTCATGGACGGGCCACCGTCAGTGCCGACATGCTCTCGCCGCCAGCGCGTTCAAGGCTTGCTGCGTCCCGACCGGCTGAGCCGCCATTCCGGCGGGAAGTTCAGGTCGTTGTCCTTGACCACGTTGTTGAGGCCCTTCTCGAAGGTGCCCGCGGTCAGGTCGACCTCCTCGGCGTCGTTGGCGATCATCGGCAGCATGCCCTCGACCATGCCGGTGAGCAGGCTGCCGAAGTACTCGCCCTTGTGCTGCTTGTACAGCTCGAGGAAGGTCTTCTGCACTGCGACGGTGTCGGTCGGGCGGGAGCGGGAACAGGCCAGGGCGTATTTCTGCGTCTCGGCTTCCAGCTTGTCCCGGGGTACCACACTGTTGATGAAGCCGCAGTCGTACATCTCCTTCGCACTGAACGGCCGTCCGGTGAAAAGCATTTCGGAGAACTTGCGCAACCCCATGGTCTCGGCCCACCACCACAGCCGCGGACCCCAGCCCACGTACCGGAACGCCGGATGGCCGAACAGCGCGTCGTCGGAGGAGACCACCAGGTCGGCGTCACCTGCTTGGTAAAAGTGCCATCCGTAGCAGTACCCCTTGGCCTCGATGATGCTGATCTTGCGCAGTTCCTGCAGTGGCCGGTTTCCGGCCCGGGCCTTGGCGTAGAAGTCGGTGACGGTGGACAGGTAGCGGTAGGAGCCGCCCGGCGGGTACTTGACGTCGTCGTCGTTGATCGCCACCTCGTGCAGCAGTGGCATGCCGGGGTTCTCCAGCATTCCGCGCTGTTCGGGCAGATCACCGCCGCTGCCGAAATCCTCACCCTCGCCGCGGATCACCACGACCTTCACCTCGTCGTCGACGTTGCACTTGTGGATCAGATCGGCATAGTGCTGCCGCATCCCCAGCGTGGTGGAGTTCTGCGCTTCGGGACGGTCGAAGGTGATGTAGGCGATCCGGTTCTTGACGTCTTTTTCGAACTTGATGTACTGCTCTGCTTCCTTCTTCATCTCTTCGTAGTCGTACTCGGGCATGTGACTCTCCTCTACTTGAGCAAGCTGCCCGCGTCGACGGGAAGCGAAACGCCGGTGACATAACGAGATTCGTCAGAGGCGAGGAATAGGACGGCATTGCTGATGTCGACGGCGTCCACCCAGGGCACCGGCAACGTATGCATCAGCTGCGAAGCCGGGGCGAGGTCGTCGGGCCCGGGATTTGGCAGGTCGGGACGGAACAGGCGATAGGTGCGGTCGTTCATCACCATCGGGGTGCTGACCTGGGTCGGCATCACCGCGTTCACCCGGATCATGTGCTGTCCCAATTCGACGGCGAAGCTGCGCATCAGTCCCACCACACCGTGTTTGGCGGCAACGTAATGGCCGGTGTGCGCGAGTGCCTTGAGCCCGCCCACCGAGCTGGTCAGCACGACCGAACCGCCACGGCCACCCGAGATCAGATGCGGCACAGCGGATTTCACCGTTTTCCAGACCCCGGACATATTGACGTCGATCATGTCCTGCCAGGTCTTCTCGCCGATCTTGTGCAGCTTGTTGCCCACGGTGCCGATGCCCGCGTTGGCCACCACGATGTCGAGGCGGCCCAGTCGGGCAACACCGTCGTCGACAACGGACTTCAGCGCGTCGTAGTCGCGGACGTCGACCTGCGCGGTCACGACGTAACGATCCAGGGCCCCGACGAGTTCGGCGGTTTCGGCGAGATCGGCCGGCGTCGACGGCTCGTAGGTCAGGTTGTCGATCGGGCCGCAGATGTCGATCGCGATGATGTCGGCACCCTCCTGCGCGAACCGCACGGCGTGACTGCGGCCCTGCCCGCGCGCGGCGCCGGTGATGAACGCGACCTTTCCCGCTACTCGGTCTCCCATCACGGCACCAGAGCGGGCATGGACTCCCAGCCGCGCACAGTCGAGGTGGGACTGAGCCGGACGCCGGCTAGGTCGACGTCAGTACTCGTCGTCACGAAAACTCCTCTGCCACCGTCGTTTCCAACACTCAAGCCGCTCGAAACAGCTTGCACAATTTGTACGCTCCGCTTAATCGATTGTTTCTTTCACCGACGACCCCGTGGCTACTGGCAAGGTCACCGACGCCTGTATCTCTATACTCGTAGAGAACCATACGACTCTTGCCGTGACAAGGCCCGGATGACACGGCGGCGCTTGGAACCCGCCCGCTCAGCCACGCTCTTTGGCCCTGCTGCGGGCGGCGGGGCGCGGGGCGCCGACACCGGTGAGTCGGCCCTTGTCCGGACTTTTCAGAATGCCCCGGGCGATGGCGGCCAGGATCCCGTCGAGTTGCTCTGCACTGTCGACGATTCGGTCGCCGTGGGCAAAGCGCAACAGCAGCCCGTTGATGAACGTCAGCGTCACATTGCTCAGATCCTCGACGACGCCGGGCTCCAATTGCGCGCCGTGCGGCATGAGCTGAACCAGGATTTCGCGGTGCAGCTTGGTAAACGCGTCGGTGCCGTGCGCGAGGGTGGCGGCCAGCTGCGGATCGCGGGCCGCCTGCATCGTCAGCTCGTACCTGGCGCGGGTCCGGGACAGCTCGGGTTCGCAACCGCTGCGGATCACCACCTGCGACAGCAGCGACGGTGAGCCATCCGCCCTGCTGCCGGCGGGATCGTCGGCAACCGATTGAAGGTTTGCCAGGTCCAACTCGGCCAGCCGTTCCGCCGCGGCCAGCAGCAGCGCCGAACGGGTTCGGAAGTAGAAGGACGTCGTCCCGTCCGGAACGCCGGCTTTGCGGTCGACCTTGAGATGGCTCAAACCCTTGGCGCCGTCGTCGGCCAACAACTGAATCGCCGTGTCGCATAGCTCGCGACGGCGCTCGGCCGGGTTGGGCTTGCGGCGCTTATCCATCGGTCAGGAGGCTGGCTGGTCGCACGGGCTTACTCTACATTAGTAGAGCGGTTGCGACCGAGCCTCCGGGGGTCGGGCAGCGCCCGGGATGGCGATCCGCGGCGGGTTCAGGGACGGCGGGCGAAAGCCGGGGCATGCTCGGGTAGCACCCCAACCCCGATGAAGTAGGCCGGCACCACTGAAAGCCACGGCAACCGGTCGATCACTCGGAAGAGCGTGGCCGGCGGGGCCGGGTCCCGGCCGCGCAACAGCGGACCGAGCAGCCCCCCGGTGCAGGATCCGCTGCACGAATTGCGTTACCGCGGTGGGAAATACGCGTCGGCGCCGGACCGCCGCCAGGTCACGGCCGCTCAGTCGGTGTTCCAGCAGCGGTCGGGCCAGTATTCTCGCGGCGGCGACGGCATCCTGCACCGCGAGGTTGATGCCCACCCCGCCCAGCGGCGACATCGCGTGCGCGGCGTCGCCGATACACAACAAGCCGTCACAGTGCCAGCGGCGCAAGCGATTCACCCGCACGTCGAGGTGTTTCACCTCATCCATCGATGCCAGTGCACCGACCGAGTCCGCGGCTTCGGGCACCAGCGCGGCGACCTCGCGGCGGAAGGCCTCGATGCCCCGCGCCCGCAGCTGCGCATCGGAGCCTTTGGCGCCGATGTAGGCGATCTGGTAATAGCCCTCGCGCGGAATCACACCGAGCGCCTTGCCCGGGGCGCTGCGTGGCAGAAACGAGAATTCGGTGTCGTCGTGGCGCGGCAGCCTGAACCACCACACATCGAATTTGACGGGGTAGTCGTGGGCCCGCAGCCCGGCCGCCTGCCGCGCGACCGACCAGCGGCCATCGCAGGCGACGGTGAGGTCGGCGCGCAGCTCGCCGGGTCCGTCGGCGCTCCGGTAGCGGACCCCGCGGACCCGCTCACCGTCTCGGACCAGCCCGGTGACCTCGGTGTTCATCCGCAGGGTGAAGGTGGGTTCGGCGCCGGCGGCCGCGGCGAGCAGATTGAGCAGATCCCACTGCGGCACCATCGCAATGAACGGATGTGGTTGGTGGCGTAGCCGTTCGAAGTCGATGTAGGTGACCGCGCGACCGTTCGACTCGAAGGCCGCTTTGCGTACTTCGGTGAACGGCAAGCCCGAAAAGCGCTCCCACAGACCGAGTTCGTCGAGGAGTCGCATGGTCGAGCAGTGGACGGTGTCGCCGCGAAAGTCGCGCAGGAAGTCGCCGTGCTTCTCCAACAGCGTTACGTCAACCCCGGCGCGGGCCAATAACAGCCCCAGCACCATCCCTGCCGGACCGCCCCCGATGATCGCGCACGTCGCCATTGGCGCAAGCATAGGTGTGCCCCACCAGCTCCCTGGTGAAGCCACGTACGTCTACGACCAGTACACCGTCGAGCCGTGTCCTGCTCCCCTGTGCGCCACTCGGGGACGCTTGTCATAACCTGACAAACGCAATGTTGCTGCTGCATCGAATACCGCGGTCGATGCGCCCCACCGGGCATCGGAGGAACGAAGGCCACGCCATGACCGATACCATTCAAACCCTGCTGCACCGGCGCACGGCCGATTCCGCGACCGCGGTGAAATACGGTGACCTGCAATGGACTTGGGCCGAATACCTGACCGAGTCGGCAGCCCAGGCGGCCGCGCTGCTGGCCGCCGCCGACCCGAACCGGCCGATGCACATCGGGACGCTGCTGGGCAACACACCCGACATGCTGACCCAGATGGCCGCGGCCGGGCTGGGCGGCTACGTTCTGTGCGGGCTGAACACCACCCGGCGGGGTGCGGCGCTGGCCGCCGACATCCGCCGGTCGGACTGCCAGATCGTGGTGACCGACGCCGAGCACCGGCCCCTGCTCGACGGCCTCGACCTGGCCGGCACGCTGGTCCTGGACACCTCGACTCCGCAGTGGAAGCAGTTGGTCGCCGAGGCCGGCACCCTGGTCCCGCATCGTCAGGTCGAGATGACCGACCCGTTCATGATGATCTTCACCTCCGGAACCAGTGGGAACCCGAAAGCCGTGCAGGTCTCGCATCTGATGCCGGTATTCGCCGGGGTCAACCTGACCCAGCGTTTCGCCCTGACCGAGCAGGACACCTGCTACGTGTCGATGCCGCTGTTCCACTCCAACGCGGTGGTCGCCGGCTGGGCACCCGCCGTGGTCTCCGGCGCGGCGATCGTGCCGGCGAAGTTCTCGGCGACCAACTTCCTGCGCGACGTTCGGCACTACAACGCCACGTACATGAACTACGTCGGCAAACCACTCGCCTACATCCTGGCCACCCCGGAACGCGAGGACGACGCCGACAACCCGCTGCGGGTGGCGTTCGGCAACGAAGCGAACGAAAAGGACATCGAACAGTTCGCGCGTCGCTTCGGCGCCCGGGTCGAGGACGGTTTCGGCTCCACCGAGAACGCCGTGATCGTGGTGCGTGAACCCGGCACCCCGCCGGGCTCCATCGGCAAGGGCATGGGCGGCGCGGCGGTCTACAACAGCGAGACCCTCACCCAGTGCCCGGTCGCCCGCTTCGACGAGCACGGCGCCCTGATCAACGCCGACGAGGCCATCGGCGAGTTGGTCAACCCGACCGGTTCGGGGCTGTTCAGCGGCTACTACAACGACCCCGAAGCAAACGCCGAACGGCTGCGCCACGGCATGTACTGGTCCGGAGATCTCGCCTACCAGGACGCCGAGGGCTGGATCTATCTGGCCGGCCGCACCGCCGACTGGATGCGGGTGGACGGCGAGAACCTGGCGGCCGCACCGATCGAACGGATTCTGTTGCGCCACAATGCAATAAGCCGAGTAGCGGTGTATGCGGTGCCGGATGAGCGGGTGGGCGATGCGGTGATGGCCGCGGTGGTACTGCACCAGGACCGCGCCCTCGAGCCGGAATCGTTCGAAGCTTTCCTCAACGAACAGCCCGACCTGTCCCCTAAAAGCACGCCCCCGCTACGTGCGCATTGCCGCCGAGCTGCCCAGCACCGCCACCCACAAGGTGCTCAAGCGGCAACTGATCGCCGAGGGGACCGCGATCGGCGACGGCGACACCCTCTGGGTGCGCGACGAGCGCGGCACCGCCTACCGGGTGCAGCCGCGCACTGGTAGTCGAGCCGCCGATAGCAGACGATGACCCGATGACCGATTCCAGCGCGACGCGCGTAGCCGTCTACTTCGACTTCGACAACATCGTCATCTCGCGCTACGACCAGGTTCACGGCCGCAACACGTTCCACCGGGACAAGGCCAAAAGGGGCTGGACAAGGAGAGGCTGCGCTCGGCCGAAGTCGACCTCGGCGCCATCATCGACTTCGCCTCCTCGTTCGGCACGCTGGTGCTCACCCGGGCGTACGCCGACTGGTCGGCGGAGGTGAACGCCAACTACCACGGTCAGGCTGGTCGGGCGCGCGGTCGACCTGGTGCAGCTGTTCCCGGCGGCCTCTTACGGAAAGAACGGCGCCGACATCCGATTGGCCGTTGACGCCGTGGAGGACATGTTCCGGCTACCCGACCTCACCCACGTGGTGATCGTCGGCGGCGATTCGGACTACATCGCGCTGGCGCAACGCTGCAAACGGCTGGGTCGATACGTCGTCGGAATCGGGGTGGCCGGGGCCAGCAGCGGCTCACTCGCCGCCGCCTGCGACGAGTTCGTCACCTACGACGCCTTGCCCGGGATCTCGACCACCGCGGCCCCCACCCGCAAACGCGGCCGGCACGCCAGCCAGGCCGAGACCGACGACGAGCAGCCACCACCGGACCCGCAGGCCGCCGCCACCGGGTTGCTCGAGCGGGCGCTGCGGATCGGGCAGGAAAAGGACGACGCCGACTGGCTGCACAATTCCGAAGTCAAAGCGCAGATGAAGCGGATGAACCCGTCGTTCAGCGAGAAGTCTCTGGGCTTCAAGTCTTTCAGCGACTTCCTGCGCTCGCGCAGCGAACTCGTCGACCTCGACGAGAGCACCACCACGCGCATGGTGCGACTGAAAACCGACCAGTCCTAGGGGTCGATCTCGCCGGCGATGCCACGCTCGATACCGTCGCGGGTGACGTCGGGCAACACGACCAGTCCGTCGAGTTCGGTGCGGGCCAACCCGTAGGCGTGCTTACGCTCCTGGGCCGTGGCAGCCGAGTCCGCGGCGATGCGCAGCAGATTTTGCGCTCGCACCAACCGTTGCCTCTCCTCGGTGGAGAAGTCACTGCGCTGCCGGCGCATCGCCTCGGCTTCGGCGGCGTCGAAGGCGCTGACGTAGTCCTGCACCGCTTCCAGATACGTAGCGGCGGCGTCACGGTCGTCGACCAGGTCCTCGGCCCGCAGCGGCTTGTGCAGGTCGGCGCGCAGTTTGGCCTTGTGAAATCCGGCGGTCAGCGGATCGCGCAGGTCGGTCATCAGCGGGAAGTCGAGCAGTTTGGCCGCGTCGAGTTCGTACTGCAGCCAGCGGGCGTCGGTCTGCTCGTGCGCGTCGATGGCACGCCGGATGGCCTGCCACCGCGCCGCCTGATTCACCGGCGGGACTTCGCGCACCTCGGACGCCGCCGCGTTCTCGGTCTGCTGCTGCGCCCGGCGACCCAGCGACGACACCGCCTTGACCCCCGCGACGATCAGACCGGCCAGCGGCAAGAGCAGCAGCAGCACCTCGATCAACCGGAACAACACTCCCACCCGGCCAGGATGCCATCAATCCGGCGCGGCTTCGGGGGTTAGTCTTCGCTGCGACGAACGACGCTGTGCCGCAGGTCCTCGTCCCACCGGGGAAACACGTCGGTGTGGATGCCGAACTGGTCCAGCGCCCGCCCGACGGAATGGTCGACGATGTCCTCGATGGTGGTCGGCCGAAAGTAGAACGCGGGCACCGGCGGAAAGATGGTGCCGCCGGCTTCGGTGATGGTGGCCATGTTGCGCAGATGGATGAGGTTGAGCGGCGCCTCACGAACCATGAGCACCAACGGTCGGCGCTCTTTGAGGACGACGTCGGCCGCCCGCGACAACAGCGACGAGCTGACGCCGCCGGCGATTTCCCCGACGCTGCGCATCGATGCCGGCGCGATGAGCATTCCCCGGGGGTCAGAAAGGGCCCGAGGCCAGCGGGGCGCCGACGTCGGTGACGTTGTAGACGTGGTCGGCCCGCGCCTCCAGGTCCTGGCGAGTGAGGTCCGTTTCGTATTCGCGGGTGAGGCCGGCGGCGCGGGTGACGATCAGGTGCGTCTCGATTCCCACGCTGCGCAGGATGTCGAGCGCGCGGGCGCCGTACACGATGCCGGTGGCGCCGGTGATGCCGACGACGAGCCGGTCGGGTTGGCCGGTCAGATTGATCACGGGTACTCCAGGTTCAGCTCGGGGGCGTACGGGCGCGGGTCGACGTCGCGGAAATGGGCCCGCTCGAATTGCTCACGCAGGTCGAACGGAACGCTGGCGTCGAAAATGGTCTTCGCGGTGGTTCCCTTGGCCGGCAGGGTCGGGTCGTAGCTGGGTTGCTGGCTGGGATCCAGTACATGGCCGGCGACACCCGGGATGACGATGATGTCGCGATTGCCCTGCATCCGGGTCTGCATCGCCCACAGCACGTCGTCGCTGTCGTAGATGTCGACGTCGGCGTCGACCAGGATGACGTTCTTGAGCTCCGAGTAGACCCCGAATGCCAGCAGGGCCGCCTGTCGCGCCCGGCCATCGTCGAACGCATTTTTCTTGTTGCACTTCAGAATTGCGAGGAATTTTCCGCCTCTCCCGCACTGTGTGAGTAAACCTCGCTGACGAATCCGGGCATCGCGTCGTGCAGAGCGTGGTAGATGCTGGCCTCGGTGGGGATGCCGGCGAGGCTGACGTGTTCCTCGCCGGGGCCGACGAGGGTTTGCAGGATCGGGTCCCTGCGCGTCGTAATCGCGGTCACCTTGATGACCGGCAGCGCCTGGTTTGCCGGTCCGTCGTAGCCGGGGAACTCGGGCATGGCGTGGCCGGTGTGGGTGTTCTGGTCCTCGGCCTGACGTTCCCCGGGAATGATGTAGCCCTCGATGACCACCTCGGCGGCGGCGATCGCTTGCTGTTCGACCGTGACGCCGCGGACCAGCTCGACGGGCCGGCCGCGCAAGCCGCCGGCGATGGCCAGTTCGTCGTAACCCAGTGGCGTGGTGGGGGCTTCGAACGTGGCACCGATGGGAATCGCAGGATCCAAACCCATGTTCACGGTGATTTCGAACGCGCGTCCCGCGGCCTCGGCGCGGCGCCGGAAGGCGTCGATGTGCCGTCCGGGCGCGAAGAAGATGGTCATCTCGTCGCGCCCCTGCACGCACAACCGGTGAATGGTGACGTCGGTGCCCAGCTCAGGATCGCTGCCCAACACCAGACCCAGGCAGAAGTAGGGACCCGCATCCTGGTCGGTGTTGGTGGGCGCGGGCAGCAGCGTGCGCAGGTCGAAGCCGGGATCGTCGGCCCGGTGCACGACTTCTTGACAGGGAGGCTGCTGACCGGTGAATTCCGCTGGCGGGACTGCGTTTTCGTAGGCTGCCGCCATCCGCTGGGTGAGTCGGTCGGGAGCGGACTCGAGCAGGATCCCGACCCGTTTGCGGCTGGCCATCAGACCGACCAGGACCCGGGCGCCCGGGAAGCCGGTGACGTTGTTGAAGATCATCGCCGGCCCGATCCGAGTGGGCCGCTCCACCGTGCCGCCGGCACCGATGCGCCGGTAGACGCCGGCGATTTCGCCGATCGGGTCGACGGGATGGTCGGTCTCGATCAACTGGCCGGGATGTCGCCGCAGCCGACGCAGCGCCGATCGCAGATCAGTGATCGGTTCGGCTTCGGCGCCCTCGGGTGAGCCGTTGTCTCCCATCCAACCTCCTGCCAAAATTGTTGCCGCACAGAGTGGAATCGTCCACCCACGCGCAGTCGGCGCGGATGCGTCGTTTCCCTCCGATCAGTGGGGCCCTACGAACTGCCTAGCGCATTCGCCCCAGAACACATACCCCGGCGTCCAAAACGCAACCCGGGTCCTGACCGCCATACACCAGTCGCGAAATGTATGGTGGATGTGCTCGTGGCCCGGTGAGCAGCTTCGGTGGCCGTGCCAGGATCGCCGCCGTCCCCGATAGGAGAGTCGATGCCGAACCGTCTGACCGACAAGGTCGCCCTGATCAGTGGCGGCGCCCGCGGGATGGGCGCGGCCCACGTCCGCAAACTGGTCGCCGAGGGAGCCAGGGTGGTCTTCGGCGACATTCTCGATGACGAAGGTAAAGCGGTCGCCGCCGAAGTCGGCGACGCCGCCCGCTACCTGCACCTCGACGTCACCCAACCCGAGCAGTGGGACGCCGCGGTCGCGTCCACCCTGCAGGAGTTCGGCCGGCTCGACATCCTGGTGAACAACGCGGGGATCATCAACATCGGCACCTTCGAGGACTACGCGCTCTCGGAGTGGCAGCGCATCCTGGACATCAACCTGACCGGCGTCTTCCTGGGCATCCGTGCGGTCGTCAAACCGATGAAGGAAGCGGGCCGCGGGTCCATCATCAACATCTCCTCCATCGAAGGCATCGCCGGCACCATCGCCTGCCACGGTTACACCGCAACCAAATTCGCCGTCCGCGGCCTCACCAAGTCGGCCGCGCTGGAGCTGGGTCCCAACGGCATCCGGGTGAATTCCATCCACCCCGGACTCATCAAGACGCCGATGACCGAGTGGGTGCCCGAGGACATCTTCCAGACCGCCCTGGGCCGGGCCGCCGAACCCGAGGAAGTGTCCAACCTGGTCGTGTACCTGGCCAGTGACGAGTCCAGCTACTCCACCGGATCGGAATTCGTCGTCGACGGCGGCTGCGTGGCCGGACTGGGCCACAAGGATTTCTCCGCCGTCGACACCGACGCGCAACCCGAATGGGTCACCTGATCTCGGTCACTTCGGCCGTCGCATTGAGGACTGAAGTCACTAGAGCCGGCCACGGGCCGCGATGAGCATGGTGGCATGACTACCTTCTCTTCGGCCGGGTCCCTTCCCGTCTCCTCGGTCATCGGCGACCCCGTCGCCCGGGTGGCGTCCGATGCCACGGTGGCCGACGCGGCCGCCGCGATGGCCGCCGACAACCTGGGTGCGATCGTGGTCGGCGCCGACGCCTGGCCGTCCGCGTTGCTCAGTGAGCGTGACGTGCTGCGTGTCGTCGCCGGCGGCAAGGACCCCAACGCAGTCCGTGCCGCCGACGTAGCCAGCGCGAAGCTGGTCTGGTGCGACGCCGACGCCACCGTCGACGAAGTCGCCACCCAGATGATGGAGCACTACATCCGGCACATCCTGGTGGAGCGCGACGGCAAGCTGCTGGGGATCGTCTCGGCCCGCGACCTGCTCGGGGTGTACAGCTCGAACGCCGCGTTCGAGTAGACCGATCAGAAGGCGTCCGGGTCGCGCTGGATGTCGACCGGCACCGGGTGCTGATACAACCGGGAGGCGTTCTCCCAGGTGATTTTGCGGACCACGTCGCCGGGTAGACCGCCGATCTCTTCGTGGATCGTCTGCTGGGTGTGCGGCCAGGTCGAGTCGCAGTGCGGATAGTCCGCCTCGAGCATGATGTTGTCCGCGCCGATTCGCTGGTATTGCACGAAGGACGACTTGTCCTCCACCGCGCAGAACCAGAAATTACGGGTGAATACCTCTGCGGGCGTGAGCTTTTCACCGAGCGCCTGCCACGTCCCGTACATCTGGTGGTAGCTGAGCATATGGTCGAGCCGGTCCAAAAGTCCGGCGACCCAACCGATTCCACCCTCGGACAGACAGATCTTGAGATCCGGGAACCTGCTGGGCAAACCTGAGTACAGCCAATCCACCGCCGCTGAGATGGCGTAGGCGAAGAACAGCACGCCGGGCACGTCCGGCGGGGCATCCGCGGTGGTGGACGGCGACGAGCCGGACGAGCCGATGTGCAGGTTGACCACCGTGCCGGTCTCGGCGCACGCCGCCATCATCGGGTCCCAGTGGCCCGAGTGGATGCTCGGGAAGCCGAGCATCGCCGGGTTCTCGCTGAAAGTGACGGCGCGGAAACCGCGTTCGGCGTTCTCCCGGATCATCGCCGCGCCGAGTTCGGGGTCCAGCAGCCACGGGCCTGACAGGGGATGATCCGTTCGGGATACGGCCCCGCCCACGCCTGTAGATGCCAGTCGTTCCACGCCCGCACCGACGCCAACGCGAGGTCGCGGTCCGCGGTCACCTGTTGCAGGCGCTGGCCGGCGAAGCCCGGCAGGAACGACGGGAAGTTCAGCGACGCGTAGATCCCGTTGAGGTCCATGTCCGCGATGCGTGCTTGGATATCCCACGCGCCGCGCCGCATCTCGTCGAAGCGGACGGGCTCGAAGCCATACTCTGCGACCGGGCGCCCCACCACGGCGTTGAAGCCGACATTGGGCAGCACGTGGCCGTCATAGACCCAGGTCTGTCCCCCATCAGCGGTGTCGACGACCTTCGGTGCGCGGTCGGCGAACTTGCGCGGCAACCGCCCGGTGAACGTGTCCGGAGGTTCGACGATGTGGTCGTCCACCGAGATCACCGTGTAACGGCGGTGCGCCCGAGGCGGATCGGGCAAGAAGGTGACGGAGCGATCGGCACCGGTCTTGGCCGTGGTGAAACTGAGGTCGGCGGCCAGCTCGTCGATCGATTTCATGTCGGCGGTCTCCTTGCACCCGGCGGCGGGCTAGGTGAGCACATCGGGGTCGGTTTTGATGGTCATTCGCGCCGCCCCGGCCCAGTACACGTCGGCCGCGCGTTCGATCAGCGAGGCCTGCATACCCACCATGTCCGACCACCTCATCTGCGATGGGGCTTGCCCGGTCAGCAGCACGTCGTAGGCGAGCCGGCACACCCGCTCGATGCAGGCAGCCCGGTAGACGGCTTCGGGCAGGGTGGTCCCGGTGGCGATGACACCGTGATTGGCCAGGATGGTGAGGTTAGCGCTGCCGATATGTGCGGCGAGATCGGCTGCGCGCGTTGGGCTGTCGACTTCACCGTCGTAGCTGTCCACCAGGCACAGGTCGTCCAGGAACAGCGCCCCCGTTTGGTGCACCAGCTCGGGCAGCCTGCCGAGGGCGGCCAGCACGCACACGTAGTACGGGTGATTGTGGATGACCACCCGCGCGTCCTCGCGCACCCGGTGCAGTTCGGTGTGGATGTGGATGGCCGGGGTGACATCCCAGCGGCCGCGAATGACACGCGCGCCGGAATCGACCACGCAGATGTCCGAGGCAGTCAGTTCGGCCCACCACAGGCCCCACGGGTTGACCAGCATGTCCGTTTGTCCGTCGAGTTGCCAGGTGATGTGCCCGGCCATGTTCTCGGCGAATCCGATCGAGGCAAGGTGCCGGAAAGCCACCGCCAAGGCTTGTTCGTCGGTCAGGTCGACACCGATGGGTGGCACCACCGACGGCGACCACACCTGCAGACCCCCTGGCCGTGCGTCAGGAGCGTTCATCGCCTGCCTCCATTCTGGCCCGGATATCCTCGCGGAGTTGACCTTTGGCGATCTTGCCACCGGACGAGCGCGGCAGTTCGTCCAGCACGATGAGACGCTCGGGCAGCAATTCCTTCGAAACTCCCAGAGCGAGCAGGTGTTCGGTGAGGTCCGCCAGCTCTAGCGTGCGGGAATCGACGAGTTCGGCATACAGGCAGACTTTTTCGCCGAATACCGGGTCGGGCATGGCGACGGCCGCCGCCAATGCGAGCGCGGGATGCGTCATCGCGACGTCTTCCACCTGGGCGGCGCTGATGTTCTTGCCGCCCCGCAGGATGAAGTCGGAAGTGCGGCCGGTGACCGTCAGGTAACCGTCGGCGTCTATCTCGCAGATGTCACCCATCCGCATCCACCCGTCGGGGGTGAAGAGTTTGTCGTGGTCGGTGCCCCCGAGATAGCCGAGGCTGGTCGCCGGGCCGCGGCACGCTGGTTGGCCGCGCCCGCTGTCCGTCACGTCCCGGTCGCCGTCGAACAGGCGCACCGACATCTCCGGCACGATCCGGCCGCCGGTGCGGAGCCGCTGCTGCAGCGGGTCGTCCAACGTTGTCCCGCTGAGCAACCCGGTTTCGTTGGAGCCGTAGAACTGCAGGATTTGCGCACCGGTGAGTTGTTCGAATTCCGCGGCCGGCCGGTACGGCAGCGCCTCTCCACCGGTGAAGACGACCCGCAGCGAACTCAGGTCGTTTTCCCGGCTGGCCGGATCGGCCATGATCATCGTCAATTGTGTACTGACACAGCACAATACGGATGCCCGGTGCCGTGCTATCGCCTCGCACGCCGCGCGGGGGGTGAACCGTGCCAACAGCACCGCGGTGGCGCCCAGGTAGATCGGGGTGGTGTGGCTGGTCCAGATGCCGAACCCGAAGGGCATCGGTATCACCGGCAGAAACACGTCTTCGGACCTCAGCAGCCCGTTGGCGACGGCCTTGTGATGGAAGTAGTGCCAACGGTTCTGGCTGTGCACGACGCATTTGGGCAACCCGGTGGTCCCGGACGTGGAGTTGATCAGGAACACGTCGTCGGCACCCAGCTGCGGGCCGAATTCCAGTGGGCCCGTTGCCGGGTCGGCCTCCAGTCGCAGGTCGGGACGCAACGCCGCAGCCGTCATCGGCGAGCCCGCGCAGACATCTGCTGCCGCAGCACTCCGCGCCGGGTCGCTGATCAGCATTTTCGGCTGCGTCGTTGCCAGCAGTTGGGCAACCTCGCGGGCCCCGGCGCGCGCACCGATACCGACCGCTACCGCGCCGCAACGCTCGATCGCCACGAACAGCACGTGCACCGCGGCCGAGTCACCGTGCCACACTGCCACCCGATCGTGGGGCGCCACCTCACATCCGGCCAGCTGCCGCGCCAAAGCGCTTGCCGCTGAATCGAACTCATGCCAGGTCAGTGTGCAGTCGGGATGGTCGTCGGGATGGTTCAGGTACGCCACCCGATCCGGTGACCGCGCGGCGTTGGCGCGTACCGCGTCCGACAGGGTCGCGTCCGACCACCAGCCGGCCGCGTAGTATCGGGCAACCTCATCGGGGGTGAACGCCGGCGATCGCGTGATATCCAGGGCACCGGCGGTCATATCCAGATGATAGAAGTGCGCTGTGGCGCGGCTCACGTGCCGCCCACTCGAGAGCCGACCTGCACTCCAAGGATTTCTGGAGAATCTCCCAAGGACCGCCCAAGAGCCTGTTGTGGCCCGCCCCCGACCGGGAATCTACGACGACAGGGAGTCCACCACCGTCATGGCAATTTTGGAGTCGCCGACCCACCAGCATCCGCACGGGCACTGGGACCGGCCCGCCCGCCATCCGTGGGAGATCGGTCTGCTCGCTCTGGTCATCGTGTCCAGCATCGTGCTCTATCTGGTCGCGATCGCGGTGGTGCTGTCCGGAACCGTCAGTGTGCTGTGGCTTTCGCTATTGGCCACCCCGATCCTGCTGTTCCTGGGCCGCGGACTGAACTACGGGCAGCAGCGGGCCAACGGCGTCAAGATGTCGCCCACGCAATTCCCCGAGGGGTACTGGCTGGTGGTCGAGGCGGCCCAGCGGTTCGGCCTGACCGAGGTGCCCGACGCCTACGTCGTGCTGGGCAACGGCCGGATCAATGCCTTCGCCAGCGGTCACGGCTTCCGCCGCTACGTCGTGGTCTACAGCGACCTGTTCGAGATCGGCGGTCAGGCCCGTGATCCCGAGGCACTAGCGTTCGTCATCGGTCACGAAGTCGGGCACATCGCGGCCGGGCACGCGTCCTACTGGCGGCAGCTGAGTCAGCTGGCCATGAAGATCCCGTTTTTGGGTCAGGCACTGTCGCGCTCGATGGAATACACCGCCGACAACTACGGGTTCGCACTCCGGCCGGAAGGCGCCCGCCGTGCCATCGGCGTGCTGAGTGCGGGCAAATACCTGCTGCGCTGGGTGGATTTCGACGGAATGGCCGACCGGGCCGGCTCTGAGGCCGGGTTCTTCGTATGGCTGGCCAACATGCTGGCCTCGCACCCGGTGAACACCTGGCGGGCGGCGGCGCTGCGCAACCGCGCCGTCGCCGGGGCCCTGTTCTTCCGCCCCAAGCCACCGACTGTGGCACCGCAATGGCCGATGCCGGCCAACACCATGTGGGGCCGGTGATCGCGGAGTAGTCCCGGTAGCCGTCCGCGACGTGCGACAATGGTGCGCGTAAGAGCGACGACGGTGCAGGAAGCCGGTGCAAGGCCGGCGCGGTCCCGCCACTGTAATCGGGGAGCGACCCTCAACAGACACGGCCAATGGCTGGAAGTCGAGGCGAGCGGCGATCCGAGAGCCAGGAGACTCACGTCATCGCGACCTGCCAACCCGGGGCGGTGTACCCCGAGAGAGCTGACCAGCCATGACGTCGCACGTTCACTTCAGCAGCCCAGACGAACCTGAACCGGCCTCGGCGCCGGTCCCGATACAGCCGCCGACCCGCCGCAACCGATAGCGGGGCGTGCGATGAGCGCCCCGATCTGGATGGCCTCGCCGCCGGAGGTGCATTCGGCGCTGCTGAGCAGCGGCCCGGGACCCGGTCCGCTGCTCGCCTCCGCCGAGGCCTGGCAGTCGCTGAGTGTCGCCTATGCCGAGACCGCCAACGAACTGACCGCGCTGTTGGCGCAGGTCCAGGCGACGGCCTGGCAGGGTCCGAGCAGTCTGGCCTACGTCGCGGGCCACCTTCCCTACCTGGGCTGGCTTGTCCAGGCCGGCACCGACAGCGCCGCGATGGCGACTCAGCAGCAAACCGCGGCGGCCGCATATACGACTGCCCTGGCGGCGATGCCGACGCTGGCCGAACTGGCCGCCAACCACGCCGCCCACGCGGTCTTGCTGGCCACCAACTTCTTCGGCGTCAACACCATCCCGATCGCCCTCAACGAGGCCGACTACCTGCGCATGTGGATTCAGGCCGGCACCGTTATGGCGGTATACCAGGCGATTTCGACCGCGGCACTGCTGGCCGCGCCGGGCACCACACTGCCGCCGGAGATCGTCAAGGCCAACGACGATGCGACGGCCTTGGCGAGTTCACTGCAGCTACCGCCTGACCAGCAGAACGAGTTCATGCAGTGGCTGCAGAACATCGGTTACCTCGACTTCTACGACAAATACATCCAGCCGCTCATCGACGCGCTGTCGAATCTGCCCTTCTTTCAGGCGATGTTCTCCGGATTCGACCCGTACCTGGTCATTCTCGGCAACCCGCTGACCTACTTCAGCCCGTTCAACGTGGCGTTCGCGCTGGGCTACCCGATGGACATCGGCAGCTATATCGCCTTCCTGTCCCAGATGATGTTCTACGTCGGGCTGGACCTCACCGCGGCCATCGCGTCGGGAAACCCCACGACCATCGGCTTCACCATCCTGTTCGTCACCGTGGAGATCATCGGCACGGTTGTCACCGACACCATCGCACTGCTCAAGACGCTGCTGGAGCAGACGCTGGTGCTGATCACGGTCCTGGTGCCGCTGCTGACAACGCCGTTGATCCCGCTGGCCGCCGGGGTGGTGCTGGCGCCGATCGGGCTGAAGGGGCTGGCCGCACTGGCGGCGCTGCCGCCACCCGCGCTGCCCGGCGCTCCCCGCCTCCGCCGCCCGTCGTCGCGCTGGCACCGACCGTGCCGACGTCGACACCGGCTCCCGCATCACCCGCAGCCGAGGTGAGCACGTCGGCGCCGGCGCCGGCGGCGCCCGTGCCGCCGTCCACCGCGCCGCCCTCCCCGACCGGGACGGGTCTCGGTCTGGGCATGCAGGATTACGGCTACCTGGTGGGCAACCTGAGTTCGACTGCCAAGCGGCAGGCCACGACCGGGGCCCGCAAGAAGGCGCCGCAACCCGACAGCGCCGAAGCCCCGGACGCCACGGCCACCCCTCAGGAGCCGACTCCCGCGCCGCGGCGCCGACGAGCCATCGCCACGATGCTCGGGCGCGGCTACGAATACCTGGATCCCGAACCGGCCGCGGAGTCCGCCACCGCCTCCAGCGCAGGCGCGGGAGCCATGGGTTTCACCGACACCGCCCTCAAGCCGGGCGCCGCGAAGGCCGCGGGACTGATCCGGACCGAGCAGGGCCTCGACGACGCCCCCCGGCTGCCGATGACACCGAGCACGTGGCGCACCGACGGCTGACGGCTGACGGCTGGCGAACGGCTGGCGAACCAGCCGGTCAGCCGCTCTTCAGCCGGATCTTCCAGCGCACGAAGCCCGTGTAGAAGATGCTGAGCACCACCAGCATCGCCATGTCGAACGTCCAGGCTGACGCCGTGTGTTTCCAGTGCGCGTCCTTGGGGACCTGCGGTACCGGACACAACGTGGTGAGGTCGATCGTGGAGGCGGAGGCCGCGAAACCCCATCTGGCCGGGGTGACCCACGACATCTGGTCCAGTCCCAGCCGATTGGTCACCGGGATCATGCCGCCGGAGAACACCAGCTGCGACATGACCGCCACCACCAGCAGCGGCATGATCTGTTCGTTCGACTTGGCCACCGCCGACAACACCAACCCCAGCATCGCCGAGGCGACGGTCGTGGCCGCGATGTCCACGTACAGCTCCAGCGCGGGGCTGCCCAGCACCACCGCACCGGTCTTCGGGCCGGGCTTACCGAGTAGCGCGATCACCGTCACGATCGCGGACTGGATGAGCGCCAGGATGGTGTAGACACACACCTTGGCCAGCAGGTATGCCGTGGTCGACAGGCCCACCGCCTGTTCTCGCAGGAAGATCGCCCGCTCCCCGATCAGGTCACGGATCGTCAGGGCGGTACCCATGAAGACGGCGCCGACATTGAGCAGCACCAGGATCTGGGCCGGCTCGGTGGGCGCATCGCTGGTCAGCGGCGGGGCGTTGAAGCCGACCTCCCCAGGCACCGACATGGACAGCGCACCCATGATGAACGGCAGGATCGCCAGGAAAATGAAGTAGCCGCGGTCGGAGATGATCAACCGCATCTGCCGTCGGGCGATGGTCGAGAACTGCCGAACCAGGCTGGTGTGCGCCGCCTCGCCCAGCTCGGCGGGTTTCTCGGTGGGCGGGGCGGGCGGGGGCGGCCCGGTCTGCGCGAGGTAGCGCGCCTTGGCGCCGTCCGGGTCGTCGGCGACGGAGCTGAAGATGTCGGCCCAGTTGGTGGTTCCCATGGCCGGACCGATCTGACTCGGCGGCCCACAGAAGGCGGTCTTGCCACCGGGAGCCAGCAGCAGCACCTGGTCGCACACGTCCAGATAGGTCAGCGAGTGGGTGACCACCAACACCACGCGGCCGGCGTCGGCCAACTGCCGCAGCATGGTCATCACCTGCCGGTCCAGCGCGGGGTCCAGGCCGGAGGTCGGTTCGTCCAGAATCAGCAACGACGGGCCGGTGAGCAGCTCCAGCGCCACCGAGGCGCGCTTGCGCTGACCACCCGAGAGCTTGTCCACCCTCGTCTCGAGGTGCTTGGTCATCTCGAGTTCCTCGAGGACCCGGGCCACCACCTGTTCGCGGTCCTGTTTGGTGGTGTCCGGCGGCAGCCGGAGCTCGGCCGCATACATCAGGGCTTGGCGCACGGTCAGCTGGCCGTGCACCACGTCGTCCTGCGGCACCATGCCGATCCTGCTGCGCAGCGAGGCGTATTCGGCGTGCACGTTGTGCCCCTCGAAACTCACCGTGCCGCTGGTGGGATGGGTGTAGCCGGCCACCAGCTTGGCGAACGTCGACTTGCCCGCACCGGACGGACCGATCACCGCGGTGAGCATCCCCGGGCGGGCGGTCAGCGAGATGTTGTCCAGCAGCGTCTTGTTGCCCTCGATGGTCCACGTGACCCCGCGCACGTCCAGACCGCCGGTGCGGGTTTCCAGCAGACTTTCCTCGCGCCGGGACAGCGCGCCGTTGGCGAAGACCAGGTCGATGTTGCCGATGGTGACCACGTCACCGTCCCGCAGGATCGCCGATTCGACGCGGGTGCCGTTGACGAAGGTGCCGTTGATGCTGCGGTTGTCGCGGATCTCGGTGCCGTTGGGGCCGGGGATCAGGGTGGCGTGGTGCCGGGATGCCAGGACCTCGGGAATGACGATGTCGTTGTCGTCGGCGCGACCGATCGTCACCGCACCGGGCGGAACGTCCGCGCCGCGGCCCGGGCGCAGGATCTTCATCATCGAGGTCCGGCTGCCCGCCTGCGCGGTGGGGCCGATGACCGGCGGCGGCTGTTGTTGCCCCGGGGACGACCGGTAGATCTGCGGCGACGGCGGCGGGCCGCCCTGCGGATGCACGGGTTGCGGGCCGGACGGGTAACGCGGCTGCGGCCCCGACGGCGGTCCGGGCGGGCGTCCCGGCGCCGCGGGCATCCGCGTCGTCGACGGCTGCTGGGGGCCACCGCCCCAGTTCCCACCCGGCTGCGGCGGGCTCTGCGTCGGGATCGGACCACTGGGCCGAGCGGGTATCGACATGGCCGTCGTCGGGGGTGGACGACCCACCGATCCCTGCTCGCGGCGGCCGACCTCGAAGTCCAGGGCCGGGCCATCGGGGTTGCCGATGTTGATGCGCTGCCCGTCGTGGATGTCGACCTCGTGCACGCGGCGGTTGTTCACGTACAACCCGTTCAGGCTGCCATTGTCGATGGCAACCCATCGACCCTGGTCGAACCGCAGCAACAGGTGCACGCGGGAGATGAGGGGGTGTGCGACGCGGACATCGGCCCGCAGATCACGCCCAATGACTACGTCGTGGCCCGCGGCGAAGGTGCGTTCGGCTCCGTCATACCGCACGGTGAGCACAGGCGGGGCGGCTGTCTGGATCATCGCACCCAACTGTATCGGCATGACGGTCGATTGAAGAAGCAAGAAGTCAAATACGTGTTACCGGCGAAATTCCGGGTCGGCGTGCTTATGGTTCTTTGCACTTCCGCAACCGGGTCAGGGAGAACCATGACAACGCTGTCCAACGACCTGCGCACGCTCAGCAAAGAAGCCTTCGTCTACTTCTATCCACTGGTGACGATGGACGTCACGCGCCTGCAGTCGCTGCACTCCGCGCCCGGCGCGAAACCCGGGTTCGGCCCGCCCAATGAATTCTCCCATCTGCGTTCGTTCCCCTCGGCCGACTTTCGATCGGTGGTGCGGCCGAACTTCGACACCCTGTATTCGGTCGCCTGGCTGGACCTGCGCGCAGGTCCGGTTCGGCTGACGGCCCCGGACACCGACGACCGCTACTACATGTTGCCGATGCTCGACATGTGGACCGACGTCTTCGCCAATCCGGGCAAACGGACCACCGGAACCGGCCCCCTGGATCTGGTGATCGTGGGCCCCGGTCCACCCGGCGAACTGCCCGAGGGATCGCACGTCGTCAGAGCGCCGACGCCGTACGTCTGGATCATCGGCAGGACCCAGACCAACGGACCGGCGGACTATCCGGCCGTCCACCGCGTGCAGGACGGCTTCTCGGTCACCGAACTGGGCGCCAAGCCGGAGTTCGTCGCCAATCCGGGCCACGACGTGACAACCGAACCGCTGAAAATCGTCAACGGGATGCCGGCCCTCGACTACCTGTCGTATGCGGCCGATCTGTTGTGCGTCAACCCGCCCCATGCGACCGACTTCTCCATTCTGGCCCGCCTGGCCAACCTGGGGATCGTGCCGGGCGAGGCGTTCGACGCCGGCCGCTTCACCGCCGATCAGGTGGTCGAGATCGAGCAAGGCCGCCAGGACGCGTTAGCCGAACTGGTGGCGTCCATCCCGACCCTGGCGCCCAACGTCGACGGCTGGATGACGATGGGCGCGGGTATCGGGGTCTACGGCAACGACTACTTGCGCCGCGCCGTCGTGTCGCTGGTCGGTCTGGGCGCCAACCCGGCCGAGGATGCGGTGTACCCGCTGCTCACGGCGGATGCCGACGGTGCCGCGGTGACCGGTGACCGGTCGTACGTGCTGCGCTTCGAGGCGGACAGATTACCGCCGGTCGACGCGTTCTGGTCCATCACGATGTACGACGCGGAGGGGTTTCAAGTCGCCAACGAACTCGACCGATTCGCGATCGGGGACCGCGACGCGCTGCGGTACGACCCGGACGGATCGCTGGAGATCCTCATCCAGCACGACCACCCGGGTCCGGAACGCGAAGCCAACTGGCTGCCCGCGCCGTTGGGGCCGCTGGGCGTGACGATGCGGCTGTACGCGCCCCGACCCGAGGTGCTCACCGGCGGCTGGTCTCCACCACCGGTCCGGCGGGCCTAGTTCGGCGGGGTCAGCGAGGCGGCGGCGCGACGCCGCGGCGGATTTCCTCGAGGCACTGCCGCCGCGTCTGGCCCGTCTGCTGCACACAGACCAGCACCGGTGACTCCTGCTCGCTGGGCAACGTCGACTCGCCCGGTTCCGGGGCGGCGGTGACGGTCGGACTGGCGACCGTGCTCTCGGTCAGCGACCAGATGTTGTTATCGGTGCCCGCCAGTGTCGAGCAGTAGGCGGTGGCTCCCGTCTTGGTGGCGCCGAGGCTGCCCAGCGGATAGCACGCCGCGCCGATCGCGACGATCGGTATCTCCGGTGTGGGCCCGGCGGCCTGGGAGGGCGGCGTCGTCGCCGAAGCCGGGGTGGTCGCGGTCGTTGCCGGCGCCTTCTTGGCGCGCTCCTCGTCGTCGGCGCGCACGAGTTCCTGCACCGCGACCACGATCGCGACGACGAGCGCGACGGCCAGCAGCGCGGGCACGAGCACCGCGGGCCGCAGCAACGAGCGGCCCGGGGCCGATGCCGCGGCCAGCGAAAGGCTGGTGTCGTCGGTGTCGCCGGTGCCGCCCAAGTGGTGGCTCAGCGCCCGCGCGAAGTCGACGCAGCGCAGGTAGCGATCCTTGGGATCTTTGGCGAGGGCCTTGGCGAAAACCGGATCGAGGTTGGCCAGCGAAGGACGCCGGTCGCCGATCGGCGGCGGCGCCGCGGTGAGGTGCTGGCTGATCACCACCGCGGGGTTCGAGTGCTGAAACGGCGGTTCACCGGTCAACAGCTGGTACGCGGACGCGGCCAGGGCGTACTGGTCGGCGCGGCCGTCGAGGTCCTTGCCCATCAGTTGCTCGGGGGCGGCGTAGGCCACGGTGCCCACCGTCATGTTGGTGGCGGTCAACCCGGTCGATTCACCTACCAGGCCGGCAATCCCGAAGTCTGCCAACAGGACTCGCCGATCTGGTGAATCGGGCTTGGCGATCAGCATGTTGGCGGGCTTGACGTCGCGATGCAACATCCGGTGTTCGTGCGCGTAATCCAGAGCCTCGGCCACCCCGGTGATGATCTCGACGACCTCGGGGCCGGGCATGCCGTTGGGATAACGCTCTTCGAGCAGAGCGCCGGCATCGGTCCCGTCGATGTAGTCCATGTCGATCCAGAGCTGGCCGTCGGTCTCGCCACGGTCGTGTACCGCCACGATGTGCGGATGCCACAGCGCGGCGGCGGTGTCGGCCTCGCGATGAAACCGTTCCCGGTACTCGTCGTCGGCGGACACCTCGGCCTTGACCACTTTGAGTGCGTCCTGGCGCGGCAGTCTGGGGTGTTGCGCCAGGTACACCTCGCCCATACCGCCGGATCCCAGCCGCCGGATGATGGTGTATCCGGCAAACGTCGAACCATCGTCGAGCGGCATGGCGGCATAGTAGCCTGCGGGCAGCCGCCGCAACCCCGGATCGCTACGGCTCGGAAGCAGCGGAGGTGCATCGGGTAAATTGCCGCCCATGCCCGACGATGACACTGCATTTCCCGACGACGTTCCCGTCGGCGACGCTGCCGAACAGCAGCGATTGGCCGCCGATGAGCCCGAAGACGAGGAGACGCCTCAGGATTTCGCCGGCGAAGTACCGCTGGAAGCCGACGTCGCCGATTGGCGGGAGCAGCAGGAAACGGTGTTCCTCGCGCCCGAGCCGGATGAGCTGACCGACCTGGACGAGTCCGGGTAGTAGCCCGCACTTCGCCTTGCGATGGCGCTAAATGACGCGCACGGTAAATGGACCGTCAAAGTCTGGTTAAAACGCCCCCGCCCGCATCGCCAACGGGTCAACGGACGGCAAAAATTGAGACGGCCCGGTCGATGACAGTGGCGCCCGAGCCGAGTCCCAGCCGATAGGAAGCCGTCATGTTGAACGTTGAGGCGAGGCTACGCCAGCAGTTGCGCGATTACGCCGTCGAATTACGTCAAGTGGCCTACACCCTGCCGAACGGGGTGGGTGAGCATGATCTGCTCCGACTCTCCGATCAGATGCGGGCGACCGCGGATCAGGTTCTCAGCAAAGGCGCTTGACGCCAGTCGCGCGGCATCGACACCCCGCCCGGCCTGATCGCAGCGGCCGAATAGTGCCGGCGAATCGCCGGCCCGTCGAGGCCGCAGGTAAACGCCAGGTAGTCGAAGAAGCCGTCGCGAACTGCAGCACCGGGTCGTCGTGATGAGGTTGTTCCAAGGGTGACAGCCCGGACAGGATCACATCTGCGTGCGGGTGGTTTCGTTGACCAATTGTCAACGGAGATCATGGCTTCCAGCATCGGCAGCGCATCATGGACCTTGTTACGTCCAGGTGAGGACACGCACCGGGTTGCCGACGATGGTGATCAGCGCCCTGAGCTGCCCCTCCGCCCGTGTGGCGATCTCTTCGACCATGCACGGCACCGGCACTTGGCCGAGAACCTCTTTGGGGCCCCGGGCCTGGTGCGCCACCGGTGCCGGTGAGTTCGCGTGCGCGGCGGTCTGCGTCCGCACCGGATCGATCACAATTACTCTGTCGCGCTTGAGAATTGCGCCGATCATTCTCATCACGTCCGGCGCGGCCAGCACCGAGCCCTGCGACGCGGCCGGGTTGGCGCCCATGATCACCAGCAGGTCGGTAGGGCAATGTCGGCAACCGGGAAGTTTCACCAGCCGCCGCACGTCAGATGCGACGAAAGGTTCTTCGGCCACTGGTCGACCGGCCGAATACGGTCCGGGTCGCTGCGCAGGGACACGAGCGAGGCGCCCGTGGGACGGATGTGCGTCACCAATTCGAGTGACCTTCGGCCCTGGCTTGGGATACCCCGCAATGAAAGGTTGGCAACGTGCATGGAGTGCACACACCGGACTCGACCGATGATCGCGGGATGCGAGACCACGCTGTTGCGCCACGGCCGATCGTTACATGATGTGTGGATCACGCTCGATACTGCCGGCTGCTTGACGCCCTGAGAGGACAGGTCATGAACAAGTCCGAGTACGTCCGCTTCTTCGACGACATCGGTATCGACGACGTGCCGATCGTGGGAGGCAAGAACGCCTCGCTGGGTGAGATGGTCCAGAAGCTGTCCGCGCAGGGTGTTCGCGTCCCGCACGGATTTGCCATCACCGCCCAGGCGTACCGGCACATGTTGGACCAAGCCGGCGCCTGGGATCGGCTGCACGCCGAACTCGACGACCTCGACCCCGACGACGTCGTGGCTCTGGCGCGTAAGGGTAAGCGCGCCAGGGAGATCGTCTACGGCGCCGGACTGCCCGACGACCTGGCCGCCGACATCCTGGACGCCTACCGCACGCTGCAGCAGGAGTACGGCGAGGACGTCAGCCTGGCAGTGCGAAGCTCGGCGACCGCCGAGGACCTGCCAACGGCCAGCTTTGCCGGGCAACAGGATTCATACCTCAACATCAAGGGCGCGGAGAGCCTACTCGACACCTGCCGGCGCTGTTTTGCCAGCCTGTTCACCGATCGCGCCATTCATTACCGCATCGACCAGGGCTTCGACCACTTCAAGGTCTCGCTGTCGATCGCCGTGATGAAGATGGTGCGCTCCGACCTCGCCGCCTCCGGTGTGATGTTCTCCCTGGACACCGAGTCGGGCTTCCGCGACGCCATATTCGTGACGGGCGCCTACGGTCTCGGCGAGAACGTGGTGCAGGGCGCGGTGGATCCCGACGAGTTCTACGTGCACAAACCCACGTATCTCGCGGGTCACCGGGCCGTGCTGCGCCGCCTCATCGGCGACAAGGCGGTGAAGATGATTTTCGTTGAGGGAGAGACGAAGTACACCACTCGCAACATCCCGACGCCCAAGGCCGATCGCGCGCGTTTCTGCATCACCGACGAGGATGTGCTCGAACTCGCCGGTTACGCGTGCGCGATCGAACAGCACTACGGCCGCC
This sequence comes from Mycobacterium kiyosense, assembly GCA_021654635.1. NCBI lineage: Bacteria > Bacillati > Actinomycetota > Actinomycetes > Mycobacteriales > Mycobacteriaceae > Mycobacterium > Mycobacterium kiyosense. The sequence goes on from AP025179.1 coordinate 3,173,515, forward strand.
CGATGGACATGGAGTGGGCCAAGGACGGTCTGGATGGCCAGCTCTACATCGTCCAGGCCCGCCCCGAAACGGTGGCCTCGCAGCGCAGCGACACCGGGCTGGAAACCTATGTGATCGAGGGCCGGGGTGAGGTACTTGCCGAAGGGCGGTCGGTCGGGGGAACGGATCGCCTCGGGCGCGGTGCGACGGATCAAGGACCTCACCCACCTGTCCGATTTCCGCCCCGGCGAAGTACTGGTGGCCGACACCACCACGCCGGACTGGGAGCCGGTCATGAAGACGGCCGCGGCCATCGTCACCAACCGCGGCGGCCGCACCTGCCACGCGTCGATCATCGCCCGCGAACTGGGCATCCCCGCGGTGGTCGGCACCGGCGACGCGACCACCTGCGTGCCCGACGGCGAGCTGGTCACGGTGTCGTGCGCCGAGGGTGACACCGGCCGCGTGTACCGCGGCGAGGTGAAATTCCGGGTGGATCGCAGCGAGGTGGGTGACCTGACGCGGCCCCGCACGCAGGTGATGCTCAACCTCGGAAACCCGGACCTGGCCTTCAAGACATCGTTCCTGCCGAACGACGGCGTGGGGCTGGCCCGGATGGAATTCATCATCAGCGAGTACATCCGGGTCCACCCGCTGGCGCTGGTGCACCCCGAGAAGGTGGAGGATCCCGAGGCTCGCCGCACGATCGCCCGGTTGACCCAGGGATATGCGGACGGCACAAGCTTTTTCGTGGAGCGGCTCTCCGAAGGGATCGGCACCATCGCCGCCGCGTTCTGGCCCAAGCCGGTGGTGGTCCGGATGTCGGACTTCAAGACCAACGAGTACGCCAGCCTGCTCGGCGGGCCGCCCTTCGAGCCTGCGGAGAGCAACCCGATGCTCGGGTTCCGTGGCGCCTCGCGCTACGCGCACCCCGCCTATGCCGAGGGCTTCGCACTGGAGTGCCGCGCGATGCGACGCGTGCGCGAGGAAATGGGCCTGACGAACGTCATCCTGATGCTGCCGTTCGTGCGCCGGGTGGCCGAGGCCGACCTGGTTCTGCAGACGATGGCCGACCTCGGTCTGCGGCGCGGCGAGAACGGGCTGAAGATCTACGCGATGTGCGAAATCCCGAACAACGTGATTCTGATCGACGAATTCGCCAAGCGCTTCGACGGCTTCTCCATCGGCTCCAACGACCTGACCCAGCTCACCCTGGGCGTCGACCGGGACAGCGAGGTAGTCGCATTCGACTACGACGAACGCGACGAGGGCGTCAAGGAGATGATCCGCCTGGCGGTGGATGGCTGCCGCCGCAACGGAATCCACTCGGGACTGTGTGGGCAGGCGCCGTCGGACTACCCGGACATGGCCGAGTTCCTGGTCCGGATCGGAATCGACTCCATGAGCCTCAATCCCGACACGGTGATCAAGACCACGCGCCAGATCCTGCAACTGGAGCAACAGGTCGCGCCATCCCAATGACCAGCAACCCGTTCCCTCGCCCCCAAGCCCAGCACGCCGCTTTGAGCAGGAGCCTGGCATGAAGCTGCCGACCACCATCGACCCGCGGCACCACGACGCGGTGATCTTCGACCTCGACGGGTTGCTCACCGACACCGTCGGCGCCGACGCTGCGTCCTGCGCGCCGCTGTTAGGTCCCACGCTGGCATTGGCGCGAAAATTGCAGCGCGCCAACGTCGCCACGGCGGCGTGCAGGTCGGGCAGACACGGTCGCCAGGTGCTGAAAGCCGCCGGGATCGATGACATATTCGACGTCTGCATCGACGGCGAGGCGGAGGCCGGGGACTCGGCTGTCAGTGTGGACGCCAGCCACCGGCTCGGGGTGCGTCCACAACGTGCGGTGGTCGTCGGATACACCAACGCTGCCGTGACCGCGGGCCGCGACGGCGGATTCTGCCTCGTCGTCGGTGTCGACCGCGACGGCGGCGCCGACCGGCTGCGGCAAAGCGGCGCCGACGTCGTGGTGGCCGGCGTGGCCGACATCGCGGTGCGCTATGGCGACAAGCGCATGTCGGAAATCCCGAATGCGCTGAATTCCTACGGTCAGTTGATCGGCATCGCCAGCGCTCGAGAGTTGGCGCTGTTCCTCGATTACGACGGAACGCTGTCCCCCATCGTCGCCGATCCCGAGGCGGCCACCCTGGTCGACGGCGCAGCCGAGGTGCTGGCCCAGGCGGCCGAGGTGTGCCCGGTGGCGATATTGAGCGGTCGCGACCTGGCGGATATCCGCGACCGCGTCGGCGTACCCGGGCTCTGGTATGCGGGCAGCCACGGGTTCGAACTGATGGCACCAGATGGCAGCTACCACCAAAACGATTCCGCCGCAGCCGTTGTCCCGGTTCTGCAGCAGGCGGCTGCCGAGTTGCGCGACAGCCTTGCCGAAATTCCGGGGGTACGGGTCGAGCACAAGCGTTTCGCCGTCGCCGTTCACTACCGCGAGGTCGCACCAGAGCACATCGGCCAGATCGTCTCCACCACACACAAGCTCGCAAGCCGGGCCGGCCTGCGAGTGACCAACGGACGCATGCTCGTTGAGCTGCGACCCGACGTCGACTGCGACAAAGGCACCACGCTGGCCTGGATCGCCGACCGCATCGACCGCGGCCACTCCCGACTTCCGATCTACATCGGCGACGACCTCACCGACGAAGACGCCTTCGACGCAGTCCAATTCAGCGGCATCGGCATCGTGGTGCGGCACAGCGAGGACGGCGACCGCAGAACGGCCGCCCGATTCAGCCTGACCAGCCCGGACGAGGTGCGCGAATTCCTTCAGCGAGGGTCGAATTGGCTTGCCTATAACCACCAAACATCGTCCACGGCTTGGGATTTCACCTTCGAAGGATACGACCCGCAGAGTGAGAAGCTGCGTGAGTCCTTGTGCACGGTGGGAAATGGCTACTTCGCCACCCGCGGCGCCGCGCCCGAATCGAAAGCCGATCAGGTGCACTACCCGGGCACGTACGCGGCCGGGATCTACAACCGTCTGGTCGACAACGTATCGGGCACCGAAATCGACAACGAAAGCCTGGTCAACATACCCAACTGGCTGGCCCTGACCTTCCGCATCGACGACGGCAGCTGGTTCGACATCGACGACGTCGAGGTGCTGTCGTTCCGGCAGTCCCTCGATCTGCGCGGTGCGGTGCTGACCAGGGCCGTGCGGTTCCGCGATGACGCCGGACGCACCACTTCCCTGACGCAGCAACGATTCGTCGCGATGCACCTGCCGCACGTCGCCGCCCTGCACACGACGGTCCTCGCCGAGGACTGGTCAGGGACGATCGAGGTCCGCTCGACGCTGGACGGGAACGTCACCAACTCGCTGGTCGAGCGGTACCGGGATTTGGCCAACCATCATCTCGAGCTGTTGGAGAAGCGGGAGATCTCAGACAACTCCGTGCTGCTGTCGATGCGGACAACCCAGTCGCGCATTCCCGTCGCCATGGCGGCGCGCAACATCGTCTGGCGTGACGAGATTCCCGTCCCGGCCAGCTATCACCACTTCGAGCGGGCCGCCGAGGTCGGTCACGATATCGCCGTCGAGCTGGCGATCGGTGAAACGTTGACGGTCGAGAAGGTCGTAACGCTCTACACCGGGCGCGATGTTGCGACCTCCGAACCCGCGGTGGACGCCGAGCGCTTGCTGGGCCGGCTCGGCCGGTTCGCCGAGCTGCGGGACGGGCACCTGACCGAGTGGGTGCATCTGTGGGAACGGCTGTCCATCGACTTCGAAGACTTCGCCGACGAACTGCGCATCCTGCGACTGCACATGTTGCATCTGCTGCAGACGGTGTCGCCCAACAGTTCCGACCTGGATGTCGGCGTGCCGGCGCGCGGACTGCACGGCGAGGCGTATCGCGGGCATATCTTCTGGGACGAGCTGTTCATCTTCCCGGTGCTGAACCTGCGGCTGCCCATGGTGACCCGCTCGCTGCTCGGCTACCGTTACCGGCGCCTGCCTGAGGCGCGTCACGCCGCCCAGGAGGCCGGCTACGCCGGCGCGATGTTCCCCTGGCAATCCGGCAGCGACGGACGCGAGGAAAGTCAACGGCTGCACCTGAATCCGCGCAGCGGACGGTGGAATCCCGACTCCAGCGCGCGGGCCCACCACATCGGCATCGCCGTCGCCTACAGCGCGTGGAAGTTCTATCAGGTCACCGGCGACCTGGCCTACCTGATCGACTACGGCGCGGAGTTGCTGGCCGAGATTGCGCGCTTCTGGGTGAGCCGGGCCACCTACGACGAGGACCGCGGCCGCTACAGCATCCGCGGTGTCATCGGCCCCGACGAGTTCCACTCCGGCTATCCCGACGCGCCGTACGACGGCATCGACAACAACGCGTACACCAACGTGATGGCGGTCTGGGTGATCCTGCGCGCCTTCGACGCGCTCAAACTGCTGCCGCTGCCGAACCGAATCGATCTGCTGGAAACGCTGCGGCTAAGCACCGACGAACTGGCCCGCTGGGAAGACGTGAGCCGGCGGATGTACGTGCCGTTCCACGACGGCGTCATCAGCCAGTTCGAGGGGTACGGCGAGCTGGAGGAACTGGACTGGGACCGGTTGCGGCGCCAGTACGGCAACATCCAACGTCTCGACCGCATCCTCGAGGCGGAGAACGACGATGTGAACCGGTACAAGGCGTCCAAGCAGGCCGACGCCCTGATGCTGCTCTACCTGATGTCGGCAACGGAGTTGGGCGAACTGCTCGACCGGCTCGGTTACCGCTTCGACGTGGACACCGTTCCGGAAATGGTGGATTACTACCTGGCCCGCACCTCGCACGGGTCGACGCTCAGCGGTGTGGTGCACACCTGGGTGCTGGCCCGGGCCAACCGCGATCGGGCCATGGAGTTCTTCCAGCAGGCGCTCAAGTCCGACGTGTCCGACATCCAGGACGGCACCACCTCCGAAGGCATACACCTTGCGGCCATGGCCGGATCGGTCGACCTCATGCAGCGTTGCTTCACCGGCATGGAGACCCGGGCCGACCGGATCATTCTCGATCCGCATTGGCCGGAAACGCTTGGCGTGCTGGCTGTCCCGATCCACTATCGCGGTCTGCACCTGCACCTGCGGGTCAGCGGGAAGGGCGTGATGATCAGTGTGGATCCGCGCGACGCCCCCGGAGTCGACGTGCAATGCCATGGCAAGGTCGTTCACCTGATGCCCGGGACCGTCGTCCGATTCCCCGGCTGATCCATGGAAGTTCGTGCGGCACAAGGTTGGCTGACCCGCAATGTCCGGGTGCTTTCCGCGGTTTCGTTCCTCCAGGATGCCGCCAGCGAACTGCTGTACCCGCTGTTGCCGATCTATCTCACCGCGGTACTCGGTGCCTCGCCGGCCGTGGTGGGAGCCGTCGAAGGCGCGGCTGAGGGGGCGGCGTCGCTGACCAAACTGACGGCTGGGCCGCTCGGGGACCGCTTTGCCCGGCGCCCGTTGATCATGACCGGCTACGGGATGGCCGCGCTCGGCAAGGTGATCGTTGCGGTTGCCGGCGCGTGGCCCGGGGTGTTGAGCGGCCGGGTGGTGGATCGAATCGGAAAGGGTGTTCGCGGAGCGCCTCGCGATGCCCTGCTCGTCGATGGAGTCGACGAGGCCAGCCGCGGCCGGGTGTTCGGATTCCACCGCGCGATGGACACTCTCGGCGCGGTGGTCGGCCCGCTACTCGGGCTGGCCGGATACGAGCTGCTCGACCATCGGATTCCGCCGTTGCTCTATATCGCGATCGTTCCGGCCGTGCTGAGCGCGGCCCTGGTGCTGTGGGTGCGCGAACGGGCCCGACCGGTGCAGCGCGCGGCCCGCCAGCCGGTGCGCACCGCCCTGGGCAAGCTGCCGGGCCGATACTGGCGAACGATCGCTCTGCTGACGGCCTTCGCCGCGGTCAACTTCCCCGATGCGCTGATCCTGTTGCACCTCAACGAAATCGGGTTCTCCGTTGCCGAAGTGATCCTGGCCTACGTGGGATACAACCTGGTCTACGCGGTGGGCAGTTACCCGGCCGGAGCTCTCGCCGACCGCATCCCGAGGCCCACCGTGTTCGGCATCGGCATGGCCTTTTTCGCTGTCGGTTATCTCAGCCTCGGGCTCACCACCGACAAAGTTGCGGGTTGGCTCATCGTGGGGCTCTACGGCTTGTTCGCCGCATGCACCGACGGCGTCGGAAAGGCGTGGATCTCAGGGCTCGTTCCCGCCGCCCTGCAGTCCAGCGCGCAAGGCATATTCCAGGGCGCGACCGGCTTCGCGGTGCTGTCGGCAGGTCTGTGGGCCGGTCTGCTGTGGGGGGCCGGCCGGCCGGCTGCCGCTGCTGATCTCCGGTATCGCCGGAGGCTTGTTCGCGGCCCTACTGCTCACCTCGTCGATAGGCGCGGCGAGCCGCACCAAATCCCCCGCTGCGTCGGACGACTGAGATGTCCGGAATCTATGCTGGGCAGATGGCGGGTGACGAGCACGCCAGCAGCGAGGCCGGCCCGGGCGCGGTCGTGCCGTCGTTCTCTGACCTCACCGCACTTCCGGACCTGTCGCACGACCGGGCCCGGGCGGGACCGGTGCGCGAACGCCGGCCCGTCTACGTCGATCTGCTGCCGCCCTGCAACGCCGGCTGCCCCGCCGGGGGAGAACATCCAGGCCTGGCTCGCCCATGCCGCGGCGGGCCGGCACGAACAAGCGTGGCGTCAGCTCGTCGCGGACAATCCACTGGCGGCAATCCACGGCCGCGTGTGCTACCACCCCTGCGAAAACGTCTGCAACCGTGGCCATCTAGACAGCTCCGTATCGATCCACTCGGTGGAACGGTTCCTCGGCGACCTGGCATGCGAACGCGGCTGGCGGTTCGAGGCTCCCGCCCCCACCGGCAAGCGGGTGCTGGTCGTGGGCGCCGGGCCCAGCGGGCTGTCCGCTGCCTATCATCTGGCACGCCTCGGCCACCAGGTCGAGGTCCGCGACGCCGGGGCCGCGCCCGGCGGGATGATGCGGTACGGCATTCCCAGCTACCGGCTGCCCCGGGAGGTCCTGGATGCCGAGCTGGACCGGATCGCGGCCATGGGTGTCGTATTCACCTGCGGTCATCGGGTCGAGGACCTCGCCGCCGAACGGGACGAGGGCGACTTCGACGCGGTGTTCGTCGCGGTCGGTGCGCATCTGGCCAAGCGAGTCGACATCCCGGTGCGGGACGCCGCCACGATGGTGGACGCGGTGTCGTTCCTGCGCGACGTCGCCTCCGGCGAAAGTCCGGCGATCGGAAAGCATGTGGCCGTCTACGGCGGCGGCAACACCGCGATGGACGCCGCGCGGGTGGCCCGCCGGCTGGGCGCGCAGGATGCCGTCATCGTCTACCGCCGCACCCGTGTGCAGATGCCCGCCCACGAGCAGGAAGCCGAGGATGCCGAACGCGAAGGCGTGCGGATCAACTGGCTGCGGACCGTCAACGCGTTCGACGGACCCGAATTGCGGGTCGAGGTAATGGAACTCGACGAGTCGGGATATCCGCGGCCGACCGGGCGCTTCGAGACGCTGGCCGCCGACACCCTGATCATGGCGCTGGGCCAGGTAACGGAGTCGGCCTTCATGCGGACGCTGCCGGGAGTGCAGTTCGACGGCGACGGCAGCGTGCGCGTCACCGAGTCGATGATGACCGGCTGTCCGGGGGTTTTCGCCGGCGGCGACATGGTGCCCGGTGAGCGCACCGTCACAGTCGGTGTCGGACATGGGAAGAGGGCGGCCCGCAACATCGATGCCTGGCTGCGCGGCGACTCGGGCCTGCGCCCCGCGAAACACCCCACGGCGACGTTCGACGCTCTGCACCTGTGGTATTTCGGGGACGCCGCACGGCGCCGGCAGCCCGAACTCGAGCCGGCGGCACGCGTCGAGAATTTCCGCGAGGTCGTCGGCGGCCTGACCGCCGAACAGGCCACCTACGAAGCCAACCGGTGCCTGTCGTGCGGGAACTGCTTCGAATGCGACGGCTGCCTGGGCGCGTGCCCGGAGAATGCGGTGATCAAACTCGGTATGGGGCACCGGTACAAGTTCGACTATGACAAGTGCACGGGTTGCGCGGTGTGCTTCGACCAGTGCCCCGTGCACGCCATCGAGATGTTCCCGGAGCCACGATGACTCGAGCCACCCTGGACGGCAACGAGGCCGCCGTCTCAGTCGCCTACCGACTCAACGAGATCTGCTGCATCTACCCCATCACACCGTCGTCGCCGATGGCCGAGTTGGCCGACGAATGGTCCAGTGCGGCAAGGCCGAACGTGTGGGGTACCGTCCCCGCAGTCGTCGAGATGCAAAGCGAGGGCGGTGCGGCCGGCGCCCTGCATGGCGCGTTGCAGAGCGGGGCGTTGACCACGACCTTCACCTCGTCGCAGGGCCTGCTGCTGATGCTGCCGAACATGTACAAGATCGCCGGCGAACTCACTTCGGCGGTCATCCACGTTGCAGCGAGATCGGTTGCTGCACAAGGGTTGTCGATCTTCGGTGATCACTCCGACGTGATGGCGGTGCGGCAGACCGGATTCGCGCTGCTGGCCGCCGCCTCGGTGCAGGAGGCGCACGATCTGGCGCTGGTCGCGCAGGCGGCCACGCTGACCACCCGGGTACCGTTCGTGCATTTCTTCGACGGATTCCGGACTTCGCACGAACTCAACACGATCGAGACGCTGTCCGATGACGACCTGCGCGACCTGGTGCCTCAGGAGTTGGTCTGGGCGCATCGCGGACGTGCGCTGTCCCCCGAGCACCCGTTCATCCGCGGCACCGCGCAGAACCCCGACGTCTACTTCCAGGCGCGGGAAACGGTGAACCCGTTCTACGCCCGCGTTCCGGAGGTGCTCGAGGAGCTGATGACCCGGCTGGGCGAACGCACCGGCAGAAGCATGCACATCGTCGAGTATCACGGGGATCCGCAGGCGCAGCGGGTGCTGGTGTTGATGGGTTCGGGCGCCCAGACCGCGGTGCAGACCGTTGCGGCTCTGGCCGCGCGTGGCGAGCGGGTCGGGGTGCTGCAGATCCGGCTGTACCGCCCCTTTCCCACCGAGGCCTTTCTCGGCGCACTGCCCGCCACCGTGCGCACGATCGGCGTGCTGGACCGCACCAAGGAACCCGGATCCGTCGGCGAGCCGCTGTATCTGGACGTGGTGGCGGCGCTGGCCGGCGCCCACGCCGACGGGCAACGGACCGTCATGCCCCGCGTCACGGGCGGACGCTACGGACTGTCCTCCAAGGAGTTCACCCCCGCGATGGTTGCCGGCGTGTTCGCCGAACTGGCTCGCCCGCAACCGCGGCGGCGATTCACCGTCGGCATCGACGACGACGTCTCCGGCACCAGCGTGGCCTACGACCCATCCTTCGACGTCGAATCGCCCGACACGGTCCGGGCGATCTTCTTCGGGCTGGGTTCGGATGGCACGGTCAGCGCCAACAAGAACACCATCAAGATCCTCGGCTCGGAAGCCGGCCTGCACGCGCAGGGTTACTTCGTCTACGACTCCAAGAAATCGGGTTCGCAGACCGAGTCGCATCTGCGCTTCGGGCCTAACCCCATCCGGGCTCCGTATTTGGTGTCGGGCGCTAATTTCGTTGGCTGCCATCAGTTTCGCTTCCTGGACAAGGTCGACGTGCTGGGTCGGGCGGCGCCGGGTGCGGTGTTGCTGCTGAACTGCCGGCACCCGGTGGACAAGGTCTGGGACGCGCTGCCCCGGCCGGTTCAGGAACAGATCCTGGACAAGCGGATCACCCTGTACACCGTGGACGCCGGCCGGATCGCCCGTGAGGCCGGACTCGCCGGGCGAATCAACATCGTCCTGCAGACCTGCTTCTTCGCGATATCGAAGGTGCTGCCGCGCGAGCAGGCGATCGCCCGGATCAAGAACTCGGTGCAGAAGATGTATGCCAGCCGAGGCGGCGACGTGCTGCAGAAGGAAATGGCGGCGGTGGACCGCGCCCTGGACGGGTTGTACCGGGTGGAGGTGCCTGCCCTGGTCACCTCGACCCGGATGCCGCCGCCGACGGTGCCCGACGGCGCCCCGGAGTTCGTCCGCACCGTCACCGCGGAGATGATGGCCGGACGCGGAAACGCCCTGCCGGTCAGCGCACTTCCGGTGGACGGCAGCTATCCCAGTGGCACCACCGCATACGAGAAGCGCAACATCTCCGAGTTGGTGGCGGTGTGGGATGCGGGCAGTTGCATCCAGTGCGGCAACTGCGGTTTCGTCTGCCCGCACAGCGTGATTCGGTCGAAGTTCTACGACCAGGCCCTGCTCGCCGGCGCACCGGAGAATTTCGACTCCGCCCCGCTCAACGCGGTCGGACTGCCCGACACCAGGTACTCGCTGCAGGTGTACGTCGAGGACTGCACCGGCTGCGGCCTGTGCGTCGAGGCATGCCCGGTGGTCATACCGGGCAGCACGGGCACCAAAGCCATCAATCTCGGCCCCAGGGAGCCGCGGGTCGACGGCGCCCGGAACAATATCGAGTTCTTCGAGACGCTGCCGAACAACGACCGATCCCGGGTGGACTTCGGCACCGTGCGCGGAACCCAGTTCCTGCAGCCACTTTTCGAGTTCTCCGGCGCCTGCGCGGGCTGCGGTGAGACCCCGTACCTCAAGCTGCTCTCGCAGCTCTTCGGCGACCGGCTGATGGTCGCCAACGCGACCGGCTGTTCGTCCATCTACGGGGGCAACCTGCCCACCACGCCGTGGACGGCCGACGCCGAGGGGCGTGGCCCGGCGTGGTCCAACTCGCTGTTCGAGGACAACGCCGAGTTCGGCCTCGGCTTCCGGTTGGCCGACGACGCCCACGTGCAGCTGGCCCGGCGGCGGTTGAGCGGGCTGCGCGACGTCCTGGGTGCCGAACTGGTCGACGCCATCCTGACGGCGCCGCAGCTGCGGGAGTCCGAACTGCGCGCACAGCGCGCGCGGGTGGCCGAACTGCGGCGCCGCCTCGACGATCTCGAACCCGCCGGCGACGACGTGGGTGATCTGCGCAGCGTGCTGGACCACCTGGTGCGGCGCAGCGTGTGGATCGTCGGCGGCGACGGCTGGGCCTACGACATCGGGTTCGGCGGGCTCGACCACGTGCTGGCCAGCGGGCGCAACGTCAACGTGCTGGTGCTCGACACCGAGGTCTACTCCAACACCGGCGGCCAGATGTCGAAAGCGACCCCGCTGGGTGCGGTGGCCAAGTTCGCCGCCGGGGGCAAGACCGTCCCGTTGAAAGACCTTGCGCTGCAGGCGATCGCCTACGGCAACGTCTACGTCGCCAAGGTCGCCATGGGCGCCGACCCGCAACAGACGCTACAGGCGTTCCGCGAGGCGGAGGCCTACGACGGCCCCTCCCTGATCATCGCCTACAGCCAGTGCATCGCCCACGGCATCGAGATGCGGCACGGGATGGATCAGCAGTACCGTGCCGTGGCGAGCGGGCACTGGCCGCTGATCCGCTACGACCCGATGCTGCGGGCGGCCGGAGAGAACCCGTTCCTGCTCGACTCGCATCAGCCGCGTATTCCCCTGGCCGACTACCGCAACGGGGAACTGCGTTTCCGTGCGCTGGCCAACGCCAACCCGGCCGAGTACGACCGGCTCCTCGGACTGGCCGAACAAGCCAACGCCCAACGCTGGAATGTCTACCAGGAGATGGCTTCTCGCGGTCCCGAACACTTCCGTGCCGACGCCCGCAAGGAACACTGATGGACCTGTCGACTCGCTATCTGGGGCTCGCACTGCCCAACCCCCTGGTCGCGGCCGCGTCCCCGTTGTCCCGGACCGTCGAAGGCGTCCGGCGACTTGCGGATGCCGGGGTCGGTGCGGTCGTGCTCTATTCGCTGTTCGAAGAGCAACTGCGCCGCGAGGCCGAACGCAATGCACGTCTGGCCGAGGCGGGCACCGAGAGCTTCGCCGAGTCCTTGTCGTATTTCCCGCAGGTCGCCGATGAGGACCACGGCCCGCGCCGCTACTTGAGCATGCTCGAACGGGCGGCCGGTGCCGTCTCGGTGCCCGTGATCGGTAGCCTCAACGGCAGCACGCCCGGCGGATGGACCTACTACGCACGGTCCATGCAGGAATGCGGTGCTGCCGCAATCGAATTGAACGTCTACTACCTGCCCGGGGATCCGCTGATCAGCGGCCGTGACGTCGAACAGCGTCACCTCGACATCCTGGCGCGGGTCAAAGACGCGGTGACCGTACCCGTCGCGGTGAAACTCAGTCCCTACTTCAGCGCGACCGGTGAGATGGCGCGGCGTCTCGACGAAGCCGGCGCGGACGGGCTCGTCCTGTTCAATCGGTTCCTACAGGCCGACATCGACCCCGAGACCCTCACCGTGCAGCGTGGCGTGTCACTGTCCACGGCCGCGGAAATGCGATTGCCGTTGACGTGGATCACGTTGCTGCGCGGCCGAATCCGGGCTTCGCTGGCCGCGACGACCGGCGTTGAGAGTGCCACGGAACTGATCAAGTACCTGCTGGCCGGCGCGGATGTGGTGATGAGCGCGTCGGCGCTGCTGCGCCACGGCCCCGAGTACGCCGCCGTGCTCCTCGAGGGCCTACGAGACTGGATGCGGCGCAAGGAATTCAACACAGTCGAGGAACTGCGCGGGATGCTCGCCGCCACGCCTGCCCCCAACGGTGCGGACGAGACCACCCGCGAGCGCTGGGACTACGTCAGCGCACTGCGCCAGGCCGACGACTCCGGTTACGCCCCCTGATGGATTCCCTCGGCATGCTGCTCCCCGATTTGGTGTGCGTGGTCACCGGCGGAGGCGACGGTATCGGTGCGGCAACGTCGCGGCTGTTCGCGCAGCACGGTGCTCGAGTGGTGATCGCCGACATCGACGCCGAGCGCGCCCAGCGGACGGCCGAGGAGATCGAATCGGGAGGCGGAACGGCACTGCCCGTCGTCACCGATGTCCGGGAGGACGCACAGGTCGCCGCGCTGGCGGCCGCCGTACTGGACCGCTTCGGCCGGGTGGACGTGCTGGTGAACAACGTGGGTCACTGGGTGCGTCATCCCGGCCCGTTCGCCGGCACCGACCCGCGGTGTTGGGATGAGTTGTACCGGGTGAACCTGCAGCACGTCTTCCTGGTCACCCGCGCCTTCCTGCCGGCGATGATCGAGCAGCAATCAGGCGCGATCGTCAACGTCTCGTCGGTGGAAGGGTTGCGCGGCTACCCCGAGGATCCGGTCTACGCCGCCTTCAAGGCCGCCGTCGTCCATTTCACCCGCAGCCTGGCGGTCCAGGTAGGCCGGGACGGCGTGCGGGTCAACGCAATCGGTCCCGATGTCACCGAGTCGCTGCAGGTGCCCTACTCGCAGTGGCTGTCCGCCGAGGAGCAGACGCAGTGGCCGAAGTGGGTGCCGCTGGGGCGGATGGGCGTGCCGGAGGATCAGGCGCGAGTCATCCTGTTTCTGGCGTCGGACCTGTCGGCGTTCGTCACCGGCCACACGATTCCGACCGACGGCGGCACCGGCGCCGCGGGCGGCTGGTTCCGCTCGTCGCGCCGGGCGGGCCGGGACTGGACGAACCGGCCCTTCGACGCCTGACGGCGCCGTTTTGCGCTACTCAGCCCAGCGTGGTGTGCATCAACATGACGTCGTATGCCGACCACAGCGACAGGTTGAAATACACGTCCTTGCCCGTGGTCCAGGGATGCATCATCGGCGCGTAGATGCCGCCGGGCATCTGGAAGCTCGAGACCAGCAGATGCTCCGGGCTGTAGGGCCCTTGCGGCGTCGGTGCGGTCCGGGCCACCACGTCGTTGGCGCCGTTGGTGTACATCACCAGGTACTGCTTGAGATAGGTGTTGTACTGAGCCGACATCTCGGCCACCGGACCCGGGATGACCGGGGTGGCCGCCGACGGCTTGTTCGGCACCCAGGAGTTCGAATCTCCGTTCCAGTACTCGTATTTGGTCAGGTCCGGGATGAAGCGCGGCTGTACCCGCGACAGGTGTGCCGCGCCACCGCGACCGTTCGGGGTCCCGAACGAGTAGAGGTAGCCGTCGTTGCCCTTGACGTACGCGCCCATCTGGAAGTTCTCATTGCCCTCCACGTACGGGACCCGCGCGGCGTCAGGCCCGTTGGCGCGAATGGTGCCCGGATACACCGACCAGGTCTGGCCGTTGTCGGTGGACATCGCGACCCCGGAGTAGTTCGTCCACCATTCCCCGTCGCGGCCCCAGTCCTTGATCGACATGAAGTTGATGTACTGGGTTTTCCCGACGGAGATGGCGGCGGTCGGGATGATTCCGGTCTCTTCCTTCGCGTACTTGATGCTGTTGATGACCTGCCGGGAGAAGCCCGGCTGCTGGGTCGGCGATCCTGCATACCGGTTGGACGGGTCGCCTTCGGCCACATGCATCCCATGGGACAGGTCGTGGTCGTTGCTGCGGAACAGCACGTTGTACCGCCACTGGTCACCATGGACAGCGCAGTAGCCGAACGTGTCGCCGAAGGCCATCAGGACTTGATGGTTGGCGGGATCGCCGTTGTCCCAAAGGATCCCAAGGTCAGTCCCGGAGATGCCGAAGCGCTGCAGGGTCTTGTTCGGGCCGTCGGGGCCGGTCACCCATTCGACCAGCGAGGTGTTGGAACCGCCGAGCGCCCCCATCGCATCCGGCGCCCCCGGTGGGGCGGCGGCCGGTTCCGGGGCCGGGTTCGGCGGGGTACGGCGGCCTCCGGCGCCATTTGCGCGGCCTGGGGCTGCTGGCCCGCGGCCGGCGGCGTGGGGGCCGGTGGCCCGGGGTTGGCACCGGGCACGCGTGCCTGCTGTTGGATCGGCGCGGAGTACCGCTGACCCGGCTGCAGCATCCGCTGCAACGGCCCGACCCTGGGCAGCGGCGCACGATCGTTCGCGCCGCGGGGCCGCTTGTTCAGCGGGCCGAGTACCTTGCCACCGGGGTTGGTGACCACCGCATTGGCCGGAGGCGGAACGTTGGCTTCGGGCGCACTGCACGGCAATGCGTTCGCGGCCGGCGCAAGGCCGATGGGCAGGATGAGCCCAACAGCGGCCGCCGCCGCCAGCGATACCGAGACGAAGCGAGGAATCGCCGACATGTCACACCTCTCCGGGGACCGGACGCCGATTGACGTCCGCATTGGGTTGATGTGACGATAGTGAGCAATGAGACGCTTGTGACCGTTGAGCAGTCAAAAGGTACGCGTCTGTGACCGTGTCGCAATCCACCATTCGGCGCGATACGGACCGGCCGGTCGCGATACTTCACGACCCGTTCCCGCGGCGCTGAGAGCCATCTCATGCTTAGCCTGCCCCCGCGCTGGATATATACGCTTGGGCACGGTTCGGTTCGGGCACGGACGACGAGGAGGCACGGTGGTCACCAACGGCAGTTCGCAGGGCACCACCGGCGACGGGGAACGCCCCGAGGTCTGGCCGGGCAAGGCTTATCCGCTGGGCGCCAGCTACGACGGCTCCGGGACCAACTTCGCGGTGTTCAGCGAAGTCGCCGAGCGGGTCGAGTTGTGCCTGTTCGACGACAGCGGAGCCGAGACCCGGATCGTCCTGCCGGAGGTCGACGGTTTCGTCTGGCACGGCTTCCTGCCCAGCATCCAACCCGGCCAGCGCTACGGCTATCGGGTGCACGGCCCCTACGATCCCGCCGCCGGCCAGCGCTGCAACCCGAATAAGCTGCTGCTGGACCCGTATTCGAAGGCCATCGACGGCGCTTTCCAGTGGGGTCAGCCGCTGTTCAGCTACAACTTCGGCGACCCCGACAGCCGCAACGACGAGGATTCGGCCGCCGACATGCCCAAGTCGGTGGTGATCAATCCGTACTTCGACTGGGGCGTGGACCGCCCGCCGGGCCACGAATACGCCGACAGCATCATCTACGAAGCCCATGTCAAAGGTCTGACCCAAACCCACCCCGCCATCCCGGAACGCAGCCGCGGCACCTATTCCGCGATCGCCCACCCGGCGATCGTCGAGCACCTGACCAACCTCGGCATCACCGCCATCGAGTTGATGCCGGTGCACCACTTCGCCAACGACTCCACGCTCATCGACAAGGGACTCTCGAACTACTGGGGCTACAACACAATCGGGTTCTTCGCCCCCGACTCCAAGTACGCCCTGGCCGAGACGCCCGGCAGCCAGGTCCAGGAATTCAAGGCCATGGTGCGCACGCTGCACGAGGCCGGCATCGAGGTGATCCTGGACGTGGTCTACAACCACACCGCCGAAGGCAATCACATGGGTCCCACGTTGTCGATGCGCGGCATCGACAACGCCGCCTACTACCGCCTGGTCGACGACGACAAGCGCTACTACATGGACTACACCGGAACCGGTAACAGCCTCAACGTCGGCCATCCGCACACCCTGCAATTGATCATGGACTCGCTGCGGTACTGGGTGACCGAGATGCACGTCGACGGCTTCCGCTTCGACCTGGCTTCCACCCTGGCGCGCGAGTTCTACGACGTGGACCGGCTGTCGGCGTTTTTCGAACTGGTGCAGCAGGATCCGATTGTCAGCCAGGTCAAGCTGATCGCCGAGCCGTGGGACGTCGGGCCGGGTGGATACCAGGTGGGCAACTTCCCCCCGCAGTGGACGGAGTGGAACGGCAAGTACCGCGACACCATCCGCGACTTCTGGCGCGGCGAGGACGCCATCTTGTCCGAGTTCGCCTCGCGCATCACCGGTTCCGCCGACCTCTACGAGCACACCGCGCGCCGCCCGGTGGCCTCGATCAACTTCGTCACCGCGCACGACGGCTTCACGTTGCGGGACCTGGTGTCCTACAACGAGAAACACAACGAAGCGAACAAGGAAGACAACAACGACGGCGAGTCGCACAACCGGTCCTGGAACTGTGGTGTCGAAGGCCCCACCGACGACCCGGAAATCAACGCGCTGCGCGCTCGGCAACAGCGCAATTTCCTGGCGACAACCATTCTGTCGCAAGGTGTTCCGATGATCTGCCACGGCGACGAACTGGGCCGCACCCAGCACGGCAACAACAACGGCTTCTGTCAGGATTCCGAGCTGACCTGGATCGACTGGGACAACGCCGATACCGACCTCGTCGAGTTCTCCCGCACCGTGGCGGCGATCCGGGCCGATCATCCGGTTTTCCGCAGGCGCCGCTTCTTCACCGGCGCACCGGTCCGCCACCGCGGCTCCGAAGGCATACCGGATATTTCGTGGTTCCGCCCGGACGGTTCGGAGATGAGCGACGAAGACTGGGACTCGGGCTTCGGCAAGTCGGTAGCGGTATACCTGAACGGCCTGGGCATCCCAGGCACCGATTCGCGCGGGCAGCGCATCACCGACGACTCATTCCTGCTGTGCTTCAATGCCCATCACGAGCCGATCGAGTTCATCCTTCCCAGTGACGAATTCGGGCCGGGCTGGCTGCCCGTGCTCGACACCACGGCAGCAACCGGCCGGCCCGCCGACCCGGAGACGCTGTCGCCGCAGGGCAAGATCCTGGTCGAAGGCCGCGCGGTGGTGCTGCTGCAGCAGACCCACGCCGACTGAGGCCGTGGTTGAGTCCGGTCAGGCCGGGTACCACTCGAAGGTGACCGAACCCGGACTCGTCGTCGTCGGCAGTGGCCCAGCGGCGGTCGCCGCGGCCGCTTCCTTCCGCGAACACGACCCTGATTCGCGGGTGCAGATTTTTACCGCCGACGGGGACGTGCCCTACCAGCGGCCGCCGCTGAGCAAGGAATACCTGCGCGGCGAGACCGACGATGTGGCGCTGCATCCCGCGCAGTGGTTCGACGATCGCACGATCGAGTTGAACCTCGACTCCCCTGTCGAACGACTCGACCTGGCCGAGCGGGCAGTGTATGTCGGGGATCGCCGGCACCCTTTCGACACCCTGGTGTTGGCATGCGGCGCTGCGCCGCAACCGCCGCCGATCCCCGGCGGCCATCGGGCTCTGCTGTTGCGTTCCCTGGCCGATGCGACCACGTTGCGCAGCGCTGCACGTTCCGCTGCCTCCGCGGTGGTGATCGGTTCGGGTTTCATCGGCTGTGAGGCTGCGGCATCGCTGGCACAGCGCGACGTCGCGGTGACTTTGGTTGCGCCAGAACCACTTCCGCAGGAACAGCGGCTGGGCGCCGAGGCCGCCGCCCGATTGCGGGATCTGGTCACCGAGATGGGTGTCCGCCACGCCGGCGGGGTCGGCGTCACCGAGATCACCGCGGCCGGTGTGCGACTGGACAACGGGGTTACCATCGACTGCGATCTGGTCCTGGCCGCTACCGGCGTCACACCGCAGAGTGCGCTGGCCGCCGACGCCGGCCTGCGCGTCGACGACTCGCGCATCGTGGTGGGCTCCGACATGGCCACCTCAGTGCGCGGCATCTACGCCGCGGGTGACGTCGCGCTGGCGCGGCACGCCGTCGCCGGCCGGCACCTGGCCGTCGAGCACTGGCAGGACGCGACCGACCAGGGCGCCATCGCGGGAGCAGCGGCCGCCGGGCGGCAGCCGAAATGGGATGGGATTCCGGGGTTTTGGACCACCATCGGCGACGCCACCCTGAAGTATCACGCGTGGGGCGACGGGTTCGAGAGTAGCCGGCTGATCGACCATCCGGATGGGTTCACCGTCTGGTACGAAACCGACGGCGCGACCGTGGGCGTGCTCACCTACAACCGCGACGACGACTATGACCTCGGCGAACGGTTGATCGCCGAATCGCGACCCGCGCCCGTTCGCACCGGGTGACCCGGGCGGATTCGACCCCGGGGTAGCGGGGTATCAGCAAACGTAGTCGGCCAAACCACGATATCGGAGGACCTCGCAATGAGCGCCAAGTCCAAAGCTCTGTACATGCCGCTGTCGATTGCGACCAGCGTCGCGGGCGGTCTGTTGGCCGGCGCGGTTTTCGGCCAGGTGTGGAAGCGGTTCAGCGACGACGACCAGGCCCCGCCGGACCCCAAGGACCTCAGCAACTCCACCCGTGCCGCGCTGATCGGCGCCGGCCTGCAGGGGTTGATCTTCGGCGTGGTCAAGGCCGCGGTGGACCGGGCCGGTGCGCGTGGCTACCAGGCCGTCACGCACGAATCACCGGTGCCCTGACACCCGCCGGCAGACTAATAGAACGTGTTACAGTTCTGCCAACCGGAGCAACCGGAGACCGCGTGTGCAAGGAGGCCCGGATGAACTCCGCTCTACGAAAAGCGCAGTGGCGCAGTTGAATCAGGCGCAATGACCGAGAGCAAGGCGCGATCACTTGCGATCGTCACCGTCGCCTACCTGATTGCCCTGGCGGTGGCGGCGGCGTGGCTGATCTGGGGACCGAGCACCGGCCGGCTGTGGCTGGACACCTTCGTCGCCGACGTGCTGGCCACGCTGGTCGTATTCACCTTCAGCAGGGCCTACCGCAATTCCAGCTTCTACGACGCCTACTGGAGCGTCATACCGCCATTGCTGACTTTCTACTGGTGGAGCCAGGCTGGTCCCGGCGTGGACCAGTTGCGCTGCTGGCTGGTCGCGGTTCTGGTCACGGTGTGGGCGGTGCGCTTGACCGGCAACTGGGTCTACGCGTTTCCCGGGCTGCACCACGAGGACTGGCGTTACCCGATGTTTCGGGAACGCGCCGGCAGGTGGGAGTTCGTCGTCGATCTGGTCGCGATCCACCTCATCCCGACCGTGCAGGTCTTCGTCGCGACGCTGCCGGTCTACGTCTGTGTGACCCATCCGGGCGCGGGCATCACCTGGCTTGCCGTCGCCGCCTTCGTGGTAGGGCTGGCGGCGGTGACCATCGAGTTGGTCGCCGACGTCCAGATGCACCGCTTCGTCGCCAACCGCCGCCCGGGTGAGGCGATGGACTCCGGCCTGTGGAGTTGGTCGCGGCATCCGAATTACTTCGGGGAGTTCGGGTTCTGGTTCGCCCTCGCGCTGTTCGGGGTGGCGGCCTCGCCGGCCGACGCCTGGTGGCTGTTCGCCGGGGCGCTGGCCATTCTGGCCATGTTCCTCGGCGCCAGCATCCCGATGATGGAGACGCGCAGCCTGCAACGCCGCCCCGACTACCAGCAGATCATCGACCGGGTACCTCGCTTCGTGCCGTGCCCGCCACGGCGGCTGCCCTCGTGACCGTGAGCCGCAAGCGCGTCGTCGTCGCGGGACTCGGTGACGTGGGTCTGTTGACCGCGATTCGGCTGGCCCCGCACGCGGATGTCGTCGGCATCTCGGTGAAACCCGGGTTGGTCAGCGGTCAGGAACTCGGCGTCCGCCTCGCCCGACCCGACGACTGGGCCCGCGACTACTGGATTCCGTTCGACCGGTTCCGTCGCCTGGACGGGGTGCGAACGGTGCAGGCCGAGCTGACTGGCCTCGATCTGGCCGGCCGCGTCGTGCTGGCCCGGGAGCGCGAGGGCGCCACGATCACCGAACCCTATGACGCCCTGGTGATTTCGACCGGAGTCAGCAACGGGTTCTGGCGCCACACCGCGCTGCAGTCGCCCGGCGAGATCGGCGCCCGGCTCTACGCCGACCACGAACGACTCGGTGCCGCGAAATCGGTGATCGTCGTCGGCGGTGGAGCGGCGGCGGTGAGCAGCGCCGTCAACCTGGCCACCGCCTGGCCGGGCAAACAGATCGACCTGTACTTCCCCGGTGAGCGCCCGCTGGGCGAATATCACCCGCGCATCTGGCGGCGTGTCCGTGCCCGAATGGATCAGCTGGGGATCGGCCTGCACCCCGGGCATCGGGCCGTGGTCGCCGACAGCTTCACCGGCGAGGAGATCACCAGCGACCCGGTTCGGTGGAGCACCGGGCAGAGCCCGGCCGTCGCCGAAGCCGTGCTCTGGGCGATCGGGCGGGTGCGACCCAACACCGACTGGCTGCCGCCCGAACTCCTCGACGAACACGGGTACGTCCGCGTCACGCCTGAATTGCGGGTGCCCGGCCATCGCGACGTGTTCGCCGTGGGCGACGTCGCCGCCACCGACCCGTTGCGCAGCTCCGCTCGTAATCGCGGAGATGCTTTGGTGGCGAGCAACATTCGCGCTACATTCGCCGGTCGCCGGCTGCGCGCCTTTCGCGCTCCGACCCGCCGCTGGGGTTCGTTGGTCGGTGTCCAGCCCGACGGGCTGGAGGTCTTCTTCCCCACCGGCCACGCGTTACGCTTCCCGCCCTGGGCGGTCCACCGCGTGGTGATGCCGTGGGTGGTCCGCTGGGGGATGTACCGAGGGGTACGCGAAAACCACCCCTTCGGCTGAGGAGGGTCTGCCATGGAGATGTGGGAACTCGTTGCGCGCGAACAGATTCGGGACACGCTGGCGCGGTACAACTGGTCGGGTGACGCGGGCCGCGTCGCGGCGCTCGCGCAGACCTTCCGCGCCGACGGCGTCCTCGAGATCCGCGGCATGGAAGCCCTGCACGGACGGGACGCGATCGAGGCGTTTCTGGGCAACGTCGCCGGCAGCGTGGCCGATGCCGGCACGGCGAACGTCAAGCCGATCGTCCGGCACATCCTGACCAACGTGATGTTCACGGAGTTGGCTGCTCACCGCGCCCGGGTGTCGTCGTACTTCACCGTGGTCACCCACGTCGGCCTCGACCACGTCGGGCGCTACCGCGACATCCTGGTGCCCGACGGCGACGCCTGGTTGATTGAGCATCGCACGGTGTCGACCGATTGGGCCGCGCCGGACTCGGTGATGGCCCGCGGCTAACCGCCCGTCCGGGCTCCGGCACTTAGCCGGGCAGCCAGCACCGCCGCTGCGAAAAATCCGAATGCCGTCCACCCGTCGGTGCCGGCCAGACCGTTCTTGGCGAGCAGCACCAGCGCCACACCGGCGATGCAGATCAGCGCCCCGGCCAGCGCCGAACGCGCGCCGGTGGCGTGAACCGGCGCGTCCCACCAGGGCAGCCGGCGGTGTTCGAGCGGCGAGAGCAACCGGAACGTCACGGCCATGATTGCGGCGAACACCACCGCACGCAGCGCCAACAGCGCCCAGAACCCCGGCGCGTGCACATCGTAGGCGTCCAGGCCGAAGGCGTTCAGAGTGAACGCGGCGACGGCGATGGCCGGGATGTGCCACAGGTAGAGCGTCATCGCTCCCCCGTTGCCCACCGCGACCGCACGCCAGACCCGGGGCCGAGCGGCCCAGCGCCGTACCGCCCCCGCGGCTGTCACGAACGCGCACGACACCCAGGTGCAGTGCAACGCGAGCAGCAACGTCGGCGGGGACACGTTGGACATCCGCTCGGCGCCGGTCACCACCAAGGACACCTCGTAGCTGCCGGCGACGGCGAGCGCGGTCTGCGCGCTCAGCGCGCAGACCGCCGTGCCCACCGCGGCGCCCACCCCGATCAGCCCGCGCGCATACCCGACGCCGATCGCCACCGGGATGAGCCAGACGATCAGGAAGTTCGCGACACCGGATTCCGCGGTGCCGACCGCGAATCGGATCCCGTCGACCACGGTCGCCGCGGCCAGCAGACCGAGCACGACCAGGCCGAGCGCGCGTCCCGAGCGCAGCCGGGTCAGCGCCGGCACGAAAGCCAGGGTTACCAGGTAGACGCCGAGAAACCACAGCAGCGCCACGGACTCGCGGCCCAGGTCGTCTGCCGATTCCGCGCCGAGCGCCAGGCGGGCCACCACCAGTGCGGCCGTCCACGCCGCGAGATACCAGAACACCGGTCGACACAGTCGCTGCGCACGGGTGAACAGCCACGAGCCCCACGCGGTGCCGGCGTGCCAACCGTAGGCGCCGGCAGCTCCGCCGGCCAGGAAGAACAGCGGCATGACCTGGACCACCCAGGTGACCGGGGCGATCGCCGGCAGCGCGCCGAGCAGGTTCCCGATGTGCACCCCGTCGGAGTCGATCGTGGCCAGCAGCAGCGCGCAGTGCCCGAACATGACGACGATCAGAGCGGTCAGTCGCGCGACGTCGACGGCTCGGTCGCGTTGGCGGGTGGCGGCGTCGGACAGCCCGGTGGGCATGAAAGCGGCGAGAGGCATTGGACCAGCATGCCCAAAATCGGGCGGCGCCAATTGAGTAGTCCTACCCGAAGCCGGCGTCGCGCAACGCCCGGGCCATCGAATTCGACCCGCCTCCCGGCTGCGCATCGCGGCGCCGCGGGCTGCCCGTCTGCTGCGAACCGCGGCGCTGACGCGCGGGGTCACGGTCGCCGCGAGCGGGTGGGCGATCGGCGCGCCGGTCCCGCTGCGGATCGTCGTTGAGGCGCAGGCTCAATCCGATCCGCTGGCGTTCGACGTCGACCTCCATCACCTTCACCCGGACCACCTGGCCGGAGCGGACGACCTCGTGCGGGTCGGAGACGTAGCGTTCGGCCATCGCCGATACGTGGACGAGGCCATCCTGGTGGACTCCGACGTCGACGAAAGCACCGAATGCGGCCACGTTGGTCACCACGCCTTCCAGGACCATTCCAGGCTTGAGGTCGGCGATCTTCTCGACGCCGGCCGCAAATTTCGCAGAGCTGAACGCCGGACGAGGATCACGGCCGGGTTTCTCCAGTTCGGCGATGATGTCGGTCACGGTCGGGATGCCGAAGCGGTCGTCGGCGAAATCGGCCGGGCGAAGTTTGCGCAACGCCCGCTCGTCGCCGATGATCTCGGCCAGGGCCATCCCGGAGCGGTCCAGGATGCGCCGGACAACCGGGTACGCCTCGGGGTGGACGCCGGAGGCGTCCAGTGGGTCGTCGCCGCCGCGGATGCGCAGGAAGCCCGCACATTGCTCGAAAGCCTTGGGGCCCAATCGCGGAACGGCCAGCAGTGCCCGGCGGTTGGGGAACGGACCGGTTTGGTCGCGGTGGGCCACGATGGCCTCGGCCAGGGATTCGGAGATACCGGACACGCGCGCCAGCAGCGGCACGGATGCGGTGTTCAGGTCGACGCCCACGCCGTTCACCGCGTCCTCGACCACCGCGTCCAGGCTTCGGGCCAGGATGCCGGGGGTGACGTCGTGTTGGTACTGCCCGACCCCGATCGACTTGGGCTCGATCTTCACCAGTTCGGCCAGCGGGTCCTGCAGGCGCCGCGCGATGGACACCGCGCCGCGCAGTGTCACGTCCAGTTCCGGTAGCTCGTGCGCGGCGTAGGCCGATGCCGAGTAGACCGACGCTCCCGCCTCGCTGACCATCGCCTTCACCGGGACCCTGGGCGCGCTGCCGGCGGCGCGGATATCGGCGATCAGCTCGTTCGCCAGCGCGTCGGTCTCGCGTGAAGCGGTTCCGTTGCCGACGGCGATCAATTCGACGCCGTGCCGCAGCACCAGTGCGGCCAGCGTCGCCTTGGCCGAATCCCATTGCCGCTGAGGCTGATGCGGATAGACGGCGCAGGTGTCGAGGACTTTGCCGGTGCCGTCCACCACGGCCACTTTCACACCGGTGCGGAAGCCGGGGTCCAGACCCAGGGTGGTGCGGGCGCCGGCCGGCGCGGCCAGTAGCAGGTCTTTGAGGTTTCGGGCGAACACGGCCACCGCGTCGGCTTCAGCGCGTTGGCGCAGGCGCATGCGGGCGTCGACGGACGCCGAGAACATCAGTCTGGTGCGCCATGCGAAGCTCACCGTGTCCGCCAGCCAGCGCGTGGCGGGCGCCGCCGAAGCCAGGTTCACACCCAGCGTGCGCGCGATCATCGCCTCGTATTCGTCGTCCTGGCCGCCGTCGAAGGTGAACGACAGGGCTTTCTCCTTTTCGCCGCGCAACACCGCGAGAACCCGGTGCGACGGCATCTTCTGGACCGCTTCGGCGAAGTCGAAATAGTCGCGAAACTTCTGCGCCTCAGCACTTTTCGCGGATTCCTCGGACCAGGGGGCGGTGCGCAGCGTGGCTCGTGACCAAAATGTCTCGCGGATGGCGCCGACCAGTTCGGCGTCCTCGGCCACCCGTTCTACGAGGATGTGCCGGGCACCTTCCAGCGCGGCGGCGGCGTCGGCGACGTCCGGGAACTCGCTGCCGACGAAATCCGTCGCAGCGGTTTCGGGGTTCAGGGTCGGGTCGGCCAGCAGTAGCTCGGCCAGCGGCTGCAGACCCGCTTCTCTGGCGATCTGCGCCTTCGTTCGCCGCTTGGGCTTGTACGGCAGGTAGATGTCCTCGACGCGGGCTTTGGTGTCGGCGGCCAGCAGCGCGGCCTTCAGCGAGTCGGTGAGCTTGCCCTGCTCCTCGATCGAGGCCAGCACCGCCGCCCGGCGTTCGTCGAGTTCGCGCACGTAGCGCAACCTCTCCTCGAGGGTGCGCAACTGCCCGTCGTCCAGACTGCCGGTGGCCTCTTTGCGATAACGGGCGATGAACGGGACGGTGGCGCCTTCGTCGAGCAGGCGCACGGCGGCGTCCACCTGGGCCTGTCCGATCGCCAGTTCCGCAGCGAGACGGGCATTTACAGATTTGATGGCGGCTGTCTGAGTCACGCGCTGGACCCTACCGAACCCCGCCGACAGCCCCTGTCATTCGATACGTGGCGAGCCTCACGAATTCGGCTGCCGAACCTACTGACCGCGCGGGTAACCGCGCCGGACGCTGCGGTCCAGGATCCCCAACGTCGCTCGCAACGCGAGTTCGGAGATGACCGGGAAAATCCCGGCCTCACGCCACTGTTGGTCGATGTTCGACCAGTCGTAGAACGACGTCACCACGGTGCCCGAGCCGTCCTCCGCGGGTCGCAGCCGGTAGCCGTAGACGTGGCCGATCTGGGGGCGGATCTGGCCGAGGACCGTCCACGCGATCAGCCGGTCCGGCTCGAACTCGGTGATCTCCACCGTGACGTCGTACTTGCCCAACTGCGGAAAATCGTTCAGCGACTCGCGATCCATGTGCACCACGAAGCTGTCGCCGACTGCCCGCACCGGGTCGCCGTCGGCGTCCTGCAGCATGCCCGAGGAGTCGATTGCCACGTGGCCCTGCGGATCACACAGCACGGCGAAGATCTCGGATGCCGGCGCCGCGATGGTGCGTTCGGTCTCGATACGGTCGGTCACTAGGTCCTCGCAGCCATGTGGGACGGGTCGGTGGGATCGCCCTTCACTGTACGACCGGGCCGAAGTCAGCCGATCAGCTTGGTCAGCCAGTTCGGATCCTGCAGGTTCACCCCGCCACTGCCGTTCCACACGAACGGTGTGCCGTGGTGAATCGGAACCACATCCGGTGTATCCGCAGAACTCTAGACAGCACATATGTAGTTCGTTTGAGCTGCCATGATCCGGGCTGGCAGTAAGTGAGGTTATGCAATACTAACTTTCTGCCGTGGAAACCTAGAGCGACTAAGTAAGGAGCTGGGGATGCGAGGGGCGATCCCGCATCGCAGACATACGCCGATGATTCGCACCCAGGACTGCGCCCGATGACCGCTCCGGTGTGGATGGCCGCCCCGCCCGAGGTGCACTCGACGCTACTGAGCAGCGGCGCCGGATCCGGACCTTTGCTGGCCGCCGCGGCGGCCTGGGCTGCGCTGGGCGCCGAGTACGCCGCCGTCGCCGCCGAGTTATCCGCCGCGGTCGCCGCCGTGCAGGCCGGCTCCTGGGAGGGGCCGACGGCCGCGGCGTACACGACGGCCCATGTTCCCTATCTGGCGTGGCTGACCCGCATGAGCGCGGACAGCGCCGGCGCCGCCGCGCGACACGAGGTGGCCGCAGCCGCCTACTCGGCGGCGCTCGCGGCGATGCCGACGATGGCCGAACTGACGGCCAACCATGTCCTGCACGGCGTATTGGTCGCGACGAACTTCTTCGGCATCAACACCATCCCGATCGCCGTGAACGAAGCGGACTACATCCGGATGTGGGTCCAGGCGGCCACCACGATGAGTGTCTACCAAGCGGTTTCGTCGGCCGCGCTGACCAGCGCGGCACCGGCGGAACAGTCGCCGCAGATACTGGCCGCGCAAGCGGCGCCCGCCGAACCGGCGACGACACCACCCACCGATCCCATCGAAGAGCTACTGGCCTGGTCCGAGCACTTCACCAGCATGTACCGGGCGCTCAAGGGCCTGATCCTCGACCCGTTCGGCACGGTCATCCAGCTGATCACCGACTTCGCCACCAACCCGGTAGCCGCCTTCACCACCTGGCTGCCGCTGATCTATGTGTTTCTCTACGCGGCCACCTTCGCGGTGATGGGTACGCCCATCTACAACGCGATCGCGGCACCCTTCGGGGTGATCCCGCTCGCGTTGGCGCTCTGCACCATCACGGTAGCCGCCGAGGTCCCCGCCGAACTGGTTGCCGAGGTCCCGGCGGTACCGGCCGAGCAACACATCACCCCGGTTGTGAGCATCACCCCGGCTCTGACCACCGCCGGCGTGGCGCCCGCGCCGAGCAGCCTGCCGGCCCAGGCGCCGGCGGCCACCGCCACCGCGACCGCTCCCCCGCCCTCCGGCTTCCAGGGATTCGCCTACCTGGTCGGCGGTCCAGGACCCGGTCCCACCATGGGACCGGCGCTGCGCACCAGGGCGAGCGCAAGCGCACCGGCGTCGGGGATCGCTGCCGCCAGTGCCGCATCGGCGGCTGCCAGTGCCAGAGCCAAGGCTCGCCGACGCCGCCGCGGCGATGTCAAGAACCGCGGCTACCGCGACGAGTACCTCACCCTGGATGACGCGCCGAACTGGACCCCGGAAGAGACGCCGACCGACGACGTCACCGGGTCCGACGCCGGTGCCGGGTCACTCGGATTCACCGGCACCGCAACGAAATCCAGCATCCGGGCGGCAACCGGGTTGACCACCCTGGCCGGCGACTCGTTCACCGATCGGCCGAGGTTGCCGATGATGCCCGGGACGTGGCCCCCCCGACCCCGCCGACGCCGCGGAAACCCAGTAGCGCTAGCGGCCTACCGCCAGGCCGGCTGAACAACGCCCGCCGAGTCGCCGGGTGTGGGGCCGGGAATCACCAGGTCCGCGAACGCGGCCGGCCCCCACCCGGCGACGGTTCTCACAGGATGCAGAGCAACCATATATCTGGCGTTTGCTGGTGTGGGTCGGCACGGTTACGAGTGTGAAAAAACTTAGCCTGACCAGCACCGATCCGGCACAGCCCGAACATGCCCAACGGGACCAACTGCGGACCAGAAGCTCCATGGTGGGATCTCCACGAAGGCGCACGAGAGCGGGCGTGTGCTTCAGTTGCGTACGTGACCATGCCGCCCACAAGGCAGGTGTTTGTGCAGCGATTCGTTGACACGAGCTACCTCTACACTGCGGCCTCTATCAGAGCGCGTTTTGTCGTCCCCGGACCAGGTGGCTTTGAGCTTGAAGACCTCCACCCAAGGAGTGGTACAGCCTTTATCGTGCACATGGGAAATGCATTTCACTTTGTCACGAACCGCCACGTACTTGACTGGAATTGCAGGCAAGCAATGGACGCCGACCTTCGACCAGGCGCACGACTTCAGTCAGTTGAGGTTCGCGGATTCACCCAGCCAGAAGATTTGAGTCAAGCTCCAATCCCATGGACCTATTCGCAAGGGGCGTCGAGTATCAGCTTGCGTCTGACCCATCGACTGATCTTGCGGTCATCAGTCCCCCGCCGAGTTCCCTTCCCACCCCGATCATTGCTGGCAGGCCCCGACTCAACTTCCTCGAATCAGACCTGCTGGCAACGAAATCCGAACTTGACTTGCTAATGCCGGGCGAGGAGGTCTTCATTGCCGGATACCCCGGCATCACGGTCGCGAGTGAACGTCCAGTCCTTGACACCGGGATTATCTCTAGCGATCCCCGGTACCCGGCGAGCTTTGGCCGAGCTGAGCTAGGAGACTCTGTACTCTGTCAGTCCTTCAGTTGGGAAGGCATGTCGGGCGCTCCGGTGTTGAGTTTCTCCGAGGTGCTTGGCAGAGGGAAGCTCATTGGTATTAACGCTGGCCATGTTAGAGATTCGACCTATAACGCAGGCGGAGTCATCTCCCACTTCGTTCGTTCGAGCGCACTGATCGAACTTCTCGAACGGGTCAACCGAGACCGAGCACTCTTGCAATAGGGCAGGCCCCCGCACCTTGGTCGTGGTTGACGCGGGGGGCCAAGGCTTGGATGCCGCGCCTAAGTACTCAGCGGCGTCAAGGCTGCGATCAGCTCACCTACTGCCGCTGCGTCGAGGCAGCCGCCGCCGATCACGGCAAGGTGTCGCGTTGCCCTCGCGATCCTGCCAGCCGCCCAGAACGACGGTGATCAAACTGTGAGACCTTTCCGCCGGTTGGAAGAGTGAAATATCATGAATAGCACCCGGATGCGGACAGTGCGGAGGGGGCCTCAGGTCAGAATCACCGAGCACAATCGCGTGCCACAACCTGTCAAGAGTCTTGTAAAAATGGGGGTCGTCGCGTGACGGATGAGCCACGCACTACAGGTATCGAATTCACGCGAGAGTTGATCGAGTGGTCCGAGTTGGCCGGCTATGCGTTGACCGCTGCGTCTGTCACCGCCGACGGGCGGGCTATTTTCTGGACCGATCCGGGGGGCGAGATCCGGTATTTTGTCGGAAGCCGCGAGGACGGGTGGCTGGTAATTAACAGTTCCGAGCGTATGGGCCTTGAACAATTCGAGGTCGCCGTACGCTCCTACGCTGCGCTCGAGCGGTATTTATACGGGACATTCGGCGTAGATGTAAGAAGTCGTCTCCGGCTGCCGCGATTAACTTTTCCGCGCAACCTGAACCCAGGGTATGACGTCCGCAACGTGGAATTCGAGAACGTCAGCCGACAGGCGCTGATTGATCCCTCGGGAGAGACCGTGGCGATTGGCTGGCTGAATTCCGGTATCACCGATCTGGCGGAACTCTCGTTGTATCTGGCTGTGTCGGTCGCTGACATCCAAACGTCCTTTCAGAGCCCGGATGGTCAGCCGTTGTTCGGTTTGTGGCAGCCCCGTCCGGTGACGAAGCCGGAACCGGCCCCGGCGCGGCACCTTCCGGAGGGTGTCACCGAGTCTGACGTGCGCGAGTTGGTGGATCTGATCGCCCGCGACGAGTACGTCAACGGCGTTAGCGAGGACGTGATCGCGCACCGGCGCTCGCGGCAGCATCCGAAGCCGACGATCCGCCGCGATGAGTCCTGGACAGGTTTTCTCTATTTCTTCTACGTCGGCCAGGGCTACCGAGAGAGCTCGGGGTTCCGCTACGGCGTGGGGCCGGCGGCACAACCCGTCAGGGTGCCATTCGGGGTGACCGACGAGACGGAAAAACAGATCAGAAGCACGCTGGCCCGTATCCGCGACGCGGCCGATCTGCCCCGCGAAGGCAGCTGGAACGCGGCGGCGATCGTCTACGACCGCGCCTCGGGCCGGGGGATGGCGCACTTCTTCTACGGCCCTGACGCCGAGAAATGGCAACTGAGCCCGGACAACGCCGATCAGATCGCCGACCAGGGCCTGGCCCTGCTGCGCCAGCTGCAGGGCCGCTGAACCATGGATGCGAGCCAGGCGATCGCAGCGGTGACCGAGCACATCCGCCGGGTAGGGCTGGACTACCCCACCGCCGGGTTGGCGGCCGATCGGTTCGAGGCGGGCTGGTCGGTGTACGCGCCGGTCGAGGTCGACGCCAGCGATCCGATAGCGTTCCTGGGCATGCCGGTGGGCCGGGCGGTCTTCGTGGTCGGCGATTGCGGCCGTATCGAGCAGGTGTCGTCCTCGACGCCCCCGCAGGCTGCACGTCGGGGTTGCGCCGAGCAGGAGCGGGTCCTGGCCCAGCGCCGCGTCGACGGCGACGATTTGATGGGTCAGCTCGCGGATGCGTTCGGCGCGGTCTCCGGGCGGCAGCCCTCGGCAGCCGGATTAACCCTCGTGGATGACTGCACACCAGCCGACGCCGCCGCAGCATCGCGCGACAAGCAGATCGATGCGCAGGCCGCCACGTTGCTGGACCCGATCGTGCAGGAGTTGGCGGTGCTGGGTCCGCCCGGCTGGCAAGCGTTCACCGCCGTATTCGCATTGACGGTGGTTGCAGGGACCGCCGCGTGCTGGTTCACCGCCGCCGAGGGCGCCACGACACCGGTAGCGGTGCCTGAACCAGTGCTCAGGCGGGTGCGGGATTATCGTCACCTCAGCGCGCAGATGTCGGCGGGCCCCTGGTGGCGGCTGATCATGACCGTCACCCACCAGGGGCAACTGCGGGCGAGCTATGACTACGGCGATCAGCCCTTGCCCGAAGATCAGCTGCAACCCGCCGAGAATTACCGCGCCGACATCCAGACCTACCCCCCGACCCAGCCTGCCGGTGTGGCTGGCCGGCTATCTGGCCGGCCCCGCCGCGCAGGGACGCACCCCCGCGCAAGCCGCCGCCGCGGTGCTGGCCGACGCCGCCGCCGGGCGGGGACCGACCCCGAGACCGACGACATCGAGCCCCTACCCGACACCTGGACCCGCTGGGCGGTGCTGTCCGCCGTCTACGCCGGGGCACGGTCGCAATGGGGGCCGCGGATCGCCGCCGCAATGGCTTGGTATGAGTCGGATGCGCACAGCGGGTCCACGCTGTACGTGCTGCCAGGCGAGCGCGCCGTGTTGTCCGGCGGGCGATGGAACTCCCCGCTACTGGCCACCGCCTACCAGCAGCAGCAACCCCTGCCCGAGCTGTATGCCGGTGCACCCGAGTGGGTGACCGACAGCGTCCTCAACACCCGCAACCAGAACGGGTTGCTGAGTTTGTGCTACTGGTGGACAGCCGGCCGCTGGTGGCGCGCCCGCACCGACACCTTCGACGAGCTCGACGAGCCGCTGCCTGCCATCTGGACACCCGAGGAAACCGTGACCGCCATGGTCGGCGTCACCGGCCCCGAGGTCGAAGACGCTTGTCGCACACTGCTTTGGGCGGCCGGCGAGCGGTCTGCAAGTCGCGAACTCTTGCTGGCCGTCTTCGCCGGCTATGGCGACTGCGACATCGACGCCGCTTACCACCAACTGAACCTGGCCGGCCTCACCCGATGAGTGACACCGCCTGGACGATTACCGGATTCATCCTGGTCGGCCTCGGTGTGTTGGCCGTCGTCGGGTTTGCTCCGTTTTTCTTCATGACCGGCGACTCCAGCCACGGCAGGCAGTACGCGAAGCCGGAGGGGCTACTCGTCATCGCCGCGGTCATCGGCCCGCCGGTATTGATCAGTGCGATCTACATCACCGCAATAGTCTTGGCGTGCAAAGCATCCGGTCCCACGGCACACTACCCATGGATCGTCGCGCTGATCGGCGGGCCACTGTGGTTTGCCCTCGTCGGCGCGGTCGGCTACGCCAAGGGCAACCTCATGTACTGGCTGCCCCGATCCCGCAACGCTGCCCCCCACGGCTCAACATGGACCGGCGCACCCCTGACGTCCAGCGACGCCCTCGCCGTGCTCGAGCGCTGGGCCGCCCACCAAAGCCTCGGCATCACCGTCCATGACATGCAGACCGACCGATTCCCCTACGGCTGGACCATATACACGTCCGGTGCGGCCGGCAACGCGCAGACCGCCCTGGACACCGGCGCGCCGGTCTACCTGGTCGGCGACTCCGGCGCCGTCTGCAGGTACACGTCGGGAAACCTGCAGGACATTCGAAAACAGTTCAGCCGAGCCGAAATACGACGCCGAACCCGCGACTGAACCACACGGCACGGGCTTACCGCAGCTGCGGCCCGAGTTGGGTCATTTGGCTTAGTGCCTTGAGTTCGTGGGCTTGAGGGCGTCGAGTATTGCCTCGACCTCGGGGTTCAGTGCTGGCGGGTAGGTGGCGATGACGCCGTTGATGTCGATGGTGGCGTTGCGCAGGGGTTTGAGGGTACGCAGGAACCGTCGCAGTGAGAGTCCGGTTCGGGTCTGGATTTCGCGGCTCAGGGCCAGGGCGGTGAACACGATGGTCAGGTGGGCTTCGATGGCATCGCGGGTGCGAGCGAACATCGGTCGGGCGGCGAGGTCGGATTTCGACATCCGGAAGGACTGCTCGACTCGCCACAAGTCTGATAGCTGGCGATGACCTCGGTAGCGGGCATGCGGGCGGCTTCGATGTTGGTGACGTAGCCCTTGAGGCCGACGAGATGGCGTGCCCGCTGCAGCGAGGCCTCGTCGAGTTCTCCGTTGCGGGTTTTGACGAATCGTGGTGTGCGGGCGGCCTTGTCGCCGGCCACGACCGCGCGGGCCTTTGTTCCTGCAGGTTCAGCGTCTTGGTGTCGCGCACCGCGCGTTTGGTCGAGTACGCCCACACCACAGGTACAGGTGGCCAACGGCGGCGGCGAGGACATTAGCCCGCCGAAGTTCGGCAGCGAGAGGACCGTCTACGTGCCCGAGGAGTTGGTTCAGATCCTCGCAGAGCATGTTCGCCTTCACGTTCCAGGCGATGATCCAGACCGGTGGATGTTCACGGACCGACGCGGCATACCTCTGCACCAGAACTCGGCGGATTACCTGTAGAGGCAGACCCGGAGGAAAGCAAAGGTCGCTTACCGCCTGCCTATGCCTCAGGGCTGATCGCCGCCGGGTGCGACGTGGTCACCGTCCAGCGGGCCATGGGTCACGGCGCAGCCAGCCTCACCCTGAACACCTACTCGCACCTATGGCCGAAGGCAGAGGACCGGACGCGTAACGCTGCGGCCCAGATGCTCACCGAGGCACTTACTGCGGACCGGGCGCGGACCCAGGCGCAGCAAGTGCCTGATGACCTCGACTCTCACAGGATGTAGAGCATCTCCTGGTAGGTGGGCAGCGGCCACAAGTCATCGGCCACAACGCATTCCAGCGCATCGGTCGCGGCACGTACCGCGTCCATCGCCGGCAGCAATGCCTGCTGGGCGTGGGTGGCCTCTTCGAGAGCCGAATCCGCCGAATGATCCGCCAACGCCGCCTTGAGTGTCGCCAGCGCCGCGGTCAAGTCCGCGAGCGGGGCCGAAACCGCTTCCAGTGCAGCCAAACTCGGCTCCACACCGGCCGCCTTGAGGGCGGCGACATTCTGGGCGAGTTCGGTCTGGTATCGCGTGGCCGCCGGAAGCACGACCGTGGTCCCCATCTCCAGCGCCAGCTTCGCCTCGACCGCGATGGTCAACGCGTACTGCTCCAGCCGTACCTCATAACGGCTGTGCAGCTCGCGTGCGGTGAAAACGCCGTATTTCTCGAAGACCTCGACCGCTTCGGGCTTGATCAGTTCCGGGATGGCGTCCAGCGTGGTCTTCAGGTTGGGCAATCCGCGCTCGGCGGCCTCGATCTGCCAGTTCTCCGAGTAGCCGTCCCCGTTGAACACCACCGCGCCGTGTTCGGTGATGACGTCGGTCAGCAACTTCTGCACGGCTGAGTCGAAGTCCTCGCCGTCGGCTACGGCTTTCTCGAGAATCGTGGCCATGTAGTCGAACGAGTCCGCCATGATCGTGTTCAGAATGATCATCGGCACGGCAACGGTCTGCCCGGATCCCGGGGCGCGGAACTCGAATCGGTTGCCGGTGAACGCGAACGGGCTGGTGCGGTTGCGGTCGCCGGCGTCGGTCGGCAGCGGCGGCAGCGTGTCGACCCCGATGATCATGGTGCCCTTGCCCTTCGACGACGTCGCCGCACCCTTGGCGATCTGCTCGAACACGTCGGCGAGTTGTTCGCCGAGGAAGATCGAGATGATCGCCGGTGGCGCCTCGTTGGCGCCCAGCCGGTGGTCGTTGGTGGCCGAGGCAACCGAAACACGAAGCAGCCCAGCGAATTTGTGCACCGCGCGGATCACCGCGGCGCAGAACACCAGGAACTGCGCGTTCTCGTGCGGCGTGTCACCCGGCACCAGCAGTGAGCCCAGCTCGGAATTGCCCACCGAGAAGTTGACGTGCTTGCCGGACCCGTTGACACCGGCGAAGGGCTTCTCGTGGAACAGGCACTCCATCCCGTGCTTCTTCGCGATGGTCTTGAAAATCGTCATCAGCAACTGCTGATGGTCGGAGGCGATGTTGGCGCGCTCGAACATCGGCGCCACCTCGAACTGGCCGGGCGCCACCTCGTTGTGCCGGGTCTTGGCCGGAATGCCGAGCTTGAATAGCTCGCGCTCGGTGTCCATCATGAAGCCCAGCACCCGCTCGGGCACCGCACCGAAGTAGTGGTCGTCGAACTCCTGGCCTTTGGGCGGCTTGGCGCCGAACACGGTGCGTCCGGCGTTGATCAGGTCGGGCCGGGCCAGGAAGAAGTGCCGGTCGACCAGGAAGTACTCCTGCTCCGGGCCGCAGAAGGAGACGACCTTGTTGAGGTCTTTGTGGCCGAACAGCTTCAGGATCCGCTCGGCATGCACGCCCATGGCCTGCTGACTCCGCAGCAGCGGCGTCTTGTAGTCCAGCGCCTCCCCCCGTCATAGAGACGAAAACCGTTGGGATGCACAGGGTGTTGCCGTTTGGGTTCTCCAGGATGTAGGCGGGGCTGGTGACGTCCCAGCCGGTGTAGCCGCGCGCCTCGAACGTGCTGCGCAGCCCACCCGAGGGGAAGCTGGACGCGTCGGGCTCACCCTGGATCAGGGTCTTGCCGGCGAACTCCGCCAGCGTCTGCCCGTCGGAGACGGGCTCGAGGAAACTGTCGTGCTTCTCGGCCGTCAGGCCGGTCATCGGGTAGAACACGTGCGCGTAGTGGGTGGCGCCTTTTTTCCAGTGCCCAGTCCTTCATCGCCACCGCGACGGTGTCGGCGACGGCCGGGTCGAGCTTGGCGCCCTTCTCGATGGTCGCCACGATGGATTTGAACACCGTCTTGGGGAGCCGGGCCTGCATCTCGGCCTTGGTGAAGACGTTGGAGCCGAACACCTCTCCGGGTGTCTCGCCCGGTACGAAGCTGATCGCCGGGGGAATGAATGCCTCTACACTGTTAATCGCCTGCAGGCGGACTGCGTTGCCGCTCAATTGAGTTCCTATCGCTGGGGTCCATGGTTTTTTCCACGACGGAAGATGGACCGACTCAGGCTAGGTAGGTTCGATGCCGAACTTGTTACGCACACGTCAACGCTGATGCCGCGACCGTTTCGACTGTGCGACGTCTTCCTGAGGGAGGGCAAAGCCTACGCTCGGGGGAAGCGACGGTGAGGGGCGTTCAACGTGCAGCAGCTGAGTTGGAGTGACGACATGATGTTGCGGGCCGAGGGCCCGGCGACACCATTGCAGATCCAGCTGGTTGCTGATCTACGACCGTCAACGGCGCCCGGCGGAAAAGTGACCTTCAAGGGGATCCTCGAAGAGCTGGACGCCCGGCTGCACCTGGCGGAGGTTTTCCGGCGCCGGTTGACCGAGCTGCCCGGTGGTCTGCATAGGCCCTACTGGGTCGACGACCCAGACTTCGACCTGGAATACCACGTCCGCCACATCGGGCTGCCGCAGCCGGGCGACTGGCGGCAACTGTGCATCCAGGTGGCGCGACTGCATGCGCGGCAGGTCGACCTGCGCCGCCCGCCCTGGGAGATCACCGTCATCGAAGGCCTGAACGCGGTGCCGGGGGTGCCGAAAGGGTCCTTTGCGATGGCGCTGAAGCTGCACCACTGCGCGGTTGACGGCATCGCCAGCGTGCAGATGATCGCGGCGTTGCACGACCTGGCCGCCGACGGTCCGCGCCCGCCGGGGCCGGATCATCCGTGGCAACCGGCGCCACTGCCGTCGTCCTCGGAGTTGTTGGCGCGGACCGCGGCCAACGCCGTGCTGCATCCGGTGCGGGCAGGCCGGGTCGTCGCCTCGAGTGCGCCCCAACTGGTCCGCGGTCTGGCCGGTCTGCCCGCCAAACTGGTCGGCGGCGTGCTGAACAGCGTCTCCGACGGCGGGCCGGCAAAGACGCTGTTTCCGCCCAGAACCCGGTTCAACCAAACCGTCTCACCGCACCGTGTCTTCGAGGCCCGGTTCCACGACCTCGCCGACTTCAAGCGCATCAAGGCACGGGTGCCGGGCGCGACCGTCAACGACGTGGCGCTGGCCTACGTCGGCGGGGCGCTGCGCGCGTACCTGGACCAGCACGGCGAACTTCCGGACGAGTCGCTGGTCGCCGCATGTCCGATCTCGCTGCGCGACGCCACCGACGCCAGCGGCGGCGGCAACATGTTGTACGGCCGACTGCAGGCGCTGGGTACCGACATCGCCGATCCGCTGCAGCGGCTGGCCGGCATCGCCGAGTCCACCGCTGGCAGCCGGTCGGACCAAGAACACACCACCCGCACCCAGATGCTCGAGTTGGTGGCCACGCTGCCCACCGTGCTGCTGGGGGTGACCGCCAAAGCCGCCAGCGTGCTGCCCTTCTCCGGTCCGACCGTCGCCAACACCACGGTGACCAACGTGCCGGGGCCCACCGAGCCCATTTATTTCCGCGGCGCACGCCTGCTCCGCGCGGCGGGCCTGGGCCCGTTGATCGGTGGTCTGAACCTCTGCCATGTGGTCGCCAGCTACAACGGCACGTTGTGCATCAGCGCCACCGCCGACCGCGACGCCCTTCCGGACCCGGCCCGATACGCCGAATGCATGGACGGCGCTTTCGCCGAGTTACTCGCGGCCGCGAGCTGACGCGGCGGACACCACCGCGGCCGGATCGCCGGGCCCGTCTACCACCCGAGGGCCCTCCGCGTGCCGCTTTGGTGAGGCTGCGCTTGCTGGCGCGACAGGCATTGGTGCGGTTGGCTTTACCCCGTGTCCCAGCCACCGGCTAGAACCTGGCGACGACGGCATCCGGCAGAACCGCATGCCGTCGGCACGTCGACACGCCTGAACTGGCTGCGCGCGGCGGTTCTCGGCGCCAACGACGGCATCGTCTCGGTAGCCGGCATTGTCGTCGGGGTGGCCGGCGCGACGACGCAACGCGGACCGCTCTTCACCGCCGGATTGGCCGGCCTGGTGGCCGGCGCGGTGTCGATGGCGCTGGGTGAATTCGTCTCGGTGTCCAGCCAGCGCGACAGCGAGCGGGCGCTGCTGGCCCAGGAACGCGAGGAACTGGCTCGGGCGCCCAGCACCGAGTTGGCCGAGCTCACGGCGATCTATGCCGCCAAAGGCCTCTCACCGCAGACCGCGGCGCGGGTCGCCGAGGAATTGACAGCCCATGACGCCTTCGCCGCACATGCCGAAGCCGAGCTGAAGATCGACCCGGGCGACCTGGCCAATCCCTGGCACGCCGCGGTGGCATCGGCCGTCGCTTTCACCGCGGGCGCGTTGCTTCCGCTGCTGGCGATCCTGCTGCCACCGGAAACCTGGCGGGTGCCGGTGACGTTCGTCGCTGTGCTGGTCGCATTGGGTCTGACCGGCGCGCTCAGCGCGCGCCTGGGTGGGGCAAGCGCGCGTCGCGCGACGGCCCGGGTCGTGCTCGGCGGCGCTGCGGGCCTGGCGTTCACCTACGGTGTCGGCCACCTCTTCGGAGCAGCGATCAGTTGAACCGGCGCCACGGCGTTGGTCCTCAGGGAAAGGGACTTTTGGCAGGCGCGATGGCCACCGGTGCATCCATAACCTGATGTCATGACGCACCAAATCCACGACGACAATGGCGCCGCCGTCCTGTCGGCAAAGGAATGCTGGGAACTGTTGGAGGGCACCACCTTGGGGCGGCTGGTCACCGCCGTCGACGGGCGACCCGAGATCTTCCCGGTGAACTATGCGGTGCAACGCAAGACAATTCTGTTCCGCACCGCGGCCGGCACCAAACTGGTGAGTACCGCCATCAACAATCACGTGGTCTTCGAAGTCGACGATCACGACGTCGCCCAGGGTTGGAGCGTGATCGTCAGGGGAACCGCACGCTCGGTGCGCAGCGACGAGGAAATCGAGGAAGCCGAACGCGCGCAGGTGCTGCCGTGGACCGACTCGGAGAAATCACATTACGTGCGAGTGATCCCGGAGAGCGTGACCGGCCGCCGCTTCCAGTTCACCCGGGTCGGGCTTTAGCGCAACGACCGGGTGAAGGTTCAACGCTGATCCGACCACCGGAAGACGGCCAGGCAGGCGATCAAGCCGCCGACGCTCCAGCCGGCCAATATCAGGAAAATCCGCCAAAGCTCCCAGCTGCCAGCGGGTTCGAAGATCACCATCTGTGGCGGCAACAGCACCGAGCGAAATCCTTGCGCCATCCACTTGACCGGAAAGACCGACCCGATGCTCAGCATCCACGCCGGCAGCGCCATCAGCGGCACATAGGTTCCGGACACGAACTGCAGGCCCACGGCCGGACCGTTGGTGATGACAGCCGCCGAGACCGCGTTGCTGGCGAAGTTGCTGATGAAGATGCCCAGCAACGAGCAACTGAAGATGCCCAGCAGGAAGACCCACGCCAGGGTGAACCATGCGAAACCGGTTGTGGGCAAATGCAATCCGAAGATCAGCACGCCTACCGACAGCAGAATCACCGCTTCGGCCAGGCTGGCGACGGCGACCAGCACGATCTTGCCGATGAAATACGAGGTTGCCGTCGCCGGCGTACCGCGAAGCCGGCGTAGTGCGCCGGTGTCCCGGTCGGCGGCAATGCTGATGCCCAGGTTGATGAACGACGTGGAGAGAATCCCGTAG
Source organism: Mycobacterium kiyosense (assembly GCA_021654635.1). NCBI lineage: Bacteria > Bacillati > Actinomycetota > Actinomycetes > Mycobacteriales > Mycobacteriaceae > Mycobacterium > Mycobacterium kiyosense. Next base: position 3,212,872 of record AP025179.1, read on the forward strand.
GCGAGCATGCTGGCCGCTATCACCGCGCCGGTGCTGGTTTCGCTGCCCGGCAGCTTCGTCGAGAAGATCGACCCCAACAGGACGCAGATCACTGCCGGCATGGAGAAGGTGAGGCCGACCTGTTCGGGCCGGCGGTAGAACATCTTCAACTCCGGGCCGACGCGCGACAATCCGATTCGCAGCGGGGACGGTAGCGGCGAAGGCTCGTTCACCCGGTGGCGCGCTGCCGCGGAATTATTCAACTGGTCGAGGCTCTTCATGTCCGGCCGATCAACTGCAGATAGGCGTCTTCGAGTGTGGGACGAGAGACGGTCAGCTGCGCCAGTTCGCTGCCGTCGCGGGACCGCTGCCTGATCAGGTCGGTCGGGTGCTCGGTCTGCACCACGACGACCTCGTCTCGCTCCATCCACCGCACGGTGGCGGCCGAGCTCACATGCCGGGTCAGATTGGCCGGAGAATCCACCGCCACCACCCGGCCGCCGGCGATGACTGCGACACGGTCGGCAAGTGCGGCCGCTTCTTCCAGGTAGTGGGTGGTGAGCAGGATGGTGGTGCCGTCTCGCGCCAACAGCCTGATGAGGTCCCAGAACTGCCGTCTGGCTTCCGGGTCGAAGCCGGTGGTCGGTTCGTCCAGGAACAGCAACTCGGGCATGCCGACGATGCCAAGAGCCACGTCGAGCCGGCGACGCTGTCCGCCGGACAGTGCCCGCACTCTCGAGCCAGCCACCGCGCCGAGCCCGGCCAGTTCCAGCGCTTCCTCGGGAACCCGTGCTGTGCCATAACATTTCGCGAACATCCGAACCGTCTCAACCACTGTGAGCATCCCGGCGTCGCTGGCTTCCTGCAGCACGACGCCGATCCTGGCGCGCCAGCCGCGGCCGGCGGTTCCCGGGTCTTCGCCCAGCACCAGCACCTGCCCGGAATCACGGCTGCGGTGACCTTCGAGGATTTCGATGATCGTCGACTTGCCCGCCCCGTTGGGGCCCAGGATCGCGAAGATCTCGCCGCGGCCGACGTCGAGGTCCACCTCCCGCACCGCCTGCGTCTGCCCGTATGCCTTGGACAGACCCCGGACGTGTACCGCCGGCGCGTGATCCGTCGAGAAGCTCACTGCTGTGCACCTCCGGCGTCCTGTTCGGCGGGAAGGCTCTCCAGTTCGGCCAGCAGTTCTCTCAACTCGGACTCCGACAGCTGCTCCATCAGGCTTGCCACGTCGTCGGCGCTGGATTGCGAGCGCTGCCCGGCGACCGATTGCGGTTCGGCGCCCAGCTGCAAGCTGGAAAGTATCCGCACCGCAAGGGAATTGACGCTGACGCCGCGGAGTATCTCCAGTACCGGCAGGTCGATTCCGAATGTCGCATCGACCCGGGTCCGGAAATCCATCGCCATCATCGAGTCCAGGCCGAGGTCGTTGAGGATGTCGTCTGACCCGATATCGGCGGCCGGCACTTCGAAGACGGCGCTGAGCAGCTGCCGAACGTGGCTTGCGACGACTTCCTGCCGCTCGCCTTCTGGGCACCGCGAGAGTGCTTGCAGGACCGAGGATTCCGCGTCGGAGTCCGGTGAGATCACCGCGGTGCCCAGTTCGCTGAATATCGGCGGTAGCGCCCCGCTGAGCCCGGCACGGCGGGCGCGCATCCAGTCGGCGCTGATTGCGACGACATGCGGTGTCTTCTGGTTGATGAGCCGGTCGAGGATCCGGGTGCCGGCCGCGGGTGTGATGAGTTCGATTCCGCGCCGGCTGTACAGCTCTTCCAGCTTCAGTTCCGCCACCATGCCCACCGACCAGGGACCCCACCCGATGGTGAGCGCCGGAAGTCCCTGGGCCCTGCGGTAGTGCGCGAAGGCGTCGAGGAATGCGTTGGCGGCGGCGTAGTTGCCTTGGCCGGGTGCGGCGATGACCGACCCCGCAGAGCCGAACATGACGAAGAACTCCAGCTCGTGCCCGTCGAACACGTCGTGCAGCGCCCGGGTGCCGGCGATCTTGGGAGCCAGCACGTCGGCGAAGTCGGTTTCGCTCATATTCACCAGCAGCTGGTCGTTGACGGAGCCTGCGGCGTGCACGATGCCACCAACGGGCCGGCCTCCGGTGCGGAGGTGCTCGTCCAACCAGGCCTGTACCTGGCCGCGGTCGGCGATATCGACGCTGGCGGTGGTGATTCGGGCGCCGAGGCGTTCGATCTGTCGGAGCGCGTCGACAGTCGCGTAGTGCGGGTCGTCCTCGGTTTGCAGCGACCACTGGCTCCTGGGCGGGAACTTGCTGCGGCCCAGCAGTGCGATGTGGCGTGCCCCGCGTTCGGCGAGGTAACGGACCACGATACGGCCGAGGGCGCCGGTGCCTCCGGTGACGACATAGGTTGCGTCGGGGGTGAGTTTGGTGGGGAACGGTCTGGTGAGGCTGCTGCTGACGCGTAACCGTGGCGCGAATTTCTGGCCGCTTCGGATCGCGATCTGGTCTTCCGACGAGTCGGTGAGGACGTGTGCGCAGATCTGCGCCGCCGTCTCGGTGCGGTCCGCGCCGGGGTCGATGTCGATGAGGCCCCCCCAGTGGTCGGTCAGTTCCTGGTGGCCGATGACGCGGCCGAGTCCCCAGATGGTGGCCTGGTCGGCGGCGATGGTCGCGGTACCGGGTGCCGGCTGCGAGTTGCCGGTGATCAGGTGCAGGTGCGGCTGGCCGGCACCGTCGCCGGCTAACGCCTTGACAAGTCGCAGGATCGTGAAGACACCTATCTGGTAATTGGCCAGGCTGTCTCCGTCCATGTCGAGTGGCCAACAATCGACGATGCCGGCGAGGCCGCCCCGCTCCAGGTGCGGCTCGAGCAGGTGGCACAGCTGCTCAGGTCGGCGCGGGTCGAGCGCGTAGCCACCGTCGATCTCGGTGAGTGCATCGACGGATTTGTGCACCACCAGTTCGGCGCGGTGGCCGTGGCGTCGCAGTTGTTCGGCGACCGCTGCGCCGACACCGGCGGTGTCCGCCAGAACCAGCCAGGACGAGTCTGCCGCGCCGGTCGCCGCTGGCTGCTCATCGTGGTCGCCCTCGGGCAGCCCGATCCACTCGACTTCGTAGAGCCCCTTGTCGATCCGCTCCAGCGACATACTCGACGAACAGGACAGTGAACGCACCAGGAAACCGTCGAAAGCGGCCAGCGGCTGCCCGGCCTGGTTGGACAGGATGATGTCGCTTTCGATCTCTTCCCGGGTGGCCGACACCACGCGCACCCGGGCGACCATGTTCGCTTCCGGGCGATGGTAGACGGCGCTGCGCCGAATTCGAGTAGGCAGGTATGTCTGCTCGTCGGTGTCGTTGCCGAGCAGCCTTGCACCGAACAGTGTTTGGAAGGCGCCGTCGATCAGCGCGGGGTGGAACCGGTGTCGAGCGAGTTCGCCCGCGAGCTCGTCCGGGATGGCCAGCTCAGCCTCGGCCCAGCCGTCCCCGGCGGTGATCCCGCCCACCGTCTGGAAGGCGGGCCCGTAGCCGAAGCCGATTGCGCGGGTGTGGGCGTAGAAGTCGTGGCCGCTGAGCGTGCGCGCGGATTCAGACCCGTCGAACAGTTCGTCGCGACGAGCCGGCCTGGGCAGGGTGTTCAATTCCGCGGTCGCCGTTATCGCCCAGCCGAGTTCGCCGTCGGCGGTTGCGGTGAACGCCGCGAATTCCAGCGCGCCGGTGTCCGGGTTGAGGGTCGTCCGCAGCAGCGGATCGCAGGTTTCGTCGAGGATGACGGCACGGTGCAGCACCAGGTCGTCGACACAATAGTCGGTCGAGCCGTATGTCTCCTTCGCCGCCGCCAGAGCGATTTCGACGAACACCGCCCCCGGCACCAGGACACTGCCCTGCACCTGATGATCGTTCAGGAACGGTATTGCCGCGGTGCTCAATTCGACTTCCCAGGTTGGATGCACGGCATTGACCGGCTGCCCCAACAGCGGATGCACCGGCCGGTAGTGCAGCTCCTCGGCGGCTTCCTGGGTTTCGTTCCAGAATCGTTTGGACTGCCACGGGTAGGACGGCAGCTTCAGCAGCCGAGCCCCGGCGCGCGAACACCGCGCGCTCCAGTCGAGTTCGTGGCCGTGGCAGTAGAGGGCGCCGACGCAACTCATCAGCGTGCGGCTGTCGTCGTCGTCGCGCCGCTGGGTCGGGAGCACGACGATCTCGGTCTTCGGCTCCGCCTGCTGGGTTCCGGCCACCTCGATGAGCGATGGCGCCAGCACGGGATGCGGGCCGAGTTCGACGAAGTGGGTGTATCCGTCCTCCATCATCCGCCGCGCCGCTGCCTCGAAAAGCACTGTGGCGCGGGTGTTCTGCCACCAGTAGGCCGCACCGGCCGCGTATTCGCCCAACTGTTCCCCGGTGACCGTGGAGTACAGCGGAATGGCGGCGGTGCCCGACGACAGCCCGTCGAGCGAACGGAAGAGGTCGTCTTTGACCACCTCCATGTAATGGGTGTGGTAAGGCACTTTCCCGCTCAGGAACCGATTGAAGATCTCCGCCTCGGTCAACTGACCGGCGATGTCTTCGAGGACGTCGCTGTCACCCGCCAGGGTCACCGCCGACGGGCTGTTGATCGCGGCAATTGATACCCGTCGACCGATTTCGTCGAATGCCTTGTCGTCGAGTTTCTGCATGAGCGAATCGGCGCCGAGGCCGACGGCCAGCATGCGTCCCATTCCACTTGTCCGTTGCTGCAGGCGACTTCGGTGATAGATCACCTGGATCGCCTGCTCGAAGGTGAGCAGACCGGCCAGATGATGAGCCGCCACTTCCCCGGCACTGTGCCCAATAACTGCGTCCGGCGTGATCCCGAATTCGGCCAGTTGCGCCGCGAGTGCGATCTGGACGGCGAAGTTGGCCGGTTGTGCGACCTCGGTCTCCGACATTCGAGAGTGAGCTTCGTCGGCTCGGAGTTCGTCGAGCAGCGACCAACCGGTGTAGCGGGCGAGCTCGCGGTCGGTGCGCACAATACTGTCGGTGAATGCCGGATAGGCGTCCAGCAGGCCGCGGCACATCCGCCACCACTGTGGTCCCATTCCGGTGCACACGAAGGCCAGCTTCGGCGCGCCCGGCTGCGGGCGGGACGGCGCGATCTGTCCGCCCGCGGCGAGCGCCCGAAGCTGTTCTCGCGCTTCGTCGATGCTCTCGACGACGATCGCCCGGCGGTAATTCAGATGTGAGCGGCGCAGCCCCAGGGTGTAGCCGAGATCCGCCAAGGTGACCTCGGGGTGTTCGCTGACGTGCGTGGCGAGCTGCTGAACCCTCCCCGCCAGCGCCTCACCCGACCGTGCCGAGATCGGCAGAACGGCCAGTGGGCGGACCGCAGCGTGGCCCGCGTCGGCGCTCGGGGCGGGCGGCTGTGCCATTACCACGTGCGCGTTGGTGCCGCCGAAGCCGAATGAGTTGACACCGGCCACCCGCCGATTTCCGTCGGGGAACGGGCGACCGGTCCGCGGAATGTCGATGTTGGCCTGCTGCAACGGATTCTGCAGATGCAGGTTCGCCGGGATGTATCCGTGCTTGAGCACCAGCGCCGTCTTGATCAGCCCGGCTACCCCCGCGCCCGCCTCCAGGTGGCCGATGTTGGTCTTGACCGAGCCGACGAGCAACGGATCGGATTCCGGCCGGTCTGCTGCCAGCGCGTTGGCCAGTGCCCGCAGCTCGATCGGGTCGCCCGCCGGGGTTCCGGTGCCGTGGGCTTCGACGTAGCCGATTTCGTTGGGGGACAGTCCAGCCCGCCGCAGGGCGGTCTTGATAGCCGCTTGCTGTGCCTTTTCGCTGGGGACGGTGATGCCGTCGGTGTGGCCGTCCTGGGACACCCCGGTACCGAGTATCTGCGCATAGATCTCGTCGCCGTCGGCCAGTGCCCGTTCGAGCGGTTTGATGACGACGACGGCGCCACCTTCGCCGCGCGCGTAGCCGTCCGCGGACTCGTCGAATGCCTTACAACGGCCCTCCGGGCTGAGAAATCCACTCTTGGATTCGGCGATGGCGGTGTTGGGGCCGATCATGATGTTCACTCCCCCGGCAACCGCCAGGTGACATTCGGCGTTCCAGATGCTCTGCGCCGCAAGGTGCACGGCGACCAGTGAACTCGAGCACGCCGTGTCGACGGTCATACTGGGGCCGCGGAAGTCGAAGGCGAATGAGATGCGGTTGGCCAGCATCGTCATCATCATTCCCGTGGCGGAGTGCGTCTTGAGCCGATAGCGACTGGTGCGGCCCTGATTCTGCAGCAGCTGGTAATCGAGGGTGAAGCCGCCGACGAAAACTCCGACGTCGGTGCCCGCCAGCGCATCTGCCGGTATCCCGCCATCTTCCAGTGCCTCCCAGGTGGTTTCCAGCAGGAGTCGCTGTTGCGGATCGAGCAGATTGGCTTCCCGCGGAGAGATCCCGAAGAACTGGGGGTCGAATTGGTCGATCTCGCTCAGGAAGCCGCCTCGGCGGGTGACCATCTTCCCGACTTTCGCCGGGTTCGGATCGTAGTGTCGATCTGCGTTCCAACGTGTTTCGGGAACGATGCAGGTGGCGTCGGTCGCACTGCACAGCAAGTCCCAGAAGGCCTGCGCGCTATGGGCGCCACCGGGAAACCGACATCCGATTCCGACAATCGCCAGTGGCTCGCGACCGCCCTGATCTGTGTGCATGTTCATCCTTTTGCGTTCACATCCGGTGCGACGGGCAGAGCGGCACGCCTCACGTGGCCGGCACCGGCACCAGGGTCGATCCCGGGCGCAGAATCCACTCCTCGCTGATTGGTCTGGCCGACTGGTCGTGCCGGTAGACGGACCGGAGTTCACGCAGGAACGTGTCTCGTTGCCATGCCTGGACCTGCCGCATGACGTCGTCCTCGGAGAAGCGGCTGCTGTGTTCGCCGAGCACGGTTTCGACCAGATAGCCGGCTATCTGGCGCAGCATCCGATCGTTGGTGTCGAACTGTCTGGCGAACTCCGGGGACTTTCCGATCATCGCGGTGTGCAGCGTGACCATGAAGTTGAGCGGAGAGAACAAGTCGACGAACTGCCCGGCGGGGCATGACTTCTCGACAGCGGCCCATTCCCGGAAGAACTGTTGCATGCGGTTGCTGAGGTCGATCATGCCTTGCAGGCGGGGTACCACGTCGGGGTCTTCGGCGACATCGACGAATCGGCCGTTGCTGTAGAAGAACCCGAGGAAGCCCCAGTAGAAGGCGATGTCCCAGATCACCTTCGCCGACATCACCGCCGGTGAACCCATCAGCGGATACTGGTCGCAGTAGATGTTGAGCCACATGTCGGTGAGTGAGCGGAACAGGGAGTCGTTGATCGCCGCGCGCGCGACGACGTCCTCACCGCCCAGTTCGCGGCAGATCATGTCGGTGATCAGGCCGTTGCCGATCGCGATCAAGTCCAGCCCGGAGGAGTACAACGGGTCGAGGAAGATCCCCGAGTCGCCGGTGAGACACCAACGTTGCTGGCCGTCATAGACTTTCGCGGCGGTGTGGCTGTAGTTCTTCATCACCCTGAAGTCCTTGATCAGGTGATCGTGTTCAGCGAGCACCGCGGCGCATTGGGGCTCGTGCTCATGCAACCAGGCCTTGGCTTTGTCCAACGTGTTGAAGCTGTCGAACGCGTGCAGCGCCGGGTCGGCGACGATCCCCACGCTGGTAGATCCGGACGCCAGCCGGATCAGCCAGACCCAATATCCTTCTCCCATCAGATGATTGGTGGACATCGCGCGATCGCCTTCGACCAGGCGCTGCCGCCAGCCGGGGTCATTGCTCCATTTGCCGATGTCGATCTCGGTCGCGACACGCAACCAGACGGCATTGCAGTGGTGGTCATTGGTGCGTTTGAGGTCCAATTGCCGGGCCAGCGCGCGGTTGCGTCCCGACGCGTCCACCACCCAGCGTGCAGTCGTGCGGGTGTTGGTGTCATCGCTCTGGTACCAGACGGTGTGTACCTCATCCGCCGCACCGAGTTCGACCGATCGCATCCGGCCGGAGACGATTTCGACTCCGGTTGCCAGGCATCGCCTGGTGAGTTCGTTCTCCAGCCGGCCGCGGTCGATCTGGAATGTCACCTGCGGGGTGTACCTGGAGTTGCCCAGTTCGATTCGCTGAGCGATGTCGGTGTTTCCGTCGTGCGAGAAGAACATCCGCAACCCCATCTTGCGCAGTTGCGAGGTGTGCAGATGGTCGGCCAATCCCAGCCGGTCCCGCAGGTACTGCGCCGACACCTCCACAGTCGACTCGCCCACCGTGTGGGTGATCTCCGGTACCGGGTGCGCGACCGGTTCGATGATCAGCACCCGCGTGCCGGGGCGGGCTATGCGCATCTCCATGGCCAGTGTCAAACCCGCGATGCCGCCGCCGATGATGGCCACGTCGAAGTCCGCGGCGGGCACAGTCCTATCGGCGGCGTCCGACAGCTGGTCGCGTATCCGCTGTGCCAGGGCCGCCCGCGCCTGCGGGCTCAATCGCGAGAGCTGAGCTTGGGTGTCCACGCCATCTCCCTTCCTGCAGGCTGGTTCTTCAATTACAACAGTTACTTAATATTTAAGAAATTACATGAAATCATGGTTGGTATCGCGGCGCTCACGAACCGGCCGCGCCGGTGTGGTCGTCAGCCGCCGTCAGCGTCGCTTCGGGGTTGGGCACCTCGTCTGCCGCGATCCCGGTTGGCCGGTATCGCCCGTAGACCAGTTCGAATATCGGCGCGGCCATCAGTGTCGTGACGACGGCCACCAGCACCAGGATGGTGAACAGCGTAGGGGTGATGATGCCCGCCTGAAGCCCGATGTTGAGCAGGATGAGTTCGATCAACCCGCGGGCATTCATCAGCGCACCCAGTGCCACCGCCTCACGCAGCGGAACCTTCCTGAATCGAGCGGCCAATGTGCACGCGACTCCTTTCCCCGCGATCGACACCGCGAGGATGCCCAGCGTCACTGCCCACAGTTTCGGGGTGTCCAGCAGTCCGATCTGCGTGTTCAAACCCGAATAGACGAAGAACAGCGGCAACAGGAACGTCGTCACGAGCGGGTCGACCATCGCGGTGAGGCGTTGCGCGAAGAAGCCGGACGGCATTGCGACGCCGAGGACGAAGGCGCCGAATATGGCGTAGATCCCGATCACGTCGGTGAACCAGGCGCAGATCATGAGCAGCATGAGGACGGCACTGAGGACCGATGGCGTTATCGCCTGCCGGCGTTCGGACGTGCTGCCCAGCCTCGCCAGCGCTCTGCGCCCGATGGTCAGCAGCACCAGGCAGTACAGCAGGCCGCCGATGATGGCGGTGGCCGCGGTGAGGGGACTTCCGCGGTGGATGGCGAGCACGACGGCCAACAGGCACCAGGACAGCGCATCGTCGGCCGCGCCACAAGCCAACGCCAGCGTGCCCAAAGACGTTCCGGTGAGCCGTTTTTCGTAGATTATCCGGGCCAGCATGGGGAACGCCGTGGTCGCGATCGAGGCGCCCAGGAACATCATCGCCATGACGACGGTGACGCTGCCGTCGAAGTAGATTCCGCCGGACAGCAGGGGCGCGGCGAGCAGAGCGCCCAGCGCGAGTGGAGCCAGGATGCCAGCCGACGAGACCGCGACGGCGGTGCCGGCCCGGTGCTTGATGAGATTGGCGTCGAAGTTGAGCCCGATGAGGAACATGTAGAGCACCAGCCCGATCTGAGCGGCCGTGTACAGCACGACGTTGGCCTGCCCCGGCGGGAACAGCTGGTGTTGCACGCCGGGCGCTATGCGGCCCAGCAACGAGGGACCCAGCAGTACACCGGCAACCATCTCACCGACCACCTGGGGTTGCCCGCAGCGTTGCGCCACCAGCCCCACACCTCGGCACGCCGCCAGGATGACGGCAAGCTCGAGGAAGAAATGAACCGCGGTCGATGCGGGCATGCGTCAGGTCCTCTGCGTCAACGGGGCCGCGGCCCGGCGCTGGTGGTCTCCGGCTCGGCGATTGCCCCTTCTATACCCACTCGCCGTGATCCGGCCGTGGCTGAAGCGCACCCGCGTCACGGGTTCGCCCGCCGGGGCCTCAGGTGGCCGGCGATTCTTCCGGAGTCCATGCCGGTGGTTGACCGGGGCGCCCCGGAAACAGGAAGTCGATGAAAGCGGCTGCGGTGGGCTGTGGTTCGTGGTTGGCCAGTCCCGGACGCTCGTTGGCTTCGATGAACGCGTACTCTTCGCCGGCGACGTCGGGAACGAGAAGATCGATGCCGGTCACCGGAATTCCGATCGCCTCGGCCGCCGCGACCGCGACCCGGCACAGTTCCGGATTCACCTGTGCGGTGACGTCGTGGATCGTGCCGCCCTGATGCAGGTTGGCGGTGTGGCGCACCAGTAGCCGCGTCCCCTGCGGCAACACGTCGTCCAGCGACCAACCCGATTCGGCGACGGTCGCCTCGGTGAGATCGTCGAGGGGAATGCGGGATTCACCGCCGGTGGAGGCCGACCGCCGCCGGCTCTCGGCCGCGATCAAGTCCCGGATGGTGTGGTCACCGGTCCCGATGACCTCAGGCGGCAACCGCAAGGCGGCGGCGACCACCCGGCCGTCGATCACCACCAGACGCAGATCCTGGCCCTGCACCCGCTGCTCGATCAGCACCTCCCGGCACACCTCGCGCGCCCGGGCCAGCGCCGCGGCCAACTCCCCGGGACCGCGCTCGGCGGACACGCCGACCGTGATGCCGTGGCCCTGCTCGCCGCGGCTCGGTTTGACGACGACCTCACCGACCTCGTTGAGAAACGCGTAATCGGCGTCGTCGAAGGTGGCCAGTCGCGCCCGGGGCACCGTGATGCCCGCCTCGGCCACCAGCCGGCGGGTCAGCCGCTTGTCGTCACACCGGCACATCGCGACCGCCGAGGTGAACTCGGACAGCGACTCCCTGGTGACGATCGAGCGTCCACCGTGCGTGAGCCGGATCTCCCCGGTCTCCGCGTCGAGCACTTCCACCCAGATCCCCCGGCGCAGCGCTTCGTCGGCGATGATCCGGGCATAGGGGTTGAGGTCGTCGACGGTTTCCGGCGGCGGGGTGAACAGCGGCTCGTTGATCGCATTCTTGCGCTTGATCGCCATCACCGGAACGCGACGAAAGCCCAACTTCTCGTAAAGCCCGGTGGCGGCGGCATTGTCGTGTGCCACGGAAAGATCCATGTAGGCGCGGCCTTTGCTGCGGAAGTGCTCGGCCAACGCGCGGGTCAGCGCGGCGCCCAGCCCGGGCAGTGCGGCGGCGGGATCGACCGCCAGGCTCCACAGACTGGATCCGTGTTCGGGGTCGGCGAACAGCAGTTCGTGGTCGACGCCGGTGACGGTCCCCACCACGGCCCCGTCCTCGTTGCGCACCGCGAGCAGGTAGGTCACCGCCTCCACCTGCAGGTGGTTGTGCCAGATCGTCTCCACCGGGGCTGGAACCATTCCGCACCGCACGTAGACGCGGTTCATCGCATCGGCGTCACCCACGTCGTTGAGCGTCCGCACGGTGACGTACGGGGGTGTCGCGCGCTCGTCGTCGTCCCCGGAAGTGTTGGCGAAACGCAGCCGGTAGGTGTGACTGGGGTCGATGAACAGCTCGTTCGGAGCCTTGGCGACCACCACATGGGACTCGCGCGCGTAGATGCAGATGTCGCGCCGGCCGGGCGCCTCCCGCCGCAGCGACTCGGCCAGCGTGTCGGCATCGGAGAATGTCTGACCGAAAATCAGTCGGCCCCAACCCAATTCGAGCTCCACATCATGCGCCATCGCCTCGGCCAGCTCTGGCGGGGCGGCGTCGTGCAAACCGAGAGTGATCGCTTCCGGGTGATCCTCCGACGGATCGATGATCGTCATCCGGCGGACCCTGTGACACCGTGCTTCTGCAGCCACATCTCCAGCAGTGCAATCTGCCAGAGCTCGTTGCCGCGCAAGGGGGTCAGCCTGCGGTTGGGGTCGGCGAGCAGCGCCTCGACCGCTTCGGACCGGAACAGGCCGCGCTCCTTGGCGACCGGCGCGTACAGGGCATCCCGGACCATGTCCAGATAGGGCCCTTCCAGGTGGGTCAGCGCCGGCACCGGGAAGTAGCCCTTGGGCCGGTCGATGACCTCGGCCGGTATCACCCGGCGCGCGGCCTGCTTGAGGACGCCCTTTCCGTCGTGCGCGATCTTGAGTTCCGGCGGGCAGGTCGCGGCCAGTTCCACCAGCTCGTGGTCCAGGAACGGCACCCGGCCCTCCAGTCCCCAGGCCATGGTCATGTTGTCGACCCGCTTGACCGGGTCGTCGACCAGCATCACCGTCGTGTCCAGCCGCAGCGCCCGGTCGATGCCGGTGTCGGCGTTGGGCCGGGCGAAGTGTTCGGCGACGAAACGCTCGCTGGGGTCGTCCGCGGCGACGTTCTCGGCCGCCACCAGGGCCCGCAGCCCGGCGACGTCGCGGTCGAAGAAGGCGGCCCGGTACGCCGCGACCGATCCGGGCAGGCTGCTGGCCTCCGGCGCTCCCATCGGCGGGTACCAGTGGTATCCGGCGAACACCTCGTCGGCGCCCTGACCGGACTGCACGACCTTGACGTGGCGCGACACCTCCTGGCTGAGCAGGTAGAAGGCGACGCAGTCGTGGCTGACCATCGGCTCGCTCATCGCCCCGATGGCGTCGTCGAGCGCCGGCAGCATCCGGTCTGTCCCGATGCGGATCTGGTGGTGGTCGGTGCCGAACCGCTCGGCGATGATGTCGGAGTAGCGGAACTCGTCGCCCTCGACGCCGCCCACGGACTCGAAGCCGATGGAGAACGTCGAAAGGCCGTGTTGCCCGGCTTCGGCGAGCAGTCCGACGATCAGGCTGGAGTCGACTCCGCCCGACAGCAGGCAACCGACCGGAACGTCGGCGACCAGTCGGCGTTCGACCGCGGTGCGCAGCGCGGCGAGCACCGCGTCCTCCCAATCGGTCTCCGACCAGTCGGAGTGGCGGTCCTGCCGGGTGAAGTCCGGCGTCCAGTAAGTGGTGGCGGTGCGCTTGCCGTCCGGTTCGATGGCCAGCAGCGATCCCGGTGGGATCTTGCGCACGCCGCGCAGGATGGTCAGCGGTGCGGGCACCACCGAATGGAACGTCATGTAGTGGTGCAGCGCGACGCGATCGATGCGGGTGTCCACGCCGCCGCCGGCCAGCAACGCCGGCAGCGTCGAGGCGAACCGGATCCGGTGGCTGTCTTCGGTGATGTAGAGAGGTTTGATACCCAGCCGGTCGCGGCCCAGCAGGACCCGCCCGCTGTCGCGTTCGGCGATGGCGAACGCGAACATGCCATGCAGGTGGCTGACGAAGTCGTCACCCCAGCGGTGATAGGCCTTGATCAGGACTTCGGTGTCGCTGTGCGAAAAGAATCGGTAGCCGTGGCCCTCGAGTTCCCGGCGCAATTCCCGATAGTTGTAGATGCAGCCGTTCCAGGCGATGGCCAGACCCAGCTCAGCGTCCACCATCGGCTGTGCGCCGGCCTCGGTCAAGTCGATGATCTTGAGGCGGCGATGCCCGAGGGCAACCCGGCCCTGGGACCAGACCCCGGCGCCGTCCGGCCCGCGCGGCGCCATTACGTCAGCCATCGCCGCAACTGCCCCTACATCGGGCACTCGGCCATCGAGTCGCACCTCACCGGTGGCTCCACACACCTTTTCGACCTTAACCGGCCGCATCGGCGCGCGCAGAGCGGGCCGCACCCTGGCTGGGTCGCGGGCCCGCCCCGCTACCGTTGTACGGTTCGACTGTGCAGGTCGACGCGATGACGATTCCCCTACCATTGGCGCAGATCGGGGACGTGGCCCGGCGCACCCAGCAGGCCGGGTTCAGCGGGCTGTTGTTCACCGAGACCGGGCGCACCGCGTACCTCAACGCCGCGGTCGCAACCCAGGCCGCCCCGGGACTGGAATTGTCGACCGGCGTCGCGGTCGCCTTTCCGCGCAGCCCGTTCGTCACCGCGGCCGCGGCATGGGAACTGCAGGAGGCCTCCAACGGAAACTTCCGGCTCGGGTTGGGCACCCAGGTGCGGACCCATGTGGTGCGGCGCTACGGCGTGCAGTTCGAACATCCCGGCCCTCGGCTGCGTGACTACGTGCGCGCGGTCAAGGCGTGTTTCGCGGCGTTCCGAACGGGCCGACTCGACCACCACGGCGAGTTCTACAACCTCGACTTCATCACCCCGCAGTGGAGCGCCGGCCCCATCGACGCACCCGATCCCAAGGTGGATGTAGCCGCGGTGAACCCGTGGATGCTGCGGATGGCCGGCGAGGTGGCCGACGGGGTCCATGTCCACCCGCTCGGTGAGCCCGGCTACCTCACGCGCCACGTGGCACCGAATATCGCCGCGGGCGCAGTGCAGGCGAACCGCCTGCCCGCCGACGTCGCGGTGATCGTGCCGGTCATGACGATCGTCGGCGACACCGAAGAAGAACGCCGCAAGGAGCGGGAATTGGTGCGGTCCAGCATCAGCTTCTACGCCAGCACCCCCAACTACGCGTTCATCCTGGACGAGGCCGGCTTCGAGGGCACGACCGCCCGGCTGCGCGCCAAGCAGAAGGCCGGCGACGTGGCCGGCATGGCGGCGGAGATCACCGACGACCACATCGCCGTGTTCGCCACCGAATCGACGTGGGACGGCCTGGCCGACGCCCTGCTGGCCAAGTATCAGGGCGTCGCGTCGCGGCTGGTGCTGTACAACGCGCTCGGTGACGCCGACCGATTCGAGCGTTATGGCCAAGTTGCACAACGTATCTCGGCGATGAGTGGTTGACCCGGCGCCAGCGGGGTAATCATCGCGGCAATACCAGGGAGGTTCCGCCATGCCCGCACCGTCAGCCGAGGTGTTCGACCGCTTGCGCCGGCTCGCTGCGATCGACGACGTCGATGAGCGCCCGACGAAGACCATCGACGAGGTCTTCACCGGCAGGCCGCTGACCACCATCCCGGTCGGCACCGCGGCCGATGTCGATGCGGCATTTCTCAAAGCCCGTGCGGCACAAGCTGAGTGGGCGGCCCGGCCGGTCGCAGAGCGGATCGAGGTGATCCGCCGCTATCGCGACCTGGTGGTCGCCAACCGCGAGTTCCTGATGGATCTGCTGCAGGCCGAGGCGGGCAAGGCGCGGTGGGCGGCGCAGGAAGAGATCGTCGACCTGATGGCCAACGCGAACTATTACGTGCGCGTGGCCGCCGGCCTGCTGGAGCCGCGCAAGGTCCAGTCGCTGCTGCCGGCGATCGGCAAGACGACGGTCTGCTACCAGCCCAAGGGCGTGGTGGGCGTGATTTCGCCGTGGAATTATCCGATGACGCTGACCGCGTCGGACTCGGTTCCGGCGCTGCTGGCGGGAAACGCAGTGGTGCTCAAGCCGGACAGCCAGACCCCCTACTGCGCACTGGCCTGCGCCGAGCTGCTGTACCGGGCCGGCCTGCCGCGGGCGCTGTACGCGGTGGTGCCCGGGCCCGGCTCGGTGGTGGGCACCGCGATCACCCAGAACTGCGACTACCTGATGTTCACCGGGTCCTCCGAGACCGGCAGCCACCTCGCCGAGCAGGCAGGCCGCCGGCTGATCGGGTTCTCCGCCGAACTGGGCGGCAAGAACGCGATGATCGTCACGCGTGGCGCCAATCTGGACAAGGTGGCCAAAGCCGCCACCCGCGCCTGCTTCTCCAACGCGGGCCAGCTGTGCATCTCCATCGAGCGGATCTACGTCGAAAAGGACATCGCCGACGAGTTCGCGCACAAATTCGGCGCGGCCGCGCGAAACATGAAACTGGGAACCGCCTACGACTTCTCGGTCGACATGGGAAGCCTGATCTCCGAGGGACAGCTCAAGACCGTCTCGGCACACGTCGAAGACGCAACAGCCAAGGGCGCCAAGGTGATTGCCGGTGGCAAGGCGCGCCCCGATATCGGCCCGCTGTTCTACGAGCCGACGGTGCTGACCGACGTCACACCGGAGATGGAGTGCGCGGCCAACGAGACGTTCGGGCCGCTGGTCTCCATCTATCCGGTCGCCGACGTGGAAGAGGCGGTCGAGAAGGCCAACGACACCCAGTACGGCCTCAACGCCAGCGTCTGGGCTGGGTCACCCGCCGAGGGTCAGCGAATCGCGGCCCGGTTGCGTTCGGGCACGGTGAACGTGGACGAGGGCTACGCGTTCGCCTGGGGGAGCCTCAGCGCGCCGATGGGCGGCATGGGCATCTCGGGTGTGGGTCGCCGGCACGGCGCCGAGGGGCTGCTGAAATACACCGAGTCGCAGACGATCGCGACCGCGCGGGTGTTCAACCTCGATCCACCGTTCGGCCTGCCCAAGACCCTGTGGCAGAAGTCGCTGCTGCCGATCGTGCGGACGGTGATGAAGCTGCCCGGCCGGACCTGACCGACGACTCAGCCCGACACACTTGAAGTTCGCCAAGGTCTGTCACATCGGCCCCACCCGACACTAAAGTGTCTGCGTGGGCAACGGCGCGTCAGGCAAGGGCTGGGGCCGCTGGCTGGCGATCGCAGCCTCGCTGGTCCTCGCGGGCGGCATGATCTACGCCCAGGACACCAGGCCGAAGACCCCGTGTTGCGTGGACTCCACCACGGCGGCCGCCGCACCGAGCAGCCAGCCCGTCGCGGCGCCCCCGGGGCCGGGGACGCCGCAGACCGCCAGTCCGGAGGAAGCGGCCCAGCTGGCCGGCAACGCCCCTGTCGCCGCCCAGGACTTCCAGATCGCGCTGCCCCCGAGCGTTGCCTCGGAGCAGGGACTACAGGTCAAGACGATCTGGGCGGCCCGCGCCATCGGCGTGCTGTTCCCCGAGATCAAGACCATCTACGGCTACCGTCAGGACCCGTTGAAATGGCATCCCAACGGGCTGGCGATCGACGTGATGATCCCCGACCACGGCAGTCCCGAAGGCATCGCGCTGGGCAACCAGATTGCCGGGTTGGCCCTTGCCAATGCCAAACGCTGGGGCATCGACCACGTCATCTGGCGGCAGAAGATCTATCTCGGTATCCGATCCGGCAGCTGGACAGCCGATCTGGGCAACGAAACCGCCAACCATTACGACCACGTTCACATCGCCACCAACGGCGGCGGCTACCCCACCGGGCGGGAAACCTACTTCATCGGCTCGATGACACCCCCACCGCCGGACTGATCGGTCGATCGCCGCCGGTAGCGCCGGAAATATCTGGGTGCACTTGAGCCGAATCGACGTAGGCTCCTCGGTGTCAGGGTTCACATCATTCACAGCGCACGGCAGGAGTCCCCCATGAAGGTGGATGCGAAGCAGCAAGAGGAAGAAGAACGTCGGATCCGCGACGATGCGCGTCGGCTGCGCGAGTTTCCCGCCTTCGAGAAGTTCTCGGACAGCGAACTGCATCGTCTCGTCGCCGCAACCCATCACTCGTCACAGTCCGTGCCCTGGCCGCTGATCCGGGAGCAGACGCCGTCGGACGCGTGCTTCATCCTGCTCAGCGGTGAGGTGGGCGTGTACGTCGGCCGGGACCGCGTTGCCGTGGTGGGACCCGGTGAGGTCATCGGTGAGTCAGCTCTGCGCCGCGGGAAACTGCGGTCGGCGACCGTCACCACGATCGGACCTGCCGAGGTGCTGCGCATCGAGCGCGACGACCTGGACCGGCTACTCAAGGAGATCCCGGCGCTGCGCGAGACCATGGATGCGACCGCCGCCAAGCACGTGGCGGTCGAGCAGCCGCCGAAGCCGAAGCCGGAGCGCTCCAAGTTGAACGTTTCGGTCCCGACGGACCTGGTCGAACGATTCGAGCACGCCGCCGAAGGCGCCGGCGTGAGCGTGTCCGCGGCGCTGGAGGACGCGCTGACCCAGTGGGTGGAGCGCAACAGTAAAAGCTAGGTTCGCCACCGCACCCTGATGCGGCTCGGCACATTTCGATAGGCTTGCCTAACTACTGTGGCGGCAATCGGAGGTGTCGGGATGACCTGGAATCGGTCGAACCGCTCGGTGCGGCCGCCGCGCGCCGATCCCGATCGGCCACCCACCTTGGCCGACCTGGCTGCCCAGACCGCCGCCCAAATCGTCGCAGTGAGCCAATCGGCACCCCCCGAAGTGCGAACCAGGCTGCGCCACTTAGGTTTTCGGCCCGGCACCAAAGTCGTCAAACTGCGCACCGCGCCGCTCGGCGACCCTGCCGTATACCGGTTGCTGGGGTACGACACCTGCCTGCGCCGGCACGAGGCGGCGTACTTGGAGGTCTCCGAAGAGGTCTCCGAAGAGGTCGCCGCAGCGGTCCCCGAGGAGATCGGCGAGCAGCCGTGACCGCGTCCTGCCACAGCGACGAAGGCACCGTCAGCGCACCGCCCAGCCTCCCCCGGATCGCGCTGGTCGGCAGCCCCAACGCCGGCAAGACCAGCGTCTTCAACCATCTGACCGGCATGCGGGCGCGTACCGGTAACTATCCCGGCGTCACCGTGGCCCGCCGGATGGGCACCGGCCGGTACCGTGACGGCGGGACGACCAGGGACTTCGTCGTGGAGGACCTGCCGGGGTGCTACAGCCTGCATCCGGTCAGTCCCGACGAGAAGGTGGTCGCCGACCTGCTGCACGGGCAACTCCCCGGCGTCGCGCCCCCCGAAGCGCTGGCGGTGGTCGTCGACGTCACCGTGCTCGAGCGGTCGCTGTCGCTGGTGGCCCAGGTGCTCGAACTCGGCGCCCCCACCATGGTGATCCTCACCATGACCGACGAACTGGCCGCCCGTGGTGGCCGATTGGACATCGAGCGGTTTGCCGCCGCGCTGGGTATCCCGGTAGTGGGCGTCATCGGAAGCCGCGGCAAAGGATTCGAACCGCTGCGAGCGCTGCTGGCCGCCCCCGACACGTGGGCCCGGATCCCCGTGCCGCCGCCGCAAGACGATGCCGAATTCAGCAGTTGGACAGCCTCGATCCTGGACGCCGGCCGTTACCGCCAACCCATCCCGGACCGTCGCAGCGCCCGCATCGACCGGGTGTTGCTGCATCCGGTATGGGGTTCGCTGGCCTTCGTCGTGGTGATGTTCGCGTTCTTCCAGACGATATTCACCGTGGCCGCTCCGGCCCAGGACCTGATCAAGCAACTCTTCGACTGGCTCGCCACGCTCATCGAGCACCACATCTCCAATACGGCGGTGGCCGGCCTGCTCGGGCACGGCATCATCGGCGGCGTGGGCGCCGTGCTGGTGTTCATCCCGCAGATCGTGTTGATGTTCCTGCTGATCTCCCTGCTGGAGAACGTCGGCTACATGACGCGCGCCGCCTTCCTGGTCGACCGCATCATGGCCACCACCGGACTCGACGGGCGGGCATTCGTGGCGATGCTGTCCTCGCTGGCCTGTGCGGTACCCGGCATCATGGCGACCCGCACGCTGCCGTCCTCGCGGGACCGCATCGCCACCTGCATGGCCGCCCCGCTGATGACGTGCTCGGCGCGGCTGCCGGTGTACATCCTGCTGATCGGGCTGCTGGTCGATCCCCGATCCCGGTGGGGTCCGGTGTCGATGCAAGGCGTCGCGATGTTCGGGATGTACGTGCTCGGCGGCATCTCGGCGATGACGACCGCCTGGCTGTTCAAGTCGGTGGTCCTCGGTGGTGATCTGCTGCCCTTCTACATGGAGATGCCGCCATACCGCTTCCCGTCGCCCAAGTCGGTGCTGCTGACGATGTGGGACTCGGCGAAGGTGTTCCTGCGCAAGGCCGGGACCATCATCCTGGGCACCTCGGTGGTGCTGTGGTTTCTGCTCAACCTGCCCACCCGCGCCGTCGAGACCGCCGGCATGGACCCGGACGCAGCCAACGCCTACGTGGTGGACCACTCGTTTGCCGCGGGCCTGGGCAAGCTGCTGGAACCGGTGTTCTCACCGCTCGGTTTCGACTGGCGCATCTGCGTGGGGCTGATCGGGGCGATGGCCGCCCGCGAGGTGTTCGTGGCCACGCTGGGCCAGATCTTCGCCACCGGCGAGACGGGCGACCTGACCGCCACCGCGCACTCGGCGGTCTTCACCTCCGGGCCGCACCAGGGGGCGCTGCTGTTCACCGCAGCTACCACCGTGGCGCTGTTGGTGTTCTTCGCCTACGCGCTGCTGTGCATGTCCACCGTGGCCACCATCCGCCGCGAGACCAATTCGTGGCGGTGGCCCCTGGTGGCGTGGGGATACCTGTTCGTCCTGGCCTGGGTCGCCGCCTTCGCCGCCCGCCATATCACCCTGTGGCTGACCGGCTGAGCGTGTCCAGACCGCTGCTGCACCCGCAGACCACCGACGACCCGCGCCTGTTGCGGTGGCTGACGAACGGGCGCCAACTGTCCGACGTACCGCCGCAGTTGAGCGCGCTGATCGACGAGGGCGTGCTGGAGCGCGCTGAGATCGGCGCCGACGAAGTACGAACCTGGTTGGGTCCCAACCGATCCTGGTCCGTCGACGGCCCGCGCGTGCGTTCGGCGCTCTTCGCGGCGCTCTCCACGGCCGAGGCCGACGAACTCACCGACGATGAGCTCCGGAATGCGATCGAGCAGATTCTGGCGCGTGAGGTCGCACCGCTCGCCGACTCGCACGGGGGCGCGATCACGGTGGTTTCGGTGCGCGACGGCACCCTCACCCTGGCGCTCGACGGGGCCTGCCTGGGCTGCCCGATGAGTGGTCGCACCCTCGGCGATCTGGTGGCGCGCAGCGTGCAAAGCCGCTACCCGCAGATCCGCGAGATCACCACCGCCCCGGCACGCCGCAGGTGGCTGCCGCTGTCGCCCAAGCGCGTGGCGCAGCGTCGCTACCCTGACTGAAGTGAAAGCGACCACTGCAACCTGTGCCGCCGCCGTGGTGCTTGCGGCGGCGGTCGCGGTGGGCGCGCCACTCGGTGCCCGGATCACCCAAAGCCTCACCGGTGCAACATGACTGAGCAGTTGCGCGCGGAACTGCGCCGCGTCGTCGACGACGGCGGCCCCGGTAGCGCCGAGGCCGAAATCGCGCTCGGCGACGGGCCCATCGAAGACCGGTTGAAGTCGGCGATCCTGGCTCTGGCCACCCGCCGCGGCCCGCAGAGCAGCATCTGCCCGTCGGATGCGGCGCGAGCGGTGGGCGGCGACAACTGGCGGGACTTGACCGACGACGCCCGCGAACTCGCGCGCGGGCTGGCGAAATCCGGTGCGGTTCAGATCACCCAGCACGGTGCGGTGCTGGACGCCGACGCAGCGTGGCGGGGCCCCATCCGCATCAGGATCACCGGCAACTGACGGACGTTAGTCTGGCGGCCATGGCTATTGAATCGACAATGCTCGAACTCGGCACTGCGGCCCCGCCGTTCACATTGCCCAACCCGGCGACCGGCGCCACGGTCAGCCTCGACGACCTGACCGGCCCGGCCCTGGTGGTCACGTTCATCTGTAACCACTGTCCCTACGTCCAGCATGTCGCCGCCGCTCTGGCCGCGCTGGGGCGCGACTTCGCCGCACAGGGCGTCGCGATGGTGGCGATCTCGAGCAACGACGTTGTCAGCTATCCGCAGGACGGCCCCGAGCAGATGGTCGAAGAGGCGCGCCGGCACGGCTGGACGTTCCCCTACCTCTACGACGAGAGTCAGGACGTCGCGCGGGCCTTCTCTGCGGCGTGCACGCCGGATACTTTCGTGTTCGACGGTGAGCGCCGCCTGGTCTACCGCGGCCAGCTCGACGACTCGCGACCCAAGAACGGCCTGCCGGTCACCGGTGCCGACGTGCGGGCGGCGGTCGACGCGGTGCTGGCCGGGCGGCCCGTCGACGCCGACCAGCGGCCGTCGATCGGGTGCGGGATCAAGTGGCGTTGAGAACCGTTGCGGCCTCGCCGCTGCGACCCAGCAGGTCGCGGACCAGAAAGTCGCGAAAGACGGGTGCCAGCCGCCGCGCGATGGGATCGTGCCGGTCGCCCAGGCGATCGCCGACCTGAAACACCTCGTTGATGACGGCGCGCCGCGGCACTTCGGCGCGGACCTCGTCGCCGAACTCCCCGTAGACGCGTTCCCGGATGGATTGTTCGATGCTGTTGCGGGTGTCGAAGCCGGACAACACCACACCAACCCACTTGAGCGGATGAGTCCGTTGAATGCGCTCTACCCGGTTACGCGCCTCGACGGCTTTACGCACTGCGTCGATCGTCGGCACGATCGGGGCGTAGGCCACGTCGGCCAGATGCATGGCGAGCGCTTCG
Source organism: Mycobacterium kiyosense (assembly GCA_021654635.1). Taxonomy (NCBI): domain Bacteria; kingdom Bacillati; phylum Actinomycetota; class Actinomycetes; order Mycobacteriales; family Mycobacteriaceae; genus Mycobacterium; species Mycobacterium kiyosense. The sequence goes on from AP025179.1 coordinate 3,234,999, forward strand.
AGCGAGCCGGTGCGGCCGCCGGTGTCGATCAGGATCAGCTCGTAACGGTCGAACACGCCGGCCGAGGCGAAGATGCCGCGCAGCAGACCGGTGTCCGGGAAACCGACCCCGGCGACCCGGGTCAGCGTTGCGCCTGCCGGCAGCAGGTCGACGTGGGGCCACTTGGTGTCGATGATCTCCTCGTCGACCCGCTTCGCGGCGTTGTCGGGGTTTCCCCAGAAGTTGATGCCGGCGTCCTCCAGCACCGAGCCCAGCCCGGTCGAATGCTGGGGCACGCCGAAGTGATTGGACAGATTCCGCTCGGGGTCCGCGTCCACCAGCAGTGTCGAGATGGCATTCCGGGAGGCCTCGCCGGCCAGCATCATCTGCCATAACGTCTTAGCCGTCCCGCCCTTGCCCGAAAGGACCGCGGCCGCCACGGCTGCCAAAATTCTCGCCTCGCCTTCCCGTTGACCGCGCCCAGCATAGCCAGCCGCTGTCGTCGCGATTGCACGCGGCGCAGCCGGGCGTAGCCGGTCGCGGCTATCGGATCAAGCGCGCAGCGCCGGCTCAGCCCGGCGTCGGTGTGAAGACTTCGATCGGTCGCACCGTCTTGAGCATCACCAGCGGGATGTGCCGGCTCGTCGACTGCTGGTAGGAAACATACGGCGGGTAGAGGTGGCTCATGTACTCCCACACGTCGTGGCGCTCGGTGGCCTCCGGTTCGCGCCAGGTGGCCTCGAACGCCTGGGTCGCGATCTGCACTCCGACGGTCTCGCCGGCGACGATGTTCAGGTACCACTCGGGGTGGGTGTCGGCGCCGCCCTTGGACGCCACGATCACGACCTCCCCACCGACGTTGCCGTAGATGAGTGGCTTGATGTAGGTCCTGCCGGACTTTCGACCGCGGTACCGGACCAGGCAGTGGGTGGTCATCGCGCGACCGCCGATAGCGCTGAGGTCGACGATATGGCCCTGGGCTCCGCCCGAGTCGAGATAGATCGCCAGGTGTTCTTTCATCCAGTCGCCGCCTTCGGCGCGAACCGCGGCGGCATCAGCGTCGCCCATCAACCATTTCCCTTCCACGATCTGTCGCTGGAGCCGACCCTAACGGTGCATCGACTTTCGGAAATGCCCGGCTCCGAGCGCCGGACACCGACTCGCCGGGCGCATCCGCTCGCCTCGGTCAGCTGCGCCCGGCCCAGTTAATCTGGCGGGCATGGCCACCGATCGAGGGGCGTTGAGCCCGGCGGCCCGTCGGCTCAAGGTTGCGGTGGTTGCTTACGGCAGCCGGGGTGACGTCGAACCGTGCGTGGCCGTCGCCCGGGAGCTACAGCGCCGTGGACACGAAGTCCGAATTGCGCTGCCTCCCAATATGATCGAGCTCGCCACGGCAACCGACCTCACTGCGGTCGACTACGGACCGGATTCGCGTGCACACCTGGACTCGGCAGCAGAGCTGGTGCGGGACTGCGGACTGTCGAATCCGGTCGCCGCGCTACCTAGGATTATCGAGCGGATCAATGCGGTCACGGCGGCAAAGACGGCGACGCTGAAGTCGGTGGCGCAGGGGGCCGACCTGATCGTGGCCGGTTTCAACGAGCAGGGGCTGGCCGGCATCGTCGCCGAGTACTACGGCGTCCCACTGGCTGCGGTGCACTACTTCCCCACCAAGGTCTTTTCGTCCTGGGGCCTGGTGGCGACCATGTCGAAGCAGGCCGAAGCCACACAGCGCCAGGCATTGGGGTTGTCCGCGGACTCCGGGGCTGCGCGAGAAATACTGGAGATTCAGGCCTACGACGAGCTCTGCCTGCCGGGGCCCGCCGCCGAATGGGTGGCACCTGGCCGCCGGCCGTTCGTCGGCGCGCTGACGCTGGCGTTGCCGACGGACACCGACGACGAGGTCATGTCCTGGATCGACGCCGGACCGGCGCCCATCTACTTCGGCTTCGGAAGCACGTCCGTCGAACCTGACACGCTGACTTGGATCACCGCGGCCGCCGGCCGCCTGGGCGGGCGCGCATTGGTGTGCAGCGGACCCAACGACCTGAACCCGACTCCGGACTCGGAGCGGGTGCGGATGGTGCGCACGGTCAACCATGCCGCGGTGCTGCCGCTCTGCCGCGCAGCCGTTCATCATGGCGGCGCCGGCACCACTGCCGCGTGTCTGCGTGCCGGGATCCCGATGCTGATTCTGTGGTCGTGGCTCGACCAGCCGCTGTGGGCCGCCGGCATTCAGAGCCTGAAAGTTGGTACCGCGCAGCCATATTCGGCTTCCGCGCTGGATTCGATTGTCGCGAACCTGAGCGAGATCCTCTCGCCGCAATACTCCGCGACCGCCCGTGCGGTCGCCGGGCAGATGACCGACGCGGCCCAGAGCATTGCTGCCGCCGCCGACCTATTGGAAACTGAGGCAGAGCTCTAGACGGTGTCTCCGGCCGTCTGCCAGGGACTTAAGCATCTGGTGCTCACCGGCCTCCGGAGTGACAAGATACTCAGGTGGACGGTCGCGACCAGAGCACATCGATCGATGCGTTGCTGGATCGGGCCGTGGCCGCACTCGACAGCGGCGACCATGCCGCGGCGACGGCACTCGCCGGTCAGGTGCTGGCCGCCGACGAAGGCAACACCGACGCCGAGGAGCTGCTCGCAGCCCCGGCGCACAGCGGCGAAATTCGGCGGCTGACAATACTTTTCGCCGATCTGGTGGACTCCACCGCGCTGTCGACCAGTGTCGAACCGGAGACCTACCGGCTGGTGGTCGGCCGGTATCGCGAACAGGTGCTTGCCGTCGTGAACCGCTTCGGCGGACACATCGGCTCGACCCACGGTGACGGCTTACTGGCCGTCTTCGGTCATCCGGTCGCCCACGAAGACGACGTGCGCCGCGCGGTGCTGGCGGGTCTGGAAATCAACCGTGCCGTCGCGAAACTCAGCGCTAGGGTGCAGGCGCGCTTCGGGTTCGAGATTCGCGCCCGGGTGGGCGTGCATCGCGGTGTGGTCTATCTGGACACGACGCAAGAAGACGTCTACGGGCTGGGCGCCAACCTTGCCGCGCGAGTCTGCGGGCTGGCGCCGCCGGGGGCGGTGGTGGTCTCCGAGGCGGTCGCACGGTTGGTTCGTGATGCGTTCGAGCTGCAGGCCCGGCCCGCGGCCCCGGTGAAGGGCGTCCAAGGCCTGATCGAGCATCACCTGGTGCTTGGCGAGCGGACCGCGCCGAACCTGGTTGCGCAGGGACCGTTCGTCGGCCGATCGCGCGAGTGGCAGCGGCTGCAAGCCAACTGGACCGAGGCGCAACAGGGTCGGTTGAGCACACCAGCAATGGTGTTCTGCGGTGAACCCGGCATCGGTAAGAGCAGGCTGGCGGCGGCCAGCGAGACGATGGTCAGGCAGTCCACCAACGCCGTGATGGAGCTGATCGGCTCACCCTTTCACACCGATGCCGGCATGCATCCGATCCGCACGCTGATCGAACGCCATTGCGGCATCAGCCGTCTCACCGATCCGGCCGAGCGCCTGGCGCTGCTCGATACCGAATTGACCAGGGTGGGCCTGGATCCCGTCCGCTTCATTCCGCTGCTGGCGCCGGTGCTGAGCATCGATCCCCAACATGGATATCGTGCCGTCACCGACGAGGGACGCGAGCTGTACGACCTGATCGCCGAGGCGGTGCAGACCTACCTATTGGCCTGGTTCGGGCGCCGGCCCGGTCTGGTGGTCGCCGAGGACGCACACTGGTTCGACACCACCAGTCTGGAAGTGCTCGGCGGCCTGCTGGAAGCGGCGCAAGGTCGGCTGCTCGTCGTCGTCACCGCGCGGCACCGGGACTGGTTACCGGAGAACTGGCCGGTCGAGGTCGTCGATCTGGAGCCCTTGACCGAGGAGGAGACCGACCGGCTGATCGTTGCCCTCAATCCGCAACTGACCCCGCAGGAGCAGGCCAGTGTCCGGTCCCGCTGCGATGGACTGCCGTTCTACATCGAGCAGGTGGTGGCCGGTATCACCGAGGTCGGTGTGCCCGAGGCGCTCTACGAACCGTTATTCGCCCGGTTGCGCGCGAGCGCGCAGGTGGTGCCGGTGGTGGAGGCGGCGGCGGTGATCGGCCGCTACGTCGATATGAGCCTGCTGCGCAGCGTGGTCGACACGGACGACGACGAGTTGCAACGCGTCGTCGACGAACTCGTGGACGCGCGGGTGCTCGAAACGTGGGACGGGGACGGTTGGCGGTTCCGTCACGAGTTGCTGCGTGAGGTGGCCGGCGAGTTGGCGCCGCCGAGCGTGCGGCGCAGACTGCACGCCCGGGTCGGCGACGCGCTGTGCAGCTTCGGCGGTGAGCCGGACTGGGGCCTGGTCGCGAATCATTACGCCCAGGCCGAGCGGTTCGACGACGCCGCATCCGCCCACCAGCAGGCATCGGCTGCCGCGCGGCGCCGCGGTGCCCTCGCGGAGGCGCGCGCTCATCTCAGCCAGGCGCTCACCCAGCTTGACCGGTGTCCACCCAATCCCGATCGTGACCGCCGCGAGATCGCGCTGCGATTGGGGCGAGGATTTCTTGCCGGCAGCGCCGTCAGTCCGTCGAGTCCCGTTGTCGCGCCGGACTTGGAGCGCTGCCTGGCGTTGGTCGGCGCGGAGGTGCCGACCAACGACCGCGGCCGCACCTCCACCGCGCAGGAACTTTTCGCCACACTGGGGGTGCTGACCGGCTACTACACTGCCCGGGCGGATCTGGCCCGGGCTAATCAGGCGCTTGAGCTGCTGCGGGCAGCCCTGGAGCAGTGGCGGCCCGGCTTCTGGCCGAGAATCGGCGCGTGGGCCGGGGTGCTGGCGTTTCTGCGTGGCGAATTCGACAGTGCCCGAACGAATTTGGAGCTGGCCACCGGACGCGGCGCAACCGATGACCGCGAGACCGAGACAGTCGGCTTTCTGCCCATCGACCCGATCGTTGCGGCCCATATCCACTTGGCGCTGGTGCGACTGGTGCAGGGCGACCTCGAAGCCGCCGAGACCGAACTCGCCCATGCGGCGTCGCGGGTCGAGGGAATGGGATTCCCGCAAGGCCCGTACAGCCTGGCCTACCTGAGGTTCGCCCAGGTCTGGGTGCACATCGAGGCCGGCCAACACGAGCGCGCCTCCGCATTGGCGGTCGACATGGTCGACGACGCTGCCCGGCATGGCTTCGACCAATGGCGGCTCCGTGGCACCATCCAGCACGCCGTCGCGAACGGATTCACCGAGCGCGCCGCAGCAGCGGTCGGCACCGACCGCATCCGGCAGGTCAGCGGTTTGGTCGACGAACTGCGCGCCGCCGACCTCGGTGTCTACCTGCCTTTTTTCGAGGGCATGCTGGCGCGGCTGATGATCGCCGCTGGACAACTCGACCGCGCGGGCGCTCGGCTCGACGCCGCGTTGGAGTTGGCGCGCGACACCGGAATGACGTTTTACGACTCCGAATTGTTGAGGCTCCGCGCGCAGACGCGCACCGACCCGGCCGCCCGTGAATCCGACCTGAGTCGCGCCCTCGATTTGGCGCGCGGTCAGGGCGCGCGCCTTTTCGAGTTACGTTGCGCTGCAACTGCCGCCTCGACCCAGCCAGCATCCTGAGCCGCGCGGCGCTATCGTCGTATCGGGACCGCGCAATGTCCCGCGCTGAGGAGGCGATCATCATTGCACTCAAGATGGGGCTGGCAGGGGTGCTGGGAACGCTGCTGATGCTGTTCGCGCCCGCGGCTCAAGCCGATCCCCCCGGCCCCGGTGTTCCCTGCCAGGCCGACGCCTGTCAACCGCCGCGTCCCACCTGGAATCCCGATCACCAGCGCGGGGTGCTGGGGTGTATTCGAGGCGCCTGCATCCCGAAACCGAATGGATATTCCTAAGCGCGACAATTCCTAAGCGCGACAATTCCTAAGCGCGACTGGGTTCCGTCTCGGGTCCGAAAGTGGGCTCGGTAGGCATCATGGCCGCCGCGAAGCTGCCACGAACAGACGCTGTCGACGACGCACCCGCGCGGGCGAAGAACGTCGCGTAGAAGGCGGCGATGAAAACGGCGAGCGCGCCGATGATCAGCGGCCCGGTGAGCAGTGGATGGCGTGCCATGGCCTCGGCCAGGTAGCGGCAGGCCAGCAAGAGCACCGCCAAGAACGTTCCCCCGGCGAGGATCAACGACGTTCGTGACCAGATCCGGCCGCGCAACGGTTCGCGCAGCACCGCTTCCACCGTCAGACACAGCACCGTTCCCGCCACCAGGTCGACGCCGTAGTGGTATCCGAAGCCGAGGGTCGCCGCGATGGTGCAGCCCAGCCAGGTGGTACCGCCAGTGCGCAGCCAACGTGGTCCACCGCGGGAATGGAGAAAGACCGCCATTGCCCACGCCGTGTGCATGGACGGCATGCAGTTGCGTGGAGTTTGGCTGTCGAAGCCAACGGCTCTGGGCGACAGATCAATTGGCGGCAGCGCATGGGGCCAGTAGTTGCCCACCTGAAAGCCTCCGCCGGCCCCGCCGAACGCGAACTCGGGGCCGACCAACGGGAACAGCACGTAGATCACCGGGCCGATCAATCCCAGTACCAGGAAGGTCGGCACCAGGAAGTGCCGCGGCCAGCCCTCGGCGGAGACGTTGCGCAACTGATAGACCGCGACCACCAGCGCCGCCAGCGGCAACTCGATGTACACCCAGTGCAGGCCGCCGCCGAGGACCGGCCCGCCGGCGTGGATCAGCCGGCCGAACAACCAAGATGGCTGTGCCAGCGCGTGATCGGCTAGCAGGGCGTATTCGTCGAAGACCTTCGGTCGCGTCAGCGCGGTGATCCGCAACCAAGCGTCGCCGACTTTGGTCGCGATGATGAGCAGCAGACCGAATGCGACGCCCCGATAAGCGGTGGTGGACTCACCCTTGACCCAGCGCCAGGCTCCGGTCAGAGCCAGCGCGGTGAGCACGATCAACGGTCCGTTGCCGAACGTCAGTACGTGGTTCTGCAGGACTCGGGTCGTGGCGAAAACAAGGTCCAGGGCCAGGGCCACCGACAGCGCGACCATTCGCGACCGGTTGGCCAGCCCGGCCATGGCCAGCCCCAACCCGACCCACGGCACCGTGGCCGACTTCGGTGTGGCGACGTAGTCGCTGATCAGGCTGTGTAGCGGACCCTGGAAGCCGAACCTGTGCGCTGCGACTTGCAGCACGACGAGCACTACGACGATCGCTGCGACGGCCAGCGACGGCCAGGTACGGCTCAGTGGCACCCCGGCCGGTCGTGGTTCGTCGGTGAACACCCGAGAAATTTTAGGTGTCTTCAGGGCGTCAGAGGCAAGAATTCCTCAGGATGGCCTACCCGGTGTGTCGGCAGGACGCTTACCCGTCGGCGCCGAAGTCGTAGCACCGCGCCATCACGCTGGTAGCCCTACCCCATCGTGTCTGATCCCGGCAAGTCTTCCCTACTGGCGCATGTGGGCGGCGCCGCCGATGTACCAGCATTGCCCGTTGATCCACTCCGCCTCGTCCGATAACAGGAAGGTCGTTATGGCGGCGAGATCGGACGGCTGACCGATGCGGGTGGTCCTGGCCGCGGCGATGAACATCTCTTGCAGAGAATGAAGACCAGCACGTTCCTGTGTTTCGCCCCAGACGAGACCCGGCATGACGCAGTTGCTCCGGACCCCGTGCTTGCGTAGTTGTTTGCGACGTGGCGGGTCAACTGGTTGACCGCTGCCTTTGCGGCGTTGTAGGCGACATGCATTGGGTCGCCGGTGCCAAGCGATCCGCCCGACGAGGTGTTGACGATGCTGCCGGTGCCCTGCTCGATCAGATGCGGCAGCACCGCGCGGATGGTTCGGACGTAGCCGAGCAGATCTACCTCGAGCGTGCGTCGCCAGATATCCATACTGGTGTCGAGCACGGTGAAGTCGCTGCCGTTGACTTCGGCGGACAGATCCGCGCCGACGTTGAACAACCCGTGCAGCGAATCGAATTCGCTGAGCGTCTGCTGCACCAACTGCGCCACGGAGGCTTCGTCGGCCAAGTCGAATTCGACGGCGATGGCGCGGCCATCGAGGGCGTTCAGCGCCTCGGCCGTTCGCGTCGCGCCGGCAAAATTGATGTCGCCGACGACGACATTTGCGCCTTCTTCGGCGAGCCGTCGTGCTGTTCCGGCTCCGATCCCGGTGGCACCCCCGGCGACGATGAACGTCTTGTCGGCTAAGCCGCGCATGGAACTCCTTCAGTCGTGAGGTGGCTGGTCCGGACGGTCAGCAATTAGCCACCCCGATGTCGACTGAAATCGCGGCTGCGGTAACGAATTTCGACTGCTCCGATGCCAGCCATGCGACGGCGTCGGCGATGTCTTCGGGCTGCGCGATCCCCTGTGGCAACAGCGGTGTGTGCAGATTTGCAAGGTGGGGGTTCGTCTCTCGCGCCGCTGTCAGCGCCTCGATCAATCCCCCGGTGGTCACCATGGGGCTGGCCACTGAACCGGGGTGCACGCTGTTCACCCGGATGTTGTGCATGCCGAGTTCGGCTGCGAAACCCTTTGCCATGCCGGTGATTGCGTGCTTGCTCGCGGTGTAGTGAACCATGAACGCCTGCATCTTCACACCGGCCGCGGATCCGATGAGGATGATCGATCCGCCTTGCCCGCCCCGGATGATGTGCGGAGCGCCGGCCATGACCGTGTTCCAGGTGCCCGTGACGTTCGTTTCGATGGTGTCGCGGAAGGCCGCAGCGGTGATCTGATCCCATGGCGCGGGCGTACATATCCCGGCGTTGGCCACGATGACGTCGAGGCGGCCCAGTTCGGCAACGGCTCGGTCGACGGCGGCGGTGAGTGCGTCCAGATCGCGAATATCGTTGGCGGCCTGAATAACCCGCCGACCGTTGGCTTTCACCAGACGCGCCGTTTCGGCCAGGTCGTCGGGGGTGGGCGATACGTAGCGAACGCTCGGCGGAAGCGGCCCCGCGATATCGACGGCAATGATGTCGGCGCCGTCGGCACTCAACCGTTGGGCGTGCGCACGGCCTTGACCGCGTGCGGCGCCGGTGACAAGTGCCACTTTCCCGGCCAGATCTGTGCCCATCAGATGCCTAACCGCGTTCGATCTTGTCGAGCGGGTTGGACCGCTCGAGCATGCCGTATGTCTGTTCGGTGTCCCAGCGATAACGCACGCCCGCTTGCTGCAGCGCGGGGAAGCTGGGCATCTCCTTCTTGAGTGCGTGCATCGAGTACATGTCATCGTCGTGGTGGATGTCGTGGGTGGAGAAGACCGTTTCCCCCTCGATGTGCACTGTGCCGTCGGCGGTTTCCAGAACCAGTGACACGTCTTCACCCGCGGCCTGCAATCTGGTCAGCCAGGGAGCCGCGACCACGCGCGCCGGGACGAGTGGACCGTCACCGCTGAACAGGTACCCCTCGTTGAATGTGGGTTGACCATCAGGGCGCGGCGGATAGGCGATGTATCCAAACGCCCTGCCGCTGGGAAAGACCGCCGATTGCCAGCTGTGCCCCCAGAACCCGGCGAGCCTACGCACGCCCTGACGACGGATGCGCAATCCGCTGCCGGTGAAGGCTTTGCGTTCGCCGCCGTCGATGGTGACCGAACCGGTTGCGGTGTAGAGCTGCTCGTAGCGCGAACCTCCCATCAGGTCACCTTCGACCGACGTCTTGAGCCGCTTGCCGGCATCGGTCCGCAGGCTGCCCTGGACCCACGGCGGAACAGCCATCGTCGCCTCGACGTCGAATTCGACGTCGATCATGGGTCCGTCCTTGCGTCCGGCGACAAGATCTTGTGACGTGGTCTGCAGCGCCTTGCCCCGGTAGGTCATCGTCCACACGGAAAACGGCTCGACGCAACGGAAAACGAGTCCGCCGGCGCCCAGTATGGTGGGCTTGCCTTCCGGTCCGGTCGCGGGCAACGAGTTCGCGTTGGTGCGTAGCCGGTACACCCGCCCGTCGGGGTAGGCGAGATTGACCTGAATGTCGTGCGCGTCCCAATTCGCGGCGACCGCCTCGATACCGATGCGCGGCAGTCCCACCTGGCCGCGGTCGTCGACGGTCCAAAAGCTCACCGAGTCGCGCATTTCCGGGTTGTCGGGACGCTGCTCGAACACGTACTCGCAAATCGGATCGATACCGCCGGTTAAGTCGACTGTCATTCGTTCGCCTGCCTTTCGGTGGTGTCGTGGTTCGTCCACCGCGCCGCAGCGTCGACGTAGGCCGCGAAGAGTGGACGCACCCTATCGAGGTCGATGCCGAACTCGGCGGGGTCGGCGCGGTGGCTGGGCTCACGTTCGGCCGCGGCGTGCGTCCACCAGCTGTGCATGCGGGCGGTGAACTCGTCGCTCACCGGTTCGCCCAGCCAGTGGTAGAGCCTGCCGACCTCGCCGACGGGATCGGCCTGCATGGCACGAAAGTCGATGTCGTAGCAGCGTTTATCGGCACCGGCACGGCGGAACTGTAGAGTCCGCTGCATTCCCAGCGACCAGTGCTCGACGTTCAATCGACCGATGTAGGGCCGGTCGATGTCATCGGTGAACGATCCGACGATGTCGGCGTACAACTCGGCCACCGACAGGATCACATCCGTGGGGTCACGGTGGGTCATGACATACCGGGCGTCGGGGAACACCGAGTCGAGCGCCTCGAGCCACAACACGTGTGAGGGACATTTCAACCGCCAGGGCCGGGCGGGCTCGCCCCACTGCAGCAACTTCAGCACGCGGCGCTGGTATTGCAGTGTCGATGTCAGGTCGGCATCCTCCACCAGCCACCGTGAGTAGGACGGAACCTGGGCGAACGACTGAAAGATGTGGGAGGCGAAACTCAGCGCCATCAGTTCGTGGCACTCCATCGGGCCGTGCGTATCGCCGGGCACGTGGTAGCGGGTGCCGATCATCTCGCCCTTGTCCTTGGGAACGCGTGGGTCGGCGCCCTGCACGGTTGACGGCGGTGGGCAGGGTTGCGCCGACTCCCACCGCCGCAGATAACGCACCGCGGGGTCCTGTGCGAGCAGCATGGACAGCGCCGTCGAACCGGTGCGGGGTAGGCCGAGCCCGATCAGGGGCGCCTGGCAGGGCACCTCGTCGATCTCGGGGTGACGCCGATACCAGTCCTCCACCTGCAGTCGCTGCCCGAGATAGCCCACAATGCGCTGGGTGATGAACGCATCACCGCGGGAATTCAGTCGAGCCTCGTCACGCAGCGCGGCGAGCAATGTCGACAGACCCTCTTCGTAGGACTCGTCGCCGAAGTCCCGCAGCCCAGTTCGAGCAATTGCGGCGTCCTGTATCTCGCTGAGCGACAGCATGTTTCAGCCCATCCACTGTCCGCCGGCAACATCGATGGTCTGTCCGCACATGTAACTGGCCGCTTCTGAAGCCAAGAACGCAACCATGTTGGCGGCCTCTTCGGGTAGCGAGGCGCGACCCAGCTGAACCTGGGTGGTGATTGCTTCCAGGATTGCGCCACGCCCGGCATGGTGCGCCGGGGTCTGCGGATCGAACAGATACTGCTTCATCTGTTCTTTGATCATGATGCCGGGCGCTACGCAGAACACGTTGACTCCGCGCAGCGCCACCTCGTGCGCGAGATTTCGGGTGAACCCGATGACGCCTGCCTTGCAGGCGTTGTACGCGACCAGGCCGCGCTGTTGGATCCGCCCACCGACCGACCCGATGTTGATGATCGTCCCCGATCCCTGCGGCAACAGGTACTGCAGCGCGGCGTGAGCGCCGTACATCATCATGGTGAGGCTGCCCAGGACCGTGAGGTCGATGTCGGCTTTCGTCTGCGTCTCGAAGGGTCCGGCAGCGACCATGACGGGGTTGTTGATCATGATGTCCAGGCCGCCGAGCTTCTCGTGCGCCTCACCGACCGCGCCGTGTATCTGATCCCAATCCGACATGTCTGCCCGAACCGGTACGGTGTTGACTCCCCACCGCTGCGCGATCTCCTCGGCTCGGCGCTGTAGCGGCTCCAAAGTCCGACCAACCAGAGCGATGTCCGCGCCGGATCCAGCCAGACGATTGGCGATCGCGTGTCCCAAGCCATCGCCGCCGGCGCCGGTGCAGAACGCTTTCTTCCCGGTCAGGTCCATCAGTTCGGTCACGCGCTTGCCGACGATGTGGGTCGGCAGCTTGTCGAGATTCAGTGCGGCGACTGCCTCTGCATCGTCCACCGTCACGGGCGCTCCTTCGATCGGCTCGATGGCGACGATATGGCCCTGGTACGCAGCTGCGGTAATACCGATTGCGGTGTTCAGTCATGCCTTTTCTCGATGGCTGGTATACGTCTACTGACATATGGACACGCACCGGTTGAAGTACTTCCTACGCATCGCGGAGGAAGGGTCGATCACGCGTGCAGCCGAACTGCTGGGCATCGCGCAGCCCGCGCTGAGCCGCCAGCTGCAGCTACTCGAAGAAGACCTGGGCGTCGAGTTGTTTCGGCGCACCCGCCGCGGCGTCCAGTTGACAGACGCAGGCGAACGTTTACGCGCCGCGACGGCGGCGCCGCTGCGTCAGCTGGATCTAGCCGTCAAATACGCTGCGTCGCCCTTGGCACGGCTCAAGCGCAACATGCTGCTCGGCCTACCGGAGACGGCAATTGACGTTCTCGCCGCCCCGCTGATCGGCAGTCTCAGCGCGGCATTCCCCAACGCCGTGTTCTCGATAACCGCCGGCAGCACTGACCATCTCGTCGAAGCCATGCTGAGGGGAAGCGTCGACGTCGCATTGATCAATCCGGTACCCGACGACAGGGTGTTCTACCGCGCGCTGGTTGAAGAAGAGCTGGTTGTCGTGGGCGGCCCGCAATCACATCTGCAGGCCGACCAGGCGGTTACGTTCGAAGAGCTCGCGACCTTGCCCCTGGTGATCCCCCGCTCCCCGACCGGCATCGGTGCAATTCTCGAGAACGCCGCTCTGCGAACGAAAGTCAAAGTGAGCTACCGAGCATCCAGCGACTCCGTCGCGGTCGCCAAAGCACTCTTTGCGGCAGGTACGGCTTACGGGGTGTTGCCTCTGTCCGCGTGCAACCACGACATCGGTGTCGGACGATTGCGTTATGCGCCATGCGATCCCGTTCTCAACCAGCAACTGGGAGTAGCCGCGACGACGCGCCTGGAGCTACCCCGAGAACTCACCGCGAAGATCGGCGAAGTGCTACGCGAGGAGACCGCCGACCTCATTCGGTCCGGCCGGTGGCCGGCGCGGTTGCTGGCGCCGCAACGGTGGGACCCCAACGTCCCGGACTCTTCGACCACCTCGGGAGCCGACGCTTAGGTCCCGGACTGCTCTTTCGGCCCGGTGCGGCGCCTGGCGACACCCGATCGTCTGGGCGCCAAGCTTTAAGGTGGGCGGCATGAGCGAACGCCCATACCTGCGCCTGGTAACGGAACCGGTGTCGCGTCCCGATCTGCGTCACGCGCGACGGCGTGATGTGGTCGACTACCCTGTCTCGGATTCCGCTCGGTACCAACTGCCCGCCTACCAAGTCCTGCGCAACGCGACCGACCAGCCCATCAGCTGGGCCCAGCAAAACGTCGTGAGTCCTGCCGCAGCAGCATTGGCGCGGGAGGCGCTCGGCGGAAGTTGAAAGCTGTCGGCGCCTGCGGGCACATTCAGAGCCGTTTCGGAGACCGCGACGAACCTGATGTATGGTTCCCTAGCGTCTGTCGTCTTGTTGCGGCAGACTCGCGGGCTGTGGCGCAGCTTGGTAGCGCACTACACTGGGGGTGTAGGGGTCGCAGGTTCAAATCCTGTCAGCCCGACCGCATCGGTCTCGGACCTCGGAATAGTGTCCAGCCTGGGGTTGCTTCGACTCCAACAGTCGTCATGTGTCCACAACGCGCCAATCTCGCCCGAGCGGGCTCACTGATGGCAGCCGCGTGGTTCGCGCTGTGCGGCCACTCCGTCTCCTGGCCGCTTGAGCCGTGCCGCTATGACTTACTCGTTTGGATCGGCGCTGCAGTACAACGCATCCAGGTCAAGACGACCACGGTGAAGCAAGCGGGTGAGTGGACCGCGTGGATTTCCAATTCCGGCAAGTACGCGCGACATCTGATCCCGAAGAGATCGATTATTTTTTCGTCATCGACGGCGACTTCGCCTACTACCTGATCCCGGTCGCGGCCGTCGGCGGTCTGACGGCGATCCGACTGACGGCGTATTCGCAGTACCGGCTGCCCACCGCACCGATCGACAGCGCAACCAGACCCGGTCCGCCCTAGCGACGCCGAGCGCCCCGCTTCTCCCGCACCCGCACATTGATCCGGATCGGCGAACCCTCGAACCCGAACGTTTCCCGCAGCCGCCGCTCCAGGAACCTTCGGTAACCGGCCTCCAAGAAACCGGACGTGAACAGCACGAACGTCGGCGGGCGGGCCGTCGCCTGCGTCGCGAACAGGATGCGCGGCTGCTTACCGCCGCGCACCGGGGGCGGCGTCGCGGCGACCACCTCTTTGATCCAGGTGTTCAGTGGGCCGGTGGCGATCCTGGTGTCCCAGGACGCCAGGGCTTTCTCCATCGCCGGCACCAGCTTCTGCACCGCACGGCCGGTCTTGGCGGAGATGTTGACCCGCTCCGCCCACCGCACCTGCACCAGCTCGCGGTCGATCTCGCGGTCCAGCAGATCGCGGCGGTCCTCGTCGACCAGATCCCACTTGTTGTAGGCCAGCACCAGCGCCCGTCCGGCCTCGATCACCATCGACAGCACCCGCAGATCCTGCTCGGTCAACGGCTGGGACGCATCGATCAGCACGATCACCACCTCGGCGGCGTCGATGGCACTGTGCGTACGCACCGAGGCGTAGAACTCGTGACCGCTGGCCTGACCGACCTTGCGGCGCAGCCCCGCGGTGTCCACGAACCGCCACACCTTGCCGTCCAGCTCGATCAGCGAGTCCACCGGGTCCACGGTGGTGCCGGCCGCGTCGTGCACCACCGAACGCTGGTCGCCGGCCAGCTTGTTCAGCAGCGAACTCTTACCGACGTTGGGTTTGCCGACCAGCGCCACCCGCCGCGGACCGCCGGCACCTGCCGCCGATTCCGCAACCTCGGGCAGCGCGCCCAGCACCGCGTCGAGCAGATCGGCGACTCCGCGACCGTGCATGGCACTGATCGCGTACGGCTCCCCCAGCCCCAGCGACCACAGTTCGGCCGCATCGGCTTCCACCCGTTCGTTGTCAACCTTGTTGGCGGCCAGGAACACTGGCTTGCCGGAGCGCAGCAGGATCCGGGCGGCGGCTTCGTCGGCGGTGGTCGCGCCCACGGTGGCGTCGACCACCAGGATCACCGCGTCCGCGGTGCGCATGGCCACCGACGCCTGTTCGGCCACCAGTTGCTGCAGGCCCTTGGCGTCGGGCTCCCAGCCTCCGGTGTCCTGCACGACGAACCGGCGGCCGGTCCACAGCGCGTCGTAGGACACCCGGTCGCGGGTCACCCCGGGGACGTCCTGCACCACCGCTTCGCGCCGGCCGATGATCCGGTTGACCAGAGTCGACTTGCCGACGTTGGGACGCCCGACGATGGCCACCACCGGCGCCGGGCCCGCCTCACCCGACTCCTCGGAATCGGAATCAGTTAATTCCCAGTCACTTTCGTCCGACCAGGTGCCATCCTCGGTCACCGCACCGCCTCACTTCGCTGGGTGACCAACTCCTGCAAGTGGGCAACCACCTGGGATTCGGTCATGTCGCCGGTGTCGACGACGATCGCATCGCTGGCCGCCCGCAACGGCGAGACCGCCCGGGTGGAGTCCAGGTGGTCGCGGCGGCGCACGTCAGCCAGCACCGCCTCGTAGTCGTCGGGAAACCCGGCCCGGACGTTCTGCGCGTTGCGGCGCTGCGCGCGGGTCTCGGCTGAAGCCGTGAGGAAGATCTTCACCGGTGCTTCGGGAAACAGCACGGTGCCGATGTCGCGGCCCTCCACCACGATGGGCCCGTCGCCCCGCGACAGTTCGCGCTGAATGTCGACCAACCGCGTCCGCACCGCCGGCACCGCTGACACCGCCGACACCGCCCGGGTGACGTCGTCGGCCCGGATCTGTGCCGAAACATCTTCTCCGCCAAGCAGAAAGCTGCTGACATCGGGGTCGTAGCCGACGGATATCTCTACCTCCGAAGCACAACGCGCAACAGCTTCGGCGTCGGACGGATCGATGCCGGCCCGCAGCACGGCCAGCGTCACCATCCGGTACATCGCCCCGGTATCGAGGAACCGTGCACCCAGACCGCGCGCCAAACCCCTTGACACCGAGGACTTTCCGGTTCCGGCCGGACCGTCGATCGCGATCACCAGGCCGCTCACAGCCCGACCGCCTGATACAGTTTCCCGATCTCGTCGTGCCGCAGCGCACGCACCGAGCCCGGCCGCTGCTTGCCCAGCGTCACCGCACCGATATCGGTGCGCACCAACGCTTCCACCGGAAACCCCACGGCAGCCAGCATCCGGCGCACGATGCGGTTGCGTCCCTCGTGCAGCGTCACCCGCACCAGCGTCTTGCCCGGAATCGAATCCACCAGCGCGAAGTCGTCAACCCGCACCGGGCCGTCCTCCAATTCGATGCCGGCGCGCAACTGCTTGCCCAACCCGCGCGGCACCGTACCCGTCACAGTCGCAAGGTAGGTCTTGGGCACTTCGTGGGACGGGTGCATCAACCGGTGCGCCAGCTCCCCGTCGTTGGTCAGCAGGATCAGCCCCTCGGTGTCGGCGTCCAGCCGGCCGACGTGGAAAAGTTTCTTGTTGCCCCGGACTTTTCGCTCGATCAGGTCGCCGATGCAGGGGCGGCCGCGATCGTCCGACATGGTGGAGTGCATGCCGCGCGGCTTGTTGAGCGCCAGGTAGACCAGCGAGTCGTCGAGCACCACCCTGGCCCCGTCCACGCGGATCACCGACGCGTCGGGATCGACCCGGGTACCCAGCTCGGTCACCACCTGCCCGTCCACCTCGACCCGGCCCTCGACGATCAGCTTCTCGGCCGCCCGGCGCGACGCAATCCCGGCCTGGGACAACACCTTCTGCAACCGGATGCCTTGCGGCTCTTCGAATTCGACCATCAGTCGCGGTCCACATCGAACGCCACAGCCGGATCGGACGGCCGGCCACCGGCCAGCTTCATGAAACGTGGCTCGCTGTCCAGGGATTCGCTGAGGTCGTCGATCGTGTCGACATCCGGGAGCAGCGGCGCGATGTCGGGCAACTCCGTCAAGGACGTCAAACCCAAACGCTCCAGAAACAATTCGGTGGTGGCGAACGTCACCGCACCGCTGTCCTCGTCGGTGCCGACTTCGGTGATCAGACCGCGGGCCAGCAAGGTGCGCATCACGGCGTCGACATTGACACCGCGCACGGCGCTGACCCGCGCCCGCGTCACCGGCTGGCGGTACGCGACCACGGCAAGAGTTTCCAGTGCCGCCCGGGTCAGCTTGGTCCGGGCACCGTCCAGCAACAGCTTCTCGACGTAGGGCGCGAACCGGGCCCGGGTGTAGAGCCGCCATCCCTCGCCGCCCTGCCGCAGGTCGATGCCGCTGTCGCGTTCGGTGAGCTCCTCGGACATCTGCTGCAGCTTCGCCGCGACCCGGTACACCGGCTGCTCGATGACGGTGGCCAGCGCCTCGGCGGTCACCGGGGAGTCCACCACCAGCAGCAGCGACTCCAGCACCCGGCCCAGTTCGTCGGGGTCCAGCTCCGCGGGCTCGGCGATATCGGGGATGCCAGCGTCGAGCTCGTCTGGCAGGTGTTCGGTCACTTACTCGTCTCGCACTTCTAGCAACGATTGGCTGGTGGGTCGTTCCCCGGTCCACGACACCTGGAGGACGCCAAGAGGCTCGGACTGGTCGAATGCTACCGCCCGGGAACGATACAGTTCGAGCAGCGCCAGGAAGCGCCCGACGATCTCGACCGGCGCCTTGCAGTCGGCGACCAGCTCCGAAAACGACGCCCACTGCCCGCTGCCGCGCCCCTCCAGCAGCGCCAAGATGTGCCTGGCCTGCTCCGGCACCGACACCGTCTCCATGTGCAGGTGCCCGACACCCACCGTCGGAACCGGCCGCGGGGTGAACGCGATCGCGGCGATCTCGGCGAACCGTGCGGCGTCCACCCCGATCATCACCTCGGGCAGCAGTCCGTCGAAGCGCTCCTCCAGCGACACCGACCGGGGATAGCTGCGCATCGCCGTCGCCTCCAGCTCGGCGAACATCTCCGCGACGTGCTTGAACGCCCGGTACTGCAGCAGCCGCGCGAACAGCAGGTCGCGCACCTCGAGCAGGGCCAGGTCCTCCTCGTCGTCGACCTGGCCGGCAGGTAGCAGCCGGGCGGCCTTCAAGTCCAGCAAGGTCGCGGCCACCACCAGGAAGGCGGTGGTCTCGTCGAGGTCCAACCGGGCGCCGATGGCCTTGGTGTAGGCGATGAAATCGTCGGTGACCTGGTGCAACGCCACCTCGGTGACGTCGAGCCGATGCGCGAAGATGAGCTGCAACAGCAGGTCGAACGGACCCTCGAAATTCGTCAGCCGAACCTGGAAGCCGCTCTCGGATGCGGCGTTCACACGCCGAATCGGTTGATGAACTCGCGCGCCAGCGCCCGATACGCGATGGCGCCGCTGGATCGGGGCGCCCACGTCGTGATGGGTTCTCCGGCGACGCTGGTCTCGGGGAAGCGCACGGTGCGGGTGATCACGGTGTCGAACACTAGATCACCGAACCGCTCCACGACGCGGGCCATCACCTCGCGGGAGTTGACGGTCCGCGGGTCGTAGCGGGTGATCAGGATCCCGCTGATGTCCAGTTTGGGGTTGAGCCGGTCGCGCACTTTGTCGACGGTGTCGGTGAGCAGCGCCAGCCCACGCAGGGAGAACTCGCACTCCGTCGGGATCACCACGCCTTCGGCGCAGGCCAGGCCGTTGACGGTGAGCAGGCCCAGTGACGGCTGGCAGTCGATCAGCACGTAGTCGTAGCGGTCCAGCAACGGATACAGCGCCCGTCCCAGCGTTTGCTCCCGACCCACCTCGTTGACCAGCTGAATCTCGGCGGCGGACAGATCGATGTTGCTGGGCACCAGGTCCAGGTTCTTGGACCCGGGTGTGGATCAGCACGTCGTCGATCGACACCCGCGGCTCGACCAGCACGTTGTGAATGGTCTTTTCCAGCTCGTAATGCGGGACACCCAGCCCGGCGGACAGCGCGCCCTGCGGGTCCATGTCCACCAGCAGCACCCGGCGGCCGTACTCGGCCAGCGCCGCCCCCAAGTTGATCGTCGAGGTGGTCTTGCCGACGCCGCCCTTCTGATTGCACATAGCGACGACCTTGGCCGGCCCGTGGCCGGTGAGCGGGGCAGGCTCGGGAATCGCCCGCGCCGGCCGGCCGGTGAGGCCGAGCTCCGGGCCGCTGTCCGGGTGGTCGGTCATACCCGGACGCGACTGGTGGTGACGGGCGTCTGCTGGGACATCGCAGGAAAGTCTAACGGCTGCGCCCGCCTGCGTAGGACGACCCGCAGGCAACTGTCAGCCCCGGTTTTCCGGGGGTGCGTAAGGTGGCACCGATGAGCCTCCTATCGCGTCTGCCCACCCTCGGATGGTCGATGCTGCGGATGGGACTCGGTGCCCGCTCGTTCAAGAACACCGGGCAGTTCGGCGATGGACGCGAAGCCGCCACCGTCGACTACGTCCTGAACAACGCCAAGCCGGGTGACGTGGACGACGCGCTGGCCACCATCGACAGGTTCGCCTACGAGAAGTCGATGTTGGTCAACGTCGGGGACGAAAAAGGGGAACTGCTCGACGCGGCGGTGCGGCGGGCCGATCCGGCGCTGGCGCTGGAGCTGGGTACCTACGTCGGATACAGCGCCATGCGCATCGCCCGCGCCGCACCGAAGGCGAAGGTGTACTCCGTCGAGTTCTCGGCAGCCAACGCCGCCAACGCCCGGCGGATTTGGGCGCATGCCGGCCTGGCCGAGCGGGTCACCTGTGTGGTCGGGACCATCGGCGACGGTGGGCGCACCCTGGACACACTGGCCAATGATCACGGATTTACTTCTGCCGCTTTGGATTTCGTGTTCATCGACCACGACAAAGCCGCTTACCTCGACGACCTGCTGAGCATCGTGCAGCGCGGCTGGCTGCATCCCGGCTCGATCGTGGTGGCCGACAATGTCAAAGTGCCGGGTGCGCCCAAGTACCGCGCCTACATGCGCGAGCAGCAGGGCAAGTCCTGGCATACCGTGGAGCACAAAACGCACGTCGAATACCAGTCGCTGGTGCCCGACCTGGTGCTGGAATCCGAATACCTCGGCTAGTCAAGTCCGGGCCGGCGGATGCGCATTCGGGTGCTCTCATGAGTGCGGTGGTGGAGCAGGCGCTCATCTGGGCGGTCCTGATCTCGATCACCCTGTCCGGCGGTAGCGCGTTAGTGATGTTCAGCTGCCGGCGGGCCGCCAAAGGCTCGTTGCCGCTGACGGAACCCAACGGGTACGGATGGCGCGGGAACGGGATCAAGACACCGTCGACGCTGCGCAGCGAGCAAGCGTGGCGGGCGGGTAACGGCGCCGCGGCCCGCCTGGCGCCGATGTATGTGCTGTTCAACCTTGCGGTCGTCGCGGCCCTGGTCGCGGCCGCCGCGCGGGGATGGCGTCTGATCGTCGCGATGATCGGCGGCACGGCCTTTGTCGCCTGGACCTGTCTGCTTATCGTGACCGCTGTCGTTGCCGGCCGTGCGGCACGTGCGGCTTCCGACCACCCGGCCGGTCAGCGGCCTGCCGTGGCTGAACCCGGGCCGACCGGCCACGCGGCGCCGGTCTCCGGGCGCACCGGCACGATCCTCGGCTGGATATGTGCATTCGCCGCGTGCGGACTGCTGCTGTATCTGTTCGGCACCATCGTGGACGGCTACCTATTGGCGATCCACCATCGGCTGCAACCCAATTCAACATTCGGGTTCCGCGACCCGGTGGCATCGTCATGCCTGCCGCACTGGTATGCCGCCCAGCGGGCGGGCTTCACCTGGATGCTGTTCGGCTACGGCACCGTCCTGGTCACGAGCCTGTCGCTGTGTGCCGCCGTGGCGATCAAGCGGCGCTCACCGTGGGACATCTGCCTGCTGGTGTTGGGCACCGTGTTGGTGCTGGTCGTCGTCCTGGTGCCGGCCGGCATTCATGCCGACACTGTGGCCCGTGCCGTCCCTTGCTGACGCGGCCCGTCGGTCGCAATCGTTTCGCTCCGATCACTGCGCCCGCGGGTGCGCCCCGGCCCACACCTCGCGCAGCGCGTGCACCGTGACCAGCGTATAGATCTGCGTCGTGGTCACCGAGGCGTGACCGAGCAACTCCTGCACCACCCGGACGTCGGCGCCGCCCTCGAGTAGATGGGTGGCGAACGAATGCCGCAGCATGTGCGGCGACACACCCGAGGTGATGCCGGCCCGATCGGCGGCGTCCTGCAGCACCTGCCACGCGCTCTGCCGGGACAGCCGGCCGCCCCGGGCATTGAGGAAGATCGCCGGAGTGCCGCGGCCACGGCGCGCCAGATCGGGGCGGCCACGCACCAGGTAGGCGTCCAGCGCCTGCACCGCGGGGCGCCCGATCGGCACCAGTCGCTGCTTACCGCCCTTGCCGCGCAACAACACCGAGCGGGCATGCGTGTCGATGTCGTCGACGTCCAGGCCCACCGCTTCGGAGATCCGCGACCCGGTGGAATACAGCAGTTCCAGCAACGCCCGGTTGCGCAGCGTCAACGGACCGTCGGCGGCGTCCTCGCCGCCGGCGGCCTCCAGCAACGCCAGCACCTGGTCGATGGTCAGGCTCTTGGGCAGCCGGCGTCCCGGTGTCGGCGGGCGCACCGACCGCGCCACGTCCACGGCGGCCAGTCCTTCGGCGGCGGCGAAGCGGTGCAGGCCGCGCACCGCGATCAGCGCCCGCGCCGCTGATACCGCGGACAGCGCCGCCGCCCCGGCCTCCGGATCGCCGCGGCGCAGCGCCACCAGGAACTCGGCGACGTCTTCTTCGCCGACCTGCGCCAAATCGTGAATTCCCCGCTCTTCCAGATGCTTCGAGTAGCGGCGCAGATCGCGACGGTAGGAGCTCAGCGTGTTGGCCGCGACGCCGCGCTCGATCGTCAGATGGTCGAGGTAGCCCTGCAGCTGCGCGTCGAGCGTCAGCGCCGTCGTCACTGCCCGGCCTTGCGCTTGGCGAACGCCGTCGGCTTGTCGACCCAGGGGCTGTCCACCGCCCGCGGTTCGGCCAGTCCGCCGGTGATGGCGTAAGTGGCCAGAATCCCGGCCACCGCAATGGAATTGACGAACTCGCCACTGAGCACCCGCTGCACCGCATCGTCGAGGGCGAACCAGCGCATCGTCATATCGGCTTCCTCGTCGTGCGCCTCGGGCCGGCCGATGTCGGTGAGATCGGTAGCCAGATACACGCGTACCGATTCGTCGCTGTAACCGGGCGCGGTCTGGATGTCCACCAGCATCCGCCAGGTCCCGGCCCGCAGGCCGACCTCCTCTTCCAGTTCTCTGGCCGCAGTCAGCTGGGCGGGCTCCCCCGCCGCGTCGAGCAGGCCGGCGGGCAACTCCCACAGCCGGCGCCCGGCGGTGTGGCGATACTGGTAGACCATGGCGATGTTGTTGTCGTCGTCCATCGCAACCACCGCAACCGCGCCGTAGTGCTCGAGCACCTCCCGCTTGGCGATATTGCCGCCGGGCATCCGCACCTGGTCTCGGCGTAGCGCGAAAATCGCTCCCTGATAAAGGGTTTCCGACGATACCGTCTCGAAGTCGTGCTCAGCCACGGGTGACGGGTTCGGGGAGCGACGCTGCGACCACCGAACCGGCGCCGTCTGGGTGCTCGGTGCCGTTGGGCGGAGGCTGATCGGGGATCTCCGGGATCTCGACGGGCAGCAGCTCGCCCGCCTTGTAATCGATGGCCGCCTTGACGAACGCGACGAACAACGGGTGCGGCCGGGTGGGTCGGCTCTTCAGTTCGGGGTGGGCCTGGGTGCCGACCACGAACGGGTGCTGATCGGCCGGGTATTCGACGAACTCGACCAGATGGCCGTCCGGTGAGGTACCGGAGAACCGCAGGCCGCTCTGCGCGATCTGCTCCCGGTAGCTGTTGTTCACCTCATAGCGGTGGCGGTGCCGTTCGGACACCTCGGTGGTCCCGTATGCCTGGGCCACAATCGAATCCGGCTCCAGCACGGCGGGGTAGGCGCCCAGTCGCATGGTGCCGCCCAGGTCGGCCTGGCCGGCCACGATGTGCTCCTGGTCGGCCATCGTGGAGATCACCGGATCCGGTGTCTGCGGCTCGAACTCGGCCGAGTTGGCCTCGGTGAGGCCAACCGATCGCGCCGCCTCGATCACGATGCACTGCAGACCCAGGCACAGACCCAGCACCGGAATTCCGCGCGCCCGGGCATGCCGGATGGCGCCGATCTTTCCCTCGATACCGCGGATGCCGAAGCCGCCGGGGATCAGCACCCCGTGTACGTCGCCCAGCGCGTGCGCGGCGCCCGTCGGTGTTTCACAGTCATCGGAAGCGACCCAGCTGATTTCGACCTTGGAGCGGTGCCGGAACCCACCGGCGCGAAGCGCCTCGCTGACCGAGAGATAGGCGTCGGAGAGTTCAACGTACTTGCCCACCAACGCGATTCGCACCGTCTCATGGGGTTCGTGCACCCGGCGCAGCAGGTCGTCCCACTCGGTCCAGTCGACGTCGCGGAACGGGAGGTTGAGACGGCGCACCACGAAGGCGTCGAGTTCCTCGCGGTGCAACACCTTCGGGATGTCGTAGATCGACGGCGCGTCCGGGGTGGAGATGACGCCGTCGATGTCGACGTCACACATCAGGGCGATCTTGTTCTTCAACGCTTCGGGGACGTCTCGGTCGCACCGCAGGATCAACGCGTCCGGGCTGATACCGATGCTGCGCAGCGCGGCCACCGAATGCTGGGTCGGTTTGGTCTTGAGCTCCCCCGAGGGCGCCAGATACGGCACCAGCGACACGTGCAGGAAGAAGACGTCTTCGCGGCCCAGGTAGTGGCGGACCTGGCGGGCCGCTTCCAGGAACGGCTGCGACTCGATGTCGCCGACCGTGCCGCCGATCTCGGTGATGACCACGTCGGGCCGGTTGCCGTCGGCGTCGGGTTCGGCCATCGCCAGGATGCGGCGCTTGATCTCGTCGGTGATGTGCGGGATGACCTGCACGGTGTCGCCGAGGTACTCGCCGCGACGCTCCTTGGCGATCACCGTCGAATACACCTGGCCGGTGGTGACATTCGCCGACCCGGACAGGTCACGATCCAGGAAACGCTCGTAATGCCCGACGTCGAGGTCGGTTTCCGCGCCGTCTTCGGTGACGAACACCTCACCGTGCTGGAACGGGTTCATGGTGCCCGGATCCACATTGAGGTAGGGGTCCAGCTTTTGCATCGTGACGTACAAGCCGCGCGCGGTCAGCAGTTGGCCGAGGCTGCTGGCGGTCAGGCCCTTGCCCAGCGAAGAGGCGACGCCACCGCTGACGAAGAGGTGCTTGGTGGCGGTTTGCGGATGCTTGCGCAACTGGGCGACCTCCGTGAAGACGGGCAGGGCATTATGCAGGAAAAATCAACGATCTGGGCCTGCCGACCCACGGAAACCCACCCTAACATCCACCGGCTCGCGCCGCGGGGAACACGCCCTACTGGGGGACGGTCACCGCCGTCGCGCCGTGTCCGATGCCGTAATGGCCGGGATGGGCACCACCGACCAGCTCGTGCAGGGCCAGGATGGCGGTGATACGTCCGGACTCGGCGTTCACGTCGTCGACGGTGCTGATCGCACCCGCCATACCGGCGTCGGCGCGGGCCACCGCGACGGCGGCGCTGCCGGCCGCCGAACCGTCCCGGCCGGCCAACACCGCACCCGAACCGTGCGGCGCCAGGGCGGCGGTGAACCGCGCCACGGTGACCCCCTGGTTGCCGGCGTCGGCGGGCAGTCCCCCGCCGGTGACGACGATGGCGGCGTTGGCCGTCCCGATGTGCTCGTTGGGCTGGTAGGTCAGGAACCCGGTTTCGCGCAATGCGCCCAGCACGGTGTCACGCTGGGTGTCGTCGACCGGCGGCGCATCCGGTTTGCCGGTGCTCAGCAGCGCAATCCCGAGCAGGTCACCGGCCTGCGACCCCTGGTCGACCAGCTTGGTGCTCAGTTGGGTGCCGGCGGGCAGGATGGCCGAATTGACCACCGTGCGCAGTTTTTCCCCGGAGTTGGCTTCGACGAACTCATGGGTCAGCGCGACGGTTGCGGTGACCGAGCCACCGGCCTGCCCGACGATCTTCGACACCGCAGCGACGTCGTCGTCGCTGGCGTCCGGGGTGCGGAACACGACCACCGTCTTGCCCGCCAACGCTTCGTGAACGATCCGGCCGAGCACCTGAGCATCGAAATTATTTGCCGCACTGAGCTTTTCGTTCAGCGCGTTGCGCTGGTCGGTGAGTCCGCTGATTTGCGACGCCAGGTCGCGCTTCTCGTTGCGCAGGCTGGACAACACCGTGTCGGAGAAGAAGCCGGAACCCAGCACCACTCCGATCGCCAGGGCCAGGAACACCGCGGCCAGTGAGATCGCGTGTTGGCGTAACGAGATCATGAAAACACCGTTCTAGGGAGGGTTACGACACCAAATGCTGGACCCACATGGTGAATTGGCTCCAGTAGTCGACGATCCAGTGCATCACCACGCCGTCGGTGCGCGATACCCACAGCACCACGACGACGGCGATCAGCATGGTCAGCGCCAACAGGGCGATGGCACCGGCCGAGATGTGATTGCGGTACAGGGTGGCGACCGCCTTGGCGTCGACCAGCTTCTCCCCCACCCGCAGTCGGGTCAGGAAGGTCGACGGGTTGCTCTGCGAACGGGTGCGGTCGAAGAACGTCTCGATGTTGGCGGTGTGGCCGGCGGTGACCAACAGCGCGGCGCCATGGTGGTCGGCCAGCAGCAACGCCAGATCGGTCGCGGAGCCGGCCGCGGGGAACGTCATGGCTCCCACTCCGAGATCCTGGATGCGTTCCAGTCCGGGAGCGTGCCCGTCGGCGTCGGCGGGCAACACCACCTGGGCGCCGCACTTGGGGACTTCGGTGCTGATCTGGTCGGGGTCGCCGACGATCAGTTGCGGGCGGTACCCCGCTTTGCGCAGCACGTCGGCGCCCTGGCCGACACCGACGAGCACCGGTTGGTACTCCTTGATGAACGGTTTGAGGGCTTTGAGATCTTCGGCGGCGCTGGGCTCTTCGGAGACGATCACCACATGCCGGCGGCGCATGTCGACGTCGATGTCGGGGATGCCGATTCCGTCGATCAGTAGCGGGCTTTCGCTGCGGATGAACTCGATTGTGTTGCCCGCGAACGCTTCCAGGTGGGCGGCCAGCCCGCTCTTGGCCTCGCGCATCAGGTCGGCGATGTCGTGGTCGGTGCGCTCGGTGCCGCGGATCAGCCGGCGGTCACCGGAGTAGACGCCGCCTTCGTACAGGCGAATCTTGGCGCCGTCCTTGACCTTCTTGAAGATCTCCGGACCAGTCTCGTCGATCAGGGTGACGCCGTTGTTAACCAGCACCTCCGGGCCCAGATTGGGGTAGCGGCCCGAGACTGACGGGGAGGCGTTGACGACGGCGGCGATGTCAGCTTCGACCAGCGCGTCGGCGGTGATGCGATCGAGGTCCAGAATGTCGAGGACCACGATGTCGCCGGGGCACACCCGGCGCAGCAGTCGATCGATGTTGCGGTCGACCCGGGCGGTGCCGACCAGACCCGGCCGGTCGCTGTTGCGAGATAGCAGCGCTGACATCTTCATGGGAGCCGATTCTGTCGGCGAAGCGCGTTCGGGCCGCGGAGGCGCGCCGTAACATCTGTCACTTAAGTTTAAAAGCGTCACATCTGTAACAGGCTGGTCGCGGGCTGGTTGCGGCGCCTGGGCGCGAGGGGCCGCAAATGTACGGTCGCAACGGCAGATCGGCGCACATCCGGGGACGCTCGCTGCGCTGCCCGGAGAGCTACAACTCGCTCTGCGCGGTGTCCAGCAGTTCGCGGGCGTGCGCGCGGCCGCTGTCGGATTCGCCCAGGCCGGCCAGCATCCGGGCCAGTTCGGCGACCCGGTCGTCGTGATCCAGCCGCCGCACACCACTGGCGCCTTTGGGCCCCTGACTGTGCACCACGAGATGGACGTCGGCGTAGGCGGCCACCTGGGGCAGGTGCGTGACGACGATGACCTGGTGGGTGCGGGCCAGCCGGGCCAGCCGGCGGCCGATCTGCACCGCCGCCCAGCCGCCCACGCCGGCGTCGACCTCGTCGAAAACCATGGTGGTGCCGGTGGCCGAGGCCGAGAGCACCACCTCCAGCGCCAGCATCACCCGCGACAGCTCGCCGCCGGAAGCGCTCCTGGCCAGCGGAAGCACCGACATCCCGCGGTGCGCCGCGAAGCCGAACTCGACGACGTCGACGCCGTCGGCGCCGGCCCGGACCGTCTCACCGGAGGGCAGAGTCAGGGCCGCGGGGTCATCCGGTTGGCATGAGTCGGTCGCGACGTCGATGGTGAAGACGGCGTTGTCCATCGCCAGGCCGGACAGCTCGGCGGTGACCTCCTTGGCCAGCTTCTTGGCCGCCTTCTGCCGAGCCTTGCTGAGTTCGGTTGCGGCCTGGGCCAATTCGCGCCCGAGTTGACCGACGCGGGCCTCCAGCGCGGCCAGTCCCTCCTCGGACACGTCGAGCTGGGCCAGCCGCTCGCGGGACTCCGCCGCCCACTGCAGCACCCCGTCGATGTCGGCGGCGTACTTGCGGGTCAGTGTGCGCAGCTGGGCCTGCCGGGCCAGCTTGGCATCCAGCGCGCTGGCGTCGACAGGCAGCGCGTCCAGATAGTCGCCGAGTTCGCCGGCCGCGTCTAGGACCACGGTGAGCGCCGAACCGATCTGGTCGGCCAGCTCTCGCAGCCGGGCGTCACCGGTCGACTCCAGGGCGGCCCGGGCCTGCCCCAGCGTGTCGGTGGCGCCCAGCGCGTCCTCGGACGAGCTGGACAACGACTCGCGGGCCACGGCGGCGGCCTCGCGCAAGGTGTCCAGCTCGGACAGCCGGACGATGTCGGCCACCAGAGCCTCGTCTTCACCGGGTTGCGGTTCGACGGCGTCGATTTCGTCGATGGCGAACTTCAGCCGGTCGGCCTCTTGGGCGAGTTCACGGGCCCGGTCGCGGCGGTCGGCGAGGTCGCGCCGGGCAGACAGCCACGCATCGCGCAGCGTGCGGTACCGCTGCACGGCCGGGCCGACCGCCGCGAAGCGGTCCAGGGCGGCACGCTGCTCGTCGGGCCGCATCAGCCGCAGCTGGTCATTCTGCCCGTGCAGAGCCAACAGCTGGGTGGTGAACCCGCTCAGCGATTTCGCCGGCACGCTGCGGCCGCCGAGGTAGGCGCGGGACGGACCGTCCCGGTTCACCGTACGCAGCGCAATCACGCTGCCGTCTTCGTCGCGCTCGGCGCCGGAGGCGTCCAGGACATCGTCCAGCCCGGCAGCCACCGCCTGGTCCAAATCGGTTGTGGTGAAACGTCCTTCGACGACAGCGCGATCCGACCCGGGACCGGACCCGCGCCGGGTCGGCACGGGCACCGCCCAACAGGTGCAGGCCGGTCACCACCATCGTCTTGCCGGTCCCGGTCTCTCCGGTCAGTACGGTCAGGCCGTCACCGAACTCGGCGGTCGCGACGCTGATGGCGCCCAGCGACTCGATTCTCAACTCGGTCAGCACCAGTTACTGCCCGCGCCAACCTGTTACGGGCAACCGGAACTTGGTCACCAGACGGTCGGTGAACGGCGCGCTGTCCAGCCGCGCCCACCTGACCGGGGTGACACTTCGAGTCACCTCCAGGCGACTGCCGGCCGGGACGAGCATTTCGCGGCGGCCGTCGCAGAACACCAGCGCGTCGTGGCCGTCGGCTTCGATCTCGACCGCGATCGCGGCATCCGGGCTGGTGACCATCGGGCGGCCGAACAAAGCGTGAGCGTTGTTGGGCAGCACCAGGATTGCCTCCAGGTCGGGCCACAGCACCGGACCGCCGGCAGAGAACGCGTAAGCGGTGGATCCAGTGGGCGTCGACACCAGCACACCGTCGCATCCGAAGGTGGACACCGGCCGCCCGTCGATCTCCACGACCACACCGAGCACGCCGAGCCGCGGCCCTTTTTTCCAGGCTGGCCTCGTTGAGCGCCCAGCCTTGGTCGATCACCTTACCGCCTTGGCGCACAACGACATCCAGCGTCAGACGGTCCTCGACCCGATAGTCCTTGGCGACGATGTGCTCCAGCACGGAGTCGATGGCCTCGGCTTCGGCCTCGGCCAGGAAACCGATCCGGCCCAGGTTGACTCCCAGCACCGGGATGCCGGCGTTGCGGGCGAGTTCGGCCGCACGCAGGAACGTGCCGTCACCACCGAGCACCAGCACCAGCTCACAACCTTCGGCGGCCATCGGGTCGGCGTCGACGACCTCGATGTCGATGCCCACCGCCCGCACGTCACCGGGAGCCATCCGCAGCGATCCCCGGTCGACCGCCTCGGCCGACAGCGCGCGGAGCTCGATACCGTTGTCGCGCAGAACTTTCTCCACCCGGCGCGCGGTCTCGGTGGCCTCGTCCCGCCCGGAGTGGACCACCAGCAGCACGGTGCGTTCGGCGGTCATTGGGGCCCCTCCCGAACGGCGCGTTGCGCGGCAGCCTGCAAAGCATCCTCATCCAGTGCGCGCTGCGTCTCGGCGCGCAACCACAGGATTGGGACGGTCGACAGCCGGCCGGCAGCGGGCTGGCCGTCACGGCCAGGGTGTGCCAGCCCAGCGCGCCGGCACGTCGTGCCACCGAGAGCACCGAATCCGTGCGCAACTGCGGGTCCTGGACCACCCCGCCGGGCCCGACGCGGCCCTTCCCCACCTCGAATTGCGGCTTCACCATGGGAACGATATCCGCGCCGGGAGACGCGCAACCAACCAGCGCGGGCAACACCGTCGCCAACGAGATGAAGGACAGGTCGGCGACCACCAGGTCGACCGGGCCACCGATGGCTTCCGGCGTCAGGTCGCGCGCGTTGGTTCGTTCCACCACCGCCACCCGCGGGTCGCTGCGCAGCGACCAGGCCACTGGCCGTAGCCGACGTCGGCCGCGACGACTTCAGTGGCCCCACGGTCCAGCAGTACCTCGGTGAATCCCCCCGGTCGACGCGCCGGCGTCCAGGCAGCGCCGTCCCTCGACGCCGATCCCGAAGGTGTCCAGAGCGCCGATCAGCTTGTGCGCCCCGCGGGACACCCAGGTGCGTTCGGCGTCGGCAGTGACGGTCAGCGCCGAGGCAACCGACACCGCGGTGGCCGGCTTGACCGCCGGCAGACCGTCGATACGCACCCTGCCTGCGCCAATCAACTCCGCGGCCTGCTGCCTCGACCGGGCCAGGCCCCGCCGAACCAGTTCGGCGTCGACGCGGGCACGCCGTGGCATGCCCGCACTCAGCCCTTCTCCGCGGACTCCAGGGCCCGCAGCAGCACGTCGTGTGCCTCCGAGAGCCGGCGGGCGATGTCTTCGAGGTCCTCGAGCGACGGAGCACCCCCCGGCGTCGGCGGTGTCCGGCAGCTGGGCCAGCAGCCCTTCGATTTCGGCGCGAATCTGGGTGGGATCGATGGTCATTGCGCTCCTACGCTAGTCGCCGACGAGTCATCGGCTAGTCGGCGGCCAGCAGAGACCAGCCGTCCAGCGCGGCGCGGGCCCGCTCGTCGCCGGCCACGATGCGCGGTGACCCATCCGTGTCCCAGACCGCGCTGGCCACCGCGCGCACGATCGACAGCTCGTCACCGTCCGACTCGTCCGCACCGTTCGCATTGACGGTCACCGTGCTGCCGGCGACCTCGACGCGCCAGCCCGGTTGCGGACTCACTTGCAGTTTCTCCGGCGACTGGTGCAGCGACCGCAGGTCATGGCCGAGGTAGGTGGGTCGGCAGGCCGGTTCGGCGTACACGGCGTCGCGCGCGGAGTTCACCCCGGTGAGCACCATCAGGCTCGGTAAGCCGGCGGCGTTGGCGCCCTCGATGTCGGTGTCCAGCCGGTCGCCGACCACCAGCGGGGACTGGAAATCGCCGCGGCCCACCGCATCTTTCATCAGTTGCGGCCCCGGCTTGCCGGCGACCTGCGGCTCTTCGCCGGTGGCTGCCCGCAGCGCGGCGACCAGCGATCCGTTGCCGGGCAGCAGGCCTCGCTCGGTGGGCAGGGTGGCGTCGACGTTGGCCGCCACCCAGACCGCACCCGCGCGAATGGCCAGTGCGGCCTCGGCGAGATCGGACCAGCAGACCTGCATCGACAAGCCCTGGACGACGGCGTCGGGTTCGTCCTCGAAGCGCCGCACCGGTTGTAGACCGGCGGTGGTGATCTCGTCGGCCAGCGCGTCGGTCCCCACGACCAGCACCCTGGCCCCCTGCGGCAGCTGAGCGGCCAACAGGTGCGCGGCACTCTGGGCGCTGGTGACGACGTCGTCCGCGGTGGCGGTGAAGCCGAGTTCCCGCAGGTGCGCAGCGACCTCGTCAGCGCTGCGCGAGGCGTTGTTGGTGACGAACAACTTGCGGCCGGCCAGATCGTCCAGCGCTTCGACCGCGCCCTCGGTCGGCTGATGACCGCGGAACACCGTGCCGTCCAGGTCGAGCAGCAGACAGTCGTGTCGCCGGCCGATCGTTTCGGTGCTAGCCAAGTTCGCCGACCCGGTCTTCGGCGTCGGTGACGCCCTCGACGTCGGCGGCCGCCGACCGCAGGAACCACTGCAGCGCCTCGTCGTCGCGGCCGAGCGCCAGCAGCGTTTCGGCGTAGGCGTAAAACAACCGGGCGGCCGTCGACCCGGTGCGGTTGGGGTCCAGCTCGGGAGTCGACAGCACGGTCAGCGCCTGCTCGAGCTGCCCCAGATCGGCGCGGGCGCCGGCGGCGACGATGCGTAGTTCGTCGGCGTCGTCGCCGGTGAGCTGGGCCGCCTCCGGCCCGCGGGCCAGATCGATGGCCCGCTGCGGGCGGCCCAGGCCACGCTCGCAGTCGGCGATCAGCGCCAGCAACGCGGACTTGCTGCCCATCCGCCGTGCGGCCCGAAACTCCGCCAGCGCCTGAGCCCAGTCACCGCAGTGGTAGGCGGCGATCCCGACGGCCTCGCGGACCGCGGCGATGCGACTGGCCCGCGCCCGGGCCGCGCGAGCGTGATTCAGCGCGGCCTGCGGATCCTCGTCGAGCAACCCGCCCGCGGTGACCAGGTGGCGGGCGACGGCGTCGGCGGTGGCCTTGTCCAGGGTGGTCAGTTCGCGGCGCACATCGGGCGCCAGTTGCCGGGCGTCGACTTCGGGCGGGATGGCCGGACCGGCGGTATCGGCCGGCACCGACTGCGGCTGGACGGGTCGTGCCCGGCCCGGACCCGAGCGTCGCGGGGCGCCGTTGGAGGCAGGGCGCGGACGGCGTCCGTCGTTACGCGCCTGCCTGTCGTTGACCACTCGCTAGAGGTTACGGGCACACCGGACAGACTCACAATTTGCCGCCGCACCGCCGGCCGGGTCGAACCGGACGGGTCGAAGTTGTCAGGCCTGCAGCTTGTTTGGCAGCAGCGGAGACAGCAGCGACGGACAGTAGGTCGCGATCGCGACGATGGTGAACGTCGCCGCTCGCTCTCGCGACATGCCGTTGAGTTCGGCGATCTCGGCGACGACGGACTCGAATGAGCCACCGGGGGCCAGAGCCTTGGGACAAACCGAGCGCCCCATCGCGATCGCCGTTGCCGGCTGTCCGTACTGAATGCCCGCGTTGTTCAGCGAGTTCAGGAAGACGTTTCCCATCATGTCGGCGTGAATCGGCGCCGCCACCGCCGCCGAGACACCGAACACGCCGGCGGCCAACGTCAGGAACCTGAACGCGGTCGCCGGTGTGGTCATCGTGACAACAGTGCTGGGCGATGGTCACATTCACGACACAGTGAGGTCACTGTTTGCGCACTAACGCGTTTCGAGTCGGGGCGGCGCCGCTGCGACATGCTTGTCCCCCGAATGGCGGACAGCGCGGTCGGGTCCGCGGGGGAAACGCGTTTTCCCCCGAACCGATGGCCGGTAATGGGATACCAGGCTCGCGCGGCGGAGCCCAGAATAGGTCGCGTAAGCAAATTGAACAACGATCCTTCAGCGGGGTCTCATCACCTCCCTCCCCCTCCGCGATGAGACTCCGCTGGGTCGTTTTGCATCTTGTCAGCCCGGCGCAACCCGTCGCACGCCTGCGATGTTCCGTTTGCCGCGGCGCAGCACCAGCCACTGCCCGTGCAGGAAATCCGTTGGCTGCGGCGCCCATTCGTCACTTTCGATGCGAATGTTGTTGACCGAGACGCCGCCTTCGCCGATGGTGCGCCGGGCGGCCTTGCGGCTCTCGGAAAGCCCGGCAGCCACCAACAGGTCGACAATCCCGTCCGGCTCACCGGGTTTGAGTTCGGCGACGGTGGTCTCACCCAGGGCCGCGGACAGCGTCGCCGCATCGAGCCGGTCCAGCTCACCTTGCCCGAACAAGGCCCGGCTGGCGTGCTCGACGGCTTCGGTGGCCGCCTCGCCGTGCACCAGAACGGTCAGTTCCCTGGCCAGCCTGCGCTGGGCGGCGCGCTGCTGCGGGCGCTGCGTGGTGGCCTCCTCCAACTCGGCCAGTTCGTCGGCCGTCAGGAAGGTGAACCAGCGCAGGTAGCGGATCACGTCGGCGTCGGCGGTGTTGACGAAGTACTGGTACCAGGCGTACGGACTGGTCAGCTCGGGGTCCAGCCACAGGCTGCCGCCGCCGGTGGATTTGCCGAACTTCTTGCCGTCGGCCGAGGTCACCAGCGGGACGGTGAGCGCATGCACCGAGGCGCCCAGCTTCTGCCGCACCAGCCGCACGCCCGCGATGATGTTGCCCCACTGGTCGGATCCGCCGATCTGCAACGTGCAGCCGTGCCGCCGGTGCAATTCCACGTAGTCGTTGGCCTGCAACAGCATGTAGCTGAACTCGGTGTAGGAGATGCCCTCGCCCTCCAGACGGCGGCGCACCGTGTCGCGGTCCAGCATCACGTTGACCGAAAAGTGCTTGCCGATGTCGCGCAGGAACTCGATCGCGGACAACTTCTGCGTCCAGTCCAGGTTGTTCTCGACGATGGCGCCGGTGGGTGAATCGTCGAAGTCGACGAACCGCTCCAGCTGGCCGCGGATGCGGTCGGTCCATTCGGCGACGGTGTCGGCCTGCTGCAGGCTGCGCTCCCCGACCTCGCGGGGGTCGCCGATCATGCCGGTGGCGCCGCCCGCCAGCACGATCGGGCGGTGTCCGGCCCGCTGAAACCGGCGCAGCGCCAGCAGCGGCACCAGGTGCCCGGCGTGCAGGCTGGCCGCGGTGGGGTCGAAGCCAGCGTAGACCGTCATCGGTCCGCGCTGCGCCTCGGCGGCCAGCGCCTCGAGGTCGGTGGACTGCGCGATCAGCTCACGCCAGCTCAGCTCGTCGAGGATTCCGGATGACTCGCTACCCATGGCGAAGAGTCTTGCAGGGCCGTTTCCGGTGCCGCGAGCTGCCCGCAATCGGTTCAGGCTGATTCCAGCTGAGCGCATCCGACGGGGGCGACCGTAGAGTCCTTGCGATGGACAACCGGTATTTCCCGCTGGTCGTCGTCGCGGTCATGCTGGCCCTCGGGCTGACGCTGACCGTCGGCGACTTCCAGCGGGCCGCCACACTCAAGCGCCCACTGCTGGTGGCGCTGATCTGCCAGTCCGTGCTGCTGCCGGTGTTCTGTCTGCTGATCGCCGAGGCGCTGGACCTCGAGCCCAATCTGGCGGTCGGGCTGATGCTGATGGCCGCAACACCGGGCGGGTTGCTGGCCAACGTGCTCAGCCACCTGGCCCACGGGGATCTGGCGCTCAATCTCACGCTCACCGCGGTCAACGCCGTGCTGTCGATCTTCGCGATTCCGGCCATATTGGCGGTGTCGATGACCTGGTTCCTCGGCGAGGGCAGATTCATCCCGCTGCAGTTCGATAAGTTCCTGGGCGTGGTCGCGATCGTCCTGGTGCCCACCGCGATCGGGGTGGCGATCCGGCACCGGTTCCCGGATCTGGCGCGCCGACTGCACAAGCCGGTGCGCATCGCGGCGGCCGTGCTGTTGGTGGTGGCCGTGGTTGCTGGTGTCGCCGGCGGCCGCGCGGCGTTGTGGAAGAACTTCGGCGTGCTCAGTTTCGCGGTGCTGTCGTTCTGCGCGTTGAGCTTGACCGTCGGGTATCTGGTTCCGCGCTGGATGAAACTGGCTCCGCCGCAGGCAATCGCCGTCAGCCTCGAGATCGGCCTGCACAACGCCGTGGTGGCGATCGGCATCGCGCTGAGCCCGCAACTGCTCAACAACGCCGAAATGGGCACCCCCGCGGCGGTGTACGGCGTGTTGGCGCCGCTGGTCGCCGTGCCGTTCATCCTCGCGGTGCGCCGATTGGACCCCTCGTTCCGCGCCGTGCCCCGGCCCGTTTAGTCACTGCGTCCCGGCGTCGGCGCACGTGGGCTGCGCCGATACGCCGACACCTCCGGCCGGCCGGCCAGCCATAACCGCCAGGGCCGGTCGGCGGCCTTGCTGACCCCGACCCGCGGACCCGACACCACGCCGTTCGCCTCGCTGAGCGTGACGGTCACCGGAGAGTTCGGATCGAACAGGTCAATCCCGTTGTCGTCCATGGTGATTCCCAACGCCGAGCACAGGTTGCCCGGGCCGCGGGCCAGCGCGACGGGACGGATCGCCGGGCCCCGCCGCGCGGATGCCGCCTCGAATCCGTCGTCGATGGCGCACGCCCGCAGCAGCACGGCAGCGGCGGTGCCGTCGGGTCCGCACGCGACGTTGGCGCAGACGTGGATGCCGTGGCTGCGGTACGTGTACAGGCGGCCCGGCGGCCCGAACATGACCGCGTTGCGGGTGTTGCGCCCGCGGTAGGAGTGCGCGGCCGCGTCCGGCCAGGGCCCGTCCGGCACACCGCCATAGGCCTCGACCTCGACGATGACCCCGCTCACTCCCCTGCCGAAGATGGTGGCGCCGAGTAGTCGGTGGGCGGCCGCGACCGGATCCACCAGCAGTGCGGTGGCTGGCGCACCGGCTGCTTCAGCGGCCGCGTCGGGGGCTGCGTTGGAGGCGCTCACCGCACCGATTGTGCCTGCTCCTTGACAACGGCCGTGCACCGGCCGAATATTCACCATATGATGACTTCATCACGCGATGAATTAATTGCGGAGTCGGCCACGCCAGCGGTCAGCATCGAGCATTTGCGGGTGGTCCGGGGTAAAAACGCTGCGCTGCAAGACTTCTCGGTGCAGATCAGGCGCGGCACCATCACCGGGCTGCTCGGCCCGTCCGGCTGCGGCAAGACCACCCTGATCCGCAGCATCGTCGGCACCCAAATCGTCGCCTCCGGCACCGTCACCGTGCTCGGCCGGCCCGCGGGCTGTGCGGCGCTGCGCCACCGGGTGGGGTACGTGCCCCAGGACCCGACCATCTACCTGGACCTGCGGGTCATCGACAACGTCCGCTACTTCGCCTCGCTGTACGGATTCGACGGCGCGGCCGCCGACGACGCGATCGAACGCGTCGGGCTCACCGATCACCGAACCGATTGCTGCACCAACCTGTCCGGTGGTCAGCGCACCCGGGTGTCGCTGGCCTGCGCCCTGGTCTGCCGGCCCGACCTGCTGGTGCTCGACGAGCCCACCGTGGGACTGGATCCCGTTCTGCGGGTTGATCTTTGGCGGCAATTCGGCGAACTGGCCGAGGCAGGCACCACCCTGCTGGTGTCCAGCCATGTGATGGACGAAGCAGACCACTGCGGCGATCTGTTGCTGATGCGCGCGGGACGCCTGGTCGCGCACACCACCCCGGCTCAACTAAGAGAGGACACCTCATGCGCGTCACTGGAGGAAGCGTTTCTGTCCATCATCCGGCGCAGCACCGAGCAAAAAGCCGGCTGAGCCTGACCGGATACACCGCCACCACCGCCCGCATCCTGCGGCAGCTGGCCGCCGACCACCGCAGCATGGCGATGATCCTGATGGTTCCGGTGGTGGTGATCACGTTGATGTACTTCATGTTTCAGAACGCGCCGCACCGGCCGGGCATGCCGACGCCGTTCAACAGCGCCTGCCTGATCCTGCTGGGTTTGTTCCCGCTGTTCGTGATGTTCATCATCACTTCGATCACGATGCAGCGTGAACGCGCATCCGGAACCCTCGAGCGCATCCTCACCACGCCGCTGCGGCGGCTCGATCTGCTGCTGGCTTACGGCACCGCGTTCTCGATCGCGGCCGCCGCGCAGGCCATCGTGGCGTGCGTCGTCTCGTTCTGGTTCCTCGGCTTCAGCACGGCCGGCAGCCCGGTGTGGGTGTTTGCGATCGCGGTCGCCAACGCGGTGCTCGGTGTCGGCCTGGGCCTGCTGTTCAGCGCCTTCGCCCGCACCGAGTTCCAGGCCGTGCAGTTCATTCCGCTGGTGATGGTGCCGCAGTTGCTGCTGGCCGGGGTGATCGTGCCGCGCGCGGCGATGCCGGACTGGCTGCACTGGATCAGCGACGTCATGCCGGCCAGCTATGCACTCGAGGCACTGCAGCAGGTGGGTGCGCATCCCGGATTGACCGCGACTACCGTTCGGGACATGGTCGTCGTCCTGGGCTTCGCCGTCGCATCCCTGTGCCTGGCCGCCGCGACGCTGCGGCGCAGGACACCCTAGCGTGGCGGTCACCACCGGCAAGAAGCGGCGCGGCCGCCCGGCCGGCAGCTCGGACACCCGCGAGCGGATTCTGACGTGTGCGCGAGAGATGTTCGCCGACAAGGGCATTGACAAGACTTCGATCCGTGCGGTGGCCGCGGCGGCCGGAGTGGACGCGGCGTTGGTGCATCACTACTTCGGCACCAAAGAGCGGCTTTTCGCCGCCGCGGTGCACATTCCGATCGACCCGATGCAGGTGATCGGGCAGTTATCGGAAGTGCCGGTCGAAGAGATCGGACTGCAGCTGCCGTCGCTGCTGCTGCCGCTGTGGGATTCCGAACTGGGCGCCGGACTGATCGCCACCTTGCGATCGCTGGTCGCCGGCGACGAGGTCGGACTGGCGAGGTCGTTTCTGCAGGAGATCGTCGGCGGCGCTGTGGGGGCCAGGGTCGACAACCCGCCGGGGACCGGCAAGATCCGCACCCAGTTCGTGGTGTCGCAGATGATGGGTGTGGTGATGGCGCGCTACATAATCAAGCTGGAGCCGTTCGCGTCGCTACCGACCGAGCAGATCGCCCAGACCATCGCGCCCAACCTGCAGCGCTACCTCACCGGGGATCTGCCGGAGGGCTTTGCGCCGTGAATCGGGCGTGCTCGTCGTCGTCGACGTCGCGGGCCTCGTCGACCAGCAGGACCGGAATGCCGTCGTCGATGCGGTAGGCGCGGCGCAGCCTCGGGTTGTAGAGGATCGTCCCGTTCTCGACGAGCAGCAGCGGGCCACGGTCGTCCGGGCACACCAGGATCTGCAACAAGGTGTCGTCAAGCATCGGCCTTCACCGCCTTACCGCTGATCTGGGCACGCGCCGCCGGGGTCAGCCTACGGAATTCCTTACTGGTGGCGTCGAAATACCAGGCCTGCCGGCCGGACTTAGGGATTCCGGCGGCCCGCAGCGTGCTCACGGTGGGCCGGTAGGTTGTGCTGAGCGTCAACTTCGGCACCACCTGCACGATGTCGGGGCCCAATCCCACCGCCATGTTGGCCACGGCCTCGGTCAGGTCCGCGGCAGTGATGGTGGCGCCCGGACGCAACGTCACCGCGGACACCGCCAGCTGCCGGTCGCCCACCGGGACCCCGTAGGTCACCGCGAGGTCGACCGCGCTGATCAGGCCGAGCGCGTCGGTGACCAGTTCGGCGTACACCATCCCGCGTGCGGTGGGGACCACCGATCCACGCCGGCCCGCCAGCCAGAAGTCACCGTCTTCGTCGCGGTAGAAAAGGTATTCGGTGGAGATCCAGGTGTCGGCGGGCGCGAAGACGCCGCGCTTGACCGAGGCAGTGGGATCGATCGGCCCGCGGGATTGGGCGAGCAGCACTCCCACCTGATTGGTTGCGGCCACCTGGACGAAGCCGTTGTCGTTTTCCAGGATCAGATCGTGTTCCGCGTCGTAGGCGCCGAGTTCCACCCGCCCGGCACCGGGCAGCGGCCGGCCCTTGCTGCCGACCTTGACGCCCGACACATTGGCCAGCACCGCCTGCCCGTCGGTGGTGGCGAAGAACTCGACGACACGGGCAGGGGCGAACGCGTCGACGACCCGCTCCCACAACCCGGTCGGCATGCCCGAGCCGATGAACAGCCGCACCGGGTGGTTGCCGTGCAGCCCGAACTCGGGGTCGTCGACCACGTCGCCCAGCATCGCCCAGGTGTAGGACACCACGGTCACACCGTATTGGCGTACCTCGGCGACGAACCGTTCCGGGTTCAGGCCCCGGGACAGCGCGATGCGGGTGCCGCCGACGACCGCGCCCCCCAGGCTGACCAGCAGCGCGGATTCGTGGTGCAGCGGCGTCAGACAGTAGACGGTGTCCTTGCGGTCCAGCGACGCGGTCGAAGCGGTTCCGAAAGCCGACAGGGCCCACCGGAAATTGGTGATCTGTTTGGCGACGAGTTCGCCGCCGGCCGAACTGAACGCGATGAACGCCAGGTCGCGGGCGAAACCCGGGTTGGGCCGATACCAGGCCGGCAGTTGCACGATGTCCGGATCGATCTGCTCCATGTCGATGACGTCAGCATCGTCGGGCAGATGCAGATCGCGGGTCTCACCGCCGCCCAGCACCAGAATCTGGCCGGGCAGCTGGCGGGCGGCCTCCAGGTTGATCGGGTCGGTCAGGATTTCGCTGACTCCGCCGAGCCGGGCCTGGGCGGCCAGGTCGACGTCTTGACGCATCAGCACGGCCACCCCGCCCAGCCGGGACAGCGCGGCTATCGCGACCAGCGCGCTGGGCCGGGTTTCCATCAGGATCCCGACCCGGTCGCCCTGGCGCACCCCGACCTCGATGAGACCCCGGACCACGTTGTTGATGCGGCGGTTGACGGCCTCGTAGGTGTGCACCCGGCCGTCGAACAGCAGGAACTCACCCTGCGGGGCGTCGTGCGCCTGCTCGTCGATGATGCGGCCCAACGAGATTCGGGTGTGGTCGTTGAGCTGACCGAGTCGGGCCAGCCTGGGCAGCGTACGTACGGTCTCGACGGCCAGCGTGCGCATCGACCGGTTGGCCGCGACGACGGCGTCCGCGGCACCCCGTGCCACCGCCAGTGCGGCTTCGGAGACCTCGCCCATGCCGTGCACAAGGCGGGTACTCAACGCCACGCCACTGTCGGTGTGCTCGGCCGGTTGTTCGACCATCGGGTGGATGTTCGCCGGCTGATCGCCGCCGCCGGAGATCCATCGCACCCACTCGGCAACGGTGGGCCAGCTCTGCAGGGCGGCCCGCGAACCCACGACAAGTCCGAAATGACCTGTGCGGATCAGGCTTTCGTAGACCTCGGTGTTGGGCGCGGCGCGCCGGATACCACGCACCGATGCCGGCTGACCGATGTCGTCGACCTCACCGACGAACGCGAGGACCGGACAGGTGATATCGGTGAGCGTCACGAGTTGCCCGTTGATCGCGAAACCGCCGGTCATCATCCGGTTGTGGGCGATGAATTGCTTGAGCAGTTCCGAGATCGCCGGGCCCGACCAGGCGATCCAACCTTCGCGCTCAAGGAATCGGCGCTGCTGTTCGCGCGGCAGCAGGGCCTCGCGGTCGTGTAGCTGCCGCAGGAAATCGACGCGGGCCTTGGCCGTCTTGAGCGGATCCATCATCTGGAAACCGGTGCGCGCCATCCAACTTGGGATGTTCAGCCGGTTGAAGACGTGGTCGGCCATGAAATCGGCCATGGCCGGGGCCAGGTTCGGCGGCAGACCCATCGGCAGCGCGGCCAGCGTGTCGACCGGGGAGCCGAAGGTGACGATGCTGGCCAGGTTCTTGGACCGCCGATAGGCCGCGACCTGGTAGCACCACATTCCGCCCTGCGAGTAGCCGACCAGGTGCACGTCTTGCCCGGAAGCATCTCTGACGGTGTCGATGGCCTGGCTGAGTGCGACGATGTGGTCGGCCAGGGTGCGCTGCATGCCGCCCTCGACCTTGTCGGGCGAGCCGAAGTCGATGACCCAGGGGTCCAGTCCGCTGGCGTGCAGGATGCCCACCGCGCCGTCCTCGCGGGTGACGTCCCACATGTCGGCCGACATCATCATCGGGTGCACCATCAGCACCGGCGGTCCGACTTTCGGCTGGCCTGGCCGATTGTCCGGCGGGAAGTACCGCCGGAGCTTGTACATCGGCACGCTCTCCACGGTCTGGGACGGCGACGGGGCGCTGCCCGTTTCCAGGCCGCCCAAGCGCAGCACTTCCAGACCGTTCTGCGCTGTGGCCACCAGACGCTCGACGGGTCGGGTGACGATCGACAAATTGAGATCCACCGCTGCTCCTGACTGCTCGCTGAGTTGGCCTTGACCAGCGTGGTCATCATGGCACATCGGCCCCATGGCACGGTCCGAGCGTTAAGCCCGTGTTAAAAGGGTGGTGGTTCGTCGTCGGGTGGGGCGGGGCCGCCGTGGCTGAGGCCGCCGTGGCTGAGGTAGGCGGCATCGCCGGCGGTGCGGGCTTGGCGGTTGTGGCGGCGTTCGGTGGCGATGCGGGTGGCGCGGTCTTGGGCGCGGGTGCGGCGGCGCCTGGGCATCATGGCGGTGCGCTCGGCGCAGTAGTCGGCCGGTGGGGTGTCGGTTTCGGGGCTTGGCATGCCGCCGACGGCGGCGCACAGGCTGGGGAACAGCAGGGCGCTGCCCGGCGTGGTGACGTGAGTCTCGCCGGCCGGGGAGGTCAGGATCAGGGTGCCGTCGGCGAGTTGTTTCTCCCGCCAGCCCCAGAAGGATTTCACCAAATGATGTGTGCGGCAATAACATTTGAGGTTCCCGGCGTGGGTGGGTCCACCCTGGGCATACGGGATGGTGTGGTCCACGTCGCAGCGGGTGGCCGGCACGTCGCAGCCCGGCCAGCGGCACGTCAAGTCCCGGCACCGCACGAAATCGGCCAGCTGTTGGGAAGGGCGGTAGCCGGGTTCGGGGGGACGGCAGCCGGGATGGATCAGCGGTACCTGCTTGGCGGTTAGCGCCAGTTCGGCCAGCACCTCGGGGGTGATCAGCGCGCCGGCCTCCACCAGCGACGCCGGGGTGCTGCCGGCGCCGGTCAGGGTGGCGCGCTCGGCGATGACGTGAATAACCACCGCCGGGGAGGGTTTACGGTCCTGCGCGGCGCAATCCTCGCGCGCGCAGCGGCATCCCAGCCGATCCGCACCGGCGGCCAGAGCACCCAGGGCATCGGCACGGCGCTCGTCCATACTGCGTGGGTCGTGCGGGCACACCGTCGCCGCCAGCGCGGACAGTCGCGCCTGCAGCGCGCGGGCATCGGGGGTGAACAGCCCGCCCTCGAGGTAGGTGATGCCCTCATGATCATCGCTGAAGCTGACCTCCCGCTGGACGTGGCGCTCCTGCCGCCGGCGCACCGCATCCCGGTCCGCCTGGGCCACCAGGGAATCCACTTTGCCGGCCAGCCGGCCCGCGGTCAGCGACGGCCAGCGGGTCAGGTTGGCTGCGACCAGCCCATCGACGCGGGCCAGCACCTCGGGATCGGTGATCAGCTCGGTGCGTGACACCACGGTGGCGAACGCGCAGAAATCGATCTCCCCGGCCGCAAACAGTGCCCCTACTTTCGGCACCCGCTCGCGCAGTGCGCGCGCCCAGCGCAGTTTGGTCTGCGCGCGGCGCTGGCTGATCCGCAACCCCGCGGCCACTTCGGCGGCCACCGCTTCCATCGTGTCGATTGCCCAGTCCGCGGTCTCAGCGCTCTGGGTCAACCGATACGCGAACAACTCACCGATGGCTTTCAACTGCGCGGCGGCGGCCTGGTTCTCCAACCGCGCCCCCGCGCGTACCGCCTCCATCCAGCCCGCCGACTCCGCGGTTGGGGTCCGCAACACGCGACGCCGCAGCTTGTCCATGTCATCGAGCCACGCCCACAACACGGCCCGATCTTCGGTATCGGGTGGTTGTACATTCAGCGGCTCGAACACATGTTCGATTGTACCGCAGCCGCCGACGATACGCACCCGAAGTCCGGGGGGCATCACCCACCGATTCCGACTCTTGGCACGGTCGTCCGCTCTATCCGTGGATCCACCCCGCCTGCTCCACCTACTACCGTCGTGCGGGTGGCGCACCTACTCGGGGCCGAGGCGGTCCACCTGGCGTATCCGAACCAGGTGATATTCGAGTCGATCACCCTGGGGGTGAACGACGGCGCCCGTATCGGCATCGTGGGGCGCAACGGCGACGGCAAGTCCAGCCTGCTCGGCCTG
The DNA here is from genome assembly GCA_021654635.1 of Mycobacterium kiyosense. Lineage (NCBI taxonomy): Bacteria > Bacillati > Actinomycetota > Actinomycetes > Mycobacteriales > Mycobacteriaceae > Mycobacterium > Mycobacterium kiyosense. The sequence goes on from AP025179.1 coordinate 3,278,419, forward strand.
CTCACCGGCCGATTGACGCCCGACACCGGTCGGGTGACACTTCGAACCGGGTTGCGGGTGAGTGCCCTCAGCCAGGCCGACACCTTGCGCCCCGATAGCACGGTCGGCGCCGAGCTGGTTGGCGACCAACCCGAACATCAATGGGCCGGCGACGCCCGCATCCGCGACGTGGTGAGTGGGTTGGTCTCCGACATCGATTGGCGAGCAAGGGTTTCCACGCTCAGCGGTGGACAACGTCGACGGGTCCAGCTGGCGCAACTGCTCATCGGCGAATGGGACGTGATCGCCCTCGACGAGCCCACCAACCACCTCGACATCGAGGGCATCACCTGGCTGGCCGGCCACCTCAAACAACGCTGGGCGCGCAACAGCGGCGGTCTACTGGTGGTCACCCACGACCGCTGGTTTCTCGACGAAGTCGCCACCACCACTTGGGAGGTGCACGACGGCGTCGTCGAACCGTTCGAGGGCGGGTACGCCGCGTATGTCCTGCAGCGGGTCGAGCGGGACCGGCAGGCGGCCGCCTCGGAGGCCAAGCGACAAAACCTGATGCGCAAGGAACTGGCCTGGTTGCGTCGCGGCGCCCCGGCGCGGACGTCGAAACCCAAATTCCGGATCGAGGCCGCCAACCAGCTGATCGCCGACGTACCGCCGCTGCGCAACACCGTCGAATTGGCCAAGCTGGCCACCGCCCGGCTGGGAAAAGACGTCATCGACCTGCTCGGCGTGTCGGTGTCGTTCGACGGACGTCCGGTGCTGCGGGACGTCGAGTGGCGCATCGCGCCCGGGGAGCGCACCGGAATCGTCGGGGCCAACGGTGCGGGGGAAATCCACCCTGCTGGGATTGCTGGCCGGAACGGTCCAGCCGGATACCGGGCGGGTCAAGCGTGGCAAGACGGTCCAACTCGCGGTACTCGACCAGCAAGGCGACGAGCTGAAAGCGCTGGCCAGCGAGCGGATCGCCGATGTGCTGGGCCGTCTGCAGAGCGGCTACGAAGTCGAAGGTCGCGAGATGACTCCCGCCCAGCTGCTCGAGCGCCTCGGGTTTGCCCGTGGACAACTCTCGGCGCGTATCGGCGAGCTGTCCGGCGGCCAGCGCAGGCGCCTGCAACTCATGCTGACCCTGCTGGCCGAGCCGAACGTGTTGCTGCTCGACGAGCCCACCAACGACGTGGACACCGACATGCTGACCGCGACCGAAGACCTGCTCGACTCCTGGGCGGGCACGTTGATCGTCGTCTCCCACGACCGCTACCTGCTCGAACGCGTCACCGATCAGCAGTACGCGATCCTGGACGGTCGATTGCGACACCTGCCGGGCGGCATCGACGAGTACCTGCAGCTCGTAGCCGCTGCGTCCGCCAAACCCGCTGACCGGCCGTCCGCCGCGCCGGCCTCGCAGACGATGTCGGGCGCCCAGCGGCGGGCTGCCGAGAAGGAATTGGCGGCAGTCGACCGCCAGTTGGCCCGCCTCGCCGACCGTATCGCCGCCAAGCACTCCGAGCTGGCCGAGCACGATCAGTCCGACCATGTCGGCGTCACCCGACTGACGCAGGAGCTGCGCTCCCTCGAAGACGAGGTCGCCGAGATGGAGGCTCGATGGCTGGAGTTGTCGGAGGCGCTGGAATGAAACCCACGCGCTGAGTCCCCGTCCGGGCCTGACGATCCAGGCGAAAAGCTAGTGCCAGCGCAACAGTACGAGTTCAGAGCAGAAGCCGGGCCCCATCGCCAGCATCAGCCCCTGGCTACCGCTGGGCGGTCGCTTCTCGATGGTGTCGCGCAGGATGTGCAGCACCGACGACGACGACAGGTTGCCGATGTCGCCGAGCGAGCGCCACGTCAGCTCCAGCGCCTCGGGCGGCAACTGCAGGGTGTCGGTGATCGCATTGATCACCTTGGGCCCGCCGGGGTGGCTGACCCAGGCCGCGATGTCGTCCTTGGTCAGATCATGCGTGGCGAGGAAGCCTTCGACGTCCGCGGCCAGGTACTGCTCGATCAGGTCCGTCAAGTCGGGTGAGAGCCGCAGCCGCAGACCGGCCGAACTGACGTCCCAGCCCATGATGTGCAGCGACTCGGGGTAGAGGCGGCTGCGCGAGTCGACGATCCTGGGTCCGCTGATCTGCAGCTGTTCGGCTCGCCGGTCACCGACGGCTACCACCGCGGCGGCGCCGTCGCCGAACAGCGCCGACCCGATCAACCCGGATACGGTCGGCTTGATCGCCGGATAGGTCAGCGAGCACAGCTCGACCGAAATCAGCACGGCCACGTCGTCGGGTGCGCCACGCAGATAGTCGTGCAACCGGCCCACACCGGCCGCCCCGGCCACACAGCCCAACCCGAACAGTGGCATCCGCCGCACGTCGGGCCGCAGGCCAAGCCTGCCGGCAATCCGGGCATCCAGCGACGGAACCGCCACGCCGGTAACCGTCGTGGTGATGATCAGGTCGATGTCGTCTGGCTGCAGTCCCGCCTCGTTGAGCGCCCCCATCAGCGCTTCGATTCCGAGGTCGACAGCCTTGTCGATGAAGATCTCGTTGGCGTCACCGAAGTCGGTGAGCGCCGGGTACTGATCCAGCGGCAACACGAAGTGCCGCCCGTTCACCTTCGCTGACTTGTGCAGCTTCCGGACGATTTCCTCGTGCTCCTTGAGACCGGGGAACTCGACGAACAAATCGGTGATCTCACTCTGGCTGTATCGGTGTGGTGGCAATGCACCAGATACACCTGCGATGACGCTCATGCACCTGCCTCATTCAGTTAGTCGCCGGCCAGTCCGCCCCGATCAGACTCCCCAAATCGGGGAGTTTAATGGGCGTTCGACTGCATCGCAAAAACGACCGCTATTCAACACCTGTCTTATTTGGCCGGGATTCGGGGTGATCAGCCATTGTCTCCATCGCCGTCTAAAGTCATCGCAATTAAATCGTCGGGACTCAGCGAATCGATGTCGTTGTCGCTCATTGAGTGTTCTGACGTGGCCCTATCCGTTCGCCCCGCCAACAACAATAGTTTCTCGAGTAGTCCGGTCCTGCGCAGTTCCGCGATGGGTATATTGCGCAGCTCCGACCAAATTCTTTCGTTTTCGGGCCGATTATCATAATGGTCGCTCAGCTGATCGCAGAGATGGTCGGCCAGCGCCGTTGGAGTCGGATAGTCGAAAATCAGTGTGCGCGGTAGCGACAATCCGCTCAGCGCACTCTCCGCCCTGAGCCGGTTGCGCAGCTCGACACCGCCCATCGAGGTGAACCCGAGGTCCTGAAAGGGCCGCTCGGGATCCACGTCGCGGCCACTGCCGTGACCCAGGACCGCAGCGGCGTGCCCACACACCAGGGCGATCAGCTGACGACGCCACTGGGCGGGATCGAGATGTTGCAACCGTGCGGCCACGGGCTCGACGGGATGCTCGACCACGCTGTCACCGGCCGTCAGCCAAAACCTTTGCCGGGCAAAAGCATACGTGGGTAGGTCTACGCGCCGACAACTCAGCCCGTCGAAAGTGGCCGCCCAGTCGACTTCCACACCCGCGGTGAACAGTCGCGCCGCCGCGGTCAGCACCGCGTCGACTTCGGGAACGCCGGCCGTCAGCGTCGCAACCGAAACCTCTTGCTCCGCGGTCAATCCGGCGCCCGGACCCACCTCGATGAACGCCTTGGCGCCAAGGCCCACCACGGTCGACACGCCGTCGCTGAACCGCACCGGGTTGCGGATGTGCTCGGCCCAGTACCGGGCCGAGCCGTAATCCGCGCCGGCCAGCTCCCCGGTGACATTGGACACCAACGGGGTCCGCGGGCGATGCACCTGCAGGTCTGCGAGTCGCCGGGAGAATTCGTCGACCATCGGCTCCATCAGGGCCGAGTGGAACGCGTGAGACACGGCCAACCGGCGTACCCGCCGTCCCTGTTCGGCCAATTGCTTGGCCACCGCACCGACCGCGTGCTGCGGTCCGGACAACACTACCGAGTCGGACGCATTGACCGCTGCCAGGCTGACCTGCGCGCTCATCAGCGGCGTCACCTCCGCTTCGCTCGCGGCGACGGCGACCATCGCACCGCCGGCCGGTAATGCCGCCATCAGCTTGCCCCGCTGGACCACCAACCGCGCGGCATCCGCGAGCGACAACACTCCCGCCGCGTGGGCCGCGGTGATCTCCCCTACCGAGTGCCCCATCACGAAATCAGCTGTGACGCCCCAGCGGCACAGCAGTTCCGCCAAGCCGACCTGCACCGCGAACAGGGCCGGCTGAGCGAACTCGGTGCTCTCCAACGCCGCCCCGTCACTGCCCCAGATAACCTGCCGCAGCGGCGATCTCAGATGCAGGTCGAGTTCGTCGGCAGCCCGGTCGAAGGCCGCCGCGAACGCCGGAAAGCGTTGGTAGAGCCCGCGGCCCATGCCCAGGTACTGCGACCCCTGCCCGGGAAACACGAACACCGTCTTGCCCAGCGATCGGGCCTGGCCGGCCACTACCCCAGCCCCCGGCGCCCCGTCTACCAGTCCGGCCAGACCGTCCGTAATGCGCTTACGGTCGGCGGCCACGATCACCGCCCGGTGCTCGAACACCGTGCGCGTGGTGGCCAACGACCAACCCGTATCAGCAATTCCGAGCGTCATAGCCTCCTCGGCCAGCCGGCGTGCCTGCCCGCTCAACGCCTCCGCTGACCGGGCGGACACTACCCACGGCACCATCACCCCGGTATCTGATTCGGCGGCAACCACTTTGGCTTTCGGCGCCGGTTCGACGATCACGTGTGCGTTGGTGCCGCCCATACCGAAAGATGACACCCCGGCCACCCGCTCATCATCGGTCCAGGGCGCCAACGCGGTGTTGACCCGCAGTCCGGCTCCGGCGACATCACCGGCGGGTTCGTCGAAGTTCAGGCTCGCCGGCAGCGCCGTATTCGCCACGGCGAGCACCGTTTTGAGCAGACCGGTGATACCCGACGCGGCGCCGGTATGCCCGACATTGGTCTTGACCGACCCGATGGTCAGCGGGCGGCGCCGCGGACCGAACACTTCGGCCAAGGCACTGACCTCGATGGGGTCCCCGACCCGGGTGCCGGTCCCGTGCGCCTCCACATAGTCGACCTGCGCGGGGTCCAGCCCCGCATCGGCCAGCGCCAGCCGTATTACGTCGGCCTGCGCAGTCGCCGACGGGACCGTGAGGCCCGGGGTCTCACCGCCCGCGTTCCCGACAGCGCTGCCGGAAATGATTGCGTGGACCCGGTTTCCGTCGTCCAGGGCAGCGCCGAGAGGTTTGAGCAGGACCAAGGCGGCACCGTCACTTCGCACATAACCATCCGCACGCGCGTCGAACGCGTAGGTGTGGCCCGACGGCGAGAGAGCGCCGAATTCCATTTCCAGAGACTCGATTTCGGCCGCCAAATTGAGCTGGACGCCGCCGGCTACCGCCATCGAGGCCGTTCCGGCCCGGAGCGCCTCGGCGGCCAGGTGCACCGCGACCAACGAGGACGACTGCCCGGAATCGACCGTCAGGCTGGGACCCCGCAAGTCGAAGCAGAACGAAACCCGGTTGGCGATCATGCCCCGGCTCAGCCCACTGAAGGCGTGGTGGCCGACCTGATCGAGGCCGTGGCGCGTCGTCAGCAATGCGTAGTCGTCGTTCATCGCTCCGAGGTAAACCGCGATCGGTTGCCCGCGGATATCTTTCGGGACAAGGTAGGCATCTTCGCAGAGTTCCCAGGTCAGTTCCAAAGCCAGCCGCTGCCGCGGGTCCATCGCGGCAGCCTCACGCGGTGAGACGTTGAAGAAGCCGGCGTCGAAATCGGCAGCGTCGGCCAGTGCGCCGACGATCTCACGGCCATCCTGCAGCAACTGCCAGAACGCGCGCGGGTCGGCTGCGCCGGGAAACCGGCAAGCCAGCCCGATGATCGCGATGTCTTTTCGCCGCACGGCTTTCACGTCGCGCTCATGGTCCGAGGTCGTCGATCAGGGCGCGCAGCCGGTCGGTGAGCTGGTTCTTCTCCTCGGCCGTCCAGTCCGGTCGATGGATGAGCAGGTCCAGTTCGCGGGTGAGGTCCTCGACGCGGTCCGGCTTCGCGAACTGCTCTGCCGCCGGTGGCGCGTTGGAGTCGAGTTCACTGGCGAGGTGTTCGGCCAGCGCAGCCGGTGTCGGGTAGTCGAAGATCAGGGTCGGCGAAAGTGTCAGTCCGGTGGCGGTTTTGAGCCGGTTGCGCAGTTCGACTGCGGTCAGGGAGTCGAAGCCGAGCTCTTGAAAAGCCTTGTCCGGCTCGATGTCCACGGCGGTGGAGTGCCCCAACACGGTGGCGGCGCTGCCGGATATCAGCTCGGTGAGTTCCCGCTGCCGCTGCTCCGGCTGCAGCGCGTACAGACGTGTTATGAGGCCTGTCGTGGCCACTGCGCGGTCAGTGGTCTCGATGACGCGGCGGGTACGGCGGGTGGCCAATTCGCGCCATAGCGGCGGTAAGTCGGTGTCAGCGGTCAGTGCAGTGGTGTCCAGCCTCGCCGCGACGGCCACGGGCCGGTCGGCAAGGAGGGCGGCATCAAGCAGATCCAGTGCCTGCCCAGTGGGCAGCGGCGATAATCCGACCTGCTTCATCCGGGCCAGGTCGCGGCCGCCGAGGTGGCGGGTCATCGCGCTTTCCTGCTCCCACAGACCCCAGGCGATCGACAGGCCGCTCAGGCCCTGCTGGCGGCGATAACCGGCCAGGGCGTCCAGGAAGGCGTTGGCGGCGGCATAGTTGCCCTGACCGGGGCTGCCCGCGATTCCGGCCAGCGACGAGAACATCACGAACACAGCGGGATTCGTCCCGCTGGTCAACTCGTGCAGGTTCCACGCCCCGTCGACCTTGACCCGCAGCACCTCGTCCAGCCGCTGCGGGGTCAACGATGTGATCACCGTGTCGTCGAGGATTCCGGCGGCATGGAAAACCCCTTTGAGGGGGAACTCGGCTGGTATCCGTGCCAGGAGCGTAGCCGCTTCGGCACGGTCGGCGATATCGCACTGCGCGAGAGTAACTCGCGCTCCGGCCTGCTCGATTTCCGCCGTCAGATCAGCCGCCCCCGCGGCCTGTCCACCCGAGCGGCTGACCAAGACCAGGTGGGCGACGCCGTAGTGGGCCACCAGGTGGCGGGCCACCGCCGCACCGGCCATCCCGGTGCCGCCGGTGATCAGCACGCTGCCACCGGCCAACGGGGACTGCGCCCCGGCTGGGCCGTCCGGGCCGGAGGGCAGGGTGAGCACCACCTTGCCGACATGACGAGCCTGGCTGACGAAGCGGTAAGCCTGCCGGGCGCTGCGAACGTCAAACGCTCTGACCGGCAAGGGTTTCACCGCGCCGGCGTGCAGCAGGTCCAGCAAGTCGGCAAGCATCGCGGCGATGCGGTCGGGTCCCGCCTCCATCAGGTCGAACGCTCGGTAGGCGACGCCTCCGTACCGGGCGGCGACGGATTCAGGTTCGCGGATATCGGTCTTGCCCATCTCGATGAATCGCCCGCCCGGCGCCATCAGCCGCAGCGACGCGTCGGTGAATTCGCCCGCCAGCGAGTTGAGCACGACATCCATCCCCGTCCCGCCGGTGGCGGCCGCGAACCGCGTCTCGAACTCCAGGGATCGGGAATCGCCGATGTGAGCGTCGTCGAAATCCAACGTGCGCAACACATCCCACTTGCCGCGACTGGCTGTGACGAACACCTCGCAGCCCCAGTGCCGGGCCAGCTGCACGGCAGCCATGCCGACCCCGCCCGTGGCCGCATGCACCAACACCCGCTCACCGGCCTTGAGCCCGGCCAACTCGCGCAAACCATACAGGGCCGTCAGGAACACCACCGGAACCCCGGCGGCCGTGTCCATCGACCAGCCGGCCGGAACCGCGACCACCATCCGTTGATCAACCACGGCTTCGGGCGACACCACACCCAACAGGCCCAACACCGTGTCGCCGACGGACAATCCGGTCACCCCGGGACCGACCTCGACGACGACTCCGGCGCCCTCGGCACCCAGCTGACCGCCGCCGGGATACATGCCCAGTGCCACCAGTACATCCCGGAAGTTCACGCCCACCGCACAGACGGCGACGCGCACCTGTCCGGACCCCAAATCGAGCGGCTCACTGTGCAATGCGGCGACGTCGTCGAGGGTGCCGCCGTCGCCGACACCCAACCGCCACAAGCCATCCGGCAACGTCAGCACCGACGATTCGTCGGCCCGGACCAGCCTGGGGCCGTAAACCACACCCGACCGAACCGCCAATTGCGGCTCCGCACAACGCAACGCGTCCTCGATCGCCACCGAGCCATCGGTGTCCACCAGCACCAATCGGCCCGGATGCTCGGCCTGCGCGGACCGCACCAACCCCCAAACCGCGGCACCGGCCAGGTCGACGATGTCCTCCCCACCCGCCGACACCGCTCCGCGAGTCACCGCGGCCAGCTCGCCCGGTCCGTCGCCAGTCAGGTGTTTCTGCACCGCTTCCAAAGCCTGGTGGACGGCAGCCGACACGGTCACCGGATCCGACTCCCATACGGTCAGATCGGCGGGAGCGGCAACGACGTCGCGTTCCGACGGCGACCACACCACCTCGAGCAACCCGCTCGCCGAAGCCGCGCCCGACGAGATCGCCGCCGACAGCGCCTGCGCGGATACCGGGCGCACCACCAATTCCCGCACCGACAGGACCGGCAATCCCGACGAATCCGCGAGCTCCACCGACACCGAGCCGCCGCCGGTGGGCGCTATCCGAACCCGCAGCCGGGTGGCACCCGTGGCGTCCAACGACACGCCCTGCCACGAGAACGGCAGGGCCAAGGGGCCGTCGCCCGCAATCAAGATCCAGGTGTGCAGGGCGGCATCCAGCAGGGCCGGATGGATTCCGAACCCTGCCACGCTCACGCCGTGGGGCGCCGCCAACTCGGCGTACACCTCGCGCCCTCGCCGCCACGCCGACCGCACGCCCTGAAACGCCGGCCCGTATCGGTAGCCCCGCCCGGCCAACTGCTCGTAGACCGCCGACACATCCACCGCCGCGGCCCCGACCGGCGGCCACGACGACAAATCGGCGCCACTTCGGATGCCACCCGCCCGCAACGTCCCCTCGGCGTGCAGCACCCACGAATCACTCTCTCCCGCAGCGGAATAGACCCAGACGCTGTGCCGCCCGGAATCGTCGGCGGCGCCGAGCAGCACCTGTATCCGCAACCCACCCGTCGCCGGCAACGCCATCGGCGCCAGCAGCGTCAATTCCTCGATCACCGGTGCACCCACCTGGTCGCCGGCGCGCAGCACCAACTCCGCGAAACCGGCTCCCGGAAACAGCGCAACCCCGCTGACCACATGATCGGACAGCCAGCCCTGGGTAGCGGTCGAGAGCCAACCGGTCAAAATCACGCCGCCGCCATCGGCTCGCTGCACCGCCGCACCCAGCAGTGGGTGGCCGATACCGGACAGCCCGGCGGCGCGCAACGATGTGGGTCCCACGCCCAGGTCGGTCAACCAGAAATGCTTGCGGTCAAAGGCGTACGTGGGCAATGCCACGATCTGTGCGTCCGATCCCGCGAACGTCTCGCGCCAGTCCAACCGCAGGCCCGAAGTGAACAACTCCGCAAGCGCGCCGTACAGCGATTCGACTTCGGGGCGACCCTTGGTCAGCATCGCCGTCGCCACCGACGGTCCCGCGACGGACTGCTCGATCAGGGCCGCCAATCCGCCGTTAGGGCCAACCTCGAGGAACACCCCGGCCCCCAACGATTCGGCGCATTGCACACTGTCGGCAAAGCGCACCGGCTTACGCACATGGTCAGCCCAGTAGGACGGCGAACCGTAGCCGGCGCCGGCAAGTTGCCCGGTGACATTGGACACCAACCTGATTCGCGGTTCACTGGCGGTCACGTCGGCGAGAAGCTCGCGAAACTCCGGGATCATCGGCTCCATCAGGGCCGAGTGGAAGGCGTGCGACACCGCCAACCGGCGCACCCGCCGGCCGGCCAGCCGATCGACCGCCGCGGCCACCGCCTGCTGCGCTCCGGAAAGCACCACGGAACCAGCGGCGTTCACGGCAGCGATGCTCACCTCGTCGCCGAGCAACGCAGCTGCCTCCGCCTCGCCCACCGTGACCGAAACCATCACCCCACCGGCCGGCAACCCTGCCATCAACCGGCCGCGGGCAGCGACCAGGCGGGCCGCGTCGTCCAGCGACAGCACCCCGGCCACCTGGGCCGCGGCGATCTCGCCTACCGAATGGCCGAGCACCAGGTCGGGAACTACACCCCAGGACTGCAACAACGCGGCCAACGCCACTTCGACGGCGAACAGCGCCGGCTGGGCAAACTCGGTGCTCTCCAGCAACGCCGCGTCGGTGCCGAAGGCCACCTGCCGCAGCGGCTTGCGCAGGTGCCGATCCAGTGCACCGGCGGCCTCGTCGAATGCGTTGGCGAACAACGGGAATCGCCGATAAAGGTCGCGCCCCATACCCAGGTACTGCGCACCTTGGCCGGGGAATACGAACACCGTCTTGCCCAGCGCCCGGGTGCGCCCGGCCGCCACACCGGTCGCCGGTTCGCCGGCCGCCAGCATCTGCAGCGCATCCTGAAAACGCCGACGATCGGCGGCCACCACCACGGCGCGGTGCTCGAACACCGACCGGGTGCTGGCCAGCGACCAACCGACATCCAGCGGCCGCACACCGGCGTCCGCGTTCAACCGGGCCAGCAGGCGTCCCGCCTGGTTCGCCAGCGCGGCAGCCGAACGCGCCGACAACACCCACGGGACGGCGCCGGTAAAAGGCTGCGGTGCAACATTTTCCGCGGGTGGACCTTGTTCGATGATCACGTGCGCGTTGGTGCCGCTGATCCCGAACGCCGACACACCCGCCCGGCGCGGGCGGCCCGGCTCGGGCCAGGGCCGCGGTTCGGTCAGGAGCGACACCGCGCCCGCCGACCAATCCACGTGCGGGGTGGGCACATCGACATGCAGCGTCTTGGGCAGCACGCCATGCTGCATGGCCAGGACCATCTTGATCAACCCCGCCGCACCCGCCGCCGCGGAAGTGTGGCCGATATTGGACTTGATCGACCCCAGCCACAGCGGCTCGGCGCGGTCGCGCCCATAGGTCGCCAGGATCGCCTGCGCCTCAATCGGATCGCCCAGCCGGGTGCCCGTCCCATGACCTTCGACCGCATCCACATCAGCCGGGGTCAGACCCGCACTGGCCAGGGCCGCCCGGATCACCCGCTGCTGTGCGGGACCGTTGGGTGCGGTCAGGCCGTTCGACGCGCCGTCCTGGTTGACCGCCGAACCCCGCACCACCGCCAACACCGGATGCCCCAACCGCTCTGCGTCGGCCAGTCGTTCGACCACGAGCACCCCGGCACCCTCGGACCATGACGTGCCGTCAGCGGCACCCGCGTACGCCTTACACCGCCCGTCGGCGGCAAGCGCCCGCTGGCGGCTGAACTCCACGAACGCCGCCGGTGTGGCCATCACGGTGACCCCGCCGACCAGCGCCAGGTCGCACTCGCCGTGACGCAACGACTGCACCGCCAGGTGCAGTGCCACCAGTGACGAAGAGCACGCCGTATCCAGCGACACCGCGGGGCCCTCCAGGCCCAGGACATACGCCACCCGGCCCGAAGTCACGCTCGGCGTCGAACCGGTGAGTCCGTAGCCCTCCAACTCCCCTTTGACCTCACCGCCGTAGCCGGCGTGAATTACCCCGGCGAACACGCCGGTCGCCGAGCCCCGCAAGGTGCCCGGATCGATCCCGGTGCGCTCCAACGCTTCCCAGGAAACTTCCAGCATCACGCGCTGCTGAGGGTCCATCGCCAGCGATTCGTTGGGGCCGATGCCGAAGAAACCGGCGTCGAAATCGCCGGCATCCCGCAGGAAGTTGCCGCGTCGGGTGTAGGTCTTGCCGGGTGCGTCGGGATCCGGGTCGTACATGCCGTCGATATCCCAGCCCCGATCCGTCGGGAAGTCCGAGACGGCGTCGCGACCGTCGATCAGCATGTCCCACAATGCTTCTGGCGAATCCACCCCGCCTGGATACCGGCACGCCATGCCCACCACAGCGACCGGTTCGGACAACCGGCCCTCCAGTTCCGACAGCCGCCGCCGGGTGCGCCGTAGATCGGCGGTGAGACGTTTGAGGTACTCGACGTGTCTGGTGGTGTCCGGGCCCTGGTCCATGGTCTAGGAGCCCAGTTCTTCGTCGAGGATGGCGAACAGCTGGCTTTCGCTGGCCGCGGCGAGGTCGTCGTCGATGAGCAGGTCGCTCGCGCCGGCCAGCTCAGCCTGGATGGTGTGCAGTCGGTTCGACAGCTGTGCCCGCTGCTCCGGGGTCCAGTCCGCTCGATTGATCAGAGCCTCCAATTCAGCGGCGATGTCATTGAACCGGGCCACCGGATCGCCGTGCTCGGTAGGGGCAGCCAGCCGGATGTCAAGGTGTTCGGCCAGGACGGTGGGACTGGGATAGTCGAAGATCAGGGTGGGTGAAAGGGTCAGGCCGGTCGCAGTTTTGAGCCGGTTGCGCAGTTCCACCGCGGTCAGCGAATCGAAACCGAGGTCCTGGAAGGCACGCTGGGCGCTGATGTCGGTGCTGCTGGACCGGCCCAGCACAGTGGCGGCGTTGCGGCACACCATATCCACCAGTTCGCGGTGTCGCTGCTCGGCGTCGAGACCCCGCAGTCGCGCCGCGAGACCGGTACTGGCATAGCCGGATTCCGCGTCGGCGGTGACACGGCGCACCGGGCGGCGGACCAGGTCGTGCAGCAGCGGCGGGGCGTCTTCAGTGAGCGCGGACGCGTCGAGGCGGGTAGCCACCACGACGCCGGGATCGGTGGCCAGCGCCGTGTCGAACAACGCCAGCGCCTGCTCGGTTCCCAGCGTGGCCAATCCGGCCCGCCCCATCCGCGCCTTGTCGCGGTCACCGAGGTGGCGGGTCATTGCGCTCGCCTCTTCCCACAGTCCCCACGCGAGAGACAGCCCGGGCCGGCCCTGGGAACGACGGTGGGTCACCAGGGCGTCCAAGAAGCTGTTGGCCGCCGCGTAATTCCCCTGCCCGGGCGTGCCGAGGATGCCGGCCAGGGACGAAAACACCACGAACGCCGACAGGCCGAGATCCCGGGTCAGCTCATGCAGATTCCATGCGCCGTGAACCTTGGCCCGCAGCACCGCGTCGATCCGGTCCGGCGTCAATGATCCGATCAGTCCGTCGTCCAGCACGCCGGCAGCGTGGATCACCGCCTTGAGCGGAAACCTCTCGGGAACCGTGGCGAGCAACTCCGCGACGGAGTCGGGATCGGCCACGTCAGCGGCCACCACCGAAACCCGAGCGCCGACGTTGTGCAACTCCTCCACCAACTTCGAAAAACCTGGTGCGCGAGCGCCCGAACGGCTCACCAGCAGCAGATGAGGAACTCGGTGCCGGGTGACGAGGTGGCGGGCCAGCGCGGCGCCGGCCATCCCGGTACCACCGGTGATCAAAACGGTGCCGTCGGCGAGGCCGGTGGCGGCCGGTAACGTCAGGACCACTTTGCCGATGTGCCGGGCCTGGCTGACATAGCGATATGCTTGCCGCACCGCGCGCAGGTCAAATGTCTTGACCGGCAACGGCGTCACGGTTCCGACCTGCACCAGCGCCATCAATTCGGCCAGCATATGCGCGGTCTGGTCAGGGCCGGCCTCGATGAGGTCGAACGCCCGGTATCGGATGCCGCGCTCCGCCAGGGGCTCCGGGTCACGCAGGTCGGTCTTGCCCATCTCGATAAATCGTCCGCCGTGCACCAGCAGGCGCAGCGATGCGTCGATGAACTCGCCGGCCAGCGAGTTCAGGATCAGATCCACCCCGGCGCCGGCCGCACCGGCGCGGAAGGTGGTCTCGAAATCCAGGCTGCGGGAGTCGCCGATGTGATCGTCATCGAAACCCATCGCGCGCAACGTGTCCCATTTACCGCGGCTGGCGGTGGCGAACACCTCGCAACCCCAATGGCGTGCCAACTGCACCGCGGCCATGCCGACCCCGCCGGTCGCCGCGTGCACCAACACCCGCTCGCCCGCTTTCACCTGGCCAAGCACCGACAACCCGTACCACGCGGTCAGGAACGCCACCGGGAATCCGGCGGCCTGCGCAGCCGACCAACCCGCCGGGACGCGGGTCACCAACCGGCGGTCGACGACCGCCTCGGGGCCCGCCACACCCAACAACCCCAGTACCGTGTCGCCTGCGGCAAGATCCGAGACACCCGGTCCCACTTCGACGACGACGCCGGCTCCCTCGACACCCAACTCGCCACCACCGGGGTACATGCCCAGCGCCACCAGCACATCCCGGAAGTTCACCCCCACCGCGGCCACCGCGACTCGCAGCTGCCCGGTAGCCAGCTCGGCACGGGCGCAGCTACCCACCTGCACGTCCTCGAGCGTGCCGCCACCGCCCACGACCAAGCGCCAGCCCGAATCCGCTTCGGGCAGAGCCAGTTCCGACTCCGCCGGTTTGAGCCGCGGCTGGTATGCCGCACCCCGGCGGATCACCAATTGCGGCTCACCACAGGCGATTACGCTCCTGATGTCGAGGGACCCGTCGGAATCCAACAGGACTACCCGATCCGGATGCTCGGCCTGTGCCGAACGCACCAGGCCCCATACGGCCGCGCCGGGCAGATCGGTGACATCCTCGCCACCCAGTGCCACCGCACCGCGGGTCACGACCGCCAGGACACCGTCCTGCGCACCGCCCAGCCACGACTGCAGCACCGCCAGCGCCGCGTGCGTGGCCGAGCTGACCGCCCGGCACGTGTCACCGTCATCGGAAGGCAACTGCCACAACGTCACCGGCGTGTCGCTGCCGGCCACCGGACCGACGGGTGACCACCCGACCTCGAACAGGCCGGCGTCGCCAACCAGGCCGCTGCCGGCCGCCGCCGATATCGAGTCGGCTGCCGGGCAAAGTCGAGTTCCCCGCACCGTCATGACCGGCAGGCCGGTGGCGTCGGCCAGTTCCATCGACAGCGCACCGCCGCCGGCGCGGCTCAGCCGGACCCGCAGCCGGGTGGCGCCCGCAGCGTGCAGCGCCACGCGTTGCCAGGCGAAGGGCAACACCGTCCCATCGTGTGTTCCGGCGACTCCCCACGCGTGCAGCGCGGCGTCCAGGAGCGCCGGATGAATTCCGAATCCGGTTGCAGTCAAACCGGTTTCCTCCGCGAGCACAACCTCGGCGTAGAGGTCGTCGCCGGACTGCCACATCGCGCGTAAACCGCGGAACGCCGGGCCGTACTCGTATCCCCCGGCGGCCAGCCGATCGTACGCACCGCTCAACTCGACCGCCTGCGCGTCCGGCGGCGGCCAGGAAGACAGGTCTGCCTGCGGTTCCAGTCCGCCGGCCGCCAGCACGCCCTCGGCGTGCAGTTGCGGTTGCTCACCGAGGGAATACACGGCGAAGTCGTGGCGGCCCGATTTGTCCGCGGCGCTGACCACGACCTGTACCCGGGTCTCGCCGAGCAGCCTCAGCGGCGTCGACACGGTCAGTTCCTCGACCACCGGGCAGCCGACCTGGTCGCCGGCCCTGATCGCCAACTCTACGAATCCCGCACCCGGGAACAGCACCGTGCCGTTGACCGCATGATCGGCCAGCCACGGCTGCGCGGTCAGCGAGAGGCTGCCCGTCAACACCACACCGCCGGTGTCGGGCCGCTCGACGACCGCGCCGAGTAGTCCGTGCTCAGCGCTGACGATTCCGTCCCGGCGGGCGTCCCGGCCTGCCGATTCGGTAAGCCAGAATCGGCGCCGCGCGAACCCGTACGTCGGCAGCGCCACCTTGCGGGCGCCCTCGAAAACCGGCGACCAGTCGACGGCCACACCCGCCACGTGTGCCTGCGCCACCGAGAGCCAAAACCGTTGCAGCCCATCATCTGCACGACCCAGGGTGGGGATCACCACAGGCTGCGCGGACGGATGGTGCGCGACCACGGTTTCCTCCACCGCAGCGGCCAGCACCGGGTGCGGACTGGATTCGACGAACACCTGGTAACCCGCCTCGGCGGCGGCGCCCACGGCCGCCTCGAACAACACGGTCTGGCGGAGGCTTCGGTACCAATAATCGGCGTCAAGGCCCGCGGTGTCGACGAGTCCGCCGGTCACGGTGGAGAAGAACGCGATTGCCGACGATCGGGGCACGATCGAGGCGAGTGCCTCGGTGAGATCCGAACGGATGGCCTCGACCTGCCGGGAATGCGAGGCGTAGTCGACGTCGATCCGGCGGGCGCGGACACCGTCGGCGTCGCAGTACCGCAGCAATTCGTCGACGGCGGCGACGTCGCCGGACACGGCGACCGCCGAAACACCGTTGACGGCAGCGATACTCAACCGATCGCCCCACCGAGCCACCAACTGCTCGGCTGCTCGCGGTCCGACGGCGAGCGAAGCCATTCCGCCCTGCCCCGACAACCGCGCCAAGAGTCGGCTGCGCAGCGCCACCACTTTGGCCGCGTCGGACAGCGACAGGGCTCCCGCTACATAGGCCGCGGCGATCTCGCCCTGCGAATGCCCGATCACCGCATCGGGTTTGACGCCCAGCGAGCGCCACATCTCGGCCAGTGACACCATGACCGCCCACAGCACCGGCTGCACCACGTCCACCCGATCCAAGCCGGGTGCTCCGGGCTGGCCCCGCACCACGTCGATCAGCGACCACTCGACATGGGCCCGCAACGCCTCTTCGCATCGGCGCATCTGTTCGGCGAACACCGGTGCGCTGTCCAGCAGCGAAGCACCCATCCCGGGCCACTGCGAACCCTGTCCGGGGAACACGAACGCCGTCCTGCCGAGCGGGTGCGCCTGGCCCACTACCGCACCGGAACCCGGTTCACCGCAGGCCAGTCCAGCCAGCTCGGACAGCAATCGCCGCCGGTCGGCACCGACCACCACCGCGCGGTGCCCGAACAGGGACCGCGTGCTGGCCAGCGACCAGCCCACGTTCGGTCCGCTCAAGCCGTCGTCGGCGGCCACCCAATCCAGCAGCCGCTGTGCCTGATTGGTCAGCGCCACGCAGGATCGGGCCGACAACGGCCAAATCGTGGGTTTGTCAACACGTTTCGGGGCGTCCACCTCGACCGTTGGGGACTCTTCGAGGATCACGTGCGCATTGGTGCCGCTGATCCCGAACGACGACACCGCCGCCCGGCGCGGCCGCCCCGGCTCGGCCCACACTAGGGACCGCGTCAGCAACGACACCGCGCCCGCCGACCAATCCACGTGCGGCGTCGGCACATCCACGTGCAACGTCTTGGGCAGCACGCCGTGCCGCATCGCCAGCGCCATCTTCATGACCCCGGCCACGCCTGCCGCGGCCGAGGTATGACCCATGTTCGATTTGATCGAGCCCAGCCAGAGCGGCTCGGTGCGCCCCTGACCGTAGGTTGCCAAGATCGCCTGCGCCTCAATCGGATCCCCGAGCGTCGTCCCGGTCCCGTGGCCTTCGACCACATCCACGTCTGTCACGCTCAGTCGCGCATTGGCCAGTGCCGCGCGGATAACCCGTTGCTGGGCAGGGCCGTTCGGAGTGGCAAGACCGTTGGACGCACCGTCCTGGTTGACCGCCGAACCCCGCACCACCGCCAACACCGGATGCCCCAACCGCTGCGCGTCGGCCAGCCGTTCCACCACCAGCGCCCCGGCGCCCTCGGCGAATGCGGTCCCGTCGGCGGCGCCGGCGTAGGCCTTGCACCGGCCATCCGCCGAAAGCGCCCGCTGGCGGCTGAACTCGACGAACATGGCCGGGGTAGCCATCACCGTCACCCCACCAACCAAAGCCAGATCGCACTCCCCGGAACGCAGCGACTGCACCGCCAGGTGCAGTGCCACCAGCGACGACGAGCACGCGGTGTCCACCGACACCGCAGGCCCTTCCAGCCCCAGCACATAGGCGACCCGGCCCGAGGCCACACTCAGCGTCGAACCGCGCAACCCGTAACGTTCCAGGTCCCCTGGCACCCGCCCCTGGCCTCCGTAGGAGCCGTGGAACACACCGGCAAAGACGGCGGTCGACGAACCCCGCAGCGACAGGGGGTCAATCCCGGCCCGCTCCAACGCTTCCCAGGAGACCTCCAGCAGCAGGCGCTGCTGCGGATCCATCGCGAGAGCTTCGCTCGGGGCGATTCCGAAGAACTCGGCGTCGAATCCGGCGACGTCGTCGAGAAACCCGCCGTGGCGGGTGTAGGACTTGCCGATCGCATCCGGGTCGGCATCGAAGAGCCCAGCCAGGTCCCAGCCCCGATCGCTGGGAAAATCGGTGACCACGTCACGGCCCTCGGCCACCATCCGCCACAACAGATCCGGTGAGTCCACCCCGCCCGGATAGCGACAACCCATGCCCACCAACGCGATCGGCTCCGTGGCTCGGGCCAGGTAGTCCCGGTTCTCGCGCTTGAGTCGCTCATTCTCTTTGAGCGATCGCCGCAGGGCCGACACGAGTTCGTCGTGCGTGCTGCTCATACCGTGCCAGCCATCGAAGCGGTCAGCCCCTCAGTGCCAACGCAACAGCACCAGCTCGGAGCAGAAACCCGGGCCCATCGCGATCATCAGACCGGGGCTGCCGCTGGGCGGTGGTTTGGCGAGGGTGTCACGCAGCACGTGCAGCACCGACGCCGAGGACAGGTTGCCGATCTCGCCCAACGAGCGCCACGTCAACTCCAATGCCTCCGGCGGCAGATTCAAGGTCTCGGTGATGGCGTTGATGATCTTCGGCCCGCCCGGGTGCGTCACCCAGCCACCGATATCGGTGGTCTTCAGCCCGTGCGCAGCCAGGAACGAGGTGACGTCGTTGCCCAGGTGCTGCTCGACGACGTCAGCCAGGTCCTTGGACAGCACCAGTTCGAAACCGGCCGAGCCGACGTCGTACCCCATGGTGCGCAATGAGTCGGGATACAGGGTGCTGCGGGAATCGAGAATCGACGGGCCAGCCGCCTCGACCTGTTCGGCACGTCTGTCCCCCACCGCAATCACCGCGGCCGCACCGTCAGCAAACAGCGCGCTGCCCACCAGACCCGCTACCGAGGGCTTGTAACCCGGGAAGGTGAGCGAGCAGAGTTCGACCGAGACGAGGGCGGCGATGCCGTCGGGCGCTCCCTTGAGGTAGTCATGCAGCCGTGCCACGCCAGCCGCACCGGCTACGCAGCCCAGCCCGAACAACGGCACCCGGCGCACGTCGGGGCGCAGGCCGACCCGCCCGGCGATCCGGGCGTCCAGCGATGGCACCGCGAGGCCGGTGACCGTGGTGGTGATCAGCACGTCGAGGTCTTCGGGCCCAAGCCCGGCCTCGTCCAGCGCGCCCATCAGGGCCTCCACGCCCAGATCCACGGCCTTTTCCAGGAAGATGGTGTTCGCCTCGCCGAAGTCGCTGAGTTTCGGGTAGCGGTCCAGGGGCAGCACCAGGTGTCGGCTGTTCACCTTCGCGCTGGCATGCAGTTGCCGCACGATGTCCTCGTAACCCTCGAAATCGGGGATGCTGACGAAGGTGTCGGTCAATTCGCGCTGCGAGTAGCGATGCGGCGGCAAGGCTCCGCAGACGCCGGCGATGACGCTCATTGGTCCCACCCCTTTGATACGAACATCAAGGCCACATTGTTCACCAGGTTCGGTCGACCGACTCGCTGAAGCGTCGAAGTTTAATTGTTCCAGTTTGACCGGCAAAGGACGCCGACCGCGCCTCAGCGCCGCAGTTGGCTGCGTAATCGATCGGCTGCCGACCTCAGCGTGGCCAGCTGCCGGGCCACCTGACTCGGCGCCGTTCCGCCCCGGGCATCGCGGGACAACACCGACCCCTCGATGGTCAGCACGTCGCGGACGTCGGGGGTGAGCTGTGGGCTGATCGCGGCGAGCTCGTCGTCGGTCAGCTCCTGCAGCCCGATGCCGCGCTGTTCGGCGGCACGCACCGCGGCACCGGCGGCCTCGTGCGCGGACCGAAACGGAACACCTTGCCGCACAAGCCATTCGGCGATATCGGTGGCTAATGTGTAGCCGGCCGGCGCCAGCGCCGCCATCCGCTCCACATGGAAGGTCAGGCTGCCCACCAGCCCCGCCATCGCCGGCAGCACCAGCTCCAGCTGCGCCACCGAGTCGAACACCGGCTCCTTGTCTTCCTGCAGGTCACGGTTGTAGGCCAGGGGCTGGGCCTTCAGCGTGGCGAGCAGGCCGGCCAGGTTTCCGATCAGGCGGCCGGACTTGCCGCGGGCCAGTTCGGCGATATCAGGGTTCTTCTTCTGCGGCATGATCGAGCTGCCGGTCGACCACGAGTCGTGCAAGGTGACGTAGCCGAACTCCGTCGAACTCCAGATGATGATGTCCTCAGCCAGCCGGGACAGGTCGACGGCGATCATCGCGAACACGAATGCCGCCTCGGCGGCGAAGTCACGGGCCGCGGTCGCGTCCACCGAATTGTCCGCCGCGGCCGAAAAGCCCAGGTTCGCGGCTATCGCGTCGGGGTCCAGGCCCAACGACGAACCCGCCAGGGCACCCGAACCGTACGGGGAGATCGCCGCACGCTTATCGAAGTCGACGATCCGGTCCACGTCCCGCAACAACGGCTGGGCATGGGCGAGCAGGTGATGTGCCAGCAGGATCGGCTGCGCGGACTGCAGATGCGTCTTACCGGGCATGATCGCGTCGGGGTGGGCGGCAGCCTGGTCGGCCAGCGCGCCGATCAGGTCGAATACGCCGTCGGCGACCCGGCGCACCGCGTCGCGCAGCCACATCCGGAACAGGGTCGCGACCTGGTCGTTGCGGGAGCGTCCGGCCCGCAACCGGCCACCAGCTCCGGCCCGACGCGGTCGATCAGCCCGCGTTCCAGCGCGGCATGCACGTCCTCGTCGGTGACCAGCGGACCGAAACTGCCGTCGGCGACGTCCTCGGCCAGGCTGTCCAGCCCGGCCAGCAACCCGTCGCGCTGCTCCTCGGTGAGCAGCCCGGCCGCATACAGGACCACGGTGTGGGCGCGGGACGCGGTGATGTCGTAGGGCGCCAGCACCCAGTCGAAGTGGGTGGACTTGCTCAGCGCGGCGAGCGCGTCGGCGGGACCGCCGGCGAACCGGCCGCCCCACAGCGACCCTTCGTTGGTGCTCATTTCGGTTGGCCGAACCGATGGAGAGTCACCGCAGGTCCCGGCGGGCCGACAACTTCGACGACAACCCGTGCACGTAGACGAAACCCTTGGACATCGACTGGTCGAAGGTGTCGCCCTCGTCGTAGGTCGCCAGGTTGAAGTCGTACAGCGATTCGGGGCTGCGCCGGCCGTTGACCGCGATGTGGCCGCCGTGCAGGACCAGCCGGATCTCGCCGGTGACATGCTCCTGCGTCTTGGCGACGAAGCTCTCCAGGGCGACTTTCAGCGGCGAGTACCAGAGCCCGTCGTACACCAACTCCGCCCAGCGCTGATCGGTCTGGCGCTTGAACCGGCCCAACTCGCGCTCGAGGGTGACATGCTCGAGCTCGGTGTGCGCGGTGATGAGCACCATCGCGCCGGGCGCTTCGTAGATCTCGCGGCTCTTGATACCCACCAGCCGGTCCTCGACGACGTCGAGTCGCCCGACGCCCTGCGCGCCGGCCCGGCGATTGAGCTCGGTGATGGCCTGCAGCACCGACACCCGCTTGCCGTCGATGGCGACCGGCACGCCCTTCTCGAAGCCGACGATCACCTCGTCGGGGGGTGTTCCAGTTGACGGTCGGGTCCTCGGTGTAGTCGTAGACGTCCTTGGTGGGGGCGTTCCACAGGTGCTCGAGGAAACCCGTCTCCACCGCGCGACCCCACACACGTTCTGGTCGATGGAGAACGGCGAACGCTTGGTGACGTTGATCGGGATGCCGTTCTCCTCGGCGAAGGCGATGGCCTTCTCCCGCGTCCACGCGTAGTCGCGGACCGGCGCCAGCACCTCGAGATCCGGTGCCAGCGAAGCGAATCCGACCTCGAAGCGAACCTGGTCGTTGCCCTTACCGGTGCAGCCGTGCGAGACGATGCTGCCACCGTGCTCGCGGGCGGCGGCCACCAGATGCTTGACGATCAGCGGCCGGCTGATCGCCGACACCAACGGGTAGCGGTCCATGTACAACGCGTTGTTGAGGATGGTGGGCAGACAGTAGCCTTCGGCGAACTCGTCCCGGGCGTCGACGACGACAGCCTCCACGGCGCCGCAGTCCAACGCCCGTTGCCGGACGACCTCCATGTCCTCGCCGCCCTGACCGAGGTCGATCGCCACCGCGACGACCTCGCGGCCGGTCTCCTTGCCGATCCAGCTGATGGCCACCGAGGTGTCCAGACCGCCGGAATACGCCAGGATGACGCGTTCTGACATGAAAAGTTCTCCTTGTGCTCGGGGTAGCTGGTTTGGGGGCTACTTCAGGTCTTCTAAAGCTGTGGCCAGCTCCGCGCCGGTCATGGGCTCGCGAGCGGCCACGAACACCGTGTCATCACCGGCGATGGTGCCGACGACGTACGGTAACGCGGCCCGGTCGATTGCGCTGGCCAGATAGTGTGCCCCGCCGGGCGGGGTGCGCAGCACGGCGAGGTTTGCGCTGGCGTCGGTGGAGACCAGCAATTCGCCCAGCAGCCGGGACAGCCGGCCGGTGCCGCCGGCGACGCCGCGCACCGGGCTGCCGTCCTCGGGCACCACGTAGACGCCGACTCCGCCGTCGGCCCCGCGCAACTTGACCGCGCCGAGTTCCTCGAGATCACGCGACAGCGTCGCTTGGGTGACCTCGATGCCGTCGGCGGCCAGCCGGGCCGCCAACTCGCTCTGGCTGCGCACCGCTGCGGTGGACAGGATCGTGACGATGCGGGCCTGCCGGCCGGCACGGTTGCCGCTGATCTCAGGTGCCGCTTTGGCCCCGCCGTCGGCGCGTGTCATCGCGACCTTTCCAGCAGCCACACCAACAACGCCTTCTGGGCGTGCAGCCGGTTCTCGGCCTCGTCCCACACCGCACTGGCCGGGCCGTCCATCACCTCGTCGGTGATTTCGTCGCCGCGGTGCGCCGGAAGGCAGTGCAGCACAATGACTTCGGGATCGGCCAGCCTGAGCAGCCGCTGATTGACCTGGAACGGCCGGAACGGTTCGACGCGATCCAGGCCGTCGCCCTCCTGTCCCATCGACGTCCAGGTGTCGGTGACCAACACGTCGGCCCCGGCAGCGGACGCGTCGGGGTCGGTGGTCAGGGCGACCGAAGCGCCGGTCTGCTGGGCACGCCGCTCGGCCGCTGCCACCACACCCGGATCCGGTGTAAAGCCCTCTGGCGCAGCAACAGTGACGTGCATTCCCCGCGGTCACCCCACCCAGCATCAGGGAAGTGGGCCATGTTGTTGGCGCCGTCGCCGAGATAGGTCATCTTCAGGCCCTTGAGCGTGCCTTTGCGTTCAGCGATCGTCTGCAGATCGGCCAGCACCTGGCAGGGATGAAATTCATCGGAGAGGGCGTTGACCACGGGCACCGAACCGGCCGAGGCCATCGCGGTCAAACGGTCCTGTCCGAAGGTGCGCCACACGATGGCATCGACGAAGCGGGACAGCACCCTGGCGGTGTCCTCCAGGGTCTCGTCACGGCCGAGCTGGGTGCTGCGCCCGTCGACGACGACCGCGTGGCCGCCGAGTTGGGCGATGCCCATCTCGAAGGAAAACCGGGTGCGGGTGGAGTTCTTGTCGAAGATGACCGCGACCCCTCTCGGGCCCTCCAGCGGCCGACGGCTGAAGGGATTCTTCTTGAGTGCGGCAGCCAGTTCGAGGACCTCGGCTTGCTCGGCCGGGGTGAGGTCGTCGTCGCGCAGGAAGTGTCTGATCATGTGGCCGCCGCCGCATCGAGGATTCCCGGTAGCGCCGCGACGAAGCCGTCGAGTTGCGACTCGGCGACGATCAGCGGTGGAGCCAGCCGAATGACGTTGGGCGCGGCCGCATTAACCAGGTAGCCGGCGTCCCGGGCGGCCACCTCGGCGTCCTTAGCGCGCGGGGCGGTCAGCACGATGCCCTGCAGCAGTCCCCTGCCCCGCACGTAGTCGATCAGCGGATGACCCAGCGCTTCGATGCCGTGTTTGAGGGGATTTGCCCTTGACGTCGGCGCCGCGCACCAGGTCGTCGTCAGACAACACCTTCAGTACCGCCAACGCCGCCGCCGTGCACACCGGGTTGCCGCCGAAGGTACTGCCGTGCAGGCCGGGGGTGAACAGGTCCGCGGCCGGGCCGATCGCGATGGCCGCCCCGATCGGCAACCCGCCACCGAGACCCTTGGCCAGCGTCACCACGTCGGGGGGTGATTCCGTCGTGCTGGTGCGCGTAAAACGTCCCGGTGCGCCCCATCCCGGTCTGCACCTCGTCCAGAACCAGCAAAGCACCGTGCCGGGAGGTGATTTCGCGGGCCGCGGCGAGGTAGCCCTCGGGCGGAACGACGACCCCGCTCTCGCCCATGATCGGCTCCAGAAACACCGCGGCTGTTTCGTCGTCGACTGCCTTGTCGAGCGCGTAGGCGTCGCCGTACCGAACGTGGGTTACGTAGCCGGGCAGCGGTTCGAACGGCGCCTGTTTGGACGGCTGTCCGGTCAGCGCCAGTGAACCCATCGTGCGGCCGTGGAATGCTTCTTGTGCTGCAACGATTTTTGTCCGGCCGGTGAGCCGGGTCAGCTTGAAAGCCACCTCGTTCGCTTCGGTTCCGGAGTTGCAGAAAAAGACGCGCGCTTGAGTATCGACACCGAGCAGCGCCACGAGTTGCTCGGCCAAGGCGATGCCGGGCTCAGTGGCGTACAGGTTGGAAGTGTGGCCCAGCGTCGACATCTGCTGGGTGACGGCCTCGATCACCGCCGGGTGCCGGTGACCGAGCACATTGACCGCGATGCCACCGAGCAGGTCGACGTAGGTGTTGCCGTCTGCGTCGGTCACGACGGCTCCGACGCCGCTGACCAAGGCCAGCGGCGGCGTGCCGTAGTTGTTCATCATCACCGACTGCCAACGCTGCTGCAGTTCTTGAGTTTTGGTGGGGTGAGTCATACCGGCACCACTTTGGTTCCGGTCCCGGCATTGGTGAACAGCTCCACCAGCACGCAATGTTCGACCCGCCCGTCGATGACGTGCGCGCTGGGCACGCCGGCGGTGACGGCCCGCAGGCACGCCTCGACTTTGGGAATCATTCCCGTCTCCAGTCTGGGCAGCAGTTGCGCCAAAGTGGCCGTATCGATTTCGCTGACCAGCGAGGTGCGGTCGGGCCAACTGGTGTAGAGGCCTTCGACATCGGTGAGCATCAACAGCTTCTCGGCGCCCAAGGCTTCCGCCAGCGCCGCTGCTGCGGTATCGGCGTTGATGTTGTGCACTACGCCGTCGACGTCGGGCGCCAGCGTCGATACCACCGGAATACGGCGCGCTGCAATGAGATCCAAGACCGCAGCGGTGTTCACCAACTCGACATCGCCGACCAGACCGATGTCGGTGTCGACGCCGTCGACGGTGACGCTGCGCCGTACGGCGGTGAAAAGTTGCGCATCTTCGCCGGTGATGCCGACGGCGTACGGTCCGTGCGCGTTGATGAGGTTGACCAGCTCGCGACCCACCTGACCGAACAGCACCATTCGCGCGACGTCGAGCACTTCGGGCGTGGTCACCCGGAATCCGCCCTTGAAGTCGCCCTCGATACCCAGCCGGCGCAACATGGCGGTGATCTGCGGGCCACCCCCGTGCACGACAACCGGATGGATGCCGCAGTTGCGCAGAAACGCCATGTCCGCGGCGAACGCCCGGCGCAGCGACTCGTCGGTCATCGCGTGGCCACCATATTTGACGACGACGATCTTGCCGTGCAACTGCTTGAGCCATGGCAGCGCCTCGGCGAGCACTTGCGCCTTGACCTGGGTGGACAACGCATCCGTATTCGCGGTCATGAGCTGTACGCGGAATTCTCTTCGACGTAACCGTGCGACAGGTCGGTGGTCCGGACGGACGCCGCACCTTGCCCGACGGCCAGATCCACGACGATGTGGATGTCAGTGCCTGACAGATCCACTTCGCGTGCACCAGGGGCCCCGGCTCC
Organism: Mycobacterium kiyosense; assembly: GCA_021654635.1. Classification (NCBI taxonomy): domain Bacteria; kingdom Bacillati; phylum Actinomycetota; class Actinomycetes; order Mycobacteriales; family Mycobacteriaceae; genus Mycobacterium; species Mycobacterium kiyosense. The sequence continues at coordinate 3,304,435 of AP025179.1, forward strand.
GTCGGAGTACACGACGAAATCGTTGAACGAGACGGTGATTCGGTCGACCTCCATCGCGACGGGCGCCATTCCGACAGCCGCGAGCACCCGGCCCCAGTTCGGGTCGGACCCGAAAAGTGCGGTCTTCACCAGGCTGTCGCGAGCGATGACGCGTGCAGCGATCAGCGCATCATCTTCTGTGACAGCGCCTTTCACCGTTATCGTGACACGCTTGGTGACACCTTCGGCGTCCGCCTGCAACTGGGCGCATAGATCGTCACAGACCCGCAGCACGGCGTCGTCGAGATCCGTTTGGCTCGGCGCGATTTCACTGGCCCCCGATGCCAGCAACAAAACGGTGTCGTTGGTGGAGCAACTCCCGTCGACGTCGAGGCGGTCGAAGGTGCGTGCGGCCGCGCGCCGCAGCGCCTGGTCGAGCGCCGACGGTTCAGCGACGGCATCGGTGGTGATCACGCACAACATGGTGGCCAATGATGGCGCCAGCATCCCGGCACCTTTGGCCATACCGCCAACCGTCCAATTGTCTTTATGGTGCAGCGCAACCTGTTTGGGGACCGTATCGGTGGTCATGATGGCGTGCGCGGCCTCGTCGCCGCCGCTGAGACCCCCGTGCATCTCATGCACGAGATCGCTGACCCCGGCCAGCACCTTGTCCATTGGCAGCCGGTCGCCGATCAAGCCGGTGGAGCAAACGGCAACTTCGATTGCCCCAGTCTCGGTTCCCCAGTCCGACAACGCCGCAGCAACCGCCTCCGCGGTGGCATGGGTGTCCTGAAAGCCACCCGGTCCAGTACAGGCGTTTGCGCCGCCAGAATTGAGGATCACCGCACGCAACCGCCCGGTACTCAGCACCTGCTGGGTCCACAGCACCGGCGCGGCCTTGACTTTATTACGGGTGAAGACGCCAGCCGCGGCGTAATCAGGGCCCTCGTTGAAGACCATAGCCAGATCAGGCGCTCCGGACGCCTTGATACCAGCAGCAATACCTGCGGCGCGAAACCCCGCCGGCGCAGTGACCCCCTGAGCACGCACCAACCTTGTCGTGTCGACGATTTCGGTCATGGCGCGACTCCCACCACCGATAGCCCTGCCGTCTCGGACCAGTCGAGTGCGAGGTTCATCGACTGCACCGCTGCACCAGCCGTGCCCTTGACCAGGTTGTCGATCGCGGCGATCGCGACGAACGTTGCGGCGTCCTCGTCCACCGCGACCGCAATATGCGCCACGTTGCTGCCGATGACGGACCCGGTGCGCGGCAACTGCCCGTCCGGCATCAAATAGATGAAGGGCTCCGCGTCATACGCTTTTTCGTAGGCTGCTCGCAGCTGCGAGATCGACGCGCGAGTGCGCGCGGTGCAGGTGGCCAGGATGCCGCGCGATGCCGGGATCAGAACCGGCGTGAAGGACACCGTGACGTCGCGGTCGGTGACGGCCCGCAGACCTTGGGCGATCTCGGGGGTGTGCCGATGCACCCCACCTATGTTGTAGGCGCGGGCCGAGCCGATGATCTCGGAGCCGAGCAAGTCGGTTTTGGCCGCACGTCCGGCGCCGGACGTACCGCTGACCGCGACGACGTTGACCGCGGGCTCGATCAGGTCCTCGGCCACAGCGGGCAGCAGGGCCAGCAGCGCCGCGGTCGGATAGCAGCCAGGAACCGCTATGCGGCGCGCGGTGCGCAGCTTGTCCCGTCCGCCCGGCAACTCCGGCAGGCCGTAGGGCCAGCTTCCGGCGTGGGGCATGCCGTAGAAGCGCTCCCAGGCCGCAGCGTCGGTGAGGCGGAAGTCTGCGCCGCAGTCGATAACGAGCGTTTCCGGCCCGAGCTGTGCGGCAAGTGCCGCGGAATTCCCATGAGGCAAGGCCAGGAAAACCACGTCGTGGCCGGTGAGCACGGCTAGATCGGTGGGTTCGACGACGCGGTGCGCCAGGGGCACCAAGTGCGGGTGGTGCTCGCCCAGTATGGTTCCCGCACTCGCAGCGGCCGTCACCGCACCTATGGTCAGCCGACCCTCCGCGTAAGCCGGATGACCGAGCAACAGGCGGAGGATCTCGCCGCCCGCGTAGCCGCTGGCGCCGGCGACCGCCACACTGATTCCGTCGACCATCCGCAGATGGTTGCATGGTTATGCAGATTAATGCAAATTAATTCTCAGGTTTAGAACCCGGCCAGTCTGGCGATCACCAGACTGCCCAGGTTGGTGACCTGTCAACAGGACACGCCGACATGCGCGCAAAAATGCGCGTATTTGACGGCGCAGGTCGGGGAGCAGTTGCTCTCTGCCGCACTAGTTTTCGGCCTAAAGGTAGGACAGCGCCGGCTGAACAGACCCTAAGATTGCCGTCAAAATTTTCTTAGAGATATCGGGTTTAAGCCCTCCCCACGATGGGGACTTATTCGGCACGTGTTGCCTCGCTGACGATCGGGCGTCGTCGAGTCAAGAGCGTGTTCATTTGGGTCATCTTGGGGAGATGGACATGTCTGTTTTGATCGTGCCTGAAATCGTTGAGGCGGCTGCCGAGCAACTAGCCGGTATACGCACCACACTGGCCGACATCAGCACTGCGGCGCTGAGCGCTACCACCGAGGTAGCACCCGCCGCCGCAGACGAGGTGTCGGTGGCAATCGCCAAGTTATTCGGCACGTTCGGCAGCGAGTACCAGGCCATCAATGCCCAAGCAACCGCGTATCACGAAGATTTCGTTGCGCTGCTGACTCGGGGCGCCACAGCCTACGCAGCCGCGGAGGCACTCAACGTGTCCGCGTTGCTCGACCTCGGACAACTGGTTACCGCCTTCGAGATCGGCGTCGGCAACCTCGCAACGCAGTTCAGCGGTGCCCTCAACGCCGCATTCGGATTGGGCGGCATCGGCGGAAGTATCAGCGGCACAGGCTCATTGGGTCTCAACGCAGCGACCGCTTTGCGTGCACTCACCGCACTGCCCACCCTGGGAGCGGGACTTGCGCTGCAGACCGGCGGTGCACTCACGTCGGGGCTGGGCTCCGGTTTGGCTCAGGCGGGGCAGTTGATCACCAATGCCGGGGTTGCCCTCGGCAACGCGGGCGCCCTGCTGTCGGTCACCGGCGCCGGCCTGACCGCGCAAGGCAATGCGGCCCTCGAGGCTCTGCTGAGCGGGTCACTTGGCGCCACCTTGACCGCCAGCCTGACCGCCAACTTCAATGCGATGCTGCCCAGCCTGGCTGAACTCGGGCAAACCGGTGGGCTTTTGATTGCCAACATCTCTGCGGCCCTGGGCGCTCTGCCGACGCTGGGCGCCAACATTGCCGGGGCTTTCCAGGGTGGCCTGGACACACTGCTCAACCTGGCCGGCAATTTCACTTTGCCGCCGTTCACATTCCCGACGCTGCCGCCGTTTACGTTCCCGTCGTTGCCGAACCTGGGTGCGATCATCAGCGGGTCGATCGATGCGGGAATCAACGGCCTGGTCAACCTGGCCGGCAGCTTCACGCTGCCGCCATTTGCCCTGCCGCCCTTCACTTTCCCGACTCTGCCGCCGTTCACCTTGCCCAACATTGGTGGGGCGATCAATGCCGGTATCAGCGGGCTGGTCAACCTGGCAGCGCAGCTGCCGTCATTGACGTTGCCGCCGTTCACCTTCCCGAGCCTGCCCCGTTCACCCTGCCGCCGTTCACCCTGCCCAACATCGGCGGGGCCATCAACGCCGGTATCAGCGGGCTGGTCAACCTGGGCGCCAACCTGGCAGCCCAACTGCCGTCGTTGACGTTGCCGCCGTTCACCTTCCCCAGCCTGCCCCCGTTCACCCTGCCGCCGTTCACCCTGCCCAACATCGGTGGGGCCATCACCGGCGGTATCAACACCCTGATCAACCTCGGCGCCAACCTGGCAGCCCAACTACCGTCATTGACGTTGCCGCCGTTCACCTTCCCGACCCTGCCCCCGTTCACCCTGCCCTCGCTGCCCAACATTGGTGCGGTCATTGGTGGGTCGATCAACGCCGGGATCAACAGCCTGATCACCCTGGCCGGCAGTCTGCACCTGCCGCCGTTGACGTTGCCGCCGTTCACGCTGCCGACCCTGCCGCCGTTCACCCTGCCCAACATCGGCGGGGCGATCACCGGCGGCATCAACACGTTGGTCAACCTGGGCGCCACCCTGGCAGCGCAACTGCCCTCACTGACGTTGCCGCCGTTCACCTTCCCGACCCTGCCCCCCTTCACCTTCCCGACGCTGCCCGGACTGCCCGACCTGAGCCTGGCCATCAACGCAGCACTGTCGGGCAACCTGAGCCTGAGCCTCAACGGTTTGTCCGCGGCGCTAAGCGGTGCTATCTCCACCGGACTCAACGGGCTCAACGCCGCCATCAACGCCGCCTTCTCCGGTGGCCTACCGGCCCTGGGCGCCACCCTGACCGGCGCCTTCAACGGCGGCCTGAACACCTTGATCCAGCTCGGTCAAACCCTGGCCGGCAGCTTCACCCTGCCGCCGATCACCCTCCCGAGCCTGCCGCCGTTCACCCTGCCCAACATCGGTGGAGCGATCACCGGCGGTATCAACACCCTGATCAACCTCGGCACCAACCTGGCAGCCCAACTACCGTCATTGACGTTGCCGCCGTTCACCTTCCCGACCCTGCCCCCCTTCACCCTGCCACCGTTCAGCCTGCCCAACATCGGAGGGGCGATCAACGCCGGTATCAGCGGGCTGGTCAACCTGGCAGCGCAGCTGCCGTCATTGACGTTGCCGCCGTTCACCTTCCCGACCCTGCCCCCGTTCACCCTGCCGCCGTTCACCCTGCCCAACATCGGCGGGGCCATCACCGGCGGCATCAACACCTGATCAACCTGGCGGCGCAACTGCCGTCATTGACGTTGCCGCCGTTCACCTTCCCGAGCCTGCCCCCGTTCACCCTGCCGCCGTTCACCCTGCCCAACATCGGCGGGGCCATCAACGCCGGTATCAGCGGGCTGGTCAACCTGGGCGCCAACCTGGCAGCGCAGCTGCCGTCGTTGACGTTGCCGCCGTTCACCTTCCCCAGCCTGCCCCCGTTCACCCTGCCGCCGTTCACCCTGCCCAACATCGGTGGGGCCATCACCGGCGGTATCAACACCCTGATCAACCTCGGCGCCAACCTGGCAGCCCAACTACCGTCATTGACGTTGCCGCCGTTCACCTTCCCGACCCTGCCCCCGTTCACCCTGCCCTCGCTGCCCAACATTGGTGCGGTCATTGGTGGGTCGATCAACGCCGGGATCAACAGCCTGATCACCCTGGCCGGCAGTCTGCACCTGCCGCCGTTGACGTTGCCGCCGTTCACGCTGCCGACCCTGCCGCCGTTCACCCTGCCCAACATCGGCGGGGCGATCACCGGCGGCATCAACACGTTGGTCAACCTGGGCGCCACCCTGGCAGCGCAACTGCCCTCACTGACGTTGCCGCCGTTCACCTTCCCGACCCTGCCCCCCTTCACCTTCCCGACGCTGCCCGGACTGCCCGACCTGAGCCTGGCCATCAACGCAGCACTGTCGGGCAACCTGAGCCTGAGCCTCAACGGTTTGTCCGCGGCGCTAAGCGGTGCTATCTCCACCGGACTCAACGGGCTCAACGCCGCCATCAACGCCGCCTTCTCCGGTGGCCTACCGGCCCTGGGCGCCACCCTGACCGGCGCCTTCAACGGCGGCCTGAACACCTTGATCCAGCTCGGTCAAACCCTGGCCGGCAGCTTCACCCTGCCGCCGATCACCCTCCCGAGCCTGCCCCGTTCACCCTGCCCAACATCGGTGGAGCGATCACCGGCGGTATCAACACCCTGATCAACCTCGGCACCAACCTGGCAGCCCAACTACCGTCATTGACGTTGCCGCCGTTCACCTTCCCGACCCTGCCCCCTTCACCCTGCCACCGTTCAGCCTGCCCAACATCGGTGGGGCGATCAACGCCGGTATCAGCGGGCTGGTCAACCTGGCAGCGCGGCTGCCGTCATTGACGTTGCCGCCGTTCACCTTCCCGACCCTGCCCCCGTTCACCCTGCCGCCGTTCACCCTGCCCAACATCGGCGGGGCCATCACCGGCGGCATCAACACCCTGATCAACCTGGCGGCGCAGCTGCCGTCATTGACGTTGCCGCCGTTCACCTTCCCGAGCCTGCCCCCGTTCACCCTGCCGCCGTTCACCCTGCCCAACATCGGCGGGGCCATCAACGCCGGTATCAGCGGGCTGGTCAACCTGGGCGCCAACCTGGCAGCGCAGCTGCCGTCATTGACGTTGCCGCCGTTCACCTTCCCGACCCTGCCCCCGTTCACCCTGCCGCCGTTCACCCTGCCCAACATCGGCGGGGCCATCACCGGCGGTATCAACACCCTGATCAACCTCGGCGCCAACCTGGCAGCCCAACTACCGTCATTGACGTTGCCGCCGTTCACCTTCCCGAGCCTGCCCCCGTTCACCCTGCCACCGTTCACCCTGCCCAACATCGGTGGAGCGATCAACGCCGGTATCAGCGGGCTGGTCAACCTGGGCGCCAACCTGGCAGCGCAGCTGCCGTCATTGACGTTGCCGCCGTTCACCTTCCCGACCCTGCCCCCTTCACCCTGCCGCCGTTCACCCTGCCCAACATCGGTGGGGCCATCACCGGCGGTATCAACACCTTGATCAACCTCGGCGCCAACCTGGCAGCCCAACTACCGTCATTGACGTTGCCGCCGTTCACCTTCCCGACCCTGCCCCCTTCACCCTGCCCCCTTCACCCTGCCCACGCTGCCAAACCTGCCGGAACTGTCGGCTGCACTGAACGCAGCGTTGTCGGGAAGCCTGGGCGTAGGGCTGAATGGATTGTCTGCAGCGTTCAATGGCGCCATCTCCACCGGACTCAACGGACTCAGCATCGCCATCAATGGCGGGTTGCCAGCCATCACCGGTGTCTTCAGTGGCGGCTTGAACGGCCTCATCACCGCCGGTCAGACCCTGGCGGGCACCCTGAGCGCGGGTCTGCCCGCCCTCAACGCGGCATTCAACAACGCCCTGTCGAGCAGCTTCGGCGCCGGACTCAACGGGCTCACGACCATCTCCGCAGCCTTGAATGGAGCCTTTGGGACAGGCCTGAGCAGCCTGAACGCCGCCATCAACACAGCATTTAGCGCCGGGCTTCCGGCTTTGAATGCGGCCATCACTGGCGGCCTTTCGAACTTCAGCGCGATGATCAACGCCAGCCTCGCCGGCCTGAACGCTTCGTTGACCGCCAACATCAGCGCGAACATCGGTGCGGCGCTGTCGGGATCGATCAACGGTGCCGTCTCAGCTCTGGTGGACGCCGGCCAGGCGCTCTCTGCCACCTTCGGTTCCGGGTTGACCGGTCTGGCACAGGTTGGCGCAGGTCTGACCAACAACCTGCTTGCCGCACTGAGCGGCACCGGCCAGACCGGGATGGCGCTGGCCAACATCTGGGCGAACGCCGTCGCCCAGGTCAGCAACGTGGTGGGCGGTGCGCTGAATGCCAGCATCGGTGCAGGACTGTCGGGATTCGGCCAGACCGGTGGGGTGTTGGGAGCCACCCTCGCAGGTGCCCTCACCGGTCTCACCCAAACTGGCGGTTCCATCCTGACAGCGCTGAACCACACCGCCCTCGACCTCGCTGTTTCGCTCAGCAACGCCTTGCTCAACCTCCAACTGGCGCTGCAGGCCAGCATCGGCGTTTCCGTCGGGACGTAGCAACAAGATCCCCAGCGGCGCGGCACCGGAAGTCTGGTCGGTCTAACCACCGCGGACTTCTGGTGCCGTGGCCGTCCCCGCAAACCTCAGGCCGCGGGATCCGCGAATTCGTTTGTGGCGCAGCAACAATGGCTAGGCACATCAACGGCTAGGCACTGCTCGACCAACGGGTGCCGCCAAGCAGCGCGGCACCACCCGTCTGGATAGGGCAGATCTACTCAGTTAGCGATCGAGTCGGCGAGTGTGCGGAATCCGGTGTTGGCCAACAGTTGGAACAGCCCGCCGAACTTCGTCCCGCCCAAGGTCAGGTTGATCGGGATAGAGATCCCAAGCACGGATATCGGCACCGTCGCCGTGATGGCATGCGGCGGGACAAGGAGGCCGTTGAAGGGCAAGTGCGCGACGACCGGAATGTTGATGGGCCCGGTGAGGGTACTGAGGATAGGAACATCGAACGTGACGGGCAGCGGTACATCCACAATTGCCTCGCCGTTGAGTAGACCGTTCAACACATATGCCGGCGCGTCGACCAGTCCGCCAGCCACCTGGACGGGGTTTCCGGTCGCGATGCCTCCCCCGATCACCGTTCCGGCGGTGGCGAGCCCGTTGAGTCCGGCAACCGGCGCCCCCGCGACGCCGAACAGGAGTGAGAGCGGCAAGCCGAAGTTCGCGCCCAGCACCAGTGCCGGGGGGTTGACTGTTCCGCTGATTGTTGTCGAGACGCTCGTATCCGCCAGCGCGGTAAAGAATCTGCCCAGGTTGTTGGTCATCTGGGCGGGCACGGAATGAGCCGGCATCAAGGTGCTGAGGCCGCTCAGGTTCTGGCCGGGCAGGCTGATCACCGGGAAGAGGTCTCCCACCGGGCCCACCAGCTTGATGTCGGCCAGATTATGGGTGTCGAATCCACTCAGGAAGACGTTGAGCACCGCCGACGTCCCATCGGTGACCGCGAGATGGTATTGGCCGGTAGCCAGATCCTGGTTGACTTTCGCCCAGTCCGACGGGAAATGAGCCAGGTTGGCCGACAAATCCCGATTGAAAGCCGAGAATGACGTGCTGAGCGTCTGCCAGTTCCCCGCCGTGCCGCTGAGCGTGCCATTGACGGCAGTCTGCACCGCCAAGGCCGGGCCGCCCGACATCAGGTACGCCAAGCTCGCCTGCCCCACGAGGGCAGGATGCTGTGCGACGTAGGCCAATTCGGCGCCGATCTGCATCGCGTAGCCCTGCTGGTTGGCGACGATCTGGCGCAGCAGCGGGAACGGGTCGGCGGCAAACGCGGCATTTAGCGCGGCCAGATTGTTGCCGGTGTTGATGAACAGCTGCTGCCACGCCCCGCCAACGGCGGGGGCCGTGGTCACTACACCGGTGGTCGGGAAGAGTCCCGGGAACAGCAGGGAGCCCAGCCCCTGTAATTGGCCGGTGAGGAACTGTCCGCCGGTGCCGCCGATCAGTGCGGAGATACCGGCGCCGAATTGCTGCCCGGCCGAGTTCAATATGGATCCGAACGGCCCGTTACCGACCAGCGACGTCAGCACGCCGTTGCCGCCGATGAGCGGGCCCAGCAGACCGCCGGTGCCACCGAAGAGGATCGGGTCCAGCAGCCCGCCGGAGCCGCCGAGCAGGCCGCCCAGGCCGGTGCCGCTGGTGCTGGTTCCACCTCCGAGAATGCTGCCGAGTAATCCGCCGAGTGGATCGGTCGCGGCTGCTGCGGCCGATGTGTCCAGCAGCTGCTTCTCAGCGTTGGCTATCTCAGCTCCGATATACGCCGCCGCGCTGGTACTCAGAACACGGACGAACTCGGCGTGAAATGCCGCGGCCTGGGCGTTGGCCTGCTGAAATTCTGCTCCCAGCGTGCCGAAGAGCCGCGCCACCGCCGCGGAGACTTCGTCGGAGGCAGCGACCGCGATCTGCGTCGTCGGTGCCGACGCTGCCGCCGCCGTCTCACCTATTGAGGCACCGATATCAGCCAGTTGACCCGTTGCCGTCGCTACCAGTCCCGGATCGATTACCAACGACACAGCCATCTCCCGTCGACGCCTGGCATTCGGGCGGGTGTTACCCCAATGACGTCGCGTTCAAACCCCGAATTTTCGTTCGGGCGGGAAGTGCCGGCGTGTGGCGCTACGAAATCGCAGCTGCGAGTTGCGCCGGTGCGTAACCCAGCAGCGCCGGGACGATGCCGCCGGTGGTCGTACCGCCGAGCACGATGGAGATCGGCGGCAGCGGAGACAGGTTCACGGTTGCGGTGAACGGCCGCAGCGGCGAGAGGATGCCGCCGACCGGAACACCGATGGTCGCCGGAGGCAATCCGGACAGCGACAACGCCAGCGGCAGCGTCACCTGACCGTTGAGGAAGGCGTCGGTGATGGCTGCCGGAGCGTCGACGAGTGAGGTCAAGGCCGCCGAGATGTTGCCCGCCTGAAGCGCGCCGATGAACGTCGTCGCGCTGCTGACCGTCGCCATCGTGCTGGTGAGCGGCGCTCCCAGGGCGTCGACGGCCAGCGCCAGCGGAAGACCGAATGTGATGCTGCCGCTGAGCGTCGCGGCATTGATCACCGCCGCGATATTGGTGTCCAACGCGGTGTTGATCACGTTCGTGACGTTCTGCGCGAAGTCGCCGGGGATGCTCAGTATGGGCAGCAGATCACCCAGGGTGCCGACCAGCTTGATGTTCGACAGATCGGAAGCGTTCAGACCGGTCACAAGGGTATTCAGCACCGCCCCGCCGACTGCGCGCAACGCACCGCTGGTATCTCCCGCCAGCAGATCCTGGAAGGCCACCTGCAAACTGAACGGGATTCCGGCCACGCCGATGGTGAAGTCGCGGGCCGCATTGGTGAGCGACGTCAGGGTCAGCCGCCCGTAGTCGTATTGGTTGGCCAGGATCTGCTGAAGGAACGGCGACGGGTCAGCGAGGTATGCCGTGCCGATGCTGCGCAGGTTGGCGACCGTGTTGTTGAGCAGGTCTTCGTACGGCTGCAAGATCGGGACGCTTGCGGCCAGGCCCGGCGCGGCGGCCGCCGCAGCGGGTAGCCCCAGCGCTCTGAACAAGCTGTGGCCCGGTTGGCCGGCAGCTCCGCTGACCCCGTTCGGTGCGCCGCCGGCGCCACCCACTCCGCCGTCTCCGCCGAAGACGACGGCGTTGCCGCCGTTGCCGCCGGCGCCTCCGCCGCCACCGATGCCCGCCCCGAGTCCGCCGGAGCCACCGACCCCACCCGCACCACCGGCACCGAACAATGCCGTGCCACCACCGGCGCCCCCGACACCGCCGGTACCACCGGCCAGGTTGGTGCGGGCGGTCGAGCCGCCGACACCCCGAGGCCGCCGTCTCCCCACTGCCGGCCAGCAAGCCGCCGGTACCGCCCGCGCCGCCCACGCCGCCGGTCCCACCTGGACCGCCCGTCAGGGTGCTGGAATTCGTGTTGTTTCCGCCGGTACCTCCCGTACCTCCAGTACCTCCGTTGCCGAACAAGCCAGCGTGGCCTCCGGCGCCTCCGGCGCCGCCGTTGCCCGCACTGGTCAAGGGCGTGTTATTGGCGCCATTACCGCCGATCCCACCGCCACCACCATTGCCGAACAACAGGCCGGCGCTGCCGCCGGCTCCGCCGACCCCACCCGTTTGACTGGACAGCAGGGAGGTCGAGCCCGCAGCGCCGGCTCCACCGGCGCCGCCGAAGCCCACCAATCCAACGTTGCCGCCGGCACCGCCACTTCCGCTGTTGGTGCCGCCCGCGTTCCCGCCGGCCCCGCCATTGCCGACGAAGGTGCTGCCGCCGCTGCCGCCTCCCGCCGCGCTGCTCGACCCGCCGTCGCCGCCGTGTCCGAAGAAGGCGTTTCCACCGGCACCGCCGGCAGCGGTAAGGCTGGACCCACCGGCACCACCGTTGCCAATGAAACCGCCGTCCGCACCCGCCAGCCCCGACCCGGCCCCGGCGCTACCGCCATTGCCGTAGAAAACCCCGGCGTGACCGGGGGTGCCGCCGGAGGGCCCGCTGCCCCCGCTGCCGCCGTCGCCGAACAGCACGGCGTTACCACCCGCGCCGCCCGCGCCGATGATCGTGCCGATGCCGCCGGCACCGCCCGCACCACCGGCGCCGAACAGCAACCCGCCCCTGCCACCGGCCCCACCGACGCCGACCGCGGTGAGCCCGTCCGTTCCGCCGGCCCCACCGACACCACCGTTACCGATCAATCCGGCGGCTCCGCCGTTGCCGCCGGCACCGCCGTTCGGCCCGCCAGTACCGCCGGCGCCTCCGTTGCCGTACAGCAGCCCGCCGGGCGCGCCGTTTCCGCCTGCCCCGGAACCCGTCCCGGCCGCGCCGTCGGCGCCGTTACCGATCAGCGGGCGGCCCAGCAACGACTGCGTGGGTGCATTGACCACGTCGAGCAGCGACTGCAGCGGTGATGCGGCCGCGGTCTCCGCGGCCGCATAGGACGCCGCCCCGGCGCTCAGAGTCTGGACGAATTGCGCGTGGAAAGCCGTCGCCTGCGCATTGAGAGCCTGGAACTGCTGGCCGTAGGTGCCGAACAACCGCGAGACCGCGGCCGACACGTCGTCGGCAGCGGCGGCCGCCACACCGGTAGTGGGGCCCGCTGCCGCGGCAGCGGCGTCCTCCAACACCGTGCGCAGGCCGGCCAGATTGGCGGCCGCTGATGTAACCAGATCGGGGGTGGCGACTAGGAAGGACATCAGCAGCTCCACTCGATCAATGTCGGAGGTCACCCGATGTGGCCGACGAGAAACGGAGCCTAGTGGCGACAAAAGGTTACGCGCGGGAAAACGTGCCATTTCCACAGCGATCCCGCAGCGTCGTCAGCCGCGCAGGAAGGCTCCGACCCGATCGGCCGCGCAGCGCACCGCGGCGTCGCGGGCCGCGCTCGCGTCGTCCTCGGTCAGGGTGCGGTCCGGCGCGCGGAAACGAAGGGCGAACGTCAGTGACTTTCGGTCGTCGCCGATCTGGGGCCCGACGAACACGTCGAACAATTGGATGTGCTCGAGCAGTGCCCCCGCGCCGTCACGAACGGCATCCAGGACCGACTGAGCGGGTACGTCGGCGGCCACCACCAGGCTGAGATCCTGGAATACCGCGGGGAACGGCGACACCCGCGGCGCCGGCAGTTGCCGGCCGGTCGGTATCGCATCCAGATCCAGCTCGACAGCGCAGGTGCCCTTGGGCAGGCCGGCGCGTTCGATGACGGCAGGATGCAGCTGGCCGGCATGACCGACCAGGGTGTCGCCGACCAGCACCTCGGCGCACCTACCCGGATGCCACGGCAGATGTTGGGCCGCCCGCAGCGTGACGTCGATTCCACTGGCGCGGGCGATAATGCGCACCGCCTCGAATGCGTCGGCCGCCTCGACGGCGCGCCCCGGGCCCCACGGCCCGCGCGGCTCACGCAGCCCGGCCAGCACCGCGGCGACATGTTGCGGCTGGCGCGGCAGCGACGCGTCCAACGCGGCGATCTCGGCATCGGTGGGCCGGCGATCGACCGCGATCAACTCGACGCCACGGGTCTGTTCGGTCGGCTGGACCACCTGGGCGATGGCGAACAGCGCGACATCGCCCAAACCTCGGGACACGTTGCGGCCCAATGCTTCCAGAAGCGCCGGGAGCAACGTGGTGGCCAGCGCCGGGCGGTCGGCCTCGAGCGGGTTGACCACTTTGGTGGTGGTGCGGCGAGCGTCGTCGGGCGGCAGCCCCCACAGGTCGAACACACCGGCCGGCAGAAACGGCGTCGGCAGGATCTCGACGTAGCCCGACAGGGCCAGCGACTTGCCGATCGCGCGGCGGCGCTGCTGGGTAGCCGTCAGGCCGCGTCCCGCGGGTGCGGCGGGCAGCACCGACGGTATGGCTTCCAGCCCCTCCAGCCGTAGCACTTCCTCGACGAGGTCGGCGACCTGCAGCAGGTCCGGGCGCCAGCTCGGTGGAGTCACGGTGAGGGTATCCCCGTCCTGGGCCACGCGGGCGCCGATCTGGGTGAGACGACGCGCGGTGGTGCCCGGCGGGTAGTCGACGCCCGCGACGCGGGCCGGCAGGTCGGCGGTCACCTGGATCGGCGGTGGTGACCAATCCGCCCGCAGCGGGTCGCCGCGCCAGTCGGTCAGGCTCGGCTCGGCAACTCCCCGGCGATGTCGACGAGCAGCCGTGCGCAGCGATCCAGGACGGCCACCGAGATGGCCGGGTCCACCGCGCGCTCGTACCGGCGCGCGGCCTCGCTGGGCAGGTGGAGCCGGCGCTGGGTGCGCGAGATCGCGGCCGGGTCCCAGACGGCGGCTTCCAGCAGGATCTCGGTGGAGTCCGCGCGCACCTCGGTGCTGGCCGCGCCCATGACGCCGCCGATGGCCGTGGTTGCGACGTCGTCGACGATCAGGACGTCGGCGGGTTCGAGTTTGCGTTCGACGTCGTCGAGGGTGATCACGGTCTCGCCGGGGCGGGCGAAGCGCACCGCGAAGCCTCCGGTGATGCGGGCCCGGTCGTGGGCGTGCATCGGATGGCCGAGCTCGATCATCACGTAGTTGGTGACGTCGACGGCCGGCGAGGTGGGACGGATGCCGGACAGCAGCAGTCGTCGCTGCAGCCACCACGGTGACACCGCCGCCGGATCGATCCCGACGACCGGGCGCAGCGCGAACCGGCGCACCTCCGTCGCCGGGTCGACGGTCAGCGGCCACGCTTCGCCTTCGACGGGCAGCGGCGGAACTTCGGCGGGGTCGACGAACTTCAGGTCGAAGGCGCAGGCGATTTCGCGGGCCAGCCCGCGCACCGACATCGCGTAGCCACGGTCGGGTGTGATGGCGAGGTGAAAGACGACGTCGTCCAGGCCCAGGACGACGGTCGCGTCCGCTCCTGGCTCGGCGGTGCCCGGCGGCAGCACCAGGATCCCGGAATGGTCGGCGCTCAAACCCAGTTCGGCCGCCGAACAGATCATGCCGTTGGAGTTGCGGCCGTAAGTCTTGCGTGCAGCGATCTTGAAGTCGCCGGGCAGCGTGGCCCCCGGAAGCGCCACGGCAACCAGGTCACCCACTTTGAAATTTGTTGCGCCACAAACGATTTCCTGCGGCTGGTCGGCACCGACGTCGACCAGGCAGGCGCGGATGGGTTTCTTGAATCCGCTGAGTTCCTCGATGTCGGTCACCCGGCCGACGGCCAAGGGCCCGTCGACCGGACCGAGCTCGATCACTTCTTCGATCTCGTGCCCGACCCGGACCAGCGCCTCTTGCAGCTCGGTTACGCTGACGTCCCAGTCCGGGGCGCCGGCGCGGACCACATCACGCAGCCAGCTGTACGGAACGCGCATCAGGCGCCCACCCCGAACGGCAGGGAGAAGCGGACGTCACCTTCCACCATGTCGCGCATGTCGGGAATGCCGTTGCGGAACTGCAGGGTTCGCTCCAACCCCATGCCGAAGGCGAAACCCGAGTACTCGTGGGGATCGATGCCGGCAGCCCGCAGCACGTTGGGATGCACCATGCCGCAGCCGCCCCATTCCACCCAGTCCGCGCCACCCTTCTTGCCTTCGAACCACACGTCGACCTCCGCCGACGGCTCGGTGAACGGAAAGAAGTGCGGGCGCATCCGGGTGCGGGCCTGGGCACCGAATTCGGCCCGTGCGAACGCATCGAGGGTGCCGCGCAGGTGCGCCATGGTGAGGCCACGGTCCACGGCCAGGCCTTCGACCTGGTGGAAGACGGGAGTGTGGGTGGCGTCGAGTTCGTCGGTGCGGAAGGTACGGCCGATCGAGATGATGTACACCGGCAGCTCCCGCTCGAGCAGGGTGCGCACCTGCACCGGCGAGGTGTGGGTGCGCAGCAGCTGCCGCGAATTCTCCGGAGCGATGTAGAACGTGTCCTGCTCGCTGCGGGCCGGATGGTCCGGCGGGAAGTTCAAGGCGTCGAAGTTGAACTGCTCGGTCTCGACCTCCGGACCCTCGGCCAACTCCCAGCCCATCGCAACGAACGTGTCGGCGACGTGCTCGGCCAGGATGGTGATCGGATGCCGCGCGCCGGTGGGCTGCCGAGTCGACGGCAACGTGACGTCGATGCGTTCGGCGACCAGCACCGCAGCGTCCCGCTCGGCGCGCAGCGTGGCCAGGCGTTCGTCGTAGCTGCGCTGGACCTCGCTGCGCGCGATGTTGACCCGCTTACCGGCGTCGGCGCGTTGGTCCTTGGGCAGGTTGCCCAGCGCTTGCCGGGCCAGTGCCAACGGGGAACGGTCGCCGAGATACTCGGTCTTGGTGTGCGCGAGCGCATCCAGGCTGTCGGCGCGCGCGATGGCCTGCCGGGCGGCCTCGACCGCTTTCGCCAGGGCTTCCGGCGACAGATCGACGGGTTGATCACCCACGCGGCGGCACTCTCCTTGCTGACGGGGCTGGTCGGCTGTTCCCGCCGCGAGGGGCCTCAGGTTAGCCCGCATCGCCGCCGGGTGGGTTCACGGCACGCTGTGACGCAAGTGCCGATCCTAGTCAAGGTGGCGCCGCCGCGGACCGCGGGGATGCGTGCCGCCGTCACATGGAGCTGTCGGGTGCGTTACCCGTTGACGCTCATCGCGGGCACCGGGCGCTCGCTGAGCTGGTCGCCGCCGGGATCGCGGGACCCGAACAGGCGTGCGGCCAGGTGCGCGACCACGGCCGCGAGCGCACCGACGACCGTTCCGGCCACCATCGACGCAGTGCTGTGCGCGAGGATCAGGAACCCGAACCCCGCCGAGTTCAGCAACATGAAGCAGCGCAGCGGGCGTCCAGTGGACCTGCGCACGGAAGCGAGTCGAGATCAGCACCCCCCAGCAGGACGGCCACCGCGTGACCTGCGTTGGTGAAGTCGCCCCCGACGACTGCGGCCGTCACGCTCAACGAAATCCACCAGGCGATCCACGCCGGTCGCCAGGGCCGCGGGATGGTGGCAGTCAACGCACCCAGGGCCGCCAGCGCGCCGTAGCTCATCCCGACGTCGCTGGCGCGGGTGATCGTCCACGGCATCCAGCCCATCTTCACCGCTAGGGCCAGCGCAGCGGCCACCACGAGCGTGGCCCCGATGTGACCCACCAGAAACGCCACGATCAGCCGCACCGTGCGCAGGTGCAGTTCGGCGAGCACCAGCAGACAGGTCAAAAACGGCATCCAGAACCACAGCGGACCCGCCTCGACCACAAACGCGCTACCGAGCAGCGTGTGCAGCCGGCCGTGCGACAGGTTGTGCAGATTGGTGCTGGCGTGCCTGATCAGCCGATCGTGGGCCTGCGGGCTCAGCATCAGCATGGTGATGCTGACACCGAATAACGTGGCCATGTAGGCCACGGTGAAGCGAACCCGGAACAGCCGGGCGAAAATCTCGGAAAACATCACCTTCCACTATGCATGGACATTTGTCTCATCCGTGTTATCGCCAGCTGTCAAGTGCCTACCAACCTTGAGGCGATATATCGCCAAGTCAGGTGGGATGCCGGTGAGTTTGCTGGAGAACATCGGCCTGCGCGCCCGCCGGGCGGTGACGCCCATCGCGTCCAGCTCGCTTTGCGGTATCAGATCAAGAGTCGGACTCGAGATCATGATCCCGCCTTTGGTGGCGCGTTCCATCACCCGCGCCGCGATGTTGACGTCGACGCCCAGCCAGTCCGAACCCAGCCGCTGCGGCCGTCCGGTGTGGATGCCGACCCGCATCCGAGGTGTATATCCTTGTACCTCAACGGATTTGATGGCTTCCTCGGCAGCGATGACGGCCTGGACCGCAACGGCAGGGCGCCGGAAGACCGCCATGATGCCATCGCCCGTGCGCTTGACGATGTGTCCGCCGGCATCCAGCAGCGGAGACTCGACGGCGCGCGCCACCTGCCGCAACAAGGCCAAGGCGGCCTCGTCGCCGGCCTGCAGTGACCACGAGGAGTAACCCACCAGATCGGTGAACACCAGCGTCACTTCGGGGTTTGCCGGTTTGCGCGAGACCGCCTCGGTCATCGCCTGCCACACCTGTAACACACCCAGGCTGACCTCGCGCGATGCCGCGTCGCGATCCCCGAGTAACCGGTGGGCGGCGCGGGCCGCGGCACGGGGACCACCCTCACCGGCCGTCGAGAGCGGATCGCCGAATTCGGGGTCGCCGGGCAGCAAGCGCCGGGCCCGCTTGACGAAGTTCACCACGCCTGGGCTGCGGTTGGTGTTGCGGAGCCACCTGGCCGGGGACCGCCGTCGAGGAGCGTCTTCGGCCACCGCCGTCGTGGTCTCGTCGGCTGAGCCGGACTTTGCTCCGTCGGGCGCGACCTCCACCCGGCCAGGGTATTTGGTCCGGACTGACCCGGGCAACGAGGGCTGCGCCACCCCGTGTGCGCTGACGCGACAAACATGCTGATCACGCGGTTACGGCGGCGCTGTGGAGAGTGGGTAACGACGGTGCGACGCGTATGCCGAAATCGTGGACAACGCACGTTGTCAACGCTTATCGTGATCGCAGTACAGGCGCTTTGGAGGCCGTCATGACAGTCACATCGGCAACGACGCCGGCTGACCCGCTCGGGCCCGACTCGCTGACGTGGAAGTACTTCGGAGATCTGCGCACCGGGATGATGGGCGTCTGGATCGGCGCGATCCAGAACATGTACCCGGAACTGGGCGCGGGTGTCGAAGAACACTCCATCCTGCTGCGCGAACCGCTGCAGCGAGTGGCCCGCTCGGTGTACCCGATCATGGGTGTGGTCTACGACGGCGACCGCGCCGCCCAGACCGGCCGGCAGATCAAGGGCTACCACTCCACCATCAAGGGAGTCGACGGCGAGGGCCGCCGCTATCACGCCCTGAACCCCGAGACCTTCTACTGGGCGCACGCGACGTTCTTCATGCTCGTCATCAAGGTGGCCGAATACTTCTGCGGCGGCCTGACCGAGGCCGAGAAGCGTCAGCTGTTCGACGAGCACGTGCAGTGGTACCGCATGTACGGGATGAGCATGCGTCCGGTGCCCAAATCGTGGGACGAATTCCAGGAGTACTGGGAGCGCGTGGGCCGAGACGAGTTGGAGATCAACCAGGCGACCCTGGACATCTTCAACATGCGCATTCCCAAGCCGAAGTTCGTGCTGATGCCCACTCCCGTCTGGGACCAGATCTTCAAGCCGCTGGTGGCCGGTCAGCGCTGGATCGCGGCCGGCCTGTTCGAGCCCGCCGTGCGAGAGAAAGCCGGGATGCACTGGACGCCGGGCGACGAGATCCTTTTGCGCGTGTTCGGCAAGATGGTCGAGCTGGCCTTCCTGGCCGTGCCCGACGAGATCCGGCTGCACCCCCGCGCGCTGGCCGCCTACCGCCGCGCCGAAGGACGGGTCCGCAGCGACGCGCCACTGGTCGAGGCACCCGCGTTCATGGCACCGCCGCGGGATCGGCGCGGCCTGCCCATGCATTACTTTCCGCCGCGCCCCCGGTCACCGCTGGACCCGGCCAAAGCGTTGATGGAGCGCGCGGGTTCGCTGGTGCACAACACCTTGTCAATTGCTGGGTTGCGACCGGCCCGGGGACGCAGCCGGGCGGCTTGAGGTTTTCAGCCGCGCGACCCCAGCCGCAACACACGCGAACTCTGATACAGGCAGATCGCCGCCGCGGCCGCAACATTGAGGCTCTCCGCTGCTCCGGCCATCGGGATACGCAGGCGGCGATCGGCCTGGACCGCGATTTCGGTGGGCAGCCCGTGGGATTCCGGCCCGAACAACCATGCCGTCGGGTCGCCCAGCAGCCCGTCGGCGTCATCCAGGGAGATCTCCCCGTCCACGGTGGTGGCCAGCAACTGCAGACCGGCCGCGCGCAGCCGGCCCAACGCGTCCGCGGCATCGTGGGCAACGATGACGGGAACCGCGAAGATGCTGCCGGCGGAGGCACGCAAGCACTTGCCGTTGTACGGGTCCACGCTGTGTCCGGCCAGCACCACCGCCGCGGCGCCCATGGCATCGGCGATCCGGATCAAGGTGCCGGCATTGCCGGGTTCACCGATTGCGACGGCGACGGCGATCAGCCTCGGCGAGCTGTCGAGCACCTCGTCGAGCGTGGTCTGCGGAATCTCACACACGGCCACCAGACCTGCCGGTGTGACGGTGTCCGACAACGACTTGGCGGCGCGCTCGGTCACCAGGTGCACCGGTGCGGCCTGTGCTGCCAGCAGCGCCTCGTGGCGGCGCGCGGCGTCTTCGGTGACGAAAACCTCACGAACCAGGCCGCGCGCCGCAGCCGCCTGCACCAGGTTGAATCCCTCGGCCAGGAACCGCCCGTCGCGGCGCCGGCCCACGTGACGGTGCAACTTGACCGCCGCGGCCACCCGGGCCGAACGTTCGGTGAGCGCGGCCTGCACAGCCCGCGACCAGCCGGTTAGGCAGCTTCTCCGGAGGGAGCGTTGACGTCCTGGGGCAGCGCGGCGCGGGCGACCTCGACGAGCGCGGTGAACGCCGCCGGATCACTGATCGCGATGTCGGCGAGGTTCTTGCGGTCGACCTCGACACCCGCGGCCTTGAGGCCCTGGATCAGCCGGTTGTAGGTGATGTCGTTGGCACGCGCGGCGGCGTTGATCCGCGAGATCCACAACTTGCGGAACTCTCCCTTGCGGGCACGACGGTCGCGGTAGGCGTAGTTCAGCGAATGCAGTTGCTGCTCTTTGGCTTTGCGGTAGAGCCGGGACCGCTGACCGCGGTAGCCCTTCGATGCCTTCAGGACGCTGCGCCGCTTCTTGTGGGCGTTGACCGCCCGCTTCACGCGTGCCATGGGTGTTCCTACTCTCGTTCAAACTTTGGTCGGGCTCTAACAGCCCGGAATCGGTCAAGGGGTGGGGTGCGAACGCCGGTCAGCCGTTGAGCAGCGACTTGACCCGCTTGGTGTCGTTGGCCGCGACGACCGTGCGACCGTCCAGCCGCCGGGTGCGCTTAGTGGCCTTGTGCTCGAGCAAGTGCCGGCGGTTTGCTTTCTGCCGGACGATCTTGCCGGTTCCGGTGCGCCGGAACCGCTTCGAGGCCCCGCTGTGAGTCTTGGCCTTGGGCATGTTCCCTCGATTTCTTCAGGTTCGTGGTTCTTGTTCTTGGTTCTTGCAGACGATCAGTTCGCCGACGGGTTGTCCTCAGGCGGCTTGGCCGCGGTCTCGCCCTCGTTCCGCGCCTTGGCGCGAGTCTTCGCGCCGCGGTGGGGTGCCAGCACCATCGTCATGTTGCGCCCGTCCTGCTTGGCCGACGTCTCGACGAACCCGTACTCGGCCACGTCGGAGCCCAGACGCTGCAACAATCGGTAACCCAGTTCGGGCCGCGACTGCTCGCGTCCGCGGAACATGATGGTGACCTTGACCTTGGAACCCGCTTCGAGGAAGCGGACCACGTGGCCCTTCTTCGTCTCGTAGTCGTGGTCGTCGATCTTGGGTCGCAGCTTCTGTTCCTTGACGACGGTCTGCTGCTGGTTCTTGCGCGATTCGCGCGCCTTCTGCGCCGCCTCGTACTTGTACTTGCCGTAGTCCATGATCTTGCAGACCGGCGGTCGGGCGTTGGGAGCAACTTCGACAAGGTCGAGATCGGCGTCCGCGGCTACGCGGAGTGCGTCTTCGATACGCACGATGCCGACCTGCTCTCCCCCGGGGCCGATCAATCGAACTTCAGGCACGCGAATGCGCTCGTTGACGCGGGTCTCAGTGCTGATGGGGCCTCCCTCGTTGGCTTGGGTTTCAGTGCGGTCCAGTCCTGGACAGCCGGAAACAGCGGTGGGGACACACCAACCATCAGCAAAAAAGCCCTGCAGAAGCAGGGCCCAATGCCGACCGATCACGGCTTGGACAGCTCCAGCCGCCTGCGTCAAGCGCAGACCAGGCACCGTAGATGCCTGTGACCGGACCGAATAGCCTGTACGGCTTCCGGTGGGAGTGGGACTCCACTTAACGTTCCCTGGCGTTCGCCGGGATGGTCGCAGCGGTAAGTCTAACAGCAATTACACTTCGGCTCGGCAACGCGCCCATTTGCGGACGGGCCGCAACACCAGGAATTTCGTAGATTTAGGGCATATCCTCGCCGTCTGTGACACTCATCAAGCCTCGCTCGGTGCGCCGGCCGTCATCCCGGTACCACTGGCTGCCCGCGGTGGCCGGCTGGACCGTCGGCGTCATCGCAACCGTGTCGCTGCTGGCCAGTCTGTCGCCGCTGATCCGCTGGCTCATCCACGAGCCGCGCGAATTCATCAACAGCTACCTGTTCAACTTCCCGGACACCAGCTTCGCCTGGTCGTTCGTGCTCGCGTTGCTGGCCGCGGCGCTCACCGCGCGCAAACGCATCGCCTGGGTGGTGCTGCTGGGCAACATGGTGGTCTCCGCGGGCATCAACGCCGCCGACATCGCCGCGGGCGGCAACACCCCCGCCGAGGCGTTCGGCGAGAACCTCGGCTTCGCTTTTCACATCGTGGCCACTGTCCTGCTGGTGCTGGGCTACCGGGAATTCTGGGCCAAGGTGCGCCGCGGCGCATTGTTCCGGGCGGCCGCGGTGCTGGTGGTCGGCGGGGCGATCGGAATCCTCGCGTCGTGGGCCCTGGTGGAGATGTTTCCCGGCACGCTGGCGCCCCAGGACCGGCTGCCCTACGTCGCCAACCGGGTGATCGGATTCGGCCTGATCGACTCCGACGTGTTCACCGGGCGCCCGCATGTCTTCCTGAACGCGATATTCGGACTGTTCGGCGCGTTCGCCCTGATCGCCGCCGCGATCGTGCTGTTTTTGTCCCAGCGCGCGGACAACGCACTGACCGGCGAGGACGAATCCGCGATCCGCGGGCTCGTCGAGCTGTACGGCAAGAACGACTCGCTGGCGTACTTCGCCACGCGGCGGGACAAGTCAGTGATCTTCGCCCCCAGCGGGCGCGCCGCCATCACCTACCGGGTGGAAGTCGGCGTCTGCCTGGCCAGCGGCGACCCCGTCGGTGACCCCAAAGCGTGGCCGCAGGCCATCGACGCGTGGCTGCAGCTGTGCCAGACATACGGCTGGGCGCCCGGCGTGATGGGCGCCAGTTCCCAAGGCGCCCAGGTGTTCCGCGAGGCCGGACTCAACGCTCTGGTGCTGGGCGACGAGGCCATTCTGCGGCCGGCCGAATACAAGCTGTCCGGGCCCGAGATGCGCGGCGTGCGTCAGGCGGTCACCCGGGCCCGGCGCGCGGGGTTGACGGTGCGCATCCGGCGGCACCGCGACATCTCCCCCGACGAGATGGCGAAAACCGTCGAGCGGGCGGACGCCTGGCGCGACACCGAAACCGAACGCGGCTTCTCGATGGCGCTGGGCCGGCTGGGCGATCCCGCCGACGCCGACTGCCTGCTGGTCGAGGCGGTCAACCCGGGCGGCGAGGTGGTTGCGATGCTGTCCCTGGTGCCCTGGGGCGCCACCGGCGTTTCGCTGGACCTGATGCGCCGATCACGGGAGTCACCCAACGGCACCATCGAGCTGATGGTCAGCGAGCTGACGCTGCACGCCGAAAGTCTGGGCATCAGCCGAATCTCGTTGAATTTCGCCGTTTTCCGCTCGGCATTCGAGCAGGGCGAGCAGCTCGGCGCGGGACCGGTAGCGCGGTTGTGGCGTGGCCTGCTGGTGTTCTTCTCGCGGTGGTGGCAGCTGGAAACCCTCTACCGCTCCAACGCCAAGTATCAACCCGAATGGGTGCCCCGTTACGCCTGCTACGAGGACGCCCGGATGATCCCGCGGGTCGGCGTCGCCTCGGTGATCGCCGAGGGCTTCCTAGTGCTGCCGTTCAGTCGGCGCGACAAGGTGCACACCGGTCATCACCCCGCCGTGCCGGAGCCGCTGGTGGCGACCGGCTTGTTGCACCCTGACGGCACCGCACCGGACGTCAGCGGACTGCAAGATGCCGAGATCCCCGAACACGACGAGTCGGGCCGCCGCCAGCCCGAGCAGGTGCGGGTGCGGCTGGCGAAGCTGAAGAAGCTGCGCGACAACGGCATTGACGCCTATCCGGTCGGCCAACCGCCCAGTCACACGGTGACCGAGGCACTGCAGGCCGCCGACGACGCCGATGTGGTGGTGTCCGGGCGCATTCTGCGGGTCCGCAACTACGGCGGCGTGCTGTTCGCCCAGCTGCGCGACTGGTCCGGGGAAATGCAAGTGCTACTGGACAATTCACGTTTGCGGCACGGCCGCGCCGCTGACTTCAACGCCGCGATCGACCTCGGTGACCTGGTGGAGACGACCGGGCACATGGGCTTCAGCGACAAGGGCACCCGATCGCTGATCGTGAGCGATTGGCGGTTGATCGGCAAGTGCCTGCGGCCGCTGCCGAACAAGTGGAAAGGGCTCACCGACCCCGAGGCCCGGGTGCGGACCCGCTATGTCGACCTGGCCGTCAACACCGAGTCCCGCGACCTGATCACCGCCCGCAGCGCCGTACTGCGGTCGATCCGGGAAACGTTGTTCGGCAAGGGATTCATCGAGGTCGAGACCCCGATGCTGCAGCAGGTGCACGGTGGGGCGACCGCCCGGCCGTTCGTGACCCACATCAACGCCTACTCCATGGACCTGTACCTGCGCATCGCCCCGGAGCTGTACCTCAAACGGCTCTGTGTGGGAGGCGTGGAGCGGGTTTTCGAGGTCGGCCGGGCCTTCCGCAACGAGGGCGTCGACTTCAGCCACAACCCCGAGTTCACCCTGCTGGAGGCATATCAGGCGCACGCCGACTACAAGGTGTGGATCGACGGCTGCCGCGAACTGATCCAGAACGCCGCCCAGGCCGCCAACGGCGCACAGACCGCGATGCGGCCCAGGACTCAGGATGATTCGGTTAGCCACAGCGGCCGTCTGGAACCGGTCGACATCTCCGGGGTCTGGCCGGTCAAGACCGTCCATGACGCGGTTTCCGAAGCCCTGGGCGAGCAGATCGATCCCGACACCGGCCTGGCCCGACTGCGTAAGCTGTCCGACGCCGCCCGCATCCCCTACCGCGCCTACTGGGACGCCGGCGCGGTGGTGCTGGAACTCTACGAGCACCTGGTCGAGGCGCGCACCGAACAGCCCACCTTCTACATCGACTTCCCCACCTCGGTGTCGCCGCTGACCAGGCCGCACCGCAGCAGGCGCGGCGTCGCCGAGCGCTGGGACCTGGTGGCGTGGGGCGTCGAACTGGGCACCGCCTACAGCGAACTCACCGATCCGGTGGAACAGCGGCGCCGTCTCGAGGAGCAGTCGCTGCTGGCCGCCGGCGGCGACCCGGAGGCCATGCAACTCGACGAGGACTTCCTGCAGGCGATGGAATACGCGATGCCGCCCACCGGCGGGCTGGGCATGGGCGTCGACCGGGTGGTGATGCTGATCACCGGGCGCAGCATCCGCGAGACGCTGCCCTTCCCGCTGGCCAAGCCGCACTGACCCCACGCGTGGCCGCGACACTTCCCGGCCGCCCGGGAGCTGACTTCGGTGCGTCGGCACCCGATGGTGCGTTATTTCGGCCGTCGGCAGCCCAAGTAACGTGACGAGCATGCCCGAACAGCCGAGCGCTCCTGTCCCCGACCCCGGCTATGACAGCGCCGGGGTGCCCACGTTCGATTCGGTGCGCGAGAAGATCGAATCGCGCTACGGCGCCGCACTGGGGGCCGAGGAACTGGCGGCGGAGACGACCGAAGGCCGGTCCGTCGAAGAGGATTACCAGCAGCGTCAGCGGGCGGCCGCCGAGCGCCTGGCGCAGATCCGGGAGTCGATGCACACCGATGAGTGACACGTCGCCAACCTCGCGGACCGGCCGTCAGTTCGGCCCGTACCGGCTGGGCCGACTGCTGGGCCGTGGTGGGATGGGTGAGGTCTACGAAGCCCACGACACGGTCAAGGACCGCACCGTCGCGCTGAAGTTGATGTCTCAGGAACTGAACTCCGACGACACCTTCCGGCGCCGCATGCAGCGCGAAGCGCACACCGCCGGGCGTCTGCAGGAACCCCACATCGTGCCGATCCACGACTTCGGGGAAATCGACGGCCAGTTGTACATCGACATGCGCTTCATAGAGGGCGAGGACCTCGGGTCGCTGCTGGCGCGCACCGGCGCGCTTCCCCCCCCGCGAGCCGTCGCGATCATCACCCAGGTGGCCGCCGCGCTGGACGCCGCCCACCGCGCCGGTGTCATCCACCGCGACATCAAGCCGGAGAACATCCTGATCACCGGTGATGACTTCGCCTACCTGGTCGACTTCGGCATCGCTGCGGCGGCAACGGACCAACAACTGACCAAAACCGGCACCGCGGTGGGCAGCTGGCGGTACATGGCGCCCGAGCGGTTCGCCGACGACGAGACCACCTACCGATCCGACATCTACGGGCTGGCGTGCGTGCTGTACGAGAGTCTCACCGGGTCACCGCCCTACCAGACGCAGAACTTGAGCGCACTGATGGCGGCGCACATGATGCAGCCCGTCCCGCGGCCCAGCCAGGCGCGCCACGATATCCCGGCGGCGTTCGACAGGGTGATCGACCGCGGCATGGCCAAGAATCCGGCGGACCGGTTCTCGACGGCCGGTGAGCTGGCCCGGGCAGCCAGAGAGGCGCTCAGCGCGCCCGACCGGGATCGGGCGGCCACCATCATCGAGCACACCCAGCATCCCGGCCCGCCGCCCCCGCCGCTCCCGGCGCCCAGCGGGCCGGTCACCCAACCGCACTGGACGCCACCGGTGTCGCATCCGACGTACGCGGCACCGCCGCCGCAGGGACCCGCGCACCCGGCGCCGCAGTGGCGGCCGGCCCCGGCACCACGCCGCAACCGGTGGTTGTTGCCGGCCGCGGCGCTGGTAGTGGTGGTGCTCCTGGCCGGCGCCGGCATCTGGTTGATCAGCGGCAGCCGCGGCGGCGGTGGACGAAACGAGGCAAGCAGCACCGCCACCTCGCCCGCCGCGGGCAGTGCGGCCGTCACCACCACCGCCGCGCCGTCGGCGGCGCCGCTGGTAACCGCGGCGCAACTCGGGTCGCTGCTGCTCACCGAGCAGGAGGTCAACACCAGCGTCGGGACTACCGGCATCCTTCTGGACCACAACGTCTCGGAGATGAAGGACCCGGGCCCGGAGAACTCGTTGTCCGACGAACGCTGCCTGGGCGCCCTCATCGGTTTCCAGACGCGGACGTATAAGAGCAGCGGCTACACCGGGATGTCGGCGCAGCTGTTGCAGAAGCCGAACGCCAATCCCGGCTATGTGGTGGTCCAGGGATCGGCGGTTTTCGCCTCCGCCCGGCAGGCGGCCGATTTCGTTGCCGCACAGGCGGAGTCGTGGCAGTACTGCGCCGGAAAGTCGGTGACCCAGGTCAACAGCGGCAAGACGTCGGAATGGACGTTCGGGCAACTCAGCGGCAACCCGCCCAATATTGCGCTGACCCGCACGCTGGCCGACAGCCCGGTGATCTGCCAGCACGTGCTGAGTGCGGTGTCCAACGTGGTGTTCGACGTCAACGTCTGCGCGCCCGGGGTCATCAACCAGGCTCGGCTGATCGCCAACAAGATGGCCACGAAACTACCCAAGTGACCCCCGGGAACCATTGAGCCGTGCGCAAATTCAGCATCGCGGAACGCCGAAACCGGCTGGCGCGCAGGCACTTCCTGTCGGCACGGGGTTCGGCGACCCGCGTCACCGCCGGACTGCTCGGCCTGCACGCCACCGACCCGGCCACGCCGTACCTGTCGCTGTGGGCCCGCTGCCCCGACTTCACCGTCGCCGACCTGGACCGGTTGCTCTACCAAAGACGTTCTGCCATAAAACATCTGGCGATGCGGCGGACATTGTGGCTGGTGAACACCGACGACTTTCCGCTGGTTCAGTCGGCGGCCAGCGCCGCCGTCGCCGACAACGAGCGGCGCCGCCTGATCGGCGACCTGCACAAGGCCGGCGTGACTGACGACGGCGACGGGTGGCTGAATCAGGCCGGCGCGGCCGTGCTGCGTCACCTCGGCGAGCACGGTCCGGCGAACACGTCCGAACTGCGGGCGGCACTGCCGGAGCTGGCCGGAACCTACGATCCCGCCCCCGGAAAACCTTGGGGCGGTTCAACTCCGGTGGCCCCCCCGGGTGTTG
Source organism: Mycobacterium kiyosense (assembly GCA_021654635.1). Taxonomy (NCBI): domain Bacteria; kingdom Bacillati; phylum Actinomycetota; class Actinomycetes; order Mycobacteriales; family Mycobacteriaceae; genus Mycobacterium; species Mycobacterium kiyosense. The sequence goes on from AP025179.1 coordinate 3,332,143, forward strand.
ACCGTGCTGGCCGCAAGCGGTGCGGTGGTGCGCGGCCCCAACGACGGGTCCTGGACGACGTCACGACCACGGTGGGTGCCGGCCCGGGACTGGTTGGACCAGGCCGGCGCACCACCGCCCGAGGGTACGGCGCGCGCCGAACTGGTCCGGCGTTGGCTGCACACCTTCGGGCCGGCCAGTGTCACCGACATCAAGTGGTGGTTCGGCACCACTTTGACCGCCACCCGAGTGGCGCTGGCCGCGATCGGGGCGGTGGAAGTGGACATGCACGGCAATCCCGGTTACGCGCTGGCCGAAGACCTGGGCACCGAGGCCGACGCGCCGCCGTGGGCCGCGCTGCTCCCGGCGCTGGACCCCACCACGATGGGATGGTCGGAACGCGACTGGTATCTCGGCGAACATCGCGACCAGATTTTCGACCGCAACGGAAACGCCGGTCCCACCGCGTGGTGGAACGGGCAGGTGGTAGGCGGCTGGTGCCAGGAAACAGAGCCCGGCCAACCCGGGCGGGTCCGGCTGCAGTTGCTGGAAGACCCGGGCGCGGACGGGCGCCGCGCACTGCAGCAGCGGGCCGACGAGCTCACCGCCTGGCTGGACGGGGCGCGAATCAGCCCGCGCTTTCCTTCGCCGCTGTCCAAGTCCGGCCGCGGGCCGCTGGCACCGGCCTGAGTCAGGTACGAGCGCAAGGGGTATGTAGCGGGTCATGCATTGGCTGGGTACGCACCTTGCGGCAATCGGATCGGCGGCGGCGGCGTCGCTGTTTCTGGCTTTGGGCATTGTGGTGCGTCAGGCCGCTCTGCAGCGTCCGACCGTCAGCGACAAACCGCTACCGGCAGCCGCCGCGGCGGTGCTTCGCGACGGGCTGTGGTGGGCGGGGACGGCGTCGGCCGTAGCCGGCTACGCATTTCAGGCGCTCGCACTCGCCCACGGGTCGCTGATGCTGGTGCAACCGCTGCTGGTGTCCTCGCTGCTGTTCGTGCTGCCCATGAGTGCCTGGCGGACCGGCAAGCGGGTAACCGGGCCCGAGTGGGCGTGGGCGACGTTACTGACCGCCGCGCTGGCGGTTTTCGTACTGGTCGGGCGGCCGAGGGAAGGACACTATCGCCCCACGGCGCCGGCCTGGGCGCTCGCCTGCGCCGCGACGGTGCCGGTGGTGGTGCTGTGCGTGTGGGTGGCACGTCGCACCACGGGCAGGGTTCGTGCGACGTCCCTGGGGGTGGCGGTGGCCGTCGGACTCGGGATGATCGCCCTGCTGACCAAGACGTGTACACACCTGGTCGGGGTGGGCGGCTGGCCCGCCCTGCTCTCCGCTCCCGCGCCCTATCTGCTGGTAACGCTGGCCGTGGCCGTTACCGCGTTGCAGCAGTGGGCTTTCCAGGCGGGCGCCTTGCAGGCGTCGGTGCCGGTCATGCTGGTCGGCGAGCCGGTCGTGGCGGTGGCGCTGGGCGTCGTGGTGCTGGGCGAGCAGTTGACGGCCCACGGCGTCGGGGCGGTGATCCTGCCGGCCGCCATCGCGACGATGGCGGCAGCGACCGTCGCACTCGGTCGCGGCGAAGGCGCCCAGACCGAGGAAGCGGCTCTGCAGCGCGTGCACTGACACTGGGCGACAAAGACTTTCGCCTTCAGCGATCCCGCCAACCGCGTCGGGCCTGTTCTTCGTAGTAGGCTTCGTCGTCTTGCTCACGCTGGGCACGCTCGGCGTCCAGCCGAGCCGAGTTCGCCTCGACGAAGGTCGACATCGCCTCGAACCGCGGGTCGGACCGCACCTCGCTCATGGCGTCCTCGACCCTGACCTGTACGTCAGCCACCGCGGCGCGGTAGGCGGCGATGATCGCGTCTTCGTCGGGTACGTTCACCGACAGCAGCCGGTTTTCGGCGTCCACGACCACGTGGATGCCGTCGGCCGTCCCGACACCGCGGGCCTGCTCGAGGGCGCGCTGAGCGCGCTGCACCTTGAGCCCGAGCTCTTCGAAGTCGTTGTCCGCCAACCCCGTCGGCCTCACTTCTTGTCGTTGGGAAGCCGGCAGCCGGTGTATCCGGCGATCACCAGGTTGCCGCCGTAGGACACTTTGATGGACAGCCCGGTGGGACCGGAGAACCAGACGTCGTGATCCCTGGGCTGGTCCTTCATCACCTGGACGTCGGTGGCGTCCAGCTTGGCGGCCGAGTCCTTGGCCGCCGCGACGATCGCGGCCCAGTCCGGCTCGGAAACAGCGACGTTCTCCGCGACGCGTTGCGGCAGAAAGAAACTCTGGCCAGCGGTTTGCTCGTACGGTCGCTGGCAGTTGTCGCTGCTGCCCTGGTCCAGGGTTTCCCACCGGATCGAGGGAATTCTCGCGCTGGCCGCCGCGGCTATCGCGTCCATCGCGGACTGCAGTTGGGTCTTGGTGTCTTCCAAGGACGGCAGGGCTTTCAGCTGCTGCAGGGCGTGTGCGGCATCGCTGGACGGGGTGGGCGGATAGGGCTGTTCCACGTGGCATCCTGTCGTCGCTAGCAGAACCGCAAGTGTCGCCGCGCAGCGAACGGCCGTGCGGATCGGTGCGGTGGGCTTTCTCATCTGGTCGTCAGTCTCCGCGGATCGCATGGTCACCCAGGCCGGCGACGACGGCGGCGATGTTGTAGCCCGTGGTGCGCGGCAGGTTGTTGCCACCCTGGCGAGGATAATCACTGTGCCCGTGCGCGCCTTCCAGGTTGAGGCTTCCGCCGTGTCCGTCGGGTATGGCGACCGGACCGGTGGCCAGCCGGGTGAATTCGGGGTTGGTGGCGGGGTTGGGTCCGAAATGACCGGCTCCGGAGGCATCCAACGCGGTCAGGCCGCCCTCGGCGATCACGTTCAGCGGAAACGGCAGGAACGGGGCGCCGGCATGGACCAGCGGCGGTGCGTCGTAGGTGTATTGGATGGGGTCGTCCGGGGTTTCCATGGCGAATACGTGCCCGGGCTGCAGATGTAGTTGCTGTGGGGTGCTGGCTTCGATGCCCGGCGAACCGTAGAACAGGGCGTCGCTGACCCCGTGATTGCCGGGTTCCTGCAGGGCCAGGCCGGTGGTCAACGACCCGTAGGAGTGGCCGATGGCGGTCAGATGCGCTGGCCCCCCGTCATGGGCGGCCGTGATCCCGTCGTAGAAGCCGGCCAGCTGGTGCGCCCCGGCGCGGGCAAGGGTGTCGTGGCTGACGTCCCAACCGCCGGCCAGCGATCTGCCGAGGTCGTCGGTTCCGGGGACCTGCGGCGCGTCGTAGCCGATCCAGGCGATCGCCGATACGGTGTCGTGGGCGTGCCCCGGGGTGGTGCGCAGCTGTCGCAGCGCTTCTTCCCGGACGTGCGTCGCTTCCGAGGCCATCCCGTCGATTGCCCCGTGCACGGTGGTGTTGAGCCCGGGCGCGGTGACTGAGACGTGGGTGGCGGTGTCCGGGTCGCCGATCGCGACGGCAGCGTGCGCCTGTCGACCGGTCTGGGTGTCCAGCAGCAACAGCTTGCGGTCGGGTTTGCCGCCGACGGCCTTGTCGACGGCCTGCAGATCCGGCAGGGTTCTCGTGCCGGCCAGGGCGGCGTCGTAGCGCCGCTGCCACTGCTCGTAGGCCACGCGGTCGTCGAAAATCGCACCCGGTTCGTTGGGTGAGGGAATGTTGTGTCCCGCCGCCCAATCCGGGTGCTGCGCGCGCAGCTCCTCGACCTGTGCCGCGGCGGAGCGGGCCCGGCTCAGTTCGTCGGCCAGGGTTTCACGGTTGTAGTAGTCACGGTCGACCGCGGGCAAGCCGTTGCGATTCCCGATGTAGTGGTCGTGGCGGTAGAGGGCGTCCTTCTCCGCGGGCGAAAGTCCCGCCCAGAAATCGTGCAGCTGTTTGGGGTCGGTGGGCAGCTGGGCGTGGCCGTCGATGATGGCCTGCACCTGCGGGCGCACCGCCGGCCCGTCGGGGTGCTGTGCGTAACCGGTCAGCTCCTGCAGTCCGGTGGAGATCGCTTGCGCCGCTTGGGTTTCCGCATCCCCGAATTGAGTCAGCAGATTCTTCACGCGCGTCTGGAAATCGGCAGCCTGGCCGTCGAGCTGCCCCTGCAGCAGGTAGGCCAGCAAGTCCCCCCGATCGTGCGCCCGGCACTTGCGGCGCCTTGACGTTGCCCGCGTCGTCCACGGTCATCCCGGCGGCCGGGATGTCGCCGTCGACTATTCGCAGCAACGTGTTCCGGTATCCGCTCAGTTGGGCGCCGTAAGTGTTGAAGGTGTCGGCCAGCGTCACCACGGCGGAGCCGATGTGGTTGGCGGCCAGCCGCTGTGACGTCGCGCGCACCGAAGCGGCGCCGGCTGCCGCACCCTTCCAGGTGTTCATCGCGGCGTCGACGTCGCGTTCGGCCTGCTCGACGCGCGAGGTGAAAGTGTTGCCCTGTGCGCTCAGATCCTCGGCGAACGCCGTCATCGTCTCGGGCTGGCAACCACGCACGTGGCTGATGGTGGTCACCGCGACTCAGCGGCCGTCGCTGTACAGGCGTCGTTGGGCCGCGAACGCCTGATCGAGTTCCTCGTAGGTGGCGGCGGCGTTGGTCGACGCCTCGGCCATTCGGCGCACGCACTTTCCGACCACGCCGAATGCCTTGACCACCCCGTCGCCGACCTGATCGGCGGCGATCTGGACCGGTGAGCCCGGCATCGCCACCGCGACGGTGAGTTTGCACCCTGCGATCGCATCCGCATGCCCGGCCAGGGTGGCGCCGAGCCGGTGCAGGTTGTCCAGATCGACCTGCAGCAACTCGTCCACGTCGCAGAGACTACCGCCGCGGCGCGGCGAAATTACGCGCTGACTTTGCGTCGCTTGCTGGCGGTCCGCTTGGGGCCGGTGCTCGCCGGGCCGAGCACCTCGGCCAGGAACTTGCCGGTGTAGCTCTCCGGCACCGCGGCGACGTCTTCCGGAGTGCCTTGCGCCACAACGGTTCCGCCGCCGGCACCACCCTCAGGACCCATGTCGACGATCCAGTCGGAGGTCTTGATCACGTCCAGATTGTGCTCGATGACGATCACCGTGTTGCCCTTGTCGACCAGGCCGCTGATGACGTTGAGCAACTTGCGGATGTCGTCGAAGTGCAGGCCGGTGGTGGGCTCGTCGAGCACGTAGATGGTGCGCCCGGTGGATCGCTTCTGCAGTTCGGAGGCCAGCTTCACCCGCTGGGCCTCACCGCCGGACAGCGTCGGCGCGGGCTGGCCGAGTCGCACGTACCCCAGCCCGACGTCGACCAGGGTGCGCAGGTAGCGGTGGATGCCGCTGATCGGCTCGAAGAATTCGGCGGCCTCCTCGATGGACATGTCCAGCACCTCGGAGATGGTCTTGCCTTTGTAATGCACCTCGAGGGTTTCCCGGTTGTAGCGCGCGCCCTGACACACCTCGCACGGCACGTACACGTCGGGCAGGAAGTTCATCTCGATCTTGATGGTGCCGTCGCCGGTGCAGGCCTCGCACCGGCCGCCCTTGACGTTGAAGGAGAACCGGCCGGGTTGGTAGCCGCGGACTTTGGCCTCGGTGGTGGCCGCGAATAGGGTGCGGATCTTGTCGAAGACGCCGGTGTAGGTGGCCGGGTTGGAGCGGGGCGTACGCCCGATCGGCGACTGGTCCACCCGCACCAGCTTGTCCAGGTGATCCAGGCCGGTGACCCGAGTGTGCCGTCCGGGGACCTGGCGGGCGCCGTTGAGCCGGTTGGCCAGCACCGCGGCCAGGATGTCGTTGACCAGAGTGGACTTGCCCGAGCCCGACACCCCGGTCACCGAGGTCAGCACGCCCAGCGGAAACGCCACGTCGATGCCGCGCAGGTTGTGTTCGCGGGCACCGACGACGGTCAGTCGCCGCTTCGGGTCGACGGGCCGGCGCATCGCGGGCATCTCGATGCTCTCCCGGCCCGACAGGTAGGCGCCGGTGATCGACTGCTTGTTGCGCAGCAGCTCGCTGTAGGGCCCGCTGTGCACGATGTGGCCGCCGTGCTCGCCGGCGCCCGGCCCGATGTCGACGATCCAGTCGGCGTGCTCGATGGTGTCCTCGTCGTGCTCGACGACGATCAGCGTGTTACCCAAATCCCTTAAGCGCGTGAGGGTTTCGATGAGGCGGCGGTTGTCGCGCTGGTGCAGGCCGATGGACGGCTCGTCGAGCACGTAGAGCACACCGACCAGACCGGAGCCGATCTGGGTGGCCAGCCGGATGCGCTGAGCTTCGCCGCCGGACAGGGTGGCCGCCGCCCGGGACAGCGACAGGTAGTCCAGCCCGACGTCGAGCAGAAAGCCCAGCCGCGACTGGATCTCCTTGAGCACCTGCCCGGCGATCGCCCGCTCGCGGTGGCCAAGTGTCAACGCGTTGAGGAAATCCGAGCAGTCCGCGATGGACAGGTCGCAGACCTCGGCGATGGACTTGGGGCCGTGCTCCCCCGCCGCCAGCGTCACCGCGAGGATCTCCGGCTTGAGCCGGGTGCCCTCACACACCGGGCACGGGATGTCCCGCATGAAGCCCTCGTAGCGTTCCTTCATCTGCTCGGATTCGGTCTGGGCCATCTTGCGCTGCAGGAACGCCAGCACGCCTTCGAATTCGGCGTAGTAGGACCGGGTGCGGCCGTACCGGTTGCGGTAGCGCACATGCACCTGCTCGTCGGCGCCCTCCAAGATCGCCTTGCGCGCCTTCGCCGGTAGTTTGCGCCAGGGGGTGTTGACGTCGAATCCCAGCGCGTCACCGAGCCCGGCCATCATCCGGGTGAAGTACTCGGCGGTGTGCCCGGCCGACCACGGCGCCACCGCGCCCTCGGCCAGCGTCAGTTCCGGGTCGGGCACCACCAGGTCGGGGTCGACCTCCTTGCGGATGCCCAGGCCGACGCATTCGGGGCAGGCGCCATAGGGCGAGTTGAACGAGAACGACCGTGGTTCGAGGTCGTCGACGGCCAGCGCGTGCCCGTTCGGGCAGGCGAGCTTCTCGGAGAACCGCTGTTCCCGCGGCCGGTCGTGCTCGTCGCGGTCGTCGGGAAACTCCAGGACCACGATGCCGTCGGCGAGGTTGAGCGCGGTCTCCACCGAGTCGGTCAGTCGCTGCTTGGCGCCGGCCTTGACGGTGAGGCGATCGACCACCACCTCGATGTCGTGTTTCTCCTGCTTCTTCAGCTTGGGCGGATCGGTCAGCGGGTGCACCACGCCGTCGACCCGAACCCTGCTGTAGCCCTGCGCGTTGAGCTTGTCGAACAGGTCGGCGAACTCGCCTTTGCGGGTGCGCACCACCGGCGCCAGCACCAGGAACCGGATGCCCTCGTCCATCGCGAGCACCTGGTCGACGATTTGCTGGGGCGTCTGGCGCGCGATCCGCTCACCACAGATCGGGCAGTGCGGCGTGCCCGCGCGGGCGTACAGCAGCCGCAGGTAGTCGTAGACCTCGGTGATGGTGCCGACCGTCGAGCGCGGGTTGCGGTTGGTCGACTTCTGGTCGATGGACACCGCCGGCGACAGGCCCTCGATGAAGTCGACGTCCGGTTTGTCCATCTGCCCCAGGAACTGGCGCGCATACGCCGACAGCGATTCCACGTAGCGGCGCTGTCCCTCGGCGAAGATCGTGTCGAAGGCCAGCGACGATTTGCCCGACCCGGATAGCCCGGTGAACACGATCAGGGCGTCGCGGGGTAGGTCAAGGTCGACGCTGCGCAGGTTGTGCTCGCGCGCGCCCTTGACGATGAGACGGTCGGCCACGCTGTCCCTTTCAGCTGAAACTCGTAGAGCCCTGCCGTGACGAACAGCTCACAGCGCAGGCCGCAATCCATGCTAGGTGCAGCCACCGACAAGCCTCGTCCGGCCGCTGCCGGCCCGCGCCTGACCAAGTAGCGTGACCAGCATGATCACTGTTTCCGACTCCTACACCGGACACGTCGACCCGGGCACCGCCGCCCAGCGCACGCTGCCCGGCGCGACGATCCTGAAGGCCTCGGTCGGCCCGATGGACAACAACGCCTACCTGGTGACCTGTTCCGCGACCGGAGACACACTGCTCATCGACGCCGCTAACGACGCCGACGCGCTGATCGACCTGATCCGCCGGCACGCCCCCAAGCTGGCGTTGATCGTGACCAGCCACCAGCACTTCGACCACTGGCAGGCCCTGGAGGCGGTCGCCGCCGCCACCGGAGCACCCACGGCGGCGCACAAGATCGACGCGGAGCCACTACCGGTCCGACCGGACCGTTTGCTGGCCAACGGCGACACGATCCAGATCGGTGAGCTCACCTTCGACGTCATCCACCTGCGCGGGCACACTCCGGGATCGGTGGCACTGGCCCTGGACGGGCCCGCTACCGGCGGCGTCACCCAGCTGTTCACCGGCGACTGCCTGTTCCCGGGCGGTCCTGGGCGTACAACACGCCCGGAAGAATTCGAGTCGCTCATCGGAGACCTGGAAACCAGAGTTTTCGACCGCTACGACGACGCCACGGTGATCTACCCCGGCCACGGCGACGACACCACACTCGGCGTCGAGCGACCGCACGTAGCGGAGTGGCGCGAACGCGGCTGGTGAAGCGCGGCACTCTCGATACTGCGCTCGCCCGAGCGCCACGTCCGTCTACGCGGCCGACTGTCCAACGCGCTACAGCCCTGTAGCGCAATGATTAAGCGTTCAAATTGCCTATTTACCAACGTAATTCGGTGCAATAGGCTCCTCGGCCATGAGCCGCGACAATGACCTGAGCAATGCTTCTTGCCCGCCGATCCCTGCCGGTGCGGTCGCCGGTGACTGGGATATCTGGCACGACATCACAGGCCGCAGCTGCCCGCAGGACTGCTACCGGCCGCTGACGTGGTCGCAGCACGACGTCGGCGAGGTCAGCGTGACTGTCGCCGGCGCGCAGTACGGCAACGGCGAACTGTTCCGGTACGTGTTGCTCCGCCCCGACACCGGCGACGCCGAACTCACGGCACCGCAGGCCCGTCGACTGGCGGCTGCGCTGCTCGATGCGGCCGACTCACTCGACGCTCTGACATGACGGCGACCGAGGCCAGTCGGGCGCGGATCGCGCGCCGCCAAGCCGCAGCGCTGCAGGTGCAGATGGCGCGGCGCGGCAATGTGTTCGAGCTGCGCGATGCCGGCGGCCCTGTGATCGCCGGCCGGTTGGAGACCATCGAGGCGTACCTGGTCGAGCGGTACCGCGGCGGCCGGCCGGGGCCGGCGCCGGCCCGCATCCCGGCGGCGTGGCGGCAACCCGTCGCCGACTACTGCCTGCACCTGGCGGCGGCAGGCCAGAGCGCGCGCACGGTCGACGCACGCCGACACGCCGTGTCGCGCATTGCCCGCGGCGTGGGCCGGCCACCCGCTGAGGTGACCGGGCAGCTGCTCGTCGAATGGTTCGGCGGGCAGCAGTGGAAACCGGAGACGCGGCGGTTCTACCGGGCTGCGGCGCGTGAGTTTTTCCGCTGGGCACACCGGGCCGGCCGCGTGCCGGCCAACATCGGTGACGAGCTGCCGGCGGTGCGGATACCGCCGGCGGTGCCGCGGCCGGTGCCTGATGATGCCTGGCAGCAAGCCATTTCGGCCGCGGATGCGCGTGTCACGTTGATGATGCGGCTCGCGGCCGAGGCCGGCCTGCGGCGCGCCGAGGTCGCCCAGGTCCACACCAGCGACCTGGTCGACGGCGTCGGCGGGCCGCAGCTCGTCGTACACGGCAAGGGCGGCAAGACCAGGGTCGTGCCGATCAGCGACTCGCTGGCCGCGGTGCTGCGGGCCGGTGCCGCCGGCCACACCCCGTATCTGCCGGCCGTCGGTTGGCTGTTCCCGGCGTGGCCGGCCGGCGGGCACCTCACGGCCGAGCACGTCGGCAAGCTGGTCGCCGACGCGTTGCCGGCCGGCTGGTCGATGCACAAGCTGCGGCACCGCTTCGCCACCCGCGCCTATCGCGGCAGCCGTAACCTGCGCGCCGTCCAGGTGCTCCTCGGCCACACCTCGATAGCCACCACCGAGCGGTACACCGCCGTCGACGACGACGAGATACGCGCTGCGGCGCTTGCCGCGCTATAGCTTCGGCGGCCTTGTGCCTCGCCACTGTTGCGGCGGCTGATCGGACAGGTCGTCGCGACGGTGCCACGTCACATCTATCCGGTCGGCTTCACCGCCGAACGGGGCAATCATGAACCGCGCGGAGCTGCGGCCGTCGACACGGTCGAACACGGGATCACCTGCAACGCCCCCACCTGAAATCTTTACGCCAAACTTGGCGGTGTCGGTGACATTCCAGAGGTCGTACTGGTCACCTTGTGCGTGCCTCAACTCCCAGGGAACGCCCTCGGCGCGCTCAGCATGTTCTTCAGCCATCCGGTTCTGCGCCTCGAGGGCCTCGGCCGACCGCTGGGCCGCCGCTGCGGCCTGGCGCTGCCAGGCCGCAGCTTCTTCGGCCGCCTTGGTTGCTCGTGCGGCGTTCTGTTCGGCTTTGGCCTCGTGAAGTTGCGCCGCGTCCTTTGCTTTTGTGGCGCGTCTGGCCTGAATCACTGCCACCGCGGCCGAGATGGCCGGTGCTACCAAAGCGGCCAGCGCGATCCAAGTCGGCACCTGCACGTTGCAGAGCGTAGTGCGCGGCACCGACACACGTAGCGCGTTAGCCGCACATTTGTGTGGACACGCTGAGTCCCGCTGTCGCGCTCTTGGTCCGCGTGGCGAGCGACGGGATACTGGTCAGCGTGAGTGAGTCGGGTGGAACCCAGGCAGCGGAACGCTGGCTTGATCAGATGGACGCTGACGACCCGACGATTCGGGTGTACGACGTCCAGGCCATCAGTGCGGCAGCCGGCCAGCTGCGCGACGCGGTCGCGGATGCGTTGGCCCGCGGCGTGCCGGCCCACGTGATCAGCCTGTCGATGGAGCTGCTCGAAGATGACCTCAGCGTGCTGTTGCGGACAGGCGAGACGATTCCCGCGCGGCAGCTGCGGGACGAGCTGGGCCTCGGCGACTAGGCCGGCGCAGTTCCTCCCAGCGCGAGAGCGCAGGCGATGACCTGGTCGGCCAGGACGGCCCGCTGGGCCGGTGTGGCGGTGTAGATGCGGGCGGCCAGACCGAGCAGCTCGGCCGCCGGCTCAGCGCCGCCGCCAACGGTCGGCGGCCCGGTGGGCAGCGTGAACACCCCGCCGAGCACCTCGCGCACCAGCTGGCCGGCGTCGTCGATGGTGTCGGTATATTCCAGCTTCGCCTCACGCAGAACACGTTGCGCGACAAGGGTTCTCACGTATTCTCCGAGCGGGGTCGTTGACCACATGCCGCGGATGCGGAGGTTGTTCTTGCGGTCGAGCAGCGGCGTTCCTTCGCCGACGACCTGGCTTTCGCCGTGCCGTACAACGGTGATTGGCACCCGCTCGGGGAACGGTTGCCGCCACTGGCTCGGCCCGAGGATCACCCCGCCGGGCTCGCGGTGGCCGCCGGCGATGATGATGTCGAACGCGGCCTCGCCGCGCAGCTGCCTGCAGACGCCGCGGCGCGTCGCGCTGGCCGGCGCGGTCACTCGTCGACAGGGGCGCCGTCGCCGGCCGGTGGGACCGGCCTGCCGTCCTCGTCGACCACCGGCGTGCCCGCCTCCGACACCGCCTGAGGTACCCAGCCGGCTTTGCGCTTGCGGCCGCCGACCTCGTCGACCCATCCCGAGGCCAGCCACAGCTCCCCGACGTGGTCGGGCACCTCGGCGGTCTTGCCGGGCCGGTGGATCGCGCCGTCGTGGCAGACCTGAAACGGTTGCAGCACCTTGACTTTCACCGCAGACGCTCCTGTCAGCTCGTCGGTAGGCCGGTAATGGACAGCAGCGCCGCCGGCCGCTCGACGGCCAGCGCCAGGCGCTCCTCGCCGACGAACCGCACCAGGTTGTGCGTGAAGTCGTCGTTGGCGCTGCCGGTGCGCAGCGACAGGCCCTCACGCAGCAGGACGCGGCCGAACTTGCTGCTGTCGATGAGCAGTCCGGTGCCGGCGGCCTGCACCGTGGTGACGAGCACCTCGACACCCCACAGCGAGCTCGCGGCGCCCTGGGTGGGATCGGGTGCGACCAGGTAGCGGTTCTGGCTGTCCTTCTCGCGGCGCATCGCCGACCAGGTGAGCGGGTTGAGCACCAGCAGGTCCGGCTCAGCCAGCGCCGCCCCGGTGCGCAGCGCCGCAATGCTCATCTCCACCGCGTCCAGCGTCGTGACGCCAGTCGCGTCCGCACTGTGGTCGTGCGTCAGGATTCCCGAGGTGTGCAGCAATCCGGTGAGGTGCCCGGTCGTGCCAGCGCCGCCCAACAGCTCGGCGTTCTCGACGTCGATGATCTGCCGGAACAGCTCGGCCTGCACATAGCCGGTCCACGAGTCCCAGTCCGAAATCGCCTCGTACGTGGTGGCGGTGTGCGCGGCGATTTTCTGCGCGGTCGCGGTCATCTGCTGCGTGTTGAGCACCAGCTCGGGCTTGAGCCCGCCCTCGGCGACCACGGCCGCGGCGCCGGTCGTGCTGTTGTGCCTGATGTACTCGACCGACGGCGCGCTGATCGCCTGCACCGGCAGCCGGTCCAAAATCCGGTTCTCGTGCACCGGCCCCAAGACATTGGGCACCAGCTGCGCCGGCAGCAGCGAGTCAGGAGACGAGAACGCCTTGACTTGCAGCGACTGCCGCGACACCACGGCCTCATACAGCGCGCGCGACGACTCCTCGTCCAGGCCGAGCGGCGCCACCTGGCGTCCGGTCACCTGCTTGCCGACCACGGCGCCCTCGGCGGCTGCATAGCCGGCGTTGCGCCACTGCCGGGCACGCTGGGCGGTCGCGTCTTGGGCCGCGCGGGCCTCGGCGTCGTCCATGAACGCCGAAAACTCGGCATCGGTGATCTGCCCGGCCCGGTATGCGGCCGCCTTGGTCTTGACTTCCTCTGCGAGATTCATCGCAAGATGCCTCCGAAATATTGTGCGCGGCAACGTATTCCGCGCAGCATGAATGAGGGGGTGCCCGAAACGGGCGATTTCGGCGGCGGCGACGTCGCTGAGCGGCGGTCGATCCGGTTCCGGCGGCGGTCGATTTCTCGGCGGCGGGCGAACCTTCACGGCGGCGGGTCAGCTCGGTGGCGGGCTCCTCACCGCGGGTACCCGACGGATCATCTCGGTCAGTCAGCGCCCACGGCTGCCCCCAGAATGACACGAATGAGATTTAGGGTGCAACCACCCTCGGCGGCGCGTGTTCGTCGCCGAGGGCCGCACTCAGCCCGATTCCGGCCCATCGGGATCGCCCGGCGGCGACGCATCTGCGATGGCCGCGTCCAGTTGCACCTCCACCAACTCCGCGCGCGCAATCAACCACGCAGGGCCGGTGTCGTCGACAGACCACAGTCCCACCGTCGCCACAGCCAGCCGGTACAGCGCCATCTCCTCGACCGTGTCGGCGTTCGCGCAAATAGCGGTGACCTGGTGCGCCATCGCCAACTCGTCGGAGCCAATGCCATCCTTCGCGCGCATCCGCGACACGAACTCCTCGCACAACCGGCGATCCTCGGCCCTCAATTCAGCAGCCTTTCGGGACCGAGCACGGGACGGCCCTGGCCGGCCCCGCCGGGCATGACGCCCTCGACCAGGCCGGCGCGGTCAGCCGGTGTCAACCCGAAACGAGCCGCCAGCGCCATGAGCTGCTTGAGCGCATCGTTACGCGCCGCCCAGTACACCGACTTGATCGGCTGCCCCTGGCTGCCTGCCCCGGTGTAGCCGTCCTGGCGAACCTTCGCCTCCAACGCCCGATAGTGCGCCACCGTCCGACAGAACGCCTCGAACAGCGTCAAGTCCCAGACTGCCAACACCTGCTTGTCGACCAAGTCGGGCGCCAGCTCACGCCACACCTTCGCCGCGGCGGCTCCCAGACCACGCGGCGGCTTCGTCAAGTCGACACCGTCAGCAGGTGGCGACGGAATCGGCTCGTCGCGGTTCAAGTCCCGCTCCCGACTGCCCGCCAGCAGCTTGAGCCGGTTCGGAGTGGCCTTGCGGCCAGTTCTCGCCATAATCAATACCTTTCGGTCGTTTCGGCCCGACAATCGGCCTGGAAAATCGGAATTTGTTGGGTCCACGCCCACGGGGCCTTGACAAAGCGGTCGCGTCACAGGCGTCACGGCGATTGGACCTTCCCGCCGGGCGGCGGGGGCCGGCGGCCGCCCGGCGCAGCGGGCGCGGGGGCGGTCGAACAGATCGTGTCGGCCGCGGCAGCGGGCGCCGGGCAGCGCGGGGATGGGCACGCCGAGGACCAGGGCGGCGGATGGTCATGGCAGGAACCTGGCGAGGTGGCGGCCGCGGGGGGCGGCGGACTCGAGTTCGACGGGGACGACGGTGTGCACACCGATGCAGTGTGGCCCGCAGGGCGGCAGCTCGGCCGCGGCCTGGTGGGCCAGCTCGAGGCTGTCCCAGTAGGTCCACTCTGCGGTCAGTGTGCCGGTGCTCGGGTGCTCGCGGTGGCAGACCAGGACGGCGGTCATGTTGTGAGCCTTGTGAAGTGGACGATGCGGCCGCCGGGCAGCGGGCCGGTGTTACCGGCGAGGTTGTGGCAGTGCTGGCCGGGTTGGGCGTGGCACAGTTCGCAGCGGCGGCGCAGCGCGGCGGCGACCAGGGCGCTGACCGGGTTGGTGAGGTGTTCGCGTAGGTGGCTCATGGTGTCCGAATCCCGTTGAGCGAGTGCAGGTCTGCGTAGGTTCGCGGGTCGTCGGTGGCGGCGTGGTCCCATTCGGTCAGCTCGGCGACGGCGGCCCGCCATTCGGTGTCGTCGATCATCGGGTTTGTCCTTGGAGTTGGCGTGCGTAGGCGAGTTGCTCATCGGTGAGTTCGCCCTCGATTGCTGGGTGGCTGCCACCGTCGCAGTGACAGACGCGGATGACGCGGCCTGGTTTGCCGTCGTTGTTGAGCACGATTCCGCGGTCTCGGCACCTGTTGCACAAATAGCGCGGCGCGGCGGCCGGCCCTGGCGGTTGCTCCGTGTCATCCGAGTCCATCCGTGCAATCAGGCGCTCGGCGACGAGCAGGTTGCCGAGGGCCTTGGCTTCGGTCTTGCCGATTGGTGGCGGGTGCAACACGTCCCAGATTGCGCCGTATCGCTTTTCCCAGCGCGTGTAGTTGTGCCGAGCATCGCGGCATGGACCGCAGCTGAGTTCTGTGCCGGCAGGCATGTGCCTCGAGCAGTAGCGGGGCGGCTCGGCCGGAATGCTCGACAGGTCGGCGGGTACGCCGCTGATGCGCTGCAGTTGTTTGCCGGTTTGCTCGATCGCCTTGGTGGGCTCGTCGACGAGCTCGGCGTCGACGGTGGGCGCTTCTCCCCCTTCTTCTGTTACTTCTCCAAGGTCTCTATAAGTAGTGCATCTGTCGGATTCGACAGGGGGGTGTGTCGATTTCGACAGACCATCGTACGAATTCGGCACATGGTCTGCCGGATTCGTATTGTGGCAGCTCGCAGGTTTGTCGGATTCGTATTCTGTCTGGTCAGAGGCGATTTTGTAAGATCGGCGTCGGTCCTCGCGCGGCGGGTGTTCTGCGACCTCGATTGAGTTTGCTAGACGCTCCAAGGCGCGCCGAATTGCGCTGCCGCTCAATCCGACTTCGCTGCCGAATTCGGAATAGGACACGCGCCACCAACGCACGCCGGCCACCGTCACGCGCCCAGGTCCGTTGGACTCACACCGATACCGAATGTGGGCCAGCACTAAGGCTGCCGCTGCGCCGTAACGCTCGACCTCGTCCGGCATGACCCTGACGAACGGCGGTCTCACGTTGCGGCCTTCGCGGTGTGCAGCCCGCACGCCAGGCCAGGTTCCTTGACGCGCTGACGGCAGGGTTGGCCAGCCGAAGTGGGTCGCCCGCAGCGCAGACTGTCACCCCAGATGCGCTCGCGCATGGTGGCCGGCAGCCGCCCAAGCCCCTCGTGTGGCTGCGATGGGTCTCCGTGTTGCGCGCGCCCCCCGGCGAGGGCGGTCTTGCTTACCAGCCACAGCACCTCGTCGCCGGCGTTGGTCACACAGACGGCGGCCAGATAGTCGGGTGCGCCGACGTCGCACAGGCAAGCTGAGCGTTCGTAGTCGATCAGGCTGCCGGGCCGGTCGCTCACGCTGCGCCGCCGCGCAGAATCGCGGCGATGCGCTCGCGCTGCTCGGCGGTCAGCGGCGGCGCCTGGGCGACGACCCTCGCGACGTGCTCGGCCAGTTGGTGGGCACGGAGCGCCCGGCGGGCCTCGACCAGCTCCGGGTCGTCGGGCTTACGGTCGCGGGACAGCGCACCGATGCGAGCGCGATAATGTGCGGTTTCCGATGACAAAGCCATCGCCAGGGCCTCCAAGAGCGCGAGAGATTAACCCTCGCGCTGGCAAGGCTGTCACCGAGCGACATCCGGCCCTTGTTGGCGCTCACCGACGCTGTTACGGGGCGCCCGACGTACCGGTCGTTGGCGCTTCACAGGCTAGCAGCGAGATTCTTAAGACTGATGGAGGTTTGGCCGTGCGCCGCCCACGTGTCGAGGAATGCCGCTAGCGACTCGTACCTCGCGGGCGTCGTCTGGCCGTGGCATTCAAACAGCATTCGGTACCGGACGTTGCTCGCGTCGCTCGGCGTGAGCAGATCGGAGCCTGGTTCGATTTCCACTGTGCGACCGTCGATTTCGCGCAGAGCTTGCAGAGAAATGCATCGCCGCCCGTTTTCGGGTGGCACTGGCCGCCATCCCCTGGTGTCGCAGATCAGCGCCCCGAGCTCGTAAGTGCCGCGGGAGTGCACGGCGTCGTCGCAGAAAACGCGGATGCGGTCGATCATCGGTCCCACTCGAATCTGACGCTGCTGGGGTCGAAACCTGGACCGGGCCGGGTGCGGTCGATAATCACGCGCAGTCGCAGCGCCTGCAATATGGCGCGGCGCTGGGATACGGCCATCTCGTCCCATCGTTCTCGAGCTCGCGGGCCGGCCAGCGGTTGCACCGCGCTGATGTCCAGCGAGACGACGGACTCGGCGCGGCGCCGTTCGGCCTCATCGAGCTCGGGCTGCAGGCGCGCGGTGATTCGGCGTAGCTGGTCGGCGCTGATGGCGCCCTCGGCGAACGCGTCGGCCGCTTCGCTCAGACGTTGATTCAGCTCGCGGGCACGGTCGGACCACCGCCGCGCCTCCGCATCATCGCCGAGTAGCCAGTCCAGTGCGTCAGGCTGAGCCAGGCGCGCGATGACGACCTCCCTGACGACCTCGTCGACCGACGGCTCGGAGCGGCCGACGCAGCCCTTATTGCTGTCGCAGATGTACAAATCGAGCGGCTTGCCGCGCTGCCCGCGGCGCGTGACGGCACGCAGCTTCTCTCCACACACCCCGCACTCGCCTATCCCCCAGCTGAGCAGATGCCGGCGGGCGCCGGGGCGGGCGGTGCCGTTGACTCGGCGCCCGGGCTCGGTGAGCAGCGCAACGACTTTCTCGTGCTTGGCGCGGTCAACAATCGGCGGCCAGCAGCCGTCGAAACGTTCCTCATCGGGAAGGCCGCGATGGTGAACACGTTGCGCAATATTCGATTCTCGGATGGCGAGCTTCTTGACCGACGTCTTACCCCACCGCGCCGAGTTGGGCGCCGGCTCGCCGCGCTGGTTGAGCGACTCGGTGATGCCGCGGAGGGTGTCACCAGCGAGCAGACGGTCGACGACCTCACGGACAACACCGGCCTGTTGCGGGTGTTCGACCCAGGTGGCGTCAGCCCCGCGGCCCCTCTTCTGCCACCCGTAGCCGAGGTCGCTGGATGGCCGGCCTGAGCGGGCACGTCGCGCGGCCGCGGCTGTGACGCGCTCGGACTTGATTTCAGATTCCCAGGTTGCCAACGCCCCTTGAATGTCGACCCAGGAGCGGCCGGCCGCCGTTGATAGGTCGTAGTCGCCGCCCTGGGCCTCGGACACGTTGACCCTGCACGCGTGGAATGAGTCGATGAACTCGGCGCGCTCACCTCGGTTCCGGGTCATGCGGGTGAGCTGGTAGACGATGACACGGTCGATCTGCCGGTCACGCGCCAGCCGCAAAACTTTCTGGTAGCCGGGCCGTTCGGCGCCACGAAACGCGCTGATGTCGTTGTCGGTGTGCTCGGCCACGATCCGATAACCCCGTGCTGAGGCGAAGGTGCGGGCATGGTCGAGCTGGGCTGTGACGCCAACCGCCTGGCCGCTGGTGTCTTGGCTGATGCGCGCGTAGAGCGCGACGCGCTCGCCGACCGAAGTATTCACAATTAAGAGCCTACGGTATTCCCCGGCGGCGTCGGCAAGACCTGGCAACCCGGTGACTTCGAGCAGCTGCTCGACGACGTGTCCAGCCGGGTGTTCGACGTGTACGACGACGCCACCGTGATCTACCCCGGCCACGGCGACGACACCGTGCTGGGCGCCGAACGCCCACACCTGGCCGAATGGCGTGAGCGCGGCTGGTAGGCCGGCTACGTGGTGTGCACGATCAGCACGTCGACCTTCGCCTTACGCGAGACGTTGGCCGGCACCGATCCCAGCAGCCGTCCCGCGATCGTGCTCAAGCCGACGTTGCCGACCACCAGCAGGTCCGCCTTCTCCGACTCGGCCAGCTGCACCAACGCATCCACCGGGGCGCCTTCGATCGCGCGCTCCTCGACGTTCTTCGCGCCGGCGATGTGCGCCCGTTCCTTGGCCGTGTGCAGGATGTCGTAGATCGGACCGGTGCCCGTCACCTTGTAGCTCTCGCCCTTGAGGGCGTCGACCGCGCGGGCGTCCTCCTGCTGGGGCAGGTACGCCGACGCGATGATCAACTTGGCGTCGCTTCCGGCGAGTTTGGCCGCCCTCTCGACCGCGCGCAGCGACGAATCCGAGCCGTCAGTACCTACGACAACGGTTTGATAGGCGCTCATTTACCCTCCCAGGTGTCGGTTTCTCAGCCAACCCAAGACAGTATCGCGTTGCTGGACCGTGGTGGGAGAGATTTGCGGCGTGGCAGCCCTCACGGTCGTGTCCGCCGCATTGCGCAGCTCACGTCGCCGGGCCGCTCAACTGCACTGTTCGGCAAAGCTCCACTTAAGGTGGTAGGCGATCATGTCTACCCCTGTCGTCGAAGATCCCGTGGCTGACGGCGCCGAATCGGCGTCGTCGGCAACTTCGCGCGGCAGGTTGCTGGACCCGTGGGCGATAGCCGCGCTGACCGCGGTCGTCAGCGGCGCCTGGGCCGCGCGACCGTCGCTGTGGTACGACGAAGGCGCGACGATCTCGGCGTCGGCCAGCCGCACGCTGCCCGAGTTGTGGAAGTTGCTGAGCCACATCGACGCCGTCCACGGCTTCTACTACCTGCTGATGCACGGCTGGTTCGCGATCTTCCCCCCGACCGAATTCTGGTCACGAGCACCCAGCGCGCTGGCGGTGGGGGCAGCCGCCGCAGGCGTGGTGGTGTTCGCGAAGCAGTTCGCGGGGCGGACGACGGCACTGTGCGCGGGCGTCGTCTTCGCGATCCTGCCCAGGGTGACATGGGCGGGCATCGAGGCCCGCTCCTACGCGCTGTCGGTCGCCGCCGCGGTCTGGCTGACCGTGCTGTTCGTCGCCGCGGTGCGACGTAATCGGGCCCGGATGTGGGTGTCCTACGCGCTGGCGTTGATGCTCACCATTCTGGTCAGCATCAACACGGTGCTGCTGGTGCCGGTGTACGCGGCGATCCTGCCCGCGGTGGCCCCGGGCAAGCCGCGTAAGCGGCCGGCCATCTGGTTTGCGGTGGCGTCGGCCGTCGCGCTCGGAGCGATGACGCCTTTCCTGCTGTTCGCCCACAACCAGGTCTTTCAGGTCGGCTGGATCGCGGGGCTGCACCGCAACCTGTTCCTCGACGTCGTGCACCGGCAGTTCTTCGACCACAGCATCGCCTTCGCCATCCTCGCCGGTGTCCTGGTGGTCGTCGCGGCTGGCCTCCGGCTGGCCGGGCGCGCCAGGGCCGAGGCCGGCACCGGCCGGTTGCTGCTGATCAGTGTGCTGTGGGTGGTCATCCCGACCGGCACCGTGCTGATCTACTCGGCGCTCAGCGAACCGATCTACTACCCGCGATACCTGATCTTCACCGCCCCCGCCGCGGCGGTGATCCTGGCAATCTGCATCGTCGCCATCGCCCGCACCCGGTGGCAGGTGGCCGCCCTGCTGGTAGCCATGGCCGTGGCCGCGTTTCCGGGCTACTACTTCATCCAGCGTGGGCCGTACGCCAAGGAGGGGTGGGACTACAGCCAAGTGGCGGACGTCATCAGCGCCCACGCCGCACCCGGCGACTGTCTGTTGCTGGACAACACGGTGCCCTGGCTGCCCGGGCCGATCCGCGCCCTGGTGGCCACCCGGCCGGCCGCCTTCCACTCCCTGATCGACATCGAACGGGGCGCCTACGGACCCAAGGCCGGCACGTTGTGGGACGGCCACGTCGCGGTCTGGCTGACGACCGCCAAGATCAACAAATGCTCCACCCTGTGGACCATCACCAACCACGACCCTTCGCAGCCCGATCACCAAGTGGGACAGTCACTTCCGCCGGGAGCGTTCGGGCGCTCACCGGCCTATCAGTTCCCGGGCCATCTGGGTTTTCACATCGTCGAGCGGTGGCAGTTCCACTATTCACAGGTCGTCAAGTCGACCCGGTGAGCGTCGGTCGCGGTGGGTTGCCTGATAGGAGCTGAGGAATCCGAGGGCGGCCAGTGCGGTGAACACCGCGAACAGCCAGCGCGCCGACGTCACCTCGCCGCCGGGTGCGGTGTTGACGACGACGCCCGCCAGTCCGGCGCCGAACGCCCCGGAACTCAGCTGGACGATGTTGATCGCCGCGGCCGCCGCGCTGCTTTCGGCCGGGTCGTCGACGGCGGTCATCGCCCGGACCGCCAGATGAGGCCACCCCATTCCGATGCCCGCACCGGTGATCAGCAGGGCCAGCGCCCACAGCAGCACGAACGACAGCGAGGCGTAAGGACGCTGCGTTACCGCACCCAGCGCCAGGCCGGACGCCATCACCAGCGGAGCCACCGCGACCACATGCCCGATCACCTGCCGGTTGGTCAGCGACGCGCTGACCACCTCGGCGAGGGTCCACCCGGTGGCGAGCGCGGCCCCCAGAAACCCGGATTCCACCGGACTCAGGTCGGCCAGCTTCTGCCCGAAGAACGGCACATAGGTGTTGGCCATCGCCGCCACCATCTGCACGGCCATGGTCAGGTAAATCCACTTCAGCGGCCCGGAACCAAACACGCTGCGCGGCAACACCGCGACGTGCATCCGCCAGTCCACGATCACGAAGACCACCACCAGCAGCGCGGCGGCGGCCAGCAGCCCGAAGGTCTGAATCCGGTATTGCGGCAGCTCCGCGACGCTGACGGCCAGCGCAGCCGCCCCGATCAGCAGCAGCGACCAGACCGGCACCGGGTGGGCGATCGGCTTCTCGCCGCCGATATGCCCAGCCGGCAGCACTTTCCGCACCAGCAGCGCCATCAGTGCGGCGGCGAACGCGATCGACACGAACGCCCACTGCCACAAGTCCAGCTGGGCGAAGATCCCTCCGGTTGTGGGTCCGACCAGCGTCGCGACCCCCCACATCGTGGAGACCAGCGCCGAGCCGCGGGTCCACAGCTGGCGCGGCAGCGCGGAGTTGATCAGCGCATACCCCAGACCGGCCAGCAGGCCGCCCGCGAGGCCTTGCAGCATGCGTCCGGCGACCAGGATCTGCATGTTCGGCGCCAGTGCCGAGACCAGGCTCGACAACGCGAAGACGGTGAGCCCCATCAGATATGACGATCGTGCTCCGACCCGCACCAGCATCGGGTTCACCGTGGTCGCCGCGACCACCGAGCCGACCAGATAGAGCGTGGTCGCCCAGGCGAACAGGCGTTCACCGCCGATGTCCGCGACGATGCTCGGGAGCATGCTGACGGTGAGGAACTCGTTGGTGGCGTAGAGTCCGACGCCGCCGGCCAGCACGGTGCAGGTGCCCAGATGCCGACCGAACAGCTCACGCCAACTGCCGGTCTCACTGACCGTCTCCGTCACGCTCCTACCGTAAGAGGTGCGGTGTTAACGCAGTGACCGCCGATCCCGGCGAGTCGCCCGATACGCCGCCAGCACACCGACCGCGGCCAGCACCGTGAACACCGCGTACAACCAGCGGGCTTGAATCACCGCGTCGCCCGGAGCGGTGTTCACGACCACGCCGGCGATCCCGGCGCCGAAGGCTCCGGAGATCAGCTGCACGGTGTTGATCGCGGCGGCGGCCGCGCTGCTCTCGGCCGGGTCGTCGACGGACTCCATGGCCCGCACCGACATGTGTGGCCAAGCCATGCCGATGCCGATGCCGGCGATCACCAGAGCCAGCGCCCACAGCCCGACCAGGCTCGGCGAAGCGTCCGCGCTCTGCGTCAGGGCGCCCACCGCCAGCCCGGTCCCCATCAACAGCGGCGCGACCAGCACGACGTATCCGATGACACGTCGGTTGTGCAGCGACGCGCTGACGACCTCGCTGACCGTCCATCCGACAGCCAGCGAGGCGCCCAGGAAGCCGGCGCCGACCGGTGACAGGTGTCCCAGCCGCTGCCCGAACAGCGGCACGTACGTGTCGACCATCACCGCCATCATGAGCATCGCCATGGTCAGGTAGATCCACTTCAACGGACCGGAGCCGAACACGCTGGGCGGCAGCACCTTTGCCTGCTTCCGGCGATCGACCGCTATGAATGCCGCGACCAGCAGCAGCCCGAGGAACACCAGGCCGGCGATGGCGGCGGCGTTGCGCGGTAGTTGTGCGACGCTGACCGCCAGCGCGGCGGCCCCGATCACCAGCAGCGACCACACCGGCACCTGGCGGGTGGAGTGCTCCCCCGCCGCGACGGCCCGCTCGGCGCCCAGCACCGCGGTCACCAGGGCCGCCATCAAAACGCTCAGCACCGTCATCGTCCCGAAAGCCCAGCGCCACAGGCCGTACTGCGCGAAGACCCCGCCGATCGCGGGGCCCACCACCGTGGCGACCCCCCCCACATCGCCGAGACCAGCGCGGACCCGCGGGTCCACAGCTCGCGCGGCAGTTCGGCGTTGATCAGCGCGTAGCCGAGTCCGGCCAGCAGGCCCCCGGCGACTCCCCCTGCAAGGTGCGGCCCGCGATCAGCACCTGCATGGTCGGGGCGACCGCGCATACCAGGCTGGCCACCCCGAACACGGACAGTCCCAGCAGAAATGACACGCGGGCTCCGAACTGCCGCAATGTCGCGTTGACGGTGGTGGCCGCGGCCACGGAGCCGACCAGATACAGCGTGACCACCCAGGCGTAGAGGCGGCTGCCGCCGATCTCGGCGATGGCGCTGGGGAGCAGGCTGACGGTGAGGAACTCGTTGGTGGCGTACATCGCGACGCCGCCGGCCAGCACGGTGCAGGTACCCAGATGGTGACCCAGCAGGTCACGCCAGCTGCCGGTCGCGCGCGCTGTCTGCGTCACTTGAGGCCGGCGGCGTCCATACCCCGCAACTCCTTCTTGAGGTCCGCGATCTCGTCGCGGAACCTGGCCGCCAGCTCGAACTGCAGGTCCCGCGCGGCGGCCATCATCTGCGCGGTGAGGTCCTTGATCAGATCGGCCAGCTCGGCGCGCGGCATCGAGGAGGTGTCGCGTCCCTCGATGACGCCCGCACTGACGGCACGACCCGGCTCGCCCTGGGCCCGCCGACCGCGCGAGGAGTTGCGCCCCGATCCGCCGACGCCGACTTCGGTGTCGTCGGCCTCGCGGTAGACCTGGTCGAGGATGTCGGCGATCTTCTTGCGCAGCGGCTGCGGGTCGATGCCGTGCGCCTCGTTGTAGGCAATCTGTTTGGCCCGCCGCCGCTCGGTCTCGTCGATCGCCTCGTTCATGGAGTCGGTGAGCTTATCGGCGTACATGTGGACTTCGCCGGAGACGTTGCGGGCGGCGCGGCCGATGGTCTGGATCAGGCTGCGGGTGGATCGCAGGAAGCCTTCCTTGTCGGCGTCCAGGATCGCCACCAGGGACACCTCGGGCAGGTCGAGGCCCTCACGCAGCAGGTTGATGCCCACCAGCACGTCGTAGTCGCCGAGCCGCAGCTGTCGGAGCAACTCGACCCGGCGCAAGGTGTCGACCTCGGAGTGCAGATAGCGCACCCGGATGCCCATCTCCAGCAGATAGTCGGTGAGGTCTTCGGCCATTTTCTTGGTCAGTGTGGTCACCAGGACGCGCTCGTCCGCCTCGGCGCGTTTGCGGATCTCGCCGATGAGGTCGTCGATCTGGCCCTTGGTCGGCTTGACCACCACCTTCGGGTCGACCAGCCCGGTCGGGCGGATGACCTGTTCGACGAACTCCCCCGCCGGTCTGGCTGAGTTCGTATGGTCCGGGAAGTGGCCGACAGATACACCGTCTGCCCGATCCGGTCGGCGAACTCCTCCCAGGTCAGCGGCCGGTTGTCGACCGCCGACGGCAGCCGGAACCCGTATTCGACCAGGTTGCGCTTGCGCGACATGTCGCCCTCGTACATGCCGCCGATCTGCGGCACGGTGACGTGCGACTCGTCGATGACGAGCAGAAAATCGTCCGGGAAGTAGTCCAGCAGGGTGGCCGGCGCCGAGCCCGCGGGCCGGCCGTCGATGTGCCGCGAGTAGTTCTCGATGCCCGAGCAGAATCCGACCTGGCGCATCATCTCGATGTCGTAATTGGTGCGCATCCGTAGCCGCTGCGCCTCCAGCAGCTTGCCCTGACCTTCCAGCTCGGCCAAGCGTTCGGCCAGTTCCTGCTCGATGGTGGAGATCGCCTGCGCCATCCGCTCCGGGCCGGCGACGTAGTGGGTGGCGGGAAAGATGCGCAGCGAGTCGACCTGGCGCACCACGTCCCCGGTCAGCGGGTGCAGGTAGTACAGCGCCTCGATCTCGTCGCCGAAGAACTCGATCCGGACGGCCAACTCTTCGTAGGAGGGGATGATCTCCACCGTGTCGCCGCGTACCCGGAAGGAGCCGCGGGTGAAGGAGAGGTCGTTACGGGTGTACTGCACGTCGACCAGCAGCCGCAGCAGCGCGTCCCGGGGCACTTCGTTTCCGACCTGCAGTTCCACCGAGCGGTCCAGGTAGGACTGCGGGGTGCCCAGGCCGTAGATGCAGGACACCGAGGCGACCACCACCACGTCGCGCCGGGACAGCAGCGACGAGGTCGCGGAATGTCTGAGGCGCTCCACATCGTCGTTGATGGAGCTGTCCTTTTCGATGTAGGTGTCCGTCTGCGCGATATAGGCTTCCGGCTGGTAGTAGTCGTAATACGACACGAAGTACTCGACTGCGTTGTGCGGCAACATCTCCCGCAGTTCATTGGCCAGCTGTGCGGCCAGCGTCTTGTTCGGCGCCATCACCAGGGTGGGCCGTTGCAGGCGTTCGATCAGCCAGGCCGTCGTCGCCGACTTGCCGGTGCCGGTGGCGCCGAGCAGCACGACGTCCCGCTCCCCGGCTTTGATGCGCCGCTCCAGTTCGTCGATGGCCGCCGGCTGGTCACCGGCGGGCTGGTGCGGGCTGACCACCTCGAATTTGGCGCCGGTGCGGACGACCTCGTCGACGGCGCGGTATTCGGAGTGCGCGACTACTGGGTGTTCGGTGGCGAAAGCCATGTCTGCCAGGGTAGTCAACGGGACCGACAAGTCCTCGGCGCGAGCGGCCCCGAAGGCCGGCGAACGGTGCGCCCCGACCATCCCTCTGAGGACGCTCGCGCAGGCAGGGACGAAATCCAACCGGCACATCAGCCACAGTGTGCACACCAGCAACATGCATCTCTCATTTCACGGAAAGGCCCTGGCAGAGCGCCATTTTCAGCCGACACGGCTCCGCGGCGCACCGGACTTGTCGGCCCGGTGGCCTATGTTGGGCGTCCGGACGAACGACAAGAGCAAGGGACGACGGTGGACGACTACGCGGGCCTGTCGGCGACAGACCTTCTCGCGCTCAACCGCGACCTGCAGGGCTCTCGGGCGGTCCGGCTGCTGGCCACGCTCAACCTGGGCCTCTACGCGACGCTGATGGAACGCCACCTCAGCGACACCGCCGTCCCGGAGACCGAGCTCGTGGTGCGGCTGGAACGCGATCTCGCCGAGCTGGGCGAGCCCCAGTCCGGGCTCGCGCTGATCAAATCCTGGGCCGGCCAGGGCTGGCTGCACCGCGTCGTGGACAGCCGGGCCGGCCACGAACAGAACCTCTGCTATCTCACCCAGGACACCCGCCGCGCGCTGGACTTCCTGCGCGGCATGCGTCGTCAGGACACCATCGCCACCGGGGGCTCGATCACCGGGCTTCGCCGCCCGGCTCAAGCAGGTCGCCCTGCGGGTGGACAGCGACCCGGCCCGCATCCGCAAGCAGATCGAGGCCGAGATCGACGCCCTGCACCAGCAACTCGACCAGCTCGACGCGGGCCAACGCCCGGCACCGGACGTGACCGACTGCTACGACGAAGCGCGCGCGATCGCCTTGCAGATGGAACGGTTGATCACCGACATCGGCCAGTACGGTGCCATGATCGAGCAGGCCACCGCCGCCCTGGACGAACCCATCGACAGCAACGTGGAATACCGCGACCGGCAGCGCCAGATGTATTCCGACTACCAGGCCGCCTGGGACTCCCGAGGCCGTGACTCGCACCGCGCCTTCCTGCGCATGGTCAACGACCCCGACCAGCGTGCCGAATTCGAGGCCGACGTGGCCGCCGTCGCCGACGCGCTGCCCGCCCTCGACCCGGATCTGCGCAAGATCATGACCGGCTTCTTCGAACTCGTCGGCCACCAGATCGACGAGGTGGAGCGCATTCAGCAGCGCTGCGCCCAGCGCGTCAAGCGGTTCACCGCATTCGGCACCATGGAGCAGCGCCGCGGCGTGGCCCGTCAGCTCAACCAGGCCATCGGCGCGGCCCGTGCGCTGCTCAAGACTTCGCTGACCGACTCCCGCCTCGACATCGACGTCCCGCTGGCCCGGCACGCCATCAGTTCGGTCGGCGCACTGAGCTTCAAGATCGGCGACCTGTCCAGGCCCAAACCCGCTGAGGCCGCCACCGGCGAGGTCGACCTGACCACCTTCGCTGCCCTCACCACGCAGGTCGACGCACCCGCCATGGCGGACGCCCTCAACGACAGCCTGCGCAAGGGACCCGTCAGCCTGCCGGACGCCGTCGCGATGCTGGACACCGCCTACCTCGGTCACGTCATCGTTTTGTGGTCCTGGGCGCTCAAGCAACCCCAAGACGGCACCGTCGGGTCGACCGCCGTCCGGTTTCGCTCCCTGGCCGGCCCCGACCGTGAAATCGAGCTTCCCCGTTTGACTTTCACCGAACCGATCACCACTCTCGCGGGAGCCGGCACGTGACCATTGAGACCGATATCGACTTCTCGTCGCTGCCGCAGGTCGATCAGGCGGCGACTCCGCCGGTGGGGCGCAGGCCGCGTTTCGAGGGCGACGTCTCCGAGCTGCCCGACCGCGCGTGCTGGGCGCTGCAGCACCTGCTCACCCGCCGCTACATCAGCGCCGAGGCCGACGCCGACATCTACAGCTGGGTCGTCGAGTACCGCGCCCAGCTGTCGGTCCGGCTCTCCGAACTCGACCTGCAACTGCGCATCACCGACGGAACGGAGATCGCGTTCATCGAACAGGCCCGCTACGAATCAGCCAGGGGCATCAAGCTTTTGCGCCGCGAACCGCTGGGCACCTACGACTCGATCCTGGCGCTGCACCTGGCCCAGATGATGCGCGCATCCGGCGGGCAGGCCGTGTTGATCAGCCGCGAAGAAATGCACGGCCTGTTCTCCGGGGTGCTCAACGACACCGATCGCGACGCGGTCACGTTCGCCGCCCGCATCGACGGCGCCATCGCCCGGTTGACCGGTTTGGAGATCCTGCGCCGAAGCCGTGACGACGACGACAGTTACACGATCAGCCCGGTGATCACCGCCATCATGACCGCCTCCGTCATCACGGAGTTGCAGCAGCAATTCGAGCAGTTGCTCAGTGGCGGCATTCCGCAGGAGACGGACGACGAAGCCGAGCCCGATGACGACTGAACAATTCCACCTGTCCCGGCTGCAGATCATCAACTGGGGCGTCTTCGACGGCTACCACAGCATCCCGTTCAGCAGCGGCGGTGCGCTCATCGCCGGAGCATCGGGAAGCGGTAAATCCTCACTGCTGGATGCGATTTCGCTTGGCTTCCTGCCGTTCAACCGGCGCAACTTCAACGCCTCCGGCGACCACACCGCCGCGGGGTCCAGCGCCGGACGCCGCACCGTCGACAAGTATGTGCGCGGAGCCTGGGGTCAGCGCAGTGACGGCGGCACCAGCCGGGTGATGTACCTGCGCGGCGACGGAACCGCGTGGTCGGCGGTCGCGGTCACTTACACCGGTGAGTCGGGCCGCACCGTCACCGGCCTGGTGCTCAAGTGGCTGACCGGCGACTCCCGCAGCGACTCGTCGAGTCGCTTCGTGTTGGGCGACGGCGACCTCGACATCTAGGAGATCTGCAATCGATGGGCGGCCAACCGCTTCGATGTCGGCGTGTTCAAGGAGGCTTGGCGGTTCTCCACCAAGGTCGAGTCGCAGTATCTGGCGCAGCTGTACGCCACCATCGGCATCCGGGCCTCCGATGCGGCCCAACAGTTGCTCGGCAAGGCGAAGTCACTGAAAAGCGTTGGCGGACTTGAGCAATTCGTCCGCGACTTCATGCTCGACGAACCCGACAGCCTGGCCCGGCTACCCGAAGCACTCAAGCAGATCGACCCGCTGGTGGAGGCTCGGGAGCTGCTCGCGGTCGCCCAGCGCAAGCGGCGCATCCTGGGCGACATCGAGCAGGTGCAGCAGCGCTACGCCGCCGAGTCGTCGGACCTGGGCATCATCGACCTGGTTGATGCGCCGATGGTGCGCGCGTTCAGCGACCACGTCCGGCTGGCGCAGTGCCCGGCTCAGATCGCCGCCCTGGACAGCACCATCGACCAGCTGGAGAACGAGTACGAGGATGTCACCCGGTCATTGAATCTGGCCAAGGCCGAAGCAGATTCGCTCAACGCCCAGATCAGCGGGTCCAGCGCGAACATCGCCCCGCTGCAGTCGCAGGTCACCGCCGCCGAGGCCGAAGCCGAGCAGGTCAGCCGTCGCCGCGCCGCATACGAAGACCTGCTGTCCGCCCAGGACATCGAGATCCCGGACACGGCCGACGAATTCTGGAACTTGCGCGAGCAACTGCTGACCGAGGCCACCGAGATGCTGGCCAAGGTGGAACGGAACCGGGAGACCTCCACCGACGCCGAGTACGCGCAGAAATCGGCCCGCATCGCCCGCGACGAGGCCGCCAAGGAACTGCGCCGCGTCGAACACGTCGTCTCCGCGCTGCCGGAGTTCGCGCTGGCGATGCGCGACCAGATCTGCGCCGCGGTGCGGGCCGACCCGGCCGATCTGCCCTACATCGCCGAACTGCTGGACCTGCACCCCGACCAGACCCGGTGGCGGCTGGCGGTGGAGAAGGTGCTGCGCGGCACCGGACTTCGGCTGCTGGTGCCCGACCAGCACTGGGCGGCGGTGTTGCGGTTCGTCAACGAGACCGACCTGCGCGGCCGCCTTCAGCTGCATCATGTCCGGACCAAGTTCCTGCGTGCCGCGCCTGCAGATTTGGACCCGAAAACGTTGGCGGGCAAGCTGTTCGCCGTCGACCCCGGCCACCCGTGCGCGGCCGAGGCCGTCGACGTCATCGCCGCCGCCGGCGACCACGTCTGCGTCGAGAGCCCAGACGTCTTCGCCCGTTTCCGCCGCGCGGTCACCGACACCGGCTTGTACAAGGACTCCGATCGGCTGGCGATCAAGGACGACCGGCGCCCGATCAAGCCGTCCGAATACCTCTACCAGGGCGACGTGTCGGCCAAGATCAATGCGCTGACGCTGGAACTTGCCGCCGCCGAAGAAACCTACCGGCAGGCCCGCCACACCGCCGATGCCATCGCCGCCCAGCGCCAGCGGTGGCGGGACCGCGCGGTGGCCTGCAAGGCGATCTGTGAGCAGTTCCCGCAGTGGAGTCACATCGACACCGATACCGCCGACGGGCACGCCGAGCGCCTGCGCCAGCAGTACGAGTTGCTGCTGTCCGATCACCCCGATCTGGACGCCCTCAATGCCCGTGCCGACGAATGCTGGTCGCAGATACAGAGATTGATGACGCGGCGCGGGGCGATCCAGATGCGCCGCGACAGCCTGGACGAGCGGCGCACCCGGCTGCTGGACCTGCAGGACCGGTTGGCGCCGGCGTTCGTCTCCGAACCACTGACCGAATTGCTGCACCGCTACGCCGCCGCGATCCCGGTAGCGCTGGAACTGCTGGATCCCGAGCCGCACCGGGAGGCGTTGTTCGCGGCCATCAAGAAAGACCGCGAACAGCTGCGCGAGAGCCGCCGCCGCTCCTACGACGAATTGGCCCGCATCCTCAACACCTTCGACACCTCGTTCCCCGACGCCATCCCGAATGACAGCGACAACTTCGACGAACGGGTACACGACTACGTCGCGCTGTGCCGGCACATCGACGAGCGCGA
Source organism: Mycobacterium kiyosense (assembly GCA_021654635.1). Classification (NCBI taxonomy): domain Bacteria; kingdom Bacillati; phylum Actinomycetota; class Actinomycetes; order Mycobacteriales; family Mycobacteriaceae; genus Mycobacterium; species Mycobacterium kiyosense. The sequence goes on from AP025179.1 coordinate 3,362,646, forward strand.
ACTGCCCGACGCCTACGAGCGGATGCTGCGACTGGTCACCGAGCAGGCCCCGGATGCGATCCTGACGCTGCACCGGGTCGCTCAGCAGGAGACGCGGCGCATCAGCGAGCAGATCGACCGGGTGAACACCGGTTTGGGCGCGGTGGAGTTCAACCGCGGCACCCGGTTGACGCTGCGGGCGACCCCGCGGCAGCTGCCAGCCGTCGACGAACTCACCGAGATCGTGCGCGCCATCTCACGGCGCATCGCCGAGGTCGGGCTCGGCGACAAGCAGGCGATCCTCGACCAGTACGCCGACATCCTGCGTCTGCGCAACCGGTTGGCCTCCACCGCGCCCGAGGACAGGGCGTGGACCCGCGACGCCCTGGACGTGCGCAACCGGTTCACCTTCGACTGCGCGGAATGGGACGTCAGCAGCGACGAACTGATTCGCACGCACAGCAACGCCGGCGACAACTCCGGCGGCGAGCAGGAGAAGCTGATGGCGTTCTGCCTGGCCGGCGCGCTGAGCTTCAACCTGGCCAGCCCCGAAAGCACGGATAACAGGCCGGTTTTCGCCCAGTTGATGCTCGACGAGGCGTTCTCCAAGTCCGACCCGCAGTTCGCTCAGCAGGCTTTGCAGGCGTTCCGCAAGTTCGGGTTCCAGCTGGTGATCGTCGCGACCGTGCAGAACGCCACCACCATCCAGCCGTATATCGACAGCGTGGTGATGGTGTCCAAGACCGAGGCCACCGGCCGCAACAACCGTCCGGTCGCCTCGGTGGCCACCAGGACGATCTCGGAGTTCACCGCGTTGCGCCAAGAGATGCGCGCCGCGAACAAGCGAGTCCCCGCCGGAGTGTGACGCGAAAAAAGCGTCAGCGATGCCGGGTCCACATCCGGCTCACCGGATCACACTCGATCAGGTAGCCGTCGCTGGAAGCCGACATCGCGAACACCGGGATGTCCGGCCGGTCGCAGGTGCTGCCGGCGGAGTGCACTCCGGTGGTGATCGGCGCCTTGTCCCAGGTGCTGCCCTCGCAGACCACCTGTTCGTTGCTGGTCTGGTCGTAGGCCAGCTTGTCCGCGTCGGTGCAGGCACCGCCGAGCACGGGCGGGGTGGGCCGGGACGCCGGCGCGAGCGCCGCGCTGACCGCCTGCGCGGGGTCGCTCAGCGTCACCTCCGGCGGCACGTCGCCCACCCGGGTGGCCACCACCGGAACCCGCGCCACCGCCCCTGCGCACCGCACTCGTTGCTGCCGACGGTTTCGGTCTGCACGCCGCGCAGCGTCCCGTCTGCCTGCGGTGCCAGCGAGAACGCCACCGTCTCCTGCTGGGTGGCCGGTGCCGGAGCGTTCGGCTCGTGGCACGCGACCTGCTGCTGCGCCGGGGCGCCCTGCCAATAGCCGGCCACGAACCGCAGCGTGTCGCTCGAGCCGCCGTCGGTGGTGTCGGCGACCTGGTGGGAGCTCTGGTCGAGCTGGACACCGGTAGCCGCGCAGCCGTTGGTGGTGCAGACGGAATGGAAGGCCCACCACGTGGTGGTGGGGAGGCCGTTGTGACGCATCGGTGTGCCGTTGGTGGTGCGCTTGGAGCGGTCGAAATCCAGCCGGTAGGTGCCGTCCAGGACCTTGCCGGGGGGCGCCGAGACCGGGGCGGCGGGCGCGGGAGCGGCCGCCTGGGCGGCGGGTCGGGCCGCCAACGTGGGATCGATGAGGTCGGGTTGGAAGCTGTACAGCGCCGACCAAGTGGCCGCGATCGCAATCAGGACCGCGCACGTCAGCGCGGCCGCCATCCGGGTGCGCGGCGAGATGCGGCGGGCGCGCGCGGGAGTGGCGTCACCGGCGGCGGTGTCTTCGGGCAGCGGGTTGCCCACCGCGGCGGCGACGGCGGCGGCGAAGGATCGGCATCGATCGAACCGTTCCTCGGGCGCTTTGGCCAGTGCCCGGTCGAATATGTCGTCCAGACAAGCCAATTCGGGACGGTAGTCGCTGATCTGGGGCGGGTCCTCGTGCAAATGCTGGCTGATGACCGCGACCGGGTTGGGGTTGCGGAACGGCGGGGTGCCGGTGAGCAGGTGAAAAGCCGTGGCGGCCAACGCATATTGGTCTGCGCGCCGGTCGATGTTGGAGCCCGCCAACTGCTCGGGGGCGGCATAGGCGACGGTGCCGACCGCGACGTTGGTTTGGGTGATCCCGTTGACGTCGGCGAGGTGACGGGCAACACCGAAGTCGGCCAACAGGATTCGCCGCTCCCCGTCTTCGGGATGGGTGAGCAGGATGTTGGCGGGTTTGACGTCGCGGTGCAACAGCCCGCGGTCGTGGGCGTAGTCGAGCGCCCCCGCGACGGCGGTGAGGATGGCGCAGACGTCTTCGGCCGGCAGGCCGTCGGGGTGAGACTCTCGTACCAGCCGGGCAGCGTCGGTGCCTTCGACATAGTCCATCGAAATCCAGAGCTGGCCGTTGAACTCGCCGCGATCGTGCACACCGACGATGTGCGGGTGCCACAGCGTGGCGGCGAGATCGGCTTCCCGGTTGAACCTCTCGCGGAACTCGCTGTCCGCGGTGATCGCCTCGGCCAGCACCTTGATCACATCCCGGCGCGGCAACCGGGGGTGCAATGCCAGATAGACCTCGGCCATTCCGCCGGCACCCAGCTGCCGCAGGATGGTGTAGCCGGCGAACTGCGCGCCGCGGTCCATGGCGGTGCGCGATCCCGGCGCGGGGTGATCGGCGGGTCTCGGCGGTGGGACCGCCGGCGGGACGCGGCGCAGCAGCTTGACGGTGGTGGCGGGCAGCGACTGGACACCTGCGCGCAGAGCTTGACGCGAGTTGCCCAGCAGTCGCCGGCCGGCGTTGAGACGCCGGGTGCCGCCAGACCGATCTTCCATGCCGTTTCGTCCCTCCTCCCCCTCGAATGATGCCCGAGTTGACGTGTTGCATGTCCCGATCCGAGCTGTGCAGTTGCTATGAGAGGCAGCGTTGCAGACATAGGAACCGCACAGCAACTGACTCTCATCGAGCAACCCCGCTGGCGCGCCGATACTGGTGTGGTGAATCGACCCGTCCCGCCAGCCCTGACCATTCGATACGACGGCTCCCAACGCTCTTTCGCCCCGGGTTACGAGATTGTCGTCGGCCGCGACCTGCACGCCGACCTGCGCATTCCCGATCCGCGGATCTCCCGGGCGCATCTGATCCTGCGCTTCGAGCAGGGGCGTTGGCTGGCGATCGACAACGGCTCGCTGAACGGGACGTACGTCGCCGGGTACCGGATGCCGGTGGTGGACGTGCACGACGGCCAGAGCATCAACATCGGCAATCCCGCCGGGCCGCGGCTGACGTTCGAACTCGGCGGGCAGCGCGCCCAGCCGGTTCGCCCGCGCAACGGCTTCGCCAGCGCCGGGCCGGTGCACGACAGCGGGCCGCCCACGCTGACCTGGGCGGTCACGCCGCCACCGCCACCCCGCCGTCACCTCCGCCGATGCCGCCGGCGCGGCCACCGCAGCCCGCCCCACCGGCCCGGAGCAACGGGCGACCCGTGCGTCCCACCCCGCCGCAGCAACCGCGCCCCGCGCCCCGGCCGCCGTCACCGCCGTCACCGCCGCCGCCGCATGAACAGATCACCACCGTCAACCTCGACCGGCCCGCCGCCGAGGTCACCCATATCGATCACAAGTCGGCCGACGTGTCCGGCCTGGCCACCCGGATGGTCAAGATCCTGGCGCCACGCTCGCAGCGGGGCTCGGAGCCGGCGAAATCGACCGGCGTCATCTCCATCGGACGCGCCAACGACAACGACATCGTCGTCTCCGACGTGCTGGCCAGCCGCCAGCACGCCACCCTGCGGCTCACCCCGCTGGGCACCGAGATCCAGGACCGCAGTGTCAACGGCACGTTCGTCAACGGCACCCGGGTGGGGTCGGCGATCCTGGCCGAGGGTGACGTGGTCACCATCGGCAACGTCGACCTGGTATTCAGCGACGGCACCCTGCTACCCAGCAGCGAAACCGCCACCCGCACCGGCGGGCTGGAGGTGCGCAACGTCGACTACACCGTCGACAACGGCAAGCAACTGCTGGACGGCATCTCGCTGGTCGCGCGGCCGGGCACGCTGACCGCGGTGATCGGCGGATCGGGCGCCGGCAAGAGCACCCTGGCCAGGCTGATCGCCGGTTACGCCCGCCCGACGTCCGGGTCGGTGACCTTCGAAGGCCACGACATCCACGCCGAGTACGCGTCGCTGCGCAGCCGGATCGGGATGGTGCCGCAGGACGACGTGGTGCACCGGCAGCTCACCGTGAACCAGGCGCTGGGCTACGCGGCCGAACTTCGGTTGCCGCCGGACACCAGCAAATCCGACCGCGCCCGCGTGGTCAGTCAGGTGCTCAAAGAACTCGATCTGACCAAGCACGCCGACACCCGGGTGGACAAGCTCTCCGGCGGGCAGCGCAAACGGGCGTCGGTGGCCCTCGAGCTGCTCACCGGCCCGTCGCTGCTGATCCTGGACGAGCCGACCTCAGGCTTGGACCCCGCCCTCGACCACCAGGTCATGACCATGCTGCGCTCGCTCGCCGACGCCGGCCGGGTGGTGATCGTGGTGACGCACATGCTGTCCTACCTGGACATCTGCGACCAGTTGCTGCTGGTCGCGCCGGGCGGAAAGACGGCGTACTGCGGTCCGCCCGACCAGATCGGTTCGGCGATGGGCACCACCAACTGGGCCAAGATCTTCACCCAGGTGGGCGCCGACCCCGACGAGGCCAACCGCCGCTTCCTGGCGCAGAGCCAGGCGACCAAGCGTCCCGCCGAGGACGCCGAGCCCGCCGAGCTGGGCAAGCCGACGCACACCAGCCTGCGCCGCCAGATCTCGACGATCGCGCGACGCCAGGTGCGCCTGGTGGTCGCCGACCGGGCCTACTTCGTGTTCCTGGCCCTGCTGCCGTTCGTGCTCGGCACGTTGTCACTGACGGTGCCCGGGTCCAACGGATTCCGGGTGGTCGCCGAACACGCCGGGACGCCCGACGAGTCGGCGCAGATCCTCAACCTGCTGCTGTTGGCGGCCGCGTTCATGGGCACCGCGCTGACCATCCGCGACCTGGTCGGCGAGCGGGCGATCTTCCAGCGCGAGCAGGCGGTGGGTTTGTCGACGACGGCGTATCTGCTGGCCAAGACGGCGGTGTTCTGCGTGTTCGCGGTGCTGCAGGCGGCGGTCGCGACCACCATCGTGATCGTGGGCAAGAGCGGCCCGACCCGCGGCGGGCTGGTGCTGGGCCACGGGAACGTGGCGGCGACGATCGAGCTGTTCCTCACCGTGGCTGCGACGTGCGTGGCCTCGGCGATTCTGGGGCTGGCGATCTCGGCGCTGGTGCGCTCCAACGAGCAGATCATGCCGCTGTTCGTGGTGTCGATCATGGCGCAGCTGGTGCTGTGCGGCGGCATGGTCCCGGTGACCAACCGGATCGTGCTGGAGCAGTTGTCCACGGTGGTGCCGGCGCGCTGGGGCTACGCCGCGGCCGCCGCCACGGTCGACGTGCGCAATCTGGTCCCGGGCTCGCTGATCCCCAAGGACCGGTTCTGGCAGCACACGTCGAAGATCTGGCTGCTCGACATGGGTATGCTCGCCGCGTTGTCGGTGTTCTACGCCTGCTTCGTGCGATGGAAGATCCGGCTGCGCCGGTAGGCTGACCGCATCCATCCACCCAAGCACGAGACATTCGACCTGGCCGCCCGCACCAACACCGACCCCAAGGGCATCGTGCGGGCGGTCGACGAGTACGCGGTGCATCCGTGGGGGCTGTATCTGGCCCGACCCACTCCCGGCCGCGCCCAGTTCCACTATCTGGAATCCTGGCTACTGCCGTCGATGGGGTTGCGCGCCACCGTTTTTCACTTCAACCCGGGCCACGAACGCGACCACGACTACTACCTCGACGTCGGCGAGTACACGCCCGGCGACACGGTGTGGCGTTCGGAGGACCACTACCTCGACCTCGAGGTGCGCACCGGCCGCGGCGTGGAACTCGCCGACGTCGACGAGCTGCTCGAAGCCCTGCGGCAGGGCCTGTTGTCGCCCGACGTGGCCGAGGTGGCGGTACGGCGGGCAGTGGCGGCCGTCGAGGGGCTGGCCGGCCACGGCTATGACCTGACGGCATGGCTGGCGGCCGGCGGCATCCAGCTCACCTGGCGAGGCGCCGACCATAATTTGCGGTGACAACCCGGGGCGCGCAAGTTAGCGGTTGCCGGCGCATGCCGTTTCCGCCGGCAGCAGGTGTCGTCGCACAAGTTTGCGCCAGCGCCGTTGCCGGTAGCGGTAGATCCCGCCGGCCAGTGCGGCGACGATGCCGGTGAGCACACCGGCATCGATGTCGACGGTGTCGCTGTACCGGCACCGGTCGGCCTCGAGCGGTTCGACATGCAGGGTGTGGTTCCACGTCTTCAGCACGCCGCCGTGTTCGTGGGTCCGGATCGTTGCGGCCTTCTGGTCCACGTCGACGACCTCGATGGTGTGCCGGTAGGCGGGAACGACGTGGAACGCCATCAGCCAGCCGGTGCCGCTCTCGCCCAGCCGCAGCGCCTCGGTACGTCCGGCCAGCGCGGGGAAGCCGAACAACCCCTTGCAGACGTAGAGGAAGGTGGCCGGTGAGAGCATCGCCGCCCACACCCGCTCGGCGCTGGTGGGCAGGATAGTTTCAACGTGCACGGTACGCATTCCGACTCCTCGGGCAACAGTTAGGTCCCTGATTTTGCTGGTGTCGGGGTGGAATGACTACTCGCTTTTTGCCCTGCAACACCGGGAGGTCCAGGATCGCCCCGACTGACCGTTTTCGGCAGCGTAAGCAGCCTCGGCAGGTGCGAGCCGCCCAGACCCGGCAACGCATCCTGGACGCGGCGGCTCAGGTTTTCGCCGAATACGGGTATTCGGCCGGCACCACCAACCGCATCGCCGAACGGGCCGGGATGTCCATCGGCTCGCTGTACCAGTACTTCCCCAACAAGGACGCGGTGCTACGTGCCCTGATGGATGAACACCTGCAGGCCGGGACCGAGTTGCTCGGCAACCGGCTGTCAGAGGGGCTACCGGAAGGGCTCGAGGATACGCTGCGGCTGTTCGTGCGGGCCGTCATCGACAACCACCGGGACAACCCGCGCCTGCACCGCGTGCTGTTCGAGGAGGCGCCGCGGGCGCCCGAGTTCCTGGACCGCTTGCACGAACTGGAGCGGTTCAGCGTGGATATGGCTGCCCAGTTGCTGGCCCGACACCACGGGACCCGAGCTGACCGGCTCACTGCCCAGATCGTGGTGGTGACCATCGAATCCCTGGTGCACCGGCTGGTCACCTCCGGCGAGAACGTCGACTTTCAGCACGCCGAGGACGAGATCGTCCTGCTGCTGACCGGATATCTGAGGGCCCCGACTGATCAGACCGCAAGCAGGCGTTCGAAGAATTCGCGGTAGTGCATCAGCGCCAGCCGCAGGTCCTCGGTGGAAGCCTGCTGCCCGCGGGCCCATTGCTCCTCCAAACGCGTACGCGCAGTTGCGAATTGGGATGTCAACTGGTCCACCAGATCCGAGACCAGGACATCGGCCTTCTGCACGCAGTCCTTGGGATCGTCGACGAAAGCGGCCTGCACCGCGGCCCAGCGCCCGCGAAGCTCGGCGAGATCGTCCTCGGCGAACAGCATTTCGGTGGTTGCGGACTCGTGCGACTCCGCCGGCGCGGATTCGTGTTTGTGCCGCGCGGGCTCTGCCGACTCGGTCGCCGGCGGTTGTGTTGCGACGTCCGGGTTTTGGGGTTCGTCATAGGTGGTGGTCGGTTGTTCTTGGGTGGTCATGCGCTTGCCTCCTTGGAAGTGGTCTCGAGCAGTTTCTCGAACAGCGCGCGGTAGTGCACGAACGCTTCCCGTTGCCGTTCGGTGTCGACATCGCCGCGCTGCTGGGCCAGGTGAATGCTGTGTGCGGCCCGATAGTCCTCGACGATCTGGGGGTGATCCACCGAGATGTCAGCGGCTCGCTGCTCGAAATCGTCTACGGGATAACCCCGTTGCCGCATCACCTCGGTGACCAGCCGGTCGGCGACGCCGACCGCGGTCGCCGGGTTGTCGACGAACCCGGTCTGCACCTGTTGCCAGCGGGTGGTGAAGTCCGTCAGCGCCGAAGGGGTCAACGCGACGATGTCGAGCTTCTTGCGATTGCGCTCCCGGGCGGTGAGCTCCTGCTCGGCGGCGCGGTGGTCACCGGTTTGCGACACCAGTCGCTCGTACTCGCTGCCGTAATGCCGTTTCAGACGTTCGGTCCTTCTGCGGCTGCTCGCCATGAACGCCGCCGCTACCAGGACTGCGACCACGACGACGGCCAGTAATGCAATCAGAATCCATTGCCAGAGAGCCATTTTCTGCTCCTCTCGTACTCATGTCGAATAACCGGCATGAAACGGATGCAAACGTGCGTTGGCGTCAGAAGTAATGCCGACGTCCGCCGACCGCGCGTCCGGTGGAGCCGAGCACGGCCAGAATCGCACCGATGACCACCAGGATGATTCCCAGCGTCCACAGGATGTTGATCTTGAGCAGAAATCCGGCGATCAGCAGGATGATTCCGAGAACGATCATGACGAGCCCTCCCTTTCAGCGATGTTGCCGGTCGGGTCGGTTTGCCCCGACGCTGATTCCAGCGAACGCCCTTTGCGGGGCGAGAACTACACCCCTAGGGAGGTAATCTGCGCGATATGCCGCCTTCCGGTGAGCCGATCACGGTCGCCCTCGTCGACGACTACGACGTCGTCGTCAAAGGTGTTGCCAACATGCTGGACCCGTACCGCGACCGCGTGGTGATCGCGGAACTCGACTCCACGATGCCGGTCAAGGACGCCGTCGACATCGTGCTGTACGACTCCTTCGCCCAGCCCGAATCCGATCACGAGGAGATCGGCGTGTTGGTCGCCAACCCACGCGCGCGCCGAGTTGTGGTGTACACGTGGAACTTTCACCCCGATCTGGTCGACAGCGCTCAGCGCCAGGGTGCGCACGGCTACCTGTCGAAGACCCTGCCGGCCAGTGAACTGGTGGCCGCACTGGAAGCGGTGCACTGCGGCGATTTGATCATCAGCGACGTGGCGAAGCGGGCGCGCAGCGCGCCCGGGCTGGACTGGCCGGGCCGCGGCGAAGGCCTCAGCGACCGTGAGGCCGAGATCCTGGCGCTGATCACCCAGGGCAAGAGCAACGCCGACGTCGCGCGGCTGACCTACCTGAGCCCCAACACCGTGAAGTCCTACATCCGCACTATCTACCGCAAGATCGGGGTGGGTAGCCGCACCCAGGCGGTGTTGTGGGGCGTCGAGCACGGGTTCACACCCGACCATCACCGGATCGAGCATTGGCGCGGCGGTCCCTGACCACCGTCGTCAGCGGATCGGCAGATTCAGCAGGGCATCCAAATCGGCGATGGCCCGCAGTGTGTCGTTCAGATGCGTGCAGGTGCTGGTGCCGACGAATTCGACACGGACGCGGTCCCGCAACTCCGTCAGCGTCATGCCCGCGATGCGCGCCGCGCTTTCGACGGCACCGGGGCATTCCTGCCACGGCAGCACCCGCACGTCGGCCCGCGCCGAGAGGACCGTGCGGGTCGACTCCTGCAGCGTTCCGGTCACCGTGTACTCGTGCACGATGGTCTCGACGAGGTCGTCGTCGGTGTGCGAATCGCGAAAGTGTGCGTCGAACTCGACCACGCCGTCGCCCACCGGCCAGGTGTCCAGACGTCGGAGTCTGCGCATCCCGCGCGCTCGCAGCGGCTCGGCTTCGTGCAGTCCGGCCAGTGCCGGCGCCACCGGGCCGCGACCGGTCGGAATCACATCGTGTTGCCGGGCGTAGCCGACCACGGACGCCTCCGGCGCGAAACCCGCGCAGATCCCGGTCATCCGGTCTGCCACACCCGGCGGCATCTTCTGCTCGATGCCCAGGCTGATCGCGGTGTGCTGGATGCCATATCCGGACACCAGCGCCGCGCCCACCCAGTCGTCCAGCAGCAGATGCAGCAGGCTGGCTTTGCGCACCTCGTCGGGCAGCAGTTCACCGAGCTTCGCCCGGAAGCCCCGGCTGACGCGCTGCCCCCGCAGCGCATCGAGTCGGGCGTCCGGCGGCGTGGGCTCGATGTCGTCGACGACGAAATCGACCAGCCGTGCCCGGATCTGGACTTGACCGACTACCGCGATGCCGTCCTCGGTACCTACCGCGTCGCGCCCCCGGAGTTCGGCGAAGGATTCTCCCGGTCCGCCCGGGTGGGTGTCGATGGTGCTGGTGCGCCGCATCCGGCCCGGCGTCAGCGGGGGCGTCAGGTCGACGGGCCGCCGCGGCCCCAGGATGTCGGTGACGAACGGCATGAAAAAAAGGTACTCGGACCGCTCAGGGCTTCCAGCCGGTGGTGTCGGCCCACTCCCAGGCCCGGCGGTAGGCGTCGAGGAACCACGGTTCTTTGGCGGTGACGTACCGGATGATGTCACCGCCGCCGCCGGCGTCGGCCGCGCGCTTGACTTCCAGATAGTCCGCCCGCACCGCGGGGTTGGCTTTGAGCCAGTCCACGAACAGCAGCGCGAATTGCTGATTCGGCCGTCCGGCGACCCGGATGTGCACGTTGGTCGGACGTCCTGGATCGGCGGAGGCGTGAATACGCTTGTGCCACAACGTTGGATCGTCGCTATGATCGAAGTCCGCGACGGTGCTGCGGGCATCGGTCTTGGCGGCGTCCTGGGTGATGTGCTCGAGACGGGGGTAGCCCGCGGCCAGCAGCGGCTCGACGAGTTCGTCTGCGATGTCCAGTGATTCGACGGTGATCTGGATGTCGATGACGTCCTTCGCGTCGAGGTCCGGCACCGCGGTGGAGCCGATGTGGTCTACCCGCAATGCCCGATGGCCGCACGTAGTCTTGAGCCGGTTGAGGATTCGCGATGCCTGCTCGGGCCAACTCGGGTCGGCCGGGACCAGCCGGGCCTGCGCCCGCGCCGGCTGACGCTCGGCCAGATTGTGCGCGAACGGCAGAATCCGGTTGTGCCACACGTCTTTTGCCCGCTCGATCAACTCCCCCGGGCTGCCGGAGTTGTCCAGCCAGATGTCGGCGACGGCACGACGCTGCTCGTCGGTGGCCTGCGCGGCGATCCGGGCGCGGGCGTCGTCCTCGGTCATGCCGCGTTGCTCGATCAGCCGTCGCAGGCGCAGCTCGACGTCGGCGTGCACGATGACCACCAGCGGGAACAGCGGGGCCATCCCCGATTCCACCAGCAGCGGGATGTCTTCCACCACCACGGAGTCCTGGGCAACCGCGTCGATGATCTCGGACCGGCGCTTGGCGACCAGGGGATGCACGATGCCGTTGAGCTTCTTGCGCTCTTCCTCATCGGCAAAAGCCTTGGCCGCCAACGCCGGCCGGTCCAGCGCACCATCGGGCAGCAGGATGTCCTCGCCGAAGGCGTCGACCAGTGCGGCCAGTCCTTCGGTGCCCGGCTCGACGACCTCGCGGGCGATGACATCACCGTCGACGATGATGCCACCGCACTCCGAGAACGTCTTGGACAGCGCCGATTTGCCGGCGCCGATGCCGCCGGTCAGCCCGATGCGCAGCATCCGAGCGTATTACGCGCTGCCGGCGAGCTTCTCGCGCAGAGCAGCCAGCTGCGCGTCGCTGGCCAGCGACCCGCCCGCGGACTTCTCCGAGGAGCTGCTGCTCGACGAGCTGCTGCCGCCACTGCTGTGGTCGGCTGCCTCCGCGGCGGCGAACTTCTCCATCTGCGCGGTGTGCATCTTGTGCCGCCGCTCGGCCTCGGCGTAGCGGGCCTCCCACTCGTTGCGCTGGGCGTCGAAACCTTCGATCCACTCGTTGGTTTCGGCGTCGAAGCCCTCGGGGAAGATGTAGTTGCCCTGCTCGTCGTAGCTGTCGGCCATGCCGTACTTGGCGGGGTCGAACTCCTCGGTGTAGTCCTCGTTGGCCTGCTTGAGCGACAACGAGATTCGGCGCCGCTCCAGGTCGATGTCGATGACCTTGACCATCGCGTCGTCGCCGACGGCGACCACCTGGTCGGGCACCTCGACGTGGCGCTCGGCCAGCTCCGAGATGTGCACCAGGCCCTCGATGCCCTCCTCGACACGCACGAACGCGCCGAACGGCACCAGCTTGGTGACCTTGCCCGGCACGATCTGACCGATCGCGTGGGTGCGGGCGAAGTGGCGCCACGGGTCTTCCTGAGTCGCCTTCAGCGACAACGAAACCCGCTCGCGGTCCATGTCGACGTCGAGCACCTCGACGGTGACCTCGTCGCCGACGCTGACCACCTCGGACGGGTGGTCGATGTGCTTCCAGGACAGCTCCGAGACGTGCACCAGGCCGTCCACCCCGCCCAAGTCGACGAAGGCGCCGAAGTTGACGATGGAGGAGACCACACCCTTGCGGATGGTGCCCTTCTGCAGCTGGTTGAGGAATTCGCTGCGTACCTCGGACTGGGTCTGCTCCAGCCAGGCGCGCCGGGACAGCACCACGTTGTTGCGGTTCTTGTCCAGCTCGATGATCTTGGCTTCGATCTCCTTGCCGATGTACGGCTGCAGGTCGCGCACCCGGCGCATCTCGACCAGCGAGGCGGGCAGGAAGCCGCGCAACCCGATGTCGAGGATCAGGCCACCCTTGACCACCTCGATGACGGTGCCCTTGACGGCCTCGTCCTTCTCCTTGAGCTCCTCGATGGTGCCCCAGGCGCGCTCGTACTGCGCGCGCTTCTTGGACAGGATCAGCCGGCCCTCTTTGTCCTCTTTGGTGAGAACCAGGGCCTCGACCTCGTCACCGACGGAAACGACCTCGTTGGGGTCGACGTCGTGCTTGATGGAGAGCTCGCGGGCGGGGATGACCCCTTCGGTCTTGTAGCCGATGTCGAGGAGCACCTCGTCCCGGTCCACTTTGACGATGGTTCCCTCCACGATGTCGCCATCGTTGAAGTACTTGATCGTTTTGTCTATTGCGGCAAGAAAATCCTCGCTGGTGCCAATGTCGTTGATGGCTACTTGCGGCGAGGTGACGGTGGGACTCGGCATATTGTTGGGTTGCTCCGGACAGGATTGATCGCAGGGACAATTTGGGTTTACCTGTCGAGGCTACTCGACTGCGTACACGCAGGCCAAACTCGGTCCCGCTGTGGATGAGCGACTTGCTTCCGCGGGGTGACTCAGTGTGCCGCCGAATCCCAGCTGTGACCGTAGCCGACCGACACCTCCAGCGGCACGTCCAGCGGGTACGCGCCACCCATCCTCTCGCGCACCAGCTGCTCCACCTGCTCGCGCTCCCCCGGCGCGATTTCAAGCAGCAGCTCGTCATGGACCTGCAACAACATGCGCGACTTGAGCTGCGCTTCCTTGATCGCCTTGTCGACCTCGATCATCGCAACCTTGATGATGTCGGCGGCGCTGCCCTGGATCGGCGCGTTGAGCGCGGCCCGTTCGGCGGCCTCGCGCACCTGGCGGTTGCTGCTGTCCAGTTCGGGCAGGTAGCGCCGCCGGCCCAGGACGGTCGAGGTGTAGCCGTCCTTGCGGGCCTGCTCCACCACGGCCAGCAGGTAGTCGCGTACCCCGCCGAACCGGGCGAAGTACTGGTCCATCTGTTCTTTGGCCTCTTCGGTGGAGATCTTGAGCTGGGCCGACAAGCCGTAGGCGCTCAACCCGTAGGCCAGGCCGTACGACATCGCCTTGACCCGGCGCCGCAATTCGGCGTTGACCTCGTCGATCGGAACGCCGAAGGCGCGTGAGGCGACGAACGAGTGCAGGTCCTCGCCGGTGTTGAACGCTTCGATCAGCCCCTCGTCACGGGACAGGTGGGCCATGATCCGCATCTCGATCTGGCTGTAGTCGGCCGTCATCAACTCGGTGTAACCGCCGGAGCCGACGACGAACGCGTTGCGGATCTGGCGGCCGGCGTCGGTGCGGATCGGGATGTTCTGCAGGTTCGGTTCGGTGGAGGAAAGGCGGCCGGTGGCGGCGATCGTCTGATTGAACGTGGTGTGGATGCGGCCGTCGGCGGCCACCGAGTTGAGCAGCCCGTCGACGGTGACCTTGAGCCGGGTGACATCGCGGTGGGTCAGCAGATGCTGCAGAAACGGGTGCCCGGTCTTGTCGAAGAGCGACTGCAGGGCGTCCGCGTCGGTGGTGTAGCCGGTCTTGGTGCGCTTGGTCTTGGGCATGCCCAGCTCGTCGAACAGCACCACCTGCAGCTGCTTGGGCGAGCCCAGGTTGATCTGCTTGCCGATCACGGCGTAGGCGGCTTCGGCGGCGTCCCGGATCTCGTCGGCGAACTGGCTCTGCAGTTCGGTCAGCAGGCGCAGGTCGACGGCGATGCCGACGGCTTCCATGCCGGCCAGTACCTGCTGCACCGGAAGTTCCATCTCACCCAGCAGCGCGGTGGAATCGATGCGGTCCAGTTCGGCGTCCAGGGCGTCGGCCAGATCGATGACGGCGCGGGCCCGCAGGATGGCGGTCTGCACGGCCTGCTCGTCGGTGCCTTCCTCGTCATCGAGCAGCGAAAGTTGTTGTTGCTCAGCAGTTTCCGCGCGCAGCTCGCGGCGAAGGTAGCGCAGCGAGAGGTCGTCGAGGGTGAAGCTGCGCTGCCCGGGCCGCACCAGGTAGGCGGCCAGCGCGGTGTCGGAGGTGACACCGGCCAGCGTCCAGCCCCGGCCGGCCAGGTCGTGAATCGCCAGCTTCGCCTCGTGCAGCGCCTTGGGCCTGCCGGGGTCGGCAAGCCACTGCGCCAGGGCGGCGTCGTCCTGCGGCGTCAGCGTGGCGGTGTCCAGGTAGGCGCCTTCGCCGTCGGCCGCGGCGATGGCCAGGGCTGTCGCATCGCCGCCGTGCGGCAGGTGCGTGCCCACCACCGTCAGTCCGGCGCGCCGCCCGTCGCCGACGTGCTCGTCCAGCCACTGCTTCACCGAGCCGGGCTGCAGCGCCCCGCCGCGCACGTCGAATCCCTCGTCGACCTCGGGCTCGACCGCGGCGAGGGTGTCGAACAGGCGGTCCCGCAGGACGCGGAACTCGAGGTCGTCGAACAGCCGGTGGATGTGGTCACGGTCCCAGGGCTGCAGCCGCAGCGTGTCGGGCGTCTGCGCCAGCGGCACGTCCTTGACCAGCTCGGTGAGGTCCCTGTTCAGCACGACGTTGGCGACGTGCGCCCGCAGTGCATCGCCGACCTTGCCGCGCACCGTGTCGACGTTGTCGACCAGCGACTGCAGTGAGCCGTACTCGATGATCCACTTCGAGGCGGTTTTCTCCCCCACCCCGGGAATGCCGGGCAGGTTGTCGCTGGGGTCGCCGCGCAGCGCGGCGAAGTCGGGGTATTGCCGTGGGGTGAGCCCGTATTTCTCGACGACGGCTTCCGGGGTGAAGCGGGTGAGTTCGCTGACGCCTTTGCGTGGGTAGAGCACGGTGACGTCGTCGCTGACCAGCTGCAGGGAGTCGCGGTCGCCGGTGACCACCAGCACTCGGTAGCCCTCGTTCTCGGCCTGGGTGGCCAGGGTGGCGATGATGTCGTCGGCCTCGAATCCCGGTTCGGCCAGCACGGTGATGCCCAGCGCGTTGAGCACTTCCTTGGTGATGTCGATCTGGCCGTGGAACTCGTCGGGCGTCGAGGAGCGGTTGGCCTTGTATTCGGGGTAGCGCTCGGAGCGAAACGTCTGGCGCGAGACGTCGAAGGCCGCGGCGATGTGGGTCGGCGCCTCGTCGCGCAGCAGGTTGATCAGCATGGCGGTGAAGCCGTAGACGGCGTTGGTGGTCAGGCCGCCTCGGGTCTTGAAGTTCTCCGCGGGCAACGCGTAAAACGCCCGGAACGCCAGCGAATTGCCGTCCAGGAGCATCAGGGTCGGCTTGGCTTGATCCTGGGTGGTGGCAGTCACGAGACTCACTCTAGGCATCGGGTCCGACGCGCCCCGGTGTCCCCGGCGCCTCCTGGTGTCCCGTGGTGTCCCCAAACAAGCGCTTGGTAGTCTTGCCGGGTGCCCGAGCTCACCAGCCAGCAACCCGCGATCGAGGGATGGTTCGCCACCGACGACGACGGAACCACCCATCTGATCGGCAGTAAATGCCCGCAGTGCGGGACTTTCGTGTTCCCGCCGCGGGAGAACAACTGCCCCAATCCGGCCTGCGACAGCGACACTTTGGAGTCGGTCGCCCTGTCCAGGCGCGGAAAGCTGTGGAGCTACACCGAGAACCGCTACCCGCCGCCGGCGCCCTACCCGGCGCCCGCCGAGTTCGAACCGTTCGCGATCGCGGCGGTGGAACTGGCCGACGAGGGCATCATCGTGCTCGGCAAGGTGGTCGAGGGCACGCTGGCGGCCGACCTGAAGGTCGGCATGGAGATGGAGCTGACGACGATGCCGCTGTTCACCGGCGACGACGGCGTGGAGCGGATCGTCTACGCGTGGAAGGTCTCGGCATGAGCACTCCTGAGCCGCTCTACATCCTCGGCGCCGGCATGCACCCCTGGGGCAAATGGGGCCGCGACTTCACCGAATACGGAGTGGTGGCCGCCCGTGCCGCGCTGGCCGAGGCCGGGCTGGACTGGCGGCAGATTCAGCTGGTCGCCGGCGCCGACACCATCCGCAACGGCTATCCGGGCTTCATCGCGGGGTCGACGTTCGCGCAGAAGCTGGGCTGGAACGGGGTGCCGGTGTCGTCGTCGTATGCGGCGTGCGCGTCCGGTTCGCAGGCCCTGCAGAGCGCCCGCGCCCACATCCTGGCCGGATTCTGCGATGTCGCGCTGGTGATCGGCGCCGACACCACGCCGAAGGGGGCGTTCGCGCCGGTCGGCGGCGAGCGCAAGAACGATCCCGACTGGCAGCGTTTCCATCTCATCGGCGCGATGAACCCGGTCTACTTCGCCCTGCTGGCGCGGCGCCGGATGGACCTGTACGGCGCGACGTCGGAGGACTTCGCGCAGGTGAAGGTGAAAAACTCCCGGCACGGGTTGCAGAACCCGAATGCCCGCTACCGCAAGGAATCCTCGGTGGAGGACGTGCTGGCCAGCCCGGTGGTGTCCGACCCGTTGCGTCAGCTGGACATCTGCGCCACCTCCGACGGCGCGGCCGCCCTGATCGTGGCCAGCGCGGACTTCGCCCGCAAGCACCTCGGCTCGCTGGACGGTGTTCCGTCCGTGCGTGCGGTCAGCACGGTGACGCCGCGATACCCGCAGCATCTGCCCGAATTACCGGATATCGCAACGGATTCCACCGCGGTGGTGCCCGGACCCGAGCGGGTGTTCAAGGACCAGATCCTGGACGCCGCGTACGCCGAGGCCGGCATCGGGCCCGAGGACGTCAGCCTGGCCGAGGTGTACGACCTGTCGACTGCTTTGGAACTCGACTGGTATGAGCACCTGGGGTTGTGCGGTCGCGGCGAGGCCGAGGCGCTGTTGCGCTCCGGGGCAACGGCTTTGGGTGGCCGCGTTCCGGTGAACCCGTCTGGCGGTCTGGCCTGCTTCGGTGAGGCCATTCCCGCACAGGCGATTGCGCAGGTGTGCGAGCTGACCTGGCAGCTGCGGGGACAGGCGACGGGCCGGCAGGTGGAAGGCGCGAAGGTGGGCGTCACCGCGAACCAGGGGCTGTTCGGGCACGGGTCGTCGGTGATCGTCGCCCGCTAGGGGCTTTCGCGCCGTTTCTGTTGCCTCGAGCGGCCCCAAATGTACGGTCGCAGTGGGCTTTTGCCGTACATATCAGGACGCTCGACGCGCAAGGGGCGCGTCCAAGGTCAAGCGTCCTTGGGCGTATCGAGGGTTTCCAGTACCACCTCGGCGACACGCTTCATCGACGTCCGGCGGTCCATGGCGGCGCGCTGAATCCACTTGAACGCCTCGGGCTCGGTCATGCCCTGCTTCACCTGCAGCAGGCCCTTGGCGCGTTCGATCAGCTTGCGGGTCTCCAGCCGGTCCGACAACGTCGCCACTTCTTTTTTCCAGGGCGGTGATCTCACTGAACCGGCTCATCGCCAGTTCGATCGCCGGGATCAGGTCGCTGGCAGTGAACGGTTTGACCAGGTACGCCATTGCCCCGGCGTCCCGCGCCCGCTCGACGAGGTCGCGCTGGCTGAAGGCGGTCAGCACCACGATCGGCGCGATGCGCTTGCTCGCGATCTCCGAGGCCGCGTCGATACCGTCGCGGCGCGGCATCTTCACATCCATGATCACCAGATCGGGCTGGTGTTGTTCGGCCAACTCCACGGCTTCCTGGCCGTCGCCGGCCTCACCGACGATCTCGTAACCCTCCTCACGCAGCATCTCAGCCAAGTCCATGCGGATCAGCGCTTCGTCTTCGGCGATCAGGACCCGCCGCGTCGGAGCGGCGGCGGCATCGGAGGTGGGGTCCGTCATGACGGATATTCTGTCGTGACGCCTGTGACGGGGAACCCGGGGGGTTCCTCTATGGTGTACTCCGGACCGAAACCGGTTAGCAGCCCTCGTATCCCAACTGGCAGAGGAAACGGATTCAAAACCCGTACAGTGTGAGTTCGAATCTCACCGAGGGCACCAGAGATCCCGCTATCAAGACCGAGCCGTCAATGCTTGTATTCGGGGCATGTGGGAGATCTCGCCGACGTACCTGGCCGACGTACCTGGCGCCGGCGGATCGGCGCTAGATGGCCAACCCGTTGAGCCCATTGACCCCCAGCAGGCCGCCGCTACCACCGTCACCCGGAGTCCCCGGCGTGCCGCCGGTTCCAGCGTTGCCGCCGTTGCCGCCGATGCCGATCACCAAGGCGTTGCCTCCCGCTGCACCGTTGCCGGCGTTGGTCGCGCCCGCGCCGCCGGCGCCACCCGCTCCCCGTTGCCCACCAACGGACCTGCCGCGCCGCCGACCCCGCCCTGCCCGCCGACCTGAGTCACGCTAAATCCGCCCAGACCACCGGTCCCGCCATCGCCGAGCAGCGCAACGTTACCGCCCGCTCCGCCCGCGCCGCCGGCATTGTGCTCGCTCACTCCTCCATCGCCTCCGGCCCCGCCGACGCCGAACACTGCGCCCCCGCTACCACCGCTGCCGCCGGTGCCGCCGATTCCGTTGAAGCCGATTCCGCCGTCTCCACCGACGCCGCCGGCACCGAACAACAAGCCGCCGGTGCCACCATTGCCTCCCGCGACACCAGCGTTGTCGTAGCCGAGCCCGCCGGCCCCTCCGGCGCCACCGTTTCCGGCGAGCAGCCCGGCGTTGCCGCCGCCGCCCCGACACCGCCCGCGGCCTCGCCGAATCCGCCGGAACCTCCGTCGCCGCCGCCGCCACTCAGCAAGCCGGCCGCCCCGCCGGACCCGCCCGCGCCCCCGACACCGCTCAGACCGAAGCCGAGCCCCCGACACCGCCGGCCCCGCCGCCGCTCAGCAAGCCGCCGGCCCCGCCCGCGCCGCCGGCACCGCCGACCCCACTACCGGAGAACGCGAAGCCACCCGGGCCGCCGGATCCGCCATCGCCCAGCAGCGCCCCACCGGCGCCCCCAGCGCCACCGGCGCCGCCGTTGCCCGCGGTCGGAGCTCCCCCTCCGATACCGCCGGCACCGCCGGTGCCCAGCACCCCGGCAGCACCGCCGACGCCGCCCGGGTGGCCGGCCGTACCGGATCCACCGGCCCCACCGTCGCCGAGCAGCAGGCCTCCCGGCGAGCCGGTCAATCCCGATCCCGGCGCCGCGTTGGCGCCATTGCCGATGAGCGGGCGCCCCAGCACCGCTTCGGTCGGCACGTTGAGGGCGGTGAACAGCGGCTGTAGCGGACTGGCGATGCCGCTCGCCCCGGCGCCGCCGTTCGCTGAGACGCCGTAACCGGCCTCACCGCCGTTGCCGGCCACGCCGATCAAGAAAGCTCTTCCGCCGGTGCCGCCGGTGCCGCCGTGGCCGGGGCTCCACCCACCGGTCCCGCCGGAACCGCCGTCGCCCAGCAGCAGACCGCCCTGGCCCCCAGCGCCACCGGTCGCGCCCGCTATCTGGCCGGATCCGCCCGATCCACCGATCCCACCGAAACCGAGCAACAGGGCATTGCCGCCGGCACCCCCGCACCGCCGATATTGCTGCCGAAGCCCCCGCGCCGCCCGAACCGCCGTTGGACCACAGCAGGCCGGCGTTACCGCCGTACCCACCTGCGCCGCCGAGTCCGTCTTCGGCGGACCCGCCCGCCCACCACCGCCGCCGGCGCCGAACAGCAGTCCTGCGTTGCCGCCCGCGCCTCCCGCACCACCGTTATCCCCAGTTCCGGCCGCGTGTCCGCCCGTGCCGCCGGCCCCACCGGGACCGGCGAGCAGACCGGCGTTGCCGCCGGCACCGCCCGCACCGCCCGCACCCGCATCGCCGTATCCGCCGGCCCCGCCGTGGCCGCCGCCGGCACCGATCAGCCCGCCGAGCAGCCCGCCGGCCCCACCCGCACCGCCGGCACCGCCGTTGACACCGCCGAAGCCGCCGGCGCCGCCGAGGCCCCCCGCGCCGAACAGTCCACCGGCACCACCGATCCCACCGGCTCCTCCTGTTCCGGAAGCGGAAGCCCCTCCGGCACCGCCCACGCCGCCGGTGCCGGCCAGCAGACCACCCGCACCGCCCGCACCACCGGCGCCGGCGGTACCCGATGCCACCTTGCCGCCGGCACCGCCTGCCCCGCCGGTACCGAGCAGCCCGGCCGCGCCACCGGCGCCACCGTTATGACCCGGCGCTCCGGACCCGCCGGACCCACCATTGCCGATCAAGATGCCTCCGGCAGCGCCGTTCTGCCCGGTGCCCGGAGTGCCGTTGGCGCCGTTGCCGATCAGCGGACGACCCAACAGGAGCTCAGTGGGCGCATTGATCACCCCGAACACCGCCTGGCTCAAGAATTGCAGCGGATTCGAACCGGCAGCCTCGGCGGCGGCGTACGCACCTCCGCCGGCGCTGAGCAACTGCGCGAATTGCTCGTGATACGCGAAGGCCTGCCCACTGAGCGCTTGAAAGTCCTGGCCATGCCCCTCGAAAAGCGCCGCAATCAACGTCGATACCTCATCCTGGGCGGCCGACAGAATCGCCGTGGTCGGCCCGAGCGCGGCCGCGGTGGCCCCCTGCAAACCCGAAGCCAGTCCGACCAGATCGGTCCCGGCCGCGGAGACCACGTCCGGAGCCGCGAATACGAACGACATAGCGGCGCCCTCCCGTCAGCGCGCCCCACCAAGAGGCGCCTACTGGGCAGTTTGGACCCGCGCGGCAGACCGAATAAATCGGGAGAATTCTCTATTTATCGGTCTGCCGCGACCATCAGCCCGGAATACCGGCACAACCCCTGGTCGTTGCGGTCAAGGTACGCGGCAACACCGCTCGCTAATCTCGGCCAACGGTTAGGCTTTACCCCATGGGCGCAAAAAAGTGCGCTGCCCTCAAAGCTGGCAACGACGACCCGGTTCGCCGGCCCGACTGCGTCGCCGCGGTCCGAGCCCAAACCAAAGACCTGCGGCAGCACTACGCGGACGCCGCTGCCCGCCGGGCGCGCATTCTCGACATCGCTGCCTGGATGGCCGTCCTGGTGAGCGGGAGCTTCGTTGCCGTCCAGCTGCTCACCGGCTCGTGGTTGTGGCAGGTCATCTCGATCAATATCGCCGCGGCGCTGGTCTTTGCGTTCGTTCCGATGCTGCACCGCTTCGGCGAACTGGTGGCACCGCTGACCTTTATCTTCGCCGCCTACGCCACCGTGCTGGCCAGCTGCTGGGACGTGGGAACCGGTTCGGGCGCCCAGCTGTTCTTCATCGTCGGGTCATGTCTGGCCGTATTGCTGCTGGGTATCGAGCACATCGTGCTGGCCAGTTTCCTGGCGGCGCTCGGCGCCGGGCTGGTGATCATGTCCGAGTTCGTGATCCCGCGCAGCACCGGCCTGCAGCCGGATTGGGCGCAGTCCACGGGTTTTGTCGTCACCACCATTTCGGCGTGCGTGATGGTGGTCGCCACGGTTTACTTCGCGTTGCGCGACACCGCCCGGGCCGAGGCGGTCATGGAGGAACAGTACGAGCGCTCCGAGGCACTGCTGGCCAACATGTTGCCGGCCAGCATCGCCGAACGGCTCAAGGAACCCGAGCGGCGCGTCATCGCCGACAAGTACGACGAGGCCTCGGTGCTGTTCGCCGACATCGTCGGCTTCACCGAACGTGCCAGCAGCACCCCACCCGCCGACCTGGTCCGTTTCCTGGACCGCCTGTATAGCGCGTTCGACGCGCTGGTGGACAAGTACGAGCTGGAGAAGATCAAGGTCAGCGGCGACTCCTACATGGTCGTCAGCGGGGTTCCGCGCCCGCGGCCCGACCACGTGCACGCCTTAGCCGATTTCGCTCTCGACATGGCCGACGCCGCAGCCGCGCTCAAGGATCCGCACGGACGAGCGGTTCCACTACGGGTGGGACTGGCCACCGGTCCCGTCGTAGCCGGGGTGGTCGGCTCCCGCCGGTTCTTCTACGACGTCTGGGGCGACGCGGTCAACGTCGCATCCCGGATGGAGTCCACCGATTCGGTCGGGCAGATCCAGGTGCCCGACGAGGTCTACGAGCGGCTGAAGGACGATTTCGAACTGCGCGAACGCGGCTACATCGACGTCAAGGGCAAAGGCGTGATGCGCACCTGGTACCTGATGGGCCGCAAGCCGGTCGAGGAACCGGACAGTCTGCCGGCCGAAGACCTCCGTGTCGCACCCGTCTGAGGTCAAAAGACCCCTACCCCGGCTCCGCCACATGCGTCACACTGGCTGCATGGAAACTAGTCCCGCAACATTGTCGCCGCCTAGTCTGCTCCCCCACCTCTGGAAATCCACCCTGGTATCCGGGATCTTGTCGCTCGCGCTCGGCGCCGCCGTGGCGGCCTGGCCGGGTCAAACGGTCCTGGTGGCCGCCATCTTCTTCGGCGCCTACCTGCTGGTCACCGGCGCTGCCCAGGTCGTCTTCGCGTTCAGTCTGCACGTGTCGGCGGGCAGCCGGATTCTGCTGTTCATCAGCGGTGCCGCATCACTGATTCTGGCGGTGCTGGCGTTCCGTCACTTCGGCAACGCCGTGCTGTTGCTGGCGATCTGGATCGGGGTCGGGTTCATCTTCCGCGGTGTGGCCACCACGGTCTCGGCCATCAGCGATCCCGAACTTCCCGGTCGGGGCTGGGCGATCTTCATCGGCCTGATCAGCCTGTTGGCGGGGATCGTCGTGATGGCTTCCCCCTTCCAATCGATCATCACCCTGGCGTATGTGGTCGGCATCTGGCTCATCGTCATCGGTGTCTTCGAAATCGTGTCGTCGTTCGGCATCCGGAAGGCGTCCAAAAACCTCACCGGCTGATCAGCACGCCCATCGAGTTGGCGTCGGCCAGAACCGATTACTACACTCCGTCGTAGATTGTCCCGCAGCCCCGGGAGCTGACAGATGAACGTTGTTGATCTATCGCGCTGGCAGTTCGGTATCACCACCGTCTACCACTTCATTTTCGTGCCGCTCACCATCGGCCTGGCTCCACTGCTCGCCATCATGCAGACGGCCTGGGTGGTCACCGACAACGTCGCCTGGTACCGGCTGACGAAGTTCTTCGGGAAGCTGTTCCTGATCAATTTCGCCATCGGGGTGGCCACCGGCATCGTGCAGGAGTTCCAGTTCGGGATGAACTGGAGCGAGTATTCGAGGTTCGTCGGCGACGTGTTCGGCGCGCCGCTGGCGATGGAGGGCCTGCTGGCCTTCTTCTTCGAGTCGACCTTCATCGGATTGTGGATCTTCGGCTGGAGCCGACTGCCGAAACTGGTTCACCTGGCCTGCATTTGGATCGTCGCGATCTCGGTGAACGTTTCGGCGTATTTCATCATCACCGCGAACTCGTTCATGCAGCATCCGGTGGGCGTGCACTACAACCCGCAGACCCACCGGGCCGAACTGAACGACATCCTGGCGTTGCTCACCAACAACACCGGCCTGACGGCGTTCGGCCAC
This sequence comes from Mycobacterium kiyosense, assembly GCA_021654635.1. Classification (NCBI taxonomy): domain Bacteria; kingdom Bacillati; phylum Actinomycetota; class Actinomycetes; order Mycobacteriales; family Mycobacteriaceae; genus Mycobacterium; species Mycobacterium kiyosense. The sequence continues at coordinate 3,386,568 of AP025179.1, forward strand.
ACGGTCACCGGCGCGCTGCTGACCGCGGGCACGTTCGTGGCTGCCGTCAGCGCCTGGTGGCTGGTGCGGTCACAGACCGACACCGTCGACCCGGGCACTCGGGCGATGTATCGCCCGGCGACCGTACTGGGCTGCTGGGTGGTGCTCCTCGCCACGGTCGGGTTGTTCTTCAGCGGCGATCACCAGGGCAAGCTGATGTTCCGGCAGCAGCCGATGAAGATGGCGTCGGCGGAGTCGCTGTGCGACACCCAGGTCGATCCGGACTTCTCCATCCTGACGGTCGGGCGACAGAACAACTGTGATGCGCTCACCCGTGTCATCGAGGTGCCGTACGTGCTGCCGTTCCTGGCCGAGGGCAAGTTCGACGGCGTCACGTTGCAGGGTGTGCGCGACATCCAGCGGGACTACAACCAGCGCTTCGGCCCAAATGACTACCGCCCCAACCTGTTTGTCACCTACTGGTCCTTCCGCGCGATGATCGGACTGCTGGCCATTCCGGTGTTGTTCGCGTTGACCGCACTGTGGCTGACCCGCGGCGGACGGATCCCGAACCAGCGCTGGTTCGCCTGGTTTGCGCTGCTGGCGATCCCGGCACCGTTCCTGGCCAACAGTGCCGGCTGGGTGTTCACCGAGATGGGCCGCCAGCCGTGGATCGTCGCCCCGAACCCGACCGGCGACCCGAACGTCCACCTCACCGTCGCGGCCGGGGTGTCGCATCACGGGTCCGGGGTGGTGATCACCTCGCTGGTGACGTTCACGCTGGTCTACGCCGTGCTCGCGGTGGTGTGGTTCTGGCTGCTCAAGCGCTACATCGCGGAGGGGCCGCTGGAACACGACGCCGAACCGGCCGCGCCTCCTGCCGAGCAGGAAGACGACGTGGCACCCCTGTCGTTCGCCTACTAGACGCCGAAAGGAGCTGACCGGTGAAACTCCAAGAGTTGTGGTTCGGCCTCATCACGACACTGTTCCTCGGCTTTTTCATCCTCGAGGGCTTCGACTTCGGCGTGGGCATGCTGATGGAACCGTTCGCTCGGGTCAGCAAGGGCGATCGGGAAGCGCATCGGCGCGCGGCACTCAACACCATCGGGCCGGTGTGGGACGCCAACGAAGTCTGGCTGATCACCGCGGGCGCGGCCATGTTCGCGGCCTTCCCCGGCTGGTATGCCACCGTGTTCTCCACGCTCTATCTGCCGCTGCTGGCGATCCTGTTCGGCATGATCGTGCGCGTGGTGTCCATCGAGTGGCGCGGCAAGGTCGACGACACGAAATGGCGGGGCTGGGCCGACTTCGGCATTGCCGCCGGCTCCTGGCTTCCTGCAATCCTCTGGGGCACAGCGTTTTCCATTCTGGTGCGCGGGCTCCCGGTGGGCCCCGACGGACAGGTGGACCTCTCGATCGGTGACGTGCTCAACCCCTACACTCTGCTGGGTGGTCTGGCCACCGCCGGATTGTTCTTGTTCTACGGTTCGGTGTTCGTCTCGCTGAAGACGGCCGACTCCATCCGCGACGACGCCCACCGATTCGGCCGCATCTTGGCGCTGCCGGTAACGGTGTTGGTTGCCGCGTTCGGGATCTGGACGCAGCTGGCGCACGGCAAGGACTGGACCTGGGCGGTGCTGGGGGTGGCGGTGCTGGCCCAGGTGGCGGCGGTGCTGTTGGTGTGGCGACGCGCCTCCGATGGGTGGGCGTTCGTGTGCACGCTGCTGGTGGTTGCCAGCGTGGTGGTGCTGCTGTTCGGCTCGCTCTACCCCAACCTGGTTCCGTCCACGCTGAACAGTCAGTGGAACGTGACGATCTACAACGCGTCGTCCACCGATTACACCCTCAAGATCATGACCTGGGTGACCGCGATCATGACGCCGCTGACGGTGGTGTACCAGGCCTGGACGTATTGGGTATTCCGGCAACGCATCTCGGCTGACCGGATACCTGCGTCGATCGGTTTGACCAGGCGTCCGTCCTGACCGGTAGGAGTGCACGGGGTCCGGTGGACCCCCGGCTGTGGCGGGCGTCCACCGCATTGCGCCGCTACCTGGCCGCCAGTGTGCTCTGCGGCGTGGTGATCTCGGGCTGCGCCATCGCGGCGGCGATCGTCCTGGGCGGCCTGGTGGCGCGGGTCGCTACCGACCCCGCCGCGCGGGAGTTGCGCGAATGGTCGGCATCGCTGTCGATTCTGTCGGCACTGTGGGTTATCCGCACGCTGGCGCACTGGCTACAGGCCCGGCTGGGACAGCGGGGCGCCAGCGCGGTGATCGCCGACCTGAGCGGGCAAGTGTTGACGGCGGTGACGGCCCGACCACCCGATCAGCTTGCCGCAGAACGAGACTCGGCCGCCACGGTGGTCACCCGCGGCCTCGACGGCCTGCGCCCGTACTTCACCGGCTATCTGCCGACGTTGCTGCTGGCCGCGATCCTCACCCCGGCCACCGTCGCGGTGATCGCCTGCTACGACCTGAAGTCGATGGTCATTGTGGTGATCACGCTGCCACTGATACCGGTATTCATGGTGTTGATCGGATTGGCCACCGCCGACCGTGCCGCCGCCGCCCTGCAAGCCATGACCACCTTGCAGGCGAGGTTGCTGGATCTGATCGCCGGCATACCGACGCTGCGGGCGCTGGGGCGGGCGTCGGGACCTGAGCGCCGCATCGCCGAACTCAGTGCGGCGCATCGTCGTTCGACGATGTCCACCTTGCGGATCGCGTTCCTGTCGGCGCTCGTCCTCGAATTGCTGGCCACCCTGGGCGTGGCTCTGGTGGCGGTCAGCATCGGGCTTCGCCTGGTGTTCGGGGAGATGAGTCTGGCCGTCGGCTTGACCGTGTTGCTGCTGGCGCCGGACGTGTATTGGCCGCTGCGCCGCATCGGGGTGGAGTTTCACGCCGCGCAGGACGGACGAGCCGCGGCAGACAAGGCATTTGCGCTCATCGGCGCGCCCGCGGCGCCGCCGCGAGCGCCGGGTAGCCGGACTGTCAGCGCACGCGGGGCACAGATCCGCCTGGAGCACCTCAGCGTCACGTCCCGGGCGGGTCGCGCCCCCGACGATCTGACCGCCGTCGTCGAACCGGGCGCGGTGACGGTGTTCACCGGCCCTAACGGTGCGGGCAAAAGCACCGCGCTGCAGGTGATTGCGGGCCTGACGGCGCCCACGTCGGGCCGTGTCACCGTGGGGGGCGTCGACATCGCCGAACTGGCGTCCGAGCCGTGGTGGGAGCAGTTGTCCTGGCTGCCGCAACGCCCGGTGCTGGTGCCGGGGACGGTGCGCGACAACCTGACGCTGCTGGGTCCGCTGGACGATCTTGAGAGTGCTTGCACGGCTTCGGGATTCGACGCGGTGTTACCGGAGTTGCCACGCGGTCTGGACACCGTGCTGGGTCGCGACGGTGTGGGTTTGTCGCTCGGGCAGCGGCAACGGCTGGGTTTGGCGCGAACGCTCGGCGCTGCGGCGCCGGTGCTGTTGCTGGACGAACCCACCGCGCATCTGGACGCCGCCACCGAGGACCGAGTGCTGCGAGCCGTCGTCGCGCGGGCCCGCGCCGGCGCGACCGTGGTGGTCGTCGGGCATCGCGAGCGGGTCCTGGCGATCGGGGATCGGGTCGTCGAGGTGGTCGCCGGAAGCGAGGCGCGTCATGCGCCGGTCTGATCCGCTCGTGGCGGCGCTGGAGCTGTTGCGGCCCCGGCTGCCGAGGGTGTTGGCCGCTGTGACGTTCGGGGCGCTGTCGCTGGGCAGCGCGCTGGCCCTGGCTGGGGTGTCGGCGTGGCTGATCACCCGCGCCGCGCAGCTGCCCCCGGTGTTGGACCTGTCGATCGCGGTCGTGCTGGTGCGCACGTTCGCGATTTCGCGCGGCGTGCTGCGCTATTGCGAGCGACTGGCCAGCCACGACACCGCGCTGCGGGCGGCCGGCGCGGCCCGCTCCGAAATCTATCGCCGGCTGGCCACCGGGCCGGCCGCGCTGGCAGTCCGGTTGCACAGCGGCGAGTTGGTGGCCCGCGTCGGCGCCGATGTCGACGCGTTGGCCGACGTGCTGGTGCGCGCCCTGGTGCCGATGGGTGTCGCGGCGGTGCTGATGGTGGCGGCCGTCGGCGTCGTCGGGTGCATTTCGCCCTCGGCCGCGATCGTGCTGGCGGTCTGCCTGCTGGTGGCCGGCGTGGTCGCTCCCGCGCTGGCCGGCCGGGCCGCCGAACGGCAGGAAGCCGTTGCCCGCGAGCAGCATTCCGAACGGGACACCTCTGCCATGCTCGCGCTTGAACACGCGCCCGAACTCCGGGTCGCCGGTGCGCTGCCCGGCCTGATCGCCGAATCCCAACAACGGCAACGATCCTGGGGTGCAGCCCTGGACGCGGCCGCTCGGCCGGCGGCGATCGCCGAGGCGCTGCCCACCGCGGCCGTCGGGGTCAGTGTGCTCGGGGCGGTGGTGGCCGCGATCGGGATGGGGTCCTCGGTGGCCCCGACGACGCTGGCCGTGCTGATGTTGTTGCCGCTCTCGGCGTTCGAAGCGACCACCGCCCTGCCGGCGGCCGCGGTGCAGCTGACCCGGTCGCGGATCTCGGCGCGTCGGCTGCAGGAGCTGGCTCCCCGGCTGGACAACCCCGACGAAACCTCGGCGGTCGCACTGCCGCGACCGTCGGGCCGGCTGTCCGCGGATGTGCGTTGCGGTCACCCGGGAACGCCGGGAATCCGGTGCGCGGTCGACGTGGTGCCGGGGGCGCGGCTGGCGGTCACCGGCGCCAGCGGCTCCGGTAAGACCACGCTGCTGATGACGCTGGCCGGTCTGCTGCCGCCCCTGCAGGGACGGGTGACGTTGAACGGCGTCGACGTGCACAGCATCCGCGAAGCTGAATTACGCAGTGCGATAGTCTTTTTCGCCGAAGACGCGCACCTGTTCACCACCACGGTCCGGGATAACCTGCTGGTCGCTCGTGGTGACTGCACCGACGAGGAGCTGACGGCGGCATTGACAGCCGTCGGCCTGGGCGATTGGCTGGCCGGGCTGCCCGAGGGCCTGTCCACGGTGTTGGTCGGCGGCGCGCAAGCGGTTTCGGCGGGGCAGCGCCGACGGCTGCTGCTGGCGCGGGCGCTGCTGTCCCCCGCGCGGATCCTGCTGCTCGACGAACCCACCGAGCACCTGGACCGGAACGACGCCGAGGACCTACTGCGCGGGCTGTTGGCTGCCGACGGCGCCCTGCTGCCCGCCGCCCGGACCGTGGTGGTCGCCACCCATCATCTGCCCCGCGACATCGACTGCGAGAAATTGGACCTCACAAGCGGCGTCGACGCGGCATGAACTCCAGCGACAGCAACACGACCAGCAGCGGAACCAGCTGAGTCAGCGAAATCAGGACATAGCGGCGCGCATCCATGGCGTGGTACTTCTGCAGGTACCGGTACAACGACTCCAGGGAGATGAGCGGGTCCAGGATGTGGACGAGTCGGTAGCACACCCGCAGCAAGCCGCGCGGGTGCTCGCCGAACAGCTCCGGGAACGCCGCGAACGCCAGCGACAACCGTTGCGCCCCTGCCTTTCTCGCCGCTGCGATCATGTCGACGGTGAGCCGCTCGTCGATGCCGTTGGGCGCGTCGCGGCGGCGCCAGGGCACGTCGAGGGAGATGTCGCTGCCCGAGCCCGCGGTGGTGAAACGGTCGAAACCCTGCACGCGGCCCGCCGCATCCCGCGCAATGATCAACTGCACGCCGGGATAGCGGCCCTCGAGCACGCCGTCGAGGCTCATACAAAAGCCGCGGTCGGTGTGGGCGCCCTTGGGCGAGGCCCGTAGCATCTCGGCGAGTTCCGCGCGTTGGGCGTCGGTGAGCGACTGTTCGTCGACGACCTCGGTGGTGATGCCGCGGTTGTGCGTGTGCCGGACGGCTTGGCGCAGGTTGCGGAATCTGCGGCCGGACATCTCGAAATCTTCGACGTCGATGACCACGTCACGCCCGAACGGCACCGCCGTCAGGGACTGGCCGATCGTGTCGGCATCACGCCAGAGGCTCAGGCTGCGATCGCTGCAGGCCAGCACGGCGATGCGCCAGCCGCGGCTATGGCATAGTGCGGCGAAATCGGCGACCAGCGCCGGGAATCGCTCTTCGGCGCCGATCGGATCGCCGCTGACCACGGCGAAGCCCAGTCGCGTCCGGTACGCCAGTGCCGCGGTGCCAGTCTCGTCGAAGAGATAGCACTTGCCCGTCTGCATGGCGAACGGCGCCAACGGATCTTGCTTCGTGGCTTCGATAAGTGCCCACACCTTCGGCAGCTCGTCGGGCCGCGGGCGCGCGGCCGTCGGCCACATCAGGACCAGCCCGGAGCTCGCGATCAGCACCCCACCCGGGAGCGCGAATCCCAGCAGATGGGCGAACAAGCCGCCCAGCAGCACTGACGTCGCGGCAACCGCATGCATGACGGTGACCGGACGGCCGAGGAAGATGCCGCGCGCGATCAACGCGACCGCGGCCAGCACGGTCAGCGACCACGCCAGCCGTCCCCCGAACTGGCCGTCCCGGTGGTTTCCGGTGAGCACGACGACCAGCCAGACCGACGCACAGACCAGAGCCGCCGCGCCGATACAGCGCAGAGCTAGCGAATCGACTTGGACCACAACGCGTTCGCGCGCCCGAATGCGCTTGGTCAGTCCCACCGACGGCACCCTCACCCCGTCTCCTCCAAGCCGCGCCCTACCCGCAAACGTTACGCCTGATCCGGGCGAATTTGCGGCTGGCCGGGTCTAACATCAGCACCGAATGGTGTTGAGAGGACAGCGGACGATGACGAAACTCCTGGCCACCGCGGCGACGATGGCCGCTCTCGCCGGAGCGCTCTACCTCGTGCCCACCGACACGGTGGCCACCCGGACACAGTTCCTCGACTTCGCTTCGCCGCTGCCCCTCGATCCCAGCCCAGCCTTGCCCGCGGCCGCCGACCTGCTGGCGTTGCTCAACGCGCTACAGGACCCGAACGTATCGTTCGTCGACAAGAGCCACCTGGTCGAGGGCGGTATCAGTCCGGTCGAGGCGCACCTCGCCGATGCCCGGATGAAACAGGCCGTCGCACACGGCGAACTGCCGCTGACGGCCGCCGTGGCCAATATCCAGCCGGCCGGCCCCGACCAGGCTTCGGCGGATGTCACGATCTCGGGCCCGAAACTGACCCCGGTGACCCAGAAGCTGACGTTCATCAAGCAGGGCGACTGGAAGATCACCCGGGCCTCCGCGGTGTCCCTGCTCGAGGAATCGGGCGCCGCCAGAAGCTAACCGGGCGAGATCGGCAGCCCCGGGCACACCGTGCGGTAACCGATGTCGGGTGACACCCAGTCGCGCCATTGTTGCCGGCTCATGTTGGCGGTGATCTTGTCGCACAACAGCTCTGGCCACGCCGTCGGAGCAGGCCACAACCGCAGCGTCCGGTCCTGGCTGCTCGAGACCACGCGGTGACCATCGGGACTGAACGCTACGCCGGTGAGCACCTCGTCGTGCCCGGTGAGCGGGACACCGAGCGGCTCACCGGTGCCGGCAGCCCAGAACCGCAGCGTGTTGTCGGCGCTGCCGGACACGATGTACGCGCCGTCGTGGCTGTACGCGACGGAGCGCACCACCGCGGAGTGCCCGGTCAGCGGTTCGCCCACGGGCGCACCGGTGGTCGCGTCCCAGAGGCGCAGCGTGGTGTCCCAGCTGGCGCTGACGATGCGCTGCCCGTCGGGGCTGTAGGCGAGGTCGCGAACCGCCCGGGTGTGCCCGGTCAAGGGCGCGCCGACCGGCGCGCCGGTGGTCGCGTCCCACAGCCGCAGCGTGGTGTCCCAGCTTCCCGAGGCGATGCGGCGGCCGTCCGGACTGAACGCGACGCACTCGACGAAACCGGTGTGCCCGGTCAGTGGCGCGCTGATGGGCGCGCCGGTGGCGGCGTTCCACAGTCGCAGTGTCATGTCGGCGCTGCCGGAAACGATCCGCTGCCCGTCCGGACTGAACGCGACGCTGGTCACCCCGCTGGTGTGCCCCTGCAGCGGGCCGCCGATCGGGGCACCGGTCAGGGCGTCCCACAACCGCACCGTGTTGTCGCTGGCACCGGAGACGATGCGGCGCCCGTCGGGGCTGAACGCCACGCTGTTGACCTGGTTGGTGTGCCCGGTCAGCGGGGCGCCGATCGCGGCGCCGGTCACGGCGTCCCACAGCCGCACCGTGTTGTCGCCACCGCCGGAGACGATGCGGTGCCCGTCGGGGCTGAACGCCACACTTTGGACCGGCGCGGTGTGCCCGGTGAGCACCCTGCTCAGGGCCGCGTCGGGGTCCCATACCCGCAGCATGTCGTCGGCGCCGCCGGAGACGATGCGTCGCCCACCCGGCCCGAACGCGACACTGGCCACCTGGCCGGTGTGCCCAACCAGCGGTACACCGACCGGCGCGCCGGTGGTCGCGTCCCACAGCCGCAGCGTCTTGTCGGCGCTGCCGGAGACGATCCGCTGCCCGTCCGGGCTGTACGCCACGCTGGTCACCTGGTCGGTGTGGCCGGTCAGCGGCGCCCCGATCGGTGCACCGGTGCGGGCGTCCCACAGCCGCAAGGTGTTGTCCCAGCTACCGGAGACCACGCGTAGTCCGTCGGGACTGAACGCCACGCTGGACACGTCGTCGGTGTGCCCGGTCAACGGCCCGCCGACCGGCGTTCCGGTCCGCGCATCCCACAACCGCACCGTGTTGTCGGTGCTCGCCGAGACGACGCGTCCACCGTCGGAACTGAAATCCACATCGGTCACCTGACCGGTGTGTCCGGTCATCGGCGCCCCGATCGGGGAGGCGGTGGCGATATCCCAGATCCGCAGCGTCTTGTCCCAGCTGCCGGACACGATGCGCGCCCCGTCCGGGCTGAACACCACCGCCGACACCGCATCCGTGTGCCCGGTGAACGGGGCACCGATCGGGACCCCGGTTGCGGCATCCCATAGCCGCACCACGTCGTCGCGCCCGCCGGAGACGATGCGGGTTCCGTCCGGGCTGAACGCCACGCTGGACACCGGCTCGGTGTGGCCGACCAGCGGGCCACCGATCGGCGCGCCGGTTTCGGCGTCCCACAACCGCAACGCCTTGTCGCTGGCCGAGACGATGCGTCGCCCGTCCGGACTCAATGCCGTGACCCCCAACGATGCCTCGGCCAACGGGAACATCTTGACGGTGCTGCGCCGCACCGCCAGCGTGTTCAGCAAAGTCCCTACATCGGTGCCCGGCGCGATCGCCGGGGCCGCCAAGATCTGCTGGATGGCGCGCACGTCGCCACCCGGCTGAATGCCGGCGAGCATCGCCGCGCCCTGCGACGCCAACTTCACCGCGACTGCCTGATCGCGCTGGCGCAGCGCTTGCTGCCGTTGATGGACGGCCTCGCGTTGCTGCACTACCGCGAACAGCGCCGCTACCACCGCCACCACCGTCAGCACCACCAGCGCGGCGACGGCAGCCGCGCGCAGCCGGCGTGAGCGGCGGCGCTCCCGCAGATCGTCGCTGGCCAACTGGTCTTTGGGCAGACCATGGATCGGGGCGGCCAGCGCGGTGATCTTCTCCCGCAGCGCGGGTGCTTGCGCATCCCACGGCGCATCACCGCTGACGTCGACGAAGAACGGCTCCGCCGGCAGCGCTCCCGGCTCGGCAAGTACCGGCGGCGCCGCGTCCGACGACTCGGGATCGAATCGCTGGTGCACCGAGTCCCACTGCAGCCGTCCGCCGGCGAGCACCAGCAGCAACCGCTCGCGGCCGGCGCCGGTCGGTGAGTGGTCGAGCCAGTAGCTGATTTCGCGGTTGACCCAATACGATTCGGCCGCCCCCGGCGACAGCACCGCAACCAGGTAATGGGACCGGTCGAGCGCCTCGGTGATCTTGCCCCACAGATCGGGGCTGACGGTCAGGTCGGTGTCGTCGCGGAACACCCGCAGCGCACGCAGCTGGCCCACCCGCCGCCCGATCCGGTGCAGACCCTGCTGGATACCGGCGGCGGCTTGGCGATCGCGACGCGTATACGACAGAAAAGCATCGTAATCCCGTTGCACCGCTTACCTTTTCGCGGTGGGAAAGTATTTCAATACGCCCTCTTGGGCAACCGTGGCGACGACCTGACCGGAACGGTCGAAGAAATGCCCGGTGCCCAGTCCGCGGGAATCGGCGGCCACCGGCGACGACGTCGAGTACAGCACCCAGTCGTTGTAGTCGACCTGCCGGTGAAACCACACCGTGTGGTTGGCCGACGCCGCGAAGATCCGGTCGTAGCCCCAGGACAGTCCGAGGGTGGTGATCACCGAGTCCAGCACGGTGGTGTCCGATGAGTACAGCATGGTGGCCGTGTGCAGCGTCGGGTCGTCGGGCAGCCTGCCCTTGGCCTTGATCCAGACCCGGTTGTGACCCAGCCGGTCCCCCTTGTCGCGCATCACCCAGGCAGGGTCGTTGGTGTAGCGCCACTCGACCGGTTGCAGCGCGTTGACGAAATGCGGGACGGTCTCCTCATAGCCCCGCAGCAGCTCGCCGATCGTCGGCAACCCCTCCGGGTCGGGGACCTGTGGGGGTTCGACGCTGTGCTCGAGTCCGCGGCCACCGGACATGTAGGAGATCATCGCGGTGGACAGCAGCACGCCGTCCTGAACCGCATCGACGCGCCGGTTGGCGAAGCGCCGCTCGTCGCGCAACCGGACCACCTGGAATTCGATGTCCTTGGCGGTGTCGCCGCCGTTGACGAAATGCACGGACACCGCGCCGGGCGGCAGGTCGCGGGCCAGGGTGCGGGTGCTCGCCACGAAGGACTGCGCCACCAGCAGTCCACCGAAGGTCCGCATCGGGTTCTTGCTGGGGTGGGATCCGACGAACCGGTCGTCGGTGACGCGATCGAGGTCCAGAACCGCCAGCAGTTCGTCGAAGTCGGACAACCCGTCAGGCAACTAGACGTCGTCCTCGCCGATGCGGTGCACGTGGATCAAGTTGGTCGAGCCCACTGTTCCCGGCGGCGCGCCGGCGACGATGACGACCAGGTCACCGCGCTTGTAGCGGCCCAGTTCCAGCAGCGACTTGTCGACCTCGCGGATCATGCCGTCGGTCGACTTCATGTGCGGGACGATGAACGTCTCCGTTCCCCAGGTCATCGCCAGCTGGCTGCGCACCTCGGGCAAGTCAGTGAAGGCCAGTAGCGGCAGCGGGGTGTGCAGGCGGGCCAGTCGCCGCACGGTGTCACCGGATTGCGTGAACGCCACCAGCGCTTTGGCGTCCAGGCGCTCGCCGATGTCGCGGGCGGCGTAGGAGATGACGCCGCGCTTGGTGCGCGGTACGTGGGTCAGCGGCGGCGCGGCGGTCGAGTTCTGCTCGACCGCGCACACGATCCGCGACATCGTCTGGACCGCCTGCAACGGGTACTTACCCACCGAGGTCTCACCGGACAGCATCAGCGCGTCGGCGCCGTCGAGCACGGCGTTGGCGACGTCGGAGGCTTCGGCCCGGGTGGGGCGCGAATTCTCGATCATCGAGTCCAGCATCTGGGTCGCCACGATCACCGGCTTGGCGTTTTCCCGCGCCATCTGGATGGCCCGCTTCTGTACCAGGGGCACTTCTTCCAGCGGCAACTCGACGCCCAGGTCGCCGCGCGCCACCATGACGGCGTCGAAGGCCAGCACGATGGCCTCGAGGTTGTCGATGGCTTCGGGTTTCTCCAGCTTGGCGATCACCGGCACCCGGCGGCCGACCTTGTCCATCACCTCGTGGACCAGCTCGACGTCGGAGGGTGAGCGCACGAAGGACAGGGCCACCAGGTCGACGCCGAGCTTCAAGGCGAAGGTGAGATCGTCGATGTCTTTTTTCGACAGCGGGGGCGCCGACACGTTCATGCCGGGCAGCGAGATCCCCTTGTTGTTGCTGACCGGGCCGCCTTCGACGACTCTGCAGACCACATCGTCGTCCTCGACGCGCTCGACGATCAGGCCGACCTTGCCGTCGTCGACGAGCACCCGGTCGCCGGCTACGGCGTCCTTGGCCAGCCTCTTGTAGGTGGTGGAGACCCGGTCGTGGGTGCCTTCGCAGTCCGCGACGGTGATGCGGACCGTTTCGCCGTCGGCCCAATAGGTGGGACCGGAGGCGAAGCGACCCAACCGGATCTTCGGGCCTTGCAGGTCACAGAGAATGCCGACCGCCCTACCGGTGGCGTCCGAGGCTTTCCGGACCCGCTCGTAGGAGGCCTCGTGGTCGCTGTAGTCGCCGTGGCTGAAGTTCATGCGGGCGACGTCCATTCCCGCTTCGACCAACGCCTTGAGCAGATCAACCTGCTGCGTGGCGGGCCCGAGAGTGCAGACGATCTTTCCGCGTCTAGTCACGACGCCAAAGCATAGTCGCGCTCGATGTCCTAGGTGTGTCTCGTGGGTGCGACGCGCGTAACGCCGTCGCGTCGCGGGCCGGCTCTGGTCACCCGGTTCTCGCCGGTCAGTCGCTGAGAACCGTTGGGACCCAAGGGAAGCCGGGCATGTTGCGCACCACCGTCCACGCGGCGGACAAGACTAAGACGGTGACCAGAGTGGCAACCGGCAGCCACGACTTCGCGCGGTAGCGCCGTAGCAGGATCCACGCCGCCAGCAACGGGAGGGTGATCAACAGGAAAACGTTGTCGTGAACGCTTGCCGCGAAGTGCCCGTGCAGCAGGTCGTGGGTCATTCGCAGACCCCCGCAGGCCGGGCAGTTCCAGCCGGTGAGCCATTTGAAGGGGCATTGCGGGTAGAGCGAGTCCGGGTTGTGCGGGTCGGCGAACCCGATGTAGGCGAGGGCGCCGGTCAGCAGCATCGCCGATCCGGCGGCGGCGAGGCGATTCCGGGTCCGGCTGGGCTGGTCGCCGGTCTGTGCCGGCCGCGTCTCAGTCGGGGGCCACGGCTGGTCGATCACCGGTTCAGGATGCCAGATCGGAGACGACGCGCGGGACCGTCGATTGCGATTGCTCTCGGCGGGCGCATATTCAGCCGACGGACCGGGCCGCCATCGGGAGAACGCCGATCGATTTACAAATGCGATAGCGCCGGCGATATCACTTTCCGAAAAAGAGAAACGACTCCAGGCCCGGGTTCAGCCGCGCCGCCGACGGAACCTCCATCGCTTGCGGTCTTCTCCGTCGGAGTTACCGTGCGTTTCCGCTGGCGGTGGACTGGTCTGGGCGTCGTCGGCCGGCACCTCGAGGTTCTCCGGCGCGGCTTCCGCTGCTTCGGTGTTCGCCTCCGCGGGCTCGGCCTCGGGAAGTGCGGTCTGGGGAAGTGCGGTCTGGGTTTCCTCCGTCAGCGATTCGGCTTGCGGCTCTTGGGTTTCAGCGTCTTCGGCTGCTGCATCGACCGCTTCGTCAGCCGACTCGCTCTCGGACTGTTCGGTATCGGCTATTTCGGCCACCGCGTCGGCAGCCCCGGTGACCTCCGGCTCGGCGGCATCGGCTGCATCGGCTGCTTCTGCCTGTGTTGCCGACGCGGGCGGGAGGTCAGCCTCCGCCTCTGCGTGGGCCTCTGGCTCAGCCTCGGCCTCTGCGTCGGCCTCTGACTCTCGCTCAGCCTCAGCCTCAGCCTCGCCCTCTGGTTCTGGCTCTGGCGCGACCTCTGACTCGTCCTCTGACTCGGCCTCCGGCGCCGCCTCGGCTACTGCGGGCTCGACGGTCGTCTCCGGTTCGGCCTCGCCCTCCTCGACGTCGGCATCCGCCGTCGCGAACTCAGCCTCGCCCGCCTCGGTGTCGCCCTCGGCAGAACCGTCGGCAGTCTCAACCTCATTCGCGGATTCGGCCTCTGCCAACTCAGGCTCGGCTACCGCCGCCGCAGCCTCAGGCTCTGCCTCTGCCTCTACCTCTGGCTCCGCTTCTGCCTCTGCCTCTGCCTCCCCCTCGGCGACCTCTGGCTCCGCGACCGCCTCGGTTACCGGCTCGACCGCCTCGACGTCCGCCTGCTCCGACTCCGACGCGGCCGCTGCAGCCGCCGCCTTCTCCAGCACCACGGGCGTACCGGCCTCGGCCTCGTCGGTGGGCTCCTCGACGGCCTGCGCATCCGCGGCAACCGGTTCCGCGTCACCGCCACCCCCAGCACCGGCAGCAACCGCCGAACCCGCCGCGACGGCCGCAAGCTCCTCAGCCTCTTCCGACTCCTCTTCCGACTCCTCGTCGGCGAAGCGGCTGCGCAGCGTGTCCGGATCCGTGCGGTCCTTCGGCGCCAGAATCATGTACACCACGGCGCCGAGGAACACGAAAGTCGATGTGAACGTATTGATCCGGATGCCGGCGATGTGAGTGGCCGTGTCGTCGCGCAGCAACTCGACACCGAACCGTCCCACGCAGTACAGCGCCACGTAGGCCGCGAACAGCCGTCCGTGGTCGAACACGAACCGACGGTCCAGGTAAAGCAGAACAGCGAATACCAGCAGATTCCACAGCAATTCGTAAAGGGAACGTCGGCTGCACGATGGCGAACACCTGGCCCGTCGACACGCCGTCGAGGGAATGCTCGCTCAGAATGCCCGACGGGTCACGACGGTAGAAGATCTCCAGACCCCACGGCATGGTGGTCTCGCGCCCGTACAACTCCTGGTTGAAGTAGTTGCCGAGCCGGCCGATCGCCTGCGCCAGCACCACCCCGGGAGCCGCCGCGTCGAGGAACGCCGGCAGCGGAACACCGTTGCGCCGACAACCGATCCAGGCGCCGACCACGCCGAGGGCAACCGCACCCCAGATGCCCAGCCCGCCATCCCAAATACGCAGCGCCGCACTGGTTCCGGCGCCGCCGGGACCCCCAATACGTCCGCCAGTCCGTGGCCAGGTGATACAAGCGGCCACCGACCAGACCGAACGGCACCATCCACAGCGCGATGTCGTAGACCAAACCGCGCTCACCGCCGCGAGCCACCCACCGCCGGTCGCCGATCACCAACGCGATCAGGATCCCGGTGATGATGAAAAACGCGTACGCGCGAATCGGCAACGGCCCCAAGTGCCAGACCCCGCGCGGCGGACTCGGAAACGATGCGAGCCACACCTGCGAGGCAGCCAGAGTCATGCCGACACCCTCTGGCGCACACCGGCTGCGAGTTCCCCGGTCAGCGCGCGCAGCCGCGGCAACCCCTCACCCAACGCCGACACCAGCGCGGACCCCACGATCACACCGTCGGCATAGCTGCCGATCTGCGCAGCCTGCTGAGCAGAGCGCACCCCCAAGCCGACCCCAACGGGTATGTCCGACACCGCCTTCACCCTCCCCACCAGTTCGGGCGCGGCCTGTGACACCACATCACGCGCCCCGGTCACCCCCATCGTCGACGCCGCGTAGACGAATCCGCGCGACGCCTCGACGGTGGCCGCCAGTCGCTCGGCCGTCGACGACGGAGCCACCAGAAAGATGCGATCCAAGCCGTGCTGGTCGGAGGCCGCGAACCAGGCCTGCGCCTCGTCGGGAATCAGGTCGGGAGTGATCAGCCCCTGGCCCCCGGCCGCGGCAAGATCCCTTGCGAACGCGTCAACCCCGTAGCGCAGCACCGGATTCCAGTAGGTCATCACCACGGCGTGCCCACCGGCAGCACTGATCGCCTCGACGGCGGCCAGCGTGTCCCGAACCCGGACTCCCCCGCTGAGCGCCTGCTCGGTGGCCCGTTGGATTGTCGGGCCGTCCATCCCCGGATCCGAATAGGGCACGCCGACTTCGATGATGTCGCAACCGGATTCGACCAAAGCGATCATCGCCTGCACCGAGGACGACACGTCCGGATAGCCAGTCGGCAGATAACCGATCAGCGCCGCCCGCCCCTCGCCGTGGCACGTGTCGAACACCGGCTTCAGCCTGCTGGCCCCGCTCTGCTGCACCGTCATCACTTGTCCAGCAAGCCGAACCATTTCGCGGCCGTCTCCACGTCCTTATCGCCGCGGCCGGACAAATTCACCACAATGACGGCCCCCCTGCCCAATTCGGCACCCAGCTTCAGGGCGCCGGCCACCGCGTGCGCGGACTCGATGGCCGGGATGATGCCTTCGGAGCGGCTCAGCAGGCCGAACGCGTCCATCGCCTCGGTGTCGGTGATCGGTTCGTACTGGACGCGTCCGATGTCTTTGAGCCACGCGTGCTCGGGTCCCACCCCGGGGTAGTCCAAACCCGCTGAGATCGAGTGCGATTCGATGGTCTGGCCGTCTTCGTCCTGCAACAGATACGAGTAGGAACCCTGAAACGCCCCGGGTGAGCCGCCGGCGAACGTCGCGGCGTGCCGCCCGGTCTCGACGCCGTCGCCGGCGGCTTCGTAACCCACCAACTTCACGCCGGGGTCGTCCAGAAAAGCGTGGAAGATGCCGATCGCGTTGGACCCACCGCCGACGCAGGCCACCACCGCGTCGGGCAACCGGCCGATCTGCTGTTGGATCTGTGCCCGCGCCTCCAACCCGATGATGCGCTGGAAATCGCGCACCATGGTCGGGAACGGGTGCGGGCCGGCGGCGGTGCCGAAGCAGTAATAAGTGTTGTCGGCGTTGGTGACCCAATCCCGGAAGGCCTCGTTGATGGCGTCTTTGAGGGTCCTCGACCCGGTCTGGACGGATACCACCTCGGCGCCGAGCAAGCGCATCCGCGCCACGTTGAGCGCCTGGCGCGCGGTGTCGACCGCACCCATATAGATGACGCACTCCAGGCCAAACAGCGCGCACGCGGTGGCGGTGGCCACCCCGTGCTGGCCCGCACCGGTCTCGGCGATCACCCGGGTCTTACCCATCCGGCGGGCCAGCAGCGCCTGGCCCAGCACATTGTTGATCTTGTGAGAACCGGTGTGGTTCAAGTCTTCTCGCTTGAGGAAGATCCGCGCCGACCCGGCGTACCCGCCCAGTCGAGTCGTCTCGTACAGCGGCGACGGCCGACCTGCGTAGTTGGCTTGCAACCTGTCCAAGGTATCCAGGAAATCCTGGTCGACGCGCTCCTTTTCGTAGGCGACGGTGACCTCCTCGATCACCGCCATCAGCGCCTCGGGAACATAGCGGCCACCGTAGCTGCCGAAATGCCCACCCTGGTCAGGGTCGTGGTGGGTGCGCTCGACGACGGCGGCGCTGGTGCGCGGAAGGTCCGGGTTGGAAAGATCTGCCATCACAAGTACTCAGCGCGCGTGCGGCACATCAAGAGTTAGCGAGCCGGTTTCGGACAGGACGGATGGGTGCCGGCGGTGACCAGATCCGCGACCGCAGCGCGCGGGTCACCGCTTTTTGACCAGACCCTCGCCGACCAGAACGGCGTCGGCCCCCGCGCCGGCATAGGCCAGCAGGTCACCGGTGTGGCGCACACCGGATTCGGCGATCCGGATCACCTTGCTGGGCAGCCCCGGAGCGATGCGCGCGAAGCAGTCCCGATCGACCTCCAGCGTCGCCAGATCGCGGGCGTTGACCCCGATCACGTTGGCCCCGGCTTTGAGCGCGCGGTCGGCTTCTTCTTCGGTGTGGACTTCGACGAGCGCGGTCATGCCCAATGATTCGGTGCGATCGAGCATCGACACCAGCGCCGACTGGTCCAGCGCGGCGACGATCAGCAGCAGCATGTCCGCGCCGTGCGCACGAGCCTCGTGAATCTGGTAGGGCTGCACCACAAAGTCTTTGCGCAACACCGGGATCGACACCGCGGCGCGCACCGCGTCGAGGTCGTCCAGTGAGCCCTGGAACCGTCGTTCCTCGGTGAGCACACTGATGATCCGGGCGCCGCCGTCCTCGTAGGCGCGGGCCAGTTTGGCGGGGTCGGAGATGGGCGCCAGCGCACCCTTCGACGGGCTGGCGCGCTTGACCTCGGCGATCACGCCGATGCCGGGTTCGCGCAGCGCCGCCATGACATCCAGCGGTGGCGGCGCGGCGGCTGCGGCCGCCTTGATTTCGGACAGGCTCACGCGGGCTTCGCGCGCGGCAACGTCGGCGCGGACTCCCTCGAGGATGGAGTCAAGCACGGATGCCGGACTCATGCCTGCCGTGTTCCTTTCCCGTGACCCAACGCTCGCCAGCCAGTTTCGCCGACGTGCAAGAAGGGTAGCGACCGTCGGGACAGGGTCCGTCACCGCCCCTCGGTGTCTGGTTCGGCCGACCCTTCGGTAGGGTCGCGACCCGCGTCGAGGGCATCCCAGATTGTGCGCTGGGACAGCTTGGGTTCACCCGGCCGGGCCTCGTCGCGGGCAATCGACCGGCGCGCACCGGGCGCCAGATACTTGCTGCTGCTCGAGCGCGCCGGGCCGGCGGCCGAGGCGGCGCGCATCAACAACGTCGCGGCCACCAGCGTGCACACCGCTGCCACCACCGTGATGGACGCACCGGTGTACTGGCGCCCGCTGCCCACCAGCGTCGCCACCGGAACGTGCGCAAGGTCCGCGCCACGGGCGGCCACGTCCGGCACCGCCCACAGACTGACGCCCAGATAGCCGACGGCGAAGCTCGACACCGCCAATAGCACCGCCAGCGCACGCAGCTGCCAGCCACGCACGGCCAGGACGGCGACCGCGGCGGCCAGACTCACCATCGCCAGGGGCAGCAGCGCCGTCGACCAGGACGCGCCGGACAGCGCCACGTCCTTGGGCTGGCCCAGCCCGTCGAAGGAGCGGATGGTCACCCACGTCAGCCGGGACGCCGCCCACAACGCGCCGGCGCCGGCGACCAACAGCAGTTGGGCCAGCCGCACGGTCAGCCGGTCGCGGCGCGCGGAGTCAGCCACTGCCCACGTCGGGGGTCGTCAGCGTCTGGGCGGCCGCGATCGCGTTGAGCACCGCCCGCGCCTTGTTCCTGGCCTCGTTGTACTCGTAGGGGCCGTTCGAATCGGCGACCACGCCGCCGCCGGCCTGCACATAAGCGGTGCCGTCGCGCATCAGCGCGGTACGGATCGCGATCGCGAAGTCGGCGTTGCCGGCGAAGTCCAGGTAACCCACCACGCCGCCGTAGAGCCCGCGGCGCGTCTTCTCGACCTCCTCGATCAGCTCCATGGCGCGCACCTTGGGCGCTCCCGACAGCGTGCCGGCCGGGAAACAGGCGGTCACCGCGTCCAGCGCGGTCCGGCCCTCGGCCAGCAGACCCGTCACGGTGGACACCAGGTGCATGACGTGGCTGTAGCGCTCGATGTGGCTGTAGTCCTCGACGCGCACGGTGCCCGGGGTGCAGACCCGGCCCAGATCGTTGCGGCCCAGATCGACCAGCATCAGGTGCTCGGCCAGTTCCTTGTCGTCGGCCAGCAGTTCCTTTTCCAGCAGGACGTCCTCCTCGTCGGTCTGCCCGCGCCAGCGGGTTCCGGCGATCGGATGCGTCGTGGCCCGCCCGTCCTGCACGGTCACCAACGCCTCCGGGCTCGATCCGACGATCGAAAAGTCCACTGCCCCATCACTATCGGGGATCTGCAGCAGATACATGTAAGGGCTGGGGTTGGTCACCCGCAGCATCCGGTACACGTCGATCGGGTCGACGTCGGTGTCCATCTCGAAGCGCTGCGAGGGCACCACCTGAAACGCTTCGCCGGCCGCGATCTGCTCGACCAGGTAGTCGACGATCTTGCCGTATTCCTCGACCGTGCGCTGCGCGCGATACCGCGGCTCGGGCTTGCTGAAGGTGGACACCGTCGAGGGCAGCGGCTGCCCGAGCGCCGCGGTCATCACGTCCAGTCGCGCAACCGCGTCGTCGTAGGCCCAGTCGACCCGCTCGTCGGTGCCGTTCCAGTTGACCGCGTTGGCGATCAGCGTGATGGTGCCCTCGTGGTGGTCGACCGCGGCGAGGTCGGTGGCCAGCAGCAACAGCATGTCCGGTAGCCGCAGATCGTCGGCGGCCAGTTCGGGCAGGCGCTCCAGGCGGCGCACCATGTCGTAGGCGAAGAAGCCGACCATGCCTCCCGACAGCGGCGGCAGCCCCGGGCGGGACTCCTGGGGAGCAGCGGTCGCCAGCACCGACAGCGTGGCGCGCAGCGCGTCCAGGGGGTCGCCGCCGGTGGGCGCGTCCTTGGGGGCGGCACCCAGCCACACGGCGTGCCCGTCCCGCACCGTCAGCGCGGTCGGCGCTCCGGCGCCGATGAACGACCACCGTGACCACGAACGGCCGTTCTCGGCCGATTCGAGCAGGAAGGTACCGGGCCGGTTGGCGGCGAGCTTGCGATAGGCCGAAAGCGGAGTTTCGCTGTCGGCCAAGACTTTGCGGGTGACCGGGACCACCCGGTGCTCTGCCGCCAGCACGCGGAAATCCTCCCGCGTTGTCGTGGCTGCAAGGTTGGGGTGCACCGACACATCCTCGCAGACGGCCCGCCATGAGGTGCTCACGAGCGCAACCCGGGCGTGATTTCGGCGCCGATTCTCCGCGGCATGGTCACCCTCGCGGTGGCTCGGCGCGGCTGGCGTAGCGTGACGGCCATGAAAACTGGCGACACCGTGGCCGACTTCGAGCTTCCCGACCAGACGGGCACCCCGCGCAAACTCAGCGACCTGCTCGCCGACGGTCCCGTGGTGCTGTTCTTCTACCCGGCGGCCATGACCCCGGGCTGCACGAAGGAGGCCTGCCACTTCCGCGACCTGGCCGCCGAGTTCGCCGCCGTGGGCGCCAACCGGGTCGGTATCAGCACCGACGCGGTGCACAAGCAGGCGCAGTTCGCCGACGCCCAGAAGTTCGACTACCCGCTGCTGTCGGACGCCGACGGCGCGGTGGCCACCCAGTTCGGCGTCAAGCGCGGCCTGCTGGGCAAGCTGATGCCGGTCAAGCGCACCACGTTCGTCATCGACCAAGACCGCAAAGTGCTCGACGTGATCGCCAGCGAGTTCAGCATGGACACCCACGCCGACAAAGCGCTGCAGACACTGCGCAACCGCTGACCCGCAGGGGCCGCTACGGGCTCATCGCCAGGAAGAAGCACGCCGCCAGCAGCACCAGATGCACCTCGCCCTGCAGTCGGGTCGCCCTACCGGGCACCACGGTCAGGGTGCTGACCACGACCGTCAGCGCCAGCAACACCAGTTGGGTGGCGCCCAGCCCCAGGATCAGCGGCCCGCGAATCCAGATCGAGGCCAGCGCGATGGTGGGGATGGTGAGCCCGATGCTGGCCATCGCCGACCCGTAGGCCAGGTTGAGGCCGATCTGCATGCGGCCCCGCTGTGCCGCGCGCACCGCGGCGAGCGTCTCGGGCAGCAGCACCAGCGTCGCGATCACCACCCCGACGAAGGAATGCGGGAAGCCGGCGGCGGCCACCATGCGTTCGATGATCGGGGACTCCACTTTCGCCAGACCCACCACCGCCACCAGCGCCACCAGCAGCAAACCGAGGCTGATCAGCGTCTCGGAGTTGCTGGGCGGGTCGGCGTGACTGTCGTCGTCGGGATCGTCGGCGCCCTGCTGTTCGACCGGCAGGAAGAAGTCGCGGTGCCGCACCGTCTGGGTGAAGACGAACATCAGGTACAGGGCCAGGGAAGCGACGGCGGCGAACACCAGCTCGCCCGGGGAGAACTGCGGACCGGGGTGGCTGGTGGTGAACGTGGGCAGCACCAGACCCAGCGTCGCCAGCGTCGCGATGGTGGCCAGCGCCGAGCCGCTGCCCTCGGCGTTGAAGTGCGTCACCCCGTAACGACGGGACCCGACCAGCAATGCCAAACCGGCGATCCCGTTGGTGGTGATCATGACCGCGGAGAACACCGTGTCGCGGGCCAGGGTGGCGGCCTTGTCGCCGCCGGAGGTCATCAGGGTGACGATCAGCGCGACCTCGATGACGGTCACCGCGACGGCGAGCACCAGCGAGCCCAGCGGCTCCCCGACCCGGTGCGCGACCACCTCGGCGTGATGGACGGCGGCCAGCACGGCGCCGGCCAGCAACACCGCTTCGATCCCCCCGACCAGAGGCCCGATGTCCTCACCCCAGGTGAACACCAGCGAAACGACCGCTATCACCGGGGCCAGCAGATTCCAGGACACTCGTGTCAGCACCGTCGACCCTTTCCTCGCCGTCGTCATCAAACCGGTTGCCGCACAGCAGGATTGTGCCACGGCACGCAGCCGGCGGGTGGGCAACCACCTGGACGCCCAGCGTTCACGTGCGAGAAACCAATTTCCCAATCACATTCAGCCAGAACTGATTTCGCTCTACGGCTACATCCAGAATGGTGGATCGCAGCCGGCCAGGCGGACCCCGCCGGCGAAACTCTCAGCTTTGCAAGTGTAGCAGCGCGGTTAGCTGGCCCGCCCGAGCGCCGACCAGCGACCACCGCCAGTAGCATGCTCACATGCCGACAAGCGAGAGCCAGGACGACGGCTTGCGGGCTGGCGAACTGTTCGCCGGTTACACCATCATCCGGCGCTTGGGTGTCGGCGGCATGGGCGAGGTCTACCTGGCCCAGCACCCGCGGCTACCGCGGCGCGACGCGCTGAAGATTCTGCCCGCCGAACTCACCGTCAATCAGGAGTACCGCCAGCGCTTCAACCGCGAAGCCGAACTGGCCGGCGCCCTCTACCACGAGCACATCGTCGGCATCCACGACCGCGGCGAGTACCACGGGCAGCTGTGGCTGTCGATGGACTACGTGGAAGGAACCGACGCCGCCAGATTGATCCAGGACCATTACCCGTCCGGAATGCCGCTGCCCGACGTCGTGCAGATCGTCGCCGCGGTCGCCGACGCGCTGGACTACGCGCACTCCCGTGGCCTGCTGCACCGCGATGTCAAACCGGCCAACATCCTGTTGGGTGACGCCGGCCCGCGACGACGCATCGTGCTGGCCGATTTCGGCGTCGCCCGCGAGCTCGACCAGACCAGCGGACTGACCGCCACCAACATGACGATGGGCACCACCGCCTACTGCGCGCCCGAGCAGCTGCTGGGCTCGGCCCTCGACGGACGGGTCGACCAGTACGCGCTCGCGTGTACCACCTATCAGCTACTGACCGGGGTGGCGCCTTTCGACCACTCCAGCCCCGCGGCGATCGTCACCCAGCACCTGTCCGCACCGCCGCCGTTGCTCAGCGGACGGCGGCCCGACCTGGCCCACCTCGACACGGTCATGGCCCGGGCGCTGGCCAAGGACCCGTCTGCGCGGTTCGCCTCGTGTACGGAATTCGCGGCCGCCTTGGCCGCCCCGCCCGGACTGGTCGCGGGCCCGCCGTTGGTTCCCCCATTGGCCCTGGCCGGGCCGACTCAGGTCATCCCGGCGCCACCGCCGGCGCCCCGTGGCGGGCACGCGACATTGATCGCGACCCTGGCGGCCATCGCGCTGGTGGGCGTTGCGGTGATTCTCGGGGTCGTGGTGATGAGCACCAGGACCGAGAACCGGGCCGCCTCGAGTCAGCCGAGCAGCTCCACCTCGCGGTCTGCCGAACCGCCCAGCAGCAGTGCCACGCCCGCGTCACCACCCCAGCCACGGTTGACCGCCCACCTCACCGATGACGCGCGCGTACTCAAACCCGCCGAGCACGACGCGGTCGAAGCGGCCCTCGACAAACTCCTCCAGCGACGCGGCATCCGGCTCTGGGTGGTGTACATCAAGAACTTCGGCCGGCTCGACCCGGCCCGGTGGGCCGACCGCGAAATCGCCGACAACGGGCTCGGCGACAACGACGCCCTACTCGGAATCGCCACCGACAGCCGCACCTTCATCTTCCAGGTGGCCACCGCGATCACCGCGAACCGGCCCATCGACGTCGAAGAAATCGGCCACGAACACATCGCCCCGGCAGTCGCGAAACGCGAGTGGGTCAAGGCCGCCCTAGCCGCCACCAACGGCCTGGACGTGGATTAGTCACGCTGAGCTTCGGCGTCGTCGAGCAGCACCGCGGCGTCGAAGCAGCTGTGGTCGCCGGTGTGGCAGGCGCCGCCGACCTGGTCGACGCTCAACAGCACGGTGTCGCCGTCGCAATCCAGGCGCACCGAGTGCACGTGCTGGGTGTGCCCGGACGTCGCACCCTTGATCCACTGCTCGCCGCGGGACCGCGAAAAATACGTGGCTTCACGCGTTTCCAGCGTTCGGGCCAGCGCGTCGTCGTCCATCCAGGCCACCATCAACACGTCGCCGGTGCCGTGCTCCTGCACCACGGCGGCGATCAACCCGTCGGCGTTGCGCTTCAGCCGCGCCGCGATGCGCGGGTCCAGGCTCATCGCACCGTGATCCCCTCGGCCGCCATCGCGGCCTTCACCTGCCCGATGGTCAGCTCCCGGAAGTGAAAGACGCTGGCCGCCAACACCGCATCGGCACCGGAGTCGACCGCGGGCGCGAAGTGTTCGACGGCTCCCGCCCCGCCGCTGGCGATCACCGGCACCGTCACCGCCGCGCGCACCGCCCGCAGCATCGGCAGGTCGAAGCCGGCCTTGGTGCCGTCGGCGTCCATCGAATTGAGCAGGATCTCCCCCACCCCCAACCCCGCGCCGCGCGCCGCCCACTGGACCGCGTCGATGCCGGTGCCGCGCCGGCCGCCGTGGGTGGTGACCTCCCAGCCCGACGGCGTCGGTTCCGAACCGGCCGGGACCGTGCGCGCGTCGACCGACAGCACGATGCACTGCGAGCCGAATTGCCGTGCCATCTCGGCCAACAGGTCCGGGCGTGCGATCGCGGCGGTGTTCACCGAGACTTTGTCGGCGCCCGCGCGCAGCAGCACGTCGACGTCGGCCACCGTGCGCACCCCGCCGCCCACCGTCAGCGGGATGAAAACCTGCTCCGCGGTGCGGCGCACCACGTCGAGCATGGTGGCGCGACCCGAGGCGGAGGCGGTGACATCCAGGAAGGTCAGTTCGTCGGCGCCCTCGGCGTCGTAGGCAGCGGCGAGTTCGACGGGATCGCCTGCATCCCTGAGGTTTTCGAAGTTAACCCCCTTGACGACGCGACCGGCGTCCACGTCCAGGCACGGGATCACCCGCACCGCAAGATCATTGGCGTCGTGCAACATCAGAAGTCCTCCGGCTGGCCGGTGCTGCGCAGGATGTCGAGCATCTCCGCGTGTATGCCGGGCGCGGCGGCCAGCGCCGACCGCGACGCCGGGGTCCACGGCCGGCCGGCCAGGTCGGTGACGATGCCGCCCGCGGCCCGCACCAAGGCGACACCGGCGGCGTGATCCCACACGTGACTACCGAAACTGATTGCCCCACCGAGTATTCCGTCGGCGACATAGGCGAGGTCGAGGCCGGTGGAGCCGTGCATCCGCAACCGCGACGACATCCGGCTCAGGTTCTCCAGCACCGCCAGACGGTACTGGCCGGGAAAGCGGCCACGCGAGTCCGCGCTGAACGATCCCGCCGCCACCAGCGCATCGGACAACTCGGCGCGCACCAGATTGGGTTGCGGCACACCGTTTTTCAGCAGCGGACCGCCGGTGATCGCGGTGTAGCGCTGGTTGGTGAACGGTAGCCAGGTCAGCCCGGCCACCGGTTCGCCGTCGCGCAGCAGCCCCAGCAGGATCCCGGCCAGCGGCGAGCCGGCGGCATAGTTGAAGGTGCCGTCGATCGGGTCCAGTACCCACACCCACGGCGAGTCGACGTCGGCGCCACCGAACTCCTCGCCGTGCACCTCGATTCCGGTGGCCGCCACCAGGGCGTCGACGACCTGCCGCTCGATCGCCAGATCCACCTCGGTGGCGAAGTCGTTGCCTTTCTTGGCGACCGCCGAATCGGCCCGGTGGCCCGCCAGGAACGGCTCGACCGCGTCGTCGAGGACCGCCGCCGCCCGTTCGACCAGCGAGTCCAGCGAGAAATTTCGCTCCATCGCGCAGCTGTTCCCTATTCCCGCACCGCGGCCAGCGCCTGCGGCAAGGTGAAGCGCCCGGCGTAGAGCGCCTTGCCCACGATGGCGCCCTCGACGCCACGATCGGTCAGTGTCGCGATGGCGCGCAGGTCGTCCAGACTGGACACCCCGCCGGAGGCGATCACCGGCGCCTCGGTGCGCTCGGCGACCGCCGCCAGCAGCTCGAGGTTGGGACCGCCCAGCGTGCCGTCCTTGGTGACGTCGGTGACGACGTAACGCGAGCACCCTTCGCCGTTGAGCCGGTCCAGCACCTGCCACAGGTCCCCGCCGTCGGTCTCCCAGCCGCGTCCGCGCAGCCGGTGTCGGCCGTCGACGATCTGGACGTCCAGGCCCACTGCGACCTTCTCGCCGTGCTCGGCGATCGCGCGGGCACACCACTGCGGGTTCTCCAGCGCCGCGGTGCCCAGGTTGACCCGGGCGCAGCCGGTGGCCAGCGCGGCGGCCAGCGAATCGTCGTCGCGGATGCCGCCGGACAGCTCCACCTGTACGTCCAGCTTGCCCACCACGTCGGCGAGCAGTTCGCGGTTGGATCCGCGCCCGAACGCGGCGTCCAGGTCGACCAGGTGGATCCAGTCGGTGCCGTCGCGCTGCCAACCCAGGGCGGCATCCAGCGCCGAACCGTATTCGGTCTCACTACCGGCCTTGCCCTGCACCAGGCGCACGGCCCGTCCCTCGACCACATCGACCGCGGGCAACAGAATCAGCGACATGGCTACAGGCCCTCGACCCAGTTGTGCAGCACGGCCGCTCCGGCGTCCCCGCTCTTCTCCGGGTGGAACTGGGTCGCCGACAGCGGCCCGTCCTCGACGGCCGCCAGAAACGGCACCTGGTGTGTCGCCCACGTCAACATCGCCTCGGCTGAACCTTCCCACCGCTGCGCGGCGTAGGAGTGTACGAAATAGAACCGGGTGTCGGCGCTGAGCCCGTTGAACAGCACGCTGCCCGGCGCAGCCTGCACCACGTTCCAGCCCATGTGCGGGATCACCGGGGCGTCCAGCCGGGTCACCGCGCCGGGCCACTGACCGCAACCCGTTGTCTGGACCCCGAATTCGACGCCGCGGGCGAACAGGATCTGCATGCCCACGCACACGCCCAGCACCGGCGCGCCGGCGGCCACCCGCTGGGCGATGATACGTTCGCCGTCGATTTTGCGCAGGCCGGTCATGCACGCCTCGAAGGCGCCCACACCGGGCACCACCAGGCCGTCGGCGGCCAAAGCCTGCTCCGCGTCGGCGGTCACCTCGACCGCGGCACCGACCCGCTCCAGCGCTCGTTGAGCCGAGCGCAGATTTCCGGAGCCGTAGTCCAGCACTACGACAGATTTACTTGTCACAAAACACCTTTGGTGGACGGCACACCCGAAACCTTGGGGTCGAACTCGACGGCGTGGCGCAGTGCACGGGCCACCGCCTTGTATTCCGCCTCGGTGATGTGGTGCGGGTCGCGGCCGTAGAGCACCCGGACGTGCAGCGCGATGCGGGCGTTCATCGCCAGCGATTCGAACACATGCCGGTTGATCACGGTGTGGTAGGGCACCGAGTTACCGGCAATCGTGAAGTGCTGCAAGTGATCCGGCTCACCGGTGTGCACGCAGTAGGGGCGACCCGATACGTCGACGGCGGCGTGCGCCAGCGTCTCGTCCATCGGAATGAAGGCGTCGCCGAAGCGCCGGATCCCCTTCTTGTCGCCCAGCGCCTTGCCCAGCGCCTGGCCCAGCGCGATCGCGGTGTCCTCGACGGTGTGGTGCGCCTCGATCTCGACATCGCCCTTGGTGCGCACCGTCAGGTCGAAGCTGGCGTGACTGCCCAGCGCGGTCAGCATGTGGTCGAAGTACGGGACGCCGGTGTCGATGTGGACCTGACCGGCGCCGTCGAGGTCGAGTTCGATGATGATGTCGGATTCTTTGGTGCGACGCTCGATGCGCGCGCGCCTGGGCTCAGGGCTGGTCACGGAACTCCTACCGGGCTGCTGATATTTGGTCGCGACCCGCCTCTGACGGGCTGGCTAGTTCGGTTGCGGCGATCTGGGCGCTCGCCCGCAGGAAGGCGTCGTTCTCCTGCGCCAGTCCGGTGGTGGCGCGCAGGTAACCGGAGATGCCGACGTCGCGGATCAGCACCCCGGCATCCAGGTAATGCTGCCAGGCGGCCGGCGCGTCGGCGAATTCTCCGAACAGCACGAAGTTGGCGTCGCTGGGTATCACCCGAAAACCCATGCCGGCCAACGCCGCCGACACCCGCTCGCGCTCGGCGATCAGGGTGGCCACGCTGCCCAGGGTGTCGTCGGCGTGTCGCAGCGCGGCCTGGGCGGCGGCCTGGGTGAGCGACGACAGGTGATACGGCAGCCGTACCAGCAGCATCGCGTCGACCAGTGCGGGGGTGGCCACCAGGTAGCCCAGGCGTCCCCCGGCGAAGGCGAAGGCCTTGCTCATGGTTCGCGTGACGATCAGTTTGGTCGGATATTCCTCGACCAAACCGATCGCGCTGGGTTGCGACGAGAACTCGCCGTAGGCCTCGTCGACGATCAGGATGCCCGGCACCACGTCCAGCAACCGACGCAGATCCGGCAGCGAAACGCTCTGCCCGGACGGGTTATTGGGGCTCGCGATGAACACCACGTCGGGCTTGCGTTCGGCGACGGCGGTCACGGCGGCCGCGATGTCGAGGCTGAAGTCGTCGGCGCGGGCGGTTTCAATCCACTCGGTGCGGGTGGCGTCGGAGATGATCGGGTGCATCGAGTACGACGGCACGAAGCCGATCGCGCTGCGCCCCGGACCGCCGAACGCCTGCAGCAGCTGCTGCAGGATCTCGTTGGAACCGTTTGCCGCCCAAACGCTTTCGGCCCCGACCCGGACGCCGGTCTGGACGGTGAGGTAGGCGGCCAGGTCGGTCCGTAGCGCCACTGCGTCGCGGTCGGGATAGCGGTGCAGATCGGCGGCCGCCTCGCGCATTGAACCGACCACGTCGTCGACCAGTGCGGGGGTGGGCGGATGCGGGTTCTCGTTGGTGTTCAGCCGCACCGGCACGTCCAATTGCGGTGCGCCGTAGGGTGATTTACCGCGCAGGTCGTCGCGCAGCGGCAGGTCGTCCAGGGTCGGCTTCATCGTTCGAACCTCCGGCGTACCGCCTCGCCGTGCGAGGGCAGGTCTTCGGCCTTGGCCAGGGTGACCACGTGCCCGGACACGTCTTTGAGCGCCGCCTCGGTGTAGTCGACGACGTGGATGCCGCGCAGGAAGGTCTGCACCGACAGACCGCTGGAGTGGCGGGCCGAACCGGCGGTGGGTAACACGTGGTTGGAGCCGGCGCAGTAGTCGCCGAGGCTGACCGGCGCATAGGGGCCGACGAAAATCGCTCCGGCCGAACGGATCCGGCCGGCCACCTGCGCCGCGTCGGCGGTCTGGATCTCCAGATGTTCGGCGGCGTAGGCGTTGGCGACCCTGATCGCGGCGTCGAGGTCGTCGGTCAGGATGGTCTTCGACTGCGGACCCGACAGGGCCACGGTCACCCGCTCGCGGTGCACCGTGGTCCGCAACTGGACGGCCAGTTCTGCGTCGGTGGCGTCGGCCAACTCCGGGCTGGGCGTGATCAGGACGCTGGCGGCCATCTCGTCGTGCTCGGCCTGGCTGATCAGGTCGGCGGCCACATGGGCGGCGTCGGCGGTGTGGTCGGCCAGGATCGCGATCTCGGTGGGGCCCGCCTCGGCGTCGATGCCGACCTGGGAGCGGCACAGCCGCTTGGCCGCGGTGACGTAGATGTTGCCCGGACCGGTGATCATGTCGACCGGCGCCAGCTCTTCCCCGGCGCTGCTGCCGTAAGCCAGCAGCGCCACCGCCTGGGCTCCGCCGACCGCCCACACCTCGGCCACGCCCAGCAGCTTGGCCGCGGCCAGGATGGTCGGGTGCGGGAGTCCGCCGAACTGTGCCTGGGGTGGGCTGGCCACCACCAGGGACTCGACGCCGGCCGCCTGGGCGGGCACGACGTTCATCACCACGCTCGACGGGTAGACGGCGTTGCCGCCGGGCACGTACAGGCCGACCCGCTCCACGGGCACCCAGCGTTCGGTGACGGTGGCGCCCGGGCCGAGAGTGGTGGTCACGTCGGCGCGGCGCTGGTCGGCGTGCACCGCGCGGGTGCGCTCGATCATCACCTGCAGGGCGTCGCGAACCTCGGATTGCAGGCCGGCCAGCGCCTCGTCCAGCGCGGCGGCCGGAACCCGGACCGTGGCTGGCCGTACCCCGTCGAACGATTCGCCGTACTCCAGGGCGGCGTCGGCGCCGCGGTCGGCGACCGCCTCGACGATGGGACGTACCTTGGGCAGCACGGACTCCACGTCGACGCCGCCGCGCGGCAGTGCGGCCCGCAACCGCGCGGCCGTCAGCTCGACGCCCCGCAGATCGATGCGGGCCAGCAGCGGGGGCGATGTGGTCACCGGACCATTGTCCCAGAGCAACTCAAGTCGATATCCGCCCGGTACAGTCCCGCATAACAGAGGAGTCAGCCATGTCAGCACGGGATCGACACCCCAACAACGCCCCCGGGATCCCGATGGTCTTCCCGGTGTGGTTCGAGAACCTCCAAGTCAAGTACTTGAACCCGCTGTTCAAGCCGGTCGCCCGCTACCTGCCGGGCACTGCGACCATCGAGCACCGCGGCCGCAAGTCCGGCAAGCCCTATCAGACCATCGTCACCACCTACCGCAAGGGCAACGTGCTGGCGATCGCGCTGGGCCACGGCAAGACCGACTGGGTGAAGAACGTGCTGGCGGCCGGCGAGGCTGACCTGCACTATGCGCGGCGCAGCGTGCATCTCGTCAATCCGCGCATCCTGCCGGCCGGCACCCCCGGCGATGACCTGCCCTGGCCGGCCCGCGCCCAGTTGCGCCGGATGGCGGTCTTCGTGGCCGATATCGCCTGACCGGGGCAGCGGATCTCCCACCGCGCCCGGAGCTACCCCGCCTCGCGTGAACCGACCCCCGCCTCGCGTGAACTGGTGGCGGTCGGAAGGCGCTTTTGCCGCCCTGATTTCACGTCAGGCCCGGGCTGGCAGCGAAAGCGCAGGGGGGACGGAACGCAGAGGCGACGGGGCGAAAACAGGCGCTCACATATCCAGGCCGATGTCGAGCACCCGCACCGAATGCGTCAGCGCTCCTACGGCCAGAAAGTCAACACCCGTCTGCGCGTAGGTGGCGGCCGTTTCCAGGCTGAGCCCGCCCGATGATTCCAGCAGTACGCCCGGGGCCCGAGCGTCGCGGCGCTGCACCGCGGTCTGGGTCTGCCAGACCGGGAAATTGTCCAGCAGGACCAACTCAGGCTTCTCCGGCAACACCTCGTCGAGTTGCTCGAGGGAGTCGACCTCCACCTCGCAGGTCAGCTCGGGCGCGTGGGTCCGCACCGCGCGCAGCGCCTTGACCACCGATCCGGCCGCCGCCACGTGGTTGTCCTTGATCAGCGCCGCATCACCCAGGCCCAGCCGGTGGTTGACACCACCGCCGACGCGCACCGCGTATTTCTGCAAAGCGCGCAGACCGGGCAGCGTCTTGCGGGTGTCACGGATCTTGGCTTTGGTGCCGCTCACCGCCTCCACCCAGGCCGCGGTCGCGGTGGCGATGCCGGACAGGTGGCACACCAGGTTCAGCATGGTTCGCTCGGCCGTCAGCAGGCCCTGGGTCTCGGCCTGCACGGTCAGCAGCGGCTGGCCGGCCTGCAGCCGGGTACCGTCCTCGACGCGGTGCAGCACCTGGTAGCCGCGGCTGCCGATCACCTCGTCGAGCACCAGCAAGGCCACCTCGACCCCGGCGGCCACGCCCGCCTCTCGCGGCACCATCGATGCGGTGGCCACCGTACCGGCGGCCACCGTCGCCAAGGTGGTGGCGTCCGGCCCGTAGCGGAGGTCTTCGACGAGACCGCGCCGGATGGTTTCGCGTGCGTCGGCCCGCTCGGCGTCGTCGAGGATCATCAGCCCACCGCCGCCAGCGCCTCCGCCTGTACCGTGTCGCAGGACCCGGGAGCCAGCCGGACCAGCAGGCTGCGGCCTTGCGCGGCGCAGGTTTCCGGGTATTCGGCCCGGTGGTGGCAACCGCGGCTCTCGGTGCGGGCCAGGGCGGCGGCGGCCACGGTCCGGGCGGCCAGGGCCAGCGCAACGTCCTCGGCTGCGAAGCGATCCGAGACTTCGCGCACCGGCGCGGCGTCGAGCATTTCGGCCAGCCGGTGCAGTCCGGCGGCGTCGCGCACCACCGACGCGTCCCGGCTCATCGCCCGCTGCAGATCGCCGCGCTGCGGAGCGGTGTGGGTGATCGGTTCGGGCATCGCCGCCCGGGGACGCCCGGCGGCTGCGGCGTGCGCGGCGGCGAGTTTGCCGGACCGGCCGCCGACCACCAGACCTTCCAGCAGGCTGTTGGAGGCCAGCCGGTTGGCGCCGTGCATGCCGGTACGCGCTACTTCACCGGCCGCGTAGAGCCCGGCGAGTTCGGTCTGGCCGTACACGTCGGTGACCAGGCCACCGCAGCTGCTGTAGTGGGCGCCGGGAACGATCGGAATGGGTTGGCGCACAGGGTCGATGCCGGCCGCCCGGCAGGAGGCCGTGACGGTCGGGAACCGCGCACCGAAACCCGGGATGCCGCGGGCGTCCAGGTACGCGCACGGGTCGCCGGTGGCCTTCAGCCGCGCGTCGATGGCGGCTGCGACCACGTCGCGGGGAGCCAGATCGCCCATTGGATGCACCCCCGGCGGTGATCGAATTGCCTTGCCGGTCAATCAATATGGCGCCTTCGCCGCGGATCGCTTCGGTGATCAACGGACGCCGCCCACCGCCGCGCGACGCGTCGAAAAGCATGGTGGGGTGGAACTGGATGAATTCGAGATCGCTGACCGGCACACCCGCCCACAACCCCAGCGCGATACCGTCGCCGGTGGATCCGTCGGGATTGGTGGTCGCGCTGTAGAGGTGGCCGAGCCCGCCGGTGGCCAGGATCACCGCGGGGGCGTGAATGATGCCGCAGCCGTCCGGACGGCGCACCAGCACCCCGGTCACCGCGGAATCGTCGTGCAGCACCCGCAGCGCCACGTGCGAGCTGCGGATGTCCAGCGCGCGGGCCGCGTGATCCAGGGTGCGCTGCACCTCGGCGCCGGTGGCGTCGCCGCCGGCGTGTACGACGCGGCGCCGCGAGTGCCCGCCCTCGCGTGTCACGTCCCAGCCGCCGGACACCGATTCGTCGAATCGTGCTCCGGCACCGACTAATTCGGTGACCGCGCGGTAGCCGTCGGCGACGATCGAGTAGACCGCGTCGGGGTCGCACAGGCCCGCGCCGGCGGCCAGGGTGTCGGCGACATGCGCGTCGATCGAATCGTCGTTGTCGGGCAACACCACCGCGATGCCGCCTTGGGCGTAGTGCGTGGCGGTCACCCCGTGCAGTTGGGCCGACTTGTTCAGGACGACGACCCGCCGGCCGGCGCGGTGCGCGGCCAGCGCCGCGGCCAGCCCGGCCACTCCCATGCCGATCACCACGACATCGGCGCGGTCCTGCCAGAGCGGGGCGGTCGTCATTCGCCACCGCCGGGCTGGCCGATGGCGATCATCCGCTGCACGCTGCGCCGGCCTGCGGCCGCGGTGTCGGGGTCGACGTGCACCTCGTCGGCGCCGTCGAGCAGGCAGCGCAGCAGCGCGGCCGGGGTGATCATCTTCATGTACTTGCACGAGGCGCGGTCGTTGACCGCCTGGAAGTCGACGTCCGGTGCGGCCCTGCGCAATTGGTGCAGCATGCCGACCTCGGTGGCGACCAGGACCTTGCGGGCGCGGGTGGCGTGCGCGGCGTCGAGCATGCCGCCGGTGGACAGGATCTTGACCCGCTCGGCGGGGAACGCACCCTCCCCGGCCAGATACAAAGCCGAGGTGGCACAACCACATTCGGGGTGGACGAACAGTTCGGCATCCGGATTGGCCCGCGCCTGCTCGGTCAGTTCGTCGCCGTTGATCCCGGCGTGCACGTGGCATTCGCCGGCCCACACGTGCAGGTTGGTGCGGCCGGTCACCCGGCGCACGTGGGCGCCGAGGAACTGGTCGGGGCAGAACAGCACCTCTCGATCCGGGTCGATGGAGGCCACCACGTCCACCGCGTTGGAGGAGGTGCAGCAGATGTCGGTGAGCGCCTTCACATCCGCGGTGGTGTTGACGTAGGACACGACGACCGCGCCGGGGTGCTCGTCCTTCCAGGCGCGCAGTTCGGCGGGCGTGATCGAGTCGGCCAGTGAGCAGCCGGCCCGTTGGTCGGGGATCAGCACCGTCTTCTCCGGGCTGAGGATCTTGGCGGTCTCGGCCATGAAGTGCACCCCCGCAGAACACGATGGTGTCCTCGGGCGCCTCGGCCGCGATCCTCGACAGGGCCAGCGAGTCCCCCCACGTGATCGGCGACGTCCTGGATCGCGGGCAGTTGGTAGTTGTGCGCCAGCACGGTGGCGCCGCGCAGCCGCGCCAGGCGGCGGATTTCGGCGGCCCACCGGGCGTCACCCTCGACCCCGGTGTAACCGGTGGGCGTGCTGACGATCCGGTCGGCCAATTCCTCGCAGATGGCGCCGAGCTGCGGCGCCGTGCTGAGCCGCGCTTGCGATCGCCGCGTAGCAAGCGTGTCCATGCGATTCAAGACCGTCATGGGGGCTCCTTTCACACCAGGAGGTTTTCGACTTATAATCGAAAACATGCCACATGGTAGCACTCGCCACGAAGTGCTCGCGGTCGTGTTCCAGGTTCGGATGGTTACCGCGGCCACACCATCCGGAAAACCGCAGCTGAACGTGCTGTTATGGCAGCGTGCCCAGGATCCGCAGCGCGGCGCGTGGTCGCTGCCGGGCGGTCAGTTGCGCGCCGACGAGGACATGACCACCTCGGTGCGACGCCAGCTGGCCGAAAAGGTCGACCTGCGCGAGCTGGCCCACCTGGAACAACTCGCGGTGTTCTCCGATCCGCACCGAGTGCCGGGCGGCCGGGTGATCGCGTCCACCTTCCTGGGACTGGTGCCCTCCCCCGCCACGCCCGAACTCCCCGCCGACACCCGGTGGCATCCGGTGAACGCGCTACCCGAGATGGCATTCGACCACGGCCCGATGGTGACCCACGCGCACGCCCGGCTGGTCGCCAAGATGTCCTACACGAACATTGGATTCGCTTTGGCGCCAAAGGAATTCGCACTCTCCACGCTGCGCGACATCTACGGTGCCGCGCTCGGCTACCAGGTCGATGCCACCAACCTGCAGCGGGTACTGGCCCGCCGCAACGTCATCACCGCGACCGGCACCATCGCCCAGTCCGGCCGCAGCGGTGGCCGCCCCGCCGCCCTGTACCGGTTCACCGACTC
The DNA here is from genome assembly GCA_021654635.1 of Mycobacterium kiyosense. Lineage (NCBI taxonomy): Bacteria > Bacillati > Actinomycetota > Actinomycetes > Mycobacteriales > Mycobacteriaceae > Mycobacterium > Mycobacterium kiyosense. Next base: position 3,421,594 of record AP025179.1, read on the forward strand.
CCAGTTGCGGGTGACCGACGAGTTCGCCGCGCTGCGCCCGCCCGGTTGAGAGACCGGCGCGGCGCGACACGCCGGTTTCGATTCGGCGTACGCCACCTGTACATTGTCTAAGAGATGATTAAGAGCCGGCGGGCGCATGCCACGCGCCCGCGGTGAACTCTTCCGGCTGACAGCACTGCACTTGATCCGGGATCGACGGCGCGCAACTCGCGCGAACCGAGTGGACGTGAAGGGAATGTTGATGGGGGAGCTGGGCAACCTGGCCGGCGCGACGGGAACCGACGGCCTGCGGTGGATCGGCGCGGCACCGCACGAGGAGCTGCAGCGCAAGGTCCGGCCGCTGCTGCCGACCGACGACCCCTTCTACCAGCCCCCGGCCGGCTTTCAGCATGCCGAACCCGGGACGGTGTTGCGCTCCCGCGACGTCGAGCTGGCGTTCATGGGGTTGATTCCGCAGACCCTGAACGCCACGCAGCTGCTGTTCCGGACCACCGACAAGCACGGCAACCCCGAGGCCTCGGTGACGACGGTGATCGTGCCCGCCGAGGTAGCGCCGGGCAAGACCATCCCGCTGCTGTCTTATCAGTGCGCCATCGACGCGGTGTCGTCACGCTGCTTCCCCTCCTATGCGATGCGGCGCCGCGCGAAGGCCGTCGGCTCTTTGGCGCAGCTGGAGCTGCTCCTGGTTGCCGCGGCGGTCGCCGAGGGCTGGGCGGTGTCGGTGCCCGATCACGAGGGCCTACAGGGGCTGTGGGGCACCCCGATCGAACCCGGATACCGCATCCTGGACGGGATCCGCGCCTCGCTCAGCTCCGAGCGGCTCGGCTTGTCGCCGTCGGCGAAGGTCGGGCTGTGGGGGTACTCGGGCGGCGGCCTGGCGAGTGCCTGGGCGGCCGAGATGTGCGGTGAGTACGCCCCCGAGCTCGATATCGTCGGAGCGGTCCTGGGCTCGCCCGTCGGCGACCTGGGCCACACCTTCCGCCGCCTCAACGGCGGGTTGTTCGCCGGGCTGCCGGCCCTGGTGGTAGCCGCGCTCACGCACAGCTACCCCGGTCTGGACCAGGTGATCAAGGAGCACACCAGCGAAGAGGGCCGTGCCCTGCTCGAGAGCCTCGAGACGATGACCACCGCCGAGGCCGTGATCAAGATGGCCCACAAGAACGTGGGCGACTATCTGGACGAACCGCTCGAGCAGACCCTGTCGCGCCCGGCCGTGGTGCACGTCTTCGACAGCATCAAGCTCGGTGCCGCGATCCCGACGCCGCCGGTGTTGATCGTGCAGGCCGTCCACGACTATCTGATCGCTGTCGACGACATCGACGAACTGGCCGAGACGTACATCGCCGGCGGCGCCAGCGTCACCTACCACCGGGACGCGTTCAACGAGCATATGATCCTGCATCCGCTGTCGGCCCCGATGGCGCTGCGCTGGCTGATCGACCGGTTCGCGGGTCGCCCGCTGAGCGACAACTTGGTACGCACCACCTGGCCCACCGCGTTCAACCCGATGACCTACGCGGGAATGGCCCGGCTGGGCGTGATCGCGGCCAAGGTCATTCTCGGTCGCAGGATCCGCCGGCGCCCGCTATGACACCGGGGGCGCGGGCAGCGGCGGAGGCGGCGGCACCACCGGCGGCATGACCGGGCGACGCTGCGGCGGGTAGCCGCCCAGGTCGTCGCGGACCGATCCGGTGGCGATCATGACGTAGACCAGCGACGCTATTGCGGCCGGCGATATCAGCGTGGCCGCTATCAACAGCGGCGAGTGGCCGACGAACACCGGCGGTGCCAGTTCCACGTACGTCAGCGAATGCTCACCCGAAGCCAGCGGCACGGTGTTGAAATCGATTGCGCCGTAACGCATCCGTACCAGCAGCGCACCCACCCCGCGGCCAGCGCGGCGGCGCCGACCAGCCCCGCCGTCAATGCCGCGACCATGTGCGGGCCACGGTGATAGCGCCACTGCCACACCGCCACCGCCGCCACCGCCGCGACCACCCCCAGCATGCCCGCCAGCAACACCGGCGCGACGAACAGGTTCTGCGATTCGCTGCCCAGGTACTCGTGCACCCGCTCGCCCTTGCGGCTGACCGCCACGACGGCGTGAATCGAGGGCGCGATCCACGCCCAGAGCGCACCGGCCAGCACCCCACAGGCCGGCAGGGCGCCGATCACGACGAGATATGCCCGCGCCCGCTGCGGCTTGACCTGGCCGGGCCCGGCGCCCAGCGGCTGCTCCGATGCCAGCGCCACGCCGTCAGTCACGCCGCACTCCTCCGCTTCGATGGTCCCGCGAGCATATAGTCGCCGACGCCCGCGCCGGTTCAGCGCTGCCCGTCCAAGTCGGCCGAGTCCACCTGCCCGTGCCGCGAACACTTGGCCCACCAGCCGTCGGGGCGCACCTGCACGATCATCCGGCGTCCACATTCGGCGCAGAACCGCGGCGGCTCCAGTCCCAGCTGGGCGGCGGTAGGCACCGCGGTGCCCGCGCGGTCTCCGGTGTAGACGTTGTAGGCGCCGGCGCCCACCGGGCCCGGCAGGTCACCGGTCATTACAGGCTGGCGTTCAGTGCCTTCAGCGGCATCTGCAGGTCGTTGAGCAACTCCAGGTCCGCCTCGGCGGGCCGTCCCAGCGTGGTCAGGTAGTTACCGACGATGACGGCGTTGATGCCGCCCAGGATGCCCTGCTTGGCGCCCAGATCACCGAGCGTGATCTCACGGCCGCCGGCGAAGCGCAGCATCGTGCGCGGCAACGCCAGCCGGAACGCACCCACCGCCTTGAGCGCCTCGCTGGCCGGCAACACTTCCAGGTCGCCGAACGGCGTGCCGGGGCGCGGGTTGAGGAAGTTCAGCGGCACCTCGTCCGGGTCCAGCTCGGCCAGATCGGCGGCGAATTCGGCGCGCTGCTCCAGCGTCTCGCCCATGCCCAGGATGCCGCCGCAGCACACCTCCATCCCGGCGTCGCGCACCATCGACAGCGTCTGCCAGCGTTCTTCCCAGGTGTGGGTGGTGACGACGTTGGTGAAGAACGAGCGCGCGGTCTCCAAGTTGTGGTTGTAGCGGTGCACCCCCATCGCCGCCAGCCGCTCCACCTGTTCGGCGGTCAGCATGCCCAGCGAGCAGGCGATCTGGATCTCCACCTCGTTGCGGATCGCCTCGATACCGGCGGCGACCTGGGCGAGCAGCCGCTCGTCGGGCCCGCGCACCGCGGCCACGATGCAGAATTCGGTCGCGCCGGACTTGGCGGTCTGCTTGGCCGCCTCGACCAGGCTGGGGATGTCCAGCCAGGCGCTGCGCACCGGCGACTTGAACAATCCAGACTGGGAACAGAAGTGGCAGTCCTCCGGGCAGCCGCCGGTCTTGAGGCTGATGATCCCCTCGACCTCAACCTCCGGGCCGCACCAGCGCATCCGCACCTCGTGGGCCAGCGCCAGCAGCTCCTCGAGCCGGTCGTCGGGCAGCTGCAGCACCCGCAGCACCTGGTCTTTGGTCAGCCCCTCGCCCCGCTGGAGCACCTGCTCACGGGCGACCGCGAGAATGTCCGAAGCCTCGTTGCCATCGTGGCCAGCAGCAGTGGTCGGTCGAACTGGCGCTTGAGTCACCGGGTTACTCCCCTGAATCCTTGGTCGGTATGGATGTTTCCGCGCTGCGCGCATCGGGCAGCCTGAGCGAAATGTCGTACAGGCTAGGGTAACGGTCGGCGGATGCACCGATTGCTTGCGGTAGCCGGTTTGGAGGGTCACCCGACCGTCATGAACCACCTCGTCGTCGAGTGCCAGACCCACGTCGTGGGCCACCACGCGCTGCTGCTGGCCATCCCCGCGTTCTTTCCCGCGGTGATCGTGGTCGGGGTGATTTCCTACATCGCCATCCGGGACAGGCGCCAAAAGGAGTCCGACGACACCCTCGCCGAAAAGCAGGATTAACGGTCACATCGAGTGGGCATTATTGGATCACAATTAAACGGCAGCGGCTCGGTGATGTGAATTTCCGGGATGTCTCAGCGTGGGAGGCGATAGCGGTGGTTCTGTCAGTTGTTGCAGCGGATGCGCCGGCTCGAGGCGCAGGCCTGGACCAGGTGATCGGGCTTTCCATTGCCGCGATGATGATCGCGCTGGCGATGCTGTGGATCGGTCATCGCCACCGCACCCATCGCATCGCATGGTTGGGCAACTTCGCCGATTGGCTGGGCGTGAAGTTCAAGCGCCCGTCCTGGGTGGCGCTGCCGGTGCTGGTGTTCACCACCTTCATCATCTGCGCGCTGTTCGGGTTCATCTGGGACGTGAGCTGGCACATCGGCGAAGGGCGCGACCCCGGACCGCTGGCCAACCCGGCGCACTACTTCATCATCATCGGCCTGTTCGGGATCTTCCTCGCGGGCATGATCGCGGTGGTTCTGCCATTCGACAAGCCCGGTCCGGCGCCGGTGCGCATCACCAAGGACTGGCACGCGCCGGTGGGCGGGGTGCTGATGGCCGGCTGCGGCTTGTACGCGCTGATCGGGTTTCCGCTCGACGACATCTGGCATCGCCTGTTCGGCCAGGACGTCACGCTGTGGGGCCCGACGCACTTGATGATGATCGGCGGCGCGTGCTTCTCGCTGTTCGCGGTGCTGATGCTGGAATACGAGGGCGGCGGCGCGCTACCCGACGCCCCGGCCGATCGGCCGTTCGTCCGGTTCCTGCGCTACCTGTCCTGCGGCGGGCTGCTGATCGGCCTGTCGGTCTACCAGATCGAGTACGACTTCGGTGTCGAGCAGTTCCGCCTGGTGCTGCAGCCGATGATGATCGCCGGGGTCGCCGCGCTGGGTCTGGTGGTCGCGCGTATGACGCTGGGCAAGGGCGCGGCGATCATTGCCGCGCTGTTCGCGATCCTGCTCCGCGGCGTGGTCGCGTTCCTGGTGGGGCCGGTGCTGGGCGCGCCGATCAACTGGTTCCCGCTCTATCTGGGGCCGGCGCTGGTGGTCGAGGCGGTGGCGTTGACACCGCTGTTCAAGCGCCCGGTGGTGTTCGGCGCGGTGGCCGGACTGGGCGTCGGCACCGTCGGACTCTGGCTGGAATCGCTGTGGATCGGCACGGTCTACCACTACCCGTGGCCGACGAGCATGTGGGGCGAGGCGCTGGCCATGGCGGTGCCGGTGGCGGTGTTGATGGGCGTGTGCGGCGGCCTGCTGGGCATGGTGCTCACCGGCCAGCGCCTGCCGCGCCGCGCCATCGGGATCTCGGTCGTGGTGATGACGGTGCTGGTGATCGGGGCGACGGTGGCCAACGGTCTGCACATCGTGGTGCCCAAGCAGGACACCGCGACGATCACCCTGACCGACCTTCCCGGCGAGCCGGGCAAACGCATGGTGTCGGCCGATGTGCAGCTCAACCCGGCCAACATGGTCAGCGACAATCCCGACTGGCTGACCATCCTGTCCTGGCAAGGCGGCATGGAGAACCGCCGCGGCCTGGTCATCGACCGCCTGGAGCGGGTCGGACCCGGTCACTACCGGTCCACCCAGCCGATCCCCGTCTGGGGCAAGTGGAAGACACTGCTGCGCGCGCAGGACGGCTACACGATGACCGCCGTGCCGATCTGGGAGCCGGCCGATGACGCGATTCCCGCCGCCGAGGTACCCGCGCTGGCCAACAGCACCCGGCCGTTCGTCCAGGAGATCACCATCCTGCAGCGCGAGCGCGACCAGAACGCCCCGGTGTGGCTGTTCAACGTCGGCTCGATCGTGGTGCTGATCTTCACGCTGATGGTGATCGCGGGCATCACCTGGGGCGCGGGGCGGATCAACGGCGGAACCAGCCGGCCCAGGCGTACGGAGGACGCGGAAACTCCGCTTCCCCGGGCGGCGTGACCGGTGGCCCGCATCCTCGGCTGCCTTCTCGGCGCACTCGCGTTGACGTGCGCGTTGGTAGGGTGCGGCGGTAAGTCGCCGAGCAAGCCCGCGCCGCAGTCCCTGGTTGTCGACATCACCATCGCCAACGGGCAGGTGACACCCACCAACGCCACCCTGCACGCGTCCGTCGGCCAGCAGATCAACCTGCGGGTCAACAGCGACGCCACCGACGAACTGCACGTGCATTCGGTGCCCGACCACAAGTTCGAGGTGGCCGCCGCACCGAACCAGGCCTTCCAGTTCACCGTCGACGTGCCGGGCAGCGTCGACGTCGAGCTGCACCATCTGCATCGGACGATCGCCACCATCCAAGTGCAATCGTGAGTTTGTCGCTGCAGGCCCACGGCCTCGGCGGGTCGGGTGATCTGCCGGTCCCGTACATGTATGCGATGGTGGGCGCGGCCTGGGCGTTGACGTTCACCTTCGCGCTGGTGGCGTTCGCGTGGAAACGGCCCCGGTTCGACCCGGACAAGCCCGGTCGCCCGTTGCCGACGGCGGTGACCAGGTTGGTCGATTCCCCGGTGGCCCGGGGGACGGCCGCCGGGCTGGCCCTGGTGGTGGCGGCGTGGGCGGTCGCGGTCGGCGTGTGGGGGCCGCAGAGTCCGGCCAACGGCCTGCTCGGGGCGTTCTACGTGCTGCTGTGGGTGGGGCTGGTTGCGCTGTCCCTGCTGTTCGGGCCGGTGTGGCGGGTGATCTCGCCGGTGCGCACCCTGTACCTGTTGGCGCGCCGTGCGGTGCCCGGCCGGTTGGGCGAGCCGCGCTACAGCTTTCCGGAGAGCTGGGGATACCGGCCGGCGGCGGTCGGCCTGTTCGCGTTCGTATGGATGGAGCTGGCCAGCCCGAACTCGGCGTCGCTGATCGGGGTGAAGGCGTGGCTGCTCGTCTACACCGTGGTGTTGCTGGCGGGGGCATGGCTGTGCGGGCAGCGCTGGCTGGCGCGCGCCGACCCGTTCGGCGTCTACAGCATGGCGGTGTCACGGCTCTCGCCGTTTCGGCGGCACGACGGACGTATCGTCATCGGCAACCCGTTCGACCACCTGCCGTCGCTGCCGGTGCGCCCGGGGGTGGTGCTGGTGCTGGCGGTGCTGCTCGGCTCCACCGCATTCGACAGCTTCTCGGCATCCCCGACCTGGCGCAACTTCTCCGACGGGCTGACCCGAGGCGAGCCGTTACCGTCGTCGGCTCTGCGCACGGTCGGCCTGTTGTTGTTCATTTCCGTTGTGGCAGTGACGTTTTCGTTCGCCGCGCGGGCGACGGGCGGCCTGGACACGCAGCGGCGCCGCGCGTTGCCCGGCGAGATGGCGCACTCGCTGATCCCGATCGTGGTGGGCTACATCTTCGCGCACTACCTCACCTATCTGGTGGAGCGCGGGCAGCAGGCCGTGATCGCCCTGGCCGATCCGCTGACCCGCGGGTGGCAGGTGGGCTACGTGCTGTCGACCCACCCGCCGGTGCTGGCCACCATCAAGGTGGCCTGCGTGGTGACCGGGCATATCGTGGCGGTGATCGCCGCTCACGACAAGGCGCTGCGGTTGCTGCCGGCGGGCCATCAGCTCACCGGGCAACTCACCATGATGCTGGTGATGGTCGGGTACACCTTCACCGGTTTGTACTTGCTGTTCGGGGGTTGAGAGGCTGGACGGCAACCGAAAGGACGTTAATTGACCTCGCCGAGTTCGACTGACGAGATTCCCGTGGGCGACACCCCCCGGCCGGGCCGGCGGTGGCGGCGTCCCCTGGTCAGGCCGTGGTTCAGCCTGCAGTCCAAGGTGATGGCGATGCTGCTGATCGCCAGCCTGACGTCGCTGGGCGTGATCGGAGTGGTCGGGTACGTAGCCGCGCGCAACGCGTTGCTGCCGTCGGCGTCCGAGCGGATGACCCAGTTGCGTGAGCTGCAGAAGCGGGGTATCGAGACGCTGTTCACCGACCTGGCGAACTCGCTGGTGGTCTACAGCCGCGGGTCGACCGCGCTCGAAGCGGTTCAGGCGTTCACCGCCGGATTCGATCAGCTCGCGACCGCGCCCGTCGACCCCGCGCAGCAACAGGCGCTCGTCGACTACTACAACAACAGGCTGATCCAGCCCGTCGAGAGCGCCACCGGCACCAAGCTGGATCTCGACGCGCTGCTGCCCACCAACAACTCGCAAAGGTATTTGCAGGCCCACTACTCGGTGCAGCCGAACGCATCGGAGCTCGACGATGCCGGCGACGGCAGCGCCTGGTCGGCGGCCAACGCCCGCTTCAACGAATACTTCCGCTTGATCGCCACCCGGTTCGAGTACCGCGACGCCCTGCTGCTCGACGCTCGCGGCAACGTCGTCTACAGCGTGCGCAAGAACGCCTCACTGGGCACCAATATCGTCACCGGCCCCTACCGGCAGTCCAACCTGCGCGGCGCCTACGAACGGGCGATGGGCGCCAACTCCGCGAATTTCGTGTGGATCACCGACTTTCAGCCCTACCAGGCTCAACTGGGCCAACCACTGGCCTGGCTGGTGGCACCGATCGGGCCGCCGGGAAAGGCCGCGGGGGTGCTGGCGCTGCCCCTACCGATCGCCAAGGTGAACCGCATCATGACCGCCGATCGAAACTGGCGAGCCGCCGGCATGGGCGAGACAGGCGAAACCTATCTTGCCGGTCCGGACAGCCTGATGCGTTCTGACTCGCGGTTGTTTCTGGAGGACCCGCAGCGGTATCGGACCGAGGCCATAGCGGCAGGCACCCGGGCGGACATCGTCGACGAGGCGATCCGTTGGCGCGGAACGACACTCGTGCAGCCGGTCGCGACCCAGGCGGTTCGCGCCGCGCAGCGGGGCGAAACCGGCACCATGATCGACACCGACTATCTGGGCCGTCGGGAACTGGTGGCCTACGCTCCGCTGTCGCTGCCGAACTCCGATCTGCACTGGTCGGTCTTGGCGTCCCGGGAGACCTCGGAAGCCAACGCCCGCTTCGTCTCACTCACGCAGACTCTGGTAATTGCCACCGCGGCAATGGTTTTCGTGATCTGCGTCGGCGCGTTGCTAGTGGCTCAGATATTCGTGCGGCCGATCCGGCGGTTACAGAACGGCACCCGCGAAATCAGCGCCGGCAACTACGAGGTTGCGATACCGGTGACCTCACGCGATGAAATCGGGGAACTCACCGACGCTTTCAACGACATGAGCCGCAATCTGCAGATCAAGGAAGACCTGCTGAGCGAACAGCGCAAAGAGAACGACCGACTATTGGGCTCGTTGATGCCCGAACCGGTCGCGCAACGTTACCGCGAGGGCGAACAGACGATCGCCCAGGAACACCAGGACGTCACCGTCATCTTCGCCGACTTCATCGGCCTTGACGAGATCTCCAGCAAGCTGCCCGGCGAAGAATTGGTGAGCATCGTCGACGACCTGATCCAGGAACTCGACGCCGCCGCGGAAGCCCTTGGCGTCGAACCGATTCGAACGCTGCACAACGGCTACCTGGCCAGCTGCGGGCTGAACTTCCCGCGCCTGGACAGCGTGCACCGCACCGTCGAATTCGCCGTGGAGATGCAGGACATCATCGAACGGTTCAACAGCAAGACGGGCTACCACCTGGCGTTGCGCGCCGGAATCAACACCGGCCATGTGATCAGCGGGCTGGTCGGACGGTCCAGCATCGTCTACGACATGTGGGGCGCGGCGGTCAACCTCGCCCACAGCGTGCGTGGCAGCACCTCGCAAGCGGGGATCTACGTGACCACTGCGGTCTACGAGGCGATGGGCGACATCCGGCAGTTCGCGCCGGCCGGCACCGTCACCGTCGCGGGCACTGAACAACAGATCTGGCGACTTGCGGAGGAACGGTGAGCATTTCATTCCTCTGGTGGGCCGCCGCGTTGGTGACCGGCCTGCCGCTGTTGCTGATCGCCATCACCGAGTGGCACCACTACCTGGTCCGCGCCGCCAGCCCGCTGGCCCGGCCGGTGCTGCTGCTGCGCAACTATCTGGTACCGCTGGGCGCGCTGTTGGTGCTGCTGGTGCAGGTCGCGAAGCTGCCCCGGGACGTCACCTCGGTGCGACTGCTCGCGACCGTATTCGGCTTCGCCCTGCTGGTGCTGCTGCTGTCCGGGCTCGGCGCGACGGTGTTCGAGGGTGCCCCGCAAGGCTCGTGGCGCAAGCGGGTGCCCGGCATCTTCCTGGACGTGACCCGGTTCCTGCTGATCGGCGTGGGCCTGGCGGTGATCTTGTCCTACGTGTGGGGGTGCGGGTCGGGGGCATCTTCACCGCGCTGGGTGTGACGTCGGTGGTCATCGGTCTGATGCTGCAGAATTCGGTCGGCCAGATCGTGTCCGGTCTGTTCGTGTTGTTCGAGCAGCCGTTCCGGATCGGCGACTGGCTGGACACTCCGGCCGCTCGCGGCCGGATCATCGAGGCCAACTGGCGGGCCGTCCACATCCAGACCGGCCACGGCGTCCAGATCACCCCCAACTCGGTACTGGCCACCACCTCGTTCACCAATCTCAGCCGACCGGGCGGGGAGCACAAGCTGGTGATCACGTCCACGTTCTCGGCAGCCGACCCACCCGAGCGGGTGTGCGCGCTGCTGATCCGGACCGCCGACGCATTGCCCCAGCGCCGGGGCGACTTCGACAGCACCGCCTTACCCGTCGGGAGCGGCGAGTACCGGGTCACCGTCGGGCTGCGGTCACCCGCCGACGACTCCGCCGCGCAGGCCACCTTCCTGCGCTGGCTGTGGTACGCGGCCCGCCGCGAGGGCTTGCACCTCGACGAACAGGACGACGACTATTCGACGCCGGAGCGGGTCGAGCAGGCGCTGCGGACGGTGGTGGCGCCCGCGCTGCGGCTGAGCCCGGACGACCGGCAGACCCTGGGATCGCACGCCAGGATCGTGCGGTACGCCGCGGACGAGATCGTTGAGCACGCCGATCAGGTGCCCGCGAAAATGACGTTCCTGATCGACGGCAGCGTGCGGTTGACCTCGGTGGCACACGACGGATCGCCGGTGGTGATCGGCATCATGGACGAGGGCTCGTTCATCGGTGCGACCGCGCTGACCCGTCAGCCCAATCTGACCGACGCACGCGCGATCGGGGAAGTGACTGCGCTGCAGATCGATCGTGAGCATCTCGCCCAGTTCGTGATGGGCAAGCCATTGCTGCAGCAGGAGTTGGGCCGCGCCATCGACGAACGGCGCGCCCGAGTCGAGCAGGCCACCACGCCCGAGCGCGTCCGCTAGCTACGGCAACGGGAAGCCGAGCGGGTACAGCCACCATGCGCCCGAGTTAGCGCCACCGGCCCCGCCCCCGCCCCCGGCGGCCGCAGCAGCGCCACCGCCGGCCCCACCACCACCGGCGCCAATTATTTGAGTCACCTTGGACCCAGGATTGACTCGACCCGCTGGTCACCGTCCCAACGGCGCATCGCGGTGAACGCGCCCGCGATCTGTGCCGGCCGGCCCGCGATGCCCAGCGCCCGCCCCAGGTCGGCGGCCTCGATCCGGCGGGCCAGCGTGGCATGCGCGGTCCACTGATCGGGCCGGCTGTTGGGCATCGGTCCGGGTCGCAGGTGCGGCTGGCAGATCCGGTGGACTTCGGCGTGCAGGTCCAGCAGCGCGCGTGACGGCACCACCAGTCGGGCGAACACCACATTGTTGCGGCCGAACAACACCGGCGCGCCGACCACACACCGCAGCGGCAACCGGGTCACCACCGGCGCCAAGAGTTCGTCGACGTCGGTGTCGATGCGTTGGGCAACGGCCAGCGTCACGTGGGGACGCCCGGGCGGAATCCGGGCCGCGATGTCGGCGTGGGCCAGTTCATCCCAGAGGCGCCGGATCGCGGCTTCGGTGTCGGGGTCGAAGAGTAATTCGATCGAGTGCACCATCAGCCGACCAGCGTCCTGACCCAGTCGAAGTCGAACGCCTGACGACTCATGGCCGTAAAGTCGGCCGCTGCGGCCGCCCCGTCGGGCAGCACCGCGCGCACCGGCGCCAGCCGTTCCAGTGCCGTCCGGTTGGTGGTCTCCACCAGCCCGGGCTGGGCCGGCCAGCTCCCGATAACCAGTCCGGCGCACGAAACACCTTGCGCAGCAAGCGCTTCCAGGGTCAAAGCGGTGTGGTTGAGGGTGCCCAGTCCCGCCCTGGCCACCACCAGCGCTCAGCTGGGCGGCCAGGTCACGTAGCGTGACTCCCCCCCTCGGCGAGCTCGACCAGCAGGCCGCCGGCGCCCTCGACCAGCGTCAGTCGTCCCGGGCGGTCCACGCCGCGGATCAACGCCAGTACCTGTTCCCGGGTCGGCAGCCGCAGACCCGCCTGCGCGGCCGCGGCCGTCGGCGACATCGGCAGTGGATAGCGCGCCAGGCCGGCCAGTTCGGTCACCCCGGACAGCCGGCCGATCTCGGCCAGATCGTCGTCGCCGTCGGCGGTGCCGGTCTGCGCGGGCTTGCACACCGCCACTCCGATGCCCAGTTGCCGTGCGTGCGACGCCAGCGCGGCGGTGGCGACGGTCTTGCCGACGCCGGTATCGGTCCCGGTGACGACCAGGACGGTCAAGTGCCGGAGAGTACGTCGGCGAGCACCCGGCCGGCCAGCTGGAGTTCCTCGGCGCTCAGCGAGGCACGGGCAGTCAGCCGCAGGCGCGACGTCCCGGCCGGAACCGTGGGCGGGCGGAAGCAGCCGACCTTGACCCCGGCGTGCAGGCACGCCGTCGCCGCGGCCAGCGCGACCTCCGGCTCGCCCAGGATCACCGACACCACCGCAGATTCCGGTGTTTCCGGAACATCGCAGACCCGGGCCAGCTCGGCGGCATGCGCAAGCACCGCGGCCGGGCGCCACGGCTCGTCCTGCAGCACGTGCAGCGCGGCGAGCGCCGCGCCGACCGCTGCAGGCGCCAGCCCGGTGTCGAAGATGAACGGCCGCGCCGCATCGATCAGGTGAGCCCGCACCTCGGCCGGGCCCAGCACCACACCACCCTGACTGCCCAGCGCCTTGGACAGCGTCGTCGTCACCACCACGTCAGGGGAACCGGCCAGCCCGACCTCGTGCAACAAGCCGCGGCCGCCGCCGCGCACCCCGAGGCCGTGGGCCTCGTCGACGATCAGCAGCGCGCGGTGCCGGCGGCACACGTCGTGTAGCTCGCGCAGCGGCGCCAACGACCCGTCGGCGCTGAACACCGAGTCGGTGACCACGACGGCGCGCTCCTCCTGACGTGATCCCAGCGCCGCCGCCACGGCACCGACGTCGCGATTGGGCGTCACCACGACCCTGGCCCGGGACAGCCGGCAGGCGTCCACCAGCGAGGCGTGCGAGTAGGCGTCGGACACCAGCAGCGAACCCGGCCCGGACAGGCTCACCACGGCACCCAGGTTCGCGGTGTAGCCGGAGGAGAACACCAGCCCGGCGGCCGCGCCGAGGTATTCGGCGAGCTCGGTCTCGAACTGGGCGTGTAGCTCGGTGTCCCCGGTGACCAGCCGCGATCCGGTGGACCCGGCGCCCCATACCCGCAATGCCTGCACGCCGCCGTCGATGACGTCGGGGTGCTGCGAGAGCCCCAGGTAGTCGTTGGAAGCGAGGTCGAGTTCGGTGCTCACCGGTGGCCGCGGCCGCAGCGAACGCCGCAGCCCGGCCTCGCGGCGCTGGGCCTCGACCACCTCCAGCCAGGCCAGCGGCGAGGTCTCGATCGGTGCTTTCATCGACGCTCAGCCTACGAGGCCGGCAACCTGCACCATCGCCGAGGTGATCTGTGCGATCTCGGCCGGCCCGCAGATATAAGGCGGCATGGCGTACACCAGGTTGCGGAACGGCCTCAGCCACACCCCGCAGTCCAGCGCCGCGGGAGTGGCGACGGCCAGGTCGACGGTGCGATCGCACTCGATGACGCCGATGCCGCCGCATACCCGCACGTCGATCACCTACCTGCGGCTGGCGGGCGGGTTCCAGCCCGGCGGTCAGCTGCGCACCGATTTCGGCGACGCGGGAGCGCCAGTCCTGGGACAGCAGCAGTTCCACGCTGGCCACCGACACCGCGCAGGCCAGCGGGTTGGCCATAAACGTCGGACCGTGCATCAGGGCGCCGTGGCCGGTGCTGATGGTGTGTGCGATGTCGCGGGTGCACAGCGTGGCGGCCAGGCTGAGGTAGCCGCCGGTGAGCGCCTTGCCGACACACATGATGTCGGGGCTGACGCCGGCAAGGTCGGCGGCGAACAGTTCGCCGGTGCGGCCGAAGCCGGTGGCGATCTCGTCGAAGATGAGCAGCACCTGGTGGCGGCTGCAGATGTCGCGCAGGTCGGCCAGGTAGCGGGGGTCGTGGAACCGCATCCCGCCGGCGCCCTGCACAACGGGTTCGACTATCACCGCCGCGAGTTCGGCGGCGTGAACGGCGAGCTGGGTTTCGAAGGCGGCGCTGTAGGCGGGGTCGTAGTCGCGCGGCACCTGCGGGGCGAACACCTGGGCGGCCAGGATGTCGGTCCACAGCGAATGCATGCCGCCGTCGGGGTCGCAGACGCTCATCGGGGTGAAAGTGTCGCCGTGGTAGCCGCCGCGCCAGGTCATCAGGCGGTGCTTGGCGGGCCGGTCCAGGCTGCGCCAGTACTGCAGCGCCATCTTGACCGCGACCTCCACCGATACGGACCCGGAGTCGCTGAAGAAGACCGTTTCCAGGCCCGGCGGGGTGATCTCCACCAGCAGTTGCGCCAACCGGGCCGCCGGTTCGTGGGTCAGACCGCCGAACATGACGTGGTTCATGGTCGCCAGCTGGGCGGTCATCGCCGCATCCAGGACCGGGTGGCCGTGGCCGTGGATCGCGGTCCACCACGAGCTCATCGCGTCGAGCACCTCGATCGGCCGACCGTCGCGGATCAGGGTCAGTCCAGCGCCGCGGGCGGCGACCGCGACCACCGGGGGGATCGCCTCGCCGCCGATGGTGCTGTAGGGATGCCACAGATGGGCGGCGTCGATCGCGCTGATCTGCTCGGGGGTCAACCCGGGCCGCCCTGCCGTCACGGGGTTCGACAGTATCCCAGTCGCTTGATTCCGCCCTTGGCCGCTGTCTTCCCAAACTCTCGCGCACCGTGGGCGCGTCTCGCGTGAACACTGGGCGGTCTCCGGGTCGCTCTTCGCCCTCATTTCACGCAAGGCGCGCGCCTGGCAAGTCAGCACAAGTCGCCAAACGAGCGGTCATCGGGAAGCATTGGCAGCTATGGCTGCACCCCACGAGCCGGACGCCCCCACCGCGACCGACGTCCCCGACACGGTCGACTTCCCCGCCGAACCCGGCGAACACCTCGACGAAGGCCCGCCGCCGGTGTTGCGGCTGCGGCTGTCCCCGCTGGACATAATCTGCACCGTGGTGCTGATCGGCGCGCTGGTAGTGCTCGCGACGGCAACCAGTTGGCCCGCCAAGCTCTACGGCTTCACCAGTGACATCTGTCCGCAGGACACGTGCGAGCCGGTGCCCTTCGGAGTGAACTACTACATCTATCCGGTGATGTGGGGCGGCATCGGTGCGGCGCTGGCCGCGTGCGGCGTCGGGCCGTTCGTGTCGCTGCTCAAGGGCTGGTTCATGTCCTTCTGGCCGGCGATCGCCGTGCTGATTCTGGTGGTCACGTCGTTCGTGGCGCATGCTCTGACGGCATTCAGCGCACAGTACTGGCACTGAGCCGGAAGGTCACGCGGCGGCAACGTTCGTAAGACCGAAATCGCAACTGCCATCACGGAATTGGCGTCGCCAATCACCGTCCGGTCACGTTCCTACAAATAATGTTTGGCGGCGCTGGCGCGCGCTACTCTATGTTGCCAAAGTGTCTGTAGTGACTGGTGTGAATAAGTTGGCCTAACCGACTGGTTCACCTACCACGAGTCATCCAGCGGCGCGAGGCCACGACGATGCGGCCCTCGCCCGCCTGGAACGGCGGCCGAAGCGCGCAGTCACCGCGCCCGGCACAGAAGGGCCGAACGGCCCCGGAAGGTGAGGAATCACATGAAGCGCGTCTACGCCCTCGCGATCGGTCTGGTCATGATGGTGGCGCCGATCGCCGCCACGGGCATAGCGGCCGCGGATCCGGCCACCAAGCCGATGGACTATGCCCAAGCCACCGATGTGGTCGTCGCCCGCGCTCTGTCGCAGCGCGGCGTGCCGTTCTCCTGGGCCGGCGGCGGCGTCACCGGACCCACCCGCGGCACCGGCAGCGGCATCAACACCGTCGGGTTCGACGCCTCGGGCCTCATGCAGTACGCCTACGCCGGCGCCGGGCTCAAGCTGCCCCGCTCGTCCGGTCAGATGTACAAGGTCGGCCAACGGGTGTTGCCGGCGCAGGCACGAAAGGGCGACCTGATCTTCTACGGCCCCGAGGGCACCCAGTCGGTGGCGATGTACCTCGGAAACGGCCAGATGATCGAGGTCGGCGACGTGGTCCAGGTCTCACCGGTGCGCAGCACCAACATGGCGCCTTACCTGGTCCGGATCCTGGGGACGCAGAACACTCCGGCCGCGCCGGCGCAGCAAACCCCGGCCCAGCAGGTCCCCGGCCAGCAAACCCCGGCCCAGCAGGTCCCCGGTCAGCAGACGCCGGCCCAACAGGTCCCGGGTCAGCAGGCCCCGGCCCAGCAGGTGCCCGGCCAGCAGGCGCCCGCGCAGCAGGCACCGGTTCAGCAGTTGCCGGGCCAGCAGGCGCCGGCCCAGCAGGTCCCGGGCCAGCAAGCCCCGCTGCAGCAGGCCCCGCTGCAGACGCTGCCCACCCCGCAGGCCCCGTTGCAGACCGTCACCACCCAGCAGGCGCCACTGCAGGCGGTGCCCGCACCGCAGGCGCCGGCCCAGGCGGTCCCCGCACCTCAGGCGCCGGCGCAGGCGGTGCCCGCACCGCAGGCGCCCCTGCAGTTGGTTCCGGTCCAGCCGGCCCCCGCGGCCGGTACGGGCAGGTAATCGCCGCCCGGTACCACCCCGACCGCCATTTGCTCCCGCGCCGACGGCGCAGAGCAGGTGGCGGTTTTCGGTAAGTTGGCGGTGACCATGACGACCGCGACACCGCCCCCACCAGCCGCCGAGACCGGGTCCGCGCCGCCGGATCCGGGTGGCATGGGCACCCGGACGTCGGGCTTCTACCGGCACGATCTCGACGGCCTGCGCGGCATCGCGATCCTGCTCGTGGCCGTCTTCCACATTTGGTTCGGCCGGGTTTCCGGCGGCGTCGACGTCTTTTTGGCCCTGTCCGGCTTCTTCTATGGCGGCAAGATCCTGCGCGCCGGGCTCGGGGGGACGCTGTCGGGTCCGACCGAATTCGTCCGGCTGGTCCGCCGGTTGCTGCCCGCCCTGGTCGTGGTGCTCGCCGGGTGCGCCCTGCTGACCGTGCTGGTGCAGCCCGAGACCCGGTGGGAGACGTTCGCCGACCAGAGCCTGGCCAGTCTGGGTTACTACCAGAACTGGGAACTGGCCAACTCGGCGTCGGACTACCTGCGCGCCGGCGAAGCTGTCAGCCCGCTGCAGCACATCTGGTCGATGTCGGTGCAGGGCCAGTTCTACGTCGCGTTCCTGATCGTGGTCGCCGGCTGCGTCTACCTGTTCCGGGACGTCCTGGGCAGACACCTGCGGACGCTGTTCGTGGTGCTGCTGAGCGTGCTGACGGTAGCGTCGTTCTGCTACGCGATCGTCGCTCACCAGAACTATCAACCGACCGCGTACTACAACACCTTCGCCCGGGGGTGGGAATTGCTGCTGGGCGCGCTGGTGGGGGCGCTGGTGCCCTACATCCGCTGGCCGATGTGGCTGCGGACGGTCGTCGCCACGGTGGCGCTGGCGGCGATTTTGTCCTGCGGCGCGCTGATCGACGGCGTCAAGGAGTTCCCCGGCCCGTGGGCGCTGGTGCCGGTGGGCGCCACCGTGCTGATGATCCTGGCCGGAGCCAACATGGCGGCCCGCGCCGACACCCGCGACCGGATGCCGCTGCCCAACCGGATGCTCGCGGTCGGGCCGCTGTTCACCCTGGGGGCGATGGCTTACTCGCTGTACCTGTGGCATTGGCCGCTGCTGATCTTCTGGCTGTCCTACACCGGCCACAAGCACGTCAATTTCGTCGAGGGCGCGGGTGTGCTGCTGGTGTCGGGATTGCTGGCGTACCTGACCCTGCGTCAGGTCGAGGACCCGCTGCGCTACCGCGCCTCCGCCCAGCCGGCGACGATGACCCCCTGGCGACAGCGGTTGCGCCGGCCGACGATCGCCTTGGGCTCGGTGGTGGCGTTGCTGGCCGTCACCTTGACCGCGACTTCGTTCACCTGGCGTGAGCACCTGATCGTCGAACGTGCCTCGGGCAAGGAACTCAGCGGGCTGAGCGCGGTCGACTACCCGGGTGCCCGCGCGCTCACCCAGCACGTGCGGGTGCCCAACCTGCGGATGCGGCCGACCGTGCTGGAAGTCAAGGAGGACCTGCCTGCCTCCACCCGGGACGGCTGCATCAGCGACTTCGTCAACCCGGCGGTGGTGAACTGCACCTACGGCGATACCGACGCACCGCGCACCATCGCGCTGGCCGGCGGTTCACACGCCGAGCACTGGCTGACCGCCCTGGATCTGCTGGGCCGTCTGCACCACTTCCGGGTGGTGACCTACCTGAAGATGGGTTGCGCGCTGTCCACCGAACAGGTCCCGCTGATCATGGGCAACAACGCGCCGTACCCACAGTGCCGGCAGTGGGTGGAGACGACGATGGCCAAACTGGTCGCCGATCGCCCGGACTATGTGTTCACCACTACCACCCGACCGTGGAACATCAAGCCCGGCGACGTGATGCCGGCCACCTACATCGGGATTTGGAAAACGTTGTCCGACAACAATATCCCGATCCTGGGCGTCCGGGACACGCCCTGGTTGGTCAAGGACGGCCAGCCGTTCAACGCCGCGGACTGCCTGGCCAAGGACGGCACCCCGGCGTCCTGTGGGATCAAGCGGTCCGAACTGCTCTCCGAGCACAACACCACCTTGGATTTCGTCGGGCAGTTCCCCCTGCTCAAGCCTCTGGACCTGTCCGACGCCATCTGCCGGCCCGACATCTGCCAGGCGGCCGAGGGCAACGTGTTGATCTACCGGGACCCACACCATCTGACCCCGACCTACATGCGCACGCTGGCGCCCGAACTGGGCCGGCAGATCTCGGTGGCCACCAGCTGGTGGTAGCGGCCTGGTGTGGCGCCGGCGTAAGTGGTGCCGCCGGTGTCACCGGACTGTGAGATCGGGCTCCATTTTCGCGGTGCCGTCGCGCGCAGCGACGGCGCAGCGGGCGCACCGTTAAGGTCGAGTGATGGCTGGGACCGTGCAAGGGACCGACAAGGCATTCGACGGCGCCGAGGACTCCCCCTCGGTGGCGGCGGTCTGGCCCGGCGCGCCGTTCCCGATGGGGGCCACGTATGACGGTGCCGGTACCAACTTTTCGCTGTTCTCCGAGGTTGCCGACAAGGTGGAGTTGTGCCTGATCGCCCGGGACGGCTCCGAGACCCGGATCAATCTCGAGGAGGTCGACGGCTTCCTCTGGCATTGCTATCTGCCCGCGGTTACCCCGGGGCAGCGGTACGGGTTTCGGGTGCACGGCCCCTTCGATCCCGCCTCCGGGCACCGCTGTGATCCGAGCAAGCTGCTGCTCGACCCGTACGGTAAGTCCTTCGTCGGCGACTTCAAGTTCACCCAGGCGCTGTTCTCCTACGACCTGGAGGTCGCGGCCGAGGATCCAACGCAGACCGGTGTCCCGCCGATGATCGACTCCCTGGGCCACACCACCATGACCAGCGTGGTGATCAACCCGTTCTTCGACTGGGCGTCCGACCGCGCGCCGTGCACGCCGTACCACGAGACCATCATCTACGAGGCCCACGTCAAGGGCATGACCCAGACGCACCCCGGCATCCCGCCCGAACTGCGCGGCACCTACGCGGGGCTGGCGCACCCGGTCATCATCGACCACCTCAAGTCGCTGAACGTCACCGCCATCGAACTGATGCCGGTGCATCAGTTCATGCACGACCATCGGCTGGTCGACCTGGGACTGCGAAACTACTGGGGCTACAACACTTTCGGCTTCCTGGCACCGCACTACCAGTACGCGGCGACCCGTAAACCCGGCGGTGCGGTGGCCGAGTTCAAGGCGATGGTGCGCTCCTTCCACGAGGCCGGCATCGAAGTGATCCTGGACGTGGTCTACAACCACACCGCCGAGGGAAACCACCTGGGCCCGACCATCAACTTCCGCGGCATCGACAACGCCGCCTATTACCGGTTGGTCGACGGAGACCTGCGGCACTACAAGGACTTCACCGGCACCGGCAACAGCCTCAACGTCCGCCACCCGCACACCCTGCAACTGATCATGGACTCGCTGCGCTACTGGGTGCTCGAGATGCACGTCGACGGGTTCCGCTTCGATTTGGCCGCCACTCTGGCCCGCGAGTTCTATGACGTCGACCGGTTGTCGGCGTTTTTCGACCTGGTGCAGCAAGACCCGGTGGTCAGCCAGGTCAAGCTGATCGCCGAGCCGTGGGACGTCGGCGAAGGCGGCTACCAGGTCGGCAACTTCCCAGGTTTGTGGACCGAGTGGAACGGGAAATACCGCGACACTGTGCGCGACTACTGGCGGGGCGAGCCCGCGACCCTTGGCGAGTTCGCTTCCCGGTTGACCGGGTCGTCGGACCTGTATGCGGCGACCGGCCGGCGGCCCAGTGCCAGCATCAATTTCGTCACCGCCCACGACGGCTTCACCATGCAGGACCTGGTGTCCTACAACGAGAAACACAACGCGGCCAACGGTGAGGACAACCGCGACGGCGAAAGTCACAACCGGTCCTGGAACTGCGGCGTGGAAGGCCCCACCGACGACCCCGACATCAACGAGCTGCGCTGCCGGCAGATGCGCAACTTCTGGGCGACGCTGATGGTCAGCCAGGGTACCCCGATGATCTCGCACGGCGACGAGATCGGGCGCACCCAGCTGGGCAACAACAATGTGTACTGCCAGGACTCCGAATTGTCCTGGATGGACTGGTCTTTGCTCGGCACCAACGCCGACCAGCTGACGTTCGCCCGCAAGGTGACAGCATTGCGGAAGAAACACCCGGTGTTTCGGCGCCGACGTTTCCTGAAGGGCAAACCGGGTCCGGGTGGCACCGGCCTGCACGACGTCGCCTGGCTGACCCCGACGGGCGCGGAGATGACCGCCCAGGACTGGGACAACTACTTCGGCAAATCGATCGCGGTCTTTTTGGACGGTCAGGCACTGGCCGAACCCAATCGCCGCGGCGAACGGGTGGTCGACGACTCGTTCCTGTTGTGCTTCAACGCCCATGACGAGGAGGTCACCTTCGTCATGCCCGGCGACGACTACGCGAAGGAGTGGATCGTAGAACTCGACACGAATCACCCGACCGGTGGCGCGGAACGCTTCGTCAAGCGCGGCGAAGAACTGGCCGTGCCCGGACGTTCCGTCTTCATCCTTCGTAAGACTTTGTGACGCATGGCTTTTCCGATAACGTCAACCTACCGGTTGCAGCTTCGTGGCGCGTCCAGTGGTTTTGCGTTCACTCTTGCCGACGCCGAGGGCCTGCTGGACTATCTCGACGACCTCGGGGTGTCGCACCTGTACCTGTCCCCCATCCTGACCGCGGTGGAGGGATCCTCGCACGGCTACGACGTCACCGACCCCACCACGGTGTCGAGCGAACTCGGCGGCCCCGAGGCGCTGGCCGGGTTGGCGGCCGCGGCGCGGGAGCGGGGCATGGGCCTGGTTGTCGACGTGGTGCCCAATCACGTGGGCATCGACAAGCCCGAGCAGAACGCCTGGTGGTGGGATGTGCTGCGGCACGGGCGGGACTCCCGGTACGCGGACTTCTTCGACATCGACTGGTCGCTGGACGATGCCGGGCGAATCGTGTTGCCGCTGTTGGGGTCCGACGACGATGTCGCCGATCTGAGCGCCGACGTCGACCTGCTGCGACTGGGTGATCTGGCGCTGCCGATCGCGCCCGGCACCGGAGCCGGCAGCGGACCCGAGGTGCACGACCGCCAGCATTACCGGTTGGTCGGCTGGCGCAACGGGGTGTGTGGTTACCGCCGCTTCTTCTCCATCACCTCGCTGGCGGGACTTCGCCAGGAGGACCGCGCGGTGTTCGACGCCAGCCACGCCGAGGTGGGCCGCTGGGTGCGCGACGGCCTGGTCGACGGTGTGCGGATCGATCACCCAGACGGATTGTCCGATCCGGCAGGCTATTTGGAGTGGCTGCGGGAGCTGGTGGGACCACAGGCGTGGATCGTGATCGAGAAGATCCTGGCCGTCGACGAGGCCCTGGAACCGACCCTGCCGGTCGCCGGGACCACCGGCTACGACGTGCTGCGGGAAGTGGGCGGCCTGTTCGTCGACCCCTCGGGCGCACCGGCGCTCACCGCTCTGGTCCAATCCGTCGGCCTCGACTATGCGGCGATGCCGAACATGTTGTCCGAGCTGAAAATCCGGGCCGCGACCGAAACGCTGGCCAGTGAGCTGGCTCGGCTGCACCGCAGCATCGTGGCCGCCGCGGGCGCCGACGACCCGTCGCTGCCGGAGGCGGTCGCGGCCCTGTTGACCCACATCGATGTCTACCGCAGCGACTACCGCGGCCTGGCCGCGATCCTGCCCACCGCTCTGGCCGAAACCGAAGCGGCGCAACCGGAATACGGACCCGCCCTGCAGGTGCTGGCGACCGCGCTGGCTCGCGGCGGCGAGCCGGCCACCCGGCTGCAGCAACTGTGTGGGGCGGTGACCGCCAAGGCGGTGGAGGACTGCCTGTTCTACCGCGACGCGCGGCTGGTGTCGCTCAACGAGGTCGGCGGCGAGCCGCACCGCTTCGGTGTCGGCGCCGCGGAGTTCCATCAGAGCGCGGCCACCCGCGCCCGGTTGTGGCCGGCCGCCATGACGACGCTGACCACCCACGACACCAAGCGCGGCGAGGACGTGCGGGCCCGCATCGGGGTGCTGTCACAGGTTCCGTCGTTGTGGGCCGAGTTCGTCTCGCGCTGGGAGACCCACGCACCCTCGCCCGACCCCGCTACCGGACAGTTCCTCTGGCAGAACATCTTCGGCGTCTGGCCGGTCAGCGGCCAGGTCGACGATTCGCTACGACAGCGGCTGCACGGCTACGCCGAGAAGGCCATCCGCGAGGCCGCGTGGCACACCACCTGGAACGACCCGGACACCGAGTTCGAGGACGCCGTGCACCGCTGGATCGACACCGTGCTGGACGGCCCGGTGGCCGGCGAGCTGACTCAGCTGGTCGGACAGCTCAACCCGCACGCCGCCAGCGATGCGCTGGGCCAGAAGCTGCTGGCGCTGACGGTGCCCGGCATCCCCGACGTCTATCAGGGCACCGAGGTATGGGACGACAGCCTGGTGGACCCGGACAACCGCCGCGAAGTCGACTACGCCGCCCGCCGGTCGGCTTTGAAAGAGTTGCAGCATCCCAAGATTCGGGTCGTCACCACCGCGCTGCGGCTGCGGCGGGCCCGGCCGGACGACTTCTTGCACGGCGACTACGTGCCGGTGCCGGCCGCCGGGCAGGCCGCCGATCATGTGCTGGCGTTTCGGCGCGGTCCCGACATCCTGGTTGCGGTCACCCGCTGGACGGTGCGCCTTGCCGAGACGGGCTGGGGTGACACGGTACTGCCGCTGCCCGAGGGGTCCTGGACCGATCGGCTGACCGGCGCCATGGCCAGCGGACCTACTTCGGCCGCACAACTGTTCTCCGATCTGCCGGTGGTACTGCTGGAGCGCGATCGTGGCTGAATTTCGGGTGTGGGCGCCCAAACCCGAGTTGGTGCGCCTGGATGTCGAGGGCGCGGTGCACGCCATGACCCGCTCCGACGACGGCTGGTGGCACACGACCGCCGACGCGCCCGCCGACGCCCGCTACGGCTTCCTGCTCGACGACGATCCCACCGTACTGCCCGACCCGCGCTCGGCGCGCCAGCCCGACGGCGTGCACGAACGGTCACAGTTGTGGGATCCCGCTGCGGCCGCCTGGACCGACGGGGACTGGGCTGGACGATCCGTCGAGGGCGCGGTCATCTACGAACTGCACATCGGCACCTTCACCGCCGCCGGCACCTTCGACTCCGCTACCGAAAAACTGGACTACCTGGTCGATCTCGGTGTCGACTTCGTCGAGCTGATGCCGGTGAACTCCTTCGCCGGCACCCACGGCTGGGGCTACGACGGGGTGCTGTGGTACAGCGTGCACGAGCCCTACGGCGGCCCGGACGGACTGGTACGGCTCGTCGACGCCTGCCACGCAAAGGGTTTGGGCGTGTTGATCGACGCGGTGTTCAACCACCTCGGGCCGTCGGGCAACTATCTGCCCCGGTTCGGCCCGTATCTGTCCTCGGGCAGCAACCCCTGGGGTGAGGGCATCAACATCGCCGACGCCGACTCCGACGAGGTGCGCCGCTACATCATCGGCTGCGCGTTGCGCTGGATGCGAGACTTCCACGCCGACGGCCTGCGACTGGACGCGGTGCATGCGCTGGTGGACACCACCGCCGTGCACATCCTCGAGGAGATGGCCACCGAGACCGACCGGCTGGCACAGCAATTGGGCCGTCCGCTGGCATTGGTCGCCGAAAGCGACCTGAACGATCAGCGGCTGATCCTGCCGCGCGACGCCGGCGGCTACGGCTTGACCGCCCAGTGGGACGACGACATTCACCATGCCGTCCACACCGCCGTGTCCGGCGAGCGGCAGGGCTATTACCGCGACTTCGGATCGCTCGCCGCACTGGATCAGACGTTGCGCCACGGCTTCTTCCACGCAGGCACGTATTCGTCGTTCCGGCGCCGCCGGCATGGCCGGCCGTTGGACACCACCCGGGTGCCGGCGACCAGGCTGCTGGCCTACACCTGCACCCACGACCAGGTCGGCAATCGCGCCCTGGGCGATCGCCCGTCGCAGAACCTGGACGCCGGACAACTCGCCGTCAAAGCGGCGCTGGTACTCGGCTCCCCTTACACCACAATGCTTTTCATGGGTGAGGAGTGGGGGGCCTCGACCCCGTTCCAGTTCTTCAGTTCCCATCCCGAGCCCGAGTTGGCCCAGGCCACCCGCGACGGCCGCCGGGCGGAGTTCGCCGAACACGGCTGGGATGCCGAGGACATTCCCGACCCGCAGGACCCGCAGACCTTCCAGCGTTCCAAACTGGACTGGTCCGAGCTCGAGGCCGGCGAGCACGCGCGGCTGTTGCAGTTCTACCGTGATCTGATCGCGTTGCGGCACAACGAACCAGACCTGGCCGACCCCTGGCTTGGGCACCTCGTCGTCGACTATGACGAAGCGCAGCGCTGGATTATGTTGCGGCGCAACACGCTGGCGATCGCCTGCAATCTCGGGGCCGACGCGGTGGCTGTACCGGTAACCGGCGAGCTGGTGCTGGCCTGGGATACACCCGACATCGGCGCCGCGGCCACCCGGTTACCCGGGCATTCGGTGGCGATCCTGCGCCGTGGATAGGCGACTGTCGCAGTGATCGGCGCCCGGACCCCAACGATCACCACGTCCTGACTCGGGTGTGGTGAGGAGCGGAAAGACTTGGTCTTTCGCTCCCCACCACATGCAGGTCAGCTTTCGCCGAGCGTCCTGTGCAACGTCCGCTTGGCTTCGGCGACTGCGGCGCTGAGGTTGGCCCGTACCTCCGCGAGGGTCGACTTCTGCTCCTCGGTGCCCGTCATCATGATGGTTCGTGCCATGCCGGCGATTTCTTTCATGCCGGCGCGGATTTTGATGACTTCGGCGAACTTGCCCATCCGCCTGAACATCGCATGCGCGGTCTCGCTGGTGACGCCACGCCAGGCCAAGATGTTCTTGCCGAGGTCGGTCAAAGTGGCGACACCGTTGTCGACGGTTACGAAGCCGCGGGCCGCCAGCAGTCCGATCGCAATCTCGGCCACTTCCTGGGGTGGGCTGAAGGCACCATCGGTGGCTTCGGTGACGCGCTGTACCACCTGGGCGGCGTCGGCCGGCCCGTCGAGAAGCAGGGTGGCAGTGCCGAACGCGGCCCGCTTGAGTCGGCCACCCCCGAAACCGTGCTCACCGAAGCCGGAACCGTGTCCGTGCCCGCCGCACCCGCCGTGTCCGCCGGGGCCGGATCCGAAGCCGAAACCTGCGCCACCCCAGTCGGGGCCGCCGGAAAATCCACCAAAGTTCATTTCGCACTCTCCTTCGTGCCAACCGGCCTGCGATCTGCACACCTAGGCATCAAGTACCTTGATATCAAGTGTCTTGATATGGGTCAACGGTGTTGCGCCACGGGCGAAAATCGGTGCACCCAGTCCCCGCAGATTGCGGAGCGCAGTCTCAGCGCAGCGATTGCGCGTCGAGGCGGGTGATGCGTGCGATGACGTCGAAGTCCGCGTCGCGGTGCATTACCGTAGCGCCATGGCGGATAGCCACCGCGGCGATCAGGCAGTCGGTGATGCTGCGAATCGTTGCGCCGACTCGCCGGGCGGAGCGATAGACCTCCGCCGCGGCTCGGAAATCGATGGCGTTGTCGACGGGCAGTGAGGGTAGGCCGTTGACCAACCGCTCGAGTTTTGCCTGTGCGTTGTCATCGGTTGCGCCGCAAAGGATTTCCATAGCCACCGGCTCGCACATCGCGAGCTGGTCGGCGTGGTCAGAGATCAGCCGGCGCACCTCGTGAGCAGCGGCTGATCCGCTGGCCCGAAAGTACTCGACCCACGCGGAGGTGTCGATGAGGATCACCGGAGCTGGTCTGGCCGATCGTCGCGGAGATCGTCGAGGTCGCCTTCCCAGCCGACACCTTCGAGCTCGAGCAGGAACTCGCGATTCAACGGCGAACCCACCAGTCGACGCAGCGCGAGATCGACGGCGGCCCTCTTGGTGCGCAGGCCGAACCGACGCATCACCTCGGCGGCGAGTTCGTCGTCGATGTCGATATTGGTGCGCGACATACACCTAACATACACCAGTCGCCCCTGGGTTATCCCGTCGCAACGACGACGGTTAACTCATTTCCCTTGCGCTCCACACACATTCCAGCCCGACGGGCGAGGGCGGCGACACCGGCCGCGCTGTCGGGCTCGGCCCGGGTGCCGGCCAGCACGCGGGCCAGCCGGCCCTTGTGCGCCTTGTTGAAGTGAGTGATCACACTCCGTCGGCCATCGGGTTGCTCGGCCACCACGTTCACCCGGACCGCGCTGGGTACGCCCCCCAACGCCGCATACGAGCCCGAGCGGAGATCGACGATCAAATCCTCGGCGGCCAACTCAGCGAGCAACGGTTCCAACAGCGGCCGCCACCGGGCGGCCAACGTGGGTTTCCCCGGCAGTTTCGACGTGGCGGAAAGCCGATACGCCGGCACCAGGTCGTCGGCGCGCAGCAACCCGAACAAAGCCGAACCGATCATCAGCCGGGCGCCGGCACGCGTTGCCTCGGCGCCGCGCAGCGAATCGATGTCCAGCGCGTCGTAGAGCACGCCGGTGTAGCGGCGGATGGCCGGCAGCGTCGGCGCGGTGCGGAGCGCGGCGTTGCGCTCGATCTCGGCGACCTGCGAGGCAGAGATGCCCAGCGCTGTCCGGCACGCCGCTGGATCGGACGCGAGAGCGACGAGTTCGCCGATCAGCGCAGACCGCAGCGAGCCCAACGAGGGATTGCCGAGCTGCTCCAGGCTCAGAGCCGGGCCGTCGCCCCCGCCCCGCTTGGTTTCCGACGGCGGTAGCAGCACGATCACGGATGCCGAGGCTAGCCCGTCGGAGCCGGGAGACTGCGCCAAGGATCTGCCAAGCGCGGTGCACGACGCTACCGGCATGACGATGATCGCACCGCAACTGGCAGCGCCCGGCTACTCGATCGAGCGCCCGAAGATCAACGGCCTCGCCGTCGTCAGTCTGGTCTGCGGCATCCTGCAGTATTTCGTCCTGTTCATTCCCTGCTGGCTGGTCACCGTCCCGGTGGCGATCAACGCCGTGCACCAGACGCGCAACGACGCGGGACGCCGGGTCGCGATCGCCGGCCTGACGCTCTCGCTCACCCACTTCGCCCTTTACGCGTTCGTATTCGTGTGGCTGCTCACCACCCGGTGAGTCACACGCTGGGGCGCCCGGTGCCGTGCACGGCGGCGGCGATGGCGTCGGCCAGCGGTTCGATCTCGTCGAGGCTCAGATCCGCGATGGTGACGCGAACCCCCGGCGGCGCGTCGATGCGGAACCGGGTTCCCGCCGCCGCGGCCCAGCCCGCCTGCAGCAGTCGGGTGATGGTGGCGGTTTCGTCGGCGACCGGTATCCACACGTTGAGGCCGGACCGGCCGTGCGCGGCCACGTCACGCTCGGCCAGCGCGTCGCGCAGGGCGTGGCGACGGTTGGCGTACCGATCTCCCGCCGCGACCACCAGTCGGGTCACCTCGGGGTCCAACCACAGCCGCACCGCAAGGTCCTGCAGCAGGTGACTCACCCACCCCGGCCCCAGCCGCAGCCGTCCGTGCACCCGGTCGATGGTGCGACGATCCCCGGCCACCACGGCCAGCCGCAGATCGGGTCCGTACGCCTTCGACGTCGAGCGCACGAACGCCCAGCGTCGTGTCGCACCGGCCAGCGGGTGCAGCGCAACGCCGGCGATCCCGGCGCAATGGTCGTCCTCGATCACCAGCACGTCGTCGTTCTTGCTGGCCAACAGGCTGCGCAATGCGCGGGCGCGGTCCTTGGACAGCGCGGCTCCGGTCGGGTTCTGGGCGCGGCTGGTGACGATGACCGCCCGCACCCCGCGGCGCAGGGCGCGTGCCATGCTCAGGACCACCGGCCCGTCGTCGTCGACCTGCACCGGTTCGGCGGAAAGGCCAAGGGCGGCAATGAGATCCAGCAGATTCGCCCAGCCGGGATCTTCGACGGCGACGCGGTCCCCCGGGCGCAGGTGGGCGGTGAGCACGCGTTCGATTCCGTCCAGTGCGCCGCTGGTCACCGCCAGGTGATCGGCGGGGACGCCGTCCGCGGTCAGCACGGCCCGGGCGTGGTCGACCAATTCGGTCGACATCGCCGGCTTCCCGTACAGCACCGGAGCTCCGGGGGGCGGGGCCACCTGCGCGGCGCCGATCGGCAGCAGCTTGGGGTCGGGGTTGCCGCTGGACAGGTCGCGCGCCCCCTCCGGCACCTCGATACCGAGCAGCGACCTGGATGTGGTTGCCGGCCGATGCCGGACCCGGGTGCCGCGGCGTCCCGCGGTTTCGATCGCGCCGCGATCGCGCAGCAGCCGGTAGGCGTTGGCCACGGTGTTGGCGTTCACCCCGAGTTCGGTGGCGACCTCGCGGATCGACGGCAGCGCGTCACCGGGCGCCAGGGCACCTTGCGAGATGCCCTCTTCGACGCTGGCGGCTATCGACTCCGCACCCGTCCCGGATATGCTGTATTGTACTGGCACATCGATCATTATGTACTAGTACAAATGAAAAGGCAAGTGCATGACCGGGTATCTACCCACCCCTGCTACGACGCCGACCCGCTACCGGGAGCGTGCGCGCTACGACCGCGACACCGTCCACCGCATCCTGGACGAGTCGCTGATCTGCCACCTCGGTTATGTCCGGGACGGCCGACCGGTGGTGTTGCCAACCACCCACGCCCGCCTCGACGAGACCCTCTACCTGCACGGCTCCTCGGGCAGCGGCCCGATGCTGGCTGCCCGCCTGTCCGGGTTGCGGATCTGTGTGACCGTCACGCTCGTCGACGCGTTGGTGCTGGCCCGCTCGGCGATGCACCACTCGCTGAACTACCGCTCGGTGGTGGCGCTGGGCACCGCCCGCATCGTCGCCGACCCGGCCGAGAAGGCCCGGGCGCTTGGTGCGCTGCTCGACCACATCCGGCCCGGCCGCGCCGCGGACTGCCGGCCACCGAACGCCCGCGAGCTGGCGGCCACTGCGGTGCTCGCCCTCGACCTGGTCGAGGTCTCGGCCAAGGTGCGCGACGGCGGCGTCGCCGACGACCCGGAGGACCTGGCCCTTCCGCATTGGGCCGGGGTGGTGCCGCTGGCGCTGACGGCCGGGACACCGGTCCCCGACGGCGACTGCGACCTCCCGCTGCCCGCTTATTTGCGTTGACCCGCGAGCCAATCGGCTACAGCAGCAGATACCGGTAGGCCGGCGAACCCGGCAGCAGCGTTTCGACGTGCATGTCGGTGGTCCGCATCCGGTTCAGCAGCCCGTCGAGGTCCGCCGCCGAACCAAGCTGAATGCCGACCAGCGCCTCGCCGGTCTCGCGGTTGTTGCGCTTGACGTACTCGAACAGCGTGATGTCGTCGTTGGGGCCGAGCACCTCGGCGAGGAACCGCCGCAGCGCACCGGGTTCCTGCGGGAAATCCACCAGGAAGTAATGCTTGAGGCCCAGGTGCACCAGTGACCGCTCCTGCACCTCGCCGTAGCGGGAGACATCGTTGTTGCCGCCCGAGATCAGGCACACCACCGTGGACCCGGGCTCGACCTGCGCTTCCAGCAGCCCGGCCACCGACAGCGCGCCGGCCGGCTCGGCGATGATGCCTTCGTTCTGATACAGGTCGAGCATCGCGGTGCACACCGCACCCTCGTCGACCGTCGTAATCGACACCATGTCGCCGGCGGCGGCCAGTGCGGCGTACGGCAGCGTGCCCGCGCGGGCCACCGCGGCGCCGTCGACGAACTGGTCGACGTGATCCAGCGTCACCGGCTCACCCGCCGCCAGCGCGGCCATCATCGCGGCGGCCCCGGCCGGCTCGATCCCCAGAACCGAAGTGCCGGTGGTCCGTTCGGCCAGATAGGTGGTGATGCCGGCGATGCAACCGCCCCCGCCGACCGGGACCACGACCAGATCGGGCTCGACGTCCAGCGCATCCAGGATCTCCAGGGCGATGGTGCCCTGACCGGCCATGGTGCGCAGGTCGTCGTAGGGCGGCACCAGCGTCGCGCCGGTGCGCGCCACGTCGTCGCGCGCAGCCTCGGCGGCCCGGTCGTAGGTGGACCCGCCGACGATCAGCTCGATGAATTCCCCCGCCGTGATAGCGGATCCGGTCCCGCTTCTGCTTCGGCGTCTTGGCCGGCACATACACGCGGCCGTGCACGCCGAGCGACCGGCAGGCGTAGGCGAAGCCCTGCGCGTGATTACCGGCCGAGGAACACACCACGCCGGCGGCCAGCTCCTCGTCGGACAGCTGTACCAGCAGGTTGTAGGCGCCGCGCAGCTTGTAGGACCGCACGATCTGCAGGTCTTCGCGTTTGAGGAAGACCTCGGCGCCGGTGATCTCCGACAACCGGTCGCTGTGCTGCAGCGGCGTGGGCGTCACCACCGGCGCTATCCGCTTCGCCGCCGCCTCGATGTCGGCCGCGGACAGCGGCGGCAGCGACGGGCTGGTGCTCAGTTCGGCGGACACCGGTCAATGGTGCCACGCGTGGTGGGCTCAGTCGCTCAGCAGGGATCGCCAGGAGGAGTGAAGTACGGAACACCTTCGACGGTGTAGCAGGGTTGCTCGCCCAGGACGTACGGGTGGTCCGACGCGGCGATCGCGGCGCCTGCGGCGACGTCGCCGGCGATGTTGGTACAGCCACCGACGGCGACGTGGCGGCCGTCGGCGCCGGCACAGATGTCGGCGCGAGCGGCCGGCGTGGCTGCCAGCGGCGCCAGAGCAAGGGCTCCGACGGTCAACAGTGCACCCAGCATTTTCTTCATCGGGACCTCCTTGGGGCTACCTTGCCGCAGACCCTACCCAGTCGCCGCCGGACTTGACCGCCGAATTTGCCCGAAAGTCAATTTACCGGTGTGAGTACGAACACCGGGATCTGGCGGTCCGTCTTCTCCTGGTAGTCGGCGTAGTCCGGAAACGCCTGCACGGCACGCTCCCACCAGGTGGCCTTTTCGTCGCCGAACACCTCGCGGGCGTCGTAGTCGCGGGTGACCGAGCCGTCCTGCAACTCGACCCGGGGATTCTTCTTGATGTTGTAGTACCAGACCGGGTTTTTCGGGGCACCGCCGAGCGAGGCGACCACCGCGTACTCGCCGTCGTGTTCGACCCGCATCAGCGGGGTCTTGCGGAGCTTGCCCGATTTCGCGCCGACGGTGGTCAACACGATGATCGGCATGCCCTTCATGTCGGCGGCCTGCGCGCCGCCGGACTCGATGTATTTCTCGGCTTGTTCTCTGGCGAATTCCCACGGGCTGGGCTCGTACTCCCCTTTTAATGGCATGCCGACCACTTTATGCGCGCGCCGGTGTTACACCCCGAAGGTCTGGCGCCTGGCGATCTCGGCGATCACGTTGACGCGTCGGGCCGCGGTGGCGATCTCGTCGGCGAACTCCTGCCGGCGCTTGGCCAGGTCGGCTTGATCGGCACCATCGATGAGTTCGCGGTGCCGGGCCAGCCGCAGCGCGGTCTTGAACAACTCCATCGACCGGGATTCGGCGTTGGCGATGCGCCGTTGCAGCTCCCACTGCTTGCCCACCTCGAGGCACTCGGTCAGGAACCTGTCCTCCTCCAGCGGCTCGTCCTCGAGCGCGGCCAGCCGGTCGGCGACGATGTGGTAGGCGTCCAGGAACGGCCGCAGCACCAGATGCGCCAGCAGCAGATCAGCAGACTCCAGCAACCGACCCACCTCGGCCGCGCTCACCTCCTTGCTGGTGTCCACCGGCCCGATCAACCGCACCTCGTCGGCGAGCTCCCGCTCGAATTGCGCACGCCCGGAGAACAGGAATTCGAACTTCAGCAACTCCCGCAACCGCAGTGCCTCGTCTCGTACCGCCGAAGGTGCCACCAGGCCGTCAGCCGCATCCTCTGAGGCCGCCAACAGCGCCAGCTCGGCGATGGCGCGGTCGACCAGGATGTGGATCGCGGTGTTGCGGTAGAACGCCGCCACCAGATGCTGGTCGGCGCCAATCCCCCACACCGCCTCGGTGCCGGCGTCGTACACGCTCACTACGCCGGAGGCCACCATCTGGTGCAGGGTCCAGCGGATCAGCGACTTGTTCGTCAGGTCCGCTGCCCCGGCCACCGCCCAGTCGCGGGCGGCGATGTAGCTGGCCAGCGGCCGCACCGTGGCCAGCACCTCGCTGATGGACAGCGACCGGTCGGCACCGAGCAGCGCCAGGCTCACCACGGCGGTGGGCGTGACGGGGGTGGCGCGGTTGATCCGGTGTTCGACGTCCAGCGCGATGCGTTCCACGACGGTCTCGGTGCCCGACGGGTCGGCCCGCAGTTCCTCGAGCCGCTTGCGCAGTGGCAATGGCTCGCCGAAGTCCAGATAGGCGCGGCCCAGCCGCTCGCCCTGCTGGCGGGACAGCCGGACCAGAAACCGCAGGTCCTCCGGGCGCTTGGTGGCGCCGTAGGCCTCGGTGGTCATCGCCTCCACCTCGTGCAGCTGGTCGTACACAATGGAGGTCGGCACCAAATACACTTCGGGACCGTCGATTTCGTCGACGGCGTCGGTGAGATAGCGCAGGATGCCGAACACCGGGGGACGCAGCTTGCCGGTGCGGGTGCGACCGCCCTCGATCGACCAGGTCAGGTTGGTGTGGTCCTGGACGAGTTGGGCGGTGTAGGCGCGCAGCACGAACCGGTAGATCGGGATGTCCTTGGTCTGGCGGCGGATGAAGATCGTCCCGGTGCGCTTGGCGAAGGGGCCCATCGGGAAGAAGTTCAGGTTCGCCCCGCCGAAGGTGAACGCCGCCGAGAGCCGGTTGGCGGCGATCTCCTCGGGCAGCAGCATGCCGTCCAGATACGAGCGGTGCGAGAACGCGAACGCCAGCGTGGCCTTGCGATCCAGTTTGCGCAGGCCGGCGATCTGGTCCTCGTCGACCAGCACGTCGTAGGCCCGCATCAGCCAGCGGCTGAACCGGCGCCAGGCGTGGACGGCGCGATCGTCCAGCGAGGCCGCCACCTCACGCAGGTAACCGGCCGCCTCCACCCGCACGCTCTCGGGATCGCGGCCCAGTTCGTCGGCCAGGGCATCGAGGCGCTGGGTGAACCATTGCGCTTTGAGCAGCCGGGTGACCGCCTCCGAATCGGTCGCCAGCGGCGTGGTGGATTCTTCGACAATCCCCGTGCGCTGCAACAGTTTTCGCACTCCGGCTCGACCGGCTTCGCCTGCAGTCATCGTTGTCTCCTGTTCAGGCCGGCGTGGCGTCGGGCCCCTGAAAGTGCGCCAGTGCGCTGGAAAGCCTCACCCATGGGAGCCGGACGCCGAGTCATTTCGTGAGCCTACGTCTGCGGCGACAGGCCGCGGAACAGTACACCGGCGTAGGTTGGCGACGATGGGGCAAAATGTTAGCGGCCTTTCGCCGCTGGAACAGACGGCACTGCTCACCGAATACGCCCGCGCACTGGACAGCCGGTGGGTTCGACCGATTCTCGGCGACAGCCTGGCCGATCGGGTGGTCGGCGAAATCGACTACGACTTCGCCGGACTGGGGGTCAGCACGAGTGTGGTATGCCAGTCGGCGCTGCGGGCCAAGATGCTGGACGACAGGGTGCGTGCGTTCACCGCCGAGCATCCGGACGCCGTCGTGGTGGACCTTGGCGCCGGGATCGATTCCGGCCCTTCGCGGGTACTGCCGCCCGCGACGGTGGACTGGTACAGCGTCGACCTGCCGAATGTGATCGCCTTGCGCGAAGCGGTGTTGCCGACGGGCGAACGGTGGCATTCGATCGCCGCATCGGTCGCCGATCCCGACTGGCCATTGAGCATTCCGAGTGGCCGGCCGACCATGGTGATCGCCGACGGCCTTTTCGCGTTCCTGTCCGAGTCGGTGCTGGTGAGCGTCTTCCGCCGCATCACCGAGCACTTCGCCTGCGGCGAGTTGGCGTTCAACGACTACGGCCGGATCGGCTGGGTCAGCCGGCTCGCCGTGAAAGTGTTGCCGCAGCAGATGTTCAAGAGCGTCGGTGCCCAATGGGGCTATGCGGGTTTCAAGGACGCCCGCGTGCCCGAATCGTGGAATCCGCGGTTGACGTTGGTGGAGGAGGCCAGCCTCACCCACGAGCCCGAGGTGGAGCTGTTCCCGCGCTGGATTCGGTTGGCCACCAAGGCATCCGGCAAGTTTCCGGCCAGCGCACGGAAGGCGCGGATACTGCGCTACCGGTTCTGACGGTTCGCGGCGGCGTGACGGCTCGGCGTCCCGCGCCCGCGCTCGGGGCCGAGCGTCACGCCAGCGCAGCGCTCGGGGCCGACCGTCACGCCAGCGCAACGGCTCGGGGCCGAGCGGCGAATTTCGTCGCAGGATGCACACTCGGCGGGAAGTGGCCGGCGCGCTGCGCGCGCTGCGGCCGGCCGGCCTGGAATGTCTGCAGAAAGTGGCTTGCGAACGGGGACGCGAGGGCGCGAAACCGCACGCTCGGCGCGAGGGCGCGGGCAGTGCCCGCGCGCGTAGCCCGCACGACGGGTGAAGGCGAGGCGCGCCGACCCTAGCTGCCCAGGCACCCCGGACCGAGCAGCTCCTTGAGGTCCCCCATCAGGGCCGGCGACGGCGTCACCCGCAAAGACTGATCCAGCTCCAGCGTGGTGATCTTCTCTCCGCTGATCAGCCGCAGATGCACCTGCGAGGTGCCGGGGTGCCGCGCCAGCACCTGCTTGAGGGCGCTGACCTTGTCCACGGTGCACTGCCGTGTCGGCAGGCTCACCGCCAGCGGCCGATTCGGCTGTGCGTTGGAAAAGTCCGGCACCACAAGCTCGTTGGCGATCAGGCTGATGCGGTCGTCGCGGATCGCCACCTTGGCGCTGACCAGCACCACCGCGTCGTCGGCGATGTCACCGCCGAAGGTGGAGTAGGTGTGCGGGAAGAACATCACCTCGATACCGCCGGTCAGGTCCTCCAATTGCGCTGACGCCCAAGGCATTCCATTCTTATTGACCCGGCGGTTCACCGACGCCAGAATGCCGCCGACGCGTACCTGCGCGTCGTTGGGCACGTCCCCGTCCAGGATCGCCGGGATGGCGGTGTCGACCTGGGTGGCCAGCAGGTGGGCCACCCCGTTGAGCGGGTGGCCGGATACGTACAGGCCCAGCATCTCTCGCTCCAGCGCGAGCTTGTGCTTATCCTCCCACTCGTCCTCGGGAACCTTGATGGTGAAGACGGAGTCGCCGCCGCCTTCCCCGTCCGAGCCGCCGAACAGGTCGAACTGCCCCATCGCCTCGGCCTTCTTGGTGCCCAGCACCGAATCCACGGCATCGGTGTGCACCAGAAACAGCCCCTTGCGGGCGTGCCCGAGCGAGTCGAACGCCCCGGCTTTGATCAGCGACTCGGTGACCTTCTTGTTGCAGGCCGAGATGTCGATCTTGTTCAGATAGTCCGAGAAGTCGGTGAACTTGCCCTTGTCGTTGCGGGTGCCGATCAGCGAGGAAACCACGTTGGCGCCGACGTTGCGCACCGCGCCGAGGCCGAACCGGATGTCGTTGCCCACCGAGGCGAAGTTCTGCACCGACTCGTTGACGTCGGGCGGCAACACCGTGATGCCCAGCCGACGGCAGTCCGCGAGGTAGACGGCGGCCTTGTCCTTGTCGTCGCCCACGGAAGTCAGCAGGCCCGCCATGTACTCGCCGGGATAGTTGGCCTTCAGGTAGGCCGTCCAGTAGGACACCAGCCCGTAGCCCGCGGCGTGCGACTTGTTGAACGCATACCCGGCGAACGGAAGGATGGTGTCCCACAACGCTTTCACCGCTTTCTCGGAGAAACCGTTGTTGGTCATGCCTTCGTAGAAACCCTTGTACTCCGCCTCGAGCACCTCGAGCTTCTTCTTACCCATCGCCTTGCGCAGCGCGTCGGCCTTACCCATGGTGTAGGAGGCGACTTTCTGCGCGATGAACATGATCTGCTCTTGGTAGACGATCAAACCGTAAGTCTCGGAGAGGATTTCGCGCAGCGGCTCCTCGAGTTCGGGATGGATGGGCTTGATCGCCTGACGGCCGTTCTTGCGGTCGGCGTAGTCGTTGTGCGCATTCATCCCCATCGGGCCCGGCCGGTAGAGTGCCAGCACGGCGACGATGTCGTTGAACTCGGTGGGTTGCATGCGGCGCAGCAGGTCGCGCATCGGTCCACCGTCGAGCTGGAACACGCCCAGGGTGTCGCCGCGGCCCAGCAGCTCGTAGGTGGGCTTGTCGTCCAGCGGCAGCGATTCCAGGTCGAGGTCGATCCCCCGATTGGCCCTGATGTTCTCGATGGCGTCGCCGATGATCGTCAGGTTCCGCAGACCGAGGAAGTCCATTTTCAGCAGGCCGATGGCCTCACACGACGGGTAGTCCCAGCCGGTGATGATGGCGCCGTCCTGCGGCCGTTTCCACAGCGGGATCGCCTCGGTCAGCGGCTCGCTGCTCATGATCACCGCACACGCGTGCACGCCGGCGTTGCGGATCAACCCCTCTAGGCCACGCGCGGTCTGGTAGATGGTGCGCACGTCGGGGTCGGTCTCGATCAGGCCGCGCACCTCGGCGGCTTCCTTGTAGCGTTCGTGGCTCGGGTCGGTGATGCCCGACAACGGGATGTCCTTGGCCATGATCGGCGGCGGCAGTGCCTTGGTGATCCGGTCGGCGATCGCAAAACCGGGCTGCCCGTAGTGAATTCGCGCCGAATCCTTCAGCGCCGCTTTGGTTTTGATGGTGCCGAAGGTGATGACCTGGGCCACCCGGTCCGATCCCCACTTGTCGGCGGCGTAGCGCACCATCTCGCCGCGCCGACGGTCGTCGAAGTCGATGTCGATATCGGGAGCCGACGGACGCTCCGGGTTGAGGAACCGCTCGAACAGCAGACCGTGCGGGATGGGGTCGATGTTGGTGATGCCCATCGCGTAGGCCACCAGCGAACCGGCCGCCGAACCGCGGCCCGGCCCGACCCGGATGTCGACGGACTTCGCGTAGTTGATCAGGTCGGCGACGATCAGGAAGTAGGCCGGAAAACCCTTGTCGCAGATGACTTTGATCTCGTAGTCGGCCCGGTCGAGGTACTCCTGGGCGACGCCGTCGGGGAAGCGGCGCGCCAGGCCGGCCATCACCTCGTGGCGCAGCCACGACGCCTGGTCGTGGCCCTCGGGCACCGGGAAGATCGGCATCCGGTCGCGTGGCGTCCACACGTCGGCGTAGGACTGCACCCGCTCGGCGATCAGCAGGGTCGAGTCGCAGGCGCCGGGCACCTCGTCGTCCCAGAGTTGGCGCATCTCGGCGGCGGACTTGAGGTAGTAGCCGTCGCCGTCGAACTTGAACCGGTTGGGGTCCGAGAGCGTCTTGCCGGTCTGCACACACAGCAGCGCTTCGTGGTTGTGCGAGGCGTCGCGGGTGACGTAGTGACAGTCGTTGGTGGCCAGCGGCGGGATGCCGAGCTTGCGCCCGATGTCGAGCAGGCCCTCCCGGACCCGCTGCTCGATGGACAGGCCGTGGTCCATCAGCTCGAGGAAGAAGTTCTGGGCGCCGAAGATCTCGCGCCACTTGGCGGCCGACTCGAGCGCTTCGCGCTCATGGCCCAGCCGCAGCCGGGTCTGCACTTCACCGGACGGGCATCCGGTGGTGGCGATGATGCCTTCGGCGTGTTCGGCGATCAGTTCGGCGTCCATGCGCGACCACTTGCCCAGCTGACCTTCGAAGGAGGCCAGCGACGACAACTTGAACAGGTTGCGCAGACCGGTGGCGTTCTCGGCCATCATCGTCATGTGCGTGTAGGAGCCGCTGCCGGACACGTCGTCGGATTTCTGGCTGGGGTCACCCCAGGTGATGCGGCGGGTGTCGAAGCGCGAACCGGGCGCGATGTAGGCCTCGACGCCGATGATCGGCTTGATCCCGACTTTGGTGGCCGAGTTGTAGAACTCGCTGGCGCCGAACATGTTTCCGTGGTCGGTCATGCCGATCGCGGGCATTTCCAGCCGCTGCGCCTCGGCCAGCATGGGGCTGATCTTCGCGGCACCGTCGAGCATGGAGTACTCGGTGTGGTTGTGCAGGTGCACGAAGGATGACTCGCTCATAGGGACGCAAGTCTAGGACGGTCCGCCGACACGCTCCGGGCGTGTCGCAGAGCGTGTCCCGACCCTTTGTTCACACCAGAAACAGTGGCCACAACAGCGTCGGATGGAGCACCTCGGTGGCCGATACGCATCGGCGGTTGACTCTGCGTCCACGGCGCAAAAGATCGAGTGGCACGCGCCCGGTGCGCAGAGTCAACACCGCCGCAGCGGCGGCAAGCCGCGTCTACGCGTACTTCTCGACGAAGTTGCGCAGCGACTTCTCCACGTCGCCTCTGACGGCGCGCGCCGCCGCGGAGCCGACCGGGCCGAACAGCGCACGCCCGCCCAGATCCAGACGCAGTCCCATGGTCGACCCCTCGTCGCGCGGGGTGACCGTGACGCGCACGCCGTACTTCGCTCCGCCCTTGCCGTCTCCGGACATCGCGACCTCGTGCGGCGGATCCCACTTGGTCACCGTCCAGGTCACCCTGTTGCGCAGACCCTTGGATTTCGCCACGCCGACGACCTGGGTGCCCTCCCCGATCTCCTCGGGCACGTCGCTGCGCCACCCCTCGTGCATGATGAGCCACTCGTTCAGCTTGGACAGGTCCGACACGTGCAACCACATGTCCTGGGGGCTCATCGGGACGTCGGAACTCAACTCAACGGAGGCCATCGGATCACCCTAACCGCGCCGATGTGAACCCCGATACGCTCTGCGGCAAAGTGGAGGGGTGGTAGTGGACCAGGATCGGGCGGGCACGCAATTCGGCCCCTACCGGCTGATCCGGCTGCTCGGCAGCGGCGGATACGGCGAGGTGTACGAAGCCGAGGACACCGCGATGCACCGCGTGGTGGCGCTGAAACTGTTGAGCAGCACCTATTCGCAGAACCCGGTGTTCCGCGAACGGCTGTTCCGCGAGGCCCGCACCGCCGGGCGGCTGCGCGAGCCGCACGTGCTGCCGATCCACAGTTGTGGGGAGATCGACGGCCAGGTCTACCTCGATATGCGACTGGTGCGCGGCGTGGATCTCGACACCCTCTTGCAACGAGAAGGCCCGCTGGACCCGGCGCGCGCGGTCGCCATCGTCGAACAGGTGGCCGGCGCGCTCGATGCGGCACACGCCGAATCGGTGATCCACCGCGACGTCAAACCGGCCAACATCCTGCTCTCCGGCAACGACTTCGCCAGCCTGGTCGACTTCGGTCTGGCCAACGCCGCCGGCGACGCCCGCCTGACCCGGCCCGGCAAGGCGGTCGGCACCTTCGATTACGTTGCCCCCGAACGGCTCAACGGCTCCGCGGTCGACCACCGCTGCGACGTCTACGCGCTGGCCTGCGTCCTGTATGAGTTGGTCACCGGCACGACGCCGTACGCCGACTACCAGGATCTGCCGGCGCTGATGAATGCGCAGCTGAGCGCTCCGATCCCCCGCGCCAGCGAGCGGCGGGCCGGCCTGCCGCCCGAGCTGGACGACGTCATCGCCCGCGGCATGGCCAAGGATCCCGCCGCGCGGTACCCCAGCGCCGGAGAGCTGGCCTCCGCCGCCCGGCTCGCGCTGGGGCAGACGCCGTCGACCCCCACCGGCTCCGACGACCCAGCCGTGGAGCACCCCGGCCGGGCAACTCCCGGGTCCCGCCCGGCCCGCCGGCCGAAAACCACGCCGCCGCACCGTGATCGCCCTGGCCGCGGCCGCTTTCGTCGCCGCCGCCGTCGCAGCCGCGGTGTTCGCAGTCGTGCACCGGTCCGCTCCCAGCAACTCCGCGGCCGCCACGCCCCGCCCCTCGTCGACGGTGCCGACCACCCTGCAGTTTCCCCGCGATGCCGCGGGCCCGGGGGGTCGCCGTCGACGGCGCCGGCAACGTATACGCCACCGAACTGGGCAAGCACGCCCCCGAGGGCCGCGTGCTCAAGCTGGCGCCCGGTCGAAGCGCGCCCGCCGAGCTGACGTTCGGGGAAATCTATGCCGAGGGGGGGTCGCGGTGGATGCGGCGGGCAACGTCTACATCGCGGACTTGAACGGACCCGCGGTGTGGAAACTGCAACCCGGCGCGCGCGGTCCGACGCGGGTGCCGTTCGGGCACCTCAGCGGCCCGGTCGGGGTGGCGGTAGCCAAGGACGGCAGCGTCTACGTCACCGACCCGGGTTCGCGGCAAGTGCTCAAGCTGCCCGCCGGGGCGAGCAGTCCCACGGCGCTGATGCCGACCACACCGCTCAACGCCCCGGTGGGAATCGCGGTGGACGGCGACGGCAACCTCTACTTCACCGACAGCGGCGACCGTCGGGTGCTGAAGCTGCCGCCGGGCTCGGACACCCCGGTGGAGCTGCCCTTCCCCGGGCTGCAGGCGCCGTACGGTGTCGCGGTCGACAGCAGGGGGAACGTGTACGTCACCGACATGGAGGGCCGCAAGGTGCTCAAGCTGGCCGCCGGGACCGCACTGGCCACGCCGGTCAACGTCGCCGCGCTGAACTACCCCTTCGGCGTCGCGGTCGACAAGAACGGTGACCTGTACGTCGTGGACTGCCACCGCAGCGACGACTGCGCCAACGGCAAGGTTCTGCAACTGGGGACCACCCCGTGACGGGTCCGGCCGGGGACGCCGGCACCCCGAGTCCGGCCTGGTCACGTGCGGGTTCGCGATTCGGACCGTACGTGTTGCACCGGCTGCTGGGCAGCGGCGGCTTCGGTGAGGTCTACGCCGCCGAAGACACGGTGATGCACCGCACGGTCGCCTTGAAGCTGCTCTCCCCCACCTACTCACGCAACCCGGCGTTCCGGGAACGGCTGTTCCGGGAGGCCCACACCGCAGGGCGGCTGCACGATCCGCACGTGGTGCCCATCCACGGCTGCGGTGAGATCGACGGTCAGCTCTACATCGACATGCGGCTCATCGACGGCACCGATCTGCAAACCGTGCTGGACCGCGGCGGCGCCATGCCCCCCGCGCGGGCGGTCCACATCATCCGGCAGATCGCCTCGGCGCTGGACGCTGCGCACGCCGAGACGGTGATCCACCGCGACGTCAAACCGGGCAATATTCTGCTGGGCCGCAACGACTTCGCCTGCCTGGTCGATTTCGGCCTGGCCAACGCCGCCACCGACAACAAGCTCACCAGCGAAGGCACCACCATCGGTTCCTTCGCCTACCTCGCCCCCGAACGGCTCGTCTCCGGCCAGGTCACGCCCGGCGCCGACATCTACGCACTGGCGTGCGTGCTCTACGAATGCCTGACCGGCTCGGCGCCCTACGCGGGCCGCACCGAGATCCCGGCCATCATCGCGGCACACCTGAACACCCCGCCGCCGCGGCCCAGCCAGAT
The DNA here is from genome assembly GCA_021654635.1 of Mycobacterium kiyosense. Taxonomy (NCBI): domain Bacteria; kingdom Bacillati; phylum Actinomycetota; class Actinomycetes; order Mycobacteriales; family Mycobacteriaceae; genus Mycobacterium; species Mycobacterium kiyosense. Next base: position 3,463,727 of record AP025179.1, read on the forward strand.
GCGGCCGGGCATTCCATCCGGGTTCGATGACGTCATCGCCCGCGGGATGGCCAAGGAGCCGTCGGCCCGCTACCACAGCGCGGGCGAACTGGGCGCCGCCGCCCAGCGTGCCCTGCAGACTGCCCCGCCCAACTCCGACTGGGCCGCCCAAACCGCTGCGGCGCCGACGGTGGAGCAACCGATCGAGCGGCCACAGCCGCGCCCCGCGAAGTCCCGTCGCCGCACCCTGCTCGTCCTTGCCGCGCTCACCGTCGTCGCCGCAGCCGTGGTCACCTCGGTGGTGCTGATGGGTGACCGGGCCTCCGAGCGCAGCACCGCACCGGCGGCGCAGACCAGCACCGCCCCCGCCCCGCCGAGCAGCACCGCGCCGGCGTTGAACGCTGTTCGGCTGCCGGTGATCGGCATGGGCGAACTGGTCGGCGTGGCCATCGGTGGAGACGGGGCGGTGTATTTTGCCGACAGCAGCGCCGCCCGCATCTACCAACTCGCCCCCAACGCCGCCGCACCGGTGGAGCTGCCCCTCCGCGGACTCACCAGGCCGCAATACGTAGGCGTGGATGCGGCCGGCGCAGTGTACGTTTCTGATCTGTTGAGCGCGGGCAACGGCAGAGTCGTGAAATTGGACCGGGGCGCCACCACCGCCACGGAGCTGCCGTTCGGGCGCATGATTCCGACGGGGGTGACCGTGGACAGCGCCGGAAACCTCTATGTGACCTCGGTAGACCAGGTCTACAAGCTCGCGGCCGGGGCGACGGCTCCCGTCGTGCTTCCGTTCGGCCCGGGGCCGTTCGAGGGCGTCGCGGTGGACAACTCCGGGAATGTCTACGCCCAGCAGCTGGGCAGGGTACTCAAACTCGCCCCCGATGCGACCAGCCCGGCCCAACTGCCGTTCGGGCAGATCGGCCGTGGACAGGGCATCGCGGTGGACAGCCAGGGGACCGTCTTTGTCATCGACAACGCCGCCAACATGGGACGCCTGCTCAAGCTTCCGGCCGGCGCCACGTCACCAAGCCTGGTGGCCGCTCCGGAGACCCAGTCGTTCGGCGGCATCGCGATCGACAAGGCGAACTTCGTCTATCTGACCGAATACAACCGGCTGCTCAGGCTCGGAGCCGGTTGATGACGGCGGGCGGGCAGACCAGCGACCTGAAAACCGTACTGGCGCAGCACGGCCGGCTGGATCCCAGGCGCGCCGTCGACGTGGTGCGCGCCGTGGCGGCGGCCGTCGACGACGCGCACGCCCGACACGGCGTGCACCGCAACGTCTCCACGGCCACCATCCTGCTTGCCGGCGACGGGTCGGTCTATCTGGCCGACGCCGGCGGCCCCACGCCCTCGACCGATCACACTCGCGCGCTCGTCGTCAACACCGCGGCCACCTACCGGGCCGACATCCGCGCGCTGGCCGCCGTGCTTTACGAATGCCTCACCGGGCATCCGCCGAGTCCGGTGCCGCCCGGCGCAACGGTGCCACGCCCCAGCGAACGGTGCGCCGACCTGCCCGCCGCGCTGGACGACGTGGTGGCCCGAGGGTTGGCCGCCGACCCCGCTGAATGCTTTCGCAGCGCCACCGAGTTGGCCGCCGCCGCTCAACGCGCGCTGCTCGAAACACCGAGCGGCAGATCCACCATCCAGGTGGCCGCGCCCAGCGCCCCGTCCGAGGCGGCGACCCGAACATTCCAGCTGCCCCCGCGGGCGGAAGCAGCCGGACCCCGTGCACCGGGCCCGCCGCCGGCGGGCGTGTCCGCGCCCGGGCCTTATCCGCCGCAGCCCTGGACGGCGCCGCCGGCGCGGGTACGACGTCGGCGGCGGCTCGCTCCCGTCCTGGCTGCCGTCGCGATCGTGGTCGTGGTCGTCGCGGGCGCCATCGCCATCCCGCGACTGGTCGGTCACTCCGGGTCCGGCCCTACCGCTACGACCACCGTTCCGGCCCCCCGCAGGTACACCACGAACCCGGTCCAGCTGCCGTTCCCACCCCTCCAAACGACCAAAGGCTTGGCGGTGGATCTGGCCGGCAACGTCTACGCACTGGCCGGCCCGATGCCGTTCGCCGACGCCGGTCCGTTCGACTCGGCACCGCTGAAGCTGTACAAGCTCGCTCCGGGCGCAACCGATGCCACGGTGCTCGACATTGCGGACATGGATCTGCAGATGGCGTCCGACCTGACCACCGACTCGTCCGGCGCTCTGTACTACAGCAGCGGCGCACACGTCTATCTGTTGGAGCCGGGCAAATCAAACCCGATCCGGTTGCCGTTCCGGGGCTTCACGTTGATCACGGCCGTCACAACTGACCAGGCAACCAACACCTATGCGGTCGGCGGCCTGGCGCGCAAATCGTCGGGCAGCGACTACGGGGTGAAGAAGCTGCCGTTGGGCGAGAACGGGCCGACCGATCTGCCGTTCAAGAATCTGTACGTACCGCACGGAATCGGTGTCGACTCCGCCGGCAGCGTCTATGTCTCCACCACTGTTAAAGACGCCGGCAGGGGCTACGTTCTCAAACTCGCGCCGGGTGCGACGGAAGCCGAACCGCTCAAAATCCCGGGGCTCATCGACCCGAACCGGATTGTGCGGGACAGTCGCGGGGATGTCTTCATCGGCGACGGATTCGCCAGAGGATTCTTTCAGTTGCCCGCCGGCGGCGGCGCCCCGGTCAAGGTGCCGCTGGGCGCCAACACCGACGGTTTGGCAGTCGGTGCCGGGGACACGCTCTACGTTCTCACCTCGGCCCTGACTGACCGGTCGGGCCGGTTCGTGACCCCGGGACGGGTGCTCAAGTTCGCACCTGACGGTTAGGGTTCACGCCCAGTTTGGCGAGGTTTTCCAGCTCGGCGGTTTGGTAGCGTCCGATCCATGAGCTTGCATGTGCTATCCGCTCTCGGGGCGGAAGGGCCCTCCCCGCAGAGCATGCCGACGTTGCCGACGGCGCGTGAATTCCTGACGTCCGCGGGCTTCGGCGGTGTGGCCGCCGTGATTGCCGCGGTCATCCTGGCGCTGGTCGCCTATGTCGTGGCGCGCCGGACGGCAAAGCGCGACGAGCTGCAGATCGAGCTGCAGGAACGCCACCGCCAGGAGCGCCGCGAAGACGAGCAACGCGCCGCGGCGATCGACCGGTGCTGGCAGCGGCTGGTCTGGGTGGTGGAGACGGCGGGGCTGGAGCCGGCGGCCAACGAGCACGCCACGCTGGGTCTGGGTCCGGAGCTGGCTTTGGAGCTGCTGCGCGGACTGCTGCGCGACGCCGAGCAACTGGGGGACGAAACGCTAGCCAAGTCGGTGTCGGTCTACCTCAACCAGTTCTCGTTGGTGCTGGCCCAGCAGGCGGGTCCGCTGTCGCAATTCGCGTCGGCGCAGCGCAAAGAAGCCCCCCGAGAGGCGCCGGCAGGCAGGCAATCTCCGCCGAATCGGGAATCTCAGCCGGGTCGGGACGCTCAGCCCACCCGGGAATCTCCGCCCGGTCGGGACGCTCCACAAACCCGGGAACCACGGCACGAGCAGCCCACTGCCGCCACCCAACCCGCGTCCGCTGACGAGCAGCCGACCGAGACCGTCGCCGCAGAGCCCGCCGCCGAAGGACGGCGTCGTCGCCGGTGAGCACCACACGGCAACACATCGACGACCAGGACCCCGCGACGTGGGCGGCGCTGGTCAAGAGCGCCGCGGCCGATTCGGTCGCGGCCGCCCAGCGGCTCGGGCAGCGTCCCCCGGCTGAGCTGGTGGCGCTGGCGGCGATGAGCGAACGCGATCTCGTCGAGCACCGCAACCGCTACGGGCCGGCCCGCAAGCGGCTGTCGCCGGCGATGCGCCTGGTCGAGGCGGACCATATGCGGGTCTTGGCCGAGCAGCAGACCCGTGAGGCGCAACAGCACCGCAAGGACGCCGAAGCTGCCGCCGCGATGGCTCGGGCCGAGGCGGAGCAGTCCGCGCGGGCGGCCTCGGCGGCGCGGGAGCGGGTGCGCGAGGTGCAGGCCGAGTCGGCTCAGAAGGAGGCCGACTGGGCGGCCGAGCGGGAGGCGGCGGCCAAGGCCGCCGAGCAGCGGGAAACCGAGCGCGCGGCCGAGCGCGCGGCCGCCCAGCGGGCGCTGGAGCAGCTGCGCGCCGAACTGGTGAAGGTCCGCGCCGACGCGAAGGCCGAACTCGCCGCGGCCAAAGAGCAACTCAACGCCGCCGAAGCCCGCGCCGAACAGCGCATGGGTGAGCGCGCGACCGAACGAGCAACCGCGCGTGAGGCTTTCGAACAGGTGCGCGCCGAACTGGAGAAGGTTCGCGCCGACACGCAAGCCGAGCTCGCCGCGGCCAAGGAAAGGGTCAGCGCCGCCGAAGCCCGTGCCGAACAACGCATCGCCGAGCGGGCGGCCGCCAAGGAGACCGCGCAGCGGGCGCTGGAGCAGGTGCGCGCCGAACTCGAACGCATCCGTGCCGACGCCGCCGCCGAGGTGGCCTCGGCACGCGGGCAGGCCACCGCCCAGATCACGTCCGCGCATCGTGCGGCCGAGGCCGAGGTGACCCGGGTCCGGGCCGAGATCGAGCAGCTGCGTGCCGCTTCGGCCGCCGAGCTCGCCGCGGCGCGCGAGCAGGCCGATAACCAGCTGACCGCCGTTCGCAAAGCCGCCGAAGCCGAGGTGAAGCACGCCCGCAGCCAAGCCGAGGAAGCGGCGGCTGCCGTCGTTTCAGCCCGCGGCGAGATCGAGCGGCTGCGCGCCGAGATCGAGCAGCTCCGTGCCGCTGCGGCCGCCGAGTTGGCCTCGGAAGTGGCCAACGCGCGCGAACAGGCTCGCGAACAGGCTGAAGCCCAGGTGGCTGCGGCGCACGAGGCGGCGCAGGCGGAGGTTGCGGCCGCGCGGGCCGAAGCGGCCGAAGCCGCTCAAGCGGCGCTGGAAGCCCAGTCGAGTCTGTCGGCGCTATCCGCCGACGCATCGCCGCACCTGCTGACGCTGCCCATCCCCCGCTGGGTTTGTCGGCGCACACCGGGCCCATCGAACTGGCGGTGTCCACCGTGCGCGAACTCGATCGCATCTTGGAGGCCGGCGCAAGTGACGGCGGTCCGGCCCGGCGGCCGGTCGACCTCGAGACGGTGCGCAACCTGGTGGACACGGCGGCCGAGGAAGCGCGCAATCTGGCCGAGTTGTTGCACAACCTGCCGTCCCACTACTCCGAGCAGTGGCAGGTCGACGCCGCCAACGACTACGCAGCCGCGGCGGCTGCCACGTATGGCGCTCTGCTGCAACGGGTTTCAGCGGTGCTCGAGCAGTTGCGGCGTTACGACTCGGAGACCAACGCCGAAGCCATCGCGGCGGTGGCCGCGATGCTCGACGACCATCCCTGGCGTCGCGCTTAACGCCCCGCCCCTTGTCACCGGCCGCCGGTGGCCGGTGGCCGGTGGCCGGGGAAATTAGTGGCTGGGCCCGCCGCGCAGCTTGTTGCCGATCCGGATTCCCGGCAGCAGTACGCTGCGCGGTAGCAGCCGACCGCCCTGGCTGACGATCTTGGGTACCAGGCCGGGCACCACCCCGCGCTTGCCGGACAGCATGCCCCCGATCGCCTGCTCGGCGACCTCGTGCGGCGAAACCTGCGCGATCGGAATGCTGAATCGTTCCGCGCTGGCGATCTCGGCCCACTCGGTGGGCACCGGCCCCGGGCACAGCGCGGTCACCGACACCCCGGTGCCGTGCAGTTCCTCTTGCACCGCCTCGGAGAAGGTCAGCACGAATGCTTTGCTCGCCGAGTACACCGCCATGAAGGGCAGCGGCTGGAAACCCGCGATGGAGGCGATGTTGAGCACCGCGCCCGCGCCCCGCTCGACCATGCCGGGCAGCACCGCGCGGGTCAGCTCCATCAGTGCCAGCGCGTTGAGGGTGACCTCCTCGCTTTCGCGCTCCTCCGGCAGCTCGTAGAACCGCCCGCTGGTGCCGAACCCGGCGCTGTTGCACAAGCCCGCGATCGGCTCGTTGCGTAATCGCTCGGCCAGCTTGGCGCGAGAATCTTTGTCCGCCAAGTCAAGTGGGAACACCTCGACGTCGACCTGATGTTCGGCGCGCAGCTTGGCGGCCAGCTCGTCGAGGCGCTCGCGGCGCCGGGCTACCAGCATCAGCGGGAAGCCACGCCGGGCCAGGCCGTTGGCCAACTCGGTTCCGATGCCCGACGAAGCGCCGGTGATGACGACGGTTGCGGTCTTGCTCGGTTTCGGAAGACTCATGTCGTCACCAATGTATCCCTCGGGTCGCCTGCAGGAAGGTCTCGCTTCTTCGGTCGAAATCTTTTTGCTTCCGTTGACTTTTCGTCGCCCTTGGCGGCGGAGGAGTCGTCGAACATGGTGAACGCCCGGTTCCGCACCCGGTCCATGACGGCCGGGTTGAGGGCGTCGGCGACCGCGGCGAACTGCCCGAACGGCGAACTGGCCCGGCGTGGCCGGTGGATCAACGCGTCGGTGAGGACACCGGCGGCCTGGTCCGGAGTCAGGGTCGGGAAGTTGTCGTACATGGTGGTCGGGCTGATCATCGGCGTGCGCACCAGCGCCATGTGCACGGTGGTGAACCGGACGTTGTCGCTCACCGTCTCGGCCTGCAGCGCGTCGCACAGGCTGTCCAACGCGGCCTTGCTGGCGATGTAGGCGCCGAACCGCGGCGCGCGGGTCTGCACCCCTACCGAGGAGACGTTGACGATGTGCCCGTACCCGCGCTCGCGCATGCCGGGGATGAACTTCAGGATCAAGCTGCACCGCGCCCAGATAGTTGAGCTGCATGGTCCGCTGGTAGTCGTGAATGCGGTCGTAGGACAGCGCCAGCGACCGCCGGATCGAGCGGCCCGCGTTGTTGATCAGGATGTCGACGCCGCCCAGGTCCTCGAGTACCTGGTCGGCCATGGCGGCGATGGCGTCCATGTCCGAGAGGTCGCACGAGTACACGTGCGCGATGCCGCCATTGGCGCGGATGTCGTCGGCGACCTTCTCCAGGTTTTCCAGCGTGCGGGCAACCAGCACCACGGTGCCGCCCGCCTCGGCGATCTTGTGCGCGACTGCCTCGCCGATGCCCGATGAACCGCCGGTGATCAGGACGGTCCGGCCGTCCACTGCGTCGCTGAGCTTGCGACCCTGTACCGCGTCGAGCAGGTTCCGAATGTAGAACGGCCGGTAGCGCCCGGCCGAGTTCGGCGTGTTGAGGATGTTAGACACGGCCGCCAACGGTTTTTCAACCAGGTTGGTGAGGTCACCGAGGTTCATTGACAGTGGCTCCTGAGGGCAGACGTTGTGACGTAGGTCATAAAGTTAACCTAGGACATCGCCACGGCGATTGGGTAACGATCGCCGGGCGAGCACGGTCACCACCGGTGTTTCGAGTTTTGTCCGGCCGCCATGGCGTGTCGCGCGGGCGGGTCCGGCCCGCAACCGGTAGTCAGCAGGTATGAGACTGATGGCGGCCCTGCTGGCCGTGCTGCTGATCGGCGCCTGCGACAAGTCCGCACCGCCGGCACCTGGCACCACCACCGCTTCCAGCCCCGCCCCCACCACCACGTCCAGCAAGCCGCTGGGCACGTTCGACTGCGCCAAACCGGCGAACAGGGCGCAGCAATTGGTTTGCGGCGACCCGCAATTGGCCGATCTGGACCGGCGCGTGCAGTCCGCGTATCAGCAGGCATTGACTCGCCCGAGCGCCGACCAGCCCGCGCTGACCACTGCGCAGAGCGCGTTCGCGACAACCCGAGACGGCTGCGCTGATGCCGCCGACCTTCGGACCTGCGTGACGGAGACCTACCAGACGCGGTTGGTCGAATTAGCCCTCGCGGACCCCGCCACGGCGGCCCCGCCGGTCGTCAACTACGACTGCCCCGCCGACGCCGGCACGTTGAGCGCACAGTTCTACAACGACTTCGACCCCAAGACGGCTGTCCTGGACTGGAAGGGCAATCGCGTGATCCTGTTCCTGCAGCAGTCCGGCAGCGGCGCCAGGTATGGCCGTCAGGGCTCGGAGTACTGGGAGCATCAGGGTGAGGTGACCCTCGATCTGGGCGGCACCAAGTTCGTCTGCCGCACAAGGTGATTCGCGCATGTCCGAACGCGGCGTGCGACCGGGCCCGCCTGACCGTCGCCCCCGCCGGCGTCGCCGGCGACCCTTTCGCCCCCCGCCAGCGTCCCCATATGTACGCTCGCAGGCCGATTTCTACGGCATTTTGGGGACGCTCGTCGCGTGGATCCCGCATCTGAGTGACGTCCTCGGCCGAGGACATACCAGAATGCCCACATGCGCCGCAGTTTCGCAGCACTGGTAGCCGAGGCCGAATCAGCACCGCTGGACGGCTGGGACTTCTCCTGGTTCGACGGCCGCGCCACCGAGCAGCGGGCGTCCTGGGGGTATCAGCGGTTGATCAGCGCGCGGTTGGCCGCGGCCACGGCCGCGGTCGACCTGCAGACCGGCGGCGGTGAGGTGCTGGCCGGTGCACCGAAGTTCCCGCCGACCATGGCCGCTGTCGAGTCCTGGCCGCCGAACGCGGCGCTGGCCACCCAGCGCTTACATCCGCGCGGAGTGGTCGTGGTGGTCACGCCGCCGGAGTCGCCGCTGCCATTCGCCGACGAGGCGTTCGACCTGGTGACCAGCCGGCACCCGAATACGGTGTGGTGGAACGAGATTGCCCGGGTATTGCGACCCGGCGGCACCTATCTGGCTCAGCACATCGGCCCGGGGACGGCGTCGGAGTTGGTCGAGCACTTCATCGGGCCGCAGCCCGAGGCGTGGGCACGGCGCCATCCGGACAACGAACGCGACCAGGCGCACAAAGCCGGCCTGCAGGTCGTGGAGCTGCGCCACGAGCGGCTGCGTCAGGAATTCTTCGACATCGGCGCGGTGGTCTACTTCCTGCGCAAGGTGATCTGGGCGGTGCCCGACTTCACCGTCGACCGTTACCGCCCGCAACTGCGCGAACTGCATGACCGCATCGAAACCGACGGGCCTTTCGTGGCGCACGCGGCGCGGGTCCTCATCGAGGCGCGCAAACCCGCATGACACTCCGATCCTTCGAAGATCTTGTTGCAGAAGCGGTTTCGGCTCAAATCGACGGCTGGGACTTTTCCTGGCTGGACGGCCGGGCTACCGAGCAGCGGCCGTCGTGGGGGTATCAGCGGCTGATCGGACAGCGGCTGGCGACGGTGTCGGCGGCCCTGGACATTCAGACCGGCGGCGGGGAGGTGCTGGCCGGAGTCGGTAAGTTCCCGCCGACCATGGCGGCCACCGAGTCCTGGCCGCCGAATGCGGCGCTGGCCACCGCCCGGCTGCACCCGCGGGGCGTCGTAGTGGTCACCACCGGCGCGGAGCCGTCGCTGCCGTTCGCCGGTGAGGCCTTCGACCTGGTGGTCAGTCGGCACCCGACTGCGGTGTGGTGGAACGAGATCGCCCGGGTGTGCTGCGCCCCGGCGGCGCCTACTTGGCGCAGCACCCCGGGCCGGCGACGGTGGCAGAACTGGTGACCCACGTCGTCGGGCCGCAGCCGCAGTTGTGGGCGCAGTGGGAGCCGCACCACCCAGCGGGCCCAGGCCGAAGCCGCCGGGCTGCAGGTCGTAGAGCTTCGTGCGGAGCAGCTGCGCGCGGAATTTTTCGACATCGGCGCGGTGGTGTACTTCCTGCGCAAGCTGATCTGGACGGTGCCCGACTTCACCGCCGAGCCCTATCTGAGCCGGCTGCGCGCGCTGCACGAACGGATCGAGGCCGACGGGCGGTTCGTCACCCACCCCACCCGGGTGCTGGTCGAGGCCCGCAAGCCGTCAGTGCTCGGCGCGTAGCACGTCCAGGGCGTGCTGCAGGTCTGCCGGATAGGGGCTGACGATCTCGATGCGGCGGCCGTCGGCCGGATGCGCGAACGCCAGCGACCGCGCGTGCAGCCATTGACGTTGCAGACCAAGCTTTTTCGCCAGCACAGGGTCGGCGCCGTAGACCAGGTCGCCGCAGCACGGATGATGCAGCGCGGAGAAGTGCACCCGGATCTGGTGGGTCCGGCCGGTTTCCAGGTGCACGTCGAGCAGGCTGGCCGCGACGAACGCCTCCACGGTGTCGTAGTGGGTGAGGCTGTGGCGGCCGTCGGAGGTGACGGCGAACTTCCATTCCGGGCCGTGGTGGCGGCCGATCGGGGCGTCGATGGTTCCGCTGGAGGGATCCGGATGTCCTTGCACCAGCGCGTGATAACGCTTGTCGACGGTGCGTTGCTTGAAGGCCCGCTTGAGCGCGGTATAGGCCCGTTCGGAGCGCGCCACCACCATCACCCCGGAGGTGCCGACGTCCAGGCGGTGCACGATCCCCTGCCGCTCGTGCACCCCGGAGGTGGTGATGCGGTAGCCGGCGGCGGCCAGTCCGCCGAGCACGGTCGGCCCGGTCCAGCCCACCGAGGCGTGCGCGGCCACCGCGGCGGGTTTGTCGACGGCGACGATGTCGTCGTCGGCGTACAGGATCGTCATGCCCTCGATGTCGACGGGTGTGTTCTCGGGCGGTCTCGGCGGTTCGGGCAGCCGCACCTGCAGCCAGGCGCCGGCGTGCAGCTTGTCCGATTTGCCGGCCGTCGCCCCGTCCAGTTCCACGCCGCCGTCCTCGGCGATGGCCGCCGCCGCGCTGCGGGACAGCCCCAGCAGCCGCGCCAGTCCGGCGTCGACGCGCATGCCCGCCAGTCCTTCCGGGACCGGCATCGATCGTTCGGTCATCAGGTCCGGTCGCCGTCGTCGCCTTGAGACCGAGCCCCGGAGTCCCCGTCGGCGGTACGCCGACCCACAGTGTCCCCGTCGGCGGTACGCCGACCCACAGTGTCGAAGTCGTAGCCGAAGATCGACAGCACGACCAGCAGGATGGCACCACCCACCACCGACGGGTCGGCGACGTTGAATACCGGCCACCAGCCCACCGACAGGAAGTCCACGACGTGCCCGCGCAGCGGTCCCGGGGACCGGAAGAACCGGTCGACCAGGTTTCCCATCGCGCCGCCCAGGATCATCCCCAGTCCCAGCGCCCACCAGGGTGAGACCAGCCGCCGGCCCATCCAGAAGATGCCGACCACCACGCCGGTCGCGATCAGCGTCAGCACCCAGGTGGAACCGGTCGCCATCGAGAACGCAGCGCCGGAGTTGCGGACCAGGGTCCAGGTCACCGTGTCCCCGATGATCGACACCGGCTGCCCGGGCGGCAGCAGCTTGACCGCCAGCACCTTGGTGATCACATCCAGCGCGAGCACCACCGCCGCGATCGACAGCAGCAGGCGCAGCCGCTTGGCCGGCGGCTTGGGAGCGGGACCTCCGTCTTCGGGGGACGCGTCCGCGTCACCGGCCGATGTCAGCGGCTCGGCGGATCCGGTGGGTTCGTCGGGCACCCCCCCATCATCCACTAAGCGGGCACCCCGACCGGCGGCGCGTGCGCGATGATTCCCCCATGGGCCGCGTCACCGTCATCACCACCGGGGGAACGATCTCGACTAGCGCCGGCCCCGACGGGGTACGCCGGCCCGCCCATAGTGGCGCGCAACTGACGGCCGGCCTGGACGTGGAAGTCGACGTCGACGTGGTGGACGTGCTGGCGGTGGACAGCTCCGAACTGGTGCCCGCCGACTGGGACAAGATCAGCGCGGCGGTGCGCGCGGCGCTGGATGACGGCGCCGACGGGATCGTGGTCGCGCACGGCACCGACACGATGGAAGAAAGCGCGCTGTGGCTGGACCTGACGTATGCGGGCAGTCCCCCGATCGTGCTGACCGGCGCGATGCGCAGCGCCGACGCCCCCGACGCCGACGGTCCGGCCAACCTGCGGGACGCGCTGCGGGTGGCGTCCAACCCGGCGGCCCGCGACCTGGGGGTGCTGGTGTGCTTCGCCGGCCGGGTGCTGCAACCGCTGGGCCTGCGCAAGGTGGCCACCCAGGACCTGAGCGGCTTCGCCGGCCAGCTGCTGGGGACGATGCACGGCGGCCTGACGCTGACGGGACCCAAGGTGCGCCCGTTCCTCGGCGAGCTCAGCGCGGCCGACGCGCCCCGGGTCGACATCGTGGCCGCGTATCTGGGCAGTGACGCGGTGGCGATGGACGCGTTCGCCGCGGCCGGTGCTCGTGGGCTGGTGCTGGAAGCGCTGGGGTCGGGCAACGCCGGTGTCGCGGTGGTCGACGGGGTCCGCCGCTGGTGCCGCGCCGGGGTGGTGGTCGCGGTGTCCACCCGGGTGCCCAGCGGCCGGGTCAGCGCGGGCTACGGCCCGGGCCACGATCTGGTGCAGGCCGGCGCGGTGCTGGTGCCGCGGCTGGCGCCGTCGCAGGCCCGGGTGCTGTTGATGGCGGCGCTGGCGGCGGGGTTACCGGTCGCCGACGTCCTCAACCGCTGGGGCTGAATTCTGCTGGTTCTCCTGCACCCGCAGGTCGCCGACGTAGTCCGGCCAGTCCAGGCTGTCCACCGGGTTGGCGGGGCGAAGCTCGGCCGTCTCGATCGGGAACGTCCTGGCCTGGCCCGGGCCGGAGCCGCGGGTCTCGAAGCGCACGGTGACTACCCCGTGCCCGGAGCCTTGCACCCAGCCGTGCCCGAGATCGTCGTGCGCGACGTCGTCGCCGATCCGCCACGAGGTGCCGTCCTGTCCGGTGACCAGCGCCGCTCGCAGCGTCTCGAAATCCTGATGCGCTTCCTCGGCCGTCTCCGGTCCCAGGTCCAGGTCGGGGAACAACGATTCCTGACGCACGTCGCTCAAGCCCGAAAACCCAACGCCCAGAAGGCGAATCGGCGCGATCTGCAGCGGGTCCAGCAGCAGTCTGCGGGCCACCGCCGCCAGTGCGCCCAGCTCGGCGGTCGCATAGGGCAGCGTCGCCGAGCGGGTCAGCGTGCTCATGTCGGATTTCTTCAGTTTGACTGTGACGGTGCGGGCGCCGCGACCGTCTTTGAGCAGCCGCCGGTGAGCATGTTCGGCGATCGGCTCGATCGCCTCGCGCAGCTGCTCCAGGGTGGTCAGGTCGGCGGCGAAGGTGGATTCGGCGCTGATCTGTTTGGCTTCGGCGCGTTCGGCGACGGGACGGTCGTCGATGCCGCGGGCCAGCCGGTGCAGCGCGGGTCCCACGGTGGCGCCCAGGATGTCGGCCACTTCGGCGTCGGTGAGCGCTGCCAGCTGGCCGATCGTGTCGATGCCGAGGCGGTGCAGTTTGTCTTCGGCGACCGGTCCGATCCCCCACAGGCGCCGCACCGGCAGACCGGCCAGCATCAGCTTTTCCTCGTCGCGCCGCACCACCCGGATTCCGTCGGGTTTGGCCAGGCCGGAGGCGATCTTGGCGATCTGCTTGCCCGAGCCGGCACCCACCGAGGCGGTCAGGCCGGTCTCGCCGCGCACCCGCCGGCGCAGCTGGCGGCAGAACATCTCGACGTCCTCGGCGGACGCTCCGGCCAGTTCGGCGGGTTCGCCGAACGCCTCGTCGAAGGACAGCTGCTCGAGCACCGGCACCAGGCTGCGCACGGTTTCGAAGACGCGCCGGCTGGCCACCCCGTACACCACGCCGCGCGGTGGCAGCACCACCGCCGCCACGCCCACGAGTCGGCGCGCCTGATGCATCGGCATCGCCGAACGGGCGCCGAAAACGCGCGCCTCGTAGCTGGCCCCCGCCACCACTCCGCGGCCGCCCAGGCCGCCGACCAGCACTGGGCGCCCCCGCAGCGTCGGGCGGGTGAGCTGCTCGACGGAGGCGAAGAACGCATCCATGTCCAGGTGCAGCACCCAACGGGAATCCACGGGTCTTGATGCTATGGCCCAGCACGCCGGGCCGGGGATTCAGGGCTGAATATCGTTGTCCGGCTGCCCTTTTGCCCAATCGATGTAGCGGTCTATTCCGGTCCAGATATCGACGTGTGGCGCGAATCCGATGTCGCGGGCCAAGGTGATGTCGGCCGGGTAGCGAGAGACTTCGCCCGGTCGCGCCGGGCCTTCGAATACCCGGACACCGAATCTGTCGGCGATGTAGTTGGCGATGTCGCGGACGCTGGTGTTGGTGCCGCTGGCGAAGTTGATCGCGCGGCCCTGCAGGGTGAGGGTGTCCAAGACCAATTGGTATGCCCGGACCACGTCGCTGACGTGCAGGTAGTCCCGGGTTGCGGTGCCTTTGCCGAAGATCGTGAGATTTCGTCCGGACAGCGCATGGCGGACCAGGATCGGGATCAGTGCCCCGAAAGCGCCGCTTTTCTGGCGTTCGCCGAAGATGTTGAACGGGCGCACGATGGTGACGTCCATGTCGTAGGACCGGTAGTAGGAGTAGCAGAGCCGGTCGGCGGCAGCCTTGGAGGCGCCGTAGGGACTGTTGGGCATCAATTCGGCGCTCTCGTGCAGCAATTCGTGCGCACCGAGGCTCTGCCCGTCGCCGTAGACCTCACACGTCGAGGCATAGATGACGCGCGCATGGCACCTCCGCGCCGCTTCGAGGATGTTGTAGGTGCCCATGACGTTGGTGTCCAGAAAGCTTTTCGGATCGCTCAGCGATTTGTCGACGTTGACGTTTGCCGCCAGGTGGAAGATGACGTCGTGTTCGGGCACCGTTTTGACGGCGAGTTCGGGATCGGTGACCGAGCCGAATACGACGTCGGCGCGCGGGTGCGTCTCGATGTTGCGGAGGTTCCGCTTGGCCGCGGTCGACAACGTATTCAGCACAGTCACTTGATGACCCGCGGCGAGCAGGGCCTCGACCAGATGGCTGCCCTGGAAGCCCGCCCCACCGGTCACCAGAATTCTCACCGCAAAATGCTCCCGCGCGTCGTGTCGTTGTCGGCTGGATACCCGGCCAACACCTTACTGTCAATCGGCGACGATTCCGGTTAGCCGACGGCGTTGCGCGTGTACCAAGAGGAGGATTGCGGTTTGCTTGCCACAGATGTTCGCCGCGAGGTGGAATCCTGGTGCACGCATCCGGCCCTGACCGAGTTGGTGACGATGTTCGGTGGCAGCGTTGCGGCGGACCTCGATCTGGACGCGCGACTGGCGTGGCTCGACGAGTTCAGCAGCGTGTGGGATTACCGTGGCCGGGCCCGCGCCTCCGCCCGGGTGGACAGCCAGGACGCTGCCGGCGCCGTCCGGTGGCTGATCCCCCGCCTGGATCGACCGCAGGCGGAGCTGCAGCACATCGAGGCGCTGACCGCAGAGCTGGGTCTGGTCTACGAATCCGCGCCCACCGGAACGGATTTCGACTTTCTGCTGGTGATCGGCGGTGGCCGCTACACCAATCGGCTGCGGGTCGGGTACGCGCGAGAGCTGGCGGCTACGCGGCGCATCGGGCAGGTGGTGCTGGCGGCGGCGTCGCGGGGCGTGATGGATTCCGAACGCGACGCCGTCGAGGTGTGCGCGCCCGGGGCCCGCACCGAGTTCGACCTGCTGGTTGCCGCGGCCGCCGAATCGTTCGGAGTCGACGTCGCGGGCGTGCGGGAGCACATGCACCGCCGCGGTTACCAGCCGCCGCGCGACGAGGCGGTGTGGCGGTTCTCGCCGGGCAGCAACAACCTCGGTGTGCCGATCACGCTGCTGGAAACGGCGTCCCCGGACCCCGAGCACCGGCGCGCCAACTCCGCGGACACCTACACCTTCGCCGCGCGCACGGTGGGCATGCAGCACTCGACGTGCCTGCTGGTGGCCGGCCAGCCGGTGCTGCCCTACCTGCACTTCGAAGCACTGCGAATGTTGGCGGTGCCGTTCGGGATTCGCTTGGAGTCGGCCGGGTTCGGTGTCGAGCGCTACAACCGGCTGGGCCCGTTCGACGAGCAGCATCCGGCCAAGGTTCTGCAGGAGGTGCGCTCGGCGATCCGGTCGGCCCGTGCTCTGGTCACACCGTGATGGTGCACGGCGTGGCCGCCGGGTAGGTCCCCGACACCGGTCGCGGACGCCCGCGCGGAGGCCATGGGTGCAGGCCCATGTTGGCCAGGTAGCGCACCGGGCTGGTGTGGGCGCCGTCCCGCTGGACTTCGAAATGCAGGTAGCCGTCCGCTGATTCGGCTTCGCGTCCGACCGTGCCGATCTGAGTGCCCGCGGCGATCTGCGCACCGGGGGCGTGGTCTTCGCCGGACCGCAGTACGTAGACGAGGTCGGCGTGCGCGTTGGAGATCGTCACCGAACGCAGCCCGTTGTGATCGAGAACCTCTGTGCGACTGATGGTTCCGGAGTTGACGGCGTAGACGGGGGTGCCCGGCAGGGCGGCGAAGTCGACACCGGGGTGAAAAGCGCCTGCCCGGGGTCCGTAGCCGGCGCCGACGGCGAGGTGCTCGCGGTCGATGGGCAGCCGGGCGCCGGGCTCGGCCGGGTCAAAGTCACCGCGCACCCGCCTGCGGTAGTCCGCTTCGAGCAGGTCGACCTCGTCGCGTGCGTAGCCGAACAGCAGCGCCCGGTCGTAGGGGACGCCGTAGTTCAGCCGGCAGTCCGGGTCGATCTTGCGGTAGTGGTCGACCTTACCGATGCGCTCGGCCAGCGTCGACCAACCGTGGTGCACCAACTGAATCTCGTTGACCAGACCGATGCGGCCGTGGTCGGTGATGTTGGCCGGCCAATGCGGGTTGTGGATCATCCTGGTCCCGGCGCGCAGACCCGGCCGCCAGCGCCAGAACGGCCCGCGCACCGACTCCGCGGGCCCCATCACCGGGATCATGTCCGGGTAATGGGGGTCGTCCCAGGTGGGCAGCATCGGGCACATCAGCGCCGCGACGTCGGGAGGAGTGTCGGCGAGCACCGTGCGGATGTCGACGTCGGATTGCACCACCTGGTCGGAGTCGATCATCGCGATCCAGTCGGGGCGGCAGAAATCGGCCATGCGGTAGAGCAATTCGAGCCCGGGGGCTCGGGGATCAGCCACGGGGTGGCGGGCAGGTCGTGGCGGGCGCGCACCAGATTGGTCACGGCCGGGTGGCCGGCCAGGATGTGCGGGGTGTTGTCGGTGCTGCGGTCGTCGATCACGTAGATGTCGTCGCACCAACCGGCCAGGGCGTCCAGGACGCGGGGCAGGTTGTCCGCGCCGTTGTGCACCCGGAACATGCCGAGGATTCGCACCGTGCCTCCGTTCCCTTGGACTGCGAGCGTAACCGGGCCGGCATTGCCGGCCCGCATTCGCACCGCCTGGTCACACTCGCGCGATGGACACCCGTACCCCGTCGCCGATCTCCGCGCCGTCGGCGGGTTCGCCGAATTCGAAACTGGTGGCCAGGATTTCGCCGGCGATCAGATCGCGGTGCGTCCGCGCCCATTCCGCCCGCTCGGCGGGCACCGCGATCACCACGCTGATCCGGTCGGACACCTCCAGCCCGCTGGACTTGCGCAGCTCCTGCAGTTCGCGAATGCGGTCCTTGGCCCAGCCCTCGGCCTCCAGTTCGGGTGTCACCGTGCCGTCGAGCACCACCAGCCCGGCCCCGCCGGGCAGCGCCGCGGTGAACTCGGGGTCGGCGGCGACCAGTCGCGAGCTGTACTCCTCGGGCAGCAACACCGCCGGGCCCGCGGTCAGGGTGCCGTCGGGGTTGACCACGCCTTCCCCGGCCTTGACGGCCTTGATCGCGGCCTGCACGTCCTTGCCCAGCCGCGGCCCGGCCACCCGGGCGTTGACCGTGAGCTCGAAGCGGCCGTAGGTGTCGATCGCGTCGGTCAGCTCGACCGCCTTGACGTTGAGCTCGTCGGCGATCAAACCGGTGAACTGCTCGAGCCGCTCCGGATGCTCCACTGCCACAGTCAGTTTCGGCAGCGGCAGCCGCACCCGCAACTTCTTGGCCTTGCGCAGCGACGACCCGGCCGAGCACACCTCGCGAACCTGGTCCATCGCGGCCACCAGGTCGGGGTCCGCGGGCAGCTCGCCGGCCTGCGGCCAGTCGGTCAGATGCACCGAGCGCCCGCCGGTCAGCCCCCGCCAGATCAGCTCCGTGATCAGTGGCAGCAGCGGGGCGGCCAGCCGCGCGGTGATCTCCAGCACCGTGTGCAGGGTGTCGATCGCTTCGGTGTCCTCGACCCAGAACCGGGAACGCGACCGCCGCACATACCAATTCGTCAACGCTTCGGTGAACTGGCGCAACTGCTCGCAGGCCCCGGAGATGTCGCACACGTCCAGCGAGGCGGTCAGCTCGTCGCGCAGCACCGCCAGCTTGGCCAGGATGTAGCGGTCCAGCACGTTGGCCGAATCCACCCGCCAGGTCCCGACTTTCGGGGCGTACAGCGCCAGGAAACTGTAGGCGTTCCAGAACGGCAGCAGCACCTGGCGCACCCCGTCGCGGATGCCCTGCTCGGTGACGATCAGGTTGCCGCCACGCAGGATCGGCGAGGCCATCAGGAACCACCGCATGGCATCGGACCCGTCGCGGTCGAACACCTCGGTGACGTCGGGGTAGTTGCGCAGCGACTTGCTCATCTTCTGGCCGTCGGAACCCAGCACGATGCCATGTGCCACACAGGTTTTGAACGACGGACGGTCGAACAGCGCGGTGGCCAGCACGTGCAGGGTGTAGAACCAGCCGCGCGTCTGCCCGATGTACTCGACGATGAAGTCGCCGGGGTAATGGCCGTCGACCTGCTTGTCGGGGTCGCCGGTGTGGACACCGTCGAACCAGTCCTTGTTTTCGAACGGGTAGTGCACCTGCGCGTACGGCATCGAACCGGAGTCGAACCACACGTCGAGCACATCGGGGATGCGGCGCATCGTCGACAGGCCGGTCGGGTCGTCGGGATTGGGCCGGGTGAGCTCGTCGATGAAGGGCCGGTGCAGGTTCGAAGGCCGCACCCCGAAATCGCGTTCGAGTTCGTCGAGGCTGCCGTACACGTCGACCCGCGGGTAGGCCGGGTCGTCGGACTTCCAGACCGGAATCGGAGTGCCCCAGTACCGGTTTCGCGAGATCGACCAGTCGCGGGCCCCTTGCAGCCACTTGCCGAACTGGCCGTCCTTGACGTGCTCGGGATACCAGGTGATCTGCTGGTTGAGCTCCACCATCCGGTCGCGGAACTGGGTCACCCGCACGAACCAGGACGACACCGCCCGGTAGATCAGCGGGTTTCGGCAGCGCCAGCAGTGCGGGTAGGGGTGCTCGTAGGTTTCGTGGCACAGCAGCACCGCGCCGTTCACCGCGACCGGGCCGCTGCCGTTCTTCAGGTCCCGGATGATGTGCGGGTTGGCGTCGAAGACGTGCTGCCCCTGGTAGTCGGGCACCGACGCGTCGAAGCGGCCCTTGGCGTCCACCGGGGTGACCGCGATGATTCCGGCCGCGTCGCCCGCCGCCATGTCGTCCTCGCCGTAGGCCGGCGCCAGATGCACCAGCCCGGTGCCGTCCTCGGTGGTGACGAAGTCGGCCGGCAGGACCCGAAAAGCGTTGGGCGCGTCCATGAAATACGGGAACGGCGGCAGGTACCGGGCGCCCACCAGTTCCGCGCCCCGGTAGGTGCCCAGCACCGAGGGATCTTCGCCGAGTTCGCGGGCGTAGGCGCCCAGGCGCGCCTCGGCCAGCACGAAGCGCCGATCCCCCACCGCGACATGCACATACGTCACGTCCGGGTGCACGGCTACAGCCAGGTTGGACGGCAGCGTCCACGGGGTGGTCGTCCAGATCAACAGGTAAGCGCCGTCCAGATCACCACCGCTCACCTTGAACCCGACCGTCAGGGCCGGGTCCTGGCGGCTCTGGTAGACGTCGTCGTCCATGCGCAGTTCGTGGTTGGACAACGGGGTTTCGTCGCGCCAGCAGTACGGCAACACCCGGTAGCCCTCGTAGGCCAGACCCTTGTCCCACAGCTGCTTGAACGCCCAGATCACCGACTCCATGTAGGGCAGGTCGAGTGTCTTGTAGTCGTTGTCGAAGTCGACCCAGCGCGCCTGCCGGGTGACGTACTGCTGCCACTCGTCGGTGTAACGCAGCACCGAGGCGCGGCAGGCGTCGTTGAACGCGGCGATTCCCATCGAGTCGATCTGAGACTTGTCGGTGATGCCGAGTTGGCGCTCCACCTCCAGTTCGGCGGGCAAACCGTGGGTGTCCCAACCGAATCGGCGTTCCACCTTGTTGCCGCGCATGGTGCGATACCGCGGCACGATGTCCTTGACGTAGCCGGTCAGCAGATGCCCGTAGTGCGGCAGGCCGTTGGCGAACGGGGGCCCGTCGTAGAAGACGTACTCGGGGGCGCCGTCGCGGTTGGCGATGCTGGCGCGGAAGGTGTCGTCGTGGAACCAGTAGTCGAGGACCTCGAGCTCGAGCGCCGGAAAGTCGGGCGATCCGGCGGCCAGCTTCGGGTAGTTCTCGGTCATCGTGCGTCGCTCCCGTGGTGCCCTGTTGCTTCAGGCACGGGGACGACGGATGCGCTGGTGCGCGAACGCCGCGGTACCACCCCGCTTGCCACGCAAACCGCGTGACCGCTCGTGACGGCTGTGACGGGCCTACCCGTTCGGTTCTACTGGGCCGGATCGGCTGTTCTTCCGAAGGCTCCCCGGTGATGGCCGGATCTGCGCCAATTGTCTAAGTCTAAAGGACTCCAAGGGGCTAACCCGCCGCAGGACCAGGCCTGCAGTCGGTTAACCCCTTGGAGTCCCGGGTAGCGCACTGTCCATGGCGTTACGCCTGGACCTCGAGCACGCCGATGCGCCACAGCGCGGCGTACATGTGCCGCAGCGGGATGCTGAGCAGCCGGGCGGCACCGTCGATCAGCGGGTCGCTGCCGGCGGCGGCAGCGACCGCCTCGGCGCGGCGCGCCGTCTTGGTGGCCGGGGCCGCGGGAACGTCGCGCACGACGCGCAGCTTGGGAGCACTGGGGAAGGTAACGACTTCGTCGTACAGCGCAGCGGTCATGATCGCCTCCTCGGGTGGGAAATCACACGTTGACAGGGGGAGCTTGAAACTTTCTTGGGAAGTCCCGTCCCGCAACGGTTCCGATTCGGCTGGCTTAACCGAGAGCTCTTAAGTCAGAGCGTTTTGCCGGAGACCGGTCAGGGACGAAACAGAGCCCGGATATCGGCCCGGACTACCACTGGAACTCATTCGTCCCTCACCTCCTCTCGGTCGCCGCGCACGCGGGTAACGCGTAATCTGCGCGCACACAGGAGGACAGAATCCGGCGACTGCCGGAAATCCGCACCCCTCTCGTCAGAGCTTTGGCACTACCCGACGTGTCCGGTAATCCGGAAGCCACCTGGGCTCAACCCTTAAGCCGGGAGGAGCTGTCCTGACCCGGGGCGTCTTTCGACGTTCGGGGTCAGTGGCCTGTGTTCGGTGTAGCCGCCTCACCTAACGAGGTGCTTGCCTGACCGATGATGCACCACGGAGCGGGCTGGGTCAACGCGCCGTACCCCTGTTTTGGGATCTTTATGGTTCCGCTACGCACACAGCCGGCGCTCGCCCCACTTCCGGGGCTGTGACCTGCGGAAATGCGGATGTGTTCGATGTCACAATTTGATGTGAGTTCGCTATGTCAGGCCGTCGAGTCGCCCGATGGTGTCGATGTACTCCTCGACCATGTCGAGCACGACTGCCCGCGTCGGCCGCACCCGGTCCAGCGACCCGACCACCTGCCCGACGAAATAGGTCGCCAGCTCCCGGGCTTTGGCGCCGGGCTGGTTGGCGGCCTGGTTGATCCGCTGTTGCGAGTCGGTGACCAGGGCGGTCTGCAGCGGCATGCCCAGCGGGTCGGGGGTGTCGGGCCGCGCCCATTCGTCGGTCCAGGCGGTGCGCAGCATGCGCGCCGGCTTGCCGGTCAGCGATCGCGACCGCACGGTGTCCGACGACGTGGCGGCCAGGAACTTGTCCCTGACCACCGGCACCGTCTCGGCTTCCTCGGTGGTCAGCCACACCGACCCGCACCACACGCCTTCGGCACCCAGCGCCAGCGCAGCCGCGATCTGCCGGCCCCGGGCGATCCCGCCGGCGGCCAGCACCGGCGTCGGCGCCACCGCGTCGACCACCTCCGGGACCAGCACCATGGTGGACACCTCGCCAGTGTGCCCGCCGGCCTCGGTGCCCTGGGCGACGATGAGGTCCACCCCGGCCGCGGCGTGCCGCTGCGCATGCTTGGTGGTCCCGGCCAGGGCGGCCACCAGCACGTCGTGGCTGTGCGCGCGCTCCACCAGATCGTGCGGCGGCGGGCCCAGCGCGCTGGCGATCAGCCGGATGTTGTGGCCGAAGGCCACTTCCAGCAACGGTTCGTAGCCTTTGGGCGAAATGTTGAGGCCGCCGCGGATGGCCTCTTCGTCCTCGGCGTGGGGCGCGACGCCGTAGCGGCTCATCAGCTCGTCGAGGAACGCGCGATGCTCTTCGGGCAGCAGTTCCTGGGCTTGCCGCGCGTTGATGCCGCCGGTGTCGGCGCCAACGTACTTGGGCGGCAACAGCAGATCGACGCCGTAGGGCTTGCCGCCGGTCTCCTGCTCGATCCAGGACAGTTCGCTCTCCAAGCGTTTGGGGCTGTGGGCGACAGCGCCGAGCACCCCGAACCCGCCGGCGTTGGTCACCGCGGCGACCACGTCGCGGCAGTGCGAGAAGGCGCAGATGGGAAACTCGACGCCGAGCATTTCGGCAACTCTGGTTCGCATATCGGCGACGCTACGCCCTCACACCCGGCCCCCTTGCGCCGAGCGTCACCCCTTCCCTTTGCGCCGAGCGTCACCCCTTCCCTTTGCGCCGAGCGTCACCCCTCCCCTTTGCGCCGAGCGTCACGTTGGAGTGACGCCCGACGCCCAACGCTGCGCCAGCGTGACGCTCGGCGAAAGAAAAACGCTCGGCGAAAGAAAACGCTCGGCGAAGAAAAAACGCTCGGCGGAAGAAACGCGATCAGACCACTGAGGGCCCCACCCCGTCGGGCGGCCAGCTGTCCACCCCGTCCTCCAGCGGCACCCGCAGGCTGCGCAGCATCGACGCCACCATCCGCCATGCCCCGATCGCGGTCACCAGTTCAATCAAAACCGTTCTGTCACTGCCTAATTCACCACTGCCTAATTCGCGCTCGCACGCCGCCCAGCTCGCATCGCTGAGCACACCGTCGCGCACTACGTCGTCGGTGGCGGCGAGCACCGCACGCTCGGCGGCACCGAACCCGTCGTGGGCCGGCCAGTCCCGCACCCCCACCAAGTCTTCGGCCGACACCCCCAGCCGCGATGCGACGCGCCAGTGCTGGGTCCACTCGTAGTCGCATTCGGTGAGCCAAGCGATCCGCATGATGATCAGCTCGCGCAGCCGGCGGTCCAGGTCGCCGTGCCACAGCATCATCGCCAGCAGGTCGTTGAGCACCCGCGCCAGCCGCGGATGATTCAGCAGCGTCTGGAAGATGCTGAGTTCGGCCATATAGTCGGGGACGCCGGCTTCGTCGGCGGCGGCCTTGGCCTCCTCCAACGGAAGCAGCGGTATCCGGGCCTTGCTGAACTCGGTCATGGTGGAAGACTCCCGATTGACGACGCCGTCGTTTTCACCGCAATGGTAGCCAGCGAAGGGAAGGTGACTTCGATGATCGAATTGCTCACGGACTTGCCGGAAGGCGTGACCGGTGTGCGCGTGTCGGGCCGGCTCAGTGGTGCCGAGCTGCGCGACGTCCGGCCCCTGATGGAGGAGCGGCTGAAAACCGGTGACATCCGGATCCTGGAGATCATCGACTCCGACTACGAGGGGTTCGGGCCCGGCGGGTTCGCCGAGGACGTCAAGCTGGGCCTGGGCCTGGTCTTCCCGCACCACTCTGCGTTCAAGCGCATCGCGATCGTTACCGACAAGGACTGGGTGACCCACACGCTGCACGCGCTGGCCTGGATGGTGCCGGGCGAGCTCAAGGTGTTCGGCCTCGACGAGCTGGACAGCGCCAAGACCTGGGTGAGCGGCTGAGCGCTCAGGCGTCCAGCCGGGCGAACGCCTTGTCCTGATACATCTGCACCGACTGCTGCCGGCGGATCTTGCCGCTGGTGGTGATCGGGATCGACCCGGGCGACACCAACACCAGATCCGTCACGCTGAGCCCGTGTGAGTCGTAGATCGCGGCGCTGATATCGCGTTTGAGCACGCCCAGCCGCTCGGCCAGGTCGTCGTCGGACTCGCCGTTCTTCTTCTTGATCTCGACGATGGCGGCGAGCTTCTCGACGCCGTCCTGGGGCACCGCGATCGCGGCGCAGCGGCCCGGGTTGATGTCCTGGATGGTGGCCTCGATGTCGTCGGGAGAATGGTTGCGGCCGTAGACGATCAGCAGGTCCTTGATCCGGCCCATGATGAAAAGCTCACCGCCGGAGAAGAATCCGGAGTCTCCGGTGCGCAACCAGGGCCCTTCGACGGTGCCCTCGGTGGGGTTGACGATCTTCGCGCCGAAGGTGCGGGCCGTCGTCTCGGGCTTCTCCCAGTAGCCCGCGGCCACATTGGGGCCGTGCACCCAGATCTCGCCGACGGTCCCTTCCGGGCACTCCATGCGCGTGTCGCCGTCGACGATGCGGACCTGTTCCTGCGACTCGCACCTGCCGTAGCTGACAAGTGCTGTGCCGGTTCCTTTTTCGACGCGCACCGCCTGGCCGTCGGGCAGCTTCTCGGAGTCGAATTCCACGATCTCCGGCGGATCACCAACCCGGCGGGTGGCGATGTAGACGACGGTTTCGGCCATGCCATACGCCGGTCGCAGCGCCTTGGGCTGAAAGCGGAACTGCGCGAATCGGTCTGCGAACCGCTTCAGGGTCGCGGGCTGAACCCGCTCGCTGCCGTTGAGGATGGTGTGCACCCGGCTCATGTCGAGCCCGGCCATGTCCTCGTCGGAGGTTTTGCGGGCCGCGATGTCGAACGCGAAGTTCGGTCCCGCCGAGATGGTGTTCCCGTAGCGCGCCAGCAGCTGAGGCCAGCGGGCCGGCCGCTGCAGGAACCCGGCGGGACTGAACAGCACGGTGGGCCGCCCGGCGAGGGTGGGCATGATCGTTCCCAGCAGTAGGCCCAGGTCGTGGTAGAGCGGCAGCCACGAGATCACCGTCAGGTCGGAGGGCACCGCCCCCTCGTTGACGAAGAAGTCCCCCATGGCCATACCGAAATTGGCGATGACGTTGTCGTTGGACACCGTGACACCGGCTGGCGTCCGGGTGGACCCGGACGTGTACTGCAGGTAGGCCGTCTTCGCCCCCCTGATCGCCGGTGTCGCGCGCCGGCCGCGACGACGGCGGCCGCGCGTCGAGGTCCAGCAGGTCGACTTCGATGATGGCCGGCGCCTTTTCACCGACGTGCGGCTCGGCGCATTGCCGGACGTTGTCGACCACCGCCGACGTCGTGAGCAGTACGGAGGGTGAGGTGTCGGCCAGCACCGAGATGGTGCGTTCGTCGTGGGCGCCGCCGTAGGGAACCGTCAGCGGCACCGCGATGAAACCCGCCTGCAGTGCGCCGAGGAAGCCGGCGATGTATTCGAGTCCTTGCGGCGCCAGGATCAGGGCACGGTCACCGGGCGAGCCGGCCTGCTTGAGCTGCTCGGCGATATTGAGGGTGCGGCGATACAACTTCGCCCAGCTCAGCGTGTCTTCGACGCCTTCCCAATCCTGGTCGTAGTCGATGTAGGTGAGTGCCGGACCGTTGGGGTTCAGACTTGCGCGCTCACGCAGTACCGCGGGTATCGAAGAGCCAACCACGGCTGGAAACACTACCTGTCGACGTGTGGTCGCTGAGGTCCGTTTGGTGCAAGTGTGGTGGCCCCGGCGTCGCGGCAGCCGTGAAACGTCGGCGCATTGATCCGCCGTCGAGGCAGGCTGAGCCGGGAAGATGGCCTCGAAGCGCGGCGCCCGCGCGGGGCGAGTACGAGGTGAACGCCCGTGGACCACAGCCCGGTCCGCGCTTTCAGCGACGGCCGGGTGGCTAACCGAGTCTGCATGTGGGTCAACAAGTTCCACGAGCAAACGACGGTCACCGCGTCGTACCCGAGGAATCCGATCGCCTACGAGTCGATCGCCTGGTATCGGGAGACGATGAGATCGGTATTTGTCCGGGTGGCCGATGGCCGCCCGGTCACCATCCCCCGGATGCCGGTCCCGCTTCGGCGGTAAACCCCCAGGTCAGGCGCTTTCGGTTGGGGTTCGTCACGAACGCGTAAAACCTCGTGCGATATTTCGCATTCCGCCGTTTCCGACGCCGTAAACGCATAGCCTTGATAACGGAGTTCGGTGCGCTTTCCCACACTTCGGCAAACCTTCTCCACCACCCTCGAGAACCAAAGATTTCCGTCCTGCGGAGGCCGCCCAGCTACTTTTTTCGGCGCGGCCCAGATCGCCGCTCACCATCACAACCCGATGGAGAGCGGGCGAGGAGGATTTAACACCGCGAGGAATTCAACACCTCCGGTACGACCCTCCACATCGCCGTACCAGCGTCATACGCTGGTGTTTTGCCGTTGACCCGCCCGCACGGCCGCAATGGAGAGCCGATGTGGTATCAGCGTGGCCGCGTGAAGATTTTTTTGTACGTACGCACGATTTTTCTACATGCGACGAACCGACCGGCTACGCTGCTGAATCACGTACAACTATGACGTTGGCGTCGAAGTGTGGGGGTCGGTGGGTGCTTCCGCTGCTGCGGGATGTCGCGGCGCGGGCCCGGGAGTTCGAAGAACCCGTCGAAGTGGGCTCTGAAGTGCGGCTGAGGAGATGAAGGACGAACGTGGATGGAACACGCGTGACGCCGGTTGCTGTTATTGGGATGGCATGCCGACTGCCGGGGGGCATCGAATCACCTGATCAGCTGTGGGAAGCGTTGTTGCGGGGTGACGATTTCGTCACCGAAGTTCCGCTGGACCGCTGGGACATCGACCAGTACTACGACCCCGAACCCGGGGTTCCCGGCCGCTCGCACTGCAAGTGGGGGTCCTTCCTGGACAACATCGGCGACTTCGACCCGGAGTTCTTCGGCGTCTCCGAAAAAGAAGCGACCGCCATGGACCCGCAGCACCGGATGCTGCTGGAGACTTCCTGGGAGGCGATGGAGCACGCCGGCCTGACCCCACGGCAGATGGTCGACTCGGCCACCGGGGTTTTCATCGGCCTCAACCACGGCGACTACCAGTTCGTGCAGGCCGAAACCGGCGTCCTGGAAGGCCCTTACGGCAACACCGGCACCAACTCCTGCATGGCCTCGGGTCGGGTCTCCTACGCCCTGGGCTTGCGTGGGCCGTCGGTCACCGTGGACACCGCGTGCTCCTCCGGTCTGTTTGCTGCGCACATGGCCTTCCGCAGCCTCAACGACGGCGAGAGTGATCTGGCGTTCGCCGGCGGCGTCTACGCGATGCTCGAACCCCGCCGCTTCGCCTCGGGCTCGGCCAACGGCATGCTGTCGCGCAGCGGGCGCTGCCACGCCTTCGACGTCGAGGCCGACGGCTTCGTCTCCGGCGAGGGCGCGGTCGTGCTGCTGCTCAAGCGTCTGCCCGACGCGCTGCGCGACGGCGACCGGGTGCTGGCGGTGATGCGGGGCACCGCCGCCAACCAGGACGGCCACACCGTCAACATCGTCACCCCGTCCGCCGACGCGCAGGAGATTGTGTACCGCGCCGCCCTGGCCGCCGCGGAGGTTGACCCCACCACCATCGGGATGGTCGAGGCGCACGGGACGGGCACTCCGGTCGGCGACCCGATCGAGTTCGCCAGCCTGGCCGCCGTGTACGGCACCGACGCCCCCTGCGCGTTGGGGTCGGTGAAGACGAACTTCGGGCACCTGCAGTCCGCGGCCGGTGCGCTGGGGCTGATGAAGGCCGTGCTGGCGGTCCAGCACGGCGTGGTTCCCAAGAACCTGCACTTCAACGAGATGCCCGCGAACATCGCCGAGATATCGTCGAATCTCTTTGTGCCACAGGATGTTACGCCGTGGCCGAGTGAAGGCGCTCCCCGTCGGGCAGCGGTGTCCTCGTACGGCATGTCGGGCACCAACGTGCACGCCATCTTGGAAGAGGCACCGGCGCCGGCACCGGTGGACACGCAAGCGCAGGCACCCGTCGCGGACGGCGCCCTGATCTTCCCGCTCTCGGCCAGTTCCGAAGAGGCGCTGCGCAAGACGGCCGGGCGACTCGCCGACTGGGTCGACGCCCAGGGAGACGACCTGTCGATCAAGGACCTCGCCTACACGCTGGCCCGGCGCCGCGGGCACCGGGCGGTCCGGACCGCCGTGCTGGCCGAGACGCGCGACGAGCTCGCGGCGGCGTTGCGTGAGGTCGCCACCGGCGAGGTGCCGTACCCGCCCGCCGTCGGCCTGGACGATAAGGGTCCGGTGTGGGTGTTCTCCGGGCAGGGCTCGCAGTGGGCCGAGATGGGCAAGGATCTGCTGGCCCACGAGCCGGTGTTCGCGGCCAAAATCGCCGAGATCGAGCCGCTGATCGCCGCCGAGTCCGGCTTCTCGATCACCGAGGCGATGACCGCACCGGAGAAGGTGACCGGCATCGACCGGGTGCAGCCGACGCTGTTCGCCATGCAGGTCGCCCTGGCGGCCACCATGAAGGCTTACGGGGTCAGCCCCGGCGCGGTGATCGGCCACTCGCTGGGTGAGTCGGCCGCCGCCGTCGTCGCCGGCGCGTTGTCGCTGGAGGACGGCGTCAAGGTGATCTGCCGCCGGTCCAAGCTGATGACCCGCATCTCCGGCGCCGGCGCCATGGCTTCGGTGGAACTGCCTGCGCAGCAAGTACTTTCGGAGCTGATGGCCAACGGCATCACCGACACCGTGGTGGCCGTGGTGGCCTCCCCGCAGTCCACCGTGATCGGCGGCGCCACCCAGACGGTGCGCGACCTGGTCGCGGCGTGGGAAGAGCGCGACGTGATGGCGCGTGAGGTGGCCGTCGACGTGGCCTCGCACTCCCCGCAGGTCGACCCCATCCTCGACGACCTGACCGAGGCATTGGCCGACATCACGCCGCTGGAACCCGAGGTGCCCTACTACTCGGCCACCTCGTTCGACCCGCGCGAGGAGCCGTACTGCGACGCCTACTACTGGGCGGACAACCTGCGGCACACGGTGCGTTTCGCCGCCGCGGTACACGCGGCCCTCGAGGACGGTTTCCGCGTCTTCACCGAGCTGGC
This sequence comes from Mycobacterium kiyosense, assembly GCA_021654635.1. NCBI lineage: Bacteria > Bacillati > Actinomycetota > Actinomycetes > Mycobacteriales > Mycobacteriaceae > Mycobacterium > Mycobacterium kiyosense. The sequence goes on from AP025179.1 coordinate 3,492,668, forward strand.
GCCGCACCCGCTGCTCACCCACGCGGTCGATCAGACCGCCCGCAACATCGAGATGGCGGCCACCGCGCTGGCCGCCATGCGTCGCGAACAGCCGCTGCCGCACGGGCTGCGCGGGCTGGTGGGTGACCTGTACTCCGCCGGCGCCGCAGTGGATTTCGCGGTGCTCTACCCCGAGGGCAACCTGGTCGACGCCACACTGCCGGCCTGGAATCACCGCCGCCTGATGCTGCTGGAAAGCACCGACCGCCTCGCGCACACCCACGCCGTCGCCGTGCACCCGTTGCTGGGCTCGCACGTGCGGCTGCCCGAGGAGCCGGAGCGCCACGTCTGGCAGAGCGACATCGGCACCGGAGCACTGCCCTGGCTGGCCGATCACCAGGTGCGCGGAGCGGCGGCGCTGCCCGGTGCCGCGTACTGCGAGATGGCGCTGACCGCGGCCCGCACCGTGCTGGGTGAGGCTGCCGAGGTCCGCGACGTCAGGTTCGAGCAGTTGCTGCTGCTCGACGAGGAGACGCCGATCGGCGCCGCCGCGACCGTGGAATCCCCCGGGACGGCCGAGTTCACGGTGGAGACCTCGCAGGCCGGGGAACGCTCGCGGCGGGCGTCGGCGGTGTTGCACGCGCTGTCGGAGGCCGAACTCGAAGCCGACCAGCCGGCGGCCTACGACATCGAAGCCCTGCTGGCCCGGCTGCCGAACCCGATTGACGGCGACGACCTGCGGCTGGAAGCCGACCTGCGCGGCATCCAATTCGGGCCCGCGTTCTGCGGGCTGGCCACAGCGCACACCTCGGAGGCCGAACCCGTGCTGCTGGCCGAGGTCGGGCTGCCCAGTTCGATCCGATCCCAGCAGGGCGATTACGCGATCCACCCGGCGCTGCTGGACGCGTGCTTCCAGTCGGTGGCCGCGCACCCCGGCGCGCGCAACGTCGCCAATGGCGGTCTGTTGCTGCCGCTCGGTGTAGACCGGATCCGGTCCTTCGGCCCGGCGCGCAACGCCCACTACTGCCACACCACCGTCACCAGTTCCGGCTCCGGCGCCAACGAACTGGTCGCCGACATCGACGTCCTCGACGACAACGGCACCGTGCTGGTGGCGGTGCGCGGGTTGCTGATGGGCACCGGGTTCTCCCAGGGCGACGAGCGCGACCGCCTGCTCAGCGACCGGCTGCTGGCCATCGAATGGCAGGGTCGTGAGCTGCCCGACGAGACCGTCACCGATCCCGGCAACTGGCTGCTGATCAGCACTTCCGAGGCCGCCGACATGATGGCCACCCAGCTCACCGACGCGCTGAAGATGCACGACGCACTAAGCACGACAATGTCCTGGCCGCTGCACGGCGACCACGAGGCCGAGGCGCAACGGTTGCGTGAACAGTTCAATTCCGCCGCCTTCTCGGGTGTGGTCGTGCTCACCGAACGGCAAAGCGGCACGGATGAGGAGTCGATCGTCCGCGGCGCCGACTACGTCAAGCTCGCGGTTCGCATCGCTCGGGAACTGCCGGAGATCGTCGGCCAGTCGCCCCGGCTCTACGTGATGACCCGCAACGCCCAGACGGTGCTGGCCGGGGACCGCCCGAACCTCGAGCAAGGCGGGCTGCGCGGGCTGCTGCGGGTGATCGGCGCCGAGCACCCGCACCTGAAGGTCAGCTACATCGACGTCGACGACACGACCGGCGCCGAGCAGGTAGCGCGCCAACTGCTGCTGGCCACCGACGAAGACGAGACCGCGTGGCGCGACGACCAGTGGTACACCGCACGCCTGTACCCCAGCCCGCTGCGGCCGGAGGAGCGCCACACCACCGTGGTCGAGCACCGCGAGCAGGGCATGCGGTTGCACGTCCGCACGCCGGGCGATCTGCAGACCTTGGAGTTCACCGCCTTCGACCGGGTGCCGCCGGGACCCAATGAGATCGAGGTTGCGGTCAGTGCGTCGAGCATCAACTTCGCCGACGTGCTGGCGGCGTACGGCCGCTGCCCGACCTTCGACGGCAAGCAGCCACCGCTCGGCCTGGATTTCGCCGGCGTGGTGACCGCGGTCGGACCCGATGTCACCGACCACAAAGTCGGCGACCACGTGGGCGGTTTGTCCCCGGACGGGTGCTGGTCCACTTTCGTCACGTGTGACGCAGGTTTGGCGACGACGCTGCCGGCTGGACTGACCGACGCGCAGGCCGCCGCGGTCACCACCGCGTCGGCCACCGCCTGGTACGGCTTGGTGGAGCTGGCCCGGATCAGGGCCGGCGACAAGGTGCTGATTCACTCCGGGACGGGTGGGGTGGGCCAGGCGGCCATTGCGATCGCGCGGTCGGTGGACGCCGAGATCTACGCCACCGCCGGTAGCGAGAAGCGCCGGCAGATCCTGCGCGACATGGGCATCGAGCATGTCTACGACTCGCGCAGCACGGAGTTCGCCGACCAGATCCGCCGCGACACCGACGGCTACGGCGTGGACATCGTGCTCAACTCGGTGACCGGCGCCGCCCAGCTGGCCGGGATCAAGCTGCTCGCCATGGGCGGACGGTTCGTGGAGATCGGCAAGCTGGACATCTACCAGGACACCAAGGTGGGTCTGTTCCCATTCCGGCAGAACCTCGCGTTCTTCGGCGTGGACCTGGCGTTGATGTCGCGGACGCACCCGGCGCAGGTCCGTGGCCTGCTGAACACGGTGTACGAGCAGACCGCCAAGGGTGTGCTGCCGGTACCGGAAGCCACTCACTACCCGCTCGCCGAGGCAGCCACCGCGATCCGCGTGATGGGTGCGGCCGAGCACACCGGCAAGTTGATCCTCGACGTCCCGCAGTCGGGTCGCAGCAGCGTCATCCTGCCGCCGGAGCAGGCCCAGGCATTCCGCGGCGATGGCTCTTACATCATCACCGGTGGTCTGGGCGGTCTCGGTTTGTTCCTCGCCGAGAAGATGGCCAGCGCCGGTGCGGGCCGGATCGTATTGAGCTCGCGTTCGCAGCCCAACCGCAAAGCCCTGGAAACCATCGAGCTGATCCGCTCGATGGGAGCCGACGTGGTGGTGGAGTGCGGCGACATCGCCGCGGCCGGCACCGCGCAGCGGCTGGTCAGCGCCGCAACCGCCACCGGGCTGCCGTTGCGCGGGGTGCTGCACGGGGCCGCGGTGGTCGAGGACGCCACCTTGCCCAACATCACCGACGAGCTCATCGAGCGGGACTGGGCGCCCAAGGTGCACGGTCTCTGGCATCTGCACGAGGCGACCAAGGACACCGACCTGGATTGGTTCTGCTCGTTCTCCTCGGCGGCGGCCATGGCCGGCTCGCCCGGTCAGGGCGCGTATGCCGCGGCCAACAGCTGGATGGACGCCTTCACCTTGTGGCGGCGCGCCGAAGGACTGCCGGCCACGTCGATCGCCTGGGGCGCCTGGGCGGAGATCGGGCGGGGCACGGACTTCGCCGAAAATTCCGGCGATGCAATCGAACCCGAGGAAGGCGCCTACGCGTTCGAGGCACTGCTGCGGCACAACCGGGCCTACACCGGCTACGCGCCGGTGATCGGTTCGGCCTGGCTGACCGCGTTCGCCCAGCGCAGTCCGTTCGCCGAGGCATTCAAATCCGCCGGCAAGGGCCGCTCGGGAGGCAGCAAGTTCCTCGCCGAGCTCGCCGACCTGGAACAGGACGAATGGCCGACGCGGTTGCGCCGGATGATCTCCGAACAGGTCGGCCTGCTGTTGCGGCGCGCCGTCGACGTGGACCGTCCGCTTTCCGAGTTCGGTCTGGATTCGCTGGGGAACCTGGAACTGCGCACTCATATCGAATCGGAGCTCAAGATCCGCGTCACGACAACCGACATCACGACCATCCGAGGCTTGGCCGATCACCTTTACAACCAATTGACATCAAAAGGCGACGCAGCAACACACCTATGAGGTAAAAAGGACCAAGCGCCGCTGCTGGGCAGCCGGCATATATCGAGGAGGAAGCGTGATCATAGGTGGGGGATCAGCAGACGTCACTCTCGGCGTGGGAATCGTCTACGACTGGGACCCTGGTCGCGGTTCGATCGTAACCTGGCAGCCGACACCGGCATCGCGCGCGAAAGCCAAGCAAGCGCCGATTGTCGACGTTCCGCCCAGCTCTATGCAGACCGGCCATTTGCGCGGTTATGTGGAATTCGGCGAGCGTGGGCTCGACTATTCCCGGCTGGTAATGGGTTCCTGGGAAATTCCGGGCCGTTGCGACATCCGCACCATGACGCACGTCATTAATGCGCACGTACGCCGTCACGAAACCTACCGCAGCTGGTTTGAATACAATGGCCCGAAAGACATTATTCGGCACAAAATTCAAAATCCCCGCGACATTCAACTCGCTCCGGTTCAGCACGGCGAATTGACGCAGCCGGAATGGCGCGACCTGGTCGTGTCCACCCCCCCGCCGGTGGAATGGGACTGCTTCCGGTTCGGACTGATCCAGCACGAGAACCACTGCACGCTCTTCGCGATCGTCGACCACCTGCACTGCGACCCGGCCGTGGTGTCCTCGCTGTACGTGGAGATCCTGACGAACTACCGCCAGCTGCTCGAGGGCAAGCCGCCGCTGGTGATGCCGGAGCCCGGCAGCCACGAGAACTTCTGCATTCGGGAGGCGAAGACCGCCGCCGAGGTCACCCTGGATTCTCCCGAGGTCCGCAAATGGATCGACTTCGCCGAGAGCAACGGGGGCGGTCTGCCGGAGTTCCCATTGCCGCTGGGTGAGCAGACGCTGACCTGCGGCGGCGACATTCTGATCGAGAAGCTGCTGACGCCGGAGCAAACGGCGAAGTTTGAGGCTCGCTGCATGGCCGCACAAGCGCGGTTCAGCGGTGGCCTGTTCGGTTGCGTCGCACTGGCCCACCACGAACTGACCGGCCAGGAGACCTACCACGGCATGACCCCGGTCGACAAGCGGACCTCCCCCGAGGAATACCTGTCGATGGGCTGGTTCACCGGCGGCGTGCCCTACACCGTCTCCATCGACCCGAATTCGTTCGAGGAGACCGCCCGCTCCACGCAGGCGTCGTTCGACGACAACCTGGACATGGCCAATGTGCCTTACGACCGCGTTCTGGAATTGGCGCCCTGGCTGAAGCGAAATTCGTCGCAGTTCTTCATGACGAACTACATGGACGCCGGCCTGCCGCCGCTTTCCGCAGTTGTCGCGACGGCATTGAAAGGTGCGAATGCGACGGCTTACAACGACGGCCGTAACCCCGCTTACCTGTATTTCTCGGTGATCCGGCTATTCGACGAGGTTTCCATCATGGTGAACTTCCCGAATAACCCCGTGGCCAGGGAATCGGTGACTCGTTACCTCGAAGTCCTCAAGTCGGTGTTCGCACGGGCGGCCGAGGGCCAGTACGCAAATGCCGCGGTTCAGGTGGCCCAATAACCATTCGCGCGACACTTGTTGTGAGCCCCGTCACATAAACGGCGGGGCGCACGACAGGGAAATGGTTAGTTCATCGAATTCGATTCATACCAAAAGTTTGAAACAGGAATTGCGTCGCCGCAAAAACAGCGAGCCGACAGCAAATCTGGTCGGCGATATCCGACGAGGATCTGGCGCTGGGATCGTGTGCCTGCCTCGGAGAGATTGAAGTATAGGTCGGGGCGGTGGCCCGCATGGGCGGTTTGGAAAAATCGTGCGCCACCTAACAGCGCGACACGTTCGGCCCGCCCCGCCCCACGGCACCGGCCGCGCGGGTAGCCGCTGCTCACGGCGGATCTTGGGACTGGTTTTTTAGTACGTCCGCACCGATTTCGGCTACATCCGCAGTGCTGAACGACTACGCTGCTGAGCGAGTCACGAACTGCAATCGAGCTTCGACGCGGGGGGTGTCGCGGGCGCGCCGCGCCTCGTTGCTTCCGGCCGAATCGAGCCTGGCACTGGTGCTCAGCGGCGCGTGCAAGCCCCGAAGCCACGAACGAAAAACCCCAGGCGCGAACGGGAAATGGGTGGCGGGAACGGGCAGGAAACGGGAAGTAGAGGTGAACGACCGTGGACAGGACTGGTGTCGTCCCAGTAGCCGTCATCGGTATGGCGTGCCGACTGCCGGGAGGCATCGACTCCCCCGACGCCCTGTGGGAAGCACTGCTGCGCGGCGACGACCTCGTCACCGAGGTGCCCGCGCACCGCTGGGACGTCGAGGAGTTCTACGACCCCGAACCCGGCGTGCCCGGCCGGACGGTCTGCAAATGGGGTTCGTTCCTGGATGACGTCGCCGACTTCGATCCCGAGTTCTTCGGGATCAGCGAACGTGAAGCCACCGAGATGGACCCGCAGCACCGACTGCTACTGCAGACCTCGTGGGAGGCCATGGAACACGCCGGCTTGACCCGCGCAGCGCTCGCCGCGGTCCGGACCGGGGTGTTCGTCGGCTTGATGCACGACGACTACCTGTTCATGCACGCCGACGCCGACACCTTGAGCGGCCCCTACGGCTATATGGGTAACAGCTTCGCCATGGGATCCGGTCGGGTCTCCTACGCCATGGGGCTCAGCGGGCCGGCGATGACGGTCGACACCGCCTGCTCGTCAGGGCTGTCGGCGATCCACCTCGCCTGCCAGAGCCTGCAGGACGGTGAGAGCGACCTCGCGCTGGCCGGCGGTGCGTCGGTGACGCTGGAACCGCGCAAGGCGGCATCCGGTTCTGCGATCGGGATGTTGTCGGCCACCGGACACTGCCATGCGTTCGACGTCAACGCCGACGGCTTCGTCTCCGGCGAGGGCGCGGTGATGATCCTGCTCAAGCGGCTCGAGGATGCGCAGCGCGACGGCGACCGAATTCTGGCCGTGGTGCGCGGCACCGCCGCCAACCAGGACGGCCGCACCGTGAACATCGTGACACCGTCGCTGCCCGCGCAGGTGTCCGCGTACCGGGCCGCGCTGGCCGCCGCTGACGTCGACCCGACCACGGTCGGCATGGTGGAGGCGCACGGCACCGGCACCCCGACCGGTGACCCCATCGAATACGCCAGTCTCGCAGAGGTTTACGGCACCAGCGGCCCGTGCGCGCTCGCGTCGGTCAAGACCAACTTCGGGCACACCCAGTCGGCCGCCGGCGCGCTCGGGCTGATGAAAGCGGTGCTGGCCGTACAGCACGGCGTGATACCGCAGAATCTGCATTTCACCCAAATGCCGGAGAAGTTCGCCGAGATAAAGACCAATCTGTTTGTGCCGCAAGAGAACACGCCCTGGCCCAGCCAAGACCCGGGCACTCCGCGACGGGCGGCGGTGTCGTCGTACGGATTCTCCGGCACCAATGTGCACGCGGTGCTGGAACAGGCTCCCGCCCCGGCGGCCAAAATCGTTGAGGCACAAGACTCCGAAGGGTTGCAGGGCGCCCTGATCTTCGCGGTGTCGTCGTCCTCGGAGGACGGCCTGCGCAACACGGCGGCTCGGCTCGCCGACTGGATCGACACCCAAGACGACCTCGACATCCGCGACCTGGCCTACACCCTGGCCCGGCGGCGCAACCCGCGACCGGTCCGGGCCACCGTCATCGCCGCGGACCGCGCGCAACTGACCGCAGCCCTGCGGGAGATCACCACCGGTGAGGTGCCCTATCCGCCGGCGATCGGTCTGGACGACAAGGGTCCGGTGTGGGTGTTCTCCGGGCAGGGCTCGCAGTGGGCCGAGATGGGCAAGGATCTGCTGGCCTACGAGCCGGTGTTCGCGGCCAAAATCGCCGAGATCGAGCCGCTGATCGCCGCCGAGTCCGGCTTCTCGGTCACCGAGGCGATGACCGCGCCGGAGAAGGTGACCGGCATCGACCGGGTGCAGCCGACGCTGTTCGCCATGCAGGTCGCGCTGGCCGCGACCATGAAGGCCTACGGCGCCAACCCGGGCGCGGTCGTCGGGCACTCGCTGGGTGAGTCGGCCGCTGCCGTCGTCGCCGGCGCGTTGTCGCTCGAGGACGGCGTCAAGGTGATCTGCCGCCGGTCCAAGCTGATGACCCGCATCTCCGGCGCCGGCGCCATGGCTGCGGTGGAACTGCCCGCCGAGGAGGTGATCACCCAGTTGGTGTCGCGTGGCGTCACCGACGTCGTGGTGGCGGTGGTCGCCTCCCCGCAGTCCACGGTGATCGGCGGCGCCACCCAGTCGGTTCGCGACCTGGTCGCGGCGTGGGAAGAGCGCGATGTGATGGCCCGCGAGGTGGCCGTCGACGTGGCGTCGCATTCGCCGCAGGTCGACCCGATCCTCGACGAACTCTACGAGGTGCTGGCCGACATCGAGCCGCTGCAGCCGGAGGTGCCCTACTACTCGGCCACCTCGTTCGACCCGCGCGAGGAGCCGTACTGCGACGCCGGCTACTGGGCCGACAATCTGCGGCACACGGTGCGTTTCGCCGCCGCGGTGCAGGCTGCGCTGGAGGACGGGTTCAAGGTCTTCACCGAGTTGTCCCCGCACCCGCTGCTGACCAACGCCGTCGACCAGACCGCGCGCGCCCTGGACAAAACGGCGACCGCCCTGGCGGCCATGCGCCGCGAGCAACCGCTGCCGCACGGGCTGCGCGGCCTGGTGGGCGAGCTGTACGCGGCCGGGGCCGCGCTGGACTTCTCGGTGCTCTACCCGAGCGGCCGGCTGCTGGACGCGCCGTTGCCCTGCTGGAGTCAGCGTTCGCTGTTCCTGACCACCAGCGGCCTGGACTCGGTCGCCCGCCGCAGCGCTCTGGTGCCGGCCCACCCCTTGATGGGTGTGCACGTGCGACTGCCCGAGGAGCCCGAGCGGCACGTGTGGCAGGGCGAGGTCGGCACCGCAGCGGTGCCCTGGCTGGCTGACTACCAAATCCGAAGCGCCGCAACACTTCCGGGTGCTGTGTACTGCGAGATGGCGCTGGTCGCGGCCCGCACGGTGCTCGGCGATCAGGTCGAAGTGCGCGACTTGAGCTTCGAGTGCACGCTGCTGCTCGACGAGGCGACCCCGGTGGGCATCACCGCGACCTTCGAAGCTCCCGACGTCGTCGCGCTCACGGTGGAAACCAACCAGGAGGGCCGCTACGAGCGGCAGGCGACCGCCGTCCTGCACGCAGCCGACCCAGCAGACCAGCCGCCGGCGCACGACCTGGGCGGGCTGCTGGCCACGCACCCGCGCAAGGTGGACAGCGACGAGATCCGCAAATGGATGGACAAGCGCGGCCACCGGCTCGGCGCGGCGTTCGGCGGCCTGGGTGCGGCATACCTGGCCGAGGCCGCGGGCAACACCGTGCTGGCCGAGGTTTCGCTGCCGGGCCCGCTGCGGCCCCAGCAGGGCGCCTACGGTGTGGTGCACCCGGCGCTGCTGGACGCCTGCTTCCAGGCGGTCGCCGCCCATCCCAGCGTCGCCGCCGCCGTCGACGGTGGCCTGTTGTTGCCGTTGCGCATTCGCCGGCTGCGCGCGTACGGCTCGGCCCGCCATGCCCGGTACTGCTACGCGACGGTGACCAGGCTGTTCGCCGCCGGCGTGGACGCCGATCTGGACATCGTCGACGACAACGGCACCGTGCTGCTGGAGGTCCGCGGCCTGCGGTTGGGCACTGGCGCCTCCCCCGGACAGCGAGCGCGACCGGGTGCTGAGCGAGCGGTTGCTGACCATCGAGTGGCAGCCGGCCGAGTTGCCCGAGAAGGCGGTCACCGACCCCGGCAACTGGCTGCTGATCCGCACTTCCGAAGCCGCCGACATGCTGGCCACCCAGCTCACCGACGCGCTGAAAGTGCTTGACGCACAGTGCACCACGCTGTCCTGGTCGTTCACCGACGACCACGCGACGTGCGCGCAGCGGCTGCGCGGCCAGCTGGAGTCCGGCTCGTTCGCGGGCGTGGTGCTGCTGACCGCCACCCCCAGCAGGGCCCGGAGCGGGAGTCGGGGCAGCGCGGCGAGCAGTACGTCGAGCAGGTGGTGCGGATCACCCGGCAGCTGCCCGAGCTGCTGGGTTCGCCGCCACGGGTGTACGCGCTGACCCGCAATGCGCAGACGGTGTTGTCCGGCGACCACGCCAACCTGGAGCAGGGCGGTCTGCGCGGTCTGCTGCGGGTGATCGGCTCGGAGAATCCACAGTTGAAGGTCAGCTACGTCGACCTCGACGAACAGACCGGCGTCGAGCAGGTGGCGCGTCAGCTGTTGCTGGCCACCGACGAGGACGAGACGGCGTGGCGCGACGACCAGTGGTACACCGCCCGGATGCGGCCCACGCCGCTGCAACCCGAGGAACGGCTGACCACGATCGTCAACCACAACCCGCAGGGCAGTGGGGTCGGGATGCGGCTGCAGATCCGGACACCGGGAGACCTGGAGACCCTCGAGTTCGCCGCGTTCGACCGGACGGCTCCGGGCCCCGGTGAGATCGAGGTGGCGGTCAGCGCGTCCAGCGTCAACTTCGCCGACGTGCTGGCCACCTTCGGCCGCTACCAGACGTTCGACGGAAAGCTGCCCGAGCTCGGCATGGACTTCGCCGGCGTGGTGACCGCCGTGGGCCCCGACGTCACCGGCCGCAAGGTCGGCGACCGGGTGGCCGGGCTGTCCACCAACGGCTGCTGGGCCACTTTCTTGACCTGCGATGCCCGGCTGGCCACGGACGTGCCCGAGGGGTTGACCGATGCCCAGGCGGCAGCGGCCACCACCGCCTATGCGACCGCGTGGTACGGCCTGCACGAGCTGGCCCGGATCCGGTCCGGGGACAAGGTGCTGATTCATTCGGCGACCGGCGGGGTGGGCCAGGCGGCGATTGCCATCGCGCGGGCCGCCGGCGCCCAGGTGTTCTGCACGGCCGGCAGCCCGCAGCGTCGAGAGATGTTGCACGCCATGGGGATCGAGCATGTCTACGACTCCCGCAGCACCGAGTTCGCCGAGCAGATCCGCAGCGACACCGACGGCTACGGTGTGGACATCGTGCTCAACTCGCTGACCGGCGCGGCGCAGCAGGCCGGGATCCGGCTGTTGGCGCTGGGCGGTCGCTTCGTCGAGATCGGCAAGCGCGACATCTACTCCAACACTCGCCTGGAGTTGTTCCCGTTCCGGCAGAACCTCGCGTTCTACGGCGTGGACCTGGCGCTGATGGCCGACAGCCATCCCGCGCAGGTGCACGAGTTGCTGGACACGGTGTATCGGCAGATCGCCACCGGCGCACTGCCGCCGCCGCAGACCACGCATTATCCGATGGCCGACGCGGCCACCGCGATCCGGGTGATGGGCGCGGCCGAGCACACCGGCAAGCTGATCCTCGACGTGCCGCACGTCGGGCGCAGCAGCGTGGTGATGCCACCCGAGTATGCGCCGGCGTTCCGGGGCGACGGCTCCTACCTCATCACCGGCGGTCTGGGTGGTCTCGGTTTGTTCCTGGCCGAGAAGATGGCCGGTGCCGGCGCCGGCCGCATCGTGTTGTCCTCGCGCTCCCAGCCGAATCAAAAGGCTTTGGAGACAATCGAATTGGTCCGCTCTATGGGAGCTGACGTGGTGGTGGCGTGCGGTGACATCGCCGAGGCGGGCACCGCCGACCGGCTGGTGGCGGCCGCGACGGCCACCGGCCTGCCGCTGCGCGGGGTGCTGCACGCGGCCGCCGTGGTGGAAGACGCCACCTTGCCCAACATCACCGACGAGCTCATCGCGCGGGACTGGGCGCCCAAGGTGTACGGGGCGTGGAATCTGCACGAGGCGACCAAAGACCAAGAGCTGGACTGGTTCTGCTCGTTCTCCTCGGCGGCGGCCCTGGTAGGTTCGCCGGGACAAGGGGCGTATGCGGCGGCCAACAGCTGGCTGGACGCGTTCACCCACTGGCGCCGTGCGCAGGGCCTGCCGGCCACCTCGATCGCCTGGGGCCCGTGGGCGGAGATCGGGCGGGGCACCGATTTCGCCGAGACCGCCGGCGACGCCATCCATCCCGAGGAGGGCGCCTACGCGTTCGAGGCGTTGCTGCGGCACAACCGCGCCTACACCGGCTACGCCCCGATCATCGGTTCCCCGTGGCTCAACGCCTTCGCCCAGCAGAGCCCGTTCGCCGAGGCGTTCCGCAGCACCGCCAAGCACGCCGGCAACAGCAAGTTCCTCACTGAGCTGGACCGGCTGCCGCAGGACGAGTGGCCGGCTCGGTTGCGCCGCATGGTGTCCGAGCAGATCGGTCTGATCCTGCGCCGGACCATCGACGTCGACCGGATGCTGACCGAGTATGGGCTGGATTCGCTCAGCAGCCAGGAATTGCGCACCCGGCTGGAGGCCGAGACGGGGGTGCGCATCACCGCGACCAACATCAACACGACGGTGCGTAGCCTGGCCGATCTGCTGTACGACGAGCTGACCTCCGCCTGACGTCCGATGAAATTCGTCTTGGCGGTGCATGGCACCCGGGGTGACGTCGAACCGTGCGCAGCGGTCGGCATGGAGCTGCTGCGGCGCGGGCATGGCGTGCGGATGGCGTTGCCGCCCAACCTGATCGGCTTCGTCGAGTCGGCGGGCCTGACCGGCGTGGCATACGGACCGGACTCCGGGGTCCAGATCAACCAGGTTGCGGCGTTCGCCCACAATTTGACCAAGGCGCAGAATCCGTTCAATCTCGCCAAGGCGGGCAAGGAACTGTTCGTCGAGGGGTGGGCCGAGATGGGCAGGACGCTGGCCGAGCTGGCCGACGGCGCCGATCTGTTGACGACGGGCCAGACCTACCACGGGGTGGTCGCCAATGTCGCCGAGTATCACCGCGTTCCGGTCGCGGCGCTGCATCACTTCCCGATGCATGTCAACGGACAGGTCGCGGTTCCGGCGCCGATTCCGCGACCGCTGATCCGGACCGTGATGGGGGCGTCCTGGCGGTTGTACTCGTACGTGACCAGGGACGCCGACCGCGCCCAGCGTCAGGAGTTGGGGCTACCCCCGGTCTCGGCCGCGGCCCTGGACCGGATCGTGGCCGGCGGCGCGCCGGAGATCCAGGCCTACGACCCGGCGCTGTTTCCCGGGCTGGTCGAGGAGTGGGATGGCCGGCGGCCCTTCGTGGGTGCGCTGTCGATGCGGCTGCATACCGAGCCCAACGAGGAGCTCGAGTCGTGGATCGCGGCGGGAACTCCGCCGATTTACTTCGGTTTCGGCAGCACGCCCGTGCAGTCCACCAGCGAGACGGTCGCGATGATCGCCGAGGGTGTGTGCCGAACTCGGTGAACGCGCGTTGGTCTACTCCCCCCGGCGGTGACGACGTCTCCGCGCCGGCCGAGCACGTGAAACTGGTTGGGCTGATCGACTATTCGGTGATCCTGCCGCAGTGCCGCGCGGTCGTGCACCACGGCGGGGCGGGCACCACGGCGGCCGGCCTGCGGGCCGGGATGCCGACGTTGGTGCTCTGGGACGTGGCGGATCAGCCGATCTGGGGCGCCGCGGTGCAACGGTTGGGAGTCGGTGCGACCCGCCGTCTCAGCAGGATCAACCGCAAGTCGCTGGCCAAGGCGATCCGCGGCATCCTGGCGCCCGACTGTGCCGCGCGAGCGCGCGAGATTTCCACGCAGATGGCCGATCCGATGGACGCCGTCGCGAGGGCCGCGGATCTGTTGGAAGAGTCGGCGCTGGTGCGCGCTTAGCTACTGGTGCTGGCGAGCGGAACTAGTTCAGTCCTTTTCGAAAAGGTAGATGCGATAAGTGAATCCACCGCCGCGCTCGAGGTCGCGGTCAAGCATGCTGACCGCGTAACGGGTCAGACTCGACAGAAATGCCGGCGCACGGCTGGCTATCTTCTCTTGCGATCGCCGCGTATTGGCGTCGAGCCCACGCTTGGCCTCTCTGCCGATGTCTCGCTGAGCCAGTTTGCGCAGTTTGATGCCGGCCAGATCCGTTTCCCATTCCCCGACAACGGGATTGCGGCGAGAGTCGGTGTAGAGGAAATGCCCGCCAGGGCGCAGCACGCGCGTCACTTCGTCCAGGAAGCCGGCGAAATCCGGGTACTGGTGCGAGGCTTCCACGTTGACAACAGCGTCGAAAGATTCGTCCGGAAACGGCAGGTGCTGGGCGTCGCCCTGCACGAAGTCCAGGCCCCGCACTGTGTGCATCCTCTTGCAGAGGTCGATGCTGGCGGGGTTCAGGTCCAGACCCGTGTAAGACGCCGGACCGAGCTTGCGGGCAATGTACGACGCCCCACCGCCGGCGCCGCAGCTGACCTCCAGCACCTTCTTGCCGGTGAGGTCCACTTGGCTGGCGGTCTGGTGGTAGAGCTGGATGCAGTACCGGTTCGGTTCGTCAGCGGGATCCAGCTGCAAGCCCAGCGGCGGGTCTTCTTCGTAACCGAAGTTGAAGAACACCACGTCGTCGCCGACCTGGCGGGTACCCAGCGGTAGCAGGTATTTGGTGGTGATCTTGCCGACCAACGGGTTCGACTGCAGGCGGTATTTCAGAGCCACGCGGAAGAGTGTCGCATGCGTGACCCGTCGAAGATGCCAAAAGCGCCAACCCCGATGAGCGAGATATCAGCACGCGCGTGCAACTTTGCTGGCCACGAGTTACCCGCGCGCAGCGGTGGAGGCACTGCTCCAAAATGCTCGACGAGCAAACCGGTGACGGACTAAAAACTCCTTGATCTGCGCATTTGCCTTCCGATAGGGGGCGCCTCGATCGCTGGGACGCTCGCCTGCGCGGTTACTAAGGAAATTTCCATTCCCCCACCTGATCAGCACTCTCCTTGTACGTTTGTGAGGTGGCTGGGCAGGCGAGATCGCACGACGAGGCGAAAATTGGTGGCGTCTTCGACCGCGTCGGCGACTTCGTCATCAAGTGGCCATGGCTGGCCGTCGGCGGCTGGATCGCCGTGGTGGCTTTCCTGGCTCTGACGTTTCCCCCGCTTCAGGTGCAAGCCGCCAAGCACGAGCAGAAACCGCTACCTGACAACGCGCCGACGATGATCGCGCAGGCGGAGATGAACGCTGCCTTCGCGGCGCGGCCCGGCGGGTCGGAAGGATCCGGCGGGCCGGCCGGCTCCAGCGGGTCCGCAGGGCCTGGCGGGTCGGCAGGGCCTGGCGGGCCGGAAGGGTCCGGTGGCGGCGGGGGCAAACCCGCTGACGAGAAGCCGACCGGCGCCCTGCTGCTGGTCGTGTTGACCAATGAAAAGGGCCTGAGCCCCGCCGACGAGGACACCTACCGCAGGCTGCTCGACAACCTGCGGCAGGACACCCAGGACAAGATGTCGGTGCAGGACTTCATGGGCACGCCGGAATTGCGGCAGATGCTGGAGAGCAAGGACAAGAAAGCCTGGAACCTGCCAATTACCTTGCCCGGCGCTGAGGCGGCGCCCGAGACACAGGCGGCGCTGGCAAATATCAGGGCCATCATCGAAAAGACAGTCAAAGGCACGACCCTCTCAGCGAGTTTGAGCGGTGGGGTGGCCACCGCGTCCGATGTCCAGAAACTCGGCGAGTCCGACGTGCAGATCATCGAGGTCGGAACGATCGTCAGTGTGCTGGTCATTCTGATCATCGTCTATCGCAACCTCGTCACCATGCTGCTACCCCTTGCCACGATCGGCGTCTCGATCGGAGGTGCGCAGGGCGTCTTGTCGGCGCTGTCCGAACTCGGCCTGACGGTGAACATGCAGTGCATCGTGTTCATGAGTGCGGTCATGATCGGCGCCGGTACCGACTACGCCGTGTTCCTGATCAGCCGGTATCACGACTACGTTCGGCACGGAGAAACTTCCGATCGCGCGGTGAAGAAAGCACTGATGTCGATCGGCAAGGTCATCGCCGCATCGGCGGCGACCGTCGCCGTCACCTTCCTGGCCATGGTTTTCACCAAGCTCGAAGTGTTCTCCGCCGTCGGGCCGGCCATCACCGTCTCGATC
The DNA here is from genome assembly GCA_021654635.1 of Mycobacterium kiyosense. NCBI lineage: Bacteria > Bacillati > Actinomycetota > Actinomycetes > Mycobacteriales > Mycobacteriaceae > Mycobacterium > Mycobacterium kiyosense. The sequence continues at coordinate 3,508,448 of AP025179.1, forward strand.
ATCGTCTCGCTGCTGACGGCCACCACGCTGCTGCCGGCGATCCTCGTGCTCACCGGGCGTCGCGGCTGGATCAAGCCGCGACGCGACTTGACCACCCGCTTCTGGCGGATCTCGGGAACCCGCATCGTGCGGCGTCCCAAGGTGCACCTGGCCGGCAGCCTGATGGTGCTGACCGTCCTGGCCACCAGTGCGGCCTTCATCCGGTTCAATTACGACGACCTCAAGACGATGCCGCAGGACATGGACAGCGTGCGGGGTCTCAATGCGCTGAACAAGCACTTCCCGATGAACTCGATGACCCCGATGTTTCTGTTCGTCAAGTCGCCGCGTGACCTACGCACCCCGGCCGCCCTGGGCGACCTGGAGATGATGTCGCGGCGGATCACCGACCTGCCCAACATCGTGATGGTGCGTGGCCTGACCCGGCCCAACGGCGAACCATTGAAAGAAACCAAGGTCTCGTTCCAGGCGGGTGAGGTCGGGGGCAAACTCAACGAAGCATCGACCGCGATCACCGAGCACGGCGGCGACCTTGATCATCTGGTCGGCGGCTCTCGCCAACTCGCCGACGCCCTGGCCGAGATTCGAGCACAGGTCAACGGAGCGGTGGCCAGCGGTGGCCAGCGGTGGCCAGCTCCGCCGGACTGGTCGCCGCGTTGCAGAACATGTTGAAGCTCATGGGTGGAAACAAAACCATCCAGGAACTCGACAACGCCTCCCACTACGTGTCGCGCATGAAGGCACTCGGAAACGATCTCAGCGGGACAGTCTCGGACGGCCAGACCATGGCCGTTTGGGCCGGCCGGCCCCATGGTGGCGGCGCTGAATTCCAGCCCGAGCTGCAACGCCGACCCCTCATGCGTGCGTTCACGCTCGCAATTGTCGGCAATGGTCGAGGCCAACAACAGCGGGCTGTTGAAGGTGATGGGCAGGATGGCCGCCACCCTGCAGCAGACCGAGGGATACCAGAATTTGGCCAAGACGGTCGGCGAGCTCGACGACCAACTCAAGCAGATCGTCGCCACCCTCAAGATGATCGACGGGCTGCCGAACACGTTGTCGCAGCTGCAGGCGGGTGCCGGCGCTCTCGCCGACGGCAGTAACGCGGTAGCGGACGGCGTGCAGGCACTGGTGACTCAGGTCAAGCAGATGGGCGGTGGCCTCAACGAGGCTTCCGACTTCCTGCTCGGAATGAAGCGTGACGCAGAACGACCGAACATGGCCGGCTTCAACATCCCGCCGCAGATCATGACGAGGGACGAGTTCAAAAAGGGTGCGCAGTTCTTCCTGTCGCCCGACGGGCACGCGGCCCGGTACTTTGTCCAGAGCGCGCTCAGCCCCACCTCTAAAGAGGGTATGGATCAGGTCAGCCAGATCCTCGAAGCGGCCCGATCGGCGCAACCCAATACCGAACTGGCCGACGCGAAGGTCCAACTGGTGGGAGTACCGACCGGACTTCGGGACACCCGCGAGTTCTACAACAGTGACATCAAATTCATCGTCATCGCGACCATCATCATCGTTTTCTTCATTCTGGTCATCCTGCTGCGCGCGATCGTAGCGCCGTTGTATCTCATTGCCTCCGTACTGATCTCATTCTGTTCGGCCCTGGGCCTCGCGGTCCTCGTCTTCCAAGTACTACTCGATGAGCCACTGCACTGGAGCTTGCCCGGGCTGTCGTTCATCCTGTTGGTTGCAGTCGGCGCCGACTACAACATGTTGTTGATTTCTCGGATTCGAGATGAGTCACCGCACGGCGTGCGCGTCGGTGTCATCCGAACCGTGGGATCAACGGGTGGTGTGATCACCTCGGCGGGGTTGATCTTTGCCGCGTCGATGTTCGGACTGATCGCAGCCAGCATCACCACCATGGCGCAGGCCGGATTCACCATCGGCATCGGGATCGTGATCGACACCTTCCTGGTGCGCACCATCACGGTGCCCGCGGTCGCTGCGATGCTTGGCCAAAAGAACTGGTGGCCCTCGAAGCTGGGTCAGAGCAACAGGGCAAAAGCCAAGCAAGCCAAGCGATCTGCCACGGCTCAGCTCTGGCTGGATCGGACAAAGTATTTCCTCACCGGTAAAGCTCCCGGGGCGGTGGCCCCGCAACCGGAGCCAAAGCCGGTGCGCCGCAAGGCGCCAGCCAGCTCCGCCAGCACCATCGACCTGCTCCCGGGACACGCACTGCCGCTGTTCGGTGTCACCACCCTGCCGGCATACGACTTGTCGAAGTGCGCGTCGAAGAGCAACCGCAAGACGCGCAGCAGACGCAGCGGTAAGGAACCCGTCGACCACCTGCTCACCCATTCGCTACCGCTGTTCGGTCTCGGATACGAACTGCTGGAACGTGAATCGAATGGCGACAACAACGGCGCGGCAATGAAGCCAACGCCGGGCACTCCGGCGATCACCTGACTTTCGCATGCATCCCCAGCGCGGTAATCGTGACGAAAATGCCGGTTACACGGCAGCATTCGCGTCCCCGTCTCTATAGTGAGTGATCGTGCGCCAGCCTGAGAGCGTCAGTCCCACCGACAGCGCCAGCCGTACCGACACCGACAGCGCCGGCCACACTGACAGCGACCGAGCGGTCGAAGCGCTGGTTGGCCCACCGCCGAAGAAGACGGACTTCCGCGACGATATCGAGGGTTTGCGCGGCTTCACCCTGTTGGCCATTGTCGGCTGGCACATTTCCATGCCCGGGGTCAGCGGCGGCTTCGTCGGGCCGGACATCTTCTTCGAAATCTCCGGCTTCGTCATCACCGGGCAGCTCTGGAAGCAGGTGAGCAACACCGGCACCGTCGGGCTGCGCAAGTTCTATGGGGCGCGGTCCCGCCGACTGCTGCCGGTATCTGCCACGGTGGGTGTCATCACCGCGATCGCCGCGGCGCTGCTGCTGCCGGCGGTGGCGGCCCAAGGGGCGTTGAAGGACGCCATCGCCTGCGCGCTGTACGTCCCCAACTTCTGGTTCATCGTCCAGCAGGTCGACTATTTCTCCGGCGGCACGCCCTCGCCGTTCCAGCACTACTGGACTTTGGGCGTGGAGGAACAGTTCTACCTGCTGTGGCCGCCCATGATCGTTGGCACGGCATGGCTGATCCGGCGTCTGCATCGACGCAGGAAAACTGATGCGCCGCCAGCAAACAAGCCGTCCAAGACGCCGTACCTGGTGCTGGTGACGCTGATCGCGCTCATCTCTTTCGCGCTGTCGCTGCTCGTCACCTACGTCATGCCGCTGGCGGCGTACTTCTCGCTGTTCACCAGGGCCTGGCAGTTGGCCTTGGGCGCGTTGGTGGCGCTGACCGCCGAGTACTGGAGCCGGCTCCCCGAACGGGCCGCGGTTCTCATCGGATGGCTCGGGCTGGCGATGGTGCTGTGGGCCTGCGTCACCTACACCCCGGACATCCCCTATCCGGGTACTGCCGCGCTGCTTCCCGTCTTGGGCACGGCCTTGCTGCTCGGCGCCGGTTGTTCGATATCGACGCGCGGCGCCGGCCGGATCCTGGGTTGGTCACCGATGCGGGTGGTCGGCCGGTTGTCCTACTCCTGGTACCTCTGGCACTGGCCGGTGCTGGTGTTCGCGCCGATCATCATCGGACACCCGCTGGGGCTGTTCGGCAAGTTCATGGCGGCCGTTGTCGTTTCCGGTGGGCTGGGTTGGCTCACGCTGCGTTTCATCGAGAACCCACTGCGTTATGCCGCGCCGCTGCGCAAGTCGCCGGGCAAGAGCCTGGCGGCCGGCGGGCTCGCCACCGCCCTTGCCGCCTGCGTGGGCGTGGCGCTGCTGATGTGGGTGTCCTCGATCCCAATGCCGGTGGCCGTCGCGCACGGTGCGCAGGCAAAGGCGTTGACCATCACCGCACCGCCGACACCGACGGGCGACGACGTCGCTGCCTACGACGCGGCAGTGCAGAACGTGTTCGCGCAGGTGCAAGCGGGGGTCGCGGCATCGGCAGACCTGCGAGACGTGCCGTCGAACCTCGACCCCTCACTCGCCGGTGCGTCTGGAGAACTCGGCGCGATGATGTTCGACGGCTGCCTGCGTCTGCCGGTCCAAGCCGGGACACCCGAATGCGCAACGGGCGATGTCGCCGCCAAGACCACGGTGGCCGTGATCGGCGACTCGCATGCCTCGATGTGGATTCCGGCGTTTCAGCAGATCGGCACACAGCGGCCGTGGCGGATCGAGACCATGGCCAAGGCGGCCTGTCCCATGATGGACTTGCCGATCGCCAACCGCTTCGCTGCCCCCCTGCTCGAGTACTTGCAGCACTGCGAGCAATGGCGTGGTCAGGTCATGGCCCGACTACGCGCCGAGCACCCGAAGTTGGTGGTGCTGAGCGTGTTCCGTGGGTATATGGCCAAGAACAGTAATGGTTTCCTGTCGGGTTTCACCTCGTACGACCCGGCGTGGATCGGAGGGTTGAAGGGCCTCGTGCAACAGTTGCGAGGCATCGGCGCCAAGGTGCTGGTGCTGGGACCGCTGCCACGATTGACTGCGGCGGTGCCCGCTTGCCTGTCCGAGCACCTTACTGACGCGACGGCCTGCTCGCCCCCCATGTCGTTCGCCTTCGACCGGGCCGGTATCGCCGCCGAGGCCGCGGCCGTGAAGGCCGGCGGTGGACAGTACGCCGAACTCGAGGAGCTCTTCTGCACCAAGAACCGCTGCCCCGTGATCATCGGCAACACGCTGGTCTACGTCGATGCGGGTCACCTGACCCTCGAATACTCCCGGCTCATCTCACCGGCGATCGCGGCCCTGGCCGACCGCGCGCTCGCCCAGAACTAGAACAGTCGGGGCGTTTTGGTCACGCATCCAGGCGGGCGAATTTTCCCTGACGATAGAGCTCGACGCACAGGGCCCGGCGCACTTTGCCGCTGGTGGTCACCGGGATCGAACCTTGTGGCGCCAGCACCAGATCGGCGACCGCCAGCCCGTGCGAGTTCGAAATAGCCGAAGTGACTTCGCGTTTGACGTAGTCGAGGCGTTCGGTCTTCTCTTCGGGATTGTCGAACTTCTTCCTGATCTCGAGGATCGCGACCAGCTTCTCGATGCCGTCCATCGGAACCGCGATGGCCGCGCATCGATCCGGGCTGATCGTCTGGATCGTCGCCTCGATGTCGTCGGGAGAATGGTTGCGCCCGTAGACAATCAGCAGGTCTTTGATGCGGCCGACGATGTAGAGCTCACCGTCGGAAAGGAATCCGGAATCGCCCGTTCGCAGCCAGGGACCCTCCGGTGTGCCCTCCGAGGGGTTGACGATGGTGGCGCCGAAGGTGCGGGCACTCACATCGGGCTTCTCCCAGTAGCCGCGCGAGACATTGTCGCCCAGTCCCCAGATTTCACCGACCACGCCATCGGGGCATTCCCGTCCGGTGTCCGGGTCGACGATGCGCACCAGCTGCGTGTCGACCACGCCGTAGCTGACAAGCGGTGCGGTGCTGTCACTTGCGGCGTCGACCGGCACCGCTTTGCCCTCGGGCAACTTCGTGGCGTCGAAATGAACGACTTTGGGCGGCTCGGCCACCCTGCGTGAGGCCATGAACACCGTGGCTTCGGCCATACCGTAGGACGGGCGAATCACCTTGGGATCCAGACCGAACGGGCTGAACCTGTCGATGAAGCGCTTGACAGTGACCGGCTGGACCCGTTCGGCGCCGCTGACGATGCCGTGGATGGTGGTCAGGTCCAAACCTTCCAGGTCCTCGTCCTTGGTCTTGCGGGCCGCCAAGTCGAAGGCAAAATTCGGTGCGGCGGTGAAGGCCTGGGTGTTGCTACCCAGCAGCTGTATCCACCGGGCGGGCCGCTGCAGAAACCCCATCGGGCTGGTCAGCTTGGCCGGAATACCACCCAGGATCGGCAGAATGATGCCCAGCACGAAGCCCAGGTCGTGGTAGAACGGCAGCCACGACACGATGGTGGAACCCGGCGGGGCCACCTTGCCGTGCATGCCGTAGAAGGCGCTCATGATCTGCTCGAAATTGGTGAATAAGTTGTCGTTCGACAACATCACCCCGGCCGGTGTCCGGGTGGACCCGGAGGTGTACTGCAGGTAGAGCGGGTCGAGGTGCTGCTCATAGGTGGCCCGTGCGGCCGGGCCCGGCCGTGCGTCGAGGTCCAGTTGATCGACTTCCAGGACGGCGGTGTCGTCCTGTCCGGGACGCGGCGTCACGTACGGCCGGACGTTGTCCACCACCGATGACGACGTGAGCACCACGGCCGGCGACGTGTCGGCCATCACCGACGTGGTGCGCTCGTCATGGGCGCCGCCCTGCGGCACCGAAAGCGGAACCGCGACGCGCCCGGCGTGCAACGAGGCCAGGAACCCGACGATGTAGTCCAGGCCTTGCGGCGCCAGCAGCAGCACCCGATCGCCGGTAGAGCCGTGTTGGGCGATCTGAGCGGCCAGGTTGAGCATCCGGCGGTACAGCTGCGACCAGGTCAGGGTGAGCTCGACGCCATCCCAGGATTGCTCGTAGTCGTAGAAGGTCAGCGCAATATCGTTGGGCTGCAAACTCGCACGCTCGCGCACCACCTTGGGAAGTGAGGATTCGACCACGGGCAACACACTACAGTCGCCGAGGACCCCTCTCTGCAAAACCCATAATCCGTAAGACCCGGTACGACGGGCGTAGGCTTCTAGCCCTTGCGCACCTGGCAGACCCACGATTCGCGGTGCCACACGGGCGCAGTACCGCCCGTCATATCTCGCGCTGGCTACAGGCGCTGCTCGTGATGCCCGAGTGGCGACAACTCGTGCAACTAATTCGTCAGTTACGCCACGAGATACGCGCCAACCTAGTAGCGTTCCTCCTGATGTGGACCTACGTGCTGTGCCTAGGATTCGGGGTGCTAATCGACCCCGCGCGAATCGGAATCGCGGCAATCCTGACATCTCGACGGCAGGCCTTGCGGACTCTGGTCGCGTACTGGTTCGGCGGCATCATCGCAGGCGTCGGAGTTGGAATTGCAGTACTCGTTCTGCTGCACGATATTGCGCTCGGCGCGATTCAATCCGCGATGTCCACAATTAACGAGATAAGGTCTGAAGTCATAATTTTGTCCGGCGGGCGCCTTCAGATCACGCTTGGTTTGATCGCGATGCTCTGTCTAGCCGCAATGGTGGCCCGGGAACGGGCGCGGAAAACTGCGCCGGCACTCGTAGGGCCGGACGGAGAGATCATGGCCAGCGAGATGGGGCCGCCGCGAATCCAAACCCCCATGTCGCGAATCGCGGCACGCACCCAGAGCATGCTGGAAGGTGGACTTGCCTGGCCTGCTTTCTTGGTGGGCCTCGGAGCGTCGGTGCCGCCCATCGAAGGACCGATGGCGTTGACGGTCATTATGGCCTCGGGTGCGGGTACCAGCACGCAATTCAGCGCCTTCCTCGTGTTCATCCTCTTGGTACTGGTGTTTGTCGAGATTCCACTTATTTGTTACCTGGTGGCACCACGGCAGACCCAGGCGGCGATGCTACGGGTGAACACTTTGCTGAGGACTTATCGTCGGCAGATCATCCAGGGCACGCTTGCGCTGGCGGCGATAATTTTCATGTCTCAGGGCATCGGCCATCTCTAAGCCAACTCTCGATGCTCTACTTGCTAGCTTCCCGCCTGCCGCATGCCCACATTCGGTTTGCGACTGCTAACCCGCCGGGTCAGCGGCGGAGAACTGGTAAGTCCGCGATGCAACTAGCGTGGCCTTCGTGAAGCCACATGAGGACGGCCAAGGATCACCGGCACCGCTGGTCTCGGTGTGCATTCCGATGTACAACAACAGCGCCACCATCGCACGGTGCCTACAAAGCATCCTGGATCAAGAGGGCGTGGAGTTTGAGATCGTGGTCGTCGACGACGACTCGCCGGACGGTTGTGCTGATATCGCCGCAGCGATGCTCCGGCCCGGAGACCGACTGATTCGCAACGAGGTACGACTCGGGCTCAACGGCAACCACAACAAGTGCATGGAAGTCGCGCGCGGTGACCTTATCCAATTCGTCCACGGAGACGACTGGTTATTGCCGGGTGCTCTACAAACGCTGGCGCGGTGTTTCGATGATTCGAGGATCGGTTTAGCTTTCGCACCCCGTCAGATGGTGTACGAAAATATCCCCTTCACGATGCGTATAGGTCCCCGGCACATCTATTTCTTGCGGCTACGTGAATTCAACGAAGGCCCGTCGCTGGTTGCGCAGATGCTCCTGTTCGGTGGGTCCGGTAACTTCATCGGCGAACCGACCTGCGTGATGTTTCGTCGCCAGCTGGCCCTCGATGTCGGGGGCTTTCGAACTGACATCTATCAACTTGTCGACTTGGACTTCTGGTATCGCCTGATGTTGCGGTCGGCGGTCTGCTTTGTACCGAAGAAGTTGTCGGTCCGCACTAACTCGGCCGGCACAGAATCAGTGCGCAATTTCCGATCGCAACGCAGTTGGCTCGACCGCCTGCGGATCCTCACGTGGCTGATTGTGGATCCGGCTGCACCCAGGGCGATTCGTCGCATGGCCAGGGCGTGGTGGGTACTCACTTGGCTGGGCGTGCACGTGCGGGTGTTGGTGTTTGGACCGCAACGCGAGTCTCGATTGAAGCTGATTGCGCAGGCGCCTGTCCGCGAGTTCGCTCACGCTGAGCAATTGAGGGATGGGGGCCTACTTGCCACCTCGGCCATTTGAACCGCGGCCGTCCCCTCGTAACCACCCGTACCGTGGATAACCGCCTCGCGCACATTGATCAGACGTCCTATCTTGGGCTGCGCACGCTTGGGTACGCAACGCTCGTGCAAGTCACGTGGATCTACGACCGACCCGCCAATCTCGACGGTCTACGTCGCTTTCATCGAAATCTCGGCCACAGTCTGTTAGGGCGCCGAATCGAGCGGTCTCCGTTGCCCTTTGCGAGGGATCGGTGGGTGCTCGCTCGGGGTCCAGAGGACATCGACGTCGCCGAAGCACCCCGGCCACGGACGGATCTGAATGCCTGGACGTACGAGCGGGCTTGCCTCCCCGTCGACCCCGAGTTCGGGCCCAGCTGGCATCTCGGAGTTCTGCCGCTTGAGGACGGAGGAACCGCTATCACCCTGGTGGCTTCCCACACCGTCGTGGACGGCCTTGCACTTGGCCAGGTGGTAGCTGACGCAGCCACGGGCATAACGCATGACTTCGGTTATCCGCTTCCAGGCTCGCGTACACGCCGCCAAGCCCTGCTGCAGGATGGCCGACAGACTCTTGCCTCGGCACCGGAGCTGGCACGGGCGTTGACCGCGATCGTGCGGCTCGCTCGGCGCGGCCGTCCCGAACTTGCCTCATCGATCGCGACGGCACCTCCTGCACCGCGGCAGACTAGCCGTGATCACGCAACAGTGGTCCCCACTCTGACCGCATATGTCGATCTCGAGCGTTGGGATGCACGCGCCAGGGAGCTTAACGGGACGAGTAACTCGCTGTTCGCGGGCGTTGCTTCCAGGCTGGGGGTCAAAATGGGGCGCGTGGGAAACGACGGTTCAGTCACTCTGGCCTTCCCGGTCGGTGCACGGTCCGAAAGCGACACGCGCGGAAACGCATTGACATTCACCACGGTGACGGTTGACCCAGCGCACGTGACGTCAGACCTTCGAGAAATCAGGCTCAAGCTCAAGCAGGCTCTCAGTGAGCTTGCGGAGAAACCCAACGAGATGTTGGCCGTCCTGCCGCTGGCATCGATGACACCGAGATGGATAGCACGACGACTGATCGGGGCCGGGCTGGGCACATCCGTTCTGCCCATCGGTTGCTCCAATCTCGGCTCGCTACATCCCGCGGCGGCACGGCCGGATGGAACAGATGCCGACTATGCGTCTGGGCGGTTGATCGAACCGGGCATTACGACGGGCACTCTCGAACGCATCGGCGGTCAGCTCTTTGTGGCCTCGGGTCGGATCCTCGGAAAGGTCTTCCTCACCGTCGTTGCCTACCGACCGGGGGGGCCAAACTCCCGAACGGAGTTGCGCGAGCTCGTATCTCGTACATTCGCCGAATTCGATCTGGCGCCGAAGATCGAGTGAGTCCGCGCCCGAGAACGCATCAGACGGAGAACGATCTTTCATGGCAGCCCAGAAGCGACTTCATCGCGAGTACGCAAATTCAGGCCGATTGCCGAGTCCTGTACCTTAAAATCCGGGCGGAGAGGCGGTCTAACGGACCTAAGCGCAACGTCGGGCTGATGACAGCGGCGGGGTCGACGACAGGAATGGAAACCGAGTGAAGCGAGCGCTGATAACCGGCATCACCGGGCAGGACGGCTCGTATCTCGCGGAACTCCTCCTCAGCAAAGGATATGAGGTTCACGGGCTGATCCGTCGAGCGTCGACGTTCAATACCTCGCGGATCGACCACCTCTATGTTGATCCTCACGACCCCGGTGCGCGCCTGTTCCTGCACTATGGTGACCTGATCGACGGTACTCGGTTGGTGACGTTGCTGAGCACCATCGAACCTGACGAGGTATATAACCTCGCGGCCCAGTCGCATGTGCGAGTGAGCTTCGACGAACCCGTGCACACCGGCGACACCACTGGTATGGGTTCGATTCGACTACTGGAAGCCGTCCGCCTGTCCCGGGTGCAATGTCGCTTCTACCAGGCATCGTCTTCGGAGATGTTCGGCGCATCCCCGCCGCCACAGAACGAGTCGACGCCGTTTTATCCTCGGTCGCCGTATGGCGCGGCCAAAGTGTACTCGTACTGGGCGACCCGTAACTATCGCGAAGCCTACGGACTGTTCGCAGTGAACGGCATCTTGTTCAATCACGAATCACCAAGGCGCGGTGAGACGTTCGTAACGCGCAAGATTACGCGTGCCGTGGCACGCATCAAGGCCGGCCTGCAGTCCGAGGTCTTTATGGGCAACCTCGATGCGGTTCGCGACTGGGGGTATGCGCCGGAGTACGTCGAAGGTATGTGGCGAATGCTGCAGGCACCTGAGCCCGACGACTTCGTTCTGGCGACGGGGCGCGGCTACACCGTCCAGGAATTCGCCCAGACTGCCTTCGATCACGCCGGCCTGGATTGGCGCAAGCACGTGAGATTCGACGAACGCTATCTACGGCCCACCGAGGTCGATTCGCTGATCGGCGATGCAACCAAGGCCGCTCAAACGCTCGGGTGGAAGGCGTCAATCCACACTGCCGAATTAGCCCGAATCATGGTGGATGCGGACATTGCCGCCCTAGAGTGCGAAGGCACACCCTGGGTCGACGAACCGATATTCGCCGGAGAGAAATGACCGCTGCCTATCCAATCGGAGCCCTTGACCGCGCGGCTCCGATCTACATCGCCGGGCATCGCGGACTAGTCGGCTCTGCCTTGGTGCGGAAGTTCCTCGGTGAAGGATTCACCAATCTCGTTCTGCGGTCGCGGGACCAACTCGATTTGACCGATCGCGCCGCGACGTTCGACTTCATGGCCACATCCAGGCCTCAGGTGGTCATCGACGCGGCGGCCCGGGTGGGTGGCATCATGGCAAACAGCACCTACCCGGCCGACTTTCTCTCGGAAAACCTGCAGATCCAGGTCAATCTGCTCGACGCAGCGGTGGCGATGCGGGTACCGCGGTTACTGTTTCTGGGCTCGTCGTGCATTTACCCGAAGTTCAGTCCGCAGCCGATCCGAGAGAACGCGCTGCTTACCGGGCCGCTCGAGCCGACCAACGACGCGTACGCTATCGCCAAGATTGCCGGGATTCTTCACGTGCAATCGGTGAGGCGTCAATACGAGTTGCCGTGGATTTCCGCGATGCCCACGAATTTGTATGGGCCGGGAGATAATTTCTCCCCGTCCGACTCGCATCTGCTGCCGGCACTCATTCGTCGGTATGACGAAGCGAGAGCTACGGGCGCACCGGCGGTTACGAACTGGGGCAGCGGGACACCTCGGCGTGAGCTGTTGCACGTCGATGATCTTGCAAGTGCGTGCTTGCACTTGCTTGAACACTTTGACGGGCCGAATCAGGTCAACGTCGGTACCGGCGTCGACCACACGATCCGCGAAATCGCCGAAATGGTAGCCAAAGCGGTCGGCTACCGAGGCGAAACTCGTTGGGATGCAACCAAACCGGATGGCACGCCCCGAAAGGTGCTGGACGTTTCGTTGCTACGGGAGGCAGGGTGGCAGCCCAGCATCGCGCTCGCTGACGGCATCGCGTCAACCGTCGCGTGGTATCGGGAGAACGCCGCCGGGGTGAGGCAATAGATGGACGACGTGAGTGTGACAAGGTGAGTTTCTTTCATCGTGCCCGCGCAATCATGCAGCGTGGCGGCATCGAAGTGTCCCGGTACCGTCCTGATCTGGACTTCAAGCGCAATTTCTTGCGTCAACTGGAATCGCACCAAGTCAACGTAGTTCTCGATGTCGGCGCCAACTCCGGGCAGTACGGCGCCGGTCTGCGTGCAGCGGGATTCAAAGGGCAAATAGTCTCGTTCGAACCGCTGTCGGGACCATTCAAGAAATTGCGGCGCGAGGCCTCCGGCGATTTGAGATGGGAGTGCCGACATTGTGCGCTGGGTGACTATGACGGCGTTACATCGATACATATAGCGGGCAACTCGGGCGAAAGCAGCTCAGTATTGCCTATGCTAGAAACTCATCGGGAAGCCTATCCCCCAGCTAATTATGTCGGGGTCGAAGAAGTACCGATACACCGACTCGACTCTATAGCCGCGGAAATCTTGCGACCAACCGACGTCGCATTTCTCAAAATTGATGTTCAAGGCTTCGAGAAGCAAGTGCTGGCAGGAAGCACGTCGACGGTAAGCGAGCATTGCGTCGGTATGCAACTCGAACTGTCGTTCGTGCCCCTCTACGAAGGCGGCATGCTCATACGCGAGGCACTCGATCTCGCGCATTCGCTGGGCTTCACGTTGACCGGGCTACAACCTTGTTTCACGGATTTACGCAACGGTCGAATGTTGCAAGCCGACGGCACGTTCTTCCGTGAGGATGATTAGTGGACGATCCCGGGAGAGCACCCGAGTTCTCGATCATCATTCCGACCTTTAATGTGATGTCGACCCTGCGGGCCTGCCTGAACAGCATTGCCGTTCAAACGTTCCGCAGCTTCGAGGTCGTCCTGGTCGACGGCGGGTCCACGGACGGAACTATGGACGTCGTCGAAAACTACCGCGCCAGCTTCGGCCAGCGTCTTATCCTCCATTCCGGCCCGGACAAAGGCCCTTACGATGCCATGAACCGCGGCGTAGGCATGGCCAGCGGTGCATGGCTGTTTTTCCTTGGAGCCGATGATGCACTCTACGAGTCGGATACCCTGGCTAAAATAGCCAATTTCGCCAGCGAGCAGGAGAACGCGGATCTTATATATGGCGACGTGATCATGCGCTCGAAGGGAACCCGGTACGCCGGAATATTCGACCTTGACCGTCTGGTATTCGAGCGGAACATATGCCATCAGGCGATTTTTTACCGCCGCGAACTTTTCAGCAATATCGGCCCCTACAACCTGCGTTATCGGTTATGGGCCGACTGGGACTTCAATATTCGCTGTTTTTTCCAACCCGGCACTCGTGACTCGGTACGTGGATATCGTTGTTGCTGACTACAACGATATTAGCGGTCTGAGCAAAAAAGAGGACAAAGAATTCAAGAAGCGATTGCCTGTGTTCATCGGCGCGGGGTGTCTGGAGGTGCTGCGCCGAAAGCTACGGAAACCGGAAAGGGGTTCGTGACTGATCAACGAAATTGACGAAATGGTGAGTGCCGGCGCGCGCGCACTTGCGACAAAGGCGATCGGCGACGACCGAATACTTGTCACCGGCGCATCAGGTTGGCTTGGAAGGACTGCTCTGGACCTGTTGGCCCCCTTGGATCTGCCCACCCTAGCGCTGGCCAGTCGAGCCCGGACTATCCAAGTTGATGGTCGCGATATCGAGTGCCGCGTGTGGGACGAGCGGGAGGTGGCCGATTTTGCCCCGACCGTCGTGCTGGACTGCGCGTTTCTCACCCGCGACCGAGTCGCCGAGTTGTCGCTCGATGAGTACATTTCGGCTAATCGGACACTGACGGATCGCCTGCTGCACGCCACACGACTGCCAGGCGTACGTCTTGTACTTACGGTTTCCAGCGGAGCGGCTGTTTACCCGAAAGACGCTCTCACAGCTCCGATTGAGGACAACCCGTACGGCTACCTCAAGCGTGAGGCAGAAATCCGCATGAACGAAGCCGCCGCCGAGACTGATGCGGTTCCCGTCGTGGTGCGGGCGTGGAGCATTTCCGGCGCCCATGTGCAAAAACCCGAGGGTTACGCGCTCGGCTCCATGATCCGCGATGCTGCGGCGGGGTCCATCCGAATCATGGCGCGCCGACCGGTATTTCGTCGCTTCGTGCTCGCTGAAGAGTTACTGGCAATAGGTCTGGCCGAGGGAGGCGTGGGACCCGCCACGGTTGACAGTGGCGGCGAGCTGGTCGAGATGGCTGAGCTAGCTGCACGGGTTGCGTCAGTGATCCGTCCCGACACAGTGATCAGCCGCGGCGAAGTCAAGCCCGGTAATCCAGATCGCTACCATTCCGACGGCCAGGATTGGGAAATGCGCTGCCGGAAATGGGATTTGGCGAGCCTGCCCCTTGATCGCCAGATTGAGATCACGGCCCGCGGAGTGCTGGGCCGCAACTAATTCGGCGTCACGCTGCGGTCAAACTGGAATGGCGAGCACTCCCAAGCGGCCCATCCGCAAACCCCCGACACTCGCGGTTGGGTCGGCCTGCGTGCAGACTACTCGGAAATTTCCCGCGGCAAGCAACGCCCGCAACGATTTCGTCGAGAAATAGTTGATGTGCTCGCTCTGCTTGACGGCCCCAAGTCGCGGTACGGTGCGACCCAGGTTCCGCGCAACGCCGGCAGCGAAATCTGCAGCAACCCAACTGCCATGGGTGGCTGACACCCAGTCGAGAAAGCGACGGTAGCGCTCTCCCCCATGCCAAGGGCGGACCTTCGGCCGGTCCAATGGAACCTCAACGTAGAACAGCCCATCCTCACCGATAGCGGCCCGAACTTCCTTGACCAGCGCCGCAGGGTCCACGAGGTGCTCGAGCAAATGAGCCGCGATGACCAGATGGGGTTGTTCTGGTAGCTCCACCAGCGATGCCGCCGCCCGTACACCGTCCACCAGTTTCTTGCCCGAAACCTCAATAACGTACTTCGGGCCCGCGTAGCCTACGGGAAAGAACTGACCTTCATCGCCGCCGTAGTCGACGATGTTGCGCAACTCATTGATGTTGGTATAGGACGCAACGATCCCGGTCAGGAACCCGACGCGTTCGGCAGCACCCTCCGATCCAGGCTCCGTCGCCGAATTCACGTTGCGTGAATACCAAGGCTCCCAACGTCGCCGTATTGATAGATACCGGCCGTTCCGGTACCCCGAATACATTGCATCGAGAGCCTTCTCGTCGAATCGATGCGAGAAGTAGACCAAATCGCAAGTGACGCAACAACACAACGCCGTGCGCCGCTCGGCGTCCGCTGGGTCACCTTGGGAGCTCCAAAATGAATGGCGCGATCCTGCCATGGGCTTGGACAGTCGCGGCAGCACCGCAGATCGGACACAGTGTGGGTGCACCGGCTTGCTTCCCGTCGGGGGCGGGCAGCTGAGCGGACTTCGCCATGACCTCGTCAGAACCCGCGGTCGAGGATGAACTGACGCAGGTAGTCCGACTCGGCATAGGGACCGTCGACGTGTTCGATCGTCAGTGGCTCATCCACTTTGATCGGCTCGGTGAGCTTTTTGACCGTTCAGGATCTCTCGACAGGAAAGCTGGCCTTTACGAAGAGGAATGGCTAGGTAAAAATCGTCGTTGAAGGTAGCGCTGTGGAATTCGTAGCCCGGCTCTAGGTCACGCTTGGCGTAAGCACCGCGGACCAATGCATCCAGGTACTGGATCTCCTCTTTCGGAAGCACCCGGCGGCGGTCTGATGAACCACCGCACATCTCTTCGGCTTTCCGGAAAGCCTTGAACCATGTGTCGATTTGCTCGGGAAGTGAGCAATAGGACGAGACGGGTACGTCGTCGTAGTCGATGTCGACGTGTCGCTCCCAGGTCCGCGCCCCCTTCGCGTAAGAAATCAGCATGCTTGAGTGCCAGTCGTGATACTCATGGGTCGACAGACCGATTACATGGTCGTCGTATCGCGAACGTAGATAGTCGATTTGGTTGAGTTCGAGCTGGTAGTCCTCGGAAGGGTAGAGACTCACACAGTGGTTGATCGCCAGTGGAATGGCGCGATGCTCAAAGAACGTCACGACATCGTCAAGCGACTTCTCATTCGCACCGCCGGACGAGATAATCGTCGGGCGCCGCGTGGAGGCGATCTTCTCTAGCAAAGGCCAGTCGTTGCAATCGGAACTCGCCACTTTGATGATCGGAAAGTCGAGTTCAACGCACAGATCGACGGACGTTTCGTCGAACGGAGTGGCCATCGGAATGCAGCCGACGCGCCTGGTCTCTTCGGCCAGCACTTTGAAGTTCGCCTTGGACAGTCGGGTCGCCTCAGTCTTGCTGATGTAGCGAATCTCCTTATTGCCCTTGAAGTCGTCATGGATAAAGTTCTCGACGTCGCGGAACTGGAATTTGATCGCGGCCTTGACCGAGTTGTAGCGGACCACCCGACCGTAGTCGCTCACAATCTTCTTGCCACGCTCCAAGTCGCCCCAGTGATTGTTGGCCGCCTCCAGTACAAAGAGGTTCTCAAAAATTTCACGGTCTCGCTGGCTTGGCTTGTTCATACGATCGTGCCTCCCTCGTCACGTCGACGCCTTAACGCGCTCCATTCTGCGACATGCGTACCAATTTCGTGGCGTAACGGCGTTATTAGCTGGATCATGTGCTCAGGCTTGGGGTACTGCCGACTTGAGGTGGACGAGAACGCGTTCCTCCACCGCGGTTGGCAGCGGCGGACTCATCCGGTGCAACGGGTTGGACTTCATCGAACCGTCTGGCTGCACCGCCGAGCTGATTTTCGGGTAGTAGGTCTGCTCGGGGTCTACTGGGACCTCGATCAGTGCAGGACCGTCTGCTTGAAGCAGCTCAGTCACACCGGAAGCATCGAACAACGAACGCAAGTCACCACCGTCCGTGCCGGCTTTGACTTCGATTCGTGCATACGGAATGCCGTACGCCTTGGCCAAATCCTGCCAGTTCGGCAGGCCCAGGCCAGTCGTGGCATCGCAGCCGATCCAGGCTCCGTTGAAGTAGTTGCGCTGCGTCATCCGGATCGACGCGTAGCCGTTATTCACCATCAAGAAAACCTTGAGCTTTACTCCAGTGACCGCGAGCGTGCCGAGTTCTTGCAGATTCTGCGCGAACCCGCCGTCTCCCTCGTTGAGCAGAACTTGCCGACCGGGGTTAGCCAGCGCAGCGCCGATGGCGCCGGAGAGCCCATAGCCCATGCTCGCCAACGACTTGTCGCCGACGACCTTCTGGTCAGCCCGCAGCTGGAGGGCCTGCATAGCTACGACCTCCGCGTTGCCGCTGCTACACGGCAGGACGACCGCGTCTGGTTCGGCGATGTCACACAGCTGCATCGCGAACTCATACGGTTTGACAAAGCCGGGAGAGGTAACGTTTTGCGGGTCGTTGAGGGGCAACTCGGCCCGTACAGAAGCGATGAACTCCCGCCACGTTTCCCACCGCGCCGGATCGCCGAGATCGGCGGCGTACAGAGCGGCCAGGAATCGGTTGGCTTCCCCACACAGTGGCAAATCGACGCGTGGGTGTCCTTTTTCCAACTCCGCGGCGTCGATATCGACCTGGACGACGCGCCCTACCGGCACGAACTCCTCCCAGGCAAAGCCGGTTTGCTGCAAACCCAACCGGGTGCCGATTGCGACCACCAGGTCTGACTGCTGAATAAGGATGTTGGCCGCCCGGGGTCCAGCGCCGTTGGGGCGCCCCGCGTAAAGCGGGTGCTCGGTCGGAACCCGGTCGATGCCGTTCCAGGTCGTCATGAGGGGGATGCCGGCTGCTGCGGTCCGCTCCCCCAGCGCTCGAACGGCGCGACGGCTCACCCCACCACCGATGAGGATGATTGGGCGCTCCGACTCGCGCATCCACGCGGCAACCCGTTCGACCTCGGCCGCGGGCACGTCATCCAGAGCGGCCGCCTCGGGGACCGCCGGGCTCTCCGGCGCCGGGATCGTGGGTGCCGCCTGGGCATCGAGGCAGACCTCGAGAAATACCGGTCCCTGCCGTGGCGTGCGACCATCGAGGACTGCGTCTAGGACGATGTCGCGTTCGACCGGTCGTTCAATGCGTAACGCCCGCTTGGTAATACTGCTCACCAGCTCGACGCCGTCGATCTCCTGGATGCCACGCTGACGTACCGAACCGCGGCTCAGATCGCTGCTCTTGACCTGTCCGCCGATGACCAACAATTCACGGCTTTCCTGCCAAGCTCCGGCAATGCCCGTTAGCGCATTCGTAATGCCGGGCCCGGCGGTGACCAGGGCCATCGCACGACCGGCACCGTCATCGCGTGAAGCATTGAAGTGTTCCACCGCGATCGCGGCACCTACCTCGTGAACAAAGGGCACACACACCATCCGGGTTCGGACTGAATCGAGAAGGTGCATGATGTTGCCGCCGGCGACGAAGAAGCAATGGGTGTAACCGGCGCCGACCAACCAGTCGATCAGCTGGTCACCGTATTTAGTTGGCGCTGTCATAACCCGACTTTCCTGGTCACAACGAAATTGGGGCGTTGTTTGACTTCCTCGTAAATGAGCGCCAAGTATTCGCCGACGACCCCGAGGAGCAATGTGACAACACCGAAACCGATCAGCATGATGCAGATCAAAGAGCCGTACCCGGGAAATGGCACCCCCATTAGGAAGAAGCGCACAGCGAGCAGAACCACGGAGACGGCTGCGAGACCACTCAAGGCAAAGCCGGTGAGCGTGATAAGCCGCAGCGGCATGTAGGAATGGGCAAGGATACCCTTGCCTGCCAGGTCGATTACGCCAAACGTGTAAGCCTTGGATTCCCCTGCGAAACGAGGTGCCCGCTTCATCGGCAGGCCGATCGATTTGAAACCGACCCAGGAGAACAGGCCCCGAACGAACCTATTGCGTTCATCCATCGCGCGCACCGCCTCGTAAACTTTGCGGTCCACCAAACGAAAGTCGCTAGCGTTCTTGGTGATCCGATCGTCGGTGAGGTAACCGGCGAGCCAGTAGAACAATTGTGAGTTCATCCTGCGGATGGGACCGACGCCACCCCGTTCGGTGACAACTCCGTAAACGTTTTCGTATCCCTGTTCCCACGCGCGAATCATGTCGTGGATGAACTCGGGCGGGTCCTGCAGGTCGGCGGTCATTAGTACGACGGCATCGGCATCCACCACGTTGAGACCGGCGGTCAGCCCGCCATCCATCCGGAAGTTGCGGGCCAGTTGCAAGATCTTGAAACGCGGGTCCGCCTCATGAATTGCAAGCAGTTTGTCCATCGTGTCATCGGTCGAACCGTTCTCGATGATGATCGCCTCGAAGTCGTATTCCGGCTCGGAGTCGAACACCTTTGCGAGCTGCCGGGCTAATTCTTCGACGCACTCACTTTCATTGAAAGCGGGCGAGATCACTGCGATTTTCTTCTTCACTGCCGCACCTAACTCCACACTTTCCAGGGTGGGTTACCACCGCTCCAGAGGTTGTTCAGTAATTGCGATTCCCGGAAAGTATCCATCGGCTGCCAGAATCCGTGGTGCGGGAATGCGGCGATTTGACGATCCTCGGCAAGCCGCAGCAAGGGCTTATCCTCGAGGACCGTTTCGTCGCCTTCTAGATAATCGAACACTCCCGGCTCAAAAATGAAGTAGCCGATGTTGATCCAGTCCTCGGTTTTGGGCTTCTCTCGAAATTTGGCAACGGCTCCGTCTTGTTCGAGGTCAATGACTCCGAACCGGCTCATCGGCTGGGTCGCTGTCACGGTCGCGATCTTGCCGTGCGCGCGGTGAAACTCGATCAGCGCGGGAATGTCCACGTCCGCGATCCCGTCGCCGTAGGTGCACAGAAAGGTCTCGTCGCCCACGTACTTCCGAATGCGCTTGATCCGACCTCCGGTCATCGTGTCCAGACCTGTATCGGCAACCGTCACCTGCCAATTGAATTCATCGTGAGACCCGTGGTACTTGATGCTGGACTGGTCGCCAAGTGTGATGGTGAAGTCCAGGTTGGACACCCCATAGTTGGAGAAGTAGCCCTTGATGTATTCGCTCTTGTAACCCGTGCACACCACGAACTCCGAAATGCCGTGGTGGCCAAGGATTTTCATGATGTGCCAAAGCACAGGGCGACCGCCCACCTCCACCATCGGCTTCGGGCGGAACTCGGTCTCCTCACGCATACGGGTGCCGAGGCCGCCCGCGAGGAGCACGGCTTTCATTACCATTGTTCCAATCTCAAGTAGTTTGTCCCCCAAGCGCGGTTTCGCTGACGTGGCGTCGCGCAGATGACACACTAGCAACGCAGCGACGCGGCCGGAGGGGTTTTGAGGCCGCCGCATAATGTTCCACATACACAGCTTTGAGGAGATGTCATTTCAAGACTCGATACCGATGAGTTTGGGGAGGGCGGGCTCGAGCAGGATCGCGAGGACATCCTCGCGGCGGTTCGCGGATACGCCAAGCGCAAGCTCGTGACATCGGAATTCGTCGCTGGCGAGACGCCCGTCCCAGTCTCAGGCAAGGTCCTGGATCCGGAGGATTTCGCCGCACTCGTCGACGCATCTCTGGACGGCTGGCTGACCGCCGGCCGGTTCCATCCGCTGTTCGAGCGCGCTCTGTACCGCTACGTGGGAGCCCGCGGCGCCGTTTTCGTCAACAGCGGGTCCAGCGCCAACCTGTGTGCTCTCAGCGCCCTGACCAGCCCCAAGCTCGCCGGCAACAAAAAGCGTTTCGGCAAGGGGCCACTTCAGCCCGGCGACGAAGTGCTCACCGTGGCCGCCGGCTTCCCCACGACCGTCAACCCGATCATCCAAAACGGCATGCGGCCGGTGGTGGTCGACATCGAGTTGGGCACCTACGACGCCATCCCGGAGCGGCTGCGTGAGGCCGTCGGGCCCAAGACACGGGCCATCATGATGGCACACACCCTGGGCAATCCGTTCGACCTCGACACCGTGCGGGAGCTGTGCGACAAGCACGGCCTGTGGCTGATCGAGGACTCCTGCGACGCACTCGGATCGACCTACGACGGCCAACGCACCGGCAGTTTCGGCGACACCGCGACCGTCAGCTTCTACCCCGCCCACCACATCACCACCGGTGAAGGTGGCGCCGTATTCGTCAAGTCGGCACTGGTACGCAAGCAGGTCGAGTCGTTCCGCGACTGGGGCCGGGACTGCTACTGCGCCCCCGGGAACGACAACACGTGTGAGAAGCGGTTCGAATGGCAACTCGGCGACCTGCCGAAGGGCTATGACCACAAGTACATCTACAGCCACATCGGTTACAACCTGAAAGCGACCGACATGCAGGCCGCTCTGGGGCTGTCGCAGCTGGCCAAGATCGACGGGTTCGTCCAGGCACGAAAAGAGAACTTCGACTACCTGACCTCGAAGTTGACCGGCACCGAGGGACTGATCCTGCCGGTCGCCACCCCCAAGTCGGAACCCTCCTGGTTCGGCTACCCGATCACTCTGGATCCCGAGCACCCCGTGGAGCGCACCAAGTTCATGCGCTTCCTCGACGAACGCAAGATCGGCTTCCGGCAGCTGTTCGCCGGCAACCTCGTCAAGCAGCCGGCCTATCGCAACGTCGACTTCCGGTTCGTCGGAGACCTGACCAACACCGACATCGTCATGAACCGCACGTTCTGGGTCGGCACCTATCCCGGTCTGACCACACCGATGCTGGACTTCGTCGCGGACTCGATCCGCGAGTACATGGCCGAAGCCGCGCGATAACCGTGCATTACCTCATCACCGGGCACACCGGGTTCAAGGGGCCGTGGCTGGTGCTACTGCTGCTGAGCCGCGGCCACCAGGTGTCCGGTCTGGCCCTGAATCCCGATGACGGCAGCCTGTTCCAACGGGCCGGGCTGACCGAACACCTGGTGAGCGACTTCCGGGTGGACATCCGCGACGCAGAAGCCACCGCCGCGGCGGTCAAGGCGGCCGCCCCCGACGTCGTGGTGCATATGGCCGCCCAGTCGCTGGTCCGCGAGTCGTATCGCAACCCGCGGTACACCTACGAGACCAACGCGATCGGGACCCTCAACGTGCTGGAAGCGGTCGGCGCCACCCCCCTCGGTGCGCGCACACGTGGTCATTACGACCGACAAGGTCTACCGCAACGTCGATCAGGAGGCCGGATACGTCGAAACCGACCCCCTCGGCGGTGATGATCCCTACAGCGCTTCCAAGGCGATGGCTGATCTGTTGGCCCAGTCCTGGATTCGCAGCTTTCCAGGTGTGCCCACCGCAATTGCGCGGGGCGGCAACGTCATTGGCGGTGGCGACGTCAGTCACGATCGGCTGCTACCAGATCTGGTGGCCGCCTATGCCGATGGCAGGGCGCCCCAATTGCGGTTTCCGCGCGCGGTGCGACCGTGGCAGCACGTACTGGATTGCCTTAACGGGTATCTCGTCCTTGCCGACGCGCTGCTAACTGGTTCCGGTTTGGGTCAGTGGAACTTCGGGCCGGGCCGCGACAGTTTCGTTCAGGTCGGCGAGGTCGCGACGCTGGCCGCCGAATTATGGGGCGGCGGTGCTCATTGGCAACCGCAGCCTGGCGACCACCCCCACGAGGCGAACCTGCTGGCCCTCGACGCCGGCAAGGCGGAACGTGAACTGGGCTGGCGCAATCGGCTCGGCTTTCGGGATGCCGTCACGTGGACAATCGACTGGGCTCGGCGCGTGCACGAAGGCGCCGACCCGCTGGCGGTGACTCAAGAACAGATCGCCGCGTTCGAGAGCCTCGGATGACCGAATTTGACCTGCCACCACAAGCTGCGCCCCCTGGGCCGCTGATCCGACTGGTTCACGATCAGCGGGTAGCGTTCCTGATGGTCGGGGTGATCAACACCGTCGTAGGGTTCGCGATATTCATTGCCTGCTCGGTGACCGTGGGCCACCTCGTTGACCATCGATTCGGCAAGGTCGCCGGATCACTGGTGACCGTCGGCGTCGCGCACGTACTTGCTGTGTTATCAGCTTTCGTGTTGCATCGACGGTTCGTGTTCCACGTTCGCGGACACGTTTTTCGCGACCTGGTGCGATTCTGGAGCGTCTACCTCACCGGGCTCGCAG
Organism: Mycobacterium kiyosense; assembly: GCA_021654635.1. Taxonomy (NCBI): domain Bacteria; kingdom Bacillati; phylum Actinomycetota; class Actinomycetes; order Mycobacteriales; family Mycobacteriaceae; genus Mycobacterium; species Mycobacterium kiyosense. The sequence goes on from AP025179.1 coordinate 3,531,732, forward strand.
TGAACATTGTAGTGTTACCTCTGCTGGTCCAGATGGGCCTGAACCGCATTGCGGGACAAGGGATCATCGTCGCATCCACCACATTTCTGAGCTACTTCGGCCACCGGCACTTCTCGTTCCGGCGCAGCGGGGACGACGCTGAAGATGAGACGCCGAGCCCCTAGTGCCACCGAGGGGATAAATGTGAGGCTATCGGCCGACACGCCTCGAAAGGTCGCTATCTCGATCCGTGAGCAGCTTTCAGGCGTCCTTCAACAGTCCGAGCGCACGCTACTAATCGGCACCATCCTTCTGATGTCAGCGGTGGCGGCGGCCACGAGCTTCGTACTCACCCAATACTTCTCCAAAGACGTAATCACATCTCTGTTCTATCTACGCGACGATTGCCGGGACGACATGGTCAAAGGCGTCGGGCGCCACTGCTTCACCGATTATGCGGATCTGGTGGCTTTGATGCAGCAGCCGGACCCCTGGCATCACTACTTCGTCTCTAGCACCGGTGTGTACTCGGCAGCAGCGCTCATGCCGTTTCGGCTTTTTGCGCTCTTAGGTAGCTGGTTGGGTGTGCCGCAACTGGTCTTGTTCGGATACCTGATCGCTCTGACCATGGCGGTCCTTACTCCTCCCGCCTTCTGGGCCGCTCGGGGCGCACGTGGTCTGGAAAGGCTCGTGATTTTCGTGGCTTGCGGCGCGGCCGCCATTCCGGCATTGGTCGATGTCGATCGAGGTAACTCGACCGGGTTTGTAGTGCCGATCATGCTGGTGTTTTTGATTGCATTGTGCAGACAACGGTGGGGGGGTGGTCGCAGTGATGGTGATCTTGGCTGCGCTGGTCAAACCACAGTTCGCCTTGTTGGGAGTTGCGTTACTCGCGGCTCGTCAATGGAGATTGGGCGGCATCGCGGCCGTCGGGGGCATACTATCCAACCTCGCGGCGTACTTGCTGCTGACGCCGCATGACTTTCCGCGAACCATCGTGCAGACAGTCGACAATATGCGCGGTCATAATTCGGGAAACCTTAATCAGAGTTTGCTGCTCGTCTCCTATAACGTGTCCTTCGGCAGGGGACTCCTATTGATCCCCGATGCCATCAAGAACGGGGCGGGCGACTTGCATGTTGGCTACCTCAGCGGTGCGCGCTCATTGATCGGATATGGCGTACTTGTCCTGATTGTCGGTTGCTTGTTCGCCCTCGGAAGACGCGTCCCCCCGGTGATGGTCGGAATCGCCCTGCTAGCTACCGCCTCGCTTTCCCCGCCGTTGGTTTACCACTACTACCTCGTTTTCGTGTTACCAGTCGCAGCGCTGCTGATACGCGACCCGGACGGCCCTCCGGGATCGGGAATCTTTGACCGACTCGCAACAATTGAGGACGGTCGTCGCGCAGTCGGGATCTGCGTCAGTCTCGCCGCCGCACTTAGCATCGCCCAGACACCACTGCCTTTCTCGCCAATCATCAGCGCATGGACTGGCCGCCTGGATCTCGTGGAAACCACTGCGGCGTTGGCTCCCCCTCTTGTGGCTGCTCGCATGCGCGGCAATCGTCGTCTCTTACGCCCGTAAACCGTGGTCAAAAAGCCGTGAAGACGTCTCTATACCAGTGTCAAGTCAACCTGTTACGGCGAACGCATCCTAAAGTTAAGCTTAACGGGTGCTAGTCGGATCACTATTGCGGCAACACGCCGCAATCGACATTTATGTTCTGGCCGGTAATGGCCGACGCTGCCGGTGATGCGAGATAGAGACAGAGATCGGCGACTTCGCCGCCCGTTGGCAAGCGGCGCAAGGCGGATTGCGTTGCAGCAAAATTGGCCAGCCAATCCTCAACGCTGTCGCCACCGGGCGGAGCTTCGGGCCGCCGCAAACCCTCCATCAATCCATCCGTGGCTACCAGCACCGGGCAGACACCGTTGACACGAATTCCCTTGGGCCCCAACTCCTTGGCAAGAGCCTGAGTGATGCCGTTCATGCCGAACTTCGACGCGCAGTAAACAGTGTTGTTCGGAGTTCCGCGCTTGCTGGCGATGCTGGAGACGTTAATAATGACCCCGCCAGAAGGCATGGCACCCGCAGCGGCTTGGCAACCAAATAGGCAACCCTTCAGGTTAGTGGCGATCATGTTGTCCCAAAAAAGCCTCATCAATGTTCTCGAGTGACCGCCATTCCGAGTAGCCGGCGTTGTTGACAAACACGTCGATGCTGCCGGATTTCGCCGCGGCATTTACCACAGCCTGCAGATCTTCGGGATCGCGTACGTCGCAGGCGATGAAGCGCATGCGCTCAGAAAATTCATCAGCGAAGCCGTTGTCGCTGCGTGAGGCGACGATGACGTCGTCGCCGTGGTGGTGGAAAGCGCGGGCGATATCCTGACCGATGCCTTTGTTACCGCCGGTAATGACTACTGTTCGTGGGTTAGTCACGAGTCCCCTCAAATTGACATGGCGCTAAAACCGCCGTCAACTGCGATCTCTGCGCCGGTGACGAAGCTGGCGGCATCCGACAGCATCCACAGAGACGCTCCGACCAATTCGCTCACTTCTCCGTAGCGGTTCATTGGAGTATGGCCCAAGATCGCTGCTTCCCGTTCGGGAGTAATGAAATTCTTGCGATTCCAGTCGGTGGGAAAGAATCCGGGGCGTAAGGCGTTTACCCGCACTCTCGCTGGAGCCCATTCCCGCGCCAAGTTTTTAGTCAGATTGACAATCCCAGCCTTCGCAACCGAATAGGCGTAGGCCTTCGATAGGGGTGGACCGGCAGACGCAGAAGATATGTTCATGATCGCGCCGTATCCGCGATTCACCATGTAACCACCCAGGACTTGGCAACCCAGGAGGGTACCGGTGAGTTGAGTAGCGAGCACTTCATCCCATTCCTCGACGCTAATATCGAGAAATGGCGTCGGCGAATTTATACCCGCACCGTTGACAGCGATATGAAGGTCACCCCACTTTTCCAGAATTTCATCCAGCGCGGCCTCGAAATCGCTTTTGCTCCGGACATCGACACGCAGCGGGAGGGCTTGCCCGCCGAAGTCGCGGATTTCCGCCGCGACCGCTTCGGATTTCTCGATTCGCGAATCCAAGATAGCCACCTTGACACCCGCTTTTGCGAGCCCTCTGCTGATCTCGCCAATCAGATGCCCGCCGGCTCCGGTCAGCGCAGCGACTTTATCCTCTAGGTTAAACAGGTTAGTCAGGTAGTTCTCCATGCAGCGCTTCCTGTAGTGGGTGGCAGGCCTGGATTTCAGCGCGGCGCCTGCATATTCTGGCAGAACACTACCCCGCCGCGGATTCGGGTCGACGCCCCGGTCAGACCAATCCGGCTCGTCCGGCGCGCCACCGGACGAGGCCAGCAAGCTCGGGGGCGGGAAAACGGTGGTGCTTCCGACGGACTACCGGGTTTGGATCAGCAACCATTTATTGTCCCACTTAACGCTGTTGCCAAAGTCGCTCGTATAAACGACTTTCCACGCACCATCGTTGATCTTCTGCTCGATCATGTCGTTTAGCAACCGATGCGGCAGTGGGTTGCCATGGTTGTATACCACCTCGTGCAAGCGAAGGATTTTGAGCTCCCGCTGGAGGAAGATCCACTTCGGCGGCGAATTTCGCAGCTCAGTAATCAAATTTTGAATGGTTTGCTCACAGGATATGTCGAAAAATGTCTGGACCGCATTATTCCACGGCGGTATGGCGCAGAAATAGTTTGCATAAGGCAACGGAATGGACAACAGATCATTGTCCGGGCCCTTTTCTTCGATCGTCTCACAGACTGGCTTAATCATATGCAATAGCTCGGTGCTGATTACCATTGGGCCATAGTCGGGGTGGTGATACACAGTTCGACCGCTGAACATGGGCTTTTCCGAATACGTATGCCAGTGGCAGGGATCATGAAATCGGTAGACAACTGTGGAACAAATCAGCAGAACAGCGGAAGCGTACAGAAATTCTCTTATCCATTGCTTCTTGACGTGGATGGGCGAGCAAATAGCCAACACTACAATCAACACCGCCACCGGCGAATAAAGGTCAAAATGTGATTCACCTGAGGACATCGATGCCGAAGCCAATTGTCCGAGCGGTATGAAAATGAGGATCTCGCGGGTATCCCAATCGCGGACGCGGGGCGAGCCCAGTAGCCACAGGATAAACTTCCAACCCACCCATAAGCACAGCCCGTATGCCAAAATTACGAGCGGGCTGTAGATAATTACCAATGCAACATTGTCTCTAATTAAAGTCACATACAGTGCGTAAGCCCAGTCGATCATCATTGCGAGGCCAACCGCGGCGAAAACGATCCGCTTCCAGCCATGTTTGCGGCCCAGCGGGCGCAGCGCAAAAAACCCAGATTAGCGCAAAAAAAGGCGCACCCCGCCGCTACTGAGCTCTGAAATCCATGACACAGCCATACAACCCTGCTCCAGGGAAGCCGCAGAGGGTGCAACAAAATGTCCAACGTGCCGCCTTTATTGCCGGCAGCATTCAGAAGCGTCGACGTGACGTAGTCATGCAAGGAATCCCCGGTAAGGGCCACGACGATCTGGACGGTCAAGCCCGTCGCGACGCCGTAGGCGAGTAAGGACAAGAGTTTCCTCGCGGGTGCCAGGCACATGATGCCAAGTACCACAGCAACGATCAGCGCAGCACCGTCGTTGGGCCGGGTGGTCAGCGCCAGGCCGGATAGCGCGCCAAGTAACGCCACCATACCCTGGGCACGGACGGCGCTCGACGCTTTTTGCAAGGCCAGCAGCGCTAGCAGGGAATACAGGACAAAGCAGTCGGCAAGGACGTGGTAGTCGTCGAAGCGGTATGCCTCGAAGGAAACGGTGACAAAGAAAGCGCAGGCGAGCACGATCCCCTTGCCGGCGTCTGAAAGGCTCGTTCGCCGCATCAGCAAGCGAAGCGCCAGGCAGTACGCCACCAAATGAAGTACCGCCGGGATCTTCGAGACCAGCCATCCCTTGCCGAGCACGGCCATGAAGGCGCTGGTTTCGAGTACGTAGACCGGCTGCAACACCAGATGCATATCGGAATAGAGGTGTTTGCCGGCGGCAAAAAAAACGCTGTACCAATACCAAACTCCGTCGCTAGCGGCGTGAGTGTTCGCGATCATGGCGAGCCCGAACAAGACGCAGAAGGCGAAGGAAATATGAACCGTCCCGAGTTTCATGCACCCTCGGGGTTCTGTGAGCCGGCCGGTTGGTCGGTCACGAGTTCGGAATAGTAGCGGGCTTCGGCTTCGGCCGGTGGGATGCGCCCGAGGCGGTGCATGAGGCGCTGCTGGTTGTACCAGGCGACGTAGTCGGCGGTGATGTACTCGACATCGCCCAGGGCGTTCAGCGGGCCGCGGCGAAACGGCGAATCCGCCCGGATGCACTCGTTCTTGTAGAGCCCGATGGTGGTCTCGGCCAACGCGTTATCGTAGGCATCGCCGACGCTGCCGACCGAGGGACGTAATCCCGAAAGAGTCAGTGTCTCACCGAATCTCACACTTGTATATTGACTGCCTGCGTCGCTGTGATGGATGCCGTCCTCGATGGGATGGCCCTGCCGTGCACGCAGTGCGGCGGCCTGGCGGATCGCCGATTCGACGAAGCGGGTGTGCTTGGAACCCGAGGCTTCCCAGCCCACGATGGCCCCGGCGTAGGCGTCGATGACGAACGCGACGTAGACGAACATCCCGGTGATGAGCCTGACGTAGGTGAAGTCGGCCACCAGCAGCAGGTTGGGGGCGCCCACGCCGAACTGGCGGTCGACCAGATCCGGCGGGCGCACCGCATTCGGGTCGGCGACGGTGGTGCGGACCGTCTTGCTCCGCCGAACGCCCTGCCAGCCGTTTTTGCGCATCAGCCGCTCCACGGTGGACTTGGCCACTGGGATGCCTTCGCGTTGCAGATGGGCCCACATCTTCAACGACCCGTACAGCGACTCCGGCTTGCGGCGGCCGTGTTCGTCGGGCTCGTAGTAGCCGGCCAGGATCTCGGTGATCGTGGCGTCCCACAGGGCCCGCTTCGACGGCGCCCGCGTGGCCCAGGCGTGGAATGTTCGCGGGGCGATCGGCACCCCATGCTCGGTGAGCACGCGGCAGATCGGAGCGACCCCAAAACGGTTCCTGTTCTCGGCGATGAACTGGCAGACCGTAGCGGTCAGCGGCGGTTGCGCGGGTCGCTCTCCCGCACGAAGAAAGTTGTTGCCGCCTTCAGGATTTCGATCGTCTGCTCCAGCTCAGCGTTACGTCGCTTGAGGGCGCGGATCTCTGCAGCCGCGGAGCTGGATACACCGTCGCGATCACCTTCGTCGATCTGGTGCTGACGGATCCAGTGACGCAACGTCTCAGCGGTCATCCCCAACCGCTTGGACACCGCGGTGATCGCTGCCCACTCGCTCGGATAGTCATCGCGATGGTCCAGCACAAGACGAACCGCCTTCGCCCGCGTGTCCCGGTCGTACTTGCTCGGCATGACATGCACCTTCCCAAGGAAGGAGGTGCGCATCAAACGCGGGATGGTTCAAATATTTTGATATAGGTTGCTCTGGTTAGCAATCCGATCAGGCTGTTGCTTGGGTCTGCTGCACGAATAGGTGACATCTGAGTTGGCTTGCCCAGCATGGGCGGGCTGGAAGGATGTCCCCATGGCAAGGCCCTACCCCCGCGAGTTCCGCGACGACGTCGTCCGGGTCGCTCGCAACCGCGATGACGGTGTAACGATCGAGCAGATCGCCACCGATTTCGGAGTGCACCCGATGACGCTGCAGAAATGGCTCCGTCAGGCCGACATCGACGAAGGCACCAAGCCCGGCAAGAGCGCCAGCGAGTCCGGTGAGCTGCGCGAAGCCCGACGGCGGATCAAACTGCTAGAGCAAGAGAACGAGGTGCTGCGCCGGGCCGCAGCGTATTTATCGCAGGCCAATCTGCCGGGAAAAGGGTCTACCCGCTCGTGAAAGAGCTCGCCGCCGACGGGATCCCCGTCGCGGTGACGTGCCGGGTACTCAAGCTCTCCCGCCAACCGTATTACCGCTGGCTGGCCGACCCCATCACCGAGGCCGAACTCATCGAGGCCTACCGCGCCAATGCGCTGTTCGACGCGCACGCAGACGATCCGGAGTTCGGCTACCGCTACCTCGTGGAGGAGGCGCGCGATGCCGGCGAGCCGATGGCCGAGCGCACCGCATGGCGGATCTGCTCGCAGAATCGACTGTGGAGCGTGTTTGGTAAGAAACGCGGCAAGAACGGCAAAGTCGGGCCGCCGGTGCACGACGATCTTGTCGAGCGTGACTTCACCGCTGAAGGGCCAAATCAGTTGTGGCTCAGTGACATCACTGAGCACCGCACCGGTGAGGGCAAGCTCTACCTCTGTGCGATTAAGGACGTGTTCTCCAACCGGATCGTCGGCTACAGCATCGACTCCCGAATGAAGTCACAACTGGCCATCCGGGCACTACACAGCGCGGTAGCCCGACGCGGAGATGTCGCGGGGTGCATTCTGCACTCGGATCGCGGATCTCAGTTCCGGTCAAGGAAATTCGTACACGCCTTGAATCAACACGAGATGGTCGGCTCTATGGGCCGTGTCGGAGCCGCCGGCGACAACGCCGCCATCGAGAGCTTCTTTAGCCTGCTGCAGAAGAACGTGCTCGACCGCCGCCGCTGGGACACCCGAGAACAACTCCGCATCGCGATCGTCACCTGGATCGAGCGCACCTACCACCGGCGCCGCCGCCAGTCCGGCCTCGGGCGGTTGACCCCGATCGAATTCGAAGCAATCATGACCACACCGGCCAGTCAGGCCGCGTGACCGAAACTGTCACCTGATCGTGCAGCAGACCCCTTGATTGCGGGGACGTCCTCTGTCGCGAGAACATCCTCTTCCACGCGGACTGCGTTCTCGAACGGATCTTCGACGGCCGAAATCGGCTCTTCTAATGCCTCTACCCGCTGTTTCAACGCCTTTCCCCCTTACCCGACAACGCCACTGCCGGGCCGGCGCAGCCCAGCTAGCCGCCTATCCGTCAGCCCAGTGCCGACTTTGCCCACGAGGCTCTGATCAGCTCCGACGACGACGGCAATTCGGCAACTTCAGGCCCGACGCGCACCATCCGCGAACGACGGGCCTGCGTGCTTGGTCTTCCTATCGCAGGAAAGCTTTCCAGATTAGTTGGCGGTTGGGAGGAAAACTGACTTATTAGCTTGGAACGCATCCCTGGCTTCGATCGCGTCACCTAGTCGTCGCGTGGCGACACCTGTCAACGAGGTCGGCCGTCGCGCGTAGGAGACAATCACCACTACACAGATGCCCAGCCACAGGAGCGGTCCAAGAGATACGGTCGTGGAAACAATGGACCTGCCTGTCGTTCCGGTCACCCCGAATTGTCCCGTTATGTCACCGGCCTGGACTGGCGGGCCGGGCAGTGGGATTTGCGCTATACACAGTGCGACGGCGAGGCTCACACAAGCACCGAGCGCCCGGCGCGGATCACCGGCGGCCGCGAACTGCTCAAAGATTCCGGTTGAGGGCAGTCCGTCGGGAGCCCGCAGCATCACCGCGGCGACCGGCAGTACGAAGACAAGGTAGTAGGGCTGGCTCAACGCTGGGGCGAGACTCGCCGCGGCCAATAGCAAAACACCTGCCATCACCGGGGGAATTCGCCGCCCCAGAAACAGAACCGAAACGACCACGGCTGCCAGCACGGCGTAGCCCAGAACTGATCGTGGGCCTGCCAGGTAGCCGTCCGGCGGCATCAAGCCCGTCTGAAGCGTCTTGAGACCGTCGGGCACAAGGAGCAGCGCCTTGCCAAATGACACGTTCGACGTCGCAAGAAGTGCCTTATAGGAGCCGTTACCGTAGGCGAAGCTGTTGTGGATCGATTGCGGGATTGTTTGTGGGAAGTTGCGCGACCACAGTAGGTAAGCGGCCAGGTTGGACAGCACGACACCACCCGCCCCGATGGTCCCCACCGCCATTGACGGGCCGCGAACAGCGCAACGCATAACATCGCGAACTGGGGCTTCACCAGCGCAGCCACGATGACCATCACCGCAACCAGACCCCATCGTCGCCGACACAGCGCCACTAAGTAGACCAACATGGCCGGCACTGCGAACCCCGCCGAATTGCCTCGGTCGATCACCATCCAAACCGGAATAGCGGCAACACTGCATGCGAGGAAAACCACGATCCGCTCAAGACCTCGTGCGCCCCGCGCCGCCCACACCGCCGGGCACAGAGTGGCGATCGTCAGGGCGAGCTGGTAACCGATCAACGAAAGCCGTTCTGCGCCCAGCCATTTACCCAGAATTCCGAAGATTAGCTGCGGCAGCATTCCAGCCGCGGGATAGTTGTTGTACGCGTACGTCAGGCCCGACCGGAGGTGCACGGGATAGCGGTCCCACGGATTGGCCTGCAGCCCTAGGTCCACCACCATCGTGTAGTCGCTGAAGCAATGCCGTCCAACTTTTGTGCTCCAGTCGAGGTAGCAATCGTCCGGCACGAAAACCAACGACGACATGACGTCGACCGAAAAGTACTGAGTTAGAACGAATCCGAACACAGCCGAAACCGCCGTCACGACGAGCACGGTGCCGAGCAGAAGAGTCCGCGCCGGTTGGCCGACGATCACCGCCGCATAATGTTTTGCTTTGGACTTCCAAATCCGAAGAAGCTCTAAGGGCCGAGTCACCCGCGTACTCCCCCGCTCTGGGCTGTCCCCACGCGCTCACACTGCCGGTTCGCCAGCTCAGCGGACGGTGTTGGCGAGGGGGCCGCAGATTTCGATCCCGTGAAAGTCCCACGTGCCCCAGCGGCGAAGAACAATCCGAGCCCCAATCCCAGCAACACAGGACCGATCAGGAGCATGACGCGTACCCCGGAGGTCGTCACGCCGGCGAACTTACCGCGAAGCCACATCCGCTTGTACTCAGCCGCATTGTCTGCGTCGGATGGGCGCAGTTCGGGTGGCAGAATCGCCCTGATATCAGGATCCCGAAGCTGATCGGCGACCAATCCTGGGTTGGGATGGATGAGATCGAATGAATGTCCTGGGCGCCGTTTCGTTAGGTCGGCCACGTTCCCTGTGGCGAAGAACGACTTAATATTTGTGACCTGTTGGGCGGCAGCCCGGCTCCAGTCGATAGCGCCGAGCTCGAATAGGTAGCCGCCCACTGCGAAGATGAATACAAGGCTGAACACCCACGCCGTAGCATATCTTACCGCATTTGCGCCGAACTTCCCTACACGGCCCCGCTCTGCGAAACAAAAGACCGCAATCAGTGCCGCCGGATAAATAAGTAGCAGAATGTCCATGTAACGTGGCGCGATATTTATCCCGCGGCCATAAGCGAGCAGCACAGCCTGAACCGTTACCCACACGGTTATTCCCAATACGAGCCATGCTCGGTCCGTCATTGCTAGGCGGCGTGCGGCCACGTACCGGCAGAACCATACCGCTGGGATCAATCCCATGATCAGTTCCGCTACGAGGAGCAATAATCCCAGAAAGAAAGTCTTTGGCGTGCTAAGCGCATGGGAATAGGTCGCTGTTGAGAGAGCCATCGCAGCGCACACCAGCAGGATAGCGGCGAGCCCTGCGTACTCGCGCCCACCGCGCTTTCGAGCACCTACGGACAACTGCACTCCCACTACGGCACCAGCAGCGACAATGCCGCTCACGCTTGCCGCGAAGGACAGGAACCCGAGAAGTGCGGCAGCCAGACCGCAATACCAACGCAGCGAGAAGGCTCTCGCACTAGCGAACGCCCATAAGGCCAGTATCCCAAATAGCACCACAAAATATATCTGGGACTGGAAGCCCCAAAGGACGTTTTCGTAGCCTCCCATGCTCGCAAACACAACGGCAACGAAGCCAACAAACAAAATTCTGCGCCGCACCGCGACGAGTGGTATTAGCAGTGCTGCGAGCAAGGTGATTGCGGCAGTATGAAGAACTGCATCTAGAATCATTTCGAGGCGCGGATTCCACTCTCCGGCTAATTCCAAATGCGCGAGCACAAGCAGCCGGGTTAAAAAGATTCGGTGCTCGTTGTGCGGAGCAATCAAGTCAGCAAACGAAAGCGTGCCCCTTAGATAGGGCGCGTAGATAATCGCTGCTTCGCCATCCCACTGGTCGACTATAGGCACGGGCGAACCGAGAGATGAGATAACGATTAATTTTGCGCCCAGGACGAAGCATGCAAGCGCGGCCAGTAATCCGAACCGGGTTGGACGCGGGTCCGCCGCATCCGCCGATTCCGCTCCGGCGTGGTGCTCATCGCCGAATGAAGTCGGCGCGACTTGCTGCACTTCCGAAAGCTCCTCTGCAGCATCCGGCGTCGAACTCTCACGCTCCACCGCGCTATGCCCCCTTAGCCACCACCTGCCTTACACCCGGTTGCTTCTTCTGTGCAGCACAGCGCTTCTCAATCAGTCGAGGCGAGATTAGTCGCCCACATCCATCCGGGTGCCGCGACCAAGCGTACGAGATTCGTCTCGCCGTTGGCGGCAAATCACTCGCCTGGTCGAAGGATCGCCCGCGCGACCAACACCATGCGCAACCGAGACTGGCCCGAGGCGCGCCCATTCGTGGAAGCTGGTAGCGGGCGTCGTCGCCCACTACCAGGTCACCATCAAAGTTGGCTTCCGCCGAGAAGATTGGTAGTCCGCGGGACTTATCCCGCAGCGGCCCCCGGCTCAAAATACGGCGCCCCAAGTCCGTGCACCGGCCGGTACCCACGCTTACGCGCCTTGGCCGCAGCCTGGCGCGCCAGCTTGTAGAGCCCGACGAAGGCGGCGTGATCGGTCAGCACCAGCGGCGTGAGCAGGCGGTTGTGCACCACCCCGATCGCCAACCCAGTCTCCGGGTCACTCCAGCCGACCGAACCGCCCAGGCCCACGTGGCCGAACCCGGGCATCACATTGCCGAACGGCAGCGCGTGATAGCCCAGGTGGAACGCCATCGGCATGAAGATGTTGTGGTCACGCGCCATGACGCGTTCACCGGTCAGGCCCGCGACCAATCGTCGGGACAGGAACCGGGTGCCGTCGACCTCTCCCCCGTTGGCGATCGCGCCGTACATCCGGGCCAGCGCGCGGGCCGTCACCACGCCGTTGGCCGCCGGGATCTCGGCGTCCAGCATGGCGTTGTCACCCTGCACCGCGGCAATGACTCCCGGGAAGTACATGGAGCGATACCCACCGGAGAAATTGTTGGCGACTTTCTGCACCGCATAGGTGAACAGCGGATTGGCCGCGATGTCCTGCGGCATGATGATCTCGGCCACCTTGGTGGGCGACTCGGCCGGCGGCCGGCCCAGGTGGAAGCCGTCGGAGTTCAGCGGTTCGGCGAGTTCCTCGCGGAACAGCACCCGCATGTCCTTGCCGGTGACCGCCCGGGCCAGTCCCGACATCAGCCAGCCGAACGTCAGCGCATGATAGGCGGGCTTGCCGAGTAGACGACCCGGGGAGGCTGCCGCCAGCCGCTCTTCCATCGCGACGTGGTTGAGCACGGTCACCTGGTCGGCGCCGCGCAGCCCGGACAGGCCCGCGGTGTGCTTCATCACCTCGCGGACGGTCATGTTCGCCTTGCCGTTGGCGCCGAAGGCGTGCCAGTACTCGGCGACCGGGGCGTCGTAGTCGATCAGACCGCGGTCGGCCAGCCGGTGGATCACCGTGGCGGCCATGCCTTTGGTCGCCGAGAACACCATCGGGGCGGTGTTCTCCGTCCACGGCACCTGCCCGTCCCGGTCCGCCCAGCCCTTCCAGACGTCCACGACCGGCTGTCCGTCCAGATAGACCGACAAAGCCCCGCCGCCGAAGCGGTGGTAGGGGAACATGCTGGAGAAAAAACGAACGACGCAACTGAATTGCGAGTCCGCGGCGCCGAACACACCATGCCCTGCGTCGGGGGCATCGTGAGGAGGAACAGCGCGGCGATCGACTCCGATGTCTACCGTCACAGATCGAATTTACTTCAACGGTCTAAGCGCTCACCGGCAAACCCCGACATATTTACCGATCTGTTAAGTCGTCGCGATCTCAAGTATTTGCTGGGCGGCTAGGGCCGGGGTCAGCTCGCCCTCACGCACCTGACGCTCGACGTCCCGGCGGGCCTTGCGGACCTGCGGGTTGGACATCAACCGGTCCAGCACCGCGTCACGCACCATCTGCCAGGTCCAGTCGACCTGCTGATCGTGGCGGCGCGCCTCGAACTGCCCGGCCTCGGTGAGCACCTTGCGGTGCTTCTCGATCGTCTCCCACAGTTCGGTCAAGCCGGTCCCCTCGACCGCGCTCATCGTCAAAACCGGTGGCCGCCAAAGTGTTTCGCGTGGATAGATCAGCCGCAACGCCCCGGACAGCTCGCGGGCGGCCAGCTTGGCGTCCTTGAGGTGCGCCCCGTCGGCCTTATTGACCACCACGATGTCGGCCAGCTCCAGCACGCCCTTCTTGATGCCCTGCAACTGATCCCCGGTGCGCGCCAGGGTCAGCAGCACGAACGTGTCGACCATGTTGGCCACCGACACCTCGGACTGCCCCACCCCCACCGTTTCGATCAGGATCACGTCGAAGCCCGCGGCCTCCAACAGCACAACGGTCTCCCGAGTGGCCTTTGCTACACCCCCCAAGGTCCCCGACGTGGGGGACGGCCGGATGTAGGCGTCGGGGTGCGTGGCCAGCTTCGCCATCCGGGTCTTGTCGCCCAGGATCGAGCCACCGGTACGCGTCGAGGACGGGTCGACCGCCAGCACGGCCAGCTTGTGCCCCTGCTCGATCACGTGTATACCCAGGGCTTCGATGGTGGTGGACTTGCCCACCCCGGCACCCCGGTGATGCCCACCCGGTGAGCGCCCCCGCATCGGGCAGCAGCTCCAACAGCAGCTGTTGCGCCTGCTCCCGGTGGTCGGCGCGGGTGGACTCGAGCAGGGTGATGGCCCGCGGCAGCGCGGCGCGGTCGCCGCTGCGGATGGCGTCGGCCAGGTCCTGGACCTTCATGCCGACTCACTGCCCAGGAATCGACTCTGCGCCGGCGGCGCAGTTGTTCGAGTAAGGCGCGCCCTCAGCGCAGAGTCAACGCTCAAGGGGCAACAAGTACGGCCCAGCACGCTAATCCAGGTCGTAGCCCAGCCGCTCGGCCAGCTTGTGCAGCAAGCCGATCGCCGAGTCCGCGATCACCGTCCCCGGCGGATAGATGGCCGCCGCGCCGGCCTGGTACAGCTCGTCGAAGTCGCCCGGCGGGATCACCCCGCCGACCACGATCATGATGTCGGGCCGGCCCACCTCGGCCAGCGCGTCGCGCAGCGCCGGCACCAGCGTCAGATGCCCGGCCGCCAGCGACGACACCCCGACCACGTGCACGTCGTTGTCAGCGGCTTGCCGGGCCACCTCTTCGGGCGTGGAGAACAGCGACCCGACGTCGACGTCGAACCCGATGTCGGCGAACGCGGTCGCGATCACCTTCTGGCCGCGGTCGTGACCGTCCTGGCCCATCTTGGCGATCAGGATCCTGGGCCGGCGGCCGTCGGCCTCGGCGAACTTCTCTACGAGTGCAGTGGCTTCAGCGATGTTGGGGGCCTTTCCAACTTCGTCGCGGTAGACGCCGGCGATGGTGCGGATCTCGGCCTGGTGGCGTCCGTAGACCTTCTCCAGCGCATCGGAGATCTCGCCGACGGTGGCCTTGTGCCGGGCGGCGTTGATGGCCAGCGCCATCAGGTTATTGCCCAGCCCGTCCTCACCGGCCGGACCCTGTGCGGCAGCGGCGCGGGTGAGCTCAGCCAGCGCGGCCTCGACCGCCTTGGTGTCCCGATTCGCCCGCAGCTCTTTGAGCTTGGCGAGCTGCTCGGCACGCACCCGGCTGTTCTCGACCTTGAGCACCTCGATCTCTTGGTCCTCTTCGACCTGGTACTTGTTCACCCCGATCACCGGCTGCTGCCCGGAGTCGATGCGCGCCTGGGTCCGGGCAGCGGCCTCCTCGATGCGCAGCTTGGGAATGCCCTCGCTGATCGCCTGGGCCATACCGCCGTACTCGGCGACCTCCTCGATGTGCGCGCGGGCTTTCTGGGCGAGCTGGTGGGTCAGCCACTCCACGTAGTACGAGCCCGCCCACGGGTCGATCGGGCGGGTGGTGCCCGACTCCTGCTGCAACACCAGCTGGGTGTTACGCGCGATGCGCGCGGAGAAGTCGGTGGGCAGCGCCAGCGCCTCGTCCAAGGCGTTGGTGTGCAGCGACTGGGTGTGGCCCTGGGTGGCGGCCATCGCCTCGATGCAGGTGCGGGCGACGTTGTTGAACACGTCCTGGGCGGTCAGCGACCAGCCGGAGGTCTGCGAATGGGTGCGCAGCGACAGCGATTTCGCGCTCTTGGGGTCGAACTTGGCGACCAACTCGCTCCACAGCAGCCGGCCCGCCCGCAGCTTGGCCACTTCCATGAAGAAGTTCATCCCGATGCCCCAGAAGAAGGACAGCCGCGGCGCGAACTTGTCGATGTCCAGCCCGGCGTCCAGGCCCGCCTTGATGTACTCCACGCCGTCGGCCAGGGTGTAGGCCAGCTCCAAATCGGCTGTGGCCCCGGCCTCCTGGATGTGGTAGCCGGAGATCGAGATCGAGTTGAACTTCGGCATCTTGGCGCTGGTGTAGGCGAAGATGTCGGAAATGATCCGCATGGACGGCTTGGGCGGATAGATGTAGGTGTTGCGTACCATGAACTCTTTGAGGATGTCGTTCTGGATGGTGCCGGCCAGCTTCTCCGGGGGCACCCCCTGCTCCTCGGCGGCCACCACGTACAGCGCCAGGATCGGCAGCACCGCGCCGTTCATCGTCATCGACACGCTCACCGTCGACAGGTCGATCCCGTCGAACAGCTGCCGCATGTCCAGGATGGAATCGATTGCCACACCGGCCATTCCGACGTCGCCCTGCACGCGCGGGTGGTCGGAGTCGTAGCCGCGGTGGGTGGCCAGGTCGAAGGCCACCGACAGGCCCTTCTGGCCGGCGGCCAGGTTGCGGCGGTAGAACGCATTCGATTCGGCGGCGGTGGAGAAGCCCGCGTACTGCCGGATGGTCCACGGCTGGTTGACGTACATGGTCGGATAGGGCCCACGCACGAACGGCGGCTCGCCGGGGAAGCTGTTGAGCGGGTAGCCCTGCTCGCCGGCGGCGTTGCGGTCTTCGGCGATGTAGACGGGTTTGACGTCGATGCCCTCGGGGGTTTCCCACACCAGTTGGTCAGGGGTGTACCAGTGGGCTTTCGCGGCGGCCTCGACGTGCGCTTTCACGTCGGCTTCGGTGGGCTTGTCGATAGTCTTGTCACCGCTCAGCGGGACGTCGGCGAAACTCCCTATCGAAGGAACCGTCGTCGTCATGCTAGGCCCCCAATCGAGTCAGTAGATCCGAAAGCACTTGCACTGCATTGATTTTCATGGTCAAGAAGTCGTCGGGCCGGTTTTCGGCGTCGGCCACGGCCTGCTCGGGCCCGGCCAGGTAGACCCGCTCGAGACCCGCGGCGCGGGCGGCGGCCACCACCTCGGAGGCTTCGTCGGCGTAGCGCTTGTCGGTGCCGCAGATCACCGCGACCTTCAGCGAATCAGCCGATCGGACCGCCTGGGCGACACCCGCGGCGTCGACGGTGCCCGGGTTGACCGCCTCGATGCCACCGGAGGCCAACAGGTTGGACGCGAACGTGGTGCGGATGTTGTGCTCGGCCAGCGGGCCCAGCGGCAACAACAGCACCTGCGGTCGCACCTGGTGCTCGGCGAAATAGACATCCGAGCGATCCCGCAGCGCCTCGAACTCGGCCGCGTACCGGATGACGTGCCCGGCGCGGCCCATCGAATCACCTTGCGGCAGCGGCGCTTCCCCCAGGTTGGGGAACTCGTTGACGCCGGTGATGGCGATGCGGCGATGTGCGATGTCGTCGGCGCGTCTGGCCGCCAGCTCGTCCAGCTGGGCTTTGAGGTAGTCGCGGGCCTCGGCGAATCCGCCGTGCGACTCGATGGACTGGAAGTGCTGCCAGGCCTGTTCGGCCAGCTGCTTGGTGAGGTCTTCGACGAACCACGATCCGCCGGCAGGATCGAGCACCCGGCCGACATGCGACTCCTCGAGCAGCAGCAGCTGGGTGTTGCGGGCGATGCGGCGCGCGAAGCTGGTGGCCGTGCCCGGCCAGCCGCCGGGGATCGCCACGTCGAACGCGTACACCAGCACGGTATCGGCGCCGCCCACCCCGGCGCCGAACGCCGCCAGCGTGGTGCGCAGCATGTTCACCCACGGGTCGCGCTGGGTCATCATCGGCAGCGACGTCTCGGCGTGCACGACGGCGGCGCCGCCGTCGGGGTCGCCGGCCACCTCGGCAACACGCGCCCACAGCTGCCGCACGGCGCGCATCTTGGCCAGCGTCATGAACTGGTCGTCGTCGGCGGAAAGCCGGAAACTGATCTGCCGCAACGCATCCGACACCGACAGCCCGGATTCGGTGAGCAGCCGCAGGTAGGCCACCCCCGCGGCGATGGTGGCCGCAAGCTCCCAGGCGGCGGTGGCGCCCAAGTTGTTGAAGGCAGGCCCGTCGACGGTGATCGCGCGCACCCCGTGTTTGCCGGCAGCGCGTCCAGCAACCGCGATCACCTCTTCGACGCTCGGGGCGTCGCGGTCGCTGAGCACCGCCGTCAGGGGGTCGGCACCCAGGTCCACCGACACCGTCGCGCGCTGGTCCTCCGCCACGGCGTCCACCAGGGTCAGCATCGCCTCGGCGGTGGCAACGTACTCGGCGCCGGCGTCCAGGATCACCGGCACCATGCTCAGGTACACGCCGTCCAGCAGCGTCCCGAGGTCGGCGGACGCCACCCCGGACTCCCCCACCCGGATCAGCAGCGCGCTGACCCCGTCGCCGAGGGCGGCCAGCAGCGCCGAGTTTGCCTCCCCGGCGGCCAGGCCCGGCAGCGGGAACGCCTCGGCGACCTTCCAGCCGGACTTGACGTCGCGCGTCGGGTCGCCGCCCCGCAGGAACGGCCAGTGGCCGGGCAGCGGCGGCTCGGGCAATCCGTCGAACACCGTGTAGAGCGGGTGGATGACGAACCCGTCATAGGTCGGCGTATCCAGCCGGTGCTCGGGTTCCTCGCCCAACTCGGCCGGGTCGGTTCGGGTGCTCTTGGCCAGCACTCCGGCGACCGCACTGCGCCAACGACCGCGGACCTCCTCGAGGTCCGCCAGCTCGGGTACGTCAATGGACACCGACGGCTCCTGTTTTCCCAGTTGTCGGGGGTAGGTGACTTGCAAATCAGGCTAAATGATCGGCGTCGCAAAACAGCAATCGCATCGGGTCCGGCCCGCCCGCGTTGTGATGCGAAACGCCAGCCGAAGGCAACTCGGTATTCACCCGCGCCCCGTACCCTTGGCAACCGTGACCTCCCCCGCGATCAGCAAAACCACCGATACCGTGCGCGGCATCGGGTCGGCGCTGCGCGGCGCGCTGCGGCAGGCGTCGCGGCCCCGACTGGTGTTCACCGTGGCGGGAATCACAATCCTGGTGGCCGTCGCGCTGCTGGTTCCGCTGCCGACGGCGCTCGAGATGCGCGACTGGGCACGCTCGGTAGGGCCGTGGTTCCCGCTGGCGTTCTGGCTGGTCCACGCCGTCGTCACGGTGCCGCCCTTCCCGCGCACCGCGTTCACCATCGCCGCCGGGCTGCTGTTCGGGCCGGTGATCGGAGTGGCGATCGCGGTGTCGGCCAGCACGGCCAGCGCGGTGTTGGCATTGCTGCTGGTGCGCGCCACCGGGTGGCGCCTGCATCGCCTGGATCGCCGGCGCGTGGTGGCGCGCCTGGACGAGCGGCTGCGTGAGCGCGGCTGGCTGGCCATCCTGTCGCTGCGGTTCATCCCCGCGGTGCCGTTCGCGGCGATCAACTACGCCGCCGGAGCTTCGGCGGTGCGGGTGGCGCCCTACCTGGCCGCCACCATCGTCGGCCTGCTGCCCGGCACCGCCGCGGTGGTGATTCTGGGCAACGCGTTCGCCGGCGACGGCAATCCGCTGCTGGTGCTGGTGTCGGTGTGTACCGGCGCGCTGGGGTTGTGCGGGCTGATCTATGAGGTCCGTAAGTACCGGCAGCATCATGCGGCTCAGCACGCCGTCGAACGCGAGCCCGTCCGCTCGGTTTGAACGGGCCTGCCGTTCCCTGAAGGATCGACCTCATGGTCGGTGCGTTCGCCCACATGACGCCGCAGGCGTCGCTGCGCGCCATCCTGCTCGGCGCCGGCGCACTGGTGTGTCTGGTGGTGGCGTCCTGGCCTCTAACCGCCAACCGGCACGACGCCGACCAGCGCACCTACAGCTGGCGGCTTTCGGTCGTCGCGCTGCTCAGTGCGGCAGCGTTTGTGGCCGCGATCCTCTTACCCGACCACCGCGCGCCGTCACCGCCGCGGGACGACCCGGCGATCGCCTTCCCCGTCCCGCTGCCCGCGGCGACCGGCATCGGCCCGGGCACCGCCATCGCCGTCCGCTTCGCCGACGGCACCGGCGGAATGACTTGCACCGCAGGGTTTTTGGTGCGCGAACAGAGCGGGCAGACCGGGGTGCTCACTGCCGGGCACTGCAACAAGCCCGGCGAAGCGAGCAGGGTGACCATCAACTCCGCCACCAAGTCCTACGTGACCGTGGGCACCTTCGACCAGACCGTCAGCGAAGGAACCCACGGCGAACAACACGACATCGGACTGATCACACTCGACGCCGACCAGATCCCGCAGACGCCGGCGATCATGGCATCGATGCCGGTGGCGCGCGTCGCGGAGAACCTGCAGATCGGCCAGCAGCTGCGCAAGTTCGGCATGAAGACCGGCCGGGTGGAATGCGGGCAGATCACCGACGTCACCGACAGCAAGGTGGTGTTCCTGGCGGCCAGCCAGTGCGGCGACTCCGGCGGCCCGGTCTACCTGATCCAGCGCGACGGCGCCGTCGCCGTCGGGATCCACATCCGCGGCGGACGTCAAAATGACCCCAACCCCAGCTGTTCGACGCCGGCCACGTTCTCGGTGGCCGAGCTGTTACGGCCGTGGCTGGATCAGTGGGGCCTGGACGTCGTCACGAGTTGACTCGGCTCCGCTGAGCGCTCCGATTTTCGAGGGGTGCGATCACCTTCGCGGCGGCAGCTCCAGGCTCAGCCGGAACCGCGCGCCGCCGTCGTGCGGCACGCACACCAAATCGCCGCCATGCGCGCGGGCCAGCGCCCGGGCGATCGACAGCCCCAGTCCGGCGCCGCCGTGGTCGCGGGCCCGGTCTGCGTCCAGACGCACCAATCGTTCGAAGATGCGGCGGCGCTCGTCGTCGGGGACGCCCGGACCGGTGTCGGTGACGGTGACGACGGCCGCGCTGTCCGCACTCAGGTCGACGGTGATCGATCCGCCCGGCGGGGTGTGCCGGCGGGCGTTCTCCAGCAGGTTGGACAGGATCTGCGCGATGCGGGTCGGATCGGCCTCGACGTTCAGCGTCGCCAAACCGGTGCGCACGATGGAGAGCTGCGGGGCCAGCATCGTCGCTCGCTGCACCTCGGCGTCGACGATGGCGCCCAGGTCGGTGTCCTGCCGGTCCAGCACCAGCCCGGCGTCGATGCGGCTCAGGTCGAGCATGTCGGCGACCAGCCGCCCGGCCCGCCGCGCATCGGACTGCAGCAGGCTGGCCCGCCGACGCTGCGCGTCCTCGACGTCGCTCTGGTGGGCCGCCAGTTGTTCGGCGGCGGCCTGGATGCCTGCGATCGGGGTACGCAACTCGTGCGCGGCGTCGGCGAGGAACTGGCGGGTCGCCGCTTCGGCGCGCTGCGCGGTGTCGGCGGCCTGTCGGGCCCGCAGCTCGGAGTCCTCCAGCGCGTCCAACATCCCATCGAAAGCGGTTGCCGCACGGCCTAATTCGGTATTGGCCCGGGAGGGTCGGAGGCGCCGGCCGCGGTCGCCGGTGGAGATGTCCCTGGCCAGTGCGGTGAGTCGCTCCAACGGGCGCAGCGCGGCCCGGCTGATCGCGACCAGCAGCACCGCGGCCAGCAGCAGTGTCGCCAG
This sequence comes from Mycobacterium kiyosense, assembly GCA_021654635.1. Lineage (NCBI taxonomy): Bacteria > Bacillati > Actinomycetota > Actinomycetes > Mycobacteriales > Mycobacteriaceae > Mycobacterium > Mycobacterium kiyosense. Next base: position 3,552,756 of record AP025179.1, read on the forward strand.
GCCGGCGCCGAACATGATCTGCCGGAGCTGACGGGTGACCTGCGTGGTCTGGGTGGTGTCGGCGACCAGGATCAGCCGGGCGCCGTCGGGCAGCGGGTGCACGACGACGGTCGCGGTGGCGTCGCGCGGGGTGGGCGGCGGGGCGGCAGCCCCGACGGCGGCGGCGGCAGGTTCGACGGGAGCGGCGGCAGGTTCGACGGCAGCGGCCCGTGCGGATGGCCCGGCGGTGGTGGCGGAAACGGCGGCGGGACCGTGGAGCCCGCTTTGGTGTCGGGGCTGATGCCGGGATCGCCGTAGGTGACGCCGTCGGCCATCACCACCAGCGCACGCACGCTGCCGCCGTTGAGCTGGGCGGCTAGCAGGTCGGGCGGCGTGCCGGCGGCCACCAGCGCATCGGCACGCGACGTCGCGGCCAGCAACCGGTCGTGCAGGTTGCGTTCGGCCTGAGTGCGGAGCATGAAGTCGACCGTGCCGCCCAGCACCCCCAACAGCACCGCCAGTAGCGCCACCACCAGCACAATCACCCGCCGCTGCAGCGACGGTGTCGCGGTGACCGGATCCGTCACGATCGCGGCGGCTGCAGCCGGTAACCGATACCGCGAACCGTGTGCAGGATCCGCGGCCCGTGCGCTTCCAGCTTGCGCCGCAACCCGCTGACATGCACCTGCACCAGGTTGGGGTCGTAGGCGTCGTATCCCCATACCGCGCTGAGGATCTGGGTGGCGCTGACGATCCGGCCGCGCTGTTCGACCAGGAATTCCAGCAGCCGCAATTCGGTGGCGGTCAGGTCCAGCGGATGCCCGGCGCGCGCCGCTACCCCGGCGTCGACGTCGAGCAACAGGTCGCCGAACTGCACCACCTTGGGCAGCCGCCCCCGTCGGCGCAGCACCGCACCGACCCGCGACACGAGTTCGGCGAGCTCGAACGGCTTGACCACGTAGTCGTCGGCGCCGCCGTCCAGGCCACGTAGCCGGTCGGGCAGGCCGTCACGGGCGGTGATCATCACGATGCCGACGTCGCCCCACTGGCGGACGACGTCGATCAGCTCGAAGCCGTCCCGGCCCGGCAGCATCACGTCGAGCACCACCAGGTCAGGCCGCAGCCCCTCCAGTGCTTCTTCCAATCCTGTTCCGTCACAACGGGAATCGGTGTGATAGCCGACGTCGGCCAGCGCCTCGGTGACCATTTCGCGGATCGTCTCGGAGTCCTCGACCACCAGCACCCGGGGTGTGCCGACGCTGAACTGATCGGTCGCCTTGCCGGTGCGGTCCGCTCGAGTCATAACCCCCATTGTTCATACTCGGCGCGCCGACTGGCCCCGCGCCGCGACTCAACGACCCATTCTTCAGCTTTGCTTCAAGTTCGGCTCCTACCGTCGCGATCACCACACATTCGGATGAAAGAGGAGTCACATGACCTCCGACGACCACGCGTCCGCTGCCGACCCGGCAGCCGTCGCACCCGCACCCGCCGCAGTTGCACCCGCAGCCCCGGCGGCTCCCCGGCGCCTGTCGCCCCAGCGGCCGAACAGCGCCGCTACTCGACCCGCATCGTGCTCGGCGCGGGCCTGCTGGGCGGCTTCATCGGGTCGCTGTTCACCGCAGGCGCCGCCGTGCTGTTCATGGCCTTCGGGGCGCCCCCGCCGCCGCCGGGACCGGGCTTCGGGCCGCCGGGAGCAGCGCAGTTCGGCCATCACGGCTTCGGCGGCCCGGGCGGGCCAGGCGGGCCGATGATGGCCGGACCGCACGGCCCGATGGGGCCCGGTGGCCCCGGCATGATGCCCCCGCCGCCGTTCCCGGGCGGGCCTCCCCCGATGGGCGGCCCCGGTGGCCCCGGCGGGCCTGGTGGACCCGGTGGACCTGGCCAATCCGGCCAGCAACCCCCGGACCGGCCTCACCGTCGACCGGGCCCAGCCCGTCGGCGACGCCCCCACGGTAAGCCGGCCGGCCGAGCGGTCCTGGCGGTGAAATCCCGCCGGACCGCTCGAACGTCGGCTAGCCAGCCGGGTCGGCGTCCGGGCCCTTGACCGTCATCGCCGCGAACAACGCCAGGAACGTCGCGGCCGGAAGCGTGTTGGCGATCGTGTCGCGCACCCGGACGTGCGCGCCGACGGCCAGGATGAAATACAGCGTCAGCATCGCCGTTGTCAGCCGCGCCAACCCCGGAAACCGGGTCACCGAGGCCAGACCCACCGCTGCGGCGGTCTTCACCACCGGAAATATCGGCCGGATGCTCTCCGGGCACTCGACGGTGTCCAGGGCCTTCTTGACCGGCGGGGCTTCGACGGCACACAGCACCGCGTCGACGGCGTGGAAGGCGGCCAGACCGGCATAGGTTTTCGGGGAAGTCAGAGCGCTCATTGCTCGATCCTATTGACCAAGCTCGGGCGGCATACCCACCGGATTGCGGGCCACGTTGCCGGGGAGGGCGTCGGTGCTGGTTCTCGCTTGGGAAATCGCCGGCCCGGTGTCAGTGGTGAACCAGTCGGCGACCTCGTCGTCGGCATCGTCGGCCGGCGCCGGGGTGTCGTCGGGGGGCGACGGTTCGAACCGGAACACCCCGTCCTCGCCCTGCTTGCCGAGCAAGCGGGTGAACCCTGCAGCGCGGCGTTGAAATCGCTGGGCACAACCCACACCTTGTTGGCGTCGCCGCGCGCCATCTCCGGCAGCGTCTGCAGATACTGGTAGGCCAGCATCTCCGGCGTCGGGCGGCCCGCCTTGATGGCGGCGAACGTCTTCTCGATCGCCTTGGCCTGCCCTTGGGCCCGCAGATACGCGGCGGCGCGCTCACCCTGGGCCCGCAGCACCCGGGACTGCCGGTCTGCCTCGGCGGCCAGAATGGCGGCCTGCTTAGCGCCCTCGGCGGCCAGGATCTGCGATTGCTTCTGTCCCTCGGCCTGCATGATCGCCGCCTGCCGGGTGCCCTCGGCCGTCAGGATCATCGCCCGCTTCTCCCGGTCGGCCTTCATCTGCTTTTCCATCGAGGCCTGGATGGACGGCGGCGGGTCGATGCTGCGCAACTCCACCCGGGCGACCCGCAGGCCCCAGCGTCCGGTCGCCTCGTCGAGCACGCCGCGCAGCTGGGCGTTGATCTGGTCGCGGGACGTCAGCGTCTGTTCCAGGGTCATGCCGCCGACGACGTTGCGCAGCGTGGTGGTGGTGAGCTGCTCCACGCCGACGATGTAGTTACTGATCTCGTACACCGCCGCCTGCGGGACGGTGACCTGAAAGTAGACGACGGTGTCGATGTTCAGCGTCAGGTTGTCCTCGGTGATGACGGGCTGCGGCGGGAAGGACACCACCCGCTCCCGCAGGTCCACCCGGGCCCGGATGCGGTCGATGAACGGCACCAACAGCGAGCTGCCCGCTGACCGTGCGGCTGTACCGCCCCAGCCGCTCGATCACGGCGGCTTCGGCCTGCGGTATCAGGGCCACCGATTTGGCCACGATCACGATGGTGAACGCGACCAATACGAGGAGGAACACCAGAACTGCCAGACCCATGGGACTTCCTTCCGCTACGCGTTCTTGAAGACCACTGCAGTGGCGCCGTCGATGTGCACGACGGTGACCGACTGACCCGGCTCGTAGACGTCGCCGTCGTTGAGTGGACGCGCCGTCCAGACCTGACCGTCGAGCTTGACCTGGCCGTTGTCGTGCGCGACCCGGTCGAGCACCACCGCGTTCTTGCCCTCCAACGCCTTGACCCCCATCACCGGGGTCTTGGCGGGCGTCAACCGCCGCCGCAGGGTCGGCCGGACCGTGGCCAACAGCAGCACCGAGACGACCAGGAACACCAGCCCGTCGGCCCACAGCGGCCAGTCCGTCAGCCAACTGGCCGTTGCCGCGGCCAACGCACCGCCGCCGAGCATCAGCAGAAACATGTCGCCGGTGAGGGCTTCGGCACCGACGAGAACCAACGCTCCGATTAGCCAGACCAGCGCGACGGGCATGGGCACAGAATACGCGCGGTCCCCGACAAACCACCTCAACGGCGGCGAGCCACTACACTGCGAGACCATGTGGTGCCCGAGTGTCTCGCTGTCGATGTGGGCCAATGCCTGGCTCGCCGGAAAGGCCGCGCCCGACGACGTCCTCGACGCGTTATCCCTTTGGGCGCCAAGGCAATCCGTTGCCGCCTACGATGCGGTTGCCGCGGGTCACACCGGATTACCGTGGCCGGACGTGAGCGACGCCGGGACGGTGTGTCTGCTGCAGACGCTGCGTGGGGCGGTCGGGCGCTCGCCGGCGCCGTCGTCGTCGTCGCTGCGCGGCACCATCAACGTGGTGCTACCGGTGCCCGGTGACGTGCGCGGCCTTTTTGCCGGGACACAGTTTGCCAGCGACGCACTGACCGCCGGCGAGGCGGTGATCATCAGCCATCCGGGCGACCCGAACACCGCGATCGGCCTGGTCCCTGACTTCACCTACAGCGACATCGACGACGACACCGACAGCGGCGAACCCGAACTGCTTGCGCTGACCTGGATGGTGTACTCGCTGCCCGGGCCGCCGGCGTACGACTGCCACGACCTCGGCGGCGCCGAATACGCGCTGCGGTCGGCGGTCCGGTCGGCCGCCGACGCGTTGAGCGCGATGGGTCTGGGATCTGCCAGCGGCGTGGAGAATCCACGCGGACTCGTCGAGCAGATGCTGGAATCGGCACGGCAACACCGGGTTCCGGATCACGCGCCCACCCGGGCCCTGCGGGTGCTGGAGAATGCCGCGCACGTCGATGCGATCATCGCGGTCAGCGCCGGATCGAGCCGGCCGTCGGACCGGGTGACCGCCGCACCGGAATTGGCTGGGATGCAATCGTCTTCGGCGGGACGGATCGCGACCGACGCGCTGCGGCCGCTGACCGCAGTGGTGCGCTCGGCGCGCATGGCCGCAGTCGACGCGATCCTGGCGTCCGCCTGGACCGACTAGCCCGATCTCGGCGCGCATGGCCGCAGTCGACGCGATCCTGGCGTCCGCCTGGACCGACTAGCCCGATCTCGACGCGCAGTGCGGCGGACGGCACGGTGCGCCGTTGCCGCTGCCCAGGCAACCCTGGACCGGATCGGAGCCGGTGACCCGGGAGGGTCGCCTACCCTCGCGCAGTTCGTCGATCAAATCGATTGCCAGCGCAGCGAATCGGGGGTCGGCGTTGGGGGTCGCGGCTCTGGCGAACTGCACGCCCAGCGCCTCGGCCTGTAGCCGCAGCTCATGGTCGAGGTCCCACACCACCTCGATGTGGTCGGCGACAAAGCCGATGGGACAGACGATTACGGACTCGACACCTTGCTGGTGCAGCGCTGTCAAGTGGTCACCGACGTCGGGTTCGAGCCACGGGACCTGCGGCGGTCCCGAGCGCGACTGCCACACCAGGTCGTAGTCCTCGTAACCCGCTCGGGTCGCGACAAGCCTTGCGGCATAAGCAACTTGACGGCTGTACAAGTTGGGTCCGCAGCATTGGTCGGCGGCAATCGGAATGGAGTGGGCGGTGAAGACCAGGCGCCCGCGGGGCAGTTTTTCTGCAGCATTCGTCACGGCTTCGGTGAACATCTCGACGAACAGCGGATGGTCGAAGTAAGTACGCAGCTTGACCAGTACTGGCGCTTGGTCACCGGCCGCCCCGCGCGCCCTGGCGATATCCTCGACGTACTGCGTGCAACTGGAATAGCCGCTCCAGGCTGAGGTGGTGAATACCGCGGCGCGACGAATACCGTTGTCGCGCATCTCTTTTACCGTATCTTCGACATAGGGCGCCCAGTTGCGGTTCCCGAAGTACACGGGTAGGTCCTGGACGGCCCGCAGCTGCTCGATCAGCGCGCGGTTGATGCCGTTGATCGGTGAGACACCACCGAAATGCAGATAGTGCTCGGCGACGTCGTCGAGCCGCTCGGGCGGCACGTTGCGGCCCCGGGTGACGTTCTCCAGGAACGGTCGAACCTGCTCCGGGCCCTCCGGCCCGCCGAACGAGAGCAGCAGGACAGCGTCGAAATCCATTGCGCCCTAGAGCAACTGCGTGTGGGCGCCGCCGTCGGCGTAGATGATGTCACCCGTCGTCGCCGGCAACCATTCCGACAACACCGCGCACACGGTCTTGGCGACCGGAGTGGGGTCCTTCATGTCCCAGCCGATCGGGGCACGCTGGTCCCAGCCCTCTTCGAGCAGCTTCATCTGCGCGCCGGCCTCCTCGCCGAGTGCACCGCCGACGATGGCGCTCATGGCCAACGTCCGGATTGGGCCTGCGGCAACAAGATTGGAGCGGACACCGACCTTGCCGGCCTCGCGCGCCACGAACCGATTCACCGACTCCAGGGCGCTCTTGGCCACCGTCATCCAGTTGTAGGCCGGCATCGCGCGGGTGGGGTCGAAGTCCATGCCGACAATGGCGCCACCGCGGTTCATGATCGGCAGCAATGCCTTGGCCAGCGAGGCGTACGAATACGCCGAGATGTGAATGCCTTTGGAGACGTCCTCGTACGGGGCGTCGAAGAACGGGTTGATGCCCATGCCGGTTTGCGGCATGAAGCCGATCGAGTGCACTACGCCGTCGAGGTTGTTGTCCTTGCCGATCTCGGCCTTGACCCGGTCGGCGAGGGTGGCCAGGTGCTCCTCGTTCTGCACGTCGAGCTCGATCAGCGGCGCCTTCTCCGGCAGCCGGTCGGCGATGCGCTGAATCAGCCGCATCCGGTCGAAGCCGGTCAACACCAACTGGGCGCCCTGCTCCTGGGCCACCCGGGCGATGTGGAACGCGATCGACGAGTCGGTGATGATCCCGGAGACCAGGATTCGTTTACCTTCGAGCAGTCCTGCCATAAGTCCGTCCCTCTCCTAGCTCTTCAGTGACCCATGCCCATGCCACCATCGACCGGGATGACCGCACCGGCGATGTAGCTGGCGTCCTCGGACGCCAGGAAGCTGACCACCCCGGCGACCTCGTCGGCGGTCCCGACCCGCTTGGCGGGGATGAACTCCAGCGCCCCCTTCTGGATGCGCTCGTCGAGCGCGCGGGTCATCTCGGTGTCGATGTAGCCGGGGGGCCACCACGTTGGCGGTGACATTGGCCTTGGACAATTCCCGCGAGATCGAGCGGGCCATGCCGATGAGCCCGGCCTTGGACGCTGCGTAGTTGGCCTGGTTGCCGATGCCCCAGGTGCCCGAGACCGAGCCGACGTAGATGATTCGGCCGAATCGCTTCTTCTGCATACTCCGCGATGCCCGCTGGGTCACCCGGAACGCCCCGGTGAGGTTCGCGTCGATGACCTTCTGGAACCGCTCCTCGGTCATACGGATGAGGAACGCATCGGCGGAGATGCCGGCGTTGGACACCAGCACCTCGACCGGGCCCTGGTGCTCCTCGACCTCTGTGAAGGCACGGTCGACGGCGTCGTTGTCGGTGACGTCGCACTCGACACCGAACAGCCCTTCGGGCGCCCCGGACCCGCGGTGCGTGACGGCCACCTTGTGGCCGTCGGCGGCCAGTCGCTGCGCGATCGCCAGCCCGATTCCCCGGTTTCCGCCGGTGACCAGGACTGATCGGGATACGAATGCGGGTTTGCCGCCGCCGGTGGCTGTTTCAGTCACTCCGACAACCTATCGCCTCACCGGGATTGCGCCGCAGCCTCCCCCGGTCACAGTCGCGGCAGAGTCAAAGAGCGGAGGCTAGGTGGGCAGCCGGCGGTTGATCAGCAGCGCCGCCAGCGCGGCAACGGCCAGCACCAGCGCCCCCAGCCGCAACCAGCCCACACTCGCATCGCCCTTGATGGTTTCGTAGCCGATCTGCTGCTGCAGCGACGCGTATACCGCCTTCAATTCAGCCAGCGTGGCCGCGTTGTAGGCGTTTCCGCCGGAAAGCTGCGCCACCTTCTTCAACGTCTCGTCGTCCACCGGCACCGGCTGGCGCTGGTCGTTGATTTCGACGAAGCCGTACGGGGTGCCGAAGGAGATCGTCGAGATGGGCACGCCCTGGTCCTTGGCGGTGCGCGCGGCCGTATAGGCGCCCTTGGGGTTGTCGGGATTGGTCGGCATCGTCTCCTTGCCGTCGGAGAACAGCACGATCCGCGCCGGCGGCGGCGTGTCCCCGCCGCCGATCACCGCACCGACGGTCGCGATCGCCTGCAGCGCGGTGAAGATCGCCTCGCCGGTGGCGGTGCGGTCGGCGAACTGCAGTTTGTCCAGCGCGGCCTTGGTCGCGTCGCGGTTGGTGGTCGGCGACACCAGCACGGTCGCCGTGCCCGCGTAGGCGATCAAACCGAGGTTGATGCCGGGGGTCAGCTCACCGGCGAACTGCTTGGCCGCCTCCTGCGCCGCGACCATCCGGTTCGGTTCGACGTCGGTGGCGCGCATCGACTGCGACACGTCGATCACCAGCATCACCACCGCGCGGTTCCGCGGAATCCGGACATCGTTGGTGGGCCCGGCCATGGCCACCGTCAGCAGCACCAGCGAGCACACCAGCAGGATGGCCGGTACGTGGCGCCACTTCGAAGGCCGTTTGGGCGCAACGCTTTCCAGCAACTCCATATTGGCGAACCGCAACATGCGCCGCTGCCGCGCCAGCTGCAGCACCACGTACAGCGCGACCAACGCGGCAATGACCAACAGGAACAGGAAGAACCACGAGTGTTCGAAGCCGGACAGCGTCATCGGCCCGAGCAAGGGCAACGTCATAACAGACCCGTCGTTGGTTGTAGGCCGGTCACCGGCGCCCCGCCATAGCCCCGCGCCGGCGGTTGGAAACGAAACGCACGATGTCGCCAATCCAGTCCCGGTCGGTGCGAAGCGTCATGACCGGGGCACCGCAACCGCGAATCGTGCGGGCTACGTCGGCGCGGTGCGCGGCCGCGGCCCGGGCGAAATCGGTCTGCAGCTGGCTGTCGATGGTGAATTCACGAACCGCCCCGGACTCGGCGTCCTGCAGGACCACATCGCCGATGTCGGGCAACTCCACGTCGCGGGGGTCGAGTACCTCGATGGCCAGCACCTCGTGGCGCGCCGCGATGGCCCGCAGCGGACGCATCCAGTTGATCGGCCCCAGGAAGTCGCTGATGATCACCGCCATCCCGCGGCGCCGCTCCGGCCGGCGCAACGCGTCGATGGTCGCGGCCAGGTCCCCGCGTACCCCGACCGGCGCCTTCGGCGTGGTCGCGATGGTGCGTAGCAGCGTGTGGACGTGCTCGCGCCCGGATCGGGCCGGCACCCGAATCGTGTTGGCGCCGTTGGAAATCAGCGCGCCAAGGCGGTTACCGCCGCCGACGTTCAAGTAACAGATGGCCGCCGCGGCCGCCACCGCAAGATCGCGCTTCTCACACGTCGAGGTGCCGAAGTCCAGGCTGGCCGACATGTCGACCACCAGCCAGGTCTCCAGCTCCCGGTCGGCGATCATCTGCCGCACGTGCGGGTGGGTGGTGCGCGCGGTGACCGCCCAGTCCATCCGGCGCACGTCGTCACCGGGCTGGTAGATCCGCGACTCCCCCGGTTCGCTGCCCGGACCGGGGATCAAGCCCAGGTGATCGCCGTGCAGAATGCCGTCCAGCTTGCGGCTCACCGTCAACTCGAGGGTGCGCAGCGCGGCCGACAACTTCGGGTCGTCGATGGTGCCGCGCATCATCGACGGCGGATGACGAACCGCGGACTTACCCGCGGCGGGATTCGGGTCGGTCACCGACCGCCAGCCGCCACGGTGGCACCCTGCATCACCGGACCAACCGAATGCCCTTGCTGCGGAACGGCATTGACCTGTGGCAGCGCAACAGTCTGCAGCACCCGGCTGATCACGGTCTCCGAGGTGATCTCGTCGGCCAGCGCGTCGTAGGTGAGCACCAACCGGTGCCGCAGCACGTCGGGAATCACGTCGATGATGTCCTGGGGGATCACGTAGTCACGCCCACGCACCAGAGCCAGCGCCCGCGACGCGGCGATGATGCCCAGCGAGGCACGCGGCGATGCGCCGAATGCGATCCAGGTCTTGACGTCGTTCATCCCCAACTGCTCGGGGTGACGCGTCGCCATCACCACGCGCACCACGTAATCGACCAGCGCGTGGTGCACGAAGCTGTTGGACGCCACCCCCTGCAGGCGCAGCAGGTCGCCGGTGCCCAGAATCTGCTTGGGCTGCGGCGGGGTGACACCCATCCGGTAGATGATCTCGCGTTCCTCTTCCGGCGACGGGTAGCCGACGTTGATCTTGAACAGGAAGCGGTCGCGCTGCGCCTCGGGCAGCGGGTAGACGCCTTCCTGTTCGATCGGGTTCTGCGTCGCCATCACCAGGAACGGATTGGGCAGCGGGAAAGTCTTGCCGCCGATGGACACGTGGCGTTCGGCCATCACCTCGAGCAGCGCCGACTGCACCTTGGCCGGTGCGCGGTTGATCTCGTCGGCGAGCAGGAAGTTGACCACCACCGGGCCGAGTTCGGTGTCGAACTCCTCCTTGCCCTGCCGGTAGATGCGGGTACCGACGATGTCGGTGGGCACCAGGTCAGGGGTGAACTGGATACGCGCGAACGAGCCGCCGACCACCTTGGCGAAGGTCTCCACCGCCAGCGTCTTGGCGACACCGGGGACACCTTCCAGCAGTACGTGCCCCTTGGCGAGCAGGCCGACCAGCATCCGTTCGACCAACTGGTCCTGGCCGACGATGATGCGTTTGACCTCGAAGATCGCTCGCTCCAGGGTGTGCACCTCGGCGGCCAACCCGTCGGCGCCGCCCGCGGGCGCCTCCTGGGTGGGAGGGGCCGAGTGCGCACCCTGCCCCGGGTAACCGCCACCTGCTGTTGTCATTAATAACCCTCCGCAGCTCATTCGGACACGACTTGCTGTCACGACCAATGTCGTCGGGCAGCTTCGTGCCCGCGTTCAACTATTCCAGGCGTCCCGGAATCCGTCGACGTCGCCGAATCGCTGGCGGGCGGCCTGCGCCCCCGGTATCCGGCTCAGTACTCGATGATCCTAGTCAGATAGGGCGTCATGCCGGGCTTGCGCACCGGGCTGATGGTGACTTTGCCGGCCAGGCTGGAGGCTTCCAGCATCTGCCCGTTGCCCAGATACATAGTGACGTGCTGCCTGCCGTTGGGGCCGTAGAAGATGAGGTCGCCGCGCCGGGCCTGGTCCTGCGGGATATGGCGGCCCGCGTTGTACTGGTCGCCGGAGAACCGCGGGATCAACACGCCGACGCCGGCGAATGCGTAGCGCATCAGTCCCGAGCAGTCGAAACCGGTGATGTTGGCACCGTCCTCGACGCCTTTGCTCGGCCCGTCCAGCGAGCCGCCACCCCAGGAGTAAGGAACACCCATCTGCGATCCGGCCCGCTTGATCACGTACTCGATGGCCTGTCGGCCATTTGCTCGCGGGATGCGACTGCCGGTGGTGTTGTTGGCCGCGGGGGTGGCCCCGCCCAGGTTGATGCCCAGCCCGCTGAGGAACTGCTGGCCCAGGTTCAGCGTGGTCTGGGTGGCCTGCGCGGTGGCCTGCAGCGAGGCGTTGGCCACCGCCAGCGGATCACCGGGGGCGCCGGCGCTGATGGCGGCGGGCAGGGTGGGATCCCACTCCCCCGGTTCGGCCGCGGCGGGAGCGGCCACAGCGATCAACAGCCCGGACACCAGTGTGGTGATCCAGGCCAGACCGATCAGTCGAAATCTGTTGTGCCGCATAGAACCTCGTTAATACTCGATGTAGCGGACCACGAAGGGCGTCATGCCGCTGGTGCGCACGGGCGCTGTGCGTACCTTCAAACCGATGTCGGGCGCCTCGAGCATCTGCCCGTCGCCGAGGTAGATCGTCACGTGCTGGCTGCCGCCCGGGCCGTAGAAGATGACGTCGCCGCGGCGCATCTGGGACGTCGGGATCTTGCGGCCGAGGTTGTACTGCGAGCCCGAGTAGTGCGGCAACTTGATGCCCACCCCGGCGAAGGAGTACAGCACCAAGCCCGAACAGTCGAACCCGGTGATGTTTGCTCCGGAGTCGATGCCGTGGCTGGGTCCGGCCGCGGTGCCGCCGCCCCAGGAGTAGGGCACGCCGATCTGCGACATGCCGCGGCGGATCACGTACTCGGAGGCTTGGCGGCCGTAGACCCGCGGGATGCGGCCCGACGTCGATGCGGTCGGGGCGTTGGTGATTCCGGTGTCGGTGGGCTTGAGGATGCCCAGTTGCTGCAGGAAGTTGCGCCCCATCTGGGCGGTGACCTGCGCCGAGGTCGCCGAGTAGCCGAGCACCTGGTTGACCACCGCGATCGGGTCGCCCTGGATGTTGGCGCTGGGGATCTGCGGCAGCGTGGGGTCCCAGCCGTCCCAACGACGGCCACCGTTGGGGCTGGTCGCGCTGTCCCACATTCCCGGCGGCGGCGTGCCCTGCCCGCCGGACTGGGTCCAGACCACGAACCTGGCTTGCTGCAGCCGGGCTTCGGCCTCGTCGCGCTCCGCAGCGAGACGATTGACCTCGTCACGCTGTTCGTCGAACTTGCGGGTGGTCTCGGCCAGCGCCGCCGCCGCCGCGTCCTGGCTGCCCTTGGCGTCGGCAGCGGCCTTGTCGGCCTTCTGCTTGGCCAGTCGGGCCGCCGACTCCTTGTTCACCTGCTCGGTACGCGCCCGCTGCAGCTTGGCCATCACCGTTTGCGCGCTGGTCGCGACGGCGCGGGCGTCGGTCGCCGCGGCGATCATGTCCTCCGGGCTGCGCGCCATCAGATAGCCACCGGAGGGGCCTCTCATGTACGTGGCCACCGCGAAGGTGTTGAACCGCTGTTGGGCCGTGGCGATGGCCGCGTTGGCGTCCTTGACCGCCTGCTGACTGGCCTCCAGTTCGTGCCCGGCCGCGTCGGCGTGTTCGCGTGCCTCCTCGACCGCTACCAGCGCCTTGTTGACGTTCTCCTGCTCCTGCTCGACAGCGGAACTCAGATCCTCGAGACGCTGGTTGGCCTTGGCGACGTTGGCGATCAGCACCGCAATGGAGTCCTTGGCAGGCTCGGCATTCGCCACTCCCCCGGCCAGCTCCGGGGTGCAGAGCAACAACGCCACACTCAGCACCGCCGGAACCGCTGGGCGCACCAGCCGGGCGGCGGCCTGAGAGGCAGAGCCGTGGCGTGTCCGTCTCATACGACTTGGATCTCCTATGGCTTAAATCGGACGGACGGCGCTTGTTTCCGCTGAAAGCGCCAATAGCATCAGAAGCATCATTCGCACCGTACGTCACACTCGTCGCTAAAGAAACGCAAGTCACAAATCGCACTCTGGAAGTGCGTTTACTGTGACCGAACAGTGATCTGAATGGTTTGCCAACAGCAGCGGTCGAAATGCCGCCGCGTGGCTGTTACAGGGTTGTGACCTGTGTGGATCGACTACGCGTCTTTGCTGGACGCCGTCTCAGCGTTAGCTTGCAAGGTTGCTGGCTGCCTGTTGCGCAGCTGCAGGAAGCGGGTACCGGCGGCGGCCGCAAACACCCCGATCAGCAAAGCAATGGTGAGCGCGGTCCAGGGGAACTCAGGGGTCTCGAGTTCGTGCAGAAAATTCTGTGCGGACTGCACCGGATTACCCGTCTTGGAATGGTCCTCGCCGGCCTCAAGGGTCACGCGCGGGAAACGCGCGCTGTAGCTGCCCACGTAGCTGGGACTGAGCACCAGCACGGTGGAGTCCGGGTAGTCGGCGCCGACGACGGTCGCGATGTCGCGCAGCGCGGTGTCGTGCGGCGGGTTGTGGTCGAGCAGGACGATCTTGAGCGTGATGCCGTCGCCGCGGGCGTGGTTGACCACGTCGAGCAGGCCCGGCTCCGGGCCCGGCGGGGCGGCCACGCCGTCGACCGCGACCTGAGCCTTGACTGCGGCGATGTCGACGTCGACCGGGATGTACTCGGGCAGGAACGGGATCGTCTGCGGCAACGGCAGTTCGCCGAAAACTTCGCGTCCGGTCATGGGCTCGCTCCTCCCGTGGTGCTAGGAGCACCGTACCCGGGCTGTGTTGGTCGCGGCCCGCGGTGGTTGGCGTCCGCCCGGGGGTGAAGTTTGTTCGCGTCGGGATCCAATGCCGCCGCGGCTGGGGCGCTCGGCATGGTTGGGGCGTCAAGCGTGAAGCTGGGGCGTCGAGTGTGAAGCTGTGGCGTCGAGCGTGAAGCTGTGGCGTCGAGCGTGAAGCCGTGGCGGGAATTTCGCGGAATCTCCGCCCTGGCTTCACTTCCAACGCCCGCCGCGGCTGGGGCGCTCGGCATGGTTGGAGCGTCAAGCACCGCCGGCCGCCGCGTGCGAAGGAACGGCCGTCGAGTGTGAAGCTGGGGCGTCGAGCGTGAAGTTATGGCGTCGAGTGTGAAGCTGGGGCGTCGAGCGTGAAGTTATGGCGTCGAGTGTGAAGCTGTGGCGTCGAGTGTGAAGCTGTGGCGGGAATTTCGCGGAATCTCCGCCCTGGCTTCACTTCCAACGCCCAGACTTCACTTCCAACGCCCAGACTTCACACCCAACGCCCGCCGCGGCTGGGGCGCTCGGCACGGTTGGAGCGTCAAGCACCGCCGGCCGCCGCGTGCGAAGGAACGGCCGTCGAGTGTGAAGCTGGGGCGTCGAGCGTGAAGTTATGGCGTCGAGTGTGAAGCTGAGGCGTCGAGCGTAAAGCCGTGGCGTCGAGTGTGAAGCTGTGGCGTCGAGGGTGGAGCTGTGGCGGGAATTTCGCGGAATCTCCGCCCTGGCTTCACTTCCAACGCCCAGACTTCACACCCAACGCCCAACCTCAAAGCAAGCGTTTCGCCAACCTCACGAGATAGGGGTTTCGCCGCGCCCGCGACCGGACAAGACTGGCAAGCGAAGGGTGCCGCACATTGCAGGACAAGCGTACTGTTAAACTGGCATCGCACCGTCGACACGGCCCGTCGGCGGCGAAGAACTCAATCCACGGGAGTTGATGTGACCAGCAAAGGTTCGGTGAATTCGTTCGAGGCCCGCGACACGCTGAAGGTGGGCGACAACAGCTACGAGATCTATCGCCTCGACGCGGTCCCGGAAACCAAGAAACTCCCCTACAGCCTCAAGGTCCTCGCCGAGAACCTGCTGCGCAACGAAGACGGCGCAAACGTCACCAAAGACCACATCAACGCCATCGCCAACTGGGATCCCGACGCCGAGCCCAGCATCGAAATCCAGTACACGCCAGCGCGCGTCGTGATGCAGGACTTCACCGGGGTGCCCTGCATCGTCGACCTGGCCACCATGCGCGAGGCCATTGCCGACCTCGGCGGCGACCCGGAGAAGGTCAACCCGCTGGCGCCCGCCGACCTGGTCATCGACCACTCGGTGATCGCCGACCTGTTCGGCCGGGCCGACGCATTCGAGCGCAACGTGGAGATCGAATACGAGCGCAACGGTGAGCGTTACCAGTTCCTGCGTTGGGGGCAGGGCGCATTCGACGACTTCAAGGTGGTGCCGCCGGGCACCGGCATCGTGCACCAGGTCAACATCGAATACCTGGCCAGCGTCGTGATGACCCGCGATGGCGTTGCCTATCCCGACACCTGCGTGGGCACCGACTCCCACACCACCATGGTCAACGGTCTCGGCGTACTGGGCTGGGGCGTCGGCGGCATCGAGGCCGAGGCCGCGATGCTCGGCCAGCCGGTTTCGATGCTGATCCCCCGGGTCGTCGGCTTCAAGTTGACCGGCGAGATCCGAGCGGGTGTGACCGCTACCGACGTCGTGCTCACCGTCACCGAGATGCTGCGCAAGCACGGCGTGGTCGGCAAGTTCGTGGAGTTCTACGGCGCCGGCGTGGCCGAGGTGCCGCTGGCCAACCGCGCCACGCTGGGCAACATGAGCCCCGAATTCGGTTCCACCGCAGCGATTTTCCCGATCGACGAAGAGACCATCGACTACCTGAAGTTCACCGGGCGCAGCGAGGAACAGCTGGCGCTGGTCGAAGCCTACGCCAAAGAGCAGGGCCTGTGGCACGACCCCGAGCACGAGCCGAAGTTCTCCGAGTACCTCGAGCTCGACCTGTCCACCGTGGTGCCCTCGATCGCCGGCCCCAAGCGTCCGCAAGACCGCATTCCGCTGTCCGACGCCAAATCCACTTTCCGCGAACAGATTCCGAACTACGTAGGTGACCAGGACGGCGGTCAGCAGTACTCCAAGCTCGACGAGACCGTCGAGGAGTCGTTCCCGGCCAGCGACCCGGGTTCACCCGACAACGGGCACGCCGACGACGCCCCGAAGGTGCAGTCCGCCGCGGCGCACTCCAAGGGCCGGGTGAGCAACCCGGTGACGGTGAAGTCCGACGAGTACGGCGAATTCGAGCTCGACCACGGCGCCGTCGTCATCGCCGCCGTCACGTCGTGCACCAACACCTCCAACCCCGAGGTGATGCTGGGCGCGGCGCTGCTGGCCCGCAACGCCGTCGAGAAAGGCCTGGCATCCAAGCCGTGGGTCAAGACCACCATGGCGCCGGGATCGCAGGTAGTCAACGACTACTACGACAAGGCCGGACTGTGGCCCTACCTGGAGAAGCTGGGCTTCTACCTGGTCGGCTACGGCTGCACGACGTGCATCGGCAACTCCGGCCCGCTGCCCGAGGAAATCTCGAAAGCGGTGAACGACAACGACCTTGCGGTGGCCGCCGTGCTCTCAGGCAACCGCAACTTCGAGGGCCGCATCAACCCCGACGTCAAGATGAACTACCTGGCCTCGCCGCCACTTGTCGTGGCCTACGCGCTGGCCGGGTCGATGGACTTCGACTTCGACAAGGACCCGCTGGGCACCGACAAAGAAGGCAACGACGTTTTCCTCAAGGACATCTGGCCGTCACAGAAAGACGTCTCGGACACCATCGCCTCGGCGATCAGCCAGGAGATGTTCGTCAAGAACTACGCCGACGTGTTCAAGGGTGACGAGCGCTGGCAGAACCTGCCCACCCCGAGCGGCAACACCTTCGAGTGGGACGAGGATTCGACGTACGTGCGCAAGCCGCCGTACTTCGACGGGATGCCCGCCGAGCCCGAGCCGGTCAGCGACATCAAGGGCGCCAGAGTGCTTGCCTTGCTGGGTGATTCGGTGACCACCGACCACATCTCGCCCGCGAGCAGCATCAAGCCGGGCACGCCGGCCGCCGAATACCTCGACGAGCACGGTGTGCAGCGCAAGGACTACAACTCCTTCGGCTCTCGCCGCGGCAACCACGAGGTGATGATCCGCGGCACCTTCGCCAACATCCGGTTGCGCAACCAGTTGCTCGACGACGTCTCCGGCGGCTACACCCGCGACTTCACCCAGGACGGCGCGCCGCAGGCATTCATCTACGATGCGGCGCAAAACTATGCGGCACAAAACATTCCGCTGGTGGTACTGGGCGGCAAGGAGTACGGATCCGGTTCCTCGCGCGACTGGGCGGCCAAGGGCACCCGGCTGTTGGGGGTGCGCGCGGTGATCGCCGAGTCCTTCGAGCGCATCCACCGGTCCAACCTGATCGGGATGGGCGTCATCCCGCTGCAGTTCCCCGACGGCGAGTCGGCTGAATCGCTGGGGCTGGACGGCACCGAGGTGTTCGACATCACCGGGATCGAGGAACTCAACAACGGCAAGACGCCGAAGACGGTAAAGGTCAAGGCCAGCAAGGATTCCGGAGACCCGATCGAATTCGACGCGAAGGTGCGCATCGACACCCCGGGAGAGGCGGACTACTACCGAAACGGTGGCATCCTGCAGTACGTGCTGCGCAACATGCTCAAGTCGGGCTAGCGGGCGCCCGACGAGCCGGCCACACCCGTGCCAAAGGTCAGCGAGGACCATCTGGAGGCCCGACGCCGTCAGATCCTCGACGGTGCACGTCGCTGCTTCGCCGAATACGGCTACGAACAGGCGACCGTGCGCCGACTGGAAAAAGAGATCGGGTTATCCCGCGGCGCGATCTTCCACCACTACCGGGACAAGGATGCGTTGTTCTTCGCGCTCGCGCAGGAGGACACCCAACGCATGGCGGAGGTCACGTCGCGCTCCGGCCTGATTCAGGTGATGCGCGAAATGCTGGCGTCGCCAGAGGAATTCGACTGGCTGGCCACCAGGCAGGAGATCGCCCGCAAGCTGCGCCACGATCCGGAGTTCAGCCGCGGCTGGGCCGAGCGGTCCGCGGAGCTGGCGGCGGCCACCACCGAGCGGTTGCGGCGCCAGAAGCAGGCCGGCCGGATACGCGACGACGTGCCGGCCGACGTGCTGCACTGTTATTTGGATCTGGTGCTCGACGGGCTGGTGAGCCGACTGGCATCGGGCGAGGATCCGCAGCGGCTGGCCGCGGTGCTGGACTTGGTGGAAAACTCGGTCCGAGCACCCGCCCCTTCCTCGCGGGTGTGACCTGAGCGGCCGAATTCGCGGTGCGGTGACGGCACAGCGGGGATAGCCGGAAGGCCTCAAGGTAACGCGCGTGAGGCGCGGGAACGGTGGTTGGGGCCACCGCGGCTTCGCATCGTGGTGCCCGACTCGAGCAGCATGCTGTGCACCGACCCGTAGGACCGCCCGGTGGAGGCCGCCAGATTGCGAATGCTGGCGCCTCTCTCGTAGGCGCTACGCAGCTCGCGCAACAACTGTTCGCGGGTCTCCGTTGACTTCCGCATGGCACATAGCGTAGGAACCCCGACTGCAAACGGAAAGGTTTTGCCGAAACGGACCCCTTGGATCAGGCGAGCTCGATCAGGTCGCGATACTCCTCGGACCAGAAGTCCTCGGTGCCGTCGGGCAACAGCAACACCCGTTGCGGATCGAGGGCCTCGGCCGCGCCGGGATCGTGGGTCACCAACACCACCGAACCCTGATAACTGCGCAACGCGTCGAGGACCTGCTCGCGCGACGCCGGGTCGAGGTTGTTGGTGGGCTCGTCGAGCAGCAACACGTTGGCCGTCGAGGCCACCAGGCCGGCCAACGCCAGCCGGGTCTTCTCGCCACCGGACAGCGTGCCGGCCGGCTGCTCGAGTTGCGGGCCGCTGAACATGAACGCGCCGAGCAGACCCCGCAGCTCCTGCTCGCCCGATTCCGGTGCGGCATGGCGGATGTTCTGCCAGACGGTCGCGTCGTTGTCCAGGGTGTCGTGCTCCTGGGCGAAATAGCCGATACGCAAACCGTGTCCCGGTTCCAGGCCACCGGTGTCGGGCGTCTCGATGCCGGCCAGCAACCGCAGCAGGGTGGTTTTGCCGGCACCGTTGAGACCGAGCACGACCACGCGTGAGCCGCGGTCGATGGCCAGATCCAGACCGGTGAAGACCTCGAGCGAGCCGTAAGTCTTGCTCAGCCCCTTGACCACCAGCGGGACGCGGCCGCACGGGGCCGGGGTGGGGAACTTGATGCGGGCCACCTTGTCGGCGACGCGCTCGTCGTCCAGGGCAGCCATCATCCGATCCGCACGACGCAACATGTTCTGCGCCGCAACGGCTTTGGTCGCCTTGGCACCCAGTTTGGCGGCCTGGTTGCGCAGCGCGGTGGCCTTGCGTTCGGCGTTGGCGCGTTCCCGGCGGCGACGCTGCTCGTCGGTTGCGCGGGCGTCAAGGTACTTCTGCCAACCCATGTTGTAGACGTCGACCTCGCCGCGCACCGCGTCGAGGAACCAGACCTTGTTGACGACGTCGGCGAGCAAGTCGACGTTGTGGCTGATGATGATCAGCCCGCCGTTGTGGGAGCGCAGGAAATCCCGAAGCCAGCCAACCGAATCCGCGTCCAGGTGATTGGTCGGCTCGTCGAGCAACAACGTCGTGGACGAGCCCGCGCCGCTGTCGGACGCGGCGAACAGGATGCGGGCGAGCTCCACCCGGCGCCGCTGGCCGCCGGACAACGTGCGCAACTTCTGCGTCAAAACGCGTTCGGGCAGGCCGAGACTCGCGCAGATGCGGCCCGCCTCGCTTTCGGCGCCGTACCCGCCGAGGGCGACGAAACGCTCCTCGAGCTGGCCGTAACGCCGAATGGCGCGGTCGCGCGCGGCGTCGTCGGCAACCTCGGCCATCAACGCCTGCTGCTTCTCCAAATCGGTGAGCAGCACATCCAGACCGCGGGCCGACAACACTCGGTCGCGTGCCAGCACGTCCAGGTCGCCCTCTTTGGGATCCTGCGGCAGGTAACCGATCTCACCCTTGCGGCTGACCGAACCCGCGTAGGGCTGGCCCTCCCCCGCCAGGATCCGCATGGTGGTCGTCTTGCCCGCGCCGTTGCGCCCTACCAGACCGATGCGGTCGCCGGGCTGCACCCGCAGATCGGGGCCGTCGGGCGAGAGCAGGATGCGCGCACCAGCGCGGACCTCGAGGTCCGTTGCCGTGATCACATCTGCTCCTTAGCTGTCATTTGTCGTCGGTGAACACCGCCGGCCGTCTCTCCGCGCGTGCGGCAACCGCTTCTTCGAAGTTGGAGGTGAGCAGGCGGACGAATAGCTGTCCCAGGCCCTCGGCCTGCATGTGCCCCTCAAGACTACCGGCGTCCAGTCCAGTCCACAGTGTGCGTTTGGTCAACTCGAGGCCGGGCCGGGAGAACGCGGCCATGCGCGCGGCGATCGCGTAGCAGGTGTCCAGCAGCTGCGAGTCGGGCACCTGGCAGGACACCAACCCGATCCGCTCGGCCTCCTCGGCGCTGACGTCGCGACCGGTCAGCATGATCTCGAACGCCCGCGACGCCCCGATCGCCCTGGGCAGCAGGTAGCTCAGGCCCAGTTCGCTGGCGGTCAGACCGTTATTGATGCCGGCGGCCCGGAAGTATGCGCTGGTAGCGGCCACCCGAATATCCGCGGCCAGGGCCAGACACAGTCCGCCGCCGATCGCGGCGCCATTGACCGCGGCGATCACCGGCTGGTGCAGCCGTCGCAGCTTGAGGATGACCTCGTCGAGGACCTCCATGGACCGCAGCGCGTACGTCGGCCGGGTCAGACCATCGACGTTGGGAACGCTGCCCGCGGACTTGTGGTCGGCGCCCGAGGAGAACCCGCGGCCGGCGCCGGTGAGCACCACTACCCGCACCGAGTTGTCGTAGCCGACCTCGTCGAGGACATCCCGCAACGGCACCATGACGTCGAACGCCATCGAGTTCATCCGCTCGGGACGGTTCAGGGTGATCAGGGCGATCTCGGGGCGCGGGTGTTCCAGCAGGACCAAATTCACCCGTGAACGGTATCGCAGCAGCGACGTGACCTCGCGAACCTCACCGCACCGCGAAATCCGGCGCTCGAAATCTCGGCCGGGTCACACTCGCGAGAGCGCGCCGGGGAGGGCGCGGAGGGAACGAGGCACGGCGTGCAGGGCCGGACCTCAGACCTCGGTCACCTCTGGCTCCTGGTAGTCCTTGAGCTGCTGAACCAGCTCGTCCAGCGCGGCCGGAGGCAACGCACCGGCCTGATTGAACAGCAGCTTGCCGTTCTTGAACGCCATCAGGGTGGGGATGGACCGAATCTGGGCGGCCGCGGCCAGCTCCTGCTCGGCCTCGGTGTCCACCTTGGCGAACACCACCTCGGGGTGCTTCTCCGAGGCCGCCTTGAACGTCGGCGCGAAGGCCCGGCACGGGCCGCACCAGGACGCCCAGAAGTCGACGAGGACGATGTCGTTGCCGTTGATGGTGTCGTTGAACTGCGCGGCGGTGAGGTCTTGGGTAGTCACGTCTGCGGTAACGCCTCGGGCGGAATGGTTGTTCCCGACGGTTACAGCAAACGGGGCGTCGAGGTCCGGTGGGCCCGGAGTTGGCTGACCAGATCGGCCATCACCGCGGGGTTGGCGATACCCGCCTGCTTGAACACCAGCCGGCCATTCTTGAACGCCATCAGTGTCGGCAACAGCTTGACACCGACGGCCTGAACCAGTTCCTTCTCGGTTTCGAAGTTCACTTTTCCGTGCACGATGTCCGGGCAGCTCGCCGCCGACGTCTCGTAGTTCGGCGCGAACACCTCGCACGGTGCACAGTTGGGCGCCCAGAAGTAGACCAGGACGTGGTCGTTGCCCTTGACCGCCTGCCCGAAGTCGACGGCGGTGAGGTCTCGCGTCGCTGTTGCTGCCATTTGGCGTCGAGCGTACGTCAGCGCGACGCCGCGGCGCGCCACGATCGGTTGGTCAGCAGCCGCAGCCCGTTGAGGGCGACCAGCAGCGTGGATCCTTCGTGGCCGGCCACCCCGAGCGGCAACGGCAACTGCCCGAACAAATCCCACACCACCAGCACCGCAAGGAAACTTCCGGCGATCGCGAGGTTGGCCATCACCACCCGGCGTGCCTGCCGAGCCAACCCGATGACGGTCGGGATGGTGTGCAACTCGTCGTGCACGGTGACCCCGTCGGCGGTCTGCAGGGTGAGGTCGGCGCCGGCGCCCATGGCCACCGAGGCGCAGGCGGCGGCCATCGCGGGTGCGTCGTTGACGCCGTCTCCGACGACGAGCACGCGGTGCCCGGCGGACTGCAGCGCCTGCACAGCTTCGACTTTCTGCTCGGGCAGCAGTGCCGCATGCACCTCGCGGATCCCGACGTCGCGAGCGACCCGACCGGCCGCCGGGGCGTTGTCACCGGTCAGCAACACCGGCGACGACGAGGTCAATGCGGTCAGCGCAGCCACGGACTCCG
The DNA here is from genome assembly GCA_021654635.1 of Mycobacterium kiyosense. Classification (NCBI taxonomy): domain Bacteria; kingdom Bacillati; phylum Actinomycetota; class Actinomycetes; order Mycobacteriales; family Mycobacteriaceae; genus Mycobacterium; species Mycobacterium kiyosense. Next base: position 3,575,264 of record AP025179.1, read on the forward strand.
CGGCGTCGGCGCGGATCTGGTCGGTCAGTCCGAGGACGCCGACGGCGGCCCCGTTCACCGAGACGATCGCGGCGGTGGCACCGGACTGCACAATCGGCCCCAACTGGTCCGGCGGCGTGCCGCGAAAACTGTGCGGACTGCACACCTCCACGAAGTCACTGCCCACCTCGGCGCGCACGCCGCGCCCCGGCAGTGCCTGGAAATCCTCGGCCGGCGGGACGGCAAGACCGCGCCGCCGGGCTTCGTCGACAATGGCACGGCCCAGCGGATGCTCGCTGAATTGCTCTGCGGCAGCGGCTAATTGGAGCACCTTGGACTCGTCGAACGGCCGCAGCGGCTCGACGATGGCGAGTCGCGGCACGCCCGCGGTCAGCGTGCCGGTCTTGTCCAACGCGACCACGCTGACGTCGGCCAGATGTTCGACGACGACCGCGGACTTGAGCAGCACCCCGTGCCGGCCGGCGTTGGCGACCGCCGCCAACAACGGCGGCATGGTGGCCAGCACCACCGCACACGGCGACGCGACGATCATAAATGTCATGGCGCGCAACAGAACTGGGCGTAGCGGCGAGCCCCCGAGCAACGGAATCGAGATCAGCGCAAGCGTGGCCACCACCACCCCGACCGAGTAACGCTGCTCGATTTTCTCGATGAACAGTTGGGTTTTCGCCTTGGTCGCCGAGGCCGCCGAGACCATTTCGACGATGCGGGCGACCACGCTTTGCGACGGGTCACGGGTGACGACCACGCGCAGCACACCCGACCCGTTGACCGAGCCGGCGAACACGTCGTCGCCGGCGGCCCGCAACACCGGAACCGACTCGCCGGTGATGGAGCACTGATCGACCTCGGAGCGACCCGACAGCACCGCGCCGTCGGCCGGGATGCGCTCTCCCGGCCGCACCACAACACGGTCACCGACCACCAGTTCAGCTGCCGGCAGTACCCGCTCGTTGCCGGCGCCGTCGATTACGACGCCGGACACCCCCGTCGTAATCGACGGCGGTGTCCGGCGTCAGGTCGAGCAAGCCCTTGACCGAGTCGGCGGTGTGCCGGGTGGCGACGTCGTCGAGGGCACCGGAGGTCGCGAAGATCACGATCAGCAGTGCGCCGTCGAAGACCTGTCCGATCGCCACCGCACCGACCGCGGCGACGACCATCAGCAGATCCACGTCGAGCGCCTTGTTGCGCAACGCCTGCGCGCCGGCCCACGCCGAACCCCAGCCGCCGGCCAGATAACAAGCCAGGTACAGCGACCACCAGATGTCCTGTGGCGCACCGCTTAGCTGTGCCACCAGGCCCGCCGCGAACAGCGACAGCGCCGCCGCCGCCCAGCGCACGGAGGTGACCGACCACAGCGCCGCGTGACAACTCTGCGGACGGACGGAGGACGCCGGCCCGCCGGCCGGATCGGCCGCTGCGAGGGTCGCTTCGCAAGTGGTCACGGTCATTGCGGCGGCCTCGCAGAGGGAGAAGAGTTCGTCAGGATGTTCCGAGTCTATTGACGCAGGTCTGGCCGGAGGTCTCGGTTCGATTGCGGTATGTCGCCGAATTGACTTATGGGACAAGGCATACCGCGATGGCGCCGCTGTCCGTCGACACCCACCGCGCACCCTGCCGGCCGCCGCCGCGACGGCCCGTGTGGCCGCCGAAAAAAAAACCTGGTCGGGAATGGATTCAACGGCCTCGATTAGCGTTACGATTCGTTGATCGCCGAGGCTGCGGAGGTCCGACATGTCATACGTCGCCGTCAACATCGATCTGCTTTCCGGAGCCGCCGGCAACCTGGTCAACATCGGATCGGCCATCAACCAAGCCAACTCCGCGGCGGCGGCGCAGACCACCGGCGTGCTGGCGGCCGGCGCCGACGAGGTGTCGCGGGCCGTTGCAGCGGTGTTCGGCTCGCACGCCCAGGGCTATCAGGCGCTCAGCGCACAGGCGACCGCGTTTCACGACCAGTTCGTGGCGACCTTGGCCGGCGGCGCGAACGCATACGCCGCCGCTGAGGCCGCCGCGGCCAATCCATTGGAAGGGATCCTGGACCTGATCAACGCGCCCAGCCGGGCGCTGTTCAACCGCCCGTTGATCGGCGACGGCCGCGCCGGTGCGCCCGGCTTGCCCGGAGAGGACGGCGGAATCCTGTTCGGCAACGGCGGTCCCGGCGGCGCAGGCGCAGCAGCGGGTCAGGTGGGCGGCCGCGGCGGGGCCGGCGGATTTCTGTTCGGTAATGGTGGTCCCGGGGGTGCGGGAGGCGGCGGCCTCGGCGGCGGCGGCGGAGCGGGCGGCTCGGCAGTGCTGATCGGCAACGGCGGCAACGGCGGCATCAGTCCAACCGGTATGTCGTCTGGCGGTGCCGGCGGCAACGGCGGGCTCCTATTGGGCAACGGCGGCAGCGGCGGAACAGGCTTCTTCGGCGGCGGCGACGGCGGTCGAGCATTCCTACTTGGCAATGGCGGCGCGGGCGGGTCCACCTTCTCCGGCGATAGGGCCGGCAACGGTGGCATCGGCGGGTTCCTGTTCGGCGACGGAGGCAGCGGCGGTAACGGCGGCTCCAACGGCGACGGCGGCAACGGCGGTGACGCGGTGTTGTTCGGTAACGGCGGCCCCGGCGGTAACGGCGGTATAGGCGGCACCGACGGGCTCGGCGGCAGGGGCGGATTGCTGTTCGGCCAACGGGGCGCCAACGGCGCTGTCTGAGTTTCGCGGCACAGCAGGCCGGTCGCCACTTACGCTTGCGTACGTTTTCCGGCGTCATCCACACTTAGCCCCACCGGCCTGAGTGGAAGGGAACCACCGTGGGGCACTACATCGCCAACGTCCGCGACCTCGAGTTCAACCTCTTCGAAGTGCTCGATATCGGCGCGGTACTGGGCGCCGGCCGCTACGCCGACCTCGACATCGACACCGCGCACACCATCCTGGCCGAGGCCGCGCGACTGGCCGAGGGGCCGCTTGCCGAAACCTTCGCCTTCGCCGATCGGCACCCGCCGGTGTTCGACCCGGCCGCGCACCGCATCAGCATCCCACCGGAAGTGGTCAAGACACTGCAGGCGATCAAAGACGCCGAGTGGTGGCGCCTGGGGCTCGACGAGCAGATCGGCGGCATGGCCGCGCCGCCGCCGCTCACCTGGGCCGTCAACGAGATGATCTACTGCGCCAACCCGTCGGTGTCCTTCCTGAACTTCGGCCCGGTACTGTCCCAACCCCTGTTCGAAGAAGGCAATGAAGAGCAAAAGCGTTGGGCTGCAATGGGAATCGAGCGAGGCTGGCAGGCCACCATGGTGCTCACCGAGCCTGACGCCGGCTCCGACGTCGGTGCCGGACGCACCAAGGCGATCGAACAACCGGACGGCACCTGGCACATCGAGGGTGTCAAGCGATTCATTTCCGGCGGCGACGTCGGCGATACCGCCGAGAACATCTTCCATCTGGTACTGGCCCGGCCCGAAGGCGCCGGCCCCGGCACCAAAGGGCTGAGCCTGTTCTACGTGCCCGAGTTCCTTTTCGACCCCGACACCGGCGAACTCGGTGCCCGCAACGGCGTTTTCGTCACCAACCTGGAACACAAGATGGGGCTCAAGACCTCGCCCACCTGCGAGCTGACGTTCGGCGCCACCGACGTACCGGCCGTCGGATATCTGGTCGGTGGCGTGCACAACGGGATCGCCCAGATGTTCACCGTGATCGAGCACGCCCGCATGACCATCGGCGTCAAGTCTTCTGGCACCTTGTCCACCGGGTACCTCAACGCGCTGGCGTATGCCAAGGAGCGGGTGCAGGGCGCCGATCTGACCCAGATGACCGACAAGACCGCGCCGCGGGTGACGATCATGCACCACCCCGACGTGCGCCGCAGCCTGATGACCCAGAAGGCGTACGCCGAAGGCCTGCGCGCACTGTATCTCTATGCCGCTGCGCATCAGGATGATGCTGTCGCACAACATGTTTCGGGCGCAGATCCGGACATGGCGCACCGCATCGACGACCTGCTGCTGCCAATCGTCAAAGGTGTGGGTTCCGAGCGCGCCTACGAGGTGCTCACCGAATCCCTGCAGACACTTGGGGGTTCGGGATTCCTGCAGGACTACCCGATCGAGCAGTACATCCGCGACGCCAAGATCGACTCGCTCTACGAAGGCACCACCGCCATCCAGGCGATGGACTTCTTCTTCCGCAAGATCGTGCGCGACCACGGCCAGGCCCTGCAGCATGTGACGGCGCAGATCAACAAGACCTTGGAAAACGTCGACGAGTCACTCAAGGATCAGGCCGAACTGGTGCAGGCCGCACTCGAGGACGTCACCGCCATGACGACCGCGCTGATGGGCTATCTGATGTCGGCAGCCCAGAACCCGACCGACATCTACAAAGTCGGCCTGGGATCGGTGCGCTATCTGCTCGCCGTCGGCGACCTGATCATCGGCTGGCGGCTGCTGGTCCAGGCGGGCGTGGCCCAGACGGCGCTGCACGGCGATGTGTCGGACAGCGACCGCGCGTTCTACCGCGGCAAGATCGCGGTGTCGGGCTTCTTCGCCAAGAACATGCTGCCCAAGCTGGCCGGGCTGCGCAGCGTCATCGAGCACACCGACGACGACATCATGCGCCTCCCCGAAGACGCCTTCTGACCAGCACACAGATATCGCACAGCTTGACCAGGTAAACCCATTCGTCAGAACCACCGACGATTTGGGAGGACCGTTGTTAACCACTCGATTCGCGCTCGTTGCGATTGCCGGAGCCGCCGCGCTGTCCGCGGCCGCGTGTAGCTCGTCCAACACCTCGAGCCCGAGCACCACGCCGAGCACCGTAGTTGCCTCACCGACGACCGCGCCCTCGTCGGCAGCACCCAAAGGCGAGACACAGGTGCGCGGACTGATCGCCTCGGTCTCCGGAAACGCCGCCCAGGTCACTCAGCAAAGCGGAACCACCACAGTCGATTTCACCGATTCGACGAAAGTCACCGAGGTCACCCCTGGCGCGTTGACCGACGTCACCGCGGGCAGTTGCATCACCGCACGGTCCAAGGAGGACACGCAGCCCGGCAGCCCGATCACCGCGGCGTCGGTACGCGTCAGCCCCGCCGAAAACGGCAAATGCCCGGAGGGCAAGCAGGCCCCCACTCCGTCGTCGACGCCGTCGGGGACGCCGTCGGAGACACCATCCGGAACGCCGACGACGACGACCGGCCCCGGGAAGAAACCGGCAGTCCAGGGATCGGTGGCGTCCGTCGCGGGCAACACCATCACGGTGAATACCGCTTCGGGGTCTCAGACCGTGACGGTCACGGACAAGACGAAATACACCAAGGAGACCGCAGCCAACTCGCAGGCCATCAGTGCGGGCAAGTGCCTGACCGCGCGCGGCAGCGAGAACAACGGCGCGCTGCAGGCCACCTCGATCAGCCTGCAGCCTGCCGAAAAGGGCAAGTGCAATGAAGGTGGCGGCGAACCCCACCACCGCTGAGCCCGGACGTCAGACGGTGAAGCCCAGGGCCCGGAGTTGTTCGCGGCCGTCCTCGGTGATCTTGTCCGGACCCCAGGGCGGGTTCCACACCCAGTTGATCCTGATCTCGTCGACCAAGCCGCTGCCGACCAGCGCCGAGCGGGACTGATCCTCGATGACATCGGTCAGCGGGCAGGCCGCCGACGTCAAGGTCATGTCGACCAGGGCGACGGTGCCCTCCTCGCCCTCTTCCAGATTCAGGCCGTAGACCAAGCCGAGGTCGACGACGTTGATCCCCAGTTCGGGGTCGACGACGTCGCGCATCGCCTCCTCGATATCGGCGAGCAGTTCCTCGTCCGGGGCGCTGTTCTCGCTACCGGGCAGCGCGGTTTCGCTCATCTGTCGACCTCCTCGAAGGCTGCGTGGGCCTGCGCCAGTGCATCTTTGAACGCCATCCAGCCGAGCAGTGCACATTTGACCCGCGCCGGATACTTGGCCACTCCTGCAAACGCTACTCCGTCGCCCAGCACGTCCTCGTCACCCTGCACGTTGCCGCGCGACGACACCATCTCGGTGAAGGCGTCGACGGTCTGCAGCGCCTGCGGCACGCTCAGGCCGATCACCTGATCGGTCAGCACGGATGTCGCCGCCTGACTGATCGAACAACCCTGCCCGTCGTAGGAGATGTCGGCGACGGTCTCGCCGTCCTCGGACAGCGCCACCCGCAGCGTCACCTCGTCACCGCACACCGGGTTGACGTGAAACACCTGCGCGCCGAACGGTTCCCGCAGCCCACGGTGGTGCGGGTGCTTGTAATGGTCCAGAATCACGTCCTGGTACATCTGCTCGAGACGCAAAGTCAGTCTCTCCCAAAGAATTCCACGGACCGCCGGACCCCTGCTATGAGGCGGTCGACCTCGTCGGGGGTGTTGTACAGCGCGAACGACGCGCGCGCCGTGGCCGCCAGGCCAAAGCGGCGGTGCAGCGGCAGCGCGCAGTGATGCCCGACGCGCACCGCCACCCCTTCGTCGTCGAGCACCTGACCGACGTCATGGGCGTGCACGCCGTCGACGATGAACGACACCGGCGACCCGCGGTCCTGCAAAGAGGTGGGCCCGATGATCCGCACTTGGTCGATCGTTGACAGCCCATCCAGGGCCAAAGCGACCAGTTCGCGCTCGTGGGCCTCGACGTTCTCCATCCCGACGCCGTCGAGATAGCGGGCGGCGGCGGCCAATCCGACGACCTGCGAGGTCATCGGGGTGCCGGCCTCGAAACGCTGCGGGGCGGGCGCGTAGGTAGAGGTCTCCATGGTGACGGTCTCGATCATCGACCCGCCCGTGATGAACGGCGGCATCGCGTCCAGCAGCTCGCGGCGGGCGTACAACACCCCGATGCCGTTGGGCCCCAGCATCTTATGCCCGGAGAACGCGGCGAAGTCGACGCCGAGCGCGTGGAAGTCCACCGGTTGGTGCGGCACCGACTGGCAAGCGTCCAGGACCGTCAGTGCCCCGACCGCCTTCGCGCGGGAGACTAATTCGCTTACCGGCGCCAGCGCACCGGTCACATTCGAATGATGGCTGAACGCAACGACTTTGACGTTATCGTCCAGTTGCAGCGAGTCCAGGTCGATGCGGCCGTCCTCGGTCACGCCATACCACTTGAGTGTGGCTCCGGTGCGCCGGGCCAACTCCTGCCACGGGATCAGGTTGGCGTGGTGCTCGAGTTCGGTGGTTACGATCACATCACCCGGGCCGACCGCTAGCGGAAAGCGGCTGTCCCCCAGCACATACGACACCAGGTTCAGCGATTCGGTGGCATTCTTGGTGAACACCAGCTCGTCGGTGTCGGCGCCGACGAATGCGGCGATGTCGGCGCGGCCCTGCTCGTAGGCGTCGGTGGCCTCCTCCATCAACTGGTGCGCACCGCGGTGCACCCCGCCGTTGGAAGTCACCAGGAACTCGCGCTCAGCGTCGAGCACCTGCAGCGGCCGCTGCGAGGTGGCCCCGGAGTCGAGATAGGCCAACTGATTTCCGCTGCGCATGACGCGCTTGAGGATCGGGAAATCGGCCCGGATCGCCGCGAGGTCCAGCATGGTTACGCTCCGGCAGTCGCCGCTTGGGTGAAGCGCACGTAGCCGTTCTGCTCGAGTTCGTCGGCCAGCTCCGGGCCGCCGGATTCGGCGATGCGGCCGCCGACGAACACGTGCACGAACTCGGGGTGGATATACCGCAGGATGCGGGTGTAGTGCGTGATGAGCAGGACGCCACCGTCGTTGGCTTGCGCGTAGCGGTTCACGCCGTCGCTGACCACGCGCAGTGCGTCGACGTCCAGGCCGGAGTCGGTCTCGTCGAGGATCGCGATCTTGGGCTTGAGCAGCTCGAGTTGCAGAATCTCGTGGCGCTTCTTCTCACCGCCGGAGAACCCCTCGTTGACACTGCGCTCGGCGAACGCCGGGTCGATTTCCAGCGCGGCCATCGCCGCTTTGACTTCCTTGACCCACAGCCGCAGCTTGGGCGCCTCGCCGCGGATTGCGGTGGCGGCCGAACGCAGGAAGTTCGACACCGACACGCCGGGCACCTCCACGGGGTACTGCATTGCCAAAAACAGTCCGGCCCTTGCGCGTTCGTCGACGCTCATGGCCAGCACGTCTTCGCCGTCCAGGGTGATCGAGCCGGAGTTCACCAGGTATTTGGGGTGGCCGGCGATGGCGTAGGACAGCGTCGACTTGCCGGAGCCGTTGGGCCCCATCAGGGCGTGTGTCTCACCGGACTTCACGGTGAGGTCGACGCCCTTGAGGATGGGGATTTCGCCGTCGCCGTCGCCGGCGACGCTGACGTGCAGATCTTTGATTTCCAGAGTGGTCATGAAATTTCTGTCTTTTCCGTTATTTCCAGTTCGTGTTCGATGGCTGCGGTCAGGCGCTCGCGAATCTCGGGCACCGCGATCTTGGCGATGATCTCGCCGAAGAAGCCGCGGATCACCAGACGGCGGGCCTGCTCTTCCGGAATGCCGCGGGAGCGCAGGTAAAACAGCTGCTCGTCGTCGAAACGGCCGGTGGCGCTGGCATGTCCGGCGCCGGCGATCTCACCGGTCTCGATCTCCAGGTTGGGCACCGAGTCGGCGCGGGCGCCGTCGGTGAGGACCAGGTTGCGGTTCATCTCGAAGGTGTCGGTGCCGGTGGCCTCGGCGCGGATCAGCACGTCGCCGATCCAGACGGTGTGCGCGTCGGGCAGCTTGGACGACGGATCGCCCTGCAACGCACCCTTGTACAGCACGTTGGACCGGCAGTGCGGCTGGGCGTGGTCGACCAGCAGCCGCGACTCGAGGTGTTGGCCGTCGTCGGCGAAGTACAGGCCCAACAGATCGACATCCCCGCCGGGTCCGGCGAAGCGGGCGGTGGCCGACATCCGTACCACCTCGCCCCCCAGCGTGACGGTGGTGTGTTTGAGCACCGCGTCCTTGCCGAGCCGGCCGTGGTGCGCGCTGACGTGCACGGTGTCGTCGGCCCAGTCGGCAATCCAGATGACGGTGAGCCGGGCGGCGTCGCCGACGACGAACTCGACGTTGTCGGCGTAGGTTCCGCTGCCCCGATGATCGATGACGACGACGGCCTCGCCGAGTTCCTCGACCCGGATCTGCAGGTGCCCGTAGGCGGTGGCGCCGGCGCCGGGACCTTCGACGGTGACATTGATCGGTTCGGCGATCTGGGTGTCACGGCCGACGGTCACCAGTGTCGCGGAGTTGAACGACGAGAATGCCTGTGCCGCAACCCGATCAGCGGGCACCCCACCCTGACCGAGCCGCTCGTCGCCGCGGCGCACCTGCTCGGTGGTTACGCCGTCGTGCGTGGCGACGGTGATCTTGGCGCTACCGGTGGCGTGGGCCGAGCCGTCGTGCAGGCCGCGCAACCGCTTGAGCGGGGTGAACCGCCACAGTTCGTCGCGGCCGTGCGGCACCTCGAACGCGTCAACGTCGAAGGAGGAGAACAACTCCCCCTTGTTCAACGTCGCGGTCATCCGACCGAGCCCTCCATCTGCAACTCGATCAGCCGGTTGAGCTCCAGCGCGTACTCCATCGGCAGTTCCTTGGCGATCGGCTCGACGAATCCGCGCACCACCATCGCCATCGCCTCGTCCTCGGTCATGCCGCGGCTCATCAGGTAGAACAGCTGGTTCTCACTGACCTTGGAGACGGTGGCCTCATGGCCCATCGTGACGTCGTCCTCGCGGATGTCGACGTAGGGGTAGGTGTCGCTGCGGCTGATCGTATCGACCAGCAGCGCATCACATTTCACGCTCGACTTGGAGCCGTGCGCGCCCTTGTTGACCTGAACCAGGCCGCGGTAGGAGGTGCGGCCACCGCCGCGGGCCACCGACTTGGACACGATGTTGCTCGACGTGTTGGGCGCCAGGTGCAGCATCTTGGCGCCGGTGTCCTGGTGCTGGTCTTCGCCGGCGAACGCGATCGAGAGCACCTCACCCTTGGCGTGCTCGCCGGTCATCCAGACCGCCGGGTACTTCATGGTGACCTTGGAGCCGATGTTGCCGTCGACCCACTCCATGGTGGCGCCCGCCTCGGCCCGAGCACGCTTGGTGACCAGGTTGTAGACGTTGTTCGACCAGTTCTGGATGGTCGTGTAACGAACGCGCGCATGTGGTTTCACAATGATCTCGACGACAGCCGAGTGCAACGAATCCGATTTGTAGATCGGAGCGGTGCAGTTGTGCACGGCGAAGCCGTAAGCGAGGTAACTATCCGGAGCCTCGACATCGAGGTTATATACCGGCTCATGCGCCTCGCGCACCGAGCGCTTCTTGATCGGCACCGCAAAGTAGTCGCCGCAGTCGCGAGCCTGTTTCGGACCACGCCCACCCTCGGTCCACTGGACCTGATAAATGTCCTTGCGCATCACGTCACGACCCAAGATCGCGCCGGGTCCGGCAGGCCTACGCAGCTCGACGGTCGCGTAGTGGCCCAGCCGCGCCAGAATCGACTGCAGCTGGAACGCCCATACGCGCGAGGTCGTGTGGACCCGCTTCCAGAGCGCACCGCCGCGTTCGATGGTGTTGCCGTCGCCGTTGACGTAGGCGTCGACCAACTCACGCAGGAATGCCTCGTCTTGCCGCATCAGCGTGTCGGACAGCTTCTTGCTGGCAGAACCAGATCCGACGTGGTGCCGCATGGCGGCGTAGCCGGCCTTGGTGTACACGGTCACCCGCGCGGAATGCTTGTCCTCCTCGATGAGGACCGAACCGGGTGTCTCGTACAGCGACTTACACGCCTGCCGGACCTCTTCGACGTACTCGAATTCCTTGCTGTGGAACGAGAAAATCAGCGATTCGCAGTTGTTGGTGAGGCACGCATGACCCTCTGCGAGGTAATAGCCGGCCAACCGCGCGAACTCCAGCGGCAGCACCGTCGGGTGCGGAATCGGCTTCGGCTTCGGGTAGATCAGGAAATCACCTTCGGCCACATCCTTGGCCGCGATCCAACGAGGCTCGGCGGCACGCAGTTTGGCGCTATTGACCTCCGCCTTCCACCCGTTGCGCTCCTTGCGCATGACACGCACCTCGTCGCGCGGGACGACCAGCAGGGGATGCTCTGCGGTGACCGAGAACTTGTTGGCCGGCGACATCGGCGTGAAGCTGAACAGTTCGCCATTGAGGTCGCGCACCTGCACCGCGGTCACCCGATGCGGCCGTCCATCGTGGCCCATCACCTGGTCACCAACGCGGATTGCCTCGATAGGCCGCAAGTCTCCGTCAGCGGTCGTGATCAGCTCACCGGCCGGCAGGCAGCCCTCGATGTAGTGAACGTAGGAGTCTTCGTCGGCGATGATCAGTGTGCGCTCGAACTGACCCATGTTCTCGGTGTTGATCCGGAAGTAGGCCTGCAACGGGATGTCCACGTGGACGCCCGGTGGGACATATATAAACGAACCACCACTCCAAACAGCGGTATTCAGTGCAGAAAACTTATTATCGCCCGCTGGAATTACGGTCCCGAAATATTTCTGGAAAATATCGGGGTGCTCCCGCAAACCAGTATCAGTATCTAAGAAGATGACTCCCTGAGCCTCCAAGTCCTCTCTGATCTGGTGGTAAACCACTTCGGATTCATATTGTGCCGCTACTCCAGCAACTAATCTTTGCTTTTCTGCCTCAGGAATTCCCAAGCGGTCATACGTATTCTTAATATCCTCGGGCAACTCTTCCCAACTCGCCGCCTGCTTTTCGGTGGACCGCACGAAGTACTTGATGTTGTCGAAGTCGATGCCCTCGAGGTTGGACCCCCAGTTCGGCATCGGCTTCTTGTCGAAGATGCCCAGTGCCTTCAGCCGGATATTCAACATCCACTCGGGCTCGTTCTTCTTCGCCGAGATGTCGCGCACCACCGCTTCGGACAATCCGCGCTGCGCGCTGGCGCCCGCGACGTCAGAGTCGGCCCAGCCGTAGCCGTACCTACCCAGGGCGTCGATCGTCTGCTCCTGGGTCAACGGTTCCTTGGCGGCTTCGAGGGTCATGACGAGACTCCTTCGTTGCTAGTGGCGGGGCGCGGGCTGGGCGCCTTCGAATTGGGGACGGTGAGTGGTACGTGGGTGGTGCAGGCGCAATCGCCGTTGACGATCGTCGCCAACAACTGCACGTGGGTGCCGAGCACCTCGGACATCGCCTGCTGCTCGGCGTCGCAAAGTTCCGGGAATTCTTCGGCCACGTGCGACACCGGGCAGTGATGCTGGCAGATTTGCACACCGTGGATCGGCCCGCCCACCCGGGTGGTGGTGGCGACGTAGCCGGCCTTGGTCAGCGCCTGCGCAACGCGCTCGGCGGCCGCTTCGACAGCGGCGTCGTCGGGCCCCTCGGCGGGCGCGATGTCGGAGAGGATCGCGTCGATGCGGCGCCGCGCGAACGTTTTCACCGCGTCGTCCCCACCGATCTCGCGCAGTTGTCGTATTGCGGCAGAAGCCAAGTCGTCGTAGGAGTGATCCAACTTGGCCCGTCCGCCGGCGGTCAGCCGGTAACGCTTTGCCGGGCGGCCCCGCCCTACCTGTTGCCAGGACGCGGCGGCCACCGACTCGGCATCGCCCGCGTCGATCAGTGCGTCGAGGTGACGGCGCACCCCGGCCGCCGACAGACCCAGCCGCTCGCTGATTTCGGTGGCGGTAATGGATCCCGATTCCAGCAGCAGGCGCACGATCGCGCGACGGGTGTGACCCTCCGACCCGACAGCCCCGGCTGCGGGCACGGCAGCATCCAGCTCGGATTGGATTTTCACAACACCAGTGTGTCGCAATTCGGGCAACCCGTCCAGCAAGGGTGCCCTTACGTGACGAGGCCAACAACGCTGTCTGAGCGTGCCAGTACGCTGCTCTGATGGCAGCCCGCCACCACACCCTGAGCTCGTCGATCGCCGCATTGCACGGCGACGAGCAGACGGTGGGCAAACCCCTCAACGCCACCGAGCTTGCCGCACTCAAACACACCCGGTTATTCGGGGCGACCGGCACCGTCCTGATGGCCATCGGCGCCCTGGGTGCCGGCGCGCGGCCGGTCGTCCAGGACCCCACCTTCGGGGTGCGGCTGCTGAACCTGCCGTCCCGGATCCAGACGGTGGCCCTGACCATGACCACCACCGGCGCGGTGATGATGGCGCTGGCCTGGCTGATGCTGGGCCGGTTCGTGTCGGGCAAGCGGCGGATGTCCCGCGGCGAGCTGGACCGCACCCTGGTGCTGTGGATGCTGCCGCTGCTCATCGCCCCGCCGATGTACAGCAAGGACGTCTACTCCTACCTGGCGCAGAGCCAGATCTCGCTGGAAGGACTCGACCCCTACCGGGTCGGACCCGCCTCCGGCCTGGGCCTGGGCCACGTCTTCACCCTGTCGGTGCCCAGCCTGTGGCGCGAGACACCCGCGCCCTACGGCCCGCTGTTTCTGTGGATCGGACGCGGCATCTCGGCGCTGACCGGGGAGAACATCGTCGCCGCCGTGCTCTGCCACCGGCTGGTGGTGCTGTTCGGGGTGGCGCTGATCGTCTGGGCGACGCCGCGGCTGGCCCGGCGCTGCGGCGTGGCCGAGGTCAGCGCGCTGTGGTTGGGCGCAGCCAACCCGCTGCTGTTCATGCACTTGGTCGCCGGCATCCACAACGAGGCGCTGATGCTGGGACTGATGCTGACCGGCGCCGAATTCGCGCTCCGCGGCATCGATTCGAAGGAATCCCTCAAACCGCATTCGTGGCGGATCGGCCCGGACTGGGAACCACTGGGCATGCTGCTGGCCGGCTCCGTCTTGATCGTGCTGTCGTCACAGGTCAAGCTGCCGTCGTTGCTGGCTTTGGGGTTCGTCACGGGCGCGCTGGCCTACCGGCTCGGCGGCACCATCAAGGCCCTGATGCTGTCCGGCGCGGCCATGGCGGGCCTGGCGCTGGCCGTGATGGGCATCGTCGGCTGGGCCAGCGGCCTGGGATTCGGCTGGATCTACACACTGGGCACCGCCAACGTGGTGCGCAGCTGGATGTCGCCGCCCACCCTGCTGGCGCTGGGCACCGGGCAGGTGGGCATTCTGCTGGGCCTGGGCGATCACACCACCGCGATTCTGTCGCTGACCCGTGCCATCGGCGTGCTGATCATCATGGTGATGGTCTGCTGGCTGTTGCTGGCCGTCTTCCGCGGCCGGCTGCATCCGATCGGCGGCCTGGGCGTGGCACTGGGCCTGACCGTGCTGCTGTTCCCGGTCGTGCAGCCCTGGTATCTGCTCTGGGCCATCATCCCGCTGGCAGCCTGGGCCACCCGCACCGGATTCCGGGCCGCCGCCATCGTCATCACCCTGATCGTCGGCATCTTCGGACCCACCGCCAACGGTGACCGCTTCGCGCTCTTCCAGATCGTCGATGCCACACTGGCCAGCGCATTCATCGTGGTGGCGCTGATTTCGGTGACCTACCACCGGCTGCCGTGGCGCCCACTTCCCGAAGAAGAGGAGGGACCGCGGCCGGCTGAGACGCCCATCACAGCGGCCGCGCAGGAACCGACCCAGCGGACGACCACCACCCCGGACGCCTACGCTGATTCCACGTGAGCCCCGTCCCCCAGCACCGCGAAATCGTGGTTCGGCTTCGTGGGCTGCGCAAGCAGTACGGGTCCGTCACGGCAGTTTCCGATCTCGATCTCGAAGTGCACGCCGCCGAGGTGTTCGCCCTACTGGGCCCCAATGGCGCAGGTAAGACCACCACCATCGAGATGTGCGAGGGATTCGTCCGCCCCGACGCCGGCAGCGTCGAGGTGCTCGGCCTGGACCCGATCGCCGACAACGCGCGACTGCGGCCCCGCATCGGGGTGATGCTGCAGGGCGGCGGCGGCTACCCGGCCGCGCGCGCCGGCGAAATGCTGCACCTGGTGGCCTCCTACGCCGCCGACCCACTGGATCCCGCCTGGCTGCTCGACACGCTGGGCCTGACCGACGCCGCCCGTACCACCTATCGACGGCTCTCCGGCGGCCAGCAGCAGCGGCTGGCGCTGGCATGCGCCCTGGTCGGGCGCCCCGAGCTGGTGTTTCTCGACGAGCCCACCGCCGGGATGGACGCCCACGCCCGGGTGCTGGTGTGGGAGCTGATCGACGCGCTGCGCCGCGACGGCGTCACCGTGGTGCTCACCACGCATCACCTCAAGGAGGCCGAGGAACTCGCCGACCGCCTGGTCATCATCGACCACGGGACGACGGTCGCCGCGGGCAAACCCGCCGATCTGATGCGCAGCGGCGCCAAAGGCCAGTTGCGGTTCAGCGCACCCCCGCGCCTGGACCTGTCGCTGCTGAGCGCCGCGCTGCCGGAGGGCTACATTGCCACCGAACTGACGCCCGGCGAGTACCTGGTCGAAGGCGAAGTGGGACCCCAGGTGCTCGCCACGGTCACGGCGTGGTGCGCACAGATCGACGTACTCGCCACCGACATGCGCGTCGAGCAGCGCAGTCTCGAGGACGTCTTCCTCGAACTCACCGGCAGGAAGCTGCGGCAATGAGCGACCTGTTCCCGCCCGGCACTTTCGCTCCGGACCCGCGCCCCAGCGCGGTGCCGACGATGCTGGCCGCCCAGTTCAACCTCGAAGCAAAGCTGCTGCTGCGCAACGGCGAGCAGCTGCTGCTGACCATGTTCATCCCGATCACGCTGCTGGTCGGGCTCAGCCTGCTACCGTTCGGGTCGTTCCGTGAGCCCCGCGCCGCGGTGTTCACTCCCGCGATCATGGCGTTGGCCGTCATCTCCACCGCGTTCACTGGGCAGGCCATCGCGGTCGCTTTCGACCGCCGCTACGGCGCATTGAAGCGGCTTGGAGCCACCCCGCTACCGGTCTGGGGCATCATCGCCGGCAAGTCGCTGGCCGTGATCTTCACCGTCTTTCTGCAGTCAATCATCCTGGGCGGCATAGGTTTTGCGTTGGGATGGCGGCCGGGTTTGGCGGCCCTGGCCTTGGGTGCGCTGGTGATCGCGCTGGGTACCGCGGGGTTCGCCGCGCTGGGCCTGCTGCTCGGCGGCACCTTGAAAGCCGAGGTGGTGCTGGCCCTGGCCAACCTGTTGTGGTTCGTCTTCGCCGGGTTGGGCGCACTGACGCTGGAGAGCGGCATGATTCCGACGGCGGTCAAGTGGGCGGCCCGGTTGACGCCGTCCGGGGCGCTCACCGAGGCGCTGACCCAAGCTATGGCGCTGCGGGTGGATTGGTTCGGGATCGCTGTTCTTGCGGGCTGGGGGGCGCTGGCGGCCCTGGCGGCGCGACGCTGGTTCCGCTTCACCTGACTTGCGCGATTCACTCTGCGGCCAGGGCGCGGAAGTGCGAGTGGCATGCGCCGTGAACGCAGGGTCAACGGTCGTCAGCGCAGAGTCAACGGGTCGTCAGCGCAGAGTCAACGCGTCGTCCGCGCAGAGTCAACGGGGCGTCAGCGAGTCCCAGGCGCGCTGAACCCGTCGAACGATGTCGGCCGGGTGCTGGCGCGCCACCACCCTGACCACGGTCCAGCCCACTCGGTCGAGATATTCCTGGCGCTCGACATCCCACGCGTACTGGGCGGGGTCGGTCCAATGCTGGTCGCCGTCGTATTCAGCGGCCAACATGATGTCCTCCCAACCCATGTCGAGGAAATAGCGGGGAAAGCCGTCGGGGCCCGGTACGGGTATCTGAGTCCGCGGCCGCGGGAAACCCGCCTCGATCAACAACAGCCGCAGCCAGGTCTCCTTCGGCGACTGGGCGCCACCGTCAACCAGCGCCAGTACTTCCTGCAATCGACACAGCCCTCGGGCGCGCCGGTGGTTGCCGGCCAACGCCGCCACGTCACGGACCCTGAAACCGGTGGCAGCGGCAAGCGCATCGAGTTGGGCGACTGCGCGACCGAGCGTGCCGCGTCGGCCGAGGTCGAATGCGGTGCGCTCCGGTGTTGTGACGGGTAAACCATCCAGCCGTTCGTATTCGCCGTCGACCAGCAGGTCAGCTCTGGTCACCACACGTGGTGGGGTTCTCGCGTTGCGCCAGATCAACTCGATCGGCGCCGCCGGATCGACCCACTTGGCCCCATGCATCGCCGAAGCGGCAAGGCCGGCTATCACCGCTTCTCGACGTGACCACAGCCAGGCGGCTGCTGTGCGCTGCCGCAGCGACGGCTCAACCCACTTGTCCAGGTAGACGTTCGGCATTATGGCGCGGTAGTACCTGCGCAGCTGGTAGCGGTTGAGGTCGCCGCGGGCCAACGCCTCACTGCCGATGAACGGTTGCTGCCCAAAGCTCACCGCGCGCATGTTGGCAGCCGAGAGCGTCCCCGGCCAGTCAGCCCGCAACCCGTTCGTCGACTCTGCGGCTATGGCGCAGAAGTGCGAGTGGCGTGCGCCCTGCACGCAGAGTCAACGTGCAACCGCGCAGAATCAACGCGCAACCGCGCAGAGTCAATGGGCAAAACGGTTGTCGCTACGATCGGGCGGTGGCCGTCGGACGAGCGTTGATGCGTGCGGTGGACCTACTCCCCGACCCCAGCCTGCGCGTCCAGCGGGTCCTGGCCGCTGCCGTCATCCTCACCCAGGGCGGTATCGCCGTCACCGGGGCCATCGTGCGCGTCACCGCCTCCGGGTTGGGCTGCCCGACCTGGCCGCAGTGCTTTCCGGGCAGCTTCACCCCCGTCGCGGTCGCCGAGGTGCCGCGCATCCATCAGGCGGTCGAGTTCGGCAACCGGATGATCACCTTCGCCGTCGTGATCACCGCGGCACTGGCGGTGCTGGCCCTGACGCGGGGCCCGGCGGCGCCGCGAAGTGCTGGTCTATGCGTGGCTGATGCCGGCGTCCACGGTGGTACAAGCGGTCATCGGCGGCATCACGGTGCGGACCGGGTTGCTCTGGTGGACGGTGGCCATCCACCTGCTGACGTCGATGAGCATGGTGTGGCTGTCGGTGCTGCTCTACGTCAAGGTGGGCGAGCCCGACGACGGGGTGGCCGAACAGCGGGTCGCCACACCGCTGCGATTGCTCACCGCGCTCAGCGCGCTGAATCTGGCCGCGGTGCTGGTGACCGGCACCCTGGTCACCGCCGCCGGCCCGCACGCCGGCGACAAAAAGCCCCAGCCGCACCGTGCCGCGGCTGACGATCGAGATCACCACCCTGGTGCACGCGCACTCGTCGCTGCTGGTGTCCTACCTGTCGCTGCTGGTGGGCTTGGGATTCGGCCTGGTCGCGGTGCACGCCGCGCCCGCCGTCACGCGACGCCTCGCGGTGTTGGTGGCGCTGGTCTTCGCACAGGCTGCCGTGGGCACCGCGCAGTTCTATACCGGGGTGCCCGCCGCCCTGGTCGCGATCCACGTGGCCGGCGCAGCGGCCTGCACGGCGGCCACCGCGGCGCTATGGGCGTCGATGCGAGAACGGGCCCAGCCCGAGGCGCTCCAGGGCTGACTCCACGGCCAGCGCGAACTGACGCTGGGCCAGTCCGCGTGTCTCGACATCCAGCCGCAGCCAGCCCAGCGACGGGTCGATCAGACCCAGGCCCAGTACCCGGTTCCCGACCAGATGCACCCGCGCATACAACAATTCGCCTGGTGCAGTGGCCAGCGCAGCGGCACCGGCATCCCACAGCTCGAAGTCCGCTTCGCCTTGGTGCAGCGCGTCGCCCACGGTGACGAACGCGTGCGACGGTTTCCCGCCCAGAAACACCAGCACCGTCTCTGGCGCCGCCGGAGCCGACTGCACCCACACATCCGTGTCGCACTGGTCGACATAGGCCTGCACCGCGGACGGATCGCTGAACCGCCGCGTCCCGGTCCCCACCGCCGGGCCGACGAAGTAGTGGTCACCTTGAGCGAGCCGGACAGCCTCGCCGTGCGCGTAGCGCACGCCCGGCACGACCGGCACATCGCGTTCGGTCAGCCTGCCCAGATAGCGGCGGTTGCTGTTCCAGGCGACGACGGCCGGCGGGTTCAGCAGATTCGGCACGGCTCGCGTCCAGGCCAGGAACTCGTCGAGACGCCGGACGTAGTCCCGGGCCGCGCGCAGGATCACCAGGTCCGCCGCGGAGGTATCCGGGTGGTCCCAGGGCAGCCAGCGCGCGTGCAGACCGCGAATGCGCAAGGCGCCCACCAGCCCGGCGTCGTCACCTGCGGCGTCCTGCGATTCCCCCGTCAACACGATGCGCGGGTGGAAGGTATCCGGTCGGGCTAGCTTCATGCCCGGGCATGATAGCGACATGCATGCGATCGAAGTCAGCGCAACCGGCGGCCCCGAAGTCCTGAACTACACCGAGTTGCCGCAGCCCGACCCCGGGCCCGGCGAGGTGTTGATCAAAGCGGAGGCCATCGGCGTCAACTTCATCGACACCTATTTCCGCACCGGGCAGTACCCGCGGCCGCTGCCCTTCGTGCTCGGCTCGGAGGTGTGCGGCACGGTCGTTGCCGCCGGCTCCGAGGTCGAGGACCTCGCCGTGGGCGACCGGGTGGTCAGTGCCGCCGCCAACGGCGGTTACGCCGAATTCTGCACTGCCCCAGCATTTTTGACGACGAATGTGCCCGACGGCATCAGCTCCGAGGTGGCCGCGTCGGCGCTGTTGAAAGGGCTGACCGCGCAGTACTTGCTCACCTCGGTGTACCCGGTGCAGGCCGGGGACAGCGTGCTGGTGCACGCCGGCGCCGGCGGCGTGGGCCTGATCCTGACCCAGTGGGCCACCCACCTTGGGGCGCGGGTGATCACGACGGTCTCTACGCCGGACAAGGAACGACTGTCGCGCCAGGCGGGCGCCGTCGAGGTGCTCCCCTACCCGGACGACGCGGATCGATTCGGGCACCGGGTGCGCGAGCTCACCGACGGCGTCGGGGTGGCCGTGGTGTACGACGGCGTGGGCGCGACGACGTTCGACGCCAGCCTGGCCAGCCTGGCGGTGCGCGGCACGCTGGCCCTGTTCGGCGCCGCCAGCGGACCCGTCCCCCCGTTCGACCCGCAGCGCCTGAACTACGCCGGGTCGGTGTACCTCACCCGGCCGTCGTTGGCCCATTTCACCCGCACCGCACAGGAGTTCAGCTGGCGAGCCGACGAATTGTTCGGCGTGATCGCCAGCGACGCAGTGCAAGTCGCGGTCGGTGGCAGCTATCCGCTGGCTGAGGCCGCGCGCGCCCACACCGACTTGGAGGGCCGCAAAACCAGCGGTTCGATCGTGCTGCTCCCTTAGCTTCCGGTATCCCCGGCGGAGGGCAGCAACGGCAGACTCGGGCCGCCACCGTACGGGTCGCCGGCCAGTGTGGTCAGGCCGGCCGGCCGAACCGGCTGCCTGGTCGACGTCGCGGTGCAACCCAGCGGGCCGGCAGACCGGTCGGATGCTTGCGGCCCTTCGTCGAAATCGGTTGTCATGTAAACGTATTCATCGGCATAGCCGTGCTGCTGCTTGTACTGCCGGCGCCGGTTGCGCGCTTTGCGGCGGCCGGCGGTTGCGGCGGCCGCCGCCACACCGTCGGGTTCGGGCGTCTTGGCGCGTGACGACGCGCCGCCGGTGCCGCGATGCACGGGGCCGGAGCCGACGCCGGGACCGCCGCCGACCGCGTAGGGAACGAATGTATGACCGGCCGGGACGGACGGCGCGGCGGACGGCGGAGGCGAACTGACCGTGCTCACCGTCGTGACCGGGGCCGGAGCCGACGCGCTCGGCGGCACCGACCCGACCTGCGCGACGCCAATCGTCGAGGCGGGCACGGCAGTGGCCGCGCCCACCACCGGAGCCGGCACCGGCCCGACCGCCTCGGCAGAGGGCAGCGTGGCCATCCCGGCCACCGCCGCCACACTGGCTGCGGCGGCGGGCAGCGTCGGCAGGGTCGACCCCAGCGGAGAAGACGCGATCACCACCGCCAGCGCCGGATGGACTGTCAGGTAGGCGGTCAGCAGCTGCGCCGGCGTGATCCCGGCGAGGGACTGCAGGACAGATATCGGATTGGTCAGCAACAAGCTGGATCCAATCCTGCAAGCTCCCGGCGTCGTCGCCGAAGAGCAGTAGCCGGGAGATCCAAAACCCCTGCTGAAGTGGGCTGGTGTAGGAGGCGTACGGGATGCCGTTGAGGGTGCCGGCGGTGGGGTCCCAATCCATCCCGATCAGTCGCAGCACGGACTGGACGAGCTGCTGCGGGCCCTGCCGGCTCTCATACGGCGGGTCCGACGACGCTGCGGTCGATGCTGCAGAATTGAAAATCTGCGGCACCGCAGCGTCGTCCGGACTCGCCGTCAGCGCGCCGCGCGAAAGCGCCTCGTACGCCGACATGATGGTGGCGGCCTGAACCCACATGCGTACGTAGTCGGCTTCGTTGAGGGCAATCGGAATGGTGTTGATGCCAAAGAAATTCGTGGCTGTGAGGATCGCGTGCGCGGCGTGATTGGCCGCCAGTTCGGGCAGTGTCGGCATGCCCGCCAGCGCGGCGGTGTAGGCGCTGGCCACTGCTTCGTGCTGGGCGGCCCTGGCTGCGCTGGCGACGGCTGCCGAGGTCAACCACTCCAGGTAGGGTGCGTGCGCCGTCACATACGCCTCGGAGCTGGGCCCCTGCCAGGTTCCGGCGTGTACCGACGCCAACAGCGCACCGAGTTCTTCACCGGCTGAGGCGTATTCGGCGCTCAGCGAGGCCCACGCCGCCGCCGCTGCCAGCAAGGGACCGGGGCCCGGCCCGCTGCTCAGCAACGCCGAATGTACCTCTGGAGGCGAAGCCATCCAGAAGATGGTGGCCATCGGTCAGCCGCAGACCGGATGCCCTGCCTGGGTCGTGGCGGCGCAGTACGTGCCCGGATCCATCCAACCGGCATCGAACGTCATGCCAGACACCCCTTCCACGGCGGGTACCGGATGAGCCAATATCGCTACGAAGGGTAGCGCAAATCGGCACAGGCCGCCGCCTTAACGCCGATCTCTGTTTGTCGTGTTCGTATCGCCCGAATTGCCCGGTTCGGCAGGCGAATTGGCGTCCCCGGGGCATCACTCGGGCGGCGACTATGTTCGCCGGGCGAGTTCCAGCGCCGCCGCGACGACGGGCTTGGCCCACTTCGGTGTCGCAGCCAAATCAGCGGGCCCGGCGATGCGGCCATGCTCCATGTGCAGCACCAGGATCGGTTGCGGCACCTGCCCGGTCGCGGGGTCGGCGGTCACCGAGTTGTCGTAGACCCGTAGCTCGCTCAGCACGGGCAGCAATGTCACGAGGTTGATCAGGCTGTGCCGGTAACGGCGACGGATATCGGCTTCCGGGATGTCGTGCCCGCCGGCACGAACCCGCTGGCGCACCCGGTCGATGTGCGCCTCGGCACTGTTGAGCCCTACGTAGAAGACGTGGATCTCGGCGCCACGCCCGGCGGCGTCGGCCAACAGCCGCGGCATCGTGGTGCCGCCGAGTGTGGTCTCGAACGTGAAATCCAGACCTCGCTCGATGGCCAGTTCCAGCATCCGTCGGCCCTGTTGCCAGGCGGCGGCGTTAGCCGCGGTCTGACCCATCCCGGGATTGGCAGCCTTGATCTCCCGCGCCGCCTCGTCCGGGTTGTAGTACTGGCCGCCCTTGTCCCGGATCGTGGCGCCGACGATGCTGCTCTTGCCGGCGCCGTTGACGCCTGCCAGCACATTGATCCGCTGCGTCAACGTGCGCGCGCGGCGCGTGCCACCTTCACCGCAGCGGCACCCATCTCCGCCGGGGTGGCGTCGAACGCGGCGGCGACACCGGCTTTGGCTTCCGGAGTCTGCATGGCGGCCAGCAGCTCGTCGAAGCGATCGCTGAGGTCGTCGAGCGCGGGCGCCGCCGGCGCGGTCAGCGCTTCGAATTCGGCGTAGGACATCAACACCGCTTTGGGGGTGGCGTGCTTGGTGATCACCACCGCACCGTTGAGGGCGGCCTGGTCGATCACGGCGCCGAACTCGTTCTTGAGGCGCGTCGCGCTCACCACGGGTACGTCAACCAGCTGACCGGCACGGTTGCGGAACGAGACAGTGGTCATAACGCTGCCCTCCTAGCTCACCAGAACACCCGCCAGTTTAGTCATTTTGGCTATTTTGGGCGAATGGTGGACAGCGGTCCGCTCAGAACAGAGTCGGCAGCGCAATCACCGAATCGACGGCCAGCGCGCAGAACACCAGCGCGAGGTAGTTGTTGGACTGCAGGAACAGTCGCAGCGGCTTGATCTCCGCGCCGGCGCGCACCCCGGAATACAGCTGGTGGGCCATCGTCAGGAACCACACTCCGGCGACCACCGCCACCGCGGCGTACAACCAGCCCGCCGCCAGCGCCAGCGTCAGCGTCGCCAGCACGGTCAGCCACGTGTAGATCAGGATCTGCTTGGTGACCTGCCGCTCGGTCGCCACGGCGGGCAGCATCGGCACGCCGGCCACCTTGTAGTCCTCTTTGTACCGCATGGCCAGCGCCCAAGTGTGCGGCGGCGTCCAGAAGAAGATGACCGCGAACATGGCCAGCGCCGGCCAGCCGATGGTCCCGGTGACCGCCGACCAGCCGATCATCACCGGCATGCAGCCGGCCGCGCCGCCCCAAACCACGTTCTGGGAGGTCCGCCGCTTGAGCAGCAAGGTGTAGACGAACACGTAGAACGCGATGGTGGCCACCGCCAGCAGGCCGGATAGCAAATTGGTGGTCAGCCACAGCCAGAAGAACGAGCCAACGCTGAGCACCAGCCCGAAGATCAGCGCGTTGCGCTTGGGTACCGCAGCCCGCGCCAGCGGGCGTCGCGCGGTCCGCTTCATCACCTTGTCGATGTCGGCGTCCGCCACGCAGTTGAGGGTGTTGGCGCCGCCCGCGGCCATCATGCCGCCGACCAGCGTGTTGAGGATGAGCATCGGCTGGACGCTGCCGCGGTGCGCGAGCAGCATCGCCGGAATAGCGGTGACCAGCAGCAACTCGATCACCCGCGGCTTGGTCAGCGCCAGATAAGCCAGGACCGTGCCGGTGAGCCGGCCAGCGAACCGGGTCGGGCTCTCGCCGGTGGTCCGGCCCGGGGTCGCGACTTCTGGGCGCCCGCGAACGCTCACGCATTAACTCCTCGGGAAAAATCGCAGCCGCGCGCAGCTTCTACTACGCATGATGGTAGACGGCGGGAGCCGGGTCGCTGCCCCGCAGGGTCGATTCGCAGGATTTTCCCTTCCGTTTGGCAGCCGATAACGAAGTGTTGCGGCGCAGATCGCAGGCCAGAATTCCCCGACACGATATTTTCACACCGGCCGCATTGGGTACCCCGAATCTGGACCTGCGGTGGCCCGCAATCCCGCACTAGGGTGGGATTGATCAGTTGACGACCCTGGCCTGCGGACTGAACTGAGGACTGAATTAGTGACCACACTCGAAGAGATCTCTGCGCTCACCCAACCGCACCACCCCGACGACTGGACCGAGATCGATTCGGCTGCGGTCGACACTGTTCGGGTGCTGGCCGCCGACGCGGTCCAGAAAGTCGGCAACGGCCATCCGGGTACGGCGATGAGCCTGGCGCCGCTGGCGTACACGCTGTTTCAGCGTGCCATGCGCCACGACCCCAGTGATGTGCACTGGCTGGGCCGCGACCGGTTCGTGCTGTCCGCCGGGCACAGCAGCCTGACCTTGTACCTACAGCTGTATCTGGGCGGGTTCGGCCTGGAGCTGTCCGACATCGAAGCGCTGCGCACCTGGGGGTCCAAGACGCCGGGACACCCGGAGTTCCGGCACACCGACGGCGTGGAGATCACCACCGGCCCGCTGGGCCAGGGCCTGGCTTCCGCGGTGGGAATGGCGATGGCCGCCCGCTACGAGCGCGGGCTGTTCGACCCCGACGCCGAACCCGGCACCAGCCCGTTCGACCACCACGTTTACGTGATCGCCTCCGACGGCGACATCGAGGAGGGCGTCACGTCGGAAGCGTCGTCGCTGGCCGCGGTGCAGCAGCTGGGCAACCTGATCGTCTTCTACGACCACAACCAGATCTCGATCGAGGACGACACGAACATCGCGCTGTGCGAGGACACGGCGGCGCGGTACCGCGCCTACGGCTGGCACGTCCAGGAGGTCGAGGGCGGCGAGAACGTGGTGGGCATCGAGGAGGCGATCGCCAACGCGAAGGCCGAGACCGGCCGCCCGTCGTTCATCTCGCTGCGCACCATCATCGGCTTCCCCGCCCCCAACCTGATGAACACCGGTAAGGCGCACGGCGCCGCCCTGGGCGACGACGAGGTGGCGGCCACCAAGAAGATCCTCGGCTTCGACCCGGACAAGACGTTCGAGGTGCGCGACGAGGTGATCGAGCACACCCGAAAGCTGGTCCAGCGCGGCAAGGAAGCGCACGAGAAATGGCAGACGGCGTTCGACGCGTGGGCGCAACGCGAGCCCGAGCGCAAGGCACTGCTGGACCGGTTGACCGCCGAGGAGCTGCCGGACGGCTGGGACGCCGACCTGCCGCACTGGGAGCCGGGCTCCGACGCGATCGCCACCCGTAAGGCCTCCAACGAGGTGCTGGATGCGGTGGGCCCCAAGCTGCCCGAACTGTGGGGCGGTTCGGCCGACCTGGCGGGCAGCAATAACACCACCATCAAGGGTGCCAAATCCTTTGGCCCGCCGTCGATTTCGACGAAGGACTACACCGCCGACTGGTACGGCCGCACGCTGCACTTCGGTGTTCGCGAGCACGCCATGGGCGCCATCCTGTCCGGCATCGTGCTGCACGGACCCACCCGGGCCTACGGCGGCACGTTCCTGCAGTTCTCCGATTACATGCGGCCGGCGGTGCGGCTGGCGTCCCTGATGGACATCGACACCATCTACGTGTGGACGCACGACTCGATCGGTCTGGGCGAAGACGGTCCCACGCACCAGCCGATCGAGCACCTGGCGGCGCTGCGCGCGATCCCGAACCTGTCGGTGGTGCGTCCGGCCGATGCCAACGAGACGGCTTTCGCGTGGCATACGGTGCTGGCCCGCGGCAACGGCAGCGGTCCGGTCGGGCTGATCCTGACCCGGCAGAACGTCCCGGTTCTCGAGGGCACCGACCGCGACGGCGTGGCCCGCGGCGGTTACGTGCTGGGTGGCGGCGAGGACGACGAGGATCCGGATGTGGTGCTGATCGCCACCGGTTCCGAGGTGCAGCTGGCAGTCGAGGCGCAGAAGTTGTTGGCGGACAAGGACATTCTGGCGCGGGTGGTGTCGATGCCATGTGTGGAATGGTTCGAGTCGCAGCCGTCGGACTACCGCGACAGCGTGCTGCCTCCGACGGTGTCGGCGCGGGTCGCCGTGGAAGCCGGCGTCGCGCAGTCGTGGCACAAGTTGGTCGGTGACACCGGAAAGATTGTGTCGATCGAGCATTACGGGGAATCCGCCGACTACAAGACATTGTTCCGGGAGTACGGCTTCACCGCAGAGGCCGTTGCTGCCGCGGCGGAGGAAGCGCTCGACAACTAGGAAAAGGTGATTGAGATGACCCAGAACCCCAACCTCGCAGCGCTGAGCGCCGCGGGCGTCTCGGTGTGGCTGGACGACTTGTCGCGAGACCGGTTGAAGTCAGGCAACCTGCAGGAGCTCATCGACACCCGGAGCGTGGTCGGCGTCACCACCAATCCGTCGATCTTCCAGAAAGCGCTGTCCGAGGGCGACGCCTACGACAGCCAGATCGCCGAACTCGCCGAGCGCGGCGCCGACGTGGACGCCACCGTTCGCACCGTCACCACCGACGACGTGCGCAACGCGTGCGACGTGCTGGCGCCGCAGTGGGAGGCTTCCGACGGCGTCGACGGCCGGGTGTCGATCGAGGTCGACCCGCGCATGGCACGTGACGCCGACAAGACCATTCAGCAGGCCATCGAGTTGTGGAAGATCGTCGACCGGCCGAACCTGTTCATCAAGATCCCGGCCACCGAGCCCGGCCTGCCGGCCATCACCGCCGTTCTGGCGGAAGGCATTTCGGTCAATGTCACGCTGATCTTCTCGGTCGAACGGCACCGAGCGGTGATGGACGCCTATCTGGCCGGGCTGGAGAAGGCCCGCGAGGCGGGCCACGACCTGGCCAAGATCCATTCGGTGGCTTCGTTCTTCGTGTCGCGGGTGGACACCGAGATCGACAAGCGGCTCGAAGACATCGGATCCGAGGAGGCGCTCGCGCTGCGCGGGCAGGCCGGGGTCGCCAATGCCCGGCTGGCCTACGCCGCGTACCAGGAAGTGTTCGAGGGAGGCGAGCGCTTCCAGGCACTGGCCGCCGACGGCGCGCGGGTGCAGCGACCGCTGTGGGCCTCCACCGGGGTGAAGAACCCGGACTACTCCGACACCCTGTATGTCACCGAGCTGGTTGCCCCGAACACGGTGAACACCATGCCGGAGAAGACGATTGAGGCGGTTGCCGACCACGGGACTGTCACCGGCGACACCATCAGCGGTACCGCCGGGGAATCACAGGCGGTGTTCGACAAGCTCGAAGCGCTGGGAATCGACCTGAGGGACGTGTTCATCGTGCTCGAAGACGAGGGCGTGCAGAAGTTCGAGGATTCCTGGGGCGAGCTGCTGGAAGCGACGCAAGGGCAGCTCGACAGCGCCAACAAATGAGCCCTGCGGACTCGGCCGCCGCTGAAACCCATCCGTGGCGTAACCCGTTGCGCGACAAGCGCGACAAGCGGCTTCCCCGTATCGCCGGACCGTGCGGCATGGTCATCTTCGGGGTCACCGGCGACCTGGCCCGCAAGAAGGTGATGCCGGCGATCTATGACCTGGCCAATCGCGGCCTGCTGCCACCGACGTTCTCGCTGGTGGGTTTCGCGCGCCGCGACTGGGATAACGAGGACTTCGGTCAGGTGGTGCACGACGCCGTCAAACAGCACTGCCGCACCCCGTTCCGGCAGGAGAACTGGGACCGGCTGGCTGAGGGATTCCGTTTCGTGCCAGGCACTTTCGACGACGACGACGCCTTCAACCGGCTTGCCGAGACGCTGGAGAAGCTCGACGCTGAGCGCGGCACCGGCGGCAACCACGCCTTCTACCTGGCGATTCCACCCAAGTCGTTTCCGGTGGTGTGCGACCAGCTGCACAAGTCGGGGCTGGCCCGCCCGCAGAAGGACAGGTGGGCCCGCGTTGTCATCGAGAAGCCGTTCGGCCACGACCTGAAAAGTGCTCAGGAACTCAACACGTCGGTCAACAACGTCTTCCCGGAGGAATCGGTCTTTCGTATCGACCACTACCTGGGCAAGGAGACGGTGCAGAACATCCTGGCATTGCGGTTCGCCAACCAGTTGTTCGACCCGATCTGGAACTCGCACTACGTCGACCACGTGCAGATCACCATGGCCGAGGACATCGGATTGGGCGGCCGGGCCGGCTATTACGACGGTATCGGCGCGGCCCGCGACGTGATCCAGAACCACCTGATGCAGCTGCTCGCGCTGACCGCGATGGAGGAACCGGTCAGCTTCACGCCGAAGTCGTTGCAGACGGAGAAGATCAAGGTGCTCTCGGCCATCCAGCTGGCCGAACCGCTGGACGAGACGACCAGCCG
Organism: Mycobacterium kiyosense; assembly: GCA_021654635.1. Taxonomy (NCBI): domain Bacteria; kingdom Bacillati; phylum Actinomycetota; class Actinomycetes; order Mycobacteriales; family Mycobacteriaceae; genus Mycobacterium; species Mycobacterium kiyosense. The sequence continues at coordinate 3,603,678 of AP025179.1, forward strand.
TGGCCAGTACACCGCCGGCTGGCAGGGCGGCGAGCGGGTGGTCGGCCTGCTCGAGGAGGAGGGCTTCGCCGAGGACTCCACCACCGAGACCTTCGCCGCCATCACCCTCGAGGTGGACACGCGTCGCTGGGCCGGTGTGCCGTTCTATCTGCGTACCGGAAAACGGTTGGGGCGCAGGGTCACCGAGATAGCACTGGTGTTCAAGCGGGCCCCGCATCTGCCGTTCGACGCCACCATGACCGACGAGCTGAGCGCCAACGCCATGGTCATCCGGGTCCAGCCCGACGAGGGCATCACGCTGCGGTTCGGCTCCAAAGTGCCCGACACCGCGATGGAGGTGCGTGACGTCAACATGGACTTCTCGTACGGCTCGGCGTTCGCCGAGGAGTCCCCGGAGGCCTACGAGCGGCTGATCCTCGACGTGCTGCTCGGCGAGCCGTCCTTATTCCCGGTCAACGAAGAGGTCGAATTGGCTTGGGAGATATTGGATCCCGTGCTGGACAACTGGGCCGCTCACGGCAAGCCGGATCCGTACGAGGCGGGCACCTGGGGTCCGGAGTCGGCGTTCGAGATGCTGCGCCGCACGGGCCGCGAATGGCGGCGGCCGTGATGCGCGCCGGCGACGATGCAGCGCGAAGCGCTGAGAAGGAGCGGCGCCAATGAACCCCGCCGGCGACGATGCAGCGCGAAGCGCTGAGAAGGAGCGGCGCCAATGAACCCCGCCGGCGACGATGCAGCGCGAAGCGCTGAGAAGGAGCGGCGCCAGTGATTGTCGATGTGCCCGAGACCACCACCACCGCGGTCAACAAGAAGCTCGATGAGCTGCGGGAGAAGGCCGGCATCGTCACGATGGGCCGGGTTTTGACGCTGATCATCGCCCCGGACAGCGACGCGGTGCTGGAAGAGTCCATCCAAGCCGCTAACGACGCGAGCCACGAGCATCCGGCCCGGGTCATCGTCGCGACACGCGGCGATGCCTACGCCGACAAACCGCGCCTGGACGCCGAGATCCGGGTGGGCCGCGACGGCGGCGCCGGCGAGGTGCTGATCCTGCGACTCTCGGGTCCGCTGTGCGGACACGCCGACAGCGTCGTGGTCCCCTTCCTGCTGCCCGACATCCCGGTGGTGGCCTGGTGGCCCGACGTCGCACCGTCGGTGCCGGCTCAGGATCCGTTGGGCAAGTTGGCGATTCGCCGCATCACCGATGCCACCAACGGCGTGGATCCATTGTCGGCGATCAAGAGCCGGCTGGCCGGATACACCGCCGGTGACACCGACCTGGCCTGGAGCCGCATCACCTACTGGCGGGCGTTGCTCACTTCGGCGGTCGACCTGCCGCCGCACGAGCCGATCGAGTCGGCCGTCATCTCGGGGTTGCAGACCGAACCCGCGCTCGACGTGCTGGCCGGCTGGCTGGCCAGCCGCATCGACGGCCCGGTGCGCCGCGAGGTCGGTGACCTCAAGGTGGAACTGGTGCGGGCCAGCGAGACCATTGCGCTCAGCCGGCCGCAGGAGGGCACCACCGCGACACTGAGCCGCACGTCCAAGCCCGAAGCCCTGGTTCCGCTGCCGCGCCGGGACACCGGCGAATGCCTGGCCGAGGACCTGCGCAGGCTCGACGCCGACGAGATCTACTTGTCGGCCCTGGAAGGCATCAAGAAAGTGCAGTACGCGTGAGCACCGAGATCAAGATCTTCCCTGGGACTGACGAACTCGTCGAAGCCGCGGGCCAACGACTGATCGGCGTCATCGCCGACGCGATAGCGGCACGCGGAAGGGCCACGATCGTGTTGACCGGCGGCGGCAATGGCACCGGGCTGTTGCGTTATCTGGCCACCAAGGACGGCCAGATCGACTGGTCGAAAGTGCATGTGTTCTGGGGCGACGACCGCTACGTCGCCGAGGACGACGACGAGCGCAACGAGAAGCAGGCCCGCGAGGCGTTGCTCGATCACGTCGACATCCCGGCCAGCCAGGTGCATCCGATGGCAGCCGGCGACGGCGAGTACGGCGCCGACATCGACGCGGCCGCGTTGGCCTACGAGCAGATCTTGGCCGCCAACGCCGCCCCCGGCGACCCGGCGCCCAAATTCGACGTCCACCTGCTGGGCATGGGTCCCGAGGGCCACGTCAACTCGCTGTTCCCGGACACCCCGGCGGTGCGTGAGACCAGCCGCCTGGTGGTGGCGGTGGAGGACTCCCCCAAGCCCCCACCACAGCGAATCACGTTGACATTGCCCGCAATTCGGGGTTCCCGCCAGGTCTGGCTAATGGTGTCGGGGGCGGGCAAGGCCGACGCGGTGGCCGCCGCCATCGGCGGCGCCGATCCGGTGACGCTGCCCGCGGCCGGGGCGGTCGGCAGCGAGACCACGCTGTGGCTACTCGACCAGGACGCTGCAGGCAAACTTCCCACCTGACTTTGCGCGGTTGCCGCCGGGGCTAGGTCACCCGTAGTCAGCGGCGTAATAATGAGCCCATGGCAGACAGAAGCGGTGGGCGGTCCACTCCGGCTCGGCAACGAATGAAAACGCTTACCCAGGCGGCGTTGAACGCCGACAAGACGGTGGAGCAGGTCGAGGACGTGCTGGACGGCCTCAGCACCTCCATCGTCGAGCTGAACAGGTCACTGGCGGCGCTCAACGGCACCGTCGAACGCCTCGAAGGCGGCCTGGATCATCTGGACGGCACCCTGTCCAGTCTCGACGACCTCGCCAAGCGGCTGCTGGCGGTGCTGCAGCCGGTGGAGGCCATCCTCGAGCGGATGGACAACCTCGTCAGCTCGGGTGAAACGATGATGACGCCGCTCAATGTGACCGAGCACATGATGCGCGGGATGCTGGACCGGCTGCGTAACCGAACCGTGCACTAGCCACCGGCACGCCGAGTCCCGCCGCTACGGCCGCAGCTCGTAGTCGGCCGGGTTGGCGTGGCGGGTCCATTTCCAGTAGTCGACGATTCGGCCGCCGTACAGCGTCGGCAGGGCGCCCGTCGAATTCTTGTAATAGCTGGCCACTTTCGGGTGCGAATAGACCATGGTCTTGAGCTTGTCCTGATTGTTGCGGTGGTACTCGGCGCAGACGTCGGCGCGCGGCATCGCCGAGCGCACACCCTGGGCCAGCACCATGTCGATGCAAGCCATGATGTAGCGCATCTGGCATTCGGAGTTGTACATGATGCTGGCGCCGTTGACGGCGTTGGTGCCCGGCCCGTACATGCAGTAGAAGTTCGGGAATCCGGGCACGGTGACACCGAGGTACGCGTACGGGGCGTCGCCCCAGACGTCGTTGAGAGCGATCCCGTCGAGGCCGCGCACGTTGATCGGTCCGAGTTGGTGGTTGACGTCGAATCCCGTTGCCCAGACCAGAATGTCGGCCGGCCGGTGGACGCCGTCGACGGTGCTGACCCCGTCCGGGGTGATCTCGGCGATGCGGTCGTTGATCAGCTCGACGTCGGGCCGCTGCAGCGTGGTGATCCAGGTTCCGTTGTCCTGCAACGTTCTTTTACCTAGCGGCGGATAGTCGGGAACGACCTTGGCCAGCAGTTCCTCGTCGTCGGTGAAGGCCCGCATCCAGGCGATGAAGACCTCCCGGATCACATGGTTGCTCGCGCTGCACGACTTGCCGCCGGTGTCCCAGGCGGGGTCGATCAGACCCTGTTCACGGATGGCGTCGGTCAACGGCCACCAGGACACGAACCGCACCCAGCGGCCGTAGTAGGGCAGGTGGCGGATGGCCCACTGCGCTCCGGCGCCGACCGGTTCGTGGTAGTGGACGTTGGGCGCGATCCACTGCGGTGTGCGCTGATAGACGGCGACGTGCGCGGTGGTGTCGGCGATCGCCGGGACCAGTTGGAATCCGCTGGCGCCCGCGCCGATCACGGCCACCCGCCGTCCGGCGAGGTCGATGCCGTCCGGCCATTGCGCGGTGTGGAATGCGGGTCCACGAAAGTCCTTGGCGCCCTTGATGTCCGGGATCACCGCATTGCTGAACTGTCCTACGGCGCAGATCAGTCCGCGGGCGGTGAGTGTCTCGGAACGACCGTCGGCGCTGCGAATCGTCACCTGCCAGGTTGCCGTTGGGTCATCCCACGTCGCGGCCGTGACTTCGGTGCTGAACCGCACGTGTGGGGCGATGTCGTGCTTGGCCATCACGTCGGTCAGGTATTGCAGGATCTCGGGTTGTTCGGAGTACAGGTGGGTCCAGTGGTCGGTGGGCTCGAAGGAGTACGCGTAGTACTGGTTGGCGATGTCGACGCGGCAGCCCGGGTAGCGGTTGGCCCGCCACGTGCCGCCCACGCCGTCCTGCTTGTCGACGATGGTGAACGGCACGCCGGCCTGTTTCAGTTTGATCCCGGCCAGCAGCCCGGCTTCACCGCAACCGACGATGACGACGGGGAACTCGCTGCGCTGCCGGGCGCTGGAGGCCAGCGCGGGCCCGTATTGGTCGTCGTCGGTGAAGCGCAGGTCGGCGGCGACGTAGTCGATGTATTCGTCGGTGACCTGTCCGGCGGTCATGACGTCGAGCATCACCCGCATCTGGTCGCCGGTGGGGACGAACGGCGGCGGGCAGCCGCGATCACGGTAGTCGCGCACCACGTCGAAGGCGCGTGCGCGCACGATCTGCTTGTCCGGCTCGCTCATGCCGCCCTGCAGGTCCATCGCGATGAGCAGGAACGGCTTCGGCAGCTCGTCGAGCAAGCCGATGTCGCCGGTCATGTGCACCATCGACATGAGCAGCGCCGGCACGCTGGCCTGCTCGACCGCGGCGCGGATGACGTCGTCGGAGTCATTGAACGGCAGCCCGATCAGCGCCCGAATGTCCGATTCCCGGGTGTCAGGCAACGCCGACTCAGCCATGCCTCACCATACATTCCACCAGGCACGTATGGTCAAGCCTGGGCGAGCCTCAGGACGCACCGTTTATGATCCGGTTATGTCTGTGAACGCGGCGATCGGCTAGCAATGCGCAGCCATGGCTGGTCGGGTGATACGCCGGGCTCCGACGAAGAGGCGATCAGCCGCATCCTCGACGCCGCGGAACGACTTCTCGTCGAACGCGGCCCGGCACTGCGGATCGCCGACGTGGCACGAACTCTCGGCGTCACACGCCAGACCGTCTACCGCTATTTCCCGAACGCCGAACAGCTCATCCTGACCACGTCGATGCGCTCCGGCGACGGCTTTCTCGAGCAGCTCGCGGCTCGCGTGCGCGGCGTCACCGAACCGGTCGACGCGGTGGTGGAGGGCATGGCGTTCGCGGTGGAACAGCTCGCCGACGATCCGCGGATCAACTTCATTCTGACCAACCGGCCCGGCGGCAAGGTCACCACCGCGATCGCCTCGGATACCGCGTTGACCTTCAGCCGCTCGATGTTGCACCGCTTCGACGTCGACTGGGAGGCGCACGGATTCGATGAAGCCGCCCTCGACGAATTGTCCGAATTCACCATCCGGCTGCTCTATTCGTTCCTCACCGAACGCGACATCCGCAGCCCGGATGAGCTGCGCCGGTTCCTGGCCCGCTGGGTCGGGCCGGCGATCAGGTATCCCCGGCTGGCCGGCGCACTCGATCCGATCGCGAAAACGGCAGTGCCGACGGCTCGCTCGCGCCGCCGGACGGCATCCTGAAGCGACGGCCCATGCCCACCGTCGTCGCCTTCCACGCCCATCCCGACGACGAGGTCATCCTCACCGGCGGCACCATCGCCAAGGCCGTCGCGGACGGGCACCGGGTGGTGGTCGTCACCGCCACCGACGGGCGGATGGGCAACGAGGACAATCACCACCGCTTGGATGAATTACGTTTGAGCACAAAAGCTCTGGGCGCACACAGGACCGAATGCCTGGCCTACGCCGACAGTGGGTACGGGCCGGACTTCTACCCCGACCCGCCCGGCCGGGTCCGGTTCGCGCGGGCCGACGTCGAGGAGGCCGCACAACGGCTGGCCACGATCTTGGCCGCCGAAGGCGCCGACCTGCTGCTGAGCTATCAGGCGAACGGCGGGTACGGCCACCGCGACCACGTGCAGGTGCACCAGGTCGGCAAGCGGGCCGCCGAAATAGCCGGCACACCAAACGTTCTCGAAGCAACCATGCCACGCGAAGTACTGCATCGGATCGGCGAGCTGTGCCGGGCGCTGCGGTTGCCCCCGCCGTATGACCCGCAGGTGGTCGGCACCGCCTACGCCCCGGGCGCCGCCATCACCCACCGGGTGGACGTGCGCCGATTTGCCCGGCAGAAGCGGGACGCGATGGCCGCGCACCGCTCGCAGCTGGGCAGCGGCCTGGGTGCACGCGTCTACGCCGCGCTGCTGCGCCTGCCGCCCCCCGGTGTTGGGCGCGGTATTCAGATACGAATGGTTCGTCGACCCCGCGGCGCCGCCGGGAACGTTGCGCGACAACATCTTCGACGGTCACTCACATCTTGGTTGACCGGGCCAGCACGAAGCTGTACAGACCGTAGGTGATGATCCCGACGCCGGCGGCGATCAGCAGCGCCATCCCGAACGGTTGGGCGCCCAGCGTCTTCAGCGCGCCGTCCAGGCCGGTGGCCTTGGCCGGCTCCGAGCGCCACGCCGCCACCACCACCAGCAATCCCGCGGCGGCGAGCACCACGCCCTTGCCCACGTAGCCGGCCACCCCGAGGCGGCGAACCAGCTTCCCCGGCTTGCCGTTGAGGTCGTCGACGAACTTGCGGCCGGCGCCCTTGTAGACGTGGTAAGCGCCAACCGCGACGACACCGACGCCGCAACCGACGAGCGCGACGGTGCCGGCGGTGGTCTCCATCAGCCGAGCGCTCATGGCCGAGCTCTGCTGGCCGGTGGATTTGCCGGCGCCATGGGCGAACCCGAAAGCGGAGTAGGCGAATCCGAGATAGACAGCCGCGATCCCGAACGACTTTGCGCGATCGGTGAATCCGGGCGCCGGCCGCGACGCATCCCGGTCGACCGAACGGCCGAGGAACGTTTCGACAAGCCGCCACAGCCCCAGCATCAGCAGCGCCGCGGTGGCCAGCCACAGCGCGGCCGGACCGCCCGGGCGCGCCGCCAACGTCGCCAACGCCCCGGACTGGTCGGCGGTGCCCCCGGCGCCGAGGGCGATCCGGATGGCGAGATAGCCGATGATCAGATGCAGCAGACCGGAGACGACGAACCCGGCGCGGGCGAATTTCTCGAACACCCCGTTCTGCGCGACCTGCGCCGCGGTGACCGGCGTCGAGTCGTCCGGCGTCGCGCGGTGGGGCAACGCGTTTTCTGGCGTCGCGTATTCTGGCGTCGCGTTTTCTGGCATGGCGGGCTCCCTCCGTGTGCAGGGGTTGCCCGTTATCCGCTGTTGCGTAACGCGCTGGCCAAACCGTTCATGGTCAGCAGGATGCCGCGCTGCACCAGTTCGTCGTCCTCGCCGGAGCGGTAGCGCCGCAGCAACTCCACCTGCAGATGGTTGAGCGGCTCCAGATACGGGAAGCGGTTGAATACCGAACGCGCCAGGGCCGGGTTGTCGGCGAGCAGGTCGTCCTGACCGGTGATTCGCTTGTACATGGCGATGGTGCGCTTGTGCTCGTCGACGATTTTGCCGAACACCCGGTCCCGCAGCGATTCGTCGTCGACCAGCTCGGAGTAGCGCGCGGCCAGTCCCAGATCGCTCTTGGCCAGCACCTGGGCCATGTTGGACAGCACGCTGCGGAAGAACGGCCACCGCTGGTAGAGCTCGTGCAAGACCGCCAACCGCTCATCCTCGCTCTCCGGGCCCGCGGCGATCCACTGCTCGAACGCCGCACCGGTGCCGTACCAACCGGGCAGCATCACCCGCGACTGGCTCCACGCCAGTACCCAAGGAATCGCGCGCAGATCCGAGATCGACTCGGTGGGCTTGCGAGAGCTCGGCCGGCTGCCGATGTTCAGCGACCCGATCTCGCTCACCGGCGTGGAGGCTTTGAAGTATTCGACGAAACCCGGTGTGTCGTGCACTAAGTCGGCGTAGGCCTGCTTAGCCAGGGCGGCTACCTCTTCGAGCACCGCGTAGGCCCGCTCGGCGAAATCCCCGAGGCCTTCGACGTCGAGCAACGTCGACTCCAGGGTCGCGGCCAGCAGGCTCTCCAGGTTGCGCCGCGCCATCTGCGGCTCGGCGTACTTGGCCGCGATCACCTCGCCCTGCTCGGTCAGGCGCAGCGAGCCGTTCACCGCCCCCGGCGGCTGGGCCAGGATGGCCTGATAGCTGGGGCCGCCACCGCGCCCGACGGTGCCGCCGCGACCGTGGAACAGCCGCAACCGGATTCGGCCCTTGCGGGCCGCCTCGACCAGGGCCAGCTCGGCGCGGTACACCGCCCAGTTGGCGGCCAGATAGCCGCCGTCCTTGTTGGAGTCGGAGTAACCCAGCATCACTTCCTGCATGTCGCCGCGGGCGGCCACCATGCCCCGGTAGAGCGGCAGGTCCAGCATCGCCTGCAGGATCGACGCACCGTTGTGCAGGTCGTCGATGGTCTCGAACAGTGGCGAGATGCCGACCGGGCAGTACGGTTCGTCGCCCGAAGCATCCAGCAGGCCAACCTCTTTCATCAAGATGGCGGGCTCCAGGATGTCGGACACCGACTGGCACATCGAGATGACATAGTTGGGAACCGCTGCGGGACCGTAGGTTTGGACCGCGTGGCAGGCGGCCGCGACGATGCCGAGTTCCTTCTGGGCCAGCTCGGACAACTTGGCCCGGTCCCCGACCAGGGGACGACGGGTGCTCAGCTCGGCCACCAGCAACTCGACCCGCTCGTCTTCGGGCAGCGAGGCGTAGTCGTCGTGGACGCCGGCCCAGGCCAGCAGTTCGGCAACCACCTCCTCGTGTACGTCGGAGTTCTGCCGCAGGTCCAGGCCGCTCAGGTGAAAACCGAAGACGTGCACGCTTTCCCGCAGCAGCGCCAGCCGGTCGTCGGCCAGCAGCGCGCTGCCGTGCGTGCGCAGCGAGGAGTCGATGGTGTCGAGGTCGGCCCGCAGCTCCGCCGGCGTCGCATAGCCGGACAAGCCCAGGTCGAGCAGATGCAGCGGTTCCTCGTCGAGGATCTCGGCGGCGGTGACGCTCAGCCGGGCGCGGATCACCCGCAACGCCCGCCGGTAGGGTTCGTCGTCGCGGGCCTTGTCCTGGCAGCCGTCCGCGAGTTCGGCCAGCTCGGGCGTCACGGCCAGCAGCCGCGACGACATCGACAGCTCCTGTTCCAGTTGGTCGAGCTCGGCGAGGTAATGGGACAACGCGGTGTAGGCGGCTTTGCCGGTGGCCAGCCGAACCACCTCCGCGGTGACGTTGGGGTTGCCGTCGCGGTCGCCGCCGATCCAGGATCCTGGCTGCAGTATCGGGGTGGACAGCAGGTCGGCGTCGGGCCAGCGGGCCCGCAGCGCCTCCCTGACCTCGGCGTTCACTTTCGGCAGCACCTCGAAGAACGCCGACCGGTAGTACTGCAGCCCCACCGTGATCTCGTCGGTGATCTGCAGCCGGGACAGCCGGATGATCGCGGTCTGCCACAGCGTGAGGACCTGGCGGCGCAATTCGAGCTCGACGCTGCGCCCCGAATCGGTCTCGGTGTGGCCCTCGGCGTGCAGCCGCATCAGCTCGGTGATGCGGTGCTGGGTGACGAACACGGTGCGGCGCCGGGTCTCGGTCGGATGCGCGGTGATGACCGGCGCGACCAGCGCGCCGCGCAGGGCCTCTGCGACGGTGGCCGAATCCAGGTCGGCCGCGTCGAGTTTGACGTAGGTGGCGGCCAGGCTGCTGTCCTGCGGCGGTTCGCCGGCGGCGACGTGGATGCGCCGGCGGCGTTCCCGGTGGATGTCCTCGGCCACGTTGGCCAGCAGCGCGAACTGGGTGAACGCCCGGATGACCGGAATCGCCTGGTGGATGTCGATGCCGTCGAACATCCGCGACACCTCGGCGCGGTCGATCTCGGAGCGCCGCACCCGGAACGATTCCACCCGGGCCCGCTCGACCAGGTCGAAGACCTCCTCGCCGTTCTGTTCGCGAACGGTGTCACCCAGGATTGCCCCGAGCAACCTGATGTCGGCGCGCATGGGCTCGGTGGCCTCGCGTCCCAGCTTGGTCCGATGGACGTCGCCGATGGGCTCGAGTGCGGTGTCGGAAGCCTCAACCATGGGTCCCAGTATTAGCGACCGGGCCGGTCGGCGCCTGTCGTCGGGTGGTCGTTCGGTAGGCTGCCCGGTATGGAATTGGCCCTGCAGATCACGTTGGTGGTCACCAGCGTGCTGGTGGTGTTGCTGGTGCTGCTGCACCGCGCCAAGGGCGGCGGCCTGTCGACGCTGTTCGGCGGCGGTGTGCAGTCCAGCCTGTCCGGGTCGACCGTGGTGGAGAAGAACCTCGACCGGTTGACGCTGTTCATCGTCGGTATCTGGCTGGTTTCCATCATCGGCATGGCGCTGCTGATCAAGTACAAGTGACGTTGCGGTGAGCTATCCGCAGCAGCCGGGACAGCAGCCGTACCGACCGCCTCACCCGAACCACCAGCTGCCCCCGCGCCAGCCGCGGCCGTACGCCCCGCCTCAGCACAATCAGCCCTACCAGGCGCCACAGGTTCCGCGCCCCCCGGTCGCGGCGCCGCACGGCGCGCCCGGTCAGCCGCCCGCCGGCGCCGGCGGCATCGCCGTCACCACACGTTTTTTCCCCCTGGGATTCATGCTTGCCCTGGTCAAGCCGAAAGTCTTCATCGACAACTACGAGATGCCCCCGGCAAGTTGGGGTCGCACGATGCTGCCGGCACAACCCGGCCGCCACCATGTGCACGTCCACATACCGTATTTCCTGCCGCCCAAGATCGGGCCGGCCGACGCCGTCGTGGACGTCCACCCCGGACACATCGTCGAGCTGGAATACAGGGCGCCGGCATGGTCGTTCAGTGCCGGTTCGCTGGGACCGCCACCGCAGAGCTACAACGGCCTGGGCATCACCATCGCGGTGATGGTGGTGCCGTTCGCCCTGGTGTTGTTCTTCCTCATCGTGATGGTGCTGCTGCACGCCTGAAAGAGCGTCGGGCTGTTCGTTCTTCGGAAGGGCAAATCTTCGGGTGTAGAACGCGTCGAGCCAGTACGGTCAACAGATGGCCGTGCGGGACGCTCTCATGGCGGCTATCGCCAAGCAGCTCGGCCATCCACGCGGCGTGGGTGGGCCGGATCGTCGGGCTCGCGCTGAATCGGGGGAACCGAGGCTTCGTGCGCGCAGCTGTGCAGGCGTTGCACGCCGGCAACGACGACATGGTGGCCGACGTCGGATTCGGCGGCGGGGTGGGCCTGAAGTTGTTGCTCGACAGCGTTACCGGTTCGGGCTGTGTCCACGGGGTGGAAGTGTCGGACATGATGCTCGAACGGGCCGCAAGACGGTATCGCCGCGAGGTCGCGGCGGGGCGATTGGGAGCTGCACCACGGGTCGTTGACCCGACTGCCGTTCGCCGATGGGGCCCTGAACGGCGTCTTAACCGTCAACACCGTTTACTTCGTCGCCGAGCTGCACGAGGCGTGCACCGAATTGGCCCGGGTGACAGCAGATTGGGGGCGCATCGTCGTCGGCGTCGCCGACCCGGAGACGATGGCGAAATTACCGTTCACCGGCCACGGGTTCCGCCTTCGCCCCATAGCCGAGGTCATCGACGCCCTGCAGAGCGCGGGTCTGACCGTGCAACACCGTCGGATCAATGCCGCAGACGGGGCACCCCACCTGCTGATCGGCACGCCGGCACCGGCCCGGGGCTGAATTACGGGCGTCTCGTACCACCCGTGAAACTGGTGCGACTGCCCGACCATCAGCGTTTGCCGTCGCGCTACGGCAGCGGGCCGCCGGCGGCGATCGCCGCCAGCGTCGCAAACTGCTCGCCGTCCAGCGACGCGCCACCGACCAGGCCGCCGTCGATGTCCTGCTGCGCGACGAGGTCGCCGACGTTCTTGGCGTTCACCGATCCGCCGTAGAGCACCCGCACCGTCTCGGCGATCTGCGGGGATGCCAGCTTGCCGAGTTCCTCGCGGATGGCCGCGCACACCTCCTGTGCGTCGGCGGAGCTGGCCACCCGTCCGGTTCCGATCGCCCAGACCGGTTCGTAGGCGATGACGACCTTCTCGATCTGCTCCTTGGACAGTCCGGCCAACGAGCCGCGTAGCTGTTCGACGTTGTGCGACACGTGATTTCCGGCCTCGCGTACCTCGAGGTGCTCCCCGATGCAGACGATCGGGGTGAGTTCGTGCTTGAGCGCGGCAGCGGCCTTCGCGGCCACCAGCGCATCGTCCTCGTTGTGATAGGTGCGGCGCTCGGAGTGCCCGACGACGGCGTAGGTGCAGCCCAGCTTGGCCAGGAACGCGCCGCTGATCTCACCGGTGTAGGCACCGGAGTCGTGTTGCGAGATGTCCTGCGCCCCATAAGTGAGGCGCAGCTTGTCGCCGTCGACCAAGGTCTGCACGCTGCGCAGGTCGGTGAACGGCGGGATCACCGCGACGTCGACCTTGTCGAAGTACTTGTCCGGCAACGCGAATGCGATCTTCTGCACCAGTGCGATCGCCTCGAAATGGTTGAGGTTCATCTTCCAGTTGCCGGCGATCAGCGGCTTGCGGCTCACAAGTCTTCTCCTGTCGGCTGCTCGTGTGTCAGCACCTCGATACCGGGAAGCGATTTGCCCTCAAGGTATTCCAGCGATGCACCGCCGCCGGTGGAGATGTGCGAGAAGGCATCCTCGGGGATTCCCAGCGCACGGACCGCCGCGGCGGAATCGCCACCGCCCACGACGCTGAACGCACCCTTTCCGGTAGCGGCGACGATCGCTTCGGCGACGCCCCGGGTGCCCGACGCGTAGTCGGGAAATTCGAAGACACCCATCGGCCCGTTCCAGAAAACGGTCCTGGCGTTGGACAGCAACGTGGTGAATCGCTTGACCGAACCCGGGCCGATGTCCAGCCCCATCAGCTCGTCGGGAATCTTGTTGGCGTCCACCGTTTGTGGCGGGGAATCGGCGGCGAACTTCTCGGTCACCACGATGTCGACGGGCAGCCGCAGCACGTCGTGGTAAGTCTCCAGCAGATCGCGACAGGTCTGCACCATGTCCTCTTCGAGCAGCGATTTACCCACCGAATGACCTTGCGCGGCAAGGAATGTGAAGCACATTCCGCCGCCGATCACGATGCTGTCCGCCTTGGTCGCCAGCGACTCGATCACCCCGAGCTTGTCGGACACCTTCGAGCCACCCAGCACCACGGCGTAAGGCCGCTCGGTGGAACTGGTCAGCTGCTTGAGCACCTTGATCTCGTCGGCGACCAGCTTCCCGGCGTAGTGCGGCAGCAGCGTCGCGACGTCGTACACCGAGGCTTGCTTGCGGTGCACTACCCCGAACCCGTCGGACACGAAAGCCCCACCGGGCGAGACCAATTCGGCGAGTTGCTTGGCCAGGGCCAGGCGTTCGTCGTCGTCCTTGCTGGTTTCGCGCTTGTCGAAGCGGATGTTCTCCAGCAGCAGGATGTCGCCGTCGGTGAGGCCCTCGGCGCGGGCCAGCGCGTCCGTGCCGACCACGTCGCCGGCCAGTTGCACATGCCTGCCCAGTTGCTCACCGAGCGCCGCCGCAACCGGCGCCAGCGAGAACTTCGGCTCGGGCCCGTCTTTGGGGCGACCGAGATGCGCGGTGACGACCAGTTTGGCGCCGGCATCCAGCAGTGCTTTGAGCGTCGGCACCGAGGCGGTGATCCGCCCGGCGTCGGTGATGTTGCCGTCATCGTCGAGCGGCACGTTCAGGTCGGAGCGCACCAGCACGCCGCGACCCGAAACACCTTCGGCGAGAAGGTCTTCCAGAGTTGGGACGCTCACGGCTAGAGCGACTTGCCGACGAGGCCGACCAGGTCGATGAGGCGGTTGGAGTAACCCCATTCGTTGTCGTACCAGGCCACCACCTTCGCCGAGTGGTCGATCACCTTGGTCAGGCCGGAGTCGAAGATCGAGCTGTGCGGATCGGTGACGATGTCGCTGGAGACGATGGGGGCGTCGTAGTACTTCAGGATGCCCTTCATGGGTCCGTCGGCGGCGGCCTTCATCGCGGCGTTGATTTCTTGCGCAGTGGCCGCCTTCTCCAGCTCGACGGTCAGGTCGGTGGCCGAACCGGTCGGGATCGGCACCCGCAGCGCATACCCGTCGAGCTTGCCCTTGAGTTCGGGCAGCACCAGGCCGATGGCCTTGGCCGCGCCGGTGGAGGTGGGCACGATGTTCAGGGCGGCCGCGCGTGCCCGGCGCAGGTCCTTGTGCGGGCCGTCCTGCAGGTTCTGGTCCTGGGTGTAGGCGTGGACGGTGGTCATCAGGCCTCGGACGATGCCGAACTCGTCGTTGAGCACCTTGGCGATGGGCCCCAGGCAGTTGGTGGTGCACGACGCGTTGGAGATGATGTTCTGGCTGCCGTCGTACTTGTCGTCGTTGACACCCAGCACGATGGTGATGTCCTCGTCGGTAGCCGGCGCGGAGATGATGACCTTCTTGGCCCCGGCGTCCAGGTGGCCTTTGGCCTTGGCGGCGTTGGTGAAGATGCCGGTCGACTCGACGACGACGTCGACGCCCAGATCACCCCAGGGCAGCGCGGCCGGCCCTTCCTTGACTTCGAGCGCCTTGATCTTCTTGCCGCCGATGACGATGGTGTCGTCGCCTTCGAGGCCGACCTCCTGGGGCAACCGGCCGAGGATGGAGTCGAACTTCAGTAGATGCGCCAGGGCTGCGTTGTCGGTGAGGTCGTTGACGGCCACCACCTCGATGTCGGCGGCCTGGCCCTGCTCCTGCTGGGCCAAGAGGGCGCGGTAGAAGTTGCGTCCGATTCGACCAAAGCCGTTGATGCCAACTCGGACCGTCACGTGTCTCTCCTTAGTCTTTCGTCTCCGCTGATTCAGCGCTCGTGGTCAGCCTAGAACAGGGCGGTCACCTGTGCTGGGCCGGTTAGACCGCGGGCCCGGGTGCCGCGCTGCCGCGCTCTGGGCCGGGCGGTCGGCGGTGGCTCCGAATTCGATCGCGCGCCGTTTCGGTTTATCCGCCCTGGGGCGTCGGGCTTATCCATTTACCTCGCCGGGCCGGTGCCTTTTCCGGGCGGACAAACCCGCCCGAAAGTCACCTTTTGGATACGGCGCGGTGCGGCGCGGCATTGAGTTCTGGATGGCGACTGAGAATTGGGTCCGTCTGACAGCCAGGAATTGAGCACGCACGCGTGAGCACGAATAAAGGAGTTGACGTTGATGACGATCTTTGATCGATTCAACTTCAAGGTAATTGCCGCCGCCGCAGGGTTGTGTGGGGCTGCGCTGTCATTGAGCCCGGTCGCGGCCGCCCTGCCGTTCAAGACGGGCGGCGCCGCGTGCATTCAGGGCATGGCCGGGGAACTCGCACCGGCGGGAGTCGGGGGTGCGCCGGCCGCGGCGGCGGCAGCCGCGGCGTGCTGCGCTTACGGCGCCGGCGCGGGAGCCGCTGGGGCCCCGGCGCCCGCGGGCGGACCCGCGCCCGCGGGAGCTCCGGGAGCTCCGGGGGCTACGGGCGCGACGGGGACCGCGATGACCTGCTGCGCCTACCCCGGTGGCGCCGCGGGCGGCCCGGCCGGCGCGGGAGGAACGACGCCCGCCGGAGGCACCACACCCGCCGGCGAGTCGACGCCCGCCGGCCCGGCCGCTGCCGGTGCGTGCGCGCCGGCCAGTGCGCCGCTGACCGACATGGCCGGCGTTCCGGTGGTGGTGCCGGGTCCGGCGGCGGTGCCGGTGGTTGCGCCGGTACCCGTCGGCGCCCCCGTCCCCGTCGGCGCACCGGTCCCCGTCGGCGCACCGGTACCGGTCGGCGCACCGGTACCGGTCGGCGCGCCCGTCCCCGTCGGCGCGCCGGTGCCCGTCGGTGCGCCAGTTCCGATCGGCGCACCCGTCCCCGTCGGTGCGCCCGTCCCCGTCGGCGCGCCGGTGCCCGTCGGTGCGCCAGTTCCGATCGGCGCACCCGTCGCGGGCGGGGTTCCGGTTCCGCTGGCTCCGGTCATCGCGGCCGGCACTCCGCTGGTCGACCTCGGTCCAGTGGCAGCCCCGATCACCGACATGTCGGGGACTGGCAAAGGCGAACCGACCCGCCCGGTGCCGGGAGGGCCGGTGCCCGGGCAGCCCTATCGGCCCGGTCCTGCTAGCTGATTTCGGCGTCGAGGAACCCCCGGGGTGAGTTTCACCCGGGGGTTCCTTTTCGTCGCGGGTCGCACGCCCAATTACATCGGCGGGCCGGGTGTGTGTTATTCGACGCCTTGATTTACGGCACGCCGATATGACTATTGCCTCGCGCACACCGAATCAGATTCGGTCGGCGCAGGAATAGTGGACTCCGCTGCAGCGGAGAATGCGTAATTCGCAGTGAATGCGAACAGCTAGTCAGCAGAGCGCATTAATTGATTCGGCGGCGGACGCGTTCCGGCGTCCACACCGCCAGTGCGTCGCGCGTCCGGCGGCACACCGCTGCGCAAGGCTGTCGACCTTGGTAGCGGGTCGACCGTGGCGTGGCACGCTGGCACTGATCTCAACTCCCTCTAACTGACATGGTTGCAATAGCGATGCTAAAGGCGGGCTGAGCAGGGAAAGCGCAGCCGCGGTGGGCGATTCGGTCAAGGCTTCGTCACGGTTCGGCCACGCGGGCGGGTTGGTCTATTGGCCGTGGTCGGCGCGGGGCGGTTGGCCGCCCGCCACCCCTGCGCGTTGCACCAGCGTGACAGCCGGCGCCGAGCGTCACGCCAGCGTGACGCTCCCGAGGGCCCCGCCGAGCGTTGCACCAGCGCGACTGTCGGCGCCGGCCGTCACGCTGGCGTGACGTTCGGCGCACCTAAGGCCCCGCCGAGCGCCGCGGCACGCACGCGGCGCGCCCCGCGGGCCCAGCCGGCCTTGGCGCCCCAGCACCGGCGGTCAGCGGTTGTGCAGCCAGCGCAGCGCCGCCTCGGCGGCGTGATAGCCGCACAGGCCGTGTATCCCGGCGCCCGGCGGCCCGGACTGCGAGCACAGGTAGACACCCGGCACGCCGATCGCATACGGGTCGACCGCTATCCGCGGCCGGAAGAGGATCTGCAACCGGTCGTTGGCGCCGCCGATGATGTCGCCGCCGATGAAGCTGGGATTGCGGGCCTGCAGTTCGCCGGTGCTGGTGGACACCGTCGCGACGATACGGTCGCGAAACCCGGGCGCGAACCGCTCGATCTGGTCGACGATCGCGGCCGTCGCGTCGCCGGTGTAGCCGTACGGCACGTGCGCGTACGCGTAGATCGGGTTGATGTTGCCCGCCGACCGGGACGGGTCGGCCAGATACTGCTGCCCGAGCAGCACGAACGGACGTTGCACCATCTTGCCTTGTGCGCGTTGGCGTTCGGTCTCGGCGATCTCTTGGAAGCTACCGCCCAGATGCACCGTCCCGGCCCGCCCGCAATCGGGGTTGGCCCAGGGGATGTCGCCATCGATCGCGAAGTCGACCTTGAACGCCGAGGAACCTTCGCGGTAACGCCGATAGGACCGCCTGATGCGGGCCGGCATCGCATCGCCGTACAGATCGAGAACCTGGGCGGGGCTGAGGTCGAGCATGACGATGTCCGCGGTCGGGATGTCGCGGCGGCGGGTGACGGTGACACCGGTGCTCACCCGTCCGCCCGCGGCGGCCAGCGCCGCACCCAACGCGCGTGCGATGGCGCCGGATCCACCTTCGGCCACGGGCCAGCCGTACCGGTGCCCGCTGGCCAGGATCATCAGTCCGAGCGAGGCGGTCAGCGGCCGATCCAGCCGGGTGAAGGCGTGCGCGGCCGCCCCGCCGTACAGGGCCCGCGCCTGCTCGGTGTGGAACCAGCCGGCCACCGCGGTGGCCGGCAGCACCGCGCGCGGACCGAAGGCCGCCAGGCGGATCGGATGCCGCGGAATGTTGAGGACCGGGCGCAGCAGGTCTTGGGCCAGGGCGTCGAAGCCCTTGGCCAGTCCGCCGACCGCCGCCTTCCATCGACGGCGATCCGCACCAAGTCCCTTGGCGGTCTTGGTGATCGACTGATAGAGCAGACCGACGGTGCCGTCCTCGAGCGGATGTGCGCAGTCGATCTCCGGCCACTTCCACGTCAGCCCGTAACTCTCGAGTCCGATCTCCTTCCAGAACGGGGAGCCCACGCCGAGCGGATGAAACGCCGAGCAGTGGTCGTGGACGACGCCGGGCACCGTCAATTCACCCGAGCGCACGCCTCCCCCGATGGTGTCCTGCGCCTCGAGCACCTGCACGTCGACGCCCTGGCGGGCCAGGTGGATTGCGGCGGCCAGCCCGTTGGGCCCGGCGCCGACGACGACAGCGGTCGTCATGCCGGCACAGCGCGCAGCGACCTGACGGGAACCGGGAATTCGTCGCCGGGTTCCGGCCAGGGCTGGCGGGTCAGCATGTCCGCGACGTCGACGTACCCGGCCCTGCCACGATTTCTTCTTCGCGCACTTGGTAATCGGCTTCGTCGGCGCCCAGCGCCCGGGACCGCAGGCCGTTGAGCGCACGGCCGTGGGAGTGCATCGACCGGAAGGCCCCCCACCTTGTCGGCCATCACCTCGGCGGTCTCGGCGTCGTAGAGTTTGGCTGCGTCGGCCAGGCGTGGTGATCGACGTCCGGAAGGTCTGGTGACATGAATCCCATGACGGCCCCGTTCCCCAAGTGAAACCAGCGGGTCCAAATGTATCGGGTGCGGCAACACCGATCGGCCGTCGGCCAAGGTCGCCGAACGTGCGCAGTGCGGGAAGATCCAGCCCGACGGATCTTTCCCGACTGGCGCACGCTCGGCGACGGTTAGGCGGACAGACACTCCGTGCGACCCCTCAATCGCCTGGCATGCCGCCCTGGATGTGCGGGCGCCGAGACCACGGCGCCCGTCCGAGGATCAGCGGACCTGATCGCCTCCCGGCAGGGAGAATCGCCGCCGCAGCTTCGCGATCAGGGCTTCGACGGTCTGCCTTTCCCGCAGTTCGACCCGGAACAGGTCGCGGAAACCGAGGACGTTGTCGATGTCGCCGGCGGCTTGCGCGAACGTGATACCAGCCCGGCATTTCTCGATCCGATGGTCGATGCGCCGCAGGTTCGCGGTCAACAGCGCCAGGAAGTACTCGGCTTGGCGCCGATCCCCCGTCGGTGGCTCGGGAAGATAGCGAGGTTCAGCGGGCGGAGCCGGCTTTGGAGCGGTGAAATGCGGTGGAATATGCAGATTCTCATCGGAATGCCGACCCTCGTGGGCACGTACCGCTCGATGCGACGTCGCGCGCAACCGGGGATAGCTGGGCGGCGTGGCGGCGATCATGAGTGAACGATAACGTACCGTATCTTACGGAAACCACGTGTCGCGACGCCGAAGCTCACCACTGCTTTTGTGCGCGCAGCACAACCCGGCCCATCCACCGGCAGACCTCCAGCGCCAACTGCACCTTGAGCACCGCGTCGGGATCATCGAAGTCCTGTCCGCAACGTTCCATGGCCTGACCGACGCGATACTGAATAGTGTTGCGATGCAAGCTCATTGATTCCGCCGTCGCGACATAGCTGCGGTTGCGGAGCAGGAATTCGCGCAACGTTTCACGAAGCCACCGGTTGCGTTCGTCGTCCACGTCGAGGTCGCCCAACACGTCGGCCACGAATCGCCGCAACTCCTCGGGGTCACTGGCCAGCAACGCGATCGGCGCGATATCCCCGTAGCAGACGACCCGGTCACACGGGTGGTCCCCGCCGGCGAGAGCCACCGCCTTGGCACGCTCGGCCTGTCTCAGCGACGTCCGGAACCCGTCCAGGCCGTGCTCGACCCGCCCGAACGCCAGACGCACCTCAATGCCGGCCGACTCGAATGCCGCACGCGCCTGCGTCGGTTGCACCACCCGGCCCGGGGCCGGGGAGAACCACAACCGGGCCTCCCGCTCGTCGGTCGGCACCATCAGGGACCGCCCGACCGCCAGCAACTCCCCCGCCAGCAGCGACGCAGCCTTGTCGAACAGCGCCGCGACGTCGCGGTTGGTCAGCGCGGTATCGGCCCACATCACCGCCGCGATCTGCACGCCGTCCAACCGATAACCCAGCACCATCTCGGCGCGCTGGACATCGATGGGCGTGCCGGCCAGCAGATCGGTGACCCACTGCTGCTGCAGGCCGCTGCGGCGACTCACCCACCGGTCATGCTCCTGCTCGTAGGCGACGATCAGCTGATCCGCGACCACATCGACGACGCAAGCGCAGCGATTCACCAGTTCGACGATCGCCGGAACGCGCTGCGCGGCATCCAACAGCGCGACAAACTGCATCGCCTGTTCCAGGAACCGCGCATGTACCAGGCGGTGTGCCCGCACCAGCGCAGACAACGGCGTACCGCGCTGCGCGGCCGCCCGGGTGTAGGCCAGGGCCGCCGCCGGTGCTTCCAGGAAGGGTTCGGCCTGATCCCGTTCCAGATAGTGGATGCCCGCGACCACGCTCTCGGTGAGGCTGGCCCGCCACATCATCAGCATCCGGCCGTCGTAGTCCAGGCCCGAGATCTGCTTCTGCATCGACTCGAACAAGTCCGCGATGAAGTCCTCGCGGATCGCGTCCATCTGTCGAGCGATCACCGACAGCTGACCCTCACCAGCTTCAGGCACCTCGGGTTCCTTCCGCAGAGTCCCCCGCAACACTCTGCCCGTCTCGAGGCCGGGACGGAATGCTTTGGCCGTCCGGTGTTGCGCGAGACCGTCTACGTCAGTGCGCGCCGCCCCGCCCGCGGCGCGGCAGCGCGGGCCGCAGCGGCTGCGCCCACTGCGCACCGGTCGCGTCGAACAGCCGCCCGATCTCGGCGATATGCATGTCGGCGAGGTCCCACACATCGGGTACCAGCTCGCGGTCGGCGATGAAACCGAAGTCGAGTCGGTCCAGGTAGCTGACCACCGTGATGTTGAGGCCCTGCCCGTCGGTGACGATCGACACCGGAAATTGATGGCACAGCTTGGCGCCCGCGAAGTACAACGGGCGGCGCGGCCCGGGAACGTTGGAGATCACCACGTTGAAGGGCAGCCCGACCCGGTTGGCCAACTGCAGCCGGGACGCCAACCGGACCGCCGAGGTGGACAGCACCGGCGCCGAGTACCGGGTGAGGTCGGCCAGCTCCTCGGCCGGCACCAGCTCGAAGCGACGCTTGGCCTGCCGCATCGCGGCCCGGCACAGCTCGACCCGTTCGAGCGGGTCGGCGCAATCGGTCGGCAGGTCGGCGACGATGGCCGACACCCGGTTGGTCCATGGGTCGGCTTCGTCGCCGGTCCGGATCGACACCGGCACCATGGCCCGCAGCGGTCGATCGGGCAGCGCGTCGTGAGCCAACAGGTATTCGCGCAATCCGCCGGCACAGATCGCCATCACGATGTCGTTGACGGTACCGCCCGTCGCCTCCTTGAGGCGCTTGATGTTCTCCAAAGACGTTGTGCGCATTGCGAATCGACGATGGGCGGTGATGGTCTTGTTCCACGGTGCCGACGGCGCCGACACGCTGGGCAGCGAGACACGCGCAAGGTCGCCGATGCCGGTGCCGGCTACTCGTTTGACCACTGACCCCGCGACTGCAGCGGCGCTTCCCACGCCGCGGATTCCGGCGGCGTCGGCGAGTTGCCGCACGATCCGCGTCTGCACCCGTATCGCCCGGAACGGGTTGCCCGCCAAACGAATTGCTGTGCGGCGCAATAGTTCTCCGGCGCCCGGTAGTGATTCGGACTGCCACTGCGACCCGTCGCCCGGCGGCAGGGCATCGGGCGCGGTATCGGTCACGATCTGCAGCATCAACTGGCCCGACGCCCCGTCGATGGTGGCGTGGTGATACTTGGTCAACAGCGCCCACCGCCCGTCGGCCAACCCGTCGATGACGTAGACCTCCCACAGCGGGCGGGTCCGGTCCATCGGACGCCCGACGATCCGGCACACCTGATCGGCCAGCTGGTCGATCAAACCCGGCTTGGCCAAACGCAATTCACGGATGTGGAAATCGAGGTCCAGATTCGGGTCGGACACCCAGTACGGGTGATCCAGCCCGAACGGCACCTCGACCAGACGCCTGCGCAGCGGCTCGAGTTCGCCCACCAGCGACGCGAACTTGGCGTACACCGCGGCGTAGGCGTCGTAGTCCCGCCGGGGCCGCTCGAAGATCATCACGCTGGTGACATGCCCGAACGTCGTCGAGGTTTCCATATGCAGAAACGCGGCGTCCAGACCGCTGAGTTGCTTCACGAACGGCTCCTTGGGTTTTCGGCGCTCAGTTGGCCAGCATGCCGCCTTCGACGGGCAGCGTGATGCCGGTGATGTAGCTGCTGGCGTCACTGGCGAGGAAAATCAGGGCGGTACTCAACTCTTCGGTGCGGCCGATGCGGCCGACGAGGGTGCGCGGAACGACAGTGGCGTCAAGGTAGCCGGCTGGGAGTTCGTCGGTCATCTCCGACTCGAAGAAACCAGGTGCCAGCGCGTTGACCCGGATACCTTTACGTCCGGTCCATTGCTGGGCCAGATCGCGGGTCAGGCCGATCACGCCGGCCTTGGAGGACGCGTAGGCGGCCTGCGGCAGACCACCCGAGGTCAGGCCGAGCACACTGCTGATATTGACGATGGAACTGCCGGGCCGCATCACCTGCGCGCACGCCTGCGCCATCCAGTAGCTGCCGTTGAGGTTGAGATCGATCACGGACCGGAACTCTTCGGGTGTCTCACGCAGGGCCGGCACGGCAGTCCCCACGCCGGCGTTGTTGACCAGAATGTCGACCCGCCCGAATGTGTCCATCGCGGCCTGGACCAGGTTCTGGCAGTCGGCCGGCTGGGTGACGTCGGTGCGCACCGCCAGGGATCGGCGGCCGGCGTTCTCGACCAGCGCCGCGGTGCGGGCCATCCGATCCTCGCGCCGGGCACCCAGCACCACGTGCGCTCCCGCTTCGGCGAGCGCCGCGGCGAACCCGACTCCGAGGCCGCTGGAAGCGCCGGTGACGATAGCGATGCGGTCGTCAAGCCGGAAGCTGTCGAGGATGGTCATTCGCGGGGTCCTTTCACGCGGGGCAGCATGCATCGTATCCATAAATGTTGCATCTATGCATTGAATGGAGAGAAAGCTCACTGAAATGTATTCCTGCTAATATGTTGCATCACTACGACATTTCCTAAAACGCTGGCGGGTGGTGCGCGAATGAGTCAGACACCGTTGGCGCGTCTACTCGCCGAGGATCGGCGCCCGGACGCGCTGACCGCCTTCCGCATCGCCCGTCGCTGGTTCGTCGAAGGCCGCCGCATCGAAATGCGCGAGCTGGCCGCCGAACTCGGCGTGAACCGGGCCACCCTGTTCCGCTGGGTCGGCAGCCGCGACGAACTGCTCGCCGAGATCCTCTGGTCGCTGGCTAAACCCACTCTGGCGCTGGCGGTTCGCGACTCGTCGGGAACCGGCGGCCAGCGCATTGCGGCGATCTCGGGCCGGTTCGCCCGCATGATGGACCAAGCGGAGTACTTCCGGGAATTCCTGCGCCGCGAACCCGAACGCGCGCTGCGAATCCTGACCACGCGCGCCGGCACCATCCAGGCACGGGTGGTCGCTGCCGTCGAAACACTTCTGGACGAAGAGATTTCACTGGGACGGCTCAACCCGCCGCTGCCACCGCACGACCTTGCCTACCTGATCATGCGGATCATCGAGTCCTTCCTCTACGCCGACCTCATCACCGGCGAGCAACTCGATATCGACGGAGCCGAGCAGGCGATCGCAGCCTTGCTGCGCTGAGGTTTCCTGTCGAGGCCGCACGACCGGTCGCTACGATCGAGGAACTCGTCGGCAAAGGAGCCTCAGTGAGCGAAGACGACATCGGCAAGTTCGACCCTGGCATGACCCAGCGGATGATCTCCATGATGCGACCGGTGTTGAAAACGTACTTCCGCAGCGAGGTGCACGGCCTGGATTTGTTTCCGTCCGGCGGCGCGCTGGTGGTCGCCAACCACTCCGGCGGGCAGTTCCCGATGGACGTGCCGATCTTCAGCACCGACTTCTACGACAAGTTCGGCTACGAACGCCCGGTGCTGACGCTGAGCCACGACATCCTGTTCATGGGCCCGACCGGAGACATCTTCCGCAAAACCGGCTACATCCGCGCCAACCCGGAGAACGCCGCCGCCGCACTGCGCTCCGGCGGAGTGGTGGTCGTCTTTCCCGGCGGCGACTACGACGCGTACCGGCCGACCACCGCCGAGAACGTCATCGACTTCAACGGTCGTAAAGGCTACGTCCGCACCGCGATCGCGGCCGGAGTGCCCATCGTGCCGCTGGTGGGCATCGGGGGCCAGGAAACCCAGCTGTATCTGACCCGCGGCACCTGGCTGGCCAAACGACTGGGTTTGAAGCGGCTCATCCGCAGCGACATCCTGCCGCTGTCGTTCGGCTTTCCGTTCGGGTTCAGTGCCGCGATCCCACCCAATCTGCCGCTGCCCGCCAAGATCGTGATGCAGGTGCTGGAACCGATCGACATCGCCGCCGAATTCGGTGCCGATCCCGATGTCGACGCGGTGGACGAGCACGTGCGGTCGGTGATGCAGGCGGGTCTCAACGAGCTCGCCGCCAAGCGTCGCTTCCCGATTGTCGGCTGAGCCATGGCATCTCGCATCGAGAAAATCCTCGGAGTCATCCGCACCATGAGGCGCGCCGGGATGATCGCGCCGATGCGGCCCGACCGCTACCTGAAGATGATCGCCGCGATGCGCCGCGAAGGCATGGGCATGACGGCGGGATTCGCCGGCGCGCCGCAGCGCTGCCCGGACCGTCTTGCCCTGATCGACGAACTGGGCACGCTCACCTGGCGGCAACTCGACGAGCGGATCAACGCGCTGGCCGCGGCGCTGCAGCAGCTGCCCCTCCGGGCGACCGAAAGTGTGGTCGGCATCATGTGCCGCAACCACCGTGGATTCGTCGAAGCGGTGGTGGCCGCCAACCGGATTGGCGCCGACATCCTGTTGCTGAACACGTCTTTCGCCGGGCCGGCGCTGGCCGAGGTGGTGACCCGCGAGGGCGTCGACACGGTGATCTACGACGAGGAGTTCACCGCCACCGTCGACCGCGCGCTGGCCGATGTGCCGGACGCCGCGCGGATTCTGGCGTGGACCGACACACCGCAGGAACACACGGTGGAGAAGCTGATCGCCGCGCATGCCGGCCAGCAGCCGCGGCGCGACGGCGGCAAGGGCAAGATCATCCTGCTCACCTCCGGCACCACCGGAACACCCAAGGGCGCCAAGCAGTCTGGCGGCAACGCTGGAATCGGCACACTCAAGGCGATCCTGGACCGCACGCCGTGGCGGGCCGAGGAAACCATCGTCATCGTGGCACCGATGTTCCACGCGTGGGGCTTTTCGCAGCTGATCTTCGCCGCATCGATGGCGTGCACGATCGTCACCCGGCGCAAGTTCGACCCCGAAGCGACGCTGGCGTTGATCGACAAATACCAGGCGACGGGACTCGCGGTGGTGCCGGTGATGTTCGACCGGATCATGGACCTGCCCGACGAGGTGCGAAACCGCTACAGCGGCAAGTCGTTACGCTTCGCCGCTGCGTCGGGCTCGCGGATGCGGCCCGACGTGGTGATCTCGTTCATGGATCAATTCGGTGACGTGATCTACAACAACTACAACGCCACCGAGGCGGGCATGATCGCCACCGCCACACCGGCCGACCTGCGCGCCGCACCCGACACCGCGGGCACACCGGCCGGCGGAACCGAGATCCGGATCCTGGACCCCGAATTCAACGAACTGCCCACCGGCGAAGTCGGCACCATCTACGTCCGCAACGACACCCAGTTCGACGGGTACACATCCGGCAAGACCAAAGACTTTCACGCCGGCTTCATGTCGTCCGGAGACGTCGGATATCTGGACGAGAACGGGCGCCTGTTCGTGGTAGGCCGCGACGACGAGATGATCGTCTCCGGCGGTGAAAACGTCTACCCGATCGAGGTGGAGAAGACCCTGGCCACCCACCCGGAGGTGGCCGAGGCGTCGGTGCTCGGCGTGGACGACGAGCAGTACGGGCAGCGACTGGCGGCGTTCGTGGTGCTCGAACCCGGCGCCGCCGCCGACGTCGACACCCTCAAGCAGCACGTCCGCGACAACCTGGCGAACTATAAAGTGCCGCGCGAGATCACGGTGCTCGACGAGCTTCCCCGCGGTAGCACCGGCAAGATTCTGCGCAACGAACTGAAGGCACGGGTGAGTGGCTCATGAACCTCCGTCAAGTGATCGCGCAAGTGCGCCGGCCCCGGCCGCTGACCCGCGCGACAGTGGAATTGGTCAACGCCGCCAACGGATTACACCCCGTCACCCGCAATCCGTGGGCTGCCCCGACGGTGTTCTGGTTCGGCTGGCCGACCTCGGAGGTGCCGTTCGTCTACGCAGGCGTTTCGGCCGTGGACGCGCTGCGGCGCAGCCGGCGCGGCGATTTCGACGGGCCCAAGGGCAAGGTGGCGCTCGCCCTGACGGCCGCCTCCTGGGCGATCCTGGGCGTGATCGCCTACCGGGGCGTGAAAACCCCTGGGCCCGTGCTGGAGTCGGCGCTGACCGAGCAACTCGGTCCGGACTACACCGACGCGTTGCGCCAACTGCCCTCCGAGCTGGCCGGCGCACCCGGCCGGCGCAACCCGCCGCTGCGGTCCACCGTGGCGCGGCGCCGCTACGTCGACAAGCAGAACATCGTGCGCTACGGCCCGCACGGGCGCGCCAACCTGGCCGACATCTGGCGTCGCCGCGACCTGCCGCGCGACGGCAAGGCGCCGGTGCTGCTGCAGGTGCCCGGCGGGGCGTGGATGATCGGATGGCGCCGCCCGCAGGCGTATCCGCTGATGGAATACCTGGTTTCGCGGGGCTGGGTGTGTGTGTCGATGAACTACCGGGTGTCGCCGCTGCACACCTGGCCCGACCACATCGTCGACGTCAAGCGTGCGCTGACCTGGGTCAAGGAGAACATCGCCAAATACGGTGGGGACCCGAATTTCGTTGTGATCAGCGGAGGTTCGGCCGGGGGCCATCTGTCTTCGCTGGCCGCGCTGACCCCCAACGACCCGAAGTTCCAGCCGGGATTCGAAGAATCCGACACCTCGGTGGCCGCGGCGGTTCCGTTCTACGGCCGATACGACTGGTTTTCCATCGACGAACCCGGCCGCGGTGAATTCCTCGAGGTGCTCGCGCGGCTGGTGGTCAAGAAGAAGATCAGCACCCACCGCGACATCTACATCGACGCCTCCCCCATCACCTACGTGCGGCCGGACGCGCCACCGTTCTTCGTCCTGCACGGGGCCGACGACTCGCTGATTCCGGTGCAGGAGGCGCGGGATTTCGTCGACGAGCTGCGCGCGGTGTCCAAATCGCCGGTCGCCTACGCCGAATTACCCAACGCGCAGCACGCTTTCGACATCTTCGCCTCACCGCGGGCCCACAAATCCGCCGAGGCGGTTGCCAGGTTCCTGTCCTGGGTGTACGTGACCAAGTATCTGGGCGACCGCTAGCCGATCACAGGTCTGCGGCGCGTTCCAATTCGGCCAGGGCCGGTTCGATCGCGTCGGCCATCTCGTCGATGTCGTTGGCCACCTCGGGCGTCGTCACGAACCCGAAGTCCAGGAACTCCTGGTAGGAGAAGCAGGTGATGTTGAGCGCGACGTCCATCACCGGCGGACCCAGCGGAACCAGCGAGTCCAGCTTGGCGCCCGCCATGTACAGCGGAAACGACGGGCCGGGAACGTTGGAGACGACCAGGTTGATCGGCGCCAGATTCCGCGACAAGCCGGTGGCCGTATAGGCACGTGCGGCCAACTGCAGCAGGCCCGGCGGCGTGGTCTCGGTGAGGCCCATGATCTGGTGTGCCGAAAGGGCTTTGGCCATTTCCTTGGCGCTGCGGGTGCTCTCGTGGATGGCCCTGAGCCGCTCGGCCGGGTCCTCGATGTCGGTGGCCAGCGAGGCCGTCATCGAGCTGATCTGGTTGCCGACGTCGGACTTGTTCTCGTCGGTGCGGGTGGAAACCGGAATCTGGGCGATCAGCGGCTTGTAGGGCAACTCGTCCCGTTTGAGCAGATACTCCCGCACCGCGCCGGCCACGATCGCCAGCACGACGTCGTTGAGCTTGACGCCGAACGCGTCTTTGACGGCCTTGGCCCGCTCCAACTCGATGCGGCAGCCGGTGATGCGGCGGTGCGGGGACACCGCCGCGTTGAATCGGGTCTTGGGGGCCTCGAAATAGCGCGGCGGCCGGGTCGCCACCCCCAGCGCGGCGATCTGCTGACGCACCGTCTGCTCCACCAGCCGGGCGATGCGAAAGGGCGTCATGATGCCCAGGTTCACCAGAGCGCCGAGCGCGCGCCGCTCCAGACCCGGGATGGTGAAGCCGACGAATCCGATCGTCTCCTTCTGCGGCGGCCGCGGTTCCGGGGTGACGTCCAACAGGATCTCGCCCAACCCCGCCCCGGAGACACCGTCGACGATGGCGTGATGCATCTTGGTCAGCGTCGCGATGCGACCGCCTTCGACGCCCTCGATGACCCAGAGTTCCCACAGCGGCCGCGAGCGGTCCAGCTTGTAGGACATCAGCCGACCGACGAGCTCTTCGACCTCACGCCGCCCGCCCGGGGCGGGCACCCCGATGCGGCGGATGTGGAAGTCGACGTCGAGTTCCTCGTCCTCGACGAACCACGGCCGGTCCAGGCCCAGCGGCGCACCCTCCACCCGCCACCGCAGTTGCGGGATCTCCGGCAGCCGCTCGATCAGCAGTTCCCGTAGTCGATGGAAGCTGTAGTCGGGCGCATCGCTGGGATCGCAGATCGCCAGCGCGCCGACGTGCATGTGCCAGCCGGAGGTTTCGGCCGACCAGAACGCCGCATCAACACTAGAAAGCCGTTTCATTACATGACCGTAGCCCGAGCCCGGCCGCGAATGTAACCAGGTCGCGAAATCATGCGGCTGCGTTCGCAGCCCGGTCGCACTCGCGCGCAAGCGGTTAAGCGTCCTCTAACAGGTCGGGGGTCACCGCCGACTCGGTGTCGGGAATACCGTCCACCTTGGCCTTACGGTCGGCCATCGACAGCAGGCGCCGAATACGGCCTGCCACAGCATCTTTCGTCATCGGCGGGTCGGCGAGACGACCCAGCTCTTCCAGCGAGGCCTGCCGGTGCTCGACGCGCAGCTGACCCGCGGTGGCCAGGTGGTCGGGCACGGTGTCACCGAGGATCTCCAGCGCGCGTTCCACCCGCGCCGCCGCCGCCACCGCCGCGCGCGCCGAGCGGCGCAGGTTGGCGTCGTCGAAATTGGCCAGCCGGTTTGCGGTGGCCCGCACCTCCCGGCGCAGCCGACGCTCCTCCCAGACCAGCCGGGTGTCCTGGGCGCCCATCCGGGTGAGCAGCGCGCCGATGGCCTCGCCGTCGCGCACCACCACCCGGTCGGCACCGCGCACCTCGCGCGCCTTGGCGCTGACACCGAGCCGGCGTGCCGCACCGACCAGCGCCAGCGCCGCCTCGGGCCCGGGGCAACTGACCTCCAGCGCCGAGGAACGACCCGGCTCGGTCAGCGACCCGTGCGCCAAAAATGCGCCCCGCCAGGCGGCTTCGGCGTCGGCGACGCTGCCGCCCACAACCTGGGCGGGCAGGCCGCGCACCGGACGGCCACGCATGTCCAGCAGACCCGTCTGGCGGGCCAGCGCTTCACCGTCGCTGGCGACCCGCAGCACGTACCGGGTGTTCTTGCGAATCCCGCTGGCCGACAAGACATGCACGACCGCGTTGTAGCCGTACAGGTCGAAGATGTCCTTGCGCAGCCGGCGCGCGATGCTGCCCAGATCCACCTCGGCCTCGACCACCACCCGGCCCGCCACAATGTGCAACCCGCCGGCGAACCGCAGCAGCGAGGTGACCTCCGCACGCCGAGCACTGACCGACTTGACCACCAGACGGCTCAGCTCGTCCTTGACTTCAGTCGTCATCGCCACGCGTCGTCACCCCTTGGTTCGTTCCCGACGGCCGCCGTCGATCGGTATCTCCTCCGTGGCCGTCACCGACGGCCGCACCGAGCCGCTGTCACGTGCCCGTACCCCGTCCAGCGCTGCCGCAAGCTTGCCCGGGTCATGTAAAGGTGTACCAGGTCGGGCCACGTCGGCGAAGTGGACCTCGGCATGTAGCAGCGTCGCGGTGCGGCGCAACTGGTCGCGCTCGCGATCGCTGGGCACCCGGTCGGCGTCGATGATGATGTCGTCCACCCGGAACTCCGGCGCGTGCTGCACCAGCACGTGCAGGTGCCGTTCCACCGAGAACCCGGCCGTCTCGCCCGGCTCGGCGACCAGATTGAGCACCAACGCCTTGCGCGCGGTGGTGGCCCGCAGCGCTTGCAGCAGCCCCGGCACCAGCACGTGCGGAATCACGCTGGTGAACCACGATCCGGGCCCGAGCACCACCAGATCGGCGGCCATTATCGCGTCGACGGCCTGCCGGGTGGCCGGCGGGTCGGTGGGCAGCAACCGCACCCGGCGCACCTTGCCCGGGGTCGTCGCGATCGCGACCTGGCCACGGATCAGCCGGAACATCCGCGGGTCGCTCTCCAGGCCGGACACGTCGGCCTCGATCTGCAGCGCGATCGGGCACATCGGCAGCACCCGGCCCTTGACGCCCAGGATGCGCCCGATTTCGTCGAGCGCCGCAACGGGGTCGGCCAGCATTTCCGACAGGCCGGCCAGCAACAGGTTGCCGATCGGGTGCCCGGCCAGCGCACCGGTGCCACCGAAGCGGTGCTGCAGTATCGTCGCCCACAGCCGCCCGTAGGGACTATCGGATGCCAACGCCGCCAATGCCATTCGCAGATCGCCCGGCGGCACCACGTCCAGTTCGCTGCGCAGCCGGCCCGAGGAGCCGCCGTCGTCGGCGACCGTCACGATCGCGGTGACGTACGGCGTCAGCCGGCGGGCAGCCGACAGCGTGGCATACAAGCCGTGCCCGCCGCCGAGGGCGACGATGCTCTGATTCGCCGGGGAGCTCATTCGCGGCCCAGATCCCGGTGCAGTACCCGCACCGCCAGTTGCGGGTCCGCCCCCAGTAGTCCCATCAGGGCCTCCGCGATCGCCACGCTGCGGTGCTTGCCCCCCGTGCACCCGACCGCCACCGTCATATAGCGCTTGCCCTCCCGTCGGTAGCCGTCGACCACCAGCGCCAGCAACCGGTGATAGGTCTGCAGGAACTCAGCCGCGCCGGGCTGACTCAGCACGTAGTCGCGCACCGGGGCATGCTGGCCGGTCAGCGGCCGTAGCTCGTCCACCCAGTGCGGGTTGGGCAGGAAACGCACATCCATCACCATGTCGGCGTCCATCGGCAGGCCGTACTTGAACCCGAAGGATTCGACGGTGACGCTGGTGGTCGCGGTGGCGGTGCCGCCGAAAGCGCGCTCGATGCTCTCCCGCAGCCCGCGCACCGACAGCGTCGAGGTGTCGATGATCAGGTCGGCGGTCGCGCGTACCGGCGCCAGCATCCGGCGCTCGGCGGCGATGCCCTCGGCCAGGGTCTGCTCGCCTTGCAGCGGGTGGCTGCGGCGGTTGTTCTCGTAGCGGCGCACCAGCATGTCGTCGGACGCCTCCATGAACACCACGCGCGGGGTGATGTTGCGGGTGGCCAGCTCGGTGCGGACCTCGTCGAGGTCGCCGGTGAACCCGCGGGAGCGCACGTCCATGACGACGGCCAGCTGGGTGATCCGCGACCCGGCCGCCAACCCGAAATCGACCATGCGGGTGATCAACTGGGGTGGCAGGTTGTCCGCGACGTACCAGCCGAGGTCTTCGAGCACCTTCGCGGCGGTGCCGCGGCCCGCGCCCGACAAGCCGG
Source organism: Mycobacterium kiyosense (assembly GCA_021654635.1). NCBI lineage: Bacteria > Bacillati > Actinomycetota > Actinomycetes > Mycobacteriales > Mycobacteriaceae > Mycobacterium > Mycobacterium kiyosense. The sequence goes on from AP025179.1 coordinate 3,635,532, forward strand.
TCACCAGGACTACGTCGATGCCCGCCGGGGCGTCCTCGCCGTTGGTCATCCGGCGGCTCCGGGTGGGTCCGGCCGTAGCGCTTCCAAGACGGCGGTGGCGGTGGCCACGCCGATACCGGGGACGGCGGTGATCTGGTCGACGGTGGCCTCCTTGAGGCGGGCTATCGATCCGAAGTGGGTGACCAGCGCCTTGCGCCGGTGCTCGCCGAGGCCGGGAACCGCGTCGAGCGCCGAGGCCGTCATCCGCTTGGATCGCTTGCTGCGATGGTAGGCGATGGCGAATCGGTGGGCCTCGTCGCGCACCCGCTGCAGCAGGTAAAGGCCCTCGCTGTTGCGCGGCATGATGATCGGGTCTGGTTCCGAGGGCACCCAGATCTCCTCGAGCCGCTTGGCCAGACCGATCACCGCGACGTCGGTGATGCCCAGCTCGTCGAGCACCGCACTGGCCGCGTTGACCTGCGGCGCGCCGCCGTCGACGACGTAGAGGTTGGGCGGGTAGGCGAATCGTCGTGACTTCCCTTCCGGGGAAAGCATATTCGGGTCGCTCTGATCACTGAGATGCCGCAGGAAGCGGCGCCGGGTCACTTCGGCGATGGAGGCGACGTCGTCCGAGCGGCCCTGACCCGCGGCCTCGCGGATGCCGAAATGGCGGTAGTCCGACTTGCGCGGCAGGCCATCCTCGAACACCACCAGCGAGCCCACCACGTCGGTGCCCTGCACATGGCTGATGTCGACGCACTCGATACGCAGCGGGGCGTCCGCCAGCCCGAGGGCCTCCTGAATATTCTGCAGCGCAGCGGATCTGGCGTTGAAATCGCCTGCTCGCTTCAGCTTGTGTTGTTGCAGAGCCTCTTTCGCGTTGCGTTCCACGGTTTCGGCCAGGGCGCGCTTGTCGCCGCGGCGCGGCACCCGCAATGCGACGCGGGACCCGCGCAACCCGGACAGCCAGTCGGCCAGTTCGTCGTGGTTGGACGGCAGGCAGGGCACCAGCACCTCGCGCGGCACCGGGTTGACGGATTCGTCTGCGGCGCCGTCTAATTCGGCCTGATCGCCGTAGAACTGGGTGAGGAACTGTTCCACCAGCTGTTCCTCGCCGGACTCGCTCGGGTCGCCGGGCTTCTCGACGATCCAGCCGCGCTGGCCGCGCACCCGGCCGCCTCGGACGTGGAACACCTGAACCGCGGCCTCGAGCTCGTCGTCGGCGAAGGCCACCACGTCGGCGTCGGTGCCGTCGCCGAGCACCACCGCCTGCTTCTCCATCGCCCGCTTGAGCGCGCCCAGGTCGTCGCGCAGCCGGGCGGCGCGCTCGAAATCGAGCTCGGCGGACGCCGCGTGCATCTGCTGTTCCAGCTCGCGGGCGTAACGGTCGGTCTTGCCGGACAGGAAGTCGCAGAAATCCAAAACGATCCGACGGTGCTGCTCGGCGCTGACCCGGCCGATGCAGGGCGCGGAGCATTTGTCGATGTAGCCCAGCAGACACGGCCGGTCGATCTGGTTGTGCCGCTTGAACACTCCGTTGGAGCAGGTGCGCGCCGGGAACACCCGGGTGAGCAGGTCCAGCGTTTCGCGGATGGCCCAGGCGTGCGAGTACGGCCCGAAATAGCGGACCCCCTTGCGCCGCGGCCCCCGGTACACCATCAGCCGCGGGAACTCCTCGTTGAGGGTGACGGCCAGCACCGGGTAGGACTTGTCGTCGCGGTAGCGGACGTTGAACCGGGGATCGAACTCCTTGATCCAGTTGTATTCCAGCTGCAGCGCCTCGACCTCGGTGTTGACCACCGTCCACTCGACCTTGGCCGCGGTGGTCACCATCTGCCGGGTGCGCGGGTGCAGGCTGGCGACGTCGGCGAAGTACGACGTCAGCCGGCTGCGCAGGCTCTTTGGCCTTGCCGACGTAGATGACCCGGCCGTGGGTGTCCCGGAATCGGTACACCCCCCGGCTCGACCGGGATGGACCCGGGAGCCGGACGGTAGGTGGCGGGATCTGGCACGTGATCAAGGTTAGTGGTCGCCGGGAGCCCGGCTACACGATCTCCACGACCAGCACCACATCCGCGGCAGAGATCCTGGTGGAGCCCGCCCGAACACGCTGTCTGGAACCACGACGATGTCGGGACCACGAACACTCGGTGGGAACGATTCTTTCGTGATCACCTCGACCTCAGGGACCGCCTCGACCCCAGCGGGCAGGTGATCCTCGAGGAGGGGCTCAGCAAGCCGCGCGGCACGTGCGCAAGGTCGGACACCGGCCGCCTCCTCTCGCCCTGGAACCCGAATACATGCAGACTACGCGCAACGACGATCACCACCGAGTCTGACGAAACCACCGACAACAGGTCCGCGACAGGCGGCGCCGTCACAACGGCCTCAGCGCGCGTGCAGATCGGGCCGGTATCGCGCCAGCAGCGAGCGAACGGCGTCCATAGCCTGCACGGCGCGCTCCTTGTCCACCGCCTGGATCGCCATCACCGGAATGTACTCGTCGTCCGGCAAGTCGACCCTGGCCCACCGGCTGCCGAGCGGAAACGACACCCCGACCACATCAGGCCATACAATCAGCTTGTCCCCCAGCACATTACGCACAGAGATACCGGCAGGCCCGATGCGCAGCCGCGGCCGGGTCAACAGCAGCACCGCGCCGGCCAGCACGACTCCCAGCAAGGCCATCGCCACCTGGTCAGCCGTCTGGAACACCACTCCGGTCGATCCGATCTTGAGCACCAGACCGCCCGCAATGTGCGCCACCAGAATCAAAACCGCTGCAACATAAGCGAATATCGGCGTCAAGTGCGGACGACAGACGAAATCCCAATCGCCCGTGTCGGATTCCGGTGTCACGATCGAGCGCGCAGGTCGCGCAAGGTCAGCGCGGTGGTCAGTGCGGCCGCCGCCGCCTGCGCACCCTTGTCTTCGGCCGACGTCGGCAGCCCGGCCCGATCGAGGGCCTGCGCCTCGGTGTTGGTGGTCAGCACACCGTTGGCGACCGGAGTGGAGGCGTCCAGCGAGACCCGGGTCAAACCCTGAGTCACCGCATCGCATACGTAATCGAAATGCGGTGTCTCACCGCGGATCACGACACCGAGCGCGACGACGGCGTCGTGGGTGCGCGCCAATTCCTGCGCCACCACCGGGATCTCGATCGCGCCGAGCACCCGGGCCACGGTCGGGTTGTCGATCCCGGCGTCGGTGGCCACCTTGCGGGCACCGTCGAGCAGGGCGTCGCAGATCTTGTCGTGCCAGGTGCTGGCGACGATGGCCAGCCGCACGTCCGAGGCGTCGAGGGACGGGATGTCCGGCACACCGGCGCCACCGCTCACAGCACACCACCGGTCATAGAGCGCCGCCGAATTCACCGGGGAGGTGCACGGATTCATGGAAGTCGTCGAGCCCGGCCAGGTCGTGACCCATCTTGTCGCGCTTGGTCATCAGGTAGCGGATGTTCTCGGCGTTGGCCCGCACCGGCAGCGGCACCCGCTCGATGATGTGCAGTCCGTACCCGTCCAGCCCGACCCGCTTGGCCGGGTTGTTGGTCAGCAGCCGCATCGAGCGCACACCCAGGTCGACCAGGATCTGCGCGCCGATACCGTAATCCCGCGCATCAGCCGGCAACCCGAGCTTGAGGTTGGCGTCGACGGTGTCCTCGCCGGCGTCCTGCAGCTGGTAGGCCTGCAGTTTGTGCATCAGCCCGATGCCGCGACCTTCGTGGCCGCGCATGTACAGCACCACCCCGCGGCCCTCGCGGGCGACCATCGCCATCGCGGCGTCCAGCTGCGGCCCGCAGTCGCAGCGACGCGACCCGAACACGTCGCCGGTCAGACACTCGGAGTGCACCCGGACCAGTACGTCGTCGCCGTCGGCGTTGGGTCCGGCGATCTCGCCGCGAACCAGCGCGACGTGTTCGACGTCCTCATAGATGCTGGCGTAGCCGATCGCGCGGAACTGCCCGTGCCGGGTGGGGATGCGGGCCTCGGCGATCCGCTCGATGTGCTTCTCGTGCTTGCGGCGCCACTCGATGATGTCGGCGATGGTGATCAGGGCCAGACCGTGCTCGTCGGCGAAGACCCGCAACTCGTCGGTCTGGGCCATCGAGCCCTCGTCCTTCTGACTGACGATCTCGCAGATCGCGCCCGCAGGTTGCAGGCCGGCCATCCGGGCCAGGTCGACCGCGGCCTCGGTGTGGCCCGGGCGCCGCAACACACCGCCGTCCTTGGCGCGCAACGGAACCACGTGCCCCGGCCGGGTGAAATCTTCGGCGATACTCGTCGGATTGGCCAGCAGCCGCATCGTGGTGGCCCGGTCGGAGGCCGAAATCCCGGTTCCCACACCGATTCTGGCGTCCACGGTGACGGTGTAGGCGGTGCCGTGCTTGTCCTGGTTGACCGCGTACATCGGCAACAGGCCGAGGCGGTCACAGATCGGGCCGTCCAGCGGTACACACAGATAGCCCGAGGTGTAGCGCACCATGAACGCAACCAGCTCCGGGGTGGCCTTCTCGGCCGCGAAGATCAGGTCGCCCTCGTTCTCGCGTTCCTCGTCGTCGATGACGACAACGGCCTTGCCCGCCGCAATGTCGGCAACCGCCCGTTCGACGGAGTCCAACCTCGTCATCGTTGCTACCTTGCTGTCGGCGCTGTCCTAGCTGAAGAGCCCACCGGAGCCCTCGTGCTGCATTCAGTATGAACCACTACTTCAGCTCAGTTATTGCCCCTGCTTGTTCAGTGGGACATGCAACAGCCGCTCCACATACTTGGCGATCACGTCGACCTCCAGGTTGACCTGGGTTCCCACCGGCGCCGACCCCAGCGTGGTCAGCTCCCGCGTGGTCGGAATCAGCGAGACCTCGAACCAGTCGCGGGGCTGGTCGCCGAGGCCCGAGACGGTCAACGAGATGCCGTCGACGGTGATCGACCCCTTCTCCACCACATAGCGGGCGACCGTCGCCGGCATTTCGACGCGCACCACTTCCCAGTGCTCAGAAGGTGTGCGAGCGACGATCTCACCGGTCCCGTCCACATGGCCCTGCACGATGTGTCCACCCAACCGGCTGTTGATCGCGGCCGCGCGCTCCAGATTCACCCGGCTGCCGGGTCGCAGCCCGCCCAGGTTGGAGCGGTTCAGCGTCTCGGCCATCACGTCGGCACTGAACTGTCCGTCGGCCAGCACATCGACCACGGTGAGGCACACCCCGTTGACGGCGATCGAGTCGCCGTGGCCGGCGTCGGCGGTGACAGTGGGGCCCCGGATGATCAGCCGCGCCGCGTCGACCAGGGCGTCGCGGCCCGTCACCTCGCCCAGTTCCTCGACAATTCCGGTGAACATCGCACCAGGTTAATAAGTACGGCGGCCCTTGGGCACCCGCCTGGGTCCCAGGTCCACACATGCGCACCCTCTACGATGCTGGGTATGCAAACCCCCCGCCGGCTTATGGCTGTCCTTGCTGCGTTGAGCATCGCGACCACGCTGGTCGCCGGGTGCTCGATCAGCAAGAAGGCCAAAGGTGGTCCGCTGCCTGACGGGAAGACGCTGGTCACCCAATCCGCCGAAGTCACCAAAGGCGTCAAGAGCGCACACCTGGTCCTGACGGTCAACGGCAAAATTACGGGGCTGCCCCTTAAAACGCTCACCGGCGATCTGACCACCACCCCGACCACCGCGGGCAAGGGGACCGCCAGAATCATCATCATCGGCAGCGAGATAGAAGCCGACTTCGTGATTCTGGACGGCGAGCTTTACACCACCGCTCTCACCCCGGGTAAATGGGACGACGTGGGCAAGATCGACGAACTTCTGCATTACGACCCGTCGGCAATCCTGAACCCCGACACGGGCGTCGCCAACATCCTGGCCAACCTCAACGATCCGAAGGCGCAGGGCCGCGACACGATCAACGGGCAGAGCGCGGTTCGCGTCAGCGGAAACGTCAACGCCGACGTCGTGAACAAGCTCGCACCACTGGGCGCGACGGGATCGACTCCGACCACAGTCTGGATCCAGGAGACCGGTGATCACCAGCTCGCGCAGGTCATGCTCGACAAGGGTTCCGGTAATTCGATCCAGATGACGCTGTCGAACTGGAACCAGCCCGTCCAGGTCACGAAGCCGGGGAACTGATGACGATGCGAGCAGGACGCCGAATAGCAATCAGCGCGGGCAGCCTTGCGGTGCTGCTAGGTGCGCTCGACACCTACGTCGTGGTCACGATCATGCGCGACATCATGGGCAGTGTCGGTATTCCGGTCAATCAGCTGCAGCGAATCACCTGGATAGTCACGCTGTACCTGCTGGGGTATATCGCCGCGATGCCGCTGCTGGGTCGGGCGTCGGACCGGTTCGGGCGCAAGTTCGTCCTGCAATCCAGCTTGGCGTTGTTCATCGTCGGTTCGGTGCTCACCGCGATGTCGGTGAAACTGGGCAACTGGAACCCGGAGTTCGGCGATTACATGGTCGATCCCGATCCCAACCGCGCATTCCACTACTTGATCGCCGGGCGAACCATCCAGGGCATCGCCAGCGGTGCCCTGCTGCCGGTCACACTGGCGCTGGGCGCCGACCTGTGGGCTGAACGGAATCGGGCCGGCGTGCTCGGCGGTATCGGCGCCGCCCAGGAACTCGGCAGCGTGCTGGGTCCGCTGTACGGCATCTTCATCGTGTGGCTGTTGCACGACTGGCGCGACGTGTTCTGGGTCAACGTGCCGCTCACCTTGATCGCGATGGTGATGATCCACTTCAGCCTGCCGTCGCACGAACGCAGTGCGAAGCGGGAGAAGATCGATATCACCGGCGGTTTGCTGTTGGCGCTCGCGCTGGGTCTGGCGGTGATCGGTCTGTACAACCCCAAACCGGACGGCAAAGAGGTGTTGCCCTCTTACGGCCCACCGCTGGTGATCGGCGCGGTGGTGGCGGGGGTGTTGTTCTTCGTCTGGGAACGCTTTGCTCGCACCCGGCTCATCGAACCGGCCGGCGTGCACTTCCGGCCGTTCCTGTCGGCGTTGGGCGCCTCGGTGTGCGCCGGCGCGGCGCTGATGGTCACCTTGGTCAACGTCGAGCTGTTCGGTCAGGGTGTGCTCGCAATGGATCAGAATCAGGCGGCGGGTCTGTTGCTGTGGTTCCTGATCGCGCTGCCGATCGGCGCGGTGATCGGGGGGTGGATCGCCACCCGAACCGGCGACCGCGTCGTGGTCTTCGTGGGGCTGCTGATCGCAGGCAGCGGATACTGGCTCATCTCGTACTGGCGCGCCAACCTGTTGAACCAGCGCCACGACATCTTCGGCCTGTTCACCCTCCCTGCGGTGCACACCGACCTGCTGGTGGCGGGACTGGGTCTCGGCCTGGTGATCGGCCCGCTGTCCTCGGCTGCGCTGCGGGTGGTTCCTGCCGCTCAGCACGGCATAGCGTCGGCGTCGGTGGTGGTCGCCAGGATGACCGGCATGTTGATCGGTGTGGCCGCGCTGACCGCGTGGGGGCTCTACCGGTTCAATCAGATTGTGGCTGAGTCGCCGGTCTCGCAGGGTTCCTACGTACATGCGTTCGCGTTGATGTACGGGGACATCTTCAAGGTCACGGTGGCGATCTGCGTCGTCGGAGCTTTGCTCGGTTTGTTGATCGGCGCACGCACTGAGCACGCGGGGCCGGACGACCAGCCGGTTACGCCCGGCCAGCCGTCGTTCGAACCGGCACCGGCGACTACCGAGCAACCAGGCTGAGCAGCAGATCCGGGCCGACCTGCTCGACGCTGTCGAACTGCCAGCGCAACGCGTGCACCATGCTGGACACCCCGACGTCGTCGACCGCGGTCACCGGTCCGCCCAGCAGGATCGGCGCGACGTAGGCCAGGATCCGGTTGATCGCCCCGGCCCGCAGGAACGCCCCGGCCAGGGTCGGCCCGCCTTCGAGCAGGATGTCGGTGCGGTCGGCCAGCGCCCGGAGCACCTCGACGGGCTCGTGCGTGCGGATCACCATGGTGCGCGAATCGTCGTTGAGCACTTTGGCTTCCGGCGGCACTTCGCGCTTGCCCACCACCACCCGTAACGGTTGCTGTGGGGCCAGCGACCCGTCCGGCAGCCGGGCGGTCAGCGCGGGGTCGTCGGCGAAAACCGTGCCGGTGCCGACGACGATCGCGTCGGCGATGGCCCGGCGGCGATGCAGGTCCGCGCGGGACGCCTCGCTGGAAATCCATTGACTGGACCCGTCGGCGGCGGCGCTGCGACCGTCGATGCTGGTGGCGTACTTCCACGTCACATGCGGCAGGCCGGTGCGCTGCTTGTACAGCCATTCCCGCAGCGGGCCCGCCGCGACCTGATCGGCCAACAGCCCGGAACGCACCTGCACACCGGCCGCGTTGAGCCGGCCGGCGCCGCCGCCCGCGATTCCGTTCGGGTCGTTGACGCCGAAGATCACCGTCCCCACCCGCGCCTCGATGAGTGCGTTGACACAGGGCGGCGTCTTGCCGAAGTGGTTGCAGGGCTCCATGGTGACCACCGCGATACCGCCGGCGGCCAGGCCGCCCGCCCGGCGCAGGGCGATCACTTCGGCGTGGTCGCCGCCGGACGGCTGGGTGGCGCCGACGCCCACTACCCTGCCCTCCTGGTCGACGATGACGGCGCCGACCGGCGGGTTGGGGTAAGTGGTGCCTTTGACCTGATAGGAGTGCTCGATGGCCAACCGCATGGCCTCTTCGAGGCTCTTGACCTGCTCCGGGGAATTCGGGACGGTCATGAGCCGCTCACCCGGCGCAGGTGCGGTGACTTCGCCGCGGCCTGGCTCCGTAGCGCTGCGACGGCGGCGGCCGGATCTGCGGCGCCGTACACCGCGGATCCGGCGACGAAGCAGTCGACGCCGGCTTCGGCGGCCTGCTCGATGGTGTCCTCGTTGATCCCGCCGTCGATCTCGATCACGATCGTCAACTCCCCTGCATCCACCAGCTTTCGGGCCGTGCGCACCTTGCTGAGCACCTCCGGGATGAAGCTCTGCCCGCCGAATCCGGGCTCGACGGACATGATGAGCAGGGTGTCGAAGTGCGACAGGATCTCCAGGTAAGGCTCCAACCGCGTTCCCGGCTTGACGCTGATGCCCGCTTTGGAACCTGCGGCCCGGATGTCGCGGGCCACCCCGATCGGGTTGTCGGTGGCTTCGGCGTGGAAGGTGACGTTGTAAGCACCGGCCTCGGCATATGGCGGCGCCCACTTGTCCGGGTTGTCGATCATCAGATGGCAGTCCATCGGGATGTCGCTGGCCGCCAGCAGGCTCTCCACCACCGGAAGGCCGATGGTGAGGTTCGGCACGAAATGGTTGTCCATCACGTCGACGTGCAACCAGTCGGCACCTGCTACCGCGTCAGCCTGGTCAGCGAGGCGGGCGAAGTCGGCGGCCAGAATCGACGGTGCGATCAGCGGTCCCCCCGTAGAAGGCATGAGCGACACCTTACTGGCGGCGCAGGGCCGCTGCGAACATGGCGTCGGTGCCGTGTCGGTGCGGCCACAGCTGCACGTATTGGCCGGACGGGCCTTGCGCCAACCCCTGCTCGACCGGCGCGAAGAACGGGCGGGTGTCCAGCGCCGTCACCGGGTGGCGGCGCAGGGCGTCGGCGACCACACCGACCGTCTCGGCCAGGTGCGGCGAGCAGGTCGAATAGAGCACCACCCCACCCGGACGGGTCAGCGAGATCGCCGCGGCCAGTAGTTCGCGCTGCAGCTTGGCCAGGGCGGGGACGTCGGCGGGCTGACGCCGCCAGCGCGCCTCGGGACGCCGGCGCAGGGCACCCAGCCCGGTGCACGGCACGTCGACCAGGACCCGGTCGAAGCCGGGTTGCAAGCCCATCGACTGCGGCTCGCGCCCGTCTGCCCGCACCACCTCCACCGGCAACCCGCGGGTGTTCTCCACCACCAGGTCGGCCCGGTGCGGGGCCGGTTCCACCGCGGTCACCGTGGCACCGGTCTGCGCTCCCAGCGCGGCCAGCAGTGCGGTCTTGCCGCCCGGTCCGGCGCACAGGTCGAGCCAGCGCCCGGCGTCGTCGTCGACCGGGATCAGCGTGAGCGCGCGGGCCACCAACTGGCTGCCCTCGTCCTGCACCAATGCCTGCCCGTCGCGCACCGGCGCCAGCTGCCCGGGGTCGCCGCCGGGCAGATACACCGCGAACGGCGAGTAGCGGCCGACCTCGCCGTGGACTGCCTGAGCCAGTTCGGCGGCGCTGAGCACTCCGGGGCGGGCCGCCAGATGCACCTGTGGGCGTTCGTCGTCGCTGGCCAGCACCGCGTCGAGTTCGCCGGCGTCCGCGCCCAGCGCGTCGGCGAAGGCCTGGGCGATCCAGCGCGGATGGGCGTGCCGGAACGCCGCACGACCCACCGGGTCGTTGTCGGGGGCGAGTTCGTCCAGCCAGGACTTCTCGTCGCGACCGGCGATGGTGCGCAGCACGCCGTTGACGAAACCTGCTCGCGCCGAATCGAATTCGATACCAGCCTGGTCGACGGTGGTGGACACCGCGGCGTGCGCCTCGACCCGGGTGCGCAACAGCTGGTAGGCCCCCAACCGCAGCAGGTCCAGCAGCACCGGGTCGATGGTGTCCGGCGCGCGTCCGGCGGCCGCGCCGATCACGGCGTCCAGCAGACCCCGGGTGCGGCAGGTGCCGTAGGTCAGTTCGGTGGCGAAAGCGGCGTCGCGGCCGGTGATTTCGCGTTCGCGCAGCAGCGCGGGCAGCACCAGGTTGGCGTAGGCGCTGCGCTCGGTGACCGCACGCAGTGCGTCGAAGGCGGCTTTGCGGGCGGGGTCCAGGGGTTTGCGGCGGGGGCCCTTGGGGCGTTGCGGGCCGGGAGGTTTTCGGTGCTGCCGGTCCGGCCGTTTCCGGTACGGCTCGTCCTGGCTCATGAGGCGGTGACCGTATCGTCCAGCCGGGCGCCGCGCGCCCAGTCCGCGGCGTTCATCGGTTTCTTGCCGGGCGGTTGGATCTGCCCCAGCCGCACAGGTTCCGACGCGGTGCCGACCCACACGTCCTTACGCCCCACCCGGACGGCGCCGGGTGCCAGATCATCCTCGGCGCCCGAATCGAGTTGCACCGGGCCGACTTTCACACGCAGATCACCGATCATGGTCCAGGCGCCCCGGATTCGGCGTGACCGCCCGGATCCTGCGTTCGACCACCTGCGCGGGCAGGTCCCAGCGGATCCGGGCCTGTTCCACGGTGATCTTGGGCGCCAGGCTGACCCCCTCGGTGGGCTGCGGTTTGGGCACCAACGTGCCCTTCGGCGATGCCGTCCAGGGTGGCCGACAACAGCTGGGCGCCCGAAACCGCAAGCCGCTCAAGCAGATCCCCGGCGGTGTCGGTGGGACGGATGGTCTCGGTGAGCACGCCGTAGACCGGCCCGGAGTCCAGGCTGGGCTCGATCTGGAAGGTGGTGGCTCCGGTGATCGTGTCGCCGGCGGCGATCGCGGCCTGCACCGGCGCGGCCCCGCGCCAGGCGGGCAGCAACGAGAAGTGCAGGTTCACCCAACCGTAAGGGGGGACCGCGAGCAGCCCGTCGCCGAGCAGCGCACCGTAGGCGACGACCGCGCAACATTGCGGCGCCCACTCGCGCAGTTCTTCGACGAACTCCGCGGAATTGGGCCGCGACGGTCTCAGCACCGGGATGCCACGATCGAGCGCCTCGCGGGCCACCGGCGACGGCTCCGGCCGCCCGCGCCGTCCCGACGCGGCATCGGGCCTGGTCAGCACGGCGACCACATCGTGGTTGGGCGAGTCGATCAGCTGACGCAGGGCGGGCAGCGCGGGTTCGGGGGTGCCGGCGAAGACGAGGCGCACCGCAACAGTCTAGAAAGGCCGGCTGACGTGCCGTGGACCACAAGCGCAGAAGATTCTCAGCTAGTCACAATATTTCGTAGGCATACTGTGTCCTACTGCATGTTTTATTGCGGTTCGGCGACGATGACGTCGTGCACATCCTCAACCCTTTTCGCAGGAGGTCAGATGACCATCGGCACACCCATCCGCGAGGACCAGACTCTGGCCAAGGCCCACCGCCAAATCTGGGCCCTGGGCGACTACGCACTGATGGCCGAGGAGGTGATGGCCCCACTGGGCCCGGTGCTGGTGACCGCGGCGGGCATCGGACCCGGCGTGCGGGTGCTCGATGTCGCCGCCGGATCGGGCAACATCTCGCTGCCCGCGGCCCGGACCGGCGCCACCGTCGTCTCCACCGACCTGACCCCGGAGTTGTTGCAGCGTTCCCAGCAACGCGCCGCAGCGCAGCGGCTGAACTTGCAGTACCTGGAAGCCAATGCCCAGTCACTTCCGTTCGGCGACAACAAGTTCGACGCCGTCGTATCGGCGATCGGGGTGATGTTCGCACCGGATCACCAGAGCGCCGCCGACGAGCTGGTCCGGGTCTGCCGTCCGGGCGGGACGATCGGGCTGATCAGCTCGACGCACGAAGGCTTCTTCGGACGGATGCTGGCGACCATCCGGCCCTACCGGCCGAGCCTTTCGGCGGCACTCCCGCCGTCGGCGCTGTGGGGACGCGAGGCCTACCTCCGCGGCATGCTCGGCGACCGCGTGTGCAACGTCAAGACGCAGCGTGGCTCGCTCGACGTGACCCGTTTCGACACGGCACAAGCAGTCCACGACTACTTCAAGAACCACTACGGCCCGACGATCGAGGCGTACGCCAACGTCGCCGGCAACGCGGTGCTGGCCGCCGAACTCGACACGCAGTTGATCGAACTCGCCGAGGAATACCTCAGCGACGGCGTCATGGGGTGGGAGTACCTACTGCTCACCGCCGAAAAGCGCTGAGCGCGTGGCCGGCCCGGCGCTCACATCTCCTCGATGTCGATGTGAGCGTCGGGTTCGCCGCCGGCTGCGGTGAACGCGGTCAGCGCTCGCACCAGGCCCTGCCGTTCCGTTGTGGGCATCTGCTCGACGATGCGCGCGATCTCCTTGCGCCGGTAGGCGGTGACCTGCCGGACCACCTCGCGGCCCCGCTTGGTCAACGCGGCCAGCAGTTCCCGGCGCGACGTCGGATGCGGCAGCCGATCGATCATCCCGGCGCTGACCAGCCGATCCACCATCCGCCCGGTGGCCGAGGGCTGCACGCCCAGCAGCGTGGCCAGCGTGGCCAGGTTCACCGGGCCCCGATTGGACAGGATCACCAGGGTGCGGAATTGCGGGATGGTGATGGTCTCGTCGACCTGAGCGATCGAGCGAGCCGAGATGGCGACCAGCAGTCGCGACGCGGTCAACAAGGAATCGGTGAGGATGTCGAGCGATTCATCGGCCGTTGTCGCGTTCTCCGTCGGCATCACGGCCCCTTTCTCCCGGGGTAGCCCGGACGCTCGCTCCATGCTCACGACAGCGCAGAAAGCGTAACAGTTTCATAGTCGTACGGAGTGATTGTTTCTAGCCTCAATAATTACTAGTGGTCATGTTCTGAACACCGGACGAGCGCGTCGATCAGCCGATGTGCAGCGGATCGATCTGGACCCGGACGGGATGGTGAGACTGCCGCGCGCTGAGCACCGCGACCGCTGCCCGCAGGGCGGCCGCCAGTCGCAGACCGTGTTCCCGGGGGACCCGCACCAGCATCCGGATGACCGGGACGTCGGCGGCGGTCCCCGGCGGGCGGCGGGCGCCTGCGGGCAGATCCACCGGCCCCAGCGACTCGGCGTCCTCGGGCAGCCGCGCCTCGCCCAGCAACGCGGCCACCCCGTCGGCGCTGCCGTCCAGGGCGGCGATGTGCACACTGGGCGGCAATCCGACCTCGGCGCGCGCCGCGAGCTCGGCGTCGGCATGCCCCACCGGATCCCACCGGATCAGCGATTGCACTGTGGGAAGGGAGGATTCGGCGACCACGGCGACCACGCCGCCGTCGGCGCGGGGCCGGACCAGAGCGGCCGCGCTCATCCAGCGCCACAGCGCATCCTCGGCGGCGCGCAGGTCCTGGCGGCCCAACAGGGCCCAGGTGTCCAGCAGCAGAGCCGCCCCGTAGCCGCCCGACGCGCTCGGTTCGGCACCCGGCGTGGCCACCACCAACGCGGGGTGCGCCGGCACCTCCGTCACCACCGCATCACCGGACGACGTGACCACCGGAGTGCCCGGAAAGGCCCGGCCCATCTCCTCGGCCGTGCGCCGCGCCCCGACGATCACCGCACGCACCGCGTCCGACCCGCAGCGGGCGCACCGCGGCACCGGGTCGACCCGGCCACACCACCGGCATGCCGCGCCCACACCGCGCTCCGGCAACGCCAAGGGACCCGTGCAGTGGCGGCAGCGGGCGATCGCACGGCAGCGCGCACAGGCCAGCGACGGCACATACCCGCGGCGCGGCACCTGGACCAGCACCGGCGCGCCAGCCTCCAGCGCTGAGCGGGCGGCGCGCAACGCGATGGACGGTATCCGCGCGGTCCGCGCCGCCGGGTCGCGCTCGTCGGCGTACCCGCTGTCGTCGAGGGCGACGACCCGCGGCGCCCGGGTCCGCACTACCGGCCGGGGGGCCACGATGTCGTGCGCCCAGCCGCTGCGCACCAGCGCCTGCGCCTCCGCGGTTCGGGCATAACCGCCGATCACAGCGGCGCAGCGGGCCTGATGCGCCCGCAACATCGCCACCTCACGGGCATGCGGATAGGGGGCGCGGGGCTCGGCGAGGCTGTCGTCGGCATCCGACCACACCATGACCAGACCGAGGTCGGCGATGGGGGCGAACACCGCACTACGCGTGCCGATTACCACGCGGGCGTTGCCCCGCAGTGCGGCCAGCCAGCGCCGGTAGCGCGCGGCCGGCCCGAGCCCGGCCGACAAGGCGACGACGCTGTCGGGGTCGACGTGCTGGATCGTCGCCTGCCACAACGTGTCCAGATCGCGCTGGTCCGGCACGATCGCCAGCGCCGCCCGTCCCGCTGCCACGGTCTGCGCGGCCGCGTCGGCGAAGCGGTCGGCCCACCGCTCACCCGGCAGCGCCTGCCACACGGCGCGGGCGGCCCGAGAGGCGGCCAGCGCATCCAGAAACTGAGCGCCGCGACTGTAGGCCTGCCAGCCGGACGGGTCGACGGGCGCCACCACCGGCAGCACGGCCAGGGCCGTCACTTCTTTTTCCACCCTGGCATGCCGGGCCGGGACCGCCAGTCGCAGCACATCCGCCCGCGTTCCGGCGTACCGCGCGGCGACCGCCTCCACCAGCCGGCGGATCTCCGGCGTGAGCACCGGCTCGGCGGACACCACCCGATCCAGCCAGCCCAGCTTGCCCTGGTGATCGGTGTCGTTGCGTCGCTCCAGCACGAACCCGTCGACCAGGCGGCCGTGGAAGCGCACCCGGACCCGCACGCCCGGCTGCGCGTCGTCGGATTGCTCGGGTGAGACCAGGTAGTCGAACTCGCGATCCAGATGCGGCACCGACAGCATCGGCAACACCCGCGCGACCGGCTCCACCTCGGCGGCAGCCGAATCGCGAGAAATGTTGCTAATCAACGTCTTTCTGGTCTGACTCGCTGGCCACGGCGGCAGTTTCCGCCGGCCTCTGCAGATCCTCGCGGCCGAAGAAGAACCCCGCGGTGATCAGGATCTCGGCCGCGGCGTACGACCACCAGATCGGCACCGCCAACGCTTCGTTGCCCAGGATGAACTTGCCGATCGCGATCATCGAGTCCGACGCGGCGAAGCACACCGCGCCCACCGCGGTCCAGATGGTGGGCAGCCGCGCCAGCAGCGCCGTGCACACCATCGCCGACAGCACGGTGAGGTAGACCGTCACCGGGACGGTCAGATTCTCGGCACCTTCGTGCAGGTGCGGCCAGAACCAGACCAGCATCGAGGCCGACGTCAGCACCATCACCACCGCGGCCGCGACGCGCCCCCGCGACGGGACCGCATGCGGCAGCAGCGCGAGCAGAAAGCATATGTGCGCCAACAGAAATGCGCCCAACCCCAACACGAACGACAACTTCCACCACGGCATCGCCAGCAACCAGTCACCCGCGGCGGAGCACAACAGTGCCGGCACCAGCCAGCGCCGCTCGCGGGCCACCGGGTGTGCGACGGCGGCGACGGCCAGCAGCACCGCCATCGACGCCTTGAAAAGCGGCTGCAGGCTCCACTGCCCGGTGAGTTCGCTACCGGGCGGCAACCGCAGGGCGATCACGGTCAAAAAGACGCCGTAGGCGATGCCCGCCCATCCGGCGGCCACCCAGCCGCCGACCATCAACCGGGGTGCGTACGGTACCCCCATGCCCACTTTGGACAACGCCGCCGATGAGAAACCCGGTGTCGACCCCATCCTGCTGAAGGTACTGGATGCCGTTCCGTTTCGGCTATCGACCGAGGACGGGCTCGACGCCGTCCGTCAGCGGCTGCGTGACCTGCCGCGCCGGCCGCTGCATCCCGAACTTCGCGTCGAAGACCGGACACTGGACGGCCCCGGTGGTCCGGTAGGCATCCGGATCTATTGGCCGCCAACACAATCCGAGCTTTCGCCGGTTGTGATGTTTTTTCACGGCGGCGGTTTCGTGATGGGCGACCTGGACACCCACGACGGCACGGCCCGCCAGCATGCCGTCGGCGCGGAGGCGATCGTGGTGTCGGTCGACTACCGGCTGGCCCCCGAGCATCCCTATCCGGCCGCCATCGAGGACGCTTGGGCCGCAACGCGATGGGTCGCCGAGCACGGGGCCGAGCTGGGCGCCAACACCAGTCGGATTGCGCTGGCCGGAGATTCGGCGGGCGGCACCATCGCTGCGGCGATCGCGCAGCAGGCGCGCGACGAGGGCGCGCCGCCGATCACATTCCAACTGCTGTGGTACCCGTCCACGATGTGGGACGCGTCGTTGCCGTCGTTCACCGAGAACGCCGACGCGCCGATCCTGGGCGCCAAGGCGATCTCGGACTTCTCCCGTTGGTATGCCGGCGAAGTCGACATGTCCAATCCACCCGCGGCGATGGCGCCGGGCCGCGCCTCTGATTTGTCCGGCCTGCCGGCCGCCTACATCGCCGTGGCCGCCTACGACCCGCTGCGCGACGACGGCATCCGGTACGGCGAACTGCTGGCCGAGGCCGGCGTCCCGGTCGAGGTGCACAACGCCGAGACCATGGTGCACGGCTACCTCGGATACGCCGGGGTGGTGCCCGCGGCCACCGCCGCGATGGACCGCGGGTTAACGCAATTGCGCGTTGCGCTGCACGGATAGTTGCGGTTTTGCGTACCGTAAGGCCATGACGGATCCGACCATCGTCCCCAGCGGCATCGATCCGATCCTGAAGATGCTGCTCGATGCCATTCCGATGACCTTCAGCGCCGCCGACGGCGTCGAGGTCGCCCGGGCGCAGATGGCGGCGCTCAAGTTGCCGTCGGAGCTGCTCCCGCCGCTGCGCATCGAGGAGCGCCGGGTCGGCTACGGCGAACACGGCGACATCCCGGTGCGGATCTACTGGCCGCCGACCGCCGCGCAGGACGACCTGCCGGTGGTCGTCTTCTACCACGGCGGCGGCTGGGCGCTGGGCGACCTGGACACCCACGACCACGTCGCGCGCGCCCACGCCGTCGGGACCGACGCCATCGTGGTGTCAGTGGACTACCGGCTGGCCCCCGAGCACCCGTTCCCGGCCGCCATCGAGGACAGTTGGGCGGCGCTGCGCTGGGTCGGCGAAAACGCCGCCGAGCTGGGCGGCGACCCCACGCGCATCGCCGTCGCCGGCGACTCCGCGGGCGGCAACATCTCGGCGGTCATGGCCCAACTGGCCCGCGACCACAACGGACCGGACCTGATCTTTCAGCTGTTGTGGTACCCGTCGTGCATCGGCGACCGGACGCTGCCGTCGTTCCTGGAGAACAGCCGGGACCCGATCCTGGACGAGCAGGTCATCGACGCGTTTCTGGCCTGGTACGTCCCGCACCTCGACCTCAGCGACCACACTGCGCTGCCCGCCCACCTGGCTCCCGGCAACGGCGAGCTGGCGGGTCTGCCGCCGGCATTCATCGGTACCGCGCAATACGATCCGCTGCGCGACGACGGGGCCCGGTATGCCGAGCTGCTTGCCGCCGCGGGGGTCGCGGTGGAGTTGTGCAACGAGCCGACCATGGTGCACGGTTACGCGAGCTTCGCGGTGGTGGTGCCCGCCGCCGCGGAGGCGACGAGCCGCGGGCTGGCGGCGCTGAAGAAGGCGCTCTACCCTTAAAAACGTTCCAGGGCAACATCTTTCGTTCGGCGGTAGGGCGATGCGCCCGAAAGGCAAGCAGGATTGTGATCCGCGCTCTAGGATGAGCAGACTGGATTGCCGTTGCCTGTCGGGAGGTACGGAATGTCGTATGTGATCGCCGCGCCGGAGTGGGTGGCCGCTGCAGCCTCGGATCTGGCCGGGATCGGCTCGACACTCGGCGCCGCCAATGCGGCCGCGGCGATCCCCACCACCGCATTGCTGGCCGCGGGCGCCGACGAAGTCTCGGCTGCCGTCGCTACGCTGTTCGCCGGCCACGCCCAGGCCTACCAGGCGCTCAGCACCTACGCGGCGACCTTTCACGACCAGTTCGTCGAGCTGATGAACTCCGGCGGCAGCGCATACGCCGCCGCGGAGGTGTCCAACGTGCAGCAGCAGGTGCTCGACGCGATCAACGCTCCCACCCAGCTGCTGCTCGGACGCCCGCTGATCGGTGACGGCGCTACCGGCGCGGCCGGTCAGCCCGGCGGTGCCGGTGGGCTGTTGATCGGTAACGGCGGGGCCGGGGGCGCCGGCGGAGGGGTTGCCCGCGGGCCGGGGCGGAGACGCCGGGCTGATCGGCAACGGCGGCCCGGGTGGCCTGGGCGGCGCGGGTGCCGTCGGCGGTGCCGGCGGCAACGGCGGCTGGCTGTCCGGCACCGGCGGTGCCGGCGGGGCCGGTGGTAACGCGCTGATCAGCAACAACGCCCCGACGACAGGTGGCGCCGGAGGCGCCGGTGGCCGCGGCGGCCTGCTGTTCGGCGACGGCGGGGCAGGTGGGCACGGCGGGCTGGGCGGGACGGCCGTCATCTCCGGCAATAAGGGCGGCGCCGGCGGGGTCGGCGGGGTCAGCGGCCTGTTCGGCAATGGCGGCGCCGGAGGCGGCGGCGGCAACGCCGCCACCACCTTCTACCAGGGATTCACCATTCAGGCCGGGACCGGCGGGGTGGGTGGCGACGGGGGCGCCGCCATGCTCTACGGAAACGGTGGAGTGGGTGGTGTCGGCGGGTCCAGCGGCCTGGAAGGGCAGGTCAATAACCCCTACGCCGCAACCGGCGCGCGGGGCGGCAACGGCGGCGTCGGCGGCTGGATCGGTTCGGGTGGTGCAGGTGGCACCGGCGGTGCCGGCGGCAACAACACGACGCCGAATGTGTTTGCCGGTGGTACCGGTGGGCCGGGCGGCAACGGCGGCGCCGCCCAACTCATCGGCGACGGTGGTGCCGGAGGGAAGGGCGGCGCGGGCGGCGTCGGTCCACCCAACGGCGCCAGCGGTTCCGGCGGCATCGGTGGCGCCCGGGGCAGCCTGCAGGGCAACCAAGGCGCACACGGCTGAGCCGACTACCGTCGGATTCATGCAGTCGCGACGGAATACCTCACCCGACTACCACGTCGTCATCGTCGGAGCCGGGTTCTCCGGCATCGGCGCCGCCATCAAACTCGACCAGGCCGGGTTGTCCGACTATCTGGTGATCGAAGCCGGCGACGGGGTCGGCGGCACCTGGTACTGGAACACCTACCCCGGTATCGCGGTGGACATTCCGTCGTTCTCCTACCAGTTCTCGTTCGAGCAGAGCCCGAACTGGTCGCGCAGCTACGCGCCCGGGCACGAGTTGCGGGCCTACGCCGAGCACTGCGTCGACAAGTACGGCATCGGGTCCCGAATCCGGTTCAACACCAAGGTGATCTCCGCCGCATTCGACGACACGCACGACCTGTGGCGGCTACAGACAGATCCGGGCGGCGAAATCACCGCACGCTTCGTGATCGGCGCCAGCGGCGTGCTGACCGTGCCCAAGCTGCCCGACATCGACGGCGTGGACTCCTTCGACGGCATCACCATGCATACCGCGCGCTGGGACCACAGCCAGGACCTGACCGGCAAACGGGTCGCGATCATCGGCACCGGCGCCTCGGCCGTCCAGATCATTCCCGAGATCGCGCCGATTGTCAGTCAGCTCACCGTGTTTCAGCGCACCCCGATCTGGTGTTTTCCCAAGCTGGACTTCCCGCTGCCGGCCCCGGCCCGCTGGGCGATGCGGATACCGGGCGGCAGCGCCGTGCAACGTTGGCTCAGCCAGGCCTACGTCGAGGCCACCTTCCCCATTTCGGCGCACTACTTCAAGGTGTTCCCGCTGGCCCGGTGGACCGCGGTGGCCGGCCGGCGCTATCTGGCCCAGCAGGTCAAGGATCCGGTGGTGCGCGACAAGCTCACCCCCCGCTACGCCGTGGGCTGTAAGCGGCCGGGTTTTCACAACACGTACCTGGCCACCTTCAACCGCGACAACGTAGAGCTGGTCACCGATCCGATCGCCAAAATCACCCCCACGTCGGTGGTGACGGCCGACGGCAGCAGCCACGAGGTCGACGTGCTGATCCTGGCTACTGGCTTCAAGGTGCTCGACACCGAT
Source organism: Mycobacterium kiyosense (assembly GCA_021654635.1). Taxonomy (NCBI): domain Bacteria; kingdom Bacillati; phylum Actinomycetota; class Actinomycetes; order Mycobacteriales; family Mycobacteriaceae; genus Mycobacterium; species Mycobacterium kiyosense. The sequence goes on from AP025179.1 coordinate 3,656,106, forward strand.
GACGTGCTGACGTTCGCCGTCACCGGATCCGGCGGCCAGTCACTGAGCCAGTTCTGGGACGAGCATCGCACGCAGGCCTACGAGGGAGTAGCCGTCCCGGGTTTTCCGAATTTCTTCGTGGTGTTCGGCCCATACGGCTATGTCGGCTCGTCGTACTTCGCGTTGATCGAGACCCAGACCCACCACATCCTGCGTTGCCTCAAGCGTGCCCGCGACGACGGCGCGACCCGCGTCGAGGTGAAAGCCGAAGCCAACGACCGGTATTTCGCCGAGATGATGCGCCGGCGCTACCGGCAGGTGTTCTGGCAGGACAGTTGCCGGCAGGCCAACAGCTACTATTTCGACAAGAACGGCGACGTGCCGCTGCGACCCACCACCACCGTCGAAGCCTATTGGCGCAGTAGGCATTTCGACCTCGACGACTACCGGTTCAGCGCCTGATCAGCGACCCTGCAGGACGGCCTCGACATTGCGCTCGGCCAGCGCGGTGATGGTCATGAACGGGTTGCAGCCCAGGTATCCGGGCAGCAGCGAGGCGTCGTTGACGTACAGCTTCCGGTAGCCGTTGACCCGGCCGAACGGGTCGGTGGCCCTACCGCGTACCACACCACCCATGGGGTGAACGGTGTTGGGCGTGAACACCTTTCCGCCGAAGAGGTCGTCACGATAGTCCACCTGGTTGGCGCCGGTAACCCGGTCGAAGACCAGTTTGGCGCGTTCGCGCAGGTGTTCGGTGTGCCCCTGCGGCCAGTTGATGCGGATCGTGTTCGCGGCCCGGTCGAAGCCGATATCGGCACGGTCGCCGGTGCGCACCATGACGTAGTAGCCCAGCGCATAGGTCTCGACGGGGAGCGGCAGCGAGAACATGCTGGCATAGACCGGATTGTCCGGGTCGTCACGGCCGTCCAGATTGATCATGCCCATCAAGGACTGCCGGGTGCCGGCGGGATCGCCGGGCGCCAGCATGTGCGCGACCATGATGTCGCCGTTGTTGCCGTAGCCGCGGCCGATCTCGTCGTTCAGGTCGGGCAGCGTCCCGGTTTCCCGGGCCCGTAACAACAGTTCCGTGGTGCCGAGTACACCGGCGGCGAGATACAGTTCCTCACAACCGATTTCGTCGCGCCGCAGCTCCTTGCCGAACCGGTCGATCTCGCGGGTTGCCACCACGTACTCGCCGGAGGAGTCGCGGCGTATCTCGGTGACCTCGGTGAGCGGTCGCAGCGTCACCCGGCCGGTTCGCAGCGCGGCCGCGATGTAGGTCTGATCGACGCTGCCGAACCTGCCGTAGTTGTTGCCGTACTGCTGCTCGAAATCCAGCGCTGAGCGCGGAACCTGGCCCGCTTCTTCCTTTCTCAGGTAGTCGAACGAGTAGGCGCTGCCGTTGTAGTCGACCCCGTAACCCGCGGCTGCCGCGTACTGCCGCCCGACCCGGGCGTACTGGAAGTACGGCGTCCGCTCGAACCAGTCGAGATCGCGATAACTGATGCGCAGCATGGCTTTTGCGCGTTGGATGTAGGTGCCCAGGAATACGTTGGGGTCGATGTCGGGAAAGGCCGCGCGAAGCTGGGCGGGGGTCGGTATCGCGGCGATGGCGGCATTGACCATCGACCCGCCTCCCACCGCGACGCCGCGGAACACGGTGTGTGCGCCGTGCTCCACTTTGTCGCAGATCCCGGCCTGCACCGGTTGCTTGGACGGGGCGTGGCGGGAAACCTGTTCCATCGACACGCCACGGAAGGACGGCACCAGGCTGGGTGGCACCGACGTGAACCAGCCGGCCCGGTTGTCCGCGGGCAGCATCCGCGAGAATCGTCTGCCGTCGCCGTCGGCGACATCCCAGAGCCTGCCCTTCTCGATGATCAGGGTTTCGACTCCGGCTTCGCCGAGGCGCAGCGCCGTCACCCCACCCCCGTAACCGCTGCCGATCACGATGGCGCGGTAATGGCTCTTGGGACGCGATGCGGGTTCGGTCCGGTGAGTGCCCCGTTCGTAAGCGCCGAGACCAGCGGCCCCGACGGCCACACCCGCGGCAGCGCCCAGGAAGCGCCGCCGGGTTAGGCGTCGTCCGTGTTGCGTATCTCCTGCCGGATTCATGACTCGACCACTCCCCACTCAGCAGACTGTTGTTACTCGAATCACAGGTTTATACGTACTTATAGTATGGTAATACCCTTTTGTATGGTAGTTCAGACACGAGAACTTCATAAGTTACAACTAAGTGAATCAGAAACCTCGGCAAGTAGATCGCTGCCGGCTTGGCGCGACCCGAAGCGCTACCTGTGGCTGGTTGCCGCAGCGGTACCGGGACTGGTGGTGGCCTCATGGCTGCTGGTCGCGCTGACCGGTCTCGGCGTGTTCTGGTGGATTGGTCCGGTGCTCGCGTTCGGGGTCATCCCGGTGCTCGACCAGATGATCCGACCCGATTCCAGCAACCCGCCCGAGGACGTTCTGGAATGGCTGGAAGGCGACCGGTTCTATCGCTGCATCACGTATCTCTACCTGCCGAATCAGTATGGATCGGTGCTGCTCGCGTGCTGGTTCTGGGCCGGCGGGGGTTGGGTCACAATGACTTTCGCCGACAAGGCCGGCTTGATGACGACCGTGGGACTGATCGGCGGGCTGGCCATCAACGCCGCCCACGATCTGGGACACACCCGCGAAGTCCAGGAACGACGTCTCGCCAAGCTCGCGCTGGCCCAGACCTGCTACGGGCACTTCTTCGTCGAGCACAATCGCGGCCATCACGTGCGGGTGGCCACCGCCGAGGATCCGGCGAGTGCGCGACTGGGCGAGACCCTGTACGCCTTCGTGCCGCGGTCGGTGATCGGCGGCGTGCGCTCTGCGTGGAACCTGGAAGCCGCCCGACTGGCCCGGGACGGCAAAACTCGCTGGACTCTGCGCAACGACGTGCTCAACGCCTGGCTGATCAGCATCGTCCTGTTCGCCGTGCTGGCTCTCTGGTTCCGGCCGGTCGTGCTGCCCTGGCTGATCGGCCAGGCCGTGATCGGCATCGGGCTGCTGGAAACGGTCAACTACGTCGAGCACTACGGACTACGGCGGCAGCAGCTGGCCAGCGGACGCTACGAGCGGGTGCGGCCGTCGCACAGCTGGAACAGCAACACGGTGATAGCCAACGTGTGCCTGTTCCACCTGCAGCGTCACTCCGACCACCACGCCAACCCGCTGCGCCGATATCAGGCGCTGCGGCACGACGAGGAGTCACCGCAGCTACCCGGCGGCTACAGCACCATGGTGCCGCTGGCGATGATTCCCCCGCTGTGGCGACGCGTGATGGACCGGCGGGTGCTGGCCTTCTACGGCGGAGACATCCGTCTGGCCGCCTTGAAGCCCGGGCGCTAGGCACCGCTGCTCTACTCTCGGAGGGTGGCCAAGGAGTTCTCTCATATCGACGGGTCGCTGCGGGAGTTCATCGCCGAGCAGGCCATGTTCTTCGTCGCGACCGCGCCCTCGCAGGGCGGCCGGATCAACCTGTCCCCCAAGGGTTACGCCGACACCTTCGCCGTGCTCGACGACCACACCGTCGCCTACCTGGACCTGTTCGGCAGCGGCGTGGAAACCATCGCCCACCTGCGCGACAACGGCCGCATCACCATCATGTTCTGCTCGTTCAACCGCAATTCCCGGATCCTGCGGCTGTTCGGGACCGGGCGGGTGCTGCGGCCCGACGACGACGAATTCGCCCGTGTCAGAGACCATTTCGGGCAGCGACCGGGCGTGCGTGCCGCGATAGTCGTCGACGTGGAGCGGATCGCCGACGCGTGCGGTTTCGCGGTGCCCTACTACGAGCTGGTCGACGAGCGGCCGGTGCTCGACTCGTTTCACAGCAAGCAACCCCAGGAGACGTACTCGCGAGCCATCGGCCGCAACCTGCGCAGCATCGACGGTTTGGCCGGCCTGGAGCCGGACCACCCGCTGCCGCCCAGCTGAGACGGGAACGCTAGATGGCGTGCTTGAGGTCGTCGACCTTGTTGGTCTGCTCCCAGGGCAACTCGACGTCGGTGCGCCCGAAGTGCCCGTAGGCGGCCGTCTGCGCATAGATGGGCCGCAGCAGGTTCAGGTCACGGATGATCGCACCGGGACGCAAGTCGAACACCTCGGGGATGATCTTCTCGATCTTGACCGGGTCGACCGCCTCGGTGCCGAACGTCTCGATGAACAGCCCGACCGGCGCAGCCTTGCCGATGGCGTACGCCACCTGCACCTCGACCCGCTCCGCCAATCCGGCCGCCACGACGTTCTTGGCCACCCAGCGCATCGCGTACGCCGCCGAGCGGTCCACCTTGGACGGGTCCTTGCCCGAGAAGGCGCCGCCGCCATGCCGAGCCCAGCCGCCGTAGGTGTCCACGATGATCTTGCGGCCGGTCAGGCCCGCATCGCCCATCGGGCCGCCCAGCACGAACTTGCCGGTCGGGTTAACCAGCACCCGTGTGGACGAGGCGTCCAGGGTGTCGTGGGCCAGCTCGTCGAGCACGGTCTGCAGCACGTGCTGCCGGATGTCGGGGTCCAGCGTGTTCTCCAGGTCGACCCCGTCCGCGTGCTGGGTGGAGACGACCACGGTGTCCAGCCGGACCGGGACGTTGTCCTCGTAGGCGATGGTGACCTGGGTCTTGCCGTCCGGCCGCAGATAGCCCAGCGTGCCGTTCTTGCGGACCTCGGTGAGCCGCCGCGACAGCCGGTGGGCCAGCGCGATGGGCAGCGGCATCAGTTCCGGGGTGTCGTTGATGGCGTAGCCGAACATCAGGCCCTGGTCGCCGGCGCCTTGAGAGTCCAGCGGGTCGGCCGCGCCCTCGACGCGGGCTTCGTGCGCGGTGTCCACACCCTGGGCGATGTCGGGCGACTGGGCGCCGATGCCGATGTTCACCCCGCACGTCTCGCCGTCGAAACCCTTGTCCGAGGAGTCGTAGCCGATGTCGAGGATGCGCTTGCGCACGATGTTGGTGATGTCGGCGAACGCCTCTTTGGCGGTGGTGGTCACCTCGCCGACGACGTGGACCTGCCCCGTGGTCACCAGCGTCTCGACCGCGACACGGGAGCGAGGATCGTCGGCGAGCAGCGCGTCGAGGACCGAGTCACTGATCGCGTCACAGATCTTGTCTGGATGCCCCTCGGTCACCGATTCGCTGGTGAACAGCCGACCCTTCTCGCTCACTCTTGTCATCCTTCCGGTCACTCCGCCCGAATATTAGTTAGACGAATTATTCTTGTTGCCGCTAAGCAAACCGGAGCAACCCGACGCCATGCAAATCTCGGGGTTCCGGACGGGCCACGCTGCCCGGCACGCGTTATCCGCTGTCTGCTCCGTGGTCTGCGCGCAGGAACGCGACAACTGCGTCCACGATACGGCTCGCCATCGCCGTCTTGGACCCGTGCTGCAGCGCCGACTCGGTGCCGTCGGCGGCCAGCAGCCAGCCGTCGTTGCTGTCTACCTCGAACGCCTTCCCTTCGCCGACGGCGTTGACCACCAGCAGGTCGCAGCCCTTGCGCTGCAGTTTGGCGCGGGCGTGGAACAGCACGTCGCCGTTGGCGTCACCGGTTTCGGCGGCGAACCCGACGATGGCGCGCATATTGGGTAGTTGCCCGTGTGCACGAGCCTGTACCGCGTTGGCCAGCACGTCGTCGTTGCGCAGCAACTCGATGGTGGGTGGCCCGCCGGCAGTCTTCTTGATCTTTGCGGGGGCGACCTGCGCGGGCCGGAAATCGGCTACCGCAGCGGCCATCACCAGCACGTTCGCTTCCGGGGCATGTTTGGACACCGCGGCGCCGAGTTGCTCAGCCGAGCTCACGTGCACCACGTTGACGCCGGCCGGGTCGGCGAGCCCGGCGGTGTGCCCGGCGATCAGCGTCACCTCGGCGCCGCGCTGGGCGGCGACCCGCGCGACCGCGTAACCTTGTTTGCCCGAACTGCGGTTGCCGACGAACCGCACCGGGTCGATCGCTTCGCGGGTGCCGCCCGCGGTCACCAGTACCCGGCAGCCCGCCAGGTCGTACGGCAACGCCTCGGGGCGCTCCAGCAGCAGTTGGGCGAGCGTGGTGATCTCCTCGGCCTCCGGCAGCCGGCCGGCGCCGCTGTCGGCGCCGGTGAGCCGACCGGAGGCGGGCTCGAGCACCACCGCACCGCGTCGGCGCAGGGTGGCGACGTTGTCGACGGTGGCCGGGTGCAGCCACATCTCGGTGTGCATGGCGGGCGCGAACAGCACCGGGCAGCGTGCGGTGAGCAGCGTCGCCGTCAGCAGATCGTCGGCGCGCCCGGCCACGGCGCGGGCCAGCAGGTCAGCGGTGGCCGGCGCGACCACCACCAGGTCGGCCTGCTGACCGAGGCGGACGTGCGGGACGGCCGGAACGTCCTGGAACACGCCGGTCTCGACGGGTTCACCGGAGAGGGCCTCGAAGGTGGCGGCGCCGACGAAACGCAGCGCGGCCTCGGTGGGAATGACCCGGACGCGGTGGCCGGATTCGGTGAGCTGACGGACAACGGTGCAGGCCTTGTAGGCCGCGATACCGCCGGCAACGCCGACGATGATCCGCTTGCTCTCCACCGCGCGCCGGCCTGTTACTCGCCCTCGGTGTGTTCGAGCAGGTCGGCGTGGATTTCGCGCAACGCGATCGACAACGGCTTCTCCTGCAACCCGGGCTCGACCAGCGGCCCGACGTACTCCAGGATGCCTTCGCCGAGCTGGTTGTAGTAGTCGTTGATCTGCCGGGCCCGCTTGGCCGCGTAGATCACCAGCGCGTACTTGCTCGAGACGCGGTCCAGCAACTCGTCGATGGGCGGGTTGGTGATGCCCAGCGGGGTGTCGTAGGCGCTGGCTCCGCCGGCCGCGGGATCGAACTGATCCACCGCGGAGACGGTTGCCAACGACGCGTCGGACTGCGGAATAGTCACGTAGAAAATCTCCTGGCGGCGTAGAGCGACATGGTTGGAAGGTCGTTTTTCCGGTAGGTCTCCGCTGGCGTGCGCTGTGTCTGTGCTGCTTTACGCAGGGCCAGGGGCAGAATCCACCAGCAAGGATACCAATTCGGCGCACGCAGACTCTAATCGACTGTTCACCACCACGACGTCGAAGTCATCCTGAGCGGCCAATTCGATGCGCGCGGTGGCCAGCCGGCGGGCGATGACGTCGGCGGTTTCGGTGCCCCGGCCTACCAGCCTGGCCTCCAAATCCGCCCAGCTGGGCGGCGCCAGGAACACCGTGAGCGCCTCGGGCATCGCCTTCTTGACGGCCCGGGCACCGGCCAGGTCGACCTCGATCAACACCGGATAGCCGGCCGCGGTCGCCGCCCGGACCGGCTGGGCGAGGGTGCCGGACCGGTGCAAACCACCGTGGATCTCTGCCCATTCCAGCAGTTCGCCCTCGTCGATGAGGCGCTGGAATTCAGCGGGGCTGACGAAGTGGTAGTCGACGCCGTCGACCTCGCCCGGCCGCGGTGCCCGCGTCGTGGCCGAGACGCTGAAATGCAGGTCCGGGATCCGCTCGCGCAGACACCGAACCACTGTCGACTTGCCGACCGCGGAGGGACCGGACAGCACGACCACGCGTCCTGCGTCCGGTCCCCCGCCAGCGCTCACCGGCGCTCCCCGGTCGGTGAACCGACGTCGTTCGTTCGACTCGACTACGAGCCGAACTTCTCCAACAGGGCCTTGCGCTGACGGTCGCCGAGGCCGCGCAGGCGGCGGGTCGGGGCGATCTCCAGCTCGGTCATGATTTCCTGCGCCTTGACCTTGCCCACCTTCGGCAAGGCCTCCAGCAGCGCAGACACCTTCATCTTGCCCAGGACTTCGTCCGTCTCGGCGTCCTTGAGTACCTGGGTGAGGTTGGTGCCGCCGCGCTTGAGCCGATCCTTGAGCTCTGCTCGCGCTCGACGTGCGGCAGCAGCCTTCTCCAACGCTGCCGCGCGCTGCTCGTCGGTCAACTGGGGAAGGGCCACGATTCCTCCGTCTCTCATCGATATCTTGGGGATATCTGTCGATCTACTTTGTCTCGGCCGGGTACTTCAGCCAGCGCAGACGACCGTACTCACGCTGTCTGACGAAATCTAACCCGACCCCCCGGTTTGGCGGTCATTTGTCCAGCTCGGGTCCCTCGCCGACACGCCCGAGCGCCCCGCCCGTCGGCGTCCAGACCGCGGGCCGGGTGCGACGGGCGGCCCGTCGCGATGACCTCGCCGAACCCGGTATCGGTCGCCGAATTTCGGTCTTGACCTGCAGTTTCAGCCGGTGCGGTGGACTTCGCCGGCCAGCGTGGCCCGCCGGCACCTCGGCCGGCGGCGAAGCGACGCGGCAGCCCGGTGCCACGAATCACGCATTTTGGTGCGACGCCGCGCGTGTCGCGCGACCATGGTCGTCCGGGCGAAGCTCAGCGCTGCGCGAGGTAGGCGACCGCATCGCGCATGCGTTCGGCGGCCGCCCGCACGTCCGCCACGGCCGGCCCGGCCCGCAGCACCTCCCGGGAGACCGCGGGCAACAGTTGGTGCGACTCGGCGCCGCCCAGCCCCGCCAGGGCCTCGGCACGGCCGCCCTGGGCGCCGACGCCGGGCACCAGTACCGGCCCGCCCAGTGCGCTCAGGTCCGGCGGTTCGAGCGCCGTCGCACCGACCACCACGCCGAACGATCCGGGCTGTGTCCCGCCGGTCGCCGACTGATTGGCCGCCGCGACGTGGTCGACGATCATCTGCGCCACCGTGCGGCCGCCGACGTCGGCGCGCTGGACGGTCGCACCCTCCGGGTTGGAGGTGGTGGCGAGCACGAACACCCCGCGGTCGTTGGCCGTGGCGACCTCGATCAACGGGCGCAGCGAGCCGAACCCCAGATAGGGCGAGGCCGTCACCGCGTCGGCGGACAGCGGCGAATCACCGGCCCAGGCCGCGGCGTAGGCGGCCATCGTGGTCCCGATGTCACCCCGCTTGGCGTCGGCCAGCACCAGCACGCCGGCGGCCCGCAGGGCGGCGATGGTGCGTTCGAGCACCGCGAAGCCCGCTGAGCCGTAGGCCTCGAAGAACGCCACCTGCGGCTTGACCACCGCGAAGCCTTCGTAAGCCTGCACGCACACGTCGCAGAACGCTGCCAGCCCGTCGGCGGTGGCCGGCAGCTCCCAGGCCCGCAGCAACTCCGGATGCGGATCGATACCCAGACACAACGGCCCGGACTGCGCTTTGGCCGCAGCCAGCCGGACCCCGAAGCTGCTCACTGGCCGCCGTTCCGGGCGCCGAGGTTGCGGTGCAGCTCCTGCAGGGACAGCACCCCGATGTCGCCGCGAATTCCCGCCTCGATGCCCTGCACGGCCGCCGAGGCGCCCTGGACCGTCGTAATGCACGGGATGTTGACGGCCACCGCCGCCGAGCGGATCTCATAGCCGTCGATGCGCGGGCCGGAGTTGCCGAACGGCGTATTGATCACCATGTCGACGTCACCGGCGCGGATCGCGTCGATGGCCGACATCGCCGGGCGGCCCTGCTGCGGAGACTCGAAATGCTTTCGCACTTCGTCGCACGGAATTCCGTTGCGGCGCAACATTTCCGCGGTGCCTTCGGTGGCCAGAACACGGAAACCCAAGTCCGCCAGTCGTTTCACCGGGAACACCAGGGAGCGCTTGTCCCGGTTGGCGACCGAGACGAACACCGTGCCCTGCGCCGGCAGCGAGCCGTACGCGGCGGTTTGACTCTTGGCGAACGCGGTCCCGAAGTCGCGGTCGATGCCCATCACCTCGCCCGTCGACTTCATCTCCGGACCCAGCAGCGAGTCGATGGCCGCGCCGTCGGCGCGACGGAAGCGGTTGAACGGCAACACCGCTTCCTTGACCGCGATTGGGGCGTAGGGCGCCGCGCTGGCGCCGTCCCCGGACTCGGCCAGCATTCCCTCCCGGCGCAGCTGGGCAATGCTGGCGCCCAGCATGACCCGGGCGCAGGCCTTGGCCAGCGGCACGGCGGTGGCCTTGGATACGAAGGGCACCGTCCGGCTCGCCCTGGGGTTGGCCTCCAACACGTAGAGCACGTCGTCCTTGAGCGCATACTGCACGTTGAGCAGGCCGACCACGCCGATGCCGTGCGCGATCGCCTCGGTCGCCTGGCGGACCTTCTCGACGTCGCTGCGGCCCAGGGTGACCGGCGGCAACGCGCAGGCCGAGTCTCCGGAGTGGATGCCGGCCTCTTCGATGTGCTCCATGATCCCGCCGATGTAGACCTCGGTGCCGTCGCAGAGCGCGTCGACGTCGATCTCGACCGCGTCCTCCAGGAAGCGGTCGACGAGCACCGGGTGCTCGGGTGAGAGCTCGGTGGCGCGGGTGATGTAGCCGCGCAGGGTCTCCTCGTCGTAGACGATCTCCATGCCGCGGCCGCCCAGCACGTAGGACGGCCGCACCAGCACCGGATAGCCGATGTCGGCGGCGATCCGGCGGGCCTGGTCGAAGGTGGTCGCAGTGCCGTACTTGGGCGCGGGCAGACCGGCGGCGGTGAGCACGTCGCCAAACGCGCCGCGGTCCTCGGCCAGGTCGATGGCCGCCGGTTGGGTGCCGACGATCGGAACGCCGGCGTCGGCGAGCCGCTGCGCCAGCCCCAGCGGGGTCTGGCCGCCGAGTTGCACGATGACACCCGCGACGCCGGGGCCCCCCGCGCCGGACTGCTCCTCGGCGTGGAACACCTCCAGGACGTCCTCGAACGTCAGCGGCTCGAAGTACAGCCGGTCCGCGGTGTCGTAGTCGGTGGACACCGTCTCCGGGTTGCAGTTGACCATCACGGTCTCGAAACCGGCCTGGCTCAACGTGGTTGCCGCATGCACGCAGCTGTAGTCGAACTCGATGCCCTGCCCGATCCGGTTCGGGCCCGAGCCCAGGATCAGGACCTTGGGCTTGTCGGTCTGCGGGGCGACCTCGGTCTCGGCTGACGGGTCGAGTTCGTAGCTGCTGTAGTGATAGGGCGTCTTGGCCTCGAACTCGGCGGCGCAGGTGTCGACGGTCTTGTACACCGGGTGGATGTTCAGCCGCGCGCGCAGCGAGCGCACCCCGTCCTCGCCGGCCAATTCCGGTCGCAGCGAGGCGATCTGACGATCCGACAGCCCGCTGTGCTTGGCGTGGCGCAGCAGGTCGGCGTCCAGCACCGGCGCGTCGACGAGCTCGGCGCGCAACGCCACCAGCTCGTCGATCTGGGCCACGAACCACGGGTCGACACCGCTGGCCTTAGCCACCTGCTCCACCGAACCGCCCAGGCGCAGCGCCAATTCGATGTCGTAGAGGCGCCCCTCGGTGGGGGTCTGCAGCCGGGTCAGCGCGTCTTCCAGCGAGCCTTCGGTGTCCGGCTTGGTCCAGAACCCGGCGCGGGTGGCCTCCAGCGACCGCATCACCTTGCCGAGGGCCTCGACGAAGTTGCGGCCCAACGACATCGCCTCACCGACGGATTTCATCGTGGTGGTCAGGGTGGGGTCGGCGCCGGGGAACTTCTCGAACGCGAAGCGGGGGGCCTTGACGACCACGTAGTCCAGCGTCGGTTCGAAGCAGGCCGGGGTTTCCTTGGTGATGTCGTTGACGATCTCGTCCAGGGTGTAGCCGATGGCCAGCTTGGCGGCGATCTTGGCGATCGGGAAACCGGTGGCCTTGGACGCCAGCGCACTGGACCGCGACACCCGCGGGTTCATCTCGATGACGATGAGCCGTCCGTCGTCGGGGTTGACGGCGAACTGGATGTTGCAGCCGCCGGTGTCCACCCCGACCTCGCGCAGGATGGCGATGCCCAGGTCGCGCATTTTCTGGTACTCGCGGTCGGTCAGCGTCATCGCCGGCGCGACGGTGACCGAGTCGCCGGTGTGCACGCCCATCGGGTCGACGTTCTCGATCGAGCACACCACCACGACGTTGTCGTTGCCGTCGCGCATCAGCTCGAGCTCGAATTCCTTCCAGCCGTAGATCGACTCCTCGATCAGCACGTTGGCGCTGGGGCTGGCGGCCAGCCCGGCCCCGGCCATCCGCTCCACCTCGTCGACGGATCGGGCCATGCCCGAACCCAGCCCGCCCATCGTGAAACTGGGCCGTACCACCACCGGCAGGCCCAGCTCGTCAACCGTCTCGCGGACTTCGTCCATGGTGAAACACACTCGGCTGCGCGCGGATTCGCCACCGACCTTGGTGACGATGTCCTTGAACCGCTGCCGGTCCTCGCCGCGCTGGATGGCCTCGAAGTCGGCGCCGATCAGCTCGACACCGTACTTCTCCAGGGCGCCGTTCTCGTAGAGCGCGACCGCGGTGTTCAGCGCGGTCTGCCCACCCAGGGTGGCCAGCAGGGCGTCGATCTTGTTCCCCGCGCTCGGCCTGCTGGGCGATGACCTTCTCGACGAACGCCGGGGTGATGGGCTCGACGTAGGTGTGGTCGGCGAACTCGGGGTCGGTCATGATGGTGGCCGGGTTGGAGTTGACCAGGCTGACCTGCAGCCCTTCGGCCCGCAGCACCCGGCAGGCCTGGGTGCCGGAGTAGTCGAACTCGCAGGCCTGGCCGATGACGATCGGGCCGGAGCCGATCACCAGCACATGGTTGAGGTCAGTGCGCCTCGGCACTAGCTGTTTCCTTCCCGGACGCCGCGAGCGGCCCCATATGCACACCGATTACGGCGTGCCGGCGTACATTCGGGCGCGCTCGAGCTCATTGGCGTCCCTCCATCAAGTCGACGAACTGGTCGAACAGATATTCCGCATCGTGCGGCCCGGCGGCGGACTCGGGGTGGTACTGCACCGAAAAAGCCCGTCCATCAATGAGTTTGACGCCTTCGACCACGCCGTCGTTGGCGCAGGTGTGGCTCACCACGGCCGGGCCGAACGGGGTGTCGAAGGTTTGACCCGCCTCCCCCTCCAGCGCGAAGCCGTGGTTCTGCGCGGTCACCGCGACCCGGCCGGTGGCGTGGTCGATCACCGGGATGTTGATCCCGCGGTGGCCGAACACCATCTTGTAGGTGCCCAGCCCCAGCGCCCGGCCCAAGATCTGGTTACCGAAACAGATTCCGAACAACGGGATTCCGGCTTCGAGCACTTCGCGGGTGAGCGCCACGGTGTGGTCGGCGGTGGCCGGGTCGCCGGGTCCGTTGGACAGGAAGACACCGTCGGGCTTGAGGTCGGCGATCTGGGCGAAGGTCGCCGACGCGGGCAGCACGTGGCTACGTATTCCGCGGCGGGCGAAATTGCGCGGCGTGTTCGTCTTGATGCCGAGATCCAGGGCGACGACGTTAAACCGCTGCGCACCTTCGGGTTCGACTGTGTAGATTTCGGGTGTGCTGACCTCGTTGGCCAGGTCGGCACCCAGCATCGGCCGCTGCGCGCGCACCCGCTGGAGAAGTTCCTCGGGGTCGGCCAGCGCCGCGCCGGAGAACACACCGGCTTTCATCGAGCCGCGGCTGCGCAGGTGACGCACCACCGCCCGAGTGTCGATGGCGGCGATCCCGACGACGCGCTGACGCACCAGTTCGGCCTCGAGGGTGCCCGTGGCCCGCCAGTTGGACGCCCGCGGCGACGGGTCGCGCACCGCGTAGCCGGCGACCCAGATCTTGTCGCCGCGACTCTCGCCGTCCTCGTCGTTCCAGCCGGTGTTGCCGATCTGCGGGGCGGTGGCCACGACGATCTGGCGGTGGTAGCTGGGGTCGGTCAGCGTTTCCTGATAGCCGGACATGCCGGTGCTGAACACCGCCTCCCCCAGCGTCTGTCCGATTGCTCCGAACGCGGTGCCGGTGAAGATCCGGCCGTCCTCGAGCACCAGTTGCGCCTTCGTCATCCGCCACTCCTTTCTTGCCCGCGAGTGGGACCTGGCTGCGATTTCTGGGCGAGAATTTCACCGTGTGGCTGCATTCGCGCGCGTGGCCCGCGGGTCATGCGCCCTCCTGCAGCCATTTGGCGTACTCGTCGCGGTTGTTCGCCCGGAACCCGGTGTCGATCACGGTGCCCGACGGCAGCCGCCACCGGATTGCCAGCAGCCCGCTGCGGGCCGCCACCTTGCCGGCGACCCCGCGCTCGGTCCGGATGTCCACTATCGATTCCTTCGGGATCCAAATCGGTTGCCCGCCAATGCGTTCCACCAAAATCCCGCCGGGGTAACGGGTCAACACCGCCTTGCTGCGGTACCCGAGGTCGCCGACCGCCACCCGGTCGTTCCAGGCCGGCGACAACGTGCACCCCACATACAGACCCGGGGTGGTGATCGAGGCGGCGCCCACTTCGTCGGGCAGGGGGGGCAGGTCGCCGATCAGCTCCACCTGCCGTTCGGCGCGGCGCCGCCAGCCGCGCATCATCAGCTGGATCACTACGGCCAGCACCACCACCAGCACCGCCGCGAAGATCAGCGTGCCCACCAGAGTGCCGGAGTTCATGCCGGACACTTCCCATCCCGCGCAGTCACCTTCCCGCGCAGCAGCGTCGCCGTCACGGCGGCCGGCAATGTCATCGACTCGTAGGGAGTGTTGGCCGAGCGGCTGGCCAGTTCGTCGCCGGCGACCGTCCAACTGGCCTCGGGATCGACCACGGTGAGGTTGGCCGGTTCCCCCACCTGCAGCGGGCGGCCCTGGTCGGGCAGGCCGACGATGCGCGCCGGGTTCTCGCTCATCACTCGCGCCACATCGCGCCAGTTCAACAGGCCGGGCTGCACCATGGTGGCCACCACTACCGACAACGCGGTCTGCAGGCCGAGCATGCCGGGGCGCGCTGCGGAGAATTCGACGCACTTCTCGTGCTCGGCGTGTGGGGCATGGTCGGTTGCCACGCAGTCGATGATCCCGTCCGCCAGCGCCTGGCGCAGCGCGACCGCGTCGGAGGCTTCGCGCAGCGGCGGGTTGACCCGGTTGCGCCCGTCGTAACCGGCCAGGCGGCTGTCGTCAAGCAGCAGATGGTGCGGGGTGACCTCGGCGGTGATCGAAATACCTTGCCCCTTAGCCCATTTCAGTATCTCGACGGTGCCCGCGGTGGAAGCGTGGCAGATGTGCACGCGGGCACCGGCGTCGCGCGCCAGGATGGCGTCCCGGGCGACGATGGAGTCCTCGGCCGCCCGCGGCCAGCCGGCCAGTCCCAGCCGGGCGGCCGCCGGCCCTTCGTGGGCGACGGCGCCGACGGTCAGCCGGGGTTCTTCGGCGTGCTGGGCGATCAGCACACCGAGGCCGGTGGCGTATTCCAGCGCGCGGCGCATCACCAGCGGGTCGTGCACGCAGATGCCGTCGTCGGAGAACATCCGCACCTGCGCCGCGCCCGCGGCCATCATCCCCATCTCGGTGAGTTCCTTGCCGGCCAGTCCGACGGTGACCGCGCCGACCGGGTGCACGTCGACCAGGCCGACCTGCTGGCCGCGATGCCAGACGTGATCGGTGACCACCGGGCTGTCGGCCACCGGGTCGGTATTGGCCATCGCGAACACCGCCGTGTAGCCACCCAGAGCGGCTGCCGCCGAACCGGTTTCGATGTCCTCGGCGTATTCGCGGCCCGGTTCGCGCAAGTGGGTGTGCAGGTCCACGAAGCCCGGCAGCAGGATCTGGCCGGTAGCGTCGATGACGACTGAGGCCCTGTCGAGTCCTCCGGACTCTGCGAGTCCCGTACCGATTTCGGCGATCTGCGCATCGTCGACCAGGACGTCGACCGGATCACCCTCTCCGTAGAGCCGGACGCCTCGGATCAGCACACTCATGCCGCGACCTCTTCCGCACCCACCAGCACATGGAACAGCACCGCCATCCGCACATGCACCCCATTGGAAACCTGTTGCAGCACAGCCGATTGCGACGAATCGGCCACGGACGAAGAAATCTCCATGCCGCGCAGCATCGGACCCGGGTGCAGCACCACGGCGTGGCCGGGCAGCAGCGCCTGGCGGCGGGCCGACAACCCGTACAGGGTCGAGTACTCCCGGGTGGAGGGGAAGAAGCCGCCGTTCATCCGCTCGGCCTGCACCCGCAACATCAACACGCCGTCGGCGGCGGGCAGTTCGGCGTCGAAGTCGTGGGACACCGTGACCGGCCAGCTTTCGAGGCCGCGCGGCAACAGGGTCGGCGGCGCCACCAAGACCACCTCCGCGCCCAGCGTGTGCAACAGCATCACGTTGGAGCGCGCCACCCGGCTGTGCAGGATGTCGCCCACGATCACGATGCGGCGGCCTTCGATGCCGCCGAGACGCTGCCGGATGGTCAGAGCGTCCAGCAGCGCCTGGGTGGGGTGCTCGTGGGTGCCGTCGCCGGCGTTGATCACCGAGGGGCCCCCCGAACTGGCCGGGTCGCGGGCACCGGCCGTCCAATCCGCCAGCAGCTGCGCGGCACCGGAGGCCGGGTGACGGATGATCAGCGCGTCGGCGCCGGCCGCCCGCAGCGTCAGCGCGGTGTCGCGCAACGACTCACCCTTGCCCACCGAGGAACCGGACGCGCTGACGTTCACCACGTCGGCACTCATCCATTTGCCGGCGACCTCGAAGGACACCCTGGTACGGGTGGAGTTTTCGTAGAACATGGTGATCACGGTGCGTCCGCGCAGCGTCGGCAGCTTCTTGACGTCGCGGCCGACCAGCGCTTGGGCGAACCGGTCGGCGTCGTCGAGGATGGCGGTCGCCTCGTCGCGGCTCAAGTCGCCGGCGGCCAACAGATGCCTAGGACTCATCGGCGCCGCTCCTCCTCATCGCTTCGCTCTGCATCGTCACCGGCGCGGCCGTCATTGGCGCCGCTCCTCCTCATCGCTTCGCTCTGCATCGTCACCGGCGCGGGCGTCATCGGGTTATCACCACCCCGTCTTTGCCGTCGTGCTCGCTGAATTGCACGTGCACGCTCTCGCTGCGTGAAGTAGGCACGTTCTTGCCGACGTAGTCGGCCCGAACCGGAAGTTCGCGGTGGCCGCGGTCGACCAGGACCGCAAGCTGCACGGCGCGGGGGCGGCCCACGTCGCGCAGCGCGTCCAGGGCCGAGCGGGTGGAGCGCCCGGAATACAGCACGTCGTCGACCAGGATCACCAGCGCATCGTCGATGCCGCCGGCCGGGATCGAAGTCGCTTCCAGCGGTCGCGGCGGCTTGATCATCAGGTCGTCGCGGTAGAGCGTGATGTCCAGGGAGCCGTGGCCGACGTCGACGCCGCTGTATTCGGCGATGTTGGCGGCCAGCCGATTGGCCAAAGTGACACCACGGGTCGGGATGCCGAGCAACACCACCCGCGTCGAATCAGGATTGTCCAGGGCGGTCTTCTCGATGATCTGATGCGCCATGCGAGAGATGGTGCGACCGACGTCGGCCGCTGACATCAACTCTCGCGATTCCCGGGCAGCACACATGCGAGCGCTTGACCTCCTTCTCCGCCTCTCTGGACGGTCCGTTAAAGGATGTCGACTGCGGGGCAGCCTAGCATGGGCACGCCCGGAGCACGGGCACGGCACGTGCGGGCTCCGATGCATATGCACGTCCATCGGTGTTCCACGGCAACCGCTTTCGTCGCAGCAGTCACATGCGCCACAGCAGATCAGCGGGCGAGGCGCGGGCTTCGCGACCGCGGCGCCCGCCGTGGACTCCGCTCGCATCCGGCGTGGAAGGCACTGCCTTCCAACAAATCTCGAGCCTGTTGCGCACCGTTTTCGCCATCAGATTTCGAGTATCGACGTCCGAACTCGCGGGGCATACGATTTCCTGACACAACTAGCAAAGCCGCGGGGGTGGGCGATGTCGAGTGCTCCATCGGAGGAAAGCCAGCCATCCGCCACTACCGGCGAAGTTGCCGGATGACGCCGTCGACGCAGCGGCTATTGCTGCGCAGCACCCCGCTGGTGACGATCGTGGGCGCTGCATTACTGGTTATATGCCGAAAGGAAGCCTCGCCTGCGGGGCTGGAACGCTATACCTTCGGCGACAGAAATCCGGTGCCCGCCGGTCTCGACGACGCCTTGTTCGCAGATATCGGGTTCATCGCCGGCTACGGTCTGGTGCTCGGCGCATTTGTGGTGCTGCTCCGTGCGTTCGCCATCTCGAGCACCGGCCGCGCCTTTGCGAACTATGCGCGCGCGGCAGTGTTGGTGACACTTGTCGCCGACGCGACCGAGGACGTGCTGCTGTACCTCTCGACCTACACCTGGCCCGAGCGAACGGCCCTGGCCACGGCCGCTGCGGCTGCGGCAACGATCAAATGGTGCGCCGCCCTGCTCGCTGTGCTCAGTGTGCCCGGCGCCTGCGGCGCGCTGCTGCGCTGGGGTTGGGCGTGGCTTCGGACACGGCTGGGCAAAGAGACGCACTGGTGGCACAAGGTACTGGCGGACGAGGGTAAGTCCGCCGTCCCGGCGTCCCTCACCACGGCGGAGACGACCTGGGCGAAGGCGTATCACGTGCCCGGCGCCACAGCTCAGCCCGACAACGGCGATCGGGATGACAAGGATCTTCCGATAGCGATTTGCCTGTCCGGCGGCGGCGTTCGGTCCGCGTGCGTCGCGATGGGCGCAACTCAGGTCTTCGCGCGCGCCGACTATCCCGTCGAACTGGACGCCGACGCCGCCGATACGCAAACGCAGCGACCGCCCAGAAATACCGAGGGGCAGCCAAAGCTGCTGGACTCTGTCGACTACATCATCTCGGTGTCGGGCGGCGGATACACCGCGGGGGCGCGGCTACTTGCGGTGCAGCCGGACTCGGAACGGCCGGCCGAATCCGGTAAGTCACTGTTGTCCCAGCGATTCGGCGAAGGATCCGCCGAATTCGACCACATGCGGCGACACTCCAGCTATATCGCCGATTCTCCCAGTGCACTGTTGAGTGCGTTTGCTCAGGTGCTGAAGAATCTATTGGCGTCGTTGGTCACCTTGCTGGCGGTCCCGGTCATCGTCGGATCCTTACTGGGGTACCTGCTGGCGAACCCCCGCTTCCCGATCGCCGCCTTCGTCCCAGTGGGCGACCCGCTGAAACCGCAGGAGTTGAGCAGTTATCCCGACGATTATTTCCTGGCACTGACGAACCATGTCTACCCGTGGTGGGCAATCGGATTCTTCGCATCGTGCGCAGTCGTTTTCACGATGCTCGCACTGGTGATCGAGTGCGTCAGTGAAAAACGTGAGGCCTGGCGCATCAAAATGACGAGGTGGGCACTCGGATGCGCGATGTTCGGTCTGCTCATTTTCGCCATCACCGTGGCCATGCCGGAATTGATGCACCTGTGTGCCTCGGCGATCGATATCGATAAAGACGGACACGCTCAATCCGCCCAGAAGGCGACCGGGTTTCTCACCGGGGTGGTTGGCCTGCAATACCTCGCCGCGATCGTCGCAATCGCGTGGAAGAAAAGAGGAAATCTGCCTGCTACCGCGCCCAGCACTGGGCGATGGAAGTCGTTGTTTCCACCCGGCGTCTTCGCGATCCTGATCGTGCTGGCGACGCTGGCCGCCCTGGCCGCCGTGTGGCTGATGGTGCTGGGCAGCTTCGCGGCCGGAATCTTTTACCAGGTCACTCTGCCCCGGCACGGCGCCATCGGCGGCATCCGCTACCAGGAGCTGTGGCTGCTCGGCCTGGTGCTCACAGTAGGTTTTCTCGGCTTTGCCGATGTGACGTCGCTCAGCCTGCACCCCTTCTACCGGCGACGGTTGGCCAGCGCGTTTGCCGTCCGGCGCGAGGTACCCCGGGGTTCCGCCACGGCGTTGGCCGCGCCGTATCCGGCCAGGGAACCGACGTGGCTGCACGACTACGGCGAAGTGACCGTTGGCAAGCGACCGGAGTTCGTGTTCGCCGCGGCTGCCGCGATCAGCGGGGAAGGCAAACCGGCGCCGGGACTCAACGCGGTGTCATTCGTCCTCGGCGCCAAGCACATTGGCGGGCCGCAGCTGGGTTGGCTGAAAACAGAAGAACTCTGGCACGCGGCAACCCCACGACTGCGACGCGACATGACCGTGCAGGCAGCGGTGGCGATCAGTGGGGCCGCGTTCGCATCGGCAATGGGCCGGCAGAACAAGGGTTTTCAGAAACTCTTGGCCGTCTCAGGTGCCCGGCTGGGAACCTGGCTGCCCAATCCCCGCTTCGTCGCCAACCTCCGCGATTCCCTCGATCACGCCGCGGCAGGCAAGTCTGATCACCACGCGGACACGAGATGGTGGCCGCAGTCGTTGCCGACGATTCGCGGCGCCGGTTACTTCTACCGCGAGTTGTTCGGGATCAACAACCGAGACGCACGGCTCGTGCAGGTGACCGACGGTGGTCACTACGAAAACCTGGGACTGGTGGAGGCGCTGCGGCGGCGATGCCGGTTGATCTATTGCATCGATGGCGGCGGCGACGCCCCGCCACTGCTCAGCGGCCTCAGTGACGCGATCCGCCTGGCGAAATACGAACTCGGCGTAGACATAATCCTCGACGAGGACGGCCAGTTCGGGGTGGGCAACCTTGCCCCCGGTTCCGGCCGGGACTTCACCGACAACCCGTCACTGGCGGCCCTGAACTCCCGGGTGACCCGTGGCCTCGTCGCGAAAGGAACGATCACTTACCCGAAGGTGGCGGGCGTGAAGGGCGATAAAGGAACCTTGATATTCGCCAAGGCTGTTCTGTGGCGCGACTGTCCGGACTGGTTGCTCACCTATGCCGCGGCCAAGGAGAACGCCGTGTTTCCACACGACCCGACGTCCGATCAGTGGTTCACCGAGGGCCAGTTCGCCGCCTACTGCGAACTCGGGCGGTTGGCCGGCACCGCCGCCACGCAATGCGCGGCGACACTGCACGGTGTCGACTGACACTTGATGCGCGTCGCGGCTAACCGCAGGGCTGCCCGTTGATCCGGCAGTTCACCGGTGGCGAGTAAGTACCGGTCAGCACGCCTCGCATACCACCGGTCGCTGTGCCGCCGGGCGCAATGATGCGGTTCCAGTTCGCCGGGCTGATCACGAAGTGGGTACCAGATTGGGCGATGGTGCTGTTCCAGGTGTGCGAAACCGACTGTCCCACCGGCATATCGAACTCGAGCCGCCAGTCGGACAGCGGCGCCATGCTCGCGTTGGTAACGGTGAAGTGCCCGATGAAACCGGTCTGCCACGTCGATGACACCGACAACGTCGCCGTGACCGCGGCCGCGTGAGCTGCCGGGGCGGCGCCGATCCCGAGCAGGGCAACGACACAGGCCGACAAAACCACGTGAAGCGCTGTGCGCCAGCGCTTCTCGTAGCGGCGAAGTCCGGTCATAGGGTCCAACACTATAGCGGGACCGGCGAAATCGGCCCTCACATCGCGGGTGAGCCACAGTAGCTTTGCTCAACTGAAACCGTTATGCGACTAGCGCGTGTCTGACCGGAGGTGTCCGGGTCTGGCTGGATCTCACGTGGGCACCTCCGTTGGCTGCGGCTGGCATGGTCGGTCACCCAGCCTAGAGCTGTGCTCCGGGGCCGGGGTGTTGTTGTGGGGTGTTCACGGTCCGGCGCGTTCGTCGTCGTTGTCGCGCAGCATCCGTTCCGGATGGTGATAGGAGTTGGTGCGAGGCTGGTTGCGGTCGAGGTGGGAGGGCGGTGTCCAGGCGGTGCGGTTATCGTGCCGTTTGCTGGTTGTCCAGCCGCGGTTGAGCAGTTTGTGGTTGGGTCCGCAGGTCAGGGTCATCCTGTCGACGTCGGTGCGGCCGCCGGCGGCCCATTCGTCGATGTGGTGGACCTCGCATTTGTCGGCGGGGACGTCGCAGCCGGGGAAGGTGCATCCGCGCTCGGCGGCGAACAGGGTCAGCCGTTGGTCGGCGGTGGCGATGCGCCGGCTGCGGCCCAGGTAGAGCGGGCGGTTGGAGTGGTCGTCGAAAACGGCGAGGTAGTGCAACGCTTTGCGGCTCATCCGGATGAGATCGCGGATGGGCAGTTGGACCCCGGAGGCGGTGATGCCGTGCCCGGCGGCGTCGGTGAGTTCGCGCAGCGTGGTGGAGACCACGACGGTCACGGGCAGTCCGTGGTGCTGGCCCAGGGCGGGATCGCCCGGTTGGCTCTGCACCAGGTAATTCAGGGCGTCGTGTTGGCGTTGGCGGGGGGTGCGGGTGTCGGCGGCGGCCTGCTCGGTGGGCTCGGCGTCGACACATGGGTTTGTATCGGCGGGATTGGCCATCCCGGGTGCGGCGAATTTGGCCAGCCACGCATCGAGGTTGGCCCTCAGTTCCGGGGTGGCGATCAGGGTGCCTTCGCTCATCCCGTCGGCGCCTTGCGGTTTCCAGGTGAAGCCGCGCTTGCGGGCACGATCGTGCTCGGAGAACTCGCCGTCGGGATTGAGGTGGCAGGCCATCCGCTTGGCCAGCTTGTCGAGTTGGTCGGGACGCAGCTGCCTGGCCTGGGACGCCAAGGTTTCCTCGGCTTCTTCGACGACGTCGGAGGGAAGATCTTGAGGCAGCTCATCGACGAACTTCTGAATCACCTTCAAGTGTTCAGCATCGAGCATGCCGTCGCGCCACTGCTGGGCGGTGGCGGGAAGTACGGGCGGCAACTGCTCGCCGGTCATCGTGACCCGAGGGGCCAGCTGGGCGGCGTCGCGGATGCGGCGGCGGGCTTCGGCGTAACTGAGGCGACACCAGTCGGCGATGACCTGGTGGGGCGCGCCGCCGAGCCTGGAGATTTCCTCCTGGGCGAGCGTGTGAACGATGTCGTGGCTGGTCACCGCCTGACGCCGGCGCGAGGTTTCCAACTGGTCCAAAGCGCGCAGCCGGAGCACCGGGTCCAACGCGGCGAAGTCGAGCTCGCGCAGGGCGGCGACGGCGGCGTCGAGGGCCTCCAAGCGGGCCGCGACGTCGGCCGGAGCAGCAACCGAACACATGTTCGAATGCTATCGCTGTTCGGCGGGTCGAACCGGTCCCAGCGCGGCCCGGAAGCCAAAACCGTGGATAACACTCCAACTGTGCTCAAGTCGAACGCTCGGCACGAAGACACCTGACCAGCTGGAAAACGGCCCGCTAGCCGGTGGGGTCACACCCCCGGCGTCCCTCGTGCGCCCAAGCCAGCAGATCCGGCGGCGCCAACTGGTTGATGCGGTGGTTGTAGCGGCGCGTTTCGTGGAAACCGAAGTACTGCTGCCACTCCCCGCTCCCGCCGCGCCGGAAGAAGCGTTCGTCGCTGCGCCAGATGCCGTCGGTGGTATTCGGCGCGATCTCGCTGGCCCGCGAACGCATCGCATCCAGCGAGGCATACGCGGCCAACTCCTGCGCGCGCTCACGGGTGAGGTCGATGCCCAGCGTCGACGCCAGCAGAAGCAGCTCGCCCACCAGGTCGGCCTGCAAGTCCGCATAGTGGAACAGCGCGACGTTGGGCGCGTGGCGGCGTTCCCAGGACTTTCCGAACTGGTCGAGGATGTTGGCCAGCGTGCCGATGCCCCGGGGCGGCGCCAAGCCGACCCCCCGGCGGCGGGTGCGCCGGGCCTTCCATCCAGTCGCGGAATTCCGCCACCGGCCCACGCGGCCCGTGCCCGGGCTCGGGCACCCGATCCGGGCCGGCCCGGGCGGCCGGTCGCCGGGGCCGCGGCGTCATACAGCTCACGCACCCGGTCCCGGTCCATGTTGGTGGTCTGGTGCAGCATCGACACCGCGGCATCGCGCGGATCGCGGCCGACGCAGATATACGTCACCCGGTCGTCAAGGACGAGGCCGTCCAGCGGGGTGTGCGTCTTGATGAAGCGCCGGTGCCGCTGCGCCTCCAGCACCGCGGCAACCTCCTGGACCGGCCGGATCGTCTGATCGAACCACGGCGACACCGTCGACAACGGCCCCGGCAGATCCGGACCGTCGAACACCAGCAGGGAGACCAACCGCTGCATCCAGGTCATGCCGCATTTCGACGGCGTGGTGATGATGATGTCGCCGGGCCGCAGTTCCAGAGCGTCCCATCGCGTGTTGTCGCTCATCAACGACCGGTACGGCACGCGGTTCACAGCGGTGCTCATATCGAGGACTCCCGGATGATGTCGAACAGGATGCCTTCCACGGTGACGCCCGGCGCGAACGCGAACGCCACGCCCGTGGAGATAGGTTTGGCCGATTCCGCTTGCCGCACCATCGATTCCAGCACGAAGATCAGCGACACGCTGAGCATGTTGCCGAACCTGGCCAGCACCTCCCAGCTCTGCGCCGCGCGTTCGGCGGCGATGCCCAAGGAACGCACCGACTGCTCGATGATCTTGGGGCCGCCGGGATGGATCGCCCACAGATCGATGTCGGACTTAGCCAACCCGTTGTCCCGCAACACTTCTGCCACCACGGGTTCGACACCGCGATAGATGTAGTCGGGCAGGTTCTCCGACAACTCGCAGGTGATGCCGTTGTGGTTGACGCCGAGCACGATGCCGTCCTCGGCGCCGTCGAGCAGTTGGGTGAAGCTGCTGCGGATCACCACGCTGCCCTGCGGAAGCAGCTGTCGCACCTGGCTGGCGCCGATCACCAGCGCGCCACAACCGTCACCGAACAGGCTGTGGATCACCACGTCGTTGATATCGTCGGCGAAAACTGCATTCACCGAACATAATTCGATGCACACCACCAGCGCCTTCATGCTCGGATGGGCCCGCACGTAGGTGGCAGCGATGCGCACGGCGTTCATCGCGGCGGCACAACCCATGAAGTTGACCACCACCCGCGAAATGGACCGCGACAAGCCGAGTTCCTTGACAACCGCGACGTCGACACCCGGCGCGATGAACCCGGTGCTGGTGACGAACACCAGCAACCCGATCTCGTCGGCCCCGTAGGGTAAGTCGGCCAACGCTCGTCTGCTCACGTCCACCGCCAGCGGAACCGCGTGGTCGAAAAACATGTTCATCCGGTCCCGGATCGTCGCAGGGTCACGCCGGAATGCGCCGAATTCGGGGTTCAGCGGGTCCACCGCCATCTGGCGGGTGTCGATCCGCGTCTTCTGGTATATCCGCGGAATCCGTTGCCGCTGTTCGGGATCGTCGAAAAGCTCGGCGACCCGCGCGGCGGCGTCGGCCTGCCCGACCGTGCGCTGCGGCCCGCCCGTCGCGATGCCTTCGATGACCGCGACCGTGGTAGGCGGCGCCGGCGGCAGCTGCGCCAGGCCGATCTCGTCGACTTCTTCGGCGGGCAACACCACACCGCCCTCCCGGGTGCTCATACCGACCCGATTCCGACGAAGCCGGCGACCACGTAGTTGACGCTGTCCTTGAACGCCGTGGGCGAGAGGTGCTCACGCAGCAGACCCCAGTTGCGTTCCCGGGCCGGACGCGACGGCGACAACAGGTAAGTGCAGCAGAGCGTGGGCAGCCGATCGGTGAGGAAACTCTTCGGCGGCAACCATTCCACTCCGGACCTCGCCGACTCTTCGCGCAACACGTCCTCAGTCACGATGTTGGCGAAACCGCTTCGCTGGAACGGCAATACGTGGTGCACGCGGTGCGAGCTCAGGCCGGCCGACAGGAAGCAGTCGACGTAGCGGTTGCCGATCACCTTCAGATCGTGGGCGTGCTCGAGCTGGTCGACCCCCCAATCCTCCCCTGCTGCTTCGGTTGCCGAGTCCTGGTCCTCGAACTCGTGACTGGCCACCACCATGAAGGTGCTGACCCACAGCGTCGCGACGAATTGCAATGCCCAGGCCCAGAAGTCGCCGACGGCCAGGAACACCACCATCTCGGTCACCAGCAGCAACCGCACCCCGGACGACCCGAGGAAGTGCGGTAACGCGTTGCGCCAGCTGCCGTAGCCCTCTTCGACTCCCACCTTGCGGGTCATGTTCCAGACGTCGGCGATCCGCACCGCCATGCCCGTCACCGTGTGGCCGAGCTTGTGGACCGTGTGCACGGGCACCCGATACAGCCTGGGCAACCCCATCATCATGGTGAACACGTTCTTCTTGATGTCCACCGCGCTCTGGGTGTACGGGTGGTGCAGCAGCGTGTGACCGTCGGCGACCACCAGCGCCAGCGCGATGTAATTGAGGTCGAAGGAGTTGACGAACACCCGGTTCAGGCCGCGCTGCGCACGGTGCAGAGCGTAGTGGCCGTAGCCGACTAGCGAACTGCGCAACACGACCATCGCAAACACAAAGGCCCACAACGGCATCCACCGCGGCTCGACCAGGCGCAGCCCCTGCACACCGAAGTAGCCGATCGCCAACAGCACGGCGACAACGTTGAAAAGCCGGTCCATCAACTTGATTCGCGCCGCCAGCGCCGGCTCGGTCAGCCGCGCCTTGACCCGGTGCATCAGGTCTTCTTGGTTGTCGAACCGGTAGTGCGGGGTGTCGCGCCGGCTGTCGAAGTCTGGTTTGAACAAAAACGGCGGGGCGTTGTGCTTGGGATGGATGTCGCGCGGAGTGGCTTCCCGGCCCAGCGAGTAGCGGCGCTCCAGAATGCGTTCGACCACCGTCGGATCGCGGTGATAGGACGCGATGATCGCTGTGATGTCACGGTTCTTGGTGCGCCCGATGAAGAAGGCACCCCCGGGATGCTTGTCGATCCAGTCGCTCAGGTCGTAGGCCCGCCCGTTGTACACCCAGACATCGGGCAACACCGGGGGTTCCCCGCCCGGCGGAGGACCGGGGCGCGGGTCGGTCCCGCGCTCCTGAACCTCCGGGACGTCGTTGGTCATTGCTGGTCCTCCAGGTCTGGTCGAGTGAAATCGGCTGCGCGCCGGGCTTTCCGGCGAGTTGGCCCAAATAGTGCAAGCTCGGCCTTGATGGAGCCTTGGAGAATTCTCAATGGCTGCACGCTGGGATCCTGCGCATCACTGGAGACGAACTGCGGACGAGAACCGACCCGGAGTCCGGCGGCCGCAATGCAGTGCCGCACATCCGGGTCGGTTCCCTACCCGAACGAGCCCGTTATCCCTGCGGGTTGGGGATGGTCACCGGCGCTCCCCAATTGGACAGCGTGATGGTGACGTGACCCTTGTCCTTGTCGAGCACCATCCGCACCAGGTAGGCACTCGGCGGATTGCCCGGAGCGCCCGGCGCCTTCGCGTCGACGATGTAGAGGGTGATCGGCAGCGGACCCTTGGCGTCCTTGCCGATCTGCGGCACCAGCGGGTCGACGACAGCCGGGTCGATCGTCCCGGTCACCTTGATGGTGGCCACCCCGTCGATGTTCTCGTTACCGGCGATCTGCGGACTCTGGACCTTGGCGATCACGGAGCCGATTCCCCTGTCCTTGTCCAGCACCACACCGGGGTCGTAGATCTTGTCCGCCGGCCCGGCCGAGGTGTACTTTCCGGTGTCGTCCTTGGTGTACATCGTCTTCTTGGTGACCACGAACTGCTTGGGCACCGCGGGTGCCTGTGGTTGCAGCCGGATCATGGCGTCACCGACGGCTTGCCCCCCGAGTTCCTGCGGCTGGTTGGTGACGTCGGCGTTGACCGACTCCATCGGCAAGGTGTTGATGTCGGCGGTCTGCAGGTTCACGTGCAGAGAGTGCAACCCGGTGGTGGCCTTGGAGCTGTCCTGCAGCAACTGCTGCGCCTCCGGCGAGGGAGCCGCCGACGAACCGGAGCTGGCCCCGGAGGTCGCCGATGAGGCCGCGGATCCGGAAGTCGCCGATGTCGAGGACGTGGCGGTCGAATTCTTGTTTCCACATCCGGTGATGACCGTCGCGACAACGGCCGCGGCGAACACAATCGCGACTGACGGCCGGGTCCAGGATCGGCAGGAAACACGTCGTTGGGAAATTTGCGCTTGTGAGATCAAGCCATTCATGGCCAGCCTTTGCTGAGTTAACCAACCAGTGGTAGCGAGCGGCGGGCCGCCGCCCTCGTCGTACGGTATGCCGGAGCCTGGAAACCCAGGCACCGGCCATGGTCGCGGGTCTCGGTGACTGCACACCCCGCACCCTGGTTCACCGGCGACGACACCGTCAACAGCACGTCGCCGCCCTCACAGCGTGTTCCCCAGATCACAATTGCCGGAGAGCGCGACAGTAACATGCGGCTGCGATGGTGCAAACGGTTTCGCAGAAGTAACTGACCGGCCCGAGGGCCGCCCGGCGCGCTCTTTGCGGAGCCGCCAATTTGTCGGCGCGCGCGTCGCCTCGACGGACCGGGCGGCTAACCTACCCGGGTGAATCTCGACGGCAATCAGGCAACCATCCGCGAGGTCTGTGACGCCGGTCTGCTCTCCGGAGCGGTGACGGTGGTCTGGCAGCGTGGAGAAGTGTTGCAAGTCAACGAAATCGGCTACCGCGATGTCGAGGCGGGGCTACCGATGCAGCGCGACACGCTGTTTCGTATCGCCTCGATGACCAAACCCGTCACCGTGGCGGCCGTGATGAGCCTGGTCGACGAGGGCAAACTGACTCTGCGCGATCCGGTCGCGCGGTGGGCACCGGAACTCGCCGATCCCAGGGTGCTCGACGACCCACACGGCCCGCTGGACCGAACGCATCCCGCCCGGCGGCCGATCCTGATCGAGGATCTGCTCACCCACACCAGCGGGCTGGCCTACGGGTTCTCGGTGGGCGGCCCGATCGGCCGGTCCTACCTACGACTGCCGTTCAACCAGGGTTCCGACGTCTGGCTCGCCGAACTCGCCGCGCTGCCGCTGGTCCACCAACCCGGTGAAAAGGTGACCTACAGCCACGCCATCGACGTGCTGGGCGTCATTCTGTCCCGCATCGAGGGCAAGCCGCTCTACGAGGTTTTCGACGAGCGCGTGCTCGGTCCGGTGGGCATGCCCGACACTGGGTTCTTCGTAGCGCCCGGGGCGCGCTCCCGCGCGGCCACCATGTACCGGCACGACGAAAACGACCAGTTGCGTCACGACGTGATGGGACCACCGCAGGTCAAGCCGCCGTCGTTCTGCAACGCCGGCGGCGGGCTGTGGTCCACCGCCGACGACTACCTGCGGTTCATCCGGATGCTGCTCGGCGACGGGTCAATCGACGGCGTGCGGGTGCTGTCCCCGGAATCGGTGCGGTTGATGCGCACCGACCGGCTGACCGAGGAGCAGAAGCGGCACCACTTCCTCGGCTCGCCGTATTGGGTGGGCCGCGGGTTCGGGCTGAACCTGTCGGTGGTGACCGATCCGGCCAAGGCCACCCCGCTGTTCGGGCCCGGCGGCGTGGGCACGTTCAGCTGGCCGGGCGCCTACGGGACGTGGTGGCAGGCCGACCCCAGCGCGGACCTGATCCTGATGTACCTGATCCAGTACTGCCCCGACCTGACCGTCAACGCCGCCGCCGCGGTAGCGGGCAACCCGACCCTGGCCCGGCTGCGCACCGCCCAACCGCGGTTCGTCCGGCACACCTACCGCGCGCTGGGGCTGTAGGGAAAGCTTTGAGGCTGGAGCCATGGCCGAGTCACCGGCGATGCTGTCCGACTATCCGGCCATGTCCAGCGCCAACCGGGCGTAGGCGCGCACGTCGGCGTCGTTGTCCTTCAGCGCGATACCCAGCGCATGCCGGGCGGCGCTCTGGTCGGACCAGCGAGTCAGGCTGAGCACGGCCGCTTTTCGGACGTCCAGATGCGCGTCGCCCAATGCATCTGCCAGCCGCGGCACCGCGAACTCGGCGCCGGCCCCCGCCAGGGCCCGCGCCGTGCCTTCGCGGACCTGCCAGGCCGGTGCCCGCAGGGCCTGCTCGACCTGCCCCAAATCTTCTGTGCTACAACCGATTTTGCCGATGGCGGTCAAGGCCGCGGCGCGCACCAGCGGGTCGGGGTCGGCGATCAGCCGGCCTGCGGCCCGGCCGGTGTCGGGGCAGTCGCGCAGCGTCGCCAGGCCGGCGGCCGCGGCGATGCGGACCTCGCGGTTCTCGTCGCCGGTGGCGGCGATCACCCCGGCGGCGTCGTCCACCGACACCAGTGCGTGCACCGCCTCGATGCGCACCCGGTGATCGTCGTCGGCGAGGGCCCGGCGGTACAAGTCCGGCTCACCGGCGCGCCGCGCGGCCAACAGATAGACTGCGGCCGCCCGCACCACCCGGTCGGGCGAATCCAGGTGACCACGGGCCTGCGCCGGGTCGGGCAGCACCTCGACCAGCTCCCGGACTCCCTCGGCGGCGGTGCGGCGCACCGAAGCGTCGGCGTCGTCCAGCGCGGCCAGCAGCGCTGGTCCGTAGCCGTCGGGCGTGTGCTCGGTCAGCGTGGCCACCGCGGTGCGCCGCACCCGGGATCGGGGTCGGTGAGGTAGTCGGCAAGCGTTTCGGTGGTGGGCTCGTCGAGCGCCAGCACCGCGGCGATGCGCGGCGAGGGCGGCTCCACCGCGGGCGCCGCGGTGATCCGCGACCGGGTGGTCGCCGGCGCCTGCCCGCCGACCAGCGCGGGCTCCTGCACGTCGAGCTCCCGCTGGTCGGCCGGCGGCAGGCCGTCGAGTTCGGGCACCGACACGAAATACGGCGCCACCGGCCGCTTGCGGAACAGCATGTCCCCGCCGGGACCCTTGCACAGGTTGAGGTGATAGCCCCACTGGCTGTCGTCGCGGCCGGGCAGGTCGGCGCGGTCATGGTAGAGGCCCCAGCGTGATTCGGTCCGGGTCAGCGAGGACCGGGCGGCCATCTCGGCGCAGTCGCGGATGAATGACACCTCGACGGCGCGCATCAGCTCGTGCGGGGTGCGCGCACCCATGGCGGCGATCTCGTCGCGCATCCGCTCGAAGGTGCGCACCGCGATGGACAGCTTGGCCGCCGACTTCGGCGGCGCCACATAGTCGTTGACGAAGCGCCGCAGCTTGTACTCCACCTGCGGTTGCGGCGGCCCGTCCGGATGGCGCAACGGGCGGTAGATCAACTCGTGCGCCTCTCGCAATTGTTCGGACGGGAGTTGTTGTGGTGCAGCAACTTCCAAAACGGACGAGGCAGCATCGGCACCGGCCAGATCGCCGAAGACGAACGCCCCGATCATGTAGTTGTGCGGCACGCACGCCAGGTCACCGGCGGCGTACAGGCCCGGCACCGTGGTGCGGGCATGCTCGTCGACCCACACCCCGGATGCGGAATGCCCACTGCACAAACCGATTTCTGAGATATGCATCTCGATGTCGTGGGTGCGGTAGTCGTGGCCGCGGTTCGCGTGGAACGTGCCGCGGGTGGGCCGTTCGGTGGTGTGCAGGATGTTCTCCAGCGCGGTCAGCGTCTCGTCGGGCAGGTGTGACACCTTCAGGTAGATGGGTCCGCGGGCGGAGTCGATCTCGGATTTCACCTCGGCCATCATCTGCCCCGACCAGTAGTCGGAGTCGACGAACCGTTCTCCGTCGGCGTTGACCTGGTACCCGCCGAACGGGTTGGCCACGTACGCGCAGGCCGGGCCGTTGTAGTCCTTGATCAGCGGGTTGACCTGGAAGCACTCGATGCCGGACAGCTCGGCGCCGGCGTGATAGGCCATCGAGTAGCCGTCCCCGGCGTTGGTCGGGTTCTCGTAGGTGCCGTACAAATACCCCGAGGCGGGCAGACCCAGCCGGCCGCACGCACCCGTCGCCAGGATCACCGCCTTGGCGCCGACGGCGACGAATTCGCCGGTGCGGGTGTGCAACGCGGCGGCGCCGACGGCCCGGCCGTCGGCGACCAGGACCCGGACCGGCATCAGGCGGTTCTCGATGCGGATCTTCTCCCGCATGGAGCGCTGCCGCAGCACCCGGTACAAGGCCTTCTTGACGTCCTTGCCCTCGGGCATCGGCAGCACATAGGAGCCCGAGCGGTGCACCCGGCGCACCGCATACTCGCCATGGGAGTCCTTTTCGAACTTGACCCCGTAACGTTCCAGCCGCTGCACCATGGCGAAGCCGCGGGTGGCGGTCTGATATACGGTGCGCTGGTTGACGATTCCGTCGTTGGCCCGGGTGATCTCGGCGACGTAGTCCTCCGGTTCGGCCTTGCCGGGGATGACGGCGTTGTTCACCCCGTCCATGCCCATCGCCAACGCGCCCGAGTGCCGCACATGCGCCTTCTCCAACAGCAGCACCTGGGCGCCGTGCTCGGCCGCGGTCAGCGCCGCCATGGTGCCCGCGGTGCCGCCACCGATCACCAGCACGTCACAATCCAGCCGCACCTGCGGTTGCACGTCCGGGATCTGCATCATGCCGCCACCACCGAATGATCGAGCGCGGCGATGATCTCGGCACGCAGCGCCGGACGGGGCGTGTCGACGCGCGGCTCGGGCACATCGATGACCGCGCGCAGCGGTTGTCCGGCCTTGCCCAGCACCGCGATTCGATCACCCAGCAACAGCGCCTCGTCCACGTCGTGGGTGACGAACACCACGGTGGTGGGATGGGAACTCCAGGTGTCGATCAGCAATCTCTGCATGGCGGAACGGGTTTGGGTGTCCAGCGCGCCGAACGGCTCGTCCATCATCACCGCCCGCGGCGCGCCGGCCAGACCTCGGGCCAGCTGGACGCGCTGCCGCATGCCGCCGGACAGGCTCTTGGGCAGGTAGTCGCCGAAGCCGCCGAGCCCGAGTTCGGCGATCCACCTTTCGGCCTGCGCACGCCGCCCGGCCCGCGGCACACCACGCAGCCGCAGCGCGAGTTCGATGTTGGATCGCACACTGCGCCAGGGCAACAGCGCGTTGTCCTGAAACACCATGCCGCGGTCACCCGAGGTGGTGGTGACCTCGACGCCGTCGGCCAGCACCCGGCCGGCGTCGGGCCGCAGCAACCCCGCCACCGCCCGCAGCACGGTGGACTTGCCGCAACCCGACGGTCCGGTGAGCACCAGGATCTCACCCGGACGCACCACCAGGCTCAGCCCGTCGATGACCGGTTCTCCGGTGTAGGACAATCGAACTCGATCGAGTTCCAGGCTCATCGCGTGGCTCGTCGGGGTCATCTTTGCTCCTCCTGCGCGCGCGGTAGCCAGCGCGTCACCCGCCGGCCGAGAAGTTCCACTGCCGCGGCCGTGACGAAGCCGAGGACGCCGATCGTGATGATCCCGACGAACACCTGCGGATAGGCCAGCACCGTGTAGTCCTGCCAGGTGCGGTATCCGACCCCCAGCCGGCCGGAGATCATCTCCGCGGAGATCACACAGATCCACGCCACCCCCATGCCCACCGACAGGCCGCCGAACACGCCGGGCAGGATGCCGGGCAGCACCACCTGGGTCAGCACCTCCCAGCGCCGGCCGCCCAAGGTGCGCACCGAGTCCTCCCACAGCGTGGGCAGCGCCCGCACGGCGTGACGGGTGCTGACCATGATCGGGAAAAAGGCGGCCAGGAACGTGATGAACACGATCCCGGCTTCGTCGGTGGGAAAGAGCAGGATCGCCACCGGCACCATCGCGATAGCGGGGATGGGCCGGGCCAGCTCGGTCAACGGGCCGATGGTGTCGGCGAACAACTTCGAACGCCCGAGCAGCACCCCGGTCGCGACACCGATCACCGCGGCGATGCCGAACCCGGTCAGGATGCGCAGCAGGGACTGCGCCAAATCCAGCCAGTACTCGTAGGTTTGCAGCCGGCGGTTCGCCGCATGGGTGATCTCGGTGACGGTCGGCAGCGTGTCGAACCGCAGCCAGAACCGCACCTTGCCGGCGGTGAGCAGCTGCCACAACCCGACCGCCGCGAGCACCGACGCCAGCCGCAGCAGCCGCGACCGCCACGGCGAGCGCGTCCGTCGTAGCGTCACGAAGACCGGGGCGGGGACCGCCCCGACCACCCTGTCGGTCAACTCGGCCGTCATAGCGAACCTCCCAGTGCCTGTTGATAATTCACCGTCACCGCGCCCGGGTGCGCGGCCAGGTAACGCCGCGCCCCGGCCACCGTGCCGAACGGGCGGTAGACGGCACCGTCGCGCACCCAGACCGCCTTGTCGGCGAACCAGCGGGTGCCCAGCTCGGCGTCGGGCACGTAGGCGGCGCGCACTTTCGCGCCGCGGGCGGTCGCATCCCGGACCGCCTGCAACAGGGCGGTCGGACTGGCCACCGGCTGCGTCGCGGCGGCGCCGTCCAGCCACAGTTCACTGGCCAGCGCGGGATCCCCGCCAAGAGCCGACGGGTTGGTGGTGCGCCGGCGCACCGCCGCGTAATCCAGTCCGCGCGCGCCGAACACCGCACGCAGCGGCTCCTCCTGCACGAAACCGTCGATGTCGACGTCGGCGAAATCGCCGATCGACTTCAGGTACGGGACATCGCCTTTGAGCGCCTCCACCAACGACGGCTTCAGCGTGGCGTCGAAGGAGGTACCGCCGGGCCCGTTGTAGAGGTACACCACTTCCTGTGGCAGCCCGCTGGCCTCGGCGACGATGCGGGCGGCCTCCAGCGGCCTGGTGTTGAGGAAGTCGGTGGCGTCCAGTTGCGCCTGCAGGAACGCCGCCAGCACTTCGGGGTGGGCGCCGGCGTAGGCCCGCCGCGCCACCACACCGTGCAGGGTCGGCACATCCAGTTCGGCCCCGTCGTAGAGCAATTTGCCCTTGTTCTGGTAGACCAGCAGCCCCGGCCACGCGACGAACTGTGAAAGCGCTTGCACCTGACCGGATTCCAGGGCCGAGGCACCCACCTGCGGCTGCTGGTTGAGCACGTCGACTCCGGATACGTTGTCCTTGGCCAGGGCTCGCACCAAGGTGCCGTGGCCGGCCGAACCCACCGAGGCCGACACCTTCGTGCCGGACAAATCGGCAAGCGTGGTGGCAGCCGAATCAGGCTTCACCACAACCATGTTCAGTGCGCCCTTGGGGTTGTACCCGGTGACCGAGACCAGCTCGGTACGCGCGCGGGGGTTGGCCTGCGTCTTGGAACCGTTGATCAGCAGGGGGTAGTCCCCCATCGAGCCGATGTCGATCTTCTCGGCCAGCATCTGCGCGGTGATCGGGGCGCCGGTGTCGTAGTCCTGCCAGCGCACCGCGTATCGGGTTCCGGTGCGGGCGGTGATGTCGGCCAGCCGGTGCTCCAGGTAGCCCTGGGCGCGCAGCAAGGTGCCGGCGGTGACGGTGTTGATGGTCTTGGACTGGTAGCCGACGACGACGTTGACCACCCCGGCGGAATCGGCCATCGACTCCAATGAGCAGCCCGAACTCAGGGTCGCCGCCACGATCACCACCGACATAAGGGCGGCGCGGAGTTTCATGGTCGGTCCTAGCGGAGTAGATAGGGCATGTTGACGGTGACGGCGCCGGTCGGACAGCGGGCCGCGCACGGCCCGCAGTACCAGCATTCGTCGACGTGCATGAACGCTTTGCCGGTGTCGGGGTTGATCGCCAGCGCGTCCAGCGGGCAGACCTCGACGCACAGCGTGCAACCGTCGATGCACAGCGACTCGTCGATGGTGACCGGCACGTCGGCGCGGTTGTTGCTGACCAGTGTCAAGGCTTGCTCCTAATCAGATTGCCGCGCATGGTGATTCGGTCACCGCGCATCCGGATGTACTCCAGGTCGACCGGCCGGCCGTCGTCGAGGCTGGTGAGCCGCTCGAGCATGAGCAGCGGCGCCCCGTCGGGCACCTGCAGGGTGGCCGCCGAATGGGCGTCGGCGGGAATGGCTTCCAGCGCCAGCGTCGCCGAACCCAGAACCTGGCCGCTGACCTGCTCGATGAGCGCGAAGATGTCGTCGGTCTCCAGCCGATGCTTGAGTACCTCGGCGCCGATATCGGGCGCCAGGTAGGTCAGGTCGAGGCTGAGCGGCAGATTGCCCAGGAAACGCAACCGTTCGACGAACACCGCCTGCGCGCCGGGTTCCAGCCGCAGTCGGTGGGCCACCGACGGCGGGGCCACCACCGACATCGCGACGCGGACTTCGTTGCGCACTTCGCCGTCGTTCCTGAAGGTTTCCTTGAGCCCCAGCAGCGCATCCAGGCCGTGCGCGTACTTCCGTTGCGCGACATGGGTTCCCACTTTGGGTCCGCGTTCGATCAGCCCTTCGTTCTTCAGTACGCCGAGCGCCTCGCGAATGGTGTTGCGCGACACCAGGAATTCGGCGGCCAGTTCGCTCTCCGCCGGCAAGCCGTCGGCGTAGGCGCCGGCGTGGATCTGCTGACGCAACACGTCGGCGGTGCGCCGGGCCCGGTCGGCCCGGGCTCCCTGGATCGGTACTGCTTCGGCCACGCCGTCACGCTAATGCAGGTCAGCGGCCCATTCTGGACACTCGGAGCGGGTCGGTGGCGGCACCGACCAATGCGCCAGGCCACGGTTCGGGCCGGTCGGCTGCGACCAGCGAAAACCGCGGATCAGTGGGCTATTGCGCCACCCGAGGCGTCCGCGGCAACTTCCGATCCCGGTGAGCGTAACGGCCGCGCGCCCGCGCGCAGGCGCGCCGACTGGGAATCACACGACGCGACACGCCGCTGTGCCGTCGCCGGATTCCCGCTCGGCAGCCGCCGACGGCGAGGCGGACGGCCGAAGCAGCCCCGACTCAGTTCACCGGAACGGTGTGCTCGTTGGCCACCAGCGTCTGTTCGGCTCCGGTGGCCGGACCGGACCCGTTGCCGTTGCTACTGGCGCTGGTCACCGCGCTGCGCTTGGCCTCCAGCCGGGCCAGCGCCTCCTGGGTGAACACCGACAATCCCAGATCGTGGTTGTAGCCGTGGATTTCCTTCACGTCGAGCTGAGCCAGGAAGTAGATGATCTCCTTGGAGACCACCTGCCCCGGCACCAGCACCGGGAAACCCGGCGGGTAGGGCACCACAAACGTGGTGGACACCAACGTCTTTCCCTCGGCGAGCCGACGCCCGGCGGTACCGATCTGCACGTATTCACGGTCGGATTCCTCGTAGCCGGCGTAGAACGCCGAGCGGGTGTCGCCATAGCTGGTCGCCCCCTCCGGCCGGAACGCGACGTCGAACTCGCTGAAGTCGGGCAGATGCGGCAGATCCTCGGTGATCTCCTCGACCCGGCGCTCGTGCAGCGCCCAGTCGGCGGTGCTGGCGGCCTTCTTCTCCCGGTCGAAGTCGATGGCCACCCGGCGCAACACGTCGAGCAGGTGATGCACGCTCGACCAGGTAACGCCGATGGTGAAGATCAGCAGCACGCTGTTGATCGACGTCTTGTTGATCTGGATACCGAACCGGTCCATCAGGATCTTCTCGCGGAAGTCGTAACCGTTCATTCCGGTGTTGCCCAGGAACAGCGTGACCCGGGTGGGATCCAGCACGAACTGGTCGGACCGCCAGGCCTCGTTCCACTCGTCCAGGGCGCCCTGCCGGACCTCCCGGTACGAGCTGACCGACGCCCGGTACTCCTGCGGAACCAGGTCGGATTCGTCGAGGATGCGGAACCACTTGCTGATCAACCGGTCTTTACGGACCCGGTGCCGGAACACCAGGGCCATGTCGTAGACCTGGCGGACCAGCTGGAACCCCTCGATGTCGACCTGGCGACGAGCCAGGTCAAGTGAGGCCAGCAGCTGCTGGTTCGGCGAGGTGGAGGTGTGCGTGAGGAACGCCTCGCCGAACGCGTCGCGGGCGCGAGCGTTGAAGTCCTGGTCGCGGACGTGGATCATCGACGCCTGCCGGAACGCCGACAGCGACTTGTGCGTGGAGTGCGTCGCATACACCCGCACCCGGGCCCGATCGGGATCCGGCAACAGCTTGCGATCGACCCACTCCGAGCGGGGCACTCCTTGCATCGAGGCCTGCCACTTGCGGTACTCCGCACGGTATTCCGGGGAGGCCAGGCGCTGCTCGAGGTGTTCGGCCGACACCATCGCCGTCCGCTGCCGGGCCCACGGCACGGCGGTGGCGAACGCGTACCACGCCTCGTCCCACAGAAAGCAGATGTCCGGCTTGATCGCCAGCACCTCCTCCATCACCTGCCGCGGGTTGTAGACGACCCCGTCGAAGATGCAGTTGGTGAGCAGCAGCATCCGCACCTTGTCCAGCTGCCCGGCCTCCTCGAGGTCCAGCAGCGCCTTCTTGATGGTGCTCAGCGGCACCGCTCCGTAGATGGCGAACTGCGGCAGCGGATAGGCGTCCAGATACAGCGGGTAGGCACCGGCCAGCACCAGGCCGTAGTGGTGTGACTTGTGGCAGTTGCGGTCGATCAGCACGATGTCGCCCGGGCGGGTCAGCGACTGCACCACGATCTTGTTGGCGGTGGAGGTCCCGTTGGTGACGAAGTAGGTGTGGTTGGCGTTCCAGGTGATCGCCGCCTTGTCCATCGCTTTCTTGATGTTGCCGTGCGGGTCGAGCAGTGAATCGAGCCCACCGGAGGTGGTGGACGTCTCGGCCATGAAGATGTTGCGGCCGTAGAACTCGCCCATGTCCTGCAGTGACTTGGAGTTGAAGATAGACGCGCCGCGCGCGACGGGCAGTGCGTGGAACTGACCGACCGGCGCGGCCGCGTAGGCCCGCAACGCATCGAAAAACGGTGTGGAGAACCGGTTTCGCAGACCGGCGATGACCGTGCTGTGCAAATCGGTGACGTCGTTGAGGCGGTAGAAGGTGCGGTCGTAGACGTCGGGTTCGTCCTCGTTGCCCGCCGCGATCGACTCGTCGGTCAGCAGGTACAGGTCGATGTGCGGACGCAGCTCGCGGATCCACTCGCCGCATTCGACCCAGTCGTGCGCGCGGTCGGACACCGGGACGTCGTCGTTGGCGCCCAGCAGCGTGTTCATCAGCGGCACCCGGTCACGCGAGCGCAGCGGCAGGTCGTGGCGGATGATCGCGGCCTGAATCTCGCCGTTGAGCGCCACCGCGGTGATCGCGTCTTCGACACTGGGAGCCACCAGAATCTCGAACTGGATGTCGTCGGCCGGGTTGCGCAACGCTCGCAGGCTCTCGGCCAGCGAGTCCGGCGAGTTGTGCGGCGAGTCGTCGGCCAGCAGCACCGTGTAGAACTGCTGCTGCTTGGCCTGCGCCACCAGCTCCTGGTCGGCCAGTGGTGCGGTGATGTCGAAAAGCGCAGTGCGGTCACCGTATTCGGACAGCAGCCGCACGGCCTGCGACACCTCCTCGGTGAGCCGCACCGTGGACAACATCTCCAGATGAGCGCGGAAGGTCGCCAGGTTCGCCGCCCCCGGATACAGCCAGTACCGCTCGTAGGCGGCGATGCGGTCCATCAGCCGCTTCACCTTGGCCAGGTCGTGGGTCTTGTCCAAGCCCGCCAGGTCGACCTCGGCGAGATGACGGCAGGCGTCGTCGAGCAGGTTCCACGTGTCGATGCGCGTGTACGACGGGTTGGCCACCGCGGCCAGCGCGGAGACTCGAAGTCGTCGCTTGGGGGCGCTGTCTGGGTTCATTTCGTCACCTGTCTTCCGCCAGCGGTTGCAGCTGATCCCATGCCACAGTAGAGGTCGGCGGGGCGGGATCGGAACCGTTCGGCACCGGTTGGCAAGCGACATCTGCCGCCGGGGCGGCGATTTCAGGCCGGGAGTTCGGCCTCATGCACGCCATACGGAACGGCGGCGAGCAGGGTGACAGTCAACTGTTCACCGCTGGGCAAGCGGTAAGTCCGCTGCTCGTCAGGTGCTGCGCCCACGATCGCGGCACCCAACGGAGACCGGGTCGAGTAGACCTCGATGTCGCCGTGCTCGGCGCCGCGCACCCCCAGCAGGAACGTCTCGACGTCACCGCTGTCCTCGAAGCGGACGGTCACCACCATGCCCGGTTCGGCAATGCCGTCGTCGGGTGGGTCGTCACCGGCGACGGTGGTGAGCATGAGGTCGTGGATCCGCTGGATCTGCAGTTGCGCGTCGTCGGGATCGGGGCCCGACGCCGACTGTTTGCGCAACGAGGACAGTCGCTGCTGCAGCCGTTCGTACGCCTGCCTGGAAATCCATGCCCGCCCGGTCATTGGCTGCTCCTCACTTCAGATTCGTTGGTTGCCAGGGGTTGTCGTCAGGGACGGGCCCGACGGGCAACCGTCCCTGACGACTCGACGGCCGGTGCCGGCCAAGTTTCTAGCGGCCCACCTTGCGCAGCGGGTCGAATTCGCGAAGTTCCTGCGGTTGTTTGCCGGTGGTGATCTGCTCGGCCAGCAGCCGGCCGGTGACCGGTCCGTGCGCGAATCCCCACATGCCGTGCCCGCCGGCCACATAGACGCCCGGCCCGACCTCGCCGATCACCGGCCGGCCGTCCGGGGTGACCGGGCGGGCCCCCACCCAGAGGTCGCTGCGTTCCTCCCAGCGCACGCCGTCCAGCAACGGGCGCACCGAGGCGACGATCGCGTCCACGCGTTCGGGCCGGCCGGCTTCGTGCGGGCCGCGGAATTCCATGGTCCCTGCCACGCGCAGCTGCCCGCGGTACGGCGTGCAGGCCACCCGCGCGTCGGGCAGGTAGATAGGACCGGGGATCGGCCGGTCGACCGGCACGGTGAACGAGTAGCCGCGCCCGGCCCGCACCGGCACCCGCATCCGGCGGCCGGCCAGCCGCGACAGCAGCGCGCCGGTGGCCAGCACGACGACGTCCGCCTCGAGTGCGAGGCCTCTGCTCGGCAGCACCGCGACACCGGTGCGCGACGTGCCGATGCCGTCGATGTGCAGCCTGCGGGTGGTCGCACCCCGCTCGATCACCGAACGGCACAGCGCCTCGACGAACCGGCCCGGGTCGACGAAGCGCTGCCCGTTGACGTTGAGCCCGGCAGTGACCGCGTCCGCCGCCAGCGGCACCTGCTCGCGCAGTTCGGCTCCCGCCAGGGAAGTGACATCGATTGTCTGCCCGGCGTTTTCGAGTTCGCGTAGCTCGGTCAGCAGGTGCTGCGCCCGCGCGGCGGTGCGGAAGACCGCGGTCACCGGCGCGTCGGTGACCGGCACGTCGACGCCGTTGCCGACGAGCACCTCGAACGCCTCGATGCATTCTTCGTTCAGCGGCACGTTGGCCCGCAGGGCGCGCATCCGCGGCGCACGCCGGCAGTCGGCCGCGAACTGCAGCAAGAACTTCGCCAGCCTGGGATCCGGTCGGGTCGGAAGATGCAGCGGCGCAAGGGTGATGTCCCAGGAGCGGTGTAAAAGGGGCGTCACGTAGGCTCCCTGTTTTGCGTTGGTGATTTTATGCGATCGCTGACGAATTGGATGCCGCCACGGCGAGCATGTCTTGGTCTTACTTAGATCGCCTCAGTAACCACTGACGCTTCGGTTTCCGGATGCCGGTCCGAATCCGTTTGCAGCAGTTAAGTCCCGTCGGTGGCAAGTCGACCGTTGTGTGTCAAACAGACCGTGCATCGATCACCCCGGCGCGATGGAAGGAATCACCGGAATCATCGGGGTTTTGGCCTATATTGCTGCTGATGGCTCGTGAATAGATACTCGATCGGACCGCCCACTCCTCGAACGGGAGGACATCTTTGACCACGACCGTGCCCCAAGGCCGTCAACTGCACCTCGCTGGGTTTTTCTCGGCTGGCAACGTGACCCACGCCCAGGGTGCGTGGCGTCACGTGGGCGCTACGAATGGCTTTCTCAGCGGTGAGTATTACAAGCGGATCGCTCAGACGTTGGAACATAGGAAGTTCGTTTTGACTGTTTTTTGCCGGACGGTTTGGCGATCGAACAGTTACGGTGGGATCTTCAGATGACCGGCGTCGGCCTGGGCAATCAGAGCGTCATATGGGCAAACCAGTGTTGTTGCAACAATGGCCGCGGCGACCGACAGATTGGGTTTGGGCGCGACGGTTTCCACGACGTACTACCCGCCCTACCACGTCGCGCGGATCTTCCGCGACGCTGGACCATCTGTCCGGATGGCCGGGTGTCCTGGAATAATGGTGACGTCGCTTAACGGCTCAGGCGCGCAATTTCAGGGTCGACAAGCACCTAGAACTACACGATATCAGCGACCGTGCCGACGGTTCTTGGGAGTGGTGAAGCTGGCGGAACTCCTGGGGCGGCGTGCTCTGCTGTTGGACAAGGCGGGCGGGCGGTTTGCCGACCCGAAAAGGTCCAATACGTTGCACCAGAGGCAAATGGTTTGTCAGTTCGCGGCCCCGTTGCAAGGTCCACAGGTCACCGCAGGGCGAGCCGGTTATCTCCTGCAGGCGGGATTGTCACCGCGCGGTCGGCGCTTCGCCGGGCGGTGGGCCGAAGCGGTGTTTAGTATCTCGCCGAATCTGGACATCATGCGTGCGACCTATATGGGACCTCAGATGTGGCGCCGCTGGCCTGATCCGGACCAGACCCGAGGTTTTCGTGATCATGCCGGTCCTCGGAGAGACTGCGGCCATCGCCCGAGACCGGCTGGAATACATCAACTCGCTGGTGCATCCTGAGGTCGGTCTGTCGACCCTGTCGAGTCATAGCGGGATTGATCTCTCGGCGTATCCGTTGGACACCAAGTACGCCGATATCGTGGCCGACCTTGGTGACCGGCAACGTGCCGTCCATGTTGCCAGATGTTTTTCCGCGACCGCTGGCAGCGGCGACTTGTCGCTCAGCGCGGGGGCTACAGGACGGCGTTGCAGGATAACGTCGGGTTCGTACCGCGGTGGGCGAACAGCCAGGCATCACCGAGCAACTCGTCCAGCCATTTCGAGGCTGGTGCCGCCAGACA
The DNA here is from genome assembly GCA_021654635.1 of Mycobacterium kiyosense. Taxonomy (NCBI): domain Bacteria; kingdom Bacillati; phylum Actinomycetota; class Actinomycetes; order Mycobacteriales; family Mycobacteriaceae; genus Mycobacterium; species Mycobacterium kiyosense. Next base: position 3,698,351 of record AP025179.1, read on the forward strand.
GTTCATCATCTCTGCGGCCTACCTATCTGTAAACGTCTGACGGGTTCGTTGATCAAGGTGGTGCCGTTGCTGCAGGGAGCGCGGGTGTTTCCGCACCGAGTACAGAGAACTGCGCGAGCATCTCAGGGTTGAGCCGCCCCACCGGTGGGAGCGTGCAATGACCACGACTCGGTCAGCGTGATGTCCTGGCCTACAGTAACTGCGGTTCCCAATGCGCTGCTGACGCCTTGGAAGCGGGTTTGTTGTTGGCGCAGGAGGGTATCGCCCTGGAGGGTGAGCGGCGCCCAGGGCGCTTTACACTGCCTGCAGCCATCCCGCCTACACCAGGTTCGGTGGGAGATCCGCCGTTAGTCAGCGAGGGCTGCGGGCACCGGGGGCGTACCACGCCACTGCTGGGCGTCACCCAGCTGCTGGGGCCTCAGGGCTTTTACGTGTGCGGACAGTCGGGTGCGGTACGCCCGCCGAAGTTGGCGGGCCGCAGATCGGGGTCTCGGCGGCGGCGATTCGCATCTTGCGCCGCGAGCTGGGTGACTATCGCCAGCTCGACCCGTGGCGGCAGACATTGATCGCCCTGGGCACCTGGGAGGCTCGGGGCCTGCTGTCCACGCTGGAGCGCGGCGGTGTGAAACTGGGCGATGTCGACCTGGTCGCCATCGAGACTCCAACGTGGATCTGCCCGCGGACCGGTTGAAGCGCCGCCACCAGCGTCAAGACCGATCTGTTCCCGCGGTGGCCCACCACCAAAAGCGGCGTCTAGACGCTGGCACAGTCGACGCTGTTGACTGGTTGCCGTGGGCTGCCGGGCACTGGAAGATCTCTACGGCGCTCGTGTACTGGCCGACCTCAGCGGCGACCAACGCAACCTATACGCCAGCGTCTGGACGGTCAGCGCGCAACTGGTCGAGACCCACCCCGATCTGGTGCAGCGGCTCGTCGACGCCGCGGTGCGCGCTGGCCAGTGGTCCCGTCACCACCACGACGGGTGGTGACAATCATGCCACTCCAACCTCGGCGTGGCGCCCGCGGCGATCGACCGGATTCGGCTGACGCTGTAAAGGCACCACAGCGCCGCACGCCTGGACGAATCCGCCATCAGCCTGCTGGACCAGACACAGCGGTTCCTCCCTCGACAACGACCTGATCGAGTCGCCCGGTCGATCTTGAGCAATAAGGCCGCACCGGGTTTCTTAGCCGCAAGCTGGGCTAGCCGATCGACGCAGGAAACCGGATTCGCGGCCACTGACGACCAACACTGCGAAGCGGCCAGCCGACCTCGCCGACCCCAGCCCGTTGCCCGTAGCGTGATCCTGGCCCGGACATGGCCAGGACAGCCTCATCGAGCGCGACCGTGTAACGGATCCGGGCACGCGAGAACGCGAGGACCTGCGCGCCAGCGGCCTTCTGTCGCTGGCAGTTCCTGGCCGTTCGGGGATGGGGGTGCTGACTGGCCCACCATCTTCCCGAGTGATCCACCGAGATCGCCAAAGTAGACGGCTCCTTGGGTCATCTGTTCAGGTACCACACCATTATTACTTCGTTCATCGACTCTTGGGGTCAGAGCGAACAGACGGAGCACGTCTACCGCCGGGTAACAGCACAACTGGTGGGCCGGCAGCATCCAGCGAACAACAGCCACGTGCTGGACTGGAAGGTCGTGCCACCCCACGAAGACGAAGCTGCACCGGTTTAGGGGCATAAACGCTTCACCAGCGGCGCCACGGATTCCAGACCTGCTGCTCGTCTTTGGGTAGTTCAAGACGCGTCGGCGACGCAGCGGGGATCGTCATCACGCGGTGATCCCGACCGACCGAGCCAGCGTCACAGTCAACGACGACTGGGGCGCCCTGGGCATGCGTCGCACCGACAACAGTGGCACCGTGGGTTTTCACGACGTTGAGAGGTGCTTGCGCTGGCGAGTTCTCAGGGGCCCCAACGCCATCATCAATGACTTCTTCCAGTTCCCAGCCTTAACCTATTCCCGGGCCACTGGTTGACTGAACTTCGCCAACGTCTACCTTGGGATCGCGCAGGGGCGCTCGACGCCGCGCATTCACCGCCGAACCCAAGCCGCCCGTGGACGCCAGCCGGTGTCACCCGGGCCAGTCGAGGATCCCGTCGTGCGCGCCTGCAGCGAAATGCCGTTGTGCCTACTAAGGCGCGGACATGCGCCGCTGAGATGTCGCGCGACTATTTTAAACCGTCTAGGACCGAGATAACAACTGACCGCCGAGGATCGCGGTGACTCATAGTCCGCGTGTCCGGCGTTAAGGCGTTGACCTCACGGGTCGCCCTCGACATCACCAGCCCAACATCTTCCAGGTCATCGGAATTACGGCTTTTACACCCAGTACGGATTCGACCGATTCTGGAGAAGCATCGCACCATACCTGCGTGAGATCCTCCACAGATCGCCGAGAGTCGGCAGCCATACTCAACAGCCGCTACGGTGACTGCATCTAGCCACGTTCGTGAGGAGAAGGCTCGCTCCACCTGAAACGAATAGTCCCAGCCTGTGACAATCGATTCTATGCAGTGGCATTGAATCGGTTGGCGTGCATGATTTCGGCGTGACCCGAATTCCGTTGCGGGAGTTCGGAAAGTGGTCATGCGGCGACCTGCGCAGGTTGGCCAGCGGCGCAGCCCGGCCGGTGTCATGGTGAACCCTCGCCACCCGAAGCCAGGAGCGCGATCAGCGCCGCCGACGGCTTCAGACGGGAAACCTCATGGGCAGCCCGACCGGTAAGCCTTGACGGCGGCGGGTCTCACCGAAAGACGTCCGCTCAGTGAAATTGGTGCACGCTGGGTCAGATGCTCGCGAGACCGCAGGTAGGCGTCAGCGGTGCCGGTGCTGAGGAGGGCAGACACCACACCGCTGCCGGATGGGAGTCGCGCCAACGTAACAGAACGTCGGTAGCTGCGCATACCCCGACCGCGTCGGGGCCGAGGTGATCGTGTCGGGCAGATCGACCAGTAGTCGGCCTTGACCTCGCTTGGGCGTTCTTGGGTACCTTGGCCCAACGTTTCTGGCGCGATGCAGACACCGCTGCCGCAGCGCTGCGCGCCCCATGGTGCGCTCTGACCACGCGCCGATCAACCCGGCCGCACCGTCGCTGACCACCAGCGGCGGACGCGCCAGCTGCGCTCACCGAGCCCGGTCAAAACCCCTCCACGTCACCGGACTCGCTTGAAGCGGCCTCCAGCGACGAACACCGGGTTTGCCGTCGGTGTCGATACCTGCACGCCCGGCCCAGCACCGGGTCGGCCGACGCGTTGGCGTGGTATTTGAAGTGGCTGCGTCGAGGAACAGGTAATCCCAACTCGATGTCGTCAGGCGGCGAGCGCTCAGGCCTCGAACTGGTCGCGGATGTCTTCCTGGTGCGATACCGTCGATTTCCGACGCGCGGCGGTCTCGCCAGCGCCTCGAGTCAGGTGGCCTGCACATCGCGTGTCGACAGTCCGCGCACGGGCCCAGGCGATCACCAGCGACTCCAGCGCGTTGGTCTTGGTCACCCCTTACCGGCGAAAGACAACTGCGGCGGCGCTCGGCGGTGCCGCGCACCTTTAGCGCTCCATGCCGGGCCGGCGGTGGTTTCACCGTGGTCGGGCAGTACCGTTGCGCGCATCCGGCGCGGGCGCCGCACTGCCGCCATTGCTCATGGCGGTCCCCGGCCCAAGAAACGCGGTCACCTCGGCCTCGATCGGCCACCAGCAACAACCGGGCGCCGAGCACCGCGACCTGCTCGATCGCACCGCCAGGTCCTCGCCGCCGGCAGAACACCTCATCAATTTCTGCCTGCAACCGCTGCGCAGGCGTGATCCTCTTCGTGGTTGTGGGTTCCTTCAACTGACTTGCTGGTCTTGAGGGAACCTGCACGTCCGGAGCCGCCTACACTGCTGGAGGACTCACCGGCGCAAGCGGATCGAGCAGCGATCGCAACCCGAGACGCAACACCGCAGGCGAGTTCAGCGGCACGATCAGGCCGGGCGCGATCCAGCCGGCGTTGCCACCCGAGGCACCGGCGCCGACGTAGCCTCCGTCGACCACCGTGACGTCGACCCCGCGCTCCTGCAGGAACCACGCCGTCGACAACCCGACGATGCCCGCACCGACGACGATCGCCGACCGCGGCCCGCCGTCGACCCGCTCGCTGTCGACCACCATGACACACCTCCGAATGTTCTGACCTGACAATTCCCATGGTGGTGGCGGTGGCGGCCGGCGGCTTGCCCGATCCGGACAACTGCGCTCCCGGCAGTTGTCGCGTCCCGACAACACACCGGCACAGTCAGTCCCGGTGCTGCAGGCCGGCGAGTGCGAACCGCGCGATTCCCAGCACCGACACCCCGGCGATAAATACCGCCACGCCGACCCCGAGCGCGGCCATCACCGCCTCGTCGACCGCGGTGGTGTTGGACGGGTGCACCGCCTGGCCGGCGTCGTCGACCCAAATATGTACGACGTCACCGGTTTTCGCGGTTCGGTTGGCGACGACGGCGCCACTGCGTTCGGCACCGCCGGCAGACCAGCGGGCCGGCACGGTGGCCAGCGGGCTGTCCAGGTCCCGGTGCCGCGGCGCCTCACCCACGACAGTCGCGATGACCTGGCGACGGTTCTGCGCCTGCTCGGCATAGAAGTCGGCGCGGACGTCGTAGACGCCGACGCCGGTGATCATCGCGGCCGACGCGGCCACCAGCACCAGCAGCAGGGCGAAAGGTGATCTCACAATTCCATGGTGGCGTCGGCCGGCCCGGCAAGCATTGCCGTGACGGGACAAATCGGGCTACCGGATTTGTCGGGCTGGGACAGCCTCAATCGGGGTCGGTCGCCGCCAGCTCGATCGTCATCGCCAACCGCTTGCGGGCGTCGTCCAGCTGCAGCGCGGTGATCTCGGCCATCTTCCGCAGCCGGTAACGCACCGTGTTCTCGTGGACGCCGAGTCGCTCACCCGCCCCGGCCGGGTCGCCCTGGGCCTCCAGCCACGCCCGCAGCGTGGCTACGTATTCGGTGCCGTGAGCGCGGTCGTGCGCCCGCAGCTCCACCACCGGGCCCCGCTCCGGCGACCGGCCCGCCCGCGCGGCGGTCCGCAGCCGTTGCAGCAGCACCTCGTCCCAGGACTCGTCGTACACCGGCGGCGCCGATCCCGGCGCTGCGGCCTCCTGCAGCGCCAGGCACTCGTCAGCCTCCTGACGGGCGGCGACCAGGTCGGCCGGCTCGGCCGGCGCGCTGATGCCGGCCGACACCACCGCGTCCGCGGGCAGCGCGGCCCGCAGCCCGCTGATCCAGCGCCGCGCGCCGTCGGCCTGTTCGCCGGGCAGCAGTGTGTAGATGGTGTTGCGGATCAACGCGCTTCGTCCCGGTCGCGACCAGCCGAACCCGGTGGTGGCACGGTCGAACGCCAGCAGCAGCGCGGCATCGCGGGACGCCCCGATCGTGGCGTGCAGCGCGATCACCCGGAGCGGGCCGGGCGGCAGTCCCAGCCTGCTCACCACCGTCGCGGCGTCGATGGTGCCCTCCAGCAACCGGATCACCAGATCGGATTCGACCTGGCGTTCCAGGTCCGCGCTGGCCCGGGAGCGCAACAGGTGCAGCGCCACGGTGTGGGCGCCCTCGGCCAGCGCGGTGCGCTGGGCACCGCTCAACGGAGCCGGGCAGGCCACCCACACCGAGCCCAGGATCTCCCGGCCGGAGCGGGCTGCCACGACCATCCGACCCACCAGTCCGTGTTCGGGTGCCGGGTCGATGAACAGCGGCTCGTCGCGGGCCGCGAGGTGCGCGAGCACACCCCGCGCCTCGAACAGTGCGCGCAGCTCGGCCGGCGCCTGCCGCTCCAGAATGGTGGCCACCCGGGCCGAATCGGCGTTGTGCCGCCGCGAATACGCCAGCACCCGCAGCAACGGATCTTCGATCGTCACCGCCGCGCCGGTCGCATCGGCCAGGCTGTCGGCCAACGCGAACAGGTCGGTGGGACCGCGCCCGGACTCGGTTTCGCGGCCCTCGAGCACCAGCCCATAGACCACGGCGGCGACCTCACTCCACGACACGGCTTGGTCGAGCACCAGCACCGCACCGGCCCAGCCGTCGTCAATGGGCTCGTCGAGGTCCCGGGTAAGCACGACGACGGCGTGCGCCGCGGCCGCCCATTGCATCGCTTCGGCCGACGAGGCCGCATCGATTGCCAGCAGCAGGTCGCCGAACCCGGGACTGGCCGGGCCCGCTTCGTGGATCACCACGCTGCGCAGCTCGGTGGAGCGCGGCACCGACGACCAGCGCAGCCGGACGCCGTAGCCACCCAGGACGTTGACCAGCCGGTCCAAGGTGATCATCGGACGCGCTCCCGCAGGTTCAGCCGTCTAGCTCGTCGTCCACGATCTCACGGTTGGCGCGGTTGCCGAGCGGGTTCTCCATCCGTTTCAGCAACGGCAACTGCGGCAGTTCCCAGCGCTTTGCCGGCAGATCGGTGACGTCGGTGAGCGAGCGCACCACCGCCTGGGTCAGGCCCATGATGGCGGCCATCACCGGCAGCAACGGCTGCAGGGGCTTGGCCGCGCTACGGACCGTGCTGATCCGGCGCGCCAGGATCAGGCGCTCGACCGCGTGATACACCCAGGCGCCCACGCCCAGGGCGAAGATCGCCAGCACCGAGGCCACGATGGTCCAGCCGAACGCAGCGCTCACCACCGCGCCCACCACCACCGTCGCCGCTGCCAGCACCGACAGCACGACTCGCAGCTCCAGCCGGGTCACGAGGACTGCCCCCGCACCGCCTGGGCGGCCGCCCTGATCTGCGGCGTCACCAGCATGACCTGGCCCAGCACGCCGTTGACGAAGCCCGGCGATTCGTCGGTGGACAGCTCCTTGGCCAGCTCGACGGCCTCGTCGACGGCGACCGGCTCGGGCACGTCCTCGGCGTACAGCAACTCCCACACCGCGACGCGCAGCACCGCACGATCCACGGCCGGCAACCGGTCCAGCGTCCAGGCCTGCAGGTGCGCGCTGATCAGCTCGTCGATGTGGGCGGCGTGCTCGGCGACACCGCGGGCCACCGCAATCGTGTACGGGTGCAGCTGGGCGACATCGGGGTTGGCCGCGGCCAGCTCGGTGCGAACGTCGACCATCTCGGCGGGGCTCAGGCCCCGCGCCTCGGCCTCGAACAGCAGGTCGACGGCGCGTTTACGCGCCTGGTGGCGCCCTTTGACCGGACGCGTCGATTTCGGCGCCGGTTTGTCCGGCTTGCGTTCCCCGTCCGGCATGCTCAGGCGTTGACCCGGCCCAGGTAACTGCCGTCGCGGGTGTCCACCTTCAGCTTGTCGCCGGCGTTGATGAACAGCGGCACCTGGATCTCCGCGCCCGTCTCGACGGTGGCGGGCTTGGTGCCCGCGCTGGACCGGTCGCCCTGCAGACCGGGCTCGGTGTGCGACACCACCATCTCGACCGAGACCGGCAGCTCGATGTACAGCGGGGCGCCGTTGTGGAACGCCACTTGCACCGGCAGGCCCTCCAGCAGGAACCGCGCGGCGTCGCCGACCAGCGACTCGGGCAGCGCGTGCTGTTCGTAGTCCTGGCTGTCCATGAACACGAAGTCCGAGCCGTCGCGGTACAGGTAGGTGGTGTCGCGGCGGTCGACGGTGGCGGTGTCAACCTTCACCCCGGCGTTGTAGGTCTTGTCGACGACCTTGCCGGACAGCACGTTCTTGAGCTTGGTGCGCACGAACGCGGGCCCCTTGCCGGGCTTGACGTGCTGGAACTCGGTGATGGTCCACAGCTGCCCGTCGATGACCAGGACAAGTCCGTTCTTGAAGTCAGCAGTGCTCGCCACGATGTTCTAGATCTCCGATCTGCTACGGGATGGTGACGGGTCTACGTGCCTTCTAGGCAGGGATCCCCAGGGCATGCCCATACCCACAGCAGCACCATCACGTTCTGCCGGTGGAGCGTAAACCTCTACCCGTGAGGGTGCGAGGAGGGTGGGCATCGGCCTGAGCTTACCCGCGTAAAAGGGCAACGCTAACCCGCCGAACTCACCCCCGACCTTCGATGAGAGACCTCGGGACCGGGTGATGACGCCGGCTACGCCAGCCCGGTCGCCCCGTTCAAGCCGAGCAACAACCCGCCGGCACCGCCGATTCCGCCAACACCGGGGCTGACGCCGAATATGTTGATACCTGCGTTGCCGCCGGCCCCGCCGTTGCCGATCAAATCGGCGTCGCCACCGTGGCCCCCGTCGCCGCCCACCGCTCCGCCGCCACCACCCCCGCCGGTCCCGCCATCACCGATCAACCCGGCCTTGCCGCCGGCACCGCCATTACCTCCGGCCTGGCCGCCGAATCCGCCGCCGCCGCCACTACCACCCCAGCCGGCCAGCATGCCCCCGGCCCCGCCGTTGCCGCCCGCACCGCCGGTAGCTGCGTCGGGGCGAAGCCGCCGACCCCGCCGTCCCCTCCGTTACCGAACAGCAGGCCACCGGTGCCGCCGACACCCCTGCTCCGCCGGCGACCCCGAACTGTCCGGTGAACCCTCCTGCGCCGCCGGCCCCGCCGGTGCCAGCGAAAATGCCGCCGCTACCGCCGGCGCCCCCGGCGCCGCCAGGACCTGAGGTCGCGCTCCCGCCGATGCCGCCAACGCCACCCGTGCCGAACAGCCCGGCCGAACCGCCGGCGCCGCCCGCCCCGGCAATGGCTATCGCGCTACCGCCGGCGCCCCCGGCGCCACCGATGCCGAACAGCCCGCCTGCCCCGCCTGCCCCTCCGTTGTGGCCCGGGGCACCCTGGCCGCCGGTCCCGCCGTTGCCGAACAGACCGGCAGACCCGCCCGCCCCACCGTTGCCGAGCAATCCGCCACCTGCTCCCCGGCCCCGCCGTTGCCGAACAGGCCCCGGCGCCACCGTTACCGCCGTTGAGATGGGTGCCGCCGCCGAGCCACCGGCACCTCCGTTGCCGATCAATAATCCGCCTGGTGCGCCGTCCGCCCCGGTTCCCGGGGCGCCGCTGGCGCCGTCGCCGATCAGGGGGCGTCCAAGCAACAGATTGGTGGGCAAGTTGATGAACCCCAACAGATCTTGCTGCAGAGTCTGCAGAGAGGCCGCCCCCGCGGCTTCGGAGGTCGCATATTCACCCGCTCCGGAGTTCATCAACCAGGCAAACTGCTTGTTAAAGGCCGTTACCTGCGCGCTCATCGCCTGATACGCCTGCCCGTGCGCCCCGAATAGGGCGGCGACGGCTGCCGATACCTCATCGCAACCCGCGGGCAGCACTTGCGTCGTCGCGGTCGCCGCCGCCGCACCGGCACAATTGACTGTCGAACCGATACTCGCCACATCCGAGGCAGCAGCCGTGACGAATTCCGGGGCCGCAAACACAAACGACATCTCACACCTCCGACGACGCGGGTACTGAAACAATCTGTGATGGAGCGGTCGATAATCTGTCGTGAACAGACTCGGTTGTGATGAAGCGCAGGCATTGAGCGTATCGGGCAGCGGACAAGCCCTCCGAAGTTGCCAGGAACTTCCCAGGTTTCAGTCGCCGCTAAGCGTGCTCGGCGGTGTGTGCCCAGCTATCACGGCTTTACCTAGTGGGGCGGCCCAGATCTCAGAGCTGCAATGTAATCAGTTCCTTTGGGAACCGGGTGAGCAACTCCGGACCGGACGCGCCGTGACCTGCGTCGCGTGGCGCGTCCGCGGGAACCACCAGGGTGTCCTCGATGCGGACACCGCCGCGGCCGGGGAGGTAGACGCCGGGCTCCACCGTCACGACCGAACCCGCCAGCAGGGTTCCGGCGGACGTGGCCCCGATGCCCGGCGCTTCGTGGATCTGCAGGCCAACTCCATGCCCCAGTCCGTGGCCGAAGTTTTCCCCGTAGCCGGCGTCGGCGATCAGCTGGCGCGCCGCACCGTCCACGTCACGCAACTCGGCGCCCGGATGCAGCGCTTCGCGACCGGCGCGTTGCGCGTCGGCGACCAGCTGGTAGATCTCTAGCTGCCAGTCGGCCGCCTTTTCCAGGATGAAGGTACGGGTCATGTCGGAGTGGTAGCCGGCAACCAGGGCGCCGAAGTCGATCTTGACGAAATCACCCGCGGCCAGCACCGCGTCGGTGGGGCGGTGGTGCGGGATCGCCGAATTGGGCCCGGCGGCAACGATGGTCTCGAACGAGATCGCGTCGGCGCCGTGGTCGAGCATCAGGTTCTCCAGCTCGCGGCTCACCTCGCGCTCGGTGCGGCCCGGCCGCAGCCCGCCCCGCTCCACCAGATCGGCCAGCGCGGCGTCGGCCGCCTCGCACGCCAGGCGCAGCAACGCCAGCTCACCATCGTCCTTGACCTCCCGCAGCGCTTCGACCGTGCCCGATGCCCGGACCAATTCGGTCGCCCGCCCGTCAAGTTCGCCCGCCAGCGCGTCGAAGCCGTCGACGGTCACGACGTGACTCTCGAAGCCCAGTTTGGTCACGCCGTCCTGCCCGGCCCGGCCGGCCAGATAACGACCGACCGCGCGCTCGATGGCCACCTCCAGATCGGGTGCCTGCTGCGCTGCCTGGGTACGGTACCGGCCGTCGGTGGCCAGCACCGCCTCTCGGTCGTCGGCAAACACCAGCAACGCGCCGTTGGAGCCGCTGAAACCGGACAGATACCGCACATTGATCAGGTCGGTGACCAGCATCGCGTCTAGTCCGGCGGCACCGATCTTGGATTTGAGGTTGTGTCGACGCTGAGAATGTGTCACGACCCTTGACCGTACTCGCTACGCTGTTTGCCCATGAACAAGTGGATGGTGCGTGGATTGATTTTCGCAGTCGGAATGGTCGTGCTCCGACTGGTGCAGGGGGCGCTGATTAACGCCTGGCAGACGCAGTCCGCGCTGATCAGCATCGTGTTGCTGACCATCTTCATCATCTGTGCTGCGGTCTGGGGCACGTTCGACGGTCGCGCCGATGCCAAAGCCCACCCGGACCCGGACCGTCGCGACGACCTGGCCATGGTGTGGCTGCTGGGCGGACTGGTGGCCGGCGTGGTCAGTGGCCTGGTCGCGTGGATCATCGCGCTGTTCTATAAGGCGATCTACACCGGTGGGTTGCTCAACGAGCTGACGACGTTCGCGGCGTTCACCGCCCTGCTGGTCTTCCTGTTCGCGATCGTCGGTGTGTCGATCGGCCGGTGGCGGGTGGACCGCAACGCGCCCGCGCCCGAGAAGCGCGACGCCTCGCGCGGTGGCACCGACCGCGCCGATACCGACGTGTTCTCCGCGGTGCGCGCCGACGACAGCCCGACCGGGGAGATCCCGACGGCCGCAGCCACCGAGGAGCGCACCTCGCCGGTCGCCACGATGGAACGCGAGCAGGACTCGCGCACCGAGGTGATCCGCACCCACGACGATGACGCCAAGACCGAGGTCATCCGCACCCACGAGGACGACCCCAAGACCGAGGTCATCCGCACCGGCGACAGCGAAGCCAAAACCGAATTCATCCCCACCCACGACAGCGACGCGAAGACCGAGGTCATTCGCACCGACGCCGACCACACCAAGCCCACCGCCAAGCCGGATCTGCGCAAAGACTAGTTGCCATACCGGGATACTGCGCGGCCCATGGTCCGAGGACCTGTTGGGTCTTTATTTGGCGACCTACATCCGAGCCGCCAACTTCTACAGGGGCATGCGCTGTCCGATCAATGCTCAGGTCAATCTCTTGCCAGTTTCGCCAGCGTCCGCTTCGCTTGAAGGCGAACTTCGCTGTCTGGATCATCCAGGTACGGTTCGATCACTGACCGCAAGGAGGCTGGCAGGTGTTTGATCGCACGTAGCGACCGGAGTATGTAGGGGCGAACTGACGGATCATCCAGCTCGCTGACCGCCAAAGGAAGCGCGTCATCCGGGTCTGCCCGCAACAGCCACTCGATCAGCGGCGCTCGTCCGAAACTTAACGAACGATCCGTCGCGACTTGGCGCATGCGTACATAATCGGCGGGGGCAGCAATATACCTGAGCGCCGTACCAATGGTTGCCAAGATGATCGGTGGCGCCGGTGGCTGCAGATAGAAACTGTCGAATAACAGCGATACCGCCTCCGTGCCCATCGCATCGACCGTGGTCAACGCCCTATACAGTCCATCACGGAGATCATGTAACTCAGTGGGTTGAGTCAGCCCACTCTTGTTCTCTAGATTCTTCAACCAATCGATCAGTACAGGAATAAGGCTGGGGTAGCGTTCATTGGTGTTAATTAGGTCAGTGATGCTGCGGAATGGCAAATTCTTGCGCTTAGCCGCCTTAGTAATATCAGCATTGAGACGTTCGTGAGCGCGTTTCCATTGATGGGTCGGAGGCATTAGTTAAGCGCCATCCTCGCCATTCGCAACTTTTCGCTTACCGCCGATAACTGCATTAAGCCGACAACCTCGTGATATCAACCGTCATTCGATGAATTTCTTGCTCGGCCGCTTAGTCGCGAGTCCATGGGCGGGACAGCGCTGGGGCGCCTACGCGCCGGCCAGGTAGCGCAGCGCCAGCAGGTAGCCCTGAACACCCAGGCCCACGATCACTCCGGTGGCCACCGGGCTGAGGTACGAATGCCGCCGAAACTCTTCGCGCGCATGCACATTGGAGATGTGCACCTCGATCAGCGGGGCGCGCAGCTCGGCGCACGCGTCGCGCAGCGCCACCGAGGTGTGGGTGAGTCCGCCGGCGTTGAGTATCACCGGCTCCGCAGCGTCCGCGGCGCGGTGGATCCAATCCAGCAGCTCGGCTTCGCTGTCGCTTTGCCGTACAACGACTTTGACGCCCAGCTCGGCGGCCTCGCGCTCGATCAGGGCGACCAGTTCGTCGTGAGTGGTGCTGCCGTAGACGGCGGGCTCGCGCCGGCCGAGCCGGCCCAGGTTGGGCCCGTTGAGCACGTTGACGGTCACGGTCATGGCGCGCACAACCCGGCGTACGCGGTCACCAGCAGGCCCGGGTCGGGCCCCACCAGCCGGCCCGGTTTGGCCAGCCCGTCGAGAACCACAAAACGCAGCACCCCGGCGCGGGTCTTCTTGTCCCCGGCCATGAATTCGATCAGCTGCGGCAGCGCGTCGGCGTCGTAGCTGACCGGCAGACCCAGCGAAGTCAGGATGTCGCGGTGCCGGGCTGCGGTCTCGTCGTCGAGGCGGCCGGTCAGCCGGGCCAGTTCGGCGGCGAACACCAGGCCCACCGACACCGCCGCCCCGTGCCGCCACCGGTAGCGCTCCCGGCGTTCGATCGCGTGGGCCAAAGTGTGGCCGTAGTTCAGGATTTCGCGAAGTTCGGATTCCTTTTCGTCGGCGGCCACCACCTCGGCCTTGACCGCGATGGCACGGCGGACCAGCTCGGGCAGCACCTTGCCCTCGGGGTCCAGCGCTGCCTGCGGGTCGGCTTCGATGAGATCCAGGATCACCGGGTCGGCGATGAATCCAGCCTTCACCACCTCGGCCATGCCCGCGACGATCTCGTTGTGCGGCAACGTCTTCAGGGTGGATAAGTCGACCAGCACGGCCAGCGGCTGGTGAAAAGCGCCGACCAGGTTCTTGCCCGCCTCGGTGTTGATACCGGTCTTGCCCCCGACGGCGGCGTCGACCATGCCGAGCAGGGTGGTGGGCACGTGCACGATCGACACACCGCGCAGCCAGGTGGCCGCCGCAAACCCGGCGACGTCGGTGGCCGCCCCGCCACCCAGGCTGACCAGGGCGTCCTTGCGGCCGATTCCGATGCGGCCCAACACTTCCCAGATGAACCCGACCACCGGCAGTTCTTTGCCGGCTTCGGCGTCCGGGATTTCGATGCGGTGCGCGTCGATTCCGTTGTCGGCCAAGCGGATTCGCATCCGCTCGGCGGTGTCGGTCAGCACCGGCTGGTGCAGGATGGCGACCTTGTGGCGCCCGGCGAGCAGTTGCTGCAGCTCGTCGAGCAGCCCCGAGCCGATCACCACGGGGTATGGCGGGTCGACGGCCACCTCGATGGTGACCGGCGAACTGTTCTCTGTCATTTGGCGGCCTCTACTTGAGTCTGCAACCGGGACACGATGTAACGCACGACCGCGCCGGGGTTGCGCCGGTTGGTGTCGACCCGGATGGTCGCGACCCGGCGGTACAACGGGATGCGGGTGGCCATCAGCTCACGGAACTTCTCGGCACGGTCGGGCCCGGCCAGCAGCGGCCGCACCGTGCTGCCACCGGTGCGCCGCACGCCCTCGGCGGCGCTGATCTCCAGATAGACCACGGTGTGACCGGCCAGTGCGGCGCGCACCCCGGGGCTGGTGATCGCGCCGCCGCCCAGCGACAACACCCCGTCGTGGTCGGCCAGGGCCGCGCGGATCACCTCCTCCTCGATGCGACGGAACTCCTGCTCGCCGTCGGTGGCGAAGATGTCGGCGATGCTGCGCCCGGTCTTCTCCTCGATGGCGGCGTCGGTGTCCAGCATGCTCACCCCGAGCGCCTTGGCCAGCCGGCGCCCGATGGTCGACTTGCCGGAACCCGGCAAGCCCACGAGTACCGCTTTGGGAGCCATCCCGGCTAGCTCCCGGACGCCCGCGCGGCCGGCGCCTCCCGGTCGGCGACCGAACGCTGGTAGGCCTCGATGTTGCGGCGGGTCTCGGCCAGCGAGTCGCCGCCGAACTTCTCCAGCGCCGCCCGGGCCAGCACCAGAGCCACCATGGTCTCGACCACGACGCCGGCGGCCGGCACCGCGCACACGTCGGAGCGCTGGTGGATGGCCACCGCCTCGTCGCCGGTGGCCATGTCGACGGTGGCCAGCGCCCGCGGCACGGTGGAGATCGGCTTCATCGCCGCCCGGACTCGCAGCGGCTGGCCGTTGGTCATCCCGCCTTCCAGGCCACCGGCCCGGTTGGTGGAGCGCACCACACCGTCGGGCCCGGGATACATCTCGTCGTGGGCGCGGCTGCCGCGGCGGCGCGCGGTCTCGAACCCGTCGCCGATCTCGACACCCTTGATCGCCTGGATGCCCATCACCGCGGCGGCCAGTTGGCTGTCCAGCCGGTTGTCGCCGCTGGTGAAGGAACCCAGCCCGATCGGCAGGCCCAACGCGACGACCTCGACCACGCCGCCCAGGGTGTCGCCGTCCTTCTTGGCCGCCTCGATCTCGGCGATCATCGACTGTTCGGCCTGCTCGTCGAAGGCGCGGACCGGGCTGGCGTCGATCTTGGCGAGGTCCTCGGCCCGCGGCGGCGGACCGTCGTAAGGGGTGGAAGCCCCGATCGAGATGACGTGCGAGAGCACCTCGACGCCGAGTGCCTGCCGCAGGAACGCCCGCGCCACGGTTCCGGCCGCCACCCGGGCGGCGGTCTCGCGGGCGCTGGCCCGCTCCAGGACCGGGCGGGCGTCGTCGAAGCCGTACTTGAGCATGCCCGCGTAGTCGGCGTGTCCGGGCCGCGGCCGGGTCAGCGGTTCGTTGCGGGCGCTGTTCGCCAACTCGGCCGGGTCGACGGGGTCCGGCGCCATCACCGTTTCCCACTTGGGCCACTCGGTGTTGCCGATCTCGATGGCGATCGGACCGCCGAGCGTCACACCGTGCCGCACCCCGGACAGCATGGTGACCGCGTCGCGCTCGAACTTCATCCGGGCGCCGCGGCCGTAGCCCAGCCGGCGTCGGGCCAGCTCGTCGGCGATTTCGGTGGAGGTGACCTCGACGCCGGCGACCATGCCCTCGACCATGGCCACCAACGCCCGGCCATGGGATTCCCCGGCAGTTATCCAGCGCAACACCCGAACATCTTCCCATGAAGATTCTCCGCCCTTGACTCTGCGGCTGTGGCGAAGAAGTTCGAGTGGGCGCCGTAGGCGCAGAGTCAACGCAGCAGAGTCAGCTGAGTGAGCGCGAGTGCCAGGCCGCTGGCCAGGCACATCGACGGGCCGTGCGGCACGCTGCGCGCGCGGGCGACCGCCGCGATCACCACCGTGCACAGCGGCGCGGCCAGCGCCGCCAGGAACCACACGTCGACGCCGAAGCAGCCGGTCAGCGCGCCCAGCCCGGTGGCCAGCTTGACGTCGCCGGCACCCATTCGCCGCCGGCGCCACCAGATGCACCGCGAGATACAGCGTGGTCAGCGCCGCCGCACCGAGCAGCGCCGCCACCCCGCGCCCGGCCAGCCCGGCGCCTGCCAGGATCACCAACGCGCCGGGCAGCGTCAACAGGTTGGGCAGCCGGCGGTGGCGGATGTCACAGCCGCTCAACACCGCCAGCCAGGCCAGCACCACGACCACGCACGCGATCCGCATGCAGCGGCACGCTAGAGCAATTCGGCCAGCGCGCAAGTCATCGCCTCGCGCGGGGCGGGCAGCCCGGTGAACTGCTCCACCTGCGAGAACGCCTGATGCAGCAACATCTGCAGGCCGCTGATCACGCGCCCGCCGACGGCCTGCACCGCGGCAGCCAGCGGCGTCGGCCACGGGTCGTAGATGGCGTCCAGCAGCACCGGCACGGTGGCGAAGGTATCGGCGTAGCGCGCCGCCACGTCGGCCGGGATGGTGCTGACCAGCACCGCCGCCGAAGCCACCCGCTCGGCCAGGGCGGGGTCGTCCAGGCCGCAGCAGCGGGTCGCGACGCCCACTTGCGCCCCCAGTTCCACCAACCGGGCGGCCTTCTCGGGATCGCGCGCCACCACGGTGATGCCTTCGACGCCCAGCTGAGCCAACCCCACCACGGCTGCCGGCGCAGTGCCGCCCGACCCCACCACCACCGCGTGTCCGGTAACCGACCCCAGTGCGCCCGCGACGCCGTCGACGTCGGTGTTGTCGGCCCGCCAGCCGCGCGCGGTGCGGACCAAGGTGTTGGCGGACCCGACCTGCTCGGCGCGCGGGGTGCGCTCGTCGGCGAAGCGCAGCGCGGCGAACTTGCCCGGCATGGTCACCGACACCCCGACCCATTCCGGCCCGAACCCGCCGACCACTCCCGGCAGCGCGGCGGCGTCGCACTCGATGCGGTCGTAGGTCCAGCCGGTCAGGCCCAGGGCGCGGTAGGCGGCCAAATGCAGTTGCGGCGAGCGGGAATGCGCGATCGGCGAGCCCAGCACGCCCGCCTTGCGGATCTCAGCGCGCGGAATCGAATTGCCCTCTTCGCCGCCGCGCTCCGCGCGGCTACGCTCATCGCGCGGAATCGAGGACACCGTTGCGCTTGGCCAGTTCGATGTTCGCCAGATGCTGCTGGTAGTCCCGGGTGAACAAGGTGGTCCCCTGGGCGTCGATGGTGACGAAGTACAGCCAGTCCCCCGGTGCGGGATGCTCGGCGGCCCGCAGTGCCTCCACGCCGGGCGAGCAGATCGCCGTGCGCGGCAGCCCTTCGACCATGTAGGTATTCCACGGGGTGTGCTGCGCGCGGTCGGCGTCGGTGGTGGCCACCTCGCGGCGATCCAGCGGATAGTTCACCGTGGAGTCCAACTCGAGCCGGCGGTGCTCGTGCAGCCGGTTGTAGATGACCTGCGCCACCTTCGCGAAGTCCTGCGCGTTGGCTTCCTGCTGCACCAGCGAGGCCACCGCCAGGATGTCGTACGGCGATAGGCCCAGCGACTTGGCGGTGTCCAGCAACCCCGAGGTCAGATACTCCACCGCGCCGGCGCTGACCAGGTTGGCCAGCGTCGTCTCGGCGGAGGCGGCCGGGTCGATGTTGAAGGTCCCCGGCGCGATCAAGCCCTCCAGCCGGCGGTGGTCGTCGCCGAGTTCGCGCACCCGCTCCATCGCCCAATCCGGCACCGACAGCGCCGCTGGTGTGCTTTTGCTCGCCGCGGTGCGCAGGTCGGCCACCGCGATGCATCGCTGGTTGCCGTCGAGGTCGACGCAGGTGGCCCGCGAGATCAGGGTGAGGATGCCCGGCGTGGTCTTGTTGGTCTTCATGTCGGTGGTGTCGTCGAGCTGACGACCCTCCGGGATGACCAACCTGCCCACCCGGCTACCGGGGTCCGCCAGCCGGGCCACCGCGTTGGCCGCCGGGATCTCGGTGCGCATCCGGTAGTAGCCCGGCTGGATCGAGGAGATCGCGGCGTTGCCGTGGGCGGCGTCGACGAACGCCCGCACGGTGCGCACCACGCCGCGCTGCAGCAGCGTCTCTCCCACCGCGGTGGTCGAGTCGCCGGCCTGGACCTGGATCACGATGTCGCGCTTGCCGTTACCGGCGTAGTCGTTGTCCGAGCTTGAGAACAGATGCCACAACTTGCCGCCCAGCAACACCGCGGCCACCACGACCGCGACCAGCAGACCGGCCGCGATACCGCCGGCAACACGGCGGCGGCGACGGATGCGCTGGGCGTGCTTGCGCTGCGCCCGGGTCCGGCGCGGGCCGCCGCCACCGACGGCGACCGGTTCGGCCCGGCGCTCGGCCCGGCCTTCGTCCAAGTCAGACATCGGATGCCTGCTCGGCGGGGTCGGCTGCCCGAGCACGCTGCTGGTCGAGCCAGCCCTGCAGAATCCCCACCGCGGCCGCCTGGTCGATCACCGAGCGCTGCTGCCTGGCCCGCACCCCTGCCTCGCGCAGCGACCGCTGCGCGGCGACCGTGGTCAACCGCTCGTCGGCCAGCCGGACCGGCACCGGCGCGATGCGCTGCGCCAGCAGGTCCGCCAGCTCGATCGCATCCTGCGCCGACGATCCGATGCGGTCACCCAACGTCCGCGGCAGCCCCACGATCACCTCGACGGCCTCGTACTCGGAAACCAGCGCGCCCAGCCGACGCAGGTGCCGGCCGGACCGCTCGCGGCGGACCGTCTCCACCGGGGTCGCCAGAATGCCGTCGGGATCGCTGACGGCCACCCCGATGCGCACGGTGCCGACGTCCACGCCGATGCGGCGTCCTCGTCGGGGGTCAGCTGCACCCGTCACTCAACCGACCCGCGCTATCACTGCGATCTGCGCGCGCAGCGCGGCCAGGGCGGCGTCGATGCCGGCCGGGTTCTTTCCCGAACCCTGCGCCAGGTCGGGCTTGCCGCCGCCGCGACCATCTACCGCCTGAGCCAACTGCTTGACCAGATCATTGGCGCTCAGGCCCAGGTCCTGGGCGGCGGTATTGACAGCGACCGCATACGGCACCGTCGCGCCGTCACCCTCGGCGATCAGCGCCACCACGGCCGGGTCGGCACCCAGCTTGCCGCGCACGTCGCCGACCAGGGTGCGCAGGTCCGCTCCGGTCATCCCGGCCGCCATCCGCTGCGCCACCACCCGGACGTTACCGATCCGCTCGGCCCCCGCGGCGGCGTTTGTCGCAGCCGCCCGCGCGCTGGCCAGTCTGGCCTTCTCGAGTTCCTTCTCGGCGGCCTTGAGCCGCTCCACCAGGCCGGCCACCCGGGCCGGCACCTCCTCGGAGGGCACTTTCAGCGACGACGCCAGCCCGGCCATCAGCGCACGTTCCTTGGCCAGGTGCCGGAACGACTCCAGCCCCACGTAGGCCTCCACCCGGCGCACTCCCGAACCGATCGACGACTCCCCCAGGATGGTCACCGGACCGATCTGCGCGGTGTTGTGCACGTGGGTGCCGCCGCACAGCTCCAGGGAGAACGGGCCGCCCATCTCGACCACCCGCACCCGCTCCGGGTAGGCCTCGCCGAACAGCGCCATCGCACCCATCGCCTTGGCCTTCTCGAGCTGCTCGACGAAGGTGTGCACCTCGAAGTCGGCCTGCACGGCCTCGTTGGTGACCTGTTCGATCTCGGTGCGCTGCGCTTCGGACAGCGGGCCCTGCCAGTTGAAGTCGAACCGCAGATACCCCGGGCGGTTCAGCGACCCGGCCTGAACGGCGTTGGGGCCCAGAACTTGTCGCAGCGCCGCGTGCACCATGTGGGTGCCGGAGTGGCCCTGGGTGGCGCCCTTGCGCCAGCCGGGGTCCACCGCGGCGACCACGGTGTCGCCCTCGACGAACTCGCCGGATTCGACGTTGACCCGGTGCACGTGAACGGTTTTGGCGATCTTCTGCACGTCGGTGACGGCGGCCTTGGCGCTGCCGCCCGCCCCGGTGCCGGTGATCGTGCCGGCGTCGGCGATCTGCCCGCCCGACTCCGCGTACAGCGGCGTGCGATCCAGGATCAGCTCGACGCGGTCCGCCTCGGCGCTTTCGGCGTGCGAGACCACCGGGACCCGCCGGCCGTCGATGAAGATCCCCAGAATCCTTGCCTCAGAGGTCAATTCGTCGAAACCGGTGAACTCGGTGGGGCCGGCGTCGACCAGTTCGCGGTAGGCGGACAGGTCGGCGTGGGCGTGTTTGCGGGCAGCGGCGTCGGCCTTGGCACGCTGCCGCTGCTCGGCCATCAGCTCCCGGAACCCGGCCTCGTCGACGGTCAGGCCCGACTCGGCGGCCATCTCCAGGGTGAGCTCGATCGGGAAGCCGTAGGTGTCGTGCAGGGTGAAGGCGTCCGAGCCGGAAACCACGGTGGCGCCGGCCGATTTGGTGGCGCCGGCCACGTCGTCGAAAAGCTTGGACCCGGACGCCAGGGTGCGGTTGAACGCGGTCTCCTCGGCGACGGCGATCCGGTTGATCCGGTCGAAGTCGCTGACCAGTTCGGGGTAGGAGGGACCCATCGCGTCGCGCACCGTGGCCATCAGGTCCCCGACGATCGGGGTGTCGATGCCCAGCAGCTTGGCCGAGCGGATGACCCTTCGCAACAGCCTCCGCAGCACATACCCGCGACCGTCGTTGCCGGGGCTGACACCGTCGCCGATCAGGATGGCGGCGGTGCGGCTGTGGTCGGCGATGATGCGGTAGCGGACGTCGTCGGCGTGATTGCCGACGTCGTATCCGCGCGGTGCGCGGCTGGCCACCAGATCGATCACCGGGCGCAGCAGGTCGGTCTCGTAGACGTTGTGCACGTTCTGCAGCACCAGCGCGATGCGCTCTACACCCATGCCGGTGTCGATGTTCTTGCGCGGCAACGGCCCGAGGATCTCGTAGTCCTCCTTCGTGGTGCCCTCGCCGCGCTCGTTCTGCATGAACACCAGGTTCCAGACCTCGAGGTAGCGGTCCTCGTTGGCGATCGGGCCGCCGTCGACGCCGAACTCCGGGCCGCGGTCGTAGTAGATCTCCGACGACGGCCCGCACGGACCCGGGATGCCCATCGACCAGTAGTTGTCGGCCATGCCGCGGCGCTGGATCCGCTCGGCCGGCAGGCCGGCGACCTCCTGCCACAGCCCCGCCGCCTCATCGTCGTCGAGATAGACTGTGGCCCAAAGTTTTTCGGGATCCAGCCCGTACCCGCCGTCGGTAACCGGGTTGGTCAGCAGCGCCCAGGCCAGTTCGATGGCACCACGCTTGAAGTAGTCGCCGAAACTGAAATTGCCGGCCATCTGGAAGAACGTGTTGTGCCGGGTGGTGATGCCGACCTCGTC
This sequence comes from Mycobacterium kiyosense, assembly GCA_021654635.1. NCBI lineage: Bacteria > Bacillati > Actinomycetota > Actinomycetes > Mycobacteriales > Mycobacteriaceae > Mycobacterium > Mycobacterium kiyosense. The sequence continues at coordinate 3,719,666 of AP025179.1, forward strand.
GATGTCCGGCGTGCGGATGCATTTCTGGATGCTGGTCGCGGTGGCGTAGGGCGGGGTGCGCTGACCCAGGAAGAACGGCACGAACTGCACCATGCCGGCGTTGACGAACAACAGGTTGGGGTCGTCGAGTATCACCGAGGCACTGGGCACTTCGGTGTGGCCTGCCTTCACGAAATGATCAAGGAAACGCTTCCTGATCTCGTGTGTCTGCACTCTTCTTCTTCCTTGCTTCTTTACGGGGTCGACCATCAGCCTATTCGCCGCGCTCTGCGACCGAATACGCAATTCGGCCCCGCTTAGCCTTCCATTCAGCCTTCGACGAAGCTCAACCGGACCGACCGCCGCGGGTTGTCCCGGTTCAGGTCGACCAGCACCACGCTCTGCCAGGTGCCCAGCAGCGGCTCGCCGCCATGGACCGGCACCGTCACCGACGGCGAGACGATGGCCGGCAACACGTGGTCGGCGCCGTGGCCCGGGGAGCCGTGCGCATGCCGGTAACGGCCGTCGCGCGGCAACAGCCGCTCCAGCGTGTCGACCAGGTCGTCGTCGGAGCCGGCACCGGTCTCGATGATCGCCACCCCGGCGGTGGCATGCGGGACGAAGACGTTGCACAAACCGTCCTCGTGGCTACCGCAGAAGCTGCGCACCGCCTCGGTCAGATCGACGATGCGGCGACGCGCGGTGTCCACATCAAGCACGTCGGTATGCACCCGGTCAAGCCTACGGCTCGGCATCCGCGCACTGCCAATCGACAGTGTGACGGTTGCCACACCCGCGGGGTCGGAGGAAGGTGGTTGGTGCACCACCGCAGCCGGCAGAAAGGCACGACCGTGTACGCACGCTCTACCACCATCCAGGCCCAACCTTCGCTGCTCAACATGGGTGTGGCCCATATGCGCGAGGTGGTGTTGCCCGCTCTGCAGCAGATCGACGGATGCCTGGGCATGTCGCTGCTGGTGGACCGGGAGTCGGCGCGGTGTGTGGCGACCAGCGCCTGGGAGAACCAGGACGCGATGCGCGCCAGCGCCGAGCGAGTCTGGCCGATCCGCAGCCGGGCCGTCAAGATCTTCGGCGGCAGCGCGGTGGTGGACCAGTGGGACATCGCGATGCTGCACCGCGACCACCGGTCCGGCCTGGGCGCCTGCGTGCGGGCCACCTGGCTCAAGGCCCGCCCGGAGCGGTTCGACCAGGCGCTCGACTTCTACAAGCTGGCGGTGCTGCCGGCCGTCGAAGAGTTCGACGGGTTCTGCAGCGCCAGCCTGATGATCGACCGCGCCTCGGCGCGGGCGGTGGTGTCGGTGACCTACGACAGCCGCGAAGCGATGGAACGCAGCAGCGAGGCGGCGCGCTCGTTGCGCACCGCGATCCTGCGGGACCTCGGGATCGACCAGGACGACGTCGGCGAATTCGAGCTGGCGATCGCCCGGCTGCGGGTGCCCGAGCTGGTCTGACGGCTGCGTTTGGCGCCGAGCGTGCCCGAGTTGTCTGACGGCTGCGTTTGGCGCCGAGCGTCACGCTGGCGCAACGGTCGGTGCCCACCGTCACGCTGGCGTGACGCTCGGCGGATGGGGTTGATCCGCTAGCGCTTCTTCCCGCGGATGATCGCGCGCAACCGGTCCAACCGGCCGGCCATCTCCCGTTCGGCACCCCGACCGGTAGGCCGATAGTAGTCCACGCCCACCAACTCGTCCGGCGGATACTGTTGCGCCACAACACCATCCGGGGCGTCGTGGGAGTACTTGTAGCCCTGCGCGTTGCCCAGCGCCGCCGCACCGGAGTAGTGCCCGTCGCGCAGATGCGCCGGCACCAGCCCGGCCTTGCCGGCTTTGACGTCGCCGATGGCCGCGCCCAGCGCCGTCGTCACGGCATTGGACTTCGGCGCGGTCGCCAGGTGAACGGTGGCATGCGCCAACGTCAGCTGCGCCTCGGGCATACCGATCAGCGCCACCGTCTGCGCCGCGGCCACGGCCACCAGCAGCGCGGTCGGGTCCGCCATGCCGATGTCCTCGCTGGCCAGGATCATCAGCCGGCGCGCGATGAACCGCGGATCTTCGCCGGCGACGAGCATCCTGGCCAGATAGTGCAGTGCCGCGTCCACATCCGAGCCGCGCACCGACTTGATGAACGCGCTGACGACGTCGTAGTGCTGGTCGCCGTCGCGGTCGTAGCGCACCGCGGCCCGGTCCAGGGACTGTTCGATGGTCTCGACGGTGACGGTGGCCGTTCCCGCCGTTCCCGCCGTTTCCGACGCCACCTCCAGCGCGGTCAGCGCGCGGCGGGCATCGCCGGCCGCCAACTGCACCAGCAGCTCGACGGCGGCGGCATCGACCGCCATCTTGCCGCCCAGCCCGCGCGGGTCGTCGATGGCACGCTGCACGACGGTGCGGATGTCGTCGGGGGTCAGCGGCCGCAACTGCAGGATCAGCGACCGCGACAGCAGCGGCGCCACCACCGAGAAAGACGGGTTCTCGGTAGTCGCCGCCACCAGCAGCACCACCCGGTTCTCCACCGCGGCCAGCAGCGCGTCCTGCTGCGTCTTGGAGAAACGGTGCACCTCGTCGATGAACAACACCGTCTGCTCACCGGAGAGCAGGCTGCGGCGCGCCTGGTCGATCACCGCCCGCACCTCTTTGACGCCGGCCGACAGCGCCGAGAGCGCTTCGAACCGGCGGCCGGTGGCGTGTGAGATCAGCGCCGCCAGCGTGGTCTTGCCGCTTCCCGGCGGCCCGTACAGGATGGCCGAGGCCACCCCGGATCCCTCGGCCAAGCGCCGCAGCGGCGACCCGGGCGCCAGCAGATGGTCCTGCCCGACGACTTCGTCCAGCGTCGCCGGACGCATCCGCACCGCCAGCGGCGCCGAGGCTCCCGCCGGGGCGCCCACCGCACCCGGAGCGGCCATTCCGCCCCGGCCGGACGTCACCGGTTCCGCGGGAAGGTCGAACAGACCGTCGGACACGGATTCAGGCTTACCACGCAGTGCGGATAGCCAACCAATGCGCGCGATTCGGGCCCAGGTTTGCTAAGTTCCCGTTTGCGCCGATGGAACAAAGTTAAGCCCCGATCGACCAGAGCGAACTACGAGGCAACTAGGACTGCAATGAGCCAGCCGCCAGAATATCCAGGCAATCCGTCCGATCCGCAGGGCTACCCGCCCCCGCCGCGCCACGGCGCACCGCCGCCCGGAGGGGTTACGGCGCACCGCCACCTCCACCGCCGAGCTACACGCCTGCCCCACCGCCGAGCTACACGCCTCCCCCACCGCCGCAGGGGCCGCCGGGCGGCTACCAGGCTCCCGGCGGCTACGGCGGCCCGCCGCCCCGCCACCCGGCTACGGCGCACCGAGCGCGCCGCCGGCCGGCTACCCGCCGCCGGGTTACGGGGCCCCGGCCGGCGGCCCCGGCGCGTCGTTCAGCGTCGGCGAGGCCTTCAGCTGGGCGTGGGGCAAGTTCACCAAGAACGCCGCGGCGCTGGCCGTTGCGGGCGTCATCTTCGTCGTCGGTCTCGGCATCCTCTTCGCCATCCTCTACACGTCATTGATCGCGGGGATGATGAATGCCAGCACCACCACCTATGACCCCAACACCGGCGCCTACCAAACCGACGCCAGCCTCGGCGCGGGTTCGCTGATCCTGGGGCTGCTGCTGGGCCTGTTGCTCGCCGTCGTCAGCTTCTATATGCAGGCGAGCTTCATCTCGGGCAGCCTCGACGTCGCCGACGGTAAGCCGGTGACCGTCGCGTCGTTCCTCAAACCCCGCAACTTCGGACCAGTCCTCCTCACCGCGTTGCTGGTGATGGTGGGCACGTCGATCGGCAGCATCCTGTGCTACATCCCGGGGTTGATCTTCAGCTTCCTCACGATGTTCGCCCTGCAGTTCGCGGTGGACCGGTCTTTGTCGCCGGTTGATTCGATCAAAGCCAGCATTGCGTTGACCCGGGCCAACGTCGGCCCCAGTCTGCTGACCTGGCTCGTTCAGATCGCGGTCATGCTGGTCGGCGAATTCGCTTGCGGTGTCGGATTGATCGTGGCCATCCCGGTCGCCTTCCTGATCCAGACCTATGCCTACCGCAAACTGACGGGCGGTTACGTCGCCCCGTTGGAGCAGGCTGGACTGCCACCGGGGCCGCCACCGGGCCAGTATCCGGGTCCGCAGTATTCGTAAGTACTGGTAAAACCTGCGAAACAGGTCGTTCACACGCAACGGCCTGATTAACGAAAGACTGCCGCCCGCAGCACAAGCCGGAAACGGCGCGCGCTGCGGGCGGCAGTCACTTGTGATGGGATCAGCGGTTATGAGCATCAAAGTTGCACTGGAGCACCGCACCAGTTACACCTTTGACAAGCTGGTCCAGGTGTATCCGCACATCGTGCGGTTGCGTCCGGCGCCGCATTCGCGCACCCCGATCGAGGCGTATTCGCTGCGGGTCGAACCGGCCGAGCACTTCATCAACTGGCAGCAGGACGCGCTGGGCAACTTCCTGGCGCGGCTGGTCTTCCCGAAACCCACCCGCGAGCTCACCATCACCGTCGGGCTGATCGCCGATCTCAAGGTGATCAACCCGTTCGACTTCTTCATCGAGGACTGGGCCGAAACGTGGCCGGCGGAGGGGCTCGTCTACCCCAAAGCCCTGGCCGCCGACCTGGAACCGTTCATGCGGCCCGTCGACGAGGAGCACGACGGGTCCGGGCCAGGCGAACTCGTGCAGGCCTGGGTGCGCAACTTCGCCGTCCCCCCGGGCACCCGCACCATCGACTTCCTCGTCGCGCTCAACCACGCGATCAACGCCGACGTCACCTACAGCCTGCGGATGGAGCCCGGCGTGCAGACCCCGGACTACACGCTGCGCAGTGGGGTGGGTTCGTGCCGCGACTCGGCGTGGCTGATGGTGTCGATCCTGCGCCAGCTCGGCCTGGCCGCCCGGTTCGTGTCGGGCTACCTGGTGCAGCTGGCCTCCGACGTGGAGGCCCTGGACGGCCCGTCGGGACCGGCCGCGGACTTCACCGACCTGCACGCCTGGACCGAGGTGTACATCCCCGGCGCGGGCTGGATCGGGCTGGACCCGACGTCGGGGCTGTTCGCCGGCGAGGGCCACATTCCGCTGGCGGCGACCCCGCACCCGTCGTCGGCGGCACCCATCACCGGCAGCACCGAGCCGTGCTCGTCGGTGATGGAGTTCTCCAACACCGTCACCCGCGTCCACGAGGATCCGCGGGTCACGCTGCCCTACACCGACGACGCGTGGCAGACCATCTGCACCGTCGGTCACCAGGTCGACGAGCGACTGGCCGCCGGCGACGTCCGGCTGACCATCGGCGGCGAGCCCACGTTCGTGTCGGTGGACAACCAGGTCGACCCGGAATGGCGCACCGCCGCCGACGGGCCGCACAAACGGCGGCTGGCCTCCGCGCTGGCCGCCAGACTCAAGGCGCAGTGGGCGCCGCAGGGACTGGTGCAGCGCAGTCAGGGCAAGTGGTACCCGGGTGAGCCGTTGCCGCGCTGGCAGATCGGGCTGTACTGGCGTGCCGACGGGCGCCCGCTGTGGGCCAACGAAGCGTTGCTGGCCGACCCCTGGGCCCCGGAATTGCCGGACCCTGTCGAAACGTCGGTGGCCAACGACGTGCTTGCCACCGTCGCCGAAGGTCTGGGGCTGCCGCTGTCTCAGGTGCGCCCGGCCTACGAGGACCCGCTGGCGCGGCTGGCCTCCGCGGTGCGGTTGCCGGTCGGCGACCCGGTCGATCCCGCCGACGACCTGGCCCCGGAAAGCGGCCACGACGCCGCCGCCCTGCTCGCCAGCCTGGACGAAACCATCACGACCCCGGTGGCATTCGTGCTTCCGATCCATCGTCGCGAGGACGGCTCCGGCTGGGCCAGCGCGAACTGGCGGCTGCGCCGCGGCCGGCTGGTGCTCACCGAGGGCGACTCGCCGGCCGGCCTGCGGCTGCCGCTGGATTCGATCAGCTGGCGCCCGCCGCCGACACCGTTCGACGCCGACCCGGTCAGCCCGGGGCAGCTGCCGGTACCCGAGCCCGCCGCGGCCGGCGAGACGGCGGTGCTGGTGGACCCGCAGGGCGCGCCGACGACCGCGCTGGTCGCCGAGGTCCGCGACGGGTTGCTCTACATCTTCCTGCCGCCCACCGCGGCGCTGGAAGACTTCATCGACCTGGTCAGCCGGGTGGAGATGGCGGTGGCCAAGGCCGACACCCCGGTAGTGATCGAGGGGTACGGGCCACCGACGGACCCGCGGCTGATATCGACGACGGTCACCCCCGACCCCGGCGTCATCGAAGTCAACGTCGCCCCGACCGCCAGTTTCGACGAACAGCGCCAACAACTCGAGACGCTCTACGAGCAAGCCCGCCTGGCCCGGTTGTCCACCGAATCGTTCGACGTGGACGGCACGCACGGCGGTACCGGCGGCGGCAACCACATCACACTGGGCGGCGTCACCCCGGCCGACTCGCCGCTGCTGCGCCGCCCCGACCTGCTGGTGTCGCTGTTGACGTATTGGCAGCGGCACCCGTCGCTGTCCTACCTGTTCGCCGGCCGATTCGTCGGCACCACCTCGCAGGCGCCGCGCGTCGACGAGGGCCGCGCCGAGGCTCTCTACGAGCTGGAGATCGCCTTCGCCGAGATCGCCCGGCTCGGCGGCGGGGGGCCGAAGAGCAACGCCAAGCCGTGGGTGACCGACCGCGCGCTGCGCCACCTGCTCACCGACATCACCGGCAACACCCACCGCGCCGAGTTCTGCATCGACAAGCTCTACAGCCCCGAGGGCCCCCGCGGCCGGCTGGGCCTGCTGGAGCTGCGCGGGTTCGAGATGCCCCCGCATCTGCGGATGGCGATGGTGCAGTCGCTGTTGGTGCGCTCGCTGGTGGCCTGGTTCTGGGATGAGCCGCTGCGCGCCCCGCTGATCCGGCACGGCGAAAACCTGCACGGACGATATCTGTTGCCGCACTTCCTGATTCACGACATCGCCGACGTCGCGGCCGACCTGCGCGCGCACGGCATCGCGTTCGAGACGAGCTGGCTGGACCCGTTCACCGAGTTCCGCTTCCCGCGCATCGGCACCGCGGTGTTCGACGGCGTGGAAATCGAGCTGCGCGGGGCGATCGAGCCGTGGAACACCCTGGGCGAGGAGTCCACGGCCACCGGGACCGCCCGCTACGTCGACTCCTCGGTGGAGCGGGTCCAGGTCCGCGTCATCGGCGCCGACCGGCACCGCTACACGGTGACCTGCAACGGCTACCCGGTCCCGTTGCTGGCCACCGACAACCCCGACATTCACGTCGGTGGGGTGCGGTTCAAGGCGTGGCAACCGCCCAGCGCCCTGCACCCGACCATCTCCATCGACACGCCGCTGCAATTCGAGCTGATCGACCTGACCACCGGGACGTCCCGCGGTGGCTGCACCTACCACGTCGTCCACCCTGGCGGCCGCGCCTACGATGAGCCGCCGGTCAACGCGGTGGAGGCCGAGTCGCGCCGGTCGCGGCGGTTCGAGGCGACCGGGTTCACCCCGGGCAAGCTCGACCTGGCCGGTATCCGGGAGAAGCAGGCGCGGTTGTACACCGACATCGGCGCGCCGGGCATCCTCGACCTGCGACGCGTGCGTACCGTGCAGCAGTAGTGGCGTTCGGGACACGGCACGGGAATTTGACACACCTATGGCAGTCGGCATGAGCATGAGCGGGTCTTCGGCGTTCGCCGGGCACCAGGAGAGCTTGGCCGGGTTCGAGAGCAGGCACTACGACGGCGACCGGCTGCTGGCCGGATATCGCACCGCCCGCGCCCAGGAAGCACTGTTCGATCTGCGCGAGGGTCCCGGCGTCGGCTACGACGAGTTCGTCGACTCCGACGGCAACGTGCGGCCGGGATGGCACGAACTCGCCGACGCGATCGCCGAACGCGGCCGGGCCGGGCTGGACCGGCTGCGCTCAGTGGTGCACAGCCTGATCGACCACGACGGCATCACCTACACCGGGGTCGCGGACACCCAGGACGCGCGCGACGTGTCCCCGGGGCACGGCCCGGAGCCGGGACTGTGGCACCTGGACACGCTGCCGCTGGTGGTCTCGGCCGCCGACTGGGAGTTGCTGGAAGCGGGGCTGGTGCAGCGCGCCCGGCTGCTCGACGCGGCGCTCGCGGACCTGTACGGGCCGCGCCATCTGCTCACCGAGGGACTGCTGCCGCCGCAGCTGGTGTTCGCCCATCCCGGATACGTGCGGCCCGCCACCGGGATCAAGGTGCCCGGCCACCACCAGCTGTTCATGCACGGCTGCGATGTGAGCCGGCGGGCCGACGGCACCTTCCAGATCAACGCCGACTGGACCCAGGCCCCCTCCGGCGCCGGATACGCGCTGGCCGACCGGCGGGTACTGGCGCACGCGATTCCCGATCTGTACGAACGGATCGCGCCGCGGGCCAACACCCCGTTCGCTCAGGCGCTGCGGCTGGCGCTGATCGACGCCGCACCCGATGTGGTGCAGGACCCGGTAGTGGTGGTGCTCAGCCCGGGCATCTACTCCGAGACCGCGTTCGACCAGGCCTATCTGGCCACGCTGCTGGGTTTCCCGCTGGTGGAGAGCGCCGATCTGGTGGTGCGCGACGGGAAACTGTGGATGCGTTCCCTGGGCACACTCAAGCGGGTCGACGTGGTACTGCGCCGCGTCGACGCGCTGTACGCCGACCCGCTGGATCTGCGTGCCGACTCCCGGCTCGGGGTGGTCGGGCTGGTGGAGACGCTGCACCGCGGCACTGTCACGGTGGTCAACACACTGGGCAGCGGAATTCTGGAAAGCCCTGGGCTGCTTCGTTTTCTGCCGGATCTGGCCGAGCGGCTGCTCGGCGAGGAGCCGCTGCTGGCTTCGGCGCAGGTGTTCTGGGGCGGCATCCCCGCTGAACTCTCGCACCTGCTGGCCAACCTGTCGCGGCTGTTGATCCGACCGGTGGACGGCGGGGAAACCCTTGTCGGACCGACACTTTCGTCCGCTCAGCTCAGCGAGCTGACCGCCCGTATCGAGGCGGCGCCGTGGCGGTGGACCGGGCAGGAGCCGCCGACGTTCTCCTCGGCGCCCACCGACCACGCCGGCGTGCTGTCCTCCGCGGGTGTCGGGATGCGGTTGTTCACCGTGGCCCAGCGCAGCGGCTACGCACCCATGATCGGCGGCCTGGGCTACGTGGTGGCGCCCGGCCCGGCCGCATACACCTTGAAAACGGTTGCCGCCAAGGATATCTGGGTGCGACCGACGGAGCGTGCCATCGCCGAGACGGTGACCCTGCCGTCGGCGCCGCGGCCCGTCAAGACGGGTGCGGGCACCTGGGCCGTCAGCTCGCCGCGGGTGCTCTCGGACATGTTCTGGATAGGACGCTACGGCGAGCGGGCCGAGGACATGGCGCGACTGCTGATCGTTGCGCGGGAGCGCTACCACGTCTACCGGCACCACCAGCACACCGAGGAGAGCGAGTGCGTGCCGGCGCTGATGGCCGCGCTCGGACGCATCACCGGAACCGACACCGGGGCGGGCGGCGCCGACGAGTACGACCCCGCCGAGATGATCGCCGTGGCTCCCTCGATGCTGTGGGCGATGACGGTGGAGTCGGGCCGGCCGGGATCGTTGATCCAGTCGGTGGAGGGTCTGGCGCTGGCCGCCCGCGCGGTGCGCGACCAGTTGTCCAACGACACCTGGATGGTGCTGGCCAATGTCGAACGCGCGGTTGGCCTTCGGTCGGATCCGCCGCAGTCGCTGGCCGAAGCCGACGCGCTGCTGGCCGCCGCCCAGTCCCAGGCGCTCGCCGGGATGCTGACGCTGGCCGGGGTGGCCGGCGAGTCGATGGTGCGCGACGTCGGCTGGACGATGATGGACATCGGCAAGCGGATCGAGCGGGGGCTGTGGCTGACCGCGCTGCTGACCGACACACTCACCAAGGTCCGGGGCACCGTCGCCGAGCAATCGATCGTCGAGGCCACTCTGGAGGCCTGCGAGTCGTCGGTCATCTACCGCCGGCGCAACCTGGGCAAGATCAGCGTGGCCGCGGTGACCGAGCTGATGCTGTTCGACCCGCAGAACCCGCGCTCGCTGTTGTACCAACTCGAGCAGTTGCGGGCGCACCTCAAGAACCTGCCCGGCTCGTCCGGCTCGTCGCGTCCCGAGCGGATCGTGGACGAGATCGGCACCCGGCTGCGCCGCGCGGATCCCGTTGAGCTGGAAGAGATCACCGACGGGCAGCGGGCAGAGCTGGCCGAGCTGCTGGAGTGGGTGCACGCCGCGCTGCGCGAGCTGGCCGACACCATCACCGCCACGCAGCTCGCCCTGCCCGGCGGCATGCAGCCGCTGTGGGGTGGCCCCGACGAACGGCGCACGCTGCCCGCGTAGCTAGTTCTGCGATGTCACCTCGTCGATCACGGTGTGGACGAACTGCATCTTGTCCAGCACCGCCGGCGGCAGCACGAACGGGTAGAGGTCGTCGTGCCCCATGGACCGGTTCACCATGTTCAGCGACCATGACAACGGCAGCCACATCTCGATAATGGTGGGAAATGCGCTGGGGCCCAACGGCGGCCGGTCGAACGTGGCGGCCGCCGGGGCCAGACCGCACGACGCCGAGGTGTCCAGGGTGTCGCGGATGTGCAGGTAGTGGGCGAACGTCTCGGCCCAGTCCTCCGCGGGGTGCATGGTCGCATAGGACGAGACGTAGGTTTCCTCCCAACCATCCGGGGCACCTTCGCTGTAGTGACGGTCCAGCGCGGCCTGATAGTCGGCGTCGGGATCGCCGAACAGCTCGTTGAACCGCTGCAGATACTCAGGTGTCCTGATCAGGCGGTAGAAGTAGTAGTGCCCGACCTCGTGGCGGAAGTGCCCGAGCAGGGTGCGGTACGGCTCCTCCATCTCCACCCGCAACTGTTCGCGGTGCACGTCGTCGCCCTCGGCCAAATCCAGTGTGATAACCCCGTTTTCGTGGCCGGTGATGACGTTCTCGTGCGCACTGGACAGCAGCCGGAAAGCCAGCCCGTAGTCCGGGTCCTGGTCACGCCCGATGATCGGTAGCTTCATCTCGTGCAACTCGGCGACCAGTCGCCGCTTGGCCGCTTCGGCGCGGGCGAACTCCGCCAGACCGACCGTGTCGCCGTCGTGCGGGCGCTCGATTGTCAACGCGCACGACTCGCACAGGGTGCCTGGCGGATCCACCGGAACCAGCCAGTTGCATTCGGCCACATACAGATTGGCGCACAACTGGTATTCGGCGGCCGCGACCGCACCGGCGTGGTCGCTGTCCTCCTCTTGCTTGGCGATCACCAGCAACGCCATCTGATCCAGCGAAAAGCCCAGCGCGCTGCCGCAGTTCAGGCAGGCCGAGTTCTCGAATGTCAGGCGCTGGCCACAGTTGGGGCAGCTGAAATCACGCATGTAGTTCATCACCTTCGAATGGGACGACGTCGACACCGACGTCGATTACGCTGCGCTCGGAATTCGTGTAGATGATGCCGCGCAGCGGGGGCACATCCGCGTAGTCGCGTCCGCGGCCGACGATGATGTAGCGCTCGTCGACCAAGGCGTCGTTGGTGGGATCCAGCCCCAGCCACTCGAATTGGCCGGGCTGTTGCGGCGTCCACACCGACGCCCAAGCGTGGGTCGCGTCAATGCCTATCATTCGATCCTTCCCCGGTGGTGGGTCGGTGGCCAGATACCCGGACACGTAGCAGGCCGCCAGACCGTTGGCTCGCAGGCAGGCGATCGCCAGCCTCGCGAAGTCTTGACATACCCCCTCGCGGGCAATCAGAACCTCGTTGACGCGGGTGGAAACGGTGGTCGATCCGGACCGGTAGGTGAAGTCGCCGAAGATGCGCGACGAGAGGTCCCGCAGCACCTCGACCAGCGGGCGTCCGGGTTCAAAGCTGGGGGCGGCGTACGCGCGGACCTCGTCGGTGATCTCCGGCGGGGTGAGGTCCAGGGTGAAGTCGACAGCCAACGCGCCGGCTGTCCCGGCCGGCCGCGCGGCCTCCCACGGTTGCAGTGCCGGGCCGCTGCTGTAGAGGCCCGGATGCGGTGGGGCCACGTCGACGATCGAATCGCTGGTGACGGTCAGCGCGCGGTGCGGCTCGGTGACGTGGAAGTAGGAGCTGATGTTGCCGTAGGTGTCGCGGCTGGTGGAGCTGTCCGACGGGGTGGGGTTGATGTCCAGTCGGTGCGCCACGCAACGCTGGCGCAACGAGTCGCGCGGGGTGAGGAACCCGCGCCCGTACGAGCTGGTCACGACGTCGGAGTACCGGTATTCGGTGCGGTGCGTGACCCGATAGCGTTTGGCGTCCGCGGGGCTGGTCAGGCCGGACAGCTCGGCATACGGCAACTGGCGTCTCCCCTGTGCGTGATCACCCTGGGCCCTCAGATCACATCACATGCCCGACTATTCCGGCGGCTACGGGGAACCCTGATTGCCAACACGTCGTCACTGAGTAGTCACACGGGAAGGAGTCGACTCGTGCAGGGACACGAAATCCGGTCGCTGGCCGATCTGGCCGGGGAAGGCACCCGGGTGCTGACCACATTCGTCCGCGACATGCACCACGGCATCGCCAGCCGCGTCTTCGACTCGATCGGCCCGGCGGCCAAACCGGTGCAGGCCATTCACGACGGCGCCGCATCGACGGTGTACACGCTGGTCGACGCCGCGGTCCGGGGTTCCCTCTACGGCGCCGGCGCGCTGGCCGCCGAAACCATCAGCAACGACGACGACCCGACGGTGCAGGCCCGCCCGCGGGTCGCCGGGGCCCTCGCCGCGCTCAACGGCATCTACGGCGACGAGATGACCAACCGCAACAACGGCTTCGCACTGAACATGCAGATCCGGCGCAAGGGGCAGCCGGTGGCACTGACCCCCGATTCCCTTCGGCAGGCGTTCCCGACGGCGACCGGCCGGGTCGTCGTCTTCACCCACGGCTGGTGCATGACCGAACGGTCCTGGTGGCGCGAGCCGCGCACCGGCGAACCGCTGCGCCCGTACGGCAAGCGGCTGCGCAAGGACCTCGGCTACACCCCCGTGTACCTGCGCTACAACAGCGGCCTGCACATCTCGGCGAACGGCCAGGCGCTGGCCGGCCTGCTGAACGAAATGCACGCGCTGTGGCCGGTGCCGGTGCGGGAACTGGTCCTGGTCGGCCATTCGATGGGCGGCCTGGTGGCACGCAGCGCCTGCCATTACGGCACTGAGCGCGAACACGACTGGACCGCGGCCGTGCGCAACGTGGTGTGCCTCGGTTCGCCCCACCTGGGCGCGGAGCTGGAAAAGGGTGTCAACGCCGCAGCCTGGGCGCTGGCCAAGCTGCCCGAAACCCGGGCCGTGGCACGGTTTCTCAACACCCGCAGTGACGGTGTGAAAGATCTGCGGTATGGCGCGCTGCTCGACGAGGACTGGCGGGATGCCGACCCGGACGAGTTTCTGCGGGACCGCTGCCAGGAGGTGCCGTTCCTGCCGCATGCGGTCTACCACTTCGTCTCCACCACCGCGGCGCCGCGCGCGGTCGGCCTGCTGGTCGGCGACCATTTGGTGCGACCCAGCAGTGCGGCCGGGCGCGGGCGGGACCGCAGGATTCCGTTCGAGCCCGAGCACGGGCTGACCCTGAGCGGGCTGAATCATTTCGATTTGCTCAACCATCCGGCGGTGTACGACAAATTGCTGGCCTGGCTGGGCTGATCGGGCGCACAATCGTAGGCGTGGCCACCTGGGACGACGTCGCGCGCATCGCCGCCGAGCTGCCGCTGGTCACCGAGCAGTCGCAGCACGACTGGCGGGTCGGCAAGAAGTTGCTGGCCTGGGAGCGCCCGTTGCGCAGGTCCGACATCGAGGCCCTGACGAGCACCGGTGCGCAGCCACCGGAAGGCGACATCCTTGCAATACGGGTCCCCGACGAGGGGGTGAAGTTCGCGCTGATCGCCGACGAGCCGAGGATTTTCTTCACCACCCCGCATTTCGACGGCTACCCGGCCGTGCTGGTCAAGCTGGCCGAAATCGGGTTCTTCGAGCTCGAGGAGTTGCTCACCGAGGCTTGGTTGACGCAGGCGCCGCGACGGCTGGTCAAGGAGTTTCTGGCCAAGTCGTCGTAACGGCCTGCAGGTCGTCGGCGCAGCCCGCGACGACGTCGGCGAGCACCACTTCGGTGCTGTCCCGCGCCGTTGTGTGCAGCTCGCCGGCGTGGCGGCGGGCGGCGGCGATGTGCGTGGCCGCCGCCGCGGGATCGGCGTCGGCCAGCGCGGTCGCGGCAATCAACTCCGCAATCGCGGCGCGCATGGCCGGGGAGACGTCCCGGCCGACCGGACGGGTCACCGAGCGAACCAGATGCAGGACGCAGCCGGCGAACAGGCCCAGCTGCGCAGCCTGCGCGTCGATGCGCCGAATGGTGGCGCGGGACGCCCAGCGCCGCGGCGCGCGGCGCACCGTCAAGTCGGCCGTAGCGCGCGCTTCGATCAACACACCGACCTGCGCGTGCAGCTGATCCGAGACGTCTCGCGGCCAGTCGGGATCACGACTACCCGGGTCGCTCAGCATGCCCGCAGCTTGCTCGAGGGCCTGGTGCGCGGCCGCCAACACCCCGGTGCGCGCGTCGGCGATCAGGCGGTGCGGGTCGGCCGGAAAGAACACGATCGCGAACAGCAGGGCCAGGCTGCCGCCGATCAGGGAGTCGAAGAGCCGTTCGGTCACCACCACGCCGCTGTGGGCGAACACCAGCACCAGGATCGCCGAGACCGCCGTTTGGTTGACGAACATCAAGCCCTGCCCCATGGCGCCGCGCCCGATCAGCACCGCGACCGACAGCGCCACGAACACCGCCACGCCGATCGCGATGCGACCGGCCCCGAGAAAGCCTTCCACCGCACCGCCCACCGCGATACCCAGCGCGACGCCGACCATCATCTGGGTGGCACGCCGCGCTCGCAGCACGTTGCTGGCCGACATGCACACCACCGCCGAGATCGGCGCGAAGAACGGTTGCTGGTGACGCAGCAGGTCGTGGGTCAGGTACCACGCCAGTGCGGCGACCACGGAGGTTTGGGTGATCGGCCACAGCGCGGCGCGCAGCCGGTGCGCGGCGGCCACGCCCTCGCCGGCGGCGCCGGTCAGCAGCGAAGTGCTCATGACGTCTGCTTACCGCACCGGGTGTGAAATATGCGACGCGGGCGCTGCTACCCGTTCGCGCCGCAGAATCGAGGAGCGCTCAGCCGCGCTGCAGTTCGAACAATGGAATCACCCGGCTGGTCTTGGCCTGATATTCACCAAAGCCTGGCGCTTCGGCCACCAGCCGCGAGAAGAGTTCGTCACGCTCGGCGGGCGGCAGTTCCCGCGCGGTCACGTCGAAGGCGTCGGTGCCGACTTCGACCCGCGCGGCGGGGTTGGCCCGCAGGTTGTGCACCCAGGCCGGGTTGACGGGGGCACCCGCGAAGGACCCGATGATGATCAGCTTGCCGTCGATGTCGAAGTAGGCCAGCGGTGAGGTCCGCTGTTCGCCGGACTTGGCGCCCGTGGTGTGCAGCAACAACAGGTCGGCGCCCGCGAACTGGCCACCCACCTTTCCCTGGTTGGCACGGAACTCGGCGATGATGTCTTTGTTCATCGCCTTGGCCATCTCGGCCATCGCCTTCGGGTCGTCCGGCAGTTGCGTCATACCCCGTCCAGCGGCTTGGGCTTGAAATCTATTCCGGACTCCTTGCGCTGCTGGGCGGTGATGGGCGCCGGCGCGTCGGTCAGCGGGTCGACGCCGCCGCCGGTCTTGGGGAACGCGATCACCTCGCGGATCGAGTCGACGCCGGACAGCAGCGCGTTGATCCGGTCCCAGCCGAATGCGATGCCGCCGTGCGGCGGTGCGCCAAAAGTGAAGGCCTCCAACAGGAAACCGAATTTTTCCTGCGCCTCGTCCGGGCCGATGCCCATCACCTCGAACACCCGCTCCTGGACGTCGCGGCGGTGGATACGGATCGAGCCGCCGCCGATCTCGTTGCCGTTGCAGACGATGTCGTAGGCGTCGGCCAGCACCGCGCCGGGATCGGATTCGATGCGGTCCTGCTGTTCGGCCTTCGGTGCGGTGAACGCGTGGTGGACCGCGGTCCACGCTCCCGAGCCGACGGCCACGTCACCGGCCTCCACGGCGTCGTCGGCCGGCTCGAACAAGGGCGGGTCGACGATCCAGACGAACGCCCAGCTGCCGGGCTCGATCAAGTCCAACCGGTGCGCGATCTCCGAGCGCGCCGCGCCCAACAGCGCCCGGGATCCCTTGACCGGGCCGGCGGAGAAGAAGATGCAGTCGCCGGGGTTGGCTCCGACGTGGCCGGCCAGGCCGTCGCGTTCGGCGTCGGTCAGGTTCTTGGCAACCGGACCGCTCAGCGTGCCGTCGTCGCCGACCAGCACGTAGGCCAGCCCGCGGTGCCCACGCTGCTTGGCCCACTCCTGCCAGCCGTCCAGGGTGCGGCGCGGCTGGGACGCGCCGCCGGGCATTACCACCGCGCCGACGTAGGGCGCCTGGAACACCCGGAAGGTGGTGTCTTTGAAGAACTTCGTGCACTCGACGAGCTCCAGCCCGAAGCGCAGGTCCGGCTTGTCGGAGCCGAACCGGCGCATGGCGTCGGCGTAGGTCATCCGCGGGATCGGGGTGGGGATCTGGTAGCCGATCAACGCCCACAACGCGGACAGGATCTCCTCGGAGATCGCGATGACGTCGTCGACGTCGACGAAGCTGAGCTCCATATCGAGCTGGGTGAACTCGGGCTGGCGGTCGGCGCGGAAGTCTTCGTCGCGGTAGCAGCGGGCGATCTGGTAGTAGCGTTCCATGCCGGCCACCATCAACAGCTGCTTGAACAGCTGCGGGCTCTGCGGCAGCGCGTAGAACGTGCCCGGCCGCAACCGGGCCGGCACCAGGAAGTCGCGCGCACCTTCCGGCGTGGAGCGGGTGATGGTCGGCGTCTCGATCTCGACGAAGTCGTGCCGGGCCAGCACCTCGCGGGCCGCGGCATTCACCTTGGAGCGCAACCGAATTGCCGCGGCCGGGCCATCGCGGCGCAGATCCAGGTAGCGGTACTTCAGCCGCAGCTCCTCCCCCGCCGGCTCGTCCAGCTGGAACGGCAGCGGCGCGGACTCGCCCAGCACGGTCAGCGCGGTGGCGTTGACTTCGATGTCACCGGTGGCGATCTCGGGGTTGGCATTACCTTCCGGGCGGATCTCGACCACCCCGGTGACCGCGACGCAGAACTCCGAGCGCAACCGGTGCGCCTGGGCCAGCACATCGGCTTCGCGGAACACCACCTGGGCGACGCCGGACGCGTCACGCAGATCGATGAAGATGACACCACCGTGGTCGCGGCGGCGGGCCACCCAGCCGGCCAACGTCACCTGTTGCCCGGCGTCGCTGTCCCGTAGCGAACCGGCGGCGTGGCTGCGCAGCACAAAGACTCCTTAAGACCTGAATTGGATGACTGCCCAGTCTAAAGGGCGGGTTTGACACGGTACTTTTGCCTGTATTCCAACCTCCATCGCACTCGTGGGTCCCGGCGCTGTCGGTACGACGGTCGCCGCCCTGCTGCACCGCGCCGGGCACCCGGTGCTGCTGTGCGGCCACACTCCGCGCGCGATCATCGAACTGCGGCCCGACCCCGAAGTCTTGGCCGGTGACCCCATCGTGGTGCCCGGACCGGTGCACACCGACCCCGCTGACGTCGGCGGACCGGTCGACGTGCTGATCCTGGCGGTCAAAGCCACCCAGAACGCAGCCGCGGCAGGCTGGCTGGCCCGGTTGTGCGACGAGCGCACGGTGGTGGCCGTGCTGCAGAACGGCGTCGAACAGCTCGAGCAGGTGCAGCCGCTGTGCCCGTCGTCGACCGTGGTTCCCGGCAGCGTGTGGTACTCGGCGGAGACCCAGCCCGACGGGTGGGTGCGGTTGCGTGGCGAGGCCGCGCTGGTGCTGCCCACCGGGCCGGCGGCGGAGGCGCTGGCCGACCTGCTGCGCGGGGCCGGCTGCCGGGTGGACTGCGACCCCGACTTCACCACCGTGATCTGGCGCAAACTGCTGCTCAACGCGCTGGCCGGACTGATGGTGCTGACCGGGCGCCGGTCGGGGATGTTCCGCCGCGACGACGTGGCCGACCTGTCGCGGCGGTATGTGGCCGAGTGTGTGGCGGTGGCGCGCGCCGAGGGCGCCCGGCTGGGCGACGACGTCGTCGCACGGATCGTCGATTCGTTCCGGGTGGTTCCCGAGGACATGACGACCTCGATACTGACCGATCGGGAACACCACCGGCCGCTGGAATGGGACCTGCGCAACGGCGTGATCATCCGCAAGGCCCGCGCCCACGGCCTGCCCACCCCGATCAGCGACGTGATCGTGCCGCTGCTGGCCGCGGCCAGCGAAGGCCCCGGCTAAGGTGCACGGCATGCATCCCTGCGAACGCGTCGACCTGAGCTTCGTCGACAACGCCAAATACCGCTTCCGCAACAGCGTGGACCTGGCCATCACGCCCGAGCAGTTGTTCGAGGTGCTGGGCGACGCCGAAGCGTGGCCGCGTTGGGCGAAGGCGATCACCAAGGTCACCTGGACCAGCCCGGAGCCGCGCGGCGTGGGCACCACCCGCGTCGTGGAGATGCGCGGCGGCATCGTCGGCGACGAGGAGTTCATCGCCTGGGAACCGTTCACCCACATGGCTTTTCGGTTCAACTCGTGCTCGACGAAGGCAGTCGCCGCGTTCGCCGAGGACTACCGGGTGCAGGTCATTCCCGGCGGCTGCCGACTGACCTGGACCATGGCCCAGCAGCCGGCCCGCGGCGCCGGCCTGGGCATGGTGCTGTTCGGGCCGCTGCTGAACCTGGGGTTGCGCTGGTTCCTGCGCAATCTGCGCGCTTACACCGACACCCGGTTCGCCGCCGCCCCGCAGCGATAGGCCGGTGGTGTGCTGGGGCGGTCAATTCCCCTGCGCGTCGCGGACACTTTGCGGTAACCGTGGATCTGCGGGACCGATGCGGATGGAGGTTCTGCTGGGGATCGGAACGGATCGGTCGGGACACGCCATATCCGTACCGCCACCGCAGATTCCGGATCGCAGGTACGACGGCGAATTCACCGCGGTGGAGTCGTTTTGCACCTGCAGCCAGGTCCAGGGTCCGAAGTAGGACACGCCGGTCCACAGGCACACCACGCCGGTTACCGCCAGCGTGGACACCTTGTTGCGCCACCGCGGGTTGATGGACTGCAGACCCGTTTCGACAAACGTCTCGCCGCGATCGTTGCGCGTGACGCGCAAAAACGTGACCCCGCAACCGAACAGCGCCATGATGAATCCCTCGTAAAGCGGGAACTGGTAGACGGTTCCCGCGAACAAACTCAGGCTCCCCACCACGCCCTGATAGATCCACACCTGCGGAATGATGAACAGGGCGAACTCGAATGGCATCCAGATGCCGGCCAGCAGGAAGAACAGTGCGACCCATCGCGAGATCTGGCCCAGCTGTGGGAATTTGCGCTCCGAGAAACGCAACCACCAGGCTCCGATCAGGGACAGCAGCACCCCGGAGTAGACGTATTGCGGCAGGGCGTAGAGCAGTCCGTCGGGAAAATGAGCCTGCCCGGGATAGCGGAATCCGGGAATGTAATTCGCCCAGGTGCCCCAGCTGATGCTGTGGGCGTTCATGGCGAAGGTGTAGTTGTAGAAGTTCACCATCGGCTCCCAGAAGTAGCCGATCATCATGCCGATGACGAGCTTGCCGTCGAAGGAGACCTTGCCGTCCCTGATCCAGGGTTTGATCAGGAACCGCCAGCACAGGTAGACCGTTGAGGCGGCACTGGCGATCTCCAGTGCCCGCAGGTACCACAGGTACGGGTAGTGGTCCGGCCCCGACGGTATGGGCCGGCCGAAGTCGTCGGAGGCGAACCAGCGCAGCCATCCCTGCGCGGCTATCACCAGCAGCAGTGCCCCCAACGCGGCGAACCACCAGATCGGCTTCGATTCGGCGTTGGGCTGAGCCGGCAGAGATGACGGGGACGTCTTCGAAGATGTCGACTTGGCCTGCGTCATCAGGACCTCCGATCTTGGGGAACCGCCAACCTTCAGAACAGACTTACCGACATGGCGTTATCGACGGGCAAGGCGACACCCGATACGAACTCGGCCTCCCCGCTTGCGAGGTACACCAACGCGCGGGCGATGTCGTCGGGAACGCCGACACGCCCCTGCTTGGCGGCCACCACGTCGGCAATCGGCATCGGCGCAACGGACTCGTAGATGGCTTTGATGCCGTCGAGCATCGGCGTCTCGATGATGCCGGGCAGCACACAGTTCACCCTGATGCCCAGGGGCCGTAGCTCGAGCGCTGCGGACTGGGTGAGGTTGATCAGCGCGGCTTTGGACGCCGCATAGCCGGCCATCGCGGGCATGCCGCGCAACCCCGCGGTGGACGCGGTGATCAGGATGGCACCGCCGCCGCGTTCGGCGATGCGCGGGGCCGCGTACTTGATCCCGTAGTACGGACCGGCGATGTTGACGGCCAATGTCCGCTGCAGATCCTCGGCAGACGCATCGACGATCAAACCGCCGGCGGAACTGACCCCCGCGTTGTTGATCAACACGTCAAGGCCGCCGAACGCCTCGACGGTCGCCTCGACCGCGGCCTGAACGTCAGCCGGTTCGCTGACATCGCAATGCAATGCTGTTGCCGCGCAGGTAGTTTCGGCTAGCGATTGGGCGGCGGGCAGATCGATGTCCGCGATCAGGACCTTGGCACCCGCCTCCAGCAGACGCAGCACGGTGGCTCGGCCGATCCCGGACGCACCCCCCGTGACCAGCGCGACCTTGCCGTCAACCGCGGTGCTCATGAAAGCCCTTCGCCGCCAAGAAGTTTGATCACCTGCGAGATCTGATGGCTCCAGTGGGCCCCGTATTCGGGATCAGCGCTGGCGGCCATATTGAAGAAGCTGACCTCGTTGATCCCCGCGTCGATCATCTCCTGAACACGACCGGCAACGCGTTCCGGCCCTCCCCACACCAGCGCGAAATCGGTGACCTGATCCGGAATCTTCGCCGTCATCTCGGCGACCCGCTGGGGACTGGCCAGCATCGGGTTGATGTCCTGAGCCCAGTTGAAGTCGCCGAGCGGATTCTCGAAGCCCCACTTTTCCCAGGTCTTGCTCGAATCGATGCTGGCGCACGTGATCGCAATCCAGCCCGGGTTGGGCTGACGTGCCAGCTCCCACGCTGTTTTGTCGTCTTCGGCGAGGACTGTGATCACCTGGGCGTTGAACCGCAACGCCTCAGGATCGCGGCCCTCTTTCTCGGCGAAAGCTTTGATCCCGCCGATGTAGTCGGCGAGCCAGGCGTAGTCGTTGCCGGCGCCACCGGGCAGAAATGTCAGCCAGCCGTTGCCGACCGTGCCGGCCAAGCGCTGGATCCGCGGCCCGCCGCCGACGAACAGCAGCTGCGGTGGGCCACCTTCCCACATCGGGATCGGGAAGATGGCATCGCGCAGCGGCCAGAACTCCGAGTCCCGCGACACCGGTGCAGCGCCGGATTCCCACAATGTCTTCCAGATCGCCGCGGCCTCTTCCAGCCGCGAGAACGGCTTGCTGCGCACCTCGCCGAACGGCTTGAACTGCTTCTCCTCGCCGGCGCCGATCGCAAACGTCATGCGGCCCTTGGACATATGCTGCAGCGTCATCATTTCCTGGGCCATCACCGCTGGGCTGCGCCGCAGCGGATCGATCACCGCCAACAGGATCTCGATGTCCTGGGTCAGAACCGCCGCGGCGGCGCACATCTCCATCGAGCCGAACCACGCGTCGGCGTAGAAACTCGTCGGCGCCGAAGGATCGGCGGCCGGCACCGGCGGGGTGAGCATCCCTTGCGGGTGCGTCGACATGATCTGGTCGGGCAGATCGAGGAACTCCCAACCCTGCGCCTCAGCTCGTTTGAACGATTCCAGAGCCGCCTCCATCGGCGGGAATTCGTTGCCGAACAGACCGAACTTCACCGTCTTTGAACTCAACCTCACGCCTTTCGCTCTTGTGATCTGGACCACTGAGAGCATGGTGTTCTATGAGAGTGACTCCTGTCAAGAGCGTTACTAGCACGAGCTGCGGAGGGCTTGCATACTCGATGAAACCGGCGCGAGGAATCGGCTCGACCTGTCGGTCCAGCGCATGCTTACCTGGACCGGGCCCGCCTTGATGGCGGTGTTCTTCCTCGGTTTCTGGGTCCTGGGCCACTTCATTCCGCCGCCGTCGCCCAGTCGCACCCCCGAGGAGGTGGTGGCGTTCTTCCGCGACCACGCCGCCCAGAAGCGCGCCGGTCTGATTCTGGTGAGCCTTGCCGGCGCGCTGGTCTGCACGTGCAGCATGGCGATCAGTGGGCAACTCAAGCGAATCAGCACTCCGCTGGCCTACGTCCAGATGCTGTTCGGCGCGTTGCTGGCGCTCGAGTTCATCTCCCCCATCTTCGTCTGGCAGGCCATCCGGCTGCAGCGTGAACCTAACCGCTACCAGTCGACGGGATCCCAGCTTGCAGTGCGTCGAGGCCGGCCTGGAGATGGTCGACCACCCGACCACCCTCGCCCAGCCAAACCCGCAGAGCGGTGCGGAAGGCCGCCACGGCGGCGCCCGCCAGCACTCCGGCTTCGATATCGTCGTCGGGATCGGTGCCACGGTCAGCAGCCAGAACGCGACGCACAATCGTCTCGACCTGATCGCAGTAGTGCAGATAGCGCGTATACAGCGCCGGTTCCTTATGACACAAACGCGTTCGCGCCAACGCAAATTCGGGATCGGACTCAGCCCAGTACACGGCGTTGTCCAGCAAGACTTCACGCACTCGCGCCCAACCCGAACCACCGGGCGACGTGGACTGCGCCATCAGCGCGCGATAGGAGTTCATCCGCTCGTCGATATCGAAGAAGACCGCGTTTTCCTTGGTGCCGAAGTGCCGGAAAAACGTGCTGGGAGCATAATCCGCGGCCTCGGCAATCTCCTCCACCGTGGTCTGCGCGAAACCCTTCTCCTCGTACTGCCGAAGCGCGACCAACGCCAACTCACGTCGGCCCCGCTGCATCCGGCGCGTCCTCGTCGTCGGCGGTTTCGCAGCAGCCACCTCACCGGCATTCATATACGCCCCCCAAGCTGACGACGACACCACGACAACGGAAATGGGACTCACTCCAATGACGAGAGAATACCCACCCCTGCATCACGCCACGGCGTCAGCACACAGCGCTGCGCCGGCGGCAACGGTCTACAACCTGCTCACCGACGGCGCGAACTGGCCCAGATGGATCAATCTCGACTCCATGACACTGGAGCGCGAGGGCCAAGAGGGCGGCGAAAGCGTGGGCGCCATTCGTCGATTCCGGTTCCGCCGCGCCGGCATCAGATTCGTCACTCACGAACAAGTCGCCGAGCTCATCCCGCAACGCCGCTTCGGCTACGCCCTGGTTTCTGGTCTGCCATTGCGCAACTACCGCGCGAACGTCGACCTCACCCCAACACCCAACGGCGGAACCCACATTCAATGGTCGGGAACGTGGAACACGGCGCTGACAGGAACGGGATTGCCGACCCGATTGCTCATCAAACGGCTCTACCGGCAGTTCAGCCACGGGCTTGCCCGTGCAGCCGAACGGGTATGAGGACTGACCCCGCACCGGAATCGCTGGCACGCACCGGGGGTAGGTATGCAAAGCTGGTTTGCACGGGTCGAAGACCCGGCTGACTGATCTAACGGAGGGCGCGATGACCTTCAACGAGGGTATGCAGATCGATACCAGCTCCGCGTCCTCCTCCGGCGGCGGTGGCGGGATGGGGCCGATCGCCATCGGTGGCGGCATCGGCGGCCTGCTGATCGTGGTGGTCGCCATGCTGCTCGGCGTCGACCCCGGCGGGATCATCAGCCAGCAGCCGATGGACACCGGCGGCGACGTGGCGCCCGGATTCGACCTAAACAAGTGCAAGACCGGTGCCGACGCCAACAAGTACGTGCAGTGCCGGGTGGTGGCCACCGGCAATTCACTGGACGCGGTGTGGAAGCAGCTGATGCCCAGCTACACCAAACCGAAAATGCGGCTGTTCAGCGGCACGGTCAGCACCGGATGCGGGCCGGCCAGCACCGAAGTCGGACCGTTCTACTGCCCGGTGGACAAGACGGCGTACTTCGACACCGACTTCTTCTCGGTGCTGGTCGACCGATTCGGTTCCAGCGGTGGGCCTTTCGCCCAGGAATACGTGGTGGCCCATGAGTACGGCCACCACGTGCAGAACCTGCAGCACACCCTCGGCCGCGCCCAGCAGGGGGCACAGGGCTCGCAGGGAAACGGTGTGCGCACCGAACTGCAGGCCGACTGCTACGCCGGGGTGTGGGCCCACTACGCCTCGACGGTCAAGCAGGACAGCACCGGACGGCCGTTCCTGGAGCCGTTGAGCGACAAGGACATTTCTGACGCGTTGTCGGCGGCGGCGTCGGTGGGTGACGACCGCATCCAGGCGGAGGTGAACGGCCGCGTCAACCCCGAGTCCTGGACGCACGGATCCTCGGCGCAACGCCAGAAGTGGTTCACCATCGGCTACCAGAGCGGCGACCCCAACAAGTGCGACACCTTCGCCACCAACGACTTGGGTTAGCCGGGTTTAACCGAGCATCTTCGCAACTCCCTGCGGCGCCCGGCCGTCAGCGCGTCAAGCGCCCAACGGGTGGCTGCCGTTGAGCAGGGGACCCGGCCGGCCGAGGTCGTCGTGGTCATCCACGCCGAAACACCGTCGCTGAAAACGGCTACCAGGGCCGCGTCGAGCAGGTCACGCCGGTGGTCGCGGTTTGATTCACCACTACCTGGCCGTCGACGGCGATTTCGCAGTGCAGTTCGGGAGTGCCCGACCCGCAGTTGGGCCAGTGGCAGCCGCCGCTGGCGTTGACGAACGCCCACTGGTTGGGGTTGGTCAGGGTCGCGGTGTACACCAGCGGCGTGCCGGGGCTGAACGACACCGGCACGGTGGTCAGAAACTGCGACGAGTTCGCGTCGAAAGCCGCCTGGCTGGGCGGATCGGTGGTGATGTAGCGCACGTTGCCGGTCAGTTCGCCGGTGGCGGTAACGGTGTAGGTGACCTGGTGACCGTCCGCGTGCGCGGTCGCCGGCATCTGCAGCACTGCGAAGGCCACGGCGATCGTCGCCGCAGACGCTGCCGCAACCGCGCTCACGCTTTTTCGCACGTTCGTCATATCGGAAACGCTACCGGATTCGTTACCCGCACCTAGTTACGTCGGTGTTCACCCGGTTGCGGTATGAAGCAGCCATGACCGACGACCCGGAACAAGCTGGCGTCAGCCGGCGCGCGCTGCTGGGTACCGGGGCAGCGGCGGCGGTGCTCGGGGCCGGCGCCGGGGTGGGCGGCGCCGCGCTGCTCTGGTCGAAATCACCGGGGGTCTGGGTTCGGCCCGACCGCACCGGCGCCCCGCCGGTGGGTGGTCTGCATCTGCAGTTCGGCCGCGACGCCGCCACCGAAGTAGTGGTCTCCTGGCACAGCACGGATGCGGTACACAACCCGCGCGTGCTGTTGGGCACGCCCACCGGCGGCCTGGGTACCGGCGTGGCCGCCGAAACCCGCACGTATCGGGATGCCAAGTCGGGCAACGAAGTTCGCGTCAACCATGCTCGGCTCACCGGCCTGACCCCCGATACCGACTACATCTATGCCGCCGTGCACGACGGCGCCACGCCCGAACTCGGCTCCATCAGGACCGCACCGTCCGGCCGAAAACCGTTCCGCTTCACCAGTTTCGGTGACCAGTCGACGCCTGCCCTGGGCCGGTTGTCCGACGGGACCTACATCAGCGACAACATCGGCTCCCCCGCGGCCGGCGACACCACCGCGGCCATCGAACGGATGGCGCCGCTGTTCAACCTGGTCAACGGCGACCTGTGTTACGCCAACTTGGCCCACGACCGGATCCGCACCTGGTCGGACTGGTTCGTCAACAACTCCCGCTCGGCCCGGCACCGGCCGTGGATGCCCGCGGCGGGCAACCACGAGAACGAATTAGGCAACGGCCCAGTCGGTTACGGCGCCTACCAGACGTACTTCACGGTGCCCGATTCCGGCGCCGACGCCGAACTACGCGGACTGTGGTATTCGTTCACCGCCGGCTCGGTGCGCGTGATCAGCCTGAACAATGACGACATCGCCTATCAGGACGGCGGCAACTCCTACATTCACGGCTATTCCGGTGGCGCGCAAAAGCGTTGGCTTGCAGCCGAACTGGACGCGGCTCGGCGAGATCCCGGGATCGACTGGGTGGTGATCTGCATGCACCAGACGGCGATCTCGACCGCCAAGGGCAACGGCGCCGACCTGGGGATCCGCCAGGAATGGCTGCCGCTGTTCGACCAGTACCACGTCGATCTGGTGCTGTGCGGACACGAGCACCACTACGAGCGGTCCCATCCGTTGCGCGGCACGATGGGCACCGACACCCGCACGCCGATCCCCGTCGACACCCGCAGCGACGTCATCGACGTCACCCGGGGAACGGTGCACGTCGTCATCGGCGGGGGCGGCACGTCGCGACCGACCAATGGGCTGTTCTTCCCCGACCTGCGGTGCCAGGTGATCACGGGGGTGGGGGAATTCGATCCTGCCGTCGGGCGAAAGCCGCCGATCTACGTGATGGAGGATGCGCCGTGGTCGGCGTTTCGGGACCGCGACAATCCGTACGGTTTCGTGGCTTTCGACGTCGACCCGGGCGTTTCCGGCGGGTCGACGTCGATCAAGGCGACGTACCACGTGGTGACGGGACCCTACGGCGCGACGCGGGCGGTGGATCAGTTCACTTTGACCAAGCCCCGCGGTTAAAACAGGGTCTGTTGGACGGGCCCGGGCATTGTCGTTGCTACTACGGCCGGCGTCGTCAGCCGGTGGTCGCCGCTTAGCCGGTACTTCGCCGCCAACGGCCGGGCGCGGTCGCGCAGCATGTCGCGGTAGGTCTGCGGCAGATATGCGCTGCGGCGGTACAACTCGCGATAGCGGCTTACCAGTTCGGGATGCGCGCGGGCCAGCCAGGACATGAACCATTGGCGGGTCGAGCCGCGCAGATGCAGACCGAAAACCGTCACGCCGGTCGCGCCGGCGGCCGCGATCCGGCCCAGCAGGTCATCGAGGTGCTCGACCGAATCGGTGAGGTGCGGCAGCACCGGCGCCACCATCACGTGGCAGGCCAGATTGGCCTCGCGAATCGCGGAGATCAGCGCCAGCCGTGCCTGCGGCGTGGGCGTACCCGGCTCGACGTCGCGGTGCAGTTCGGCATCACCTACCGCCAGCGATACCGACACCGACACCGGAACCTGTTGGGCCGCTTCGGTGATCAGCTTGAGGTCGCGGCGCAGCAGCGTTCCCTTGGTCAGGATCGACAGTGGTGTCCCGGAGGCTGCGAGAGCGGTGATGATGCCGGGCATCAGCGCGTACCGCCCCTCGGCGCGCTGGTAGGGGTCGGTGTTGGTGCCCAGTGCGACGGTTTCGCGCTGCCACGACGGTCTTGCGAGTTCGCGGCGCAGTACCTCGGCGACGTTGGTCTTGACCACGACCTGGGTGTCGAAGTCGGCACCGGAGTCGAAGTCCAGGTATTCGTGGGTGGGGCGGGCAAAGCAGTAGCGGCAGGCGTGCGAGCAGCCACGGTAGCCGTTGACGGTGTACCGGAAGGGCAGGGCGGCCGCATTGGGCACCTTGTTCAGCGCGGACTTGCACAGCACCTCGTGGAACGTCATGCCCTCGAACTGCGGCACTCGCACGCTGCGGACGAAGCCGATCCGCTGCAGGCCGGGCAGCGCGCCGTCGTCCTGCGGAGAATCGACGGGGGAACCGTTGACAGCTATCGTTTGGCCGGCCCAGCGCATACCCCTATTCGAACAATTGTTCGATAGTCGCGTCAAGAGGGCGGCCCCGGACCGCCGGCGCCCCTGCCTTCGCGTCCTTCGCCGTTCGCCCTTCGCCCTTCGCCGCGACGGGCCCCAAAATGCCGTTCGCGAGGCCGACTTACCGTACATATGAGGACGCTCGAGGCAGGACGGCCCGCGGGAGACGGGACAGGACGGCTGGCTTGAGTAGGGGGCAGGACGCTCGCGGGAGAAGCGCTGCGGCGCAAGCAGCGCGCGTCAGGTCAGGCGCGACAGCACCTCGGCGACCACCGCGTCCACCGGCACCGACACCTGCTCCCCCGACGCGAGGTCCTTCACCCCGACCGTGCCGGCGTCCAGATCCCGATCCCCCGCCACCAGCGCAAACCGCGCGCCGGAGCGATCGGCCGCGCGCATCGCGCCCTTGAGCCCCCGGTCGCCATAGGCCAGGTCGACGCGCACGCCGGCGGCCCGCAGTTCGCCGGCCAGCACCGCCAGCCGCAGCTTGGCCGCCTCGCTCAGCGGCACTCCGAACACCTCGCAGCGCGCCGTCGACCCCACGCTCTTGCCCTCGGCCCGCAGCGCCAGCAGCGTGCGGTCCACGCCGAGCCCGAACCCGATGCCGGACAGGTCCTGTCCACCCAACTGGCGCATCAGCCCGTCGTAGCGGCCGCCGCCGCCGATGCCGGACTGCGCCCCCAGCCCGTCGTGCACGAACTCGAAAGTGGTCTTGGTGTAGTAGTCCAGGCCGCGCACCATGCGCGGGTTCACCACGTAGGGCACCCCGAGGGCATCCAGGTGCGACAGCACGGTGTCGAAGTGCGCCTTGGCCGCATCGGAGAGGTGATCGAGCAACACCGGCGCGTCCGCCGTCATCGCCTTGACCGCGGGACGCTTGTCATCCAACACCCGCAGCGGGTTGATCTCCGCGCGGCGCCGGGTCTCCTCATCCAGGTCCAGCCCGAACAGGAAGTCCTGCAACAGTTCCCGATACTGGGGCCGGCAACTGTCGTCGCCCAGCGAGGTGATCTCCAGCCGGAACCCGTCCAGCCCCAGCGACCGGAAGCCGGCGTCGGCCACGGCGATCACCTCAGCGTCCAGTGCCGGGTCGTCGACGCCGATCGCCTCGACACCCACCTGCTGCAGCTGCCGGTAGCGCCCGGCCTGTGGGCGCTCGTAGCGGAAGAACGGCCCCGCGTAGGCCAATTTCACCGGCAGCCCGCCGCGGTCCAGACCGTGCTCGATGACCGCGCGCACCACCCCGGCGGTGCCCTCGGGCCGCAACGTCACCGAGCGGTCGCCGCGGTCGGCGAAGGTGTACATCTCCTTGGACACCACATCGGTGGATTCGCCCACGCCGCGGGCGAACAGCGCGGTGTCCTCGAAGATCGGCAGCTCGATGTGGCCGTATCCGGCACGCCGGGCCGACCCGAGCAGCCCGTCGCGCACCGCCACAAAATCAGCGGAGTCCGGCGGGAAGTAGTCCGGCACCCCCTTGGGTGCCACGAATTCGGTCACGGGCTCAAACCTTCGAGGAACGGGTTGAAGCGGCGCTCGGCGCCGATGGTGGTCGGGTTGCCGTGGCCCGGCAGGACCACGGTCTTGTCGTCGAGCACCAGCAGTTTGTCGACGATCGAACGCAGCAGGTCCCGCCCGCTGCCGCCGAACAGGTCGGTGCGACCGATGGACCGCTCGAACAACGTGTCGCCGGTGAACACCCGGTCCGTGTCGGCAACCACCCGGAAGCACACCGACCCGCGGGTGTGCCCCGGGGTGTGATCGACGTTGACCGAAATCCCACCGAGGTCGATCTTGTCGCCGTCGCGGTCCAGCTCAACCACCTGCTTGGGCTCGCGGAAGAATGCGCCGGCGACCAGTTGCGCCGCCCGCGGACCGAACCCGTAGATCGGGTCGGCGAGCATGAACCGGTCTTCCGGATGGATGTAGGTGGGGCAGCCGAACGTGTCGGACACCTTCTGCGCGGACCAGATGTGGTCGATGTGGCCGTGGGTGATCAGCACCGCGGCCGGGGTCAGCCGATTCTTGTCCAGGATGCGGCGCAGCTGGCCGAAAGCACGCTGGCCGGGGTCGACGATGATGGCGTCGGCGCCCGGCCGCTCGGCCAGTACGTAGCAATTGCACTGCAGCAGTCCGGCAGGAAATCCGGTGATCAACACGGTGCTCAGTTTCCCATCCCCGCAGCCGTGCAAAGATAGCGGCCGTGCCAACGAACAAGCAGCGACGCGAAGCCGCCAAGCGCAAACTCGAGCGACAGCAGGAACGCCGCGCCCAGCAGGCCAAGCGGCGACGCATCCTGACGATCGCCGGCGCCGCGGTCGCCGCGGTGGCCGTCGTTGCGGCGGTGGTGGTCGCCATCGTCGTCAGCAAGGACGATCACAAAGGCAAGCCGTCGGCGTCGACCACGCCCAGCAGCGCGACGTCCGGGTCGGCCGCCACCAACCTGCCGCCCGTCGACCTCAGCGGCGCCGTGCCGATGCCGCCGTTCAAGGCCCCGGCCAACCTGGGCGCCAACTGCCAGTACCCCGCGGACAAGGCCGCGCCGGCCGCCAAGCCGGCGAAGCCGCCGCGCACCGGCAAGGTCCCGACCGAGCCCGCTCAGATCAGCGCCAGCATGATGACGAGCCAGGGCAAGGTCGGCCTGATGCTGGCCAACAACGAATCCCCGTGCACGGTCAATAGTTTCGCCAGCCTGGCCAACCAGAACTTCTTCAAGGACACCAAGTGCCACCGGTTGACGACGTCGCCGTCGCTGTCGGTGCTGCAGTGCGGCGACCCCAAGGGCGACGGCACCGGCGGCCCGGGTTACCAATTCGCCAACGAGTACCCCACCAACCAGTTCCCGGCCAACGATCCCAAGCTCAAGCAGCCGGTGATCTATCCGCGCGGCACGCTGGCCATGGCCAACGCCGGACCCGACACCAACAGCAGCCAATTCTTCCTGGTCTACCGCGACTCGGCGCTGCCGCCGGAATACACGGTCTTCGGCAAGATCCAGGACGACGGGCTGGCTACCCTGGACAAAATCGCCGCAGGGGGTGTGGCCGGCGGCGGCCCAGACGGACCGCCTGCCCAGGACGTGACGATCACGTCGCTGTTGCTCGACTAGCCCTACACCCGCGGCTGACTGGGAGGAGGCTCGTGACCGAGAGCTCATTCGGTCGCTACCAGTTGCAGGGGTTGCTGGGGCGCGGCGGCATGGGTCAGGTCTACCGCGCGTACGACACCCAGACCGACCGCGTCGTGGCCATCAAGTTGCTGCCCCCGCACCTGATCGAAGACAAGGAGTTTCAGCACCGGTTCCGCCGCGAGGCCCGCACCGCGGCCAGCCTGAGCGATCCGCACGTGGTGCCCATCCACAGCTTCGGCGAAATCGACGGGCGCCTGTATGTGGACATGCGTCTGGTCGACGGCCGCGACCTGGTGAAGTTCATCGCCGAGAAGGGCGGCCGGCTGACACCGGCGCAGACGGTGGCGATCATCGATCAGACGGCGGCGGCCCTGGAGAGCGCGCACCACGCCGGACTGGTGCACCGCGACGTCAAGCCGTCCAACATTTTGGTCGCCCATGCCCGGGATTTCGTCTACCTGATCGACTTCGGGCTGGCCCGGGCCAGCACCGACACGGCGCTGACCAACACCGGGCAGACGATGGGCACCCTGGCCTACCTGGCACCCGAAAGATTCAGGGGCATAACGGATTCCCGCGCCGACGTGTACGGCCTGGGCTGTGTGCTCTACGAGTGCCTGACCGGCGTCCGGCCGTTTCCCGGAGACTCGTACGAAGAGCTGATCTCCGCGCACCTCTACACCCCTCCGCCGCGCCCGACGGCCGTGTGCCCCGACGTGCCGCCGGCCTTCGACGCGGTGGTCGCGCGGGCGCTGGCCAAGGATCCGGACGCGCGGTATCAGACGGTGACCGAACTCGCCGACGCTGCCCGGGCGGCGCTGGGCGGGGCCGCGTTGACGTTGCCTGCGCTACCCCCGCCGCCGCCGGACACACCGCCGGGCGGCTCACCCGCGCCGGTCAAGGCGGGCAGTCGCGCCGCGCTGATCGCGACCGTCGCCGGCTCGGGCTTGACGCTGGTCCTGGTGGCTGCGGCGGTGGCGTTCTTCGCCGGCGGCGACGACACGCCCCCGGACAAGCCGACACCGGTCACTACGACCAGCCCGACCAGCGTGACCAGCAGCGAGTCCCCCGAAACGTCCGACACCCCGGAGCCGACGACGGTGACGACCACCGTCACAACGGAGCCGACCGAAACGCCGTAAGCGCGTGAGGAAGCCTCAGGACGCGGACGTCACCCGGTACACGTCGTAGACGCCCTCGACGTTGCGCACCACGTTCAGCAGATGCCCCAGGTGCTTGGGGTCGCCCATCTCGAAGGTGAACCGGCTGATCGCCACCCGGTCACCGGAGGTGGTGACCGACGCCGACAGGATGTTCACCTTCTCGTCGGCCAGCACCCTTGTCACGTCCGACAGCAGCCGGTGCCGGTCGAGGGCCTCCACCTGGATCGCCACCAGGAACACCGACGACGGCGACGGCGCCCACAACACCTCGATGATGCGCTCGGCCTGCTGCTGCAGGGATGCGGCGTTGGTGCAGTCGGTGCGGTGCACGCTGACCCCGCCGCCGCGGGTGACGAAGCCCATGATCTGATCGCCCGGCACCGGTGTGCAGCACTTGGCCAGCTTGGTCAGCACGCCCGGGGCGCCGGGGACCGACACGCCGACGTCCTCGGTGCTGCGCGGGCGCCGCGGCATGGTCGCCGGCGTGGACCGTTCGGCCAGTTCCTCCTCGGCCTGGTCGATGCCGCCGAGTTCGGCCAGCAGTCGCTGCACCACGTGCCGCGCCGAGACATGCCCCTCCCCGATCGCGGTGTACATGGCCGACACGTCGGTGTAGTGCAGCTCGTTGGCCACCGCGGCCATCGACCCGCCATTGACCAAGCGCTGCAACGGAAGTCCGCCGCGGCGGACCTCGCGGGAGATGGCCTCTTTGCCGGCCTCGAGCGCCTCTTCCCGGCGTTCCTTGGCGAACCACTGCCGGATCTTGGTCTTGGCCCGCGGCGACACCACGAACTGTTGCCAGTCCCGCGACGGCCCGGCGTTGAGCGCCTTGGAGGTGAAAACCTCGACGACTTCTCCGTTTTCGAGTTTGCGTTCCAACGCCACCAGGCGGCCGTTGACCCGGGCGCCGATGCAGCGGTGGCCGACCTCGGTGTGCACGGCGTAGGCGAAGTCCACCGGCGTGGAACCGGCCGGCAGCGTGAACACGTCGCCCTTCGGGGAGAACACGAAGATCTCTTGTACCGCAAGGTCGTAACGCAACGACTCCAGGAATTCGCCGGGGTCGGCGGCTTCCCGCTGCCAGTCGAGGAGCTGACGCATCCAGGCCATGTCGTCGATCTCGGCGGCGGTGTTGGGATGCGGAACTCCGTTGCGCCCCTTGGTTTCTTTGTAGCGCCAGTGCGCGGCGATACCGAATTCTGCGGTGTGGTGCATGTCGCGGGTGCGGATCTGCACCTCCAGCGGCTTGCCCTCGGGCCCGACGACCGTGGTGTGCAGCGACTGGTACACGCCGTAGCGGGGCTGGGCGATGTAGTCCTTGAAACGTCCGGCCATCGGCTGCCACAGCGAATGCACTACGCCCACAGCGGCATAGCAGTCCCGGATCTCGTCGCACAGGATGCGGATTCCGACCAGGTCGTGGATGTCGTCGAAGTCGCGGCCCTTGACGATCATCTTCTGGTAGATCGACCAGTAGTGCTTTGGCCGGCTCTCCACCGTCGCCTTGATCTTCGAGGCGCTCAGCGTCGAGGTGATCTCGGCGCGCACCTTGGCCAGGTAGGTGTCGCGGGACGGGGCGCGGCCGGCGACCAGCCGCACGATCTCCTCGTACTTCTTGGGATGCAGGATGGCGAAGGCCAAGTCCTCCAGCTCCCATTTGACACTGGCCATACCGAGCCGGTGGGCAAGGGGCGCAATGACTTCCAGCGTCTCGCGGGCTTTGCGGGCCTGCTTCTCCGGGGGCAGGAATCGCATGGTGCGCATGTTGTGCAGCCGGTCGGCCACCTTGATCACCAACACCCGCGGGTCCCGGGCCATCGCGGTGATCATCTTGCGGATGGTCTCGCCCTCGGCGGCGCTGCCCAGCACCACGCGGTCCAGCTTGGTCACCCCGTCGACAAGGTGGCCGACCTCCTCGCCGAACTCCTCGGACAGCGCCTCGATGGTGTAGCCGGTGTCTTCGACGGTGTCGTGCAGCAGCGCGGCCACCAGCGTGGTGGTGTCCATGCCCAGCTCGGCCAGGATGTTGGCGACGGCCAGGGGGTGGGTGATGTAGGGGTCCCCGGAGTGCCGCATCTGGCTGGCGTGCCGCTGATCGGCGACTTCGTAGGCACGCTGCAGTATCGACAGGTCGGCCTTCGGGTAGACCTCGCGGTGCACCGCCACCAGCGGCTCGAGCACGGGGTTGATGGCGCTGCTGCGCGCTGTCATCCGCCGGGCCAGCCGAGCCCGGACCCGACGGGACGCGCTGCTGGTGGTCTTGAGTGGTTCGGCCGGCGGCTCGGGTACCTCGGTGACCGGCAGCGGTTCGGTGGGGGGCGCGGCAGCTTGCAGCGTGCTCTGTTCGTCCGCCACGTTGGTCACCTCCGTCTTAGAGGATATCTGTCGTTCGCGAGCGTAACGACACTGAGAAACTGCGGGCCGCAAATCGCCACCAGGTTAGGTTCGCGGCGAAAAGCGGAAGTCAAGCGCGGCTGAGGCTGTGCACCGGCAGCGGCGCCACCGCCTGGCGGCCGCCCAGCGCGGGAAGCTCGATGACCACCGCCGCACCGGGAACTTCAGCGCCGCTGCGTTCCAGCAGCCGCCGCGCAGCGCCGACACTGCCCCCGGTGGCCAGCACGTCGTCGATGATCACAACGCTTCGACCGGCCAACTCGATTCCGTCGGCGGGGATTTCGATGGTGGCCGCGCCGTATTCGCGCTGATAGTCCTCGCTGAGCACCGGGGGCGGCAGCTTGCCCCCCTTGCGGATGGCCAGCACCCCGGTGCGCAGCCGGGTGGCGACGGCGGCGGCAAGCAGGAAGCCGCGCGAGTCGATGCCGGCCACCAGGTCCGCTCCGGCGGCCACCTCGGCCAGCGCCTCGGTGATGGCGGCCATCGCCACCCGGTCGGCGAACACCGGGGTGAGGTCCTTGAACTGCACGCCCGGCTCGGGGAAGTCGGCGACCTTGCGGGTCATCGCGTCGATCATGGCCGCGACGTCGGCCGTTTCGCCGCGACTCACTGGACCAGCGCCCATCGGTCCATGTTCCAGCCCGCACCCCACCGGGTGGGGTTGCGGCCCACGGCGAACATCTTCTTCGACATCAACAAGGTGCGCTGCTGCCGGTACAGCGGCAACGTCGGCATGTCGCCCCACAGGATGGGTGCGCCTTCGGCGAGCAGCCGGGCCCGCTCGGCCGGGTCGGCCGAGACCGCCAGCGCACCGATGATCCCGTCGATCTGCGGGTTGGCGTAACCGGACAGGTTGTTTCCGTTGCCGCCGTGCAGCGCGTAGGCGTCCATCGCCGACGACCCGGTGGAACCGCTGCCGGGGCTCCGCCGGTGCTGGCCAGCAGCACGTCGATCTTCGAGTCCCGCAGCGCCTGCGGTCCCGAGGTGTCCAGCGTCACGTTCGTCACGGTGATGCCGGCGGGTGCGCACGACGCGGCGATGGACCCGACGGTGGCCGCCAGCCGGGCGTTGGGGCCGCGGTAGCCGATCCGCACCGTCAGGGGGGCACCGCGCAGTGCATCGCGGGCGGCTTTCGGGTCGGCCTTGCCGAACGGGGCGGCCTCGTTGGTGCCGTCGGCCGCGGCCAGGGCGTCCTCGGTCGCCGGGGACAGTCGCGAGTTGGCTATCGGCACACCGGCGTCGCGGGCGATCGCATCGCGGGGCGTGCAGAAGGCGAACGCGCGACGGGCGGGCACCGCAGCCAGCGCGCCCTGCGGGGCGAAGATCAGCTGCTCGATGCCCCCCGACGGGGAGTCGGCGCTCTGATAGCCGTCCGGGGTGGCCAGCGCTCCCGACGATCCGGCCGCCACGTCGACCACGTCGACCCGGCGGTTGTTGACCCGGTCCTGGATGTCGCCGCCCTGCGGCCATACCGTGATCCGCTTGGTGATCGGCTTGGCGCCCCACCATTTGTCGTTGGCCACCAGCACCACCGCGCCGCCGTCCAGGACCCGCTCGATCTTGTACGGACCGGACGAGGGGAAGTGCTTGGCGTCGACACCGGGTCGCAGGTCCCAGGTCGAATTCCACAGTCGCGCAACCTGTTCCACCACCGACACCTTGTTGTTCTGCAGCGCGGTGGTGATGTCGGTGCCCAGCGTGTCGGAGATGACGTGCGACGGCATCATCGAGGTGGCGGTGAACAGTTGGGTGTAGTCGACGACACCGCGGTCCGGGATGAACGACACACGGGCCTTCTTCTGGCCGGGCGTGCACTCGACGTTGGCGATATCGACGTAGCCGGCCTGCGTCGCCGCGTCGAACCCGGCGAAGCGTCCGGATTGGGCCGCCCAGGCCAGCACCAGATCGTCGCAGGTCACTGGCTTGCCGTCGGAGTAGACGGCGTTGTCGGCGATCTGGTAGTCGAGCACCAGCGGCGACCCGCCCACCACCGAGATGGTGCCGAAGTCGTGGTCGGCGACCACCTGCCCCTCGGGTCCGTGGTAGCCGAATCCGGTCAGCGTGCGGGCGAACGCCTGCGCGCCGGCGGAGGCGAAACCGATGGAGGTGTTGGTGTTGTAGGTGGACAGCGCGCCGTCGACCACGTAGTCGATCTGGTTGGCGGCGCTGCCCGAACACGCGGTCAGGCCCGATGCCGCCAGCAAAGCAGCAACACCGGTGGCCACCAAGGCTTTTCGCAAGCGACACCGGGTGGCCATGCGGCTACCGCTTACCGACGTTTCGCTTGCCGGTGGGACGCCGGGTGCCGGTGGGACGTATCGGCCGCGCACCGGGGGCCGGCTTGCTGCTCGTCGCCGTCGGCTTGGTGAGCTCGACGGCCTTGGCCGCGGTGACCTCTTCGGTGGCGTCGTCGTCGGACGGTTGCGCCGACGGGTTCTCGGCGGTCGCCTTCTCCGGGGTCGTCTTCTGCGGGGTCGTCTTTTCCGGAGTCGTCACCGGGCCGCGCCGCCGCAGCACCCGCTTGGTGTGGGTGCGCACCAGTTCGGTGCGTTCCCGCAGGGTGACCAGCAGCGGTGTGGCGAAGAAGATCGACGAATAGGTGCCGACGATGATGCCGATCAACTGGACCAGCGCCAGGTCCTTGAGTGTGCCGACACCGAGCAGCCACACCGCCACCACCATCAACGCCAACACCGGAAGCACCGAGATCAGGCTGGTGTTGATCGAGCGCATGAAGGTCTGGTTGACGGCCAGGTTCGCCTGCTCGGCGAAGGTGCGGCGGGTGGTGTGCTGGAAGCCCTGGGTGTTCTCCTCGACCTTGTCGAACACGATGACCGTGTCATAGATCGAAAAGCCCAGAATGGTCAGCAACCCGATCACCGTCGCCGGGGTGACTTCGAAACCAACCAGCGCATACACACCGGCGGTGACGGTGATGTCGAAGACCATGGCCGCCAGCGCGGCGATCGTCATGTAGCGCTCGTAGCGCACGGTGATGTAGACGGCGACCAGCGCCAGGAACACCGCCAGGGCGATGATCGCCTTCTTGGTGATCTGGCCGCCCCAGGTGGAGGACACCGCCGCGTCGCTGATCGCGTTCTTGTTGGGCTTGTGGTCGGAGCCTTTGGGACCGAACGCGTCGAACAGGGCGTTACGCAGCTTCTCGGTCTGCTCGTTGGTCAGGTGTTCCGAGCGGATCTGCACCGTGGCCGACGAACCCTTGCCGACGGTGACCACCGATTCCGGGTCCTTGCCGATCGCGTTCTTGAACACGTCCTGCACCTGGGTGACCTGGACGGTGCCGTGGACGCCGTCGGAGGGCATCGACACCGTGGTGCCGCCCTTGAAGTCGATGCCGAATGTGAAGCCCCGGATCAGGATGGCCAGCACCGCGATCGCCATGATCGCACCGCTGACGCCGTACCAGAGTTTGCGGCGGCCGACCACCTCGAACGCACCCGTCCCGGTGTAGAGCCGGGACAGGAAGCTGTGTTTGGGCCCGGCGGCGGGGTCCGCGCCGCTGTCGGTCAGTTCGACGGCGACGGTGGTTGCCTCAGCGTCGGCTGCCGCCTTTGTGGACGTGGCCTTCTTGGTCCCGACACTGGCTTTGGGTTTGGATACCATGGGTTATCCCCGTCCCGTCTTGGCGGCGCCCGAACGTGCTCCCGCGGAGGCGGCCCGTCGTTCCCGCGCCACCTGCTGGACTGCCCCGAGCCCGTTGTAGGCCGGTTTGGCCAGCGTCGACGATCGGGTGGAGAGGTAGACCAGCGGCCAGGTCACCAGGAACACCACCACGAGGTCGAGGATGGTGGTCAGGCCCAGCGTGAAGGCGAATCCCTTGACCTGCCCGATCGCCAGGATGTAGAGCACCGCCGCGGCCAGGAAGGTGACCGCGTTGCCGGACACGATCGTCTTGCGGGCGCGACCCCAACCACGCGGTACCGCCGAGCGGTACGAACGGCCTTCGCGGATCTCGTCTTTGATGCGCTCGAAGAACACCACGAAGGAGTCGGCGGTGGTGCCGATACCGATGATCAGACCCGCGATGCCGGCCAGGTCCAGGGTGTAGTTGATGTAGCGCCCCAGCAATACCAGGATCGCGAAAACCATTGCGCCGGAAGCAATTAGCGACAGGGCCGTGAGCAGTCCCAGCACCCGGTAGTAGAGCAGCGAGTACAGCAGGACCAGCGCCAGCCCGATCGCACCGGCGATCAGCCCGGCGCGCAGCGAGGTCAATCCCAGTGTCGCCGAGACGGTCTGCGCCTCCGACGACTCGAAGGACAGTGGCAGTGAGCCGTACTTGAGGACGTTGGCGAGCTGTTTGGCGGTCGCCGCGCTGAACGGCGGCTCACCGCCGCTGATCTGGGTCCGCCCCCCGGGGATGGCCTCCCGGATCGACGGCGCACTGACGACCTGGGAGTCCAGGGTGAAGGCGGTCGCGGTGCCGACGTGGGCGGCGGTGTAGTCCGCCCACACGTTTGCTGCCGCGCTCTTGAACTGCAGGTCCACCACGTAGCCCAGGCTGCGCTGGTCCATTCCCGAGCTGGCGTCCTGAATCTGGTCACCGCTGATGATCGACGGCGCCAACAGGTAGGCGGTTTTGTGGTCGGTCGAGCAGGTGACCAGGGGCAGATTCGGGTCGTCGTTTCCGGCCAGGATGTCGTCTTTGTCGCAGCGGGTGGCCTGGAATTGCAGCGCGATCATCTGGATGTACTGGCTGGTGCTCTGCCGCCACTTCTTCTCCTGCGCGATGCGCTCGGCCAGATCCTTGCGCGGATCGGGCGGTGCGGGCGCTTCGGCGGGCGGTTGCGGTGCCGGGCTGGACGCCGGGGCGGGCGCGGGAGCCGGCGCCGGCGACGGGCTCGGGGCGGGATCCTGCGGGTACGGTCGCGGCTGCCCCCGCGGCGCCCCGGCTGAGGCGCCGGCGGACCCGATTGCGGCGCCCCGGCTGAGGCGCCGGAGCACCGGGCGCGGGAGCAGCGGGAGCAGGCTGCTGTTCGGCGGGCTGGGCTTCCTCGGGCGGCGCCTTCTGGGCGGGCTGCGAGCTCAGCACCGGGCGAATGTAGAGCCGAGCGGTCTGCCCCAGGTTGCGGGCCTCGTTGCCGTCGTTGCCGGGCACCGTGATGACCAGGTTGTCGCCGTCGACGACCACCTCCGAGCCGGAGACACCGAGCCCGTTGACCCGCGAGCTGATGATCTGCTGTGCCTGCGCCAGCGATTCCGCGCTGGGGCGCTTGCCGTCGGGGGTGCGCGCGGTCAGCGTCACCCGGGTGCCGCCCTGCAGGTCGATGCCCAGCTTCGGGTGCGGCTTCTTGTCCCCGGTGAGGAACACCAGCAGGTAGACGCCGATGAGCATGACCAGGAACACCGACAGGTAGCGGGCAGGATGCACCGGCGCCGAAGACGATGCCACGTTCCTTCTATCTCCTTGCGAATCGGTTCTTGCCCTGTGGGAGCCTCCGGAAAGACTACGTGCCGCATTCGGGCCCGCGTCACGGACGCGGCGTGCGGACTGCGATCAGGAGTCCTTGATCACCGGCGCTTCGTCGTCGGTGTCCTCGTCGAGCGCCTCGGCAGCGATCTCGTCGGAGTCGTCATCCGGCAGAATCTTGTCCCGGATCGCCAGCTTCATCCAGGTGGTCACCACCCCGGGAGCGATCTCGAGTTCGACGTCGTCCTCGGTGAGGCCGACGATGGTGCCCTCCAGCCCGGACGTGGTGTGCACCCGATCTCCCGGCTGCAGCGACTCGTGCAGGTCGATGGTCGCTTGCATCGCCTTGCGCTGACGCCGAGACGCGAAATACATGAAGCCGCCCATGATGAGCAGGAACGGCAGGAACAGGACAAAACTCTCCATCAAAACGCTTTCTACTTGTTCGGGAACGGGTCCGGTGGCCCCAGTCTGCCATTCCCGCAGGTCGCAAACCGACCGGCATCGTCCCGCCGCCGTGCTGACCTACCAACGGTTAGGCTTTGAATCGCGACGTGACCGGCGCGCCGCGGAAGGAGGGGTCCGTGGCCAGCCTCGAGCAGAGCCGTCATCTGGTCACCGAAATCCCGGGTCCCGCATCGCTGGAATTGAACAAGCGCCGGACGGTCGCGGTGTCCCAGAGCGTGGCCGTCACCCTGCCGGTATTCGTGGCGCGCGCCGGCGGCGGCATCCTCGAAGACGTCGACGGCAACCGCCTAATCGACCTGGGTTCGGGCATCGCGGTCACCACGATCGGCAACTCCGCGCCGGCCGTCGTCGAGGCGGTGCGCGCGCAGGTCGCCGAATTCACGCACACCTGCTTCATGGTGACGCCGTACGAGGGTTACGTCGCGGTCGCTGAAGAACTCAACCGGATCACCCCGGGGGCCGGAGAGAAGCGCTCGGTGCTGTTCAATTCCGGCGCCGAGGCCGTCGAGAACGCCGTCAAGGTGGCGCGTGCCCACACCGGCAAACCCGCCGTCGTCGCGTTCAACCACGCCTACCACGGCCGCACCAACATGGCGATGGCGCTGACCGCCAAATCCATGCCGTACAAGAGCGGGTTCGGACCGTTCGCGCCCGAGATCTACCGGGCGCCGATGTCCTACCCGTACCGCGACGGCCTGGTGAACAAGGACCTCGCCACCGACGGCGACAAGGCGGCCGAACGCGCCATCGCGGTGATGGACAAGCAGGTCGGTGCCAAGAACCTGGCCGCGGTCATCATCGAGCCGATCCAGGGCGAGGGCGGGTTCATCGTGCCGGCCGAGGGATTCCTGCCCGCCCTACTGCGGTGGTGCCGAGAGAACGACGTGGTGTTCATCGCCGACGAGGTGCAGACCGGGTTCGCGCGCACCGGCGCGATGTTCGCCTGTGAACACGAGGAGATCGAGCCGGATGTAATCGTCACCGCCAAAGGCATCGCCGACGGCTTGCCGTTGTCGGCGATCACCGGCCGCGCCGAGATCCTGGACGCCTCCCACGCCGGGGGCCTCGGCGGCACCTTCGGCGGCAACCCGGTCGCGTGCGCAGCCGCGCTGGCCACCATCGCGACCATCGAGTCCGACGGGCTGATCGAGCGCGCGCAGGAAATCGAACGCCTGATCACCGAACCACTGTTGCGGGCGCAGGCCGGCGACGAGCGGATCGGCGATGTGCGGGGGCCGCGGCGCCATGATCGCCGTCGAACTGGTGAAGCCCGGCAGTTCCGATCCCGATCCCGAGCTGACTTCGAAGCTGGCCACCGCGGCACACGCCGCCGGCGTGGTCGTGCTGACCTGCGGCATGTTCGGCAACATCATCCGACTGCTGCCACCGCTGACCATCAGCGACGAGTTGCTGACCGAAGGCGTCGAGGTGCTGACGGGCTTACTCGCCGAACTGTGACGGGTCGACGGATGTCCGCACCCGGTGCCCCAACTCACAATCGGTTCGCGGCGGGCGTCATTGAGAAATAATGTTAGTTTTGCTAACGTTCTTGTAGTCAGCGCAACGTCGCGCAAATAGCCTTCAAATTTTTTCTGTCAAAGAGGATTGCCATGTCGAACATCACCAACGAAGAACGGATAGCCCGCCGCGCCGAAGAACTCATAGCCAACGACCCGCAATTCGCCGCAGCCCAGCCTGACCCCGCCGTCGCCGCAGCGCTCGAACAGCCCGGCAAGCGGCTGCCGCAGGTGCTGCAGACCGTCCTGACCGGCTACGCGGACCGGCCCGCGCTGGGCCAGCGTGCCGTCGAATTCGTCACCAGCCAAGCCACCGGGCGCACCGAACTCGCACTGCTCCCCCACTTCGACACCATCACCTACCGCGAACTCGGCGAACGAATCGACGCGGTCGGCCGCGCCCTGACCGCCGATTCCGTGCAGATCGGCGACCGGGTCTGCGTCCTGGGCTTCACCAGCGTCGACTACACCACCATCGACATGGCGCTGGGCAGCATCGGCG
Organism: Mycobacterium kiyosense; assembly: GCA_021654635.1. Classification (NCBI taxonomy): domain Bacteria; kingdom Bacillati; phylum Actinomycetota; class Actinomycetes; order Mycobacteriales; family Mycobacteriaceae; genus Mycobacterium; species Mycobacterium kiyosense. The sequence goes on from AP025179.1 coordinate 3,762,176, forward strand.
CCGTCTCGGTGCCGCTGCAGACCAGCGCGTCGATCGCCGGGTTGCAGCCGATCGTCGCCGAGACCGAGCCCATCCTGATGGCGGCCAGCGTCAACCAACTCTCCGACGCCGTCGCGTTGATCTCCGCCGGCTTCGCGCCGGCCAAGCTCGTCGTCTTCGACTACCACCCCGAGGTCGACGACCAGCGCGAGGCCGTGGCGAACGCCGCCGATGCGCTCGCCGCCACCAACGTCGTGGTCGAATCCCTGGCCGAACTCATCGAACGGGGCCGGACGCTGCCGGCCAACCCGCTCGCGGAAGTGGCCGAGGACGCGCTGGCGCTGCTCATCTACACCTCGGGCAGCACCGGCGCCCCGAAGGGGGCCATGTACCCGCAGTACAACGTCGCCAAGATGTTCCGCCGGTCGGCCAAGAACTGGTTCGGCCCGACGGCCGCGTCGATCACGCTGAACTTCATGCCGATGAGCCACGTGATGGGCCGCGGCATCCTCTACGGCACCCTCGGCAACGGCGGTACCGCGTACTTCGCCGCCAAGAGCGACCTGTCCACGCTGCTGGAAGACCTGGCCCTGGTGCGGCCCACCGAGATGAACTTCGTGCCGCGCATCTGGGAGACGTTGTACGCCGAATACCTCAGTGAGGTCGACCGCCGCCTGGCCGACGGCTCGGCGGACCGCGCGACCGTCGAAGCCGAGGTGCTGGTCGAACAGCGCGAGCACCTGCTGGGTGGCCGGTTCATCTTCGCGATGACCGGTTCGGCCCCCACCTTCCCCGAACTCAAGACCTGGGTCGAGTCCCTGCTGGAGATGCACCTGCTGGACGGCTACGGCTCCACCGAAGCCGGCATGGTGCTGTTCGACGGCGAGGTGCAGCGTCCCCCGGTCATCGACTACAAGCTGGTCGACGTGCCGGACCTGGGCTACTTCAACACCGACCGGCCCTACCCGCGGGGTGAGCTGCTGCTCAAGACCGAGAACATGTTCCCGGGCTACTACAAGCGCCCGGAGATCACCGCGAACGTGTTCGACGAGGACGGCTACTACCGCACCGGCGACGTCGTCGCCGAGGTCGCGCCGAACCACGTCGTCTACGTCGACCGCCGCAACAACGTGCTCAAGCTGGCGCAGGGCGAGTTCGTCACCGTCGCCAAGTTGGAGGCGGCATTCGGCAACAGCCCGCTGGTCCGGCAGATCTACGTCTACGGCAACAGTGCCCACCCGTATCTGCTGGCGGTGGTGGTGCCGACCGAAGATGCCCTGTCCCGGTACTCGGTCGATGAGTTGAAGCCGCTGATCGCCGACTCGCTGCAGAACGTGGCCCGCGAGGCCAACCTGCAGTCCTACGAGGTGCCGCGCGACTTCATCATCGAAACCACGCCTTTCACCCTGGAGAACGGCCTGCTGACCGGCATCCGCAAACTGGCCTGGCCCAAGCTCAAGGCGCACTACGGCGAGCGGCTGGAACAGCTCTACGCCGACCTGGCCGCCGGCCAGGCCAACGAGCTGAGCGAACTTCGCCGCACCGGCAAGGACGCGCCGGTACTGACCACCGTCACCCGGGCTGCGGTCGCCCTGCTGGGCGCCGCCAGCGCCGAGGTGTCCCCCGACGCGCACTTCACCGACCTCGGCGGGGACTCGTTGTCGGCGTTGACGTTCGGCAACCTGCTGAACGAGATCTTCGACGTCGAGGTGCCGGTCGGCGTGATCGTCAGCCCGGCCAACGACCTGGCCGCCATCGCCGCCTACATCGAGGCCGAGCAGGGCGGATCCAAGCGGCCCACCTTCGCTTCCGTACACGGCAAGGGCGCCACCGAGGTGCATGCCAGCGACCTGACCCTGGACAAGTTCATCGACGCGGCGACCCTGGCCGCGGCACCGAACCTGCCCGGGCCGGCCGCCGAAGTCCGCACCGTGTTGCTGACCGGTGCCACCGGATTCTTGGGCCGCTACCTGGCGCTGGACTGGCTGGAGCGGATGGATCTGGTGGACGGCAAGGTCATCTGCCTGGTGCGGGCCAAGTCCGATGCGGACGCTCGCGCGCGTCTGGACAAGACGTTCGACAGTGGTGACCCCAAGCTGCTCGCCCACTACCAGGAGCTGGCGGCCGATCACCTCGAGGTGATCGCCGGCGACAAGGGCGAGGCCAACCTGGGCCTGGACGCCGCGACCTGGCAGCGGCTGGCCGACACCGTCGACCTGATCGTCGACCCGGCCGCGCTGGTCAACCACGTGCTGCCGTACAGCGAACTGTTCGGGCCGAACGCTCTGGGCACCGCCGAGCTGATCCGGGTCGCGCTGACCGGCAAGCAGAAGCCCTACACCTACGTGTCGACGATCGGGGTCGGGGACCAGATCGCCCCGGGCAAGTTCGTCGAGGACGCCGACGTCCGGGTGATGAGCGCAACCCGCAAGATCGACGACAGCTACGCCAACGGCTATGGCAACAGCAAGTGGGCCGGCGAGGTGCTGCTGCGCGAGGCGCACGACTTGTGCGGGCTACCTGTCGCGGTGTTCCGCTGCGACATGATCCTGGCCGACACCAGCTACGCGGGTCAGCTGAACCTGCCGGACATGTTCACCCGGACCATGCTCAGCGTGGTCGCCTCCGGCATCGCGCCGAAGTCGTTCTACGAGCTGGACGCTGACGGCAACCGGCAGCGTGCCCACTACGACGGGCTGCCGGTAGAGTTCATCGCCGACTCGATCTCGACGCTGGGTGCGCAGGTGCCCGACATCGGGTTCCAGACGTACCACGTGATGAACCCCTACGACGACGGCATCGGCCTGGACGAGTACATCGACTGGCTGGTGGACGCGGGGTATGCGATCGACCGGATCGACGACTACCAGGAGTGGTTGCAGCGGTTCGAGACGTCGCTGCGGGCCCTGCCTGAGCGTCAGCGCCAGTACTCGTTGCTGCCGCTGCTGCACAACTACCAGCGGCCCGACAAGCCGATCAACGGCTCGATGGCCCCGACCGACCGGTTCCGGGCGGCAGTGCAGGAAGCCAAGATCGGCCCCGACAAGGACATTCCGCATGTCACGCCGGCGGTGATCGTCAAGTACATCACCGATCTGCAGCTGCTCGGGTTGCTGTAAGTAGACGCGAAGAAAGCCGGTCGCCTGCGGGCGACCGGCTTTCTTGTGCCGTGCGTGCTACTGATGCGCGACCGGGGTGCGGTGCCGCCGGAACAGCCCGCGCTTCGGCTCGGCCTCGCCGGCCGGCGCGTACTGCTCGCGGGGGGTGGTCAACACGTCGGTCTGCTGCGCGTCGCGGTCGGGCTCGACCAAGCCGCTGTACTGCTGCGACGGCACCGCCTCGACCGGCTGCGCCACCGGCCGGACATCACGCGCCAGCCGGACGGCCAGGCGAGCTACCGCGGCACCGGCCAGGAAGGCGATCAGCACACCCAGACCGGAGAAGTACGCGATCTGCAGCACCGCCCGCTTGCGCTCGGTCGCGGCAACCGGGTCGCCGACCGAGCCGATGCCCAGCAGCGGCGCGAACGCACCGCCCACCACGAACCAGGCGCCGCCCAGAGCGGCCAGCCAGCCGCCGAGCATCCCGCCGGCGCGACTGCGGGAGGCGATCAGCAGCAGTCCACCAACTGCGGTGGCCACGCCAGGCAGCACTTCCAGCCAGCCGCGGGCGGCAGTCCAGGACTGGCCCGGGGTGTAGGCGAAGTCGAAGTTGGGCCCGACGAACGGGATCAGTGCACCCCACAGGCCCAGCAGCACTAAAAGCAATCCGGTCACCGCGCCACGCGAGCGTGGGATACGTCCGCGGACGGGGCGGTCCTCGATGTGTTTCATGGCATCTCCTCGATAGGTACCGAGGTGGGTACCCGCGCCCCGAAGCCTTGAAGCATGCCCACCTATTCGAACAGTCCCGGCTGGCTCACGCCGACCGGTGGCGTCATGCCGAGGTGCGTCCAGGCCAGCGCGGTGGCCACCCGGCCGCGCGGTGTGCGCGCAACCATGCCGGCGCGCACCAGGAATGGTTCGCATACCTCTTCCACGGTGGCGGCCTCCTCCCCCACCGCCACCGCCAGCGTCGACACCCCCACCGGCCCGCCCCGAAGCTGCGGGTGAGTGCCGTCAGCACCGCGCGGTCCAGCCGGTCCAGACCGAGCTCGTCGACGTCGTAGACCGCCAGCGCGAACTTGGCGACGTCGCGGGTGATGACGCCGTCGGCGCGGACCTCGGCGTAGTCGCGGACCCGGCGCAGCAGCCGGTTGGCGATGCGCGGGGTGCCGCGGGAGCGCCGCGCAATCTCGGCGCCGGCTTCGGCACCGAGTTCGATGCCCAGGATTCCGGCCGAACGGGCCAGCACGCGCTCCAATTCGGCGGGCTCGTAGAAGTCCATGTGCGCGGTGAAGCCGAACCGGTCGCGCAGCGGCCCGGTCAGCGCACCGGACCGGGTGGTGGCGCCGACCAGAGTGAACGGCGCGACTTCCAGCGGTATCGAGGTGGCCCCGGGCCCCTTGCCGACCACGACGTCGACGCGGAAGTCCTCCATCGCCAGGTACAGCATCTCCTCGGCGGGCCGGGCGATGCGATGAATCTCGTCGATGAACAGCACGTCGTGTTCGACCAGGTTGGACAGCATCGCGGCCAGGTCGCCGGCGCGTTCCAGGGCGGGCCCGGACGTCACCCGCAGCGACGAGCCGAGCTCGGCGGCGATGATCATCGCCAGCGAGGTCTTGCCCAGCCCCGGCGGACCCGACAGCAGGATGTGGTCGGGGGTGCCGCCGCGGTTCTTGGCGCCCTCGATGACGAGTTGCAGCTGTTCGCGGACCCGGGCCTGACCGATGAACTCGCGCAGCGAACGCGGCCGCAGGCTGCCGTCGATGTCGCCCTCGCCGACCGCCAGGAACGGCGAGACATCGCGCTCGCCGAATTCGTCGAAGCCGTCGCTCATTTCTTCCCCAGCAACGACAGCGCGGCCCGCAGCGCCGTCGAGGTCGTGGCGTCGTGATCGGCGGCCAGCACCTTATCGGTGGCCTCCTCGGCCTGCTTGGCGGCAAAACCGAGACCGACCAGCGCCTCGACCACCGGACCCCGCACCGCGTGGCCGTTGACCGCGGGTGCGGCGCCCGCACCGGCCACCGCACCGATCTTGTCGCGCAGTTCCAGGATCATCCGCTCCGCACCGCGCTTGCCGATGCCGGGCACCCGGGTCAGCGCGGTGACGTCGCCGTCCGCCAGCGCCTGCCGCAGGGCCGGCGCATCGTGCACGGCCAGGGTCGCCATCGCCAGCCGCGGGCCCACCCCGGACACCGACAGCAGCGTGTGGAACAGATCACGGGTCTCGACGTCACCGAACCCGTACAGCGTCATCGAGTCCTCGCGCACGATCATCGCGGTGATCAGCCGAGCCTCGGTGCCGGTACGCAGCGTGGCCAGCGTCGACGGAGTCGCGTTCACCCGATACCCGACGCCGGCCGCCTCGATGACGGCATGATCGAGCGCCACATCGAGAACCTCGCCGCGCACCGAGGCGATCATCGGGCGGCCTTCAGTTTCGCCAGGTACTTGTCGCGCTGCTGGGCGGCCTGCGCTTCGGCGGCGGCCATCCGGGCCAGCATCGGCGCCCGCCAGCAGTGACAGATGGCCAGCGCCAGCGCGTCGGCGGCGTCAGCCGGGGTCGGTTTGGCTTGCAGCGCAAGGATTCTGGTGACCATCGCGGTGACCTGCGCCTTGTCGGCGGCGCCGTTGCCGGTGACCGCGGCTTTGACCTCGCTGGGGGTGTGGAAGTGCACGTCGATGTCACGCTTGGCGGCCGCCAGGGCGATCACCCCGCCGGCCTGCGCGGTACCCATCGCCGTGGAGACGTTCAACTGGGAGAACACCCGCTCGATCGCCAGCACGTCCGGGTGGTGGGTGTCCAGCCATTGGTCCACCGCGTCGCTGATGGCCAGCAGCCGGCGGTGCAGCGGCACATCCGACGGAGTGCGCACCACGTCGACGTCGAGGGCGGTGATCTGCCGGCCACGCCCGCTCTCCACCAGCGACAACCCGCACCGCGTCAACCCGGGATCGACGCCCATCACCCGCACCGCAGCTCCCCATGTCGTTTCCGAACAGCTGTTCGATAGCTTAGCGGCCAGGTCCGACAACTCTGCGCAGGGACACGCACCGATGAGTAGGTTAAGGCCGGTGCCGCTCCATCAGCTTGCCGTCACCCCTGCCGACGTCTCCGGGGCCCGGCTGGCACTGGCGCTCAACGGTCCACCACCACAGCCGCTCGCCACTTCTCGGCTGGCACATCCCGGGGGCAGCACGCTGCTACTGGGGGTGTTGGGCGCCTCGCACGTCGTGACCGTCGAGCACGGCTCGCGACGCTTCTCCGAACAGGTGTCGTGCGCGGTCGACGGCGACCTGCCCGGGCAGTCCGAGGCGCCCGGCTACATCCTCGAATCACTGACCGAGGCGCACTCCGAGGGCACCTTCCGCGCCCTGGCGAAGGAACTGCGCGACCGGTGCGCCCACGAAACCGGTTGGCTCGGTGGGGTATTCCCCGGCGACGATGCCGCGCTGACCGCGCTTACCGCCGAACCCGACGGCCCCGGCTGGCGATGGCAGACCTGGCACCTGTACCCCCGCCGATCCGCCGGCGGCGGGACGGTGGTCCACACCGTCAGCCGGTGGCAACCCTAAGGTCAGCCCTCGTCGAGTGCGGCGAGCACCTCGTCGGACAGATCGACGTTGGTCCACACGTTCTGCACGTCGTCGCTGTCTTCGAGCGCGTCGACGAGTTTGAACACCTTGCGGGCCCCCTCCACGTCGACCGGGACGCTGACCGAGGGCTGGAAGCTGGCCTCGGCGGATTCGTAGTCGATCCCGGCATCCTGCAACGCGGTCCGGACGGCGACCAGATCCGTTGGTTCCGAGATGATTTCAAAGCTGTCACCGAGATCGTTGACGTCCTCGGCGCCGGCGTCCAGGACCGCGGTCAGCACGTCGTCCTCGCTCAGGCCGTTCTTCTCCAGGGTCACCACACCCTTGCGGGTGAACAGGTAGGACACCGAGCCCGGATCTGCCATGTTGCCGCCGTTGCGGGTCACCGCCACCCGGACCTCGCCGGCCGCGCGGTTGCGGTTGTCGGTCAGGCACTCGATCAGCACCGCCACCCCGTTCGGGCCGTAGCCCTCGTACATGATGGTTTGGTAGTCGGCGCCGCCGGCTTCCTCGCCGGCGCCGCGCTTGCGCGCCCGCTCGATGTTGTCGTTGGGTACCGAGGTCTTCTTGGCCTTCTGGATGGCGTCGTAGAGCGTGGGGTTACCGGCTGGGTCACCGCCGCCGGTCCGGGCGGCGACCTCGATATTCTTGATCAGCCGCGCGAATTCCTTGCCGCGGCGCGCGTCTTTGACGGCCTTCTGGTGCTTGGTGGTGGCCCACTTGGAATGGCCGCTCATCGGTCTGACTACCTCTTTCCCTGTGAAAAGTTCGCGTAGCGAGTCTACGTGGCGGTTGCGCCGAGCCTCACCAACGGCATGAACACCTCGTCGACGATCGATTCGAGCTCACGATCGGGAACCGGTTGCAGCGTGGCCATCAACTGATAGCGGAACAGTTCGACGGGCACCCGTGCGACTCGTGCGCTGACCTGGCCCGGCCGGATCTCGCCGCGCGCGACGGCTTGCGCCAGGACTTCCTCGAGGACGGTCTCGCGGCCGCCCTGCACGTAAGCGGAGAGTTCGGCGAGGTTGGTGCCGGCCTCCCGGTAGTAGCCGCCCAGCCGGGTGAACACCAGGGTGGCCAGCCGAGACCGCACCTCGTTGGCCCGGCGCAGCAACGCCAGCATGTCCCCACGCAGGCTGCCGGTGTCGGGTGCGGCCACCACGTCGGATTTCACCTGATGGATCAGGGCGGCCAACAGCAGGTCCTGCTTACCCGGCCAGCGCCGGTAGAGCACCGCCCGGCTGGTGCCGGCGCGGTTGGCCACGGCGTCGATGGTCAGGTCGTCGTAGCCACGTTCGGTCAGCTCGGCCCACGCCGCGTCGAGCAGCGCCTTCTCCAGCACCTCGCCGCGCCGGCGCTGCGGAACTTCGCCCCCCTTAAGAGACATTGCGTTTCCTAATCGATCGAGCTAGCGTGGGTTAGATACGATTTGTATCTTATACGAAGGGGGTCTGCGATGCGGATTCTGATCTCCGGCGCGGGAATGGCCGGCTTGAGCTGTGGCATCACCCTGGCCGAACACGACGTCACCATCGTCGAACGCGCCTACCACCTGCGGGTCAACGGCTCCCCCGATCGACATCCGCGGCGAGGCCATCGCCGTGGCCTCCGAGATGGGCGTGCTCGACGGCATCCGGGCCCGACGGGTGGACATGAGCGAGCGCGTGCAGTTCGTGGACCGCAACGGCGACCTGCTCGCCGAACTGCCCGACACCGAGTTCAACGACTGCCCGGACGACACCGAGATCCCGCGCGAGGACCTCGCCCACGTGCTGCTGCGCACCGCCTTGAGCCCGACCACCGAGTTGCGCTTCGGCGAGTCGATCACCGCGCTGCACGACGACGGGGACGGCGTCGACGTGCAGTTCGCCTCCGGTGAGCGGCAGCGCTACGACGTGGTGGTCGGCGCCGACGGAATGCACTCGGCCACCCGCCGGCTCACCTTCGGACCCAAAGAGCGATTCCTGCGACACCTCGGGCTCTACGTGGCACTGGCCGACCTGCCCGGACATATCCGGCAAGAGCGCCATTCAGCGATGTACAACTACCCCGGCCGGATGGCAGGAATAGCCACCTACCGCGATAAAGCGCTGGCGGTCTTCATGTTTCGGGCACCATGGATCGACTACGACTATCACGACCCGGCCGCGCAGCAGCAGATTCTGCGCGACGCCTTCGCCGGCCACGCCGAGTGGAAGATTCCCGAGCTACTCGATGCGGCGTGCCGCGACCCCGAGCTCTATTTCGATTCGGTGAGCCAGATTCACATGCCGTCGTGGCACCGCGGCCGGGTGGTGCTGGTCGGCGACTCCGCGTATTGCGCGTCTCCCCTGTCCGGTCGCGGCACCAGCCTGGCCATGACCGGGGCCTGGCTGCTGGCCGAAGCGCTGCGCGAGCACCGCGACGACGTGGCGGCGGCGTTCCGGCAATACGAGCGCGACCAGCTTCCGCACGTCACCTATGCGCAGGGCACCGCGGGCCCGGGCGGCGACGTCCTGGTCCCGGCCACTCAGGAGGAGATCGACGCGCGCAACCAACGGCTCGTTGCGCTCACTGCATAAGGCACCGACGACGTCCCCGCGGCGCTGTCCAGATACGAAAACTTCATGCGCCCGCATGTCAGCGCCGCGCAAAACGTGCGGCCGGCGGTGCTGCGCCGGGCCAACCCCCGCACCCGGGCGGGTATCCGGATGCTGCATGCCGGTGCGCGTGCCGTCGCGCAGCCCGCCGTGCGGGCCAGCGTCGAGCACCTCGGCCGAAGGTTCGGTGGCGTGGCCGCGGAGAACATCCGGCTACCCGATTACGGGCCCTAGACCCGCCCGCGGACGATGTCGACGAACAGCCGGTGCACCCGACGGTCACCGGTCATCTCGGGGTGAAACGCAGTGGCCAATACCTTGTCCTGCCGCACGGCGACGATGTGGCCGGCCGCTCGGGCCAGCACCCGCACCTCGGGGCCGACCCGTTCCACCCACGGCGCCCGGATGAACACCGCACGCACCGGCGAATCCAGCCCCTCGAACGGGATGTCACCTTCGAAAGAATCGACCTGTCGTCCAAAAGCGTTGCGCCGCACTGTCATATCGATGCCGTTCAGCGGCAGCGCTTCGCGGCCCTTGCTGCCGGCGTCCAGAATCTCGCTGGCCAGCAGGATCATCCCGGCACACGCGCCGTAGGCCGGCAGTCCGTCGGCCAACCGGTTGCGCAACGGCTCGAGCAGGTCGAAGTCGCGCAGCAGGTGACTCATCGCCGTCGATTCGCCACCCGGGATCACCAGACCGTCCACCGCATCGAGTTCGGTGCGCCGGCGCACCGTCGTGGCCTCGGCACCGGCCTCGCGTAGCGCGGCTAGGTGTTCGCGGGAATCGCCCTGCAGCGCGAGTACCCCGATCCTGGGTGCCGTCACCGGGGATTCAACTGGTAGTCACGCGGGAAGCGGGTCAAGCCTTCCTGCATGACGGCCGCGACCATTTCGCCGGACTGGTTGAAGATCTTGCCCTGGCACAGCGCGCGGCCACCGCAGGCCGACGGCGAGGACTGGTCGTAGAGCAACCACTCGTCGGCGCGGAACATGCGCATGAACCACATCGCGTGATCCAGGGACGCCACCTGCAGATGCTCGCGCTCGTCGAGGTGGGTGACCTGGGCCGATCCCAGCAGCGTGAGGTCGCTCATGTAGGCCAGCGCGCAGATGTGCAGCACCGGGTCGTCGGGCAGCGGGTCGCGGTGCCGGAACCACACCTGCTGGGTCGAGGCCTTGCCCGGGCCCGGCTGCAGTTGCTCCCGCGGCACGATGCAGATGTCCCACTCCTCGAACTGCTTGAATCCGGCGTCGTCGAACACCTTCATCGAACTCAGTTCCGGCAGGCCGTCCGGCGGTGGCGCGGACGGCATGGCGTCCTGGTGGTTGATGCCCTCCTGATCGGTCTGGAACGACGCCGACATGGAGAAGATGGTTTGCCCGTGCTGGATGGCGTTGACCCGCCGGGTGCAGAACGAGCCGCCGTCGCGGATGCGTTCGACGATGAACACGGTGGGCGCCTTGGCGTCGCCGGGCCGGATGAAGTAGCCGTGCAGCGAGTGCACCAGGAAGCCGGGCTCGACCGTGCGCACCGCCGACACCAGCGACTGACCGGCCACATGGCCGCCGAACGTGCGCTGGAAATGGCCCGAGTCCGGGCTGAACACACGTCCGCGATAGATGTTGACCTCGAGTTGCTCGAGATCGAGGATCTGTTCGATCGCCACGGAATGTTCTTACCAGCCGCGCTGTGCGAGGCGGTGCGGCTCCGCGATCTCCTCGACGTTGATACCGACCATCGCCTCGCCCAGCCCGCGCGACACCTTGGCCAGCACGTCGGGGTCGTCGTAGAACGTGGTGGCCTTGACGATCGCGGCGGCGCGTTGCGCCGGATCGCCGGACTTGAAGATGCCCGATCCGACGAACACCCCCTCGGCACCGAGCTGCATCATCATCGCCGCATCGGCGGGCGTGGCGATGCCGCCGGCGGTGAACAGTGTCACCGGCAACTTTCCGGCCCGAGCCACCTCGACAACCAGGTCGTAGGGGGCCTGCAATTCCTTTGCCGCAACAAACAATTCGTCCTCCGACAGCGACGTCAGCCGGCGGATCTCGCCGCCGATGGCGCGCATGTGCGTGGTGGCGTTGGACACATCGCCGGTGCCGGCTTCGCCCTTGGAGCGGATCATCGCCGCGCCTTCGGCGATGCGCCGCAACGCCTCGCCCAGGTTGGTGGCCCCGCACACGAACGGCACGGTGAACTTCCACTTGTCGATGTGGTGGGTGTAGTCGGCCGGAGTCAGCACCTCAGACTCGTCGATGTAGTCCACGCCGAGGCTCTGCAGGATCTGCGCCTCGACGAAGTGCCCGATGCGGGCCTTAGCCATCACCGGGATGGTGACCGCCTCGATGATGCCCTCGATCATGTCGGGGTCACTCATCCGCGAGACGCCGCCCTGGGCGCGGATGTCGGCGGGCACCCGCTCCAGCGCCATGACGGCCACCGCGCCCGCTCCTTCGGCGATGCGGGCCTGCTCAGGGGTGACGACGTCCATGATGACGCCGCCCTTGAGCATCTCGGCCATGCCGCGTTTGACGCGGGCGGTTCCGGTCTGGGCCCCGTTCTGCTGGGTGTTCACTACGCTCCTCGGCTCTGGATTCCGGGGTTCAGTCTAGTGGTCACCGGCAAATCGAACTTCCCGCTGTTCTGCTGCACACCTGCCGGACCTGGCATAAGGTCGCTTTGCTGCTCGACGCCTGGACGGTTGCGATGAACTTCACCGTGTTGCCGCCGGAACTCAATTCGACGCGCATCTTCGCCGGCGCGGGCCCGGGTCCGTTGCTGGGCGCGGCCGCTTCCTGGGACGGCCTGGCCGTGGAGTTGGATGCCGCGGCCCGCTCGTTCGCCTCGGTCACCGCGGGATTGGCCGATGGGTCCTGGCAGGGCCCGGCTATGCAGGCGATGACCCGCGCCGCCGCCCCCTATCTGGCCTGGTTGACGACGGCAGCGACGCAGGCCGAGCGAGCGGCTGCGCAGGCACGAACGGCAGCGGATGCGTTCGAGGCGGCGCAAACGAACATCGTGCATCCGGCAGCGGTGGCCACCAACCGCTCTGCCCTGGTGTCGCTGGTGGCGACCAACCTGCTCGGCCAGAACGCACCCGCGATCGCGGCCGCCGAGGCCGCCTACGAGCAGATGTGGGCCGCCGACGTGGCGGTCATGGCCGGCTACCACGCCGCCGCGTCGGAGGTGGTCACCCAGCTCGCCCGGGCCTACGCCGCGACGGGACTGCCCGCACTCACCATCGACTGGCAGCACGGCACGTTCAACCTCGGTAGCGGCAACACCGGCGTCGACAACATCGGCTTCGGCAACACCGGTAACGGCAACATCGGCGTTTCCAACCGCGGCGACTTCAACATCGGGATCGGCAACATCGGTAACGGACTTGTCGGCATCGGGCTGCCCGGCGACGGCAACGTCGGCGTCCGGATCATCGACGAAGGCCAGATGGGTACCGGCACCCCGACGACCACCGCGCTGATCATGGGCGGAACCGGCCTCAGCCCGCTGCCCTGGAAGGGCCTGATCCCGATGGCCGAGAGTTTCATCGGCCCGAACCATCCGACGTATGCGGCCCAGTTCCTGGTGACGCCGTCCAAGCTGTTTCCGCTCACCGGGCCCACCAGCCTGACCCTGGACGCATCGGTGGCCGCGGGCGTGCAATACCTGAATAGCGCGATCATGGACCTGCACGCCGCGGGACAGCACACCATCGTCTACGGGCTGTCGCAGAGTTCCGTGGTGGCCTCGATGGAGATGCGTTACCTGCAGTCGCTGCCCGCCGGCGTGCGTCCGGGCACCGACGAGCTGTCCTTCGTCCTGACCGCCAACCCCGACCGCCCCAACGGTGGCCTGCTGGCGCGACTGCCAGGCTTTTCGATTCCGTTCATCGGCTTCACGTTCAACGGCGCGACGCCGGCCAACGCCTACCCCACCGTCGATTACGCGATCCAGTACGACGGCGCCGCCGACTTCCCGAAGTACCCGCTGAACGTGTTCGCGACGGCCAACGCGCTGCTGGGTTTCGCGCTCATCCACCCTTCGTACAGTCTGACGGCCGCCCAGCTGGCGTCGGGAATAGTGCAGCCGGTGTCGCCGGGCAGCCTGACCACCTACATCCTGATCCCCACCCACGATCTGCCGCTGTTGGCGCCGCTACGCGCCCTGCCGGTGCTGGGGAACCCGCTGGCCGACCTGATCCAGCCCGATCTGCGGGTGCTGGTCGAGCTGGGCTACGACCGCACCGGCTTCCAGGACGTGGCGACGCCGTTCGCGCTGTTCCCGCAGGTCGATCCGGCGGTGGTGCTCTCGCAGCTCGGGCAGGGCGCGGTGCAGGGGTTCAGCGACGCGCTGGGTGATCTCGGGCTGCTGCGTTGAGCGAGAACGGAGACGGGCCGTTCCAGAGGCGGTGGACGTGGTAGTATCGAACACATGTTCGAACGGATCTCGGGGAGTGCCGAGTCGGAGGCGCAGTTGGCGCGGTTTCGCGCCTATATGGACGGTGTGATGGATCACCGTGAGGCGTTGGTCGGCCACACCGAGCAGACGCGGGGCTGGTTGGCGGGGATTTGTGCGGCTACGCGGGTGGAGAATCAGGCGGTGGCCGCGCAGTTGGTGGCCATCGGCGGGTTGTTCGCAGACCGGTTGGCGCGCTCGGCGGAGACCGAGCAGTGGGCCATCGACACCATGGAGGCGGTGGCCGCCGAGGTGGCGGCGGGGTTGCGGATCAGTCAGCGCCGCGCGCAGACCAAGCTGCGCTGGGCGCGCGCGATGCGCGAGCGGGTGCCGAAAGTGGCGGCGTTGTTCTGCGCCGGGGACATCGATTTCTGCGCGTTCGCCACGGTGGTCTCGCGCACGGATCTGATCACCGATGCCGAGGTGCTGGCGCGGGTGGATGGGTTGGTCGCGGCCAACTTGACCCGTTGGCCCTCGCTGACCGCGGGCCGGTTGGCGGGCAAGGTCGATGCGATCGTGGCCGGGCTCGACGCGGATGCGGTGCGCCGCCGCCAGGACCGCGCCGTGCAGCGCGAGGTCTGCTTCAGCGAGGACCACGAGGGCATCACCTACCTCGAGGGTGGGTTGTTCACCCCGGATGCCCGCGCGTTGGACGCGCGGCTGACCGCGTTGGCGGCCACGGTGTGCCCGCACGACCCGCGCACCACCGCCCAGCGCCGCGCCGATGCCCTGGGCGCGCTAGGGGCCGGGGCGGATCGGCTGGGCTGTCGCTGCGGGCGCACCGAGTGCACCGCCGGGCAGCGCACCCCCACCGCGGCGGTGGTCATTCATGTGATCGCCGAGCAGGCCACCCTGGCCGGCGCCGGCACCACCCCGGCCTCGCTGCTCGAAGCCGGCGGGTTGATCACCCCCGAAGTGCTGGCCGAACTCGCTGCGGGTGCCCGGCAGGTGCCGTTGATCCATCCCGGCTACCGGCCCCCCGAGCCCGGTTACCGGCCGTCGGCTGCGCTGGCGGATTTCGTGCGGTGCCGGGACTTGACGTGTCGCTGGCCGGGCTGCGAGGTGCCGGCCAGCCGCTGCGATGTCGATCACACCATCCCGTATGCCCAGGGTGGTCCCACCCACGCCGGCAACCTCAAATGCTATTGCCGCACACATCATTTGGTGAAATCGTTCTGGGGCTGGCGGGAAAAACAACTCGCTGACGGCACCCTGATCCTGACCTCCCCGGCCGGTGAGGTCCACGTCAGCACCCCGGGCAGCGCCCTGCTGTTCCCCAGCCTGTGCGCGGCCGTGGGCGGGATGCCCAGCCCCGAAACCGAAACCCCAGCGGACTACTGCGCCGAACGCAACACCATGATGCCCCGCCGGCGCCGCACCCGCGCCCAACACCACGCCGCACGCGTAGCCGCCGAACGCCGCCACAACCGCCAAACCCGCCACGCAGCCGGCCTCCCGACCCCACCCCGCCTACAACCCCGACACCGACTACTGGCACTACGCCGCATGCACCCCACCCAGTCCCGACGACGAACCACCACCCTTCTAGCGGGGCACGAACCACTATCGAATCGACTGCAGCACAACGGTATCGCTGCCGGTCGAGCTGTCCGCCACGTCATTGGCGGCGGCCAGCAATTCGCCGAGTTGGCGGGGGTAAACCCGCTCGCCAGCCGCGTTCAGTGCGGCAATGTCCTGGGCCGTACACCACCGGGCACCGTGGATATAGCTGCGCTCCAGCTCGGTGCGTCCGTCCAACGTGGGCTCGAACCGCCGGGTGCGATGCACCAGGTAGAACTCTTCGCTGTCGATCATCGAGCCGTTGAACTCGAATACCTCGTCGCGCCGCCAGATCGGCCCGTACAGCTCCGCCGGCGACACGTGCAGCCCGGTTTCCTCGGCCAGCTCCCGAGCGGCCGTCTCGGCCAGCCGCTCCCCCGGCCGCACTTCACCGCCGACGGTGAACCACCACCGGGGAGCATTGGCGATCGCGGGATCCGAGCCGCACAGCAACAGCACGGCACCGGATTCGTCGAGCAGCACCACCCGCGCCGAGGTGCGGTGGTTGAGCTCGTGATGGGCGTGCGCCTGTGCGTGCGGCCGTTCGGCGATCTCGAAATACGTTGGCAGCGGCGCCCTTCCACCCAGATGGAACAACCGCACCATCCGCCGCTCGGCCAGCACCAGGGTGTCTCGCACCGCGTCGTTGTGGAACCTGCGGGCCAGCAGTACCCGGGCCTCGGCGTCGGCCAGCTCGGCCAGCAGCCCGGCCGGCACCGACGCCGGATCCACCATCGCCAGCGCCGCGGAGAGTTCGTTCTCCGCGGTCTCGCGTGCACTGCGGGGCGCCCGCTCGGCGGCGTCGGCCAGCGCCGCCAACCGTCTGCCCTCGGGCGCGTTGCCGTACGCGTCGATCGCGATCGCGCGGGCCACCACCGCGCGCCGGGCCAACGCCCCGTCCAGTACCTGCCAGGACAGGTCGTAGCGCACATGCAGCCGGTTCAATCGGTTCGCCCGCTGATACCCCCAGGCCGCGAAGGCGACCAGCACCACGAACAGCAGGACAAACGCGGCGATCAGCCACGCCATCAGCTGGCCACCTGCACCTTGACGCCGGCCCCGGCCACCGTTTCGTAGACCCGCATGATCTGGCTGGCCACCACCGACCAGTCGTAGCGCCGGACCGCCTCCCGCGCGGCGACCACGTAGCGCTTCCGCAGTGCGTCGTCGTCCAGCACCGTGATCAGCGCTTCGGCCAGCGCGGTCGCGTCGTCGACCGGCACCAGCCGCCCGACCTCGCCGTCCTCCAGCACCCGCCGGAACGCGTCCAGGTCGCTGGCCACCACCGCGGTGCCCGCGGCCATCGCCTCCACCAGCACGATCCCGAAGCTCTCACCCCCGGTGTTGGGCGCACAGTAGACGTCGGCGCTGCACATCGCCGAGGCCTTGCCGTCGTCGTCCACCTGTCCCAAGATCCGGATGTGTTCGACGAACTCGCTTGCCTGCGAACGTAGTTCGTCATCATCGCCGCGGCCGACGATCAACAACTGCACGTCGGGGAATCGTTCGATCACCGTCGGCATCGCCTCCAGCAGTGTCGACATGCCCTTGCGTGGCTCGTCGAAACGCCCCAGGAACAGCACCGTCTTACCGGGCCGCGGATAGCCGTCCATCATCGGCGCCGAGGCGTAGAAGTCGACGTCGACGCCGTTGGGGATCTCGACCGCGTCGGATCCCAGCGATTCCATCTGCCAGCGCCGCGCCAGATCGGACACCGCGATGCGGCCGACGATCTTCTCAAACCGGGGCCGCAACATCCCGCCCAGCACCGACAGCGCCACCGATTTGGTGGCTGAGGTGTGGAAGGTCGCCACGATCGGGCCTTCGGCGATGTTCAACGCCAGCAGCGACAAGCTGGGGGCGCTCGGCTCGTGCAGGTGCAGCACGTCGAAATCGCCGTCGGAGAGCCACTTCTTGACCTTGCGGTAGGTGGCCGGGCCGAACCGCAGCCGCGCCACCGATCCGTTGTAGGGAATGGGGACGGCCCGGCCGGCCGAGACGACGTAGTCGGGCAGCTCGCTTTCCGACGACGACGGCGCCAGCACGCTGACGTCGTGCCCGCGGGAGCGCATCACCTCGGCCAGTTGCAGCACATGCGACTGGACCCCGCCCGGCACGTCGAACGAGTAGGGGCAGACCATCCCGATCCGCATCAGCCGTCCTTCAACCACGCCCGACGGTCGTCGGACAGATCGGCCAACCACTGCGGTTGCAGCATGTGCCAGTCTGCGGGATGGGCGGCGATATTGCGCGCGAACTCGTCGGCCAGGGCCTGGGTGATGGCTCTGACGTCGCCGCTGCTGGTATCCAGCGGCGTCTGCATGTTGCAGGCCCAGCTGTCACCCTCGAACCAGCAGTGCGACGGTAGCAGCGCGGCCCCAGTCGCGATCGCGAGCTTGGCCGGCCCGGCCGGCATCCGGGTGGGTTCGCCGAAGAAGTCGACCTCGACGCCGGTGCGGGTGAGGTCGCGCTCGGCCATCAGCGCCACGATCTGGTTGTCCCGCAGCCGCTCGGCCAGCACTTCGAAAGCGGGCCGCTCGCCACCGGAGTGGGGTATCACCTCGAAGCCCAGGCCTTCGCGGTAGTCGATGAAGCGCCGGTACAGCGACTCCGGTTTGAGGCGCTCGGCGACCGTGGCGAAGGTGCCGTAGGTTTGCGCCAGCCACACCCCGTTCATGTCCCAGTTGCCGCTGTGCGGCAGCGCCAGCACCACGCCGCGCCCCTGGGCCAGCGCACCGTTGAGGTTGTCCTGTCCTCCGGTGCAGCTGTCCAGCCGCTCGGTCAACGCGCGCAGATCCATCGTCGGCAGCCGGAAGGCCTCCCGCCAATACCGGGCGTATGAAGCCAGAGATTCGCGCATCAACGAATCCGGTACCGCGGCGGGTTTGACACCCAGGACCCGCGCCAGGTTCTTGCGCAGCTGCAACGGTCCGCCGCGGCGTGCCGCGTAGCGGGCGCCGGCGTCGAAGGCGTTGCGCGCGGCGAATTCCGGTAGCGCGCGCACCGCCATCCAGCCGCTGGCGTAGGCCCAGTCGGTGGCGGTGCCGGTGAGAACTTCGCGGGGCCGCCGGCCGGGCACTCTGAGTTTCATCGACGGCGGGATCACGGCTCGCTCTTTCCGGGCAGGGCCAGATGGTCGACGGCGCCGGGTGAGGTTCGCACCGCGTGCAACCGCTGCGCGCAGGTGACCAGGCTCAGCACCGCCAGCAGCCACATCGCCACCGGCAGCGCCGGCGGCCACGGCACGAACGGAAAGTCGGACACCCCGGCCCCGACCAGCACGATGATCAGCCGTTCGGGGCGTTCGATGAACCCGCCGTCGCCACGCAGTCCACTGGCTTCGGCGCGGGCCTTGATGTAGGAGATCACCTGCGAGGTGACCAGGCAGATCAGTGTCGCCACGGCCAACGGTTCGTCGTGCTTGTGGAACGCGATCCACCACAGCAGCCCGCAGAACACCGCGCCGTCACCGAGACGGTCGCACGTGGCGTCCAGGACCGCACCGAACCGGGTGCCGAAGCCGCGCTCGCGGGCCATCGCCCCGTCGGCCATGTCGAACAGGGTGAAGAACCACACCACGCAGCCGCCGGCGAACAACTTGCCCATCGGGAACAGGATCAGCGCCCCAGCCGCCGAGCCGATGGTGCCGATGACGGTGACGACGTCCGGTGTCAGGCCGACCCGCAGGGCCGTCCGCGCGACCGGGTCGGTGAGTCGGGCGAAGAACGCGCGGGACAGGAACGGCAACTTGCTCATGACTGTCGGGCCCACTCCTCGGACAGCAGACGGCGGGTTTCGCGCAGCAACTGCGGTATCACCTTGGAGCCGCCGATGATGGTGATGAAGTTCGCGTCCCCGCCCCAGCGCGGCACCACATGCACGTGCAGGTGCTCGGCCAGCGACCCGCCCGCCGAGGTGCCCAGATTGATGCCGACGTTGAAACCGTGTGGACGCGAGACGTTCTTGATGACCCGAATCGCCTTCTGGGTGAACGCCATCACTTCGGCGCTCTCGGCTTCGGTGAGGTCTTCGAGCTCGGCGACCCGCCGGTAGGGCACCACCATCAGGTGACCCGGGTTGTACGGATAGAGGTTGAGCACGGCGTAGACGAGTTCGCCGCGCGCCACCACCAGACCGTCTTCGTCGGACATCTGCGGGATGTCGGTGAACGGCTGCGACGGGTTGGCATCGTCGCGCTTGAGCGGACCCTCGGCGAGGTAGTTCATCCGGTAGGGGGTCCACAACCGCTGTAGATGGTCGCGCTCGCCGACGCCGCGGTCGAGGATCGTGTCGTCGTCAGCCACAGTCACCCACCAGCGCCAACTTTCACCAATTCCGCTGTGGGAAAAGAGTTTTCACGACGAGCGATCCAGTCCGCGATGGCCGCCACCGCGGCGTCGCGCGGCACCCCGTTGATCTGGGTGCGGTCGGCGAAGCGGAAGCTGACGGCGCCGGCCTGCACGTCGCGGTCGCCGGCCAGCAGCATGAACGGCACCTTCTGGTTGGTGTGGTTGACGATCTTCTTGGCCATCCGATCGTCACTGCCGTCCACCTCTACCCGCACACCATGCGACTTCAATTGTGCGGCAACATCTTTCAAATAGTCCAGGTGCTCGTCGGCAACCGGGATGCCCACCACCTGGATCGGCGCCAGCCACGCCGGGAACGCACCCGCGTAGTGCTCGGTGAGGATGCCGAAGAACCGCTCGATCGACCCGAACAGCGCGCGGTGGATCAGCACCGGACGCTGTCGGCTGCCGTCCGCGGCGGTGTATTCCAGCTCGAAGCGCTCCGGCATGTTGAAGTCGACCTGCAACGTCGACATCTGCCAGCTGCGGCCCAGCGCATCTTTGACCTGCACCGAGATCTTCGGCCCGTAGAACGCCGCGCCACCCGGGTCGGGAACCAGCTGCAGCCCGGACGCCTCACCGACCTCGCGCAGCACCTCGGTGGCCTCATCCCACACCTCGTCGGAGCCCACATACTTCTCCGGGTCCTTGGTGGACAGCTCCAGGTAGTAGTCGTCCAGGCCGTAGTCGGCCAGCAGGTCGAGCACGAAGCGCAGCACCGAGGTCAGCTCGTCGCGCATCTGCTCGCGGGTGCAGTAGATGTGGGCGTCGTCCTGGGTCATGCCGCGCACCCGGGTCAGGCCGTGGATCACCCCCGACTTCTCCAACCGGTAGACGCTGCCGAACTCGAAGAGCCGCAACGGAAGTTCGCGGTAGGAACGCCCACGCGACCGGTAGATCAGATGGTGCATCGGGCAGTTCATCGGCTTGGGGTAATAATTCTGGCCGGGCTTGCGCACCGAGCCGTCCTCGTTGTACTCGGCGTCGATCTGCATCGGCGGGTACATGCCCTCGGCGTACCACTCCAGGTGCCCCGAGGTGACGTAGAGTGCCTCTTTGGTGATGTGCGGGGTGTTGACGAACTCGTAGCCCGCCTGCTCGTGCTTCTGCCGCGAGTACTCCTCCAGCTCGCGGCGCACGATGCCGCCCTTGGGGTGGAAAACGGCCAGTCCGGAACCGATTTCGTCGGGGAAGCTGAACAGGTCCAGCTCCACCCCCAGCTTGCGGTGGTCGCGGCGCTGCGCCTCGGCCAGCAACTCCAGGTGCCGGTCCAGGGCCTCCTGCGACTCCCACGCGGTGCCGTAGATACGTTGCAGGCTGGCGTTGCGCTGGTCGCCGCGCCAGTAGGCGGCCGAGCTGCGGGTGAGCTTGAACGCCGGGATGTGCTTGGTGGTGGGGATGTGCGGCCCGCGGCACAGGTCGCCCCAAACCCGTTCGCGGGTACGAGGATTGAGGTTGTCGTAGGCGGTCAGCTCGTCGCCCCCGACTTCCATTACATCCGGGTCCCCGGATTTGTCGTCGACGAGTTCGAGCTTGAACGGCTCGTCGGCCAGCTCCTGGCGGGCCTGGTCTTTGGAGGCATACACCCGCCGGTCGAAGAGCTGGCCCTCCTTGACGATCTGGCGCATCCGCTTTTCCAGCTTCTCCAGATCCTCGGGCGTGAACGGCTCACTGACGGCGAAGTCGTAGTAGAAGCCGTCGGTGATGGGCGGGCCGATGCCCAGCTTGGCGTGCGGGAACAAGTCCTGGACGGCTTGGGCCAACACGTGGGCGGCGGAGTGCCGGATCACGCTGCGACCTTCCTCGGTGTCGGCCGCGACGGGGGTCACCTCCACGTCGACCTCGGGCACCCAACTCAGGTCGCGCAACTTGCCCTCGGCGTCGCGCACCACCACCACGGCATCCGGTGTCCCGCGCCGCGGCAGTCCCGCCTCGCCGACCGCGGCAGCCGCGGTGGTGCCGGCAGGGACCCGGATTGGGGCGCTCATCGGGCTGGTCTCCAATGCTGTGCGACGGGACGTGTCGAAACGGTCGCGACCATGCTATCGGGGGGCGGTCGGCCCGGACTCCCGCAGCCCGCGGCGCGAGTCACCGACCGCAGCCCGCACCCCGGCTGATTCACAGGACTTCGACAGCCCGGACCTCTGGGACGGACCGGCCCTCGAAGCGCACACTGCCGCCTTCGCCGTCGGGCCGGCGGGGTTGGGGACGTGAATATGGTGTGTCTGCTCGAGCGCTGCGCCGCACTCAACGAGCTCGGCGCGTCGGCGCGATCCGCCCAGAGCGGTTCGGGTCGGGTGGTGCTGTTGCGCGGGGAAGCCGGCGTGGGCAAGACGGCGCTGCTCAACCGGTTCACCGGCGGGCTGGACGACTCGATTCAGGTGTTGACGGGCTGGTGCGACCCGCTGGCAGCACCGCCCCCGTTGGGCCCGCTGTTCGACGCGCTGCCCGGGTTCGGGGCAGCGGCGGCCGCAACCCTGTCTGCCGCGATCGAATCCCGCGACTCCGGCGCCCTCTACCGGCGGCTACTGACCGTCCTGCGGGACGGTCGGCGCCGGGTGTGGGTGATCGAGGATGCGCACTGGGCCGACGGGGCGACGTTGGATCTAATGCGATTCCTCACCCGGCGCGTCGAGTCGTTGCCGCTGCTGCTGGTGGTCTCCTACCGCGACGACGAGCTCGATCACCGGCACCCGCTGGCGCTGGCGCTGGGTGATCTGGCCGGCTGCCCCACGGTCAGCCGGATCGGGCTGAAGCCGCTGAGCCGCGAGGCGGTGGCCGCGCTGGCCGCCCACACCGGCGCCGACGTCGAGCACCTCTACGACCTCACCGGGGGAAACCCGTTTTACCTCACCGAGGTGCTGGCGGGCGGTGCCGCAGCGCTGGAGTGTGATCTGTTGCCGCGCAGCATATTCGAGGCGGTGTGGGGCCGGCTGGCCCGGCTGTCGAAGCAGGCGCGACTGACCGCGCAAGCGGTGGCGGTCTGCGGGCCGCTCGCCGAGGTGGATTTGGTGCGCGAGGTGTGTCCGCAAGCCACGCTCGCATTGAGTGAATGCCTGGACGCGGGAGTGCTCGTCGCGAAATACGATGCGGTTCGTTTTCGTCACGAGTTGGCCCGGCATGCCACGTTGCAGCGCCTGCCCGATTACCTGCGCAAGGATTTGCACGCCCGTGCGCTGCGAGCACTCAGCGAGCCGCCGATCGAGCAGAACACTTTGGCAGCGTTGGTTTTTCATGCCGACCACGCCGACGATCACGACGCCGTCATCCGGTATGGTCCCGCCGCGGCCGAGCATGCCGCCATGCTGGGGGCGCATCGCGAGGCCGCCGAACTGTATGAATTGACGCTGCGGCACGGCCAGACCACCGACGACGAGAAGGTGCACTGGCTGGAACAGCACGCTTTCGCCAGCCATCTGTGCGGGCTGGGTGAGCCGGCCGTGTCGTCGTGGCGCGAGGCCATCAGGCTGTGCCGCTCGGCCGGGGACACGCTGGGTGAAGCGCAAAACCTGCGCTGGCTGTCGCACGAGCTGTACGGCATCGGCCGCGTCACCGAAGCCACCGATGCCGGACGGGAATCACTGCGGCTGTTGCAGGAATCCGGTCCCTGCCCGCAGCTGGCCTGGTCATTGGTGAATCTCGCCGAGATAGGAGTGCTCCGATTCGAGCAGTCGGCCACCGCGTACGCCGACCAGGCCATCACTCTGGGCACCCAACTCGGCGACCACGCCGTCGTCGTCCGCGCCCGCGGCTACGCCGCGCTGGCCAGGGTGCTGCAATCGGAAACCGGTTGGGAGGAATTGGAATCGGCTTGGCGCGAGGCCATGCTTTCCGACGCTCGTGGCGAGCACGCCGGACTGCTCGGATCGGATATCTGCTGGGCGGCGGCGCGGCAGTACGACCTGGAGCGCGCCGAGCGTTACATCGCCGAATCGCTTTCCTACTGCCGTGAACGCAACCTGGTCACGTTCGAGGCTTTCAATCTGGGCGTCAGTGCGCTCGTCGACCTGCATCGCGGCGAGTGGGCCCGGGCGAGTGCGTGCGCCGAGTCCCTGCTCGCCCGCCGGGGACTGCCGGCGTTGCACCGTATCCTGCCGCGCCTGGTGCTGGCGCTGATTCGCGCCCGCCGCGGGCATCCGGCTGTCGGCGCGCTGCTCGACGAAATCGCGGCCAGCTCCGAGCCCGAGCAGCTCCGGTTGTTCCCGATTGCCGCTGCCCGCGCGGAATCCGCGTGGCTGGCCGGTGACGACGACACCGCACAACGCGAGGCGCGCGAGGCCCTGATTGATGCCGGCATGGACCGCGATCCGTCGCTGACCTGGCAATTGCGCCGGTGGATGCTAATGCCCGGCCCCCAGTCGATCTCCGTGGCCGTCGAGCCCCCACTCACACCGGTCCAGTTGGAGATCGCCGGTGATTGGCGTGCCGCCGCGCAGCAGTGGACGCAGCGCGGCTGCCCCTATGAGGCGGCGATCGCTCAACTGGGCGGGGACCTCGCCGCGGTCGAATCGGCCTTGACCACGTTCCGGCGTCTCGGCGCGCGGGCCGCGACGCGTCGCGCACAGCAGCGGCTGGCTGAGGTACGAGGTCTTTCCCGGCGCGGTCGCCACACCGAGACGTTGGCCGACCCGGACGGGTTGTCTCGCCGGGAACGCGAGGTACTGGATCTGATTGCGTTGGGGCAAAGCAACATTCAGATCGCCGCCGCACTGCATATCAGCCCGAAGACAACCGGATGTCACGTCAGCTCGATCCTGGCGAAACTCGGTGTGCGCAACCGGACCCAGGCCGCCGCGCACGTGCGTGGCCGGGTCAACAGCTAGCCGTCCTGGCCGTGGTTGCCCGTGTAGCCGTTGTAGCCGTTGAGGCCGTTGCTACCGTTCGTCGTGGAACCGGTGCCGTAGCTGCCGCCGCTCCCGTAGCCGCCGCCGCCCCCGCCGCTACCGCCGGACCCACCCTGGCTCCAGCCGCTGCTGCTGCCCTGCTGGCCGAACAACGTCCCACCGGCGCCACCCGCAGCCCCGAGTCCGCTGCCGCCGCCGGTTCCTCCGGTCCCGCCGTTACCGCCGTCACCGCCGTTACCGCCGTTGCCGCCGACGTTGATGTTGCTGGCCTGCTCGCCCGACCCGCCCTGACCGCCGCCACCACCGAATCCGCCGACGCCACCGGCGCCCCCGCGCCTCCGGAACCGGCGGCACCACCCGCACCGCCGTTGCCGATCAGACCCGCGGCGCCGCCGGCACCGCCATTGCCACCGACGCCGCCCTGACCGCCGTCGCCGCCGGTACCGCCCAGGCCTCCGTCACCGCCATTGCCACCGGAAGACCGGAAGGAGCCCTGGTCACCGAGTCCCCCGCCACCGCCGGCACCGCCCTGACCGCCGCCGGCACCGGTACCACCCAAGCCGCCGGTGCCACCGGCACCACCGGCACCTCCGTCGCCGACCAGCAGACCACCGTGGCCGCCGGCTCCCCCTGCACCTCCGATACCGCCGGCGCTTCCGGCCGCCCCCGTGCCGCCGGTACCGCCGCCGCCACCGGCTCCCCGTACGCGAACTGACCGAAGTAGGCCGTACCACCAGGTCCGCCCCAGCCACCCGCCCCGCCGGGCGCTGATCCGAGGGCACCAGTGCCGCCGGCGCCTGCATACGCGGCGCCCGAAGCGATGCCGACGAATTGAGCGGTGCCGCCTAAACCGCCGGTGCCCCCGTTTCCACCGGCACCGCCGGGACCGCCATTACCGCCCAGAGCCGTCCCGTCACCACCCCCGGCCGCCAGCGCGAACCCGCCGGTTCCGCCCGTGCCGCCGGTGGCGGCAAGTCCCGCGTCGGCGCCGGGTCCGCCGGTTCCCCGGTTGCGGTGGCACCGGCGAGGCTCGTGGTTCCGTACACACCATTTGCTCCGAGTGTGGCGGCGACAGCGCTGACCTCGGAGTTGACGCCGTTGGCGCCGATCATGCCGGTGCCGCCCGGCCCGCCCGCGCCGCCGGTGCCGAACAGGATGGCGTTGCCGCCGCTGCCGCCGTGCCCGGCGATACCCCGTTGATCCCCGACACCCCGGCGCCGCCCTGGCCGCCGACCCCGCCGTTGCCGAACAGCCAGCCGCCGCTGCCGCCGGTGCCGCCGGCCGCACCGGCGCCGCCCAGCCCGCCCGGCCCGCCGTTACCGAACAGCCCCGCCGCGCCGCCGTTACCGCCGGCCTGTCCCAGCGCGCCCGATCCGCCGGCGCCGCCGTTGCCGACCAGGATCCCGCCGGCACCGCCGTTGGCGCCGGTTCCCGCGGTGCCGTTGGCGCCGTCGCCGATCAGCGGTCGCCCCAGCAGCGCCTGGGTGGGCGCGTTGATCACGTTCTCCACCAGCTGCAACGGATCAGCACCGGCGGCCTCCGCCTGCGCATATGCCCCGCCGGCCGCACCCAGCAACTGCGCGAACCGGTCGTGAAAGGCGGCCACCTGGGAACTGAGCCCCTGGTAGGCCTGTCCATATCCGGAAAACAGCGACGCGACCGCGGCCGACACCTCGTCGGTACCCGCAGCCAACAACCCCGTCGTCTGGGTCACCGCCGCGGCGTTGGCCTCACCCAGCCGCGTCCCGATACCCGCCAGGTCCGTTTCAGCCGTCGCCACCAACTGCGGCGTCACCGATAGAAAAGACATTTGCCCGACCTCGCCCGAATCGCGGCGGCCCCCACGGCTGCCCTTCGCTCCTATCGTCGAACGACGGCCGGGCCGGGGAAATCGGGCAAATTACCGATTTCTTAGCTGAACCGGCAGACCCGGGCACCCCCGCACGGCACGCAAGCCGCCAGCGTCCCCATATGCACGCTCGCGGCCCGCTTTCGACGGCATTCTGCGGCCGCTCGTCGGAATGCTCAGGGCTGTCCGGGCTTGAGCCGCACGAACAGCGCGTCGGCTTCGGTCAGCAGCGTGTCACCGTCGCGCAGCCGGCCGGACACGAAGATCTTGCGGCCCTCGTCGCGGTCGATGCCCGCCTCGAATTGCAGCTCTTTTTCGATCGGCACGATATTGCGGTAGTCGATCTTGAGGTAGGCGGTGCGCTGCCGGCGGCTGCCGGACAGCCACGCGCCGGTCAGGCCGAGCACACTGTCGAACAACATGCCCAGCGAACCGCCGTGCACGGCGCCGTTGCGGCCCAGATGAAACCGCGAAAACCGGGCCCAGCCCTCGATCCGGCCGTCCGCGGTCTTGCGGGCCTCCATCGGCACCGTCAGCAGGTTGCCACGCATCGGCAGGTCCATCCGCCGCCCTGACGGCGAGTGCCACTCGTCGGCGTCGTAGGGAGCCAGCAGCGCCGAGAGTTCCTCGAGCCGGTCGGCTGCCTGGCTGATGACCTCGTCGGGCGCGTCCACGGCGCGGGCGTGGTCCTGCAGTCTGCGCACCGCGTCGATGAATCGGCCGTAGTCGGGGCCGCCCTTGTGGGTGGGCTCGGGCGGGTTGAAGCCCCGCCGGGGTGTCGCTGATCTGCGGCTGCCATCAGGACACCGTATGCGGTGTGCCCCAGGGTGAGCCGCCGGGCTACTGGGCCGCGCCGGCCACCGACAGCGTCTCGAACTCCTCGTCGGACAGCTCGATGTCGGCGGCGGCGACGTTCTCCTCCAGGTGCGCCACCTTCGAGGTTCCCGGGATGGGCAGCATCACCGGTGACCGCTTGAGCAGCCATGCCAGCGCCACCTGCGACGGCGTCGCGTCGTGCGCGGCGGCGACCTGCTGCAGCGGGCCGCCCGGCGCCGCCAGCGGTCCGCCGGCCAGCGGGAACCACGGGATGAACCCGATGTTCTGGGTGGTCGCGGCGTCCACCAGCGGCTCGGCCTTGCGGCTGGTCACGTTGTACATGTTCTGCACGGACACGATCGGGGCGATCTGGCGGGCGGCCTCGAGTTGGTCGACGTCGATCTCGGAGAGACCGATGTGGCGGATCTTGCCCTCGTTCTGCAGGGCGACGAGCTCCCCCAGCTGGTCGGCCAACGGGACATTCGCGTCGATGCGGTGCAGCTGGAACAGGTCGATGGTGTCGACGGCCAACCGGCGCAGGCTCATCTCGCATTCCTGGCGCAGGTAGCTCGGATTGCCCAGTGGCACCCAGACATTCGGCCCGGTGCGCAGCAGGCCGGCCTTGGTGGCGATCACCAGGTCGGGGTAGGGATGCAGCGCCTCGCGGATGATCTCCTCGGACACGTAGGGGCCGTAGGAGTCCGCGGTGTCGATGAAGTTCACCCCGAGTTCGACCGCGCGCCGCAGCACGCGCACGCATTCGTCGCGGTCGGCGGGCGGGCCCCACACCCCGTCGCCGGTCAGGCGCATCGCGCCGAAGCCGAGCCGGTTGACGGTCAGGTCGTTGCCGAGGGTGAATGTCCCGGAAGCTTGGGCGGTCACGTTCCCGACCGTACGCGTGGCAAGCTGACTTGGTGGACCTGCACACGCTCGCCGAGCAGCAACTGACCTATCCGGAGGTGGGTGCGACGGCTGCCGGCCAACTGCCCGCGGGGTACGGCCACCTCGACGTGTCGGCCCAGATCGGGACGGGACGGGATCGTTTCGAACAGGCTGCCAAGTCCCTCATGCACTGGGGCATGCAGCGCGGCGCCGGGTTGCGGGTGCAGGCCAGCACCGAGACGGTCTGCGTCTCCTCGGTGGTGGTGGTGACGGTGCTGGGCGTGCTGCGGGCGCCGTGCCGGGTGGTCTACGTGGTCGAGGAACCCGACATTCGCGGGTTCGCCTACGGCACCCTGCCCGGTCACCCGGAATCGGGCGAGGAACGCTTCGTGGTTTGCTACGACCCGGACACCACCGCGGTGTACGCGCAGGTGTCAGCCTTCTCCCGCCCGGCGACCTGGTGGAGCAGGCTCGGCAAGCCGTTCGTCGCGGTGGCCCAGCGGGTGATCGCCAAGCGGTATCTGCGCGGCGTGTGACAGTTAGGACGCCGGGCGCTGAGTGAGCGGGGGGTACCCGTCGAGCAGGCCCGACTGCTGCAGCGCGTCCTGGATGAACACCTGCACCGGGCGTGACCGGATGAAGCCGGCGTGTCCGCCGCGATACCAGTAGATCTCGGGTTTGCCCCAGTGCTCCCACAGCCGGATCACCTGCTCGCGCGGGTTGACCACCTGATCGGCGACTCCGGCGTAGACGAAGCGCCCCCGCATCGGCACCAGCGGGGTGAGCGAGAGCGGTGACATCATCTCGCCGATGGGCTCGGCCAGCTTCATCGTGTCGCGGCGCGGATCGCCGGCGCGCAAACCCGAATGGCGGCTCAGCAACTCGACGAGGTTGGCCACCGGCACCCCGAGAATTGCACTGGTCAACCCGCTGTCCAGGCTGGCCACCAACGCGGCGATGTAGCCACCCAGCGACATGCTGTTCAGCCCGATCGGCGACTCGGGCTCCTGGGCACGCACCCAAGTCAGCAAACGCCGGATGTCCCAGACGGCTTGTGCGGTGGCATGCACGTCGTCCATCACGTCTTCACCCGGGAACACCGCGCCCTTGGGCAACCCGCGGGCCCGCCGGCCGTGCATGGGCAGCACCGGCAGCACCACGTTCAAGCCGAGCTCTTCGTGCAGCTTGCGGGCCCGGAAAATCCTGAGATCGATTCCCGGGCGGCCCATTTCGGTGCCGTGCACGCAGATCAGCCAGGGCCGCGGCTCGGGATGGCGTAGCAGCACTGCGTATTCGCGCCGCAACGCGGTGTAGCCCAGCCACCGTTCGGCGCCGGGTTCGCCGGGATGCGGCGCGTAGCCGCTGTCGAACGACAGCCGCTGGCAGTCCCGTCCATCCTTGACCTGCACGTCCGTAAGCGCTGGCGGCTCAACGAAATAACCCTTGGGCTCCTCCAGCCACCCTCTGGTTCGGTAGAACTCGAGCGCCTCGACCACCTCGTCGTTGATGCGCCGGAAGGCGGCGGGTCGGCTGACCGGGCGGCGCACCTTCAGACCCGCCAACACCACCTCGTCGCGAAATGCTTGCGCCGCCAACGCAATCGTAGGCCGTGCGATCGGCAGGTCGGGGACATCGAGGGCGTCGGAGTCGGCGCCGGAGTTGCGGTAGTCGCGCCACGAACTGGACAGGTAGCGACCGGTGTGGGCAAACGGCCGTGCCACCTCGCCGATGGCCCGACGCACCTTGCGGCCGCGGGTACGACGTTGTTCACCGGCTACTGTCATAGCTCCGACGCTAACACCGCGCAGGCTCGCGCCGGTGGGACGAGGACCCGGATTTTGGTCACTTCAAGCCCGTGAATGGGGCGTGGATCACGTCCCCCGTGTTAGGGGCACCAACCGGCCAGCAAACTCTCTGCAGCCGCGCACATCTCCTCGATGACTTTGCCCGCCGGTGCCGCTTCGCGAATCATCCCCACGCCTTGTCCCGCGTCCACCGGCGCGGTCCGCGAGTCGTTCGCCGCCACCGAGTCGGCCAGCACCCGGGCCGGAAACCGCTCCGGCCAGGGCAGTCCGGCAGCGATGTCGAAGTCCCGGGTGACGCGAGTATCGGTGCCGGCCGCCCCGATCAGTGCCGCGCGGCCCGAATCGGCGGTCAGCGCCTCCGGGCAGGCCGCCAGCCGAGTGCCCACCCAGGCCCCGGCGGCGCCGGCCGCCAGCACAGCGGCCAGACTGCGGGGCGAGGCGATCGCGCCCCCGGCCAGTACCGGCACGCTCACCTGGTCGAGCACCGCGTCCAGCAACGGCAGTGTGCCCAGTCGCATCTCGCCGTGGCCCCCGCCCTCGGCGCCCCGGGCCACCAGGATGTCGACCCCGGCGTCGGTCGCCCTTCGGGCCCCGGTCACGTCGTAAACCTGTGTCGCAGTAGCGATTCCGGCCGCATGGGCCGGCCCGACCCAGGACCAGTCGGTGCCGAAGCTGACCGATAACAGGGCCGGTCCTGCGGCCACCGCGTCGTCGAGCAGCCCGGGCTGGTCGCGCATCACCCAGTCGACCAGCCCGATCCCGAATCGCCCACTGACAAAACGCATCTCGCGGGCAAGCGCCGCCCTGGTGGCGGTGCTGCCCATCCCGATCATGCCCAGTCCACCGGCTGCGGTGACCGCGGCGGCCAGCCGCCCGCCGGCTACGCCGCCCATCGGGGCGTTGACGATCGGTACCCGCAGGCCGAAGTCGCGCGACCAGGCTGTGGCGAGCATCCTCGACTAGTGCGACGCGCCCGGCTGGGACTTCAGCACCGTCAACATCACCACCGAATCCTGCACGGCCAGCAGCGCGTGCCGAACCGGCGGGATCGCTACGTAATCGCCCGACCTTCCGTCCCAGGCGTCGTCGCCGGCGGTGAGGCGCACGTGGCCCTGCAACACCTGCAGTGTCGCCTCGCCCGGGCTGTCGTGCTCGGCGAGTTCGTGCCCGGCGAGCAGGGCCAGCACCGTCTGGCGCAGTTCGTGGGTGTGTCCGCCGTGAATGGTGTGGGCGGCCCGGCCGCTGTGCGACTTGCCCGCCTCAGCCAATTTCTCGGATGCCAGGCTGTTCAACGAAATGGATTCCATCGGTGCGTCCTTTCAAAGGCTCAGCAGCAGTATGCCCGCCACCAGCAATGCAACCACTTTGACCAACTCGAATGCGACGTAGACGTAGTGAGCGCGCGACCGGGGTCCCGCCGCGCCGGCCAGCACCTGATCCGAGCGGCGCGTCAACCGGGGCCGCACCGCGACCAGCTGAATGGCCAGCGCGACACCGGCCGTCGCGTATGCCACCAGGATTCGCCCCGGCGTCGGCCCGGCGACCAGATAGGCCAACAGCACCAGGGCGAAGCCGACCTCGATGGTGTTGAGGGCACGAAAGACCAGGCGTCCGATGCCCAACCCGATCTGCAGCGTCACGTTGGGCGCCCGGAACTTCAGCGGGGCTTCCACGAAAGAGATGGCCAGCACCATGCCCAGCCACACGAAGGTGACCGCGGTTTCGACGGCTTGCGCGGCGCTCACGCCGGCACCCCCTGCAGATGGGCCAGGCACAGATCCGGTTCGACGAACGCCTCGAGCCGCTCGACGGTCACCGGCGCCGCCCAGGTCTCGAGTGCCCCGCGCATGAGCCCCAGGTGAACCGGACACACCACGGTGGACCGGGTTTCGGCGAGCTCCAGGAACGGGCAGTGCCGCAAGCCCACCTGCGTCTTGCCTTCGGCTTCCCTGCGCTCGGGCGCGAAGCCCAGCCCGTCCAGCAGATCGACCAGATGATCGATCGAGTCCGCCACGCTGGTGACGGGGGGCGCTTCGAGCCGCTTGCCCCACTCACGTCCTGCGGCCAGCGCCCGCCCACTCGAATCCTCTTCTGCGGCAATCCCGTTGGTGAGGATCTCAGCGAGCAGCCGGTAGTGCCGCGTCCCGCCGCGGTCCATCTGCCGCACCGCGGCGAACATCAGCGGCGGGCGGCCCGGGCCGCGTCGCGCAGGCTGGACCTGCTGCACCTGGCCGTCGCGCACCAGGCTTTCGAGGTGAAAGCGCACGGTGTTGGGATGCACACCCAACTCCTCGGCGATGTTCAGGATGCTCAACGGGTTTGGCGACGCGCGCAGTACCCGCAATACCGCACGGCGGCGGCCGGCGTCCTCGCCCGGTCCGGCTTTCTCACTCACTGGCACTGCGCCCCTTCGCGACTTGTCAGCCTTGGGTCGGCTGGCGACCAACGGCGCGTCCACACCGAGCGGACCGACCTTGGCGGCGCCACGCGGCGAACCCAGCGGCGCGTCGCGACCGGGCAGGGTTTCGTTGCAGAACGCTTCATTGTCCGCCAGATGAGGGTGCAGGTCATCAGGCAGGTGGTCTTCGTGGTGGATCGCCTCCACCGGACACACCGGTTCGCAGGCGTCGCAGTCCATCATCATTCGGGATGGATGTAGGGCGCCCGGCCCTCTTCGTAGATGCAATCGACCGGACACTCTTCGACGCAGCCTCGGTCCAGCACGTCGATGCAGGGTTTCCCGATCATGTAGGCCATCCGCTAGAGTTTACACAATATGTGTTGTAAATACGCAGGGTCCGCGCCAACGGCCTGGATGCCGATGTCATCGCGTCGCCACCGGAAGGCAGAATCGACACGCATGCGGGATCTCGACGTATTGATCCAGGTGCTGTCCGGCAACGGGCGGCCTTCAACCGAGGAGGGCATCATCGACATGCACCCTGGCGCATTGCTCTGGCTGCCACGTCGTTCCCGTCGACAATGCAACGCCGGCCCCAAGGGACTGCGTCGCCTCACCGTGCACCGCCGCCAGGCGCTCGTGCTTCGGCCACCGGCCCGGCGGGCAGCCTGATGACCGAGAAGGAAAACCGGCTTCCCTCTTCGCAACGCGACGACGAACACGTGCAAGGGCACTGGCTGCTGGCCCGGCTCGGCAAGCGGGTACTGCGGCCCGGCGGGGTCGAGCTCACCCGCACGCTGCTGGCCCGCGCCGATATCGCCGGCGCCGACGTGCTCGAACTAGCGCCCGGCCTGGGCCGCACCGCAGCCGAGATCGTCGCCCGCAACCCGAAGTCCTACGTCGGCGCCGAAGGCGACCCCGATGCCGCCAGCCACGTTCGCGGCGTCCTCGGGGGGAAAGGGGAAGTCCGGGTCACCGACGCCGCCGAAACCGGATTGCCCGACGCCAGTGCCGACGTGGTCGTCGGCGAGGCAATGCTGACCATGCAAGGCGATTCGGCCAAGCACGCCATCGTGGCCGAGGCCGCGCGGGTGCTGCGGCCCGGCGGACGCTACGCGATCCACGAACTCGCGTTGACACCTGACGACGTGCCCGAGGAGATCAGCACCGAGGTGCGCCAGTCACTGGCCCGCGCCATCAAGGTCAACGCGCGGCCGCTGACCATCGCCGAGTGGTCGCAACTGCTGGCCGGGCACGGGCTGGTGGTCGACAACGTCGCCACCGCGCCGATGGCACTACTGCAGCCGCGGCGCATCGTTTCCGACGAGGGCCTGCTCGGTGCCCTGCGCTTCGCCAAAAACGTACTGACCCAGCCCGAGGCGCGTAAGCGAGTCCTGATGATGCGCAACACGTTTCGCAAGCACCGCGAACGCCTAACCGCGGTCGCGATCGTCGCTCACAAGCCGCGCTGAAGCCAGCCGGTAGACGTCGTGCAATCGCACGATGTCGCTGGGCGTGAGGATCCCCACCACGGCGCCGTTGTCGAGCACCAGTGCCCGGCTGCGCCGGCCGACCGGCGCCATCCGCGCCAGCAAGTCGGTCAACGGTTCCCCGGGCGCCGCGGTGGGCACCTCGGCCAGGGCGAGCGCGATGTCGCCGACCATGGTGCCGGCACGCCGGTCGGGCGCGACCTCGCGCAGCTGCGCCAAGGTGACCAGCCCGACGATCGCTCCGTCCCGATTGATCACCGGATAAGCCGAGTGGCGATCGCCCAGCACATAGTGCTCGATGAAGTCCTCGACGGATATCCAGGCGGGCGCGGTGTGTGGCTGCGCCGTCATCGCGTCGCCGACGCGCACCCCGGCGAAGAGTTGCCGGGTCGAGATCCGGTTCTCCTCGTCGCGCGCGGCCGAGAAGATGAACCAGCCGATGAACGCGAGCCAGACGCCCCCGATCATGCCCCCTACCAAAAACTCGGCCAGTCCCAAGGTGATCAAGACGAAGGCGAGCATCCGTCCGGCCCGCGCCGCCCCGATCCCCGCCCGCGCCAGATCACCGTGGCGGCGCCACAACAGGGCCCGAACCAGGCGGCCGCCGTCCAGCGGCGCGCCGGGCAGCAGGTTGAACAGGCCCAGCAACAGGTTGACCACGGCGAGCCACCACAGCACCGCGACCACCACGGAGGCAACCCTTATGCCGGCCGCGCCGACGGCCAGCATTCCGAAGGTGGCCGACAGCAGCAGGCTGGTGGCCGGGCCCGCGAAGGCGATCCGGAAGTCGTCCTTGGGGGTTTTCGCTTCGCCGCTCAGCGTGGTCACTCCCCCGAACAACCAGAGCGTCACGCCCCCGACAGCCACCCCGCACCGGCGCGCGACGACAGCGTGCGCCAGCTCGTGACCCAGCAGCGAGGCCAGCAACACCACCGCGCCACATCCGCCGGCGATCCAATAGACCAGGTGCGCATAACCTTTGACGGTGCCCGGCAGTGTCGTGGCGAGACTCCAGGTGAACAGCCACAAGACAACCAACACGCTCCAGTGGACCTTCACCTGGAACCCGGCTACCCGTCCCAGCGGAATCTCATCGTGCACGGTCAGCCGTCCTCGTGCGTCATCGCGGCCCGTTCGGCCCGTTCTTTGATGCCGCGCAGCAGCCGGCGGGTGCCCAGCGCGATCGCCGGGCGGGCCAACTCCAGCGCGGCCACCTCGCCGGGGTGACGCAGCGCGAGCCGCACCCGCACCAGCAACCGGACGCTGTCCTCCCAGTGCGGCTGCAGGTGCATCGACCACACCCCGGTGCGGTCGGTCCGGCCGGCCGTGAGTACCAGGCATTCCTCCGGCACAATCTTCGCGACGGTCAGTTTCACCCCGCCGTCGATCCCCAGCCAGCCCTCGGGCGTCACCTGGATGACGTCCCCGACCTCCAGGTGCGGCCAGTCGGGATTCACCTGCTCCGGAATGAGCCAGGGCCATACTTGCGCTGCCGGTACGTCGATACTGATCGCCTCGGTCGTCTGTACGGCAGGATCTGCCACCAGCTCGTCGCCGGGCATCCTGGCCTGCGCCTCGGCCTTGGTAGTGCCCCAGTTGAGGTAGTACCGGCGCGCCGCATACAGCAACGCCAATGCCGCCCCGACCCGCATCGGTCCTCTCTTTATCGCCACGACCTCAGTATGGGCGGGCCCGGGTGCACCGCGACAGGGTCGATGGTCCTTGGCTGCAACCGATCTCGCCAGGGTGCCGGCCGGCCGCTGACCAATGCCGACGCGGGTGGGACTTTGGTCCCTACCCGCGCCCGCGCGCCCGATATCTGATGAGTTTGAGACCACGGGAGCAGGAGGAACAGCAATGCGAGTAGAGCGATTGCGCTGGTTGGTTAAGGCGGACGGTCCTTACGCCTCAATATATTTCGACGATTCACGGGACGCGTCGGATTCCGCCGAGCAACTCGAGGTGAAGTGGCACGACATTCGCGCGGAACTGGAAAGACTGGGCGCCGCAGCCGAACTCATCGGCAAAGTCGGTGATGCGGTGCGCAACGCGCGGCCGCCGGTCGGCCGGCGCGGGCGGGCGATCGTGGCAACGGCCGACCGGGTGTTGGTCAACGAGCAACTGCTCAGTCCGCCCCCGTCGATCGAGGTGCGGTTTTCGGAATACCCGTATCTGCTGCCGCTGATCGAACTGGAGATGCGCCGCCCGACCTACGTGTTCGCCGCGGTCGACCGCAACGGCGCCGACGTCGCGCTCTGCAAGGGCGAGACGGTCACGTCGGCGAGCATCGACGGTGGCGGATATCCGGTCCACCGGCCCTCCAGCGCGGGCTGGAAAGGCTACGGGGACCTGCAGCACACCACCGAGGAGGCGGTGCGGATGAACTGCCGCGCCGTCGCCGACCACCTCACCCACCTGTTTGACGAAGCCGACCCCGAGGTGGTGTTCGTCTCCGGGGAGGTGCGCTCGCGCAGCGACGTCGTTTCGGCGCTTCCGCAACGCGTCGCCAGGCGTGTGTCGCAGTTGCATGCCGGCGCGCGACGGGATCACTTCGACACCCAGGAGATCCGTGAGTTGACCGCCGGCGAGTTCGCCCGGTTGAGAGATGCCGAGCTAAGCGCTGTCGCCGAGCGATTCCAAGCCGGCATCGGGCCCGCCGGCTTGGCCACCGACGGGCTGGCTGCGGTGTGCGCGGCACTGCGGGACCAAGACGTGCAGACCCTGATCGTCGGGGCGCTGGGTGACGCCACGGTGGTCCGCGGTCGGGAGCGCACCACGCTCGCACCGGATGCCGACACCTTGTCGGAGCTGGGCGAAGCCGTCGAGGGCGTGGTACGGGCGGACGAGGCACTCCCGTTCGCCGCAATCGCAGTGGGGGCCGACGTAGTGCGCACGGACGAGCGGATGCAACCCGCGGACGGCGTCGCCGCGCTGCTGCGCTATCCCGCGGTCGACACGCTGGCCCGCCGGTGACGGCTACCGGATACGGGATGTTCGTCACCGCAAGAAGTGGCTTCCGCCCCTAGCCGCGACTCCGCGCAGAACCCACACTGAAGTCATGCAGCGATACGCCGATCGCGCCGAGGCCGGGCGTCGGCTCGCGCCCCTACTGAGCCACTTGCGCGACGAAGACGCGGTGGTGCTGGGGCTACCCGCGGGGCGGGGTCGCGGTGGCCTTCGAAGTGGCACGCGAGTTGCGGTTGCCGTTCGACGTGCTCCTGGCGCGACGGCTCGCGGTCCCCGGCCACCCCGACCTTGCCTTCGGCGCGGTCGGGGAACGGGGGGTGCGGATCAACAACGACGCCGTCATCCAGCGGGCCGGTCTGACGTATCGCGAGATGGACGACGTGGAAAACCGGGAATGGGAGGACCTGATCCGGCAGGGGCAGCGGTTCCGTGGGAGCCACGGGCGGATTTCGCTGAAGGGACGCGTCGCGCTGATCGTCGACGACGGCGTCGCGACCGGAGCAACCGCGCAGGCGGCCTGCCAGGTGGCACGGGCCCAAGGGGCTCGCACGGTGGTCCTGGCGGTTCCGATCGTGGCCGCCGAGGTCGCCGACCAGCTGGCCGAGTACGCCGACGAGGTGGTCTGGGCTCAGCCGCCGGTTCCGCACTTCGCGGTCGCCCAGGGTTACCGCGACTTCGCCCCTGTCACCGACGACGACGTGGCCGCGCTGCTGGATCGCGCCGGCAACGGATTCGCTTCTGACGCAGACGAACCGGGCTGTGAGCGCGCGGCTACATCGCCCTGAGCAGTTCGATCTTTCCCCTGGTGCGAAGTTCGTAGAGAGCCGAGCCGCGTAACGCCGTCATGTGCGCGGCCATCTTGTCGCCCAGTGCCTCGAGGTCGGCGTCGCTGATCCGCACCGGCGGCGGGGCCGGAATCATGTCGCGTTCCTCACCGTCGGCGTGGGCTTCCAGGACCGTGACGAAGGCTGCCCACGCTTCCAGATGACCCGGGGCGGACTGCGGGGTGCGCATCAGCCGGCCCAGCTGGTCGACCACCTGGCGGTGCTTGTGGGCTATCGCGATCCATTCGCCCGCCGCGGACAGCGCCGGGTAGTAGAGCTCGTCCTCGATGCGGAAGTGGATGTCGAGTTCGAGCAGTATCTCGTCGAACAGTTCGTGCCGCTCGGGGCTGGTCAACGGCGCAGCGCTGACCTTGCGGCCCAGTGCTTTGAGCATGGCGTGGTGCTCTCTGAGCACGTCGTAGGCATTCATCGGCCGCTCCTTACCTGCCTGTGAAGGCAAGCCCCTCCGCAGTTCGACCCCCGTGTCAGGGTTCCGGTTCCGAGCGTGGCTGGGAAGGTTTGCTAGCTGTGAATATCCGAAAAGACTCCTGTGCGTGGTTCACCCGTCCAGCGTCCGCCGGGCCCGCTGCAGGCTCGCTTCGGTCAGTCTGCCGGCCGCGCCGAGATAACTGGACGACGGCGGCTCGCCGGTCAACTCGGCGATGGCCCGTTGCTCGCCGAGAACGTCGGCCCCGGCCAGGTTCTCGGCCATCGCATCGGTGTGCACAACCAGGCCGGCCACCAGTTCACTGCATTGCGAACCGGCGACCACCGTGCGGCGTGCCAGGGTGCGCAGTGTGTCCCATTCCGCATGCCAGGCGCCGTCGGGGCGTTCGTCGTTGGCCAGCGCGGCGGCGGTGTGCAGGGTGGCGGCCAGCGGCGGCGCCGCGATCGCGGCACGCCGAATCAGGATGGCGAGCACCGGGTTGTGTTTGTGCGGCATCGACGACGATCCGCCGCGCCCCGCGGGTTCGCTCAGCTCCCCGATCTCCGGGCGGGCCAGCGTGACCACGTCGGAGGCGACGCGTCCCCAGCTGTCGGTGCACGCGACCAGCGCATCGCCGAACGCGGTGATGGGCGCGCGGTTGGTGTGCCACGGTGCACGGAAGTCCAAGCCCAAAGCGGTTGCTGCGCTGCGCGCTACGTGTTCGGCGCTCACCGCGGGATCTGCGGTCCCGGTGCGCAGTGTCACCAGTTCGACGGTGGCGGCGTAGGTTCCGACGGCGCCGCCGAACTGGGCCGGGGTGGCGAGCGTCCGCAGCCTGGTGTAGGCGTCGACGATCCCGTCCAGCCAGCCCGCGACCTTGACGCCGAACGTGGTGGGCGCCGCCTGCTGGGTCAGGGTGCGCGCCACCATCGGCGTGGCCCGGTGCGCGCCGGCCAGTGCCGAGAGCGCTGAGATCTGTTCGGCGAGTTGCGCTTTGACTTGTTGTGCGACGGCACTGAGCGCCAGCATGATCGCGGTGTCCAGCACGTCCTGACTGGTGAGGCCGCGGTGTAGGTACGGGGCCAGCGCGGGGTTGGCGCGTCGCCGCAGCAGGGCAACCAGGTCGAGCACCGGGTTTCCGCCGGCTTCGGCGCCGCGTGCCAACGGCTCGGTGTCGTCCTCCGCCAGTAGCTCGCCCAGGTCGGTCCTGCCGACCGGAGCCAGCCCGGCTTGGACCAGGGCGCCGAGCCAGGCGGACTCGACCGCCACCATCGCCCGAAGCAGCGCCGGATCGGTCATGAGCTCGCCGGCACGCTCGTCGCCGGGCCACAGCAGATTGGTCATCGCGACTCGTCGCAGTAGGCCAGGAACACCGTTTCGTCCGGCCCCTGTAGATGAATGTCGAAACGGAATATCGTTCGCCCCGAACAGCTTTCGTCGATGCACAGCAAGCCGGTGCGGCGCTGCGGGGGCACGGCGGACAACACCGGGTCGGTGTCCGGAGTCGCGCCGGGCAGGTAGGCGCGGGTGAACAGCCGATGCAGCAGCCCCCGAGCGAACACGGTAACGGCGAAATACGGCGACCGTCCGGCGGCCGTCGGGCCGGGAACTACCGTGCTGAACGCGTACCGGCCTTCGCCGTCGGTTGCCGCGCGGCCCCAACCGGTGAATGTCCAACCGTCGCGGCGCAGCGACCCCGAAGCCCGCGGGATGCGGCCGGCACTGTCCGGCTGCCAAAGCTCCACGAGCGCATCGGGCACCGCGACGCCTGCGCCGTCGAAGACCGTCCCGCGCAGCTCGACCGCGCCGGGAAACTCCGCGCACACCAGTTCGCTGTCGCGCGGGAACGGCAGTCCGATGCCGAAGAACGGACCTACCGTCTGGCCCGGCGTGCACTCATTCCTGGGCATCATGGGCGTCCCCGCGACCCAGCACGATGTCCCACCGGTAGCCCGTGGCATATTCGGGCTCGGTCACGTCGTGGTCGTAGCGCGCGATAAGCCGTTGCCGCGCAACGGGATCGACGACCGACGAGAGGATCGGGTCCAGGCCGGCCAGCGGGTCGCCGGGAAAGTACATCTGGGTCACCAGTCGTTGGGTGAAGGCGGTGCCGAAAACCGAGAAGTGGATGTGGGCGGGTCGCCAGGCGTTGTGATGGTTGCGCCACGGGTAGGGGCCGGGTTTGACGGTCTTGAATCGGTAGGAGCCGTCGGGTCCGGTCAGGCACCGGCCGGCGCCGGTGAAGTTCGGGTCCAGCGGGGCCGGGTGCTGGTCGCGCTGGTGACGGTATCGGCCCGCGGCGTTGGCCTGCCAGATCTCGACCAGCTGACCCACCACCGGACGGCCGGCTGAGTCGAGTACCCGTCCGGTGACGATGAGGCGCTCCCCGATCGGTTCACCCGGGTGCCCGGCGGTCAGGTCGGCGTCGAGGGGGTCGATGTCCTGGTGGCCGAAGCACGGTGCACAGCGTTCGATTTCGTCGGGATCGACGACGAGCAGGGGGTGGTCCGGGTGTCGCAGCACGCTGCTGCGGTAGGGCGGGTAATCCAGCCGCGGCTGAGTTTGCGGCACGCGCCCGCGCTCCTGCTGGGCGGCCAGTAGTTCGGCGGCAGCGATCTCCGCGCTGATGTCGGCTTGCGAAGCGACGCGCTGCGGTGCGGCGTTCACGAAGCGTGACGCTACTCGGGCCGGATCTCGCTTCGCGGCAGGCCGTCCTGCGCGCGCCGCGCTCAATCGGCGTGGCAAAGATCTCAGGCCCACGCCGGCGAAACCGACTCGGCAGCTCCCCGCAATCCGCTGCGACCCGTCGCCCGCCCCGCACCGCAGCGGCCGTCGGCGGCCTGCACGCCGACCCCGCCGAGGCGCTGAAGCCCTTGTCACACAACAACAGTGTGGTGACTGCGTTGACTGCTTCCGCGCATCCGGGGGCTGTTTGTACGGATTGCGACCGGAATTATCCGCATTCGGTAGCGACTGCGCCGAATGGCCGCTGCCGCGGGAGCGGCCGATGCTAAATTCCGCCTCGCCGGCAAACACAGGGATTGGAATCGCGATGTCATATGTAGTCGCCGCTCCGGAGTTGGTGAACGCGGCAGTCGGGGATTTGGGCAACATCGCCTCGTCGATCGACGCAGCCAGGTCGGCTGTAGGGGGTGCGACGACGTCGGTCGCCGCGGCCGGTGCCGACGAGATATCGGAGGCCATCGCGGCGCTGTTCAATGCCCACGCGCAGTCCTTCCAGGCGGTCAGCAGCCAGGCCGCGGCCTTCCACAACCAGTTCCTGCAGACCCTGTCGACGAGCGCGTCGTCCTACGCCAGCGCCGAGGCCACCAACCTGGCCGGCCTGATCGCCAACCCCCACTTCGAACTGTTCGGCGTCCTGCTCGTCGGTGACGGCACCAACGGCACCGCCGCCAATCCCAACGGCGGCAACGGCGGCCTGTTGTGGGGCAACGGCGGCACCGGCTACACCCAGACCGGCGCTTCCGGGCTGGCCGGCGGTCGCGGCGGCAACGCCGGGCTGATCGGCAACGGCGGCCGCGGGGGCAACGGCGGCTACGGCGCAGCCGGTGGCGCCGGGGGTACCGCCGGCTGGCTCTACGGCAACGGCGGCACCGGCGGAAACGGCGGCGCGGCGATGGCGGGCTTCAACGGTGGCTTGGCGGGAACCGGCGGAAGCGGGGGCGGCGGCCTGCTGTTCGGCAACGGCGGCGCGGGCGGCCAGGGCGGTACCGGGCTGGCCGGGACGGGCGTCACCACGCCCGGCGGCGGAACGGCGGCCGCCGGCACCGCGGGCACCAACGCCACCGGCACCACGGGTGTCACCGGCACCGGCGGCGGCACCGGCACAGACGGGACGCTGGGGCAGACCGGCGGCGCGGGGGGCAGCGGCGGCAGCGCCACCTCCTCCGGCAACAACGTCCAGAATTACTCCGGGACGGGCGGCCGCGGCGGCGACGGGGGCATGGGCGGCTCCGGCGCCGACGCCTCGGCGCTCAATGCGGGCGGTGTCGGCGGTCACGGCGGTTCCGGCGGGAATGCCGGCCTGCTGTTCGGCAACGGCGGCGCGGGCGGCCAGGGCGGCGCCGGCGGCGTCGGTGGGAGCGGTGGCACGGGCGCGGCGGGCGGCGGCGGCGGTGCGGGAGGCGCCGCGAGCGTCAGCTTCAACAACCAGTTCGCGAATGGGGTCGCGACCGGCGGCAACGGTGGCACCGGCGGCACCGGGGGACGGGCGGCGCTGGCGCGACCGGCGGTCTCGGCGGCGACGGCGGTAACGGTGGCCGCGGCGGGTTCCTCGTGGGTATCGGCGGCGACGCAGGAAACGGTGGCATCGGTGGTGTAGGCGGGGTCGGCGGCAGCGGCGGTACCGGCGGCGTTGGCGGTGCCGGTGGCGGCGCCGCCGTGACCGGCAATGCCACTCCTCTCATTGCCAACGGCGGCGTCGGCGGCGACGGTGGCACCGGAGGCGACGGCGGCACCGGCGGGGTCGGCGGCAACGGCGGCGCGGCCGGAAGCGCGGGAGCCGGCGGTCTGCTGGGCTACGCGGGCGCCAGTGGCTCCGGCGGGACGGGCGGGATCGGTGGTCACGGGGCGCGGCGGGGAGCCCGGGCGCAGCAGCCGCGGGTGGCGCCGCAACGGGTTCACTTAGCGCGGCCAAGACCCCCGGAGCGTCCGGCGATCCCGGCGATGTGGGCAGCTTCGGCGCCCAGGGCGCAACCGGAGCCAACGGCTGACCTGTCCGGCCAAGCGGCACGGTTCTCACTTCTCTACTGTTCGGAGATATTCTCTGTAGAGCAGACAGAAGGGGGTCGCGGTGACAGCCGTGTTCGAACATGTCCGCCGCGGCATGATCCCCGCGCACATCTACAACGACAAAGAGATCTTCGCGCTGGAGAAGGAACGGTTGTTCAGCCGTGCCTGGATGTTCGTCGGGCACGAATCGGAGATCCCGCACGACGGCGACTACGTGGTGCGCCGGGTACTTGACGATTCGTTCATCATCACCCGCGACTCGCACGGCCGGATCCGCGCCCTGTTCAATATGTGCCTGCACCGCGGCATGCAGGTGTGCCGTGCCGAAATGGGCAACGCCTCCAATTTCCGCTGCCCGTATCACGGTTGGACCTACCGCAACGACGGCCGGCTCACCGGTCTGCCGTTCCACCGCGAGGCCTACGGCGGCGACGCCGGCTTCGCTAAGGGCCAATCTCTATTGCCCGCACCGAGTTTCGCGACCTACAACGGGCTGATGTTCGTCAGCCTCGATGCGCAGGCCCCGCCGCTGACCGACTTCCTCGGCGACTTCGCGTTCTATCTGGATTTTTACAGCAAGCAGAGCGACCGGGGCCTGGAAGTGCGTGGGCCGCAACGGTGGCGGATCAAGGCGAACTGGAAGATCGGCGCCGAGAACTTCTCCGGCGACATGTACCACACCCCGCACACCCACGCCTCGATCGTCGAGATCGGGCTGTTCCGGGAACCCAAGGCGCAGAAACGCAAAGACGGCGCCACCTACTGGGCGCACCGCGGCGGCGGCACCACCTACAAGCTGCCGCCGGGCGGCTTCGAGGAACGCATGCGCTACGTCGGCTACCCCGACGAGATGATCGACCGGATCAAACAGGTCTGGTCGCCACGTCAGCAACAGGTGGTCGCCGACGACGGCTTCATGTTCTCGGCGGCCACCTGCTTTCCCAATCTGAGCTTCGTGCACAACTGGCCGAAACTGCCCGGCAGCGACCAGGTGCTGCCGTTCATCTCGATCCGGCAGTGGCAACCGATCAGCGAGAACGAAACCGAGGTGTACTCGTGGTTCGCGGTGGACGCCGCGGCACCCGAGCAGTTCAAAAAGGACTCCTACAAGGCGTATCTGATGTGCTTCGGGTCCACCGGCATGTTCGAGCAGGACGACGTGGAGAACTGGGTCTCGCTGACCACCACCGCGGGCGGCGCGATGGCCCGTCGGTTGCTGCTCAACAGCCGGATGGGCCTGCTCGA
The DNA here is from genome assembly GCA_021654635.1 of Mycobacterium kiyosense. Lineage (NCBI taxonomy): Bacteria > Bacillati > Actinomycetota > Actinomycetes > Mycobacteriales > Mycobacteriaceae > Mycobacterium > Mycobacterium kiyosense. The sequence continues at coordinate 3,806,110 of AP025179.1, forward strand.
AGACGACAGCCCCGTCATCGCCGAACTGTCGCCGGAGTCCTTCCACGGGCCCGGACGCGCGCAGGTCGGCTACAACGAATACAACCAACGCGAGCTGCTCAAACTGTGGGCGCAGCAACTGGAGTCGGCATGAAGAAGCCGTTGCCGTTCAACGATATTCGCCACCTGGAGGCGCACCAGTTCCTGGTCGACGAGGCCTACCTGCTGGATGCCCAGCAGTACGAGGCGTGGCTGGACACCATGACCGACGACATCCGCTACGTGATGCCGGTGCGGGTCACCACCGCGCGCGGCGCCGGATTCGACACCTCGCCCGGGATGGACCATTTCGACGAAGACAAGTACTCGCTGAGTCACCGGGTGGCGCGGATGGGCACCGAGCACGCCTGGGCCGAGGACCCGCCGTCGCGGCTGCGGCACTTCATCACCAACGTGCGAACCTTCGAATGCGACGATCCCACCGAGTTGCTCGTCGAATCCGCCGAACTGCTGTTCCGCAGCCGCGGCGACGTCAACGAGAGCGCATTGTTGTCCTGCGGCCGCAAGGATGTGCTGCGGCGGTGCGATCACGGCTGGAAGCTGGCCCGCCGCAACATCTTTGCCGACGAGTCGGTGCTGCGGATGCAGAACCTGGCGGTGTTCCTGTGAACCCGGTCGGCGAGCCCATCACCGTCGCAAACGAATTCACCGAGGTGACGGTGCAGCGGGTGGACACCCGCAATGGGTCGCGGCTGCTGATCATCGCGCCGCGAAGTGGGCGGCAGATCACCCTGGACGCCCTAGAAGTCGAGGCATTGACCTGGCAAAATCCCCGTACGCTGGCGGCCATGGTGGGAAGCGCGCAGACCCCGTTGTTGCCGGACGACCCGCAACCATGACCGGCTGGCTCGAGGCAAAGCGCGCCCTGGTCGTGGGGGCGGGCTCCGGAATCGGCCGGGCGGTGCTCGACGCGTTCCTTGCCGAGGGCGCGGAAATTGCTGTGCTGGAACGTGATCGGGACAAGTGCGCACGGCTGCGCGAGGAGCTTCCCGACGTTGCGGTGATCGAGGGTGACGCCGTCACCCGCGAGGCCAACGAGCGTGCTGTTGCCGCGACGGTGGACCGCTACGGCGGCCTGGACACCCTGGTGAACTGCGTCGGGGTGTTCGACTTCTACCGCAAGCTCTCCGACATCGGCTCCGCGGCGCTGTCCCCCGCGTTCGACGAGATGTTCCGCACCAACGTGCTCAGCCACCTGCAGTCGGTCCAGGCGGCGCTGCCCCGGTTGCGCGAAGGAACGGGACCCTCGATCGTGCTGACCGAGTCCACGTCCGCCTACTATCCGGGTCGCGGCGGCGTGCTGTACGTGTCGTCCAAGTTCGCGGTGCGCGGGCTGGTGACGGCGCTGGCGTACGAACTGGCGCCGCAAGTGCGGGTCAATGGCGTCGCACCCGGCGGAACCTTGAACACCGACCTGCGCGGGCTGGCCAGTCTGGGCCTCGACGAGGTGCGCCTGGACGACTCTCCGGATCGCGCAACCGATCTGGCCGCCCGCACCCCGCTGCATGTCGCACTGTCCGGCGAGGATCACGCGTGGAGTTATGTGTTCCTGGCCTCCGACCGGTCCCGCGGCGTCACCGGCGAGACCGTGCACCCCGACGGGGGTTTCCGGCTTGCTTGAACAGCAGCGCTCGTTGCTCGCCCAGGCCTGCCGGGTCGCAGCGGCCCGCGGCCTGGTCGACGGCATGCTGGGGCATCTGAGCCTGCGGGTGGACGACGAGCGGCTGCTGATCCGGTGCCGCAGCGACACCGACACCGGAGTGGCCTACACCCGGCCCGACGACATCCGGCTGGTGACCTTCGACGGAAACCCCGGTGCCGCAGGCGAACTCGACGGCTACCGGGTGCCCAACGAACTGCCGATCCACACCGAGACGATGCGGGCCGACCCGCGGCATCGGGCCGTCGCGCACCTGCACCCGCCGGAGGTGGTGGCCGCGGACCTGGCCGGCATCACCCTGCGCCCCATCTACGGGGCGTACGACATCCCGGGCGCCCGACTGGCCCGTGGCGGCGTCCCCGTGTACGAACGCGCAGTACTGATCCGCAATGCGCGCCTGGGCCGGCAGATGGTGACGGCGATGGGCGACGCCTCGGTGGTGATCTGCCGCGGACACGGCATCACCAGCACCGCCGGCACCGTCGAAGAGGCCGTGCTGCAGGCGATCGGCCTCAACGAACTCGCCCGCATGTCGCTGCGGGTGCGCGCCGCCGGCGGAACCCTGCACGATATCGCCGACGAGGACTGGGACGACTTGCCGGACCTGGGCTCCGGTTTCAACGTCGAATCAGCCTGGCGGCACGAGGTCGCACGGTTGCGCGATCAACCGAGCTGATCGCCGATCTGCTTGGCGGCCTTGACAAGTGCGGCCGCCACTGCCGGATATTGCTTGGCCGGCAACCGGTTCTGCGGCGCCGCGGCATTCAGCGCCAGCAGCAGCCCCGGAGCCCGCGTCGGTATCGGCACCGCAACCGAGGCGACGCCTTCCTCGCTCTCCTCGCGGTTGGTGGCGTAACCCTGCGCGCGGATGCGGGACAGCTCGGCTTCCAGCCGGCTGCGGCTGCCGATCGACCGAGAAGTGATGGTGGCCAACGACTCGTCCGGAAGCAATTGGCGCAGTTCAGTTTCCGGTAGCTGAGCCAACAGCACCTTGCCCGTCGAGGTACAGTGCGCCGCCATGGTGCGGCCCAGCCGGGAGGCCACCCGCACCGCCCTGGGCCCCTCGATCGCCGCCACGAAACGCACCTCGGCACCATCGAGCATCCCGACGTGGATGGACTCCCCCAACCGCTCGCTTAGCTCCCGCATCACCGGCAGCGCGGCCCGCTGAATGTCGATCCGCCCGAAAATGGCGAAGGCCACGCTGGTCAGCGCCGGGCCGGGCAGGTACGCCTTGGTGGCTGGGTCCTGACGGACGAATCCGCGATATGCCAGCATCGCCAGCAGTCGGTGGGCGGTGGACGAGGCCACCCCCAGGTACCGGGTCGCCTCGCTGAGCCGGATCTGCGGTTGCTCACCCAGCAGCAACAGCAGCTTCAGCGCGTTGTCCACCGACTCGATCGGGTACTGCGGCGGCTCATTCCGCATTCGTCGAGCCTATCGCCCGAGCTGCGGGGTGCCCGACATGGTGGCCACTGCAACAGTTCTCGTCAAAACGGCATATTGTCCGCAAAACCCGGCTACCGTTTGCGCAGCGTCGCGTTGCCGGGTGGTCGGGGAATCATGACTGGTAGGCAACGCGGCGCGCTTTTGCGTCCGGCCGAACAGGCGGCTGATGGCAACCTCGAAAGGACTGAGCCATGAGTTTCTTCACGCTGCCTCCGGAAGTCAACTCGCTGCGGATGTTCGTGGGCGCCGGTTCAGCGCCGATGCTGGCTGCCGCCGCCGCCTGGTCGGGTCTGGCCGACGAGCTGGGCACCGCCGCCGAGTCCTTTGCGTCGGTGACCTCGGGACTGGGGCAGGCGTGGCAGGGGCAGGCAGCGGCCGCCATGTCCAACGCGGCGGCGCCGTACACGAGTTTTCTCAGTGCCGCGGCGGCTCGCGCGGCGGGAGCGGCCGGCCAGGCCGAGGCCGTGGCGAGCGCCTTCGAGGCGGCGCAGCAGGCGACGATTCATCCGCTGGCGGTGGCCGCCAACCGCAATGCGTTTGTGCAGCTGGTGGTGTCGAACCTGTTCGGCCAGAACGCACCGGCGATCGCCGCAGCGGAGAGCATCTACGAGCAGTTCTGGGCCGCCGACGTGGCGGCGCTGGTCGGCTATCACGGCGGGGCGTCGGCGGCGGCGACGGCCCTGACCTCCTGGCAGGACGCGCTGGCCGGCCTGGCCACCTTGAACACCAGCATCGGCAACACCGGCGCCTGGAATCTGGGCATCGGAAACCTCGGCAACCAGAATTTCGGCAGCGGCAACTGGGGCAATGCCAACTTCGGCAGCGGCAACGACGGCAACGCGAACCTGGGCAGCGGAAACCTCGGTAATGCCAACCTGGGCAGCGGCAACTGGGGCAACCTGAACTTCGGCAGCGGCAACGCCGGCTTCACCAACCTGGGCAACGGGAATGTCGGCAACCTCAACTTCGGCAGCGGCAACGGGCACTGGGACCAGTTCTCCGGTTCCTCCAACAACGGCAACCTCGGCAGCGGAAACTGGGGCGACAACAACCGAGGGTTCGGAAATCTCGGCAACACCAATTTCGGCAGCGGCAATACCGGCTCGTTCAACCTGGGTAGCGGCAACACCGGCGATAACAATGTCGGGTTCGGCAACAAAGGGCTGTGGAACGTCGGCTTCGGCAATCACGGCAACAACAACGTCGGCTTCGGGCTCACCGGCGACAACCAGGTAGGTATCGGTGCGCTCAATACGGGCGTAGGAAACTTCGGGTTCGGCAACACGGGCAACAACAACATTGGCTTCTTCAATTCGGGCGACAACAACGTTGGCTTCTTCAACTCCGGAAACGGCAACCACGGTTTCGGAAACGCCGGCAGCACCAACACCGGCTTCTGGAACGCGGGGTCGGTGAACACCGGCTTCAGCAACGGCGGTGACTACAACTTCGGCAGCGGTAACGCCGGCAGTCAAAATATGGGCGCCGGAAATGCGTTCTTCGGCAACGTCGGGTTCGGGAACTCCACATCCGGCAGCACCGGCGCGTTCAACAGTGGTTACTTCGGGGACTACTACTCCTACCTCGGCAACAACACCGGCTTCTTCAACTCGGGCTACTTCGACACGGGGATGTTCAATTCGGGCAGCGTCAATACCGGAATATTCAACTCCGGCAACTTCATTACCGGAATCGGCCACTCGGACACTCCGGTAGGGGCGGTCAGTTCGGGTTTCGGTACCTCCGGCACCTATGTGTCCGGTTTCTTCAACACGGGCAGCGCCACGTCCGGCTTCTACAATGTGTCGACGGCTTCGGACGGCCAGACATCGGGTTTCTTCAACACCGACGGCAGAGGCCTCGCGGGCTTCAACAACACCGGGCTCGGCAGCGCGGGTTTCTTCAACTCCGGCGACCACGTCGCCGGGATATCCAACCCTGGCGTCTACAGCTCGGGCGTGAACGTTTCGGGCAGCGGCAGCTCGGGCGGCTGGAACAACGGCGACGACCAGTCCGGATTCTTCAATTAGCCTGTGCCCGAACATCACAGCTTCATATAGAGTCCGGCGACACTGCACGAGCCTTCGCCGAGCGCCGCCGTACCGGCCTTAGCCTGATCAGCAATCTGCCGCAGATTCAGGAGAAGTCACGTGGGCGAGTTCGACCGGCGGCGACTCCTCATTGCGTTGGCGGCAACGGTGGCGGTCGGCGGACTCTCCCGGTACCCGCAGGCCCGTGCCGATCTGCGGCCGCTGTCACCGTCCCCGGACCCCGGATCGCGTGTCGAGTTGCCCGGCGGCGGCGCAGTGAAAACGTTGCCCGGCAACGGCAATCTGCTGGCGTGGACCGTCGATGACGGTTCCAACTCCGAGGTGGTGCGGCTCTACACCCAGTTCGCCAAAGACACCGGCGTGCGCCTGACCTATTTCGTCACCGCCAGCTACCGGTCGTGGACGGAGAACGCCGCGCTGCTGCGACCGCTCGTCGATTCGGGTCAGATCCAGCTGGGCAACCACACCTGGACACACCCTGACCTGACCACGCTGTCGAAAAGCCAGGTCGCAGAAGAACTCAAGAGCACCGATGCCTTCCTGCGGAATACCTACGGCGTGGACGCCACGCCGTACTACCGGCCTCCCTACGGCCGGCACAACGCGATGGTCGACGCGGTTGCCGCCGACCTGGGCTACCGGGCTCCGACGCTGTGGTCGGGCGACCTGCGGGATTCGGCACTGCTGCCCGAGGCCGACATCGTCAGGATGGCGTATCGGAGCTTCGTCGCCCAGAACATCGTGATCGGCCACCTCAATCATCCTCCGGTCACCCACGTTTACGGGCAACTGGTCGACATCATCCGGTCCCGCGGGTTGCACACCGTGACGCTCAACGACGTCTTCCTGCGACCCCAGAACCCGCGTCAGAACGTCAAAGGTTCTGCGTGACTTGCTGTTTAGCCCACCGGTAGTCGGCCTTACCGGACGGTGAGCGCTGCACCTCGGTGCAGAAGATCACCTCTTTGGGCAGCTTGTAGCGGGCGATATGCCGGGACGCCTCGGCGATGATGCTGTCGGCCAACGCTTTTCGGTCGGTCTGCGCGTCGGCTGCCGGCTGCACCAGTGCGACGACCTCGCTGCCCCACCGCTCGCTGGGGCGGCCGGTGACGACGACGTCATACACGGCCGGGTGCTCGTGAATCGCGGCCTCGACCTCCTCGGCGAAAATCTTCTCGCCGCCGGAGTTGATGGTGACCGAATCCCGGCCCAGCAGTTCGATTCCCCCGTCGGCTGCCCAGCGCGCCCGATCACCGGGCACCGAGTGCCGGATCCCCTCGATGACGGGAAAGGTGCGCGCCGTCTTCTGCGGGTCGCCGAGGTACCCCAGCGGGATCGGGCCCTGCTGGGCCAGCCAGCCGATCTCGTCGTCGCCGGGGGTCAGGATCCGCGTCAGATCCTCGCTGACGACCACCGCGCCCGGATTCGGCGCGAACCGTCCCGACCCGCTCTGGTTGCGACTGGAAACCTGGCCCATCTGTGCGCCGGACTCCGAGGACCCGCCCGCGTCCAGGATGGTCAACTGCGGTAGCAACTCCACGAACCGCTGCTTGAGGGGTGCGCTCAGCGCGGCCCCGCCGGTGACCAGCACCCACAGGCCGGACAGGTCGTAGGAACCGGCTTCGAGTTCGTCGAGCAGCGGCCGGCCGAAGGCGTCGCCGACGATCGACAACGACACCACCCGTTCGCGGCTCGCGATCGTCCAGACTTCGGCCGGATCGAGGTGGGTGGTCGTCGGGGCCATTACGAACGGCCGCCCGCCACACAGGTTGACGAATGCCGCCCACTGCGCCGCGCCGTGCATCAGCGGTGCCGCCGTCATCGAGCCGGGTCCGTCCGGCCGGGACCGCTCCACGATCTCGGCGAGACTGGCCACCGATTCGCCCGAACCGAAGGTGCGTCCGCCCATGGCATTCATGTAGATGTCGTGCTGACGCCACAGCACCGCCTTGGGCAGGCCGGTGGTTCCGCCGGTGTAGAGCATGTACAGGTCGTCCGGAGACGGCACCACGTCGGTCAGCGGCTCGTCGGAGACCGATGCCAGCAGTTCCTCGTAGCGCACCGCGCCCGGTAGCGGGTCGTGGCCGGATTCGTCGTCGACGTGGATCAGCCGCGGCCGTCGGTGCATCGCGGTCAGTGCGTCGGCGAGCGTCGGCGCAAAACGTGCCTGGTAAAGCAGGGCGTCGGCGCCCGCGTTGCCGATCAGGTAGACCAGTTCGTCGGCGACGTAGCGGTAGTTCACGTTGAACGGCGCCACCCGGGCCTGGTAGGCACCGATCATCGCCTCCAGGAACTCGTTGCAGTTGGCCAGGTAGATGCCGAGGTGGCTCTGGCCGGATTCGTGCGGGGCCAACTGGCGACGTTCCCGGTGTGCGCCCAATCCCCAGCCGTGCAGCGCCCGGGCGAAACGGCGGGCGCGTTCGTCGGTCTGGGCGAAGGTTAAACGCCGGTCGCCGAACACGATTGCCACGCGGTCCGGGTTGGCGGCCGCCACCGCCGAAAACACTTGGGCGAGGTTGAATTCCATGGCATCTCCTGCGCCGTGTGAGGTCGCGACGTCTGCGAGGGTATCGGCAGCACAAACTTTGATCCCGTTGCGCCGACGGAACTACCGCCGGTCAGGCATCCTTTACCCATGGATGCCCACGCCCTGCTGGATTCGATACCACCGCTCGCGGTCTATCTGGTGGTCGGTGGTGTGGTCGGGTTGGAGAGCCTGGGCATCCCGTTACCTGGGGAGATCGTCCTGGTCACCGCCGCGCTGATGTCGTCGCACCACGAACTGGCGGTCAACCCGATCGGTGTCGGCGCCGCCGCGGTGATCGGCGCGGTCATCGGCGACTCGATCGGCTATTCGATAGGCCGCCGGTTCGGGATGCCGCTGTTCGACCGGCTCGGGCGCCGCTTCCCCAAGCACTTCGGACCCGGGCACGTGATGTTGGCCGAACGCACCTTCAACCGGTGGGGGGTACGCGCGGTGTTCTTCGGCCGGTTCATCGCGCTGTTGCGCATCTTCGCCGGCCCGCTGGCCGGCGCGCTGAAAATGCCCTATCCCCGCTTCCTGGCGGCCAACGTCTCCGGCGGCATCTGCTGGGCCGGCGGCACCACCGCGCTGGTCTACTTCGCCGGCGAGGCCGCCGAGAAGTACATGTCGCGGTTTTCCTGGGTCGCGCTGGTTATCGCCCTGATCTGCGGCGTTACCGCCGCGATCCTGATGCGCGAGCGTACCTCGCGCGCCATCGCCGAACTCGAGGAAGAACACCAGCGCAAGACGGACGCTGCCGCGGCGTCCTGATTCACCGGTGCCGTTCGATCAGGTCGCTGGCCATCGCCTGGGCACGACGGGCCGCCTGTGCGTCGCCGACGGCGGCGAGGATGATGGCCCCCTTCATCAGGATCTGCCACGACCAGGCGAAATCCTCCAAATCCCGGAGTCCGGCGGCCGCCGCGCGCTCCCGTACGATCGCCCGGACGTTGTCGATGTGGGCGACGCTGGCCTGCCCGGCGGGGTGATCGGGGCCCAACTCCAGCAGCACGTTGATGAAGGAGCACCCCTCGTAGCCGTCGCGGTTCTGGAACCAGTCGTGCAGGACGTCGAAGATGGCCAGCAACTGATCTTCGGCCGTGCTGCCCCGCAGCGCCGACTGCTCCTCGACCAGGCCGTGGGTCCAGAGTTGTTCGCGACGCTCCAATACCGCCAGTACCAGCGCGTTCTTCGTCGCGAAGTGGCGGTAGAGGGTGGCTTTGGCGACCCCGGCACGCTCGATGACTTCGTCGGTGCCCACCGCGCGAATGCCGCGTCGGCTGAACAACTCGTAGGCGGCGCCCAGTATGCGTTCGCGGGCGGGGATGGCAGGCACGGAAGGACCCGTGGCGTCGAGGGATGGCATAACTTGTCTCAGCGTAATCACAGCTCCGACGTATAGACAGACCGCCCTGTCTTGTTATACAACTGAGATCCACAGGGCGATCTTCTGTCTGTCTTCAGACCGCAGGACGGGCAATCCATCGCGGCGCTAATTCCGGCGCCAGTCGATTAGGAGTGCACGATGAGCCTGGCTATTGCAGAAACCTTTTCCACTCACCTGACCTTGAGCACACGGCTGGTGTGCGAACTCGGAGATCCGCGCAGCACGCTGCGCGCGACCACCGACCGCAGCGGTCAGGCCGTAGTGATCCACGCCGGCGGCGAGATCGACGCCTGCAACGAGCGCACCTGGCACCGCCTGGTGACCGAAGCGGCCACCACCGCCACTGCGCCGGGTCCGTTCGTCGTCGACGTCACCGAGGTCGACTTCATGGCCTGTTGCGCGTACGCGGTGCTGGTCGAGGCCGCCGAACAGTGCCACGAGCGCGGTGTCGAGCTGCGCCTGGTGAGCCGCGCGCCGATCGTCGCGCGAATTGTGCAGGCCTGCGGGCTGGATTCGCTGCTACCGATCTACCCGTCGGTGGACGCCGCCCTGACTGGCCGCTAGCCAGTCCGGCTGCAGTAGGCGATCAAGCCGCCCCACCGCAGCGCGCGCCGTTCGCAACCAGTTCGTGGCCAGCCTCCGCCGGCGGCGGCCCCACCTCGAGCACGGATCGCACCGCCGCGCGCAGGTAGTTACGCACCACCGGCATGCCGTGTTGGTGCCCGCGCAGCCCGATCCACTTGGGCAGGTCGATGATGCAGGTGGCGATCAAGTCGACGGCGCTGACATCGCTTCGCCCCCAGAGGTTTTCGGCCAGCTTCGCCATCACGGCGGCGAGTTCGTTATCCAGCGCCCGCAACTGTTCGGCGACCGCAGGCGGCATCGGCTGACTCACCACGTCGGCGCGCCGAACGGTCATCAGGCAAGCAGAGGATCCCGGAAACATCTTCGGGTACAGCAGCGAAGTCTCCGCAGCGGCATGTACCGCATCGATCGGCGCACTGCCGGGTGCGTCCCTGGCCTCGTCGACCAGGCTCGTCAGCAGGTCCAGGAAGCGGCGTTCCGCGCGTATCCACACGCGGCCGAGCAATCCTCCACGCGACTCGAATGCCCGGTAGATCCCGCCGTTGGACACACCGGTGACTTTGGTGAGCGCGCGAATCGTCACGGCTTCGATACCGTCCTGGGCGACCAAGTCCTCGGCGGAATCCAGGACGTAGTCGTGGTGGTGCAGGCGGGGACTCGACACCGTCAGATCGCTCCTTCCTTGCGCATCCTGGCAATTGTCCCGAAGTGCACGGCTTCCTACAGGGAAATCGCAAAGATAGTCAAAGTAATTCGGCTCGGCGCTGCCCGGCAGGTTTGTGCCGCCGTTGCCCGGGTAGCTTGCGGGCATGAGCTCTGGACGCCCCTCGGACAACCTCCCGACTGTGGGTGTGGAGGAGGAATTCCTGCTCGTCGACCCGGACACCGGCGAGCCGGCGCCGCGGAACCGGGCGGTGGCCGTCGAGGCCGAACGCCGCGGAGTCGAATTGCAGCTCGAGCTGAGTAGCTGCCAGGTCGAGACCACCTCGCCCGTCGTCGACTCCGCCGGGGAACTGCGGGAGCAGCTCACCAGGTTGCGCCGCACCGCGGCTGAGGCAGCCGAAGCTGCCGGGGTCCGGTTGCTCGCACTGGGTCTGCCGCCGGTCACCCCGCACGAATTCCCGGTCACCGACACCCCGCGGTACCGGCGGATCGGCGAGCGATTCGGGATGGTCGCGCACGAGCAGGGTATCTGCGGGTGCCATGTGCACGTGCAGGTGCCCGACCGGGCGGCGGCCGTCCACGCCGGCAACTGGCTGCGACCGTGGTTGCCGACATTGCTTGCTTTGTCGGCGAATTCGGCGATCTACCGTAACGCCGACACCGGCTACGCGAGCTGGCGCAGCGTGCTGTGGCGGCGCTGGCCGGTGGCCGGTGCACCGCCGTACTTCGACTCGCCCGACGACTACGACCGCACGGTGCGGATGTTCGTCGACTCCGGGGTGCTGCTGGATGCCGGCATGGTCTATTGGGACGTACGACCGTCAGCGGACTTCCCGACCGTCGAGGTCCGCGTCGCCGACGTGCCGGCCACGGTCGCCGAGACGGTGTTGCTGGCCACCTTGATCCGGGCCGCGGTGATGACGGCCGTCGACGAGCGTGACCGCGCCGTCGTGCAACCGCCGCCGGGGGTGTTGCGGGCCGCGTACTGGAAGGCCGCACACGACGGATTGGACGGCAACACACTGGATTTGGTGGCCGGTCAGGGCGCCGTGCCGACCCGCGATCAGTTGGCCGCGCTGGTGCGACGCGTGCGTCCGGCGCTGGATGCGTTGGACGCTTACGGCCAGGTTGTCGACGAGCTCGACCGGCTGAGCAGGGACGGCAACGGGGCGATGCGGCAGCTGCGGGCCTGGCGCCGTCGCCAAGAGGTGATGGACGTCGTCGAGCAGGCCACCGCCACCACCGTCAGCTGAATCTTCACAGGGTGAGCAGCCGGTACAGGCCGATCAGCCCGACCACCACGATGCTGGCGCGCAACGCGTTTGGCGAGAGCCGACGTCCGTAGCGGGCCCCGAACAATCCGCCGATCAGCGAACCCACCGCGATCAAACCGGCGACCGGCCAGCTGATGCGATCCCAGGCGACCAGCGTGTAGCCAACCGCGGCAACGATATTCACCATCAGCGTGAGCAGGTTCTTGGCGGCGTTCATACGCTGTACGGATTCGGGGAGCAGCGCACCCATCACGCCGACCAGCAGAATGCCTTGCGCTGCAGTGAAATAGCCGCCGTAGACGCCGACCGCGAAGGTGCCCACCACCAGCGTCGCCATCCGCGCGGGGCTGACGTGATGCGCCGAACGTCCGGCCTGCTGGGCCCGTCGGCTCGACCAGGACTGGATCCGCGGGCCGAGCACCACCAGGATCAGCGCCGAGATCAGCAGCACTGGCACGATCCGGGTGAACACATTCTCGGGCAGGTGCAGCAGCAGGTAGGCGCCCAGCATGGCGCCGGTCAGCGATGCGGGGATCTGCCAGCGCAGCCGGTCCCCCTGGCCGCGCAGTTCGGCGCGGTATCCCCAGGTGCCCGACACTCCCCCGGCGACCAGACCGACGGCGTTGGACATGGTGGCCGTGACCGGCGGATAGCCGAGCGCGACCAGCGTCGGGAAGGTGATCAAGGTGCCTGAGCCAACGAGCGCGTTGATCGCACCGGCACCCAGACCGGCCAGCCCGATCAGCACCATGTGGGAAACCGACACCGGGAAACCCTAGACGAGCGGGCCGTAGAGCCGAAATCAGCGGCCGCTCAGGCGTTGTCGGCCCGAGCAGCCGCTGACTTGGTCGTTCAGCTGCCGGTGTAGGGGATCTGCGGCAGGTTGGGCAGGTTCTTCAAAGACGGCAGCGGGCCGCCCTGCTGGAAACAGCTGCACCGCGGCGTTCTGGCCGTTGGTGTCGGCGACCCAGTCGCGCACCTGGGTGTAGAGGGTGGTGCTGGCCTGGGTGGCCAGCTTGGCCGCGAGGTCATACATCGTCATGTTGGTGCCCGGGACCAGCTGGGCGCCGCGCGGGGTGTGTGGGCCGTCCTTGTTCAAAGTGCTGTGGCACTCCTGGAAGCCGGGCGGCGGCCCGCCGGCCGGGCAGCCCTCCAAGGGGAACTGCTGCGCGAAGTCGATGCTGTAGTAGCCGGTGTGCAGGTCGGCGGGGAAGTCGGCCGGGTTGCAGGTCGGGAAGATCTGCGGGGCGATCCGGTCCAGTTGGCCGATCGCGACATTCTCGTCGACCCAGTTGGAGTGCGCGTAGAAGTCCTGTTGGGTGTGCAGCAGGGCGCCGAACGCGGCCCGGGCGCCGGGCCCGTCGGCCTCGGTGTTGCCGTTGAGCACCGATCCGCTCAGGACTATGGGCGAGAAGGTGTCCCAGGCCTGCTTCGCCCGGTTGCAGATGTCGACCGGGTTGATCGAGTTGTCCAGGTGGCGGAACTCGTCGGTGGCGTAGGCGTCACTGCCCATCGCGCCACCGCCGGGCGGCGGGCCGATGAGGATCTGGTTGACCGCCAGCTGACTGACCTGGTCGCCGGGCAGAGCATTGCGCGTAATGGTCTCGTGGTACTTGACGTAGAAGGCCTGAGCCCGTGGTGCGAACACGCCGAGAGAAGTGACAGCGGCGAGGCCGGCCACAACCGCGACGAGGACGCCCAGCGGGTGCCTGCGGGTTAGCGTCATCAGAACTCCGTGCTAGTAGGGACCTTGAAAAACGCGTTACGTGCGTGTTTGTAGACGTTTCCTCAAGAACCCTACGAAATCAATAAGGATTCAGCGATATCAGCATGGGCGAATCCAACCAGAGGGTATTGGACAAGTGCCGAGTAAAGGTTCGGATTGCCGGCAACGCCAATCACCGACAAATCACAACCGCGCTAATACCCTTGTGCACCTTGATGATTCGATGTTTCGCGGCGAAAACCAGGAATCGCAACAATGGTCTTGGATAGGCGATTGATATGAACTCAATATGCGCGACCAGAGTGTGCACCTGCAATAGTTTCTAGAGGTACGGCAGTGTGGTGGTCCGATAGGTTTCGGAGACGTCGCCGAGGAGCTCGGTGAATTTGGCCTGCAGGGTCGCGGTGGCGTCGCCGACCGGCCGGTCGCAGAACCTGCAGTGCGCGACGAACTGCACGTGCTCGCCGTCGCCCGGCCAGAACCGGCGTGGCCCAACCGCAGCCCCGGGGTCGTACTGGACCGACTGATGCGCGCTCTCGCGCAGGATCCGGCCGACGGGATGGGTTTGCGGGCATTCGAGTTTCAGCGTTCCGATTCCTTCGGAGAAGCTCATCGCCGGCCGCCTTCCGCTACACGTCGCTGGCCGTGTACCGGGTCTTGACCGGCGGCGCCGCCAGCAGCGGAGGAAGCTGCGTCAGACGGCCCTCGCCGGCCCGGAAACGGCGGTACGCCTCGTCGTGATCCACCGACTCCCAGACTTCGTAGATCAGCCAGTGCGCCTCGTCGTCCTCGTCGATCCACACGTCGGTCTGCAGATTTCCTCCGAACGCGCGGGTGTCCTGCAGGGCGCGGCCCATCAGCTCGCGGCCCGCCGATACCGACTCGGGCTTGAATCGCAACTCGAGAATCACCGTGACCGACATCGTCGCCTCCCCTTCTGCCGCCGACGAGCGGCGCCGAGCGGGATCGTACTTCGCGCCAGGCCGGCATCGTCAACCGGCGTCGGCGCCACGTCATTCTTTGAATTTTGTTCGTCTGGATTTCGCCTTACGTCATGCGGATGCCGCTTCGAACACACAGACTGACGCCGTCAGCGACCACGCGCCGAAAGGAACCGCGTCAGATGCCACTACCGCGCTGGATGCTGGGACTGCCCATTCTGGTCGCGGCTGCCGTGTTCAGCGGCACCGCGACGGCCGGCGCCTCCCCGGTTGACGACGCGTACCTTGCTCAGCTTCGCGCTGCCGGTTTCGCGTGGGGACCCGAACACGACAATGCCGTCGTCGGGATGGGTCATTTGATCTGCGACGACCTGTACTGGGGCTGGTCGCCGGACCGGATCGCCCAAGAGGTGCACGCGAACCTGGACGGCAGGGGCGTCACGTTCGGCCAAGTCTCGTCGATGATCGACATTGCCCGGGCGAATTACTGCAACTGGTAACGCCGGGCGCGCTGCAACGGGTTACGAGGGTGGTCCCGGCTGGGATCGAACCAGCGACCTTCCGCGTGTGAAGCGGAAAGAATACCCACTGGCCTGCGGATTATCTGCGTCTGTGTGTCGTATGCGCCGCATTGAGCTGCGCTGACGTATCCAGTCCGTCCGGCGAACGGACATAAACCGGACACGGTGCTTGCACTCCCAACCAGGAGCTTCCGGGTTGCCGCGCGCGTTGTGGGCGGCCTTGGCGGCTCCGGGGAGCAGGCATCCCGATGCCCAGCATCGCGCCATCAGCCGCCGCACCGACGCCGTCGACGCCCGGCGTGGGATCGGCATCACAACAAGCGTCGTTACGGCACGGTTCTGCCGGTGCCCCGTTTGACGGGAGGTCGCGAGCGCCCGAGGCCGCCGAGGCCGCAGGGCGCGAGAGCGACAGTGGTCGGCCGGACGCCAACCGGGGCGCCGGCTTCAATTCAACCCGGTCACGACCGGCGGGCTTGTTATATGTGCCGAAAATGTCCGCGACCCGTTGCTGGACGGGATCGCGACCGGCGACCTACGGGCGGTCGACGCATTGGGGCTACGGTTCCCGAGCCCCGAGATGGTCACCGCGGCTGCGGCGCTGTTCGAACCGGCGGCACCGTGGGCTTGTGGTCCCGGGCGTCGCGGCACCGAACCTGAATCCGGACGGTTTCGCATCACCGTCGGTCCTGGCGTCGTACGACTCGGGTGGACCAATCCTGTCCGGGTCGAGAAAACAGCAGAACGGGCCGTCGGTCATCACCAACGTGACGTTGACGACGCGAAGCTGCACGTCAGAAATGACGTCGCACTCACAGCTGGGGACCGTGATCAGACCGTCGTGTCTTCGACACGACGGAGCATTTCGGCGGCCGATTACCGCGGCGCTGGCGCTGTCATCACTGAGTGGTCCCGCAAATCACGGTCGGCGATGTGCCGCACCTTCGCCGAACTCGACTACAGCCCACTCGTCGAGTGCGGCCGCATCCCGGCCATGATCACGCTTACCTACCCCGGCGACTGGGAGGTCGTCGCCCCGGACGGGGCGAGCGTGAAGCGCCATATGGTATTGTGGCGCAAACGATTTCAACGAGAGTATGGCGAACCGGCTCGCTACATCTGGAAATTGGAATTTCAGCGGCGCGGCGCACCCCACATTCACCTGTGGATGGCACCTCCGATGTCACCCGGTCGCTCTGGGCGTAGCTTCTCCCAGTGGCTGTCCGAAGCGTGGGCTCTGGTCGTTGACCACCCCGACCCGGTTCAGAAAGCTCGCCATCGGCTCGCCGGAACCGCCATCGACGTGCGCAACGGGCTGAAAGCCTGCGACCCCAAGCGGTTGGCCATCTACTTCACCAAGCATTCATCACCAAATCTACACGGCGACAAGGAATACCAGCACATCGTGCCCGAACTGTGGCGGCGTCCCGGACGCGGCCCCGGACGGTTCTGGGGTGTGTACGGACTCAAGAAGGCCATTGCTGTCGTCGAAGTCGCCCAGGATGCGTACCTGGCTGCTCGGCGGATTGTGCGGCGATGGTCACGCAGCCAGGCGGTGTACGGCGATTCGGCCAGCAGCTTCCCGACTGCCGTCGTGCCCCGCACAGCCACGCGCCTGGTTCCGCGCGTCGACCGTGAAACCGGCGTCGTGGCGCATCGTAGGGTGCGACGACGGCAAGCCTTCTGCAACCAAGGCGGCCTCGCCGGCGGATACGCGCTAGTGAATGACGGTCCGGCCTTTGCCTCTAATCTTGCCGCGGCATTGTCGGCGGCCCGCCCGTGAGTGAAAGCCTGGCAACCTCAACACTTCCCACGACTTCCACCTTAATTTCTTCGCCCGGCAGATTATTTCGCTTGGCCGTCGCATAAGCCAGTTCCGCGTCTTACAGTTGCGACCATGGTCACTCCTCCGGTCCTGCTCCGGACATCATCGCGACGCCCACCGGCCTGGCAACGCTGGTTGCTCAACGCGATGTACAACTTCGATCGATACACGATCGATGACTGGCTGGGTCTCATGAGAGACCATCTCCAGCGGCCCGGGGGTGCCACCACGATGCAGACCGCTCGTTACACCGTTGATGTCTTGCGCCACGTTAGGGCGCTCACATCGGCCACCGCGAGCCTTGCTTCACACGGCGATCCCGCATCCCGCTCCCAATTGGCCGACGCCGCTCTGGACCTAAAGAGCGCTCTGGATAGGCTCCATGAAGCACGAGATGAGCTGCTGAAATCCGCTGGGGCCGAACGCGTTACTGATGCTGATTAAGGACGGCATCCGCGAACCTGCCAAACGATCCGGACGCAACGCGTCGAGGATGTCGATGCGCGACAGTCCCGTGCCAGCGCTTTCCCAACGTCCGAATCAACCGGGCGTAGATGAGTTCAGCGTGGAGCAGGGATGTTGAGGTTGATCGAGTCGTCCCCATGCTCAAGAGGTGAGTCCATTCTTGCAATGGAGACGAGAGATACCTGGCCGTTGAGGGTGAATGTCCCACCGCGCCGGTGTTTGCGTCGGAACCGATTCCACTTGGGCCAGACGGACGAGTGCGCCGCCATCACCGCGTCGACACACGTCACCCATCCCGGCTGCCTGAGCGCGTTCGCCAATGCGCTGATGACCTCGTCTGGCACACCCGTCGTGGGCTTGTGTGCCGCCAGCCCAGCTTCTTGCCGGGTGTAAAAGTCGTTAAGCGCCTCGCACGAATATCCGATGAGGATGCGTGTACCGTCCTCGGCCGCCGCGTTGTTCAGGATGCTGAGGCGATCGAGGAGGTAGGCGCCGAGGGCGTCGGCTTCGGCGGCTGCCGATGCCTCCGCGGAGTGCATGTCTGCCCGCGTTCGCGCGTAGTGATGAAACGCTGCCGGGTCTGTGAGTATGTCGGCGACCATCAGCATGTCCGTGAGGGATAAGACCCAGGTCGGGTGTTTGACGTCGCCGGCCACTGCCAGCCCGCCAGAAGCAAACGGGTCAATGCGCTCGAACGTGACGATGACCGCGGTGCCGCCGGATATGTCGCCCGGAAGCCGCTCGACCGCCCGCCCGTTTTCAGTGGGTGCGAACGACCGGCCGCTCTCATCGAGGATGTAAGTCAGGGCGCGATCGGTCTGGTCAAGTGCCTTGCCGAGGATCTCCTTGACCTTTGTGTCGACTCGGCCGGGGGGCGCCGCGCCGACCAGATTCGGTCAGTGCGATCGCCTTCGCCTCGACTACCAGCGGCCACTCGGCGGAGACGAGGGAATCGATCTCTCCCCGGTCTCCGGAAGCGAGTGCGTAGTGCTGTGTCGAGTGGACGTTCCCAGTCCCGAACACCCTCTCTAACGCGCCGGCGACCAAGCGTTCGTGCGCGTCCTGGCGGTGCTTGTAGTACTTCTGCGGGTCGAAGCCGTCGCGCTTGGGTTCCACGGCGAGACGCTGGTGGATTGCGTCCGACAGCGACCATGGGTCCGGAACGAAGTATTTCCCGTCGTCGAGCTTGATGCAGGGATGGGTGCGCGCCCGGTTCTGGTCTCCGGGCTCGCGGAACTCCGGTTGGCAGCCGTACTCCGTTGAGAAGAAGTCCAGCATCGCGGTGATCTGCTCCACGGCAATGCCGGTGCTGGCCGCTACTTCGTTGGGGTCCCACAGCGTTATCCCGTCGAATGCCTTCCGCATCGCTTCCCCGACCGCGGGGTTTCGCGCGCCGCTGTTCAGTGCGGCGGTCACTGCGTCGAGCGCCGACCTGAACGCCTGGTTCTCCGATCGGATGTGCCGCCGAGTAGCCCGAATCACGTCCGCGGGGTCGAAGCCGAGTCCGGTTATGTAGTAGTCGCGATGTCGTCCGAATACCTCGGCGTCGATCTGTTCGAGATGTACCGCGTAGCCGGGCATCCTGTCTGCCTGGTACTCCAACCTCAGCTGCTGCAGTAGAAGTTCACGGTCTCCGTCGTCGGCGTCGGCGTTCGCGAGGGACGCGGTGATCATGCGTGCTTGGTCGGCATCGAAGATGTCGCTGATCAGTTGCCCCACACGTTGCGTTACCTCGTGCGGGGTGTCCGCGTCGCCGGCGGGATCCACGGACAGTGCGACACCCACCAGGTACTCAACCTTGGCCGCCCACGTCGATGTGGCATCCCCGTCGGCGAGGCTCTCCGCACCGGTAAAGGCGACCATCATGGCCGGTACTACCACCGAGTTGACGAGCTGGGTGAGGTCCCGACCAGCCATCAGGTCGCGGAGCTCGTCGATTAGCGCGGTCAGGGCATCAGCCTGTGCCCGGAGCGCTTCCAGCATCTCGTTGATGACCGCGTCACGTTCGGGTCCCGGCGGCAGCGACGTCCGCGCTACTCCGAAGCCAGAAGTACTCGTCGTGGATTCGTACAAGGCGTCGGGATCGAACGGTCGATTCTGCGGGAATCCACCAAGCCTGGCCACATCCTGATCGTAGATGCGGCACTTCGTTACCAGCTCTTAGCTGTGGGTTTGCCCCGGTAATCATCCGAGTATCGGACGATTACGGTGAAGTCTCGTAACCGCTCGCCGGCGACACCTGATCACCGCATTAGAAACAAAGAACCCGGGTCGACCGCGAGGGTCGAATACCGGGCTCTTCTGGAATCTCAACCAGAACATCCGAGGGATGCCACTCTGGCCTTTGTATAGAACAGTCTACATGGCGGCCGTGTCGACCACCAACGCCGTGATATGACTGCCTGCGTGGCGGTGCCGTACGGGCCTTGGGTCGAGAACTGGTTGAGCTCCGAGCGGTTCGCAACGTACTTGAGAATGGCCGGCCACCACAGGCCACGCGCCCTGGCGCTGTACGAATGGAGCACCAGCCTGAACGCTGCCCTGCTCCACGATTTCGCCCACTTGGAGGTCGGACTGCGAAACATGTACGACGCCGCGCTGATGGGGGCGGTCGCGGCCGGCGACAGCCACTGGCTCGACAGCGCTTCGGCAGCTCAGCTATTCCCGAGGAATGTAGCGGGGAACGCGCGAACACATCAGGACATCGCCATCGCACGTGATAATGCTGGCGGGACCGGAGCGCCGGCAGGCAAGGTGATCGCCGAGCTAATGTTCGGGTTTTGGGTCTTCCTGACCGCACGTCGGCACGAACCTCTCGTCTGGCTACCGCACCTGGCACACGCTTACCCCAGCGGAACTCGCCGCGCGCAACTACACAACGGCTTGAGCGACCTGTTGAAGGCTCGCAATCGGGTAGCGCACCACGAGCCGGCGACTGTGCGTTCCGGGCGCGAGATCGTCCGCCGAATTCGCGGTCACGCCAGATATGTCTCGCCGGAGCTCGCTCGGCACATCGATGCGACAAGCACCGTCGAACAAATCATCCGGAACCGGCCGTAGCCCTTACCGATGTGCAACGCAGTACCACCAAAGCGAAGAACAATCCCCACTTGCAGCCCTGGACGCAAGCGACGCGCAGCGAATTACATCGATGTAATTTTCTGTCGGTACCCGACCATAGGGTGACGGTGTACGAAAACATGGCTAGCTGAGGAGGCCACGATGGCGGACCGTTCGGCGATCGAGTGGACCGAGGCCACCTGGAACCCCGTCACCGGCTGCGATCGCATCTCCGACGGATGCGACCACTGCTACGCGATGACACTGGCCAAGCGGCTCAAGGCGATGGGCTCGGCGAAGTATCAGGTGGACGGAAACCCGCGCACCTCGGGCCCCGGCTTCGGGCTGACGGTACATCCGCAAGCGCTCGACGAGCCGCGGCGGTGGCGCAACTCCCGGGTGGTGTTCGTGAACTCGATGTCCGACCTCTTCCACGCCCGGGTGCCGATTGAATTCGTTCGCGACGTGTTCGACGTCTGTCGCGACACTCCACAGCACACCTACCAGGTGCTGACCAAGCGCAGCCTGCGCCTGCGCCGCGTAGCCGACAAGCTCGATTGGCCGGAGAACCTCTGGATGGGCGTGTCTGTGGAGAACGCTGACGCTCTGCCCCGCATCGACCACCTCCGCGAGGTGCCGGCCGCGGTGCGGTTCCTATCCTGCGAGCCGCTGATCGGACCGCTCGACGGCATCGATCTCACCGGCATTGGATGGGTAATCGCCGGTGGCGAATCCGGTCCTCGGTACCGGCCGATCCAGCTGTCGTGGGCACGGGGGGATCCGGGACGCCTGCACCGAGGCCGAGGTGCCGTTCTTCTTCAAGCAGTGGGGCGGCCGCACCCCGAAAGCGGCGGGACGTGAACTTGACGGTCAGCTGTGGGACGAGATGCCCGAGGCCGCTACGGGTTAGGAGCCGTCGTCTTGCGGATAACGTGCTGGTGCGGCTTCGACACCTTGGTCACGTGTTCGATCTCGCCCGACTTCACCAGAGCGCGAACCGCCGCCGTGTACGCCGTCTCCTTGGCCTCACCGTAGAGGTCTCCGTACACCTCCTTCACGTGCCGGACCACCTCCTTCGGTTGCCCGTCGGCAGTCACCCGCCGCAAGTTTTCGGTGATGTGCGCAATCGCTTGAGTGTGTTCCCTCTCAAACTGATCTGCCACGGCGTCCCACAGTGTTCCCTGCGGTTCATCGGGGTCCGGCCCCAAGAACTCAATCCATCTCTGTCGCGCCTTTGCGCCGGCGGCTCCGAAGACCCAGAACCCGTGTGGGTCCTGGGTGAGGAATATCAAGTAATAGACGGGCTGGTGATGGACCTGGCGCCGTACCGGTGCGACGACGTATCCGTACCCGGTTCCGTCGATCAGATGCTTGGCGTACTCGATCGCGACGTTCTCCGCGGCTGACTCCCAATCGCGCCCGCCAGATGCCTCATGCGACCTCAGCGCCACACCTCGCCACCACTCACCGCCGCACACGGCGTCTGCCTTCGCGACACCGCCGAGGTCGAGTTGGCCCTTCTTCAACTGACCGCCTGCTCGCCGGATCAGGTCGGCGTTGAAGTTCAACAACAACTCGGTCCGCGGCCACTTGCCCCGTGTACGGAGGATGTCCCTAATGGAACTCATCGGGAGCACGGCTCCGCAAGGATCAAGGAAGACGAACAGACTGGCTCCGGCGGCCAACTGCAACGCCTCGTCAATGTAATCCCCGCATTCGCCGTGGTGGCTGTCGATGCGGATACCTCGGGCGCGGTACTCGTCGGCCACCGCGTCGAGGGACTCGTAGTCCTCACGGTTTTTCTCAATCAGGAGAAGGTCGATCTGGGTGGTGTTCCTGGCCTTCTGCGCGGCGAGCATCATGTGCTCAGCGGATCCTGCTTCACCGGTGTCGAAGCGACCTCGGCCGGCGAACCCGTCGAAGAGCACCGCTCGCTTCGGCTTGAGCTTGCTCGCTGTCATCGTCGCGAATCTGACGACGTACTGCTCGAGGATCGCGTGCTTGTAGACCGATTGCGGCCTGGGGCTTTCCAGCAACCCTGCGTCTGTACCGGTGGGCATCGGCTTTGCATCCCGGCCGATCAGCGCCGCATCGACCAAGCCATCGACCCCGATGATCGAGTCGATGCGGTCAACATGCGAAGTCTCCCAATCTTCTTCATGCGTCCAATCGAGCAGCTCTCGCACATCTCATCGGTGCCCATCGCTTCATCCATCATTTGATCCACATCCATCACGTCCGCCTCGAACGCTCCAACATCCACTGCCATGGTCGGCCCTGGCGACCCCCAGGCCAATGATTGCATTTGTCATATCACTATGCAAATATAACATACATGACGGATCCACAGTCCATTCCGGCGCTCCTCCAGGCCATCCGTGCTGCACTCGACCTCACGCAGGCCGAGTTGGCCGAGCGGCTCGGTGTCTCCTTCGCCACGGTGAACAGGTGGGAAGCCGGTTCCAGCAAGCCACAGAGAGCCCAGCTCGCCAAGATCAACGCTCTGGCCGAGGATGCTGACGTCGACGCCAGCGATTCCCCACTCGCCGGTGGAGCGATAGTCACCCGTCGCCGTGGCCGCCAAGCTAAGCCAGCGACTCCGACCACAAAGCCAATGGAGCAGATGCTGTGGGACGCCGCTTGCTCGATCCGAGGCGAGAAGGACGCGCCGAAATTCAAGGACTACCTGCTGCCGCTGCTATTCCTTAAGCGCCTTTCCGATGTCTTTGACGACGAGATCGACCGACTCGCCGAGGAGTACGGCGACCGTGACGTCGCCCTGGAGATCGCGGACAACGACCACGACCTGCTCCGCTTCTATCTCCCGCCCGAGGCGCGTTGGGCCGTCATTAGCGGACGCGCGCAGTACGACTGGCCTGACGACGAGCGCGGTCGGTCTACACGACCACGCGACATCGGTGAGCACCTCACCAAGGCAGTGCGAGCCGTCGTCCGATTCAACCCGAGTCTCGCCGGAGTCATCGACGTCGTGGACTTCGCGGCTGAGCGCAACGGTGAGCGGGATATCAACCCCGCCAAACTCAATGGCGTCGTCGAGACCTTTTCCGACCCGCGTTATCGCCTAGGCCTCGCCGACGTGCAGCCCGACTTCCTTGGCCGCGCATACGAATATCTCCTCCGGAAGTTCGCAGAGGGCTCGGGCCAGAGTGCGGGCGAGTTCTTTACTCCAACCGAGGTCGGATTCCTCATAGCGCGCATCCTGAGGCCGAAGCCAGGACAGACCTGCCATGACTACGCTTGCGGTTCCGCCGGCCTGCTCATCAAGCTCCAGCTCATCGCGCGCGAGCTCGACCTGACCGCCAAGATCCCACTCAAACTGTTTGGCCAGGAGCTACAGGCCGAGAGTTACGCCGTCGCCCGGATGAACGCAATCATCCACGACATGGACGTCGACTTACGCCGCGGCGACACCATGATCAATCCCAAGTTCCGGACATCGTCGGGATCGCTCGACCAATTCGATCTTGTCGTCGCAAACCCGATGTGGAACCAGCCTTTTGACCCGAGCATTTTCGAGGACGACCCGTACGACCGTTTCATCAAACACGGTGGCGCAACGTCAGGCAAGGGTGACTGGGCCTGGCTCCAGCAGACGCTCTCGGTGCTCAAGGACACCGGCCGTGCGGCGGTCGTCCTCGACACCGGTGCCGTAACGCGCGGCTCGGGCTCGAAGAACGAAGACAAGGAACGCAACATCCGCAAGTGGTTCGTCGACCGCGATCTCGTCGAGGGCGTCATCCTGTTGCCCGACAACCTCTTCTACAACACGACGGCCGCTGGCGTCATCGTGGTGCTCAACAAGCGCAAGCCCGAGTCTAAGAAGGGCACGATCACCCTGCTCAACGCGAGCAAGCGGTTCACCAAGGGCAAACCCAAGAACCACCTCGCCGACGAGGACGTCTTGGATCTCGCGAGGCTCTACAACGCAGGCGATCCTGCCGAGGGGGAAGTTGCGGTCATCGACCTCACCCAGATCGCCGACGCCGATTACAACCTCAGCCCTAGCCGGTGGGTTTCCGCTGTCGCCACCGATGAGACAGGCGACCTCGGTGATTTGCTGACGGAGTTCGAGCAGTGCATGAGCGCAGAAGCGGATCTCGAGGGCAAACTCCATGGAGCACTCGCGAGTTTGAGGAAGCTGGCATGACCGAGTCGGCTGCCCTCCTCAGTGACCTCTGTGACTTGATCAGTATCCAGGTCGACCCGGCGACGATGCCGGAGTCCCCTTATCTGGGCTTAGAGCACCTTGAACCTGGCCGTCTTCGAGCGACCGGCTTCGGGAGAGCAAGTGATGCCACGAGCCAGAAGGCCGCATTCGAGCCGGGTGATGTGCTCTACGGAAAGCTGCGGCCGTACCTCGACAAGGCGGTGCTCGCGGATCGCGCTGGAGTTGCCACCACGGAGTTGTTAGTCCTCCGACCCAAGTTGGGCGTGAGCCCGGAGTACCTCGCATGTGTTGTTCACTCACCTGCTTTCGTCGAGTTCGCTATGCAAGGTGTGACCGGAGCCCAACATCCCCGAACTTCTTGGGCGCACGTCAGGGCGTTCGAGCTGTCCGCCCACGACCGATCAGAGCAAGCATCCATCGCGAAGCTCCTGTGGAGCTTGTTCGAGCTAAGGATGAGAACGGAACAGGGCATCGCTAGTGCTTCCTCCTTGAAGCGGGCCGCGATGCAGCAGTTGTTCTCGCGGGGCCTGCGCGGGGAGGCGCAGAAGGAAACCGAGATCGGCCAAATCCCTGAGAGCTGGGAACTTGTTCCTTTGGGCGACCTCGGTCGAATCGGGAATGGTTCGACCCCGAAACGATCGACTAGTGCTTACTGGGACGGTGGGACTTTCCCATGGCTCAACAGCGCCAAGGTCTACGACCGTGACATCCAGGATGCAGACCAGTTCGTGACTGACGTCGCCCTGAAGGAGTGTCATCTGCCCGTGCTTGAGCCGGGAGCGGTTCTGGTGGCTATCACTGGACAAGGCAAAACCCTGGGTAATGCGGCCGTCCTCGGTATCCGCGCAACGATCAACCAACACCTCGCCTATCTTCAGACGGACCTTGAGAAGGCTGAACCAAAGTTCGTCCGCGCATACCTTGAGACTCAGTACGACCACTTGCGTGCGGTCGCTTCCGGCGGAGGTAGCACGAAGGGGGCGCTGACGTGCGGCTTCCTCCGTGGGATGACGGTGCCGCGGCCGCCAACCATCATCGAGCAGCAGGAGATTGCCGACGTGCTGGACGTTCTCGACCGCAAGATCGAGCTGCTCGGCAGTAAGCGCGACGTGCTGGACCGGCTCTTCAAGGCGTTGCTGCACAAATTGATGACCGGCGAGATTTCGGTCGACGACCTCGACCTGAGCACATTGCCGTCAATCGACGGGACTGCAGCATGAGCCAGATCAAGATCTCCGAGGCCAAGTCGGTGCAGTTCCCGATGGTGAAGCACGCCTCAGCCGTGGGCTGGGAACAACTCACACCAGAGGAAGCTGAACGCATGCGTCGCGGTCGGGCCAACATGCTGTTGCCCGAGGTGCTGGAGAACAAACTGCGGCACTTCAACCCGTGGCTTACCGAGGACCAGGCCCGCGCGATCGTCGAGAGCATTGAAGCGCTGCCCCCCACGATCGAGGGCAACCGAGAGGTGTTGCGCTGGCTCCGAGGCGAACGTCAGTGGCACGACGAGAACGAACAGCGCCAGCGCCCGGTTCAGGTTGTCGACTTCGATCTACCTCACGAGAACGCCCTGCACGTCACATGGGAGTGGAAAATCGAGCCGCCCGCCCGGGCAAAGGGCAACCGCGCTGACGTCATGTTCCTCGTCAACGGCATGCCGGTCACCATCGTGGAGCACAAGAACCCGAAGGACCGCGACGCACTTACCAAAGCCGTGACCCAGCTTCGACGTTACGAGATGGAGACGCCAGAGCTCTTGGCTCAAGCGCAGCTCCACAATGAGACCCACCTGATCGACTACTGGTACGGCGTCACGTGGAACATCAACCGCCGCATGCTCTTTAGGTGGAAGCACACGAGCGACGAGTCCTACCGCGATGCCGTACAGGCGTTTTTCGAGCCGCGTGACTTCCTGCGCACTTTGCGCCAGTGGGTGCTCTTCTACGTCGAAGATGGTGAAACGAAGAAATCGGTCCTTCGCGAGCACCAGCGAGGTGCAGTCGATGCCGTGGTCGAGCGGTGCGCCGACCAGGCAAAGAACCGGGGGCTGATCTGGCACACACAGGGCTCCGGCAAGACCTTCACCTTGCTAACGGCGGCGCAGTTGATCCTCAGCCAGAAGGACCGCTTCAAGAACGCAACCGTCATCCTTGTCGTTGACCGCACCGAGCTGGAGGGCCAGCTCAAGGAGTGGGTCGACAGACTGCTCGGCGAGATGCAGGCCAACGACATCCCGGTTCGGCGTGCCAACAGCAAGGATGACTTGCAAGACATCTTCGATTCCGACTTCCGTGGCCTGGTCGTCTCGATGATCCACAAGTTCGAGACAATCCGGAAGGACAGCTCCAACCGCGACAACGTCTTTGTCTTCATCGACGAGGCTCACCGGTCGGTCGCTGCTGACCTCGGCTCATACCTCATGGCGGCGGTCCCAAACTCCACCATCATCGGCTTTACCGGCACCCCGGTCGGCGGGACACAAGGCGGTGGCACAAGTTCGTTCCAGATCTTCGGATCACAGGACGAAATGGGCTACCTGCACAAGTACTCGATCATCGAGTCGATCGAGGACGAGACCACTCTGCCGATCAAGTACATGCTTGCGCCGTCGTCGATGTCCATGGCACCAGAGGACTTAGACGAGCAGTTCTACGCCCTTGCGTCCGACGAGGCCGTCACTGACATCGATGAACTCAACAAGGTACTGCAGCGAGCAGTTGGACTGCGCACCTTCCTCGGCTCTGACAGCCGCGTGGCGCAGGTGGCTGAGTTCGTCG
The DNA here is from genome assembly GCA_021654635.1 of Mycobacterium kiyosense. Lineage (NCBI taxonomy): Bacteria > Bacillati > Actinomycetota > Actinomycetes > Mycobacteriales > Mycobacteriaceae > Mycobacterium > Mycobacterium kiyosense. The sequence continues at coordinate 3,833,243 of AP025179.1, forward strand.
CGAACCACTTCAATGAGAACGTAGATCCGCTGGGGTACAAGGCATTTCTCGTCGCGGTCGACCGTGAGACGTGTGCGAAGTATAAGCGCGCGCTCGACAAGCTGCTGCCACCCGAGTGGTCCGAGGTGGTCTACAGCAAGAATGCGAGCGATGTCGTCGACCGTCCCGACGTACATGAGCTCCAGCTTTCCGATGACCGCGAGAAAGAGGTGCGCCGGCAGTTCAAGAAGGCCCATCAACAGCCCAAGATCCTTATCGTCACTGACAAGTTGCTCACCGGCTACGACGCGCCGATCTTGTACGCGATGTATCTCGATAAGCCGATGCGTGACCACGTCCTCCTCCAGGCGCTCGCGCGCGTGAACCGACCATATGTCGACAGCGAGGGTGTGCAGAAGAAGGTGGGTCTCGTCGTAGACTTCGTTGGCATTTTGAAAGAACTTCACAAGGCGCTGCGGTTCGATTCCGCCGATGTCGAAGGCGCCCTGCAAGACCTCGATGTGCTGATGGCGGATCTGCTGCTGAAGATCGACGCTGCTTCCACCGAGTACCTGCAGGTCACGAGCGGCCAAGGCGATGACGAGCAGTTAGAAGGCATCGTTTACGGCAAATTCGTATCGGAGGACGAGCGCAAGAAGTTTTTCGACGACTACCGCGACATCGAGGCGTTGTGGGAAATACTACTCTCGCCCTCAGCGGAGTTGCGCGACCACATCGCGACGTACAAGCGCCTATCTGTTCTATACGCGGCTGTGCGAAACGCCTACTCCGAGGCGACCACCTTCACTGCCGATCTGGAGCACAAGACCAAGCGTCTGATCGAGGAGACCGCAACTCAGGAAGGTCTGGGTAGGTTCACCAAGGTTGCCACGTTCGACGTCCCAACATTGGAGGCACTGAGGGGGGACGACGGACCACCTGAGGAGAAGGTCTACAACCTGTTGCGCGGCTTACGCAAGGAGATGGAAGACAACCCCCGCAGCCGCGGTGGCGCTCCAGGGCATCAAAGAAAGGGCCGACCGCGTCATCGAAAATCTCGAAGAGCGAAAGATCAACGGCCTTGCCGCTTTAGATGAGCTCAAGGCAATTGCGGAGGAGAAGGACAAACTGCGCGAGTTCGCCAGGCAGAGCGGACTATCGGATCGCGCCTTCGGCATTTTCTCGGCATTGAGAACCGAGCATTCGTTGCGTGAGCTGAATGTCGATATCCAGCGGGTCGCAGTGAGCATCGAGGTAGCGGTGGATCAGTTCCCGCACTGGCGGCAGAATCCCGACGAACGGCGCCGCTTGCGCAGTGGCCTCTACAAACCATTGCTGGATAGTCAGGTGCCTGCGAAGTCCTGCGCCGAGATTATCGATAACGTTATGACTGTGCTGGAGAAGGTCTGATGGCAAGGCCGAGGATGCCGCTGACCGCCGATCAAACCCTCACCCGCAAGGCGATGGCGTGGGCGACCAAGATTCGGGTGAATCCTTCACGCATCGTGATCGCTGAGCTGACTACAAAGTGGGGCTCGTGCGCACCGGACGGTGTGATCACCCTCGCACAGGATCTTGTTGAGATGCCCGCGGCCTTCCAGGATTACGTCGTCGTTCATGAACTGCTCCACCTGCGATACCGCTCCCACGGGAAAGCCTTTACCGCGATGATGACTGCGTTGGTTCCCGGTTGGCGCGAGCTGGAGGCATCGAGCCGAATTAGGGGAGGTGCACAGATGAATTCCGCGGAATTGTCGGGGCGCCCGGCCACGGTCGAGTTCGGATTCGGGAAAAGGGATGTGCCGCGTGTCTGAAGAAAATGCGAAGAACGCCAAAAAGAGTCTTCGTCGTCCACGGTCGTAACTTGGGTGCGCGAGACGCGATGTTTGACTTTCTCCGGGCCATAGGTCTTGAGCCGATCGAATGGTCGACCGCGATCAGCGCAACAGGATCGGCGAGCCCCTACATTGGCCAGGCGCTCGATGCCGCGTTCGAGATGGCGCAAGCCGTCGTCGTTCTCCTAACGCCTGACGACATTGCGTACCTACGACCGGAGTATGCCAACGGCGAGGATGACCCCGAAAGGACTCCGACTCCGCAAGCCAGGCCAAACGTGCTGTTCGAAGCAGGCATGGCGATCGGGCGTCACCCCGAGCGAACCGTTCTTGTGGAGCTCGGCTCGTTGCGCGCGTTTAGTGATGTTGCGGGCCGGCACGCCGTAAGGCTGGACAATTCGTCGCAGAAGCGCAACGACCTCGCGAACCGCCTCAAAGACTCTGGCTGCGACGTGTCGACTGCGGGGGCAGACTGGCTGCGCACGGGCGACTTTACGTCACCCAATGCGCCCGACATGCCGATGGGACGCCGGGTCCCCAGCGCATCGGGACGCCCTCGCAATCGTTTGGATGCCCAGTATCTTCGGCGCGGCTCCGGCTCTGACGTTGTTCAACTCATAAATCGAAGCGGTCAAGACCTTTTCGACCTGCATTCGCCTAACGTCAAGGATTTCAACGCGGCGCTCAGGGGTTTCCCGGTCTCGCGATTGCCCGCATCAAAATCCGTGAGCTTGCGAGCGCTTTTATCGTCGAGTTCACCGGACAGGTTCGACTTGCTGGTCACGGGCCGAACCGAGGAGAACGAGGAATTCACCGAAACACTTTTCCTGGACCTCAATGGGTAGGCGTTGATGGACATACCGATTTCGTTTCCCCTCGACGACGATGGTTTCCTACGTCGCGAGTGTCCAAGTTGCGGTGACGAGTTCAAGTGGCATCACGGGCCCATGGCCAGCCGACCTGCTACCGCGATTGATCCCGCGGAGTACACGTGCCCGCTTTGCGGGATGACTACGCCAAACGATCAGTGGTTCACCCAAGAGCAGGTCAAACATCAACGCGAGACGGTTGAGTTCTACGCGGTGGACGTGGTTAATGACGAGCTGAAACGTGCATTCGGAAAGAACTACACACCTGGTAAGAACACGGCGCCACCGCCGACACCGCTTCACGAACCGAACGACATGGTCATCATTGAGCCTCCCTGCCATCCATGGGAGCCCGTGAAAGTTGACGAAGTCCGCGCGGACACCGGCCCGCTGTACTGCCTCTTCTGCGGTGAGACCTACCGCGCATGAAACGCATTCGCCCCCTACACGAGGTTGACCCCGTCATGCACTCGTGACTGGGGAGCTTCCTCGAAAGCGTCCAACACACGCACACTGAACGCTGGTGCCATCACAGACTGCACTTCTTGCTTTGTCATCCAACGGATTTCACGAGCTTCCTCGGTTGTGTGCGGCTCACCCTCGGTGGGCCGACAGCGATACACCAGCGCAACGATTCCGTGGGCCAAATTCTTATAGACACCGGTGATGCGCTCAACAGTCACAGCAAGTCCGGTCTCTTCCAGTACCTCGCGCTGTACGCCGGCCTCGAACGATTCGTTGAGTTCCAAGACTCCCCCGGGCGCCTCCCAGTGCCCGTTGTCATCGCGTTTGATGACCAAGACGCGGTCGTCGTCGCGGACCACGATGCCAGCTACGCTGACAGAGTGCTTCGGTGTGGCTGCCATGCGAGACTCCTACTCTGGCTCGACTCCAGTCGTGACATGGACGTGTCGTTTCCCTAGACTAGTCGCCTAGACATGTAGGGGAAGGCTCTCAGGTGCTACAACTTGGCCAGATCGATCGGGCGGACGATAAGCCGCCGTATCGACAGATCGCCACCATGCTGCGCGAAGCCATCATCTCTGGCCAGCTAGAAGCTGGTGGACGTCTGCCCTCCGAGGCCGCGTTGATCGATCATTTCGGGGTCGCCCGGATGACAGTCCGCCAGGCAGTGCAGCAACTGCGTTCCGAGGGATTGGTGATCTCCGAGCACGGTAGGGGCGTCTTCGTGCGGCCCGCTCCCCCAATTCGGCGACTTGCATCCGATCGCTTCGCGCGGCAACATCGCGCCGGCGGTAAGGCCGCATTCACCGTCGAGGCCGAAAAGTCGGGCTACATGCCACAGGTCGACAACATCACTGTGACACGCGAGAAGCCGAATCCCACTGTCGCCGAACGTCTTCGGTTGACCCCAGACAACGATGTTGTCATCCGATCACGGCGATACCTCGCCGACGGACGCCCCGTCGAAACCGCGATCTCATACATTCCCGCCGCCTTCGCCGAGGGCACCAAGATCGAACAGACCGACACCGGCCCTGGCGGCATTTACGCACGGCTCGAAGAAGCCGGCCACACGCTCGCTCGATTCACCGAGGAAGTCGGCGCACGGATGCCCACCCCCGAAGAACGCCGCGCCTTGCAACTTCCGGCGGGGGCGCCCGTCCTGACGGTGGTTCGGACGGCCTACGACACTAATGACGTGGCAGTCGAGGTGTGCGACACGGTGAAGGCGGCGTCGGCCTACCTGCTGGAATACGACTTCTCAGCGCGCTGAAACCTCGCGAAACGACCAAGCGCGGCACAATGCTTGACTTACTCCTCTAGACGACTAGGCTAAGTAGTCATCTAGCCAAATCCAGTCGAAAGGTTTAGCGATGTCCATTCCCAAATGGCTCCAGATCGGCCACGAGCAAGTCTTCTCCCTCGGCGCGTTCCTCGTATCCGAGGTGACGCCGATGATCGACTTCGACAAGTCCTCAGGCGAGAACCGCGTGCAGGCGAGGGACCGTGACACTGGTTTGCCGATGTGGCAGGTCGAAGTGCTTGACGGTGATCCCGCCGCACCGAAGCGGAGTCGAACGGTGACGGTCAAGTTCGCCGCACCAACGCAGCCGTCTGCGCCCACCAATTCCAGCGGAACGCCGTTCACTCCAGTGGTTTTCGAAGGCCTGATGGCTTTGCCGTATATCGAGCGGTCGGGCGATTTCTCTCGGATCGCGTGGTCGTTCCGCGCCTCTGGTATGACGGCACCAGGCAAGCCTTCCGCTGCGTCGAACTCGGGTCGGGTGTCGGCATGAATCCTGATCCGTTCGCGCCGGTCGATCCCGACACCCCGCTGCGGTTCGACCACGTGCTGGACTTCCTCACCAGCTTCGTCTTGTACGCCGCGGTCATCGTGGGCGTCATTGCCGCCGCTCTCGTTTACTGGCGCCTGCACTCGCCGGAAACCTACGAGGAACGGTTCGCGACACCTGCCCGGCTCATGCGCTGGCGCCTCTGGGCACACGTCTCGTGGCAAAAGCTGTGCAAGCGCTGCGGCTTGTCGACCTCTGAGCAGGTCATGCGCCGCGACAAAGAAGGACGACAGGTCTCGTCGACGCGTTGGTTTCATCCAAAGCTGTTGGGAACAGACGTGTCCCAAACCAGCCTTCGTCTGACGGTGCGCACCAGGATGGGCCAGACCGTCGAAGACTTAGAGCGTGCCGTCCCAGCGATCCGCGACGCTGCGGGCGCACACTCCGCGCGGTCGGTCGTCGTGTCTCCCGGGACGCTTCGGATCGAGCTGGTCATGCGAGAACAGCTGTCGACGGTAGGTCACGCGGCACCGCCGACAGCGGTAGCAACGGCGCGAGTCACGCTCGGGCGATGCGAAAACGGGTCCCCGTGGACCCTGCCAGTTAGCGGGCGACACACCCTCACCGTGGGCTGCTCAGGTGCAGGCAAAGGCTCCATCTTCTGGGGCATCGCATGTGGCCTCGGTCCTGCTGTCGCCGCCGGTGTGGTTCGCCTGGTGGGAATCGACCTGAAATACGGCATCGAATTATCGGTCGGCTCTGATCTGTTCACGAAGACCACCACCACGGAAACCGATGCCGTGGAAACCCTTGCCGCGCTGGAGAAGTTGATGGACCAGCGCGGGCAACGTATGGCCGGACACTCACGCCAGCACAGCGCGACTCGTGATACGCCGTTGGTGTTGCTCCTGATCGACGAACTCGCCGGTCTGACCAACTACTTGTCCGATCCGGCCATGTGCAAAGCGGCCAAAGCATCGTTGTCGCGGATCTTGTCCAAAGGCCGCGGCCTGGGGATCGTGGTGGCCGCATTCGTACAAGACCCTCGTAAGGAAATCATCCCCATGCGGGAATTGTTCACCCAGACCATCGCGCTGCGGCTGCGTTCACGCGACGAAGTCGCGATGGTGCTCGGCGACGGCATGGTCGACAAAGCGCCCGCGCACCGAATCAGCCCCAACCAACCCGGTACCGGCTACGTCGTCGCCGAAGACGGACAGGTGACCAAGGTGCGATCCGACTTTTGGAGCGATGACCAAATCCGCGCCACTGCAAAGCGATACGGCCGAGCACGCACACCCGGAGGCAAGCGCGATGAGTGACGACTGGGCTATCTTCAAACTGCCCAGCCAAGATCAAGTGGCGCGGCATGCAAGAGATTTGATCCACCGTGCCGACCTCGTCCGCAGAGACGGATGGGACCAATACCGGCACATCTGGTCGTGCGGCGAAATCATCGGCACCGCTCTGATCTTGGGTGACCATGCCGAACTCCAGCGATACAGCGAGACAACGGATTCCGCATTAGAGCGGTGGGCATATGACCTGTGGGGTATCGCCGGCGGTCAATCCGACGTCGATGCCGGATTACAGCGCACGCGCGCCTGGTTCGACTCGATCCGTGCAACGAGGTGAAGCGATGGTCACTCACGGCCTCCGGGAGGCTCTCGTCGCCGCAGGCAACTTCCCTGAGCTGCTAACCGCAGAGCAGGTCTCAGCCTTGCTCGGCGTCTCGGCCGCGACGCTCAACCGTTGGGCAGCGCTCCGCGAAACGACCGGCGAGCAGATCGGCCCGCCCTGCTACACCCTGTCGGAGCGGGTGCGCCGCTGGGACTGCGCCGAAGTAAGGTCCTGGCTCAAGCAGGTGCGCCGGTAATGGCCGGCAACAATCCACGCGGTATCCGGAAGCGACTCAACGGCGCCGGGGAGCCTCGCTACCAAGTGCGCTACCAAGTCCGCGATCCGCTGACACCGTCCGGCTGGGTCGAGACGTCAGCCACATTCCCGACCCTGCGGGAGGCAAAGGCGTTCAAATCGGAACGCGACAACGAGGCGGCGCTCGGTGCACGTCGGTTCGATCCACGCCTCGGACGCACACCGCTGAGCCGGATTTGGACGCAGTTCTCCGATTCCAAAAAGCCCGCGGTGTCGCCGAAGACATGGAGCGGCTACTCCCAGCACTGGGAACTCCGTATCGGACCCCGGTTCGGTCATATGCCCGTCGACGAAATCACCCGCACAGACGTCCAGGCGTTCGTTGACGGCTTGACCGTCGGCCCCTGGGCGAAAGTTTCCACGCTGCGACTGCTGCGTTCGATCCTTGACGTCGCCCACCAGGACGGCCGAATCCACCGCAACCCCGCCATTGGCGTCGCAGCGGGTCGCATTCCCGAGCGGGAACGTCACCGATACCTCAGCGCACCGGAGGTCCAGACACTCGCCACCGCCTGCGGGGACCAGGGCGATGTCGTGACCATCCTGGCCTACACCGGCCTGCGCTGGTCCGAACTCGTCGGCCTCCGCGTCAAAGACATCGACTTGACCGCCCGCCGCCTCTACGTCCGGCGGGCCGCACCTGAAGTCGAAGGCCGCATCGTCATCGGTCCGCCAAAGACCCGAGCCGGCATCCGAACCGTCCCGCTCCCCCAAGCCGTCGTCGACATCTTCCAGGGGCGCATCACCGGTCGGAACCCCGAAGAACCTGCCGTCACATCTCCCAATGGCGCGATGTTGCGGTCCAACAACTGGCGCCGGCACACGCACTGGAACAAAGTCCTAAAGAAAACCAACCTCGCCCCATTGACGATTCACGACTTACGCCACACCTACGCCAGCCTGGCCCGGAAATCAGGTGCCGACTGGCTATGACAGTTTGATTCAGGACCGGTGTGACGGCCTGATTCAGGACCACCTTCTTTCAGACCGGTGTGTTGTGACGGTTTGATTCAGGACCACCCTCGACGGTTGGCGTGTCGATTATTGGCTCGCTGTCGGAGGGTTCCGGATGGGAAGTCGTGTGGAGCTGTTCGCCCAGATACGTAGGGACGCCCGGGTCGAGGGTTTGGGTATTCGGGCGCTTGCTCGTAAGTACAAGGTTGGCCGGGATACGGTCCGGCACGCGTTGGCGAATCCGGAGCCGCCGAGGCGGAAGACACCGGTGCGGGAGTCGCCGAAACTGGGCCCGCTCAAACCTGCGATTGATGCGATGCTGCGGACCGATCTGGATGCGCCCCGCAAGCAACGCCACACTGCGACAAGGATTTGCAATCGTCTGGCCGATGAACACGGCGTTGAGGATGTGTCGTATTCGTCGGTGCGTGACTATGTCCGGGTCCGTCGTGCGGAGATCATCGCCGAGTCCGGTAAGCAGGCGCAGGAAGCGTTCGTGCCGCAGGAACACCCGCCCGGCGCTGAAGCTGAGGTTGATTTCGGCGAGGTTCACGTCATCCTCGCTGGTGTCAGAACCCGCTGCTACATGTTCGTTTTTCGAATGTCGATGTCCGGCAAGGCAGTCCATCGGGTGTATGCGACTCAGTCCAGCGGAGTTCCTCGAAGGCCACATCGAAGCATTCGACGTGATCGGCGGCATCCCGGTGCGCCATATCCGCTACGACAACTTGAAGTCTGCGGTCACCTCGGTGGTGTTCGGCCGCGGTCGGGGCAGGGTCGAGAACGACCGGTGGGTGCTGTTCAGATCGTTCTACGGGTTCGACCCGTTCTACTGCCAGCCGGGAGTGAAAGGCGCCCACGAGAAAGGCGGAGTCGAGGGCGAGATCGGACGTTTCCGCCGCACCTGGCTCACGCCCATGCCGGAAGTGGACTCGCTGTCAGAGCTCAACGACTACATCCGCCGCTGCGAAGCACGTGAGGATCATCGGCGGGTCACCGGCCGGCTGCACACCGTGGGCCAGGACTTCCAGACCGAACGAGAACATCTCGCCGCTCTGCCTGCCGAGCGGTTCGACCCGGGCTGGTGCTGCATCCACGGTGGACCGGTCGGCGCTGATCAGCGCGGTCGGCGAAGTACTCGGTTCCCGCCCGGTTGATCGGACGCAAAGTCAGGGTGTCGCTGCGGGCCTCGGAGTTGGTCGTCTTCGACGGCCGCACTATCGCCGCACGCCATGAACGCGTCACGACCCGCAACGGGCAATCGATCAACCTCGACCACTATCTGGAGGTGTTGCACTGCAAACCCGGCGCGTTGCCCGGCTCCACCGCGCTTGCTCAGGCCCGCGCCGCCGGCACTTTCACCGCAGCGCACGAGGCGTTCTGGCAGCAGGCCCGCCGCGTCGACGGCGATGCTGGCGGGACTCGCTCGCTAATCGACGTGCTGCTGCTGCACCGCAGCATGCGCGCTACCGATGTGATCGCCGGGATCCACGCCGCCCTGTCGGTCGGTGCCGTTTCAGCGGATGTGGTCGCGGTCGAAGCACGCCTGCATGCCGCCGGTGGTGGTCTCGAATCAGACCGTCACGCCGGTAACCATGCCAATACCGTCGATTACCGGGTCGTCAGTCTGACCCAGCGCCGCCTGGCTGATCCAGCGACCGTGATCGCCGGCCTGCCACCCGACACCCGGCCGCTGCCTGACGTCGCGGCCTACGACGAGCTGCTCCAACGCAGACCCCAACAACACCGCCACCCGGTGACGGAATGGAAGGAACGACTGGATCATGAGCACGGCCACGAAAGTCACCAACACCCTGCGCCGCCAACGCGGGATGACCCCACAAGCGGCCCAAGCCGCCGTCGATTCCGCATGCCGACGCCTGCGGTTGCCGACCGTGCGTGCGGTGATCGACGAAGCAGTGAAAGTCGCCGAGCGTGAACAGCTCACCTACCACGGCTTCCTCGCCGAACTGCTCCTGGCCGAATGCGATGACCGGGACCGCCGATCCACCTTGCGGCGAGTCGCAGCGGCCGGGTTTCCACGTCAGAAATGGTTGGGCGACTTCGATTTCGACGCCAACCCAAACATCAACGCCGCCACCGTACATACCGTCGCCCAAGGCGATTGGATACGCCGAGGCGACCCGCTCTGCCTGATCGGCGACTCGGGCACCGGCAAGTCCCACCTGCTCATTGGTGTGGGCACCGCCGCCGCCGAGCAAGGCTTCCGCGTCCGCTACACACTGGCGACCAAACTGGTCAACGAACTCGTCGAGGCCGCCGATGAAAAGCAACTCGCCCGCACGATCGCCCGCTACGGCCGCGTCGATCTTTTATGTATCGACGAACTCGGCTACATGGAACTCGACCGCCGGGGCGCAGGTTGCTGTTCCAAGTACTCACTGAACGCGAGGAAAGGCGTCAGTAGCCATCGCATCCAACGAGAGTTTCTCCGGCTGGACCAAAACCTTCACCGACCCCCGACTCTGCGCCGCGATCGTCGACCGACTCACCTTCCACGGCACCATCATCGAAACCGGCACCACCTCATACCGGCTCAGCCATACCCGCGGTAGCAGCTCGCGATCACAGCCTACGAAGACGCCTGAGCCACCACCTCCTCGCCGAGGTGGTCCCGAATCAAGCCGTCACAGTGGTCCTGAGTCAGGTTGACATAGAGAGCCGACCTTCGCTACGTGCAGAAGACCATGGGCCACTCAACGCCGACCGTCACCGCCAACATCTATAGCGACCTCTACGCCGACGAGCTGGACCAGGTCGCAACCAACCTCGATCAGCTACATGCGACTGAGATTCAAACACTCAAGACCGGACAAGAACCGGACGAGTCAAACCAACCACCGAGTGCATAACCCGTGTCAATGCAGGTAGACGTAGTGGTCCCGGCTGGGATCGAACCAGCGACCTTCCGCGTGTGAAGCGGACGCTCTTCCACTGAGCCACGGGACCGGCGCCGAGAGGCGAACGACGTCGAACACTAGCACGACCGTCGTACCGGCCGGGCGGGCCAGGTGGTCCGGAAGGGTATGGCGAAGGGTGTGGCGAGCATCGCGACACGGCGCGGACCAAGGAATTTGTGTGCGCTCGCACACTGGACTATCGTCGTGCTTCGCACCGGGCGACGATCTCGCCCGTTGCGCGCGGATGTAGCGCAGTTGGTAGCGCATCACCTTGCCAAGGTGAGGGTCGCGGGTTCGAATCCCGTCATCCGCTCGGTGCAAGTGGCATCAACCCCAGCGGTGGAGTGGCCGAGTGGTGAGGCAACGGCCTGCAAAGCCGTGCACACGGGTTCGATTCCCGTCTCCACCTCCAATTTTTGCTCCCAGCGCGATTAGCTCAGCGGGAGAGCGCTTCCCTGACACGGAAGAGGTCACTGGTTCAATCCCAGTATCGCGCACCAGCATCACCGCAGGTCAGACATCATTTTTAGATTTCCGATCCGGCCTCGTGCCCATGATGTGCCCAACAGATGCGCCGGCTGCCTTCTCGATCACCACACGAGAGGGGTTTGCCCATGACCACCAACTATCCCGTCGACTCGACTTACCACGCCTGCTGCGATGGCATCGGCACCCACACGGCCGCCTGCGGCGCGGGTCGGTTGTCGGACCATTCGGGCAAAGTGCACACCATGACCAACACCACCACTCCCGAATCCCCCACCCAGACATGGCGCGATCTCGTACGCCGGCTCACGCCGGAGCAGGTCGCTGACCTTGAGGAATGGGAACGCCGCGGCGGGGACTGCACTCCCGACGCCTACCGCGAATGGCTGGTCGGCGAAGCGCGCGACTACATCGCTACCAACGAGCGCGATGCCGAACTCTCTGCCCGTATCCATCCACCCGCTGGCGCCAAGTCAGTCGACGGATGGAACAGCATCGATAAGCAGACCGGCCGCCAGTGCCGGCCGGTGCGGTGGGCCACCTACGCCGCCGGCCGCTTGTCGGTCGATATCGATGGCTTGCAGGACGAGACCGGCGCCGTTGATGGACCGCACCTGACGGTCTTCGGCCTGGAGGACGGCGGGGCGCTCACGATTACTGATGCGCGTCAGTTGGCTGTTGCCCTAGTCGCGGCTGCTGATGAGATGGAGCGGCTGACCGCCTGATCGCAACGAACACGAGCGGCCCCGGGCATCCGAACTGCTCGGGGCCGCCATCACGCCCACGCCCACTCCACTTTCCTTGCGGCCCGTTCTCTTTCTTTGCGCTGCGCGACGACGAACGCGTCTTCGACGCGGGCAGTTTGGATGTTGAAAACCGTTTGCGGTCCAGGGCGCGGGGCAGCGCCGACACTGTGCACACTGTCCGCCGCCCCCGCGGCCGGGGCCGGGGTGAGGGCCGCGGGCTGCACCATCGACGCCGGGGTCGCACCACCACCTCCACCGCCGCCGGAACCTCCGATCGAGATGCCGCTGACGAACTTCGAGATGCCCTGCAGCCAGCCGGGCGAGCTGGGGACACCGAACGCGTCAAGCGCCGCCCCTACCTGGCCGGACACCGCGGCGCCAGCTGCTTGACCGAAAACACTGAGGTCGGTACCGCTTTGGGTCGCGCCGACACCTTGGCCGAGGCTGCTGAGCCCGAATCCGGCCATGTCGCTGAACGACGTCGGCAGCGCGAACCCGCCCGACGAACCGCCCGCCCCAGACGACGCCGGGGTTGCGCCGGCCGCGGCGCCGGTGGACGCGTCCTTGAGCCCCGCCGGGGTGGCCGCATCATCACCTCGACCTTGGCCGGGCCTGGTCGCGCCACCCGAGCCTTGCAGAGCCCCGAGGAGGCCGCCGGTGATGCCCGGGCCCGAGAAGATGTGGACGTGGTCCATGTGGTTCTGCGTCGGTGAGCCGCGGTCTTCCATGTCGTAGCCGCCGCCGCCCGGATAGTAGAGATGCTGCCGCCAGATCACCCATTTCAGGTCGATCGCAGCAGCATTCGCGAGCGCGAAGTCCTTGACAGCGTCGCCCTTGGCTTTGTCGTTGCCGACCATCACGTCCAGGGCACGGCCGGTGGAATGCTCGCCGTACTTGTCGGCGGGCCGGTAGCCGCCGATGTCGGCGATCCCGAAACGTTCCGCGATGATCTTGCGGAGCTGCGCTGAACCGGCGACCAGGCCACCCGAGTCGAAACCCGGCAGCGACTTAAGCCAATCCCACAGCGGCACACCAGCATTGACCATTTGCAGCAGCGGGAGATTCTTCGCGGTGTCCTCAGCGTTGGTGAGGAACTCGCCGTTGGACACCCGCACCGTCGCCGGCAATCCGAGGATACTGTCCGACGTTCCAGTGCCCGGGCCGCGGATCATCCCGTTGAGAACATCGGCCATGCCGCCCGACGCGCGGCCGGGGAGTTCGGGGCCTAGTCCTCCTTGACTGACCGGAATGTCGTACAGGCTCTGTGAGCCCTTGCTCGGATTGACGCCCGGCACCGGCGGCGGGTTGTCCTCAACGCTGCGCTGCGTCGGCGGCAGATTCTGCGGGTTCCCCTTCCACCGGTTTGCGGCGTCGAACCGAGCAGGATCGTTGCTTAACAAGTCGGACAGGTGGTCCAGTGCAGGCTGCGCCTCGTGCAGCGCGAGAACAATTGCCGAGATCGGGCCTGCCCACTTCGCCAAATTCGCGGCGATACCGGGAGTGACGCCCTCGATCTGCCCGGCAAAATCCTGGACTCCCGCTTTGGCTCTGACGAAGTTCCCTTGCAGTTCCCCAGCTTTCTGGGCGGCTTCAGAGAGCGGCTGCGGCCACGATGAGATGTCGATACCCAGTTGCTTTGCGACCGGCGCCATCTGGGTTATGGCGTTAGCCACGCCCTGCAGCCCTCCGCTGGCGTCCCCTTGCCTAATACGGGCTAGAGCGTCGGCCATACCCCGTACGCCTTCGGCGGCCGGAGTCACATTGTCCGCAACTTTGCGCAGCCACTCGCCCACAGGGCTGTTGCCGATCGCCTTTCCGATCGTCTCGCCGATCGCGCCGCCGATTTTCTCGCCGATTTTCCTTTTCAGCTCATCGACCGGCATATCCATGTCATCGGCCGCGTCCTGCAGCGCCTCGTTGATCGTGTCGCGCAACACCTGGCCGACACCCTGACTGGCCTCCTGCGCCTGCCTCTTGACCGGGCCGGGGTCGATCTTCGTCTCAATCCGGACCTGCGGCGGCTTCGACTTCTTGACCGCATCGGCGACCGACTTCTCAACCTTCGCCGGCTCGACCTTCGGCTCAACCGGAACTTCCAGCGGCTTCTTCTTGACCGCATCGCGCACCGACTGGTCGAGCTTCTTCGCCTCACTCGACCCAGAATCCGGCCACTTCGGCTCAACCGTGACCGGAATAACCTGGCCCGCGATCTGCTTCTCGATCGCCTCCGAAACACCCTTAAGGCTGGGGATGATCTGAAGGACAGCATAGCCAATTGTGGTGTCGCTCATGCGATTTCATCCATAGTTACTCGGTCCGACATGCCGTTTTCAGCCTCTCAGACGGGTCTTACCCCGCCGGCTATCCTGTGCCGTTTTCTCGGAATGATGCTTGCGGCAAAGGCTTTGGAAATTCGACGGGTCGTAGCGGCGTGAGTCGCCCTTCGGCAGCTCCGCCAACGGGACGATGTGGTCGACGACGTCGACCAGGCGCGGGCAGCCGGGCACCGCCCACACACGCGCGGCGGAGCAGATGGCATGACGAGACTCCTACGAAGACGTCAGGGTGGCCTTGACGACACCGAGGGGCTGGTAGACCGACGTTCCGAACCGGCCTTCACAGCGAGCACGAACGGTGTTGGTTGAGAAGTCCGTGGCGTTGCTCACCTCCGACCACTGCAGCGCCACGCCGCTGGTGTCGGTGTCGACGCCCACGGCACCTGTGGCCAGGACGTGCCCCGTGCCCGATGCCTCGACGTTGGCCACGACGACCGGGACGCCGAACAGTCTTCGACTCGCCGCGTCGTACGGCAGGCTCATGTGCTCGATCGCGTTGGTGGAGGCCACCTGAAGCTCAACGCTTTCCCAGTCGAGCGGGTGGAGCACGATGCCAGCGGGGCTGAACCCGAGGGCCTCGAGCTTCGTCAGGGACTTGCGCAACGTGACCAGGGGGCTGGTGGCGTAGGCCTGCGTCTGAATGCCGCTGGTGCCGTTGATATCGGCCAGCACCTTCGATTCCACGGCGGTCTGGATACCGTAGGCGAGTTCGTGCTCGACGAAGGTCTTCAACTCGGTGGCATCGACGAACCAGTACCTTGGGACACCTTCGCTCAGGTGCGCGATGACAGACAGCGAGCCGTCGATCGGCACGATGGTGTACGTCGATGTCGGCTTGACCGCGCCCTCGGCGACGACGGCCGCCGCGTTGCTCCTCACCGACTGCCTCAAATACCGGTAGGCGGGCTGGCCGTGCTTCTTCACCGGCAGGATGTTCAGCAGCGACGTCGCGGGCCGGTTCATCGGGATCGGCGTGGCCGTGAGTTCGGTGTCGACGAACACCGGGCTTCCGGTCGCAAGCCCCTTCTGCCCGAGGCCCGACGCCGCCTTGGCCGACCAGGACTTGCCGAACGACAGGAACTTGCCACCCGTGCCGCCGCAATCGCCGCCGGCCTCAGCCGCCATCGCGTCGAGCTGGCCCATGATGTCCGAAGTCTTCGCGGCACCCGCGTCGTAGGCCTTCAACGCCGCCAACGCGTCATCGACGATCTTCTTCTCGGAGGGGGTGAAATCGCGGCCCTCGTCGATTGCCTTCTGCGCGAGGTCATGGACTCTCTTGCGCAGTTGGTCCCGAAATTGGTTCATCTGTCAGCGCCTCCTCGACGCAAATCCGCGCGCGAAATGCGCGCACTGAAGTGGATTCGCTTGGAGGACGGACGGATTGGGCTGGTCCCCGGAGGACGGACCCGTGTACCGCTGGTCAAGGCCAAGGCTTATCCCCCCGCGACGATGGATGAGGGCTTGACCGCTGGCCACTCCGGGCGCCGGCTGTACGGACCGACCCCGGGGGCGGACGGGCTGACGCCCCCACCACATCCCCACAGAAAGAGACCCCCCGATCATACGTCGCCGCCCTGACAATGCGGCGCATTCTCCTCGTCGTCGGCAAGCCGGCGCACGAGCGCGATCCAATTTGCCAGGAACTTCTCCGGATCCTCGAGCCCCCGATCGAGCACATGATTCAGCGCGGCGGCCTGGGCCAAGATGAGCCGATCGACGTCCTCCGCGGTCTCGCACTCCGCGGCCAGCAGCGGCAGCACGTCGTCATCGCCACGGCGCCGGGCCAACGCCAGCCGCAATCCGCGCTCAACGTCGCGGTACCCCGGCAGGATCACTTTGCCGCCTCCGGCCCGCGTTCATGCAACGTCCTGTGCATAAAACTCCTCAATTTATCCACCATTTTCGGCTAAAGGTTTGCTGTAGCAGGGTTGGATTTTGCTCCGCTAGGCAGAGGGTTTGCTGCAAAACGGCACCCCCTGGCCCAAATAACCCCCCCACCAGCACTTTTGTGCAAAAAACAGCCGCACCACCGGGCCGCGGGGCGTTTGTGCTGGTCAGAGCGATGCGGACCCCCTTACCCCTGACCTGCGGTTTTGCCGCTGGCTTGTTTGCTGCAGCGGAGGTTGCGCAACGACCAGGTTTGCTGGGCGTGGATATGCATGCTCGGTTATGCATAGAGCTGGCCGTCGCTGTTGTCGGGGTCCGCGTCGAGGTCGGCGTCGATGAGGGTGCGTTGGAGTGCTGCGCGTGTGGCGTCCGAGCCCTGCAGCAGCATCAGTGCGACGACCAGGTTGCGGGTCTGCACGGTGAGGATGGCCAGGGTGGCGTCCAGTCCTGCGACTGCGGCGCGGGTGAGTGCCCGGTGGACGTGCTTGGGGTTTGCGTCGAGTAGGCCGAGTGCGAGTTGCGCGCCGATCGCCTGGTGGTTTGGTTCGATCTGGATGTCGAGCATCTGCAGTTGGGGTTGGCGTTCGGTCATGCGGTGGGTTGCCTTTCGTTGAGTGCTCGGCGGACGGTGCCCGCGCTGCTGCCGGTTGCTGTGGCGATCGCGCGGTAGCTCAGGCCTTTCTGGTGTAGCGCGGCGAAGCGTTCTGCCCGCTGCGTCTTTCGGTCGGCGGCGGTTGGGGTGGCGGGTGGGCGGATGATGCGGCCGGCGACGACGCCGTGGGGTTGTTGGTCTGGTGTGAGGTTGTCGAGCCAGTCGCGGCAGGCCATCAGCGCCGGGCATTGAGCGCAGGCGTCGAGGGCGTCGTGACGGGCTTGTCGGACGGCTGCTGGTGGTTTCCGTTTCCGCCAGGGGGTGCTGGTGGCGTCGAACAGTTCCCACTGTCCGAGGCATCGGGCGCCGGGTAGCGGTGGGAGGGCGGCGGCCAGGGCGGCGAGCATCTCGGGCAGCGATGTGTGCGCGGTTGACGTGGGGTCTGTGTTCTGGCTCATGGGGTTTGTCCCTTTCATCGTTTCCCCTACCCCCCCTCTCTATAAGAGAGGGGGTAGGAACGTGATTGCTATTGCCGTGATTGCCGTGATTGCTCGCGTGACTTCTCTTCTTGCACTGCTCCGTTCTTTGTGATGGGTGTGATCGATGCGTGATACTCGGAATCGGGGAAAGGCGGCGTGACGTCTCTACCAGCGGTTTTGCCGATTTCGTGAATGGGGCGTGATTGGTTCTCAGCCAGGAACCACGCGGTGCTCTGACGCGTCTCGCCACCGCCGCGACTGCCTTCGATGCGCACCAACACCCCTGCCGCGGCCAGCTGGTCGAGCTTGCGGCGGGCTTTCTCGACGTCGGCCCGCGAGGGTGTCGTCTTCTCCGTGATGGCCTGCGCGGCGCCCTTGGCCGTCAGCCCGTCGACTCCTGACGCGCGCACGAGCGCGACAAGATCGACCGCGTGATCGACGGTCATCTGCCCGCTGGTCTGGTCGTGCAGAAGCCGGTAGGGGCCGACCTCATCAGCAGGTTGCTTCACGTGCCGGAAGCTGACGATCGGGTCGCCGGGTTCGCCGCCGAGCAACACGACCGATCCGCAGCCCGACGTCAGCCATGTTGAGCCGTAGACGTCGTCCACCGACGGGGCGCCGCGTGGTGTGAGGGGGTTGCGTTTCTTGGTGTGTGGTGCAACTCCATCATCTGACACCCTTGGGCCAGCACGGTTTGTCGTGCCCGGTTCCATTGCGCGCCAACGCGGTCCTCGCTGAGGCTCACGGCCGCGTCCTTGAGGGAGTCGACGACCACAACCCCTGCGCGGTAGTAGTCGACCATGCGGGCGAGCGTGCCCGGGTTGGCGGCGAGGTCGCGTGTCGGCGGGCCGCGCCACACGTGGAGCCGCTCGGCCAGCACTTGGCGGTCGGCCTCTCCGAAGATCCGGCCCGCGGCCCGCGCGATCTGGTGTGGGCGGTCCATCGCGAGGTAGAGCACTCGGCCCACGTCGGTGCTGACGGGCAGACCGAGCAAGCGACCGGATCCGAGGCCGAGGAGTTCCACGCACCAACGCCAGGGCCAGCGTCGTCTTACCGAGGCCTTGGCCGCCGGCCAGCATGAACGCCTCACCGGCCGACCACAGCACCGAGTTGTCGCGGCCCCAGATCGCGGGAATGCCGGCCGGCGTGTCCAGCACGAACTCGGCGCCGCTGACGCCATACTCGGGCGACGGCGCCGGGTCGACGTCCTGATCGAGAACAATCACGGCGGACGCCTCGACGGCGTCGAACCGTAGCCGCTCGGCGATCTCCCGACCTCGAGCGAGTAGGTCGTCCTCGGTCATGCGATCTCGCCGCCGCTCGCTTCGAACAACAGCTCGGCGAGTTGACGTTCGTTACCGCCGCGTCGGTAAAGCGATTGCAGCACTTCGATTTTGAGAAGCGGCACTTGGCCGGCCCTGAGGAGATGCAGAGCGGCATCGCGGCCCGCATCGATCATCTTGTTTGACAGCGGCGGCCGAGAGCATGTGCACGGCCACGGATCTGGGCATCCGCAGTCGAGTGGTGCGACGCGTCGGCGGGCAGCGCGTCGCCGTTTCCACGCGGCCACGCCGTTATGCTGGGGGCGATCCGCTGCCGTGGATTCTGACGGAGCCGCCTCCCGGGCAGTGAGGCGGCTCCTTCGTAGGTTCCTCATGCGCGCCCGATCGGCTGCAGAAGGGCGTCGAGTTCATCGGCGTCGACCTTGATGAGCCTGGGCCCAACGCGGTAGCCGGTGAGTCGGCCGTCGGCGATGTATCGGCGGATGGTGCGCGGGTTGACGCCGAGATATTCGGCAGCGTCGTTGAGGGCGAGGTGACGTTTCGCGGACATGTCGAAACAAGCTCCTTGACTTGTTTCGGCAGCCCAACCGTGTTCCCCTCGCAGGGGTTTCGCGCACCGCTCCGGACTAGTTGTGTCAGTCTAAATCAGCATGCGCCCAAAATGTCTGCTTAACGCCCGGTGTGTCTGCGACCAGAGCGGCCAGCTGGACTTTGTCGATTGTGACTTCACCATGATCGCGGCACGAGTAGAAGCCTAGGCACTCGATCGGAGCAACGGCGCGGGGCAGATTCGGCCGACGCCGAAAGACGATCTTGCGATCGGCACCAGTGCCGACGTATCTCAGAATTTGACTCTCACGCTCAGCGATCTCAGCCTCGAGCTCTGCGACCGTGGGCGCTGCCAGCGGATACCAATCCACGATCGGCTCGGGGTGCTCGTTCTTGCTCATCGCTAGGTAGCGGCCTTGGCCGGTCGACTTCACTTCACCAATCGGCCTGCGACACTTCGGTTTTCCGTACCCACAACGGACGATCACCAACGGGATTTCATCGAGGTGCTCTATCCACCATTCCGCCATGCCCGGCCATAGACCTTCGTACCGGTGAGTGTCTGTCACGGCATACCTCCGTTCTCGGCGATCTTCGAGAGCAGAGCGGCGATCTGGCGGTCGCGGCCCTGGGCGGCGTGCTGATAGCGCATTGCGGCCTGTGGTGTGGAGTGGCCGAGGCGGGCCATGAGTTCGGCGAGGCTGGCTCCGGTCGCCGCCGCGAGCACCGCGCCGGAGTGGCGCAGGTCGTGCCAGCGGAGATCCTTGCGGCCCGCGGCTCCACGCGCTTTATACCAGTGCCGGTACAGCGTCGATGGCTGCAGGTGCCCGCCTGACTCGTTCGCGAAGATCAGCGAATCATGTTTTCCACCAACATATTTCGATAGATGCGTCTCGATTTGCGGAATGATGTGCGGCGGGATCGCGACGTCCCGTACGCCGGCGTCGGACTTCGGCGTCGTCACGGCGTACTCCCCCTGAGTCCGGACGGCTGCGCGTCGAATCCTGATCACCTCAGCCGACAAGTCGATGTCGCCGCGGCGGAGCTCGACGGTCTCGCCGAACCGCAACGCGCACCAGGACGCCAGCATCACCATCAGTTGCAGCCGTTCGGGCATCGCAGCCGTGACGGTGGCGAGTTCGTCGATCGATGCGGGCCGGATCTTGTGCACGCGCTTGGAGCGGCCTGCGCCGGTGATCCGACACGGGTTCGCGTCGAGCAGCTCGTCTGTAACCGCGCTTCCCATGATGGTGCGCAGCAGCGAGTAGGCATGGCTGCGCAGCGTTGGCCGATCGGCCAGGGTCGCGGTGTACCAGTCGCGGACGTCCTTCGGCTTGATCGAGGACACCTGCCGGTTGCCGAAGGTGGGCAACAGGTGGTCATCGAGAATCTTGGTGTAGTGCTCGCGAGTGCGGGCCTTGATGGGGCGGCCGGCGACTTGGCGGCCGTCGAGCCAGCCGGCGGCGTAGGCGCCGAAGGTGACAGGGTCGGGGCGGTCGTCGTCGGTGGCGTCCCAGACCTTGCGGTCGATGTCTCGGCGCTTGGCGACGACGTAGGCCTCGGCGTCGATGCGGGCGGCGAAAGTGTTCGGTGCTGGCCGGCGGATCCCGTCAGGGCCGGTGTAACGGACTTGGTAGCGGCCCGATGGCAGCTTGCGGATGGTGGCGAAGGACCGTTTGTCGCGGGTGGCTGCCATGGGCTCTCCGAGTGTCCAGTATCGCGGAAATGTATCGCGCTCGTGCCCGATACGTGCCCAATCACTGTACCGCCGTGTCCGCTTGCGTCATTTCATGTCACGCGATACTGTCCCGAGTGTCGCCTGATCAGAGGACTTCTTTGCAGGTCAGACATCAGATCGAGAAACCGCAGCCAGCCAACTTCAATCCCAGTATCGCGCACCAGGTTTCACGCAGGTCTGACCGAGTTTCTCAGACCAGCATCGGTCGATATGGGCCAAATGTGGGCCACACAATTACCGCGCTAGCAACCCGACAGACGGGAGCTAGCAGCAGTGCCACACCCACCACTCCCCCAGCCCCCGGCGCGTACACACTGAGCACGTGGGCAGATTGGGATCACCAGTACCGCGTCGTTTGGACGCCGGACGTCGCCGTCGCGGACTGCTTGGTCACCGGGTCGGCTATCCAGTTCCCGGACGGCAGGGTCGGTGATGGTCACCGTCGTCACGATGACCGTGACCCGGAGCCGCCGCTGGTGATGGTCGGCGAGCATCAGTTCACCACCGCTGAGGCCCGGGAGTTGGCGGCGGCGGTGGTGGCTACCGCTGACCGGATCGACGGGTGGGTGACGCGATGACCGCGACTGAATCTCACCCAGCCCTCGCCCACGGGTGCCCGTTCTGCGGTGCTCAGCCGGGCAGGCCGTGTGTGACCCGCAATAGCGTCCGCGAAGCCGAATGGCCGCACCGCCGTCGTACCGCGGCGGCGAACCCCACGCCCCCGCCGGCGGTCAAGCAGGCGTTGTGCTGCCAGTGCGGCCAGCTGCGTACCTACAAACAGGCCAAAGCAGAACGCGGACCCTTTGACCCACTCGACAGGTGGCGGCGGCGGTGGGTCGGCTCGCTCAAGTGCTCGCACTGCGCGGTCGTCACCAGGCACGCGCTTCTGATCCCGCACTCGTGCTCGTATCGGGACAGCGACGAGCGCGAACAGGCCCTGGCGCTCGGCGATGCGCCTCGCACGCAAATGGAGCAACTGACCGACCTCGAACGGCTGCGCCCGGAGTACCGCGCCGCGTTTCCGCAGAATCCGAACCTGCGCCACCTGTGGCGGGTCAGCGACGAGGCCGCCGCTCGGCAGGCGGGCCAGCGGCAGGTGGCCACGCTGTGCGGGGGCACCCATCAGCTGCTTGGTGACCACACGCTGGCTCGGGCGGAACGGCTCAAGCCTGAGTATCTGGCGCCGGCCCCGGTGCGCGCCGATGAATACGAGGATCTAGACACTGGAATGTCTTGGCGTGACGGGGATTGCGTGGACTGTCTGCGGGTGTACAACGCTCAGGTGCTGAGCAAGCGCCGACGAGATCTGCGGGCGCGGCTTGTTCGGGCGTTCGTACTGGCCACGAAAGATGCGCAGTCGATCGAGAGGCTCTACGCCGCGCTGGGTGAGGCCGTGCCAGATTGCTGACAACGGCAAGGGTGACGATGTGGACGGGGGCAGGTATGCAACGTGGCCCCCGTTGTCGACGGAGGTAGCGTGGCCCAGCGTGGACGAACCCTCCGATGCACTTCCGCACGGGCCGGATCAGATATCTGATGCCGCCGCATTCAGGACCTACAGCCTTGAGCAGGTTGCCGCGATGATCCTGCCTGCAGAGCTGAAAGATGGACGCCGCTGGCTTGCCGACCGGCTGAACCGAGGAGAAGCGCGCGGGTACAAGATCGGACGGACCTGGCGGATGACCGAGGCGCACGTCGCGGAACTGATCGAACGCTGCAGCAACACCCTCAGGGAGCCCGAGCCGGCGCCGACTAGGCCGGCGAATTCCATCATCGACGGATTGTCGCCCCGGGCACGCAGACGCGTCCGGTATCAGGGTCCGTAAGTACTCGGCGGGATCCGCGTGCTGTTAGTTCTCAGGCAGCGGCGGCAACTGCTCGTTAGGGCAGCGTTCCAGGTCGCTGTTGATCAATTCCTCGGCCAGCGCGTCAACGTCGTCGGGTTCAGGTGTGCAATTCTGCACAGCTGATATTTCCTGCCGCAACAGTCCTCCCGATTGGTACCCGTGGCTGACGTTGCTGTCCAGTGGATCTCCAGTAACGAGAGCTCGGCTCCCCGTGCCACAATCGCGGAATGGGCCCCGTGTCGATACTCGAGCGCGATATGTACACCGAGGCTGCCGCGGCTCGGTTGCTCTGCGTGCCGCAGCCAACGCTGCATTATTGGCTTGAAGGTAAGTCCTACCGCGGTCGGACCTATGAACCTGTGATCCGGGATCGGCCCACAGGCAAGAAGGTTGTGACCTGGGCGGAGTTCGTGGAGGCAGGTCTGCTCAGCCAATACCGCAAGAAGAGTGTGCCGCTGGACGAGGTCCGACAATTTATCAAGTACCTCCGCGACAAGTTCGGAGTGGCGTACCCGCTTGCGCACGAGCGCCCCTGGATGGCGGGCAAAAAAGCTTGTCATTGAAGCCCAGGAATATGTGGATCTCCCACGCGAGTTTTGGTTGTTCGCCCCGGTTGGTGAGCAACCCCTCTCTTGCTTGCGCCAGGACAGTACTTTCTCGATCGTGTCGAATTCGCCGGCGGCGTCGTCGACGCGTGGCGGCCTGCGGGCTCAAAGTCCCCTGTGGTGATCGACCCCGAGCAGCGATCCGGTCAACCGTCAGTGGACGGTATTAGCACCGCGGTTATCTTCGAGTACTCAGAGTCAGGAGCTTCCGCATCCGAGATCGCCGAGGACTTCGACTTACCCGTCCGTGATGTCCGATTAGCTATTGCATTTGAGCAGGAACGAAACGCCGCATAGGGGTCGAGGCCTGCAGTGATGGCTCGCAAGAAGTCGGAAGTTCAGTTCTATTTCGACGCAGACATTCTCGGGTTGGCGAAGGTCATTTGTCCACTCCCTGGCGACCCTGGCGCTGTAATACACAATCGCGTGAGGCCGAAATGCATTGTGCCCGAACCAAGATGGAAGGATCGTCAGTGGATTCCACTTGTCGCTAAGCAGCATTGGATAGCAATTACTCGCGATAGCAACATCCTTGACCACCGTCTGCTTCAGCGCTGATCCAGGATCACGGTCTCAGACTTGTCGCACTCACCGGCACCGACGGTGCGACCAAGTGGGGTCAACTTGAGATCGTGATGAGCCAGTGGCGACACATCACCGGGTTGATTGCTATACCTGGCCCCGCGCTATTCACCTGCACGCGAACATCATTCAGGCGAGTGGACCTGAAACGCCGCCTTGATGAAGTCCGTCGTACAGCATCCGAGAACCCAAATCATCCCGAGGCTTCCAAACCGAAGAGACGACCACCAACACGCCAACAAGAGCGACTATTCTGACTCCCCGTTAGCCCCAAATTCGGCCCGCGCGCCGCGCGGGGTAACTTTTTGGGTTATTCGAGTACGCCCGTGGGCGCACCGAATCCGAGTACCCGCGCCAGGTGCATGAACAGGCCCGGGCCCCAGGTGTGTCGGCAGACCTGGCAGGTGCAGCCGGTCTCGGTGACGATCTGTAGTGCTGGAACGCGGACGAGTTCGCCGGCTCTCTATGTCAACCTGACTCAGGACCACTGTGACGGCTTGATTCGGGACCACCTCGGCGAGGAGGTGGTGGCTCAGGCGTCTTCGTAGGCTGTGATCGCGAGCTGCTACCGCGGGTATGGCTGAGCCGGTATGAGGTGGTGCCGGTTTCGATGATGGTGCCGTGGAAGGTGAGTCGGTCGACGATCGCGGCGCAGAGTCGGGGGTCGGTGAAGGTTTTGGTCCAGCCGGAGAAACTCTCGTTGGATGCGATGGCTACTGACGCCTTTTCCTCGCGTTCAGTGAGTACTTGGAACAGCAACCCGCCCCCGGCGGTCGAGTTCCATGTAGCCGAGTTCGTCGATACATAAAGATCGACGCGGCCGTAGCGGGCGATCGTGCGGGCGAGTTGCTTTTCATCGGCGGCCTCGACGAGTTCGTTGACCAGTTTGGTCGCCAGTGTGTAGCGGACGCGGAAGCCTTGCTCGGCGGCGGCGGTGCCCACACCAATGAGCAGGTGGGACTTGCCGGTGCCCGAGTCGCCGATCAGGCAGAGCGGGTCGCCTCGGCGTATCCAATCGCCTTGGGCGACGGTATGTACGGTGGCGGCGTTGATGTTTGGGTTGGCGTCGAAATCGAAGTCGCCCAACCATTTCTGACGTGGAAACCCGGCCGCTGCGACTCGCCGCAAGGTGGATCGGCGGTCCCGGTCATCGCATTCGGCCAGGAGCAGTTCGGCGAGGAAGCCGTGGTAGGTGAGCTGTTCACGCTCGGCGACTTTCACTGCTTCGTCGATCACCGCACGCACGGTCGGCAACCGCAGGCGTCGGCATGCGGAATCGACGGCGGCTTGGGCCGCTTGTGGGGTCATCCCGCGTTGGCGGCGCAGGGTGTTGGTGACTTTCGTGGCCGTGCTCATGATCCAGTCGTTCCTTCCATTCCGTCACCGGGTGGCGGTGTTGGGGGTCGCGTTGGAGCAGCTCGTCGTAGGCCGCGACGTCAGGCAGCGGCCGGGTGTCGGGTGGCAGGCCGGCGATCACGGTCGCTGGATCAGCCAGGCGGCGCTGGGTCAGACTGACGACCCGGTAATCGACGGTATTGGCATGGTTACCGGCGTGACGGTCTGATTCGAGACCACCACCGGCGGCATGCAGGCGTGCTTCGACCGCGACCACATCCGCTGAAACGGCACCGACCGACAGGGCGGCGTGGATCCCGGCGATCACATCGGTAGCGCGCATGCGCTGCGCAGCAGCAGCACGTCGATTAGCGAGCGAGTCCCGCCAGCATCGCCGTCGACGCGGCGGGCCTGCTGCCAGAACGCCTCGTGCGCTGCGGTGAAAGTGCCGGCGGCGCGGGCCTGAGCAAGCGCGGTGGAGCCGGGCAACGCGCCGGGTTTGCAGTGCAACACCTCCAGATAGTGGTCGAGGTTGATCGATTGCCCGTTGCGGGTCGTGACGCGTTCATGGCGTGCGGCGATAGTGCGGCCGTCGAAGACGACCAACTCCGAGGCCCGCAGCGACACCCTGACTTTGCGTCCGATCAACCGGGCGGGAACCGAGTACTTCGCCACCGCGCCGTGATCAGCGCCGACCGGTCCACCCGTGGATGCAGCACCAGCCCTGGGTCGAACCGCTCGGCAGGCAGAGCGGCGAGATGTTCTCGTTCGGTCTGGAAGTCCTGGCCCACGGTGTGCAGCCGGCCGGTGACCCGCCGATGATCCTCACGTGCTTCGCAGCGGCGGATGTAGTCGTTGAGCTCTGACAGCGAGTCCACTTCCGGCATGGGCGTGAGCCAGGTGCGGCGGAAACGTCCGATCTCGCCCTCGACTCCGCCTTTCTCGTGGGCGCCTTTCACTCCCGGCTGGCAGTAGAACGGGTCGAACCCGTAGAACGATCTGAACAGCACCCACCGGTCGTTCTCGACCCTGCCCCGACCGCGGCCGAACACCACCGAGGTGACCGCAGACTTCAAGTTGTCGTAGCGGATATGGCGCACCGGGATGCCGCCGATCACGTCGAATGCTTCGATGTGGCCTTCGAGGAACGCCTCCTGCGACTGAGTCGCATACACCCGATGGACTGCCTTGCCGGACATCGACATTCGGAAAACGAACATGTAGCAGCGGGTTCTGACACCAGCGAGGATGACGTGAACCTCGCCGAAATCAACCTCAGCTTCAGCGCCGGGCGGGTGTTCCTGCGGCACGAACGCTTCCTGCGCCTGCTTACCGGACTCGGCGATGATCTCCGCACGACGGACCCGGACATAGTCACGCACCGACGAATACGACACATCCTCAACGCCGTGTTCATCGGCCAGACGATTGCAAATCCTTGTCGCAGTGTGGCGTTGCTTGCGGGGCGCATCCAGATCGGTCCGCAGCATCGCATCAATCGCAGGTTTGAGCGGGCCCAGTTTCGGCGACTCCCGCACCGGTGTCTTCCGCCTCGGCGGCTCCGGATTCGCCAACGCGTGCCGGACCGTATCCCGGCCAACCTTGTACTTACGAGCAAGCGCCCGAATACCCAAACCCTCGACCCGGGCGTCCCTACGTATCTGGGCGAACAGCTCCACACGACTTCCCATCCGGAACCCTCCGACAGCGAGCCAATAATCGACACGCCAACCGTCGAGGGTGGTCCTGAATCAAACCGTCACAACACACCGGTCTGAAAGAAGGTGGTCCTGAATCAGGCCGTCACACCGGTCCTGAATCAAACTGTCATAGCCAGCCGGCGGAGTCGCGGCGGTAAGCGGTGGCGGCTCCGCACGCGGGACAGGGCGCGGAGACGTGCTTGACGCTGGCCGGGTGAAGCAGGGATTGCACTGAGAAGCAACAGGATTCAACGTTGCCCATTGAAGCGGTGGTCTCCGCCGCTCGGCTGGCGATTCCGGCGATGGAATGGCTACTGGTCGCTGTCTGTGATGCGGTGGCCCTGTTTTGAGTGGTTGCCTGTGCTGCAGGACGACTGACGAGTACCGGAGTCTCGCTGATTTCGCAGACTCCGACGCCGTGCGCCATACCTCGCTCGATAAATACCTCGCGGGCGTGGTCGGCCTTGGACCAGCGGAAGGCGACGTAGAGGATGTTGTGGCCGATGGCGTAGTCGGTGTCGGCGTCGCCGTCGGAAGCGGTGCGTCGGGCCCGTTCATGGGCGGGAAGATTTTGATGAGGTCGCGGTAGAACGCCTGCAGTCGTGGGGTGGTTACCGCAGGGTCGGTGTAGGAGTGCTGTTCGGACCATTTGGCTTGTCGCGCATACCATGCCAGCAGTTCGGCGTCCCTGGGCGCTGTGTCCGGGTCGAAGGCGAAGAGGTCGTAGGACATCCGGGGTGGGTGTCGGCTAGCTGGAGCGGGTCTGGCGGCGGCTCTCAAGTTTGTCGTGCGCCGGTTCTTTCTTCGGTGCGGTGCGGGATGTGGTGGTTGCGGGTGAGGAAGCTGGCGTGTCCCGAGAAATGCCAGCTCCGGGTTTGGTTGCTGCGGTAGCGCTCGCGTCCGCAGCCATGGTGAACTCGGGTTGTTCGCGAAGTTCCCAGCCAGACGGCACCCCATGGTGGTCGTAGAAATGCTGGAACAGGTCGATGGCCTCGGTGGCACTGAGAACTTCAGCGGGCCGAACGAGGTAACTGTTGTCGCCGTTGCGGATGGGTTCGGTTGCCTCGGAATCGGTTTCGGTGGTCGGGTGTCCGATGGTGTAGACGCGATAAAAGCCGTCGGAGTCGAGACGCCGGATTTCTACGGTGAGTCTATCCGGGGCAATCCCGGTGGTTTGGACCCACTCATCGGGGTAGATGGTCTCGTCGTAGGCCGCATCAGGCGGCAATGGGTAGATCGAGTAGATGGTGTATTCGCCGTCGCCGAGGCGATTGATACCCGCAGCGATCTGGCCCGGGATCTCCTCGGTGAACTCGCTCAGCCACCCGGACGACCGGTTTGACTTCCGCACGTGGGTGGGGCGTTCGAGCTTCATTCGCCAGGCACCGTTTTGACGTGCACGCTGGTGACTTTCACGGTTTCGACTTCTCCTCGTTCGTTGGTGATGGTGACGTAGGCGGGGTTCTCGGCGCTTACGCTGCCGTCGAAACTGCGCTCAGGTCCACTCAACGATGCTCCGCCGGATTTCACCTCGACTCCATCGGAATCACCCGAAACCTGGGCCGCCCCCGGCGACGATCCGGCGAGGTTGCCCACGCGGGTGCTCGACTCCTGCCTACGTGCCCAGCCGGGCCCCCAAGTGCTACGATTATCGTAGTAAATCTCAAGCGGCTGACTTTCGATCGGAGTTCGCAGGTGAAACGCACGGACCCGGTACCGGGGCGATTCCTCTACGCCGCCTGGAACGTGCATCTGCGGCAGATCGGCCCTTTCGTGGCACCCAGCCTGGCGCGGCAACGCAAACTCGACGCCATCGGGACCGGTCTCACACAGCTCGAATCAGTACCCGGGATGGGCCACGTACGACTGCTGGAATCGACGTTCGTCGTCCCACTCCCTGGCACACCGCGCTTCGACGTCGCGCTGTTGATCGATGGCAGCGACGAGGCGATCGAGGCGGCCCGGCCGGTACTGGACGGATTGGATCTGGGCGAGCCTTCGTTGATGACTCTGGCACGCAATGTGGAGCGGTCCGGACAAACCGACAGCCTCGACGGACCAATCCTGTTGAACCACTTCGCATCTTCGAGAACTTCGGCGGAGGTTGCCCGGGTGTGGTCCGGGATCTCCGATTGGTATGGACAGGTGCTGGGCGTGGATAACTCCACGCTTCTGGCCTTCGACGATCCTTGTGGCTACGTCGTCATGAACTACGCGAGCATCCCCGGTCCGGTGGTGCGGTTCATGGCCGATCAGTTACTACGCCCCAGCTTCCGTAGCCGTGTTGTCGGTCCGTTGAAAACCGTTGACGCCCGCGCCCTGCCGGTCTTCGCGCGCCGGGTCCACCGCTGCGAGCAAGGAGGATAATTCTCGTGGACGTCACGGTTTTCGGAGCCGCAGGACCGACCGGTGTCTGGATATGCCGCGAGGCGCTGCGAGCCGGTCACCGGGTACGGGCGGTGAGCCGCCGGCCCGATCCGCTGCCGGATCTATCCAGCACTCAACTCACCCAGGTGAAGGCCGACGCGATCAGCGGCGCCGGTGTACCGGAGGCGGTGGAAGGTGCCGACGCGGTGCTATCGGCACTCGGCGCCTCCTACACCCGGCACCCGGTATCGGTGTATTCGGCAGGCACGCAACGGATTGTCGACGCGCTGCGCACCGGTGGCCGGGGCAACCGGTTGGTCGTGGTCAGCTCGGGGCTGACCTACCCACCGCCACCCGGTTTCGGTTTCATCCCCGACCACATCGTCTTTCCGTTGCTGCGCAACGTGTTAGGGCGAACGCTGTATGCAGACATGCGCCGGATGGAGGAGTTTCTCCGGGAGTCCGACGACATCTCCTGGACGATCATGCGGCCGGGACGGTTAATCGACCGGCCGTCGGTCTCGGCCTATCGGCTGGATGTTGACCACCCGACACAGGGTTACACCGCTCGCGCAGATCTGGCGGCCGCCATGGTCGCCGAACTGGACACCGCTACGGCGCATATCCATCAAGCAATAGCACCGACAACGCCGCGATGACACCGTCACCGGACGACTTCGCCGGGATACTGAGGGCACTGCAAGATCTGCGCATCGGATTTGAGATCGTCACCGAACGTGTCGCGAAAGCCTCGCGACTCAACCCACGAGACCTCAGCGTGCTCGACGTATTGCATGCTCACGGACCAGCAACTCCCACCGCGATCGCAGACAAGACCGGCATCACCCCCCACCACACTGGCAGCGATTCTGACCCGGCTCGAACGTGACGGCAGGGTCAACCGATACCGCAACCCCCACGACGCGCGTTCATCGTTGCTGGCCATCACTGAAGACACCGTGCGTGAATTGACGCAGCTGTACGACGACCTGAACAACGATCTGATACGCACCTTCGCGGCGCTGACCGCCCCCCGAGCGCGCCACCATCACCGGCTTCTTGCACGATCTCGTCACCACGATTCACCGAACGCCACCCTCGGGCCCCACCCCGGAAGATGCAGCCAAACAAGCTCTCCCGGAGGAGATTTCGGGCTCGGCCCCCATAAGTGCCGAAGCCGTGGCCGGTGAACGGTAACTTCGCCATCGTCTCGGGATCGGCGACGCCGACGAGCACGCGCCCCGAGCGCTTGACCACCCGGGCCAAGGCCCTATTCAGCCTTACGCTTGCGCCGCCGCGGCATCGAACCGGGTACAGCATTAGACACCAGGACAACTCAGCCTATAGCGCGTTAACCACCAGTGCGACAACGCCATTCAGCCGGTAGCCGCGCCGAGCGCCGAGCCATCGGAGGCGCCGGCTTCCAGCGTGAACAAATCGGTGTGGATGTCGTAGTCGAACAGCTCCGCGTAGCGCCCCCAGCCGACGGCGATGTCGAGCTGCTCCTGCGCATCCTGCTGGTTGAATCCCTGTTGCAAGATGTCGAGGAAGAAACTGGCCCGCAGACTGCTGCCCTGACAGTCCTGCAGCGCGTTGCAGATGGTGCGCACCAAGGGAGCGCGGGTGCGGGCCTGCTGGGCGAAGACCTGTTTGCTCACCTGAATGTCGGCGGTGGTGAAATCCCTTCCCGCCGAAGTGAGTTCGATCTCCACACCACTGACGCGCACAAAATCCAACAACGCCGCGGCATCGATCAAGGGGAACAGCGCCTTGGCGTCGATGCCGAGGTCGGCGACGATGTCCGCGATGCCGACTCGCCCGCCCTTGCCGTGGACTATCTCGACCAATCCGGCCAGTCCCCCGACGGTGGCCTTCGGCAACGGATGGGTTGCCGGTGTCGCGGCGGCGGGTTCGCCGAGGGCGGTGGTCGGCCCGGTGCCGGTGAGCAGCCCGTAGAGTTCGTCGACCAGAGCTTGGAACGCCGGGGCATGCCGATCTCGCGGACGCTCCAAATTGATCGGCAATTCGGCGACGACGCGACCGGGATTGCTGCCCAGCACGATGATGCGGTCCGCCAGGATGATCGCTTCTTCGATGTTGTGCGTGACCAAGCAGATTGCCTTCGTCGGAAAATCCTGCCCGGCCCACAGCGACATCAGCTCGTTGCGCAGGTTCTCCGCGGTCAGCACATCGAGGGCGGAGAACGGCTCGTCCATCAGCAGCAGATCGGGCTGCAGCACCAACGCCCGGGCAAATCCGACGCGTTGCCGCATACCGCCGGAAAGTTCTTTGGGATAAGCGGATTCGAAACCGTCGAGCCCGATCAGGTCGATGGCCTCCAACGCGCGCTTACCCCGCTCGGCCGGGGCGACTTTGCGCGCCGCCAGTCCGAGTTCGACGTTCTTCTGCACCGTCAGCCACGGCATCAACGCGAAGTTCTGGAACACCATCGCGGTACCCGGGTTCGCGCCGACGAGTTCGGCGTTGCGATACCGCACCGCGCCGTCACTGGGCGCGACCAGTCCCGCCATGATCCGCAGCAATGTGGATTTGCCGCAGCCGGACCGACCGAGCAACGCCACCACCTCGCCCTCGCGGACATCGACGTTGATGTCGTCCAAAACCAGCAGCGTGCCGCCGTTGGGTTTGCGGAAACTCTTGCAGGCGTGGTCGAGATCGATGATCACGTCGTCTCGCGTCATGGGAACCTCTCTAAAACCAGCGGATCAGGACAGGGAGAATCGCCGCTCGGACAAGCGGTAAAGCGGTTGCCAGAGCACGACATTCATGGTCACGACATACAGACTCATCGCGATCACGCCGATCAGCAGGCGTGGCGAATCCCCGACCGCGGTGGCGTGCGTGATGTAGGAACCGAGACCGACGGCGGACAGCGTCGTGTCGTGGTACTGCACGATTTCGGCGACGATCGAGGCGTTCCACGCGCCGCCGGCGGCGGTGATGCCGCCGGTGACGTAGCTGCCGAAGATGCCGGGCAGTATCAGGGTGCGCCACCGCAGCAACGTCGGCAGCCGCAGGCTGGCCGAGGCGTCCCGGAGTTCGTTCGGAATTGCGCTGGCGCCGGCGATGACGTTGAACAGGATGTACCACTGCGTGCCGAGCGCCATCAGCAGGATGCCGCCCCAGTTGATGCTGATCCCGGTGACCAGCAGCACCGCGGTGAACAACGGGAACAGGAAATTCGCCGGGAACGAGGCCAGCACCTGCACCACCGGCTGGGCGAGGCGAGTCACCTTGGGGTTCATGCCGATCCACACACCGACGGGCACCCAGATCAGTGTCGAGATGACGACCACGGCGACCACCCGGGCGAAGGTGGCCAATCCGAGCAGTGCCGCGTGCCCGAACTCGGCGAAGCCCGCACTGTGGGCGATGTACTCGACGACCCGGAAGGCGCCGTAGCCCAGTGCGCCGGCCAGTGCGAGGACGAAGACGGCGTCCCCGATGCGACGACGCACCTCCGATGTCTTCAGCGCGTGCCCGGTCGTTCCGAACACCGCGGTGGCCCGGTCGATCGGGTAGATCAGTCCTCCGAGTGGACGACTGATCACCCGAGGAATGCGCGAGCGCCGCAGGATGTCCAGCGTGACGCTGCGCGGCGCTTCCACGGCCGTGGACTCTTCGATGCGGAATCGCTCGGCCCACGCCGTCAGCGGCCGCCAGAACAGCGCATTGACCCCGATGACCACCACGATCATGGTGGCGATGGCCAGGAGAACCCGCGCCAGATTTCCCTCGGCGCTGGCAGCGGCGACGTAGGCACCGATCCCCGGCAGCGCGAACTTGTGGTTGTTGACGCTCAAGGCTTCCGACGCGGTCAGGAAGAACCAGCCCCCGCCGAAACTCATCATGCCGTTCCAGACCAACGGGATCATGCCGCTGGGCAGGTCGACCCGCCAGAAGCGTTGCCATCGCGACAACCGCAGCAACCGGGACGCCTCGTCCAGATCATGCGGCTGGGCGATCAGCGATTGATAGAACGCGAACGTCATGTTCCACGCTTGCGAGGTGAAGATCGCAAAGATCGAAGCCGACTCCAAGCCCAGCAGCGAGCCGGGGAACAGCGCGATGAACCCGGTGATGGTGATCGCGAGAAAGCCCAGCACCGGGATGGACTGCAAGATGTCCAGCAGCGGAATCAGCACCTTCTCCGCGCGGCGCGAGCGCGCTGCCGCAGTGGCGTAGAAGAACGTGAAGATCAGCGACAGACCCAGTGCGGCGAACATGCGCAGCAACGATCGCGCCGCGAAGTACGGCAGTTGGGAAGGGCTGGTCGACAGCGACGAGGGCGCACCCGCGACTTCCCAGGGCACGGTCATGCCGCCGCCGACCCGCAAAATCATCCACAAGAGCACCACGGCGCCGAGAAAGACCGTCAGGTCGGCGAGCGGGCTGCGGGTAGGACGCAATATCGGACCGGGGCCGGTGAAGGCACGGGTTTTCGTCACACTCATATCCCCGACCCGTCAATTGTCACGAGCGTAATAATGCCTTGTCGGAGCGTCATACGTGATGCCCAAGAAGGGAACAGCGGCTGAAGGATGCCCGACCCGGGGAGCCCCGGTAGGCCTCCGCGAGATCACCGGACGATACGGCTCAATCCGCGGTACTGAATCCCGCCACCACATCCTCATCCGCGTACCGCCCCGCACCGGCCAGCGACGCCAGCGCCCCGATCACCATCATCACCGCGGCGGCCACGAACACCACCACCAGCCCGGCGTGAAACGGACCCGAAATCAGTTGCGGGAAAAAGGATTTGCCGGTGAGCACCTCGGTGTTGACGCCGGGCTGCTGCAACGCACCAGAGGGCGCAAGCAATTTCGCGATCGGGTTGTAGCCCAGAAACGCCGCGAAAAGACTGCCCACCGGCGGCAGCCCGGCAACGTCGTGCGCCACGGCGGCCGACACACCCTGGGCCTGCAGCCCGCCGCTCAAGGCCTGCGGCAGCTTGTTCGACAGCCCGACGATCATCAGCGAGAAGAAGACGCCGATCGACAGCGCCGAGCCCGCGTTGAAGAACGTGGCCCGCACACCGGACGCGGCTCCGCGCGCCCCCGCCGGCGCGCTCGACATGATGACGGCGGTGTTGGGCGCGGCGAAGATCCCGCCGCCTAATCCGTTGAGGAAGACCAGCAGTGCAAACAGCCAATAGTCGAAGTTCACCGGAATCATCACCAGCCCGACGAACGTGGCGGCCATCAGCAACATGCCGGCGACACTCGGCGGCCGGGCGCCGTACCGGTCGGACAGCCGGCCCGCCAACGGCGCCCCGATCAGGAACCCGAACGTCGTCGGCAGCAGATAGATACCCGACCACAGCGGCGTCGACTCGAAGCTGTATCCGTGCAGCGGCAACCAGATGCCCTGCAGCCAGATGATGAGCATGAACTGCAACCCACCGCGACCGACCGACGACATCAGGTTGGCCAGGTTGCCCATCCCGAACGCGGCGGATCGAAACAGCCGGACGTCCATCATCGGCTGCGACACCCGCAATTCGATGACGCAGAACGCGCCCAGCAGCAGCAGGCCGAAGGCCACCGAGCCCAGCACCCACGGGTTCGTCCACCCGGTGGCGTGCCCCCCGTAGGGCTGGATGCCGTAGGTGATGGCGGTGAGCACCACCGTCAACCCGACACCGAATGTCACGGTACCCAGCCAGTCCACCGATTCGGCTGTGCGGGAGGAGATCTCGTGCAGTGAGCGCACTCCCCAGATGGTGCCCAGCACCCCGATCGGCACGCCGACCCAGAAGATCGCGCGCCAGTCCCATTCGGAGAGCACGCCGCCGAGCAGCAGGCCGATGAACGATCCCGCCACCGCCGCGACCATATTGAAGCCAAGGGCCATGCCGCGCTGATTGCTGGGGAATGCATCGGTGAGAATGGCCGCCGACAACGCCATCAGGATGGCGCCGCCGACACCTTGCACCACCCGCCAGCCGATCAGCCACACTGCGCCGCCGCCGAAGTGGAAGGGGTCGAACGACAATGCGATCGCCGCGACGGTGAACACCGCGAAGCCCAGGTTGTAGACGCGCACCCGGCCGAACACGTCGCCGAGCCGGCCGGCCAGTACCACCAGGACCGCGGTGGCGACCAGGTAGCCCATCAGCATCCACAGCAGGTAACCGATATTGGCCGGGGCGAGGGGGTCCAGCCCGATCCCGCGGAAGATGGCCGGCAGGGAGATCAGCACGATCGACGAGTTGATCACCGCGAGCAGCATGCCCATCGTGGTGTTCGACAGTGCGACCCACTTGTAGTGCGGGTGATCGCTGTCCCAGCGGAGCCGACGAATCTCGGTCTCGGCCGGTTCGGCCGCCGGGTTGGTCACGATGGGGCTGTCAACCATCTACGCCTCATTCGCCTCGCTCATCCGCCCAGCCCCCGGCGCATATGTTAGCTATACAAACGAATGACGGCGCGACCGCGCCCCCACCATGCCGACTCACTCGTCGGACGTGTGTTCACCCTCCGAGCCATGCTCGGCCGCACCAGATGCCTCGTCGGGTTCGTCGGCGGACGCGGCTTGCGGCGGTTGTTTGTCGCCTTCCGGTGGCGGCTGTTCTGCGGTGGTCACGGCTTCTCCGTCCGTTGGTTTCCCCTACAGCTACCCCACTCCGTCGAGCACAAACCAGCCCGCGCCGACAACGATTCGACGACCTCGACCAGTTCGTCGGCGGCTTCCCAGTTCAGCAGGTGGCCCGCGTCGGGCACGCTGACCAATCGGGCACCAGGTATGCCTTCGGTCAGCCGCCGGGAGTGGCTGGGCGGCGTGGTGCGGTCAGCAGTCCCCACCATCACCACCGTGGGCACGGTGATCTCCCCCAGCCTCGGATAACGATCCTCCTGGGAGAACGCGCGCACGATGGGTGCCAGTGGCCCGTGCTCCTCGAGATGCCGACGGAAAAACTCGAGGAACACCGAGATCATCGCCGGCGAGGGCCGCGACCCGCACTGCGCGGCACCCAGCAGCACACCAACGGTACGGCTGCGCAAAAGCTGTTGAATCACACCGTGTTCCATCAGCGGGATCTGCAACCGGTTCTGCGGCGCTCCCTCCAGAACCCGGCCGGCCCAGGTGGCGAACAGCACCACGCCACGCAGCCGCCCGGACACCGAGGGGAAGTCCAGCAGCGCGCGAATCGTCACGAACCCGCCCATCGAGTGCCCGACGAGCACGGCGTCTTCGACGTCGAAATGATCCAGGACGGCAGCGATGTCGGCCGCCATCACCTGCGAGCCGATGCCCTCGGAGCCCAGCGTGGACCGGCCGTGGCCCCGCTGGTCAAAGGCGACCAAACGGAAACCCTTGGCCAACAAGGCATCCCACACGAGATTCCATTCCAGAACGTCTGCGGTGTAGCCGTGCACGAAAACCACCGTCGGCCCGTCGCCCGCGGCCAGGGCCCGCAACACGGTGCCGTCCGGACGGGTGATCGTCGACTCCTCGCCCTGCGGTTGGGCGAGCAACTGTGCGCGCGAATACGGGTCGGGGTTGCGCTCGATCCGAGCTACCAGCGCCCGCATCCCCGCCCAGCCCAGCAAACCCACGCTCGCCAACGCCGTCGTGGCGGCCAAGCCTGCTCTCAACCCAACCTCCCACCGGCAGCAACGTAGCGCCCATGCGCGGGACGCAGCTCGAACGTCAGGCTACCGTCGGGTCACCATGCGCCGGCCGGGTACTACGAACTGCCCGCGGGTGGCAGCTGGGAGGGGCAGTAGACATGTGCCGCAATCGCGGTGAACCGTGCGGCGTTGTCCTGCGACAGTCCCGGGTTCGCGCCCTGGATGATGCCGACGACCTCGACTCCGGGCTTCCCCTGGTTCGCCAGTTCGCAGACCGTCTTGCCGGCGGTTATCGCGCTCGCGGGGTCCTTGAAGGTGATCCCGGCGGCTCCGAGTGAGACCAGGAACGCTTGGTCCTGGCCGGCGTCGGCGTGCGCGGGCACCGCGCAGCAGCCCACCGCGGCCAGGAAACCGGTCAACGCCAACAAACGCTTCATGACCTCGAGATTCTGCTGCACTCGCAGTCAGCGCGCATCTCGTGCGGCGAATACGAAATGAACGTTGAACGACCACCCGCGGGGCCGACCCGAACGTCAACCGTTGGTTGACGACGCCGCCTACGTCAACCTAGAGTTGACGACATGGCCGAACCGACCCAAATCGCCTACCCTGTCCGCCTCGACGAAATGATCGACGCCATCAAGAAAGCGCACAGCGACGCACTGGACCAACTGTCCGACGCCGTCCTGGCCGCCGAGCACCTGAGCGAGATCGCCGACCACCTGATCGGGCATTTCGTCGACCAGGCCCGCCGATCGGGTGCCTCCTGGACCGACATCGGTAAGAGCATGGGCGTCACCAAGCAAGCCGCCCAGAAGCGGTTCGTCCCCAAAACCGAATCGGCCGTCCTTGATCTCGAGCAGGGCTTCGGGCGGTTCACCCCGCGGGCCCGTGGCGCGGTGGTCGCCGCCCAGAACGCCGCCCACGACGCCGGCAACAGCGAGATCACCCCCGAGCATCTGCTGCTCGGCATGCTCAGCGATCCGGCCGCGCTGGCCACAGTGTTGCTACGCCTGCAGCAGATCGACACCGACACCCTGCGCGCCTCGATCCAACTGCCGGAACCAGCCGCCGAAGTCCCGGCGATGATCCCGTTCAACGGCCCGGCCCGCAAGGCCCTCGAACTCACCTTCCGCGAGGCACTTCGGTTGGGCCACAACTACATCGGCACCGAACACCTGCTGCTCGCACTGCTCGAACTCGAGCACGGGACCGGCCCGCTGCACCAGGCCGGCGTCGACAAGAGCCGCGTCGAAACCGATCTCGTCGACGCCCTGGAGTCGCTCACCGCGGGCGGTCCCGCCAAAGCCTGAGCCGGCCGACCACTCCCCCGGCATCGCCGCGTGTGCAATCATGCGAAGGTCCGCAGAACGGTAGCCCAGGAGGCGAAAATGCAGCGCTGGCTGATGATCCTGTGCGCGTTCGTGCTCACCGGCGCGGGCCTGCTGCCTTTCGACGCCGCCCTGCCCCGCGCCCACGCCGGCGATGCGCCGATCGGTCACCTCGGCGACACCCTTCGGGTGGACACCGGCAGCTACGTCGCCGACGTCACCGTCACCAGCGTGGTACCGGTCGACCCGCCGCCCGGATTCGGCTACACGCGCAGCGGCGTGCCGGTGAAAAGCTTCCCCGACAGCACGGTTGCCCGCGCCGACGTGGTGGTGCGGGCGGTCCGGGTGCCCAACCCCTACATCATGGCGACCAACTTCAGCTTCGACGGCGTCACCCAGTTCGCCGATGCCTACAAGCCCCGCCCGTGCGACGCGCCCGACTGGCTGGACGCCGCCCTGGGCAACGCGCCGCAGGGCGCCGTGGTGCGGGGCGGGGTGTACTGGGACGCCTACCGAGACCCGGTGTCGGTGGTGGTCCTGCTGGACCGCAAGACCGGCGAGCACCTAGCGCAATGGAACCTGTGAGCTGAGAATAGAACTCGCTCGACCGGGCGACGCCGGCGAACTGGCCGCGGTCGCCGCACGCACCTTCCCGCTGGCGTGCCCGCCGTGGTCACGCCCGCGAGACATCGCCGCGTTCGTCGACACCAACCTTTCGGCGGCCTGCTTCACCACGTACCTGAGCGACCCGGACCGGGCCCTCTTCGTGGCCCGCGACGGCGACCGGATCGTGGGATACGCCATGCTGATTCGCGGTGTGCCCGACGATGACAACATCCAGCGCGCCGTCCCGGTACGGCCCGCCGTGGAGCTGTCGAAGATGTATCTGCTGCCTGAGTTTCACCGCACGGGCGTGGCGGCGGCGTTGATGGAAGCCGCGCTGGCCGAGGCCACCGCGTGGGGGGCGCGCTGCATGTGGCTCGGTACCAATGAGAAAAACGAACGCGCAGTGCGGTTTTACGCGAAATTCGGTTTTACCATCAACGGCGCCAAGACTTTTCAGATGGGTGAGTTCGTCGAAGACGACCACGTCATGGTCCGGGAGCTCGACCCGCAGTGAGCGCCAGCAACCGCGACGTGGCCCGCAGGTACTTCTTGCGGAATCCGCCGGCCAACATCTCCTCGCTGAATATGCTGTCCAGCTTGGCACCGGAAGCCACCACCGGAATGCCCGCGTCGTACAGCCGGTCGGTCAGGGCCACCAATCGCAGGGCCACATTCTGATCGTCCAGAACGTGTACCCCGGTGACGAACATCGCCGTCACTCCCTCGATCAGGGTCAGGTACCGCGACGGGTGCATGGTGGCCAGGTGCGCGCACAGCTCGTCGAAATCATCGAGCGTAGCCCCGGGCACGGCGGCGGCCCGTACCAAAACCTCGTCGTCGGACAACGGCGTCGGAGCCGGCGGTAGATCGCGATGCCGATAGTCGGGACCCTCGATCCGAGCGGTAGTGAAAATGCTTGCCAGCGTATTGATTTCGCGAAAAAAATCCTGAGCGGCGAACCGGCCCTCGCCGAGCTGCTCGGGCAGCGTGTTCGAGGTGGCCGCCACCGAGACGCCCCGCTGCACCAGCGACGAGAGCAGCCGCGAGACCAGCGTCGTGTTGCCCGGGTCGTCCAACTCGAACTCGTCGATGCACACCGCGGTGTAATCGGAAAGCAGCTCGATGCATTCGGCGAAACCGAAAACACCGGCCAGTTGCGTCAATTCGCCGAACGTGGCGAACGCCTTGGGCTGCCCCTCGGGCAGTTGGTAGTACGCCGAGGCCAGCAGGTGGGTCTTGCCCACGCCGAACCCGCCGTCCAGGTACAACCCGACACCGGGCAGCGGCTCGCGGCGCCCGAGCAATTTCCGGCGCCCTGCCCGGCGTTGCACCGCCTGGCGGCAGAACTCCCGGCACGACTCGACGGCGGCGGCCTGGGTGGGTTCGGCAGGGTCGGGCCGGTACGTCGCGAAGCTCACCTCGGCGAACGTCGGCGGTGGCCGCAACTGCCCGATCAGCCGCTCCGGTGACACCGACGGATGCCGGTCGACCAAGCGCGCAACCTGCCCCGATCCGGCCCCGTCCATGCTGGAACTGTAACGACGTGCTGCAATCGAACCCATGCCCGACTTCGAGGCCGATACCGCCGCCGGCCTGGCCGCCGAAACATCGCTGACGCTGCTGGGCTACCAGCGTGAAGTCGGGCACGACGAACTGCCCCAGCTCTACGCCTACCCCCCCGGCCGGGCCTGGGTGCGAGCCAATTTCATCACCAGCCTGGACGGCGGCGCCACCGTCGACGGTCTCAGCGGTCAGCTGGGCAGCCCCGGTGACCGGGCCGTCTTCGTCGTGCTGCGCGGGCTGGCCGACGTCGTCGTAGTCGGCGCGGGCACGGTGCGCTCAGAGAGCTACTCGGGCGCGCACGTCAGCGTCCCCGCCCGCCAGCAGCGCCAAGCCCGCGGACAAAGCGAGATCCCGCAGCTGGCCATCGTCACCAAGACCGGCCGCCTGGACCGCGACCTGCCGGTCTTCACCCGCACCGAGGTGCGACCGCTGATACTGACCTGCACCGCGGCCGCCGACGACGCCGCCCGCCAACTCACCGGTCTGGTCGACGACGTCGTCGACTGCTCCGCCCAGAACTCAGCCGAGCTGGACGTCGCCACCATGCTGGCCAGGCTGCGGGCCCGCGGCCTGGGCCGGGTACTCACCGAGGGCGGCCCCACGCTGCTCGGCGCGTTCATCGACGCCGACCTGCTCGACGAGCTGTGCCTGACCATCGCGCCCGTCGTCGTCGGCGGGGCGGCCCACCGCATCGCCGCGGGAGCCGGCCAGCTGCAGACCCGGATGCGTTG
Organism: Mycobacterium kiyosense; assembly: GCA_021654635.1. Taxonomy (NCBI): domain Bacteria; kingdom Bacillati; phylum Actinomycetota; class Actinomycetes; order Mycobacteriales; family Mycobacteriaceae; genus Mycobacterium; species Mycobacterium kiyosense. Next base: position 3,874,352 of record AP025179.1, read on the forward strand.
TGCCCACGTCCTGACCGACGACACCGGGTACCTGTACACGCGCTACGTCAGGGCTGAGTGACGGGCCCGGCTACTGTGGTCGGCATGCGTCGGCACCTCATCTTGGCCACCGCCCTGGTGGCGGCGAGCACGCTGCTGGCCGGCTGCATCCCGATCTTCGGCGCCGATCCCCGCTTCGCCACCAGCTCCGGCGCCCGGCCGCAGGGCGTTCCCAACACCACACCGCCGCCCAGCGGTCCGGCGCCGATCGCGGCACCCAAGAACGACCTTGCGTGGCGCGACTGCACGGGCAAGGTCAATGCCGACGCCGGCGTTCCCGGGGCGCCCGGGGTCAAGCTCGAGTGCGCCACCTTCGACGCCGACCTCGACCCGCTCAACGGCGGATCGGGATCGGTGAGCATCGGCGTGGTCCGCGCCCGCTCGGCCCAGACGCCCGGCAACGCCGGGCCCCTGGTATTCACCACCGGCTCCGACATCGCGTCATCCACCCAACTGCCGGTCTGGCTGACCCACGCCGGCGCCGACGTGCTGCGCAGCCACCCGATCGTCGCGATCGACCGTCGCGGCATCGGCATGTCCAGCCCGATCGACTGCCGCGATCGTCAAGACCGCGACGAGATGCGCGACCAGGCCCAGTTCCAGGTCGGCGACGACCCGGTAGCCAACCTCTCCGAGGTCTCCAACACCGCCACCACCAACTGCACCGACGCGATCGCGCCCGGCGACTCGGCCTACGACAACAACCACGCGGCGTCCGACATCGAGCGGCTGCGCAACCTCTGGGACGTGCCGGCAGTGGCGCTGGTCGGTGTCGGCAACGGCGCCCAGGTGGCGCTGACCTACGCCGGGTCGCGCCCGGACAAGGTCGCTCGCCTGATCCTGGACTCGCCGGTCGCGCTGGGCGCCAGCGCCGAAGCGGCCGCCGAGCAACAGGTGAAAGGCCAGCAGGCTGCGCTCGACGCGTTCGCCGCGCAATGCGCCGCCGTCAACTGCCCGCTGGGACCCGACCCGAAAGGCGCAGTCAGCCAGCTGTTGGCCACCGCCCGCAGCGGCCAGGGGCTGGGCCGCACCTCGGTAGCGTCGCTCACCAACGCCATCACCACCGCCCTGGGTTTCCCGGCCGGGCACCGTGTCGCCAACACCACGAACCTGGCCACCGCGCTGGCCGCCGCCCGCACCGGTGACATGAACCAGCTCACCAATCTGATCAACCGCGCCGAAAGCCTGCAGCACACCGACGGCCAGTTCGTCAATGCCTGCAGCGACGCGGTGAACCGGGCCCACCCCGGACCGGATCCGCGAATTTGGTGGTCGCCTGGGCCAAGCTGTATCCGCAGTTCGGCACGGTAGCGGCGCTCAATCTGGCCAAGTGCGTGCACTGGCCCACCGGGTCGACACCGCAGGCGCCCAAGCAACTCAAGGTCGACGTGCTGCTGCTCGGCGTTCAGAACGACCCGATCGCCGGCAACGAAGGGGTCGCCGCGACGGCAGCCACCATCATCAACGCCAACGCGGCCAGCAAGCGGGTGATGTGGCAGGGCATCGGCCACGGCGCCAGCATCTATTCGCCCTGCGCGGTTCCGCCGCTGATCGGATATCTCGACGAGGGCAAACTCCCCGGAACCGACACTTATTGTCCCGCCTGAAAATGCGACGCACCGCGCCCGAGACTGCCTGACACCTCAGCCGCGCGGCCTGATACTTTGCGCAGGTGACGGCAGCTGACTCGACCGGCTTGCGCGGCGCAGTGCAGGCGGCGTTTCGCCCCGGCCCCAGGAGCACGACAGCGATCCTGAGATCGGTGCTCTGGCCGGCGGCCATCCTGTCGGTACTGCACCGCAGCATCGTGCTCACCACCAACGGCAACATCACCGACGACTTCAAACCCGTCTACCGTGCCGTGGACAATTTCCGGCACGGCCTGGACATGTACAACGAGCACTTCGACTACGTCGACCCGCACTACCTGTACCCGCCGGGCGGCACGCTGCTGATGGCGCCGTTCGGGTACCTGCCGTTCGCGCCGTCGCGCTACCTGTTCATCTCGATCAACACCGTGGCGATCCTGTTGGCCGCCTACCTGCTGCTGCGGATGTTCAACTTCACGCTGTCCTCGGTTGCCGCGCCCGCGCTGATCCTGGCCATGTTCTGCACCGAGACGGTGACCAACACTCTGGTTTTCACCAACATCAACGGTTGCGTGCTGTTGGCCGAGATCCTGTTCCTGCGGTGGCTGATGGACGGCAAGGTCAGCCACCAGTGGTGGGCCGGGCTCGCCATCGGGCTGACGCTCACCCTCAAACCGCTGCTCGGTCCGCTGCTGTTGTTGCCGCTGCTGAACCGCCAGTGGCGGGCGTGGGTGACCGCGCTGGTGGTGCCGGCGGCGATCAACCTGGCCGCCCTGCCGCTGGTGCCGCACTCCATGGACTTCTTCAAACGGACGCTGCCCTACATCCTGGGCACCCGCGACTACTTCAACAGCTCCATCCAGGGCAACGGTCTCTACTTCGGCCTGCCCACCTGGCTGATCGTCGCGCTGCGGCTGCTGTTCACCCTGATCGCGATCGCCGCGCTGTGGCTGCTCTACCGCTACTACCGCACCCGCGACCCGCTGTTCTGGTTCACCACCTCTTCGGGGGTGCTGCTGCTGTGGTCGTGGCTGGCGATGTCGCTGGCCCAGGGCTACTACTCGATGATGCTGTTCCCGTTCCTGATGACGGTGGTGCTGCCCAATTCGGTGATCCGGAACTGGCCGGCGTGGCTGGCGATCTACGGGTTCATGACGCTGGACCGCTGGCTGTTGTTCAACTGGATGCGGTGGGGCCGGGCGCTGGAGTACCTGAAGATCACCTACGGGTGGTCGCTGCTGCTGATCGTGACGTTCACCGTGCTCTACTTCCGGTATCTGGACGCCAAGGCCGAAAACCGGCTGGAAGACGGCATCGACCCGGCTTGGCTGAAAGTCGACCGGGCGCCGCGCGCTAGCGTGGAAGCATGACCGATATCGGACGTCCGAAACTCGAGCTCTCCGACGACGAGTGGCGCAAGAAGCTCAACCCGCAGGAGTTCGACGTGCTGCGCCGCGCCGGCACCGAACGCCCCTTCACCGGTGAGTACACCGACACCAAGACCCAGGGCATCTACCAGTGCCGCGCCTGCGGCGCCGAATTGTTCCGCAGCACAGAGAAATTCGAGTCACATTGCGGCTGGCCGTCGTTCTACGACCCGTCCTCCTCCGACGCGGTGATCCTGCGCTCGGACACCTCGATGGGCATGACCCGCACCGAGGTTTTGTGCGCGAACTGCCACAGCCATTTGGGGCACGTGTTCTCCGGCGAGGGTTATCCCACCCCGACCGACCAGCGCTACTGCATCAACTCGGTCTCGCTGCGCCTGGTCCCCGACGGTTCCTGACCGGCCCGCCTCTCCCCGGCTCGCCGCCTCTCCGTCGAGCGTGAATCCTGCGAGACAGCACCGCGGCGTGTCGCGGTCGCCGAGTTCACAGTCGGCGCCGGCTCAGACGCGTGTCGCGTGCACTTCCCAGAACGGTGCGTGCACCAGCCCGTCGTCCAGCCACGGCTCGATCGCCCGGTACCGCGCCAGCATCTGCTGCGCTTCCGCGGCCATGTCGGGATTGCGCGCCGCCATGAGCTCGATGGAATCCGCGCTGATGTTGACCCGGTACGTCGTGGGCCCCAAATAGCCGATCTCCCAGCCGGCGTCCGGCAACACATCGCGAAAAGCGTTCTCCGACAACGATCTCAGCATCTTGAACCCGTTGACGTCGTGGGCGCCGAACTCGAACATGTACAGCCGCGCACCCGGCTTGGTCGCGCGGTGCAGCGCCCGCGCGTAGGACCGCTGCAACTCCGGCGCGGTGCTGAACGTGTGGTAGAACGCGCAATCCACGACGGTGTCGGACCTGCCGTCGAAACCGTCGAGCTTGGTGGCGTCGGCAACCCGGAAGTCCACCGAAACCCCGGCCTTCGCCGCGTTCTGCCGCGCACGCTCGATCGCGGTCGGTGAACCGTCTATACCTGTAGCCGAAAGCCCTTGCGAGGCATAGTAAATAGCGTGGTGGCCCGGCCCCGTTCCCGGGTCGAGCACCTCGCCCGTGACGGCGCCCAGCGCCACCAGTTGCTGCACCACCGGCTGCGGGCCACCGATATCCCACGGTGTGGCGGCGGGCAGGCCACGCACCACCTGCTCGTTGCGGTAGCTCTCTTCGAACCGAGTCGGGTCGTTGGGGTCAAAGGTGGTCACGGCAGCGCGTTCACCAACTGCTCGACCCCGACCCGCGGACCGGTGAAGAACGGCGTCTCCTCCCGGGTGTGCCGGCGGGCATCGGTCGCGCGCAGTTCGCGCATCAGGTCCACGATGCGATCCAGTTCGGGCGCCTCGAACGCCAGGATCCACTCGTAGTCACCCAACGCGAAAGCCGGCACCGTGTTGGCCCGCACATCCTTGTACTCCCGTGCCGCCATGCCGTGCTCGGCGAGCATGCGGCGGCGCTCCTCGTCGGGCAGCAGATACCACTCGTAGGACCGCACGAACGGGTACACGCAGATGTAGTTGCCGGGGTCCTCACCGGCCAGGAACGCCGGAATGTGGCTCTTGTTGAACTCGGCCGGACGGTGCAGCGCCACGCTGCTCCACACCGGGTTGCTGGCCCGGCCCAGCGTGGTGGTGCGCCGGAAGTCCGCGTAGGTGGCCTGCAGGGCCTCCACCCGCTCGGCGTGGGTCCAGATCATGAAGTCCGCGTCCGCGCGCAGCCCGGCGACGTCGTAGACACCGCGCACCACGACGCCGCGGTCCTCCTGTTGCTTGAGGAACGTGGCGGTCTCGTCGACGATGGCGTCCCGCTGATCGCCGAGTTCCCCGGCCCGCACGGAGAACACCGAGAACATCAGGTAGCGGATGGTTGCGTTGAGGGCGTCGAAGTCCAGGCGTGACATGGCACCTATCGTGCCACTTGCGTTCCCCGCGCTTCGACGACACTGGTGGCCGCCCTGCCCGCCGCCGCGACGCAGGCCGGTACCCCGATTCCGTCCAGGTAGCTGCCCGCCACGGCCAGCGTCGGGGGCAGTCCGGCGCGCAGCCCGGCGACCAGCCCGGCGTGACCCGGCCCGTACTGCGGCATGGCGTCGATCCAGCGCTGCACACGCACGTCGAGCACCTCGACCGCAAGACCGAAAACGTCGGCGAGATCGCTCAAAGGACCAGGCCACCAGTTCGTCGTCGCCGGTCCGGACCGCCACCTCGTCACCGAACCGGCCGAAGGACAGCCGCAGCTGCGCGACATCTCCGGACAAGCCCCATTTGCGCGACGACAGCGTGATCGCCTTGGCGTGCAACGGTTCCCCGGTGGCCACCAGCACCCCCCGAGCTCTGCGGAAACGGTGTGTCGGCCGGCACCGCCAGCGCCACCACCGCCGAGGAAGCGGTGACGATCCGGGCTGCCGCCGCTGCGGTGTCCGGGGCCACGCTCGCCACCAGGCGCGCGACCTGCGCCGCCGGCACCGCCAGCACCACCGCGTCGGCGTGCCACTGCTCCCCGGTCTCATCGCGCAACATCCAGCCCGGTTCGAGTGCGTCGATCCTGGCGCGCACCCACCGCACCTGGCTGCGCGCGACGAGCTCGTCGAGCAGCACCTGGTAGCCGCCACGCAGCGACCCGAACACCGGCCCGTCGGTGACCTGCGACAACACGCCGAGGACGGCGTCGGTGAGGCTGCTGGCGCCGCGATCGAGGGCTGCGGCGACGGCCGGCGCGGCGGCACGCAGCCCGATGGTTGCCGCCGAACCCGCATACACCCCGCCCAGCAGCGGGTCCAGCAGCCGGGCCACCACCTGGGCACCGAACCGGTCGGACACCAGGTCGGCGGCAGCCGGGTCGCTGCCGGGTGTCCAGTTCAGCGCCCGCTGCGGTTCGGCCTGTATGCGCGCGATCGTGGCATCGTCGACCAGGTCGGCCACCGACGCGGCCGACGACGGAATGCCGGCGATCGTGTCTGCCGGCATCGAGTGCAGCCGGCCTCCGCTGTAGATCAGCGGTCGCACACCGGTAGTGGCGCGCTGACGGTCGGACAGGCCCAGTTCGGCCAGCAGCGCCGGCACCTCGGGCCGGCGCAGCACGAACGCTTCGGCACCCAGGTCCATGGGCTGTCCCCCGACCTGCTCGGTGCGCAGGATCCCGCCGAGCCGGTCGGCGGGCTCGAACAGTGTGATCTCGGCGTCGCCGCCCAACGCCATTCGAAGCCGGTAGGCAGCCACCAAACCCGAAATACCGCCGCCTACAACGCAATACGAGCTCATAGCGAGTGGACCAGCGACACCAGCTCGGTCAGCACACCGGGGTCGGTCTCGGGCAGCACGCCGTGACCGAGGTTGAAGACATGACCGGCCGCACCCGCATCGACGGCCCGGCGTCCGTCGTCGACCACGGCTCGGGCGGCACGCTCGGCCACCGCCCAGCCCGCCAGCACCACCACCGGGTCGAGGTTGCCCTGCAGCGCGGTGCCGGGCACGACCCGGGCCGCGGCGTCGGCCAGCGAGGTCCGCCAGTCCACTCCCACCACCCTGGCCCGCCCGGGCTGCACCGCCTCCGACATCGCACCCAGCAGCTCGGCGGTGCCGACCCCGAAGTGCGTCATCGGCACGCCGTGTTCGGCCAGCGTGGCGAACACCCGGGAGCTGTGCGGCAGCACGTACTGGCGGTAGTCGGCCAGCGACAGCGTCCCCGCCCACGAGTCGAACAGCTGGATCGCGTCCACCCCGGCGTCGATCTGGCCGCGCAGAAACTCCACGGTGAGATCCGTCAGCTTGGTCATCAACGCGTGCCAGCTCGCCGGCTCGGCCAGCATCATCGCCTTGGTGCGGGCGTGGTGACGACTCGGCCCGCCCTCGACCAGGTAGGACGCCAAGGTGAACGGCGCCCCGGCGAACCCGATCAGCGGGACGTCGCCCAACCCGGCGACCAACAAACCCACTGCATCCAGGATCGGCTGAATCGCTTGCCGTTCCAGGGGTTTCATCGCTGCGATATCGGCGGCGGTGCGGATCGGGTCGGCGATCACCGGCCCGACGTCAGCAACGATGTCCAGGTCGATGCCCGCGGCGCGCAACGGTACGACGATGTCGGAGAACAGGATCGCCGCGTCGGTCTGGTACCGGCGGATCGGCTGCAGGGTGATCTCGCAGGCCACCTCGGGCTCGAAGCAGGCCGCCAGCATGCTGTGCCGTTCGCGCAGCGCCCGGTACTCGGGCAGCGAGCGGCCGGCCTGGCGCATGAACCAGACCGGGATGCGGCTGGGTTTGCGGCCGGCCACCGCGGCCAGGTAGGGCGACTGCGGAAGATCGCGGCGGGTGCGCGCACTGGTGTTCATCGGCTCCAATGCTGCCACGCGCGGGTCCCGTAGCATCACGGCAATGCCAGTCACCTACGACGACTTCCCCAGCCTGCGCTGCGAATCCAACCGCGACGGCCTGCTGAACCTGGTCCTCGACGCGCCCGGACTCAATTCGGTCGGCCCGCAGATGCACCGCGATATCGCCGACATCTGGCCGGTCATCAACCGCGACCCCGACGTGCGGGCGGTATTGGTGCGCGGCGAAGGCAAGGCGTTCTCCTCCGGCGGCAGCTTCGACCTGATCGACGAGTCCATGAACGACTACGAGGGGCGGCTGCGCATCATGCGTGAGGCCCGCGACCTGGTGCTCAACCTGGTCAACTTCGACAAGCCGGTGGTGTCGGCGATCACCGGCCCGGCCGTCGGCGCGGGGCTGGTGGTGGCGTTGCTGGCCGACATCTCGGTGGCGGGCCGCTCGGCGAAGATCATCGACGGGCACACCAAGCTGGGGGTGGCCGCCGGTGACCACGCCGCGATCTGCTGGCCGCTGCTGGCGGGCATGGCCAAGGCCAAGTACTACCTGCTCACCTGCGAACCGCTGTCCGGCGAAGAAGCCGAGCGCATCGGCCTGGTCTCAACCTGCGTCGACGACGACGACGTGCTGTCCACCGCGACGCGGCTGGCGGAGAATCTGGCCGACGGGGCACAGAATGCGATCCGCTGGACCAAGCACAGCCTCAACCACTGGTACCGCATGTTCGCGCCCGCCTTCGAAGCGTCGCTCGGCCTGGAATTCATCGGCTTCGCCGGACCGGATGTGCGCGAGGGTCTGGCCGCGCACCGTGAGAAGCGTCCCGCCCGGTTCGACACCGGTCCGCAGAGCTGAGCACGGTTCGGCGCGCCTGATTTCGCGGGCTGGACGATAGGTCTACCGTCGAAGCCGATGACTTCAGCCGTCGAGCCCGCACCGTTCCGCGAGGCAGTCGCGGCGATGAACGCTGTCAGCGTGCGGCCGGAAATCGAGCTGGGCCCCATCCGGCCGCCGCAGCGGCTGGCGCCCTTCAGCTACGCGCTGGGCGCCGAAGTGAAGCACCCCGACCTCGACATCGTCCCCGAGCGCTCCGAAGGTGACGCGTTCGGCCGGCTGATCCTGCTGTATGACCCGGACGGCTCCGACGCCTGGGACGGCACCATCCGCCTGGTCGCCTACATCCAGGCCGACCTGGACTCGCACGAGGCCATCGACCCGCTGCTGCCGGAGGTCGCCTGGAGCTGGTTGTCCGAGGCGCTCGATGCGCACACCGAGCACATGACCGCGCTCGGTGGAACGGTCACCGCGACCACCTCGGTGCGATACGGCGACATCTCCGGTCCGCCGCGCGCACATCAGCTGGAGTTGCGTGCGTCGTGGACGGCCACCACCCCTGCGGTGGGCAGCCATGTCGCCGCGTTCTGCGACGTTCTCGAGCACGCGGCGGGCCTGCCGCCGGCCGGTGTCACCGACCTGAACTCGCGGTCACGCGCCTGATATGAGTTCGTCTCCTACGGAGCCGGATCCGTCGGACAGCACCGACCCCGCGGCCACTCCGCTACTGCACCCGGCCGACGGGATGCCGGCCCTTTCCGTCACGGTCCGCGACATCGCCGCGGCCGCGGCGAAGTTGGACCGCGGACACGGCCCGTTCGCCGTGGACGCCGAACGGGCCTCGGGTTTCCGGTATTCCAACCGGGCCTACCTGATCCAGATCCGGCGGTCCGGCGCCGGCACCGTGCTGATCGACCCGGTCAGCCACGGCGGCGATCCCGCTACCGTGCTGCGACCGGTGGCCGAGGTGCTCGGGCAGGACGAATGGATCCTGCATTCGGCTGACCAGGACCTGCCGTGCCTGGCCGAGGTGGGCCTGCGACCGCCGGCGCTGTACGACACCGAACTCGCCGGCCGCCTGGCCGGCTTCGACCGGGTGAACCTGGCGACCATGGTCGAGCGGCTGCTGGGCCGGGGACTGGCCAAGGGCCACGGCGCGGCCGACTGGTCCAAACGGCCGCTGCCCGCCGCGTGGCTCAACTACGCCGCACTGGACGTGGAACTGCTCATCGAGCTGCGCGCGGCGATCGCCGAGATCCTGACCGAGCAGGGCAAAACCGATTGGGCCGCACAGGAATTCGAATACCTGCGGACCTTCGAGGACCGGGCCGCGCCGATCACCCGCCGCGACCGCTGGCGGCGCACGTCCGGCATCCACAAAGTGCACGATCGCCGCGCACTGGCCGCCGTGCGGGAGTTGTGGACGACCCGGGACCGCATCGCCCAGCGCCGCGACATCGCACCGCGCCGCATCCTGCCGGATTCGGCCATCATCGACGCCGCGCTCACCGACCCCAAGACCGTCGACGAACTGGTCGAATTGCCCGTGTTCGGCGGGCGCAACCAGCGGCGCAGCGCCTCGATGTGGCTCTCGGCGCTCGAGGCTGCGCGGCAGAACCCGGACCCGCCGGAGGTCAACGAGGCCGCCAGCGGCCCGCCGCCGCCGGCGCGGTGGAGCCGGCGCAAACCCGACGCGGCCGCCCGACTGGAGGCGGCGCGGGCGGTGCTGGCGGAGTTGTCCGAGCGGGTGCATATTCCGGCGGAGAACCTGGTCGCGCCCGATCTGGTGCGGAGGCTGTGCTGGGAGTGGGAGATCCTCGCGCCGCGACTGGCGCCGGGCACGACCGATCCGGTGGCGATCACCGACGAGTATCTGCGCGCCGGACAGGCGCGGGACTGGCAGCGCGAACTGGTGGTGCCGGCGCTGGCCGCGGCGGTGGCGTTCCCCGTCACCGTCGACGAGTGTGCCGCGGCAGGCGACGTCAATCCAGGTGCTCGTGCACCTCGGAGTCGACAACCGAACTTCCCAGGGCCGCAACCCAACCCGTGATCCGGCGGGCCACATCCTGATCGGTGAGCCCCAGCTCGGCAAGCACCTCGCCGCGGGACGCGTGCTCGTAGAAGTTCTGCGGCAGCCCGACATCGCGGCAGGGCACATCGATCTCGGCACGGCGCAGCGCCGCCGACACCGCTGAGCCGATACCGCCGGCCAGTCCGTTATCCTCCATCGTCACCAAAAGCTTGTGTTCCAAAGCTAATTCGCCCAACAGCTCGGGCACCGGAAGCACCCAGCGCGGATCGATCACCGTCACACCGATCCCCTGCCGGTGCAGGCGCTTGGCAACGCCCAGGGCCATGGCGGCGAACGCACCCACCGCGACCAGCAACACATCCTTGTGCAATCCGGCCGCGGGCACTGCGAGCACGTCCACGACCCCGCGCCGCTCGACAGCCGGAATGTCTTCGCCGACATCGCCTTTGGGGAAACGGATCGCTGTCGGCCCGTCGTCGACGTCCAGCGCCTCGGCCAGTTCCTCGCGCAGTCGGGTCGCGTCGCGGGGTGCGGCCACCCGCATGCCGGGCACGACACCGAGGATCGACAGATCCCACATGCCGTTGTGGCTGGCGCCGTCGTTGCCGGTGACGCCGGCCCGGTCGAGCACCATGGTGACCGGCAGCTTGTGCAGGGCCACGTCCATCATGATCTGGTCGAATGCCCGGTTCAGGAACGTCGAATAGATGGCCACCACCGGGTGCATGCCGCCCATCGCCAGACCGGCAGCCGACGTCATTGCGTGCTGCTCGGCGATGCCGACGTCGAACAGCCGGTCCGGGAACGCATTCCCGAACGCGGACAGCCCGGTGGGACCGGGCATCGCCGCGGTGATGGCCACGATGTCACGGCGCCGATGAGCGATGGCGATCAGCGTCTCGGCGAAAGTCGCGGTCCAGCCCGGACCGGCCACCTTGGTGGAGCGCCCGGTGAGCGGGTCCAGCGGGCCGGTCGAGTGCATCTGCTCGGCCTCGTCGGCCTCGGCGGGCCCGTAACCCATGCCTTTGCGGGTGACGACGTGCACGATCACCGGTCCGCCGAAGCCGCGGGCACTGCGCAGCGCGACCTCCACCGCCCGCTCGTCGTGGCCGTCGACCGGGCCGACGTACTTCAGGCCGAGGTCGGTGAACAGCAGTTGCGGCGCCAGCGAGTCCTTGATGCCGGCCTTGACGCTGTGCATGAAGTGGTAGGCGACCTCACCGACCAGCGGAACCGACCGCATCGCGTTGCGGCCACGCTCGAGCAGCTGTTCGTAGGCCGGCTGCAGCCGCAGCTTGGCCAGGTGGTCGGCGACACCGCCGATGGTCGGTGCGTAGCTGCGCCCGTTGTCGTTGACGACGATGATCACCGGCCGGTTGGAGGCGGCGATGTTGTTCAGCGCCTCCCAGCACATGCCGCCGGTGAGCGCGCCGTCGCCGACGACGGCGACGACATGCCGGTTGCGGTGCCCGGTCAGCTCGAACGCCTTGGCCAATCCGTCGGCGTACGACAGCGCCGCGCTGGCGTGGCTGGACTCGACCCAGTCGTGCTCGCTTTCGGCCCGGCACGGATAGCCGGACAAGCCGCCCTTCTTGCGCAGGCTCTCGAAATCCTGGGCCCGCCCGGTCAGCATCTTGTGGACGTAGGCCTGGTGGCCGGTGTCGAAGATGATCGGGTCGTGCGGCGAGTCGAACACCCGGTGCAGCGCCAAAGTCAGCTCGACGACGCCGAGGTTCGGCCCCAGGTGCCCCCCGGTGGCAGCCACCTTATGGATCAGGAACTCGCGGATCTCGTGCGCCAGGTCGCGTAGCTGCTGTTGGGAAAGGTGCTGCAGATCAGCAGGCCCGCGGATCTGTTCCAGCATCACGTCAGTCTACGCAGCGCGCGCAAGTGCGGCCGGGAGCGCGACCGATGCTCCCTTACGCTTTCGCGAACAGTGCGGCGAGGCTGTCGCGCAGTTCGGGATCGGCCAGTATGACCACCTCGTCGCCGGCCTGAAGTTCGGTGTCGCCGCGCACCGCCACCAGGCCGGTGGCGCGGACGACGATGCTGACCCAGATGTCGCCGACCCGGTCACTGAGCTCCTCGACCGTGCAACCCTGAGCCGCCGAGCCGGAGGCAACGCTGAACCGGTGAACCCCGTGCGGTTCGTCGGCGAGCCGCACACCTATCTCCCACGGCTGCGTCTGCACGGTACGCATGGGCAAGCGCAACAGCTTCGCGGCACCGGGCACCAAGCTGCCCTGCACCAACACCGAGAAGATGACAACGACGACCACGATGCCGTACAGGCGTTCGGCGTCGGCGATGTGCGCGGCCCGCAGCAGCTCGCCCAGCAGGATCGGCACGGCTCCTTTGAGGCCGGCGAAGAGGATGAAGGCGCGCTCGTTCCGCTTCAGTTGCACCCGAACCAGGCAGGCACCGGCAGCCAGCGGTCGTATTGCCGCGCTCAGGGCCACGCCGAGGACGAGGCCGGGAATCCACACCTCCGGATGGGTGAGCACGCGCAGGTCGACCGTCAGCCCTAGAACGGCGAAGGCGACGATCTCGGCCAGCCCGGACAAGGCGGCGTGGAAACGCTTGATCTCCGGCTTGTACGGTGCGCGGGCGTCGCCGATCACGATGCCGGCGACGAACACCGCCAGGAATCCCGAACCGTGTGCGAGCGTGGCGATGCCGTACAGCATCAGGCAGCACGCCAGGGTTCGCGCAGCGTACAGACCCTCGCTGGGTAGGGCGACGCGGCGCATGAACATCAGCAGGGCGCGGCCCCCGATCAACCCGACGGCCAGCCCTATCCCCATCTGCAGGGCGAATTGGGTTCCGACGCTGACGAATCCGGCCACGCTGAGACCGCCGGCGGCGATCAAGCCGGCCATCAGGGAGATGCCGACCGGGTCGTTCATCCCGGACTCACCCTCCAAGATGGTGCTGCTGCGACCGGCGATCTCGCGTTTGCCCAGCACGGAGAAGACGACGGCGGGATCGGTGGGAGCCACCGCGGTGGCCACCAGCACCGCGAGGTACCAGTCGATCCCGCACGCATAGTGCAGCAGCAGCGCCGCGCCGGCGGCGACGAAGCCGGTTCCCAGCACGCCGACGGACAGGATGGGCACCGCCGCGGCACGGAAGCGTTTGACGCCGATGTGCATGCCGCCGTCGAACAACACCAACACCAGGGCGACGGTGATGATCCGCTCCACCGTCCGCTCGGACGGCGACTGGATCGCGGGCACGGCGTGCACCGCGGCGGCGGCACCGACCAGCACCAGCACCGCGACCGGCACCTTGACCTTCTCGGTGAGGCGATTCGCCAGTACCGCAGCCAGTCCGACAGCACTCGAGAGCAGAACGATCAGCGCGTAGCGGAGGGTCTCGTTCACGGGTGCTGACCGTCCGCCGGCCGCCGGGTCAGCAGCGCTACGCACTCCACATGGTGGGTCAGCGGGAACGCGTCGAACACCCGGATCTGCTCCACGGCGTAACCATGGCCTCGGTACAGGCCGATATCACGGGCGAAAGATGCTGCCTCACAACCGATATGGACTATTCGCGGCACTTCGGCGGCGGCCAGTTGGTCGATCACCTCGCGTCCGGCCCCCGACCGGGGCGGGTCCAGCACCGCCACCTCGGCGCCGCCGCGCTGCGCGGACAGCACCCGTCGTACCGAATCGGTGACAACGTCGACCTGCGGGAGATCGGCCAGGGCCGCCCGCGCCGCACCCGACGACCCCCGTGAGGTGTCGACGGTGAGCACCCGGCCCGTCTCGCCCACCGCGTCGGCGAGCACCGCCGCGAATACACCCGCACCTCCGTACAGGTCCCAGGCGGTCGCGCCCGAGGCGGGTTGCGCCCACTCGGCCAGCAACGCGCTGTACACCCGCGCGGCGTCGCGGTGCGCCTGCCAGAACGCTGTCACCGGAATGCGCCAGTGGCGCGATCCGACCCGCTGCACAGCGTGATAGTCGCCCTCGACGACCTTGGCGACGTGCCGTTTGCCTTGCTTGGACGTGCTGACCACATGCCGCTCACCGGTGTCGTCTACGGCCACCTGCAGCTGCAACCCCGCCGGCCAGCGCACGGTGTCGAGCCCGTCGAGCATCCCGTTCGGCAGCTGCCCGCACCGCAGGTCGGTCACCAGGTCGCCGCTGTGGTAGCGGTGGAATCCGGGCCGGCCGTCGGCGCCGACCTCGAGGCGCACCCGGGTGCGCCACCCCGTCGGCCCCGCATCCGAGAGCGGCTCCGCCTGCCCGGACCAGATGTGACCGCCGAGCCGTTCGAGTTGGTTTGCCACCACCGCCGACTTGACCGCTCGGACCGCCGACGGCCGCGCGAACGCCAGGTCACAGCATCCCGCGCCGTGCACTCCGGCGATCGGGCACAGCGATTCGATACGGTCCGCCGACGGCTCGATCACCTCGAGAACGTCTGCGTGCCAATAGGATCCGCGGTCGGCGGTGACCCGGGCGCGCACCCGCTCCCCCGGTAGCGCGTAGCGGACGAAGACCACCCGCCCGTCGTGATGCGCAATGCAGCTGCCGCCATTGGCCGGTGCCCCGGTGACCAAAGTCACTTCCCCGCAAGCTGATTCGGGTTTCAATCGAAAATGCCCCGCCGCGCGTCGCCGGGTGCCGCGTGCGGCCGCAGCGCCTTGACCCGCTCCGACGAAGTCAGCTGCCAGGGCACCGACGTCACCATCACCCCCGGCATGAACAGCAATCGGCCCTTGAGCCGCAGCGCGCTCTGATTGTGCAGCAACTGCTCCCACCAACGGCCCACCACATACTCCGGGATGAACACCGTCACCACCGTGCGAGGTGACTCCTTGCTCACCCGCTTTACGTAGTCGAGGATCGGACGGGTGATTTCGCGGTAGGGCGAAGCAATCACCTTCAGCGGGACGCTGATGTCGCTTTCCTCCCACTCGCGCTTGAGTTCCCGCGTCTCGCCGTCGTCGACGCTGACGGTGAGCGCCTCGAGCACGTCGGGCCGGGTCGCTCGCGCGTAAGCGATCGCCCGCAACGTCGGTAGGTGCAGTTTGGACACCAGCACCAGCGCGTGGTTGCGGCTGGGCAGCACGATCTCGTTGCCGTGCGCGGCGGCCCGCTCGGCCAATTCCCGGCTGACGCCGTCGTAGTGCCGCCGGATCGCCTTCATCAACACGAACAGCAGGCCCATTGCGACGAGGGCGATCCAGGCCCCGGCCAGAAACTTCGTCACCATCACCACCAGCAGCACCGCGCCGGTGGCGATGAAGCCGATGGTGTTGACGATCCGCGACCGCATCATGCGTCGGCGCGCCGCCGGGTCGGACTCGGTGCGCAGCAGCCTGGTCCAGTGCCGCACCATGCCGATCTGGCTCAGCGTGAAGGAAATGAAGACCCCGACGATGTAGAGCTGAATCAGCGCGCTCAACTCGGCACGGAAGGCGACTATCGCCAGCAGGGCCGCCGCGGAGAGGAACACGATGCCGTTGGAGAAGGCCAGCCGGTCGCCGCGGGTGTGCAGCTGGCGAGGTAGATAGCTGTGCTGGGCCAGCACCGAACCCAGTACCGGAAAGCCGTTGAACGCGGTGTTGGCCGCCAGCACCAGGATGAGTGCGGTGACTGCGGTGATCAGCACGAACCCGAGGTGGAAGCTGCCGAACACCGTTTGGGCCAGCTGAGCCACCAGGGTCTTCTGGAAGTAGCCCGCCTCCCGGGCACCGGCGAGCTGCACCAGCGGGTCGCTGACCAGCTGCACCCCGATCTTCTTGGCCAGCACGATGATTCCCATCAGCAGGGCCACCGCTATCGTGCCCAGCATCAGCAAGGTGGTGGCCGCGTTCTTGGACTTGGGCTTCTCGAAGGCGGGGACACCGTTGCTGATCGCCTCGACACCGGTCAGCGCCGCACAACCGGACGAAAACGCCCGGGCCATCAGGAATACCAGCGCGAACCCGACGATCTTGCCGTGTTCGGAGTGCATCTGGAAGCCCGCCGACTCCGCGCGCAGCGGATTTCCCAGCACGAAGATCCGGAACAGTCCCCAACCCAGCATGCCGGCCATACCGATGATGAAGGCGTAGGTCGGGATGGCGAACGCCACCCCGGACTCGCGCACGCCGCGCAGGTTCATCGCCGTCACCAGCAGGATGGCCGCTACACAGAACGACACCTTGTGATGGGCCACGAGCGGGACCGCCGAGCCGATGTTCGACATCGCCGAGGCCGTCGAAACCGCCACGGTGAGAACGTAATCCACCATCAGGGCACTGGCCACCGTGAGGCCCGCGTTGGCACCGAGGTTGGTGGTGACCACCTCGTAGTCGCCACCACCGGACGGGTAGGCATGCACGTTCTGCCGGTAACTGGCGACCACCACCAGCATGACCGCGGCCACCGCCAGCCCGATCCACGGCGACATCGAGTAGGCCGCCAAGCCGCCGACCGAGAGCATCAGAAAGATCTCTTCCGGTGCATAGGCCACCGAGGACAACGCATCGGAGGCGAACACCGGCAGCGCGATGCGCTTCGGGAGCAGCGTGTGGCTCAGCCGGTCGCTGCGAATCTTCTCGCCGATGAGCAATCGGCGTGCAGCGGTTGAAAGTTTGGACACGAGAGCCAAGAGTAAGCCCACGTGGCGTTGCCGGTAGCGTTTGCTTGCGACGCGCAGGACCCGACCGAAAGGACGTCCAATTGCGGGTGGTTGTGATGGGGTGCGGCCGGGTCGGTTCCTCGGTGGCCGATGGGCTGTCGCGGATCGGCCATGACGTCGCGGTGATCGACCGGGACAGTTCCGCTTTCAACCGGCTCAGTCCCGAGTTCGCCGGGGACCGGGTGCTCGGTCAGGGGTTCGACCGGGATGTGCTGTTGCGAGCCGGCATCGAAGAGGCCGACGCCTTCGCCGCGGTGTCCTCGGGCGACAACTCCAACATCATCTCGGCCCGGCTGGCCCGCGAAACCTTCGGCGTGCGGCGCGTCGTGGCCCGCATCTACGACGCCAAGCGCGCCGAGGTCTACGAGCGCCTGGGGATCCCCACGATCGCCACCGTGCCGTGGACCACCGATCGACTGCTCAACGCCTTGACGCAGGAAACCGAGACCGCCAAGTGGCGAGATCCGACCGGTACCGTCGCCGTCGCTCAGGTGGTCCTGCACGAGGATTGGGTCGGGTACCGCGCCACCGATCTCGAGCAGGCCACCGGAGCGCGGATCGCGTTTCTGATCCGGTTCGGAACCGGCATCCTGCCGGAACCCAAGACGGTCCTGCAGAACGGCGATCAGGTCTATGTCGCCGCGATATCCGGCCGCGTCGCCGAAGCCCTGGCCATCGCGGCGCTGCCGCCCAGCGAGGACATCGACAAATGAAAGTCGCTATAGCGGGGGCCGGCGCCGTCGGCCGCTCGGTGGCCCGCGAACTCGTGGCGAACTCCCATGACGTGACGTTGATCGAGCGCAACCCCGATCATCTCGACACCGACGCCATCCCGGCCGCGCACTGGCTGCTGGGCGACGCCTGCGAATTGAGCCTGCTCGAGCAGATGCACCTCGAGGAGTTCGACGTCGTCGTCGCGGCCACCGGTGACGACAAGGTCAACGTCGTGCTCAGCCTGCTCGCCAAGACCGAGTTCGCGGTGCCGCGGGTGGTGGCCCGGGTCAACGACCCGCGCAACGAATGGCTGTTCACCGATGCCTGGGGAGTCGACGTGGCGGTGTCCACGCCGCGCATGCTGGCCTCGCTTATCGAGGAAGCGGTCGCCGTCGGCGATCTGGTCCGGCTGATGGAATTCCGCAAGGGCCAAGCCAATCTGGTCGAGATCACGCTGCCCGACGACACCCCGTGGGGCGGCAAACCGGTACGCAAGCTGCAACTGCCCCGCGATGTCTCGCTGGTGACGATTCTGCGTGGACCGCGGGTCATCGTGCCCGACGGCGACGAACCGCTCGAAGGCGGCGACGAGTTGCTCTTCGTCGCGGTCACCGAGGCCGAAGAAGACCTGCGCTCGCTGCTGCTGCCGCCGACCGCGGATTAATCGAGGACGGCCTCGTCGTCGGCGCCGATCGCCT
This sequence comes from Mycobacterium kiyosense, assembly GCA_021654635.1. Classification (NCBI taxonomy): domain Bacteria; kingdom Bacillati; phylum Actinomycetota; class Actinomycetes; order Mycobacteriales; family Mycobacteriaceae; genus Mycobacterium; species Mycobacterium kiyosense. Next base: position 3,892,646 of record AP025179.1, read on the forward strand.
CGTGGTCGGCAGCGCTGGCCCCGGCACCGGTGGCGCGCATGACGGCCTTGATCGCGGCGTAGGTCACCAGCGCCGCCAGCCCAGTCAGCGGCCAGCCCATCGCGATCCGGGCCGCGCCCAACAGGCCGGTCCTGCCCAGCTCGTACAGGTGGCCCTGGACTGCGAACCGCGCCGCGAACACCAGGGCCCAGCACAAAGTCGCGAGATCGAATGCGTACACCGCCCGCGGCACCTGACGCCAACTGTTGTCCCGCCCGCCGGCCCAGCTCCACAGGTAGCCCACCAGCGGCCGGCGCACCACGATCGAGACTCCGAAGACGACCGCCCACAGCAGCGATGTCCAGATGCCGAGCAGGAAATAGCCCTTGGACTGTCCGACCAGGTAGGCGATCAATGCGCAGACGGCGACGCCGAAGAAGCCCGACACCGCCGGCTGCACGGATTGCCGGCGCACCAGTCGCCACACCATGACCACGGCGGCAGTCCCCAGCGCGGCGCCGATCGCGGGCATCAGACCGGCGGCGCTGGACACGATGACGAACATCGCCACCGGCAGCGAAGAGTAGATCAGGCCGCTGACGCCACCCGCCTGCGCCAGCAGCCGCTCGCCCCGGTTAGCGCTCACCAGAGTCCGGTGCGGGCCCGATAGACCGCCCGCTCACCGCTGAATTTCGTAGTGCGGGTTGTAGATGGCTTTGGTGCCGTTCTCCAGCTTGCCCAGGCGTCCGCGCACGCGCAGCGTGCGACCCGAGTCGATGCCGGGGATGCGCCGTTGGCCCAGCCACACCAGCGTCACGGTGTCACTACCGTCGAACAGTTCGGCGCGGACTCCACCGGAACACCCTTTGCCGTTAGTCTCGACGCTGCGCAGCGTGCCCACCATGGTGACCTCCTGGCCGCGCTCGCAGTCGATGGCGCGCTGCGCACCGGTATTGAGGACCTCGTCGGAGAGTTCTTCGACGTCGCGTTGCTCCGGGTCTTCCGTCAACCGACGGGTGAGCCGGCGTAGATACCCTTGGGCCCCCATGGCCACTCCTGACAAACTCGACGTCGTTGTGAACGCTCGATAGCTAACCGCATTCCATCACTGCAACGGTCACCGTAGACCTGTTGGTTCCCATCCGCCACATCGGCGAAACCACCGATATTCGAGCGCTTCGAGCTACCGGGCAGTATGAGGAGGTGGCTGTCGATTTACGCGGTGTCACCACCGTGTTGTTACCGGGGACCGGGTCCGACGATAACTACGTCTACCGGGCATTTTCGGGTCCGTTAGAGGATTTCGGTGCGGTGTTGATCACACCTGCGCCAAACCCCGGCCGATTGATCGAGGGCTACCGCGCGGCACTGGACGACGCGGCGCGCCACGGCCCGGTTGTCGTCGGCGGCGTCTCGATCGGTGCGGCCGTCGCCGCTACCTGGGCACTGGCTCATCCCGACCGCACGATCGCGGTGCTGGCCGCGCTGCCGCCCTGGCTCGGCGACCCCACCGCGGCGCCGGCCGCGCACGCCGCGCGCTACACCGCGTCACAACTGCGCCGCGACGGGCTCGAGGCGACGACGGCGCAGATGCGGGCATCGAGCCCGTCCTGGCTGGCCGACGAGCTCGCCCGGTCGTGGCGGGCGCAATGGCCCAAACTGCCCGAGGCGATGGAAGAGGCGGCGTCGTACGCAGCGCCGCGACTCGCCGAGCTGAGCCGGCTGCTCCCGCCGCTGGGTGTGGTGGCCGCGGTGGACGATCCGATTCACCCGCTGCAGGTGGCCGTCGACTGGGTGACCGCTGCACCGCAGGCGGCGCTGCGCACGGTGACCCTGGTGGATATGGGCGCCGATACGGCCGCCTTGGGAGCGGCCTGCCTGGCCGCGCTCAGCGAGGCGGCTAGCCGCCGGTAATGGTGCTGCGCAACTGCTGCATGGCCGAGCCGTCGGCGCTGCGACGGGCCACCGGCTCGTTCGCCGGTTGCGGCGCGTCGCCTTGCGCGGCCGCCTGTTCGGCGGCCTGCTGCGCGGCCGCCGCCTCCCGCAGTTGCTCGACCATCGGCTCGGGCAGCTGCACCGCCAACGGCGTGCGCACCGGCAGCGGGGTGTCCCCGCGGCGAACCACGGTGTCCGCCAACGCTTCCCGCGCCTCTTGGGTCAGCGCGTCGATGGTTTCGTGCGGCCCGTTGACCACGCACCTGATCATCCAGCGGTAGCCGTCCACCCCGATGAAGCGAACCACTCCGGAGGCGGTGCCGATCACTTCCCGACCCCACGGGCCGTCCTTGATCGAGACTTTGGCCGAATCCTTGCGCAGCGATTCGGCGAGCTCGCCCGCCACTTCGCGCCACAGCCCGGGGCTCTTGGGCGCCGCGTAGGCCGCGATGGTGAACCGACCGTTGGGTGTCACCACCCAGACGGCGCTGGGCACCCCCGTCTCGGTCAGCTCGACCTGCACCTGCCCCGCGGAGGGCATCGGGATCAGCACCGAGCCCAGGTCCAGCCGGGCCAACTCGGCCACGGCGGGATCGTCGAAGTCCTCAATGTCGAACGGGCCCTCGAGTTCCCCGCCGCCGTCGTCGTCACCGTCCGGCGGCGCCGGCGGGTCGACGGGCGTGTCCGGGTGTTCGTCCGCAGCGCTGTCGTCCTTGCGTGTGCGTCTACCGAATGCCGGCATCAGCGCCACCCCTTTTCCTCGCCTCGGTCCGCATCCCCGGTCTCACAAACTCGCGTGTCCACCGGAGGACCCATGACCGCCTTCGCCGCGGGATGTCTCGGCCAGCCCGGCCTCGTCGAACGACGAGACCTCGACCAGGTCCACCAACTCGACGCGTTGCACCAACAGCTGCGCGATGCGGTCGCCACGGTGCACCACGATCGGCGTGGCGGGGTCCAGGTTGATCAGCGCGACCTTGATTTCGCCACGATAGCCCGCATCGATGGTTCCCGGGCTGTTGACAATGGAAAGTCCGACCCGGGACGCCAATCCCGAGCGGGGATGCACCAATCCGACCATGCCGAACGGGATGGCGACGGCTACGCCGGTACCGACCAGGGCCCGGTGCCCGGGTGCCAGTTCCAGATCCTCGGAGCTGAATAGATCCACCCCGGCGTCGCCTTCGTGCGCGCGGCTGGGCAGGGGCAGCCCCGGATCGAGACGGACGATGGCCAGACTGGTCGACACGGGGGCACAGATTACCCTTGACCGCGTGTCCGATACGCGCGACATCGCGCAGCACAGCTTGCGGTATCGCGAGCGGCTGTGGGTGCCCTGGTGGTGGTGGCCATTGGGTTTCGGATTGGCGGCGCTGATCGCGGCCGAAGTCAACGTGGGAGTGCGGGCGCTGCCGGACTGGTTGCCCTACGGCGTTCTGTTCGCGGTCGCGGCCGGGGTGCTGCTGTGGCTCGGGCGGGTGGAGATCCGGGTCAGCGACGGCGCCGACGGGGTCGAACTGTGGGCGGGCGAGGCACATCTGCCGGTCAGCGTGGTCTGCCGGTCCGCCGAGATAGTCCGTTCCGCGAAATCGGCGGCGCTGGGCCGGCAACTGGATCCGGCAGCCTTCGTGGTGCATCGGGCCTGGGTGGGCCCGATGGTGCTGCTGGTCCTCGACGATCCGGACGACCCGACGCCGTACTGGTTGGTGAGTTGCCGTCACCCGCAGCGGGTGTTGTCGGCGCTCAGAAGCTGACTGCCGCCGTCAGGCCGCACAGTCGGTACAGATCATCAGGCCGTTCTTCTCGCTGGCCAGGCGGCTGCGGTGCTGCACCAGGAAGCAACTCGAGCAGGTGAACTCGTCAGCCTGCTTGGGAATCACCCGCACGGACAGCTCTTCACCGGACAGATCCGCGCCGGGCAGTTCGAAAGACTCGGCGGATTCGGATTCGTCGACGTCCACCACCGCCGAGGCGGCCTCGTTCCGTCGTGCTTTGAGCTCCTCCAGTGAGTCTTCCGAGACGTCGTCGGTCTCGGTACGCCGTGGAGCGTCGTAGTCGGTAGGCATCCTCTTCCCCGTCCTATCCCCTCAAAGCATCATTACCCGCAAAAGATCAAGCAACGCTTTGTACCAGCGTCGAACGCCTGCACCAAATGATTCGTGCCCGTATTGCCGGCGAATCGGGTGTGATTTGTGTCACATGGGGGTGTTTGCCCGCTGTACGCGGCCTCAAACGGCGCTGTCACGGTGCGATTAGAGTGCACCTGTGGTTGCACACATCACCGAGGGTACCGCCTTCGACAAGCACGGTCGGCCGTTCCGGCGCCGCAACCCCCGCCCCGCGATCATCGTGGTGATCTTCCTGATCGTGGTCACCGGCGTGGTGTGGACGGTGGCGCTGACCCGCCCGGCCGACGTCCGCGAGGTCGCCGTGTGCAACCCACCGCCGGAGCCTGTCGGCACCGCGCCCCCCGCCAAGCTGGGTGAGCCGGTGTCACGATCGGACATGATCGACGTGGCGCCCGCCAAACTCAGCGACACCAAAGTCCGCGTCCTCAACGCCAGCGGCCGCGGCGGCCAGGCCGGCGACGTCGCGGGGGCGCTGCAGGATCTGGGCTTCGCGCAGCCGACCGCCAGCAACGACCCGATCTACGCCGGTACCCGCCTGACCTGCCAGGGCCAGATCCGGTTCGGCACCGCCGGGCAGGCCACTGCGGCCGCGTTGTGGCTGGTCGCGCCGTGCACCGAACTGTTCCGCGATAACCGCGGCGACGACTCCGTCGACCTCGCCCTGGGCACCGACTTCAATTCGCTGGCACACAACGACGACATCGACGCCGTGCTGGCCACCCTGCGGCCCGGCGCCACCGAACCGGCCGATCACACACTGCTGGCGAAGATCCACTCCACCAGCTGCTGACCGCGTCAATCAGGTCAATCCAGCGGCTCCAGCCCGCCGGCGTCATCGAGGGCCGCCAGCAAGGCGTCGCCGATGCCGGGTGCGGCCGCCACCACGAGTCCGGCGCCGCGGACATCGGGCCCCGGTAAGACCACCCGGGCGCCGGCCTCGGCGGCGATCAGCGCACCCGCGGCCTGATCCCACACCTGTAAACCGTGCTCGTAGAACGCGTCCAGCTGACCCGCCGCGACCATGCACAAGTCCAGCGCGGCCGACCCGATGCGCCGCACGTCGCGGACCACCGGCAGCAGCTGGGCCAGCAGCGCCGCCTGCCGGCGGCGGCGCGCCGGCAAATACCCGAAACCGGTGCCCAACAACGCCATTGACAGATCGTCGACGTCGGTACAGCGCAGCCGTTGCGTCCCGTGCTGGTCGGTGACGTGCGCCCCGCACCCAACCGCCGCCGAATACACCCGCCCCGCAACGACATCGGCCACCGCGCCCGCGACCGACGCGCCGTCGACCTGCGCGCCGACCGACACCGAGTAGGCGGGTAGCCCGTAGACGAAGTTCACGGTGCCGTCGATCGGATCGAGCACCCAGGTGACCGCTGCGGCCCCGGCCGGCGCACCGCCGGTGTCCTGGAGCGGGCCACCGCCCTCCTCGCCCAGGATCGGATCGCCGGGCCGAAGCTGACCCAACCGGTCGCGGAGCAGGTTTTCGGTGTCGGTGTCGACCACGGTGACCGGATCGGTGGGCGTGGTCTTGGCGCGGACGGCGTCGACCTCGGAGGTGGATCCGGCTCGAGTGGCATCGCCGAACACCTCGACCCGCCGGCGGCGCACGAACGCCGCCGCCTCGGCCGCGAGCTGTTCGGCCACCGCCCGCAACTTCGCGGGCTCGTTATCCAGTGGGGTCACCGGTCTATCGCATCACAAGTGCTGACTTCCCAACGGGCCCATCCCGCCTCACCACCGCACCCCCGCAAGGTCGCTATGGTGGGCGCACCACCAAGTCTCATCGAGGAGATCGCGATGACCAGCAGCGTCCCGGGGCCCGATCCGTCGGACACACCGACCGGTCACCCGCCGCAGCGCCGAGGATTCGGCATCGACGTCGGCGGCAGCGGCATCAAGGGCGCGATCGTCGACCTGGAAACCGGACAGATGATCGGCGACCGGATCAAACTGCTCACCCCCCAGCCGGCCACGCCCGCGGCCGTCGCCAAGACCATCGCCGAGGTCGTCAACGGTTTCGGTTGGACGGGCCCGCTGGGCGTGACCTATCCCGGGGTGGTCACGCACGGAATCGTGCAGACGGCGGCCAACGTCGACAAAGCCTGGATCGGGACCAACGCCCGCGACATCATCAGCACCGCACTCAACGGCCAGGAAGTCACCATCCTCAACGACGCCGACGCGGCCGGGCTGGCCGAAGAGCGTTACGGCGCGGGCCGGGGCCACGAGGGTCTGGTCGTGCTGCTCACCTTCGGAACCGGCATCGGTTCGGCAGTGATACACAACGGAAAGCTGATCCCCAACACCGAGTTCGGCCACCTCGAGGTCGGCGGCAAGGAGGCCGAACACCGGGCCGCGTCGTCGGTCAAGGAAAAGAACGGGTGGAGCTACGAGAAGTGGGCCAAGCAGGTGACCAAGGTGCTGGTCGCCATCGAGAATGCGATCTGGCCCGACCTGTTCATCGCCGGCGGCGGGATCAGCCGCAAGGCCGACAAGTGGGTACATCTGCTCGAGAACCGCACCCCGGTGGTGCCCGCCACCCTGCAGAACGCCGCCGGAATCGTGGGGGCGGCAATGGCGTCGACCCAAGACGTGACGCACTGAATTTTCGCCGCTCGACCGGTACGCGTGGGCGGTGAAGTTACAATGGTCGTCGGCGGCCGCCCAAACCGATAGCGCGCGATACTCACGCTGATATCAAACGCCGACATTCGACATAACAGACACTTTCGGTCAACCATGCCCAGACCCACCGGAAGTGCGTCCAACCGAAGGGGTGTATGTGGCAGCGACGAAGGTAACTCCGGCGACCGATGAGCCGGTGAAGCGCACCGCCACGAAGTCTCCAGCCAAGCGCACGGCGGCCAAGGCCGCCCACGGCACCGCCCCTGCGAAGCGGGCAACGAAGACCGCCGAGACCGAGCACGACGAGGCGCCCGGCGAGGCTCCGAAGAAGACCCGCGCCAAGGCGGCCAAGGCCCCCTCGTCGCGCGCGGCAAAGCCGGCAGACGACGCCTCGGTCGGCGGCGACGTCGCTCTGGACGCAGCCGTGGAGATCGACACCGACATCGACGTCGAGCCCGGCGAGGATCTCGAAATCGATGCTGCCGATCTTGCCCTCGACGACCTCGAGGAAGACGTGGCCGTCGACGCCGACCTCGAGACAGGTGACGTCGAGGACGGCGAGGTGACCCCGTCCGGGGTGGCCGACGAGGCTGCCGCCGAGGACGAAGAGGAAATCACCGAGCCCACCGAGAAGGACAAGGCGTCCGGGGACTTCGTCTGGGACGAAGACGAGTCCGAGGCCCTGCGACAAGCGCGTAAGGACGCCGAGCTCACCGCGTCGGCCGACTCGGTTCGCGCCTACCTGAAGCAGATCGGCAAGGTGGCGCTGCTCAACGCCGAGGAAGAGGTTGAGCTGGCCAAGCGGATTGAGGCCGGCCTGTACGCCACCCAGCTGATGGTGGAGCTGAGCGATCGTGGCGAGAAGCTGCCCGCCGCGCAGCGCCGCGACATGATGTGGATCTGCCGCGACGGTGACCGCGCGAAAAACCATCTGCTGGAAGCCAACCTGCGGCTGGTGGTGTCGCTGGCCAAGCGCTACACCGGCCGTGGCATGGCGTTCCTGGACCTCATTCAGGAAGGCAACCTGGGCCTGATCCGCGCGGTGGAGAAGTTCGACTACACCAAGGGCTACAAGTTCTCCACCTACGCCACCTGGTGGATTCGCCAGGCCATCACCCGGGCCATGGCCGACCAGGCCCGCACCATCCGCATCCCGGTGCACATGGTCGAGGTGATCAACAAGCTGGGCCGGATCCAGCGCGAGCTGCTGCAGGACCTGGGCCGCGAGCCGACTCCCGAAGAGTTGGCCAAGGAAATGGACATCACCCCGGAGAAGGTGCTGGAGATCCAGCAATACGCCCGGGAACCCATCTCGCTGGACCAGACCATCGGCGACGAGGGCGACAGCCAGCTGGGCGATTTCATCGAGGACAGCGAAGCTGTTGTCGCCGTCGATGCCGTTTCCTTCACCCTGCTGCAAGATCAGCTGCAGTCGGTGCTGGACACGCTCTCGGAGCGCGAAGCCGGCGTGGTGCGGCTGCGTTTCGGGCTTACCGACGGTCAGCCCCGCACGCTGGACGAGATCGGTCAGGTGTACGGGGTCACCCGGGAGCGCATCCGCCAGATCGAGTCCAAGACGATGTCGAAGCTGCGTCACCCGAGCCGTTCGCAGGTGCTGAGGGACTACCTGGACTAGGGGCGACTCCCGGCCGCCGCATCGATACTGTGGCCCCTGCCAGGCGCCCGCCAGCACGTCTTGCCGGCTCAGACACGAGATGCTCTGCGCCGCATCGGAAGTGCTCTTGTCTAGGTTGGCGCGACGGTGGCCTACGTCTGCACGGGCGGGAACGAACCGTCAGCGGCCGGCGGATAGGCCACCGCTTCGACCACCGCACTCACCGGCAGCGCGCCGTACAGATGCGGAAACAGCATCGACTCGGGGTCGCCCGGCACCCCCGGCTCCCACCGCACCGGTGCGACCAACGCCGCGGCATCGATGTACAGCAGCACCATGTCCCGGCGACCCGCGTAGAGGCGGTTCGCCGGCAGGTGCACCTGCTGAGGCGTCGACAGATGCACGAAGGTCTCCGCACCCGAACCGGGGGCTTCGGGACTGATCGAGCCGGCGCGGCGGGCGTCGGCCCACTCCTGCTCAGAGCACAACCGCACCAACATTTCCGGGGTTTGTAACACGAGGATTACCCTGCCCCAAATTTGGGCAAATATTCGTGAGAAACGACACACCCAATAACGGTCGGGGAACAAGGCAAAAACTCCGAACGTCTGACAGAGTGAATTTATCGCCAGAACGGAGGAGCCATGAACGCAACTCTGACCAGTCCCGAGCTCACTCGCGCGGACCGCTGCGACCGCTGCGGTGCCGCCGCTCGGGTCCGCGCCAAGCTGCCTTCGGGTGCTGAGCTCCTCTTCTGCCAGCACCACGCCAACAAGCACGAAGCGAAGTTGGCGGAGCTGGCGGCCGTCCTGGAGGTCAGCGGCCAGTAATTGCCGCCGAACTCGCCCGGGGCCAATGCAGCGTGGCGGGTCTTCGTGAGTAATGCTGGACGGGATGACCGTCGCGCAAGCTCCTAAGCCTTCCCGCCATCACGTTTGGCACCTCAGCAAAAGGACTCTGTCCAAAGCCTGGGACGACTCGATTTTCTCCGAGTCAGCCGAAGCGGGTTTTTGGACCTGCCTTTCCACGCCACCGCTGCTGCTGGGGATACTGGGGACGCTGGCGTGGGTGGCTCCGCTGTTCGGTGCGGACACGTTGTCGTCCATCACCAAGAGCATTCTGTCGACGGCCCGAAACTTCTTCTCCCCCAACGTGGTCAACGAGATCATCGAGCCTACGATCCGGGACATCACCGCCACCGCCGGCGGCGAGGTGGCATCCCTGGGCTTCCTGATCTCGCTGTGGGCGGGGTCATCGGCGATCTCCTCGTTCGTGGACGCCATCGTTGACGCTCACGACCAGACGCCGTTGCGCCATCCGGTCCGGCAGCGGTTCTTCGCGCTGTTCCTGTACATCATGATGCTGATTTTCGTGGTGGCGACCGCACCGGTGGCGGTGGTCGGACCCCGCAAGGTCAGCGAACACATCCCGATCGGCCTGCAGAACCTGCTGCACTACGGCTACTACCCGGCGCTGATTCTCGGCCTGATGGCCGGGGTGACCGTCCTGTACCGGGTGGCGCTGCCGGTCCCGCTGCCGACGCATCGGCTGATACCGGGCACAGTGCTGGCCACTGTGGTGTTCCTGGTGGCCACCCTTGGCCTGCGGCTCTACCTGAGATGGATCGGCAGCACCGGTTACACCTACGGCGCGCTCGCCACACCGATCGCGTTCCTGTTGTTCGCCTTCTTCGGTGGCTTCTCGATCATGATCGGCGCCGAACTCAACGCCGCCATCCAGGAGGAATGGCCGGCGCCTGCGACGCACGCACACCGTCTCCGCAAATGGTTGGTCGGCCGGACCGCGGCCCTGTCCGGCAGGGAGGATCCGGCGCCTCCGACCCCGAAAGCGAGTCCAGATCCCGCGCCCGCGCAGCCGAAGACGTGATCAGCCCTTCTTGAGCCGGTCGTAGATCTGTTTGCAGTCGGGGCAGACCGGCGAGCCCGGCTTGGCGGCCTTGGTCACCGGAAAAACCTCTCCGCACAACGCGACAACGTGATTGCCCATCACCGCGCTCTCGGCGATCTTGTCCTTCTTGACGTAGTGGAAGTATTTCGGAGTGTCGCTGCCGGTCCCGTCATCGGCGCGTTCATCGGCGTCGGTGCGCTCAATCGTCTGGGTCTCCATGCCTAACATTGTGCATCCTGACCTGCCGCCTGACACCGGGGAACCACAACATGCTCAGGTGTGCAACAGTGGAGGGATGAAGCGCGGCCCGCAGCTGGGTTTCGACGAAGAGGGCAAACCAGTACTGATCACTGCTGCTGCCACCTCCTACGAGGAGCAGCATCGGGCGCGGGTGCGTAAATACCTGACTTTGATGGCATTCCGGATCCCCGCACTGCTGCTGGCCGCGTTCGCTTACGGCGCCTGGCACAACGGGCTCATCTGCATGTTGATCGTGGCGGCCTCCATACCGTTGCCGTGGATGGCGGTGCTGATCGCCAACGACCGCCCGCCGCGCAGCGCCGAAGAACCGCGACGCTTCGACGACGGTCGGGGGCGGACGCCGTTGTTCCCGACCGCGGAGCGGCCGGCGCTCGAGCCGCGACGCCCGGCGCAGGCGGAATGGCAGACGATCGACCCGGACAGTTCCGACTAACCGGTCCACTCGCCTCACTTCTCAGCACATTCTCAGGTCACCTCTGTATTTCTGCACGTCACAGCGTGTGAGATCGCAACCTCGTGGGAACTCTGCGACCGGGCTTCTCGTTAACCACTTACAAGTCAAGCCAACCGGGAGGGCGCAATGGCCGATGCCACAAAGAGGGCGACCACAAGCCGCATTGACGGCGATCTGGATGCTCAGAGCCCAGCAGCTGACCTCGTTCGCGTATATCTGAACGGCATCGGCAAGACGGCGTTGCTCAACGCCGCTGACGAAGTCGAACTGGCCAAGCGCATCGAGGCCGGCCTTTACGCCGAGCATCTGCTGGAAACCCGAAAGCGCCTCGGCGAGAATCGGAAACGCGACCTGGCCGCGGTGGTGCGCGATGGTGAGGCCGCACGCCGTCATCTGCTGGAAGCGAACCTGCGCCTGGTGGTTTCGCTGGCCAAGCGCTACACCGGCCGCGGCATGCCGCTGCTGGATCTCATCCAGGAAGGCAACCTGGGTCTGATCCGCGCGATGGAAAAGTTCGACTACACAAAGGGTTTCAAGTTCTCCACGTACGCGACCTGGTGGATCCGTCAGGCCATCACCCGGGGCATGGCCGACCAGAGCCGCACCATTCGGCTGCCGGTGCATCTGGTGGAGCAGGTCAACAAGCTGGCCCGGATCAAGCGTGAGATGCACCAGAACCTGGGGCGCGAGGCCACCGACGAGGAGCTCGCCACCGAGTCCGGGATTCCGGTCGAGAAGATCAACGATCTGCTCGAGCACAGTCGCGACCCGGTCAGCCTGGACATGCCGGTCGGCTCCGAAGAGGAGGCCCCGCTCGGTGATTTCATCGAGGACGCCGAGGCTATGTCGGCGGAGAACGCGGTCATCGCCGAGTTGCTGCACACCGACATCCGCAGCGTGCTGGCCACTCTCGACGAGCGTGAGCACCAGGTGATCCGCCTGCGCTTCGGCCTGGACGACGGCCAGCCGCGCACCCTGGATCAGATCGGAAAGCTGTTCGGACTGTCCCGGGAACGGGTGCGGCAGATCGAGCGCGATGTCATGTGCAAGTTGCGCCACGGCGAGCGGGCTGATCGGTTGCGGTCCTACGCCAGCTGAGGCCAATGTCGGAGCAGCCGATGTAGTTTGGCAAGCTTTATCGGAGACGGTGTGCCCGCCGCGGTTGCGCGGCGGGCATACTGCTGCGGTGGGGCGTTTTGCACGAACCACTCGCGCGGCTGGCGAAGTAGACTCGGCGGCAACGGAGGATGCTAAATGAACGACTTGGTTGATACCACCGAGATGTACCTGCGAACGATCTACGACCTCGAAGAAGAGGGCGTGACGCCGCTGCGTGCCCGGATCGCCGAACGCCTCGAACAGAGCGGGCCCACCGTCAGCCAGACCGTCTCGCGGATGGAACGCGACGGGCTCCTCCGCGTGGCAGGTGACCGTCACCTCGAGCTCACCGACAAGGGCCGCGCACTGGCCATCGCGGTGATGCGCAAGCACCGCCTCGCCGAGCGCCTGCTGGTCGACGTGATCGGGCTGCCGTGGGAGGAAGTGCACGCCGAAGCATGCCGGTGGGAGCACGTGATGAGCGAGGACGTCGAGCGCAGGCTGGTCAAGGTGCTCGACAATCCGACCACCTCCCCGTTCGGCGATCCGATCCCGGGTCTGTTGGACCTCGGCGTCGGCCCGGAGTCCCGCGCCGCGGACGCCGACCTGGTCCGCCTGACCGAATTGCCGGGCGGGGCACCGGTCGCCGTCGTCGTCCGCCAGCTCACCGAACACGTCCAGGGCGACATCGACCTGATCACCAGGCTCAAGGACGCCGGTGTGGTGCCCAACGCGCGCGTCACGGTGGAGACCAGCCCCGGCGGCGGGGTGACCATCGTGATCCCCGGTCACGAGAACGTCACCCTGCCGCATGAGATGGCCCACGCCGTGAAAGTCGAAAAGGTCTGATCCACCCGCCAGTCCCCTAACCGGCGCGCCGGCGGTATTTCTGCCGCGGCGGCATGCGCACTCCGAGCTGCTCGGCCAGTTGATACCCGGTGTTGGCCAGGCGCCGAATCTCGTTGGGCCGCAACCCCGATTGCAACGCCGTATCCAGCATCCCCGCCATCCGATGATCCGGGTCGCAGCGCAGCGCGGCCTCCAGCGACACCCCCGCCAGCGGTCCGTCGCCGCGGACGTAGGCGCTGAACGCCAGCAGCACCAGGGCCTCCACCCGCCACGGCTGTGGCAGCTGCCGCGCCAGCACCGACCACAACGACTCCGCCGCGTCGGCGCTCTCGGCGACGGCTAGGGCGTAGAGCGTGTCGCGCACCTGGGTATCGGTCAGGGCACAGCCCAGCCGAGCCACTTCGGCATCCGACAACGATTGGCCGTCCATGAAGCGGGCAGCGACCGCCAAGACGTTCTCAACGTCGTTACGGCAACAGCCCGCGGCGTCTGCCCGGCGCGCCTTCTCCCGTACCTTGGCCGCCTTCTCGACCGCCGGTGCCAGCGCGGCCGCACGTAGCGGGTCCTGCGCGATCACCGCCTGCAGGTCGGCACGCCGGGGATAGAGGCGGCGGCCGTCCAGCACCGCCGCCGCGGCCAGCGGTGACGCCGACGGATCATCGACCCCCCCGTGGGCACCGCAGTCGTCAACACAGTGCCAGCGCCCGCCGCGCGCAATCTCGTCGACCACATGCGCCGCGTACAACTCGATGTCGTACCGGGCAAGGGCATCGTTGAGCGCTTCGCACAGCCGCCGATACTCCTCGTTGCACACCGAACAGTGCGCACCCTCGGCATCGACGATCACTACGATCGCGGCTTCCGGCTCGGCGCCGGCGGCAACCTGGGCCAGTTGGTCCACCCGGTCGATCAGGCCCTCGTCCAGGTCGGCTCGCATCACCGCGCCCAATCCACCGCGCTCCAACGACACCAAGACCAGCGATTTCTCCGGCACGAAGCCGAGGATGGCGGGCAGCGCGGCGATCAACGAGCCGGGGCGGTTCAGTTCAAAGTCGTTTCGATGCTTCGTCATGACGACCACGCTGACGACCGGCACCGTCAGTTGGTGCTCGCACAACGTGATTCGGCGCCCGCTTGTGGAGAAAGTCGCGACTGTGGGCCTTATCGTCTATCTCATGACTTCCATGCGCGAATACGACCTGGTCGTTATCGGATCAGGGCCAGGCGGACAGAAGGCCGCCATCGCCGCGGCCAAGTTGGGCAAGTCGGTCGCGATCGTGGAGCGTGGCCGGATGGTCGGCGGGGTCTGCGTGAACACCGGCACCATCCCGTCGAAAACCCTGCGCGAGGCGGTCGTCTACCTGACCGGAATGAGCCAGCGCGAACTGTACGGCGCGAGCTACCGCGTGAAGGACAAGATCACCCCGGCCGACCTGCTGGCCCGCACTCAGCATGTGATCGGCAAGCAGGTCGACGTAGTGCGTTCACAGCTGATGCGCAACCGCATCGACCTGGTCCTGGGCCACGGCCGGTTCGTCGACCCGCACACCATCCTGGTGGAGGAAGACTCCCAGGGTGAGCGTGTGACGGTCAGCGGCGACTACATCGTCATCGCCACCGGCACCAAACCGGCGCGACCGTCCGGAGTCGAGTTCGACGAGCGCCGCGTGCTGGACTCCGACGGCATCCTGGACCTGAAATCGCTGCCGGCGTCGATGGTCGTGGTGGGCGCCGGGGTGATCGGGATCGAGTACGCGTCGATGTTCGCCGCCTTGGGCACCAAGGTGACGGTGGTGGAAAAACGCGACACCATGCTCGATTTCTGCGATCCGGAGATCGTCGAAGCGCTCAAGTTCCACCTGCGCGACCTTGCGGTGACCTTCCGGTTCGGCGAGGAGGTGACCGCGGTGGACGTCGGCGCCGCGGGCACCGTCACCACGCTGGGCAGCGGCAAGCAGATTCCCGCCGAGACCGTCATGTACTCCGCCGGGCGCGAAGGCCAGACCGCGAACCTCGGCCTGGAGAACGCGGGCCTGGAAACCGACAATCGCGGCAGGATTTTCGTCGACGACCAGTTCCAGACGAAAGTCGAACACATCTACGCCGTCGGCGACGTCATCGGATTCCCGGCGCTGGCGGCGACCTCAATGGACCAGGGCCGGTTGGCCGCCTACCACGCCTTCGGCGAATCGACCGACGGCATCACCGCGCTGCAGCCGATCGGCATCTACTCCATCCCGGAGATCTCCTACGTCGGAGCCACCGAGGTGGAGCTCACCAAAAACTCGATCCCCTACGAAGTGGGAGTGTGCCGCTACCGGGAACTCGCCCGCGGACAGATCGCCGGCGACTCCTACGGCATGCTCAAGCTGCTGGTGTCCACCCGCGACCGCACGCTGCTCGGAGCGCACATCTTCGGCACCAGCGCCACCGAGATGGTCCACATCGGGCAGGCCGTCATGGGATGCGGCGGAACCGTCGACTACCTGGTCGACGCGGTGTTCAACTACCCGACGTTCTCCGAGGCCTACAAGGTCGCCGCCCTGGATGTCACGAACAAGATGCGCGCCCTCAGCCAGTTCCTGCGCTGAACGCAGCAAGCGAATAGAAATTCGCCCTGATGCGTTGATACGAGTGTCAGCAAATTCCGCTGACGCAATCGCACGTTCCACCAGCGATTGAGAGAGACTGTTTGGGGCACCCTGGATACGCCTTGAGACCCCCGAGAGGAGGCTCCACCCATGTACGAGGATGAAGCACGGTCCGACCACACGCCCGGGCAGGCGCAGGAATACCAGCCCGGGCAATCCGGCATGTATGAGCTGGAGTTCCCGGCGCCTCAACTGTCGGCGTCCGACGGCCGCGGACCGGTGCTGGTACACGCACTGGAGGGCTTCTCCGACGCCGGCCATGCGATCCGGTTGGCCGCCGCGCACCTCAAAGCGGCCCTGGACACCGAGCTGGTGGCGTCCTTTGCGATCGACGAACTGCTGGACTACCGCTCCCGCCGGCCGCTGATGACGTTCAAGACCGACCATTTCACCAAATACGACGACCCCGAGCTCAGTCTGTACGCGCTGCGCGACAGCGTCGGCACCCCGTTCCTGCTGCTGGCCGGCATGGAGCCGGACCTGAAATGGGAACGCTTCATCACCGCGGTGCGGCTGCTGTCCGAGCGGCTCGGTGTGCGACGGACCATCGGTCTGGGCACCGTCCCGATGGCCGTCCCGCACACCCGGCCCGTCACGATGACCGCACACTCCAACAACCCGGACCTCATCGGCGACTTTCAACCGTGGATCTCCGAGATCCAGGTCCCCGGAAGCGCGGCCAACCTGCTCGAATACCGCTTGGCCCAGCACGGCCACGAGGTCGTCGGATTCACCGTCCACGTCCCGCACTACCTGACCCAGACCGACTATCCCGCGGCAGCGCAGGCATTGCTCGAGCAGGTCGCCAAGACGGGCTCTCTGGAACTGCCGCTGACGGCGCTGGCCGAGGCGGCCGCCGAGATCCGGGCCAAAATCGACGAACAGGTTCGGGCGAGCGCGGAAGTCGCTCAAGTGGTGACGGCACTCGAGCGCCAGTACGATGCGTTCATCGACGCTCAGGAAAACAGGTCCTTTGCTGACGCGAGACGAGGACCTGCCTAGCGGAGATGAACTCGGAGCAGAGTTCGAGCGTTTTCTGGCTCAGCAGGCCGAGAAGAAGCGTGACGACGACGACACGGGCTAACGCTGCGTGACGTCCTGACGACAACGAGGTTGGCGACATGCCCGAGCGGACGCGCAATCTTCGCCCGGTGCGGGAAGTGACATCCCCGTCGCTGCAGTACCGCACCATCCACGGCTACAAGCGGGCCTTCCGGATAGCGGGGTCCGGTCCGGCGATCCTGCTGATCCACGGCATCGGCGACAATTCGACGACCTGGGCGCCGATCCACGCCAAACTGGCTCAGCGCTTCACCGTGATCGCCCCGGACCTGTTGGGGCACGGCAAGTCCGACAAGCCGCGCGCCGACTACTCGGCCGCTGCCTACGCCAACGGCATGCGCGACCTGCTCAGCGTGCTCGACATCGAGCGGGTGACCATCGTCGGGCACTCTCTGGGCGGCGGTGTGGCGATGCAATTCGCTTACCAGTTTCCACATTTGGTCGACCGGCTGATCCTGGTGGGCGCCGGGGGCGTCACCAAGGACGTCAACATCGCGCTGCGGTTCGCGTCGCTGCCGATGGGCGCTGAAGCCTTGGCGCTGTTGCGGCTGCCGATGGTGCTGCCGGCGGTTCAGTTGCTCGGCCAGCTGGCCGGCCGCGCGCTGGGTTCGACGGCCATCGGCCGCGATCTGCCCAACATGTTGCGGATCCTGAACGACCTGCCCGAGCCGACCGCCTCGTCGGCGTTCACCCGCACGCTGCGAGCGGTGGTGGACTGGCGCGGACAGATCGTCACAATGCTGGACCGATGTTATCTGACCGAAGCCATCCCGGTGCAGATCGTCTGGGGCGAAAAGGATTCCGTGATCCCCGTCCAGCACGCCTACATGGCCCACGCCGCGATGCCCGGCTCTCGGATCGAGATATTCTCCGACGCCGGCCATTTCCCCCTTCCACGACGACCCGGCCCGGTTCCTCGACGTCGTGCAGCGATTCATCGACAGCACCGTGCCCCCCGAATACGACCAGGCCGCGCTGCGGGAACTGCTTCGCTCCGGTGGCGGCGAGCGCACGATCACCGGGCCTGCCGACACCCGAGTCGCGGTGCTCAACGCCATGGGAGCCGACGAGCGCAGCGCAACCTAGGTCAGAAGCTTCATGACCGTCGACGTGACCGTGCTGCGGGTCTTCACCGACTCCGACGGCAGGTTCGGCAACCCGTTGGGGGGTGGTGGACGCCGACGTGGTCGATGCCACCGAACGGCAGCGCGTCGCAACCGAATTAGGTTACAGCGAAACGGTTTTCGTCGAGATGCCGACCGCCGATTCCACTTCGGCTCAGGCCACCATCTACACACCGCTAATCGAGCTGCCCTTCGCCGGCCACCCGACCGTCGGCGCGTCGTGGTGGTTACGCGAACGCGGATTGCCGGTCAACACTCTGCAGGTGCCGGCCGGCCTGGTGCAGGTGAGCTACGAGGACGATCGCACCGCCATCGAGGCACCCGCGGAGTGGGCACCCGACTTCGCCATCCACGATCTGGAGTCACCGGACGCGGTCGTGTCCGCCGATCCCGCCGACTACTCCGACGATGTCGCGCACTACCTCTGGGCCTGGGCCGACCGGTCCGCCGGGGCTGTCCGGGCCCGGATGTTCGCCGCCAACCTGGGAGTGGCCGAGGACCAGGCAACCGGTTCGGCGGCCATGCGGCTGACCGACTACCTGAGCAGGGATCTGGTGATCACGCAGGGCAACGGATCGGTGATCGAAACCCGCTGGAGTCCGCGAACATGGGTCCGGATCGCCGGCCGCGTCACCGAAGACACTGTGCGACAGATCGATTGACGCGCACGCCGGTCAGGATTTGCGGTGTAGCACGGCCGACAGATGATGCTGCACGGGTTGACCGACCGCACCCATGCGCAGCGAATAGGACAACTGGTCGCCGTCGATTCGCAGGGAACGCCCAAGGGCGGTTACGTGTTTGGCTGTCGGCGTCAGACCGATATCGGAGGTGACCGTCTCCATTTCGATGACGTCACCGCTGACCGAGTAGTTACCGACCTCGATCTCGGTGACACCGCTGGGATGCGCCAGCACCAGCTCGAGGTGACCGCGTTGCGGCACCCGCAGATAGCCCGTTTCGGCGTGCAGCGGCTTCCCGTCGGTGACCGCCCTGGTCTTTTGCCCGTAGATCAGGAATGGCTTGCCGACGTGGGAGAACACCACCTCTTCGAGATATTCGAAGGGTTCGATCGTCGGATACTCACCGGAACCCTTTCCCGCCCAAGTACCCAGCAGCGGGGCCAGCTCGGCCAGTTCGGGGTGCAGTTCCGGCGTCACCGATGCCTGCTCAGTTGGGCGCCGACACGTTACGGTGAGCCCGCAGTGCCTCGATCTCGCGCTCGAAATCGTCTGCGGACGAGAAGGATCGGTACACCGAGGCGAAGCGCAGGTAGGCCACCTCGTCGAGGTCGCGCAGCGGACCCAGGATGGCCAGGCCAACCTCGTTACTGGGCACCTCCGGCCCGGCGGCCCGCACGGCATCTTCCACCTGCTGAGCCAGCAGGTTCAAGGCGTCATCGTCCACCTGGCGCCCCTGGCAGGCCCGCCGAACACCGCTGATGACTTTCTCGCGGCTGAACGGCTCGGTGACGCCGCTGCGCTTGACTACCGCGAGCACCGCGGTTTCCACGGTGGTGAACCGGCGTCCGCACTCCGGACAGGATCGACGACGACGAATTGCCTGGCCTTCGTCGGTTTCCCGGGAGTCGATCACTCGGGAGTCGGGATGCCGGCAGAACGGGCAATGCATGGCCGCTCCTTCGCCGCGCTGACGTTACGGGGTCCGCAGAACACCCCGAGAGTACCCGTGCGCCGCTCAGCCGGGCCAATGCGCACGCTAGGAGTAGATCCTCCTCGATCTCTGGTAGTGGAAAAGCGCTGGTGCGCTTACCTATTCAAGCTGCGGCGGCGATGGACGTCAGCCGACCGGCGCGATCAGTGTCTGCCCCGCCGAGACTGACCCCGAGTCCAGCGCGTTCAGGTCGCGGATGCGTTCGACGACGTCGTGAACGGGCGCGCCGGGAGCGACCCGGGCGGCCAGGTCCTGCAAAGACTCCCCCGGCTCGACTCGCACCACGGCCAATGCGGCAGGCATCTTGCTCGTCGACTCGGCCGAGTCACCGTTGATGATGCTGCCGAAGTTCGCCATCAGCCCCAGCCAGACGGTGATGACCCCGGCGAGGAGAGCCAGGCCGATCGTCGTCCGCACGCTGACCGGCCGGCGGTGGTGCGTGGCGGTGGACCGAACGACGCCGGTGCCGTAGTACTGCATCGGCGCACCGGCGGGTCGGGCCGGCCCCGGCCGGACCGACCGGTTGCGCCCCGCCCGATAGGAGGGAGACTCACTGGCGGGCCTGTTGACAGGCCTGTTCAGCGGGCTCTGCGTGCTGCCGTTGCGGTGCGGACCCGCGTAGATGAGTGTCATGCCGTTCCCTCCGGTCGACTACATATCGCTCGTGTGTTCGACACTAGTCGCTCATGTGTTCGATATCCGAACATTTGAGCGAGGCGTGTCGCACGAGCAAAACGGTAGAGCACACCACCGACAGGGTTTAGTCGGTGCAACCAGCTGGTGACTGTTAAATACCCGATCCATCGGTAAGTTACACACTTGTGATTCGACGAATTTGCGCAGATCGACGCGCCCGATCCGGACCCCGACGCGCCGGTCGAACACATGTTTGATTCTTGACGCGGATGCGGTTACATTCGGAGCCATGAGCGACAGCAACGACACCTCGGGCTTGCACGCGGTCGACAACGCGCTGACTGAGCGGCAGCGCACCATCCTGGAAGTAATCCGCTCCTCGGTGACCACCCGCGGGTATCCGCCGAGCATCCGCGAGATCGGTGACGCGGTGGGCCTGACGTCGACGTCGTCAGTAGCACATCAGCTGCGCACCCTGGAGCGCAAAGGTTACCTACGCCGCGACCCGAACCGACCGCGCGCGGTTGACGTGCGCGGCGCCGATGACGCAGTGACACCGCCGGTTACCGACGTTGCCGGTTCCGACGCATTACCAGAACCCACCTTCGTCCCCGTTCTCGGACGGATCGCCGCAGGCGGTCCTATCCTCGCCGAAGAGGCCGTCGAGGACGTCTTCCCGCTGCCGCGCGAGCTGGTCGGGGAAGGGACGCTGTTCCTGCTCAAGGTTGTCGGTGAATCGATGGTCGAAGCCGCGATCTGCGACGGCGACTGGGTGGTCGTGCGTCAGCAGAACGTCGCCGACAACGGTGACATCGTGGCCGCCATGATCGACGGCGAAGCGACCGTGAAGACGTTCAAGCGGGCCGGCGGTCAGGTGTGGCTGATGCCGCACAACCCCGCGTTCGATCCCATTCCCGGTAACGACGCGATCGTGCTCGGCAAAGTCGTCACCGTTATCCGCAAGGTCTAACCCGGCGCCGGCGCGAGCGCTTAATCAGCTCGCACGAAGCCATTGGCTCGGGCAGCGTCCTCGGTGGCGAACCAGATTTCGGCCAAGGTGTCGTGGTACAGCACGCTGCTGGGCGTGTAGTACAGGCCGAACCGGGCGCTGGCCTTGATCGGATAGCCGTCCGGCGCGCGATACGGGTCATCGTCAAGCGGCAGATGGATGGTGGGACGCACTGCGGCGCTGCCCGCGGGCACTGCCACCGGCGCCTCGGCCCGCGGCGCAGCCGCATACGGCGTATCGGCCTCCGCGGTGTACCCGGCTGGCTCCGCAGCTGCATGCCGGCCCGTCCGAACCTCGGGGACGGGGGCGGCCTCCGGCGGAGACGCGAAGTCCGGCGACTCCTCGTCGGCGGGTTCGGTCTCGTCGGTTTCGGCATATGTGGATTCGGTGTAGGCGGACTCCGCAGCTGCGTTTTCGGCGAAAGCGTGTTCGGCGAAAGCGGATTCGGCAGCAGCCGATTCAGTATCGGCGGGTTCGGCGTCGGCGTAGAAGTCGTTCAGGTACTCATCGTCCGGGAAGCTCTCCGGCACATCGCTTTCCAGCGCATCCACTTCCGGCACGCCGATGCCGGGCAAGTGCGTCTGCGGCACCATGACGTCGGTTTCGAAAACTTCCGGCGTGACGGGCTCGGCGGCCGCCGGTTCCTCCACGATCAACTCGCCGGAGGCACTGCGCGTCACGATCGGAATCGGAGTGGTGCCCACCGCGTCGGGATCCTCGTCGTCGCCGAACTCCGCGAGCTCCCCCGACTCGTAACCCTCGTCGCCCACAGCCGCATATTCGGCGAATTCGTCGTCATACTCGTCGTCGAGGCGCGGCTCAGCGTCGGCAACGTCGCGATCGATGTCGCCGCCGACGTCCCGGCCGGGCTCCGCGCCGCCGACCAGCCCGCCCCGGGACCAGCCGACCCGCCCGGCCGGACCGGAGTCGGCATGCTCCTCGAACTGCTCGTCGACGGGCGGGAATCGCTCGGAACCGTAGTCGATGTCGTCGTGCCCCCAGGGCACGTCGGCGCGGGGCTCGTAGCCGGCGCCCACATCGAGTTCCGGTTCTCGTTCGTACTCGGGTACAACCTGGCCGGCGGCGCGGCGACGGCGCATGCCCACCAACACCAATACGAACATCAGCAGGAGCAGCAGCACCGGTACGGCCGCGACCAGCCACCACCAGTGGAAGGTGAACTTCTTAGCCGGCGGCGGGGACGCGGAGTTACTCGGCTGGTTCTGCCCCGCGACCTGCAGGCCGGACAGCAACGGCGCCAAGTTCGACGGATCGGTGCTGAAGGCGTTCTTGGCGCGGTTCCACGAGATCTTGCCGCCGGTGAACTTCTGCGACACCACGTCGCCGTCCATGGTCTGGTCCCCAACGGGGGCGCCGAGTTTCCCGGTGGGGCCCTTGAGCTTGTCCCACGCGGCCTTCATGGCACCGCGCACCACGAACGCGCCGTGATCGGGCGTCCAGAAGATCACCGGCTTGTCGGCGGCGGAGAATGTCGCGATCCGGCTGGCGGGCGTGATGCCGCCGTCGGCCTCATTGGCGGTGGGAAAACCCAGGTCGCTGCTGACCGGTCCCCCGACCGCCTCGTACTTCTGCAGAATCGGCCCTTCGACCGCATTGGCTCCGGTGGCCGGGCTGAAGAAAATCTTGCCGCCGTTGAAGTCCTGGACGATCCCGTCGCCGCCGATCGGATATTGACCGCCCTTCTTGGCGCCCAATGGGCCGTTCGCTCCGCCGGCGGCGCGCCAGGACATGTTGATGGCTGCCGTGGGGTCGATCGCTACCTGCAGGCCCTTGAGCTGCTCGGCCAGGGTCGCGGGATTGGTGGTGAACTCCTTGGTCTTGCGGTTCCAGGACACCTCGCCACCGGTGAACTTCTGGGAGGTCACCTCGCCGTCGTAGGTTTCGTCACCGATCGGGGCGCCCAGCACGCCGCCCGAACTGCCCAACTTGTCCCACGCCGCGTTGAGCGCGCCGCGAACCACGAACGCGCCGTGGTCGGGGGTCCAGAAGATCACCGGGTTGTCGCTGGCGGCGAAGGTGCTGACCCGGCTGTCGGGTCCGGCCAGGCCGGGAACCTCGTTGATGGTCGGGAAACCCAGATCGCTGCCTGCCGGACCGCCCAGCGCCTCGTACTTGGCCAGGATCGGTCCGAACATGTATTTGGCGCCGGTGGCCGGCGTGTAGAACATCTTGCCGCCGTCGAATTCCAGTGCGAATCCGTCCCCGACGGGATATACGTCGCCTTTGCGGGCTCCCAGCGTCGACGTGTCGCCGCCGGCTTTCTCCCAAGCGGCCATCATGGCCGCCTCGGCATCGCCGATCGGGGACGCCGAGACGGTCGGCGCCATCAGCGTGACGGCCAGCGCAGTAGCCGCCAAGCCGAGTAACGCCCGCCCGAACAGCCTGCTCAATTGACCTCTCTGCCCGTTCACCAAGCCTCCCAGCCGATGCCCTGCCCACCTGGCGAGCCGGCGGATTCACCGCCGTGGGCCGTTTCCCCGCAACGGTCCGCATCGTCGCCGGGCTCGCATTACTTTGCTCTTGCGAACGAGAAATGCGAAGTCAAATTGTAGATATTACGGAAACGGATACCGAGCCGATGTCGAAATGATGCCGTGCCGCGCTCGTGTCGCGAACACGCGGCGTGCGGAACTCCCGGGCGAGCTGGGGTGGCGAGGGGACTTTGCCGATGCCTGGGCGGAGGTCAGACGCCTAGGCCGCGGCCGATGATCTCTTTCATGATCTCGGTGGTGCCGCCGTAGATCGTCTGCACCCGAGCATCGAGATACGCCCGGGCGACCGGGTATTCGCGCATGTAGCCGTACCCGCCGTGCAGCTGTAGGCCCCGGTCGATCAGCTGGACCTGCTTCTCGGTCGAGTACCACTTAGCCATCGCGGCCTGCTCGGCCGTCAGCTTGCCTTCCAGGTGCAGCGCCAGGAACTGGTCGACCATGATGCGCACCACGGTCGCCTCGGTGGCCAACTCGGCCAGCAGGAACCGGCTGTTCTGGAAACTGCCGATCGGCTTGCCGAACGCCTTGCGTTCCTTGGTGTACTGCAGCGTCTGTTCGAGCACGGTTTCCATGGCGGTGGCCGCCATCACCGCGATGTTGATCCGCTCCTGGGGCAGGTTCTGCATCAGGTAGATGAAGCCGAGGCCCTCCTCGCCGAGCAGGTTCTCGACGGGCACGTGCACATCGGTGAACGACAGCTCCGCGGTGTCCTGGGCGTCCAAACCGATCTTGTCCAGGTGGCGGCCCCGCTCGAAACCCTCCATGCCGCGCTCGACCACCAGCAGGCTGAAGCCCTGCGCACCCTTCTCGGGGTCGGTCTGGGCGACCACGATGACCAGGTCGGAGTTGATGCCGTTGGTGATGAACGTCTTCGAACCGTTCAGGACGTAGTGGTCGCCCTGCTTGACCGCCCTGGTCTTGATGCCCTGCAGGTCACTGCCGGTACCCGGCTCGGTCATCGCGATCGCGGTGATCAGTTCGCCGGTGCAGAACTTGGGCAGCCAGCGCTGCTTCTGCTCTTCGTTGGTCAACTTCAGCAGGTAGGGCGCCACGACGTCGTTGTGCAGACCGAACCCGATGCCGCTGTAGCGTCCGGCGGTGGTCTCCTCGGTGACGATGGTGTTGTAGCGAAAATCCGGATTGCCGCCGCCGCCGTACTCCTCCGGGACGGCCATCCCGAGGAAGCCCTGTTTGCCGGCCTCCAGCCATACGCCGCGGTCGACGATCTTGGCTTTCTCCCATTCCTCGTGATGAGGCGCGACATGGCGGTCCAGAAAGGCCCGGTAGGACTCGCGGAACAAGTCGTGCTCGGGTTCGAAAAGCGTGCGCTGGTATTTGACGGCACCGCTCATGCGTGCGACCTCCGGGTAGCGAAAATTTGGCAGACCTGCCACCAACATATACCAACCGGGCGGTTGGTCGGCGGCAGGCGTGGCCGGACGCCCCGACGGCTGATCGCAGCGGTCAGGCCCCCCGACCGAAATCGTGCAGGGTGGCGGCCAGAGCCGCCGGCACCCGGGCCTTGATCCGCGTGCCGTCCGCCTGATGCTCCGCCTGCTGCACCCGACCCTCGGCATGCAGCCGGGCGACCAGGTCACCGCGCTCGTAGGGGATCACCACGTCCACCGCGGCGTCGGTCGGACCCACGAGTTCGGCCATCCGAACACGCAGCGCGTCGATCCCCTCCCCCGGTGCGCGCGGAGACGAAGACGGCGCCGGGCAGTTCGTGACGCAACTTGGCCAGCATCAGGCCGCTTGCCGCGTCCACCTTGTTCACCACCACCAACTCCGGTGGCGCCGCGGTGTCGTGGTCGGCGATGACCTCGGAGATCACCTGCCGAACCGCGCTGATCTGGGCCAGCGGGTTGACGTCGGAGCCGTCGACGACGTGCACCAGCAGGTCCGCGTCCACCACCTCCTCCAGAGTGGACCGAAACGCCTCGACCAACTGGGTGGGCAAGTGCCGCACGAACCCGACGGTGTCGGTGAGCACGTACGGCCGGCCGTCCTCGAACTCGGCGCGCCGCGTCGTGGGCTCCAGCGTGGCGAACAGCGCGTCCTGGACCAGCACTCCCGCCCCGGTCAGCGCGTTGAGCAGGCTCGACTTGCCGGCGTTGGTGTACCCGACGATGGCGATCGACGCCATGTCGGCGTGCAGCCGGCGACTGCGCTGGGTGTCGCGCACCTGCTTCATCGCCTTGATGTCGCGGCGCAGCTTGGACATCCGCTCGCGGATGCGGCGCCGATCGGTCTCGATCTTGGTTTCACCCGGGCCGCGCAGGCCCACCCCACCACCGCTGCCACCGGCGCGACCGCCGGCCTGCCGCGACATCGACTCACCCCAGCCGCGCAGGCGCGGCAGCATGTATTCCATCTGCGCCAGCGCTACCTGTGCCTTGCCCTCCCGGCTGGTGGCGTGCTGGGCGAAGATGTCCAGGATCAACGCGGTGCGGTCGATGACCTTGACCTTGACGGCCTTCTCCAGCGCCGTCAGCTGGGCCGGGGACAGCTCGCCGTCGCAGATCACCGTGTCGGCGCCGGTGGCGATCACCACTTCGCGCAGCTCCTGGGCCTTGCCGGAGCCGATATAGGTGGACGGGTCGGGGCGGTCGCGGCGCTGAATGAGGCCTTCGAGGACCTCGGAGCCAGCGGTTTCGGCCAGCGCCGCCAGCTCCTCCATACTGGCCTGGTTGTCGGCTGAGGTCCCCTCGGTCCACACGCCGACCAGCACCACCCGCTCCAGGCGCAGCTGCCGGTATTCGACTTCGGAGACGTCGGTGAGTTCGGTCGACAGCCCGGCGACGCGGCGCAGCGCGGATCGATCTTCGAGCGCGAGCTCACCGAGGCTGGGTTCTGGAATGCCCGTTTCGGGCGAATCTGGATAATTCATAAGCGCTTTCGATGGTGGCACGTCGCGGGCGGCGATGCACCTGAATATCAGGCCGGTGAGTCCCACCAGGCGTCGTCGAGCTCGCCGCGGGCCACCAGCACCGACGGCCCGCGCAGGAAGCTGGTGGCCTCGGTGACGGTGACGACGACGTCGCCGCCGGGAACGCGCACGGTCAGGGTTCCGGTCTGCGCACCCTCGGATGCCAGCGCCGCGACGGCGGCCGCGACCGTTCCGGTGCCGCACGACCGGGTCTCGCCGACACCACGTTCGTGGACGCGCATGGTGACCATGCCGTCGGCGGGGGCGGTGAGAACCTCGACGTTGACACCTTCGGGGAATTGCGCGGTATCGAAGGTGACCGGCGCCGCGACGTCCAGGGCGGCCAGCGCGGTGGCGGTCAGTTGCGGATCGACGCACGCCAGGTGCGGGTTGCCCACGTCGACCGCCACTCCGGCGAATCGCCTGCCGCCGACCGTAGCTTCGCCGCGGCCGAGCACATTCGCCTTGCCCATGTCGACGGTGACGTCGGCGTTGGTCTGGTCGACGTGGTGCAGGGTCACCGGCCGGGGTCCGGCCAGGGAGCCGACCACGAACTCGTCGCGCGTCTCCAGCCCGCTGGCACGCAGGTAGTGGGCGAACACCCGCACGCCGTTGCCGCACATCTGCGCGGTCGAGCCGTCGGCGTTGCGGTAATCCATGTACCAGTCGCCGGGGCACACGCCATCGGGCAGCCGATCGAGCACGCCGGCGGCCTGCGCGGCCCCGGCGGTGGTGACCCGCAGCACACCGTCGGCGCCCAGGCCGCGGCGCCGGTCGCACAACGCGGCGACCTTGGCGGCGGGCAACCCCACCCGGCAATCGACGTCGGGCAGCAGCACGAAGTCGTTCTGGGTGCCGTGACCCTTGGCGAAGAACACCGGATCAGCCTACGAACTCAGCCTGAGCGTTGCCAGGCCCGCAGCGTTTGATCGACCGCGTCGGCCGCGGTCGCATCGATCCAATGCACGCGGTGGTCGCGGCGAAACCACGATCGTTGCCGTCGCACATAGCGCCTGGTGCCGAAAAAGGTCTGCTGCTGCGCGTCGTCGAGTAGTTCGGCGGTTCCGCCGGCGTCCAGTGCCTCGATGACTTGCGCGTAACCCAGCGCGCGGGCGGCGGTGACGCCGTCGCGCAGGCCGCGACCGAGTAGCGTCCGCACCTCGTCGACCAACCCTTCGGTGAACATCAGCTCGGTGCGCCGCGCCAGGCGTTCGTCGAGAATCGTTGTGTCACAATCCAACCCAACGATCGCGGTGTTCCACCGGGGGACACCGATGCGCGGCGCGGACGCGGCGAACGGCTGCCCGGTGAGCTCGATTACCTCCAGCGCCCGCACCGTGCGCCGGCCGTCGGTGGGCAGAATCGCCGCGGCCGCGACGGGATCCCGGCGGGCCAGTTCGTCGTGCAGCCGGGCCACCCCGATCTCGGCCAGCCGTTGTTCCCAGCGGGCGCGTACGGCCGGATCGGTCGCCGGGAAGGACCAGTCGTCCAGCAGGGATTGGATGTAGAGCATCGACCCGCCGACCACGACCGGGACGGCCGCCCGGGCCCGGATCGCCTCGATGTCGGCGACGGCCGCCTGCTGATAGCGGGCAACGGTGGCGGTTTCGGTGACGTCGAGGACGTCGAGCTGGTGGTGCGGGATGCCGCGGCGCTGGGCGACCGGCAACTTGGCGGTCCCGATGTCCATGCCGCGGTAGAGCTGCATCGCGTCGGCGTTGACGATCTCCGCCGCGCCGCCCAACCGGTCCACGACGTCGAGCGCAAGTTGCGATTTGCCGGTGCCGGTCGGGCCGATGATCGCCAGCGGTCTCATGGTTGCCAGACACCGGCGAAGTAGCCCACCCCGTAGGGCGCCCCCCGGTAGAGCTCCTTGGCCGACCGCGGTCCGGTTCGGCCAGACCGGCCAGCACCTGGAAGGCGACCCGACCCAGGACCCGGTCCGGCAGCCGGGCCAGGGCGCCGATGTCACCGGCGGCGAGCGCATCGTCGAGGACCAGCTGCGGAGGGGCGCCGCTGGGGTCGTAGCCGCCGGGCGCGCTCGGGGTCAGGGTGTTCACGCCGTCGGCGACGACCAGCACACCGATCGGCTCGGATTCGCCGTCGATCTCAATACGCAACCGGCGCCCGCACGCGAGCGCGCCGGCGGGGTCCCGGTCGGCGGCATACGCCCGGACCTGCACGCTGCCGTCAGGTCGGGCCCGGCCGCGGACCCACCCAGCCAGCAGCGCGCACAACGGCAGGTCGGTCGGCTGGCGGCTTCCCGGCGCGAGAGCCACGGGTACGTCGACGCCGAATCCCGCGAAGGTTCCGGCGCACTCCGGGCCCAGGGTGGCGTCGGTGCCCGCAATGCCCACGGCGATCCACCGGGCCGGCAACACCGCGGCCGCGGCCAGTACCGCCGTCCGCAGCTCACTCGTCTCGGCGGCGGCCGCCCCAGCCAGGTCCGGGACCAGCACCGGCGCGGAAGGGACGATCGCGATCGCGCTCAGCACGCCACCAAACTAGCTGGACGTCACCCAGTCGTCGGCCCCCACGCCGGCTCCTCGGCCGCGATGACGGGAGCGGCGGGTCGGGCCGGGGCGGTGGGGGCTTCAGCTTCGGCTTCGGCCTCGGCCTCGATCGTGGCGGCCTCGCCGCGAGCCAGCGCCACCGTCGCGGCGATCACCATGGCGACGGCCGCACCCAGGCCGACCCACTCGAAGCCGTCGGCCCGCAGCGTCTCCCCCAGGACCGTGATACCCAGCACCGTGGCCACCACCGGCTTGGCCACCGTCATCGTCGGCAGCGATGCCGTCAGCACGCCGGCGCGGAACGCCGACTGCTGGAAAATCATCCCGCACAGCATCATCACCAGCCACGGGATGAATTCCGGCGCGCTGATCGCGGCCAAGAAACCCCGCGTGTGCAGCACGTCGACGACGCCTTTGGTCAGCACGGCGAACAAGGCCAGCGAGGAACCCGCGACGAAGGCCAGCAGCACCGCTGCCTGCGGGCGGCCCGACCACACCTTTGCCGCGATCACACAGGACACCAACAGCGGACCCATCACCACGGCCACGATCAGCCACGTCGACAGCGGTGCCCGGTCATGTCCGGCCGTCGGGTCACCGACTGAGATGACCACCGCCAGAGACGCGGCCAGCACACTCGCCCAGATCCACTCCGACCGGGTGATGCGGTGGTGGGTCAGGCGCGAGTAGATCGGCAGAGCGAACAGCAGGGCCGTCACCTGCAGCGCCGTCACCAGCATCACCGACGCCCAGATCAGCGCCACCGCCTGCAGGCTGTAGTTGAGGATGGCGCACAGACCGCCCGTCCACCAGCGCGCGTCACGCAGGGACATGCCGAACAGCTTGAGATGGCCGACCTGCTCGTCGGTGATCTCGTGCGCCGAGCGCTGGCGGATCACGTCGCCCGTCGCCGAGGCCAGCGCCGCGAACAGGGCGATGATCCCGGCGATCGCAACCATTGACATGGGTGACCCTCATTCCCAACTTCGCCGCCAGCGTCCCCCCGTCAGGTCTACGGACACCTGATATTCGCTGGCAGTTCAACCAATACTGTATGGCTCTGCAGAGACACTGAACAGTGCTGCGGCCGGTCGCCAATCCGTTTCGCGCCCTTGGAAACCTCCCGACGGTTACCTCGCCCCAGAGCCTTGCCAGCGAAACTTCAGCTCCGCCCAGAGCCGGTTATGTGGCGGCTGTGAGAATGCTCCGCGCCCGCCGACGTCCCCTCGTTACGGTACCCGGCCGCGAGCAGTCCCCGCCGGGTGCAATCCAACGGGAACCGATTCGTTACGCACCCTGTCACGGCGGGAAAAAGCATCGGTGCCCAAAGGTGGCCGCGTACCGCCTGCCAAACTGCTTGAATACTGGTGGGGAACCGGTCGGCAGAGCACCAGAGCTGCCGGTCGTCTTGGGTGCCGCTTCGCGCGGCAGCTGCGCGGGATCTCGACCGCGTGACGGAGAAGGATAGGTGACGAGCGCAATGACGGGTGACCAGCCCAGCGGCAACGACTCAGCAGGGTCGATCAGTGAAACATCCGCCAGGCCGGTACCCGGCCCGCGCCCAGGTCCCGGGCCCCGGCCCGGTCCGGCGCCGGGTACCCGACCCACGGTCACCCACCACGTGTCCAAGCACCCGCCCAGCGATCCGCACAAGTTCGGGCGGGTCGACGACGACGGCACCGTATGGCTGATCACCGCGTCCGGCGAGCGTGTTGTCGGCTCCTGGCAAGCCGGTGACCCCGAAGCCGCGTTTTCCCATTTCGGGCGGCGTTTCGACGACCTGAGCACCGAAGTCTCGCTGATGGAAGAGCGGCTGGTGTCCGGCACCGGGGATCCCCGCAAGATCAGCGCCCACGCCGCCGCACTGGCCGAGACGTTGCCCACGGCTGCGGTGCTCGGCGACGTGGACGCGATCGCCCGCCGGCTGGACGATATCCAGGCGCGCATCGACGTGTACGTCACGGCGCACCGGTCCAGGCGCGAAGAGCATCGGATCGCCCAGACCGCCCGCAAGGAGGCGCTGGCCGCCGAGGCGGAGGAGCTGGCCACCAACTCGACGCACTGGAAAGTCGCCGGCGACCGGCTGCGGGC
The DNA here is from genome assembly GCA_021654635.1 of Mycobacterium kiyosense. NCBI lineage: Bacteria > Bacillati > Actinomycetota > Actinomycetes > Mycobacteriales > Mycobacteriaceae > Mycobacterium > Mycobacterium kiyosense. Next base: position 3,923,707 of record AP025179.1, read on the forward strand.
CATCCTCGATGAGTGGAAGACGATCAGCGGGCTGGACCGCAAGGTCGACGACGCGTTGTGGAAGCGCTACTCCACCGCGCGGGAGACCTTCAACCGGCGGCGCGGTTCCCACTTCGCCGAACTGGACCGGGAGCGCTCGGGCATCCGTGCGGCCAAGGAGCGGCTCTGTGAGCGCGCCGAAGCGCTGTCCGACTCGACGGACTGGGCGGCCACCAGCGCCGAGTTCCGCAAGCTGCTGACCGAGTGGAAGGCGGCGGGACGCGCCAGCAAGGACGTCGACGACGCGCTGTGGCGCCGGTTCAAGGCCGCTCAAGACACGTTCTTCAAGGCCCGCAACGCCGTCACCGCGGAAAAGGACGCCGAGCAGCGGGCCAATGCCGCCGCCAAAGAGGCCCTGCTGGCCGAAGCGGAGAAGATCGACACCAGCAATCACGACGCCGCGCGCGCCGCGCTGCGCGCGATCGCCGACAAATGGGATGCGATCGGCAAGGTGCCGCGGGAGCGGTCCGCCGATCTGGAGCGGCGGCTGCGGGCGATCGAGAAGAAGGTGCGTGACGCAGGCGAGTCGGACTGGGCGGACCCGCAGGCGCAGGCCCGCGCCGAGCAGTTCCGGGCCCGCGCCGAGCAGTACGAACAGCAGGCGGCCAAGGCCGAGGCGGCGGGCAAGACCAAAGAAGCCGATCAGGCCAGGGCCAACGCCGAGCAGTGGCAGCAGTGGGCCGACGCCGCGGCCAAGGCGCTGACCCGCAGGTCCTAGCGTTCGTCGGGCTCGGGGCTTTCGGGGTCGGTCGGCTCCGCGGGCGGACGGCCCAGGACGGTGTTGGACTCCAGCTCGCTGACGACGCGGCGCCGTTCCTGCTCGGCGGCCAGTTGCACGATGGTGCGCTGCCACACCACGCGGGCCCAGTGGAAGGTCAGCAGGATCACGGTGATCCAGGAGACGAACAGGCCGATGCCCGGGCCGGGGTGGCCGAGCGGCACAGTCTGGCGCGACCAGACGGCCAGCATGCCGGCGCCGCTGGCCAGCGCCGAGCCCGCCAGTGCCACCCACGCCACCGCCCAGCGCCGGGTCAGCAACGCCAGCGTGGAGAAGCCGATCCCGAACACCAGCGCCAGCCACTCGAAAACCCGCAACGGCAGCGCGACCACCGCCTGGGCGGCGCCGTGGGTGTTGAACAGCAAATCCCAGCCGCGGACGCTTCCGGTGTGCGGCAGGACGAACGAGCTCACCAATACGAACACCAAGATCGCCACGACCAAAGCCCTTGCACCAGGATCGATTTCACGTGCCACACGCCGCTCGGCGTCCTCGATCTCGGACCGGTAGGCGTCGAAATCCGCCACGTCTGTGTCTCCGTTCATCTGCTCATCGACCGAAGCCGGGTTGACCGCATCCGGCCGGTTGGGCCGGGGCGAGCGGCAACCCGACCGCGGGCATGCCGAGGCCGACCCCGCTGCTCGGTTTGCGGCCCGCGGCGTGCGCGTCTCCGGCGCGGGTGCGGCGATGGCTCAGGACGCCGGCATCGGCAATAAGGTGGTGCGGTGCGGCGTCGGTAACTCGCACGGTAACGATGTCACCGGGGCGCACCTGGTCGGTTCCCGACACGCGCCCGGTCGAGTCGACCGCCTGGGTCCGGTCGCTGGTGGCGAAGTGGACCAGCCTGCCGTCGCGCGCCCGGCCCGTCATGCGTGCCGTGCTGGCGTCCTTGCGTCCCTCCCCGGTGGCGACCAGAAGTTCGACGGTTTGGCCGACCAGGGCGCGGTTGTGCTCGAGGGAGATCCGCTCCTGCAGGTCGACGAGACGCAGATAGCGTTCCTGCACAACGGCTTTCGGTAGCTGATCCGGGAGTTCAGCGGCGGGGGTGCCGGGGCGCTGCGAGTACTGGAAGGTGAATGCCGCCGCGAATCGAGCCCGGGCCACGACGTCGAGGGTGGCCTGGAAGTCCTCCTCGGTCTCGCCGGGAAATCCGACGATCAGGTCGGTGGTGATGGCGGCATGCGGCATCGCCGCCCGGACCCGTTCGATGATGCCGAGGTAACGCTCGGCGCGGTAGGAACGGCGCATCGCGCGCAGGATCCGATCCGATCCGGACTGCAGCGGCATGTGCAGCGCCGGGCAGACATTCGGTGTCTGCGCCATCGCCTCGATCACGTCGTCGGTGAACTCGGCGGGGTGCGGTGACGTGAACCGGACCCGCTCCAGGCCGTCGATGTCGCCGCAGGCCTTGAGCAGTTCGGCGAAGGCGCCGCGGTCGCGGGGTATCGCGGGGTCGGCGAAAGAGACGCCGTAGGCGTTGACGTTCTGACCCAGCAGGGTGATTTCCAGGACGCCGTCGTCCACCAGTGAGCGCACCTCGGCCAGAATGTCGGCGGGACTGCGATCGACCTCTTTGCCCCGCAACGACGGGACGATGCAGAACGTGCAGCTGTTATTGCAGCCCACGGAGATGGAAACCCAAGCGGCATAAGCCGATTCGCGAGCACTCGGCAGCGAAGACGGAAACTCCTGCAGGGCCTCGGCGATCTCCACCTGTGCCGCGTTGTTGTGCCGGGCGCGTTCCAGCAGGGTGGGCAGCGAGCCGATGTTGTGAGTGCCGAAGACGACGTCGACCCACGGCGCCTTGTGCAGCACAACGTCGCGGTCCTTCTGCGCCAGGCACCCGCCGACGGCGATCTGCATGTCGGGGTTGCTGCGCTTGCGTGGCGCCAGGTGACTGAGGTTGCCGTAGAGCTTGTTGTCGGCGTTCTCCCGGACGGCGCAGGTGTTGAACACGACGATGTCGGCCTCGGCCTCGTCGGCCGCGCGCTGGTAGCCGGCCGCCTCGAGCAGGCCCGCCAGTCGCTCGGAGTCGTGGACGTTCATCTGGCAGCCGTAGGTACGCACCTGGTAGGTCCGCGCCGACGCTGCGGAAACGGCGTCACTCGCCGCGCCCGCAACGCCTGGTACCACCGTCGAAGTCACGGGGTAATGGTACGGGGACCGCCGCTGACCGGAGGAACCCGCAGCTCACGGCAGCCCCCGCAGCCGGGTCGGCTAGACCCGCCGACGCTCCCGTTCGGCGGCCAACTCGGCCAGCACCACCTCGCACGCGACGGTCTGGCTGTACCCGCGGCGGGCCAGCAGCCCGACCAGCCGGCGAGTCACCTTGATGTCGTCGTCGCCACCCAGCACCTCCCGGCGCAGCCGAGTCCGTATCAGCTGCTCGGCTTGCGCCCGCTCGGCACCGGCATCGATCCCGCCGAGCACCCCGGTGATCACCTCGTTGTCCACGCCCTTGGTACGCAGCTCAGCAGCCAACGCGCGTTTGCTCTTACCCGCGTTCGCCCGCCGCGACCGCACCCACTGCTCGGCGAAGTCCGCATCGTCAACCAGCCCGACGGCGGCCAGCCGGTCGAGTACCCGGTGGCTGACCTCGTCGGGATAGCCCTTCTTGGCCAGTTGGCCGGCCAATTCGGCCCTGGTACGTGCTCGCGCGGTGAGCAGGCGCAGGCACAATGCCCGCGCCTGCTCTTCGCGGCGAGACGACTCAGAAGTCGACGGGGGCGGGCAGGACGCTGTCATCGGTCACCACTGCACCAATGCCGAGCTTTTCCTTGATCTTCTTCTCGATCTCGTTGGCCACTTCGCTGTTCTCCATCAGGAAGTTGCGGGCGTTCTCCTTGCCCTGGCCGAGCTGTTCGCCCTCGTAGGTGAACCAGGCCCCGGCTTTGCGGATGAAGCCCTGATCCACTCCCATGTCGATCAGCGAACCTTCCCTGCTGATACCCCTGCCGTAGAGGATGTCGAACTCGGCCTGTTTGAACGGCGGTGACACCTTGTTCTTGACGATCTTGACGCGGGTGCGGTTGCCGACCGCGTTGGTGCCGTCCTTGAGCGTCTCGATCCGCCGCACGTCCATACGCACCGACGCGTAGAACTTCAGCGCCTTGCCGCCGGTGGTCGTCTCAGGACTCCCGAACATGACTCCGATTTTTTCGCGCAACTGGTTGATGAAGATCGCCGTGGTGCCCGAATTGTTAAGCGCACCAGTCATTTTCCGCAGCGCCTGACTCATCAGCCGGGCCTGCAGCCCGACGTGGCTGTCACCCATCTCGCCTTCGAGCTCCGCGCGCGGCACCAGTGCCGCCACCGAGTCGATGACCAGGATGTCCAGCGCACCCGAACGGATCAGCATGTCGGCGATCTCAAGTGCCTGCTCCCCCGTGTCCGGCTGGCTGACCAACAGCGAATCGGTGTCGACGCCGAGCTTCTTGGCGTAATCCGGGTCCAGCGCATGCTCGGCGTCGATAAACGCCGCGACGCCGCCGGCTGCCTGGGCGTTGGCCACCGCGTGCAGTGCCACGGTGGTCTTACCCGAGGACTCCGGGCCGTAGATCTCGATGACCCGGCCACGGGGCAGGCCGCCGATGCCCAGCGCGACGTCCAGCGCGATGGACCCCGTCGGGATGACTGAAATCGGCTGACGCACCTCGTCGCCGAGGCGCATCACCGAGCCTTTGCCGTAACTCTTCTCGATCTGGGCCATCGCCAGTTCGAGAGCCTTCTCGCGGTCAGGGGCTTGTGCCATGGTGCCTCTCCTGTAGTCGGTGTTCGGTGACCGGTATTGGTCGGTTGGCTGTGACACTAGAGAGGGCCACCGACAAGTCGAGATCTCCGAATGCCAACACACTAGCCGAACACCTGTTCGACTCCACTTTCGACACGCCGCATAGGGCGATTTCGCCGGAAAGGCACCCGGAAACCCATGGACATCGCCGCCGAACTCGCCGAGATCTCCACCTATGGAGGATTTTTCGCCGTGAAAGTGGGCGGCGACCCCACGGGCTGGCATCCCGTCACCACGTCCTACACCGACGGCTTCACCGATCTGATCGATGTCACCAACACGCGCCTGGCCAGCTCCGAGCCGCGAATCGGCGCTTCGCTGGTGCACCTGGCCCACGCCGCTCGGCTGTGGTCACTCGTGTTGGCCTGTGTGCTGGCCCACGGCGTGCTGCCCGACCTGACCGACCTGCAGCGCGCCGACGACAGCGCCCAACTGCGGCTGCCCGAACCCGTCGGCGAAACCGTTCCACCCGATCCCGAACTCTTGTATTGCGTCGTCGTGCAGGACCACATGGAGCGGTTTGCCGCCGGCCTGCGGGTCAATCTGGCACCTGGCCTGCGCTCCGGCAACATCGCCTCGGCGCTCACCGGAACCGCGCGAATGCTGCTCGCGGCGCGGCCCGATCTCCGGGGGCCGATCACCCGCACCACTGCCGCCCTGCTGGATATCGGCGAACTGGCCGGAACCGGCGAACTCGTCGGCCCCGATCTGGGCTTCCGGCGCAACAGCTGCTGTCTCTACTACCGCGTGCCTGGCGGTGGCAAATGCGGCGACTGCGGGCTTTGACGGCTTGAGTTCCCCGCCGAGAGTCACGCCAGCGTGACGTTCGGCGTCGAAGTCTGCGCCAGCGTGACGTTCGGCGGAAAGGCAGGGAGTTGGGCGCCAGCGTGACGTTCGGCGTCGAAGTGTGCGCCAGCGTGACGTTCGGCGAAAAGGGAGCAACATCACCACTGGTCGCGCGGGACGTCGAAGTCCGCGCACAGCGCCCGCCACACCTCACGCGGCTCGACGCCGTCCTCGATCGCCTGCGCGGCCGTGCGCCCGCCGAACCCGGTCAAAACGTGGTCGACCAGCACCGATGCGCCGTAGGCGGCGCCAAAGCGCAGCACCACCCGCTCGTTGAACTCCGTCAGCCGCACGCCAGCCAAGATACCCAGCCGGTCACCCGGCCAAAGCAAGCGCTTCGTGGCACACCCGCACCGGGTCGGCCACCTGCGCAATGCTGTCGGCGGCCCGCCGGGCGGCCTCGCGATACCCGGGCGACCCCAGCACGTCGCCGACCGCTGATACCAGCGCCTCGGCGGTCAGTGGGCGAATCAGCCGCCCGCTGCCCTGCCGCACCACCCGGTTCGCCATCTCCCACTGATCGCCACCGCCGGGTACCACCACCAGCGGCACCCCGGCGAGCAAGGCCTTGGCCACCAGGCCGTGACCGCCGCCCCCGATCACCACATCGGCGTGGGTCAACAGCTCGTCCTGCCGGCCCAACCCCACCACAGCCCAGGGCGGCGGCGCCAGGTCCGCACCACCGAGCCGCGACACCACCAGCCGCGAACCCTCGGGCAAAGTGTCGCCCGGTATCAGGCTTTCCAGGGCGAGCTCCGCCAGCCCGATGGTGCCCGTCGCCGCGGTGGAAGGGGCTACCATCACTACCGGCCCGGAGCCGGGCGGAATCTCCAGCACCTGTTCGGTCGGCTCGAAATGCAGCGGTCCCACCACGACGGCCTCGTCCGGCCAATCCGGGCGAGGCACCTCCAACGCCGGCAGCGTGGCGATCAGCCGCCGCAGCGGCCCCGGATCGTCGGCCGGTAAACCGATGTCCACCCGCACGGCGGCACGCTGGCGCTGACCCGCACGCACCGAGCGTGTCGTCAGCGCTCGCATCACGGTGTCGCGCAGCCGTCCCCGCACCCCGGTCCCAGGCGCCAGACCGCTGCCGATCGGCGGCAACCCCTTCGACGGGAGGTACAGCGGATGCGGGCTCAGCTCGACCCACGGGATGCCCAGCAGTTCGGCGGCCATGCCACCGCCGGCGGTGATGACGTCGGAGACCACCAGGTCGGGAGCCAGCTCGCGCAGCGTCGGCGCGACGAGCTCCGCCATCCGCGCCGCTCGCCGGTGAATCCTGGCGCCGGCATCGACGTCCTCGTCGACGGCCACCAGACCGTCCAGTTCGACGGCGTCGACCCCGACCGCGCGGGCGGCCTCCAGCCACTCGACCCCGGTGAACAGCGTGGGCGTGTCTCCGGCCGCGGATAAGCGCCGGCACAGCGCGATCGCGGGAAACGAGTGCCCGGGATCGGGCCCGGCTACCACGGCGACGCGCATCGGCCCTACCCTGCCACAACCGCACTCGCCTACGCTGGCAACCATGACCGAGCTGACTCAGACCACCACCAACGACAACATCCGCACGGTCGAGGGATTCTTGTATGCGCTGCAGGATCAGGATTTCGAGACCCTGGACGCCGCCCTTGACGACAACCTCGTCTACGAGAACGTCGGGTTTTCGACGATCCGCGGTGGTCGCCGCGTGGTGAAGCTGTTCCGCAAGATGCAGGGCCGGATGGGTTTCGAGGTGAAGTTCCACCGGGTGGCCGCCGACGGCGACGCGGTGCTCACCGAACGCACCGACGTGCTGGTCTTCGGGCCGCTGCGAATCCAGTTCTGGGTGTGCGGGGTGTTCGAGGTGCGCGACGGGCGGATCACGCTCTGGCGGGACTACTTCGACGTCTTCGACATGCTCAAGGCGACGCTGCGTGGCGTGGCCGGCATGGTGATCCCGTCGCTGCGCCCGACGCTTTAGGGCAAGCCACGTCCACAGCAAACGGCACATGCCGCGGCACGTGGCAAATGGCAAATTTCTGAGCGAAATTTGACGTTGTTCGGTGAAAAACCTAAAAATCACCGCGCCGCGATCGACTTACGATGACGCTGACGAGGTTCGAGGGCAGGCTCGGAGCCTCGTAATGCGCATGACCGATAGGCCATGGCAAATTGGGGAGGCCCAAAATGTCATTTGTAGTCGTGACGCCAGAGTTAATAACGGCAGCTGCAGCGGACTTGGCCAGCATCGGCGCGTCGGTGGATGCGGCGGGTGCCGCCGCGTCAGCCCCCACCGTCGCGGTCCTGGCCGCAGGCGCCGATGAGGTGTCGGCCGCCATCGCATCGTTGTTCGGAACCCACGGCCAGGCGTACCAGGCCCTCAGCGCGCAGGCGTCGGCGTTCCATGAACAATTCGTGCAGATCATGGCTGCCGGCACCGGCGGCCAGGGCGGCGCCGGCGGCACCGGCGCGCTGATCGGCTCCGGCGGCGCAGGCGGCGCCGGCGGCTTGGGTCAGTACTGCGGGCCTGGGGGGACCGGCGGAAATGCCGGACCGGTCTACGGTAGCGGCGGGGCCGGCGGCACCGGCGGAAGCGGCATCGGCGGCGACGGCGGAAACGGCGGAAACGGCGGCAAGGCCGGGCTGATCGGCGATGCCGGCAACGGCGGGAACGGCGGTCAAACGCTGGCTGGTGCGCCCCGCAAGGGCGGTGATGGCGGCAGCGGCGGCGACGCCTGGCTGATCGGCAACGGCGGCAACGGCGGGACTGCCGCCGCTAGCGGGACGCGCGGCGCAGTCGGTCCCGGTGGCGCCGGCGGGCTACTACTCGGCTCCAGCGGTCAGAACGGGCGGTAGTTCGCCTCCGCTGCAGCGCGGTCAGGCCTACATTGCCCTCGGCAACCCACCGAGCTCGTCGAACGCCTGCGCCCAGCTCATCAACCGATCGGTCACGTCGACCAGCTCGTCGCGGTAGCGCTGTTGAATCGCGCCGCCCGCGCCCTCCCCGTTTGCCGCCGACACCAATTGCGCTGCCGCAGTGACCATTTCGTTGTACTGACGAACGCCCGCGCCCAGCTGAGCGGTGTAGGCGTTGATGGTCGGCACCAGGTACTCCCGCGACGGGTCGGAGTTGTGCGCGGCCCGTTCCATCGACACCACCTGCGTCGCGGTGGCGGCCATCGCCGCTGACGTCCGGTTGGCCGCGGCAGTCAACTCGGCGATCTCGTCGGCCGGTAGCAGGGCGCCGCGTTCGATCACGCCTAGCAGCGAATAGAACCCGCGTTCGGAGGCCCCCAGCGCGTACATCGCCGGCCGAGCGGCCGACCCCGGCGCCGGCAGCCGCCGGATGTTGCTCAGCCGCGGCGATGGCAGCGGCTCGGCCTTCAACCAGTGGTAGCGGAAGAACAGCAGGGTCGCGGGAATCACCATCAAGACCGCGATCGCTCCGGTGATCTGCAGCAGCAGCGCGAACCAGCCCCAGGCTGCCAGTCCCGCCGTCACCGCCGCCCAGAACAGGCACCCGAAGGTGAAGATCCAGGCCCAGCGCAGCGCGCGGCGGCGGCGGCGCAGCATCCGGGCGCGCGGATCGGCGACCGCGTTGATCTTCTGGGCGACCAGGCCGGTCAAGTCGGCAACGGTATCGAATCCGCGCTGCAGCAGCGCCCGCCACCGCGGATGTGGATTCGACTTCGCAGACATCTCGGACGTCACGCCTATTGCTGACCGTAGGGCTGCTCAGGAACAGGTCCGGCGGCCCCGGTGGCGGGCGTGGTGGTGTTCACGCCGGGTGCAGGCGTCCCCCCGGCCGGCAGTGCGTCGCCGCGCATCGAGGCGCGGATCTGCTCGAGCCGCGAGTGCCCGGCCATCTGGACGCCGGCCTGTTCGACTTCGAGCATGCGGCCCTGCACGGAGTTCTGGGCGAGTTCGGCGGATCCGATCGCGTTGGCGTATCGGCGTTCAATCTTGTCGCGCACCTCGTCGAGGCTGGGGGTGTTGCCCGGCGCGGCGAGCTCGCTCATTGACCGCAGCGACGCGCTGACCTGCTCCTGCATCTTGGCCTGCTCGAGCTGGCTGAGCAGCTTGGTGCGCTCGGCGATCTTCTGCTGCAGCACCATCGCGTTGCGTTCAACCGCCTTCTTGGCCTGGCCCGCGGCTTGCAAAGCCTGGTCGTGCAGGGTTTTGAGGTCTTCGACGGACTGCTCGGCGGTGACCAGCTGCGCGGCGAAGGCCTCTGCGGCGTTGTTGTACTCGGTGGCCTTGGCGGCATCTCCGGCGGCAGTGGCCTGGTCGGCCAGCGTCAGCGCCTGACGCACGTTGACCTGCAACTTCTCGATGTCGGCCAGCTGCCGGTTGAGCCGCATCTCAAGCTGACGCTGATTGCCGATGACCTGCGCGGCCTGCTGGGTTAGCGCCTGGTGGGTGCGCTGGGCTTCCTCGATGGCCTGCTGGATCTGCACTTTGGGGTCGGCGTGCTCGTCGATCTTCGAGTTGAACAGCGCCATCAGGTATTTCCACGCCTTGACGAACGGATTGGCCATCAGTGAGCTCCGCCTTCGCTTCTTATGTGCTGGTTGGGCCGCAACGCTACCCCTGACGCTCAATTTAGTGGGTCAACCCGCATCTACCCACCCATGGTGGGACCAAAATGACGAGGTGTTCGGCCGGCAATCAGGCGACGGCCAGCGCGACCACCGGCGGAATGACGACTTTGGTGCTGACATCGATGGTGGCGGCCCCGGCGTCGAGGCGTGCGCTGCTGCGCTCCTCACCGGCCATCCGCTCGCCGGCGTCGATGAGCACCTGCGACAACGGGACTTGCAGCGCGTCGCAGATCGAGTTGAGCAGCTCGCTGGAGGGTTCCTTGCGACCGCGCTCGACTTCCGACAGATACCCGAGGCTTACCCGCGCCGAATCGGACACCTCGCGCAGCGTCCGGCCCTGAGATGTCCGGGCCCCCCGCAGCACGTCGCCAATGACCTCGCGCACCAGTGACGTCATCGCGCTCTCCTCCATCCGGTCAGAATCCAGTCACGATCGTGCCCCTAAAAAGCATGGGACTTTAGGACAACGCCAACCGGGGCCGCGTTGGTTCCCAGGAAAACGACAGAAATCTAACCGGACCGCTTGGTGTGGCGGATTTCTCGCACCGTCGACGCCACGTAGTCGATGCCGGTGACCAGCGTCAGCACGATCGCCAGCCCCATCACCACCTGCGCGGCGGTGTGCAGCAGACCCGCGAGCGGCAGTACGAACAACCCGATCGCCACCGCTTGGACGACCGTCTTCAGTTTGCCGCCCCCAGCTGGCCGGGATAACGCCGCGCCGGATGACGGCCAGCCGCAACGCGGTGATGGCCACCTCCCGGGCCATGATGACCACCGTCACCCACCACGGCAACTCACCCAGCATCGACAGGCTGATCAGCGCCGACCCGATCAGAATCTTGTCGGCGATCGGGTCGACGAATGCGCCGAACTCGGTCGCCATGCCGTAGTTGCGGGCCAGCAGTCCGTCGAACCGGTCGGTGATGCAGGCGACGGCGAAGATCGCCCACGCCACGATCCGCGCGTAGGTGTGGTGGCCGTCGCCGTAGAACAGGGCATAGAGGAAGATCGGGACGAGCAGCAGCCGGGTCAGAGTCAGGATGTTGGCGAGATTCGCGATGCGGGCACGGCCTTCGATCTGACCTGTCTGCGGCTGCCCCGACCACGGCAACAGAATAACGGCTGACCAGCTCATGTGGTGGCTGACGTCGATACTGTTTGCACGTGACCCAAAGTCGACGGGACAACCAGCCGGTGGTCCGGCGGGCGCGGACTTCCGACGTTCCCGCCATCAAGCATCTCGTCGACACCTATTCGGGCCGAATCCTGCTGGAAAAGAATCTCGTCACGCTTTACGAGTCCGTCCAGGAGTTCTGGGTCGCCGAGCACCCGGAAATCGAGGGCAAGGTCGTCGGTTGCGGGGCACTGCACGTGTTTTGGGCGGACTTGGGCGAGATCCGGACCGTCGCGGTCGATCCGGCGATGACCGGCCACGGCATCGGCCACGCGATCGTCAACAGGCTGCTCGAGGTAGCCCGGGAGCTGGAGCTGCAGCGACTGTTCGTGTTGACCTTCGAGACCGAGTTCTTCGCCAGGCACGGTTTCACCGAGATCGAGGGCACCCCGGTCACCGCCGAGGTGTTCGAGGAGATGTGCCGCTCCTACGACATCGGCGTGGCCGAATTCCTGGATCTGAGTTACGTCAAACCCAACACGCTGGGTAATTCCCGGATGCTGCTGGTCCTGTAGCCATGCGAGCAGCTACTCGGCGTCGCCGCCGTCGGCGTTCGCCCCGCCGCGGATCAGCGCCAGCGTCCCGGCCAACTCGTCGGGCTTGACCAGCACCTCGCGCGCTTTGGAGCCCTCCGAAGGCCCGACGATGCCGCGGGTCTCCATCAGGTCCATCAGCCGGCCCGCCTTGGCGAAGCCCACCCGCAACTTGCGCTGCAGCATCGAGGTCGAGCCGAACTGGCTGGACACCACCAACTCCACCGCCTGCAGGAAGACATCCATGTCGTCGCCGATGTCGGGGTCGACGTCGGCGCGTTCCCCGGTCGGTTTCGCGGCGGTCACGCCGTCGGTGTATTCCGGCTCGGCCTGGTCCTTGCAGGCGGCGACGACGGCCTGGATCTCCTCGTCGGTGATGTAGGCGCCCTGCAGCCGGATCGGCTTGCTCGCCCCCATCGGCAGGAACAGGCCGTCGCCCATCCCGATCAGCTTTTCCGCGCCGGCCTGGTCCAGGATCACCCGGCTGTCGGTGAGCGACGACGTGGCGAACGCCAGCCGGGACGGCACGTTGGTCTTGATCAGCCCGGTGACGACGTCCACCGAGGGCCGCTGGGTGGCCAGCACCAGGTGGATGCCGGCGGCGCGGGCCTTCTGCGTGATCCGCACGATCGCGTCCTCGACGTCGCGCGGTGCGGTCATCATCAGGTCGGCCAGCTCGTCGACAATGGCCAGCACATAGGGGTACGGGCGGTATTCACGCTGGCTGCCCAGCGGCGTGGTGATGTCCCCGGAGCGCACCTTGGCGTTGAAGTCGTCGATGTGCCGCACCCGGGAGGCCTGCATGTCCTGGTAGCGCTGCTCCATCTCCTCGACCAGCCACGCCAGCGCGGCGGCGGCCTTCTTGGGCTGGGTGATGATCGGCGTGATCAGGTGCGGAATGCCTTCATAGGGCGTGAGTTCCACCATTTTGGGGTCGATCAGGATCATCCTGACCTCTTCGGGGGTGGCCCGGGTCAGCAGCGACACCAGCATGGAGTTGACGAAGCTGGATTTGCCGGATCCGGTGGAGCCGGCGACCAGCAGGTGCGGCATCTTGGCCAGGTTGGCCGAGATGAAGTCGCCTTCGATGTCTTTGCCCAGCCCGATCACCAGCGGGTGGTGGTCGCGGCGGGTGGACGGCGCGGTGAGTACGTCGGCGAGCCGCACCATTTCGCGGTCGGTGTTGGGGACCTCGATGCCGACCGCGGACTTGCCCGGGATGGGGGCCAGCATGCGCACGCTCTCGGTGGCCACCGCGTAGGCGATGTTCTTTTGCAGCGCGGTGATCTTCTCCACCTTGACGCCGGGTCCGAGTTCGACCTCGTAGCGGGTGACCGTGGGACCGCGGGTGCATCCGGTGACGGCGGCGTCGACCTTGAACTGGGTGAGCACCTCGCCGATGGCGCTGGCCATGTGCGTATTGGCGGCGCTGCGCTTCTTCGGCGGATCCCCGGCCACCAGCAGATCCAGCGACGGCAGCGTGTAGGGGCCCTCGACGACGCGGTCGAGCGCTTGATCGCCCCGCTTTTCGGCTTTGCCGCCGCGCCGCCGCGACCGCCCGAGGACGGGCTCCGTCGGAGCCTCGGAATCGACTGAGTCTTCGGGCTCCTGGACTTCGGGACCCGGGGTCTGCGGGGCTTGCGCCGACGGCCACGCCTTGGGGACGTCGTCGAGGGACTGGTCGTAGTAGCCGTCGGAGAAGTCCTCGGCCGGCGTCACTTCGACGGTGTCCGCGTCGTCGCCGGCGAAGTCGTCTGCGGCAAAGTCGTCGTAGTCGTCGTAGTCGCGCTGGAACATCCGGGTGCCGAACATGCTGCGCAGGGCGTCGGGCACTTCGCGGATGGTGATGCCCGTCAGCAGCAGCAGCCCGAACAACGCGCCGATGAACAGCAGCGGGGCCGCGATCCACGGCGTCAGCCCGTCCGAGAGCGGACCACCGATGGCGAAGCCGATGAAGCCGGCCGCCCGCCGGCGCATTTCGGGATCCTCGGGCGATCCCGACCACAGGTGGCGCAGCCCGAGGAAAGACAGGGCGATCAGGCTGGATCCCAGGATCAGCCGCGGCCGCGCGTCGGGGTTGGGTTCGGTGCGCATCAGCACGATCGCCGCGGCGGCGGCCAGTAGCGGCAGCAGCACGACCGCCGAACCGATGAAGGTGCGCAATCCGGCGTCCACCCACGCGCCGACCGGCCGGGCGGCGCCGAACCACGAGCTGGCGGCGACGATGACGGCCAGACCGAGCAGCACCAGCGCGATGCCGTCGCGTCGGTGGCCGGGTTCGATGTTGCGAGCCTGGCCGATCGACCGTGCGGCGGTGCCGGTGCCTCGGGCGGCCATCATCCAGGTGGCGCGGGCCGCCCGGCCCCCGGCGATTCCCGCCAGCACCAGGAGCGACTGATTGCGGCGCTTGGCTGGGCGGGCGGGACGCTTGGCGGCCCGGGTCGGGCGTTTGGCCGGCCGGGCTGCACGCTTGGCCTGCGATGTGCCAGCTGCTGCGGCTCGCCCACCTCGGGCTCCGGTCCGCGGAGAACCCTTTGACCTGCTCGTTCGGGTTCCGGAGCCAGCGACGGTCTTACTTGCCATGATCGCAAGCCTAGTCGCAAAAACAACATCTGCACCATCCGCCACACTGGTAACGACCGCGTCGCCGCGATGTGCCCGCCTCGTGACCTGACCGGTGTGAGTAGGGTGACAACCGGCCGCGGTTGTGCCGCGGCGCACCACCGAAAGTTCACGCCTGAACCCGCCAAAGTCGCCAGGAGGCTCACCATGCCCGTCGTCGTCGTCGCCACCATGACCGTCAAGCCTGAATCGGTCGACACCGTCCGCGACATTCTCACCGGCGCCGCCGGCGAGGTGCACGAAGAGCCCGGCTGCCAGCTGTACTCGCTGCACCAGACCGGTGAGACCTTCGTCTTCGTCGAGCAGTGGGCCGACGAGGAGGCGCTCAAGACCCACAGCACCGCCCCCGCGATCGGCAAGATGTTCGCCGCCGTCGGCGATCACCTGGCCGGGGCTCCCGACATCAAGATGTTGCAGCCGCTTCCCGCTGGAGACCCCGACAAGGGCCAACTGCGCTCCTGATGAGTCGCGCGCTCGAAGGCAAGGTCGCCTTCGTCACCGGCGCCGCGCGCGGCCAGGGCCGTGCCTACGCGGTCCGGTTGGCCGCCGACGGCGCCGACGTGATCGCGGTCGACCTGTGCGGCCAGATCGACAGCGTCCCCTACCCGCTGGGCACCGCCGAGGATCTGGCCGTCACCGTCAAGCAGGTCGAGGACACCGGTGCGCGCATCGTGGCCCGCCAAGCCGACGTCCGGGACCGCGACGCGCTGGCGGCGGCGCTGCAAGAAGGTCTGGACGAGTTCGGCCGGCTCGACATCGTGATAGCCAATGCCGGTATCGCGCCGATGCAGTCCGCAGACGGCTGGCGCGATGTCATCGACGTGAACCTCACTGGCGCCTACCACACCGTCGACGTCGCGATTCCTGCTCTGGTCGCGCACGGCGACGGAGGTTCGATCGTGCTGATCAGCTCGGCCGCCGGACTGGCCGGCGTCGGCAGCGCCGACGCCGGCTCCATCGGCTATGCCGCCGCCAAACACGGGATGGTCGGACTGATGCGCTTGTACGCCAATCTGCTTGCCAAACATGACATTCGGGTCAACTCGGTGCATCCGTCCGGGGTCGACACACCGATGATCAACAACAAGTTCATCCGCCAGTGGCTGGCCGACATGGTCGCCGAATCGGGTTCGGCCCCGGGAATGACCAATGCACTGCCGGTGCAGATTCTGCAGCCCGACGACATCGCCAACGCGGTAGCTTGGCTGGTGTCCGACCAGGCCCGCTACATCACCGGGGTCACGCTGCCGGTTGACGCGGGTTCGGTGAACAAGAGGTAGGCGTATGTCCCGAAACCCCGCCGCGCGCACCGCATTCGGGCCGATGGTGCTGGCCGCCGTCGAGCAGAACGAGTCGGCCGATCGCAGGCTGATCGACGATGATCTCGCCGAACTGTTTCTGCCGATACCGATGCGCCTGCTCGTCGCCACGACACACTGGCCGACAGTCCGCGGCGCGCTGATCCGCGCCTCGGAGTGGACCGGCCGCGGGCTATGGGCCAATATCGCTTGCCGCAAACGATTTATCGGCGACAAACTCGCCGAGGCTCTCGACGATATCGACGCGGTGGTGATCCTCGGCGCCGGCCTGGACACCCAGGCGTACCGGTTGAACCGCCAGGTCCGCAAGCCTGTCTTCGAGGTGGACCTGCCGGTCAACATCGCCCGCAAGGCCAAAACGGTACGACGGGTGCTGGGCGAACTGCCACTCTCGGTTCGGTTGGTGGCGTTGAACTTCGAACGCGACGACCTGCTGACCGCACTGGCCGAGCACGGCTACCTCCCCGACTACCGGGCGTTCTTCATCTGGGAGGGAGTCACCCAATACCTCACCGAGCAAGCGGTACGCACCACGTTGGAGGGGCTGCGCCCGACGGCACCGGGCAGCCGCCTGGTGTTCACCTACGTCCGTCGCGACTTCATCGACGGCACCAACCGATACGGAACCCGCACCTTGTACCGGTCGGTCCGTGGACGAAAGAAGTTGTGGCACTTCGGTCTTGATCCCGACGAAGTCGCGCAGTTCTTGAACGAATACGGCTGGCGACTGGTGGAGCAACTCGGGCCCGACGAACTCAGCGAGCGCTACGTCGCGCCCACCGGGCGCAAACTGGCGACTTCCCAGATCGAATGGTCGGCATACGCCGAGAAGACCTAAACCTCCAGGACGGTCGGCACGATCATGGGTTGACGGCGATACGTCTCGCCCACCCACTTGCCCACCGTGCGGCGCACACCCTGCGCGATCCGGATCGGGTCGACGACGTTGTTGGCCGCCAGCGATTCCAGCTCCGCTTCGACCTTACGCACCACCGGCTCAAGCGCTTTCGGATCTTCGGAGAACCCGCGCGAATGCAGATGCGGCGGCACCACCGGCTTTGCGGTGCCGCGCTTGACCACGACGGTCACCGCGACGAAACCCTCGGTCAGAATCAGCCGCTCCCCCAGCGTGATCTCGCCGACGTCGCCGGTGATCAAGCCGTCGACGAACATCTTGCCGACCGGAACCGCGCCGGCCACCACGGCTTTGCCGGCGACCAGGTCGACGCTGACGCCGTTCTCCGCCAACAGGATCGACTCCTGGGGCACGCCGGTGCTGGCGGCCAGCTTGGCGTTGGCTCGCAGGTGCCGCCAGGTTCCGTGCACCGGCATGACGTGACGCGGCCGCACCCCGTTGTACAGGAAGAGCAGTTCCCCGGCGTAAGCATGGCCCGAAACATGCACGCGCGCTTGGGCGTTGGTGACGACACGAGCCCCGATTTTGGCCAGCGCGTCGATGACGCCGTAGACCGCCTCCTCGTTACCCGGAATCAGCGACGAGGACAACACGATCAGGTCCCCCGATGTCAGGGTGATGCTGCGATGCTCGCCGCGCGACATCCGCGACAGCGCCGCCATCGGTTCACCCTGGGTACCGGTGGTGACCAGGACCACCTGGTCGGGTGGCAACATCTCGGCCGCCGCGATGTCGACCAGGTCGGTGTCGGCGACCCGCAGGAAGCCCAACTCACGCGCAATGGCCATGTTGCGCACCATCGATCGGCCCACGAACGAAACCCGGCGGCCCAAAGCCACTGCGGCATCGATGATCTGCTGCACCCGGTCGACGTTGGAGGCGAAGCATGCCACGATCACCCGCCCGTCGGCGCCGCGGATCAACCGGTGCAAAGTCGGGCCGATCTCACTTTCCGACGGCCCGACGCCGGGGTGCTCGGCGTTGGTCGAGTCGCACAGGAACAGATCGACGCCGGCGTCGCCGAGGCGTGACATGCCGGGCAGATCGGTGGGTCGGCCATCCAGCGGCAGTTGGTCGAGTTTGATGTCGCCGGTGTGCAGCACGGTGCCCGCACCGGTGTAGACGGCGATCGCCAGCGCGTCGGGAATGGAGTGGTTGACCGCGAAGTACTCGCATTCGAACACGCCGTGCCGGCTGCTCTGCCCCTCCTTGACCTCGACGAACACCGGCTTGATCCGGTGCTCCCGGCATTTGGCGGCAACCAGCGCCAGGGTGAATCTGGAGCCGACGACCGGGATGTCGGGACGCAGCTTGAGCAGGAACGGGATCGCCCCGATGTGGTCCTCGTGCGCGTGGGTGAGCACCAGCGCCTCGATGTCGTCGAGGCGGTCTTCGATGTGACGCAGGTCGGGCAGGATCAGGTCGACGCCGGGCTCGTCGTGGGTGGGGAACATCACCCCGCAATCGATGATGAGCAGCCGGCCGAGATGCTCGAAAACCGTCATGTTGCGGCCGATTTCGCTGATCCCACCGAGCGCTGTGACCCGCAGCCCGCCCGCGGGCAGGGGACCTGGTGGGGCGAGTTCTTCGTTCACTGCCAGCTCACCTGAGAACGGACGCCGCGCGCATGTCCGCGGCCAGCGCGTCGAGTTGCTCGGGGGTGGCGGCGACCTGGGGCAACCGTGGGCCGCCGGCGTCGATGCCCTGTAACCGCAGACCGGCCTTGGACAGCGTGACTCCGCCCAGCCTTGCCATCGCGTTGCACAACGGACCCAGCGCGACGTTGATTTTGCGGGCGGTGGCGATGTCGCCGGAATTGAAGGCGGACAACAATTCTCGTAGCTGACCCGCGGCCAGATGGGAGATCACGCTGATGAAGCCGGTGGCGCCCATGGCCAGCCAGGGCAGGTTGAGCGCGTCGTCGCCGGAGTAGTAGGCCAGACCGGTTTCGGCGATGATCTGCCCGCCGCCGTGCAGGTCGGCCTTGGCGTCTTTGACCGCGACGATATTGGGGTGGGCCGCCAGCGCGCGCAGGGTGTCGGGCTCGATCGGCACGATCGAGCGCGGCGGAATGTCGTAGAGCACGACCGGCAGGTCGGTGGCGTCGGCGACGGCGGTGAAATGGGCCCGCAGCCCGCTCTGCGGCGGCCGCGAGTAGTACGGAGTGACCACCAAGAGTCCGTGCGCGCCCTCTTGCGCCGCTGCCTTGGCCAGTTTGATGCTGTGCGCGGTGTCGTAGGTGCCTGCACCGGCGATGATCCGGGCCCGGTCCCCCACCGCGTCGAGAACGACCCGCAGCAGTTCGCGCTTCTCGTCGTCGGTGGTGGTCGGCGACTCACCGGTGGTGCCCGAGACCACCAGCCCGTCGCACCCCTGATCCACCAGGTGCGTGGCCACCCGGGCCGCGGTCTTGGCGTCCAGGGCGCCGTCGGCGTCGAATGGTGTCACCATCGCGGTCAGCAAGGTTCCCAGCCGCGCTGGGGCATCGAATCCGACGGTGCTCACGGTTGACCAGATTACCTGGCTACGGCAAGCCGATTGGTATCGCCGCGGACGGTCCGGCGGTTCATCCGACCACTTCGACGCGACATGCCAGGCCTGCCGCGCGATCGAGGCGGGCATCCGCAGTGAGTAGCGGGATGTCAAGATGTCCGGCAAGGGCTGCATAAAGCTCGTCGTAGAAGCTGACGTGGTGCCGCATTTCCCACGCTCGGCGAGCCAACATCCCGGCATGTGGGTAGCGGTTGTCTACCAGTGCATCGAGCATCCGCAGCGCCGTTTCAGCTTCTCTGGCGCTTATGAGCCCGGCCCGCTCGTGACGGCGCAGCACATTTCCCACCTCCGCGTCGATCAGGTGCGGCGCATGTCGGCGCATCTGAGGCAGCCGCTGCCGCAACGCGTCCGCTGCGGCGGTCTTACCGACCAGGCTCAGCACTAATGCCGACGCATCGATGACAAAGTCCTTCACCGCCGGTCTTCGGCCAAATCGGCGAGGATGGATTCCGTTGTGGCGGCCGGAGTATCGCCCGCCTTCCGTGCCGCCGCCATTTCTTCCAGCGCCTCAGCCGGAGTGGGGCGGTTGGCGAAATCGACCACCCAGTCGCGCATGTACGACTGCAGCGATCGCCCCGCGGCGCGGGCACGATTTCGGATGACCAGGTAGGCATCCTCGGGGATTTCCCGGATCTGTATGGTCGCCACAGCGCTATTTTAGCGCTGAACCGCCTAGGGGGTCAGACCTGCGGCCTCAGGCTTCGGTCACACAACCCGATTGCTCCCTACGCCTTCCCCCGCTACGCGGCCTCAGGCTTCGGTCGCGAAAGGACTCGTGGCGACTTCCGTGCCGTCCGCGAGCCTGGTGATCTCGAAGTCGGCGAAAACCGCAGGCGCGACGTCGACCAGCTGGCGCAGGCAGGCGATAGCCAGCCGCCGGATCTCGACGTCGGCGTGCTCGCTGGCCCGCATGGCGATGAAGTGCCGCCAGGCCCGATAGTTGCCGGTCACGACGATCCGAGTTTCGGTGGCGTTCGGCAGTACCGCGCGGGCGGCCTGGCGGGCTTGTTTGCGCCGCAACACCGCGTTGGGTTGGTCAGCGAACTTGGCTTCCAGCTTGGTCAGCAGCTCGGTGTAGGTGGCGCGGCTGGCGTCTGCGGCCGCCGTCAGGATCTCCCGCAGCTCGGGGTCGTCCTCCATGCCGGGCGGGACCACGACCTGGGACTCGTATTCGGGCACGTAGCGCTGCGAGAGCTGCGAATAGGAGAAATGCCGGTGCCGGATCAGTTCGTGGGTGCAGGAGCGGGAGACGCCGGTGATGTAGAACGAGACGCTGGCGTGCTCGAGCACCGAAAAATGCCCGACGTCGATGATGTGCTTGATGTAGCCGGCGTTGGTCGCGGTCCGAGGATTGGGTTTGGACCAGCTCTGATAGCAGGCGCGACCGGCGAACTCGACCAGTGCGGAGCCCCCTTGCACGTCAGGGCTGTCCGTGGTCCAGGGGACGTCGGGGGGCGCCAGGAAGTCGGTCTTGGCGATCAGTTGCACGCGTAGCGGCGCGGTCTCGGCCACGGCGCTCACCTTAGCCCGCGCGGCCACTGCCGGTATCGCGCTGCACCGGTTCGGTCAATTACTGCGTCGGCCAGGCACAACTTGCTCCACGAGGTCAGCGCCGTGGGTCGTCCCGCGGTAGCAGCGAAGCCCGTCGCCACCGATGCCGCACCATCGGTCGTCTTCATCGCTTCGCGCACCTTTGCACGCAGCCGGGAGGCTGACAGTTTCTTGGCCGGTAGGGCGGGTTACGCACCGAGCTACCTCGACGCGCCATGCCACCTCGAATTGATCACGCCCGGAGGGCACGACACAGCGAGCCTCACCGAACCGACAACGTCGGCAAACAAGACGGTGACTTGCTTGTGTTCGCCTGTCCGCTGTCGTCGCGTGACGGGCGTCCCGCACACGTCGCAGAACCGCTTCTCTAGCCGGACGGACCATTGCACTGACTTCTGTTGCGCCGTCAATGCCCCTCATCATCGCGCACCAGGCCGGCTGGGAACTTAACGGCAAACGACCTCACCCGGCCTGCGACTGGTCGACGAAAAGGATCAGCGTAAGGGCCGCAAAGGATTTCTAGGCCCCGAATCGATCCGCTCCAGCTGCTCTCGGACCACATTGTCCAACCGTGCCGACTCGTCCAACGCCGCCAGCAATTCCGTCCTCAAGCGCGCGATCTTCTGACCCATCGGCTCCCCATCGTCCTGGGCCGCGGCCGCGCCGACATACCGACCAGGGGTCAATGCATAGTCCGCGGCCTTGATCTCCGCCAGTGTCACCGACCTACAGAACCCCGGAACATCCTTGTAGGTAATGCCTTTCGCAGCTGCCGAAGGCGTACCCCGCCACTCGTGGTAGGTGTCACCGATCCGAGCGATGTCGTCGTCGCTCAGTGCGCGCTCGGTTCGGTCCACCAGGGAACCCAACTCGCGGGCATCGATGAAAAGCACCTGACCGGAACGGTCGACGCAACCTTGCTCACCTGCCGTCTTGTCCTTGGCAAAGAACCACAGGCACACCGGGATTGCGGTACTACGGAACAACTGTGTCGGCAGCGCAACCATGCACGACACCAAATCGGCATCCACGATCCGCGCCCGAATGTCGCCCTGTCCGTTCGATTTCGACGACATCGAGCCGTTGGCCATTACCACCCCGGCCTTGCCCGCCGGCGCGAGCTTGGACAGGATGTGCTGGATCCACGCGAAGTTGGCGTTGTTGGCCGGCGGCACGCCGAACCGCCAGCGCGGGTCGGCCTCGTGACGGGTCCAGTCCTTGATGTTGAACGGCGGATTGGCCAGCACGTAGTCCATTTTGACGTCGGTGTGCTGATCGTGCGCGAGCGTGTCACCCCACCTCCGGCCCAACCCGGCGTGATCGATCCCGTGGATGGCCAGGTTCATCCTGGCCATCCGCCAGGTTTCCTCGATGCTCTCCTGGCCATAGATCGCAATGCTTTTCGCGTCCGCGTGGTGGTCGGCGATGAATTTCTCGGTCTGCACGAACATGCCGCCCGACCCGCAGCACGGGTCATAGACCCGGCCGCCGGCGGGTTCGAGCACCTCCACAATCACCTTCACCACGCTGGGTGGCGTGAAGAACTCGCCGCCCCGTTTGCCTTCGGCGCGAGCGAAATTGCCCAGAAAATACTCGTAGACCTCCCCCATCAGGTCGCGGGCTCGGTGCGCACCCTGCCGGCTGAACCGGGCGCTGTCGAACAGGCCGATCAGCTCGCCGAGCCGGCGCTGGTCGATGTCGTAGCGGTTGTACACACGTGGCAGCGTCCCGCCCAGCGTCGGGTTGGCCATCATCACGGCGTCCATCGCCTCGTCGACGAGCTGACCGATGTTCTTGCCGGGCCGGCCCTCAGCAGCGTTGTCCGCCAGGAACTTCCATCGCGCGGCCGGAGGCACCACGAACACTCCGGGCTCGTCGAGCGCGTCCGAGAGGTACTTCAGAAACACCAGACCGAGGATCACGTCTTTGTAGTGGCTGGCCGACAGCGATCCGCGCAGCTTGTCCGCGGCCTTCCACAGCGTGTCCTTGAGTTCCCTCATGGTCGAAGGCTCAGGCTGTCTGTGAGGCGGCATCGATGCGGCCTCCTAGTCTCCGGTATCGGGGGCAGAAGTCGCGACGAAGTGGTCCCTTGCCCGCACGGCGCCGCTGATCAGCAACGGAAGCAGCCGGTCGCGCATCGCCGCCAACGCGGCGGATTCGGCGCGACGCTGCTCACAGACCGCGCCGAGCGTGGTGATCGTCGCCGCCGACCCGGAATCCAGACAGCGCACGTCACGCACCCGGACATCGAGCAGTTCGCGCGGCCGGATGCGTTGTCGGCTGCCCGTCATCCCCGCAGCCAGCCGGGCAAGCACCGACGACACCTCCGGCTGCCGAAGTGCCGACCACAACACCGAAGTGTCCACTCCGATCGGCCGCAGCACCACGAATTCACTGCTGGCCAGACCTGGTTCGGCACCCGGGCGCGGGATATTCCAGATCCGCGGGGTGCCGGGATTCAGTTTGGCGAACAACACACACGGGTGCTCGACCAAGAATTTCACGCTTCTGATCACATTGGCATCCAACATGATTGGACGTTGGTCATGGTCGAATGCCGGGAAGCTGTAGAGCGCGACATTGTCCGCCAGCTTGCCGGGTTGGATGCTCGCAGAAGACCTTTGCGCCACATTCGCCAGTGTCGTGTACTCGGCGACTCTCCCGGCCAGCGTCGTCATCAACGCTTCGGCGGATTCGACGACCCGACAGTTGACGGCAATCTTGTCGTCGAGGGCGGCCAGCAGACCAGCGATCGGTTGCCGCTCCGCAGGGTCCGCCGCGCTGATCGGGACGCTGCCCAACACGCGGTGGTTGAGCACCGGTTGACCAGAACCGGCGCGAAACCTGTTGAGCTCAAAGCTTTTCAGATGGTAGTACCAGTATCGCGTCTCTGCCGGGTTTTTTGGCGCGGCAGACCATCGCGTTGTCGCTGACCCACGCATCGCCGGGGCAGTACTGCACGCTGCCGCAGCACGAGCCGACGCGGCCCACCACGATCATCGGGCCACGGGCATTGGACTCTCTCGTGCGCCCGATGACGCCGTTGGCACCGTAGACCGGAAAACACCCGTCGGCCGTCATCGCCGGCAACGCCTGCCCGACGCGGAACTCCAGGTGATGCCCCAGCCTGCCGTCCATCAGCCGGCCCGCTTGATCACGGCGCTGCGCAGATCCGCCGCCAGGTCCCCCCCGGTCGTTCACGCCGACGCGGCCCAGGCCGAGCCACGAGGCCATCGACTCCAGCTCCCCGGTCAGCGCCGACGCAACCCGGCGCCGGTCGATCCCGGCTTCGCCGAACGCCCCCACCACTTGCAGCTCGTCGGCAACCCGGTCGGATTTGAGATCGACTCGCGCCACCAGTCGGCCGTCCAGCAGGAAAGGCCATACGTAGTACCCGTAGCGGCGTTTGGCCGCGGGTGTGTAGATCTCGATGCGGTAATGAAAGCCGAACAGCCGCTCCACCCGGGGCCGGAAGAAGATCAGCGGGTCGAACGGGCACAGCAGCGCGGTCCCGCGATCGACGCGCGGCACGGTTCGGGGGCGCAGGTAGGCCGGCGGCCACCCCTCGACGTCGACGCGTTCGAGAGCACCGCCGGCCACCAACTCGGCCACCGCCGGCCTGGTCTGCTGCGCGGAGAGCCGGAAGTAGTCGCGGATGTCCGCCTCGGTGCCCACCCCCAACGCGGTGGCCGCGCGCAGCACGAGCTCGCGTACCGCCTCGTCGTCGTCGACCTGCCGAGCCAGCACGGGCGCCGGTAGTACCCGCTCCACCAGGTCGTAGTGCCGGGCAAAGCCGACCCGGGTGGCCGTGGTGAGCACACCGGCGGCGAACAGCGCCTCGGCCACCCACTTGGTGTCGCTGCGCCCCCACCACGGCCCCGTGGCGCCGCGCGGTTCGGCTTCCAGGTAGGCCTCGATCTGCCCGGCCGTGCTGGGTCCGAGCTCGGTCACCGCGGCGACGATGTCGTCGGCCAGCTGCGGATTGGCCTTGACGATGTGGGTGCCCCACCGGCCGTGCCGGTACTGACGCATCCGCCAGCGCAGCAGCGGCCAATCGTCGACGGCCATCAGCGCGGCCTCGTGCGCCCAGTACTCGGCGAACAGCCGATTGCGGGCCGGACCCCAGGCCGCTTCGTCGAGCACGTTGCGGTCGTAGGGCCCCAACCGGCTGAACACCGGCGCGTAGTGCGCCCGCACCGCCACCGACACGGAGTCCAACTGCAGCACCTGGATTCGCGAAATCAGCCGCCGCAGGTGCGCCCGGGATATCGAACCGGCCGGCTGCGGCTGGCTAAACCCTTGAGCCGCAACGGCTATCCGCCGGGCTTGGGCGGCGGTCAGCCTGGGAGTCCGCAGCGCCACGGGCCGAGAATACCGGCCTGCCGGCCTTCCGCGACCGCGAGGCTAGCCGGTCCTTCTTTTCTGATCCAACGGCGTCACCGCGCCCGACTCCCGGTCGCGTTCGCCGTAGGCGGCTTCCAACGCCGGTGGAATCGAATCCAGATCGCGGTAGACCTCCGCGAGTTGCTCCAGGATCCGGATGCGCCGCTCGGCGGCCTCCTCCACCGCGCGCCGCGCCTGCTCCATGAGTCGCTCCCGCTCCTGCTGAGCCTGCTGGGTCTCCCGCTCGATCGTCGATTGGGTGTCGGCCCGCATCTTGGCCAGCTCCGCGGCCAGGTTTTTCCTGGTTTCCTCGCATTCGGCTGCCAAGGCTTCGCGCTGTGCGTGCATGTTGGCCAACTGTTCTTCGTGCCGGCGCTGCTCGTCGGCGATGTCGGCCCGCGCGGATTCGATCAACGCGTCCGCCTCGGCGCGTGCTTCGGCCTGCATCTCGGCGATTTCGTCGACCGCGCGGCGCATCATCTTGGCCATCCGATGCTGAACCGCATGCGGCGACGGCGAGGTGTCGGCGAGCAGGGCGACCTCTGCGCGCAGCGCGGCGGCCTCGTCGGCGGACTCCTTCAACCTGGCCCGCAGGCTCTCCACGTCGTCGCGCAGCAGCTGCTCCTTGGCGGTCAGCATCTCGATGCGAGCGTCCACCGCGGCCGGGTCGTAACCCCGGAACATGCGCGGGAACGTCTTCCCCGGTTCGGTTCTCACTGCGAATTCCCCCTTGTGAAACGCCTGGCATTTCGTCGAGCGGGCGCGGCCACGCCCCTCACGCTCGAGAGTAGCTGTGGAACCGGTAGCGCAACCCCGAGCGACTGACCCGCCATTGCCCGACCTCACCCTGCCACGTCTCGTCCAGCAGCGGGGCGACGATGTCGCCGTCGTCACGTGGCAGCACCACGTCGACTTCGGTGACCTCGCAGCGCGTCGCCCGCGGCAGCGCCAGCAGGTAGATCTCTCCGCCACCGATCACCCAGGTGTCGTCCGGGTCGGTGAGCGCTTCGTCGAGGGATCCCGCCACCTCGGCGCCGTCGGCGACGAAATCCCGCTGCCGGGTCAGCACCACGTTACGGCGGCCCGGCAGCGGCCGGTTCCGCGCCGGCAGCGATTGCCAGGTGCGTCGCCCCATCACCACCGTGTGTCCCAGCGTGATTTGCTTGAAGTGGGCCATGTCCTCGGGCACCCGCCAGGGGATGTCACCGGCGCGCCCGATCACCCCGGACGTCGACTGGGCCCACACCAGGCCCGTCATACAGCTACTGGGGCTTTGATCGCCGGGTGCGGGTCGTAGTTCTCCACCACGACGTCCTCGTAGCGGTATTCGAAGATCGAATCTCGATGCGCCAGAACCAGTTTCGGGTATGGCCGGGGCTCTCGGCTGAGTTGCAACGTCACCTGCTCGACGTGGTTGTCGTAGATGTGACAGTCACCACCGGTCCAGACGAACTCCCCCCACCTCCAGGCCGGCTTGGGCGGCCATCATGTGGGTGAGCAGCGCGTAGCTGGCGATGTTGAACGGCACCCCGAGGAACAGGTCGGCGCTGCGCTGGTAAAGCTGGCAGCTCAGGCGTCCGTCGGCGACGTAGAACTGGAAGAACGCGTGGCACGGCGGCAGCGCCATCTGCGGGATGTCGCCGACGTTCCAGGCCGACACGATGATGCGCCGCGAGTCCGGGTCGGTGCGCAGCAGCTCCAGCGCGGCGCTGATCTGGTCGATGTGTTCACCGCTCGGGGTCGGCCAGGACCGCCACTGCACCCCGTAGATCGGCCCCAGTTCGCCTGTCTCACTGGCCCATTCGTCCCAGATGGTGACACCGTGCTCGTGTAGCCAGCCGATGTTGGAGTCACCGCGCAAGAACCACAGCAGTTCATACACCACGGACTTGAGATGAACCTTCTTGGTGGTCAGCAGTGGGAATCCGGCCGACAGGTCATACCGGATCTGCCGGCCGAAAAGGCTGCGGGTGCCGGTGCCGGTGCGGTCGGATTTCGCCGTTCCCGTGTCCAGAACCAAGCGCAGCAGGTCTTCGTACGGCGTCGCGATCGGCACCCGGCCAGCTTAGTCGCGCTTGGCACCGCTAGTGGGAACTGACTGCGATTTTCCGGGCGCTGGTTTGACGGTGCGGTTTTATTCGCGGGGTAGCAAGGCTGAGCGGGAACGGGGCGGAGTAGAACGAAGGGCATGCCGAAAATCACCGACAGCGTCACCACCCCCGACGGCAGCTGCGACGTCGCACTGTTCACCCCGGACGGGACGGGCCCCTGGCCCGGGGTGGTCATGATCCCCGACGCCGGCGGCGTGCGGGACACGTTCGACGAGATGGCGGCCAAGCTGGCCGGATTCGGTTACGCGGTACTGCTTCCCGATGTGTACTACCGGGAGGGCGACTGGGCCCCGTTTGACATGGCGACCGTGTTCGGTGACGCCGACGAGCGAGCCCGGATCATGTTCATGATGGGTACCCTGACGCCGGACCGGATCACCCGCGACGCCGAGGCGCTCTTCGACTACCTGGCCGGGCGCCCCGAGGTCACCGGCGAGCGGTTCGGCGTCTGCGGCTACTGCATGGGCGGACGTATCTCGGTGCTGCTGGCCGGGCGCCTTCCACAGCGGGTCGCCGCGGCGGCGTCGTTCCACGGCGGCGGCCTGGTGAGCGACAACGAGGACAGCCCGCACCTGCTGGCCGACCGGATGAACGCGGTGATCTACGTGGGCGGCGCCGAGAACGACCCGTCGTTCACCGCCGATCACGCCGAGCAGCTGGGCAAAGCACTGACCGCGGCCGGGGTCCGGCACACCATCGAGTGGTACCAGGCCGGGCACGGGTTCGCGGTGCCCGACAATGCGCCCTACGACGCCGCGGCCGCCGAGCGGCACTGGGCGGCGATGGCGGAGACGTTCGCCTCGGCGCTGCGTTGAGCGTCACTTACCGGGACTGAAAACCGCCCGCGGGGCCGAGCAGCAGGCCGCCGTCGATCACCATCGTTTCGCCGGTGATCCAGCTCGCCGCGTCCGACACCAGGAACGCGACCGCACCTGCCACGTCGACGGGCTCACCGATGCGGCCCACCGCAATGGATTTGGCGAGCGGATCCTCGTTGCCTTTCCACAGCGCCTCGGCGAGCCTGGTGCGCACCACGCCCGGGGCAATGGCATTGACCCGGATACGCGGTGAAAGTTCCAGGGCCAGTTGCTTGGTCACGTGAATCAGCGCGGCTTTCGTAGCGTTGTACATGCCCATCCCCGGCGACTGGTGCAGGCCGCCGATGGAAGCGGTGTTGACGATCGCACCGCCGTGCTCGCCCATTCCCGATTTCACGACCAGCGATGTCCACAGCAGCGGCGCCCACAGGTTGACGTCGAAGATCTTCGCGAACCGCGCATGATCCTGCTCGATCAGCGGTCCGAACGCCGGGTTGGTGCCCGCGTTGTTGATCAGGATGTCCACCCGTCCGAACCGTTCCACCGTGAGCTCGACGCAGCGCCGCGCCGCGTCCTCGTCCACCGCGTGCGCACCGACGCCCAGCGCCCGCTCACCGACCTGGGCGGCAGCCTGCTCGGCGGCCTCCTGTTTGCGTGCGGTGAGCACCACGTTGGCGCCCGCTTCGGCGAGTTGCTGCGATATCGCCAGCCCGATGCCGCGTGAGGCGCCGGTGACGATGGCGGTGCGGCCGGTCAGATCGAGTGAGGTCATGATGTCAGCCTGCTGTCTGTAAAAAGTGGTGAAAGACTTTTTGGGGCAAGGTTTGAATGCGCGCACACGTGGTATGCGAGATGCATGTTATCGAAATTGAATTTTATGAAACCACTGGTGGTGGCCGGGGCTGTCGCTACAGCGATTGCCGCGGCGCCAATGGCCTCTGCAGACGTTGCCGCGACCGTGCCGGGCTCTCCCAGCACCGGCATCACGCATTTCGCACCCCTTGACCCGGGTGGCAGCGGCTGCGACGCCAACGGAAACTGCGGCTCGGGCGGTGTCAACCAAGGCCCCGGCGGCGGACCCGGCGGCCAGGGCTGCGTAGGCGGAATCTGCGGCAGCGGCGGCCAGTTCGCCGGTCCGGGTGGCGTGCCGGGCGGCGAAGGCTGTCTTCCGGGCGTCGGTTGCGGCACCGGCCACGGCTGATTCGGTTCCCACGCAAAACACCACTACCCCGTTATCCACAACCCGTCAGTGTCCCGGCAGCCTGGTGATCCAGGTCCGGGACTCTGCCGGGTCAATCACATCGTCGAGTTCGAAAGTCGTGGCAGCGCGTAACGCCTTGCCGTGCTCGTAGGCGGCGGCAACCAGCCTGTCGAACAACGCTTGTCGTGCGGCGTCGTCCGCGGCGGCCGCCAGCTCCTTGCTGAAGCCAAGCCGCACAGCACCTTCCAAACCCATGCCGCCGATCTCGCCGGTCGGCCATGCGACGGTGAACTGCGGCGCGTGGAACGAGCCACCGGCCATCGCCATTGCACCCAGGCCATATCCCTTGCGCAAGATGATCATTCCGAACGGGACGGTCAATTGTGCACCGACGATGAACATCCGGCCGAACCGGCGGACCGCCGCCTCTTTCTCCGTCTCAGGCCCGACCATGAATCCTGGTGTGTCGCACAGCGACACCACCGGCAGACGGAACGATTCGCACAGCGCCAGGAAGTCCCCCGCCTTGTCGGCGGCCTCGGCGTCGATCGCCCCACCCAAATGGTGGCTGCTGTTGGCGATCAGCCCGTACGCCTCGCCCTCCACCCGTACCAGCGCGGTGACAATGCCTACCCCGTAATCGGGTCGCAGCTCCAGCATCGAGCCGACGTCGACGATCGACTCGATCGCCCGGTGCACGTCGTAGGCGCGCAACCGGTTCTCCGGCACCACATGCCGAGCCAGCCGGGGATCGGGCTCCTCCCAGCTTCCGAGCGAGCCCTGGAAATAGGACAGGTACTGCTTGGCCAAGGCCACCGCGTGGGCTTCGTCGCGCGCCACCAGGCTCACCACGCCGTTGCGCCGTTGCACATCGATCGGACCGATCGCCTCCGGCGGATACACCCCAGCCCGCCGCCCTCGATCATCGCCGGGCCGCCCATCCCGATGTTGGCGTCCGGTGTCGCGATGATCACGTCGCACACCCCGGCCAACGCGGCGTTTCCGGCAAAGCACCGCCCCGAGACGATCGAGACCAACGGCACCCGACCGGACAAGCCCGCCAGCGCCGCGAACGTCGGCACGTCCAGGCCGGCATGACCGCCGACGTCGGTGTCGCCGGGCCGCCCGCCCCCACCCTCGGCAAACAGCACCACCGGCAGCCGCTTCCGGACGGCGAGGTCGAAAACCCGGTCGGTCTTGGCGTGGTTGCGCATGCCCTGGGTACCGGCCAACACGGTGTAGTCGTAGGACACCACCACCGCCTCGGCAGCATCGCGCCCGAACCGGTGCGCCCCGATGGTGGCCAGGCCGGCGACCAGGCCGTCGGCCGGGGTGTTGGCGATCAGGTCCTCTTCGGAGCGGCGGCTGCGCTGCGCTGCGATCGCCAGCGCGCCGTACTCGACGAAGCTGCCGGGGTCGACCAGGTCGGCGATGTTCTCCCGGGCGGTGCGACGGCCCCGCTGGTGCCGCTTGGCGACCGCCGCCTGTCGGCCTTCGTCCAGGGTGATCAGGTGGCGCCGCCGCACCTCGTCCAGATCGGCGCGAGATGCATCGAGATCGATTGAACCCGAAGTGTTTTCGTCGTTGGACTCGGATCCGGTGCGGGTGTAGACCACCAGCGGGTCGCCGGTCCCGACGACTTGGCCGGGCATGACCAGGTTGCGGGTGGTGCGCAGGGCGCCCGGAGCAACCAGCACGTGCTGCATCTTCATCGCTTCGAGCACCACCAGCTGCCCGCCGGCCTCGACGTTGGTGCCCTCGGGCGCGACCTCGATAACCGTGCCGGCGAGCTGTGCCCGCAACGCTTCCTCCCCCGGGTAGAGCTCGACGTGGGCCTGCTGCCGGCGCTGGTGCGACGTGGCCGCGGCGGCCAGCCCGGGAAGCCGGCTGTCCAGAAAACTCGTGGTCACCACACCTGACTGGAAGTCGCTGTCGGACAGCAGCTCTCGCAGTAACTCCAGGTTGGTGCCGACACCCTCGATACTGAATTCGCCCAGCGCGGTGTGCATTTTGCGGACTGCGGCGGCAAATGACGCGCCCCGCACATGGGTGACGACCTTGGCCAGCAGCGAATCGTACCTAGGACTCGGGGTCAGGCCCGGACGACCGTAGGTGTCCACCCGCACCCCCGGGCCAGTGGGCGGCGAGAATACGTTGAGGGTTCCCGACGTGGGCAGGACGGATCCGTCGGGAGCGAACGTTTCCATGTTGACCCGCGCCTGGACGGCGATGCCGTGCGGCTTTATCGGCTGACCGATCACTTCGGTTCCGTCCGAGGTGATTCCGGCCGGCAGGCTCAGCTGCCCGTAGCCCGCACCCCGGGCAATCGCCAACTGCACTGCGATCAGGTCGGTGCCGGTGACTTCTTCGGTGACGGTGTGTTCGACCTGAATCCGCGGGTTCACCTCCAAGAAGACGAATTCGGAACCGCGAACCAGGAACTCCACGGTTGCCAGGCCGCGGAGACCCACCTGGGCGCACAACCGGGCTGCGGCACCGTGCAGTGCGCGCCGCAACTCGTCGGAAAGCTGTTGCGCGGGAGCGACTTCGATGACCTTCTGATAACGCCGCTGGACACTGCAGTCGCGATCGCCGAGCGCAATAGCCCGCATCCGCTCCCCGTCCGGCGCGGCCACGATCTGCACCTCGATGTGCCGGGCGTCGTCGAGCAGCGCTTCGGCGAAAACCGCCGACTCACCGAAGCCGAGTCGGGCTTCGGCGGCGCACTGCCGGTAGGCATCGTCAACCTGGTCGGCGCTGTCCACCCGGCGCATGCCCCGCCTCCCCCGGCCAGCGCCTTGATGATGATGCCGCCGTCCTGGACGGCGAAGAAGGCGCGCACCTCGTCCACGCTGGCCGGTCCGTCGGTGGCCGCCAGCACCGGTACGCCGGCGGTGACCGCGGCGCCGCGGGCGGCGGACTTGTCGCCGAAGCACTCCAATGACTCCGCCGCCGGACCCACGAACACGAACCCGGCGTTCGCGCAGGTCCGGGCGAATTGCGCGCTCTCGCTGAGGAACCCGTAGCCCGGGTGGATCAGCGCGGCGCCGGCCGATTTCGCGGCCACCAGCACCGCGGTCTGGTCGAGGTAGGCCGCGACACCGTTGCCCGGCAGGTTGATCGCCTCGTCGGCGGCGTGTACGTGCGGGCTGTCGGCGTCGTCGTCCGCGTAGACAGCGACCGTACTCATGCCCAGTTCGGTTGCGGTGCGGATGATTCGGAGAGCGATCTCGCCGCGATTGGCAATCAGCAGAGTGGTTTCGCGTTCGCGCGCTGCCGGCCGCATAGCGCTTAGCGTACGGGCCAGATCAGACGACGCCGTGCTTGGGCATCACCGTCGGCCGCACGCCGTAACGCGGCCCCGACACCGGTCGGGCGCCGTCCACGACGACGGCGGGTGCGCCCGGCAGCACGTCCATCGGATCGTCCGCGCCGGGAACCGCCCAGCCGGTGCCGACCGACGTCGGTTCGCCGGCCCGGGCCGGCGCCGCGACGTACCACCCCGTCGGCACCGACAGGCGACCGACCGAGGACGCCGCACCCGAGGCGGCCACCACCGGTGTCGCACCCGCCGGCACCGCGGGCGCACCCAGCCGGGGCCCTCGCCGCAACCTTCGCTGCGGCGATATCGGCGAAATCGTCGTCGTCGTCGTTGGCCGGCATGGCGATGTTCGAGAAATTGGCACCGAAGTCGGCGTAAACGGCCTTGACGTGGTTGACGACCTCGAAGATCGGATGGTCGATGCCGTCGATCCAGGCAAGCAGCCCGATGATCCCCCCCCGATCCCGCCCACCGCTGCCGGCGAGGTCGAGGCGGCCGGCGCAGCCAGACTCAGTACGGCGTTCGGGCCGCTGTCGACCAGATGCGCCAGGGCGGTCTGCTGCGCGGGCGCGGCGGCGGGGTCGGCCACCGCCGACGGGCTGCGCAGCGCATCCAGTCGCCCTGCCGCCGCCGAGGACGCGGCGTACCCGTACATGGCCGCGGCGTCCTGCGCCCACATCTCGCCATAGCGCGCCTCGGCGGCCGCGATGGCCGACACGTTCTGCCCGAATGTGTTGGTCGCCGTAAGTTGCGTCAACCGCGCCCTGTTGGCGGCGACCTCGGCCGGCGGCACCGTCGCCCGGAACGCGGTCTCGAAAGCGGCCGCCGACGCCCGGGCCTGTTCCCCGGCGAACGCCAGGCAGTCAGCGGTGCAGCTCAGCCAGACCGAGAAGGGCTGCGCCGCAGCGGCCATCGCCCGCGCTGCCGGACTCAGCCATTCCTCGGTGGTCAGCCTGGTTATCACCGCCTCGAAATCGGACGCGGCGGCGCTCAACTCGGCGGCCACACCGTTCCACGCCGCCCCGGCCGCCAGCATCGGCGCCGCCCCGGCGCCGGCGTACATCAGCGCCGAGTTGACCTCTGGAGGCAGTGCCCCGAAATCCAATCTGTATCCGTTCTCCGGCGGGCCGTGGTACCGGCGCTCCCGCCCAACAGGCCGTTTGTCCGATCAAGCTCACCGCCGGTACGCGTGCGCTCGGCGAACCCCCCACTCGTTGCCAGACCGGTCGCAGTAAGCCGGTCGAGTTGACTCCGTATTTCTCTGCATGCTCCCTGAATCGCCGATACCCCGCATCCGCACGGGTGCGGCCGCCGTCGTTGTATCGTGGCTGGTCAGAGCCTCGTGAAGACGGGATTCGACCGGTTAGCAGACATACGGAATTCATAGAACCCGACTCTTGTCATTTTCCCGGGAGTCCGTCATAGCCACCGTTTACAAGCAGCTCACGCGGCGACTTTGCGCAGCACGACGGGCTGCAAACCGTATCGCGACCCGGCGTATCCGGGCCCGCCTCTGCCGCCATGGCCAAGCCCGGCGCGCTGAGTATCCCGATGGTCGGGGCGGCCTGCGGGACGGCTCAGCGCAGCGCCGGCCCCCACCGGACCTGTTCGCGCAGCGCGCCTTTGAGTAGTTTTCCGCCGGCGTTGCGCGGCAGCGGCGTGGTCGCCACCGAGACGTATTGCGGAATCTTGAAGTCGGCCAGTTGCGTGCGGCAGTGCTCGAGCACCGCCGTCACATCCAGTTGTTCTCCGACCAGCACCGCCCCCACCTTCTCGCCCATCACCTCGTCGGGCACCGCGAGCACACACGCATCGGCCACCCCGGGAGCCGAAAGCAGCACCGCTTCCACCTCGACACTGGAGACGTTTTCGCCGCCCCGGTTGATGATGTCCTTGAGCCGATCAACGATGTGCACGCGGCCGGCGGCATCGACACGCACCACGTCGCCGGTGTGCAACCATCCGTCGACAATCGTCGCGGCGGTGGCGTCCGGACGGTTCCAGTAACCGGCGGTGACATTGGCGCCCCGGGTCACGAGTTCTCCGACCAGGTCACCGGAGTCAGCGGAGTCGCCGCCCATCGGGATCACACCGAGATCGACTGAGGGAACGGCATATCCGACCGAGTCCGCGTGCTCGACCGCGTCCGCGTCGGGTAGCACGGTCATCAGGGACGCGCTCTCGGTCATGCCGTACCCGTTGAACACTTGGGCTGACGGGAACGCGACCTGCACCGACTGCACCAAGCTGGGCGCGATCGGGGCGCCACCGTAGCCCGCCCAGCGGACACCGGAAACGTCGGCGGCGGCGAAACCTTTGTGCCGCAACAACAGTGCGTAGATCGCGGGAACGGTCACCATCACCGAAATGCGCTCGGCGCTCAATGCGCTCACCAACTCGTCGAGGTTGAGAACGGGCATGATCACCGCCGCGCCGCCGAGCCGGTGCGCCGCCAGAAGCTGTGAGTTGCAACCCGTCACATGAAACAAGGGCACCGAAATGAGGGTGCGCAGCGCTTCGGCGATGTCCCGGGGTTGCCGCAGGCACCGCACCGCGTTCTCGGTATTGGTGACAAAGGCCTGGTGCGTGGTCGGTACGCCTTTGGGATGCCCGGTGGTGCCGGAGGTGTAGAAGAGCGCGGCGACGTCGGTGCTTTGCGCCCGCTCGGTCACGTAGGGCCGCCCGTCCGGCAGCGGCGCATCCGGCGCCAGGTCGACGTGCGCTCCCGCGTCGGCCAGGACGAAGTCCACCTCGGGCTGAGCCGAACGCGTATTGACCGCCACCGCAATGCCTCCGGCCAGCACCGTGCCCCAGAAAGCCAGCACCCAATTGACCCCCGCATGATGGCGAATCGCCACCCGGTCACCGGCTTTGAGCCCGGCCGCCCGCAGACCGCCGGCCACCCGCGCCGCACGGTCCCACAACTGCCGGTAAGTCAATCGCTGCCCGCCCAGTTCGACGACGGCCTCGCTGTCCGGGCGCGCGTCCACGTGCTCGGCGAGCATGTCCAGCAGGGTGGCCGGGATGTCGTCATAGTGCGGAACGCCGTTGCGGCCGAAGGAAACCCCCGTCCGCGGGAAAGGGTTGCCGTCCCGGGGGATCTCGACGATTTCCGCCATGGCCGTGGCTCCTTCCGCCGCCCGATCGAGCATGCCTCTCACACCGTAGGAGCCGCGTGGCCCATGGTCCAGATCGGCGCAGCAGATCAGGTCTGCAAATCGGCTTCGAGGAAGTTGTCGACGTCGACGGTGCGCGTGATCCAGCGCCACCACCCCGGCAGCTGCGGCTCGGCGGTGGCGGCGTCGATGACGCGCGGCTGCACGACCTCGACGGTGCGCCCCTTGGTCACTACGGTCGCCGATCCGGCGGCGAGCACGTTGCGCAGCCAGTCGACACCGGTGCCGTAGGGCAGCGGCACCAGGATCTTGTCCGGCGTCGTGATGACGACAACCGGAGTCTGGTATCGCCGTCCCGAGTTGCGGCCGGTATGCCGGATCACCGACGCATACCAATAGCGGCGGCCCGCCAAGGCCATGCTGAGCGGGTTGGTCACCCGCTTGTTGAGTTGTCGGACCGCGTCCCGGACGTGTGGATTTCGGTAGGTGGGCATGTGTTCAGCCTGCTGGCATCGGGGACCGATGGCCAGGGACTTACGTCCTGAATCGCCGGTTAGTCTGTCCTCGATGACGACCGCCGACTCCACGCCCGCACTCGACGCGTTCTTCACGGTCGACGGCGAGTTCTACCTGCCCGGTGAGATGACGCGGGGTCCCTGGGGCGCGACGATGGGCGGTCAGATCGTCGGCGGTCTGTTGGGTTGGGGAATCGAACAATCCGGTATCGAACAATCCGGTATCGACGCGGATTTTCAGCCCGCCCGGCTCACCGTGGACCTACTGCGGCCGGCGCTGCTCGAGCCGGTGCAGATTCATACCTCGGTGCAGCGCGCAGGTCGTCGTCTCAGGCTCGTCGACGGCACGCTGGTGCAGAACGGGAAGACCGTGGCGCGGGCCAGCGCGCTGTTTCTGCGCCGCGGCGACCATCCCGAGGGCGAAGTCTGGTCGGCAGCAGTGCAGATGCCGCCCCTTCCGGCCGGCTCGGCGGGTTTTCCGGACGACATGCCGTTCCACATCTGGGGGTACGGCGCCACTTCGGCAGGCAGCCCGGGTATCGCGGCCGGCGAGTGGGAGCAGACACACTCCCAGAAATTCGCCTGGACAAGGCTTTTCCGTCCGTTGGTGGAGGGCTTTCCGTTGACCCCGTTCACCCGGCTGGCGTTCGTCGGGGATGTGACAAGCTCGCTAACCCATTGGGGCACAGGGGGTTTGCGGTACATCAATGCCGACTACACGGTCACCGCAAGCCGACTGCCGGAGGGCGAGTACGTCGGGTTGGCCGCCCAGAGTCATTACGCAGCCGCCGGAGTGGCCACCGGCAGCGCGATCCTGTTCGACCAGCACGGGCCGATCGGCACCAGTTCGGCGCTGGCCCTGGCGCAGCCCGCCGAGGCATTCAAACCGATGTTCACTTAGCCGAAACGCCACCGGGCTGCCAGACCTCGGCCCGGGTGCGGCGTTTGGGTTATGCTGACGCTCCATCAGCCGCGACCGGATCCGCACGTCTCGGGTGGCGGGCGGACGGTCACTACGACGGGTGGACATTCCCTTGGAGGGGAACCGGCCATGCGCATTCACTTAACACCGCTACTCCTTTTCCGGACCCCTTTCCCGTACTGCGCAGTCCGGCCGGCAGCGCCCACCCCGGTGTGCCCTGCGCCGTGACGACCCCGGTGCTCGACCTCGACGGCCGGCTGATCAACCGGCAGCAGGAGTTCGCCGAACTTCGGGCCGCGGTGGAAACGGCGGGACGTGTCGGCGGTGAGTGCCTGCTGCTCAGCGGGACACCGGGAGTCGGCAAGTCGACGCTCATGCAGGCCTTCGGCGTCGAGGTGTCCGAACGTGGCTGCGTGTTCGCGTACGGCAGGTGCCGGGACGGCGCCGCCGCCCCCTACGCGGCGCTGTCGGACGCGCTCGGCTCGCTGGTGCGCAGCATGCAGGTCACCGGGCCGCCCGAATGCGAGCACTGGCGCGCCGATCTGGTCAGCGAGATGTCGGGGTTTGCGGGCATTCTCGGCGAACTCGTGCCCGACCTGGCGGCGGTGCTGGGCGGCCCCTCGGACGAAGTCGACCTCGATGCGGCGGACTCGCGCCGCCAATTGCACCGCGCCGCCATTCGGCTGTTGTCCGCCACGGCGTCCTATCGGCCGGTGGTCCTGGCGATCGACGACCTGCAGTGGGCCGATCGGGACACACTGCTGCTGCTGGCCGAACTCTTGACGGTGTCGCTGCGCAACGTCCTGGTCGTCGGTGCGTACCGCTCGGGTGCGTTCGATGCGACCGCGGCGGGCATCAGAGCGCAGAG
The DNA here is from genome assembly GCA_021654635.1 of Mycobacterium kiyosense. Classification (NCBI taxonomy): domain Bacteria; kingdom Bacillati; phylum Actinomycetota; class Actinomycetes; order Mycobacteriales; family Mycobacteriaceae; genus Mycobacterium; species Mycobacterium kiyosense. The sequence goes on from AP025179.1 coordinate 3,961,667, forward strand.
CCTGAAGACGATCGAGCTCGAACCGCTGGCCGCCGATGATGTCGAGGAGCTGCTCGCCGAGGTGTGCGGTCGCAGCGTGGAGATGCGCGACGTGGCAGCGGAGTTCCACCATCGGACCGGCGGCAACCCGCTGCAGCTGCGTCAGCTGTTCTATCGGGCGCAACGCGAAGGCGCGCTCAACCCGGCCGGCCCGGGCGGCCGCCCGAGTTGGGATCTGCGCGTACTCAGCTCGATCGAGGTCTCCGCCACCGCCGCGGAGTTCCTGGGGCGCTACCTCGATCAGCTCCGCCCGACCGACCGGGAGGTGTTGAGTTCGTTGTCGTGTATCGGCACCGAGTTCGACCTCGACGACGCGACGGCAGCGGCCGCGCGGTCTCCCGACGTCGTGGCCCACGCGCTGTGGGTGTGCCTCGAGCTTCGTTTGGTCGAGGCCCTCGACGGCGGTGGCCAGCGGATTACCAACGCGATCAGCCGCGACGCCCGCTACCGGTTCAGCCACGACCGGGTAGCCGAGGCAGCGCGCGCCGGGATGTCCGCCGATCAGATGCGCGCCGTGCACCTGCGTATCGGGCGGCGACTGGTCACGCTCGGGGACGATCGGGTGTTCGAGGCCGCGCGCCACGTCGGGATCGGCGGGCTGGGGTTGGCCGACGAGGTCGAACGCACCGGTTTCGTCGAGGTGGTGCGGCGGGCGGCGCGCAAGGCCCGGGCGCAGGCTTCGTTCCCGTTGGCCCTCGGGTATTGCCGTAATGCTCTGGATCTGCTTGGCGGGCAACGTTGGGCCGCCCACTTCGCGCTGACCCGGGAGCTGCAGCTCGACGCCGCCGAGGCCGCACTGCTGGTTGGTGACATACCGGTGCTCAATGCGCTGCTCGACGAGGCCGAGCAGATGCTGTACGAACCGCCGGACCGCGCGCGCCTGGCCTATCTACGGCTCAAGGGCCGGGTCGCGGAGAACCGCCTGCAGGAGGCGCTCGAAATCGGGCTGCAAGCCCTCGACGAACTCGGCGAAAAGATCCCCAGCGAGGCGGGCAAGCCGCGGATGGGCAACGCGATCGTCCGGATGCGACTGACGATGAGCCGCTGGAGCAGCGAGCGACTGCTGGACCTGCCGCACTGTGCGGACCGGCGGGTCATCGAAATCCAGCCGATTCTCGCCGAACTGTGCAGGTTGTCGGTGCTCGTCCGGCCCAACCTGTTGCCCTTGCTGGTACGCAAGCAACTCGATCTGATGCTGGCCCACGGCCACACACCCTCCTCGCCGGTGGTGATCGGCGGTTACGGGATTGTGCTCGTACTGCTCGGTGACCATGCCGGCAGCCAGCGCTTCGGCGAGGTCGGCATGATGCTTGCCGAGCGACCGGAATTCCGGGACGCGCGGCCGCAGACGTTGTTCATGCACCTGGACTTCATCCAGCACTGGCGCCACCCGCTCCGCGACGGCCTGAGCGAGCTTCGCGACGCCATCGAGGAGGCGCTCGACCAGGGCGACCAGGAGAGCGCTGCAAGCCTGGTCGCCGTCCTGCTCTCGCAGTCGTTCTGCGTCGGTCGTCCGCTCGCGGAGATCGACGCAATCGCCAGCTCCCTGATCCCGCACATCCGTTCCCAGCCGGTGCACAGCTCGCTATGCCAGGCCATGCACCAGTTCTGCCTCAACCTGATGGGCCGCAGCGCCGATCCCGTCCTCCTCGCCGGCGAAAGCGGATACGACGAGCGAGAGGTGCTGCCAGCCGCCCGACGGGAGGGCGACGAGGTGTCGCTGAGTGTCGCCGCAGCCATGAAGCAGGGCCTGCACTTCTGGTGCGGGGACCACGCCGGCGCGGTCGCCGCCACCCCGGAGGCAATCGAGCACCTCGGGGGTCTGGCCGGCACCGCGGTGTCAGAACTTGTCCACCTCATCGCCGCGCTCAGCATGATCCGGTGCGCGCCTCGGGATCGCTCGACGGCGCGTTTCGTCCGCCAGACGCTGGCGTCGCACCGCAAGTGGGCGACGGAGGCACCGGAAAACTACGCAGCGCCCTATGCCCTGATCCGGGGCGCATGGGCGCGAGCGCGGGGGCAACACGCCAAGGCCGAGCGCCACCTGCACAGGGCGATCGAGCTCGCCGAGAAAAATCAGCTGCCGATGATCAGTGCGCGAGCCCAGGAGGAGGCGGCCGCCCTCTATGCCGACACCAGCCGGACGACGCTGCGCGACCATATGCTGCGATCGGCCTATCAGCGCTGGCTGAACCTGGGTTTCAAGGTGCGTACCGACTGGCTGGCGCGGGAACATCCCTGGCTGCTCAGACGCGATCTCAAGACGGATGCGGCCGGGATCGACCCGGTCGGCGCCCATCAGCTGCTGCACGCGCTGTCGGGCGCCCGGACCCCGGACGGCTTGGCCAACATCATTCTGGGCTCGGTGGCGGACACGACCGGTGCGCGCCGCGTCCTGTTCCTCACCGGTGCAGCGGAGAATCTGTCGGTCCGCGCCATCCACGAACACGGCGACATCTCGATCGTGGACGGCCCCTGGACCGAAGTGCCCTACGACGCCGACATCGTGCGCCGCGCGATGGGCACCGGCTCCCCCATGATCGTCGCCGCCGAGCCCGCCCAACCGGGTGGCCGGTCACCGGGACGCGGTCAACAGCATCCGGGCCCGTCCGTGCTCGTCGTTCCGATCACGTTGCAGGACAAAATAATCGGCGTCATTTACGCCGAGCAGGACGAATCCGGCGGAAGCTTCACCGCCGACCACGAACAGGCGGTCGCCTTCTTGAGCGCCCAGGCCGCCGCGCCCCTGTGGAACTTCCAGCTCGAGGCACGCCTGCGGGCCGCCGACGAGCACCGACAGTCCCTGATCGACGTGCAATCCCGGTTTGTGCCCAATGAACTGCTGCGCATCCTCGACATCGACGACCTTCGCCGCGTCCGCAGCGGCTACCGGGTGGAACGCGAGATGACCGTGCTCATCAGCGATATCCGGGGTTATACGACCATGATCGAGGACATGGACGTCGCCGAGGCGGGCAACCTGGCGATGGGCTTCCTGCGGGCTGTCGAGCTGCCGATCATCAGCTACAACGGCATGATTCAAGACGTGCGCGGGGACGAGATCGTCGCCGTGTTCGAGTCCGAGTCCGACGGCATCCGCGCGGGATTGGCCATGCTGCGCTCGCTGCGCGAGCACAACCAGGAACGCAGAGCACTCGGCTCCGAGGAGCTGCGGGCGGGCATCGGCATCAACACAGGCGCGGTGGCGGTCGGGCTCGTCGGTGGGGTGAACCGGATGGTGCTCACCATCATCGGCGACGCGGTGAACCTCGCCGCACGTATCGAGAGCACCAACAAGCGTTACGGCTCGGCGTTGCTCATCTCCGACCGCACCTATCAGCGCCTCTCGTCGTCCGAGCAATTCGACATCCGGCGCATGGAGCGCGTGATGGTGGTCAACCGACGTCGACCGGTGACGATTTACGAAGTGTACGAAGAGGATTCGGCTCCCCTGCGGGCCGCAAAGCGCGCGGCGCAACCCGCGTTCGACGAGGCCTTCGCATTGTTCGACGCGGGCGACGTCGAGGGGGCGCGCGCCGCTTTCGAACGATGCCGCGAGTTGTTGCCCGAGGATCCCGTAGCACCGCTGCATCTGGCGCACTGCGACGCGGTGGCACGCGGTGAGCTGACCCCTGGTCAAGAGATAGCCCTGATGACCAAGTAGCGCACTACTTCACTTTTGAACCTCGGCAATTTAATTGCGCACACGTTGATTCTGTCTGCCATGATTTGAACGACAGTCGGGGCCGGCAAGGAGTGTCAGACATGTATCTGAGTGCGGAGCGGTTGGCCCTGGCCAACCAAACAGTCCGAGAGACTTTCGAGCAGACCAGCGTCGCCTGGCAGGCCATCCCGCACTGGGACACCGGCGACCCCAGCCAGACGGCGGTGTCCCAAGACAACTTGACCCCGCCGATCAACCTGTTGTCGCTCACCCCAGCGCACGTCGTTTCATTCACGCTGACGCTGGCCGAGGTTGTCGCCCCGACTGCCGACACATTGCTGGCGAACGTGATCGCCAGCACCGTCCAGCTTGCCGCAGATTTCGACACCGCCGTATTCCCGGCGCTGCTGACGGGGACGACACCCAAGCAGGTGGTCGGCGGAATTACCGCATCGGATCTCCTGATTGCGCTGATCGCGGCCCGCGCGCAGGTAGAGAACAACGGATACCGTGCCCCGTCGTGTCTGGTCACCGACACGTTCGGGGTGATGGCGCTCGCCGCGAGCACGATCGCGAACGGTTACGCCGGAACGGACGTGCTGCTACCTCCGGCGAACGTCAACTCCCTGCAGCGGGTTGACACGCTCGCGACCGACCCCGATGTCCGCGGGTGGCTGCTGGGACGGCGCCAGCGAATTGCGCCCGCAGGCGCAGCGGACGCGTCGGCGGGTGAAGAAGCGGTGGACATCGCCGTCAGCATTCCTCCCAGCCTGGAAGTCGTCGGCGAAGTGGCCGCTAACACAATCGAATTGAGAGTCCGCATCGCATACGCCACCAGGGTGAAGGATGAAGGCGGCCTCGTTGCCTTCACCGTCTGATGACAGCCACGCTGCCTGACGCGCGGCCGGTACCGACGGCGCTCAGCCCGCTCGAGGATTATCTCGCTGTATGCAAGGACGCTTGCTTCGGCGAGATCAAGCGGCTCTACAGTCCCGGTGACGCTCACTCGAGCGGTCTGCACGAAATGATCCTCGACTACCCGATGCGTGGCGGAAAAGCGCTGCGGCCGGCACTGAGCATTGCCACCTGCCTCGGGCTCGGTGGCCACCTCGAGGCGATACTGCCGACCGCCGCGACGCTGGAGCTCTATCACAACGCGTTCCTCATCCACGATGACATCGAGGACGAATCCTGGTGGCGGCGCGGCAAACCCACGCTGCACGTCGACCACGGCGTGCCGATTGCGGTCAACGTCGGCGACGCCATGCTGTCGATGTCGCTGCAACCGCTGCTGGACAACGTCGAGCGCATCGGCCTCGGGCCCGCGCTACGCATCCTGCGTGCCGTCGCGAAAATGACCCGGCTGACCGTCGACGGCCAGGCCGTGGAACTCGAGTGGGTCCGGTCCAACGCCTGGCGGCTCGACGACGCCGACTACCTGAACATGGTGGAACTGAAAACCAGCTGGTACTCCTTCATTACGCCGCTACAGGCCGGCGCGATCGCCGCCGGCGCGGGAGCCGAGCGGTTGGCGCCGCTGGAGTCCCTCGGCCGACATCTCGGCGCGGCCTTCCAGATCACCGACGACCTGCTGAACCTGCGGGCGGACCCGCAGGAATACGGCAAGGAGATCGGCGGCGACCTGTGGGAGGGCAAGCGGACGCTGATGTTGTTGCACGCCTTGCGCACTGCCGAGCCCAACGACCGGGATCAGGCCGTGCGGATTCTGGCCAAGCGCCGTCCGAGCCCGGACGACGAGTTGGGGCTGAGCGAGCTGCTGGACCGGCTCGCCGCTCGCGGGCAACTGTCCCAGTCGGGCCGGGCCGAGATCGAGGCCCGGCTGCAGGGGCAGCATCCCTCAGAGCCCAAGACCCTCAACGACATTCGGTGGCTTTACGAATTGATGCACCGCGTCGGTTCACTCAAGCACGCCCGCGACATCGCCGCCCGGCAGGCACGGGAGGCGGCCAAAGTTCTTGCCACCCTGAATTGGTTGCCGCGCAGCCGCCACCGCGACGTGCTCGCCGACCTGGTCGACTACGTGCACGGGCGGACCCGATGAACCCCGAAGGCTTGATCGGCATGCTCGCGGAACTCGAGCGGATCCGCGAACTCACCCTCGACCTGATCGAACAACAGACCCCGCAGTTGCGTCCGGCCCCTCCGGATGAGGCCGACGGGACGGAGCGAACCGTCTTCGACGTCCTCGTCGGGCTGCGTCGTGCCGTCCTGGGCAATCCCGCGGCCGCCCGACGCATGCACGATCTCCTTGTTGCCGAAGGCCGCCGCTATGCACGCACCCCCCGTGGGACGCGGCTGCGCGACGCGCTGGTCGCCTCCGAAGCAGTGGAGAACCTGCGACGCGTCTGGGAGATGGTGAGCCTCAACATTTTGGACGGTCCCACCGCGCCCAGCGGCGTCCCGAACGCCTGGGCAGACCTGCTGGCCGACGCTTTGATCGGGCGTGGGCTCGACGATTCTGTCCTGGCTCGGCTGCGGCCCGAGGGGTTCGCATGACGCTCACCGATCCCCGCGAAGCGCTCGCCGACCAGAGCGAGTTCATCGGCTACCTGGTTGGCATCGCCGGGCTGGCCCGGGTGGTTCACACCTTGGCCGCCGACGGCGACCGCCGCCCTGAAAGTCCCTGCGAGGCAGACGACTTCGTGCACGTCCTGCTCGGGGTGGCGAGTATCGGTGCGGGGATCGAGCAGCTCGCCAATCCAGTTGCCGCACAGCAGGACATGACAGCCGATGCAACGCTTCCCGTCGCACCGAGCACGCGGTGGCTGCGATGAGTGCCCTGCTCGCGCGCAGCGACTTCCTCCGCGCCCCGGTGCTGGCCACCGCCCGGCCGGCGGGTTTCAAAGGAGTGGCACCACTTCGTGGTCCACGGTCGGGGGTTGCGGCTGTTGATCAACTTCAGCCTCACCAATGAAGCGTTCGGGACAGATGAAGTCCGCCTTACGCCACGCGTCATCGTGATCGCGCGCGACGAGAATTTGGACGGGGGCCATCGAGCGGTTCGACGAGCGCGCGCTGAACGTCTCGGCCGATCTGGGTGAACTCACCATCGGCGACAGCCGGGTCTCCGTGCTACCCGACGGCTACCGCGTGTCAATCGACCTGCCCGACAAGGGGATTCGCGGCGAACTGCACTTCACCTCCGGGTGCAGGCCAGTCGTGGTTCGTAACGAACCGGTGGGAGACGGCCGAATCAGCTGGCTCTTCGTACCTCGGCTGCGCGCCGACGGATGGCTACGTATCGCCGGCCGGGAGTACCGGATGGAAAACGACCTTGCCTATCACGACCACAACTGGGGCCGCTTCTGGTGGGGCGACGACTTCGGCTGGACGTGGGGCACCGTTTTGCCGACCGAACCCGGCAACCCGTGGTCGATGGTAGTAGTGCAGATGACCGACCGCAGTCGGCTGCGCTGCCTGTCGCGTGCGCTCTACGTGTGGCATCACGACGAGCCTGCGGCGACGTTTCGGCACGCGGCGGTGCAGACGCGCTCGGACGGTCTGCTCAGCCGCGCGGCCGACTGCACCTTGCCGCCCCAAATGCGGTTGCTGCTCGACGGCGAGGTGCCAAGCGTCCCGGAGCGCCTCGACGTCACCGCAACCCGGGGCGCCGATACGGTGCACATCGAGTTCCGTTCGCGCTGTTATGCCCGCCTGGCGCAGCCGAGCGAAGTATGTCTCGATCGATCGACCGTGCTCTGCGAAACAGACGGTAGCGCCCGAGCCACCGGAACGATCAACGGCGAAAACATCGACTTCGCCGGTACCGGTGTATTCGAGTTCCTACATGGCTGAACGGGTTTCGTCGCTATTGCGGCGTTCGGTCGAGCACCTGGAGAACGAGGTGCCCGACAGCTACCGCTTGCTGGTCAGCGAGCTCGGCCCGCTGGTGGTACAAATCGACGTCGACGGTGAGGTGTTCACACTGCGCGGCGGTGATCGGCTTCGAGTGTCCGAAGGTGCGGCGCAGCCGGGCGATGCCCGGATCGCCACCTCGCGAGTCGCGATCCTCGATCTGCTCGATGCGCGGGTCGGGCTGGGTGAGGCCGTGGAAGCGGGGGCGGTGTGCGTTCACGGTTCCCTCGATGACGTCCAGCGTGCTCACGACTCGCTGCGGGCATACGTCCATGCCGCGATCCGGGCGCCCTCGCTGCCCGTACTGCTGACCGAGCTTCGCGCGGGGGCGCCATGAGCGAGTGCATAACGACACCGGCGTCACGCAAACCACGTCCCACGGTGGCGGTGCTGGGGGCGGGCATCGCCGGACTCACCGCGGCGCATGAGCTCGCCGAGCGCGGCTTCGTCGTCACGGTGTACGAGGCACGGCGCGATGAACGCAACGGGTTGGGGACCGAGCCGCCCGGAACTTACCCTCCGGTCAAGCTCGGCGGGCTGGCCGCCTCGCAGTATTCGACGGTGGGCACGCACAACGGAAGCCAAGCTGAGCTGCGCCCCTTCCCGGGCCGTCGGGGTCAGCCCCGTGATCCGGGGCGAGCGGCTGCCGGTGAACATGGCTTCCGCTTCTTCCCGGCTTACTACCTGCACATCTGGGACCTGTTCCAACGCACTCCGGTCTATCAGCTCACCCAGACGGCCGACGGGACGGCCCGCTGGACGGCAACTTCACGCACTGTCTACGACAACGTCCGGCGGGTGGTCACCAAGGGCACGACGGTGCAGGGCCAGCCGTCGCTCGTCTTTCCCAGCGAACTACCACGCAGCTTCGCCGAATTTCTCGGAATCCTCAGCCAGTTCGCGACATTGAGCTTCACACCCGGCGATATCACCACCTTTCGGCTGAGGATGCTGCGCTACCTCGCCACCAGTCCGTTGCGTCGCGCCCGGGAACTGCAGAACATGTCGGCCTACGACTTCTTGGTCGGGCACGACCGGACGACGGGGATCAACCAGTTCTTTTACACGCCCCCTTGCGATGCGCTGTTGCGCCACATGCCAAGGATCCTGGTCGCCCTCGACTCGCAGTGGGGCGACGCGCGCACCAACCTCAGCACGTATCTGCAGCTGTATCTGAGCATGGACCGCCGCGACAACAAGGCCGACGGCGTGCTCAACGGTCCCACCACCGAATCGTGGTTGGACCACTGGTACCGCCACCTGGTCTCGCTCGGCGTCGGCTTCGTCCACAACAAGGTGACCCGCCTCGACCCGCCGGCCTTTCATTCGAGTCAGCCACCCCATCTGCGGCCCCGTGCCGGGGTCACTTTCGCCGACGGTACGCAGGTGACTCCGGACTACATCGTCGTCGCCGTCGACGCCCCGGCAGCCGAATATGTCACCACCGCGCTGCGCGCAGCGGGCACCGGCGGCACCGTGGCGAGGCTGGACGGTTACGCCACCATCCCTCCCCCACCTGAGGGTCCCCTGCAGCCTGAGACAACCCGGCCGCGCCAGCGACGGGATCCCTACTCGATGGATCAAATGGGGCGGGTGCCGTGGGATCGGTTCCAAACGCTGTGCGGCATCCAGTACTACTTCGACACGGAATTTCAGTTACTCCGCGGACACATGCTGTTCAGCGGCACAGAGTGGGCGCTGTCGTCGATCAACCAGACCGGATTCTGGGAGAAGCGGCCAAGTCTGGACCGCGACGGACACGTCTCCGTGCTGTCGGTCGACATCGCAGATTTCAACACTCCCTCCAGTCATCTCGTCGACGAGTTCGGCCGGGGCAAGGCGGCTCGCGACTGCACGGCCGACGAAATCGCCGCGGAGGTATGGCGACAGATCGTTTGCGCACTCACCAGTTGCGCCGGATCCGTCGGGGAAGAGGCGATGCCGTGGCCCGTGTGGTACGCGCTCGATCGAAGTCTGATCATGGCTGACGGGCCCGGACAGGGCCGGGGCCGCGTGGTCCGCAACGAGTCACCGTACCTGGTTCCCATCGTCGGCGACTGGAACAATCGCCCCGGCAGCGACCCGTGGAACCCGCACGGATCGTCTTGGAGCAGCGCACCGTCCGAGGACTGGTGGCTCGAAGATCTTCAGCAACGCAACGTCTGGCAGGCCCGCCACGGCGGCTATCAAGTGCACAACAATTCGGTGGTCTTCGCGGGCACCTGGAACAAGACGTTCACCCGGGTCACCTCGATGGAGGCCGCGTGCGAGTCGGGACGCCACGCCGTGAATGCCATTCTCGACCATTACATCTGGGTCGAGTCAGGCGGTGTCGATCGCCGAGACAAGACCACTCTGGACTGGAAGTTTCCGTTCGGCTTCCTCGATCAAGGCCTGTCGAGTCCGATTCGGCTGCCGACCTCGGCCGGCGACTACTGCTACGTGTTCGACATCGAAAACCGCGAGCCCGCCGAAACCCGTGCGCTACGCACGCTCGACTCGAAACTCTGCCAGCAGTCACTGCCGCATCCGCTGGACTCGCCAGTCCCGTTTCCCCTGTCCCCTACCTTCGCGGGAGGTCCACCAATGTCCATGCCTTTCAACGACTTCAACCAGCAGTTGCTCAACTATCTGCAGACCGGGCGACAGCTTCTGGAGCAGTGGACGGCGATGACGGCCGGGTCGGGGTTCCCGGTCGCCCCGCCCATGCCGGCGGCTGCGCCGTTCGTGCCTTACGGGCCGCCCATGCCTTCTATGCCGTCCAGCGCTGCGGTGCCACCAGCGCCGGCTGACTACAGCCAGCAACTGTTCGGCTACCTGCAGGCCTGGCGGCAGTTCCTGGAGTCGGCGACCGGCGCAGCGCCGGCGCCGACATCGGTTGCTTGGCAGCCGAATGCGGCTCCGCCGACCGGGGCGCCCGCCAACGGGCCTTCGCCGACCGGGGCGCCCGCCAACGGGCCCGGGGTGCCCGGGGCGCCCGGTCACTACCGTCCGCCTGATGTGCCGATCCCGCCCGCCGACGACAACGCCAGCAAGGGCGCCCCGCCGGACGACACCGCCAAGGGATCGGGCCCGACGTGGCCGCCGCCGGTGGATCTGCCGCCCAGCAGCTATTCCCTGAGCCAGATCAGCAGCACCGGCTCCGACCTGGCGGCAATGCGCGCCGCGCTCGGGGACCCGTCGGCACCGATTGCGCCCGGCAACGACTTCGGGTATCAGATTGACCGGATTCACGGACCCCACGAGCAATCCCACCCGGCCTCACTCCACCCAACGGAGGCAGCCGCGCGCGCTGAGGTGGGATCGCCTTTTCGCAGCGCGATGAATCGCGTCCAGCCCACTGCGTCGCCGCAGCCAGCGCCGCGATCGCTGTTCACCCGTCCGGGTGCGCAGCGAGTGCGGCCACGGGAAGCCGGCGAAACACCTTCGCCCTGAGCGGCTTTGGCGCCATATCAACGCCTCAAGCTGCTGTGGCCGCGGAGTCAATCCATCAGCGTCGCTGCGACCGTGGCTCCGAGGTTCCAGCACGCTTCGATGTCGGCCCTGGTCGGCTTTCCCGAGACGACGACGTGATCGGTCGCCTTGACCCAACCGAGCCCGGCGGTGATCCCGTCCACGGCACGCACGGCTCCCTCGGTGCCCTCATTCCCGTGCAGCCACAACCCGAAGGGCCGCCCACGCGTCGAATCCATTATCTGGTAATAGCTTTGGTCGAAGGCATGCTTGAGAGCGCCCGATACGTAACCCAGGTTGGCCGGGGTACCCAGCACATACCCGTCGGCTTCCAGCATCTCGACCGGCGTGACGGTGAGGGCGGGCCGTCGGCAGACTTCCACACCCTCGATGTCGGGGTCGGTGGCCCCGGCGATGACCGCTTCGAACATCTCCTGGCAGTGCGGCGACGGCGTGTGATGAATCACCAAGAGTGTCTTCGTCATTGGTGCGCCTGCATCTGAACGGCCGTTTTCATCGCCTCGCGGGCCCGCCTGCGGTCCCCCGCATAGTCGTAGGCGCGCGCCAGGCGGTACCAGCGACGCCAGTTGTCCGGATCTTCTTCCAACTCGGTTCGCACCGAGGCGAACAGCGCGTCCGCGGCGTCGCGTTGGATGCGACCGGATGCTCGTCGCGGTAGCGCACTGACGTCGAGTTCCATTTCGTCCTCGGCGATCAGCCGGGCCAGCTTCTGGTGGGTGAAGCCGGCGCGCAGGGTGGCGACCATCGCCCAGAGCCCCAGGAACGGCATCACCAGCACCGCAACCCCCAGCGCCACGGCGGCGGGGCGCCCCGAACCGATCATTATCAACGCGGCGCGGCCGAGCAACACGAAGTAGGCCAGCATCGCGACGCACATGAAGGCGATGAGCGCCTGGGTGCGCACCGTGCGTGCAGCGTCCGTCATTGCAGGTTGAGCAGGGGCTCAATGCCGATGGTCAGGCCGGGGCGTTCGGTGACGCGGCGTACCGCCAACAGCACGCCGGGCACGAAGGACGTGCGATCCAGGCTGTCGTGGCGAATGGTCAGCGTCTCACCCTCGGTGCCGAACAGGATCTCTTGATGGGCGACCAGCCCGGCCAGCCGCACCGCATGCACCGGAATGCCGTCGACGTCGGCACCGCGTGCCCCGGGCAGGCTGGTGCTGGTGGCGTCCGGGTTGGGCGGCAAGTCTTTTCGCGCTTCGGCGATCAGCTTGGCGGTGCGCGTGGCGGTACCCGAAGGCGCGTCGGCCTTGTGCGGGTGATGCAACTCGATGACCTCCACCGAGTCGAAATACGGGGCGGCCTGCTTGGCGAAATGCATCGACAGCACCGCTCCGATGGCGAAGTTCGGCGCGATGAGCACGCAGGTGCCGGGCTTGGCGGCAAGCCACTCCTGCACCTGCTCCAGGCGCTCGCTGGTGAAACCCGTCGTGCCTACGACGGCATGAATTCCGTTGTCTATCAGGAACTTCAGATTGTCCATCACGACATCGGGATGCGTGAAGTCGATGACGACCTGCGTGCCACCCTCGGTCAGCAGGCTCAGCTCGTCGCCCGCGTCTACCGCGGCCGACAGCGTCAGATCGTCGGCCGCCTCGACGGCACCCACCATCGTCGCGCCGACCTTGCCCTTGGACCCCAGCACGCCTACCCGCATGGCTTGCAGCCTACTGTTCGCGATCTTGGCTGGGACCGGTCGGTATGCGTCGCCCGCAAGCGGGCCCGGACCGAATGATCGACTTATTCACAGTTGGCGGTTTATCCACAGTGTCGGCTCGCTCCCGACCGCCGCTTACCGATTTCGCGATAGAATTCGAACATGTGTGCGATCGCTGCTCCGGCCGACGTCGCGGCCCGCTTGGAGGCCCTCGACGCCGCCGTCGCCGCCCTGCGCGAGCTCGACTTCGCCGCGTTGGACCCGGTGCTCCGGCTGCGCGCTTTGGACCAGTTGGAAACCTCGCGCCGGCGTCAGGCGGTGATCAGCCACGACATCATCCACACCCTGGCCCAGGAGGAAATCTCCAAGCTGGGCGGCGCGCCCCACCAGGTCATCGCCGACTGGTGTCGCCTCAGTTACGCCGAAGCCCGCCGCCGCATCCGCGACGCCGCGCAACTGGCCCCTCGGGTCACGATGACCGGCGAGCAGTTGCCGCCCGTACTTCCCGCCACCGCCCAGCAGTGGCGCGACGGCATGCTCGATGCTGAACACTTGAAGGTGATTCAGAAGTTCGTCGATGAGCTGCCTCAAGATCTCCCCGGCGACGTCGTCGAAGAAGCCGAGGAAACCTTGGCGTCCCAGGCCAGGCAGCTGCGTCCCGACCAACTCGACAAGCTGGCCAAGCGGATGGCCTGCCACCTCAATCCCGACGGCGAGTTCTCCGAGCACGATCGTGCCCGCAAGCGCGGCTTCACCTGGAAACCGCAAGGCGCCGACGGGATGAGCGAAGGCACCCTGATCGCCACCCCGGAGCTACGGGCCAACTTCGATGCGTGGCTGGCCAAATTCGCCGCACCCGGGATGGCCAATCCCGCCGATACAAACCCGTGTGTCGAGGCCGAGCCCAGCGAGCAGGCCGCCGCCGACACCCGCACCCCCCGCCAACGCCAGCACGACGCCCTGAATTACCTGGTGGCACGCCAGCTGGGCGATCCCGCCCTGGGCCAGCACCACGGACTGCCCGTGACCGTCGTTGTCTCCACCACGCTGCGCGAACTCACCGACGCAGCCGGGTACGGTGTCACCGCCTCCGGGGTCCAACTGCCCATGCGCGATCTCATCCGGATGGGCCGCAAAGCGTTCCACTACCTCGCCGTTTTCGACGACCACTCCAACCGGCCGCTGTACCTCGGCCGCAGCCGCCGCATCGCCACCGCCGACCAACGGCTGACCCTGTTCGCGGCCGAGCGCGGATGCACGTTCCCCGGCTGCGACGTCAGCGCCGACAAATGCGAGGTCCACCACATCGACGAATGGGCCGCGGGTGGCCGCACCGACGTCGACAGGATGACCCTCGTCTGCGGACCCAACCACAAATTGCTCAACCGCGGCTGGACAACCAGCAAACGGCGCGATAATCGCACCGCCTGGACACCGCCCTCCCACCTCGACCGCAACCAGCCTCGCACCAACTCCTATCACCATCCGGAACGGATGCTGCGCGACAACGACGACGAACGCGCCGGACCGTGAGCACCCCACAGCAATTCCCGGCCCTGGAGCAGAGCTCTAGGCTGGGTGATCGAACATGCCAGCTGCAGCCAACGGAGGTGCTCACGTGAGATCCAGCGAGATCCGGATCCGCGAAGCCAAGCCGAAGGACTACGCGCGGGTAGCGGCGATGCACTACCCGGTGTGGCGGCAGTCGTGGGACGGCATCGTCGCCCCGCACGTGCTGGACATGATCGTCACCCCCAAGATCTGGGTCGAGACCTCCTATCCGACGACCCTGAAGCGTGGTGGTTGGGGCATGTGGATGGCCGAGTCCAGGGGCCAACTGCTCGGGATGATGCTCCTCGGCCCAGACCTGTCCAATCCCAACCTCATTCAGATCGACGCGCTCTATGTGGTGGAGAAAAGTCAACGCGCCGGTGTCGGGAGCGAACTGCTGGGCAAGGCGCTCGAGCAGTATCCGGACAACGACATGATCCTGTGGTGCGCCGAGAAGAACCGCAAGGCACGAGATTTCTACGAAAAGAAGGGGTTCGATGTGGACGACCGCACGTTCAGCTGGAAACCACTGCCCGGCGTGAGCGTGCCGCATGTGGGTTACCGGCTGTATCGATCGGCGCGGACATGACCGCGGACCACATTCGCGTGCAACCCTACGTTCTCGACGTCCCGGAAGCAGACCTCGACGACCTGCGTCGGCGCCTCAGCGCGGCGCGCTGGCCGGCCGAAATCGACGGGGCCGGCTGGGATTACGGCACCGAGCAGACGTTCCTGAGAAAAGTGGTCGAGCATTGGCTGCACCGCTACGACTGGCGGGCCACCGAGGCCGAGGTCAATGCCGCCGGCTCCTTCCGCACCGAAGCGGCAGGTCAACACGTGCATTTTCTGCATGCGAAATCGGATCATCCGCAAGCCGTTCCGCTGGCGATCACGCACGGCTGGCCGGGCTCGGTCGTCGAGTTCCTCGACGTGCTTCCGTTGCTGCGGAAGCGCTTTCATGTGGTGGCCGTATCGATGCCCGGCTACGGGTTCTCCGGGCCCACCCGCGAACGGGGAGTCGACGTAGCCCGCATCGCCGCGGCGGTCGACGACGTGATGGGCCAGCTGGGCTACCAACGTTACGTGGCCCAGGGCGGCGACTGGGGCGCGCTGGTGACCCGCTATCTCGGTGAGCACTACGCGCACCGCGTGGCCGCGATTCACACCAACATGCTGTTCGCGCCGCCGGACCAGAGCGATCAGGAACTGTTGTCGCGCATCACCGAATCCGAACTCGCCGCACTCGTGGCCAGTAGCGAACGAACCAAGGACGGCACCGCCTACCTGCAATTGCAGTCGACGCGCCCGCATTCGCTGGGTTTCGGGCTCGACGACTCACCGCTGGGCTTGGCGGGTTGGATTCTCGAGAAGTTTCACGCCTGGTGTGACACCCGGGAGGGCATGCCGATCAGCATGGATCGGCTGATCGACAACCTGATGTTCTACTGGCTCACGAACACCGCGACCTCGGCCGCGCGACTCTACTGCGAAGCGGCGCGCGCCGGCACCAGCGCGCTGGACGACTGGACCGGTCGCGTCGACGTGCCCACCGGATACGCCGTGTACCCCTTCGAGCTGATGCAGACGCCACGGGCCTGGGCCGAGGCGCGCTACAACCTCGTTCACTACTCGGTGCAGGACCGCGGCGGCCACTTCGCCGCCTTCGAACAGCCCGCGCTGTTCGCCGCTGACCTTGCGACGTACGCCGATGTCCTGACCGACGCGGGGGTGTTCTAGGCGCGGGTCTGCTACGCGCGGGGTCTGTTAGGCGTCTATGACGATCCGGCCGCCGGCGGACCGCGACACGCACACCAGCATTTCGCCGTCGGCCTCGGCGGCGCGGCCGCGGTGATCGACTTGTCCGGCAAGCACTTTGACCCTGCAGGTGCCGCAGAAGCCCTGCCGGCAGGAGTAGGGGGTGGTGGGGTCGCGGTCCAGCATCACCTGCAGCGCAGAGCGATTCGCCGGAACGGACACCACTTCGCGGGATCGCGCGAGTTCCAGTTCGAAGGGTGTCCCGTCCACCACCGGCGGCGGACTGAACCGCTCGTAGTGCAGCGGCGCGTCGGCGTACCCGTCGCGGGCCACCCGCACCGCTTCGAGCATGGCGGCGGGCCCGCAGACGTACACCGCCGTCGCCGGACCGGCCCCGGCCAACAGCTCCTCGACAGATGCGGTGCCGCCGCGCTCGTCGTCGGCCCACACCGTCACCCGCTCCGGCGCAACGGCCAGCACCTCGTCGAGAAAGGGCATGTACTCCCGGCTGCGCCCGGCATAGATTGCGCGCCAATCGGTTCCGCGCTGCGCGGCCACCCGCAGCATCGGCAGGATCGGCGTGACACCGATGCCGCCGATCACGAACTGCACCTCACCCTCGGCCGAGCCCAGATAGAACGCGTTGCGCGGGCCTTCGAACACCAAGGTGTCACCGACGTCGTAGGCCTCGTGCATTTCGATGGAACCGCCGCCGCCGTCGGCGATGCGCCGCACCGCGATGCGGTACTCGGTGCGCCGGCCCGGCGGTCCGCACAGCGAATACTGCCGGCGCCGACCGGACGGCAGCTGCACGTCGATATGCCCGCCTGGCGTCCACGACGGCAGCAACCCGCCATGCGGATCGGCGAGGGTGAGGGCCACCACGTCGGGCGCGACGAGTTCACGTCCCACGACAGTCGCGTGGTGGGTACGCCGCACCGGCCGCACCCGCGACGGGGTCCACCGCGACGCCGCCGACAACCCGCCGATCATCGAACGCAGACCGCACAGCGCCGTCAGGAACCGGTCCCGATCCCGCCGGCCGTACAGGTCGGGCGGCCTGCTGGCCCAAATGCTCTGCGGCTCGGTCATTTCGGAAGGTCCGCGGCGACATCCGTGGCCGCATTCCCGGCCGTATCCGCGGCCTCGTTCGCCGCCTCGTCTGACGGCTCGAACCCGGCCGACACCTGGTCGACCCAGTCAGCGGTCAGACGGGCGATCTCCCGGGGGTGCGACGTCACCGCCCAGTGCCCGCCCTCGACCGGAACGACCCTGCCGCGCCGCGGAATGGCGCCGAGGTACCGCTGCAGCGCGGGAGTGATGAAGATGTCTTTCCGTGGCACCAGCACCTGGACCGCGACCGGGGTCTGCGCCGGCGCCGGACCGGGCGACAGCAGGGGCCCGGGCAGATTGGCCCGGTAGAGCTCCAATCCGTTGACGTAGTCGGCGATCCCGCGCGGCGCATGGCCGCGGATACCGCCTGACTGCCCGATACGTTCCAGCGCCGCAACGACTTTCACTGCGATTCCGGACCGGAAAGCCAGCTCCGGCACCCCCGGGCACAGCAGGAACGCGAGATACGCCGAGCACAACACCTGCCGGGCGACCGACAGCGCGGCCCGCGGCGTGCGCGCCGAACGCACGAACCTGCCCGCATACGGCAGGTGCGGACCCGAGATCGACGTGAACGAGGCGATCCGGCCGGCCAGCGAAGCGTCGGTGATCGCCGCCCAGCCTTGCACCGAACCCCAGTCGTGCCCCAGCAGATGTACCCGGTCAGCGTCCAGACTGTCGATCACCGCGCCCATGTCGGACACCAACTGCGTCAGCCGGTACCCGGACCTGCTTGTTGGACAAGAGGATTCACCAGCGCCGCGAACGTCGTAGGCGAACACGTTGCACCGACCGGCCGGCTGCCGGGCCACGCCATCCCAGATCCGGTGGTTGTCGGGGTAGCCGTGCACCGCCAGCACCGTCGGCAGCTTCGGGTCCGATTCGCCGTAGCGGTGCACTGCCAGGCAGACACCGTCGGAGGCGCGGATCGTCGTCATCAGACCGTCCTCATGGTCAGTGCGACGCCCGGGCCGCCGGTGACACCGCCAGGTAGTCGACAGCCCGCTGCAGCCCACCCAGCTCCGAGGGGTGGAAGTTCGGCCGATAGTAGGACCCTACGACGCGGATCAGCCGGAGCGGGCCGGGCACCAGTCCGCGGCGGGCCGCCCGCAGGTAGCCGCGCCAGCTCGCCCTGCTGCCCGGCGGCACGTACGGGTCGACGGAGAACATGAACCGCACCCCGCGAATCCACAACAGCAGCAACACCGGCCCCACCACCAGCTGCGCCCGCACCTGTCGCCAGTAACCGGCCCGCAGGTGCTTCATCGTGTCGAACGCGACCGCCTTGTGCTCGACTTCCTCGGCCCCGTGCCAGCGCAGCATGTCCAGCATCACCGGGTCGGCGCCCGCGGCGTCCAGAGCCGGCGAGTCCAGCACCCATTCGCCCAGCACGGCGGTGTAGTGCTCGATCGCCGCGATCATCGCCACCTGTTCGAGCAGCCAACTGTGCTGCCGCCGGGTGCTGCGCCACGGCTTCTCCCCCAGCAGAGTCTGAAACAGCCACCGGACCTGGTCGGTGAACGGCGTCACGTCGATGCCCTGGGCGTCGAAGTGGGCGAGCACCCCGGAGTGCGCCTGGGAGTGCATGGACTCCTGGCCGATGAAACCCTGGACGTCCAAGCGCAGCTGGTCGTCTCTGATCAGCGGCAGCGTCTTCTTGAACACCTCGACGAAGAACTCCTCGCCGGCCGGCAGCAGCAGGTGCAGGACGTTGAGCACGTGGGTGGCCAGCGGCTCGTTGGGCACGTAGTGAAACGGCAGCTTCGTCCAGTCGAAGTCGACGTTGCGCGCTTCGAGAACGAGCCGCTCATGATCGGCAGTGTCCGACGAATGCGGACCCACCGCCCTGTCGTCGACTGTGCTCATCAAGGCCCCCTTGCATCGCGCCTCGTGCCCCGCGCCTCGCGCCTCGCGTCTACCGAACCGCCAGGTAGTTTACTGAAGCGCGGGAGTATGCGATACCCGCGGTACTACCTTTGTTCGGCGCGCTGCTTGAGCCGCTGCAACGTGAGCCCGATGTTCTTGGCGTTTTCCGCGTCGCGATCTGGGACGCCGGTGAGCAGCCCGGCGACCTTGCGGAACCACCCGGGACGCTGATCCCAGGTGCTCTCGGTCACCCGGCAGCCGCCGTCCGCGGCGGCCTCGATGTCGTATTTCCAGCGGGCGATCGGAAGCATCGCGGCACGCACGTCGAACGCGAAAGCACGGCCGGGATCGGCATCGGTGACCGTGCACTTGGTGGTCCAGCGCTTGCCGCCGTTCTCGTTGTGACCGACGAACACCGCACCCTCGGTGACGGCCGCACCCTTGCGCAGCTCCATCTTCACGGCTTCCTCGGCCAGCGAAGCCAGCGTCGGCAGGTCGGTGATCAAGCCGTACACCGCCTCGGGGCTCGCGTCGATCTGCACGGTGGCGGTGGCGGAAGGCGCGGTCATCGAAAAATCATAACCAGCACCTCAGCGGACAAACCCGGGCGCCGATCAGCGCCGCGCCGATGCCCCGAATAGCGCTGACCGCGGAATTTTCTGACAATCGAAGTATCCCCGGAACCGAACTCGGCAGGAGGCCCGAACATGCGTGTAGGAATCCCGACCGAGACCAAGAACAACGAATTCCGGGTCGCCATCACCCCCGCCGGCGTGGCCACCCTGACCCAACGGGGCCACGAGGTGCTGGTCCAGGCCGGCGCGGGAGAAGGGTCGGCCATCGCCGACGAAAAGTTCAAGGCGGCCGGCGCGCAGCTGACCGACACCGCCGAGCAGGTCTGGGCCGAGGCCGAACTGGTGCTCAAGGTCAAAGAGCCGCTGCCGGCCGAATACGGCTACCTGCGTTCCGGACAGATCCTGTTCACCTACCTGCATCTGGCCGCCTCCCGTTCGTGCACCGATGCGCTATTGGCTTCGGGCGCAACGTCTATCGCCTACGAGACGGTGCAGACCGCCGACGGTGCACTGCCGTTGCTGGCCCCGATGAGCGAGGTCGCCGGCCGGCTCTCCGCGCAGGTCGGCTCGTATCACCTGATGCGGACCCAGGGCGGTCGCGGCGCCCTGATGGGCGGGGTGCCCGGGGTGAAGCCGGCCGACGTCGTCGTGATCGGCGGCGGCACCGCCGGATACAACGCGGCCCGAGTCGCCAGCGGCATGGGCGCTTCGGTCATGGTTCTCGACGTCAGCCTCGGCAAACTGCGGCTGTTGGACGCGGAGTTCGCCGGTCGCATCGGCACCCGCTACTCGTCGACCTACGAGCTGGTGGGCGCGGTCAAACGTGCCGACCTGGTGATCGGGGCGGTGCTGGTGCCCGGCGCGAAGGCGCCCAGTTTGATTCCGAATTCTCTTGTCGCACAGATGAAGCCGGGTGCGGTGCTGGTGGACATCTCGATCGACCAGGGTGGCTGCTTCGAGGACTCGCGGCCCACCACCCACGACGAACCGACGTTCGCGGTGCACGACACCCTGTTCTACTGCGTGGCCAACATGCCCAGCGCGGTTCCCAAGACGTCGACGTATGCGCTGACGAACGCCACCATGCCGTACCTGCTCAAACTCGCCGACCAGGGCTGGCGTGCGGCCTGCCGCTCGGATCCCGCTCTGGCCAAAGGCCTTTCGACGCACGCTGGGGCGCTGCTGGCCGACCACGTGGCCCACGACCTCGACCTGCCGTTCACCGACCCGGCCAGCCTGCTGAACTGACCCGGCCTGCCGTGTGGGTGCCCTACCGGATGTAGGGCGCCAAGGCCGTGACGATGTCGGCTGCCGGACCCGCCTGCGCCTCCCGGTAGGCCTCCCCGGCCCACAGGTTGGTGCCGTGCGGGTCCTCCTGCTCAACCGCCGCCGCCCGGATCGGCTTGGTCATCTGGTTGACCTCGGGATAGCCAAGTGGGGCAACGTGATCAAGCAACCGGGTGAAGTTGTTGGCCAGCCCGCGCGCATAGCGGCCGGAGAACGCCCGGGTGACCACGGTGGCGTCGAACAGTGGATTCTTCAGCGCAACCCGGTGCGCCGGATTGGTGCCGGCCTCGTCGGCGAGCAGCAGCGCGGTGCCGACCTGCGCGGCGACCGCGCCTCGGCGCAACACCGCCGCGATCTGCTCGACGGTGCCCAGCCCGCCCGCCGCGATCAACGGCACGTCATACGCGCTGCCGATCTTGTCGAGCAGCTGATGCAGCGACTCGGCACCCGGCTCCATGTCGGGGGCGAACGTGCCGCGATGCCCACCCGCGGCCGGACCCTGCACCACCAGGTTGTCCGCACCCGCCGCGACCGCCACCCCGGCCTCGTAGACCGACGTCACCGTCACCGACACCAACAGTCCCAGCGCACTGAGCCGCCGGACCACGTCAGGCGGCGGCGCCCCGAAGGTGAACGACACCATCTCCGGGCGCACGTCGGCCACCACGTCGAGCTTGCGTTCCCAGTCGTCGTCGTCACCGTGCACCGGGTGCCCGACTTCGACGTGGTAATGGTCGGCCACCTCTTCGAGTTCTTCGGCGTAGTACTCCAATTGCAGCCAGTCGGCGACGCTGGGCTGGGGCACGAACAGGTTGGCCCCGATCGGCCCGGTGGTGGCCGCACGCGCGGCAGCGATATCGGCGGCGAACTGGTCCGCACTCAGGTAGCCGCCCGCGACGAAACCCAGCCCACCGGCATTCGACACCGCGGCGGCCAGCGCCGGGGTCCCCGGGCCACCGGCCATCGGCGCACCCACGATGGGCGCCGCGATATCCCAGAAGCCCAATACCACCGGGCTAACCTACCATCGCGCGAAGTTGTTGTGGCAGCGAGCGTTTCGACCGGTACGGGCCCACCACCGCGGCGCCGTAGGGATTGCCGAGCAGGCGCCGCGCCACCGCGTTGACCTCGTCGAGAGTGACCCTGTCGATCTGCCTCAGGGTGTGCTCGATGCTGCGGTGCGCACCGTAGTTGAGCTCGCTGCGGCCGATCCGGCTCATCCGGGACCCGGAATCCTCCAGACCCAGCACCAGACCGCCCCGCAGCGACCCCTTGGCGATCCGGCACTCGGATTCGGTGATCCCATCTCGCGCAACCGATTCCAGCACCGCGCTGGTCACCTTCATGACGTCGGCGAAGCGCTCCGGCAGACACGCGGCGTACACCGACAGTGCCCCGCTGTCGGCGAACAGGTCCAGCGCCGAATACACCGAGTACGCCAGCCCGCGGGTCTCGCGGATCTCCTGGAACAGCCGGGAACTGAGCCCCCCGCCAAGCGCGGTGTGCAACACCGCCAGCGCCCAGCGGTGCTGCCAGCCGCGGCCGGGGGTACGCAGGCCGAGCGACAGATGGGTCTGCTCGGCGTCGCGGTTGCTCAGCAGCAAGGTGGGACGACCGTTGACCCGGCCGGCACCCTTGCGCGGAGCCGCCGGGCGGCGCCCGCGAACCAGCCGCGATCCGAAGTGCTCGCGCACCAGGCGCACCACTTCGTCGTGCTCGACGTTGCCGGCGACGGCCACCACCATCCGCTCCGGGGTGTAGCGGCGCACGTGGAACGAATGCAACTGCGAGCGCGTCATCGCCGACACCGACTGCGCGCTGCCGATCACCGGCCGGCCCACCGGATGGTCGCCGAACAGCGCCGTCATGAACGTGTCGGTCAGCGCGTCCTCGGGGTCGTCGTCGCGCATCGCGATCTCCTCGAGCACCACGTCGCGTTCCAGTTCGACGTCCTCGACCGCGCAGCGGCCGTTGAGCACCACGTCGGCAACCAGGTCAACGGCCAGCTCCAGGTCACTGTCCAGCACATGCGCGTAATAACAGGTGTGCTCTTTGGCGGTGAAGGCGTTGAGCTCGCCGCCGACGGCGTCCACCGCCTGGGCGATGTCGACGGCAGTACGCGTCGGCGTCGACTTGAACAGCAGATGCTCGAGGAAGTGCGCCGCCCCGGCCACTGTGGCGCCTTCGTCGCGGGACCCGACGCCGACCCAGACGCCGACCGACGCGGAACGCACGGCGGGCAGGTGTTCGGTGACCACCCGCAGGCCGCCTGGCAGCGTGCTACGACGCACGCCGCCAGGTCGGAGCGCCCCGGCGGGCTCAGCGTTGGTTGCCACCCGTCAGATCAGCTGCCGGCCGTCGCGGCGGGCTCGGCCGGCGCGGCCTCGGCGGGGGCCGCCGCGTCGTCTTCGGCCACCAGGACCAGCGAGATCTTGCCGCGCTTGTCGATGTCGGCGATCTCCACGCGCAGCTTGTCGCCGACGTTGACCACGTCCTCGACCTTCGCGATGCGCTTGCCGCGGCCCAGCTTGGAGATGTGGACCAGGCCGTCGCGGCCGGGCAGCAGCGACACGAACGCGCCGAAATCGGTGGTCTTGACCACGGTTCCGAGGAACCGCTCCCCCACGGTCGGCAGCTGCGGGTTGGCGATCGCGTTGATCCGGTCGATCGCCGCCTGCGCGGACGGGCCGTCGGTGGCGCCGACGAACACGGTGCCGTCGTCCTCGATGGAGATCTGCGCCCCGGTCTCCTCGGTGATGGCGTTGATGACCTTGCCCTTGGGCCCGATGACCTCGCCGATCTTGTCCACCGGGACCTTGATGGTGGTCACCCGGGGCGCGAACGGGCTCATCTCGTCGGGGCCGTCGATGGCCTCGGCCATCACCTCGAGGATGGTCACCCGGGCGTCCTTGGCCTGGGCCAGCGCGGACGCCAGCACCTGCGAGGGAATGCCGTCCAGCTTGGTGTCCAGCTGCAGCGCGGTGACGAAGTCCTTGGTGCCGGCGCACTTGAAGTCCATGTCGCCGAACGCGTCCTCGGCACCCAGGATGTCGGTCAGGGTGACGTACCGGGTTTCGCCGTCCACCTCGTCGGAGACCAGGCCCATCGCGATGCCGGCCACCGGCGCCTTCAGCGGCACACCGGCGTTGAGCAGCGCCAGGGTGGACGCGCACACCGATCCCATCGACGTCGAGCCGTTGGAGCCCAACGCCTCGGACACCTGGCGAATCGCGTAGGGGAACTCCTCGACCGGGGGCAGCACCGGGATCAGCGCCCGCTCGGCGAGCGCGCCGTGGCCGATCTCGCGCCGCTTGGGCGAACCGACGCGGCCCGTCTCACCGGTGGAGAACGGCGGGAAGTTGTAGTGGTGCATGTACCGCTTGGAGGTTTCCGGCCCCAGCGAGTCGATCTGCTGGGCCATCTTCACCATGTCCAGGGTGGTCACCCCCAGGATCTGGGTTTCCCCGCGCTCGAACAACGCGCTGCCGTGCGCCCGGGGCACCACTGCGACCTCGGCCGACAGCGCACGGATGTCGGTGATCCCGCGGCCGTCGATGCGGAAGTGGTCGGTCAGGATGCGCTGGCGGACCAGCTTCTTGGTCAGCGACCGGAACGCGGCGCTGATCTCTTTCTCGCGGCCCTCGTACGTGCCGGCCAGCCGCTCGAGCACCTGGGCCTTGATCTCGTCGGTGCGCGCGTCCCGCTCGGCCTTGCCGCCGATACTGAGCGCGGCGGCCAGCTCGTCGGTGGCCACGGTGGCCACTGAGTAGTACACGTCTTCCTCGTAAGGCGGGAAGACCGGGAAGTCGCCGGTGGGCTTCGCGGCTGCGTCGGCCAGTTCCTGCTGCGCGGCGCACAGCGTGGCGATGAACGGCTTGGCGGCCTCCAGGCCCTCGGCGACCACGGTCTCCGTCGGCGCCTGCGCGCCACCTTCGACCAGTTCGATGACCTTGTCGGTGGCCTCGGCCTCCACCATCATGATCGCCACGTCCTTTTCGGCGTCACCGCCGACTACGCGGCCGGCCACCACCATGTCGAACACGGCGCCCTCGAGCTGCTCCACGGTGGGGAACGCGACCCATGTGCCGTCGATCAGGGCGACCCGCACCCCGCCGATGGGGCCGGAGAACGGCAGGCCGCTGATCTGGGTGGAAGCCGACGCGGCGTTGATCGCCAGCACGTCGTACAGGTCGTTGGGGTCCAGGCTCAGGATCGTCACCACGACCTGGATCTCGTTGCGCAGGCCGTCGACGAACGACGGACGCAGCGGCCGGTCGATGAGCCGGCAGGTCAGGATCGCGTCGGTGGACGGGCGGCCCTCACGGCGGAAGAACGAGCCGGGGATGCGGCCGGCGGCGTACATCCGCTCTTCGACGTCGACCGTCAACGGGAAGAAGTCGAAATGTTCCTTGGGGTTCTTGCTGGCGGTGGTCGCCGACAGCAGCATGTTCTCTTCGTCGAGGTAAGCGACCACCGCGCCGGCGGCCTGCTGGGCCAGGCGGCCCGTCTCGAAGCGGATGGTGCGGGTGCCGAAGCTCCCGTTGTCGATGGTGGCGGTTGCCTCGAAAACGCCTTCTTCAATTTCAGTCGCAGACATGACGTCGGTGCGGCCTCTCTGGTTTATTCAGCTGTTTCGCGTCGTCACGCGCGAAGGCGCCCTTCTAGAACCAGCGAAGTCCGGATGCGGCTACGGCCATCGATCGAAGCGGCCGACCTGCCCCAGATCCGGGGAGCCCGGCAGCCACTACCGAAGACCGCCCGATGCAGACTGAGCAGCTCTGGCGAATGCGTGGTGACTCGCTGGAACGGAACCCGCGGATCTGCGTGAACCGCACCATGTCGTCCGGGCCTAAGGGGCCCAGAACGCCCTCACTCTACACCGGCCTACGCGGCGGATTGAGCAAACCTCTAGGTCGGGGGGTCAGGTCCGGGGTCCGGCGTTGACATTTTCGACACACACGGCGAACCGCCGCTGCGCGTAGGTGTAGCCCAAACCGCTGCCGCACTGGTCGACCCCGACCGGGGGGTCGAGGTCGGTGAGGATCTCGGTGGCACGCTGCCGATGCGGTGCCGCGCTGTCGCCGCAGTCGACGCGGACCGGATCGACGGTGTGGTGCGGGTCCACGCTCATGCAACCGCCGATCACCCAGTCGACGTCCAGGCACAGGGTGGAGTCCGAGCCGCTGAGCGCGTTGTGCGTGGAGTAGGACGAGTCGACGTCGGTCGGACATTTCGCCCGGTCACCACCCTTGACCAGGGCGACGACCTTGAAATTGGACTCAGGACTGCCGCACGTTGCCTTGGTCGCCTGCGGGCGGTCGGGTGTGCCGGCGAGTTTGAGACAGTCCCCCACTTTGACGTCGGCGAGGTCGGGCCCGCTGGGCCGCACCGAACATCCCGTCAATGCGCCGCCGATCGTGGCCAGGACGGCCCCGGTGATCAGGGCGCGCAGAGCGCCCAGGGTCAGCGGCGCAGACCGAGCCGTTCGATCAGCGAGCGGTAGCGCTCCACGTCGATCTGGGTCAGGTACTTCACCAGGCGCTTACGCCGGCCCACCAGCAGCAACAGGCCACGACGCGAGTGGTGGTCGTGCTTGTGCACCTTCAGGTGCTCGGTCAGGTCCGCGATCCGCTTGGTCAGCAGCGCGATCTGCGCCTCCGGAGACCCGGTATCGGTCTCGTGCAGCCCGTAGGACTTCAGAATTTCTTTTTTCTGCTCGGCGGTAAGCGCCACGAAAACATCTCCATCAATAGGTCCGCGATCAGGATTTTCCGGCGCGGCCACCGCGAACCGCAGCACACGCCGATGTCGTCGGGCAGTTTAGCAGGGTTATCAGGTCCGGTTCCGCGCGTGCAGGCTGGACGAGACCCGTCAGCTCAGCAGCTTGCGGGTGCACTCGGTGTCGCCGGCGATCTCGGCGACCAGCTCGTCGATCGAGTCGAACCGCTGCTGGCCGCGGATTCGGGCGACGAAGTCCAGCGCCACATGCTGGCCGTAGAGGTCGGCCTCGGTGTCCAGGACGAAAGCCTCGACAGTGCGGGTGCGCCCGGAGAACGTCGGGTTGGTGCCGACCGACACCGCACTCTGGTATCGCTCCCCCGGGATCACCGTGCCGGTCGACGGCCCGTGCCCCAGCACGGTGAACCAGGCGGCGTACACACCGTCAGCGGGAATGGCCGAATACATCGGCGGCGCCACGTTCGCGGTGGGATAGCCCAGCTCGGAGCCTCTGCCGTAACCGCGGACCACCACTCCCTCGACGCGGTGCGGACGACCCAGCGCTTCGGTGGCCGCCATCACGTCGCCGGCGTCCACGCAGGACCGGATATAGGTGGACGAGAAGGTCACGTTCTCGTTGCTGTGATGTTCGGACAGCAGCGACATCGACTCCACCGCGAAACCGAACCGCTCGCCGGCCCGGCGCAGCGTCTCGACGTTGCCGGCCGCCTTCTTGCCGAAGGTGAAGTTCTCGCCCACCACGACTTCCACCACGTGCAGGTTCTCCACCAGCAGCTCATGCACGTACCGCTCGGGGGTGAGCTTCATGAAGTCGGTGGTGAACGGCATCACCAGGAAGACGTCGATACCGAGTTCCTCGACGAGCTCCGCACGCCGGGTCAGCGTGGTCAGTTGCGCCGGATGACTGCCCGGATACACGACCTCCATCGGGTGCGGGTCGAATGTCATCAGCACCGACGGCACTCCGCGGGCGCGGGCCGCTTTCACCGCATGCGCGATCAACTCGGCGTGCCCACGGTGCACACCGTCGAAAACCCCTATGGTCAGCACGCATCGACCCCAGTCAGTTGGGATCTCGTCCTGGCCGCGCCACCGCTGCACGACCGCAAGCCTAATCGTCCCGCTTGGCGTCCCGGCAATCTCAGGGCAACGGATTAGGCGTGGGTTGCCTAAGATTTGGCATGTGAGGGCGGACGACGAGCCTGGTGGACTCACCGCGGTTGCCCAGGACTATCTGAAAGTCATCTGGACTGCCCAGGAATGGTCCCGGGAAAGGGTCAGCACCAAGATGCTGGCCGAGAAGCTCGGGGTGTCGGCCAGCACCGCCTCGGAGTCCATCCGCAAGCTCGCCGAGCAGGGCCTGGTCGATCACGCCAAGTACGGCGCGGTCACCCTGACCGAATCCGGCCGGCGCGCGGCGCTAGCGATGGTGCGCCGGCACCGGCTGTTGGAAACCTTTCTGGTCAACGAACTCGGCTACGGCTGGGACGAGGTGCACGACGAGGCCGAGGTGCTCGAGCACGCGGTGTCCGATCGGCTGATGGCCCGCATCGACGCCAAGCTCGGATTCCCGCAGCGCGACCCGCACGGCGACCCCATTCCGGCCACCGACGGTCAGGTCCCGACACCGCCGGCGCGGCAACTGTGGGACTGCGGCGACGGCGACACCGGGACGGTGGCGCGCATCTCCGACGCCGACCCGCAGATGCTGCGGTATTTCGACAGCGTCGGGATCAACCTGGACTCGCGGCTGCGGGTGCTGACCCGACGCGAGTTCGCCGGGATGGTCTCGGTGGCGGTCGAGTCGGACGACGGCGCGACGACGGTGGACCTGGGCAGCCCGGCGGCGTGCGCGATCTGGGTGGTTGCCTGACTCTGCTCAAAGCCCGGTCCGAGGGCGGCGGGGCCGCGATCGGCGGCGGGGCGAGTTTCGCGGCTTCGTTACGCTCGCGCGGCTAGTTGCTCAGCAACCCCTTGGCGATGTGCGTCACCTGCACCTCGTTGCTGCCGGCGTAGATCATCAGCGACTTCGCGTCGCGGGCAAGCTGTTCCACCCGATATTCGGCCATATAGCCGTTGCCGCCGAACAATTGCACCGCCTCCATCGCGACATCGGTGGCCGCCTCCGAGGAGTACAGCTTGATCGCCGACGCCTCGGCCAACGTCAGCGGTTTACCGGCCTGTTGACGCTCGATGGTGTGAAATACCATGTTCTGCACGTTCATTCGGGCGATCTCCATCTTGGCCAGCTTCAGCTGGATCAGCTGGAACTGCCCGATGTTCTTGCCCCACAGGGTGCGACTCTTCGCGTAATCCACACTGAGCCGGTGACATTCGTTGATGATGCCCAGTGCCATCATCGCGATGCCGATGCGTTCGGTGGAGAAGTTGGCGCGGGCGCTGTCGCGGCCGTCGCCGTCGTCGTGCTGCTCGTTCTCCCCGAGCAGCCGGTCCGGGCTCAGCCGGACGTTGTCGAAGAACAACTCGCCCGTCGGCGACGACATCATGCCCATCTTCTTGAACGGCTTGCCCTGAGTCAGGCCCTCCATGCCGGCGTCGAGGACGAAGACCAGCACCGGGCGGTTCCGCTTCGCTATCGAAGGGTCGCCCTCGTCCAGCTTGGCGTAGACGACCAGCACGTCGGCGTAGGGGCCGTTGGTGATGAACGTCTTCTGCCCGTTGAGGATATAGTCCTGCCCGTCGCGCTTGACGTAGGTCTTCATCCCGCCGAACGCATCCGAGCCTGAGTCGGGTTCGGTGATCGCCCACGCCGCAATCTTTTTCAGCGTCATCAGGTCGGGCAGCCAGCGTTCCTTCTGCGCCAGGGTGCCGCGGCTCATGATGGTAGCCGCGCCCAGGCCCAGGCTCACCGACGCGGTGGAGAGCAACCCGATGCTGACCCCGGCGAGTTCGGAGATCAGCACCGCCGCCATCGACCCCTGCGCGCCTCCCATGCCGCCGAGCGCGTCTGAGCCGCCGCCCTTTTCGAGCTGCTCGCCGTTCTGCTTGGCGCGCTCGCGTTCCAGCATCTTCTTCACCGACTCGGCGGCCAGCGCGTCAAGGCCGAACTGGCTGAACAACTTTCGCGCGATCGGGTACGGCGATAGCTCACCGGTCTCCAGCGCGTCGAGATTCGGCCGGATCTCCTTGTCGATGAACTGGCGCACGGTGTCGCGCACCATCAGGTCGGTTTCGGACCACTCGAACATGGTTCAGCGCTCGGCGCGCTGGTAGGCGGTGACGACGGCGGCACCGCCGAGGCCGATGTTGTGTTGCAGCGCGGCCGTGACGTTGTCGACCTGGCGCTTGTCGGCGGTGCCGCGCAGCTGCCAGGTGAGCTCCGAGCACTGCGCCAGACCGGTCGCCCCCAGTGGATGACCCTTGGAGATCAGCCCGCCCGAGGGGTTGACCACCCAGCGTCCGCCGTAGGTGGTCTGGTTGTCGTCGATCAGCTTGGCCGCCTCGCCCTCGCCGCACAGGCCCAGCGCCTCGTACAGCAGCAGCTCGTTGGCCGAGAAGCAGTCGTGCAGCTCGATCACCTGGAAGTCGTCCGGGCCCAGCCCGGACTGGTCGTAGACACGTTGAGCGGCTTGCACATTCATGTCGTAGCCGATGATGTTGGCGGCGCTGCCGTCGAAGGTCGACTCGAAGTCGGTGGTCATCGCCTGTCCGACGATCTCGACGGCCTGTCCGGCCAGATTGTGCTTGGCCACGTACTCCTCGCTGGCCAGCACCACCGCCGCCGAGCCGTCCGAGGTCGGTGAGCACTGCAGTTTGGTCAGCGGGTCGGAGATCATCTTGGCGCCCAGGATGTCCTCGAGCGAGTACTCCTCCTGGAACTGTGCATACGGGTTGTTGACCGAGTGCTTGTGGTTCTTGTAGCCGATCTTCGCGAAATGCTCGGCGGTGGTGCCGTACTTCTTCATGTGCTCACGTCCGGCCGCCCCGAACATCCACGGCGCCACCGGGAATGCGAACTCCTCGATGGCGGCCAGCGCCTGGACGTGCTTACCCAGCGGCGACTCGCGGTCCTGGGATCCGACCTGAAGCGACCCGGGCTGCATCTTCTCGAAGCCCAGCGCCAGCACGCAGTCGGCCAGGCCGCCGCGGATGGCTTGGGCGCCGAGGTACAGCGCGGTGGACCCGGTCGAGCAGTTGTTGTTGACGTTGACGATCGGAATGCCCGTCATGCCCAGCTCGTAGAGAGCACGCTGGCCGCTGGTGGAATCGCCGGCCACGTAGCCGACGTAACCCTGCTCGATCTCGCTGTAGTCGACCCCGGCATCTTCGAGCGCCTTGGTGCCCGATTCCTTGGCCATCTGCGGGTAGTCCCAGCCTTCGCGGCGACCCGGCTTCTCGAACTTCGTCATGCCCACGCCGACGACGTAGACCCTGTTGGCTGACTTGTTGGACACCTTGCTGGACAACTTTGTCCCCTTCCGTGGGCCCGGCCTCGCGAGTGAACGCCACCGCGAAAATTCAAGGGCGGATTTCGCAGTGACGTTACGCTCGCGGGCCCCGCGGGTGGTTAGAGGGTCGCCGGGCGGAATCGGATTGCCCGGCTCCTCCTCAGTCCGTACCGGACTGCATCGTCGCCGGGCGGACTACCACCACCGATCGGGTGCGAGACCCCTCGTCCCGCAGCAGCGCGATCACCCGATCGCCGGCGGCGCAGGCCGCGTACACACCGTCGATACCCGCCACAGCCAGAGCCCGGCCGTTGGCCGCGGCATCGGCTTCCTCGGCGGTGAGTTCGCGACGCGGGAACATCAGCAGGCAGGCCTCGTCCAGACTGAGGCTCAGCCGCGGGCGCTCGGCCAGCTCGTCGAGTGTCACCGCGTGGTTCAGGTCGAAGCGGCCGACCCGGGTGCGCCGCAGCGACGTCAGATGTCCACCCACTCCCAGCGCATCGCCGAGGTCGCGGGCCAGCGCGCGAATGTAGGTGCCCGACGAGCAATCCACCCGCACGTCCAGGTCGACCAGCCCGTCCGACCGCCGCACCGCCAACACCTCGAACCGGTCGATGCGCACCGGCCTTGCCGCCAGCTCGACCACCTCACCGGCACGGGCCAGCTGATAGGCCCGCCGGCCGGCGACCTTGATCGCGCTGACCGCCGACGGCACCTGGCTGATGTCGCCACGCAGCCCGCCGACCGCCGTCTCGATCGCCTCCTCGGTGAGGTGCGCAGCTGAAACCGACTGCAGCAGTTCACCTTCGGCGTCCTCGGTGGAGGTGGTCTGACCCAGCCGGATGGTCGCCGCGTACGACTTCGACGTCGCGGTCAACAAGCCGAGGACCTTGGTGGCCCGCTCGATACCGATCACCAGCACCCCGGTGGCCATCGGATCCAGCGTGCCGGCGTGACCCACCCGGCGGGTGCCGAAGATCCGCCGGCACCGGCCCACCACGTCATGGCTGGTCATCCCGGCGGGCTTGTCAACGACCACCAGTCCCGGCCCGAGACCGCTCACAGCACGATCGCGGTGAGCACCAGGTCGCGCTGCACCGACCACCGCCCGGCCAACGACGTCAGCGGCGGACCCGACACGGCGGCCGGGTCGATCAGGATGCGGGACACGAAACGGCCCGCCGATTCCGAATCCGCCGAGAAGGTGATGTGCGCATCCTCGAACCCCAGCCACCGCTTGGTCAGCGGAAACCACGCCTTGTAGGTTGCCTCCTTGGCGCAGAACAGGATTCGATCCCAGTGCAGGCCGGCCGGCAGTGCCCGCGGAATCTCGCTGCGCTCGGCGGGCAGGCTGATCGCGTCCAGCACACCGTTGGGCAGCACATCGTGCGGCTCGGCGTCGATCCCCACCGAGCGGACCCCTTCGCTGCGTCCCACGACCGCACCACGGTAACCGGTGCAGTGCGTGAGGCTGCCCACGATCCCGTCGGGCCAGCGGGGTTCGCCCTTGTCTCCCTTGAGGATTGGCACCGGCTCGACACCCAGCTCACCGAGCGCGATCCGGGCGCAGTGCCGCACGGTGATGAATTCGCTGCGCCGCTTGGCCACCGACTTGGCGATCAACGGCTCCTCTTCGGGCATCGGTTGCAGCCCGGGCGGATCGGAATACAGCTCGGCGTAAGCCATGTCGTCGATCAGGGTGCCGGGCAGCAGCGCCGACACCAGCATGCCGGCCGTCACCGGTTCTGCCGCTGCCGCAGTTTTTCCCGGAACTGGGTGGCCTGTGCCTTCATCTCCGGGGTGATCACGAAGTGACCGCCGAAGTCGTTGAGGTAGCCCGGCGCGTACTGCGGGTCGGGCAGCACCTGCCGCAGCCAGCTGTAGGGCTTGCGGCGCCGCCACTCCCGCGGGTAACCGACCGACACCTCCTCGAAGCGCACGTCGTCGTGCCAGGTGGTGCGGGGAATGTGCAGATGGCCGTAGACCGAGCAGACCGCGTTGTAGCGGGTGTGCCAGTCGGCGGTCTTGGTGGTGCCGCACCACAGCGAGAACTCGGGGTAGAACAGCGCGTCGCAGGGGTCGCGCACCAGCGGGAAATGGTTGACCAGGACGGTGGGCTGCATCCAGTCCAGCTGTTCCAGACGAGCTCTGGTTTTCGCGACGCGCTCGCGGCACCAGGCGTCCCGGGTGGGATACGGCTCGCAGGAGAGCAGGAACTCGTCGGTGCAGACCACGTTGCGTTCTTTTGCGATGGCCATGCCCTCGGCTTTGCTGGCCGCCCCGGGTGGCAGGAAGCTGTAGTCGTAGAGCAGGAACATCGGCACGATGGTGGCCGGCCCACCCCGTTCGGTCCACACCGGCCACGGGTGCTCGGGGGTGATCACGCCCATCTCGTCGCACATGTTGACCAGGTAGTCGTAGCGGGAGCGGCCGAAGATCTGCATGGGATCACGGTTGGTGGTCCACAGCTCGTGGTTGCCCGGCACCCAGATCACCTTGGCGAAGCGGCGCCGCAGCAGGTCCAGCGCCCAGCGGATCTCGTCGGTGCGTTCGGCGACGTCACCGCAGACAATCAGCCAGTCGTCCGGCGACGACGGGTGCAGCGACTCGGTCACCGGCTTGTTGCCCATGTGACCGGTGTGCAGATCCGAGACAGCCCACAGCGTCGGCTGTCCGGTCGCTTCATGCCCTGTCACGATTAACCACCCTAACGACCCGGCGCCGATGACACGATTTGCCGCCTGGCGGAGCGGGGCTAGAACGAGTTCCAGTTTTCGCTGTGACTGCGCGGACGCGACTTGTACACTCCCGGCAATAGGGCCGCCAACAGCAGGGGGGTGTCGTGTTCGCCAAGGTGCGTCTGGCCGCAGCGTTCGGTGCGCTGGTCACAGCCGTCGTGGTGGGAGTGGCGGGCTGGCAGCACGGCCCGGTTCCCGGACACCGAGGCGTAGTCGAATTGCGGTCGACGGCCCAGCCGATGGAAACCACGATGAAGAGCCCGATCGTGGAGACCCAGAATCCCAGCCCGTTCGACCCGTGCACCGACATCCCGTTCGACGCCGTGCAGCGGCTGGGCCTGGCCTTCACCCCGCCGGAGCCCCAGGAAGGGCTGCGCTGCCAGTT
This sequence comes from Mycobacterium kiyosense, assembly GCA_021654635.1. NCBI lineage: Bacteria > Bacillati > Actinomycetota > Actinomycetes > Mycobacteriales > Mycobacteriaceae > Mycobacterium > Mycobacterium kiyosense. The sequence continues at coordinate 3,995,797 of AP025179.1, forward strand.
CGACGCCGGGAACTACCAGCTGGCGGTCGAGCCGATCGTCTGGCGCACCTACGCTCAGACGTTGCCGCCGGACGCCATCGAGACCACCGTCCAGGGGCATCGCGCCGCGCAGTACTGGGTGCTCAAGAGCCGACGTATCACAACAGCTACTGGTACATCTCCTGCATGGTGACGTTCAAGACGAGCTACGGGGTGATCCAGCAGTCGCTGTTCTACTCCACGGTCTACTCCGAGCCCGACGTCGACTGCCCGTCCACCAACCTGCAGCGGGCCAACGAGCTGGCACCCATGTACAAGTTCTAGCCCGCCCGACGCGCCTTTCGGCCCTTCCCTAGTGTGGGAAAAGTGAGTACCACATCGACCGAGCACGACGACCTGAAGCTGCGTGACCGCGCAGCCGGAGTGAGCGGCCGCGTCGCCCTGGGCGCGCTGGGCAGGGCATTGCACCTGCCCCGGGCCACGACGCGCTACACCAGGCACCATGTTCAGGTACCGATGCGCGACGGTGTGCACCTGGTCGCCGACCACTATGCGCCGCTGACGCCCAAGCCCGCCGGCACCTTGCTCACCCGCGGCCCCTACGGCCGCCGGTTCCCGTTCTCGCTGGCCTTCGCCCGGTTGTACGCGGCCCGCGGCTACCACGTGGTGCTGCAGAGCGTGCGGGGCACGTTCGGATCCGCAGGCCAGTTCGAACCGATGGTCAACGAAGCCGCTGACGGGGCCGACACGGTGCAGTGGCTGCGCGAGCAGCCCTGGTTCACCGGCAGTTTCGCCACCATCGGCCTGTCCTATCTCGGCTTCACCCAATGGGCTCTGCTTCAGGATCCGCCGCCGGAGCTGGCCACCGCCGTCATCACGGTGGGGCCGCACGACTTCCGTGAATCCGTTTGGGGCACCGGCACATTCGCCGTCAACGACTTTCTGGGCTGGAGCGCGATGGTGGCCCGCCAGGAGGAGCCCGGCCTGCTGCGAGCGGGCATCCGCCAGCTGAGCGGGCCCCGCAAAGTGGCGCGCGCACTCGCCGAGGTGCCGATGGGCAAATCGGCCCGTGCGCTGCTCGGCGAGGGTGCGCCCTGGTTCGAATCGTGGGTGGACACCCACCACGGCGACCCGTTCTGGGACCAGCTGCGCTTCCCCGACGCACTGGACCGCGTCAACGTCCCGGTGCTGCTGCTCAGCGGTTGGCAGGACATTTTTCTGCGGCAGACGCTGCAGCAATACCGGCACCTGCGCGACCGGGGCATCGAGGTGGGACTGACGATCGGTCCCTGGACACACACCCAGATGCTCACCAAGGGTCTGGCGACCTGTACCCGGGAAACCCTGGACTGGCTCGATACCCACCTGGGCGGCGCCACGGCGCCGCGCCGGCCGTCCCCGGCGCACATCTTCGTCACCGGGCAGGGCTGGCGTCACCTGGCGGACTGGCCCCCAGCCACCACCGAACACGCGCTCTACCTGCAGCCCTACGGCCACCTGGGTGACCAGCCGCCGACCACCAAGACCCGGCCGGCCAATTTCCACTACGACCCCGCCCACCCCACGCCGACGATCGGCGGGCCGCTGCTCTCCCCGAAAGGCGGCTACCGCGACGACACCAAACTCGCCATGCGCGACGACGTGCTCAGCTTCACCGGGGCCACCCTCACCCACGACCTGTTCGTGTACGGCAACCCGGTCATCGAGTTGGAGCACAGCGCCGACAACCCCAACGTCGACCTGTTCGTCCGGGTCAGCGAGGTCGACGCGAAGGGCAGGTCCCGCAACCTCAGCGACGGCTACCGGCGACTCGGGCCGCTGGAGCCGGGCACGCACCGGGTCCGCATCGAACTGGACGCCGTTGCGCACCGCTTCGCGGCCGGCTCACGCGTCCGAGTGCTGATCACCGGCAGCTGGTTCCCCCGCTATGCGCGCAACCTGGGCACCGAGGAGCCGATGCTGACCGCGCGGCAGCACAAGCCGGCGACGCATTCGGTGCACTTCGGCGAATCCCGCCTGCTGCTGCCGGTCGGGCGCGGATCAGCTGACCGCCCGGCGGACGCGGGCGACGACGCCGGCTAACGCCTCCTCGGTGTGCACCGGCGCCGCCAGGCTCGGCCGCACCGGCAGCTCTACCCAGCTGGTACAACCCCGGTATTCGGGAGTCCGGGGCAGCCGCACCGGCTCGGCCAGCGGTAGGGCCGAGACCACCAGCACCGCGAGTTTGTGCCGGGGCCGAAAGTCCAGCCGGTCGGCGCGCACCGAATCGGCGGTCCAGATGTGCAGATCCTCGATCTGGCTGAGTCCTTCCAGCCGGTTGACCTCAACTGCGGCAACGACTTTCGCAGCGGCACGCACCGTCACGTGTTCGTCGTCGCTGTCCTGCGCCGCCGGCCCGAGCAAACCCCGATGCTCCGGCCGGACCCGCGCGGCATGGCTGTGCGCCACGGTCGGGAACAGCAGGAAATCCTGCGCGGCGACTTCGAAACGCTTCTCACCGATGCCGCCCTTGCGCAGCAGGACGGTCTGGCGCCCGTCGAGCAGCGCGTGCACGGCCGCGCTCCACTCCTTCAGGGCGGGCGTCACTGTGACCTGGCGAGCCGGGCCACCACCTCGGGGCGGCGCAGCGGCGGTACGGTCCGGGGCGGTTGCCGTCGGGCCGGAAGCGCCTCGAGCAACCGCGCCGTGGTCGCGGTGACCTCGGCGACGGCGGCTTCGAACGCCTCGGCGTTGGCCGCCGACTGGTGCGTGATGCCGCTGACCTTGCGCACGTACTGCCGCGCGGCCGCGGCGATCTCCTGGGCGGTGGCCGGCGGTTCGAGTCCGCGCAGTTCGGTGATGTTGCGGCACATGGCGTCCACCATAAGCCGGGGCGGCAACTACGCGAAGGTGTGTGGACGGGGGTTGCCGATGGTGCCGACGTGCTCGGCCAGCTGCCGTCGCCAGATGCGCACCCGGGCGACGGCTACGGTGAAGGCCATGACCGACGACATCCTGCTGATCGAGACCGACGCACGAGTGCGCACCCTGACCCTGAACCGTCCGCAGTCCCGCAACGCCCTGTCCGCGGCACTACGCGACCAGTTCTTCGGCGCCCTGGCCGACGCCGAGACCGACGACGGCGTCGACGTCGTCATCGTCACCGGCGCCGACCCGGTGTTCTGCGCCGGGCTGGACCTGAAGGAACTCGGCGATCAGACGGCGCTGCCGGACATCTCCCCGCGCTGGCCGGCCCTGACCAAACCGGTGATCGGCGCGATCAACGGCGCCGCCGTCACCGGCGGGCTCGAGCTGGCGCTGTACTGCGACATCCTGATCGCTTCCGAGCAGGCGCGGTTTGCCGACACCCACGCCAGGGTCGGTCTGCTGCCCACCTGGGGCCTGAGCGTGCGATTGCCGCAGAAGGTGGGCGTGGGCCTGGCCCGCCGGATGAGCATGACCGGCGACTACATCTCGGCCGCCGACGCGCTGCGCGCGGGCCTGGTCACCGAGGTGGTCCCGCACGACCAGCTGCTGCCAACCGCTCGTCAGGTCGCGGCCTCCATCGTCGGCAACAACCAGGACGCGGTGCGCGCGCTGCTCGCCTCCTACCACCACATCGACGACGCGCAGATCGGCGGCGGCCTGTGGCTGGAAGCCGCAGCGGCCCGGCAGTTCAAAACCAGCGGCGACGACATCGCCGCGAACCGCGCCGCGGTGCTGCAGCGCGGACGTTCGCAGGTGCGCTGATCGCATGCACCCGCAGCAGCCGGGCTACTGGCCGCCGCCGCGGCGCAGCAGCACGGATGTCGGGGCGACGGTGGTGCTGTCGATTGCGCAGGCGGTGGCCTCGGCGGTAGCGGTCGTTTCCGCGGCGGCGCTGATGCTGTGGTTGATGATGCCGATCTGTAGTGACAACTGCGACAGTCCGCAAGTCGATCACTTTGTGCACCAGACACTTACCGCGGCGGCCGTCGCGGGCGGCGGGGTCGTGGTCGCCCTGCTGCTGGCCGGTACCGGAATCGCCGTGGCGGCGGCCCGGCGGTCTCCTATGTGGATCTGGCCGGCCGCGGGTCTGGGAATCGTCCTCGTGACCTACGGCGTCTCGGTGGGCGTGTGGATGGCCGGTCTGCCCGCCGGTAGGTGACCGCGGCCTAGCCGATGCGGTGCGTCGTCTCGCTGTCGAAGAAGCACACCTCGTGCGGGTGCGGCACGATCGCCAGGGTCTCCCCCACGCCGACCGCGGTGCGGCGGTCGGTGCGGAACACGATGCGCTGGTTGCCGGTTTCGTTGCCCAATGGCGTTGCGTAGACGAACGATTCGAAGCCGAGTTCCTCGACCAGTTCGACGTGCACGGACAGCGCACCCGGTGTGCCCGCGGGCGTGACATCCCAGGACTCCGGTCGGACACCCATCAGCACCCGCTCGGATGCGCCCCGTGGCACCGGGATGCCCAAGCCGGCGGAGCGCACCGTCCCGTCGGCCACTGCGACCTCCAGCAGGTTCATCGACGGGGCCCCGATGAATGTCGCGACGAAGGTGTTCACCGGATCGTCGTACAGCGCGCGCGGCGTGTCGACCTGTTGCAGCACAACGTCTTTGAGCACGGCAACCCGGTCCCCCATCGTCATCGCCTCCACCTGGTCGTGGGTGACGTAGACGGTGGTGGTGCCCAAACGGCGCTGCAGGCCCGAGATTTGCGAGCGGGTGCTGACCCGCAGTTTGGCGTCCAGGTTGGACAACGGCTCGTCCATGCAGAACACCCGCGGCCGGCGCACGATGGCCCGACCCATCGCGACCCGCTGACGTTGCCCGCCGGACAGTTTCGACGGCTTGCGGTCCAGCAGTTCGGTCAGCTCCAGCATCGCGGCGACTTCTTCGACGCGCCGCTTGGTGTCGGCGCGCGACACTCCGGCGTTGCGCAGTGCGAAACCCATGTTGCCGGCCACCGTCATGTTCGGGTACAGCGCGTAGTTCTGGAACACCATCGCCACGTCGCGGGCCCGCGCCGGCAGCGCGGTGACATCGACGTCGCCGATCGTAATGCTGCCACTTGCAACGGGTTCCAGGCCGGCCAGCATCCGCAGCGTGGTGGATTTGCCGCAACCGGACGGGCCGACCAGCACCAGGAACTCGCCGTCGGCGATGTCGAGATCAAGCCGGTCCACCGACGGGGCTTCGGCGCCCGGATAGCGGTGCGTGACGGCGCGGTACTGCACGCTAGCCACGGTCGGGCAGCTTCCGTTTGATCTGCCGGTCGTAGATGACCTGCAATTGTCGCTGGATGTCGGTGAAGGTCGAGCGCACGTCGGCTCCCCGCAGCCCGATGGACTCCAGCCCGGCCGAGATGACGCGGTCGGCACCTGGCAGGAACACCCGGGCGTAGTCCTGCGGTCGGGTGTTCGGGAGTTGGTCGAACGCCACCCGGGCGCGCGGATTGTCGGCCAGATACTGCTGCTGGCTGGGATCGTCCACCGCTGACTTGCGCACCGCCAGGTATCCGGTGCGCTGACTGAAATAGGCGGTGTTCTGCGGGTTGGTGAGGTAGGCAATGAACTTGACCGCGTTGCGTTTTCGCTCCTCAGACAGATTCGCCGGGATCGCCAGCCCGGCCCCACCCGTCGGGCAGGCGGGCGCACCGCCGGGGCCGGTGGGCAACGGCGCCACCCCGAAGTCGAATCGGGCCTGCGCGGTGATGCCGACCAGCGCGCCCGTCGACGCCACCGTCGAGGCCAGGATGCCGGTGGCGAACTCGTTGGCGATGTTGTTGGCGACGGCCGCATAACGCTTGACATGAATCGAGTCGTGTAGGAACGTGCCCGCCGCGATGGTCTGCGGGTCGGTGAACCTCAGCTCCCACTTGTCCGAATATGCGCCACCGAACGCCCAGTTGGGCCCCTCGAAGGTCCAGGAGATGCCCTCCGAATTGGCCCAGCCGTGTGCCCAATTGCGTTGTCCCACCACCCTTTGCAGCCGCGGGCCCCAGTCGTCGAACTCCTTCCAGGAACTGGGGCCGCGGTCGGGCAAGCCGGCCTGTTCCCACCTGGCTTTGTTGTAGTAGAACAGCGGCGTGGAGCGCGCGTAGGGCAGCGCGTAGTGGTGGCCGTCGAACGCGTAGTCGGCCAACAGCGAGTCGACATAGTCCGAGGTCTGAACCCCTACTTGCCGAAACAGGTCATCGAGTGGGGCTATCACCCCGCTGAGTGCGAAATGGAACCACCAGATGTCGTCCAGCACGACGACATCGGGCACGTCGGCGCCGATGACGGCGGCGTTGAACTTCTGCGCCACCTCGTCGTAGTCCTTGCCCGCGTCGATCAACTTGACCTGCAACCCCGGAAACTCCGCTTGAAAGCGGTTGATCAGCTCTTTCTCCACCGCGGTCGACAGGCCGGGGTGGTTGGACCAGAACGCGATTGGGCCGCTGCCGGACTTGACGGGCCTGGGTCCGCCCATCGCCGCGCAGCCGGCAGTCATCCCGGCGGCCGCGGTCAGCGACAGAAACCTTCTGCGGCTCAAGGTTTCTGGTGCAACCATGCTCACCCCTTCACCGCGCCCGAGGTCAGGCCCTTGATCATCTGGCGTTGCAGGGCGACGAAGATGAGCAGGATCGGCAGCATCGCCAGCAGGGTCACCGCCATCACCGGACCCCAGTTGGTCACGCCCTCGGCCTGCTGCAGGAAGGTCAGGCCGACCGGCAGCGGGGCCACCGATTCGTCGTCGGACATCAGGAAGGGCCACAGGTATTCGTTCCACTCGTTGACCACGGTGATGATGCCGAAGGCGACCATGGTGGGTCCCGACATCGGCAACACCACCCACAGACATAAAGAACGGTTGCGCAACTCAAGTTCGGCCAGCGGCAGGATGATGCCCGGGAAGGTGTTGCGCAGCCCCAGCTGTGAAATCAGCGCGTAATTGGAGATCACGGTGATCTGGTTGGGCACCATCAGCGCGGCGATGATCAACAGGAACACCGCGTTGCGCCCCGGGAACCGCACGAAAACCAGGCCGAACGCGCTGAGCACGCCGAGCACGAACTTCACCAGCGCCAGAACGGTTGTGATGATCACCGAGTTGCGCAGGTATGTCCAGAACGGGATCTGATGGGTGGCGGTCCGGTAGTTCTGCGGATACCAGTGCGGCGGCCACCAGGTGGTGGGTTGGGAATAGATGTCGGGCTGCTGCTTGAACGACGTGAAGAACACGAACGTCAGCGGACCGGCGATCAACAGGATCACCAGCAGCATCGCCGCGTAGCCGAGCAGGCGAGCGGGCCGGAGCGCATCGGAAGTCATTGTCGCTGCTCGCGATCCATCACGCGTACCTGGTAGTAGGTGATGGCCAGCAACACCAGGAACATGATCGTGGCCACGGTGGCTCCGTAACCGGCGCGGAAGTTGCGGAAGGTCTCCACGTACACCTGGAAGACCATCGTGGTGGTGCCGGTGCCCTCCGGGCCGCCACGGGTCATCACGTTGATCACGTCGAACACCTGCAGCGAATTGATCAGCACGGTGATGGACAGGAAGAAGGTGGTGGGACGCAGCTGCGGCAGCAATACCCGGCGAAACGTGGTCCAGCGGCCGGCGCCGTCGATCTCGGCCGCTTCCAACAGATCTCGGCGCACCCCCTGCAGCGCGGCCAGATAGATGACGAAGGTGTAGCCGAGGTTCTTCCAGACATAGGTGACGGTCACCATGAACATCGCCCAGTGCGCATCCTGGTAGAAATCGGGCACCCCGGCCCCGATGCGGTGCAGCAGGTCCTGGATCAGACCGAAATGCGGGTCGAAGACGAACTGGGCGGCCAGGCCAACGGCCGCGCCGGAGATGACGAACGGCGCGAACACCGTGGAGCGCACCAGGTTTCGTCCGCGCAGCGGTTGGTCGAGCAGCATGGCCAGGGCCAGCCCCAACACCATCGAACCGACCACCGCGGCCACGGTGAACACCACGGTGTTGAGCAGAATCTGGGCCGTGTCCGCGCGGGTGAACCACTCGGCGTAGTTGGAAAACCCGACGAACTGCGCCCGCGGGTCGGAGATGTTCCAGTCGAAGAACGACAGTCGGATGTTGTCGGCCAACGGCCGGTAGATGAACAACGACAACAAGGCCAGGTTGGGGCCCACCAACACCACGAACAGTGCGTAGTCCCGACGCGACCGGAGCCGTGGACGTGGGGTCGTCACCGGCGCAGTGTATCGCTCGCCTACCCGCCGGGCCGTTACCGCCGAACGTCACGCCAGCGCAGCGCCCGGCGACGCGAGACACGCTGGCGTGACGCTCGCGGGGCGGGGGCCGCGGGGCGGGGCGGGGGCCGCGGAGCGGGCCGGGAACGCAGACGCTACCGCGCCCAGCGACCCGACAGCGCCCGCCACCCGCCGAACATCAACCGCAGCACCATGAACAGGCTCAGCCCCGACCAGATGCCGGCCAGCCCCCACCCGAAAGCCAACGACAACCAGATCAGCGGCAGGTAGCCCAGCAGCGCGCTGGTCGCCGTCGCGGTGCGCATGAACGCGGCGTCACCGGCGCCTAGCAACACCCCGTCCAACGCGAAAACTATTCCGGCGACCGGCATTTGGGCCACCAGGAACCACCACGGCACACCGATCGCCGAAAGCACCGATGCGTCGTCGGTGAACAGTCCCGGCAGCACCGCCGACCCCGCCCCCAGCCCAACCGCCAGGATCGCGGCGGCCAGCAGCGAGAACCACGTCACCCGCCGCGCCACCCATTTCGCGTGCGCGACGTCGCCGGCCCCTAAAGCGGCGCCCACCAGCGACTGTGCCGCGATGGCCAACGAATCCAGGACCAGCGCCAGAAACGTCCACAGCTGCAGCACAATCTGATGCGCCGCCAGCGCGGCGGCGCCGAACCGGGCTGCCACCGCGGCCGCCGAGACGTAGCAGACCTGGAAAGCCAGCGTCCGCACGATCAGGTCCCGGGCCATCACCAGCTGGTTGCGCAGCACCGGCCGGTCCGGCCGCAGCGCCACCCGCTCGGCCAGCAGCGCGCCGGCGAACAACAATGCCGCCAGCCACTGGCCGGCCAGGTTGGCCACCGCCGACCCGACCAACCCCAGCCGGGGCAAGCCCAGCCAGCCGTACACCAGCAGCGGGCACAGCAGCGCCGACAACGCGAATCCGGCCACCACGTGGCGCAGCGGCCGCACCGTGTCCTGCACGCCGCGCATCCACCCGTTTCCGGCCAGCGAGACCAGGATGGCCGGCACGCCCAGGATCGCGATCCGCAGCCAGGGCAGGGCGGCCGTCGCGACCGCGGCGCTGCCCGCGATCGCCGACACCGCCGGCACCGCAACGACCTGGACCGCGGCGATGGTCACGACGCCCAGGGCCACGGCGATCCAGGTGGCCTGCACCCCTTCGTGGACGGCAGCCGCACGGTCGCCGGCTCCGAACTGGCGCGCCGAGCGCGCGGTCGTCCCGTACGACAGAAATGTCGATCCGGATCCGACCAGGCCCAGCACCAGGCTGCCGATGGCCAGACCCGCCAGCGACACCGCGCCGAGCCGACCGACCACTGCGGTGTCGAACAACAGGTAGAGCGGCTCGGCGGCCAGCACCCCCAGGGCGGGCAGGGCCAGCGCGGCGATCCGCCGGCCACTGGCACCGCCGCCGGCCGGTGCCGTCATCGCTCAGCCCAACGCGGCACACAGCGACGCGACGGCGTCCTCGATGGAACCGCTGGTCGAGTAGCCGGCGGCCAACCGGTGGCCGCCGCCGCCGAACCCGGACGCCACGGTAGCCAGGTCGACGTTCTTGGCGCGCATCGACACCGACCACTGCCGCGGCTGGACCTCTTTGAACACCGCGGCGACCTCGGCCTGCTGGGTGGTGCGCACGATGTCCACCACGCTCTCGACTTCCTCGGAGCGGGAGTTGAGCCATTCCTGGTGATCGACCACGGCGTAGACCAGGCCGCGGCCCCCGACCGCGTCGGGACACAACTCGGCCGAGCCCAGCACCCGGGACAGCATCGGCAGCCAGGCGAAGGGGTGGCTGTCCATCAATGACCGGCTGATGGACGCGTTGTCCACCCCGAGGTCGACCAGCCGGGCGGCCAACCGCAGGGCGCGGGCGCTGGCCCAGCGGAACGACCCGGTGTCGGTGGTCAGCCCCGCATAGATGCAGTGCGCTACGTCGATGTCGATCGGCTTGCCCCACACGTCGAGGATCTCGGCGATCATCATCGTGGTCGAATCCGCGGTCAGGTCGACGAAGTTCGCGGTGCCGAACATGCCGTTGGAGGCGTGGTGATCGATCACCAGCAGCTGCTGGCCGGGTCCGGCCAGCTCACGCAGGCTGCCGAGGCGGTGCGGGCTGGGCACGTCGACCGTCACCACCAGGTCGACGTCGCGGTGCAGCTGGCCAGGGCTGACCAGCAAGTGACCGCCGGGCAGCGAGCGCAGCGACTCGGGCAGCTCGTCCGGCGCGGCGAAGCTGACCTCGACGCGCTTGTCGCACCGGTCGAGCACCGCGGCCAGCGCCAGGCCGGCCCCGATGGTGTCGGCGTCCGGATGGACGTGACAGATCACCGCGACCGTACCGGCATCCGACAACAACTGGGCGGCGCCGACGGCGTCGACGCGCGCCCCCTCAGGGCGCGGCATGCTGGTCAGCTCAGTCTTCAGGTCGATCTTGCGATCGGTTGTCGTCATCGGTGTCCTCAGCTTCGAGCCCACTCGCACTGCCAAGTCCCCCGGCGGTCGACGGTTCGGCCGCCGTCCCACTGTCACGGTACGGGTCGGCCTCCCCGGCCGGCTTCGCACCCACCCGCACCCGCGCCAGATCAGCATCCGCCGCGCGGGCGCGAGCCAGCAACTCTTCCATCCGGTTCACCGAATCGGCCGTGGTGTCCCGGATGAACGTCAAGGTGGGCGTGAAGCGTACCCCGGTGCCGGCTCCGACCTTGGTGCGCAGTACGCCCCTGGCCCGCTCCAGCGCCGCGGCCGCTGCCTCGTAGTCCGGCTCGTCGTCGAGCGTGGGACCCATCACCGTGTAGTACAGGGTCGCGTCGTGCAGGTCGTTGGTGACCTTGGCGTCGACGATGGTCACCCCGGCCAGGCCCGGATCCTTGATCTCGTACTCGATCGCCGAGGCGACGATGGTGAAGATCCGCTTGGCCAGCCGGCGCGCCCGGGCGGGGTCAGCCATGACGCAGACTCCTACCCACGTTGCTTCTCCACCAACTCGAACGACTCGATGATGTCGCCTTCCTTGATGTCCGAATAACCCAGGGTCAGACCGCATTCGAAGCCCTCGCGAACCTCGGTGACGTCGTCCTTCTCCCGGCGCAGCGAGTTGATCGACAGGTTCTCGGTGACCACGATGTTGTCCCGCAGCAACCGCGCCTTGGCGTTGCGGCGCACCACCCCGGAGGTGATCATGCAGCCGGCGATGATGCCGACCTTGGAGGACCGGAAGATCGCGCGGATCTCGGCGCGACCGAGCTGGTTCTCCTCGTAGATCGGCTTGAGCATGCCGCGCAGGGCCTTCTCGATCTCGTCGATCGCCTGGTAGATCACCGAGTAGTAGCGGATCTCCACACCCTCGCGGTTGGCCAGCTCGGTCGCCTTGCCCTCGGCCCGCACGTTGAAGCCGATGATGATCGCGTCCGACGCCGACGCCAGGTTCACGTTGGTCTCGGTGATGCCACCGACACCGCGGTCGATGACCCGCAGGGCGACCTCGTCGTCGACCTCGATCCCCATCAGGGCCTCTTCCAGCGCCTCGACGGTACCCGCGTTGTCGCCCTTGAGGATCAGGTTCAGCTGGCTGGTTTCCTTCAGCGCCGAGTCCAGGTCCTCCAGGCTGATCCGCTTACGGCTGCGGGCGGCCAGCGCGTTGCGCTTGCGGGCGCTGCGCCGGTCGGCGATCTGGCGGGCGATGCGGTCTTCGTCGACGACCAGGAAGTTGTCACCGGCGCCGGGCACCGACGTGAAGCCGATGACCTGCACCGGACGCGACGGCAGCGCCTCCTCGACGTCGTCGCCGTGTTCGTCGACCATCCGGCGAACCCGGCCGTAGGCGTCGCCGGCGACCACCGAGTCGCCCACCCGCAGCGTGCCGCGCTGCACCAGCACGGTGGCCACCGGGCCACGGCCACGGTCCAGGTGCGCCTCGATGGCCACACCCTGGGCTTCCATGTCGGGGTTGGCCCGCAGGTCCAGGGCGGCGTCGGCGGTCAGCAGCACCGCCTCCTCGAGCGCCTCGATGTTGGTGCCCTGCTTGGCCGAGATGTCGACGAACATGGTCTCGCCGCCGAACTCCTCGGCGACCAGGCCGTACTCGGTGAGCTGACCGCGGATCTTGGCCGGGTCGGCGCCCTCCTTGTCGATCTTGTTGACCGCCACCACGATCGGCACGTCGGCCGCCTGCGCGTGGTTGATGGCCTCCACCGTCTGCGGCATCACACCGTCGTCGGCCGCGACCACCAGGATGGCGATGTCGGTGGCCTTGGCGCCGCGGGCACGCATGGCGGTGAACGCCTCGTGACCCGGGGTGTCGATGAAGGTGATCAGTCGCTCGTTGCCGTCGTGCTCGACGCTGACCTGGTAGGCGCCGATGTGCTGGGTGATGCCGCCGGCCTCGCCCTCGCGGACGTTGGCCTTACGGATGGTGTCCAGCAGGCGGGTCTTGCCGTGGTCGACGTGACCCATCACGGTGACGACCGGCGGACGCTGTTCGAGTTCCTCCTCGCCGCCCTCGTCCTCGCCGTAGGTGAGGTCGAAGGACTCCAGCAGTTCGCGGTCCTCGTCCTCCGGGCTGACCACCTGGACCACATAGTTCATCTCGCTGCCCAGCAGCTCGAGGGTCTCGTCGCCCACCGATTGGGTGGCGGTGACCATCTCCCCGAGGTTGAACAGCGCCTGCACCAGCGCGGCCGGGTTGGCGTTGATCTTGTCGGCGAAGTCGCTCAGCGAGGCGCCGCGGGCCAGCCGGATGGTCTCGCCGTTGCCGTGCGGCAGCCGCACCCCTCCGACGACCGGGGCCTGCATGTTCTCGTACTCGGCGCGTTTGGCCCGCTTGGACTTGCGGCCACGCCGGGGCGCGCCGCCGGGACGGCCGAATGCACCGGCCGCACCGCCACGCTGGCCCGGACGGCCACCGCCGCCGCCACCGCCGCCGGGGCCACCGCCACCGGGACGGCCGCGGAAGCCGCCACCGCCGCCGGGAGCGGCGCCGACGCCACCACCGCCGCGGTAGTTACCGCCGCCGCCGTCGGACCGACCGCCACTGGGGCCCCCGGGACGGGCGCCGCCGGGGCGGGGCGCACCGGTACGCGGCGGACGGGGACCGCCGGCACCACCGGGACGCGGGGGCATGCTGCCGGGCGAGGCACCGCCTGGGCGCGGTGCACCCGGACGGGGCGCACCGGGTCGCGGAGCCTGCGGATGCGGCCGCGGAATGGGCCGATCGACGGGCTGCGCCGACGAGAACGGGTTGTTGCCGACGCGCGGGGTGCGAACGCCCGGCTTGGGCGCGGGTCCGGGCCGGGGGCCGGGTGTCATGCCCGGCTGCGGTGCCTGCGGGCTGGGCGGCTGACCCGGAGCCGGAGCTTGCGGGCCCGGGGTCGGCGGGGCCGGCGCGGTGGGCTTGGCCACCGGAGCCGTCGGAGGCGGCTGGGTGGCCGCCGCGGTGGAGGCGGCCGGAGCTGCCGGAGCTGCCGGAGCTGCCGAGGCCGCAGCGGCCGGACGGGCCGCGCGGCTGGGGTCTGCCGGCTTGGCGACGGCGGGTGACGTCGTCCCGTTGCCGACCGCCTTGTCCAGCGCCCGGTCCAGGGCGGCGTCCGACGGCTTCGCGCCGGCCGCGACCTTGTCGGGTGCCTTGGCCGCCGGGCTTTGCGCGGCGCCCTTCGCGGGTGCCGCCTTGCCGCCGCCGAACGACTCGCGTAGCCGCCGGGCTACCGGCGCCTCCACCGTCGACGACGCGGACTTGACGAATTCGCCCTGTTCATTAAGCCGGGCGAGCACTTCCTTGCTGGTGACACCGAGTTCCTTTGCCAACTCGTGTACGCGGGCCTTACCTGCCACTACATCTCCTGTCTATGAGGCGACAGTGGTGGGCCGCGCCTCGGTTATTAGCTATGACGCATGGTCATCGGGACTTCACGGTGTGCTCATGTTCGTTGCTACCTGTTCTGTTGCCCGGTGGGACGAGCTGAACTGCTCGACCACCGCGGATGTGTCCGGCGAACCGGTGATGCGCAGCGCTCGGGTGAAAGCTCGCCGCCGAATCGCCAGTTGTACGCACTGCGGGTCGGGATGCAGCCATGCACCTCGCCCCGGCAGGCTGGCAGCCTGGTCAACGATCACGGCGTACCCGCCATTCCCGTCCGACCGAGCCACTACGCGCAGCAGTTCGACGGCCAACTCTCGCTTCCGGCATCCGACGCACGTCCGCACCGGTCCACTGGGCTTATCGGGACGTCCGTGCGCTGATGCCGGAGGCTCGCGCTGGATCACGGCTCAGTCTAGCGTCACCGAAGTACTGCTCCGAACCACCCGGCGGGCAGCAGTGGTCCGCGGCCCGGCCGATTAGTGCTCGTGCGCCATTCCGTGACTGGCCCCCTGCTCCGGCTGGTCTCCGGACGGACCCGGCGAGTCACCGCGGATGTCGATGCGCCAGCCGGTCAGCCGGGCCGCCAGCCTGGCGTTCTGTCCTTCCTTGCCGATCGCCAGGGACAGCTGGAAGTCGGGCACCACCACGCGCGCGGCCCGGGCGGTCTGGTCGATCACCTGCACCGAGACGACCTTGGCCGGCGACAGCGCGTTGGCCACGAAGCGGGCCGGGTCTTCGTCGAAGTCGATGATGTCGATCTTCTCCCCGGACAGCTCGCTCATCACGTTGCGGACCCGCTGACCCATCGGACCGATGCAGGCGCCCTTGGCGTTCAAGCCCGCGACGTTGGACTTCACCGCGATCTTGGAGCGATGGCCGGCCTCGCGGGCCACCGCGACGATCTCGACCGATCCGTCGGCGATCTCGGGCACTTCCAGCGAGAACAGCTTGCGCACCAGGTTGGGGTGGGTGCGCGACAGCGTGATCACCGGCTCGCGGGCGCCGCGGCTCACGCCGACGACATAGCAGCGCACCCGGTTGCCGTGTTCGTAACTTTCGCCGGGGACCTGCTCGGCGGCTGGGATGACGCCCTCGGAGGCCTTGGCCTCGGTGCCCATCCGCACCACCACCAGCCCGCGGGCGTTGGCCCGGCTGTCGCGCTGGATGACCCCGGCGACGATTTCGCCCTCCCGGGTGGAGAACTCACCGAAGGTGCGCTCGTTCTCGGCGTCCCGGAAACGCTGCAGCATCACCTGGCGCGCGGTGGTGGCGGCGATGCGGCCGAAACCCTCCGGGGTGTCGTCCCACTCGCTGATCAGGTTGCCTTCGTCGTCGGTCTCGCAGGCGATCACCCGCACCACACCGCTCTTACGGTCGATCTCGATACGCGCCTCGGTCTGGTGGCCCTGGGTGTGCCGGTACGCGGTGAGCAGCGCGGACTTGATCGTCTCGAGCAGTTCGTTGACCGAGATACCCCGGTCCACTTCGATCGCGTGCAGCGCGGCCATGTCGATGTTCACGTTCCGCCCTCCATCCCCTGCGCCAATTCCAGCTCGGCTTGTGCCGGCGGCGAAAATTCAACCTGCACAACAGCTTTGACGATCTCGGCGAGCGGGACTTCGCGTATCGCCAGGTCTCGTCCGGCGCGCACCACCAGAGCCACCGAGTCGTCCCTCATCGGGCCGACCCGGCCCGTCAACCGCGATCCGTCTGCCAGCGTGACGTCCACTTTGCGCCCGCGCGCCCGGCGGAAGTGCTTTTCGCTGGTCAACGGACGCTCCACACCCGGAGAGCTGACCTCGAGGATGTAGGTGTCCGTCCCGCCGCGGTTCGCGCCGGCCGACCCGTCGAGGCCGTCCAGGCCGTCCAGCAGGTTCGACGCCGAGCGGGACAGCTCCGCGATGGTGTCCAGATCCAGGGCCTGATCGCCGTCGGCGACCACGGTGATGCGCGGCGGACGGCAGCGGCTGTCGATGACCACGTCTTCGATCTCGTAACCGGCGCGCGCGAACTCAGCGCTGAGCAGCTCGATCACCTGCTCCTGCGAAGGTAGCCCGATGGTCACGGCGAGCTCCTGATCTTGAGTTGTGGTCGTTCGACGGTCCCCCGGCGGGGTCGCCACCCAGACTTGCGGCCAGCTCACAACGATACGCCAGGAATGAGCAATGACGCCTTGATCACGTCGTCGGGCCCGACGGGCTACGCCTGCCCCCGACTGCCGATGTGTCCGCCGGTTGCCGTGACGTCGGCCACGGTGAGGTGATGGCAGGATGTGGGGCGTGTCCAGAGCAGTGCCGGTGATCAGTCGGCGGGGTGTGCTGGCCGGCGGTGCGGCACTCGCCGCGCTCGGGGTGATCACCGCCTGCGGCGAGTCGGCGCCCAAGCCGCCCGTCGTCGAGGAGTTGCTGGGTCCGCTGGAACAGGCCCGGCACGACAGCGCGCTGGCCAGCGCGGCCGCCGGAGCCGTAGGCAGCCCGCCCCAGATTGCGGCCGCGTTGAGCGTGGTCGCCACCCAGCGCGCCGCGCATGCCCGGGCGCTGTCCACCGAGATCGCCCGCGCCGCGGGCAAGCTGGTCTCCTCGACGAGCGAGACGAGCAGTAGCAGCAGCAGCGCCAGCCCGGCGGGCGAGCCGGAGGCACCGCCACCCCCGCCACCGGCCGTCTCGGACGTCATCGACTCGCTGCGCAAGTCGGCCGAGGACGCCAACCGACTGGTGGCGAGCTCGTCGGGCTACCGGGCCGGGCTGCTCGGATCGATCGCAGCGTCGTGCACCGCGTCGGCCACCGTCGCCCTGGTACCGGGGGGACCGTCGATATGACCGGCCCGAAGCGGGCGCCGGCGGGAAAGGACGCGGACGTGGCGGCGCTGGGCGAGGCGCTCGCCGTCGAACACGCCACCATCTACGGCTACGGCATCGTGTCGGCGATGTCGCCGCCCAGCGTCAACGATCTGGTGGTGGAGGCGCTCAACCAGCACCGGCAGCGGCGCGACGATGTGATCGCGATGCTGACCGCACGCAAGGCCAGCGTGCCGGTGGCCGCGGCCGGCTACCAGCTGCCCTCGCCGGTAGCCAGCCCCTCGGAAGCGGCCCGGCTGGCGGCGCGGATGGAAAACGACGGCGCCACGGCGTGGCGGGCGGTCGTGGAGCACGCCGACACCGCCGAGGACCGCGCGTTCGCCTCCACCGCGCTGACCCAGAGCGCGGTGCTGGCCGCCCGCTGGAACAAGGTGCTGGGCGGCTGGCCCATCACCACGTCGTTCCCGGGCGGCTCGGAGTAGGTCAGCGGCTCATGGCGGCGACGAGGTCGGTGGCCAGGGAGTCGCCGACGCCCAGTTCGGTGGTCTGTCCGGCGAACCGGTCGCGCAGCTCCACCCGGCCGTCCGCCCAGCCCCGGCCGACCACGACCACCCAGGGCATGCCGAGCAGTTCGGCGTCCCTGAACTTCACCCCGGGGGATGCCTGACGGTCGTCGAGCAGGACCTCGACACCGACTTTGTCCAGTTCGGCGGCCAGCTTCTCCGCGCCCAGCCGAGCCTCGGGGTCTTTGTTGGCGATCACCAGATGCACGTCGAACGGCGCTATCGACGACGGCCAGCGCAGCCCGAGTTCGTCGTGGTGCTGTTCGGCCACGACGGCGACCAGCCGGGACACCCCGATGCCGTAGGAGCCCATGGTCAGCCGGACCGGCTTGCCGTCCTCGCCGAGCACGTCGGCGGTGAACGCGTCGGCGTATTTGCGGCCGAGCTGGAAGATGTGCCCGATCTCGATGCCGCGCGCCATGACCAACGGCCCGGCGCCGTCCGGCGAGGGATCGCCTTCGCGTACCTCGGCGGCCTCGATGGTGCCGTCGGCGGTGAAGTCGCGCCCGGCGACCAGGCCGACGACGTGGCGGCCGGGTTCGTCGGCGCCGGTGATCCGGCTGCTGCCGTCCACCACCCGGGGTCGACGAGGAAGCGAACCTTGTTCTCCCGCAACGCTTTCGGGCCGATGTAGCCCTTTACCAGGAATGGGTGCCGGGCGAAGTCGGCGTCGTCGAGCAGCGCGTACTCGGCGGGTT
Organism: Mycobacterium kiyosense; assembly: GCA_021654635.1. Lineage (NCBI taxonomy): Bacteria > Bacillati > Actinomycetota > Actinomycetes > Mycobacteriales > Mycobacteriaceae > Mycobacterium > Mycobacterium kiyosense. The sequence continues at coordinate 4,013,900 of AP025179.1, forward strand.
CCAGCGCGGCGGCCAGCCGCTTGTCGTCAACCTCGCGGTCGCCTGGGACGCCGATGGCCAGCAGCTCCCACTCCCCGCCCGGCTGGCGAACCTTGACCAGGACGTTCTTCAGGGTGTCGGCGGCGGTGACGGTGCGGTCCAGCGCCGCGTTGGCCCAGTCGACCAGGGTGGCGATGGTCGGGGTGTCGCCGGTGTCGTGGACCTGCGCCTCGGGCAATCCGTCGGTGGGCCGGCTCTCCGGGCGGGCGGTGACGACGGCTTCGACATTGGCGGCGTATCCGGATTCCGGGCAGCGGACGAAAGTGTCCTCGCCGATCGGGCTCTCGGCCAAAAATTCCTCGGAGGCACTGCCGCCCATCGCGCCGGAGACCGCCGATACGACGACGTAGCGCACCTGCAGCCGGTCGAAGATGCGCTGGTAGGCCTCGCGGTGGGCGTGATAGGACGCTTTGAGCCCGGCGGCGTCGATGTCGAAGGAGTAGGAGTCCTTCATCACGAATTCGCGGCCGCGCAGGATCCCGGCCCGGGGGCGGGCCTCGTCGCGGAACTTGGTCTGGATTTGGTACAGCGTGAGCGGGAAGTCCTTGTAGGAGCTGTACTCGCCCTTGACGGTCAGGGTGAAAATCTCTTCGTGGGTGGGGCCCAGCAGGTAGTCGTTGCCGCGCCGGTCCTTGACCCGGAACACGCCGTCGCCGTACTCGGTCCAGCGGTTGGTGGTTTCGTAGGGCGCGCGGGGCAGCAGCGCCGGCAGCAGGATCTCCTGGCCCCCGATGGCGTTCATCTCCTCGCGGACGACGCGTTCGATGTTGCGCAGCACTCTCAGGCCCAGCGGCAGCCAGCTGTACATGCCCGGCGCGACGGGTCGGACGTACCCGGCGCGGATCAGCAGTTTGTGGCTGGGCACTTCGGCGTCGGCGGGGTCGTCGCGCAGCGTGCGCAGGAACAGCTCGGACATCCGGGTGATCACAGGCGGCAAGCCTAGCTTGGTGGCCAGGGACGGGCCGCCGAGGAGTCAGCTGGTGGCTGCGCCAGGCGGTTTGCGTTGAAGGCAGGGCGTTGGGTGTGAACGCAGGGCTTTGGGTGTGAAGTCAGGGCGTTGAGTGTGACGTTAGGGCGTTGAGTGTGACGTTAGGGCGTTGAGTGTGAAGGCAGGGCGGCTTTTTTGCAGAATTCCCGCCCAGGCTTCACACCGAAAGCCGAGGCTTCACACTCAAAGCCCAGGCTTCACCTGCTATAAGCGCGGAGAACGGCGGTGGTCGCTTTGCGGCCTTCCCTGCGTGTCGATGGGAGTGGGCGGCCGGAGACTCAGCAGCTACCCGGCCACCGGCCTGGCAATGCGGCCAAGCTTAGGAGGATCAAAGCTCCCCGGCGTCCATCGCTTCCTTGACTTCCTGCGCGTGCGCGACCTGCTCGGGCGTGTACCCGATGAACAGCGCCGCACAGCCCACGATGACGGCCGCGCCGGCCACCCACAGCAGCCCGTAGGTGTAGCCGTGGTCGAGCGCCCGCAACTGCGCGTCGTTCATGAACTTCACCGGGCCGGTGGTGCCGCCCAGGAACAGGGTGCGGGAGGTGATCACGGCCTGGATGACGGCCAGCACCAGCGGGCCACCCAGGCTCTGCAGCATCAGCGTCAGCGCCGAAACCGGTCCGATCTGGTCGAATCCGACGCCGGCGATGGCCGACAGGGTCAGCGGCACGACGACCATACCGATCCCGATGCCGCCGACGACGATCGGCATCACCAGGTTCGGGAAGTACGGCACGCCGCGGTGCATGAACATCGAGCCGTAGATCATGGCGCCCAGTAGCAGCCAGCCGCCGCCGATCGTCAGCACCCGCGGCGAGAACCGGGACACCAGCTGCGAGGAGATGCCCAGACCGATGCCCATCGCGATGACGAACGGGATGAAGCCGATGCCCGCCCGCAGCGCGCTGTAGCCGAGGATGTCCTGCACGTACAGGCCGATGCAGACGGTGAGGCTGAACATGACACCGCCGGCCAGCAGGATGGCCACGAAGGTGACCAGCCGGTTGCGGTCACGGAACAGCTCGAACGGGATGACCGGGTTCTCGGCCTTGCGCTCGACGATGGCGAACGCGATGGCAGCCGCCCCGGCGACCAGGCCGGAGCCGATGGTGGTGACCGAGATCCAGCCCTTCTCCGGGCCGATCGAGAAGGCAAAGACGGCCGCGGTGCACGCCAGCGTGGCCAGCATGGCGCCGGTGGCGTCGAGCTTCATCCGCTCCCGGTTGGTCTCTCGCAGCGCGGTGCGGGCCAGGTAGATCATCACCAGCCCGATCGGCACGTTCACCAGGAACGCCAGCCGCCAGGAGTATTCGGTCAGGAAGCCACCGACGACCAGGCCCATCACCGAGCCGATCGCCGTCATGGCGGCGAACACCGCGGTGGCGAAGTTACGCGCCGGGCCCTTGGGGAATGTGGTCGCCACCAGGGCCAGTCCGGTGGGAGATGCGATCGCCGACCCCACGCCTTGGGACAGCCGGGCGATGACCATGGTCGCCTCGTCCCAGGCGACCGCGCACAGCACCGAGGAGATGGTGAACAGCGCGACGCCGACGATGAACGTTCGTTTGCGGCCGATGGTGTCGCCGAGGCGACCGCCGAGCAGCATCAGCCCGCCGAAGGTCAGCACGTAGGCGGTGATCACCCAGCTCCGGCCCGCGTCGGACAGGCTGAGCTCGTTCTGGATCTTAGGAAGCGCCACGATCGCGACGGTGCTGTCCATCGTTGCCAGCAGCTGCATCCCGCCGATCGCGATGACCGCGGCGATGAACCGGCGCGACGGCAGCCATGTCGGGTAATACCTGCTCATGCGCTGCAAAGCGGTCTCCACCGATCGCGTGGGACGCTCCTGGGCCGAACGTTCTGAGCGTCCATCAGTCCAAGTGTGGACTGTCCGCTCGGATTCGTTGAGAGCCGTCATAGCGGGTTACCTTACAGTAATCTTAAGAATTGTTTAAACCCCAGCCGGCCCGGAGGCCATTTGCAGGCCTACGACGGGGCCGATAACGATGATCGCGGGAGGTCGGATGCCTTCCGCACGGATTTTCTCCGGCGTGTCCGCCAATGTCGCCCGCAGCGTCAGCTGTGCCGCCGTGGTGCCGTGCTGCACCACCAAGACGGGTGTTTGCGCAGGTCGGCCGCCTTTCAGCAACGCCGCGGCGAAGAGTTCGACGCGTTCCACCGCCATCAGCAACACGATCGTTCCGGTCATTGCTGCCAAAGCATCCCAATTCACTAACGATTCGGGATGGTCGGGCGCCAGGTGCCCGCTGACCACCACAAATTCGTGATTTACGGCCCGGTGCGTGACCGGAACACCCGCCGCGGCCGGTACTGCTATGGCACTTGTCACACCTGGCACCACGGTCACCGGAATCCCGGCCTCGGCGCACGCCTGCACCTCCTCGAATCCCCGGGCGAAGACGAACGGATCCCCGCCTTTGAGTCGCACGACGAACTTCCCGGCCCGGGCCCGCTCGATCAGGACGGCGTTGATGGCGTCCTGGGCCATGGCCCGGCCGTAGGGGATCTTGGCCGCGTCGATGATCTCGACGTGCGGGCCGAGCTCGGCAAGCAGCTCGGCCGGCGCGAGCCGGTCTGTGACCACCACGTCGGCTTGGGCGAGCAGCCGGCGACCGCGCACCGTGATCAGTTCCGGGTCGCCCGGGCCGCCCCCGACCAGCGCCACCCGGCCGGGCTCGGTGTCGGAGTTCTCGATGCCGGAGTTTTCGGTGCTGATGAGCCCCTGCTGCAGCGCCTCACGGATGGCCGAGCGGATGGCCGCCGAACGGCGATGCTCGCCGCCGGCCAGCACTCCCACCGAAAGGCCCGCGTAACTGAACGTTGCCGGGGTGACCGCGGTGCCCTCCACGGCGATGTCGGCCCGCACGCAGAAAATCCGCCGGCGTTCGGCCTCGGCCACCACGGCGGCGTTGACCTGCGGATCATTGGTGGCTGCGAGTGCATACCAGGCGTCTTGCAGATCGCCGTCGCGGTACTCGCGCACCGACAGGGTGATGCCTTCCATCGCCTCCACGGAGCGGGTGGCGCTGCGCGAGACGACGTGCACGTCGGCGCCGCTGGCGATCAGCAGCGGTAACCGGCGCTGCGCGACGCTGCCCCCGCCGACGACGACGACTTTGCGGCCGGCCAGTCGCAGTCCCGCGAGGTAGGGGCTCTCGGTCACCGGGCAAGCTTAATGTTCGGCCGCCGGGGGCGTTCGGCCGCGAGTATGACTGCGGGTGCGATTGCGGGTGCGACCGCGCCGCGGATTGCGGTGCTGAATTTCGCGGTGCCGTTACGCGGCGACAGTCGCGGCCGTTACGTTCGCGGGCTCAGTGCGCCGGCGTGGGCGACGAACCGGGCCACCGCCCCGGGTATGGCCGCCGCGTGGGTGTGCAGATACGACGCGTGCACGCCATGGTGCACGGCACCTTCGCCACCGGGCCGGCCCCGCCCTGCCTGGCGATACGCCCAGGCGGGCTGGTAGGAGCGGGCGAAAGTGATTGCGGTTCGGTGGAATTCGTGCCCCACCACCCGCTCGCCGAGGGTGTGCAGTGGCGAGTCGGCCAGCGCGACCGCGTCGCGGTAGCCGAGGGTGAGCCGCTGGGTGAATTGCGCCGATCCGGCCAGCACGCCACACATCGGGTGCCCGTCCACGTCGGACACCAGATAGATCAGCCCGGCGCATTCGGCGTGCACGGGGGCTCCGGCCGCGGCCAGCTCGCCGATCTGGCGGCGCAGGCCGGCGTTGGCGGACAGCTCGGCGGCGAACTGCTCGGGGAATCCGCCCGGCAGCAGCACGGCACCCGCCCCGTCGGGCAGCAGATCGGACAGCGGATCGAACTCGGCGATCTGGGCGCCGGCCGCCCGCAACAGCTCGGCATGCTCGGGGTAGCCGAAGCTGAACGCCTTGCCCGACGCCACCGCGACCATGGCGCGCCGTGCGATCGGCGGGCCCACCGCGGCCGCCGGATCCCACGCCGGGTCCTCGACACGGCACGAGGCGGCGGCCAGCACGGCGGCCAGATCGACGTGCCGGCCCACCAGATCGGTCATCGCCTCGACCGCCCGCCGGGCGTGCCGGCCGTACTCGATCGCCGTCACCAGTCCCAGATATCTTGTCGGAAGCTCTAATTCGGCGGCGCGCGGAATGGCGCCCAGCACTGGGACGCCGGCCTGCTCGCACGCCTGCCGCAATACCTGTTCGTGCCCGTCGGTGCCGACCCGGTTGAGGATGACGCCGCGGACCCGAGTGTGCGGATCGAACGTCGAAAAGCCGTGCAACAGAGCGGCAATACTGTGACTCTGACCCCGCGCGTCGACCACCAGGATCACCGGAGCGCCCAGCAGACCCGCGACGTGCGCGGTCGAACCCGCTGCCGGGCCCGCTGCGTCCGAATCGATCCGTCCGTCGAACAGTCCCATCACACCTTCGATCACCGCGACGTCGGCGCCTACGGTGCCGTGCCGGTACAGCGGGCCGATCAGCCGCTCCCCCACCAGCAGCGGGTCCAGGTTGCGCCCGGGGCGCCCGGCGGCCATCGCGTGATAGCCGGGGTCGATGAAGTCCGGGCCCACCTTGAACGGCGCCACCCGGTGACCGGACCGGTTCAGCGCCCCGATCAAACCCGTTGCGACAGTGGTCTTTCCGCTGCCGGAAGCCGGCGCGGCGATGACGACGGCCGGTGTCGGGGCCGCGGTCACCACTCGATGCCTTTCTGCCCCTTGCGGCCGGCGTCCATCGGGTGCTTGACCTTGGTCATCTCGGTCACCAGGTCGGCGGCCTCGATCAGGCGCGGCGGAGCGTCGCGCCCGGTGATCACCACGTGTTGATGGCCGGGCCGGGCGGTCAAAGCGCTGACCACGGCGTCGACGTCGATCCAGCCCCACTTCAGCGGGTAGGTGAACTCGTCGAGCACGTAGAAGTCGTGTTGTCCGGCGGCCAGCCGACGCGCGATCTCCGCCCAGCCGCCGGCGGCGGCCGCCGCATGATCGACCTCGCTGCCGGCTTTGCGTGTCCAGGACCAGCCGGCGCCCATCTTGTGCCATTCCACCGCACCGCCGACGTGGTGTTCGTCGTGCAACCGGCCGAGGTGCGCAAACGCCGCTTCCTCCCCCACCTTCCACTTCGCGCTCTTCACGAATTGGAAGACCGCGACGTTCAGGCCGGCGTTCCAGGCCCGCAACGCCATTCCGAATGCGGCTGTCGACTTGCCTTTTCCGTCGCCGGTGTGCACGGCCAGCACGGGGGTGTGCCGCCGCGCCCGGGTGGTCAGGCCGTCGTCGGGTACTTCGATCGGATTACCCTGTGGCATAGTCGATTACCTGTTTGCGCTTATGCGACGCTGCGTACGGCGCGGGTCAGGTGGTCGGCGTGCAGCTGCTCGAGCCGGATGACCGGCGCACCCAGCTGGCGGGCCAGAGCAGGGGCCAGGCCAAGCCGCACAAAGGATGTCTCGCAGTCGACCACTACCGCGGCGGTGCCCTCGGCAGCCAGCCGCGCTGCCGCGATCCTGGTGCGGCCCAACGGGTCCGGGCCCGCGGTGGCGCGGCCGTCGGTGAGCACCACCACCAGCGGTCGCCGGGCCCGGTCGCGCACCCGCTCGCGCAGCACGAGTTCTCGCGCCGCCAGCAGACCTTCGGCCAGCGGGGTCCGGCCCCCGGTGTCGAATCGGGCCAGCCGCCGCCCGGCGATGTGCGCCGACGAGGTCGGCGGCAGCAGCACGGTGGCGCCGTGCTGGCGGAAGGTGATGACCGCGACCTTGTCGCGCCGCTGGTAGGCATCGCGCAGCAGCGACAGGGTGGCGCCGCCGACGGCGGCCATTCGGTCGCGGGCCGCCATCGACCCGGATGCGTCGACGACGAAGATCACCAGGTTGCCCTCGCGGCCCACCCGCACGGCGCGTCGCACGTCGCCCGGGCCCAGCCGGAGCCGGCCGGCCCCGGACGCATGCTCGGCCGCGGACAGCAGGGTGGCAAACAGGTGCAGGCCGTGGGCGTCCGGCGCGGCGGGGTCGGCGGCGGCGACCACGCTGCCGGAGGCGTTGCGGGCGCGGGATCGCCGGCCGGGCGCGCCTTCGCCGACGCCGGGGACGGTCAGCGCCCGGGTGCGGAACACCTGCGACGGCGCTGCGCTGGGGCGCGGCGGTTGCGGGGCGGGGGTCGTTGTGGTGGCGCCTCGGTGTCTGCGGCGCCATCCGCCGACCGGCCGCCGCCGGGCGGGTCGGGGTCCGGCTCGGGGCGCCGGGGATTCGGCTTGGGATTCGGCGGCCTTGGCCAGCGCCTCGTCCAGTTGGTCGCGATCGATGCCGTGGTCGTCGAAGGGGTCGCGGCGACGGCGATGCGGCAACGCGAGCTCGGCGGCCACCCGGATGTCCTGTTCCGCCACGGTGTGCGCGCCGCGCCAGGCCGCGTGTGCGGTCGCAGTCCGGGCCACCACCAGATCCGCCCGCATCCCGTCAACGTCGAATGCTGCGCACAGCGCCGCGATACGCCGTAACTCGTTGTCCGGCAACACCACATCGTCGACCACCGCCCGTGCGGCAGCTATCCGGCGGGCAAGCTCGGCATCGGCGTCGGCGTAGCGTTGCGCGAACGCGTCCGGGTCGGCCTCGTAGGCCATCCGCTGCCGGATCACCTCCACCCGCACGTCGACGTCGCGCGATGCCTGCACGTCGACGGTGAGGCCGAACCGGTCCAGCAACTGCGGACGCAGTTCGCCCTCTTCGGGATTCATTGTTCCGATCAACACGAAGCGGGCCTCGTGGGTGTGCGAGATACCGTCCCGTTCGACATGCACCCGGCCCATCGCGGCGGCATCGAGCAGAATGTCGACGAGGTGGTCGTGCAGCAGGTTGACCTCATCGACGTAGAGCACGCCCCCGTGCGCTCGGGCAAGTAGACCCGGCGCGAAGGCATGTTCGCCGTCACGCAGCACCCGCTGCAGGTCCAGCGACCCCACTACCCGGTCTTCGGTTGCGCCCAAAGGCATTTCGACCAGCCCGGCACCGTCCGAGCCGGTGGCCGCCGACAACAACGCGGCCAGACCGCGCACCGCCGTCGACTTCGCGGTGCCCTTCTCGCCGCGGATCAGCGCCCCGCCGATCTCCGGACGCACCGCGCAGAGCAGCAGGGCCAGCCGCAACTGCTCGTGCCCGACGATCGCGCTGAACGGGTAGGGCTTCACCGCTGCGCCCCCACCGCGGGGCCGGAAGCGGGTCGCAGCATCGGGACGTGCGGGATGCCGCCGTCGATGAATTCGTCGCCGTCGCGCACGAACCCGTGTTTGGCCCACATGTCGGCCAGGTAGGTCTGCGCGTCGACCCGGCACGGGTAGTCGCCCACTTCGGCCAGGGCGGCGCGCAATAGCCGGGTGGTGTGGCCCTGCCCGCGAGCGCTGCGTTTGGTGCACAGCCGGCCCAGGCGGAACGCCTTCTCGCCGCCGGGGTGTTCCTCCATCAGCCGCAGCGTGCAGATCACTTCTCCTGGTGAGGTTTCCAGCCAGAAATGCCGGGTCTCGGCGAGCAGGTCGCGACCGTCCAGCTCGGGATAGGGACACGCCTGCTCGACCACGAACACCTCCACCCGCAGCTTGAGCAGCTCGTAAAGCGTTGGGGCGTCCAGGTCTTTGGACCACATCCGGCGCAAAGCTTCAGTCAACGGCGCTCTCCCAACTGCAGTGCCCGCGCCGTCCACGACCTCAACTCCTCATACAGCGCCGGCTCGCGGGACAGTTGCGCGCCCAGCGACGGCACGATCTCTTTGAGGGTGGGCAGCCAGGATTGGTAGCTACCCGGGAAGTAATTCTCCAGCACTTCCAGCATTGCGGGTACCGCGGTCGAGGCACCCGGCGATCCGCCGAGTAATCCGACGATGCTGTGGTCGGCGGCGCCGACGATGGTGGTGCCGAATTCCAGCACGCCGCCGCGGCGCCGGTTCGGCCGGATCACCTGCACCCGTTGTCCGGCCACCGTCAGCTGCCAGTCGGAACCCGTTGCGCTGGGCGCGAATTGGCGCAGCTGGCGGATCCGGCCCGGCTCGGGCAGGCGTAGCTGACCGAGCAGGTAGTTGAGCAGTTTCGTCTCGGTGACCCCGACGCCGAGCACCGACGACAGGTTGCCGGGCCGAATCGAGCGGGGCAGGTCGCTGAAATGCCCGTGCTTCAAGAACTTCGGCGACCAGCCGGCATACGGCCCGAACACCAGCCACGGTTTGCCGTTGACGTACCGCAGGTCCAGATGCAACGCACCCAGCGGCGGCGCACCTGCAGCTGGGCGGCCGTACACCTTGGCCCGGTGCGCCGTGGTCAGCGCGGGTTCGGCGGTACGCAGGAAACGGCCGCCGATCGGAAAGCCGGCGAAACCCTTGATCTCCTCGATCCCCGCCTTCTGCAACAGCGGCAGCGCATCGCCACCCGCACCGACGAACACGAATCTGGTGTTCAGCTTCCGCTTTTCGCCGGTGCGGCGGTTAACGACCGTCAACGTCCAGCTGCCGTCGGACTTTCGCGACAGCCGGCTGACCTGGTGACCGAACAGGACCGTGGCGCCGGTGCTCACGCAGTAGCCGAGGAGTTGCCGGGTCAGCGCACCGAAGTCGACGTCGGTGCCGTCGGCGGCCCAGTTCAAGGCGACGGGTTCGGCGAAGTCCCGCCCGGCGGCCATGAACGGCAACCGGCGCGCGAACTCGTCGGGATCGTCGATCATCTCGGTAGCGGCGAACAACGGGTTGTGCGCCAGCGCCGCGCACCGCCGACGCAGATAGTCGACGCCGTCGGCGCCGCGCACGAAACTCACGTGGGGCACAGGCCGCAGAAACCCGCGGACGTCGGTCAGCATGCCGTTCTCGACGGCGTACGCCCAGAACTGCCGGGTGACCTGGAACTGCTCGTTGACCAGCACCGCTTTGGTGATGTCGATCGAGCCGTCGGGCCGCTGCGGGGTGTAGTTCAGCTCGCACAGGCCCGCGTGACCGGTGCCGGCGTTGTTCCACGGACTGCTGCTTTCCGCGCCGACGGCGTCGAGCCGTTCGATCACGGTGACCGACCAGTCCGGTTCCAGCCGCCGCAGCAACGCGCCCAGGGTGGCGCTCATGATTCCGGCGCCCACCAACACGACGTCGGTCGTGGATCGCTCTGCCACCGGGTCCCTGATCCTTCCTTGCCGGCCTGCGCCGGTCCCAGGCTATCGCGAGCGGCTGGGCCGTCACGACTTCTGGGGCGTGGGCGCCCGTCGATGGCCGCGTCCCGGCGACCACGCTTTAAGCTGGCCCTCGTGACTGGCTGGATGCCCGACGTCCTCCCCGGGTACTGGCAGTACACGATCCCGTTGGGACCCGACCCCGACGGTGAGGGCGATGTCGTGGCCACTTTGGTGCGCCGTGGCGACCAGCCGGCCGGTGATCGCGCGGTGCTGGCGATCCACGGCTACACCGACTACTTCTTCCAGACCGAGCTGGCCGATCACTTCGCCGGCCGCGGCTTCGGGTTCTACGCCCTGGACCTGCGGAAGTGCGGCCGCTCACGGCAGCCGGAACAGACGCCCCACTTCACCACCAAACTCACCCAGTACGACGACGAGCTGAACCGCGCGATCGCCCTGATCCGGGAAGGCTCCCCGCGGGTCAGCGTGCTGATGTACGGGCATTCGGCGGGCGGGCTGATCGTGTCGCTGTGGCTGGACCGGCTGCGCCAGCGGCGCCTGCTCGCGCCGACCGGCATCGACGGGCTGGTCCTCAACAGCCCGTTTCTGGACCTGCACGGCCCCGCGGTACTGCGGCTCGGCGTCACCTCGGCCACCATCGCCGCGCTGTCCCGGGTGCGCAGCAGAGGTGTCGCGCGGGCCAGCGGCACCGGTGGTTACGGCTCCAGCCTGCACCGCGACTATCACGGCGAGTTCGAATACAACCTGCAGTGGAAACCGCTGGGCGGCTTCCCGGTTACCTTCGGCTGGCTGCACGCCGTGCGTCGCGGCCAGGCCCGACTGCACCGGGGACTCGACGTCGGCGTGCCGAACCTGATACTGCGTTCGGACCACACTGTGGACGAGAACGCCGGGCCGGCCGCGCTGCAACAGGGCGACGCGGTTCTCGACGTTCGTCAGATCGCCCGCTGGGCGGGGTGTATCGGCAACCGCAGCAACATCATTCCGGTGCCGGACGCCAAACACGACGTGTTCTTGTCGCTGCCGCAGCCACGCAAGCTGGCCTACCACCATCTCGACCGCTGGCTCGACGACTACCTGGACGAACTGAACGACACCGGCGCCTCGGCACCGTCGGGGAAAGGCTGATTCAATGGAGACCTACGACCTGGCCATTATCGGAACCGGTTCGGGCAACAGCATTGTCGACGAACGCTACGCCACTAAACGGGTGGCGATCTGCGAGCAGGACATCTTCGGCGGCACCTGCCTCAACGTGGGTTGCATCCCGACCAAGATGTTCGTCTACGCCGCCGAGGTGGCCAAGACGATCCGAGGTGCGGCGCGCTACGGGGTGGACGCGCACATCGACGGGGTGCGCTGGGGCGACATCGTGTCGCGGGTATTCGGGCGCATCGACCCGATCGCGGCCGGGGGCGAAGAGTACCGGCGTTCGGCGAAGAACGTCGACGTCTACGATCGGCACACCCGTTTCGGGCCGGTCCAGGCCGATGGGCGCTATCTGTTGCGCACCGAGGCCGGCGACGAGTTCACCGCCGAGCAGGTGGTGATCGCGGCCGGTTCACGGCCGACGATTCCGGCGGCCATCGCCAAATCCGGTGCCCGGTACCACACCAGCGACACCATCATGCGGGTTCCCGAGCTGCCCGAGCATCTGGTGATCGTCGGAAGTGGCTTCATCGCAGCGGAATTCGCGCATGTGTTCTCCGCGCTCGGCACCCGGGTGACGTTGGTGATCCGGGGCGGTTGCCTGCTGCGGCACTGTGACGACACCATCTGCGAGCGGTTCACCCGCATCGCCGCGGGTAAGTGGGAGCTGCGGACGCACCGCAATGTCGTCGCCGCCCGCAACCGCGGCGGCCCGTCTGCCGGAGTGTCGCTGACGCTGGACGATGGCTCGACCCTCGACGCCGACGCACTGCTGGTGGCGACGGGACGGGTGGCCAACGGCGACCGGCTGGACGCCGAGCAGGCCGGGGTGGCCGTCGAGAACGGCCGGGTGATGGTCGACAAATATCAGAGAACCACGGCCCGTGGGGTTTTCGCGTTGGGCGACGTTTCGTCGCCGTACCAGCTCAAGCACGTCGCCAACCATGAGGCACGGGTGGTGCAACGAAATCTATTGTGCGACTGGGACGACACCAAGTCGATGGCTGTCACCGACCACCGGTTCGTGCCGTCGGCGGTGTTCACCGATCCTCAGTTGGCCAGTGTCGGGCTGACCGAAAACCAAGCCGTCGCACAAGGATTCGATGTGACGGTGAAGATCCAGGACTACGGCGACGTCGCATACGGCTGGGCGATGGAGGACACCACCGGCATCGTCAAGCTGATCGCCGACCGCGGCACCGGTCAGCTGCTCGGCGCGCACTTCATGGGGTATCAGGCCTCGGCGCTGATTCAGCCGCTGATCCAGGCGATGAGCTTCGGGTTGACGGCCCCGGAGATGGCCCGCGGCCAGTACTGGATCCACCCGGCGCTGCCCGAGGTGGTCGAAAACGCCTTGTTGGGGCTGGGATGCCTGTGATTACCCGGCGAGCTGGAAAGGCGTGGTGAGCGCGGCTCGGCGGGGTTGTCGGTGCCCGCTGTTTTGATGGGGTTATGTCTTCGTCCACCCTTGCTGAGCCTGCGGCGGTTTCGCCTGCGCAGCGTTCGGAGGCGTTGTTTGAGGAGTTGGCGGAGCTGACCGGGCAGCGCAATGCCATCGATGGGCGGGTGGTGCAGATCGTGGCTGAGATCGAGCGTGAGGGGCTGCGGGGGGCCACCGGCGGCGCTCGATCGCGGCGTTGGCGCCCTGGCGCACCGGGGTGTCGCTGCGCAACGCCAAAACCCTGGCTGCCATCGCCCGACAAGCTGAACATTTCAATGACCCCACTTACAAATAAATGGAAAATGAATGGTTCAACTGGGTCAAAAAAGGTGCCCACGTAGATTTCCGGATCGATCTCATGTCACCAGGGATTGATCCACACACTTCTTGTCAAGTACGACGTTTTCGGGCTCTTCGTGAACGAGAGTGCGTCGGTGATCGGCGGATTGCCGGGAATGTTGTCGTGTCGGTGAGCTGAGGTGGGCCCTCGGCGGGTGACGATTCGGGTTCCTACACCTGCCACAACCACCACACCGAGGGAACCCGTGCCTGAGGCTACTGCCTGCTCGCCGTCTGTTGTTGCCGACACGATCATGCGCACCATCGAGTTGGGGGTGACGATCACTGACGCCGCAGTCGACGAGAAGCAGACCACGATCTTTTGCACGCCGGTGGCCCGTGATCCCCGCTGCCCGGACTGTGGCCACGACGGCCGCTATCGCGACACGGTCGTGCGGCCGTTGACCGATCTGCCGGTGGCCGGCTGCCCTCCTGGTGCTCAGGGTCGCAATCCCGCGCTACCGTTGTCTCACACCACAGTGCGGGCGGGCGGTGTTCAACCAGAACCTCGACAAACTTGCCGCCCCACGCTCGTCGACGACCCGTCGGTGTGCCCGATATGTATTGCGGCGGTTAATGATCGACCGCACGACCATTTCGGCGATCGCAGGCGAACTCGGGGTGTCCTGGCATACCGTCAGCACGATCGCCGTGCGCACCGTTGCGGCTGTGATCGCCGCGGCCGGACCCGATCGGCTTGACGGTGTGCGGGTCATCGGGGTCGATGAGCACCGCTGGCTCCACGGCGACGCGGCACCGCAGGGTTCGTCACGTTGATCATCGACCTCACCCCGGTCCGCGACGGCACCGGGCCAGCACGGCTGCTTGACCTTGTCGAAGGGCGCTCCGCTGCAGCACTGAAGGCTTGGCTGGCCGATCAGCTGCCGGCGTTTCGCGAGCAGGTCGAGGTCATCGCCATGGACGGCTTCGGCGGCTACAAGACCGCCGCCACCGAGGAACTGCCCGACGCCACCGCGGTCATGGATCCGTTCCACGTCGTCGCGCTGGCGGGCCTGAAGTTGGATCTGTGCCGCCAACGCATCCAGCAGCTGACCTGCGGGCACCGGGGTCGCACCGGCGATCCGCTCTACGGAGTACGCCGCTCCCTGCGCACCCGGTGCCGTTGCCAAGCGCCCGGCAACGGGCACGATTGGGAGCGGTGTTCGCCGATGACGATCATCTCGGGGTCATGGTGACCTGGAGCGTCTATCAGCGCATCATCGCCGCCTACAGCCACCCCGACCGACGCCGCGCCAAGACCATGATGACCGCGATCATCAACTCGTTACGCCGCGGCGTCCCCGCGATCCTCGCCGAACTGGCCCAACTCGGCCGTACCCTGCACCGCCGCCGCGCCGACATCCTGGCGTTCTTCGACCACCGCGCCTCTAACGGGCCCACCGAGGCCATCAACGGCCGCCTGGAAGCCCTGCGCCGCAACGCCCTTGGCTTCCGAAATCTCCCCCACTACCGATGGCGCTCACTGCTACACAGTGGCGCCTTGCACTCACTGGTCGATGCACTCTGAATTACGAAGAGCCGGAAAACCGCCACTACACAAGTGTTGTCGCGTGCCTAAGGGTTGCCGCGGCGACCCGGGACTGCGCTGAGTGAACAGCGACCCCTGACAACGCGACCGCGGCCGGCGCTAGAGGATCGACGAAAGCGCCCAGAGGCCGAGAATCGTCCACACGCCGGTAGTGGCCGCAATCGGGTTTCCGATCGCGTTGACCAACCCCATCGGATCGCCGGCGAACAACTGCTGCATTCCGTCCGCGAACAGCGCGAGGTCGTACTGCGGAACCGAGATGAAAGCCGCCGCAGCCAGATCCACCAACGGAGTCAGCACCGGCACACCGGTGACGGCAGCCGCCTGCATGCTGTCGAACACCGAAGTCCCCGACGGGATCGTCAGCGTGGGCGGCGTGACGGAGGCCAGCGCGCTTGGTGTTTGCGCGACGCCGGCCATCGACGGCAGCAACGGCGACAACAACGGCGAGAACTGCCCAAAGGTGATGTCGTTGACGAATGCCGCGGCACCCTGCCCGGCCCCCGACACCAGATCGCCGGCGAAGCTGATCGGATTGATCGCCGGCAACAGCCCGAATCCGGTTGGCACATCGGCAAACCCGGTCGAGTAGCCGTAGTGGGGGTCGCCGTAACCCCAGTTGACCAGGTACGTCAGGTCCGGTTGCACCAGATCCGCCAACGGGTTGCCGATGATCGGGATCGCGCGCAGCGGCTCGAGCAGCGGCAGGTTCGGGTAGGTGATCATGTAGTAATTGGTCGCCACGTCGCTCGAAGAGACCGGCAGCTGGACCAGGTGCGCGAAGCCCGGCAGGTTGCTCGGGTCGAGCCCGGCGTACGCGCCGTGGACGAACAGAATGCCCGCGGCCGCATTCAGGTCCGCGAGGAAATTGATCGGATACCGCGGGAAATCGGCGTAACCGTCGTACTGCAGCGTGATCACATTGGTGGGGTACGGCGTGTTCGACGGCGTCGCACCGTAGAAATCCAGGCCGATGCTCGGCAGGCTCAGGCCGGGGAAGCGCGACAGGAAACCCCCGTTGGGATTCACCGGGTTGCCCAACAGGGTGAAGGTGATCTGACTCTGGTAGGGGCTTCCCGCCGCGAGCAGGTTGTGCAACTCGAACGAGTTGATGATGGCGCTCTGCGAATAACCCACCACCGTGACGTTGTTACCAGCCGTAATCTGTTGTGCTATAGCAGAATTCAGCAGCGACACGCCACGCGCCACCGACTCGTTGAGGGTCAGGGTACCCAGGCCGGTGAGCGGATACAGACCCTCAGGTGTGAACACGCCCCGGGAGCTGGTGTAGGGAAAGGCGACGTACTTCAGCACGACGTCGATGTAGGCCTGCGTAGGTGTGGGCATGCCACTGCCGCCCATCACCAGCGCGACGGGATCCACGAGCGCGGGGCCCGTTCCGGCCAGCGCCGACACCAGCGACCCCGCCGATGACGTGCTCGCAGCACCACCCCACAACGACCGGATCGGAGCTACCACGGAGTCCAGCTGCGCCCGCACGGCGTTGGCGGTTTCGGCCTCGGCGTAGGCGAGCCCACCGGTGGCCAGCTTTTGCGCGAAGGCGTCGTGGAATGCCGTGATCTGGGCGAAGATCCCCTGAAAATCCTGGCCGTATGAGCCGAACAGCGCCGCGATAGCCGTCGAGACCTCGTCGGCGGCCGCCGCCGCCAGGCTGGTCGTCCGGACCCCCGCGGCGGCACCGGCCTGGCCGAGAGCCGTTCGAATATCCACCAAATCGGTTGTGGCCGTTGCCAACAAGTCCGGGTGCACACCCAGGTATGCCATCGACTCGCCCCCGACCCGTCTCCCGCTCCCCGGGAATAATCCCCAGCACTAACGACGTGCAGTTTGTCATTATTTGACGGGGACGTCATCCGAACCGCCAATTCCCGCGGCCACCAATCCTGCTAGGGCCGCGCCGGACGATCCTTGCCCTGACACTGCGGGCACAGACCGTGCAGCGTCAGACCGGCCCGCTCCGAGAGCGCGAAGGAACTGCCCGCCATCGCATGCTCCAGCGCCGAACTGAGCTGACGGGCCGGCACCTCGATGATCGAGCCGCACCGGGTGCACACCGCATGATGATGCGGGGCGGTGGCCATCCCGTAGGTGGTGACGCCGCCGTCGAGGGTCAGCGCATGCAGGACACCCTGGTCCACCAGCATGGTCACCGTGCGGTAGATGGTCGCCAGGTCGGGCAGCGGGGTTCCCCCGGCCAAGTGGGCCGGCAGCCGCTCGCGGATCTCGGCCACCGACAGATGCCCGTTGAACGGTTCGAGCACCGCCAGCACCTGAATTCGTGACGGCATCCGCCGCAACCCGCGGGCACGGAGGAATTCACCCAGGCGTTCGGCGGCCGCCGGGTCCAATCCCGCCGATTCGGTGGTCACCCGCCCAGTGTCGCGCCGACGGCCCGGGATTGCCAGCGCGCGCGGCCAGCAGACGGATCAGTACTTGCAAGTCACTTGCACTCAGCTTGTCGGCGAACCTACAGTCGGTGCGTCTCTCGCTCGTGGGAAGGACCCGGATGGCCAGCGGCCTGCTCGACCGGTCCCGCCTACGCGACGCCTTGTCGACGGCGGAGTGGAGGCGGTTGGCACTGATGCTCGCGGTGATCACCGCGCTGCACCTGATCGGCTGGGTCACCCTGGTTATAGTGGTCGAGCCGGCCCATTTGAGGTTGGACGGCAAGGCATTTGGCATAGGCATCGGGCTTACCGCATACACCCTGGGCCTGCGGCACGCTTTCGACGCCGACCACATCGCCGCCATCGACAACACCACCCGCAAGCTGATGGGCGACGGGCAGCGCCCACTGGCAGTCGGATTCTTCTTCTCCCTCGGCCACTCCACCGTGGTGTTCGTGTTGGCACTGCTGCTGGCGGCGGGAGTGCGGGCAATCTCCGGCCCGGTCGAGGACGACTCGTCGCGGCTGCACCATTACACCGGGCTGATCGGCACCAGCGTCTCGGGCGTGTTCCTGTACCTGATCGCGCTGCTCAACGTCGTCGTCCTGGTGGGCATCGTGCGGGTGTTCGCGAAATTGCGTCGCGGCCACTACAGCGAAAGCGAACTCGAACGCCAGCTGGAAAACCGCGGACTGGTCAACCGCTTATTGGGCCGCTTCACCAGGTCGATCACCAAGTCCTGGCACATGTATCCGGTCGGACTGCTGTTCGGGTTGGGATTCGACACCGCCACCGAAGTCGCGTTGCTGGTGCTGGCCGGAACCAGCGCGGCCTCCGGGCTGCCGTGGTACGCCATCCTGTGCCTGCCGGTGCTGTTCGCTGCCGGCATGTGCCTGTTGGACACCATCGACGGCTCGTTCATGAACTTCGCCTACGGCTGGGCCTTCTCCAACCCGATCCGCAAGATCTACTACAACATCGCCGTGACCACGCTGTCGGTGGCCGTCGCCCTGCTGATCGGGACGGTGGAGCTGCTCGGCCTGTTCGCCGACCAACTGCGCTGGCACGGTCCGTTCTGGGACTGGCTGGCCGGGCTCAACCTGAACACCGTCGGGTTCGTCGTCGTCGCGATGTTCGTTCTCACCTGGGCCGTGGCGTTGCTGGTCTGGCGGTACGGGCGCATCGAAGAAAGATGGGGCGCCGAAACCAATCCCGAATAAGCGCTACCGGTCCCGACTCGGCAGTGTAGAGCGGGCAGAGCGGTGTAGAACGGTGCCCATGGGCATTCCGGGACTCGGGTGACCGCCGGTGCATGAGCTGTCGCTGTGTCAGGCGATCGCCGGTGTGGTCAGGTCCCACGCCGACGGACGGCACGTCGAGGTGGTCCGGGTGCGGGTGGGGGCGCTGCGGCAGGTGGTGCCGGATTCGCTGTCGTTCTGCTGGACGCTCGTCCGGGATTGGGAGGCCATGCCCGACGCGGAGCTGGAACTGGAACTCGTGAGCGCTGAAGTGCGCTGCCGGGCCTGCGGAGAGCAGTCGGAGATTACCTCGGCGTGGTCGATCTGGTGTCCGGCGTGCGACAGTCCCGACGTCGAGGTGGTGCGCGGCAACGAATTCTTGGTGACATCGCTCGACGTGACGTGAAATAGCTTCGCAGCGAGCGGGATTCACCTGCAAACCGTTCGCAATTGGAATCCCCCTACCTCCCACCGAATTTCACGCGGCAGCCGTTGACAACGCCAAGCCGCGGGGGTAGACCCAAAAACAGCGCCGCGCAAGTGGGCCGACGGTCGACTCCGGCGGCGCAGGGGCCACCGCCCGGGCCCCGGAAAGCTGCAGCATGCCAACAGAAGCGGCAGTCAAAGCAGAACAAACATTGATCCATGTGTTGTGGATCAACGCTGGTCTCAGTTGTGACGGCGACTCGGTGGCGTTGACTGCCGCCACCCAGCCCAGCGTCGAGGAAATCGCCCTCGGGGCCCTGCCCGGGCTCCCACAAGTCGCCGTGCACTGGCCGCTGATCGACTTCGAGTGCGGACCAACCGGGGGCGCCGACGACTTCCTCGAGTGGTTCTTCAAAGCCGACCGCGGCGAACTGGAACCGTTCGTGCTCGTCGTCGAAGGCTCCATCCCCAACGAG
This sequence comes from Mycobacterium kiyosense, assembly GCA_021654635.1. Taxonomy (NCBI): domain Bacteria; kingdom Bacillati; phylum Actinomycetota; class Actinomycetes; order Mycobacteriales; family Mycobacteriaceae; genus Mycobacterium; species Mycobacterium kiyosense. The sequence goes on from AP025179.1 coordinate 4,033,117, forward strand.
CGGATCAAGGCCGAGGGCTACTGGTGCGGGTTCGGTAACGACCCGGCCACCGGCCAGCCCATGACCACCAGCGAATGGCTGGACCGGCTCGCACCCAAGGCCACCGCGATAGTCGCGGTGGGCACCTGCGCCACCTACGGCGGCATCCACGCCATGGCGGGCAATCCGACCGGCGCCATGGGCGTGCCCGACTACCTCGGCTGGGACTGGAAGAGCAAGGCCGGCATCCCGATTGTCTGCGTGCCGGGCTGCCCGATCCACCCGGACAACCTCTCCGAGACGCTGACCTACCTGCTCTACATGGCGACCGGTCAGGCGCCGATGATCCCGCTCGACGATGCGCTGCGCCCCAAGTGGTTGTTCGGCAACACCGTGCACGAGGGCTGCGACCGGGCCGGCTACTACGAGCAGGGCGACTTCGCCACCGAGTACGGGTCACCGAAATGCATTGTCAAACTGGGCTGTTGGGGTCCGGTGGTGAAGTGCAACGTACCCAAGCGCGGCTGGATCAACGGCATCGGCGGCTGCCCGAATGTCGGCGGCATCTGCATCGGCTGCACCATGCCGGGCTTCCCGGACAAGTTCATGCCGTTCATGGACGAACCGCCGGGCGGCAAACTGTCGAGCACCACGTCTGGTCTGTACGGCTCGGTGATCCGCGGCTTGCGGCACATCACCGAGCACACCCTCGACAAGGAGCCGCGCTGGCGGCACAAGGGCACCGAACTGACCACCGGAGCGCGCCGCACCTGGTAGGTGCCCCGTGCTTTTCCCCTTCAAAGCCGTATGCGGCGGAGAGCAGTATTCGCTATGACAACCATCATCCCCGAGCCGTCGACATCCAAGCGGGAGCCCGGTCAACTCGTCGAGATGGCGTGGGACCCCATCACCAGAATTGTTGGCAGCCTTGGCATTTACACCAAGATCGACTTCGAGAACCGGGAAGTCGTGGAATGCCACAGCACCTCGTCGATCTTCCGCGGCTACTCGATCTTCATGAAAGGCAAGGACCCGCGCGACGCCCACTTCATCACCAGCCGGATCTGCGGCATCTGCGGCGACAACCACGCCACCTGCTCCTGCTACGCGCAGAACATGGCCTACGGTGTGAAGCCGCCGCACCTCGGCGAATGGATCGTCAACCTGGGCGAGGCCGCAGAATACATGTTCGACCACAACATCTTTCAGGAGAATCTGGTCGGCGTGGACTTCTGCGAGAAGATGGTCGCCGAGACCAACCCCGGCGTGCTGGCCAAGGCTGAGAAGACCGCTGCCCCGCACGCCGACGCGCACGGCTACAAGACGATCGCCGACATCATGCGCTCGCTGAATCCGTTCAGCGGCGAGTTCTACCGGGAGGCTTTGCAAGTCAGCCGCTGGACGCGTGAGATGTTCTGCCTGATGGAGGGCCGCCACGTACACCCGTCCACGCTGTACCCCGGCGGCGTCGGCACCGTGGCGACCATCCAGTTGATGACCGACTACATGACCCGGCTGATGCGCTACGTCGAGTTCATGAAAAAGGTTGTGCCGATGCACGATGACCTGTTCGACTTCTTCTACGACGCCCTGCCCGGCTACGAGAAGGTCGGCCTGCGTCGCACCCTGCTGGGCTGCTGGGGTTCGTTCCAGGACCCCGAGGTGTGCAACTTCGCCTACAAGGACATGGAACGCTGGGGCAACGCCATGTACGTCACCCCGGGTGTGGTCGTGGACGGCAAGCTGGTCACCCACTCGCTGGTCGACATCAACCTCGGCATCCGGATCCTTTTGGGCAGTTCGTATTACGACGACTGGACCGATCAGGAGATGTTCGTGCACCGCGACCCGCTGGGCAACCCGGTGGATCGCCGGCACCCGTGGAACCAGCACACCAACCCCCATCCGCAGAAGCGCGAGATGGACGGCGGCAAGTACAGCTGGGTGATGTCGCCGCGCTGGTTCGACGGCAAGGACCACCTGGCATTGGATACCGGCGGCGGCCCGCTGGCCCGGCTGTGGGCGACCGCGCTGGCCGGACTGGTCGACATCGGCTACGTCAAGGCCACCGGCAACAGCGTCCAGATCAACCTGCCCAAGACCGCACTCAAGGGTCCGGTGGAGTTCGAGTGGAAGGTGCCCAAGTTCGGCAGCAACACCATCGAGCGCGATCGGGCCCGCACCTACTTCCAGGCCTACGCGGCGGCCTGCGCGCTGTACTTCGCGGAGAAGGCGCTGGAAGAGATCCGCGCCGGGCGTACCAAGACGTGGGAGAAATTCGAAGTCCCCGACGAGGGCATCGGCTGCGGGTTCACCGAAGCGGTGCGCGGCGTGCTCAGCCACCACCTGGTGATCCGGGACGGCAAGATCGCCAACTATCACCCCTACCCGCCGACTCCGTGGAACGCCAACCCGCGGGACAGCTTCGGCACTCCGGGGCCCTACGAGGACGCGGTGCAGGGTCAGCCCATCTTCGAGGAGAACGACCGGGAGAACTTCAAGGGCATCGACGTGATGCGCACGGTGCGCAGCTTCGACCCGTGTCTGCCCTGCGGCGTGCACATGTACCTGGGCAAGGGGAAGACCCTGGACAGACTGCACACGCCGACCCAGTCGCCGGTCGGGGAGTAGAGCCCGGTATGACTCGGCCGGATCGCCCGCAGGCTTCAGCAGATGACGCGCAGTGGCGCACCGCGGGCGATCGGATCCAGACCCTGCTGGATTCCTGCGCGGCCGGCGGGACGGCGACTTACGAACGGGCCGCGCAGTTGGTCCGCGAGGTGGTCGGGCTCTACGGGGCCGCGCTCGAACGGATTCTTGCCCAAGCCGGTCCCGATTTAGCCGAGCGGCTGGCCACCGACGACCTGGTGGCCAGCCTGCTCCTGGTGCACGGTTTGCATCCGCATGACCTGCACCGCCGGGTGAGCGACGCGCTGGACCGAGTGCGGCCCTACCTCGGTTCGCACGGCGGCGACGTGGATCTGCTGGAGATCGTTCCCGGCGAAGGACCGGGAGAAAGTACCGTGCGGCTGGCGTTCCAGGGCAGCTGCAAATCGTGCCCGTCGTCGGCGGTGACGCTGGAATTGGCCGTCGAGGACGCGGTCCGCGCCGCCGCTCCGGAGATCGCCACGATCGAGGTGGTGACGACCGCGCCCACCCATGTCATCGCGGCGGAATCGCTGCTGTCGCGGGTGCATTCGAGCGGCTCGTGGCAGCCGGCGCCGGAGCTGGCCTTGTTGGCCGCCGGCGAGGTGGCGGGTTTCTGGATCGCCGGAGTCGGCGTGCTGGCCTGCCGGGTCGGCGAGCGGACGCTGGCCTACCGCGACCATTGCCCGGTCTGCCTCGACTCGCTGGCCGGCGCGCGGTTGACCGGCAACTCACTGCAATGTCCGCGTTGCACAACGGAATTCGATGTCGTACGGGCGGGCGTTGGACCGGATGGGGCGCATCTCGAGCCGTTGCCGCTGCTGCCCCGCGACGGGGTGCTGTCGGTGGCGCTGCCGGTGTTGGGGGCGCCGGCGTGACCGGCCCGTACGACGTCCTGACCCGCATCACCAACCGGCGGCAGCCGCAGCCCGCCGGTGAACGTTGCGAGATGTGCGCCGAGTCGATCGCCGACGAGCACCAGCATGTGGTGAATGTGGCGGGGCGGCAACTGATGTGCGTGTGCCGCGCCTGTTATCTGCTGTTCACCGACCCGCACGCCGCGTTGCGCTACCGCGCCGTTCCCGATCGGTATCTGGTGTTTCCGCGGTTCGCGCTGGACCGCCGGGCCTGGGAGGCGCTGCAGATCCCGGTCGGCGTGGCGTTCTTCTTCACCAACTCCGACCTGGGCCGCACGGTCGCGTTCTATCCCGGCCCGGCCGGTGCGTGCGAGTCCGAGCTGGATTTGGAGCTGTGGAATTCGATCCGAGCCGCCGACCCCCGGGTGCAGATACTGGCCGACGACGTGGAGGCGCTGCTGGTGCGGGTCCCCGACAACCCGGACGGTCCAGACGGCGGCGCGCCGCAGACGTTTCTGGTGCCGATCGACGCCTGTTACGAGTTCGTCGGGCGGCTGCGGATGTTGTGGCGCGGGTTCGACGGCGGCCAGCAGGCGCGGCAGTTCATCGACGACTTCTTCGCCCGGGTCGCCGGGCGGGCGCGGGAGGTGCCGCGATGACCGAGCAGCCGATCGACGTGAGCTTCGCGGTGCTCGACGTGACGCCCGAACCGTACGCCGTCACCCCGGTGCTGACGGCACGCGTCGGCGTCTGCGCCGACCCGGACGACCCGGTGCACGCCATCGCACTGCGCTGCCAGGTCCGGATCGAACCGCTGCGCCGCAACTACACCGACGCCGAGGCCGCCGGTTTGACCGACCTGTTCGGCACCCGAGACCGGTGGGCCACCACCCAGCGAACTTTCCTGTGGCAGCATTGCAGCGCAATGGTTCCCGGCTTCGCCGGCACCACCACGGTGGCGCTGCCGCTGGACTGCACCTACGACTTCGAGGTCACCGCCGCCAAGTACCTGCATGCGTTGAGCGATGGTGCGCTTCCCCTCCAATTCCTGTTCAGCGGAACGATTTTCGTCAAATCCGAACGCGGATTCTCGGTGCAGCAGGTGTCCTGGGACTGCGAGGACCGCTACGACATGCCGATCCGGGTCTGGCACGATCTGATCGCGCTGCACTACCCCAACACCGGTTGGGTGCGGCTGCGTCACGAAACCGTCTGCGCGCTGGCCGGCTACAAGTCGGCCCGCGGGATGCTCGACCTCGATCACGCGGTGAGCACGCTGCTGACCGAGTCGGCGCAGCGCGAGGTGGCGCCATGAGCGCGGGTTGGGACCGCGCCCGCGCCGTCGCCGACGCGGTGCTCTACGAGGGCTACCTGCTGTACCCCTACCGCGGGACGTCTAGCAAGAACCGATCACGTTGGCAATTCGGCGTTCTGGGCCCACCCGGAGCGGCCGACGCCGGGCTCGGCGAAGACGACTCGCTGGCGACGCAGTTCCTGGTCGAGTCGGGACAGGCACTCACCGTGGTGGTGCGGTTCCTGCAGCTGCAGCGCCGCCAGGCTCAGCGCCAGACCCCGACCGGCTTCGAACCCGCCGACGAGTTGACCACGCCGTCGGGCTTGTGGCTGACCTGGGACGAAGCGGTGGAGTGCGAAATAGCTTTCAGATCACTGCGATTCGACGAATTTCCACTGACGCTGCCGGTCCTGGCGCCAGCGGGAACGGACGTCGAACCCGTCGCGGGCGGGCGCCTGGTCCGGCAACGCCAGGAGATCCGCGGCGAATTGACGCTGCGCGCCGAACCCGACGGGGAGCTGCTGCGAATCTCGTTGCGGCTGGCCAATACCGGTGCGACGGCGTCGGATAAGGACGACGCCACCGCCCGGTCCATGATCGGCAGCCACCTCATCGCCGAAGTCGTTGACGGGGCGTTCGTTTCGCTGTTGGAGCCGCCGCCCGGCGCCGCCGATGCGGCCGCACGCTGCAGCCAGCACCGGTGTTTCCCGGTGCTGGCCGGGCCGCCCGGGGCGCACGACATCCTGCTGGTGTCGCCGATCATCCTCTACGACCACCCGGAAGTGGCCGAACAGAGCAGCACCGCGCTGTACGACTGCACGGAGATCGACGAGATCCTGACGCTGCGGGTGATGACCATGACCGACGAGGAGAAGGCGCAGGCGCGCGCCACCGATCCGCGGGCCGCGCAGCTCATCGACCACTGCGACGCCATGTCGCCCGAGGCGATGGCCCGCCTGCACGGGGTGCTGCGCGACCCGCACACCGCATCGGGGTTGATCCCCGAGATCCCCGAAGGTGTCGACTGGTGGGATCCGCGGGCCGACAACGCGGTTCGCCCTGAGATCGACGCCGTGCTGGTGAACGGCACCCGGGTGGCCCGCGGCAGCCGGGTGGTGTTGCGGCCGCGGCGCAACGCCGACGCACAGGACATCTTCGTCGCCGGCAAGACCGCGCGGGTCGCGTCGGTGCACGAAGACGTCGAGGGCAACAGGCACGTCGGCGTGGTGGTCGAAGACGATCCGGCCGCCGAGTTGCACGACTGGTACGGGCGCTACCTGTACTTCTCCCCCGACGAGATCGAGCCGGTCGCCGAACAATCAGGCGCCGAACAAGTCGAAAGGAATGTGCCATGGATGTCCTAGGTCGGATTTTCGCCGTCCTCATCGCGGTGGTGTTGGTGGTGGCGGTGGTGATCGGCGTCGCCTCCTTGCCCGATGCCAAACGCTATCTACGCCTTCGGCGCATGTGAGGCGCATCCAGGCAGGATTATGGCGACGCGCATTCTGGTAGCCGGGATCGGCAACATCTTCCTCGGCGACGACGGGTTCGGCTCGGAGGTGGTGCGGCACCCGGCGATGCCGCAGCACGGGTCCGACGTGCGGGTGGTCGACTACGGGATCGGCGGCATGCACCTGGCTTACGACCTGCTCGACGAATGGGACAGCCTGGTCCTGATCGACGCGATACCCAACCGCGGCAATCCCGGTGCCCTGCACGTCTTTCAGGCCGACCACGACGCCGACGGCGGTGCCGTCGGCTTGGACGCACACAGCATGGATCCGCAGACGGTGTTCGCCAGTGTGCGGGCGCTGGGAGGCAGCCCGCCGTACACGGTGATCGTCGGGTGTGAAGCCGGCAGCGTCGATGAGGGCATGGGCCTGACCGGACCGGTGGCCGCCGCCGTCCCCCCGGGCGGTCAACGCGGTTCGCAAAATCGTTGCGGCACTGCGGTGTTCAGCACCGGAGGGGGCACTGACCCATGTGTCTGGGTATCCCGGGGCGAGTGATCAGGATGCTGGAGGGCTACGAAGGCCAACTGGCCCTGGTCGACGTGATCGGTGAGCAACGCCGAGTCAACGTCGCCATGTTGCCCGAAGAGACGTTCTCGGCCGGCGACTGGGTGATCATCCACATGGGTTTCGTGGTGGAGAAGACCGATCGGGCCGGAGCCGAGCAGGCGATGGCCGGGCTGGAGCTGATGGGTCGGGGTGACGCCGGCCCGGCGGCCGGGCTGAGCGCCGGCTAGCGGTCGAGATGACCGAGGGCGCCGAGATGTTCGCGCGGTATGCCTATGCCCCGAACGCCCTCGGCTTCTGCGGTCCCCCGCTGGGCGCCACCTTGCGGGACGGTTCGGAGGACGACGTGCGGGCCGCGGCCCGCACGTTCTCCGGCGCCTGGCCGTATCTGCGCGTGCTGGCGCAATTGACCGGTATCGCCGACCCGCTTGATCACCGGCTGGTGCAGTCGTACTGGCTCGGTGGCGGGGTGGGTGCGAACCTGGCTCCCGAGCAGTTCTACGACGAACTGCTGGCCATCATCGGACCGCGGGCGGGACATTACTGGTCGCACCTGACGCCCGAGCTGGCCTGCGAAGCGGCCGGAAATCATTGCTTCCACGTGTTCGGCGTGTACCCCTGGTCGAGGTTTCTGGGACGCGGCGGCCCCACCGCCGTCGAGCATCCGCTCTATGTGCTCGACAACTGCCGGATCAGTTGGGGCACAGTGCTTTCCCGGACCGACGACGTCGTCGAAGTCAGCTGCCGGCGGCTGGTCTGGGACGGCCGCGCGCTGACGCTGTCCGATCCGGCACCGCGGCGGCTCGAGTTGTGGACCGACGGCTACTGCGCGGTGCCCGACGTCTCCCCCCGGCGAGGACGTCGCGGTGCACTGGTCGCGGTTGTGCGGGCGGCTGGCGCCGACGGAGGTGCGTGCGCTCGAGGACAGCACCCGGCGCCAGCTGCTGCTCACCAGCCGACGACTGGCACACGTCTGATTCCGTGCCAGACTGACCGCGTGCCCGGTTCCATCTGTGACGTGCTGCCCAGCGTGGCCGCCCTGCTCGGGGTGGCGGGGGTAGCCGACACGCTCGGGCTCGCCGACTGGACGGGACGCGTCGACCGCATCTGCGTCGTACTGGTGGACGGTCTGGGTTGGCACCTGCTTGCCGACCTGCTCGACGACGCGCCGCTGCTGGCGTCGGTGCTGACCGGCCGCGCCGGCCGGCTGCAGCGGCTGGACTGCACGTTTCCGTCCACCACGCCGACCAGCCTGGTGTCGCTGGGCACCGGCGCGCAGCCCGGCGAGCACGGCGTCCTGGGCTTCACCCTCACCGTCCCCGGTGCCGACCGGGTGCTCAACCACATCCGGTGGCGCGACGACCCGCCGCCCGCACAGTGGCAACCACTGCCGACGTGGTTCCGGCGGCTCCACGACGCCGGTATCAGTGCCCGCGCCGTGCTGCCGGAGTGGTTCATCGGCAGCGGGCTGACCGAAGCCGCTTACGGCGGTGCGCAATTCGTCGCCGCCCGCGCCGACGACGACTACCCGGGCCGGCTGACCGATCAGCTGCGCGCCGAACCGGGGCTGGTGTACGGCTACACCGCCGACCTGGACACCGCCGCGCACGTGTTCGGTATCGGGTCGCCGCACTGGCATGATGCGGCGGCGCGGGTGGATACGCTGCTGTCCCGGGTGGTCGATGCGCTGCCCGGCGGCGCGGCCCTGCTGATGACCGCCGACCACGGCGGCCTCAACGTGCCCCCGGACGCCCGTATCGACATGGACGCCGACCCGCGGCTGACGGCCGGAGTGCGGGTGGTCGCCGGCGAGCCTCGGGTGCGTTACCTGCACACCGATCCCGGCGCGACCGCCGACGTGGTGGCCACCTGGGCCGAGTTGCTGGCCGGCCGCGCCGACGTGCGCACCCGCGACGAGGCCGTCGGCTCCGGGATGTTCGGCACCGTGTCGCCGCGCAATCTGCCCCGCATCGGCGACGTGGTGGTGACCTGCACCGGCGACGCGGCGATTCTGGCCACCGGCCACGAACCACCGGAGACGGCCCGGCTCATCGGCTTTCACGGCGCGGCGACCGAAGCGGAGCTGGCGATCCCATTGATCGCCATCGGCTAGGCCGTGCGCGGCGGCCTCGGCCGGGTACCAGGTCGGCGACGCGACCCAACCCGCCCGAGCCGTCAATCCGAGAGTTCACCGTTCTCCCCGGCCTCGACCCGGTGCGCGCGCCAGTGCCGGAACCCGCGGCGCGCCACCACCACGCCCACCACCGCGGTCACGCACCACACGCCGATGGCCGCATACGCCAACACCGGCGACTTGTCGCCGATCGACGCGCCCAGCGCGGTGTAGACGAAAGCCCGTGGCACCGAACCGATGAAGGCGCCGACGGCCATCTGCCACAACGGAACCCCGAACGCCCCGAAGGCGTAGGACGCCAGCGCGTCGGACAAGCCGGGAACGAAACGCTGACCGACCACAGCCCACAGGCCGCCGCGTTCGATCATCGCGTCGAGCCGCTCGGTGCGAGCAGCCCCCAGCAGCGCGCGGGCGCTGTCCCGGCCGGCTCGCCGGCCGAGCAGGCTCGCGACCACCGCGGTGCCCACCGTCGCCCCCAGCGTCACGAACACGCCCAGCAGCGGCCCGAACAGCAACCCGCTGCTGGCGGCCAGGATGGGTCCCGGCACAAAGATCGCGCCGAGCACCGCCGACACCACGATGTAGGCCAGCGGCGCCGCCGGACCGGCCGCCGCGACCACGCGGCGCACGTCCTGGATGTCGACCAGGTGCCGCACGGCCAGCAGATAGAACATCACGGCGAGAAAGGCCGCGAAAACGGCGAGCCGCACGATGTGCGGTCGCCGCGATACCGGTTCGGGCTGCTCGTGGGTCTCGGAGTCTGCTTGGGAGTCCATTGACCGCAATTCTTGCCCATGACCGGTTCACGTAGGGTGCAGCCGTGGCGAGAACCGATGATGACACCTGGGAAATCACCGAAAGCGTCGGCGCGACGGCACTTGGCGTGGCCGCGGCGCGCGCGGCCGACACCGAAAGCGACGACCCGCTGATCGACGACCCGTACGCGCGGATCTTCCTCGACACCGTCGGCGACGGCGTGTTGGAACTGGTACGGCGCTCCCGAACTGCCCGCCGAGGTGGTCGAGGCCGAACCCGACATGCCGGCGCGGATGCGCGCACTGGTCGATTATTTCGCCACGCGGACAAAGTTTTTCGACACCAGCTTCGTCGAGGCCGCCGACGCGGGCATCCGTCAGGCGGTGATCCTGGCCGCGGGTCTGGACGCCCGGTCGTGGCGGTTGCCGTGGCCGGACGGCACCACGGTCTACGAGCTGGACCAGGACAAGGTGCTGGACTTCAAGGCCGCGACGCTGCTCGAGCACGGCGCGCAACCGCGGGCCAACCGGGTCGCCGTCGCGGTCGATCTGCGCCAGGACTGGCCTAAGGCGTTGCGGGACAGCGGATTTGATCCGTCATTGCCGAGCGCGTGGTCGGTCGAGGGGCTGTTGATGTATCTGCCGGCGGCGGCACAGGACCTGTTGTTCGAACGTATCCATTCCCTGGCCGCCCCCGGTAGCCGGCTGGCCGTGGAGGGTCTGGGCCCGCAGTTCGCCGACCCCGAAGGCCGGGCACAGCGCCGCGAGCGGATGGACCGGATCCGCGAGTTGCTGGCCCGTACCGATTCCAAGCTGGTGGTGCCCAGCACCGACGAGCTGTGGTACTTCGAAGAACGCGAGGACGTCGGCGACTGGTTGCGCCGCCACGGCTGGGAGGTGACGGCGACGCCGTCCGAGGAGCTGATGGTCCGCTATGGCCGCGCGCCGGTGCCGGGCCTGGACGGCGCCTCCCCGACGCACCTGTTCGTCTCCGCCCTGCGCACTACAGGGGGGTGACGTAGGCCGAGCTGATACCGCCGTCGACCAGGGACGTCGACGCGGTCACGAAGGAGGCGTCGTCGCTGGCGAGAAAGGCTACGGCGGCGGCGATTTCGTCGGGCTCGGCGAACCGGCCCAGCGGCACGTGGATCAACCGGCGGGCGGCCCGCTCGGGATCCTTGGCGAACAACTCAGCCAGCAGCGGTGTGTTCACCGGCCCGGGGCACAGCGCGTTGACCCGGATGCCCTGGCGGGCGAACTGCACCCCGAGTTCGCGCGACATCGCCAGCACCCCACCCTTGGAGGCGGTGTAGGAGATCTGCGAGGTCGCCGAACCCAGCACCGCGACAAAGGATGCCGTGTTGATGATCGAACCCTTGCCGGCCGGCACCATGTGCCGCAACGCCGCCCGGCAACACAGGTACACCGACTTCAAGTTCACGTCCTGGACGTGTTGCCATGCCGCCAGTTCGGTGTTCTCGATCACGTCGTCCTCGGGCGGCGAGATACCGGCGTTGTTGAAGGCGATGTCCAGCGAGCCGCAGGCGTGCGCCGCGGAGTCGAACAGTTTGTTCACCGAGTCTTCGTCGGAAACATCAACGGGCACATACAAACCGGAGAGCTGCTCGGCGACCGCGCCGCCCGCGTCGGCGTCGATGTCGCCGATCACCACCGTGGCGCCCTCGGCGTGCAGCCGACGCGCCGCGGCCAGGCCGATGCCGCTGGCACCGCCGGTGATGACGGCCACCCGGCCGGCCAGCCGCTGGGTCAGGTCGATCACTGCTCCTCCTTGATCGCGATGAAGACGTTCTTGGTCTCGGTGAAGTGCAGCGGCGCGTCCGGGCCGAGCTCGCGGCCCAGCCCGGACTGCTTGAACCCGCCGAACGGGGTGTTGAACCGCACCGAGGAGTGCGAATTCACCGACAGGTTGCCCGATTCCACTGCACGCGACACCCGCAGCGCACGGGACAGGTCGTCGGTCCAGATCGACCCGGACAGGCCGTACTCGGTGTCGTTGGCCAGCGTGATCGCATCGTGCTCGTCGTCGAAGGCCAGCACGGTGACCACCGGCCCGAATATCTCTTCGGTGACGCTGCGGTCGGTGCGCGCCGGGGTGAGAACCGTTGGCGGAAACCAGAATCCGGGACCCTCGGGAGCGGCGCCGCGGAAGGCGACCGGGGCGTCGTCGGGCACGTAGGAGGCGACCTTGTCGCGGTGCGCGCGGGAGACCAGCGGGCCCATTTCGGTGTCCCGGGACCCGGGATCGCCCACCGCGACCGCCTTGATGGCGGGTTCGAGCAACTCCATGAATCGGTCATAGACGCTGCGCTGCACCAGAATCCGGCTGCGGGCACAGCAGTCCTGGCCGGCGTTGTCGAACACCCCGGCCGGCGCGGTCGCCGCCGCACGCTCCAGATCGCAGTCGGCGAAGACGATGTTGGCGCTCTTGCCGCCCAGTTCCAGCGTCACCCGCTTGACGTGTGCCGCCGCCCCCGACATCACCCGCTTGCCGACGTCGGTGGACCCGGTGAACACCACCTTGCGCACTCCCGGGTGGGTCACGAAACGCTCCCCCACCACCGCGCCGCGGCCGGGCAGCACCTGCAGCAGGTCGGGTTCCAGGCCGGCCTCGGCGGCCAGCTCACCGAGGCGCAGCGTGGTCAGCGGTGTCCACTCGGCGGGTTTGACCAGCACCGCGTTGCCGGCGGCCAGTGCCGGCGCGATCCCCCAGGTCGCGATCACCATCGGGAAGTTCCAGGGCGTGATCACTCCGACCACGCCCAGCGGCTCGTGGAACGTGATGTCGATGCCGCCGGCCACCGGAATCTGCTTGCCGGACAACCGTTCCGGGCTGCCGGCGTAGAACTGCAGCACGTCGCGGACGTTGCCGGCCTCCCATTCCGCCGACGCGATGGGGTGCCCCGAGTTGGCCACCTCCAGCGCGGCCAGTTCGTCGACGTGGGCGTCGACGGCGGCCGCGAAAGCCCGCAGCCCGGCCGCGCGTTCGGCCGGGGCCAGTGCCGCCCAGCGCTGCTGCGCCGCCCGCGCGCGGGCCACCGCGTCGTCGACGGCGGCGACGTCGGCATGCTCGACGGTGCGCAGCACCTCCTCGGTGGCGGGGTTGATCAGCTCGGCGGCGGTCATCGGGCCGCGTACGATCTCGCGGCGTCGATCAAGGCGGTGAACAACCGCAAGTCGTCCAGCGACTGTTCTGGATGCCATTGCACCGCAACGGCGAACGCGTCGCCGGGCAACTCCACGGCCTCCACCACACCGTCGATGTCCCACGCCCCGACGACCAGCCCGTCGCCCACCTTGTCGATGGCCTGGTGGTGGTAGCACGGCACGTCGATGCCCTCGCCGATCAGCGCGGCCAGCCGGGTGCCCGCCACCGTGCGCACCGGCAGCCGGCTGAACACGCCGCCGCCGGCCCGGTGCCCGGAATGCCCGATGACCTCGGGCAGATGCTGGTGCAGGGTGCCGCCGAACGCGACGTTGAGCAGCTGCGCACCACGGCAGATGCCCAGTACCGGCAGGCCCCGGTCTAACGCCCCCCGCAGCAGCGCGAACTCCCAGGCGTCGCGATCGGTGCGCGGCTGGTCGGTGCTGGGGTGCGCCTCTTGGCTGTAGGCGGCCGGGTCCAGGTCGTAGCCACCGGTGATCACCAGGGCGTGCAAGCTGTCGAGCAGTCCCTCGACGGTGTCGGCGGCCACCGGCTGCGGGGGCAGCAGTACCGGGACGCCGCCGGCCAGCACCACGCCTTCGAAGTAGTCCGACGGCAGGTAGGCGGCGGGGACATCCCAAGTGCCGCTCTGGATCTGCTCCAGATACGTCGTCAGCCCCACGACCGGACGGCTCCGTGGCGATCGCAAGTGCGGCGCAGCCGGACGCAGCGGGTCGCCACCATCAGGCTCCCGTGGCGATCGCAAGTGCGGCGCAGCCGGACGCAGCGGGTCGCCACCATCAGGCTCCCGTGGCGATCGCAAGTGCGGCGCAGCCGGACGCAGCGGGTCGCCACCGGGGTCAGAGCCGTTCAAAACCACGCTTCCTCTCCCAATCGGTGACCGCCGCGTTGAACGCCGCCACTTCCACGCATGCGTTGTTCAGATAGTGGTCGACCACGTCGTCGCCGAAAGCGGACCGGGCCAGCTCAGATGCCCCGAAAATCCCGGCGGCCTCGCCCAGGGTGGCGGGTAGCCGCTCGACATCGGTTGCCTGGTAGGCATTCCCGGTGTAGGGCTCGCCGAGTTCCAGGCCCTGTTCGATACCGTACAGGCCGCCCGCGATCAGCGCCGCGACGGCCAGATACTGGTTGACGTCGCCGCCGGGGACCCGGCATTCGACCCGCATGCCGGGTCCGTGCCCGACCACCCGCAGCGCGCAGGTGCGGTTGTCCAGCCCCCAGGCCACCGCGGTAGGGGCGAAGCTGCCATCGGCGAATCGCTTGTAGGAGTTGATGTTCGGGGCGTAAAACAACGTCAGCTCACGCAGCGACGTCAGCAGGCCGGCGACGAAGTGGCGAAACAAGGCCGACATGCCGTGCGGCGCATCGGCTTCGGCGAATAGCGGACCTTGCGCGTCACGCAGCGACAGGTGGATGTGACAGCTGTTACCTTCGCGCTCATCGTATTTCGCCATGAACGTCAGGCTCTTGCCGTGCCGGTCGGCGATCTCCTTGGCGCCGTTCTTGTAAACCGCGTGGTTGTCGCAGGTGACCAGCGCCTCGTCGTAGCGGAAGCCGAGTTCCTGCTGGCCGTTGTTGCATTCGCCTTTGACGGCCTCCACGCGCAGACCAGCGCCCGCCATGCCCAGCCTGATGTCGCGCAGCAGCGGCTCCATGCGCGTCGATGCCAGGATCGCGTAGTCGATGTTGTAGTCGCTGGCCGGCGTCAGGCCGCGGTAGCCGTCCGCCCAGGCCTGCCGGTAGGACTGCTCGAACACGATGAACTCGAGTTCGGTGGCGACGTCGGCGACCAGACCCCGCCCGCTGAGCCGGTCGAGTTGGCGGCGCAACACCGCCCGCGGCGCGGCGGTGACGGGGCTCCCGTCGGCCCAGGACAGGTCGGCGATCACCAGCGCCGTCCCGGGCAACCACGGGACCAGCCGCAGCGTGGCCACGTCCGGGGTCATCACCATGTCGCCGTAGCCGGTTTCCCAACTCGACATGGCATAGCCGGGCACCGTGTTCATGTCGACGTCGACGGCCAGCAGGTAGCTGCAACATTCGGCGCCGTGACCGGCCACCTCGTCGACGAAGAAGCGACCCGCCACCCGCTTGCCCACCAGCCGGCCCTGCATGTCGGTGAACGCCACGATGACGGTGTCGATGTCACCGTCGGCGACCAGTGCCGCCAGTTCGGCCTCGGACAACATGTCGACGACCGCTACCAACCGCTAGTGCGCAGAATGATCTCGGTGGCCAGCTGCGCGGTCGACTCGGTGGCGTTGCGCCGGCCGAGCATGTCCACCACCCGGTAGTCGCCGAAGACCAGCCGCTGGCCGGCGCGGGCGGCGTCGCGCAGCGCCGGCGAACTCACCAGCACGGTGGTGGCGATCTCGACCGGCGGACAGTTCTCGTCGCCGGCCTTGGACAGCCGGGGATGGACGCGGTCGATGACGACCAGCCCCACGAAGCGGCCCAGTCTGGTCGCCGCGAGTTCCCAGGCCAGTTCGGCGCCGTCGCGGTCGCCGACCACCACCGCCCACGAGATGCCCAGCGAGTCCAGGATGCCGATCACCGATTTGGGCGTCAGTCTCGGGTCGGCGCCGATGACCACGGTGCGCAGTGACGCGTTGTGCAGCCGTTCGCAGACCGCGTCATACGCTGCCGGCGCGCGTTGTTCGGCGGCCAGTATCACCACGACCGTGCCGTTCTGCGGGCCGGCAACACCGACCGGGACGGCGAAACCGTCCAGGGTGGTCATCATCGGGGACACCCTCGCAAATTACCGGAAACCACCGCGGCCGGCAGCCCGGATAATCACGGCAGGGTGAGGATCTCGGCGCCGGTGTCGGTGACCAACAGGGTGTGCTCGAACTGCGCGGTCCACTTGCGGTCCTTGGTGACCACGGTCCAGCCGTCGTCCCAGATCTCGTAGTCCAGGCCGCCCAGGTTGATCATCGGCTCGATGGTGAACGTCATGCCCGGCTGGATCACCGTCTCGACGGCCGGCTGGTCGTAATGCAGGACCACCAGCCCATTGTGGAAGGTGGTGCCGATGCCGTGGCCGGTGAAGTCGCGAACCACGTTGTACCCGAACCGATTTGCGTAGGATTCGATGACCCGGCCGACCACCGACAACGCCCGGCCCGGCTTGACGGCCTTGATCGCCCGCATGGTCGCCTCGTGGGTGCGTTCGACGAGCAGCCGGTGCTCCTCGGAGACGTCGCCGGCCAGGAAGGTCGCGTTGGTGTCGCCGTGCACACCGTTGATGTACGCGGTGACGTCGATGTTGACGATGTCGCCGTCCTCGATCACCGTCGAGTCGGGAATGCCGTGGCAGATGACCTCGTTCAGCGACGTGCAGCACGACTTCGGGAAATGCTTGTAGCCCAGCGTCGACGGATACGCGCCGTTGTCGACCATGTACTCGTGCGCGATGCGGTCAAGCTGGTCGGTGGTGACGCCGGGGGCGACGGCCTTGCCGGCCTCCTGAAGTGCGCGGGCGGCGATCTGTCCGGCGACGCGCATCTTCTCGATCACCTCGGGCTCCTGCACCCACGGTTCGGTGCCCTCTTTGGCGGTGTCCTTGCCGACGTATTCCGGACGAGCGATCCACTTCGGCACCGGCAGCGTCGGGGACAGCACGCCGGGGGAAAGCGCGGTACGCGTGGGCATGACCGCCAGTCTAATCAGCGCGTCGGGTCTCAGAACAATTTGGGACGACGCAGCAACGCCCGCCGCGGACCGCGGATGATCACCGAACCGAACACCAACTGACCGGACAACACGACGTGCGGATTGCCTTCCGCCGGTGGGTCTTTACGCCGATCCACGGCGGTGCCCACATAGGCCTCGACGTTGTCGATGGAGGCGCTGGCACCCTCGGGCAACCGCAGATCCAGGTTGCCGAACTTCATGTCGATCTCGATGACGACGACGGGCCCGGCGAACCGGGCCTTGGTGAGGTCGAGGTCGATCGAGCCGAACCGTCGCACCAGCGACAGCCGGGTCGGCACCGTCCACTCGCCGTGCCGCTTGAGCGAGCCCGCCCAGCCGCGCAGCTCCACCCGGTCGGTGGCCGAGGTGACGACGGCACCCGGCCCGGGGAGGTCGCCGACCAGGCTGTCCAGTTCGTTACGGGTGCGCGCATAGGACACCTGCCGGGACCGCTGCTCGAACTCGTCGAGGTCGATCAGCCCGAGCGCCAGGGCGTTGTGCAGGCGGCGCATGGTGCCGTTGCGGTCGGCGTCGGACACCCGCAACGCCATGTCCCCGTCGGTCACGGCGTGCTCTGAAGTTCGGCGCCCACCCTCGCAAACTTACCGTCAAGCCAGGTAGCCAGCCGGTAGCGAGTCGAACATCACCTTGGTCATCCGGACCGCATACTCCGAGCTGCCGCCACCGACGATCAGCGCCGCGAACGCCAGGTCGCCGCGGTACCCGGCGAACCAGGAGTGCGATCCGCCCGGGAACTCGGCCTCACCGGTCTTGCCGTAGACCTCGCCGCAGCCGGCGATCTCCTTGGCGGTGCCATTGGTGACCACCAGCCGCATCATCGGCCGCAGCGCCTCGACCATTTTCGGGGTGATCGGGGTGTTGTCGCCGTTCACCGTCGTCGGACGACCGGCGATCAGCTGCGGCACCGGGGTCTTGCCGGCGGCGACCGTGGCGGCCACCAGGGCCATGCCGAACGGGCTGGCCAGCACCCGGCCCTGGCCGAAACCGTCCTCGGTGCGCTCGGTCAGATCCACCGTGGGCGGCACCGAGCCGGTCACCGTGGTGATCCCCTCCACCTGGTAGTCCAGCCCGATGCCGTAGCGGCTGGCGGCCTGGGTCAGCCCGCGTGGCGGCAGCTTGCTGCTCAGCTCGGCGAACGTGGTGTTGCAGGAACTGGCGAACGCCCGCGACAGCGGCACCACGCCGAGGTCGAAGCCGCCGTAGTTCGGAATCGTGCGGTGGCCGATGTCCAGGTGACCGGGGCAGCCCATCATGGTGTTCGGGGTGGCCATGTCGCGGTCGACGGCTGCGCCGGCAGTGATCATCTTGAACGTCGATCCCGGCGGGTAGAGGCCGGTCGTGGCCAGCAGCCCCTCGGCGTTGGCGCCGCCGTTCTGCGCGATCGCCAGGATCTCCCCGGTCGATGGCTTGATCACCACCAGCATCGCCTTGCCGCCGCGGGTGTCCACCGCGTGTTGGGCGGCGTTCTGCACGGCCCGGTCCAGCGTGATGGACACCGAGGGCGCCGGCGCGCCTTCGACCTCGTGCAACACCGCGACGTCGACGCCGTTCTGGTTGGTGCTGACGATGCGCCAGCCGGCCTGACCGTCGAGCTGGTCGACCACCGCCTTCTTCACTTCGGCCATCACCGCGGGCGCGAAGTGCGGATCGGTGGGTAGCAGTTC
Source organism: Mycobacterium kiyosense (assembly GCA_021654635.1). Classification (NCBI taxonomy): domain Bacteria; kingdom Bacillati; phylum Actinomycetota; class Actinomycetes; order Mycobacteriales; family Mycobacteriaceae; genus Mycobacterium; species Mycobacterium kiyosense. The sequence continues at coordinate 4,051,365 of AP025179.1, forward strand.
GGGTCGCGGCGTCACGACGACACCGGGCAACGTGCCGATCGCCGGGAACACCCGGTTGTTGTCGTCGGGCAGCAGCGTGACCAGGTCCACGGGCTGGGTACCGGAGCTGGCCGTTTCGGCGAGCAGCTGCGGGTCGTTGAGCTGGTCGTTGAACGGGTGCAGGGCGTCGATCACCGCGTGCGCGGTGTTGATCAGCTCGGGTCCGGCCTGGGTGGCGTCCAGCGAGTAGTTGTACAGGTAGCCGGGTGCCAACACGTCGCTGCCGCCGAGCTCGTTGACCGAGGCGCGCCGCGGCTGCTCGGCGCGCAGCGCGAAGGTCTGGTGCTCGCCGAGCTTGGGGTGCAGCCCGTTGGGAGTCCAGCGGACCTGCCAGCGTCCCTCGTCGCGGGCCATCTTCAGTTGCCCGTCATAGGTCCAGGTGCGGTTCTTGGGCAGATGCCAGGTGAACCGGTAGGTGACGGTACCGGTGTCCTCGGCGTACTTCGCGCTGAGCACCTGAGCGTCCAGGTGGCTGGCCTGCAGGCCGGCCCACGCCGCGTTCAGCGCTTCGCGGGCCTCGTTGGGGTTGTTGCTGAGCTGCGCGGCGGTCGCGGTGTCGCCGACCGACAGCGCGGCCAGGAACTTCTGTGCCGCCGGACTCGGCCCCTCGGGCTTGGGTGTGCAGCCGGGCAGCACCACCAGCGCGACGAGCAGGCATGTGACAACTGGGGCTAATGTTGCTCTAGTGACCATCGATGCTGATGTTAAGAACTTCAGCCGTGACATCGGTGCCGACACACCGAGACCGAACCGTTATGCCTGTGCGCCTCGCCGCGCGGGCCACTTGGTTGCCGAATTCCGCCCCGGATTTCACGGTGTGGTCGCACTCGCGGGCTGGAAGGCCAAGCGAAGCCTCAGTCCAGCAGGACCGTCGCGAAGGTGCCGACCTCTTTGAACCCGATCCGCGCGTAGGCCGCCCGGGCCACGGTGTTGAAACTGTTCACGTAGAGGCTGGCGATGCGCCCGCTGCCGACGATCACCGCGGCCAGCGTCGCGGTGCCCGCGGTGCCCAGCCCCAGCCCACGTCGCTCAGGATGCACCCAGACGCCCTGGATCTGACCGACCGACGGAGACTGCGAGCCCACCTCGGCCTTGAAGACCACCTGCCCCTGCTCGAAGCGGGCCCACGCCCGCCCCGCCGCGATCAGGCTGGCCACCCGGCGACGGTAGCCACGACCGCCGTCACCGAGCCGGGGATCAACCCCGACCTCGCCGATGAACATGTCGACGGCGGCGACCAGATAGGCATCCAGCTCCTCGGGCCGCACCTGCCGCACCTCGGTGTCCAGCGTGCAGTTCGGGTGGCTGTTGATCGCCATCAGCGGCTGGTTGTCGCGCACGTCGCGCGCGGGACCCCAGGCGGATTCGAGCCGCTGCCACATCGGCAGCACCAGGTCGGCCCGGCCGAACAGCGACGAGCAGCGGCGCGCCGTGCTCTTGGCCTCGTCGGCGAACGCGTTCAGGTCGATCAGGTTGCCCCGCAACGGGATCAGGTTCGCCCCGGCGAAGCACAGCGACTCGTCCACGCCGCCGCGGGTCCACAGTTCTCCGCCGATCGCATTCGGCTCGACGCCGTAATCCGCGACCCGTGCGGCCACCATGCAGGACTCGACCGGATTCTCGTTCAGCACCCGCCAGACCGCGGCGGCGTCGCGCACCACGGACACCCGTCTCTCGCCAACCAGGCGCAAGATGGGCGGAGCCGACATCTCATAACTCTCTGTGGTGCGAACCCGTATTGCGATCGAGGGCCGGTGAGTCAGGCCCTCATCAGCTTACGGTCACAATAGGCGAACCGCTCGCTGCCGTCCCCGGATCTTTTTCCGATTCGTCAACCATTTGCTCGGCCAGGCGCATCGCTTCCTCGATCAGCGTCTCGACGATCTGCGACTCGGGCACCGTCTTGATCACCTCGCCCTTGACGAAAATCTGCCCCTTGCCGTTGCCGGACGCCACGCCCAGGTCGGCTTCGCGGGCCTCCCCGGGTCCGTTGACCACGCACCCCATTACCGCCACCCGCAGCGGCACGTCCAGGCCGTCAAGTCCGGCGCTCACCTCGTTGGCCAGCGTGTACACGTCGACCTGGGCGCGTCCGCAGGACGGGCAGGACACGATTTCCAGCCCGCGGGGCCGCAGGTTGAGCGACTCCAGGATCTGGGTGCCGACCTTGACTTCCTCGACCGGTGGAGCCGACAGCGACACCCGGATGGTGTCGCCGATCCCCCGCGACAACAACGCGCCGAACGCGACGGCCGACTTGATGGTGCCCTGGAAGGCCGGACCTGCCTCGGTGACGCCCAGGTGCAGCGGGTAGTCGCACTGGGCGGCCAGCTGCTCGTAGGCGGCGACCATGACCACCGGGTCGTTGTGCTTGACGCTGATCTTGATGTTGCCGAAGCCGTGCTCCTCGAACAGCGAGGCTTCCCACAACGCCGACTCGACCAGCGCTTCGGGGGTGGCTTTGCCGTACTTCTCCATGAACCGCTTGTCCAGGGATCCGGCGTTGACGCCGATCCGGATCGGGATGCCCGCCGCGCCGGCGGCTTTGGCGACTTCGCCGACCCGCCCGTCGAACTCCTTGATGTTTCCCGGATTCACCCGCACGGCCGCGCAGCCGGCGTCGATGGCCGCGAAGATGTACTTCGGCTGGAAGTGGATGTCGGCGATCACCGGGATCTGGCTGTGCTTGGCGATCTCGGCCAGTGCGTCGGCGTCCTCCTGGCGCGGGCAGGCGACCCGGACGATGTCGCAACCGGCCGCGGTCAGCTCGGCGATCTGCTGCAGGGTGCTGTTGACGTCGTGCGTCTTGGTGGTGCACATCGACTGCACCGCAATCGGATAATCACTACCCACCCCGACGTCGCGCACCATCAACTGACGCGTTTTCCGCCGGGGGGCCAGCGTGGGCGCCGGGGGTGCCGGCATTCCCAGGCCAATGGACACGTTGAACTTCGCCTTCTCTCGTTACTGGAAGATGCGGATCGGGTTGACCACGTCGGCGGTGACGGTCAGCAGCATGTAGCCCACCACGAAGAGCAGCACCACGTACGTGGCCGGCATCAGCTTGTAGTAGTCCACCGGGGCGGCGGCCACCTTGCCCCGCGCCGACCGGATCGAGTTGCGGATCTTCTCGTACACCGCGACCGCGATGTGGCCGCCGTCGAACGGCAACAGCGGCAGCAGGTTGATCGCGCCCAGCACCAGGTTCAGCTGGGCCAAAAAGAACCAGAATGCCACCCACAAGCCGTGGTTGACGGTGTCGCCGCCGACGATGCTGGCACCGACCACGCTCATCGGGGTGTCCTTGTCGCGCTCGCCGCCGCCGATCGCGTTGACCAGAGCGCCGACCTTGGTGGGAATCGCAGCCAGCGACTTGCCGACCTCGACGGTCAGCTCGCCGGCGAAGACGACGGTGCCGGGTATCGCGGTCAGCACGTTGTAGCGGGTGGGCTCGTTGCGGGGCGGGCCCACCCCGATGGCACCGACGGTGGCCAGGTGGTCCTTGTCCTTCGCGGTGGGGTCGTAGCGCTGGGTTTGCTGGATCGTCACGTTGGTGGTGACCTGACGGCCGTCCCGTTCGACGACGACGGGCACCGTGCCGTGCAGGGTGCGCACCGCTGCGGCCAGCTGCGCGAAGGTGGACACCGGGGTGTCACCGACCTTGACCACCACGTCGCCGGGCCGGATCCCGGCCAGCGCCGCGGGCCCCTGGCCCTCGCACGGACCCTGCTTGTTCTTGTCGATATCGGCTGCCACACAACCGGTTACACCGACGATCGCCTTGTCGGACGGGTGCAGGTTGGGCAGTCCCCAGATCACCGCGATGACATACATCAGCACCAGGCAGATGACGAAGTTCATGCCGGGACCGGCGAACAGCACCGCCACCCGCTTCCATGTCTTCTGCTTGAACATGGCGCGGTCCTGCTCGTCGGGCGCGAGGTCCTCGGCGGGGGTCATGCCGGCGATGTCGCAGAACCCGCCGGCGGGGATGCCCTTGATGCCGTACTCGGTCTCGCCGCGCCGGGTGGACCACAGGGTGGGGCCGAAGCCGACGAAGTAGCGGCGCACTTTCATGCCGGTGGCGCGGGCGGCCCACATGTGGCCGCACTCGTGCAGGGCGACCGAGATGAGGATGGCCAGTGCGAACAGCACTATGCCGATAACGAACATCATCAGCCTGTTACGACCTTTCTCACGCCGGCTGCCTCGATCGCATGTTGCGCTCGCTCACGGGCCCAGCGCTGGGCATCGAGTACGTCATCCACGGTAGCCGGTGGGTGGCCCAATTGCGGGGCCCATTGATCTGCGGCGTGCAGCACGTCGGCGATGGTGGCGACGATCCCGGGGAACGAGAGCCGCCCGGCCAGGAACGCGGCCGCGGCTTCCTCGTTGGCGGCGTTGTAGACCGCGGTCATGCACCCGCCGGTCTCACCGGCGTGGCGGGCCAGCTCGACAGCCGGGAAGACCTCGCTATCCAGTGGCTCGAATTCCCAGGTCGAGGCGGTGGCGAAGTCGCAGCAGGCGGCCGCGCCGGGCACCCGGTGCGGCCAGCCCAGCGCCAGCGAGATGGGTAGCTTCATATCAGGGGGGCTGGCCTGGGCAATGGTCGACCCGTCGGTGAAGGTGACCATCGAATGAACAATCGACTGCGGATGCACAACGACGTCGATGCGGTCGTAGGGGACGCCGAACAGCAGGTGCGTCTCGATCAGTTCCAGGCCCTTGTTGACCAGTGACGCGGAGTTCAGCGTGTTCATCGGGCCCATCGACCAGGTGGGGTGGGCGCCGGCCTGTTCGGGGGTCACGTCCTGCAGGTCGGCGGCCGACCACCCGCGGAACGGCCCGCCGGAGGCGGTGAGCACCAGCCTGGCGACTTCGTTGGGGGTGCCGCCGCGCAGGCACTGGGCCAGCGCGGAGTGCTCGGAGTCGACCGGCACGATCTGGCCGGGTCGCGCCGCGGCCAGCACCAGTGGCCCGCCGGCGACCAGGGATTCCTTGTTGGCCAGCGCCAGCCGGGCCCCGGTTTCCAGCGCGGCCAGGGTGGGACGCAGGCCCAGCGCTCCGACCAGCGCGTTGAGCACGACGTCGGCGTCGGTCTCCTGCACCAGCCGGGTGACGGCGTCGGGACCCTGGAACCGGATGTCGCCGGCCCGCTGCGCGGCGGCTATGTCGGCGACTGCGATGTTGCTCACCCCGGTCTCGGCGCGCTGGCGCAGCAGCGTGTCCAGGTTGCCGCCGCCGGCCGCCAGCCCGACGATTTCGAAGCGATCCGGATTGGCGGCGATCACCTCCAGCGCCTGGGTGCCGATCGACCCGGTGCTGCCCAGCACCAACACCCGCACCCGGCCCGCAGCGGACCCGCCACCGGAAAATGTCACCCGTCCATTGTGCCGCCTGGGTACGTCAGTGCCCGCATGAACCAAACCGGACCCGGCATCGTGACGAATATCTGACATGTGGACTCTTGCGCTGGTCGGCTTCCTCGGCGGCGTGGTCACCGGAATATCGCCATGCATCCTGCCGGTGCTGCCGGTGATCCTGCTCTCCGGCGCGAACCGAACCGTCGCCGAACCCGAATCGGGAAGCGGCGTCACGGTGACCACCCGGCCGACCCGGTCGGAAACGCTGCGCCCCTATCGGGTGATCGGCGGTCTGGTGCTCAGCTTCAGCGTGGTCACCCTGATCGGCTCGGCGCTGCTGTCGGCGCTGCACCTGCCGCAGGACGCGATCCGCTGGGTCGCGCTGGCCGCGCTGGTGGCGATCGGCCTCGGACTGATCTTCCCGCGGTTCGAACAGGTGCTGGAGAAGCCGTTCGCCCGCCTGCCGCAGCGCCAGATCTCCTTGCGGGGCAACGGCTTCGGTCTGGGCCTGGCGCTGGGGGTGCTCTACGTCCCGTGCGCGGGGCCGGTGCTGGCCGCGATCGTGGTGGCCGGCGCGACCGCACACATCGGCGCCCCGACCGTGGTGCTCACCGCCGCGTTCGCGCTCGGCAACGCGCTGCCGTTGCTGTTCTTCGCGCTGGCCGGTCAGCGGATCGCCCAGCGGGTGAACGCGTTTCGGCGGCGTCAGCGCGAAATCCGGGTGGTCGCCGGCATCGTGGCGCTGCTGCTGGCGGTGGCGCTGGTGTTCGACCTACCGGCCGCGCTGCAGCGGGCCATTCCCGACTACACCGGCTCGCTGCAACGCAGCGTCGGCGACTCGACCGCACTGCGGGACGGCCTCGGGCATCGACCGAGGGATCCCAACGCCCGACTGTCCGGCTGCAGCAATGTCGACACCCGACTGCAGGACTGCGGGCCCGCACCTGATCTCAAGGGGATCACCGGGTGGCTGAACACACCCGGCGGTGCACCCGTGACGCTGAGTTCGTTGCGCGGCAAGGTGGTGCTCGTCGACTTCTGGGCGTACTCGTGCATCAACTGCCAGCGGGCCATCCCGCACGTCGTCGGCTGGTATGAGGCCTACCGGGACGACGGCCTGGTGGTCATCGGGGTGCACACACCGGAATACGCGTTCGAGAAGGTGCCGCAGAACGTCGCCAAGGGTGCCGCGGACCTGGGCATCAAATACCCGGTCGCGCTGGACAACAGCTTCTCGACCTGGACGAACTATCAGAACATGTACTGGCCGGCCGAGTACCTGATCGACGCCGACGGCACGGTCCGGCACGTCAAGTTCGGCGAGGGCGAGTACGACGTCACCGAACGGCTGATCCGGCAACTCCTGGCCGATGCCAAACCGGGCGTCGCCCTGCCGCCGCCGGTGGACGCGCCCGACCTCACCCCGACCGGCCTGCTGACGTCCGAGACCTACTTCGCCGTCGGCAAAGCGGACAACTACGGCGGCGGCGGGCACTACGACGAGGGGTCGGCGACCTTCGAGTATCCGCCGACCCTGGCGCCGGACCGCTTCGCGTTGCGCGGCCGCTGGACGCTGGACCACCAGGGCGCCACCGCCGACGGCGACGACTCGGCCATCAAGCTGAACTACCACGCCAAGAACGTCTTCGTCGTCGTCGGCGGCACCGGCACCCTCACCGTGACCCGCGACGGGACATCCACGACGATGCCGGTGAGCGGGCCCCCGAACAACCGCCAGATCGTCGCCGACGACCAGCAGACGTCGGCCACCGTCGAGGTGCGGCCCAGCAAGGGACTGCAGGTCTTCTCCTTCACTTTCGGCTGAATTGCCGTCCGGCACCCGGCCCGCTCCGAATCACTGACGGGATGTCAGCGGGGTGGCACCAGCCATCCCGGCACGCACAAGGAGGAGCACAATGAAATTGCAAAAAATCAACGGCGACAACACTTTTCGCGGCTGCACTGGCGGCAGGCGCGGTGGCCGTCGCCCCGACCGCCGCGGCCGGTGACCTGGTGGGTCCGGGCTGCGCGAACTATGCGGCGATGAATCCGTCGGGTCCGGCGTCGGTGCAGGGCATGTCCGGGGTGCCCGTCACCGAGGCCGCGGCGAACAACCCGATGCTGACCATGCTGACGGCGGCGTTGTCGGGCCAGCTCAACCCGCAGGTGAACCTGGTCGACACCCTCAACAGCGGTCAGTACACGGTGTTCGCGCCCACCGACGCCGCCTTCAACAAGCTGCCGCCGGCCACCGTGGATCAGCTCAAGACCGACTCGGGCCTGCTGACCAGCATCCTGACCTACCACGTGGTGCCGGGCCAGACCAGCCCGAACATGGTCGCCGGCACCCACAAGACGCTGCAGGGCGCCAACCTGACCGTCACCGGGCAGGGCAACAACATCCGGGTCAACAACGCCGGCTTGGTGTGCGGCGGGGTCACGACGGCCAATGCAACGGTCTACATGATCGACACGGTGCTGATGCCGCCGTCATAGGACCTGCCCTGCGGCGGACGGCCTGTGCCAGAATGTCAGGGTCTCAAGTCCAGTCCGACCGGAGGGATCGCCGTGGCCAGTACTGAGGTGGAGCCGTTCGCCGGCGTCGACGAAGCTGAGGTGCCGTCCGCGCGGTGGGGCTGGAGCAGGATCAACTACCGCACCTGGTACGGCGTCGGCGCGTTCATCTTCGTTCTGCTGCTGGCGTTTCTGCGCGGCAACCACGTGGGCCACGTCGAGGACATCTTCTGCGTCGGCTTCGCCGCGCTGGTGCTGTTCATCCTGGTGCGCGACATCTGGGGCCGCCGCCGCGGCTGGCTCAGGTAGCGGACTGCCGGGTCAGCTCGCCCGCCGGGTCCCGGTGCAGATGGACCTCGCCCGAACCGGTGCGCACGTGCAGTGCCAGGGTTTCGTCGTCGGGTTCGGGGCCGTCCGCCGGCTGTAAGTGGTTGGTGACGGCGCCCGACCCGGCGACGATGTCCATCCGCACCGCGGTGCCGTCGGGAACGCCGACCGCGACCGCGCCGCTGCCGGTGTGGGCCGAGACGCTGCCGCGCACCGCGGCTTCGACGATCACCGAGCCCGAGGCGGTGCGTGCCTTGAGGTTGCCGCGCAAGGTGTCGACGGACACCGAACCGCTGGCGGAGGAGAACTTCACGTCGCCGTCGAGGTCGTGCACCCGCAGCGTGCCCGACGCCGTGGCCAGCGAGGCGTACCCCACGACCGAACGCACGGTGACCGAGCCGGACGAGCTGGCGGCCTTGATCCGTCCGGTCACGGTGTCGATCTCGGCGTCGCCGCCGGCCGCACTGATGCGGACGTCGGCGAACTCCCCTTCGGCGCGCAGGGACGCCGAGCCCAACTCGGCATGGATGCGAGACTGCGACGGCAGCTCGATCTCGATCTCGACGGCCCCGGTGCGGGGCATACCTCGCTTGGCCGCGGCCACCGTCAGTTTGCGCTCGTCGCGCAGATCTACGCGGAGTTGCTCGGCCGCGCGGACGTCGGATTCCCGGGTCTGGTCGTGCGGGCGAACCTGGACGACGGTGTCGGCGCGGTCGGCGGCGACCAGGCGCACCGATCCCGCACCGACCGTGACGCGAACGCTGATCGGCTCGGGCGTGGCGAATGTCGGCATTGGCGATCTCCTTCGATGGCGGTTCAGCGCACCCAGCCGGTTACCCGGTGAGAGTTCTTGCGCGCGTGGTGATTTGGTCCCTGGCTTGCTTTGGCGGCGACTCGCACCAGCCAGCCGTTGAGCGAGGTGCCGTCGCGCCGGGCCGCCGCCTCCACGGGCGCGCGCAGCCCCTCCGGCAGCCGCAGCGTGATCCGCCAGGTGGCGCCGCCGTCCTCGTCGTAGACGAGCGGCTCTGCCGGTTCGGCTGAGTCGTCGGGCACGTCGACGACGAATTCGGGGTCGCGGCCGCGCAGCCGGACCTCGACGGAACCGGATCCCAACTCGCCGCTGATCTCCTCGGTGGCCGAGGACAGCGCTTCCAACAGCGCCAGCCGCAGCGCCGAGTCCAGCGGTGCGCTCAGCCGCTCGGCCAGTTGCTGCGCATCGGGCCCGGCGGCGGCGGCCGCCAGCGTGAGTTCGTGACGGACGACGTCGACGTATGGCTGCAAATCCATAACGTCATGATGACACCATTGTGGTGTCATCTGCAAGTGGGATGGTGTCACGACGATGTCGCCGGTACCGCACCGCGGCCAGCGCGCCGACCGCCACCAGCACCACCCCGGCCAGCCACGGCCACGCCCCGTGCTGGTGCACCCAGCCCGCCAGCTGACCCTGCACCCGGCCCGCGGCGGCGATCACCGCGTCGTCGGGATTTCCGTTCGCGGTGAACAGTCGCACCTCGTAGAGCCCGTAGTAGCCGACGTAGAGCCCCACCACCACCAGCAACCCGCCGCCCACCCGGTTGACGAACGGCAGCACCCGCCGCAGCCGGCCCAGCAGCGCCGAACTCGCGGTCGCCACCCCGACCGCCAGCGCCCCGACCACCAGGGTCAAACCCCGACGTAGGCGGCGTAGACCGCCGCGCCGGCCAGCGCCGAACCCGTCCGCAGCGCGGCGCCGGTAACCGCCAGAAACGGGCCGACGGTGCACGACAGCGATGCCAGCGCATAGCTGATCCCGTAGCCGTACATCGAACCCAGCCGCATGGTTGGCGCCCAGCGCGGCCCCAGCGGCCGGACGGAGACGAGTTCGCGGCCCGCCAACAGCCAACCGCCGAGCCCGATCAACACGACGCCGACCAGCACCGTCGCGTACGGCAGGTAGCGCTGCACGGTGGCGGCCGCCGAGATGGTCAGCGCGCCGAACACGCCGAACACCGTCACGAAACCGAGCGCCATGCCCAGCGTGGCGGCCAGCGCCCGCCCGACCGCGACCAGCGGCGTCCTGGTCGCACCGGCGCCGCGCACCACCAGCACCAGGTAGGCGGGCAGCATCGCAAACCCGCACGGGTTGACCGCGGCCACCAGTCCGGCGGCGAAAGCCAAGCCGATCAGAGACTGGTTCACCCGGTCACGACGTCAGCGCGGCGACCCGGCCGGACAACTCCTGCTGGGACATCGCCGAGGTGGTGTTGTTGACGAACGTCGACGAGCCGTCCGGGCGGTAGAACACCCACGCCGGCTGCCAGGGCACCCCGTAACGGGCCCAGATCGCGCCGTCGGCGTCGTTGAGGTTGGTGAAGTTCAGGCCATACTTGGAGACGAAGCCCTGCATCTGCCCGACGTCGGAGTGCGCCGCGATGCCGACGAAACTCACCGCGGGGTGAGCGGCGGCGACCTGGGCCAGCGCCGGCGCCTCGGCGTTGCAGAACGGGCAGAACGGCGTCCAGAACCACAACACCGCGGGCTTGCCCTGCAGACTGGCGCCGTCGAACGGGGCACCGGACAGGGTGGTTCCAGTGAAGTTCAGGCGGTCGTCGGCGGCGAGGGCGCGGGGCGCCGAGACGACACCGGTGAGCAGGATCAGGGCGACAAGAGCGGCGACCGGCAGCTTGACCGGGCGCAAGAGACGACGAATCATGATGGGACCTTTTCGTTAGGCGGTTGCCTGGAGTCACGGTTTACCCACACCCGTGGTTCACCAAGCGCTCAACCTTCGGCGGCCAGCTGCCCACACGCCGCACTGATCTCCCGACCGCGGGTGTCCCGCACAGTACACGAAACACCTTGTGCGCGAACACGTTTGACAAACTCACGCTCTACCGGTTTGGGGCTGGCGTCCCATTGGCTGCCCGGCGTCGGGTTGAGCGGAATGAGGTTGACGTGTACCAGCGGACCCAGCGCGCGGTGCAGCCGCTTGCCCAGCAGGTCGGCCCGCCACGGCTGGTCGTTGACGTCCCGGATCAGCGCGTACTCGATGGACACCCGACGGCCGGTCACCTCGGCGTAGTAGCGGGCGGCGTCCAGCACCTCGCTGACCTTCCATCTGTTGTTGACCGGAACCAGGGTGTCCCGCAATTCGTCGTCGGGGGTGTGCAACGACAACGCCAGCGTCACGCCGAGCCGTTCGTCGGCCAGCTTTCGTATCGCCGGGGCCAGACCCACCGTCGACACCGTCACCGAACGCGCCGAAATCCCGAACCCAGACGGCGGCGCCTGAATGATGCCGCGCACCGCCGCCACCACCCGGGCGTAGTTGGCCAGCGGCTCGCCCATCCCCATGAACACCACATTGGACAGCCGCTGGGGATCCGGGCCGAAGCCGTCGCGCAGCGCCACGGCCGCGGCACGCACCTGCTCGAGGATCTCGGCGGTGGACAGGTTACGGGTCAGCCCGCCCTGACCGGTGGCACAGAACGGGCAGGCCATGCCGCAGCCGGCCTGCGAGGAGATGCACACCGTGTTGCGCTGCGGATAACGCATCAGCACCGACTCGACGGTGGCGCCGTCGACGCAGCGCCACAACGTTTTCCGGGTTTCACCGGCGTCGCAGGTGACCTCGCGCACTGGCGTCAGCAGCGTCGGGAAGATGCTCGTGGCGACCTGCTCGCGCACCGCCGCCGGCAGGTCAGTCATCTGGCGGGGATCGGCGATCAGTCGCCCGAAGTACTGGTTGGCCAGCTGCTTGGCCCGAAACGCCGGCAACCCCAACTCGGCGACCGCGGCCGCGCGGCCGGCCGCGTCGAGGTCGGCCAGGTGGCGCGGCGGTCGCCGAATCGAGCCGCGCCGCGGCGGCTCCTCGAACACCAACTGCTGGACCATGACCAGTCCAGTATCAGGGCAACAGCGTCAGAACCGCCCACGCGGCCACCGATGACGGCAGGATGCCGTCCAGCCGATCCATCAGACCGCCGTGGCCGGGCAGCAACCGGCCCATGTCCTTGATGCCCAGATCGCGCTTCACCTGCGACTCGATCAGGTCACCGAGGGTGGTGGTGAGCACGAAGAGCAGACCGAGCAGGGCGCCCACCCACGGCGGCTGGCCGGCCAGGAACGTCGCGGTCAGGATGGTCGCGGTGATGCCGAAGACCAGCGAGCCGGCGAAACCCTCCCACGACTTCTTCGGGCTGATCTTGGGCACCATCGGATGCTTGCCGAACAACGCACCGATCGCGTAGCCGCCGGTGTCGGAGCACACCACCGCGATCATCATGCAGAACACCCGCGCCGGCCCGTGCTGCGGGTCGTAGACCAGCATCGCGGCGAACGAGCCGAACAGCGGCACCCAGGCGCACAGGAAGACGGTCGCCGACACGTCGCGCAGGTAATTGCTCGGCGGCGGTGCGCCCTCGACGTTGTCGGCTTCGCGGTTGTCCTGCATGAACAACCGCCAGATCATGCAGACCACCACCACGCCGCCGAACCCGGCCGCCGCCCCCTCGGCGCCGTACGGCCAGGTCAGCCACACCGTCACCTGCCCGCCGACCAGCAGCGGGATCACCGGGATCAGATAGCCGGCCTCGCGCAGCCGGCGCACCACCTCGTGACTGGCCAGCAGAATCGCCCCGGCGCAGAGTGCCACCCCAGAACCGCGGAAACCACAGCAGCGTCGCGATCAGGACGGCGCCGATGGTGACACCGACCGCGATGGCGGCCGGCAGGTTCCGTCCGGCGCGAGACTTCTTCTTGCCCGGTTTCTTTCCGGTCTCGGCCGGCGGCTTCTGTTCGGCCGGCGACGCCGACTCGCCCGGCAGCGTCTCGACCGGCTCCTCGGACGGGCTGCCGGCTTCGGCGTCGGTGGTGGCCACGGACTTCAATGGACTCGGCTGCTGTCGGCCGCTAGACCTCGAGCAGCTCGCCCTCTTTGTGTTTGACCAACTCGTCGATCTGCGCGACGTACTGGTGGGTGGCTTTCTCCAGATCCTTCTCGGCCCGGCTCACCTCGTCCTCACCGGCTTCGCCGTCCTTGCGGATGCGGTGCAGCTCCTCCATCGCCTTGCGGCGGATGTTGCGCACCGAAACCCGTGCGTCCTCACCCTTGGCCTTGGCCTGCTTGACCAGATCGCGGCGGCGCTCCTCGGTGAGCTGCGGGATGGCCACCCGGATGATGGTGCCGTCGTTGGTGGGGTTGACGCCCAGGTCAGAGTTGCGGATCGCCGTCTCGATGGCCCCGAGCTGGCCCGCCTCGTAGGGCTTGATGACGACCATGCGCGCCTCGGGGACGTTGATGCTGGCCAGCTGCGTGATCGGGGTGGTCGCACCGTAATAGTCGATGACGATCCGGGAGAACATGCCCGGGTTGGCGCGACCGGTGCGGATCGTCGACAGGTCGTCCCTGGCCACCGACACCGCCTTCTCCATCTTCTCCTCGGCGTCGAACAGAGCTTCGTCAATCATTGCGCCACTCCTCCTCATCGCTACGCTCTGCATCGTCGCCAGCGCGAATCATCTGCGCCACTCCTCCTCATCGCTACGCTCTGCATCGTCGCCAGCGCGAATCATCTGCGCCAATCCCCCTCAGGTGGTGACCAGCGTCCCGATCTTCTCACCCGCGACCGCCCGAGCGATATTTCCGTCGGTCAGCAGGTTGAACACCAGGATCGGCATGCCATTGTCCATACACAGGCTGAACGCGGTAGCGTCGGCCACCCGCAAGCCGCGGTCGATGACTTCCCGGTGGCTGATCGCGGTCAGCAATTCGGCGTCCGGGTTCTCCCGCGGATCCTCGGCAAACACGCCGTCGACCGCCTTGGCCATCAGGACCACGTCGGCGCCGATCTCCAAGGCCCGCTGCGCCGCGGTGGTGTCGGTGGAGAAGTACGGCAGACCCATGCCGGCGCCGAAGATCACCACCCGCCCTTTTTCCAGGTGGCGCACCGCCCGCAGCGGCAGGTACGGCTCGGCCACCTGCCCCATCGTGATCGCCGTCTGGACCCGGGTGGCGATACCTTCCTTTTCCAGGAAATCCTGCAGCGCCAGGCTGTTCATCACGGTGCCGAGCATGCCCATGTAGTCCGACCGGGTGCGCTCCATGCCGCGTTGCTGCAGCTGGGCGCCGCGGAAGAAGTTGCCGCCACCGATCACTACGGCCACCTGCACGCCGTCGCGGACCACCTCGGCGATCTGCCTGGCCACCAGTGCGACGACGTCGGGGTCCAGCCCGACCTGGCCGCCACCGAACATCTCGCCACCAAGCTTGAGCAGCACCCGGGAGTACTTCGACGGCGATCCCGTCACCGCGCCGCTGGTTGCGTTCGGCCCCGGAGCCGCCGAACCGGCGATGTCGGACTCCGCCATCAGTCTCCTCGTATGACAGGTGTCTCCCCGGCCATTCCCGTCCGCCCGGGGCCATCATGGCAAATACCCGGAAACGGCCGCCCTCATCCTGCCTCATCGCCGCGCTCTGACGTGGGCGGGGTCGGTGTGAGCCTCCGGCAGGTTTGGTGATTCCCGGGTTTGGGAATCCGCTGTCCGCGGCGGCGAGGCCGCGGTCTTGAGGAGAAGGATCGCACCGCTCGATGCCGCGCCGGCCGTTTCTTCGGTCGGGCTCAGTCAATCTGAGCGCCCCATCCATCGCGGTTAACTGAGGAGGAACTCATGGCGGACAGCAACTCGGGACCCGTGGAAGCGGTCAAGGGTGTCGTCGAGGACGTCAAGGGCAAGGCCAAGGAAGCCATCGGAACGGTGACCGGCGACGGAGACCTGATCAACGAGGGCGAAGCGCAGCAGGACAAGGCGGAGGCACAGCGCGACGCCGCCAAGAAGGAAGCCCAGGCCGAAGCGGCCCGCGCCGCGGCAGACGTCGCCGAGCAGCGCCAGAAGGCCAACCAGTAAGACTTGGTGGAAGGATGGGCCCGGTCCGTGTCAACGGGCCGGGCCCATCGAATATCTCCGGCCCGACATTGGCAGTACCGGCGGTAACAAATTATTGGAATAATCGCCCTCCGGGTGGGGTATCCAGCGCTGCGCCGGGGCCGCGGGAGTGGCTGCACGGACGCGGCGACGGGTGGGGTTATGCGGGCATCACCCTCATAAGGTTTGGAGATGGCGGTTGGACGTTCTACTGCTTACCGATGCGGCCGATTTCGAATCCGTGCTGGAGCTGGATTCGTTCGCGCTGACGGTGCGCAGCGCACCCCTGAGGGACGGCGCCGACGGCGCGGTCAGCGGTGCCGACGTAGCGATCATCGACGCCCGAACCGACCTGGTGGCAGCCCGCACCACCTGCCGGCGGCTCACCGCCAGCGCGCCCGGGTTGGCGGTGGTGGCGGTCGTGGCGCCGGCCGACTTCGTGGCCGTCGACGTCGACTGGAACTTCGACGACGTGCTGCTACCCGCCGCCGGGGCGGCCGAACTCCAGGCTCGGTTGCGGTTGGCGATCACCCGCAGGCGCAACGCCGTCGGCAGCACGCTGCAGTTCGGTGACCTCGTTCTGCACCCGGCCAGTTACACCGCGTCGCTGGACGGCGCCGACCTGGGCCTGACGCTGACCGAGTTCAAGCTGCTCAATTTCCTTGTCCAGCATGCGGGTCGGGCGTTCAGCCGCACCCGGCTGATGCACGAGGTGTGGGGCTACGACAGCAACGGCCGGGTCCGAACCGTTGACGTGCACGTGCGCCGGCTGCGCGCCAAACTGGGTCCGCGGCACGAGTCGATGGTGGACACCGTGCGCGGTGTGGGTTACATGGCGGTGACGCCGCCGCAACCGCGCTGGATCGTCTCAGAGCCGGTGCTCAGTCCGGCATGGGTATCGGAAACCGGTGTGCGGCAACCCGATTCGTTGACACGATAATCCGTTCAGGACGCTATCCGAAGACGGGCAGCGCGCGTTTGCGGGCCAGCGCATCCATGCCCTGCTGGATGCTGTCCTCCACCTCGTGGTACTTGGCGTCGATGTAGTCGTCGTCCTCGGCGCGGGCGGGATCGGGGTCGATTTCGACCGCGGGCATGAACCGGGTCCGGATCTTGGCAGGCAGCGGCAGCTGCGGCAGCGCGGCCGGCGCGATACCCCACGGCAGCGAGATGGCCAACGGAAATACCTTGAGCCGCAGCACCTTATCCAGCCGAAGGGCCCGTGACAGGCGATCGCCACGGATCAGCACCGGCATCGCGTCGGCGCCGCCCACGGTGGCGATCGGCACGATCGGCACTCCGGCGCGGATCGCCATCTTCACAAACCCCTTGCGTCCGGCCAGGGTGGCCCGATCGCGTTCTGCCCAGGGGCGCAGCGAATCCACTTCACCGCCGGGCCACAGCGCCACGTCGCGGCCCTCGGCCAGTGCCGTCGCGATCGCGTCGGGAGCCGCCGGTAACACACCCATCGCGCGGAAGTACCGGCCGATGCCGGGAATCGCCATCAGCGCGTCGTGGGCCGTGCCGTGCAACGGGCGGTCCGGACCGAACCGTCGCCACCACTGCAACCCGACGGTCCACGCGTCCCAGACGAATGGGGCGCCGGAGTGGATGCCGATCAACAACACCGGTGCCGGTCCGACGTTCTCCCAGCCGTCGATCTCCATTCGGAACCAGTAGTCGACCAGCGCGTTCCAGAAGAACTTCTGCCGGTGCATGGTGGCCTCGCTCTGCCCGTCGAGGTCCCATTGCCCGGCCCGCTCCGCCACCCAGCCACTGACGCCGCCGTCCAGCTTCTCGCGCTTTTCGGCCATGGCCTCCCGGGCCCGCTCGGCGTGCTGCTGCGCTTGGTCTTGGACTTCGGGGGGACGGTGGTCAATTTGAGTCATACCGACCGGGTACCCAGATCGCTCCTGTCAAACGCAAACCTCCCCGCGCCATGGCCGTGGCGCGGGGAGGCAGGCTAGCTGCGATTAGCTGCTGTGCACCGGCGAGTTGGGTGCCACCTCAGGCTCCTGGTCGGCGCCAGGAACCGCGTTGGTCTGACCCGGGGTCGTCTGGCCCGGCATGGTCTGACCCGGAGCCGTCTGGCCCGGCATGGTCTGACCCGGGGCCGTCTGACCCGGCATGGTCTGGCCCGGGGCCGTCTGGCCCGGCATGGTCTGACCCGGAGCGGTCTGACCCGGAATCGAGTTCGGCGCGGGGTTACCGGCCGCACTGCTCTCCCAGACCAACACGTCCTGTGCACCGTCGTTGTAGGCGACTCGGGTCGGAGGCGCACCGGTCACGTCGAAGTAGATCTTCCCGGTCGCGGTGCCACCCTGGGCGATCGGCGCGGGGCTGAGGCCCTGCGGGGCGGCCGGAGCGCTGATCACGCGGTAGCTCTGCTCACCGGCGCTGGCGTTGAAGTTGGACACCACCGGTGTCACGACGCCGGAGTTGGCCTTCACGTGCACGTCGGCCTGCCACAGCTGGCCGGCCGGGGTGTAACCCGGGATGGTGACATTGGCGGGCTGCAGGCCGCTGACCGTGTAGTCAGTCGACATTGCGCCGTCAACCAGCGTCTCCGGGGTTCCGAGCCCCTCGACAATGGTGGGAGCCGCCGAAGCCGATGCCGCCCCGAAGAGGCTGATCGCGGCAATCCCGGCAGCACCGAGGGCCGTCTTCGCAGTCGTTTTGGTGAACTTCACGCTGAATTCCTTTCCGTTGGTGTCGTTCTAAAGCAGTCGGCAGCATTGAAGCGAGCCAACCGCGCATTCATCGCTTACCCAACGGCCACAGCCTCAAACGACAGCCGAGTAGGCCAATTGCCTTGTGCAGGCTGCCTAGCTGCGCGAACACGGCGAAATTGATCTGCGCCACAATCTTATTCGCCGATCAACTCGCGCCACTTTCTCACCATTAGAAACAGTTCAGCGCCAGTACATTCCACCGTACGCCGCTGTCCCGCAAGCGGACACCGGCAGATGTTCCCAACGAATCGCCCAATAGGCCAGTCGGACAAGAACATCGACGGGCTTACCGTACTCCGCCCCCGCCGCGGCCCAATACCATTGCAGCGGTTCTCGATTGGACCGGGTGTCCACTCGTTGCCGACGGTGGGCGGTGAAAGGTTCTGCCAGCATTCGGAACTGGATTATCTCGTAGATGTTCCGCCCCACGGTCAGCGCGTTCAACACCTCGTTCGGCAACGTCCGGCCGCACTATATGTCAATATCCTTGATATGAGTCAGGGAGAACAGGCCCAGGACGCCCCGCTGGGCTATTTGCTGTACCGGGTGATGTCCGTATTGCGGCCCGGGGCGACCGCGGCGCTGGCACCGCTCGGCTTGACGCTGCCGGAGTTCGTCTGCCTGCGCATCCTGTCCCGGTCACCGGGCTCGTCCAGCGCGGAGCTGGCCCGGCGCGCCGCCGTCACGCCCCAGGCAATGAACACGGTGCTGCGCAGCCTGGAAGACATCGGCGCGGTGTCGCGGCCCGCGTCGGTGTCCTCCGGGCGCGCGCTGCCGGCCGCATTGACCAGCCAGGGCCGAGCCCTGCTCAAGCGCGCGGAGGCAGTCGTGCACGCCGCCGACGCACGGACTCTGGCCAAATTGACCGAGCCGCAGCAGCGCGAGTTCAAGCGGATGCTGGAAACACTCGGCTCCGACTGAGCTCTCAGCCGTCAATCCGGCGTCGCCACCGGATACGCGGGTACGCGGACCCCGGGACGGCTCAGGCCTGTCCGACCTCGAAACGCACGAACCGGGTCACCGTCACGCCGGCCTCGTCGAGCAGCGCCTTGACGGTCTTCTTGCTGTCGGACACCGACGGCTGCTCGAGCAGCACCGCGTCCTTGAAGAAGCCGTTGAGCCGGCCCTCGACGATCTTGGGCAGCGCCTGCTCCGGCTTGCCCTCGGCTTTGGCGGTCTCCTCGGCGATGCGGCGCTCGCTGGCCACCACGTCCTCGGGCACGTCGTCGCGGGACAGGTAGCGCGCCTTGAGCGCGGCGATCTGCAACGCCACCGCATGCGCGGCCTCTTTGGCCGAGGCGCCGTCGCCGGTGTACTCGACCAGCACGCCCACCGCCGGCGGCAGGTCGGCCGCCCGCTTGTGCAGGTAGGTCTCGACGGTCCCGTCGAAATTGGCGACGCGACGCAGTTCCAGCTTCTCGCCGATCTTGGCCGAGAGCGCGGCGATGGCCTCTTCGACCGTCTTGTCACCGGCGCTCGCGGCTTTGAGGGCCTCGATGTCGGTGGCCTTGGACGCCGCGGCAGCCGCGACGATCTGGTTCGCCAGCTCCTGGAACTCCGCGTTCTTCGCGACGAAGTCGGTCTCGGAGTTCAGCTCGACCAGGGCGCCGTCCTTGGCGGCGACCAGGCCCTCGGCCGTCGCCCGCTCGGCCCGCTTGCCGACGTCCTTGGCGCCCTTGATCCGCAGCGCCTCGACCGCCTTGTCGAAGTCGCCGTCCGAATCGGCCAGCGCGTTCTTGCAGTCGAGCATCCCTGCACCGGTCAGCTCCCGAAGTCGCTTGACGTCGGCAGCGGTGAAGTTCGCCAATGCTCAGCCTTTCCTAGGATGCTTCTGTGGTTGATTCGGCCGCGGCCGGACCGTCCGGCGGGGCGGCGCCGGCCAGTAGTTCCTGCTCCCACTCGGGCAGCGGCTCGGCCGTCTCGGCCTCCGGCTTGCCGTCGCCGCGACCCAGGCCGGCGCGGGCCTGCAGGCCCTCGGCCACCGCGGAGGCGATCACCTTGGTCAGCAGCGCGGCCGAGCGGATCGCGTCGTCGTTGCCCGGGATCGGGTAGTCGACCTCGTCGGGGTCGCAGTTGGTGTCCAGAATCGCGATGACCGGGATGCCCAGCTTGCGCGCCTCACCGACGGCGATGTGCTCCTTGTTGGTGTCGACGACCCACACCGCCGACGGCACCTTGGCCATGTCCCTGATCCCGCCCAGGGACCGCTCCAGTTTGTTCTTCTCGCGGGTCAGCCCGAGGATCTCTTTTTTGGTGCGGCCCTCGAAGCCACCGGTCTGCTCCATCGCCTCGAGCTCCTTGAGGCGCTGCAGCCGCTTGTGCACGGTGGAGAAGTTGGTGAGCATGCCGCCCAGCCAGCGCTGGTTCACGTACGGCATGCCGACGCGGGTCGCCTCGGCGGCGACGGACTCCTGCGCCTGCTTCTTGGTGCCGACGAACAGCACCGTGCCACCGTGGGCGACGGTCTCCTTGACGAACTCGTACGCCCGGTCGATGAAGGTCAGCGTCTGCTGCAGGTCGATGATGTAGATGCCATTGCGGTCGGTGAAGATGAACCGCTTCATCTTGGGATTCCAGCGACGGGTCTGATGCCCGAAGTGGGTGCCGCTGTCCAGCAGCTGCTTCATGGTCACAACAGCCATGACTGTGCCCAGCTTTCGTGTGTCGCGGCGGTGATCGGCTGGCACGACTAAGAAGCCGGCAGCGGGCCACCACCATTCGGTTGCCGCCCGGCGTCGGGTGAAGCCGGGCCCTGGCGTCTGCTGCGGTGCCGAACCCGCCCTGGGGCGGGACCGCTCGGCATGCTGATGCGGATCCCTGAACTACTGGGTCGCGGTGCAGACGCGCGAAGTCAGCCCGCTGATGCGAGCTGCGTGGAGCAGTTTACACGGAATCGGCGGGTGCTTTTCCCCTCGTCCACAGCCGTCGGCTGGTGACTGGCCGGACGTTCGCCGTAGCGGTGCACTGAGCAGGTGCGATGGGTGTTGCTGGTGCTGCTGCTGGGCTGGGTGCTGCTCAACGCGCCGCCGGCGGACGCCGCCGGCGGTCGGCTGGGCTGGCCGCTACGGCCGGCACCGGCGGTGCTGCGTGGCTTCGACCCGCCGTCGCAACGCTGGCTGGCCGGGCACCGCGGAGTCGATCTGGCCGGGCATCCGGGACAGCCGGTCTATGCCGCCGGCGACGCGACGGTGGTGTTCGCCGGGCTGCTGGCGGGCCGGCCGGTGGTGTCGCTGGCCCATCCGGGCGGGCTGCACACCAGCTACGAGCCGGTGCGCGCGGTCGTGCGGGCCGGTCAGTTCGTAACGGCAGGGGCGACGCTGGGTGCGCTGCAGGCAGGGCACGCCGGCTGCCCGGCCGCGGCCTGCCTGCACTGGGGCGCGATGTGGGGTCCGGCGGCGCGCGCCGACTACGTCGACCCGTTGGGCCTGCTGGAGTCGACGCCGGTGCGGCTCAAGCCACTCGCACCACACCCCGCGCAGTCGCGAGCGGGCCCGGGATGCGGTGTCACCGTCCAGCGCGGTCCCGCGGCAGCCGCGGCCCGGCGTCACGCGCGCGGATGGGCCTGGTCGTGCACCGCCCGCAGCCGGGAGACTGCCACGTGGGTGTAGAGCTGGGTGGTGGCCAGGCTCGAATGGCCGAGCAGTTCCTGGACCACCCGCAGGTCGGCGCCGCCCTCGAGCAGGTGGGTGGCGGCGCTGTGGCGCAGCCCGTGCGGTCCCATGTCGGGCGCGCCGTCGACCGCGGCGACGGTCTGATGCACCACCGTGCGAGCCTGCCGCACGTCCAGGCGCCGGCCGCGCGCCCCCAGCAACAGCGCCGGCCCGGACTCGGCGGTGATCAGCGCCGGGCGGCCGTCGGACAGCCAGGCGCGCAGCGCCTCGGCGGCCGGCTGCCCGAACGGCGCACTGCGCTGCTTGTTGCCTTTGCCCAGCACCCGCACCAGCCGATGTGTGGTGTCGACGTCGTCGACGTCCAGGCCGCACAGTTCGCTGACCCGGATGCCGGTGGCGTACAGCAGCTCCACGATCAGCCGGTCCCGCAGCGCCAGCGGATCGCCCTGCTCGGCGCCGGATTTCGCGGCCGTCATGGCGGCCAGCGCCTGGTCCTGGCGCAGCACCGCCGGCAGTGTCCGGTGGGCTTTGGGTACCTGCAGCCGCGCGGCCGGGTCGGTGGACAGCAAACCCCGCCGGACCGCCCACGCGGTGAACGCCTTGATCGACGAGGTGCGCCGGGCCAGCGTGGTGCGGGCGGCGCCGGCGCCGGCCGCGCCGGCCAGCCAGGCCCGCAGTACCGGCAGGCTCAGCGCCTGCAGGTCGGCGCCGCGGTCGGCCAGAAAATCCAGCAGCGAGCGCACGTCGCCCAGATACGCCCGGCGGGTGTGCGCCGAGCGGCCGCACTGCAGGTGCAGGTACTCGTCGAACTCCTCGAGGATCACCTCAGCGGTCACCGGCACTCCCCCACGCTGGCAGATCGCGCGGCGCTGGTTCAGGTGACGCGCCGCAGTGTGTCCGGGGTGAGATCTTTGCGCGCCGGATAGCCGTCGACTGCCATGATCAGGTCGGCCTCGGCCAGCAGCATGCGCAGCACGTGCACGACGCCGCCCACGCCGCCCAGCGCCAGGCCGTAGGCATAGGGGCGGCCGACACCGACCGCGGTCGCGCCCAGGGCCAGCGCCTTGACCACGTCGGCGCCGCTGCGGATGCCGGAGTCGAACAGCACCGGCAGCCCGTCGGCCGCCTCCACCACCCCCGGCAGACAGTCCAGGGCGGGCAGGCCGCCGTTGGCCTGCCGCCCGCCGTGGGTGGAGCAGTAGATGCCGTCGACGCCGCCGTCTCTGGCGCGCC
Source organism: Mycobacterium kiyosense (assembly GCA_021654635.1). Taxonomy (NCBI): domain Bacteria; kingdom Bacillati; phylum Actinomycetota; class Actinomycetes; order Mycobacteriales; family Mycobacteriaceae; genus Mycobacterium; species Mycobacterium kiyosense. The sequence goes on from AP025179.1 coordinate 4,074,090, forward strand.
GGGCGTCGTCGGGGTGGCAGATGCCCTTGATGAGCAGCGGCAGATCGGTCAGCGAGCGCAGCCAGGGCAGGTCGGCCCAGGTCAACGGGGCACCGAACAGCTGCACCCAGCGCAGCACGGCGGCCTGCGGGTCTTCTTCAGGCGGTTTGGCAAGGCCTGCCCGGAAGACCGGGTCGCTGGTGTAGTTGCTCAGGCAGTGGCCGCGCAGCTGCGGGAAGTTGGCGGTGCTCAGGTCACGAGGGCGCCAGCCGGGGATCCAGGTGTCCAGGGTGACGACGATCGCTTTGTAGCCGGCCGCTTCGGCGCGCCCCACCAGGCTGGCCGCCAGGTCGCGGTCCTTGGGTGTGTAGAGCTGGAAGAACCCGGGGGTGTCCCCGAATTGCGCGGCGACGTCCTCCAGCGGATCGGCGGTCAGCGTGGAGACCATCATCGGGACACCGGTACGTGCCGCCGCGCGGGCGGTGGCCAGGTCGCCGTGTCCGTCCTGGGCGCACAGCCCGATCACCCCGATCGGGGCCATGAACAGCGGCGAGGGCAGCTTCAGCCCGAACAGCTCCACCGACAGGTCGCGGTCGGCGGCGCCGACGAACATGCGCGGCATCAGGCCCCAGCGGTCGAAGGCATCGCGGTTGGCCCGCTGGGTGCGTTCGTCACCGGCGCCGCCGACGACGTAAGACCACACCGAGGGCGGCATCGCCGTCGCGGCCCGCGCCTCCAGCTCCGCGTAGGCCATCGGCAGCTCCGGCGTCACCCCGGATAGGCCCTGCAGGTAGATCTCGAATTGGTAATCCGCGAATGCCATGCGTTCAGAATGGCATTCAGAACGGCGTCGCCGATCTCAGCCCGGCACTACCGGGACCCGGCCTCCTGGTCGGCGAGTTCCTTCTTCCACTGCCGGAACGACTCTTCGGTGCGGCCGCGGCGCCAGTAACCCGAGATCGACGACGCCCACTGGGCGGGGACGCCGCGCTCCTTGCGGATGTAGGGCCGCAGGTTGTGCATGACGGCCTGGGCCTCGCCGTGGATGAACACCTGCACCTGGCCGGGTAGCCAGAATGCGGTGGTGACCGCCTCGATCAGCGGCGCGTGATCACCGGCCCGGTCTTCGGGCACCAGGTCGGCACGGCCACCCCGGTACACCCAGTTCACCTCGACCGACTCCGGGGCGCGCAGCGGTATCTCGTCCTCGGGTCCGGCGACCTCGATGAACACCTTGCCGACCGCGGTGTCGGGCAGTGCCTCGAGGGCCGCTGCGATGGCCGGGATCGCCGACTCGTCGCCGGCCAGCAGGTGCCAGTCGGCGGCCGGGTCGGGGGTGTAGGCGCCGCCGGGTCCCATCAGGTAGACCGGTTGGCCCGGTTGGGCCGACGCGGCCCACGGGCCGGCCACGCCGTGCTCGCCATGGATGGCGATATCCAGGGTGATCTGCCCGGCCTGCTCGTCGACGCGGCGAACGGTCAGGGTGCGCACCGCGGGCCGCTGCTCGGGCGGCAGTTCGGCGAAGCTGTCCAGCGTCAGCGGCTCCGGCAGCGCCGCGACGTCGATGCCGTCGGCGACGAACACCAACTTGACGTAGGAGTCGGTGAACTTGCTGGGGACGAAGGTGTCGAAGTTGTCGCTACCCAGCACCACCCTGATCATGTGCGGCGTGAGCTGCTCGGTACCGACCACCTTGAACGCCTGCAGAGGCCGACCTGCCACTGAATCCTCCTGTCAGAACCCCGATCCCACTCGACTATACGAGCCGTGGTCGTTCACTACGGCGTCGAGCGATGCGCCAGCACCCGTCCTCACACTCCACCAGCCCGCCTACTTCCAACAACGCCAGCGGCCCCAGCACCTGCTCGGGCGCCAGCCCGGACGCGACGGCGATCTCGTCGACGGTGGCGGCGCCGCGACCCGGCAACGCGTCATGTACCCGCCGCTCGGCGTCGCCGAGCCCGTCCAGCGCGGTAGCGGGTCGCAGCTCGTCCTCGGCCAGTTCGCCGATGTGCCCGACGAGTTCGACGACGTCGTCGGCACGCGTGACCAATTCGGCGCCGTCGCGCAGCAGCACGTGACACCCCGCCGACGCCGACGAGGTCACCGGTCCGGGCACCGCGGCCACCACCCGGCCCAGTGCCCGCGCCCAGGCCGCGGTGTTGGCGGCGCCGCTGCGCAGGCCCGCCTCGACCACCACCACCGCGCCGGCCACCGCGGCCACCAGCCGGTTGCGGGTCAGAAACCGGTGCCGGGCCGGCCGCACCCCCGGCGGATATTCGGTGACCAAAAGGCCGGTCCGGCCGATTCGGTGCAGCAACGAGGAATGCCCGGCCGGGTAGGGGACGTCGATTCCGCCGGCCAGCACCGCCATGGTGGTCCCGTCCGCCGCCAGCGTCGCCCGATGTGCCGCGCCGTCGATGCCGAAGGCCCCGCCGGAGACCACCGCGACGTCACGTTCGGCCAGCCCCGCCGCCAGGTCCGCCGCGACGTGCTCGCCGTAGCTGGTGGCGGCCCGGGTGCCGACGATGGCAGCCGACCGGTAGGACACCTCGTCCAGCCTGGCCGGGCCCAGCGCCCACAACACCGGCGGCGGCCCGCCGCGCGGGCGCACCGCGGTGTTGCCGAAAGCGGCGAAGGCCAGCACCGGCCACTCCGCGTCGTCGGGGGTGATCAATCTCCCGCCACGGCTGTCCAGGAGCCGCAGATCGGCCTCGGCCTGCTCGATGCGGCGGCGCGCCTCGGTGTGGCGGGCCAGATCGTCGTCGACCGCACCGCCCCGGATGCGGTCGGCGGCCTCCTGCGGCCCCACCGCGTCCACCAGCGCGGCCAGTTCCGCGCAGGGCGGCTCGGCTACCCGCGACAGGTAGGCCCACGCCAGTCGCCGGTCGGCGGCGCTCATCGTGCCGCTCCCGACTGCCGAAAGCTCAGTGCCGCAGCGACTTCCGCGACCCCTGGGGAGGTGCGGCCGGCCAGGTCGCTCACCGTCCAGGCGACCCGCAGCGTGCGATCGAGCCCGCGGATGCTGAGGATGCCGCGCTCCACGGCTTTGCGCAGCGGTTCCATCGCGGCGGCGCCGAGGCGGAACCTGCGCCGCAACAGGGCGCCGCTGACTTCGCCGTTGGTGCTGAAGCCGTACGGTCCCCAGCGTTGGGCCGCGGCCTGCCGGGCCTGGGCCACCCGGTGGCGCACCTGCGCGGTGGACTCGCCGTCCGCCACCGCGAACGCACCGGCCCGCACCACGTGCATCTGCACCCGTAGGTCGACCCGGTCCAGCAGCGGACCCGACAGCTTGCTCAGGTAGCGCCGCCGCACCGCGGCGGGACACGCACAATCCTGCGGGTCGGCCGGGGCACACGGACACAGGTTCGCCGCCATCACCAGCTGGAACCGGGCCGGGTAACACGCCACCCCGTCGCGGCGGGCCAGGCGGATCTCGCCGTCCTCCAGGGTGGTGCGCAGCGCATCCAGCGTGTGCCCGCCGATTTCGGCGCATTCGTCGAGGAACAGCACCCCCGCGGTGGGCCCGGCTGACCGCGCCGGGGCGGGCGATACCCGTCCCGCCGCCGATCAGTGCGGCCACGCTGGAGCTGTGGTGCGGCGCCACGAACGGCGGGCGGGTGATCAGCGGCGTGTCTGCGGACAGCAGACCCGCCACCGAATGGACCGCGGTGACCTCCAGCGCCTCGCTGTGCGTCAGCGGCGGCAGCAACCCCGGAAGACGTTGCGCCAGCATGGTTTTGCCGACCCCAGGCGGCCCGGTCAGCAACAGGTGGTGTGCCCCGGCCGCGGCGACCTCGACGGCGTAGCGGGCCTGCGACTGCCCGACGATGTCGGCCATGTCCACCACCGGCTCGGCCACGGCGTCCGCGGTAGGGCCCGGCTCGTCCAGCCGGACGGAGCCGTCCAGCCAGTTCCGCAGCTGCCCCAGGGTGCGCACACCGGCGACGTCGATGCCGTCGACCAGACCGGCCTCGGCGAGGTTGGCGGTCGGGACGACGACCAGGGGCCACCCCTCACGCTTGGCCGCCAGCACCGCGGGCAGCACCCCGCGCACCGGCCGCACCCGCCCGTCCAGGGACAACTCCCCCAACAGGACGGTCTTTTCCAACCGGTGCCAGGGCTTCTTGCGCTGCGCCGAGAGCACCGCGGCCGCCAGCGCGATGTCGTAGACCGACCCGACCTTCGGCAGCGTGGCCGGAGACAGCGCCAGGGTCAGCCGCGACATCGGCCAGCTGTCGCCGCTGTTGGTGACGGCGGCGCGGACCCGGTCGCGCGACTCCTGCAGCGCCGCGTCGGGCAGACCCACCAGATGCACTCCGGGCAGCCCCGAGGTGATGTCCGCTTCGATCTCCACGAGGTGCCCGTCGAGTCCCTGGATGGCCACCGAGAACGCACGCCCGAGCGCCATCAGCCGACGCTCTTGAGGTGGGTGAGTTCGGGGACCGGGCGCCGCCCGATCCGCACCCCGATCACGTCGATGCGCAGTGCCGCCCAGCTTTCGTCCTGACCGGCCAGCCACAGCCCGGCCAGCCGGCGCAGCCGACGCACCTTCGCCTCGGTAACGGCCTGCTCCACGCCGCCGAAGCCGTCGCCGGTGCGTGTCTTGACCTCCACGAAAATCGCAGTGCGACTTGATGTGTCGCAGGCGATCACATCGAGTTCACCGTAGCGGCAGCGCCAGTTGCGGTGCAGGATCGCCAAGCCGAGCGAGCTCAGATGGTCAACAGCCAGTTGTTCGCCCAGCGCCCCCAGCTGGGCCCGCGTCAACGTCGTCATGCAGCCAAGCTGCCAGCCCGCCCCGACACCGGCGGCGCGGCTGCGCCCCGAATGGCCTGGCCGGCGGTTGGTTATCCCCAGTCAATGCTTCATCCACAGGCCCGCGGCGGGTCAGCGCGTGACCCGGTCCACGCGGGCGTAGACGTTCATCGAGTCCTCGCGCAGGAACCCCACCAGGGTGATCCCCGACTCCTCGGCCAGCGACACGGCCAGCGACGACGGCGCCGACACGGCGGCCAGCACCGGGATCCCGGCCATCAACGCCTTCTGGGTCAGCTCGAACGAGGCCCGACCGCTGACCAGCAGCACCGAGCCGGTCAGCGGAACCTGCTCGTGTTCCAGCGCCCAGCCGATCACCTTGTCGACCGCGTTGTGCCGACCGATGTCCTCGCGCACGGCCAGCATGGTCCCGTCCGCTCCGAACAACCCGGCCGCGTGCAACCCGCCGGTAGCCGCGAAAACCTTTTGCGCGCTCCGCATTTGGTCCGGCAGCGCTTGCAGGACGGCGACGCCCACGGTGACCGGGTCGTCGCCGGGCGCGTAGAGACTGAGCAGCCGGACCGCGTCCAGCGACGCCTTGCCGCAGACCCCGCACGACGACGTGGTGTAGAAGTTGCGGGTCACATCCAGACTCGGCGGCGCGACGCCGGGCGCCAACGTCACGTCGAGCACGTTGTAGTTGTTGACCCCGTCGGTGTCGCGGCCCTCGCAGTAGCGAATGGTCTGCACGTCGGCCCGCCGGACGATGACCCCCTCGGTGAGCAGAAACCCTTGCGCCAGTTCGATATCCGAGCCCGGCGTTCGCATGGTCACCATGACCGGCGCACCGTTGACCCGGATTTCCAGCGGCTCCTCGACGGCCAGGGCCTCGGGCCGGTCGCCGGCGTGGTCGGCGGCCAGATGCCGGACCCGGCGGCGCGCCGTTACGTGCCCCACAGGAGCCGTTCGGCTGGCGCGGTTATCACGGCCGTCAGATTACCGGGCGTGGCGGCACACCCCCGGCCGCCAGCGCCGCCAGGGTCTCCGCGGAGGTGTATGTCGGACGCCAGCCCAGGTGCCGCTTGGCCCGGGTGGTGTCCACCACCACCGAAGTCCGGGTGACGTGCAGCCAGTGCAGCAGGGACGGCACGTACGGCAGATGCGCGATGGCCGAGGCAGCCGTGGCGGCGGCCGCGGGCATCCTGACCGGCCGCCCGCCCAGCGCCACCGCGACGTCGCTGACCGTCACCACCCCGTTGCCGGCGATGTTGTAAGCCCCGGGCGGTGCGGGACTGACCGCGGCCAGCGCAATGGCCGAGGCGACATCGTCGTGATGCACCAGTTGCAGCGGAAGTCCCGAATCGCACACCACCGGCTTGAGCGCAGGCACCAGCCGCGACACCGCGCGCAGCGGGGCGGGCAGCTGGTTCCAGGGCATCGCCGCGGCCAGCGCCGGAGCGGCCGGACCGGCGACGATACACGGGCGCAGCACGAACACCTGCAGCCCGGACCCGGCAGTCACCTCGGCGAGCACCGCCTCCGACAACGACTTCTGCGTCGAATAATGGTGGCCGCCGGAACCGCGCGCCGGCACGTCCTCGGTCAGCAGCGCGGGGTTGCCCGCGCGGTAGCCGTAGGCATCGGCCGAAGAGACGTAGACCAGCCGACGCGCACGCTCCGAGGATGCCGCCGCGGCGACCGCGGCCTCAAAGACGTTGCGGGTCCCCTGCAGGTTGGCCCGTTCGCTGTCCTCGGGCGAATCGGCATGGGTAAAGGCCAGGTGGATCACCACGTCGGCGTGAGCCACCAAACCCTCGACCGTGCCGCGGTCCAGGATGTCGCCGCGCCGATACACCGTTTTGGCCCAACCCTGTCGCAGCGGATCGAACGGCCGCCGGGCCATCCCGAGAATCCGCTCGACGGCCGGTTCGCGTTCCAGGGCGGTGACGGCCGAGATCCCGATCTCGCCCGTCGGCCCGGTGACCGCGACAGTTAGCCCCACCCCCGGTCAGCTTCCCGACGCCGGCGACTACCAAACGCTTCGACGAGATAAGTCACCAAATGTGTGCGAGACGCCACAGTTGGCTATTACTACCGCGGCCATTTGCGGGTCTGATTTCGGGCAGAGGGGTAAGTACATGAAGTTGATCGCGCCTGCCGACTCGATGTTTCTGCTAGGTGAATCCCGTGAGCACCCGATGCACGTGGGCAGCTTGCAACTGTTCCAGCCACCCGAGGGCGCCGACGAGGACTTCGTGACCGAGGCGTACGAGTCGATGCTCAGCCGTACCGACATCCAGCCGACGTTCCGCAAGCACCCGGCGTTCGTGGGTCCGGTGACCAACCTCGCCTGGGCGATCGACCGTGACGTCGAACTGGATTATCACTTCCGCCGGTCGGCGCTGCCACGCCCGGGCCGGGTGCGTGAGCTGCTCGAAGTCTGCTCACGCTGGCATGGCAGCCTCCTTGACCGGCACCGCCCGCTGTGGGAAGCGCACCTGGTGGAGGGCCTCAGCGACGGGCGCTACGCGGTCTACACCAAGTTTCACCACTCGCTGATGGATGGTGTCTCCGCGATGCGCCTGATGCAGCGCGCGTTCACCGCCGACCCGAACGACGACGAAATCCGGGTGCCGTGGGAGCTCAAACCGCGGCACAAGCCGGACCGGGATGGCGACTCCTCGGCGCTGCGGTCGCTGACCAGCGCGCTCGGGTCGGCGGCGGGCTTGGCTCCGTCGACGTTGTCCTTGGCACGCGCGGCGCTGCTCGAACAACAGCTCACCTTCCCGTTCCGGGCGCCCAAGTCCATGTTCAATGTCCGGATCGGCGGGGCCAGGCGCATAGCGGCGCAGTCGTGGCCGCTGGAACGCATCTTCGAGGTGAAGAAGGCCGCGGACGTCAGCTTCAACGACGTCGTGCTGGCGATGTCCGCGGGCGCATTGCGCACCTACCTGATTGAGCAGAACGCGCTGCCGGACGCGCCGCTGATCGCGATGGTTCCGGTGAGTCTGCGCAAAGAGGGCACCGAAGGCAGCGGCAACTCGGTGGGGACCGTGTTGTGCAACCTCAACACCGACGTCGAGGACGCGGGCCAGCGTCTTCGCGGGATCAACTCGTCGATGACCGAACAGAAGCAGTTGTTCAACCAACTCCCGCAGGTTCAGCAGCTGGCGTTGTCCGCTTTCCTGACCGGCGGGCTGTTCCTGGGGCTGATCCCGGGATTCATCCGCACCGCGCCGCCACCGTTCAACATCGTGATCTCCAACGTGCCGGGATCCAAAGAGAAAATGTATTGGCGGGGCGCGCAGATGGTCGGCAACTACCCGTTGTCGATCACCCTGGACGGGCAGGCGATGAACATCACGGTGACCAACAACGCCGATAATCTCGATTTCGGCTTGGTCGGGGCCCGGGGAAGCGTGCCCCACCTGCAACGCATGCTCAGCCATCTGGACACGTCGCTGAAAGATCTCGAACGCGCCGTCGGTGTGTGACCGCGATGACGGCCGGACTAAGGTACGGCCAGAACGCAGCGCCGAAGGGAGGCAACGACGTGGCCAACGAACCCGAGAACCCGTCTCCGGGCCCACTCACCGCCGATCCGGCGACGGTGTTCGCCGCCCTGGCCGAGATCATCTACCAGGGCTCGGACGCCAACCAGATGTACGCCGCGATCTGTGTGGCCGCGACCCTGGTGGTCCCGGGGTGTGATCACGCCAGCCTGATGATCAAACGCGGTGACCGGTATGTCACCGTGGGTGCCAGCAGTAGCCTGGCCCACCGCGTCGACGAGCTGGAACGTCGCGCCGGCGACGGCCCGTGCATCGACGCAATCGAGGAAGAGACGCCCCAGATCGAATCCGACCTGCGCACCCCGACGCAGTGGCCGAAGTTCGCCGCCAAGCTGCTCGCCGACACCCCGGTGCGCGGGGCGATGGGGTTCCGGCTGCTGATCGACAAACGCAAGGGCGCCGCGCTGAACCTGTTCAGCGAGCAACCCAACGTGTTCGACTCCGAATCCGCAGGGCGGGCGGCGGTGCTGGCGTCCTTCGCCAGCGTGGCCATCAACGCGATCGCGCACGGCGAGGACGCATCCAGCCTGCGGCGGGGGCTGTTGAGCAACCGCGAGATCGGCAAAGCGGTCGGCATGCTGATGATGCTGCACGAGATGACCGAGGACGAGGCGTTCGATCTGCTGCGGCGCCACTCGCAGAGCCTCAACATCAAGCTCGCCGACGTGGCCCGCCGCGTCATCGACACCAGGGGCGTGCTGGAAACCTCCGAGGAGAGTTCCTAGCCGACGCGGCGGCTACTCGGGCAGCCGCAGTTCGGGCTTCTCCACTTCCTCGATGTTGACGTCCTTGAACGTCACCACCCGCACCTGCTTGACGAACCGGGCCGGACGGTACATGTCCCACACCCAGGCATCGGCCAGGCGCAGCTCGAAGTACACCTCGCCGTCGGCGTTGCGGGGCACCATCTCGACGCTGTTGGCCAGGTAGAACCGGCGCTCGGTTTCCACGACGTAGCTGAACTGACCGACGATGTCTTTGTATTCGCGGTACAGCGAGAGCTCCATCTCGGTTTCGTACTTCTCGAGATCCTCAGCGCTCATCTGCTCAGACGTCCTTCATCCTCGAACCTTTGCCCCATCTTTCCGCACTCGTAATCGACGCGCGCGCCCGGACCTCCGGACCCGACCAGCGTCCCGTTCGCCAGCCTCCGCACGTTGATGAACGAGTAGCGGTGCTGCGGGCACGGACCCAACTCGGCCAGGGCGCGGCTGTGTGCGGGCGTGCTGTATCCCTTGTGCTCGGCGAAGCCGTAGCCGGGATGCTCGGCGTCCATGGCGACCATCAACCGGTCCCGGCTGACCTTGGCCAGCACACTGGCCGCGGCGATACAGGCCGCCGCGGCGTCGCCACTGATCACCGGCAGGGACGGGACCGCCAGGCCGGGCACCCGGAATCCGTCGCTCAGCACATATCCGGGCCGCACCGACAGGCCGGCCACCGCGCGCCGCATGCCCTCGATGTTGGCCACGTGCACGCCACGGCGATCCACCTCGGTCGAGGAGATGAACACCACGTGGTAGGCCAGCGCGTAGCGACGGATCACCGGGAACAACTGTTCCCGCACCTTCTCCGTCAACTTCTTCGAATCATCAAGGGCGGCAAGGCTTTCCAACCGGCCCGGGCCGAGCACGCAGGCCGCCACCACCAGTGGCCCGGCGCACGCGCCGCGGCCCACCTCGTCCACCCCGGCCACCGGGCCCAGGCCGTTGCGGTACAGGGCGGACTCCAGCGTGCGCAGACCGGCGGACTTGCGGATCACCGTGCGCGGCGGCCAGGACCGGTTCGCAGCCCGGTTCATATCGAGGCCACGATCACTGACCCTGCTGGGGGTTCACCGAACCCACACCACCCCATCGCGACGGCGGCCACACGATGAACCGGGCCTTGCCGATGACGTTGGCGACCGGCACCGTCCCGGCCGTCGAGTCCCCCGTGCAGCGCATCGGGCAGTGCGCGCGGGAGTCCGCCGAGTGGGTCCGGTTGTCGCCCATCACCCACAGGCGTCCGGCCGGCACCGTGACGGGGCCGAACTCGTTGCCCAGGCAGGCCGGCGGGTAGGCGGTCTGGTCGACCTTGATGACGTTGGGGTCCAGGTAAGGCTCCTGCAACCGTTTGCCGTTGACCGTCAGCCCGGTGTCGGCCCGGCACTGCACGGTCTGTCCACCGACCGCAATAACGCGCTTGACCAGGTCGTTCTCGTCGGGAGGCACAAATCCCAGAAACGACAGCGCGTTCTGGATCCAGCGCACCACGGTGTTGTGCGAGCGGATCGACTTGTACCCGGTGTTCCACGACGGCGGCCCCCTTGAACACGACGACGTCACCGGGCTCGGGTGAGCTGAACCGGTAGGTCAGTTTGTCGACCAGAATGCGGTCGCCCACACAGGTGGGGCAGCCGTGCAGGGTGCTCTCCATCGACTCCGACGGGATCAGGTAGGGGCGCGCGACGTACGTCAGCATGACGTAGTAGATCCCGATCGCGATGACGGCCAGCCAGGCCAGTTCCCGCGTCGCCGAGCGCTTCTTGGCCTGCTCCGGCTCCGGTTTGGGATCCTCGGCCGGTGTGTCAGCGTCGCGGGCCGCAGTCGGCTCCGACTGAGCAGCCTCCGCAAGCAGAAACCTCCGCAGAAGAGTCTTCCGACGGAGAGTCTTCGGTGTCAGTCACGAGATCAGCGTAGCCAGCTCACGGGTTGCGTATGCGACACGGCCACGCGGGCCGCACGGCGCGCCCGCACCCGCTCCGGGATCAGCGCTTCTCCTTGATCTTGGCCTTCTTGCCACGGAGTTCACGCAGGTAGTAGAGCTTGGCGCGGCGCACATCGCCACGGGTCACCACCTCGATGTGGTCGATGTTCGGCGAGTGCACCGGGAAGGTCCGCTCGACGCCGACGCCGTAGCTCTCCTTGCGCACGGTGAACGTCTCGCGGACGCCACCACCGGACCGGCGGATCACCACACCCTTGAACACCTGGATGCGTTCCTTGGCGCCCTCGATAACCTTGACGTGCACGTTGATCGTGTCGCCCGGGTTGAAGGCGGGGATGTCGTCGCGCAGCGACGCCTGGTCGACGAAGTCCAGCCTGTTCATTGGAAAGACACTTCCTCAAGGTTCGCGGTCCGATAACCCCCGCACAGGACTGTGCGGCGGTCACCAAGCCGATGGGTACGGGCTCAAGAGTCGCATCTCGCAACAGGCGGCAGGCAGGAAGCCGGCCAACGACCGCTGGAGACAACCGCTCAATTGTGCCAGATGGTCCGCGTGCAGCGAAAATCACAGGAATCTGTGGTGGTTCACGCCCGCCCTAAACCGCCTGCAAGTGGTACATATGAACGGGGTTCGAACCGCCCCCGCACCCAACAGGCCGCGGCCTGCCCAGCGCCGAACCGGATGCCGGAAGGAGAGCCGATGCGAGCCCGACCGCTGACCATGCTCTCCGCGGTGGCCGCCGTGGCGATGGCGGTGGTCGCGGGTTGCGAGGCGACGGTGCACGCCAAGGCCACCAACCCCGCCGAGCAGCGGCCCGCCGAGCAGCAGCAACAGCCGCAGCCGCAGCTGGTCGAGTTGCTACTCCGGTCGATCACGCCGAACGGCGCCCCGATGCCCGTACCGACTCGGCAGGTCAGCAGCCTGGCCGGAGTGCAGGAGCGGGTCCAGCGGGCCACCGAGCAGGCCGCGGCGGCCGGCGCGACACTGGCGGTGGCCATCCTGGACCGCGCCACCCACCAACTGGTCTCCAACGGCAACAACCAGATCATCGCCACCGCATCGGTGGCGAAACTGTTCATCGCCGACGAACTGCTGCTGCGGGAGGCCGAGGGTCAGGCCGTGCTGTCCGCCGACGACCATCAGGCCCTCGACGTGATGCTGCAGTCGTCCGACGACGGCGCCGCCGAGCGATTCTGGGGTGAGGACGGCGGCGACGCGATCATCACGCGGGTCGCCGGCCGGTACGGGCTGACCTCGACCGCGCCCCCCAGCGACGGGCGGTGGTGGAACACCATCAGCTCAGCCGAAGACCTGATCCACTACTACGAGGGGCTGCTCGACGGATCGGGTGGTCTTCCCCGCGATCGTTCCCGCCTGATCGTCGACGACCTGGCGCAGTCCACCCCCACCGGGATCGACGGCTACCCGCAGCGGTTCGGCATCCCCGAGGGGCTCTACGCCGAACCCGTTGCGGTCAAACAGGGTTGGATGTGCTGCATCGGGGCTGACTGGATGCACCTGTCCACCGGCGTGATCGGCGCCGACCGCCGCTACATCATGGTCATCGAGTCGCTGCAGCCCTCCGACGACGCGACCGCGCGCGAGACCATCACCCAGGCCGTGCGGACCATCTTCCCCACCGGCCGCATCTGAGCTGTTACTGCAGCAGCTCCGGGCGGCGTTCCCGGGTGCGCTGCAGCGACACCTCGCGGCGCCACGCAGCGATCTTCGCGTGGTCACCCGACAACAGGACCTGCGGGACGTCCAGGCCACGCCAGCTCGCCGGCCGCGTGTAACTCGGCCCCTCCAGCAATCCGTCCAGGGCCGGTGAATGCGAATCATGTTGGTGTGACGCGGGATTGCCCAGCACACCGGTCAGCAGCCGCAACACCGCCTCGATCATCACCACCGCCGCGGACTCGCCGCCGGGCAACACGTAGTCGCCGATCGACACCTCCTCGACGCGCATCCGGCGCGCCGAGTCCTCGATCACCCGCTGGTCGATGCCCTCGTAGCGGCCGCAGGCGAACACCAGGTGACCTTCGGCGCTCCAGCGTCGCGCGGTGGCCTGGTCGAACAGCCGGCCCGCCGGCGTCGGAACCACCAATAATGTTTTGGCCGAACAGATCTCGTCGAGCGCGTCGCCCCACACCGGTGCCCGCATCACCATGCCCGGACCGCCCCCGTAGGGCGTGTCGTCCACCGAGTGGTGCACGTCGTGCGTCCACCGCCGCAGGTCGTGCACCTGCAAATCGACCAGACCGGAGGCAATCGCCTTGCCCGGCAACGATTGTCGCAACGGATCCAGAAAAGCCGGGAAGATCGTGATCACGTCTATCTTCATGGGCTGCGCACGGCTAACCGTCCAGATCCAACAGACCGTCGGGTGGCTCGATCAGCAGGGTGCCGTCGTCCAGCGACACCGAGGTGACGATTGCGCCGACGAACGGCACCAGTACCTCGCCGGAGTCGCCCTTGACGGCCAGCAACTCCCCGCCCGGAGTGTGCAGCACCTCGGTGACGACGCCGACCTGCCGGCCCGCCGTGGTCGATACCCTAAGTCCTTCCAACTGGTGGTCGTAATAGGTGTCCGGCTCGTCGATCGGGGGCAGCTCGTCGGAGTCGATCACGAACAGGGCGCCGCGCAGTGCGTCGGCGCCGTCCCGGTCGGTCACGCCGGTCAGCCGGACCAGCAGCCGGGCGCCGTGCGGGCGGACGCCCTCGACAACGTAGCTGCGCGCCGGGCTCCCGTCGCGCGGCTTGCGCGCGCGCAACGTGGCGCCCGGCGCGAACCGGGCGTCGGGGTCGTCGGTGCGGATGTCGACGACGAGTTCGCCGGCGATGCCGTGGGCCTTGGCCACCCGCCCGACGATCAGCTCCATGCGAGCGTTACTGGTCGGTGTCCACCACGTCGACGCGGATACCGCGGCCGCCGATGCCGGCGACCAGGGTGCGCAGCGCGGTGGCGGTGCGTCCCCCGCGACCGATGACCTTGCCCAGGTCGTCGGGGTGCACGTGTACCTCGACGGTCCGGCCGCGGCGGCTGGTCACCAGGTCGACCCGCACGTCGTCGGGATTGTCGACGATGCCCCGGACCAAGTGCTCGACGGCGTCGACCACAACGGTGCTCATGGTGCCCGTCAGCTTTCGGTCGACTCGGCGCCGCTTGCGGCGGCCTCGGCAGCGGGCTCAGCGGCCTGGGTGGCCTCGGCGGCGGCCTCTTCGGAGTCGCCCTTGGCCGCCTTCTTCGGTGCCGCCTTCTTCTTCGGCTTGGTGGCCTCGGTGGTGGGGCCGCCGTCGGCGGCAGCCAGCGCGGCGTTGAACAGTTCGAGCTTGCTGGGCTTGGCCGGCTTGACCTTCAGGCGGCCCTCGGCGCCGGGCAGGCCCTTGAATTTCTGCCAGTCGCCGGTGATCTTGAGCAGCTTGAGGACGGGCTCGGTGGGCTGGGCGCCCACCGACAGCCAGTACTGCGCGCGCTCGGAGTCGATCTCGATCAGGCTCGGGTCTTCCTTGGGGTGGTAGCGGCCGATGACCTCGATGGAGCGGCCGTCGCGGCGGGTGCGCGCGTCGGCGACGGCGATGCGGTACTGGGGATTGCGGATTTTGCCAAGCCGGGTGAGCTTGATCTTGACAGCCATAGTGGAACTCCTGTGTGTGTCACGCTGCAATTCAGCGACCGGGGCGGGATGCCCGGGTCCGGTTTTGCCTCGCGTGTGTGACCGACGGGCGATCGTGATCGCGGGCCGGACAGCGGCCCATTGTGCCAGATCGAGGCCCGGCGAACGAAATTCGCCCTTACGCCACAGGCCTCGAAATGGCGGTTGTGGGGGCGTTTTACCGTACATATGGGGCCGCTCGCGAGGGGAAAAGCCACCCGGCGCTCAGTCGTCGATATGTGCCGGCGGGTCGGCGAACGCGGGATCGCCCGGGCGCTGATCCGGACCCATCACGTCGCAGTGCTGATCGGGCATCACATAGGAACTGGCCCCGTTGGGCACCCACTTGGCGAAGGCCACGCAACGTTGCCAGGTGCCATCGGGCTGAACAGGCCCGTCGCACTTGCCGAGGATGCCGGGTCCGCCGTACACGCAGCCGGCGTGCGCCGGCGGTGCCACGGCGATGAGCCCGCCGGCCATCAGCACGGCAGCCGCGGCCGCCCCGGCGATGCGGTGCTTCATGAGCGTCCACGCTACCGCCGGTCGCCGCTGGTCTACATGACTTTCTGGAAGGTCTTGGTCTCCACCCGGCGGGTCATCCGCCAGCCGGCCGCGGTACGCACGAACTCGTCGTCGTACCAGAGCCCGCAGAACAGGATCTGTTCCTTGTCGCCGCCGAGCACCATCGGGTTGAAGCAGATCACCCGCGAGGATGCCGTGTCGCCGTCGACGCGGACCGAGAAGTTGCCCAGCATGTGCGCGTACACCGGGAAGTTCGGCAGCACCTCCGACAGCCACTTCTTGACGTCGGGATACTGACCGGCGATGCCGCCCAGCGCCGTGTAGTCGATGAAGGCGTCCGGGGTGAAGATCTGGTCCAGGTCATCGAACCGGCGCTGGTCGATCGCGGTCGAATAGTCGACGAGCAGCTGCTGGATCTCGAGGCGGTCGGAAATCTCTGCCAGGCTCAACATGCCTCGATTCAACACCGCAGCGGTATCGCGGAATAGCCGACCCGCAGGCTGCGGCGTTAAACTCTGCGCCCATGCGAAAGCTCATCGCCGCAGCCGCCGCGCTGCTCACGATCCCGCTGGTCGCGGCGCCCGGCGCGGCAGCCGACACCGATGTGCAGCAGGCGGCGGGATCGGTGCCGGTCCCGGACGGCCCGGCGCAGACCTGGATCGTCGCCGACATGGACACCGGACAGGTGCTGGCCGGCCGTGACCAGAACGTCGCGCATCCGCCCGCGAGCACCATCAAGGTGTTGCTGGCGCTGGTGGTGCTCGACGAGCTGGACCTGAATTCCTCGGTGGTCGCCGACGCCGCCGACACCGCCGTCGAATGTAACTGCGTCGGGGTCAAGGCGGGCCGCAGCTACACCGCGCGCCAACTGCTGGACGGCCTGCTGCTGGTGTCGGGCAACGACGCCGCCAACACCCTGGCCCACATGCTGGGCGGCCAGGGCGCCGCGGTGAGCAAGATGAACGCCAAGGCCGCCTCGCTGGGCGCGAACAACACCCACGCGTCGACCCCGTCCGGACTGGACGGGCCCGACGGCCCCGGTGCGTCGACGGCGCACGACCTTGCGGTCATCTTCCGCGCGGCGATGGCCAACCCGACGTTCGCCCACATCACCGCCGAGCCGTCGGCGATGTTTCCCGGCGACAACGGCGATCAACCGATCCTCAACCAGGACGAGTTGCTGTCCCGCTATCCGGGTGCGATCGGCGGCAAGACCGGCTTCACCGACGCCGCCCGCAAGACGTTCGTGGGAGCGGCTGCCCGAGGCGGCCGGCGGCTGGTGATCTCGATGATGTACGGCCTGGTCAGGGCGGGTGGCCCGACGTACTGGGACCAGGCGGGCAACTTGTTCGACTGGGGTTTCGCGCAGGGTTCGCAGCCGGGTATCGGCTCGCTCTAGGAATCGCGCGGCCACGCCGCGCCCAGCAATCCGGCCAGCACCGGAATGCGCCGCTCGGCGATCTCGGGCTGCGGCAGTACGCCTTCCACCACGGCGGCACCGTCGAAGACATTGGTCAGCAACGCCACCACGACCGGGAATGTGTCGTCGGGGAACGAATCCGCCCCGGGCATCTCCCGCGCGGCGTCGTACATCTTCGACCGGTATTGCCAAAGCTCGTGTTGCAGAGTGACTTTCAGCTTCTCATCGGTACGGGCGGCGATCAGCAGCTCGTAGAGCACGGCGTTGGCCGGGCCGGCGGTGATGTCCCGCAGAATCGTCAGCGCCGACTGCAGCGCGGGCCGGTCGGCGGGTATCTCGGCGACCTGCTTGGTGAACGTCTCGATCTGACGGCGCAACACCTCGGACGCGGTGGCGGCCATGAAGTCGCCCATGGTGTCGAAGTGGCGGAACAGCGCGCCCACCGACACCCCGGCGCGCTTGGTGATCACCGCCGCCGAAGCCCGCGCGTAGCCGACCTCGACGATGGTGTCGATGCAGGCCTGCAGGAGCCGCCCGACAGTCTCCTCGCGGCGCTGCTGCTGGGTCCTGGCCATCTCAGGCCGGCACGCTC
This sequence comes from Mycobacterium kiyosense, assembly GCA_021654635.1. Taxonomy (NCBI): domain Bacteria; kingdom Bacillati; phylum Actinomycetota; class Actinomycetes; order Mycobacteriales; family Mycobacteriaceae; genus Mycobacterium; species Mycobacterium kiyosense. The sequence goes on from AP025179.1 coordinate 4,091,299, forward strand.
ACGGCGTGCCGGGCACCCGCGCGCAGGTAACGGCCGGACTTCACGGTCGAACCGTAGCCGTCGCGGAACTCGCCGCCGCGGAAGACCACGACACCGCCCACCCCGGTGGCGACCACCGTGGCGTCGTTGCGGTTGACCATGCGGCGCAGCCCGCCGTAGAAGGGCACCGCGGCTTCGTTGTAGCTGTCCACCGAGTCGTCTAGGTGCGCGGGGTCGATCACCACGAAGTCTGCCCGGTCACCCTCGCGCAGCGTGCCGGCGTCGATGCCGAACCACTCGGCCACCTCGGCGGTCAGCCGGTAGATCGCCCGCTGCACGCTCAGGAACGGGGCGCCTGCCCGTTCAGCGTCCCGGGTCCGCTTGAGCAGTCGCAGAGCGAAGTTGTAGAAGGCCATATTGCGCAGGTGCGCCCCGGCGTCGGAGAAGCCCATGTGCACGCTCGGGTCGGCGGCCAGTTTGTCCAGCAGCTTGGGCCGGTGGTTGGCGACGGTGGTGGTCCAGCGCACGTTGCGCTCGCCGTTCTCGACCAGGATGTCCAGGAACGCGTCCAGCGGGTGCAGCCCACGCTCGTCGGCGATGGCACCAAAGCTCTTGCCTACCAACGACTTATCCGGGCACTCCACGATAACCGCGTCGTGGAAATCGCGGTGCCACAAAGACGGGCCGAGCTTCTTGCGGTCGAATTGGCGCCGGAAGCGGCGGCGGTACGCCTCGTCGGCCAGCAGTTCGTTGCGCTGCAGCTGGTCACGCAGGTGCAGGGCCGCCGTGCCCGCACCGAACTCCTCGAACACCGGCAGATCGATTCCGTCGGAATACAACTCGAACGGAACCGGCAGGTGCTGGAACCGCACACTGGATGCGAGCACCTTGTTCAGCAGGCGGGTGCCGCGCCCGAACACGTGTACTGCCAACGGCATCGACTTGGCGTCCGCCGATACCAGCATGCTCATTCGAACACCCTTGCGGCGGTTCAGGATTCGACTACTGGTGAGGAAGAACATGAGGGGGGACAGCGGGCTGTTGACGTTGGGGGCGCTCTGCAGGATCCGGCCACGCTTGCGCAGCACCTCGATCAGCCGCCGGCGTTCGCGCCAGGTCGCGAAGGTCGACGGCAGCGCGCGCGAGCGGAAGCGCTCCCCGTCGAGCTTGTCGATCGGCGCGTCCATGCCGGACATGCCCAGCATTCCGGCTTCCAGTGCGTCGTCGAGTAGTCGCGCCATCTTTTCCAGCTCGGCGTCGCTGGGACGCACCGCGGCGTCGGTGGCGCGGTCGAGGCCCAGCACCGCGGTGCGCAGGTCCGAATGACCAAGCATCGAGCTGATATTCGGGCCGAGTGGCAGTGCGTCGATGGCCTCGATGTACTCCTGCGGTGTGGACCAGGTGCGGTTGTCTTCGAGTGCGCCGAGCACGAAGTTGCGCGGCACCGCCTCGACCCGGCTGAACAGGTCGGCGGCGTCCTGCGAGTCGGCGTAGACCGTCGACAGCGAGCAGTTGCCCAGCAGCAGCGTGGTGACGCCGTGCCGAACCGACTCGCGCAACCCCGGGTCGAGCAGGATCTCGGCGTCGTAGTGGGTGTGCACGTCGATGAAGCCGGGCGCGATCCACTTGCCGGCCGCGTCGATGACCTCGGGGCAGCCGGTCTCATCGAGCGGGCTGGCCGAGACGGTGGCCACCACCCCGTCCCGGATGCCCAGGGTGCGGGTCTGCGGTTGGGCGCCGGTGCCGTCGAACCACAGTCCGTCGCGGATGATCACGTCGTAGGTCACAGGTCCTCCAGGGTCGCGGGCTGACCGTGAACCTAACATAGATAGCGATCACTCGCAATCTTTCATCTGGCCCGGAGGTCAGCCGGGTCGGAACACCCTCCCGCGCAAAATCACCAGGTCGGGACGGTTCAGCACCGCCGGTCCGCGCCGCGGGTCCTCGGCGTAGCACAACAGGTCAGCCGACGCCCCATGGTCCAGACCCGGCCGGCCCAGCCACCGCCTGGCGTCCCAGCACGCCGCGCCCAGCGCTTCGTCGCCGGTCATGCCAATGCCCTTGAGGGCTTCGACCTCGTCGGCGATCCGCCCATGCGCGATCATGCCGCCGGCATCCGTGCCGGCGTACACCGGCACCCCGGCCTCATGCGCCGCCGCCACCCGCGGATAGGCGCGCTCGTACAGGTCGCGCATGTGCGCCGCGTAGGTCGGGTAACGCGTCGCCGCGTCGGCGATGCCCGGGAAGTTCTCCACGTTGATCAGCGTGGGCACCAGCGCGGTGCCGTGCTCGACCATGAGTGCGATGGTGTCGTCGGTCAGCCCGGTGCCGTGCTCGATGCAGTCGATGCCCGCCTTGATCAGGCCGGGCAGCGCGTCCTCGCCGAAGACGTGGGCGGTGACCCGGGCACCGTTGGCGTGCGCGGCGTCGATGGCGGCCTTGAGGACGTCGTCGGACCACAGCGGCGCGAGATCGCCTATCCCCCGATCGATCCAGTCGCCGACCAGCTTGACCCAGCCGTCGCCGCGGCGAGCCTGCTCGGCCACCGCATCCGGAAGTTGCGACTCGTCCTCGAGGTCCGCGGCCAACCCGGGGATGTAGCGCTTGGGCCTGGCCAGGTGCCGTCCGGCGCGGATGATCCGGGGCAGGTCCGCATGGTGGTCGAGGCTACGGGTGTCGATCGGCGAGCCGCAGTCCCGCAGCAGCAGCGCGCCGGCCTCCCGTTCGGCCTCGGCCTGGGCGATCGCCTCGTCGAGTTCGACGCCGCCGTCCTTACCGAGCCCGACGTGACAGTGCGCGTCGACCAGCCCGGGCAGAATCCAGCCCGTGTCGAAGACGGTGTCGGCGCCCGCCACCGGTTCGGTGCTGAGGCGGCCATCGACGATCCACAGGTCGGTGGCGACCTCACCGGGCAGGCTCAGCCCGCGCACGTGCAAACGCACGGCGCGGCTATTTCTGCCCGGGGAACTTGAGCTTGGACAGGTCGAAATCGGCCAGGCCGGGCGGCAATTCGTTGAGGCCCTCCGGCATCTGGGACAGATCCGGGAAGCCCGCCGGCATGCCCGGCATCCCGGCGCCGAACGGACTCCTGACCTTCGGCGGCGTCGGGCCGCGCGCCCCCTTCTTGCCCTTCTTTCCCTTGGCGCTCTTGGACTTCCGCGTCGCCGACTTGCGGCCCATCCCGGGGATGCCCATGCCGCCGAGCATCGACGACATCATCTTGCGGGCCTCGAAGAAGCGGTCCACCAGCTGGTTGACCTCGGAGACGGTGACGCCGGAGCCGTTGGCGATGCGCAACCGGCGGGAGGCGTTGATGATCTTCGGGTCGGCGCGCTCCTGCGGGGTCATGCCGCGGATGATGGCCTGGATCCGGTCCAGCGACTTGTCGTCGACCTCGGCCAGCGCGTCCTTCATCTGCGCGCCACCGGGCAGCATGCCCAGCAGGTTGCCGATCGGGCCCATCTTGCGCACCGCGAGCATCTGCTCGAGGAAGTCCTCCAGGGGTGAGCTCGCCGGCCCCGATCTTGGCGGCGGCCGCCTCGGCCTGCTGGGCGTCGAAGACCTGCTCGGCCTGTTCGATCAGGCTCAGCACGTCGCCCATGCCCAAAATGCGGCTGGCCATCCGGTCCGGGTGGAAGACGTCGAAGTCTTCGAACTTCTCCCCGGTGGAGGCGAAAAGGATTGGCACACCGGTGACTTCACGCACCGACAGCGCGGCGCCACCGCGGGCGTCGCCGTCCAGCTTGGTCAGTACCACGCCGGTGAAGCCGACGCCGTCGCCGAACGCCTGGGCGGTGGCGACCGCGTCCTGGCCGATCATCGCGTCCAGGACGAACAGCACTTCGTCGGGGTCGACGGCGTCGCGGATGGCGGCGGCCTGCGCCATCAGCTCCTCGTCGATGCCCAGGCGCCCCGCGGTGTCGACGATGACGAAGTCGAAGTGCTTGGCCTTGGCCTCGGCGATGCCGGCGGCCGCGACGGCGACCGGGTCGCCCGGGCCGGACTCTGGTGAGGCGCCGGGGTGCGGCGCGAACACCGGTACTCCGGCGCGCTGCCCAACGACCTGCAGCTGGTTGACCGCGGCCGGCCGCTGCAGGTCACAGGCCACCAGCAGCGGCGTGTGCCCCTGGTTCTTGAGCCGGTAGGCGAGCTTGCCGGCCAGCGTCGTCTTGCCGGAGCCCTGTAGGCCGGCGAGCATGATCACCGTCGGCGGGTTCTTGGCGTAGTGCAGCTCGCGGGTCTGCCCGCCGAGGATGCCGATCAGCTCCTCGTTGACGATCTTGACCACCTGCTGCGCGGGGTTTAGCGCGCCGGACACCTCGTGACCGCGGGCGCGTTCCTTGATACGGGCGACGAACGCCCGCACCACGGGCAGCGAGACGTCGGCTTCCAGCAGCGCGAGCCGGATTTCGCGGGTGGTGGCCTCGATATCGGCGTCGGTGAGGCGGCCCTTGCCGCGCAGCCCCGCCAGGGCACCGGTCAACCGGTCGGACAGCGATTCAAACACGTGGGCCAGCCTAATGGCTGCCGTGGGTCCGGCGCCGCCGGGCGCGATCTGCCGTCGCGAACTCGCAGCACCCAGCGCCGGCCGGGTTACACGGTTTTACGGCCGCGATCGTCCGCGACAGCCCAGCGCCCCGGTTGCAGATTCCCGGCATTGCGCGCCGCTGTTTCGTCACCGCCAGCAAGCAGCCGGATTTATCATTCGCAGATGCCGGACACGTCCGGGGTCGACCTGCACGCGCGGCCTCGCTGGATGCGGACGGGGTACCGGTACTTCCCGTATGCGGCGCGACAATCTGGGCAGTGGTGGGTGCTGCGAGTCAACTACGACTTTCCCGCACACGACCTCTACACGCTGTTCATCGACGGGACCGCCGTCGGCGACGTCACCGGCGATCCCGACCATCCGGCCCCGTTGATCGCCGGCATCGGCTCGCTGAAGTGGGCCGACAGGCTCGCCGACGAGCCGGCGCTCGATCCCGCCACCGCAGCAGCCGTCGTCGGCACCGTCGCGCAGTACGCCGATTACGGCAGCGAGCGCGGCGATCCCTGCATCTTCTGCGACGGCAACGACGGACTGGAAAAGAACGACGGACCGGCAAGCGATTGATAAAGGGAAGGGAAACGGACGCACCCTGATGCTGGAGATGATCGAGAAAGGCTCCCCGGACGCCCAGCCGCTGCTGTTCGTGCACGGCGGCTGGCACGGCGCGTGGTGCTGGGAGAATTTTCTGAACTACTTCGCCGATGCGGGCTACCGGGCCGTGGCGATGAGCTTGCGCGGACACGGCGCCAGCGCCACCGCCAAGCCACTGAACCGCTGCTCGATGGCCGACTACATCGACGACGTCGGGACGGCCGTGGACATCCTCGGTGGCCAGCCGGTACTGATCGGGCACTCCCTGGGCGGTTTCACCGTGCAGCGCTACCTGGAGACCCATCGCGCGCCGGGGGCGGTGCTGGTGGGGTCGGTGCCGCCGAAGGGCTATCTGCGGCTGGCCACGCGCGTCTGGCGCAAGCACCCGCTGATCGCGATCCGGGGCTTCACCGGTGGCACACTGCTGGAATTCGTCGACACCCCGCAACTGGCGCGCGACTACCTGTTCTGTGCCCAGACGCCAGCGGCGATCGTCGAATCGTGCCGATCGCAAGCCGGACCCGAGAGCCTGCGCGCGGCGGCCGTCGACCCGATGATTCGTGGCGTCAAGACCAAGCTGATTACGACGCCGATGCTGGTGCTCGGCGCCGAGCACGACGGCTTCGTCAGCACCGGGGACGTCCGGGCCACCGCGCGCGCCTACCGGACCGAGCCGGAATTCTTCGACATGGGCCACAACATGATGCTCGAACCCGGGTGGCCCGACGTCGCCGCACGTATCCGGTCTTGGCTCGAATCTCGCGACGCGCCGCGCTAAGCTGACCTCGCGAGCGCGCCCGAAAAGCGTTGCCATGCTATGTTTTACAGCCCAGCACCGACCACGCATGGTGCCTCAGCTCAGCCAGTTATGGGGGAACTGTTGTCGTTGCAGCCGGTCGGGCACTTCCCCGCTGACACGACGCGAGCATTGCGCGGCTGGCAGCGTCGCGCGTTGGTCAAGTACCTGGGCACCGAGCCACGCGACTTCCTGGCCGTCGCCACCCCCGGGTCGGGCAAGACGGCGTTCGCACTGCGCATCGCCGGTGAGCTGATCGCCCATCGGGCCGTCGAGCAACTCACCGTCGTCGTCCCCACCGAGCACCTGAAGATCCAGTGGGCGCAGGCCGCGTCCCGGCAGGGGCTGTCGCTGGACCCGAAGTTCTCCAACTCCAACCCGCAGACCTCGCCGGAGTTCCACGGGGTGGTCGTCACCTACGCGCAGGTGGCCGCGCACCCGACACTGCACCGGGTGCGCACCGAGCAGCGCAAGACGCTGGTCGTCTTCGACGAGATCCACCACGGCGGGGACGCCAAGACCTGGGGTGACGCCATCCGCGAGGCGTTCAGCGACGCCACCCGCCGGCTTGCGCTGACCGGCACGCCGTTCCGCAGCGACGACTGCCCCATTCCCTACGTCGAGTACGAGCCCGACGCCGAGGGCGTGCTGCGCTCGCGGGCCGACCATACCTACGGCTACGCCGAGGCGCTGGCCGACGGCGTGGTCCGCCCTGTGGTGTTCATGGCCTATTCCGGGCAGGCGCGGTGGCGGGACAGCGCGGGCGAAGAGCACGAGGCCCGGCTGGGTGAGCCGCTGTCGGCCGAGCAGACGGCCCGGGCGTGGCGCACCGCGCTGGATCCGGCCGGCGAGTGGATGCCGGCGGTCATCACCGCGGCCGATCGCCGGTTGCGCCAGCTGCGCGAGCACGTCCCGGACGCGGGCGGCATGATCATCGCCTCCGACCAGACCGCGGCCCGCGCCTACGCCGCGCTGCTGAAAAAGCTGACCGGTGAAGACCCGACCGTGGTGCTGTCCGACGACCCGAAATCGTCGGCCCGCATCAGCGAGTTCTCCGCCGGCACCAGCCGGTGGCTGGTCGCGGTGCGCATGGTCTCCGAGGGGGTGGACGTGCCGCGGCTCTCGGTCGGCATCTACGCCACCAGCGCGTCGACCCCGTTGTTCTTCGCCCAGGCCATCGGGCGGTTCGTGCGCTCCCGCCGGCCCGGGGAGACGGCCAGCATCTTCCTGCCGTCGGTGCCCAATCTGTTGCAGTTGGCCAGCGAGCTGGAGGCCCAGCGCGACCACGTGCTGGGCAAACCGCACCGCGAATCGCTCGAGGATCCGCTGCTCGACGATCCGGCCGTCAAGGAGCAGAACGAGCCGGGCGAACCCGACAAGGGTTTCGTCTCACTGGGCGCCGATGCCGAGCTGGATCAGGTCATCTTCGACGGTTCGTCGTTCGGCACCGCCACCCCCGCCGGCAGCGACGAAGAGGCCGACTACCTGGGCATCCCCGGATTGCTCGACGCCGAACAGATGCGGGCGCTGCTGCACCGCCGCCAGGACGAGCAGCTGCAGAAGCGAGCCGCGACCGGGCAGGGAGCGGCCGTGCCGATCACCACCCACGGGCAGCTGCGCGAGCTGCGCCGCGAGCTCAACGCGCTGGTGTCGATCGCGCATCACCGCACCGGCAAGCCGCACGGCTGGATCCACAACGAGCTGCGCCGCCGCTGCGGCGGCCCGCCGATCGCGGCCGCGACGCGAGATCAGCTCAAGGAGCGCATCGACGCGGTGCGGCGGCTCAACGCCGAGCAGTCCTGACCCCGCCCGACCGCGCCCCCAGTGTGAAACTGCCGACGCTCCACCGGGGCGTGTCCCGTCGTGAAGTCCACAGTCGGGGCGGGGCAAAGAGGGCCCCCACCGGCTCGTCGACCATCACCACAGCCGGGGCGCCCAACACCTCCAGCAGGTTCCTCTCCACCGCGGCGCGCGCATTGACCTCGGGCGGGACCGTCACGCAGAACACGTCGGCCGCCGTCGAGCCGAAGGTGTTGACCTTCGCCCAGACGATGTCGGTGTGCGCCCGCTCCAGCGCCCCGGTCAACAGTGCGAGCAGGCCCACCCGGTCCATCGCGCGCACTTCCAGGATCAGTTGGCCCGGGGTGTCGGTGTCCAGCCACAGGATGCGCGGCGGCGCCGTCGAGCGCGTCACCGGCACCCCGACCTGTACTTCACCGGCGCGGGCGGTCGCCGAACTGGTGGCCTCGACATCGCGTTTCTCCACCGCCGAGAGCACGTCGACGTCACCGCGCAGGGCACCCACAAAGGCTTGCCGCAACAGGTCTGCCGCCGGCGGCGAGCCGAACAGCGGCGACACCACGAACTCGGTGATCGCGACGCCTTCGTGCACATTGACCGACGCCGAATGCACGCGCAGCGAGTTCAGCGCCAGTACCGCAGCGGCCTTGGAGACCAGTCCGCGCTCGTCCGGCGCGACCATCACCGCGTGCAGGCGCTCGCCGTCCCCCGCGTTGATCTCGACATGCACGCCTCGCTGCGCCGCGAGCGAAAGGTATTGCGGCGCAGTCGGTTCGGCTTGCGGCAGCGGTTCGCCGGCCATCTCCAGCCGGCAGCGTCGCACCAGATCGGCGACCAGGGAGGCCTTCCAGTCGCTCCACACCCCGGGCCCGGTGGCCTTCGAGTCGGCCTCGGACAGGGCGTGCATCAGCTCGAGCAGTTGCGGATCCCCGCCCAGCGCCTCGGAGACGGCCGTGATGGTCTTGGGATCGTTCAGGTCGCTACGGGTAGCGGTGATGGGCAGCAGCAGGTGGTGCCGGACCATCTGGGACAAGGTGTTGATGTCGGCGGGCGGCAGGCCCAGCCGCTCGCCGATCGGGACCACCAAATCGGCGCCGAGCACACAGTGGTCCACGCCCCTGCCCTTGCCGATGTCGTGCAGCAGCGCGCCGAGCGCCAGCAGGTCCGGGCGGGCCACGTTGGTGGTCAGCGGCGCGGCATTGACCGCGCACTCCACCACGTGGCGGTCCACCGTCCACTTGTGCGACACGTCGCGCGGCGGCAGGTCCCGGATCGAATCCCACTCCGGGAGCAGCTGGCCCCACAACCCGGTGCGGTCGAGGGCTTCGATGGTCTGTAGGGCGGTGGGTCCGGCCAGCAGCACCACCAGCAGGTCGTCCAGCGCCTCGCGCGGCCACGGCGTCGGCAACGGGGGCGCGGTGTCGGCCAGCCGGCTCAGCGTCGCCGCGCCGATCGGCACGCCGGTGTCGGCCGAGGCCGCCGCCACCCGCAGCACCAGGCCGGGGTCGTGTTCGGGCTGGGCTTCGCGGGCCAGCACGATCTCACCGGCGTACTCGACCACACCCTCGTCCAGCGGTCGCCGCTTGGGCCGGCGCACCAGCGCGGCCAGCCCCCGCTTCGGCAGGGCGTTGGCGGCGGTGCGCAGGCCGGTGACAGCGTGGTAGGCGATGGTGCGGCCGGCGCTGGACAGCATGCGGGCCAGGTCGAAACGGTCGCCGACGCCCAGCGCGGCGCTGATCTCGTCGGCGAATTGCGCCAGCACCTGGTCGCGGCCGCGGCGCGACACCACATGCAGCTCGGTGCGCACGTCGAGCAGGGTCAGATAGGCGTCGTCCAGCGACCCGGCCGGGTTGTCGGCCCGCGACATGCTGTGTCTGTCGATGAGCTGGGCCAGCGCCAGCGCGTTGATCATCTGGACGTCGCGCAGGCCGCCGCGACCCGACTTCAGGTCCGGCTCGGCGCGATGCGCGATGCGGCCCAGGCGCAGCCAGCGGGCGTGCGTCATCTCCACGAGTTCGTCCATGCGGGAACGGATTCCGGTGCGCCACTGCCGTCGCACGCCGTCGATCAGTTCGGCCGACAACCGCTCCTCGCCGGCGATGTGGCGGGCCTCCAGCATGCCCAGGGCGGCCGTCATGTCGGCATTGGCGGTGCTCAGCGCCTCGCTGACGGTCCGCACGCTGTGGTCGAGCCGGACGTTGGCGTCCCACAGCGGGTACCAGAGCTTGTCAGCAACCGGGCCCAGCACGTCGGCAGGTTTGCCGTCGTGCAGCAACACCAGGTCCAGGTCCGAATACGGCAGCAGTTCACGCCGGCCCAGGCCGCCGACACCCACCAGCGCAAAGCCGCTGTCGCCGGTGATACCGATCTCGGCGGCTTTGCGGGTCAGCCAGGTTTCGTGCAGGTCCAGCACCGCTTTGCGCAGCTCGGCGGGCGCCATGCCGGTGAGGTCGCCAGACAGCAGTTCGCGCCGCGCGGCAGCCAGATCGACTGCCGCGACGGCGCTTCCTGCTTGCGTTACTTCCGATTCCGAGGTTCCCGGCGGGTCGGGTGTCACACCCGCCCGGCCCGTCTTGGCTGCATCGTCACAACGCGTCGGGACCGCGTTCGCCGGTGCGGACCCGCACGATGGTGTCCACCGGGCTGACCCAGACCTTGCCGTCGCCGATCTTGCCGGTCCGTGCGGCCCGGACGATGCTGTCCACGACCTTGTCGACGATGGAGTCGTCGACGACGACCTCGATCCGGACCTTCGGCACGAAGTCGACCGAGTACTCCGCACCCCGGTAGACCTCGGTGTGGCCCTTCTGTCGCCCGTAGCCCTGGATCTCGCTGACCGTCATGCCCAGGACACCGGCGTCCTCCAGGCTGGTCTTGACGTCGTCGAGGGTGAACGGCTTGACGATCGCGGTGATCAGCTTCATTTCTATTCCGCCTCCACTTTCTCGGCCAAACGCGCGTCGAGGCCGTTCGGGGTGTCCGGCAGGCTGGCGCGGGGCAGAACCGAACCGCTGGCAACTGCGAAGTCGTAGCCACTCTCAGCGTGCTCGGCCTCGTCGATGCCGGTCGATTCCTGCTCTGCACCCAAACGCAACCCGATGGTGTACTTCAGGATAAGGGCCAGGATCAGCGTGACGATGCCCGAGTAGGCCAGAACAGCAAACGCACCGACCGCCTGGCGTTCCAGCTGATCGAAACCACCGCCGTAGAACAGGCCCTTCGACACACCTGTGACGCCGTTGATCGCGACGCTCTCCGGCGCGGCCAGCAGGCCGACCATCAGCGTGCCGGCCAGACCGCCGACCAGGTGCACACCTACCACGTCGAGCGAGTCGTCGAAGCCGAGCTTGAACTTCAGCCCGACCGCCAGCGCGCACAGCACCCCGGCGACCACGCCGATCACCAGCGCTCCCAGCACGTTGACCGACGAGCAGGACGGCGTGATCGCGACCAGCCCGGCGACGATGCCCGACGCCGCGCCCAGCGTCGTCGCGTGCCCGTCGCGGATGCGCTCGGTGAGCAGCCAGCCCAGCATCGCCGCGGCCGTCGCGACCGTGGTGGCGATGAAGGTCGACCCGGCGGCACCGTTGGAGCTGGTGGCCGAACCGGCGTTGAACCCGTACCAGCCGAACCACAGCAGTCCGGCGCCGAGCATCACGAACGGCAGGTTGTGCGGGCGGAACAGCGTGGTGGGCCAGCCTTTGCGCTTGCCCAGCACGATCGCCAGCACCAGGCCGGCCACACCGGCGTTGATGTGCACCGCGGTGCCGCCGGCGAAGTCGATCGCATGAAGTTTGTTGGCGATCCAGCCACCCTTCTCCGAGGCGAAGCCGTCGAAGGCGAACACCCAGTGCGCGACCGGGAAGTAGACCAGGGTGGCCCACAGGCCGGAGAACACCATCCAGGCGCTGAACTTGAGGCGGTCGGCGACCGCGCCCGAGATCAGGGCGACGGTGATGATCGCGAACATCAGCTGGAAGGCGACGAAGACGGTGGCGGGCAGGGTGCCGGCCAGCGGGATATCCGTCGCCGAGACGGGCGGGGTCTTGGTCGGATCGGCCGCGACCGCATTGCCGCCGATGAGACCCTTCAGTCCCCAGTATTCGGTCGGGCTGCCGACGACGTTGCCGGTGTCGGTGCCGAATGCCATGGAGTAGCCGTAGAGCACCCACAGCACGGTGACGACGCCCATTGCGCTGATGCTCATCATGATCATGTTGAGCACGCTCTTGGCACGCACCATGCCGCCGTAGAAGAACGCCAAGCCCGGCGTCATCAACAAAACGAGCGCGGAACTCGCCAGCATCCAGGCGGTATCGCCCGTATTGGGCTGGCCCATCATCGGGAAACTCACTCGCTATCACCTCCAGTCAGCGTCGGGAGGGCCCCAGATGGATTGACTGGTGACCTGATCCAGAACCATGCGCATAAGTTGTTGCGCGGATGGGGCAGCGATGTTTCGTGGAAATTAACGTAGAAACTGGTGTGTAAGAAGTGCTAACCGAGCAGGGCGTCGACGAATGCGGCCGGCTCGAAGGGCGCCAGATCGTCGGGGCCCTCACCCAGTCCGACCAGCTTCACCGGTACCCCGAGTTCCTGTTGGACCCGGAACACGATGCCGCCCTTGGCCGTTCCGTCCAGCTTGGTCAGCACCGCGCCGGTGATGTCGACGACTTCGGCGAACACCTTGGCCTGGGCGAGTCCGTTCTGGCCGATCGTGGCGTCGAGCACCAGCAGCACCTCGTCCACGGCGGCGCGGCGGGTGACCACCCGCTTGACCTTGCCCAGCTCGTCCATCAGGCCAACCTTGGTGTGCAGCCGGCCGGCGGTGTCGATCAGGACGACGTCGGCGCCGGCGGCGATGCCCTTGTCGACGGCGTCGAACGCCACCGAGGCCGGGTCGGCGCCCTCGGCGCCGCGGACCACTTCCGCGCCGACCCGAGACGCCCAGGTTTGCAGCTGGTCGGCGGCCGCGGCCCGGAAGGTGTCGGCGGCCCCCAGTACCACGCGGCGGCCGTCGGCCACCAGCACCCGGGCCAGCTTGCCGACGGTGGTGGTCTTCCCGGTGCCGTTGACGCCGACGACCAGCAGCACCGACGGGTGGTCGGCGTGCGGTAGCGCACGGATGGAGCGGTCCATGTCCGGGTGCAGCTCTTTGATCAGCACGTCGCGCAGCACCGCGCGGGCGTCGGCCTCGGTGCGCACGTTGCCGCTGGCCAGCCGGGCGCGTAGCTGGGTGACCACCGACTCGGTAACCACCGGTCCCAGATCGGCGACCAGCAGGGTGTCCTCGACGTCCTGCCAGGAGTCCTCGTCCAGGTCGCCGCCGCCGAGCAGGCCCAGCATGCTGCGCCCGAGCGCGTTCTGCGAGCGGGCCAGCCGGCCGCGCAGGCGTTCCAGCCGTCCCTCGGTCGGCGCGATCTCCTCGACCGCGGGCGCCTCGGGCTGGGTTTGGGCCGCCTCGGGTTTCTCGGGCTTCTCGGGCTTCTCGGGCTTCTCGGGTTTCTCGGGCTGGGGCGGCTCGGGTGTCTCCGGCTCGAGGACCTCGAGGATGTCCAGGCCCTCGGGGGTGTCCGGCACCTCCGGCACCGCCGGCACCTCCGGCGGCGCGGTGGGCGGCACCTCGATGTCGGGCTCGACGGCGGGCAGCTGGACCTCGGAGATCGGCCGCTTGGGTGCGTCCCGCGGAATGGTCGCGTCGTCGCCGACGGCGGGCAGCCCGGTGGCGTCCAGGGTGGGTGTCTGGCTGAACGTGATGCCGGAGGAGGCGGTGTAACCGCCGGAGCGGTCGATGGCCTCGGTGTGCGGTTTGGCCAGGCTGATCTGGCGTCTGCGGTAGCGGACCAGTCCCACGACCAGCGCCACGATGATGAGCAGGGCGGCAACGACCGCGATGGCGATCCACAGACCTTCGGACACGCTGACAATCCTTCCAGCCGGGGGCATCCGGCACTCGGCGGGTTGAGGGGATCAGCGGGCGGGGTCAGCGACGGCTTGCCGGGACAGCGTCAGCGGGGATCGCCCATCGGCGCGCCTCTCCCGCGCATCCCGGACGACGAGCGTGCAGCCCGGCCGTTGAGTGTGAAACCTGGGCGTCGGCGGTGCAGTCCGGGCGGGAAAATCGTTGCAGTCCCGCCGCCGGTACACAGTCGACGCCCTGCCTTCACCCGCAACGCCCTCGGTTCACCCTCAAGGCCACCTTGTACCCGCGCAACGCCACCAGTACCCGCGGCGGGCCGAAGTGACTCAGCCCGCTGCCGCGCCCAGCCGATCCACCTGCTGGCCGCGGATGCGTTGCGAGATGACGGCGGTGATGCCGTCGCCCTGCATCGTCACGCCGTAGAGCGCGTCGGCAACCTCCATGGTGGGCTTTTGATGGGTGATGATGATCAGCTGCGAGCGATCCCGCAGCATCTCGAACAAGCTGATCAGCCGGCGCAGGTTGGTGTCGTCCAGCGCGGCTTCCACCTCGTCCATGATGTAGAACGGCGAGGGCCGGGCGCGGAAGATCGCGACCAGCATCGCCACCGCCGTCAGCGCCTTCTCGCCGCCAGACAGCAAAGAAAGCCGGGTGACCTTTTTGCCCGGCGGGCGCGCCTCCACCTCGATCCCGGTGGTGAGCATGTCGTCGGGCTGGGTCAGCCGCAACCGGCCTTCGCCGCCGGGGAACAGCGCGGTGAACACCGTCTGGAATTCGCGTTCCACGTCGAAAAATGCGTCGCTGAACACCTGCAGGATGCGCGCGTCGACCTCGGCGACGACGTCCAGCAGATCCTTGCGGGCGGCCTTGACGTCCTCGAGCTGGGTGGACAGGAAGTTGTAGCGTTCTTCCAGCGCAGCAAACTCTTCGAGGGCTAGCGGGTTAACCCGGCCGAGCTCGGCGAGTTCCCGCTCGGCCCGTTTCGCGCGCCGTTCCTGGGTGGTGCGATCGAACGGCATCGACGCGGGTGCGACCACCTGTTCACCCCGTTCGCGGGCCTGCTCGAACTCGGCGATCTCCAGGTCGGTGGGCGGCAGCGGGACGTCGGGGCCGTACTCGGCGATCAGGTCGGCCGGCGCCATCCCGAACTGCTCGAGCACCATCTGCTCGAGTTGTTCGATGCGCATCGCCGCCTGCGCGTTGGCAACCTCGTCGCGATGCAGCGAATCGGTGAGGGCGGCCACCCGCGCGCTCAAGGTGTTGGTCTCCTCGCGCACCGCGGCCAGCGCGACCGACCGCTGCTGACGTTCGGCCGGCTGATCGCGGCGGCGCGCCGCCGCATCCACCACCCCGTTGAGCCGCGCCGCCAGCAGCCGCCCGGATTCCGCGACCGCGGCGGCTATCCCGGCGGCGCGCACCCGGGCGGCGCGCGCCTGCTCGGCCCGCACCCGGGCCTCGCGTTCGGCCGCGGCGGCACGGCGCAGCGAATCGGCGCGCCCGCGCACCGCGTTGGCCCGCTCCTCGGCGGTGCGCACCGCCAGCCGGGCCTCCACCTCGAAGCTGCGCGCGTTGTCGGCCGCGGCGGCGATCGCCTGCCGGGCTTCGGCCGGGTTGGCCTCGGCCTCGCTGACCAGCTCGATCTGCTGCGCGTTGCGCAACCGGGTCTCGAGTTCGACGACTTCCGCCACGGTGCGGGCGCGCCCGGTCTCCAACTCCTCGCGCTGGCGCAGCAACTTGTTCCACTCGTCCTCGGCGGCCCGGGCGTCCTGGCCCAGCCGGCCGAGCTGGTCGTACATCGCCGAGATCGCAGTGTCGGACTCGTTGAGCGCGGCCAGTGCATGCTCGGCGGCGTCCTGGCGGGCGGTCTGCTCGGCCTGCGCGCCGGACAGTGCGGCGCTGAGCTGCGCGACCTGTTCCTCGGCGGCGGCGAGTTCGTCGCGCGCCTTGTCGATCTCGGACGCGACCTCCAGCGTGGACAACTTGCGGTCGGATCCTCCGCTGAGCCGACCGGCGCCCACCAGGTCGCCGTCCAGGGTGACCGCGCGCAGCTGCGGCCTATTGGCTACCAGGTCCAGCGCCGCACCCAGGTCGTCGACCACCACGACCCCGGACAGCATGGCGACCATCGCGCCGCGCAGCCGCGGCGGCGCCTCGATCAGGTCCAGCGCCCACGCCGCCCCGTCGGGCAGCGCGACCGGATGCGGCGCGTCAGCTGGCGCGGGCCAGTCGCTGAGCACCAGGGCGGCCCGGCCGCCGTCGGCGTGCTTGAGCGCGGCGACCGCGCTGCGGGCAGCACCCAGGCTGTCGGCGGCCAGCGCGTCGGCGGCCGAACCCAGCGCCGCGGCCAGCGCCGCCTCGTACCCGGAGCGCACCTTGACCAACTGCGCTACCGAACCCGAAATCCCTGCACCACTGTGATGTTCGGCGATCCAGGCCGCGCCGTCCTTGCGTTCCAGGCTCACCGACAGCGCATCGATGCGGGCCCGCAGCGACGCCACCTGACGTTCGGCGCCGCGTTCGGCGGCCTGCAGCTCGGCCAGCCGCGTCTCGGCCTGCCGCAACGCCGTCATCGTCCGTTCGTGATGCTCGTCGAGGCCGACCTCGCCCTGGTCGAGTTCGCCGACGCGGCTCTGCACGCCCTCGAACTCCGCGCGGGTCTGCTGGGCGCGGGCGGCGGCCTCTTCGATGCGCTCGGTGAGCCGCGCGACGCTGTCGTCGATCGACTCGACGCGCGCACGCATGGTCTCGACCTGCCCGGCCAGCCGCGCCAGCCCTTCGCGCCGGTCGGCTTCGGCCCGCACGGCCGCCAGGTGGGCCTTTTCGGCCTCGACGGCACGGCGTTCCCATTCGGCCAACTCGGCGCGGGCGGCATCCAGCCGGGTGCCCGCCTCCGCCAGTTCCTCGAGCAACTGACGCTCGAACGAGGCGATCTCGTCGGCCTCGGCCTCCAGCGCGTCGGGGTCGGTGTCGCTGGCGCGCAGCGGCTCGGTGTCGAGGTGCTGGGCACGTTCGGTGGCGATCCGCACCGTCGCGCCGACCCGCTCGGCCAGCGCCGACAGCCGAAACCAGGTCTGCTGGATCGCCTCGCCACGCTGCGAGAGCTCGGCCAGCGCCTGTTCGTGGACGGCCAGCTCCTCCGCGGCCACCGCCAGCCGGGCGGCGGCCTCGTCGTGGTCGCGGCGCATGGTGGTCTCGGCGTCGAAGATCGCCTGCCGCTCGGTACGACGGCTGACCAGGTCGTCGGCGGCCAGCCGCAGCCGGGCGTCGCGCAGGTCGGCCTGGATGGTCTGGGCACGACGCGCCACCTCGGCCTGGCGGCCCAGCGGTTTGAGCTGCCGGCGCAACTCGGTGGTCAGGTCGGTCAGCCGGGCCAGGTTGGCCGCCATCGCGTCGAGCTTGCGCAGCGCCTTTTCCTTGCGCTTGCGGTGCTTGAGCACGCCCGCGGCTTCCTCGATGAACGCGCGGCGGTCCTCGGGGCGCGACTGCAGGATCTCGTCGAGCTTGCCCTGCCCGACGATCACGTGCATCTCGCGGCCGATGCCCGAGTCGCTCAACAACTCCTGCACATCCATCAAACGGCAACTGCTGCCGTTGATTTCGTACTCGCTGGCACCGTCGCGGAACATCCGGCGGGTGATCGAGACCTCGGAGTAGTCGATCGGCAGCGCATTGTCGGAGTTGTCGATGGTGACGGTGACCTCGGCGCGGCCCAACGGCGCGCGCGAGGACGTGCCGGCGAAGATGACGTCCTCCATCTTGCCGCCCCGCAGCGTCTTGGCGCCCTGCTCGCCCATCACCCAGGCCAGGGCGTCGACCACGTTGGACTTACCCGATCCGTTGGGCCCGACGACGGCGGTGATGCCCGGTTCGAAGCGCAGAGTCGTCGGCGCGGCGAAGGACTTGAAGCCCTTCAGCGTCAGACTCTTGAGGTACACGAGGGGCCAGATTACCGCTCGACGAATCCGCTGAACTGCTCCGTGGGCTCGGACCAGTCGGCGACAACCTTATCCACCCGGCCCGGTGTGCCG
This sequence comes from Mycobacterium kiyosense, assembly GCA_021654635.1. NCBI lineage: Bacteria > Bacillati > Actinomycetota > Actinomycetes > Mycobacteriales > Mycobacteriaceae > Mycobacterium > Mycobacterium kiyosense. The sequence continues at coordinate 4,108,962 of AP025179.1, forward strand.
CCGCCGCGCAGCAGCTCCAGCAGCCGCTCGGCTGCCGGCCGCGGACCGTGGGCGACCACCAGCACCCGCCCGTCGGCCTGGTTGGCCGCATATCCGGTCAGCCCCTGTTCCAGCGCCCGGCACCGGGTCCACCAGCGGAAACCGACACCCTGGACACGTCCGTGCACCCACGCGGTCAACCGCACCTGGTCAGGCGCCGACATCGGCGACCTCGAAGTTGACCGTGGTGCCCGATTTCAGCGTTCGACCGACCGTGCACACCGCGTCGACGGCCCGTTCCACGACGGTGAGCACGCGTTGCTTGTCCTGCGCGCTCAGGCCGGACAGGTCCAGTTCCAGCGTCTCCTCGAGCAGCGGATAGCGCTCCTGCTCGCGGTCGGCCACCCCGGACACCCGGACGGTCGCGCGGTATTCGTCGCCGAGCCGGCGGGCCAGCGGCTGGTCACTGGACATCCCGCTGCAGGCGGCCAGCGCGATCTTGAGCAACTCGCCCGGGGTGAACACGCCCTCGACGTCCTCGCTGCCGATCAGGACCTGCGCTCCCCGCGAGCTGTGTCCGGTGTAGCGCCGGGTGCCGGTGCGTTCGACCCAGAGTTCGGTCATGGTTCCCTTTCTATCGATCTACCGACGCGGCCGGGGCTGGCATTTCGGACAGTAGAACGACGACCGGTTCATGAACTTCTCGCGGCGCATCACCGTCCCGCAGCGACGACAGGGTTCGCCTTCGCGACCGTACGCGTCCAGCGACCGGTCGAAGTAACCCGACTCGCCGTTGACGTTGACATACAGCGAATCGAACGACGTGCCGCCCTTGGCCAGTGCTTCGCGCATCACCTCGGCGGCGGCGTCCAATACCGCGGTGAGCTGACGACGGGACAGCGTGTCGGCCACCCGCGCGCCGTTGACCCTGGCCCGCCACAGTGCCTCGTCGGCGTAGATGTTGCCGATGCCCGAGACCACCTGCTGGTCCAGTAGCTGGCGCTTGATCTCGGAATGCTTGCGCCGCAACACTTTCACCACCGATTCGGCGTCGAACCGAGGGTCCAGCGGATCACGCGCGAGATGCGCCACGGGCGCCGGCAGCACGCTGCCGTCCACCTCGACCAGGTCGGCCAGCAGCCACCCGCCGAAGGTCCGCTGGTCGGCGAAGCTGAGCACGGTGCCGTCGTCGAGCAGCGCCGAAATGCGCACGTGCTCGGCGCGCGGCACCTTGCCCAGCAACATCTGCCCGCTCATGCCGAGGTGGACGACCAGGGCCATGTCGGGGTCGGCGGGCTTGTCCAGCAGCAGCCACAGGTACTTGCCGCGCCGATCGGTCCCGGTGATCCGGGCGTCGAGCAACCGCGCGGTCAGATCGGCCGGGCCGGCCTCGTGGCGGCGCACCGCACGGGGATGGTGGACGCGGACCGCGGTGATCGCCTTGTCGACGACGTGCGCCTGCAGTCCGCGCCGCACCACCTCGACTTCGGGCAGCTCGGGCATTCAGCGGGCCCCCTTCAGTGCCGAGCGTGAAGCCTGCGACGCGACCCGCCGCACGGCAGGCGGAAAGTTCACAGTCGGCGGCGCGGCCGGGCCGGCGCCCGGCGGGGGCCGCGGGTCCAGCGGGTCATCAGGCGGTCGATTTCCCCGCCGAACCGAGCACCTCGGCCGCCTCGAGCGCCTTGTAGGCGGCCGATGCCGCCTTCTGCTCGGCTTCTTTCTTGGAACGGCCCATCCCCGACCCGTACTCGGTTTCCATCACCAGCACGACCGCGGTGAATTCCTTATCGTGATCCGGCCCGGTCGACGTGACCTGGTACGACGGCGTGCCCAGCGCGCGCGCCGCGGTGAGCTCCTGCAGACTGGTCTTCCAGTCCAGCCCCGCACCAAGGGTCGGGGCCGCGTCCAGCAACGGACCGAACAACCGCAGGATCGCCTCGCGCGCCACCTCGATGCCGTGATGCAGGTAGATCGCGCCCAGCAGCGATTCCATGCTGTCGGCCAGGATGCTGGCCTTGTCGGCACCGCCGGTGTTGGCCTCGCCGCGGCCCAGCAGCACGTAGACGCCCAGCCCTTGCTCCGTGAGGTTGCGGGCGACGTCGGCGAGCGCCTGGGTGTTGACCACGCTGGCCCGCAGTTTGGCCAGGTCCCCTTCGGAGCGGTCGGGATGGCGGTGGTAGAGCTCGTCGGTGATGGTCAGCCCCAGCACCGCGTCCCCCAGAAATTCCAGCCGTTCGTTGGTGGGCAGACCGCCGTTCTCGTAGGCGTAGCTGCGGTGGGTCAGCGCCAGCGAGAGCAGTTCGTCGGGCAAGTCGACACCGAGCGCATCGAGCAGCGGCTGCGGCGACGGACTCACCGTTGTTCGCCTTCCGGCGGGGGCAGCATCGCGGCCAGCTTGGCCCACCTCGGGTCGATCTGGTCGTGGTGGTGGCCGGGTTCGGCGGCCAGCGACACCCCACACTGCGGGCATAGACCCGGGCAGTCGGGCGAGCACACCGGAGAGAACGGCAGTTCCAGGCCTACCGCGTCGATGATCGGTTGCTCGAGGTCGATCCTCTGGTCGACGACGTGGCCCACCTCGTCTTCTTCAGTGGTCGCCTCGGTGGCACTGTCCGGGTAGGCGAACAGCTCGGTCAGCCCGACCTGCACCCGTCCTTCGATCGGCGACAGGCAGCGGGAGCACTCGCCGGCGGTCGGCGCGGCCACCGTCCCGGTCACCAGCACACCTTCGGACACCGATTCCAGCCGCAGATCCAGCTCGAGCGGTGCGCCGGACTGGATCGCGATCAGCTCCACACCGATGCGCAATGGACTGTCCACGGTCTGGCGCACCGTGAACGTGCCGCCGGGGCGTCGGCCCAACCGGGCGATATCGATCGCCATCGGCCCGGTTGCGGGTCGATGGGTGGTCTGGCTGTGCCGCTTGGCCATACCGGAATCCTACGGCTCCCGGCCGAGGGCTCCACGACATGCGTGGATGTACGCGGCCTACCGCGTCACGTAGTCGTGCGTGCCGGCCGCGGTGCGCAGTTGGTGACGACCGCGCCCGACCGAACGCAGGGTGCCGTTGAGGAACTCCTCGAATTCGGCGAGCTTGTTGTCGACGTAGATGTCGCATTCGCCGCGCAGCCGGTCGGCTTCGGCGTGCGCGGTGTCGATCAGACGGGTGGATTCGGCGTGCGCAGCCTGGACCACCTCATTCTGCGACACCAGGCGCTGCTGCTCCTTGATGCCTTCCTGCACGGCCTTCTCATAGGAGAGGTTGCCGTTCTCGATCAGCCGGTCGCATTCGGACTTCGCGCGGCTGATACTGGCCTCGTACTCGCGCTTGGCCGACGCGGCGATCCGGATGGCTTCCTCGCGCGCCTCCCCGACCATCCGCTCGCTGTGCTGGCGCGCTTCGCTGACCATCCGGTCGGCCTGGGCCTTGGCGTCGGACAGTAGCCGGTCGGCCTCGGCGCGGGCGTGGTTGATCATCGACTCGGCCTCGGTGGTGGCCGACGACACCATCGAGTCGGCATGCGACTTGGCGTCGTGCAGCATCGAATCGCGGGCGTCCAGCACGTCCTGGGCGTCGTCGAGTTCGCCGGGGATGGCGTCCTTGATGTCGTCGATCAGCTCCAGCACATCGCCGCGAGGCACCACGCAGCCCGCCGTCATCGGCACGCCACGGGCTTCTTCGACGATGGCGCTCAATTCGTCGAGCGCTTCAAAGACTCGGTACACGGCCACACCCTCCTGGCGTCCTGCAAACAATCCTGGTTGTTACCAGTGTGCCTGGTGTTACGTCTGTGACGGCGGTGGTGACGCCGGTGTGTCGGGCTCGAATTTCGGTTGCGGTCCCGCAGACCACTCGCAAGCACGTGGTTTGCTACCAGCCTATCGCCGCCGGCGTGTCGGCGGCGCATCGTCGACAAGCTCCACCCGCCGCGCAGCACGCGGGCGGGTGGACTGGGCAATGGCGCAGGCTGGAGCAAGCGCATCAGGGCTCGCTGATCCCCGTCGCGCGACTCTCACCCGGCCCGCTTGACCTATACCCCTATGGGGTATAGGTTGCTGATGTCCCGTTGCCGACCGGGCGGAGGTTCCCGCGATGGACAAGGTGTTATCGGCGGTCGGCCACGCGTTGGCGCTCACCGGTTCGATGACGTGGGAGATCCTCTGGGCGCTGATCCTCGGCTTCGCCCTCTCGGCGGTGGTCCAGGCGGTGGTGCGTCGTTCGACCATCGTGGCGCTGCTGGGCGACGACCGGCCGCGGACCCTGGCGGTGGCGGCCGGCCTGGGCGCAGCATCGTCGTCCTGCTCGTACGCCGCGGTCGCCCTGGCCCGATCGCTGTTCCGCAAGGGCGCGAACTTCACTGCCGCGATGGCCTTCGAGATCGGTTCGACGAACCTCGTGATTGAGCTGGGCATCATCCTGGCGCTGCTGATGGGCTGGCAGTTCACCGCCGCCGAGTTCGTGGGCGGACCGCTGATGATCCTCGTGCTCGCCGTGTTGTTTCGGATCTTCGTGCGCTCGCGGCTCGTCGAAGCCGCCCGCGAGCAGGCCGACAAGGGTATCGCCGGATCCATGGAAGGCCATGCGGCAATGGACATGTCGATCAAGGGTGAGGGTTCCTTCTGGCGCCGCCTGTTTTCGGGACAGGGGCTCACCTCGGTGTCGCACGTCTTCGTGATGGAGTGGCTCGCGATCCTGCGCGATCTGGTCATCGGTCTGTTCATTGCGGGCGCGATCGCGGCGTGGGTGCCCGAAACCTTTTGGCAGAACTTCTTTTTGACGAATCATCCGACCTGGTCAGCGATTTGGGGACCGCTCGTCGGGCCGTTCGTGGCGATCGTGTCGTTCGTCTGCTCGATTGGCAATGTGCCGTTGGCCGCGGTGCTGTGGAACGGCGGGATCAGCTTCGGCGGGGTCATCGCGTTCATCTTCGCCGACCTGCTGATCCTGCCGATCCTGAACATCTACCGTAAGTACTACGGCACCCGGATGATGCTGACCCTGCTGGCTACGTTCTACGCCGCGATGGTGGTGGCCGGTTACGTAGTCGAATTGGCTTTCGGCGCAGCCGGTCTCATACCGAGTCAGCGCAATGCGATGGTCATGTCGGCCGGGATCTCGTGGAACTACACGACGTGGTTGAACATCGCCTTTCTGGTTGTTGCGGCGGTGTTGGTTGTGCGGTTCTTCACCAGCGGTGGACTACCGATGCTGAAAATGATGGGCGGCTCCCCGGATGCCGAGCACAGTGGGCACGAGTGCTACTGACGGGGTACGGAAATTCTTGACCGTATAGCGGTCCCAAGGGATTAGACGCACCGAGGTCGCGTTGGGTTCCATTCTCGAAAGTTCTTGCCTGGCTTTGTCTTCGGCGTCCTTGCTGGCCCCGGGTTGTCGGTGGGTGTTCGTAGAATCCGAGGCATGACAGCCAGCACGCGTGCGGAGATCGTCGAGGTCCTCGACGCGTGCGATGCGGCCGTCGAGCGGTTGTGCGAGTCGAGCTTTGAGGTACTCACCACCCCGGAGCGGATGGCGATCCTGGAGCGCTTGGAGACGGTGGCGCGGCGGTTGCCGGTGCCGCAGCATCAGCTGCTCAACCAGTTGGGCACCGCCACCAAAGAGGAGCTGGGCGACACCCTGCGCAATACGCTGGCCGACCGGCTGCGCATCACCCGCGCCCAGGCCAGCCGGCGCATCGCCGACGCCGCCGACCTCGGTCCCCGGATGTCGCTGACGGGGGAGCCGCTGCCCCCGAAGCTGGAAGCCACCGCCGCCGCCCAACGCCGCGGCCGCATCGGCAGTGAGCACGTGGCGGAGATCCGCGACTTCTTCACACACCTGCCCGCCGACGTCGACGCCGGTACCCGCGAACACGCCGAAGCCGACCTGGCCGACCAAGCCGCCAGCACCCGCCCCGACGAGGTCGCCGACTACGCCACCGCACTACTGACCTACCTGCACCCCGACGGGGAATTCTCCGACGACGAACGCGCCCGCAAGCGCGGCCTGAGTCTGGGCAAACAAGACCCCGACGGCATGTCCAAACTCACCGGCTGGATCACCCCCGCGCTGCGCGCCGCCCTGCAAGCCGCCTGGGCCAAACTGGCCGCCCCCGGCATCGCCAACCCCGACGACCACCTGCCCCACATCGACGAGGGCGAGCCCGACCCCGAGGCGGTCCGCCGCGACACCCGCACCACGGCTCAGCGTCAGCACGATGGGCTGCAGGCCGGGCTGCTGGCGCTGCTGGCCTGCGGCAAACTCGGCCACCATAACGGGTTGCCGGTCACCCTGATCGTCACCACCACCCTGACCGAATTGGAAGCCGGCACCGGCACAGCCCGCACCGGCGGCGGCAGTTTAGTGCCGATGTCCGATGTGATCCGCTGGTCGGGCGCCGCGCACCCCTACCTCGCCCTGTTCGACGGCGCCACACCGCTGGCGCTCTACCACACCAAGCGGCTGGCCAACCCGGCACAGCGGCTGATCCTGTATGCCCGCGATCGCGGTTGCACCCGCCCCGGCTGCACCACCCCGGCCTACCACTGCCAGGTCCATCACCTCACCGCCTGGCAAACCTGCCACAGCACCCACATCACCAACCTCGCCCTGGCCTGCGGCATCCACAACCGCCTCGCCGAACACGGCTGGACCACCCACACCACCAGCCGCGGCCTCACCCAATGGCTACCCCCACCCACCTCGACCACGGCCAACCCCGCATCAACACCTTCCACCACCCCGAACGCCGCTACCCACCCGCCGAAGACGACGAGCCCGAGTAGCTTCAGCCCAGCACGCCCAACCGCTGCATCATCGCGAGGTTGTCGGCGATGCCCACCGTTCGGCGGTGGGCCGTTATATCCTGGCCAGCGAATTTTCCGCAACGGCCTTGCAGAAGGAGCTCCTAATCGCGAATACCGCGACGCCGAACGAGGCGGGCAGCTTCGCCCAGCGGCCCGCCGGCCCCCGCCGCCCGCCGACATCGGGCGGCTGCTGCTGCGCTGCGACGACCACCCCGGGATCATCGCCGCTGTCAGCACCTTCCTGACTCAGGCCGGCGCCAACATCATCTCCCTGGACCAGCATTCCACCGCCCCCGAAGACGGAACCTTCTTGCAGCGGGCCATCTTTCACCTGCCCGGGCTGACCGCCGCGCTCGACGGACTGGAAAACGAATTCGCCACTGCGGTCGCCGACAGGTTCGCCATGGACTACCGGTTCACCGAGGCCGCCAAACCCAAGCGGGTCGCCATCATGGCCTCCAAGGACGACCACTGCCTGTTGGACCTGTTGTGGCGCAATCGTCGCGGCGAACTGCAGATGTCGATCGCGATGGTCATCGCCAACCATCCCGACCTCGCCGAACGCGTCCGCCCGTTCGGAGTGCCGTTCATCCACATCCCCGCGACCCGCGACACCCGCGCCGAGGCCGAGCAACGTCAGCTCCAATTACTCACCGGCAACGTCGATTTGGTGGTACTGGCCCGCTACATGCAAATCCTCACCCCGGAGTTCCTCGACGCCGTCGGGTGCCCGCTGATCAACATCCACCACTCGTTCCTGCCGGCCTTCATCGGTGCGGCGCCCTACAAGCGGGCCCGCGAGCGCGGCGTGAAACTGATCGGTGCGACCGCCCACTACGTCACCGAGGTGCTCGACGAAGGCCCGATCATCGAGCAGGATGTGGTGCGCGTGAACCACACTCATACCGTCGACGACCTGGTGCGGCTCGGGGCCGACGTCGAACGCGCCGTGCTCTCGCGTGCGGTGCTATGGCACTGTCAGGACCGCGTCATCGTGCATGACAATCAGACAATCGTCTTCTGACTGACCCGACGAGCTATTCGGCGCCAGCCGTGTCGACCGCCACCTCACCGAACCTGGCTCGTAGCGCACCCCACACGTCCGCGTGCGTTCTGGGCGACTTGCGATATGCCCCTTGACGTTTGACGAACTGATGCGCCATGGGTGCGATGACCCGCCGCGGGTAGCGCATCCAGCCGGCCCGATCCCGTATCTCGGCGAGCATGTCGGGCCACGAATAGTGCTGGAATTTCAGCAACTGCTGCGCGCGGGCGGTGTCCATCCAGTCGTTGGGATACCAGTCGTCGTCGCTGTCCGGGTTCCCCGGCAGACCGGCCGGCATCGCGCCGGGCATTCCGTGTGCGGCCGCCAGGGCTGAGCCGATCCCGCCCTGCAGCAGCCGGTGCGAATCGTCGCCGGCGATCAACAGCGTCTCCCCAACCACATCGGCTTCCGTGGCCGCCGCGAAAGCGGTTGCCACGTCCCGGCTATCGATGCAATGCACCCGGCCGTCGGCTGGCATGGCGCTGCCGAAATACAGGGTGTCCTTGGTGAACGGGGTGGCCGAGAGGTCGACGCTGAGCACACCGCCGAGGCGCATCATCACCCAGTCCAGGTTCGACGCCCGCACCAGTTGTTCGGCTTCCAGTTTCTGACCGCCGTACAGCTCGCACGGACGCGTGGGCGTGTCCGCGGTGACCGGTTCGGGATGCCGATGAGGGTTTCGCGACCCGTACACCGAACCGCTGGACGCATGCACGAATCGCGGCGGATTCGGTAATCGTTCCGCGGCCTGCAGTAGTGCGGCGGTGGCGTCGACGTTCACCCGGCGGCCGAGGCGACCGTTGTAATAGATCAGCGGCGGGATGACTGCGGCGAGGTGAACGATGACGTCCGAGGAAACCTCGGCGACCACCCGTTGAACCTGGTCGGCGTCGGTCAGATCGACCTGCACGGGTTCCGCGCCGGCAGGCAGCGCGGCCACGGTGCGATGAGCGGTCGCAACCACCCGCCAACCGTCGAGCGCGAATCGCCGGACAACCTCGGAACCGACCAGGCCGAAGGCCCCGGTGATCAGCACGGTCTCCGCCACAGAGGGACCGTAACCCACGTGATGAAGACCGCGCTAGACCTCGAGCAGCGCCGCGACCGTCGGTTGCCACCTATCCGCGCGGTGAACACCCGCAACAGCGGCCTAACGATGTTGTGCGCCAACAGGTATCGGACCTGCGCGAGAGCGACGGTGTCGGTCCTAGGCCAGCCGAACCCAGGTGCGAAGATCGGTTCATGCAGGGTTACGACATCATCGGCGACATCCACGGCTGTGCCGGCCAATTGGAGCGGCTACTGGCCAAGCTCGACTATCGGGCCGGCGATGGCGCCTACCTGCATCCGGAGCGCCAGGCGATCTTCGTCGGCGACCTGGTCGATCGCGGGACCGAGCAACTGCGCGTGCTGCAGATCGTCAAGGCGATGGTCGAGGCCGGTAGCGCGCAGGTCGTGATGGGCAACCACGAGTTCAACGCGATCTGCTACTCCATCGAATATCCTTCCGGCAGCGGGAAATACTTACGCCCGCAGAACGAGAAGAACACCAACCAGCACCGGGAGTTTCTCGACCAGCTCACCGACGGGCAGCGCACCTACTACCTGGACTGGTTCGCCACGCTGCCGCTGTGGCTCGACCTCGGCGACATCCGGGTGGTTCACGCGTGCTGGCATGAAGTGTCCATGAAATACGTTGAAAGCCAACTAGGTTCGGATCGGTTCAACTCGCTGGATCAGTTCGTGCGATCCTCGACGCCCGGTGACGAACTGTTCACGGCGGTCGAGATCCTGCTCAAGGGTCCGGAGATCAGCCTGGTGAAACACGGCCAACCGCCGTTCAAAGACAAAGACGGCCATGTTCGCCGCCAAGCGAGGATCCGCTGGTGGGACGCCACTGCCGCGACACTGCGCGAAATAGCGGAAATGGCAACGGGTTTGACCACCGACACCGACGAGCCGTATCCCACGCTGCCCGACATAGAGGTGGCGGCCGACGAGCGTTCGTACGTCTACACCGACACCGTGCCGGTGTTCTTCGGCCACTACTGGCGCAAGGGTGACCCGAAGCAGCTGCGCGACTGGACCCAGCACTGCGCGTGCGTGGACTTCAGCGCGGCCAAGGATGGAAAACTGACCGCCTACCGATGGTCCGGCGAGGCCACCGTCGACCCGGACAACTACCTGCAGCTCACCGATTGATCCGCTCCCGCAGCCGGCGGTTCACCGGCTCGGGCAGCAGTGCGGTCACATCGCCACCGAGCATGGCGACCTCCTTGGCCAGCGACGACGACACGAACGAATACTCCGGTGCGGTCGCCACGAAGAACGTGTCGACGCCGGCGACGTGCTTGTTCATCTGCGCCATCTGCAGCTCGTACTCGAAGTCGGTGCCGGTGCGCAGACCCTTGACGATCGCGTTCATCCCCTGCGAGCGGACGAAGTCGACCACCAGGCCCTGACCGGCCTCGACCCGCAGGTTCGGCAGGTGGACCGTGGACTCCTCGATCATCGCGATCCGCTCGTCCAGGTCGAACATGCCCTTCTTGGCGGGATTGACCAGGATGGCCACCACCACCTCGTCGAACTGGGCCGCGGCGCGCTCGAAAACGTCGATGTGACCCAACGTGACCGGGTCGAACGACCCCGGGCATACCGCGCCACTCATGGGAGATGACGCTACACGCCGGCTCAGACCCGCTCGGCCAGCTCCAACCGGGTGTCGCCGTAAACCCGTTCCGGCCATACCGCCCAGCCCTCCGGCCAGGTCAGCGGCGCACTGCCGACGCCGCGTTCCACCACCGCCACCGTTCCCTCCCTGGTCCAGTCGTGCAGCGCCGACAACACGGCGTTGACGTCGGAGGTCTCCACTTCATAAGGCGGATCGGCAAGCACCAGGTCCACCGGCGACCGCGGCTCAGCCGCGAGCACGGCCGCCACCGCACCTCGACGCACCGTCGCACCGGGCAGGCCCACCGCGTCGATATTGCGCGCCAGCACGGCCGCGGTCCGGGCGTCGGCTTCCACGAACAGCCCCGACGCCGCGCCGCGCGACAAGGCTTCCAATCCGAGCGCACCCGATCCGGCGTAGAGGTCCAGCACCGCCAGACCGGTCAGGTCGATGCGTGCGGTCAGGATGTTGAACAGGGACTCGCGGACCCGGTCGGTGGTCGGTCTCGTCCCCCGCGGCGGCACGACCAGGCGTCTGCCCCGCGCTACGCCACCGATGATGCGGGTCAAGAGTCACCGACCGGACGAACTCAGCACCAGCAGCAGGTCGCCGCCCTCCACCTGCGCGGTGCTCGACACGGCCACCCGTTCCACCGTGCCGTCGTCGGGCGCGGTGATCGGCGCCTCCATCTTCATCGCCTCGATGGTGGCGATGGTCTCCCCCGCACTGACCTTGTCCCCTTCGGATACCGAGACGGTGACCACCCCGGCGAACGGAGCGGCGACGTGCCCGGCGTTGCCGCGATCGGCCTTCTCGGCGGCCGGCACCGCGCTGGCAATGCCGCGGTCGCGCACCAGCACCGGTCGCAGCTGGCCGTTGATGATGCACATCACCGTCCGCATGCCACGCTCGTCGGGTTCGGAGATGGCTTCCAGCCCGATCAGCAGCTCCACCCCGCGTTCCAGCTTCACCCGATGCTCTTCGCCCTGCCGCAGGCCGTAGAAGAACTGGTTGGCCGACAACTGGGAGGTGTCGCCATAGAGTTCCCGATGGTCTTCGAATTCCTTTGTCGGGCCGGGAAACAGAAGCCGGTTGAGGGTCGCCTGGCGGTCGGGGCCGGGCACCGACAGCGCGGCCCGGTCGTCGGCGGTCAACTCCGGGGCCGGCTTGGCCGACGCGCGCCCTTCCAGCGCCCGCGACCGCAGCGGCTCCGGCCACCCGCCTGCCGGGTCGCCCAGCTCACCGCGCAGAAAGCCCAGCACCGAATCCGGGATGTCGAATCGGGCTGGATCGGAGGCGAATTCGTCGGCCGTAAGCCCCGAGCCGACCAGCGCCAACGCCAGGTCGCCGACCACCTTCGACGACGGGGTGACCTTGATCAGTCGGCCCAGCACCCGGTCAGCGCCCGCGTAGGCCTCCTCGATCTCCTCGAACCGGTCACCGAGCCCCAGCGCGATCGCCTGCTGGCGCAGATTCGACAGCTGCCCGCCCGGGATCTCGTGACGATACACCCGCCCGGTCGGGCCGGGAAGCCCGGATTCGAAGGGCGCGTACACCTTTCGCAACGCCTCCCAGTACGGCTCCAGCGCGCATACCGCCGACAGCGACAGTCCGGTGTCGTAGTCGGTGTGCGCCGCGGCCGCCACGATCGAACTCAGCGCCGGCTGGCTGGTGGTCCCGGCCATCGGCGCCGCGGCCCCGTCGACCGCGTCGGCGCCGGCCTGCCAGGCGGCCACATAGCTGCCCAGTTGCCCGCCCGGGGTGTCGTGGGTGTGCACGTGGATAGGCAGGTCGAAGCGACTGCGCAACGCCGAAACCAGGGTGTGCGCCGCCGGCGCGCGCAGCAGCCCGGCCATGTCCTTGATCGCCAGCACGTGCGCACCGGCCGCCACTATCGACTCGGCCAACCGCAGGTAGTAGTCGAGCGTATAGAGCCGCTCGCCCGGGTCGGACAGGTCGCCGGTATAGCACATCGCGACTTCGGCTATCGCAGAACCGGTTTCGCGCACGGCGTCGATGGCCGGACGCATCGAGTCCAGGTTGTTGAGCGCGTCGAAAATCCGGAAGATGTCGATGCCGGTGGCCGTCGCCTCCTCGATGAACGACGACGTGACGATCTCCGGATACGGCGTGTAACCCACCGTGTTGCGGCCCCGCAGCAGCATCTGCAGGCAGATGTTGGGGATCGCCTCGCGCAGCGCGGCCAGCCGCTCCCACGGGTCCTCCTTCAGGAACCGCAGCGCCACATCGTAAGTCGCGCCGCCCCAGCACTCCACCGACAACAGCTGCGGCACCGTGCGCGCCAGGTGCGGCGCCACCATCATCAGCCCGCTGGTGCGCACCCGGGTCGCGAGCAACGACTGGTGGGCATCGCGGAACGTCGTGTCCGTCACGCCCACCGCTTTTGACTCGCGCAGCCAGCGCGCGAACCCCTCCGGACCCAGTTCCAGCAGCCGCTGTCGCGACCCGTGCGGCGGTTCGGCCTCCCGATCGATCTCGGGCAACTTGTTCTGCGGGTACACCTTCGACGGCCGGGCGCCGTGCGGCTGGTTGACGGTGACGTCGGCCAGATAGTTCAGGATCTTGGTGCCGCGGTCGGCCGACGTGCGGGCAGTCAGCAGCCGGGGCCGCTCGTCGATGAACGACGTGGTGATCCGGCCGGCCTGGAAATCGGGATCATCCCAGAACCGCTTGCAGGAACGGAATATTCGTCGATACCCCGCGAATCCTGAACTCCGCCATGGCCCGTCGGGCACGGTTGACCGCAGTCTTGAAATCGCGGCCACGACAGGTCAGCTTGACCAGCATGGAGTCGAAGTGCGCACTGATCTCCGCGCCCAGGTTGGTGCTGCCGTCCAACCGGATGCCGGCCCCGCCGGGGGGTGCGCAGCGCGCTGATCCGGCCGGTGTCGGGACGGAATCCGTTGGCCGGATCCTCGGTGGTGATGCGGCACTGCAGCGCCGCGCCGTGCGGACGGACGCCGTCCTGGGTCAGCCCCAGGTCCTGCAACGTCTCACCGGCCGCGATCCGCAACTGGCTGGATACCAGGTCGACGTCGGTGATCTCCTCGGTGACGGTGTGCTCCACCTGAATTCGCGGGTTCATCTCGATGAAGACGTACTCGCCGTTCTCGTCCAGCAGGAACTCGACCGTGCCCGCACAGCTGTATCCGATGTGCCGGGCGAACGCGACCGCGTCCGCGCACATCTTCGCGCGCAGCTCGTCCGGCAGGTTCGGCGCCGGCGCCAGCTCGATCACCTTCTGGTGGCGGCGCTGCACGCTGCAGTCGCGCTCGTAGAGATGGATCACGTTGCCCTGGGTGTCCGCCAGGATCTGCACCTCGATATGGCGCGGGCGCAGCACCGCCTGCTCCAGATAGACCGTCGGGTCGCCGAACGCCGACTCGGCTTCGCGGCTGGCGGCCTCGACCGCCTCTGGCAGCGCGGACTTTTCGGTCACCCGGCGCATCCCGCGGCCGCCGCCACCGGCAACCGCCTTGACGAACAAGGGAAATCGCATATCGTCGGCAGCCGCCACCAGATCGGCCACCGCGGCCGACGGCGCGCAGGACTGCAGTACCGGCAGGCCCGCCTCCCGCGCCGCCTCGATCGCCCGCGACTTGTTGCCCGTCAGCTTGAGCACCTCGGCGTCCGGCCCCACGAAGGTGATGCCCGCCGCTGCGCACGCAGCGGCCAATTGCGGGTTCTCCGAAAGGAATCCGTAACCGGGGTAGACCGCGTCCGCACCGCAACGCTGCGCTGTCTCGACGATCGCGTCGACCGACAGGTAGGCCCGCACCGGATGTCCCGGCTCGCCGATCTGATAGGACTCGTCAGCCTTCAAGCGGTGCAGCGAATTGCGGTCCTCGTAGGAGTAGACGGCGACGGTGCCGACACCCAGTTCGTAGGCGGCGCGGAAGGCGCGGATCGCGATTTCGCCGCGGTTGGCCACCAACACTTTGGAGATCACGCCCGACCCTAACTCAGATGAGCGTCGACCAATAATTCCAGAACCGGACCATGATCAGCAGGAACACGGCGGTGAACCAGAACGTCACCAGTGACCACCGCCAGCCGAAAAGCAACCGCGGCACGGCACCCGAGTCGGCGCGCGGACGCGCCAGGATCGACAGCACCACCACCAGCAACGTCACGGTGACCGCCCAGACCACCATGCAATAGGGGCACAGCGCCCCGATGCGGTACAGACTCTGGAAGATCAGCCAGTGCACCAGGCCCGTGCCGACCAGCAGCCCGGCCGCCAGTCCACTCCAATACCATTGCGGCAGCGATACTTTCGCGACGGCCAGTACCCCGGTAACCACTACGACGGTGAATCCCGCGATGCCCAGCAGCGGGTTGGGGAAACCCAGCAGCGAAGCCTGCGGTGTCACCATCACCGAACCGCACGACAGGATCGGGTTGATGTTGCAGGACGGCACGTACGAAGAATTGCGCAGCAGCTCGATCTTCTCGATCGTCAGCGTGACCGAGGCGATCAACCCGATCACACCGCCGATCAGCACCCACCACGCGCTGAGCACGGGCACGAAAAGCGCCGGCCCACCGGTTACCTCAGCTGGTGCGGCTGGTTCTTCGGACACGGTCCTCAGGATTTCGCCGCCGCGGCGACCTCGTCGATACCGGGAACGTTGCCGACGATTCCCTTGATCTTGTCGACCAGCGCCGCCGGCGTCGACCATTGGTACTCGGTGCCGTTGATCCTGACCGTCGGCGTTCCCTGAATGTTGTTGGCGGCCGCCAAACCGGTCACCTTGGAGATGTACTTGCCGCTGTTGATGCAGTCCGGCACCTTGCCCGACACGCCGGCCTGGCGGGCGATCTCGATCAACCGCGCGTTGTCGGGGAACTTCGTGCCCGTCTCGGACGGCTGGATGTCCTGGCTGTACAGCGCCTCATGGAACCGGCGGAACGCTTCGATGGACTCGTCGGCGACGCAGTAGCCGGCCGCGGCCGCCCGCGACGAATAGTTCTGGGTGTGCGCACTGTCCAGGATGGTGACCATGGTGTAGTCGGCGGCGATCGCGCCGATGTCAATCAGCTTGGAGACGGTGGGCCCGAAGCTGCGCTCGAAGTTGCCGCACGCCGGGCACAGGAAGTCTTCGAAAAACTGGATCTCGGCCTTGGGTTTGCCGTTGTCGGTGACCAGCTTGCTCGAGGTGACGACGACGGCGCCGTTGGCGTCGACCGGCCCGTTTTTGTGCTGCTTGGAGATGACGATGTAGGAGACCAGGGCCACCGCGAAGATCACCACGATCGCGGTGCCGGCGATCTGGATGAGGCGGCCGGATTTGCCGTCGGCGGACTTCAGGTCGAGTCGCGCGGGGCGCTTTGGTTTGTCGGCCACAGGTTCCTCACGTTCGTTGGCGGCACCCGCTGAGCGGGCGCTTCTAGAGTACCGACGCGGCTGCCGGCACAGGTCAGGACCGGCTCAGGTGTGCTCGCAGCGCCGAGATCAGTTCCGTCGTGGCCGCGGAACTGTCACCGCCGAGCTGGAACAGGTTGGCGAAGCCGTGCGTCAGCGAACCCAGGTAGCGCAGGTCCACCGGGGTTCCGGCGGCACGCAACGCGGCGGCGTAGTCCTGACCCTCGTCTCGCAGCGGGTCGAATCCGGCGACCGCGATCAACGCGGGCGCCAGCCCGGACAGCGACTCGGCCCGCGCCGGCGATACCCGCGGATCCGTCGGGTCGATGCCGGAGTTGCGCAGGTACTGCGCGGTGAACCAGTCGATGTCGCGTCTGGTCAGCAGGAAGCCGCGCGCGAACAGGCTCAGCGAGCGGGTCTGCGCGGTGAAATCGGTCCGCGGATAGATCAGCCACTGCAGCACCGGGGCAGGTTCGCCGTTGTCCCGGGCCAGCCGGGCTGACCACGGCGGCCAGATTGCCGCCGGCGCTGTCCCCGCCCACCGCCACCCGCCCGGGGATGGCGCCGAGTTGTTCGGCGTGCTCCCAGGCCCACCGGAACGCGGCGTAGACGTCGTCGATCGCGGCCGGCGCCGCATGCTCCGGTGCCAGCCGATAGTCGACCGACAGGACGTGGATGCCCGCGTCGCGACAGGTCAGCCGGCACAGGCCGTCGTGGGTGTCCAGGTCGCCGAGGGCGAAGCCACCGCCGTGGTAGAAGACCAGCAGCGGGGTCGGCGCGTCCGACGGCGGGCGGTAGTGCCGCGCCGGGATAGCCCCGGCCGGACCGGGCAGCGTGATGTCTTCGACCTCGACGTGAATCTGCGGACCCGGCATGTCGGCCATGCTTTGGCGCATGAATGCCCGCGAGGCAGCGACGTCGTCGTCGACCACGAGGCCGTCGACGCCGACGGCCCGCAACCCGGTCAGCATCAGCTGCAGGGTCGGGTCCAGGGTGTTGCCGTCGATGATGACCGAGCGACCGCGGGTCAGCAGCCGCTTGGCACCGACCGGAATCCACGGGATGACCTTGACGCCCGCGGCGGTGACGGTGTGCTGCACCCGACCTATCCAGCCGTTCTGTTCGCCGGTAGCTCCCGGATGGAGGTCCGGCGCGCCTGGCAGACTCTTGGTCATCGGCCACTCCCTCGAAAATTGGCTTACCCGCCCTCGGGTCCCGTACCCCGCGACAACTGTACGGACACGTAGCGACGCATTGGTTAGGTGGCGTATTCAACTCGGTAGTATGTGGTGCCCGAGTCGGCCACCAGTGCAACGCCGTCTTGGTCTAGATCTGAAAAACCGTCAATTTTCATAGGTTCGAATTCAATAGGTAGGTGATGACGTTGACTGGCGAGTCGGGCGCCGCTTCGATCCCCTCGATAGCCCTCAATGACGAGAACACCATGCCGGTGCTCGGTCTTGGTACCGCGGAGCTGTCGGAGGACGAGACCGAACGCGCGGTGTCCGCGGCGCTGGAGGTGGGCTGCCGGCTCATCGACACCGCGGCCGCCTACGGCAACGAGGCTGCGGTGGGCCGCGCGATCGCGGCCTCGGGCATTCCGCGCGCCGAGTTGTTCGTCACCACCAAGCTGGCCACCGCCGAACAGGGTTTCCAGAGCTCGCAGGACGCCTGCCTGCGCAGCCTGGAACGGCTCGGCCTGGACTACGTCGACCTCTACCTGATTCACTGGCCGGCCGCATCGCTGGGCAAATATGTGGACTCCTTCGGCGGGCTCATCCAGTCCCGCGGCAACGAGCACGCCCGCTCGATCGGGGTCTCCAACTTCACCGCCGAGCATTTGTCGATGGTCATCGACCTGACGTTCGTCACGCCGGCCGTCAACCAGATCGAGCTGCACCCGCTGCTCAACCAGCAGGAGCTGCGCGGCTCGAATGCCGAGCACGAGGTGGTGACGCAGTCCTACACGCCGCTGGCCCTGGGCAAGCTGAACGACAACCCGACGGTCACCTCGATCGCGGCCGAGTACGGCAAGACACCGTCTCAGGTGTTGTTGCGGTGGAACGTGCAGCTGGGCAATTCGGTTGTTTTCCGGTCGGCCAAGCCCGAGCACATCGCCAGCAATCTGGACGTGTTCGGATTCGAACTGGCCACCGAGCACATGGACGCGTTGAACGGGCTGGACGACGGCACCCGGTTCCGTCCGGACCCGGACACCTACGCCGGAGCCTGATTTTTTTCCGCCGATCTGTCCTCGCCGACGGTGAACGGCGCGACGCCCCACCGGCGCGTCACGTCGTTGAATTCACTCACGGCCGGACGGTCGGCCGGACGGGGGCCGGCCGGCGGGGTCAGCCGGCGGGGCAGGTGGCCGCGGCCTGACGCAACACCACGCTGGACGGCAGATCCACCGGCAACCCGTAACCGCGCAGTACCGCGATGAACTGCATGCCGTACTGGCACGCAAACGCCGCATTGGGCGGCATCCACTGCGCCGGCGGCGAATCGCCCTTGTCCTGATTGGCCTGCCCCTGCACGGCCAGGAGGTTGGCCGGGTCGTTGGCGAAGCGCTTACGCTCGGCGGCCGGCCACGCGTAGGCGCCCATGTCCCAGGCGTAGGACAGCGGGACGATGTGGTCGATCTGCACCGCTTCGCCCACTTTGGCGCCGCGCTGGAAGGCGACGACGGTGTTGGTGTACGGGTCGTGCAGGGTCCCGGTGGCCACCGCGTCGGGGCACCGCTTGGTGAACACATGGGTGATGTCCACCAGGTCGCGGTTGAGGATGTCGTCGCGGGTGTCGCAGCCGTTGTGGCCCAGCGGGGCGTCGTTGTCGTCGTCCCACGCCGGGCCGTATGCGACCCGCAGGTAGTCGTACCGGCGAACCCGCAACGGCACCACTGCGATGCCGGCCAGCACGTCCTCGCCGGGCTGCACGGTCGGCACGTCGGCGCGCGCGGCGAATTCGTCGGCGTGCCGGGACGCGGCGGATCCCAGCGTCTGGTACGCGACCACCAGCGCCAGCGCGGCCACCGCCGCCAGCCACAGCAGCACCTTGCGCGTCATGACTTGTCCAGGTACTCGATCTGATCGGTGTCGGTGAAACGCGCTGCCAGCGAGACCAGTCCGGCGTCGGCGGGGTTCGCGGCGTAGGCGGCGACGCAGAAGTCGCGGGCGGCCACGATGTAGGCCTCGTGCTCGGCCAGCGACAGCAGGCGCAGCGTGATCGGGCGACCGGACTGGTTGCGGCCCAGCACGTCTCCTTCCTTGCGTTCTTTGAGATCCAGGTTGGCCAGCTTGAATCCGTCCAGCGTGCCGGCTACGTCGTTGAGTCGTTGCGCCGCAACCGATCCCGGCGAGGTCCAGCTGGCCAGCAGGCACAGGCCGGCGTCCTTGCCGCGGCCGATGCGGCCGCGCAGCTGGTGCAGCTGGCTGATGCCGAACCGGTCGGCGTCGAGCACCAACATGACGGTGGCGTTGGGTACGTCCACGCCCACCTCGATCACCGTGGTGCACACCAGCACGTCGAGGTCGCCGGCGCGGAAGGCGGTCATGACGGCCTCCTTCTCGTCTGCCGAGAGCCGACCGTGCATGAGGCCCAGCCGCAACCCCGCCAACTCTGCGCGCTGCAGCCGCGCGAACATGCCTACGGCGGTTGTCGTCTGCCGGCCACCGTCTTCGGCTTGGAAGGACTCGTCGTCCTCGTCGATGCGGGGCGCCACCACGTAGGCCTGGTGCCCCGCGGCGACCTCTTCCCGGATCCGCTGCCAGGCCCGGTCCAGCCAGGCCGGCTTGTCCTTGACCAGGATCACCCGGGTGGTGATCGGCTGCCGCCCCCGGGGCAGCTCCCGCAGCGTCGCGATCTCCAGGTCGCCGTACACGGTGAGCGCGACGGTGCGCGGTATCGGCGTCGCGGTCATCACCAGCAGATGCGGGGTGATACCGGCAGGGGCTTTGGCGCGCAACTGATCTCGCTGCTCGACACCGAAGCGGTGCTGTTCGTCGACCACCACCATGCCCAGCTTGTGGAACTCCACCGATTCCTGCAGCAGCGCGTGAGTGCCGATGACGATGCCGGCCTGCCCGCTCGCGATCTCGGCCCGCGCCTGCTTCTTCTGCGCCGCCGTCATGGACCCGGTGAGCAGCGACACCCGGGTGGCGTTTTCCGCACCACCCAGCTGACCGCCCATCGCCAACGGCCCCAGCATTGCGCTGGTCGACAGAAGATGTTGTGCGGCAAGAACTTCCGTGGGAGCCAGCAGCGCGCACTGGTAGCCGGCGTCGACCATCTGCAACATGGCCAGCAACGCCACGATGGTCTTGCCCGACCCGACCTCGCCCTGCAGCAGCCGGTTCAGCGGGCGGGTGGACGCCATCTCACCGGACAGCACGTCCAGCACCTCCCGCTGCCCCGCGGTCAGCTCGAAAGGCAACCGTGCCAGTAACTCCGCTGCCAGGCCGTCGGCGCGAGGTGGTGCCGGCGGGCCCGATTCGGACAGCTCGCCGTGCCGGCGGGCCACCAGCGCCCACTGCAGCCCGACGGCCTCGTCGAAGGTCAACCGCTGCCGGGCACGCTCGCGCAGGGACTTGTCCTCGGAGAGATGAATCGCGCGCAACGCTTCGTCCTCGGAGATAAGCCCATGCGCGGCAAGCAGATCCGCGGGCAGCGGATCTGGCACCGGATCCAGCACGGCCAGCGCCTGGCGCACACAGCGGAAGATGTCCCAGGTCTGCAGTTTCGTGCTGGCCGGATAGATCGGGTAGAAGCTCCGCTCGAACTCCTCCATCGCCAACTCGCCGCTGACGGCCTGCGATGCGTCGGCGATGTTGCGCAGCGATCTGGTGCCGTGGTTCTTGCCGTCCGGCGAGTCGAGGATGAGGAAGGCCGGATGGGTGAGCTGCATGACCCCGTTGAAGTAGCCAACCTCGCCGGACAGCATCACCCTGGTCTTGGGAGTGAGCTGGGTGCTGATCCAGCCTGCGTTGAAGAATGTGGCCGTCACCTTGTTGCGGCCGGTACCGACGGTGATGCGATGAAATTTCTGCGGCTTGCGCTTCTGTCTCGGGTCGTCATTCTTCGTCTTGTTGTTCTTCATCTCCTTGGTCACCGCGTCCGAGATGACGTCGACGATGGTGATGTGCTGGCCGGCCTCGGGGCGTTCGTCCGCGGCGCCCCGCACCTGGGCGCCCTCCACGTAGCTGCGCGGGTAGTGCCGCAGCAGGTCGCCGACGGTGCGGATGCCGAACACCTCGTCGAGCCGATCGGCGGATTTGCCGCCGATGGCGAGGTCGAGACGATCGTCGAGGCAGACCACTACTCCACCCCGATCAGCAGCACGTCGCCGCGGTGGCCGGTGCGGTAGACCACCAGCTCACTGCCGGGGTGGTGGTCGTGCATGTGCCGTTCCAGCACCTCCTCGATGACAGCGGCCTGCTGGTCGCCGAGACCGGTGCCGACCAGCACGGTGATCAGATCCCCGCCGGACGCCATCAGCAGATCGAGCAGGCCGATCGCCGCCGCGGCGACGTCGCCGGCCACGATCAGCACCTCGTCCCCGGCGATGCCCAGCCCGTCCCCTGCCTTGCAGGGCCCGGCCCAGGTCAGCGCGTTCTCGGTGGCCAGCCGGACCGATCCGTGCCGGGCCGCCCCGGCGGCACGGGCCATGGTGTAGCCGTCGTCGACGGCTTGGCGGCCGGGATCGTGCACGGCCAGCGCGGCCAGCCCCTGCACCATCGAACCCGTGGGCACCGGCACCACGTCTACACCCCAGCCGATCGCCGCGGTACATCCCGCCACCAGCTCCTCGGCCGCTACGTAGCCGTTGGGCAGCACGATGACCTGCGCGGCGCCGCTGTCGACGACGGCGCGCACCAGTTGGTGGGCGCTGATGCCCGCACCGGGATCCTCCGGGGCCGGCCGCAGCACGCAGGCGCCCTCTCCGGCGAACAACGCCTCGGCCCCGTCGCCGTCGACGACGGCAACCACCGCACGTTCGCGGGTCCAGCTGCCTGCGGGTAGGCCGGTGGCCCCCGAACTGAGCGCCGAGACGACGATCCGGCTCAACTGGCCGGCGGCGATGCCGGCCTGGATGGCGGCGCCGGCGTCGTCGGTGTGGACGTGCACGGAGTGACTGTCCGGCGGCGCGGCGGCGATGGCCACCGAGTCACCCAACTCCGCCAGCCTCTCCCGCAGGGTGTCCGCCGCGGCCTCGTCGGCACCGGTCAGCTGGTACATCACCTCGAACTGCGGCGCCCGGCGGCGGACCGCCCCACCGACGGCCGCCGATCGCGGTGCCGGCTCGTAGACCGGCCGGGCGGGCGCTGCGCCGGTGATCGTCGAACACAGCGAATCCAGCAGGACCAACAGGCCCCGCCCCCCGGCGTCCACCACGCCGGCGTCGGCCAGGACGTCGAGTTGCTCGGTGGTCTTCTCCAGCGCCACCACCGCGGCGTCGCAGGCAGCGACGACGGTGCGACCCAGGCTTTCGCCGTCGGCGGCACGCTGGGTGGCCGCACCGGCGGCCGCCCGCAGCACCGAGACGATGGTGCCCGGCACCTCGTCGCCGCCCATGGAGGTGACCACCAGTTCGACGCCGCGCCACAGTGCGGCCGCCAGGGTCTCCGCGTCGATCGCCGCCAGTGCGCCCCCGGCGGCCGCGTGCGCCGTCGCGTCGGCCAGACCGCGCAGGATCTGCGACAGGATCACCCCCGAGTTGCCGCGGGCGCCGTTGAGCGCGCCCGCCGACAACGCGGCCGCCACCCGGTCCACGTCCCGGCTGCCGCGGCTGGCTTCGGCATCGGCCTCGGCCAGCGCGGAACGCATGGTGAACAGCATGTTTGCACCGGTGTCGGAGTCGGCGACGGGGAACACGTTGAGCCGGTTGATCTCGTCGATGTGGGTGATCAGGTCGCTCACCACGGTGTGCGCCCAGTCCCGCAGGGCCGGGCCGTCCAGCCGGCGGTCCCGGTCCCGATCCCGGCCCAGATCCTCGTTGACCAACCCGACCCCACCTCCTCCGCCGTGCTCGACTGGGCTTGACGGTGCTCAAGCGCGCTTGACCGGGCGATTTCCGAGGCCCCGATGCGCGCTAGCGTAACCTCGGGCCCGCCGGCCCGTGAGCCAGCCGAAAGCCTATCCAGCCGGGCCGACAGCACTGGTCACCGTCGGTCGAGGTGGCGCCGGCCGTTTTGGATAATGCCTACTGAAGTCGGTATTGTGGGACGGCCTGGGTCAGCCCGGGCTACTTCCGGCTCAGGCCGGCCGACCCGACGGGCGTCGCCGGACCCCAGCAACAGACTTGAGGAGTTAGAACCATGGCCGCTGTGTGCGATATCTGCGGGAAAGGCCCCGGCTTCGGTAAGTCGGTGTCGCACTCCCACCGGCGCACCAGCCGCCGGTGGGACCCCAACGTCCAGACCGTGCACGCCGTGACCCGCCCCGGCGGCAACAAGCAGCGGCTCAACGTCTGCACCTCGTGCATCAAGGCTGGCAAGGTCACCCGCGGCTGATCGCTTCTCAGCCGAATCGGCCTACGATCACAAACGGGCCAGAAATATAGCCATCCAACGGCTCTGATTCAGCTGTCGCTGAATTCGTCACCGGCACCTTGCCGACCGACTTGTACCGGCTGTCCCAGCCGGATTTCACAATTCCCGCCACGACCTTCCCGTGCGTGTTAACATTCGGAACCGATATTCGCATTCACATTAGGAAGGGCCAGTCGCTGGTTGTCGGACCGCGCCGCAAGCCAGCCTGAATATCAGTTATACGAACGTTTTTGGCCTTTGCACCGACACGCGTGCGGACTGGCCACCATGTTTACCCGAGGGGAAGCCGCGAATGGTCGGGGAAGCCGGGGAAGCGAAGTCCCAATTCCGCCCACCGCAGCAAGCGCGCAGTCGGGCCGCGCTGCAACGGCTACTCGCCTCCGCCGAAGAGGTGCTGGTCAACGAGGGATTCGAAGAGTTCACGATCGCCCGCGTCGCCGAACACGCCGGAGTCTCCGTCGGCGGCGTCTACCGGCGCTTCGCCGGCAAGGAAGATCTGATCGAAGCGATCCGCCGAGACCTCGCCGAACGACTCGAGCTGGCGGTGGCCGAAGGCCTGGACACCGCGCCGCCGTCCCTGCAGGGTGTCGTCAACGCGTTCGCTGCCGCACTGAGCGAAACTCTCGAGGAAAGTGGCCGAGTCATTCCCGCGGTGCTCGCCGGTGGTCACCGGGTCGATCCGCCGGAGGACGGCCTGCGCACCGTCAACGCGCTGCGGCGACGGTTCCTCGACGCCGCCGCCGCCCACCGCGAACAGATCCGCCACCCCGATCCAGATACGGCGCTGGACATCGCGTTCCGCAGCGTCATCGCGGCCGGGGCGCACCGCGCTGCCGCATCACCGTGGTGGCCCGACGGCCTGACCTGGCGGCAGTGGGCCGACGAGATCGCCCGGATGTGTTTGGCCTATCTCACCGCTGAGCATGAAATTGATTGATCTACACAGTGATCGGGACCAATCGAAACGAGGGTTCGCATGGCGAGGAAGCTCAGCCGGTACTGGCTGATGTGGGTGGTGCTGGTATCGCTCGCGATCGGAGTGTTCGTGGTCTACCGGATGCGCGGGGTTTTCGGATCCGACAACGAGATCACCCGCCAGGGATCGGGGATAGCCAACGACGCGAAGCCGTTCAACCCCAAGCGAGTGACCTACGAAGTGTTCGGGCCGGCCGGCTCGGTCGCCACGATCAATTACCTTGACCTGTCGGCGAATCCGCAAAGCATCAAACAGGCGCCCCTCCCCTGGACGCTCACGCTCACCACCACAGCGCCGGCTACCAGCCCAATCCTGTTGGCGCAGGGTAACTCCGAGACCATCACCTGTCGGATCACCGTCGACGACAAGGTCAAAGACGAGAAGACCGCTGAGGGCGTGGACGCGTTCACCTTCTGCCAGGTGAAGTCGGCATGAACGCAACCGGCGCCCGACCGCTCATTCCCCGCTTCATCCACCCGTGCGCGATTCCGCTGCTGCTGGGATGGGTGGCGCTGACCGTGCTGCTCAATGTGGCGGTGCCCTCCCTGGAGGAGGTGGGCCAGGAACACTCGGTGTCACTGAGCCCGGACGACGCGCCCTCGATGGCAGCCATGAAACACATCGGACACGTCTTTGCCGAGTCCAACTCCGACGCGTCGGCGATGATCGTGCTCGAAGGCGACCAACCGCTCGGCGACGAGGCGCACCGCTTCTACGCCGACCTGGTCGGCAAGCTCAAGGCCGACAAAGCCCACATCGAGCACGTGCAGGATTTCTGGGGAGACCCACTGACCGCGGCCGGAGCCCAAAGCGGCGACGGCAAAGCCACTTACGTACAACTCAACCTGGTCGGAAACCAAGGCGAGGCACGGGCCAACGACTCCATCGCGGCCGTCCGCAATATCATCGCCAGCACACCACCGCCGGCCGGCGTACACATCTACGTCACCGGCGCAACCGCGCTGACCGCCGACCAGCACAAGGTCGGGGACAAGAGTCTGAAGCTCGTCACGGCGATCACCATGGTGGTCATCCTGCTCAGCCTGTTCATGGTTTATCGCTCCGTCCGCACCGTATTGCTCGTCCTGGCGATGGTGGTCCTGGAAGTCGCCGTCGCACGGGGTGCAGTGGCCGCCCTCGGGCACTACAACGTGATCGGGCTGTCGACGTTCTCGGTGAACCTGCTGACCATGCTGGGTATCGCGGCCGGGACCGACTACGCGATCTTCGTCCTGGGCCGCTACCACGAGGCGCGCGGCGCCGGCGAAGACCGCGAAACCGCTTTCTACACAATGTATCGCGGCACCGCCCACGTCATCCTCGGCTCGGGACTGACGATCGCCGGCGCGACGTTCTGCCTGCACTTCACCCGGCTGCCCTATTTCCAGACGTTGGGCGTTCCTCTGGCGATCGGCATCACGGTGGCGGTGCTCGCCTCCCTGACCATGGCACCGGCGGCACTGGTGGTCGGCAGTCGATTCGGGCTCTTCGAGCCCAAACGTGCTGCTCGGACACGTGGTTGGCGTCGGGTAGGCACTGCCGTGGTCCGCTGGCCGGGTCCGATCCTGGCGGCGACCCTGGCGCTGGCGCTGATCGGATTGATCGCGCTGCCCGGCTACAAGACCAGCTACAACGACCGCAAGTACATGCCCAGAAGCATCCAGGCGATGCAGGGGTTCGACGCCGCCGACCGGCACTTCTCCCAGGCCCGGATGAATCCGGAAATCATGATGGTCCAGACCGATCAGGATCTGCGCAATTCCGCCAACATGCTGATCGTCGAACACATTGCCCGCAACGTCTTTCACACTCCGGGTATCGCCCGCGTCCAAACCATCACTCGTCCGCTGGGCACCCCGATCGACCACACCTCCATCCCCTATCAGATCGGCATGCAGAGCGTGGGCCAGCAGTTGACGCGCGACTACATGCAGTCGCAGATGGATCAGATGGTGGTGATGGCCGATCAGATGGCCACCATGATCACCACCATGGAGACCATGCTCGGGATCATGAAAGAGATGACCGGCGTCATGCACACCATGGTCGGACAGATGAAAACCATGGTGGCCGAGATGAACGACCTGCGCGACAAGATCGCCGACTTCGACGATTTCTTCCGGCCGATCCGTAGCTATTTCTATTGGGAGAAACACTGTTTCGACATCCCGGTGTGCGCGACGATGCGGTCGGTCTTCGATGCTCTGGACGGCATCGACCAGCTCAGCGAACAGATCGGCGACCTGATGCCGCAGATGGAAAAGCTCGACGTCATCATGCCCGAGATGCTGAAACTGATGACGCCGATGGTCGGGATGATGAAGTCGATGCACACCATGATGCTGTCGATGCACTCCACGATGGCCGGGATGCAGGACCAGCAGGCGGCCGCCGCGGGCAAGGGCGGCAACGCGATGGGTCAGGCTTTCGACACGTCCAAGAACGACGACTCGTTCTATCTGCCGCCGGAAGTGTTCGACAATCCCGACTTCAAACGCGGCATGGACATGTTCATCTCACCGGACGGAAAAGCGGTGCGCTTCATCATCTCTCACCTCGGTGACCCGGCCACCCCCGAAGGGATCGCCCATATCGACGCGATACGCAACGCCGCGTTCGAAGCCATCAAGGGAACGCCGCTGGAAAACGCCCGCATCTACATCGCGGGCACCGCGGCCACCGCCAAGGATATGAAAGAGGGCTCCACCTACGACCTGCTGATCGCCGGAATCGGTGCGCTGATCCTGATCTTCATCGTCATGCTGATCCTGACTCGCGCCGTCATTGCCGCGGCGGTCATCGTCGGGACGGTCCTGCTGTCACTCGGCGCGTCGTTCGGGCTATCGGTACTCATCTGGCAGTACATCCTGAGATTCGACTTGCACTGGATGATCATGGCGATGGCCGTCATCATCCTGCTGGCGGTCGGATCCGATTACAACCTGCTGCTGGTGTCCCGATTCAAGGAAGAGATCCACGCCGGAATCAAGACCGGCATCATCCGGTCGATGGCCGGCACCGGCGCGGTCGTCACCTCGGCCGGACTGGTGTTCGCCTTCACCATGATCTCGATGGGTGCCAGCGCGCTGGTGATGCTCGCACAGTTCGGCACCACCGTCGGGATGGGCCTGCTGTTCGACACGCTGATCGTGCGGTCGTTCATGACACCGGCGATCGCCGCGCTGCTGGGCCGCTGGTTCTGGTGGCCGCAACGGGTGCGCACCCGGCCGTTGCGAACCACTACCGCACCTCACCAGACACCGGACCGGCAGACCCTATCGGTATAGCGGCGGATGGCGCCGCGACTACGTGGTGTTGAGCAATGACCGTGCGCGATGTCGCTCCGAATTGGATTGCAGTGAAACTGCTTTCACTGCACGTCCAACGATGCCCGGCCACCAGAACCAGCGGCCGAGCAGGGCCACGATGGACGGCACCACGAACGCTCGTACCACCAAGGTGTCGATCAGTAGTCCGACCGCAACGGTGGTACCGATTTGGGCGATCGACAGCACACTGCTGGACAACAGCGCCAGCATGGTGATCCCGAAGACGATGCCCGCCGTGGTGACCACCCCACCGGTGCCGCCGAACGCGCGGATGATGCCCGTCTTCAGACCGGCCGGCGCCTCGTGCTTGACGCGCAGCGCCAACAGCAGGTTGTAGTCGGCCCCGACGGCGATCAGCGCGATGAACGCGATGGGCGCGACGGCCCAGTGCAGTGGCTGATGCAACAGGTACTGCCAGATCAGCACGCTGGCGCCCAGCGCCGATGCGAATGAGGCGACGACGGTGCCCACCACCACCAGACCGGCCACCGGGCTGCGCAGCATGGTCGTGACGATCAGGAAGATCAGCGCCAGCGCCGCCGCGACCAGCAGCGCGGTGTCGCGGCCCACCGCGCGCTGCAGATCGGAGGTCACCGGTCCGACACCGGCCAGGTCGATCCCGGTCGGAGTCAGCGTGCCCTCCTTGGTGGCCTGCTGGACCGCCGCTCGCACCTGCTGCGCCCGCGCAGCTCCGGGGGCGCCCCATTCGCCGCCGTCGCCGTACACCAACAGGAAGGTGGCATGGCCGTCCGGGGAGACCAGCCTGTTCAGCACCTCGCGGTATCGCGGGTCGGACAGCGCCCGCTGCGGCAGGAAGAAGCCCGCCGCAGCACTGCCCTGGAACTGGGTGTCGATCTCGTTGAGGTAGTCGGTCAGCTGTCGCAGCTGCGGCCCGATCGAGTCGCGCAGGCTGAGCAATTCGCGGGTGGCCGAACGGGCTTGTCCCAGCGCGTCGTTCATCGCGGCAACGGATTGCGGCAGCCCGGCCAGCGCGTCGGCTGCGGTGGTCGAGCCGCGGGTCAGCTTCGCCGCGCCGTCGCCGATGCGGGTCGACGTCTGCAGCAGTCCGTCAATGGGTTCCAGTACCCGGTCGACGGTCGCGCACAACGGGTTCGCGGCGCAGTCCGGGGTTCGCGCGACGAAGTCACGCAGCGGGTCGAGGTATCCGGACACCGTGGTCACGGTGCGTTGCACGCCGTCCACACCGGCCCGCATATCCGTTGCGGCCGAGGACATGTCGGCCAGGCCCGCGCTGCCGCCGCGCAGGCCGCCGCCGATGCGGTTCACCGCAGCCTGCGTCTGTGCCAGCGCTTGGTCCAGTTCGGAGACGCGGTCCAGCCGCGCGGTCAGCGAGTCGACCGCCTCGCCGAAGCGGCGGCCCAGTTCGCCGGCCTGGAAACTCAGCGTCGCCTGCTCGGGTACCTTGCCGTCGGGCCGGGTCGCGGACTGCACCGCCCGCACGCCGGGGATCGCCATGATCTGGCGGCTGATCCGCTCGACGGCGATCAGCGCGGCCGGGTTGCGCAGGTCGCGGTCGGCCTGGATGGTGACGACGTCGGGCAGCAGCGCGTCGGACGGGAAGTGCCGGCCGGCCGAAGCGTACCCGCGGCCCGAATCGGTGTCCGAGGGCGTGGCCGCGGGCTCGTCCCAGCCCACCTCGATACCCGCCAGTGGCAGCGCCGCCAGCATGGTCAACGTGCCCGCGGTGACCAGCACCGGTCCCGGCCAACGGGCCACCGATGTCCCGACACGGCGCCAGCGTCGTGCCGTCGCCGACGGCCGGGGCTCGAGGTATCCCCGCCGGATCGCCAGACCCATCAGCGCCGGCGTCAGCGTCAGCGCCGCCAGCATAGTCACCAGAATGCCTATGGCACAAGGTATTCCGGCACTTCGCAACATTCCCACCTGTGCGAAGGCCAGGCAGGACAGTGCCGCCGAAACCGTCAGCGCCGACCCGATCACCACCGGCGCGACGGCGCGATACGCCTGCAGCAGCGCGCGGGTGGCCGGGACGCCGCGGCGGCGGCCTTCGTGATAGCGGCCGATCAGGAAGATCGCGTAGTCGGTGCCCGCACCGAGTGTCATCGCGGCCATCAGCGCTACCGAGAACAACGAAACCTCAACGCTGTCAGACGAACCCAGGGCCGCGACGATGAACCGGGCAACCGCCAGCCCCAGCCCCACCGAGATCAGCGGGATAGCCGCTGCGGTCGGCGAGCGGTACACCACCAGCAGCAGCACCAGGATCAGAACGACGGTGGCGGCGGTGATTCCGAGCATCTGCCGGTCGATGGCGGCGAACTCGTCGACGATGGTGGCGCCGGGGCCGGTGACGTGGACGGTCAGGCCCGCCGGTGGTGACAGGGCGGTGGCGGCGGTACGCACCGAGTTCACCGAGTCACGCGCCTGGGAGGTGCCCAGCATCCCGGCCAATCGCACCATCAGGGTCACCGCGTGACCATCCGAACTCTGTGCGCCGGCGGCGGTGGCCGGCTGCGACCACAGGTCGGTCACCGAATAGACATGCCGCGCATCGGCTTTGAGGCTCGACGTCAGCGCGTCGTAGAAGCCGTGATCTTTCGGCGTCAGGGCGCCGCCTCGTTCCAGCACGACGTAGACGAAGTTGTTACTGGGGGTTTCCCCGAACAGCTGCGCGGCGCGGGCGGCGGCGACAGAGCTCGGCGCCGCAGCGGGCATGAACGGCCGGGAGTGATTGTCGATCACGCGTTCCAGTTGTGGCACAAGCAGGTTACCGGCGGCGGCGGCGACCACCCAGATTCCCACGATCAGCACGGCGGCCGGGCCGGTGAGCCGGTGCAGCAGCCGGTCGAGGATGCCGGGGTCGACGCCGTCGTCAGGCAACGGTCAGCCGATCGACCATCGACCCCAGGAAGAGGTCGACCACGCGTTGCTCGCCGCCGGCCAGCGCGCGCAGCCGCAGCGAGCGGCGGCCCGCGGCGTCGAGCAGCGCACGCAGCCCCGGCCGCGCGGCGGCCAGGTCGGCCCTGGCCTGCTCGGCCGAAATACCCTCGTAGTCGGCCTGATCCAATTTCGCCGACAGCGCCGTCACCCAGCGTTGCCGCAGCGACAACAGCAGGCCCTCCTCATCGCCGAACAGCCGGGCGACCTCGGCTGCGCGGTCGGGTTGGGCAAGCTGTGCCAATGCCGCTTCGGGATCGCTGGCGGCGAGGCCGATCAGTTCGTTCATCAGAGCCATGCGCTGGTGCAGAAGTGTCCATGTCATGACTCAAACGCTAGGAACGCCAACGCCGCCGCGCGTCGTGCCCGAGAACGGTCTTCGTCTCCTACCGCGGTAGGAGACCGGCACCGACCCCGGCATGATGTGGCCGACGCCCACCGTCTTCTACGATGGGACGAATGTTGGATGCCGCGGCGGGCTACGTGCGGGAGCAAATCCACCGGCGCAGCGAGTTGCTGCCGGTGGGCGTCACGTGGTCGTCGATCATCGTCATCGACACCCTCGTGGTGTGCGGGGCCGTGCTGTCCATGCTGCAGCGGCCGGCCGCGGACCTGCCCGTCGAACTGGCCGCTTTCGCCATCATGATGACCCCGGCCATCGTGTTCTTCTTCTTCAATCTTAAGCTCAGCCCGCTCTCGACGTGGGCGGCATGGACGTCGACGACCGCGATCATGCTGTTCGCCACGTCGACTCCGATCCGCGGTGATTTCGCACCGGGGCTGCTGATGGTGACGGTCGGCGCGGTGGGCACACTGAGCGCCGCGGTGGGCGGCCTGCTGGCCGCGCTGTCCTCCGCGGCGCTGCTGCTCACCGCCGCCGCCCTGCACCGACTCGACAACATCGCGCTATACCTGGGCTTCATCGCCGGGGCCTGGTTGATCGGCTTCCTGATGTACACCCACCGGCGGCTGCTGGCGGAGGTGCTCGAGGCGCGCGACGCACTGGCCGAGCACGCCGCGGCCGACGAGCGGCGCCGCATCGCCCGCGAAGTGCACGACGTGATCGCCCACTCGTTGTCGGTCACCCTGCTGCATGTGACGGGCGCGCGGCGGGCGCTGCAGCACGACCGCGACCCTGCCGAACTCGACGATGCGGTCGAAGCGCTCGAGCAGGCCGAGCGACTGGGCCGGCAGGCGATGGCCGATATCCGCCGCACCGTCGGGCTGCTCGACAGCGGGCCCGGCGCCCGGGCGGCGTACACCGCGCCGGAGCCCGGGGTGGACGACATCGGGGGCCTGGTCGCCGATTTCGCGCGGGCCGGCTTGCAGGTGACGCTGCGCGTCGAGGGCTCCCCCGACCACGTGTCGCCCGCGGTGGGTCTGGCGTTGTATCGAATCGCGCAGGAATCGCTGGCCAACATCGCCAAGCATGCTGCCGATTCCGAATCACTCGTCGCGCTGGATTTTTCGGATCACTCAGTACGGTTGACGGTGGACAGCCGGCTGCCGGTCAAGCTTGCGGCCCGGCGGACCGATGAGGGGCCGGCCGAAGGGCGGGGACTGCGCGGCATGCGCCAGCGCGTCGAATTGCTGGGCGGCGCAATCGATGTCGGCCCGACCGAGCGCGGCTGGTCGGTCAACGCCGAGATCCCGCTCGACGAGGGCAGCACCGGTTGGCGGCCGCGCTGGTGTCGGCTCTCATGATCGAAGAACCCCCCCGAGATCGGGGTGCTGCTCGTCGACGATCAGGATCTGGTGCGCTCCGGACTGCGCCGAATCCTGCGCCGCAAGGACGGTTTCGTGATTGTCGCCGAATGCGCCGACGGCGACGAGGTGCCCGACGCGGTGGCCCGGTACCGGCCCGACGTGGTGGTGATGGATCTGCGGATGCGCCGCGTCGACGGGATAGCGGCGACCCGGCGACTCGGCGGTACCCCGCCGGTGCTGGCGTTGACCACGTTCAACGAGGACGACCTGCTCTCCGGGGCGCTGCGCGCCGGTGCGGCCGGTTTCGTGCTCAAGGACTCCTCGGCCGAGGAGTTGATCCGCGCGGTGCGCGCCGTCGCGCGCGGCGACAGCTACCTGGATCCCGCGGTGACTTCCCGCGTGCTCAGCACCTACCGCAAGGCCGCAACCGGGCCGGTCGGCGGCGACATCAGCGAACTCACCGCACGCGAGCTCGACGTGCTGACCCTGATCGGAAAAGGGTTGTCCAATAACGAGATCGCCGACCAACTCTGCATCTCCGGCGTCACTGTGAAAAGTCACATCGGGCGGATCTTCGGCAAGCTCGACCTGCGTGACCGCGCCGCTGCGATCGTCTACGCCTACGACCACGGGCTCGTCTCCCCGCGCTGACGTCCTGGCGGCTCGGCCGGGTTGTCGGACCTCACTGCTTTGCTGGGGTCATGTCTTCGAGCGCATCGCCTGCCGTGGCGGTAACTCCTGCTGAGCGCCTGGATGGGTTGTTTGAGGAGTTGGCGGAGTTGACCGGTCAGCGTAATGCGATCGATGGTCGGATCGTGGCGATTGTCGCCGAGATCGAGCGCGACGAACTGTGGGGGTCCACCGGCGCACGGTCGGTCTCGGCGTTGGTGGCCTGGCGCACGGGGATGTCACCGGCCAACGCACACACCCTGGCGGCGGTCGCGCACCGCCTCGAGGAATTCCCGCAGTGTGCCGCCGGGCTGCGCGACGGTCGGCTCTCGCTGGATCAGGTCGGGGTGATCGCCGAACGCGCCGCCGAGGGCTCCGATGAGCACTACGCCGAGCTGGCCGCCGTGGCCACGGTCACCCAGCTGCGCACCGCGATCAAACTCGAACCCCGCCCCGAACCCGAGCCCCGCCCGGGTCCGCAGCGCGCGATCTCAAGACCTCCGACGAGCAAACGACACCTGGCGCATCACCCTGCCCCATGCTGAAGCCGCCATCGTCGATACCGCCCTGCAGGCGCACCTGGATGCGCTGGTAAGCGACTGGAAACGCGACCACGCCGACCGGGATGCGGGGCAGGCGCCACCGCTGCCGGACACCCTGGAGGCGTTCTTGAGTCTGGTGAAGGCCGACTGGGACACCGAAGCCACTGGGCGCCCGCACGCCCAGCACACCACCGTGATCGTGCACCTCGACCTCGACAAACCCGCCGCCGCCCTGCACCTTAGCCACCTTGTCGGCGGCCGAACGCCAATGGCCTGACCGCGATGCCACCTGGGAAGCCTGGCTTCAGCGTGCGCGACGGACAGCTCATCGGCACGGGCGGGAGACCCGCCAGAAGCCGCGGCTGCGCCGCGCCCTGGAACACCGCGACCGCTGCTGCGTGGTGCCCGGCTGCGGCGCCACCCGCGGCCTGCACGCCCACCACCTGCAGCACTGGGAGGACGGCGGGCCCACCGAGCTGCACAAGGTCATAAGTTGTTAAACTACCCTCATGTCTGTGAGGAAATCTGCTGGTCAGCGTGTTGGGGTGGGGTCGGCGGCGATTTATGCCCGGATTTCCTCGGATGTGGAGGGCACGGGTTAGGTGGCGCGGCAGTTGAGTGATTGCCGCAAGCTGCCGCGGATCGGGGTTGCCGGTCGGGGCCGAGTACGTCGACAACGATGTCGGCGTTTCCGGCAGCAAGCTTGCCGCCAGTACGCCCGGATGCTGGCTGATCTGGCATCAGGTGATCGTGATGCGGTGATCGTCTACAACTTGGATCGGCTGCATCGGTCCGGTGGAGCTGGAGGGAGGTTCGTCACGCTGTGCGAGTCGGTCGGTGTGCGCGATGTGGCGACGGTGACCGCCGACATCGACTTGGGTAATGATGACGGGCTGTTCATGGCCCGCATTTTCGCGGCGTTCGCCGCCAAGGAGTCCGGCCGCAAGTCGGCCCGTATCCGCCGCAAAATGTTGCAGAACGCCCAGGCCGGGTTGCCACACGGTTCAGCACGCCCGTTCGCAGCATGAGGCCACAAGATCACTGTGCGCGAATCAGAGGCCGCAGTGGTCCGTGAGATGGTGGACCGGTATCTGGCGGGCCAATCGCTGCGGTCGTTGACGATCTGGCTCAACGAGTCCTGTAACGCCGAGCGTGGCGGCATCGTGGCAGACCACCGCGGTGCGCCAAGTGTTGTCCTCGGGCCGTATCGCCGGGTTGCGCGAGCATCGCGGAGAAGTGATCGGTCAGGTGGTGGCCGGCGATCATCACTCCAGTAAGGGATCGGGCGGCTTGGCGCGGATGGCGGCACGCTCGGTGACCAAGACCCGCACCGCCCGCAGCCTTACCTGCTGTCGGGATGTTGCGCTGCGGACGACTGCGGGCAACCGACTGTATTCCCAAGCTCGCACAGCAATCCGCAGAATCGGATACGCCGCTATGTGTGTTTGAAGGGGCCGGATCATGGTGGTGGCTGGTTTGATTGCGTGGTCTGCCACCCGGTCATCGAGGAACTGCTGGCTGGAGGCGGTGCTGGCGCGGCTGGATTCACCGCAGTTGGCCGACGTGTTGACCGGCAGCCACCGCTGATGCTGATGTTTCCGCGTTGGCCGCCCAGGTCGATGCCGATCAGGAACGTCTTGATGAGTTGCCGGCTTGTTATGCCGATGGGGCGATCACGGCGCGGGAGTGGATTGCGGCGCGTGATCCGATCACCGAACGCATCACGACGGCACGCCGAGATATTGCTGCGGCGACTGACACGACGGCGGTGTTCGAGTTGGCCGGGACCGGCGGGGTGTTGCGCACCGACTGGGACGGAATGGATTTGGGTCGCCAGCAGGCGATCGTCAAAGCGGTGTTGGATCACGCCGTGATTGCACCGGGCACACCGGGTGCGCGCCGCCTGGACATCGACCGGGTGGCCCCGGTGTGGCGGGTCTGACCCGACGACGTCGGCGGGCGATCGGCCCCAAGGAGCGTGGCGATCCGGGCGATGACGGTCGGGTCGGTCACGGTGACCGGCACGTCGTGGCGTTCACACGATGCGGTCAGCCACGCGATGAACTCGGGCCGCTCATGAAGGGGCAGCACGCCGGAGTCACTACTGCTAGCGGCGTCTCCCGTCGCGTCACCGGGTGTGCTGGTCATTATCCGGCACCCGGCAGCATGGGCGGATTATCCCGTGTGGCGCAGCGGGATTCGGTGATACCAGCGATGCGGGCAGCGATGTGACGCAGGGCTGCGGAGACGACCAGCACCCGGTCGCCGGCGCTGGCGTGTCCAGCGTAGTCGAACTCCCAGAACACCTCATCGGAGTCGAGCGCCGCGTAAGGCCGCTGGTCGGGGCCGGTCACCGCGCCGCCGTTTGAAGTTCCGTTTCGTTGCGTTGCGTCTTTCGTTACTTGCTGGCGGGTCCAGGTGGCGCGGGCGGTCCGCAGGGCGCCCAAGGTGGTGGAGAAGTGCCGGGATTTGGTGGTGATGTGCCCGCGATACCCGAGGGTGTGCCGCCAGCGCCCGATCCCCGCCACCGCGCCACTACCGTGTTCGGCCAGCTCGGCGATGGTGGCCAAGATGGCCCGCACATGCTCACTGACATCCAAGCCGGTGATCGCTTCGGCGGACAGGCGTCGCGCGGTGATCCCGAAGTCGAGCAACGATTTGGTGACGTATTTCGCTGCCAGGGCGGCGACCCGGCGGTGAAAGCCGCGACGATGCGCCTGTTATCGGCCCCCGGTACGGTGGGGATCGTGTGCAGCCGTGCCTGTTTCGGATGCCAATGCTTGAATGTCGATTTGGGTGCCGAACCGCAAGCGTGCGCACGCCGTCCCGGCGGGGGTCACGCCGCCGGCGGGTATCTCTCGATGCGGACGCGATCGGCGGCTTGCGAATCAGAGCGGTCAGCTCGGTGGCGGTGATCGGGCATCGACTGCGCCCGGCATCCTGGCCGACTCTGGAACGGGGCTCCCACCACTCCCGAGGGGCGGCGGGGCCGTCACTGATGTGATCACCTGACGCGGTGGGCCGATCACCGGGTGGGTCGAGGCGGATCAGTGCGTGAATGTGCGGGATGGCACGCACTTGCAACTCCACCACCTTGACAAAACTAACCCGCACCGAATCCGTAGAAAAGCCAATGGCTTTCAGATGCGCGGTGATGGCGCGTCGTAGTGCGATGGTTAAGCGCCGCCACAGTTCGGGCAGATGCCACGTGAACAGCACATGCCCGAGATAGTCATAGCAGTCCGCGCACAGTGGCTGACCCACGACGGGATCATCAACGGCATGACTCGTGTTGCAGTGCAGCGGGTTTCCGTGTCGGCAGTGCTGTGTCGTGACGCGTGGTGTGCGTGCGTGGCAGGTGGTTCCGGTAGCGTTGTGCACGGCCCCGTAGCCGGGTGCGGTGAGCGTGGCGAACACCTGCGGACGATCGGCAACCTCAGCAGGTACGTCGTGGTGACCGCCGGCGGCGCCGGCGTGTACCAGCTGCCAGGTGTCGCGGGCATACAAATCTGCACACGACGGGCAGACGGTGGCGCGACGGTTGCTTTCGCAGCGTCCACACCGCATGTTGGCGCCCGGCCGTGTCGGCGCTGACCAGCCTGATCGGGTGGGCGCAGTAGCCGACCGATTCCACCCGCCACCACGACCCGAAACCGGGTGAGGAGCGGCGCGGCGGCACATCTGGCTGATCACCGCATCCGCATCGATAGTGGTGGGCAGGCCCGGCAGCACGATCACCGGGCCCGGCGTCGTCAAGCTGTTCACCGATTTCCATGTTCGCCGGGGCGCGGTACCCGAAAAGTACGGGCCAAAACGCTGATGTCGCGGTCGGTGACGTGAAAGGCCCGGACCCGTGCCGGGTCGGCGGTGCCGTCGATCATCACGTAGCCGATCCCCGGGGTGGCATCGGCGATCAGGTCGCATTCGGCGCCGGCATCGCGGGCTCCTTGTCCGAGCACCATCGCGGTCTGGGTGGCTTCGGTCATGCGCAGCCCGATGCGCACGGTGAACAGTTGGCGCACCGGCAGGGTGTCTTTGGCCGGGTCTTGCACCGCGGCCACCACCGAAATCCCGACCGCCCGCCCCTGCGATAACAGTGGTGCCTGAGTGTTCGATCTCGGCACGCAGCTTGCGGTCGCTGACATAGGGCGGTCAGCGCGGCAATCTCGTCGATGATCACCATATTAGCAGCGGCTCGCCGACAGTGGGGTTGTGCAGTCGGGTGTGCCCGCGCAGCCGGGCGTGGCGCGTGCGTGCATCAGCTCCACCAGTCGCTGCAGCAGCTCCACGGTGGGTTGCCCCGTGTGATAGCAGAACCGGGTGAACAGCGGTGCGCCGGCGCCGAGTTCCATGCCGCCTTTAACACCAGCCGCACCCGCCCGGTTTTCACTTGGGGTGCCAGCCCGGCGATCAGCGACCACAGCACCGAACCCTTGCCCGCTCCGGTGGCACCGGCAACCAGCAGGTGCTGCCCGAGCACCGGCAACGTCCACCAGCGCCGTGATTCGGTGACCGACCCGCACCGCGCCCAGATCGACCTCAGTGGCCGGGGTTGGCATCGGTACCGCGATCGGCTGGCCGAGCACATCACCGCGGCCGATGATGATCCGCAGCTGCCCCGGCGCCGTGGCGCGGATCGTCAACCGCTGCGCACCCCAGGTCGCCGCCAGCGCGGGGGCGCGTTTTTGCCAGTCAGCAATCGACTGGCCGGTCACCACGCGCAAGCACAGTACGTCGGCGTGGCGGCCGATCCGCACCGACTCCACGGCGGGCACCAGCGTGCGCTCACCCAGTTTGGCGGTCAGCCCGTGCAGGGCGCACACCGATGCCCAGTTGCGGTGATACCGCCACCACGCCCAGAACCGCTGCCGCAGCGGGTTGGTCACCCACCGGCTAAACGATGACGGCTCGCATACCGACCAGCCGACATATGCCGCGATCTCCGCGATGGCGGTCAACACGCCGGCCCGCGCCCCGTGGCTGACGGTGACCCAGAGCGCCACGATGACCGGGACGCTCAGGACGGGAAACAGGATCGCCCACCACAGTAGCTGTCCGGCGGCTTTGACTGCCGCCACGATCAGCTCACCGATCCAGTCATCATCGGGTGATGGATTGTTGTTGTGGGGCTTATTGTTTGGGGTATTCGACATGACGGCCTGCTTTCACTGACGACGGAAAAAAGGGAAGGAGTGGGGGTGCCAGCCCGGCAGCCCCGACGCGCTGGTGTGCGCAACTGCCGGGCCGGCATCTTGCTGGCCGGGCCTGCTGGCCCGTCTTGACGGTCGCCGTGGCGGGGCTGCGGCGGCGGTGATGGATTCGGCGCGATACGATGCCTGAGCGGTCGTCTTGCGACCACGGCAACGCCACCAGACTCCGCTACCGCCACCGGCTGGCCGATGCCAGACTTCTGGTTCAATCAACAGCGCATCGCCAGCACTTCGCCGCCGGTGGCGTCCAGGGCGATCAACTGCACCTGCCACAGCGCTTGCCCGGTGGCCTTGTCGACGCGTGGTGCCCCGGTGTCGAAATTGGTGCGCTGCTCAGGAACCCGCGTGCACAAGAACGTCACGCCGCTCGTGTCGATTCTCAGTTTCATGCCGGTGCTGTCCTTCCTCGTTGTTTTCCCGCGGGTGTGTTCACCCGCCAGACAATGAAGCGCCATCCCGCGATGCGCCAGGAAGTGATAGGCAGTGATAGCAGTGATGACCGCAAACGCGCACAGGTTGCTGACCTGCGCTGATATATGCGGCATGATCGAAGTCATGGCCGCAGCCGACCCGATCCGCGCACTCAACGCGCAGCGGCTCAGCGCTGCCCGCAAGCGCTACGGCTACAGCCTGCGCGAGTTGGCGATCGAGGTCGAAAACGTCCGCACGCTACGCGGGGATGCCGACCTGCCCACCCAGGAGTCCCTGCGGCAGAAAATCGCCCAGATCGAGCGGACCGGAATGCTCGGCCCGATGTGGCGCGAAGACCTCGCCGCGGTGTTCGGCGTCGAACCCGACGAGATCTTCAGCGTGCCGATCACCACCGACCTGCCGCACCCGCTGCTGCTGCAAGTGCCCGTCGACCGAGACGTAGTGGCCGTCATCGCCGCCCAGCAACATGCCCACATCCGAGCTGAGCACACCTTCGGCCCCCAGCACGCCCGCCCGCTGGTGGAATCTGATCTGCTCACCATCGAATCCTTGATCGTCCACGCGCCATCACAGGTCAAAGCGGAAATGCGGCATGCTGCCGGGACTACCGCCGAGGTCGCCGGGTGGATCGCCCAAGATGTCGGAGATCACGCCGCCGCGGAACGATCACCCCACACCGCCGCCTTGCACCTGCGTACGGCCGGCCCGGCATTCAACGCCATGATCTTGATGCGCCAATCCAACATTCTCACCCGCACCAACCCCGACCTGGCCGCCGCGTTGGCCGCTGATGCCGCCGAACTCATCGACGGCCACGACGTGGGCCGTCTGGCCGCCAGCATCGCCCGCCAACAGGCCCTCGCTGAGCTGGCCAACAAGAATGAGCGGGCCTTTCACCGCCACGCCGCCGCAGCCCTCGAACTCGGTGACCTGCAACCCCACCCGCACGATCATGCGATCTACGCCCACGGCGCCTACGTCGCCAGCGAAATCGCCTCCGGCTACCTACGCATCGGTGACCCCGACAAAGCAGTAGCGCTGCTCGCCGGGCACCATCACGCCTGGACATCACAACAGCATCGCGACCAGACCGTGGCCGACATGCGACTCCTGCACGCCTGGATCGCCACCGGCGAATACCAAAAAGCACTCGCACTGACCGGCACGGCGATCCCGGGCTACCTGGCCGCGCCTTCCCAGCGAGCCAGACGTCATCTGGCCCAGGCAGGCACCATCGTGCGGGAGCGCCGGCGACGAAACAAAGACTCGATCCTGCAACAGCTCGCCGGCCGCATCAAAAACGCCACCCAAGGAGTCCTCCCGTGAGCCGTCGAGTCATTCCCGACAGCACCAGCACAGACCCCGCAACCGCCCGCCCCGTCGCGGTGCTGCCGGTCGGCTCATTCGAACAGCACGGCCCCTTACCTGCCGCTGGGCACCGACACCCTCATCGCCAGTGCCATCGCATCATCAATCAATCAGCACCACAGCGTATTTCAGTTACCACCAGTCATGCCATATTCGGCTTTTGCTCGCATGAACATGCGTCGCCCGGCACCATCAGCATCAGCGCCACCACCCTGGCCGCGATCGTCGCTGACATCATCGAATCGCTGGCACGCCAGAACATCGCCGGGCTGATCGTCGTCAACGGCCACGGCGGCAACGCCGTGCTGACCAACGTCGTCCAACAAGCCAACCACCCTGAAGAACCCCGTCAAGGTTGGGCTCTCGCTCCCAGCCGCGAAGACTGGGCCGAAGCCCGCCGCCGCCGGAATCCACAGCAGCAACCACGACGACATGCACGCCGGCGAACTGGAAACCTCCATCCTGCTCGCCGCCCACGCCGACTACCTGCGCGAGGGATGGCAGACCAGCGACCACACCGCCAACGACCGCCGCTACCTGACCAGCCTCGGCATCCACGCCTACACGCCCACCGGCGTCATCGGCCCCCCATCCCAGGCCAGCGTCGCCAAAGGCAGCAGTGTCCTCGCCCACCTCGGCCGCAACGCCGACACCCTGATCGGGCTGCTCACCACACGTTGACCAGCAGAACAGACAACTCGGCGGCTACCTCCGGGCTGCGCTGCGCTCCCTTCGCTTCCGTCCGCTGGCGCTCCCGTCCGCGCCGGTCGCTCCACTGCGCCCTGCGTCCGCCGCCGAGCACCAGTGCCACCAGCCAGTGAATACACCCGCAGCGTTCGTGCCAGCTGCCACCAGGCCAACGACGCTTGCGCCTATCGCTCCGCGGCCAGCACCTTCACCGCGACCCCGCGTCGGGTTCACCCGCCCGCACGCTGCCGAACACAGTCCCCAACCTCGCGCGTGAGGAATTTCTGGCTGGTATCGAGTCACACCCCAATAACGCTGTAACGCTCGGCTTCGCCCTGGCACTCATCTTCCGGTAACTGGTCGACGCACCGTCGGCCCTCGAACAGTCAGGGAGAGGGCGCATGCCTTTCCGCAAACAATGACACCGTCGATAGGACGTCACTCGACGCAACCCTCACCCGCATCGGAAGCGCGGTCGCTCGCTACGGACTAGCGCTCGTGATCGGGTGGATAGGCGTTCTGAAATTCACCGCCTACGAGGCGCAAGGGATCGAGCCGCTCGTCGCCAACAGTCCCTTCATGAGTTGGTTGTACGAGTTCTTCTCGGTGACGACATTCTCATCGTTACTCGGTGTCGTCGAGGTCACGGCCGCGGTTCTACTGGTGGTGAAGCCCTGGCTACCGAAGGTCTCCGCCGTCGGTAGCATCGTTTCGATCGGCCTCTTTACGGCCACGATCAGCTTCCTGTTCACGACCCCCGGAGCCATGGAGTCCGCAGAAGGCGGCTTCCCGTGGTTGAGCATGACCGGTCAGTTCTTGATCAAGGATGTCGCTCTGCTGGGGATTGCGTTGTGGACGCTGGGCGATGCACTCAGCAGCGCGAAAGTTCGTGACCGTGTCTGACCCAACGCTGGACTTCATCGGACTACGGGCATTGTTCATCAACTGCACTCTCACGCGGACGCCGGGGGTCAGCAACACTCAGGGGCTCGTCGACGCATCGGCGGGCATCATGGCCAAACATGGTGTGGCCGTTGATGTCGTGCGGGCCATCGATCACGACATCGCAGTTGGGGTTTGGCCCGACATGCGAGACCACGGGTGGTCGGTAGATGAATGGCCGAGCATCTTCGAGAAGGTGCTTGCCGCACATATCCTCGTGCTCGCAGGGCCAATCTGGCTGGGCGACAACAGTTCTATCATGAAGAAGGTTCACGAACGTCTGTACGGCGGTCGCAACCCAACCAATGACGCCGGTCAATCCCTGTACTACGGCCGGGTCGGCGGTTGCCTCATCACTGGCAATGAGGACGGAGTGAAGCACTGTGCGCAGAACGTTCTGTACACCCTCCAGCACATTGGTTACACGATCCCACCGCAGGCTGACGCCGGATGGATCGGAGAAGCCGGACCGGGACCCTCATACCTCGACCCCGGTTCCGGCGGTCCGGACAATGATTTCACCAACAGGAATACGACGTTCATGACATGGAATCTGCTGCACTTCGCGCGAATGCTGCGCGACGAGGGCGGCGTGCCCGCCCACGGCAACGACCGACGCGGGTGGGAGGCGGGGAGCCGATTCGACTTCGCGAACCCAGAGTACCGATAGAGTACCGTCGTTAAGCGACCATGATCGCAACGACGGCTTCGGAAGACGAGGGCACCTTGATCGCCGCGCTTCGTGCGGGCGACGAGGGCGCCTTCGCCCGTCTGGTCGACTGGCACACACCGGCTATGCTGCGGGTGGCGCGTGGGTACGTGCCGAGTCGAGAGCATGCCGAGGACGTCGTGCAGGAGACGTGGATCGCGCTCCTCAAGGGCTTGGAAAAGTTCGAGGGACGGTCATCCTTGCGTACCTGGCTTTTCACGGTTCTGGTCAACATTGCCAAGTCCAGGGGTCTCAACGAGCGCAGGCACGTTGACACTCAGATCAAGGCATTCACGGGCGGCACGGTCGACCCCGAGCGATTCCGTGCTGCCGGCGGCGAGTTGGCCGGGCACTGGAAGGCGACAGAGACGCCGACGCCTTTCCCGGACACTCCCGAAGGCTCGGCTCTGGGCAGCGAACTCACCGCCATCGCTCAGAGTGGCCTCGATACCCTGCCCGAGCGCCAGCGCATCGTGGTGACGCTGCGCGACATGCTTGGTCTCGATTCCGACGAGGTGTGTGCACTACTCGATATCAGCGCTGCCAACCAGCGGGTGCTGCTGCATCGCGGCCGTGCGGTGATTCGGCAGACCCTCGAAGATTATCTGAGGGAAGCGTCGTGAAGCCACTGGACTGCAACGAACTCGTCGAGATGATCACCGCCTATCTCGACGGGTCACTGATTCGAAACGCGGGCCTGGTTCGACGGAGCGTCTGCTCGATCGGCGATGGTGCGACAACTACCTGCAGCAGTTTCGGGTCACCATCGGCAGGGTCGGCCGGATCCGTGAGGTCGAGCTGGCGCCGGAGTTCCGCGCGCAGTTGCTCGACGCCTTCAAAGACTGGCGCTGACAGCCCGTTCGAGCACAACGTGACGACATCCGGTCTGGCGAACCGATCTGTGCGCGCCCAATGAGTGTCGATGACCACGTCGGCTGCTTGTAACGCCTACGCCACCCGCCGACACCACTAGGCATCGACGCAGAAGTCGTCGCGAGGGAGGAACAGGCCAATGAGGCATATCGTGATCCATGGCGTCTCCATTACCGCCGGATTCCGGCCGGCGTACCGTCGTGTCTCCGACGTGCTGAACACCCTCGGCTGGTTGCCGAATCTGGTGCTGCGACTCACCATCGGCTTCATGTTCTTCAGCGGTGCCATCGGCAAGCTCGGCGATCTCACGACGTTCACGCAGATGTTCGCCAACTTGGGCATCCCCGCAGCTGGATTTCTCGCTCCCCTCACCGCGGTGGTGGAATTGGTTGGCGGTGCGGCATTGATGTTGGGCCTCGGCACCCGCGTCGTGTCACTGGTGCTGGCCGGGGACATGGTCGGCGCGTTGATCACGGACATCGGCCCGGACCTCGCGCACAAGCACCCGGGTTGGTGGGATTTCCTGAGCAACTTGTTTTATGCACCGGAGTGGCTCCTGGTGGGCCTGCTGACGTGGCTGACATGCGTTGGATCCGGCAAGGCCGGCCTGGACGAGCTGGTTAACCGATGCGCGCCGCGTACTGCGGACTGACCGCCGGTGTGGCCCGATCTGGCGGCCCGGGAGAAGCGCTGCGCAGGCGACTGCGCCGGGCGCGATACGGAAGTTCGGGGTGGCGCAACGGCCGCCGCTCGTCGCTCGCTTACCGTAGAGGTCATGGCCACCGATCCCGAACCCGCGCCGCCGCGCGCGACGGTGGCGACCACCGAGCGGGGCCAACGCACCCGGGCAGCCATCATCGACGTGGCGGCCACGCTCATGTACCAGAACGGCGTCTCCGGAACCTCTGTCGACGACATCCTTGGCCGCAATGGGCACCGGCGCAAATGCAGCTCTACCACTACTTCAGCGACAAATCGGAATTGGTCGCGGCGGTGGTCGAACGCCAACTGGAGCGAGTGCTGGCAGCCCAACC
Source organism: Mycobacterium kiyosense (assembly GCA_021654635.1). Taxonomy (NCBI): domain Bacteria; kingdom Bacillati; phylum Actinomycetota; class Actinomycetes; order Mycobacteriales; family Mycobacteriaceae; genus Mycobacterium; species Mycobacterium kiyosense. Next base: position 4,153,791 of record AP025179.1, read on the forward strand.
GGGCCTAGCTCACGTCGACTCCATGAAGGGCATTGAGCGCTGGGCACGTGAGGTGGTCAGCCTGCACCGGCAACCCGGTGGCCCGTTCGCCTGTCCCCTCGGTTCGACCGCTGCGGAGTTGAAGAATGACCCGGCGTTTCGCCCAGCCCTAGCCGCGGCGTTCCGCCGGTGGGAGCAACCGCTCGCCGAGGGCCTACGCACGATGCGTGCTCGCGGCGAATTGGGCCGACGGGAGAACCCGGACCGGCTGGCAGCCAGCCTGATCGCCGCCCTGCAGGGCGGCATGTTACTGGCACGGATCAACGGGGACCTCACGACGCTGCGCGACACTTTGAACGCGGCGGTGGACAACATTCGCCGTCGCACCGTGCCGCCAAGCTGACCGCGGTTCATGCCGGACGACTCCGGCCGACAGCCGCCGCACGCTGACCTGCATTCCCAGCAGCAAACTGTACTTGACAGTACAATAACGTTCGGGCATGGTGATGATGCGCGTCATCTGAGCACCCATACGGACGGAGCAGCTTTGCAGATTCTTCGCACGCCTGACCAGTGTTTCGCTGACCTTCCGGACTATCCGTTCCAGCCCCACTACATCGATGTGGCCAGCGGCGATGGCAACACCATCCTGCGAGTGCACTACGTCGACGAGGGACCTGCCGACGCGCCGCCGGTACTGCTGCTGCACGGTGAGCCGTCGTGGTGGTTCCTTTACCGCAAGATGATTCCGGTGATTACCAGCGCAGGTTTGCGCGCAGTGGCGATCGACTTGGTCGGCTTCGGCCGCAGCGACAAGCCGGCCAGTCGGGACGACTACACCTACCAGGCTCACGTCGACTGGACCCGCGCTGCCATCGAGGCGATCGGACTCACCGATATCACCCTGGTTTGCCAAGACTGGGGTGGGCTGATCGGGTTGCGCCTAGTGGGTGAAGATCCCGATCGCTTTGCCCGCGTCGTTGCCGCCAACACGTTCTTGCCTACGGGAGACCGACGTCTCGGCAAGGCTTTCCTAGCTTGGCAGAAATACAGTCAGGAGACGCCCAACTTCGACGTCGGCAAGATCGTCAGTGGCGGCTGCTCGACAGCGCTCACACACGACGAGATCGCCGCCTATGACGCCCCGTTTCCTGATGACACCTACAAGGCCGGCGCCCGGCAATTCCCGATGCTGGTGCCGACCAGCCCGGACGACGCTGCCGCCGCGGCGAATCGGGCAGCATGGGACGCGCTGGGACGCTACGACAAGCCGTTTCTGTGCGCATTCTCCTGACCTGACATCACCGGTGGCGCCGACGGGCGCTGCGCCTGTTGACTCCTTCTGGTGCGCACGCCTACGAACCCGTCACGATAACCGGGGCTGGACACTTCCTCCAGGAGGACAACGGCCGTGAACTCGCCTCCGCGGTAGCCACTTTCATCGCTGCTACGTCGCGATGAAGCCCGACAGAAGCGAAATCCCTCGTGCGCGTACTGGGCGGTCGGTCATCTGGTGATGTATCGCAACGCAGGCGACGACGGGCAGCTGCAAACGCCAGACAAGCAGCGAGCTTCGCCGATCGCTGAACCGCAGCGCTTGCCGGCAACGTTGTCGCGGCAGTCGAGTCGCGGAGTCGACCACCGCGCGCAACTGCGTCTCGCCGTATTCGCGGCTCATGCTCTGGTGTTTTCGTCGTGGGTGGCCCACATCTCTCACGTTAAAGGCGACTTGGGACTTTCCGACGGCGAGCTGGGCGATGCTCTGCTGGGTGCTCCTTTGGGTGCTTTGCTGGCGACGACGCTGTGCGTCTGGGTGTTGGCCACGCTGGGAAGTCACCATTCTCATCCTTGGTCATTGTGGCCGGCTACGCGGCGTCTGGGCTTCCTTCTGGTCTGCCAGTCCGAGATGGAGCTTTTTCTGGCGCTGACGTGTGTGGGTTTCTTTTTAGGCGGACTGGACGTCGCGATGAACGTTCAAGCCGCTGCGGTTGAGCGTCTCGCTGCGAGCCCGATCATGTGTCGCTTCCACGGGGTGCGCAGCGTCGCCGTGTTGCTGGGGTCTTTGATCGGCGCGGCCTGCGTGAGCGCGGACGTGGACCTGGCTGCCCAGCTGACCGTCATCGGCGCCATGGTCATTGTCGTAGTCCTGCCGCTTTCCCGCGGCTTGCCCAGCGACCCGGCACCCACCGCCGGTAAGCGAACCGAACGGCCTCCGCGGATCTGGAGAAGTCCGACCGTAATGATCTTGTCGGCCGTCGCGTTCGCGTCTTTTCTGTGTGAAGGATCCGCATCCGACTGGTCGGGCGAGTATCTTGGCCGCGTCGTCGGCGCGGCGCCTGCCGTGGCCGCGCTCAGCTACGTGCCATTCACTTGGTGATGTAATGTGACGCGTTTGGCGGCCGCCGGCTGTACAGGCGCATATCCATCCGCCGGCTGCTGCCGACATTGGCGCTGTTCGCCGCCGGGGGTCTGTGCGTAACACTGGTAACCGCCGATCTTACGGCGACTTTTGTGGGGTTTGCGGCTTTAGGCGCGGGAGTGGCGCTGCTGGTGCCCGCTGCGATGACGGCCGCATACTCCCCGAGCGACGCGGGAACCGCAATTGCCTTGGTCGCCGCCATCGGCTGGGTCGGCTATCTCATTGGTCCACCGTTGATCGGCCAACTGGCCCAGCGGGCCGGGCTGTCCGTGGCGCTGGTCACCGTCCCGGTCATGATGACGCTGGTTGCGATCGCGATCCGATTCACCGACGCTTTCGACGCGGCAGACGCATTCCCTGCGGACAACGTCAACCATGACGGCGAACGCCGGGGGCCGAATTGAGTCGAATATCTCGGAGCTTTCAGCGCAGCCTGGTGAGCCGCAACCAGGGTGCGCCCGAGCAACCGGACGCACTGCCGGTGGCGCACAGCGGTGGTTGGGACCTCGAGGGAAAGCCGCTATGACACATTCTGTTGCACCCCAGCTGGATCAGGACCGCCTGCCCGTTACCGAGCTGGCCGATTCGGCGGCGGCGGCGCACTACATCACTCGCGGGTGTTTCACCGATGGCCGGTCGGGGCGGGTCGGTCTGGAGGTCGAGGCGCACTGCTTCGACCCGGGTGCCCCCGCCCGCCGACCGGGCTGGGAAGAGATCACTGACGTTCTCGACGCGCTTCCCCCGCTACCGGGCGGCAGCGCGTTCAGCGTGGAACCTGGTGGCGCGGTCGAGCTGTCCGGGCCACCCGCCGAGGGCGTACTTCCTGCCGTAGGCGCGATGGCAACCGACCAGGCGGTGCTTCGATCGGCTTTCGGCAATGCCGGGCTGGGTCTGGTGTTGTTGGGCACCGAACCGCTACGCGAACCCGAGCGCGTCAATCCGGGCGCACGCTACCGCGCCATGGAACGATTCTTCGTCGCCGGCAATACCGCTGCCGCTGGTGCGGCGATGATGACATCGACGGCATCCATCCAAATCAACCTCGACGCGGGACCGCAGGCCAGGTGGGCGGCACGACTACGGCTGGCACACGCGTTGGGTCCGACGATGATCGCGATCACCGCCAACTCGCCGTTATTGCGCGGGAAGTTCTCCGGCTGGGTGTCGACCCGGCAACAGGTGTGGGGCCGCCTCGGCTCCGCACGTTGCGGACCCATCCAGCAGGCCGACTGCGAGGATCCGGCCAGCTCCTGGGCGCGCTACGCGCTCAATGCCCCGGTGATGCTGGTACACGCCCCCGACGCCGTCGCGGTGCGGCGGCGTGTATCTTTCGCCGATTGGGCCGACGGCCGGGTGCTGCTGGGCGGGCGTCGCCCCAACACCGCCGACCTCGACTACCACCTGACCACTCTGTTTCCGCCGGTGCGCCCCCGCGGCCGACTCGAGATCCGCTACCTCGACAGCGTTCCCGACGTGCTCTGGCCGGCCGAGGTGTTCACGCTGGTGACTCTGCTCGACGACCCGGTTGCCGCCGAGGCCGCGGCCGAGGCCGTCGAACCGGTCGCCGCGGGCTGGGAGACCGCCGCCCGGATCGGCCTAGCTGACCGGCGGCTGCGCGCGGCCGCCGAGCGGTGCGTGGCCATTGCCGCCGAACGAGTACCCGCTGAACTCGAAGATGCGATGAGCAGGTTGATCCGCAACGTCGAGCGCGGCCGTTGTCCGGCCCACGACCTGACCGACCGGGTGATGGAGCGTGGCATCACAGCCACGGTCGCTGAGCTGGCGCACGAAGGATGGTGACTCTCCAACCGCCGCGCCCCGTGGCACGGCCGGTCTGGTACCGGAAAGGACTGCTATGACGGTAACCCTGTCGAACCACCTGGCCGTGGACTCCGCCTACGAGGCATTGCGTGATGTCTTCCGTGGACTACAAAAGACACCGAAAGAACTGCCGCCCAAGTGGTTTTACGATTCAGTAGGCAGCAGATTGTTTGATCGGATCACCCGGCTGCCCGAGTACTATCCGGCTCGCGCGGAGACACAGATCCTGTCGGCACGTTCCGCCGAGGTTGCCGGCGCTAGTGCCGCGGACTCCTGGTCGAATTAGGCACCGACGAAACCGCGCTGGTTGAAACGACGGTTGTAAAGATGCCGGCACGCTACGCCGGTACGTGCCGTTCGACGTCGACGCGAGCACGCTCTCGGCGTCAGTAGCTAAGATCCGCCACGACTATCCGAACATCGAGATCCATGCGGTCTGTGGTGATTTCGAGAAATACCTAAGCGAGATCCCCGTTAAAGGGCGGCGACTCTCGTGTTCCGGCTCAACGACCAGCACCGCCCCGAGCCACGCGCCGAATTCTCGCGGCACTGGCCGCCGCGATGCGATCGCGGACAGCTTGCTGCTGGGCACCGACCCGTGAAAGACCCAGGCCGGCTGGTGCGAGCGTACGACGATGCCGCCGGGGTGACCGCCCGGCCTCAACCGCAATGTGCTCGCGGTGATCAATCGGGAGCTCGACGCCAATTTCGACCTCAGCGGCTACGCGCGCATGTCGCCCGGTGGAATGTCCGGGCCGAACGCAGAGATGTGGCTGCGGGCCGTCGGCCCCCAGCGGTACACGTCGCCTTGACCTGACGGTCGAGTTCACCGCCGGCGAGGAGATGCTCACCGAAGTTGCGCAAGTTCCGATCCGGAAGCGGTGGTCGCCGAACTCGCCGCGTCGGGCTGGAGCGCACCCGGTGGTGGGATCGACGGACGCCGGCGATTCGGTCTCGGTACCGCGCGAAAAGCGGTAGACGCCAGGCAAGAAAAAGTCGAGAAACCGGATGATGATGAATTACCAAGGCATTACGCCGCTCTCGCGAGTCCGATCCCGGTCGCGTTCGGCGCTGGCCCCCTCCCGAGGACTGCCGTCCATTTCCGGAGGAACCACTTTTTCGGAGAGTCTTTGACGGCGTGGCCAGTTGTGGTTGTCGCGGCTGCGCCAGGTATCGGGACCTTCGGAAGTTGGCGCAACTACTCACTACGCGGGAGAAGACTCATCGGCGCGGCTGATGATTGCCGCCACCTCCCGTAGATCGCTGGCGACGATCTCCGGCTGCGGCAGGCCGGAGATCGGCAGCGGGGCGTTGCCGGCGTGGGTAATCAGCTCGCCGCCGAGCCCGACCGATTGCGCGCCGGTGGTGTCCCAGACGTGGGCGGCGACCATCATGCATTCCCGCCGCTGCCACGCCAAGCTCGGGTCGCAGCGCGCAGATACACGTCGGCGCGGGTTTGAACACTCGGTGTGAGGCGACGTGCTGAGCTGGCGCTCGAAAACGGTGCCCCAGTCCGCGTAGCGTTCCAGCGGGCTGGCACCGCCCGGATTGGGCGGTAGAGTTTGTCAGCGTCACGAGGCGAAACCGTTGTTACGTAGGACTGTCAATCCATCGGCGACGTCGGGATGTGCAGGAATGGTCAGCATCCCGTGGTCATGTCCGTTCGTCCGCCTTCGGCGATGCTGATGACGAGGCGGCATCTGCGCACCCCAGCCCGTGAAGAAGTCGACGTAGTGGTCCGAGAGCGTCGCCGTCATCGAGTAGGTGACCAGCCGATCGAACCACGCCCGCAAGCCTCGCTAAGGTCGATCGCCGAAGGGTCGCTCGAAAAACGGTGCGATGGAATCGATGTCGATCAAAGTCTCGTTGACATCGAACACGAGAACAGATGGAGCTGCGATCATCGCCATCATCTACGGTGTGGTCGTCGATAAAGCCCCGCGTATTTGCGACGGGTGTTTACAATGGCGGTAATCCACCGCAGGGGGAATGTCGTGTCCTTGTCCGCGTTCATTGGCGGAACGGGGGCCATGGAAGCGGCGTTCGGCTTCGGCAATGGGGAGGTCTTTGATGCTCGCTTCTCGGCGGCGCATGAGTCCGTCGTCGTCGAATTCCCATAACTCGTTGCCGTAACTGCGGTACCACTGATGGCTGGCGTCGCGCCATTCATATTGGAAGCGCACGGCGATGCGGTTCCCGCGGAATCCCCACAGGCTTTTGCGCAGCACGTAGTCGAGTTCGTGTTCCCATTTTCTGGTGAGGAACTCGATCACGATTGCGGGGCGGCCGGATAGGAATTGGTCGCGGTTGCGCCATACGGAGTGGGGTGTAGGCCAGGCTGACGTGGCGGGGGTCGCGGGTATTCCAGGCGTCTTCGGCGGCTGGACTTTCTTGCAGTGCTGTGACGGTGTCGAACGGTGGGGGAAGCGTCGTTGCTCAGGCACGTTGGCGCGGATCCTCGTTGGTGGTTGTTCGTGATCGTGCATGGTAACTGACGACTCTTAGTTCTGGTGGTGGTTCAGGGGCGACGACGTGCGCCAGTCGTTGTCGACATGAGCCAAGACGTTGAAGTAGTTGGTCAGGCCGTTGAGCGCCAAGGCGACGACCGTCGATCCTTCCTTCGGTAGCGCCGGCTCTGCGGCGCAGCCTTGACTTCGGTTTGTCAACGCCGCCGGCGTTGGCGGCGATGGTGTTGACAGTTTGAGCAGCGCGGCCACGTGGGCGTCCTTCGAGTCACCGCCCTCTCGCGCCTTGAAGCGAAGGCTGTCGGAGTCCAGCTTGCGATGCTGGCGCTGTGATGTGGAGTGCGCGCGGGACAGGCAGTACCGCATCCAGCCCAGTTCTGCGGTGGCGATCGCGAGCCGCTCGCGCACCGCTGGGCTCAACACGCCGCCGGCGACCGCGCCCGACAGCGCCAGGTAAGCCTGCAGCAGAGTAGGACTGCTGGCCATCACCTTGGTCATGTTGGGGGTCAGTCCCAGCGATTTGTGTACTTGGGCGAGCAGCTCGGCAGCCCGGCCGGTGGCGGCCTCGGGCTCGACGGGAACAAAGTTAGCCATTGCGGGTCTCTTTCTTTCCGCCATCACCTAATGGATGAATATGAGTTCTCTCCATTAGCAATCTACCACTGCCTTCTAACGGGTGCAAGGCTTTCTACCCGTGAGAATGTCGGTGTGTGACGACGGGAACACCCGCGTGGCTCCCGCCCGCCGAGCCGGCGCCGGTTCGCCTGACGTCCACCATCTGGGCCGGCCCAGCCGCAGTCAACATGCGAGCCGGTGACGCCCCCGGATGTGTGCTTTACGAACACATTTGTGACCGGTGTGACGCTCAAAGTCGATGGCGGCCAGCATCTGACTTAATCCACCAACGACGATCGGGCCGCCGACGACGACGGGTCAGATTCGCCGGTTCGTCTCAGCTGCGGACGTTCGGTGACGCCGTACTTTGGCGCGGTTGCCGCAGATTGCCATGGAACACCAGCGTCGGCGGTGGGCTTTGGTGCGGTCGTAGAAAATGACGGTGCAGCCAGGGCATTGCCGGATCAGGGTCGGGTCGCCCTCGACGAGCAGGTGCGCCCAGGCTTGTGCGGATAGGACCAGAAGCTGTGTGGGCTGTTCCCAGTGCCGCCGCTCATGCAGCAAGAGAGTGTCATGGTCGGGGTTGAGCTGGGTGTGGGGCGCTCGATCCTGCGCCAGCAGCGCATTCAGCTCGTCAACCAGCATCAATCAAACTGGCACCGACTTTCGCCCGCCCAGTCCAACAGAATCGGCCGCAGCTTCTCCCGAAGAGTACGGGCATCCCCAGTGGCGCCGTCGAGTTGACCAGCGCTGAACAGATCTTCGAGCACTGCGCGGTCGTCGTCGTCGATGAGTCCCGTGCGTGCGAGCCACCGTACATAATTCGCCCCGTCTCCGATCAATTCGATTGGCTCTGAACCTGGGGAAGGCGTGGCCCGGCTGTTCAGTAGTTCCAGGGCCGGGTCTCCCGCGAGGCCGACGATGACATCGAGCGGCTGCATCGGCCTCACCTTCCCGGGCGGATCACCGCCGCACTGGTAACCGCTCAACTACATGTTGACAGGTTAGCAAGCGCGGGTGTAACCTTTGAAACATCTTTTCAGAAGTTACACGGGTGGACTGGGAGCGAGGGTTGCGATGGGTGTCATTAAGCACAAGAAGATCGACGTCGATGGGAACGCCGGATCCGAACCGGTTGCGGCATCGGGCTCGGAATCCGAAGCAACGAGTGCGACCTACCGGGCGCCCTTGGAGATCGTCAAAGAACTCTACGCAAAATTGACCGCCGGCGATTCAAGCGGCGCGCTGGCCCTGATGTCTGACGACATCGAGTGGATCACCATGATGGACTACAAGGTCGCCGGCCGTGGCCCGCAGAAAGTCCTTGAGGGCATGCTGATGCCGGCAATGGAAGAGTGGGAGCCATACACGCTGACGCCGCACGAATTCATCTGTGACGGCGATAAAGTCGTATCGGTGGGGCGGTTCGAAGGAACGAACCGCGCGACCGGCAAGCACGTGGAGGTCGACTACTCTCACATCTGGGAAGTGAGAGGTCACAAGATAGTGCGACACCGTCAATTCATCGACACGGGCAAGATTGAGCCAGCGCGCCATCTCGGCTGAGGCCGCCGGGGGACATGAGGACCAACCTGCGTTTCGTATGATGCCAATCCTCCTCACAGGCCCAGCGTTCTGTGAATTTGACATCCCAACTGCGAGAGTCCGCTGATGCAAGAGTTTGATGACGAACTGTTCCGAACAGACACCAGGGCACTCAGGGTCGGCCCGTGCACGGGGACGGCTTGACCAGCTGGAAGAAGAACTCGACGAAATCGCCACGCGCACCGACAAACTGATGACCACCACCTTTGGAGCGGAATCCCGATGACAACCGAGCCAACCTTTGTCTTGGTCCACGCGGCGTGGGCCGACAGCTCCAGCTGGGCACCTGTCATCCATCGACTACAGCAGCGCGGCCACAACGTCATCGCCGCACCGCTACCGCTGACATCGTTCGACGACGACACCGCAGCGCTGAACCGAGTTCTCGAGCGTATCGAGGGACGCGTCGTTCTCGGCGGTCATGCTTACGCCGGCGCGGTCATCGGAGCGGCAAATACCGACTCGGTGACGGCGAATTATGTCGCCGCGATCGCGGTATTCCGGACGAAGGTGAAACAGTCGCCAGTCTGTTTCACCGCGCCCCTGCGCATCGTCTCGCACCCGCCCTAGAACCGGATCGTCACGGCTTAATTTGGCTGCCGCACAGCGCTTTCGCAGCAGCATTCGCACAAAACGCAACCTCCGAACAACACGCCATGCTCGCCGCAGTCCAGCGCCCCCTCTCACCGACGTGCATCACCGCACCCGCCCCACGGCCCGCCTGGAAAGATCGCACAAGCTGGTTCCTCATCGCCGAAAACGACCGCATGATCGCCGCGGAAACCCAGCACTTCGTCGCCACACGGATGAACGCCACCATCCGTGTCACCGATGCCGACCACCTGCCAATGGTGACCCAACCCGACAGCTACCGAGATATCGTCGCCGCGGCCAATTGCCCGATTGCTGCGTGATAGCGCCACCTGACCCGGCCTGTGCGCTCATCGTCGGTTCAACATGACTGACCAAATACACCCGACCCACCCGACGAGACGTCCACCGCGTAGTGAGTAATTCCGACGGCTGTCGGAGGTCCCGATATCCGGCGCAGCCTCGACGCCTACGATCCGCCACGCCGTCATCGACTCACCGGTCGGGTCAGTGACGCTACTGCGCGACGACGCCGACCGCAACACCACCGACGGGGTGTGTTGGTCAGAGCGCACCACAAGCGCCACCGTGTCGGCTCGAGAAACGCATGGCATGAGGTAGCTGTCGCGTTCGGCATCCTCAAGGTAGGCGTCGCGGTGGTCGACTCGGCCGGAGACAAGACGCAATCCATACGTGCCGCGCCGCTTTCGCGATGATAAATGAGATCCTGCCACCGCAGAGCGTCCAGTAACGTCTGCGCGGGCGACACGTCGATAGTTTGATCGGTTGGACTGCCAGCGTACTGAAACGGTGAGCATGCCATGCCCAGGGCATTGACTCCCTGGAGCCAAAATGCACGATGGCTGGGGGCGCCAGTGCATTAGCGCTAGGGCGCGGGACTTCGTCCATCAACGGCGTTATCCGCAGCAATAGAGGTGGGTTTCATCCGGTTGGGAAAGATATGGCCACAGGTCGAGTCGGCCCGCGCTGGTGCTATGGTGCAGCAGGACTTCCATCCCGGGCGACAGCTTAAGCATGTCATCAAGATATGCCGAATTAGCTCGACTCTTCGTCAGATAGATAAGCAGCCCCGATGCGTCGGTTGTCCTCGCAACCTCTAAAGCCATGGAGCGTATGGCCGTGATACCTATGCCTCCGGCGATGTAGAGATAGGCGCGTGAGGGCGCCAATTGGAATGTGTTTCGAGGCGGCGAAATGACCAGCCGGTCACCGCGTTTGGTCTGATCGATAAGATCGACTGATCCTCCCCGTCCGGTCGTGTCACGATATACCGTGATGGCATAGCGGTTATGACAACCTGGGGGGTCCGTCAGTGAGTAGCTGCGTACCGAACCGTTGGGTGTACGAACGGTGATATGTGCTCCCGCCGTGAAAGGTGGGAGAGCTTGCAGTCCCTCTGGTATGAGCTCGAAACGCCAAATCGATTCTGTCAACCGCGTCTTTGCCGCGATCACCACAGAGGTCTCGGATTGATTCATTAAGCTTCACCGTTGCCAGCGTAGGGATTGACCTTGACTGGGTCACCTTGCCGCATAGTCGCGCCGTTAATGACCTCAGCCCAAATCCCAAGGTTGGCATCACCGTAATGTTCTACGAGGAGCCTGGGCACCGCCAGATCGCGAACGGCGGTCGATGGATTGACTTCAGTCGCTGCGCACCGAGGAATGGCCGCTAGCCCGCGTAGCAAGACGTCACCGATAGAAAACTCTTTACCAACTAGCTCTGCTTCAGCAAAGGGTGGTGTGCCTTGGATATAGATGTTTGCCCGAAATCGGCGGTGGTCGATCACGCGTTCGCTCCTGCGTGAGAGGTCGCGGATCGAATCGAGGTTGATGATCGACACGGCGTTCATCAAGGTGTCCGATTTGATTGCCGCGTCGGTGAACCGACGCCCGGGTTCTCGCGCCAGGATCGGCTCTGCTTCATCTGGACAATCGAGTATTCGCGCGAAGAAGCGCTCGACCGCTCGTACACCTGCCCGCGTCGCCAGGTCTTCGTAAGACGACGCTGGCGTACCTGACCTCCAAACCCGGCTGTGAACATCGAGATTGGTTAGATCCCGGCAAGTCGATCCTCTTGGAGCAGGACGAAGAAGTCGCTCTTGTGGATCGCTTTCCCATTGCCAGGACGGTATTCGCCGCCAGGTCGGGCCAACGCCCATTCGCGATCGTAGGGAAAACCGCGGCCGGTCTTCAACGCAACTGATGCCACGGTTTGAGGGGAGAGTCCTTTGATGGGGTAAGACGCGAGCTCATAGACAGTAGCCGCAGCCCCGTGGAATTCGGCGGTCATGATGCTGTGTCAAGGATGTGTTCCAGTTCCGGCGTGGGTGCCAGCAACCGGTGGATGGCTTTGGCGAGAACTTCGGGTTGGTCGTCGGAGATGAATGCACGTGTGTGCGGGATCAGCTCGACTCGCGCGCCGGTGAGCCGTTTTTGCAGTCGGCGGGCGTGCCGACGGAGGAATATGACGTTGCCCGACGCGCTCCAGGCGATGAGCGTTCGGCCCGAGAATCGGTGCAATTGCCGTACGGCGGCGATGGCGGCGCGGGGCCGCGCTACCACCACGATTTTCCTGTCCTGCAACGTGTTACTCATCGTCAGCTTCTCCTCGGGTCTGGATGCCGGAGCGGCTGGCGGGTATCGGGGCTCCCAGTCCGTTCAGCCGCCCGTGCCAGCTGCGGTGGTCAGGTGAAGGCCTTCCTCATTAGCTCGTGAATGTGCTCGGTGATGGTGTCGGCTTCTTCTTCGAGGGCGAAGTGGCCGGTGTCGAGCAGCACTACGGTCGCGTCGGGCACGTCGTTTTTATAGGCCTGGGCGCCGGCGGGGATGAAGAACGGGTCGTTTTGCCCCCAGATCGCAAGCAAGGCGGGTTGGCGTTCCCGCAGCCAGGCCTGCCAGTGGGGGTAGCGGGGCGGGTTGTTCTGGTAGTCCCACAGCAGGGCTTTCATGTAGTCGGCACGCCCGGGCAGGTCCAACACGCGCTGGTCGTCAAAGGCGTGTGCGGGGTCGATGTGCTCGGGATCGCGGGCACCGGCCTGCCATTGCATCTGGGTGCCGGGCAGGCTGACGAACTCGTCGACGGCGGGCTGGCCGGCGTCGCGGTCTTCCCACCAGTTGGCGAGCGCGGCGACGCCGGGTCCGAAGCCGTCGGTGTAGGCGTTGGCGTTTTGGGTGATGATCGCGCTGCCACCCCGCCGGGTCATGCCGAGGGCGATGCGGAAGCCGTGACCGGGGCGCCAGTCGAACATGTAGATGGCGTAGTCTCCAATGGCGAGCGCGTCGATCGTCTTACCGGGTGACCTCGGCGAGCCGGTCGAACGTGGGGATTGGGGCAAAGCGGGTCTGACTGCCCGGAAGCCGGGTAGTCGATGGCCACGCAGTGCCATTGCTCGGCGAGTCGGTCGATCAGGCGGACGTAGGCGCGGGTACTCGACGGGTAGCCGGGCAGCAGCACCAGCGTCGGCCGGTCGCGGTCGCCGGCTTCGCGGACGAAGACATGCAGATGGTCGATGGTCAGGCTGTGGTGACGGATGGCGGGCATGAAAACGATACTCCTCAACGGTGGTTGCGGGTGGATGGGAACTGGGCGAGGTCAGCGGCGCGGCGACGGACGAAGACGAACAGAATCACGGCGATCGGCAATCCGACCAGCAGCGCGGATTCGACGAGCGCGCCAGGTAGTAGCCAATTAACGCGTTTCGCCGGCTGCGTGGCCTAACGGCGCAAGACCACGGTGTTCATGAACACCCAGATCGCTGCACCGTAGGCCGCTCCAATGGCGGTGGCTATCGGCAGGGTGTGCACCCGGGGTGCGATGACCAGCGCGTAGAAGAAAGTGAACACTGCCGCCAGCGCCAGGTGGATGGCGAACCCCAGCGCCGCGACGCCGATCCCGGCGCGGCCGGTGGTGAATGCGGACTCGCCGAGCAGGCCGCTGGCGATGTACTGCAACAGTGTCTCGAAGTTGAACCGGCGGGCGATCAGCACGTACGCGATGAACGCGAACGCGGCATCGCCGACCGCGGCGACCAGCGTGGCCGCCACGACGCCAGGCCAGGTCCACCCCCGAGCGCGGGTAACGAATGGTGGGTCGACGGTCATGACAGGACTCCTCAACGGTCGGTGATCAGCAGACCATGCTAATGCATAGCTCGAAGGGTAGCGCATTAGGTCATTGAAGGCAACCGTGGTCATCGGGCTCTCAACAGGTATTCCGCATGATCAGAGAGCAACGGTTGCGCGTCGCCACACGCTTAAAATGGCGACGTGAGGATCCAGACGGGACCGACAGAGGCGCTGCAACAGGCGGGTCGGGCGGCGAACCGTCGCTATCGGTCGACCTCGCCGATACACTGGTCACGGTCACCCAACCGGCCACCGACTTGTTGTCCGATCCCGACCAGCTGCGCCGGTGGTGGCAGCTGCAGGAGTCGCGACTGCCTCCCGGTGCGCCTATCCCCGATCCCACCGCCACCCGCCGGCTACGCCACGCCGTTCGCGACGCGTTCGACGCCCACCTTGAGCACCGCGTGCCGCCAACCGAGTCGCTGGATGACATCAACGCCGCCGCCGCGGCGGCACCCGTTAGCACACGGTTGGACCTAATCGCCACCGAGCTGCAGCGCAGCGTGCGTTGGCATGTCGAATACGGCGGAAACCCCGCGCTCGCGGCCACCGCCACCGACGCCATAACCGTACTCACCGATCCCCGCTACCGCGACCAGTTGCGACGCTGCGCCAACCCGGATTGCTCCATGCTCTTTCTGGCCACCAATCCGCGCCGCAGCTGCTGCACCGCCAACATCTGCGGCAACCGGGCCCGCGTCGCTCGCCACTACCACCGCCGCACCCACACCACCGGCTAGCCCGGCGGTCTAACCTTCGTGGCGGAAGACCGCCAGTAAGAGGGTAGATTCTCAACTTGCGAGCAATCTGGCCCTGGTCTGCCCCTACCACCACCGCGCACATCACCGCGGCCTGACACCCTCACCGGCCCTGCCGGACCAACTCACCGTCACCGACAGCAACGGCCGACCCCTGCCTACCGGATCACTGGCCCGACCCCCACCACCGCACCCCCTGACGTCAAACCCTGCACGCCCTGACCGGCGAATTACCGCCAATGGTGGTGGTACACACCCTTCGAGCCGTCGGACAATCCGAGCCGCGGATCGAAACTCAAACAGGGCAAAACCTAGACGCTATGTGGCCAGGTTTGCCAGCAGCAGCGCCTCGGCTATCGCCGCACGCTCCAGCACCCCCAGGTGCAGGCTCTCGTTGATGCTGTGCGCCTGCGTCCCGGGATCCTCCACCCCGGTGACCAAGATCTTCGCCTGCGGGAACGCCTCGGCGAACTCGGCGATGAACGGGATCGATCCGCCCATGCCCATGTCGATCGGCTCGGTCCCCCACGCCTGGCGGAACGCTGCCCGCGCCGCGTCGTAGACCGGACCGCTGGCCTCGATCGCATACGGTTGGCCGACTTCACCGCGGATGACTTCGAGGTGGGCACCCCATGGGACGTGGCGGCGCAGGTGGGCTTCGACGGCGTCCAGGTGCCGTGCCGCATCCCCGCCGGGCGCCACCCGGATGCTGATCTTGGCCCGCGCCCGCGGGATCAGCGTATTCGATGCCGCTGCCACGGAAGTGGTGTCGATGCCGATCACCGTGATGGCCGGCTTGGCCCACAGCCGCTGGGGCACCGAACCCGACCCGATTTCGCTCACGCCATCCAGCAGCCCGGAGTCGGTGCGCGCCCGCTCG
This sequence comes from Mycobacterium kiyosense, assembly GCA_021654635.1. NCBI lineage: Bacteria > Bacillati > Actinomycetota > Actinomycetes > Mycobacteriales > Mycobacteriaceae > Mycobacterium > Mycobacterium kiyosense. The sequence continues at coordinate 4,169,072 of AP025179.1, forward strand.
GGTGGATAGTCGGGGTAGTTCAGGCCGGCGATATCGGACTCGTGCAGGCCCGGCACGGCCACGTTGCCGTCGTCGTCGTGCAGGCTGGCCAGCAGCCGCACCAGCACAGTCAACGCATCGGGCACCACGCCGCCCCACAAACCGGAGTGCAAGCCGTGATCGAGGGTGGCGACCTCCACCACGCAGTCGGCCATCCCCCGCAGCGACACCGTCAGCGCCGGTATCTCCGTGCTCCAGTTGTCGGAGTCGGCGATCACGATCACGTCGGCGGCCAGTGCGTCGCGGTGCGCAGCCAGCAACCGTCCCAGCGACGGCGACCCCGACTCCTCTTCGCCTTCGACGAACACCGTCACACCCACCGGCGGCTGCCCGTCGTGCGCCAGGAACGCGGCCAAATGTGTTGCGATGCCTGCCTTGTCGTCGGCGGTGCCGCGACCGTAGAGCCGCCCGTCCCGTTCGGTCGGCTCGAACGGCGGCGAGTGCCACTGGCCGCGGTCGCCCTCGGGTTGCACGTCGTGGTGGGCGTAGAGCAGCACGGTCGGCGCGCCGGGTGGTGCCGGGTGGTGCGCGATCACCGCTGGAGCCCCGCCCTCGCTGACGATCTTCGCGTCGTGAAAACCGGCCTGAGTCAACAGGTCTGCAACCCTTTTGCGCGCTGCGGTGCACCTGATCGCGCCGGGCCGGATCGGCCCACACCGAATCGATGCGCACCAGATCCTCGAGATCACGCCGCACCGACGGCAACACCGCACGCACCCGCTCCACCAGATCAGTCATGGTTCCGAGGCTAGCCAGAGCCGTAACCGGCGAATCACCCGCCAACAGTTCCTGACGCGGCGCGACTGATTGAGGCCCGCGGTCCGCTCTAAGCTGACCGGGTGACCACCGAAGGTCCCGATCCCACCACACCGCTGTGGCGGGCCGCGCAACTGTTCCGGCTGTTGAGCTGCCTGTACGCGCTGGGTTTCCACATCGCAGTCAGCGCGGATCTGCGCCATCCCGCGCTGGGTTGGACGCTATTCGCGGTGCTGATCGGGTGGAGCGTGGCATGTGCGGTCGCCTACCTGCGCGGGTTCGGCCGCCGCCCGGCCTGGGTGATCGCCGAACTCGTAGTGGTCGTGTTGCTGATGTTGTCCACCGAAGTCGTCGCGTCCGGCCAGTGGGCGCACAACAACCAGACCTGGCCCACGACATTGTGGGCCAGCAACGCCACTATCTCGGCGGCCCTGCAGTTCGGGCCGGCCGGCGGGCTGCTGACGGGCGCAGCCGTCACCGCCACCAGCGAATACGTCAAGGGCTATCTCAATGTCAACCTGGGGCGCAACGCCACCGTCATCGTCGAGTTGGCCGTCGGTCTGGCGGTGGGCATCGCCGCCAGTACCGCGCGGCGCGCACATGCCGAACTGCAGCGTGCCGCCCGGTTGACGGCAGCGGTCGAGGAACGTGAGCGGCTATCCCGGCAGGTGCACGACGGCGTCATACAAGTGCTGGCCCTGGTGGCCCGCCGCGGCAATGAAATAGGCGGTGCCACAGCCGAACTCGCGAAGCTGGCCGGGGAACAGGAACGCGCGCTGCGCAAGTGGGTCACCTCGACGGACATGGAGACCGATCAGCATGACGCCACGATCGACCTGAGGGCGCTGCTGCGTCGCCGGGAATCCGATCGGGTGTCGATGAGCCTGCCCGGAACTGCGGTGCCTCTGCAGATCGACGTCGCCACCGAATTGGACGCCGCGGTGGGCAATGCGCTGGACAACGTCCGCCTGCACGCCGGACCGAACGCCCACGCATTCGTGCTCCTGGAGGACCTCGGCGACGCGGTCACGGTCAGCGTCCGCGACGACGGCGTCGGGATCGCGCCCGGCCGGCTCGAGCAGGCCGCCGACCAGGGACACGTGGGTGTTTCGAAGTCGATTGTGGGACGGTTGAGCTCATTGGGCGGCAGCGCCGTACTGACCACCGGCGAGGGCGAGGGCACCGAATGGGAGTTGCAGGTGCCACGAGGTAAGGGGGCATCGTGACCGAGCAATCCGAGCCGACGGTGATGGTGGTCGACGATCACCCCATCTGGCGGGACGCCGTCGCCCGAGACCTCGCCGACGACGGGTTCCACGTGGTCGCCACGGCCGAAGGTGTCGCGGCCGCGCGCCGGCGGGCGGCCGTGGTCAAACCGGACGTGGTGGTGATGGATATGCGCCTGTCCGACGGCGACGGTGTGCAGGCGACGATGGAAGTCCTCGAGGTCTCACCCGACAGCCGGATACTGGTGCTTTCGGCATCAGACGAACGTGACGACGTGTTGGAGGCGGTCAAAGCCGGCGCGACGGGATACCTGGTCAAAAGCGCGTCGAAAGCCGAACTGGCCGACGCCGTGCGGGCCACCGCGGCCGGACGGGCGGTCTTCACTCCGAGCCTGGCCGGGCTGGTGCTGGGTGAATACCGGCGCATCGCCCAGAACCCGAGCCCGGGCCCGGCAACCCCCAGCCTCACCGAGCGTGAGACCGAGGTGTTGCGCTACGTCGCAAAGGGTATGTCCGCCAAGCAGATCGCCGAGAAGCTGTCGCTGAGCCACCGCACTGTCGAGAACCATGTGCAGGCGACGTTCCGCAAGCTGCAGGTGGCCAATCGGGTCGAGTTGACCCGCTACGCCATCGAGCACGGGCTGGACGAATGACGGACTTCGGGTAGTCCTACTCATCCATCACCCGCATCTCACCCGGCAGGGTGGACCACTATGACCCAATCCCACCAGCCGGACCGTGCTGTCCTGACGCGGCTGACCCAAGAATTCGACGCGTTGGCCCGTCAGATGTCTCGGGTATCCGGCGAGCTCAGCCAACTGGACCGACTCTTCACCGCTACCGCCGCGACCGCTGCGACTACGGCGCCGGTCACGCCACCAGGAGCGCCGGGCCAGCACGCCGCGCCACCACAGCCTGTTCCGCAGCAGCCAGTGCCGTACTGGCAGAACTACTGGCAGTACTGGACGCCCGCCTCGGCGACCCCGCAGCCGCCGCGGCCGCCACGCCAACGGGCGCCGCGTCCCGCGCCGGTACCGTCAGTGCGGCCGCATCCCACTCCCCCAGCGCCGCATCCCGCTCCCCCAGCGCCGCCGGCACCGACCGAATCCCGTTGGATCGGCAAGCTTCTCGCCGTCGCGGGCGTGGCCGTGACGCTGATCGGCGTGGTGCTGCTGCTGGTGCTCGCCGCAAAGGCCGGGCTGCTCCGGCCGGAGATCCGGGTGGCGGGCGGTGGCGCGCTGTCGGCCGGCCTGGTGGCGGTGGCCACTCGGTTGCGTGGCCGCCCGGGCGGACACGTTGGCGCAATCGCGCTGGCCGCCACCGGTATTGCCGCCGCGTACCTGGATGTCATCGCGGTCGTGACCATCTACGAATGGATCCCGGCGCCATTTGGTTTGGCGCTGGCTGCCGCGGTAGGCGGCGCGGGCCTGGCTTTGGCCCCGCCGATGGGATTCCGAACACCTGGCGTTGTTGGTGCTGGTGCCTCTGATCGGACTGGCACCCGCGCTGACCCACGGCGTGGACCTGCTGCTCGTCAGCTTCATGCTGGCGTTGTCGGCGGCCGCCTTGCCGGTACAACTCGGCAAAGACTGGATCTGGATGCACGCTGCCCGGATCGCCGCGCCGACGCTGCCACTGCTGTTCGCGTTGATTGCGATCAGCGATCACGACAACGCCTGGTTGCTCGGTGGTGCTTGCGGGGTGGCGGCGATCCTGTCCATCGCCGGCGGTCTGATCCTGCTGCCGACCACGACCGATAAGGGCGCGCTTGCGCTGCTGACCGTCGCCGGTACGGTACCCATTCTGGTCAGCGCGATCGGAGTCAATCACGCTCTGGCAGCAGCTCTTTCGGCCGCATTGGCCGCAGCCATGCTGGCGGTCGCGCTGGTCGGTAAGCACCCCCGGACCGTCGCCCGCATCTGGTCGTCATGGTCGGCGACCTCGGCGCTGGTTGCGCTCACCGTCGCGTTCGACGGCTATGTCGAAGGTCCCCTACTACTTGCGCTGGCGATCGTGGTGGCCTTCGCCGGGCGGCGCGACATCGTAGCGCGCTGGGCCGCAGCCGGATTCGGTGTCGTCGGCACCGGCTTGTTCATCAGGTACGCCCCGCTGCATGCACTGGTGCGGGCGACCACGGTGCCGACGTCGGTTGCCGTGTCCACGTTGGCGGCCAGCCTGCTCATCATCGCGCTTGCGGTCGTCGTGACGCGGACTTGGACGGGCGTCGCCAAGCAGAACCCCGACCTGGTCCGCTTCTGGTTCGCCGCGGCGGGCGCCCTGGTGACCTACGCGGTCACCGCGTTCACGGTGACAACCGGAGTCCTGATCGCCGGCACCGGCGGCGGCTTCCTGGCCGGCCAGATGGCGGCCACCATCATCTGGATCGGCGTGGCGGCGGCACTGTTCGTCTATGCGCTGCGGGTGGCCGGGCAGGAGCGCCACCAGGCGATCACCGCCGGGCTGGCTCTCACTGCGGCCGCGACCGCCAAGCTGTTCCTGTTCGACCTCGCGACGCTGGACGGCATATTCCGGGTGGCGGCGTTCATCGTGGTGGGGCTGGTGCTGCTGGGCATGGGCGCGGGGTATGCCCGCAGCCTGGCCTCCGGAGATCAACGCAGCTGAAACTGACGGGGCCCCGCCGAACAGAGCGCAGTTCGGCGGGGTCTGTCGCACCTACGTGAGCGAAGCCTTCCCGTCGCGGCACGGCTCCCTCAGCGAGACTTTCGCAGTACGGCGATCAATCGACGCTCCGCCGCATGCCGGGCCGCCGAGAGCGCCGCGTCCTGCGCCGGCGGATCAGCCACAAGCAAGCTGCCGCCGCCGGGAGTTCCGGCCGAGCCCAGCTTGTTCATCTTCTTCGGCACTGGCGCACCTTGATATTCCAGCGGGAGGGGCCCCAACGGCTGGTGCAATTCGACGTAGGCGCCGTGCGGCAGACGCTTGATGATGCCGGTCTCCACACCGTGCTCGAGCACCGCGCGGTCGCTGCGCTGCAGCCCGACGGCCCACCGGTAGGTGATGAAGTAGACCAGCGGCGGCAGGACCACCATGCCGATGCGGCCGATCCAGGTGGTGGCGTTGAGCGAGATGTGGAACTTGAACGCGATGATGTCGTTCATCGCGGCCAAAGTCAGCACCGCATAGAACGAAATCGCCATGGCGCCAACGGAAGTGCGCACCGGCACGTCACGCGGCCGCTGCAGCAGGTTGTGGTGGGCGTAGTCGCCGGTGAACCGCTTCTCCAGGAACGGATAGATGATCAGCAGGATGAAGACCAGCCCCATGATCAGTGCGACACCGACGGTGGCCGGCACCGTGTGATGGCCGAGGTAGATCTCCCAGGCCGGCCACAGCCGCTGCAGGCCATCCGGCCACATCATGTAGAAGTCGGGCTGCGAGCCGGCCGACACCTGAGAGGGCTTGTAAGGGCCCAGGTTCCAGATCGGGTTGATCTGCAACAGCCCGCCCATCAGGCCCAGCACACCGACGATGCAGGCGAAGTAAGCGCCGGACTTCACCGCGAAGCCCGGCATCACCCGAACACCTACCACGTTGTGCTCGGTGCGACGCGGACCAGGGAATTGCGTGTGCTTCTGGAACCACACCAGCGCCACATGCACACCGATCAGCGCCAGGATGACGCCCGGCAGCAACAGCACGTGCAGCGCATACAGGCGAGGAATAAGCACGGTGCCGGGGAAGTCGCCGCCGAACAGCGCCCAGTGCAGCCAGGTCCCGATCACCGGTAGCCCCAACGTGATTGACGACAGTGCGGCGCGCAGCCCGATACCGGAGAGCAGGTCGTCGGGCAGCGAGTAACCGAAATAGCCCTCGAACATCGACAGGATCAGCAGCAGCGACCCGATCACCCAGTTCGCCTCACGCGGCCGGCGGAACGCGCCGGTGAAAAAACACCCGCGCCAGATGCACCATGATCGACGCGGAGAACATCAGCGCCGCCCAGTGGTGAACCTGGCGCACGAACAGGCCGCCGCGCACCTCGAAGGAGATGTTGAGCGCCGTCTCGTAGGCCCGCGACATCTCCACCCCGCGCAGCGGCTGGTAGACGCCGTTGTAGGTGACCTCGGCCATCGACGGGTCGAAGAACAGGGTCAGATACACACCGGTGAGCAGCAGCACAATGAAGCTGTACAGCGCGATCTCACCGAGCAGGAACGACCAGTGCGTCGGGAACACCTTGTTGAGCTGGCGACGCACCGCGGCCGACGGGTGATACCGGGCGTCGACCTCAATCGCTTGTCGCGCAACGGTATTCGTCAAATTCAGGTCCACGGCGACCATCCCCCTCACGCCCGGCCCGCGCCGTTGCGAGTCGGTAGTTCGCCACGTATTACTACGCGACGTAGTACCACCGAATGTAGTACTTATCCGTGCCGATGTAAACGAATCTTTTGACGCGCAGCGCTAACCACAGCGCGCACCGCTCGAAAGGTGTTCCGCGCCAGCGTGATACGGATATCAGAGTGGGCTAGGACGTCTCCAGGATCGCCACGGCTGCGGCGGTGTCCGCCTCATGAGTGAGCGAGACGTGAATCGTCACGTCGGCCAGATGCTTGGCGATCTCGCCACTGAGCCGGACCCTCGGGCGACCCCACATGTCGGTGACCACCTCGATGTCGCGGTGAATGTCCTCCGGCAACACCGGGCGCTGTGCGAAGCGTGATCCCGACCAGGCCTTGATTACCGCCTCCTTGGCCGCCCATCGGGCAGCCAGGTGCCGTGCCGCCGAGGAACTCTTGTCGGAGGCGTCGCGGCGCTCGCCGGGGGTGAAAGTTTCGGCGAACACCGTGCCCGGTTGATCGACCTGCTCGGCGAAATCCGGGATGGAGACAAGGTCGATCCCGATTCCGACGATGCCCATGGGTGGCCAGGTTAACCGATCGTCCGGATCAGCCCGCAGACACCTGGTCGGCCCGGTAGGTGTCGCCGTCGCCCAGCCGGGAGTCGGGGTTCAGCAGCATCCTCGCCTCCTGCGGCTTCTCCGGCCCGTCGTGGTCGAAGCGACGATCCGGCGGCCGCTGGTACATCGGCTCGCCGCCGGCGATCGCCGACATCAACCGGCGCTGACCGGCCAGCAGGCGAGCGTCCGCGCGGCGCTGGTAGTCCGCGCGCTGCGCGGGGTCCAGCGCAGCGATGAACGCTTGGGGATGCACCAGCGCTACCAGACCCGACACGTGACCGAACCCGAGACTGGTCAACATGCCGGCCTTCAGCGGGAACCTGCCGCTCAAGCGCAGCGTGTCGCGCAGCCAGACGAAGTGCGAGGAATTGGCCAGCTCGTCGTCGACACAATCCAGGCTGCGGTTGGGCGGAATGACCCCGTCGCGGAGTATCTGGCACAGACCCATCATCTGGAACACCGCCGCACCACCCTTGGCGTGACCGGTCAGGCTCTTCTGCGACACCACGAACAGCGGGGCGCCCTCGGAGCGACCCAGCGAGTCGGCGAGCCGCTCGTGCAGTTCGGTCTCGTTGGGATCGTTGGCCAGCGTCGACGTGTCGTGCTTGGAGATCACCGCGATGTCGTCGGCGGTGACGCCCAGCTTGGCCAGCGCGCGCGCCAGCGCAGAGTCCTTACCCCCGCGGCCCGCACCCAACGCGCCCAGCCCGGGGGCCGGGATCGAGGTGTGCACCCCGTCACCGAAGGACTGCGCGTAGGCGACCACCGCCAGCACCGGCAACCCCATCCGCAGGGCCAGGTCGCCGCGGGCCAGCAGGATGGTGCCGCCGCCCTGGGCCTCGACGAAGCCCAGCCGGCGCCGGTCGTTGGGCCGCGAGAACTTCGCGTCGTCGATGCCCCGACCGCGCATCATCGAGGTGTCCGCGGTGGCGGCCATGTCACCGAAGCCGATGATGGCCTCCAGCGTGAGGTCGTCCAGACCACCGGCCACTACCAGCTCCGCTTTGCCCAGCCGGATCTTGTCGACGCCCTCCTCGACCGAGACCGCCGCCGTCGCGCACGCGGCGACCGGGTGGATCATCGAGCCGTAGCTGCCCACGTAGGACTGAATCACGTGCGCGGCAACGACATTCGGCAGAACTTCCTGCAAGATGTCGTTCGGCTTGTTACGGCCGAGCAGGTTGCCGTGGTACATGGTCTGCATCGAGGTCATGCCGCCCATCCCGGTGCCCTGCGTGCTGGCCACCAGGCTCGGGTGCACGTAACGCATCACCTCGGCCGGCGAGAACCCGGCGGACAGGAACGCGTCGACGGTGGTGACGATGTTCCACAGCGCCACGCGGTCGATCGAGTTGGCCATATCCGGGCTGATGCCCCACACCGTCGGGTCGAATCCGGTCGGGATCTGCGCCCCGACTACCCGGGACAGCTTGGTCTTACGAGGCACCCGGACCTCGGTACCGGCTCTGCGGGTGACCTGCCAGTCACCCGAGTCGGGCGCCGGCCGGATGACCGTGTGCTCGGGATCGAACTCGGCGAACGACCGCGCCTCGGCCTCGGAGGACACCACGAAGGTGAAGTCCTTGTCCAGGAAGACCGACACCAACAACGGCGACGCGTGGTCGGGGTCGATCGCACCGTCGTCGACGAACTCCCGAATCCCACAGCGCTGGACGACCGCGTCGTGGTAACGCTCGACGAGCTCGGATTCGTCCACCAGATCACCGGATTGCGTGTCATACCAACCCGGTTGGGGGTCGTCCTCCCAGCGGACCAGCCCGGTGGTCCAAGCCAGCTCGAGCACGCCGGCGGCCGACAGTTCGTTCTCGACCTCCATCTCGAAGCGGGTACGTGACGAGCCGTACGGCCCGATTTCGGCACCGCCGACGATCACCACCAGGTCGGCCGGGTCGACATCCAGGTCGTCCCATTCCGGCGGCGGCGCGGGCGTGTAGCCGCGGGGCGGCGACGGCAACGCCGCGATGGTGCCTTCGGCCGGAGTGTCATCCTCGTCCGCCGCCTCGGACGTCATCTCCGCGCGGGCCTTGGCGGCCAGCTCGGCCATGTCCAGTTCGACGTCGGCCAATCCACCGGTGAAGTCGGCCTTGATCGGCGAACTCGACGCGGCCACTTTGGATTCCACGTCGCACAGGCCCAGCAGCATCGCCGCCATCTCGTCGGTCGAGTAGGTCCTGACACCGGCTTCCTCGACGGCGGTGACGATGGCGTCGTTGTGACCCATCAGCCCCGTCCCGCGGGTCCAGCCGATCAGCGCGTGCGCCAAGCTGACTCGTTCCGCCCACGAGGATTCGGCGTGCCAACGACTGACCACCGCGTCCAGCGCCGACTTCGCCTCCCGTTAGGCGCCGTCACCGCCGAACATGCCGCGGTTGGGCGAGCGGGGCAGCACCACGTGCAGCCGTGAGGCGATGTCGCGCTCAGCGCCGATCTTCGACAGCCCGCTGATCAGCCGTTGCGCGGCCCACAGCAGTACCTTCATCTCCATCTCGGCGCGCGCCCCGACTTCGGACATGTCGCCGACCACCCGCGGTGCGGCGAACGGGAACAACAGCGTTGGGGTCTGCGCGTCCTTGATGTGAATCGATTGCGGCCCAAGGCTCTCGCTCTGCTCGGAACCGACCCAGTCGACCAGGGCGTCGATGTCGGAGTAGGACGCCATGTTGGCCGGCACCACCCACAACGCCGCACCGAAGCGGGCGTGATCGCGGTAGAGCTCGCGGTAGAACGCCAGTCGCTCGTCATTGAGCTTGGAGGTGGTGGCGACGACGGTGGCGCCGCCGTCGAGCAGGCGCGCGACCACCGATGCGGCAATGGAGCCCTTGGAAGCACCTGTCACGACCGCGATTTCGGCGCTGTAGGGGCCGGGGTCGGGGTTCTCGGCGCCGGCGGCGATCCGGCCGTACAGGGCGGCGTGGATCTGCCGGCCCGCGGCCAGCGACTTGCCCTGCCACCAGGTGGCCTGCGTGGCGACGACGTGGCCGGCCCCCTCGAACCGCTCCGAGACCCGCAGCCAGTCGGCGTCGATGTCACCTTCGTCGGCCAGCCACAGCTTGACCAGGTCCTCGCGGGCGCTGGCCCAGCGGTCGTCGAAGACGACAGCCTTCTTGCCGTCGAACACCGGCGCCACCAAACGCGGCCAGTCCGAGCCCAATTCGGCAGTCACCAGGTCGATGAGCTCTGCGTCGGTGGCCGCCGGCGGCACGCTCGCGGGTTCGTCGAGGCCCAGCTGACCCAGCACCAGGCGGGCGGCCGAGGCCAACACGCCGTCGCGGCCGGTGATCTGGTCGGTGAATTCACTGAGCGCGGCCGCGTCGACGGTCGCGCCGCCACCGCCACCGGCCGAGGGCAGCGACACCGAAACCCCATGGCGCGCAGCCACCGCGGCGACAGCGCCATCGATCACCTTGTCGACCGACGCGGCGTCGGCCAGGGCGCCCTCGTGCAGATGACCCATTGCGCCACCACGGACGCTGGTGCCCTCCCGGGTGCCCAGCGCCACCTCGACGGTGACGTGCTTGACCCAACCCTCGCCGAGTTCCCAGGTCTTCGTCACCCGCTCGGCGATGGCAGCGGGCCGCTTGCCGGACGGGCCGAACACCGTACGCAACTGGTCGTTGATCGCATCGGAAAGCACCGGACCGTAAGGCTTGTAGGTGCGGGCCAGTTTGGTCACCTGCGCGCGCAGCCCGGCCAGGTCGGCCTCGGCGGCGCCGTCGATGGCACCCAGGTTCAGCTCCGAGCCCAGGTCGACCAACAACTGGTTGCGCCGCGAGGAGGCGCCGTCGGTGATCGACTCGATGGAGTCCAACGGCTCGATCTGGTCCAGGCGCATCTTCGCCGAGATCGCGATCAGGGCCAGCGTGGCATCGGCGGCGTCGAACGGGATGTCGTCGGGACGCGGACCACCTGAGGGCGCGGCCGCGGGAACCGGCGCGGGAGCGGCGGCGGCTTGCGGTTCAGCGGCGGAATCAGCAACCGGCTCTTCGACTTCCGGTTCCGGCTCGGGATCGGTGTCGGTGGCGAACAACACCGCGGCATCGCGCTCGGCGTTGAGCACCTCCACCGTGCTGTGCGCGTATTCGGGCAGTTTGAGAGTGTTGGTGGCCAGGCCCGCGACCGTCGGTGCCGTCTTCACGCCGATCTCGACGAACCGCTCCACCCCCAGGCCGCCGGCGGCCTCCTCGATGAACAGCAGGTCCTGCGTCTCGATCCAGCGCACCGGGCTGGCGAACTGCCAGGCCAACAGCTCGATCAGGATCTTGCGTGCCAGGTCGCGTGGCCGTTCGTTGAGCCAGGTGTCGTAGTCGGCCAGCACCTCGTCGAGCGGTTCGGCGGGCACCAGGTCCCGGATCTCCTGGATGAAGTCACGGTCCAGCGTGAAAGGCCGCGGCACCAGGTTCGGGATGTAGCGCCCCAGGATCAGTTCGGGGTCCTTGTCGCGCGGCATCAGTCGTTCCAGCGAGCGACGGAACTCGGCGACGCCGACCCGCAGCACCCGGGAGTGGAACGGCACGTCGATGCCCGGCACCAGGATGAAAGAGCGCTTGCCGCCGGTGATCTCGCGACGCCGCTCGACTTCTTCCTCCAAAGCCTCCAGACCGCGCACCGTGCCGGCGATCGCGTACTGCGACCCACGCAGGTTGAAGTTCACGATCTCCAGGAATTCACCGGTGCGCTCGGCGATGCCGGCCACGAAGTCGGTGACTTCCTCGTCGGGCAAGTCGATTTGGGAGGGTCGGATGGCGGCCAGCCGGTAGTTGGAGCGGCCCAGCTCGTCGCGCGGCACGATGTCGTGCATGTTGGAGCCACGGTGGAACACGGCTTCGAGCAGTGCGTCGAGCTCGAAAACCCCACTCACACAAGCCAATGCGGTGTATTCACCCACCGAGTGGCCGCAGGTGATGGCATTTTCGACGAAGGCGCCCTGCTCGCGCATCTCGGCGACCTGCGCGGCCGCCACCGTGGCCATCGCGACCTGGGTGAACTGGGTGAGGAACAGCACACCGTCGGGGTGGTGGTAGTGCACTCCGCTGGCGATGATGCTGGTCGGGTTGTCGCGGACCACGTGCAGCACCGAGAAGCCCAGGGTGTCCCTGGTGAACCTGTCCGCCTCGTCCCACACCTTGCGGGCCGCCTTCGAGCGGGCCCGCACATCCATGCCCATACCCTTGTGCTGGATGCCCTGACCGGGGAAGGCGTAGACCGTCTTGGGCGAGGCCAACCGAGCGGTCGCCGACATGACCAGGTCGGTGCCGATCTTGGCGGTCACCTCCAAAACCTCTGCGCCCTGGTCTATTCCGACCCGTTCGACCCGGAAGTCGACCTCGTCGCCGGGCAGCACCATGCCGAGGAATCGTGCGGTCCAGCCGACCAGTCGCGCCGGTGGGCGGGCTTGGCCGTCGGTGGCGGTAACCGCGTGCTGGGCGGCCGCCGACAGCCACATGCCGTGCACGATCGGCGATCCCAGCCCGGCCAGCAGGGCCGCGGCCTTGTCGGTGTGGATGGGGTTGTGGTCGCCGGACACCACGGCGAACGGTCGCATGTCCACCGGCGCAGCGATTTTGACGTCGCGGCGGCGCCGCCGCGGGGTGTCGGTGGCGTTCTCGGAGACCGCACCGCCGGCCCGGACCGGGTCGGCAAGTTCGGCCGTACCGGTGCGGCCCAGGATCGCGAACCGCTCTTCCAGGGTCGCGACGAGGGACCCGGTCTGCGAGGTCACCGTGACCGTGACGGGAACGACGCGGCCCATGTCGGTATCGGTTGCCCCGGTAGCCGTTGCGACGACGGTCAATTCGGTCGGCACCGTGGGCAGCTGCTCGGCTAGCCGGACGGCGTGGTCTAAGTGCACCAGGCTGAGCAGGCCCTCCACCACCGGCACCCCGGTGTCGGTGACCGCTGCACCGATCGCGGCGAAAACCGCGGGCCAGCAATGCCCGACGAGCGCGTCGGGCACCGTGGTCAGGCTCGGTGCCAGCGACTCACCGAAAGTCGCCGTGACCCCGGTGTGGTCGGCAACCCGCTCGGGATCCCATGCCACCGTCACCCTGGCGGAGCCGTCCGTGACCGTCGGCAGCGACTCCGGCCCGTCCACACCGGCGGCGATGGCCAGCACGGAACGCATTGCCGTGGTGGCGTTTTCAGTGGTGACCACCGGGACGCCGCCGTCGGCGGTGTTGGCGGGCAGGCTGAACGGTATGTCGATCCAGGTTCCCGACACCGGCACGCTGAGCACCACCTCGCCCTGCGGGGTGACCTGCAGCCGCGCCCCGGTGGAGGTGTGCGTGGCGGTGCGGTTTTCGTGTACCTGCCAGTCGGCGGGCTCGGCGATCCGGTGCACCGGGTTGGTGGTGGTCCGGCCCGCCCACACCACGTCGGGCGCATCCAGCACCACGGCGAGCGGCCCGCGCACGTCGGCGCGGCCCAACCGGCGGCACGTAACGTCGGCGGGCTCGGCGCCGGCGCCGATCACCTCGTCGATGGCGGCCTGCTCGAACCGGTCCAGCAGTTCCCCGACCGGTTCGTCCAGTCGGGTGATGCCGGCCACCGCGGCGGGGCCGGGGATGATGCACACCTGGTCGGCGTCGTAGCGGGCGTCGTGCGCCTGCCACAGGGAGTCGCTGCGCCACCAGCGCCGCACGTCCTTGTCGATCACCGGCACGAAGTTCACCGGCTTGCCCGGCGTCTTGCACAGGCTCACGAAGAACGGCACGTCGGCGGGATGCAGCTGCACCGTCTCGGCATCCGGGTAGCCACCCAGCAGCAACTCGATCGCAGCGGCCGGATCCTCCAGCAGTGCCGCGTCGTTGAACAGGGTGTCGATCGGCCCGAAATCCTTTGCATGCAAACGGGCTTCGGTGCGCTTGAGCATCTGCTCGAACCGTTCCCGCCAGGTGTCGGCCAGCCACGGGCTACCCGGCGCGGCGGTGTCTGCGGTCGAGTCGCCATCTCCGATGGCCAATTCCACGTAGCGGCGCAGCCACTGCAGGTAGGTCATCTCCGCGACGTCGCCGAAGTAGGGCTTGGCGGTCCTGGCCATCGCGGCGATGATCTCGTCGCGACGCTCCGCCACGGCGTCGGCGTCACCGGCCACCTCGTCGAGCAGCTGCCCGCACCGGGAGGCGCTGTTGTCGATCTCGTGGATGTCGGCGCCCAGCTGGCTACGGCTGGAAGCCATGCCGCCCTGGGCTTTTCCGGCGCCGATCCAGCCATCGGTGCCCTGGGTGTCGACCAGCAGCTGCTTGACCGACGGCGACGTGGTGGCTTCCAGCGTCGCCATCGCGGCGGTGCCGACCAGGATGCCGTCGATCGGCATCAACGGGAAGCCGTAGGCCTGTGCCCAGCGACCGGACAGGTACTCCGCGGCACGCTCGGGGGTGCCGATCCCGCCACCGACGCAGACCGTGATGTTGGGTCGAGAGCGCAGCTCGGAGTAGGTGGCCAGGAGCAGGTCGTCGAGGTCTTCCCAGGAGTGGTGACCGCCGGCGCGGCCGCCTTCGATGTGCATGATCACCGGCTTGGTGGGCGCCTCGGTGGCGATGCGGATCACCGAGCGGATCTGCTCGATGGTGCCCGGCTTGAACACCACGTGGCTGATCCCGACGTCGTTGAGCTCGTCGATCAGCTCGACGGCCTCTTCGAGTTCCGGGATGCCGGCACTGACCACCACGCCGTCGATCGCCGCGCCGGACTGCCGGGCCTTCTGGACCAGACGCTTACCGCCCAGTTGCAGCTTCCACAGGTAGGGGTCCAGGAACAGCGCGTTGAACTGGTAGGTGCGGCCGGGCTCGAGCAGCCCGGCCAATTCCTTGACGCGGGCCGCGAAGATCTCCTCGGTGACCTGTCCGCCGCCGGCCAACTCGGCCCAGTGCCCGGCGTTGGCCGCGGCCGCCACGATCTTGGCGTCGACGGTGGTCGGGGTCATGCCGGCGAGCAGGATCGGCGACCGCCCGGTCAGCCGGGTGAACTTGGTCGACAGCTTGACCCTGCCGTCGGGCAGGCGGACCACCGTCGGTGCGTAGCTGGACCACGCGCGGGCCACCTCCGGGGTGGCCCCGACGGTGAACAGGTTGCGCTGGCCGCCGCGGGTGGCCGCCGGCACGATGCCGATGCCCAGACCTCGGATGACCGGCGCGGTCAGCCGGGTCAGGATGTCACCGGGACCCAGGTCGAGGATCCACCGGGCTCCGGCCTCGTTGACCCGGGTGATCTCGTCGACCCAGTCGACTTTGCGGACCAGAATGGCCTCGGCCAGGTCGCGGGCCAGCGCGACGTCCAGGCCCACCTGCTCGGCCCAGCGACCGACGATGTCGACGCCGTCGGACAGCCGCGGGGTATGGAACCCGACCTCGACCCGCACCGGGTCGAAGACCGGCGCGAAGACATCGCCGCCGCGCAGCTTGTTCTTGCGCTCGGCCTCTTCCTTCTCCGAGATCTGGTTGCAGTACAGCTCGAAGCGGGACAGTTGCTCGGGAGTGCCGGTGATGACCACCGAGCGACGCCCGTTGCGGATGGACAGCACCGGCGGCAACACGGTGCGCACGTCCTGGGCGAACTCGTCGAGCAGTTGCCCGATGCGCTGCGGGTCGGCGTTGGTGACCGACACCATCGGCGGCCGGTCGCCCAGCACAGAGATGCCGCGGCGGCGCGCCACCAGCGTGCCGGCCGCGCCGATCAGCTGTGCCAGCGCCAGTAATTGCACGTCACGCGATCCGCCGGCTTTGAGGGCCTCGACCGCGAGCAGGCCCTGCGAGTGTCCGGCCAGTGCCACCGGCGGGGTCTCGATCAGGTCCATGCCCTGGCGGGCCAATGCGCGAATGGCGGCGATCTGCGTCAGCAGTACACCGGGAAGTGAGACGGCGGCCGAGGTCAGGTGCTTGTCGGACGGCACGGTGTCCTCGGCGGCCAGCGCGCGCACCCACTGCAACGGCTCGAAACCGATCGGGCGCACCACGATCAGCTCCCGCGCGACGGGCTCGAGCAGCAGATCGGCCTCGCCGACCAGGGTCGCCAGCTCGGATTCGATCCCGGCCCCGGACACCAGCTCTTCCAGGGTCTCCAACCACGCGCTGCCCTGGCCCCCGAACGCGACCGCGTAGGGCTCGCCTGCGGTCAGCCGGTCCACCAGTGCATGCGCGCTGTGCGGTCCACTGCCGTCGCGATCTGCGGACAACCTGTCGTGCTCGTGGATCGTCACCTTGGTATCTCCCTCAAGCGTCGCTATGCATCTATGCGTCTCGGTTCGTTCGGCCGGCCCCGCAGCCCCGGGGCGGTCCGGCGTCCTGCCGGTGCCGCTCCGGGCGATTCCGCATCGAATCGCGGCCGATAATCGTCTGACCGGTGCTTTGTCGGGCAGCCGGAACGTCGTCGAGCGGCGCCCTGTACTGCAGCGGTCCCAATAAGAGTGTCATGAGGATCTCCTCGAATTCTTGGAGGTGATTGGTTACTGGCGAGTTCTACGCACCGGTAACCGTGTCGTGGGTAACACCGCCGGAAACCGCGGGCGCGGGCGCCGCTGACAAACGTCCTGCATGCAGGTGGTTACGGTCGAGTAGCTATAACTTCGCTGATCAAAGCAGTATTGTTACCAAATCGTTATGTTAAAAATTTCGCCTCCCGCGGCCGCGTATCGTCACGCCTGCCACATACGCAACGATTCATCAATGTCGTCGACGGAGGCGACTGAGCGAACGAGTGTTTGCTGGAACGAGACGCAGATTCTTAGAAAGCGGGCGAGGTCACGCCCACTGCCCGTACTGCGGCTTGAGGATTTCGTTGACGTCGACCCCGACGCCCCCCACCTGTCGCTTGTCGATCTCGACTTGATGCAGATTCGCGGCCGGGTGCGTATACCCCTTCGGCGAGCCCCAATTGTGCTGCCAGAAGTAGGACCCGAGACCGTCGTTCACCGCCCAGTCGATGGTCTTGGAGTTGGCGTACACGCCGGTGCGCTGGTGACCGACCACCGACTCCCAAGACCGCAGGTACGGGACGATTTGATTCTTGTACTGGTCGTGCGAGGGGTCGTCGTCGATCGAGGCGTAGATGGGAGCACTGGCCGGGCCGCCGGCCGCGGCATGCAGTTCCATTCCCCGCTTGGCGTGCTGGATGCCGGCGGCGGCACCGCCCAGCCAGTCCGAGGTACTGCCTTTTCCGAACTGATAGCACGAGACGATCTTCAGACCGCTTCCGTGCAGGTCCTGCGCCTCGGCGAGCTGGATGGGCTTGCCGAGCATCCACGCTCCCCCGGGCCGCCGATCCGAGACATACCGGATCGCCCCCACCGCGCCGGCCGCTCTGATCTGGCTGGCCGGGATGACGCCGGCCGCGTAGTCGAGCAGGGTGCCGAGCGACGCGGACGCCGCCGGCGCAGTCAGCGAAGCCGTCGCGGCACCCAGGCCCACCAGGGCCGGTGCCACCGCGGCGAATTTCAGCACGTCACGTCGGGAAACGGACATGAGTCAGAGGGTACGACAGGAATCCCATGAAGATCATCAGACACAGCAGTCACATCTGCATCACTTCGCCGCAACACCAGTTCGGGTCGACAGATCCGTAGCCGATCGATCTTTGGTCGATTCTTCTTGTCACTATAAAGTTAGTAAAGTTAGGCTCGGGATGCGGCAGCCCCGCAGCAGCCGCTGAGGGGACCGCACGCGATGCGATGGGGGTTGTGATGGATCACGACCAGCTGATCGATCTGACGCGGCGCGCTTTGAAACTGGCGCGCGACAAGACAACTGACCTCGCACCACACACCCACCAGGTTGACGCGGCCGCCTACACCTCTCTCGAGCGGCACGCCAGAGACCGGGCTATGGTGCTGGGCTGCCCGCAGCTGGTCGGCTACGCCTCCGAACTGCCCCGGCCCGGGTCCTACTGCACCAAGACGGTGATGGGCCGATCGATCTTGCTGACACGCACCGCCGACGGCTCGGTCAAGGCATTTGACAATGTCTGCTTGCACCGGCAGGCGCAGGTGGCATCGGGATGTGGTGTGGCCAAACGGTTCACCTGTCCCTACCACGCTTGGACATATGACAACAACGGCCGGCTGACTGCGGTGCCGGGCCGCGAGGGCTTCCCGGACACCACCCCGCGCTCGGACGGGTTGACCGAGCTCCCTGCCGCCGAATTCGCCGGATTTCTCTGGGTGGCAATGCAACCCGTGAAAAGCGGGACGACCTTGGATGTGGCGGACCACCTGGGGCCGCTGGCCGCAGAACTCGACTCCTGGGGCATCGGCCGATGGGCGCCGTTGGGCGAGAAGGTGCTGGACTCGCCCATCAACTGGAAGCTGGCGGTGGACACCTTCGCCGAGAACTACCACTTCGCCACCGTGCACGAAAACACGTTCGCCACCATCGCCCGCAGCAACTGCACGGTCTTCGACGCCTTCGGGCCGCACCACCGATTGATCTTCCCGCTCAATACGATCCTGGATCTGGAGAACGTTCCCGAGGACCAGTGGGTGCCGCTGAACAACCTGGTGGTCATCTACGCGCTGTTCCCCAACATCGTGATCTCGGCGACGATCGCCAACGGCGAACTGTTCCGTGTCTACCCGGGCGACCGACCGGGCCGGTCGGTCACGGTGCACCAGAACTCCACCCCGCTGGATATGTCCGATGAATCCGTCGCCGCCGGCGCGCAGGCGGTGTTCGAATACGCCCACGCCACGGTGCGCGACGAGGACTACCGGCTAGTCCAGGGGTTGCAGGCGAACCTGGAATCCGGAGCGCGGGAGAAACTTCTGTTCGGCCGCAACGAGCCGGGCTTGCAGCACCGCCACCTCGCCTGGGAGCGGGCGCTAACCTGACAGTGCGGTGATCAGGTCGTCCAAAATTGTTGCCAGGAACTCTGTTTGATCGGTGCGCAGCTCTGCGGCCAGTTGTAACGCCGCGTCTGCGGCGCCGTCGTGCACCAGTTTCGCGAGCCGGTCCACGGCGGCGTGTAGCTCGGCGTCAGCGGTTTCGGCGGCTGTGGTGGCCAGCACCTGGACCAGCTCCCAGTCCCGATAGAGCGCCAGTGATCGCTCGTTGAACGCAAACGCCGTCACCGGCCGGCCGGCCAGAGTTCCGCGGTAGCGATACGGCCCTTCCATGTATTCGATCGGCAGACCGTGGGCCGGGGCAGCCACCAAAGGTTCCCCCACGATGTCCAATTGTAGTGCGGCGCAGGTGATCCGATGCCGGTCGGGCAGGTAGCGCGCCTTGGCGGGGGGACGGATCAGCGATCGGATCGATTCGGGCCACCGGACGTAGCTGCTGATCGTGACGTCGAAGTCTTCGACGCACTCCGACGGCCTGGCGTCGGGGTAGCTGGTGGTGATACCGGTAAACGGTTGCAGCGCATTACCTTCGGTGCGCAGAAACTGCCGCCAGATGCTCATGTCGACGCCGTTGTCGAAGTTGATGGTGCGCCACTCATGCGACCTGGTTCGCGGCGGCTCGCCGCTCCCGCCGCCCGCGTACTTGGGAAACCATTGCCGGTCGACGTGCCCGCTGCTCCCACTGACCCGCTCGGTCGCCTCGCCCCAGCGCAGCGCGCCGGTCATCACCATCCCGGTCTGGAAGTAGGAGTAGGTGTCGTCCTGACCGAAGCAGGCGATCTTGCCGTTGTACGCCGAGGCGCCCAACGCGGTAGGCGCGCGGGTGGGGGTGACGGCAAGTTCCAACCGCATGGGCTGCCCGTGCTGGTCGGTACCCACCAAGTCGACGTCATAGGTGTAGGGCACCGGATTGCCGCCGGCGTCGGTACGGGCGGTCCATCGCGCGGTGCCGTCGCCGGTGTCGTACTCGAGGTCCAATAGCCCCACGGCACTGGACAATCGAGGGATGGCGCCCGGCTCCATGCTGGCCGGCGGCATGTCGTAGTCGGTGTAAGTGCCGTATTCCCCGGTATCCAGATCGAACAGTGCCATGGTGTAGAAGTCGGCGACGATCGATCCACCCGGCCGGTTCCGGTTGAAGATGGTCAGGAATGCGAACGACCGGCCGGTCTCCGGTGCGTCGAGTTCACCGGCGATGAACCAGGTGTCGGACTCCTGGTCGGCGTGCTGGCCCTCGGCGGCGGGAAAGTTCAATTGGCTGTCGCCGGGTACCAATTCGAACGGGTAACTGCGCCAGTCGTTCGCCACTGCTGCCTCGCCTTGGGAGAATTTTTGCTATGTTAGCATCAATAGCGAAATTACCGTCGCCCTGAGGTGGTGCCCCGATGACGGCAACCCGTTCGTACGACCGGCTTTTCATCGGCGGCCGATGGTGCGAGCCGGCCACGTCGCAGCGCCTCACCGTCATCTCTCCGCACACCGAGGAACCGATCGCCGAGGTACCTGCCGCCGATCAGCGCGACCTCGATGACGCCGTGTCCACGGCCCGGCGCGCCTTCGACGACGGCCCCTGGCCGCGACTCCCCCCGGCTGAGCGGATGCGCAAAGTCTCCGAACTGGCCGCCGTCTACGGGCGCCACATCGACGAGATGGCCGACCTGATCACCGCGCAGATGGGCTCCCCGCGCAGCTTCAGCCGACTCGGCCAAGCCGCCGGGGCCGCCTCGATGATCCACCTCACACTGGCCGCCGCCCGCGACTTCCCGTGGGTGGAACGCCGCCAGGGCGTGCTCGGCGAGGCGCACCTGAACCGGGCACCGGTCGGCGTGGTCGGGGCGATCGTGCCGTGGAACGTGCCGCAGTGCCTGATCATGCCCAAGCTGATTCCGGCGCTGATCGCCGGCTGCACCGTGATCGTCAAGCCGGCTCCCGAAACCCCTTTGGACGCTTTGTGGTTGGCCGAGATGATCGAGCAGCTCGACCTGCCCGAAGGCGTGGTGTCGGTGCTTCCGGGCGGACCGCAGCTCGGTGAGGCGCTGGTGCGACACCCCGGCGTGGACAAGATCGCCTTCACCGGATCCAGCGCCACCGGCCGTCGTATCGCAGCACTGTGTGGCGAACAACTCAAGCGGGTGAGCCTGGAACTGGGTGGCAAGTCGGCGGCGATCGTGCTCGACGACGCCGACATCGTCAAGACGGTCGCGGGATTGAAGTCGGCCAGTCTGATGAACAACGGTCAGGCTTGCGTCGCGCAGACCCGTATTCTGGTCAGCCGCCGCCGGCACGACGAATTCGTCGAGGCGCTGGCCGACATGATGTCGGGGCTTAGCGTCGGCGACCCCGCCGACGAGAAGACCGACATCGGACCCCTTGTCGCACAACGACAACAGGCGCGGGTCCAAGATCTCATCCGATCCGGACAGCAGCAAGGCGCCCGGCTGGTACTCGGCGGCGCCGACAGCCCGGAACCACGCGGCTGGTACGTGCGGCCCACCCTGTTCACCGATGCCAACAACGAGATGCGCATCGCCCGCGAGGAGATTTTCGGCCCGGTGCTGACGGTGCTCCGGTACGACGACGAGGACGACGCGGTACGGATCGCCAACGACAGCGACTACGGCCTGGCCGGCTCGGTGTGGACGGCCGACGTCGCGCACGGCCTGGACATCGCCGGGCGGGTGCGCACCGGTACCTACGGCATCAACATGTACATGCTCGACATCAGCACCCCGTTCGGCGGCTTCAAGCATTCGGGCATCGGGCGCGAGTTCGGCCCCGAGGGCCTGCACGAATACGTCGAACTGCAGTCGGTGGCCTGCAACGGAAAGCTGCCGCCGCTGTGAGATCTCGCTAACGCCACAACGGGTCGCGGCCAAGCTGTGCGAGCAGCTTCGTCTGCACATCCGCGTCGTCGGGCACGCACACCGGGCGTCCGAACATGCCCGATGCGCTCAGATCTTGCCAATCCGCCGCTGTTTGAGCGTAACTAAGCTCACACCAGCCGGGATCCAGCCGATCGTCGGCCCCCACCGCACGTGCGAGGTCCCAGGTGTGGATCAGGACGTCGCGGGTCAATTTGGGAATCACCTCGAACGCTTGCCGAAGTGTCGGCGGCTCGGGTCCCGCGCCATTCGAAAAGGCAAGCGTCAGCGCGTCGTAGGTCAACAACCAACGCGCCTGCGGATCGTCGCGGGGTCGGTCGGGTTTGCGCGATAAGGGCCGCAACACCAGTACGTCGTGGAAGCCGATCACGTGCTCAAGCACTCCGCGGGCAGTCCAGGCGTCGCACGGTGACGGCCGCTCCCACCTGCCGGCCGCCGCGGCCACCGCCGCGCCGAAGCGCCGGCACACCGCCAGATGAAATTCGGCCGCCTCATGCACTGCCGTCAGGCCCGGAATCCGGTAGCTGCAGGGTGATCTGCACCGGACAGCACAGTGCACCGTGCTGGTTGAGGACCCGGATCTCCACGTCGACCAGGTGGCGCGGTGGGTCGGCGGTGGTGTCGATGCGTTTGCCGACCGCACGGCCGCGGCCGACCATGGTGTCGCCGGCATAGATCGAACCCACCAGCCGCATCGAGCGGCGCACCACCCGACTTCGTGGTCCCGCCCAATCGGTCGCAACCCGGTCGGCGAATCCCGCCAGGTGCATGGTGTTCACGAAAATCGTTGGATTACCCTGGCTTTGGGCATAAGCGGGGTCGAAATGGCCCGGGAAATAATCCCAGGTGGCACCCGCGTTCTCGATGACCCGCTGGTAGGTGATCTCGTCGACGATCTCGGGCAGCTCCGTCGGAACGATGATGTCGTGCCAATCCAGATCGGTCACGTCGCCGGCTCTGGGGTGAAGCGGAACAACGTATTGCGCGATCTGGCAACGACAGTGCCGTCCTGGCGGCGGTAAGTCTCCAGGGTTTCGACGAAATGGCCGACGCCAAGCCGGGTTCGCTTCTCCGGCGACACCGACACCAGCTGTTCGACCGCGGTCAGCAGGTCACCCGCCACGATGGGTTCCAGAAACTCGACGTCGTTGGCCGCGTTGATGAACGTGGTGCCCGGCAGCGGAACTCGCAGCGCAAGCGCCGCGGTCGGCCGGGCCGCACCGGACGTCTGGCCGGGCAGCCACGGCGGCGGTATCAGCCACCCCATCAACAACGCGGGTGGCGCCAGCAGGCCGCCCCACTGGTCGCCGGCGAACTCGTCGTCCCAGTAGGAGCGGTTGGCGTCGCGGACCATCGCGGCGAACAGCTGGATGCGCGCGCCGCCGACCGGATGGGCCGCGGTGCGGGCTTCGGTTGTGCTGCCCACCATCTGCAACGCGTCTTCGTAAGTGCCGAAGACCATTTGGTAGCTCAGGCGGCCGGAGGGATTCTGGTCCACGGGATCACATGACGAGCTGGCGACTCGGCACCGCGTCCCATCTGAGTTCGCGGGAAGTGAAATACCAGCCGCCGCGCTCGTAGATGAGTTCGTCGCGGTAGGTGCCGGTGGCCCGCAAAGTGGTGGTGCCGAGCACGGTGGCGAACAGGATTGCCACACAGTGCTGCGTCGCGTTGACACCGTCGACGTGGATTTCATGGTCGACGGTCACCAGCCGCTGCCCCTCGCCGCCGTCGAAGGCCGCGCGCAGATCGCTGAACGACTCGCCGTCTCGACGGTACGTTGCCCCCGAATGGCGGAACGTCGCGATCCACGCGTTCCGGTTGCCATCGGAGTAGGCCCGGTTGTGTCTGGCGGTCAGATCCTGGATCGCTCCGCGGCCGGTCGCGCCCTGCAGCAGTTGCTGTTCCTGGTAGGTCAGTGGCATGTCTGTTCCTTCGCTCTCCCATTCACCGGCGCACGGTGTATCCGTGGCTTTCACGGTCCCACGCCCCCGCCGTCAACCCGCGAGCGCGTAGTAAGTCTTTACGTATCCGTCCGATCGCGTTCTTGGGCAGTTCATCAAGCTCTTCGATGTAACGCGGCACGCAGAAGTAGGGCATCCGGGCGGCGCAGAAGTCCAACAGCTCGGCGTGATCGATTGCCGTTCCGGGCCGTAACACGACCGCCAGCAGGATGTCGTCCTCGCCCAGGTCGCTGGGGACCGCCACCGCGGCGGCTTCGGCGACGGCCGGGTGGCCCAGCACCACCGCCTCCACTTCCACCGACGAGACGTTCTCGCCGCGCCGGCGCAACGAGTCCTTGGCGCGGTCGACGTAGGTGAGGTTGCGGTCGCTGTCGAACCTGCCCAGGTCGCCGGTGCGAAACCAGTCCGGATGCGGCTGCACCCGCAGTTGGCGGGGCTCCCCCGCGACCACGTAGCCTTCGCTCATCACATGCGGGAAGCGGGGCCGGCAGGCGATCTCGCCCACCACCCCGGCGGGCAGCTCGTTGCCCTCGGTATCGACGACACGCACCTCGAAGTTGGGGTTGGGCTGACCCGAGGTGCCCGGAACTCCGTGGTCGGCAACGCCCTTCACCGCAAGCGGAAACGCCTCGGTCAGGCCGTACATGGTGACCACGCGGCAGCCGTAGCGTTGCTCGATCGACCGATAGCAGCCGGCATCGATCGGCGCCGCCGAGATGAACCGCAGCGGCAGCTGCGCATCCCGCGGATCGGCAGGCAGGTTGTACAGCATGGACACCATGGCTCCGGCGCCTACGAAACCTACCGCGCTGGGCACACGCACGTCGTCCCACACCTGGCCGGGATGAAAGGCGCCTGCCAGCACCGTTTTCCCGCCGACCAGCAGCGGAGCCAGCACACTGGGCGCCGCGCTCAGGTGAAACAGCGGCATCGCCGTCCACAACGCCTCCCCCGCGGCGAACTGCCACGCAGCGGCGGCAGTGGCGGCCACCGTGAACAGGTACTGCCAGGACGTGGCAACGGCTTTGGACGGCCCGGTGGTGCCCGAGGTGAAGAACAGTGCCGCGGTGTCGCCCGGGGCGGCGGGACTGTCGGGTACCGTGCCACCGCCGTTCAGCGCCACCGCCAGCGAATCACCTTGCACCACAACGTCGCTCACCAAGTCCAGCCGGCCGGCCACCTCGTCGACACGGGAGCGCCGGTCGGTGTCGGTGAAAACGACCTTGGCCCGCGACAGCGCAAGGTTGTGCAGCAGGAAGTCGCCCTTGTTAGCGGCATTGACCGCGGCGCTGACCGCGCCGATCCGCGCCGTGCCCAACCAGAAGTAGATCCATTCCGGGCACGTGGCGCTGAACAATGCCACGCAATCACCTTGTCGCACACCAAGATCAGTCAATAGTCGGGCCGCCGCGCGGGACCGTTGCCGCAGCTGCGCGAAGGTGATGTCGACACCGGCAACCGTCAGCACCACCCGGTCGGGGAACTGCTCGGCGCGACGATCCAGTACCGCCGGAACGGTGAATTCGTCGACGCCGAAATCGGCGGGCCCCAGCGACACGGTCCGGGTCAGGCCGGCGCCGCCGCCGGGTCCGGCGCACCGTCGGCGGTGTAGCCGAAGTCGGTGGGCGACGGTTCGGCGCCCGGGTAGAAGCGGTGCGCCCAGCGACGCAGGGCCGCATAGTCGCGTGCCTCTTCCGGCGCCAGGTTCGGCTTCTCCAGATACTTCATGTTCTCCCAGGTGAAGAAGTCTTGCTTGATGACTTCCTGTTGCAGCGCAAGGAATTTGGCGGCGCGGCCGGTGGGAACGTCGCCGGTGTCGCCGGGCTCGCGGATGGAGGCCTGGGTGTAGAAGTAGTCGGTGTAGTCCTCGTCGACCGGAGTCTGACCGGTGACCTGGACGGTGTTCACCAGATCGCTGGGGAATCGCACGATGCCCAGGCCCAGCGAATAGTTGTCGTAGATGATTTTCGCGTCGACCGGTCCGTTGGGCGTCAACCAGGTCTTGGCCCGGCCCCCACCGAAGTGCGCGTTCACCGTCGCGTGCAGGTGGTAACCGGATACCTGGAACGAGGCGGTGTTGGCCGGGTTGGCGGCCTTGTGCACATACTGCACGTGATACGGGTCGGCGGCGTTTTCGATGATCATCTGCGCGTGCACTTTGACCCGGTTCACCATCCGGGTGTGGGGGTGCAACGGGTAGTACTCGTCGGTCTCGAGTTCGGGCAGCACCGGCGGCTGCCAGTACGGTGGCCGGCCATGGCGCTCGTGCCAGACGAGGATGAATCCGTACCACTCGGTGACGGGGTAGGCGCGGATGCGGACGTTGTTCTTGCACCCGATCTTGCTGTACGGGATGAGCGCATTGGTGCCGTCACCGCGCCACTGCCAGCCGTGCCAGGGGCACACGATGTGCTCGCCCTCCACCGTGCCGCCGACGCCCATGTTGGCGCCCAGGTGCTGACAGTAGGCGTCGAGCACGTGCACCTTGCCCGACTTGGTGCGGAAGAGCACCAGTTCCTCGCCGAAGTAGTGCACCCGCTTGACCTCGCCGGGGGCCAGCTCGGAGGCGAAGGAGACGATGAACCAGCCGGTGGGGAAGCGGTAGGTCGACAGCGCGATGCCCGAGGGACCGAACTCCCGTTCCGAGGGATCCGAGTCCGACGCCAGGTCGGTGAAAGTGTCCGTCACGAGTTCTCCGTTTCCCACGCGGGCTGCGCGGCTTGGATACGGCATGTTGCCGCCCACGCTGCACCGCGGTTCGACGACTATGTCTATTTTTACTATTTTAAGCATTGAACGTCAACGAGTGCGCCTGCGCCCGGTCCCGCTCCTGTCGATTGGCACCCGCCGAGCGGCGGTCGATGCGGCTTGCCCACGCGCAGTGCATCATTGGCCGATACGCCGGGGCGGATCGGCGGGCCGGCGGCCTGGCGCCTGGACCGGCGCCGAGCGCCGAGCGCCGAGCGCCGCACTGGCGTGACGTTCGGCGCCGAGCGCTGCACCAGCGTGACGTCCGCGAGAAAGCAACAGGCGCAAGGCGCGCGAGCGCCCAGCGATTCAGTCGACGATCTTCAGCGCCGCCCGGGGACATTGATCCACCGCGGCGCGCACGTCGATCTCCCGGTCGGGCGGTACCGGGCCGTCGGCGATCTGCACCACGTCCTCGTCGCCCAACTCGAAAATGTCCGCCGCGATCGACTCACAGAAGCCGTTGGCCTCGCACATGTCGGCATCGACGATCACTCGCATCGGATGCTCCTTCCCTACTCAGAGCCCCACCGGTCGGGTCCCGATCACCCCGTCGGCAGCAAGGCGGGCGAGTTCTCCCTCGGCGAGCCCGCACTGACCGCGCAGGACTTCTTCATTGTGCTCGCCCAACGTCGGCGGCGGGCGCAGCAGCCACTTGTGTTGCCCGGCGAGGCGGGCGAACGGCGGCGTGGGGTAAAGGCCGGATCCGGTCCGCGGGTGGTCCAGCGACTCGAAAAACCCCCGCGCCAGTAGCTGCGGATTATGCGTGACCAGCGACGGCGAGACCACCGGCGCCGCCGGAATCCCCGCCGCCACCAGCCGATCGACCGTGCTATCCCGCGGCTGACCGGCGAACCAGGCCCGTAACCGGTCGTCGAGGTCGTCGGCCCGCTCGCGCCGGCCCGCGCCGGTGGCAAGTCCCTGGTCCGCCCAGCAGGGCCGGCCCAGCACGTCGACCAGGGCCGCCCACTGCCCGTCGTCGCACACACTGACCGCGATCCATTCGTCGTCGCCGGCGCACTGGTAGAGGTTCTGGATCGCCCCGCCGTGTCCGCGGTTGCCCCGCCTGCTCAGGGTTTTGCCGAACACCTCGTACTCGATCGGCTGAATGGCCGTGGTGTTCAACACCGTTTCGATCATCGGCAGCTCGACCTGTTGACCCTGTCCGGTACGTGCGGCGAACTGCAGCGCGGCCAGCACCGCGAATGCGGCATGCACGCCGGCCAGCGGGTCGCAGGCCCCGCGTGGGGTCACCGGCGGCGTTTCCGGCAGGCCGGTAACCCACGCCAACCCGGCGATCTGTTCCATGGTGGGTGCGAACCCGACCCGATCGCGCCACGGCCCGTCCAGCCCGAACGCCGGCATCCGCGCAACGACGAGCTTGGGGTTGATCCGCAGCAGCACCTCGGCGGTGAGCCCGAAGTGGTCCATCACCCGCGGTGAGAAATTCTCGATCACCACGTTTGCCTCGGCGACCAGCGTGCGAAAGTGCTCCCGGCCTTGTTCGGAGCCCAAATCCAGTGTGACCGAACGCTTATTGGTGTTCATCGCGTGGAATACCCAGCCGTATTCCCACCAGTCGTCGATATCGGTGCGCATGCCGCCCGAATAGCGGATGCCGTCGGGACGCTGAATCGACTCCACCTTGATCACGTCGGCGCCGAACGCGGCCAGCAGATGGGTGGCGGCCGGGCCGGCCCAGAACGCGGTCAGGTCGACGATCCGCACCCCCTGCAGCGGCAGCCCGCCGTCCACCGGCGCACTACCGGATTCTCTTCTGGGCCAGGGTGATTCACTGTTGCCCGCGCCGATCCCGGCCGTTTCGGCGGGTGCTGCCGGGGCACACCCCGACATCAGCCACGGCGCGCGCGGCTGGTGGAATCCGGCCCGGTTCTGCACGAACACCCCGCGCTGCGTCATGTAGTCCATGTCGCGGACCGTGGCGCCGTTGCCCAGCGGCGCGATCGGCAACCGGAACAGCTGACCCAGTTCGACGATCTCGGCGACGGTTCGCTCGGCGAACCACGGACCGATCGACTCGTAGATGAAGTCGCGGTACTCCCAGCGGCCGATCTGGAAACGCAGCTGCGGAATCTCTTCGAACGCAGGGCATTCCACCATGGCCGCGAAGTCCAGCCACTGCTGCCCGGTGACCATGGTGATGCCGACGTAGCCGTCCTTGGCGGTGATGATCGAGGGAACTTCCAGAGTGCGCCGGATGGGGGGCACCTGCAGCAACTGGGAGTGCAGCCATTCGCTGCTCTGCATCGCGGTGATCGCCTCGAGCATGGACAGGTCCAGATGCTCACCGGCGCCGCCCCGCACCACGCGGCGGCGCACGGCCAGCGCACCGAACGCGGCGTAAACACCGCCCATGTACTCGCCGAGGTCGCCGCCGATGGAGATGGGTGGTCCGGCGGGATCGCCCCGGAACCCGGTGCAGCCGGACCAGGCCTGCAGGGTGAACTCGGTGGCCGGCCGGTCGGCGAACGGACCGCTCCAACCGAAGTCGGAGATGGTGACGACGACCGTGCGTGGGGACTGCCGCAGCAACAGCTGCGGGTCGACGCCCAGCGCGGCGGCGCCGGTCCGTCCCGCGGTCACGACGACGACGTCGGCGCCGGCGAGTTCGGCGCGGTACTGATCCGAATCCGGCGACACGCTCAGGCTGCTCTTGCCGGCGTTGAGGTAGCAGTAGAGCGGACCGGCCACACCGTCCGGTACCGCCGAGCCGGTGGCCGAGTACTGCCGCAACGGATCTCCCTGCGGCGGTTCGATTTTGCGGACCTGCGCACCCGCATCCACCAACAGCTTCCCGCAATAGCTGCCGGCCAGGCGGTCACTGATCTCGACGACTCGCAGTCCGTCGAGCGGCGTCGGCCGGTGATCGGCCTCGTGACTCACGCGGCTATTTATACCATTACTGCTAAAATAGCTAAGCCAATGGAGTTCGCGGGCCAGCGACCGTGCGCTCTTTCCTGCTGTAGGTTGCGAGGACTCGGATGAGCGCCCCTCTGGGAATCGGACCCGACGCCCGTCGCCGGTTGTCGGCGCCGAGGATCGCCGAAATCGTAGCCGACGAGCTGCGCCGTCAGATCATCGACGGTGAGCTTGCCGACGGCGACCTGTTGCCCCGCCAGGAAGTTCTCGTCGACCAGTTCAAGGTCAGCCTGGTCTCGTTGCGCGAAGCGCTGCGGATTCTGGAGACCGAGGGCCTGGTCTCGGTGCGGCGCGGCAACCGCGGCGGCGCGGTGGTGCACGCTCCGGCCAAGACCAGTGCCGCCTACATGCTGGGTCTGTTGCTGCAGAGCGAGTCCGTCGTGATCAGCGACCTCGGTGCGGCGTTGCAGGAACTCGAACCCGCCTGCGCGGCGCTGGCCGCCCAGCGCCCCGACCGCGCCGACACGCTGGTGCCAGAACTCAAGCGTACCAACGAGGCGATGGCCGAAAACCTGGAAGACGGACGGCAATTCACCGAAATCGGGCGCCAGTTCCACAATCTCATCGTGCGCGGTTGCGGCAACCACACCATCATCGCGGTCGTCGGCAGCCTGGAAACGCTGTGGTCCAGCCACGAGCAGCAGTGGGCCGACGAAAGTGCGGCCAGCGGCACCTACCCGTCGCTGGCCAGGCGGCGTGCGGCGCTCAACACCCACATCAAGCTGACCGAGACGATCGCCGAGGGCGATGTCGACCGGGCACGGCGGATCGCGGGCCGGCACTTGGCCGATACCCAGACCTACGTGCTGTCCGGCCGTGCCGAGCAGCGGATCTACGCGTTGTCTCCGCAGGCATTGTCCCGCCCGCGCGACATCCGGCGACCGTAGCGGCCGCAGGTGGGCACTCCCAGAACCGCGTTGGTCACCGGTGGCAGCGGTGGTATCGGCAAGGCCTGCGCGGCCAAGTTGTGCGAGCTGGGCTACGACGTGCTGGTGATGGCGCGCCGGGAGGGCCCGCTGCGGGCGGTAGCAGAGCAGATCGGCGCACGGGCCGTCGTCGCCGACGCCTCCGATCCGGACGGGTTCGCCGCTGCGATAAGCCCTTTCGAGCGTATCGACCTGGTCGTGCACGCTTCCGGCGCGCTCGGCGGGACCTATGCGCGCAAGCAGACTTTCGCCCAGTGGCGCGCCGTCATCTCGGCCAACCTGGACTCGTGTTTCGTGGTCACCTCGGCGGTGCTGCCCCGGATGCGGCCCGGCTCGCGGCTGATCTTCATCTCGTCTTCGGCCGCCCACGAACCGATGATGGCGCGCACCGCATACTCCGCGTCCAAGGCCGGCATGAACGCCTTCGCCCGGGCGCTGGCCATGGAGGTCGACCGCGACGGCATCGCCGTGCACCTCATCACCCCCGGGCCGGTGGAAACCGAGATGCTGCAGGATGTTCCGTTCGAGATGTACGCGATCCAGGTTTCCGACATCGCCAACACGGTCGCCTGGCTGGACACCGTCGACCCGTCGGTCGACCTGCCCGAGATCCGGCTCAGCGCGGTGCAGCGGGGACCCTACGCCCGGCCGCCGGTGGTACCCACCGAGGCGCGCCGGCGCGCGACGGCGGTCAAGCAGCAGGACGCGGAAAGTTCTTGATCACCGTTTCGCCGAACTCGCTCACCGACTGCGGGGCGGCGAAATCGGCGAACCAGACGTAGCTACGTGCCACCCGCTGGGCCGCCAGGCCGGCGAAATGCCCGATCAGCTCGTCGGCGTCGCCGCAGACCAGACCCGAACCGAGATGACCGAACCGCCGGGTGCTGACCTCGTGCACCGCGGCGGGGTCGGCGCCGGCCCGCACGAACCCCACCATCTGTTGCACCGAGATCCGGGCCGAGCCGGCGGACCCGACCAGCCGGGGTAGCCGCTCGAGGTGGTTGGCCTGCAGATTCCACCAATCCGCATGTTCGGCAACAAGTTTCATCATGCGCGGGCCGCTGCCACCCAGAACCAGCGGTATCGGGTAGGTGGGCTTGGGTTGCTGCCCACCGGTCCAGTATTGCTTGATCAGCTCGAGGTGGCCCCCGAGCTGCTTGACACGGGCCAGCGGATCCTGCTGACCGACATCGAATCTGGTGAACTCGGCGGGCCAGGATCCCGAGCCCAGGCCGAGTTCGAAGCGGCCCTCGCTGGCCTCCGACAGGGTGACGGCCTGCTTGGCGAGCACGGCCGGGTGCCGGAACGCGTCGCACAGCACCAGGTGTCCGACGCGCAGTCGTTGCGTCCGGGCTGCGACCCAGGATGCGATGCTCATTGCCTCCCAGATGTTTTCGTCGGGTTGTCCCGGCGCCTCGAGGTGGTCGATGAACGCGATGCCGTCGAATCCGGCGGCCTCGGCGTGCAGTGCCCGATCCACGATGTCGGACACCGCCAGCCGCACCTGCGGTACGAACAGATACCACTCCACCGTCAACCCCTCACTTCGTTTGCGCGCGGCCCGCTAGTTTACTATTTTTATTATGTTAGGGGTCTTATGAATGTTGGTCTGACGTCGGAGCAGCTGGCGCTGCGCGACACCGTGCGCGGCATCCTGCGCACCGAGTGTCCACCCGAGGTCGCGCGGCAGGCCCTCGACGATCCCGAACGCTGGCGCACCCTGTGGAAGACGGTCGTCGACCTGGGCTGGACCGAGTTGGCGGCCAACGACGCCGACGGCGAGTTCGGCCCCGTCGAACTGGCCCTGGTGCTCGAGGAATGCGGCGCGGTGCTGGCACCCGTCCCGCTGCTGAGCAGCATCGGCCTGGCCGCCGGCGCACTGCGCGCCACCGTCGGCGCGGGCTGCGCAGAGGTGCTAGACCAGATCGCCTCCGGTGCGGTGGCGACGCTGGCCGTGCACTCCCCCGGTGCTCGGCTGCCGGGCACCCCGATGACGCTGCGCGACGGCCGGCTGCGCGGCCGGGCGGTCGCGGTCCCACATGCCAGCCGCGCCGACTTGATCGTCGCCCTGGCCCGCTCCAATGACGGACCGGTGGCCGCCGTGCTGCGCGCCGGCGACGGCGTCGCTGTCTCGCCCAGCGAATCCACCGACCCCGCGCACCCATTCGACGACGTCGACGTCAATGCCGCTCCGGTGGCCGTCGCTCCCATCGCCACGCTGGACGCGGCCGTTGCGGCTCCGCTGGTGGCCGCGGCCGCGGACCTGCTCGGGGTGGCGGGCGCGGCCCTGCAGCGATCCGTCGAACACGCCAAGACACGTCGGCAGTTCGGCACCCCGATCGGCGCCTTCCAGGGCGTCAAACATGCCCTGGCGGACAACTACGTCGGCCTGGAACGCGCCCGCAGCCTCACCTATGCCGCGGCCCACCAACTCGACGCGCCATCATCAACGGCCTGGACGGCGGCGGCCATGGCCAAAGCGGCGGCCGCGGATGCGGCCACCGACTGCGCGCGCACCGCGGTCCAGGTGTTCGGCGCACTCGGCCAGACCTGGGAACACGACGCGCACCTCTACGTGCGGCACGCCTGGCAGGGCGGGGCGCTGCTGGGCGACAGCCGCGCGCTCTACAACGAAGTGGGCCGGCGCTTCGCGGGGGGCCGGGCATGACGGTCGTCGACGAGTACATCGGGTGGCTCACCGAGTTCCTGCCGCGCGACTATCACCAGCGCTACCGGGAATACCGCTGGGACATCGCGATGCGGCGCGAGCACCAGCGGGCCGCCTTCGAAGCCGGCTGGCTGCAACCCACCTGGCCGCGCCAGCACGGCGGCCGCTCGCTGGGGTTACGGGACGCGATGGAAATCCGCATCGCGGGTGCCCTTCGGTCGGCGCCCAAACTGCCCAACGTCCAGGGTCCCGGCGTCGCCGCACCCGGCCTCCGCCAGTTCGGCACGCCCGAGCAGATCGACCGTCTGCTGGTTCCCCTGTTGCGCGGCGACGAGTGGTGGGCGCTGGGGATGTCCGAGCCGGAAGCCGGGTCGGATTTCGCCGGGTTGCGCACCCGCGCCGAACGCGACGGTGACATCTTCCGGGTCAACGGCCACAAAATCTGGACCACGCAGGCGCATCTGTCGCAGTGGTGCACGTTGTATGCGCGCACCGACCCCGATGCCCCCAAGCACCGCGGCATCTCCTGCCTGATCCTGGATCTGCAGTCCCCCGGAGTGCGGATCGAACCCATCCGGATGGCGTCGATCTCCGACGAGACGTTCTGCGAGGTCTTCCTCGACGACGTCGAGGTGCCGGCGGCCAATCTGCTGGGGCCGTTGCACGGCGGATGGACCGTCGCCCTGTCCTCGCTGCACCATGAACGCCAGATGATCTGGATCATGAACTGGGTCGAAATCATGCGGGGCCTGGATTCGGTCACCGACGACCCGGACGTCTACACCGAACTGGGCACGCTGCTCACCGACGCCGAGGCCCTGCGCACCACCGGCTACCGCGCCCTGGACAACGAACTCGCCGGCCGGCCCACCCCGGAGGCCGACACCATGAAGCTGCTCGGATCGCTCACCTTGCAACGGGTCTGGGAACTGAGCGCGGCGGCCGCCGGGCCCTCCTCGTGCACCGACCCCGACCTGCTGTTCGAACGCCAGGACGCATTGGCCGCGACCATCTACGGCGGAACCTCCGAGGTTCAGCGCAACATCATCGCCGAGCGGGTGCTCGGGCTGCCGAAGGGATGACCACCATGGACTACGATCTCGGCGACGACGCCGGCGAACTGCGAAACCGGTTGCGGCAGTTGATCGCCGAACACATCCCGGCCGACTTCCTGGGAGCCTGCACCGACGACCCCGACGACCTGGCCACCACCGAGTCGTTCTGCAAACTGCTGGCCGCGGAGGGACTGTTGGCGCTGGCCTGGCCGAAAGAGCATGGCGGCGGCGGTGGTTCGATCTGGCAGCAGACCGTGCTGCGCGAGGAGATGTGGGCCAACTACGAACCGCGCGGTCCGCAGTACATGGGCATCAACTGGGTCGGACCGGCCATCATGCGATACGGCACCGCCGAACAGAAGGCCAAGCATCTGTCCGGCATCGCCGCCGGCGAGGTGATCTGGTGCCAGGGATTCTCCGAACCGGAGGCCGGCACCGACCTGGCGTCGTTGCGCACCCGCGCGGTCCGGGACGGGGAAGGCTGGCGTATCGACGGCCAGAAGGTGTGGACCTCCTACGCGCGGATGGCATCCTGGTGCGTGCTGGCCGCCTGCACCCATCCCGACGCGCCGAAGTCCAAGCGGCTCAGCCTGTTTCTGATCCCGATGGACCGTCCGGGCTTCACCGTGCGCGGCATCCCGTCGATGCTGGGGCCGCACCACCTCAACGAGGTGTTCCTCGACGGCGTGCCGGCATCCGACGACGACATCCTGGGCGAGCCCGGCGACGGCTGGCGGGTGATGCGCGAGGCGTTGGCCTTCGAGCGCGTCGGCATCGCGCGCTATGCCCGCTGCGAAGCGTTGCTGCACCGCATGCAGGACGCCCTCGGCGACGACTGGGACCGGCTGCCCGAATCGCTGCGCAGTCGCTGGGTGCGGGCGCTGGTCGACCTGCGGGTGGCCCGGCTGATGGCCTACCGGGCCGTGTCGCTGCAGGACGATCCGCAGGCCGGCGCGGCGGCCAGCGCGGCCCGCATCGCGACCACCACCTGTGACCAGCTGGTCGCCGAGCTGCTCTTCGACGTGCTGGGCCCCACCGCACTGGACAGCGGCTCCACCGCAGCGCTGCACGGCGCCGTCGACGACCACTGGCGCTACGCGCAGGCCGCCACCGTCGCCTCGGGCACCATCGAGGTCCAGCGCATGATGGTGGCCCGCGACGTACTGGGAGAACACCGATGAATACCGAACTGCCACAAGACATCACCGACTTCGCGGCCGTCGCCGCCAAGCGCCTGGCCCGGCTCGGCGGGCCGCAGGCGGCGATCCGCGCCGAGACCGACGACACCGTGCGGCAGTCGGCGCGCGACGCCCTGACCGAGCTCGGCGCGTTCGAACTCGACGTCCGCTCCGGTTCGGACGATCTGCTGGCCGCGGCGGCGCTGTGCCGAGCCGCGGGTGCCGCGGCCCTGCCTTATCCGCTCGTCGAGGAACTGCTGGCGATCGACGGCGCCCGGCTGGCGTTGGTGAACCCCGCCGCCCCCCGCATCGACCACGGCGATCTGCCCG
Organism: Mycobacterium kiyosense; assembly: GCA_021654635.1. Classification (NCBI taxonomy): domain Bacteria; kingdom Bacillati; phylum Actinomycetota; class Actinomycetes; order Mycobacteriales; family Mycobacteriaceae; genus Mycobacterium; species Mycobacterium kiyosense. The sequence continues at coordinate 4,204,553 of AP025179.1, forward strand.
GCGGCTGGATCGCCGCCGACCTGGACGGCATCCGCTACCCGGTACAGCCCGGCGTGCGCCCCGGCGCCAAGCTGGGGCCTTTCCTGACGCCGGCCACTCTGGGCGCCCCCGACGGAGCCGTTGCAGCGGCCGACGTTAATCTTCATCTCGTGCTGGGATCATGGCGGATTCTGGGTGCGGTGCAGCGGGCGCTGGACATCGCCACCGAGCATGTACAGGCGCGGGTGCAGTTCGGCAGGCCGCTGGCCGACTTCCAGGCCGTCAGATTCTCCGTCGCCGACGCGTCGGTCGCGGTGCGCGGCCTCCACGAACTGGCCAAATACACCCTTTGCCGTCCGGAATCGGTTGCGCTGCAAGTTCTTTCGGCTGACGCCCTGGTGTTACGGCTGAAAGCGGCCGAGACTGCGCGGCAGGTGTTGCGCACCGCCCACCAGCTGCTGGGCGCACTCGGGTTCTGCGACGAGTCCGACGTCAGCGTGCTGGACCGGCACACCCAGCCGCTGATCCGGCTGCCCCTGGGTCCCGAAGCGCTGAGCCTGCGGCTGATCCCCGACGTGCGCAAGGGACATCTGGAGACGCTGTTCAGCGGGCGCGTATCGGCATGAGCACCCAACCCGTCAGCGCGGGTACCGCCCCCAACCCGTTCGCCAACGGAATCCCGTTCGGCGACAAGCTGCGCGAGCTCGCCGGGGAGCGGGGCGACGACACCGCGGTGACCATTGTCGCGCTGGACGGTACCGCCGAGTCGCTGACCTTCGGCGAACTCGAGGCCCGCGCCAACCAATGGGGACGCGCCCTGGCCGGACACGGTGCGCAGACGGGTTCGCTTGTTGCCCTTGCCATCCCGAACTCGATCCACCTGGTGCTGGCCGCGCTCGGGTGCTGGAAGATCGGGGCGGTACCGATACCGATGCACTGGGACCTGCCGGAGTGGGAACGGGGCCGGGTGCGCGCGGTCATCGACCCCGTGGTGGTGGTCGACGAGACCACCCGCTGGGAGCTGGACGAACTGGCCGCCGCCTCGTCCCGAAGTCCTTTGCCCACAGCGGTTTCCCCGACCGCCAACGGTATCTGCAGCAGCGGGTCCACCGGCGTGCCGAAGGTGATCCTGAACCTGGCGCCCTCGCTGTGGATACCCGAACAGGGCGAACCCTTCCTGTCGAACTGGACGCCGGTGGCCAAGCCGCAGCGGATCATGGTGCCCGCGCCGATGTATCACACCAACGGTTTCGCCACCTTCCTGATGCTGCTCAGCGGCGACCACCTGGTGATCCTGGAGAAATTCGACGCCCACCTGTTCGTCGACACCATCGAGCGCTACCGGATCACCAATTTCACGGCCACGCCGACGATGCTGGCGCGGGTGGCCGCGCTGCCCGACATCCGGCAGCGCGACCTGTCCAGCATCGTGTTCATCCTGCAGGGAGCCGCGGTGATGCCGCCGTCGCTGCTGCGCACTTGGTTCGAACTACTCAGCCCCGAACAGATCGTGACCGCCTACGGCATGACCGAGAACCTCGGGCTGACCGCGCTGCGCGGCGACGAGTGGCTGACCCATCCGGGCAGCGTCGGCCGCGGCTTCCGAGACACCGAGATCCGCATCCTGGACGCCGACAAGAACCCGTTGGGCCCGGGCGAAGAAGGCGACATCTATCTGCGCGCGCCGATGAGCGCCGGCTACCGCTATCTGGGCGGGGCGCCGCCGCTGCCGTCCACCGAGGACGGGTTCCGCTCGGCCGGCGACATCGGCCGTCTCGACGAGGACGGCTTCCTCTACATCACCGACCGGCGCGCCGACATGATCGTCAGCGGCGGCGCCAATGTGTTTCCCGCCGAGGTGGAGTCCGCGCTGTCCGGACACCCTGACATCGCCGACGTCGTCGTCATCGGCCTGTCCGACCCGCAATGGGGCCGCCGGGTGCACGCCGTGGTTCAGGTGTCGGCGCACGCCGCGCAACCGCCGACCGAACAACAGCTGATCGACTACGCCAAGAGCCGCCTGGCCCACTACAAAGCGCCCAAAACGGTCGAGTTCGTCGACCACATCCCGCGCACGGCGGCGACCAAGGTCAACCGGTCGGCGATGATCGCCGCGCGAGAGGGCTCGAACACCGGCTCGAAAACCAGCTAGGTCCAGCGGCGCTGAGCGATGTAGTGCGGAAAGAACGTCTCCCACATCACCAGGCAGGCCAGGAACCACGCCGCCGGCGTATCGATGTTGATCGAACCGTAGGACGAGACGATGGGGCGGCCGCGCCCGGCGTGCGCGCGGGCATCCAGATACACCCACGTCGCCGTGGCGAAGACGATCGCCAACAGTTCGACAACTGCAACTACCACCGCTTCTCTCACGGCACCCCCTGCTCCTTAAGGCGATCTGAAACGTATATCAGAGAACACCCGAGCCGATGACCGATCACGGGAATCGGCGTCGGGCATGCTCAGTGGCGCGACGCCGCGCGCTTGGTGTCGGCGAACCCGTCGGCGATGGACGCAGCCAACTCCAGGAACGCCTGGCGGGTGCGGTTGGCCATCAGGTCCAACACGATCTCCGAACCCTGGGCCAGGTGGTCGTCGAACGGAATGACGTGTACCGACCGGATCCGGGTCAGGAACTGCGCGGCCAGCTTGTCCAGGTCCACCGAGGCCTTGCCGGGGCGGGCGGCGCTGATCACCACCGTCGCGTTGGGCACCAGGTGACCCCGCCCGTGATGCTCGAGCCAGTCCAGCGTCGCGAACGCGCTGCGCGCCGCGTCGATGGCCGGGGAGGCGACCAGCACGATCGCGTCGGCCTCGTCGAGGATGGCCGACATCGCCGAATGCACCAGCCCGGTGCCGCAGTCGGTGAGGATCAGGTTGTAGAACCGCTGCAGCAGCCGGATCACCACCCGATAGTCGGCATCGGAGAACGCCTCGGAGGTCGCCGGATCGCGTTCGGAGGCCAGGATTTCCAGCCGGCTGGTGCTCTGCGACGTGTGCCTGCGGATGTCGGAGTAACGAAAGATGTTGTCGTCCAACAACAAGTCCCGCACCGTGGACCGACTTTGATCGGGGCCGCGCTGGGCCAGGGTGCCGAAGTCGGGATTGGCGTCGACGGCGATCACCCGGTCACCGCGGATCGCCGCGAAGGTGGATCCCAGCCCCACCGTGGTGGTGGTCTTGCCGACACCACCCTTCATCGACAGCACGGCGATGCTGTAGTCACCGCGCACCGGTTGGCTCACCCTGGCCACCAACTTCTGCCGGGTGTTCTCCAGCTCGGACTCGCCGGGGTTGAGGCCGGTGAGCCGGTGCACGGCCCGGCGCCATCCGCGCTGCGGCAGCGGCCGGGCCCGCACCAGCCCGAGATCGGTGTGCGACGGAATGCGCGGATCCTGATAGCCGGGCGGAGGCTGGGGCGCGCTCGGGGCCGCCCGGGTGAACGGCGTCGCCACCGGCGCAGCGGGCGGGTTGAAGCGGGGGTCCGGTTGCGGCGGCGCCGGGGCGGGCGGCCCGGATGCCTGCCGAGGTGCGACGACCGGCGGCGCCGCGGCCGGCGGCGGCGCGGGCCGGGTGGGCCGCGGAGCGGAGCGCACCGGCGGCTTATCGGGGCGGGCGGCTGGCGCGGCGGGGCCGCAGGGCGCGCCTGGGAGTGGGCCCGGGGGTGAGGGGTAACTGGAAGACGGCCGTGCCCTCGGACATCGGACCCAGCCGCTCACGGGCTGGTCGCGGCGGCTCTGCGGGCGCCGGCGGCTCGGTGCCGCAGGCGCCGGAAGTGGGGGCAGCGCCATGACGCGGGTGCCCTCCGTGGTGGGGGCGGGGCGCGCCGGCTGCGGCTCGGGTTCCGGCTGGGGTGGCGCGTCGGCTCCAACCGCCGCGTCCGGCTCGGGTTCGGCCGCGGGTACCGGCGGCAGGTTGATGACCTGGGTGCCGGCGGTCATCGGACCCGCAGGGCCCGCGTCGGCGGCGGGCGCCGGCTCTTCGGCAACAGGTGCTGCCTCGTGGGCTGCCGGTTCGGCCGCCTCCTCGGCAAGCTTGGCCTGAATCAGGGCAACGGGTATCGGATTGGTGTCCGCGCCGCTGCTGCCCTTGAACCCGGGGGTGTCTGGATTGCCCACTAGAACGTTCTCGAAGTCAGCCGGTTGGACATGCCGAGCACGTTTTCCAGGGCGGTCCGCATGTCGGAGAGTTCGATGCGCATCAACTCGGTTTCGTCGAGATCCTCCACGCTGACGTCCTGGCGCTCACTGAGCCGGAACTCCCGTTCCTCCTCGGCCGTCTCGATCACGTTGCGCACGAAACGTCCGTTGCCGACCAAGTCGATGTCGCGGCGCAACTGGCCGGTGTCGTCGACCGACTGGTTCTCGTAGAGGCGCTTGCACGCCGCGACCAGTTCCTCGTAGGCGCCGTCGGTGAGTTCGGAGTCGCGGGTCTTGGCGATCAACCGGCCGATGTCGCCCAATTCCGTGGGGTTGTAGGAGGCGAACCGGATCCGCTTGGTGAATCGCGACGCCATGCCCTCGTTGGACGCCAGGAAGCGGTCGATCTCCGCGTCGTACCCGGCGATGATCACCACCAGCCGGTCGCGGTCGTTTTCCATCCGCGCCAGCAGGGTGTCGACCGCTTCGCGGCCGAACGCGTCACCACCGGCCAGACCGGTCTGGATCAGCGTGTAGGCCTCGTCGATGAACAGCACCCCGTCCATCGCGGTGTCGATCAGCGCCGACGTCTTGATCGCGGTGCTGCCCAAGTGCTCCCCGACGAAATCGGCACGCTTGGCTTCGACCACGGCCGGCGTCTTGAGCAGGCCCAGCCCGCAGTAGACCTGTGCGACCACCCGGGCGATGGTCGTCTTGCCGGTTCCGGGCGGACCGGTGAAGGCCAGGTGCAGGCTGCGCGCGGCGGCGCTGAGCCCCTTGCCCTCGCGCACCTTGGCCAGCTGAGCCGCCGAGCGCAGCTTGGCCACCTGCAGCTTGACGTCGGCCAGGCCGATCTGGCGGTCCAGCTCCAGCTGCGCGGCGCGCAGGTACTCGTTGCCGCGCTCGTTCATGGCCTCGGCGTCGACCTCGCGGGCGCTGCGCGCGGTTGTCGGATCCCACTTGTCGGTGCGCGAGTCGATGTCGTTTTTGGTGCTGATGATCAGCCGGAATTTCGGGTCGTGCAGCGCCGCCGCGTTGGCTTCGAACCCAGGCTCTTCGCTGTAGATCCGCTCGAAGATGGTCCGGGCCTCGGGCTCCTTGCCCATCTCGCGCAAGGTCAGGCCCTTGCAGAATTCGGCGGCCCGGCTCGCGGCCGGGATCGGGCCGTCGATCGCCAGGTCGAGCCGGCGAATACCTTCCCCGAACAAGCCCATCTGAGCGCACGCCGAGCCCACCATCAGGTTGGCCCCCGCGGCAATGTACTCGTCGGTGAACGATGTCGAATTGGCAAGTGCGGTAAGCACATCCGGCCAGCGCTGGGTAGTGAAGTGCAGCACCGCGCGGATGTAGGCACAGATCTCGGCATTCTCGGCGTCGCAGTCGGGCATCGACCGGCGCATGGTGTCCAGTTCGTCGAGCACCCGCTCGGCCTCGTCAAAGTCCTTGCCGGCGATCATGCTGGCCGCGTACGCCAGCCACACCTCGGTGAGCGTGCTCAGCGTGTAGTCCAGGTACAACCCCGTCTGAAAGCGGCCGCACAGCGCCCGTCGCGGCAGCCCGAGCCGCCGCTGCTCGCGGTTCAGGTTCTCCTTGCTGGTACGCCACAGGTTGTAGAGCACTTCGCTGCTGGTGTCACCGGCTGCGGCCCGTCCCAGCCAGGCGTCACACATCTGCGGGTCGTGCTCGGTGGCGCGTTTGAACGCCAACGCCGCGTACTGAACGTCGCGATCGGTCTCCAGCCCATCGATGGGGATGCCCAGTGACAACACCCCGGCGTCGAAGACCCGCTGAGCGTCCCTGGTGCCAGGCATCTACTCGGTGTCCTCACTACTAGTGACTGCAAGCGTCCGCGATCGCAGCTTGCCGGGCGGGGCAAGCACAAAGCGTTCTTTAATCCGGACATATAGCGGTAGAAAAGTATTGTACCGATCTGAAGAGTGTCATTGTCGCGCTAAAAATCCGGGCCGTAATCCGGCCGGACCGGCGCGGAGAGCGAGGCGGGAAGTGGTAGAGGTGCCACCGGAAAAACGGCAGCGACGCCAGCCACCGGTCCGGTCCCGTACCGGCACCATCGCCGTCGTCACCACCGAGCGCGGGCTGCCGACGGCGCTAAAAATCGACCGCAGCGAGCTGGCCCGGCCACCGCAGGACCTGGCGGCCGAGATCCTGGCGTTGTGCAAGTACTCGGCACTGCGCGCCCAGGTGGCCTTCCGCCGGGAACTGCTGGGCAAGGGATTCACGCCGTCGTCGATCCGTGAGATCGGCCTGCCCACCGAGGAGGATCTGGCCCGGGCGGAGGCCGAATTGTTCGCCGATGACGACGACGATCCGCCGGCCACCTGGATGAGGTCGGTATGACCAGCCTGGCGCAGTCGGTGATCGCGCGAGCCAAGAAGCAGCGTGATCTGCTGCAGTCGATGACCGAGCAGACCAAGACCATCAGCGCCCGGGTGACCAGCCGCAACCGGGCGGTGAGCGCGGAGGTCGACGGCCTCGGCCAACTGACCGGCTTGTGGCTGGGCCCGCCGGCCAGCCGGCTGGAACCCGACGTGCTGGCAGACCTCATCGTCGAGACCGCTCAGGCCGCGGCAAAGGTGGCCGCCGAGCGGTACAGCTTTCTTCTCAAAGAGTTCATGACCCGCATGGACGAGCTGCAGAAGTCACCGCTGGCCAGGTCCGACGGCACCATCGTGGAACCTCGGTAACCCGCAATTTCAACTTATTGCACATGCGCAAATAACGATCACGGTCTTATTACACACGTGTGAATCGCGCACCCGACACAAACCTGCTAAAAATTGGTGCAAATTAATGCTGCCGGGGGCGCTTATGGTTAGCAAAGCAGCACAAACCGCCGACTCAGCGAAAATCCTGGGGGAAAGAGGCCGACGATGACATTTTCAATGCAGCCTGAGTTCATGGAAGGACTCATCGACGCGCAGGACGGCGCTTCGGCCACCATCAGCAGTGCGTTCGGCGCGGTCACGCCCGCGGTCCTCGCTTCTTTCTCCGTGGCCCTGGGTCCGATCGCGGTGGCCAACATGATCCCGGCGATGTACGAGTCGACGGGGAACAACGTCATGAGCGGAATGATGACGGCCGCAAATCACGCGGCACTGGGCGCGGCAACGCACATCTCGCAAGGGGCATACGTCGCGACCGACACCCCCGCAAACGTCACCGAAGTCTAGGAACACTGCGATGGGGGACGTCGACACCGGCGCGCCGGCAGGCCCCCCCGGGCAGGGCGGCCCGGGGCCCGACTTCGACCATCTGCCGGTGGTCAACCAGATCGAGAACGATCTGCAAGCCTGGCTGAACCGGCCGGTGCAGGACATTTTAAGCCAGTTCAACCTCGGACAACTGCCCACCGGCGGTCCCGAGCTGCCCGGACTGCCCGGCGACGCCATTCCCGCCGACCTGACCGGAGCCACCGGCGGCATGGGCAACAACTTCGCCGGCGGGCTGCTCAAACCCGTCACCGACATGCTCGGCACCCTCGGTTCCGGCGTCTTCCAGGGCCTGAACCCCACGCAGATGTTCGGCGGAATCACCCAAGCCTTCCAGCAAGCGGCCGGCGGCGTACAGCAGGCCCTCGGCCAGATGATGGGCGGCATGGGCGGCCAGGGCTGGTCGGGCGCCGGCGCCGGCGCCGCCGCCGCGAAAACCGGAGAGACGCTGGCCAATGGCGCCGCCGTGGCAGCCCAGGGCACGGCGCTGGGCGGCCAGTACAGCGCGGCCGGGGCCAATGTCGCGCAGGGTCAGGCACGGCTCCTGGAGATCCTCATGCAGTGCCAGCACGAGCTGGAGGGCCTTTCGGCCGGGCTGCCGTGGACCGCACCGGAGATGGTCGAGTCGGCTTCGCGGGCCAGTGCGTTGGCAACTGAGTGCATCACCGAACTGGAGAGCACGCTGACCTCCCAGGCGGCAGCCACCACCGCGACCGGCGCACCGGTGGCCATCGCCCAAGGTCCCGAGATGGCCATGCAGATGATGGGTCCGCTGCTGTCGGTGGGCATGAGCATGATCGGACCCGCGATCCAGATGGGCACCATGCCCCTGTCGATGGGCATGCAAGTCGGCACACAGGTACTACAAGCAGGCATGCAGGCCGGTACCGGGCTGATGTCCAGCCTGGGCCAGGCCGGGCCGGCAACCGGCGCGGCCGCGGCCAACGCGCTGAGCCACCCCGCCCGGATGGTGAGCGCCACTCACCCCACGGGCGCCGGCGGGCACGGAGGCGGCGGCGCCGGTGCCACCACCCCGGCCCGAGCGACCGCGTCGTCCCCGATGGTGCAGAACGAGAACGGCGCCGCAGCCGCGGCGCGATCCGCCTCCGTGCGGCCCACCGTGATCGCCGCCGGCGCCGCCGGCATGGGGATGGGTGGTGGCGGCGGAATGATGGGCGCCGGCGCGGCCGGCGCACACGGCGGCAAGGCCGGCAGCGGTAGCCACACTGCGGCGTCCTTCCTGCACACGACCGATCAGGGCGGCGAGATCGTGGGCGACCTGGGCACGGCCAGCCCCGCAGTGCTCGGCGATGCCGCAGCCAACCTCGACGACGACCCCGACATCAAACTCCGGCTCTAGCAGAAAGCAACGACATGACTGACCACAATCACCTGTCCGCCCGGCCCGACGAGGTCACCGAGGTCACCCGGCAGCTCGACGAACTCGCCAGCCGGATGCAACACGTCATCCAGACCGAGACGCCAAACCTCACCACCGTCGCCTCGGGCACCGACGAGGTGTCGCAGCGGGTCGCCCACACCCTCAACGAGGTGCTCGGGTCGTTCCGGAAAGCCTCCGACCAGGGAACCAACGAGATGCAGGAAGTCGCTGCGACGCTGCGCGCGCACTCCGGGCGTATCACCGAAGCCGACCTCGCGGACTGACACGTCCGACCAACCGGCACATCCAACTTGATCCGTCGCCCTGAGGCGACGTCGGCACAGCCTGAGAAAGGGGGGCCAAGGCATGGGATTCACCAACGTGGTGTGGGAATCGCGGGACACCGAGCAACTCGCGCGCGACCTGACCGAAGGCCCCGGCCCCTCCTCGGTGGGAGAAGCGGGTGCAGCGTGGATCCGGGTGGCCAACGAGTTCGCCAAGATCTCCGCGGATTACGACCGGATCCTGGAGCGCTACCAGGCGTCGTACGACAGCAGCAACTCCGAAACCGTCGTCCGCAAGCTCGAGACCTTCGGAAAGTGGCTGCAAGCGGCCAGCCTCAGCGCCGCGGCGAACGGGCGGCGAGCCGAAGAGGCGGCGGTGGCCAACACGGTCGCGATCCTGTCGATGCCCAGCGTCTCGGAAGCCGTCGAGGCCAAGGCGGCCCAGGACATGATGGCGTCGTTGTCGGCTTATAACGGGGCCGTCCTGCAGGGCAGCTTCGCCGAGTTCGACGAAGCCGCGTCGTCGCAGCAGGCGGACGCCGCGGCGGTGATGCACCGATACGAAGACGCCTGTGCAGAGCTGGCCCAGCCGTGGGAGCAGCCGGTTCCCCCGCAGGTCACCACCGGTGCGGCGATGAAGGCTGAGAAAGAGGGCAAAGGCAAGGGCGGTGGCCATGGCGGCGGCGGAGGCGGCGGGGGCGGCGGTGCCGCCCGGCAATTGTCGCCGATGCTGGCCAGCCCCATCAGCCCCAGCAAGGAGCCGCAGGAGCTGAAGAAGACGCCGTTCAGCAACGCCGGGTCCAATGGCAGCGGCGGCGGGCTGGGCCGCGGCGCGGGATACGGCCCGATGGGGGCGATGGGCCGCAGCAACGACAGTCGGGAGCACGACTCCATCCGGCCGGCGGCCGCGCTGGAGGGCGGTGGCGAACCGGGCGCGGCCCTCTCCGATGGGGGCCAGTCCTGGCTGCCGGCCGCACAGCAGAACGATGCGCCGTTCGAGGTGTCCAACGTCAGTTGGGGCCCCAACACCGCGATATTCGACGATCTGGCGATGCCGGAGCCGGAGCCCGTCGAAGGTTTCGCCGAGGAGCCCGAGCGAACCCTGCAGCAGGTCTCCGATCGGTGGGTATCGCCGCCGGTGATCGGCGCTGAACACGAGGTGTCACTGTGACGACCGCCCTGAACGCCGCATTCACCCTGACCCAGGACGAGCTGCAGGTCCTCGCGGCGCGGGTCAACATCCAGGGCTTCCCCGCGGTACTGGGTGTGCGGACCCGGCACGCCACCATCGATGCCCTGCTGGCCGCACAGGATGCCGCGACACGGCGGCTGGCAGCGCGGGGACTGATCAGCGACGGCGCCGTCGAACCCGATCTGATCCCGCTGCTGCAGGCGCTGCAGCGCCCCCACCGCGAGCTGGCGATGCGGCTGGTGACACCCGACGGGATGAGCCGGGTGGCGATCGTCCGTCGCGGCGATCTGCAGCTGGCCGCGCGCCGCGTCGGCGACCAGTTCACGCTGCGGGTGCTCGACGGTTGCGCCGAGCTGCCCGAAGTCACCCGCGCGCTGGTCGGCGAACTTCCGCGCGCGCAAGCGGCCCAGTTCACCCCGCTGCCGGCGCCACTGGATGCGGTCGGCCGTTACCTGGCGGGCACTCACGACGCCGCGCAGCTGGCGGACCGGGTACGCGCGCTGGGCGCTGATCAGCGCACCGCGCTGACCCTGGGCGCGGCGCTGGCGACCCGGGCCGCGTTCGCCGAAATCGTCTATTACGCACTGTGTTCCGATCAGGACCGCATCGCGCGCCAACCCGCGGCGGTCGGGGTGTTCTACACGCGGCAGGGCCGAATCGTCGGCTCCCCCACCGTCTCCCCGAGCGGGCAGTTGTGGACCACGCTCAAACCAGGTTCGGAACACGCGCTGGCGCAGGCCATCGGCCAGCTCGTCGAGTTGTCCGCGGAACGATGGGAGAGGCATTAGGGAACAGTTGAATGCCAGCTACTCCGGAAGCACACCACGCAAACGAATTATCAGATAACTCAGCAGATTGGAGACTCAAATGACTGTTGCACTATCACCAGAAGAGGCAGCACGAACTCTGCAGAACATCGAGGAAATGGTCGCCCAGATCAAGCGGCGGCAGACCGACATGCGACTGCGGGCCGAGGAAATGGTCCAGAGTTCGTGGCACGGTGGCCAGGCCCGCCGGTTCGGCGAGGCCATGCAGGCCCACGATTCGGATCTGACTGCCGTCAACAACGACTTGGACAACGTCGTACAAGAGGCGCGGCAGAAAGCGAACCAGATCGAGCAGCAGGCATCGTAGGAAGGGAAATCAAATGGCAACCGATAGCGACATTCTGTACAACTTCGCCGAGAACCACGATGGGTTGGACCACATCGGCCGAGTCGTGACCGACATCCACACCATCGCCAACGATGTGCACAAGGTCTTCCAGGGCATTGCGGACCTGTGGTCGGGCCAGACGCCTGAGGCCCTGCAGGCCGCCCACCAGCGGATCAACACGCAGCTGGAGGACTACCTGCATGCGATTCAGGCGACCGGTGCCGCGGCCGGCAACCAGCAAGACGAAATGCAGGCACTGGACTCACAGCTGGCCGGCGGTTTCTGACTCCGGACGGAGGCATCAGCTCGACTCGCAGGCCCGGACTCCGCACCAGCGGAGTCCGGGTCTTCTTGTTTGCCCGCCGTTCGCTGATCTCTCCGTTCGCTGATGTCTCCGCTCGCACAGCGACACGGGCTCCGCCGAACGACTACGCCTGTTCCCTCGCTCCGCGCAACCGCCCGAAATTCTCCGACACCGAACCAGCCAATTCCAGATAAGCCTGCCTGGTGGCGGGCCGCAGCCTGTCGAAATCGACGTCGGCCCCCTCAGCGAGATGCGGGTCGAACGGAATCAGATGAATTGACCGGCAGCGCGTCTGGAAATGTTCGTACACCTTGTCCAGCTTGAGCGCCGCCGACCCGGGCCGCGAGGCACTCAGGACTACGTGCGCCTCCCGGACCAGACCCGAATGCCCGTGCTGCATAAGCCAATCCAGTGTCGCCGAGGCGCTACGGGCGGCGTCGATGGCCGGTGAACTGACCAGCACGATGGTGTGAGCCAGGTCCAGCACCGCCGACATGGCCGAGTGCATGATGCCGGTGCCGCAGTCGGTCAGGATGATGTTGTAGAAGTGCCGCAGAATATCGATGGTGCGCCGGTAGTCGTCGGCGCCGAAGACCTCCGATACCGCCGGATCCTGTTCACTGGCAAGCACTTCCAGTCGGCTGGTGGCCATCAAGGTGTGGTTGCGGACGTCGGCGTAACGGTTGATGTTCGGGTCGGCCAGCAGGTCACGCACCGTTGACCGGGTGGACATGTCACCGACGCGTTCCCCCAGCGTGCCGCGGTCGGGGTTGGCGTCGACGGCGATGACGCGGTCGTGCCGCACCGTCGCCAGTGCTGATCCCAATCCGAACGTGGTGGTGGTCTTGCCGACTCCGCCCTTGATCGACAGCACCGCGATGCGGAAGTCACCGACAATGGGCTGTCGGATCTCGGCGAGCAGATGCTCGTGCCGGCGTTGCTTGCGTGACGCTCCGGGGTTGAGGTGCCCCCCGGTCGCCCTGTGTACTGCGCGGCGCCAGCCCGACGGCGGGGCGAAGCGGTCCAGGTTGTCCACCTCGGCCTCGTCGATCGGGGGCGGCACCTGGAACGGTTGGTAACTCGGGGGCGGCCCCACGGGCGCTGGCGGCCCGCCCGGCGGTGCGGCCCGGCGTGCACGCACCGGTTGTCCGGCGACCGGCCGCGGCGTCGCCGGTGGCACGCGCTGCCCGGGCGGGGGCCCGGCCACCAGGGCGGCGGCGGAAACGGGCCCGGCGGGGGCGGCGGCGGGAACGGCGGGAGAGCGCCGGGCCGGCGGCGAGGGCCCGGTGTCGGGCGCCCGGACGGCGCTGACGTCGTGGGCGATTCCTGCGCAGCGGTCGCATCGTGCGCTGCCTCGTCGCGGCCCGCGGTGGCCGTCGATCCCGGCACCTGCCACGGCGGAATCACCGGCCGATGGGTGACCGACGGATCCGGGCCGTTCTCGGCGGAACTCGCGCCGGGCGGGACCCGGTGATCGGCCGGCTGGTCCTCAGCGGCCGGCTGCGGTGCCGACTCGGCACCCGGCATGAAATCGGTCCATCGCCATTCGGCCGCGGGCGCGACTACTTCCGCAGGTTCTTCGACCGCGGGTTCTTCGACCGCGGTCGGGGAAGATTCCTCCTCCGGCGCAACGCTTTTCGGTGTCACCGGCGGGCTGACCGAGTCCGACGGCGCCCAGTCATCGGCGCTCTGCTGCGGCGCGGACTCCTGGCTCTCGACGGCGACGGGCGCTGCCTCCGGCTCCGCCGGGGCAGTCTCCTCTTGCGCCCGCTTGGCGTGCATCTGCTCGAGCAGCGCCGCCGCTCTCAACTCGATGTCGTCGAGTTCGCCCGCCGCCGAGACTGTCGGCTGCTCGGGCACCGTCGGGGTCTCGGGTTCCACCGGGGACTGCGGCTCCCATCCGGTCTGTGTCGAAACCTCAACGCGGGCATCGGTTTCCGCCCCATGATCGGTGGGCGGCACCGCGGGCGCCGCGCCCCACTCGCGTTCCGTCGAAACCTCTACCGGCGCTTCGGATTCCACCGTGGCATCGGGTTGCTCAGAAATTTCCGGTGGCGCCGTCGATACCCACCACCCGGTATCCGGTGCGGATGCGCCGGCCGGAGCCGAAATCCCCGATTCCGGTGGTGCGATGCTTTCCTCGTCGATCTCCTCACCGCCCCGGCTCGGCGGGCCGGACGAATCAGTCCGGTAATCCGGCGACGAATCATCGGCGTGCTCGTCAGCCGGCGGCACCGGACGGTCGGCAGGTCGGCGCTCGCTGTCGTGACCGGCCCGCAAAGCCACTCGGTTTCGAGAACCCGCAGCGCCTTCGTGCTCGTCGTCGCGAACCGCCTCCGGCCCGGCCGACGACTGGACCGCTCCCGAAACGTCGTCGCCACCACGCGCGTGACTCTCGGCGTCGTCGGCACGTTCTTGCTTCCCGCGACCCAGCGGGGTGCGCTTCCGCTGCGGGTCGCCGGTCAGCCAGGGAGGATGCGCCAGCGATCCGCGTTCGTCCCCAGGCGTTTGCTTGGGCGTTTGCTTCGGCACCGTCATCCCCCCTTTCGATCGCAAATCGGTCGGCACGCCGTCTTCAATCCTACGTACGGGGACACGGATAATTTGCAGTACGACAGTCGCACACATTCGACACGGCACACGAACGGCAATTCCGCCGGAAGCCAGGGGTGCGGCGCCTTACTCCAGCAGGTCCGTGGCCTCGGATTGCACCGCTGCCGAAGCGCGGCGGCGCCGGGCCAGCGAAACCGCGCCCGCCACTCCCGCCAGCGCAACCGCGCCCACTGTGACCGACAACACGATGATCTGCGCGCGCTGGCTGGCCGGGTCGCGACGCGGCCGGCCGGCAATCGGCGTCGCCTGGTCCGGATTAGGCAGCTGGTTCGCCGCTGGAAGTCGATAGGTCAGCGCCGCGACCGGGTCGACCACCCCGTATCCGGTGGCCTCGTTCGGCCCCGCGCCCGGCGTGTGGGCGGTGCGCTTGACCAGCTCGATCACCTGGCCGGCGGTCAACTCGGGAAACCTGGACCGGATCAACGCCACCACGCCGGAGACGAACGGCGCCGCGAAACTCGTGCCGTTGATCGGCGCCAACCCTTGCTGGCTGAGCACGGCGTTGATCAGACCCGGGCCGTTGGAGTCCAGCGACGTGATCCGTTCACCGGGCGCGGCTACGCCGACCCAGGGTCCGCGCAGGCTGAAATCCGCGGGCTCGCCGGAGGTGGTCAGCGCGCCGACGGTCAGCACGTAGTCGCTGAACCAGGCGGGGCTGGCGATGGTCCGCACCGAATCCCAACCGCTGCGCAGTGGCATATTCGGGTCTGGCATCGCGTTCTGCGTCTTGCACAGGCCCTGGTTGTTGAAGTTGCCCGCCGCGGCCACCACCACCACGTTGCGTTCGAACGCGTAGCGCACCGCGCGGCCCAACTGGGCGTCGTCGAGTCCGGCGCCGACCGGGCTGCAGGCCACCTCGGACAGGTTGATGACGGTGGCGCCCAGATCGACCGCGCGGGTGATCGCGTAAGCCAGCGTCAGGGTGTTGCCGTATCCCGGCGAGGTGGCATTGGGATCGTTGGTCTGCGCGGAACCACCTTCCCTGACCGCGTAGACCGCGCTGTTCTGCCGGATCGACAAGATCGTCGCGTCGGGCGCCACCCCGAAGAAGCGGTCGGCCGGGCTGGGTTGCGCGGCGATGATCCCCGCCACCAGCGTGCCGTGGGCGTCGCAGTCCTGCAGACCGTCGGTGCTGGACACATAGTCGCCGCCGCCCTGCAACGCGGGCAGCCGTGGATGCCGGTTGACGCCGGTGTCGATCACCGCGACCTTCTGCCCGGCACCGCGCGAGAGCCGCCACGCGTCGGTGAAGTTCAGCATCGCCTCGGCGCTGGTCTGCACGGTGAAGTCGGTCTGCGGCAGTACCCCGGTGGGAACGCCGCAGATCGCCTTCAGATCGGTCGGCTCCGGCGGACCGACCGGCCCACTGGGCGGCGGACCCGGTTCCACCACCGGCGGTCTAATCGCCAGCGCGGGAGCGGCATCCACCGCACCGGTCACCAGTAAGACGGACAGAACCGCGACCAGGCGCCGCATCAGAATCCCAGCCGCTGGTAGATGCCCACCACCCACAGCGCTAGCGGTATCAGCGACCCGACAGCCAGGTAATCCAGATACGCGAGCAAAGTCGCCGTTCGCGAAGGCGACCCGTCGCCGGCATCGACCAACCCGGCCGCCGCGGCGCCGAGCGCCACGACCAGCAGCACGCCGAGCGCCACCTGCGGCATCGGTCGCATCCCGTCCTGCGCCGTCACGCAGGTAAACACCATGATCGTGACAGCCGGCACCTCCAACGCGGCGCGCTCCAACCAGCTGCCGAAGACTCTGCTGTGCAAGGCCAGCACCGTCGCGGCCGTCAACGCGAACGCGAACGTGGGCCAGTCCAGCGGCACACCGCTGCGCAACAGCAGTGCCAGCAGCACCGTCGCAGCGCCCGCCGCGCCGGCCAGCAGTGCAGCGCGGGTCACCGCCGCCGACTTGGCCCTGGTCCACACCTCCTCGGCGGTCGGCATGGTCACGCCCGGACCACCATCTGCGGCCGGAGCGGACGGCTCGAACGGATTCTCGAAATCCCAGTCCTCGCGCCGGGTTTCGACAGCGACGGACGGGGTCTCGAATCGACCCCACCTCGCCGTCAGCCGGCGCACCGCCAGGCAGATCAAGAGCGTGGTCACCGCCGCGGTCACGTACACGATGTCGGCGCGGCCATGCAGCGCCCGGGCCGGCATCACCAGACCGACCAGACCGAACAACACAGCGTTGGCCAAAAACGCCCCGTGCCCGGTGCCGATCACCCGGTCATACACGACGCAGAGCAGCAGCACCGCCGCGCAGGCGCCGGCCAAGCCGTAATAGCCGTACCGCCCCCCCACCGCGAAGGCGACACCGGCGGTGACCGGGATCGCCGCCCAGCCCAGCGCCGCCGCGACGTCGCTCAGCCGATAGGACCGGTGCGCCATGGCGGCCCCGCCCACCAGGGCCAGCACCACGGCCACCGCCAGGGCGACGATCACGAGGTGGTGCGCCGCGGCAATCCTGCCGACGACGCAATAGGTGATGGCCAACGCGGCGAGATGAACTCCGGCGAACGCCATCCAGCGTGCAGACCCGGCATCCCAGGCGGCGTAGGCCACCTTGTTCAGCCGACCGACGGCGTCCACCACGTCGTCGTAGAGGGTGGGCGGCGACAGTGCCCGTTGCGACGCGAGGCGCAGCAGTTCACCACCACCCACACCGGCCTGGCGCAGCGTCTGTTCCGGCTTCAACGCGACGCCGCCGTCGACTCGGCTGAGCACCCAGAAGTTGCGCCGCTGGTCCCTGGCGGCCTCGTCGTCGCGGTCGAAATCCCGGGACCGGACCAGCCGGGCCAGGTCGGGAACGATGTTCGAAATCGGAATGTCCAGTGGCAACGCGATATCCAGCTGGGTGTTCCCGCCCAACACCGACACCCGGATGTGCTCCGGTGCGGCCGACACCACCCGGAGCTGGCTGAGCTCGCTGATGCCGGTCACAGGTCCGGCATCCTGGACAGCTGGATCACGCCGCTCTTTGTGGTCCGCGAAACCAACATGCCTCGGCCCGGGGGCATTTCGGTGGCTTTGTAGCCGAACAGTGCACCTTCGTCCTTGGTGCCGCTCATCACCAAACCGTTGCACGACAGATCCTTGAGCCGTCCCAGGAACTGGTCCAGCATGGCGCGCCCGGCACCGCCGATCCGGCGGGTGACGACGACCCGCAGGCCGATGTCACGGGCCTGGGGCAGAAATTCGATCAGCGGAGTCAACGGGCTGCTCAGCGATCCGGTGGCGACCAGGTCGTAGTCGTCGATCATCACGAAGATGTCCGGACCCGACCACCAGGACCTTTCCTTGAGCTGCTGCTGGGTGATGTCGCTGGGCGGCAACCGGCCCTTCAGGGTGGTGGCCAGCGCTGTCATCAGCTCGGTACACGACTGCGACGCCGTGGCATAGCCCGCCAGGTACTCGTTGTCCACCACACCGAGCATCGAACGACGGTAGTCGACCAGGATGATCTTGCACTGATCGGCCGTTGCGTTCTCCATCAACCCGGTGGCGACGTTACGCAGCAGGCTGGTCTTGCCGCACTCCGTGTCACCCAGCGCCACAAAATGCGGCTGCGCATCGAAATCGATTATCACGGGTGCTAATTCGGATTCGTTGATCCCCACGGCAACGCGGGATGGGCCCAGCATCCCGGCCGTGCGGGCCGCGCGGACCACGGCCTTGCGATCCAGATTGTGCGGCAGCATCCGCACCCGGGGCGCCTGCCGTTTGCCGTAGTGCGCGCGCATCGCGCTGACCGCGCCGGCAACACCCTCCGGCAGATCCTCGACGCCGGAACTGGAATCCAGCCGCGGCAGTGCGATCAGGATGTGCAACCGTTCGCTGTTGATACCCCGGCCCGGGCGGCCGACCGGCACCAATTCGTTGTATCGGCGGCCCACGTCGCTGTCCAGCGCGTCGCCCAGCTTCAGTTCGATGCGGGTACCCAACATGTCCTTGACGGCCGCACGCATCTCCATCCAACGCGTCGCGGAGACCACCAGGTGCACCCCGTATGAAAGCCCTTGCACCGCAAGCGAAGTCAGAACAGGCTCGAGCATTTCAAAGTCGCTGCGGATCGAGGCCCAGCCGTCGACCACGAGGAAAAGGTCGCCGAACTTGTCCTGGCTCAACGGATCCTGCGCGGCCACCTCCGGCGCCAGCGTCGCCAGGCGGGCCTTGCGGGCGCGGAAGTCCCGCATCGACTCGATGCCCAGCTCGCGGAACCGCATCTCGCGGGCGCGCAGCACTCCCGACACCTCGGCGACGGTGCGACGGATACCGTCGGCATCCATCCGGCCGGCAACCCCGCCCACATGCGGCAGGTTGGCCAGGCTGGCCAGCGTCCCGCCGCCGAAGTCCAGGCAGAAGAACTGCACCTGCTCGGGAGTGTGCGTGGCCGCCGCCGACATGATCAGCGTGCGCAGCGCCGTCGACTTGCCCGACTGTGGGCCGCCGACCACCGCGACATTGCCCTGGGCGCCACTCAAATCGACCATCAACACGTCGCGGCGCTGATCGTATGGTCGGTCCACCACTCCCATGGGCAGCCACAGCCGGCCGTCGAGATTCTCCGGCGCGGCCCAATTGCTGTCCGGCAGAAGTTGATTGACCGCCGGGCTCTCGTCCAGCGGCGGCAGCCACACCTCGTGCGCCGGGCGTCCGTGGCCCCGCAGCCGGGACACCACGACGTCGAGCAGTGTCGTCTTGGCCGGACCGGCAGGCACGCTGATCTGCGGCTCGTCCACTTCGACCGGGGCGGCGCGCTCGGAGGCCACGGTTTCCTTTTTCACCGGCGTGGCGGTGAAAAGCTTGGGCGCCAACGCGCCCAGCTGCCGGCCCCTGCTGCCCTGAGCGGCCCGGCGGGGCCGGACGTATTCGCCCGACACGTAGCACGTGTTGAACCGAATCGGTTCGGAGGCATCACATTTCAGAAACGCCGAGCCTGGCACACTGGGCAGGTGATAGGCGTCCGGGACACCGAGCACGCTGCGCGACTCACCGGCCGAGAACGTCTTGAGCCCGATCCGGTAGGACAGATGCGAGTCCAGGCCGCGTAGTTTTCCTTCTTCCAGGCGTTGCGACGCCAGCAGCAGGTGTACGTGCAGCGACCGGCCCAGTCGGCCGATCATCACGAAGAGCTCCGCGAAATCCGGTTTCTGCGAGAGCAATTCGGAGAATTCGTCGACGATGATGAACAACGCCGGCAGCGGGTCCAGCTCGGCGCCGTTGGCGCGGGCGCGTTCGTATTCGTTGACGTTGGGGAAGTTGCCCGCCGCGCGCAACAGTTCCTGGCGGCGGTTCAGCTCACCGGCCAGCGCATCGCGCATCCGGTCGACCAGGATGAGCTCGTCCTCCAGGTTGGTGATGATCGCCGCGATATGCGGCACCCCCTCGAGCCCGAGAAACGTTGCGCCACCTTTGAAGTCGACCAGCACCATGTTCAACACATCGGGCGAGTGCGAGGTGATCATCGACAACACCAGCGTGCGCAGGAACTCCGACTTGCCCGACCCGGTGGCGCCGATGCACAGGCCATGCGGGCCCATGCCGGACTCGGCGGACTCCTTGATGTCCAGCTCCAGCGGTTGGCCGTTGGGGGTGTAGCCGATCGGCACCCGCAACCGCTCGCGGGGCGAGCGTTTCCGCCACACCTGCTCGGGGACGATCTCGGCTGCGTCGGGGATCTTCAGCAGCGTCATCAAACCCGGGTCGGTGGCGCGCGAATCGGCCTCCAGGTTGACGATGTGCGCGGCGCTGGCCAACCGGTAGCGGCCGATGCGGCGGGCCGTCGCCTCCGCCTCGGCGATGGTGATCGCGTCGGGCGTCGCGAACCGCTCGACCCCGACCGCGGTGCGGGCACCGACGTGCTCGCCTTCGGCGTCGGCTTCCAGCACCAGCGCCAGCCCGCGCCGGCTCGCCGCGGTGTCGGAGCCGTTGAGGTCCAGCAACACGACACTGTCCAATCCGGCGTCGGTGACCAGACGTTCGGTTCCGGTGACGTAGCCGTCGTCGACGACCACCACCAGCTGCTTGAGCCCCTTGGTGGGTTCCGCGTTGCGGGTGAACCGGCCCCGCTCGCCCAGGTCGGCGGCCAGCGACCGCTCGAGCAGATCGAGGCTGGGAAACAGCATGCGCATCGGACCCAGGCCGTCGCGGGCCGTGGCGTGCTGCGCGTGCGGCAACCACTTGACCCAGCTCCAGTTCTCGCCGTCGGGGTTTGCCGTCACCACCGCCACCTGTACCTGGTCCGGGCCGTGGAACGTGCACAACTCCAGCACCATGGACCGCACCAACTGCCGCGCCAGCTTGCGGTCGCCTTCGAAACTGATGGCGGGGAAAGCGCGCAGGGACACCGCGGTGGGCAGGGCGTGTACCACCGAATGCGTTTTGACGAACCGACGCAACGCCACCGTCGAGACCGGCTCGAGGTCCTCCGGTGGGCCGGTCTCGGGTGCCAGCAGCCGGGTCGCCAGCCGGTGGGTGCCGATGCCCACCCGCACGTGGCACCAGTCGTTGTCGGTGGTTCGACGTTCCCACATCCGCCGGCTGCCCACCACGTCACCCAGGGCGCGCGGGTCGGGGTGACTCCACTCCAGCGCCGTGCGCTGACCCTCGCCGGTTTCCTCGGCGTCGTCACGCAGGTTCGCCAGGTAACTGAAGTAGTCCTTGCGTTCCTCGTTGAGTTCCGCGGCCGCCTTGCCGGAACGTCCGCCGCCGCCCATGAACATGCCGGCCATCGACATGATCATCATCATCGGGAAGATCAGGAACATCGGATTGCGCGCCAGATCCCGGCCGCCGACCGTCACCATCAGCGCGATCATCCCGACGACGGCGACGATCATCACGAACGGCAGCAGCTTCACCACCAGGTTGCCGGGAACCACCCGCGGCACTTCCGGCGGCGGCTGCAAGTTGACTTCACCACCGGGCATGCGCGGCGGCGACGCCCGCTGCCGGCGCACGAAACCCTGCGTACTCAAAAGGCCTTTTCCCCGAAACTCGCGACAGATTCTCCACCCGCCCCTGGGTAATGTGACCAGCGAAATGCCACAACACGCAGGAGGCCGACAGCGATGACTCTACCGCCGTCGCTGTCGGAATTAGACGCCGAATCCGAGGCCGAACCCACCCTCAGCCGCGTCACTTTGGTGGTCGGTGACCTGCGGCTGGACTTCGGGCTACCGGCCGACACCAGCATCGGTGCGTTCATCGACGACGTCATCGACATCGCCAACGAGCAGATCGCCGCACACCCCGGCCCGGACGCCGAACTCGAACAGGTCGTCTTCGACACCACGGAGGGCAAGTGGACGCTGGCCCGGCTCGGTGACGATGCGATCGACCCGAGCCGTTCACTGCGCGAGGCCGGCATTTACGACGGCGAGTTGCTGACCATTCGGGAAATCGACCAGCCGGCCCGGCCGATGTTGTTCGACGACGTGCTGGACACCGACGGGCAGCCGGACAGCTCGATACTCGGCATGGGTGCCCGCCACGCGCGACTGATCACCAGCTTCGGTGTGGGCCTGACCGCTTCGGTGACCATCGCTTTCCTGCTGCCGCGGCACGCCACCGTGATCTACCTTCCCGCTACTGCGCTGGGTATCGGATGCCTGGCGGTACTCCTCGCCTGCGTCGTCGCTCACCGCTGCGGCGGTGCGCGACGCTCGGAGTGGCTCGCGGCGGTCGCCACGCCGCTGTTGTTCGGCGGCGCCCTGTACGTGGTGCCCGACGGCTGGGGAGCCAAATCGCTGCCGATGGCGTTCGCGCTGACCGGACTGGCGTCGCTGCTGGTGTTGCTGGTCACCGGCCGCGGCCGGGCGCTGCACACCGCGGTGATCGCGTTGGCGGTGATCGGTGGCGCCGCCGCGGTGGCCGGGCTGCTGTGGAGTCCGCCGCCGCGCGCCACCGGCGCGGTGCTGGCCACGGTGTCGGTGATCGTCGTGTACCTGTCACCACGGGTGACGATCCTGCTGGCGAAACTGCCCGTCCCGCGGGTGCCCACGGCCGGCGAGCCGCTCGACGACATCGAAACGCAGGGCGGGACGACCGTCGAGGGGGTCAACGCCGTCGGCAAACAGGTGATCCCGACCGAGGAAGGCATGATCGTGCGGGTGCGGCGGGCAAGTCAGTACCTGACCGGCATCCTGACCGCCACCGCCGTCACCGCAACGGTCGGCTGTTACCTGGCGGTCGACGTCAGCGACGGATTTTATTGGCAGGGAACGGTTTTCGCGACCGCGGTGGCGACCGTGCTGTGCCTGCGCGGACGCAGCCACCACGATCTGCGCCAGTCGGCGACGCTGATCGCAGCGGGTTTGACGATCGCGCTGTTGACCATCGTCAAAACTGCTGTCGGCCTGGACAATTGGGAGTTCAACGGCACCGCGGCGCTGGTGGTGCTGATGGTGTTGGTGGTCGCCTGCGGCATCATCGCCCCCCGGTTGGAGTTCTCGCCGGTGCTGCGGCGGCAGGTGGAGCTCCTGGAATACCTGGCGATCGTGCTGATCTTCCCGCTGTGCTGCTGGATGGTGCGTCTGTACGCGATGTTCCGCGAGCTCCGGATCTGACGGCTAGGACCTGGGCTGCTCGACCTTGGAGCCACGCGGGTCGGCGGCCATCCCGTCGTGCGCGACCAGCGCCGCTTCCTGGGACAGTTCCGGTCCGGCCGGCAACAACGACACGACCGGCCACGGAGCCAGTTGCGGCACCTCGCTGTCGTCTCCCGGCTTGCGCACGCCGGTGACACCCAGCGCCGCGGCGGTGGGCAGATCCTTGATGTGATAGCGCACGCCGGCGTCGGAGATGTAGAAGAGCTGCCCCTTGGCCCGGCTGTCCGGCTCCGCCCCGGTGGCTTGCACGTACTCGCCGGTGCCGGGTTTGAGGTACACCGAGTCGACGCCGGGCCCGTTGCCGTCGGCGGTGGCCAGACCGACCGGCTGCGCCCCGTCCGGAATCGGCAGCCGGTGCCCGACCAGCACCCGCACCGTGGCCTGCGCGGCGGAGTTCGCCCGTTCCCAGGCCATGCACACCACCCGGTCCGGCTCCACGGGCACCACCTGCGGCGACACTTTCGGGTAGTGATCCACCGGCAGGGTGTGCGCAATCGGGATGTGACTGACCACCGCCGGCGACACCTCGTGGGTCGCCTGGGACACGACATCGTTGGGATTGCTGTACCGGATGATGTCGGCCGCCGCCGCGGACACCGGTTGCAAACCATTGGGCAGTACGACGTAGAGCTGCTCGCCGCGCGAATCGACGGTCTTGACGATCGATCCGACCGGATAGCTGGCAGGCACGCCGGGTACGACACTGCCGGCCCCCTCGATGACCACCGGGCGGATCGGCGGGACCAGCGGGAAAGTGTTGAGTAGTGAGGCCGAGATGGGCCGCGTCGGCTCGTTCTGCAGATGCAGGGCGTTGACGACGACGGTGTCGCCGGGGTCGATCAGCGCGCGGACGCCATCGAAGATCAGGTAGACCGAGTCGCCGGCCCGGACCAGCAGCATCTGCGCCGGCGCCGCCGCGCCGATGTCGTCGCCCAAAGTGAGGTCGCCCGCGACGACCGTGGTCAGCACGCTGGCCGTCCCGATGCTTCTCGACACGTCGGGGGTGGTGACGGTGTCACACACCGTCCAATGCGAGCTGCGCATGTCGGCGCCACCGTGAATGGCGTTGGGCGCGCCGATGATCCCCACCATCGGCCCGCGCGGCACTTGATTGAGCCACTTGTCGCTGACCGATTTGGGGAGATCGGGCTTGCCGGTGATCATCCGGGCCGACGCCAGGTTCAGGACGGGATGCAGGCGCTCGCCGATGCGCACGTAGAGGCCGCCGCCGTTGCTGAGCAAAATCTGGGCATTACCGATGTTCGGCGACGGTTTGAAGAAGGCCAGCACCCCGGCCGCCCCGGTGATGAGGATCGCGATCACCAAACCCACCAGCAACGACCGCATCTGCCCGCGCATGGGGTCGTGAATCATCCGCGAGTCGGCCCGGATCAGCGCGTGCTCGAGCCGGCGGATCAGGAACCGATAGCCGTTGACTTGCGCGCGCGTCGTGACTTGCGCGGGCATATGTGCACCCCCATCAACGTCGGTCCAGCACCGAGCCTCGGTAGCGTATAACAGCGCGACCGCGGAAATGCGCGCCAGTTTTCGCTGCGCACACTGGTTAGGATTTCGTCTGTGCCGCGTCGTGCAGCAACGTCCCGGGAGCGGGGCGCGCCTTCTGACCCCCCCCCGAGTTGCGCTCGACGATCGACATCGGGGCGCAGCGCGTATTGCCGCTGCCCGATCTGCTGGTGCTGCAATTACTGGTGGCCGCGGGGACGGTCACAGCGCCGCTGCTCGGGTTCCCGGGATGGCAGGGCAGCGCGGTCGGCTTTGGCGGCCGCTCTGATTCTGGTCGTGCGGGTTCGCGGCATGACTCTGCCCAGGTTGGTCGCGCTGCGGACGGGTTTTCGGCGGCAACGCCGCAAGAGGGCCAAGAAGCGGACCCTGGCCGAACCTTTCGACGTCCCGACGGCCGATGGCGCCCTGATCGGCTTCCGTTGGGACGGAAGCACTCTGATGTCGTTGTTGAAGATCGAAGAGAACCCGCAGGCGATGACCATCATGGAGCCGGGGACGACGGTTTCCGGAGAAACCGTGCCGGTGCAGGCGTTGGTGGAATGCCTGCAGCAGTTCGACATCACCCTGGACTCCATCGACGTGATCAGCCAGGGCGCCCGGTCGCAGGGCCACAGCCAGGTGGCCGCGGTGTACGACGCCGTGCTGGGGCCGCTGCCGGCGATCGCCCAGCGCAATGTATGGATCGCCGTCCGGTTCGACCCGTCGCGCTGCGCGGCGGCGGTACGCCGGCGCGGCGGCGGCCGCGACGGCATCCTGCGGGCCGCCACGACTGCGACTCGCCGGGTGGCCAACCGGCTGACCGAGGGCGGGCTGCGCACCCGGGTGCTGACCGCCGGGGAGATCGGCCAGGCCACCCACCAGCTCACCGACGGGGTGGATCTGGCCACCGTCGAGGAGACCTGGCGGACCTGCCGGGAAGGCAGGTTCAGGTTGCGCAGCTTCGCCGTCGCACCGCGCATGCTGACCACGGCCGGACTCGGGCTGTTGTGGACCATCCCCAGCTACTCGACCACCATGAGCCTGTCGTTGCGGCGCGACCACCCGCGCGGCCCCGTCGCGATCCGGGGCCTGGCCCGCTTCGACACCCACGGCCGGTCGCGGGTCAACCTGCGCGGCCTGACCCATCTGCGGGGACATCAGTATTCGGCGCTGGCCGCCAGTCTGCCGGTGCCGGCCCCGGCCCGGCCGATCGAAAAGTGGGCCTACTCGACCGCGGATCCGATCGGGGATTTCGCGTCGCTACGCGTTCCCGCCTCGGGCTGCGGGCAGGTGATCGGCGCCGACGAGCATGGTCGCGCGGTGGCGCTGGCCCTGTTCGGCCCGCAGATCCGGCGCGTCGAAATCGCCGGCACGCTGCACCTGGCCCAGCAGGTGGTGCTGCGGTCGCTGGCGTTGGGGGCGCACGTGCTGGTACACACCCGTCGGCCGGCCAAGTGGCGCACCATGGTCGACGAGGTCGACGACCACGACCTGCTGTGGGTCGCCGACTTCAATCGAGGCTCGATGCAGGCCGGCGCGGACCGGAACTATTCGGTGGAGATGTTCGACGGGGTGGCCGAGCAGGCGGTGCGGGTGGGAGTGACCGCGATCGTGGTGATACCGCCGGAGTCGGCGGTCACGGCAAACGCCGACGTGGCCCTGGAACTGCTGGACTTCGCCAGCGACACGGTCAGGGTGAGCACGCGGGCGGGGTCGTCGGTGGTCACCATGGTCGCGACCGACGAGGAGATGCGCTACCTCAAGGCCTCGTTCGCCGACGAAGAGTGAAATGCGGCGCAGGGTGCCGATTTGCCTGACCGGGGTGCGCTAGCGTGAATCGAGGTCACCCCGATCGGGGCGGTTTGAAGGAGTGATCATGGCTTACCCCACGGGCCCGTCGGGCGGTTACTACGGCGACCACTCGCAGTGGGTCGCCGATTCCAAATCCGGTGCCAAGTCGCACCGCCATCTGACGCTGGCCGTGGCATTGCTGGGTATGGGTTCCTACCTGGTCAGTTTCGGGCCGATGCTCGGCGTGGGCGGGATCGACTGGGACGTCCGCTTCGCCGCGCTGGCGGGCCTGCTTGCGGTGTTCGGGCTGCTGCCCGGGCAGACGCCCACCGGCAAGGTCATCGCAGCGCTGGCCGCGATCGGTTTCCTCGATGCCCTGTCGAGGGCGATCGTGGTCCCCGACGGCGTCGAGCCGGGGTGGGCGCTGTGGGTGGTCGTGGTGCTCAACGCGCTGCAGGCGGCGGCCGCGGTGGGCGCATTGCTCAATCAGCCGACCGAAGCCGACGCGCAGCAGGCGTGGTATGCGGCCTACGCCGAACAGTATGCGCAGGCCGCAGCCCAGTACTACGGCCAGTACGAGCAGGAGGAACAGGCCGAGGATCGGTATGAAAGCGGTACCGCGCACGCCCAGCAGACCCAGCAGGTCTCGGCACCGGCGCCCGGACGCGCCGCCAGCCCGCAGGGCGCCAGCTACGCGGAGTTCATCGGCGACCAAGCCGCCGCGGACACCCGCGCGCCGCAGACCCAGGCGCCGGCGCCCGCCACCGGTGTGCCCAACGCGGCGCATTCCCCGACTCCGGCGCAGCAGCAGACCGTCGCGTTTCAGACGCCCTACCGAACGTCGCCGCAGTAGGGCTCAGCTGATCGACAGCTGTCCGATCAGGGTGCTCAGCGCCGCGGCGACATCGTTGGGGATGGGCCGTTCCGCCTCCGCGTCGGCCAGGAACGATGCGGGCAGGCCCGCAGCGGCAGCCGCCTCCTCGATGCTGAGTTCCGCGCGGTGCCGCGCCCCGTACAGCCGTTGACCCAACGTCGCGTGCGGTGATCGCGCAGCCCGCGCCATCACGTCGTTGTACGCGCGTCGCACGCTGCTCAGCGCCAACACCACCGCCGGTGTGCCCTTGGCGTTACGCGCGGCGCTGGCGGCCACGTTCTCGAGTTTGCGCAGATCAGCGAGGATGCTGGTGACCCGCGGGGTGAAATCCGGATGGGTCGGTTCCGGCAGCAGCCTGGTGGCCGCGTTGATGCTGTGCATGGCCAGTTCGACGGCCTCGGCCATCAGCGGGGCGCGCACGGTGTCGGTGAGCACCTCGGTGGTGTCGTCCCCGACCGCCGGAGCGGGAGCGCCCGGTAGTGACGCTTCACCGCTGCGAATCCGCGTGATCGTGCCGGGCGACCATTGCAGCGCCTTTTCCAGTTTGGCCAGGGTGGCGCGGCGCGGCCAGCTGCGCCCCTTCTCGAAGGCGATGAGGGTACCGGCGTTGATGACTTTGTCCTTGGCCAGACCTCGCTGAGTGATCTCGAGTTCGGCACGCCGGGCAGCAACCGCGCGGCCGGCGCGTGCGACGCCCGGGTCGCTGTCGGCCCCCCACCATTCGTCGTCCTCGTCACCCTCGGGCAGTTCGATCACGCCGGTCGCTTCGGTCGAGGGGTCGACCTGCGCGCCCGGGTCACCCGGTGCGCCGGCCACGCTCGGCGTCAGCGAGACCGGGATGCCTTCGGGTGCGCCCAGGTGCAAGGTGGTGGGCCCGGTGATCAGCACCGAGCTGCGCCGCACGCCGTCGAGATACATGCCGTTGGTGCTGGTGTCGATCGCTTGCCAGGCGTCCTGGCCCGGCTCGAGACGCACGTGTGACCGGGAAATGCGCTCATCGGCCAGATGTACTGCCGCGGCGCTGTCCCGGCCGATCACCGCGACTCCGGCGTGCGGATCCAGGGTATGCACTTGATCGCCGAGTCGCACCGCGATGGCGGGCGTGGCCACCGCGCGACCCGCGTGATCAACGGTCACCGCGTCACTCCCCCGGTCACTTCCGCACGCGTCGGCTCCGAATGGTTGAGCATCCTTGCTACAGCCTTTCTCAAGCACTGCGGTTACTGATGCTACATGTTTCCTGGCACATATCTCCGCGTCAGATGTCACGGATTCGCAGCACCCAGCGTTCCCACTGGCGGAGCGGTTGCCGCCGACACGCCGCTGATCAGGCATTTCATCGTGCTCCCCTAACGGCGCTTGTACGTTTTCGTAGACCGCTTCGATTTAGTTGTTGCACTAGCGCTGCAACTTTGGTTAAAGTCGTCGCATCGGCGCCCTGCGGGGCCCAGACAGCCAGACACGGAGGGGGCAGTGATGACTGCAACGGCGGTACCGCTGGTCACACGGTTGGACGAATACGTTCCGGTGTGCGCCGCCCAACCACAGCGATGGACGACCACCGAGCCCGACGACGAAGCCAAAGCGTTGTGCCAGGCCTGCCCGCGGCGCTGGCTCTGCGCGCGTGAGGCGTGCCAGGACCCCGCTGTCGAGGGCCTGTGGGCCGGCGTGGTGATCCCAGAATCGGGACGGCCGCGAGACTTCGCTTTGCGACAGCTACGCGCACTGGCCGAACGCGGCGGTTACCAGGTTGCGCCGCGACGGCGCGGGCGACCGCGGAAGTATCTGCCGTAGCCGTGCGGCGCCCGGTCTATCGATTGGCGGTCGCGGACAGACCACGGCGTCGTGGTCGCGCCGCTCGGATTACGGGACCGGTGCTGAACCGATCTGGCACACCAACAGCTCCCCGTTACGCACCTGCAAGGTGAATGTCCCCACCCCACCGTCCGGGCGGATGGCGTCGACCGTCCACACCGGACCACTGCGGGTGAACCTGACCACCTTGTCAACCGGCGACAGCACCGTAAAGAAGTCCTCACCTTTGATACCGGCGATCTCGGCGGCAAGGACCCCGTCATGGGTATCTGGACACGACAGTGCGAGCACGTTGGCCAGATGCCGTTCGTTTCGTTCCCGCATCCACACCCGTACCGTGTTCGCGGCAACGGCGAATGCCCGTTCGTCGGACATCGATTCGCTAGCGGCCATCGGCCGCAGCGTCGGAAGACTCGGGCCAGGCTTGTCCTCGGGATGGCCGCGGGTGCGGCCCACGATCGCAACGACCAGCACGACGATCGAAATAAGTGCCGCTACGCCCCACCCGGCAACCCACCGCCACCGCCGGCCCGTGCCGAATTGCGGATCAGCGGCTTCGGTAGCCACGATCACACCCGCGGCGGCGTGTCGGCGTCACATACCTTCAATTGGCCACCTTCTGATACCAGCGTGTACTCGTCGGAGAAATAGCCACCGTGCTGCTGTGCCTGCTCGACCAGCTGTTTGTCGCGCTCGGTGAGCGGATGCACCCGCAGCATGAACTTGCCCCAGACCCCGTCCCCCTCGTCCCGGAATCCCACCACCGCTTCCAAGTAGCTGATCCCTTGGACGGTCTTGGTCTGTTCGAATCCTTCGATCTCGTCCTCGACGTTCTTGCCCGGATGCGCACACGCCAGCGCGCGCAACGCCGCACCGTCCGCCCGATTCTCCGCGTCGTACCAGCGCTTCAACACTTCGAAGGCTTCCTGTTCACGCGGCGAGGGCGGCGGCACGTCGATCATCGCCGCACGGGGCGGCGGCGGCGGCACCGGCGGCGGCACCGGTGTCCGCCATCCCACCGCGAACACCACCGCCGCGGCCACCGAGCACCCTGCGGTGATCGTCGCCAGCACCCAGGTGTACCACCGCTTGGGCTCGTGCACAGGGCCGGCCGGGTCCGTCTGCATCGACAGCCGCCCGTCTGGACGGCAGTCGATCACCAGCCTGCGCCACGCTGCTCCGGCGGCCCTTGACCGCACCTGGTATTCGTTCAGCGCCTCGTATGCCTCGGCAGGCACTGTCAACGGCGTCCGCACCGAATCGGCCCCGGTCACCGATGCGGTGGCTACCGGCGGCAGCGCAGCGGAGTCGAACTCCAGTCCAAGGCGCGTCCATCCCGCGGGCGCCCGTTCGATCAGCATCGCCACGGCATCCTCGATACAACGACGATCGTCGGCACCCGAAGTCATGAAGTCAGATTAACGAAACGCCCCCGCAGACCCCGACGGCGTGAAATCGGCCCGCCGCTGATCAAGCGGGTGGTCGCAGCCAGGTCATCGCATTGTGGGTTTGATCGCTTTGCAGCAAACCGGTGCCAACCTTCCAGAGGTTGACCCGCACATCAGCGGGGGGTTTTCCACAGGATCTGACACGTGGTCCTGTTCATCGCGGCGTATTGCCCAACAAACACGCCACCCGTTTTACCGATAACGGTCGTGCCATCGGAGGCGACGTATTCTCCCGAAGGCGCGGTCTCTTCGAGATTCTGACCGGCGCACGTCGCACCGGATTGTCCGGTATGCAGATCCCACTGCTGCCACGCGTGGTCGATGACATCACCCCGCTGCACATACAGCTTGGACCCGATCATCCGCAGTATTGGAACCATCTCGGGGGGCTGCGATCTCGGTCACCGGCTTGCCCACCGCGGTGAACACCTGCCACTGACCATCAACGGCCACCACCGGCATCGCCGGGTTATCCAGCAGCTTCACCGTCGACGGGCCCATCGGGCGCTGCGCCAGTACCTTCCCCGACACGTCATAAAACATCACCCCGTTCTGGCCGGTCTGCCCCTCACGGTAGGCATAGGCAAACCCGCCGTTATAGACCACCGCACGGGTCAACGACGTTCCCGCCGGAGCCGCCGGGGTGACCTCATGACCATCAGCCGGCGAAAACACCCGATCCGCCACATCGTTCAACCCACTGGGCGAGACCGCCAACACCGGCGCCGGAATATCGTCGGCCACCCGAGCATCGGTCGGATTGAAATACCCCGTCCCCGGCACAAACCAGGTCCGCTCCCCATGCGACCCCACCCCATACACACCCCGACCATTAACCGAGGCGACCAACCACGACTGCCCCAAATACGTACCCACGGCATGCGCCTCAGGGCCGGGAAACGCAGAAACCGCCACGTCGGTCGGGCCGGTGAAACTCAACACACCGTGAACAAGGTCGATCACCGACGCCGTCGGCGGCTTTATCTCAGCCAGACACACCGCCACCCCCGGCCCGTTCCCGTAACACGTCACCCCCCACCTGGGTAACACCACCGGATCGAACAACTTCTTCCCGGTCGTGGTGTCGATGCCATACACCCACGCCTGCGGTGGGCGACAAGCGTTCCCACAGTCGTTGTCATGGAATTCCGACAGAAAGTACGCCCGGTCACCGTCGCTGGCGAACAGGTTCCCGATCGGCGCGTAATCGGGCAGCCCCACATCGGTCGGACGCACCTGCCAGCCCGCCACCGGTTGCCGATCCAACGAAAACGACACCAACAACTCCTGCGGCGTCCCTATCGGCGGCACCCACGGCCGCTGCGCCTGGGCATTACCGGGACCTTTGCTGGCACCGAGCACGCCCGAACGCCACACCCACAACCCCCCCACCAACACCACAACCACCACCAACACCGCCACCACCCACCACCGGCGCCGCCCACGCCTCGGCGGCGAGCCTTCCCCGCTGGGCGACTCCACCCAGCGAAAACCACCTGAAGAAAGCTCCGGTTCAGCCACGATTTGCCCCCTTACGATTCGCGTAGGTCGCGAGGCCAGGCACGCCTGCACGTTGGACCATGGCGATGACAAGCGATTCTCCGCGCACAATAAGCCAAGTGATGTCTTAGGCTTAAATGCGAGAAACGACGGAGCCAAGATATCTCGGTGCGTACGTTTCCCAGGGGGATCGACGAGGAGCGGCGATCGGCGTCAATTCTCGTTCGTGGCCAGCGAGCGCGACAGGTAAGGGACGCGCATCGCTGCCGTCGCCCACAAGTCGGCGACGATTTGCGAGGAGTGACCACATGAGCAACGACGACCGAAACCTTCTCGATCTGACGACGCAGATGAGCGCGTGGAGATCGGCGGGCAACGACCTGTGGACGGCGGATCAACTCCGTCTCGAAGCGGGCGCAGCGACCCGCTTCATAGGCAACATTGACGCCGCGTTAGACACCCTTCGTTCTCAACTCGCCGGAGCCCAGGGGCTACAAAGTTGGCTCGCGAACGCCGATGTGGGGCAATTCGTCTCGGCTACGACAACCCGAGGCCATCTGCAGCAGGACATCACTGAGTTCCTCGAAGCGGTGAACAAATACGCGAACTACCTTCAGGCGCTCAAGACAGCAACAGCCGGCGCTGCGCGTCTCATCACCACCGCCGACCAACCCCGCTGATGAATGGTGCGACGTCGTCTCAATACCGGCGCTTCTGCACAAGATTGATTTAGGACGCAACCGTGGCTACCGGCGCCGATATACAAGCCATGCTCGATGCAATACACAGAGTCGCTCCGCAGTGGCAACCGTCGTTATTTCTGCAAAGCTCCCTGTCCGTGGGGGCAAATCTGCCCTTGGTGCCGAACTCGGTTGTGGACGCGATCCGGAGGGAAGCTCCGCCTGGGGTCTTCGACGCCAACGGGCAAATCGTCAACCCGGCGCCAAACGCGCCCACTTTGCCTCGCCCCAGCTCCCCGACCCGACCGAACCGACCCCCGCCGCCGAATATCCCGGGTCCGGCAACTGGTACACCAATTGATAGAGACCTCGCGCGGCCACCGAATCACTTGCACGAACTGAGTGGGCGCGGCCACCCCTGTAAATCCGCGAAAAATGTTCCCCATGATGATGTCAAGAAATACATTGACGGCTACAACGCGATCGTCAATGCAACCGAGCAAGGCCCACAAAATCCTGGTTGGGATGCAACCATAAGAGCGATAAATACCGAGCTACAAAATGGCTTGCGCCTGCTTGGTGACGGCTTTACCGGCCAAGCCGCCGGCGCGATGAAGGCGAACCTGGATCGGTCTTTTCAAGTGCTCGAACAGATGAGACAGCACGCAGAGACTATGGAAACCTTGTTTCAAGCATTTTTTGACGACCTCAGCACCACAAAGCAGAACTTCGCCCAATACATGCCTCAATATAATGAAGCCGCAGCTCACCCGGATGAGCCATCAAGCCAAGAAACGCTGAATCAACTGAACGATCTTGTGGTGGGCATCATGAACGTCTACCGAGGCCCTATCGACGAAATCTCGACAAATCATCCGAGCGTCAACAGCGCGGTGCCCGACGTCAGCCCGCCCACGGACGGACCGTCCAGAGCGGGGTCCGGCACACCCAGCGGCACTGGCGGAGGCACACCGCAGACCCTTCCCCAACAGGGCCTGAACACAGGTGAACCTGCCCGCCTGACCGGACCGGACAATGCACAGCCGGACAACACAGGTGGAAAATCGGCGCCCACCTCGCCGGCCGGCGGCCAGGACGGCGGGGGCGACTCGGGCAAAGGTGGTGCCGACGGCTCAGGAAAAGCCGGCAGCCAGGGAAGCGACCCCGCTTCCAAGACGTTGGGCGGCGCAGGGCAGGGCGATCCGAAAGCCGGGGTGGGCGGTCCGACCGGTTTGCTGGGACCAGGCGCCAAGGGGCTGTCCAGCGCCTTGAAGGCGGGCTCCGGCGGCAGCGGGGCTGGTGGTGCGGGTGGACGCGGCGCCATTAACGCAAAGCCGGCGGCCAACGTCCCCGCGACACCCAAGGTCGCGAACAGCGCAGCCCCGGTCTCGCGTGCCGGAGTCAGCAGTGCCGGACAGGGCACCGGCGGCACCCCGGTTGCTGGTCATCAGGGCAACAAAGCCGACAAAACCCACAAGGCCAGCAAGGCGTTGCGCCTTCCCAAGAACGGCGAAGAGGTGGCCGGTGAGGCCGACGCGGTCGCGCCGGTGATCGGCGGCGCGCCACCGAAGGCAACTCCCCCGACTCCGAAGAAGACCTAGCCGGCGCAGCTATGAGCGACCGCACGGTGGACTTGAAGCGACTGAGCCGCCTCGACGTGCTGGATCTGGGCATGATCAGCAATTACCTGGGCCGCGAGTTCCTGCCGTTCCCGTTCGTCCCGACGCTGCCGAATCGTTTTGCCGACTTCGGCGCCTACAACGCCCATGCCAGAACCCTGCCGGATCGGGTGAACCACGGCGACCTGAAGGTGTTCAAGACGTGGTTCGCGACCTATGCCGAGGCCGATGTCCGCGTCGAGTGCCGGGTGCAGTATTTCCCCGTGCACCTTCCCAGCACTCGGTTGCTGGCGCACCGTTGCGGCGACCGCGGCTTTCTGGCGAGCCAACATTCGGACGACGTCGTCGAATTATTCGCCCTCTCCCCCTACGACCTGGGGCCGGCTATCGCGGGCATGGTGGAGCTGACGAGGCCAGGCCCACGTCCGAGGGTTGTGATTCCCGAATACGTACCGCAGTCCCTGCGTGACAGCAAAGAGGTTGCAGCACAACCTAACTGGGGTTCAGGTCCGGTGATCGACGTGCCGAGTGCGGAGGTCACCGCCTACGCCACGGTGCAGAGCCACCGTCTGCCGGCACGTGCGTGGGGATTGGATCAGGACACGGATGCCGTGGTATGGGTTCGCATCAAAGATGACGGCGAATACATCTACAACCCTGACTACCGCTGGGCCCAACCGATGACCCGGCGTTACCTCAGCGAGCGGATCGATAACCTGATCGCGGCCGACATTGCGGCGGTACGGCGACAACGAGAATGACTGATTACCAACGTTTTACAAGATCAAGCGTAAGCAGCGGGTCGTCGACTCCCGGGCGACGAGCCAGCTTGCCTACGATGGTCGACAGTGGATCGGAAACGGGGGTGGGCATGAGCGGGTCGGTCGGCAAGCGCAGCTTCGGAGGCAACCGGTTCATCGCTTGGCTCGCCCTGCTCGTGACCGCCATCGCAGCCTGCCGCGCACCCGAAGGTCCACGGGCCGGCACGACGCCAGGGTCCGGTACCACCACCCCTCAGACGAGCAGCGCAGCCGCGAGCCCGCAGATTGTGCTGCCCCTGCCCGGACTTGAGCATCCGCGCAAGCTGGCAGTCGATGCCGAGGGCGCCCTGTACATCACCGACAGCTCCGAAAAGCCGCGGGTAGTCAAGTTTCCGCCTGGGACGAGCGATCCGACCGCGTTGCCCTTCACCGATGTGCAGACTCCGAACTTCGTAGCGGTAGATCGGTCTGGCGGTGTCTACGTCAGCGACTACACGCAGAACAAGGTACTCGCGCTGGCTGCTGGAGCGGCACTCCCGAAGACTCTGCCGTTCAATGGATTACAACTTCCGTCTGGTGTCGCCACAGACGCCGCTGGTGCCCTCTACGTCGCCGACACCGGCAACGACCGCGTCCTGAAACTGCCGGCCGGCGCTGACAATCCGATCGTGCTGCCGTTCAGCGGTCTCTTCCGCCCGGTCGGCGTGGCAGTCGACAGCGCGGGTGCTGTGTACGTGTCCGACATGCGCCAGTTCGTGCTCAAATTGCCGCCCGGCGCAGACGTTTCGACCGATGTGCCCTTCTCGGGTCTGACGAACCCCTCCGGTGTCGCCGTCGACGGCGCCGGATCGGTCTTCGTCGCCGACAGCAGCAACAATCGCGTTCTCAAGATGGTGGCTGGGTCCACGACGCAGATCGAGCTGCCGTTCAACGGATTACGCAATCCAGAAGGCCTCGCCGTCGACCCCGGCGGGAACCTCTACGTGGTCGATGCCGGCAACAATCGAGTGCTCAAGCTTGCCGCGGCATGACGAAGGATCACAGCGGTATCCACTGATCACGCTGCTGGGAGTTGTAGCTGGCGACATTGGGTGTCGGCCAGTCCCCCTGGGCATCCAGCGCTCGCTGCAATGCATTGGCTTG
Source organism: Mycobacterium kiyosense (assembly GCA_021654635.1). Taxonomy (NCBI): domain Bacteria; kingdom Bacillati; phylum Actinomycetota; class Actinomycetes; order Mycobacteriales; family Mycobacteriaceae; genus Mycobacterium; species Mycobacterium kiyosense. The sequence continues at coordinate 4,240,584 of AP025179.1, forward strand.
ATCGCTTTGTGCATTCTCGACTGAGACGAACCCGGCGATAATCGCAGCAGCACTGGCAAGGAAGGTGGCGATCGTGGTCAGGACAAAGGCGAGCGTCGCCGGCAGGCCGACAACCGTTACCGCCGTCGCGATCGCACCGGCAATGGACAGCAGCAGGCCGGCCACGCCGGGAATGATCGTGTACCCGGCCGTGTCCAACGCACTTGCTACTGCTTCCAACGAAGTTTGGATCGCTTGTGCTGCCGTACTCAAACCGGTAACCGCCGTCTTCTGGTGACCCACAGATACCCCGTATGCATTGGCCGCGGCACCCGTCCAATGCACTTGGCCGCGGATTCCGTTGACTTCGTCGTCCAATTTGTCCGAGATGCCTCGGGCCCCGGAATCGATTGTCTGCCAACCGTTTTTATGGTCGCGCAGCACATCAGACATGGACAGGGTGTCGGCGATCTTCTTGACGGTGGGAATCACCTGGTTTCGTAGCGCACCGATGACCAGCTTTCCGGCGGCACGGATCTCCTCGTCCAGATCCAGCGTTCGGGCCAGCCAGCTGTCAGCGGCTTCGTTGATCGCCCGCTCGAGCTCGTCGGTTCGCTTCACCAGATCTCGGTAATACTGTTGCAATTCGTCGCCGATACTCACATATCCCCCTGCCTCGACAACCGCGCGGTCAACGTGGTGTGTCAGTCGAATGAAACGCGTTCGCGACACCCACCAGCGTGGTGCTCATGGCTTCCATCCCTTCTCGACCCTTACTGGCCCGGCTGGAAAACGCCTCGCTGAACTTGTTGTAGGCAGTCAAGAATTCCTTGATCAGGGCGTACGGGTCGTAAGGCATTTCACCTGCCGATGGTTGACCGAAGGGGCTGCTGATCTTCGCCCCTGCCGCCGTGCTCGCGAACTCGCCTAATTTATCGGCGCTGCCCGACCAGAGCCGGGCATCCTTCCGCAGCCATTCGAGGTCGACCTTCAGATTGGGTGCCATTTGCTATCGCTTTCTCGCAGGAGCCGGTGACATCAGCGCTCACCCAGGTATTGCAGCGCAGCAATCCCCTCGCGGGTCAGATTGCTCAATTGAGCCAGCAGTGCCTGCTTTTCAGCTTCCAGCGCCGGCCCGCCGGCTTGGTTGTCCTTCGCCTGCTGCAGTGCAACTGCGAACTCGTTCATGATCCGGGCCGCGGCGGCTTGCTCCGCCCATTCGGCGTTGATCTGGCATCCGACCAACCAGGCACCGTCGAGCTGTACTGCGATCGTTCGGGGTTCAGCGGGCGCACCGCCGGCTTTGCGGGCTGCGGCCGCCGATGCCAGCGCAGTGGACAACCGGTTGGCTTGATCGCAGGCCGCGTACACATCCTCCCGGAATCGGGCCAGCGGTCTCGGCGGGTCGCGGTAGTCGTCCAGCGGCCCAACCAAGTCCTGCAGCGTCGCCGGCTTCGGCGGCGGCTCGTCGCTCGCGGCCTGGCGAGCCTGCTGGTATTGGATATCCAGGGCAGCCCTATAAGCGCCGAAAATGGCCGTCGGCAGCGCTTGCGCCGGTACCGCATCAGTCCAGTCGTTGCGCAGGTCCAGACGTAGAGGTGTGTGCATTTCGTCGACGGTGAGCGCGACCATCCCTGTGGTGTCGCGGCCGATCGCCGGTCCGGGCGCCGGCCCGGTGCGCAGGCGGAGGTCCTGCAAGGTGTCGGCGAACGCCGCGGCCGCTGCGGGTGCCAGTCCGATTTCGGCCGCGGTCTCCGGCGAGAGGGCGGTGAATGCCTGCAGCGGCGGCGCGACAAAGCGATGCCGCGGCTCGTGCGACTGCCCGGCAGCCTCGTCGACTGCATCCGTATCGGCCGCATCCGCGTCTGCCCAAGCCCGAGCCGTCGCGGGATCCACACCTTGCGAGAGGTACTCGTCGTAGGTCCCCATGGCGCGTTAGGTTCGCCCGCCCAGGTCACCTGCGCGTTCCGGCTCCAACGGAGTCGACACCATGACCAAAACCCCCAGGTGGATCGCTGTGCGAATAGCGTAACTAGCGTCACCAACGATAAACAGCGCAGATCTTCGGCGGGGTGGGGGCATCGGCGCGCCCACGGCGATGGCTGTGCGCCGCCGAGGCCCGCCAGAACCCCACATCGGGCGACTGTGGGCGGGTGTAGCGGTCCCGAATCACGGCACGCTGCGCGGCCCATGCACATCACCAACCGGACGGGCATCCTCGCACCGGTGTCGACCATGTTGGGTCCGGCACCAGCGGTAGCGGCTTCTCGGAACGGCTCAGCGGCAGAAAGATTCAGCAGAAAGCGATCTCGTCCCACCACAAGTCGACCGGATGTCGGCTGGTCACCAAGTCAAAAGCATTGTCGGCGAAGGGAAGTGGCCGCTGGGCGCACACGACGACGACCCCCAGCGGATGCAGCAGTTGCGTGGCCAAAGCCAGATTCGGCGGCCACGACTCGGTCGCCACCATGGCCGGCGGGAAAGGCCCGGCGCGGCCAGAACTTCGCCGCCGCCGGTCTGGATGTCCAGCGCGGACGTCACCCCCGCTAATCGGTCGCGCAGCAACCTCTGGTAGCCCCAGGACGGGCGCTGCTCGGTGGCCCTGCCGTCGAGCCAGGAGAAATCCCAGCCGTCTACCGATACCGCATCAGCCTCTGCAACCAGCTGGTCGAATCTCTTTCGCAACCCTTCCATCTTCGACTACGTACTCCACAAAGGCGAAGCGCACCATACTGATACACCACAGTGACGATGTCTCAGCGCCGCTGAACCGTCACGACAGTCCACGCGGTAACCTGATTCTCAAAGCGTCGTCGCAGCGCTCTCGCAGAGGAGAATCCGCCCATGGCCGACCCCACCGACGAAGCCGAAGTCACCCGCGCCGACCGCTTCATCAAGACCGCCGTCGAGATTCTGGGCGAAACCGGACGCACCGACTTCACCGTCCAGGAGGTGGTCGCCCGCTCCAAGACCTCACTGCGCGCCTTCTACCAGCACTTCGCCAGCAAGGACGAACTCCTGCTGGCTCTGTTCGACCGGACCATGGCCCAGGCGGCCCAGCAGTGGCGCGCCGAAATCAACGGCCTGGACAGCACCGCGGCGCTCAAGCTGGTCATCGACCGCGTCACCGCACAGCCGGAATCGACCACCCAGGACAGCCTCAACCGCGCGCTCAGCCTCTACAACCAGCACCTGGCCGAGACGCGGCCGCGCGACTATGCCCGGGTGCTGTCCCCCTTGCATCGGTTGATGCGCGACATCGTCGGGCAGGGCATCACGGAGGGGCTGTTCGATCCCTCGCTCGATGTCGGGGCGGCATCGGCGATCGCCATGCAGACGATCATCGGCGCGATGCGACTGCATTGGTTGGGCACCGAATTGAACGGCACGCCGATCGAGTCCGGCCAGATCTACGACTTCTGCAGCCGCGCGCTGGGCATCCGCGACACCGGTGACGATGCATCCGAGGCCACCCTGGCCGAACTGTTTGCCCGAATCGGCCTGCGTCCGGCCAGCGCGCCCGACGGTGAGTTGGCCATGACGATGCCGGTCAGCCCGCAGGTGGTCAACACTTCCGGCGCCTTGCAGGGCGGCCTGATCGCCACGCTGGCCGACGTCGCCGGCGGCCAGCTCGGGCTGGAATACCTGCAGCCCGGTACCGCGATGACAACCTCTGATCTGGTCATCCGCTACCTGCGCCCGATTCGGCACGGATCGGCGCGTGCCGTCCCGAAGGTACTGCGCGCCGGTCGGCGCTCACTGGTCATGCAGATCGACATCTTCGGCGACAGCGACAGCGAACTGGCGGCCATCGCGACGGTCAACTTCGCCATCGTCGGGCACCCGACCGAACCCGAAGGTGCCGCGGGGATTCGCTGAACGACCGCCGCGAAACCCCCTATCGCTTACCGCCCGTCATCGCGTGCTGTGCGGATCATTCACCGGGATCGTCGGGGTACGCGGTACCACCCTGGGAACTTACGGTTCGAACTGACCGCATTGCACGGCAACGAGATACCCGTCCCGGCGGCGAATCGACGCCGAAAGATGCTGCGCCGCAACGCATGAAAGCCGATCATTCGATCGCGGCCGGCTCGCTCCCGCCGCCGACGGCACCAGATTCTGTGAGGCACCTGTCGGATATGCACAAACGGCCGAATCCGCTGCTGGTCTCTGCTATATAAAAGGCACCACGTTTTGTCCCGGCCCGCAGCTGATATCCATCGGGGAGATATTCCAGTGCGGCCTCAATGGGGGTGCCTGATGAACATTGGACCATCCGAGTCGTTCTCGATTCCGCTGCCGTTCAGCAGCCGGTTGGCATCGGAGTTGGGTGGCCCGACGAGCACCTTGCGGGCCACCACGCTGCGCAACGGCTCCGCGGTGGTCGTCCAGGCCGGCGGCGAGGTCGACGCCGCCAACGAACACACCTGGCAGGGCCTGCTGCGCGAGGCGGCGGCCGTTGCCGTCGCACCCGGCCCCCTGGTGGTCGACGTCAGCGGGCTGGACTTCATGGGTTGCTGCGCGTTCACCGTGTTGGCCGACGAGGCCGAGCGCTGCCGTCGCCGCGGCATCACGCTGCGCATGGTCAGCGACGACCCGGGACTGGGTCGCATCGTCCACGCTTGCGCACTGAGCGGCGTACTGCCCGTTCACCCGACGACGGAAGCCGCCTTGGCAGCGGCATAACCCGGGGACCCGCACGGGGGGGTGCCGACGAAATTTTGGTGAGGCGTTCCGGCGCCGCGGATTGCTAATGTGTTTGATGTTGCTGGACTGTCGCGTCAGCGCATTCTTTGCTACTTCGGTCCGCGGGAGGTACGTCAGATGGCGGCCGAAATGGACTGGGACCAAGCGGTGGGCGCGGCGCACGACGTGCGGCGGGTCTTCGAGAACATCCCAGCCATGGCGGTCGGCTTACAGGGGCCTGAGCATCGCTTTATCGCCGCCAACGCCGCTTTTCGCGCCTTGAATCCCTCGAACGAGGTGGTGGGCAAGCCCGTCAGGGAGGTCTATCCGGAGCTGGCGGGTCAGCAGATCTTCGACATGTTCGACCGCGTTTATCACACCGGCGAGCCGCAGACCGGCACCGAGTGGCGCCTTCAGGCCGACCTCGAGGGGTCGGGTTACCGGGAACATTTCTTCGACTTTCTGGTTACGCCGCGGCGCGCTGCCGACGGATCGATCGAGGGCGTGCAACTGATCTTCGACGACGTCACCGCCCGGGTCGAGGCACGGGAAGCCGCCGAAGCACGAGTCGAGGAACTCTCCGAGCGCTACCGCAATGTCCGGGATTCGGCGACGGTGATGCCGCAGGCGTTGTTGGCGGCCACCGTGCCGATCGTGCCGGGGGCCGACGTCGCCGCCGAGTACCTGGTCGCGGCCGTGGACACCGCGGCCGGCGGGGACTGGTTCGACGCCATAGCGCTGGGCGACCGCCTGGTGCTCGTCGTCGGCGACGTCGTGGGCCACGGCGTGCAAGCAGCGGCGGTGATGTCGCAGCTGCGCACCGCGCTGCGGATGCAGATCACCGCCGGACACACGATCGTGGAATCGCTGGCGGCGGTGGACCGCTTCCACGAGCAGGTGCCCGGGTCCAGGTCGGCCACCATTTGCGTGGGCGCACTGGACCTTGCGACCGGCGAGTTTCAATACTGCACCGCCGGACACCCACCGCCCCTGGTGGTGACGGCCGCGGCGGAATCGCGTTACCTGGAGCCATCCGGCGGCGGTCCGCTCGGTGGCGGCACCGGATTCCCGATGCGCACCGAGATGCTCGACGTCGGCGATGCCGTCCTGCTCTACAGCGACGGCCTGATCGAACGCCCGGGCCGGCCGCTGCAGGCCAGCACCGCGGAATTCGCCGATCTGGCCGCCGGTATCGCCGCGGGCACGAACGGCTTCGTGATTGATGCGCCCGCCCGGCCCATCGACCGGCTCTGCTCGGAAACACTCGAATTGCTTTTGCGCTCAACCGGTTACAACGACGACGTCACGCTGCTGGCCGCTCAGCGCCGCCCCGCGATCCCACCGCTGCACATCACCACCGATGCGACCATCCAGGCCGCCCGCAAGGTGCGCGCCGCGATGCGGGAATGGTTGACCGCGATCGGCGCCGAAGCCGGTGACATCTCCGACGTGGTGCACGCGATCTCCGAATTCGTGGAGAACACCGTCGAACATGGTTACAGCACAGACGTTCCCGACGGTGTCGTCGTCAGCGCGGAGCTGGGCGGCGACGGAATGCTGCGGGCGTCGGTGACCGATCGCGGCACCTGGAAGGACCACCGTGCAGGCGAGCGCGGCCGCGGTCGCGGGCTGGCGATGGCCGAAGCCCTGGTCACCGAATCGCATGTCACACACGGATCCGAGGGCACCACGGCCACCCTCACCCACCGCCTTTCCCGCCCGGCGACCTTCGTCAGCGACTCGGTGGTCAGCCGCGTTTCCTTCCAGCGGGCGGTGGACAGCGAGTTCGTGTCGCTGGTCGCCGACAACGGCCGCATCGTGGTGCGCGGCGAAGTCGACTCGCATACCGCGTCCACCCTGGATCGGCAGATCGCCGTCGAAAGCCGTTCGGGCGTAGCGTCTTTGACGATCGACCTCAGCGCGGTCACACATCTCGGGTCCGCCGGTGTGAGCGCTTTGGCTGCCGCCCGCGACCGGGCCCGCAGGCAGGGCGCCGACTGCGTGCTGGTGGCGCCTCCGGGCAGCCCGGCGCACCACGTCTTGTCGCTGGTTCAGATCCCGGTCAGCGGCGGCGAGGCCCAGGACATCCTGGTCGAGGACTGATCTTCGACGCTCAGCGTGACCGGCCGTGCCGCACCTGGTTGAAGGGCACGCCGCGGTCGGCGGCGTATTCGCGCGGGAAGTTCAGCACCCGCTCGCCGATGACGTTGCGGGCCATCTCGGTGGTGCCGCCGCCGATGGCGACCGACTGCCGCGACAGATAGCGCAGTCCGGCCTGCAGCCCTTCGCCGACCTCTCCGACCACCCCGGCCGCACCGGCGATCGACAGCGCGGTGTCCATCTCCAGCATCACCGTCTCGGCGTGGAAAAGCCGGATCAGTGATCCCGCGGCCGGCGGCAAAGCGCCATGGCGGACGTGGTGGGACACGTGGCTGATGAGTTGCTGGGCGACGGCGCGATGCACCAGCGCCCGGCCGGCCATCTCCTGCACTCGCTCGCTGTCGGACTGCCCGGTCGCGGCCGCGAGATCGTGGTAGTCCACCGGGATGGTGTGGCCGCCCTCGTTGCCGGAGCCGCTGGCGAATTCCGAACCCTGACCGACCGCGCGCCGCTCGTGGTAGAGCTGCCGCGACGCCACCGCCCATCCGCCGTTGACCTCGCCGACCACGGCGTCGTCGCCGACGTCCACGCCGTCGAGGAATTCCTCGCAGAACTCGGCGCCGCCGTTGACCTGGGTGATGCGCCGCAGCGTGATGCCGGGGTGGTGGATCGGCACCAGGAACATGGTCAGCCCGTCGTGCTTGGGTACATCCCAGTCGGTGCGGGCCAGGCAGAGCCCGTAGTCGGCGGCGAACGCGCTGGTGCTCCAGGTCTTGGCGCCGTTGATCACCCACCGGTCACCTCGGCGTTCGGCCCGGGTGATGACGCCGGCCAGGTCGGATCCACCGCTGGGTTCGGAGAGCAGTTGCACCAGAATCTCGTCGCCGCGCAGTGCGCCGGCGATGTGCTGTCGCTTCTGCTCCTCGCTGCCGGTGTCCAGCAGGGTGGCGCAGCAGATCGTGAAGGTGGGCACGTTGAGGATCAGCGGCATCTCGTAGCCGAGGGATTCGACGTTGAATGCGCGCTGGTATTCGGGATCCAGGCCCAGGCCGCCGTATTCGCGGGGGAAGCAGATACCGGCAAACCCGCCGTCCCACAATCGCTTCTGCAGCTCCCGGGCGCGTTGCCAGGACCGTTCGTCGTCGCGGGGCGCCGCCGGCGGCGAATCGGGGTCGATGGCGGGCATGTTGGCGGCCAGCCAGGCCCGGGCCCGGACGGCGAATTCGGCGACCGATTCGGCACCTGTCATCGGCTCTCCATCTGGTAGACCCGCAGGTTGTGTTCCTCGGGGGTGCCGAACATCGCGCGATACAACGTGACTCGCCGCAGGTAGAGGTGCAGGTCGTGCTCCCAGGTCACCCCGATGCCGCCGTGCATCTGCACACAGCGCTGGACGATCTGGCCGGCCAGTTCGCCCACGTAGGATTTGGCGATGCCGGCCGAGAGTGCGGCTGTGGGCGCGCCGACCGAGACGTCGGCGACCGCGGCGGCGGTGGTCGCCCGGCAGGCTTCGAGCCACATTTTCATGTCGGCGAACGCGTGTTTGAGCGCCTGGTAGGACGCCAGCGGACGGCCGAAGGAGTGCCGGTCCAGCGCCCACTGGACGGTGAAGTCGAAGACGGTCTGCAGGATTCCGACGGTTTCGGCGCAGACCAGCACCTGGGCGATCTGACTCTGCCGCTCGATCAGCGCGGGCGTCTCGGCGGCACTCCCGACCGCGCGGTCACCGTCGATGAGCACGCCGTCGAACTCCACTTTGGCGTACTGCTTGACCAGGTCAACGGAGTCCTGCGGCGTGATCCGGACACCTGGTGCGTCCGTGGGCACCAGGTACTGGCAAACCTCGTCCCCGCTACGCGCGACGACCAACAGAACCGCGCTCTGCGCCGCCGCTTCCACCCGGTCCTTTACGCCGTCGATCCGGAAGCCGCCGTCGGTCTCGGCAACGGTGACCTGCGGATGCAGCGGCACCCACCCGCGCCGCGGCTCGCAGACCGCCCACGACGCCACCGTCTCGCCCGACATCAGCGCTTCGACCAGCTCGCTGTGGCGCTCCCGTTCGGCGCAGGCCACCAAGCCGGCGAGCACGGTACTGACCGGGTACAGCGGTCCCGGCGCCACGGTCTTGCCGAGAAATTCGGCGACCATGGCCAGGTCGGCGAGCCCATCCCCGGAAGCGCTGCCACCGCCGAGTTCCTCGGGAACCAGCAGGGCCGTCCAGCCGAGTTCGGCGGCTCGCCGCCACCAGGCGGGGTCGAACGACTGTCCCGCGGCGTGCAGTTCCCGGACGTGACGCAAGGACGCTTCTTTGGACAGAAACGCTTGGGTGGTGGAGCTGAAGAGTATCTTTTCGGGAGAGTCGACAGCGGTCATGACGACAGCCGGACTTTTCTCGGTTTTCCCGCGCTGGCGCGCCGGGGCTCGGGGGAAAAATTCGGGTGGCTGGTCATCCGCCTGATCGGTCCTCGTCGGGGTTCGCTGGCGACTCCGATGTTAGCAATGGGCGATACCGTAAGAGATACCGGAGTTCAGTCGATAATGACGAGCGGTGGCTGTAATGGCTGACACGACCGACGATGCCGTGCCATCGAAAGCCGACGTGCTGGCGCTTGCCGCGGAGGCCGAAGCCGAGGCAGCCGAGGCCGAAGCGCTGGCCGCCGCGGCACGCGCCAAGGCCCGCGCGGCCCGGTTGAAGCGCGAGGCGCTCGCCGCCGCCGATCGCGATGACGACGACGAGTACGACGAGTACGACGAGTACGACGAGTACGAAGACGACGGCGAAGAAGAGGACGAGTACGAATACGAGTACGAGGACGACTCGGACGAGTACGAAGCAGCCGGCGAGTACGAGTCCGAGGATTACGACGAGTCGCAGAATTACAGCGAGTCCGAGTCGGCTTCCGAAGCAGCTCCGGCGGTCACACTGTCGCGACGGCAGCGGTTGCGCAACGCGATTCGATTGCCGAAGCTGTCCACTGTCGCCGCTGTCGCAGCGGTGCTTCTGACCGTCGTGTTCACGGTTTTCAGCATCCTTTTCGTCTGGTGGCACCACCAGGCCACCGACAAACACCATCGCGAAGAGGCGTTCCTCGCCGGCGCGAAGCAGGGCGTGGTCAACATGACCTCGCTGGACTTCAACCGGGCCAAGCAAGACGTGCAGCGTGTGATCGACAGCTCCACCGGCGAGTTCCGCGACGACTTCCAGCAGCGCGCAACCGATTTCACCAAGGTGGTAGAGCAGTCCAAGGTGGTGACCGAGGGCACGGTGAACGCGGCAGCCATCGAGTCGATCGACGGGAACACCGCTCACGTGTTGATCTCGGCCACCTCCCGTGTCACCAATTCCGCGGGCGCAAAGAACGAGCCTCGCACGTGGCGGCTGCGGGTGACCGTGACCGAGGAGGACGGACAGTACAAGATGTCGAAAGTCGAGTTCGTGCCGTGACCGACGACGTGGACGGGATCAACCTGACCAATAAAGGCTCCGGTGCACAGGCCGCCGCGGACGGCGACACCGAGACGGCAGTGATCCAGACGCCGACGAGCGACACACCTGACCCGCACGCCGATGCTGATGCGCACGCCGACGCTGATGCGGACGCCGACGTTGATGCGCACGCCGATGCTGATGCGCACGCCGATGCCCAATTCGCCGAGGCGGCCGAGGCGGACGATGCCGCCTGGTCACTGGACGGCGACTTCGCGGACGGACTGGTGGAGCACGGCGTGACAGCGGACGGCCTGGTGGCTGACGACGCCGAGGGCGTAGCCGCCGACTCGACGGACGTCGACGACTCCGCCGCCGCTGCCAAACCGAAGCGGAACTGGCGCGGACTCTGGCAACGCCAGATCACCGTCAAACCCGTTGCCGTGATCCTGACCCTGCTGGTGCTGATCTCCGGCGGCATCGCGACCTGGCTCTACTTCTTGTATTACCGCCCCGACGAGCAGACCAGCCAGCGCGTCGCGCGGGCAGCGATCAACGCGGCCACCGACGGAACGGTGGCGTTGCTGTCCTACTCACCGGACAGCCTCGACAAGGATTTCGCCAGCGCGAGGTCGCATCTGTCCGGCGATTTCCTGTCGTACTACGACCAGTTCACCCAGCAGATCATCGGTCCGGCGGCAAAGCAGAAGTCGCTGAAGACCACCGCCCGCGTAGTCCGTGCCGCGGTGCAGGAATTGCACCCCACGTCGGCGGTCGTGCTGGTCTTCGTCGATCAGAACACCAGCAGTAAGGAGAGCCCGGAGCCGTCGATGACCGCCAGCAGCGTGCTGGTGAACCTGGCGCTGCTCGACGGGAAGTGGCTGATCACCAAGTTCACCCCGGTCTGAGCGCAGCTCGCGCTACACCGCGAACGCGCGTCGCAACGACTGCGCATGCAGTGCCCGGTTCTCTTGGGACACAACCCAATCCGGCACCACCGAGTCGAAGCCGTTGAATGTCGCCGCGATGACGTGCAGCCCGGTCGGCACGTAGGCGTGCAGCAGCCGGTTCGCGTAGTCGATGGCCTCGTCGCGGCAGGGATCGACGTCGGCGCAGCTGACGAAGGTCGGCGGCAACCCCTTCAAGTTGGCCCGATGCGCGGGCACGTGCTGGCCGTTGGCAGTGGCGTGGCCCAGGTAGTGGCCCCAGGCCCGGCTGACCGCCTGACCGTTGAGACCCGGGGTGCGCTGGAACTCCCGCCGCGACGGCGTGGCATCGGAGTCCAGCATCGGCTGATGCAGGATCTGCACCAGAATCTTGGGGCCTTCGTCGTCGAAGGTCCGCTGAGCCAGGCCGGCCACCAGTGCGGCGCCCGCGTCGCGGCCCATCACGGCGATGCGACTGGCGTCGGCATCGAGTTCGGCGGCGTGCTCGACGGCGTAGTACAGCGCGGCCTCGACGTCGTCCAGGGCCGCCGGGGCGGGGTGCTCGGGTGCCAGCCGGTAGCCGACGGAGACCACCAGGGTGCCCGAGTCCCGAGCCAGCTCGACGCAGTGCGCGTGATCGGTGTCCAGGTTTCCGGTCACGAAAGCGCCGCCGTGGGCGTAGATCACCAGTGGCAGCGCGGCGGCGCCGGCGCCCCGGTACAACCGGATGGCCAGTTGACCGCCATCCGGACCCGCAATCGTGCGTGTTTCGACGCTGACGCCGGTGGTGTCGGCGGCCGCGGCCCGCTCGGCGGCGGCGCGGTCGGCCCGCTCCCGTTCGTCGGGCAGGCTCTCGGTGCTGAATTCGACTACACCCAGCGCTTCGGCGGTGGCCCGCAAAGCCGGGTCGATACGGCTGAGGCCTTGCGGCCGTGTGACATTCGTTTGCGTCATGCCCTCTTGTCTTCCGTTTCGATGGCCCGGCCCCGGGAGCCGAAAACCCTCTCCAAGGTAGACCTGCGCTGATCAGCGCCTCAATCGAGGGCATCCCGCCAGTCGCGCGCTCGCCGGACAACGCCTCGACGGTCGCCGGCTGACCATACGGTGCGATCGCGTTGCCGTGAGCGTCCAGTCCGACCAGAAAGTCATGACATCAGACGATTGCCGCTGCCCTACTATATAAATGTCAAATATCGGTGGTTCATGTGTACCCGTTCGGAGAAAATTATGTCTTTTGCATTTGCGGCACCTGAGCATATGGCGGCGGAGGCGACGGACTTAGCAAAACTCGGTTCGGCGATCGAATCAGCCAACTCGGCGGTAAATCTCCCTACTACCAGCGTCCCGGCCGCAGCGGCCGACGAGGTTTCTGCGGCCATCGCCGCCGTGTTTGGCGCCCATGGTCAGGCGTATCAAGCCCTCAGCGGGGAGGCTGCTTCTTTCCACCAGCAATTTGTCACGTTGCTGAATGGGAGCGCGGCACAATATCTCGGTACCGAATTCGCCAACGCGCAGCAAACCATTCTGGGCGCTGTCAATACGCGTACCGAAATGTTGCTGGGACGCCCGCTGATCGGAAACGGAGCCGCTGGCTCGGCCGCGAATCCCAACGGCGGCGCCGCCGGGATTCTGTACGGCAACGGCGGCAACGGCTATTCCGAAGCGGCTAACGGCGGTGTGGCCGGCGGCAACGGCGGCGCGGCGGGACTGATCGGGTTCGGCGGCAACGGCGGCGCGGGCGGTGCGGAGCTGCGGGCGGCGCCGGCGGTCACGGCGGGTGGCTCGATGGCGGAGGTGGACAGGGCGGCGCCGGCGGGGCCGCCACGGCGGTGGGGGCTTCGGGCGGTAATGGCGGCGCTGGCGGCGCTGCCGGATTGTGGGGCGGCGGCGGAATCGGCGGGGCCGGCGGGGCCGGGGCGGCCAACAACTCCAACAGCGGCGCCCCGACCGGCGGCAACGGCGGTAGCGGTGGTGTCGGCGGGGCCGGAGGGCTGCTCGCCGGCAGCGGCGGAGCCGGCGGGCAAGGTGGCGCGGGCGGGAACTCCCACAACGGCCCCCAAACCGGCAACGGCGGGCAGGGTGGCGCGGGCGGTAACGGTGGCGCCGCCGGCCTGCTGGGCAATGGTGGTGCCGGCGGGGCCGGTGGGCAAGCTGGAATCGGCGATGAGGGCGGCGGCGGCGTCAACGGTGTCGGCGGCGTCGGCGGCAACGGCGGCACCGTCGCCGGGATCGGCAACGGCGGTGCCGGAGGCGCCGGCGCGGGCAACTCCACGTACGTCGACACCGGCTCGAACGGCGGGAACGGCGGTGCGGCCGGGCTGTGGGGCGCGGCGGGGCCGGCGGGCAGGGCGGGTTGGGCTACGGCAACGGCGGCGCCGGCGGCACCGGCGGGTTCTTCGGCAACGGCGGTGCCGGTGGTGCCGGCGGGGCAGGCGGCGACGGCAGCCACGCCGCGGGCAATGGCGGTGCCGGCGGCGCGGCGAGGATGTTCGGTGACGGCGGCGCCGGTGGTGCCGGCGGGGCCGGCAATTCGATCTCCGGCAACGGGGCGCCGGCGGTCGCGGAGGCTCGTTCGTCGGCAACGGTGGGGCGGGCGGCGCCGGCGGGTCCGCCGGTGGTTCTACCCCTATCGGTGACGCAGGCAACGGCGGCCGCGGCGGCGATGCGGGCCTGCTCGGGAGCGGCGGAAGGGTGGCGCCGGCGGGGCCGGGGCGGCACGAACAGCTTCGGCGGCCCCGGTGGCGACGGCGGCGACGGCGGGTCCGGCGGGGCCGGCGGTTTGTGGATCGGTGACGGTGGGGCCGGCGGCGCCGGTGGCGCCGGCGGAGCGGGAAACGAGTTTCAGTTCGGTAGCGGCGGCGGTGATGGTGGGATGGGCGGTCACGGCGGAGCGGCCAGAGGAATCGGCAACGGCGGCGCCGGTGGTGTAGGCGGGGCCGGGGAATCGGCAACACCAACAACGTCGGCGGCGTCGGTGGAGCCGGCGGGACCGGTGGGTCGGCCGCGACGATCGGCGACGGTGGCGACGGCGGTAACGGTGGCGCCGGCGGCGACGGTGGTGCGAGGCCGCCGGCGGGGCCGGCGGGCCCGGGGGCGGAAATGGGACCGGCGGGACACGTTTCGGGGCGGCCGGGGCGCCTGGCCAGCAGGGTGCGTCGGGCGCGAACGGCTAGCAACTGCACGAGTGGTCGGTGCCAGTGCGCGCCGCGCCGGGGCCGACTGCCGAAATCCCAACCGTCCGAGAGCTATCGACCAGGTTGCGGCCGGTGGAGATGTCGAATTTCGCATTGCGCCAACGGCATCGAGGCATCACGTACCCGGCGCAAGCCGTCGGGCTGGGGTGGGGTCGGGTTCGTTAGTGCCGTCCCGCAGACCCAGGCACCGGGGCCACCCGGACCGGCCGTTGGGCTTCGTTGCTATTTATATTATGATAGCGATATTCCGCTTTCCAAGCCCGCGCCCTCGGGCTCACTCGGTTGCTCAGAGAGGAGCGCTGATGACGCTCAGCACCGACCAGGAGGACGCCCCGGTCCTCGACTTCACCGGTGAAACCAGCCCGTATCCGTTCTTCGAGCACATGCGGCACACCGACCCGGTGTGGCATGGCGGTCTTTCGGACCAGGACCAGATGCCCGACGAACTCAAGCCGAGCGACGAGTGGACCTTGTTCGGCTACGACGATGTATTCACGGCTTTCCGGGACGACCAGACGTTCACCTCGGCCAAGTACGACGAGACCATCGGGCTGGTGATGGGCCACACCATCCTGGCGATGGGCGGCAAAGAACACCACGACCACCGCAATCTGGTGGCCAAGGCTTTTCGGGCCACCGCGCTGGAGCGCTGGGAACCGTCGGTGATCGGGCCGGTGTGCGATCAGCTGGTCGACGAGATCAAAGACCAGGGCGAGGCGGACCTGGTCAAGGCGGTGACCTTCGAATTTCCCACCCGGATAATTTCCGCGCTGCTGGGGTTGCCGCCCGAAGATCTCGACATGTTCCGCCGGCTGTCGCTGGACCTCATCTCCATCCCGACCGACATCATGGCAGGCCTAACGGCGGCGGCCGAGTTGCACGGCTACTTCCTCAACCAGGTCGAACAGCGTCGCCGCAAGCCGACCGACGACATCATCGGCGACCTGGTCGCCGCGGAGATCGACGGCGAAAAACTCGACGACGAGGCGATCATCGCGTTCCTGCGCCTGCTGTTGCCGGCCGGCTTGGAGACCACCTACCGTTCGTCGGGCAACTTGCTGCACTCGCTGCTGACCCACCCCGAGCAACTGGAAATGGTGCGGCAGGACCGGTCGTTGATCCCGCTGGCGATGGAGGAGGGTCTGCGTTACGAGACTCCGCTCACGATGGTCATGCGGACTACCACCCGCGAGATCGAATTCGGCGGCAAGACAATTCCCGCGGACGCGCAGATCGACATGTGCATGGGCTCGGCGAATCGCGACGAAACCCGCTGGACAGATCCGAACACCTTCGATATCCGCCGCCCCCGCCAGCCCCATATCGCCTTCGCCGGCGGCATCCACATGTGCCTGGGCATGCACCTGGCCCGGCTGGAGACGAGGGTGATGCTCAACAGCCTCTTCGACCGCGTCAAGGACCTCAAGCTCGTCGAAGACGACGGCACCGGGGTGGAGTCCAAGATCGTCGGACTCGTGTTCCGCTCCCCCAACAAGCTTCCCGTCACCTTCAGCCCGGTCGCATGACAAGTCCGTGGCGTCCTCGATTACGGGCTGGCCTCAGGCCTGCGCCTCCACCGCCGAATGTAAAGCGCACGACGCGACACGCCGGTGGAGCGTCGTCGACTTCACAGTCGACGTGTTAGGCCTCGTTGGCTTTTTGCTTCGCGGCGTGTAGCTCCTTTAGCCTTTTCAGCCGCATCAGCTTCTCGACCTGGCCGTAGGCGTCGATCGGGCTGTGCAGCGACAGCCCGCCGTCGGCATGCAGCACTTGGCCTGTCACCCAAGACATTTCGAGAACACCGACAATCGCCTCGGCGATGTCGCCGGGCTCCCCCAACCGACGCAGCGCCGTCCGCTTGGACATGCCTTCCACCCAGGCGGGCCACTTCTCGGCATCAGGCAGCATCGGGGTGCGGGTGACGCCGGGCCCGACGGCATTGACCCGGATGCCATGGCTGCCCCACTCCACCGCGGCGACCTTCACCAGCATGTCCAGGCCGGCCTTCGACACGCAGTAGGCACCCATGTCCCGGTCGGCGAGGGTGCCGCTGATGCTGGAGACTACGACGATCGAGCCGTCCAATTCGGCGTCGATCATGGCCTGGGCGGCGGCCCGGATCGTGTACCAGGTGCCGGTGAGGTTGACCGACAGCACTCGCTGCCACTCCGCGGGTGGCAATTGCAGCAGCAGGCCCGACGACCCGATGCCGGCCGATGTCACCACTCGCGTGGGTACCCCGTGCTCGCGGATGGTCTGTTCCATCGCCGCCGACACCGCGTCGAGATCGCTGACATCGCAGTCGATATCGCCGCCGGCGATATCCCACACCACGACGTCGTGGCCGGCCTCGCGCAGCATCGATGCCGCCGCCCAGCCGATGCCCGAGCCGCCGCCGGTCACCAGCGCGACGGAGGCGCTCATATCGCAGGCCCGATCAGCTGTACCGGCACACCACCGGGGGCGGTGACGACCGCCATCGTCACGGTCTTGTCGCGCACCAATTCCACGATCCCCCCGTCGGGTATTTGCGAATCTCCCAGAGCTACCGATCTCGACCAATCCGTCTCGGCGCCGGACAACTCCGGGCGGTCACCGGTGCACGTATGGTCGAACAGCTCGGTCGGCCCGCGCCCGTCACGCCAGAACCGCAGCTGAGGTCCGACGTTGCGCAGCGCGCTTTGAGGAACACCCGGCATGCTCAGACCGCGACCTTGGCCAGCGTGCTCTCCCACAGCTCGGCGGCCAGCCGGGGATCCTTCGCCAAGCGGTTCACCCGGGCGATCTTGTGCCGCGAATAGTATTGCCCCGGAACCCAATCCAGCCCGGGACGACTCGACGCCAACCAGATCAGCTGCTCGGCACCCTGTTCCGGTGTGGCGGTGTATCGCTCGGTCGGCAGGTATCGCTTCGAGAACGCGAGCACCTTGGATCCCGACGCCGGGCCGAAGTTGGAGTTGACGTAACCCGGGTGGACCGTCGCGACGTTGAGGCCGCAGCCGTGGTAGCGCCGATGTAATTCCTTGGTGAACAACACGATAGCCAGCTTGGACAACGCATAGGCGGTGCTGGGCCGGCGCCGTCCGGTGTTCTCCAGGTCCGCCACGGTAGCCCGCAGTATCAGCAGATGCGACGAACTGGTGGTGTTGACCACGCTGGCCCGGGATTCGACGAGCACTTCCATCAGCTGCGTGGTCAGCAGGAACGGCGAGAGGTAGTTGACCTGGTAGGTGTGCTCGTAGCCGTCAGGCGTGAAATGGATCTTCGTGCCCATGCCGCCGGCATTGTTGACCAGGACGTCGATGCGCGGATACTGCGTTCGCAACTTCTCCGACAGCGCGCGAACCTGCGCCAGGTCGGCGAAGTCGACGACGAAATGGTCGGCGTCCAATTCCGCGGCGACCGCTTCGGTCTTGGTTTGCGACCGGCCGATCACGACGACGTTGGCGCCGCTGCGGCGTAACCGTCGTGCGGCCGCCGCTCCGATACCGTCGCTGGCACCGGTGATGATGATCGTCCTAGGGCTCATGTGGCTGCTGTCCTCCGGGTGGGAGTCTATGGCCTGCGCCACACGCGCCGAGCGCTCGGGTGCCCAAGGGGGTTCATCCCAACGAGTAGCGCACCGGCAGGTGTTTGAGGCCGCCGACGAACGTGGTCGCCATATACTCTGGATCACCGGCCAGCTCAATGGATTTCAGCCTGGGCAATAACTCGGTGAAGAAGCTGCTGACCTCCATGCGGGCCAGTGCCGCCCCCATGCAGAAGTGCACCCCGTAGCCGAAGGCCACGTGCTTGTTCGGCTCCCTGCCGACGTCGAAACGGAACGGGTCGTCGAACACCTCTTCGTCCCGGTTGCCCGATACGTAGGACAACAGCACGGATTCGCCTGCCGCAATCGGGATTCCGCGTACCACGGTGTCCTGGGCTGCAGTGCGCATGAACTGTTTGACGGGGGTGACCCAGCGGATCATCTCCTCGGTCGCCTTGGGCATCAGGCCCAGATCGGCACGCAGTCGCTGCAACTGGTCCGGATTCTCGGCCAGCGCGTGCAAGCCACCGGAGATGGTGGCGCTGGTGGTGTCGTGGCCGGCGGTCGCCACGATCAGGTAGTAAGACACCGTCTCGATGTCGGACAACGGTTCGCCGTCGATGCGGGCGTTGGCGATCGCCGAGGCGAGGTCTTCGGTCGGCTGCTCGCGGCGCGCGGCGGTCACTTCGTTGAAGTAGCCGAACATGTCCAGCAGCACCGGCAACTGGTCCTCGATCGTGCTGCCGCGTTTGAATTCGTTGTCGTCGCTGCCGAACAGCTCCTGGGTCAGCTTGAGCATTCGCGGAAAGTCGGCCTCCGGGATACCCAGCAGCGACATGATCACGTACAGCGGGTAATTGACCGCAACCTCCTGCACGAAGTCGCACTCCGGACCCACCTGCATCATCTTGTCGACGTAGATTTTGGCCAGCTCGTCGACGCGTTGCTTCAGCGCGCGCATCGCCTTGGGCCGGAACCAGTCCGAGCCGATCGCGCGTACCACCCGGTGCTGCGGGTCGTCGAGGTGGATCAGCGTCTTGACGCCGATCGCGGCCTGCTGCTCGTCGCCGGCGGCGGTGGTCAGCACGGGTCGCGGCCAGTTGGTGAACAGGGTGTTGTCCCGCTCGATGTCCATGATGTCGGTGTGTTTGGTGATCGCCCAGAACGGCCGGTAATTCTCCACGTCCACCCAGGACACCGGAGCGTTGGCGCGCAGGTGGGTCAGCGTCGCATGCAGTCGGGCCTCGTCGGCGTAAGTCTGCGGGTCGGCGAGCAGCTTGGCGGCCTCGTCCATCACCGGGGTGCTCATCGTCGAAACTCCTTCAGTGCCTGGTCGATACAGTCTTGCGAGGCGGCGTAGAAGATCGGCCATACCCGGTCGGCGAGACCTTCGCAGCGGCTGCGCAGCGCTGCGGCGACCTCGTGCACCGGACCGACCACTACGAAGGCGTGCAGGATCTCGTCGTCGACCAGCGAGGCCATCGCCTCCCACTGGCCTTCCTTGGACAGCCGGTGCAGCTCGGTGTGCAGGTCGCCCCAGCCGTGCAGGTCGAGCACCCGGCGGTAGGCGGGCGTGGACCCGTAGAACGCGATCTGCTTGCGGGCAGCCGCGATCGAGGTCGCCAGCTCCTCTTCGGTGCTGCCGGTGGCCACCATCACCTCCGCGGCGACCTCGAACTCCGAGCGGTCCCGGCCCGACCGTTGCAGGCCTTGCTGCAACAACGGCAACGTCACCTCGGTGAGATAGCGCTGGGAGACCATGGGGTGACCGAGGTGGCCGTCGGCGACTTCGCCGCACATCTGGGTCATCGCCGCACCGACGGCGGCCAGGAACACCTTTGGAGCCGGGTACGGCATCGGCTCCGGAGTGAACATCGGTGTCATGATCTTGTGGGTGTAGAACTCGCCCTCGAACCGCAGCCGCTCGCCGTCTTTCCAATTCGCCCAGATCGCGTGCAGCGCCGCGACGAATTCACGCATGCGCCGGGCCGGGTGACTCCACGGCATGCTGAACCGTTTCTCGATGTGGGGCGCAATCTGGGTGCCCAGACCGAGGATGAACCGGCCGCCGGAATAGGCCTGCAGGTCCCAGCCCAGGTTGGCCACGATCATCGGATTACGCGCGAACGCGACCGCGATGTTGGTGCCCAGTTCGATGCGCGAGGTGTGTTCGGCCGCCAGCAACAACGGCAGAAAAGGATCATGACTGGTTTCGGCGGTCCAGCCGCCGTCCAAGCCCAATCGTTCCAAGCTGCCGGCCGCCTCGGCAGCCTGGTCGAGCCTGTTCGGGATGCCTCCGTCGATTTTGAGGCCCGGCACTGGACCTCCACCCACCATGACGGAAAAGCTACAGTAAGCGATTCGGTAGGGTCAACGTCTGCCCGCCTCCGGGCAGTGCTTGGCCACCGTCCGCACCCGCTACAGTAAGCAATTCAGTATGTATCCATCCGGCGAACGAGGACGAGGACGACGATGGGCAAGCCCGAGGACTGGGAAGAAACCCTCGACGACCTCGACCGGCGCCGCCGGCATTCCCGGGGCATGGGCGGCCCGGAGCGGCTCGACAAGCACCGGGGCAAGGGCAAATTGGACGCCCGTGGCCGGATCGCGCATCTGCTCGATCCGGGGACGTTCCGCGAGATCGGCACCCTGGTCGGCGGTGAGGTCGCCGCCGACGCGATCGTCACCGGCTCCGGGCTGATCAACGGCGAGCCGGTGCTGGTGGGCGCCGAAGACTTCACCACGCTGGCCGGCAGCATCGGTCCGGGCGGCAATTCCAAGCGCTACCGGATCGCCGAATTGGCGGTGCGCAACAAGGTTCCGCTGGTGATGTTGCTCGACGGCGCCGGCTTCCGCCCGACCGGTGGCCACTACGGACGCTCGCCCACCGATCTACTCGCCCAGACCCGGTGCTCGGGTCGGGTGCCCACCGTCGCCGCGGTGCTGGGACCGTCGGCCGGACACGGCGCCCTGGTCGCGCCGGTGTGCGACTTCCGGATCATGAGCCGCAACGGCACCATCTTCACCGCTGGCCCGCCGGTGGTCAAAGAGTCGACGGGCGAAGAGATTTCGAAGCACGACCTGGGCGGACCGGACGTCGCCCTGCCCAGCGGAGTGATCCACAACGTCGGCGAGGACGACGAGTCGGTGCTCGACGAGATCCGCCGCTATCTGTCCTATTTTCCGGCCAGCGCATGGTCCTACCCGCCGTCGCGGGAGCCGGATCACACCGCGGGGCCGCGCCCGACGCCGGAGCTGCTGGGCATCGTCTCCCGCGACAACCGCCGCGTCTACGACATGCGGCAGGTGCTCGACGTGGTGTTCGACCGCCCGGACTGGTTCGAGGTCCAGCCGTCCTTCGGCAAGGCCATCATCTGCGCCCTGGCGCATCTGGGCGGCCACCCGGTCGCCGTGGTGGCCAACCAGCCGCAGGTGCTGGCCGGGTCCATCGACTCCGACGCGGCCGACAAGGCGGCGCATTTCATCATGGTGGCCGACTCCTTCCATCTGCCCCTGGTCTTCCTGGCCGACAACCCGGGCATGCTGCCGGGCAGCCGCTCCGAGCGACAGGGCGTATTACGTAGCGGTGCAAGGATGTTCGCCGCACAGACCGCTGCGACCACGATCAAGTTGCATGTGACGCTGCGCAAGGCCTACGGCTTCGGGTCCATGGTCATGTCGCTGCTCAGCTTCGATCATCAGACCGCGACGTTCGCCTATCCGGGGGCCACCATGGGGGCCATGAGCGCCGCGGCGCTCAGCCGGGCTTCCCACGCCGGTGAGGATCTGGCCGCGCGGCTGCGTAAAGCGGAGTTGGAGGCGTCCTACCGGTCGGCCGAGGGGATGGGGTTCGACGAGCTGATCGATCCACGCGAGACGCGGGATGCGCTGCTGGCCGCTCTGCAGCGCGGCCTGTCCGCCCGGCAGGCCGCCGCCGAACCGGTGACGCGCACCGTCATCCTGCCGTAGTCCCCTGCCGCGAGCAGACGCTCGCGCTACGTCCGGTAGGCGGCCACGACGGGTTCGAGCTCGTCGGGGGTGGCACCGTGCAGGATCACCGCGTCCGCCCCGTAGTCGAACTCGCGCCGGATCCGGTCCACGCACTGCTGCGCCGATCCGGTGGCCGACGGTTCCAGCCATTCGTCGGGGATCAGCGTCGCGATGTGCTCGATCTGCTCGGGCGTGGCCTTGTGGTCGATGCCGCCGGCGATCGACGTCACCACCGAGTCTTCCCGGAACCGTTGCAGCACAGCGGGATCCCAGCCGTTGGTGCTGACCAGCAGGTCCCCGTAGCCCTGCAGGTAGGTGGCCAGTCGCGCCACCGTCTTCTTCAGCCGCAACTGCTCGGGCAGGTGGTCGCCGACGGTGGCGAAACACGACCACACCCGCACGCTGTCGGGGTCGCGACCGGCTTTCTCCGCGGCCGTCTTGACCGTTGCCACGCAGCGCTGCAGCGTTTCAGGCGTGAAGTAGGTGTGCAGGATGACGTCGTCGAAGGCGCGGCCGCCCAGTGCCAGCGTGTTGGGCCCGAACGCGACCAGGGCCAGTCGGATGTCCTCGTCGAAGTCGGGGTCGAGGAACAGCACGGGATACTTGCCCATCGGCCCGTCGTGGTTGAAGATCAGCTCGCCGTGCCACAGCCGGCGCATCACGTTGGCCCAGTCCTCCATCTGGGCGGTGGTCACCGCCGGGATGCCGAATGCCCCGTAGATCGCGGCGATGCCGCGGCCGATGCCCAGCGTGAACCGGCCTCCGGAGAGCCGGTGCATGGTGGTGGCCCAGGAGCCGGTGATCAAGGGATGGCGGGTGTTGTGATTGGTTGCGGCGGTGGCGATCTGCATCCGGTTGGTCACCGCGCAGGCGGCGCCGACGAGGGACGACGCCTCCTTGACGTTCCAGCGTTCGGAGATGAACGCGGTACCGAAGCCGAGCGCCTCGCCACGGCGCGCCTCGTCCATCAGCGTGGCCGGTCCCTCACCTCCGGCGCCGGCCAGCAGGTAGTAGCCCAGCTCGTCGAGAACGCGTTCAGCCAATTCCGAACTCCTTGCTAGTCATCGTCATTCGGCCACCCGGAGCGCGGCGTCCTCGCTGACCTCGCGCAGGAACCGCTCCGAGACAGCCAGGACCCGGCGGGAGAATACGTGACTGACGTGGCCGCCGGCATACCAGTACAGCTGGCCGCCCCACTTCTGCTGCAGTGCCAGCGTCGGCTCCAGCATCGCCATCCGGTCGTGACGCGCGCCGATGATCAGCCGTCGGTGCGGCGGGGGCGCCGGGTCGGCCTGCAGCGGGTCGATCACCGTGGTCAGTTGGGCCACCACGTCGGACCGCAGCAGCGTGCGGTAGTCGCTGTGCGAGGCGCCCGACCTGCCGAGGTGGCGCGCGATCATCGTGTTCAGCCCGAGGATCGGCGTGTACAGCGCGACGGCGTGCACCTGCCGCTCCAGATGCGAGACCAGGGCGGCCACCGGGCTGCCCATCGAAACTCCCGCTACCACAACCGGGGTGCCCTGCCGCTGCGCCCAGCGGACCACAGCGCGGATCTCCGACACCGAACGCATCATGCCGGCGACGTTGCCCAGTGGATCCATGTCCGGGTAGGTCGGCCAGTACTTGCGCCGGCTGCCGTGGCCCGGCTGCACCGGCATCGCGACGTTGAATCCCAGGCCGTGATGGATCCGGTCGATCCGCGACATCAGCATGTCTTGCGCGCCGCCCTGACCGGCACCGTGGATCCAGATCAGCCAAGGCCGCGGACGGTCCCGGTGCCGGCACAGGTGCACCACCGCCCGCGACGGGCCGCCGAACCCTTCATCCAGCAGTGACTCGGGCAACTGCGGATCGTGCTCGAACGTCATGCGCTCGTAGGACAAGCCGCCGATGCGCCGCCGTCGGATGCCGTGCACCCGCAGCGGGGCGGGATCCGCGTACGCGCCGTCCAGACCGAGCGCCGACAACTCCTCGGCGGCCGCCACGCACGCCGCCGGCGACCGGACAGTCACCGGGCCACCACCGCCGAGTACCGAAAAGCCGGTCAGCACCAGCTCATCCAGCAGCACTTCACCGAATTGACGCACTCCGCACGGGCCTGGCCCGTCGGCCTGGGAACCGGCCCGCACCCCGGCCACGGTCCGCGGCAGCAGCATGCCCACCTCCCGGGTGACGCCCAGCCCGCGGGTAGCAAACGACACGATCGATCACCTACCTCAGCTTGAAACCGGTATAGCCGGTGGCGGCGATCTCGTCGCAGCGTCGCCGGTATTCGGGGATTCCGCCGGTATAGCCCATGTACATCCGTTTCTTGCCGGGTACGTTGCCACCGTTGTACCAAGAGTTGCAGGACGGATGGACCAGGACCGTCGCCGCCACCAGCGAGGTGGCGTGGTCGATCCATTCCCGTTGTGCGCTCTCGAGGGCTTCGATGGTGCGAATCCCGTTGCCGCGCAGATAAGCAACGCAGTCGGCTATCCATTCGACGTGTTGCTCGAGGGCGGCCACGTAGTTGGTCGCTGCGCTGGGGCTGCCGGGCCCCTGGATGGTGAACAGGTTCGGGAAGCCGGCGACCGCCAAACCCAGATACGACAACGGTCCCTCCTCGGCCCAATACCGGCCCAGGGACATCCCGTCGCGGCCGCGGATGTCGATGCGGCTCAACGCCCCGGTCATCGCGTCGAATCCGGTGGCGTAGACGATCACGTCGAGTTGGTACTCGTTGCGCTGGGTGCGGATGCCGGTTCGGGTGACCGTTCGGATCGGGTCGGCGCGCAGGTCGACCAGGGTGACGTTGTCCCGGTTGAACGTCTGGTAATAGCCCTGGTCGATGATCGGACGCTTGCAGGCGAACGGGTGCCGAGGTACCAGCGCGGCCGCCGTCGCCGGATCCTTGACAATTCGCGCGACCGCTTCGCCGTAGAGCTCCGCGGCCATCCGGTTGGCCTCGATATCGAAGAAGACGTCGCTCCAATTCAATGCTCCCAGAACGCCTTTCTCCTCGATTGCGCGTAGTTGCTCGTCCCGGGTCGCCGTCTTCAGCGCCGGGCTGGCCAGCATCTCCAACAGCACCGAGAACGCGCTCAGCCGGGCCGCGCCGATCGGGTGCTCGCGTTGCGCGGCGCGTATCTCGCCGTAGCGGGCCTTCATCGCGTCGAGTTCGCCCGGTTCGAACCGGTGCACCCGCCACGGCAGGGTGTAGGGGGCCGAACGCTGGAACACGACGAGCTGCTGAGCTTCCCGGGCCACCACCGGGATGAGCTGGACGCCGGTGGAGCCGGTCCCGATCACACCGACCCGCTTTCCGCTCAGCTCGAAACCCTCGCGTGGCCAGCGGCTGGTGTACAGCGATGTCCCGGCGAACGACTCCCGGCCGGGGATGTCGGGTTCCAGCGGCACCGACAGGATGCCGGAGGCGGCCACGACGAACGCGGCGGTGTAGGTCTGTCCGGCCTGCGTCCGCACCTGCCAAACCGCGGCGTCTTCGTCGAAGGTCATCGCGACCACCTGGGCGCCGAAGGTGATGTCGCGGCGCAGGTCCAGGCGGTCGGCGACGAAGTTCAGGTAGGCCTCGATCTCGGGCTGGGCCGGCATGGACTCGGTCCATACCCACTCCTGCTGAATATCTTCGGAGAAGCTGTAGGAGTATTCGATGCTCTCGATGTCGCAGCGCGCACCCGGGTAGCGGTTCACCAGCCAGGTGCCACCGACACTGTCGGCCATCTCCAGAACCAGGGTGCGCAGCCCGAGTTCGCGCAGCCGGTGCAGCATGTACAGGCCGGCGAATCCGGCCCCGATGACGAGTACGTCGAGAACGTCGCAGTCAGGATCCACCGAAAACCCGCACTGTGGTCCCGGCGGTGAGCCGGCGTATCGCCTCGAGTTCGTCCGCCGCTGCGGTCATGTCACTCCTCGCCCACACCGGACGGTCTGTCAGTTGCCGTCCAGCTGAAATCTATACTGTAATGGATTAAGTATCAGCCCACACGCGAAAGGTGCCGCCGTGAAGGTCCCTTTCACCTGGAAAGTCACCGGGTGGTTCATGGTCGGGTGGTCGCCCGAATTCCCGGTCGGCGAGGTGCGCCCGTTGCAGTACTTCGGCGAAGACCTGGTCGCTTACCGCGACGAGGCCGGCACGCTGCACGTGCTGGAAGCTCACTGCAAGCACCTCGGTGCCCACCTCGGTCACGGCGGCACGGTGATCGGCGACTGCGTGCAATGCCCGTTCCACGGGTGGCGCTGGGGGCCGGACGGCACCAACCGGTACATCCCCTACCAGCCGGACCGCCCCAACAAGGCGCTGACGCTGCGGGCATATCCCGTCCACGAACAGTACGACTGCGTATTCGTCTGGCACCACCCCGACGGTAAGGAACCGCAGTGGGAGATGCCCGACATCTTCACCAAGTTCCCGCAGTTCGAGACGGACCCGTCGGCCTACTACCGGGCCTACCCGGAGTTCTCCCGGCGCGCCGAACGCGAGCCGGTGCATCCGCAGATCGTGGCCGAAAACGCACCGGACAGCGCGCATTTCGAATACGTGCACCACGCGACCGTGACGCCGCGGGTGCTGGACTGGCGCATCGTCGACCACGAATGGCAGTTCACCGCCGGCTGGCCGGACGCACGCAGCGACGATCCCGACGATTTGGCGCTGGTGTTCCACAGCCACCTGTTCGGGCTCGGCGGCGCTATCAGCGTGTTCGAGGGCGCCCAGAACCACCGGCTGATCTTCACCTGCACGCCGGTCGACGACCAGTGTTCGGACCTGTTCTACTCGATCTGGTGGCCGCGGGTGCCGGGCGACGAGGCCCCGGTGCCCGAGGGCAAGCTACGCGAGCTGATCGAAAAGCAGTTCCTGTCAACCGTTTTCGACGACCTGCAGATCTGGCGCTACCAGAAGTACGTGGAGCGTCCGCCGCTGTCCAAGGTGGACGCGAAAGGCTATATGGCGCTGCGGAAATGGGCGACACAGTTCTACGATGTCCCGGCCGGCGTCGGGGCTCCGGCATGACGAGCCGGCTCGTCGGCCTCGTCGAGCCGGGGCGCACCGCGGTCGTCACCCAGGAATGCCAGGGCGCAGTGATGGGCGCCGACGCCGGGCTGGGGATGCTGGCCGCCGAGGCACGCCGGGTGGCGCTGCCCAATATCGTCCGGCTGCTTCCGGCGGCGCGGGCCGCCGGCGTGCACGTGGTGCACTGCCTGGTGCAGAAGCGGCCGGACGGGCTGGGATCCAACCACAACGCCAAGATCTTCGCCCTGGACCGTGGCGAAGTGGACATCACTCCCGGCACCCCCGGCGCGAAACTGTTGCCCGAATTAGGTCCGGAGCCAACGGATCTGGTGCTGGCCCGCTGGCACGGCGTCGGGCCGATGGGCGGCACCGACCTGGACGCGGTGCTGCGCAACCTCGGCGTGTCCACCGTCGTGGTGGTGGGCGTTTCGCTCAACATCGCGATCCCCAACTTCGTGATGGACGCCGTCAACGCCGCTTACCGGGTGGTGCTGCCCCGCGACGCGGTGGCCGGCATCCCCACCGAATACGGCGAAGCCATGATCGCCAACACCCTGTCGCTGCTGGCCACCATCACCACCACCGACGACCTGCTGCACACCTGGCAGGCGGCATGACCGAGACCGCATCGCCGAGCCGCGGCGGCTTTCCCGACCTCAGACCGGTCCAGGATGCGCCCCCGGAACTGAACCGCTACGTGGCCGCACTGCACCGGCTGCAGGATCTGACCGTCTCCACCCGCCCGGACCCCGCACTCTGGACCGCCGCCGCCGAACACCTCGAACAGGCGTGTGCGCTGCTGGACGGCCATCAGGTTGCGGAGGTCGAGGCCGTGGCCGGCCGGGTCCTCACCATCCCCGGTCTGGGACATCCGCTGCTGCCGCCGTGGACGGTCGCCGAGTCCGGCCGCGACGGGGTGACCATGGCCGGGCACTTCAGACAGGCCCACGTCGGCGGTAATCACGCCGTGCACGGGGGCATGATTCCGCTGCTCTACGACTGGCTGTTCGGCATGGTGGTCACCGCCGCCGAGATCCGCCCGACCCGCACCGCCTACCTGCATGTGGACTACCGCAAGATCACCCCGATCGACGAGCCACTGACCGCCCGCGGCAGGATCAGCGACGTCGACGGCCGGAAGGTTTTCATTGCGGCTACCATGACGTCGGCCGACGGAACGGTGCTGACCGAAGCCCGTGGGCTGATGGTCCGCTTGTTACCCCACCAGCCGTGAGAGAGATAATGACAGACAGCACAACGCAATTCACGGTACCGGAGGTCATGGCCGCCGTGGTGGCCGCAATACCCGACCGGGAGCTGGTCATCCACGGCGACCGGCGGTTCAGCTATGCGCAGATCTTCGAGCGATCCAACCGGCTGGCCAACTACCTGCATTCGCGCGGGCTGGGCTGCCACACCGAACGCTCCGACATCGCCGGGCACGAGACCGGACAGGACCTGCTCGGCATCTACGCCTACAACGGCAGCGAGTACGTCGAGACGCTGCTCGGCTGCTTCGCCGCCCGGGTGGCTCCGTTCAACGTCAACTTCCGCTATGTCAAGAACGAGTTGCAGTACCTGCTGGCCGACGCCGGTGCCACCGCGCTGGTGTACCACGCCACCTTCGCGCCGCGGGTCGCCGAGATCCTGCCCGACCTGCCCCAGCTGCGGGTCCTGATCCAGATCGCCGACGACTCCGGCAACGAATTGCTGGACGGCGCAGTCGATTATGAAGAGGCACTGGCATCGGCCAGCCCCGAGGTGCCGCCGGTGCAACACTCGCCCGACGACCTCTACGTCCTCTACACCGGCGGCACCACCGGGATGCCCAAGGGCGTGCTGTGGCGCCAGGCCGACATCTTCATGACCTCCTTCGGCGGCCGTGACCTGGTCACCGGTCAGCCGGTCGCCGCCGTGGAGGACGTGGTGGCGCGGGTGACCGCCGGCCCCGGCGCCAAGATGATGGTGCTGCCGCCGTTGATGCACGGCGCCGCGCAGTGGAGTGTGATGACGGCGATCACCACCGGCCAGTCGGTGGTGTTCCCGACGGTGGTCGACCGGATGGACGCCGACGACGTGGTCCGCACCATCGAGCGGGAAAAGGTCATGGTGGTCACCGTGGTCGGCGACGCGATCGCGCGGCCGCTGGTCGCCGCCATCGACAAGGGCATCGCCGATGTGTCGTCGCTGGCCGTGATCGCCAACGGCGGGGCGCTGCTGACGCCCTACGTCAAGCAGCGACTGATCGAGGTGCTGCCCAACGCCATCATCATCGACGGTGTCGGGTCGTCGGAGACCGGCGCGCAGATGCACCACATGTCCATGTCCGGGTCGGTGTCCACCGGCACCTTCAACGCCGGGCCGGACACCTTCGTGGCCGCCGAGGACCTGTCCTCGATCCTGGCGCCCGGTCACGAAGGTCTCGGCTGGCTGGCGCAGCGCGGCTACGTGCCGCTGGGTTACAAGGGCGATGCCACCAAGACCGCCGCGACCTTCCCGGTCATCGATGGGGTGCGCTACGCCATCCCCGGCGACCGGGCCCGGCACCGCGACGAGGGCAACATCGAACTGCTCGGCCGCGACTCGGTGACCATCAACTCCGGCGGCGAGAAGATCTTCGCCGAGGAGGTCGAGACCGCGATCGCCTCGCATCCCGCGGTGGCCGACGTGGTGGTCGCCGGACGGCCCAGTGAGCGCTGGGGCCAGGAGGTGGTGGCCGTCGTCGCGCTGGCCGAAGGCGCCAGCGCCGAGGCCGACGAGTTGATCGCGCACACCGCAAATTCGTTGGCGCGCTACAAACTTCCCAAGGCGATCGTGTTCCGCGACGTCATCCAGCGCAGCCCGTCGGGCAAGGCGGACTACCGCTGGGCCAAGGAGCAGGCCCTCAACCCGTGAGCCGGCCGGTCGGTCGCGCGACGCGGCGCCCGCTTAACCCGCTCACGCGCTTACCCGCTTAACCGCTTACGCCGCTTACCCGCTCACGCCGAGCGTCACGCTGGCGTGACGCTCGACCGTCCAGCGTTGCACTAGCGTGACGTTGAGCGGCCCGAAGGTTCGGCGATCGGCGTATCGGGGGCGGCGCGCATCTGCTGCAGGATCGAGATGACCGTTTCGGCGGGCAGTGCCGCTGGCAGTGCCGGCATCACCCGGTCCACCGCGCCCACGCAACGAGCACGCAGCGCGGCGGCCAGTTCGTCGACAGGTGCCACGACGGCGAAGGCGTCCAGCACGTCGTCGTCGATCAACTCGGCCATCGCATCCCATTCACCCTGCCGGGACAGCCGATGTAGCTCGGTGTGCAGGTCTGCCCAGCCGTGCAGGTCGAGCACCTTCAGGTACGCCGGCGTGGACCCGTAGAAGGCGATCTGCTTACGCACTCCGGCGGCCGCGGCGGCCATCTCGGCTTCGGTTCGACCCGTCACCACGAACACCGGACACGCCACCGCGACCTCACCGGGATCCCGTCCGGCGCGCGTGATTCCGCGCCGCAACGCCGGCAGCGTCACCTCGTCCAGATACCGGCGGGTGGTGAAGGCGTGGGCGATCAGACCGTCGGTGACCTCACCGCACAGCTGCGTCATCGCCTCGCCGACCGCGGAGACGAAAACCTTTGGCACCGAACAGGTCAGGCGTTCCGGGGTGAACATCGGCGTCATGATCTTGTGGGTGTAGAACTCCCCTTCGAAGCTTAACCGGGTCCCGTGCTGCCAGCAGTCCCAGATCGCCCGGACCGCCGCGATGAACTCGCGCATCCTGGCCACCGGCCGGCTCCACGGCATGCTGAACCGCTTCTCGATGTGCGGCTGGATCTGGGTGCCCAACCCCAGGATGAACCGGCCGCCGGAGTAGGACTGCAGGTCCCAGGCGACGTTGGCGACGATCATCGGGTTACGGGCGAAGGCCACCGCAATGCTGGTGCCTATCTCGATCGTGGCGGTGTGTTCGGCTGCGAGCAGCATGGGCAGGAACGGATCGTGGTTGATCTCTCCGGTCCATCCGCCGTCATAGCCACGACGCTGCAGCTCGGCCGCGACCGCGGGCACGCGCGCCAGTTCCATGGGGATGCCCCCATCGATTTTGATCGCGGCGCCGGACTGGTCATTCATCGCTACGCCAGCACTCCGCTCATGCGGGTGGACGTTACTGTAATTGATTCGATAGGTTCAACCGGATGAGTGGGTTAGCTGAAGCGCTGCTGGGCGGCTGGCTGCTGGAATCGTTCGTGTCCCGTCATGACGGCACCGACGAGGTCCGGCACCCGTTCGGGGACAACCCGTCCGGGTTGATCCTCTACACCGCCGACGGCCACATGTCGGCCCAGTTGACGCCCGGCGGCGACGGCGAATTCGTCTCCTACGGCGGCAGGTTCGACGTCGACGAAGCCGCGGCGACGGTGTGCCACCACGTGGTCATCTCGACACTGCCGGAGTTGTTGCGCCAGCCGCAGATTCGGCACGCCAAGATCGACGGGGACCGGTTGACCCTGTCGGTGACCCAAACCTCCGCGAAAGGCCGCGTCGTACACAGCACCCTGGTCTGGCGCCGCGACACCGGTTAGCGCAGCACCCGCACCGGTACGTTGCTCCACCCGGCCACGTTCTGCATGTTCACCCGCTTGCAGCCGTCCCAGTCGACCTCGTAGTGCGGCATGAAATCCAGCATTCGCTCGAGCGCGATCACGCTCTCCAACCGGGCCAGGGCGGCGCCCAGGCAGCTGTGAATCCCGTAGCCGAGCCCCAGGTTCTGCGCCTCGGTGCGGTCCCGGTCCAGCTCGAAGGTGTCCGCGTCGGTCCAGGCTTGCGGATCCCGATTCGCCGAGGCGCCCACCAGGAACACCGGTTTGCCGGCCGGAATCGTCACCCCGTGCAACGTGACCTCGCGCATCGAACGGCGCACGTTGTACTGCGATGGCGCCTCATAACGCAACAGTTCCTCGACCGCCAGCGGCACCTTGCTGCGGTCGTCCAGCAGTTTCTGCCACTGGCCCGGGTTTCGTGCGAACACCACTGCCGCATTGCCCAGCAACTTGGTCACGGTCTCGGCGCCCGCACCACCCAACAATGTTGCGAATTCCGTGATCTCGAGATTGTTCAGCGGCACCAGTTGGCCGTCGTCGCGCTCGATCTCGGACTCGATCAGCTTGCTCAGCAGGTCGTCGCCCAGGTCCTCACGACGTGCCTTGATCAGCCGGTAGTAATAGATGGACATGTCGATGGCCGATTTGATGCCGCCCTCGCTGGCCTCGACCTGGCCGGGTTCGCGGTGCAACAGGTCGTCGATCCAGATCCGGATCTGTTGGCGATCCGGTTCGGGTACGCCCTGCAATGTGGTCATCACATCGACCGGGAACAGCGCGGAGAAGTCCTGGACGAAGTCGAAGCCGTCCGGGTTCAGCGCGGCGAGGTGCTTGTCGACGGACTCGGTCACCAGTGGCCGGAACGCCTGAATGGCGCGCGGGGTGAACACCTTGTTGAGCAGGCCCCGCATGCGCCGGTGCGCCGGCGGATCCATTGCGATGATCGACCCGTGCTCGGCGACCTGACCGGTGCGCACCTGGGCGAGGTCCACGCCGTAGGCCGACGAGAAGGTCTGGTGATCCTTGAACGCCGCCGCGACGTCTTCGTGGCGCGTCAGTGCGTAGAAGTCGTATTCCGCGCTGTAGTAGACGGGCGCTTCCGCCCGCATCCGGCGGTAGGTCTGGTAGGGGTCGGTGAAAAACTCCTCAGAGAACGGGTCGAACACCACCGTGGCTGTGGTCATGAAATCGCCCTTCTAGCAATGACTTTCGCTCTGCGGACCCGAATCCGATCCGGCGCGGGCCGATACACACCGGCGACTTCCACCAACCTGCCCACGGGGCGCGACCCCTCCCTGCTGACGGCACCTTCGGAACGCTCAACGGTAATGGTTACAGTAGTATAGACAAGTCTGTCCGTACAGCATGCACCGAACCTCGACCGGAAGGCGTTGCTCCGTGAATGATGTGGCCATCGTCGGCGTGGGTCTGCACCCCTTCGGCCGGTTCGACGGGAAGTCCGCAATGCAGATGGGTGTCGAGGCCATCGTCGCCGCCGTCGCGGACGCCGGCGTGCAGTGGAGCGACATCCAGGCGGCCACCGGAGGCAGTTGGACGGTGGCCAACCCGGACGCCATCGTGGGGATGGTCGGGCTGTCCGGCATACCGTTCACCAACGTCTTCAACGCCTGCGCCACCGCGGCCAGTGCCGCCAAGGCCTGTGCCGACGGGATCAGGTTGGGCGACTACGACATCGGCATCGCCGTCGGTCTGGACAAGCACCCCCGCGGCGCGTTCACCGAGGATCCCGCGCTGGTCGGGATGCCTCGCTGGTACGCCGAGAACGGTCAGTACCTCACCACCCAGTTCTTCGGTATGAAAGCCAACCGGTACCTACACGACCACGGCATCTCTCAGCGCACCCTGGCGCGCGTGGCCGCCAAGAACTTCCGCAACGGCGCGCTCAACCCGAATGCGTTTCGGCGCAAGCCGATCTCCGAGGAGGACATCCTCAACTCGACGATGCTGAACTACCCACTCACCCAGTACATGTTCTGCGCGCCGGACGAGGGCGCGGCCGCGGTGGTGATGTGCCGCGCCGAAATGGCACACCGCTACACCGACAAGCCGGTCTACCTCAAGGCTGTCGAGGTCCGCACCCGCAGGTACGGCGCCTACGAGGTCAACACCACCTTCGCCCCGGTCGAAGAGGACGTGGCGCCCACGGTGTACGCCGCCCGTGCCGCATTCGAGAAGGCCGGCGTCGGCCCCGACGAGGTCGACGTGATCCAGTTGCAGGACACCGACGCCGGCGCCGAAATCATCCATCTGGCCGAGTGCGGTTTCTGCGCACACGGCGACCAGGAGAAGCTGCTGGCCGAGGGCGCCACCGAGATCGGCGGGCCGATGCCGGTCAACACCGACGGTGGTCTGATCGCCAACGGCGAGCCGATCGGGGCCTCAGGGCTGCGCCAGATCCACGAGGTCGTCCGACAGCTGCGCGGCCAGGCCGGCGACCGCCAGGTACCCGGTGCGCCCAGAGTCGGTTTCACCCAGTTGTACGGTGCGCCCGGCACGGCGGCGGCGTGCGTGCTCACCACCTGAGCCTCGACCAGACCGGCGGCCGTCCGCCGCGCTATCGCATATTCTCCACGGCGCGGCGCGAGAACCCGAATCGGGCAGCCCTACAGCCCATTCGCCGCGGCCACCGCCACGCAGATCGAGGCCGGAACCACCAGTGCGTATCCACCGACCAGGTGCCCGCGACGATCCCCGTCACCGCGCCCGCGAGGAACAGCAGCGCGCGGGCACGTACGCCGCCCCGGCGTTGCACGGTTGACCG
Source organism: Mycobacterium kiyosense (assembly GCA_021654635.1). Classification (NCBI taxonomy): domain Bacteria; kingdom Bacillati; phylum Actinomycetota; class Actinomycetes; order Mycobacteriales; family Mycobacteriaceae; genus Mycobacterium; species Mycobacterium kiyosense. The sequence goes on from AP025179.1 coordinate 4,274,790, forward strand.
ACTGGCGCGGGTCAGGAAACCTTCTGCACCGGCGGCGAGTAGTTCGGCTTGCCGAGTCCGAGCACATGCTGGGCGATCATGTTGCGGAACACTTCCAGTGTGCCGCCGTAGATCCCGGCCAGCGGGGCGAATCGGTAGAGATACTCCGATGTTCCGTTATCCGCTGCACCTTCGGTCTCGATCGGCAGCACCGATGCCGGCCCGGCGATGTCCATCAGGTCGGGCCCGATGTCGCGCATCGTCTGTGCCTGCGCGACCCGACCGAAGATGCTCGGAGTCGACAATGCCGCCTCCAACCGGGCTGTGCTGCGGCCCAGCCGGTAGGCGACCGATCCGTCGTCGATGCGCCGCGACCCGTCCGGTCCGCGGCGGCCCACCGAGGCCGCGACGGCATCCACGGCCGCCGACATGAACCCGGTCTGGTGCTGCATGATCGCGACATCCTGCAGGCCGTCCGACGCGGCGGCGACCGCGCCGTGTTCGGCGTCCAACGGCCCGCGCAGCACGGTCCAACCGCCGTTGACCTCGCCCAGCAGGTACTTGTCGTCGACCCGGACGTCACTGTAATAGACGATGTTGGTCCGGTCGCCGTCGACGGTGCGGATGCCCTGGATCTCGATGCCCGGCAGATCCAGCGGAACCAGAAACATGGTGAGGCTCTTGTGTTTCCGCGCGCTCGGGTCGGTGTTGGTGATCAGGAAGACGTACTGGCAGTTGTGCGCGCCGGTGGTGAACATCTTGGCGCCATTGACGATCCAGCTCGATCCATCCGCCTCCCGGACAGCCCGGGTCTTGCAGGTCGCCACGTCGGAACCACCCTCGGGTTCGGTGTAGCCCAGGCACATCCGGACTTCGCCGGTGAAGACTTTGGGCATCACTTCCTCGACGAGCTCGGGTTTGCCGAACGCGGCCACGGCGCGCGCCACCATCGCGGTGGTGCCCCAGGTGACCCAGGGTGTGTGCACCCGGCGCTTCTCCAGTTCCCAGATTCGCCGTCGTACCCGGGTGAACCCGCCGTCGGCCAACGGCTTCCACTCTTTCTCCAGGTATCCGGCGGCGCCCATCGCCAGGTGGACGGCCTCGTCGAAGTTGTCGCCGGTCTCGCGGTCGCGGCGACGCACCTCGTCGGTGACGTGTTCGGCGAGAAAGGCGCGGACTTCGGCCAGGAAAGCCTGATCTTCTTCGTCAAGCTCGACGCGGGTGAAATCCATTGCCTTATGCGCTTTCCCGCTCGGCGACGAGTTGTCCGACCTGTTTGGCGGTGAGGCCCGGATCACCACCGGCCAGCGCCCAGCCACGGGCCCGCACCAGATACGCCGTCGCGGCAGCCTCCACGGAAACTCCGAGTCCACCCTGGATATGCACCGCCATGGTTGCCGCTTTGGGCGCCTCCTCGGCCATGAAGACGAAGGCGCAGCCGGGCAGTTCGGGTCGCTCGTCGGGTTCGTTGTCCAGGAACCAGGCGGCCCGCCGGGCCAGGTTGCGTCCGCCCTGCACGGTGATGGCCATGTTGGCCAGCGGATGCGAGATCGCCTGCAGTGTCGAGATCGGGACGCCCAGGGTGTAGCGGGTCTTGGCGAATTCGGCGGCGATGGTCATGGTCTGCTCGACCAGTCCGGCCAGCGCGGCCGCGGTCAGCACCCGCCATTCGTCGAAGGCCCGACGGTAGGCGGCAAGCGCCTCCGGACCCGAACCCAGCACCGTCCGTGAATCCGCCGCCGCGGGGTCCACCCAGGCCATCGGCAGCTGCCCGAGATTGGGCACCCGCGCCGGTCTGGTGGCAAACGTCAGGAGCACCACCTCGTCGCCGTCGGCGACCACCAGGGCGTCGGCGATCGCCGCCGAGGCGACAAGCCTTGACCCGGTGGTCGATTCCGGCGCGACGTCGAGTCCCAGGATGCGGCTGCCCTTGACCACGTCGGCAAGATCGGCCTCGGCGACGCCGAGCCGTTCGGCCAGCCGCGCCGCGCAGACGTGCTCGATCCACGGCACCGGGGCCAGCGCCCGACCCAATTCCTCGGCCACCAGTGCGAGATCCACCAGCGTCGCGCCGTCGCCGCCCGAGTCCTCCCCCACCGCCATCGACGTCGCGCCGGTCGCGCACAATCGCTCCCACAAGCTCTTGTCGAACCCGGTTTCCTGTGCTGCCCAGACGGTTTCGATCGGGCAGTGGGTTTCCAGCAGCTGCCGATAGGCGGACTGAAGAGCCTTGTGGTCGTCGGTCAGGCTGTAGTCGACTCGGCGTAATTCGTAGCGATCCATCAGGGCTCCTGATCCTCGTCCGCGTTGAAGAAGAATGTGTCGGCATTGTTGTACAGGTAGTTGTCCAGGACTTCCGCGGGCAGGTCCAGGGCGTTGGCCTCCGGCACCACCCGGTGCTGGCGCAGCACCGGCCAGTCCGAGGCGAAGATCACCTTCTCGGCACCGCGGCTGCGCATGTAGTGAATCAGGCTGTCCGGCAACCGCTTCGGTGACCACGCTGAGGTCATCAGCCGCAGGTTGCGGTACTTGATCAGCATCCGGATCGCGATCTCCCACCACGGGTCTGCACCGTGAATCATGCACAACTTGAGTTCCGGGAAACGCACGCACACCCGGTCCAGATGGATCGGGTTCTGTACCTCGCCGGGGATCGGTGGGCCCGGGATGCCGGTGTTGACGCAGAGCGGCAGCCCGATCTCGGCGCATTTGGCATACAGCGGGTAGTAGACGGCGTCACTCGGCGGGTATTGCCCGTCTGCCCAGAAGCTGGGCCCCACAACGGTATAGGCGACCGGAAGGTCGGCCACCGTGGCGGCCAACTCGCGCAGCGACGCCACCGGGCGCAACAGGTTGACGCCCCCCATGGCGAGCGCGAAGCGGTCCGGGCGGGCTTCGACGAACTTGCGGGCGGTGACCGAAGGCTTGGCCAGGTTGTCCATCAGGATGGCCTTGCGCACCCCGTGCTGGTCCATCTCGTCGAGCAACTCAGGAAGCTCCACCGGGTCGAACATCGACTTGGGGCCCTTGAAGTAGTCGTCGCGGACTCTCTTCATGAATTCCGGTTGGGTCTCGGTCTCGCCGAAGTGGACGTTGACCAGGCAGTCGATGACTCGGCGGGGTCCGGACGGCGTCATCGGTGCATCCTTGCCGTGTCCGTGGCCTGTCGTCGGGCCCAGCGGTAGTCGGCCTTGCCGTTGCCCAGCCGGCGCACCTTGTCCACCACGATGAAGGCTTTCGGCGTCTTGAATCGCGCCAGCTCGGCGTTGCAGTGCTCCCGCAGCTCTTCCTCGGGCGCCTCGGCCCCGTCGCGTAACTCGACGAGCGCCACCACCTCCTGCCCCCAGCGTTCGCTGTCGCGGCCGATGACCAACGCGTCGGCGATGGCGGGATGGGCGCGCAGCACCTCTTCGACCTCCTCGACGAACACCTTCTCGCCACCGGTGTTGACCACCAGGGAATCGCGGCCGAACAGCCGCAACGTGCCGTCGGCGTCGACGGCGGCCCGGTCACCGGAGATCACCACCCGCTGTCCCTGCACCACCGGGAACGTCTTTGCGGTCGCGGCCTCGTCCTCGAAGTAGCCCAACGGGATTCGGCCGGTGCGGGCCACCCACCCGACGTGTGGTTCGCCCGGCCGCAGGAAGCGGGCGTAGTCCTCCGACAGCACCAGGCCGCCGGGCCGGATGGTGAAGGTGTCGGCCTGGGTGTCCTGCTTGCTGTGCCCGAATCCCATGTTTCCGGTCTCCGAAGATCCGTAGCCGTTGATCACGGTGATGTGCGGCAGGTACTTCAGCAGCGCCCGTTGGTGTTTGACGTTGGTGGCCGCTCCGCCGGTGCCGATGGCGAACAGACTGGACAGGTCGTAGCGGCGCCGGCCGAGTTCCTCGACGATCGGCGCGGCGTATGCGTCACCGACCATCGTCATCAGGCCCACTTTCTCGCGTTCGGCGATCTGCAGCACCGCGGCCGGGTCGAACTTCTGGCGGGTGTCGTAGAGCACGACGGTCTGCCCGTTCAGGATCGCCGAGAAGGCGGTCCACATGCCGGCCGCATGCATCAGTGGGGACACCGCGAACCAGGGCGCCCCGGCGTGTTGCACGCGCTGGTGGATTTCGGCGGCTTCCGCGTGGTCGGCACCGTTCATCGAGGACACATAGATGTCGGCCTGGCGCCACAGCACCCCCTTGGGGCGTCCGGGTCGTGCCGCCGGTGCAGATCATCAGCAGATCATCCGGCTGCGGCGTCGTTGGGTGGTCGGAATCACCTTGTGCCAGTGCATCTTCGAGTGGCACAGCACCGGACAGCTCGGGCAGCTCGCTGCCGTCGTCGATCGAGATCAGCAGTTCGGTGCCTGCCCAGGACAGCGCGGGCAGGACGTCGGCGAACTTGGCGCCCAGCGCGCGGTGATAGATGACGCCGCGCGGCTTGACGTAGGCCAGCAGGTCGGCAACCTCGCGCGGGGTGTAGTAGTGATTCACGTTGACCGGAACCACCCGCGCCTTGAGGCACGCGATCACCATTTCTGGATACAGGTCGTTGTGCATGATCAGCGCGACCCGGTCCTGACCACACTCCCAGTTGCCCAGCTGGTCACGCTCGGTGTGCACGCCGAATCCGTTGGCCGCCAGGTAATTGGCCAGCCGGCGGGTCCGGTCCGCGGATTGCGCGAAGGTACTGCGGCGACTGCCACAGATCGTCATCAGCCGATCGGGCACTGCGTCGGCGACCGCGTCGAGGACCGCCCCGATCGTCCATTCGCCCATCGGCTACGCCGACACCGGCACGTTCGCACCGAGCAGGTCAAGTGCGTTGTCGCGCATGACTTTACGGGTATCCTCGGCGCTGAACTCGGGGAACTGCGGTATGTCGGCGGTGAACGCCATCGGGTCGGCCAGTCCCTCCCCGTGCGGCCAGTCCGAGCCGAACAAGATCTTGTCCACCCCGATCGTCTCGGCGAGCAGCTTCACGTCGTCCTCGTAATACGGTGCGATCCAGACGTTGTTACGCAGCTGCGCGACCGGGTCCTCCTTGAAGTGATAGGGCGCGGTGTTGGCGGCCTTCTTGAGACGCTTGATCAACCGGTAGACGAAGTAAGAGCCGTTCTCGATGCTGGCGACCTTCAGCTTGGGATGCCGGGTGAAGACCTGATGCACGATCATCGACGCCATGGTGTCGTGGATCGCACGGTCGTCGAGCAGCACCTGGTCCAACGGATCCTTTTTGCCGAATCCTTCGAAAGTCGCCTTGCCACCCCACAGCGCGTTGATCGCCAGGTAGCCGCTGTCGCTCAGGTGAAAGCCCACCGGCACACCGGCTTCGGCCAGCCGCGCCCATACCGGGTCATGCAATGGGTCGCCCAATGAACGCGGTTTGACCACCCCGGGTACCGGCGCGGGACGCACCAGCACCATTTTCGCTCCCCTACCGAGCACGAATTCCACTTCCCCGACCGCCATTTCGGGATCGGCCAGCGAGATGATGGGCGCCGAGATGATCCGGTGGTCGGGACGGTCGAAGCCCCAGTCGTCGTCGAGCCACTCGTTGAAGGCGTGCACCGACGCCATCGTCGCGGGAATGTCGTGCTTGAGGGCCTCCTCCACGCCGCAGGCGAAGGTCGGCAGCATGAACACGGTCTCGAGGTTCTGGGTGTCCATCACCTTCACCCGGGCGTCCCGGTTCTGGTATTCGGGATGATTCTCCAGCCGGTCCACCTTCATCAGCGAGGCGGGGTCGACGCCTTCGGGGATCTCGCCGCGGAACAACAGATCCAGGCAGCCCGGCTCGATGATCGGGTCGAAGGTGGGGTTCGGGATGAACTGGTTGATCCGCTCACCGATCACCGCCCAGGTGCGCTTGCCGTCCCGCAGCATCTGCACACCGCGGCGCTTGAACTCCTTGGGCAGGTACCGGGTGAACGAGTCGATCGGTTCGTAGTAGTGGTTGTCGACGTCAATCGCTCGGTAGTCCAACGTGGTCATCGTGGACGTCCTCTCAGTCTGCAATCTCTAATCTTCGGGGCTGTGATCTTCGGGGCTGTCGTCTATCTTCGGGGCGGTCAGAGATGGAAAGTTCGGCGCACGCTTCTGGAAGAACGCGGTGATGCCCTCGATGAAATCGCTGCGGGTCATCGATTCGTGCATCAGCTGCTCGGCCTTCTCGCTGGTCTGCACGATCGGCAGCTCGGCGTCGGCGTAGAGCTGCTGTTTCATCACCGCCAGCGAGCTGGGCGCGCAGTTGCGGGCGATGTCCTCGGCGTAGGACAGGGCGCGACCCAGCAACTGCTCACCCGGCACCACTTCTTTGACCAGACCCAGCTCGAGCGCCTCCTCGGCCAGGAAGGTGCGCCCGGACAGCAGCAGGTCGATGGCCGCGCCCCAGCCGACCAATCGTGGCAGGATCCACGAGATCCCGTACTCGGCGACCAGTCCCCGGCGCGCGAACGACGTGGTGAACTTCGCCCCGGCAGCGGCAAAGCGGACATCTGACATCAGCGCCAGCGACAGTCCGATGCCGGCGACCGAGCCGTTGATCGCGGTGATCACCGGCTTGCGCAGCTGAGTCAGGAAATACGGATGCTTTTCGGCGACCAGGGAACGGACATCCGTCTTGCCGGCCGACTCGATGGTGGTCGACGAGATCGAATCCAGGTCCCCCATGTCCGCACCGACGCAGAACGCACCGCCGCTGCCGGTCAGCAGGATGACCCGGACGTTGCTGTCCGCCTCGGCCGTTTCGACATAGCGGAAGAACCGATCCGTCATCCCCCCACCCCAGGCATTGCGGCGCTCGGGACGGTTGAGGGTGATCACCGCGACGCCGGATTCGGAGACTTCGTAGAGCACCGGCTCGCTGGACGCGATCGGCCGCTCGGCGACCGCGCTGCCGTCGGTGGTCATCGGGGCTGTCCCTTCGTCATGCGGCAACCGTCGGGGGATGACCGGTCATAGGTTGGTACATACTGTATACCTATCGGTACTGCTTTCTGCAATGCGGCCCACCGGTGCCACCGACCCGTCGAACGCCTGCTCAGACCGGCAGTTGCGCCGGCCCCAATGCTCTTGCCAGGAAGCCGATCTGGTCGTTGGACGCTTGGTCGAACCAGTCATGACCGGGCCACACGTCGAAGTGATCGCACGGGTAGTGGTGCACCTGCGCCCGGCCGTGCACGGCGGTCTTGGCGATCGAGGACGCCGGCACGAACCGGTCGAAGTCCGCGATTTGGATCAACAGGGCCGCCCGCAGGCTCTTCGCGGCCGCTTTGGTCTTGACCTTGGCCAGTTCGAACCCCACCCCGGAATCCACTTCGTTGCGCCAGGACGGCCCGGCGATCGAGAGGTAGTTCTCGTACGCTCCGTCCAGCGACAGCGCGCCGTGTTCGCCGGGTCGGGAGGTCAGTTTCATCAGCACCGGGGTGCGCCCGCGCGCTACCGCCCAGCGACTGCGCACGCCGTCGACGGTCGTACGCAGCGCCGTACCCAGGGTGTGCTGTTTGAGCACGGCAGCACCGGTGGCCAACGGATCGGTCAGCGGTGTCATGGCGATCACCGCGACGACGTCGTCGCGACCCGCGGCCACCCGCAGCACGTGCCCGCCGGACATCGAAACACCCCAGAGCACAACGCGGTTCGGGTCGACTCCGGGCAGCGCCTTGGCGCAGGCGACAGCTGCTTGGTAGTCCTGCTCCTGTCGCTTGATCGAAATAGACTGCCGCGGAGCGCCTTCGGAGGTGCCGAAGCCACGGTAGTCGAACGCCAGCACGTCGAGGCCGGCGGCGCTGAACTTCTCCGCGAAGGGTTGCAGACCGGAATCCTTGGTGCCGCCGAAGCCGTGCGCCATCACCACCACCGGCCGGGCCGGCGTACCGTCATCGCGGCCGGCAAAGTGCCAACCGCTGCACATGCTGTCCTGCGATCGGAATGTCAGTTCCTGATAGGACATCTCGCACTCCTCATCGTGTCGGTTCCGCGACGATTCCATAAACCGCACCCAGCCATATCGCCGCCGCACCGTCGAGCAGTTCGGTCCGGTTCAGCGGGCCGCCCAAGGTCATCCGTTCCAGCATGCGGTCGTTGACTTCCAGCAGAACGGTGGCCAGAATCGTCGCGTCGATTCCCTCCGGCGCGGTACCCGCGACGCGTTCGGCACGGATCATGCCGGCCACCGATTCGACGAACGTGGCGCGCCCGTCATCCCACATCCGCCTACCCGCCGCGCTGTGTCCGCGGGCTTGCAGGGCGGCCTTGAACATCGACCGATGCCGCTCCCAGGTGTCGAACAACCCCTCGAGCATGCCGCGTACCCGCTCCCGCGGCGGGCAGTCGCTCATCGTGAAGATGTCGTTGACGAACATGGTGTCGTCGACCATCCGCTCCATCAACGCCGCGACAGCCGACGCCTTGCTCTCGAAGTAGAAGTAGAAGGCCGGCCGGGTGACCCCGGCGCGGGCAGCCACCTCGGCGATGTTCACGTCGTCGAAATCGTGCTCCTGCAGCGTCTTTTCGAGCGCGTCGAGGATGGCCTCGCGGCGCTGGTCGCCACGCTGCGGGGCACGGCGGTCGGTGCGCGCCCGGGTCACAGCGCAGCCCCCGCACGGGCTTCGGCACGCTTCATGCCGGCCGGGATCTCGCGGGCCCGCAGGTCGTGCTCGTAGTAGAAGTAGTCGACCTGCTGGGTGTGCCGCGGCCGGTCGACACAATGCCCGGTGTACAGGCGCTGGTCGGCGTCGATCACCCGCTCCATCTCGTCGACGGACGGCAGCGCGTAGCGGCCGACGGCGTATGCGGCGAGTAACCGAGACTGGCATTCCACGAACGGGAACAGCGTGGGAATGGCCTGGGCGAAGCCGATGAACACCAGGTTGTCCACGCCGGGCTTGAACATCCGCTTGTAAAGCCGGATCTGGTTGTCGGGCGCGTCGATGAAGTCGGGGTCGAAGAACGGGAAGGTGATGTTGTAGCCGGTGGCGTACACGATCACGTCGAAGACACCGCTGGAGCCGTCTTCGAAATGTACTGTGTCACCGTCGAGTCGGGTCACATTGGGCTTGGGCGTGATATCACCGGACCCGAGCCGCAGCGGCAGTTCGACCGACTGGGTGGGGTGGGCTTCGAACAGTTTGTGGTTGGCCGGCGGCAGACCGTACAGGGTCGGGTCGATACCCAGCATCGGGGCCATCAGCTGCGCCAGTTTCCGCTGCCAGGACAGCGGCAGATAGGGCGTGGTGCGGAAGAAGCGGTCGCCGGGCTGGCCGGCGAGGTACTTCGGCACAATCCACGCGCTGGACCGGGTGGACAGGGTGACGGTGTTCTGCAGTGTGCGGGAAGACAATTCGACGGCGATGTCCGCGGCGCTGTTGCCGATTCCCACCACCAGGATGCGCTTGCCGGTGAGCTCCAGCGGGGTGTGCGGGTCGATGTAGTGATGCGAATGGATCGACTCCCCGGTGAAGGTACCCGGGAAGTCGGCCAGGCGGGGATCCCAGTGGTGTCCGTTGCCCACCACCAACAGGTCGAATTCGCGCGTCGCACCGCGCTGATCTTCGATCTCCCAGCCGGCACCCACTTTGCGCGCGTGCACTACGCCGTTATTGAACTCGATGTGCTCGAGCAGCCCGAATGCCTGGGCGTAGGAGTCCAGGTAGGCCTTGATGTCGGAGTGATGCGGAAACGACGGGAAGTCCTCGGGGATCGGAAAATCCTTGAACGACAAGCGATGTTTCGAGGTGTCGATGTGCAGCGACCGGTAGGCGCTGCTGTGTCCGTTGGGGTTGCCGAACGCCCAGTTGCCGCCGATTCGGTCGGACAACTCGAAGGTGGTGTAGGGAACGCCGTAATCCTTGAGCATTTTGCCGGCGGTCAGGCCGCTGATGCCGGCGCCGATGACCGCGGTGCGTGGACGCAACATCACCGGAGGCTAACACCCGTTTTTGACGCGGGTCAATGATTTCTGACAGATGTCAAAAGGTCGGGTGATGGCCGCCGGCACTCGGTTACTGTTGGATCAACTGTACTGGATTCGGCTGATCTGCAGTACGCTGCCTAAGGTGACCGCGCCGCGCTGCCGGTCACCTTCGACAAAGGGTACGAATGATCAAAGTAATGCAAGGCTTTCGGGTCCTGGAGGTCGCACAGTTCACCTTCGTCCCGGCGGCCGGCGCCATTCTGGCCGACTGGGGCGCCGACGTCATCAAGGTGGAGCACCCGCTGCGCGGCGACACCCAGCGAGGTTTCATCAACATGGGCGGCATCCAGGTCGACCCGGAACGGCATCCCCTGATGGAGCATCCCAACCGGGGCAAACGCAGCGTCGGAATCGACATCTCCACGCCGGGTGGTCAGGAGGTGATCTACGAACTGGCCAAGACCGCCGACGTGTTCCTGACCAACTACATGCCCCGGGTGCGGCAGAAGAACAAGTTCGACCTGGAACACATCCGCGCGGTCAACCCGGACATCGTCTACGCGCGTGGCACCGCCTACGGCGACAAGGGCGCCGAACGTGACGTCGGCGGGTTCGACGGCACGGTGTTCTGGACGCGCAGCGGCATCGGGTACGCCTGCACCCCGGAGGAGCTGGGTGCGCCACTGTCGCAAGGGATTCCCGCGTTCGGCGATTCCATCGGCGGCATGTTCATCGCCGGTGGCATCTCGGCCGCCCTGCTGCATCGCGAACGGACCGGCGAGGCGCTCGAACTCGACGTCTCGCTGCTCAGTACCGCCTGGTGGGCGGCCGGCGCGAGCGTCACGCAAGGCATGGAGACCGGCGAGGTGATGCGCGCACCGATGCCGGGAACCACCGGCCCACTGGTGAATCCGTTCATGGGCAACTACCAGACCTCCGACGGCGGCACCATCAACCTGTGCATCATCAGCCCGACCGGGCTGATCCGCGACACCTTCGAGCATCTCGGCATCCCCGAGGCCGCCGACGATCCACGCTTCTCCGAGGTGCTCCCACTGATCCAAAATGCCGGCGAGGCAGCCGAATTGATCGCGAAGGCGTTCGCCGGCAAGCCTTTCGACTACTGGCGAGAGCACCTGAGGACGATGCGGGGCCAGTGGGCGCCGTTCCAAAGCCTCGTCGAGCTGGCCAGCGACGAGCAGGCGCTGGCCAACGACATGATCGCCGAGGTCGAACTCGCCGGCGGCGGTGCGCCGTTCAAGGTGGTGCGCGGCCCGGTCCAGTTCAACCACGAACCGCTGGAGACCACCAGAGCCCCGCAAGCCTCCGAGCACACCGAGATCGTGCTGATGGAACTGGGCATGGACTGGGACCGCATCGCCGAGCTCAAAGACTCGGGCGCCATCGCCTGAACGGGTACGGCCACCTCGCGACTAGATCAGGCCCAGCTTCTGGTAGGCGGCTTGCATCTGGATCCTGGCTTCCTCCGGCAACTCGGCCTGCGGCGGCCGGGAATGCGGATAAGCCCCGATCGGCAAGCCCAGCAGCGAGGCCGCGTACTTGAACGCGCCGCCCCAGTGGGTGAAGTACTCAGGTCGTCCCGGGTAGCAGGTGAACCAGGACCCCATGTCGAGCTCGAACTGGTCCAAGCCCGAATCGCGGCCGTAATCCATGGCTTCCAGCAGCTTGCCGCTCTGGATCAGGTCCCAGTACTCGGAGAAGACAGGGCGTGCCGGGGTTTCGTGGAGGTAGCCTGCGGTACCCAGTTGAGCGGGGCACACGATCCCCTCGCGCAGCCAGCCCGCCCGATACACCGTCTTGTCGCATTCCCACAGCACCAGCCCGGGCGCCAACTCGTGCAGTCGCCGGCTGGCCGCGGGACGGAACGCACCCTCCTTGGTGGCACACACCGCCGGTACTTCGTGGTAGATCCGCGCGCTTTCGGCCGGCGTCAACACGTAACCGGAGGACGGCGAATTGAACATGCCCAGCGCGATGTCGGTACGGGCGGCGATGTACTTGATGAACCGCAGCACGCCCTCGCCGCCGTGCGTCTCCATCATCGGCGTCTGGATGTAGGCGATATCGGCGCCCGACCGCTGGGCGTGCAGCGTGAGATCGAGGCAGTCCTTGGCCGTGATGGCCGCCGTGCAGGCTTGCACGACGACGTCGGGGTTGATCGCACGCGCCTCTTCGACGGCGACCTCGAGCAAGCGCTTGCGCTCGTCGAGGGGTCAGTGCCCAGAATTCGGCGATCCCGCTGGTGCACCACAACATCGGGTGGCCCAGATCTTTGACGCAGTAACGCACCAATGTGCGATAGGCGTCCCAGTCGATGTCGTCGCCGTCCTCGCCGCGGAACGGCGTGTACAGGGGAGTTGCCGATACCGCGTAGCGCACCGTGCGCCCAGGTGCGCGCCTGCGCTGCCGTAGCCATCGTCCACTCCTCCTGCCGGACAACTGTTTTCAGCCAGCTTCACGTAGTTTCCGGGACACCGGTGCCCCACGCCCGCGGAGGCGCCGGCGCAGCGGCAGATCCGGTGCCACCACTACCGCCGCAGGGCGCTCGGAGACGAGATACCAAAATGCCTACGATAGGGATTACAGTAGCAGAGGTAACATCGGATTCAGCGAGCATCGCCAAGGGCTACCGGTAAGCTAGTCGATCAACGAAACGCCCGGAATACGCAGCACGGATCGTCATGGAGGTGCCCGTAGTGGCAAAGCAGGCAACCGCCGAGAAACGTCAGCGACGCGAACGCGGTTCCATCAATCCCGATGACATCATCAGCGGTGCATTTGAACTCGCCGAACAGGTGTCGGTCGACAACCTCAGCATGCCGTTGCTCGGCAAACACCTGGGTGTCGGTGTGACGAGTATCTACTGGTACTTCCGTAAGAAGGACGACCTGCTCAACGCGATGACCGACCGCGCGCTGGGCAAATACGTCTTCGCCACGCCGTACGTCGAAGCCAGCGACTGGCGCGAGACGCTGCGTAACCACGCCCGCTCCATGCGTAAGACGTTCATGGGTAACCCGATTCTGTGCGACCTGATTCTGATTCGTGCGGCGCTGAGCCCCAAGGCGGCGCGGATGGGCGCTCAGGAGATGGAGCGCGCGATCTCCAATCTGGTGGAGGCCGGGCTGTCACCGGAGGACGCGTTCGACACCTATTCGGCCGTCTCCCTGCATGTCCGCGGATCCGTGGTGCTGCAACGACTGTTCGAGAAGAACCAGACCCCGGACAGCGGCCCGCGCTCGATCGAGGACGCGGTGGGTATCGACCCGCAGACCACTCCACTGATCGCTCAGGTCACCGGCAAGGGTCACCGCATCGGCGCCCCCGACGAAACCAATTTCGAATACGGCTTGGACTGCATCCTCGACCATGCCGAGCGACTCATCGAAGAGGGCGCGAAGTCCGCCAAGACCGGGGCACGGCCACGCAAGGCCGCCAAGTCCAGCACGCCGCGCGCCAAGACGAACGGTTAGGTATCCGTCAGGCGTTCCGGCTCCGGCACGTGAAAGTGCTCGTCGCGCAACCGGAAAGCCTCCTTGGTCCCGTGTTCGGCGCGGGTCTTGACGAAATTGAATTCGCCGGGGCCGAACTGCAGATTGGTGCCGTAGGCGTGGAAGAGATAGCTCGCGACTTCCTCGCCGTTGTAGGCCTGGGTCTGCTCGACGAGCCGGAACGCCTCCTTGGCGATCACGATCCCGTCCGCCGGCATCTTGGCGACCTTCTCGGCCCAGTACCGTGCGCGGGCGGTGACCATGCCGGGATCGCAGGTGTCGGTAAAGATTCCGAGGTGCTCGAGCTGGCCCGCCTCGATGATGTCGCCCGTCAGCAGCAGCCGGCGCGCCAGCACCGGTCCGAGCCGATGGAAGAACATGTGCAGGCTGCCCAGCGCGGGACCGAGGAACCGTGTTGCCGGCATCCCGATCTTGGTGTCGCGGCCGATCACCGAGATGTCGGTCATCAGCGCCATTTCGAAGCCGCCGCCGAGGGCGTAGCCGGAAATCTCTCCGACCGTCACCTTCGGAAAGCCCATCAGGTTGTGATAGAAGCCGAATGATTTGCGGTCCACAGTAAGTCGGCGGCGCTGGCTGGGCCGGCTCCGCTGCGGTCGTTGCTCTTTGCCGGCTCCGTACCAGCCGTAGGCATTGTTCATGTCGGCGCCGGTGCTGAAGACGCCGTCGGCGCCGCGCAGAATGACCACGGTGATGTCGTCGTCGTCGGCGACGTCGTCGAGGTGACGGGCGACGGCGTTACGCATCGCGGCGTCATAGGAGTTGCGCTGCTTGGGGTTGTTCAGGGTGATCGTGGCGATGCGCCGGTCCGGGTCGACGTCGTAGCGCACCCGATCGTCGGTGGTGTCGGTGTCTGTCATGCTTGGGTCTCCGTTCTGCGCCTGCCGAACCGGGTGGTGGACAACTGATCCGGTCGCGACGCCAGGGTGCTGACCTCACCGGTGCACAGCACCTCGCCGTCGAGCAGCAACCGCGCCGTCGAGGTGATCCCCCGCTCCACCTGCGAGCGGGCGATGTCGAAGCCTAATTCGGTCAGCAGCGGTGTCGGACGACGGAAGGTGATGTTCAGCGACCTCGTCTTGCCCGAGCGCCCGGTGTGGCAATTATGGTGCTGTATAACGCAATCGAAGAAGACACCGAGAAAGCCACCGTGCACCAGGCCGGGCGGGCCTTCATACAGCACCGGGAACGTGACGCGTCCGGACGCGGCGTCGGGGTCGAGTCGCTCGAACCGGTATTCGGGGAAACAGGGATTGTAGGCCCCGATGTCGGTGGCGTGGTTCAGATAGACCCGGCGGGCGTCGTTCTCGCGCTCACCGATGCGCGGGGCGCTGTCGGCCGGGGCGGCAGCGGCGAGCTCGGCCTCCCACTCGGCGAACTTGGCCACCATGGCGTCCACAGCCGGGTGCGGGGATTCCAGCGACAGCATCAGCGAAGCGAGCCGGCGCATCGCAGCGGCCGCGGCGACGGTCTGGTCCAGCGGCGTCTCGCCGAATCTGACGGAGGCTTCGGACGGATCGTCGGACGGGCGGCGGCTGCTGGTGCCCTCGGCCATTTCCCCTCTTTGGTCGCCGGTTCCACCGGCCCCGTTTCCGCCGGTTGGGTTTCTTGCTAACTTATACACGTCAGCAATCGTATTGCCTACTGTATGGGTAACCGTAGGGCTGGGGAAGGTCGGAGTCCAGCGTGAGCCACGAGGCGCAGACCGCCGCCGGCGACGGTTCGGTGGCGCTCAGCCGTGCCGACGCGGTGTTGCGGATAACCCTGGATCGCCCGTCTCGGCGTAATTCGTTGACGCCGTTGATGATCGACGCCCTGATCGACGCCTTGACCGACGCGGCCGCGGACGATTCGCTGCGCGCGATCCACATCTGCGGCGCCGGGGACGATTTCTGCTCCGGCTCTGACTGGGTGACCGCGAACCGCCCCGGCGCCGCGCGCCCGCGCGCCGGTGACCTGGTGCGCCGGGTGCCGCACGGAGCACACCGCGTCATCGAACTGGTCCACACCATTCAGTTGCCGGTGGTCTGCAGCGTGCGCGGCTGGGCGGTGGGGCTGGGTTGCAACCTGGCGCTGGCCGCCGATTTCACCGTGGCCAGCCGGGATGCCACCTTCTGGGAGCCGTTCGTGGACCGCGGGTTCAGCCCGGACTCGGGCTCGACGTGGCTGGTGTCCCGACTCGTCGGGCTGGCCCGGGCCCGGCGGATGTTGCTGCTCGCCGAGCAGATCAGCGGCGCCGACGCGGCCGACTGGGGCCTGATCCACCAGGCGGTGACGGCGGACGAGCTCGACGACGCCGCCGAGCGCCTGCTCGCGCGGCTGGCCGGCGGAGCGACGGTGGCGATCGGCCTGGCCAAGCAGGCATTGCAGTACGGTCAGCGGGCAACCTTGGCCGAGTCCCTGAACCAGGAGCTCTACAACCTCGAACTGTCTTGCCGCACTGGTGATTTCAAAGAGGGTCTGGCAGCATTTCGGGAGCGCCGCGCGCCGCGGTTCGAGGGCCGCTGAGCGGTGACACGACCATGAAGGGAACCCCTATGCCCGCGTTCGACAACATCCGCTACGAGGTCGACGGGCACACCGCCACCATCACACTGGACCGCCCCGAGGCTCTCAACGCGCTGAGCCCACACATGATCACCGAGCTGCGAGCCGCCTATGAGGAGGCGGAGAACGACGACCAGGTGTGGCTGACCATCGTCACCGGAACCGGCCGCGCCTTCTGCACGGGCGCCGACGTCAAGGAGATTCCCGAAGACGGCAAGGTGATCTACGAGCGGCCCTACCTGTCGACCTACGACCAGTGGGAGGCGCCGCAGGAGGGCACCCCGCCGTTTCGCACCGCGGCCAAGCCGGTGATCACCGCAGTCAACGGATTGTGTTGCGGCGCGGGCATGGACTGGGTCACCACGACCGACATCGTCATCGCGTCCGAACAGGCCACCTTCTTCGATCCGCACGTCAGCATCGGACTGGTGGCCGGCCGCGAGATGGTGCGGGTGTCGCGGGTGCTTCCCCGCTCGATCGCCCTGCGGATGGCCCTGATGGGCAAGCACGAACGGATGAGCGCCCAGCGCGCCTACGAATTGGGGTTGATCAGCGAGGTCGTCGAGCATGAGCGGCTGCTGGACCGGGCCCGCGAAATCGGCGACATCGTCAATTCCAATGCGCCGCTGGCCGTTCGCGGCACCCGGCTGGCGATCCTGAAGGGACTCAACGTCAACCTGCACGAGGCCGAGATCCTCGCCGAGACGTTCCGCGAGCGGGTGCTGCGCACCGAGGACGCCCAGGAGGGACCGAAAGCCTTCGTGGAGAAGCGCAAACCGGACTGGCAGTGCCGCTGATGACCACAGCTTTCCAGACCATCCTGCTCGACGTCGACGCCGCCGACCACGTCGCGACGATCACGCTGAACCGGCCCGAGCAACTCAACGCCTTCAACCGCACCATGTGTGAGGAGATGGCCGAAGCCTGGCGCAGCGTCAAATTCGACGATGCGGTGCACGCGGTCGTGCTGCGCGCCGCCGGTGATCGTGCCTTCAGCGCCGGACTGGACATCAAGACCTCCTATGGGCAGCCCGACAATGTCTGGAATCACGAGGATCCGGGCGAGTTGCTCAGCCCGAAGTGGCAGAAGATGTGGAAACCGGTGGTGTGTGCGGTGCAGGGGATGTGCACCGCGGGCGCGTATTACTTCGTCAACGAGTCCGACGTGGTGATCTGCTCTACCGACGCAACGTTTTTCGACTCGCACGTATCGGCCGGCCTGGTCTGCGCGTTGGAACCGATCGGCCTGATGCGCCGGGTCGGCCTGGGCGAAGCGCTGCGGATCGCGCTGATGGGGAACGACGAGCGGGTCTGCGCCGACACCGCGCTGCGGATCGGCTTGGTAACCGAAGTGGTTGCCCCGGAAAGCCTCTGGGCGCGGGCCCATGAGATCGCCGCGACCATCGCCGCCAAACCGCCCACGGCGACCCAGGGCACCGTGAAGGCCATTTGGGAGTCGCTGGACAAGCCCTACCGCACCGCTATGGAGCAGGGACTGATTTACACCAGGCTGGGCAATCCGCTGGGCACGGCCGAGCTTGCCGCCCAGCCGAAATCGTCCGGCGCGCCCAGGCTGCGGTGATGAGCCGGCATCCCCTCAGCCGGCGCATCGGGCAGGTGCCGGAGCTTGAGCCTGGCGCGCCTGCCATCGAATACGGTGCCGACTGGTATACGTGGGCGTGGGTCGGCGAAAACGCCCGCCGCATAGCGTCGTTGACCTGTGACCATCCGCAGGTCGGCATTCTGCTGCGCAACCGGCCCGGGCACGTGGCTGCATTCCTCGGGGTGCTGCTGGGTGGCGGCACCGTCGTCACCATCAACCCGTCCCGCGGCGACGACCGCACCCGAGCCGACATCGCCGAACTGCGACTGCCGTTGGTGATCGGCGAAACCGACGATCTGGCCCGATTCGTGGCGGCGGGCACGCCCACGGTCACTATCTCCGGGACGTTGGCGGAGCCCGGGGATCTTAGTCAACCCGTCGGCGATGGAGCCGGTTCGGCTGTCGCGGTCCGCATGCTGACCAGCGGGACCACCGGGCCGCCCAAGCGAATCGACCTCAGC
This sequence comes from Mycobacterium kiyosense, assembly GCA_021654635.1. Taxonomy (NCBI): domain Bacteria; kingdom Bacillati; phylum Actinomycetota; class Actinomycetes; order Mycobacteriales; family Mycobacteriaceae; genus Mycobacterium; species Mycobacterium kiyosense. Next base: position 4,292,813 of record AP025179.1, read on the forward strand.
TACGACATGCTGGCGCACAGCGTGATGGGCGCCGGGTACGCCGGCGCGGCCGCGCCCACCGAATTGCGGCGTGGGGTCGCTATCGTCAATTCCCCGCTGGTGCACATCGGCGGCGTGTTCCGGGTACTTCAGTGTGTCGTGGAGCCGCGACCCTTCGTGTTGCTGGAAAAGTTCGAGTTGCAGGCGTGGGCCGACGCGGTACGGCGACACCGGCCCCGCGCGGTTTCGCTGGTGCCCGCAGCGCTGCGCACGGTATTGCACTCCGAGATGACGCGTGCCGACCTGGCCGGCATCCGCGCAGTCACCTGCGGTACCGCGCCGTTATCGGCCGACGACGCCGACGCATTCACCGAGAAGTTCGGTATCCCGGTGCTGACCTCCTACGCCGCAACGGAATTCGGCGGTGGCGTGGCCGGCTGGACACTTGCTGACCATCAGCGGTACTGGCGGGAAAAGCGCGGCAGCGTGGGGCGCATCAATCCCGGCGCCAAGCTGCGGGTGGTCGGCGAGGACGGCGAACCACGCGCGTTCGGCCAGCCGGGCCGGCTCGAGGTCAAACCCGCTCAGCTCGGCCCCGCCGCCGACTGGATGCCGACCAACGACATGGCCCGCATCGACGAAGACGGCTTCGTCTGGATTCTGGGGCGCGCCGATCAGGCGATAATCCGCGGCGGATTCAAGGTCATGCCCGACGACGTGCGCGCCGCCCTGGAGGCACACCCCGCCGTCGCGGGCGCGGCGGTGGTCGGCCGGATCGACGACCGTCTCGGCGAAACCCCGGTCGCCATGGTGGAATTGCGCGCCAGCGCCGAACCCGACGAGCTGGTGGATTTCCTGCGAACACGATTGGCCCGCTACGAGATCCCCACCGATATCGCGATCGTCGACGCCATCCCGCGCACTGCGTCCGGCAAAGCGGACCTCAGCGCCGTGCGTGCCTACTTCCGGCCGGCACCCGCAGACCCCGGCAACCATGTCCGGTGAACCCTGCACGGTCGCCGCCACCTTGCGACGACAAGCCACCGCGCGGGCCGAGCACACCCTGTTGGTATGCGACCGCGAGCGGATCTCGTACGCCGAAGCCGACCGGCGCTCCGCGGACCTCGCCCACGGATTGATCGCCCTGGGGGCGGGCAAGGGAACCCATATCGGGCTGCTCTACCCCAACGGCCCCGAGTTCGTGGTCGCGATGCTGGCCGCGGCGCGCATCGGTGCGGTGGTGATCCCGTTCTCGACCTTCGCCACCCCGCGCGAGATCCGCGAGCAACTGGTGCACAGTGACACCGCGATATTGCTGAGCGCCCGGTCGTTCCGTACCCACGACTACGTCGAGCGACTGCGGGACGTGAGTGCGGGTGCGCCGCTGTTGCGCCACGTGGTGTTCGATTGCGATGAGCTGGCCTGCGATGCCGACGCCGCACTGCTGAACGCACTCGAGGCCGATGTCGACGGCTGCGACGTGCTGGCCATCGTCTACACCTCCGGATCCACCAGCGCCCCGAAGGGGGTGGTACACACTCACGCCGGCCTGCTGGGAAACCAGCTCGGCCTCAATATGATTCGCGGTCTCACCGCCGCCGACAGACTATTCTGCAACTCACCGTTCTGCTGGATCGGGGGGTTCGCGTTCGGGCTGCTGGCCACCCTGTCCGCCGGCTCGACCTTGGTGTGTTCCAACGCCGCCGATGCGGGCGTGACACTCGATCTCATCGAGAACGTGAAGCCGACCATGACAAACGGTTTCGTTTCCGGAATCAGGCATCTCATCGAGCACCCCAGCTACCCCGCACGGGATTTCTCCTCGTCGCGGCGGGGCAATCTCTACCCGATCAACGCACCGGACACACGGCCGGCCGATCCGGAATTGCGGCACAACATGTTGGGGATGACCGAAGCCGGGTCCGTGTTGCTGATCAGCGACGACGAGTCCGACCAGCCCGAACATCGGCGCGGATCCTACGGACGCCCGGCCCCGGGTTTCGAGACCAAGGTCCTCGACTCGGGCGAGCTGTGCATCCGCGGGCCCTACGTGATGCAGGGCTACTACAAACGCAGTCGCGAAGAATGCTTCGACGCCGACGGATGGTTCCACACCGGCGATCTGGTGCGTGTCGACGGCGAGGGATACGTGTACTTTCTCGGACGGATGTCCGGCATGATCAAGACCGCCGGCGCCAATGTCTCCGCCGCGGAAGTCGAAACGGCGATTGGCCGTGCGGGTTTGACGGCCCACGTAGTTGGTCTGCCCGACGCCGGGCGCGGTCAGGTGGTGGCGGCGGCGATCGTGCTACCGGACGGCGTGGCCGGCTTCGACGAAGCAGCGCTGCGTGATCGGCTGCGCACCGAACTTTCGGCGTACAAGATCCCGCGCCGATTCGTCGCCGTCCCGCGCGCGGACGTGCCATTGCTGTCCAGCGGAAAAGTCGACCTGGCGCAACTGAAAAAGCTGTTCGATGCCTGACACCGTCGATGGGCTACTACGGCGCCGTGCTCTCGGCGCAGCGGGCAAGCCAGCGGTGATCGACCCGACGACCCGGCTCAGCTACGCCGAACTCGACTCGACGACAACCGAACTGGCCGCTGCGCTGGTCGCGCTGGGGGTGAGCAAGGGCACCCGGGTCGGACTGATCATGCCCAACAGTGTGCGCTGGGTACAGATCGCCCTGGCGGTCACCCGCATAGGTGCGGTGCTGGTGCCGCTGAGCACGCTGCTGCGGCCACGCGAACTCCGGGCGCAGCTGCGAATGGCGGCCGTTCAGGTGCTGATCAGCGTGCAGGAGTTCCGCAGGCACCGCTACATCGACGACGTCCGGGCCGTGCCACGGATGGATCTACCAGCGCTACATAGTGTTTGGTTGGCAGACGAGCTCTCTTCGGCGCCCTTTGGTGACCGTGGGGCCGTCGCAACGATAGCTGCCACCGTCACGCCGGCCGACCCGATGGTGATCATCTTCACCTCGGGCAGCAGCGGAGCGCCCAAGGGGGTCGTGCACTCACACGGCAGCGCGTTGGGCGCGGTGGGCTCCGGCCTCCACGCGCGCTGCATCGATGCCGGCACCCGGCTGTATCTGCCGATGCCGTTCTTCTGGGTAGGCGGGTTCGGTGGCGGCATCCTGTCGGCGCTGCTGGCCGGTGCCACGCTGGTGACCGAAGAGTCCCCACAACCCAATACCACCCTGCGGCTGCTGGAACGCGAACGAGTCACGCTGTTCCGCGGCTGGCCCGACCAGGCCCAGATGCTGGCACGCCACGCGCAGCGGGCACAGACTGACCTGTCCGCACTGCGGCCGGGCAGCCTGGAGGCACTGCTGCCACCGCAGCAGCGAACGCAACCGGGCGCCCGCGCAACGCTGTTCGGCATGACGGAGTCGTTCGGGCCGTACTGCGGCTGGCGCGCTGACACCGACCTGCCGACATCGGCCTGGGGTAGTTGTGGAAAACCGTTCTCCGGCACGGAAGTTCGCATCGTCGATCCCCATACCGGGGTGCCGGTCCCGTCCGGAACTGTCGGGATGATCCAGTTGCGTGGCCCGCATACGCTGCGTGGCATCTGCCGCCGCAGCCGCGAAGAAGTCTTCACCGTCGACGGCTTCTACCCCACCGGCGACCTCGGGCGTCTGGACGCCGAAGGCTTCCTGTTCTACCACGGCCGCTGCGACGACATGTTCAAGGTCAGCGGCGCCACCGTCTACCCCAGCGAAGTCGAGAAGGCACTGCGCACCGTCGCGGGAGTCGAAGCGGTCGTCGTCACCAATGTGCCCGTCGGCGCTGGGCAGCGGGTGGGAGCCGCGGTGGTGTGCCGTGAAGTTGGGGTCGACCAATTGCGTGTTGCGGCACGCGAATTGCTGAGCGCCTTCAAGGTCCCGACCGTGTGGTTGCTGCTGGACTCCGTCGACGATCTGCCCCGCGGCGGCACCGGGAAAGTCGACGTCAGGTTGCTGCGCGAGATGCTGACCGAAGCGGGGTCTTAGCGTCGCTACGGAACCCGCGTCCACGGTTGGCAGTTCTGCGATTCGAAGGCCTTGACCGATGTGTTGATGTTGGCGAACATCGGCCCGACCGAGATATTCGTCTGCAGGACATGCTCTTTGTTCGCATCCGGCGTGCTGTAGGTGAACCAGGCGCACATCGAATCCTGGGTCGGCACATTGTTGATCCAGACGCCGAACGTCGACGCCGACCCGGCCGTACGGTAGAGCCCCGGGACGATGTCGGGTCCCACGACGAAGACACCGTTACCCGGGATGGGATCCAGCGGTTCGGCAACGGCGGGTGGCGCCAGTGGGATCGCCGACAGGCAGGCGAGCGCTGCGGCCGATGCGCGGGAAGCGAACGTGTGCGGCATTTGGTTCTTCCTCTCATGCCACCCCCAGGCACAGTATGCCGTTTCGCGCAAGTCACCACCACGGGCCGATCCGTTGTCTGACCATCACTTTTGGGCACCTCTGGAGGTCGTTGGCCGCTCCCGGACTCGATATTGCGGGCGATATCTGTTGTGCGGCTTGCTTTTTCGGTATCTCCGCCATTCGGCGGCGTGGGCTATCCACAGTTGAGGGTTGATCCACAGGCTTGCTTTTGGGCTGGCGACGGCCGGGGTGGTGTCGCCGCGGGGCGATTTCATTCGAACATGCTTGCGAACACGCGTGCGGAGATCGTCGAGGTCCTCGACGCGTGTGATGCGGCCGTCGAGCGGTTGTGTGAGTTGCGGTTTGAGGTGCTGAGCACCCCGGAGCGGATGGCGATCCTGGAGCGCTTGGAGACGGTGGCGCGGCGGCTGCCGGTGCCGCAGCATCAGCTGCTCAACCAGTTGGGCACCGCCACCAAAGAGGAGCTGGGCGACACCCTGCGCAATACGCTGGCCGACCGGCTGCGCATCACCCGCGCCCAGGCCAGCCGGCGCATCGCCGACGCCGCCGACCTCGGTCCCCGGATGTCGCTGACGGGGGAGCCGCTGCCCCCGAAGCTGGCCGCCACCGCCGCCGCCCAACGCCGCGGCCGCATCGGCAGTGAGCACGTGGCGGAAATCCGCAAATTCTTCACACACCTGCCCGCCGACATCGACGCCGGCACCCGCGAACACGCCGAAGCCGACCTGGCCGACCAAGCCGCCACCACCCGGCCCGACGAGGTCGCCGACTACGCCACCGCACTACTGACCTACCTGCACCCCGACGGGGAATTCTCCGACGACGAACGCGCGAAAAAGCGCGGCCTGAGTCTGGGCAAACAAGACCCCGACGGCATGTCCAAACTCACCGGCTGGATCACCCCCGCGCTGCGCGCCGCCCTGCAAGCCGCCTGGGCCAAGCTGGCCGCCCCCGGCATCGCCAACCCCGACGACCACCTGCCCCACATCGACGAGGGCGAGCCCGACCCCGAGGCGGTCCGCCGCGACACCCGCACCACGGCTCAGCGTCAGCACGATGGGCTGCAGGCCGGGCTGCTGGCGCTGCTGGCCTGCGGCAAACTCGGCCACCATAACGGGTTGCCGGTCACCCTGATCGTCACCACCACCTGACCGAATTGGAAGCCGGCACCGGCAAAGCCCGCACCGGCGGCGGCAGTCTAGTGCCGATGTCCGATGTGATCCGCTGGTCGGGCGCCGCGCACCCCTACCTCGCCCTGTTCGACGGCGCCACACCGCTGGCCCTCTACCACACCAAGCGGCTGGCCAACCGCGCCCAACGCCTGATCCTGTATGCCCGCGACCGCGGCTGCACCGCCCCGGCTGCACCACCCCGGCCTACCACTGCCAGGTCCATCACCTCACCGCCTGGCAAACCTGCCACAGCACCCACATCACCAACCTCGCCCTGGCCTGCGGCATCCACAACCGCCTCGCCGACAAAGGCTGGACCACCCACACCACCAGCCGCGGCCTCACCCAATGGCTACCCCCACCCACCTCGACCACGGCCAACCCCGCATCAACACCTTCCACCACCCCGAACGCCGCTACCCACCCGACGACGACGCCGATCCCTAGGGGCGCAACGACTTCGGCGTACCCGCGGAGCGCGAACGTGCTCCGTGATCGGTGACGCCTCGGCCGCCTGCTGGGTGAAGCAGCCATTGTGGCGCACGGCGCGCCGGGACGTACGACGGGAACTCGAGCGCATGATGGAGCAGCGGCTGTTCAACCGCCGACGTCAGGCATCCGCCGCGGCTACTGCGGCGGCGCCGCAGCATCCGACGCCGGTTGCGCAACCACTCCCCGCTCGATGAGATGCTCGATCAGCGGAATAGCGCTGGCGGCAAGGTGTTCCGACATCGCCCGACGAGCCGACTCCTCGTTGCGCTCAGCCAGCGCGGCGAGCACCCGACGGTGGTCCTTGACGGCCTGGTCGGGCCAGTGCTCGATCATCGGGAACACCGATTCGGGCGCGTACCGGGTGATCTGAGACATCACCTGAGCCAACTTCGGCGAATCCGCGGCGATGTTGATCGCCCGGTGAAACTCGTGGTTGAGCCGGATGGTGCGCTCGTCATCGTGGTCTGCATAGGCCTCCTCCTCCAGCTGCGCCTGAATCTCTTTCAGTTCCCGCAGCTAGCTGGGCATCGGTGATGTGCGAGGCGGCCCGAGCCGCCAGCTCGCCACCCACGTGGGCCTGCACATTGGCGACATCGGCGAGGTCGCGCCGGGTCAAGGGCAGCACCTGGAAACCACGTCGGGGCTGTTGCGCGACAAGGCCTTCGGCGCGCAACGCGAACAACGCCTCACGCACCGGCGTGACGCTGACGCCCAGTTCTGCGGCTAACTGGTCCAACCGCACGTACTGACCGGCGGCGTAGGTGCCCTCGAAGATCCGCTTTCGGACAAAGGCCGCGACGTCCTCGGAAAGCTGAGGACGCGCACCGAAATCCGGAACCGTCATCGCCTCACATCCGATACTCGTCGAGCAGGCGTTTGCTGATGATCTGCTTCTGGATTTCGCTGGTTCCCTCGCCGATCAGCAGGAACGGCGCGTCACGCATCAGCCGCTCGATCTCGTACTCCTTGGAGTAACCGTAACCGCCGTGGATCCGGAAGCTCTGCTGCGTCACCTCCGAGCAGAATTCGCTGGCAAGGTATTTCGCCATTCCCGCCGCCACGTCGTTGCGCTCGCCGGAGTCCTTGAGCCGCGCCGCGTTGACCATCATCAGGTGCGCGGCTTCGACTTTGGTGGCCATCTCGGCCAGCTGGAACGCGATGGCCTGGTGCTCGGCGATCGGCTTACCGAACGTCTGGCGCTGCTGGGCATAGCGCACCGCCAACTCGAAGGCGCGGATACCGACGCCGCAGGCCCGCGCCGAAACGTTGACACGACCGACTTCGATGCCGTCCATCATCTGGAAGAAACCCTGCCCCGGCTTGCCGCCGAGAATGTCATCGGCGCTGGCACCGTAGCCGTCGAAGATGAGTTCGGTGGTGTCGATGCCTTTGTAGCCGAGCTTGTCGATCTTGCCGGGAATGATCAGGCCGGGCACGACTTCACCGAAGCCGACCGGCTTTTCGACCAGGAAGGCGGTCAGGTTGCGGTGCGGCTTGTCGGCGCCCTCGTCGGTGCGTACCAATACGGCGACCAGCGTGGAGCTGCCGCCGTTGGTCAGCCACATCTTCTGGCCGTCGATCGTGTAGGTGCCGTCCGCATTGCGGGTCGCGCGGGTCCGGATCGCGGCCACGTCGGAACCCAGCTCCGGCTCCGACATCGAGAAGGCGCCACGGGTTTCGCCGACCGCCATCCGCGGCAGGAAGCGCTGCTTCTGTTCCTCAGTGCCGTGCTGGCGCAACATGTAGGCCACGATGAAGTGGGTGTTGAGCACGCCGGACACGCTCATCCAGCCGCGCGCCAGCTCTTCCACGCACAACGCATAGGTCAGCAGCGACTCCCCCAGACCGCCGTACTCCTCGGGGATCATCAACCCGAACAGGCCCATCTCGCGCAAGCCGTCCACGATCGCCTGCGGGTAGGTGTCGCTGCGCTCGAGTTCGGGCGCGTTCGGAATAATCTCCTTATCGACGAACTGCCTTACCGTGGTGACGATCTCGGTCTGGATCTCGGTCAGGCCGAGGGTCTGGGCGAGTCTTGTCATTGCGTCCCTATCGTTTTCGCGGCCACCAGGCGCGCGATCTCCGCCGCGGTCAGACCCAGTTCGGAGAGCAGGTCGGCGGTGTCGGCCCCCAGCCCCGGCGCGGCGATGCTGGCCGGATGTTCACCGTCGAACGCCACCGGCAGGGCGGGAGCCAAATACTCCCCCACACCCGGCTGTTGCAACCGGGAAAACAGCGGATTCGCAGTCACTTTCGGGTCGGCGGCCACTTCGGCGAAGGTACGGTACCGCTCGAAGAGCACGGTGCTGCCCGAGAGCCCGGCCTCGATCTCTTCGGCGGTGTGGTCGGCGAACCAGGTGCCGAAAAGCCCGGAGAGTACGTCGCGGTAGCGGTATCGGTCACCCTCCGTGCCGAAGTCCGCACCCAGCGCGTCGGCCAGTGCGGCCATCGCCGCCCCGGTGCCGGTCACCTCGACCAGATCGCGAAAGTGCCTGCGCGTCAACAGCACCACCATGAACCTGGCTCCGTCGCGGCTGACGAAGTCCTGACCGTACTGGCCGAAAATGGAATTGCCGACCCGCGGTCGCTGGGTTCCGAGTATCTGCGGTTCGGTGAGCAGCCCGAGGTTGCCCGCGGTGGCCAGCGCAACGTCTTCCAGCGCCAGGGTGATTCGCGCACCCGATCCGGACTGGTCGCGGCGGTGCACCGCGGCGACCACGGCGAGTGCAGCGTACAGACCACAGCTGACGTCCCACGCCGGCAGCACGTGGTTGATCGGACCTGCGTAGTCAGCCGGACCGGTGACCAACGGGAATCCAATGGCCGCGTTCACGGTGTAGTCCACCCCGGTGGATCCGTCACCGCGCCCCAGCAATTGGAGGTGGATGACGTCGGATCGCTTGGCCGCCAATGCTTCATGGCTCAGCCAGGACAGCCCGGCCGAGTTGGTGACGACGATTCCGTCGCCTTCCACGATCAGCCGCTGCACCAGATCCTGTCCCTCGGGTGAGCGCAGATCGATGGTGGCCGAACGCTTTCCCTTGTTCAGTCCGGTCCAGTAGATCGAGGTGCCGTCCTCGGCCAGCGGCCACCGTTGGGTATCGGAGGCACCGCCGATCGGATCGACGCGGATCACCTGCGCACCGAGTTGACTCAGCGTCATGCCGCACAGCGGCGCGGCGACGAAGCTGGACACCTCGACGATGCGCACACCGGTCAGTGGCAGCGTCACAGCGCCCCGACCCGCTCGAAGATGGCAGCCAACCCCTGACCGCCGCCGATGCACATGGTCTCCAGGCCGTAGCGCGCCTGGCGCCGGTAGAGTTCACGCGCCAGAGTGGCCAGCATCCGGCCGCCGGTCGCCCCGACCGGGTGGCCCAGCGAGATGCCGGAGCCCAGCACATTGGTCCGGTCATGGTCGGCGGCGCCGAAGTTCCACTCCCGCATCACCGCGAGCGCCTGGGCGGCGAACGCCTCATTGAGCTCGATGAGGTCGATGTCGCTCAGCTTCAGGCCGGCCTTGGCCAGCGCGGCTTCGGTAGCGGGCACCGGCCCGATTCCCATGACGTTCGGCGCCACCCCGGCTTGCGCCCAGGACACCAACCGCACCAATGGCGTCAACCCGAGTTGGGCGGCCTTCTCCGGTGTGGTCACCACGCACATGGCGGCCGCGTCGTTCTGGCCACTGGCATTGCCGGCGGTCACCGTCGCATCCGGATCGTCTTTGCCGAGAACGGGTTTGAGCCTGCTCAACGACTCCACCGAGGTGTCGGCGCGGGGATGCTCGTCGGTGTCGATCCGCTCGTCGCCCGAGCGGGTGCGGACCGTGACCGGGATGATCTCTTCGGCTAGCAGGCCGTCCTTCTGCGCGGCCACCGCACGCTGGTGTGAGCGCACCGCGAGCTCGTCCTGTTCCTGCCGGGAGATGCCGTACTGCCGGCGCAGGTTCTCGGCGGTCTCCAGCATGCCGCCGGGCACCGGGTAGTTGCGGCCGCCGGCGGTGCTGCGGCCGCGGGCCAGGGCGTCGTGGATGCGCACCCCGGATCGCGCTCCGCCCCAACGCATATCGGTGGAATAGAACGTGACGTTGCTCATGCTCTCGCAGCCACCGGCAATCACCAGGTCGTCGTTGCCGGTGCTCACCTGCAGGCATGCCTGGATCACCGCCTGCAACCCCGAGCCGCAGCGACGGTCGACCTGCATGCCAGGCACCGTCACTGGCAGCCCGGCATCCAGCGCCACCACCCGACCGATGGCCGGGGCCTCGGCGCTGGGATAGCAGTGCCCCAGGATGACATCCCGGACCGCCTCGGGAGCGATGCCGGTGCGGTCGAGCAGACCCTGCAGGGCAGCGACGCCCAGCTCAACGGCGGACAGCGACTTGAACATTCCGCCGTAGCGGCCGATCGGAGTGCGGACCGGTTCGCAGATCACGGCCTCGTGCCGAGCGGTCACAGGTGTCGGCCCCCGGTGATCTCCATCACGGTCCCGGTCATGTAGGACGAGAGGTCAGAGGCCAGGAACAGGGCGACACTGGCCACTTCGCTGGGTTCACCGGCGCGGCCCATCGGCACCTCGGCGACCTTGGAGTCCCAAATCCGCTGCGGCATCGCTTCGGTCATCGCTGAACGAATCAGACCGGGCTGGATCGCGTTGACCCGAATACCCAGGTAGGCAAGCTCTTTGGCGGCGGCCTTGGTCATGCCGACGATGCCGGCCTTGGCCGCGGAGTAGTTGGTCTGCCCGATCATGCCGACCTTGCCCGAGATCGAGGACATGTTGATGATGACGCCGCGCTTCGTCTCGCGCATAACTGCGGCGGCCAACCGCGTGCCGTTCCAGGTGCCCTTCAGGTGCACTGCGATCACCTGGTCGAACTGTTCTTCGGTCATCTTGCGCATGGTCGCGTCGCGGGTGATGCCGGCGTTGTTGACCATGATGTCCAGCGCGCCGAAACGGTCGATCGCGGTCTGGATCAGGTTCTGCACCTCGTCCGCTTTCGTGACGTCGCAGCGGACCGCGACGGCCACCTGCTCGCCGCCCAGTTTCTCGGCCGCGGCCTGCGTCGCTTCGAGGTTGACATCACCGAGCACCACTCGCGCACCCTCGGCGATGAACCGCTCGGCAATGGCGAAACCAAGGCCTTGCGCACCCCCGGTGACCACCGCGGTCTGACCCTCCAGCAACGACATCTCGCTCCCTTTCCTGGCCCGAACCGGGCACTTCGGTCGTAAATCATATTTCATATATGATATTGGTTCACCCTATCAAGCCGGTCGAAGGAGCACCGAACGATGTCCGTTGCCGAGGTCTCCGACGAGGACTTCCGCGAGATCCTGGCGCAGACGCGCCATTTCGTGCGCACCGCGGTGATACCGCGCGAGCAGCAGATCCTCGACGACGATCAGGTGCCCGACGACCTGCGCGACCAGGCCAAGAAGATGGGCCTGTTCGGCTACGCGATCCCCCAGGAGTGGGGCGGGCTGGGCTTGAACCTGATCCAGGACGTCGAATTGGCCATGGAGTTGGGCTACACCTCGCTGGCGCTGCGGTCGATGTTCGGCACCAACAACGGCATCGCCGGGCAGGTGCTCGTCGGCTTCGGCACCGACGAACAGAAGGCGCGCTGGCTGGAGTCCATCGCATCAGGTGAAACCGTCGCCTCCTTCGCCCTCACCGAACCCGGCGCTGGCTCCAACCCGGCCGGCCTGAAGACCAAAGCCGTTCGCGATCAACAGGATTGGGTGATCGACGGCCAGAAGTGCTTCATCACCAACGCACCCGTCGCGAACCTGTTCATCGTCTTCGCCCGCACCCGGCCCGCCGACGAACGGGGGCCGGGCATCGCCGTCTTCCTGGTCCCGGCCGATACTCCCGGCGTCCAGGTCGGTGTCAAGGACGCCAAGATGGGCCAGGAGGGCGCCTGGACGGCCGACGTCACCTTCACCAATGTCCGGGTCGACGACAGCGCGTTGATCGGCGGCGCCGAGGACATCGGTTACCGGGCGGCCATGACCTCGCTGGCGCGCGGCCGCGTGCACATCGCCGCGCTGGCGGTCGGCGCGGCACAGCGTGCGCTGGACGAATCCGTGGCCTACGCCGCGACCGCGACACAGGGCGGCACGCCCATCGGGAAGTTCCAGTTGGTGCAGGCGATGCTGGCCGACCAGCAGACCGGGGTGCTCGCCGGGCGTGCGCTGGTCCGCGATACCGCACGCGCGTGGGTCGCAAACGAGGACCGGCGCATCGCGCCGTCGGCGGCCAAACTGTTCTGCACCGAGATGGCCGGCAAGGTCGCCGATCTGGCGGTGCAAGTGCACGGCGGCAGTGGCTACATGCGCGGCGTACCGGTGGAACGGATCTATCGCGACGTGCGGTTGCTGCGACTCTACGAGGGCACCAGCGAGATTCAGCGGTTGATCATCGGCGGCAACCTGGTCAAGGGAGCCCAGCGCTAAGCGGCAAGCTGGCACTTTCGCAGCAAGGCCGCGTTGACTCTGCGCCCAGGGCTTCGAAACGCGAGTGCGATGCGCCCTCAGCGCAGGATCGACCGCGCTGGGCAAGGACATCGGCGCCCGGCTGTTCATCTCGCCGCGCACCGTGCAAACGCATCTAACCCACGTCTACAGCAAGCTTGGGCTCACTTCGCGCATGCAACTGGTTCACGAAGCGGGGCGCCACAATTGACTGTCCGGCTCAGCCGATCAATTCCAGCGTGCCCAGATCGCGAACCGCCTGGCAGCCGCGAGCGAGCATGGTCAGCACCATGTCGTCGCCGCGCTCGGTGGAGCTGGCGAAGGCGAACCCGAACGCCGAGATCAGCAAGGCCTGCGGCACCCCGAGCCGGTAGTCCCGCCAACAGGTTTCACGGTCGTAGCCGCTCACCCCGTAATCACACAACGCCCGGTGATACTGCTCGACCAGCGATTCCTCGATGGCCGGCCGCAGTTGCGAATCCAGGCTGGTCGCGGTGAAGTAGGCGAGGTCGCGCGCCGGCAGCCCGACACCGAGCGTCTGCCAGTCCACTACGCTCACCCGGGTCCGTTGCGGGTCGAACAGCAGATTGTCCAGCCGGTAGTCGCCGTGCAGCAGCGCGAACCGGTCGTATTCGGACATCAGCCACGGCGCCACCAAACTCATTGTCGTGGAGAAGGTCTCGCGATCGGCTGCGGTCATCCGGTCGCCGAGTTTCTGCAGCGTGATATCCACGCTCATTTTCGCGACCTCGCCCATGCCCTTGGCGCCCTCGGCGTCCGGGCGCGCAAAAGCGATGCCCTGGAAGTCCAGCCAGACCGGATCACACCAGCTGGGTGCGTGCAGCCCGGCCAGCGCGGTGACCGCCAGCCGCGCCTCCTGCTCGCCGCAGCCGGCGAGTTGATCGCCCTGAACCGCGGGCGCCTGGTCGGCCAGCAACAAAGCGAAATTCGCTGCGTCCTCGCTGATTTCGCTGTAGAAGCAGTCCGGTGTCGGCACCTGTACCCGGTCGGCCACCGAGGCGTAGAACGCACACTCGCTGCGGTAGCCGAAGACCACCCGGTCGCGCACCGCGTCGTCCTGGGCCGGCAACTTGATCACGAACGTGGTGGGCAGCTCACCCTGATCCGAACCGTAACCGGCCGTCACCCGGTAGGTGGCGCCGGTCTGCCCGGTGCCGATCGGTTCGACGCGGGTCTCGCTCACCTCGACCGGGGTGCCGCGTTGGCTGAGCACCCGCGACAGCCATTCGGCGGTCACGTCGGTGGGATACCGGGGAATCGACATCAGGGCACTCACAACACGCCTCCCGCTACAGCCAGGCTGAACTCCCGACTGTAAGCCATACGGAAAGAGTTACGGCAGTCGTCCCCTCGCGAGGCTGACGGCACAGTGACAAATCCTGCCGAGGTTCGCAGCAGGGTCACCACGGCGGAACCGAAGCCAGCCGCCTACTCCGCGGCGATCCGCCATTCGGCCGCCTCGTGCTGCTGGCGCCAGAACTCGCTGAACCGGCCGCCCGCGGCCAGCAACTCGTCGACCGGCCCGTCCTCGACGACCCGTCCGTTCTCGACGAACAGGACCCGGTCGGCGTGCCGGATGCTGGCCAACCGGTGCGCCACGATCACCCTGGTGTGCGACTCCGGTTCGGCGGTCAGCGCTTCGACCACCGCGACCTCGTTCTCGTTGTCCAGGGCGCTGGTTGCCTCGTCGACCAGCAGGATCGGCGACCCTTTGAGCAGGGCACGGGCGATGCTCACCCGCTGGCGCTCGCCGCCGGACAGCGCCGAGCCCGCCTCGCCGACGACCGCGTCGACCCCGTCCGGCAGCCTGCCGGTCAGTTCGTCGACCCGGGCCAGCCGGATCGCCCGGGTGAACCGGTCTTCGTCGGCTCCCGGATCGCCGGCCAGCACGTTCTCCCGAATGGTCCCGTGAAACAGGTACGGATGCTGGAACACCACGCTGCTCGCGGCGCGACGGGCATCGGCGGTCAGTGCGGCGGCGTCGACACCGTCGATCAGGACGCGGCCGCGGGTCGGCTGATGCAGTCCGGCGATCAGCGCCAGCACCGTGCTCTTGCCGGATCCCGACGGACCGACGATCGCGGTCGCAGTACCCGGCTCCAGCGCGAAGCTGACACCGTCCAGCACCGGATGGCTGCCCCCGTCGTAACCGAAAGTGACACCGTCGAACTCGATGCGTGGCGCGGATTGGGAAGGCAGCGATTCGGCGCCGGCCGCAACCCTCGGCGCGGTCAGCACCGACCGGATGCGGTCGAGGGTGGCGCGGGTGCTCTCCAGAGCCGGCGCCAGTTCGCTGACGGTAGTGAAGGGCTCCAGGTAGCGGGCGATCACCACGATCAGCGCAATGGCCTCCGGCACGGTGAGCGTGCCGCCGACCGTCAAGGCCGTGGTGGCGCCGGCGAGCAGGATCAGCGCCACCTGGCTGGCGATGCTGAACAGCAACTGTCCCGGAATCTGCATACCCAGCAGCCGGATCGTCGCACTGTGCTGCCTGCTCAACGCGTCGCCGACCATGCTGCGGGCCGGCTCGACACGGCGCGCGGCACGCAACGCCTGCTGGGTACGGGCGAATTCGATGATCCGCTCGGTCAGCGCGCTGTTGGCCGCACCGGCCGCGGCGTCGGCTTTGCGCGACAGCCGCACCGACGCCCACAGCGCGGCCAGCATCAGCGGCACCCCGGCCAGCGCGGCCGCACCGAGTTGCCAGGAGATCGGCAACAGCACCAGGGCGATGACCGCGGGCAGCAGCACCGCGCTGATCAGTGGCGTCAGCAGGTTGACCACCAGGCCGACCAGTTCGGGACCGGTCGAGGCGATGGCTTGCCGTGTGGTCGCGGTGTTTTCGGCGGTGAACCAGTCCAGCCGGACATCGGGGAGCCGGTCGGCCACGTCGTGCTGGGTGTGGTCCAATACGGCGAAGCCCAAGTCGAATCCGAGGCGCGCGGTGGTGGTGTCGATCAACCAGCCGAGCACGGTCGCCGCGGTCAGCCAGCCCAGCCACACCAGCGCCTGCCGCGGGGTGTCGCCGAACAACGCGGCAACCAACGGGACCAGTAGCACGGTGCCGACCGCCCGAACGACCACCGAGACGAAAGTCAGTGTCGCATAAGCGATCACCTTGCTCCGGCGCTCGGCCGGTACCAGGCTGAGCCAGGCGCGGATCATCGGGCACCCTCCTGACCGGCGCTGACAGCCGCCCGGGGCCGGCCGGTATCCCAGAGGCGGCGGTAGCGGCCATCGGCGGCCAGCAACTCGTCGTGGGTGCCGCGCTCGACGATGCGTCCGTGGTCGAGCACGACGATCTGGTCCGCACCGGTGACGGTGTGCAGCCGGTGCGCGATCACCAACACGGTTCGGTCCTGAGTCAGCCGGTTGAGCGCTTGCTGCACAAGGTATTCCGATTCCGGGTCGGCGTAGGCGGTGGCTTCGTCGAGAATCAGCACCGGGGTGTCGGCCAGGATCGCGCGGGCGATCGTCAGGCGTTGGCGTTCCCCACCGGACAGCGCGGCCGCGGCGCCCAGCACGGTGTCATAGCCCTGCGGCAGCCGCAGGATGCGGTCGTGGATCTGCGCCTGCGTGGCCGCGGACTGAATCTGCTCACGGGTGGCGTCGGGCACGGCCAGCGCGATGTTCTCGGCGACGGTGCCGTGCACCAGCTGGGTCTCCTGCAGCACGAATCCGACGCGGGTGTAGAGTTCGTCGGCGGTCAACGACCGAATGTCTTGTCCGCCAACCCGGATGGACCCGGCCTGGATGTCGTGGAACCTGGCCAGCAGCGCGGCCAGCGTGGACTTTCCGGAACCGGACGGACCGACCAGGGCGGTCACGGTGCCGGGCCGCAACTGCAGCGACACGTCGCGGATCACCGGCACGTCCGGGCGGTAGCCGAAGCTGACGGCGTCGAACACCACACCCGCGGCGGAGTGGGAAACCGGCAGCTCTTCGACGGTGAGCTCCGGTTCGGCGAGCGCGATCTGCAGGCGCCGTGCGGCCAGCATGCCGCCCCTGATGCCGCCGAGCCCGTAGCCGATGCCGAGCAGCCGGGCCCCGAAGGTGGTGCCCAGCAACAAGAACGGCAGCAGATCGACCGGATTCATCCGGTGGGTGACCACCAGCAGCGTGCCGGTGGTCGCGATCAGCCACAGGAACGTCGCGGGACGGGTGGCCAGATCCATCAGCGTCTTCTTGCCGGTGAACGGCCGCTGCCAGGCGACGAGGAAGCCGACGTACTGGTCGAGCAGCCGCCGGAAGTTCGAGGCGGCGGCGCCCCCGAACACCCGGATCACCGGCTGGCCTTCCAGGTAGGCGCCGGCTTCGGTGTTCATCCGCTCCGCCCACCGCTGGGCCTGCGCGATGCGTGGCCCGGACTGGACCATCATCACCGACATCGTCACCAGGTAGACCAGCACGGGCACGAACAGCACCAGCCCCACTCGCCAGTCGACGACGAACAGATACAGCAGCACCGCCACCGGGGCCACCACGGCGTTGACCGCGTCCGGGATGGCGTGGGTGACCAGATAGTGCAGGGACAGCGTGTCGTCGCTCACCAACTGCTTGATCGCCCCCGACCCGCGGGCGGTGAACCAGCCCAGCGGCAGCCGGGACAGCTTGGCGAGCAGCCGGGAACGCAGGTCGGTGGCGAACCGCGCGTCGACCACGTGCAGCCACAGCGTCAGCGCCGAACCGAGCAGCACGCCCAATCCCAACAGCGACACCGCCCACAGCCCGAGATTCCACAACCGGGACTCCTCAGCGCCGGCGGCCAGCAACCGGGCAAGCTCGACCAGCAGCACGAACGGCGCCAACTGCACCAGCGTGACGATGGCCTGCAGCACCCCGGAGACGATCAGCGCCGAGCGCAACGGCGCCAGCAACTGGCCGGCGGCCTGCGCGCGCCAGCTGCCCCGGGTGGCCGGCACGGCTGGCGCCTCGACGGATTCCGGTTGCGCCGCAACAACTTCCGGTTCAGCCGCGGGCGCCTCAGCGGGCTCGTCGCCGCGCCGGGTACCCATCTCCTTGCCGGCGCTCCAATACGCCTGCGCGTGAATCTCGGACTTGGGGAACCCGAACTCGTCGCGTAGCCGTTTGCGGACGTGCTTGAGCGCGTTGGCTTCCGGGGTCGCCCAGCAGTACCAGTTCGACCAGTCGCGACTCTCGATCGCGTTGGCCAGTGCCTTCTCGTCCCGTCGGGGCACCCCAGTGCACCCGCACCCGGGGATGCGGCGTGATCGGGATCAGCGGGTCGTTGTCGTGGTGCTGTTCGAGGTACGTCTCGATCGGGATGTCATCCGGGACGGTTTCGATGATCCCGTTGATCCCGGGGAATGGACGCCGAGTCACCGATCAGCAGGTATCCGGCCGGCTGTTCCTCGGGCACGTCGAAGCGCGTGGAGCCCATCAGCACCATCACCGCGATGCTGGCGCCGGGTGCGACGTTGCGGGCCCAGGTCGATGCGGGTCCGGCCGGCTCGTGCAGCACCACGTCGACGGCGAACCGACCGGTGGCCGGGTCGGCTTCGGAAAGGGTGTAGCCGCGCTGGAATTCGGTCTTGGATCCTTTCGGATCCGGGAACCAGAACCGCAACCACGCCGCCGGCTCGGGCTCGACCTCGTCGAACAGCGTCGTCGACTCCATCCGGACCCGCACCATATGCGGTGCGATCAGCTGGGTTTCAAGCACCGTCGCCATATGGTCGCGCGCGCCGTAGCCCCTCATCACCACGCCGGAAAATCCGCGTGCCATCAACGGTCCTCTCCCGCGGCGGTGTGGCCGCCACGACTTCGGTGATCGGACGCCCGGGCGGGATCTCCCCGACCAGCCCCTTGATCGACGCGGCCAGCAACAGCCGCACGTACTCCGCACTCGCCAACTCCGGGAGCACACCGTGTGCGGCGCCCAGCCGCGGGTGCCCGGCCAGCCGCTGCGCCACGGCGTCGCGTTCCGCCGCGAACCTGTCGGCCTGGTCGCCACCGGTAGTGCTGGTGTTGCTTTCTTCGCGGGCGGCCAGGCTGATCGCCAGGGTGGCGACGGCGCTGCTCAACACGATCGCCGCCTCTTCGGCGTAGCCGCGCCGACTCAGCGCATCGACCTCGGTGACCAGCAACCGCACCCCGGCGTCGCCGCGTGGGAACAGCACCTGCAGATAGGACGCCAGACCGGGATGCTCGACGGTGTAGTGCCACAGCTGCAGCCCGAAGGACAGCAGGTGGCCTTCGATGCCGTCGTCGGGGTCGTCGCGCAGTTCGAGCTCGGCGAGCAGACTCTCGCCGACCAGTCGCTCCAACTCCCAGCGACTCTCCACGTGCCGGTACAGCGCGGTCGCCGAGACCCCGAGTCGTGCGGCGACCGCGTTGACGCTCAGCCGCCGCAGACCCAACTCGCGACCGACGCGGACCACGTCGTCCACCGCGATCAGCGCTGGACGGCCGCCTACCCGCGACGTCACGGTGCTCATATCCAGGCCCACCCCGAGCTAGTAAGTTACCCCCACAAACTAAGGGTTGCCTTACTGCAGGTCAACTCCGGGTGCTCTGCGGCACTACAGGCCCTTGGGCGCATCCTTGACGGCTTGCACCGCGGACTCGTCGCCCTCGAAGTCCACCCGGGCGGTCCGGCCGACGGCGAACAGCAGCAATTCCTCGGGATTGCCAGTGACGGTAACGGCCGGGCCGTGGCCGGCGATCAGGATCGTCTTGCCGTCGTTGGTGCGCAGGGCCACCCGGCCCGGCACCTTCGACAGGGTCAGCCGGCCCATCAGCGGCACGGTTTTGCGCAGCCGCTCGACGAGCTTCGGCTCCAGTTCGCGCGGCTCCCAGCCGGGCTGGGCGCGGCGGACGTCCTCGTTGTGGATGAACATCTCGGCGACGTTGGCCACCGCGTCGAGCAGTTTGAACGGCGAGTAGGCGGGCGGGCCGGAGGCGACCTTGTCCACCAGCGTCTCCCAGTCCGTCTCCTGAGCGACCTTGTTCTGCAGCTTATCGGTGTGGCCGGCGAAGTACGGGATGAGGATGCCCGGCGCGGCGTCCGGGCGGTACTCCCTGATCACCAGGTGGGCCGCCAGATCTCGGGTGTCCCAGCCCTCGCAGAGGGTGGGGGCGTCGGGGCCGGCGCTGCGCATGGTCTCTACCAGAGCGGCACGCTCGCGTCGTGCGACGGACAATTCCGCCCTCCCTTCATTCGTCGGGGCGTTCGGAGGATCGTATCCCGGCCCGCCGGGCGGCTCACGCCGCCCGCAGCTCCCGCAGTGCGGTGCGCAGACCGCGCCGCTTTCCGGTCTCCGGGTCGACGAAGCTGTCCCGGACGCCCTTGCGGATCGCGAACTTGCGTTCCGAGCGGGTCTCCGGCGCGTCGTCGGAGGAGGCCTTGAGGTACTTGTCCGGCAACGCCAGCTTCAGGATCGTCCAGAACGACTGGAAGTACTGTCGCCCAAGCGATCCCGTGGTGTAGGGCAGGTCGTACTTGTCGCACAGTTCGCGCACCCGCACTGCGATCTCCGCGTACCGGTTGCTGGGCAGGTCCGGGAACAGGTGATGCTCGATCTGGTAGCACAGGTTCCCGCTGACGAACGCCATGATCGGTCCGGCGTTGAAGTTCGCCGATCCGAGCATCTGCCGCAGGTACCACTCGCCCTTGGTCTCGTTCTCGAACTCCTCGACGGTGAATTTCTCGGCGCCGTCCGGGAAGTGGCCGCAGAAGATCACCATGTACGCCCAGTAGTTGCGAATCAGGTTGGCCGTCATATTGGCCTTGATGGTGTGCTTCCAGTTGCGTCCGGTCAGCGCCGGGAAGACCACGTAGTCCTTGCCGGCCTGCTTGGCGACCTTCTTGCCGATGATGCGCAGATCCTTGCGGGCCTCGGCCCAGGTCTTCTCCTTCTTGCGCAGCTTCTTGGACTCGATGTGGTGCAGCGCCACCCCCCATTCGAACAGGGTGCCCAGCAGCATGTTGTAGATCGGGTTGCCGAGATAGTAAGGCTCCCAAGGCTCGTCGCGGGTGACGCGCATGATGCCGTACCCGACATCGGCGTCCAGGTCCACGACGTTGGTGTACTTGTGGTGCACGAAATTGTGCGAGTGCTTCCACTGCACGCTCGGGCAGGTGGTATCCCACTCCCATTCGGTGGAGTGGATCTCTGGGTCGTTCATCCAGTCCCATTGCCCGTGGGTGATGTTGTGGCCCAGTTCCATGTTCTCGATGATCTTGGCCATCGCGAGCATTCCCGTGCCGGCCAGCCACGCGTAGCGGTTCCGGCTGGCGAACAACGCAGCTCGGCCGCCGGCGGCCAGCGCCCGCTGCAACTGGATGGAGCGCCGGATGTAGCGTGCGTCGCGTTCGCCGCGGGACTCCTCGATGTCGGCGCGGATCGCGTCCAATTCTTGAGCGAGTTGCTCGATGTCCTCGGTGGTGAGGTGGGCGTATTCCTTGATGTCGGTGATAGCCATGTAATTTCTCCTAGATCTTGAGCGTGCAGTCGCCGGAGGCGGTGGAGATGCAGGTCTGGATGCGGTCACCTTCGCGGTGCTCGATTCCCGACCGGATGTCGCGCACGTGACCCGCCTCCAACGGGAGCACACAGGATTGGCAGATACCCATCCGGCAGCCGAACGGCATCTGGATTCCGGCTTCTTCACCGGCTTCCAAAAGCGTTGTGGCACCGTCGATCTCCAGCGTCTTGTCGGAGATCGCGAAGGTTACGGTGCCGCCTTCACCGCCCTTGTCGGTGGCGGCGATGGTGAACCGCTCCATATGTAGCTGATCGTCGAGATCTGCTTCTTTCCAGCATTTCTCGGCCTCGTCCAGCAACGCCGGCGGCCCGCACACCCACGCCGGACGTTCCTGCCAGTCGGCCACGATGTCATTGAGGTCCCCGAACTCCAAATGTCCCTGACTCTCGGTGAGCTGCAGGTGCAGCCGGTAGCCCTCTTGCTTCTTCTCCAATTCCCGCAATTCGTCACAGAAGATGACGTCGTCGATGGTCGGTGCGGAATGGATGTGCACCACGTCGGCTTGTTGTCCGCGGGAATTCAGGGTGCGCAACATCGCCATCACCGGGGTGATACCGCTGCCGGCGGTGATGAACAGGATCTTCTCCGGCGGCGGATCGGGCAGCGCGAAATCGCCTTTCGGACTTGCCAATCGCACGATGGTTCCCGGTTTCACACCTTTGACCAGGTGCGTCGACAGAAAGCCTTCGGGGGTGGCCTTGACGGTGATGGTGATGTTCTTGTTGTCGCGCTTGGGAACTGACGTCAGCGAGTAGGAGCGCCAGTGCCAGCGCCCGTCCACCCGCAGCCCGATGCCGACGTACTGTCCCGGGTCGTACTTGCCGGAGAAACCCCAGCCAGGTTTGATCGTGACCGTCGCCGAATCGGAGGTTTCCGATTTGACGTCCACGACGCGCCCGCGCAGCTCCCGCGCCGACCAGAGCGGATTGAGCAGCTTGAGATAGTCGTCGGGAAGCAACGGGGTGGTGGCCCGGGCGGCCAGGCCCCGGGGAATGTTGACCCAGGGTTTCGATGCCGTCTCGACGCCTTTGGCGGGAGCCGAGCTCCACCGGGTGAGGCTGCGAAGAGTCGAACTCATAGTTCTTCTTCCAATGTTGGATCGGGCTCGGATCGGGTACGCCGCGCGAGAGGCTTGAATGCGCGGTCCCTAACGGCTTCCCAGGCCTCCGGTTCGCTAAACACTTGTTCGCCCAAACTCGGGCACCAGCCTCGCGGCCGGCCCCCGATACCACCCGGGTCAGCTCGGCACCCTGCGGCGATAGCCGAATACGAGAACAGCCAGCGGGCACGTGTTCAGTCAGGAGGGTCGGTGCACACCCGGGACCGCCGAGTGCGGGCTCAGCGCCAACGCTCGAACAGGCGGCGAGGCTTGCGTCCCTGCTGCCCCAGCTCGGCGCAACAGGGTCCGTAGAAGTTGCCTTGCGGCGTCCGCCGCGACTGCCATAACGGCACATTTCGTTCGCAGAAAAAGCAGGTGACCGACCAGACGCTCCAACTGCCCATGCGCTCACCCTACGGCTTCAAAGCGCCAGCGCCGATGCTCACCGGTGCGGGCGGTGGGACTCGAACCCACACGCTCTCTCGAGCACCGGCACCTAAAGCCGGCATGTATGCCAATTTCATCACGCCCGCGCGCTCAGCGATCCTACCGCCGCACGCGGCGGATCCGTCGGCCGCGCGCGACTCGGTGGGTTCGTCCGGCACCAGCCATGACCGCCACCGCGGTACCGTCATGGGGTGTCCAAGCAGGCCAACACCCGGCACCACCGGCTCGCGGCGATCGCCTTGGTGATCGCCGCGGCATGCGGCTGCCTGGCACTGGGCTGGTGGCAGTGGACGCGGTTCCAGTCCGTGTCGGGCAGCTACCAGAACCTCGGATACGCGCTGCAGTGGCCGATGTTCGCCGCGTTCTGCGTCTACGCCTACCGGAAATTCGTCCGATACGAGCAAGCACCGCCGCAGCCCAGCGGCACCGTCACCGAGATACCGGCCGGGCTGTTACCGGAGCGGCCGCAACCCGCAGCAGAACAGACCGATGACCCGGCTCTGCGCGAGTACAACGCTTACCTGGCCGAGCTCGCCCAGCACGACGCCGAGAAACAGAACAGGACCACCGCATGAGTACATCCGAGACACCCCCCGAAGCGACGGGCGTCGAGCGCGGCGCCTCGGTATTCCCCGTCGAGAAGATCCGCACCGCGTTGCTCGCGTACCGGGTGATGGCGTGGGTGACGGGTATCTGGCTGATCGCGCTGTGCGGGGAGATCGTCTCGCACCTGGTCTTCCACCGCGAGATCCGCTGGATCGAGGTGGTGCACGGCTGGGTCTACTTCATCTACATGCTGGCCGCATTCAATCTGGCGATCAAAGTCCGCTGGCCGATCGGCAAGACCGTCGGTGTGCTGCTGGCCGGCACCATCCCGCTGCTGGGCATCCTGGTCGAGCAGCGACAGACCCGCGCCGTCAAAGCGCAGTTCCCCGTCTAGCCGTCGACAGCGCCCGCAGGGCCGGCAGCAGCAGCTGCAGCGCCCGCCCGCGGTGCGAGACCGTGTCCTTCTCGGCCGGACTGAGCTCGGCCGCGGTCCGGCCGCCGGCGTCATCGGGAAGAAATACCGGGTCGTAGCCGAAGCCGCCGTCGCCGCGCGGCTCCCGGCCGATGGCGCCGGTCCACTCCCCGCGCACCACCACCTCGTCCGTGGGAGAGACCAGCGCGCACGCCGAGACGAACGCGGCGCCGCGGCGCCCGTCGGGCACGTCGCGAAGTTGCGCCAGCAGCAGAGCCGTGTTGGCCGCATCGTCGCCGTGCCGGCCCGACCAGCGTGCCGACAACACCCCGGGCATCCCGTTCAACGCGGCCACTTCCAACCCGGAATCGTCGGCGACGCTCGGCAACCCGGTCGCGGCGAATGCGTCGCGCGCCTTGGCCAACGCGTTGTCCTCGAACGTCGCGCCGGTCTCGGGGGCCTCGTCGAACGGCTCGACGTCGTCCAAGGACACCAACGTCATCCCGGACAACCCCGCAGCGTCCAACACCCGCTGCAACTCGGCCAGCTTCTTGCGGTTACGGCTGGCCACGAGTAACCGGCTCAGCTTCCGAACGCCTTCGGTTGCGGCTTGCGCTCGGGCAGCTCACCCGGGTAGGGCAGCGCCAGCGCCTCGCGCTGGGCGGCGAACAGCTTGTCGCAACCCGCCAGCGCCACGTCGAGCAACTTGTCCAAAGTCGACCGCGGAAACGTCGCACCTTCGCCGGTGCCCTGCACCTCGACCAGCGTCCCGGTGTCGGTCGCGACGACGTTCATGTCGACCTCGGCGCGCGAGTCCTCCTCGTAGGGCAGGTCGGCGCGGACCCGACCGTCGACCACCCCGACACTGATCGCGGCGATGGCGCACGACAACGGTCGGGGATCGGACAGCTTGCCCAGTGCGGACAGGTAGGTCACCGCGTCGGCCAGCGCCACGTACGCGCCGGTGATGGCGGCGGTCCGGGTGCCGCCATCCGCCTGCAACACATCGCAGTCGACGGCGATGGTGTTCTCCCCCAGCGCCCCGAGATCGATACACGCCCGCAACGAGCGACCGACCAACCGGCTGATCTCCTGGGTGCGGCCACTGGGCCGGCCCTTCACCGACTCACGGTCCGACCGGGTGTGGGTGGCCGACGGCAGCATCGCGTACTCGGCGGTCAGCCAACCCAGGCCCGATCCCTTACGCCAACGGGGCACGCCTTCGGTGACGCTGGCGGTGCACAGTACCTTGGTGCGGCCGAATTCGATCAACACCGAACCCGCTGGATTCTCGGTGAAACCCCGGGTGATGACCACTGGACGTAGCTCGTCGTCGAGGCGGCCGTCTTCTCGTTTTGACACGACGCCTACCCTATCGGTCGCACCGCGAGCGCATCGGCGGCGCGGGATTTCGGCACGATGTTGGCAGCCGGTCACATCCGCGGCGGACTAGGAGTTGCGGACCTCGAACGTCTCACCGGGCACCACTGCGTGCACCGGACCCTCGAACTCGGCCTTGGCCTCGCTGATCACGTCCTCCCGCGACGTCCACGGCGGAATGTGGGTCAGCAGCAACTCGCGCACTCCCGCCTGAGCCGCGGCCCGGCCGGCCTCGGTGCCGGAAAGATGCAGCGCCGGCGGATGTTTCGGCGAATGCGTCCAGGACGCCTCGCACAGGAAGGCGTCGGCGCCGCGGGCGAGCTCGACCAATTGTTCGCACGCGCCGGTGTCGCCGCTGTACACCAGCGACGCCCCGGTGGGGTCGGTGAAGCGCAGACCGAACGACTCGGTGGGATGCGCGACCACCCGGGGGCACAATGGTCAGCGCGCCGATCGTCACCGCTTCGCCGTCAACCCAGTGGCGAACGTCGAAAATGTCCGAGCAGTCATCGATTTCGCCACCGTAGGGCGACGACGCCGCCCCCATCCGGGACCAGGTGTCGCTGGGCCCGTAGAGCAACGCCTTGCCACTGGGCCGCGACGTCGGGTGGTACCGGCGCCAGACGAACAGTCCCGGCAGATCCAGACAGTGATCGGCATGTAGATGCGACAGCAGCACGTGCACCGAGCCCGGGTCGGCGTGGCGCTGCAACGCTCCGAGCACGCCCCCGCCGAAATCGATGACAAGCGGCGGCGTGTCCGGCGCCCGAAGCAGGTAACCCGACGCGGGCGAGTCCGGGCCCACGACGCTACCGGAGCATCCGAGCACGGTTAGTCGCACGGACACCACTGTGCCATGCCCGCTACCACGATGGGGAAAACATCGCCGCATTTTGAGGTCGGAATCATCGGCATTCCTAGTGGACACGTGTATGACGAACGGGTTCGACGCCCGTCACGGCGGGACCCAGGAACCGGGCCGCCAGCCGGGTGAACGCCTCCGGGTCGCCGGTGGCCTCGAACACCCGTGACGGCGGGGCTGCGCCGTCGGATTCGACCGGGTGGGGCCGCAGCAGTTCCCGTTCGGTGAGAACGCGCAGCACCTGCTTGGCCGTCTCCTCGGCACTGGAGACGAGTGTGACCTCGTCCCCCATCACCAGTTGGATCAACCCGGACAACAGCGGGTAGTGCGTGCAGCCCAGCACCAGCGTGTCCACTTCGGCGCGTTGCAGCGGCTCCAGGTAACCCTCGGCCAGGCCGAGTACCTGACGACCGCTGGTGACGCCCCGCTCGACGAAGTCGACGAACCGCGGGCAGGCCACCGCGGTGATCTCGGTGTCGCGGGCCGCAGCGAACGCATCCTGGTAGGCGTGTGAGGTGATGGTGGCCCGGGTGCCGATCACCCCGATCCGCCCATTGCGGGTGGCGGCCACCGCGCGGCGCACCGCCGGCAGGATCACCTCGACGACGGGCACGTCGTAACGTTCCCGCGCATCCCGCAGGCAGGCGGCCGAGGCCGAGTTGCAGGCGATCACCAGGACCTTCACCCCGCGGCCGACCAGGTCGTCACCGATGGCCAGCGCGTGGGCACGGATCTGCGGGATGGTCAGCGGACCATACGGACCATTGCCGGTGTCGCCGACGTAGATGATCTCCTCATCCGGCAACTGGTCGATGATCGCCCGCGCGACCGTCAAGCCGCCCACGCCGGAGTCGAATATCCCGACCGGCGACAGCGGCGTACTCATGGCTCAACGGGAAGCACGGATGGACCGCTTCCGTTCCCGGGCTTTGCGTTCCGGCGATGACAGCAGATACGCCGCCACCACTCCGGCCAGTGCGCCGCACAGGTGCCCCTGCCAGGACACGCCGCCACACACCCCCGAGCACCGGCAGTGCGCCCAGCAGCACACCGCCGTACACGAACAGCACCGCCAGCCCGATGACGATGTTCCACAGCTTGCGCACGAAGATCCCGAACACCAGCAGGAACGCCAGCCAGCCGAAGATCAGGCCGGAGGCTCCGATGTGGTCGGTCGGACGGCAGCTGCTGCCCATATCGCCGATCAGCCAGGTGCCGAAGCCACCCAGGATCCAGATGATCGCGGTGGCCCAGACGAATCGGGACAATCCGGCCAGCGTCATCAGAAAGCCCAGCACCAGCACCGGCACGGTGTTGGCGATCAGGTGCCCCCAGTTCGCGTGCAGCAGCGGCGCGAACAGGATGCCCCACAAGCCGTCGGTGGTCTGCGGCCTGATGCCGTTGCGATCCAGCCGGCCCCCCGGTGAGTTGGTCGATCAATTCGACGAGGTAGAGGAGCGCGACGAACGTGCCGATCGTCGTTGCCCCGATAACCCAGGCCGGCTTCTTGTCCTGCGCCGCCGGCGGGCGCGACCCGCTTCTGCCCATAGCTGCCCTTCCAGCGCGTCCCCCGCATCGACCAGGCTACCGGCGCAACCGCGATCGGCGGCGCATCGCCTCGACCAGGTGGACGCGGATCACCAGCACGCTAACCGGTGTGCTTGGCGAACGCGCCCGGCACCACGTCACGGTAAGCCGGTATCCCGGCCACCGACTCGGCGGCGATCACCCCGGACACCACCGCCCGCGCCAGGCAGTCGGCCGCGGCGGCACCAACCGCGGTGATCACGGCCGTTTCCGGCGACAACGCGGCGGGGGTATTGGGTGACGGCGGCACCTCGATTGCGCCCGTCGCCAGCGCGAAGACGGTGTCACCGTCCAGCGGCGTGTGCGCCGGACGCAGGGTGCGCGCCAGACCGTCGTGCGCGGCGACCGCCACCCTGCGGCAGGCCGCCGGGCTCAGCACCGCGTCGGTGGCCACGACGGCGATGGTCGTGTTCAGCTGGCTCAGCGGCGACGGCAGTTCCGCCAGCGCCGCGACCTGGTCGTGCGGCGGTGGCGTCAGCGCGAACTCGCCGATCAGTTCCGCCATCCACGGCAGGCCGGTAGCCCGGTCGACGGCGTCACCGGCGGCGTTCACAATGGCCAGCGCGCCGACAGTCACTCCGGACGGCAGCGTGCGAGACGCGGTTCCCACGCCGCCCTTGAGCACCCCGGCACGCGCACCCACGCCGGCCCCGGCGATGCCCAGCGGGACGGGCGCCGCGTCGCCGGCTGTATCGGCGGCTTGGCATGCGGCATAACCGAATTCGGCGGTCGGCCGACAATCCCAGGCCCCGACCGGCAGGTCGAACACCACCGCGGCCGGCACGATCGGCACCACACCGCCGCCCATCGCCACCCCGCGCTGGTGTTCCTCCAGCCAGCGCATCACGCCGTCGGCGGCGGCCAATCCGTAGGCGCTGCCGCCGGACAGCACCACCGCGTCCACGTAGCGGACGCTGTTGATCGGGTCGAGCAGGTCGGTCTCCCGGGTGCCGGGCGCGCCGCCGCGGCAGTCGACGGCACCCACGGTCCCGGGCGGCGTCAACACCACCGTGGTGCCACAGGCCCAGCCGCCGCCGAGGAACGCGTCGGGGTCCAGCCGGTGGTAATGGCCGACGCGGATTCCGCCGACGTCGGTGAGCGAGTTCATCGGGCCCGCCACCGGGGTTACCGGTGGCCCATCAGCACCAGCACCAGATACTCCTGCAGCACCGTCAGCCATTGGTAGACGTCGAAGTGCGCGGCCAGCGGGTGGTCGGCCGGCAGGCGTTCGGGCCCGTTCGGCCCGACCTCGAGCATCACGCCCAACGTCAGGCGCAGGTCGTTGACCGCCGAAATCCAGGCGTTGGCCGCGTCCTCGGTCAATTCGAACCGGCCGCCGTTCTGCGGCACCGTATCCAACAACTGCTGCGCCGCAGCACGTTTGGCGTCGATGATGTCGGGCTCGTGCAGACTGCGCAGTGCCGAGTTGAGCGTCTCGGAGGCGTCGAGGTCCAGCGGATCCCCCTCACGCCGGCGATAGAAGTCCGGCAGCAGCCGGCCCAGCGTCGGGTCGGCCGGGCGCTGCGAGTGCCCGGTCTTGATGCCGGTGATCTCTTCGAGTTCGTCCGACGGCGAGGATGACTGCCGCTCGTCCAGCAGGCCGACCATCGCACCGACCAGGTTCTGCAGCAGGGCCGCTTCGTGCGGGGCCAGCGACGACCGAAAACGGGGACCGTTACGGGTCTCGACGCGCTTCCATTTGCGCACTATGACTACCGGCTACCCGCGGATCTCATTTGTCCTGCTGCATCGTCGCCCACAACCCGGCGGCATGCAGTTTGGACACGTCGACCTCCATCGACTCCCGACTGCCCGAGGACACCACGGCCTTGCCTTCGTTGTGCACCTGCAGCATCAGCTTGGTGGCCTGCGGCTCGCTGTAGCCGAACAATTTCTGGAACACGTAGGTCACGTAAGTCATCAGGTTGACCGGGTCGTCCCAGACGATCGTCACCCACGGACTCGTCGTAGCGTCGACCGGAGCGGATTCGCGCTGCCCCGTACTGCCCGGCTTGGCCGGCGCTTTCGCTACCACCATGGGGGTAAGGATACCGAGAGCGCACCGTCGCAGTCAGCCGATACCGTTGGCGAGGTGAATGCGCCGTGAATGACATTGCATCAGCTGGGTTGTTGACCGACAAATACGAGTTGACCATGCTGGCGGCGGCCCTGCGCGACGGCACCGCGCAGCGACAGACCAGCTGGGAGGTGTTCGCGCGCCGGCTGCCCGCCGGCCGGCGGTACGGGGTGGTCGCCGGCACCGGCCGGCTGCTGGAGCTGTTGCCGCAGTTCAGGTTCGACGACGCCGCATGCGATCTGGTGGCCGAATTCCTCGATCCCGACACGGTGGATTATCTGCGCAACTTCCGGTTCGGTGGCGACATCGACGGTTACGCCGAGGGCGAGCTGTACTTCCCCAACTCCCCGGTCCTGTCGGTGCACGGCAGCTTCGCCGAGTGCGTGCTGCTGGAAACGCTGGTGCTGTCGATCTTCAATCACGACACCGCGATCGCTTCGGCGGCCGCGCGCATGGTCAGCGCCGCCCGCGGCCGTCCGGTCATCGAAATGGGCACCCGCCGCACCCACGAGCGTGCCGCGGTCGCCGCGGCGCGGGCCGCCTACATCGCCGGCTTCGCCGGCACGTCGAACCTGGAGGCCCAACGGTTGTACGGGGTGCCCACGGTGGGCACCGCCGCGCACGCCTTCACCATGGTGCACACCCAGCAGAGCGGCACCGAGGAATTGGCCGCCTTCCGGGCACAGGTCGCCGCGCTGGGCCCAGGCACCACGCTGCTGGTGGACACCTACGACGTGACGACGGGGGTCGCCAACGCGATCGCCGCCGCCGGCCCGGAGCTGGGTGCGGTCCGCATCGACTCCGGCGACCTCGAGGCGCTGGCCCACCAGGTGCGTACCCAGCTCGACGAGCTGGGCGCCAGACACACCCGCATCGTGCTGACCGGTGACCTCGACGAGTTCTCCATCGCCGGGCTGGCCGCCGCGCCGGTCGACCGCTACGGCGTCGGCACGTCTCTGGTCGCCGGGTCGGGCGCACCGACGGCGAGCATGGTCTACAAACTCGTCGAGGTGGACGGCATCCCGGTGCAGAAACGCAGCAGCCAGAAGCAGTCCCGCGGTGGCCGAAAAGCGGCGCTGCGGCTGGCCCGGCCGACCGGCACCGTCACCGAGGAGGTCGTGCACCCCGCCGCCCGCCCGCCGGACGTCACCGAGCCGCACCGCGTGTTGACGACGCCCTTGGTGCGCGCCGGGCGCGCCGTCTTCCAGACCGATCTGTCCGCGGCACGGGAACTGGTGGCGGCGGGGTTACGCAGCCTGCCGTGGGAGGGGCTGAGCTTGTCCCCCGGCGAACCGGCGATCCCGACGCAGACCATCCCTACCTGACCGAAGGGGCAGCTGGTGTCCGAGGCTGAATCCGTCAGGGCGCTGCTTGGCAAGGCGGTCGCCGCGCTCGGCGGCAGCGAGCGCAGCGGCCAGCAGCAGATGGCCCACGCGGTCGCCCGGGCCTTCGAAACCCGCCAACACCTGGTGGTGCAGGCCGGCACCGGCACCGGCAAGTCGTTGGCGTACCTGGTTCCCTCGATCGTGCGCGCGGTCAACGACGACGCACCGGTGGTGGTGTCGACGGCGACGATCGCCCTGCAGCGCCAGCTCGTCGACCGCGACCTGCCCCGCCTGGCCGACTCGCTGGCTGACGCACTGCCTCGCCGGCCCACCTTCGCGTTGCTCAAAGGGCGACGAAACTATCTGTGCCTGAACAAGATTCACGGCGCCGTCACCGACGACCCGGACGAGCCGCCGCAAGAGGAACTATTCAACCCGATGGCGGCCAGCGCCCTGGGTCGCGACGTGCAACGCCTCACCGAGTGG
Organism: Mycobacterium kiyosense; assembly: GCA_021654635.1. NCBI lineage: Bacteria > Bacillati > Actinomycetota > Actinomycetes > Mycobacteriales > Mycobacteriaceae > Mycobacterium > Mycobacterium kiyosense. The sequence goes on from AP025179.1 coordinate 4,324,070, forward strand.
GCGTCGAGCACCGAAACCGGGGATCGTGACGACCTCAAACCCGGTGTGCCGGAACGATCCTGGTCACAGGTCAGCGTGTCGGCACGCGAATGCATCGGGGTGGCCCGCTGCCCGTACGGCAGCGAGTGCTTCTCGGAAAGGGCGCGGGCGCGGGCCGGCGGCGCCGATATCGTCGTCACCAATCACGCGCTGCTGGCCATCGACGCGGTGTCCGACTCCGCGGTGCTGCCCGAACACGAACTCCTGGTCGTCGACGAAGCGCACGAGTTGGCCGATCGGGTGACGTCGGTGGCCACCGCGGAGTTGACGGCCGCGTCGTTGGGGGTGGCGGCGCGGCGCATCACCAGATTGGTGAAGCCGGAGCTGGTCCAGCGTCTGGAAGCGGCATCGACGACCTTCTCCTCGGCCATCCACGACGCTCAGGCCGGGCGCATCGACTACCTCGACGACGAGCTCGCCACCTACCTCGCCGCGCTCCGGGACGCTGCCAACGCGGCTCGCTCGGCGATCGAGGGCACCAGCGACACGCGGGCCGCGGCCGCGCGGGCGGAGGCGGCCGCGACGCTGATCGAGATCGCCGACACGGCCGCGCGGATCCTCGAGTCGTTCGGGCCGGCCATCCCGGACCGCACCGACATCGTCTGGCTCGACCACGAAGACAACCGCGGGACCCCACGTGCGGTGCTGCGGGTGGCTCCGCTGTCGGTGGCCGGGCTGCTGGCCACGCAGGTGTTCGCCCGGTCGACGACGGTGTTGACCTCGGCGACGCTGACGGTGGGCGGGACCTTCGACGCGATGGCCCAGGCCTGGGGCCTTCAGGGTTCGGACCGCGCCTGGTGCGGGCTGGACGTGGGGTCTCCGTTCGAGCACGCCAAGTCCGGGATCTTCTACATCGCCGCCCATCTGCCGCCACCGGGCCGCGACGGTGTCGGGTCGGCCGAGCAGCTCACCGAGATCGCCGAACTGATCACCGCGGCCGGCGGTCGCACGTTGGGCCTGTTCTCCTCGATGCGCGCGGCGCGGGCCACCGCCGAGGCGATGCGCGACCGACTGTCCACCCCGGTGCTGTGCCAGGGCGACGACAGCACCTCCGCGTTGGTCGAGCAGTTCAGCGCCGAGCCGGAGACCTCCCTGTTCGGCACGCTGTCGCTGTGGCAAGGCGTCGACGTCCCGGGGCCGTCGCTGTCGTTGGTGCTGATCGACCGCATCCCGTTTCCGCGGCCCGACGACCCGTTGCTCAGTGCCCGCCAGCGCGCGGTCGCCGCCCGCGGCGGCAACGGCTTCATGGCCGTCGCCGCCAGCCATGCGGCGCTGCTGCTGGCGCAGGGATCGGGCCGGCTGCTGCGCCGGGTGACCGATCGCGGGGTGGTCGCGGTGTTGGACTCACGCCTGGCCACCGCCCGTTACGGCGACTACCTGCGCGCCACGCTGCCGCCGTTCTGGCAGACCACGAATGGCGCGCAGGTCCGGGCGGCGCTGGCCCGGCTGGCACAGAGCTAAGCCAGGGTGACCAGCCCGAGTTCGCTGCTGTCGGCGAGCATCGGATGGCGCGGCAGCACCCGCACCGTGTAGCCCAGCGACCCGGCCAGCGGCAGCGGTGTCGTCGTCGAGAACACCTGGTAGCCCCCCTCGGCGCTGCCGGTGTACGTCATCTCGACGGTGAACGGATCCTGCAACTCGTCGGCCGCGTCGACCCGGCCCAACACCGCCTGCACGGTCACCTCGTCGGGCGACAGGCCGGCCAGGTGCATGGTGGCGGTCAGCGTCAGCTTCGATCCCAGCAGCGGGGTGTCCGGCAGTCCGGTGCTGTCCACATCGGTGATGTCGATCTTCGGCCAGGCCTCTTCGGCGCGACGCCGGTAGGCGGCCAGTTCCCGGGCGGCATCGAATCGGGCGCCACCCTCGTGAGCCGCGACGATCTGCCGCAGCGACCTCGCGGCCGGCGTGTAGTACTGCTCGACGTAGTCGGTGACCATCCGGGAGGCCAGCACCTTGGGCCCCAGGGTCTGCAGCGTGTGCCGCACCATCTCGATCCAGCGCGGTGGCGTCCCGTGCTCGTCGCGCTCGTAGAACTTGGGCGCCACCGCCTCCTCCAACAGCTTGTAGAGGGCGGTGGCCTCCAGGTCGTCGCGCCGGTTCTCGTCGGCCACGCCGTCCGCCGAAGGGATCTCCCAGCCGTTCTCGCCGTCGTACCACTCGTCCCACCAGCCGTCTCGGATGGAGAGGTTCAACCCGCCGTTCAACGCGCTCTTCATCCCCGACGTTCCGCAGGCCTCCAACGGCCGCAACGGGTTGTTCAGCCAGACGTCGCAGCCCCAGTAGAGCAGCCGCGCCATCGACATGTCGTAATTGGGCAGGAAGGCGATCCGGTGCCGCACCTCGGGGCGGTCGGCGAACCGCACCACCTGCTGGATCAGCGCCTTGCCGCCGTCGTCGGCGGGGTGCGACTTACCGGCGACGATCAGCTGCACCGGCCGCTGCTCATCGAGCAGCAGCCGTTCCAGCCGAGCCGGGTCGCGCAACATCAGGGTCAGCCGCTTGTACGTCGGAACCCGCCGGGCGAACCCCACGGTGAGCACATCGGGATCGAATGCTGTTGATATCCAAGTTAATTCGGCTTCCGATGCGCCGCGTTCCAACCAGGACTGGCGCAGCCGCAGCCGGACGTCCTGAACCAGCAGCGCGCGCAACTGGGATCGGATCCACCACAGGTGCCCCGGGTCGACCTGCTGCAGCCGCAGCCACACGGCAGGCTCGCCGAACGAGTCCGACCCGGCCAGCTCGCGCCCCAACTCCAGCCACTGCGGAGCGGCCCCCAGGTGCGCGCATGAACGCCGTTGGTGATCGATCCGATCGGGACTTCCGCAGGGTCGAAGCCGGGCCACAACTCGTTGAACATGACCCGGCTGACCCGGCCGTGCAACAACGAGACTCCGTTGGCCCGCTGCGCCAGCCGCAGACCCATGTGCGCCATGTTGAACTTGGTCGGGTCGTCCTCGGCGCCCAAGGCCAGCACCCGCGCCGTCGGCACGCCGGGCAGCAGCGTGGACACCTGGTCGCCGGCATCGTCGAAGTAGCGCTGCACCAGCTCCGCGGGGAACCGGTCGATGCCGGCCGGAACCGGGGTGTGGGTGGTGAAGACGGTGGCCGACCGCACCACGGTCAGGGCGGTGTCGAAGTCCAGTCCACCTTCCGTCAGTTCGCGGACACGCTCCACGCCGAGGAATCCGGCGTGGCCCTCGTTCATGTGGAACACCTCGGGGCCGGGGCGCCCCTCGATGGCGGTGAAGGCACGGATCGCCCGCACCCCGCCGATACCGGCCAGCAGTTCCTGCACCATCCGGTGCTCCTGGTCGCCGCCGTACAACCGGTCGGTGACGGTGCGCAGCTCGTGCTCGTTCTCCGGGACATCGGAGTCCAGCAGCAGCAACGGGATGCGCCCGACCTGCGCGACCCAGATCCGCGCCCGCAGCCGCATGGAGTCCGGCAACGCCAACTCCACGAGCGCCGGGCTGCCGTCGGCGTCGGTGAGCAACCGCAACGGCAGCCCCTGCGGGTCCAGCGAGGGGTAGGTCTCGTGCTGCCAACCGTCGGCGGTCAGGGACTGCCGGAAATATCCGGAGCGGTAGTACAGGCCCACCGCGATCAGCGGCAGCCCCAGGTCCGACGCCGATTTCAGATGGTCTCCGGCGAGGATTCCGAGACCACCGGAATAGTTGGGCAACACCTCGGCGACACCGAACTCCATCGAGAAGTAGGCGATGCCGGTGGGCAGGTCGGCGCCGGCAGACTGTTGCTGCTGATACCACAGCGGGCGGTTCAAATAGTCGTTCAAGTCGGCGGCGAGTTCGTCGAGCCTGCGCAGAAACTCCTCGTCGGTCGCCAGTTCGTCGAGCCGCGCCGGCTTCACTGCGCCGAGCACGGCCACCGGGTCCTTGCCGCATTTGTTCCACAGCTCGGGATCGATGGTGGCGAACAGGTCCTGCGTCGGTTTTTCCCACGACCAGCGCAGGTTGGTCGACAGCTGGTCCAGCGCGGCGAGGCGTTGTGGAAGGTGGGCACGCACGGTAAAGCGACGGAGGGCTTTCACGCATTTCAACCTTACTGAGGTTTTCCCAGCTTGCAGCCTTCGGCCACCGCGATTCGGGCAGTCGGCTGCGCCACCTTCGGTGTAGCCGGCCACTAGGGTGGGTATGGGCGCAAGGAGGCGAGCAGACCGGCCTGAGGAATCAAGACCTGTGCAAAACCCCGACGAGGAACGCTGCGGTTTCCGCGGGTGAGAACGTCCAAGAACCCTCCCGCGACGATGCGGTCCGCACCCGCGGACCGAGCAGGAGCCGGAGAATCGGATTGGAGTGATTGGGTGCCCGGTCGTATCGAGATCGACGACGTCCAGCCCGTCGTCTCGTGCGGTACTTATCCCGCAAAAAGCTGTCGTCGGTGAGGTGATCCCGGTTCGTGCCGCGGTGTGGCGCGAGGGACACGAAGCGGTGGCGGCAACACTGGTGGTGCGGTACCTGGGTACGCGTTACCCGCAGGTCACCGAGGTCCGCCGGATCAAGGCCGCGCAAGCCACCGAAAGCGAGGTGGCCGGTAGGCCGGACGCCGCAGCCGCCGACGAGCGCGTCAAGCCGCTGCACCTGCCCATGACGATGGGCCTGGAACCCTATTGTTTTTCACGGTCTGTTCACACCTGACCGGGTTGGGTTGTGGAGCTACCGGGTCGACGGCTGGGGCGACCCCATTCACACCTGGCGGCACGGTTTGATCGCGAAACTCGATGCGGGCCAAGGCGAGCAGGAGCTCTCCAACGACCTGCTGGTGGGTGCGACGCTGTTCGACAGAGCCGCCGCGGGGATGCCGCGCCAGCAGCGCCAACCACTGCTGGAAGCGGCCGCCGCTTTGCGGTCCCCCGGGGACCCGCTGACCCGCACCGCGCTCGCACTTGCCCCGGAGATCGAGGAGCTGCTGCACGAGTTCCCGTTGCGGGAATTGGTCACCCGCGGTGAGCAATTCGGCGTCTGGGTCGACCGGCCGGCGGCGCGCTTCGGGTCCTGGTACGAGTTTTTCCCCCGCTCGACCGGCGGCTGGGACGCCGACGGCAACCCGGTGCACGGCACTTTCGCCACCGCCGCAGCGGCGCTACCGCGGATCGCCGGCATGGGCTTCGACGTGGTCTATCTGCCGCCGATCCACCCGATCGGCAAGGTGCACCGCAAGGGACGCAACAACAACCCGACCGCCGCGCCCGGAGACGTCGGCTCACCGTGGGCCATCGGCAGCGACGAGGGCGGCCACGACGCGGTACACCCCAGCCTGGGCACCCTCGACGACTTCGATGATTTCGTCTCCACGGCAAGGGAATTGGGGATGGAAGTCGCGCTGGACCTGGCGCTGCAGTGTGCACCGGACCACCCATGGGCGCGTGCGCACCGCAACTGGTTCACCGAGCTCCCCGACGGCACCATCGCCTATGCGGAGAACCCGCCGAAGAAATACCAGGACATCTATCCGCTGAACTTCGACAACGATCCGGCCGGTCTTTACGACGAGGTGCTGCGCGTGGTGCGGCACTGGATCGACCACGGCGTCAAGTTCTTTCGGGTCGACAACCCGCACACCAAGCCACCGGACTTCTGGGCCTGGCTGATCGGCCAGGTCAAGTCCGTCGACCCCGACGTGCTGTTCCTGTCCGAGGCTTTCACTCCGCCGGCGCGCCAGTACGGCCTGGCCAAACTGGGATTCACGCAGTCCTACAGCTACTTCACCTGGCGCACCGCGAAGTGGGAGCTGACCGAGTTCGGCAACGACATCGCTCGCCTCGCCGACTTCCGCACCCCCAACCTGTTCGTCAACACCCCGGACATCCTGCATGCGATCCTGCAGCACAACGGTCCCGGCATGTTCGCCATCCGGGCGGTCCTGGCGGCGACCATGAGCCCGGCCTGGGGGGTGTATTCGGGCTACGAACTGTTCGAGCATCGGGCGGTACGTGAGGGCAGCGAGGAGTACCTGGACTCAGAGAAGTATGAGCTGCGCCCCCGCGACTTCGCGGGCGCGCTGGCCGAAGGAAATTCGTTGGAGCCGTTCATCACCCGGCTCAACGAGATCCGACGATTACATCCCGCACTACAGCAGCTGCGCACCATCGCCTTCCATCACCTGGACAACGACGCCCTGCTGGCCTACAGCAAGTTCGACCCGGCCACCGGCGACTGCGTGCTGGTGGTGGTGACGCTCAACGCATTCGGGCCCGAAGAATCAACCCTGCATCTGGACATGGCGGCGCTGGGCATGGAGCCCTACGACCGGTTCTGGGTGCGCGACGAGATCACCGGCGAGGAATATCAATGGGGACAAGCCAACTACATCCGCATCGACCCGGGCCGCGCCGTGGCCCATGTCGTCAACATGCCCATCGTTCCCGAGGATGCCCGAGTCGCGCTGCTGCGCAGGAGGTGAGGGGAAATGAACCGCACTGAACAACTCGCCACGACACATCTGGCGCCCGATCCCGCCGAGGTGGGCCGCTTGGTCTCCGGCGTACACCACAACCCGCACAGCATCTTGGGCGCTCATGAATACGGTGACCACACCGTGGTACGCGCCTTCCGCCCCCACGCCGCCAGCGTGGTGGCGCTGGTGGGCGAGGACCGGTTCCCGTTGCAGCACGTCGATTCCGGAGTGTTCGCGGTCGCGTTGCCGTTCGTGGACCTGATCGACTACCGGCTCGAGGTGACCTACGAGGGCTCCGGCCCGCACGTCGTCGCCGACGCCTACCGGTTCCTGCCCACGCTGGGCGAGGTGGACCTGCACCTGTTCGCCGAGGGCCGCCACGAGCGACTCTGGGAAGTGCTCGGCGCGCATCCCCGTTCGTTCACCACCCCCGACGGCGAGGTGACCGGGGTGTCGTTTGCGGTGTGGGCTCCGAATGCCAAGGGCGTCAGCCTGATCGGCGAATTCAACGGCTGGACCGGAAACGACGCGCCGATGCGGGTGCTGGGCTCCTCGGGTGTGTGGGAGCTGTTCTGGCCCGACTTCCCGGTCGGAGGTCTCTACAAATTCCGGGTGCACGGCGCCGACGGCGTGGTGACCGACCGCGCCGACCCGCTGGCTTTCGGCACCGAAGTGCCACCCCAGACCGCATCGCGGGTCACGGTCAGCCAGTACACCTGGGGCGATGGCGAGTGGATCGCGCAGCGTGCGCAACGCAACCCGGTGTTCGAGCCGATGAGCACCCTCGAGGTGCACCTCGGCTCCTGGCGGCCCGGGCTGAGCTACCGGCAGCTCGCCGAGCAGCTCACCGAATACGTTGTCCAACAAGGGTTCACCCACGTCGAGCTGTTGCCCGTGGCCGAGCACCCGTTCGGGGGATCCTGGGGGTACCAGGTCACGTCGTACTACGCGCCCTCGTCCCGGTTCGGCACCCCCGACGAATTCCGCAGCGTCGTCGACGCACTGCACCAGGCCGGCATCGGCGTCATCGTCGACTGGGTGCCCGCGCATTTCCCGAAGGACGCCTGGGCGCTGGGCCGCTTCGACGGCACCGCGCTCTACGAGCACTCCGATCCCAACCGCGGAGAGCAGCTGGACTGGGGCACTTACGTATTCGACTTCGGCCGCCCCGAGGTGCGTAACTTCCTGGTGGCCAACGCGCTGTACTGGATCGAGCAGTTCCACGTCGACGGCCTGCGCGTGGACGCGGTGGCCTCGATGCTCTACCTGGACTATTCCCGCCCGGAGGGCGGTTGGACGCCGAACATCTACGGCGGACGGGAGAATCTGGAAGCGGTGCAGTTCCTGCAGGAGATGAACGCCACCGCACACAAGGCCGCGCCGGGCATCGTCACCATCGCCGAGGAGTCTACGTCTTGGCCGGGTGTCACGCGCCCGACCAACCTTGGCGGCCTTGGCTTTTCGATGAAATGGAACATGGGCTGGATGCACGACACGCTCGACTACGTCAGCCGCGACCCGATCTACCGCAGTTTCCACCACCATGAGATGACGTTCTCGCTGCTGTATGCGTTCAGTGAGAACTACGTGCTGCCGCTGAGCCACGACGAGGTGGTGCACGGCAAGGGCACGCTGTGGAGCCGGATGCCCGGTGACAACCACGCCAAGGCGGCCGGGCTGCGCAGTCTGCTCGCGTATCAGTGGGCACATCCGGGCAAGCAACTGCTGTTCATGGGCCAGGAGTTCGGCCAGCGTGCCGAGTGGTCGGAGGAACGCGGCCTGGACTGGTGGCAACTCGACGAACAGGGCTTCTCCAACGGAACCCTGCGCCTGGTGCGCGACATCAACGCCATCTACTCCAGCCATCCGGCGCTGTGGAGTCAGGACAACACCCCCGAGGGCTATTCCTGGATCGACGCCAACGACTCGGCCAACAACGTGCTGAGCTTCCTGCGGTACGGCAGCGACGGCTCGGTGCTGGCGTGTGTGTTCAACTTCGCCGGCGCCGAGCACAGCAACTACCGACTTGGACTGCCGCTAGCCGGCCGCTGGCGGGAGGTGCTCAACACCGATGCCACGGTCTACAACGGTTCGGGAATCGGCAATCTCGGCGGCGTGGACGCCACCGAGGACGCCTGGCACGGCCGTCCGGCCTCGGCGGTGATGGTGTTGCCGCCGATGTCCGCGCTGTGGCTGGAACCGGAGTAGCAGACGCTCAGTACAGCGCGTTGGCAAGGTTGCGGCGGCCGGCGACGACTTCCGGGTCGGCGGGATCGAAAAGCTCGAAGAGCTCGATCAGGCGGGTTCGCACCTTGGTCCGGTCGTCCCCGGCGGTGCGACGCACCAACGCAATCAGCCGGTCGAACGCGCCGCTGACATCCTGGTTCAACAATTGGAGATCCGCGGCGGCGAAGGCCGCGTCGATGTCGTCGGGCGCGGCGTCGGCGACCAGCACCGCATCCGGGCGTTGCGCCGTTGCGCGGGTGAGGAAGTCGATCTGGCGGATTGCCGCCTGCGCTTCGACGTTGCCCGGGTTGGCGTCCAGGACCTCCTGATAGGACGTTTTGGCCGCTTCGAAGTCGCCGGCCTCGAGTTCCTGGCGGGCCCGCGCCACCGTCGGGTCGACCTGCGCCGGCTCACCGGAGCCGGACGGACCCCTGAGCTTTCCTTCGGTCGCCTCGAGCAGCTTGTCGATCCAGAGCCGCAGCTGATCGCCGGGCTGTGCACCCTGAAAGCTGGAAATGGGTTGCGCCGCGGCCAACGCCACCACGGTCGGAACTGCCTGCACGCCGAATACCCGTGCCAGCCCCGGCGCGGCGTCGACATTGGCCGCTGCCAGCGCCCACTTGCCGTTGTCCTCGGCGACCAGCCCGGACAGCGTCTCGAGCAACTCGACACAGACCTCGCTGCGCGGTGACCACAACAGCACCACCACCGGCACCTCGTCGGAGCGGTTGATCACCGCGTCTTCGAAGTTGGCCTCGGTGACCTGAATGATCTGCCCGGCGTCGGGTCCACCCGGTTGCCCCGCCGGTCCACTGCCCGCTGCGGAACCCGACGCCGCGGTGGACTGCTGAGCGCGTTGTTTGAGGCCGGACAGGTCGACCGCACCGGCCAACGCCGGCCCGATCGAGGGACGGGGACGAGTCACGCCGTCAATTTTGGCACGCCGCTTTCGACCCGGCCGACCCGGTGGCGCCGACTGCGTATCCGCCCGGTACCGGCCGGTAACTTATCGATATGAGCAATCTCACAAATACGGCGAGGCGGCCGCGCGCCGAGCCAGCCAGCAAACTCCGGCGCCACACCCCCTGAATCGCTACGGGGCCCGCAGAACGAGCGCGTCGCCCTGGCCGCCGGCGCCGCACAGCGCCGCTACGCCATAGCCCGAACCGCGGCGCGCCAACTCCAGCGCCACGTGCAAGGTGATGCGCGCTCCCGACATGCCGATCGGGTGCCCGACGGCGATCGCGCCACCGTTGACGTTGACGATCTCCGGGTTCACCCCGAGCTCCCTGGTGGAGGCCAGCGCCACCGCCGCGAAGGCCTCGTTGATCTCGACGACGTCGAGCTGATCGACGGTGATGCCCTCCCGGTCGAGCGCTTTCTTGATCGCGTTGGCCGGCTGGGACTGCAGAGTGGAGTCCGGCCCGGCCACCACACCGTGAGCACCGATCTCGGCGAGCCAGCTCAGCCCCAGCTCCTGGGCCTTTTCCTTGTTCATCACCACCACGGCGGCCGCCCCGTCGGAGATCTGCGAGGCCGAACCCGCGGTGATGGTGCCGTCCTTGCGAAACGCAGGTTTGAGGCCGGACAGCGAGTCGGCGGTGGTGTTGGCGCGGATACCTTCGTCCTCGCTGAACTGCAGCGGGTCGCCCTTGCGCTGCGGAATGCTGACCGGCACGACTTCGTCGGCGAAGACGCCGTCCTTCCACGCGGCGGCGGCCTTCTGGTGCGAGGCGGCGGCGTATTCGTCCTGCTGCTGGCGGGTGAACTGGTCGACGTCGTTGCGCTGTTCGGTCAGCGCGCCCATCGGCTGATCGGTGAACACGTCGTGCAGCCCGTCGTAAGCCAGATGGTCGAGCACGGTGACGTCGCCGTACTTGTAACCCGATCGGCTGTCCATCAGCAGGTGCGGCGCCTTGGTCATGGACTCCTGCCCACCGGCGACCACCACGTCGAACTCGCCGGCCCGAATCGGCTGGTCGGCCAGCGCGATGGCGTCGATACCGGACAGGCACATCTTGTTGATCGTCAGCGCTGGAACGTCCCAGCCGATACCGGCCGCGATCGCGGACTGCCGCGCCGGCATCTGCCCCGCACCCGCGGTCAGCACCTGGCCCATGATCACGTACTCGACCGCAGATGCAGGCACGTTGGCTTTTTCCAGCGCCGCCTTGATCGCGATACCACCGAGATCGCTGGCGCTGAAATCCTTCAGCGAACCCATCAACTTGCCGATGGGTGTCCGTGCCCCAGCAACGATCACCGACGTCGTCATGAAACCTCCTACATGCATGAGAGCGGGCGATTGTGCCAACCCGGAGAAGCAGATTCTTCGCTATGAGGTTACCGTTATGAGATGACGACCGATCAAGTTGACGCCCGTCGCAGTTTGGCTACTTCCCTGGTGACTGGACTCGATCACGTCGGCATCGCAGTCGCCGACCTCGATGCCTCGATCGAGTGGTACAACGACCACTTGGGCATGATCCTGGTGCACGAGGAGATCAACGACGACCAGGGGATTCGCGAGGCCATGCTGGCGGTGCCGGGCACTAGTGCGCAGATCCAGCTGATGGCTCCGCTCAACGAGGACTCGGTGATCGCGAAGTTCATCGACAAGCGCGGACCGGGCATCCAGCAGCTGGCCTGCCGGATCAGCGACCTCGACGCCATGTGCGCGCAGTTGCGCGAACAGGGCGTGCGGCTGGTCTACGAGAACCCCCGTCGCGGCACGGCTAACTCGCGGATCAACTTCATCCACCCCAAGGATGCCGGCGGGGTGTTGATCGAACTGGTCGAGCCGGCTCCTCGCTGAGCTAGGACCTAGGACCACTTCCGCGTCGGACCGCGGTTGCCGCGATTGGCCCAGCACGGCGTATGCCAGTGCCGCCGATCCTGCACCGCCTCCGCCGAATCTGCCCGCCACGCCACTACATGCGCTGTGCCGGAACGGATTTCGTGATCACATCCGGGGCAGCGATAAGTCTTGACCGCGCGCGCGGCCGCCACCGGCCGGACCTGGTACTCGTAGCCGTCCGGTCCGGTCTCCACCCGTTGCGCCAGCCTCGGCGGCGCGGCGGCGCGTTGTGGCCGAGTGCGGCGCCGGGCCATCAGAACAGCCGGTACTCGTCGCTGTCCATCCCCCGCATTTTGTCGTAATCCAATGTCAGACAACGGATTCCGCGGTCGGCGGCGAGGGTACGGGCCTGCGGTTTGATCTGCTGGGCGGCGAAAACGCCCTTCACCGGTGCCAGCACGGTGTCGCGGTTGAGCAGTTCGAGATAACGGGTGAGCTGTTCCACCCCGTCGATCTCACCGCGCCGCTTGATCTCCACGGCCACCGAGCCGCCGTTCTCGTCCCGGCACAGCAGGTCGACGGGCCCGATCGCGGTCATGTATTCGCGGCGCACCAGCGTGTACCCGTCGCCTAGCAGCCCGACGTGCTCGGCGAGCAGCGCCTGCAGGTGGGCTTCCACGCCGTCCTTCACCAACCCGGGATCGACACCCAGGTCGTGACTGGAGTCGTGCTCGACGGCCTCGACGGTGATGCGTAACTGTTCGCCGGCCTTGTTCTCCACCACCCAGATCGGTCCCGGTTCCTCGGTCAGCCAGCACGGCGGGCTCATCCAGTTCAGCGGCTTGTAGGCGCGGTCGTCGGCGTGGACGCTGACCGAGCCGTCCGCCTTGAAAAGCAGCAACCGGCGTGCGGAGGGCAGATGCGCGGTGAGGCGACCGACGTAGTCGACGGTGCACTGGGCGATAACGAGACGCACCCGCATCACCTTAGAGGCTTCGTCGCAGAGCGTGTGCGAAGGAATCAGCGGCCCACGAATTAGGCTGGGCGCAACCATGTCGTCCAAACAGCCGTCCAGGCGGTCGTCCCAGCAGAGTTTCGCGCAGCGGCTTGGCCGCATGCTGGAGAGGTTGACCCGGCAGAGCGGGCGACTGCCGGCCACCCCCGCTTACGGCTCCTGGCTGCTGGGGCGCGTATCGGAGGATCAGCAGCGCCGGCGAGTCCGCATCCAGGTCATCATGACCGTGCTGATCCTGGGTGCGAACCTGATCGGCATCGCCGTGGCGGTACTGCTGGTGACGGTCGCGGTGCCGGTGCCGGACGTGTTCGAGGACGCCCCGTACTGGGTTTCCTTCGTGGCGGCCCCGGCCTACATCCTCGCGGCGTTGGCCGTGGGGACGTTCTCGATCACCCGTGGCACCGTCGAGGCGCTGCGCTGGGCGATCGAGGAACGCGAACCCTCCCCCCGCGACGAGCGCAATACGTTCATGGCGCCGTGGCGGGTAGCCGTCGGCCACCTCGTCCTGTGGGGCATCGGCACGGTGTTGCTGACCGTGCTGTACGGCATGGCCAACACCATGTTCATTCCCCGGTTTCTGATCGCGGTCAGCTTCTGTGGGCTGCTGGTGGCCACCAGCAGCTACCTGCTCACCGAGTTCGCGCTGCGCCCGGTGGCCGCCCAGGCCCTCGAAGCGGGGCCACCGCCGCGGCGACTGGCGCCGGGAATCCTGGGCCGCACCATGATGGTCTGGCTGCTCGGCTCGGGCGTGCCCGTCGTCGGAATCGGCTTGATGGCCATCTTCGAGATGGCCATGCAGAACCTGACTCAGACGCAGTTCGCGGTCGGCGTGCTGATCGCCGCGGCGGCCACGCTGATCTTCGGATTCACGCTGATGTGGATCCTGGCCTGGCTGACGGCCACCCCGGTTCGGGTGGTGCGTGCGGCGCTCAAACGCGTCGAACAGGGCGACCTTCGCGGTGACCTGTTGGTGTTCGACGGGACCGAACTCGGCGAGCTGCAACGGGGTTTCAACGCGATGGTCGACGGGCTGCGGGAACGCGAACGGGTGCGCGACTTGTTCGGCCGGCACGTCGGACGAGAGGTAGCGCTGGCGGCCGAGCGCGAACGCCCGAAGCTGGGTGGCGAGGAGCGCCACGTCGCCGTCGTCTTCATCGACATCGTCGGGTCCACCCAGCTGGTAACCAGCCGTCCGCCCGCTGACGTGGTGCAACTGCTCAATCAGTTCTTCACCATCGTTGTCGAAGAGGTCGACCGCCATCACGGGCTGGTGAACAAGTTCGAGGGCGACGCCTCGCTGGCTATCTTCGGTGCGCCCAACCACCTGGACAGTCCCGAGGACGCCGCGCTGGCGGCCGCCCGGGCCATCGCCGAGCGGCTCGCCCACGAAATGCCGGACCTCAGGGCCGGCATCGGGGTGGCGGCCGGGCAGGTGGTCGCCGGCAATGTGGGGGCCAAGGAGCGCTTCGAGTACACGGTGATCGGTGAGCCGGTCAACGAGGCGGCCCGCCTGTGCGAGCTGGCCAAATCACGCCCGGGCCGGTTGCTGGCCTCCGCGCAGACGCTGCAGGGGGCCGGCGAGGAGGAGCAGGCCCGATGGCAGTTGGGCAGGCACGTCCGGCTGCGCGGCCACGATCAGCGCATTCGGCTGGCCGCACCGGCTGAGCCGGCCAGACGGGCCAAGTAGTGCCTTGGACGTAATCTCTTTGCATGGGTACCGGCAGCTGGGTGTTTCTCGTGTACGGATCGGTACTCCTGGTCTTTCTCGGGATCATCGCTTACAGCATCAAGGTGACCCGCGGCGACGGTAGATTCCGCAACAGCGACGTGCCGGACACCGGAAGTGACCGCAAGCCGCGCGACCGGCACCGCGCCGGCGAGGAATGACGTCCTGTCTCATGCGCAACGGACCCCGGGCGGGCGCGGCCATTAGGGCCCGACGCGTCGGGGCAGCGTTCGCGGTCGTCGCGGCGTTGTCGACAACGGTTCCGGCGGCGGCAGATCCTCCGTCCGGCGCTGATGCGATCGATGCTTACCCGTTGGCACAAGGGCATTTTTCCTCGGCCGGTGACTTCTACTGGAAGTTCTTCAAGACCCCAGACGGCCGCTCCTGTGCGATCGCCCCCAACGGCGGCGTCTCCGGATGCGACGCGGTTCCCATTGTCGCTCCGGCCGGCACCAACCAGACCGTGGTCAGTAGCTGGGCGGCAGCACAGTACCGGCACGCCGACCCACCCGGATTCGCCCGCGACGTCGACGTGCTGCCCGAAGGTCAGCGGCTGGAGAACTGGGGCACCACCTGCGGTGTCGGATACCAAGGCACGGTCACCTGCAAGGCTCCCGGGTCGCACGGCTTCATTCTGGCCAGCACCTATGCGGCGCTCTGGTAGCGCAGGTTGTGGCCTGTCGACATTGATGTCGCTTTTCCGCCAGTCATGGCGGCCCGACGGTGTAACTGTTGAGGGGTGCACGAAGATTTCGAACGCTGTTACCGGGCGGTCCAGGCCAAGGACGCCCGGTTCGACGGCTGGTTCGTCATCGCGGTGCTGACCACCCGGATCTACTGTCGGCCCAGCTGCCCGGTCCGGCCTCCGCTGGCCCGCAACGTGCGCTTCCTCCCGACGGCCGCCGCGGCCCAGCACGAAGGCTTCCGGGCCTGCAAACGCTGCCGTCCGGACGCCTCACCGGGGTCTCCGGAATGGAACGTACGCGGTGACGCCGTAGCGCGCGCCATGCGACTGATCGCCGACGGCACGGTGGACCGCGAGGGCGTGACCGGTCTGGCCGGTCGCCTGGGTTACACAACACGGCAATTGGAGCGGTTGCTGCAGGCCGAGGTGGGCGCCGGCCCGCTCGCGCTAGCCCGTGCGCAGCGCATGCAGGCCGCCCGGGTGCTGATCGAGACGACGGACTTGCCGTTCGGCGACGTGGCGTTCGCCGCCGGGTTTTCCAGCATCCGTCAGTTCAACGACACGGTTCGGCTGGTGTGCGACAGCACCCCGACGCAGTTACGCAGCAAGGCGGCCGCCCGCTTCGGCGCCCTGACCAGCTCGCCCGGTGCGATATCGCTGCGACTGCCGGTACGGACTCCGTTCGCGTACGAGGGCGTGTTCGGCCACCTGGCCGCCACCGCGGTACCGGGTTGCGAGGAGGTCCGTGACGGCGCCTACCGGCGCACTCTGCGGCTGACCCGGGGGAAACGGTGTAGCGACGCTGACGCCCGCCCCCGATCATGTGCGCTGCCTGCTGGTCCTCGACGATTTCCGCGATCTGGCGACCGCGACCGCCAGGTGCCGCCGCCTGTTGGACCTGGACGCCGACCCTGAAGCCGTGGTCGATGCGCTCCGCGCGGACCCGGATCTGGCGCCGGTGGTCGCCAAGGCGCCGGGCCAACGGATCCCGCGCACCGTCGACGAGGCCGAACTGGCGATACGGGCGGTGCTGGGTCAGCAGGTGTCCACCAAGGCCGCACGCACCCACGCGGCCCGGCTGGTCACCGCGTATGGTCGGCCGGTACCAGATGCCGCGGGCGGGTTGACCCACACCTTCCCCCTCGGTGCCCGACCTCGCGGACATCGACCCGATGCATCTGGCCGTGCCGCAGTCGCGGCGACGTACGTTGACCGTGCTGCTGTCCGCCCTCGCCGACGGCAGTGTCACCCTTGATCCCGGATGCGACTGGACGCGTGCTCGACGGCAGCTGCTGAACCTGCCGGGAATCGGACCCTGGACCGCGGAGGTGATCGCCATGCGCGCCCTCGGCGACCCGGACGCATTCCCGTCCGGCGATCTCGGCCTTCGACTGGCGGCCAACCAGCTGGGCTTGCCCGATCAGGAACGGAGCCTGACCGAGCACAGCGCCCGCTGGCGTCCGTGGCGGTCGTATGCCACCCAGCACCTGTGGACCACCCTCGAACATCCGGTCAACCAATGGCCACCGGCAGAGGCACCGAAAGGAGCGGCATGATTGTCTACCGCACCATTGACAGCCCCATCGGGCCACTGACTCTGGCGGGCCGGGACGGGATTCTGACGAATCTGCGGATGGTCGATCAGACATATGAGCCGAGCCGTGCCGACTGGACCCGGGACGACACCGCGTTCGGTGCCGCGGTCGACCAACTCGACGCCTACTTCGCCGGCGAACTCTGCGACTTCGACGTCGAAATCGACATGCGCGGCACGGGATTTCAGCAGCGCGTGTGGAACGCCCTGCTGACCATTCCCTACAGCGAGACCCGCTCCTACGGAGAAATCGCGGCCCAGGTCGGGGCTCCCGGAGCGGCTCGCGCCGTCGGATTGGCCAACGGCCACAATCCGATCGCGATCATCGTTCCCTGTCACCGGGTCATCGGCGCCAGCGGGAAGTTGACCGGGTACGGCGGGGGCCTGGACCGCAAGCAGACGTTGCTGCAATTGGAGAAGCGGCGAGCAGCGCTGACGCTCTTCGACTGACCCGATTCGCACGGAGTAACCCCGAGTCCGATTTCCGGTTGGTTCTTTCACCGGGCGGTTGCATTCGCCGACGACTGAACCCGGAATACAAAAACACCCCCAAATGAATGGGGGTGTTTTTGTATATGTTCGGCGGTGTCCTACTTTTCCACCCGAATTGGGCAGTATCATCGGCGCTGACAGGCTTAGCTTCCGGGTTCGGGATGGGACCGGGCGTTTCCCTGTCGCTGTGGCCGCCGTAACTCTATTTAATTGGTGCATTCAAGTTGTATTGATGGGGGGTGTGGTGTCCGCGCAATTAAGCCGGCGAACAGATAGTGGTTGCGATTGGTTGTGTTGGTAAGTTTTCGGCCGGTTAGTGCCAGTCCCCTGCACTCATTACTGAGCTTCCAGGTCTGGCCTATCAATCCCGTGGTCTGCGGGGGGCCTTATCCCTCCTAGAGGGTGAGAAACCTGATCTTGGAGAAGGTTTCCCGCTTAGATGCTTTCAGCGGTTATCCTGTCCGAACGTAGCTATCCAGCGGTGCCCCTGGTGGGACAACTGGTGCACTAGAGGTTCGTCCGTCCCGGTCCTCTCGTACTAGGGACAGGTTTCCTCAAGTTTCTGACGCGCGCGGCGGATAGAGACCGAACTGTCTCACGACGTTCTAAACCCAGCTCGCGTGCCGCTTTAATGGGCGAACAGCCCAACCCTTGGGACCTGCTCCAGCCCCAGGATGCGACGAGCCGACATCGAGGTGCCAAACCATCCCGTCGATATGGACTCTTGGGGAAGATCAGCCTGTTATCCCCGGGGTACCTTTTATCCGTTGAGCGACACCCCTTCCACTCAGAGGTGCCGGATCACTAATCCCGACTTTCGTCCCTGCTTGACTTGTAAGTCTCGCAGTCAAGCTCCCTTGTGCATTTACACTCAACACCTGATTGCCGTCCAGGTTGAGGGAACCTTTGGGCGCCTCCGTTACATTTTAGGAGGCAACCGCCCCAGTTAAACTACCCACCAGGCACTGTCCGTGAACCGGATATACGGTTCGACGTTAGGTGTCCAATACGATCAGAGTGGTATTTCAACAACGACTCCGCCCTAACTGGCGTTAGAGTTTCACAGTCTCCCACCTATCCTACACAAACCGTACCGAACAACAATACCAAGCTATAGTGAAGGTCCCGGGGTCTTTTCGTCCTGCCGCGCGTAACGAGCATCTTTACTCGTAGTGCAATTTCGCCGAGTCTATGGTTGAGACAGTTGAGAAGTCGTTACGCCATTCGTGCAGGTCGGAACTTACCCGACAAGGAATTTCGCTACCTTAGGATGGTTATAGTTACCACCGCCGTTTACTGGGGCTTAAATTCTCCGCTTCACCCTTACGAGTTAACGGGTCCTCTTAACCTTCCAGCACCGGGCAGGCGTCAGTCCGTATACATCGTCTTGCGACTTCGCACGGACCTGTGTTTTTAGTAAACAGTCGCTTCTCACTGGTTTCTGCGACCGGCTTCCGCTCCCACCGCAAGGGTGTTCACGACATGCCGGCCCCCCCTTCTCCCGAAGTTACGGGGGGTATTTTGCCGAGTTCCTTAACCATAGTTATCTCGTACGCCTTGGTATTCTCTACCTGACCACCTGTGTTGGTTTGGGGTACGGGCCGTGTGTGAACTCGCTAGAGGCTTTTCTTGGCAGCAGAGGATCACCGAATTCGCCTCAATCGGCTATGCGTCACCTCTCAGGATTAATGAGCGACGGATTTGCCTATCGCTCTCCCTACGGGCTTGCCCCAGTATTACCACTGACTGGTACGGCTACCTTCCTGCGTCACCCCTTCGCTTGACTACTACCAACCGGGGTCCCACGCAGCCGGTCACCGTCGCACCCCGAAGGGATTGATCAGCAACCATTTGGGTGGTTAGCACAATTGATTCATCACGGGCGCGCACACACGGGTACGGGAATATCAACCCGTTGTCCATCGACTACGCCTGTCGGCCTCGCCTTAGGTCCCGACTCACCCTGGGCGGACTGGCCTGGCCCAGGAACCCTTGGTCTTTCGGCGGGCAAGGTTCTCACTTGCCTATTCGCTACTCATGCCTGCATTCTCACTCCCCCACCCTCCACCGGCGGTTACCCGACGGCTTCGCTGAATGAGGGACGCTCCCCTACCCACACCTACTTACGTAGATGTGCCGCGGCTTCGGCGGTGTGCTTGAGCCCCGCTACATTATCGGCGCACAATCACTTGACCAGTGAGCTATTACGCACTCTTTCAAGGGTGGCTGCTTCTAAGCCAACCTCCTGGTTGTCTTTGCGACTGCACATCCTTTCCCACTTAGCACACGCTTTGGGGCCTTAGCCGGCGATCTGGGCTGTTTCCCTTTCGACGTACGGAGCTTATCCCCCGCCGTCTCACTGCCACGCTTGACACCACGGCATTCGGAGTTTGGCTGACGTCAGTAACCTAGTAGGGCCCATCGGCCATCCAGTAGCTCTACCTCCGCGGTGAACCACGCAACGCTGCACCTAAATGCATTTCGGGGAGAACCAGCTATCACGGAGTTTGATTGGCCTTTCACCCCTACCCACAGCTCATCCCCTCAGTCTTCAACCTAAGTGGGTTCGGGCCTCCACGCGGTCTTACCCGCGCTTCACCCTGGCCATGGGTAGATCACTCCGCTTCGGGTCCAGAACATGCCACTACACCCCTTACGGGGATACGCCCTATTCAGACTCGCTTTCGCTGCGGCTACCCCACACGGGTTAACCTCGCGACATGTCCCTGACTCGCAGGCTCATTCTTCAAAAAGGCACGCCATCACCCCACAAGGAGGCTCTGACGGATTGTAGGCACACGGTTTCAGGTACTCTTTCACTCCCCTCCCGGGGTACTTTTCACCATTCCCTCACGGTACTAATCCGCTATCGGTCATCGAGAAGTATTTAGGCTTACCGGGTGGTCCCGGCAGATTCACAGCAAATTCCACGGGCTCGCTGCTACTCGGGAAATTGATACGAGGCAGGTGCCGAGTTTTCGCGTACCGGGCTCTCACCGTCTATGGCGGACCATCCCAGGCCACTTCCGCTAACTACGACACTTTTTGACTGCCCCCTCAGCCAGGTAGAACTGAGAAGTATCACTCCCACAACCCCGCACACACAACCCCTACCCGGTATCACATGCATGCGGTTTAGCCATTTTCCGCGTTCGCTCGCCACTACTAGCGGAATCACAATTGTTTTCTCTTCCTACGGGTACTGAGATGTTTCACTTCCCCGCGTTCCCCCCCGCACCCTATATATTCAGGTACGGGTAACACGACATCACTCGTGCTGGGTTTCCCCATTCGGAAATCCTCGGATCAACGCTCGGTTGACAGCTCCCCGAGGCATATCGCAGCCTCCCACGTCCTTCATCGGCTCTCGATGCCAAGGCATCCACCATGCGCCCTTAGACACTTACAAACACTACAAAAACCAAAGAATAAAATTGCACAAAAAAAGAACGCGCTACCGCGAACGGCAACGCATCTGTTTTGATGCTCGCAACCACTATCCAATTCTCAAACACCACACCCCACCACCAAGGTGGCGGGACAACACCTGGACAAACTCAAGTGTTGCCTCAGGACCCAATAGTGTGTCTGGCTTGCTTGTTGTTGTGCACCCGGCTCCCGTCCACTACAGACAGGAACCCCCTCACGGCTCGCACCCCACCAATTGGAGTGCTTTTCGTGGTGCTCCTTAGAAAGGAGGTGATCCAGCCGCACCTTCCGGTACGGCTACCTTGTTACGACTTCGTCCCAATCGCCGATCCCACCTTCGACAGCTCCCTCCCAAAGGGTTAGGCCACTGGCTTCGGGTGTTACCGACTTTCATGACGTGACGGGCGGTGTGTACAAGGCCCGGGAACGTATTCACCGCAGCGTTGCTGATCTGCGATTACTAGCGACTCCGACTTCACGGGGTCGAGTTGCAGACCCCGATCCGAACTGAGACCGGCTTTAAAAGGATTCGCTTAACCTCGCGGCATCGCAGCCCTTTGTACCGGCCATTGTAGCATGTGTGAAGCCCTGGACATAAGGGGCATGATGACTTGACGTCATCCCCACCTTCCTCCGAGTTGACCCCGGCAGTCTCTCACGAGTCCCCGGCATTACCCGCTGGCAACATGAGACAAGGGTTGCGCTCGTTGCGGGACTTAACCCAACATCTCACGACACGAGCTGACGACAGCCATGCACCACCTGCACACAGGCCACAAGGGAACCGACATCTCTGCCGGCGTCCTGTGCATGTCAAACCCAGGTAAGGTTCTTCGCGTTGCATCGAATTAATCCACATGCTCCGCCGCTTGTGCGGGCCCCCGTCAATTCCTTTGAGTTTTAGCCTTGCGGCCGTACTCCCCAGGCGGGGTACTTAATGCGTTAGCTACGGCACGGATCCCAAGGAAGGAAACCCACACCTAGTACCCACCGTTTACGGCGTGGACTACCAGGGTATCTAATCCTGTTCGCTCCCCACGCTTTCGCTCCTCAGCGTCAGTTACTGCCCAGAGACCCGCCTTCGCCACCGGTGTTCCTCCTGATATCTGCGCATTCCACCGCTACACCAGGAATTCCAGTCTCCCCTGCAGTACTCAAGTCTGCCCGTATCGCTCGCACGCTCACAGTTAAGCCGTGAGATTTCACGAACAACGCGACAAACCACCTACGAGCTCTTTACGCCCAGTAATTCCGGACAACGCTCGCACCCTACGTATTACCGCGGCTGCTGGCACGTAGTTGGCCGGTGCTTCTTCTCCACCACCTACCGTCAATCCGAGAAAACCCGAACCTTCGTCGATGGTGAAAGAGGTTTACAACCCGAAGGCCGTCATCCCCCACGCGGCGTCGCTGCATCAGGCTTGCGCCCATTGTGCAATATTCCCCACTGCTGCCTCCCGTAGGAGTCTGGGCCGTATCTCAGTCCCAGTGTGGCCGGACACCCTCTCAGGCCGGCTACCCGTCGTCGCCTTGGTAGGCCGTCACCCCACCAACAAGCTGATAGGCCGCGGGCCCATCCCACACCGCAAAAAGCTTTCCACCACAGGACATGCATCCCGTGGTCCTATCCGGTATTAGACCCAGTTTCCCAGGCTTATCCCGATGTGCAGGGCAGATTACCCACGTGTTACTCACCCGTTCGCCACTCGAGTACCCCGAAGGGCCTTTCCGTTCGACTTGCATGTGTTAAGCACGCCGCCAGCGTTCGTCCTGAGCCAGGATCAAACTCTCCAAACAAAAAACCCCTCGCTAACGAGGTGAATTTACAATCAGAGAAAATCTGACCTAACAAGTGACACCAAAACTGGCATCTTAAATTGCGACCACACCCACACACGGGGGGTGCTAGGTGTAGTCAAAAAAACAACAACAAACAAAACACCAAACACACTATTGAGTTCTCAAACAACACTTTTCGATCTTGTTTCGCCCGTTTCGGGGCAACCCTGCCAGCTTAATACAGATCCGGCTGGGGTGTCAAGTCCTGGTTTCGATCTTCTTCTTGGGAAGTTGTCTTCGCTTGGAAGTTGATCGCGCCGATCGGGCGTGACTCGGCTACTGTACCCGCTCGATCTCCGCTCCCAAAATCGCCAGGTTCTCGACGAAAAGTGGGTAGCCGCGGTCGATGTGGAACACGTCGTGGACCTCGGTGTCACCGTCGGCGACGAGCCCGGCCAGCACCAGCCCGGCGCCGGCCCGGATGTCCGAACACCACACCGGCGCGCTGGACAGTTGAGGCAGTCCGCGCACCACGGCGTGATGCCCGTCGGTGCGGGCGTCCGCACCGAGCCGGATCATCTCCTCAACGAACCGAAACCGCGCTTCGAAAACGTTCTCCGTGATCATCGAGGTTCCGTCGGCGATCGAGGCCAAGGCAATCGCCATCGGCTGCAGATCCGTCGGAAACCCGGGAAAAGGCAAGGTCGCGACGTTGACGGCTTTCGGACGCTCATATTGAGCAACCCGGAAACTATCGTCGGTCTGGGTGACCGTCGCACCGGCATCGTGCAACTTATGCAGCACCAACTGCAGATGCGCGGGATCTATTCCCGTGACCGTGATGTCGCCGCGCGTCATGGCAGCGGCAATCCCCCAGGTGGCCGCGACGATGCGGTCCCCGATTACCCGATGTTCGGTGGGGTGCAGTCTCGGCACCCCGGTGATGGTCATGGTCGGCGAGCCGGCGCCTTCGATCTGGGCGCCCATCTGGTTGAGCATCGTGCACAGGTCGACCACGTCGGGTTCGCGCGCGGCGTTGTGAATAGTGGTGACGCCCTCGGCCACGACGGCCGCCATCAGGATGTTCTCGGTGGCCCCCACGGACGGGAACTCGAGCTGAATCTCCGCGCCGCGCAACGTTTCTGCGTGTGCCACCACACAACCGTGCTCGATGTTGCACTGCGCGCCGAGTTGGCGCAGACCGGCCTGGTGCATGTCCAGCGGCCGCGATCCGATCGCGTCGCCGCCCGGCAGCGCCACCTTGGCCCGTTTTGCACCGGCCCACCAGCGGGCCCAGCACACAGACGGAAGCGCGGAACTGGCGCACCGCGGCGAAATCGGCGTCGTACTTGGGTTCGTCGGGTGAGGTGATGCGGGCGACGTCACCGTCGAGTTCCACGGTGGCGCCCAAACCGCGCAATACCTCGGCCATCAACGGGACGTCGAGGATGTCAGGACAGTTGGTGATGGTGCTGGTGCCCTCGGCCAGCAGCGTCGCGGCCATCAGCTTCAGCACGCTGTTCTTGGCGCCCCCAACAGCGACTTCGCCTGCCAACCGGTTGCCACCAGTCACCACGAATCGCTCCGCCACCCGCGTCAGTCTAGTGGGGGGGCCATCGCCTTGTCAGTTAGGTGAGAGGGTCGCGCCCGGTAGCGTCTTGTGCATGGCTGTCCATCTGACCCGCATCTACACCCGCACCGGCGACGACGGCACGACGGGATTGAGCGATTTCTCACGCGTCGCCAAGACCGACGCACGCTTGGTCGCCTACGCCGACTGCGACGAAGCGAACTCGGCGATCGGCGTCGCGGTGGCGCTGGGCAACCCGGACGACGCGCTGCGCGAGGTGCTGCGGCAGATCCAGAACGATCTGTTCGACGCCGGCGCGGACCTGTCGACACCAGTTGTCGCCGACCCCGAGCATCCGCCGCTACGCATCACCCAGCCCTACATCGATCGGCTGGAGAGTTGGTGCGACAGCTACAACGAGAACCTGCCGGCGCTGAATTCCTTTGTGCTGCCGGGTGGTTCGGCTCTCTCGGCGCTGCTGCACGTCGCCCGGACGGTAGTTCGCCGCGCCGAGCGATCCGCCTGGGCCGCGGTCGACACGCATCCGGACGGGGTCAGCGTGCTGCCGGCGAAGTACCTAAACCGGCTCTCGGATCTGTTGTTCATCCTGTCCCGGGTGGCAAATCCGGAGGGCGACGTGCTGTGGCGCCCGGGCGGCGGCGCGCGTTGATCAGTCGCGCAGGGTGCGCCCCTGCGCGTCGGGAACGTTGCCCATCAGGATCATGATCCCGTCGACCAGTGGCCAGATGGCGCCGACGCCACACGTGCAGATGGTCACGGCGATCTGGATCAGGGCGATGTTCGTGTAGCCGAGGTAGAACCGGCCGACCGCGAAGGTGGACAGGAAGATCTGCATGAGTCCGGCCGCAACCTTGCTTTTATCGGACAGCGGTCGGCCGTAGGCATCCACTCCGTACGGGGCGCCGCCATAGGCCGGACCGCCATAGGAGGCCGGAACGGCCGCGGCGGCGTCGTGGCGCCACTGCCCGCCGTCCCAATACGCCTGACCGGGTTGGCCGCTGGGGTCGGGGTACCAGCCGGGGGCCGGTGAGCCGCTGGTCATAGTCGTTTACCTCTTCCTGTCGGTGGCCGAACCGGAAAGGCTCAACGCGGCTCGGTCGCTGGTTACGGGCCTGGATATCAGAATTGAAGCAGACCGGTGTGAATACTGCCCGAGTCTTCTTGGAAGATTCTTGGCTCAGCTGCTGCGACGACGGGCGCGTGGCGACGGCCGCGATTCCAGCCAGGACTGGAATGCCGTCAAAGCGCCTCTGTCCAAAGCGATTTCGTAACCCATCCGCCGCTCCTGGGTGGTGTCGCGCAGCTCCAGGATGGTGATCTCGTCGGTCATGATGTCGAACTCGTCACCACGCGGGGCGCGCCGGGTGACAACCTCCACCCCTCGTCGACTCAGTCTGCGGTCGGGCCACAGCCGCACGCTGGACAAGCGGTAGAAGGCAGCCTCTCCGCCGCGGTACCGGATCACGCCGTGCCGCCAGCCGTGGCCGCCTACCGCCGGGATGTCGCGCATGATGGCCGCGGTCCCGCCCTGACGCAGCTTCCACAGCCGATAACTCAGACCGAGCACCGCCGCGCCCAGCACGACGACGAGCACGACCATGCCGACCATGGGCGCGCTCATTTTGCGAATCAGTCGAGCGCGCCGACGGCGCGCAGTCTGGCGCGGCCCCTGGCGGCAGTTTGCGGATCATCCGATTCGGCGTCCTGCCGGGCGGATTCTTCGTTGATCTCCGACTCGAACTCGGCGGACTCGGCGAGGATGGTCACGCTCTCCTCGGTCACCGAGAGGAAGCCGCCGTCGACGGCGACCCGAAGGTCGTCGTCGCCTTCTCGTTCCACGCGCACCATGGCGTCGTCAACCAACTGAGCCACCAGCGGAATGTGGTGAGGCATGATGCCGATCTCGCCGACGGTGGTGCGGGTGAAGAGGAATTTCGCCTCGCCGGACCAAATCTTCCGGTCGACGGCAACGATCTCAACGTTCATTTCCGCCATGCCACACCTCCTTTCGTGCCAGCCGGACTCTCATCACAGCTTCGCGCCGAGGCTCTCGGCCTTCTTGGCCAGGTCGTCAAGGCCACCGATCAGGAAGAACGCCTGCTCGGGGACGTGGTCGAACTCACCCTTGCTCAGCCGGTCGAATGCCTCGATGGTCTCCTTCACCGGCACCGTCGAACCGGGCTGGCCGGTGAACTGCTCGGCCGCCATCATGTTCTGCGAGAGGAACCGTTCGATGCGACGTGCGCGCTGCACAAGCTGCTTGTCCTCCTCGGACAGTTCGTCGATACCGAGAATCGCGATGATGTCCTGAAGGTCCTTGTAGCGCTGCAGGATTCGAATGACTTCCTGAGCCACCCGGTAGTGCTCGTCGCCGACCACACTGGGGTCAAGAATGGTCGAGCTGGAGGCCAGCGGGTCCACCGCCGGGAAGATGCCCTTGGAGAACACCGACCGGGACAACTCGGTGGTGGCGTCCAGGTGGGCGAAGGTGGTCGCGGGCGCCGGGTCGGTGTAGTCGTCGGCGGGCACGTAGACGGCCTGCATGGAGGTGATCGAGCGGCCACGCGTCGAGGTGATGCGCTCCTGCAGTTCACCCATCTCGTCGGCCAGCGTCGGCTGGTAACCCACCGCGGACGGCATACGACCGAGCAGCGTCGACACCTCGGATCCGGCCTGGGTGAACCGGAAGATGTTGTCGATGAACAGCAGCACGTCCTGGCCGGCCTCGTCGCGGAACCACTCGGCCATGGTCAGCGCGGACAGGGCCACCCGCATACGAGTGCCGGGCGGCTCGTCCATCTGACCGAACACCAACGCGGTGTCCTTGAGCACGTCGGCTTCCTTGAGCTCGACCCAGAGGTCGTTACCCTCTCGGGTGCGCTCCCCCACCCCGGCGAAAACCGAAGTGCCACCGAAGTTTCGGGCGATACGGTTGATCATCTCCTGGATGAGCACGGTCTTGCCCACGCCGGCACCACCGAACAGGGCGATTTTGCCGCCACGCACGTACGGTGTCAGCAGGTCGACGACCTTGAGACCGGTTTCCAGCATCTCGGTGCGGGGCTCGAGGTCTTCGAACTTCGGCGGTTTGCGGTGAATCGACCAGTGGTCGAAGTCCTCACCGTATCCGGGCTTGTCCAGGCAGTATCCCAACGCGTTGAAGACGTGGCCCTTGACCTCCTCGCCGACCGGCACCGAGATCGACGCTCCGGTGTCTTTGACCTCGACGCCGCGCACCAGACCATCGGTGGGCTGCATCGAGATGGCGCGCACCAGGTTGTCGCCCAAGTGCTGAGCAACTTCGAGGGTCAGGGTCTTCTTCATCGCCTCGAAGGTGATCTCGGCGTGCAGCGCGTTGAACAGCTCAGGAACCGAACCGCGCGGGAACTCGACGTCGACGACGGGCCCGGTGATCCGGACGATGCGGCCGTTGGTGTCGGAGCTTCCCGACTTCTTGTCGGTCTTCTCGGTGGTGTCTGAAGTGGCAGCCATAACCTTTTCGCTTCCTCGTCGGCCTATTTGGCGGCGTCGGCGAGCGCGTTTGCGCCACCGACGATTTCGCTGATCTCTTGGGTGATTTGGGCCTGCCGCTCACGGTTGGCTTGCAACGTCAGGTCCTTGATGAGGTCGTCGGCGTTGTCGGTGGCCGACTTCATCGCACGTTGGCGGGAGGCCAGCTCGGAGGCGGCCGATTCCAGCAGCGCCGCGTACACCCTGGTGGTCAGGTACCGCGGCAGCAGCTCGTCGAACAACGTCGTCGCGTCCGGCTCGAAGGAGTACAGGGTGTGTGGCCCGGTGTCTTCCTCGACATATTCGACCAGCATCGGAGCAATGCGGTGTGCCACCGCGGTCTGCGACATCATCGACTTGAACTCGGAATAGAGGATGTGCAATTCGTCGACACCCTGCACCCCGTCCGAGTCGTCGGATTGGTGGTCGGACTCGTCGTCGCCGGTGCCGGCCATGAACGCGTCCACCAGTGTGGCGCCGATCTCGGCGGCATTCTCGTACTTGGGCTGCTCGGAGAACCCCGTCCAGGACTGCTGAATGTCCCAGTTACGGAATGTGTAGTAGTTCTGCGCCTTTCGGCCGACCGTGTAGAGGATCGGCTCCTTGCCTTCCTCGCGCAGCAACGAGAAGAGCTCCTCCGAGCGACGGAAGATGCTGGAGTTGTAGGCACCACACAGACCGCGGTCCGATGACACCACCAACACGCCGGCCCGCTTGGGGTTCGGCCGTTCCACCAGCAACGGATGGTCCAGCGCGGCCTCAGCGGAGAGCGTGGTGAGCATCGCGGTGATCTGAAACGCGTAAGGCCGGGCGGATTCCAGCCTGGCCTGCGCCTTGCCGATGCGCGAGGTGGCGATCAGCTCCTGGGCTTTGGTGATCTTCTTGATCGACCCGGCCGAGCGGATCCGCCCACGCAGTTCGCGAAGTGTTGCAGCCATTGTTAGCTACTTCTTGTCCTTCTTGTTGTCCTTCTTGGGCTTTTCCTTCTTGACCTGTACCGACTCCTTGGCCAGGTCGCTTTCGTCCAACGGCTCGACGTGCTCGTCGGGCACCACCGAGCCGCCGCCGGTGGCCGCGAAGCCCTTCTTGAACTTGTTGATGATGTCGGTGAGCTTCTCTTCTTCTTCCTCACCGAGTTTCTTGGTCTTGCGGATTCCCTCGAGGAAGCCCTCCTCCGACGCCTTCATGTGGTCCAGAAGTTCGGCCTCGAACCGCTTGACGTCCTCCACCGGCACCGAGTCCAGGTGACCGGCAGTGCCCAGGAAGATCGAAACCACCTGCTCCTCAACCGGCATCGGCGCGAACTGCGGCTGCTTGAGCAGTTCGACCAAGCGCTCCCCGCGCTCCAGCTGCTTCTTCGACGTCTCGTCGAGGTCGGAGGCGAACGCCGCGAAGGATTCCAGCTCGCGGTACTGCGACAGATCCAGCCGCAGCGACCCGGCCACCTCTTTCATCGCCTTGATCTGCGCGGCACCACCGACACGGGACACCGATACACCGACGTTGATGGCGGGCCGGACACCCTGGTTGAACAGGTCGCTCTCCAGGAAGCACTGTCCGTCGGTGATCGAGATGACGTTGGTGGGGATGTAGGCCGAAATGTCGTTGGCCTTGGTCTCGATGATCGGCAGGCCGGTCAGCGAACCGCCGCCGAGTTCGTCCGAGAGCTTGGCGCACCGCTCGAGCAGCCGCGAGTGCAGGTAGAACACGTCACCGGGGTAGGCCTCGCGGCCGGGCGGACGGCGCAGCAGCAGCGAGATGGCACGGTACGCCTCGGCCTGCTTGGTCAGGTCGTCGAACACGATCAGCACGTGCTTGCCCTCGTACATCCAGTGCTGGGCGATCGCCGAACCCGTATACGGCGCAAGCCATTTGAAGCCGGCGGAGTCCGAAGCCGGTGCGGCGACGATGGTGGTGTAGTCCATGGCGCCGCCCTCGTCCAGCGCGCGCCGCACCGAGGCGATGGTGGTGCCCTTCTGGCCGATCGCGACGTAGACGCAGCGGACCTGCAACTTCTCGTCACCGCTCTCCCAGTTCTGCCGCTGGTTGAGGATGGTGTCGACGCAGACCGCGGTCTTGCCGGTCTTGCGGTCGCCGATGATCAGCTGGCGCTGGCCACGCCCGATGGGGGTCATCGCGTCGATGGCCTTGATGCCGGTCTGCAGCGGCTCCGACACCGACTGCCGCTCGACCACGGAAGGGGCCTGCAGTTCCAGGGCGCGACGGGTATCGGTCTCGATGTCGCCGCCACCGTCGATGGGCTGGCCGAGCGGGTTGACCACCCGACCCAGGAATGCGTCGCCGACCGGCACCGACAGGACGTCGCCGGTGCGCTTGACCTGCTGGCCCTCTTCGATGGTCTCGAAGTCACCCAGGATGACCGTGCCGACGCTGTGCTCGTCGAGGTTCAGGGCCACACCGAGCACCCCACCCGGGAACTCCAGCAGCTCCTGGGTCATCACCGACGGCAACCCCTCGACGTGCGCGATGCCGTCACCGGCGTCCACGACGGTGCCGACCTCCTCGCGGGAGGTGTCGGCGGTGAAAGACTCCACGTACTCTTCGATGGCGCTCTGAATGGCATCAGCGGAGATTGTCAACTCGGCCATGTCTTTTCGTCTTCCTACTTCGATTTGTGCTGACTAGTTTGTGTTCGGTGGAGCGGTTCAGTCGGGCAACTGCGCTTCGGCGGCGGCCAGTCGAGACTTGAGCGTGCCGTCGATCACCTCGTCGCCCACCGAGATCAAGAGCCCACCGAGTAGTTCGGGATCGATTTGCAGCTGGACCGCCACCGGATGTCCGTAGATCCGGCCCAGCACCTCGCTGAGGCGAGTCCGCTGGGAGTCGCTGAGCTCGGCCGCGGCGCTGACCTGTGCGACAACCTCACCGCGTCGAGCGACCGCCACCTGGGCCAGGAACAGTACGGCCTCCTCGGCCGGCTGACCCCGCAACAACTCGACGGTCTGGGACAGCAGCGACACGGCGACCGGGTTGACTTTTCCGCTCGAACTCTCGAGCACCTTGCGCAGCAACCCGACTCGGCCCTCGGCCGGCGCGGTGTCGGAACCGAGCAGGACGGCCAGTCGCGGCTGCGCATCGAGGATGCGCGAAAACCGGAACAACTGGTCCTCCACCTCGTCGGTGGTCCCGTCCTGTTCAGCCACCTCCAGCAGGGCTTGGCGCGACACATGCTCGATCGCGTCGATCAGGTCGGCGTTGGCCGACCAGCGCTCCGCGACCGCGGCCCGCAGCACCTCGAGGGTGGGGGCGCCGACCTTGCCCTCCAGGATGCGTTCGATCAACCGGACCCGGGGCGCCGAATCTTCGGCCGGCACAGTGAGATACCGGGTGGCAACGGTCTCCCGGTGCAGGAGCGCAGCCACCGATGCCAATTCCTCGGCCAGGGTGTTCAGGCCCTGCTTGTCGAGGTCCTTGATGATGTCCTTGAACCGTTCGACCAGGTCGTCCAGCGCGTGGCGACTGGCCGCACGCATCTTGGCCAGCAGCGGGTACTCGACGTCGACCGCTTCGGGCGCCATGTCGTCGAGTTCGTCCAGGAAGCGATCGACGGTGGCTGCCTGCTGGTCGGCGTCGGCGACGTAGTTGCGCACCAGTTCGCCTGCCTGGCGCACGGATTCGTGGCCGAGCTCCAACCGCAGCTGACGGGTCATTTGAGCACGCAGCAGCTCAGACTGGCGACCACCTTGTGCCCTGATGCGTTCGGCTTCGGATTCGGCCTGCGACCGCATCTGTTCCTCGATGCGCGCGGAATCCGCCTTGGCGTCCTCGACGAGGCGCTTCGCCTCTTTCTTCGCCGCTTCCACGGCCTTGCTGTGCGCGGTGGTCGACTCCTCGAGACGCCGAGCGGCCTCCTTGGAGTCCTTCAACTGCTGGCGCACAGCCTCCTGCCGCGCGGTCATCATGTTGCGCACCGGCGGCACCACGAAGCGCCAGACCAGCAGCGCGATGGCCACGAAACCGACCAGCTGTCCGATAAAGGTGTCCATATTTGGGGCTACCTCGCCGTGGCGGTAGGGGCGACGTCGACGCCGAGGATCCGACTGGCCAGGGTGGCTGACATGGTCCCGACGTTGGCACGCAGATCCAATTCCACGGCGTCGCGCTCCCGCTTCAACTGTTCGTTGGCTTGCGCCAACGTCTCTGCCACCTGCTGCTCGGCTTCGGCGCGCGCGTCGTCGATGGCCTTACGACCCTCGTTGCGGGCGTTGTCGCGGAACGACGACGCCTGGACCCGGGCTTCCTTCAGCGCTTCCTCGTAGTCGGCTTCGGCGGCGGCGAACTGCTCGGACGACTTCTTGTTGTCGGCCTGCGTCTTAGCGACCATGGCGTCGCGTTCCTTGAGTACCTTCAGGATCGGCGGTACGACGAACGTGCCGATCACTCCGAGCACCACCAGGAAGATGGCCAGCACGAAGAAGAAGGTGCCGTTGGGAATGAGGAAGTTGTTACCTTCCGCCACTGCCTGGCTGGACGCCAGAACATTCATGGTCGTGTCACCCACCACGACGAACTAGGACGCGCCGGGTGTGGCGAAGACGAACAACGCCATGAACGCCAAGTTGATGAAGTAGGCCGCCTCGACCAGACCGACGGTGATGAAGAACGGCGTGAACAGCCGTCCCTGCGCCTCGGGCTGGCGTGCGACGCCGGAGATCAGGGCGTTACCGGCGATACCGTCACCGATACCGGCGCCGATGGCGCCACCACCCATGATGATTCCACCGCCGATCAGGGCCCCGGAAAGAATTTGGGGGTCGAGAGCCATCGTTATCCTCCTTGATAATTGGGTTTGCAAGCACTGACAGTGTTAGTGGTGGTCTTCTTCTAGCTCCATGGCCTGGCTGAAGTACAGGATCGTCAGCAGCGAGAAGATGAAAGCCTGAATCGCGCCGACGAACAGGTCGAAGGATTTCCAGATCGCGTTCGGCAGCCACAGGATGTAGGGCGGGAACATCGCGATCAGTGCGACGAGGATGCCGCCGGCGAAGATGTTGCCGAACAGTCGCAGCGACAGCGAGATCGGCTTGGCCAGCTCTTCGACGATGTTGATCGGCGCCAGGATGGCGACGTGACCCTTGAGGACCCTGAGCGGGTGGCCGATGATGCCGCGGCGCCAGATCCCGGCGGCGTGGTAGCAGACGAAGACGAACAAGGCCAGCGCCAGTACGTAGTTGATGTCGGCGGCGGCCGAGGACAACAACTCGCTGGTCTTGCCTTCTTTGTCCTTGTACTGCAGCGGCAGTACCGACAGCCAGTTGGAGATCAAGATGAACACGAAGATGGTCACCGCGAGCGGCAGCACGAACGGCGCGATGCGCATCCCGATGGCGCTTTCGATCTGGCCGCGCATCTGGATGGTGACCGCCTCGAAGAACAGCTGCACCCCGCCCGGCACATCGCTGGACGTGACCTTAGATTTCAGCCAGAAGGCCAGCGCGATCACGATGACGGCGGCGATCGCGGTCGAATAGATCGTGTCGGTGTTGACGGTCAGCCCCAGCCACTTGGCCGTGTGGTGCTCGCCGACCTCGATCTGGCCGGCCAGGATCGACTTAGTCATCGCCGGCGCTCCTCACTTCCGTCCCTTCCGATACCGCCACTACCCCGCTCGCCGCACTCTCGGAGTCCCCGGCCCGCAGCTTCTTCCACACCGGCAAGGCCGTCGAGGCCACCAAGAGCACCTGGAAGATCGCCAAACCGAACACCACGCCCAGGCCTTCCGGCTTGAAGATGAAGGCGATGATCAGCGCCAGGATGGTGATGATCGCGATGCGCGACGCCGAATTGACGGCCATCGACCGCTTCAGCGGATGCTCGCGTCCGGTGATCGACTCGACCGACCGCTTGACCATGACGGCGTTGAGCAAACCCAGCAGCAAACCGACGCCCAGGAACAGCCCGACCATCGGATGGCCGGTGAAACCGGCTGCCAGGGTTCCCGCCGCGGTCAGCGCGAGGCTGATGACCAACAACCGCACGGGGCGGAAGGCAACAGCGGGAAACACCAACGGCGCGTCCTGCGCTGGTGTCGTCACTGCAGCACCTCAATCCCGGGTTGTTGGAGCGGAAACGCCGGATCGCCCGATCCGTGGCCCGCCGAGCGTATCGCAAGGCTCGAGCTGGACTTACCCAAGGGGTAGCTCCCTGTGTCGGTCGTTGTTCGGCACCGCCGGATGCGCGTCCGCCGAGCCGGGAAGGCCACAACCCGCGAAGTTCGTTTTCGGGGTTCTACCAGCACCTTACCATAACTACGACCGACCTACTACCGATCGTCGTAGTCCTCGTCCCAGTAGTCGTCGCGGCGCCGGAGTAGCGGAATGGCCGTCGCGACGCCCGCCACGACGATCGCACCCAGCATCACCGCCGCGGTGTGCCGCGGGTCGAAAAAGATGGTGCTGGCCGCCCCGAACGCGACGATGCCCACCCACAGATAGATGAGCAGCACCACTCGTCGATGCGAATGGCCGATCTGTAGCAGCCGGTGGTGCAGGTGCATCTTGTCCGGCGTGAAGGCGCTGCGGCCCGCGCGGGTGCGCCGCACGATCGCCAGCAACAGGTCGAGCATCGGCACGAACATCACCGCGACCACCAGCAGGAAGGGCGACAACAGAGCAAACACGTCGCGGGCGCCGTAGGCGTTCTGCGAAATGGGTCCCGCCGCCGTCGTTGACGCCGCCGCCAGCATCAGGCCGATCAGCATCGAACCCGAATCGCCCATGAAGATGCGGGCGCGGTGAAAGTTGTGCGGCAGAAAACCCAGACAGGCGCCGGCCAGCACCACCGAGATGACCGCGGGCGGGTAATACAACACGTCGCCGCCGTGGTCGCGGAGCAGACCCACCGAGAACATGCAGATGGCCAGCGCGGTGATCAGGCCCAGCCCGGCGGCCAGCCCGTCCAGCCCGTCGACGAAGTTCATCGCGTTGACGATCGAGACGGTCAGCGCCAGCGTGAGCAGGATCGAGGAGGCCTGGTCCAGCACGATGGTTCCCACCCCGCCGACCGGGATGTACAGCACGCTCCAGGCCACGCCCATGGTCACCAGCACGCTGGCCGCGGTGATCTGACCAGCGAACTTCGTCAGCGCATCCAGGCCCCAGCGATCGTCGATCAGGCCGATGCCCATGATCACCGCCCCCGCCACCAGCACCGCGGGCATCCCGGTGGAATAGACGAACCCGCGGGTGAGGGCCGGCAGCTGCGAGGCCAGGAAAACGGCGGAGACCACGCCCAGGAACATCGCCAGCCCGCCCATCCGCGGGGTCGGCGTCACGTGCACGTCGCGTTCGCGCGGGTAGGCGACCGCGCCCAGGCGGGTCGCCAGCACGCGCACCGGCCCGGTGGCGAAATAGGTGATGATCGCCGCGGTCAGGCCCACCAGGGCGAGCTCGCGCAAGGGAACGCCCGCGCTGCGATCCGAGAGTGCGAGCACACCACCGGCAAGGCTGGTCACATCGCTGGACACCTCGAGACCCTATCAACGTCCCCTGTCAGCTACCTGAGCCGCGGACCGTCGTGTGCGCTAAGCGATCAGCGAGGCGGGGTCGACGCCCAGTACTTCGGCGACCCGCTGGGTGCTCACCGGCCCTTCCCGCAGGATGCGCGGGGTGCTGCCGCTCAGGTCGACGATCGTCGACGCGGCCTGCTGCGCGGACGGGCCGGCGTCGAGATAGACGTCGACGCGCGGCCCGAGTTGGCGGCGCGCCTCGTCGGCGTCGACGGCGGCGGGCTGGCCCGAGACGTTGGCGCTGGACACTGCCATCGGCCCCACCTCGCGCAGCAACTCGAGGGCGACCGGGTGCAGCGGCATCCGCAGCATCACCGTGCCGTGCGCGTCGCCCAGATCCCACTGCAGCGACGGCGCCTGCACCACCACCAAGCTCAGCGCACCCGGCCAGAACGCCCGGACCAGGTCGCGGGCGCCGTCCGGCATCCCGTACACCAGCCCTTCGATGGTGTGCCAGGAACCGACCAGGACGCCTACCGGCATGTCGCGCCCGCGCCCTTTGGCCGCCAGCAGCGCGTCCACCGCGGAGCTGTCGAACGCGTCGGCGCCCACACCGTAGACGGTGTCGGTCGGCATGACGACCAGTCGTCCGGCCTTGAGCGCACCCGCCGCGGCGGCGATTCCGCGCGACCGCTGATCGGGGTCGGCGCAGTCGAAGGTGTCAGTCATCGGCACTCTTTCTGCGGGCCGTCACGAACCTCGGCCGGCCGGCGAGATCCGTTCGGGCCACGATGTCATCGAATAATCCTGTCTTGTCCAAGAATTCGACGGTAGGCCCCGATGTCGTGTCGTCGTGCTCGACGGCGAAGAATCCGCCGGGCCGCAACCAACGTCCGGCCACTTCGACGACGGCCGCGATCACCGCCATCCCGTCCGGGCCGCCGAACACCGCATGATGCGGATCATGCTGTGCCACTTCGGGTTCCAACACCGCGCCGTCGGGAACATACGGCGGATTGGAAACCAGCAGATCCACCTGACCGTCGAGTTCGGGCAGCAACCCAGGCGTACCCACGTCGGCGCGCACCAGTTCCACCGCGGTGCCCGCGGCGTTTCGTCGCGCGTAGTCCAGTGCCGCCGCGGAGTCGTCGATGCCGACGACCCGGGCCTGCGGGCGGTGCCCGGCCAGCGCCACGGCCAGTGCGCCCGATCCGGTGCATGCGTCGACGATCACCGGACGCACCGGAAGTGGTTGTGCCCTAGCCCATTCCAGCATGGCCTCGGTCTCCGGGCGCGGTATGAAGACACCCGGGCCGACCTGCAGCAGCACCGGACCGAACGCGACGGTCCCGACCAGGTGCTGCAGCGGGACCCGTCGAGCGCGGGCACAGACGGCGTCGTGGTAGCGCCCGTAGAACTCTTCGGCGGGCGCGTCGAGCAGCGCGAGGCGACCGCGGTCGACACCGGCCACATGCGCGGCGAGCAGTTCAGCGTCGTGGCGGGCGGAATCGATACCCGCTTCGGCCAGCAGCGCCGCCGCGGAGGCGATCGCCTGCCGCAGGCCGTGCGTCGCCGGACGGGTCATGTCGCCTGTTGCAGCCGGGCTTGTTTGTCGGCTTCGCTCAACGCGTCGAAGAGCGCGTCGAGGTCACCGTCGAGAACCTGGTCGAGGTTGTGCGACTTGTAACCGATGCGGTGATCGGTGATCCGGTTCTCGGGGAAGTTGTAGGTGCGGATTCGTTCGCTGCGGTCCACGGTGCGGATCTGGCTGGCCCGATCGGCCGAGGCGTCGGCCAGTGCCTGCTCTTCGGCCAGCACCTGCAGGCGCGCCGCGAGCACCTGCAGGGCGCGGGTCTTGTTCTGCAGCTGTGACCGTTCGTTCTGGCAGGTCACCACGATCCCGGTGGGCAGGTGGGTGATCCGTACCGCCGAGTCGGTGGTGTTGACTCCCTGGCCGCCTTTACCCGAAGACCGGTAGACGTCGATGCGCAGGTCGGATTCGTCGATCTGGACCTCGCCGACCTCCTCGGGCTCGGGATAGACCAGCACCCCGGCCGCCGAAGTATGTACCCGCCCTTGGGATTCCGTCACCGGGACGCGCTGCACCCGATGCACGCCACCCTCGAACTTCATCCGCGACCACACGCCGTCGGCGCTGTCGCCCTTGGAGGCGATGGCCAGGGTGGCGTCCTTGTAGCCGCCGAGATCCGATGTCGTCTCCCCCAGCACCGTCACCGTCCAGCCGTGCCGCTCGGCGTAGCGGATGTACATCCTGGCCAGGTCGGCAGCGAACAACGCCGATTCCTCGCCGCCCTCACCGGATTTCACCTCGAGCAGGATGTCGTCGGCATCGTGGGGGTCGCGCGGCGCCAGCATGTCGGTGAGCTGGGTGTCCAGTTCGGCGACCCGCGCCTCCAGCTCGGTGACCTCCTCGGCGAACGACGCGTCGTCGGCGGACAGTTCGCGGGCCGTCTCCAGGTCCTCCCGGGCGGTCACCAGCTTGCGGTGGGTGGCCACGATAGGGGCCAACCGGGCGAAGCGGCGGCCCACCTTGCGCGCCTCGTCGGGATTGCTGTGCAGGTCGGGGTCGGCCAGCTTGCGCTCCAGCTCGGCGTGCTCGGCGAGCAGGACGTCGATCGTCTGCACCGGTTGCGTCATGTCTGCACCTCCCTACCGCCTTGCCGCGAGCCCTACCCCCGAACGCGAACCGACGCCCGGCCTGCGCGTTGCTGCGCAGTTCGGGCGTCGGTGAGCCGGCTACTTGTCGGCCTCGGCCTTGTCGGCAACCTTGCGCTTGCCGTAACGCTTCTCGAACCGGGCCACCCGGCCACCGCTGTCCAGAATCTTCTGCTTACCGGTGTAGAAGGGGTGGCACTGCGAGCAGACCTCGGCCACGATGCGGCCACCCGGCTTGGTGCTGCGGGTGGTGAAGGTGTTCCCGCAACCGCAGACCACGGTGGTCTCCTCGTAGGCGGGGTGAATGTCAGTCTTCATGTTGTCCTCTTCGATGCTGAAGTCGCGGGCCGATTATGCCAGCTCAATCACTGCCATCCCAAAACGCGGGGATGGCGTCGGGCATTCCCGGGTCAGTCCCCGTCCATGTTGCCCGGTGTCGTCTTGGACACCTGGACCAGGAACTCGTAGTTGGTCTTGGTCTTGCGCAGCTGCGACATCAACAGGTCGATGGCCTGGTGGGAGTCCAGACCCGACAGCACGCGACGCAGTTTGTGCACGATGCCGAACTCGTCGGGCGACAGCAGCAACTCGTCCTTGCGGGTGCCGGACGGGTTGACGTCGACCGCCGGGAACACCCGCCGCTCGGCGATCTTGCGGTCCAGCTTGGGCTCGGCGTTACCGGTGCCCTTGAACTCCTCGAAGATGACCGTGTCACCGGTCGACCCGGTCTCGACCATCGCGGTGGCGATGATGGTCAGCGACCCGCCCTCCTCGATGTTGCGTGCCGCGCCGAGGAACCGCTTGGGCGGGTACAGCGCGGTGGAGTCGACACCACCGGACAGGATGCGGCCCGACGCCGGCGAGGCGTTGTTGTAAGCACGACCGAGTCGGGTGATGGAGTCGAGCAGCACTACGACGTCCTTGCCCTGCTCGACCAGACGCTTGGCGCGTTCGATGGCCAGTTCGGCGGCCTGGGTGTGGTCCGACGGCGGCCGGTCGAAGGTCGAGGCGATAACTTCGCCCTTGACCGAGCGCTGCATGTCGGTGACCTCTTCGGGTCGCTCGTCGACGAGCACCACCATCAGGTGACATTCGGGGTTGTTGCGGGTGATCGCGTTGGCGATGTCTTGCATGATCGTGGTCTTACCGGCCTTGGGCGGCGACACGATCAGCGCACGCTGGCCCTTACCGATCGGCATGATCAGGTCGATCACGCGGGTGGTCAGCCGGTCGGGAGTGGTCTCCAAGCGCAGCCGCTGGTTGGGGTACAGCGGGGTCAACTTGCTGAATTCGGGCCGCTTCTTGGCGTCCTCGATGGAGCCACCGTTGATGGTGTCCAGGCGCACCAGCGGGTTGAACTTCTGCCGGGGGTTCTTGTCGCCCCCTTCGCCCTCGCGGGGCACCCGCACGGCACCGGTCACGGCGTCGCCGCGGCGCAGACCGTTCTTGCGGACCATGTTCATGGAGACGTAGACGTCGTGGGGTCCGGCCAGGTAGCCGGAGGTGCGTACGAAGGCATAGTTGTCCAGGACATCGAGAATCCCGGCGACCGGCTGCACGACGTCGTCCTCGCGCAATTCGGCCTCGCCGCCACCCTCACCGGTGCGTTCGCCGCGACGCCGGCGGTCACGGAAGCGCCGGCCACGCCGGCCCTGGCGGCCGTCGCCGTCGTCGTCCTGCTGATTCGAGCCGCCGCGCTGTTGACCGCCTTGCTGGTCACCGCCCTGGTCGCCGCCCGAGTCGCCGGAGCGCTCGTTCTTAGCCTGCTTCTGGTCGCGCTGCCCGTCGCCGCTGTCGTCGCCGCCGTTCTTCTCGGCGCCGGCGGCGCCGGCATCCCGGGAGGCACCGCGACGTTCGCGACGCGGCGTGTCGTTCTTCTGCGTGTCGTTTTTCTGTTGCGTGTCGTTCTGCTGCTGCGCGTCGGCCGGGGCGCCTTCCTGAGCCGCGGCGCCTTCCTGAGCCGAGGCGTCCGCAGTGGCGTCCGATCGCTTCTGGGCGCGCGCCTCCTGCGCGGAGTCCTTCTGCGGCGGCGTGTCGGCCTTGGAGGCGTCCTGCGCCGTCTTCGCCGACGCC
This sequence comes from Mycobacterium kiyosense, assembly GCA_021654635.1. Lineage (NCBI taxonomy): Bacteria > Bacillati > Actinomycetota > Actinomycetes > Mycobacteriales > Mycobacteriaceae > Mycobacterium > Mycobacterium kiyosense. The sequence goes on from AP025179.1 coordinate 4,363,587, forward strand.
GACCCTCCGTTGGCCTGTCCGCGGCTTTCCTGGATCGCGGCGATCAATTCGTTTTTGCGCATGCCCGATGTCCCTTTGACACCGGCCTGGTTAGCCAGGGCACGAAGTTCGGGCAGCACCATGGTGGCCAGCGAGCCGGTATTGCTCTTGACGTCGGAGACGACGGCAGAGTCTGTCCTCACGGCGTTCGACAGCTTCTCGCTGTCGGTGCTTTCGCCAGCCGTGATGAGGTCCGTATCAGTCACGGATTTCCTTTCTTGCCCCGCTGATCACGTCAAACGGGGGATTCCTGCATCGGACGAATATTCAGGCAAAGTCCCGAGGGCGCCCAATCATCGACTCTGAAACGGTGATCGCCGGTTGGGCGACGAAACAGCGAACCTCGTCCACGAGAAGAATTTGGTTTGTCCTAGCTTCAAGCAGTATGGATGCAGATGCAGATGCTGCGGTTGCTGGACGGCTCCGAGAATAACCCGCTTCCTGGCGGGAAGCAAGAAACCCCGCCGCCACGCTGTGGATCAGCCCGCGACGGCGACTCCCGGCCTCCAGCGAACTCCGCCGCCGGCCGCCATCGGCCGGATCGCGAATCCATTCGCGGTTCCGTACTCGACCGCTTCACCTGGCAACTCCGGCTCGGTGCTCATCGCTATCAGCGAGGGTCCCGCCCCGGAAAGCGTTGCCGCAACGTTATGACGCCGCAGCAGCCGCAAATATTCCGCCGAGGCCGGCATCGCCGGCGCCCGTTGCGGCTGGTGCAAAACATCTTCGGTGGCGGCCGGCAACAGGTCGGGCCGCTGGGTGAGCGCGACGACCAATAACGCGGCGCGGCTGAGGTTGAATCGCGCGTCCTCGTGGCTGACCTGGGCGGGCAACAGAACTCGCGTCTCGGCGGTCGACGACCGCTCCTCGGGGATTGCAACGAACAAGTGGATGTCGGGGTGCAGGGCCAGGGGAACTGCACGGTAGTCGGCTTGAGTGCCGCGGTGGTCGACGTGATGTTCTGTCCACGCAACCACCGCACCGCCGAGCACCGCGGCCGCCGCGTTGTCCGGGTGGCCCTCGAACTCCGACGCCAGCTGGATCAGCTCGGCTGCACTGAATGGTTCCGAATCGGTCTGCGCGACAAGGCCGTTGACGGCGGCGAGCCCACTCACCACGGCCGCCGCCGAGGAGCCCAGGCCTCGGGAGTGCGGGATGTCGTTGCGGCAGCGCACCACCAGACCCGCAGCCTGGAAGCCCGCGGCCTGCAGACCGCGCTGGATGGCACGCACCACCAAGTGATCGGGGCCCAGCGGCACCTGGCCGGCCCCTTCGCCCTCGACCATCACCACCAGACCGGAACCCGTTGTCTCGACCACGATCTCGTCGCACAAATTCAGCGCCATGCCGAGGCTGTCGAAGCCGGGACCCAGGTTGGCGCTGGACGCCGATACCACGGCAGAGGCGATGAGCCCGGCAGGCAGCGTCTGAGTCACCGCTACTCGAGCCCGAGTTGCTCGACGACCAGAACCGGATCGACCGGCAGCGCAGCCACTTCCGGCATATCCCGCAGTGCGGTGTCGGGATCCTTCAGGCCGTTGCCGGTCACGGTGCACACCACCGTCGAGCCGCGCGGCACCCAGCCGTCCTCGACGGACTTGAGCAGACCCGCGATGCTGGCCGCCGACGCAGGTTCGACAAAGACGCCTTCAAGGCTGGCCACCAGATGATAGGCAGCCAGGATCTCCTCGTCGGTGGCCGCCAAGAACTTTCCGTTGGACTGCTGTTGGGCTTCGACGGCCGCAGTCCACGACGCGGGGGCGCCGATGCGGATCGCGGTGGCGATGGTCTCCGGGTTGGGGACGGGTTCGCCGTGCACCAACGGCGCGGCGCCGGCCGCCTGGGTGCCGAGCATCCGGGGCAGCTTGTCGATCACGCCGTCGCGGTGATATTCGGTGTAGCCCTTCCAGTACGCGGTGATGTTGCCGGCGTTGCCCACCGGCAGCGCATGGATGTCCGGTGCGGCGCCCAGCGCGTCGACGATCTCGAACGCCGCCGTCTTCTGCCCCTCGATACGCACCGGGTTGACCGAGTTGACCAGTGAGATCTTCGGGAAGTCGGCGGTCATCTTGCGGGCCAGTTCCAGGCAGTCGTCGAAGTTGCCGTCGATCTGAATGATCTTCGCGCCGTGCATGACAGCCTGCGCCAACTTGCCCATCGCTATCTTGCCCTGTGGAATCAACACCGCACAGGTGATGCCGGCGCGAGCGGCGTAAGCGGCCGCGGAAGCCGAGGTGTTGCCCGTCGATGCGCACAACACCGCCTGCTGGCCGCGGGCCAGCGCATCGGTGACGGCCATGGTCATGCCGCGGTCCTTGAAAGAACCGGTGGGGTTGAGACCCTCGACCTTCAAATGGATTGTGCAACCGGTCTTCTCGGACAGCCGGGCCGCGGAGATCAGCGGGGTTCCCCCCTCGAGCAGGGTGACCGGCGTCCAGTCGTCACCCACCGGCAACCGATCCCGGTATGCCGCGATCAACCCCGGCCAGGGTTGGTGGACCACCGTGCGGCTCATAGATCGGTTCCTTCCAGTCTCAGCACGCTCGCCACGCTCTGCACGACGTCCAGGTCGGCGAGCGCTTCGACGGTCTCCGACAGCGCGGCGTCTGTGGCGCGGTGGGTGACCACCACGATGCGGGCCCCTACCCGCTGGCCACCCTGGTCTGTCACACCCTCCTGACGGACCTCGGCGATGCTCACTTCACGTTTGGCGAATTCGGCTGCCACCGCCGACAGTACGCCGGGCTTGTCCGCGACATTCATGCTCACGTAGTAACGGGTCTCGATGAAACCCATTGGCGCGACCGGCAGTTGGGCGTACTTCGACTCGCGCGGGCCACGGCTGCCCAGCACCCGGTTGCGGGCGGCCATCACCAGGTCGCCGGTGACCGCCGAGGCGGTGGGGGCACCGCCGGCGCCCTGACCGTAGAACATCAGCCGTCCGGCCGCCTCGGCCTCTACCACCACGGCGTTGAATGCGCCGTTGACCGTGGCGAGCGGATGCGACAAGGGCACCAGTGCTGGGTACACCCGGGCCGAAACCCGTTGCTGCCCTTCGTCGGTGGTGATGCGCTCGCAGATGGACAGCAGTTTGATGGTGCAGCCCAGCGATTTCGCCGACTCGAAGTCCGCCGGGGTGATCTTGGTGATGCCTTCGCGGTACACGTCGTCGGCGGTCACCCGGGTGTGGAAAGCGATGGACGCCAGAATCGCGGCTTTGGCGGCGGCGTCATAGCCTTCCACGTCGGCGGTGGGGTCGGCCTCGGCGTAGCCCAGCGCGCTGGCATCGGCCAGCGCCTTCTCGTAGTCGGCGCCGGTGCTGCCCATCTCCGAGAGGATGTAGTTGGTGGTGCCGTTGACGATTCCGGCCACCCGTAACACCGTGTCGCCGGCCAGCGACTGGGTCAGCGGGCGGATCACCGGGATCGCGCCCGCGACCGCCGCCTCGAAGTAGAGGTCCACGGCTTCGCTTTCGGCAGCCGCCGCCAACTCCCCACTGGACGTGGACAACAACGCCTTATTGGCCGTGACGACGGACTTGCCGTGCTCAAGCGCGGCCAGGATCGCCTTGCGCGCCGGCTCGACCGGGCCCATCACCTCCACGACGATGTCGACGTCGTCGCGGGTGACGAGTTCATCGATGTCGTCGGTGAGCAACTCGATCGGCACCCCGCGGTCGGCGGCAACGCGACGCACCCCGACACCGCGCAGTTCCAGCGGTGCGCCGATGCGGCCGGCCAGATCTTCGGCACTGCGCTCGATGATGCGCACGACCTCGCTGCCCACGACACCCAACCCGAGTACCGCTACGCCCACAGCTTTTTCGTTATCGGGCACAGCTCACCTCACTTCCAAACTCAGCAGATCGTCGAACGTCTCGCGGCGCAGGATCAACCGGGACTGTCCCCCGCGCACGGCCACCACGGCGGGACGGCCAACCATGTTGTAACGGCTCGACAGTGAATAGCAGTAGGCCCCGGTGGCGGCGACCGCCACCAGGTCGCCGGGGTGGATGTCGTCGGGCACCCAGGTGTCACGGACGATGATGTCGCCGCTCTCGCAATGCTTTCCGACCAGGCGGGCCTGCGCGGCGGGGGCGTCGGACAACCGCGAGACCAGACGCACGTCGTACTGTGCGTCGTAGAGCGCGGTACGGATGTTGTCGCTGATGCCGCCGTCGACGCTGACGTAGCGGCGCACCGCGGTGGCGCTCACGTCCACATCTTTGACGGTGCCGACTTCGTAGAGCGTGACGGTGCCCGGGCCGGCGATGGCGCGGCCGGGTTCGACCACCAGCCGCGGTGCGGGCAGCCCGACCGCTGCCGATTCGGCGCTGACGATGGCGCTCAACTTGGCGGCCAGCTCGTGGATCGGCGGGGGGTCGTCCGAGGGCTGATACGAAATGCCCAGTCCGCCACCGAGATCGATGGTCGACACTTGCGCGGTCTTCTCGACGCCGAATTCGGCGACGATATCGCGCAGCAGGCCGATCACCCGGTGCGCGGCGATCTCGAAGCCCGCGACGTCGAAGATCTGCGAACCGATGTGGCTGTGCAGGCCGACCAGACGCAGGTGGTCGGTTTCGAACACGCGGCGCACCGCGGCCATTGCCGCGCCGCTGGCCACCGACAGCCCGAACTTCTGATCCTCGTGCGCGGTGGAGATGAACTCGTGGGTGTGCGCTTCGACGCCGACGGTGAGGCGCACATATACGTCCTGCACGATCCCGGCTTCGCCGGCGATGGAGTCGAGGCGCTCGATCTCGATCATCGAGTCCAGAACGATATGGCCTACACCGGATTTCACCGCAGCGGTCAGTTCGGCGACCGATTTGTTGTTGCCGTGCAGCGCAATTCGCTCCGGCGGGAAGTTCGCGTGCAGCGCGACGGCGAGTTCGCCGCCGGTGCAGACGTCCAGGGACAGACCCTCTTCGGCGATCCAGCGGGCGATCTCGCTGCACAGGAAAGCCTTGGCGGCGTAGTGCACGTTGGCTCCCCCACCGAAGGCGGTGGCCGTCTCCTGGCAGCGGGAGCGGAAGTCGTCCTCGTCGACGACGAACAACGGGGTGCCGTACTGCCGGGCCAGTTCGGTGACGGCGACTCCGGCGATGGTGGCCACCCCGCCCTCGTCACGAGTGGTGTTGCGGGGCCACACATTCGGGGCCAGACGCAGCAGTTCGTCAGCCGACTGCGGGCGCGGCGGGCTGCTGACTTGCCGGGCGTCCTCGGCGTACCGGGGGCCGGCGGGGTGCACGTTCACATTCTCTCCGGGGCGCTGACTCCGAGGATGGCCAGTCCGTTGGCGATGACCTGGCGCGCGGCCTGGCACAACGCCAGCCGGGCGGTGTTCAGATCGGTGGGCTGTTCGTCGCCCTGGGGCAGGATCCGGCACGCGTCGTAGAACCTGTGGTAGTCGCCGGCGAGGTCTTCCAGGTACCGGCAGACCCGGTGCGGTTCGCGCAGCGACGCAGCGGTTTTCAGCACCCGCGGGAACTCGCCGATGGTGCGCAGCAGAGTGCCCTCTTTGTCGTGGCTGAGCAACTCGAGGTGCCCGGTGTCGGGGATCAGGCCCAGCTCGGCGGCGTTGCGGGCCAGGGCCGACAACCGGGCGTGCGCGTATTGCACGTAGTAGACCGGGTTTTCGTTGGACGCCGAGGACCACAGCGCCAGGTCGATGTCGATCGGGGTGTCCACCGAGGAGCGAATCAGGCTGTAGCGGGCGGCGTCCACGCCGATGGCCTCGACCAGGTCGTCGAGCGTGATCACGGTGCCAGCCCGCTTGCTCATCTTGACCGGCTGGCCGTCGCGGACCAGGTTGACCATCTGCCCGATCAGCACCTCGACGGTGGCGGGGTCTTCGCCGAAGGCGGCCGCTGCGGCCTTGAGCCGGGCGATGTAGCCGTGATGGTCGGCCCCGAGCATGTAGATGCACAGGTCGAATCCGCGCTGCCGCTTGTCCAGGTAGTAGGCGAGGTCTCCGGCGATGTAAGCGGGCTTGCCGTCGCTTTTGACCACGACGCGGTCTTTATCGTCACCAAAGGCGCTGCTGCGCAACCAGGTTGCGCCGTCCTTCTCGTAGATGTTGCCGGTGTCGCGGAGTTTGGCGATCGCTTCGTCAACCCGGCCGCTGGTGTGCATGGAGTCTTCGTGGGTGTAGACGTCGAAATCGGTGCCGAATTCGTGCAGCGATTCCTTGATGTGGGCGAACATCAGGTCCACGCCGATCTCACGGAACGTCTCGTGCATCTCGGCGTCCGGCAGGCTCAGCGCGTCGGGCTCCTTCTGCAGCACCTGCGCGGCGATGTCGCTGATGTAGGTGCCCGCGTAACCGTCCTCGGGGGCCGGCTCGCCCTTGGCCGCGGCGACCAGGGAGTTGGCGAAGCGGTCGATCTGCGCGCCGTGGTCGTTGAAGTAGTACTCGCGGACCACCTCGGCGCCCTGTGTGGTGAGGAGCCGGCCCAGTGCGTCGCCGACGGCGGCCCAGCGAGTACCACCGATGTGGATGGGCCCGGTGGGGTTGGCCGAGACGAACTCCAAGTTGATCTTCTGGGCGTCGAGGTCGTTGGAGTGCCCGTATGCCGCGCCGGCGTCGATGACGCTGTTGACGACCTTGGCCTGGGCCGAAGTCTCCAGCCGCAGGTTGATGAAGCCGGGTCCGGCGGTTTCTGCCGCGGCGATGCCGTCGGCGTTGGCGAGCGCCTCGGCCAGCCATCCGGCCAGCTCACGGGGGTTTGCGCCGACCTTCTTGCCCAGCTGCAGGGCCAGGTTGGAAGCGTAATCGCCGTGCTCGGGGTTGCGTGGACGCTCGACGGTGACCGTGGACGGCAGCGCGGACACGTCGAGGCCATGCTCGGCCAGCACCGCCATGGCGGTGATTTTGAGCAGCTCAGCGAGGTCGGCGGGGGTCACGAGCGTCCATCCTATTGGCTGACCTGCCTCGGCCCCGAATCCATTACCGGTGCTCGGGCGGTCACCGGGATGCGCTACTCTGGCGGGGCTTGTTCATGCCCTATGGCGCATGCTGTTGGTGCGCCCCCGTAGCTCAGGGGATAGAGCGTCTGCCTCCGGAGCAGAAGGCCGCAGGTTCGAATCCTGCCGGGGGCACCAAGCGTTTGCGCAGCTCAGAGTCTATTTTTGAGCTGGTCGCGAGAACGCTGTGCAACATCCGGACTATTCGTCGTCGGCCGCCCCCGGTTCCCAGCTAACTGCGGTCTGAGGAGGGCAAATGGGCGGACACCTACTGCTATTCAGCCGGACGCGGACGCTCACGCCGGGCGGCCACCCGGGCGCCGGCATCACGGTCCACTCGCGCGGCGACGGGATCATCGTGCACATCACCGACCAGGAGGGGGCCTGGTACGAGGTCTTCCTCGACACGACCGCGACGACGAACCTCGTCGAGATGCTGACGGACGACCCGACCGTGTGGGGCTGGCGGCCACCGCCGAGGCCCTAGCGAGACCAGGACGCCAAACGCGCGGTCCCCCACCGGATTGCCCGCGTCGGGGGCCCTCGTCGTCTCTGGGCGGTACCTATTTCTGCTTCATCATGTGAGACTCGATGACGTCCACTAGCACTACCTCCAGCAGGAGCGGATCGATCAGCTCGAAGAGTTGCGTCGCGTCTATCGTGATGATGCGGTCGCCGTTGTCGTCGGTCAGCTCCAATCGCGCCATGTCCGAAGTCCACCACAGACGTCCGTCAGCGGTGGCGCACCTTGGCTGACCTCGACGGACGCGCCTTGCGGACCGCCTCCTCGATGCGGACGGCGGCCTGCGTCAGGTCCTCGTGCTCCCAGAAGCGCATGACGGTCCACCCCTCGGCAGCCAGCTGTTCGTCGGTCTGGCGATCGCGCTCCTGATTGCGTTGAATCTTCGCCCGCCAAAAGTCCGCGTTGGCCCGTGGCGCCGTGTAGTGAGTCGTGCAGCCATGCCAAAAGCAGCCATCGACGAACACGGCAATGCGCGCTGGCCTGAAGACGATGTCGGCGGTGCGGTTGAGAGACGGAATCGGCCGGGCCGAAACACGAAAGCGGAGCCCCAGCGCGTGGAGTGCCGACCTCAGCAGCTTCTCTGGCGTCGTGTCTCGGCTGCGATTCGCGCGCATCGTGGCGCGCGCGATGTGCGAGCTTGCCCACGACTCACTGCTGACGATCCCCGGCTGCAGACCCTTCGCCACCACCCAACCGTACGTTCACGCCGTGTCGCCGGTCGCGATCCCGGAGCCCGCTGCGAGAATCGAGGGCGTGCCGGCCCAAGACGATGCCCGCGAAAACCAGATGGTCTGGATGTTCAACCTGTCGGTGCCGCCGGACCCGGGGGCGTTCCGACATTGACGCATACCTCGACCTGGAGGGGCATCCCGAGCCGATACCGTTCGAGCTGAAGTCAGCGACCAGTGACTCGGTGTCAACCGTCCGAGACTTCGGGCCGGAGCACATCGCGAAGTGGGCCCACCTGCATTGGCTGTTCGCGTTTTACGAGGCCGATGCTACAACACTGCGTCACTGCTACTACGCGTCGCCAGCGGACATGGCCGCGTGGATCGCGGACAAGCAGCAGTACGTGCGACCTGACGAGGTGCTGGCGCAACGCGTGCCCCAGCGAATCACCGACGAAGACCTCACGGAGGTAATGGGCCCGGAGGCTGACTTTTCCATATCGGACGCGAAGCGCATCATGAAGAAACAGTGGAAGGCTGCGCAGTACCGCGAGCGCGCCGACCTTCCCCAACCAGCGCTACTCACGCAGCGCGATGCTGGAGGTCCTCCGTGAGCGATGTGGATACGTCATCCGCCGAGGGGCGACGCTCAACAATCCACATATCGCAGAGAGTTACCTCATTGACCAAGGGCTGCAGCCCATTACGAAGGACCACGCCGCTCGACTTCGGGAGCTCGTGCGCGAATACCTCGCGAATCGCGCGGAACAGCTAAAGGAAGGCGCCGTCCCCGCCGAGGACGTGGTCGACCCCGTGATTCTCGATCAGGCGGCCAAAGCGGCGGATACCGACGACGCAAGCGCGTAGGCCATCGGCGGCGGCACCGCATTGCCAAGTTGCCCTAGCTGCATATACGTTGCGCCGACCAGTGGCCAATCCTGCGGGAATCCCTGCAGCACAGCGACATCGGGCACAGCCAGTCTGAAATGGCCGTTCGCAGGCACGAAGGCTCTCGCCTCTTCGCGAGTACGCGCTACTCCGTTCGGCCAAATCTCGAGCTGTTCGAAGACTCGCTGTGCCGCAACACTATTGAGGATGCTGGTCGTGTGTCGCGGGCCGGTCAGTGTGCTGCGAATGGTCGGCGAGAGCGCATCAAAGCCGATATCGGAAAGCCCAAGAGCCTCGCGCGCTCCAAGGCACCGTTCCAACCCCTGGTCTTCGATCGACCACAAGCCGCCCTCATCGGTTTGCCTCGTATGGGTTGGTGCGGGCGGCACATAGCGCTGCGCGTCCTTCTTACGCGCGAATCCAACGAAGACGACGCGACGCCTAATCTGTGGCACCCCGTAGTCCTCTGCGCGAAGACACAACATCCGGACGTGATACCGACTGCCAAGCGGCTCAAGTATCTGAGTTCGTACGTAGCCCTCAAACTTCTTGGATGCGAGAGCTGGGACATTCTCGGCGACGAACGCCTGCGGCTTAGTCGTGTTGACGCAGCGGACGAACTCCGGCCACATATCGCGAACGTCGGCGGCGCCAGCTTGACGGCCAGCGATAGAGAACGGCTGACACGGAGGCCCGCCATGGACAACGGCTACTTCGCTTCGCAAAGGCGACCAATCCGCCTTGGTGACGTCACCGTCGATGCCACCGTTCACAGTCCAATCGGGACGCGCGGTCCGCAGCGTTTGCGCCGCGTGTTCAAGAATCTCGAAAGAGGCCGTGTGGTTGAACCCTGCCCGGTCGAAGCCAAGATCGAGGCCACCGCCGCCACTGAACAAGGACAGTGTCGGCAGGCCATTGGGCTCCAACTGTGGCATCAAGTCCCACGGGTCGAGCTTCGGCACGTTCACGTCGTGCAGGGGGGTAGTCACACCCCGCATTGCATCGAGCTTTGCTTGGCGCGACTTGACCGCGATATTGCGGAACTGTGCGCGTTGGCGGGCCGTAAGGTCGCGCGGCTGATGATGCGGATTCGTCGACTTGATACGTGAAGGCACGATCTCGTCGGAGTCGTCGTCTGGCAGATCCGACGTCAAATCGTTAGTCATGCGGAACCACCGACGAGAACCAAAGCGATACCTCTCCTTGAGACCGCAGTCTGTTGCCGTGATCGTAGTGTGACCCGACGACACTGCCGCGGATTCCAGAGGTTGTGTCGTCCTCGGCCCGAGCGCCCGACGGAAAAGTCCCAGACTCCGGCGACATCAGAGCCTCAATGCCATCCGTGGGTCGGTATGCCGTGCCGGGGGGGTATACCGGTGCCCCCGACCGGGGCACGGCCGGACCGGCACGGGCTGGCTGCTCAACCCGTCCGGCTCCCGGCCCGGCCGTCGCTCGGTTACGAGGTGGCGAGCCTCAGCTGCGCGATCGCCGCGGGGTGCGGGAAGCCGAAGCCCACGCGGAGCGTGCAGCGGATCGCCGTGCGGTCGCTCGTGAAGAACGCCGAGGAGTCCACCTGCACGTCGGCGTCCTGCCTCAGGACGAACAGTGAGTACTCCTTCGTGATGCCCCACATGACGGCGCTGGCGATGTCCGGGGTGTGGAGCACCGGCACGCCGCCGACGACGCGGCGGTACTGCTGGCTCGGGTCCGGCCCGAGCAGCGGCTTGTTCGATCCGGTGGCCTCCTTGATCTTGCCGAGCAGCGCGCCGTAGAACGGGTTGACCGCCCACGCGGTGAGCTTGCCGCCCGCGATCTCGACCTGGCTGGCGAGGTCGCCGAACACGTCGAGGTTCGAGCCGAAGGCGTTAGCCGTGCCGGTGAAGCCGTTGGTCACGCCGTTGCCGACCAGCGACGGGACGCCGCTCGGGCCGTTGGGCGTGGACGCGCTGAAGTACGCGGCGTCGACCTTGCGGCGCAGGCTGTTCACCAGTCGGCTGCCGACGAGCTTCGCCGCGTCCTCGGACGAGTCGGCCAGCAGCTCGTTGGAGACCACGGTCAGGCCCGCGACCTTCTTCGGCGTGATGACCAGCTCGGCCAGGTCGAGGTCGTCGGCGGTGATCTCGGTGCCCTCCGGCGTCCAAGAGGTGTCGGGGTCAGCGGCCACGATCGGCACGCGGTACTGGTTGCTGTCGGTGCGTACGACCGTCGAGACCTGTGCGGCGACGCTCTGCGCGAGCAGCGGCTTGATGACGAGTTCGCCCACCTGCTCGGGCGTGAGGATCGAGGTCGAGTTGACTGTCGTGTTAGTCACGACGGAACTCCTTCCCTGAGTAGCGAATAGGAACGACCGCGGGCGTGATCGCCTGCGGGTGAACCTGATTCGCCGCCGCGTCGGCGGACCCCTCAGGGGTGCCCCACTTTCCGCTGGGGTCAGCGGGCGGGCGGCGCGTCGGCTGCGGTCGCCCTTCCCGCCGATTCTATCGCTACCTGCGCAGGTACTTGGAGTGCTCGCGCAGCACCTCGCCGAACGTCGCGGGCTTCTCCGGCGGCACCCCGCCTGCCCTGCCCGCGGTGCGGACCGGCCTGGGCCTGCGCGGAACCCCGGCCTCGGACCGCGCGCCTTCCAGCGCAGTGGCCAGGCCTTCGGCGTCGACGGCGCCGTGCTCGTCGAGGTGGTCCTCGACCCTCACGCCCTTGGCAGTCGCGACGTCGGCGTCGAGGCCCGCGGCCCGGCACGCCTCCATGAAGGCCACCTGGCGCGACCATGACAGCTGCGAGCGCAGCTCGTCGCGCTCGGCCTCGGCGTCCTTGAGCCGCTGTCGGACACCCGGCTTTTTGGGCTGCTCGCCCTCGTCGTCGGCGTCGTGCTCGTCGTCGCCGGGCTCGGCGTCCGTGTCGGTATCCTCGACCCACTCGGCGGTGTCGTCGTCTGCGGTGCCGGCATTGTCGGCGGTGTGGTCGTCGGTGACGGTCATTGTGCTCACTCTCCCTGTGTCGCTTGATCTTTAAGCTGCGGCCAGCTCCGGTGCCGGACGCCCTCAGTGTGGAACTGGACTCGCGTCCTGAGGTCTGCGGGCAGCGCGTAACCGAGGTGCTCCAGCAGGATTCGCTCGGTCGGCGTCGCCGGTCTGCTCCACTGGCCCCAGTGGTCGCCGCGGGCTCGCGTGATGTCGCAGTCCTGCGTGCTGTCCTCAGACCGCTGTAGGTCGTCCGGCAGCCAGTCGAACGCCAGCCAGCCGCGGGGGTCAGGCTGGGGCTTCTGCGGCCCGATGTCGGTGTCGCTCATGGTGTTTCCTCCTCGGTGTGCGATTCGTCGCCCAGCTCGGCGAGCTGGCCCATGATGTGGGTCGTGATCCCGTCGAGGCGCTCGCCGACGTCCTGGTCGGCGAACGGCGCGGTCAGGAACGCGACCAGCTCGGCCGCGACCGTGACGACATCGAGCCCGTCGAGCAGCCCGTGGGTCCCGAGCCGTCGCCTGGCGAGGTCGTACAGGTGCGCCCAGGAGCTCCCCGGCTGGGCCAGCTGCAGGACCGCCATGCCGACCTCGGCCTCGGCGCGGGTGCTCGTGCCGCTCTGCAGGCCGTAGATGAGCCCGCGCCGGGCCTCGCCGAGCACGAAGTCCGCCGTCGCGGCGTCGCCGTCCCAGTCGTCGCTGCCGATACGCGCGGCCGCCATCCAGGACAAGCCGCCCGCCGCCGCCAGCAGCAGCGCCGGGTCGTGGCCCTCGGCGGCCAGCGCCGCCCCCGCGACCCGCTTCGCGCGCGGGGCGTCGCCGCAGGCGTGGCGCGCCACCGCGAGCATGTCCAGCATCGCGGCGCCCATCGCCTCCGTGGGCGGTGCCTCGGTTGTCATGGTGTCTCCCCTTCTCTCTGTCCGCCGCCGGGCGACGGCGTAGCTGGCCTGGGCCCAGGCGCGGCCGATGCGCGCCACCTCGCGGCCCCTTGTGTGTGCCACTCGCCCTCCGCGTGGCCGCACGGCCGGGCGATCGGGCTGCCCAGGTCCGAGTGCAGGGCGAGCCGCCCGCAGGTCCAGCAGCGCATCCAGGCCGCCGCGGACCACGTCCAGCCGGACCCGTTGTGCTCGCCGATCAGCCCGGCCGCGGGGTCGTCTGTGCACAAGCGCTTGACGGCGGGCAGCGGGTTGGCGCCGACCAACAACAAGTCCCCGTCCCAGGCCCGCTCTGCGGCGTCGCGCTCGAGGCCGGGCGCGTGGGCCTCGAGGGAGGAGCCCGTGAGCCCGAGCGTGACGCGCATCAGCAGCGGGCGGCCGCCGTAGACGGTGAACCACCGCCGCCTGTGCGAGTAGGTCGTCGGCCAGTCCAGCCGCCGCGCGAACTCGCCCCACAGGGCGTCGTTGGGCCTCATGCGGTGCTCCCGGCGGTTTTCGGCCCCTGGTCGCCCAGCTCTCGCCTGGGGCGTCGTTTCGGGCGGTCCGGGCGCGGCGTCCGCTCGGGGCGGCGGTTCAGTCGGCCCGCCACGACGCCGGGCGGCCGCTGCGACCTCGGCAGCGACGCGAGCCAGTCCGAGCAGTCGCGCAGCGCCGGGCAGGTCCGGCACCCGGCCATCGCCTGGCGGACGCGCCAGGACGTCGGGTCCTCCTCGTCCCAGACATCGGCGCGGCCCTTGCAGTTCGCGCGGTCCAGCCGCGGGATCTCGCCCAGGACCGATGAGATGCTCTCGACGGGGCTCACGCGGGCCACCCGTCTGTGGTGCGGCATCCGAATCCCCGTGTACTAAGTACACGGTGGGTTTCGTGAATGCCCTGGGCGTGAATGCCAGTGATTGCCAACGTGATTGCTCTGCCAGCGGTTTTGCCGGAAACGTGAATGGCGTGAATGCCCCCGTGAATGCTTTGGGCGCGTGAATGCTCTGCCAGCGGTTTTCCAAAAAACGTGAATGGGGCGTGAATGCTCACAGCGTCACCGCCCCGCTCGCCGGGAACCAGGTGGTCGGCTGCTTTTCGCCGCCGCCGACGATACCGGCCACGCGGGCCAGAACGCCAGCGTCGGTGAGCTTGTCGAGCTTGCGCCGAGCCTTCTCCTCCTGCGCCCGCGTGGGCTTGCCCTCGACCGCGAACATGGCGATCGCGGCGTCGTGTGCGGTCATGCCGTCGGGCCCGCTGGCGGCGACGAGCGCCGCGAGGTCGGTCGCGTGGTGGACGGCGATCTGCCCGGCCTCCTGGTCGTGCAGGAGCTGGAACGGCCCGACCTCACTGGCCGGTTGGCGGATATGGCGGAACCCGACGATCGGGTCGCCGGGGGCGCCGCTGAGCATCACGATCGAGCCGGTGCCGTTGGCGATCCACGCCGAGCCGTAGACGTCGGCCGCGGTCGTCGGCGGCCCTCCGTTGGCGCCGCGCTTGGTCGTGTGGTGAAGCTCGCACAGCTCCACCCCGACGCGCAGTAGCATCTGCCGCGCTCGGTTGTACCCCGCGCCGACCTCGTCCTCGCTGAGCCCGATCGCCGCGTCCTTGACGGAGTCGACGAACAGCGTTGAGGCGTCGGCCGTCTCCGCCAGCAGGGTCAGCAGCTCGGGCCGCTTTGCCACGTCGGCGGGCGGCGGGCCCTGCCAGATCAGCAGTCGGTCGTCGAGTACCGCGCGATCGTCTTCGGTGAACTGCCGTGCCATCGCCCGCGCGATCTGCTGCGGCCGGTCCATCGCGAGGTACAGGATCTTGCCCCCCGCGCGGCTTGACAGGGAGCCCGAGGAGGGTGCCGCCGCCCAGGCCGAGCTGGTTGCGGACGAGCAGGCCCGCGACGGTGGTCTTTCCCAGACCCATCGGCCCGGCGATCATCAGCGACTCCCCGGGTGCCCAGAGCACGTCGTTTCCGTCGCCCCACAGCGCGTCTGGCGTCTTCGGGACGTCGAGGATGAACGGTCCGCCGTGAGAGAACAGCGGTGCCTGCTGGTCGCCAGTGTCGGGCTCCAAACTGTCGGGCTCGAAACTGTATGCGTCGCCGTAGGTCTCGCCGCCGACGTGCGAGAGGTCGGCCGGCCCGGCCTGCTCGGCGCCGTCGAGCGCGGACGCGACGGTTGCGCCGACGCCGCGACCGGTTAGGCCCGAGCGCGCCCCAGCGTCCTCCATCGTGGCCCGCACGATCGCCAAGTCCAGGCCGGCGGCGAGCGCGACCCTCGCGGCGCGGTACGTCGCCGCGTTCAGGGTGTCGTTGCGGGCGCCCTCGGGCGTCCCGGCGACCTCAGTGGCGCAGCTGTCCAGCGTCGCCAGCGCGTAACGGCGCAGCCGGTCGGGCTCCGCGCCGGGCCTCACCACGGTGAGCGGCGGCCGCCGCTGCGGCAGCGGCGGGAACTGCTCGGGGGAAGTGCCTGCGGGCCCAGGCGCGCAGGTAGTGCCCGCCGTGGTCCGGGTCATCGTCGTCGGGTTCCGTTACGCCACTGGTGATCTCGTCCTCGTCGGCGATAGACTGCTCTGCAGGCCTTCGCGGGTCGTTAAGTGGTGGGTCGCCCCCGGTCTGGTCGCCGGGGGCCTCTCTCCATATTCGGTGCCGCCCATGGTCTGGGCTCCTTCGCGGGGTTCCTTAGCCGGGCTCCCTTGCGGACCTACTTGCTGGTCTGGTGGATCACGCTGTACGAGTGCGTGTTTCGGCTTACGCTGCGCCGCCTACCGGGGCGGTGAGCCTCTCGATGTCGGCCACGCGGATTCGGATCAGCCTCGGGCCGACGCGCTGCGCGGGCAGGCGACCCTGCGCGATCCAGCGCCGGACGGTGATCGGGTGGACGTCGAGGTACTCGGCGGCGGTGTCGACGCCGACCATTTCCGGTGCGCGGGATTGCGATTGCTTCTTCATGAGCACGGACGCTATGCCGAGTGTCGGTCAGCCGCTCGGCCCGTTGAGCCGTTTCTGCACCACCAACAGACGTAAGCGCTGGTCGGCCCGGCGTTTCTCCCGCGTGCGGAAACGCCAGGGGCGCAACGGTTCCCGTAGACCCCCTCTACACGCTTCGCGGCGTGTTGCCCCCGTTCGCGAGCCCGGACAGCGCCTCGGCCACCTCGGCGTCGCGGCCGCTGGCGATCTGCTGGTAGATCAGCGAGGCGCGGACTGTCGAGTGGCCGAGGCGCCCCATGGTCTCGACGAGGTTGCCGACGCGGGCGGCCTGGGTGCCGCTGAAGTGGCGCAGGTCGTGGACGCGCACGCCCTCGACGTCGATCGCCTCCTGCGCGTCGACGAAGTAGTCGCGGAAGACCCGGTCGTTGAGGTGGCAGCCGCCCATCGCAGCCGGGAACAGAAGGGCGTCAGGGCCTTTCGCGACGTTCTCGTCCAGGTGCGCCCTGAGGTCGTCCCGGATGTGCGGCGGTACAACGACCTTGCGGCCCTTGCCCGACTTCGGGGTGTCCACGTGGCACTCGCCGTTGCGGTGGGTGGCGCCCCGCGCAATGGTGAGGACCGAGCAGTCTGCGCTCACGTCCTTGCGGCGCAGCTCGATCGCCTCGCCCCATCGCGGCGCGCACCAGGCCATCACCAGCACCATGGCCCGCAGCCGCTTGGGCTCGATCGCGTCGGCCAGCGCGGCGACCTGGCCGGGCTCGAGAATCGTCGCCTGCCGCTTGGTGGCGGCCGCCATCGCCTTGGTGATGTTGCACGGGTTGGCGGGCAGCAGGCCGTCGGTGACCGCGGTCGCGCACACCGCGTGGAGGATCTGGTAGGCGCGGGCGGTCGGCTTGTCCTTATCCATCGCGGCGTGCCACGCGCGGACCGCCTGGGGCGTCAGGTTGCGCAGCGGCACCGCACCGATCAGCGAGCCCTCGACGCGGCGCTCCAGGAGCGACTCGTAGCCCGCCTTGGTGCGCGGCTTGAGCGGCCGCTCCTCGACCCACGTCCTCGCGTAGTCGGCCACCGTGAGCGACCCGGCCAGCCGCTCGGCCTCGCGCCGCGCGGGCGGCGTCCACACGTTGAGCTCGACGAGGCGGCGCTCGTCGACCAGCCACCCTTCGGCGTCCATCTTCGCGGTGTAGGTGCGGGGCGCGTAGTGCCGCACGCAGTCGGGCCCGACGTAGCTGGCCTGCCACCGGGCAGACTTGTTGGGCAGCTGCCGGATCGAGCCCCAGCTCCGCCGCGCCGCATTCGCCTTCTTTCTCGCCACCTGGCTACCTCCGGGTCCGTGCGTCATCTGTGCGACCAGTGTGCTCTATTGTGCTTATAAGAGCTAACGCGATGGGTGTAGACTGGGTCTACAGTATCGGCTGGTCAGCGCGACTTTCCGCTAGTCACGGACGGTGCGGGGCAAACCGCGGGCGGCGTTTTCGAATCCTGCCGGGGGGCACCCTCTAACTGCTGGTTTCACTAATGCCGGGACTACTTCTGGGCCATGGCGAGAGCGAAAGTGACGACCGACGACGAAATTGTCGAGTTCCGGTTCCAAGCACCGTCTGGTCAACAATCAAAGAGGTAGTGCTCGGCCAAACGGGTGGAGTAACCAGCAGAGGCGGGACGGATGAGATCGCGTGGAGTGAGTCACGTCGAGTTTGCAGTGCTGGACTACCAGGAGTCCGTCGAGTTCTACGACGCGATGTTCGGCTGGTTGGGGTTCAGCAGCTTCTCGACACTCGACATGGAGTATGAGTCCACCTACTACATGACGCGGTACCTAAACCCTCACAGCTACATCGGTATCCAACCCGCCGACACCGGCTCGCGGCTTGTCCATGCAGATCAATCGGTCGGGATCAATCACATCGCGTTGTGGGCGCGGAGTCGATCCGAGGTGGACCTTTTCCACCGAGAGTTCTTGGTTGGACGCGGAATTGAAGTCACCGACGATCCACGGGACTATCCCCAGTACCATCCCGGCTATTACGCCGTCTTCTTTGATGATCCGGTCAACGGCATTCATTGGGAACTGGCATGGGTGCCCAGAATCCCGAGCCCCCGCCAGGTCGCGGCCTACTACCGAGCGCTCCGTGGGTTCGCAAGACAACGCCGCGATCTGGCGAATACCGTGCCTGGCCTCGCCTGGCAGGCGAAGCGTCGCCTACCGAGACGGCGATAGGCTGGGAGATGACTGAGGTCGGCGGCGTGGTCGAGTTCGGGTTCAACGGCTGACACCGTCGGCGACACGACATGGACCCCGTCAGATTGCGGCCAGAATTTTGTCTCAGCGAACGCGTTATGCACCAATGCCTTCCGGATCGGCGTTGGTAGCCTCAGCGGGCAGTCTTCGACTCCGTCCCATGGATCGGCGCATGGCCAAGTTCGCGGCTGCGCGCTCACCCCAGGCGACCGCGGTGTTCTGCCCGGTCTGGGACAGGTAGTCACCCGCGAACTGGATGGGATCGGATTCGTCGATGCCGGCCACGAAATCGCCAATGGCGCGATAAACGCCCTGCTGAGTGTGGGGAAGGGCGATCGGCCAGCGGCGAACATAGGTGTAGTCGATCTCGCCCAGGTCGGGAAAGAGGCGACGCAGAGTTTCGACCGAACGTTCGATGATCGCGTCGTCGGTTGCGTCGAACCACGCGGCCGCGGCAGACATCTCCCACGAGATCGTGAACAACCCGTGGCCCGCCGGCGCGCGATCCGGAGCCTTTCGGTTCTCGACGATGATCATGGCGATGTTTCGGTCCTCGCTACGCGGTAGCTGCACCAGGAATGAAGGGTCCGAGGGCGCCCGGGTCGACCCGATGGCCACGTTGATGCCTCGAGTGAAGGTCAGCTTTGCAGCGAAAAGTTCCAGTCGCGCCCGATGATCGGGACAGATCCGGGCCGCCACGGGCAGGGGTGTGGCGACGACCGCGGCATCGAATTCCTCGACCCGGGGTTCACCGGAGGCGTCGCGGTAGCTGATCAGCACGCCGGCTGCGGTCTTAGCGACCTGATCGACGGGCGACGAGGTGCGTACCTCGCCAATCCTGTCGACCATGCGGTTGATGATGTCGGCTTGGCCGCCGATGGTCGTTCCGAGCGTGCCGGCGACTGCGTTGATCAGACCCGACATCAGCTCGACCCGGCTGACCTGGTCTGAGTTGGCCAGCAATAGTGCCCGGGTAACCGGCTCGGCAAAGAACTGATCCGCCTCCGCGCCGGCGACGCGCCGAACGTACGACTGAGCGGTCTCGTCGTCGAGAATGGCTGCCTTGCTGAGGTTGTCGTAGTCGAGCCGGCCGCGGGCTTTCGCTGTCACGATCTCGGCCACCAGTCGCGTCATCCGCAGTTTCGTCGGCCACGACAGGAGTTTGGTCCGCAGGCCCGAACGCACCAGATCGTCGAGCTTGAGAGAGTGTATCCGGCCATCGCGGACAACTCCGAGATACGGTGCGGTGGAAACGATTTCGCAGCCCAACTCCTCGGCGAGCGCGGTAAAGATCGGGTAGCGGGCCGCGATCGCGGTGGCGCCGGTGTCGACGATGTAGCCCTGATCCTTGATCGTCTCGACTCGTCCGCCGGCGTGGTCGGCGGCCTCGAGAACGACGACCTGCCAACCAGCCTGCTTGAGCCGAAGGGCCGCGGTGAGTCCGGCGATTCCACCGCCGACCACGGCTGCGCGCGGATGTGTGTCTGTCATGAGGCTCCTCAGCGGGCTATCGGTAGCGGTAGGAACGCCCGGGTTCGGGCCATCAGGGCTTGGTATTCGGGACGATCACCCATGACCTTGTCCTGGTAGGCGCTGCCCAGCACTTTGGTCAGCATCAAGGTGTTGACCGCGGGCCCGGCGACGGTCCACCAGATGTCGGGGTTGCCTGCGACGGCGACAATCCAAATGCCCCACCAGACCAGCGTGTTGCCGAAATAGTTCGGATGACGCGAGTATGTCCAGACGCCGGTGTTGAGGTAGCGGGGGCGCGTGGACAGCGCGAGGAACGACTGAAGCTGGCCGTCGGCGACCGTCTCGAAGTAGTAGCCGATCCCGAACACCGCTAGACCGACGGCGGTCAGGATCCCGATCTGACCGTTGATCTCGCGGTTACCGAGGATCCCCGCGGTCGACGGCAGCCCGACCAGAATGATCACCAGGGCTTGTGGCTCCATTACTCGGAAGAAGCTCTTCCACCAGTAGCCGTCGGCGTAGTCCTTGCGCCACTGCAGGTAGCGTGGGTCACCACCGTGGGTTGTGACGAACCGGCGCCATCGTGAGCCGAGGTACCAGCCGAGCCGGCAGCCGTGCAGTGCCACCATCAGGAGCAGCAATGCGGCCGTCTGTGAATGCGCGCCGCCGGAAGACCAGAAGCAAATCGCCGCGGGCAGGACGAAGCCGAATCCGTACCAGCCGTCCATGACCGAATGCTCACCCCTGATCAGGCCAAGCACCCAGATCGCAGTCACGATCGCAATCGTCACACCCGAAGCCAAGAGGAAGACCTCCACCTCGGCCGTCGTCAGATTCAGCACTGAATCCTCCCCATTTCCGTGATAGCACTTCGTTCCATTCGGAACGGTGTCTCATTTGACACGAGGTGTCAAACATGACTAGTATCACTCTTCGGGAGGCGACGCGTGAAGCATGAATTTCAGCGGCAACAGTCCGCGTGGCGCGATCGGAAGAAGGCGATGCTGCGCGCCAACATCGTGCGAAACGCGCTGGACCTCTTCGCCCGACACGGCTACGACGAGGTGTCTCTCGACGAGATCGTCGAGGCCTCGCATTGCTCGCGCAGTACCTTCCACCGGCACTTCGGAACGAAAGAAGACCTGCTCTTCCCGGGAGCCGACGAATACCTGACTGCGTTCGAACATGAGCTCGCCCAGGTCGACGACGGCGACGACCCGTGGGTTGCCGCACGTGCGGGTGCCATCCGCGGCCTGCACGGCTTCACCGAATCACTCGATCCCGACCTGAAGGCGAGCTTCGCCCGACTCTGGATGAGCGGCCCGATCCCACGACGTCGATACCAGGAGATCGTCATGTCATGGGAGGCAGTGCTGGTCGTCCATTTTGCTCGTTTCTTGGGTTCCGGCTCCAGCGACGGGCTGGAGTGTCAGCTGCTGGCCTCCATGGTCACGGCCGCGTTGAGGGCGGCCCTGAACGTGGCGGTGACGACGGGTGACGACGTCGACATCACCGCGGCCCGGGCCTTCGATCTCGTCGAATCAAGTCTTCTCGTCCATCAACTGCGCGCAGCCGCGCGTCCCGCCGTCTGAACCAGGAGACGACAATGTTCCCTCGCGGATCCATTCCGGTAACCAGTTTCGGTGACGATCGGGCCGTCAATGCCACCGCGGAGATGGTCGCGATCGTCGCGACCAGCGTTCTCGCCGTCGTGGTCATTGGGCTGGTCATCAAGCTCTGTATGCGTGAGCGAATCACGTGGCCGTTGTTCGTACTCGTCGGCGGCACGGTAACGGCTTTCCAGGAGCCGCTGTTCGATCACCTCTACGGCCTCTGGTTTTACACCGCAGGGCAGACCACTGCCTTCCAGACCTACGGCGTCCACGTGCCGGTGTGGTTGCCGATCATCTACATCTCGTACTACGGCGGACTGACCATTTTCTTCACTCGCCTGTTCTCGCGGGGCATCCCGCAGAAAAACATCGTGAAGTTCTTTCTGATGTCGGTCGCTCTGGCCGCGACGGCGGAGATCTTCTACATCAATATCTGCAACCTCTACGGCTATCAGGACCACCAGGCATTCGTAGTGTGGACCTATCCGGTGTGGGTGGCGTTCGTCAACGGGGTACCGCCGTTCTTGGCGGCGATCGCGCTGGCCCGCCTGGTACCCATTGCGCGTGGCTGGGCACAGCTGGGCTTGATGTTTGTCGTGCCAATTGCGTTCGCGGCGGACTCCTTTGGCACCGGGTTCATCTACCTATCGATCCGGCACGGAGCTTGGGAGAACGGACCAAACATGGGATTGGTGCATGTCGCGGCTCTTCTGACGGCGGCGTTGACCTTCGCGACTGTGCTCACCGCCGCCAAGATGGCCGACCTGAAAACGCCACGGCCAATCAACCCACCGCGACCCTCCGTTGCCGACCAGCCCAATCACGTACACGCATGACCAACACGACAGTGGAAATCGCCGGCACGTCGGCACTGAGCGAGAAGCACCAACGCCTCTGCGTGTGGGCCGGCCTTGCCTTCGTCCCCGTGTTCGGTGCGGTATTCATCTTCATGGGATGGCTACCGCCGCCGTCTCCAAACCTCGGTGCCGCCGAGATCGCTCAAATATTCAGCGACGACCGAATTCGCATCCGAATCGGGATGTACTTGCTCACCTTTGTCGCGCCACTCCTCGCCTTCTTTGGCGCGGCTCTGACGCACCAATGCCGAATGATCGTCGGCAACTCCCCATTAGTGTGGGTGCAGGCGTTGTCTGCCGCGGTGCTGACGCTGGAGTTTCTCATTCCCCAAATGGTTTGGCAGACAGCGCTGTTTCGGACTGAACGCACACCGGCGATGGTGCAGATGCTCAACGACCAGGCCTGGTTGCTGTATCTGGGCGTCGTCGGAACGGTGATGGTGCAACTCATCGTTCTTGCGATCTGCATCTTCCACGACCCGCGCGCGGAGCCGCTGATTCCGCGCTGGGCAGCCTACCTGTGTTTGTGGGTGGCGCTGGGCGTATCAGCCGGCGGATTGATTGTGTTCACCCACACCGGACCGGTCGCGTGGAACGGCATCATTTCATGGTGGATCGTGGTGATCTCATTCTTCGTCTGGATCGCCTCGATGTCGACTCTGATGCTGCGGGCCAGTCACCGGATCGAAGATGAACTCGCAGTGAGTATCACGACCGACGGCTGAGGCAGCGAGCCGCATCGGCCAGCTCGGCCTCGCTGGGCATCAGCAACAGGTCAACACGGGTACGACGCCCGTCGATGTCACGCACGTTGACCGGATTCAGGTTCGGCGCGCTGGGCGGTGCGGGACGATCGTTCGAGTATGCCGCTGCGACGACGGGTACCGACACGGCCCAACTCAATTTCAAGTCCGCAGGTCGTTTCCTTGCACCCAACCGACGTGATCCGATGTTTTCAAATGTACGGAATAGACTTTGCAAAAGGTGGTGGAGTTGAGATTGCAATCGCGGCCTACGCCGACTGCTTGCCCCTTGAACAGCGTGCCGGCCCACTGAAAGTTGCTATCCAACATTGGGGTATTGCGAATCGCTTCTGCTCTTACGCCGAGGTCGGCGAGGGCGGGTCCCGCCGAGAAGATCGCGGCTGCAACAGCTGTGCCTACGATGCTGCCCGCGACGGTGACGCGAGCGACCTTGGAACTGATCATTTTGTTGCCTTTCTCTTGGTTTGCACTATCGAGATGACGGCGGATTCCGCCTTGATTGGCAGAAGCTATTGCAGCTGACTTGGAGTTTTCTTGGCGAATCCGGCTGGCACGCCGCACGCGTTGTTGCCGTGAATACTGGCTTCTACGAACAGCTTTGCAATCGGCCCGGGGGCGTCGTCATTCGGTTCTGTTGTCACAGTTGCCGTTTCGACATAAACAACCCTAAGCGTTGGCTACCCAATCTGCCGTTTCCTCGGGGTTCGAACGTTGAGCATCGCCGCGAGGCGCCGCGCCATTTCTACTGGGCGCGCGATGCGTTCGGCCGTAATTCGCGAGCGATCAGAAAGAGCGGAAAGGTCACGCTAATTCCATGTCAGACTGTGGGCAGCCGCATCACGTACCCCGCTTCCAGCGCAGCCCACAGGGCGCCGTCCGGCCCGAGCGCGAGTCCGTGCGGCTCGCTGCCGGATGGCAGGTCGATCAACGTGACCTCACCGTCGGCGCTTACGCCGGCAATTTGATCGGAGCCCCACAAGCTCACCCACACCCCACCGATCGGATTGGCAATCACCGCGTGCGGCTTTCCGGGTAGCTCGAGCTCCTGTATGGCGTCGTCGATCGGGATGCGGCCCAGCTTGCCGGCCAGGATCTCGGTGAACCACACCGCGTCGTCGTGCGTCGCGGCGATGCCGACGGGCCCGGCGCGCGGCGTAGGCACATCGCGCACGGTCATCTCACCCGACGGCGTCAGCCTTCCGATTGCATTGCGCTGGTTCAGCGTGAACCACAGCGCGCCGTCGGGACCGGCAGCGATCATCGACGGCATGCCGCCCGGCGCAGCCACCTCCGTGACTACGCCGTCGACGCTGATGCGGCCCACCACGCCCGACGTCATGGCGGTGAACCACAGCGCCCCCTCCGGTCCCACAGTGAGTCCCAAAGGTGCACTGTCGCTGGGCAATTCGAATGAACTGAGGTCACCGTGAGTGGTGATCCGCCCGATCCGGTCGTCACCGGCACAGGTGAACCACAGCGCGCCATCCGGCCCGGCGACAATGATCGACGGCTTGCATTGCGGCGCAACCGGGTACACGTCTATGCCGCCGCCGTCGGTTACTCGGGCGATCGCGCCGCCGTGTATCAGCGTCACCCACATTGCGCCGTCCGGCCCGGTGGTGAGCGCGTACGGGCCGCCCGCGACGGGGACTTCCTGAATGCGACTCATGTCGACGTGGTCGGTAACAACTCGTCTCCCCCTCTTCGACCAGGGCACGATGCTCACTTACCATGGACGCCCCGGCGGGAACGTGGAGTTTCGCATCCCGCGAATAGCCGCCACCATACAAGTCCCGACCCGACACGTTGTAGTCGACCGAAGCCGCAACCGCGCAGCAAGTACGTGCCACGACTAGCGATCCCAACCGAGTCCACCGCCGGCGCGGCGCGCCCAACAGCGGCGAAGACGCCCGCTCCGACCGGTCCACGCGGCATGATGGATTCATGGCAGTGCAGCCACCCGCCGACCTGGTGGAAGGCACCGATCCCGAGCGCGGTGCGCTGCTGACGATGCTGCGCTGGGTCGCCGTCATCGGTCTCATCGCCGGTGCCGTGCTGTATTCGAACTGGCTTCTCGAGATGGTCTACACCCGCACGTTGCCCGACCCCGACCTTTACATCAGCGAACTCTCGGCGGCAGATCAGCCGCACGGCGGATGGTTCCGCGGCGGCGACCAGGCCTCGGCGGTCGTACTGCTCTTCGCCGCAGCCGCAGCGTTGATCGGCGTTCCGAGCTGCCGGTGGGGCCGCAGAGGATGGTGGGCACTGGGCGTCTTTGCCGTCGCGACCCTGCTGGACAGCACTGTGTGGCGACTGGTGTGCGCACCGAGCTCGGATGCGGTGTGCAAGGCCCGCGAAGCCTCGGGCACTGTGCCGATCGGCCATCAGCTGCATTGGCTCAGTAGCGGAATGGGCCTGGCCGCCGCGATCGCGTCGTTGCTGGCGTTCGTCCTAGCGGACCGCCGTGCTGTTGCCGCTGCGCCGGTGCGCCGGCTCGGGATATTCATGCTGGCGGCGCTGGTGGGTACCGCGATGTTGACCGGCGTCGCGATCGTCATCGACAGCACCGACCACGTGGGAGTGATCGGGATCGCCCAGCGAGCCGAGCTGGTGGCCTTCGCCGGGTGGTTGATCTATGTCGCGCTGCGCACCGCACTCACCTCGGCTGCCATCGATCCATGACAGCGCACGTCGATGTCGAAATCGGCGGCTATCGCGTGCGGATCCTCGTCGACGGGGGCACCGGTCCAGTCGTGGTGCTCTGCAGCGGACTCGGCGGCCGCGCACTGCACTGGACCGACACCGTCGAATACCTCAAGAACGACCACACGGTCGTGCGCTTCGACCGGCCCGGAACGGCCCAGACGCCGGCGGTGACCTGGCGTCCAACGCTCCGGGGCGAGGCCGATCGCATCGCTGCGGTACTGGACGCACTACGCAGGCCCGAGCCTGCGATCGTGGTGGGGCATTCGGTGGGCGGCTTTTACGCGGAGGGATTCGCCCGCCTGCACCCGCAGCGGGCCCGCGCACTATTGCTGCTGGATTCCAGCATCGCCTACGATAAACCGCGAATTCCGTTGCGGCCCAAGCTTGCCGCCGTTGAGGCGGCGGCGAGGTTGCTCGACACGGCGCACCTACAAGGCCCGCTTGCCCGCGCGGCCATCACGCTGGTGCAGCGACGCCGTCCCGACGGGCTCGACAGCCAAACGCGGTCACAAGTGCACAGCGCCGCGGCCGAGCCGGGACTCGCGCACACGGTGCTGGCCGAATATGTCGCCTACCCCGAGCTCGGGGCCGAGCTGTGCGCGCTACGGGCCGCCCATCCGCTGCCGCCCCTGCGATGCGTGGTCGCGACCGCTCACACCGGCTGGCGCTCCCGCGGCTGGCGCAACCGCCAGATCAGACTGGCCAGATCGCTCGGAGCCCAGCACGTCACCATCGCACCCGCCGGACACCTGGTCATGGTGGAACAGCCGCTGCGCACCGCCGGGCTCATCCGCGCACTTACCACCTGAGCGTCCACCGAGCGCATTTCTACGCAGCCTGAACATAACTCCTCGAACCCGGTTCCCGGTGCCCCGCTGAACCTCTTGGAATCTCCTATGAAAAGCCTGAATACGGCATCAAGCTGGATTTTTACCGATGCACTTCGTATATATTGCCCATAGTCAACGATGTCTTCGGCGCAAGGTGGCACATGAAACTCGACTTGCGAGTTGCCGGGGTTGCATTATCATCTCTTGCTTTTTGTGGCGTGGAAGCGCCCCCGGCCAGGGCAGATGGCCCCACCACCGAAGGTGTCTACGCCTACCAGGAACAGGACGGCGCCGCCGCGACGTGGACCATCAACACCACCTGCGCCCCGAACTGCATCGCGAATGTCACGACGTCACCCGGGCATGGTTTTGCCGCGCCGCTGGTCAACGGCCGTCCTACCGTCACCCGACTCGTGCCGGACGGGGTGAGCTGCCCCACCTACCAACTCGGGGTAGACATCATGGGTGGCGGCAACTGGCCGGTCACCGTGCGTCAGTCGTGGGACCCGCGTCGCCTCGTCGGCCAAGTGGACTTCCTCGACACCCCGGCACCGTGCGGCATTGCCGACCCCCACCAGAGCTTCACGCTCACGAAGATCGGCTGACGACCGCCCCCGGGCGGGCTGCGCCAAGAATTCTCCAAGCCCTCCCCCGCAAGCTTCTTCCCAATACCCCGCTTCGGCGGTGGAAGCGCACCAGGGAGGAACAGCACCATGTCGAACCGATCGCACCGCCACCTGCGGCCCGTCCGGGACGTGACCGCGCCGTCGCTGCAATTCCGCACCATCCACGGCCATCGGCGCGCCTTCCGGATCGCCGGCTCCGGCCCCGTCGTCGTGCTGCTGCACGGTGTCGGTGACAGCTCCACGACCTGGGAGCCGGTGCACGCCAAACTCGCCCAACGATTCACCGTGATCGCCCCCGACCTGTTGGGCCACGGCGAGTCGGACAAGCCACGCGCCGACTACTCGCTGGCGTCGTTCGCCAACGGCCTGCGCGACCTGCTCACCGCACTCGACATCGACCGGGTCACCCTCGTCGGTCATTCCCTGGGGGGTGGCATCGCCGCCCAGTTCGCCTACCAGTACCCACAATTCGTCGAACGCATCGTACTGGTCAGCGCCGGCGGCGTAACGAAGGACGTGAGCGCCGCATTGCGCTTCGCGGCCATGCCGCTGGGCGCCGAGGCGCTTGCCATACTGCGCGTACCCGGCGCCGTTCCGGCGCTGCAGCTCGCCAGCCGCGCGGTTGCAAACGTCGTAGGCTCAACGAGATTCACCCGTGACGTGACCAGCCTGCCGCGCCTGGTCAACGGCTTGCGCAAACCCGGTGCCGTGGAGGCTTTCGCCCGGACCCTGCGAGGGGTCGTCGACACGCGCGGCCAGTACGTCACGATGCTGGACCGCACCTACCTGATGCACGGCCTTCCGGTGCAGATCGTCTGGGGTGAGGACGATTTGATCATCCCGGTGAGCCACGCCCGGCTGGCCCATCAGCAGATTCCCGGGTCGCGCCTGGAGATCTTCGAGAAGTCCGGCCACATGCCGCACGGCGACCATCCGGACCGTTTCGTGCAGATCGTGCAGAAGTTCATCGACTCGACCGAAGCGTTCGACTCCGACCCCGAGTTGATCCGGCAGGCACTCAAGACCGGCGAACGTCAGTACGCCGACTACGAGCCCGCCGACAGCGCGTCGGACCTGGCGTAATGACCGCCATGTACCTTCAATTCGCTGCGCTGTGGCTGGTCCCGATGCTATCGATAACCGTAATCCACTGTGCCGCTTCAGGATTGCTTCCGCGTAACCAGATCGCAGGGATTCGCATCCCGAGTGTGATGGCATCCGACACGGCTTGGCGCGCCGGTCATCGGGCTGCCATTCCCGTCATCTGGCTGACCGCACCGGTGGCCCTGGCCGGCACCGTGGTGGCCGCCATGATCCCCAACCCCGGCCTGGCCGGCCTGCCCGTCCTGGCCTCGTGCGCGCTGTCCATCGCAATTCTGATCCGATCCGCCGTCGTGGCCAACAGGGCCGCCCGACGGGCCGGCGGTGCGTGAGGACGCGCCACCGAAACGACAGAGCCGCACCAGAGAGGAAACATCGTTGCCAGCACACCGACGACGTGTCATCCGACAGCGTCAAAGCCACATCGCGGGCACCCGCGCCGCGTATTATTCGCCGAGAAATCCGCAGATCGAGCTCGCTGAGCGATGCCCGACATTTTGGCAGAGCTCTGCCGGGGAGGGGACGTAAAGCATGGGCATGCGAGACATGATCCGGGGCGAGTTCGTCGACATCATCGAATGGCTCGACGACACCAACACGACGTTGGCGTGGCGGTTCCCGCGCTATGACAACGAGATCAAGAACGGCGCGCAGCTGATCGTCCGCGAGGGCCAGCGGGCCATGTTCGTCTATCGGGGGCAGCTGGCCGACCAATTCACCCCCGGTCACTACCGGCTGACCACCGAGAACATGCCGATCCTGGGCACGCTGCAGGGCTGGAGGTACGGGTTCAACAGCCCGTTCCGGTCCGAGGTCTATTACGTCAATACCCGCCCCTACCCCGATTTGCGTTGGGGCACACCGCAACCGGTGACCGTACGGGACCCTGACTTCAAGATGGTGCAGGTGCGCGCCAACGGCACCACAGTCGTGCGGGTCACCGATCCGACGGTCTTCTTGCGCCAGGTGCTCGGCACCCAGAGCGTGGTCGACATGGAGCAGATCACCGAGTTGATCCGTCGCAACATCGCGCTTGCGTTCAACGACATGGTGATGGGCAGCGGCCTGGGCGCCATCGACTTGCAGGGCCGCCAGGTGGAGTTGTCGGACAAGCTTCGCGAGTTCGTCGCTCAGCGTGTCCAGGCGTTCGGCCTGGGCATCGACGCCGTCACCATGACCATCTCGTTGCCGGAAGAGATTCAGCAGGCGATGACCCGCGGTGTAGCGCGCGGGCTCGAGGAGAGCAGCTTCTTGAACAACGTCGGCGACCTTGACCGCTACACCCAGGCCCGCCGCGCCGACGCGATGTTGGCAGCCGCACAGAACGAGGGCGGAGGCGCCGCCGGAGCCGCGATCCAGGCCGGACTCGGTGTCGCCCTGGGCAGCCAGATGGCTGGCGCGGCCCAAGGCGGATACGCCCAGCCGCAGCAGCCGCAACACTTCATGCCGCAGGGCGGCGCGGCGCAAGGTGCGCCGCCACCGCTGCCGACCCAGCAACAGTTCCACTTCGAACAGGCGGGCCAGCCGGCCGGCCCGTACCCGCTGAGCGCGCTACGGCCGTTCGTCGCCAGCGGTCAGCTCACCCGCGACACCGTGGTGTGGACTGAGGGCATGGCCGGCTGGGCGCCGGCCTCGACAGTGCCGGCGCTGGCCCCCCTGTTCAGCACACCGCCGCCGTTGCCCGGCACTCCACCGCCACTTCCGCAGCAATGACCTACCCACCAAGCGATCCCGGTCGGTACCAGGGTCCGCCGCCCGTGCAGCCGCCGCCGCTGCCACGGCGCCCGCGGGCCCGCCCCCGCTCGCCCGCCGAGCGGGCCGCCGCCGCTGCCGCGACAGCCCGGCCCCCAACCCCCTCGCCGCCGCCCACCGTCCACACGTTCGCAGGGCCACCGGCCGGTCCGGCGATGTTCCACCAGACCGAGCGCACTCGCACCTATCCCTGCGCAGCGTGCGGCGGACAACTCAACTTCGACATCGCCAGCCAGAAGCTGCGTTGTCCCAACTGCGGCAACTATTCGGAAATCGCCGCGCCCAACACGCCGGTCAGATCACGCGAATTGCGCACCGCGATGCAGCAACTCAGGGAGGTGCAGCAGCGCCAGCAGGGCCCCAACGTTTCCGGAATGCGTGAAGTTGCTTGCCAAAATTGCGGCGGTACAACGGAATTCGCGGGCAGCTTGACCGCCACGAAGTGTCCGTACTGCGCGACCCCGATTCAGCGCGACGACGTGCACAATGCCCCGGCCCGGCTGCCGGTGGACGGACTGCTGCCGTTCCGGGTCGACGAGAAACAGGCGCGCCAGCTCATCGAGAGGTGGGTTACCAAACGCTGGTTCGCACCAAGCGATTTCAAGAAATATCGGGAGATCGGCGCCTTCTCCAGCCTGTACACCGCGTACTTCACCTACGACGCCGATACCGACACCCAATACGAGGGTGAACGCGGTGAGGATCACCAGGTTCGGGTCGGGACCGACAACGAGGGCAACGCGATCTACGAAACTCGGACGTACTGGTACCGCGTCTCCGGACAGGTCCACAACAACTTCGTCGACCTGCCCGTGCTGGCCAACGACGGCGAAACCCTCAACCGCAAACGGATCAAATCCCTAGAGCCGTGGCCACTCGAGCAGGCCAGGGCCTTCTTGCCGGAGTACGTCGCAGGCCATCTGTGCCGCACCTACGACAAGGACGCCGAACAGGCGCTCCCCGAGGCGAAGCAGGAGATGGAGAGCAGCGTCGAGCACACCGTGCGGTCCGCCATCGGCGGCGATCACCAGCGGATCCACGGACTCCGCACAACGTGGAACTATCTGGGGTTCAAACACATCCTGCTCCCGCTGTGGCTGTTGACAATCATGTACAGCGACAAGCCGTTTCAGGTGTGCATCAACGGGCTCACCGGCGAGGTGGCCGGCGATCGGCCCTGGAGCAAGGTCAAGCTGGCAATCGCGATCACCGTCGCGGTCCTGGTGGTGATCCTGGCGATCGCGATCTTTGCCTACCTCCGTTCCCACGGCCATCATTCGGGCTCGTCGCAGCGCATCAAGCACCGGAGGTAGCCGATGGACATCGCCCTACTGGTTATCGCAGCGCTGATCGTCGCTGTCATAGGTGCGACGGTTGCCGTCGTCGCCGTGGTCAACCGCAACCAACAACGAGCTATCACCCGCGACAGTCAGCTGATCCCCGGCCAGCCGACCGCGGCCCCCCGGTCCTGGGCGAGGTCGCATGACCCCGAAGCACGTCTGCATCGCCGACTGCGGGACGCGATGACGGCCCTGCACGCGGCTAACGCGTTCGACACCGGCTCCACAGTGGTGCTACGCGCCGACCTGGAACAGACGGCGCTTGCGGTCGACAATCAGCTCATCGCGGTGGCGGGGCTCGCACCGGCTCAGCGTGACGAGTTGCTGCAATCCATCGCCCGAACGGTCGAGTCCATCGAGGCCGCGGTCGGGCGCTATGCAGCGGCCGCGACGAAACCCGACACCGCCGCTCTGGAAGCAGATCTCGCCGCGGTCCAAGACCAGCTCGACGTCACCGTGCAGCTGCAGCGGCGGCCGCCGGAGAGCAGAAACGCCCAATTCGAGTGAGGGGTGCTGCGGCGGGGCCTTGACAGGGAATTGCCGCGGCCGGCGACAAGAATCCTTCAAGGATTCGTGCAGGATCCGACCAGCTCTCTGCGTGATCGTGAGTGTCACATTCCACGAAACGCGGAAAGGCGGTCACCATGAGAATGTTCTGCTTTCACCACGCCGGCGGCGGCGGGTTGGCGTTCAAGGCCTGGGTCAAGGCGCTGCAGCCCACCGTCGAGGTGGTTCCGGTCGAGATCCCCAACCGCGAACGCTTCGCCACCATGCGGGATCTGGTCGACGAGGTGATCGCGCAACTCGGCCCCCTGCTCGACGAACCGCACATGTTCTTCGGCCACAGCTTCGGCGCCCTGCTGGCCTACCGGGTGGCCAGCGCGCGCGCCGCAGCCGGCGCCGAGCAGCCGCGCGCGGTGTTCCTGTCGGCCTACGCCCCTCCCCACCTACAGCTGCCCCTGCACGTGGTTGACCAGCTCGACAACAAGCAACTCGCCGAATTCCTCGCCGAGATGGGTTTGATGCCCGCCGAGCTGACGCGGTGGCCGTCCCTGCACGCCCAGGCCCTCACGATCACCCGCCACGACCTGAAGCTGCTCATGACCGACGAGGAGAGCGACACCCCCGAGCTGTCTTGCCCGATCCACGTCTTCGGGGGCAGCGAGGACCCGATCGTCAAGGAGTCGGAGCTGCGCGAATGGCGGTCCCGGACCCGTGCCGAGTTCTCGTTGCAGATGTTGCGCGGCGGCCACTTCTACCTACGTGACCGCAAGCCCCTGTTCGAGTCGCTGCGGCCGCTGATGTCGACGCTCGCGGCCGCGTAACGGGTGGCGCGCCAGCTTTGCAAGACTGGGCGGATGGACAGTGCCGGCCGACGTGGACGTCGACGACAAGAAGCACCCGCTCGCAGGACCTGGCTGACGGCGACGGCAGCAATGCTGCTGCTCGGCGTCTGCACACCGGCGACGGCCACGGCCGCCCCCGGTGACGACCAGCGCCTGAGCCCGTTCGACCTGTCTTATCCCACGGTGAGCCGGCTCGACCCCGCACTGCTCGACGCGCTGCAGCGGGCCACCCGTGCCGCTGGCGCCGAGGGGATCACCGTCGGCCTCAACTCCGGCTGGCGCTCACCGGAATATCAGCAGCAGCTGTTCGACGACGCCGTCGCGACCTACGGCAGCGCCGAAATCGCCAGCCAGTACGTCGCCTCGCCGCAGACTTCCAAACACGTACTCGGCAAAGCGATCGACGTCGGCCCCGCCACCGCCGACAACTGGCTCATTGCCAACGGCCCGCGCTTCGGGTTGTGCCAGATCTACGCCAACGAGGTCTGGCATTTCGAGCTGGCTTCAGACTACGGCGGCGCCTGCCCGCCGCTGCGGCCTAACGCCGCCGGCTGACGCCGTTGCGTCGAGCGGGTGGAATGTTCGATTTCGTCCGTGACACCCATATTCGGCGAAATAACGCCGACACTGCATTCGAGCTGCGCTCCTAGAAGCGGTGCGTGGTGAGCCAGTTGTCGATCCGTTCGGCTACCGCCTGCCATCCGGTTTCCAGCATCATGTCGCGCCCCATATCCCGGAATAGTTCCGGCTCGACTCCGAAAAGCGTTGCTGTGTAGCCGATTTCGTGCGGCAAGAATGGTGTTGATTTCAGCGCCGAGGACCAGCGCGGGGACCCGATCAACCCGTTCGGGTTTGACCAAGTTGACGGCGAGCATGCGCCGTGCCCCGCGCACGCTGAGGGCATGGCACGCGTACCCGCGGTCGGCGAGGTAGCCGAGGAAGTGCTCGTCCCAGCACCAAGCCCCGTGCCACGAGCCGTGTAACAGCAACGGAATCCGATGATGCTCGGTCGCCGATCCCCGGGCGATGAGTTCGAGCACGAGGAGTCTCCTTCTGCCCCCCGGGCGAACCATAACGTGCCGACTAACGCTTGCGCAGCGACATAGCCGGCGGTACGCGCAAGGACGGGGTCCCAGCAGGTCTCGATCACGCCAAGAATTCGTCAAGAATCCAGACAGTGCCGGTGCCGAATATTTGGTTCAACGCACCCAGCGTCCACCACCACAACCAATACAACAGGAGTTCTGAAATGTTCACTCGCCGCTTTACCGCTTCGCTGGCCGGCACCACCCTGACCGCCGCGACCCTCGGCCTGGCCGCTCTCGGTTTCGCCGGCAGCGCCGGCGCGACCTCAGTCGACGACGCGTTCCTAGCCCAGATCGAGGCCGACGGGATCAAGCCGCCCAGCGCGGCCCGCGCCATCAGCGAGGCCCAGACCGTCTGCAGCGAGCTCAATGCCGGCAAGACCAGCAAGCAGGTCATCAGCGGGGTGGCCACCCGGACCGGCCTGAGCAACAGCGGCGCCAACACCTTCGCCGTCGACGCCGCGAAGGCCTACTGCCCGCAATACGTCAGGACCACCAACGCCTGATTCGACCGCCCAATCATCATCCGAAAAATGCGGGGATCCAGCCGGATCCCCGCATTTGCGCGTGCCGGCCGTCAGCGCCGAAACGCGGCAACCGGCATTTCGACGCTGCCCCGGCAGGGACCACCGGCGATGTCGGTGTGCCAGGTGCCGCGCAGCGAACCGTCCGGCTGGGGTGTGTAGAACGCCCACGACTTCGCGGGCGCCCATACCTTCGGAACCCCTTCTCCCATATAGCAATCCCACTGGAAGTCGAATCGTTCCACCCATCTGTTGCCGTCCCAGGTGTAGTGCGACGGCACCGAGATCGTGGGATTGTTCGGCTTGGGCCCGTTGTTGGCGGTGGCGACACAGGAGGCCGCCGAGCACACGGTGGAGAACACGTAATCGGCGCTGAAGGTGGCTTCGGACTGGCCGGCGGCCACACTGGTGCCGGTCTTGTCGACGGCATATCGCACCAGCGAGTACGGGCCGTTCCAGGCCGGCGTCGCCGCCTGGGCCGCGGGGGCACTGCACACCGCGATCCCGAGGGCAACGAACGTGGCGAGTACCGGACGCATCCGATCCATGTTGGCTCATCGATGACGCGACGAGGTTTCGCCGCGGACACGATCAACGACGAGTTTCCCGCATCAGCAACAGTCCGTACGCCGCGATGGACTGCGCATCGGTGATGACGCCGTCGCGGATCATCTCCTCGAATCGTGTTCGTGAGAACCAGGCGCTGCGCATGTCCTGCTCCTCGTGCTCCCGCTCGGCGGCTCCCGGCGTTATTCCGGTGGCCAAGAACACCCAGCCGCGCTGACTGCTCATG
Source organism: Mycobacterium kiyosense (assembly GCA_021654635.1). Lineage (NCBI taxonomy): Bacteria > Bacillati > Actinomycetota > Actinomycetes > Mycobacteriales > Mycobacteriaceae > Mycobacterium > Mycobacterium kiyosense. The sequence continues at coordinate 4,398,509 of AP025179.1, forward strand.
CCCGGCGCGACGTCCAGCTGACCCAACGCCTCGAAAGTGGCTGCACGCAAGCCGGTTTCCTCGCGCAACTCACGCTCGGCGAGAGCCGCGGGCTCGAGGTCGGCCAGATCCGGAGCGGTGCCCTGGGGGAACTCCCAGCGGCGCGCCCCCACCGGATAGCGAAACTGTTCGACCAGCCGGAAACGCGCGCCGTCATAGGGCATCACGAGCGCGTAGGTCGGCTTGTCCACCACCGCATAGACGCCGGGACTGCCGTCCGGCCGGCGGATGTCGTCCTCGCGCAACACCATCCACGGGTTGCGGTAGACCTCACGGGACGCGACGGTTTCGATGAAGGGCACCTGTCCAGTATCCCGGCCGGACAACCTCGCACGCGTGCGCTGGGCCGGTGACCAGCTCGCGTCGAGCGCGATTGTGCTGCTCGCCGCGGCGGTGCGCCTCATCGGGCGCCCTGGACGCGACGAGCGGGATGACGGGCAACCCGCTGCGGCCGGGCCCCCTAGCGGCCCGCCGGACGGCCCAGGCTTCCGACCCGGATTCGGCGGCCCTATCATCGCGCCGAGTAAAGCCGGTGCCACCAGAGGGGATTTGATGACCGACAGTTCACGCCACGGCGGCCGACATGTGGTACGTCACATCATTGTCAGCGGCGACAACGCACTGGCGACGACCATCATCGAGGAACTGAACAAGGTCGGCGCCAATGTGGCCATGCTGCCCGACGACAACGTCGCCGACATCGGGCCCGCCGATGCGGTGGTGTGTGTCGGCGACGACGACGCTCGAAACCTCGAAATCGCCTTGCTGGCAAGGAAAGTCAACCCTCGTGTGCGGGTGGTGGCACGGTTGGCCAACGACGTGCTGCGCGAAGCCGTCGCCGCCGGCAACGGTCCCGGGGCCATTCTCGACGTTGCCGACCTCGCCGCGCCCTCGGTGGTCGAGGCCTGCCTGGCGCACACGGCGCACCCGTTCGGAGCGGCCGGCATCGAATTCGTCGTGTCGGGATCCGAGGCGCCGCGCGAGGCGACGCTGCGCGAAATCTACGGCGACCTGGCACCGGTGGCGGTGATCCACGGCAAGAACTCCCCCAGCCCCGGCCAGGTGGTGGCCTGCCCCGGACGCGACCATCGGGTGCACGCCGGTGACTGGACGGCGATGATCGGCAGCACCGACGAGCTGGCCGAGCGCGGCATGAAGGTCCGGGAAGCGACGGTGACGCGGGTCCGACGTTCCCGCATCAGCCGAATCGCCGACGCGGCAAGGGCTTTGCGCAACGATGTGCACCCGATGTTCTACCGCGCGCTGATCGCTCTGCTGTTCTTGCTGATTGGTTCGACGGTCCTGTTGCGCTACGCCTATCGGCTCCCACCGGGCATGACGTGGGTCGACGCGCTGTACTTCAGCACCGAGACCGTCGCGACCGTGGGCTACGGTGACTTCAGCTTCATCAACCAGCCCACCTGGCTGCGGCTGTTCAGCATCCTGTTGATGTTCGCCGGGGTGATCAGTACCGCCGTGCTGGTCGCGTTCCTCGCCGAGCTGATGATCAGCCGTCGCCTGCTGAACTCGGCCGGCCAGCGCAAGGCACGCATTCTGCGCAACCACGTGATCGTCGTCGGCCTGGGCTCTTTCGGTATCCGGGTAGCCACCGACCTGACCGCCGCCGGGTACGACGTCGCGGTGATCGAGCGTGACGAGAACAACCGGTACCTGTCGACCGCCGCCGAACTGGACGTGCCGGTGATTCTCGGGGACTGCACGTTGCGTCAGACCCTGAAGTCGGCCGGTATCGACCGGGCCCGGGCAGTGGCGTTGCTCACCGAGAACGACATGGTCAATATCGAGACCGGCATCATCCTGCGCGAGATGCTGGGTGCTGGCGCGCGACCGGAGCGCAACCGGCCCCACGTTCCGTTGGTACTGCGGGTCTACGACCGAGCGCTGGGAGCGGCGGTGGCGCAACGGTTCGGCTTCGACAACGTCCGCTCCACCGTCGACCTGGCGGCGCCATGGTTCATCGGCGCCGCGATGGGGCTGCAGGTGCTCGGGACGTTCTCGGTGGGACAACATTCGTTCATGGTGGGCGGTATGCACGTCGCGACGGGCAGTGAACTCGACGGCATGCCCATGCTGCAGCTGTCCACTCAGACCCGCGTCATCGCCATCACCGAGCCGGACGGACAGGTGAAGCTGCATCCGCGGCGCGATGCGCGACTGCAGGGCGGCGACACGGTTTATCTGGTCGGCCCGTACCGTGAGCTGCTGGCCACGCTGAGCAAGGGTGAGGTTTCGGCAGCGTCCGACCACACTCCGGAGGCGGCCGCGGGCTGAGTCACAGCGCGGCAACGACGTCGGCCGCGCGCCGAAGCTGCCCGATGTCCGAGCTGGTGGGGATCAGTTGCACCTCGTCGGTGCCGGCGTCGGCGAACCGGCGCAGCACAACGAGCAGATCGTCCTCGGTACCCGCCCAGCCGGTGGCCGGCGCCATGGCGTCGACGTACTCGGCCGGAATCCAGTTCATGTATCGCCGCAGATGGCGGTGGACCTGCGTGCGTGCCGCCCCGGGCTCCGAGTCCGCTCCGAACGCGAACCAGAACGAGGTCGCCAGGTGAGGTGCGGGCTTGCCCGCCTGCGCCCAGGCCCTTCGCGCTACGTCGAACAGTTCGCTCTGCTTGCCGACGTCGAGATCGAGGGTGATTCCGGCGACTCCGTCAGCCCAGGCTGCGGCATTGCGGATGGTCTTGGGACCGATGGTGCCGACGTGCAGCGGCGGCCCGCCGGACTGAACGGGCAGCGGCCCCACCGGACGTACCGAATCGGTGGTCTTTTCACCGGCCCACACCCGCTTCATCACCGCCACCCGCTCGGCCATGCCGCGCATCGTCTGCGTCTTCGGGTCGGCGCCCACCGCGTTGTAGTCCTCGCGCCGACCGCCGACGCCGATGCCGACGGTGAGCCGACCGCCGCTGAGCATGTCGCCGGTCGCCAATCCCTTGGCCAGCATCACCGGGTCGTGCAGCTGCGGCACGATCACGGTCGTCACCAGCCGAACCCGGTCGGTCCAGGCCGAAAGCGCCCCGAGCAAGGTCAGGCTGTCTGGATTGTCGAACGCGATGCGTTCCCCCCAACACAGTGACGAGAACGGGCCGGCGTCGACCGCGCGCGCCCAATCCCTGAGCAGGCCGGCGTCGAGGTCGGGTTCCATCACCGGCATGGTCATACCTACGTGCACACAGCGATTCTGGCAGCATGGGTCGGATGGCCTTAACCAGCACGTCGATTGCGCATGTCCGGCTCACCGTGACCGACATCGAACGATCCCGGCAGTTCTACGAGAGCGTGTTCGGCTGGCCGGTTCTCGTCGAGATACCCGACAACGCCGACGAAGCGACCCGGCGCCGGCTGGACTTCCTGTTCGGCGGGGTCATCTACGACATGGGCGGCGCTTTGTTGGGGCTGCGGCCAGTGGCCGACGACCGGTTCGACGAGAACCGCACCGGCCTGGACCACATCGCGTTCCGGCTCAGCAGCAAAGACGAAATCGATTCTGCTGCAGAGCATTTGGATGAACTCGGGATCGGCCACGAGCCGATCAAGGATATCGGGCCGTCCTTCATCCTGGAGTTCCGCGACCCCGACAACATCGCGCTGGAGCTCACCGCACCGAAGTAGCGCAACACAAGATAACCGTCCCGCCCGTACGATTCCGGTGCTTGAGGGTCAGCCGTGCCGTTTGCTCTCCTGATCGCGGTAGTCGTCGGCCATTCTCGCGACGTGGTCGGGCAGCGTGCCGGTGGCCACGTCGGCCAACGTCGTCTCCTCCAGCACCGAACGCATGGCGGCGCGCAATGCTCGCCATACGTCGGTCAGCGGTAGCGTCGGACCAGAGTAAGGAAGATCACCCAGCCCGATGTCGCGGACGCTGGCCAGCGGACCGTCGATGCAACGCAGCACGTCGGCGATGCTGATTTCGCTGCCGGGACGCGCCAACTCGTAACCGCCGTCGCGCCCCCGCTGGCTTCGCACCAGCCGATCGGTGCGCAGGTTGGTCAAGATGTCCACCAGAAACTGTGCCGGAATGCCTTGGGCCTGCGCTAAATCCTCGGTCTTGACCAGGGTCCCGCTGGGGACCGTGGCGAGTTGGACCATCGCCCGCACCGCGTATTCCGCTTTGGCCGACATCCGCATGGTTCAGGATTGTCTCATCCGGCCCGGGTTCCGGCGCGCGAGCGTAACGCACCGCGAGTTCGCGCGCCTATCATCGCGGGCTGGTCCCACTCGCGGGGGTCAGGACAGCTGCAGCATCTGGATGACACTTTCGGCCTGCTCCTCGATGCTGCGATCGGCGGACAGCCGCAGATCCGGTTTCTTCGGCCGCTGGTAGGGGCTGTCGATACCGGTGAAGTGGGTGATCTCCCCGGCGCGCGCTTTGGCGTACAGTCCCTTGGGATCGCGCCGCTCGCACTCTTGCAACGGGGTGTCACAGAACACCTCGAAGAACTGGAACCCCGCGTCGGCGTGCACTTTTCGGGCCATCTCCCGATGCTCGGCCAGCGGACTGATCGCCGGCACCAGCACGATCTGGCCGGAATCGGCCAGCAGCGTGGCCACGTGCGCCAGGCGGCGCAGGTTCTCGGCCCGGTCGGCCATGGAGAAGCCGAGGTCGGCGTTCAGCCCGTGCCGCAGGTTGTCGCCGTCCAGAACGTATGCGGGAACGCCTCTTTCGAGCAATTTCTGCTCGACCAGCATGGCCACCGACGACTTACCGGCCCCCGACAGACCGGTGAGCCACACCGTCTTGCCGTGGATCGCCCGGTCGGAGGCGGTGACCAACGACTTGTGCCGCACCGTGTTCGGGCTGGCTTTCTGCGCCGTGACATCGCGCAGCACCATGCCGGCGGCCACCGTGCCGTTGGTGTCGGGGTCGATCAGGATGAAGGACCCGGTGCTGGCGTTGCGGGTGTATTCGTCGAGTAGCAGCGGCACCTGGGTGCGTAGCGAGATGCGGCCGAGTTCGTTGAGCTTCAACGCCGTCGCCGTCTTGTCTCGGTGCAGGGTGTTGACGTCGAGCCGGTAGTCCAGTGCGGTCACCCGCGCGCGGGTGGTGCGGGTGGTGTGTTTGATGACGTAGTCCCGGCCGGGTTCGAGCGCCGCCGTGTCCGCCATCCAGCAGACGGTCGCGTCGAACTCCTGCGAGATCCGGGGCTGGTTGTTGGTGCGGGCGAGCATGTCGCCGCGGGAGATGTCGATGTCGTCGGCCAGGCTGATCGACACCGCCATCGGCGGAAAGGCTTCTGTCACAGGCCCGTTGGGGCCGTCGATCGTGGTGATCTGGGTGGTCTTGCCGATGGGCAGCACCACCACCTCGTCCCCGGGACGCATCACGCCGCTGGCCACCGTGCCCGCGTAACTACGGTGATCCTGGTGCTCGCGGGTGTGCGGCCGGATGACGTACTGGACCGGGAACCGCACGTCGACCAGGTTGCGGTCGCCGGCGATGTAGACCTCTTCGAGGTGCGAAAGCAGCGCGGGTCCCTCATACCACGGCGCCTGGTCGGATTTGGTCACCACGTTGTCGCCGTGCAGCGCCGACATCGGGATGGTGGCGACGTCCTGAACGTCCAGGCGCGCGGCGAAGGCGTGGAAGTCGTCCCGGATCGCCTCGAATTTCTCCTTGTCCCAGCCGATCAGGTCCATCTTGTTCACGGCGAGCACGATGTGCTGGATGCCCAGCAGGGAGGCCAGGAAGGCGTGCCGGCGGGATTGTTCGAGCAGGCCGTGGCGCGCGTCGACGAGCACGATCACCAACTGCGCGGTGGACGCGCCGGTCACCATGTTGCGGGTGTACTGGATGTGGCCGGGGGTGTCGGCGATGATGAATTTCCGCTTGGGGGTCGCGAAGTAGCGGTAGGCGACGTCGATCGTGATGCCCTGCTCGCGCTCGGCGCGCAGACCGTCGGTGACCAGGGCCAGGTCGGTGTACTCGTGGCCGCGGTCCTTGGACGTCTGCTCGACGGCGGCCCACTGGTCCTCCATCACGGCTTTGGAGTCGTACAGCAGGCGCCCGATCAGCGTGGACTTTCCGTCGTCGACCGAACCGGCGGTCGCGAGTCGCAACAGTGTAGTCATCAGAAGTACCCCTGCCGCTTGCGGTCTTCCATCCCGGCCTCGGAGATCCGGTCGTCCGCGCGGGTCGCGCCGCGCTCGGTGAGCCGCGACACCGCGGTCTCGGCGATGACCTCCGAGACCGTGGCCGCCTTGGATTCCACGCAGCCGGTGCAGGTGACGTCGCCGACGGTACGGAACCGCACCGAGGCTTCGAACACCCGCTCGTCGGCCCGGGGCTGCAGGTGGCGGTCCACCGCCAGCAGCATGCCGTCGCGCTGAAACACCTTGCGGCGGTGGGCGAAATAGATCGACGGCAACTTGACCTTCTCGGCGCCGATGTAGGACCAGATGTCGAACTCGGTCCAGTTGGACAGCGGGAACACCCGGATGTGCTCGCCCTTGTGGTGGCGCCCGTTGTAGAGATTCCACAGCTCCGGCCGCTGCGCCTTGGGGTCCCATTGGCCGAACTCGTCGCGAAAGCTGAACACCCGTTCCTTGGCGCGCGCCTTCTCCTCGTCGCGCCGGGCGCCGCCGAATGCCGCGTCGAACTTGTTCTCGCGGATCGCGCGCAACAACGTGACCGTCTGCAACGGGTTGCGCGAGGGGATGGTCTCCACGACGCGGCCCGCGTCGATGTCGTCCTGAACCGAGGCCACCACCAGACGCACCCCCGCCTCGGCGACCAGCTCGTCACGGGTGGCGATGACCTCCTCGAAGTTGTGGCCGGTGTCGACGTGCATCACCGGAAACGGCAGCCGTCCGGGGCGAAATGCCTTGAGCGCCAGATGCAGCATCACGATGGAGTCCTTGCCGCCGGAGAACAGCAGCACCGGCCTCTCGAACTCGGCGGCGACCTCGCGAATGATATGGATCGCTTCGGCTTCCAGCGAGCGCAGATGGCTCAATTCATATTGCCCGGGAACCGGGCGGTGGTCGTTTGGGCCTGCCGCGGGGCCGGCCTGGACATCGGTGGTCATCGTCATCATTCCCGGTAAAGTTGGTCGAATTGACCATATTAATGATTATTACCTGGCATGTAACCAGCCGTGCGCCCCGGTGTCAATACCGCCTCGGTGTCAATACATGGTGCTGGCGCAAGCTATTGCTCGCGCTCCACAGGCACGTACGCTCCTTTGGTGCGCTTGTCGTGGCCACTGGTAGGTCGCTCGCAGGAGATGCGAACCATCGAGGTTGCCATCGGAGCCCCGGATAGTTGCGGCATCGTGGTCCGGGGCGCGGCTGGGGTAGGCAAGAGCCGCATCGCCCGCGAGGCATTGTCGGCCGCCGCGTCAAAGGGATTCGACGGCCGGTGGTCGGTCGGCACATCGGCGGCGCGGGCAATTCCCCTGGGGGCCTTTACCGCGTGGGCGCAGTCAGGTGTCGTCGACACCGTTCAATTGCTGCGGGGCGTGATCGAGTCGCTGACTTCCGCATCCCCCGGCACCACGGTGGTGGTGTGTGTCGACGACGCGCATCTACTCGACGATCTTTCGACATTCGTCGTGCATCAAATCGTTCAGCGTGGCGCGGCGAAAGTGATCCTGACGGTTCTCGACGGTGAACCCACTCCCGCCGCAGTGCAGGAGTTATGGAGGGTAAACCAGTTCGACCGGCTCGACCTGCAGCCGCTGTCGCTCACCGACAGCACCTCGCTGCTGACGGCGACCCTCGACGGAATAGTCGACCCGGACGCCGCGCAGCGGCTATGGAAGCTGACCGGCGGCAACGTTCTCTACCTACGCAACATCGTCGAGCAGGAGGCCGCCGACGGTCGACTCGTGCGTCAAGACGGATACTGGCGCTGGCTCGGTGACCCCGTCGTGCCGCCCGGGCTGGTCGAGCTGATCGAATGCCGCTTCGGCGCCCTGCCCGCCCCGGTCAGCGACGTGCTCGACACGGTAGCCGTCGGGCAGCCCATCGACCTGGCGTGCCTGAGGCGCATCGCCGACCCGGCGGCGATCGAAGAGGCCGACACCCGCGGCCTGATCGCGCTCGCGCCCGTGGCCGGCGGCGTCGAGGTGCGAGCGGCACACCCGCTCTATGGCGAGGTGCGACGCAGGACCGCGGCACCGAGCCGGCTGCGGCGGTTACGAGGGCTTATCGCGACCGGGTTCGCCGCAGCCGATAACCGCGACGACATCCCGGTCGTGGTGCGCCGGGCGGCGTTGAGTCTCGACTCCGACCTCGCGCCCGACACCGACCTACTCATGCGGGCAGCCCACGGGACCGTCTGGCTGGCGGACCTGGCCCTTGCCGATCGGCTCGCCGAGGCGGCAGCCCGCGCGGGAGCGGGTCCGGAGCCGAATTTTGTTCGTGCGCATGCGCTTTCGTGGTCAGGCCGGGGCGAGGATGCCGACGGGGTGCTGGCCGGAATCCGCACCGATGAGTTGACGGACATCCAGCGTGCCAGACTCGCGTTTCTGCGCGCCAGCAATATGCTGTGGGCTCTTGGGGAGCCGGCTCGCGCGAAAGAAATCATCGACAATGCCGAGCGCACCGAGTCACCCGAAACCTGCAGTTACATCGACGCCTTCCTCACGGTGTATTGGTTTGCGACGGACGAGCCGGTCGCGGCGCGGCGCGCATCGAAAAGCCTCGCTTTGGACGAGCTGCCCGGCGTCGTCGGCGCCGAAATCGCCTGGGTGCTGGCAACCATATTCGCGGATGCGGGGCGCGCCACCGAAGCCGTCGCCTCCGCCGAGGCGGGATATCGCGCGATGGCACGCTCCTTCGATGCGCCGCACATGAGGTTCAACATCGCGGACTCACATGCCAGCGCACTGTTGTTGGCCGGCCGGGTAGCGGAAGCCCTTGATGTGGTCGAGCGGGTGCGCCGCCAGTCGGCCGACATGCCGGGTGCCGCTCATTTGCTCGGTGCCGCGGTTGCGGGTCGGGCCGCCGTCGGTGCCGGACAGCTTCAGTCCGCGGTTGCATTGCTCGACCACGCAACGGTGGGACTCTCCGCCACTCATGCATTGGGCTGGGGATATCGGTATCGCATTTCCCGCGTAACCGCGCTCGCGATCAGCGGTTCCATTGGGGAGGCCGCCAATGCGCTGGCCGCCCTTGACGAACAGCGACGCCCTTTTCGGTCGCTGGACTACGAGCGTAGTCTGGCACGCGCGTGGGTTGCCGCGGGCCAAGGCGCCGTCAGTGAAGCGATCACTGTTTTGTTGGCGGCGGGCGAAAGGGCCGGGGCCAAAGGTCAATTCGCCGCTGAAGTGCTTTGCCTGCAGGTCGCCGCGCAGTTCGGTGACCACTCCGGGACACCGAGATTGCGCGAACTGGAAGCGATTGTGGAGGGGCCGCGCGTTGGTATCGCGGCGCGGTTCTCGGCCGCCCTGGCTAACGGGGACGCCGCGGAATTGGCCGCGTTGTCAGAGGAATTCGAGCGAATGGGTGACCTCGTGGCCGCGGTCGATGCGGCCGCCCATGCCGCCGTTACCTATCGCGACAAGGGCCTGCGGGGATCGGCGCTGGGATGCGCGGCCCGCGCAGATGCGCTGGCCGAACAATGCGGCGGCGCATGGACTCCGGCCCGTCGTCAAGCCAGCGAGCCTTTGCCGTTCACCGACCGCGAACGGGAGATCGTGCAACTGATAGGTGCGGGGTTGTCGAACCGTGCAGTCGCCGAGCGATTGACCCTGTCGGTGCGCACCGTCGAAAGCCACATCTACCGGGCGATGGCCAAAACCGGAACCAGCAGCCGCGACGAACTCGCCGCGCTGCTACCCGGCCGCGGGGCGCAGACAGAGTGATGTCGCCGCGCGTGACTCGGTAGCCCCGCGCCCATGCCGGGCGAGATTGCAGTAGCGCACTACTGCGCTCGTCGCGCCGCAGTCGAGTGACGATTTTCATCGCGAAGCGCGACACCCTAACGGTGCTCGTCAGCTTCGCGCGCGGACGCGGGCGGAGGCACGACGATGACTACCGCAAAATTCGGCGGTCGCGGTGACACGATGACGAGAACCGCGCCGCCCGCGACCGCCCACGCACGGGTCGACCAAGATGATCCGTTGGCAGAGCGTGCGACCGACCTCTATCGCCGGGAATTCGTCACGGATTTCGCGGACAAGTGGGACGAACTGATCGATTGGGATGCTCGGGCGAAATCCGAAGGTCAATTTTTCATCGAAATCCTCCGCACCCACCGGAAGATGAGCATCCTTGACGTCGCCACGGGCACCGGCTTTCATTCCATTCGTCTGCTGGAATCGGGTTTCGACGTGACCAGTGTCGACGGCTCAGCACCCATGCTCGGCAAGGCTTTTGAAAACGGCCAGAAACGTGGACTCATCCTCAAGACCGCCCAAGCCGACTGGCGCGAACTCAACCGAACCATCCGTGGCAAATATGACGCCATCATCTGCCTCGGCAACTCGTTCACACACCTACACAGCGAGCACGATCGCCGGAAAACGCTGGCCGAGTTCTACGCGGCGCTGCACCACGACGGGATTCTGATCCTCGACCACAGAAACTACGACGAAATGCTCGACCACGGCTTCACATCGACGCACAGGTACTACTACTGCGGCGATCAGGTCACGGCGGAGCCGGAATACCTCGACGAAGGCCTCGCACGCTTCAGATACGCGTTTCCCGACGGGTGCGAATACACGCTCAACATGTTCCCGTTACGCAAAGCCTATGTCCGGCGCCTCATCCATGAAGCGGCTTTCGAGCTTGTGCGCACCTACGGCGACTTCCAGGAAACCTACCGGGAAAACACGGCCGAGTTCTTTGTCCACGTGGCGCACAAGTCCATGACCTCGAACCGCCCGCTCCGTGACCGCCGCTCCCCTGGCTTCGGCGCGGCGCACAGTGCACCAGAAACAAAAGGCCGATGAGAAATGGCCACTGAGCGCAGGCCGTCCGCTGCAGACAGCAGGCGGTCGAACGAGCCGATCGCGATCTTGGGTATGGGATGTCGATTCCCGGGCGGCGTCGAATCGCCAGATGATCTGTGGCAGTTACTATCCGAGGAACGCGACACGACCTCGGAGTTTCCGACCGACCGCGGTTGGAATCTGGAGGCGCTCTTACGTCCCGAGCCCGACGCACGCGGTGCGACCTACGTGCGCGGAGGTTCTTTCCTGGACAACGCGGGTGATTTCGACGCGGCATTCTTCGGGATCAGTCCGCGTGAAGGCCGAGCCATGGACCCGCAGCAACGACTGCTGCTCGAGGTGACCTGGGAGGCACTGGAGCGGGCAACGATCGATCCGATTTCGCTGCACGGCAGCAACACCGGCGTGTTCATCGGCGCGGCCGCTCAGGAGTACGGCCCGCGCCTATATCAGGAGACGGACGGATTTGCCGGCTATCTGGCTACCGGTGTCCCCGCTTGCATCGCCTCGGGCCGAATTGCTTACACACTCGGGCTGCAAGGTCCGGCACTGACGATCGACACCGGCTGCTCGTCATCTCTGGCTGCGGTGCACCTTGGCACGCGGTCGCTGCGTTCTGGTGAATGTGACTTGGCGGTAGTCGGTGGCGCCACCGTGATGTGCTCACCCAGCGTCTACATCGGCCTCGGCCGGCAGGGCGCGCTGTCTGCGGACGGCCGATCCAAGCCGTTTGCTGCCGCAGCGGACGGGTTCGGCGCTGCCGAAGGGGTCGGCGTGCTGGTACTAGCCAGACTTTCGCACGCCCGAACCGCGGGTTACCCGTTGCTCGCCCTGATCCGCGGCAGCGCCCTCGGACAGGACGGGGCTACCGAGGTACTGTCCGCACCCAGCAATTCGGCTCAGCAGCAGGTGATTTGGCAGGCGCTATGGGATGCGGGCCTGAGTGCAGGTGACGTCGACGTGGTCGAGGCGCACGGCACGGGCACGAGGATCGGTGACCCGGTCGAAGCAAAAGCCTTGCACGCAACGTACGGCAAGGCCCACTCGCCGGAACGCCCACTACTGGTCGGCTCGGTCAAGTCGAACATCGGCCACACCCAGTACGCCGCCGGCGCCGCCGGCCTGATCAAGACCGTACAGTCGATTCGAAACGGGGTGGTGTCCGCGACGCTGCACCTGGATTCGCCTACACCACAGGTGGATTGGTCGTCTGGAACAGTCGAGGTGGTCGCCAGTGCACGTCCCTGGCCCGAGTCACCGGACCAGACCGAACGACCGCGGCGAGCCGGGATATCGTCGTTCGGCCTCAGCGGAACCAACGCTCACGTGATTCTCGAGCAGGCGCCGCCAGAGTCTGTGAGGGCGACGTCAACTCGTAAGCCTCTGCCGGTGACACCGTGGGTGCTGTCCGCAAAGTCGGCGCCTGCGTTGGCTGAGCAGGCGGCGCGGTTGCGGCGGTTCGTCGAGCAGCGCCCAGACGCCGATGCGATCGATATTGCCTACTCGTTGAGCGCGACTCGGTCGCTGTTCGACTATCGCGCGGTTGCGGTAGGAGCCGAACGCGACGAGTTGTTGAGCGGATTGGCCGCGATCGCCTCCTGCGCCCCCGCACCCAATGTGGCAGCTGGAAAGGCCACTACCGCAGGCGGAACGGTCTTCGTCTTTCCAGGCCAAGGAACGCAATGGGCCGGCATGGCCGCCGAACTTCTGGACACGGCAACGGCGTTCGCCGACCAGATGCGGCTCTGCGAAGCCGCTTTCGCCGAATTTGTCGACTGGTCGCTACTCGAGGCCGTACGGACCGCCGTTGGGTCTGCGAGCCTCGATCGTGTCGATGTGGTTCAGCCGGTGCTGTTTGCGGTGATGGTCTCGCTGGCCGCGCAGTGGCGAGCGGTGGGAATTCAGCCCGACGCCGTCCTCGGCCATTCACAGGGTGAGATTGCAGCGGCCTACGTCGCTGGTGCGCTGTCGTTGGGGGACGCGGCGAGGGTCGTCACGTCGCGGAGCAAGGCAATCAAGGCAATCGCGGGAACCGGCGGCATGGTTTCGATCTCCCGGCCTGTCGAACTGGTTCACGCACTCATCGGACCATGGGCTCCATCGATTTCCGTTGCCGCACAAAATGGTCCGTCATCGACGGTCGTGACCGGGAACGCGGCGGCGTTGGACGAGCTGATGGTCAGGTGCGAGCGCGACGAGGTGCCGGCCACCCGGATTCCTGTCGACTACGCTTCGCACTCGGCCCAGGTGGAGACGCTGCGTGACTCATTGCGCGAGTCGCTTTTCGGGCTGCAGCCACAAACCACCGAGATCACGTTCATCTCAACGGTCACCGGCGCCGGACTCGACACCAAGATCCTCGACGCCGACTACTGGTTCGCCAATCTGCGGCAACCGGTGCTCTTCGAACAGGCTGCGCGTTGGTCATACGAACATGGCTTTCGCACGTTCCTGGAATCCAGTCCGCATCCGGTGTTGATTGCCGGTATCCAGGAATCGCTGGAAGACGGTGGTGACCTCAATGTGGTTGGGACGCTGCGCCGCAACGAAGGTGGCATGCGGCGGTTCTTGCTGTCGGCCGCCGAGGTACACGTGCACGGGAAATCACCCAACTGGGAGGGCATGTTCCATGCCACCGGCACGCGTCGGGTCGACTTACCCACGTATGCGTTTCAACGCAAGCGCTACTGGATGGGCCCCGGGACCGATTTGGTCGACCCGAGCGGTCTCGGTGTCAGCGCCGCCGAACACCCCCTGCTCGGTGCCGTTGTGGACCACGCTGATTCAGCAGAGACCATTTTCACCGGTCGCCTCTCGCTCACGTCCCACCCGTGGCTCGCCGACCACAAAGTACACGGGGCAGTGCTCGTCCCGGGTGCGGCCATGGTGGAGCTGGTGCTATACGCCGGTGATCGTGCGGGGTGCCCGCGGGTAGACCAGCTCGTTTTGCAGGCCCCCTTGATCGTCGGCGAACGCGGTGGTGTCGCAGTGCAAGTCGTCGTCGGCGCGCAGGATGCGTCGGGTGAACGCGCGGTGCGGATCTACTCCCGGATCGACGGCGATGGTGCGGAACGAACTTGGACGCGTCATGCCGAAGGCATCCTTTCCCCAACCCCGGATGCCAGCTCCGGACAGGACTGCCACCGTTGGCCGCCGGAGGGGGCAATACCGATCGATATTTCGCAGGCCTACCCGAAGCTGGCCGCAGCTGGATACGACTACGGTCCCGCATTCCGCGGCCTGCGGTCGGTGTGGCGCCGTGGCACGGAGGTGTTCGTGGAGGCGGCGTTGCCGGAACAGGCAATGGCCGAAGCGAGCCGTTTTTGTCTGCACCCGGTACTGCTTGACACGATCCTGCACGGCATCGGCGCCGGCGGCATCCTTGCCGAATCGGAGTTGACCAGGCTGCCGTTCGAATGGGAAGGCCTGTCGCTGCATTCTGTTGGCGCGTCTCGGGTCCGCGCCCGAATCAGTCTAGTGGGCGACGATACGGTCGCCGTCAATCTGATGGACAGTCATGGGGACCTGGTTGGTCGCATCGATTCCCTTGCCCTGCGTGGTGTTTCGCCCAATAAGCTGCTGATGAGCACTGTCACCGACGATGCTGTGTACGGACTCGATTGGGTCGATTGTGCGCCAGGTGACGCTGGCGCGGGCCACGACCCGATGCGGAACGTCACGGTACTACGCTGCCCACCGACCATTTCGGATAGCGCAGCGTTTACCGATGGCGTCCGGCGAACGCTGGTGTATGTGCTGGCGCGAGTACAGAACTGGTTGTCGAGCGATCGTCGCGACGATGCGTGCCTGGTGGTGCTCACCCGCGGGGCGGTCGCGGTGGACTCGTCCGAAGACGTCACGGATCTCGGTCAGGCGGCCGTGTGGGGACTGCTGCGAAGCGCGCAGACCGAGCATCCGGGCCTGATCTTCTTGGCCGACGTCGATGACTGGGACCGTGCCGACGTCGCGGTCGCCGAACTGGCCAGCCGTAACGAATCCCAACTCGCAATCCGTCACGGCGGGAGCTTTGCCCCACGGCTGGTACGCACCGAGCGAATCGATGGCGCCGAATACACCGAGATGGGCAATTGGCGCCTTGCCACCCTCGGCACCGGCACCCTGGACTCCGGTAACTTCGCACTGCGGGCGTGGCCCGAAGCCACGCGTCCCCTTGCGCCCGGCCAGGTACGTCTGGGTTTGCGCTGCAGCGGCGTGAATTTCCATGATGTCCTGACGGCACTGGGTCACCCGTCGGACTACGACGTCGGCCTCGAAGGATCCGGCGTTGTTCTCCAGGTCGCCGACGATGTGCTCGATTTTGCGCCAGGCGACCGCGTGATGGGTCAGTTCTTCGGCGCTGGACCCGTTGTCATCGTGGATCACCGGAGGATCGTCTGCATCCCGCCCGGGTGGTCGTACGGACAAGCGGCGACGGTGCCGGCGGTTTTCCTGACCGCGTACTACGCGTTGGCGCATGCCGCGCGCAGCTGTGCGGGCGAGCGGTTGTTGGTGCACGCCGCCACCGGCGGTGTCGGCATGGCTGCGGTACAGCTGGCCAGACACTGGGGACTCGATGTGTACGCGACGGCAAGCCCAGGCAAATGGGAAGTGTTGCGCAGCATGGGGTTCGACGCCAGTCACATGGCGAATTCCCGCACGCTCGAGTTCGAGCAGCATTTTTTCGCGGCGACCGGCGGCGCCGGTATGGACGTCGTAATCGACTGCCTGAAAGGCGAATTCGTCGATGCATCGCTGCGGCTCTTGTCGCGCGGCGGGCGTTTTGTCGAGCTGGGCAAAGCGGACATCCGAGATGCGGCCGAGGTGGCGACGCGGTACCCGCATGTTCAGTATCGAGCGTTCGATCTCGTCGACGACGTTTCTCCCGAGCTGATGAGCGGGATGCTCGGTGAACTGGTGAAGCTCTTCGAGACGGGTGAACTGAGTCCGCTTCCGCTCCGTTCGTGGGATATCAGGCAGGCATCGGATGCGTTCCGCTTCTTAAGCCGCGCACGTCACGTCGGCAAGCTGGTGCTCACCGTGCCCACACCACTCGATCCTGAAGGCACGGTACTGATCACGGGCGGTACGGGAGTGCTGGGGGCGCTGCTCGCCCGGCACCTGGTGACACGTCACGGTGTGCGAAACCTGCTGCTTATCAGCCGAAAAGGTCGCGCCGCCGAAAACGCTGCCAGGATCGAATCGGACCTGCTGGAACTCGGCGCCAGGGTGCGGATCGAATCGTGCGACGCGGCGCACCGACCTTCGTTGCAGGAGGT
This sequence comes from Mycobacterium kiyosense, assembly GCA_021654635.1. Classification (NCBI taxonomy): domain Bacteria; kingdom Bacillati; phylum Actinomycetota; class Actinomycetes; order Mycobacteriales; family Mycobacteriaceae; genus Mycobacterium; species Mycobacterium kiyosense. Next base: position 4,414,743 of record AP025179.1, read on the forward strand.
CTTGGCCGGGATATCAGCCGAACATCCGCTGACGGCGGTCATCCATGCCGCCGGAGTGCTCGACGACGCCGTGTTCGCGGCTCAGACCCCGCAGCACCTGGACGCGGTGCTGCGCCCGAAAATCGATGCGTCGTGGAATCTGCACGACCTAACCGCGTCTACCGAACTCGCGCTTTTTGTGCTGTTTTCGTCGGCGGCGGGTGTCCTCGGTTCCCCCGGGCAGGCCAACTATGCGGCCGCCAACGCATTTCTCGACGGGCTCGCGCAGCATCGCCGCCAGCTTGGGCTGCCGGCTGTGTCCGTGGCGTGGGGATGGTGGGCCCAGGAGACCGGGATGACCGGTCATCTCGACGAACGCGATCGGACGCGCATGAGCCGCAGCGGCTATATCCCGATGTCTTCGGCCGAGGGCCTCGCGCTTTTCGATGCGGCGCTGTTGCAGCCGCGCTCGTTCGTCGTGCCGGCACAGTTCAATCTCGCCACCATCCGTTCGCACTCGACGGTCGGCGGGCCGCCACCCATTTTCCGCGGGCTGGTCCGTGCGCCACGGCGCACCGCCGAGTCTGCCGCGACCGAGCCGCCTGCCGACTTTCGACGGCGGTTCGCGGCGATGAGTACCTCGGAACGGGAACAAGAGCTGCTCGCCGTCGTCCTCACCAACGTTGCCGCGGTGCTTGGGCACGAGGCCGGCTATGCGGTGGACGCGAGCCAGGAGTTCAAGGAGCTGGGCTTCGATTCGCTTGGTGCGGTGGAGCTTCGGAATCGGCTCAAATCGGCGACCGGTTTGAAGTTGCCCACCACCGCCGTCTTCGATCATCCGACATCGACAGCGCTGGCCCGGTATCTGGCGAGTGCGCTCGATACCGCGGGGTCCCGAGCGGAAGAAGAAAGCGAATCGGCCGAACCGGATTGCTGGCCGTTGACGGCTTATCAACGCGACATCGTCGTGCTCGGTGCACGCTATCCGGATCTTCCGATCGCACAGGTAGTTGCCCACACCCGCCTGGACGGCAGCGTGAATCCGCAGCGCATGCGCGGGTGCGTGCGGCGCGCAGGTCTGCGAAACGACGCACTGCGATTGCGTTTTGAACTTCGCGGTGGCGAGTTCGTCCAGGTCGTCGGGGCCGAGCTGCCCGAGCTCGAGGTCATCGATTTCACCGGTGACGCGGACCCGGCGGCGGCGTGCCGGCGCTGGATCGAGGAGGCGACCGAACGCGTGCTTCCGCTCGAGGGGCCGCTGATCCGCGCCGCGGTGCTCATTGATCGGACTGATTCGTTTCTGGTGTACGCGTGTCTCCATCACGCCGTAGGCGATGCGTGGGGCATCAATCTCGCGCTGAGCCAGGTGTTGAAAGAGTATGTGTCGCGGACCGACACGAGCAGCGACAGCGACGTCGAGATGCCGAGGTACGTGGACTTCGTACGCACGGAACGCGAATACCGCGCTTCTCCGGAGTGGGCGGCCGATCGAGAATTCTTTCTTCAGAAGTACCGCGACATTGAGCCGGCGCTGTTCGCCCGCAACGGATCTCTATGCAGCCGCCGTCGATGCCACCACTCCCTGCGGGTGGATCCGGAGACAGTCCAACGTGTTCGAGACACAGGTTGCACGATCTTTGCTTTCACCGCGGCCGCCGTCGGTGAGTACCTGGGCCGGATACATCGCGGCCGGGACGTCGTCATCGGGGTCCCGTTCCTCAACCGGTCATCGGATGCCGAACTGCGCATGGTCGGCTGCATGACGAACATGCTGCCGCTGCGAATTCCGGGTGACGGCAAGTCGTCGATGGTCGAACTGGCCGGACGGATTAGCGCGCAGGTATGGGAACTGCAGGCCCGGCAGCGCTTCGCGTATGGAGACATCGTCGCGGCGGTGCAGAACGGGTCTGAGAACCCGTTGTTCGACGTCACCTACTCGTACATCTCGATACCTGACACCGGACATGAGTGGATCTGGAAAGACGTCAGCGTGCTCGCGTCCGGGTATTCACTCGATGCGGTCAATATCGTGGTTCGTGACCATGAGCGGGATGGATCGCTCGAGGTGGACCTGTTCTACGCCGACGATGTCTTCGACGCGAACTATCCGTTCGCAGACGCCGTGCGTCACGTAGTGACTTTGATCAGGCGGGCACTGGACGCACCCGAGATGCCGCTCAGCGGAATCGACATGCTGTCGGTCGCCGATCGAGTCGCGCTCGACGAGTTCGCGTGCGGAGGGCCGACTCATGCTTGATATCGATCCTGGGAAGATCATGACGCTGGACCGGTTTGCCGCCGACGTTCCGGGTGGGCGGTCCGCGGTGGTGTCGACCGGCGGAACGCTCAGTTACGCGGAGTTCGACGGCGCCGTCAATCACGTCGCGGAAGTGTTGCGCGGCAAGGGGGTCGAGCGCGACGAATGCGTCGGGGTCATCATGCCGCGTTCACCCGAATTGCTCGTTGCGATCCATGGGATCTTGCGTGCGGGCGCCGCGTACGTGCCGATCGACCCGGCATATCCGAAGTTACGTATTCGTTCGATCGTTGCGGAGTGTGGGGCTCGAGTACTGATAACCGGAACCGAATTCGCGCAAATGGCCCATGAACTCAGAGTTGACCGCGTGGCGCCGAGCATGGTGGCGGCGGCTCCGGTCGAGCCAATCGCCTCGCCGGAGGACTTGGCTTACGTGATCTACACGTCCGGATCAACCGGCCGCCCCAAGGGCGTGATGATCGAGCACCGCTCGGTGGTCAACCGACTGCGCTGGATGCAGCAACGGTATCCCCTCGGTGCCGACGACGTCATTCTTCATAAGACGCCGGTGACTTTCGACGTGTCGGTGTGGGAGTTGATGTGGTGGGCGATCGCGGGTGCCAGCGTCGCGCTGCTCGAGCCGGGCGGCGAACGCGATCCGCGCAAGATGATCGCGGCGATCGAGCGCCATCGGGTTACGGTCATACATTTCGTGCCGTCGATGCTCGGCCCGTTCTTGGATCAACTGGAAGACCAGCCTGATTCGATACGCGGGCTCACGTCATTGCACACGGTGTTCTGCAGTGGGGAAGCGCTAAGGCCCGCGCTGGTTGAGCGGTTCAACCAGGTATTCGGCTCCATCGGTGTGCCGCGGCTGGTGAATCTCTACGGACCGACCGAAGCGACGGTGGACGTGAGTTACTTCGACTGCCCGTCCTGCGGGCCAGTCGACGCCGTTCCGATCGGAAAGCCAATCTCCAACACGACATTGGTGGTTCTCGACGAGCGCGGCAACCGCTGTCCGATGGGAGTGGCGGGGGAATTGAACATCGCCGGTGTGGGTCTGGCCCGCGGCTACCGCGGCCGCCCAGACTTGACGGCGGCGGCATTCCTCGCCGATGATCGCGTACCGGGGGGGCCGGCGCTACCGTACCGGCGATCTGGCCCGTTGGCGAGCGGACGGCAACCTGGAGTTTCTCGGCCGCATCGACGACGAGGTCAAAGTCCGGGGCAATCGGGTAAGCCTGGGCGAAGTGCAGACCGTGGCGCAGGCATGCCCGGGCGTGCGATCGGTGGTGGTGATCGCCGAGCCGTCAGACACCCACGGAACTAATCTGATCGGTTATTTCGTCGGCGAGTTCGTCTCCGTTGATCAACTCCGAGAGCACCTGGCGCGGCGGCTGCCCGCCTATATGGTTCCCACCGCCTTCGTCGAGTTGAACGCGTTGCCCCGCACGGCCAGCGGCAAGGTGGATCGTCGGGCGCTGCCCCCGCCCGGCGGGGCGGATCACTGCGCCGCGACACCCCGTACCCCGACCGAGGCGGCTCTAGCCGCCGCCTTCGCGTCGGTTCTCAAGGTCGAATCCGTTGGTATTTACGACAATTTCTTTGCCGGTGGCGGTGACTCGATTCTTGCGCTCGCGGTACGCAGCGACGCGGAGAAGCGCGGAATCGCCTTCGATGTCGACGACCTCTTCGCCCGGCCCACGGTCGCCGAACTGGCCGAGTCAACTTGGCCGACGGCGCCGGAGCCAGACGGCGTCACGGCTGCATTCGCGTTGGTTCCGCTGATCGATCGTGCTGCGCTGCGTGACGCCGAGGATGCGTTTCCCGCTACCGCGTTGCAACTCGGCATGCTCTTCCACAGCCTCAACCGCGCCGAATCGACGATGTATAAGGATGTCTTTCGCTATCGCGTGGTGATGCCTTGGCAAGAACGAGAGTTCACCGAGGCGTTTGACCGGTTGGTTGCCCGGCATCCCGCCCTGCGGTCCTCGTTCGACCTCGGCCTGCATTCGGTGCCGCTGCAGGTTGTCTGGTCACGGGTGCCGCGTGCGTTCGACTCCGTGACCGGAGCCGACGATGTGCTTGTCTGGGACTACCTGGCTGCCCGCCACGCGTACCGCTACGACGTGGAGCGAGCTCCGCTGTACAGCCTGCACGCGTTCGTACGGGACGAAGGCGTGGATCTCGTCTTCGCGTTCCATCACGCCATCCTGGACGGCTGGAGCGTCGCGAATCTGATGCGGGAGTTGTTGCAGGACTATTTGTTTCACGTTGGGATCGATGTCGCGCCGATCAACACCGAGGTGCACGCGGCGACCATGCTCGCCGAATATGCCCGTCTGGAAAGAGAGGCGCTCGAAGAACCTGCCGCGCGGGACTTCTGGCGAAATACTCTGGATGGAGCGCAGGCCACGTCGCTGTCAACCTGTGTCGCCGGTGAAGCGGCGGTGACGGTCGATCCGGTTGTGACGGCTCCGATTCCGCCGCGGCTGCAGGATGCCGTTGGACTATTGGCAAAGTCTCGTGGGCTGCCGTTGAAGTCGCTGCTGCTGGCCGCGCATTGCGTCACCCTGCAAAGACTCTCGGGCCAGCGGGACGTCACCACGGGACTCGTCACGCACGGGCGGCCCGGTCGTGCCGGAGCCGAGATGGCCGCCGGACTGTTTCTCAACACGATACCGGTCCGGCTTGACGACACACCGGCGACCTGGCTCGACGTCGTCGGCCAGATTGCACGTACGGAGCGCGCGAGCTATCGCTACCGACGTTATCCTTTGCAGGCCATGCAATCCGATGCCGGCCGCCCACTCTTCAACGTGGTGTTCAACTACGTCAACTACCACCCCCTTGCCGAACTGGCCGGAACCACCGACATCGAACTGCTCGACTTTGAAGTACACGAACAAACGAACTTCTCGCTACTCGCGACCGTCGGCATCGATCCGCGCACCGGGCAGCTGGTGTTGCGCGTCACAGGTGATCCGAAAGGCGTCACCTTTGCGCAAGCCAACGAATTTGCAACCACATTCATGCGTGTGTTGGCCACAATCGCACGCGAACCCGAGCAGACCGTCGATAGTGTCGCCGACGTGCCGCTCGCTCAATGCGTCACACAACGGGTCGCCGAACAGCCCGAAACGGCCGCGGATGGATCGCCGGTGGCTCCTCGCAACCGGGTCGAGGCGGCGCTGGTCGATGTGTTCGCCTCGGTGCTCGGCGTGAAATCCGTGGGTGTACACGACAATTTCTTCACCGTGGGCGGAGACTCGATCCTTGCCCTCGTCGTGCGCAGTAAGGCCGAAAAGCGGGGCATTGCTTTCGATATCGAGGAATTATATGCGCGGCCCACGGTCGCCGAACTGGCTGAATCCGGTTCAGCGCCGCCGCCGCAGGGTGTCACGGACGCGTTCGCATTGCTTCCGCTGATCGATCGTGCTGCGCTGCACGACGCCGAGGACGCATTTCCCGTCAACGCGTTGCAACTCGGAATGCTCTTCCACAGCGCCGAGCGGGTCGATTCGACGATGTACAAGGACGTCTTCCGTTACCGCCTGGCGATGCCGTGGCGCGAAGAGCAGTTCACCTACGCGTTCGATCACTTGGTGGCAAGGCATCCCGCGCTACGTTCGTCGTTTGAACTGAGCCGGTATTCCGCACCGGTGCAGATTGTCAGGTCGCGGGTGTCGCGTGCGTTCGACGTCGTGACCGGAGCCGCGGACATCGAAGGCTACATCACCGCCCGACAGAGCCAACGGTACGACGTCAACCACGCACCGCTCTACAGCTTGCGCGCGTTCGTCTGCGAGGACAGCGTGGATCTGGTATTCGCCTTCCATCACGCAGTGCTGGATGGCTGGAGCGCCGCCAACCTGGTACGCGAATTGTTGCAGGACTATCTATTCCACGTCGGCGTCGTTGGCGTCCCTCCGATCGACGCCACGGTTGAATCGGCAACCATGCTCGCTGAGCATGTCCGGCTAGAAAGGGAGGCGCTGCATAACCCTGAGGTGAAAAAGTTCTGGCAGCATGCGATGGACGGCTCCCGTCCGACGACGCCGCAATCCTACGTCGCCCACCAGCCACCGGCGACCGCCGATCCGGTTGCGACGGTGCTGATTCCCGAGTGGCTGCAGGATGCTGCGGGACAACTTGCCAAGTCTCGTGGGTGGCCGATGAAGTCGGTGCTGCTGGCCGCGCATTGTGTGACCCTACAAAGACTCTCGGGCGAAGCGGATGTTACGACGGGGCTGGTCACGCACGGGCGCCCCGGTCGTGTCGGCGCCGAAGTGGCCGCCGGGTTGTTTCTCAACACGATCCCGGTCCGACTCGATGACAAAGCGCAGACCTGGCTCGGTGCCGTCGAACATCTAGCGCGATTTGAGCGCGCAAGCCATCCCTATCGGCGTTATCCGTTGCAGGCCATGCAATCTGATGCAAATCGTCCCCTGTTTGAGGTGGTGTTCGACTACGTGAACTATCACCTGTCCGGGCAGTGGACCGGTGGCGCCGGGATCGAACTGCTCGACTTCGAGGTGCACGAACAAACAAATTTCGCACTGTGGGTCACCGCCGCGACGGATCCACGGACCGGCCGGCTGTCGCTGCGGGTGACTGGCGATCGCGCGGTGCTGACCGGTATGCAGGCACGCGAATATGCAAATTGCCTTGTTCGCGTGCTGACGGCAATGGTGCGCTCACCCGAGCAGGTCATCGATCCTGTTGCCGCTGAGCTGGATGCCCGCGACGTCATACAACTCGTCTCCGAGCAGGCCGCGGCAATCCCGGATACAGCCGCGATCATCACCGACACCGAAAGCTGGTCCTACAGCGAATTAGACTGTGGTGCTGTACGAATCGCGGCAGGGTTGCTTGCGGCGGGTATGCCGCCGGGAGCACGCGTGGGCGTGATGCTGGAACGGTCGCCGGAACTGATCGCGGCCATGATTGGCGTCCTCAAGGCCGGCGCCGCGATTGTCCCGTTGGACGTCAGCTACCCGCGCGCGCGGATCGACTTGATGATCGAGCGTGCCCGGCCCTTCCGCGTCATCTCCGACATCGCAGAAATCCGGGCGCTGATGGAAACACCGGCGACAATGCCGTTGCCGGCCATCGACCCGGAAAGCGCGGCCTACGTGTTGTTCACCTCTGGTTCGACCGGCGAACCCAAGGGTGTCACGATGCCACACCGGGCCCTGCACAATGTCATCACCTGGCAGAACCGCCGCCCGTCCGGCTGCGTCGGCGGTTCCACGCTGCAGTTCTTCCCGTTGTCCTTCGACGTAGCGTTTCAGGAAATCTTTTCGACACTGTGCGGCGGCGGCACCCTGCGATTGGTTTCCGACACGCGGCGAAAAAGATTTCGCGGCGCTGCTGCAACTCGTGGCAAGCGAGAAGATCGAACGCGTTTTTTTGAGCTGCGTTGCCCTGCAGGCATTCGCCGAGGCGGCGCACGTCACCCAAACAGGGCTGCAGTCGTTGCGCATCGTGATCAATGTGGGCGAGCAGCTACGGGTGACGCCGGAGATCCGTCAGCTGTGCGCGGCGAATACCGGCCTTGTGCTGGAGAACCATTACGGCCCAACCGAGACGCACGAGGTAGCCAGCTACACCATGAGTGGCTCACCCGACGACTTTCCCGCTTTGCCACCCATCGGCAGGGCGATCGACGGCGCCACCATCCGTCTCCTCGGCGCCGACCGTCGTCCGGTGCCGCCAGGAACGAAGGGCGAGATCTACATCGGAGGACGTTGTCTCGCAATCGGTTACGAGGGGGCGCCCCGACCTCACAGCGGAGCGGTTCGTGATGATCAGCGGTGAGCGAATGTATCGCACCGGCGATCTGGCGGTCCAACTACCCAGCGGCGACCTCGCCTATCTCGGACGGACGGATACCCAGGTGAAAGTGCGCGGCTTCCGCATCGAATGCGCGGAGATAGAACTCGCCCTGATGAAACTCAACGACAAGGCGATCCGAGCGGTAGCGGTGGTGGCGCGAAACCTCGACTCGGTGGATTCGATGCTGGTGGCCTACCTCGTCGGGGACAGGGCAGCCGCCGACGTCAACGCGATCCGAGGCCGCCTGCGAGCGGCGCTACCGGCGTACATGATCCCGGCGCACTTCCGATGGCTTGACGAGTTTCCGCTCACGCCGAGCGGCAAGCGGGACGACAAGGTTTTGCGTGAGCTGCCACTAGCCACACCCGGTGCGCCATCAACCGGCACCGCTCCGGTCAACGCACACGAGCGCGCGGTCGCCGACATCATGGCGGAGTTCGCGGGTGGCGCTGGGTTTGCCACCGATACCAATTTCTTCGACGCCGGCGGCACGTCGATCGGCGCCATGCGCGTGGTGATGGCGATCGCGCGAACATGGGACGTCGAGATTCCATTGGACGCGTTCCTCGCCACGCCCACGCCCGCGCACCTGGCCAGCCTGATCGCGGCTGGCGGACCGGTGCGCGCGTTCGATCCCGTTGTCGCGCTGCGTATCGCGGGCGATCGCCCGCCGCTGTTCTTGGTTCACCCGATTGGCGGGAATGTCCTGTGCTATCTCGATCTTGTCAAACACCTTCCCATCGATCAGTCGGTCTACGCGTTGCAAGCCCCGGGTGCCGAGCCGGGCGCTACGCCACTGCAAACGATGAGCGACCTGGCCGCGTCCTACATAGCGGCGATTCGCCGGATTCGCCCCCACGGGCCGTACCACATCGGCGGGTGGTCCTTCGGCGGTTATGTCGCTGTCGAGATGGCGCGGCAGCTGGGTGAGGAGGAACTGGCGCGGCTGATCCTGCTCGATACGACCGCACTCGGCGACGGACCTCATCCCGTAGTCGCTGAAAGCGAATTGATCACATGGTTTTTCGGAGAGCTGCTGTTGGAGGCGTATGGCATGAAGGCCGCGCAGCTGAGGTTCGAGCCCGACGTGTCGAATCGTGACGCTTTGTTCGACTCGACCTTCCGTTACGCGGTCGAGGCGGGAATCGTTCCCGCCGAGAGCTCGCCACACTTGATCCGGCGGCTCTACGAGATATTCCGCGCCAACTATGTCGCCACGCTGAACTATCGCCACGAACCATTGGATCGTGACATCACCCTGCTGAGGTCGACCGAAGGCCTTCCGGCCGGACTCGCGGGACCCCACCGCCTGGTGGGCAGCATGTTCGCCAGTCCCACAAACGGTTGGGAGATACTGTCGCCGCGCAGCCTGACGGTGATCGACGTTGCGGGCGATCACTTGTCGATGATGTCGGAGCCGCACGTCGCGGACGTCGCGACCAAACTGTCCGCGGAGCTCGTCGTCAGGGACCTTGTCGGCGGGGGTCGGCGATGAGCGCGCCGACAGTGGCGGTGGTCGGTGCCGGAATCGGCGGTCTGACCGCCGCCGTCGCCCTGCGGGCCAAGGGGATCGACGTCGAAATCTACGAGGCCGCACCCGAACCGCGGGTCACCGGCACGGCATTGGGGCTGGCCAGCAACGCCACGAAAGTGCTGCTCTCGCTGGGCGTCGACTTGGTCACGGACGCCTCCTGCCGCGCACTGGAGCGCTTTGAATTTCGAACGGCCCGAGGGAGACTCATTCGGGGGGTTGCCGGGCGCGGCCATCACCGCCGAACTAGGCCATCCGTTCGTCAGCATTCACCGCAACGAGTTGATCCGCGCGCTGCGCAATGCGGCCGACGCACCCATCCATTACGGCGCCGAGGTCGCCGCCGTCGGAATCGACCGAGGTGGGGCACGTGCCGCACTCGTCGACGGCACCGACGTGCGCGCTAGCGTGCTGGTCGGCGCCGACGGCATCCGATCGGTCGTCCGGTCGACGGTCGCCGGTGAGCGGCCGCCCAGCGAGTACGGCTATGTCTGCTGGCTTGCCACCGTGCCCTTTAGCCACCCACGCATGACCCCCCGGATACACCGGCCATTACTGGGGCAGAGGGCAGCGGTTCGGCCTCGTCGACATCGGCGGCGGGATGGCCTATTGGTGGGGAACAAAGAACATGCCCGCCGCCCAGGCACGTGACTGGCGTGGAGGTAAGGCGGACGTCCTCTCCGCATTCCACGGTTGGGCTCCCGAAGTAATCGAGGTGATTGAGCAAACACCGGCGCAGGCCATCGTCAGTGTGCCCGGACAGGATCGGCCGGTCCTCAAGCGTTGGGGCAGGGGTCCGATCACCCTGCTGGGTGATGCCGCGCATCCGATGCTGACCAGCAGGTCCCAAGGGGCCAGCTCCGCCGTGGAGGACGGTTATGTGTTGGCGGAGGCGATTGCCCGCATACCCGACGCGGTCGAGGCCCTGCGCGCCTACGAGGACCGGCGCCGCAACCGCGCAGGAATGCTGGTGCGGAGTTCGCGGCGGCTGAACAGCCTGGAGCAGGCGCAGAATCCCCTCGCTTGTGCGGTGCGGAACTTGGGCGTGCGTTGTGTGCCGATGCGATCACTGACCCGGAACACGATCCGCCCCATGCGATTCGACTTGGGGTGGACAGCGTGAGGGCGTTGCCGGTGACGCCGGCACGGTCGAAGTCGGTCGTCATCACCGGCGCATCGAGCGGGCTCGGCAAAGCCGCGGCCATCCACCTCAGCGCACTCGGCTATCGCGTGTTCGCCGGGGTGCGTTCCGAGTCGAGCGTGGCTGAACTTTCCGGGTTGTCAACGTCGCCGGGCGAACTCATCCCGGTGCTGCTGGACGTCACCAGTGCAGCCTCGATCGCGCAAGCCGGTGAAATCCTCGAACACGCATGCCTCGACACCGGGTTGTGGGCGGTGGTTAACAACGCGGGCCTGTGCATCAGCGCGCCGCTCGAATGCGTCCCGATGGACCTGGTGCGCAGCCAGCTGGAGACGAATCTTGTTGGCGCACTTGCAGTCACCCAGCGCTTCCTGCCACTGCTGCGCGCATCCGGCGGCCGCATCGTCAACGTCAGCTCTGGCATCGCCAACCACGTGCCACCGTACGCGGGGGCGTATGCAGCAGCCAAGTTCGGCATGGAGGGGCTCAGCGATGCGTTGCGGCGCGAGCTGCACCCTCTCGGGGTAAGCGTCTCGGTTGTCCAGCCAGGTGTGGTCTGTACACCAATCTGGGGCAAGATCCGCGAATCCGCGGACGACATTCTTGCCGCGGCCCCCGTCGACGTCGTCGACGTGTACCGCTCGCGATTTGTCACGATCCTGAGCACGAGTGAGGCTGTCGCACAGGTGAGCAAGACCACGACCACGGACTTCGCCGATGCCGTCGCCGCCGCCCTGGCAGCCAAGCGCCCGAAGATCCGATATCGAGTCGGTCTCGATTCGCGCGGCGCCGCCCTTGCTCGCCGTGCGCTGCCGGACCGGATGATGGACACCCTGATCAGTTTCGAATTCAAGGCCGTCAAGGGCCTGCTTGATGCAAACGGGCAATCGATGGTGGGGATCACGGCCGCCGCCAAGCACGCGGAAAATATCCGTCGTCGCACGAAAAGGCTTGTCCTCAAGGGCGGTACGGTGCTCGCCCGCCGACAGTTGCACCGAAAACCGGTCCGGCCCGGCCCTTTCCCGACACCGAAAGAAAGTGAATTGCAACCGATTCCGGGCGACAAGGGTCTGCCCATTCTCGGTCACGCCCTGGCCGCGGCGACGCTGCCCGTCGAATTTCTGGAAAGTCGGGCGACAACCTACGGTCCAGTGTCGTGGATGCGCGGCTTCGCGCTGCCGTTCGTGCTCGCGCTGGGGCCGGACGCCTCGCAGGAAGTGTTCGCCAACAGCGACCGTGTCTTCTCGCAGCAGGGCCAGGAATTCTTTTCCGGGCGCTTCTTCAATCGGGGACTGATGTTCCTGGACTTCGCGGAACACCACTTCCACCGTCGAATCATGCAAGCGGCGTTCACCCGAGAACGTCTGAGCGGCTATCTGCAATCGATGAACACGATCTGTCGCGCCGCCGCGGCGGAGGTGCCCGAGCACGAATTGCTGGTTTATCCATACCTGAAACGGACATTGCTCGACATCGCCACCGTCGCGTTCATGGGCGACGAGCCCGGACCGCAGAGCGACCTGATGAACCAGGCTTTCACCCAGTGTCTGCACGCCGCCACGGCCGTGGTTCGGGTTCCGGTTCCCGGCTTGCGCTGGTGGGCGGGTATCCGCGGTCGGCGCACGCTCGAGCAGCATTTCCGCACCAACATCGACGCGCGGCGCAGTTCCGACGGTGACGACCTCTTCGCGGCACTGTGCCGCGCCCGCGACGAGGACGGCAATCAGTTCACCGATGACGACGCGATCAACCACATGATCTTCTTGATGTCAGCCGCGACCGATACTAGCGCGGCCGCAGCGACCGCCACCCTGCATCAGCTGGCGCTGCATCCCGAGTGGCAGGACCGGGTGCGGGCAGAGGCTGCTGAGATTGCCGACGGGCCACTTGACCTGGACACGCTGGATCGCATGCAGTCGCTTGGGATGGTGATCAACGAGTCGATGCGGCTGTTTGCCCCGGTGCCGGTGATCTTCCGGAAAACACTGGCGGACACCTCGATTCAGGGTTACTTCGTGCCCGCAGACACCATGGTGGTCGTCGCTCCGTTACTCAACCACTACTGGCCGGGGCTGTGGAGCGACCCGCACACATTCGATCCCGAACGGTTCAGCGAGGCGCGTCGCGAGGACAGATCGCACCGGCTTGCCTTCGTGCCATTCGGCGCAGGTGCACACAAATGCATCGGTATGCATTTCGCGACAGTGGTCGTGAAGCTGGTGATCCACCATCTGCTTCGAGAACATCGCATCGAGCTGCGGTCCGGCTACACGCTGGAGTGGGACATGACGGCACTGCCGGCTCCTACCGACGGCTTCCCGGTGCTGATCCGGCGCATCGACGACGCGAAAACATAACTGCGGCTACGTGAATTGGAGTTCTCTGATGGACGTTACCTATTTCTTGGCATTCAACCGATTTGTCTCAAAGTACTTCTACCGCATCCAAACCCGGTTGTTCGCCACCGATGACGTGGTATTCCTCAACATCGGCTACGAGGAAGAACCGCCGATGGCACTCTCCCTCTCGGAAGGCGACGAGCCCGACCGGTTCTACATCCAGCTCTACCACCGCATGACGGCCCAGGCCGACCTCGGGGGCCAACGGGTGCTCGAAGTCGGGTGCGGGCACGGCGGCGGAGCCTCTTACCTGACGCGCACCTTGCACCCGGCCTCCTTCACCGGGCTGGATCTCAACCCGGCAGCCATCGCCTTTTGCCGGAAACGGCACAAGTTGCCCGGCGTGGACTTCGTGCACGGCGACGCGGAGCGGCTGCCCTTTCCCGACCAATCCTTCGACACTGTAATCAATCTCGAATCCTCCGCTGCCTACCCGCACTTTTCCCGGTTCCTCGCCGAAGTCGCGCGGGTGCTTCGCCCGGGAGGACATTTCCTCTACGCCGATCTCCGCCCCCGCGACGGCATCGCCGAGTGGGATGCTGCGCTGGACGAGGCTCCACTGAGGATGCTTTCGCAGCAGCTCATCAATGCGCAGGTGCTCTGCGCGCTGCAACAGAATTCGCCGCGGATCTCCGACCTGCTCAGCCGTTTGCCGGCGGGCCTGCGCGGCATTGGCCGCGAATACTCCGGCATGGAAGGCACTCGGTTCTATCGTGCGATGCAACGCGAGAAGTATCTGTACCGGATGTACTGCTTCACCAAAGCCGAGGCGGTGTCTGAGTCCGCCTAGTCCCGGTTACTCCTGCGTTGCAATCTGTTTGGGCGCACCCAGAAGTTCTGCCGCCTCCGGCCGGATCTCGAGCACGCACTCCACTCCCTTTTTCGCCCGACGTGACGAAGCGACGCACTGCCGGGAGAAGCCGAGCGTGCGCGAACGAGTTCCTCAATCCCCGCCGGCTCAGGATGTACTTGCGCAAGTCGCGGCGTACGTACCATCGGCACAATCCGGGGTCGGTGCGCACCGTCGCATCCCCCTGAATCCTCAGGATTCTCCGATCGTCGGGTTCGCTCTCGATGTCGAACAGGATGGTGACCCGCGGGTTGGCCTTGACATTCAGCGCTGCCAAGGTTCGGTCCGTTGTGCCAAGGTAGATTTTCCCGTTCCCACACACGAAAAGTAGAGGGGGTTGACATGGGGTCGTCCGTTGCGCGACACGGTCGCAATCCGCGCTACCATCGCGCGACGGAGGAAGTCCATCACCACCGGGTCGTCAGCAACCATCGTCGACTTCCCTGATGCGGGCATAATCCCAGGCAACGGCTCGCGTCGGCTCGATTGCGAACCAGAAGAAGTCGCCCGCCAAACCCGCCAACCCACCCAGCGGCCGGACTTGGCCGCGCAGGTAAATCGCACGGAGATCAAAGAACTGGACACCGTCGTCGACGAGCAGCACCACTTCGTCGTGAACAGCCGGCCGATGTGCGCCGCTCGAGGGCATCCCGACCAGGTAGCGATCATCCTCGAAGACAAGGGTGACGGGCTCAACCCGCGGACCCCCGTCGCCGATGAAGGCTACGCACGCGCGCGGCACCCGCTGCAGAAGATCGCGCGCTTCAATCAGAGCGACGTTCAACGTAATTCGCTTCACTCGGACACCTTCAAACGTCATTCCTGTCGCGCTGCCGCGGCGAATGACAGCCGCCGGACCAGTTGCTATTCTCGCTTCGGTGCGCTGCGTCGAACTCAGTAGCGGGCCACTGAATACCCCCGACACCGGCGCGCGGTACTACTTAGCGACCGATACGTCGGCCTTCACGTCATCGCCTCGGCCCAGGCGATATGTCCTTCAAAGCCAAGCGATTTCGCCCTCTCGCGATAGCGCTGCACCATGTCCCGGTAGGCGACCTCGTCGCCGCGGGCGCGGGATTGCAGCGTGCGCAGGCGTAGCAGCAGGACGTCGAGGGCCGCCGAGCCTTGGGCTGCCGGCAGCTTCGCCAACCGATTAATCGCCTCCTGGGCTTCGACCACGTCACCCTCGGTGCCACGCTCCAGCAGCGTCTCTACCAAAACTCCAACACCCCAGATGCCATAGAAGACCTGGTCTTGCTGATGCAGCTGGTCGACAGCCTGGCGCAGCACTGGAATGGCACCATCGCGGTCGCCACGCCTGGCCCTTGCCCAACTGGCCCAGACATCAACCACGGGCAGCAGGAAGAGAACACCCTCGCGCAGCCAAAGTTCGCGGGCGCGAATCATCAGTTCCAGCCCACGATGACCATCGCCCGCGGCGTTGCGATTCAGCAGCGCGACGGCCAACACGTACTCGGCCAAGCACAGCGCGAGATCATTGCTGGCCGCCGCGGCGGCGTGCACCGCCTCCTCGCTCGCGCGCACCGCCGAGTTCTCAGCCCGGAGCACCCCGTATTGGATCGCGAAACCATACGTCCAGGCGACGATGCCGGCGCGGGCGGTCGGATCGCTGTGCCGGACCATCGCGAGGGCGTCGTGGATGTCTTGACGCCAGCCGGGACGGTCCAACCACCACCGAGCAGCGCCCCGAAATGCGATTGCGGCCGCCAGCGGTGATCCCATCCCGAACTCGGCGCCCTTGGCGGGGTCGCCGGCGGCAAGATCGATAATGGTCTGGGACCATCGCAACGTCTTGCCGAATTCACCAGCATCGAACCAGATGCAGAACGTTGAGAACGCCAACCCCACAGTCGGGCCGGGATCGCCGATTGACTCGAGCAGCGCCACTTGTTCGGATGCCAGGCGCGACGCTTCACGCGTGTGCCCACCGTAGAGGAACTTGGCAAGCAGTCCGCTCATGCCGATGGCCAGCGAGATCGTGTCGCCGGCCGCGTTGCACAACTCGCGTAGCTCCGAGTAGCGGGCCGCGCTTTCCTCGAGTTCTCGCCCTCGCCATGCGATGGCACACAGCATGGTGCGAGGGGCGATGCGCATGGGCAACTTGCTGGGGTCGTCGGCGGGCAGTCCGTCGGCGATGCGGCGGGCCCGTTCCCAGCTGCCTGCGGCGGCGTTGAGATCTCGGTTCATTGACCAGGCGCCGGCGCGCATGTGCCAGCCACAGGCTGCGTGCGGCGCGTCGGCGGCCTCCCAATGTTCGGCGATCAGCGTTGCGTTCTCTTCAATCGATCCCGGTTCACCCTCTTCGATCGCGGCGGCCAGACGCCGATGCCATTGGGCGCGATCGGATTTCAGCTGCGATTCGTAGGCCACCGCGTGGATTAGCGGATGGTGAAAGGCGTACTCCGCGCTCGGGGTGAATCGCACCTGATCGATCAGCTCCGCGGCCAGCAGCTCATCGAACACCGGATCGATTCCCAGCGCAGTCAGCAACCACGTCTCGAAGCGCGCCCCGATCACCGACGCCGCCTGCAACGTCTGCCTGGCCGGGCCGCTCAGCCGGTCGACGCGCGCCGCGATGGCCGCCTGCACCGTGGCCGGCACACTCAGTTCGGCGACACCCGCGGAACAGACGTAGCCACCGCGTTCGCCGGCGAGCACGCCGCGCTGGGCCATCTCGCGCACCATCTCCTCGGCGAAAAACGGATTACCGGCACTCCGCTCGGCGATGATCGCCGCCAGCTCGGCAACCGAGGGATCCGCACCCAGCAGCTCGCGTACTAACGCCGCGGTAGCCGAATCATCCAGTGGGGCAAGCGCTATCGTCTGCGCTGCGGGCACCCTGCTAAGCGCTCCCTGATATTCGGGACGATAGGTGATCAGCGCCATCGACGGACTGCGCGGGAAGACTTTGAGGAAGTCGGCGATCATCGACTCGCTGGTCGCATCGATCCAGTGCGCATCTTCGATGATGTACAACGCCGGCTTGATGCGCGCCGACGCCACCGTATTGATCAGCGCGGTCAACCGGCGCCGCCGCGCATCCGGGTCGATCTGCGGCAGCGCCACCTCGGGGTCGCCGATAGCGAGCAGATCCTCGAGTAGCAGCAGATCTTGCGGGTCGGCATCCGGGACGTGGTCCCGGATCCGGGCGCGGGCGGTGTGGCCGTCCAGCTCGGCCACACCCATGGCCGCCCGCAACAGTCCGGTCACCACTGCGAAGGGGATGTCGCTGGCATGCGACTCGCAGAAGCCCCAGAACACCTCCACCCCTCGATTGGCGGCCTGTGCCGCAACCTCGCGGGCCGCCCGGCTCTTGCCGATCCCCGGCGGACCCACCACACCAACGACACCACCGCGGCCAGCAATTGCGCGCTCGACCATGGCCTCGAGTGCCGCCATTTCCCAACGTCGACCGACCAGGATCGCCTCGTCGCGCCCGGCCACCCTCTGCCGCGGGCGAATCGCCACCAGCCGGCGCCCGCCCACCGGTTCGTCGCCCCCCTTGATGCGCACCCACTCCAGTTCGCCCAGCAGCGCGGCGTGTTCAATGAGCCGGGCGGTGGACTCCGACAACATCACCCCGCCGGGTGGTGCCGCCGATTCCATTCGCTGGGCAAACCCGACCGCCTCCCCGGTCGCGGCATACCGTGGCGTCCTCGAACCGATGTCACCGGCGATCACCCGACCCGAATTCAGACCCACCCGCAATTGCAACGCCACGCCGTCCCGGCGACCCACCTCGGCCGCCAACCGGCTGGCCTCCTCCTGGATCGCCAACGCAGCTAAACAAGCACGAAAAGCATGATCCTCCAACGCAACCGGGGCACCGAACAGCGCCATCACCCCGTCGCCGTTGTATTCGACCGTCCCGCCGTAACGCTGCACCACCCCCGCCGAACGCTCCACGACGTCGGTCATGATCTCGCGCAACCGCTCGATATCCACGGCGGCAGCGAGGTCCATCGACCGCACCACGTCGGCGAACAACACGGTGACCTGCTTGTACTCCGGCGTGTCACCCGATACCGACGTGGGCGCACCGCACTCGTCACAGAACTTGGCATCTCGCCGCAGGCCAGTGCCGCACGACCCGCACGCAGTCATCCGAGCACCGCCGATCTAGGGTCCCGAACCCTCTGTTTGCCCAAGGATAGGGTGCGAGCAGACGCAAACGCACCCGTTTCGGCACGAAATGGGGAGAGCTTTTGCGTCTGCTCGCGCTAGAGGGTGACCTCTTCGAGTTTGCCGGTCGCCACGTCGAAGACGAATCCGCGCAGCGAGACATGCTTGGTGACGAACGGGCTGTTCTCGATGCGGCGCAACGACTGCCGGACGTCTTCGGCCACATCGGGGAAGGCCTCGGCCGCCCACGGCGGTTTGACCCCGATCTCGTCTTGGATGCCGCGCTTGAAGTCGTCGTCGGTGAAGGTGAGCATGCCGCAGTCGGTGTGGTGGATCAGGATGATCTCCTGCGTGCCGAGCAGCCGCTGGCTGATGGCCAGCGACCGGATCGCGTCGTCGGTGGCCACCCCGCCGGCGTTGCGGATGACGTGCGACTCCCCCTCGTTGATGCCCAGCACCCGGTAGACGTCGATCCGGGCATCCATGCAGGCCAGCACCGCGATGTGTTTGCTGGGCGGCAACGGCAGCGGCCCTTTGAAGGAGCTCGCGTATTGAGCGTTGTTAGCCAGGTAGTCGTCGGTAACCGTCACGCAAGTCTCCCTCGGGTTTGCCAGGCGGATCGCTGCCGGGCTGGAGGCTAACAATTGGGGGCCCGAAATTCACTAGTGCGGCTCAGTGGGATCGCAATGTCGTAAGGCGCCGTTACCGCCACGCCGCGCCCGCATCGCTACCCTGTCCCAATGCGACACGGTGCTACGGCATGACGCGGTTCCTGCTGCGCCGGGTGCTGAAGTACCTCGTGCTGCTGGCGCTGGCGTCCTTCCTGACGTTCTGCCTCACCTCGGTCGCGTTCTCGCCCTTGGAAAGTCTGATGCAGCGCAACCCGAGGCCACCGAAGGCCGTCATCGACGCCAAGGTCCACGACCTCGGGCTGGATCGCCCCATCCCGATCCGCTACGTGAACTGGGTCTCGCACGCGGCCCACGGCGACTTCGGCAAGACGGTCACCGGCCAGCCCGTGGCGACCGAGCTGTGGCGCCGCATCGCCGTCACGCTGCGGCTGCTGGTCATCGGCTCGGTACTGGGCACCCTGCTGGGCGTGACGCTCGGCGCGTGGGGCGCCATCCGGCAGTACCGGGCCAGCGACCGCCTGGTCACCGTATTCGCGCTACTGCTGCTGAGCACGCCGACGTTCGTGCTGGCCAACCTGCTGATCATGGGCGCGTTGCGGACCAACTGGGCGTTGGGTTTCCAGCTGTTCGACTACACCGGGGGAGACCTCCCCCGGTGTGGCCGAGGGGGTCGTGGGCCGCCGTGGCCGACCGGTTGAAACACCTGGTGCTGCCCACGCTCACGCTGCTGTTGTTCAGCGCCGCCGGCTACAGCCGCTACCAGCGCAACGCGATGCTTGACGTGCTGGGACAGGATTTCATCCGCACCGCCCGCGCCAAGGGGCTGACCCGGCGCCGGGCATTGGTCAAGCACGGGTTGCGGACGGCGTTGATTCCGATGGCGACGTTGTTCGCCTACAGCGTGGCCGGCCTGTTCGGCGGCGCCGTCTTCGTCGAGAAGATCTTCGGCTGGCACGGCATGGGGGAATGGACGATCCGGGGGGTGGCCACCCAGGACACCAACATCATCGCCGCCATCACGCTGTTCTCGGCGACCGTCACCTTGTTGGCCGGCCTGCTCTCCGACATCTTCTACGCGGCACTGGATCCCCGGGTGCGGGTGTGATGGCGGCCACCGTGCAATTCACCTCCCGCCGCACCCTGGTGCTGCGCCGATTCCTGCGCAACCGGTCTGCGGTCGTGGCACTGACCCTGCTGGTGTTGTTGTTCATCGGCTGTTACGCACTGCCGCCACTGCTGCCCTACTCCTATCGCGACCTCGACTTCAACGCTTTGTTGCAGCCGCCCAACACCCGGCATTGGTGGGGCACCAACGCGATCGGCCAGGACGTGTTGGCCCAGACGTTGCGGGGCATGCAGAAGTCAATGCTGATCGGCGTCTGCGTCGCGGTGATCTCGACCGGCATTGCCGCCACCGTGGGGTCGATCGCCGGCTACTTCCGGGACTGGCGCGACGGGATGCTGATGTTCGTGGTCGACCTGATGCTGGTGGTGCCCAGCTTCATCCTGATCGCCATCGTCTCACCGCGAACCAAGAACTCGGCCAACATCTTTGCCCTCGTGCTGCTGCTGGCCGCCTTCAGCGGATGGGTCAGCTCCCGCATGGTGCGCGGCCTGACCATGAGCTTGCGGGAGCGCGAATTCATCCGCGCGGCAAGGTATATGGGCGTATCCAGCCGGCGGATCATCACCAACCACATTCTGCCGAACGTGGCGTCCATCCTGATCATCGACGCCACGTTGAACGTCGGATTCGCCATTCTGGCCGAAACCGGATTGAGCTTCCTCGGTTTCGGTGTGCAGCCTCCCGACGTGTCGCTGGGCACCCTGATCGCCGACGGCACCCAGGCGGCCACCACCTTCCCGTGGGTGTTCCTGTTTCCCGCCGGGGTGTTGGTGTCGATCGTGTTGTGCGCCAACCTGACCGGCGACGGGCTGCGAGACGCGCTCGATCCGGGCGCGAGAACCCTGCGGCGCGGTACGCAATGAGTCCGCTGCTCGAGGTGACCGACCTGGCCGTCACTTTCCCCACCGACGGCGCACCCGTGACCGCGGTCCGGGGTATCAGCTACCACGTCAGTCCCGGCGAAGTGGTCGCCATGGTCGGCGAATCGGGGTCGGGTAAATCCGCTGCGGCGATGGCTGTGGTTGGCCTGCTTCCCGAGTACGCCAGAGTCGGCGGCTCGGTGCGGCTGCACGGAAACGAGCTGCTGGGCCTGGGCGATGAGGCGATGTCGCGCTTTCGCGGCAGGTCGATCGGCACGGTGTTCCAGGACCCGATGTCGGCCCTGACGCCGGTCTACACAGTGGGCGATCAGATCGCCGAGGCAATCCGGGTGCACCAGCCCACCGTCGGGAAGAAAGCCGCTCGCGCGCGGGCCGTGGAACTACTCGAGCTGGTCGGTATCGCCCGGCCCGACGAGCGCGCCCGCGCATTTCCGCACGAGCTTTCCGGCGGTGAACGCCAACGAGTGGTGATCGCCATCGCGATCGCCAACGACCCCGACCTGTTGATCTGTGACGAGCCCACCACCGCGCTGGACGTGACCGTGCAGGCCCAGGTCCTCGACGTCCTGAAGAAGGCCCGCGACGTCACCGGTGCCGGGGTGTTGATCATCACCCACGACCTGGGCGTGGTCGCCGAGTTCGCCGACCGGGCGCTGGTCATGTACGCGGGCCGGGTGATCGAGTCGGCCGGTGTCGACGACCTTTATCGCGACCGTCAAATGCCTTACACCATCGGCTTGTTGGGTTCCGTTCCGCGCCTGGACGCCCCACAGGGCACCCGGCTGGTGCCGATACCGGGTGCTCCCCCGTCGCTGGCCGGGCTGGACCCGGGGTGCCCGTTCGCGCCGCGCTGCCCACTGGTCATCGACGATTGCCGTAGCGCCGAACCGGTGCTGGTGGAGGTCGCACCCGATCACCGAGCCGCCTGCATTCGCACCGATGCGGCCGCCGGGCGCAGCGCCGCGCAGATCTACGGCGTCGAAACCGCCAAAGGCGAGGCGGTGTCCGATCATTCGACCGTGGTGGTGCGGGTGCGTGATCTGGTCAAGACCTACCCGCTGACCAAAGGCGTGCTGTTGCGCCGCACCGTCGGCGAGGTCCGCGCCGTCGACGGCGTCAGCTTCGAGCTGCAACAAGGCCGCACGCTGGGCATCGTCGGCGAGTCCGGGTCGGGCAAATCGACCACGCTGCAACAGATCATGGAGCTCGCCGCGCCACAGTCGGGTTCGATCGAGGTGCTCGGCACCGATGTCACAACTCTTGGTGCAGCGGGCCGGCGGTCATTGCGGCGCGACATCCAGATCGTGTTCCAGGACCCGGTGGCCTCGCTGGATCCGCGGCTTCCGGTCTTCGAGCTGCTAGCGGAACCGTTGCGGGCCAACGGTTCCGACAAGGGCAGCACCAACGCCCGGGTCGGGGAGCTGCTCGACATCGTGGGCCTGCGCCGCGCCGACGCCAACCGCTATCCCGCCGAGTTCTCCGGCGGCCAGAAGCAACGTATCGGCATCGCGCGGGCCTTGGCCCTGCAGCCCAAGATCCTCGCCCTCGACGAGCCGGTGTCCGCACTCGACGTCTCCATCCAGGCCGGCATCATCAACCTGCTACTGGACCTCCAAGACCAGTTCGGATTGTCCTATCTTTTTGTCTCCCACGACCTTTCGGTGGTCAAACACCTCGCCCACCAGGTGGTGGTGATGCTGCGGGGCGCCGTCGTCGAGCAGGGCGACAGCCAGCAGGTGTTCGGCAATCCGCGACACGAATACACCAAACGACTGCTGGGCGCCGTGCCGGGAGCAAGCCATGGGTAGCCGCGCAGGTGCGCCGCCCGGGACGCCGGGCCGCCGAAGCACGCCGCTCCTGAAAATGTTGTGCGCTCTGCTGGCCGGCGCCTTGCTGCTGTCCGGATGCGCGACCGGCGGCCAACTGACGCCGGCCGGTCACGGCGCCATCGGCACCGCCAGCGACGTCAACCCGCAGGATCCCGCCACCCTGCGCGAGGGTGGAAACCTGCGGCTCGCGCTCATCGACTTCCCGCCGAATTTCAACATCCTGCATATCGACGGCAACTCGTCGGAAGTCTCCGGGATGATGAAGGCCACTCTGCCCAGCGCGTTCATCATCGGAGCCGACGGCTCCACGCGAGTCAACACCGACTACTTCACCAGCGTCGAACTCACCGGAACCGACCCGCAGGTGATCACCTACACCATCAACCCCAAAGCGGTGTGGTCCGACGGGAGTCCGATCACCTGGCAGGACATCGCCAGTCAGATACACGCCACCAGCGGATCCGATGAGGCATTCGCCATCGCGACCACCAACGGCGCCGAGCGAGTCGCGTCGGTGACCCGCGGGGTGGACGATCGGCAGGCGATCATGACCTTCGCCAAGCCCTACGCCGAATGGCGGGGCATGTTCGCCGGCAACGGCATGCTGTTGCCGGCCACCCTCACCTCGACTCCCGACGCTTTCAACAAGGGCTGGCTCGACGCGCCGGGCCTGTCTGCCGGCCCGTTCATCATCTCGACACTGGATCGGGCCAAACAGCGAATCGTGTTGACCCGCAACCCGAGATGGTGGGGCCGGACGCCGCGCCTGGATTCCATCACCTATCTGGTGCTCGACGACACGGCGCGGCTGCCGGCGCTGCAGAACAACACGATCGACGCGACCGGACTCGCCTCGCTCGACCAGCTGATCATCGCCGAACGCACCAAGGGCATCGCCATCCGGCAGGCACCCGCGCCGGTCTGGACACACTTCACCATGAACGGCGCCAACGGATCGATCCTGCAGGACCCGGCGCTGCGCCTGGCCGTCTGCAAGGGCATCGACCGCAAGACCATCGCCACCGTCGCGTTGCACGGCCTCACCGCCGAACCGGTGCCGTTGAACAATCACGTGTTCGTCGCCGGCCAGGAAGGCTATCAGGACAACAGCCTGCCCTATGACCCCGAACAGGCCAAACGAGATCTCGACGCGCTGGGCTGGCGACTGAATCCCGATACGGGCATCCGGGAGAAGGACGGTCGGCAGCTGGTGGTGCGGATGCTGTTCTACGAGGCGCAGAGCACCAAGGTGTTCACCCAGATCGCCCAGCACAGCCTCGGTGAGATCGGCGTGAAGCTGGACCTGCAATCCCGTTCCGGCAGTGGGTTTTTCCGTGACTACGTCAATGTCGGGGCGTTCGATATCGCGCTGTTCGGCTGGGTGGGCGACGCGTTCCCGTTGTCCGGGCTCACCCAGATCTACGCATCCCACGGCGAGAGCAACTTCGGCAAGATCGGCAGCCGGGAGATCGACGACGCAATAGAACAGACGCTCGGTGAGCTCGATCCCGGTAAGGCGCGCGCGCTGGCCAATAAGGTCGACCAGCTGATCTGGGCCGAGGGGTTCAGCCTGCCGCTGACCCAATCGCCGGGCCCGGTGGCCGTGCGCAGCGACCTGGCGAATTTCGGTGCCCGCGGCCTGGCCGACCCGGACTTCACCGCGATCGGCTTCACGCGCTGACGCGCCTGCGCCCGTCAGCCCCGGATCAGGTCGGCGGCCTTCTCCCCGATCAGCACCGACGGGGCGTGCGTGTGCCCGCGGATCGTGCTCGGCATCACCGACGCGTCGGCGATGCGCAGCCCGTCGACTCCGCGGACCCGCAGTTGCGGATCGACCACGCTGGCGTCGTCGCTGCCCATCCGGCAGGTGCCCATCGGGTGATAGAGGGTGTGCGAGCAGGTGTTGAGGGCCAATTCGAGGGTGGCGTCATCGAGTTCGGTGCTGTTGCGTGGTCGCACGACGGACCCGAGGACGTCTCGCAGCGACGGGGCCTGCGCAATCTCGGCGCATATCCGCAGCCCAGCCATCATCGCCGCCCGGTCCACGCCGCCCGGATCCGACAGGTAGCGCGGGTCGATGACGGGCTTGTCGTGGGGGTCGGCGGAGCGCAGCGTGATCTGGCCCCGGCTCTGCGGTGCCACCAGAATCGGGCCGAACGCCACACCGTGCCCGGCCGGCGGCACCAGCGCCTCGTCGTAGAACGGCGCCGGGGCGAAGATCAATTCCAGGTCGGGCAGGTCCAGGTCGGCGCGGCTCCGGACGAATCCATATGCCTCCCCGACGTTGGAGGTGAGCATCCCGCGCCGCCGCAGCAGATAGCTGATCAGCTGCCGGGGCTTTTCGGCGGCGAACAGGCTGCCGTCGGCGACGTCGAAGCCCAACGGCGTCACCAGGTGGTCGATCAGGTTCTGGCCGACTTCCGGTGCGTGCCGGACGATCTCGATGCCGTGCTCGTCGAGATGATCACGGTCGCCGATCCCGGACAGCATGAGCAGTTGCGGGGTGTTGACGGCACCGCCGCACAACACCACTTCGCGCCGGGCGCGGATTACCGACGTGTGACCGGCCCGCTGGTATTCCACGCCCACGGCGCGGTTGCCGTCGAACAGGATTCGCGTCGCGGCGGCTTCGGTGAGCAGGGTCAGATTCTTGCGGCTCATCGCCGGCTTGAGGTAGGCGTCGGCCGTGCTGCACCGGGCGCCCCGGTGCTGCGTGACGACTGTCTCGCAAAATCCTTCCGGTGCAATGGAATTCGGCTGGGCAGCCGGGTAGCCGCACTCACGGACGGCGGACAGCCAGGCCGCGGTCAGCGGTCGCGGGCTGCGTTGGCGGGAGATGTGCAGCGGGCCGATGACGCCGCTGTCCTCGCCGCTGACGAAGTGCCACGCCGCGCTGACGTTCTCGATGCGACGGTAGTACTCGAGCACCTGAGCCGCCGACCATTGCGGATCGGCGAGTCTGCCCCACTCGTCATAATCGGCGCCGAAGCCGCGCACCCACATCATCGCGTTCATCGACGAGCAGCCGCCGAGCACTTTGCCTCGCGGCCAATAGATTTCGCGTCCGTCCAACTCGGGCTGCGGCTCGGTGAGGTAGTCCCAGTCGACCTCGCTGCGGAACAGCTTGGAGAACGCCGCCGGGATCCCGATGAACCGGTTGGTGTTGCCGGGTCCGGCCTCCAGTGCCGCCACCTCGGTGGCCGGGTCGGAACTGAGCCGATCGATCAGCGCGGCACCGGCCGAGCCGGTGCCGACCACCACGTAGTCGCGCTGCATCTCCATCGCAGGGCCGAGTCTAGGCCGGTCAACCCCGAAGCACTATGCGCTGAGATCGATGCGATGCGCGCCCGTGACACCGGCGTACCGGGCGGGGCTGCAGGTCAGCACGATCACCTGCCCGTGCGCGCCCACGGTGTCGAAGACCTCACTCATCTTGGCCAGCCGGTCCGGGTCGGTGAAACCGAGCGCGTCATCGACCACCACTGGAACGGTGTCCTCCTTGGCGACCAGGGCCGCGCCGGCCAACCGCGCGAGGATGCCGAGTTGTTCCTTGGCCCCGCCGGACAATGACTCGTACGGCACGGTGACGCCGTTCAAGGTCCGGCTCTGGATGCGCAGCGCGCTGTCGACCTCAACCTCGAACGTCGGCCCGAACACTGGACGGCCGAGTCGTTGCAGTTCGGTGCGGTAGGGCTGTACATAACGCAGCCGGCTGGTGTCGCGGTGGCGCGTCATCACCGAGCGCAGCAGCTGAGCAGCCCGGGCGCGATCGCCGATCCGCGCGTGCTGCCCGGCGGCGTGCTCGAGTTCGATCTGTGCAGCGTCGAGCTTGCCTTTGCGTCCCTCGCTGCGCAGCACCGCAAGCTCGATGCCGATTTGGTTGAGCGCGGCGACGGACTCGCAGTGGCGCTGGTGCAGCGACTCGGCGGCCTCGGTCGCCGCGGCGAGCTCGGCGGCGATCGAGTCCGGTGCCGCAGCGGCCAGCGCCTGGTTCAGCTCGGCCACGCGTAACTCAGCGACCCGCGCCGCGTGGCCCTGCGCCTCGGCGGTGGCGGCGAGCGCATCGTCGGAGACCGCGGCCCGTTCGGCCGCCAACTTATCAGCGGCCGCCTCGAGCTCGGCGCGCCGGGTGGCCACGCTGCTGCTCAAAACCGTTGCACGGGTGGTTGTCTCGGCGTGCCGGCGAGCAGCTTCGGCGGCGAGCCGGCGCTGGGTCTCGCACGCCGCCTGCGCTGCGATCCGGTCCGCCTCGGCGGCGTCGCGTTCGGCACGAGCGGCGTTGGCATCGGTGGTGAACAGATCCGGTGCGGCCGGTTCGCGGGCGTGCAGCTGGCCCAGCCGGGCGCGCAGCGCGTCTGGTTGCTCGTCACCACACAACGCGGCCAGGGTCGCCGTCAGCCGGTCGCGCTCGCCCCGCAGTTCGTGGCGTCGTCGCTCGACCGCGCGTGCCGCGGTGAGGTCGGCGACCCCGGCCGCTGCCAGGGCTTCGGTCAAGTCACCTTGAGCAGCAACGTGTTCGGCATGGATATCGAGCGTGGTCGCGCCCGGTGTGACGCGGGCGCTGAGCACCCCGGGCACTTCGACGTCGGTGGGGCCGGTGGCAGTGATCTGCCACATCTGCCCCGCCGACAGCGTTACGTGCCGGCCGCCCACGGCAATCTCGATATCGGCGGCCGCAGTGAATTCGACGACGGCGGAGAGCAACTCCAGCTGGCCGCCGATCCGGTCGACGGCGGCTGCGGCCGCTTCTATCCGGCGGGACAACTCGTCGGTCAGCGCGATGCCGGACAGCTCGGTGCAGACCCCGTCGA
This sequence comes from Mycobacterium kiyosense, assembly GCA_021654635.1. Classification (NCBI taxonomy): domain Bacteria; kingdom Bacillati; phylum Actinomycetota; class Actinomycetes; order Mycobacteriales; family Mycobacteriaceae; genus Mycobacterium; species Mycobacterium kiyosense. Next base: position 4,442,163 of record AP025179.1, read on the forward strand.
GCTGGCGCTGCGCCTCGCCGATCCGGTTGAGCCGCCCACTCAGCCGGTCGGCCTCTTCGCGTTCGGCGATCTGGTCGAGAGTGCGCTGCGCGGCTTCCGCGCGTTGCTGCGCCGCCGCCAGGACGGCCGCGGCCTGCTTGGCCGCCTCGTCCTGGGCGTCGGCCTCGGCGGCCGCCACCGCCTGCTGCCGTGTCGCCTCCTGCGCTTCGACCGCCTCCGCGGAGACCGCCGTTGCGCGACTGTCGATTTCAGCGATCAGCGCCAGCCTCGCGGTGTGCGCATCGTGCGATGTGGCGCTGGTGGCCACCGCGGCCGCGGCAACCAGCCTGGCGTCCTTGAGCTGGTCGCGAAGTGCTGCTACCCGGTCCGCGGCAGCCTGCGCGGCGGCCAGGCGCGGGGCGGCGGCACTGCGCTGCCGCGCCAACTCCGCGCTCTGAGCGACCAACTGCGCATGCCGCGCCACCCGGTCATCCACCTCGGCCATCGCCTTGGTGCACTCGTCCACGGCGAGCTTGGCGGCGTCGAGCCGAGAGATCGCGGCGGCCCACTCCCCCGTCGGACGGCCGGTCGGGGTGAAGTAGCGCGCGAACTCGGCATCGATGCGCTCGATGAGCAGCGGCTCGGTACCGCACAGCGCCGCGTCGCCGGCCGAGTCGGCGGCGACGTCGAGTGCCCGCGACAGCGCGTCGCAGCCGGCGAGGTCGACCGCACACGTCGACGCGGCCTGCAAGACCCGTTGGGCGTGCCACAATTCGGTGTCGACCGTCTCGGCCAGCATCGCTCGGACCCGCTCGTGCGCTTCGTCGCCGGTCAGCTGCTCGCGGCGCGGCGCCAGCACCGTCAACTCGGTCTCGGGCCGCTTGTGGAACCGCTTGCGATAGACGAAACGGTAAGGGCCGCTGCTGATCTCGGCGCTGACCTCCGCTCCGACGTCGGCATTGGTCGGCTTGACCTGCTTGACGTCCTTCTTCGTCGAGCGGTCCTTGGACTCCAGCAGCAGGTCCAGCGCCTCGATCATCGACGATTTGCCGATCTCGTTGGCGCCGTGGATGATCACCACGCCCTGGTCTGGTAACTCGATCTCGCGGTGCGTGACGCCACGGTAGTTAGTCATGACCAGCCGGTGCAGCTTCATGCCGCACCCCGATCCGTCAGCCGCAGCAACAGCGCCAGCGCCGCTTGCGCATCGACGGCGTCCGGCGAGTCACCCGCGCGTGCGGTCTCGACCAGTTCGTCGACCGCCGCAGCGGCGAACCCGCCGATCCCGAGGTCGGCGAACTCTCCATCGGCGGGCACCACCGCCAGGTCGGTGTGGCTGTCCCACAGTCCCACCCACGCGAAAAGCCGGGCGTAACGGTCAAGGCACGCGTCAAGTTTCGCGCGATCGGTGACCGTCACCGAACCGGTGAGCGCCAGCCGCACCACGGTGCGTTCCTTGTCGCTCAGCAGATCCAAGTTCACGTCCAGGTCCGCGATGTCACGGTCGTTGTCGACGTGACTGTGCAGCGTGACGAACCGCCAGCGGCCGACATGACGGGCCTCGACCGTCACCGGGCGGCTCGGGTCGGTTTCGTCGATGTCGACGACCAGGACGTGACCGGGGTCGGACTCGACGTCGTCGTAATTGGTGACCTCCGGTGCGCCCGAATACCAGACCCGCCCGCTGGCGCCGACCTGGGTGAGCGAATGCTTGTCGCCCAACGCCACATAGTGGATCACGTTGTCGGACAGCGCTTTTTCTATGCAGTCGAGACGGATCAGCGACGGCTTGTCGCGATCGGGGTCCAACGCGTCGACGCCGCCGTGCGCGACCAGCACCCGGGTGACGTCGGCGCCGGAGAGTCCGTCGAGCGCCTCGGCGACCAAGTCTGTGGTGGGCGCTTTGGACCGCCACGGAGCCGCGACGATTTCCAATCCCGGCCGGACCTCGTGCACACCGGCGCGGTCCAGGACCACAACGTTGGCCGGGCATTCCGTGCTGAACAGCGGACCGCTGTAGACCGACGCCGCGTCCAGCGGATCGTGGTTCCCCGGTAGCAGGTAGACCGGAATCCCGATGGCGCGCATGGCTTCCAGGGATTGACCGATCACTTGCGGGGCCAGCTGGTTGTGCTCGAAGACGTCGCCGGCCACGACAACGAATTCCGCACCGACCTCGGCGGCCAGCGCTCCCAGCCCGGCCACCGCGTCGCGGCGGGCCGCCGAATATCGCGGCTGGGCGTCGCCGGCAAGAAAGTGCCGCGTCATGCCCAGTTGCCAGTCGGCGGTGTGCAGGAACCGCATGGCGTGGACCCCCTTCCGGAATGGTGAAAGCCGATGCCCGGGAGTGTAGGGCGGGGCGCCGACAAGTCCGGGGACGCCGATCGGAGGTTCGGTCCGCAGTCCCACGCGCGGTGAGGTCGCCGGTCACACCAACCTCGTGTGCCACTTTGGCCTCTGTCGTGTCACCCGATCGGCCGGTTCGGCGACCGAGACCGGCTGCACGTGGATGCTCGACGAACTGCCCTCGGACTACGGAGCGGGCCCCCCGCGGCCGCGGCATCGCAGCCCGCGCCGGCACGCCCGCCTGGCCAGGGTGACCGACCACGGACGGGACGCTCGGGCGGGGCGGACTGCGCGGTGACCATCGACAGTGGTTAACGTGAGCCCGTGAACGAGCGGCACACCCTGGTACTGATGCGGCACGCGAAGTCGGACTATCCCAGCGGGGTGGCCGACCACGATCGGCCGTTGGCCGCGCGGGGCCGCCGCGAGGCCGCGCTGGGCGGCGAATGGCTGTCCGCCAACGTGCCCGCCATCGACGCGGTGCTCTGCTCGACGGCCGCCCGCGCCCGGGAAACGTTGGCGCGCACCGGAATCGATGCACCGGTCAGCTACGTCGGGCGACTCTACGGCGCGACTCCCGGCGCGCTGATCGCGGAAGTCAACAAGGTCGACGACGGCATCGGCACCGTGCTGGTCGTCGGGCACGAACCGACGATCTCCTCGGTCGCACTCATCCTCGCCGACGGCCGCACGAATATCGCTGCGGCCGAGCGCATCTCACAGAAGTATCCGACATCGGGCATCGCGGTGCTACGCGTTCCCGATCGCTGGGCAGAGCTGGAACCGGGTAGCGCCGAATTGGTGGAATTCCACGTCCCGCGCCAAGGCACCCGAGGTTAGGCGTTGGTGGCCAGCGTCAGTTCCATCAATTTGATCGCCTGACCACAGGCATCGATGCCGGGCGCCTGGGGATTTACCCACCAGCCGACCACCCCGGCCGCGTCGCTGGCGACACCACAGGAGCCGTTGGGATCGTTGGGCCGCATCACGATCGAGTCGATGCCCTGGATCGAGCGGGTCTCGATCTGGTACTTCAAGCCCTCGGCAACCTTCCGCTCGTTGCTCAGGCTGCCCTGCTCGAACCAGAACCGGGTGATGTCGATCAGACCGGCCGGGTTCGCCGCCTGCCAGCGGCAGATCGCGCCCACGAACGTGCTCTGGATGTCCAACGGGTCGGCCCCCACCGTCTTCGCCAGGATGTCGGTGGTCAGGACTTCGCATTCCTTGAGCAGGTTCGGATACTGCTTCTCGGAGTTGTCGTTGCGCGGGACTCCGCCCCCGCCCGCCTTGACCGCCGCCCCGTTGACCGTCTTCGTACAACCGGTCAAGACCAGCAGAGCGGCAACAACGGCCACCGTCAGGGCTGCCAGGCTACGCATCCACCTGTTCATTTCGCATTCGCAATCGACTGCCGGGCCAATTCCTTGGCGATGTCACAGGGCGGCGGAAACGGCTTCTGGGCGAAACTGATCGACCATTCGATGAAGTCGTCCTGGAACTGGATGCCGACCTCACACAGCGACTCGCCGAGGTTGGCCTCGCTGTTGACCGCGATGAATCCGCTGTGACCGTTGATGTTGATGTCGTCGACGCTGGCGCGCGACACCTCCTCGGTCTTGCGTTCCCGCCCGATGGGGCTGCCGCGGTACCAGGAGAAAGAGAAGTGCGGGCCGGAGATACCACCGCCGGCCAGCCATTGGCAGCCCACGGAGTTCTTGGCGGTGTTGACCAGGCCGGTGATTCTGGTCAGCTGCGTGACCGTTTCGTCGCTGATGCCGCCGCACTGCGGGAAGAACGGCCCGTGCTTGCCCTCGGCGTTCCCAGGCGTCGACGGCACCGTCCCGCCGCTCGGCTTGTTGTCTCCGGAACCGCCGCAACCCGCAACCCCGAGCAGCATTGCCGCCAGGGTCAGCGCGGCCACGACCCGCGCCGCCAAATTACGCCGCACTGCAACCTCTTCTACTGCCCGTCACACGATGCACTGTAGCGGCACCGTTGCAGGTCAACCACCGACACGCCACCTGATCAGGCATTTCAGCCATGCAGGTCGGCGCGGTACCGGCGCGAGTGGGTGTGCGACAGTTACCCCATGCTCCTGGCACTGCTGCGCCAGTACATCCGGCCGTACCGCCGGCTGGTCGGGGCGTTGATGGCGCTGCAATCGATAAGCACGTTGGCGTCGCTGTACCTGCCGACGGTCAACGCCGCGATCATCGACGACGGCGTCGCCAAGGGCGACACGCTCACGATCGCGCGGTTGGGCGTAGTGATGCTGGTGGTCACCGGTCTGCAGGTGCTGTGTGCGGTGGGGGCGACCTTTTTCGGTTCGCGGATCGGGACGGGTTTCGGCCGCGACCTGCGGGCCGCGATGTTCGAGCACATCCTCACCTTCTCCGAGCACGAGACGGCCCGATTCGGCACACCGACGCTGCTGACCCGCAGCACCAACGACGTTCGCCAGATCGTGTTCCTGGTTCAGACCACGGCGACCGTGCTGGTCACCGCCCCGATCATGTGCATCGGCGGCGTCGTCATGGCCATCCACCAGGAGGCCGCGCTGACCTGGCTGCTGCTGGTCAGCGTCCCCGTCATGGCCGTCGCGAACTATTGGATCATCGGCCACATGCTGCCGATGTTCCGCAGCATGCAACGCCTGATCGACAACATCAACCGGGTGCTGCGCGACCAGCTGTCCGGGGTGCGGGTGGTCCGGGCTTTCACCCGCGAGGACTTCGAACGGGACAGGTTCGCGCACGCCAACCAGGCGCTGTCCGATGCCGCGCTGGGTGCGGGCAACTGGCAGGCGCTGATGCTGCCGGTCACCACCTTGACCATCAACCTGTCCAGCGTGGCACTGATCTGGTTCGGCGGCCTGCGCATCGACGCAGGGCGCATGCAGGTGGGTTCGCTGATCGCGTTCCTGTCCTACTTCGCCCAGATCCTGATGGCGGTGCTGATGGCGACGATGACGCTGGTGGTGCTGCCGCGTGCGTCGGTGTGCGCCGAACGCATCACCGAGGTGCTGGCCACCACCGCGGCCGTCGGCGACCCCGACCAACCACTGTTCCCGCCACACGGAATCACCGGGGCGGTCCGGCTGGACCAGGTCACCTTCACCTATCCCGGTGCGGACTGCCCGGTGCTGCAGGATATTTCGCTGACCGCGGCGCCGGGTTCCACGACCGCCATCATCGGCAGCACCGGCTCGGGCAAGTCGACGCTGGTGTCGCTGATCTGCCGGCTCTACGACGTCACCGCCGGCGCGGTGTCCATCGACGGCGTCGACGTCCGCGACTACCGCACCGAGCGGTTGTGGTCGGCGATCGGGCTGGTGCCGCAGCGCGGCTTCCTGTTCACCGGGACCGTCGCGGACAACCTGCGCTACGGTGCGGCCGAGGCGACCGACGAGCAGATGTGGGACGCGCTGCGCGTCGCCGCGGCCGAGGACTTCGTGCGACCGCACGGCCTGCAGATGCGGGTTGCGCAGGGTGGCATCAATTTCTCCGGTGGGCAGCGCCAGCGACTCGCGATCGCGCGCGCCGTCATCCGCCGCCCTGCCGTCTACCTTTTTGATGACGCGTTCTCCGCACTCGACGTACACACCGACGCTCGAGTCCGCACCAGCCTGCGCGAGGAAGCCAAAGAAGCGACGATCATCGTTGTCACCCAACGTATTTCGACCGCATCGCAGGCCGACCAGATTATTGTCGTCGACAAGGGCGGCATCGTCGGGGCCGGCACGCACGAATCCCTGCTGGCCGGGTGCCCGACCTACGCCGAGTTCGCGGCGTCGCAAGCGGTGGGGGCGATGCGGTGACCGCACCGATGAACGCGCGTCCCCGCGGCGCCGCCCCCGCCCCGCCTAACATGCGCTCCCGGGACTTCTGGGGATCGGCTGGCCGCCTGATCCGGCGACTGGCCCCGCACCGCGGGCTCAGTGTCGCCGTCATGGTGCTCGGTGTGTCCGGTACCGCCGTCGGAGTTGCCGTGCCGCGAATCCTCGGACACGCCACCGATCTGCTGTTCGACGGCGTGGTCGGACGCCGACTGCCGGCAGGCATCAGCAAAGCACAGGCCGTCGCGGCCGCCCGGGCCCGTGGCGACCACGCCTTCGCCGACTTGTTGTCGGGGATGAATGTGACACCCGGCCGAGGCGTGGACTTCGGTGCGGTCATCCGCACGCTGACGCTGGCATTGCTGCTGTATCTGGTTGCCGCCCTGCTGCTTTGGGGCCAGGCCCGGCTGCTGAACGTCACCGTGCAGAAGACCGTCACCAGACTGCGCAGCGACGTCGAGGACAAGCTGCACCGGCTGCCGCTGTCCTATTTCGACCGGCACCAGCGTGGCGAACTGCTCAGCCGCGTCACCAACGACATCGACAACATGCAGACGTCGTTGTCGATGACGATCAGCCAACTGGTGACGTCGGTGCTGACGGTCGTCGGCGTGTTCGCGATGATGCTGTGGATCTCACCACTGCTGGCGCTCATCACCGTGCTGACGGTACCGCTGTCGCTGCTGGCCACCCGGACGATCACCCGCCGGTCGCGGCGGCTGTTCCTGGCGCATTGGACCAGCACCGGGCGGCTCAACGCGCATATCGAGGAGACCTACAGCGGGTTCACCGTGGTCAAGACGTTCGGTCACCAGGCCAGCGCGCAAGCGCAGTTCCGCCAGCTCAACGACGACGTCTATCACGCCAGTTTCGGCTCGCAGTTCTTCTCCGGCCTGGTAGGGCCCGCAACGGGTTTCATCGGCAACCTCGGCTACGTCGCGGTCGCGGTGATCGGCGGCTTGCAGGTGGCCGCGGGACAGATCACCCTGGGCAGCATTCAGGCGTTCATCCAGTACGTGCGCCAATTCAACACCCCGGTCGGCCAGGTCGCCGCCATGTACAACACCCTGCAGTCGGGGGTGGCCAGCGCCGAGCGGGTGTTCGATCTGCTCGACGAGCCCGGAGGACACTCGGACCGCCACCCCGGGCTGCCGGTCGCCGCCGACCGGCCCGGCCGGGTCGAGTTCCAGCACGTGAGTTTCGCCTACCTCCCGGGACACCCGGTGATCCACGATCTGTCGCTGATCGCCGAACCGGGCAGCACGGTGGCCATCGTCGGGCCGACCGGCGCCGGCAAGACGACCCTGGTGAATCTGCTGATGCGCTTCTACGAGGTGCAATTCGGCCGAATCCTGATCGACGGGGTGGACATCGCCTCCCTGGACCGGCACGCACTGCGCTCCCGGATCGGCATGGTGCTGCAGGACACCTGGCTGTTCGACGGCACGATCGAGGAGAACATTGCCTACGGCCGGCCGGACGCCAGCCCGGAGGAAGTGGTGGCGGCGGCCAGGGCGGCCTACGTGGACCGGTTCGTGCATACGCTCCCGGCCGGATATCAGACCAGGATCAGCGGCGACGGCGGCAACATCAGCGTCGGCGAGAAGCAACTCATCACGATCGCCCGCGCCTTCCTGGCCCGCCCGCAACTACTGATCCTGGACGAGGCGACCAGTTCGGTGGACACCCGAACCGAACTGCTGATAGCCCGCGCCACCCGCGAACTTCGCCGCGATCGGACCAGCTTCATCATTGCGCATCGCCTCTCGACGATCCGGGATGCCGACCGCATTGTGGTCGTCCAGGAGGGGCGCGCGGTCGAACAAGGCAGCCACGCCGAACTGCTGGCGCGCCGCGGTGCTTATTACGAAATGACCCGGGCATGAATCTGGCTGGGGTCGGACGCGGGCTGTTGACTGTCGTGCGCGCCGATGGTTATGCAGGAAGAGCTGGAGGCCACCGTTAGGAGATGTCGATGAAGCTCCCACCGCGTGCCGACCGCCGGGGTCTGGTCGCCGCCGCGCTGGCCGTGGCGCTGGTGCTCGCCGGCTGCGGCAGCAACGGGTCGACCGGCGCGAGAACATCCACCGGCACCACCGCGGCCACCAGGGCCGAGGCGGCGACGCTGCTCAAATCGGCCGCTGAGGTGATGCGCAAAGTCACTGGCACGCACCTCAAGGTCGCGGTGCAGGGTGAGGTGCCCAACATCGGCGTGCGCAAATTCGACGGCGACGTCTCCAACACACCCCAAACCGCGGCCACCGGCATTGCGACGGTGCCGCTGGGCGGTGACAGTCAAGAGGCCCGATTCGTCTTCGTCGACGGGCATCTCTACTGCGATCTGGGCCAGCCCGGCTCATACACCGATTTCGGCACCGGCGCCTCGATCTACAACGTCTCGGTACTGCTGGATCCGGGCAAGGGATTGGCCAATCTGCTGACCAACCTGAAGAACGGTTCGGTGGCCGGCAGCCAGCAGCTCGACGGGGTCGCCACCACCAAGATCACCGGTGACTCGTCGGCCGACGACATCGCCACGCTGGCTGGCGTCCGTCTGACCGAAGCGAACGTCTCGACCGTGCCGACCACCGTTTGGACCGCGTCGGACGGGTCGTCCCACCTCGTGCAGGTCCAGATCTCCCCCACCGCGAACGCATCGGTAACGCTGAGCATGTCCGACTGGGGCAAACAGGTCACCGTGACCAAACCCGGCTAGAGAGTAGGAATTCTTGATGACGAGCAGCTCCCGGCGGCGGCTGACGGTTACCGTCGCCCGGTTGGTGGGCGGTGCGGCGATCGCGGTCGCCCTGGCGCCCGCCGTCCAGGCCGCCGACTCCTACGGCGCCATCGCGTACGCCCCTAACGGCATGTGGGGACGCTCGCACGGCACTCCCGCCAAGGAGGACGCCGAGGCTGCAGCAGTGAAATCCTGCGGGTCCACCGAATGCAAGGTGATGATCAGCTTCACCGGGTGTGGCGCCGTCGCCACCAAAGGCGGCGGCGGAGATACCGAATATCAGGCCGGGACCGGTCCGGATCTGCGCACTGCGATGAAAGAAGCCCTGGGCAAGCTCCCCGGCGGCTATATCGACACCTGGTCCTGCAACTGACGCCGGTCGCCGACTATCCGGTCAGATAAACATGATTCGCGCAGTCATCGGGTCGGCAGCAGCGCCGGCCGGTCACGCCAAGAAATCGTAGAGATAACCAGAAGACCGACGCCGCAGCCTTTTCTCAAGCACTCCGCACCGCGGACCAACAACCCGGAGAAAAGGCAGCACCGATGACCGGCATCAAGATCACCAGCATCGCAAAGACCGCCAAGTTCGCTCTGGTCGCCACTGCGGCCGCCGGCGCTCTTGCGCTCGGACTCGCCGGACCCGCCCAGGCTTCCGGGAACGGTCCCATGTACGGCGACCCGGTTGCCGCCGAGAAGTACTGGCAGCACCAGAAGTACGACGACTGCGCCATCATGTCCAGCGCCGAGGTGGTCGGCCAGATCACCGGCAAGCTGCCCTCGGAACGTTCCATCGTCAAAGTCGCCCAATCCACCCCGAGCGCCTCGCACTCCGGCTCCGTCTACGTCAAGCCGGCCGACAAGAACGACCCCAACTCCGGTATGGGAACCGACCCGTACGACCTGCCGACGCTGTTGGCGCACTATGGGATTCACGCGGACAACAGCCACGCATCTGGAATCGAGGCCCTCGAACAGAACCTGGGCAGCGGACACGCCGTGATCGTCGTACTCAACGCGGAGATGATCTGGAACAAGCCGATCGAGAAGAAGGGCAGCAACGGCCAGCCCCGCGCCGACCACGCCGTGGCGGTCACCGGCATCGACGCCGCGAACGGCGTCGTCCACCTCAACGACAGCGGCACCGAGAAAGGCAAGAACGAACAGATCCCGATGGCCGTGTTTGTCAAGGCCTGGGCCACCGGCCGCAACTTCATGACGGTCACCCGGGAGACCCACAAGTGACGTGAGGCCCGGGCGTCTGGGCGGGCGGGCAGCCACCGGTGTGACACCGGACCGGCTGCCCGCCTTCGTTGTGTGCGCGGCGCAGTCGAGTGCCCCAAGAATTCGCCCAGATTCCAAGAAGGCCGCTGCCCCAACCTTTTCTCGACGACGACACAGAAGGGGACAGACCATGCGCGGCAGGCTTCTCATCCACGCCAAGAGCATCCTGGTGGTCTTGGCGGTCACGGTCTTTGGCGCCACCGGACTGGGCCTGGCCGCCCCGGCTGGCGCGGCCGCCGGCATCACATACGGCAACCCTGCCGCGGCCGCCAAGTGGTGGCGCTACCAGAAGTACGACGACTGCGTCCTGATGGCCAGCGCTGACGTGGTCGGCCAAATGACCGGTAGCGAACCCGAGGAAGAGGCGATCATCCGCGTCGCGCAATCCACGCCGAGCACCATGCATCCCGGCTCGATCTACATCAAACCCGTCGACGAGAAGAACCCGAACTCGGGCAACGGAACCAGCCGGATGGACATCCCGACGTTACTGGGGCACTACGGCATCGGCGCTCAGATGACCGACGAGAGCAAGGCGGAGAAGACGGGCCTCGCGACCGGAGTGAAGGCCCTGGAACATTACCTGGGCGCCGGACACGCGGTGATAGTCAGCGTCAACGCCGAAATGATCTGGGGTGAGCCGGTCGAGAGCAAAGACGACGACGGTAACCCGGTATCCGACCACGCCGTGGTGGTGACCGGCGTCGACACCGCCCGTGCGGTCGTACACCTCAACGACAGCGGCACCCGAACAGGCCGCGACGAGCAGATCCCGCTGGAGCTGTTCCTCAGGGCGTGGGCCACCAGCCACTATTTCCTGGTTTTCACCGGCGGAACGGTGAGGTGACGCGGCGCAATTTCGCGATCTGTGCCCCAATTCATCGCGAACCCGGCATTGGGCCTCGCTCTGCATGCTCCTGCGTCGTCCGGCCTCGGGTTACGGCAGGGCAATCAGTAGCGCGATGATCCACGAACTTCCTGGTGCGATGCCCCACAATGACAGGACCCGCAGTGAAACGATTCGTAGAGGTCGAGAGACAATAACGAGGTCTCGGTACGGTGCCCGGCCCGGGCATCGATAGCCGCGTAGGACCCGGAATGGCTGGTAGCGCGATGGACGTAAGTCTCGAGTTCGGTGTGCTCGGACCACTTGAAATGAGCATCGGCGGCACGCTGGTGCCATTGGGCACCCCCAAACAACGGGCGGTGCTGGCCATGCTCGTCATCAATCGCAACAGGCCTGTCGGGGTCGACTCGCTGATCACCGCGCTCTGGGAGGAATGGCCGCCGTCGGGGGCGCGGGCCAGCATCCACTCCTACGTGTCCAACCTGCGCAAGCTGGTCAGCGGCGCCGGGGTGGACTCTCGCGTGGTGTTGGCCGCGGCCCCACCCGGTTACCGGCTCACCATTGCCGAGAACACTTGCGATCTGGGCAGGTTCATCGCGGAGAAGACGGCGGGCGTGCACGCCGCCGCCGGGGGCCGGTTCGAACAGGCCAGTCAGCATCTGTCGGCGGCGCTGAAGGAATGGCGCGGGCCGGTCCTCGACGATCTGCGCGACTTTCAATTCGTCGATTCGTTCGCCACCGCGTTGGTGGAGGACAAGATCATCGCCCACACCGCCAAGGCGGAAGCCGAGATCGCCTGTGGCCGGGCCTCGGCGGTGATCTCCGAGCTGGAGGCGCTGACGAACGAGCACCCCTACCGGGAACCGCTGTGGGCGCAGCTGATCACCGCCTATTACCTCACCGACCGTCAGTCCGACGCCCTGAACGCCTATCGCCGGGTGAAGACGACGCTCGCCGACGACTTGGGCATCGACCCGGGGCCGAACCTGCGCGCGCTCAACGAGCGGGTGCTCCGCCAGGAACCACTCGACGCCAAGCAGACCGCGAAGGTCACCGCCGTCGGCACCGTCACGGCGCTCGACCAGCGCACCATGGCTGCCAGCCAGCAGGTCACCGCCTACCTGCATGACCTCGCCACCGGGCGGGACTACCAGCTGCACGGGGCCGCGACCCGGATCGGCCGGCTGAGTGACAACGACATCGTCCTGGACAGCGCGAACGTCAGCCGGCACCACGCCGTCATCGTGGACACCGGAACCAACTTCATCATCAACGACCAACGCTCGTCCAACGGTGTGCATGTGCGCCACCAGCGGATCCGCGTCGCCGCCACCATCAACGACGGCGACCATATCCGGATCTGCGATCACGAATTCACGTTCCGGGTCACCGCGCGCACCGAGGCCTGACGGGGGCGCCGGGACAGCCGTGAATGTAGCTGTCGCACAATACTTTCGTTGCGCTCTAGGGTAATTGCGCCGCGTACTCGAGCCGGCCGATCGGCAATCCGGCATGGCCTTTCAGGGATTGGCCGAGGTGGCTTTCGTTCCAGCACACCGCGACCGCCCTTATTTATCCTGGATCCAAAACCACCGTCTACGATATGCGTGTGCCTAGAAAATCTGTGGCGGCCTCCACTCGCGGAACGGCCATCGACGCTGATTCCAAATCCGCCCGCACACGGGCCCGAATCCTCGATGCCGCGGCACACGTCTTGAGTGCGAAAGGTTTTGCCGGTACCAGACTTTCAGATGTCGCCGAGTATGCCGAGCTGCAAGCGCCCGCGATCTACTACTACTTCGGCTCCCGCGAGGAACTCATCGAAGAGGTGATGTATTGCGGCATCGCCGATCTACGCCAACACGTGCAGGAGTCGCTGAACAACCTGCCGCCGGAGACCTCGCCGTTGGATCGGATCATGACTGCCGTCGAGGCCCACTTACGTCATGAACTCGAGATCTCCGACTATGCCACCGCCTCGATCCGCAATTCCGGACAGATCCCCCAGCATCTGCGCGCTCGACAGCTCAAAGAGGAGGCGAGCTACGGACGGGTGTGGCGCCGGCTGTTCGACAACGCCAAAGCCGACGGGCAAATCCGGTCGGATATCGATCTGCGTTTCGCGCAACTGCTGGTGCTCGGGGCTCTCAACTGGGCAGCAGAATGGCGCGATCCTCGACGCGACTCCGTCGACAATATCGTGGCCACTGCCCAATCGTTGATCCGCCACGGACTGAACATGCAGGAAAGTCCGCAGGTGCGCGGGGCCCGCAAGGCACGTACATCGACCGCTAAGCGGTGAGATCACCACCACTGGCGACAGAAGCCCCAGCTTTTTGATTCTATGTTAAATTATGTAGGTGACTGAAGCCTTCATCGTCGATGCGGTTCGGACAGCGGTGGGTAAACGCGGAGGGGGATTCGCCGAAGAGCACCCCGCGGACATGGCCGCCCATGTCATTCGTACCGTCGTCGAGCGACACGACCTGGATCCCGAAGCCATTGACGACGTCATTCTCGGCTGCCTGGACAACATCGGCTCCCAGGCCGGCGATATCGCACGGACAGCCGCCCTGGCCGCAGGCCTGCCCGAATCCGTACCCGGCGTGACGATCGACCGGCAGTGCGGATCGGCGCAACAGGCGGTGCATTTCGCCGCACAGGCCGTGATGAGCGGCACCGCGGACCTGATCGTCGCCGGCGGGGTACAGAAGATGAGCCAGTACCCCATTCTGAGCGCGTTCGCCGCCGGCGAACCGTTCGGCTCGGTCGATCCGTGGACCGGATGTCGCGGCTGGGAGGCCCGGTACGGCAACCAGGAGATCTCGCAGTTCCGCGGCGCAGAATTGATCGCCAGCCAATGGAAACTGAGCCGTGAGGACAACGAAAGATTTGCGCTGACCAGCCACCAGCGCGCCGCTGCCGCGATCGCCGAAGGTCGATTCACCCGCGAGATCACCCCCTATGCCGGCGTCGTGAACGACGAAGGCCCGCGACCCGACACCTCCCTGGCCAAAATGGCCAAGCTGCCCCCGCTGACCGAGGGCGGCGTACTGACCGCGGCGGTGGCCAGCCAGATCTCTGACGGCGCCGCAGCACTGCTGATCGCATCCGGTGAGACCGTCGAGCGCTTCGGACTGACGCCGCGGGCCAGGATTCACCACATGTCGGTGCTCGGCTCCGATCCGGTGATGATGCTGACTGCGCCGATCCCAGCCACCCGCCACGCGCTCAAGCGAACTGGGCTGTCGATCGACGATATCGACCTGGTCGAAATCAACGAGGCGTTCGCACCGGTGGTCCTGGCCTGGCAGGCCGAACTCGAAGCCGACCCCGCTCGGGTCAACGTCAATGGTGGGGCGATCGCCCTCGGGCACCCCATCGGATGCACCGGTGCCCGCCTGATGACCTCACTACTGCATGAACTCGAACGAACCGGTGGCCGCTACGGCCTGCAGACCATGTGCGAAGGCGGGGGGCAAGCCAACGTTACGATCATCGAGAGGATCTAACGGTGCGCCGCGCTCTGTACGGTCCCGACCACGAGGCGTACCGCGAGACTGTCCAAGAGTTCCTAGCTCGAGAAGTGGTTCCCTACCAGACTGATTGGGACCGCAATCACCAGATCGACCGCAACGTGTTCGCCAGTGCGGCGAAGGCGGGCGTCTACGCCCTCGAGGTCGACGAACGCTACGGCGGCGCCGGAGAACACGACTACCGCTACCGGATGGTGGTCTGCGAGGAGATCGCCAAAGTCAACGCTTTGTCGTTCGGCCTGACCGTAAGCCTCCAGGACGACCTGGTGCTGCACTACCTGCTCGACCTCACCACCGAAGAGCAGAAGCAACGTTGGCTGCCCGCTTTCGCCGCCGGCGAACTGATCGGCGCCCTCGCCATGACCGAACCGGGCACCGGAAGCGATCTCAGGGGTATCCGGACCACCGCGCGCCGCGACGGCGAGAATTGGATCCTCAACGGCCAGAAGACGTTTATCTCCAGCGGCATCATGGCCGACCTGGTCGTGGTCGCCGCACGCACCAACCCAGAGGCCGGTTCTCGCGGCTTCAGCTTGTTCGTCGTCGAGCGCGACACACCTGGGTTCCGGCGCGGACGTCAGCTCGAGAAAATCGGACTTCCCGCGCAGGACACCGCCGAACTGTTCTTCGACGACGCGTTGTTGCCCGCCGAGAACCTGCTCGGAGAAGAAGGCCGCGGACTGCAGTACCTGATGAGTCACCTGCCTCGCGAGCGGCTCGGCGTCGTTGCGCAAGCAATTGCGACCACGCGCGCAATCTTCACGCAGACGGTCGAGTACTGCCGACAGCGCAACGCATTCGGCCAGCCACTCACCGCCAATCAACACATCCGCTTCGAACTCGCCGACATGGCCACTGAAATCGACGTCACCGAGGCGTACGTCGACAAGTCGGTCGAGGCCTTCAACGCCGGGGAACTCTCCCCCGTCGACGCCGCGAAGGGCAAATGGTATGTCAGCGAACTCCAACGCCGAGTGCTCGACCGCTGCCTGCAACTACACGGGGGCTACGGCTACATGGTCGAGTACCCGGTCGCCCGAGCCTATCTCGACACCCGTGCCCAAACCATCTACGGCGGGACGACGGAAATCATGAAGGAACTCATCGGCCGCGAGCTCGCCGGCTGACCACGCGACTTTCCGGAAACGACTACTAACGAAATCTTAATATTTAATATATATTAGACTCTGCGCTCGAGTTGTCCGGGCCACGGCGAGTTTGCAGCGGCGGGCTCTAGGCCACGTGTCGCAGAGGCGCATCGACGACGATGCGCCGCCAAGGCGAAAGCTGGCCGCGGCCGTCCTGGTAACCACCCGAACTTGCCGTGGCGGGGTGAATTCATCCCCCGCCACGGCATCGCCCACCCCATCCCGTCGATTGCGTTTAACACCGCATAGAAATCGTGCGACGTTGCCTGCCATCTCCGCGCTTCAGGCGTATATGGAAGCCTTCAAATGCCGCCTAGAAATTTGTTCGGACACGCAGCGGTGCGACGGCGATAACTGGCTAGAATCAGTTGATGACCAGGTCGGCTGAGGTGGCTCCGGGATCAGCCAACAACACCGCGTCCAAGTCAGCGCAGACCCGACGCCGGATCCTCGACGCCGCCGCGCACGTGTTGAGCGCCAAGGGCTACGCAGGATTGCGCCTCAACGACGTCGCCGCACAGGCCGAACTGCAGGCACCGGCGATCTACTACTACTACCCCCTCCCGCGATGACCTCATCGAGGAGGTGATGTGGGCCGGCATCGCCGACATGCGAGAGCACGTCGTCACGGTGCTCGACGCCTTGCCCGACGACGTCGGCGCGCTGGATCGTCTGCTCGCCGCCGTCGAAGCGCATCTGCGACATGAACTCGAGATATCGGATTACACCACCGCTGCGATCCGCAACGCAGGCCAAGTGCCGCAGGCGATCCGGAAGCGCCAGATCCTCGAAGAGCAACGCTACGGCGAAGTGTGGCGACGACTGATCAACGACATGGCGCGCTCGGGAGCATTGCGCGCCGATCTCGACTTGTACCTGGCGCAGATGCTGGTCCTGGGTGCCCTCAATTGGGCAGTCGAATGGTGGGATCCGCGGCGCGGTTCGCTGGATATCGTGGTCGCCAACGCCCAGTCATTCGTCCGTCACGGGCTTTCCGAGCCGTCGGTCGACTGAGCGGACGCAGTTTTCGCCCAGCCGATTTCAGCGTGCTACTCAGGGAGCGCCAGGTGAGTGATGCGCAAAGATCTTGTCCGTCACCAGCAGAGCCGTCTCTGCGCACGCCGTCGTGCCGCCGTTGGCGTATTCCTTGACGCCGTCCCCGACATTCCACAGCCCGGCGAACGGGGTGTCGTGCGGCAGGTCGAATCCGGCCACCGCTCGTTGCGGCGGCCAGTCGTCCCGGGTGACGGCGACACTCAGCACCCGCGCACGCTCGTCGAAACCGTCGACGTTATCGCGCAGATCCTCGAAAAGCAGCTCGGTTTCCGCGGTTTCGTCGAAGTCACCGATGGACGGCTTGGGCACCGAGGTCCCGACGTACAGGTGCCACCCCGGCGGCGCCATCTCGGGGCAGATGTCGGTGAAGTTCGCGATATAAGCCAGTCGCCGTGTGGTGGCGAAGCTGAGCATCCCGGGAACATCGACCAGGCGATCGCGGCTGGCGAAGTTCACCGAGATCATTGCTGTCGGGCGATCTCCCTTCTTGACCAGGTCGAGATAGTCGGCTGGAACGTTCTCCTGTCCGAGCAGCTCGACGGTCGCGGCGGGCCCCACATCGCTCACCACGATCGGTGCATCGATGGTGAGGGCCTGGCCGTCGCGGATCACTTCGACGCCGGTCACCCGGCCGTCGCGCAGCACGATCCGGCTGGCCGGTGTCGAAAGCCACACCTCCCCGTTGGACTCCACCACCTCGGCCAGACCGCGCCACAGGCCGATCGTGCCCTGCGGATGAAAGCCGAATCGCTTGAACGCACTCTTGCGGGTGAAGTAGGTGAGAAACACCCGGGCCGGTAGGTCCTCGGAACCGACGGCGAAGATCGATGCGCACATGTTGCGGAAGATCCCATGTACGCGTTCGTTTTTGGTGAAACGTGACACCCACTCGGCGGTGCTGATCTGATCTTCGGGCAGGCCGGTGTCGTTGCGGGCGGCGCCGATTCCGGCCACCAGCTTTGGCACCCTGCCGGGTGAGCTTGCCCAGCAGCAGACCCCACCCACCGCCCGTCACGTCGACGTTTTTGCCGCCGATCCGGTACAGGAGTGCGGGTTTGGGTTCACGGATGTCAAACGGTGCACCGACCTCGGCGCAGATCTGCTCGGTGGTGCCCCCCACCTCGATCACGATGGCGCCGGTATTGACCTTGAAGCCGTCGATGTCGTCGGTGGAGGCCCGTCCCCCCCACCTTGTCCAGGCGCTCCACCACGAGTGTGCGGTAGCCATGGTGGGCGAGCCGGGCGGCGGTGAACAAACCGCCGGCGCCCGCGCCGATGACCACGGCATCGAATTGTGTTGAATTCATTCCGGTTTCCCTCCTCAGTAGGATCGGGGCAGGCCAAGCGACGTTTGGGCGACGTAGTTGAGCACCATTTCGCGGCTCACCGGCGCGGTGCGCATCAGCCGGGTCACGAACCACAGCTCGGAAAGCCCGTATTCGTGCGACAATCCGTTGCCCCCGTGGGTCTGAATCGACTGGTCGAGCGCCTTCAGCGCGGCTTCGGAGGCAGCGAATTTGGCGATGTTGGCGGCCTCACCGGCAGGCTCGCCGGCGTCGAACAGCTCCGCGCTGCGCTGAGTTGCCATCCGACCCAATTCGACCGCGATATGGCATTCGGCCAGCGGATGAGCGATGCCCTGATGGGCGCCGATCGGTGCCGACCACACGCTGCGCTGCTGGGCGTAGTCCACTGCCTTGCCGATCGCGTATCGTCCGATCCCGCTGGACAGCGCGCCCACCAGGATCCGTTCCGGGTTCAGGCCGTCGAAGACCTGCCGAAGACCGTTGCCGGCCAGACCGATCAGCGCCTCTTCGCCGACCTCGACCTCGTCGAGGTACACGGTGAATTGTTTGTCCGGCGAGACGATCGACGTGTCGATCGGCGCATAAGTCAGCCCCGGGCTGTCAGTCGGAACCACGAACAGCGATAGCCGGTTGCGCTGTGCGGTCGAATGATCCGCGTCCCGGGCCACCAGCAGGATTGCCTCGGACTGGTCCACCGCGGAGATGTAGTACTTCGACCCCGAAATCACCCAGCCGGTATCGGTGCGGCGGGCGGTGGTCTTGACGTTGTGACTGTTGGAGCCGGCGTCGGGTTCGGTGAGGCCGAACGCCATCTTCGTGCTGCCGTCCGCGATCGGCGGTAACCATCGCCGCTTCATGTCCTCCGAAGCGTGGCAGGCCAGGATGCTGCCGCAGATCGCCGGCGATATGACCCAGATCAATAGCGGCATTCCTTGTGCGGCAAGCTCTTCCACCACCACAACCGCTTCGGCCATTCCTCCCCCGCCACCGCCGTAGTCCTCGGGTAGATGCAGGCCGAGCAGTCCGGCGGCGCCGAGGTCGTTCCACAACTCCTCGATTCCCGCGCCGGTGCGCCCGCGCTCCAGAAAGTACTCGGGACCATATCGCTTGGCGATACCGGCAACGCTCTCCCGGATGGCCTTATGCTCAGCTGAATCGTTGATCAGTCCCATGTCCTACCTTCCGGTGAAGCGCGGGGCACGCTTTGATCTGAAGGCCGACAGCGCTGCTGCGGCATCAGTGGTTTCGGCGGTGGCCTGCAGTGCCCCGATCTCGTGCTCGAGTTGGGTGCTCAGGTCGTTGTGCCACGAGTCACGCAGCAGTGCCCGCATCCGGGCGAATGCGCTGGTGGGTCCCTGCGCCAAATCGGTGGCCAGCGCCAGCGCCCGGGTTCTCAGCTCGTCGGCCGGGACGATCTCGTTGATCAGCCCCCCACTCGAGCGCCTCGGCGGCTTCGATCGGCGTATTCCGCAAGTAGGCCTGCGCGGCCCGGCGTGCGCCGATCAGTCGCGGCAGGTGCCAGGTTCCACCGCCGTCGCCCGAAAGCCCAAGCGCGGCAAACGCTGTCAGGAACCGGGTGCCCTCAGCCGCCAACACCAGATCGGCGACGTAGACGAAGCCGAGCGCACCGCCGGCGACGCCACCGTGGGCGGCGGTGACGATCGGCACGTCAACGCGGCTGAGCATCCGCAAGGCCTCATGAAAGGGCTTGGTCATTCGCGCCAGCTGTTCGCCGTACGCTGAGCCGTTCGAGTCGAAGCTGTCGATGTCGCCGCCGACCGACAACGACGGCCCGTCGCCACAGATCAGTACCGCGCGAAGGGATCGGTCGTCGGCAATTCGTCGGGCCACGACCAGCGATTCGTCTGCCATGCGCGGGTCGATCGCGTTGCGAACTTCGGGCCGGTTCAGGCGGACGGTCGCCACGGCGTCGGTCACGCGATAGTCGATCGTCGCCAGCGGCTCGCCGAGCGCCTCGACCCACGCGGCGCTGTCGGTCAGTTGTTCCAGCGACGTCATCCGCCCGTCGTCGGCGAAGCCGATCACGTGATGAAAGGCCGCGTCCAGCTTGTTGCCCGACCGCCGCGCCGTTCCCAGGTAGCGACCGACGACAAGCAGGCGGCCGTCGTCGAGCAGATGGAACGCGTCGGCATGGGCCATCACGTCGTAGTGGCGACCGAGCTGCCACCAGAGTTCGCGGCGCATCGCGTCGGGGCCAACGTGCTCGCCCCCCACCCCCAACGGCAGGCCCGCGGTAGCGCGTCCGATGAACTCCGGATGCAGCAGCACCGCGAGTGTTTCGCGGTCGCCGGCGGCCAGCGCGTCGTAGAGCCGCCGAACAGCGCCGACCTTGGCGTCGTAAGGCGGCGATGCATCGGATGCGTCGGCCACTGCTGGGAACCTCCCGTTCCGAACGAGCATCACTCGACAACTTATTTAATATCTGTTAGGCGACTCAGTGACCAGCTTATCGGCCTATCCAACCCAGGCTAGCAGATTTTTCTATTATCTGTTAAATTCTTTTCACCGGCTGGACGCGGCGTGGCCCGAGGAGGCTCTGTGACAACGACAACACGACGGACGACGGCCGCAGGCGGGCGAAACAGGAGCTCGGACTACACAACTCTTCGGCTTGGCCTGTGGTCCGTGTGTCTGTACGCGGGCCTCGGCTTGCTGGGCTTCGCAGTGCTCGCCGGCTTCTGGCCACCGCCGGGACAAGACCTGGACGCCTCGGCCATTTCGCGCTACTTCCACGCCCACCACACCGGCATCCAGCCGGGGATGGTGCTGATGGTTGTCGGCGCTCCCTGTTACTACACCTGGAGCGCTGCGGTCTCGAAGATCATCGGCCGGATGGAAGGTCCGATGGGTGTGCTGTCGACCACGGAACTACTGGGTGGCCTGATGACGGGTGTGGTCACCGCGGTGCCTGCCGTCGTATGGCAGGCGGCGGCATTCCGGGCTGAAGTGCGCTCACCCGAATCCGTGCAGACGCTGTACGACCTCGGCTGGCTGTTCTTCGACCTCACGTTCATGTTCTCGCTGCTGCAGAGCGTGGCGCTGGGTGTCGCCATCCTGCTCGACCGGCGCGCACGTCCCCTATTTCCGCGCTGGGTGGGTTACCTGTGCTTTCTCACCGCGGCGCTCTACGTTCCGCTGAGCCTCGTGCCGTTTGTCCGAACCGGCCCGTTCGCCTGGCATGGGTTGCTGAACTTCTGGGCCGTTTTCGTGATGTTCTTCGTACTGATCGCCGTCGTGACGCCGTACGCGTTGCGCGCGGTGGGCCGGCTCGAACAAGAAGACTCCGCCGCTGCGAAATAGCCTGTGGCTCAACGCCGTCGCGAGGTGGCAGCTTGACCGACGATGCGGTTGGTGGGACTGTCCTTGGTCGCAATCGGGGAATGGCCGTCGGGGCAGTTGTAGGCGCTGCCGGGACCGCAGACCCCGCCGGTGCGCCATTCGCGGTCGACGAATGGCTTGGCCATTACCGCGTGCATACCCCAGTACGAGTACGGGATGTTGTACGTGACCAGCATCGCGAGCTGGCATGCGCCCATGATCGCCAGGAAGCGCGCGAAGGTGCGCAACCGGCCGCTGCGGATGCGCAGCGCGTTCAGGCCTCGTTCGGGCAGACTGCGGCCGTGGTCGTCGCGGAAGAAGTGCAGGCTCGCCAGAGCGGTGTAGGTGCCCGCCCAGCTGATCGTCTCGTAAACCGGGAACTGGTGGTCGGTGCCGGCCCACAGACTCAGCGCCGGCACCACGCTGCCGTAGTTGAACAATTGCGTACGGGTGATGAAGCTCTCCAGCACGATGTCGAAGACGCTAAACGCCAAGTAGGAATACCCGACGAGCCGCAGCCACGACATCGTGGCGTTCTTGCTACGCAACCGGGCCATGAAACGAGAGCCGGCGTAGGCGGGAATGCCGACCAACCAGAAGTAGGCCGACAGCGCCCACAACGACAACGGAACCAGCTCACTGTTCGGACTCGACCAGCCGGGGATATGACTGGTCCAGCTGCCGAAGTTTATCGACGTTGTGCTGTAAAGGAATTGGACGGAGTTCCAGTTGATCCAGGGTTCTTGAAAACACAACGTGACACAAGCCAGGAAGAAGAGGCCGTCGAAGGTGAAGCGGCCAGTCTTGATCTTGGGCCGGATCACGAACCACCACAGGATGGCCACCGAGACAACCAGCGCGAAGATCTCCCAGCCGCGGATCAATACGACGTACCAGTCGGGTTCTGACCCCCGGCCCCTGGTGTTAGTGCGAAAGTCGCCGCTGACTATCCACGCGGTCCACACGTAGAGCATGAGTCCGAGCCAGAGCGCGCCGTTGAGAACCCACAGTCTGGCGGCTGAGCCGCGGTCGGCAGGACGCTCGTCGACGGTCTGCTTGGCCGCTGTGCCGAGTGTCATCGCACGCTTCTCTCAGCCCCGGCGCTACGGACGGGGAATCGAAACACCCGGACCGGGGCACGGATTGAGGCCGCGAGACGCCTCGTCGCCCGGATAGGCGCACATCTGGTTGATCATGTGCGACGGATATCCGTCCGGGAACGGCCCGGAATGCAGTGCCAGGAATTGATTCGGCACGAAATAGAAGATCGCGAACGCCGCATGTACGCCGCCGAAGATGGCCAGGAACTTGACCCATTGGCGCTTCGCCGGACCGGCTCGCAAACCGTCGATTCCGCGTTCGACGATGGTCCGGTTGCGGTCGTCGCGAAAGTAGCTGAGCGCGGCGATCGCGCCCAGCCCGAATCCCGCGAAGAAGATTGGTTCGGTCAAGGGCAGCTGATATGTTTTGCCGGAATACAAACTCAGCCAACGGATTCCGCCAGGATAGGCGTAGATGCCCAGCCGCAGCAGGATCGATTCGATGATCGTGTCGATGACGATCAGTCCGAGGAACAGGATGGCCCACACCGCCCACGCTGACAGCGCCGGACGACGGGCCTTGATCTTGCGGACGATGAAGAGAATCAGCATCACCTGGGAGAACACCAGAGCGGTGTAACCGGGTAGGCACACGAAGATGGGTTCGGGTAGTCGATCGGCGTGCGGGCTCACCCATCCGGGCCAGGATCCGGTGGCCCAGGCGCCGAAGTTGACCAGGCCGGAGTTGTAGAGCAGCGTCACCGATGTGTAGTTCATACACATGTCCCAGAAGAAGATCATCGCGCCCGACAGTGCGAGCATGCCGTCGGTGGTCAGCCGGCCCTCGCGGCGCCAGGGCCGAATTACCCAGGCCCACAGTCCTATTGCCGCTCCGATTGGAATGGCGATCTGCAGCACCAGGAACAGGCCCTGTTGGCCGCCGCTGATCGGATCGACACCGGGGTGGCTGGGCCGGAAGTTCGGGCCGAGGATCCAGCGCGCGAGGACATAGAACTCGAAGGCCAGCAATGCGGCTCCGATGACTGCCCATACCACGACGGCCGGAACGCTCCGCCGCGATTCGGGCGCGGGATCGGCGGCCAGTCCGCGGGCCGGTGCCACATGCGTCGTGATTCGCGTCATTGGCTCGCACTCCTTCGGCGCCGCGGTGGCGATCTCTGGCGAGCCTAGCTTTCGGAGTAACCACTCACAATAGTTGAATGACTATTTACTTTGATTGACTTGGGCGGCTGACCGCAGCCGTTCCAGTTCGATCGCCTGATCCGCGACAATCCGACGCAGTGTCTCGTTCTCGGCCCTCACCTGATCCAAGTGCTCGTCCCGGCGACGCGCGGCAGTAGCTCGCGCCGCCCAGTAGTGGTCCCAGCTCTCTTCGCTGACCACGGATGGCTTGTCCGCGGGTGGCCCGTCGGCAGAGTGCTGCAACACTTCAATGCCGGCCAGGATGTCGAGCAGGTCGTCGGCACCGGCGCCACCCAGCGCTGCGGCGACAAACGACCGCACGACCTCTGCCGTGTGGACCGTGTCCTCGGGAGTGGAGGCCGCGGCCGGTTCTCGGTATGCAGCGTCGAGCGTGATCAAGAAGATGATCCCGATAACCGCACGCGAGAGGAAGGAAGCGCTGACCCCGTGCCCGGGCATTCCGTCGAGCGCGACGCCCACCTTGTTCTCGAACCGGTCGAACAGCGGCACGATCTTGTCGTTGTAAAAACGCCGGCCCTCGCGGGCGTCGCTGAACAGTGCGACGCCCAGCAGCGGCAATACCGCCGCCATTGTCTCGAGGAACGATTCGTAAAAAGGCCCGACTGCCCGGCCCCTCCCAGTCCAGTAGTCCGTCGGCCCCGCTGATCACCCCCTTCGACGAACTCGGCAACCGGTTCCACGACGGCGACCTCGAAAAGTTCCTGCTTGGAGGTGAAGTGGCGGTAGAGCATGCTCTCGGCCACACCGGCGGCGTCGGCGATGGTCGATGTCCGCGCCCCGGCCAGTCCGCTCGAGGCGAAAACCGACTGCGCCGCGGCGATGATCTCGCGGCGACGTTGCGCGCCGGTGAGTCTGCCCCGCCCGGTTCTTGACCCCGGTGCAGCTGCCCGCGGTGGCGTCTGCCGTGTTGTCACCAGCGCTCCCTTCGGCCAACCGTGTTGGTCAGTGCAAGCCACTCGAGACAATAGACTAGATATTCACATTTTGTGAGTGCGCAATCACTACAGTACGGTTCGGACTGGAAACCTGAGCCGCTCGGCGACCAGCCAGAGAGAGAATAAGCCAGCAACGTCGTGTATGGCGGCCAGGCAGAGGTCTTCAAGATCCTGCTCAGAAATGTTTCGTGGCAAGGGTTTCGACGCTGTGCGTGTGAACTGGGCAGCGCGGGGGGAGAAAGTCGCGTCGACCGTTAGCGGAATCGGCGCACGGTGCGCTCGGTTAACCCCCCAACCTTCGTCGCCGCCCCAGGTGAAGCGTGTGGTCGCCTCGGCCAGCCAGTGCGACGCGGTCGGCTCGGGGTCACGTCCGATCACCATTTCGCTGGTTCCGGCCATCGAGAGCGTCGCCGCCTGACCCGGCTCGGCCGTGATATCGACGATCCCGCGCTCGGTTTCGAACCGGAGCAGGTACGGGTCCTGCCCCTGCTCGAGCACATCGATGAGCGGTGCGTCGGAAACGATTTGGGCATTGATCCGGCCACGACCGTCGTCGACGGTGACGTGAGACAACACCTGTCCCTGCATCGTGAGCAGATGAAAGATCATAAAGCTGCGACCGTCGGACCACTGGCCGTGGATCCAGCAGTGGTGATCGATCGGGGCGAAATCGCGTGGGCCCCAAGAGTGGTCGCGCAGTCCCGTACCGGCCAAGTCGATGCGTTCGTCTCCAAAGGAGATGAACCCGGACAGGTCGCAGTTCTGCTCGTAGTGGGTGTGTCCCCAGGACTGGCCGCTCATGTCCATGTCGAATGCCGGACCGCGAGCGGTCCAGGTGACCTCCATGTCGACCCCGATGCCAAGCCCATCGGTCAGCGATCCGGCGCGCAGCTGGTCACCGGTCACCAGCCGTGCCAGACCGTGGAAATTCTTGGTCCATTGGGTGAATGGTTCATCGCAGCGATAGGTCAGCGCGGGGCCCTGCGGACCGCGGTCATCCGGTAATCGGGCCGTGCCTTTGGCGCAGAGGTATCGGTCGTCCGGCAGGTAAAAGACGTAGAAGTCCTGCCACGTCCTCGGATCGAATGCGGTACGACCCTGATGCAGCCAATGGGCGCAGCCAACCTCCGGAAACACGGCGTGGCTCAGGTAGTTCTCGGACCACAACGGCTCGTCGACGATCGCGTGTGGCAGGTCGTCTTCGTCCGACAGAAACTCGGGCCGCAGCCTGTCAGAAGTCCGGCGAAGCTCGGATGGTTGCGCAGCGGTCATTGATCGGTCCTCCAAGACCATTCGGTGATTCCATAACCGACTTCACCGTCCCATTCGAATCGGCTCGCGCCCTCGAACAGGTGATGCGAAGCGGTCGCCCCCGGCGCCCCGAGGATCAGTTCGCTGCCATTGTCCAAGGCCAGCGGAACGGCGGTGAGGATTCGGCCGCGCAGCTTCCCGACATCGCCGTCGGTGCGTCTGAACTCGACCTCGTAAGCATCGCTCCAATGCGCGGGCGGTCGTGGGACGGGCAGCTCGCCGACCTTCGTGATCGGCCGCAACTCGCGGTCTAGTTCATGACCGTGCTCGAGCAATCCCCCGCCGGCCGGGGTGACGTGATGGAAATACATGATCCGTCGCCCGCTGGGGAACTCTCCATAGATCCATACGTGATTACCCAGCTGCGTGAGGTCGCGTGGCCCCCATGAGTGGTCGCGGATGCCGAATCCACTCAATTCGAGTTGCTCATCTCCGAAGACCAAATGGCCTCGAACCCGGCAGTGTTGCTGATAGTGAGCCTTGACTTCGGCCCACACTTGCTCACTCATATCCATGTCGAAGGTGGGACCAGCACCTTCCCAGACGAGGTCCATGTCGACCGCGAGATGCGGCCCGTCCGGTAGCGGGCCGCTTCGCAACTGATCGCCCGATACGAGTTGTGCGAGCCCATGAAAGGACTTGCGCCAGCGCTGAAATGGCTCCAGGCACTCATACGTCAGACCGGCGCCGAACACCGATGCCTGCGCGTCGGCGGGGACTGCCCCCCTTGGCGACGAGGAAGCGGTCCCCGGGAAGCATGAAGGTGAATATCGATTCCCAGAAGCGTGGGTCGTGCTGCGGGCGGGACTGATGAAACCAGGCTCCCGCCTTCGCCGACGGAAAGCACACGCCGCTGAGATAATTTTCCGACCACATCGCGACGTCGGTGGGCGCCTGATGAAATCCTTCGTCGGCGTCGCGGAGATAGACGGGCCGGTCCGGTGATGCAAGCCGCTGACTCATCCCACTTTCGCTTCCGGTCCGACGGTCCTAGCCTGGCTTGTCACCTGCCCGTTTCCCGGACGACTGCGGCGCCCGATTGACAGCCGGGCTTGCAGTGGCGGGCGCCATGGGCCGGCGCCGGTACAGAATCCGGTCGACCAGTTTGCTTACGGGCCCACCGTCGGTGTTGCGCAACACTTCTCGCGCACTATTACGACCTGGCCAGCCGCTCAGGAAGGCCATGGGGAAGGCGCCGGCGGCACTGTGCCACAAGCCTCGGACCGGCGTCCGGTACGCCGATAGCGACGGGACGGGCCGGAACGGACCCATGTTCGCCATCGTGCAGTCGACGTGCTCGTAATTGCCGACGTTGTAGCGGGTGACGAAATCGTCTGGGCTGGTGAGGTCGACGTCGATGATCGCGTCGCGAATGTCGGGGCAGTACCGGGCGAAATTGTCCAGCATCAGGTCCGCGTAGCGCTGGCGCTCCTCGGCCCAGCTGCGCCCGTCCGACAGTCGTACCGGCGTGTTGAACGCGTACATATAGCAGGTGTCCCCGTCGCTTCCGGGCGGTACGAGCGTGCGGTCGTAGATCGAGGACGTGATGTGTTGGATCGGGATGTCGGGGCTGAACTCTCCGCACGTGGCGAGGTTGGCCGAGCGGTTCATGTACTCCATGTCGTCGCAGATCGTGATGGCCGAGAGTGCCTCGTCTTCGCGGCCCGCGCCGTGAAACGGGAACCGGAGCCGGCGGTCCAGCGCGGCGTCGAGTTTGAACGTGTAGATGTTGGCGTGCAGGTCCTGGATGCCGCGCATCTCATCCTTGACCTCGTCCGGCACGATCGCCGGATCCAGTAGGCGGTTGACGAGATGATGAGGCGGGATCGCGGCGATGACCTGAGGCGCGGCAAACTGGCGTCCGTCGGCCAGTCGCACGCCGCGGGCTCGTCCGGCGTGGGTGAGGATCTCCTCGGCGCGGGCGTTGGTGAGGATCTCCCCGCCATGGGCTGTCACGCACCGCGCCAGAGCCTGCGTGAAGGCTCCGGTTCCCCCGACCGGGTGACGCACTCCCCACTCGTGCAAGCCGCAGATCAGCGAAAGGTGCAGCCCTGTCCCCTGCTCCCAGGCGGGGGCGAAGCTGGCCAGCGAGTAGCAAGCAAGAGGGACCTTGATCTCGTCGCGCTCGAAGTATTCCTCGCAGACGGCCTCGATCGAAGAGATCATCGCCCGTGCGCCCCGCGCAATGTGCTTGCGGCCCTTGGCTGCAACCGTCAGCATCTCCCACAGGGCCTGTGGACGCACTCGGAACGGATGGCCCTGGAGATAGGGCAGCGCCGCCTTCAGGGTCACCGTGATTTCATCGACCAGCCGGCCGTAGTTCCTGGCGTCCTTCTTGGAGTAGCGCGCGATCTCCTCCACGAGCCGGGCTCGGTCGCGCCAGATCGGCATCACTTGCCCATGCGGCCCCAACCAGGTCAGCAATGTGTCCGGGTAAACCCAGTTGAGCCCGTACTTGTGCAGCTCGAGCTCCTTGTCCACCGACGGCTGGACACCGGTCAGCAGAAATTCGACCGAACAGGGATTCACGAAATACCCTGGCGCATTGGGCATTTCCATCGTCCATGCCAGGCCAC
The DNA here is from genome assembly GCA_021654635.1 of Mycobacterium kiyosense. Classification (NCBI taxonomy): domain Bacteria; kingdom Bacillati; phylum Actinomycetota; class Actinomycetes; order Mycobacteriales; family Mycobacteriaceae; genus Mycobacterium; species Mycobacterium kiyosense. Next base: position 4,470,663 of record AP025179.1, read on the forward strand.
CGACGACATCGCGCGCTTCGAGCACGAGCACCTTCTTGCCCGCTTTCGCCAAGTACGCGGCACTCGTCAACCCATTGTGTCCGGCGCCCACGACGATCACGTCATACATGTGGAACCTCCCGCTCGAAATCTGCCCACCCCATCGCGATGCTTAAGCTACTAGCCATCGAACTCAATGTCTAGATGCGAAGTATTCGGACACGCCGTCGTCCCTCAAGCACGGGCACCGTTCGGCGTGCATTGCGCTCGGATCTGTCGGATCTGGTTCGTCGGAGCGGCAAGATGGTTGCGACGGTGCCGACGCCAGCAACAACCACCAGACCGATGGTCTAGATGTAAAGTTTGGTGGTGGTTTCTGAGCCCGCGACTTCGACTCCAAAGCGCCACCGGTGCGATCGGTGACTGACGAACAGCCTAAACCCCAGGCAGAGCTGCTTGACCGGCTCAGCGATGCCGTGGAGCGGCTGCTGCGCCAAGGCGCCACGTTCGAGGAGATCAAAATCAACGACCTGGTGCGGGAGGGCGGCCTCGCAAAGTCGACTTTCTACGTCTACTTCGCCGACAAGACGGCATTGCTGAGCGCGCTGGCCCAGCGTGTCATGTCGGATCTGGTCGGCTTCGACGCCGCCTGGTGGCACCTGCCGCCATCTGCGAGTAAGCATGAGATCGCGCTCGCCCTGTCGGCCATGTTCGAGGACTACCGCGCGCACGGCCTGCTCCTGGATGCGATCACCGCCGCGACGGTCTACGACCAGGCGTTACGTACTCAGTTCGGCGCACTCATGGGCGTTGCGGTAGAGGCGACGGCCGAGTTCCTACGCACATCGCAAGCCGCCGGCCTCACCCCCGCGGAGCTCGACCCGACCTACATCGCGTTTTCGCTGGTGTGGATGCTCGAGCGAGGATTCAACCGGCTGCTGGTTCGTTCGACGCCCCAGGAGCTGCGGACTCGTCTGGCTTCCCTCACCGAGATCATTTGGTGGACCGTCCGAGGGCACGAGTGATGTCGCGCCGCGCCAGCCGTTCCCCGCGTGACCGACCGAGCCGCCGCGAAGCCGTGGAGTCACGCCTGTTGGCGGTCCTGCAGCGCCGGCTGGAAGAGGGCCAAAGCCTTGCCTCGATCACAGTCGACAGCCTCGTCGCCGAAGCCGGCGTCTCACGCGCCAACTTCTACATCCACTTCCAAGACAAGGTCGACCTGCTGGAAGGGTGGCTGCTCGAAACCCGGCAAGTCTTGTTTGAAGTCAGCAACGCCTGGTATTCCGCAGCGGCATCCCAGCTTTCGCAGCCGCGAATTCACGAGCTACTCGGCGAGATCTTCGGCGTTTATCGGGCTCGGATGACCCTGATGCGGGCCATGTACGAGACCGTCCTGCACGATCCAACCGTGCGCGAGGAGTTCGCCGAGGCTTTCGAGCTGCACTTCGTCGCCTTGACCGAGCACATCCGCAACGGCCAGCGCGATGGGGCGATTCGCCCGGAACTTGATCCACGGGCAACCGCCGAATGGCTCATTTGTTTGGTAGAACGCGTACCCATGCAGATCGACCGTAACGCTGCGCCCCGCGAGCTCGAGGGCCACACCGCCGCGATCGCGCAAATCATTTACCGGACACTCTATGATCTCGGTAATCACTAGGCGGGACAAGGCCTTTCGACGCGGCCGCGCGAACTAGCCTTAGGGCCGCACGGCGAGAAGGTCGAGCGCGCCAGTCGTTTCGATCGCGTCCGAGGTCCGACGCAGCATCTCCACCAGCAACTGCTTGCCGTAGTCATCGGTGTTTTCGTACTGCATGAATGCGAGCCCGGGAAGCATCAAGTTGAAAGCCAGAGCAATCCGGTACTGGCGCCAGGCGCGCTCGTAGTCGTAATCTGTGACGCCGAGCGCGGCGAGCGTGTCGACATAGCGGCGCACCAGCATTTCATCGTTTCCCCGGCGCGCTTCCACCGGAAGGCTTTGCGCCACAAGGTAAGCGACATCCACAATCCCCGCCTGCTGCGCAACGGTCTGGAAGTCGATCATCAAAAGCCCGCCGTCCGGCAGCAGAAAAAAGATTGTCGGCCCGCAGCTCACCGTGAACTATCGTGCGTGGCGTCGCCAGCTCGGTGACGAAAGTCGGCAACATCTCACCCCAGCTGTCGCCGAATTGCTTGACATCATCGGCCACGACCGAGAGCTCGCGCGCGGATTGCCAGGATAGGCCGAAGAATTGCGCGAACTGCCCGTAGACGCCGGCTGCCCGCTCGCTGTCGAGCGGCGGAAAGCGCTCGGCCAGTCCTGGCAGCCGCTCGTGGTTCCACGACCAGGCGTGGAATTTCGCCAACTCAACGACGGCCGTCTCGGCCAACTCGAGGGTCAGGCCCTTGAGTTGGTTCGCGGGTTCAAGCCCGGACAGGTCCTCGAGCACGAGGACGAAGTCGGTTGATTCGCAAGCGATCTCGGCAACGTAGCACGTCGGGACGCGGACGGGGACGTCCTTGGCGAGTTCGGAGTAGAACGTGACCTCGCGAACGTAGGCGCCGATGCCCTCGAGCAGCTGCCGTACCGGCCCCCCGACGGGCAGCTTGACGACGACCGAGTCGGGTATCGGACCCGCTCCCGCCAACTCGAGGCGGTACATAGCGGTCGAGTAGCCCAGCGGTACCGGGGCGCACGACGTGATGGTGACCTCTTGGCCTAGTGCGGCCGACAACCAGCCGCTGTCGAGTTCGTCGATTGTCCGCGGGACGTCCATCCGCGAGACCATAGAAGATAGCGCGTCTAGACGTCAAGTTCGACAGGCCTTATGGCTCTGCCTGCGACCGCTAGATAGCTCATGGCCCTGGCTGGGAACTGGCACCAGGCGACCAAGTCATGCGGCGCTTTAACCTGACCCAACGCCGGCCGCGACCTACGAACCTTAGTTCTAGACAGTGAGTATGACAAGCTGTTACCGTGGCTCCCGCCGCGTCGAGAATTCAGACCGCACCGATGTTGACCCCGCCCCGGCCATCGCCGGTGCGATGGCGGCCTATGCACGGGACTGGCCGGCTAAACCAAGGAGACGCAGATGAGCAAGACGGTCGAGACGGCACTACCCTGTGACAACCACCGCGACATGCCCATGCCGCTGGTCGCTGAATTCACCAAGGCCATCGGCGAGACCCAAGTCGTCGACTACCTCTGGCTGTGGGACGAACTATCAGGGTGGTTCCCCGGCAATTTGTGGCGGCCGGAAAACACGCCTGCTGCGTCGTTCATCGACGCGAACTCCACGTACGACCCCTTCGTGCAGGCCGCCTACGCTTTGGCAGCAAACCCCACGATGGGAGTTCGGCTCTCCACAGACGCGATCCGCTCGGCGCCCGCTGAGCTGCTACGCAAGCTCATCAGCTTGGCCAACTGCACCGACGGCAAAGTCGTAATCGCAGTCGGCGCAGGCGAACTCCGCCAGTCCAAGCCGTTCGGCTACAAACGCGTGGAGGGCCTCAAACGCCTGGAAGATCTGCTCAAATTCATGCGGCGCCTCTACGACGAGCCTGAACCGTGGACCGAGGAGGGCAACTTCTGGCATTACAAGAACGCCACGATCGGCACGCAGCGCCCGGTCAAACGACCGGAGTTCTGGGCGCTCGGCGGCGGTCCGACCCTGCTTGACATCGCGGCGCGATATGCGGACGGCTTCGAAGCGGCTACGCCGCAATCCATTACAACTCCCGAGGAGTTCGCCGACACGGTCAAGACAATGCGCGACAAGGTCGCAGGCTACGGCCGCGACCCTGACGCCTTCGGGTTCGGCATCTGGAACATCTGCGTCTGCCACGACGACGAGGACGGCATCAGCGAGGTCCTCTCCAATCCGCTGGTGAAATACTTTGCGGGGCAGTTCGGACGCGTCGACTCCGACAGGTGGGCGGAGGAGGGCGAGTCGTCGGTCATGCCCGCAGGCTGGAACTACGCGATGAAGTGGGCGCCGTTCGAGCAGGGCGACGAAGAGGTCCAGCGAATCGTCGATCAGGTGTCGCCGTCGTTGGTGCGAAAGTCCTTTCACGTCGGCACGCCCGCGCAGCTACGTGAGCTCAACGAGCGCTTCGTGGAAGCCGGCGCGAATTTCGTCGGGATGCTCGACATGACTCCGCTGGCCCTGGGGCCCGAGCAAGCGCAGGAATCCGTGCGCCGCCACGTCGAGATGTTCAAGGGCCTGAAGAACCGGGAATCTTGACGGCGTGGTGCTCGCGGCACGGAAAGGCCAGACCGAGCAAGAAGAACCCGTATCCGCTCCCCGAACCGATCAGCTCATTCTGTGTCGTCGTCTCAAGCGCCATCGGGCGGATATTCGGCGGATGCCGGAAAGCAATTCAGCAACGCGGGGTCCTCGGCGAGGAGCTTGCGCCAGTAGCGGCGATAGTGCCGGAAGGACATGAAGTCCTGATCGTTGCCGTAAACGGTTTGGCCGTCGTATTGCCATCGGACCAGCGACCACCAGTTGAGGATGTCGCTGTTGATGGGCCACTTGAGCCAATTCAGGCTCTGCCCTTCGGCATGCAGCTCCCGGCCGAGCTCGTCGACGGCATCGATCACCTGCGTGAGCACCCGTCCGTCTCGACCACGTTCGGCGCGACGGGTGCCCCCCCAGGACGCGGGCCTTCACCCCGTCGCGAATGTAGAAGCCCGTCGTAACCGTCTCGGTGGTACCTGCGATCGGGTCTTCGTCAAAGGACAACTCGGTCTGGGGATCGTAGAGATGCCACGCGCTGTCAGGACTCGCGAAGACATAGGGCCACCCGGCTCGCAGCGGGTCGGCGACGTCAGCGTGCCGGGGCCCCCCAGCCACGGTCGCGTAGTGCCCCACAGTCGATCCTGATTCGCTCACCACCAATCTCGAGATATCCGGCGAACCAGCCGGATTGCTCGTAGTGACCAACAGAGAAATCGCCGTCCTTCTTCACCCAGTTCTTGATGCCGGGGTCCTCATCGCCGCTTCTGGCCAGCTTCATGTAGTGCGGCTCGGCCATGGCCGTCCAGGTGAGATCGAACTTGACACCATGGCGGTCGTAGCGAAACCGATATTCCTGTTGAGGCTCTATCATGCTACAGCTCAACGAGTTTGAGAGTTCGAAATCGAACATCTCGGCACCGTTCGGGATGGCCAAGTGTTGATCCCAGCCGTAGTACAGACAGTTGTACACATCCTCGCCGGAGTTGTCCCACACAGCCGGGCCGGCAACCACCAGATTCATGTTGGGACGCCAGTAGAAGTAGATGAAGCCGGACAGATTTCGATCGGGGACGTTGAAGCCGAGCAGGCTGTTCTCGCTCCAATAGGGGTCGTCGCTATGGGGGTGAAATCGCTCGTCGGAGACGTCGATCGTGTCCGTCCAGCCCATGTCGTTCCTCCTCGTCGAGGTCTACGTCTCGCTCCCGTCGAGCGCGCGACGCGATTGACACCATTTTTCGAATCGTACATTATGTTCGAATGATATGTTCGATTAAAGTCCTCGCTGCCGGATGTGGGGCGGCACGACGACTCCAGCCGCGGCGAGGAGGCCGTCGGTGACGGCCGGCTCGCTGTCGCGAAGCCAGACGACACTCACCGAGCGTGAGATCCCGCTCATCACCAATGCCGCAGAGCTTCAAGTGGATTGGTTCAGGCGGGTGTTGTCCGCCGCGAGTGTCTCCGCCGGGGCCGATCTATCGGAAGTGATTCTGGAACCGGTCACCGGCGGCCTGATGGCCCGCATGGTCCGCGCGACGCTGACCTACCCGGGACCCGAATCGACCCCGGGGTCGCTGCTGGTGAAGTTCCCGACCGACGATCCGGGCAGCCTGGGCGTCGCCCACGCCATGAGCATGTACGAATTAGAAACCCGCTTCTATTCGGACATCGCGCCGCTTGTCCCCGATATGGGGCTGCCAGGGTGTTACCTGGCAAAACTGTCGGATGGCGCCAAGAACTTCACTCTGGTCCTGGAGGATCTGAGCAGCGAGTTGCAGGCAGGGGACGTACTCAGGCCGAGCAGCGTCGACGATTGCTCACGCGCCCTCGGTGAACTAGCGAAATTTCAAGCACCGCTGTGGAATTCAGACAAGATTTCCGGACTTAACTGGATCGCCTGCCCGGCGCGCACCATCGCGGTGTTCGATGCGATACCCAGCGGACTGCCGCCGTTTCTCTCCCGATTCGGCGATCACCTCGACGCGGACCACGTCACACTGTTCGAGCGCGTCATTCCACAGGCAGGAGCCTGGGTGCGCAGCTGGAAAGCCCCAACAGTGGTGCAGCACGGGGACTTCCGCAGCGACAACATCATGTTTTCAATCGATCCGAATAGCCAGCGTGTTGCAGTGATCGACTTCCAAACGGTTCGGCTCGGCCCCCCGGGAGTCGATCCGGCCTACTACCTTGGCTCTGCCCTGGCGACCGAGAATCGACGCTCCTCGGAACGCGACCTGATCTCCGAGTACCACGAACAACTCTTGCGTGGTGGGGTAAGGGATTTCGACTTCGATGCCTGCTGGGACAGCTACCGCGAGGGCGCCATGTATGGGGTCCTGCTTTTCGTGGGCATGGCCGGGCAAGTGGCCTCGACCGAACGCGGTGACCAGCTGATCGTTGACCAAATCCGCCGCTACGCCGAGATGGCGCTCGACCTCGACGCGCCCGCAGCAGCTGCCCTGATCTGAAAACGGAAGGCGCACTTCATGACCGAGACTGCGCAGGATCAACCGACGATGATGGACGCGTTTCGCAGTACATGGGACACGTGCGAACTCTTCGCACAGTTGCGCCACCACGCCCCCATCATGCATGTTCCCGAGCTCGACGCGTGGGTCCTGAGTCGATACGACGACATCCTGCCGATCATTCAGGACGTCGACCGCTTCGGCTGCATGCCCGACGACCTCGTCGGCGATGTGCCCGACGAGCTCAAGGACGCCTTGCCGCACGGCTACGCCCCCCTGGCAACCGGCACTGGTCAACACCGATCCGCCACAACACACCCGAATCCGAAAATTGGCGACCAAAGCATTGACGCCGAATGCGGTTCGGGCACGCGAGGGCGCGATCAAGGAAGCCTCCGACCGCCTTCTCGATGCCATCCGGCCCGAGGGGGCGCGGCGACCTCATGGACCGATTCGCGACCCCGATGCCCGTTCACGTGCTGATCAGCATCCTCGGCGTACCGGCCGAGGACCACCAGAAATTCCACGAGTGGACGCTGGGCATCACCGAGCTGTTCGTCCCGTCCATTTCCGATGCTCGCCGGAGGTATCTGGCCCGCGAGCAAGTCGACTTCAGCGATTACCTGATGGAAGCGATCACACAGCGTCGCAAGTCACCGAACGACGATCTGATCAGCGGTCTGATTCTTGCCCAGGACGGCAGCGAGAAAAGCTTGACCGATCGCGAAATCCTCGGTGTCGTGGGACAACTCGTCATCGCCGGATTCGAGACGAGCGCAGGAGGTATCGGCTTTGCGCTCTATAAACTCTGCGAGGACCGGGATCTGATCAACCGCGTTCGGTCCGACTTGTCATTGGTGCCTAAAGTCGTGGAGGAGTCGCTGCGGCGACTAACCCCCGCACGCGGCATTGTGCGTCGCGTCAAAGAGGACGTCGAGATCCGCGGCCAGCAAATCACCAAGGGCTCCAACCTCTTTCTGCTCGTGCAGTCGGCCAACAACGACGACAGCGAGTTCGAAGATCCCGCGAAATTCGATATCGACCGCGATGCCGCCGAAATGCGCAAGAGCGTGCATTTCGGTCTCGGCCCGCACAACTGCATCGGGAAGTGGGTGGCCAGACTCGACATGCGAGTGGCCATCGAGACCGCGCTTACCCGCCTGCCCAACCTGCGCGTTGCACCCGACCAGGAGATCCGGGTACAGCAGGGCATGATCTTTCATCGCCCCGAGCACCTGCACTTCGAATGGGACTGACACGCACTTCGTTCAGAGGAGATTGCCTGGCATGAGACCGAATTCACGTCTGATCGGGGTATGGAGCGCCGCGGCTTTCTTTGTCATCTGGGCTGTCGGGTACCTGGGATTCGCCCATTGGGTGCCGCCGCTCGCCCCCTCACTGACCGCACCACAGGTTGCCCAGCTGTTTCACGAAAGCTCCGTCCCGATTCGGGTGGGCATGGTGCTCATGAGCCTCGGCGCTGTCTTATACCTGCCGTGGACCGTCACACTCTCCACACTCATCAAGGAGATCGAAGGAAAGTCGTTCTTCTGGGCCGCAACTCAACTGGCAGCGGGAATCGTCTCGATGCTCACATTTATGCTGCCGGCATTCGCGTGGGCGGCCGCAGCCTTCAGACCCGAGAGGAATCCCGAGATCACCCAGGCACTCAGTGATTTGGGCTGGCTGCTCTTCATTACACCCATCGCCCCGTTCATGGTGCAGTACATTATTTTGGGTATCGCAATCCTCAAAGGACTCGCGGCCGCGCCCCGCTTTCCCGGCGCTGGGCGGCGTATCTTCAGTTCTGGGTCAGCCTTTCGTTCATCCCTGCGGTCATCGCATTCTTCGCCAAGAGCGGTCCGTTCGCCTGGAACGGGCTTCTCGTCTGGTGGATCCCGTTGACCAGCTTCACGGGTTGGTTCGTGTTGATGATCGTTCTGGCGCGACGGGCTGTCCTGATGCCCGAGGCAGCAGCTGCGCAATACGGAGCACCCGCAGGGCTCCGTAGCTGAAGACTGCCGTCGACCCTCAGCGAGTGCCTTCGTACAACGTCTGCCATATCACCGAAGTGGCGCCGTCGAGCGCAGACTCGGTCATGACGCCGTCGCGCCCCGCCAACTGGTTGAAGCCCCTTTCGAACATCCACGCCAGCCACGGAGTCACGGCCACCAGATCGATGTCCCCACGAATGGACCCGTCGCGCTGTTGGGGAATGAAGTTCCGGTTCATGTCGTCACACCGGCGTGCCATGACCGCGGCGTACTCCTCTTGTACCCGAGGGTCGTACGCGGCGGCCTCAATGACCGCCGACATCATGCGACCGTGCTGTCGATACGCCGCGGCCAGGCGAGCGAGCGCTTTGCGCAGATCCGCGCGAGTCGCTCCGGGCGGCAACTGAAACCAGTCGTTGGCCGCATCTCCCACCGCCTTCGTGACGCGCTCCATCAGTTCGATCATGAGCGCGCCCTTGTCCTCGAAATACACGTAGAAAGTCGATCGGGCGATGTCGGCCTCGGTGATCAACTGTTCGACGCTGATCTCGGAAAAAACGGCACCCTCCGCAAGCAAGCGTTCGACGATCGTGAACAACCGGTTGCCGATCGCCTCTCGGCGTTCTGCCCGGCTTTGCTTCGCCCTGCGGGTCACCGTTGGCATATCTGACAGAATCCTCGTCGCTTCGTATCGAAGCGTAAGTCTAGCTCCGGCGACGGCGATTCATCGCGCGCAAACTCGGATTCAGTCGCGAGTCCTGAACAGACTGAGGCGCTTGCCGACTCAGCCGGGCAGCAGGTACGACGGCAGGTGCGCGTGCGAAGCACCCACGATGCCCAGCCAGTTGAACGGCAGATGGTAGATCAATATCGTTGCAGCACAGCAGAAACCGATCACCGCCAGGGTACGCACCATCGGCTGAAGTGAGGGCCTCCAACGCTCGAAGCCGCGTTCCACCGGTGACAGCCCATCAGGGGACGAGACGGCCTGTATCCGCATCCAGGTGTAGAATAATCCCAGCGTGGCCACCAGGAACGACTCGTAGAGCGGGAACTGGAATTGGCTGCCCGCCCACAAGGTAAGCGGCCCGTAGGTTTGCGCGAACGAATAGCCGTGCGTCAACCGGATCGCCAAATTCTCCACCACGAAATCGAACACGAACTCGCCGGCGAAGATGATCGACAGCAGGGCCACATTCGACTGGTGCGGAAAGCGGGACCGCAGCGCGAAATACGCGGGACAGCCGACCACGGCCACGCCGGCGCAGAAGTACACGTACATCGGCGGGCCCCACAACAGCGACTCCGCGTACCGGGAGGATGCCGCCGGGTTGTGGAACGGCAGATACGCCGTCCAGACGCCCATGTTGACGTTGTGCGCATTCCACGCGAACAGGTAGGTGTAGCAGTTCAGGAAGGCGTCGGCGACAAAAAGCGGCCATCCCGCCCAGGACGAACTTGCCGTCCAGGCTCAACGCACCGGTCCGGCGCCAGGGGGTCACCACGTAGGCCCATACGAGGTACACCAGCAGCGCCATGCTGAGTCCCTCGAAGATGCGCAACGCCACCACGTTCCACGCCGGCATCTGATCGTGGCCGTCCAGGGGTGCCGGCGCGAAATCGCTCGATGCCATCCATCGCACCAGGGCCTGCACGGCGATCAACAGCCAGACGACAGCGATTGCCGCCCATACCGTCACCCCTCCCGAGCGTGACGGCTCCACGGCAGTCGCACCCCGGCGCGGGCCGCTTCGGTGCAGCGTTGATTCGGACACCACGGCAATCACCACCCTTTCTTTGAATATAAATTAAACACCGTGCTCGCCCGGGGTGGCAATATGCCATAGACACCGCATACGTACTCGCTGTCAGGCAGCCTCAGCTCAACTGGGGGGATGACCTCGGCGCCAATGAGTTCCACCATGTCGCGGTATTCGCCGGCCGGCTGGCCGCCCATGTCGACGTAGATCAAGTTCGTGTCACTGGTCAGGACTTCCGACCAGGAGTTGAGCCGATCGGCCACTTCTGCCGCACTGCCGACGATGGCGGGACCGCGGGTGGTGAGGAACTCGAAGTCGAACGGCTTGGTGACGAACGGTGGCGGGTCGGGATTCACCCGCGGGATGACGGTATTCATCAGCTCGAAGTAGGCCCGGTAGCGCGGTTCCCAGCGCTCCCGGGCCGCCTGGCTCGTCCTGGCGACGTTGACGTGCCAGCAGGCGCCGACCCGCGGATCACGGGGATGCCCATAAGAAGCGAACCTCTCCCGATAGTTCTCGACCACGGGTTTGAACATCTGGGGGTTACCGAACGCCGAGGGCAGCATCAGATCCAGTCCCAGGCGCGCCGCCAGTTCGAGCGACGATTCCGAGGCTCCGCCGCCTACCCATAGCGGCATCGTGCCCACCGGCGCAGGCTGCAGCACGAACTCATTGATCGCGGCGCGATGACGCGATCCCGCCCAGCTCACCTCCTTGCCCGCCCACAACTGGGCGAGCAGCTCGACGTTCTGGGCGAACAGCTCGTGGGAGTCCTCCAAACGCTGCCCGAACAGCGTGTAGGTGGAGACGAAGAAATTGCCCCGGCCCACCACGACTTCGCAGCGTCCATCAGAGAGCGCATCGACGGTCGCGTAGTCCTCGGCGACGCGGATCGGGTCGAGGTTCGCCGCCAACGTAACGGCGGTGGACAACCGCAGCCGCGACGTGCGTTCCCCGATCGCGGCGAGGATCACCGGCGGCGCCGATGTCGTGTACTCAAGCCCGTGGTGTTCGCCGATGTGCACGCCCTCGAAGCCTGCTTGGTCGGCGACTGCGGCGGCCTCCACGATGGCTCGGTGCCGCTCGGCAGCCGTGGCGACCTGCCCGGTGACCGGATCGGCTACCACGTCCCCCAGGGTCATCAGGCTCAGCTTCATTTGTCGGGCTCCTTCTTTGGCGGATATCAATCTTTGTTTGGTTATTTGCCGGCGCTGACAGCCAGGCCGTCCTGGCGTCAGGGTTAGTCGAGGTCGAAACCGTGGCGGTGCAGCCAGTCGTGGACGTGATCGGCTGCCTGTGACAGCTGCGATCGCTGATCCTCGCCGGTGAAATAGTGGTTGGCGCCCGGCAGGTCTACCCGCTCCTTCTCCTGGTGACCTATCGCATCGAACACCTGCGCCTGATGGCTGGTCGGCACCGCGTCGTCACAGCCGTTGACGACCATGAGCACCGGCACCGACACCCGCGGCGCCGCGTCGCCGGCGTCCACCTGCGCAGTGTCCAACCCCCACTGCGACAACCAACTCCGCGCAGTGGTGAAGCGCATCAGTGCACCGGGGCTGGTGTTGGCCACCTCGGGGTCGCCCAGATAACTCCACCGCGGCCGGCGGCCGTTGGGTTCGATGGTCGGGTCCAGCCAACGCGGATCGGCCATCGTCCCGTGGACGACGAACGAGTGCTCGGCGTGTGGCCGGCCGGCGTCTCGGAAGTCCTGCAACCTCTGCTGGGCCATGGCGGTGATCCGGCGGTTGCGTTCGCGTTGTCGGTCGCGGTAGGCGGCAAGGAAGTCCGCCGGGTAAGGCGGCTGGTTGGGGTTCGCGGGGTCGTACAGGTCGAATTCGGCAGCCCGGTTGCGCTCGGGCTGCAGTTCGTCGGTGATCGAGGCGTCGAGGAACTCGGTCAGCAACCGGTGACGGCTGCGCGGAGCCGCCAACAACATCACCGCGTCAGCCGGCGGGAGTGCGGTCTCGGCGAGCAACGACGGCTCCCCCGCCGCGGTCTGAGTGATTGTGGGCTTCTCCGCTTCCGCCTGATAACCCATCATCGGCGATCCGCCGCCACTCCAGCCGGCCAGCACCACGCGCTGGTAGCCGAGCCTTTCGCGCGCGTCTCGCACGCAGGCGCCGAGATCGAGCAGATGGTTCTCCATCTGCAGTGCGGAGTCACCAACCGAATATCGGTTGGCGCAACCGATCACATGCAGCCCAGTACGCGCCAGTTCGGAGAACAGCGGCAGGTAGGCCGGCGACCCGATCGGATGAGACGCGACGATGACCGTGTCCGACTCACGATCACCGCGGAGCAACTGCGCGTACCGCACCACGTGATCGGCGACGGTGCCGTAGACATCCTTGCGGACCGAATGCTCTTGGGAAACAACAAGATACGGGGTACGGCGATACTTGCCACGGGTGACGGCCGGTGCGGAATTCATGACCGGCGCACCTCACGCCATGGGATGTCCCGGTCAACCCTGGGTTCACCAGGCAACCCGAGCACTCGCTCACCGAGGATGTTGCGCATCACTTCCGACGTACCACCCTCGATCGAATTCGCCAGCGACCGCAGGTACGACTTACGCACGTCGGCCCCGCCGTAGGCAGCCGACGACGTGGGCGCATGCTCGTCGTAACCGTCGATGAGCAACTGGTCCACGCCGGACATGTCCACGCACAGCTCGTATATCGCCTTGTTCAACTCGGCCATCTGCAGCTTGGCGATCGAGCCTTCCGGCCCCGGCGCCCGGCCCGTCTGGGCGGCCCGGACATTGGTCAGCCGGGCTGCCTCGGCCTGCGTCCACAGCAGCATCAACCGCTCCGTCACCACGGCGTCCACCCGCCCTGAACTCGCTGCCTCGCAGTAGATTTCCACGGCACGACCGATTGGGCCCTCGCCCCGCTGCGCCGGCCGGGCGCCGATCGAGATCCGCTCGTTGGCCAGCGTGGTCATCGCCACTGCCCAACCCTGGCCCACCTCGCCCAGGACGTCGGCCTTCGGGATCCGCACGTCGGTGAGAAAGACTTCGTTGAACTCGGCCTCGCCGGTGAGCTGCCGCAGGGGGCGCACTTCGACGCCGGGGCTGCGCATGTCGAGCAGGAAGTAGGTCAAACCCTTGTGCTTGGGCACGTCGGGGTCGGTGCGGGCCAGCAGCAACCCGAATCGAGCGAGGTGTGCCAGCGACGTCCAGATCTTCTGCCCGTTGACGACGAATGTGTCACCGTCGGCAACGGCACGGGTGGCCAGCGCGGCCAGGTCCGAGCCCGCGCCCGGCTCGGAGAACAGCTGACACCAGATGTCCTCGCCCGAGAAGCACGACCGCAGGTAGCGCCGCTTCTGCTCGCCAGTACCGTGTGCGTGGATCGTCGGCATCGCCATCCCGAGGCCGATCACGTTGCTGGCCATATGATCTCGGCATCCTGCAGCCGCGAACCGGCGCTCGACGACGCCCTGCAGTGACGGGTCCAACCCACGCCCCCCCCGCATCCCTCGGCGAAATGCACGACGGCCAGTCCAGCGTCGAATCGTGCCTCCCGAAGCGCACGGTCGGCCGCGGCATCGTCGGGCTGGGCAACCGGGTGGTCGCGCAGGAACTGCGCTATCTCAGCCTCGATCGGCTCTCCGCCGGTAGGCTGGTCCTCGGCAGCGCGCCGCGCGGTAACAGGCACCGGTGCCACAGTGGCCACCATCTCGGCCAACCGCGCCCGATGAGCGGTTGCCGAACCGAAAAAGCAGGGCAGAGCTTTTCGCCCGCTTGAGATACAAGTGCGCGGGATGTTCCCAGGTGAACCCGATGCCACCATGGATTTGAATGTTGTGCGCCGCCAGCTTGCTGTAGGCATCCGAGCACACCGCACGGGCCAGGCTCGCCGACAGGGCCAGGTTGTCCCGGTCGTGCACGGCGGTCCACAGTCCGTGATAAACCACTGATCGGGCCGACTCGACGTCGACGAGCATATCGGCACAGCGGTGCTTGATGGGCCCGAAAGACCCGATGGGCCTTCCGAATTGGTATCTGGTGCGGGCGTGGGCCACCGCCATTTCCAGCACGCGGGCCGCCCCGCCGAGTTGTTCGGCGGCCAGGTATAAAGCGGCCAGATCGGCGGTGTCGCGCAGCGCGTCGCTGGCGCCGCCGTCCGAACCCAGCAACCGCGCCGGACACCGGTCGAGATTCACAGCGGCAAGCCTGCGCGTGGAATCCATTGCGACCAGCGGTGTGCGGCTGAGCCCGGGTGCACCGCCTTCGACGGCCAGCAGGCAGCAGCCCGCCGGACTGCGAGCGACCACCAGCAGCAGATCGGCAGCGCCGCCGTCGACGACGATGTCGGCGGTGCCCGAGACGGTCCAGCCGTCGCCCTGCTCGCACGCGGTCAGCGTGCTGGCTCCCGGGGACGGCCCCGACCAGACCAGTGCCGCGACGGTATCTCCGGCCACAATGCCGGGTAGGTAGCGTGCCGCGGCATCCTCGTCGCCGAGTTCGACAAGCGCGGTGACTGCCAAGCCCACTGTCGCCAGGAACGGACCGCAGAACAGTGCTGCGCCCATCTCCTCGAACACCACGCCTAGCTCGATCGCACTCGCCTCGGCGCCGCCGTACCGTGCCGGCGCTACCAAACCGGGCAGGCCCAACTCGTCGGCGGCTTGACGCCACACGGTCGGGTCGTAGCCGCGCTCGCTCTCCATCTGGGCGCGTACCGCGGCCTCATCGGAGCGTTTGGCGAGGAATTCGCGCACGACTGCGCGCAGTTGCTCGGCTTCCTCACCCGGTATGAAGCTCACCTGTTCCTCGTCTCAGTCGCGTCGGTCCCGCCGATCCCAGCGCTCGGCTGGTTCAGTTCTGCCGACGATGGCGGAAGCGGGGTTACCGGCATCGTCTGCTCAACCGATCTTGTCGAACAGCAGATCCAGCCGCTCCGGACCGTTGGCAATGCCTGGGGCCCAACGCACTTCGGCGTCGGGATCGGCAAACCGCAACTTCGTCACCCGCTTGAACAGCTCGTCGAAGGCGATCGCAATCTGGATGCGGGCGAAATGCGAACCCAGGCAGCGATGGATTCCCAGTCCGAAGCCGGCGGAGCTGGGGCGCCGCACATCGAACCGCAAGCGTGCGGCATCCTCGAACCGTGCCTCGTCGCGATTCGCCGAATCGAAGCGGATCAGCAACTGCTCGCCCTGCCGAATCTTCACACCGCCGAGTTCGACATCCCGGGTCGCCCTTCTCCCCAGACAGCCCACCGGCGACTCCAGGCGGATGAACTCGTCCATGTCCTGTCGAATCCAGGCCGGATCACGAAGGCGCTGTTCGAGTTCGGGATCCTTGGCCAGGTGATAGGCGATCGAGCCCATCGCACCACGGGTGGTGTCGAGGCCACCCAGGAATAGCACGGTGACGACACCGAGTCGTTCGACGTCGGTCAAGGGCCTGCCGGATTCGAGGACGCCGGTCGCGATCGCGTTCAGCACATCGGTGCGCTCGACCGGGTTCGCCTCCCGCTCGGCGATGTATTGCCCTGCGAGCATGGCGAGTTCGAAGAATGCCTCGTCGGTGGCCTCGACAGCAACCCGGATCACGACGTCGGCCGCCCGGTCCATCTTCTCGGGGTCCTCTTCATTGAAGACGACCCTGGACAAGGCGTTGCCCACGAACGGACCCGGCGAACTCCCGAATGAAGTCGCACCGCCCGTTGTCGATGAAGCGCCCGATCAGGTCGACGGCGTTCTTGCGCAGTTCGGGTTCGAACCGGAGCAAAAAGTTACGGGTGAACAGCGGGTTGAGGAGCTTGCGCAGTTCCACCTGATAGGGGGGATCAGCGTCGAGCGGGTTGAGTTGTACCGGCGATGGGCGCGGTGAGACACCGGCAGACGAGAAGGTCTGCGGGTCTTCCAGGACCCGGCGAACGTCTTCGTATCGGGTCACGACGTATTGGCCGCCGCCGTCGGCATCGGTATGGGCCACTGGACAATTCCGCCGCGCGTAGGCGAACACATCCCACTTGGCCTTCTCGTGTGCCCGGGATCCCACATGTTGTAGTGCGGCAGAATCGCCGCGGCCGCCGTCTCGGATTCGGCCTGCGCCTCGCCCATATCGTCGCACACTAATCCATCATTGTTTGGTTAGTCAATGTCTGCAAGCGGCCGACCAGTGGAATCAGACATCATGTGTTGACGGGATGTCGGATCCTTCCCGGGTTCTAGCTGGATAAACTCTTCCAATGGCGCAGCGGACCCGCAACACGGCAGCGCTACGAGCGCGCCGGAAGGCCGCCCTTCGGGAGAAGTTACTCGCCGCAGTCGAGGTGTTGCACAACCAGGGCTTCGCCTACGGCGACATGAGCGTTGAGAGGTTGATCAACGAGGCGGGCGTGACGCGCTCGACTTTCTACTCGTACTTCGACGATAAGGACGCGTTGCTGCGCGACTTGGCGGGCTCCGTCCTCGACGAGCTGCTGCAACCGTGGTTCGCCATTCGGCCAGACGGCTCCAAAGCCGATCTGCGCCGCGGTATCGACGGAATCTTCGCCAGATATCGGGCGCATCGCGTGATTATGGCCGCAATCGACGAGCCGCCGCCGGGCGGCAGCGCGGAACGCGAGTTCGTCGGGCTGATGACACGCGGCGCCAGCGCGGTCGCGTCGTACATCAGGTCAGGCCAGGCGTCTGGCGCCATTGACCGCAGCCTGGACGCCGCCACCACGTCGACCCTGTTGATGTGGATGAGCGAACGTGGTCTGGCGAAGATGGTGGCCGGCGCAGGAGCACACGAACTCGACGCCCTGGCCGAGGGACTCACCGAGATCTTCTGGCGCACGCTCCGTGAAAACTGCGAGCCATGATCGCAAAGGGCCCGGGGCCGGTGGACCGACGTGAGCACGGCCGCCGCCGCCGTAAACGCGATCAAACGCGGGATGATCTACTGCGCGCGATGCAGGAACTACTGGAATCCGGAGAACCCTTCACCAAGATCAGCGTGGAGCGCCTGGCGGCCCAGACCGGCATGTCACGGACCCGGTTCTACATGTACTTCGAGGACCTCGGCGACCTGCTCTTTTCCGCATACGCCCGAATCGTCGCTGACGGCAAGCAGATCGTGGCCAAGTGGTGGGACGAGACCGGCTTCATCGAGCGACACCAGATGAGACTCATCCTCGGCGAATTCGTTCGGTATCGCGCCAAACACATCATGGTTTCCCGCGCTATGCACGCGTGCGCGGTCACCGATCCGATTGCGCGGGGATCAGTCGACGCCCTGCGGAGTCAGTCGATCGACGAACTGGGAGCGGTCATCTCGGCCGCACAGTCCGCGGGTTCGGTGGACGATTCGCTGGACCCTGTGGTGATCTCGGGCTGGCTGGGATGGTTACTGGAGCGGGGGGTCGATCAGCTGGTCCAAGACGCGCGCCCGTCGAATTTGCGAAAGGTCGCGGACTCGCTGACCAACATCGTCTGGAATACGCTTTATCGCCCTAATTGAATTCCACGAGCGTGCGCCGAAGGCGCACCAGCGCATCAGTATCCAACCCGTGCCGTGTGAGATACGCCGCGACCGTGCCGTTGGCGGCCCGCACCTGGTCGAGTACGTCCATCATCAGCTGGGGCGGGCTGCCCATCATGACAGCTAACTGTTGAGCGGGTATTCCAGCCTCGATCGCGCGCTGGAGCACCCTGGCCCTCGCCTCCTCTCCGAGGTTGACTTCGGTGACGGCGTAGTCGTCTGCAACTGCCGAATCGGGTACGCCGATGGCTGCCAGCAGCAGCCCGACGGCCATTCCGGTGCGATCCTTGCCGGCCGTGCAATGGACGAGGGCTGGTAGCGCGTCGGGACGGCTCAAGCATTCGATCACCGCCGCGAATTCTGGTCCGGCGACGCCGATGACGGCGGCGTACAAATCTGCGATGTCCGCGAGGTGGCCGTATGTCAGGCGATCACGCAGAATCGGAATCTGTTCACACCGAACGCCATTGCCCAGATCCGGTGGCGCCTCTCGCCGCTCCCGGGGCTCCCGCAGGTCGATCACGGTTCGAAGGTTGAGGTCTCGCAGCGATCGGCGCCCCGCCTCGCTGATCGCGTCAATCGCGTCGCTGCGGTACAGGAGGTTGCAACGGAGGCGTCCGCCCCCTTGTACCGGCAACCCCCCGACGTCACGCAGATTGAAGGTGCCGTCGATCTCGAGGCGCACCTCACGACTGCCGGTATCCGCGGACTGCGGCCTCACCCGATTAGGCTTCTCAAGCACTCCCGCCAACCTCGACAAGGGTCGGGCTGTGCGCGTCGGGGGCGGGCGGTAAACCCGATGCGCCCTCGTCGCCCACGATTACCGAACCGGTGTTTCCGTCGACGGTGATGGTGGCACCGTCTTCGATCAGCTTCATCGCCTCGGGCAGGTACACAGCAGGAAACCCTATCTCGCGCGCCAGGCACGAGGCGTGCGAGAGCATTCCACCGGTCTCCACCACGACAGCTTTGATCACGGTGAAAACAGGATTCCAGCCGGGATCGGTTGAGTGCGTGACCAATACCTCGCCGGGCCGGACCCGGCCCATCTCGCTGTGGTCGCGCACCACCCTGGCAATTCCGGTGTAGGTGCCTGGGCTCGTTGCGGTGCCCACGTAGACGCCATCTTGGCCCTCGGCCCGCGGATGATCGAGATCGACCGCTCGGTTGCGGATGAGGTATTTCGGTGGGTCCGCCTCTTTGCGCAGTGCCGCGTCGATATGCCGGCGGCGGGCAGCGATCTTGACTTTCAGCAGGTCTGGCCGTTCTTCCAGGCCACGGAAGAACTGGTACAGCTCGATCTCGGACAGGCAGTTGTGGTCTCGGGGATCTTCGATCATGCCGCGTTCGAAGAGTCGCCGGCCGATCTCGTCGAAGCCGCGCTTCCAGGCGTACATCAGCACATCGGTCGGACGACAACGCTCGTTATCGCGGATGATCAGATACTCGTGACACAGCGGGAGCACGGCCTTGAGTATCTCGACCTTGAATTGGCCGTCCGGCTTGGTGGCAACGTTGGTGATGACCTGCTGGAATGTTTCCTCGCGCTGTCGCGCCAGCGCTCGCTCCGCGGCTTGGGGATCGTGGTCGGCGTCGGCGTTGAGCATGAGCTTGAACGCGCGGTAATCCAGGGTTGGGTCATCGGCTCGACGCGGGTGCAGGAAGTCCCGATCCGCCTGTCCGCGGAAACCCCAGTTGGCGATCCACCGGTCGTAGTGCTCGAGGAAATGCCGCCCCTCGAGAAAGGTGTGGCAGTGCTCGAAAAATGCACGGTCTTCGTTCTCCTGCAAGGCTTTTGATAGTGCTGGCGACCGACGGATCATCGTGACGAGTTCCAGCAATTCGGAGTTCTCGCGCTGCGTGTCGGTCCGGCGGGTGGCTCCCGCGACCAGCGTGGCGAACGTCGCCATGGGATCGGCGCCGTCGTACCAGGTGCTGAGCATCCACGCCAGGCCCGCCATTGCGAAACGCAGGGTGAAGAAGTACGGCAGGAAGATGCAGTCGCCCCACTCACCTTCGAGAGCGGTGATGTGCTGACAGTACGAGACGAGTTCTTCGTCGTTGAGCGTGCGGAGTTCCTCGGTCGTCTTGCCTTCGTAATCGGTGCGGGCTCGCCATGCTTCGAACGTCCGGGGGAACTGGCCGGGTGTGGTGTCCGGGTCCAGCATGTGCCAGCGCATGAGCGCGCGTGCCAGGGTGGCCTTGTCGAACGGCGCGTTGAGCACCTGCTCGTGCATCGTCGGCGGGATGAAGTCCAGGAACATCGGTCGAAGCGCGGGGGGCACTAGTCGCTCGATCGGCAGGCGTTCGGTGTCAACGTTGAAGTACCACTGGCCCTTCCAGTACTTGAATGCTCGCATCTCGGCGAGATCCGGAAAACCAAAGATCTCCCACATGCGGCGCATGTGCCGGTTGGAGAACTGTGGGGTCCGGCAGGCGTACTGCAGCGCACCGGGCGACCCGGTCATGATCGCGTCCGCGTAGGCGCGGGTCCAGACGGTGTCGACAGCCGCAGCCTGCAGATGGCCCCGATCGACATCCGCATCCCAGGTGAAGTCGACTCCGGTGACGGGTCGGGACTGCAGTAGGTACAAGGTGCCGCCTTCGATGGCCCATTCGATGTCCTGCGGGTAGCCGCCGTAGTACTCCTGCACCGTCTGGCCGAGACGCGCGAGGTCGACGATCTGCCGAGAGTTCAGACTGGCGCGAGCCCGCTCCTGCGCGGGCACGTCCTGCTCGATCACGCCGCGACCCTGGCTGCGGTCGCGTACGATCCGGGATTCCTTGGCTCCGAGCAACTCTTCGACCACGGTGTATTGCGGTACCTGCACGACGAACTGGTCCGGTGTGATGATGCCTTGCACCAACGCCTCGCCCAGCCCCCATGTCGCGTTGATGACCGTCTCGTCCGTCGCTGTGGTCAACGGGTTGCCGGTGAACATCACCCCCGAGACCTCGGAGGTGACCATCTTCTGGACCACAACCGCGATCGCCACCGCGGCATGGTCGAAGTCGTGGTGCTTGCGATACCCGGTTGCGCGCGTGGTCCACAGCGATGCCCAACACCGGCGCACCGCATCGATGACCTCCTCGGCGCCCACTACGTCGAGATACGTGTCGTGCTGTCCGGCGAACGACGCGTCGGCCAGATCCTCCGCGGTCCCCGAGGAGCGCACCGCTACGAATGCTCCGTCCCCCAAACCCGCGTAGGCCGTTGCGATTTGCGTCGAAATCTCAGCGGGCATCGGAGCGGCCACAATGAACTGCCTGATCGCGGCGGTTTGGCGATCAAGGGCGTCCGGATCGTCGTAGCAAAGCTCTGCGACCAGCTCGACGATCCGCTCGGTCAGACCGTCGGCGGCCATGAAGCAGCGGTAGGCATCCGCGGTGACACAGAAGCCTGGTGGCACCGGAAAGCCTGCTTGAAACAGCCGACTCAGGTTGACTCCTTTGCCGCCCGTCTGCTCTTGGAACAACGCGGCGTGATCGGAGAAATCGAGGATGTGGCTCATGACTTCGTTCCTTGTCTGAGTAGTGCGGCGTCTAGCTGGTGCGCCCGGATTCCTTCTTGAATACGCGCAGCATGGTGTTGGCGGCGTTCCTGCCGGGCAGGCCGCTGATGCCCGCGACCGGATGAGTCCCCGAGCCGGTGAGGAACAGGCCTGGCACCGGGGTGGAATAGCCGGCGAACCCAGGTGCCGGCTTCCGCGGCCCGAATCGGGTGATCACCGGACGACGTGATAGACACTGCCGTCGATTGCGTGGAAGCGGTCTTCGATATCGGGCAAAACCAAAGTGCGAACACCGATCCGGAGTTCGTCGACGCCGACGTAGAACTTGTCGACGTGTTTGATCGCGGCGTTCTGCAGTTGTGCCCGCACGGTGTCCCAATCAGCGTCGGGGTCAGCTGGTGTGAGCCCGCACCACATCCAGAACGTGTCGTGTCCCTTCGGCGCCAGTTCGGGAGCCATCGCAGTGGTGACCTGCCCCAGACCGCACACGTGTTCTGGAATGTCTCCTCGCCGGCAGGCCCGCTCGGCACCCAGCACCTCTTGCCACGTATTGAATGAATTTGCGCCCAGCCGCAAATCGACTCCGTCCCCCCCGCCAACGCTCGTGTCGAGAGGTGTCCAGGCGACCTTTCACCGCCACGTCCATCTTGAAGTCCGCGATACCCCGAACTCGGGTGGGGATGTTGTCCGCACGCGCCTGCATTTTCCACGGCAGCACACCCCGGGGCAGCAACCGCGTCAAAGTGGTCTTGGGGCTGCATGCGGTCAACACGCCACGTCGCGCGTAGACCTCCTCACCATCCACGAGGCGCACGCCCGTCACTCGACCGCCATGCACGATCAGTTCATCCACCTCCGCCGAACACCGCACCCGGCCTCGAAAGTCGTTGAGGCACTCGATCAGCGCTCGGGGGGAAGTTGCCGGTGCCGCCCTCGAACATGGCGGTACCGTATTTGCTCATGATGCCGAGGTAGATCATTCCCCAGCCGCCGCCGTCTGTGGCGAATGGTGTGAAAGGCAGATTGATCGCCAGCTGCGCCTTGATGATGTCGGATTCGAATGTCTCGTCGAGAGTCTCACTGAAAGAGCCTGCGGCCCAACGGCCGATCGCGGCGAGTCGGCGTCGGTGGACGCCGGTCGCCTTCAGCATTTTGAGGATCGTCTGGATTCCGGGTCGCAACGGGTTTGCCATCATGAAAGGCAAGCCGATATCGACTGCGGCACGGATGGTTTCGAACATCTCGAGGTACTCCGCGGCGTCGCGCGGTGAAAAGTAGCTGAGCTCATCGGCGGTCTTGCGGGGATCACGCCAGAGAGCCAACGAGCTACCGTCCTCTTGCATGTGCACGTGCGGCGGGTCGATCACTCTCATGCGCAGCCCGTATTTACTCTCCAAGCCCAGCTCGCGCGAGATCGGCGTCGTGCGGAAGAGCGACGGCTGGATGGACGCGTCGTTGGCGAAGTGCTCCGGCGCCTCGGGCATCGGATTGGTGGCCGTCATGCCGCCGGGAGTGTGGTGCGCCTCCAGTACGAGCACGTCCAGTCCCGCCTTGGCCAGATAACAGGCGGCCACCAATCCGTTGTGTCCTGACCCGACGACGACCACGTCGGCATTGCGTTCGGTCATGTCACTCCTCTCGTTCGTGCGACTTTATATCAAACACTCTGTCACTACAATAAGTCTGCAAATTCGAGCAGCTCCGACAGCGAACTCGGCATCGGCCAGTGAGTTGTGCGGTTCTGACAGGATGTGCAGACGACGTCGACCGGAGTTCCATCAGGCGTTAAAGCTTTGCAGCACAACATAAGCAAGTCGCGGCGATGCCGCGGCACGGCGGCTGTCTTCACGCGTGCCGCGGCATGGCGCACACAGCCCGGCTCACCGGGCCAACTCTTGCAACAACCGAGCACTCAGCGATCTCGATGGCTGCGCGGTGCGCATCGGACGCCAGGACGGCGCCACCGGTTGAACCCTCGGCCGGCCGGGACCCGGATAGGCATCGCGCAGCACCGGGCGGTACCACCACGAGATAACCGTTTGCAGTCTGCGAAAAGTTGTTTACAAGGCCTCGGGGCGGCACTACGTTATCTAACAATGATCGGTTAATGCGCATGCGTCGCGTCGAACAGGAGATCCAAATGGGAGCGTTGGACGGCAAAGTTGCCTTCATCAGCGGTGGAGCACGAGGCCAGGGGCGCTCACACTCCGTGCGATTGGCCAAGGAGGGTGCCGACATCGTCACGTTCGACATCTGCGAACAGCTGGACTCGGTCCCCTACCCGCTGGGCACCGAGGAAGAACTCGCCCAAACCGTCGAACTGGTCCGAGGGCTCGGTCGTCGAATCGTGGCCGCCAAAGCCGACGTTCGCGACGAGGCGGCGGTCAACAAAGTCTTCGACGAGGGATTGGCGGAGTTCGGCCGGGTGGACATCGTGATCGCCAACGCAGGCATCATGCCGGTACTCGGCCCCACCTCAAAGGTGATCCAAGCCTGGCACGACTGCATCGACGTCATGCTCACCGGGGTGGTCCACACCATCGAAGCGGCCATCCCGACGCTGGTCGACCAGAACCAGGGTGGCGCCGTGGTCATCACCAGCTCGGCGGCGGGCCTGAAGGGGACCACACGTAGCCTGCGGTCCAAGACGTACGGGATGCTGGGCTACACCGCGGCCAAGCACGGCGTCGTAGGGTTGATGCGCGCCTACGCGAACGCGTTGGGCAGCTACAACATCCGGGTGAACTCCTTGCACCCCACCGGGGCCGACACTCCCATGGTGAACAACGAAGCGTTCCTGGGTGCCGCACCCGAGGTGCCCGAGCTGTTCGAGGCGATGACCAATATCCTTCCCGTGCAACTCATCCAGGCCGAAGACATCTCCAACGCGGTCGCCTGGTTGGTCTCTGACGAAGCCCGGTACATCACCGGCGCGGCCATCCCCGTCGACGCCGGTGCAACCGCCCGCTGATACCTGAGTCAGTGCCGAATTCCGCCGACGCCGTACCTTGGTGGCCAACGGTTTTCGCCCTGCAGGAGGCCGCGGCCGATAGCTATCACGCCGCACCGGTCTGTTCGGGTCTGCCGCGTCTCTACGGCGGCCAGGTTGGGGCGCAGAGCCTGCTCGCCGCAGCCGCAACGGTCGACAACACTCGAGTGCCGCATTCGTCGCAGACCTCGTTCCTGCACGCCGGCGACGACACGCGTGCCATCAGCTACGACGTCGACCGGGTCCGTGATTCCCGTTCGATGTCCACCCGGGTGGTCACCGCGCGGCAGGACGGACGAATGCTGGCCACCACCGTCGTCTCGTTTCACACCGCGGCCTCGAGCGACAGCCAGGCATCGATCGAACATGAATGGGCGGCGGACCACGGTGACCATGTCGACCCGGCGCCCGACCCCGATACGCTGCCCTCGCGCCGGGCAGCACTGGCGGACCGATACGGGACCGACATTCCCGTTCAAGCCGGCCCGCAGTGGCCGGTCGACCTGCGATACGTCGACCACGTGCCGTGGAGCGATTCGGTTGCTCCACCGCGAAACCGCATCTGGCTGAAGGCTATTGACTATCCGCGGCAGCTTCCCGGGGCCGACGTCGCGGCCGTGGTATTCGCCACGGATCTGCCCATGTTCGAGCCGGTATACTTTCCGACCGGGATAGCGTGGCTCGACATGGTCAGCCACACGACCCTGCTGGGAGCGACGCTCAATCATTCGGTCTGGTTCCACCGTCCAGCCCGCCTGGACGATTGGCTGCTGCTCGAGCAGTTCGCGCCCATCGCGCACGGCTACCGCGCGTACTGCCGCGGCGAATTACGCTCCCGGGCAAGTCGGCTCGTGGCGAGCGTCGCCCAGGAGATGGTATTCGTGACGCCGCGCAAGGCCGAGAACGCTCAACTGTCCCAATGATCCTGTTTGAGCTGCTCGCGGGATAACTTGCCGGTGACATTACGAGGAAGTTCCTCGACCAGTACCAGCCGCTTGGGCAGCTTGTAGCGCGCCAGACGTTGTGCCGCAAAGGCATTCAAATCCGTCAGGGTAACCACCACCCCGGCTTCGGGCACCACCACGGCCAGGCCCACCTCACCCCACTGGTCGTCGGCCACCCCCACAACACCGACATCACGGACATCGGGATGCAGCGCGAGCACCTGTTCGACTTCGGCCGGGTAGATGTTCTCCCCGCCGGACTTGAACATCTCCTTCACACGCCCAACCGGGTAGTAGAAGCCGTCGCCGTCTCGGTATGCCGAATCTCCGGTCCGAAACCAGCCGTCGTCGGTGAAGTAATCGGCGTTGTCGCGATCCCAATATCCGACGGTGACACTTGGACCCCGCAACCAGATTTCGCCCGTAACACCGTCCTCGACGTCCTTGCCTGCCGAGTCGACCAGCCTTATCCGCGTATGCAGCGCGGCACGCCCGGTTGAACCATTCTTCGCATAGGCAAGATTGTTCGCTTCGTCGTCCAGAGCTGTTGCCATCGGACCCATTTCGGTTCCACCGTACTGAGGCTGAAGCGGGAAACCACGGTCTGCCCACAGCTGCAACAACTCTGGCGATGCGATTGCGCCGGCGATGATCCCATGGCGCATCCGCGACAGGTCCGCCGCCGCAAAGTCGGCCGTTTCGGCGATGCGCTGATAGAACATCGGGATGGCGGCGAAGTGGGTGATCGGCGGGTCCTGGTTCACCATCTGGTGCAGAACGGCATCGGGATCGAAGCGGGCCATGGTGGTGACCGCGCCGCCGAAGTACAGGATCGAATTGGCCATCACGTTCAGGCCGCCCGCGTGAAACAACGGCATCGGATTGAGTTGATGGCATCCGGGCTGTGAGTACCCGGTGGTGTGGGCGGTGTTGAGAGCCTGCCACACCAGCGTCGCATTGGTCGACAAAGCACCTTTGGGCCGCCCGGTCGTCCCCGACGTGTACAGAATGTGCGTGGGCTGGTCCATCGGGATCGCGCCGCCGGCACGCAGCGGGTTCACCGTCGAAATGGCCGACTCGTAATCGGTCCGATTGTGCTCCCGGCCGAACGACAGCCGCTGGGCGATACCGGTTTTCACGGCAGCGGCGTCCGCGACCTCTGCCCAGCGTTCGTCGTGCACGATGACACCCGGCCGGGCGTCGAGGCAGATGTCCTGAATTTCGCTGACGTGCAGTCGCCAGTTGAGCGGCACGAAGAGCGCGCCGAGGCGCATGCAGGCGAACTGGACCTCGAACACGCGCGGGTCGTTCTCGCTCACCAATGCCACCCGGTCGCCGGGCCCGACGCCGAGTTCGCGCAAGGTAGCGGCCGCGCCGGCGACCCGATCCTCCAGCTGTGCCCACGTTGTTCGCCGGCCGTCCTCCGCGCATCCGAGTGCAAGGGACCCACCACGGTGCCGCGCGTGGTAGGCCACCCAGTCAGTTGCGGCAAACACCAATCTGCACTCCGATCTCCGCCTTAACCGTGATTAAAGTTGCGGGCCCTGCTCTGTCAGCTAGGGATGCGGCAGACGCCGTAGCGGCGCCGTGAAGCCCGGGGTACCCGGGCATGGACCGTAGGCGCTGCCTTGTACCGGGCCAATGTCGCACTGCCCGTTGAGGATATGGGCTGGGTAGGTCGGCGAGTTGTTGGCGTACAGCCCCACCGGGGCGATGGTGAGCAGAATGGTCACCGCCACCATCAACTGCATGTAGCCAACCAAGGACAGAAACGACAGGGCTTTGCGGCTGCGCGGCCGCAGGTGATCGAGCCCGCGCTCGAAGATCGTTCTCCCTCGGTCGTCACGCAAGTATCGAGCCAGGGTCGGGGCCCCGAAAAACAGTATCGCCGACAGCGGCAGGGTCGCCGGGAAGGGACGCACGGCATTGGCGATATTGAGGCCGGCGGGGATGAACTGATTCCACAGATTCAACTGGCTCGAGACACCATCGATCAACAGGTCGGCGACGATGGCGAAAACCGCAAGCGCAATCAAGCCCCGCGCCATCGAGGCGCCCGGATACCGGTTTTTGACCGCCCGCAGCAGCCGACACCCCAACATTGCGCAGACCAGAAACCCCACCAGGTAGATACTGCCGATGACCAGGATCGGCTCGGGCGAGCCGCCACACGCCTTGTTGAGCACGAATGGCGCATGACTGCACCAGCTGCCCACGTTCACGAAGTTCGAGCTGTACAGGTTCATCGGAACGAAGAAGTTGTAGAACGGATCGAGCCAGTACGCCAACAGCCCGGCAATGCAGAGCTGCGCGTCGAAGGTGAAGCGCCGTTGTCGCAGACACCCGCGAACGACATAAGTACCCACGCCCAGAACCAGCAGCACGGCGACAATTTCGTAGGCCTTCGCGATCGTGTAGGTGGACGCCGTGGGATCTCGATAGGCGGTCACCGGCCGAGGGCCCGCCGCCAACCAGGCCCCGATCGTCCACCCACCCCAGACCAGGAATAACCCCGCGATCACGGCCAGGTAATGCTGCCAGCGCCAACCCGCTCTGGTCGCGGGCACTATCTCACGACGAACCGAGTGAGCCGCCGGGTGCATCACATCCAGCTTGTCCAAACCGCTTGACATAGGGCGCCTTCCACGTCGGCAACCATCGCTGTGAGCTCCGCTGCGCTCCAAGGCAAGCGGTTCAATCGGCCGCAGACCCACTCTATTTGAACGACGTTTGGTTAGGAAGGGGGCCCAGAGCGGCGAATTCGCGCCCAGACTGCTCCGAGACGCTTGACCTGGGCCGCCCTGCCTGGCACGGTAACTCACCAAATAACCGAACATCGTTTGGCGGTGCGTGGGATAAGGGTGTGGTTATGACGACGTTCGTCCTCGTCCACGGCGGGCTACACGGCGCCTGGTGCTGGCAGCGGATCGTCGGTCCGCTCAGCGAGCGTCACGCGGTGGTGACGGTCGACCTGCCGGGGCGCCGGCCGGGGAGCCGGCCCGAGCTCAGTGCGTACCTCGACGCCGTCGCCGCCGCTGTAGACCGCGCCGGACCCCCAGTGGTGCTGGTCGGGCACAGTCTGGGCGGAGTGGTCGTCAGCCAGTTCGTGGAGCAGCGACCCGATGCGGTCACGGGACTGATACTGGTCAATGCGTTGCTGGTCGAGGACGGCGAGGCTCCGCTGCCGAAGATGCAGAGCATCGGCGAGGACTGGTTGTTCGCCCGCCCGGGGGCACTCACCTTCGAGCCAGACGGCAGCGCGTTTGCGGTGGCGCCAGAGCTCGTCGTCGAAGGCTTCTACAACCGCTGCACACCCGCGGACGCCGAGTGGGCCGCCGGCCAACTGTGCCCCGAGCCGCTGGGCTTGGTGACCACGCCCTTGCGCATAACCGCCGAGGGTTTCGGATCGGTGCCGAAGGTCTACCTGGGCGGTCGTCACGATCGCGTGTTGCCGTGGTGGTTTCAGCAGAAAATGAGCACCGCGGCCGACGCCCGACTCGTCGACCTGGGCGGGGATCATTCGCCGTTTCTCTCGGTTCCGGACAAGCTGGTCGAACATTTGCTTGCCAGTGGCGTCGACGGCCCGCGCTGATCGCGGTGAGCGAAAGCCCAGCGCCGGCTCGTAGAGTCTTTCCGGTGACCTCTCCCGTCGGCCGCCGCCGGCCAGGCCGACCGTTAGGCGCAGACGGCGCCGAGACACGGCAGAAAATCCTGCACGCTGCCCGGCAGGTGTTCGCCTCCACCGGTTACGAGCGAGCCAGCCTCAAACAGATCGCCGAGGAAGCCGGCATCACCCGCAACGCGGTGGCCAATTACTACTCGGGCAAGATCGAGCTCTACGCCGCCGCGCTGGCATCGGTCCGCGATGTTGTGGCCGACAAGATCCTTGCCGACGCCAACGGTGTGACCGGCTCCGCGCATCGACGCGTCATGGCGGTGTTCGAAAGCGCGGTCGGATTCAGCCAAACCGACGAGACATTCGTCCGGTTCTTCGTCATCTCGACCGCCGACGCCATCACTCACCCGGAGCTCCGCGAAAAAGCGCTGCTGCCAATCGACTCCGTGCGCCGTTACGTCGGCGACCTGCTCGCTGCTGCGGCACGGACCGGTGAGATCGACGCCGAGATGGACACCGAAGCCACCACGCAGGTGTGCATGGATCTGTTGTGGGGCTTGGCCATGGACATCGGCTTCTACTCCGACGAAGAACGAACCCGGCGGACGATGCGGGCCGTCGATCGAATCGTCGCCGCAACGCTGGCTCCCGGCCGACCCTGACCGGACAAGGGCCGCGGCGTTCATCGCATGCCCGATGGTGTCTTGCGGTCGGCCAGTGCGGCGAGTAGCTCGCTCAGCCGTTGCTGTTCAGCGGGTTGGAGTTCGGCGAACCAGGCACGTTCCCGGTCCCCCTGCTCACGCATCGCCTCGCGCAAGGCGGCAGCACCGTGCTCGGTCAACTCGATTCGGACCAGTCGACGGTCGGCGCTGTCACGGCTGCGGAGCACCAGCCCATCGCGTTCAAGTGTGTTCAGCGCGCTGGAGACAGCGGCCCGGGACGCTCCCGAAAGGCGTGCGATATCGCGCAATTCGGCGGGACCCACTGCCCACAACACATTCATGATGCGAAAGCCGGCCCAGGTCCAGCCCCGCCGGCGATGCATTCCCTCGAAATCGCGAGCCAGTCGATGGTGCAGGCGGGTCAGGTTGAACACCAGTTCGGCGTGCTCGGCGGCGTCCACGCCGACGACACCGTCCGCGCGCAGGCGGCTGGCCAACAGTTCCCGATACTGCTCGACGGTGATCGCTCGAGTCGGCGGGTGGTCAGTGGCCATGTCCGATTATGAGCTGCCGCTCGGGCACCCGGGCGCCGCGTCAGCGGGTGTGTCCTGCCCCGCCGCGCGCCACTCGCCCCAATTCGCCCCCCCGACCCGGGCCGGACTCCACGGGGTAACGATCGTTTACGTATCGCCGACGTGGTCCAGCAGTCTTGTGCTATGCCGAACTAGAATGGCGCACGTCGCCAGCATTGAGGCGCGCAGAAGAACTGCAGCTTAATGTATGTCACATCGCACTTCCCCAGCCACTTCCGGCGGCGCCGACCCCACCGCCGACCGCCACCGGCCTGCGCCGTGTAGACTACGTAAGTGCTCGTTTACAAGTTGAGGTTTCGGCGCTAACATCTCCGGTACCGCAGCCCTCGCGTAAGCGCTGCTGCCCAGAACAAGAACCAGGGAGCTGAAAATGGGTTACTCCATTCCCGACACGGTCACCACCAAGGGGCCGTTCCAACCGATGCGCTTCGAGGCCACCGTCGAGGAGTGCATCGTCACCCACGGTGAGATCCCCCGCGATCTCTCCGGTGGGATTTACCGCACCGGGCCATGCTGGAAGCGGCCGACCAGCCAGGGCACAACGCCGCTGCTGGCGATGGACGGCATGGTGCAGGGACTGGTGTTCGAGAACGGCCGCGCCGACTTTCGGAACCGCTGGGTTCGCACGCCGAAATACATGCTCGAAGACAGGTACGGCCGCGGGATGTTCGAGTACTCCGACGGTGGGTTCGGCGATTACCGCGACTATGGCTACGGCGAGGTGTTGCGCACGACCGAAAACGCCCACACCCCGCAGGGCACGGCCAGCATCAACATCTTTCCGTTCGCCGGCGAGCTGATTGTTTCGGGCGAACTGGGCGCCCCACCCCAGATCATCGATCCGATCACGTTGGAGACCAAGGGAATCGTACCGTGGGCACCGGAATTGTCCCGAGGCCCGCACGAGCCGGTGTGCTTCGGCGACGGCACCTTCTGCGCTCACCCGAAATGGGATGAGGACACGGGCATTCTCTACGGGTGGTCATACAGCGACACCGCGCCCTATGTGTCGATGAAATACGTACACCCGAACGGGACGGTGGAATCCCGCGACCTGTGGGATGCCCCGTACAACACGGTGGCACATGATATCTGGCTCACACCCGAGTGGGTGGTCATGCCTTTCCAGCCGTTCATCATCGACTTGAAGCGGAATAGCAAGGGGTACGCGGTCTTCGGCTGGGAGCCGGAATTGCCGATCACCATCGCGCTGATCCCGCGGCACGATCTGCAGGGCGAGATCCGTTGGGTCAAGACCGAACTGCCCGCGCAATACGTCATGCATACGATGACGGCCAACGTCAAGGGAGACCAGCTCGTCCTGGACGCACCCATCTTCAACACGCCGCCGTTCCCGATGGAAAACGAGTTCAAAGAAGGCGACCAGGCTGCGTTGTTCTTCAGCAACGCCGCAAGCTACCTGGGACGCTGGACCGTCAACCTCACCACCGGCGTCACCAAGGCCGAGCAACTCTCCGAGCTGCCGTCCGAAATCTGCAAGGTCGACCAACGCTTCTACGGCAAGGGACACCGCTACGGGTTCCAGATCGGCGGCCAGCCCAAGAAGCGCGGCATGCGCATGGACAGCCTCATCCGCAACGACGTGGACAAGCTCACCGAGGAGATCTACCAGATCCGTGGTCCGGGCGAGCTGGCCGCGGTCCTGGAAGCGTCGTTCGCACCGCGCAGCATCGACGCTCCCGAGGGCGACGGCTACATCATCGTGCCGGTGTCGTGGTGGGCCGATCGGCGTGGCGAATTCCAGATCTTCGATACCGACGACATCACCGCCGGCCCGATCTGCAAGATCGAACTGCCGTTCCACATGGGTTGGACCCCGCACGGACATTGGATGGACTTCCGCTGAGGCAATGATCACCCGTGACGCCGCTACTCGCCGGAAACCCGACGGGTGGCGGCGTCACGCGGGATCGGGGAGCTCGCAGGGGGGCGAACTCCATTCGACCCGAACGGTCGTTTCCGTAGGACGGCGTGACAGGTTCAGGCTATGCGGGACGAACCCCTCCTGCCTGGCCCGGACAGCGCCGCCCGGTCGCGGCAGGTTGTCCGAGCGGTGCGGTGGGGCGCGTACTCATCACTGCTGAGCTGCAATTTCTTCGACATTACATTGACAATTTGGTACATGACGTCTCAGTATCGAATTCATGATGTCAACCCGCGCCACAGCCACCAAAGCTCGGCCCTCGGCGGGCTCGGGGAATGTGAACGATCTCTCGCAGGAACCGCACCGTCTGGTTCCGGTGAAGTGGTGGGCCGGCCTCGGAAGCGTTGATCGTTGCCTTCATCGCCTACGTGTTGATCGATTGGGTGACCGGCCCGTTCTTTCAACGGGTGCCCACCGGCCCCAACGATCCACCGACCTACATGAAAGTGGCGATGGTCTTCTTCCAGGCCGTGTCGATTCCGGTCGGGCTGATCCTGATTGGGTGGTTCGTGGTGCGCCCAATCGTCCGGCAACGCCGGCTGACCCTGGACGGCATGCTGGTGCTCGCCTTCTCGACGCTATGGTTTCAAGATCCGTTGTCGGCCTACGGCGGCCACTGGTTCACCTACAACTCGTGGACCTTCAACTACGGCTCGTGGGTGCACAGCGTCCCGGGTTGGCTGTCCAACGGAAAGCCCGGCGCCATGGTGGTCGAGCCGATTCTGATCATGCCGGGGTTGTACGTCTACGTTTTCGTCATCACCATGTTCCTGGGTTGCGCGGTGATGCGGCGGGCGAAAGCCAGGTGGCCACAGATCGGCACCCTCGGACTGATCGTCTGCTGCTTCGTCGCCATGGTCGGTTTCGACATCATCCTCGAGGGCGTGATATTCATGCCCCTCGGCATTTGGGAATACCCTGGCGGACGCGGCTTCTCGATCTTCAGCGGGACCTACCATGCCTTCCCGCTCAACGAGGTGGTCACCGTCTCGGCGACCTTCACCGCCGTTGCCTGCCTACGATACTTCCGCAATGACCGTGGCCAGACGCTGGTCGAGCGCGGCGCCGAGAATCTCCGGTTGTCCGACCGCAGCCAGGCGGTGGTTCGCGCACTCGCGGTCCTGGCCGGCGTACACGTGGCGTTGTTCCTCACCTACAACGTGCCGAACTACTGGATCGGGACCCACTCCAAAGAATGGCAGCGCGACCTCCTGGAAAGGTCATACTTCACCGACGGATTGTGCGGCCAGGGCACGGATCGCGCCTGCCCGGGCCCGGGTGTTCCGTTGAGCCGCAACGACAACACCGGCTCAGGTGGGGGGGTCGGGCTACCTCACACCTGACGGCAAGGCCGTCATCCCGCCCCACACCCAACTCCCGGCTCAGTTCCCGTTTGCCAATTGAGGCCGATTGGCCTTGCGCAATTGCTGACAGCGCTGACGTCAGCCGGCGGAAACACCCACCTCGTCCCGGCTCGCCGGCCCCCGAATTGCTTGCAGTGCCAGTCCGGTAGTGACTGCAGCACGGGCATGAACTTCGCGAAAGTCCAGAGGGTCAGCATCGTGATAGCCGCGGAAACGAGCGCTGCGAAGTGTTTCACCGCCGACGACGTGTCGAAGTTGAGAGCGGCATAGACGGGCCAGCCCGCCCATAGCTCCCATGCCCCGAATGCCGCCGGCACGATGAAGATTGCAGCAGCGGCAGCCTTATTGCCGAATCTCTTGATCAGCAGGTACAGCACGACGGCGCCGAGTAGCTCACCAAAATTCGTGAAGACCCACCACAGCGGGAACCCGAACAGCCGGAAGGGCTGATCGCCGTAGTACTGGTAGACCTTGGCATTGATGAGTGGTATCTCGATGAGCCCATTGACGATGACCTGCCACCCTGCCACCATCCAGAACGTCCGGCGGCCGGCGCCGCGTTTGAGCATCAAATAGAAGACCCAACACTGGAATCCGCCGAACTGGATGTAGAGCAGCACCGCCCACAAGGGATAGTCCACCGGGAACGCGGTCTGGGCGAACGCTTGAAAGACAACGGTGTTGCCACGATTGAAGTTCAGGTGGCCCATGACATCCCAGAACGGCTCGATGGCGTTGCAGAAGATGCCACCGATACAGCAGAACAGCAGTACCGCGGTGCGCTTGAGCAAGATTTCCCCGACGGCGGCGATCACGCAGGCAGCCGCGGTGACCACGCAGATCCACGTCACCACAGTGCTCGTGGTAGCACCGAGAGTGATTGAAAAGTCAGGCACGGGAACGGGATTGACCCAGGACGCGCTTGCCGTCATGGCAATCAGCTCCTTTGCGCGGGCAGGCTGGTTGACGAGCGTGGGCGCCGCGTCACGCAACCAAAGTGATACAAGAATATTATCTGCGTATCATTAGGTCAACATGTCGGCGCCGACAGCGGCGAGAACTCTACGGCCGCGACAGCACGGGCGGAACGATGAAATCGGCGAAGAACTCGCGAGCGTCACGGGCTACATGGTCGAGCAACTCGGTGCGGGTGGACAGTTGCACCTGCGACGCCAGGAACCAACGGATTATGCGCTCATCGCTGAGGCGGTCGTTGATTTCGCCGCGCGAACGGCCGTAGCTCAGTACGGGATACCAATAGTCACTCTCCGCGGACATGATCAACTCGTCGCCGGCGACTATCGAGGCGGTGATCTCGACCATCTCCTTCACGACCACCAACTGCGTCATTTCTTCGGTGCGGTGAATCTCATAACCGAGCACCAGCGACTCCACCAACACCCCCGCCACGGGGCCGTCCAGCGGAATCTTCTCCCGCCGGATGCCATTGGTGATCTCGATTTCCCGCTCCAGAGCCGCGGCAATCAACGCCTCTCGACTGGGGAAGTAGCGGTACAGGTTGGGGCGCAACAACTGGGCCTCGTCGGCGATTTCATCCATCCGCGTGGCCATTACGCCGCTGCGCCGGAAGCACACTCGGGCCGCATTGAGTACACGCTCGCGCACGCCATCCGGGGAGCGTCGCCGAATCGGATTGGGTTGAGCCACGGTTATCAGTCTGCCAAACCCAACCCGCCGCGCAGAAGACCCTATTGATACGGATATTCTATGTCTGTATCGTAAGTGATCGGGTGACCGCCCATCCACCGTCAGGTGAGTCCCGCGTATGCGGCTCGTGCGGACAGGAGAATGCCCCGATGTCCGAGTTCAGCCCCTTCGCTGACTTCGACTACCGCACGGTGGTCGGTGCGTTTCGGCCCACGGTGGCGTCGATGCTGCCGACGAAGACCTATTACGGGCTCGGCATGCAGGTGCAGTACATCTACGGATTTCTCCAGGACGACACCGGCAATTCCTATGTGGTGGAACGAAAGTTCATGGGCTCGATGACCGGTGGTTGTTACGTGATGTCGACCGAGCACGGTTCACTTCAAGTGCTGCCGGCCACCAGGCGCAGTGCACGGGGAGAACTGCGCCGCAGCTCGACTGCCAACCAGCGCCGCTGGGCCGAACCCGTCATGCAACGCCTCGCACCAGGGGTGGCACCTGCCGATGAGGCGCCGCTGACCATCGACCTCACCGACAGCCGGGTCACCTGGGACGAAGGTGACATCCTGCATTTGGAAGGCCAGACCGGGGCACTGGGCGTGCAGGCATTCGCCCCGATGCCCGACCAGCCGTGGTTCTATTCGCAAGTCCCGCACCGAGCTGAAGGCACGATTCTGGGTAGACCGGCGCGCGGAATCGTGGTCTTGGAACAGGGTTTTTGGCCACACGGCATCGAACCGAAGGAGTTCGCGTTCTATGCCGACCTGGAGATCAGCTTCAATGCGTTCGGCAACCTCCTCGAGGACGGCGCGATGCAGTGGGGAATGATCGTCAACGGCAAGCGGGGCCTGTCCTGCGCGGTCGTCGTCGAAGACCTCGACGGTGAGGGCACCGTACTGACCGCCGCCACCGAGCACGCCCAGCACTACGTATTCGACGCGGGCGGCCATGTCGACAGCTCGACAATGGCGACCGGCGGTGTAATATGGGAGTTCCGTGGCGACAAGACCGGCTGGATGGACGAATTCGCCAGTTCCCGCTGGGGCGGCTACGGGTCGCAAGCCGGGTCGACCACCCGTCGAGGCGACCCTCGCACACCGACCTTCAGCTACGGGTGGTTCGAGTACTTCGCCGATCGCATTCCCGCCGACAGCCGTACCAATTGATGACCCTCTCGGGACGTCGGTTCACCGATCCCGTAGCGGGAGTCAGTGAGCCAGAACGCTTCTGGACCACTACCAATGTGGCCGAGGCCACGCCCGATCTGTTGTCACCACTGTGCTGGGACATCTGGAGTGACGGCCTGGAACGCGCTTGGCTGCAATCGATGTTCGACTTCGGACTGTTGTCCCGCCGCGAAACCGCGATCCACGCCGATCCCAACAAGCGCTCCACCGCAGCCATTTACGGCCGTCAAGTAGCAAATGTCGCGGTGATCCGGACCGTCATGGGCCGGCTCCCCGGAGTCAGCCCCGACGACGTCGAGCGGGACCTCCTCGGCAGCGTCCGTCCGGGTCTACCCCCAGAACCAGGGGCCGGTCGGCGGCTGCCCGTCATCGCGGTACGCCTGCCGGCGGCGATGCTGCGCACCAACGCCCTAGTGTGCGCCATGCACACCCGCAACCGTCAATGGTGGCGTGAGGACGTACTCGGCAATGCCTCTCACGCTTCGCCTTTGCAGCGTCTGGAGATGTCCCGCAGCAAATTCGCCGAAGCCATGAACCTTCACTCCCGTGTCCGGTTCCTCGTTCCGGTGGCAGTCGGTGCGGTTACCGCAATTGCCGCTCCGGCGTCCGGCGCCGGCCCGGAACAGACGCGAAACCTGTTGAGCGGCTTCGGCAATGTCGCCGAAACCACGCTGGCAGACGATATCTGGCGAGTGAGCCGCGACGAAATGACGATCGAGGCTTTCCTGGCCGAGTACGGATTTCACGGACCGAACGAAGGCAACGTCTACACGAAATCTTGGCGGGAACAACCCGAACGGGTACACGCGTTGGTGTCCGCCTACCGCACTCGCGTAGATATGCCCCGGGCCCGCGACCGCGAACGCGACGCGATGCGCACCCGAATTGAAACTGAAACCCGTGTCCTGGCTGAACTTCCCCGTCTCCGGCGGCTCGCGCTGCGATTTGCACTGCGCCGCGCAGCCAACCTGATCCGAAATCTGGAGCTGACCAAAGCGTCGTACCTCCGGGCACTCGACGGCGCCCGAGCTGCCGCACGCGACCTCGGGCGGCAACTGGTGGCGCAGCAACTCATCGACGACGTCGACGACGCGTTCTTTCTCACCATCAGCGAGCATCACGATCTCGCCAACGGGCGACTGTGTGACGCCAAGGAGCTGATCGCCTATCGACGGGACCAACGCTCCCGCTACGCGAGCATCGACCTCCCAGTGAGTTTCACTGGAATGCCGGCCACCGTCGCGTCCGCTGCGCCAGCCCGAAATGACCAGCCTGTCGAGGCCGCCAAAGGCGTCGCCGGTGGCGGTGGGACGGTACAGGGCCGGGCCCGTGTGGTGCTCGATCCCAATGACGACGTCGAACTGGAGCCGGGCGACATTCTGGTGTGCCGATACACCGATCCGAGCTGGGCGCCACTGTTCGGGACCGCCAGTGCACTGGTCATCGACGTCGGATCGGCGTCGAGCCACGGTGCCGTGGTGGCTCGGGAACTGGGCATCCCCTACGTGATCGGCACCGGCAACGGCACCACTGTCATTTGCGACGGTGACCAGATCCTTGTCGACGGTGCCACGGCGACAGTGCAGGTACTGGCTGACAACCGACACCAGCTCGATGACGCATCCAGCTTTCCGTGACCTAGGAGATCCACTCAATGGACGCCAACCATCCCACTTTTCCCGAGATCGACGGATGGAGCGAGACACGCTGGATCGGTACCTGGAGCCCGGAATCGCAGTGCGGCCTGTGGCTGCATGTCGGTCGTTGCCGCGAAGACCTCGATCTCTGGTGGGTGCAGACGAACGTCTACCTACCCGGCGGGCGTCTCATCGTGAGCCGATCCTGGTGCCGTACCGGTCAGGGTCCTCTCGTGCTCGACGGCAACCTTCGGCTCAGCACCGATGAGGAATTCCAACGCTTTTCGCTCGCATTCGACGGTGCTGGGGAACTGTGCACAACTGCCGAACTCGCCGAGAAGACCGCGGGCGCAGGGATCGCCGTGCCATTTCGCGTCGAGCTGTCGGCCGAGGCCGCGGCTCCACCGTTCGATCCGTTCGGCGGCCATGGCAACGGCGAGGCGTGGGCATCCCGACACACGCAACAGACCTACACCACCACCGGCACAGTGACATTCGAGGGCACGTCGCTCGAGCTCGACGGAGTCGGCTACATCGACCACTCCAGCGGACCACGCTCGTTCGCGGGTGTGGGCAGCCATGTCTTCGTCAATGCTGTTCTCCCCGACATGTCGGTGCACGCCATGGCGGTGCGAGGACACGATGGAGAGCAGCAGATGGTGGCCGGCGCGGTGTTCACTGACAGTGCGGAATCAAAGATCGTCGCCGTCGATATGCCGAATCTCACCGATCTCGTCGGCGGACCGCACTCGTTCCAACTTCGGATCGACAGTGTCGACGGCCAAAGCACCACGCTGGACGTCGAGATCATTCACACACTCCCCGTGACGATCACCGACCGCAACGACAATCTCAACGGGATCGGCTGGGACCTGCCCGAGGACACGCTGATCCTCACCGAATGCGTGGCCCGGGTCACCGCCGCCGACGGGTCGGTCGGCTATGGTCAGGTCGAGCGGAGCATGCGCCGCAAAGATTATCTATCGTGAACAACCAAGTGGCGCAACGACAATAAGCGGTCCATAAGTGGCCGCGCAGGTGCGGCGCCTGCTAACGGTCGAGACCTTCGTCGACGAGACGGTCCACAAACCCTTCCAGCCAGGACAGGCCGGCAACCAGCTTGCGGTCGTCGCCGACCTTGCGCAGGTGGCCGTACTGGGCGCGATAGTTGGCCCAGCGGGATTCGGAGAACTCCGTCATGCGACCGGTGACCGGACCCTCGAATTCGTACTTCTCACCGGCGACGTCATAGACCGCCGCGAGCGGCCACCCGGCGGAATCCAACTCGAATTTCGCGCTGACCGTCGGTGTCATCGCCGCAACCTCCGTGCCGCGGATCACGACACCCGGGGTGAAGCCGTCCTTACCGTTGACGAGGTGGCCCCACTCGAAGGTGCCGTCATCAAACTTGTTACAGAACACCTGCCACATGATCTGCAGATCGTTGAAGTAGCCGTATTCTTTCCACTCCAGGCCATGGCGCCAGTAGGCGTTGTCATACCACATCGGGCCTTGCACGGTCTTGCCCTGGATGGTGCCCTTCGTCCAGTAGCAGGTACTGGTGTAGATCAAGGGCTCATGGAACGAGGGCACGAAGAACTGCATTCCGTTGCCAACCGACGGACCTTCGATCGACAGGATGTCGCCCTCGTCGTAGGCCAGTTTGGCACCGTTCCAGTACAGCGTCATCGGCTGTTCCCCTTCGGGGAGAGTGCCTTTCGGCAGCCGCTGGAACACCGGATCCGACCACTTGCGTTCGACACCGCCGATAACCCGGCGCAGTTCTCCGCGGGCCGACCGGCCGGAGTCCTTATGCACGTTGAGTTCCTGGCCGGGGTCACCATCCTGCGTCATGATGAATCCCCCGCTGGTCAGGGAACCAACGAACTTCCGCTCGACGCCATAGGTGAGGTCCTCGTCATCACGCAGAAATCCGTAGAGCCAAGTCGCCTGGATGTTCAACCCGTGCAACGACTGATCTACCTGCATGTGGGCCGGGTTGGGATCGAACGATCCCACCACCACGCGGTGCCCAAAGTCCCCGAATGTCTGTCGCGCCATGTTGCTTCAACCTTCCTTTCGATCAGCGTGCTGCGAGGTCCCTGTTGGCGCGCGCCACGACGGTGACGGTGCCATCGGTGCCGTTGACCCGGACCCGGTCGCCGTCGTGCAGCACCGCGGTGGCGTTACCGACGTTGATCACGCACGGAATGCCCATCTCTCGGGCGATGATCGGACCGTGGCTGTTGGGTCCACCGATGTCGAGTACGAGAGCATCGGCCATGCCGAACAAGGGTGTCCAACTGGGATTCGTGGTGCGGCACACCAACACCACACCGGGCTCGATATCGCCGTCGGGGCCATCGGCGACACACACCACCCCCACCACGGTGCCCGGGCTGCCGGGAATGCCGCAGAGTTCGTCGACATCTGCCGTCGGTGTGGCGGCGGCACGCGGGATCGTCTGGGGCACACCGTGGAAGGTCATCGGGATGTCGAAAGACAGGTATTCGGCCCGCCGAGCTTTGCGGAATTCGACGATGTCCCTGGCGGCTACGGGTGGTCGCTGCTCGAGTTCGCTGATGGTGAAAAAGAAGACGTCCTCGGGGTCATCGATGATGTCGCGTTCGGCGAGATCGAGCCCGACGCGCCGCGCCGCCGCGCGGCAGCCGTCAATGGCCATGTGGTATGTGCTCTTGGCCAGTTCAAGGTTGCGCACCTGCGTGGCGGCGTGGGCGAAGAGTTGCTTGGCCAGTAGCCGTTGCAGGGGCCCGCACGCGGCCAGGATCTGACGTTCCGCATCGAGTCGCGCCTCGGTCGCCGCGCGGGATCGCACGTCAGGATCTTCACGCTCGGCCAAGGCCCGTGCGCGTGGTAGCAGCGCCTCGGGATCCTCGCGCCACGCACGCGTCCACACTAGGCCTTCATTCGGGCCGTAGTAGCCGTAGCGCTCGACGAAGTCCGCGGCGCTGATCTCACCGGCACCAAGGCGGCGCATGTCACGTGCCAGCGACAACTCCGTGATGTCCCCATAACCGGCGAACACCGGTAACGCAAGGTCAGGGCGGCCGACCTTGTCGGCCAGGCTGACCAGCGCGCCTTGGACGCCGGTGATGAAGGTCCGCACCCGGATATGCAGTCGCATGGTCTGCCGGAAACGCACGCTGGCAGCCCGCAGATCAGCGACCGGGTCAGTGGAACCGTTGCCGTGCAGAACTTCTCGTGTCCACCAGCGTTTGGTCTCAGCGTTGGATTCGATCAACTCCGCGCCGGTGCGGCGATAGCAGCGCGGCAGTCGCCAGGCCATTGCGGGCACGCGACGATACGATTTCGGCTGCGGCGGCAGGCCCTTTCGGACGCTGCCGCAGGTATCGCGCTCGAAATCATCGGGAGAGCCGCCGGGGACCGTGCCCATCCTGGCACGGACATAATCGACGTTCATCGCATGGCGACCGAAGAACACCGCAGTTTGGCGCACATTGGGATCCAGTGGCAGGAAAATCTCGGACTTCGCCATGATGCCGAGGTCGTACCACCCTTCGCGGGTGGCGAGTTCGAAGCTGTCCCACACACTCCAGTCCAGCGGGGACAGCACTCCCGGCGTGACTTCACCGGTGTTGGCCAGTGTCCAGAAGCGGCCCGGTTCCGAGGTCCCCCGGACCGGGTCCGTGATCAGCGTCAAGAGAACTCCCTCGTCCCCAGCGGCCGCATGGTGTGCCTCGCACTCTGGAATATAACGATACGAGAATATGATATTCGTATCGTTACGTCAACGGCTCGACTGACCACTACCACCATGCCGAGGCGGGCCGTCACCCCGGAGTCGAAGCCGGGTTACATTCGGGTGGGTAGCCGACCCGTACGGTCGGACGAATATGTCAACAGTGCGGCACGAAGCACCAATCATGCTCTAGCACTTGATTTTTCGCCGGGACGTTACTGGATTGCGCGGGTTGCGTTGCCGTTCAGCAGCTCCGGTGCCCGCGCCACTCTTGCCGACATGCGCTCCGCGTGGTTGATCAGCAGATCCAGCGTGGCGAGACCGATCGCGATGGTCAGCGCCGCGGCCAGCCATCGCAGCGGCGCGCAAGCGTGCGCATTGAGTGCACTGAAGATCGGCCACCCGACCGCGACGCTGCCGGCGGCGTCGAACATCATGGGCAGGAACGGCAGATACAACGTGCGCCAGCCGGTGAAGGTGTCACCGGCGGCCAACAGCAGCACCGCCAGCGCCAGCGGCCCCACCGGGTTGATGACGATCCAATACGCGGGAAAGCCGGCAATCTTCATGGGTGCATCGCCGTAGTAGCTGTAGATGCCGCTGGCCAAGACCGGCAGCTCCACCGCGACATCAATCACCGCCAACACGCCAACCCAGGCCCACAGTTGACGACGTGTCATACCCCGGCGCAACGCCTGCAGAATCAGATAGGGCATTCCGCCGAAGAACACGATGTAGATGCCCAAGCCCCACATCGGAACCCGCGAGAAGGTGTCGAGCACGGTCCATTGACCAGCGACCGGATGCCACACCAGGCCCAGCACATCGTCGATGGGTTCGTTGAAGTACGCCCCCGCTCCCCCGAGGAGGAGCAGCGCCAGCATGACCGATCGGGTTCGGGCGATCTCCCGTATTGCGTACCCGGCGAAGCCGACCACCAGCACCGCCATGGCGACCGTCGCGACGAGCTGCGCCGTTGCAGGCATCGTCGTGCCGTCGGGGGTCGCCGGCAAATCGAAATGCCCGCGGATCCAAGTCATTGTTGCTGAAGTTCGCGCGTCGAGGCCAGGTCTCGCCGCAGCTTAAGGGTGTGCGTGTAGATCCAGCGCGCCGACGCATCGAGTATTGCCAAACCGATTGCGCAGGAGGCGACTGCCCCCGTCCAGCTGACCCAGCCGGAGGCACCGGGCACGTGCAGCGCGTTGTACACCGGCAGACCTACCGCGGCGCTGCAGCCGGCGTCGGTGACCAGGGGCAGAAACAGCACCAGCACTTTACGCCAGCCGGTGAAGTAGCCGGGCGCCGCAAACAGGATGGCGGCGCACAGGATTGGGCCCGTGGTGTTGATGAACAGCCAGTACAACGGAAATCCGCCGATGCTCATCGGAACCTGGCCGTAGCCGAAATAGGTGTAGAGCCGAAAGTGCAGCAGCGGCAACTCGATCAGCAGATCAGCCACGAAGGTGATCGCGATCCCCGTCCAGAATGCGCGCGGCGTGAAGTTGAGCCTGCGCAGCTCCAACAGCAGCACATACGCGATGCCG
Source organism: Mycobacterium kiyosense (assembly GCA_021654635.1). NCBI lineage: Bacteria > Bacillati > Actinomycetota > Actinomycetes > Mycobacteriales > Mycobacteriaceae > Mycobacterium > Mycobacterium kiyosense. The sequence goes on from AP025179.1 coordinate 4,513,952, forward strand.
CCGAAGAAGATGATGTAGGTGGGCAGTCCCCAATGCGGTATCGGCCCCATCGTCTCGAACACCACATCCTGGCCTGGTCGAGGATGGTGCACCAATCCCAGGATGTCGTCGAGCGGTTCGTTGAGGAGCGCGATGCCGCCACCTGCCAGCATCACCAATCCCAGCGGCGACCCGGTCCGCCGCCACTGGCGCACCGCAAAGATCACGAATCCGACGACCACCAGCCAGAGCACGATTTCGGCGACCGTCTGAGGCGTCCGCGGGAACACCATCGACGGCGGTGTCGGGATGTTGAATTGGCCCATTTTCGTCAGACCGCCAGCGCGGCCGGCGAAAGTGCTTGTAACAGTTCACGTGCGGCACGTTCGCCGGCTGTCGTAGCCGTGTTGACATTGCCCGAGGAGTTGTAGGAACCCGCGAGATGGATGCGACTTTTCAGATCCCGGGAGGCATGGAAACGGCCCAGAGCGCGATACAGCCCGGGGTGGCTGTAGACAAGCACGGGATACCACCGGTTGACTCGTACGAACTCGATCGCGTCACCCAAACCGGGTATCGCCTTCTCGGCGTCGGGCAGGACGTCGGCCAGGATCTGCTCATCGCTGGCGTCCATGTGGTCAACGGCCCATTGGTTCATCATGAACAGCGACACCAGGCCTTTGCCCGCCGGCGCCCGGCCCGGCGCCTTGTTGTGTTCCAGAATGACCGCGAACAAGCCCTCGGATACCGGCCGTGGAACCACGACGAAGGAAGCCGGACAGTCGGGAACCCGATTCAATGCCAGGTTTATCGACATTGTCGAGGTGTAATTCAGCTCCCGCAAGAACTTCGCCCGCTCCGGATCCAGCTGCGGCACGAGGTCGGGAACCCGGTTGCCCATCGAGCTGACGATGGCCCCGGCGCCACGCTCGGTGTACTGCTTGCCGTCGGGTCCGACACACGTGACCGTCACGCCGCCTGCGTCTTCGACCACCTCGACCACTTCGGTGTTCAAGCGAACGTCGGGTATGGCTGCGGCCAGCCGTTCGGGAAACGACGAATATCCGTCGCGGAAGGCATACAGCTTGGTGCCCAACACCTTCTGCCAGAGGAAGAAGAACTCCACGACAGAGATGACGCTGGCCGGAACTCCAGCCCCGCCACGCACCGTCGGCTCGATCAAGTAGTCGTACAACTCCCCGTCGAGACCGCGGCGCCGGCAGTACTGCTCGGGTGTTTCGATGTCGTAGGCACCGGCGATGGACAAGTCCTCGTAGCTGAGCAGGTTGCGTAGCCTGAACGAGTCGGCGGCCAGCCGGGCAACCTTGAGCTTCGAACCCAGCGACAGCAACTTGGTCCGGGCGGCATCCAGGACGAGCCGATTCGCTCGTAGGTAGTGCATCTGATCCCCGCGCATAAAACCCATCAGCGAGTTCGCCGGTATCAATTCGTCCGCCATGCCGATGTCGTGGACGAGCCGCATCACGCTGTCGTAGGCGGCGGGCAAGATCGTCGTGCCGGCTTCCATCAGATAACCGTCGCGCTTGATCGAAAGCAGTTGTCCACCAACACGATCGCGGGATTCCATCACCACGACAGGGCGACCTGCTTCGTGCAGCCGCCACGCCGCCGCCAGGCCGGACGGTCCGGCTCCGACGATGTACACCTTCGAGGGATCAGACATGGTGTGCATGTTATCAAACAGTGAATACGTTAAACAGACACTCTGTATGAGTGCGCGTACAGGGCATATACTTCGCGCGTGGCCGCATCACCTCCCCGCCCGCTGCAACTGTCCCGGGCCCAACGCCGAAGCATGCTCGGCCGCCATTTCGTCGGCGTCGTCGAAGAACTAGTGGCGAACGGGGTGAGATATGCCGACCTGAGCGTCGAAGCGATAATCACCGCGGGCGGGATCTCGCGATCCACTTTCTATGTCTATTTCGATGACAAGGGCGATCTTCTCGTCGCCATGGCGCAAGACGTCATCGGCGAGCTGATCGCCGATGGCTCCTCGTGGTGGGACCTACCGGTCAACGCAACCCGCGAGGATCTGCACAAAGCCATGCGAGTGCCGATCGACACCTATCGCAGACACCGCACGATTCTGGGCACGATTGCCGAGACCGCCGCCTACGATCCGCGCGCACAAGAACAGCAGCAGCATCTGATCGGTCAGGTGGTGCGCGCGCTGACTGCCTATATCGGCGACGCACAGCGCGCCGGGGTGGCCGATACCGAGCTGGATTCCGCACGCACTGCGCAGTGGCTCATCTGGATGATCGAACGCGGGCTCTATCAGCTTGTCGGCTCCGCCGGCGACGAGGAGGTCGAGCTCCAGCTCGATGCCCTCGTCGAAATCGTCTGGCGGGTGGTGTATCTCAGCGGCCGCGGCGCGGCACCCCGGCGCGCTAAGGCGCCGACCACCAAACCGACCCGCGCGACCGGGCGGCAGTCGTCTACCTAGGTCGACGAGGCTAATGGCCTACCGGCAGATCACTTTGGGCCCTAGGGCCCCCGGTGACACCGTAGAGCAGCATCCGAGTCAGTTCGTTGATCTGGCGGGTCTTGCCGGGGCGACGCTGATCGGGCGGGAACACCCAGTCGTCGAGCAGCACCAGGGCCAGGACGGATCCCACCGATACGGCCACACTCACCGGCGCGTCGAGGCTGCGGAAGTTGCGAGCTTCGCTGTGTTCCAGCAGCACTCGCCGTGGCGTGCTGAGATTGTTGGCCAGCCTCTCGCTGACCCTGGTGGCGACTGCGGCCAACCCCGGGTCGGTGCCGCTGATCCGGGCCGCGACCAGGGTGCTCAGCAGTCCACGGTGCTGGTCGACGAGTCCGTAGAACCCTTTCACGAAGGCCTCAGCCACCTGCATCGGGTCGGCGGAGGCTGTCGTCTTCGCATCCCACGTCGTCGCCCAGTTGTCGACGAACTCGTTGAACGGGGCCAGGATCGTCGTCTCGAACAGTTCGGCCTTGGAGCCGAAGTTGCGGAAGATGACCGATTCACCGACGCCGGCTTTCTCGGCGATCTGCCGGGTCAGGGTGCCGTGGTAGCCGTGCGCCGAGAAAAGGTCATGCGCGGCCTTGAGGATGAGTTCCTTGACCGTGTCAGGTGCGCGGCGGGCGCCCCGCCGCACGACGGTTGATTCGGTCGACAGCCTCGCTCACCCCTCTCGCATGCCGGCAATCTCAGCCATGACAGGTTGCCGTGCAAAAGCCTAGCGTGGCCGGCCCGCGTACTGGTTGAGCCTCGAGCAACGGCATCACGGGAGGACCCGAGGATCACCGACGCGTATCAGTGCCCGGCGGCGGGGATGAAGGTGTTGGCGACCGGCATCCGGAAGCCGGGGCTGCCAGGGCACGGCCCGTAGGTGGTGGGCGCGGTCGAATGCGGGTTGCCCGGGATGTTGCACAGCCCATTGACGAGGTGGGCCGGGTAGTCCGTCGGGTAGGGCGATGCGTGCAGTCCGGCGGGGATCTGCACCAGCAGCAGTGCCCACATCGACATGGCGAACACGGCGATGGTGGCCAAGACGCTCACGGTGGTCCGGGCGGCCGGATGGAAAGACTCCAGCCCACGCTCGGTGATCGTTTGGCCCTTGTCGTCGCGGAAGTAACGCACCGCGGCGAAGGTGGTGAAAACTATTCCGGTGGTGAGATATTCAGCCCAGGCGTAGCGCTGTCCGTTGGCGAACAGTGAGAACGACGCGGGCGCGCCGGGCAGGCCCCAGAGGTTGAACAGGAAAGTAGGCGCCTCCAGGCAGAAGCCCAGGAAAAGTCCGTAGGCATAGGCGAATGCCAGTAACGCGACGGTGCTGATCTGGGGAACGCGTCGCTGCACGACCCGCATGCCGTGGTTGAGGATTATCGAGAAACCCAACAGCCCGAACGGGTAGATGAACATGATGAACACCGGTTGTGGCATCAGACCGGCGGTCGGGTTGACCACCCCCGGGGCCTGGGCAACCCAGGTGTTGAGGTTGAGCCATTGCGAGCTGTACATGAAGTTGGGCTGCATCCAGTTGACCATCGGGTCCCAGAACAGCGTGAAAAACCCGGCTATGACCACGATGCCGTCGAAGACCAGACGCCGTTGCTGAAGGCATTGGCGCACAACATGAATGCTGATCACCACCACGGCCACCGCCATGATCGTCTCGTAGCCACGTGCGACCCACCAGGACGCATCGCCGGGGTCGCGGGTGGCAGTGATCTGAGTGGGGCCCGAGGCCAGCCAGGCTCCCCACGTCCAGAGCGCATAGCCGGCCACCAGGGCACCGATCACCGCAAGAATGACCGGGGCCGGCACTTGTCGGGGCGGTGCCGACACCGGAAGCGGCCGGCGGTGATCCGCTGCGACGGCGGACATGGTGCCTCCCATCGGGGCAACTCGAAAACACTGGCTCGAACTCAGCGTACAGCTTAGGGCGACATGCCGACAAGTATTGTCGTGGTGTCGCCTAGCAGTCGACGAACACGGACGGCACGGCGTAGGTGCGAAACTCCCTGCGCAGGGCCGCGGCGTCGAGGTTTTCCCGCAGCAGGGCGAAGCTGATCACCCCGAGCAACCACTGACTGGCTTCGTCGACCACCACACCGGGACGCAGTTGCCCGGCGGCCGCCGCCTCCTCGAGCACCGGTCGCAGACTCTTGGCCAGCAGTGCCTGAACGGCGGTGGCGCCACCGATGATCCGATCGACGGTCTCGGGCGGCAATGCCTCGGCCAGTGCGCCGAATTCCTCGTCTCCGCTGGCGATTTCGACAGCCCGGGCAAGTACTTCGACGAAACGTTCGCGCAGGCCGGCCGGCGCGTCGACCAACGCTGCGTCCAAGCGCTGTTGCAATTCACCGCAACATGCCACCAGAGCGAGTTCGATGAGTTCGTCGCGACCGCTGACGAAGTCGTACAGCGTCTGGCGCGCCAACTTGGCTTCCTTGGCGATGTCGGCCATTCGCGTGCGCGCCACGCCGTAGCGGGCGAACACCGCCCGGGCAGCGCTGACGATTCCTGCAGTTGTGGCGTCCATCGACGGTCCTGTCTGACGGCAGGTCGCGGCTCCTGCCCGACCTGATATGCGGCGATTCTATGACCGGCGCCGAGGTCTCACCGCCGGGAACCGCGCCGGCCGAAGCGTTGACATCGTTGCGACGATGTGGATATTTTGAGACTGATATTCCAATTAATTCAGGTGTGCGGATCCGGCGGCTCGCATCGACGCGGGGTTCCGTCTCGGCATCTCAGGGAACGGAATGACCGGATCCGTTGATGCCCTTGAGGTTTCACTCAGCGTCTCAACCCGCTGATCGCCGGCGACGATGGAGTACAAGGATGACGACGCCCGAACTCTGCGACGACTACCACTACATCGTGGTCGGCGGTGGCCACAACGGACTCAGCGCGGCGTGCACCCTGGCCGGTTCCGGAGCCACCGTGCTGGTCCTGGAGCAGCGTCCCCACCTGGGCGGATTGGCCAATAGTGGGGCGTTTGTGGCCGAGGCGCCACACCACATTCTGAGCCTGGGCGCGATGGACGACATGTTCATGTCGTGTACGACGTTCATCTCCGATCTCGGCCTGCATCGCTACGGCTACCGCAGCACGCCGGTGCAGGCCCCGTACGGCTGGATCGGTGCGGACGGGTCCACGCTGCTGCTGTTCCACGACCTGAACCGCACGCTGGCCGAGGTGCGGCGATTCTCGGCCAAAGACGCCCGCACCTACGCCGATCTACAACCGGCGCTGTCCTGGATTTTCCAGGCGCTGACCACCGTCATGCCACATCATCCCGCGCAGTTACCGAAAGCGGAGCTGGGCAAACTGCTGCTCAAACTCGCTCCCAGTCGGGCGATTCGGCGCCAGCTGGGCCGAATAATGTCGCACAACCTGATCGACCTGATGGCCGATACCTTCGACAGCGACCAGATGCGATCGCTGGCCACGTACTGGGGCAGCATGATCGGGCCGATCGATCACGACGGCGGTGGCTTCTACTGCGTCGGCCTGGCCGCGGTGCACCGCAAACCCGGCGTGATCCGGCCCCTCGGGGGTATGGGTGCGGTGATGGAGGCGATGGCGGCGTACGCGACTCAACGCGGCGCTCACGTCCGCACCGGTACCCCGGTGCAAAAGGTGATGGTCACCGATAATCGCACCACCGGAGTCGTCCTCGGCGACGGTTCAGAGATCCGTGCTACCCGCGGCGTACTCGCGGCGGTACCTCCACAGCTGGCCTACGGCGGGCTGCTCGAGGACGGCGTGCTGGACTCGGCAACCCGGGCTAAGGTCGCGATCTTGCCGGCCAGTGGCAACAACTCGGCCACCTTCAAAATCGATGTCGCCCTGTCCGGGCGCGCCACCTACCCGAGGGGTGCCTTGCAGCGCCGCAAGATCGACGACTTCGACATCCGCAAGACGGCGCTGATGACCGGGACGTTCGAGCAGAACATCCGCCAGCTGCAGGCCATCCGGGCTGGTGAGTCGCTTGAAAGTCCGCCGGTCTACATGGCCGTGCTTTCGGCCAACGACTCGGGATTGGCGCCGGAGGGCCAGGACGTCGTTTATCTGGCCGCCAACGTCCCCGCCCAACCGCGCGACGGCTGGGAGAAGACGAAAGCGGGAATGTCGGACGCGATCATGGGCTCGGTGCGTCAGCACCTGGACGGTTTCGACGGCGAGATTGGCCGAATCGAAACCAGCCCGGCCGATTTCGGCGATCAGTTCGCCACCCCGAACGGGTCCTACTTCCACGTCGACATGACCCCGCTCCGGCTGGCCATGAACCGGCCTGCGCCAGGCCTGGGCGGCTACCGCTCACCGGTGCGCAATTATTTCCACGCCGGAGCGGGCTCGCATCCCGGCGGCGGGGTCAGCGGCTGGCCTGGCCGACTCGCTGCCCAGACCGCGCTCGGGCAGCACGGCGCTTGACCGCCCACTGCACGGATCAGCGATGAATGTACTGCCGCACAACGCAGTTGACTAAGGCCGCGGCATCGGCACGCCCGGGCCGGGGCATGTCTTGCCGTCGGCTCCACCGGTACACATGCCGTTGATCAAGTACGACGGGTATCCGGCCGGGAACGGGTCGGCATGCGTGGCGAACCACTGTTGCGGAACCATGTACAACACCACGAAACCGATGTGGACAGCGCCGTAGATGGCGAAGAACTTCAGTGTCTGCCTGGCCTTGTCGCCGGCCTTGAGCCGGTCGAGGCCACGCTCGACGATGGTGCGCCCGCGGTCGTCCCGGAAGTAGCTCAGGCAGGCGATGGCTCCCAACGCCAGGCCGCCGAACAACACGGTCTCCGACATCGGAATCTGATACGTCCGGCCGGCGAACAACGTGATCGCCTTGATACCACCGGGATAGGCATACGCTCCGGTGCGCAGGACGAGCCCTTCGATGATGGTGTCGGTGAGGACCAGTCCGACGAAGATGAGCGCGACGATGCCAGGAACCCCGAGCTGCGGCCGGCGCGCTTTGAGCTTACGCACCGCCCACAACACGATGATCACCTGGGAGAACACCAGCGCCGTGTAGGCCGGCGGCACGATCAGTAGGGGTTCGGGTAGCCGGTTTGCGTTGGGGCTGGTCCACGTCGGCCAAGAGCCGTTGGCCCACGCCCCGCGGTTGATCAGATGGGAGTTGTAGAGCAACGACACCGACGTGTAGTTCATGACCATGTCCCAGAAGAAGACCGTCGAGGCGCTCAGCGCGATCATCGCATCGGTGGTCAGCTTGCGATGGCGCCACCATGGGCGGATCACCCACAGATAGAACAACACCACCGCTGCCACCGGGACCCCGATCTGCAGCGCCGTGAACAGAACGTGCTGCCAGCCCGGCAGTGCGTCCGGACCAGGCGGTGTCGAGGTGAAATGCGGACCGAAAACCCAGCGCGCCAACACGATTACCTGAAACATCAGCAGCACGACACCGAGCGCAACCCAGAACAGCACCGGCCGGGACCGCTTCGGCGCCACCTGGGTCGGCAGTGGCCCGCCGGCTGGGATGTCGCTCGCAGACCGATCCAGAACAGCCATCGATGCCCCTCGTCTCAGCGTTGCCCAACAGTCACTCTAATTTGAGATTCAGTATCTCCACAAGATGTTTTCGCACTTCTGACGGTTTCTGTTAATAAGTAGAGGTAGCTAAAGCCGTTGACAGGCCTGGGTCGGGGTCGATACCGTTCAGCTCACCACCGCCTTATCGGCTAGAGGTTTCACGCCGGTCATCATGAGGATTGGAGCGCACCCATGCGCAGTGACGGTTTCCACCCGCTCATCCTGAAGGTCTGCGCTTGCACAGGCTTCGCGTTCGCGTTCCTCTGGCCGTTCGCGGCGACCGTGGTGTCAGGGTTTCAGTACATCCTGCCGCCGTCAGCGGCCGACCCGGCGCCCAAAGTGGTGGCCGAATACCTGGCCAACACCACCGGAATACGAATTGCCACAGTCATTTTCATCTTTTCCAGCATTCTGTACACGACCTGGAGCATGAGCATCATCCAGCTGGTGCGGCGCCGGGAACGACAGTGGCCCATCCTGTTCAACATCATGGTGGTCGCGGTCGCCTGCGAGGTCGTCGTGGTGATGTTCATCGGCTTCTTCTTCGGGGCGGCGTCGTGGCGCCCGGGCGAGACCTCCCCCGAGGTCACCCAAGCCCTCAACGACCTGGGCTGGCTCGGTGTGTTGTTCACCGGTGCCCCATTCGCGCTCTTTCAGATCTGCCTGGCCGTCACCACCCTGCTCGACAAGAGCGTGCAACCCGCCTTTCCGCGGTGGTCGGCCTATTACAACCTGTTCGCGTCGTTCTTCATGTGCGAGGCGTCTCTGCTGTTGTTCTTCAAGACGGGCCCGTTCTCGCAGGACGGGGTGCTGGTCTTCTATGTCCCGATGATCGTGTTCTTCGTCTGGATCGTCATGTTCTCGGTGCTGACGTTGCGCGCCATCAACGCCGAAGCCCAGCGGCCCGTCAGCGATCCGCCCCTGATGGACCGCCTGCGTACCCCCGCCGCCGCGGCAAGCTAGAACCGCCGCCCGACGCTCGGGGGCGCCCGTGTCAATGCGTGGTTGAAGCGGCCTTATCCCTCAGCTCGCCGACTTGTGCTTGCAACTGGGCGATTTGGGCGGCCAGTTCCGCGTGCGTCGGGGTGCCCCGGTCGCGCGCACGCGATCCGGTGGCGACGTTCTTTTCGACGTTCTCCTCGGCGCCCACTTCCGCGAGGTGGCTTTGCACCGCACGGATCAGATACACCGAGACAAGCACCAACCAGACGCCGAACACCACCACCGGCAACCACCACGCCAGCAGCCCGTTCCAGGCCAGCGGCCCGCGCTTGAAGAACACGTTGAAGGTGCCCGCGCAGAAGATCATGGCGGTCCACAGGTTGACGTAGCCGAGCCAGCGCGGAAACACCGGCGTCGGGCGGCGATCAATCAGGATAGCGACACCGAAAGCCGCCACCTGGGCCGCGGCCGTTCCAGTCAAGCCGACGAAGGGAATCCCAGGCCATGTCGTTGAGCAACTCGACGAGTTTGGGATCGCGATCGGCGCGGAATGTCGCAGTCTGCCAGAAGAAAAGCAGATACAAGAATTCGAGCACGAACAACATGCCGAAACCGAATTCGATCATTGCCAGCGCGGGGAACCGTCCTTCGATGCGACGCATCTGAACCGCGATCTCGACAGCGAGCACCCCCAGAAACACGGCGGCGGCCATCGTCACCACCATTCCCCACCTGATCGTGGTGGTGTGATCGAGGATGAAACGCGTGGTCTCGGCCGTCGTCAAGGCCGGCGACGGCGGCGGAAAAGAACCGTGCCAGCCCGATGAATCCCGCGACCATCAGGACCAGACAGACGATGCCACTCCAAGCGCAGAATTTATGCACCGCTCTATTCATCAGAACCCCTTCACTCGCTGCCATTGCCATCCGAAGCACGCGGGCTCAAACCCGCTCTCAATAACTGCTTTTGGACCTTCCCAGCGCCATTGCGCGGGATTGCCGCGAAGATGATCTCGCGCGGAATCTTGTAGTCCGCGATCCGCGCGGTGCAGTGCTGCTTCAGCGAGGCGGGCGTGAGGTCTGCTCCAGCCGCGGCGGTGATGAAAGCCACCACCGTTTCGCCCCATTCGGGGTCGGGCCGGCCGATCACCGCCACGTCGGTCACATCGGGGTGGTCGGCGATGGCTTGTTCGACCTCGGCGGAGTAAACGTTGCGCCCACCCGTGATGATCACGTCTCGCAACCGGTCCACCAGACGCACGGCGCCGTCGTCGTACACCTGCATCAAGTCGCCGGTGTGTAGCCAGCCGTCGCGGATCACCTCTTGGGTGGCCTTGGGTTGATTCCAGTAACCCTTGGTGATCGTCTCGCCGCGAAACACCAGTTCGCCGACTTGCCCCGGCGGCGTGTCGTTTCCTTGCGCGTCGACGACTCGGGCCTCGACAAAGGGCTGTGCCAGATGGCCGGACGACGCCGGCCGCGACCGGACCTGTTGCATCGTCGAATAAATCCCGGTGGGTCCGGCTTCAGTCTGGCCGCACTGCTGGAAGAACGCGACGTGCCTAAACGCGGCCAACAGCCGCTCGACAGTGGCCGCCGGCATCGGGGCCGCGCCGAAAATGCCGATCCGCCATGAACTCAGGTCGGCGCGGTCGTCCCGGTAGCAGTCCAGGATCTGTTGGTACATGGTGGGAACGGCGAATAGCCATGTGGCGCGGTGTCGTTCGACCAGTTCCAGCACACTGCGGGCATCGAACTTCGGCACGACGATGTGGGTGCCCCCCAGCAGTGTCGTCGCGTTCAGGAACGTCATTCCGCCCGAGTGGTACATCGGCGCCAAGTGCAGGTAGCGATCGCCGTCGCGCAGTCCCAGCGAGACAATCTGGGCCATCGCCGCCCATACGGCGCGGTGGTGATCGAGTAGGACACCCTTGGGCTTCCCGGTGGTACCCGAGGTGTACAGAATGAACGCGTCGTCCCGTTCGCCGGCACGATCTTCATGAACCGGATCGCCGTACCCACCGGCGAGCAGGTCGGGATAGCGGTTCGACGGTCCCAGTGACAGCAAGGTGGTCGACGTGGCGGTCCGACTCGCAGCCTCGGCCAGATGTGCTTGGGCGGGGCTGAACCCCAACACGGTGCTGCCGGAGTCGTTCAGGATGTAGGCGATTTCCGGTGCGGCCAACCTGGTGTTCACGGGCACCACGATCGCCCCGAGACGCGACGCGGCGTGCGAAGCGATGATGAATTCCGCGGAGTTCGGCGACAGGATGGCAACCCGGTCGTGTTTGCATACCCCGAATGCCTCGAGCGCCGCCGCGGTCTTCGCGATGTGGGATTCCAAATCGCGCCATGTCCACGCCCGCTCCGCCGTGACGATGGCCTCGCGCCCACCGACCCGATTCGCGTTGAGCAGCGCAGTTCCACCTATGGTCGGCATTACCTGCCTTCGCACCAGTCCTAATATTGAGCTCAGCTATATCAATATATTGACCCCGGCGGCGCCAGGTCAACGACGTTATGCTCACCAGCCGACGTAACTTGGGCGGGCTCAGTACGAGCGCGGCAGGCCCAAACTGTGCTCGGCCACGAAGTTGAGGATCATCTCCTTCGACACCGGCCCCATATTGAGCATGCGCACCAACCAGAAATACGGCGCGAGTTGATATTCGTATGTCACGCCGTTGCCCCCGTGCACCGCGACCGCAGCGTCCAGCGCTTCCAAACCCGCTGACGCGCCAAGGTATTTCGCCATATTGGCCAGCTCTCCCACCTCAGCCCCGGTGTCGTAGAGGGAGCATGCGCGGTCGGTGACAAGTTCGGCGGCCTGCAGGTGAATGTGGGCGGCCGCCAGCGGATGCGCCACAGCTTGATGCGCACCGATCGGCACGTTCCACACTCGACGGTCGTTGGCGTAGTTCACCGCCTTGCCCAGCGCGTAACGCCCGATCCCGGTACACAGCGAACTGGTCAGGATGCGTTCGGTGTTCAGCCCGGTGAAGGCGACGGCGAGGCCCTTGTTTTCCACCCCGATCAGATTCTCGGCCGGCACCAGGACATCGTCGAAGAAAACTTGGTGACTCTTGTCGGGCTGGTTCATCACGGTGCGGATCGGGGTCCAGGAAAGCCCTGGCGAATCCCTGTCGACCATGAACACCGACAGCCGGCCGCGCCCAGTTGCGTCGTCCAGCATGGTACGGGCAACCACCATCACCAACTCGGCCGACTCCATGCCGGTGATGAACACTTTCTGTCCGTTCAGGACATAGTGGTCGGCTTCACGCCGGGCGGTCGTCGAGATGCGGTGCGCGTTGGAGCCCGCGTCGGGCTCGGTGATTGCGAACGAAAGCCGGATGTCGCCACTGGCGACGCCGGGCAGCCAGCGCGCCTTCTGTTCCTCGTTGGCGCTGCGGTCCAGGATGGTGCCGGTCACCCCGGAGGAGAACAGCATCGACTGCATCGGACAACCCGCGACCGCCGCCTCATGGACCACGATCGACAGCTCACTGACGCCCAGCCCGCCACCGCCGTACTGCTCGGGCAGGTGCACTCCCAGATAACCGTTGGCGCCCAATGTCTTCCACAGTTCCGCACAGCTACCACCGTCATCGACTTGTCGCTGGTAGTAGTCCGGCCCGAACGCGGTGACGATACCGCGTACGGCCTCACGCATCGCGCGATGCTCGACGGTGTCCTCCATGACAGTGTTGGTTTGAACCGCCATCGTCACCCTCCTATTCTCGTTGCCCGGCAGGCCCTTTCGTGCCAGCCTGCACCCTAGAGATCTCTGACGATCGGTAATACGCGACCCGCAAGAGTTTCGACGATCCTGGATCGGTCCTCGGTCGACTTGGCGGCGACCTGGATCAGCACGGTATCCACTCCCGCCGCGGAGAACTCAGCCAGCCGCTCCACGACTGCATCGGGCCCACCGATGAGCAGGTACCTATCGGCCAGCTTCGAAAAATCCTGGTGGTATGCGGCGCTGACGGTTCGGATACCGGTATCGCGCGCCCACGACGAGTCGGCGTCGACGGCCGTCCAGGCGAACAGCGCCGCCGACACGGAGTCCGCACTGCGCTCATGTCGTGCGGCCGCGGTCCGGACCGCCGCCAATCCGCTCCGCACCTGTCCGGGGTCGACCATATAGGGCATCCACACATCGGCGTATCGGCCGGCGCGGCGAAGGGCACCATTCTTCCGGCCCCCCCAGCCAGATCGGTAAACCGCTGGACCGAAGCGGCGGCGGGTCCAATGCGACCTCGGAAAGCGTCGCATAGCTGCCCTCGTACGTCGCCGATCCGCCGGCGAAGAGCCTGCGGATGACCTCCAGGCCTTCGTCGAGGCGCCGGAATCGGGTGCGTGGATCGATACCCGCCGCGGCGAACTCGGGCGGGTATTCGCCGCCCGCGCCAACTCCCAACTCGAATCGGCCGCCCGAGATGCGGTCGATGACGCTCGCCATCTTGGCCACCATGGCCGCGGGGTATAGGGGCAACAGCGCGATCGACGTCACCAGGCGGATGCGTGACGTGACCGCCGCCGCGGCGGCCAGCATCGCGAACGAATTCGGTGTGGGTCCGTGAAAGAACAGGTGCTCACCACAGCCGAGATAGTCGAAGCCGAGCGTTTCGGCACGACGCGCCTCGGCCACGACCGTTTCCGGATCGTCGACGGTGATTCCAACTTTCACCCTGACCGCGTCCTTTCGTCCCGCCTCCGGACCGTCGAGCCGTCGTTCCAGGAACGATCGTTATCGCAATCTCTACGATAGAGACGGTAACATTCGCTGGATTCTGCAGTACTCATACCTGCATACTCGAACTCGATTGCGAACGATTGTTATCCCCAGGAGGCCCCGTGACCGCCCTGTCCACCAGCGAGACCGGCGGCCCGATTCCGGCCCGGTCGGAGATCGACGTACTCTCCCCGGCCGATGGGCGTCTGGTGGGCAAGGTGGCGGACATGAGCGCCCCCGAGGTCGAAGCAGTCGCGCACCGGCTGCGGGGAGCCCAGCCGGCGTGGGCGGCGATCGGCTTCACCGGCCGCCGCATCTGGCTCGAGCGCTTCCGAGACTGGATCCTGGACAACGAAGACCGGCTGCTGCGCCTCGTGCAGGACGAGACCGGCAAGACCTGGGGGGACCTGCCGATCGGCGAGATCGTCGCGTCGGTGGATGTGCTCAACTACTGGGCACGCAACGCCGAGAGGTTCCTGGCGCCCCAGAAAGCCAGGCCGCACAACGTGATGATGGCGACCAAGCGAATGCGGGTCACATATCAGCCGTATCAGCTGGTCGGTTCGATCACGCCGTGGAACGCCCAGCTCGCAATGCAAATGCTCGACATCCCCGCCGCACTGATGGCCGGCTGCGCCGTCCTCACCAAAGCCTCCGAGGTGACGCCGCTGGCCTGGGCCGCGACGGTGAAGGGCTGGAAGGAGATCGGCGCTCCAGATGTCCTCGACGCGGTGACCGGGCGCGGTCCCGCCGGCGCCGCCGTCGTCGACAACGTGGACATGATCCAGTTCACCGGCAGCGTCGGTACCGGCCGGCGGATCGGAATCCGCGCCGCCGAACGGATGATCCCGTGTTGCCTGGAGTTGGGCGGCAAGGACGCGATGATCGTGCTGGCCGACGCCGACCTCGATCGCGCGGCCAAGGCCGCGGTTTGGGGTGGCTTCTACAACGCCGGCCAGATCTGCGTGTCGGTCGAGCGCGTGTACGTCGAAGCTCCCGTCTATGACGAGTTCGTCGGCAAGGTCGTCGATCTGACCAGGAAACTTCGCGTTGGCACCGATGCTCCCGGCAGTTACGACGCCGACGTCGGCGCCGTCGCCACGCCCCAGCAGCTGTCCATCATCGAACGCCACGTTGCCGATGCGGTAGCCAAGGGGGCTACGGTCGCCGTCGGTGGTCACCGGGTGCCCGGTCCAGGTTTGTTTCATCAACCCACCGTGCTGCTCGATGTCGACGAGTCGATGGCCTGCATGGCCGAAGAGACATTCGGGCCGACCCTGCCGATCGTCAAAGTGGCCGATGCCGACGAAGCCGTGCGACGCACCAACGACTCGGATTTCGGGCTTGCCGCCAGCGTGTTCACCCGCAACCATGCCAACGGCCGGGCGATCGCCGCGCGGATCGATTCCGGCTCGGTCAACGTCAACAACGTCATGACCAACGTCTTCCAGCTACCGGTGCCGTTCGGCGGCCGGCGCAACTCCGGCCTAGGCGCCCGGCACGGTGGCGCCGAGGGAATTCGCAAGTACTGCTGGGCTAAGTCGGTCATCGAAGAGCGGTTCAACCTGCCGACTGAAATCTATTGGTACCCAACGAAAGCACGCCGAATTCGGTTGATGACACGGGCGGCTCGTTTGCTCTCCGCGGGAGATTGGCGCCGCCGGCTCCGGCTACGTCGGTAGCCTTCATCGGAGGCCTCATCGTCGGCCCAGAACGTCTCGGTTGCGAGATGGAAACCCGATCTCCACGATGAGGTCCTATCGAAACCCCGCCCGTGTGCGAGACGATCCCTGCATGGCCACAACGAACCAGGCGAACCACCAGACCCGCACCCGGCGCCGCTCGACCGACCTGCGGGCGATGGTGGTGCAGGCCGCCGAGTATTCGTTCAGCCAACTGGGCTACAAGGGCGCCACGATGGCAGGCATCGCGGATCGGGCCGGGGTCACCCGATCGGTACTGACCCGTCATTTCGCCACCAAGGCAGAGCTGTTCGCCGAGGTGATGACGAAGCCTCTGCTGCAGTTCATCGACGAGTGGACCCAGCGGTGGACCGGCAGACTCGACGGGCAGCCCACCGAGCCCGAGTTGGTCCACGAGTTCGTCTCCGACCTGTACCGCAACAGCCGTGCCCATGTCGGCGCGCTGCGGCTGTTGATGTTCTCCGATGAACACCTGGAACCCGCAGTCCGGCAACAGGTCTGGCAGAAGCTTAATCAGGGTCTAACCGCCGTGCTGGACATTGCGGACCGCGAGATCGGTTCGCACGGCTATCCCACCCGCCACGTCGACGTGACCGTGCGGGCGATCATCAGCATGGTGATGGGCTACGTGACGCTGGACCCCGCGCTGTTGCGCACGGCCACCACCGACGAGGACGAACTGGTAACACATCTGGCTTCACTGATCCTGTACGGCCTCGCGCTCCAGCCGAGTTCTCCGGGCACCTAAGGGACAATATTGTCCCTTGACAATCTGCAGGCGCGCGCTCCACACTGAGGTCGAATCGGCGGCCCCGCTAAGTGTTGCCGCCGACATGATCAACGAGGAGTGCGAGATGACCACCGACATCGTTTCGGATGTGACGCCAACCGATGGCGGCCGCGGCACTCATACCGGAGTACGGAGCCGCCCGCAGGGACCTATCACCAAAAGTGTTCTCAACCCGCAATACCCGATGTCGTACTGGCAGATCGCCTTCTCCGAAGACGTTGCCAAAGAGTCGGTCATTCCGCTGCGAATTCTCGAACGCGACGTGGTCCTATGGCGGGACGCGGGAGGGGTGCTGCACTGCGCGGCTGCCCACTGCCTCCATTTGGGCGCCCACCTCGGCTACGGCGGCGAAGTGGTCGACAACACGTTGCGCTGCCCCTTTCACGCCTGGCGCTACAACGCCGATGGCAAAGTCGTGCACGTCCCGGGCCTCACCGAAGCGCCGAAGACGAAAGCGTGTCTGCCGACATATCGTGTGATCGAGCGCTATGGCACCGTTTTCTTGTGGAACGGGCCCAAACCACCCGACCACGAACTGCCCGACTTTCTCGCCGACGAAGGCATCGACGAGCACTCGATCATTTTCGAGCATGTTCGCTACAAGTTGCCTTTCCCGGCGAAGTGGTTCGTCGAGAATCTGCCCGACTCAGCACATTTCGCGGGCCTGCATCGACTGGGATCGTGGGGTGACACCGAGATCATTTCGAAGTCGGACACCAGGCTCGAATACATCTGCCATTTCTACGGCCGGGCGCCCTACGTCGGCTGGGAGGATCTCAAGCGCAGCTACCGGCGCGGCGAAATGTGGGGGGTGTCCGACGCCGCCGGTGGGGACTTCCATGCCACGACGTACGGTGGTGGCCTGCACCTGATCGACCTAACCGCCTCGCCGCCGGAGCTGGTGGAAAGCCGCGCCAAGGTGACCGCGCGTCTACCGCGGGCCGTCATCGCGCTCACCGAGAAAGTCAACGAGCTCAGCGACAGCGCACGGCTGATTCTCAGCTTCACGCCGGTCGAGGCCGACAGTCACATCGTTTACCTGACGATGATCGTCCCCAAAATCACGAACCCGGCATTGCGCGTGCTCGGCCGCCCGATCGTGCGGTCGCTGCTGGTGCGACGCAACTGGTTTGCGATCATGCAGGACACCGCGTTGATGATCCATCGGCAGGAGCCCGAACACCCCGCGTACAACAAGTTCGACCGCGGCCTGGTGAAGTTCCGGCGATTCTGGGATAGCCGGCTGCTCGATCGCGGCCTCTGGGCCGGCGACAACGTGCACAGCGCCGGCGCCCGGGCGGGCTGCGACTGGCCGGACGACCCCACCAGGGTGACCACCGGCAATGGCTCGGCCGGCGGTGTGCGGTGAGCCGCGACGCCGTCGCCAAGCTCGCTGTCCCGTTGGCGACGGGCCTCGCCGGTTGGCAGGTGTACCGCCGGCACCGCCGCCGTCAGCTGGCGTTGATGCCCAAGGGAATCAACGCGGCACACGGGATCACGATGCGCAGCACCATCAAAGCGGCGCGGCCGACCGCCCGCTGAGCGGTTTCGAGGTCACCGGCATGTCCGCGACGTATTCACCCGCGTTATGGACGAGCTGCCGGGGTAATTAACATCTTCCTCAGAACGAGCGACCGTTCACGCTGAGTTGGTAGGGCACGGGATAGCACGTCCAATTGCCTTATTCTGTCTCACGCGGCTTGTCGGTGGCCAACGTCGACAACCCTTGGACCGATGGTGAACGTACGTTGTCCATGACAGAGCATTAACGCGTACAGCAGGATAGCTCCAGAGTCACGCCACGAGCCGACAGGAGGGAGCCCTGATATGGACGCAGGACGTCCGTGGGTGACCGGGCCTACGGCAGCGCCGGTTCCCACCGATCCGGCCGAATGGATCACCTGGTTCGCTGAATCGGCTGACCCGGAACGGCTTGCGGAGTTCGTCGCCCAGGCCGTCGACGCGGCAGCGGCGGGCACACCCGAGATCGCATCTGATCCTGCACTGCGAAGTGATCTGCTGGCAATGGCCTCGGACAGCTTGAACTCTTTCCTGCGACTTCTCGCCACCGGCGGATCGGAGGCCGCCCACGTTCCGCCGGCCGGAGCCGCGTTCGCCCGGACGCTGGCGCGCCGCGGGCTCGATGTGGCGGTGCTGCTGAAGCTCTATCGCCTTGGGCAGTCATTCTTTTGGCGAGTCACGATGGAAGAGTCAGAACGCTTCATCGCCGACCCGGTCCTGCGTAACCGGGTGCTCACGCTGATGTGGGAGCGGCTGAACCTGTGGCTGGAATTCCTGCTCGACAAGTTGTCAACGGCCTACGACGAGGAACGCAGGCACTGGCTGCAGGGGGCTTCCGCCCGACGATCGCAGACCATCCAAACCATCGTGGCCGGCACCGAAGTCGACAGTGACCGGGCCAGCCGCCAACTCGGATACGAGCTGCGGCGCTGCCACACCGCGATGATCCTGTGGACGGACGTGTCCGCACCGCAAGAAGAGTCGATTCCCCGGCTCGAGCGACTCGCGCAGATGGTGGCGCGCACGTTGGGATCATCGCCGGCGCTGACGATGCCGGCCGGATCGAGAGAAATCTACGCGTGGATCGGTATGGCCGACCCGCTCGACGCGCGCCAAGCCGGACATGCGGTTCCCGTACGGGGGCACGATCGGGTGGCGATCGGCCGGAGCGGTCGCCATGTCACCGGTTTTCGCCAAAGTCATCTCGAGGCGCTGGCCGCCCAACGCATCGCGCTCGCCGATCCGCGGCAGCCGGCGTGCACGAGCTACGACGACGTGGAGGTCGTCTCGCTGTTGTCGCGCGATGAGCGGGCAATGCGGGCACTCATCGCTCACGAGTTGGCCGGGCTGGGCACCGATCACCCGGGACTCGATGTGCTGCGCGCCACCGCGCTGGCGTATTTGTGCTCTGGCAGCGCCACGGCCGCGGCACGCCAGCTCGGCACCCACAAGAACACTATTCGCCACCGGCTGGAGCGCATCGAACAGCTGATCGGCCATCCCATCGACGAACGCCGGCTCCAGCTGCAACTTGCGCTGATGCTCACCGAGATCTTCGGCGCCACCTGAGCGAGACCACAGAGCACATTCGGAACGTCGAAATTGTCCTGCTGGACACAAGACATGTGGTTGCGCGCAGAACCACCATCAGGACATGCATTCAGAAGCCGACGTCGCACCAGCGGTCCTCAGCCCGCTTGACCTGGTGGTGGAGCACCCCTTCCCCTGGGACCGAGTGCTGGAACGGTCATCATGACCTTCGACGTCCTGAGTCCCGAGGTGTACGCCAAGGGCGACCCCGCGCAGAACGGGCTGCCCCTGGACGCGATGGACCGCATGCGCGTGGAAGCACCGTGCTACCGGCAGCGGCTTGACGACCCGATGATGGTCAACGAAATCTGGGTCCTCACCCGCCATGAAGACATCGATCGGGTCAGCCGCGACCCAGCCACGTTCTCGTCGAGACGGGGCCTCACCGCACGGCTATGGACACCGTTCGAGACCGAACTAGGTGGCAAACCCGCCATGATCGGCCTGGACGGGCAAGATCATCTGCGCAACCGGCGGGTGGTCACCAAGGCCTTCACTCCCAATGTGGTCAAACACTTCGAAGCCGAGTTCCGTGTGATGTGCCGGCGGATCGTCAAAAAGGCGCTGCAGAAAGGAACATTCAACTTCGTCGAGGAGATCGCGGTGGAAATGCCGCTGCACGCGATCTGTGAGTTGATGGGGGTTCCGGAAAAGGATCGGCGCACCTTCCTGTCGTGGGTGAATGCCTATGCGGTGCCGACCGACCCCGACTACGCCCCGTCGCCCGAGGCAGCGCTCGGCGCGGTCGCCGCAATCTGGCAGTACGCACTCGAACTCGCCGAGCACCGGCGAACGCAACCCGGCGAGGACTTGATGTCGAAGATTGTGCGGGCACGCGACGAGGAAACGCTCGATGACGACGAACTACAGGGTCTCGTGCTGCTACTCGCGGGCGGAGGGGCCGACACCACCCGTAACGCTTTCTCGCACGGGATGCACGCTCTGATCCGCAACCCCGAGCAGATGGCATGGCTGCGCGAACGTGCCGACGACATCCCGCTCAGCGCCGTCCAGGAAATCGTCCGGTGGGCGACGCCGGTAATCCACATCGCGCGGACGGCGACGACGGACACCGAGATCGCGGGGCAGCCCGTCGCGGCTGGTGAGCGAGTCGCAATGCTCTTGCCGGGTGCCAACTTCGACCCAACCGTTATCGAAGACCCGCGCACGTTCGACCTGTCCCGCGAACCGAACCGCCACCTCTCGTTCGGGATGGGACCACACGCCTGCATCGGCCGACACATTGCCGCGCTGGAAATAAAATTACTGTTCGAAGAACTGCTCAGGGAGACCGCGGTGATCGAGATGGCCGGCGAGATCGGTTATGTCCGTGACAATTTCCTGCGCGGCGTGCACAGCCTCCCCATCAAAGTCAGCTAGCACTTCCCTGCAGAGCGACAACCCTTTTGCAACTTTACGGAAGGACCAAGCCAACATGTCCGCGGTCTCGTCAAACACCCAACAACCGATGCTACCGCTCGTCCCCTCCGACGAAGACCGGATGCTGCGGGAGACCGTGTTCACCATCGCGTCCGGCTTCGGCCCGGCCTACTACAAGAAGGTCAACGACCAAGGGCGTTCACCGATCGAGCTCTGGAATGCTCTCGGAGACAAAGGATTTCTCGGCGTCCACCTGCCCGAGGAATACGGCGGTGCGGGCCAGGGCCTGTTGCAGCTGACTGCCGTGCTCGAGGAGACGGCGGCCGCGGGCTGCCCCCTGCTGCGCCTGCTGGTCTCCCCCGGCATCATCGGCACGATCCTCAACCGGCACGCCACACCGGAGCAGAAAAACCGTTGGCTGCGCGGCATCGCCTCGGCGCAAATGCGATTCTCATTCGGGCTCACCGAGCCCGGAGCGGGGTCGAACTCGCACAACATCTCCACCACCGCCCGCAAGGAAGGCGACAGATACATCGTCAACGGTCAGAAGTACTACATCTCCGGGGTTGACGAGTGCGATGAGCTTCTGCTGGTCACCAAGACCGGCACAGATCAGAAGGGCAGGGGGCAGCTCACCCTGCTCATGGTGGATCCGCGCAGCCCAGGATTGACCATGCAGCCGATCGAAACCGCCCTCGAGGAACCGGAGAAGCAATTCACGCTGTTCTTCGACAATGTCGAGGTGCCCGTCGATCGCCTGATCGGCCAGGAGGGCCGCGGGCTGCAGGCAGCGTTCGACGGTCTGAATCCGGAGCGGATTCTCTCCGCGGCCGTCTCGGTCGGCATCGGCCGTTACGCACTGGACAAGGCCGCCGCGTACGCGCGCACCCGCACGGTGTGGGACGGTCCGATAGGCGCGCATCAGGCGATCGCGCACCCGCTGGCCGAGGGCAAGATCAAGTTGGAGTCGGCGGCGCTGATGACGCAACGCGCGGCGGCGCTCTACGACGCGGGGTTGCCGGCAGGAGAGGCCAGCAACATCGCAAAACTCGCGGCCGCCGAGGCCGGTGTGTTCTGTCTGGATCACGCGATCCAGACCCACGGCGGCAACGGTGTCGCGCGTGACTACAACCTCACCAACTATTGGTTCCTGGCCAGGCTCTTGCTGATCGCACCCGTGTCGCGCGAGATGGTTCTCAACTTCGTCGCCGAACATTCCCTCGGTTTGCCCCGCTCATACTAACGGGCCGCGCGACCTAGCGGTCGCCCTCACGCGGGTGTGATGGTGACCGGCAGCTGATATACACCGCGCGAGAACGCATCTCGCACATAGCTGATGTCGCCGGCGGGGGTGATGTCCTTGGTGCGTCGCAGCAGTTCTTCGAGCAGGATCTTCATCTCCAGGCCCGCGACGTGCTTGCCGAGGCACTGATGCGGACCGCGGCCGAAGCTGACGTGCGGATTCTTCTCGCGAGTCAAGTCAAAGACGTTGGGACTGTCGATGGCACGTTCGTCGAAGTTGCCCGAGGTGAACAGCATCAGCACGATGTCACCTTCTTTGATCTGTTGGCCGTACAACTCGTGATCGGCGGTGGCGGTGCGCACCAGGTGGGTGAACGGGGTGGCGATGCGCACGATCTCCTGGATGGCGGTGTTCGGGATGTCGTCGGCGTGCGCGCGCAGCCAGGCCATCTGCTCGGGGTTGCGCATCAGCTCGTGCATACCGTGGCTGAGCGCGGTACGGGTGCTCTCGGCGGCCCCGCTGGCCAGCAGGGCGACATTGCCCAACAGCTCGTCCTGGGAGATCACCTCGGCTCCCGCCTGCACCAGCTGAGTGATCACGTCATCGCCGGGCTCGGCGCGCTTGATCTCAGCCAATTCGACCGCGTAGCCGAGTAAGTCGAAGATCGCCTGCAGCACGAATTCGAAGGAGGGGGTGATGCGGGTGTCGAATGGTGCCGCGAAGGTGTCCACCCAAGCGAAGAACTTCGCCCGGTCCCCCGACGGCACGCCCAGCACGTCACCCAGGGCCTCCATCGGCATGGTGTGCCCGATGTCGGTGACGAAGTTGAAGGTGCCCTTCTCCAAAGCGGCGTCGACGATGTTGACCGCGTATCCGCGGAACTTCTCCTCCAGCTTCTTGACCATGCCCGGAGTGAACGCCTTACTCATCACCCCGCGCTGGGTGCGGTGCTTGGCCCCGTCCATCGTCAACATCGCCGGCTTACCGCCGACGCTCGGGTCGAGTGGGCTGAACTTCCACATCAGCACGTGACCACGATCGGCCGCATACAGCTCCGAATTCTTGTCCACGGCCCAGATATCGGCATTGCGGCTGACCACCCAGGCGCGCTCGATGAGCATCGGATCGTTGAATTCGTAGAGGTAACAAGGTTGCTCGTCGCGCAGGTACTTATACTGCTCCAACGGCAGCCCGAATGTTGTCGGGTCGCCGTTGGCGTAGGTGTCCGCTTCCAGAACGCGGATGTCGGGCTTGGCTGTCGTCATCGGTGATTTCCTTGCCGTTCAGTAAGACTCAGTAGGATCGAGGCAGTCCCAGCGTGTGCTCGGCGACATAGTTGAGCACCATTTCATGCGAAACCGGCGCGAACTTGATCATGCGTGCCAGCCAGTACATGTCGGTCAAACCGTATTCGAGTGCAACACCGTTGCCGCCGTGGACCTGGATGGCGTGGTCGAGGCAATTCACACCGGCCTCGGCGGCGGCGTATTTCGCCATGTTGGCCACTTCACCGACACCGGGATCCCCGACGTCGTACATCATGCACGCCTTCTGGACGAACAGACGCGCGGCCTCGAGTTCGATCTTCGCCTTGGCCAGCGGGTGCGCCACGGCCTGATGCGCGCCGATCGGCACACCCCACACATTGCGTTCCCGGGCGTACCGCACCGCCTTGTCGAGGGCGTAGCGGCCGATGCCGATGGTTTGGATCGCGCCGAGAATGCGCTCCGGGTTGAGCCCGTCGAACACCGCGCGCAGACCCTCGTGCTCGTTTCCGATAAGGCGTTCGGCGCCGACGGAGACGCCGTCGAAGAACAGGGTCCACTGCTGATCGGGAACCTCCACCGCGGTCGGAACATGTTGGCGGGCCAACCCTTCCGCGTTGGGATCAACGACGAATAACGACAACAATCCCCGCCCGTCCGGCCGCTTACCCGTGCGCGCCACCACCACGATCTGGTCGGCGCTCTCCACGCCGGAGATGAACGTCTTGGTTCCGCGCAGCACCCACTGGTCGCCGACCTTTTCCGCCACCGTGCTGATGTTGTGGGAGTTCGAGCCGGCGTCGGGCTCGGTGATCGCGAACGAGAACTTCATTGCGCCGCTGGCGATTCCCTCCAGCCAGGCATCCTTTTGCCCGGTTGTCCCGTACTTCGCGATCAACTGCCCGCAAATCGCCTGGGAGAACACCAACGGCACCATGGGACAACCCGCCGCCGCAAGCTCCTCGGCTACGATCATCAGCGTCCACAGGCTCTGGCCACCGCCGCCATACTCGACCGGCAGACACACCCCAAGGAATCCCTGCTCCCCCAGGGCATTCCACAGCTCCGACGCCGACCCGCCGTTACGCACCTGCTGCATGAAGTACGAGTGCCCGAAGCTCTGCGCGATCTGCGCGACGCTGTCCCGGAGCATCTTTTCTTCGTCCGACGGCACCAACCGCATAACCGGTTCGGCGCCGAGAGCGTCTTGGGTGATTCCCGTCATGTCTTCCTCGCTTCTTGTCTCATCGATTGTTGTGTCTCACCGGCTGGAATTCGTTGAGCCCCTTCGAAGTCCCACACGTTCTCGTCGACTGGTCGTTCCCGCAGCCGGTATTTCATGACCCGCCCGACGGCGGTTCGCGGAAGATCGTCGAGAAACTCGACGTAGCGTGGTATTGCGTAGGACGGCACCTGCTCGCAGAAGAACGCGAAGAGTTCCTCGGGCGTGATCGCGGCCCCTTCGGCCAGCACGATGCACGCCTTGACGTCGTCTTCGCTCAACGCGGATGCCACACCGTGCACGGCGACGTCAACCACCTTGGGATGCGCCCGGATGGCTGCTTCCACCTGCATGCTCGAGATGTTCTCTCCGCGGCGGCGCAGCGCGTCCTTCCTGCGGTCGATGAACTCGAGTTGCCCGCTGGGCAGGAAGCGGCCGGAGTCGCCCGTGTGGTACCACAGGTTGCGGAAAGCCCGCAGCGTGGCATCCGGTTGATCCCAGTAGCCGTCGAACATGACGAAGCGGCCCCTAGGCCGGATCGCGATCTCCCCGACCTGCCCTCGCGGCACCGGACGGTCATCGTCGTCAAGCAATGCAAGTTCCAGGTCGTCCACGGGAGCGCCGCAACCGGCCATGTCACGTGCGTCGGACAGACGCGTGCAGGTGATCGGCATGCATTCGGTCTGTCCGTACATCTGCCCATGCGGAATGATTCCGAACCGGTCCCGAAATGCCTGCTGCGACTGCGGCGCCAATGGCGCGACGACCATGGTCCTCAGTCGGTGCGCCCGGTCCGCTGGGCTCGGCGGTGTTGCCAACAGCGCGTTACCCATGGCCCCGACGGCGAAGGCAACCGTCGCGTTCACCTCGGCCGCGCGGGTCATGAAGTTCCGGGCACTGAACGCAGGTTCGATCACTGCCGGGATCGCGTAGACCAATCCCCCGATGAGGCTGCTGAACATTGCTGCGGCATGAAACATCGGCAGTGTCGTGAACAGCACGTCGTGTTCGGTCACCTCCACACCGCGTCCGACGGCCAGCGCGGCGCGTTGGTAGTAGCCGTGGCTGAGCAGGCAGCCCTTCGGGAATCCGGTGGTCCCCGAGGTGTACATGATCGTCATGGTGTCGCTCGGATTCACCGTTACCCGAGGAGTTTTCGCGCTCGTCGTGACGAACTCCGAATAGCTGGTCCACTCGATGCCGACCAGTTCGCCTCCGCCCCGCCCGCCGTCGAGCAGAACGCACAGCCGAAGGTCGGTCAGCCCGGGCAGAACCGGAGCGAGGGCGCAGGCGCATTCAGCGTCCACCA
This sequence comes from Mycobacterium kiyosense, assembly GCA_021654635.1. Classification (NCBI taxonomy): domain Bacteria; kingdom Bacillati; phylum Actinomycetota; class Actinomycetes; order Mycobacteriales; family Mycobacteriaceae; genus Mycobacterium; species Mycobacterium kiyosense. The sequence goes on from AP025179.1 coordinate 4,539,702, forward strand.
CAACGATCGAAGCCCCCGACTGGCTGAGCTGATAGCGCAGGAAATCACCCTTCAACGCCGCGTTAAGTGGCACCTGGATCGCGCCGAGCTTGGCCAATCCGAAGAACAGTTCCGCGACCTCCGGCCTGTTCGGCGTCAACAGTGCCACCCGGTCACCGGCACGCACACCATTGGCATGCAGAGCCGAGGCAACCGCGTCCGAGCGGGCATCGAGTTCGGCGAACGTGAACCCGCGTCCGCTCACGGTCAGGTACGCCCGATCGGGAAGTTCCGCCGCCCTGACCCGCAGTAGCTCGCCGAGCGAAAGCATCTGCCCGGTTCCAGGTACGGCTCGCACGGCCGTGTGCTGCTCCACGTCCGGCTTCCTCCTCGATGATCGCGACTCGCATGAAGCGACAAATTTATATGCTCATATAATTTGGGTTACCATATAAGCATGGCGACGGAGAAGCAACAAGGCAGCGCGGACGACCGCCGAGATGTACTGGTGGAGCGCCATAACACCACGATCGTGGCCCGGCTGAATCGTCCCCAGCACGGCAATTCCGTTCAGGGAACCCTGATGCGGGATCTGCTCGACGCATTCGAGACCGCCGATGGCGACGACAGCGTGCGAGCGATCGTCACCATCGGCGAGGGATCCACCTATTGCGTCGGCGCGGACCGCGACGTGCTCGGGCGCGTCACTTCCGAGGGCGGAATCGATTTCCAGGAGCTCGGATACCAGGGCGACCTCGGTGGAGATTGGGGGATGCCGGCACTCTCGGCAGTGCAACGGCGCTCCGACACTCTCGGATTCGGACGCTGGGTCACCCGCATTCTCGATGTCTCGACCCCGACCATCGCGGCGATCAACGGCGGCACAGCAGGCGGCGGCCTGGCACTTGCGCTGTTGCACGACATCCGAATTGCATCGAGAACTGCCAAGTTTGCTCCGGTCTTCGTGGCGCTCGGCGTTTCTCCGGAGCTGGGAGTGAGCTGGCTGCTGCCCCGGATCGTGGGCTGGCCCAAGGCTTTTGACCTGCTCACCCGGGTTCGTCCGATTGATGCCGACGAAGCGCTCGAAATCGGACTTGTCGAGGCAGTCGTCGAGCCGCACGAGTTGCTCGACGCCGCGCTGGCCCGTGCGGCGCACTTCGCCCAGCTGCCGAAGGTCTCGGTCCGGATGGTCAAGCGACTGCTGCGGCAATCGACGGAATCCACCCTTCAGACGCAGCTCGAGCGTGAATGGCATAATCAGACGAACCTTTTCAGCTCGCCGGAAATCGGCGCCGCCGCGAAAGCCTACCTTGACCGCCTCTAGAACCCGGGTCGGACTGTCATGAGCCAAGCGGACCTCGCCGCTGGCGAGAACGGTCGCGAACGAGGGAAACGGCTACGCGCTCAACGTATTCTCAGTGCGGCCCGAGATCTGATTCACGAACGGCCCGACGACAGCCCCACCATTCCCGAAGTCGCGGCGCGTGCCGGCGTGGCCCCGATGACCATCTTCAACCTGATCGGAACCCGGGACGACCTGTGGGCCGCATTGGCCAACGAGTCACTGGCCGAATGGCAGGATGTCGCGTCTGAGGTAGCGGATCCACACCAGCGCGCCCGCAAGATCGTCGACGAGGTGATGCGCATCATCAGCGCCGAAGCTCCCGTCTGGCGTGCGCTGGTTTCAGGGTGGCGCGACAGCGGTCGCGTCCTGGAGCGCGAACCCAGCGGTGCACTCGTCGCGTGCCTGCGACAGGCGGCCGATGAGGGCCACCTCGCGCCCGGCGTCGACGTGCGCCGCCTCGGCGCGATGATCTTCAGCGGCCTGGTCGGAATCGTTCATCAGTGGGCCGCCGGCCTGATCGGTGATCGGGCGATGCGCAGACGTGCCCGCGATCTCGTCGACATCGCCTTCGCCGCCGGTCGTCCCGACCACACTTCGCCGAGCTGGGACCTGAGCTCCGGCCGAGCAGTAGAGTAACGCCGGATCCAACAGACGGCGCCACCATCGAGCCCTGGACGAGCGGTCGCGCAACATCCGCAACGCACCCGTTGGTTAACGTTTCCTCACTCCTTTCGGTCAGGCCTGCACCGACGGATCTTGCTCACCACTAATCATTCATCAGGAGGCATAGATCTGATGAGAGAACTTTCGTTCACACCGAGGAGTGCGAATATCCGAGGCGCAAGTTAGTAGACATTATGTCCTGTAGTGCCTAGAGTAACTGCTATGCGCGCGCCGCAGTCCGAGGCCGCAGTCCGAGGCCGCAGGCCGAGCGCTCGATAACGCCGCGACGCATCGGAAAGAGCCCCCCTACGAACCGATTTCAGCGCTTAGCATCGCCGGAGGTGGCTTCGGCACAGCTGAGACTTCGGAGCGCCCATGCCGAACAAGTTGCGCAGAAAGGACGTCGCGATGACCGAGACTCTCACCACCGAGTGGGGGCAGCTGGCCCACCCCATCCGGACCGACCACCCCGGCGCGGGCAAGCCGCCGTGGAAAGACAACGCGTACCTTGCGTTCTGGGATCCGGTCAACGGTATCAACGGTGTGGTCCATGCCTCGACTTCGCCGAATGCCGAGGGCCGGCGGGTACGCGCGAGCATCGCCATCGGCGGCGTCAGCGCCGAGGTGGCCGAGGATCCCCCAGCTGGGTCTTACGAGACACCGTCGATCGCCTTCGACCTCGACGGTAAGGTCACCGTGCGGTCCAAAGACCTCGAGGCAGACCTGCGACTCGTCCCGCGCGGTGTTCCTGCGGACTACACGGCCGGCAAGATCATTCCCGAGCTGGTGCCCGGAGAACCACTACAGCATTTCCAGCAGGCGGCGATTGTCACCGGAAGTGTGACGGTCTGCGGAACCGAATCGGTTGTCGCGGGCGTCGGATTGCGCGACCGAACATGGGGCTACCGCGACGAATCAGCAATGTTCCCAGAGTATATCGGCCTGATCGCGGACTTGGACGGCGAGATGCTGACGGTGATGAAGTTCGCCCACGCCGACGGCTCGGCCCGGGCCGAAGGGTTCCTGCTCGGCGAACACGCCCGTACGGTGACCGATCTGTCCCAGATCGCCCGCGACGCCTCAGGGCTGTTCGCCGCCGCCGAGATCACGATCGAAGGCGGCGAGCATGTGACACTTCGGGCGACGCGCCGTACCGGTGGATTCTGGGTGCCGATGGGTTGGGAGCGGGTAGGTCCGACCATGAGCGCCTACGACGAGTTCCTCGAACTCACCACCGGAAACGGTGGCACCGGACGGGGCCTGGTCGAGCAGGGAATCATCCGCAGGCTCGCATAGCCGCCAATTCGACCCGGTGCCCGGATCAGCGTTGGTCGATGGCGAACTGCGGCAACGCCTTATGGCGCCGCCTAATCGAACCGTGTCGAGGACTCAGGGAACCGGCACGGCGGTGACCGGAACCTTGTCGCGTTCTTGGGCACCGAAGATCGCTGCCTTGATGATGCCGACCTTGGATTTGATGAACACCTCGTCCTCGGGCCGGGCGACCACGAACGACAGAATCCACACCGAGGTCAACGCCAAACCCAGCGTGACCAACCACGCCAGATGCGTGAACACCAAGTGCGCGTTGAGGTTCAGGGCCGTCCACATCGGCCAGGCGGCGGCACCGTTCGCTATCCCGTCGGACATCGGAATAAACGCGATGACAAGGGCCAACCGCCACCGCTGAAGATAGGGGCTCATCCGGTAGATCAACGCGCCGGCCGTCATGGGCATCAACGGATTGACGCAGACCCACCACAACGGCAGCCCCCAGAAGTTGAGCGGTTGCGGACCGTAGTACTCGTAGGCACCCATCAACACACCGGGGCTTTCCAGCCAGATGTTGATGAAGACGTCGATCAAGTACAGCTGAAAAAACTGCTTTGCGGGTTACGCCAGTCTGGTAGATGCGAAAAGCCAGGTACGCCAGTCCCCCGACGTACCAGATGTAAACAAAGTTGATGAACAAGGGAAAGTCTCTGCCCATCGACGAGAACGTCTTCGTCACGGCCTGCTGACGTATGTAGCACAAACCCAACGTGTCGACGATCGGCTCGAACAGGCAGGCGATCCCTCCGCCGATCAGGCAATAGGCCAGCAGCGGGCCACGGCCCGTCACGAGATGTTTGACTGCGAAGAAGACACCGAAAAGCACCGGAATCCCGAGGAAGATCGTGAACAACACCTCAGGCACAAAGGGAATCGGCGTCGTCGGGTGCGCCGGGATCGGTGGGGCTGCGAGCACAGTGTTGAACGCCGTCATCTCTTCCCTTCGCCGCGAACGGGAACGCGCACCCTGCGCGCCACTCGAAGAGCCTATCGAGCTATGAATGACTTTTCAATAATGAACATATCTTCATTCTCTGGCCCGGCCGCAACAAGTGTCCTCTGCTCCACCGTGGTCGCCACTGATCCCCCAAATCCGCCGCCAGTGCATGCTTCGACGACAAACGATCTGCGATCGAGTTTCAGGACTGATTGTTGAGCAGCACAACAGCTTTCAAGGTGCGCAGACGTAAGATCAAGCGCCGGAGCCAGGCGACACGGCTACACCGCGACGAAGCGTCTGCGCGGCGTCCGCAACTGGGCGACCAGCTCTGCCGCCGCACGCTCACCGGAGACGGTTGCGGTGCACATGTTCGACGAGGAACGAAATACCCCGGCGAGCTGAATACGGGAGGTGACTGCGGCCTGCCGCGCCTGGAACTGCCCGAGTTGCTTGTAGAGGCCCGGCCTGCTGTACACGATCACTTCGTTCCACCGCGCAATTCGTGTGTAGTCGACGGTGTCACTGACCCCGGGGATCAACTTTTCCATCCGGCGCAGGATCTCGGTGCGGATGGTGTCGTCATCCTCGTCGATGATCTGTTCGGCGAATTCGGTCATGGTCAGAATGTCAAGCAGGCCATGGCCTTCCGGCGCACGACCGGGCGCCTTGTTGTGCTCGCAGGTGAAGCCCATCAGATCGGGATCGACCGGCTCGGGGATGTTGATGACCGATGCCACAATGCCTTTGGGTTTACGGGTGACCCCGGTGTTCATCACCACGCATTTGGTGTAACGCAGGCCACGCAGGAACGCCTGCGACGCCGCGTCGAAATGGCCCGGCACGAGATCGGGAATGGTATCGCCGCGGGCGGTGACCACGGCGCCCGAACCGGACTCGGTATGGGTCTTGCCCTCGCCGTCCGTCCACGTGACGGTCACGCCGTCGGCCTCTTCCCGGATCTCATGGACGGTGGCCTTCAGCCGGATGTCCATGCCTTCGGAGAGCCGGTCGACGTACGTCGAGTACCCCTCACGGAACGCGTAGAGCTTGCTGCCCAGGATGTTGTACAGCATGAAGAACAGCTCGAGGTTCGAAATGGCGTCACCACGCACGCCCAGCACCCCACGAACCGTCGAGTTGATGACGTAGTCGTAGACCTCCCCGGACAGGCCGAGGTGCAGCGAGCAGTATTCACGTGGTGTCATGGTGTCGAATGCCGAAGCGCGAGAGAGGTCTTCGTAGTTGAGCAGCTTGCTTGCGCGGGTCGCATCGACACCGAATCGGGCCATCAGCGCCTTGGACTTCAGCGACACGAGCGGTGTCTTGAGGACGTCGAGGAACAGGTGGTCCGAGCGCAGGTTGTAGATGGTGTCGTCGCGGGCAAAGCCGATGATGGACCCGGCCGGGATCAGATCTTGACCGCTACCGATCTCGTGGGCGAGTTTGACTACCGGCTCGTAGGCACTCGGCAATATCGTGGCCCCCTCCTCCATCAGGTAACCCTGTTCGCGGTGGGTGTGGATCATCCCACCCGTACGGTCGCGCTTCTCCAGAACGACAGCCGGGATGCCCTGCTGCCGAAGCCGATACGCCGCGGTGAGGCCGGACGGCCCGGCACCGACGATGAAGACGGGTCCGCGATCGGCCAGTCCGTCCTGAGTGTGGGGTGTCATCTCTTAGCTCTCTTTCTCGGGGTATCAGGGTGTGCGACCAGGGAGGGCAACACGAAGTCTGTGACGAGCGCTTTTTCGGCGTCGGCGTCGAGGTCTTCACGCAACATCAACATCAGGTAGACACCACGCAGCCACTCGACGGCGCGGTCGTCGCTGACTTCGGGCCGGATCTCGCCGCGTTCGCGGGCACGCCGCAGCATTGGCCCCAACACGTCCAAAACGATTCCCTGCATGGCGGATTCGTGACCGGTGATCAACCGGTGCAAGGACACGGTGGTTGTCGTGTCCAGCAGGTGGCCCAGTTCCGGGTCGGAGCGGGCCGCGTCCACCGTGGCGATCGAGGTCTGCAGTAGCAGTTCGTCAAACGGGGCATTGCGGTCGGCGATCGGGCGGATGCCCTCCCCCAGTTCGCGCAGTCTGGTCACGATCGCGGCTTCGGTGATCTCGCGCCGGGTCAGGCCCAGCCGGTAGACACCGGTGCGCCCGATACCTGATTCCTTCGCGATGTCCTGCATCGTGGTCCGGTCGACGCCGTAACGGGCGAAGCAGCGGCGCGCAGCGGCGATTACCCGCTCCGGCGGCCCAAGTGTCTGGTTCTCGGTGACCATCGCGACCATCTAACCGCCTCCACTCGCGTCGCTCTGCGATTGCTTGAGGCGATTGAGATATTGATTGGGGCACAACGGCTTTCCAGGTTGGCCACAGTAGAGGCTGCCCTGCTGATAGGACGGCAGCACCGGGATGCTGTTCACACCGCCGGTCATCGCTACCCAGTCGTTGGGGATCTGGTAAGCCACCACGGTGGTGAAGCCTGCCCATCCGCAGACCGCCAGGGTGGACAACAGCGTCTTGACGGCGGAGTTTACGGTCAACGCGTCGACGTCACGGTCCACCGCGCACCGCCCGTTCGCATCGCGTCCGTCGCGCAGCCAGGTGAACATCAGGCAATACGAGGAGATGAACAACAACTCGGTCAGCGGTAACCGGTGCGTCGTGCCGGCCCACAGCGTCAGCGCGTCCGGCGAGGACACGTAGCTGTAGACACCGGTCCGGTTCCATACGGTGGCCAGGCATCCGAAGGCCACCATGAACGTCCCTAAGACGACCGCGTAGAGCGCGACCGTGCTCGCTCGCGGGAACTGTCGGCGCAAAGCATCCAGATAGGCACAGCCCACGATCGCGGCTCCCACTCCCAGCCAGATATAGGCCGGCATGCACCAGCCCAGGCTCCACGCCCACCGATCGGCCTGCGGTGCAGCGAAGCCCGGGAACTGCCCGGCCCACGTGCCCAGATTCAGCGAGTGGGCGTTCAAGGCCCAGGTGGGGTTGAACATCTGGCACAACACGTCGAGCACGGACGCGAACAAGCCGCCCAAGAACAGCTTCCCGTCCAGGGTGACGGTGCGCTGCCGGTACGCCGGGCGCAACAGCGTGTACCAGAACAGGAATGCGAACACCGAGAGGCTGAGCGTCTCCGTCAGCCGGATGACCCAGCCGTAGCGGTACGGATCCGGGCCGGGGTCGACGGGTTTGGCACTCCCGGACAGCAACCACCGGGTCCAACAGGTCACCGCCAGGCCAACCAGCGCCAAGCCCGCAGCGGCCCACAACCACACCTTCCCGGACGGCCGCGCGCTGGCACCGGACGTCGCGGGCGTGTCCCGGTCGATCAGAACCGCATCGAAACCGGCGTTCATTGCTGGAACATAACACATGGAACGGCTTACGTACCTCGTTCCAATGTCGTACATTGTCCCCGATGAGTAACCCAACCGTGCCGATGGTCGAGCAGCCGAACCTGCTCCACATGGTCAGCTCGCCGAACACGTTCTTTTTCGACAGGCAACGTCGCCGAGGCGGCTCCCGGCGTGCACACACCGCTGGGCTGGAGCATCTGGGGCGGCCTGACCGAACAGGTCCTCTCCGAGGTCGTCGTCGCCCTCGGCGCATGGCCGCGCCCGCCCGATGTCTCCGATGTCAACAGACGGTTCGGTTGCATCTTCTACGGCCGATATGCGGCCAATGTCAATACTTTTCGCGCCTTCGGCGATCGGATGCCGGGCACGTCGGGCGATGCGGTGGAGGCCCAGTTTTTTCGGGGCCAAGATGTCGCACGAGCACAATCGGCCGGTACGTCACCGGTATCCGATCGTGGCCGCGAAGATGCCCCGGAATGTGATTCAGACTCCCCGGCAGGTGGCTGCGTACCGGGCCGACAACTATGCGTGGTGGACGAGTCAGGTCTGTGACCGTGCACCGGTCGGAGTGGAGGCAGGCGTTGCGGTGCTCTCCGAGGGCCGCCGCCGCTACGTCCCGGTGATGCGTGCCCACTGCATTGTCACCCTGCTGGCCCAGGCCTTCTACGACCAACTCACCAAGTTGTGCGACGCAGCCGGAATGGACGGCGCGGAAAGGACTTTGGTCAGTGGATACGGCGGCATGGAGGAGTCCGCCGTGGTCGCCGATGTGCGGGAGCTGGCCGCAGGGCGACTTACCGAGTCGGAGTTCGTCCACCGGCACGGGTACCACGGCCGGGGCGAGGGCGACGTGTCAAGCCGTTCCTGGCGCGAGGACCTGACCCCGATTCGGGCCTTGGCCAAGTCGTACCGCAAGTCCGGTGCCGATCCGCTGGCCAATGCCGCGTCCACCCGATTGGCCCGGCAATCTGCCGAACGTCAACTGCGGGAACAACTTCCACGATCACGACGGCCTTTGGTTGGACCAACCCTGGCATTGACGCGACGATTTGTGCTCGGCCGTGAAGTCGGCAAGGCCGGCTTTCTGCTGGCCATGGACGGGATGCGCGCCGGCGCGCGAGCGATCGGGGCCGCGTTGGCCGCCGAGGACGTTCTGGACGATGAGGAGGACGTGTTCTTCTTGACCCTCGACGAACTCCTCGGCGACCCCCACGCTGATCGCGGTGACCTGATCGCCGAGCGTCGCGCCCTCTACGCCCGCTACCGAGCCTTGGACCTGCCGCCGACGTGGCAGGGCAACCCGACACCGGTGCCGTTGGACGGCGGCGAGCAGCCAGCCGAGCGCGTCGACGTCGTCTCAGGCATGGGCGTGAGTCCCGGCGTAGTCGAAGGAACGGCCCGGGTCATTCATGACGCCGACAGCGACCAGGCTGACGATTTCGAACCCGGCGACATCCTGGTGTGCCGCATCACCGACCCGTCCTGGGCTCCGCTGCTATCGGTTGCCGCGGCGGTCGTCATTGACATCGGCGGGTCGCTGTCCCACGGCGCCATTGTCGCCCGCGAACTCGGAATCCCCTGTGTCATCAACACTGTGGACGGCAGCCGCACGTTGCGCACCGGAGACCGAGTGACCGTCGACGGCGGCGCGGGCACGGTGCGAGTGCAGCCGGCCTAACTTCGGCCGGCCTTGGCTTTCGGAGCGGCGCTTCGGACGTGCGCACCTTTCGCTGGCGGTTGCCTTGCGGCGTCGCGAGATTCGATGCCACGCAAGGTGAGCGCGACCGCCTCGTCGAGTAACCGGTCGTCTGCCGGCTTGTCGTCGGGGGGGAACAGAAAATCGTCGTACAGCACCGTCGACATCAACATGCCGGTGACGCAACGGACCGTGACGGGCACGTCGACACCGACCAAGCCTTGTCCCTCGATAGCGGTGCGTACCCGGTCGACCACATTGCCCAGCTCGCGGCTGAGCGCGGACTCCTCCACCGCACGCCCCGCGCGTCCCTGCAGATACGCGGCGAACAGTTCGCGGTTGTCCCGCAACAGGGCTACGACACTTTTCATGAACAGGCGCGCGGCGGCCTCGTTGTTGCGCTGGTCGGAGCCGATGAACTCCCAGTCGTTGAGAAACCCGTCGACGGTGGCGTGCAGGGGTTCTTCCACCGCCGCCTCGAAAAGGCCCTCCTTATTGCCGAAATGCCGATAGATCGCCGCGGCGGTCACTCCGGCAGCGCTTGCGACGTCGCGGGTGCTGGTGCCCCGGTAACCGTGGATAGAGAAGAGCTTGCGCGCGGAGGCCAGTATCAGCGTGCGGACTTCCGCGGTGCTACGACGTGTCGGGGTGGGGCGCGCGGCACCCCCGTTCCGCTTCACTCCGGCCGACGCCATCTGTACCCTTCTTCCGCGCTGGACCGCGCTGATGACTGACACAGTAGCGGCCGGCCACCGCTACTCCCCGACCTGATCGCGGCCGCGCCTCACCACACGGTTTTGCGCCCGTCGATCAGCGCAGGTTTGGGGGCGAACTTACGGACGAGGTTGAGGTTGTAGATCGCGTAGGCGGTCGCGACGAGCCCGCTGAGCGTGAACCACGGGGTGTCGAAGTAAGACGAGGCGGTGGTCCACATGCCATATCCGCGCGGCAGATAGGTCGCGATGATCGACAGCAGCACCATGATCGCGAGGCCCATAGACGTGCCCTCCCGCGTCCTACGGACGGCCCACAGGTATCCGGGACCTACGGCGACGATGAGGTTCGTCCAGACATACCATTTGAACATCGCGGCGTCGTGTAGGCCGCCGAAGAAGTAGTTGGTCAGGTTGACCACGCAGAGGAACCACAGGGTCTGCGCCGCAATCCGATTCACCGCCTGCCGCGGTGTGACCGGCTGGTCGTAGTACCGACCCCAGATTTCTTGGCGCTCATAGCAAACCGCCATGTATAACGACCACAGCTCACAGAACACCCAGATCAACATGGCTGCGGAGCTGGCACTGAAGAACCAGAACCAATGATGTTCTTTGGCGAGCAGGAACCAGAACACCGTCCCGGTGGCATCGCAGGCGAGGTAGAACGTATGCATCCAGACCGGGTACGGGCTCTTGCGCTCCCGCACCAATAGCAGGATGCAGTAGACGTACACCCCGTAGCCGAATCCGAACGCGACCGCCGACACGATCAGCACACGCACGATATCGGGATTGCTGAAATCGTAGTTGCGCAACAGATCTTCGAGTACCAACGGGCGAACTCCTTTTCACGGCAGGATCGAGCGCTCAGCGAGCCGGCGACAGCGCGTCCAGGCGGGCGCGCAGGTCGGCAATCTCCTGTTCGAGCCGTCCATCGCCCTGGGCCGGCTCGGTGTCGGCACGCACGGCGCGCAGCAGGCAGACGAAGTTCGGCAGGAACCACAGCAGGAATGCGGCGACGGGCACCCACCACACCAGCACGCCGTTCCATGCCAGCGGCCCGGTCTTGAAGAACACCAGGAAGCTGGCCGGCGTGAATGTTATTGCGAGCCAGATGTTCACATAGCCCAGCCAGCGGGGAAAGATCGGCGCGGTGCGGCGGTCGATCAGCACCGCCACACCGAACAACACGAGCTGTAAGACGAATGTCGAGATGACGCCGAGGAAGAAGAACCACCCGAGGTCGTACAGCGCCCGCGTCACGTCCGGGTTCTGATCGGCCCGGTAGGTGGACGCCAGCATGAACACGTACGGGATGACGAATTCGATGGTGGCCAGCGCTCCCAGCGCAAGCTGGGTGTAGGCCATGATCGGACGGACACCCTCAATGCGCTTCATCTGAATGGTGAACGAGGCCAGGAACGGCATCAGTAACGGGCATGACGCCAGGCAGATGACGATACCGATCCGGATCGCGGTGCGATGCGCGTCGATCATCGCCGCCACCTCGGCAGAGCTCTTGTTCGGCGACGGCGGCGGGAAGAACCCCGCGACCGTGAAGCCCACGACGAACAAGACGCCCATCGCGGGACCCGCCCAGATACAGGCCTGCTGAATCCGACGGCTGATCGCCAATTCGGCCATCTCATATCTCCTTTCGGGCGGCCGGTCGCGCAACCACAACCGGGTCGGCGGTCAAAGGCGCGGTCGCCCGGGACTCCACGGGGTACCGGCGCAGTAGCAGGTTGTAGGCAAGCGCGGTGACAAAACACGCCGCCGCGGCGAGATAGGTGATCGCGGTGTCGAACTGCGGGGCCACCGCCGGCAGGAACAACGTCAGAAACGCCGCGGGTGCCACCAGCATCGCCCGAGCCGCAGCCGTCGAAATCCCGCGACGATGTCCACGGCCGAGCAGCATCGGAATCGCGAATGCGACAGAGGTGAATTGGGTCGAAACGATAGCCAACAACAGGATGGGATCGTCGACAAGGTTGATGAAGAAGATCATCAGGACGAACATGGCGAGCTGGGCGCCGAGATAGAGCGCAACAGCCGGACCTCGTCCCAGCGTTGGAATCAATTCCGCCAGAGAGTATTTGATTGTCTGATAGTGCGTCATCAGCTCGAGACTGACCCAGATCGCCATGCCGAACCACAGCGCGATGGTGAACCAGTGGCTGTACGGGTTACGACCGAACCAGCGGGCGAACAAGCACAAGTAGATGAAGTCGTCGGCGAAATTCCACATGTTGCAGGCAACGGGTGTCCCGTGTATTCGGTCCCGAAAGCCTTTACGCACGCTCGACACGTACTGCACGTAGTAGCCGGTACTGGCCAGCGCCAGCCCGATGAAGGCACGTGGGTCCAGGTTGTCGAGGGTCCCGAAGACCTGATCGACCGAGTATTGCATCATCAGCCGGCCGCGGCCGCTTCGAGCTTGGGGATGGGCATCATCACGCCCATGCCGCCGTCGACATTGATGCACTGGCCGGTGACGAAGAACGATTCGTTTTCGGAGGCAAGGAATACCGCCGCACCCACGAAGTCACGGGGTTCTGCGATGCGAGTGGTCAGTACGCACCCGGCGAGCGCGGGTCCGATGACTGGGTCGTGCACCATTCCCTCGATCGCACCTGTCGCGACCAGACCCGCGACGATGGTGTTGCACCGGATCTGTGGGGCGTATTCGACCGCAATGGAGCGGGTCAGCGCGTTCATTGCGCCCTTGGTGGCGGTGTGTACGTCCACGCCGGCCAGGCCCTGGTTGGACACCATGCTGGAAATATTGATGATGGTCCCAGTACCACCCTGTTTGGTGAACTGTTTGATCGCCTCGCGCAGCGCCCAGAAGAGCCCGTCGAAGGTGGGCAGCGTGATCTTTCGCCATGCTTCGGTCGTGAGCTCTCCGATGGGGTTGTCGATCTTGTCCTCGAGGCCCGCTGCGCCCCCGGCGGTGTGTTCGGTCGGGTGGGCGTTGTTGACGATGATGTCAAGCCTGCCGTAATGCGCCGCGGTCTCGCGCATCAGATTGGCCACGCTCGCTTCGTCGCTCAGGTCGAACCGGATGAAATGGGCTGTGCCGCCATCGGCATTGATCTGGTCGGCCAGTTCGGCGCCACGCTGGGCGCTGCGGCCGCACACCACGACTTTGGCTCCCTCTTGGGCGAATCCTCTGACCAGGGCCTCCCCCGATCCCCTTGGTCGAGCCCGTGACGATCGCGACCTTGTCCTGTAGGCGGCCTCTGCTCATTGCGACGTATCTCCCTGCGGCTCAGTTCAATCGATGATCCGATGCGACGAAGTCGATCGTCAGGACGGTGACTACTAGATATCGTTCGATCTCTTATTAGAGATCAATTGTTATCTTATGAATGGTACGAAGTCAACCCCCAGCCCCACTCGTGCAGGGCTTGTGACTACGGCAGCTTTCGCCGGGCAATCTCCCGCGCGGACGCCGGGTCCACCCCGAAGCCGCGCAACATCATCTCCGCCCCGCGCGACTCCGTCTTCGGCCCCGCCGGAAGCCGCCCGGCCAGGATCGCCCGGATAGCCGCCAACGCGGCACCCACGATCGAGATGAGGGCCAGATTCAGGTCGTCGATCTCGAACCGGTCGGCTTTGCGGCCACGGGTCAGGGTCTCCATTGCCCATGGCGTCACCGCGTCCTCGAAAATCGCGTTCACGCGGTCGAGTTCGACGAGAACCCGAGCCAATTCGGGTTCGTCCCGGCTGAAGCGCAGGAAACGCCGATACGACGCCGACGCCGCCTCAGCAGGATCGGTGAACTCCAGAGCATCCGCACCGATCCGTGCCGCAAGGCCGGCAAGCACGTCGGCTACCACCGCCTCAATGAGCGCGTCTTTGGACTGGAAGTACGTGTAGAAGGTGCCGAAGCCGAGGTCCGCGTGATCGGTGACATCGCTGATTCGAAGTTCCGACACACCGTTCTCGGCGATCAGCTGGTGGGCTGCGGCCAGCAGTCGTTGCCGGGCTTCGGCCTTGCGCCGATCGCGGCGTCCCATCGGGGCAGGAGACACAGTCACGACAGCAGTATCGCATCCGATCCACATCTCAATCTTGATTTTACAATCGAGTTCGATGAAGATCGCAGGTATGACGGAAAATGCTCTCCCCGCTGAAGCCGACTACGTGGTCATCGGAGCCGGACACAACGGATTGACCGCCGCCTGCTACCTGGCCCGCGCTGGACACCGCGTAGCCGTCCTGGAGGCGTCGCCCACGGTGGGCGGCATGACCTCCACCAACGCCACCTTGGCCAAGGCGCCCGGCCACTTCTTCAACGAAGGCGCGATCCAGCTGACCGGAATCTTCCGGCTCTCCGGAGTCGCCGAGGACCTCGAGCTGCACAAGTATGGTCTCAAGCAGATATCGGTGGACCCCGCGCATATCCAATTGGCTCCGGACGGAAGCTCGCTGGCGATCTGGAAGGACGCCAGTCGCACGGCAGACGAGCTGCGGCGGTTTTCCCCCAAAGATGCTCGGGCCTGGCTGGACCTGGCCAACTCGCTGGATCCGATCATGGATGTGGTGGTGGCCTACATGAAGTCGCACCCACTGCGGCCGTTCAACCGGGAGATGGGCAGCTCGCTGTTCGGCGCCACCCGCCACATCAAGGACGTGTGGAAGCTGCGGAACATGGTCTACGCGTCGCACACCGAATTCCTCGAAGAGACCTTCGAATCCGAGTTACCCAAGGGCGCACTGGCGGCGATGGCCGCGTTTTCGCAAATGCAATTAGACGTGACCGCGTGGGCGATGATCTATCTCGGTGTCGTACAGAAGGTTTCGAACGCGATGCCGGTCGGGGGCACCGGCGCGCTGCCCGCCGCACTGCACCGCTGCCTCACCGCACACGGCGGCACGGTGCACACCGACAGCCGGGTTCAACAGCTCACCGTGTCCAACGACCGGGTGACCGGGGTGCTACTGGAATCCGGTCAGCTGGTCCGGGCCCGCAATGGCGTGCTGACCACCTGTAACCCCGTCGTCACTCTCAACGAGCTGCTACCGGCCGGCACGCTGGACACCAAACTGTCGGTGCGCGCCAAGGACATTCCGATCCGCAAGACCCACGCCACGTCCCTCAAGATCAACGTCGCCCTCGAGGGCCACGTGACGATGAAGAAACACGAGGACTGGCGTGGCGACGGCCTGGACCTGCGCAAGTACCTCATTGCCTGGCACACCCTCAAAGAACAAGATGCTGCCTGGAATGCCGTTGTTCGCGGCCAATGGCCCGACCCGGTTCCGGTGAGCTGCGCCATCATCCCAAGCGCGGTCGATCCCACCCAAGCCCCCGAAGGCCGAGCCAACCTGTGGCTGTGGTCGGGCGTCATCCCGGTGACACCCGAAGAGCCGTGGGACGACGTGCGTGACAAGGTCGGTGACGCCGTGTTGCGCGACTCCGCCCAGTATTACGAGGGACTGGACAGGCTCGAAATCGATCGGGCCGTACTCGGCGGGCCGGATATCGAAGCCAGATTCAACGCACCGGCGGGCAACGTCTACCACGTCGACCCGCTCATCTCCCGATTCGGGCCCCTCAAGCCGGCAGCCGGGCTGGCCGGCTACCGCACGCCAGTCAAAGGTCTCTACCTCAGTGGAGCCGGCACCCATCCCGTCGGCGGCGTGTGCGCCTTGCCTGGAAAGCTCGCTGCCCAGACTGCGTTGCGCGACAACAAGAGGCGATGACGGCGCTCGATTCGCCGCTGCGGGCCATCCGTGCGCCGCGGTAGCCGACGAGCATGCGGCACGTTCCAGTCAATCCTGAATCGCCCACTACTCGAACGGAATCGAGAAGTACTCCTGATAGCGGGCGAACGCGCGACGGTCGCGGGAGTTCATCTCCTCGGTGCCGAGGTTGAGCTTGTGCACCGGACGCGCGCCCCGGGGGTGTGCGTCGACGTAGTCTTGCATCGCCGCACGGCCCGCCTCGGTCAGTTCCAGACCGAACGCGCCGTACATGGCGGCGATCGCCGCGATCGGATCATCGACTAGGTCTGCGTAGTACACGTGATGGAGTCTGTCTTTGGGAATGGCGCCCGATTCGATCTGGTCGATGACGGCGTTGAACCGTGCGGCGGACAGGTCGGGATTGGTGACGTAGTCGAACGCGCCGAATTGGAACGGATGGTCGGTCCGCCCCCATTGGACGGTACCCAGCAGGCTGACGGCCGACGCCAGCGCTCGGGTCGGGTCGCGATGAGGCCAGACGAACCGCGCGTCCGGGTAAACCTCGAGCATCTCGGGTATGCGGTCGAGATGCATGGGGTCCTTGAGAATCCAGTGCTCACGCGGGTTCCGCCATTGCAGAAGCTTCAGGACGCGCCGGTGATACGCCAGCGCGATGCGGACGTCCTGTCCGGCCAGCCACATCTGGTAGCTGGGAACCTGGCCGAGGCTGTCGAACCACGTCGAGGAACGGAAGCCGAATCCGAGGATCTGGCAACACTCCATCGGTAGTCTGCCGGCGAATTCGTGCAGGGACACCATCGTCGGCGTGACGCGGTTCCATTGGTCGATCAATTGATGACCGCGCTCGATCCGGGGATCGGTCTCGTAGGTGGCCGCCTCCGGCGGCGGGCAGGGGAAAGATGATCTCCCAGTGTTTTGGCGCGCAGTTGTCGGGGTGAGCATCCAGGATGTTGGCTAGCATCGTGGTTCCCGAACGGCCCTGCCCGATCACGAAGATGGGTGCGCTGACGACCTCGTCGTCGATCTCCGGGTGGCGGGGTGTACCAGTCCTCGATCTGCAGCCGGCCCTCCAGTAGTTGCAGAATCTCGGACCGGGTCCGGATCCGGCCCATCAGGTTGAGGTCAGCCTCCTCTTCCATTGCTTTGCAGAGGATTTCAAATGGTTCGCGCCAGTTATCATCGCCGAAGTCGGTCAGCCCGGTGCTGCGCTGGGCTGCCGAGATCAGCGACTCGGGGTCCAAGGGCACCACCGCGCTGATGTTCATGTGCGCGCCTTCTTCGTTGATCCGCTGGACCCATTCGGGTCGTGGCGGCGGTTCCCACAGCGCGGTGCGTTCGGTCATGATGCTCCTTCGGTGGCGAATCTCAGTTGAAACGTCTCCTGGCGTTCCCGGAGTTGTCGGGCCCGCTGCTCTTTGGTGACGCGCGGAACGTCAAGGGGCAGTGCGGATTCCAGATCTGCGATCGGTACCAGGTGTCCAGCGGCGGTGGGCTCGGAACCACCGCGCATGCCCTGCCAGCGGTTGACGACCAGCAGATGCTCGAAGCCGCAGGGGTCCAGCCAGTTCGCCACACCGGGATCTTCGTGAGACACGACGTAGGTGATGCTGCCGTCAGGATTCGGTGTCGACTGACCGTTGTTCAGACAACTCTGACGCTTCCAGTAGTCGATGGTACGAAACCAGTAGTCGTGCAACACGATGTTGCGGTATGGCGCGTCCCCGTCCCCGATGGTGAATACGAACGCGTGCGACTCGTCGACCTGCAGTCGGGCGAACATGATCATCTGCGACACCAGACCTCCGACCCATCCGGTGCCGAACAGCGGCGACACGGAGTTGGGTTCCATCGCGGCGAACAGGCTCATGAACCAGTGCATCGCCGGCACGTCCTCGATCATCGTGGCTGCCGCACGATTGGCCACCTGGTCCTCGGTCCAGGGTGCGGCGGCCGGCGGATCGAGGCGTCGAACAGTCCAACTGCTGGGCACTTGCCGCCAGTCCGAACGACATTCCCGGTTGAACAGATACAAGGCGCCGGGCGGCACCTGCACATGGTTCGGATCGCCGTCGGCGGCTTCGGGTCCGACCGTGAGCCGGTAGTGACCGTCGTCGGAGACCGTGATCTGCAACAGATCCAGGCTCCCCAGGGTCATCGTGAGCGACGGGTTACCCACGATCGTCAACGGAATGTTGGCCGGCACCGGGTCGAACCTTCGACCCTCGATTTCATAGTGCGCTCCGTAGCTGACCGGAACGAGCACGTAATGCTGATCCGGGCCGTCACCCCCCGAGCCCCGCGAGCCCGGCACATCCACGCCGAACCACCGATGCGGCGGACAGTAGTGCATGCCCAGGACCCTCGGGTGGTTGGCGTCGCCCGCAGCGGCCTTGAGGCAGTAATTGAACGCGAACTCCTCGACGAGTTCGTCGAACCGAGTCCCTAGCGCCTCTTGCGGGGCGCCCCGTCCGGCGAGGGTTTTCCACCGCATGGCGACCAGTTCACGCGCCCGTTCGACGACCGGAGATGCCAAGGCGCGCATGGCCAGTGCCTCGCCTTCACGCTGCTCGGTGGTGGCGAGTGGATTGCCGGCGGCGGTGGGGAGCATGGCCACAACCTAGCAATAAAGAGACATAGTGTCTATTAACTTTGGTAAGCCGCTAAGCTTGGCGGGTGCCGACGCGCAAGGTTTCCAGCGGCCGGACTCGCCGCAACGGCGTTACCCGGGACGTCATCGATGCGACGGTGCGCTGCCTCTCGGCCGGCGAGAGCGTCACCAGCCTGGGTGTCCAGCGGATCTGTGCGGAGGCCGGCGTAGCCAGGTCGGCGTTCTATAAGAACTTCACCGACAAGACCGATCTGCTGCGCAGAGTCGTCGCCGACGCCACGGCCGATTTGTTCGACACCGCCCGCGCCTGGGCCGCGGGCACCGGCGGACGGGAATCGATGGTCACCGCGCACCTGAACACCGTGCGCGTGTGGCGCGAACACGCACCGCTGCTGCGGGCTTATTTCGAGGCCGCCGCATACGATCCCGAACTGGCGGCGATCTGGGACGACCGGATGAAAGAGGTCGCCACCGTGATGCGGGAACGGATCAGCAACGGCCAGCTCGAGGGTTCGGTGCCCGATGACCTCGATGCGCAGATGGTCGCGAATTTCGTCGTCTACGGCTTTGAGCGCCTCACCGCCCAGCACATAGCCACCGCGCCCGCCTCGGCCGATAGGAAGTTCGCGCGGTCAATCTCGGAGGTCGGCTGGCGGCTGATCTACGGACCGACCGGCGGCAACGCGTGAGCGCGGACGTGGGACAGCGAGGGTAGACACGATATTCGCCGCATGAAACATTTCTTCTTGCCAGCTACCAACGCCAGCCATCGCTCTTATCCCCATATACGTTCGGAACCAACGTATTCACTCGTTGTGAAGCGCTTGTTCGCGGCGCAGCAGCTCGACTTCGGCGGCGAGCTCGTCCAGCGTCTTGGCCGGGGCGTCCGGGTGTGTCTGCTGATGCCGGACGGCTCCCAGCAGCAGCACTGTGTCAACCAGGATCCAGGTGGCGAACACGAACACGATCAGCCACCAGGCGAGCAGTCCGTTCCAAGCAAAGGGACCGTTCTTGAAGAAGTAGATGAAGGCGGCGGGGAAGAACATCATCACGATCCAGAAGTTGAAGTAGCCGGCCCAGCGGGGAAACACCGGTGCCGACCGAGTGTCCTTCAAGATCGCGGCACCCATCACAAAGCCTTGAATAACCGCGGTCGACAGAATCCCTAGGAATGGCAGCCAGGCCAGGTCGTTGAGGCGCTGGATGATCTCCGCGTCACCCTCCGGGCGAAATGCGGCGACCTGCCAAAAAGCGCACGGGAAGATCAATTCGAGCACCAGGCACGCTCCGCACATCAGCATGGTGTAGGTCAGGGGCGAGGTGCGGCCCTCGATCCGTTTCATCTGAACTGCCCACGCCGCACACCACGGAAGCATCAACGCTCCCGCCAACATGTTGATGAGCATTCCGATGCGGATGCCGGAGGTGTTGCCGGCAAAGAACGCCTTGATCTCCTGCGGTCCCAACTCTGGCGAGGGTGGCGGAACGAAGCGAGCCAGACCCCAAAAGCCCAGGAAGAATAAAACGACCCACGCGAATCCGAGGTACGCGCTGATCCGCTGCGTACGAATGCCCATGGCATCTTCCCCTTGCCCTCAGGTCAAGTTATCGCGCTTTCCGCCCGGCACACCGCTGAAAGCGACCGCGGAGTTTTCAGAAAGAACGTCTCATATATTTACACGATCAAGGGAGATATCCCGGGGCACCACAGCGACCAGAGCGGACGTGCTGTCCCCCAACTACTCAGGGTTGCAATGAGGTTTGACCGCCAGTCTGGTCTCGGCTGTCCGCGGCGCTGACGATGGATTCGGCCTCATGCGGCGGCAAGCCGAGGGATGCCAGCACATGGCGGGCAAACGCCTGGTGCGCGTTGGCGCCATGGCGCCCTTTGAGTATTTCCCGGATCAGCGCGAAGGCACCACCGATCACCGCGGTGAGCAGCACCTCGATGTCGGCGACAACGAAACGGCCACTTTCGATTCCGCGCTCCACTGCGATGCGCGCGTACGGCTGGACGGCGTCACCGAACAACGCCTCGGAGTGCCCGATGTTGACGATCAGGCGGGCGAAGTCGGGTTCGTCATAGGCGAGCCGGATGACGCGAAGATTGGCTAGCGCCACGACCGCAGCGGGGTCGGTGTCGTCGTCGACGTTGGTGATGATCGCCGACGTCAGGTCCGAAAGACTTTCGGTGATCACCGCCTCAAGGAGTTCCTCCTTGGACTCGAAGTAATTGTAAAAAGACCCGAGCGCGACGTCAGCCTCTTCGGTGATGTCCTGAATGCGCAGGCTGGCAACGCCTTTGGCGGCGATCAGCGTGCGCCCGGCGTCCAACAGCAGGCGCCGGGTGCGTAGCCGCTGGCGTTCGAAGCGCGTCGTCGCCTTGCCGTCGGTCTCGGACTCCACACCCGGATTATTACTGTATGAATTGCGATTCACTATTGAAACTATATTCATCCGATGTTAGCTTGATCCCACGGACATGAACTGGCTCACAGCTGCCAAGCGGCGCGGTGAGATGCCCGGTCGCGGTGAGCCGACACTCCCAGACATAGGAGCGAATCGGGCATGGCGCTTGCCACACATTCACCGGACACCGACCTGCTACTACCGATGCCGGCAGCCGGCGAGCAGTGGGATCCGCACCTGATCCACACCCACTACTTCGGTTTCTGCGTTCCCGAAGCCGCGATCGGCGCGTTCCTCTACGTGCGCTACCAGCCGGCGTTCCCGCTGTCCCAAGGTGGCGTCTGCATCTTCCAGGGCACCGACAACGTCGAGTACACGGACATGGCATTCCTCGATTACGAGATCACCATGCCGTGGCCGCGCGTCGAGGGCAGCACGATCACCACCGACAACGGGCTGAGCATCGACTTCGTCGAACCCGGCCGGACCGCACGGATCACCTACCGCAGCTGCGAGGGCACCACCTTCTTCGACGTCGTGGCCGAGGCCGTGACCCCCCTGCTGGCTCGTGGACATGTGATGCCGGGCGAGGAAGACCACCACGACTTGGCGCGTCAGCCGGGCGGCACCGAGCAGTTCATGCACATGACCGGAGAGTTGCGTCTGGACGGCACCACCTACCCGGTCGACTGCTACGCACCGCGCGACCGATCTTGGCGTCAGATCCGGGTGGAACGCCGTGGCGCGGTGCCGGTTCCGCCGGTCGGCTGGTCACCGATGTATTTCGGCCCGGATCTGATCTTCAACCAGATCAGTTTCGAGCCACTGGACACCGATCCCGCCTGGGCCGGTCTGTACGACGTCGGGGACCGTCCATCGCATCACTTCGCCTGGGTTCAACGTGGCGACGAGTCCCGCTCCATCAAGTGGGTGCGCCGCAACGTGTTCGAATACCATCCGCGCATCCACCTTCCGATCCGCCAGGAGATCACGGCGGAAGACGAAACCGGCGAGGTGTACCGGTTCCAGGGTGAGGCGATCGCTTGCGCGCCACTGCCGGCGTGGCCCAACACCTCGTTTCACGACAGCGTCTATCGCTGGACCGACGAACAGGGCCGAACCACTCACGCGACATATCAAGAGCTTTGGTTCGACGACTACCAGCGGATGATGAAACGTCGGGCATTGGCCACCGCGCACTCATAACCCGCCGAACCGCCGGCATGACGACACCGTCATGCCATCGATGCGACACGCGGCGCACCGAGAACGCGGAGACCCCTTGTCTTCTAAATAGATTGACTCACCTAGGAGTAGATGATGGCCCTGAAGAATGTCGTCGACACCGAGTTGGCAGCCAAGCGGCTCGCCGACTGGCTGGCAGCGAAACAGCCTGACGCGCAGGGCATCGCTGTGACCGATGTTCAGGTCCCCGGTGCGGGTGGACTTTCCAATGAGACGGTGCTGTTCACCGCCAATTGGCACGACGCCGACGGCGAGCACACGCGCGGTATGGTCGCCCGAGTGCAACCCGACGGCCCCGGGGTGTTTCCGGATTACGACTTGAGCAAGGAAGCCGCGGTCATCGGGGCACTGGCAGAGCACTCCTCGGTCCCGGTGCCTGCGGTGTACTACCTCGAAGACGACCTCTCCGTCTTCGGTGCGCCGTTTCTGGTGATGCAGCGGATCGACGGTCGCATCCCCGCCGACGACCCGCCGTTCACCGCGACCGGATGGGTGCTGGAAGCCACGCCGGAGCAACGACGGCGGATGTGGCACAACAGCATTGACGTACTGGCGCAGATCCACGACGTCGACTGGCGCGCAATCGGATTGGACTTCCTCGACACCCCGGAGCAGCACAGCGGTCTCGACGCGGGTCTCGCTCAATGGCGACGCACCTTCGAGTGGGCTGCGGCCGGCGAGCCGAACCCCACTCTGGAAGCGGCGCTGCGCTGGCTGGACGAGCACCGCCCGCAGCATGACGAACCCAAAGTTCTCAATTGGGGGGACGCACGGGTGGGCAACATGATCTACACTCCTGAACTCATCCCCGTGGGCGTGCTCGATTGGGAGATGGTGAATCTGGCCAGCCGCGAACAGGATCTCGGTTGGTGGCTGTTTCTGATGCGCCATCACACCGAGGGCGTCGGCCTCGAGCTGCCGGCGGGTATCCCCGACCACGGCGAAACCATCGCCTACTACGAGCAGGTGACCGGTCACCAACTGCGCGACCTGCAGTACTACGAGGTTCTGGCCGGCACCCGACTATCGATCCTGATGGTCCGCGCCGCGCACATGATGATCGACGCGGGACTGCTGCCACCGGACTCGCCCATGGCGCAAAGCAATCCCGCCAGCCAACTCGTCGCGAAACTGCTTGACCTGCCGGCGCCCACCGGCGCCACTACCAGCTTCATCGGGAATCGGGGTTGATATGAACGCGCAGGCGGCTTTTCAGCGATTCTGTGCATTCAGCGGGATCATTTGTGTACTGCTGTTCTTCGGCGGATTCGTCGCCGCCGGGTTCCTACCGCCGCTGTCCCCCGGCATGTCAGCGGCACAGGTCGCCGCACACTACCGGGCGCACACCGCCGGGATCCGATTGGGTGCGGGCCTGATCTTCCTCAGCTCGATGTTCTACATCTGGTTCACCGCGGTGATATCCGGCCAGATACGGCGGATTCCCGGAGTGCATCCCACCGTCGTCAACGCGACGCTGGCCGCCGGCGCGTTCGCCGGCGTGACGTTTCTGGTGCCGGCGCTGATGTTCGCGATCACCGCGTTTCGTCCCGATCGCTCACCGGATGCGACCCTGATGCTCAACGACATGAGCTGGATCATGCTGGTGATGCCGTGGACGCCGTTCATGCCGCAGTACATTTCCTTTGCGTTCGCGATCTTGTCCGATCCGCGGCCACAGCCGCTGTTCCCGCGGTGGCTGGCGTATTTCAACATCTGGGTCGAGATGATGTTCACGCCCGCGACCGTGCTGCCGTTCTTCAAATCCGGCCCGTTCGCCTGGAATGGACTGTTTGTGTTCTGGCTGCCTGCGACGGTTTTCACCGCCTTGTTCATCGTCAACACGACGTGGCTCATCAAGGCGATCAACGCCGAGGCGCGCGAAATCCCGCAAGGCGCTGAGGGGCGCGAGCAAGTTCACACCGGGGTTGTGTGAGATTGCCTGTCTCAATATACTGACCCGATCTCATCGGAGGCAGAGCGGGAGCTTTTATGTCAACCCTGAAGAAATCCGCGACTATGACGCTGGGCCTCGTGGCGACCGGACTGTACCTCGCAGCGCCGGCCGTCGCCGACCCCGACTTCGACCCGTGTCGCGCGACATTCATTCCGATCTGCAGAATGGCCCCGACGATGCCCGATCTCGACCACGATGTCGACCTCACCCAGGACCCCAACGGGCTGGTACCGGGCCAACCCGGTCCCAGCCAACCCGGCGGCTAGGAAGTCCGCGCCGCCCGTCACACCGCAGGGACGTCTGGCGGGTTACTTACCCTGCCACTGGGGCGCGCGTTTTTCCGCGAACGCCAGAGCGCCTTCCTTGGCGTCGGCGGACTCCCGCACCCGGCCGGTGATCTCGCGCTGCCACTCGAACGCCGCGAGATCGGTCCAATTGCTCTGGCTGGCAAGAATCTTCTTCGTGGCCCTGACCGCCAGCGGCCCATTCGCGGCGATCTTGGCGGCGATGTCGCGCGCTGTTGCCAAGGCTGCACCGGGTTCAGTGAGCACGGCGACCAGTCCATGACGTTCGGCATCCGCAGCGGTGATCGGTTCTCCCGTCAACGCGGTCAGCATAGCCAGCGAGTAGGGCAACGCCTTCGGCAGCCGCAGCAGCCCGCCGGCTGCGGCGACCAGTCCCCGCTTCACTTCGGGCAGACCGAATTTAGCGGCCGTGCTGGCCACCACGATGTCCGCGCTGAGCACCAGCTCGCAGCCACCCGCCAGCGCCCAGCCCTCGACCGCCGCAATCAGCGGCTTGGTGGGCGGGCTCTCGGTGAGGCCGGCAAAACCACGTCCGGGGATCGACGGTGACTCGCCGCGCAGAAAGGCCTTGAGATCCATACCCGCGCAGAATGTTCCGTCGGCGCCCGTCAGGATGGCCGCCGTGAGGTCGTCACGGGATTCCAGGTCGTCGATCGCCGCAGCGATACCGGTGGCAACCGAGCTGTCGATCGCGTTCTTGGCTTGCGGACGGTTGATCGTGATCACCATGACGCGGTCCGCGGTGTCGACGAGGACGGTATCGGTCACTATTGCCTCCTGAAAGTTACGCCGGCATCCGGCCCCGCTAGGCCGAAATGCTTTCCCAGAGCTCGATTTCGCCTTCGTCGCGCACCCGTGCCCCGAGCCGGCGGCAGTAGTCGAATTCGGACTGATCGGCGTCTCGCAGTGCCCACAACGTGCTGGTGTGGCGGTGCAAGTCGTACTCGGCGGTGATGCCCACCGCCCCGTGCAACTGGTGCGAGGTCCGTGCCACCAGCGTCGCCGCGGCGGCCGCGCCGATGCGGGCCGCAGAAACCGCGCCGAACCGGTGCGTGTCGGGCACGTCGGTAGCGGCACACGCCGCCGTTGCCCGATCCAGTGCCGATTGAGCGAACCTGGTACGCACCGTCATCTGTGCCAGCGCGCTCGACACGGCAGGAATCTTCACCAACGGCGCACCGAATTGTTCACGCTGCAACACGTAGCTGCGGGTGAGTTCGTATGCGGCCCAAGCGCTGCCGAGTAACGCGGCCGACCTCGCCAGAGCCAGACGGTCGCCAATCTGCGCAACGGTCGGCCCGGCGGGCACGTGCTCGACCGGTGCGTGGTCGAGTTGTACACCGCCGTAGGGCAACCCGGCGATGTCGTGGTCCGTTTCGACGGTGACCGATTCCCCCGCCAGCGCGACCCTGCCCACCGCCGAGGAGGCCACGATCACCAGGGCGGCGGCCTTGTCGGCGAACGGCACCCGAGGCAGTCGCGCGGTAAGCGATTTCGACGCAAGGTTCAAATCGGGCGCGACGACGATCGTGTCGAATTGCTCACCTGCCGCCGCATCCATTGCATACGCGGCTGTCGACGCCTCGACGATCGGGGTACCCAGTCCGGCACGGGCCAACTCCCGGATAACCACGATCAGGTCGGCCAGGCTCCCGCCCGAACCACCTCGGCCTTCCGGTACCCCGATTCCGGCAAGTCCCAGTTCGCAGACCTGGCCCCATGCCGAATCCGTATCTCCGGACTCCGCCGCGAGGCTCTTGATGAGGTCTGTCAGTTCGCGCGCGAATTCACTCACGGCTTGGTCTCACTCTTCGTGACGATCGAAAGCAGCACATCTGAGGCGCCACCCCGCAGCGTGAACCCGGGAGACGCCAAGAGCGCCTCCGCCAGTGGGTCTTTGCGTGAGGTCGGCAGCCCTACCCGGCGCGCGAATTCGATGACGTCGTTCTCGAACTCCGTGCCCAGATACTTCAGACTGGCCGCCTCCACGACGGGGGCGCGACCGGCATCCAGGGCGTTGGCGATCTCCCAACATTGGCGCCGAAGCGTGGCCAGCCGCGCGACCAGGGCACCTAGTTCCACGTCGTAGCGGTCGTCATCGGCACGACGGAGGTGGTCGAGCGTTTCGGCCAAGAGCGGGTAGGTGCTCAACACCCGTTCCGGGCCGCCTCGTTCGAACGAAAGCTGTTCGACCACCTGGCGCCAGCCGTTTCCCTCCGTCCCGAGCAGACGATGCTGCGGAATGAAGACGTCGGTGAAAGTGACCTCGTTGAAATGGTGTTCGCCCGACATGTCGACAATCGGCGAAACCTCGATGCCGGGAGTGGACATGTCCACCACGAATTCGGACAGACCTTCGTGCTTCTTGCCGGTGGAATCCGTGCGCGCCAACAGGTAGGCGTGCGTCGCGCGGTGCGCAACGCTGGTCCATATCTTGCGGCCGCTGACCGACCAGCCCCCGTCGACCCGCTTCGCGGTGGTACGTACCGCGGCCAAGTCAGATCCCGCTTCGGGCTCACTCATACCGAGGCAGAAGATGTACTCGGCCCTGATGATGCCCGGCAGCAATTCCTGCTGCAGTTCGTGGCTGCCGTGACGCAGAATCGCCGGACCGATCTGCCGATCGGCGATCCAGTGGGCGGCGACCGGCGCTCCCGCGCGCAGCAGTTCTTCGGTGACGACCAGACGCGACCGGGCGTCCAGACCGCCACCGCCGAACTCCACCGGCCAGGTGATGCCGATAAGTCCCCGCTCAGCAAGCGCGCGACTGAAGTCCAGATCGAAGGAACGCAGCCAGCAGTCGCTGCGCGGTGTGTAGCGACCCTCAGCCAGCCATGATCCAGTCAGCTCACGCACTTCTCGCCGCAGCGCGGCGAGCCGCTCTGCGGCATCGGTGTCATCCGGCAGGTCGGTAACAGCGGCGATCCCCGTCATACCCGCAGCCCCATCTCGCGCACGGAGGCAACGATAACATTTTGAGTTTCTACGTCTCAAATCAATCCGTGGCTTCGATCCAGGTTCGATCGGACGCCGGGTCCGTAGGCTGCGGCGACGCCGAGCCACTGGGCAATCACCGCGCGCGATGGCAGCATCTCGAGGTGGTAGCCAAACCCGCAACGCTCGCAGCGCTTCTGAACAGAAAAACACGGTGCCTCATGAACCAGCCCGAAGGATTTCCGCTCCCGCATGCCGCGACCGACCTGAGTGGCCAGGTGGCGTTGGTCACCGGCGCTACCGCCGGACTCGGCCGGCGCTTCGCCGCGGTGCTCGCGGCCGCCGGTGCCGCGGTCGTGGTCGCGGGCCGCCGGCTCGAGCGCCTGCAGCAGGTCACTGCCGAAATAACCGAGCGCGGGCAACGTTGCGCAGCGGTGCCGATGGACGTGTCGCAACCCGCTCGACTCAGCGACGATCTGGACCGCGCCGAACAGGCTTTCGGGACCGTCACGATCCTGGTCAACAATGCCGGCATCCCGGACGCCCAACGAGCGCACCGCATGTCACTGCAGCTCATCGACGCCGTCATCGACACGAACCTGCGCGGGCCGTTCGTGCTCACCTGCGAGGTGGCCCGGCGTCTCATTGCCGCGGGCCTACCCGGGCGGATCATCAACCTGTCGTCGATGGGCGCGTATCAGTACCAGGGTGATGGAGCCGCGCTCTACTCGGTGACGAAAGCGGCCGTCAACAGGATGACCGAGGCCCTCGCGGTCGAGTGGGTCCGCTACGGGATCAACGTCAATGCGATCGCCCCCGGCGCTTTCATGACCGAGATGATGGAGGGCCGAATCGCACGTGTCGGGGACTTCACCGACGACCTGCCCCGCAAACGCATCGGAGATCCGGCGCAACTCGACAGCACACTGCTCTACCTCGCCGCGCCGGCATCGGACTTCGTCACCGGAACGATCGTCAAAGTCGACGACGGACAATTCCCACGCTGAGGCCGTCGAACCGCCAGATCCTTTGTGCGTCAACCACTATTCTGTTCCGAAGCCGCGAGCGGCTGGTGGATGACGACACGGCCAGAGGTCCCGTCGACCGTGATCTGCGCACCGTCCGGGATGTCGCGGGTGCCGTGCTTGGAGTTGATCACACAGACGACGCCGAGCTCACGAGCGACGATCGCACCGTGGCTCATGACGCCACCGGTATCGATCACCAACGCCTCGGCCAGCATGAACAACGGCGTCCAGCTGGGGTCTGTGGTGGGACACACCAGAATGTCCCCGTCCTCGAGGTCGGCGTCGTCGGGATCCAAGACCACCCGCGCGGTGCCGGTCACCTCGCCTCCGCAGACACCGATCCCGGCCAGCTCGGTCACCGCAGGCCGATCCGCTTCGACGACCGGCGATGCTTCCGTCGCCACCGGATTGCCGACCCAGCGGTCGGGCACGTCGAGGTGTTGAAAGTATTCATGGTCGGCCCTGCGGGCGAGCACCAGGGCGCGCAACTCGTCCGCGGCGCTGCCCGGCGCGTCATTCACCAGCTCGTCGTAGGTCAAGAAGAAGACATCCTCGGGGTCCGCTAGTTGACCCGAGGCGGCCAACTTGTCCCCGATGACGCGCGCTGCACACCGGGCCGCATCGACGCAATGTAAGAAGCCGGCCTTCCCGACTTCGCGCACGGGGATGTATTCGGCCGCCAGCCGCAGGACAAGCCGAGCACGAATCTTGTTGACGGCGTTAAGATTTGCCAGGATCTCCTGTTCCGCCGTGCGCCGGATCTGTTGCTGGCGCCGCCAGATCTGGTCAGGATGCGGTGCTTCACGATAACGATAACGATTGGCCAGCAACCACAGTGGTGTCTGGTCCTCGCGCCAGACACGGCTGGGCAGGTTGCCTTCACTCGGGCCGTGATAACCATGCCGGGCAACGAATTCGGTCATCGGCAACTGGCCGTTGGCCAAGCTCCACAGGTCGGCGATGACTTTGGTTTCTTCGACGCCGCCGTATCCGGTCATCAGTTCGGCCGCCCGTTCGCGAGTTCCGAACGCCGCCGAAGCGAGCAATTCCACCTGCTCGCCGAGCGCCTGACCCACCAGTGACAGCGTGGTGTGCATGGTGCCGATGGTCACGAAGTTTTCCGCGGCCTCCCGCAGCAGGCGCTGAGCTCCGGAGATGGTCGTGGGCGGGGATTCGACCACGCTGCGCCGCCACCAAGCGCCGATCTGCGCGCGCTGCGGGCGGATGTGCTTGCGGTGCCGATAGGCACTGGAGACGGTACTCACCAGGATCACCGGATAGCGTAACTTCGCCCGCAACCGCGATGTCGCGGACTGCGCGGCCCCGACTGTGCCACGGGGCTCGCCGAACATCTGTTGCACGACCGTATCGCCGTCCGTTCCGGGCATCCGCTGCCCGATGCGGTGAAACGTGTTGAGATTTCCCGCCGGAAGACCATGAAATGCGGCGCTGATGCGATCGTCCGGGCTGGCCGGAGGCGGTACTTCGGCGCGAGTGAGCACGCCGAGCTCGCCGAACCCGCGGCGCACCGCCGTCTCCATCGCAAATTGCCAGAAGGTCCAGCTGAGCGGGGTCTGCACGCCCTGAATCGCCTCGGAGAAGTTGACCCTTGACCAGGCAGTCTTTGCATCGGACCGGCTGTGTACCGGACTGTTGGTTACGGCCACCTGTCACCCGCTTCCCGTCTGCAGCGAGTGGAAGAATCCACCGCATCGAACACAGTGTGCGCCTGACTGTACATGGCGTACGACCGGCGGAAACACCAGTTATAACAAACAATGCTTGATTAAGCGCGTGCAACGTCAGTACGCTCCGCACATGACCATCCGGCATGGCGATCTTCGGCTGGACGTGAACGGCGACGTGGCCGAGATCGTGTGGGCGGCAACGGGGCTCAATCTGTTCACCCCCGAGGTCGCCGACGCTTACGACGCGGCGTTGGACGACCTTCCCGAGAGCGCACGCGCCCTGATCGTGCGGGCCGAAGGCAAGGTGTTCTGCGCCGGGGTT
Source organism: Mycobacterium kiyosense (assembly GCA_021654635.1). Lineage (NCBI taxonomy): Bacteria > Bacillati > Actinomycetota > Actinomycetes > Mycobacteriales > Mycobacteriaceae > Mycobacterium > Mycobacterium kiyosense. Next base: position 4,569,951 of record AP025179.1, read on the forward strand.
CAGGCTCAGCAGTTCACCACGATGGACGCCGAGGCGGGCACGGAGTTCAGCCGCCGGCTGCTCGGCCTCGTCCAACGGATCGAGCGGCTACCGCTACCCACCGTCGCCGTGGTACACGGCCTGAACCTCACCATCGGCCTCGAACTGACGTTGGCATGCGACTTCATCTGGGCCGCGGCGGAAGCGAACATGGGATTGGTCGAAGCCCGGGTGGGTATCACGCCCGCCGCCGGCGGCACCCAGCGTCTGGTGGCCCGGGCCGGGGTGGCACACGCCAGAGAAATGGTCATCACCGGGCAGACCTATCCGGCATCGGTGTTGCGAGATTGGGGGGTCATCGACCGCGTGCTGCCGCAGGAGCAGTTGCTGATGGCCGCCCGCGAGTTTGCCGCCGAACTCGCGGCGGGCCCCACGGTCGCCACCGCGATAGCCAAACAGATCATCGCGCTTGCTCGCGATCACGGTGTCGCGGCGGCCGACGCCGCCACCCCAGAACTGGCCGGACCGGTCCTGAGCAGTGAAGACGCCGCGATCGGCGTCAAGACACTACTCAGCCAGGGCCCGGGCGCTAAGCCCCCTTTTCGCGGCCGTTAGCCCCTGATCCGTCCTGGGCCTGGCCGGCCGGCAACCACCTTGCCTGGCGCACTTTCACCGCCGCATCGATCGCGTCCAGAATGCTGGAGGTGACGAGGTCGAAGATCTCGTCGGAAGACAATCCGCTCTCCGACATCGCTTTGGCCAGCGCCGGATATTTGTCGCCGTCGATATCGTGCTGATCCTCGGGCGAATAACCTTGTGTGTCGTGCAGAGCGCTGCCGATGGCGAACAACTCGAGTGCGTCCAGCAATGGCATGACCGCGGCGCTCGGCACTCCCTCTGCCATCAGCCGTTCCGCCGAGGTGTTCAGCATCCGGGCGCCCATGCCCAGGGAACGCTTGGACACGATCAGCGGTACCAGCCCCGGATGCTCGAGCAGTGCGTTGCGCAGATTGCGGGCGTTCTGTGACATCCAGTGCCGCCAGTTGTCATCGGAGGCTTCCGGCGTCCGAACGTTGCTCAGGGCTAATTCGGCTGCGCCGACCAGGATTTCGTCCTTGTTCTCGAAATGGTGGTAGAGCGAAGCACCGTTGACACCGAGCGCGTCGGCCAGGCGGCGGATACTCAGACCCGCTAGACCGTCCTGGTCGATGATGGTCAGCGCCGTCTCGAGTACCTTGCGTCGCGAGATGAGCGCAACTTTGGGCCTTACCATGCCGGTCGCCTCCCAGGAATGTGTGGTCTCAGGCTAACCAAACACCCTCGCCGGCGCCCGAAGACACTCACTGAACACTCATTGGGCCGAGACAGTCGGGGTCGGCGAACCGTACCGCTTCTTCAAATCTGCCTTGGGAATCTTGCCGGTCACGTTTCGTTCGAACGGCTGCACGGCCAAGAATTCCGCGGGCACCTTGTACCTGGCCAGGCGTGCGCTGCAGTGCGCGGCGAGCGCATCGCGGTCGAGGTCGACCCCCCGGATTCAAGACGATGAGGGCCCTTCCGACTTCACCCCAGCGCTCGTCGACGATCGGGATGACGGCGGCGTCCGCGACGTCGGGATGCTCATGCAGCACCCGCTCGACCTCGGCGGGGTAGACGTTTTCGCCGCCAGACTTATACATGTCCTTGAACCGGTCGACCATCGTCAGGAAACCGTCCGCGTCGCGTTTGACGGCATCTCCGGTGCGGAACCACTCCCCCGCGAATGCCGGGTCGTCGGCACGCTCCCGCCGCCAATAGCCGGCCGTCACTGCAGGCCCGTTGGCCCACAACTCCCCCCGCCTCGCCGTCGCCGACATCACGGCCGTCGGCACCGACAATGCGAATGTTGGTGTACTGCACGGGATCACCGCAGGATCCGAATTTCGCCAGAGTGTCCGACGGCCGCACCACGCTGACGATGGGGCCCATCTCGGTGGCCCCGTATCCGGGGCTCAGCGGCCAGCCCCGGTCGTGAAAGGCCTTGGTCACTTCGTAATTGAGGAACCCACCACCGACCTGGCCGTGGCGCATGTGACCGAAGTCGGCTTCGGCAAACGCCGGAACCCGCGCCATCACCTGATACATCACCGGCGCTCCGGAGAAGTGGGTGAATCCGTTCGCCGGTTCGGCAAACAACCCTACGACCTCGGCCGGGTCGAACGCGGGGACCACTGCCACCGTGCCGCCCAGCGCCAGGATCGGGTTCGTCATGCTGTTCAGGCCGGCGGCGTGAAAGAACGGCAACACAGCCAGATAGCGGCTGCGCGAGGTCAGTTCGTACGGATCCAGAGAGTTCAGCATCTGATAATGCAGCATCCGGTGCGTGCAGATCGCCGCCTTGGGACGTCCGGTGGTTCCGGAGGTATAGATCAGCTGGACCGCATCGGTGACGTCGACGATGGGCGCTGCGCTGCGGGGAGCGGCGCGCTCGGCCGCCGCGACGATGTCATGGTCCGCATTCTCGACACCGAACGAAGCCAGGTGGGGCACCCCCGCCGCGGCGCGGACTCGCGTCGCCATCTCCGCCCAGGCCGCGTCGTGGAGGAGCACGGTGGGCTCGGAGTCGATGCAGCAGAACTCGAGCTCGGGCTGTGCGAGACGGAAGTTCAACGGAACCAGCATCGCCCCGATCCGCATGCACGCGAACTGCAGGATCAATACCCACGGGTGGTTGGCGGCCAGCACCGCGACCCGGTCACCACGACCGACGCCGAACTCGTCGACGAGCGCCCCGGCCAGGCCCGCCACCTGACGCTCGAGGTCACCCCAGGTACTCACCGCACCCGTGCGCACGTCCTCGATTGCCGGTTCGGCAGGCCGGCGGCGCGAGTGATACTGCACGACGTCGGTTGCAAAATGCTCCACGCTCATCACCGGCCCCTTACTCTTGGCGACGGTCATACCGGTGCGCCGATCGCATCGCCGCCACGGTGCGCCCATCATAACCATATGATGTTTGGTTGGAATCCTCCGGCTCCGCCCGACATTCGCAATCCGGTTGTGCCTACGGGCCGCGGGAGCAACCTTGCTCTACCAAACGCTGTTTGGTATCGTGGCCACCGTCGCCATCCGGATCGGGAGAGCCGCAGTGGATCAGTTCGACCATCACTCGCAATATTTCGCCCAGCATTGGCGTGACATCTATGCCGATATGCGCCAGCACTGCCCCGTGGCGCACAGCGATCGACACGACGGCTTTTCGATCCTGACCCGCTATGACGACATCAAGAAGGTCCTGGCCGACCCCGAGACTTTCGTCAGCGGCCGCGATCTGTCCCTCGGCGGCAAGATTGTCGGCGGTGGTGCGACGGTGCCGACCAACCCGGTCCGGATGGGCATGATGGAAATGGATCCGCCGGTCTCCCAGGCCTACCGCAAGTTATTGGCCCCGCTGTTGTCGCGCAAGGCAATTGATGCGTATCGCCCCAGGATGCAGGAGATCGTGTCGTGGACGATCGACCGTGTCATCGAGTCCGGCAGCATCGATTTCGTCGACGCGATCGCCAACCCGCTTCCCGCCATGGTTTCCCTGGACTATTTCGGCCTGTCGCTGGACAAGTGGGAGCAGTACGCCACGACGTTGCACAAGGCCGTGTATCGGGAGAAGGGTTCGGTGCGCGACCTGATGGCGCTCGTCGACGACGTGCGGTCGACCGTTGCCGAGCGGCGGCCTACGGCCGGGCAACGCGGTGATCTGGTCGATGCATTGCTGACCGGCGAGGTCGACGGTAAACCGCTCGACGACGAGATGGTCACCGAGTTGTTGTTCATGCTGCTCAACGGGGGTATTGATACCTCCACCGCGCTGATCGCGCACATGTTCGGCTACCTGGGTGAGCATCCCGGCGACCGCGAGGCACTGATCGCCGACCCGGCCCTGATTCCGCTCGCCGTAGACGAGATGCTGCGATACTTTCCGCCAGGCACCGGGGTGGCCCGCACCGTCGCGAAGGAAGTGGAGATCGAGGGCCACCGATTCGCGCCGGGTGACCGTGTGTACTGCGCGATCGGCGGGGCCAACCTTGACCCCGCGGTCTTCCAGCATCCTGACGAGGTGCACCTGGACCGCGAAAACAGTGCCAAGCACTTGTCTTTCGGCTTCGGCGTGCATCGCTGCCTCGGATCATTCCTGGCGCCGATGGAGCTGACCCTGCTGCTCGGCGAGGTTCTTCGGCGGATGCCCGACTACGTCATCGACCGTGCGCGGGTCCGGCAGTATCCGACGATCCCGCTGGTCAACGGCTATCTGGCGATGCCGGCCACGTTCACCCCCGGCCCACGCGTGCTGACCGGCTTCGACAACGCGCTACCGGTCCGGTTGGAGCCGGCGACCGCGTCCTGAGCCAGGCTTCAGCGACCCTCGTCCAGGTAGCCCGCGCGGCTGCGGTCGAGGAACGTCTGCCGGGCGGCCGAGGCATCGCCGAGCATGTTGAGCTCGAAGGTGTAGCTGAGCTCTTGCCGATAGAGGGTGCGCAGATCACGGGCGGCGGTGTTGTTCAGCGACTTTTTCATCGCGCGCACCACCCGCGGCGACTTGGCGGCGACAGTCGCTGCGACCTCCCGGGCCCTGTCCACCGCGGCCTCCACGGTCGGCTCGACATGGTAAACACTGCCGTAGGCATGCAGCTCGGCGATGTCGAACGGTTCGCAGGTGAACATCGCCGCGCGCATCCGCTTCTCCGGCAGCAGTCCGAGCGCCTGCACGCCTCCGGTAGTCGCGCCGTTGTCGACCTCGGCGAGAACGAATTTCGTTGCGGTACTGCCTATCAGCACGTCACAGGTGCCGGCCAACAGCACCCCCACCCCGACGCAGTAACCGTGTACGCAACCGATCACCGGTACCGCGCATTCGGCGATCGCCAAGCTGGAGTCTTGGGAACCCCTGGCCTGTCCGAGAATGCCCTCGAAGCCGGGTAGACCTTGAACCTCCTTCAGATCACCGCCCGCGCAGAAGCCCTTGCCCTCGGCCCGCAGCACCACGACCCGTACCTCGTCGCGGTGCTCATAGCTGCGCAGCAGTTCGGTGAGCCTCGCCAGATCCGCGATGGTGTAGGCGTTGGCGGGCGGATGGTGTACCACCAGCTCGGCGACTCCATCGGAATCGATTGTCTCCGTTACGGACACGCCGGCTCTTTCAGCACCGTGGCCGAAGCCGACAGCAGCTCGCGCGCCTGGTTGACGATGCGGGTGACCAACTCGGCGACGGTGGGAATGTCGTGGATCGCCGCGGACACCTGCCCGGCGACCAGCAGGCCGCGCTCGACGTCACCGTCGCGCTGGGCGACCCGGATCTGTTCCTCTTCCCAGGCCTGGAACTCCTCGGGCGACAATGCTTCTCGCGCCTTGTCCAGTGCGGCGATCGCGTCGTTGCGCAGGCCCCGTATCGGGGCGTAGATGCCGCCGTAGACGACGTCCTCCCACTCCTTGGCGTCGACGATGCGCTGCTTGTAGGCCTGATGCCATTGATGCTCCTGGGTGGCGATGAAGCGGGTGCCCATCGCCGCCGCGGCCCCGCCCATCGCCAGCACCGCAGCCAGTCCCCGTCCGTCGCAGATGCCGCCGGAGACCACCACCGGGATATCGAGCGCGCCAATCACCTGGGGCGCCAACACCATTGTGTGGACACCCTTGGCGTGAGTGTGGCCGCCCATCTCGTAGCCGGAGGCGATGATGACGTTCGCGCCGTACTCCGCGGCCTTCAGCGCGTGGCGCAGCGAACCCACCTTGGCCATGTGCACAAGGCCGGATTCGCGGATGGCGGAACCGAACTCGCCGGCGAAGCCCGCCGATGTCACGATCGCGCGCAGTTGCTCGCCCGCCTTGCCGCCGTCCCGCTTGACCGATATCGCCTCATCGATGCACGTCCGGCTCACCAGCAACAGCTCACCGTCGGGGGTGCGACCGACCGGCACGTTGACCGCGAACGGTCGGTCGGTGCTTGCTGCCACGTATTCGATCGCACCGCGAAAGCCCTGGCGTAGGAATTCCTCTGAGGTATTGACGATGCTCGGACAGCTCACCGTCCCCAGGCCGCCGGCCGCCGATACCGCAGCGGCCAGGTGCGTCGTCGGCGACGGGCCCATGCCGTCCTGCATGACCGGGTACTCGACACCGACGAGATCCTGAAATCGACGCCACATTCGGCTCACGACCATCTCCTAAGTCTTCTGGACCCACTGGGCCTGCTGGTCAACATCACCGACCGCCTTCATCCCGACCTACCGACACCGTCTTGGGATGTGGCATCGGATGGCGCACCTCGGGGGCTTCGTCGGGGACCTGCTCACGTACCCACGTTGCGGCACGCCGATAGGCCTCGATCAGCCGATCCTCGGCGTCGTAGTCAAAGCGTGCCGGATACAGCGGATAGTCGGCGGGTGTCACCGGGTTGGCAGTAAGCCACTCGACCGCTTCGACCATTGCCTCGTGTGCGGGAACCACTTGGGTGTAGCCGAGTTCCCGCTTGGCCTTGCCGTTGTCGAGCAGAATGTGCGGATCGCCGCTCGGCGGCAACAGCTCGATCAGCGCCGAAGGTGCCATCTCCCGCGGGATCCCGACGAATTCCAGTTCGGCACCCATGATGTCTGCGACGGCCTCGGCCCACTGACGAACGGTGAACTGGTCATCGTCGGCGGCGTTGTAGGCCTGCCCGTCGGCCACCTCGGGATGGTCGACCGCACCGAGCACCACCTCGGCAGCGTTCCGACCCGCGCAGCGCGAGATGATCCATAAACCATTGTCCGGCAGGATCATTCGGCTTCTTCCGTCGCGCACTCGGCGCATCACCGACCATTCCCAGGGCACCAGGTTGCGCGGGCCGTAGATCGCCGGGTAGCGGATCACCGTGCCCCGGTAGGCGCCCGCCGCGGCGCGCTCGAGCACGGCGCGTTCGGCGGCGCGGATCAATTTGGCGAACTTCGGCACCGGCTCGGTACCGTCGGACAGCGGCCCGTCCTCTCGGGCATTGACCGCCATTCCGTACGGGTGGACCCGCGCCGCCTGCAGGCAGCCACGGTAGGCGGGGACGCCACCGATGCTGATCAGATGGCCACACCGACCTGCGAAGACCTCGGCGATGGCGGCCACCCGGCCATACATAGCAAGCACAATGTCGTATCGGCTGTCGCCGATCGCCTCGGCCAGCGTCTCGGGGAAGTGCGGATCGGCGTGGATGTGCGGGACGTCGGGCAAGCCGTCGGGTTCGTGCACACCACGATGCAGCATCGTCACGTCGTGCCCGCGCCGCAGCAGGCCTTCCAGCACCGGCACGCCCGTGGACCCGCTCCCACCGATGACTAGCGTTCTCATCGCCTCACCGTCTGCAGTCGATTAAACCAAACAGTAATTGGTTCTTGCCATCAAATCACACAAGCCCACCGGTTAGCCAGTGGATCTCGGTGCGCCCGCTACCGCTGGGAGCGCAGCGGCGATGCGGTCCACCACCAGCCGCGCGGAGTGCACGCAACCGCTCTGCCCTGCCGTCGCCCATTCCCGCACGCCGTCGCCGACGTTGAAGAGGTTGGGAATCGGCGTGGTCTGCGGAAGATCGCGACCCGCGATGGCCCGCTGGGCCGGCCAATCCTCGCCCGCACAGATCTGCACCGAGAGAATCTTGGCCGTCTCAAAACCTGGAAAGTGCTCCGCCAGATCGGCTTTCAGCATCGCGATCTCAGCCGCCTCGTCGAAATCGCCAGTCGCCGGGTGCGGCGTACTGGCGCCGGCATACAGGTGCCAACCAGGTGGCGCCATCTCCGGGCACGTCTCGGTCAGGTTGGCCGCGTAGGCGAGCCGACGCGTGGGACCGAAGAACACCACCCCGGGCACCGTGGTCAAGGGCCGCCTGCTCGCGAAGTTCACCGTGATCAGCGTGCTCGGCGCCGACTGTGCCCGAACCCGATCGGCGTAGCCGGCGGGCAGGTTCTCGTCACCGCACATCCGCACCGTCGCCACCGGACCGGCGTTGCTGACCACGGCACGCACCGAGACTGAAACGTCTTGACCCGCAAGGCGCACCACCGCACCAACGACCCGACCGGCATCGTCGAAGGTCAGCCGGGTGACCTCGCTGTTCAGCCAGAGCACGCCACCCGTGCTCTGGAACTGCTCGGCCAGCGCACGCCACGGGCCGATGCTGCCCTCCGGATGCATGGCGTAGGTATCCAGAGCCTTCGGCTTGGTGAGGTAGTCGAACAGCAACGCGGCTTCCACATCGGCCGGCTCGGCCGCGAAAAGGGCGCTGGTCAAGTTGCGCAGCAGGCCCCGAATGAATGGCCCTCTGCGTGCTGTCACGTCGGCGAGCGTGCGCCCCGCCGACGGACGCATCCCCGGGAACCGCCGAGCGGTGCCACCGAGCAGCGCGACCATGGCTTTCAAAATGGCGCCGCCCGGCCCGTTCATCACCGGCACGTCGCGCTTGCCCAGTCGTAACACCAGCGGCTGTGCGGGCAGGCGCGTTCCCATCGGCACACCCAGGTCGTCGAAGAGCCTGCCGTTCTCGCCGCCGGTCTCGATGATCAATGCTCCGGTGTTGACCCGAAACCCATCGATCTCAACCGTGGAAGCCCGTCCCCCGACGCGATCGCGGCATTCCGTCAGCAGCGTCCGGTACCCGAGGCGGTTGAGGCGTGCCGCGGCCGCCATACCCCCTGCGCCCGCACCGATGACCAATACATCGAACTCCTCGTCACCGCCTTGAGAACCACCGTCCGCCAAGCCCTTCGGAGCCGCCTCGGCACCGTTGCGCCTCACTTGATCACGGCCCCCGCGTCGATGGGCAGTGAGATCCCGGTGATGTATCGAGCCTCGTCGCTGGCCAGGAACAGCACCGCGTTGCTCACATCGCCAGGCTCGATCCACGGCACCGGCAGCGCGTTCATCTCCCCGGCGGGCACGGCGAACTTCTCCCTGGTCGGGTGCGGATCGTCCGGCAGGAAAACGCGATACGTCGACTCGTTCATGATCATGCCGGTGTCGACGTTGGTCGGATGGATGCTGTTGACGCGGATGTTCAGCGGTGCCAACTCGAGGGCCAGCGTCTTCATCAACCCGACCACCCCGTGCTTGGCCGCAACGTAGTGCCCGATTCCTGGCTGGCCGATGAGGCCGGCGATGCTGCTGGTCAATATGATCGATCCGCCGTTGCCGCCAGCGATCAGATGCGGCACCGCCGCTTTGGTGGTGCGCCACACTCCGGACAGATTGGTGTCGATCACCTGCGACCAGGTCTGTTCGGACAGCTCGAAAGACGCACCGACGGAGAGGATCCCGGCGTTGGCTATCACGATGTCGAGGCGCCCGAGTTGAGCCACTCCGTCGTTCACCGCGGCTATCAGCGCGTCGGCGTCGCGGACGTCGGCCTCGTGGGTGACCACGCTCTGCCCGAGTTCCTTGACCTGGCGGGCGGTCTCCTCGAGATCCTCGGGAGTGGCGAGGGGATACGGCACCGACTCGATTTGACGACAGATGTCGAGCGCGATGATGTCGGCGCCCTCCTGGGCAAGCCGTAGCGCGTGGCTACGCCCCTGGCCGCGCGCCGCTCCCGTGATCAACGCAACCTTTCCGGCGACACGTCCGGTCATGTGGACCTCCTAGTGAGGGACGTTAACAGCTTGAGGCTCAGACCTTTTTCGAAAGTCAGTGGAACCCGGTCCGGGCAGTTCGCGATGCCGGGCGCCCACTTGAGGTCGGCCGGGTCGCCGTCGAATCTCAAATTCGTGATGCGGGCCAGCAGTTCTTCGAACGCGATGGCGATCTCGACCCTTGCCAGATGCATGCCGACGCAGCGATGTATGCCGAGACCGAAGCCCGCGTTGCCGCCGCGTGGCGGATCGAACTGCAGCTGGTCGGCGTTGGGAAACTTCTCCTCATCGCGGTTGGCCGAGTCGAAGCGCACCAACACCCGATCCCCCCTTGCGCATCGGACAGCCGCCGACCTCGGTGTCGCGGGTGACCGTCCGGCCGAACGTGGCCACCGGAGACGTGTGCCGGATGAACTCGTCCATGTCATTGCGCACCCACCGCGGATCCCGCACGCGGGCTTCGAGTTCGGGCTGCAGCGCCATATGCATGGCAATGGTGCCGATCGCCGAACGAGTGGTGTCCAGTCCGCCCAGGAACAGCACGCAGATGGCGCCGAGCGCTTGCTGCGGCTCGAGCGGTTTCCCGTCGACCGTCCCGGAGACCAAAGACTTCAGGATGCCGTCTTCCTCCGGCGGATTCTCGGTTGCCGCGGCCAGGTACTCGGCGGCCAGGATTCCGAGGTTCATGAAGTCCTGTTCGGTGCCGTCCTCGGTCACGGCGAAGACGACCTGCTTGGCCCGTTCCATCTTGGCCATGTCGGTCTCCTTGAAGACCACAGACGCCAGCACCCGGGACACGAACGGGCCGGCGAACTCACCGAGCAGCTCGACCTTCCCCTTGTCGACGAAATTGTCGACGAGCTCGCGGGCGATGCTGCGCATTTCGTCCTCGAACGTCAGCGAATACTTGCGCGACAGGTACGGGTTGAGCAATTTGCGAAAAGTAGTGTGCAGCGGCGGATCCGAGTCAAGCGGGCCCAGGCCGATCGGGGTCGGGGCGGGTGAACCTCCCTGCGAGGAGAAGGTTTCGGGATCCTCGAGAACTTTGCGAACGTCGGCGTAACGGGTCACCATCCACATCGGGCCGGTCAGTTCGGTTTCGGTGCGTACCACCGGACAATGCTCGCGGGCGTAGGAGAAGGCGTCGTACTTCCACTCCTCGTGTTCGGCGTTGAACAAGTCGAACGTGGTGAGCAGGGCGGCAAGGTCGCGTTCAACTGCGGAAGAAGTCATCGAGACGGCTCCAGAATCTCGGGCAAACGGTTCTCAAACAGTGTTTGGTATTTAATTGGCCAGCATGCCATATGAAGTGGGTCACGTCCAACATGCGGCACCCGGTCGCGCCGTTGTCGTCAGCCTCCGACGACGGGATCCAACTTCAGCGGCCGGGCCGCCTCGACCATGATGATCTCCCATTCGATCCTGGAGTGTTCATCCCATTCGCGGCGAGACTTGATGCGAGCGCGATCGGGGAAGCCGTGATGGATGCCCTGCGGATCATGGCTCACCAGACCAGCTTTGAGCGGGCGGCCGAGTGATTTCCCACCGTGGATCAACGCGATTTCGTCGTAGTCGGCGTTGCGGTGGAACCAGGGGATGCGCTCGACGCCCTGGATCGACTCGAACGGCCGCGGGAGCAGGTTGATGATGTTGATGCCGTCCGCCACCAGGAAGCAATGCATCGATGGAGGCAGGTGCAGGCTGTCGGACATGATCACATTCCAGTCGGCGATATTGAACGCGAACGGGAAGTAATCTCCCTTCCAGCCCTGTACGTCGCACGGATGATGGTCGACATAGATCGTCGAGTACTCGTTGTCGTATTTGACCCGGATCTCGTATTCGTCCCGATCCGAGACGGTGGCGGCAGGCTCTGGCACCCGGATCACGTCGGGGTCGAAGGGGGCATGCCGGCCGAGTCCCACATAGGTGGGCGCCCGCAACTCACCGACCGTCTCGATACCGAACAACATGGTCTCGCCGGGGTCAACCACGAATCGGTGCGTGATCGCCTTGGGAATGACGACGTAATCGCCTTGCTCGTAGGCGATCGGGCCGAATTCCGTTTCGACCGTTCCCGACCCGCGGTGCACGAACCAGCACTCGTCGCCGTCGACGTTGCGTCGATAGAACGGCATCGGCTCGGCCCGCCGGGACAACCAGATGGTGGCATCGGCGTTGTAGTACATGCGTTGTGGATTGCCACGCGGGTCGGTCAGGTCATCGGGTTTGATATCGCCGAGCATGACGCTGGTCGACCGGAACCGACCTTCGGTGCGGAACACCGTCGGGTCATTGGTGCGGTACAGCACTCTCTATGTCAACCTGACTCAGGACCACTGTGACGGCTTGATTCGGGACCACCTCGGCGAGGAGGTGGTGGCTCAGGCGTCTTCGTAGGCTGTGATCGCGAGCTGCTACCGCGGGTATGGCTGAGCCGGTATGAGGTGGTGCCGGTTTCGATGATGGTGCCGTGGAAGGTGAGTCGGTCGACGATCGCGGCGCAGAGTCGGGGGTCGGTGAAGGTTTTGGTCCAGCCGGAGAAACTCTCGTTGGATGCGATGGCTACTGACGCCTTTTCCTCGCGTTCAGTGAGTACTTGGAACAGCAACCCGCGCCCCGGCGGTCGAGTTCCATGTAGCCGAGTTCGTCGATACATAAAAGATCGACGCGGCCGTAGCGGGCGATCGTGCGGGCGAGTTGCTTTTCATCGGCGGCCTCGACGAGTTCGTTGACCAGTTTGGTCGCCAGTGTGTAGCGGACGCGGAAGCCTTGCTCGGCGGCGGCGGTGCCCACACCAATGAGCAGGTGGGACTTGCCGGTGCCCGAGTCGCCGATCAGGCAGAGCGGGTCGCCTCGGCGTATCCAATCGCCTTGGGCGACGGTATGTACGGTGGCGGCGTTGATGTTTGGGTTGGCGTCGAAATCGAAGTCGCCCAACCATTTCTGACGTGGAAACCCGGCCGCTGCGACTCGCCGCAAGGTGGATCGGCGGTCCCGGTCATCGCATTCGGCCAGGAGCAGTTCGGCGAGGAAGCCGTGGTAGGTGAGCTGTTCACGCTCGGCGACTTTCACTGCTTCGTCGATCACCGCACGCACGGTCGGCAACCGCAGGCGTCGGCATGCGGAATCGACGGCGGCTTGGGCCGCTTGTGGGGTCATCCCGCGTTGGCGGCGCAGGGTGTTGGTGACTTTCGTGGCCGTGCTCATGATCCAGTCGTTCCTTCCATTCCGTCACCGGGTGGCGGTGTTGGGGGTCTGCGTTGGAGCAGCTCGTCGTAGGCCGCGACGTCAGGCAGCGGCCGGGTGTCGGGTGGCAGGCCGGCGATCACGGTCGCTGGATCAGCCAGGCGGCGCTGGGTCAGACTGACGACCCGGTAATCGACGGTATTGGCATGGTTACCGGCGTGACGGTCTGATTCGAGACCACCACCGGCGGCATGCAGGCGTGCTTCGACCGCGACCACATCCGCTGAAACGGCACCGACCGACAGGGCGGCGTGGATCCCGGCGATCACATCGGTAGCGCGCATGCTCGGTGCAGCAGCAGCACGTCGATTAGCGAGCGAGTCCCGCCAGCATCGCCGTCGACGCGGCGGGCCTGCTGCCAGAACGCCTCGTGCGCTGCGGTGAAAGTGCCGGCGGCGCGGGCCTGAGCAAGCGCGGTGGAGCCGGGCAACGCGCCGGGTTTGCAGTGCAACACCTCCAGATAGTGGTCGAGGTTGATCGATTGCCCGTTGCGGGTCGTGACGCGTTCATGGCGTGCGGCGATAGTGCGGCCGTCGAAGACGACCAACTCCGAGGCCCGCAGCGACACCCTGACTTTGCGTCCGATCAACCGGGCGGGAACCGAGTACTTCGCCGACCGCGCCGTGATCAGCGCCGACCGGTCCACCCGTGGATGCAGCACCAGCCCCGGGTCGAACCGCTCGGCAGGCAGAGCGGCGAGATGTTCTCGTTCGGTCTGGAAGTCCTGGCCCACGGTGTGCAGCCGGCCGGTGACCCGCCGATGATCCTCACGTGCTTCGCAGCGGCGGATGTAGTCGTTGAGCTCTGACAGCGAGTCCACTTCCGGCATGGGCGTGAGCCAGGTGCGGCGGAAACGTCCGATCTCGCCCTCGACTCCGCCTTTCTCGTGGGCGCCTTTCACTCCCGGCTGGCAGTAGAACGGGTCGAACCCGTAGAACGATCTGAACAGCACCCACCGGTCGTTCTCGACCCTGCCCCGACCGCGGCCGAACACCACCGAGGTGACCGCAGACTTCAAGTTGTCGTAGCGGATATGGCGCACCGGGATGCCGCCGATCACGTCGAATGCTTCGATGTGGCCTTCGAGGAACGCCTCCTGCGACTGAGTCGCATACACCCGATGGACTGCCTTGCCGGACATCGACATTCGGAAAACGAACATGTAGCAGCGGGTTCTGACACCAGCGAGGATGACGTGAACCTCGCCGAAATCAACCTCAGCTTCAGCGCCGGGCGGGTGTTCCTGCGGCACGAACGCTTCCTGCGCCTGCTTACCGGACTCGGCGATGATCTCCGCACGACGGACCCGGACATAGTCACGCACCGACGAATACGACACATCCTCAACGCCGTGTTCATCGGCCAGACGATTGCAAATCCTTGTCGCAGTGTGGCGTTGCTTGCGGGGCGCATCCAGATCGGTCCGCAGCATCGCATCAATCGCAGGTTTGAGCGGGCCCAGTTTCGGCGACTCCCGCACCGGTGTCTTCCGCCTCGGCGGCTCCGGATTCGCCAACGCGTGCCGGACCGTATCCCGGCCAACCTTGTACTTACGAGCAAGCGCCCGAATACCCAAACCCTCGACCCGGGCGTCCCTACGTATCTGGGCGAACAGCTCCACACGACTTCCCATCCGGAACCCTCCGACAGCGAGCCAATAATCGACACGCCAACCGTCGAGGGTGGTCCTGAATCAAACCGTCACAACACACCGGTCTGAAAGAAGGTGGTCCTGAATCAGGCCGTCACACCGGTCCTGAATCAAACTGTCATAGCCACAGCACGGCCTCCCGGCCGTCAAAGCCGTGCCGCGTCAGTTCATCGTCCTTGAGAAGTTCGCCGTTGCTATCGGCGGCGGGCAGATCGCGGTGCGCCTGCCGACTCGTCTTGCCCTTGCTGAGCTGGATCAAGGTTCGCATGGTCATGGCGTCAGAATAAAACATCATCAAGCGTTTGACGATCAGCATTTGGTTTGTGCTCTTCAGAAGAGTCGCAACATGTGCGCTGAGCAGGTGCGCCTCCGTCGGGACCACCAACAAACCTTGTTTGGTATCTTGAACGGGTGGTCCAGCTTCCGCCGACGGGTGTCGCACCCACCGGCCTGCCCCCGTTGACCGGTGTGCGCGTGCTGGACCTGAGCGCTTTGGGGCCCGGCCCGTTCTGCTCGATGCTGCTCGCCGATTTCGGCGCAGATGTGGTCGCCGTCGAGCGGCCTGGAGACCCTCATCCCTTCGATCCGGCCAAGTCCCTGTCGCGGGGTAAACGCTCGGTCGTGGTAGACCTGCGCGCAACGCGCGGCCCGGAGGTCATCGCCCGGCTTGCCGACTCCGCGGACGTCCTGTTGGAAAGCAATCGACCCGGCACCATGGAGCGCTACGGGCTGGGCCCGGATCCGTTGTGCGAACGCAATCCGCGGCTCATCTACACGCGGCTGACCGGTTGGGGCCAAGACGGGCCGTACCGGGACAAGGCCGGCCACGACATCAACTACGCCGCGATCGCGGGCACCCTCGGCGTGATCGGAGACGAGCAACCGGTACCGCCCCTGGCCATGCTGGGCGACCTGGCCGGTGGTTCACTGTTCGCCGCGCTTGGGATAGTGATGGCGCTCTACGAACGCACGGTCACCGGCCGGGGCCAGGTCATCGATGCGGCGATCACCGACGGCTCGGCCTTACTCAACCTCACCAACCTCGCCGAATTCAACGCCGGGATCTGGGCCGGCCGCGGCCGCCACATCCTGTCCGGAAAAGCCCCGTTCTACGGCCCCTACGCTTGCGCGGACGGTCGATACTTCGCGGTTGGTGCCATCGAACCGAAGTTCTACGCCAATTTCCTTGCTGCCCTTGGCATCCAAGATGCGGATAGCTCCGCGCAACTCGACCCGGCACGCTGGGCTCAGTTGCGCGAGGAGATCGCGGCCGTCTTCGCCACCAAACCCCGCGCCCACTGGACGGCGGTGTTCGCCGACGTCGACGGTTGCGGAGCACCGGTTCTCGAGCTCGACGAGTTGGCCGACGACCCACATCTACGGGCACGTTCCACGATCGTCACCGAGCCGGACGGCTCGGTGACCGCCAGCCCCGCACCACGGCTCTCGCGCACGCCGGGACGTACCGGCCCCGCTCCGAGGGCAAAAGGTGCGGATACCCGAGATGTATTGCGCGAGTCCGGTTTCAGCGACGAAGAAGTCAGTTCGCTGCTCGCCGAGCGGGCCGTTGCCGCACCCGATTAACAGCGATCTTCCTCAGTCACGCCCACGTGATGGCATGCTCGGGGCAGCTCAGCACGGCTTCGTCGATGTCCGCCTTATCCGCGTCGTCGACATTGTCGTGCAGCACCACCCCGAACCCGGCGTCGTCCATGTCGAAGTATGCCGGCGCGATGAGCACGCAGCGGCCGTGCCCCTGACACTTACCCGGGTCGATCGTCAGACGAGACAAGGTAGTTCACCCCTTTCATTTCTTGCCGGGCCGGCCGAGGCGGCGCCGCCAGTCGTGCGCGCCAGTGAGCCGCACCAGCCGCGCCTGCAGCCGGCTCATCCGGGGCTGGTACGGATACCAGTGCGGTTCGGATTTCAGCTTGAACCGTTCGGTCACGACGGCTTGCTGTCGGCAGAACTTGAGAAGTCCCGCGGCGCCGCCGTTTCGGCCGCCGACACCCGAGGATTTCCACCCTCCCATCGGCAGCGTGATCAGCATGGTGGCGGTGAGCACACTGTTGATGTTGACCGCGCCGGTTTCCAGTCGGCGCGCGACCCGGTCGGCTCGTTCGGGGTTTCCGCTGAACACACTGGCGGCCAACCCATACGGCGAGTCGTTGGCCAGCCGCACGGCCTCGTCCTCATCGCGGACGCGCATCACCGGCAACGTCGGACCGAACGTCTCCTCCCGCATGCACGCCATCGAATGATCCACGTCCACCAGCACGGTTGGCTCAAAGAACATCCCCGAACCTGCCCTCTTACCACCCGTGAGGGCGCGGGCACCGGCCTGCACCGCGTCGCCGACATGGCGCTCGACGATGCTCAACTGGTTGGCGGTTGCCATTGCCCCGATTTCGGTTTGGAAGCTGCCGTCGCGGTCCATGCCCTGGCGCAGCGTCGAAACCTTGGCGGTCAGCTTTGCCACGAACTCGTCGTAGACCTTGTCCTGCACGTAGATTCGCTCCACCGAAACACAAATCTGGCCCGAGTTCCACAGACCGCCCCATACCGCGCCACTCGTTGCGCGGTCGATGTCGGCGTCGTCGAGCACGATCATGGCGTCTTTGCCGCCGAGCTCCAGGCTGCATGGGATGAGCCGCTCACCCGCGCGAGCGGCGATCTTGCGGCCGGTCGCCGTAGACCCGGTGAACTGCACCATGTCCACCTCGTCGACCACTGCCGCCCCGACCCCACCACCGCCGGTGACGCAGGCGATCACCGGCGGTCCCCCGATATCCTCCCGCCAGCCGCGGGTCACTTCGGCCCAGGTCAACGGCGTGACCTCGGATGGCTTAAACATAACCGCGGCACCGGCCATGAGTGCCGGGACGCCGTCGATGGTGGAGGTGGCCAGCGGCCCGTTCCACGGGGTGATGATGCCGACGAGCTGGTGCGGGCGATGGAAGACTCGCAGGTTCTTGGTCAGCGCTAGCGCTCCTGACCGCTTTACGGTCCGGTCTGCGAGGAATTTCACGGCGTGCTTGGTGAAGTAATTCACCGTGTCGACGAAAACGGCGGTCTCGACCTGGGCATCACCCCAGGATTTTCCGGTTTCCTCCTGCATGATGCCGATCAACCGCTTCTCGTTGTCAAGCACCCAGTCCAGCAGGCGCAGAAGGTGTTTGGCCCTGCCGTCGGGCCCAAGGTCTTCCCACGCCGGCTGCGCGGCGCGCAACTGCGCAGCGATGTCATGCACTTGGGCCGGCGTCATGTCGGGCACCGTGCCGACCACACGTCCGTCAGCGGGGCACCGGACGGAGAGGTACTTGGAACGCTGCTGCGAGTCGCTAACGTCTAAATCGGTCTGCGTCGCCATTGACGGTCCTTTCGCTGGACTACGACGCCCGCTAGCCTAACAGTGTTTGGTACCGATTGGTCGGGCGTATCCGGCTAAACCGCTACCCGAGCGACCCTCTAGCCTTGACCGGATGAACCTGCCGCGACACGAGGGCCGCGACCTTGCGACCGTGACGCCCGATCGGATTCTTTACGCGGAGGATCTGGCTCCCGGCGACTGGATGGACCTGGGTCCCGTCGAAGTCACCCGAGACGAGATCATCTCCTTTGCACAGCGTTTCGACCCGCTGCCCATTCACCTCGATGGTGCCGACTCACCGTTCGGCGATGTGATCGCCAGCGGCATGCACACCCTGTCGCTGTTCGCCAGCATCTCCTCGCCGAGGTTCATGGCCCGGCTGGCACTGGTAGCGGGCAAAGGCTTCGACCGGATGCGACTGCCCAATCCCGTCCGGCCCGGCGCGGTGCTCACCGGCTCGCTCGAGGTACTCGAGATCAGGATGGGCCCGCGAAAAGCCGACGTGCACTGCCTCTACGAGATGGTGGACCAGAGTGGCGGCCTGGTCATGACGATGGTGGGAATCCAGGTCGTCCGACGCCGTCATCCCGTCGCCGATTGATGCCGACCCGCGTACTGACACCAAGAGGCTTCCGTCGCTGCGCGAACGTACGTTAACCTAACGAAGTGCATCTTCAACCAGGGGCGCGGGGATGACGGCGCCGTTATCCAGCGCGGCGGGGCGCGTTCCGCATTGGACCGACATCGACTGGGTGCCCGCGGTCGCGACTCTGCGCATCAACGAATTGCAGGTCAACTACCTCGATCATGGAACGGGGCCCGCTCTCGTCCTGCTGCACGGGATGGCCGCCAGTTGGCAATGGTGGTTGGAGAACATTCCGGCACTGGCCCAGCACCATCGCGTCATCGCCGTCGACCTACCCGGTTTCGGTCGATCCGACCCGTTGACCGGGCCGGCCGAAATGGCCACCCACGCACGCACTGTGCTTGATCTGCTGGACCACCTGGACATCCAATCGGCAACGGTCTCCGGACATTCCATGGGCGGCTTGGTGGCAACCGCGATGTTTGCCGCCGCTCCGGAGCGCGTCCGGAGCCTGATCCTGGTCGACGCGGGCGGGGTGCCCATGTCGCAGCGACGCCTGGCCGTCGTTCTCGTGGCGCTGCGAATCTGCACCTCGGTGCTGCGAAGCGGCCTCGTCCGTCGCGCACTGACCACGAAGTCATGGGCGCGGCGGCTCGCCCTCGCCACCGCTTTCCGCGACCCCCGCGTGATGTCGCCACACCTGGCAGCCCAGACCATGCCGCATTTCGGCGGCCCGGGCTGCGTCGACGCCATTGCCGCCGCCGGTCGCGCGGTCAACTCCACGGCTCCGGAGTCGATCACCTGTCCCGTGTTACTCGTGTGGGGAGAGCACGACGCCATCGTGCCTCCGCGGTGCGCCCACGACATGCACGAGAGACTGCCCGACTCGGAACTCGCCGTCTTCGCCGGCGCAGGGCATAGTCCGATGGTCGAATTCCCGGATCAGTTCAACGATTTGGCGTTGCGGTTCATCGCGTCACGCCACGGCGGGCAGAACCGCCTCGAAGCGAACTAGATTCGCGGGGTATTCGGGCGCGCGGAGCGCGCGTCATTCGGCCACCGGCGAGAACGCGGCCAGCACCGCCCGCAGCCCGGTGCGGAACTGGGTGGCATCGGTTCCGGCCTTGGGCGTGGCCGACGACTTCTCGGCGATCTCGAAGAGGGCGAAGCCCAGGGTGTAAGTAGACAGCGTGCGGTGCACGGTCAGCGCGTCCCGTTCGGAGAACCCGGCGGCCTCGAGCACTGCCAGCACCTCTGCGTACAACCTCGCCTGAGCCTCGCTGGCCACCGGAAGGCCCGCGATCAACTGAGTGACGTTGCGGTGCCGCACCAGTCGGTCGTGAACTTCGGCAAAACACGCGTCGAGTTCATCGCGCCACCGCCCGCCACGGTCGATCGGCGGCAGATCGGCGAGCAGTACATCGGGCAACATGTCGACAATTCCCTGTTTGCCGGCCGCGTAGTTGTAGAGCGTCATCTGAGCCACGCCGAGGCGGTCTGCCAGCCGCGCGATGGTGAGCGCGGCGGCCCCCTCAGCGTCGACAAGTTCGAATGCGGCCGCAGCGATGATGTCGTGTGTCAACAACCGGGCGCGCGCCATGGTCGAGCATCTTCTCACGAATGCCCTCGAAGCGAGGGTCCCGAATCTCCACGAAGGGGTTCCACGCGACCGCCGCAACGAGTACCTTCAACAGCAAAACGTACGCCGCACGTATTCGTGAGGAAGGACGGCTGCCATGACCGTTCAAGACCGGGTTGATTTGGGGCGTTGGGGGCCGTTGGCGACGCCCATCCATCACGACGTGCCGCCCGTCGATGACGACGGGACGCCGTGGCGCGACTACGCACTGTTCTGCTGGTGGGACCCGGCCTCCGACGTCTACGTGATGACCCATCACATGTCCTCGCCGGACCTCGCCTTCCCCGGACGAACCCGGGTCTCCGCGTGGGCCGGCGGCAAAGCGTTCGAACTCATCGAGACGCCACACCAAGGCACTCACCAAAGTGACCACATCACAGTCGATCTCGACGGCAGCCTGGTCGTCGATCATCCCGACTTGCAACTGAACGCGACCGTCGACCCCAAGTATCAGCCGATCGACCTGCACTCGCTCAACGCGCTGCCATCGAACAAGGCCGGACGGCCGTTGCATCATTACGAGCAGCCCCAACGCGCGACCGGGACCATCACGGTACGCGGCGAGCAACGCACATTCGACGGGGTCGGATTGCGAGATCGCACCTGGGGTTACCGCAGTGAGTCATCGCAGTGGGAGGAATACCAGTACCTGATGGCCGACCTCGGTTCGGAGTTCCTGGTTTTCTGGAAACTCAAGGGTCTCGTCGGCCCGCAGATCGACCTCGCCTTCCGCCTGACCGCCGACGGGCAGCACCGCCTGGATCGATTCGCCTTCGCGCGCAATGGGTCCGGATTACTCAACGACGTCGAGACCGAGCTTCCGAGCGGACCCGTGAGCATCGAGGTCACCGATCGGCCGGTCGGATTCTGGGTCCCGCAGGGTGGCCGTCAAACCGGACCGACGTTTTCTGCCTACGACGAATTCGTGAAGCTACGACTCAGCGACGGGCGCCACGGTGCCGGCCTGGCCACCTATGGCATCCTGCGAAAACTGGCTTGAGCATGGCCATCGTCGGAGGGATCAGCACCGCAGAAATCCGGACCAGGGCGGCGCCCTGGATCGCAGATCGCTTTGGCGGAGCCACCGTCGCCGGAGTCACCGCCCCGGTGGGTAACGGCCGTTCCACCGATACCTTCCTCGTCGATCTGGACAATGGCGAGCGCTTCGTCCTGAGAGTCGAGCCCAGCGCCTACCGCGTGGTCTACGAGTACGACCTGGGCAGGGAGGCGTTGGTGATGGACGCCTTGGCCCGCAACACCGACATACCGGTGCCCAAAGTGCTTTTCCACGAACCTGATCCAGCGATCCTGGGCAGTCCCTTCCTCGTCCTCGAGCGTCGCGAGGGTTGCATTCCCGGCGACGAGCCCCCATTCCCCGCCGACCCGGACAGCTGGGTGCATTCGCTGTCCGACTTGGAGCGGACCGTGCTGGCCGATGACGCGCTGCGCACCCTTGCCGCCATCCATGCCGTGGACTGGCGCGCCCTGGGACTGGGATCGCTGGACCGGCCCGAGCTTGGAGCCGACGCGCTGACTCAGCATGTGTCGTGGTGGCGTGCGTTCTTCGACTGGGGATCGGCCGGCAGACCCTGTTCCACCATCGAGGAGACGTTCGATTGGCTAGCCAAACACTGGCCCGCCGATCCCGGGCCGACCGTATTGTCCTGGGGCGATGCGCGACTCGGAAATCTGATGTTCGCCGGACCCCGCGTGTCGGCCGTCCTGGACTGGGAACTTGCCACGCTGGCCCCTGCGGGCTGCGACCTCGGTTGGTGGTTGTTCTGCGACCGCCACCACAGCGAGGGTGTCGGCGCACCGTGGCCGCCGGGCCTGCCCGACCGCGACGAAACCCTCTCCCGCTATACGTCTTTCAGCGGTCGCACGATTGCTCACGCCAGGTGGTTCGAAGTCTACGGCGGCCTGAGGTTCGCGGTCCTGATGAATAGGGCGGGCAACATGCTCATCGAGGCGGGCGCCTTACCCGCGGACCATACGATGGCCGTCAACAACCCCGCGACTCAGCTACTGGCCCGGATGATCGGCGTCACCGCTCCCGACGGACAACCCACCAGTTTCCTGGACCCGGCGTCGACGTAATGCGCGCTCAGCCGGCACCGACGGCGGCAGTCTCCTCGGCTTCCTGGTGCGGGATCGCGTATTTGACCAGGCAGATGGACACCGCAAAAATCCACCCACCGAAGATCGCCAGGCCAAGCCACCACGCCAGCAATCCGTTCCACGCGATAACACCCGTCTTGGCAAGGCAGTTCAGCCCCCCGGGCAGGAAACACAGTGCCGCCCAAAGGCTGAAATAAGCCAACCAGCGTGGAAAGACCGGGTTTTCGCGCGGATCTTGAAATATGGCCACCGCCAAGATGACTGCCTGCAGCATACCGGTCCAGGGCAGCGCAATGAACATGATCGACGCCAGATCGTGTATGCGGTAGGTGAAGCCGGGATCGATCTGCGGACGGAAGGCCGCGGCCTCCCACATGATGCAGGGCACGTAGAACTCGACGAGCAACATCACCCCCAGCAGCGCCTGGCTCAGCGCCAACGGGGCCAAAGGTCCTTCGATACGGCGCATCTGGATCGCGATCGCGGCTGACCACGGCGCCAGCAACGTCACGCCGGCGCAGGCGATGATGATGCCGACCCGGATGCGGCCACCACGGTTGACATAGATCGCGACGATTTCTTCCAGTGTCTTGTTGGGGCCCGGTGGCGGCACAAACCCGGCGATGACCCACATGCCGAGCAGCAAGATGGCCATGCTGACGATTCCGCCCCAGGCCATCCAACGCTGATTGACGGCACTCATGTGACTCATTGCACGCTCGTCCCGGCGGTCGTCGGCCGCCGCACGCCGACGCGGTCATACACATCCTGCGGGATCGCCTCTTGCGACTTGTAGATGTTGAACCGGCAGTGCCCGGTGATGTGACCGTCGTGAATACCCGGTTCCACCAATAGGAAGTAGGGTCCGTCGTGTTCGAGGACGTGCTTGTTGGTGCCCGGGCAATGCATGCAGTACACCGGCATCTCCTCGACGCCGAAGCTCTCCACGCTCGGGCCCTTGACCATGGGCAGATTCTTGGGCGCGTCGTAGGCGCCTTCCTCGATCAGTCGGCCACCGCTGCCGCAGGGCTTGGTGTCGAAACAGAACCCGCCTTCGTCTTCGAGCAGGTCGTATTTCATGCCGTGTTGATGGAACAGCGTCGCCAGCCACTGCACCTGGTCCCGGTATGGCATGGTGTCGACCTGACCGAGCACCTGGCCCATGGTGGGTAGGTTGTAACACTGCTCGACCGAATCCCAGCAGTGTTGCACCCCATGGTTTTCCAGGATCCAGCCAGTCTGGGCGGTGATCAGGTCGCGCCCGAAGTGGTGCCCGGGATACCACTCCGTCTTCGACAGCATCAAGTGACGGCGAGCGCGATCGAGATCGCCGGCGTCGATCGCACGCACCGCGAGAACATAGGCCTGCAAACGCATGTCCTCGCGCTCATCGGGATCGAACAGTAAGGCACCCGACACGTCGAACGCGGCCGCGATACGCGCAACGTCACGCTCCACGCCCAGACGTTCGAACACTGCCGGTGGGACGTCGAGCGGATTCTTGTAGATCGTCAGCCGTAGCGGCTCGCCGTCGCGACCATCGGCGAACACGAAAGGCGGATAGCCGAGCCATTCGCAGCAGAGGCGTTCGATTTCGGTGCTCACAATCCTCAGATCCGGTGTGTCCGGGATGGCGTCGGCACGGTTGCCCGCCCAGTTCGGCGAGACGAGCACGAGCTTGTCGGTGTCCTCCTCGAACGCGGCCAGTTCACCGCCGTCCATGCGAAAGATCATCGCCAGCGATTGGACGGCTTCCCGGGAAACTCCGTTGCGGAACCACTCGGCCCACGGCCGGACAATGGTGCGCAGTGCGGCGGGTACTGACCGCCGCAACGCGTCGGCACCGAACTCCCGCTCGATGTAGCCCAGCGTGAGGGTATTCCAGAGTAGATAGATGTCGCGGGTCGAGAAATGCAAGTCCACTGACTGCGCCGCGATGTCACGCGCCGCCGCCAAATCGCCACGATCCAGAGCTGCGGCCGCGCGATCACCGGGCGAGGTCGCCAGTTGCCGCAGTTCATCTTCGGTGAACACCAAATCTGTCATGGCCATGCTCCTAGTCGGCTGTTGATTGTTCTGCGGCTCGCACGATTCCGTCGAGCAAACCCGAAATTCCTTGCTTGAGAATGATTCCGAGTACCAAGCCGATACCCGGGATCGGCAGGGTAGGCGTGGAACGCACCGAATAAGTGACGCGGGTTCCGGTTTCGGACTCCGCAAGCTCGACCGTTCCGGTGTGGTCGCGAACAGGAAGGCCAGAACGCAGTCGGTAACCGAATCGCGTCGGTCGCTCGAACTCGGTGACTTCCTCGATCTGCGCCGGTCCGATCAAGCCCATCCGCCGTAGTGCGCCCACCCCGTTCGGCTCGGTGTCGCCGGGCCGGACCAGCTCACTGGTCCGCAGCGGCGAGATGTTCTTGTAGTTCCGGTGATCGGTGAGCCGGTCGAAGACTGCCTCGATGGGCGCGGAAGTGGTCCGGGTCAGCGTGAATTCGATCATCCTTGCGCTCCTTTCACCACCATGCCCGCGGCTTGATGCCCTTCTCGTAGTTCGTCGAGACCGAAGGCCTGTACCGGGCCCAGCGGGCCGTGGCCGCGGACCTCTCCCGCTGCAGCGCGCTCGGCGGCCCATGCGGTGAGGTCCGCCGTCACGTCGTAGACGTCCGGTCCTTGCAGGGTGACTTCGGAAAGTACGTGCCCGGCACGGGAATACGCAACGGCGACAACGTATGTTCCGGCCCTGGCGCGAGCCGTGTCGTCCGGCCCGATTGGCGCGGCGTACTTGACCAGACCGCTGAGCGTATCCGCGAACCACCTGGCGCCCGGAAGGGCAGCCAACCTGCCGACCTGGGCCACCACCGGGGTCGCGGCGCCCAGACCGCCCTGGTATACGTCGACCGTGTCCAATTTCGGATACGCCTGCGGCAGCGTGATCGCCTCCGAGGAACCCAGCGTCATCGATGGCACCGAGCGCCCCGACACCGGCCACGCGCGGGTACGCGCGCCACACCGCTCCGTTACCAATCGGCCACCACGCCAAGCGAATCCAGGAGCGGTGAGGACGCCGGCGGCGGATGCGACGGTGCCTCTGCTGAGTTCGCCGCGACCCGGCCCAGTCAGGAAGTAGCCGATCTCGAGCGCGTCGACGGGACCACCCGGACTTCCGGCCGCTTGCTCCATCGCAAGCGCGCCCGCCAGATTTCCGGGCGAATAGTTGAATCCCATCGCAGTGACCAGCGCACCGGCTGCCTTTTGCGCCGATGGGTTTTCGAATACTTGCCGCACGAACGGGGCCTCGCCCGTGGTGTCGATGTAGTGGGCGCCGCACGCGATCGCCGCATCGAGTGCGACGTCGCCCACCTTGATGAAGGGGCCGACGGTGGTCAGCAGTACGTCGCCGGGCCGCAGCAGCGTACGCAGCGTACGCGGATCGTCCAGCCGGACAACAGCCGTCGCACAGGCGCCGCCGAGTTCGTCGGCAAGGGCGGCGAGGGCGGCAGGTGAGCGCCCGGCCAGTATCGTCTCGACGGTCTGCTTGGCGAGCCGTTCGGCGATGAGGCGACCGGTGTAACCGGTCGCTCCGAGCAGGACGATCCGAGCCATCAGATCGACGCGGCCATCAGTCCGCCGTCGACCGGGTAGGCGATGCCGGTGACCCAGGCGGCATCGTCGGAAGCCAGGTGCAGCACCACTTTTGCGATATCTTCAGGCTGACCCAGCCGGCCTTGCTTCTGCTCGAAGTAGTCATGGGCCGGCGCTCCGGTCGCGGCTTCGAATCCGGCGATCAAGGCGTCGGAGAACGGCGTCTCGGTGAAGGCCGGACACACGCAATTGACGCGAATGCCCGCCGGCCGAAGTTCGGCGGCCGCCGTCTTGGTCATGTTGACGATGCCGGCCTTCGTGGCACCGTAACCGCCGAGCAACGGGGCCCCGTTGAGCCCGGCGGTCGACGCGGTCGAGATGATCACACCGCCGCCGTTCATCTGCGCAGCCGCAGCCTTGATGCCGTGGAACGTGCCTTTCAGGTTGACCGCGATCATCCGGTCGAAATCAGCGGTACTCAGCGCGGCCAGCGGCCCGAGGACGCAGATGCCGGCGTTGTTGACCATGACGTCCAGCGAGCCGAACTCCGAAACCGCCAGTCGCACAGCGGCATCGACCTGGCCCTCGTCAGCCACGTCGCAGCCGATCCAACGGGCGCGTTCGCCGGCCTCGGCGGCCACGGCTTCGGCACCCGCGCTGTCGATATCGGCCACCACAATCGAGGCGCCGGCCGCGGCGAAACCTCGAACGATTGCTTTGCCGATCCCGCTGGCCCCTCCGGTGACGACCACCGATCGTCCGTCTGCCATGGGCAACCTCCTGCCTGGAATAAATCCGTATGCTATACGAAAATTGGCAGAATTCGTATAGAGTTTAAAAAATCTGTTCAGGACCGGTTCCGCTCGAGGAAAGGACCGCAACCATGTCGATGTCTGCCGGCCTGGCCGATACGACGGCCGATTTGACTCCCGCGTGGTTCACCGCCGCGCTGCGTGCCGCGGGCGCGCTCGGAGCGGACGCCGCCGTCGAGAAGGTGGACGCGGTGCTGTACGGAACCGGCCAGCTCGGGCTGGTCGCCCGCGCCGAGCTCGACTACGCGGGCCCCGCCGACGGGGCGCCGACGTCGGTCATCGTGAAGTTGCCCTCGGAGGATGCCGGTAGTCGCCAGCTGGGGGTCGGCATCGGCGCCTACGAAGCTGAGGTGAGGTTCTATCAGGAGGTCGCGCCTCGTTCGACCATCAGCGTGCCGCGACTGTACTGGGGGTCGTTCGAGCCGGGAACGGGGCGGGTGACGCTGGTGCTCGAGGACCTCTCACAGGACTGGCAGGTCGGCGATGCGGTGGCAGGCGGCACGGTGCGCCAAGCCGAGGTAGCGCTGGATCAGATCGCGCTTCTGCATGCCGAACTGTGGGATGACACCGGCCTGCGTGGACTGGACTGGCTCGCCTCGCCCGCCCGCACTCAACTACTTTTCGATGGCGTGCCCGCAGCACTACCCCTGTTCCGGGAGCGGTTCGCCGACCGGCTCGAACCTCATCAGTTCGCCGCCGTCGAAAGACTCGCGCCGAAAGGCGCTGATTACCCGGCGCTGGCTTGGCACGGACCGATGGTGGTCACCCACGGCGACTTCCGGCTCGACAATGTCATGTTCCGCGGCGAGGCGGCCGGCATGCAGGCGACGGTGATCGACTGGCAGGCAGTGCGATTGGCGCCGCCGATGATTGACCCCGCGATATGGCTGTCCAGCTGTCTATCGGTGAAGGACCGCCGCGACAACCAGGATGCGCTGTTGCGCCGGTACCATGACCGCCTGCGGCAAGGCGGTGTCGACAACTTTTCGTTCGATGACTGCGTGCGCAACCTGCGGGTGTGTTCGCTCTACATTTTCCTGCTCAGCGTGGGGGTCTCGGTAACCCTCGCGCGGTCCGACCGCGGCGACGAAATGTTCGCCGGCATGGTGGCTCAGGCAGCCGATTTCGTCACCGATCTGGACGCCGAAAGCGTCCTCGACTAGGAGAAAGCACATGGAAGCCAACGACGTTGAGCCACAACTGGCGCCAGTCGCCGAGGACATGAGTGCATTCATCATCGCCGGCGCGGTGACATCCAAGCAGCAGGACTCCGAATACGCCACCGTGTCACGTACCCCCGCCCAAGGCATCCAGGACGGAGTCGACGCCGAGCGCATCGGTTACCGCCGCATCTGGCTCTCCGAACGCATCGACATCAAGTGGTCCGACGTGATCCTGTCGGGCGTGGCCGCACGCACCAGCAGGCTGGAGGTCGGTACCGGCGTGATCGATCCGACGACGCGTCACCCCTGGACCGCCGCGGCGTTCGGCGCCACCATGCAAGCCTGCTACGGCGAGCGTTTCATCATGGGCCTCGGCCGAGGGGACAACGGATACTTCCGCGGCAGCGGCATCAAGATGGCCACCTTCGAGCAGATGCACGACTACGTCGACATCCTGCGTCAACTGTGGGCCGGCAAACACGTCTGCTACGACGGCCCGGTCGGCACCTTCGAGGATCTGTCGTTCGCCGAGAGCTACCACGGCAACCCTCCCCCGATCTGGTTCGGCGGCTTCTGCGCCCCCGCCGGGGCGCGTTTCGCCGCGGCCAAGGCCGACGGCGTCATCCTGATCCCGATGATGAACCCGCCTGCCGTAGCTGCCGCCAAGGAGCGCATCGTCAAGGCCTGCGAGCGAATCGGACGGGATCCCAACGAGATTCGGGTAGCGGCGCTGGTGGTCACCGCGCCCAATCTGGACGACTTCGAAACCCGCGCCATCGCGCACGGGCGAATGGTGACCTACCTGCAGTACCCGGGCTACGGCGAACAGCTCTGCACCGCAAACGGATGGGACCTCGGCCTGCTCGACAAGATCCGCAATCACAAGCGCTTCGAGAACATCACCCAAGTCGCAGACCGGGAGTTCCAGCGTCACGAGATGATGGACGTTGCCAGCGTCATTCCCGACGAGTACATGTGGGACTGCAGCGCCATCGGAACCGTCGATGAATGCGTGACCAACTTGCGCAGGTTCATCGACGCCGGCGCCGACGAAATCGTCACGTACGGTTCGACTCCGGCGCAGAACGCCGAGTTAGTGGCGGCCTGGCGTGACCGCGCCCGCTGACGACGCAAGCACCTCCCGGCCGCCCCGACGACCTGGGCGGCCGGCCCTACTGACCCGAGATAAGTTGGCGCGCACGGCATTTGACCTCGTCGACCGGGAGGGGTCGGCGTCGCTGACGATCAGCCGGCTGGCCAAGGAACTCGGTGTGGGCCCGATGACCATCTACGGATACGCCTCGTCCAAAGACGCCATCGTGGCCATGCTGCCCGATCTGTTGTTGGAGAACGTCCCGCAGGTCGACATGGGTAAACCCTGGCGGGCCGCACTGGAGGAGGTTTTCACCGCCGTGTACCGCGGCTTCCTCGAGCACCAGCACGTCACCCGGGCCATTGCCGAATCGCCGGTATTCGGGCCCGCCCAGGGCAAGATCATCGAGAGCGTGCTCGCGCGATTGGAACGCGCCGGGTTCAGCGACCGCGAAGCGTTCGAGCTCCAGCGCACCCTGTCGACCTATACGCTCGGCTTTGCGATGTTCGCCGTCACCGAGGCGCAAGCGGGCGACGACCGCCCGCGCTCGACTTGGACGCACAACCTGCACAACGGCGAATACCCGCACGTCTCAAGGGTTTCAGAAATGTTCGGCGAGGAGGTGAGCGAGCAGCAGTACCTTGCCGGACTGCGACGGATCCTGGGGCCCTGAGATATAGTCCACCCAACTCGATCGCCTGGTCGGCCGCGACGGCCTAGAGACGCCAGGCTCGATAGCTAATCGGGAGAGTTATGGACAATCGGTACTTTCCTTTGGTCGTCGCGGTCGTCATGCTGGCGCTGGGACTCACGCTCACGATCGATGACTTCCGGCGCGCCGCCACCCTGCGGCGACCGTTGGCGGTGGCATTGATTTGCCAAGCCCTGCTGTTGCCGGCCCTGTGTCTCTTGATCGCCGAAGTTTTTGCACTTCCGCCGAATCTGGCGGTCGGACTGATGCTGATGGCGGCCACCCCGGGCGGAACGACGGCGAACATACTGAGTCACCTGTTCAACGGGGACTTAGCGCTCAATCTCACCTTGACCGCCATCAATGCGGTGCTCTCGATCGTCGCGGTACCCGTGATACTCGCGATTTCGATGACCTGGTTTCTCGGGGACGGGCGGTTTCTACCACTGCAATGGGACAAGTTCCTCGGGGTGTTCGGGCTCGTGTTCATCCCTACGACGATTGGCGTTTTCATCCGCCACCGCTTTCCCGAGCTTGCCCGGCGGCTCCAGCTGCCGATCCGGATAGCCGCGGCATTGCTGTTGGTGCTCATCATCGCGGTGACGCTGGCCAAGTCCTGGGGAACCCTGTCGCACTACTTCGGCGTGCTGAGCGGCGCCGTTGCGACGTTCTGTGTGACCAGCCTGACCGTCGGCTATCTGGCACCGCGTCTGATGCGTCTGGCCGGCAGGCAAGCGATCGCGATGGGCCTCGAGGTCGGCATGCACAACGGGGTATTGGCCATGGGAATCGCGCTGAGCCCGCAGCTGCTCAACAATGCCGAGATGGCCATCCCGGCAGCGGTCTACGGAATTATCGCGATATTCATCGCCCTGGCATTCATTTTCACCGTTCGCAGACTGGACCCTTCGTTCCGTGATCCCGACGCGCGCCGGGTCATTTCCGCCGATCAATCCGACCCGTCAAAGGACCCGCAAGAAGACCCCGCTTAGGGCTCGCTGAGGGCTCGGTCTTCGGCCCAGCTAGGGATTCGCCGCGTCGCCAGCATCGTCTGCCGTTTGGGTCGGTCCACCCAGCACCGCGTAGGCCAAGCGCTCGATTTCGGCGCGCACGCCCGCCAGGTCGTTGGGCCGGGCCCAGCTTCTGATCAGGACGCCGAGGATGTACGACATCGCAAGGCGAGCCCGCACCGCCGCATCGTCGACACCGGTCTCGGCCAGGACCTGCTCGAGGTGCTCGACGACGGTGTCCTGGACTTTGGCCAGGGAGTCGGTACGGCCGCTGCGAGTTGCAATGATCCAGTATTCGAACCAGGCGGTCGCCAAACCTGGTTGTTCGGCGAAGATTCCGAAGTACGCCTCAAACAGTGCCCAGTACCGGTCGGTGACATTGGCTTCGGCGTCCCTGGCGCCGTCGATGGCGGCGACGAGGTCGTCGGCGAAAGCGCCCATGGCGGCGTCGAGGATGTCCTCCAGGGATTCGAAGTAGTAATAGATCAGACCCTGGTTGAGTCCACTTTCCCGCGCCACCGCGCGGGTGGTGCAACGCCCGGGGCCGTCGCGTAAGAGAATCCGTTGCGCCGCAGCGATTATCTCGCCCCGCTTTGCCAGCTGCTTCGGTGACAAGGTCTCCGGGAGCTCAGCCATAACCCAAAACTTTAGGCAAACCCTTGACAGCGCATACGCGGTGTCAATATTTTTAGGCGCCCGAGTAAAATTTCAGCCGCCAAAGGAGGCGTGCGATGGGTGGGTTGTCCGGCCGGGTGGCTATCGTCACCGGAGCGAGCCGGGGGGGGTGGGCCGCGGTGAGGCGCTGGCCCTTGCAAAAGAAGAGGGAGCCGCCGTCGCACTGGTTGCCACCACCATGGCCGGCGTGGAGAAAGTTGCAGTCGAGATCGAGGAGATCGGCGGGACTGCGCTGCCGCTGGAATGCGACGTCAGCGTCCGGGCACAGGTCGATGCCGCCGTGGCTGCCACGTTGGATCGCTTCGGTCGCATCGACATTCTGGTCAACAACGCACAGCGAATTCCCGTCGACCATCCCTTCGAGACCTGGACCGAGCCCGAGCTGCGCGAGACCTGGGAATCCGGCTTTCTGGGCACCTGGAATTTCATGCAGGCCTGTTTCGAGCCCATGAGGGAACGAGGGTACGGCCGAATCATCAACACCTGCTCGATGGTGGGCTACTTGAACTGGCCCGGTTTCAGCGCGTACGCCGCGACGAAAGAGGGAGTTAGGGCATTGACGCGCACCGTATCCCAGGAGTGGGGCCAGCACGGCATCACCGTGAACGTGATCTCGCCCGCCGTGGCCTCCGACGCGCTCGACATGCTCTACCCCGAAGGCGAAATCCGCGACGCGCTGCTGGCACGTTTCCCGATGCGCAGATTCGGCGATCCGGAGGCCGACATCGGCCGTACCGTGGCCTATCTCGCGGGCCCGGACGCCTCGTACGTGACGGGCTGCACGCTGAACGTCGACGGTGGAATGGGTGTGGTGGTCTAGTCATGCTGAAAGCGCAATCGCTGCTGAACGAGGCGAGAACGATGGCCGGGCTCGACGATTACGGCGACATGCAGTTCGCCGACGGCATGGCCGTGTTGATCAAGTCGATCAACGACGAGGCTGGCTTGACGCCGCAGTACGAGGAGGCTCTCAAGGAAGAACTGTTGCGGGTGTTGGTGAACCGGCTCCGGATGAACCGGGACCTGCAGCTGCACCCCGAAATCGCGGACGAGGAGGTGCTGCCGCCGGTCTACATCACCAGTATGCCGCGCACGGGATCCACCAAGCTGCACCGAATGCTCGCGGCCACAGGCGATTTCAATGCCTTGCTGTACTGGCAATCATTGAATTTCGCGCCGTTCCCGGACGCCGACCCGGATGGGCCCGACCCGCGCATCGAGGCGGGTTACCGCCACCTGGCGCATGTCAGTGCGCAGGCCCCCGGCTTCCAGCGCGCGCACCCGATGTTCGCCGAGGAAGCCGAAGAGGAACTCAGCCTGCTCGACGCCGGCTTCAACAGTCTCTATACCTGGGCGGCGTTGCTCGACGTCCCGACGTACATCGAGTACGTGCTGCGATCGTCGCCATTGGCGGCGTTCGAGGACATGCGCAGAACCATCCAGTACATCCAATGGCAGCACTACCGGGGATTGGGCAGGCGCTGGGTGTTCAAGACCCCATCGATGTTCGGCTTCGAGGGCGCCTACTCGGCGGTGTTCACCGGTACGGATTTCATTGTCACCCATCGCCACCCGCTGCAGACGGTGGCATCGATGTGCAACCTGATGTGCGGCAGCCGCTCGAAATACAGCGACGCCGACTTCACCGCCGTCGCCGGGGAAACGATGATCCACAACTTCGCCGAAGCTCAAAAGGGCCATCTTGCCTGGCGGGCAACCTATCCGGAGCCCAAAACCCTCGACCTGCGATTCAATGACATCACGAGCGACGAAATCGGCGTCGCGAAAGCCGTTTACGACTTCCTTGGCATGGAACTGACCGAGCGGGCGATCGACAATATTGAAGCCTGGCTCGCAATGGATGCGGGACGCAACCACCAGCCGTGCCGAGACACGTTGGCCGACTACAACGTCGAGGCGTCGTTCGTCGAAACCTCATTCGCCCCGTACATCGACCGCTACGAAAAGTACCTTTAGCGGAGAAAGGATCGAGAATGGCAGAGCAGGCACGAGCGGACGCGATCGCCGCCGCCGACAAGCAGTGGCGCGCCTATACCGAACCGCTTCTCGAGCTCGGCGGACAGGTCGCCGAGATGTGGCCTGAGGTCGACGACGACCCGCAACTGCGCGCGGAGCTACTGTGGTTTCTGTACTCGGAAATCGGCGCCGGCTTCATGACGGTGGCCTGGGCGAACGACCACCACCCCGACTTCTTCCCTTGCTGGGGGCAGGTTTTCAACAACGGTGGCAACATCAATCCCGACGGCGTGTACTACATGACCCCGATTGACGACAGCGGCGTGTATAAACTCGCCGGTTTTCGCGGCACCCTGCGCGTCGTCGACCTGCAGCTCGGCGACGGTTCGGTATTCGCATGGGGAAAGCTCAATGACGACTTCAGTTTCGGTCCGACACTGGCGAACTATGATCTCGACGACGATGTCACCATCGACGACGCGGGCTGGTTCGAAGTAATTCTGAGCGCACGGCGCCCCGACGGCTGGACGGGCGACTGGTGGCCGCTGCCGCCGAAAACCAACTACCTTCTCGTGCGCCAATTCGCCTACGACTGGATCAATGAGGTCGACGCGCGAATCGCCGTCGACCGTCTCGACACACCCGCCGCGAAGCCCCGCAGGACGGCCGAGGAGATCCAAGGGATGCTGGCCCGCGTCCCCGAGTTCATGTATGCGTCTCTGAAGACCCTCGATGTGCCGATCCACGCCGAATCCGGTCTCGGGGCACCGGGATTGGTGAACAATCTGGTCAAGATCGATTACGCCCCGGACCAGGCCGGCCGCGCCGGACAGTGGTACATCGCGGGCCGCTTCGACCTGCAGCCCGACGAGGCGTTGATCCTCGAAATCGCTCCCGGCGAATGCCGGTACTGGAACCTGCAGCTTGCCAACGAGGTGACCAACACCCTCGACTTCTACAACCGGCTCATCGGAATCAACGGATCACAGGCCGAACCCGACGCGGCGGGGGTGTTCCGTGTCGTGGTCTGCGATCGGGATCCCGGGGTGTGGAACTGGCTGGACACCGTGGGCCACCGCAGGGGCTTTCTCTGGGGACGCATGGACCGTACCAACGACTACGAGCCCAAGGCGAAGCTGGTTAAGTTCGCAGATGTGCGTGCCGAACTCGGGCCCCAGGTACGCGACGTGACACCGGCCCAGCGAGAGGCCGAGATTCGTAAGCGCCGGATGGGTGCACAGTTGCGCCGGCGGTGGTAGGGCGCCCCGGCGTCACGCCAGCGCAGCTGTGGCCGCCCCGGGTTGCGCCAGCGTGACGTTCGGCGACGCGACTCGGCAAAGAGCCCGTCTGGACCGGCGGCCCACCAGTCGGATTGGCGAGGTGGGCGTGATAGGAGCGCCTACCGGACAGGCGATCCTGAGCCCTCGGCAGGCGGCGCATCCTGGACTCGAAAACAACTTAAGCCTATAGTTTTGCGTGAATGCGCCCAGGTCTCCGAACTGCGCAGTGCGGGATATGACCGACCAGCCCCTTTGGCGCCGAACTGTTTTGGGAGGCGATAGGCAATGAAGGTGCGCCTTGAACGCA
Organism: Mycobacterium kiyosense; assembly: GCA_021654635.1. Classification (NCBI taxonomy): domain Bacteria; kingdom Bacillati; phylum Actinomycetota; class Actinomycetes; order Mycobacteriales; family Mycobacteriaceae; genus Mycobacterium; species Mycobacterium kiyosense. Next base: position 4,604,750 of record AP025179.1, read on the forward strand.
GCAAGTGCGCTGGGCATGCGCAGTGCTATGCGGTGGACCCGGATCTGTTCCCGATCGACGACGAAGGCTACTCAATCCTGCAGGACCACGTCGTCAGCGCCGGCGACGAACAGGTGACGCGCGATGGCGTCAACGCCTGCCCGGAGCTTGCGCTGATCCTCGAAGAGGACTAGCGACTATCGGCGCTGCCGGCTAATAACCTTCTCGCCATAGGTTAAAGCGTCGCAGACCCGCGCCGCAGGTCCGACGCGTGACACCTTCCTGCCGCGACCCGTCAGCCGGAAGATATCCGCCTTTCAGGACAATTTTTCGGTAGATCCGCGACACCGTCGGGGCCGACCGGACTGGTGACCGCAATCCAGCTGACATTTCTTGATTGACGTTTCATACCTAGTGTCGTAAGTTTAAGGCGACAGCCAAATGTAGCCGGGGTCACACCGGCGTGCTGCCACAGTGCCACGACCTCGCCCATCAGCCCAGGGCTTCGATACCGGAGGCCATTCGGGCCGGGGGCGCACCGCCAACCGAAGGAGCACGATGAAACTCGAGGGCAAAGTAGCCTTGATCACCGGAGCGGGTTCCGGCCTCGGCAGGCAGGCGGCGCAACTGTTCGCTGCCGAAGGCGCCAGAATCGCGATCGTCGACATCGACTCGGATCGTGCCGAGCAGGCGTCAAAGCTGGTCGAGCAACAGGGCGGTGACGCGATCGCAATCACCGCCGACGTCGCGCAGAAGGACCAGATAACCGCCGCGGTGGCCAACACCGTCGATCATTTCGGCAAGCTTGACATCGCCTGGGCCAACGCGGGAATCGTGTCGCGCGGCGGTGCGGCGGCCCTCGGTACCGAACCGGCCATCGAGTTCGAGGATATGACCGAAGCCGATTGGCAACATGTGCTGGGCGTCAACCTGAGTGGCGTCATCTACACCGCCCAGGCCGCGGTCCCCCCACCTGAAAGCCAATGGCGGCGGCACCATTCTCGCCACGTCCTCGGCGGCCTCTCTCGTCGCCTACCCAAAGATCCCCATGTACTGTGCGACCAAAGCCGGCGTCAACGGCTTGGTACGCGCCCTGAGTCTGGACCTCGGCCGCTACGGAATACGGGTCAACGCCATTGCGCCAACCCATGGCATGTCACCCAACTTCTTGATGCCCCCGGGAACCCCGGTGGTGGGCCAGTCCTACGAAGAGGTTGCGGGCCCGTGGAATCCCACCGTGTCGCCGATCCCACTGAAAATCCCCCGCCCCCCCGTCGCTGCTCGACAATGCCAAGGTGGCGTTGTTCCTGGTGTCCGACGACTCGGCCTACATCTCCGGGGCCACCCTCGGCGCCACCGACGGAGGAACCCTTGCCCGCGTCGGAATGTGGTTCCCCGACGACCTCAACCCCGAGCCCGTTCCCACGGCGAATTGAACTGGTGCCGAACTGAGTTCGCCAACGATTGGAGCGTAAAGAGATGACAACAGCTATGGACCGCGTACCCCCGAACCTCGTCACCGACTTCGACGTCTACGACCCGGACCTGGCCACCCCGGTCGACGTGTTTCAGGAGCGAGTGGCCGAGCTGGCCGCCAAAGGCCCCGTCGTGTACTCGCCGGCCTACGGTGGCCACTGGGTAATCACCCGGTACAAGGAAATTCATCAGGTGCTCACCGACCCGGAGACATTCTCCAGTCACCCGAACAACCTCGTCACACCCGTCGATTTCGGTAAATTCATTCCGCTCGAGCTCGACCCGCCGGAACACACCGCCTACCGTCAGGTCCTCCAACCGCTGTTCAGTCCGCAGCGCATGAAGAAGCTGTCGGGCGAAATCCGGACCGTGGTCAATGAATTGATCGACGGGTTCGCGTCGAAGGGCCACGCCGAATTCATCTCCGAGTTCGCCCACGAGTTACCGGCCCGGATCTTCTTGGCCCTGATGGACTGGCCGCTGGAAGATGCCCCGCTGTTCACCGAGGCCACCGACATCGTGTTGTTCGGAAAACCTGGTGGCACGCAAGAGGAGTCCGACCAGGCCCGCATCGCCGCCGGTCTGACCGTGGCCGGCTACTTCCAGAAGGTGATCGAGGACCGCCGGAACAATCCACGCGACGACGCGACGTCCACCCTGATCAATACCGAGGTCGAATTACCGGACGGCACAAGGTTGCTCGAGGACCAAGAGCTCATCTTGATGTTCTACTTGCTGTTGATGGGTGGTCTGCACACCGTGCAGGGATCGCTGGCCTGGGCCATCGTGCATCTGGTCAACAACCCCAGCCAACGAGAGCTCATCCTGGCCGACCCGGCCGTGATCCCCAAGGCGGTGGAGGAGATACTCCGCATCGAAGCGGCCGTCGCCGCCGGCCGCCGGGCAACCCGCGACGTCGAACTCGGCGGTGTCAACATCGCCGCCGGCGACCAGCTGTTGCTGATGTTGTGTTCGGCCAACCGTGATCCGGATACCTTCCCCGAACCCGACAAATTCGACATCAACCGCTCCCCCCAACCGGCACTTGTCCTTCGGCGCCGGGGTGCACCGCTGCCTGGGCTCCCATCTCGGGCGCATCGAGTTGACTGTCGCCCTCGAAGAGTTACACCGGCGTATCCCCGATTATCAACTGGTGGAAGAGGATCCCCCCCATCTTCCACTCGACGCAGGTGCGCGGCTGCCTTCGCATGCCGATCACCTTCACACCAGAGAAGTGAGTCCGATGACCACATCACTGCCCCGTCAGGACCGAATCCGTCGCGCGATCGAGCTGCTGCGCAACGAGACGACCGACAAGTTCGACGACGTCGTCGGCTTTTCCGCGAGCGAGTTCACCGATCCGGTGCTCGCGCAACAGGAGCGGGATCTCATCTTCGGCCGGGTCCCATCGATCATCGCCCACGGCACCGAGATCGCGCGTCCGTACGACTTCATGACCGTGCAGATGCCACGCAACAACGTCATCGTCGTGCGCCAAAAAGACGGCGGCGTCAAGGCGTTCGTCAATCTGTGCCGGCACCGCGGCGCGCTGTTGGAGGACAACGAGAAGGGCAGGTGCCGGTTCTTCTCCTGCCCCTACCACCGTTGGTCCTACGATCCCGACGGCTCGCTGCGGATGGTCACCCGAGATGCCACGTTCGGCGAGATCGACCGTAAGAAGCAGGGGCTGGTGGAGTTGCCGTGTGAGGAGCGGCACGGCTTCATCTGGGTGGTCGACAACGCTCACGCTTCGATCGACGTCGCGGCCTGGCTGGGCCCGGAAATGGATTCGATCTTGGCGGGCTATCACCTGGACAAACTCCAATGCGTACGGTCGGCCGGTTTCGACGAACCGACCAACTGGAAGATCATGCAGGATGCGTTCCTCGACGGCTACCACATTCAGTACGCGCACCCGAACACCGCGGGCAAGATCATCCACACCAATGTGATGGCATTCGAGGACTTCGGTCGGCACTGCCGATTCATCGCGCCTCGTAAGTCCATCGACCGCTGGCTGGAAGAGGATCCGGGCGACCGCGAGCTGGACCGCTACGTCACCGAGACGCATTTCCTGCTGCCGAACAGCACGTTGCTCCGCCAGCCAGACCACTTCCAGCTGTTGACCTTCCGCCCCCATCCGAGCGATCCCGCCCAGTCGCGCATGGAGCAGCGACTCATGGTTCCCAGTCAGGAAGAGTCCGGCATGGACGAGGCGCACTGGAACCGCCGGTGGGACAAGAACTGGGAGATTCTGCTGGCCGTCCTGCACAACGAGGACTTCCCGTTGCTGCGCAATTCGCAGCGCGGCATGGCCAGCGCGGATGCCGGCGATATGCTGCTGGGCCGCAACGAAACCGCCAACCAGGTATTTCGCCGGGAGACCAAAAAGCTGATCGCCGAAGGCAGCGGCACAGAATGACCCCACCATGATCAAATATGAATGGCGGACCACGCTCAGTGCCGACGAATCGGCCGAACTGTCCGACCTACTCGGCCGCGCCGCCGACTACGACGCTGAGCCGGAATACAATCGGATCGACTTTGCCGACGTCGATCGCGCTATGTCCCAACCAAATTCGTCACAACGCCACCTGTTGATCTGGATGCTGCCGCACGCCACCGCCATGGGTGAGCCCGATCAACCCGAACGGATCGCCGGGTTGCTGCAACTCAGTTGCCAGCCGGACGGATCGGCCTACGCCAGCGCCGTCATAGACCCCAGTCTGCGTTCGATCGGGATCATGACGCTTCTGGTGGAACGCGTCGGCTTGGACACGTCCGCTCCCGGCGGCTGGCTGGACACCGGTGCGCATACGGTGACCGCTTGGGCACAGGGCAACCATCCGGCTGCCGGCCGGCTTTCGAACCGGTTCCTCATCCCGCGCACCCGACGGGTGTGGAAACTTATCCGCTCGACCGACACACTCGAAGATGCCACCGCTGCACCGGTTCTCGAACCCGCCGACGATACATCACTCGCCGAGCTGAGCTGGGTGTCGGCGTCCCCGGGCGGAGGCCACACCTATGCGCTGCGTGAGGCGGGGCGCATATTTGGAGTCGTAGCACTGGATCTGCGGGCCGTGGCGTCCGACGAATTCGGCCGCTGCGGCACCATCGTGTCCGCCAGCGCTCCGCCGGCGGCCGAAGTGGCCCAGCGCCGCCGACTCCTCGACGGCGCGGCGGCCGTCGCGCACGAGGCCGGACTTACCGGCGTGATCGTTTACGTCGACGCCGACGACACAGCGATGGTCAACGCCTGCCGGATGGCCGGCTTCCAACACGACCGCACGGATGTGCGCTACGAAATCGGGGGCCACCGATGAGCGACACGATTCCGGCCGACTTGGCCAGCACCGCCGAATCCCACGGTAAAGCTGTTGCCGCAGGCGACAACAAGACAGTGCTGGCAGATTTTCTGCCCGACCGCGTAGGTCAGTTGATAGCCTCAGCCAAAGTCCCGGACCAGCTCAAGGACGCGCAGGTGCGCACCATCCGCGAAGCAGAGCCGGGCAGCTACGACGTCACCATTCGGTACACCAAGCTCGACGACCAATGGTTCGAATTGCGCAGCCACTGGGTGCGGTTCACCGATGGCAGCTGGCGAGTGGCCAGCGTCCGCAACATCCCGGACACCCCGCCGTGGACGAGTCTCACCGGCCCGTCCCCCGACGGTTTGGACACCGCGCACTGGGAGGGGCTACGAGCGGGAAGATTACTGATACAGCGCTGTCCGCGGTGCACGAGCTGGATCTGGTCGCCGCGCCCCATCTGCCCGGGCTGCCATTGTTTCGAACTGGAATTCGAGGACGTCGAACCGGTGGGAACCATCTACTCGTGGACACGCACCTGGCAACCCTTTACCCCGGAGGCCACCGGCCACCTTCCCTACGTGGTGGTGCTCGTCGAACTCCCCGCAGCCGCCAACCGCCGGGTGCTCGGGGTGCTCGCCCACGCCGACGGGCTGACCCCGCGCATCGGAGCGGCCGTTCGTGGAACCATCGAGCAGCCGCCCGACGACCGGTACTGGCCCCTGCTGCGCTGGCACTTACAGCCTGATTCGGACGGAGGCGTCCGGTGAGCGGGTTTCGAGGTTCGACCGCAGTGGTGGGTGTGGGATCCACCGACTACTACAAACGCGGCACCAGCCCGCTGTCGTCGGCACAGTTGGTGCTGCAGGCCATTCTGCGGGCCTGCGACGATGCGGGTGCCGATCCGCGCGCCGTGGACGGGTTCGTTTCCTACGCAGGGGATTCCAGCGAAGGTCTGGCTATCGGCGCCGCGCTGGGCGTCCATGAAGTGCGCTGGTCGACCCAGGTGTGGGGCGGCGGCGGCGGTGCGGTCGCTGCCGCAGTCAACTGCGCTGCCGCCGCGGTACACAGCGGTCAGGCCAGCTGCGTAGCGGTCTACCGCGGCCTGTCCGAGGCCACCGACGGTCGCGGGGCATACAACAAGGGACACATGGGCCACCTCTACGCCGCACACGGCATGATGGCTCCGGCCCAGGTGTGTGCGATGCGCACCCAGCGGATGCTCGAAGTCGACGGGGTACCACCTTCGACGATGGAAGCGATTGCGCTGGCCGGTTACCACCACGCACAAAACAATCCGAGCGCGGTAGCCTACGGTCAGCCACTCGATCATGACCGCTATCGGGGCGCTCGGCTCATCTCCGAACCGCTACGACTCTTTGACTGCTCTCGCGAAAATGACGGTGCCACAGCGGTTTTGGTGGTCAGCGCGGAGCGCGTCGGGGACTACCGCGGGACGCCGGCCTACATCCTGTCCGGCGTACAGGGCGCGGCGGCCGGCTGGACCGAATCGGTCGAGAACGAAAGCAACTACACCAGCGCGGGATTTCATCCCGCTTTGGTGAAGCGGCTGTGGGAGGGCGCGCAGCTGACGGCGAACGACGTCGACGTGGCGCAGGTGTATGAGAACTTCACCGGTCCGGCGGTAGCGTCGATGATCGATCACGGATTGTGCCCACCTGGGCCGGCCGCCGGCGAGGTCCTCACCGTCGACAACTTGACCGTCCAGCGTGGCCACCTCCCCATCAACACCGCCGGTGGAAACATCGCCGAAGGTTTCGTGCACGGCATCGGCCTGGTCGCCGAGGCGGTGCGGCAGATTCGCGGTGGCTCGCCCAATCCTGTTGTCGATGCTGATGTTTCGCTGCTGATCGGCGGACCGATGGCCCCGCTGGTGAGCTCGACGGTGTTCGGGTCGGCCGCCACCATCTGACCCGCTGGGGAAACGAGGAGGAAAATGGCCGCGACAGTCGGCTCCGCACTGCACTGGTGGGCAAGGACCAAGGGCGATCAACCCGCCATCATCCTCGGTGCGGAGCAACTCAGCTATCGGCAGCTGCACGACTGGTCCGGTCGGCTGGCACGTCGGCTGGTCGACGATGGCGTCAAACCCGGTGATCGGGTCGGCGTGCTGGCGCCCAACGCCCTGCAGTGGCCAGTGGCGGCGTTGGGGATCATGAAGTCCGGCGCGGTGATGGTGCCGTTCAACGCCCGCCTCAAGGCAGCCGAAATCCGCAAGATCGCCGACGACGCCGGGCTCAGCTTACTGATCGCCGCCCCCACCCATACCGCCGTAGCGCACGAGGCACGAGAGGCCGGCCGGGAATTCGCGGTGCTGTCTTTCGACTACGTCGACGCCGAACGAACCGGCGCTCCCGACGATTTCCGCGTCGACCCGGCCGGCGACGAGCCGATCGCGGTGATCTTCACCAGCGGCTCCACCGGCCTCTCCAAAGGCGTGATCCTGACCAGCAACACGCTGCTGGCCATGGTGCTGGAAAACACGCTGACCGAAGAGGGTTTCCGACCGGGCACCGTGACGTTACTGGTCCTGCCGTTGGCTTTCACGCCGGGCCTGGTGTACGGATTGCTGATCACCACGGTGCTGGGCGGAACGCTCATCGTCGAGCCAGAACTCAACCCGTCGCGCGCGGTCAAACTTATCGAGCAGCACTCCGTCCGCGCGATCTTCGGCGTCCCGCTGATCTTCGAGTCTCTTTCTCGTGCCGAAGAATTCCGCAACGCGGACTTGAGCTCGCTGCAAACCGCAATCGTCGGCGGAGCGGCGGTGCCTACGGACCTGCTGAAGCGCTGGGCCGACAAAGGGGTGTTGCTGCGCCAGATCTACGGAATGACCGAAGCGGGCGGTGTCGCGACCGCGACACAGAGAGCCGACGCGATGGCCCATCCCGACTCCTGTGGCAGCGGCTCCATCTTCACCGAAGTCGCGGTGGTGGACGAACACGGCTCGGTGGTCGGACCTGGTGAACACGGCGAGATCGTGGTGCGCGGTCCCGGGGTAACGCCGGGATATTGGGACGATCCGCAGACTACGGCCGCGGCAATCCGGGACGGCTGGCTACACAGCGGGGATCTGGGAACGCGCGACGAACAGGGACGCATCAAGTTCGTCGACCGGATGAAGGACCTGATCATCTCCGGTGGAATCAACATCTCTCCGGTGGAACTGGAAGCGACCATCGGCAGCCTTGACGGTGTCGCCGAAGTGGCCGTGATCGTGGCGCCGGACGAACGCTTCGGTGAGACGCCGGCGGCGATCATCACGGTGAAACCCGACGCCGAAGGCCTGGACGAGGCCGCGGTGATCGCGCACTGCGAGCGACTGTTGTCCGACTACAAAGTGCCACGGTATGTGGTGCTGCGGTCGGACCCACTGCCCCGGTTGCCTAGCGGAAAGATCGCCAAACAGGCTGTCCGAGAGGAATATCATGACATCAGCCAACGATTCACCCGGGCGAGATGACTCCGGGGCCGGTGCGGTTCTGCTACCCCCGCCGGGGATGTCCCTCAGCCTGGCCGGCCACGGCAGGGCCAAGCGGCGCACCAACACCAGCGTCCTGAGCACCGATGCCGCCGAGGCGCGCCAACAGATCCTGGCCGCGGCCGAGAATGTCATCGCCCGCTACGGCGTCTCGAAGACCACGATGGACGACATCGGCAAGCAGGCCGGTGTATCTCGTCCCACCGTGTACCGCTACTTCGGCGACCGCGACAATCTGTTGTGCGCCTTGATCGAACGGCGCACGCGGATGTTGTTCGATCGTGCCCGCGACTATATCTTCGGGTTCGAGTCTTTCGACCGGCAACTCGTCGAAGGGCTGTTGTACCTCGTCGACCATGGCCGCAAGGACCCGATCGTGCGGATCCTGGTCGGCCCCGAGAGCCTCGGTGTGACCACGCCGATCGTGAACGGATCCGCGCTGGTCGTCGAGCTCACCGCCGAGATGTGGGAGCCGGTGCTGCAACGGGCGATCCAGCGCGGCGAAATCCGTTCGGATCTCGACGTTCTGGCGGTGGGCCAGTGGCTGGCGCTGGTGCAGTTCATTCTGGTCGGGCGCCGCGATGTTGCCGGCGTCGACGAGCCCGCAACCCGGGAAATGCTTCAACGTTTCGTGCTGCCCGCGTTTATGCCCGAGACGGGCGACAAGTAGGCACGCTCGGCAAAACCGATAGAGCTGAACCCGGTCTGGTCAAGGCCGCCGGGTAGTCGGGCTTCGCGCTGATGGTGGCCCCTGAAACGGCTTCGTCGCTCAGAAGACGCTGTAGGCCCCGTCGACAACCACTTCATTGCCGGTGTGGTACGTCAGCCCGGGGTGCGCAAGAAACGGTGCGATAGCCAGGTAGTCATCGGCGGTTGCCCAGCGGCGCAACGGGATTCGCGCGGTAGCAGCCTTCATGAATCTCGGATCGGCACGCAGGAACTCGTTCATTGCGGTGGTCGTCCACCCTGGTACCAAGATGTTCACCCGGATACCATGGCGGGCCAGTTCCACAGCCAGGGTCCGGCCCAGACCGACCAAGCCGGTCTTGGTCACGGCGTAGGCGGCCTGGCGTGCGGCACCATAGCGCGCCACCATCGACGACACCACCACGATGGATCCGCTCCCGCGGTCGACCATGTGCCTGGCAGCGGCTCGTGTGGTCAGAAAGCTGCCGTCGAGGTTGGTGCGCAGGACGCGCTGCCAATCGGCCAGGGGCGTTTCGACATACGGGGCGAAGTCTGCGATGCCCGCATTGGCGAACAAGCTGTCGACGCGACCGAAACGTTGCAGGGTGGCGCTCATGGCGCTTTCGACGTCGGTTTCGACGGCCACGTCACACATTACCGACCAGGCTTCGATGCCCTCGGCACGCAGTGCGGCCACTGTCGCCTCGTTGCGGGCCTCGTTTCGCGCCCAGATCGCCACCGCCGCGCCCGCCAGCCCCGCACCTCTGGCCAAAGCCGCACCAATGCCGTCGTTTCCGCCAGTGACCACCACCGTGGTGCCGCTCAGGTCGTAGCTGAAGGGTGGCCGTTGTGCAGCATCGAGCGGCTGGTCGGCATTGCCTTCGGTCACGATGTGAGCTTTTGCAGCTCTCGGCGAAATATATGGTTCACCAACTCGTTTCGCCCGAGCAGCATCGGTCCGGCGTTCGCGCTTTCCATGGCCTGCTGTGATCCGCGTAGCAGCGGAAAGTCTTCGTCGAAAAGCACGGCTTGCAGGATGGCCCAGTTCTTCTCCCAAAGCTGTTGCCACCGTGCGTCATCCATGCCTGAGTCCGCGACGCTGGGAACCATCATCCGCATCTCCATCCGGCAACGGCCGGGCTCGGTGGGGTGTGGCCGAAATGTCAGCAACTCGAAATGCGTGGTCTGGCGAAGCAAAGTGCTGTTGGGTAAGAGGAAATGGCCGTCGATGATGTGTTTGGTCAGCAGCTCGATCGACGGGTCGTCGTCCAGGACACGGTCGATCGACTTGCGTGGGGTGGTCATGCGTACGTGACGCCCGTAGTCCTCGACGGTTTGCACATTGGTGTAGACGTGCTTTCCCGCGGAATTGGGGTGCGCGTACTGGATGTGGTAGTTGTCGATGAAGGCGTCCTGCATGATCTTCCAGTTGACCGGCTCGTCATAGGCCGCGCTGCGGAAGGTGACGAGCCGCTCGAGCGGATAGCTGCCCAGCAGCTCATCGAAAGCCTCGCCCAGCCCAAGCGGACACGTCGATGGACGCCGTGGCCTCATCGACCATCCATACCAGTCCGTGGCGTTCCTCGGTGGGCAGCTCGATCAGCCCATGCGCGGCGCGATCCACATCGCCGAAGGTGTTGCCCCGCGTCACCGCGCGTAACGAGCCGTCGGGGTTGTAGGACCAACGGTGGTATCCACAGGAGAACAGCCGACAGCTGCCTTGCCTCGCTCCTGCTCCTCGAGGAGCGCGCCGCGGTGCCGGCAGTGGTTGACGAATGACTTCACACCGCCGTCGCTCTGACGCACCACGATGACCTTGTTGCGTGGCATCTGCAGCGTGAGAAAGTCGCCCGGGCGCGGTATCTCCGAGCCGTGGCACACGATCGAGGGCACCCGGCCGAACACCAGTTCGCGTTCGCGCGCGGCGATCGCCGGATCGGTGAACTCGCTGGGCTGGATGGTTACCACGTCGTCGAATTCCGCTGTGGTGCCGTTTTTCAGGTGGTTGAGCAGCTTCGAGATGCGATCGTGGGGCGCCGCCGAACCCGCCAGAGCCTTCGTCACGCCGTGCCTCCTTGCGATTCACCATGCCAAGCGCGTCGCGTAATATCTACTATCACTAGGTTTACACCATTCATATGGACAAACAAAGGCCGTCATCGCGCCGAGCACTCGCACGCCGGCTGAGGTGATGCCGCAAATAAGCGGCTGACCAGCGGATGTGACGCTTGACACAGTTTACCTATACTCATAAGTTATAGGCATTGCCCGCCGCCCCAACGGGCATCGGTCGGCAGTGCCCGGGAAGGCACGGACGGCTTACCCGGGCCGACTGGGCAGCCCCAGGAACACAGTCAGCGCAGCAAATGGTACGGCTTAGGAGCAAGCTTGTTATGACCACTACCACCGACACAGTCCCCGCTGAGCTCGTCGTCGACTTCGACGTCTACGACCCCGCCTTGGCCGCCCCGAAAGACGTGTTCCAACAGCGAGTTCAGGAGCTGGCGGCGGTGGGTCCAGTGGTGTACTCCCCGCACTACGGCGGTCACTGGGTGGTCACCCAATACAAGGAAGTCGCGGAGGTGCTGCGCGACCCCGCCCGATTCTCCAGCTATCCCAACAACCTGGTTCCGCACGGCTTCGGCAAATTCATTCCCCTGGAATACGATCCGCCGCTGCACACGGTGCTCCGGCATGCGCTGCAACCACTTTTCAACCCGAACCGCATGAACGCGCTGGAACCCCAGATCCGAGCCATCGTGACGGAGTTGATCGACGGGTTCGCCGCGCGCGGATCAGCGGAGTACATATCCGAATTCGCCCACGAGCTGCCGGCGCGGGTTTTCCTGGCGTTGATGGGCTGGCCGTTGCAGGACGCGCCGATGTTCACCGAAGCGACCGACACCACGCTGCACGGCGTGCCGGGCGGCACCGAAGAGGAGTCCGCGGCAGCCCGGGCCGCCGCGGCCGCGCGGATGATGAATTACTTCGGCGCCGTGGTCACCGACCGGCGCAACCGCTCGGTCGACGCTTCCGACGTCACCGCATCCATCATCAACAGTTACATCGAAATCGACGGTGAGGTAAGACAATTCACCGATGAAGAGCTGTGCAACATCTTCATGCTGTTGCTCATCGCCGGATTGCACACCACCCAGGGGTCGCTGGCCTGGGGCATCATCCATCTGGCCGCTCACCCGGACCAGCGGGCAACGCCCGGACCAGCGGGCAACGCTGGTCGCAGATCCCAGCCTGATTCCTGCCGCAGTGGAAGAGGTGCTGCGTATGGAGGCGGCAGTCTCCATGGGACGCCGGGTGGTGCACGACACCGAACTGGGCGGTGTGCAGCTGCGGGCCGGCGATCAGATGTTGGTCATGCTCGCCGGTGCCAACCGAGACGGACGGGAGTTCGACAATCCCGACGACGTGCAAGTGAGCCGCACCCCGAACCGGCACCTGTCCTTCGGCACCGGCCCGCACCGATGCCTGGGCTCTCATCTGGCCCGCGCCGCGTCGAGCTTCGCATCGCCTTCGAGGAATTGCTGCGTCGGCTGCCCGACATCGAGCCCGATCCCGATCGACCCTCGGTGTCGAACACCGCGCAGGTGCGGGGCGTGCTGGAGTTGCACACGCGCTTCACCCCTGAGGCGCAGCCGGCGCAGCCCACGGCGTGAGCTTCGTTCTAGTACCTGGAGTTCAGGTCGAACGCCCGAATCTCGTTGTTGGAAAGTGACACTCGGCAGAGTGTGGTCCGGGGAGAAAGCAGGAGACCGCGTGCACGTGCATGAAGAATTGCTGGTCGGTGGCGAGTGGCGCAAACCCGCGTCGAAGGGGCGGATCAGTGTCGTTTGCCCATCCACCGAAGAGGTGATCGGGCAGGTACCCGACGCGGGTGTCGACGACGTCGACGCCGCGGTGCAGGCCGCCCGCACCGCGTTCGACCAGGGCACCTGGCGGGCTATGACCGTGGCCGAGCGGGCCGACGTACTGGAGCGCGCGCTGCAGTTGCTCGGCTCGCGCATCGATGAGATCAGCCGACTCGTCACCGCGCAGATGGGCCTGCCGGTCAGCATCGCCGGAATCCAGATCCCGGGCGCGCTGGACACGGGCCGCTTCTTCCTGCAGGCGGCACAGGCCGATCCGGTCAGCGAGGTCAGGCAGACCCAAACTTGCGCTGCAGCGGTGATCAAGGAACCGGTGGGCGTGGTGGCGTCGATCGCTCCGTGGAATGGGCCATTCAACATGGCCATCGCCAAAATCATCCCGGCCCTGGTGACCGGGTGCAGCGTGGTCTACAAGCCGGCCCCGGAGACGCCGCTGGACGCATTCTTCATCGCCGAGGCATTCACTCAGGCGGGCTTGCCTGCGGGGGTGTTCAACCTGATCACCGGAGACCGCGAGACGGGGGCCGCCCTGGTCGCGCATCCCGGGATCGACAAGGTCAGCTTCACCGGCTCCACTGCGGCCGGCCGTGAGATCGGCCGGGAGTGCGGCGGCAGCTTCAAGCGGTTACAGCTGGAACTGGGCGGTAAATCGGCGGCAATCGTTCTCGACGACGCCGACATCGCTGCCACCATGACCGGTCTGGCCATGGGCTGCTTTTTCAATACCGGTCAGGTGTGCGCGGCCTACAGCCGGGTGCTGCTGCCGGCAAGTCGCTACGACGAATTCGCCGCAGCGTTGGTGGCGACCGCCGAATCGTTCGTCGTCGGCGATCCGTTCGACCCCGCCACCACGATGGGGCCGCTGGTTTCGGCACGCCAGCGTGACCGGGTGCTGTCCTACATCGAGGCCGGCAAGAACGAAGGCGCCGTGATCGCCACCGGCGGTGGGATTCCCGCCGGCCTCGAAAAAGGCTTCTACGTCGAACCCACCGTTTTCACCGGCGCGGAGAACTCCATGCGAATCTGCCGCGAGGAGATCTTCGGGCCGGTGGTGGCGGTCCTGCGCTACGACAACCTGGAGCAGGCCATCGCGATCGCCAACGACTCCGACTACGGCTTGCACGGCGCGGTCTTCACGACCGACCCGGCCCGCGCGGCCGACGTCGCTCGGCGAGTGCGTACCGGGACGTTCAGCGTCAATGCCTTCGTGTACAACATCGAAGCGCCTTTCGGCGGGGTGAAAAACTCCGGCATCGGCCGCGACACCGGACCCGAAGCCGTGCAGGCCTACTACGAGTTGAAAACCGTCAATCTCGACGCGCCGACCGCCGCAATGTTCAGCTGAACGAGTATGCAGTACAGCTTCCGCACCCACCGCATCTCCGGCGGCATCGGCGCCGACGACCGGTACTGGGAAGCATTGGAAGAAGGCGTTTTTGAGCTTCCCCGTTGCGCGGACTGCGGACGCTGGGTCTGGCCCGCACACTTTCGCTGCGGGCAGTGCGGCGGCTGGGAACTGGACTGGGAACCCGTCGATCCAGTCGGCGCCGTGTACGCGTGGACGCGGTGTTGGTATACCTTCGACCGCACCACCGAACGCTCCCCCGACCTCCCCTACGTCGTTGTCCTGGCCGAGATTCCCGCTGCCGGTGGCGCCCGAGTCACCGGCGTGTTGGATGGCGCTGAGGAGCACTTGCGCATCGGCTCGCCGGTCCGGGGAAAGATCGACGCGCCATCGGCAAAAGCCAAGGGATACGCGACAATTCGTTGGGAACTGACCGGAGACTGAGAACCCGCAATGAGCACGTCGATCAACACGATGCTGCGTGGCACAACGGCGGTCGTCGGCATCGGCCAGACACCGTTCTACAAACGTGGAACCTCCGGACAGCCCGCGCTGAAGCTGGCACTGCGGGCCATCGTGGCGGCGTGCGACGACGCCGGCATCGATCCGGCAGATATCGACGGATTCGTCTCCTACGGCGCCGAACGCAACGACGGGCAACGGATGATGCCCGCATTGAACACCAAAGAGCTCCGGTTCGGGGCACTCGTTTGGACCCACGGCGGCGGTATCCCAGGGGCGTTGGGCCTGGCCGCGACCGCGATCGTAACCGGGCAGGCCGAGGTGGTCGCGGTGTACCGCGCGATGTCCGAAACGGGGGGACAACGCCTGCGGCTGGACGTCGCCCAGGACGACACCCCGGCTCAGCAATTGGTCAACGGGTTGGACGGGCCCGCCCAAATGTGCGCAATGCGCTCGATGCGGCTGATCGAGGCCGAAGGAGTACCGGCACGCACGTTCCGCGACATGGCTTTGGCGTCGTATTTTCACGCGCAGCGCAATCCCGCGGCTGTCGGGCGTGGGACCGAACTCGACGAATCGACATACGCGTCGTCGCGATGGATTTCAGAGCCCTACCGGCTGTTCGATTGCTCGCGCGAAAACGACGCGGGGGTCGCGGTCATCATGGTCTCCGCGCAGCGGGCCGCCCAGCTGCGCCAGCCGCCGGCCTATCTGCTCGGCGCACCGATGGGTGCGGCCCGCGACTGGGGCATGCGCGAAGAGAACCAGAACCCGTACTGGTCGGCGGGTTTCCAGGGTGTCGCGGACAGGCTGTGGGCCGAAACCGGATTCGGCCCGGGCGACGTCGACGTGGCCCAGATCTACGAAAACATGACCGGCATGGGCGTATCGGCGATCATCGAGCACGGCTTCTGCAGCCTGCAAGACGCCGCCGAGTTCATCCGATTCGACAACCTCATCGCTCCCGGTGGTGCGCTGCCGATCAATACCTCCGGCGGCAACCTCGCCGAAGGCTTCATCCATGGCATGAGTCTGGTGAACGAAGCCGTACGCCAGATCCGCGGCACCTCCACCAATCAGGTTCCCGGGGCCGCGCTGTCGCTGATGACCGGCGGGCCCGGCGATCCCGTCGTGTCCACCGCTTTGCTGGGCAGTGCCGACACCCTTTGACTCCGGCGCGTCGGCAGACAGGCTTATTGCCCCACACGGATAAACCTACTAGCATTAGGCAAATTGTCGGGCGCAACCCGCGGCATCCCGAGCTGGGCTGCCGGCGGCCTGGATCGCGGAGCGCCGCGTCTTGCGCTCTGGGTTTCTTACCACGCTCGGGGTTCAGTGCAACAGAAAGGGACCGTCTTGACATCAATCCCCCCGATGTCCCAGATGTCCCACATTTCCGAGTCACGCTTACCGCTAAGCACATTGCGCGTCCTCGACCTCACCGAGGACGCCGCCGAATGGTGCGGCCGAATCCTGGCCGACCTCGGAGCCGAAGTCATCCGCATCGAGCCACCCGGCGGCTCTCCGGGACGCCGCGACGACTTCGGGTTCGCGCTGCGCAACGCCAACAAATTCGGGGTGGTCCTCGACCTCGACGATCCCGCCGGGCGATCCGCATTGCTGGATCTCGCCGCCGACGCCGACATCCTGTTGGAGTCGTTCAGCCGTGAGCAGCTGGAGACCCACGCGTTGACATCGGCGGCGCTGCTGCAGGCGAACCCCGCCCTGGTGGTCGTGTCGATCACCGACTTCGGGCGCACCGGCCCATACCGTGATCGCGTCGCCACCGAAGATGTGCTCGCCGCCGCCGGCGGTGTCTTGTCACGGTCGGGGCCACCCGGCGGCACACCGTTGCTGCAGCCCCGGGGGGTGGTGTCGCTGACCGTCGGCGTGAACGCGGCGTTTGCGGCGCTGGTGGCGTACGTGAAGCGGGTGCGCACCGGCGAGGGCGAGCACGTGGACGTCTCGGCGCTGGAAACGGTGGTCCACGGGTTCGACCCGGGCTTCGGATCGCAGGGCACCGCGGCCGCCGGCCGATCGGAGACCTTTCCCCGAGGCAGACCCGATGCGGCCAACTACTACCCGATCTACACCTGCGCCGACGGGCACGTCCGAATCTGCCTGCTGGCCGCTCGGCAATGGCGTGCCATGTTCAACTGGCTGGGCCAGCCCGCCGAGTTCGCCGACCCGCGGTACGACGCGATCCCCGCCCGCTTCGCGGCCTCCGACCGGCTCAATCCGCTCATCGCCGCACTCTGTGCCGACCGCACCCGCGATGAGCTTGTCGCCGAAGGCACCGCCCGGGGCATCCCGATCGCCGGCGTGCTGACGGTCGATGAAGTGCTGGCCAGCGACCACTTCTCCGAAACCGGCACGCTGGTAGAGGCCGACATCGCCGACGGCCTGCGAGCGACGGTGCCGTCCGGTTTCGTGTTCGTCGACCGCGCCCGAGCGGGGTTAGTTCGCCGCGCCCCACGACCCGGCGAGCACAATCACCTGCTGACCGCTGCCCGCTCGAGTCGACCCGACCACGACCTCGGGTTGCCGGCGCTGCCGCGTGGGGCAGCGCCGTTGAGCGGCCTGCGAATGCTCGACCTGGGTGTGATCGTCTTCGGCGCCGAACTCGGCCGCCTGTTCGCAGACCACGGTGCCGACGTCATCAAGGTCGAGAACTCCGCGTTCCCCGACGGCCTACGCCAGACCCGTAAGGGGGGCGGCATGAACGCGTCCTTCGCCTGGGGACACCGCAACAAACGCGGCCTGGGTCTCGACTTGCGCCATCCCGAGGGAGCCCGCCTCTTCCGCGAGCTCGCCGCCCAGGCGGACCTGGTCTCCGCGAACTTCAAACCCGGCACGCTGGAAACGCTCGGGTTCAGTCACGCCGAACTGGCCCGGGTGAACCCCCGCATCGTCGTCACCGACAGCAGCGCATTCGGCAGCCGCGGCCCGTGGCGCAGCCGGATGGGTTACGGGCCGCTGGTGCGCGCGTCCTGCGGACTGTCGGCGCTGTGGCGAGACACCGACGCGAATCCCGATGAGCCCAGCGCTTATTGCGACGGTTCGACGGTATATCCCGACCACGTCGCCGGGCACGCCGCGGCGGTCGCGGCGCTCGCGGCGATCATCGGGCGCGGCTCAACCGCGCGCGGCCAGTCAATCGAGGTGCCGCAGGCCGACGTCGCCGTGTATGCCTTGGGTCCCACTCTGGCGCTGGCCTCGAAGGCCATCGCCTCTGGTCAGCCGGGCAGTGTCGACGCCGAAGGAAACCATCGAGCCGGTCTGGCGCCGGCCGGGGTATTTCCCTGTGCCGGTGATGACGAATGGTGCGTGATAGCGGTGCGCGACGACGTCGATTGGCGGGCACTGGCCGCGGTGACCGGCCTACCCGACGATCCGGCCTTGAGCACTTTTGCCGGGCGCGCCGCCCAGCGCGAGCGGATCGAGGAGCGACTGGCCGGCTGGACCGCAGCGCACGACCCTGTCGACGTAGAAGAAAAGCTGCAGGCCGTCGGGGTTCCGGCTGCGGCGATGGTGCGCCTGCCCGACGAACTCACCCACCCACAACTAGTGGCGCGGGACTCCTTCCACACCCTGGATCACCCTTTGCTGAGGAGTCCCATACCGGCCTCGGCGCGCATCGCCCGCTTCTCCACCATTCCGGACCCGGAGCTGCGTCCGGCCCCCGCTCCCGGCGAGCACACGCGGGAGATTTGCGCGTCGCTGCTTCACCTGGACGCTGACGAGATCGACCGCCTGGTGGATGCCGGGGTGCTGCAGCCGCCGATCGACGAATCCACCTCACCCCGGCAAGCCGAGAAAGCCGCCGGGGCTCAGCCGGCACGGAAAGGACTCGCCCGTGAGCATCAGCCTGGATAGACATTCGGTCTTCATCGGCGGCACGTGGGTGGCCGCGTCCGCGTCGACCGCCGAGGTGCTGGAAGCGGCTACCGGCAAGGTGCTGGGCAGCGTGGCACTGGCCGGAACCGCTGACGTCGACGCTGCGGTGAGCGCCGCGGCGGCGGCGCTGCGGGGTCCGTGGGGGGCCACTTCCGGGATGGAGCGTGCCGAGCTGATGCGTCGGATGGCCGCGTCGCTGCAAGCACGGGCCAAGGACACCGCCGAATTGGTCAGCCGCGAAAACGGCATGCCACGCCGGCTTTCCCTGGGCGCCAACGGCTACTTTCCGTCCATCGCGCTGGACTACTACGCCGGCCTGGCCCAGCACATCGACGATGAAGACGAGCGGCCGGGCGCGCTCTCACACGTTACTGTCCGCCGCGAGCCGATCGGGGTGGTCGCCGCGGTGATCCCGTGGAACTATCCGATGAGCCTGGCCGCGATGAAGATCGCCCCCGCGCTGGCCGCCGGCTGCACCATCGTCCTCAAGCCGCCGCCGGAAACCGCCCTCGACGCTTTCGCGTGGGCGGAGGCGGCGCTGGAGGCCGGCCTACCCGCCGGCGTGCTCAACGTCATTCCGGGCGGGCGGGAGAGTGGTGCCGCCCTGATCAGTCATCCCGGGGTCGACAAGGTCGCCTTCACCGGCTCCACCGCCGCCGGCCGCGCTATCGGCGAGATCTGCGGTCGGCTGCTGCGGCCCGTCACGCTCGAGCTGGGCGGCAAGTCCGCGGCGATCATCGCCGACGATGCCGAGCTGGACGCTTTCGTAGCGGCGCTGCCCGACATCTGTCTGCCCAACAACGGACAGACCTGCCATGCCGCCACCCGCATCTTGGCACCCGCCTCGCGGTACGCCGAGATCGTCGACGCAGTGACCGACACGGTCGGCGCGTTGCGCATCGGCGACCCACTGGACAAAGCCACTCAGATCGGGCCCATGGTCAGCGCGGCCCAGCGCGGCCGCGTCCTCGATTACATCGAAACCGGCAGGGCAGGCGGGGCGCGTCTCACGACCGGGGGCGGCACGCCCGCCGATCAATCCGTGGGCTGGTTCGTCGAGCCCACAGTCTTCGCCGACGTCGACAACGCGATGACAATCGCCCGCGAAGAGATCTTCGGGCCGGTGCTGTGCGTGCTGCCCTACGCCGACGACGACGAGGCCGTCGCGATCGCCAACGACTCCGACTACGGGCTCGGTGGCACGGTGTGGACGACCGACCCGGAACGGGGCGCGACGCTGGCGGCCCGGATGCGCACCGGGTCGGTGGGAATCAACCACTACGCCCTGGACGTGGTCGGCCCGTTCGGCGGCGTCAAATCCAGCGGCGTGGGTCGCGAACTGGGTCCCGAGGGCCTGGCGCCGTACGTGGCGCTCAAATCGGTCTACCGGCCCCCGGTCAGGGAGAACCGTTGACCGCAGCCATCGTCGGCCTGGGCATGACGGAGCTGGGCAAGGTCTATGGGCGGTCGTCGACCGCGTTGGCTGCCGAGGCTGTCCAGCGGGCGGTCGGTGACGCGGGGCTGGGGCTGCGCGACCTGGACGGTCTGCTCGTCAGTGCCGGCGTCAAGCAGGACGTCGGGGTGGGACTTGCCGCGGTGTTGAGTCTGGGCGAGCTGAATTTGCTGGCCCAGGTCAACGCATTTGGCGCCACCGCCGGGGCGATGGTCGCACACGCCGTGCAGGCCATCGAAGCCGGCGTGGCCACCACGGTGGCTTGCGTTTTTGCGGACTCGCCTTTGAAGCCCGACCGCTCGGCGGGCGCGTCGTGGCGCTCGCCCAATCGGTTGGGCAGTGCCGGCACCGCGGCGCGCGGGTTGGCCGGCTGGTCGCTGGCCTCCGGCGCGGTCAACCCCAACATCCTGTATGCGTTGTGCGCACGGCGGCACATGCAGGCATACGGCACCACCTCGCGGCAGCTCGGCGAGATCGCGGTCGCTCAGCGCGCCTGGGCCGCAGGCAATCCCGTTGCGCAGCTACGCGATCCACTGACGATCGAGGAGCATCAAGAGTCGCGGTGGATCGCCGAACCCTTGCATCTGCTGGATTGTTGTCTGGTCAGCAACGGCGCCATCGCCGTGGTTGTCACCGCGGCGGACCGGGCGGCCGACCTCCCCCACCCACCCGTCCACGTCTGGGGGTACGGGCAGGCGCATGCGCCACGCCGGATGCAGGCCGGCTCGCAGTGGGGTCTGGTCACCCCGGCCGCGCGGTCGGGACCGCAGGCGATGCGGATGGCCGGCATCGGGGTCGACGATGTCGACATCGCGCAGTTGTACGACTGCTACACGTACACGGTGTTGGTCACCCTCGAGGACTACGGATTCTGCGCCAAAGGGGAAGGCGGCGAGTTCGTCTCAGACGGCAGACTCGCTCCCGGGGGCAAGCTCGCGTGCAACACCGGCGGCGGGCAACTGTCGTCGTACTACATGTGGGGCATGACTCCGCTGTCGGAGGCGATCATCCAAGCGCGCGGCGACGGCGAAGCACGCCAAGCCCCCCGCAATGACGTGGTGCTGGTCAGCGGGAACGGCGGCATCCTCGAACACCACTCCACCCTGGTGCTCAGCCCGCATCGACGCGGGGCCGCGGCATGAGTGCCACGCTGCCCGCGGTCGTGCGGGACGAGGCCAGCGCCGCGTTCTTCGACGCGGCGTCTCGCGGCGAGTTGCTGGTCAAGCGGGGCCCGTCCGGGACCGTCCTGCCCCCAGAGGCGCGCACCGATCCGACGACCGGCTCGTCGGACCTGGAGCCGTGGGTTGCCACCGGCGAGGGGACACTGGTGAGTTGGGCCGTCGTGCACCGCGCACCGCTGCCCGCGCTGGCCGCGTCGGTGCCCTACGTCACCGCCATCGTCGAATTGACCGAGGGCCCATGGCTGTTGGTACGGCTCCTCGTCGACGAGCCCGATCGGCTGAGTGTCGGCGATCCGGTGCGGGTGCGCTTTCTACGTTCGGGTGATGGAGCAGAAGGCGAACAGGGTTGCGAGGTGTTACCGGTGTTCGAGCTCGCTTCGGGATGCTGGGTGAGGCTGCGGATCTTTCGCTCTGCATCCGTTCAGCCACCGGTAAACGTGCGTTCCCGCACCTTTCCGTTTACAGCTGTGCCCGATCTTGCAGGTATCGCTTCAGGTCGCCGATGAACTCGGTGTAGATCGCTTGGGAAGACCGCGGTGACTTCGTCGAGAACGTTGTGCTCGCAGTCGAACTCGCCGTACCACTCGAGGAACGTCGTCCCGGTCTCGGTGATCGGCAATGCATGAACGGTTCCGCGATACGTCGACACCGGGAACGGGATCTCGTCGGCGAACTCGTAACTGTACCGGCGGCCCGGGGCGTCGTAACCGATCAGTCGCTCGCGGGCCGTCTGCCCGTCGGGCTCAAGGGTGAGTCTCCGCACCGACCCGACCGTTGCCGGGCCCGAACCGTTCTCGGACTCACTGGCCCGGATGCGGGCGATCCATCGGGGCAGACCGTGAAAGTCGCCGAGAACCGCCCACACGGCGTCGACGTCGGCGTCGATGGTGCAACTGACGTAGGCGAGGCTCATTGGTCTCCGATCGGTGGCGGATCAACGTCCCGACCAGATTGTCCTGCTGCGGCGGGCGCGGGTGATCGGCGGCAGTTGACGTTACGCCACCGCACAGTTCGAGCCGCGTCAGGATGCGGCTGTGATCGTTGACACGTCGTAACCTACTGAAATAAGGTTTTTGCGTTGGCGGCGATTCCCGGCCGGCCGCGCCATGACCTGTCCAAAGGGAGAGAGCGCATGCGATGACCGAACTGGTGACCGACGGTCTGAGCTATTGGGCGAGGCAATCCCCCCACCGTGCCGCCATCGTGTTCGACGGCGTGGATAGCGTCGACTACGCGGCTCTGGATCGCTGGACCGACAGTGCCGCAACGCATCTGGCCGCTGCGCTCAGTCCTGGGGAGCGGGTCGGGATCATCGGTGACAACAGCCTGGAGTGGGTCGTCGCAGCAATCGGAGCCCTCAAGTTGGGGGCCGTCGTCGTCCCCTTCAACAATCGCTTCACCCCCGACGAGCTGCGCTATCTGATCGACGACTCCGGCCCCAGCCTGATCCTCGCCGACGCCGCCCACCAGAGCCGGGCATCGGCGGCCAGACAAGGGACCACAACGCAGCTTTGGCGTCTAGAGGATTTCACCGGGTTGCGTCATCAGCAATGCCCCGCGGTTGCGCGCCGCGAGGAGGGAGGCGCAGCCGGACGACATCACGCAAATTGTCTACACCAGTGGAACGACTTCGCACCCAAAAGGTGTCGTCTTCACCCACCGCAGCACGTTCAACCTGGTCGCGGACCTGGCCATCACCGAACCCGCACTTCGGCCCGGTGCCCGAATCATCTACACCCTGTCGATGTCGGGGGCCCCGGGACTGCTCTGGCACATTCTGCACCCGTTGATCCGGGGTATGACTATCTACTACGAGCGTGGCTTCGATGCCGCGACCACGCTACACCGACTCGCCGACGAGCGGATCCAGATCCTTTCAGGCGTACCTGTTCTCTACGAGCGCATGGCGTCCCATCCGGATTTCGGGTCGGTCGACCTGTCGGCACTGGAACTGGCGACGGTCGCGGGTGCCCCGGCCCCCATCGCGACGATGAAGTCCTGGCTGAGCAAGGGTGTCGTCGTGCAGCAGGCCTACGGAATGACGGAACTGGGGGGGCTTTCCACCATCAACCCCAAGGAGCAGGCCGGCCAGTGGCCTGAATCAATCGGTGATGGAACGGTTTTCACGCGCCTGCGGGTGGTGCGGCCCGACGGCACCGACTGCGAGCCCGGCGAGCCCGGCGAGATCATCGTGTCCGGTCCGGGCATCGCGCCGGGGTATTGGCGAAACGAGGACGCTTACGCCGCCGCGATGCGTGCCGGCTGGTTTCACAGCGGCGACGTTGGTATCAAGGACGCCAACGGGATTCGCGTCGTGGACCGGCTCAAAGACATCATCATCACGGGCGGTTTCAACGTCGCCCCCTCCGAGATCGAGGCGGTGGTCAGCGCGCTACCCGGCGTGCTCGAGACGTGCGTGGTGTCGGCGTCCGACCCGAAATTCGGTGAGGTGCCTGCGACTGTCATCTACACCGAAGAGAACCTGACTGCGCAAGCAGTGATCGAACACTGTCGAGCACATCTTGCCGGCTACAAAGTGCCGCGCCACGTCATCATCCAACACACGCCGTTACCACGGATGGCCAGCGGGAAGATCGCCCGACGCCAAATCCGCGAGGCTCACCCCGAGCTGATGTCAGACACTCAAGCGGTCGGCTGAGGCCACCGGTTTCAGGAGGCTGTCGGCTCTTTGAGTTCCGCAGTGGCAGAGCCGAACTCATTCCAATGTAGCGGTGGCGGCGCTGTCTCGGGGACCTGCGGCGCCGCGCCGCGCAGGAAACTACGAATCGACTCGGCGAACACGCCGGTGGCGGATCGCTGATTGGCGGCGGCGGCCGCGACCAGCACCGGTTCGGTGGCCGGATCGGCGTTGGCAAATAGGCGCCCCCTGCCCTCGTCACCATGCATCGCTTCGGTGACGCCGGCGCCCAAAACCAGTTTGTCCAGCCCATCCATGATCAACACCACTTGCTCCAGCGGCACGCCGATCTCGATCAGATACGCCGCGGACTTGTTGTAGTTGCGGATGAGCACATCGCGCGGCATGAACTGCAGCAGCAGCGGCACCGCATTGTGGTGCCGCAATATCGATTCACGAAACGCCAGACTCAGCGCCACAAGCCACTCCATCCAGTTGGGCACCGACGTAGGGTCGGGTAACCGCGTCTCGACCACTATCGCCCGCGCCACCGCCTTCAAGATCTCCGCCTTGTCCTCGAAATGGTGATACAACGACGGCGCTTGCACATTGAGCTCCCGCGCGAGGCGGGGCAGGCTGAACGCGTCCAAGCCTTCCGTATCGATGATGCGCAACGACGCCTCCACTACGGCGTCACGACGGATTAAGGGCTTGGAGGGACGGGGCATGGTCACATTATCGACCATCGGTTGCTCAAACGCAGCAACGCGGCCGAGATAAACCTAAAATCAGCAGGTTTACTACCTGCTGGCCTCGCTCGGCACGGCCTGACCACTGGCAGCCGCGACGGCGCTCACATCAGTTGCCGAGCGCTCGGCGCGGCGACTGGCACGCAACATCAGCCACGTCATCGTCACCATCCAGATGAAGAACGACACACAGAGCAACCACCAGGCCAGAATCCCGTTCCAGGCCACGGGGCCGCCGTGCACAAAAACGACGAAACTGCCCGGCGCGACGCCCAGTGCGGTCCAGATGTTGAGGTAGGCAGACCAGCGTGGCAGCAGTGGCTGTGGGCGACGATCGGAGAACACCACGATCGCGATGATCGCCATCTGGACCATCGCGGTTCCGACCACCCCGACGTACGGCAACCACGCCAGGTCATTGAGCATCTGGACGGTCTCGGGGCTGCGCTCAGCCCGGTACGCCGCGGTCTGCCACACCAGCTGCGGGAAGATGAACTCGAGGATCAAGCACGATCCGGCGATCAGCTGGGCCGTTGCCAGCGGCGAATCGCTGCCCGCGATCCGACGGATCTGATGGGTCAGGGCCGCGACGAAAAATGCCAGAAAAGGCGCTGCCGCGGTGGCGACCCACAGGCCCGCCCGGATCCGGCCTCGGTGTTCGGCGAACATCCGCGCTACTGCTTCGGCGCTCATACCCGGGGCCGGCGGCGGGATGAAGCCCGCCAGCAGCCAGAAACCGACAAAGAACAACGGAGCGAAAGTGATTCCGCCCCAGATGCAGACGCGCTGTTGTCGCTCCGTCATCATGGCCGCGCCTGTCGTGCAGTGTCGGGACAGGACTCGGCCGAGGTGCGCATGTTCCCGCCCACATGGTCGGCGGAGCTCAGCACTCGTAGCGCGGCGATAACTCGCGACAACCGAGGCACCGCAACCAACCCCGAGGGCCCACCGCCGCCGACGACGACATCAGCAGTCATCGGCGCACTACCGTTTGAAGGCGTCGATGATCTGCAGGTAGCAGTCCTCGGACTCCTCGGCGGTGAACGGCGGCACATAGGACGTGTGCAAAGCCAGGTGCGGCAAACCCTTGTAGTTGTCCAGTTTCTGGCGACACTCCTCCGGCGTCCCGGTGATGGAGAACAGCTCCACAAGCTCTTCGGGGGTGTCCTCGAACGCGGCCAGTCCCTTTTGCATCATCGAAATCCGCAACTCGTTGACCAGGTCCTGCACGCCCTCGATCTCGGCGACAACGTCAGAAACCGGATGGGCGATGTAGAAACCGACGTGCTTCTTCGCGCGCGCCAGAGCGACATCACGGTCGGGGTGCACGCAGCAGATGACCTCGCACGCCAAATCGAGCGCATCCGGATCACGACCGGTCGAACGTGCGCCCTCGGCGATGTTGGGTAACACGATCTGCTCGAAAAACTTTGGCGTCCATAGGTATCCGACCCATCCGTCGGCCTTGGCTCCGCACAACTTCAACATCTGCGGCCGCATACCCGCAACCAGGATCGGGATCTGCGGGCGCACCATCTCCCGCAGCCCCCACGGGTTGATCGGCGGGGCGACGAAGTTGTAGAACGAACCGCTGTAGGGCTTGACCTCTTCACCGGCGAGGTATGCCCAGGACCGGCGCAACACATCGACGTATTCACTGAGCCGCTTGATCGGCTTGTTGAAGTCGGTGGAGTGGAAGGACTCCAGAAACTCCGGAACTCCGGTACCGAGGCCGAATCTCATCCGGCCTCCGGACAGCTCGTCGACATCGGCCGCTGCATTGGCCGCTTCGAACGGCGAGCGGTTGAATGCCGTCGCCAGCCCCGAGCAGAGTTCGATGTTGGAGGTGGCCAAGGCCGACGTGGCCAGCATCGCAAACGGATTGCGGTATACCTCATAGGTCCACACCGAATCCAAGCCCGCCTCGTCGGCCATCCGCGCGTAATCCGGTATGCGCGAAAGCGCTGCCGTGCGACTGGGCATTGTGATTCCAAGTTTCAAGGCCCCAAACCCCTTTCAGGTTGAACTACCAACTGTTTCGTACAAAGCGGGCATGACGGTTCGCGCAAAGCGTTCCTGGTTGGCCAGCGCCACGGCCGGCGTCAGATTGCCGAACGCCGAGACGACGATGAGGCCGCCGGCATCGGTGCGGCGCACTATCTCTCGGGTCTGCTCGATGACCTCGTCGGGTGTCCCCCACGGCTGCAGCTCGGCCAGGAAGTGCGCGAACTGCTCGTGACCATGCTTGGCGATGGTCCGCGCGATGTTGCCGTAATACTCGTAACCGGGTACTCGCGCCGTTGCCTCATCGGCGAACCCGTAGTGATCGATCGTCGAACGGTAGTAATTGACCACCTGCTCGAAGTATTCGGCGGCGGTGTCGCGATCCTCGTGACAGGCATTGAAGATGACGACCATCGGCTTGGGCGGGTCACCTTCGCGGTACCGGCGATAGTGCTCACGGTAACGCTCCACGTCACCGACCGTTTGCTCCCAGGGTTTTTGCAAGAAAATCATGATCCCGGCGCCCAGCCGCGCCAGCACCTCGGCGGACTCCGGCGAGATCGACGAAGCAAATACCCGCCCGCGCAACGGAGCCAAGGGGGCCGGCCGCAGATCCACACCGCGGATTCGTCCGGTTTCGAACGCGTCCAGCAGCTCGGCGGCGTACTGATCGAACAGCTGGCGGGAGCGCCCCATCTCGACGCCGAAGCCGTCGAACTCCTGACGCGCCAGACCGCGCCCCATGCCGAGGATCAGCCTTCCGCCCGAGAGGTGATCGAGCACGCACGCGTGTTCGGCCAACCGAATCGGGTCGTGCCACGGCAATACCGACACCATCGTGCCCAGCTGAACCCGGTGCGTCCGCCCCGCAACCCAGGTCAGGAACTGCAGTGGATCCGTCGACATCGAGTAACCCGCGAAATGATGCTCCACCGCCCACACCGAATCGAAGCCGAGCGACTCGGCCCGGTCGGCAAGCGCCATCTCCGCCTGCCAGACCTCGCCATCCGGTCGGCCGTCAAGGTTCTGGAAGAAGTGTCCGTGCCCGATACGCATGACGGATTGCGGCTCCTCAATCATGGCCGCGACTCTGAACGACCGTGTAGACAGAGCCGAACCGCAGCATGTTTTGGAGCATATCAGCACAGCCGACGACTGTGAACGATCGTTGACTTCTGCACCAAGACAGCGTTAGTTCGGCCGCAGCGTTTCGCTTCGCTCGACGAAGGGCCTCGGCGCACTCTCTCGGTCAGGCCGTTGTGGGGCGTCCCCGTACTGAGCACGTTGTCGAATGTCGGCCAGGAGTCCGCGGCCGGAGGTGTCCGGTTGAACCCGAGGCCATACCGTGCTTGCGGCGTCAACGCGGGCCTCGGTGCCGACGACATCTGACATTCGACGAGGTGACCGCCCCCTACTGCGACCGGACGTGCGCGAGGTCATAGCGTTCCGCCGCGCGCGGCGCGAGCACTATTGCACGCTGATGTTGCCAAACCTGTGGACGGGCAGTCCGAGCCACGGCGCGTTCGTGGCCCGCGAATTGGGCCTGCCGGCCGTGGTGAACACGCACGACGCGACGCGACGGCTGCGCTCGGGAGATCGCGTCCGAGTCGACGGATCGGCCGGCACGATAACCCGGATCCCATAAATGCCTACCTGGACTGATGCGAATAAGCCGAACTGCCGGACCGGTCGCTGTTAACGATCGGTTGCAGTCTAGATCTTTGTAATAGATTTGATCTAGCGTGTATTCGACGATTTTGGCAGTAATCGTTCTCCACGACGTTTGACCAGGAATAGAGTACCCGGGTACACGCACTCGGTGTTACACCAGAACCTGACGACCGCCATGGAATCAGGCCGAAACTCGGATTGAGAGGTGACCGACGTGAACCTCGGCGCAGCGCAGATCTCGAATATCCGGCTCACCGACGCCTTCAAAGGCGTGCAGCGGTGACCGGCCCGGAGAGGCCGGTCGATCCTGATGACGTCATCGTCGTCGGCGGGGGTCCTTCGGGGCTCGCCGCGGCGCACCGGTTGGCGCAGGCGGGCGTGTCGGTCCGGATCCTGGAAGCCGCGGATCGCGTCGGCGGCAAGATGTCAACCAACCACCGTGCCGGCTACATCATCGACAACGGCGCTCTGTTCATCACCAGCACGTACGGCAACGTGCTGTCGATTGCCGACCAGCTCGGCATGAGCGACGAGGTCGTTCCGGGCAGATTCGTACTGTCGGTGGTCCGCGATGGCGTTCTGCACGATCTCGACGGAGACCACCTGGTCTCCGCGATCGTCAAGACCAAACTGCTGTCGGTACGGGCCAAGGCAGAACTGGTCAAACTTGTCCCCGAGCTGGTGCGGTCACGCAAGGCCCTCTACGAACGCATTCCGACGACCGGCGAGTACGACGTGGAGTCCGTGGACGAGTGGGCGCGTGCACACCTGAGTCGCGAGCTGCGGGAGTACCTGATCGGCGCGCTGATGCGTGGTATCGCGGCGACCTCGGGCCGAACGTCCTCGCGCGTAGACTTTTTGGCGCTGCTCACACTGCTCGGCGGTGCCAAGCTCCTGGCCTTCAAAGACGGTATGAACTCCTACGCGGATCGCATAGCGCAGGACAAGAAGGTGGATCTTGGCGCGACCGTGGACAGCATCGAAGCCAGCGATGCCGGCGTAACCGTGAACTGGACCGACAGCGGGGGCGCACAACGGATCGAGCGGGCGGCGGCCTGTGTCGTGGCGACACCCGGAAAGATCACTGCGGAGCTGGTCCCGCAGCTCGACGAGTGGCGGCGACAATTCCTGCGGCGCGTCCACAACAATCCCTTCATGATCATCAGCGTCGGTCTGTCGCGCCGTCCACCGCTCGCTGCCACCTACGTCCTGATACCGGAATCCGAGCATCCGTTCATCACCGGTGTGATGGTCGATCACAATAAGGCCGAGGGACGCGTTCCCGCGGGCAAAGGCCTTCTGACACTGACGATTCTGGATACCTGGGGCCGCGATCACTGGGACGACGACGACGACGAGATCCGCCGGTCGGTCCTCGATGGTCTTCAAAAACTCTTGCCGTGGATCGCTGGGGCGGTCGATTTCGTCGACGTCAGCCGGTGGCATCTCGAAGTCAGTCCGATCGGCTTCTACCGCGATCTCGGCAGGTTCCGCGCCCTGTGCGAACAGGACACCCGCATCCAGCTCGCCGGCGACTCGCAGAGCATGCAGAACATCGAGGCCGCAACGACGACAGGGCTACGGGCGGCAGAACGACTACTCGCCACCGGAATTCTGCGGTGACTGCTGTCCAAGCCGGCGCAGACCCATCGCCTCCCGCAGCATGATGTGCGCGAACCTTTGCGCCACTGCGCCACCAACCGGGTAGCGGCAACGAAAGGGCTTTCCTGGGACGGGGATTGGAAGCTCGCGTCGACGAAACCCGGCAGCTTCACCGGAGTCACGGCGGGTCGGTCTTGAGACCGGTGATCAAATACCGCAGACCGACCTCGAAGGCAGCCGGCGAACCGCCCCGTCCGCGTCTCGTTTCGATCATGACCGCACCCAGCAGGTAGTTGAAGATGACGCTGATCCCATCGGTTGCCTGGCGGTCGTCGAAGCCACCGCCGCGGAGGATATCGAGGATGCGCTCCCGCGCGTCGGCGATCCAGCCACCGGTAAGCTCGCGGGCAACCAGGATTTCGGCGATCCCAGGGCGGTCGACCAATACACTATGCAGGTCCTGGATCACTTCGAAGAGCACTTCGTCCCAGGACTCGGATGTTGCTGCACGGATCGCCGGAACGGCGATGGTACGGGCGACAAGCGCTTCCAATAGTGCGTCTTTGCAATCGAAGTAGCCATAGAGCGTCATATGGCTGACGCCGAGTTCGGCACTGAGGCGCCGCAAGCTGACGGCCTCCAGACCGTCGGCGTCCAGGATCGCCAAAGCCACGTCGATCACATGGTCGACGTCGAGAAGTGCGCGGCGCCCGGGCCGATTACCGGTGGTCATTACCGCAAAGGTAGATCATGCAGTTGACAGGCAAAACCTTTACGGTGTAAATATTTGGTCATCGAGTTCGGCGTCGAACAGGGGAATCCGTGAGGCTTGGCCTGCTGTTGCCCACGATGCAATCTATGGACGTCAATCGCGCCGCTCTGCGAGCCGCGGAGCAGGTGGGAGTCGATGACGTCTGGGTGCTCGACCACATGATGGGCCTCACCCATCCGGCAATATGGCCGTTGTTCCCGGCGTCCCAAGCACTTTCAGATCCCGATGCGCTGCTCGACCCCTTTTGCGTCGCTGCCGCGCTGGGCCCCACCACCGACCTGCCGCTGGGCCTCTGCGTCACCGATGCCACCCGACGCCGGGGCGGTGATCTGACCCGCGCCGCCCTCACTCTGCACGACGCCTGCCGGGGCGGTTTCGTCCTGGGCGTGGGCTCCGGGGAGGCGGAGTCCATCATCCCTTTCGGCTACGACTACGACTCCCCCGTCGGCAATGTCGAACGAGCCTTGCGCGAAATCCGCTCGATGCTCGACCACGGCCGAATGCCCGAAGGCGTTGGCCGCACCGGACTTCCGCGGGGCGGCGACAAAGGCATTCCCCAGGTCTGGGTGGCGGCCCAGCACCCGCGGATGCTACGGCTGACCGGTAGGTACGCCGACGGGTGGCTGCCGCTGCCCAGCAGCGTGGACCGCTACCGCGAGCAATTCGAGGTCATCAAAGCTGCCGCCGCGAACGCCGGCAGACCAACACCGGTGGCCTCACTGGTGCCCGCGACCATTCTCGGAGACTCTCGCGAGCAGGTCTTGCAGACGCTGGAACGGCTACCAGTCGCGCGCTTGATCGCCTACTACTTACCCGCCGCGACCTGGCGCACGTACGGCCTGGAGCATCCAGGTGGACCGAACTGTCGCGGTCAGGCCGACATCATTCCGCACACGATCGAGGCCGAACGTCTCGTCGAGATCGCCGACACGATTCCCGTGGAGCTCGTCGAGGAACTCGCCTGGTTGGGCAACGCCGACGAAATCGCCGAGCGCATCGCTCCCTACGCCGATTCCGGCGCGACCCATCTGCTGCTCGGCGACGTCACCGGAACCACCTACGCACCCCAAGAGGCAGCGCGGGTGATCGGCGAACAGCTCCCGCGGCTGCGGACCCTGCTTGAGCAACTATGACGCGAAGGACCGCGATGACAACCGACATGGAACGCGAGATCACCCCAGAAGACGACTCGTTTCGCTACCACGAGCGACCCGACGATCCGTTCTGGAACGAATCCGGCTTGTTCGGATTCATGATTCCCGAGCGCAAGATCGACGGCTACTTCTACGTGTGGCACCGGCCGAACATGAACCTGACATCGGCAGGCGTTGCGCTGTGGGACGACAAGGGCATGGAAACGCACAACTGCCTCTATTCGGAATGGTTTCACTTCAACCCGATGGCCCCCGACACCGACATGTTCGACTTCGAACTCGGTAATGGCATGCGCTGCAAGACCATTGAGCCCCTCAAGCAGTATCGACTCGGCTACACCAGCGACACCTATGCCCTCGACCTGCTCTGGACCGGTGCCTATCAGCCACCCAACCTGCACTACTCCGGCGAGCACGGCTTCGACATCTACGGCGGCGTCCACTATGAACAACTCGGCACCGTGACAGGCACCATAACCCTGCACGGTGAGACGATTCCGGTTGACTGCCACCACTTTCGCGACCACTCCCGGGGTCTGCGGCCCGGCCCGGCCCACAACCTTCCCGGTGGTGGATTCGACTTCGCCTGGGCCTCCGAGCGCACCTCCTTCGCGGTCACGTCGGCACGGCCCGACCCCAGGGCGCCGGTCAGCGCCCGATCGATCGACCAGGTCAGCTACGGCCACCTGACCAAGGACGGCATCACCGCGCATGTCGTCGACGGCACCCGCGAGGTCCTGGACCGCGAGGTGGACGGCCGGCCGCGAAAGGTCGCGCTCCATCTGATCGACGAGCTCGGCAGAGAGATGCACGCCGAGTCAGAAGTTCAGAACTGCCTGAAGTGGCACAGCATCTGGCACATGCAGTGGTGCCTCGCCAGCTGGGACGTCGACGGCGAGTCGGGTTGGGGCGAGAACCAGGACTGGTTCGACATCGACGTCATCCGTGCCCATCAGCGCCAGGCGTTGGGCTCGCGATAATGGTGTCCAGTCCCGACGAGCTCACCCCCGACTGGTTCACGAGTGCACTCGGAAGTGCCGGCTCGACGGTGACTGACGTCCAGCTCGAGCAGGTAGGTGGCGGCGCCATGTGCCACATGGTGCGTGCGACGCTGGCCTGGGCCGCGGGCGACGGTGGGCCCGATTCGGTGATCGTGAAGTTCCCGACTTCGGATCCGGGCACGCGCGCGCTTGCCCAGGCGATGCGGATGTACGAGCTCGAAGTCCGTTTCTACCGTGACCTGCTGCCCAGGCTGGCCGACTTGAGCACTCCTGCTTGCCATCTCGCCGAACTCGATGAGGCAACGGGAGCGTTCACCCTGGTTCTCGAAGACCTCAGCGCAAGAACTCGCCCGGGCGATGTGCTCGTGGAGAGCACCGAGGACGAGTGCAATGCGGTCTTGACTGAACTCGCTCATCTGCAAGGTGCGTCGTGGGACTCGTCGACTACCGCGGCAATGCCCTGGCTCGCGGATCATCAACGGACGGTTCAGCTTTTCGATTCGATGCCCGCCGGACTCGAGCCGTGGCTCGCTCGCTTCGGCCACGCCCTAGAGCCCGCTCAAGTCTCGCTGTTCGAGACGGTGATTCCGCAAGCCGGAAAATGGATCAGATCGTGGGCCGGCCCGTCGGTCGTTCAGCACGGTGATCTGCGCACGGACAACGTGCTTTTCAGTCTCGACCCGGTTCCGCGGGCGACCCTGCTGGACTTTCAAACGGTGCGTCTGGGCCCACCCGGCATGGACCTTGCATACTTCCTGGGCTCCTCACTCTCGACGGCGACTCGGCGCGCTGCCGAGCGGGCTCTGCTGGCAGAGTTTCACGGCCGCCTCACCTCCGCCGGTATCGCCGGCTACGACTTCGACGACTGCTTCCGGGCCTACCGCGAAGGTGCGATGTATGCCGTCTACCTGTTCTGCGGGCTGTCCAGCCAGGTCGCGCCTTCGGAGCGGGTCGACCGGGTGATCGCGGACCAGACCCGCCGATACGCAGACATGGCACTGGACTTGGAAGCCGCGCAACTCGCCGGTCTGATGTGAACGCGCCCGTTCAGGTGTCTAGGTGGAAACCGCTGGTAGCACCAGAGTTTCGATGACCTTCCGGATGAAATCCGCGTCGACGGTCTGCCCGTTGAGTGCCCGCAGCAGACTCATCGCGGTCAAAACATCGGCGACCAGGGACCAGTCGCGGTCGGCGGCTATTTCACCGCGGGCGGCGGCGCGGGCGAGAATAGTCGAGATTATCGGTGTGCCCTTGAGCAGAATCAGGTCGCCGAGAGCCTCGGCGAGCTGGGGATCGCGGGTGGACTCCAGCGCAACGCGAAGCACGACGTCGTTGGTGATCAATGCGTTGTCGTTGCGTGCCACTCGCTCGACGAGCGCGTCGAGGTCGCCGGCCAGACTGCCGGTGTCCGGAACGTCGTCGGTGCGCAGATCGGGCCGCCAGTAGAGCAGGACGTCGGTGAGCAAGGCCGCTTTCGACGACCACCGGCGGTAGATCGCGGCTTTACCCACCCCGGCGCGCGCGGCGATGTCGTCCATATTCGTTGCGTCGTAACCATTCTCGGTCAGCGCGGCCAAGGCGGCGTTGAGTATCGCGGGATCACGGGAACGGTCCAGCCTGCCAACCGTGCGTTGGCGGAGCTTAGATTCCATCTCGGCCATGAGTGTTATACCTTCACTGGTTGCGCGACCGGGGCGGTGTTCACATCCTCCTCGGGCTCGTCGACCTTCTTGGTGCGGAAGGTGTTGAGTGGCCACCAGAACCAGTTGCCGAGTGCGGCCGCGATCGCCGGCGTCATGAATGCCCGCACGATGAACGTGTCGACGAGCAGGCCCATTCCGATCGCGGTGCCGAACTGCCCGATCACCCGCAGGTCACTGACGATCATCGACGCCATCGTCGCCGCGAAGATGAGACCGGCCGCGGTGACGACCCGACCGGAGGCACCCATGCCGCGGATGATGCCGGTGTTCAACCCGGCCGGGATTTCCTCCTTCAAACGCGAAACGAGTAGCAGGTTGTAGTCGGACCCCACGGCCAGCAGGATGATCACCGTCAGCGGAAGCACAATCCACTGCAATCCCAGCCCGAGGATGTCCTGCCAGAGCAGCACGGAGAGACCGCAGGCGGTGCCTAGCGAAGCCAGCACCGTACCGACGATCACCAGGGACGCGACCAGACTACGGGTGATCAGCAGCATGATCGAGAAAATCAATATCAGCGTGGCGATGCCGGCGATGGTGAGGTCGATGACGACCCCATCCTGCATGTCGCTGTACATCGACGCGGTACCGGCCAGCGAGACTTTCGACGATTCCAGCGGGGTGCCTTTGAGGGCGTCGGCCACCGCCTCCTTGATGCCCTTGACATGTTGGATGCCTTCCACCGAGGCCGGGTCGCCTTGGTGGGTGATGATGAACCGCACGGCTTTTCCGTCTGGCGAGACGAACATCTTCAAGCCCCGTTGGAAGTCGGGGTTTTTTGAAGACTTCCGGCGGCAGATAGAAGGAATCGTCGTTCTTGGCTTCGTCGAAATATTGACCCATCAACGTCGACCCCTGCCGCGCCCTCCTGCATATGGGCTTGGATCCCCGCCATCGTGCTGTGGGTCGACATCAGGAAATCACGCATGGTCTTCATCGAGTCGATGGTCGCCGGGAAATCGGCCAGCAGTTTGGGCATCAACTGGTCGATCTTATCGAGATCGCCGTTGAGGTCGGTCAGTTGCTCGGAAAGCTGGTCGATGCCGTCCAGCGAGTCGAAGATCGATCGCAGCGACCAGCAGAGCGGAATGTCGAAACAGTGCTTCTCCCAATAGAAGTAGCTGCGAATCGGTCGCCAGGCGTCCTCGAAGTCGGCGATGTGGTCGCGGAGTTCGTTCGTGGTCTCGACCATGGCATGGGATCGACCGACCATGCTGTGCGTCGTCGCGGTGAGGTCTTTCATAACCCCGTACATGTGCTCCATGATCGCGATGGTGTTGCTCAACTCGTCGGCCTGTTTCAACATCTGAGCTGTGTTGTCGTTGTTGAACTTAGCCGTCTGCAGCGTCGCCGAATTCTGCATCGCGATCTGGAACGGGATCGAACTGTGCTCGATCGGCGCCCCGAGCGGCCGGGTGATGGTCTGCACCCGCCCGATGCCGCGTTCATGGAAGACGGCCTTGGCGACCCTGTCGATGATCAACATGTCCGCCGGGTTGCGCAGGTCGTGGTCGGCTTCGACCATCAGCAATTCCGGATTCATCCGGGCCGGCGTGAAGTGCCGTTCGGCGGCTGTCTGCGCGACGTTTGCCGCGATGTCCGGCGGGGTGAACTTCTTGTCGTTGTAGCTCGGGACGTAGGTCGTCAGACTGACGAAACCGATCACCGCGATGAAGGAAGTCACGACGATGATGGGTTTGGGCCAGCGCGTCACCATGGTGCCGATCCGGCGCCAACCCCGTTCCGAGACTTCACGTTTCGGATCGAAGAAACCGAACCTGGACGCGACCGCGAGTACCGCCGGAGCCAGCGAGAGGCCGGCCAGCATGGTGGTCACGAG
Organism: Mycobacterium kiyosense; assembly: GCA_021654635.1. Lineage (NCBI taxonomy): Bacteria > Bacillati > Actinomycetota > Actinomycetes > Mycobacteriales > Mycobacteriaceae > Mycobacterium > Mycobacterium kiyosense. The sequence goes on from AP025179.1 coordinate 4,641,061, forward strand.
CGCGATGGCGCAAGGCACCCCCATGGTCTGGAAATACGGAAGCCGGGTGGCGGTCAGGCACAGGCAGGCGCCCACGATCGTCAGACCCGAACCCAGGATGATGTGCATCACGCCGCTGTAGGCGGTGTAGTAGGCCTCTTCCCGATCCTGGCCGCGGGATCGGGCTTCGTGATATCGGCCCAGCAGGAAAATGAAATAGTCGGTGCCGGTGGCGATGGTCAGCATCGTGACCATGCTGACGGCGTGCGGGGTGAGGCCGATGATGTTGAGATTACCCGCGGTAGCCACCACCCCTTCGGCAGCATAGAGCTCGAAGCGGACGAGTACCAAAGCCAGGAACGCGTTCTTCAGCGAGCGGTAAATCGCGAGCAGCATCACGAAGATCACGCCGATCGTGACCGTCGTCATCAGGTCCATGCTGTTGTGCGCGGCGATGAGGGTGTCGGTGTTGAGCACGGTGTTGCCGGCCACGTACGCTCGCACGCCCGGCGGCGGGGGCACGCTCTTGACGATCTTGCGGACCGCGGCGACCGACTCGTGACTGGGGCTGGTGCCCTGGGCGCCGTCGAGGAAGACCTGCACGTAGGCGGCCTTGCCGTCCGGACTCTGGGAACCCGCGGCGGTCAGCGGATCGCTCCAGAAATCCTGGACGTTCTGTACGTGCTTGCTGGCCTTGAGTTTCGCGACGATCTTGTTGTAGAACTCGTGCGCACTGTCACCGAGCTTGTCGTCGCCTTCCAGGACGACCATCGCGGTGGAGTCGGTGTCGAACTCTTGGAACTTGTGGCCGATGTTCATCATGTCCTTGAACGCCGGCGCTTCCGTCGGCGTCATGGGCACGGAGTGCTTCCCCGCCACCTCGCCCAGCGACGGGGTGAACAACGTGGTGCCGACCGCGATGAGGAGCCAGAAGAGGATGATCGGCACCGCAAGGACACGGATCAGGTGGGCGACGCGGGATCGGTGTGCGTGTGCGAGGTCGTTGCTCATACCGATTTCACCAAGCAGTAGATGAAGGGTTCGAATCCGTCGCTGCTGCGATCGTCACGAACTTGGCCGTCTACGATCACCCGGCATCGGAGGGTCCGCATGCCGGGGTCGCCCTGCGCGACGATATTGGCTGACATCGAAGGCAGTGTCGTCACGATCGTGTAGGACCACGGCAGCGGGGCGTTCTCGACCAGATGGGGTTGCCCGTTCTCGTCGAGATAGTTGGCGTTGGCAGTGCCGCCCGCCGGGGCCGTGATCTCGTAGGTGATGTGTTTGGGATTGAACGGCTTCGTGTCGGCGTTCACCTCGCCTCTCGCGACGGCGCTGTTGGCACCGAAAGTGTTGCGAACACGGATGACAACGTAGGTGCCTAGCACGACGACGACGACAAGAAGCAGCGGTATCCACGCCTTCCGGAACAGTCGATACACCCCACCGTCTCCTCACCTACCGGTCGCCACCACACGCCACGCACCACCAATGAGCCGTCGGCACGTCAGAGCGCAGAAAGTCGCCTCGCATTCATGACGGAACTTGAGTTCCATTGCCGATCGAATGGGACTGTACCGCATCGCCAGCCACTTCGACGACCCAGGCTGCCACCCCAAGTCCTCGAGCCGGCCCGGTTCACCGGTCAAACACCTACGGCGGCAAAAGAATCGAGATCGTCGATGGCCGCCGCGGTCCTCCGCACGATCGCCAGGCAGAAGTCCACCGGCTGCATCTTGGGCTGGTAGGGCGCTCGGCCGATGGTGAACGCCCACGCCGCGTACGGCCAGAACGACTGCTGGCGGTAGGCGAGCATGGCATCGTCGAAGCCGATCACCGGACCGCCCAGGTTTCGCAGCGTCGTGATGTATTCACGAACCAGCGAATCCTGCCATTTCCTGCGGTCGTCCGGCTCGCAGCCGGAGTTCACCAGGTAGGCGAAGTCGAAGGCCCAGCCGCCCTGCTGGATCACCTGCCAGTCGCCGATACCCATCTTCCCGGTGTCGGTCACGTAGGTCTGTCCGGCGTGACAGTCACCATGCAACAGGGTGCGCGGCATCTGGTGGGCAGCGATGTCCATCGAGCGCACGGTCGCGTCGAACAGCCGGTCATGCTGACCTAGGAGCGCGGGCGGAATTACCTGCCGTGCCCGCCGCATCCCCACTTCACAGCGCTTACGAATGTCGAGGAACTTGCTGGTGTTGGCGATGTAGTCGGCGGGCGTGTTCAGGTCGACAATGCCTGGATCGCCCCACAGTGGGGCATGTAGCCGGGCCAGCTGCCCGACGAGATCGGTGATCTGCTCACGGCTGAAGGCAGTGGTGGGTTCCCAGAACTTGGCACCCTTGGTGACGGCGATGTCCTCCATCACGGCGATGGAGCGCCACGAGACCGGATCCACCTTGCCCCAATACCCCCGCGGCGCTTCCAGCGTCGATTTGTCCCGCAGACCCGTGTAGAAGCGGGTCTCGCCGTGCAGTACTCCGGCACCCCCCAACATGAGGCGCTGCTGAAATGACTTGGTGGCCTTGGTGAATACGTGGCAGGGCAGACCTGCGGCCATACCGGCGTCGTTGTAGGTAACGCGAATGGCGACACGTTCCGAGGTTCCACTGCTGCCACCTGGAAAGTCGACAGCCACCACCTCGGCACCCGGGGTGTCCCGGCACAGCACCGACGTCAACCACTCGGCGGTGACGTGGGCACCCGAGATCGGCACCTGATCGCGATGGATCACTGTGGGCGCACGAAACCGTTCGGAGACGCTGATGGCGCCGACGACGACGGCGCGTCCGGCGAGTTTGAGCTTGGGGTTCATGCCAACTCCTTCGAATCACCCGTCAGGCCTCAGCGGCGGGACCGCGACGCTGCCGTCGCAACCCTTCCCGGGGTGAACGGTCGTTACACCTCGTCCATACCACCGTCCATTTGACATTGATAGTCCTTGGGAAGCAATAAGCCACCGTGCGCGACGCGGTCGAACGCACTTCAGGCAGCAGAACGGTCGTTTCCTGCGCACCCGGCTGCCGCACGGCGAGGACTGCAATCGCTCCGTTGCCTTGCCCGCGGACGGCACCGAACAAGCACCTCCTGCGCCCGCTGCAGGGATCCATCGCCGCGGTGCCCGGAGAGTAACCAGGCCCGCGCGACGGTAGCCTCATGCCGGACGGGAAAGGGAACCGATGGCCAGGTCGATGACCGAAGCTCGACGAGATTTCACTCGAGAAGAAATCTTGGCAACGGCTCAGCGGTTGTTCACCGAGCGTGGCGTGCGGGCAACCTCGATTGGCCAGGTGGCGGCTGCGGCAGGAATGACGCGCGCCAACCTCTACTACTACTTCTCCTCGAAAGACGAGTTGCTGCGAGAGACTCTCTCGGCCACCCTGCGGCGCTATCGACAGAACTGGTCGACCGTCCCGGACGGAGCGACGCTCTCCGAGTTGGCCGAGCATATGGTCAGCTTGCGCTATCAGGAGGTAGCGCGTTCAGGACCGATGGATTTGCGTTTCTTCTACCTCTTGCTCACCGATCAGGCAGGGGAACGGGAAGCCGAGATGGTTCGGGCCGAGATCGAAATGGTCGCCGACACGATCCGCCGCTTCCTGCGCCAGGGCCAGCGCCGTGGCGAGGTCCGACCCGATCTCGAGGTCGAACGGATCGCACATTGGCTGATCATGCAGCTGATGGGCCTCGACATGCTCTGGCTGGTCAATCCGCAAGCGGTGGACCTCCAGCAGATGGCGGCGGAAATCTCCGCCGAATTCCTCGATCGGACCGCACTGCCGCCGCCGGCCACTCGGACCTGAGCTGACGCCGCACAGCCGCTGACCGGCTACAGGCTTGACACAGTGTCAAAATTTTGACAGATTGTCGGCATAGTGCTCTAGACGGGTTTGACCTGGTGCAACCGCGATCGCGAACGAGGCTTCGATGGAATCGATTACGCGCGTCGGAGTGTGGGGCGTCGGAATGACGGGCAGCGCGGTGGTGCAGCTCGTCGCACGGAATCATGCCCTGGAGCTGGTCGCGGGCCTGGGCTACGACTCGGGAAAAGACGGCCGCGACGTAGGCGAATTGGCGGGTGCGGGCCCGCTGGGCGTCGGGCTCACGCTGGACCCGCAGGAGTTCATCGACGCGGCCCCCGATGTCGCGGTCTATCTGGCTCGTGATCTGGGCTCCTTCGCTGCCGACGACGATCTGGTTCGGTTACTCGAGGCCGGCATCAACACCATCACCGCGTTGCCCTACGCGAACCTGGGCTTCCGCAGCGAGGAGGTCCGGCGGCGCTTCGGTGACGCGGCCGACCGGGGCGGCGCCACCTTCATGGTGTCGGGCATCGATCCGGATTACGTGTGGGAACGCCAGGTCTTGACCGCATCGGGCCTGTGCGGGGAACTGGACGGCATCCACATCACCGAGATTTTTCGCGGCGACACATTGGGTGCGCAGATGATGCCGCTGTTCGGCTTCGGACTGCCGGTCGAACAGGTGCGCAACGACACCGTCTTCCAGAACTTTGTTCGCAATTACATTGCGCCGTCGATGAATTGGGGTTGCGAACAAATGGGGGTGCACCTCGATGAGGTCACCGTACGGTCGATCAGCGAACCCACCGATCAACGGATCCAGCATCCACTGATCACCATCGAACCGGGCACGGTGGGCCTGTCGATCACGCGAATCGAAGGCTGGATCGGTGGCCGGGTCTTCGCGACGCAGGACATCAAATATCACGTCGGCGTCAACCGGCCGGTGGAGGCACCTGTCGACGAGTGCTGGATCGTCGAACTGGAAGGCCGTCCGTCGGTGAGAGTTGTCATAGAGTCGCTGGCATCGGTCCGCGACGGCACCAATCGCTACGCCGACGATCCGAACTCCATCCCGCCGGGTTATTGGATCACCGCCGGACCGTTGGTGAGAGCGATCCCGGTAGCGCTCGCCGCCGCCCCCGGCATCAAGGAGCCCGAGGCGCCCGAAATGCGTTACGTCCAGCCAAGGACGGCCCGGGTCTCTGCGAGATGAGCGGTTTCGGTGCGGCGGCAGGCTGTCACACTGCCGACTGGGGAGGTGGCCGAGTCACATCGACGATCCGACCCGCACGACTGAGTTAAGGAGCGCAAATGCGCACTGCCACAGCAAAACCCGTGCAGGTCATCCAGTGGGCGACCGGCCGGGCCGGGGTACCGGCATTGCGCGCGATCATCGAGCGCCCCGACACCGATCTCGTCGGGCTCTACGTGAGTTCCCCCGACAAGGACGGCAAGGACGCCGGAGAACTGTGTGGGCTGGCTCCGGTAGGAATCGCGGCGACCCGCGACGCCCGCGCTCTGCTGGAGGGGCCGGGAGACGTAGTTTCCTACAGCGCCACCGACGTCGGCCGACTCGAGGAGGTCGTCGACGACCTGTGCGCGATCCTGGAATCAGGCAAGGACCTGGTTACCATCACCCCAACCCAGCTGTTCCACATCCCCACCGCCGACCCGGCAATCGTCTCGCGCCTGCGGCAAGCATGCGCGAGCGGCAATTCTTCGCTGCACTTCACCGGTATCTTCCCCGGTTTCCTGTGCGACTCACTGATCTTCTCGCTGACGAACCTGTCGCACCGGATCGAGTCGGTCACGATGGCCGAGATGTTGGAAATCTCCAGTTACGACCCCGCGATGCTCAAAGCGCTGGGTTTCGGCGAGCATCCGGATGCCGATGCGCAGGGGTTCTCACCGGACTTCCTGAACTTCTACTGGGAGTCGATCCTGCACTACCTCGCCGAGGCGTTCGATATCACTTTCGACGAGATCCGGCATTTCCGCGAAACTGCGGTCACCGACACGGCGTTCGTCACCACCAGCGGTCTGGATGTTCCGGCGGGCTGTATCGCGGCGTTGCACTGGGGACTCGAGGGCCTCATCGACGGAAACCGCCGGCTGTGCGTGGAGCACTATGAGCGACTCGATCCCGCCATCGCCCCGCACTGGCCCCAGCCCCCGCAGCGGGGCGGTTACCGGTTCACCATCGTCGGGCAGCCCGGCATCACCGTCGACATCGCCTTCGAAGGCACCGATCCTCTCACCGACGCAATGGTCACCACTTCCAACCGTGCCGTCAATGTGCTGGCGGCCGTCCACGCCGCGCCGGCCGGCATCATCGAGTCCTTCTCCGACCTCCCCTTCGTTCCGGGCCAGATGGCGTAGCGTCGCCGACCTCGGGGCCGGAGATTGCCGTCGACCAGCAGGATTCACCTGCTGGTCGAGCAGCGACCGGCAGAGTAGTTAACGATCGTAAACTCTGTGCCGTATCAATGCCTGAAATGACTTACATATGCTTCGAAATCTACGTGACCGATCGTTTCCGATTTGTTAGAGTGTGCGGGTGAATAGTTTGGTCAGCAGCTTGGGCGTGAATCCGTCCAGCAATCTCAGCGTCTTCCTGTTCTGCACCATCTTCACCTTCTCGGTGGTGACCATCCTGTGGCTGGTAGGCCTGCTGCAGGGCAATCACTCGATGATGGACGGCTGGTACGGCTTCGCCTTCGCGGTGCCGGCGTTGCTCGCGTACCTGATCGTCGGGGCCCAATCGGTCACCGCGGCGCTGCTGCTGTTCATGGTGATGCTGCACGGCGGCCGACTGGGCTGGTACCTGGCCGCGCGCTGGCGTCGATACGTACCCGTCCACGGCGGCGACCCGCGCTACCTGAACTTCGTCAAGGAGATGACGCCCGGCTACTGGTGGAAGAGCTTCTTCCGGGTGATGGAGCCCCAGGCGGTGATCATCGTGCTGATCGGAATGCCCGCCGTGGTGGGCATTTTGGCGAACCGAGCGCCCAACGGCGGCATCGGACCCGTGGCATTCATCGGCCTGTTGGTGTTCATGGTGGGCCTGTACTTCGAGACGGTGGCCGACGCGCAGCTGCAGTCATTCCTGGCACTGGAACAACGTCCTCGCTACCTGAACACCGGCGTCTGGAAGTACAGCCGCCACCCGAACTACTTCGGTACCACCACGGTGTGGTGGGGCATGTGGCTGGTGGCTGTCGCCGGCAACCCCACTTACTGGTGGACCGTCGTCGGCCCGGTCATCAACACCATCATGCTGACGTCAGTGCTGGGTTCGGCGTTCCAGGACAACTACATGGGCGTGCGGCCCGAGTATCAAGAGCTGATGGCCCGCACCCGCCGATTCCTGCCGCTGCCCCTGTCCGCCGACGCCATCGCGCGCAACCAGGCCCGGCTGGCCGAGCAGCGCGCGACGGCAAACGCACGTTGAGATGTATGACGCCATCGTCGTGGGCGGCGGCCACCACGGTCTGACCTGTGCCACCTATCTCGCCCGGGCCGGCAAGCGGGTCGTAGTCCTCGAACGCAATCCGTGGCTCGGCGGCATGACCTACTCGCGCGAAACCGTGGCCGAGGCGCCAGGATTCGTGATGAACCCGTGCGCGGTGGATCTGCTGTTCACCAACCTGGAGCCGTCAATCATCAGCGAGCTTCGCCTGGAATCGTTCGGCCTGCGCCAAGCGAGTCCGGAACCGTGGGGCGCCTACCTGGGGCCGGAAGGTCAGTCGATCGGGCTGTGGCGTTCGCTCGACCGTACCGTCGAAGAGATCCGGCGATACTCGAAACGAGATGCCTCAAAGTTCGCTCAGCTGTGCGAAATGTGGTGCGACTTCTGGTATGTGGCGGCGCCCTATCTGATGGATCACCCCACCCGGCCGCGGGTCAAGACGGTCGCGGAGCTGGGCTGGCGGGCGGTACGCAAACGCCGCAATCTCGCACCCGTCGCGCGGATGTTGATGGCTTCGCCGCATCAGCTCATCGAGACGATGTTCGAGTCCGAAGAGGTCAAGTCGCTGTTGGCGATCTACGCCTCCGGTTCGGAAGCTCCGCTGCGCGAACCGGGCTCGGGTGCGGTGCTCGGGGTGATCATGATGCACATCGGCTGGGGCATCAAACGCCCGATCGGTGGCATGGCCGAGTTCACCAAAGCGCTATCGGCCTGCCTGCGCCATCACGGCGGCGAGACCCGCACCGACGCAGCGGTCGAAGAGATCCTGGTCCGCGGCGGGCAGGCCGCCGGCGTACGACTGGCCAGCGGCGAGGTGTTGTCCGCCAAACAGGTTGTCGCAGCGGTCGATCCGGTTTCGCTGATGTGCAAGCTCGTCGACCCGGCGCATGTGTCGGAGCCGGTTCTCGACGAGGTCCGTAACATCCGAATCAACGGCTGGGGCATCAACAACGCCAAGATCGACGTCGCGCTGTCCGAGCGTCCAAAACTGTTGTGCGACAGGCCAGAGCTCTGGGGCAGCTATATGCTGATCGGCGACTCCAAGGATTACGTCGACCGGGCCCTCGACACCGCGATGCACGGCCGCATACCGTCCGAGACGCCGATGTGGGCCCTGATGCCCTCGGCGTTCGACCGATCACAGGTGCCGCCGGGCGATTCCGGAGACACGATGTACCTGTTCTGCACCGCGGTCCCGCAGAACTTCGCCGATGGCAGCGACTGGCAGCAACACCGCGAACCTTACGCGGCGCAAGCGATCCGCAAGGTCGACGAGTTGGCCCCCGGCTTCGGCGACAGCGTCATCGGCAGCTGGGTGAAGAGTCCCGACGAACTGCGGGAGATGACGTACGAGGGCAGCTACGTCGTTGCCGACATGTCGCTGAATCAGATGGGACCCAATCGTCCGACCGCGGCGCTGGCTGGCTACCGCACCCCCATCCCCGGTCTGTGGCATACCGGGGCGGGTGCGCACCCGATGGGCGGTGTGCACGGCTGGGCAGGCAGGACCACCGCTCGCACCGTCCTCAAATCGCTCTAGTCACAGGCATATTGGTGGCCGGCAACATTTCGGCGGACGGCCCGGACTCCGGCGCAGTCCTGGAAGCCAAGGTCCAAAGGGTACTGATCTGGACCGGACCGGTGATGATGGTCTTATTCCTGATCTCGTTCTGGCTGGGCGGCTTCCTGCCGCCGCATCGCCCCTGGGCGACGTCGGAACAAATCGCCAACCTGTACAACGCACACCCCACGATGATTAGGGTCAATCTCGTCGTCACCATGGCGGCCTGTGCGCTTTGGGTGCCGTGGGGCGTGGCGATCGGGGGCCAGATCCGGCGGATCCCCGGTGCCAAGGCGCTTGCTGCAACCCAGACGCTGTCGTGCGCACTCTTCTCGCTCGAGTTCATCTTTCCGGTCGGTATCTGGATGGCGACGGCCTTCCGTTCCGGTGACCGGCCGGTCGACATCACCCGCGCGCTCAACGACACCGGGTGGATTCTTTTCGTCCTGGTCATCTGGTCGGTCGAAGTCCAGATGTTCTGCATCGCGGCGGCTGTGCTCATGGACAACCGGCCCGCGCCGATTCTTCCCCGCTGGGTCGGCTACCTCACGCTGTGGGCCGCCATCCTCATCATTCCCGCCGGCCTGATTCTGTTCTTCAAGACAGGCCCGTGGGCCTGGAATGGAATCCTCGGCTTCTTCGTACCCCTCACCGGGCTCGTCGCCTGGCTTGTGTCGATGACGTGGACGGTGCATAGAGCCCTGACACTCCAGATAGCCGAGGGCGCCGGGCCAGAAGACACTCGTATGCTGCGATCATGACCGCAACGAAGCGGAATCGATTGCCTCCCGGTCCACCGCTCCCCCGGTCGGTGCAGACCGCGCTGATGCTGCGCTACTGGCCACGCTTCGTGGCCGCCTGCCGGCGCCGGTACGGCAGCGTGTTCGCGTTGCGCATCGCGACCATGGGGACGCTCGTCTACCTCGACGACCCCGCCGACATCAAGGCCGTCTTCGCCGGTGATCCCGCCGTTTACCATGCTGGCGAAGCGAATTCGTTGCTCGCGGGGTTCGTGGGCGAAAGTTCGGTGCTGGTGATCGACGGAGACCTGCACCGTGACCGGCGACGTCTGATGATCGCGCCGTTCCAGCGCGACGCCGTCACACGCCAAGCCGGTGTGATTTCCGAGATTGCCGCGGCCAGCGTCAACAGCTGGCCGGTGGGGGTGGAATTCCCGGTGGCGCCCAAGATGTCCGAGATCACCCTCGAGGTGATCTTGCGGACGGTCATCGGCGCCACCGATCCCGACCGACTCGCCGCATTGCGCGAGGTGATGCCGGCGCTGCTCAACCTGGGCCCGTGGGCCTCGTTGGCAATTGCGAATCCCGACCTGCAGCTGCGGCGGCCCTGGCGATATGTGCGCCGCCGCATCGAGGAAGCCGACCGACTCCTATATGCCGAGATTGCCGATCGACGCGCTGCTACCGATCTTGCCCAGCGCACCGACGTGCTCGCGATGCTGGTGCGGGCCAGCCACGACGACGGTCGAACCATGACCGATTCCGAACTGCGTGACCAACTCATGACCCTGCTGGCCGCCGGACATGACACGACCGCCACGGCACTCTCGTGGGCGCTGGAGCGGCTCGTCAGGCATCCCGTCATCCTGCGCCGGGCGGTACGCGCAGCCGACGCGAGTGCGGCCGGTGATCCCGCAGGCGACGAGTACCTCGACGCAATCGCCAAGGAAACATTGCGGATTCGCCCCATCGTCTTCGACGTCGGTCGCGTCCTGACGCGGCCCGTCGACTTTGGCGGGCTACCACCTGCCCGCCGGCGTGATGGTCGCCCCGGGCATCGGGCTGGTTCACGCAAGCCCGGCGCAATACCCCCATCCGGACCGGTTCGACCCGGACCGGATGCTCGGCACCACGCTCGGTCCCACTACCTGGCTGCCGTTCGGCGGCGGCAATCGGCGTTGTCTGGGTGCGACATTCGCGATGGTCGAGATGCGAGTCGTACTACGCGAGGTTCTCCGCCGCGTCCAGCTGCGAACGACTGCGGCACGCGATGAACGGCAACGCGTGAAGCATGTCATCCTGGCGCCGCACCGCGGCGCTCGAATCTGCATTGAGTCGGTCCGCGGCGCAGCGCCGGCCCCGCTCCCGGCCGCCGAGACACCCCGCTGCCCCGTTGAAACCCCGCGGGGGCGTGGCCTCGCCGACGTTGCGGCATACCTGACCCACTCAGGTCTAATGTGCGCCAATCAAGTTGTGCGCGGCCCGATTTCCGAACTCTACGGCGGTGTTCTGCCCGGCCGCCGACATGAAGTCGGCGGCGTACTGCACCGGTGATGCCGGGTCGAGTTCGGAGTTGAGGCGCCCGATGTCCTGGTAGGCGCCGATCCGGGTGAAGGGCAACGCCCGCCGCCACCGGGTCACGTGGGTGAATTCGACGGTGTGGCGCAGTTCGGGAAACACCTCGAACACCGACGCCAGGGTGTGCTGGATCAGTTGCTCGTCGGGGGCATCGATCATCCGCTGCGAGGCGCCGGTTTCCCACAGACAACTCAGCAGGCCGCGGCCGGCCGGCGCGCGGTCGGGGGCCTTGTTGTGATCGAGGAACATCAGCGCGATATCGGGATCCTCCACCGACGGGAACATCACCAGAAACGCCGGGCAGTCCGGTGGCCTGCTGGTGCCGACAGCGACACTGACGCATTGGGTATAGCCCAGGCTTTCGTCGAGCGGACCGAGGATGCCGCGATCATCGACGCAGATGGCTGCCGCCTCGGGCAGCGGGCACGTGACGACGCAGGCATCGTAGTCCGACGTCGTCCCCGAATGCGTGACTCGGACCCCGTTTTCGTGCCGCCGTACCTCCACGACCGGCGTCTGCAGGTGAACCTTCAGGCGGCTGGCCAGCGCCTCGGGGACCCGGCCCTGCCCGCCGGCGGCGGCCAGGATCTTGGCGGTGAAGATGTTGCCGATCCCGGAGAACAATTCCACCTTGGACACCTTGTCGGTGTCGGCGATCAACATGGTCCGCACGATCGGCTCACACAGGTAGCTGTCGACTTCTGCGGACAATGCACGCTTGGCGTAGGCACGCGCACTTTCGGTGTCCAGTGGTGCGGCCTTGCGCATGTCGGCGTAGTCCAGACGGCCGCGCGCCTTGGCCATCGCCACGTCAATCGCCAACCGCGGCACCCGCAGCTTTGCGCCCAGCGACAGCAACGGCGTCGTCAAGCCAGAACGGACCATCTTGTCCATGTCGAGCAGATGCGTCGCGCCGGCGCGACGGATCCCGATATATGGTGCGGTGGGCCGCATTTCGATGCCGAGTTCGCGCGCCAACGCCAGGTAGCTGTGGTATGTCGAACCGAGCGCAGAAGCCCCGGTGTCGACCGCGTAGCCATCGCGGCGCACGGTCTGTACCCGGCCACCGGGCGAGTTCGTCGCCTCGAAGACATCGACCTGCCATCCGGCGGTCTGCAGCCGATAGCCCGCCGTAAGCCCGGACAAGCCGGCTCCGACTATCGCGGCTTGCGGCATGCTCACGCCACCTTGACCGCAGCCACCGGCCGCTCGGGCACTCCGTCCAACCGGTGCAGCGACTTGCGGATCGCGTAGTACATCACGAAGAACCAGACCCAGAACGTCGCGAACGGCAGGTAGAAGCCGAACAACCCGTTCCAGGCGAACGGACCGCTCTTGAAGAAGAAGATGATGCTCAGCGGTATCAGGTCCAGCATGAAGAAGACGTTGAACCATCCTACCCAGCGCGGAATGATCGGATCAGGGTCCTCGTCGGCAAGTGAGGCGTAGATGATGCTGATGACGACGAAGTAGAACGGTGCTATCACGCCGAGGAACTGCAGCCAGGCGATGTCGTTGAGCAGTTGCACGATCTGCGGATCGCGCTCGGAGCGAAACGACGCGGTGAGCCACCAGCCTGCGGGATACGCGGTGAGCAGCACATTGGTACAGCCGGCGATGATCTGACAGAACGTCAGGATGCCCGGCTTGCCCTCCACGGCCGCGATGAGTTTGGCCAGCATCGCCGTCCAGGGCACATAGAACATCGAGCCTACCAGCACCAGCACCATTCCGATGCGGATTCCCATGACGTTGTCGTGGTAGACCCGGGTAATCCGGGCGGCGTCCCAGCTCGGCGGCTGCGAAGGGAAAAAGCCGGCGAGCGGCCAGATGCCGACCATCAGGAAGGCGATGTAGACGAAGCCGCTCCACGAAGTCTGCTTCAGGAGTCTCAGATTTGCCTGTGGCGATAGCAATTCGCCCTCCTCCTCGGCCGCTCGCGGTCCCCGCACTCCGATCTGGGTTGAGACATCGAAGAATTGTAAACGATCGTTGCCGCTTTTCGTACGGTCACAGAGTACCTCGCGGAACACGGTTTAGACCCCGACGTAAGTTCTGAATTAGTGAAAATTCGGGTCATCAGCTCCTCGATCCGAAGATTTCCGTAAACGATGGTTGACACCAACTATTATTAAACCCTACTGTCTCAAAATAACCCTCCGCCACGAGAGCCCTAGAAGCCACCAGGTGCCCCGAACATCGATCGTGAAAGCACGGCGCGCAGTTGTCGCCGGCGCTGGAATCGCCGGCCTCACTGCCGCTTACCGTCTGCAGCAGGCAGGCTGGGAGGTGGAAGTCTTCGAAGCGGAATCCCGCGCGGGCGGCCGCGTCGAGACCATCGTGCAGGACGGCTATCGCGTCGACACCGGCGCGACGGCGTTCGCCGCGCGATACCCGATTGCCACGCAGCTGGCCAACGAGCTGGGGCTGTCCATCGTGGACACGGCCCCATATCTCGGCATCTACCGCGACGGCCGGGTCCGGCTGTTGCGCCTCGATCGGTTGATCCGCTCGGGGCTGAAAACCGATGCGCTGTCCTGGTCCACCAAGGTCAGGCTGGCACGGGTGGTGCTCGACGTCGCGCGAGCCAGTCTGCGCGGCATGCTGTCCTACGATGACCTGCGCGCCGCGGCACCGCTTGACACCGAGACCGCCCGCGATTACGTACGCAGGCTGGCCGGGGCCGAAGCCGACGCCTACTTCGGCGAACCGATCACGCGCGCGTTGTTGCTCACCAACTCCGACAAGGTCAGCCGCGTCGAGTTGATGTCGGGTCTGGTCAATGCGGTGGCCGGCCGCCTGTCGACGCTGACGGGTGGGCAGGGCGCGATCATCGATGCGCTGCTGGCACAGGTGCGCACGGTGCACCTGTGCTCCCCCCGCACTTTCACTGACCGAAACCAACGATGGTGTGCGCCTGAAATATCGCGACCCCGAAGGAGAGACGAAGACGGTCGAGGCCGACGCGTGTGTCGTCGCCACCCCACTGCCCGTCGCGGCCACGATCTGCGCTCCCGCCAGAACACGACTCGGCCTGCTCAACGCCACGCTCAAGTTCACCCAGGCGATCAACGTCGCCATCGGCACCACCCGCCCGGCGAACACACCGGCATTCCTGATCCAGCTGCCCGCCGCCGAAGACCGCGAGGTCTGCATGATCATCGTCGAGAACAACAAGGCGCCAGACCGTGCGCCGTCCGGCCACGGACTGCTCTCGGTGTGCTGGGAGATGTCGGCGGCCAGCGCATGGATGCAGCGCTCCGACGACGAATTGGTGGCGCGCTCACTGCAAACAGTCCTGCGACTGTTCCCGGAGCTCAGCGGTACCGTCGATTTCACGTATGTGCGCAGGTGGCCAGTGGCGTTGCCGCAGGCACGCGTTGGCGTCTATCAGCAGATCGCCGAGTTCACCTCGAGCCTGAATCCACGGTCGCGCATTCAATTCGCCGGCGACTACTTATCGCAGACCGGCCAGAATACGGCCGTCGCCTGGGGCAACCGCGCCGCGGCGAACTTGACCACCCACCAGAGTCGACGCATCTGGGCCAAACAAAAGGAGTTCACTCATGGCTGATGTCCAATCAATGCTGAGCTCTGTGATCGGCGCCGGCAAAGACGTCGTTCACAAAGTCGCCGCCGACGAGATTCGTCGCTTCATCGAAGAGCAGCCCGATGTCAGCGGCAGCGTCGAGGTGACGGTGATCGGCGACGGCGGTGAAGTCGGCGCCTCAAGTGGCACAGTGCTGTTCGACGCAACTCTGGACAGTGACCGCGGCCGTGTCACCCGCGAGCTGGTGCTGCGTCACGCGCCGGTCAGCGACAAACGGTTGTTCTTCGAATACGACTTGTCGCGACAGTTCCAGGTACAGCGCGCTCTGTACGGCACCGATGTGCCGGTGCCCGAACCATTGTGGCTGGACCCCGATGGCCGCTGGCTCGGCGCCGCCGGATACGTGATGTCGCGGGTGCGGGGGCGGGGCCAGCATCCAGCCGCCTTCATTCAGGGACCGATCGCCGAGGCGTCGCCGGCCGATCGGGAGGAGATGCTGAACAAGATCATGACGGCGTTGGTTGCCATCCACAACACCGACATCAAGGCGCGAGGCCTGGAGAACTTCGTGATGAACGCACCGGGTTTCGCACCGCTGGAGCGCCTCATCAATTGGTATTGGCAGACCTGGGATTGGGTGCACCTGCCAACGTTCGAGCGCCTGGTTCCGGTCCGCGGGTGGCTGCTCGACCACCTTCCCGAGGGTGAGCCGGAGTTGATGCACGGCGACTCGACACTGCAGAACTACTTTTTCGACGGCACGAGACTGGCAGCGGTGCTGGATTGGGAGATGTCGAGCCTTGGGCGCGCCGAGGCGGACCTCGCCCTGCAATGCGTCAGCAATCGCATCTTCGCGGCGCCGCCCGACAGCGGATTGCTGCAGCCACCAAGCGAAGACGAATGGCTGGCCAGGTACCGCGCCGCCGGCGGCCGACCATTGCACGACTTCGACTACTTCAAGAAGTTCGCCGCGTACATGATCATCGTCGCGGTCAGCGCACTGCAGAGAAACATGACGGAAGCCGAACGTGAAGCCCAGGCGCCGCTGTTGCAGCCGTGCTGGGATCTCGCGGAATCATGAAGGGGGACAACGATGTCCAGTGAAACCATTCAAACGCATGACAAGGCGTTCTGGGAAGAAAAGAACCTGTCGTTCGGAACCGCTGTACCCGAGGACGACCTGCTCCATCCACAATTCAAAGACACGAATAGATCACCCGCCCTGACCGAAACCCAATTTTTCGGCTTCAGCGTCCCGGAGGAGAACATCCATGCGCTGACCTATGTGTGGCATCACCCGAATCTGGGTGTGGTCAGCGGTGGCGCCTGGGTATGGCAGGGCGTCAAACGACACTTCCTCCAGTCCGAACTGGTCAACTGGACGTCCTTCATGAGCGAGGACGTTCTGGCGAATGACTTGTGGGACTACAAATTCGACAACGGCTACCACGTCCAGACGATCGAACCGCTCAAGAGGCATCGACTGCGCTACACCGACGAATCACGCAACAACTCGTTCGACATCGAGACGCAGGCCCTGATGGAGCCGATGCTGTTGCAAACCGGCATGCACTTCGAGCAGGCGGTGCGTGCACGCGGCGAACTCACGTTGCGGGGCAAGACGTACCAGGTGGACTGCACCCATGTCCGCGATCGTTCGTGGGGACAAAGTCGCAGCGAACAACACGCCCCGACACCGCCATTCGACTGGATCACCGGCGTCTTCAGCGAGAACTTGATGTTCGGTTGCAGCACGTACGATCATCCCGATCTGGAGCCCGAATGGAAGGGCCAGCTGCAGGTTCCGGGTGGCGACCCGACCAAAGGAGGTTGGGTGCGCCGGGATGGCCAGCTGATTCCGATCGTCTCCACCCGAAAGCTCGTCGGCCACGATTATTCGACACTGGCGCCGACCACCATCGAGATGGAGATGATCGACGCCACCGGACGCGAGTACCAGATCCGCGGTGAGGTCGTTGCGGCCAACCATATTCCCCTGTGGCCGAATATGGATACCTGGGTGTGCCTCGCACGTTGGGAGTGCGCGGGCCAGGTCTGCTATGGCGACCTACAACAGGTGCAGTGGCACGATTATGTCCGACAGTTTCTAGGACAGTCGTAGCGATGGTTTCTTCGATTCCCGCCACCGCAGCTGCCCGGCCCGCCTCAGACGTACTCGTCGAGCGCGACGACACCGTGGGCGTCATCACGATCAATCGACCCGCACGACTCAACGCCGTCACCCCGGAGGCCGGGGACACGCTGAGATCGGCTTTCCTCGAGTTGGAAGCCGACAGCCGGATCCGCGCCGTCGTGCTGACCGGCGCGGGCCGCGGATTCTGCGCGGGCGCGGACATTTCCGGCGACGTAGGCGACGCCCGGAAGGTGCTGCTCGACTCATGGAACCCACTGGTGCTCACGATGCGGTCGCTACAGATCCCCGTCGTCGCCGCGATCAACGGGGTGGCGGCCGGTGCGGGAGTGTCGCTTGCGCTGGCGTGCGATCTGCGTGTTGCGGCCGCTTCAGCGCGCTTTGAGTTGTCGTTCGCAAAGATTGGACTGATGCCCGATGCGGGCCTGACGTGGTTGCTTCCCCGGGTCGTCGGGCTGGGGCGTGCCAACGAGATGGCATTGCTGGGAGGACGCGTTTCGGCCACCGAGGCACGCGACTGGGGCCTGGTGAACCGGCTGGCCGAGGACGGTGAGGCGCTGACCGACGCGATAGCGATGGCCCGGCGCTTCGCCGAACTGTCGGTCAGCGTGGCAACGATCAAGCACGCGCACCAGCGAGCTCTGGAAAGCGACTTCCCAGTCAAGCTGACCTACGAAGCGGAGACCCAGGGCTGGCTTCAGCAACAACCCGATTTCGCCGAGGCGACACAGGCGTTCGCCGAGAAAAGGCCGCCCCGCCTGGCCGAACGTAAGCCGCCGGACCGCAACCGGTGAGCGGATGCCGGGTCCGATCCGGGCATCTGCGCTACCGTTGAGCAATGGCGACTCGTAACGACCGTTCAGAGCAGATCCTGCGGACCGCGATGCACCTATTCCACGAGCGCGGCTTCGACGGGGTAGGCGTGGACCTCATCGGCGAGAAAGCCGGTGTGTCCGGGCCGGCGATCTACCGTTATTTCAGCGGCAAAGACGAGATCTTGATCACGCTGCTGGACGAGGCAATCGATCGCGTCCTGATGTCGACGGGTGGACATTTCGACGATCCCCGAGAAGAGCTGGAGCATCTGGTGCGCGGCCATGTGCAGCGGGCCTTGGAGGAACGCGAACTGATGAGCGTGTGGACCCGAGAACGCAATTCGATCCCGAAGGCCTACCGTTCGAGGCTGCGCGCCCGAATCAAGCGTTACATCGACCACTGGGTGGACTGCCTGCAGGCCTGCTATCCGGACCAGTCCAGCGAGGTCCTCAACGCGGCCGTCCACGCGACGCACGGACTGATCGACTCGACCTCGATGTGGCCGGAGAAAGCGCTGCGGACCGCGGGCCTGGCCGACATCCTGACCGGGATGGCGCTACATAGTCTGGAGTGGCTGGGCAGCGAGGCGTCGCGCCCGACGCCCACGAAGAGCGTCCGACCGAAGCGAACTGCCGCGCGTTCAGCCTGAAATTCTACGTAAACGAACGTTTACAAAAACTTGCTGAATCGCTCCTCCGCTCCGGTACGATACCTCTGGCACCGCACCGGAGCGTCGCCCGCACGGGCACCTCGGGCGTCGCGGCTGCCACGGGTCGGTCGGAGGAGAAGACGATGGAGCCCATGACCAAGTCGCGCATCCAGATGTTCGGCGCGTGGTGTGCGATCGGCTATCTGGCTGCACTCTTCATCGGCTGGGGGGCTATCGCCGGGTTCCTACCGCCCACCGCGCCTTCCGCGGACGCCAACCAGATCGCCGCGCTCTACCAAAGTGACTACACGCGAATCCGGATCGCCATGCTGGTCGTCATGCTCGCCGCGTTGATCTTCATCCCATTCGCCGCAGTGATGTCGCAGTTCCTCGCCCGCATCGAGGGCACGGCCGGCGTCTTGACCTACACGTTCCTGCTGGGCGCCGCCGGCAATATGGTGCTGACCTTCTATCCCGCGATCTGGTGGCTCACCGCCGCCTTCCGCCCTGATCGGCGGGCCGAATTGATCTACCTGATGAACGACATGGCGTGGCTGCAGTTTCTCGGCGGTATCACCATGTACTTGGCGATGCCGCTGGCGGTAATGGTCGCAGCACTGTGCGACAAGAGCCCGACCCCGGTATTTCCGCGCTGGTGCGGATACGCAAACGGCTGGATGGCGTTGACGATCGTTCCCGATCAGTTACTTTTCTTCTTCCATAGGGGCCCCTTCGCGTGGAACGGCATCTTCGGCGTCTGGGTCCCGGTCGTGGTGTTCAGCGGCTTCTTCATCGTCAACTTCATCGCCTTGCGTCAGGCGGTCCTGCGCGACCGGGCGTCGATCGACTCGCTACCCAACCCGCAGGACAGTGCAGCACAAAGGGTGTGACCTGAGCGAACCGTCGACCGGATGCTGCACGGTCGAGGGTCTACTCACGCCGGCTCATTTTTGATATAAGTTGTATCAATAAAAACGCATGATCTCGTCAGCGAAGGAACGCTTCATGCCCGAACCGCTCACCCAGAAGCTCAGAGTCGCCGGCCAGCTGGGACGAATCGGCGCACACATCGTCAACGAGCGGGTGCGCCGTCCCAAACCGACGACGCTGGCCGAGATCCCGCCCTCGGTCGACGCGCTGACACCCGAGTGGCTCACCGCCGCCCTGTGCCGCGGACACCCGGGCGCATGGGTGACCGCGGTATCCACCGCGTCCGGAAGCGACGGGTCGACCACGAGGCGAGTCCTGGCCGTCGACTACAACGACGTCGGGCGCGCGGCCGGACTTCCGAAATCGATCTTCACCAAGTCCACGCCCAAACTGACCTCCCGGGCGGTGACGGTCCCGTCAGCGGCCTTGACGTGCGAGGCGCTGTTCTACGACCGGATCCGCCCCACCCCTCGACATCGAAGCCCCCCGTGGCTATTACATGGCGGTGGACAACAGATCCGGGCGCTCGATGTTCTTGATGGAAGACGTGGCGACCAGCAAGAACGCAACTTTCGGTGATCCGACTAAGCACTACATCGACCGGACCAGGGCCGAAGCGATCATCATCACCCTGGCCAACGTCCACGGAACACTATGGGAGAGCCCGCGTTTTGCCGGCGATCTGACCCCTCGTCAAGGATGCCTACCGGTGGCAGGTCGACGTCAACGACACCATCGCCTTTCCGCGTCGCACCCTGATCGGCTTCGACCGCGCGGAGTCGGTCTTCCCCGCCGGGTTCCGTCGCCACCGGACCGAGGTGTTCCCGGCGCTGATGACGTCGCTGGCGATGCACGGTTCGGCCCCCAACACACTGCTGCACTCCGACGTGCATTCCCGCAACTGGTACCTGACCCCGGACGGGGGCATGGGCTTGTACGACTGGCAGCTGATCACTCGCGGCGTGTGGGCCCTCGACGTCGCCTACGCTCTCAGTTCGGCGCTGACCGTGGAGGATCGGCGCGCATGGGAGCGCGAGCTGATCGAGTTGTACATCGACCGCCTGTTCGCCTCGGGAGGCCCCGCGCTCTCGTTCGACGAAGCCTGGCTGGCGTACCGTCAGCAAGCCTTCCACGGTCTGGTGTTCTGGCTCTATACGATCGGCGCCGGCCGCTTGCAGCCGGCTATGCAACCCGACGAGGTGTCGCTGGCCAACCTGGAGCGCATGACGGCCATGATCGATGATTTGGATTGCTTTGGCGCCCTTAAGCAGTCACCAGCGACCTCGGGACTGCCCTCTATTCACTAGCCTCGACGAGCGCTTTGGTGGTCAGTGCCAGGCAACCAAGTGAGGCCGAAACAAACAGCGCCGCACTGAGTTTGGAGATTTTTCCGCGCCGGTGCGCGATGCCGGCGGCCAGTATGTCGCCAAGGTCGCATGCGGCGGCAACCTTTAACATCTGAGACCTCGACCGGCGCTCGGTCACCAACGGAGCGACGGCCAGCGCAAAGTCCCGCGTGCCGCCGAGCCGCAAGAAGAGCGCCGCGCTGACATCCTCGGAGACGTTCATTCCGAACACCCTTGCGGCGGTTATCGGCATCAGCCATCCACTGGCGCCGATCGCTGAGCGCGCTCCTGCGAGAATCGTCGTTGTTGGCAGAGCCATTGCACCGTTCCTTCCTGAGTCTGCTGCGCCTGAGCTGATTGTTATTCGAACGAACGTTAACCGAAATCGCAGTATGGCATACCAAGTGGAGTGCCCTTCTTCCCGACATCGCCCAACCGACGGGTCGGCCGGTTCTTCTGTATCAAAAACGTTCGTTCACGGTGCGTGCTAAATTCGATTCGACACTCACATAGCGGCAAGGAAAGCTCGTGGACGATCTTTCGATGTCTCCCGACGAAATCGACGACTTCCTGTCCGGACCGCACACCGGACAGTTGGCCACCAACGGCCCAACCATCAGGCCGCTGTGGTATCACTGGGACGGCAAGGCGTTCTGGATCATCAGCGGCCCCTGGGCGAAACTCTACGAACGCGTGCAGAAGGACCCTCGCGTCGCTTTCTGTGTCGACGTAGGCGATTTCGACACCGGAATCGTCAAGCAGGTGATCGCCAACGGCTCCGTGACACTGCACGAATACGACGTCGAGCGTGCCCGCCGCCTGCTGTACCGCTACCTGGGTCCTGACGAAGATGCGTGGTCGGATGCGCCGGATGACTACCGGGGCTACCTGCGCGATGGCGGTCCTCCGGGTGCGGTGTTCCTGCATATGGAACCGACCAAGCTGACCGCGCTGAACTTCAGTTACGCGCGCACTCGGGCCTGACTCGGCAACCCCACGCGAAGACGGACCTCACGAGTCGGCGCTGCGCCGGGGCGGCATACCGCCTCGCTTATGCAACGCGGCGCCGACGAGCATTTCACCCAGCTCTGCGACGATCCGATCCCTGGTCATCCCCGCGGCGCCGGCGAACAGCGATTCGTAGAACACACTGCTGGACATCACCATCATGAATGCGGCTCGGACGGCAACGGGTCCGTCGTAATCGAGGTGGTACTGCGCGGCCACGATCTCGGCCATCTCGTCGAGCCGGGCGAACGCGGCGGTGAGCTCGTCGCTGTGCAGACCCCTGGCCATGAGCGCGGCAAACAGCTCCCGCTCGGCGGCCACGATGTCGAACAGCGCCGCGGCGTAGTCGCGCAGGACCGTCGCTGGATCCGCCGAGGTTACCGGCACGTGCCGCCAACTCTCGGTGTAGCCCGCGACGTACTCCTCGAACGGCTCTACTACCGCGGCCTCGAAAAGACTTTCCTTGGTTGGGAAATGACGAAAGAGAACTGTCTCGGACACGTCGGCCGCTTTGGCGATGGCGATCGTGGTGGCTCCGGCAAACCCGTCCGCGGCGAATCGCTCGCGAGCTGCCTGCAGGATCAGATGCCGCACCTCGGGGGTGCTCCGGCGCGGTCGGCGTGCCATCGGAATATCTTGACATCCCCCGGCGATAAGTGGTAATTACTGCTTATCGCAAACCCAGGAGTGACGATGAGCACACCCGATTTGAACCAGCCCCTCCCCGACCCGCACTGGGTCATGCCGTCGCCGGCAGGTGAGATCCTGCTTGCGGTCTTCGGCGGTGGCGCAGCGGTATTCGTCGCATACTGCGCGTTGCTGTCCTACCGCAAACGCTCCCCGCTGCCGTTGCTGTTCGCCCTCGCGGGCGGCTTCTCGATCATGCTCGAGCCGATCGCCGACACTCTGGGCAACGTGCAACACGTGCCGGTGAACCAGATCAACGCGTTCGTCACCGACGGCCAGCCCATCCCCTGGGCGATCGTCCTCGGCTACGTCTGGTACTTCGGACTGGGCCCAATTCTGCTCTGGCGCTACGCCGAACACCGGTCGATGACCCCGCGGCGCTGGTACGTCGTTTCGGTGGTGGCCTTCCTTGCGGTCACGCTGATCGAGCAGATTCCAATCGCACTCGGGCTGTGGAAGTACTACGGTCATCAGCCCCTTGTCGCCGGAGTCATGCCTATTGACATGGCAATCGCCAACATGGTGTCGGTCGTCCTGCCGATGGTCGTGGTCTATGCCATCTGGCCGATCCTGACCGGGTGGCGGCAGTCGTTGGTGCTCGCGCTCGTCCCGATCTGCGTGGTCGGCGGACACACCGCCGCGGCGGCGCCGGCTTACATGTTGATCAACGCAAACCCGAATGTGCCGTCGGTGTTCGTCCACCTGGCCGGGGTGGTGACGTGCATCTTCTCGGTGTTGATCGTGTGGTTTGCCGTCAAGCTCCTGCACGGCGGATTTCCTGAGCTCAACGCCGACCGTAGAGCGCGTCACAACGACTCGACGGAACGCACCGAATACGTTGCCGTGCAATAGCAAAAGAGGAAACCCGATGGTTCAATACACCCAGCCCCCGCTGTATCACATGCCGCCGACCGGTGAGCTGATCTATCTGCTGTTCGCGGGTGCGGCCGCCGCACTGATCGCCCTGTATGCCGGGTACCTCGCCGTGACGCGGCGAACCGTTTTCCCGTTGTTGATCTGTGTCGGAGCGTTTCTCACGGTCCTGCTCGAGGCACCCGCGGATGTCTTGGGCAACGCCGTGCACTCCCAGTTGGGGCAGCGCAACGCATTCACCGTGCGGGGCGCCCCGGTCCCGTGGGGAGTGGTACTCACCTACGGGTTTTACGCGGCGACCCTGCCAGTGGCGCTCTTCGACCGGATCAGGGCCCAGAGTCTGAGCCCGAGATTCTGGTGGGGAGCCTACGTCGCGAGCCTGCTCGCGGTATGCGCAATCGAACAGATTCCGGTGCACTACGGCTTGTGGCACTACTTCGGATACCAACCCTTCAAGATCTGGGAAATGCCCGTAAGCATGGTCTTCGCCAACGCCGCCTGCGTTGTGGTGCCGGCCTTGTTGGTTTACAAGCTCTACCCGGTTCTGACCGGATGGCGACAACTGCTGGTGATCGGCCTCATCCCGAGCGGCACCATGGCCGGGTGGGCCGCAGCCAGTCTGGCGATCATGAACGCGTTGGGCACCGACACCGAGGCCAACCACGGTGTCGTGCAGCTGGCATCGATTGCGACCGTTGGCCTTTCGCTGTTGGTGACCTGGGCGGCAATCACCATCGTGCACTGGCCCGCCAACGTCCTCACCGGCGTTGCGGACGCGTCCGATCAGGGGCTGCGACTCAGACCCGTGAAAACTGCGGCGTCGTGAAAGTCGGCCTCTTCTACGGCAATATCGCCTACGGGAGTCGCGACATGATGGCCGCGCTCGCTGCTGCCGTCGAGCAGAATGGCATCGAGTCGGTATGGACGGAAGAGCACCCTGCCGTCCCCAAACAGATGACGCTGCCCGACAACCTGGATGCCGACATGACCGGCGAACAGAGCGGCGATACCCCGTTGCACGAGATCCCGTTTCCTGACCCGATGGTGTGGCTCTCCCAATTTTCCGCGCTGACCACCACGGTCAAGCTGGGCACCGGTGTGCTGGTGTTACCGCTGCACAACCCGGTGCTGCTCGCCCGCGCGGCGGCCACCCTGGACGACCTGTCGGGCAGGCGCCTCATCCTCGGCGTGGGCCTGGGATGGCTGAAGGAGGAATACGAGGCGTGCGGGGTGACCTTCACCTCCCGTGCCGCGCGCCTCGAGGAATACATCGGCGCGCTGCGCGCCGCATGGCGGCCCGATGCGAGCTTCATCGGCAAGACGGTGCGGTTCGAAGGGATCGGTGGCGGCCCCAAACCGCCCGACGGACACATCCCCATCCATATCGGCGCGTCGATGTCCAAGGGTGCACGACGGGCCGGGCGCCTTGCCGACGGCTTCTTTCCACTACCGTTCGAAAGTTCCACCGTGGCGATGATCGCCATGCGGGCGACGCTCACCGGTGAGGAGCCGGATTGGACGGGGTATCGCCTGCCTGACGGCGTCGCCGCGCTCATCCAGGAATGCCACGCCGGCGCGATCGAAGCCGGCCGCCGTCCCGAGGACATCGCGCTGACGGTCACCGGCCCGCCCAGCCTCGATGCCGCCAAACAGGCCGCGGATCTCGGCGTGACTCGTTATCTGGTGACCCCGCCCGCTTTCGAGCTGTCAGCGGTGCCGACCGCTTTCGGTCGCCTGGCCGACGACTTCGTCGGGCCGCTCAGCTGACGGTCGCAGAACAGGAGAACCGGTGCCCGACGATGCGAGAACCCTCGTCCAAGGCGCGGCGCGCATCATCGACGCCGGACTGGGCAACAGCGTTGCGGGTCGCTCACCCGAATCCCGCACCTGGCAACGACTCTCCGGCCGCACCGCCCTGGTGGTGGGCGCCGCGCGCGGCATGGGCGAGGCCACGGCCCGACTGTTCCACGCGGAGGGCGCCAACGTTGTGCTCGGCGACGTTCTCGACGAGCAGGGGGAGCTGGTCGCCAAGGATCTCGGCGAGGGGGCGTCGTTCGTGCACCTCGACGTCACCTCGGAGAGCGACTGGGCGCGTGCTCACGAGGTGGCCGAGTCCGAGTTCGGCGCCCCGGTGAGCGCGTACGCCCACACCGCGGCGGTCGCCAGCTTTTCATTCATCGCCGATCTGTCACTCGAGGACTACCGCAGCATCATCGAGATCGACCAGGTCGGTGTTTTCCTCGGGATGAAGTCATGCATCGAGCCCATGACCCGCGCCGGGGGCGGCGCGATGGTGGCGGTGTCATCGGTCGACGGAATCGGCGCCCACCCTGGGTTGGCCGGCTACACCTCGGCCAAGTTCGCGATCCGTGGCCTGGTCCGGGTGGCAGCACTCGAGTTGGCCCGCAACGGAATCCGAGTGAACACCATCGTTCCCGGCGGCATCGACACGCCCATGATCCGGCCCCGCGACGTCGAGCCCGAAGTTCTCGATCCGTTGGCGCGTCAGGTGCCGCTGGGGCATGTCGGTGATCCGGCCGAACTCGCCCGCGCCGCCCTGTGGCTGGTGTCCGACGAATCGAGTTATGTCACCGGAACCGACCTGATCGTCGATGGCGGTCTGATGGCCCGCGTCCCGTTGGATCTGGAATAGTCCCCTATTCGGCGCAGCGACCCCACCGGTCACCGAGCTGGGGATTGCTGAGATCCCAAGGGTTGCAACACCGGTAGTACTTCGCTCGCAATGTACTCGATGCGCTCCCGCGCGTGCTCGAAGGTCTCACCGGGACCCGCGGTGACCATGAAGTGGACATCCTCGATCAAGGGGAACTCGTCGACGACCTTGGCGATTTCGGCCACCACAGTGGGTCCGTCCCATAGCAGGTAGTGGCCGGCTTCGATCGCCGCATCGAGATCCGCATAGTGCGGCCCGGGAAACAGGCCGCGGTCGATGTGGTCGTTCACGTACCGCAGCGCGTAGTCGCGCAGCTCGACTTTGGCTTTCTCGACGTCGGGTGCGATCGTCGCCTGCTGACCCGCACACACGGCACCTGTCTTCCCGAGCACCTCCACCTCATCGAAGTACATCTTTAGGTGGGCGTTGTAGGCCCCGAGGTAACCATCGCCCAGCCGCGCAGCGCGTCTGATCGCGGGCTCGGCGACCGCACCGATGAAGATGCGTGGCGGCGGGGTGGGGACGGGCGTGACGTTGATTTCGGGGAGGTGGTGGCGCTTGCCGTGGAACGAGAAGGGTTTTCCGCTCCAAGCGCTGCGCAAGATCTCGACCGTCTCCTCGAACAGGCTGGGGCGGTGCCGGATATTCACCTGCAGTCCGGCGAACTCTCGCTCGTAATAGCCCATGCCGATGCCCAAGTCGAACCGGCCACGCGAGAGGACCGATACCGTTGCCGCCTCCTCCGCGAGCCGCACCGGGTTGTAGAGCGGCGCGAGCATCACGTTGGTGGCGATGCGCACCCGGTCGGTGCGCGCCGCGACCGCGGCGGCCAGGGTCAAGGGAGACGGCGAGAAGTCCTGAAAGTGATGCTCAGTCAGCCAAATCGAATCAAAGCCGAGCTTTTCGACCCAGACCACGTGGTCGAGGACCTTGTCCCACTCGAGGTTTGTGTAGATCAGACCGACGCGCATCAGAAAGCCCCCGGTTCGGCCCCGGGCAGGCCCATCAGGTGCGCGACCGTGGAGTAATGCATATCGGTCGAACATTCGGCGACGAGGCCGCCGATCGCCTCGCGGAGGTAGATTTCGATGCCGCCCTCCTTGAGGTATCCGCGGCCACCGTGGATGGTCACGCAATCGCGCGCCACCTCGACAGCCATCTCGGAGACGAAGGTCTTCACCAGGTGGTCGAGGACGCTGTCCCCTTCGCCTTGGTCGCGCGCGCTGGCGGCGTCGTAAAGCATCGACCGGGCTGCCTCTATTCGCTCTCGTTGACGTACCAGCTTGTGCTGGATCGCCTGTAGGGAGCCGAGCGGACGGCCACGCACGCTGCGCGTCGTGACGAATTCGACGGTCTTTTCGTGCACACCGGTGGCGAGA
Source organism: Mycobacterium kiyosense (assembly GCA_021654635.1). Taxonomy (NCBI): domain Bacteria; kingdom Bacillati; phylum Actinomycetota; class Actinomycetes; order Mycobacteriales; family Mycobacteriaceae; genus Mycobacterium; species Mycobacterium kiyosense. The sequence continues at coordinate 4,668,261 of AP025179.1, forward strand.
CCCAAAGACCACGCCGAAATGTTGACCACCGATGCCGCGGCGCCGCCGTCGACGTTGGCGATCTCACGATCCTTCACGACAAACGAGAGGTCGCTCGCCAAAGTGCTTGGAATGCGCACGTTTTCGAGCGTGATGCCGCCCCAGGGCGCGCCGACGCCCATCTTGCGCATGGGTTCGATCGATAACCCCGGCGTGCCTGCAGGAACCCAGAACATCCAGAAGTTGTCCTGGTGCAACCCTGCCACGCCGATCACGTCCGCGAACGTGCCTTGGGTCACGTAGTGACGCCGGCAGTTGATCACGAACTCATCGCCGTCTCGGACGGCGATGTCCGGGTGCTCGGGATAGTTCGCGATGCCGACCGGGTCCGAAAACGCCGCGCAGAGGTTGGCCTTTCCGTCGAGCGCGTCATCGAGCCACCGGCCCGCAGCCTCGGGGCAGAGCGCCATGATCATGGGAAACAGCATCTGGATCATCACGCTCAGCGCGACACCGCCGGATTCCCGGGCAAGTTCCTCGACGACCAGCACCCCGCCCAACTGGCCGAGGTTGCGCCCGCCGAGTTCTGCGGGTGCGACGACCCGCGGTAGCCCCAACTCCCCCCGCACGCAGGTTCATCTCCCTTGAGAAAGTCCGGCCCTTCGTCGGCTTCGAGGCGACGCGGCCCCACCTCTTCCTGAGCGAATTTGCGTGCGATGTCCCGCAATTCGCGGTGTTCGGGGCTAAGCAACCGGGACATCGGCGCTGACTTTCTGCTTGAGCAGACCACTCACCTCAATCGGGCGCGCGATGGCCCCCATCGCGTCCTCCACCTCGAGTACGAAAGGCAAGATGTCCAGCAGGCAGACCAGGTTCACGCCCGCCTCGACGTAGGGCTGCAACTGCCGGGCCACCTGATCGGGGGTGCCGTAAAGCCAGGTCTGCTCTGAGTGCTTCCGGGTGGTGCGCCCGACTATCTCCATCGCCTCGGCCTCACCAACCTTCAACGGCAACAGCTTCATCGCGTAATGCCAGTCGGGCGGCATCGGCGGCTCGAGTCCGATACCGGCCCAGTCACCCTGGTTGATACGTCCGATAATCGCCGTCACCCAGCGCATCAAGTCGTTGTCGAGTGCGCGGTCGATGACGTTCGCATCCTCGTGAATCAGCAGCGGCGACCAGATGCCGAAACCGAATGCTTCAGGGTCACGGCCCTTTTCGGCGAGCGTGCGCTTCATCGAGGCGATGTTGTCCGCAACCTCCTCAGCAGAGTTCCAGACCATGGGAGCCATCGTCACGAAGCCGTCCGCGTGGGTGGTTGCGAGGTCGATGATGCGTGGCCCACCGCCCATACCCCAGATCTGTGGGCGGTGGTTTTTCGCCTTTCCCAGCCAGGCCGTGTCGATCTTCGCGTAGTGACCGTCATAGGAAATCGGGCCGTCGGTCTGCCAGAGCCGATGGAAGACCTCGTAGAGATCCTCGAGGCGCTTGATGCCTTGCGACCGTTTGTGCCCGAACGGCTGGGTCTGCTTGAGTTCGCCGGCCCCGATCTGAAAGATTGCGTTGCCTTCGTAGACATTCGCCAGCGTCAGCAGACTTTGCATCAGCTCGCCGGGACCGCGGCGCACCGAGTCGGAACTGAGTACCAGGCCGGTCCCCGGCGCGGCCGCCGCCCCGTACGCGGCCATCACGAACGCATCGGGGAAAGAATCGCAGTCTGCCATCAGTGCGGCGAGAGGCGAGCGGTCCGCCGTCCAGAGACTCTGCGGAAACCATGAGGTCAGCTGGTCCCAGACCTGGATGTCGTCGACCACGCCGCTGGCCGCGATGGCCGCGGCAGCGGCGCCGAAAGCGGAAGCGGGAAGGTGGCGGTCGGCCACGATCGGCACGGCTGTCCGGATGTGCATCGCGATCTCCTAGCTCTGCTACGAAGTAGCATGTGTGTCGCGACATTAGTCTCGAATTGTCGCAACATACAAGAGCTGGTGACGCATTAGTTAAAGTGGGAGTGCTTGCAGCGCCGCCCGCGGCGGCAAGCCGACGATTGGAACAGCACGCGATGACGATGGCTCAACCAGAACGCGACGAATCCAACCCCCTGACCCAGGTCGTCGTCGCGGCGCGCGAATGCTTTGCGCGCCTTGGCGTTCACCGAACCCGGATGGACGACGTCGCCGCGGCGGCCGGTACCGCGCGGACGTCGCTTTACCGTCGGGTGTCCAGCCGTGACGAGCTGGTGGAGTTGGCGTTGTTGGAGCGCTGCCGCGAGTTCTCCGTCGAGTTACGGGCCGGCACGGACTTGGAGGCGAACGATCTGCGCAAGGAACTGGTCGACCTCGTCGTCCGGTCGATCGCCGTCGGCCGCGACGATGAGGAGTTCTCCTATCTGGTCGAGGCGCTACCGCGAAGGTTGAGTGCGTTCCTGACGGGGCCGGGCTCACCCATGCACCAGATCGTGTTCGATACCTTCGCCCCACTGATCGTGCGGGGCCGCGAGCGCGGGGTCATCCGCGAAGACGCCTCAGACCACGACATCGTCGAATGGATCCAGGGCATCATCACCCTCTTCGCGCCCCGGGACGACCTCAGCGACTTCGAGGAGCGACGCCGCATTCGGACGTTCCTCATCCCCGCGGTGTTCGCGCACTGAGCCCAGCCCGCAACCGCGCTCAGCGGGCGATGCGCAAGGGGATGCGCCGTCGCGCACCAAGCCTTTTCGCCGATCCGCCTAATTCGGCATCAATGGTGCGGGCCGTGGTGCGTCCACTCCATCCGGTGAGCCCCCCGACCGGGTGGGCTCCCGAGCCGCTGTGCCACAGGTTGCGGACCGGGGTGCGGTAACCCGAAAGCGACGGCGTCGGACGCCAGGGGCCGAGCTGCGCCAGCGTCATGTCGGCGTGGTACAGGTTCCCGCGGCCTGCCATCGCGTGGTAATCGTCGGGCGTCCGCACAAAGCTTCCGATGACCGCGTCGGAGATTCCAGGCGCGTGTTCGTCGAGGAACCCCAGGGCCTGCCGGCCGAATTTCTCTGCCTCGTCGGCCCATTCGCTGCCCTCGATCTGCACCGGGACGGTGGCCATGGCCAGGAAGAGGGTTTCGCCTTCACTGCCCTGCGGAACCTGAGTGCGATCCACCACCGAAGGCAGTGCGGTCCACTGTGGATAGGTGTCCGGTATCTGGCCAGCCGCGGCCCGCAGCTGTGCGCGCTTGATGTAGTCGAGCGTAGGCCCCAGGAAGAGCAGACCATTCCACAGCTCTTGGCGTCCGCCGACCAGATCGGGCCGGTGCGACAGCGCGGCATCGCTCTTGAAAACACCGATGTTCCAACGCAGATTGCTCAACGCACGCAATTCCTGCTGAGTGCGGGCCGGCACATGCGAGCTGGGCACCAGGTCGCACATCAGTCGCTGCGGGTCGATCGCACCCACGACGTGGTGGGCCTTGATGCGCTCGCCGCTGGCCAATTCGACGCCCTCGGCGGCGCCGTCGGCGCTGACGAGTATTCCGGCGACCGGGGCATCAACACGGATCGTTCCACCGTGTGCGCGAACGCATTGCGCGATAGACGCCGCGAAGCTGCCCGTTCCGCCCACGGGTCGCGACGACTTCTGGTTGAAATAGGTGCTGCACATCGCCAGCACCCCGCCCGAGCCGCCTTCCGACAGCGGCAGCATGGACCACGAGGCCAGGTTGGCCATCAGCGCCTTGACCTCCTCGCGCTCGAACTCCTCTTCGATTAGCTGTTCGGGCGAGGCCATCAGCATCCGCAGCAATGGGCGGAAAGAACGGCGACCTTTGGCGAGGTGTACGAACATTTGGCCGATGGTCCGCAAACTCGGACGGGTCGGATGGTCTTGCAGATACGGGCGGACAGCCAGCCAGAGATCGGTGAACAGCAGATTCAACCGTTCGAACGCCGCGGCGTCACGGGAAGAGAACCGGCGGATCTCGTCGACCGAGCGCGCCGGATCACGCCACAGTGCAATCGATGCGCCATCGGGGTTGAGGTAGGAGCCCCAGGGATCCGCGATGGCAAAGCGCAGGCCGTGCCGAGCCAGGTCGAGTTCCTCGATCACCGATTGATCGCTATTGGAGAAGACCAAATCCAAAGCGCCGGTGTTCATCTGGAAACCTGGCGCTTCCTTCACCGTTTCCTCGGTGGCGCTGAGCCCACCCAGTACGCCCTGGCTTTCCAGGACAACCACCCCGTCGTCCCACTTTGGCAAGGTATGCGGCGCAGGCCAAGCCGTTGTGGCCGCCACCCACCACGATCACATCCGCGGTCATTGTCTCGGAGCCTCCCCTGGACCAGGTGCTAGATAAAGACACAGTAGGTCGCAAAATTACACCGCCGTTCTCGGAACACGAACTGCGTCGTCAAGCGGAGTAGTGCTGCGCGAGCCGCGCGCGCCACGCTCTGATCTCTCCGACGAAGTCGTAACCGTCGCGGCGCAGGGCGGACCTGAAGCACAGTCCGATCGCGTAAGACACGAAGACCTCGGCTTCCCGCGCGGGATCGAGATCGCTGCGAACCGACCCATCGTGCTGGCCCGCGGCCAGGTTGGCGGCGAGTTCGGCCTCGTAGCCGGCGATGAGGCCGTCGAACCACCCGGCAAAGCCCTCCAGTGCAGCGGGCGTCTCGAAGGTGAGCACGATCATCGCCCGCATCGTTTCGGGCTCTCGCTCCACCGCATCGAGCAGGTCGTCGAGTTGTCCCAGCACCCGGTCCAGCCCGCTGCCGCCCCGCTGGCTGCGCACGGCGGGCAGGAGCAAATCGGCAAAGGTGTCGAAGACCGATTGCAGCAACGCCTCTTTGGAGCCGTAACGGTCGCGCACCATGTTGCGGCTGAACCCGGCGTTGGTGCCGATCTCCCCCGCGGTCGTGCGCTCGTATCCCTGGCGGGCGAACAGCTGGATCGCCGAAGCGATCAGGGCGAGCGTCGACGCCTCGACACGCTCCTGGTTGGTCTTGGGCCTGCGGCTGATCGCACTGGACACGTTATGACTGTACGACGATTCTGTCCGCGAACAGATAGTTATCTGTTCATTGACAGATAAATCTGTTAGCGTGGTCACATGCTCGATGAACGGCCGTTAACGTCGGGGTCGGTCGGCGTTGACACACCTGGCCCCGATCCCGTTGCAGCTCAACGGACATGGGCGAAGATGTGGGTGGTGCACGGCTTTCTGTGGCTGGCACTGATCGCCTACTGCTGGACGATGTGGGTGGTCAGCGGCGACTTCACCCCCAACACCCTCGGCCGCGGCGAAGAGCCGACCTGGTACGTGGTACTGGTTCGCTGCGTCGAAGTCGTCTTCGGCATCTTCATCACCGGATGGATCCTGTGGCACTTCGTGATCGGACCGAAACTGCGCACCGGCCGGTTCAGCTTCGACGGACTGTTCTTCCTCGCCGGTTGGTTGATGTTCTTCCAGGAGCCCTGGATCGACTGGACGGTTTACCAATTCCAGTACGCCACCACCTTCGTCAACTTCGGCAGCTGGCTGCCGCACATCCCGGGCTGGAGTTCGGGTAACGGACAGTTGATTCCCGTGCCGCTGGTGTACTTCACCGCCTACCTGTGGATGTGTGCGATGTCCGGCTACGCCGGATCGCGGTACATGAGTTACCAGCGCAGAAAAGACCCTTCGCGCAGCGTTTTCCGGCTGATCGGCCAGACCTACCTGGTGATGATCGTCGGCGACGTCATCGTCGAACTGATCATGACCAGGACGGGGCTGATCAGCTATTCGGCGACCATTCCGTGGCTGACGCTGTTCGCCGGCACCGATCACCAGTTCCCCCTCTACGAACCGCTGAGCTGGCCCGGGACCTTCATCATCTTGAGCTGTCTGCATTTCTTCCGCGACGACCGCGGGCGGTCCTGGCCCGAGCGCGGCATCGACAAACTGAAATTCAAACGCGAAGGCGCCAAGACGTTCGCGAGGTTCTGCGCGATCGCCGGCGCGGCACAGCTGGCGATATTGATCGCCTTCAACATGCCGTACTGGTTCTACGCGTTGCACTCCGGACCCATGCCCAAGGCGCATATCGAACGGGTTTGGCGTAACGGCGGGGTGTGCGGACCAACGACCGCCTTCAACTGCGCCGACCCCAAGCTGCCGATCTCGCGTCAATCCGCGCCTGACCGGCCCGAACGTCTACCAGAGAGGCATCGATGACCCAACAGCACAGCACCGCCGCAGTGATCGGCGGCGGCATCGCCGGGATGGCGGCCGCTTACGAGCTGAAGAAGGCCGGTTTCGCAGTAACGGTGTTCGAGACACGCGACCGCGTAGGCGGCCGGATCTGGACCGTGCGCAAGGGTGACTTCGTCATGGACCTCGGCACCGCCGTCTATCTCGGGACCTACCGCGAGGCGGTAGCGATGATCCACGAGGTCGGGCTGACCAACGAGTTCGTCGAAACGCCCGTGATTTTCGGGATGCCGCGGCAAGGAAAGCAGCACTATCTCGACCTGGCCAAGCCGATCCGGGCGAGCCTGGGCACCCATGTCATTTCCTGGCCCGCAAAGGTCAAGGCACTCCGCCTATTTGCCGACGTGTTCAAGCACCGCGCCAGCCTCGGCTACGACACTTACGACGAACTCGCTCAGATCGACAACGAAACGGTGTACGACTACTCCCACCGGGTGCTCAACGACGAACTCGCCCGTTACGTGTCAGCCCCGTTGGTCAGCGGCACCTGGGTGCACGAGGATCACGACACCTCGGTAGCCCTGCTGCACTGGACAGTGCGCAACATGCTGGTCAAATCGGTATTCAATTTGACATCGGGCGTGGCCGGGCTGCCGGTGAAGTTGGCGACACTCGTCGACACCAAGCTGCAACACACGGTCACCAACGTCACGGACAACGGCTCTGCGGTCGAAATCACCTACCAGACACCGTCGTCGGGGGAACAGACCGAAATCTTCGACACCGCGGTCATCGCCACAACGGCCCAGCCCGCGGTCGGCATGTATCCGCAGATGGACGACAACCACCGGGGCCTCTACGAAACCGCTCGGTACCACCGGTTGGGCAATGTTTCGCTGGGCTTTTCCCGCCGGCCCGACGACCCCGGCACCTTCTCGATGATCTCCCCTTACGACGACCCGGACACCATCGCCGTCATCGCCGACCACAACAAGGCGCCGGGGCGGGCGCCGGCGGGCAAGGGCCTCATCTCGGTACTGCTGTCGCCCGCCTATCTCAACCGGACCGACGACCGCGACGACGACTACCTGGTCGACCACGCGCTGGAGCGGGTCAAGTACTACTACGGCAAACTTCCCGGCGATCTGGAGCAGCATGCGCTGTTCCGCTGGCCGGAGTCCGTTCCGGTGCTCGACAAGGGCAGGTTCAAGCGGATCGCGGACTTCCGCAAGAAGATAGACCGCTCCGCTCGGGTGCAGTTCGCCAGCGACCTGGACCGCATCCCGGGCCTCAACGGGGGATTGGTCAGCGGCAAGGAAGCGGCCGCCCGTGTCGCGTCGTTGTTCGCCGAGCGGGTTCCCCGGCCGCGCTTGATCGGTACGACCGGAGCGTAGGGCGAGATGACCGGCGCAACCCTCGCGTGGGACCAGCCCCCATGGGAGATGACGACGCCCACAACCCCGCAGACGATCATCACGACCGTGCTCGCCGTTGCGGTGACGGGCTTCGTCGTCGCCGCGTTGGTCAGCTGGCACCGCACCAAACGGCCCACCTTCCTGCTGATGCTGGCCGGCGGTTACATCTGCTCGTTCAACGAGCCGCTGATCGACTTCCTCTGCCACTGCTTCTTCCCCGCCGATGGCTGGGTCGGCCACACCGTGTTCCACCGATCGATACCGATCTGGGTGATCCTGGCCTACGTGATCTTCTACGGCGGACTCACCTACCTACTCTCCGTGGCATTCCAGCGCGGAATCACCCGTCGCACACTGTGGATCGGCATCGGCACCTGGGGAGCACTCAACCTGGCCATGGAGATCCCGCTGCTGCAGTCCAAGCTGTACCTGTATTACGGCGATCAACCCTTCATGGTGGGCGGTTTCCCCCTCAGCCAGCTGGTCTTCAACGCATTCGGTTCGCTACTGGGAGCCGTGGTGGTCACCCGGCTCTCCTGGCTGTTCACCGGGGCTCGCCGGTTGCTGCTGCTGGTTGTCCCGTTCGCCACCTTCATGTCGTCGTGGGTCGTGGGGATGCCGTTCTTCCTGATTCTGGGCACCGATGCGGCGCATGGTGTACGCACCGTGGCCGCGGCGGTGAGCATGGCGCTCGGCCTGTACGGGATCGACCTGCTGATCCGGCTCGGCACCGGGCAACTTCGGCTGGTGCCACCGGTTTCGACAGCCGTCCCAACCGTCACCTTGAAAACTGAGGCCGACGTCGTCGGCGCATAGTTCAGCAAGATTGGAGTTCCGAGCATGACAACGTCGATAGTTGCGATCGCCCAACCCCCCGTGGGGCATGACCACCCCGACCACCGCACACGCAATCATCGCCACGGTGCTGGCCGTGGTAGTGGCAGGCTTCGTGGCTGCTGCCCTGGCGGATTGGCGGCGGTCCGGTTCGCCGGCGTTCCTGCTGATGTTGGTCGGTGGTTACGTCTGCTCATTCAACGAAGCGACGGTCGACGTGCTGGGTCATTGCTTCTTCCCCGGCGACGGGATCAACGGTTACACCGCCTTCGACCGAGCAGTGCCCGTCTGGGTGGTGCTGGCCTACGTGGTCTTCTTCGGGGGCCTGTCCTACGTGATGGCGCTGGCGTTCAAGCGCGGCGCCAGTCACCGGGCCATGTGGTGCGGCATCGGCGTTTTCGGTGTGCTCAACGTGTTGTTGGAGGTACCGATGCTGCGCGCCGGACTCTACGTCTACTACGGTTACCAACCGTTCGCGATTGGCGGCTTCCCCCATCAGCTGGTTGGTGATCAACAGCCTGGGATCGCTGTTCGGCGCCGTCGTGGTCGTCCGGCTGTCCTGGTTCTTCACCGGCGCGCGGCAGCTGTTGCTCGTATTCGTGCCCTTCGCAACGTATATGGCGTCGTGGGTGCTGGCGATGCCGCACTTCGCGATCACGAACACCGACGCGTCCCCCGCGATACGCATGGCGGCGGCGGTGCTGAGCATGGCGCTGGGACTGATCGCGATCAACGGCCTGATCCGGCTGGGGACCGGCCAGTGGCGCTTGTTGCCTCCGCAAACCCGCGAGACGACGCCGACCGAGGACCGGGCCCATGCGTATTCGCACAGCTAGCAGGATGTGGAACGACCGTTATGCATAGCGGTAGGCAGCCACCGCTTGGAAGCACGAGGAAAAAGACAAGACTTTGCGGTCTTTTGCCGCACTACCGACTGGCCTAGGATCTGAATATGGAAACGTTCGATTACATCGTCGTAGGTGCCGGGCACAACGGTCTCTGCGCGGCGGCAACCCTCGCCGAGCAACGCCGTTCGGTGTGTGTCGTCGAGCGACTGCCGGTGCTCGGCGGTCTCTCGGCGAGCTATCCCTACCTGCAGGAGGCACCGGAGCACAAGCTGAGCATCGGGGCGATGGATGACCTGTTCATGGCCCAGACGCCTCTTGCCCGCGAGATGCGGCTGGCCGACTTCGGGTACGACACGGTCCCGCTCGCGCACCCGTACGGGTGGATGAACGAAGACGGCGACACCCTGCTGCTGTGGGGCGATTTCGCCCGCACCCTGGAAGACATCCGGTACTTCTCCCCCCGCGGACGCTCGCACCTACGAGCAGCTGCGCGGACCGATCGACTGGATCATGGATCTCATCGACATCCTCACTGTCCAAGATCCGTCCGCGTGGGGCAAGGTCGACTTCGCCAAGTACCTCCTGCGGCACCGCCCGGACCGGGCTACCCGTCGCTTCATCGGGAGCATGCTAGCGCTCAACGTCTTCGAACTGATCTCGGAGACCTTCGAGTCCGATGCCATGCGTGGCCTGTGGGCCTACTGGTCATCGATGGTGGGTCCCGCGGATGCGATCGGCTCGGGCGCGTACTTCCTGGGCTTCGCCGGCGTGCACCGCCACCTGGGCGTCCAGCGGCCCCGCGGTGGCATGACCAATCTCGTCGAGGCGTTCAAAGGCAAGTTGGAGAGCCACGGCGGAGTGGTGCGACTGGGCAACGGAGTCAAGCAGATCCTGGTCGACGACGGCCACGCGAGTGGGGTGCTGCTCGAGGACGGTACCGAACTGCGCGCGCGCCGGGGCGTCGTCTCCAACGCCGCAGCGCAAGTCACTCTGGGCAAGCTGGTCCCCCAGGAGCTGCTGAGTCGCAAGGAACGCAACCGGGTCTCGCTCATCCCCGCGAACTCGGTCAACGCCGCCGCCTTCAAGATCGACGTCGCGACCGCGGGCCGAATCGGTTACCCCAAAGCCGAAGCGGCCCGGGCCAAGCGTGATGGCGAGGACATCCGCACCACCACCTTCATGACCGGGACACTCGAGGACCACATCGAGCAGATGTACGCGATGAAGCGAGGGGTCAACGTGGACACACCCCCGGTGTACATGGCCATCTTGTCCGCGCCGGATCGATCGATCGCATCGGCGGAAGGCGATGTGCTCTACCTGCATTCGAATGTGCCGGCGTATCCGAGCAACGGTTGGGGCGTCAACAAAGACGGCTACACCGAGCAGATCTGGAAGTCGGGTCTGCGTTTCCTCGGTGGGCTGGAAACCGAGATCGGGCGGGTGGTGTCCACCCCGCAGGATCTGGAAAGCCGTTTCGCCGCACCGGCCGGCGCGTATTTCCACGTCGACATGCTGGTCAACCGGTTGGGTAAGAACCGCCCGGCACACGGCTCGGCGGGTACGACACTCCCATCAAGGGGCTCTTACCAGACCGGCGCCGGCACCCATCCAACCGGCGGGGTGGTCGGCTGGCCCGGACGGCTGGCCGCCCAGCACGCTCTGCGGAACGAATAGACACGCTCTTCGTACGAAGAGATACAAGGTGATTCGACCGAGTCGAGGAGGACGATCGATGCCCTATATGAATGTCACGGCCCAACGGCTGTGCGTCTGGTGTGGTCCGTTCATGATCGCCGTCTGGGCGTCGGCGTTCGCATTTCTGTGCCATTTCATTCCGCCACCGAGTCCGGCCAAATCCCGTGCCGCCCTCGTCGCCCAGTTCAGCGACCACACCAACCTCATCCGGCTCGGTTTGGTGATCAGTCTCTTCTCGTGCGCGCTGCTGGTGCCCTTCTGCGCGGTGATCGCTGCCCAGATGCGGCGGATGGAAGGGGTGCGCTCGGTTCTGGCCCAGTCGCAGCTGGTCTCCGGTGGCCTGTTGTGCGTCGAGTTCCTGGTGCCGTTCGCGATCTGGCAGACCGCGTTGTACCGACTCCACGAATGGAGTCCCGAAATCGTCCAGATGCTCAATGACATGGCGTGGCTGATGTTCCTCGGCATCATCTCGTCGGCCTGCATACAGGTCGCATCTCTGGGCGTCGCGATCCTGCTCGACAAGGGGGCCAAGCCGGTCTTTCCGCGCTGGGCCGGGTATTTCAACATTTGGGTCTCGATGATCTGGGTGCCCGCGGCGGTCATCCCCTTCTTCAAGACGGGTCCGCTGGCCTGGAACGGAATCTTCGCCTGGTGGGTGCCGCTCTGCGTCTACTTCTGCTGGTTCGTGGTGATGGTCGTGCTGCTGCTGCGAGCTATCAAAGAAGACGAGCGGGCACAGGAAAGCGGAATGACTGACTGGCTCACCGGTACTGCGCCGGAACTCGCCAGCCCACACCTCGGTTGAGCGGCGCGTCCAACGCGAAAATGCATTCACCACAGGTGGATACCGGGGATGCGGGTAGCGAACTGAGGGGAACCGTCGCGGTAGTCGGCGCCGGTCTGGCCGGACTGACCGCTGCCTATCGACTCCGGCAGCGCGGGTTCGACGTCACCGTGTTCGAGGCGCGGGAGCGAGTCGGTGGCCGCGTCTGGACTGTCCGCAAGGGCGATTTCATCATGGACCTCGGTGCCGCCTTCTACCTCGGCACCTATCGTGAATCGATCGATTTGATCCACGAACTCGGCCTCGGCCCGCTGTTCACCGAGGTCCCGGTGTGGGGTGTGATGCCCCGGCAGGGTGACAGGCACCTGCTCGACTACGGCAAACTGCTACGGACCGGTCTGAGAACGCAGGCGTTGTCGGTACGCAGCAAGTTGAAGGCGCTGAAGCTGATCCGCCCGATGCTCAGTGCCCGGGGCAGCCTCGGCTACCACTCCTATGACCAAGTTGCGGAGTTGGACACCGAAACGGTGCGCGAGTATTTCCGGCGCGAACTCAATGACGAGTTGTTGCAATGGGCCGGTCGGCCGCTGGTCAGCAGTACCTGGGTGGCCGACGACGCAGATACCTCGATTGCGTTGCTGCTCTGGACGATACGCAACATGCTGGTGAGCACGATGTACAACCTGCGCCCCGGCGTGAGTGGGTTGCCCGAAGAACTCGCCCGACGACTGCGGGTCCGGCTCGGCCATCCAGTGGACCACGTCGCAGACACCGGCGCGACGGTCGAGGTCACCTGCACGCCACGCGGAGGGAGTCAACTGACGGAGTCGTTCGATGCATGCGTCATCGCCACTCAGGCGCAATACGCCTTGGCGATGTTCCCGCAGATGGACGACAACCATCGGGCGCTGTACGAGACAACCCGGTACCGGCGACTTGGCAGCATATGTCTGGGCCTATCGCAGCGGCCGAACGATCCCGCGACTTACTACATGGTCTCGCCCCACGAGGACCCCGACACGATCGCAGTGATTGCCGACCACGCCAAGGCACCTGGCCGAGCCCCGGCGGGCAAGGGGCTGCTGACCGTCCTTCTGTCACACGAATACCTGGAGCGCACGCAGGCTCTCAGCGATGAACAGGTTCTGGAATACGCTATAGACCGCGCCCGCCGCTACTACGGAAACGTCGTCGACACTCTCGAAGAGCATGCGGTCGCGCGCTGGCCCGAATCCGTGCCGGTGATGGACAAGGGCCGATTCGCCCGAATCGCCGATTTCCAGAAGCGCCTGGATTGGACATCCCGGGTCCAGTTCGCCTCCGACCTGGACCGGATCTCGGGCCTGAACGGCGCCCTGGTCAGCGGACAAGAAGCCGCGAACCGTGTGATGAACGCGGCGCTGACACCGCGATCCCAGCCGATCCCGGTCGGCCGATCCTTGCCTGTCTCCGCGGGCAGCTGATCAGCGCACCTGCAAATGCAGCTCGCGGAAGTGAAGCGTCCCGGAGGGCCACCCGACAGTGGGCTCGCGCAAGACCGAGTAAGCCGGGATTCTGCGGTTCCACTCCTCGATGATCAGGCGGAGTTCCAGACGAGCCAGATGTGAGCCGAGGCAGCGATGCGGACCGCGACCGAAGGTGAAGTGATTGCTCCGCTTTTCCTTGATCGCGTCGGCGTCTGGATAGCGTTCGGGGTCACGGTTGGCGGTCCCGAACCCGAGCCAACAGGTCGATCCCGCGGGAATCGTCACGCCCGCCACGGTGACCTCGGCAGTGGTCATCCGCGGGACATAGGGAACCGGCGGGTTTATCCGCAGGACCTCCTCGATGAAATGGGTGACCGCCTCATCGTCGCCGGCCACCGCGGACCGCAGCGCCGGATTACGGGCCAGCTCGTAGAGTGCGAATCCCGTTGCCGCAGTAACGGTATCGAGTCCGGCGATGAGGAACAAGAAGCACAATCCGATGATTTCCTGGTCGGTCAGCGCGCCTTCACTCGAATCAGAGAGCAATTTGCTCAGCAGGTCATCGCCGTCACTACCGCGGCGGTCGGCAAGGTGCTCCGTCAAGTAGTTCAGCAATTCGAAGCCTCGAGCCATAGTCTCCGGCGAAGGTGTGGCGCCTTCGGCGATGGAGAATTCCAAAACCGCGTCTTTCCAGCTGATCAGCAGATCGCGGTCCTCGAGCGGCAGACCGAAAAGCGTCAGGAACACCTGGGAGGGAAACGGAATGGCGAGTGCACCCATCACCTCCGAGCTGTCGCCGGATGCTTTGATCCGGTCGATCAGCTCGCCCACCTGCCGGCGCAATTCAGGTGCGCGCTCAGCCATCCGGCGGGGGCCGAAAAACTTGTCCAGAACGCGTCTGAAGCGCGTGTGTTCTGGCGGATCGAACGCGATCGGCACCATGGGAAATGGGCTGCCAACCAAGTCGAACGCGCCCTGGGAAGAGAACAGCTGGGGATTTATGGCTGCCGCCTCGACCACATCGGCGGCACTCAGAAAGTAGACGCCGGTATCGGAGACCGCGACCTTGCCGGGCGCTAAAAGCATGTGCCAGGCCGCATCACGGTCACGAGCAAAGGGCAACGTATCCAGGTCCGGTAGTGCGGGGCAGCCGACCTCCATGATCGCTCCTCTGACTCTTCTGCACGGTCAACCGAGGCCTGAATTTAATCCCGATTAGGCTATTGACGGGTTATCAGACACGCATACGATACCGTGAACGCGTGGTCCGCGTCACATATCTGTTTCGGCCCGGCCGACGGCAGGAACGCGCCGCTCGCGACGTCTCCGGAAGGGGACTTCCAGAAATCGCACGCGGCTGATCGCGATGCGCTGCGGACCGAACGTTCCGCAGCTAGCGGCCTTGATACCGTTGACAGAAATAATTAATAGCCGTACTGTCTCAAAATAATCGCGGGTGCGCACTTTTACGGAACGTGGGCAGATGCAGCAAGTCGGTTCACGGTCGACCCAATCGGGCGCAACACCGTGGGAAACACCTTAATGGGCGTTAACGCAACCTCAGAATGAAAGATGTGCGAGAACAAGTGACTGCAGCGTGCACCCAGCAGGACCGGCCCGCGCGGCAGGTCGAAGACCGTGATCGCCGGGTAACCCCGGTTTCTGGATTCGGTGGTCACCATGGTTCGTGACGCGATCGGCAATATCCTGCGAGCACGTGCGTCCAGCACGCCCGATCGGGTGTGTTGCGCTATGGACGAGCACGTCTATACCTACGCCGAGATGAACCAGCGCTCGGACGCACTTGCGGCTGGTTTGGCTCAACTGGGCGTCGGTAAAGGCGAACAGTTAGCGATGCTCGCCCCCAACCGCATCGAGCTCCTCGAGTTGTTCTACGGCGCAGCCAAGACCGGAGCCGCCCAGGTGCCGTTGAACGCATACCTGAAGGGCGAGTTCCTGCTTCATCAGCTGCGCCAATCCCGGTCGGGCGTCCTGATCACCGATGCCGCCGGGCGCGAAGCGGTGGCTTCGTTGCGGAGCCAGCTTCCCGACTTGCGGGCAGTGATCATGCTCGACGAGGCCCAAGACGACGAGGTCCCATATTCCAGCTTGTTCGACCACGGTGACACCCCGCCACCGGTGGAACTCTCTGCCGCCGACACCATGTCGATTCTCTACACGTCGGGCACCACCGGGTTGCCCAAAGGATGCGTCGCCACCCACGGCTACTACTGCCGCAGCGGCGAACTCATCGGAGCGGCACTCGAGGTCACCGAGAACGACGTCCTGTTCGCGGGACTGCCGCTGTTTCACGCCGGGGCGCGGCTGGTCACCGTGACTCTGCCGCTGGTGTACGGCATCCCGACCTACCTGCAGGGCACCTTCAGCGCCCGCGCGTACTTCCCACGCGCGCGGGAGGTCGGCGCGACACTGATGATCGCCGTCGGGGCGATGGGCGCGGCAATCCTTGCGACGGAGCCGTCGCCAGCCGACCGTGACCACAAAGTCACACGGATCATGTGCGCACCGCTTTCGCTGGACGGCCAAGCCACCTTCCGGGACCGGTTCGGCGTAGATCCCTGGGTCGACGTCTTCGGTCAAACCGAATGCATGCCAACCACGTTGACGCCACTGTCGTCGGACCAGCGTGACCCGAACGGCTGCGGCATCGCGGCGCCCGATCTCGAAGTCGCACTCCTCGACGACGAGGGCTACGTGCTCGATGGCGAGGCGACCGGTGAGATCTGCCTACGCCCCAAGGCCCCGTACGCCATGTTCGACGGGTATTTCGACAACCCCGCGGCGACTCTCGAGGCCTTTCGTGGCTTGTGGTATCACACCGGCGACTTCGGCCGGCGCCTGCCCAGCGGGGCATTCGCCTTCATGGACCGCAAGAAGGACAGCCTGCGCCGACGGGGCGAGAACATCTCGAGTTTCGAGCTGGAATCGGCGATCGACTGCCATCCGGCCATTGTGGAGTCGGCGGTGGTCGCCGTTCCGTCCGAACTCGGCGAAGACGACATCAAGGCCTGCATCGCAGCCAGCTCACCGATCGAACCGGCTGAACTGTTCGACTTCTTCAAGAACAACCTGCCCTACTTCGCGATCCCACGCTATGTCGACTTCCTCGACGCCCTCCCCCGCAACGGTGTCGGCCGCGTGTTGAAGCACAAGTTGCGCTCGGCGGGAAACAACGCGCAGACATGGGATTTCGAGGCAATGAACCTGACCGTCACCAAGCAGGAGCGTCGCTAGCAATGGATTTCACCCTGACCCCGCAGCAACAAGACCTGCAGGCCCGCGCCGAGAAGCTCGGCCGATCCTTCGCCGACGAGGCCCGTGGCTGGGACGAATCCGACGAGGCGCCGTACGGTGAGATCTTCGAACGTGTTGGCGCGGAAGGTCTTTTCGGCGTCGCGATGCCGACCGAGTATGGCGGTCAGGGTGGTGGCGCGGTGGAGTACCTCATCGTGGTCGAGGCCCTGTTCCGCTATGCGCAGTCCTGGCTACCACCCGAGCCGGTGTTCTGCACCAGCGGCCCAGGGCCGTCGATGTTTCTGCTCGGCAGCGACGAAGTGCGGGAGAAGTACCTGCACGATATCGTCGCCGGCCGTCGCGCCTGCAACATCGCGCTCACCGAACCGCAAGCCGGATCGGCACTGACGCATCTGAGTACCACCGCCGTGCGCGACGGCGACGACTTCATCCTCAACGGCGTCAAGAGCTTTCTGACCGGCTCGAACGTCAACGAGCTCAACGCCACCTTCGTGCGCTTCGACGACGTGCCGGGCGCCAAAGGCATAGGTGCGATCGTGGTGGAGAGCTCCATGCCCGGCGTGGAGATCCAGCGTGGCCCGATCTACATCGGCGATCGCGGAATCCACCACGGCGACATGGTTTTACGCGACGTCCGGGTACCGGCCGAGAACGTCATCGTGGGACCCGGCCAGTTCGCCCGGCTGATGACGGCTTTCAACCTCGAACGCTTGCACAACTGCGGCTTCTGGCTCGGATTCAGCCAGGCCGCATACGACGAGGCGGCCAAGTACACCCAGCAGCGCGAGGCATTCGGCAAGCAGATCATCGACTTCCAAGCGGTCTACCACTCGCTGGCCGATATGTGGGTGCAGATCGAGGCACTCCGACTGCTCGCCTACCGGGCCGCCGCATCGGCGATCGAAGGGCGGTTTCCCAAGCTCGCAGAAGTCACCCAAGCCAAGCTCTTCGGCGCCACGGCCGGCCCGCAGATCACCCTGAAAGCAATGGAACTGCACGGCGGTTACGGTGTCACAACCGATTTCCCCATCCAGCGCATTCACCGGGACTGCGTTACCAACGTGGTGGCCGGCGGTGCGCCGGCCGTGCTGCGCAACGGCGTTGCCGCGGGGCTGTTTCCCGACCGCAGGTTCCCGCAAGCATGACGCTTTCGATCGAGCAGCAGGACTTTCAGCATGCGGTGCGCGACTTCTGCGCGCGTGAATGCGCCACCCGCGAACAACGCGAGGCACTACTCGACCCCGACGAGGAAGACCAATCTTTGGTCCTCTATAAGAAACTCGCCGAACTGGGCTGGCTGGGCATCGCGATCCCGGAAGAATACGGCGGCTCCGGTGGAACGTACGTAGAGCAGACCATCCTGTTCGAGGAGTTGTGGCGCGGCCTGGCACCGGTCAAAGCGCTCGGCCCGACCAACACCGTGGCAGGCTGCTACAAACGATTCGGCTCCGAAGAACAAAAACGGGAGGCACTGTCGGCCATCGCCAACGGTGAGATCATGTCGATATCGATCTCCGAACCGGGAGCGGGATCCGATGTCGCGGCGATCACCTGCCGGGCAGACGCCGTCGCCGACGGTTATGTTCTCAACGGACAGAAGACATGGTGCTCTTACGCGCATCGGGCGGGGCGAATTCTGTTGGTGGCGCGCACCGGCCGCGATGGCAAGCCACACGCGGGTCTGACGATCTTCGAAGTCCCCCCGCGACAGCGAAGGTGTCGAAACGCGTCGTATCTCGACCCTGGGCGGCCGCGAAGTCAACGACGTCTTCTTCACCGACTGTTTCGTTCCCGCCGAGAACATCGTCGGCGAGATCGGCCGGGGCTTCCCCGCAGATCATGGCCGGCCTCGACGGCGAACGCCTGCTCGGCGCCGCGGTCGGCCTCGGTATCGGCCAGCGCGCCCTTGACGACGCCATCGCATATGTCAAGGAGCGCAAGCAGTTCGGCAAAGCCATCGGAACATTCCAGGCACTGCGTCATCGGATCGCCGACCTCGCGACCGAGCTCGAGTGCGCCCGTCTGATCACCTATGAGGTCGCCGAGCGGCTCGAACGCGGTGCCGATCCGGTCACCACGCGTATGACGTCGATGGCCAAGATCAAGACGTCAGAGGTCGCCAAACGCATCGCGCTCGAAGGCATGCAGATGATGGGCGGCTACGGGTACGCCACCGAATACGATATGGAAAGCCACGTACGCCACTCACTGGTGCTGCCGATCTACGCGGGCACCAACGAGATTCAACGCGAGATCATCAGCGGTTCGCTCGGTTTACGCTAGCCCTGCCGACCGCTTCGGCAGTGGCGAGAGCAGAGGATTGCCACATGAGATTTGGTTTGTGGTCCGCGAACATCGGCCCGTGGGCGGCGCCGGAGGCGGCGCTGGAATTGGCAACGGCCGGCGAAGCCACCGGCTTCGAGTCGATCTGGACCGCTGAGCACTCGATCTTCCCTCGCGATTACGCATCCCGCTACCCGTACAGCGCGGATGGCAAGGCCCCGGTGCCCGTCGAGACTCCGATGGGCGACCCGCTCATTCATCTCGCTTGGCTAGCCGGGCAGACCTCGCTGCTCCTCGGCACCGCGGCGGTGGTACTGCCCTTGCGAAACCCGGTGCTGCTAGCCAAGGAATTGGCCTCCCTGGACCACCTTTCGGGCGGCCGAATCATCCTGGGCGTCGGAGTGGGCTGGCTAGCGGAAGAGTTTGCCGCGGTGCGGAGTGCCCTGGGCGGGCCGCGCTCAACGGGCCGAGGATGCGATCGCGGCCATGCGAGCGCTGTGGTCGGGCGCGGATGTCAGCCATCATGGCCCGCACTTTGCCTTCGAAGGCGTCACCGCGTTCCCGCTGCCGGTGCGCGCGAGCGGGGTGCCGATCGTCATCGCCGGCAGCACCACTGCCGCGGCGCGGCGGGCGGGCCGCGTCGGAGACGGCTGGTTGCCGATGGACGTGGCCCACGACCAGTTCCCCGCACGGCTCGCGGAGCTGCGGGTCAGCGCCGAACAGAGTGGCCGGGACGCGAGCGAGATCGAGATCTCCTACGGCATATCGCCGATGACCGAACAGTATCAACGGGTGATGACCGACCCCGGCGAGGTCCGGCGCTACGCCGACCTTGGGGTGTCGCGTCTGGTGCTCGGCGCACCAATAGCGCAACCGGACGCAGTCCGGACCGTTCTGGAACGCTTCGCCGAGACCGTCATGGCGAAGGTCTGACGGTCGCCGAGGTCGGGCGCAAACGTAATGACCTGCAGTGCAAGGTTTTTGCGCCAGGCATCACCGCAGCCGGCCCCGCGGTGCCGGGTTAGCGGCCCGAGCGCCCGATATCCACCATTTGCTCGGTGTCGACGAGCTTGATCCGGGGCCGCTCGACAGCTCGGCCCTGGGCACGCTCGAAAAGATCGACGCGCCGCCAACTCGCCAGATCCAGCATGGCGGGTTGCCTTTCGTGCAGCAGTTGACGCAATTGTGCTGCGCTGCATGGCGGCTCGGGCAAGTCTCCCCGGCTGAAGTCATCGATGAGAGCCGCTACGGTTTCCCCCGCACACGACCGGTTGGTGCCGATGACCCCCGACGGGCCCCGTTTCGCCCAGCCCGCAGCGTAGACGCCGGGTAGCGGACTGCCGTCGTCGTCGAGTACTCGCCCGCGGTCGTGCAGGAACGTGCCCATCTCGTCGTCGCACCGCAGTCCATCGAGGCTGTGCCCCCGGTATCCGATGGCGCGCAACACCAAGCCGCATTCCACGTCGTAGGTCTCGCCGCTGGCATCGACGACCTGAGCACCGGCGGAATTACGGCTGAGGTGATTTCGCATCAGCCGAACACCCGTCACCTGCTCGGTCCCGAGCACCCGCACCGGTGAACTGAGGAACGTGAGGATCACCCGTTTGTTGCCGGTGCGCTGACCGCCTGTGTGGGGAAGTGTGGCAACGAACTCTGCCTTGGCGGAATCCGTTTCGGACGAAAGGCCGTCAAGTCCGGTGGGGTCCAACAACAGATCGACACCCGGGGTGTTGGATAACGCGAGCAGTTCCGGCGTGGTGTAAGCAGCTTGCCGGTGACCTCGGCGGCCGACGACCAACACTTCCTCCACACCGGAATGTCTCAGCGCATCCAGGGCGTACTCGGCGATGTCGCTGCGGGCGAGTTCTTCGATGCGCGAGACCAGGATTCGGGCGGCGTCGAGCGCGACGTTGCCGTTTCCGAAGATCACGGCTCGCGGGTGTGACAGATCGAACTGGCGGTATGCCGCGTCGGGATGGCCGTTGTACCAGGCGACGAAGTCGGCTGCGGAGTGGCTGCCCGGCAAGGCTTCGCCGGCGATGTCCAGCCTGCGATCCTCGGGCGCCGCCCCGACGGCGTAGATGACGGCGTGATGATGGCGCAGCAGGTCGTCGTGGCTCAGGTGTCTACCGATTTCGACGTTGAGGTGCACGCTGACCTGAGGCGCGGACAGGATCCGCTCCAGCCCGCGGGTGATCCGCTTGGTGTCCTGATGATCCGGTGCCACGCCGTACCGAACGAGCCCCCCAGGGCACCGGCAGTCGTTCGAATACGTGGATGTCGGCATCGCCGTTGGTGGCCGCCAACGCGGCTTCGACGGCGTACACCCCGGCGGGCCCCGATCCGACAACGGCCAGACGCAGGCGATCGGGCCGCGCCGCGCTCATAGGGGTGCGGACACTTTCGATGAAACCGGGCTGCGGATAGGTGAAGCCGTCGAAGAATCGTGCATTCAGCGCGAGGTAGTCGCGCTCCGCCGGCGACACGTCGACGTCGCGTTTGATGGCGTCAACGGGGCACACCTCCACGCAGGCGCCGCAGTCGATGCAGGTCCGCGGGTCGATGTAGAGAATTTCTGCGTTCTTGTACTCGGGTTCGTCGGGGGTGGGATGAATGCAGTTGACCGGGCAGACCGAGACGCACGCGGCGTCGTTGCAGCAGCCGCGGGTGATCACGTGCGTCATCGGCGCACCAGATCCGCTACCGCCGCAGTGCGGTGCGCCGATGAATCCGGCTGCGGCTCAACGCGTTCGACGCGAACCGGGATCCCGTTGAGTACCGACGATCCCGAGGCGCGTTCTACCTCGGAGGACAACAGGTTCGAGGTCGCGCCACCCGCCGCGGCCGCCCGTCGCCAGCCGCCGGTGTGTCCCCATCCGTGCGGCATTGCGATGGTGCCCTGCGTCATCTCGTCGGTGACGGTGGCGAGCGTCGTGACCTCGCCACCGGGCGAGGTGACGCTCACCAGATCGCCATCACGGATGCCGAGACCCGCGGCATCGACGGGATTGATGCGGATGGAATGCCGCCGGCCCGGCGGCATCAGCCGCGATGCGTTGTGCATCCATGAGTTGTGCGAGGTCATTTCACGCATACCGATCATGCGTAGCGGATATCCTTCGGCCGCACCATCGCCCCGCACCCGCTGCAACCGCACGAACTCGGTGACGAAGGTCGGATGGGCCAGGGGGATCTTGCGGTCGGCGGTCTTGATCACCTTCTTCAGCGGGCTCAACGGTAGATACTCGTGAAAGACGACGCCGTGGGGCGCTTGCCGGGCCAGTTTCTTCCACGACCACCCGGCGCGGCGCAGCCCAAACAGGTCCCCCACACTGCCGGTGCGTATCAGCAGATCGGCGAGCATCTTCGGGGTCGCCTGGAAACCGAACCTGGCCACGAACCGCTCGATCGCGGTGCCGTACGCGCCCCCCAATCCCATCCGCTTGGCGATGTCGTTGAGAATGACCCACTCCTCACGGGCATCTCCCGGTGCGTCGACGACCTTTTCGGTCACCCGCAGGCTGGGGCGAACGAATCGGTTGGTGAAGTGCAGCGGGCTGTCCTCCCGCTCGTACATTGTGGTCGTCGGCAGAATGTAGTGCGCGTACCGATTCGTCTCGTTGACGTAGAAGTCAAGCGCCGCAAAGATTTCCAGCTCTTGGAGGGCTTCGGCCAACTTGCCGCCACTTGGCCCGGTGATGACCGGATTCGAACCCATCATCACCACGCCGCGAATCTGGCCGGCTCCCGGGGTCGTGATCTCCTCGGAAAGAGCGCTCGAAGGCAGGAACCCGTAGGTGTCGGGCAACCCGCTCACGCGGGTTCGTACCTGGTCGAACGTCGCCATCTTCATCATCTCGGCGATCGGCCCTATCGCCACCGGCGACCATGCCCAGACCATGCCACCTTCGCGTTGCACGTTGCCGGTGACGATGTTGATCAGGTCCTGCAACACGTTGGTCAGGGTGCCGAATCTTTGCGTGCACGTTCCGGTTCGGCCGTACACCACCGCCGATCTGGCGTGCCCGATGTACTCGGCAATGTCCACCACGACGTCGGCTTTCACCCCGGTCAAGCGTTCAGTTTCCTCGGGTGGAAACGCCTTGACCGCCTCGATCCAGAACTCGAAGCCCGTGGTCCACCGATCGAGGAACTCGCTGTCGTACAGACCTCGATCGAGCAGGACGTTGAGCACAGACAGCAGAAACCAGGCATCGGTGCCCGCCCGGATCCCAACGTGTTCGAACTCGGCGGCGGTGGTAGTCCGGCGAGGGTCGACCACCCATACGCGTCCGCCGCGCTCGACGATTTCGCGCAGGTGCTGCGGCATGTGCGGGTCGTGCAGGAAGCTGCCCTTCGACACCTTGGGGTTGGCCCCCAGCATGAGCATCGCCTGCGTACGTCGAATGTCGGGAATGGGCATGTGCGCGCAATGGCCGTAGAGCAGCTTGAACGCGGCGACCCGTGACGCTCCATCCTCGGAGTTGATTCCGTAGAACCACGGTGTGCCAATCGCTTTGGCGAAAGTCTTACCCCACATCGCAGCTGCGAAGCTGAAGTAGGGTGGGTTGCCCTCGTGGAAGGCAATGGACGTCGGACCCAACCGCGACCGTAGCGCCGAAAGCCGATGTGCGATGTCGTCAAGGGCTTCGTCCCATGAACACGGCACGAATTCACCCGGTCCGCCGACTCGTTTCAGCGGGGTCGTCACGCGGTCCGGGTCGTTGACGATCTGGGTCATCGACAGCCCCTTGACACAGCAGAAGCCCTTGCTGTGCGGGTCATCGGCATCCGGTCGAAGCGCGGTGAGCCGGCCGTCGGTGACTGTGGCGATCATTCCGCACAGCGGCTCGCAGATTCGGCAGTAGGTGGGCTTTTCTTCCACGGTCATCTTCTGGCTCCCGGTGTGACGGCGATAACAGTAGTCTCCCCGATTCAAACCTAATGACGCAAGGTTTTGACTGATACGCCTACGCCGGAATTTTGGTAGCCACCCACCGGCGATGCTGGACGGCTGCCGACGTCACCGGGCGCGAGCAGCTAGCGGCGCCCCGGCGCCGGGGTGGGTGCGACCTGCAGCGGTACCTGAGAAGGCAGGACGGTCCCGGCCGGGATGTGGAGTCTGCCATCCGATCCGACGTAGGCGGATCCGCCGTCCCCGCCGGAATTGTCGTTTCGCACCAGTGGCACAGCCGGCCCGGGGCAGGCGCGGCCGGTGCCCGCGCCGCAGATCCCGTCCAGGAAATACGACCGCCGCTGAATGTCCTCGTTCCAAGTGCGGCTGTGTGCCCCAACAAACAGATGCGGCAGTGTGTAGACCGCCAGAAAGATCATGTTCACCGCGCCGATGATCGACAGCGCCCGGATGACACCGTGCCCGGCCGGTGACGCCTTGACCCGCTCGGAGCCGCGCTCGACGAGCGTCCTGCCGCGGTCGTCGAGGTTGAAGCGCAGGAACGTGTACGCGGTCAACAGGATTCCCACCAGGAATGCCTCGTGCAGCGGAAACGCATGGTAGCGGTCGGCGAAGATGTTGAAGTGTCCGCCGGCGTAAGTCCACACACCGAGCGGCATGAAGATCACGCCCTCGAACACCACGTCGAAGGCGAACATCACGGCCCAGCAGATCAGGGCCCGCCCGACCTGACCCAGCCGCGGCCACCGGCCCGACACGCGGCGTAACGTCGCCACGCCGATGCGGACGGCGATCGTCATGATGACGACGTACAGGCCGATGATGGTCATCGGCGGCTCGACCACGGTGGCCCCCGGCGCGCCGAACGACAACCAGCCCGGCACGCTGGTTACCCACGACCCCCGGTTGAACGACCAGGAGTTGTAGGTAATCCACGGACCGAAGTAGTTCGATAGCGGATCCTGAAAGAACAGCGTGCAGAAAGCCAGGGTCAGCGCCCCGTCCACGGTGACGGTCCGCTCGCGTCGCCACGGCCGAATCACGAACTGCCACAGCAGCGCCGCCATTGCAGGAATCATGGTGACCTGCAGGGTCATCAAGAAGACCTTCATGTACATCGGCGGATCACTCGGCCCGACCGGGACCCGCTGGAAGTACGGACCCGTGATCCACCGGACCAGCACGAAGGCCATGAAGGCGAGCCAGAAAGATCCGAACGCCGCCCACCACAGCACCGGCCTGCAGCGGCGCCGGCCGACTTCGGGATCCACGGGTCGCGCGATGTCGGCTACGGCGGCCGACTGATCTCTTGCCCCGGTGCCCAACGAAATACTCACGGCTGCAGCTCCATTCGCGAGTGCGTGGTGCGGTTTACCGCCGCACCTACTGATCTGGTCGGTGGTGTGACCTGCAACCGCAGCGCGGTCAGTTCGGCCTCGAGCAGCGCGACCCGATCGGCGAGTGTGTGCCCGCCCGGGTGTGGTTGGTCGTCGTTGACGATCGCGCGCCCCGTCAAGATCGTCGTGACGACAACCCACACGAAGTAGGCGATGACGGGGGTCCAGAAGCCGAGCAGGCCGTCCCAGGCAAGGGGCCCGGATTTGAAGATCCACACTCCGAACGTGAGGCCGACCCCCAGCACGCACCACAACTGAAAGTAGGCGAACCAGCGAGGGTAGACCGGCTCAACGCGCCTGTCGCCCAGCGTGATCACTGCCAGCGCGACCATTTGGAACATGCCCGTACAGACGATTCCCAGGAAGGGAAGCCAGCCCAGGTCGTGAAACGTCTGCACGCGCGACGCATCGTCCGGACGAAATGCGGCCACCAGCCAGAACGCGCACGGATAGACGAACTCGATGACCACGCACCCCTGTGCCGCAGCCCACGCCCACGTCAGCGGGGCCCGAGAACCCTCCACCCGCAGCATCTGCGTGCAGATCGCCCCGCCCCACGGCAACAGTAACGCGGAGGCGAAGAGCGCAAGGACCATACCGACCCGGATACCGACGAGGTGGTCCCGGAAAAACCGGGCCATCTGCTCGGCGGAATTCGTTGGCGAGGGCGGCGGAACCATGCGCGCCAACAGCACCCACCCGATCAGAAAGAGTGCGATGAAACCGAAAACCGAATACAGGCTCCAAAGCTGCACGCGCTTAGCGCTCATCACCCCAGTGCCTTCCTCACCCCAGACGTACCGCGCGCGGACTTTCACCCCCGGTCGTACGGGAACTGCGGGGGATAATTGCGGCCGAACCCCTGGCCGTTGGCCCCCCGGTCCCGATTGTCGTTACGCAGCAACGGCACATCGGGGGCCGGGCAGGCGATACCTGGGCCTTCGCCACACGTGTAGGTCAGGTAGGAACGCTGCTGGATGTCTTTGTTCCACTCGGTGGAGTGCGCACCGAACCAGGTGTTGGGCAATGTGTATCCGATCGTCATCGCCAACGTCACCAGTCCTGTGACCGCCAACATTCTCACCGCCGTGACCTTTACCGGTCCGCCGGCGAGTTGTTCAGTGCCCCATTCGGCCAGCGATTGCCCGCGGTCGTTGGTGAAGTACTTGATGCAGGCGAACATGGTGAAGATCGCACCGGTGGTCAGCGCCTCGTTGAGCGGATACGCATGAAAGGTGTCGGCGAAAATCTTGACGTGCCCGCCCGGGTACTCCCACGAGCCCATCGGCATGAAAACGACACCCTCGAATATCAGATCGAAGGGCACCATGACCGCAAAACAAATGGCGGCCAACCCAACTCGGGGAATTGCGGGCCAGCGCGCGTGGGCCCGGCGCATGATCGCCGCGCCCATCATCGTCACCAACAGGAAGACCACGATGTAGGCGCCCGGCACGATGAGAAGCGGATAGGCGACCTGGTGCTCCGGTGTTCCCGGCGCCAGTGCACCGGGCACGCTGTTGAGCCACGAACCCATATTCACTTGCCACGCGTTGTAGGTGTACCAGTGCCCGACGTACGCACTGAGCGGGTCGTGAAACGACAGCATCAGAAACGCGATGACCATCAGCCCGTCGAGCCCGATCCGCCGTTCGCGCCGCCAGGGCCGCACTACGAACCAATACAGCACCGCAAGCCCGGCGATCGGCAACGCGATCTGCCAGAACGTCAGCGCCACCTTCATCCACCCGGGGATCGGAGTCGGCCCGGGATCAACGGATTTGAAATACGGTCCGGTGACCCACCGGGCCAACACAAACGCCTGGAATGCGAGCAGCGCACCGCCGAAGGCGGCCCACCATTTGACTGCGGGTACGGGTCGGTCGGCGACGGCGATCGGGCGGCCGTTGGCCACCGCGGGGGTGGCGGTGCTCATGCTGGGACCTTTCTGCTCACTACGAGCTGCTCGACGATCCGGTCCCCCGCGGCCTGCCCCGACACCAAGGCGCCGTTGACACCCGGTATCGGCCCGATATCGCCGGCCAGTTGCACACGGGCGGCGGGGTCGGTCTCGCGCATGAAGCGGTCGACCGCGTGGAAGCGCCCCTTGCGCATGATCGGAACGACATTGCGCCAGCGACCGATCTCGAAGTCGACGACCCTAGAGCCTAAATCGCCGTAATAGGGCTTGACGAAGCCCAATACGGAGTCGATGACCTTCTCGTCCGGGCTGTCCAGATTGTCCAGACACCATTCGTGACGGCAGAACGTCGTGATCATCCCCGTGCCGTCGGGGCACCGGTTGTTGGCTTTGAGGTGATCCACGATGACACCGCACAGGTCGGGTTGTTCGCGCGGCGAACACATGATGTACGTCGCGGGATTCGACGGCCGCTCCGCCAACGCGATGTGGCAGTTGACGCTGCAGATGTAGTCGGTGTTTTCGTAATACTCCCGGGCGAATCCGGAGATCTGGGGATAGATCTCCAGTGCTTTGGCCGTCGGCGTCGTCACCACGGCGTTGGCGAACTCCTCGGTGACCTCGCGGCCGTCACGGATGAAGCTGACTTCGACGCGATCTCCCGCGTCGGTGACGTTGGTGACCCGAGTCGCCAGCCGAACATCGTTGAGCCCGGCCGCCATTGCCCGAGGCAGCGCGTCCATGCCGTCGTCGAGACCGTAGAAGTACGGTTTGAAGAAGTTCTTCATGGTCCATAACAGCTGACCTACCGACGCGTACGACGGGTCGCTCAACCAGGGACCCCGGACCACCACGGCGGCAACGTAATCAAGGATCTCTTCGCTGAGTTCGCGGCGGCTGTAGGTGGCGACCGTATCGGTGTCGATGGCGGCAACGCCCGACGCATCGGCGTAGTTGAGGTCCTTCCAATGCCTGGCCAGGAAGATCATCAGCTTGGCCAGCTTGAGCTTGGCCCGGCCCGAAAGGTACGGCGTACCCAGCAGGCTCAGCGGCTTGCTGAGGTCGAGGAAGTTCAACTCGCCGCCCCGTGGCATCGCACCGAATGCCTTGAATTTGTGCATCTGCGGTCCGAGGCCGACCTCGCGCATCTCTTGCGCGGACTCGGCATAGCTGCCGAGATAAATGAAAGCTCCTACGTCGTAAACGAATCCATCCCGCCGGATCGTCTTGATCCGCCCGCCGACGCGATCCTCCGCCTCGAAAACCACGGGCGTACCACCGGCTCGCTGTATCCGTCGCGCCGCGGCGAGACCAGCTATGCCGCCGCCTACCACGGCGGTCCTCGCGTCTTTCCCCATGACTCCAGCCTAACGCGTAAATGATCGCTAAATCAATAATGATCGGACAATCATTGCTGGAACGGTGCGCGCGCTTCTAAGCTGTGCACGTGGCATCACCGAACGGGCTTTCCCGCACGGCGCGGCGGCAGGCGCAGACCCGAGTCGACCTGATCCGGGCCGCGCGGGAAATCATCGCTGAGGGCGGCGTCGAGGCACTGCGGATAAGCGACATCACCACGCGCGCCGACGTCGCGTTCGGGACCTTCTACAACCAGTTCAAGAGCAAGGAGGACGTCGTCGAAGCCGTGGTGGCCGAGACGATTGTCGGGCTCGCGCACTCGGTCGAAGAATCGCCGGAGTTCGACGATCCGGCGGAGGCCCTCGTCGCATCGACGAGGGCCATCGTCCGTATCGCCTATGACGACCCGCCACTGGCACGCCTTCTGGTGAAACTCGAACAGGCCGAGTCACGGTTCGAGCGGATCATCCGCCCACAAGCCGGTGCGCTGCTGCAGCGAGGGATGGCTGAAGGACGTTTCCTCATCGACGACCTCGAGACAACCCTGACGATGTCGATAGCGGCGGCGTTCGAGGTGATCAGGGGCATCCTCGACGGACGCCTGGGGGATCGCGCCGATTTCGCTTGCGCGGAAGCGCTATTGCGGATGGCTGGTGTCGCCCCGCAACGCGCTGCTCGATACGTGCACGCGGCTGCGGGCGGATCCTGAGGTCGCCCGGTAGGTCGCTGGATCCTGCCGCTCGAGGAATGCCTCTTTCACTCGTTCATGCCGATTCACCGGTGGCCGGTTCGGTCCGGGCGTCCAGCACCGTGACCACACCATTGGTGGCGTCCAGGCGTATCCACATACCCGTGCTGAGCCGGCTGACGGCCTCCCCCGTGTTCACCACGCAGGGAATGCCCATCTCGCGGGCCACGATCGCGGCGTGGCTCAGCGGACCGCCGATGTCGACGACCATGCCCGCCACCAAGGGAAACAACGCGCACCAGCTCGGATCTGTCACCTCGCAAACCAGGATCTCCCCCGGTTCGAGATCCTCGGCAACCTCCAGGCTGGTGGCTACCCGGGCAGCACCCTCGACCACACCGTGGGTGATCGAAACGCCCGCGATGGTGTCGCCGGCTCGTAGGTCCGCGCGTTTCTCCCGGCGGGTGCGCGGCTGGGGCATGCCCACCCAGCGGTCCGGGAAGGTCAGCGTTTGGTATTCGGCGCGTTGCGCCAGCCGGCGCGCGGCCACATCACGCACTTCGTCTCGCCCGTCGTCGAGTCCGCGCAGAACCTCGGGCACAGTGAAGGCAAATACGTCATCGGCCTGCGCCAGCACCCCCTTCGCCACCAGTTCGGCACCATGACGCCGGGCGGCGAACCGGGCCACGTCGAGTGCCATCAGGAACGCCGCCTTGCCCACTTCGCGCAGTGGCAGGTAACGCTGCGCGAGCCGCAGCACGCCCCGAGCCTTGACCCGTTGGTGTGTAGGCAGGTTCGCCAACAGCGTTCGTTCGGCAGCGATGCGCCTTTCGCGGCGGTCGTCCTGCTCGGTCGCGCGATCCTCGACCCCGTGGTGGGCGTACCGCTCGGCGATCGAAGTCACCAGACTCGGGTCTTCGCGCCACGAAGTCGATGAGACCTCGCCTTCTTCGGGGCCGTGGAAGCCGTAGCGTGCGACGAAAGCGTCGACCGAAAGAGAGCCACGCGAAACCTTCCAGAAGGCAGCGACCATCTCGGCTTCCTCGTAGCCGCCGTAACCTCCCGCTAACTGGGCCACCAGCCCCGGGTCCCCGGCCGCACGAGCCAGACGTGCGAGCTGTTCGAAAAGAGCCTGCGTCACCGCCACGGCGATGATGTGAATTCGCATGGCCGCGTCGAACTTCTCGACCGCCTCCGCAAGCAACAGACGGCCGGGGCGTGCGTGCGTCGGCTGGGTTTTCGCAGTCCACCATCGATGCTGGTCACGGTGGAGCCGCTGTAACCGCATCGGCAGCCTGGCGGCCTCCACGGGGAATCGAGCCAGCACGAAAGGCAAACGCCGCCAAGAGTTCTCGCTCGGCACTCCGTCGCGCACCGATCCGAGCAACTGCTCTTCCATCGCGTCCCCGGATGTTCCCGGCGTGAGATCGGCGATCTGCCGCAGGTGTGTGACATTCATTGCGGCACGGCCGTAGAAGATCGCGGCGAATCGCTCGTCGACGCTATCGGCTCGGCCGGTCAATCGTCGAGGCAGCACTCCGAGCCGATAATAGGCATACGGCACCGACACCTCGTTGCCGATCGAGAATATGGACCACGACATCGGGGTCGGCACCCCCGGGTATCGCTTCGGCCAGGTTCACCGTGCTCCAAAACGTGTCCGGCCCGCTCTGCTCGTGAAGCGGATCGGGCCACGCCACCGGTTCGGTGCGTTCCACGGTCAATTGGTCACCGCCCGCCCAGAATCCGGCGTGCCGCATGCTCACCCCAACGGGCAGCGGATTCCATCGAACCCGCACCGAACAGGTCGCCGGCTATCTGCACCGGACCCTGCGTGGGCAGCGAAGCTCGCAGGATGCTGTTACGGCGCCAAAAGCCGGGATCGGCAAGGTATCCCGCATATGGCCAACGTGTCACCACCGATAGTTCCCGTTGTCCGGATAATTCGGGGCACAGTCCCCTCGATGATGCCGGCGGCCCAAGCCTCCAATTGAGCATCGCTGTAATCGAGGAACCTGTCGGTGACCGCGGTGTCGGTGTAAATAGTCACCAGGCTGTGTCCCTGGGGTGCCCGATCACTGGATTTGTTGTGCTGCAGGAAGATCAACAGCGCTTCGGGCTGCTCGACGGTCGGGACGAGGACCGTGTAGGCCCTGCTGGTCGTCGGCACCCGGTAACCGAGGGACACGCTGATCAACTTGACGTTGCGCAGCTTGTCACCGAACGCCGGCGCCGCCGTCAGCAACGGCGGCCACATTTCGACGGCGCGGTGATACATGGCACTGATGACACAGTGCTCTGCGCTGAGATCGTGGGCGCCCGCACTGTCCATGTAGGTCACGATGACGCCGGATTCCGTCTCATTGACGTGAGTAACCGTCGCCCCGTAGCGCACGTCGAGTCTCGACGCGAGTTCATCGGGAACCGTCGCCAACCCGCCGCGCAGACTACGTAGGCCACCCGACCAAGCACCCAGTGCGCCAAGCACATTCACACTCGATGCGTGCCGCGCGCCCGAACCGGTGGTAAGGCGCATCATCGGATCGATGAGATAGTCGGCCACTTCACGGCCGAAATAGCGCAGGGCGAAGTCTCGCGCCGAGACATCCGGGTCGTCCAACGACGCCGACCGGCCCATATCGTAGGAGTCGACGCCCTTGATCGCCTTCCGCAATCGGAGGAACCCGGCAGCAAGACGCAGCTTCCCCCAACGTCGACAATGCGGGCGTAAAGGGCAGCTTCGGCAGATTTTCGGGATCGATGTCGATCACGCGTCCCTGCCGGACCAGACCCATGACCGCGCTGGTGTCCACCAGACGGCTCTGCAGGCCCAGATCCTGCACCAGCTGTAAGGTAACTCGCGTAGCCGGCCGTCAGGGCGTCCGGGCCGGTATCGACGATATAGCCGCCGTGACACTCCGTTTGCACGCGACCGCCCGGCCCACTACCGGATTCGAGCACCGTGACTGTGGCGCCGCCTTGTTGCAAGCGGTACGCGGCAGCGAGTCCGGACAGCCCCGCGCCCACCACGACGACCGAGGTCACGGGCGGTCGACCCAGCGTTCGATTCCCACCCCTGCAGGTTCCATGAGATGACTCCGCTCGGCCCGCCAATGCATCTGTAAACGATCGTTATCGTTGGCCCAAATTACCACAGCCGGCGGCTGCGCAGAATCAATCACCACCCGTCTCGGCAACCGTGTCCGCGGCGCACGCCCGGAGTCCGCCTATGCCGAGTCCTGCACGCGGTCATGCAACGGGCGACGACGTGTCGAAGCTGGCCCAGAGTGCGTTCGGCATGATCGAGCCGGCCCGCCGTGGACCACGCGGCGCAGGTGAAAGTAGGTTCACGCCGGTAGCCACGTCTGCTTACACCACGATCCTTGACCTGCCCTTTATTGTGATACATACTATCTCATTAAGCGAGGAACAGATGCCAGCAGCACCATTCAGGCTCGATTTGGTCGACCTGCAAAGCGCCGTACGATAATTGACGTGCACATGCCGGTCGCCCTCGCAATTGGGGGCAATATCATCCGGTATCCGTGATCGACACGGTCACACTATGCCCTGAGTCAGAGGGGTAAGGAAGGACAAGTCGTGACGCCAGCGCAGTTTGCCCACCAACGACTTCAACTTGCGCTCTGGGGCTGCGGGATCGGGTTCGGAGTGCTGTTCTTCGTGGGACTCATGCCCTTATCGCACTTCATTCCCCCACCATCGCCCCAGTTGTCAGGCGCCCAATTGATGGCGGAATTCGGTCCCAGGCTGCCGTGGGTCAAATTCGGAATCCTCGTCGGCTTGCTGGGCAGTGCCTTGCTGGTGCCATGGTCGGCAATGGTCGCCCTCCAGGTAGCACGCATGGAGGAAGGCCGCCGGGTCCCGCTCTGGGGCATCTTTGCGTTCGGCGCCGGCTGTGTGAACGCAGTGGCCTTCATCCTTCCCTTCATATTCTGGGCCGGAGCCTTCTATCGCCCCGACCGGTCGCCAGAGCTGGTCCGGCTGATAAACGACATGACGTGGCTCGAGTTTCTGATGTTCTTTCCAACGTTCAGCATGCAGCTGTTCTGCGTGGCAATGGCCGGCTTCACTCAGCGCCAGGGACCAAAGGTGTTCCCCCGCTGGTTCTTGTATCTGAACCTCTGGATGGCAACGATCGGCGGGACCGGTCTCATTTCGATCTTTTTCTTCTCGGGACCCTTTGCGTGGAACGGCATCGTCGGATTTTGGCTTCCCGTCGGCTCGTACGTCCCGTTCCTCATCGTTACGTTCGTCCAGTTCTACAAAGCGATTGTCGCGGAGAAGTACTGCTATGAGTCGACGGATTCTCCCGCGAGCGTCGGGACGGCCGCATAGCGTATCGAGCGCGTCGTCGTGTCACTTTTCACGGCGACGACCGCGTGGACCGCGCTGATGTTCGAGGGCGGCGCCGTCGCGTTCCTTCACCCGCTCGGGCCCGTTTGCCTGCAACGGCTTGCGGGCGTTCTGGTCACCGGTGATCACGTTTTTCGCCTGGCTCGTCGTGACGGCGGTCCTGATGTTCCGGGCGATCGGGCCACAGGCCCTGCACCGTCGGTACCCATTGCGGTGCTCGAATAGCCCCCGACGCCCGAATTCCGGCGAATGGCGACCTAACCTCGCCAAACGTCTTCTGCTACGCGGCTTACTGCGATACCGTGAACGGACGTTCATATCGCTGCTCGCTGAGGAGATGGCATGACCCCGGTACAAGCCAAACTTCGAAGGTTAGATGCTGCTAATATACCCCCATGGCGAAGATGAAATCCGCTGGTCAGCGGGCTGGGGTGCGGTCGGCGGCGATTTACGCGCGTATCTCGGCTGATGTGGAGGGCACCGGGTTGGGGGTGGCGCGGCAGTTGGAGGATTGCCGCAAGCTGTCTGCTGACCGCGGTTGGCCGGTTGGCGATGAGTATGTCGATAACGATGTGTCGGCGTTCTCGGGCAAGCCGCGTCGGCAGTATGCGCGGATGCTGGCCGATCTGGCATCAGGGGCGCGGGATGCGGTGATCGTCTACAACTTGGACCGGTTGCATCGCCGACCGGTGGAGTTGGAAGAGTTTGTCGCTTTGTGTGAGTCGGTGGGTGTGCGAGACGTGGCTACCGTGACCGCCGATATTGACCTGGGTAACGATGACGGGTTGTTCATGGCCCGGATTTTCGCCGCGTTCGCCGCCAAGGAGTCCGGGCGCAAGTCCGCACGTATTCGCCGCAAGATGTTGCAGAACGCCGAACAGGGACTACCGCACGGCTCGGTGCGCCCGTTCGGCTACGAGGACGACAAGATCACGCTGCGGACGTCGGAGGCGGCGGTGGTGCGTGAGATGGTGGACCGCTACTTGGCGGGCCAGTCGTTGTTGTCGTTGACGGTGTGGCTCAACGACTCCGGCGTTTCCCCGGCGGTGGCCAAGTCGTGGCAGACCTCGGCGGTGCGCCAGATCCTGTGCTCGGGCCGTATCGCCGGGCTGCGGGAGCATCGTGGTGAGGTGATCGGGCCTGCGAAATGGCCGGCGATCGTTACGCCGGCGGAGCGGGACCGGATCTTGGCGCGTATCGCGGCGCGGTCGGTGACCAAGACGCGGGCGGCGCGCACATATGTGTTGTCAGGGATGCTGCGGTGTGGGCGTTGCGGTAATCGGCTGTATTCGCAAGCCCGGCACAGTAATCCCGATCATCGGGTGCGCCGCTATGTTTGTCTGAAAGGACCCGATCATGGCGGCTGTGGTCGGCTGACGGTGGTCGCCGAACCGGTTGAGGCTTTGTTGACTGATGCGGTGTTGACCCGCCTGGATTCTCGGGATCTGGCGAAGGTGTTGGCCGGCAAAGCCAGCCCTAATCATGATGTGGCTGCGTTG
Organism: Mycobacterium kiyosense; assembly: GCA_021654635.1. Taxonomy (NCBI): domain Bacteria; kingdom Bacillati; phylum Actinomycetota; class Actinomycetes; order Mycobacteriales; family Mycobacteriaceae; genus Mycobacterium; species Mycobacterium kiyosense. Next base: position 4,703,156 of record AP025179.1, read on the forward strand.
GCGGCGGCCGTGGAGGCCGATCAAACGCGCCTCGATGAGCTGGCCGGTTTGTATGCCGACGGCGCGATCAGCGCGCGGGAGTGGATCGCGGCCCGCGACCCGATCACCAGCCGCATCCAGCAGGCCAGGCGTGACATCGCTGAGGCCACCGATACCAGTGAGGTTTATGAGTTGGCGGGCACCGGCGGGGCGTTGCGCGGCCAATGGCCGGACCTCGACGTGGAACGCCAGCGGAGCATCGTCAAATCGATCCTGGATCACGCGGTGATCGCACCGGGCACCCCCGGTTCCCGCAGTCTCGACATTAACCGCGTGCAACCCCATTGGCGCATCTAGGTTTTCGGCGTCGCGGATGCTCCCTGGCGAGTGCCGAGTGTGTGTCTGGGCTGGTGGGCCGTCAAGGCCAAAGCCGCACGCGGTCGAAGCCAGCTTCGAGCCTGGACGGCCCACCAGCCCAGACACCAGGAATGCTCTTATCGCCGGGAAGGGTTGTGTTGAAATAACTTTCGTCGTCTATCCGGTTGGCCGGTGACGGTACGGTGCCTTTGCGTGCTCAGCGCAGGAGGGTTGCGATGGCAGCCAGGGTGGTGGGGTCGGTGACGGTGACGGATAGGGCTTGGCGTTCACATGAGGCGGTCAGCCAGGCTATGAACTCCGGGCGCTCGTGCAGCGGGACCGCGCCGGCATCGTGGTTGTTGGCGGCGCCGCCCGCGGGCGTCGTGGCCATCACCCTGCCCCGCGTGGTGGCGGCGAGATGCGGGTGGAGACAGTCCGGGAATCGGTGATACCGGTGATGCGGGCGCTGATGTGGCGCAGGGCTGCGGAGATGACCAGGACGCGGTCACCGGCGCTGGCGTGTCCGGCGCGGTCGAACTCCCACAGCATCTCATCGGCGTCGATCGGTTGCTGCTGCCTGCCTGTGCTCGCCGTCACGTCGTCAGCGAAATCGGCGGATTGCGTATCGTCCTGTCGCCCTGAATGTTTGGCTATCTGGTTACGGGTCCAGGTGGCGCGGGCGGCGCGCAGGGCACCCATGGTGGTCGAATAGCGCCGCGATTTGGTAGTGATGTGGCCGCGGTAGCCCAGGGTGTGCAGCCAGCGCCCAATCCCCGCCAACGACGGACCCGCGGACGCTGGGTGTTCGGCGAGTCCGGCGATGGTGGACAGGATGGCCCGCACATGTTCAGTAACGTCGAGTTCGCCGATCGCTTCTGCGGACAGCCGGCGCGCGGTGATGCCGAAGTCGTGCAGGGATTTGGTGACGTATTTCGCCAGATATGCCGCAACCCTGCGCGGCGACAACCGCGAGGCCGAAGCGACTGCGGTGTCGTCGACTTCGGAATCGCTTGCGGTTATTGGTTCGGGTGTCAATGGTTGGGTATCAATTTGGGTGCCGAACCGCACCGTGCGCACCCCGCCCGGGTTGGGGTAATCGTCGTCGCCGGCGGGCACGTCGATACTGACGCGACTGGCAGCGTGTTGGATCAAGGCGGCCAGCTCGGCGGCGGTGATCGGTGACGACCAGCCGGGATGCTGCTCGGCTACCGGACGAGACACCCCACCACCCCGCGGGGCGGCGGGGCCGTGACGATCGTGGTCACCTGATTTCGTGGTGTCGTTGGTGGCGGGTGGCGGGTCGAGGCGGATCAGGGCATGGATGTGGGGTATGGCGCGGGCTTGCAATTCAACGACTTTGACGAAGCTGACCCGCACCGAGCCGGGCTTGACGCCAACTGTTTTCAGGTGCGTCGCCACGGCGCGCCGTAGTGCGATGGTGAACCGCCGCCACAGCTCGGGCAGATGCCAGGTGAACAAGATATGTCCCAGATAGTCGTAGCAGTCCGCGCACAATGGTTGGCCCACCAGAGGGTCATCGACACTGTGGATTATGGTGCAGCGCAGGAAGTTTCCGTGCCGGCAGCGGCCCGCCGACCTGTTGGGTATGGCGTGACACGGGGTTCCGGTGGCGTTGTGCACGGCCCCGTAGCTCGGGGCGGTCAAGGTGGTGAACACTTGCGGACGGTTGGCGACCTCGACGGGTATGTCGTGGTGGCCGCCGGCGGCTCCGGCGTGCACGAGTTGCCAGGTGTCGCGGGCGTAGAGGTCTGAGCATGACGGGCACACCGCGTGACGGCGGTTGTTGCAGCGCGTCCACACCGTGTGCTGACGCCCGGCGGTGTCGGCACCGAGCAGCTGGATCGGGTGGGCGCAGTAACCGACCGATTCCACTCGCCGCCACCACGACCCGAAACCGGGTGAGGAGGCGCGCCGGCACATCTGGGTGACCACCGCATCGGCATCGATGGTGGCCGGCAGGCCCGGCAGCACGATCACCGGGCTCTGCGTCGTTACGGTCTTCACCGATTTCCCTGTTCGCCTGAACGCGGTGCCCGAAAGGTGCGGGCCAACAAGGTGATATCGCGATCGGTGACGTGAAAGGCCCGGACCCGTATCGGGTCGGCGGTGCCATCGATCATCACGTACCCGATGCCGGGGGTGGTATCAGCGATCAGGTCGCATTCGGCGCCGGCATCGCGGGCTCCTTGGCCCAAGACCATGGCGGTTTGGGTAGCCTCGGTCATCCGCAGCCCGATCCGCACGGTGAACAACTGCCGTACCGGCAGGGTGTCTTTGGCCGGGTCTTGCACCGCGGCTACCACCGATATCCCGACCGCACGCCCCTGGGACAACAGCAGGCCGAGGAGTTGTTCTGTCTCGGCGCGGAGTTTGCGGTCGGTGACATAGGCGGTCAGCGCGGCGATCTCATCAATGATCAGCACGATCAACGGCTCAGCGAGGGCGGGGGTGTGCAGGCGGGTGTGCCCGCGCAGCCGGGTGGCGCGGGTCTGCATCAGCTTCACCAGCTCGCGCAGCAGTTCCACGGCGGGTGCACCGGTGTGGTAGCAGAACCGGGCGAACAGCGGCGCGCCGGCACCGAGTTCCATGCCGCCTTTGGGGTCGATCACCCACAACCGCACCCGCCCCGTTTTAACGTGGGGTGCCAGCCCGGCGATCAGCGACCACAACACCGAGCCTTTGCCGGCTCCGGTGGCACCGGCGGCCAGGATGTGCTGGCCCAATACCGGTAGGTGCCACCAGCGCCGTGATTCGGTGACCCCGACCCGCACCGCGCCCAGATCGACCGCCGAACCCGGGGTTGGCATGGGCACCGCGATCGGCTGGCCGAGCACATCCCCGCGGCCGATGATGATCCGCAGCTGGCCCGGCGTGGTGGCGCGGATCGTCAACCGCTCCGCGTCCCAGGTCGCCGCCAGTGCGAGGGCGCGTTTCTGCCAGTCGGCAATCGACTGGCCGGTCACCACCTTGACGATCAGCACGTCGGCGTGATGGCCGATCCGCACCGATTGCAGGGCAGGCACCAACGTGCGTTCACCCAGTTTGGCGGTCAGGGCGTGCAGGGCGCAGACCGATTCCCAGTTGCGGTGATAACGCCACCACGCCCAGAAACGCTGCCGCAGCGGAGCGCTGACCCACCGGGTGAATGAGGCCGGCTGGCAGACCCACCAGCCGAGGTATGCCGCGGCCTCCACAACGGCGGTCAAAACGCCGGCTCGGGCGCCGTGACTGAAACCGACCCAGATGGCGACGACGGTGGGAATGCTCAGGGAGGGAAACAGGATTGCCCACCACAGCAGATACCCGGCGGCTTTGAGTAGTCCGACGATCAGCTCGCCGATCCAGTCATCATCGGGTGATGGATCGTTGTTGTGGTTCTTACGGTTTGGACTATTCGACATGACGGTCTGCCTTCACTTACGACGGGGAAAGAAGGGGCGGGAGCGTCGGCCCGGCAGCCCATAGGCGCACGCTGTCGCGGGGCTGCCGGGCCGGCCTGCGGTTACCGGGCCTGCTGGCCCGTTTTGACGGTGGCGAGGTCGGTGGCGGTGATGGCTTCGGCGCGGTACGCGATGCCCGAGCGGCCGTCTTGCGACCACGGCAACGCCACCAGACCCGTCACAGACACCGGCACGCCGACAACCACTTTCGGTTCCCCGACCACGGTGACCGCCAGCACTTCACCGCCGGTGGCGTCCAGGGCGATCAGCTGCACCTGCCACAACGCCTGCCCGGTGGCCTTGTCCACGCGCGGTGCACCGGTGTCGAAATTCGTGCGCTGCTCGGGAATCCGAGTACAGAGGAACGTCACCCCGGTGGTGTCGATACGTAACTTCATGGATTGCTGTCCTTCCTTGCGGTGTTGGCGCGGTCTGTCCGGCCGCGACTCAAGGACAGCGCCATCCCGGATGCGCCCGGAAGTGACAGGCAGTGATAGTGGTGATGACCGCACACGCGCACACGTAGCTGACCTGCGCTGATGTATGCGGCATGATCGAAGCCATGGCCGCAGTCGACCCGATCCGGGCACTCAATGCGCAGCGGCTCAGCCAAGCCCGCAAACGCTACGGCTACAGCTTGCGTGAGTTGGCGATCGAGGTCGAAAACGTGCGCAAGCTACGCGGCGATCCCGACCTGCCCGCGCGGGAATCCCTGCGGCAAAAAATCGCCCAGATCGAGCGGACCGGAATGCTCGGCCCGCTGTGGCGTGAAGACCTGGCCGCGGTGTTCGGCGTCGAACCCGACGAAATGTTCAGCGTGCCGATCGCCACCGAGCTGCCGCACCCGCTGCTGATACAACTACCCGTCGACCGTGACGTACTCGCCGTCATCGAGGCCCAGCAACATGCCCACATCCAAGCTGAGCACACCTTCGGCCCCCAACACGCCCGCCCCCTGGTGGAATCCGATCTGGTCACCATCGAATCCCTGATTGCCCACGCACCCTCGCAGGTCAAGGCAGAGATGCGGCGCGCCGCTGGGGCTATCGCCGAAGTTGCCGGGTGGATCGCCCAAGACCTCGGAGATCACGCCGCCGCGGAGAAGCTCACCCACACCGCAGCCCTGCACCTACGTACGGCCGGCCCGGCATTCAACGCCATGATCTTGATGCGCCAATCCAACATTCTCACCCGCACCAACCCCGACCTGGCCACCGCCTTGGCCACCGATGCCGCCGACCTCATCGACGGCCACGACATGGGTCGCCTGGCCGCCAGCATCGCCCGCCAACAGGCCCTTGCCGAGCTGGCCAATCACAATGAGCGGGGATTTCATCGCCACGCCGCCGCAGCCCTCGAACTCGGTGACCTGCAACCCCACCCCCCATGATCATGCGATCTATGCCCACGGCGCCTACGTCGCCAGCGAGATCGCCTCCGGCTACCTGCGCATCGGTGACCCGGATAAAGCCCTTAACCCTGCTCGCCGGGCACCATCACGCCTGGACATCACAGCAGCACCGCGATCAGACCGTGGCCGATATGCGACTCCTGCACGCCTACATCGCCACCGGCGAATACCAGCAAGCACTGGCACTGACCGCCACAGCGATCCCGGGCTACCTGGCCGCGCCCTCGCAGCGAGCCAGGATTCATCTGGCCAGGGCAGGCACAATCGTGCGAGACCGTCGACGGCGAAACAAAGACCCGATCCTGCAACAGCTTGCCGGCCGCATCAAAAACGCCACCCAAGGAGTCACCCCGTGAGCCGTCGAATCATCCCCGACATCACCACCACCGACCCCGCGGCCACCCACACGGTCGCGGTGCTGCCGGTCGGCTCATTCGAACAACACGGCCCCTACCTTCCGCTGGGCACCGACACCCTCATCGCCACTGCCATCGCATCCGCAATCAGTCAGCACCACAACGTATTTCAGCTACCACCGGTCGCGTTCAGCTGCTCCCACGAACACGCCGCCTACCCCGGCACCATGAGCATCAGCGCCACCACCTTGGCCGCGATCGTCGCTGACATCATCGAATCGCTGGCACAGCAGAACATCGCCGGGCTGATCGTCGTCAACGGCCACGGCGGCAACGCGGTACTCACCAACGTCGTCCAACAAGCCAACCACCCCAAGAACCCCGTCAAGGTTGGGCTCTACCCCAGCCGCGAAGACTGGACCGAGGCCCGCGCCGCCGCAGGAATCCACAGCAGCAACCACGACGACATGCACGCCGGCGAACTGGAAACCTCCATCCTGCTCGCCACCCATCCCGACTACCTGCGCGACGGCTGGCAGACCAGCGACCACACAGCCAACGACCGCCGCTACCTCACCAGCCTCGGCATCCACGCCTACGCACCCACCGGCGTCATCGGCTCACCATCCCAGGCCACCGCCGCCAAGGGCAGCAGTGCCCTCGACCACCTCGGCCGCAACGCCGACACACTGATCGAACTCCTCACCACACGTTGAGCACAAGCGACAGCTCGGCGGCTACCTTCCGGGCTTCGCTGCGCTCCCTTCGCTTCCGTCCGCTGGCGCTCCCGTCCGCGCCGGTCGCTCCACTGCGCCCTGCGTCCGCCGCCGAGCACCAGACCAGCGCCCACCACTCAGTGAGAACACCGGCCGTGTTCGCGCCTGCCACCGCCAGGCCAACGGCGTTTGCGCCTCTCGCGCGGCGACCAGAGCCGGGCCAGACCGCCGGCCACCGTGGGACACATGCCCTGACCTCGCACGTGAGGACTTTCTTTACTGCTATCAAGACCCCGACGCGTGAAAGCCCGACCGGTACAACGTGCCAATCTTCGTGTCTCGAGACCGCTCAGCCGCCGCGACAGGGCGCGCCCAAGCATTGATTCATGTGGTGAAATATGCGGCAATCGACCGGTAACCCTGCACATTCGAATTCGGCGTACTCGGCTTCCGCTCAGTACAGCCCGGTCTTGGTGGATGGCGAAGCACGTTGCGGCGTTTTCAGCAACAGTGCTGGCCGCGCCACGCCTGGCGGCCTTCCTTGACCGCGGCACCGGCGATGATCAACGCGACAACATGGTCGGCCCAGGAGAAACCGAACAGAGAGTTCAGCAGCAGCCCAACCAGCAGAATGCCCGACAGATAGATGCACAGCAGGCTTTGCCGGGAGTCTGCGACCACGCTGGCCGAACCAAGCTCCTGCCCGACGCGCTGCTTGGCGTGGAATAGCAACGGCATGACCAGCAACGACACTGCCGCCAGCACGATCCCCGTCGTCGAGTGCTCAGCTTCATCGCCGCCCTGCAGCGAGCGAACCGATTCGACGGTGATATAGGCAGCTAGCGCGAAAAACGACACCGCGATGCCTTTCAATGCCAGCCGCTCACGGGCCTCGGGGTGCTTGCCGAAGAACTGCCAACCCACCGCGAGCGCCGAGGCCACCTCAATCACTGAATCCAGCCCGAACCCGATCAACGCGGTCGAAGAGGCCACCTCCCCGGCGGCGACGCCGACAATCGCCGCGATGACTTTGTAGCCGATCGTCGCGCCAACCAGCATCCGCACCCGCCGCGACAGCACCGCGCGACGGCGCGCGTCAAGTTGCTCGTTGCGTGCGAAGCTGGAAGCGACGCCGTGCCGGTCGGTGCAGCCAGCCCGCTCGGTCGCCGACGACGCCAGCGACCGCTCAACTCGGCGGCCGGTGTGCTCGCTCATCGACCCGGCCCCGCCGCGGTGGCCGTGGCCGCTTCGTCGGCGGCCAACGTCTGGTCAGCGTCGGCGGCGAGCACGACTTCGACGATCTTGTCGGGCACCGGCATCACCGGCGCACCAGGCAGGACGTGATCCGGCCGGGCCGCCGCCGCGTCGCGCATTTCACACCTCAGCATGGCCGAAAGGATACAGGCCATGCTGAGATACCGCCGTCGCCTGCACATTCGGCGTTTCTTGCACCCGACAAGTTCGCCTGACGGCGGCCAGGACTCACGCTGCCTGCGACCGGTGCTGTTCAAAACCTTCGGACGCTCAAGGTTGAACACATAGCGAGCTTTGCATAAGTTGTGCGGTATGGCTGCGGCAGGGATGTGGTGGTGAACGCCGGAGCGGCGCATGCGCACGCGCAGGCGTCGGCCGACAGCGATCGACGGTGGCTGCTCGGCGCCCTGGCGGTGATCGTGGCGTTCATGATAGGCGAGGTCACGGTCGGGGTGGTGGCCAGCTCGTTGGCGCTGATCTCCGACGCCGCCCACATGCTCACCGACGCGGCCTCGATTGCGTTGGCGCTGTGGGCCATTCGGCTGGCCGCACGTCCGGCGGCCGGGCGGATGACCTACGGGTGGAAACGGGCCGAGATATTGTCGGCACAGGCCAATGGGCTGACGCTGTTGCTGCTGGCGGCGTGGCTGGCCGACGAGGCGATCCGGCGGCTCATCCACCCGCCGCAAGTCACCGGCACCCTGGTGCTGATCACCGCGCTCGTGGGAATCGCCGTGAATGTCGCGGCGACCTGCATGATCAGCCGGGCCAATCGGACCAGTCTCAATGTCGAGGGCGCCTTCCAACACATCCTCAACGACTTGTTCGCGTTCATCGCCACCGCGGTCGCCGGACTCATCATTCTGCTCACCGGTTTTTCGCGTGCGGACGCGATCGCGACCCTCGTCGTGGTGGCATTGATGGTCAAAGCCGGGTTCGAGCTGGTTGGGGCCTCCAGCAGGATCTTCATGGAGGCCGCGCCGAAAGACCTCGACCCTGCCGTCGTGGGGCAGGCCATGGCCGCCCGCGAGGCTGTGGTGGAGGTGCATGACCTTCACATCTGGGAAATCACCTCCGGCTCACCGGCGTTGTCAGCGCATGTGCTCATCGAAGCCGGCCGCGACTGCCACGCCGTACGTAGCGACCTGGCCCGGCTGCTGGCCGAACGCCACCACATTCACCACACCACGTTGCAGGTCGACCACGTCGACGTCATCGACCGCGGCGAGCCCAACAACGGCCCGCATTGCGAGGAGCCGCACGGCCCAGCCCACCGATCCAACGACATCCACTGAGCCACAAGGCGTTTCGATGATGGCTGTCGCCGCAATCGCGCTCTACCTGGTGTTCGGGGTTTTGGGTTTTGGGTTTTGGCTGGCGCAGCTGGATTCAGTACCGCCGCACCGGATCCACCGGATTTCGCGGGCCTCGGCGGCCGCCTCGGTTCACCGGATGGGTTGCCGGCGCTGGATTCCTCGCCGCGATCATCGTCGGCCTGGTCGCTCCGGTGCTACAGCTATTCGGCGTCGTCTGTCCGATCGAGCTGCTGCATACACAGTTGATCCAAGCGAGCGGAATCTTTCTCGCTGTCGTTGGTGTTGTCGCCACCTTTTTTCGCCCAACGCGAGATGGGTGCATCCTGGCGTATCGGCGTCGACCCAAGCGAGACAACCACTTTGGTGCGTGACGGCGTCTTCGCGATCGTACGCAATCCAAATTTTCAGCGCCATGCTCATTTTCGCGGCGGGCATCACCTTGATGGCACCCAACCCGCTCGCTGTCGCCGGGTTCCTGCTGCTGTTCACAGCGATCGAACTGCAAGTCCGCCGCGTCGAGGAGCCCTACCTGTTGGACACCCACGGCGATGCCTACCGCACCTACACCAACAGTGTGGGACGCTTCCTACCCGGAATCGGACGCACAGTTAGGTGAGCGGCGGTTAAAGCAAAGGCCGCGCGGGATTACCAGGTTTCGGGTTCAACACAAAATCAGGGGCGACGATGCCCGTTGAACACGAGATCTGCGACCAATCTTGTTGCCACGCTATTATCGGGTTATGCCGATGAAAATTGCCGACGATGCTCCGCCCACCGCGTCGCCGCGCGAGGACTTGGCGGGCGCGGTCGCATTGTTTCACAGCCTGTCTGATCCGACCCGGCTAGCGATCGCCCGCCGCCTCGCCGACGGGGAAAGACGGGTAGTCGACCTCACCCGGGAACTGGGGTTGCCGCAATCGACGGTGTCCTCACACCTGGCGTGCCTGCGTGACTGCGGACTTATCGCCGGCCGACCCGAGGGGCGGCAGGTGTTTTACGCGCTTGCCGTGCCGGACCTGCTGGACCTGTTCGCCGCTGCGGAAACCGTGTTGGCGGCCACCGGCAATGCGGTGACGCTGTGTCCCAACTACGGCACACGGCCAACGCGCGCCTCCGCATCGCGAAGAAGGGGCGTCAAGCGGGCTGCACCGGGAGTTGCCGACTGGTCGCCGGGGCGATAGAGCGCGTCGGGGAGGAAGTTCCATAGCCGACGGTAACTAAGTCGGCCCAGACCACGACCACGGAGGTTGATGATGACGACGACGACTGCTGCTCCTCGTGATGGCGGTGCCGCGCTGACCGTTGTATCCGCTGCGGCGGGGCGGATGCGTGTGCGCGCCAGCGGGTTTCGATTCGACGCGGGGCGGGCCGTGGCGATCGAGGAAACGGTCGGCAAGGTGACCGGTGTGCGGGCCGTGCAGGCTTTTCCGCACACGGCATCTGTTGTGGTCTGGTATTCGCCCGGGCGCTGCGACACCGCTGGCATCTTGTCGGCGATCGCCGAAGCCGAGCACATCCCGGCAGCGTCGGTGCCCGCGCGTGCCCCGCACTCGGCTGATGGCCGTAGGGCCGGTGTCATGCAGAGAATCCTTGACTGGAGTGCGCGAACGCTGTCGGGTCCACGCGGTGACGGCCTAGGCCGTGCTTCGGCTGTCGTGGCCGTGCGGCGGCGGCGGGCGGTGAGCGATGCCTGCGGCTGCGACCACGACGACAACGAGCGCGAGCCGCAGCGCCTGTGGCACGTCCGCAAGCTGCGGCGAGCCACGCTGTCCGGGGCGCTGCTGGGCGCCTCGGTGATTGTCGCCTGGGTCACTCCGCTCGGCCCGGTCGTGCTGGGAATGAAAGCCCTCGCGCTGGCGGTGGGGGCCTCCACGTTCGTGCCCTCCACGCTCAAGCGCCTGGCCCAGGGCCGCATCGGCGTCGGCACCCTGATGACCATCGCCGCGGCCGGAGCGGTGGCACTGGGTCAGGTCGGCGAGGCCGCCACGCTGGCGTTTTTGTTCTCGATCAGTGAGGGCTTGGAGGAATACGCGGTGGCGCGTACCCGCCGCGGGCTGCGCGCCCTGCTGTCGCTGGTGCCCGATCAGGCCACCGTGCTGCGAGACGGCAGCGAAACCGTGCTGGCCCCAGCAGAGCTGCGCGTCGGGGATCAGATGATCGTCAAACCCGGGGAACGCCTGGCCACCGACGGCATCATTCGTGCCGGGCGCACCGCCCTGGATGTCTCAGCGATCACCGGCGAATCGGTGCCGGTCGAGGCCGGACCCGGTGACGTGGTGTTCGCCGCATCGATCAACGGCTCCGGAGTGCTGCAGGTGCAGGTCACCGCGACCGCAGAAGACAACTCGCTGGCGCGCATCGTGCACATCGTGGAAGCCGAACAGGCCCGCAAAGGCGCCAGCCAGCGGCTGGCCGACCGCATCGCGCGACCGCTAGTGCCGGGCATCATGGTCACCGGGGCGCTGATCGCCGGCACCGGCAGCGTCTTGGGTAACCCGGCGGTCTGGATCGAACGCGCGCTAGTGGTTTTGGTCGCGGCCTCCCCGTGCGCGCTGGCCATCGCCGTGCCGGTCTCCGTTGTGGCGGCCATCGGCGCCGCCTCCAAATTCGGCGTACTGATCAAGGGCGGCGCCGCGCTAGAAGCCCTAGGCACCATCGGCGGAATCGCGCTGGACAAGACCGGAACGTTGACGGCCAACCGGCCCGCGGTGATCGACGTCGCGACCACCAACGGCACCACCCGCGAGGAGGTGCTAGCGACGGCCGCCGCGCTGGAGGCCCGCAGTGAACACCCCCTGGCCGCGGCCATCCTCGCCGCCACCCAAGCACCGATCGCCGCGGCCAGCGATGTGCAAGCTGTGCCCGGGACCGGGCTGACCGGCCACCTCGACGGGCATGCCGTCCGACTGGGGCGCCCCGGCTGGCTCGACCCCGCCGACCTGGCCGATCACGTGGCGCGCATGCAACAAGCCGGGGCCACAGCGGTTCTCGTCGAACGCGACAACCAGCTGCTCGGCGCCATCGCCGTGCGCGACGAACTCCGCCCCGAAGCCGCCGAGGTCATCGCCAGGCTACGTGCCGGGCGCTACCAGGTATCGATGCTCACCGGCGACAACCACGCCACCGCTGCCGCGCTGGCCGCCCAAGCCGGAATCGAGCACGTCTATGCCGAACTGCGCCCCGAGGACAAGGCTCGCCTGGTCAAAGAGCTGCGTGCCCAGCGACCCACCGCGATGGTCGGCGACGGCGTCAACGACGCTCCGGCCCTCGCGGCTGCCGACCTGGGAATTGCCATGGGCGCCATGGGAACCGACGTCGCCATCGAAACCGCCGACGTCGCCCTGATGGGCCAAGACCTGCGTCACCTACCCCAAGCCCTCGACCACGCCCGCCGCTCCCGGCAGATCATGCTGCAAAACGTCGGACTATCCCTGACCATCATCACCGTGCTGATGCCCCTGGCGTTGTTCGGGACCCTCGGCCTGGCCGCGGTCGTGCTGGTACATGAGGTCGCCGAAGTCGTGGTCATCGCCAACGGCGTACGCGCCGGACGCATCAAACCACTTACCGGGAATCAGGCGCGACCGTAATGGTGCCAGGGTGTTGGTTTTGGCGCCGTCGGATCCCGGTGTTCGTCGGCGCCGGCATACTCACTCGCTACGATCCGGGGCTTCGTCCGCGACGACTCGCTCGAGATCATTGTCGGCAATGACTTTGCCGGAACGACGTTCGCCGTTGCGCTCCTTCAGCAGGGCGCGACGGTCGGCGTGGAAATAGGTGTATCCGGTCGTCAGTGCACATGCGACGGTGGCGACCGCCAGCATCTGGGATCCGCCGATGACCAGGCTCAGGACTCCGCCCACCGTGGCGCCGACGATGTAGCTGGCATACAGCAGAAGATATCCCAGCCAGGCCGTAGCTTGTCCGCCGCTGAGGTGGCGTTGGATACCTTGGCCCAGCTTCACCAGCGTTCCCGTCATGTAGCTCAGCGAGATGGAAACCTCGCCGTTCTTGACGAACGAGGTGTTCAAGGCGCCAATGCCGAAGGTAACAGCCAGAATTGGCAGGAAGGTGACTCGGCCTGTCGACCATCCGTGCACGACGATGTCGAGTGCGGCGGCGATGCCCAGACACAGCGTGGTCAGCACGGTCGGGCCGTGGGGGTGGTCGACCCAAATATGTTGCCGGCACAACGACGCGATCACCACGCCAGCGACGAACGACGCAAGCAGTAGCGCCGCTGATATAGACAGCCAGCGGTCGTTGGTGAAGAAACCCAGGACCGCCCGCTCGCTGTTGCCGGTCATGAAGGTCACGAAGTATCCCGCGGTGTGGGTGAACGCCGCCGCACCCACCAACCCGGCCAACGCAGCCAGGATCCACGACAACCGCGCCTCACGGTCGAACATCTCACGCATCACCCACGACATCTTTCCAGGCACGTCCGCCACCCGCGATGCGGGCACGGCGAGCCTTGAACCATCCCGGATTTCACAATTTGCGGGCCGCACCGACGAACAGCAGTCCCCCGTAACGCGCTTCGATCCCCGACCGGCCGTGCAAGCCGTGCCTGGCCAACTCGGTAGCGAATTCGCCTGCCTCGAACCGGTTTTCGCGTAGATGAACAATGAAGGTGCGCAGTACCCAGCTGTCAAGTATGTGGCGAGGAACCTCTTCGAACAACGCAGCCCGCCCGGACGCAGCACCCGGGCGATCTCGGTCACCGCGCTGCCAGTCCGGTACGTGACGCCCATGAAGGCGACGCCGCGCCAGTTCCACCATCGATTCGTCAACATCAAAGGCGGTCACCTGTTCGGCGCCCAGCCGATCCAGGATCACCTCAGCGCCCACACCGCGCCCGCACCCGATCACCGGTCGACCCGACAATCAGCCATCGGCGAGCCTCCGAAACCACGTCGCTTCCCGGTGGTGCTGAAGGGCGGCGCGCACCGGGTTGTTCATCATGGCTCGTTCGACGGAATTGAGATCATCCACTCCTCCTTGCCCGAAGCCGACGACCGCCGATGCTTCGTCGATGCCCGAACGCGAAGGGCTGGTGCGGTCCGTCCAAATGGTCTTGTGCGGTGTAGTGAGACCCGTCTGCGCCGGCAGCGTAGCCCCGGTCGGCGGTAACGGTGGCGGCAATGGCGAGCAGGGCCGGCCGAGCACGGCTCGCACACTCTGCTGCGCTCAATGATGCCCGTATCGGCCATGGTGGCCACCGCCGAACAGCCCGCCGAGAAAGCCGCCTTGCTGTGGATAACCGCCCTGTTGTGAATAAGGCTGGGACGGTATGTACTGCTGGGGCGGCGGCGGCTGGGCAGCGGCGTAAAAATTAGCTTCGGCCTGCGAGAGGGCTTCGAGCTCGCCGCGGTCGAGAAAAAAGTCCGTTGCACCCGGTGCACTGATCGATCTCCACCCCAAAGCGGGGCACCGGCAACATCTGCGACCCGCACTTCGGGCAAATCACGGCCGGCTTGCCCTCGGAAGCCGTTGCGTCGGACGGGCGTGTCATCGCACTTTCCTTTCTGTTGACCGTCATTGGCGCCACCAGTCTATGCACACATATAAATCCGTGCATGCAACGCTACAAGTGCGTGTATACCCAGCGCCCTACTCGCAAGGGTCAAGGCCGCGGGTGGGGTGCGATAATCCTGGTACGGTGACCGGAGATGCTGTCTCAGGTTCTGACGTTGGCGCCGTTGGCATTTCGATCGAGGGGGGGCCATGGTAGCTGGGCACGCGCATTCGGCCGGGGCTGAGTCGTTGCCGACCGGTTCGGCCGGTGCAGCCTACAAGCGGCGGTTGGCGCTCGCGCTGACATTGACAGCCAGCTATGCGCTGGTCGAGGTCGTCGGCGGCATTCTCACGGGGTCATTGGCGCTGATCTCAGACGCCGCCCATATGGGCACCGATGTGCTGGGCCTGGGGTTGGCGCTGGCGGCCATACATCTCGCTAACCAACCCGCCGCCAGCCAGCGCACCTATGGCACCTACCGGCTTTGAGGTTCTCGCGGCGGTAATCAACGGACTGCTTCTGTTCGGCGTGGCCGGCTACGTACTTTACGAGGCCTACCAAAGAATCCAGGAACCACCGGAGATCCTCGGTGTGCCGATGCTCGTGGTCGCCGTGGCCGGCCTAGCGGTGAACCTCGTCAGCTTCCGCATGCTTTCCGCCGGCGCCAAGGAGAGTCTCAACGTGCGGGGCGCCTATCTGGAGGTTCTCTCCGATATGCTCGGCTCCATCGGCGTCATCGTCGCCGCAGTGGTGATCGCCACGACTGGCTGGCGGTACGCCGACGCAATCGTCGGCGCAGGTATCGGGCTGTTCATCTTGCCCCGCACGTACTCACTGATGAAGCAGGCCGTGCGGATCATCATGGAAGTCGCGCCGCCCGAGATCGACATCGCCGAGGTACAGGGCAAGCTCACCGCCATCGCCGGCGTCGACTCCGTCCATGACTTGCACATCTGGACTATCACCTCCGGTATGGAGGCGGCGACGGTGCATCTCGTCGTGCCCCGCTCCTTGGACTGGCACCGTGTGCTGGACACCGCGCGCGACATCTTGGCCGACTACGGCGTTACCCACCCAACCATTCAGGTCGAACCCGTTGACCATGTCGAGCGCGGCAGTCTTGTGTAGTCAGCGGTGCGCCAACCGCCGCGGACGAATGCTCGCCGTATCGACAAGATGACCCGAGGCGAGGGGGGCGCAGCAGGGATTCTCTTCGATCCGCCGGCGCTCATCGATGACACTTCGCCGGGGGGTCCTGGACCGCGGGGCGTAAGCGGTGTCGGCGACGGCGACATCGGGCGGCAGCGCGTGCCGCTAACAACCGCGGCGCACCTTACGCCACAGCAGCCACCTGGCGATCACGCAAAGCAGTTGCACGGCAAGTCGATCGGCCAGCCCGCATCGACGCGGCGTCTCCTTGCATCTGCTTTGCGCCAACACGGCCCTCGGCCTCAATTCCTACGCTTGTGCCGTATGTCCTCCGTTGAAGGAAACTGCTCAGTGCCCGCCGATCAACCGGGTCCGGCTGGAATCGTGCGATCCCGCGTCGTGGCCGAGCTTGTGCTGGGGCCGCTGCTTCGCCATGTCGGTGAGTGTGACGCCACCGTGTGGGTCGAGACCTCGAAGCCCTGCGAAGTTGAGATCCTGGGTCATCGAGAACGCGCCTGGACCGTTGCCGGCCACCACTATGCTCTGGTGGTCGTGCGAGGCTTGCAAGCCGATTCCAGCACTCCGTACGAAGTGCATCTCGATGGAAATCGGGTCTGGCCGCTGCCCGACGCAGTCCGGCTTTCAACCATTCGCACCCTAAACAATCGAGATTCTCTGGATCTGGTCTTCGGCTCCTGCCGGTTCGCCACGCTCACGGCCACCGCAGGCAACACCCACTTCAACGCCGACGCGCTCGACGCCCTCGCATGGCGGATGTACGAACAACCACCCGACCGCTGGCCCGACGCCCTGCTGCTTCTCGGTGACCAGATCTACGCTGACGACCTCTCACCGGAGACGCTACGGTGCGTCATTGATCGGCGCGGCATCGATGACCCGCACAGCGCCGAAGTGCGCGACTTCGAGGAATACACCTGGCTTTACGCCGAGTCGTGGTCCGACCCGCAGGTGCGGTGGCTGCTATCCACGGTGCCCACCTCGATGATCTTCGACGACCACGACGTGCACGACGACTGGAACACCTCACAGTCTTGGCGCCAGGAGATCCAAGCCACACCCTGGTGGAAGGAACGCATCGTCTCAGCGCTGTCGTCGTATTGGGTCTACCAGCACCTGGGTAACCTCACGCCGGCGGCCCTGGCCGAAGACGAGCTTTATCAACGGGTCCGCGCGCACCCCGGCGACGCCGCGCCGCTGATACGCCAGTTCGCCACGGCTGCCGACGAGGAAGCTGACGGCGGCAAGGGAGCCCAATGGTCCTACCGCCGAGATCTGGGCAACACCAGACTGCTGGTCATCGACACCCGATGTGGTCGTATCCTCTCCGCTGGGCGGCGATCCATGCTCTCGGAGAACGAATTCAGTTGGATCGAGCAGCAAACCGGCGGGGACTACGACCACCTGCTTGTCGGGTCCTCGCTGCCCTGGCTACTGCCCCGCACTCTCCACGACCTCGAGTCCTGGGACGAGCACCTCGCGTCGGGCGCGCGGGGCCGGCTACTGGCTGGTTGGGCTGAAAAGCTCCGCCGTGCCGCCGATTTGGAACACTGGGCGGCGTTCGGGGAATCGTTCGACCGACTCACACGGCTGTTCAGTCGTGTCAGCCGAGGTCAGGTGTCTGGCCCGGCCCCGGCCACCATATGCGTGCTGTCTGGGGACGTGCACCACGCTTACGTGGCGCAGGCGCGATTTTCCGAGCCAGTGCACTCACGGGTCTACCAGCTGACCTGCTCGCCGCTGCACAACTACGTCCCCGCCGCGATGAAGATGGCATTCCGCATCTCCTGGAGCCGCGTCACCGAGCGGGCGACGCGTTTCCTCCTCAACCGTGTGAGCACCGTACCCCCGCCGCCGATCGACTGGGATCCGATAGCCGGGCCCTTCTTCGGTGATCAGGTGGCGACCCTGCGGGTACGCGGCCGAACCATCGGAGTTGTGTTAGAGCAGGCGGGCACTGACGACACCGGGCATCCGCGCCTTCGCATGGTCGCCGACATCGCGTTGGCCTAAAGACCGACATGCAGGTGTTACCGCACACGTACCGGGTATGGGGCCGCAGTCCGACCGCAAACGGGGGACCAACCACTCACAACCGCGAGCCGCCCCAGATGCCCTTTGCGGCCGAAGGAACACCGGGTGAATACCGGAGTCGAGCATGCTGATATTGTGATATTGTTATATGAACATCAATCGACGTTCGGGTTGGCTGATGTCATAACAATGTCTGAACGGAAGGAAGGTTGGGCGATGATCGTGCACGGGCTATTGGCGAAGGCAGGCGCGACGGTGGTTACCGGAGTGGTCGGGGTGAGCGCGTATGAGCTGTTGCGCAAGGCGCTGGGTTCGGCTCCGGTTCACCGGGCTGCGGTGGCCACGACGGAGGTGGGTCTGCGCGGAACGCGGGGCGCGGAGAAGGTGGCGGAATCGGCCCGGCTCAAGGTGTCCGACGTGGTCGCCGAGGCCCGCGAACGTATCGGTGAAGAGGCACCACCGCCGGCCATTGGCAACCACGACCAGCACGAGCACTGATCGCCGGCATGACAGCGGTAATCGAGCCTGACCTCGAGGTCGTCTCGGATGCGGCCGGGCGGATGCGGGTGCAGGTTCCCTGGGTGGTCTGCGATGCACGCCGCGCGGTGGCGGTGGAAGATGCGGTGGACAAGCACAACGGTGTGCGGGCGGTGCACGCCTATCCGCACACTGGGTCGGTGGTCGTGTGGTATTCGCCGAAGCGCTGCGATCGCTCGGCGGTGCTGGCGGCGATCGACACAGCCAAACACATAGCCGCCGAGCTGATCCCGGCGCGCACGCCGCGGTCATCTGACGTCCGCAACACCGAGGTGCTGCGCATGGTGATCGGCGGTGCGGCGCTGGCCTTATTGGGAGTGCGCCGCTACGTCTTCAAACGACCACCGCTGCTGAGTCCGAGCGGTCAGCTGGTGGCGACGGGCGCGACCGTTTTTATGGGCTACCCATTCTTCCGGGGCGCGCTGCGCTCGATCCGGTCCGGCCGCGCCGGCACCGACACGTTGGTGACCGCGGCTATCGCGGCGAGCCTGGTGTTGCGTGAGAACGTGGTTGCGTTGACCGTGCTGTGGCTGCTCAATATCGGCGAGTACCTGCAGGACTTGACGCTGCGACGGACCCGACGCGCCATCTCGGATCTGCTGCGCGGTACCGCCGACACGGCCTGGATTCGCCTGGACGACGGCAACGAAGTGCAAGTACCGATGGACACCGTGCAGATCGGCGACGAGGTGATAGTCCACGACCATGTGGCGATCCCAGTCGACGGCGAGGTCATCGACGGCGAGGCGGCGGTTGACCAGTCCGCGATTACCGGGGAGACCCTGCCGGTCAGCATGATCGTCGGGTCGCCGGTGCATGCCGGTTCGGTGGTGCTGCGCGGTCGGCTGGTGGTGCGCGCCAGCGCTGTGGGCAATGAAACCACGATCGGGCGCATCATCACCCGGGTCGAAGAGGCGCAGCACGATCGGGCGCCGATTCAGACCGTGGGGGAGAACTTCTCGCGCCGCTTCGTGCCCATCTCGTTCATCGTCTCGGCGATCACCTTGGCGATCACCGGGGATGTCCGGCGCGCGATGACCATGCTGCTGATCGCCTGCCCGTGCGCGGTGGGGCTGGCCACACCGACGGCGATCAGCGCCGCGATCGGCAACGGCGCACGCCGCGGCATCCTGATCAAGGGTGGATCGCACCTGGAGCAGGCCGGCCGGGTCGACGCGATCGTGTTCGACAAGACCGGCACACTGACCATCGGGCGTCCAGTGGTGACCAATATCATTGCCATACACAAGGATTGGCAGCCCGAGCAGGTCCTCGCGTATGCGGCCAGCTCGGAGCTGCATTCGCGCCATCCACTTGCCGAGGCCGTGATCCGCTCCACCGAGGAACGCCGCATCACCATCCCGCCGCACGAAGAATGCGAGGTGCTGGTCGGGCTGGGCATGCGGACCTGGGCCGACGGCCGAACGCTGCTGCTGGGCAGCCCGTCGCTGCTGCGCTCCGAAAAAGTCCGGGTGTCGAAGAAGGCGACGCAGTGGGTCGACACGCTGCGACGCCAAGCCGAGACGCCGCTGCTGCTGGCGGTGGACGGCACCCTGGTCGGGTTGATCAGCCTACGTGACCAAGTGCGGCCCGAGGCGCCGGACGTCGTGAAAAAGTTGCGCGCCAACGGTATTCGCCGGATCGTGATGCTCACCGGCGATCATCACGATACCGCCGAGGCGGTCGCCGGTGAGCTCGGCATCGACGAGTGGCGCGCCGAGGTGCTGCCGGATGACAAACTCGAAGTGGTCCGCGGGCTACAGGACGAGGGCTACGTCGTCGGGATGGTCGGTGACGGCGTCAACGACGCCCCCGCCCTGGCCGCCGCCGATATCGGCATCGCCATGGGCCTGGCCGGCACCGACGTCGCGGTCGAGACGGCCGACATCGCGTTGGCCAACGACGACCTGCAGCGCCTGCTCGACGTGCCCGACCTGGGCGCCCGCGCGGTCGAGGTCATCCGCCAGAACTACGGCATGTCCATTGCGGTCAACGCCGTCGGGCTGGCGATCGGCGCAGGTGGCGCGTTGTCGCCGGTGCTGGCGGCGATCCTGCACAACGCGTCCTCGGTGGCAGTAGTCGCCAACAGCTCCAGGCTGATCCGCTACCGCCTCGACTGAAGCGCGCGTCTAGGTCTACCAACCGCTTCGCGGGGCGGCGATGTCTCGGGAACACCGTGGTCAGCTGCCGCCGCACGCGGCATGTTCGTCCGCCAAATCCACCACTTGGCCGCACTGGCCTCAAATTGTGCTCAACGCTGATGCGGTGACTGTCAAGGCCACGCCGCTTTGCGGTCGGCTCCATGCCGAGCATTGACAGCCACCGAACCACCGCGCAAACCGGCACCTGCCAGCGAGCGATTGCCGTGATGCAAGCCGCTTCGGCGGCGTGAAGAAAAGGTACGTCGCGGTGCACAGCCGCGCTCCGTGTCTTACCGTGGCGCGGCGGGTGCGGCCGTCAACCCATGGCAATGGTGTCGCTGGCTGCTTATCGAGCCCGCGGAACTGGCGGATACCGCGACCGATACCGCAGCACTTCCCTACACATCCAGCTCCGGCCAACGCGACAAGCCGTATCGACACAGCTAGAAGCACGTACGCCCAAAACGTTCCAACGCTAGCCGACGCAACAAACGCCCAGGTACACCAATTATGAGTCCGTCGACTACCCTCAAACGCGGCGTCGCCGCCGGCGACATCTCGGCCAAGAAGCCCGCCGCAAACCCGTTATCGCTCGCCGTTGACTTCGGGGGGCGGCATAGGGGGTAGTTTGAGAACTTGTAAGTAATGTTCGGTGCCTGGTGCGGCCCTGGGTACCTGCTGTTGCTCTTCCTGGGCTGGGGTGCCTTCGCCGGCTTCCTCCCACCAGTTGCGCCGTCCCGCAACGCCGATGAAATCGCCCGGATCTTCCAGGAGAACACCAACGGTATTCGTATCGGCATGGTGATGGTGATGTGGGCAGCCGGTGTCTTCATCTTCTTCGCCGCCGCGATCGGGCAGTTCTTGTCCAAGATCGAAGGCGGCGCGGGCGTGCTCACCTATGGCGTGGTCATCGGCGGCTGCGGAAACATGGTCCTGTCGTTCTATCCTGCCATTTGGTGGTTGGTCGCCGCCTACCGTCCCGAGCGGGCTCACGAACTGACCTACATTTTCAACGACATGGCGTGGCTGCAGTTCATCGGTGGGGTATCCATGTTCGCCGCGATGCCGATCGCGATCGCCATCGCGGCCTTCATCGACAAGAGCGCCGATCCGGTATTTCCGCGCTGGGCCGGCTACGTCAACATCATGATCGTCATGCTGATCCTGCCCGACCAGCTGCTGTTCTTCTTCCACTCCGGACCGTGGTCGTGGAATGGGCTGTTCGGCCTGTGGATCCCGGTGGTGTTGTTCGGCGGCTGGTTCCTGGTGACCTTCTACCTGATGCGCGCCGCGGTGCAGCGGGCCACGCGCAATCCCGGCTCACCGGTCGAGAATCTCGACACCGTCTCGACCGGCAGGTAGTCCGCTTCAGAGATACGACTCGATCAGCACCGTCAACCGCTCGCAGGTTTCCGCATCGTCGGTCAGCGGACTGGCGATCGCGGAGACGGCCGCTGCACGCGGGCGCAGACCCGCGCGCACCAGGGTAGCTGTCGCGACAAGCGCACGGGTGGAAGCGGTTTCACGTAGCGCGGCATCATCGAGGCGCCGAATCGCCTGACCCAGCCGAATGATGTCGTCGAGCAGTTCGGAGTCCAGCCCGCTCTCCTGCAGCAGAATCCTTCTCTCGATATCGGGCGGCGGGAATCCGAGGTCGATGCCGACGAGGCGCTGGCGCGTCGACATCTTGAGGTCTTTGAGGACGCTCTGATAGCCGGGGTTGTAGGAGACAACGAGCTGAAATCCCATTGCCGCTTGTATTTTGACGCCACCCAATCGCTCGATGTTCAGCTCGCGACGGTGATCGGCCAGCGAATGCACTGCCACGATCGCGTCCTGGCGGGCTTCGACCACTTCGTCGAGGTAACAGATGCCGCCCTGCCGCACAGCCTGGGTCAGGGGGCCGTCCACCCACTCCGTGTGCGAGTCACGAAGTACGAACCGGCCCAGAAGATCTGACGATGTCATGTCCTCGTGACAACACACAGTGAACAGCGGCACCCCGAACTGCTCCGCCATGTGCTCGACGAGCCGGGTCTTACCGCAACCCGTCGGCCCCTTGAGCATGACCGGAAGTCCAGACTTCCAGGCCGCGGCGAACACGTCGACTTCGTCGCCGACAGGGATGTAGCCCTGCTTGGCTCGACCCGTGTCAGGCATCGAATCCCTTTGCTCCATTGTCAATTCGCTCATTCCCACCTCGCAGCTTCAGCTATATGTGTTGATCACGTTGCGTCTGGCCGCATGCAGCGACCGTAGGTATCCGTGGTGCTCTTCGGATAACAACTCGCGTCGCCGGCCGTTACTGCGCGTCACACTGAGCGCGTTGAGCAATAGGCCGCGCAGGTGCTGGGTAATATCGCCGCTCTGTCCGATCACCCTGAACGATGCGTCCGACCACACGTCCTCGAGAACCTCGGGTTCGGTCGACGAGCGGATGCCGATTCCGGCCACGCCGATGCCCTGCAGCACCGCTTCCTTGATCGCCTGCCGGGCGTCCGCGCGCGCGTAGCGATCCTCGTAGCCGTCGTCGTAAGGCAATCCGTCGCCGATCACCAACAGCACCATATTCTTTGCCAGCGCCTGCGATTGCAGGACGTGGGTGGCGTGGCGGATGGCGGCGCCGATCCGGGTGAACCCGGACGGTTGGACCGACCGCAGGCGGCGCTTGGCGGCCGCGTCGAACCTGGCGTCGAAACTCTTGACCCTGAGAAAGCGCACCGCATCTTTGCCGCGGGAATAGAATCCGTAGGTCCCGACCCGGTCGCCCAGCCTTTCCAACGCCACAGTGAAATCTCCGGCGAGCCGGCGCTCCTCCTCGAAAACCACGCGGCCGCCGGAGTCTTCTGCGGTCGAACCCGAACAATCCAGCAGTACGAGTACCGATAGGTCGCGCTTGGTCAGTCGACTGGCCTCGTAGATGTAGGGGTCCGGATTGTCGCCGTGTCGGCGGTCGGTCTCGTAGTCCACCAGCGCCGACAGATCCAGGGAATCGCCCTCGGCCTGACGTCGATGGCGTTGCGGCTCGATGCCGACTCGGGCCAGGGGCCGCTGCAACAGGGTTCTGCTGACGGTGACTTCAGCGGCGGACTCGACGTCGGCCGGATCGTATTCGGCCACCGCGCACCAGTCGAAACGATAGGCCCCCTTGTGGCAATCCCACTCCGGGTAACGGGTTCCGACGACCGGCGCCGGTTCCAGCACCGCGGACATCAACCGGCCCAGTGCCCCCTTGCGCGCATTCCGGCCGACCGGACCGAACCGCTGCTTACCCGCCGGGATCTCGGCAGAACCTTGATTCTTGTCCTGGCCGCTGCGGCCCATGCCGAGGAGCTTCTGGATCGCGTCGCCCAGCGGATTGGGAATTCCCGGGGCGGACAGCAGATTGACGATCTTGCTGTCGTCGTTCTCGTCCGCGGGGCCGTCGTCCTCCTCGGGATCCTCTTCCTGCAACTGCCCCAAGCGCGTCAGGTCGTGATCGGTGGGCGAGGCACGCAGCTCCTCCTGGCTCACCCGGCGCAGCCGGGAAGGCCGCAACACACCGACCCAATCCGGGGGTGAGGCAACCGGCTGGCGACCCAGCGCAAGGTCGTAAGACTCATCGCTGGAGCCTGAAAGTGCTTGCAAACCTGCCGATTTGATGCGTCGCGCGGTTCTGGTCGGCAAGACCCGATCCAACTGCTCTGCGACACGGCCGACTTCCAGAGCGAGATAGCGCTGGGCTGCGGTCGTGCGATGTCGCGCCAGTCGCATCATCAGGTCTTTGCGCAACGCGCCACCGGCCAGCAGCGCCGCCTGTACCGCGACCGCGTCACGTACGTCCGCGTCGTCGAGGCCGGCAGCGACGAACACCGTGCGGCCGTCCGTGTGAGTTGACTCGGCGCGCGTTTCTTCGACAGTCAAGGGCCGAGAGGCGATCGCGGTCGCCAGCACTGCGAATCTGGTGATCGATGAAATGTCGCGCCCTCGGTCTACTTTCCGCGGTCGAAAGGCACCATGCTCGGCAGCACGGTGTTGGGCGGCACTACCAGATGACCGTTCGGGTCCAGATGCGCCGAACCCCCGTTGGGATCCTGATTGTTGTTGCGGAACTGGGGAACTGCCGGGCCCGGGCACATCTGGTCGGTGCCCTCTCCGCACAGACCATTGGTCAGATACGAGCGCTGCTGCAGGTCCACCGGCCATTCGGCCATCCGCGTCGCGGTCCAGGTGTTGAGCACGTTGTACAGGACGAAGAACAACATGTTGACGAAACCGATCATTGCCAGCCCGCGCAACAGGCTCTTGCGGCGATCCGATACTTTCAGTGACTCGAGGCCACGGTCTGCCAGCGTCTCGCCGCGGTCGTTCTTGAAAAAGCGCAGGATGGCGACGGACGCGAATGCCGAACCGGCGGTGATCATCTCGGTGAGCGGGAAGCGGTGGTAGGTGTTCGAGAAGATGCTGAAGTGCCCGCCGGGATACTCCCAGACACCCAGCGGCATGAACATGACGCCTTCGAGCAGAACGTCGAAACCCCACATCGCTACGACACACATGGCGGCCAGCTTGACCGCACTGAGTTGCGGCCAGCGCTTGCGTGCGGTTCGCATCACCCAGGACCCGGCGAACATCGCTATCACGAAGCAGTAGACGTAGGCGCCGGGAATGATCAGAATTGGCTCGACCAGCATCGCGCCGGGTGCGGCCTTGCCGGTGGCGAAGGGAATGCTGTTCACCCAGGAGCCGTAGTTGAGCGCCCAGGCGTTGTAGGTGAACCAGGTGCCGCTGTACGCCGACAACGGATCCTGGAACCACACCGTCGCAAAGGCGATCGTCAGCGCCCCGTCCACGCTGAGTTTGCCGTCGCGCCGCCACGGTTTGACGACCATGAAGTAGAAGCACGCCAACACCGCGGGGATCGAGATGACCTCGAAGAAAACCACCGCGACCTTCATGAAGGTCGGAACCGGGGTCGGACCCACCGGCACGGTCTTGAACAGCGGGCCAAGAACCCAGGCGCTCAGTACGACCACCATGAACACCAGGTAAGCGCTGCCGACGGCCGCCCACCACCTCACCGGGGCCGACGTGCGAGGTGCGGTATCGACTGGTCGAGAAGCGCTGTCCCGCGTCCCGAGATCCGGTCGTTCAACCACCTGCGTCATCGTTGGCCCCTTCCGATCAGCGACTTCGATGATTTCCGGTTAGATGATCATCGGTTATTGGTGAACCCAGCATCCATGACGAACGTGCTGCCGGTGATGTAGCGGCCCGCGTCCGAAACCAGGTGCATGATCGAGTCCGTCACGTCCTGCGGCTCGAGCAGTCCGTTGGGGACCGGCAGGGGATTCTGCAGGTTCTGCGCGATCGTCGGGAACTCCTGCACGTAGCGCCCGAATGCTTCGTTGGCGATCATCGGGGAGTTGACCCCGGTCGGGTGGATGGTGTTCACCCGAATGTTATCTGGGGCAAGCACATTGGCCCACGCGCGCATCAATCCGACTACCCCGTGTTTGGAGGCGGTGTAGCCCAGCACCCCCGGCGAGCCGTCGCCGAGGCCGCCGACCAAGCCCGCAGTGGAGCTGGTGATCACGATCGATCCTCCCCGCCCGCCGGCCTGCAGGTGCGGAATCGCCGGCATCACGGTGTTGAAGACGCCGACCAGCATGATGTCGATGCCGGCCAGGAACGCTTCACGCGCTAGGCGCTGCTGGCCGGTAATGGCCATCACGCCGGCGTTCGCCAGGACGATGTCCAACCGCCCCAACTCTGCCACGCCCTCGTCGACAATCCGCTTAACCGCCTCGTGGTCGCGAACGTCGGCGACCGACAGCAGCGCTTTGCGGCCGAACTTCTCGATGAGCTTGCCCGTTTCGTCGAGATCATCGCGGGTGGCAAGCGGGTATTCCACCGAGGGGTCGTCGGCACAGATGTCGAAGCCGATGATGTCGGCGCCTTCCTCGGCGAGTCGCACCGCGTGCGAGCGGCCCTGCCCCCGCGCTACCCCGGAAATGAAGGCGACCTTGTTGTCGGCGAGTCCCATGAAGTTGGTGTCCTTGTCTTCAGTCTCTCCCGAACGGACGTTCTGCCGACGGGCTACGTTTTTAAGGTTCAATGTCTCATAATTGCCGATTTGGGTCGTTTGTGTCAATGGCCACACACGGCCCGGGGGCGACTACCCTAGCGGGAACGATCGTTTACATTGTCTCAGGAAAACGAGAACCGGAGCCTGAAGATGCCTGAAGAGCGGATCCCGCCCGAAGCGGAGTGGTGGAACCCGCCGTCGGGCCCCACCGTGGATTGGTTGACCTGGGTCAACGCTCTGCCCTACTGCCGCGACGTGGGCCTGGTGTGCACGGAGTTCAATGCCATGTCGGCGATCTTTCGTATGGAACGTTCGACGCTGACCCCCAACCCCAATGGGGCCGTGAACGGGGGCACCGTAACCGCTGCGGCCGATCAGATCATGGGCGCTCTTACCGTGCGGATGAGCGAACCCGGACTGTTGCCCGCGACCGGGTCGCTGCATATCCAATTTCATTCACCCGCCCACGCGCCGCTGACGTTTCGCGCGACCGGCTTGGGCGGGGGGCGGCGCACCAAGTTCGTCGAAGTCGTGGTCGAGGACCGCGACGGCAACCGCTGCGCCACCAGCCAGGGCACGATGATCGCCGGTGGCTCCGGGGGGGCCGCCATTGCCCAGCCCTTAATGAGACGATACGGTTCTAAAATAATCCCCCGCTCCGGACACAGTGAGGTACCCGATGTCGAACGCCCAGATCGTCGCCGACTTCTACACCGCGCTCAGCGGCGCCGACCCTGATGCGGTGGCGGCCGCGATCGACGCTCACTTTGCCGAGGATGCCTCGATCGAATGGCCGCCGTCGCTGCCGCATGGCGGCCGGGTGGAGGGCAGTCGACGGCTACGCGGGGGCTGTTCACCGGGATCGCGAAAGCCGGTAACCAAGCGGGCGCCACGAATCTCACCCTGCTTCGGACCATCGGCGACGGCGACCACGTGGTCGCCTGGATCACCTTCGAATGGAAGAACCCGGGCTCCGAGGACACAGTTCCCAACTCTGCCCTGGAGGTGTGGTCGTTCTCCGGCGACCGGGTCCAGGAAATCAAGGCGTTCTACTGGGACGCCGCGGCGATCAGCCAGCCGCAGCACGCCTGAACCGCCGCAAGTCGAACCAAAAGACACACCGAAGAGAGGCCGAGATGTCCCGTAGCGCAGTGATTGTCGATGCCGTCCGGTCCCCGATGGCCAAGGGGAAGCCACCGAAGGACGGCCGCCCCGGCGGGGCGCTGAGCGGCGTTCATCCCGTAGAGCTGCTGGGTCAGGTGATTGGTCAATTGATGGCCCGCAACGACGTCGATCCCGCTCGCGTCGACGACGTGATCGCCGGTTGTGTGAGTCAGGTCGGTGAACAGTCCGGGCCGGTCGGACGCTGGGCGTGGCTCTCGGCAGGCCTGCCCGAGAGCGTGCCATCAGTGGCGGTGCACCGGGCCTGCGGATCCAGCCAGCAGGCCGCCGACTTCGCCGCACAGGCCGTGATCGCGGGCGCGTGCGACATCGTGGTGGCGG
The DNA here is from genome assembly GCA_021654635.1 of Mycobacterium kiyosense. Classification (NCBI taxonomy): domain Bacteria; kingdom Bacillati; phylum Actinomycetota; class Actinomycetes; order Mycobacteriales; family Mycobacteriaceae; genus Mycobacterium; species Mycobacterium kiyosense. Next base: position 4,730,973 of record AP025179.1, read on the forward strand.
CCGGTGTCGAGTCGATGAGCCGGATCCCGATGTTCACCGCGCGGATCGGGCAGGATCCGTACGGTTCGGCAGTGGCGCACCGTTATGCGCCGGGACTCGTGCCGCAGGGCGTCTCGGCCGAATTGGTGGCCGCCCGCTGGAAACTCGACCGCGAGTCCATCGACGAGTTTTCCGCCCGGTCCCATCGCAATGCCGCCGCGGCCGACTTCAGCGCCGAGATCGTGCCGATCACCACGCCCGACGGACAGACGGTCAGTACCGACGAAACCATCCGGCCATCGACCACGGTCGAGGGTCTGGCGACGCTTAAATCGTCGTTCTACTCCGACGAGATGGCCGCACGCTTCCCCGAGATCACCGACTGGCACATCACCCCGGGAAATTCGTCCCAGCTGGCCGACGGGGCTGCGGCGGTGTTGATCATGGGCGACGACACCGCCGCGGAACTGGGCCTGACCCCGCGGGCGCGTTTCCATGCGTTCGGACTCGCCGCCGACGATCCGATCACCATGCTGACCGGCCCCATCCCGGCCACCGAGCGGGTGTTGCGGCGGTCGCGGATGTCGCTGGCCGATATCGACCACTACGAAGTCAACGAGGCGTTCGCGCCGGTCCCGATGGCCTGGGCACAACACTTCAATGCCGATCCCACCAGGCTCAACCCCCGCGGCGGGGCGGTTGCGCTGGGCCACCCACTCGGGGCGTCCGGTGCCCGGCTGTTGACGACGATGCTGCACGCGTTGGAGTCCACCGGCGGCCGCTTCGGGCTGCAAACCATGTGCGAAGCCGGCGGAATGGCCAACGCCACCATCATCGAACGGCTCTGAAAAGGCCCCGTAAGGATCCGAAAGGACAAGCAAACCATGCAGATTGACGGAATCAGCGCGGTCGTCACCGGCGGCGCATCCGGGCTCGGTCGCGCGACCGTCGAGCGCCTCGTGGCAGGCGGCGCCGCCCGGGTCGTCATCGCCGACCTGCCCTCCTCGAACGGCGAAACCGTCGCGAAAGAACTGGGCGACGCGGTGCAGTTCGTCGCCGCCGACGTCCGCAACCCCGAGGAAGTCACCGCGGCGATCAACGCCGCCGTCGAGGCGGCCCCGCTTCGGGCGGTGGTGCATTGCGCCGGACGTGGCGGTCCGGTGCGGGTGGTCAACAAAGACGGCTCACCCGGCTCACTGGAGACCTATTCCGAGGTCATCGGTATCAACCTCATCGGATCGTTCAACGTGCTGCGCCTGGCCGCCGCACAGATGGCCACCAACGAGCCGATCGACGGTGATCGCGGTGTGGTCATCCTGACCGCGTCCGTGGCCGCGTTCGAAGGCCAGATCGGACAGATACCGTATGCCTCGTCCAAGGCAGGCATTGTCGGCATGACCATCGTCGCCGCACGCGACCTGGCGTCCAAGGCGATCCGCGTCTGCACCATCGCGCCCGGCACCTTCGACACGCCGCTTCTGGCAAAGGTCTCCGACGAGGTACGGGCCTCACTGGCAAAGACCGTCCCGCATCCGAGTCGGCTGGGCCTGCCCGACGAGTTCGCCCGGTTGGCACTGGCGATCATCGACAACGGCATGCTCAACGGTGAGACCATCCGTTTGGATGGCGCGATTCGCATGGCGCCGAGGTGATTTCGGGGTGAGTTCGAAGCGCCGACGCTTCTTCGACGAGGATCACGCGGCGTTCCGCGACAGCGTCAAGCGTTTCATCGCCACCGAGGTGGCACCGAACCTGGACGCCTGGCGTGAGGCCGATGCGACGCCCCGCAGCGTGGTCGCCGCGGCCGGTGCCGCGGGCTTCCTGGGTACCGCGGTGCCCGAGGAGTTCGGCGGTGGCGGTGCCGACGACTTCGGGTTTTTGACGGTCCTGATCGAGGAGACGGTCGCGGCCGGGGCGATCGGCCTGGCCGTGCTCTGGGCACTGCAGGCCGGCGTCGCTATCCCTTTTCTGCTCGATCACGCCACCGCGGCGGACCGACAACGGTGGCTACCCGGTCTCAGCGCCGGTCAGCTGGTCGCGGTTCCCGCGCCCGCCATCCTCTCGAACGTCGCCGCCGGCCGCATCGCCGACGCGCTGCTGATAACGGGCACCGACTCCGTTGCCCTGCTCGCGCTCGATCAACCAGGGGTCGCCGTCACACCGATCGTTGGCAACCTCGCCGGACGCGACGCCGGCCTGGCGGACGTCACGCTCAGCAATGGCACGGTCGACACCGCCGGAACCGAGATCGGTTCCCCGGCCGCACTGCGTCGTGACATCGATCTGTGGTTCGCGGTGTTGGCGCTGGCGAGCGCACGGTCCGCGACGACGCTGGCGGTGGATTACGTCCACGAGCGCAAGGTATTCGGCCGGCCGCTGGCGGAGTTCGAGAACACCCGCTTTCGGCTTGCCGAGCTCTGGGCCGAGGTGGCCGGGCTGACCGCCTTCGTCGATCTCTGCGTGCACGCGCGCAGCACCGGTGAGCTGGATGCAGCCGACGCGGCTGCCGCCTGCATCACTGCAACCAGAGTTTGTGGCGAAGCCGTCGACCAGTCCCTCCAACTTCACGGCGGCTACGGATATATGCGCGAATACCCGGTCTCGCATGCGTTCGCCGACGCGCGTTTGCTGCGCGTGCTCGCGTCGTCCTACTCCGATCCCCGCCGAACGTTGGCATCCACCGTCGCCCTGGATACCTTGGTACAGCAATGAATACCTACGATCCCCGGACCACGCTCGACGCGATCTCGCACAACGCGATCGCCGTCGTTGCAATCGGCGGGCTGTCGATTGTCGCGATGTTCGTCTTCTTCATCGAAGGCGCCCGGATGGGAAAACGCGACCGGGTTTATCCGATGGCGCTGTGGATGACGGCCCTCTGGTGGCCGCACGACGGGTCCTATCTGCTGCACTTCAGCGACTGGTTCGGCGGCCGGCACAGTCACTGGTTCATGCAGCTGTTCTGGTTCGCCATCATCGTGACGTTTGCCGCCGAGTCGATTTTCGCTTGGCAGACAATTCAATACGGCCGCGACGAGCTCTCCCCCGGCCGGTCCCAGCGGGAGCACACCATCCGGATCGTCGGCGCCATGTCCGCCGGCGTGGTCAGCTGGGCACTGTTGAAAGGCGCACTCGCCGACGATCTGTACCTGTTGTCGTTCATGGCGACGCTGTTGTGGGGCGGACCCTCGGCGAGCGCGATGCTGGGCCGTCGCCCCGACGGGCGTGGTCAATCCCTGCTGGAGTGGATCGGCTACTCCGTTATGGCCGTGCTCTATTCGGTCGTGTCGATTTTCTTCTTCGGCGGCGGATTCTTTCACTCCTGGCAGTACGTCGGCATCTGCCTTGCCGCGTGCGTCTGGAGCTTCGTGATCATCGTCGATGCCAAGCGTGCTGGAGCGCCGATGACGTCGTGGCGGTCGAGCCCCGCGCCAGTCGGCCGTAGCCCCGGGGCGCGGTCGAGGTAGGTCTAGCGGCCGAGCGCGAGAATTTCGTCCAGACTCTCCTGCATCGAGTTCCACAGCAGATCAAGGTCTTTGAACACCTCGCCGTCGGCGTTCATGGCGATACAGCACACGCCCGCAGTGGGTGCACATGGCCGAGGTCAAAACGGTGCCCGGCAACGGCGCGAAGACGAACATCCGGTCGAAGCGCGCGCCCGCCATGTAGCGGTCCTCGGTAATGCCCGGCCATGAGCTGGTGGTGAGCACCGCTCCCCCCGACAGCGCCGAGGATCGCCGCGGCCACACCCGAAGGGGTGCGGTTGAGCACCGGGGTGATGGCACCGAGGAAGCCCAGGGCGGGTTCGGACCGCACGTGCTGGACCCGCTCGTGCATCGCCCGGATCCGCTCGGCAGGATCTGCCACGCCGGACGGCACCAGGAAATAGGCGGCGGCAAAGTCATTGCCGCCGGTCGCGTTGTCCGCAGAGCGCATGGCCACTGGCATCGAGATCGGAACATCTTCCAGTTCTTCGCCGTTGGCGCTGCAATACCGCCGCAGCCCACCGAGGAGCGCACTGACGTACGCGTCATTTAGCGTGCCGCCTGCCGCTTTCGCCGCACGTTTCAGGTCGTCGAGTTCGCATTCCATGGTCCCGAAGCGCCACATCTTTCGGGAACCGCCCTGCAGGACCTTGGACGGATTCTTCGGGGGCGGTCCGGCCACCCGCGCCAACGAAGTCACGTAGTCCGCGGTAGAGCGAAGGTTGCCGACCGCTTTGACTACCGCTCGCCCAGTCCCGAAAAGAGCCTTCGGGGTGCCGGCGATCTGATGGCCGATCTGTTCGACTGCCACACCGATGGGGCTGCGCCGCACCGGTTCGTGCACCGGCATGGGTTTGTCGGGCTGATGCTCACGGCCCGTGTTGAGGACACGCTCGTGCAACCGTGCCAGCGCCAGCCCATCCATGAAGACGTGATGAGCGTGCATAACGTAGGCCGCGCGGCCACCCTCCAGGCCTTCGACCAGGTAGCCCTCCCAGGGCGGGCGGGACCGGTCCAACGGCGTCAGCCCGATCGTCTGCGCGAGTTCGAGCAACTGACTGCGCGTGCCGGGTGCGGGCAACGACACCCGCCGCAGGTGGTAGTCCAGGTCGAAGGACGGGTCGTCCTCCCACATCGGTGGGCCGACCGGAAGCACCGGATCGACCACTCGCTGCGCGAACCGCGGAACGATCTCCACGAACCACTCATGAGCAGCCCGAAGCCGCTCCCAATCCGGGACGGTGTCAAGCAAGCAGCTGCACCACCACCCCAGACCATGCGCCCTGCGGGTGCCGATCGGTACGCCACATCAGCGCATCCAGTTCGGACAGCACTGGATCGCGGCCCCAGTTCTCCAGGTCGGACCAAAGTTCCTCCCGGTTCATCCCCAGTTCTCCTCTCCGAAAGTATTCTCCCACTGCGCAATCCGGGCGCCGGCCTGACTATCGTCACGGTCGACCACGTCCGTTGCGGAGTCTCTCGCGGCCCGGCCGGCCCTGGGGTCGCGGACGAAATCGATGATCAAAGCCGCAGTCTCGGCGGGCTTCTCGAGCATCGCGCAGTGTGCGACGTCATCGAGTACCACCAGCTGCGCATCGGGAATGGCTGCTGCCAGTTGGCGTCCCGACGAGAGTGGAACGATTCGGTCGCCACGGCCCCACACCACCAACGCGGGAGCGCGGACAGCTTCGGGGGTAGCTTCTCCCACCGCCTTGCCAGCGGCTTCCATGCCGGCGATGAACCCCGGCGCCGCCATCCGCGGCACCAGTTCGGCGGCCAACGACCGCGTGATGTGATGTGTCTCCGCCACGGCGAGCTTGAAGAACGCGGCCCGTAGGCGACGCCATCGCACGATAATGCGCGGCACGGTGGGAAACCGGAAAACCCGGTCGAACAATCGGAAGCCCAACAAGATCGCCCGCAGTCGCGCCGGACCCATGATGTTGCTACCGGAGCCGATCAACATCAACCCGTCGACCCGGTGGGGGTGGTCGCACGCAACTTTGAGCGAGACGAGGCCGCCCATCGAGTGACCCACGATGGTCGCTTTGGCCAGCCGCAACTCGTCCAACAGTCCGACCACGGTAGCGACCTGTTCCTCGAAGACATCCCCGGCGCCCACCGGCTCCGATGCGCCGAAGCCCGCGAGGTCGAGCGCAATCACCCGGTGGTGGCGCGCCACCGCGGGGATGACCCGCAGCCACCATTGCCATGCTCCGCCCTGGCCGTGCGTCAGCACCACCGGCCGGCCGGTTCCGACGTCGACGTAGTGCACGTACCGGCCACGTACGGCAGCGCCACGCACGTGCTGATTCCAGTCCATCTCCGCCCACTCGCGGTCGGGGTGTTCGGAGTGCGTCGCGCCGGTATTCGGTCGCCGACGTCCGCGCAGACCCAGGCGTCGGCGCGTGCGATCCCGCATCGATATTTTGACCATCAGTCGCAATAAGTCCGATCGTTCACAGCGTGATACGCACTACATTAGAGGTATTACCAGCTATGTCGATGCTATAAAGAAACGATCGTTATCGCAATTATCTAGGTTGAGACATGCCCCACGCTGAGTTCGAGGTCGAGGCGGACGGCGCCGGTGATGACGGCGATATGAGCTGCGAACGCGCTCGCCTGCTCTATGAGACAGGCAACGTCGCGCTACGGGCGGCGGCCGAGAAGTGGTGGCGGCGTGCGGCAAGATCTGGAGACCACGAAGCTCAATACAGCCTCGGTGTGATGCTGCACGAAGATGCAACAGGACGATCGGGCGAAGAGGCCGAATACTGGTGGCGCCTTGCGGCATCGGGAGGCCATGTCGAGGCGCGGTATAACCTCGGCGTGCGGTTGCAGCTGCGGGGCGACCCCGAGGCAGAGGACTGGTTGCGCCTGGTCGCCGGAACCGGCCACACCGATGCGCAATACAACCTCGGCGTGCTGCTCGATCTCACCGGCACCGAATCGGCGCGGTCCGAAGCTCGGTGTTGGTGGCGCGTAGCAGCACAGGCGGGGCACGCCGGGGCGCAATACAACCTCGGGGTCGATTGCCAAGATCGTGGCGCCCAACGGGCTGCCGAGCGCTGGTGGCGCAGCGCCGCCGAGTCCAGTCATGTTGACGCCCAATATCATTTGGGCGTCAGTCATCACATGCGGGGCGAACATGACGTCGCCGAACACTGGTGGCGCATCGCCGCACGGGCCGGACACCGCGACGCCCAGTACAACGTCGGCACCTACCGCTATCAGCACGGCGACATTGCGGCCGCCGAGCGATGGTGGCGCGCTGCGGCCGAGGCCGGGCAGCCCGAAGCGAGCACTACGCTCTGCTGGCTGCGGAGCCGACGTGCTGGTGACTGAGCGCGGAGCGATCTGCACTGTCGTGCGATGCTGTTGACCTACCCGGGAGAAGGGCGCCGAAATGTCAACGTTCGTTCTCGTCCATGGCGCGATGCACGGATCGTGGTGCTGGGACCGGGTAGCGGAACCATTGCGCGAACAGGGGCATCACGTCGAGGCGGTCGACCTGCCGGGGCGTCCGGGCGGCGCCACGTTGGCGCGCCCGCACCTGGCCTCCTATGCGGCGACGGTGATCGCGGCGATCGACCGTTGCCAGGAGCCGGTGATACTCGTCGCGCACAGCTTGGGTGGTCTTGCCGCCACCCTCGCCGCAGAGGCGCGGGCAAAGTCTTTGGCCCGAGCCGTCTTCGTAAACTCACTGATCCTGCGTGACGGCGAGGGCGCGTTGCAGACCATTCTGGCGCCCACATCACAGAGCTTCTTCGCCCGCGAAGGCACGTTGACCACATCGGATGACGGGGCCAGTATTTTCGTGTCGTCCGCGCAGGCCGCGGTCGAAGGGTTCTTCAACCGGTGCGACCACGCGGACGCGATGGCAACCGCATCCCGACTCGTCCCCGAGCCGCTGCCTCCGGTCCTCGAAATCGTGCGGGTGACGGGATCGCGATTCGGTGCCGTGCCGAAGACCTACATCGGGTCGAGGGAGGACCGTGCGGTGCCCTGGCAGCTGCAACGGGACATGAGCGAACGGGCAGGAGCCGAATTCATCGAGCTCGACGCCGACCACTCGCCGTTCCTGTCGGCCACCGACGACCTGATCGCGGCCCTCACCGGACTTTGAGGCCACAGCCGTCTTGACGCTGGCGCGCGGCCGTCGTTACAGTTTTACACTGTGGGCGTACTCGGTGTAAAGCAACCTCAGCGGTCTCCGTCGCTCGACGGCTTCCTCGAGGACCCGATCGACGCCTTCGCGGGCTCGCTGACCCGGATGAACGGCATCGAGTCCGACGCCCTGCAAGACCTGCAACGGGATGCGCTTCGCACCCGGTTCACGCAGTTGCGCAACGAGATCCCGCTGCTGCGCCGAGTGGCCGACGAGCTGAATGTGCAGCGCGTCGACACGCTGGATGATGTCGTTCCGCTGCTGTTCGATCACGCCTTCTACAAGTCTTACCCGGCATCGTTGATCGACCGGAAACGCTTCGCGGACCTCACCCGTTGGCTTTCGCGCCTGACCACCGTCGACCTCACTGGCTTCGATGCCGGCGAATGTCGTTGCCTTGACGACTGGTTCATGCAATTGGACGCACAGACTCCACTGCGGGTCTGTCACTCCTCGGGCACATCCGGTTCGTTTTCACTGGTGCCGTGGAGCCAAGCGGAATTCGACACCCTGGGCGCCGCATTCGCCGCCGTGTTCATCCAAGACTTCGGTACCGATGAGGACTGCCGCCAGACCGCCCCGATCGAGGTCTTGTTTCCCTATTTCCGCCACGGCAGCGCAATGGTCACCCGGCTCAACGACGCAATCGCGGCACACGTCGCGAAGGGCGAGGAGCACTTTCACGCCGCCCTACCGTCGCGACTGAGCTCCGACGTGATGTATCTGGCCGGACGGCTGCGCGATGCCACCGCCAAAGGCACAGTGCGCCAGCTGAATCCGGATCCAACGCTATTGGCCCGCAAGGAGGAGTTCGACACCTTGCTCTCGGCGATGCCGCAACTGCTGCTGGAATTCCTGGACCGGGTCACCACCGAGCTGGCGGGCCGCCGGATCTTCACCGTCGCGGTCTGGCATACCGTGCACAACCTGGCGCTGGCCGGCCTGGCCGCGGGTCGGCGCGACGTGTTCGCGCCTGACTCGGTACTGGCGTTGGGCGGTGGCGCCAAGGGCATGGTCCAGCCCGACGGCTGGGAAGACGACGTGGTGGAGTTCTTCGGCGCGAAGCGGATCCGTCCCGGCTACGGCATGTCCGAAATCACCTTGGCCGCACGCGAATGCGATCATGGCCGGTTTCATTTCAACCCGTGGCTGATACCGTTCGTGCTGGATTCCCAGACCGGCGCTCCGCTGCCCCGATCCGGTAGCGTGACCGGACGCGCCGCATTCTTCGACCTCGCGGTGAAGACCCGTTGGGGTGGATTCATCACCGGCGACAAGGTCAAGGTCCACTACGACCCATGCCCCTGCGGGCAAACCACCCCCGGTTGTGAGCGCGATATCGAGCGGTTCGGCGCGGCGCGCGACGGCGAGGACAAGATCACCTGTGCGGCCACCGACGCGGCCCACCGCGAAACCGTCGAATTCCTGTCGTCGATATGAACGCCCCGAAGCTCACGCAGAACGTGGTGCCACTGGTCGTGCGGGGCCGGGTTGTCACCGAGGATCTGCAGGAGTTCGGTGCGCGCTCCGACAGCGGGGTGTTCCTGGCCCCCGACATCTCGCGTCACCTGGCGTCGCTGCCGCTGACCGATCCGACCGCGCTGAGCGACCTGCTGGCGTTGCCGGTCGCCGAGATCATTGACTACCTGGTCGAACTCGGCGGCCGGCTGGACTGCCGCAGCAACCAACACCTCGCGCTGGCGCGGGAGATGTCGTATGCGGCGGCGCCCACGACCCAGCCGATCGTCGACGAGCAATACCGTTTGATGCCGGCGCTTTTTCGCGCGCCCCGCGCTCGACGACATGGTCGATATCGGCATCGGCCGTGCCTACCTCGACGGCTGGGTCCCCACCGTGCTTTCGGACGGCCGAACGCTGCGGGTCCGCGCATTCGGCAGCAGGTGTGTGCACATCACGGCGGGCAACTCACCAATGCTGTCCGCGCTGAGCGTGATTCGCAATGCGCTGACCCGGGGCGACGCGATCATCAAGAGCCCCTCCAACGACCCGATGACAGCCACGGCGATCGCGATGACGATGTGCGAGATGGCGCCCGATCATCCCCGTCACCCGGCATCTGAGCGCCGCCTACTGGCGCGGCGGCGACGAGCGGGTGGAACGGTCGCTCTACCAGCCCGCTCACTTCGACAAGGTGGTGGCATGGGGCGGGTTCGCGTCCATCAAACACCTGACCCGGTATCTGCAGCCCGGCCTCGAGCTGGTGAGCTTCGACCCGAAACGCAGTGCGAGCGTGATCGGTGCCGCGGCGTTCGCCGGTGACGCGGCTTTCGGCGAGGCGGCCCGCCGGCTGGCGGTCGACATCGGTCACCTGAACCAGGCCGCGTGCGCCAACGCTAGAACGGTGTTCGTGGAGTCCGGTACCGACGGCCGGGGTGTCGAACGCCTCGCCGAATTCGGCGATCGGGTTTACCGCGAATTGATCGCGCTGCCCGAGCACGTCAGCACCCGGCCCAAGCGCGGAATCGCCCCCGCCTTGCGCGGCGCGCTGGATGCCGCACGCTTCGACGAGGACTGGTTCACCGTCATCGGTGGTCGCGACGGCGAGGGCGCGATCATCGTCTCCCGGCTTCCGGAGCCGGTGGACTTTGCCGCGGCCCTCGACGACCGCGTCGCCAACCTGGTTCCGGTGGACTCGGTCGCCGACGCGGTCAACCAGTTCGACAGCTACACACAGACTGTCGGTGTTTATCCCGAGGCCCTCAAAGAACAGCTGCGCGACGCTGCCGCCTTGTGTGGCGCGCAGCGCATCGTGTCGCTCGGCTACTCGTGCGTACCGACTTTCGCGGGGCCGCAAGACGCGTTCGAGCCGCTGCACCGGCTCTGCAGGTGGGTGACCGACGAAGAGCTCACTCCCGCGTCGCACCCGCTCGGGAGCCTGTTCCTCGACGGCAGCCAAGCCGGTAGCTGCTGAACCGCGCTCAGACGCGGAAGAAGGCGGGCAGCACCCGGGAAGCGACCACGGCCGGTGTCCTGCGCGCCGCTGTGGCGGCAACGCGGACAACGGCGTTGGGGATGGCCTCCCGCCTGCCGCGCTGCAGCGCCGCGAAGGCGGCGGCGACGCAATCCGCGGGGGTGGCCTTGGCGAAAGCCGGCATCGCGGACATCGTCTTTTCCAGGCCGGAGCTGACACCGAACTCCGTGTCGATCGGGCCCGGGCACAGCGCGGTCACCGAAACGTCGACTTTGGCCATCTCGTAGTGGAGCGCGTGCGCGTAGCGCAACGAAGCCCCCTTGCTGGCCCCATAGGCTGCGAAATTGACTGGTGGACAGAGTATCCCGGCAAGGGACGAAACGATCACCACAGCGCCGGACCGGCGCGCGGCCATAGCCGGCGTCAGCGCCCCGCACAACGCGAACACCGCTTCCACATTGGTGCGCAGCATCTCCACCGCGCGGTCCGGGTCGAATTCGCACACCGGCCCGCCGCCGCCGAAGCCGGCGCAATTGATCAGCACGTCGACCTGCCGGCCCGCGTCGGTGATGGCGCCCAACAGATTTGCGCGGGATTGCGGATCCGCGACGTCGCATCTGACCGGCAGCGCGTCGCCGAGTTCACCGGCCAATTTCTCCAACCGGTCCGCGCGCCGGGCGGCCAGAGTGACGTGGTGGCCCCGGGCGGATAGTTGGCGGGCGAACTCGTCGCCGATGCCGGAGGACGCGCCGGTTACCAGAGCAGTGCCGGTGCGCCGCGGTGCGGGTAGGCCGCGTCGGGATCCAGATGTCATACAGAGTTCTTACAGCATGTCCGCACTGCGGGTAAGACATCGTTGACATTGAGTGCGCACTCTTCGTAAGGTCTTGCGAATGGCGCTCGTGAGCAACATCGATCCAGCCCTGGCGACCGAGTCGCTCGCCGGATGGCTCGCCGGGCGTCTTCCCGCCGGCGCGGACCCGGTGATCACCAATTTGCGCGTGCCGAAGGAAAGTGGGCTCTCGGCCGAGACGGTGATGTTCGATGCCGAGTGGACGCAGGACGGCGTACGCAGCGCGCGGCCGCTGGTGGCGCGGGTGGCGCCGACCGGACCCGGCATCTACATGGATTACGACGTGCTGCGCGAGGCTCGGGTATTGCGCGCGGTGGCCGAGCATTCGAGCGTCCCCGTCCCGGAGGTGCTGTGGTCGGAGGGCGACACCTCGGTGCTGGGTGCGCAGTTCTTGGTGATGACTCACCTCGACGGGCGGGTGCCGCGCGATGATCCGCCTTTCACCGCCGAGGGGTGGGTGCTCGACCTCACCCCTGGTGAGCAGGCGACGATGTATGACAACAGCCTCGCCGCGATGGCCGCGGTGCATGCGATCGATGTCGACGCCACCGGACTACGGTCTGCGTTCGCCCGACCCGATCTCGGCGACACACTGGTGGCGCAGCACGTCGGCTATGTGGCGTCGATGGTGGATTGGGCCTGCGGCGGCCGACCTAATCCGGTGATCGATGCGGGCCTTGCCTGGCTCCGCGCCAACCAGCCGGCCGAGCCCGATCGGTCGTGTTTATGTTGGGGCGACGGCAGATTGGGTAACGTCATGTTTGCCGACGATCTGTCGGTGGCCGCGGTGCTGGACTGGGAGGCCGCCACGGTCGCAGTCCCGGAATACGACCTGGGCTGGTGGCGCTTTGCGATGCGCCATCACTCCGATGGCATGGGATTGCCGCTGCCACCGGGCTTTCCGCCGGACGACGAGGTGTCCGCCCGGTTCGCGGCGATCAGCGGCCAAAACTTGGCCGACGTCGAGTTCTGGGAGATCCTCAACGGGGTGCGGTTCTGTTGCATCGTGGCCCGCGGCGCTTCCCTGATGATCGCCGGCGGGCTGCTGCCTCCGGACGCCCCGATGGCGGTGAACAACCCCGGCACCCGCGTACTCGCGGATATTCTCGGAATCCCAGCCCCCACTGGGCAATCCGCATACTACGTCGGAAATCGTTAGACGCTGCCCGCCGGTTGGTACAGCGTGAACCACACCGTATCGGCCCACGCTTCGACCAACTCCCGCACACCCCGCTCGGGTGCGGGACCGATAATGTGCCGCAGCCCGTTCTCGGTCAGATAGATCAACCACCGCGCCGTTTCGCCGTCGTCCAGCGCGGCGTTGGCCCACCCCTCCTGCTGGCCTCGCGAGATATGTTGGCGCAGCGCACCTTCCATCGACTCGAGCGCCGCCGCGAGCTGTGACCGCAGTTCGGCGTCGCTTGCCGCAGTTTCGTACACAGCGGCAACCAACGGCAACCGCGGCCGGTACACGGCCGCGACCTTCCGCATCCCTTCGGCCAGCCCGGCGCGAGTCGGTGCCGCCACACCGGACCATGTTCGCGGCGCCTGGTCGAGCAATTGGATGAATTCGCCGAGCCAGCTGGCCAGTACGTCGACTTTGCTATCGAAATATTTGTAGAAGCTGGTGCGTGAAATGCCTGCCGCAGTCACGAGCCGCTCCAGCGTCAACTCCGTGAACCGCGGTTCATCGGCGATCAGGCGCTCCAGCGTCGCGACCAACGTCCGCTCCACCTCGGAACGTCGCTGTGCCCGAGAGTCGGCCCGAGTCCCGTTTCGCACCACGACTAAACCGCCTCGTACAAGGTGAACCAGTGCACATCGGTCATCGCAGCGACCGCCTCGGGTGCGGCCGTCGAACGCCCGGCGAAAGCGCGCCGCAAACCGAGCTCGGTCATCCATGCCAGCCACCGCGCGGTCGCCAACGGGCGCAGACCGGCTCGGACCAGCCCCGAACGTTGGCCTTCGGCGATGTGTTCGGCCACGCGACGCGCCGCGGCCTCCATGGAGGCGATGAAGGCGTCGTGCAATTCGGCATCATAGGCCGCGACCTCGGCGGCCGCGGCCATCACTTTGCGGTGCGGAGCGTATCCCTCGAACAGCTGTGTCATCGCCTGATTCAGCTCGGCCCGGGTGGACTTCGGGGCGTCCAGCCAGGAGGCCGAGACACCGACCAGTTCGCCGATGGTGTCGGCGGCGATGGCGCGAATCAGCTCGACCTTGTCGTCAAAGTACGCGTAGAACGTCGGCCGCGAGGTGCCGGCTGCCGCGCAGATGGCGGCGACGGTCAGTTCGGTGTAGTTGCTGATCTCTTGCTCGAGAAGCGATTCCACCGCCGCGCGCAGACGTGCAATCAACGCTTCGCGGGCCGAAAGTGGGCTGCTCATCAGGACCAAGGTACTGCACCGCGCTGATTGACACGTAGTACGCACTCTTTGTAAACTGCCGCAATGTCAAGTCTGACCGCAGTTGATGAGATCGATGCTCCGGCGCCCGTGCTCGAGGACCTCGGTATTTTTTCTCACCGCGGGCCGCCAGCGCAGGCCCGGGGTGATCCTTGAGGAAGCCGTCCTGGCGGAGCGCCTCGGGCTGCGCCGGGGGTTCCTCTCCGAGCGGTACGACATCAAAGTGACCGGCCCGCTGCTGGGCGGTGTTGGCGCGGTCACCTCACGACTGTCGCTGGGCACCGGCGTGCTGGCCGCGGGTGCCCGTCACCCGGTGCTCACCGCCGCGCTCGGCGCCACGATGCAGGCCGCCTACGGTGAACGGACCGTGCTCGGGCTGGGCCGCGGCCACACCACCTGGATGGAAACCCTGGGGCTGGCGAACCAGCCGGGTGCCTTGGGCAAGATGTACTCGCTGGGCGCATTCGTCGACTACATCGACATCATCCGCAGGCTGTGGCGCGGCGAGACCATCGATTACGACGGTCCGGCCGGACGCTACGAAGGCATCTTCATGGCCGACCCGCCCCAGTGCGCGCCACCCCCGATCTGGTGGGGCCTGATGGGCGGACCCAAAGCAGCAAAGCTGGCCGCCACCGCCGCCGATGGGGCCATCATGCTGGATCTCGTCACCCCGGACGCCGTCGCGCGGACCGCACACATCATCCGGACCGAGCGGGAAAAGGCGGGCCTCGACCCCGCGGCATTCCGATTGGCCGTCGGCGTCATCACCACGCCCGACTTCGACGACGTCGGCGTGCTCAACCAGACCGCTGCTCGGTTGCTCACCTACATCGTCGGCATGCCGTCGGTCGTCGAGACCTACTCGAAGGTCAACGGCTGGGATGCCGAGACCTTGCACAAGCTCACCGAACACGAACTGTTCAAGGCACAGAAGACCAAGACCGCCGACCTGACCTATCACCGGCACCAGCTCATCGAAGCGGCCAAGCATGTGCCGATGGAATGGATGCGGGACAGCTGCGCCATCGGCACCGCCGCCGAATGCGTCACCAGCCTGCAGCGCTTCCGCGACGCCGGTGCCGACGAGATAGTCATCTACGGCAGCAACCCGACGGACAACGCCAAGCTGGTCGATCTCTGGCGTAACCGCCCGCACGCCGGCAACTGAGCACGGTCAACGCCTTCAAGGCAGTGACCGGCTACTCGATCGGGATTCCGAAGTAGTCCTGGTAGCCCTGCAGTGCCTGCCGGGCGCGAGCGACCACGTCGGATGAGCCGAAATTGAACCGGTGCGGCGGGCGGTTGTCGCGCGGGTTGTCGATCATGTACTGGCCCATGGCTTTACGTCCTTCTTCGGTCAGCTCGATGCCGAAGTGGCAGTACATGTCCTCGATCGTCCCCAGCACGTCGCCGACCAGATCCTGGTAGAGCACGTTGAATATCTGATCCGACGGAATGGCGCCCGTTTCCATCTGGTTGATCACCGCGGCGAACCGGGCCGCCGAAATATTGGGATCTGTCATGTATTCCAGTGACACGCCGTTGAACGGGTGGTCACTGCGGCTCCACTGGATGGTCCCGATGATGCTGACCAACGACGCCAATGCACGGGTGGGATCACGATGCGGCCAAACGAATTTGGCGTCGGGATAAACCTTGAGCAGGTCTGGCATCCGATCAAGGTGCATCGGATCTTTGAGCACCCAACGCTTGCGGGGATTGCGCCATTGCAGCAGCTTGAGAACCCGCTGGTGCCAGTGAAAAGCCGGTGCGGTGTCCTGGGCGAAGATGTAGGCGTCGTAACTGGGTACCTGGCCGAAACAATCCAGCCAGGTGGGCGCCATGAAGTTGATGGCCATCATCGCGCTGTCCTCGAACGGCATGTCGCCGGCGAGTTCGTGCATCGAGGGCATGGTCGGCGTGACCCGGTTCCATTGGTCGACAAGCTTGTTGGCCTTCGCGATGCGCGGATCGGTGCGGTAGGTCGCGGTTTCCGGTGGCGGACAGGGAAACATCATCTCCCAGTGCATCAGGGTGCCGTTGTCGGGGTGGGCGGCCAGGACATTCTGCAGTAGAGACGTTCCGGAACGGCCTTGCCCGACGATGATGATCGGCTCGACGATCTGCTCGTCGTCGATCTCCGGATGGCGTTTGTAGGTATCTTCGATACGAAGTTTTGCTTCGAGCAATATCAGGATGTCCGAGCGCGTCCGCAGTCGCCCCACGAGGTTCAACTCGGCTTCGTCCTCGAGCGCCCTGATGAAATATCGGAAGGGCTCGCGCCAGTCGTCGGCGCCGAAGTCATCCAGACCCGTGTTGCGCTTAGCCGTTTCGAGAAGGGAGCGTTCGTCCAATGGCACGATGCCCCGGATGTCCATGCAGGCGCCCTCTTCGTTGACCACCCGGACCCAGTCCGGGCGCGGTGGCGGCTGCCACTGCATGCGGTGGTCGGGTTGCGCCGTTGCCGTCCCGAGATCTGTCACCGTCGCACTCCTCCTGATACCGGTTGGCTGGTCAAATGATGTGACGCTGCTGGAAAGCCGCGAACCGCTCGGCGAGTTGGTGTTCGCGTTCCTGCGGCGACAGCCACGTCGTGCCCGTCGGCAACGTGACCTTGAGATCGACGAGCTTGACCAGTTCGCCACGCGCAGAAGGATTTCCGCCCGCCCACGGCTGGTCGTCGGCGCCCGTATCGGCGCGCGGCAACAGTTGCCAACGCTGCATGAACAGCGTCTCGTGCAGTCCCAGGGTGTCCACCCAGTTGTGCACCCCCGGGATCCTGAATGGAAAACACATAGGTGTACGTGCCGTCCGGGTTGGCGACGCTTTGGGTGGTGTTGAGACAACTGGTGCGACTCCAGAAGTTTCCACTCATCAGCCACCAGTCGTACAACGTGAGCACCCAGTAATCCGAGCCGCCCGGATCGAGCGTGAGCACGTAGGCCTCGTCGTCGGCCAGGCTCAGCCGACCGCGTAGCAGTTGTTGGGTCTGCATCCCTCCGACCCCGGAACTGTTGGCCGGCGCGGTGATCGTGTTGGGCTCCAGGAAGGCGACCATTTGTTTGAACCAGTAGTTCGTCGGGACATCGTCGATGATGAACCGTTTCGCCACTGCCGTGAGTTGTTCGACGGTCCGTGGCGGCGCTGTCGGCGCATCCAAGCGTTCGATCCGGTAAGCGTTGGGAACCTGCCCCCAATCGCGGCGGCCGTCGCGGATGAACAGGTACTTGGCATCGAGCGTCGTTTGCAGGTGATTGGGCCGCCCACTGGCCGGTTCGGGATCGATGGTGATGACGAAGGTGCCGTCATCGGCGATGACCACGTCGCGCCAGTCCAGCCAGGCTACGTTCATCGATTGGGACAGATTGCTGGTGATGAACATTGGACAGTCGCCGACCGGCTGGTCGGATACCTTGCCGTACAACGCAAACCGTGAATGCCCGTCGACCGGGACGAAGCTGTAGTGGTTGTCCGGGTTCTCCCCCGTGCCCAGGCCGCGGCAGCCGGGCACCTTCATGCCGAACCACTCGTGCGGCGGGCCGTATCCGTGGCCCAGCACCTTGGGGTAATTGGAATCGGAGTTCAGCGCCAGGATCACGTAGTGAAACGCCCACTCCGCCATCTTTTCGTCGATCCCGTCCAGCGCCTCCGCCGGAATGTCGGATCCGCCCATGATCTTGAAGCGCGTGGTGGCCTGCGCCTGCGCATCGACGATCGTCGGGGATTTCACGATTTCCAGCGCCAGTGCCTCCAGTTCGCGCTGATCGGCGGTGGCCGTCGGGTTGACCCGGGAGAGAAAGAATGCCTCGTCGGCGAAACGGTCGTTCACGGATCTCGACATAGCTGTCAACATAGGCACTGACTGCCACGACGTCAATACATGACAGTTGTATGCTGACTGCCATGGAACGTCCCACCCGTCTGATGGATCGCCGGCGGCAGGACGCACGGGCAGAGATCGTCGCCATCGCGCTTGACCTGTTCGTCCGCGACGGTTTCGAGGCGACGACCGTCGAGGCGATCGCGGGGGCCGCCGGGTGCGCCCCGCGCACGTTCTATCGGTACTTCGGATCCAAAGAAGACGTCATGTTCCACGACCTGCCGGATGTAATCGCTGGGCTTGGCACGCTTCTGGATGCCAAACTTGCAGCCGGAGTGGCCGAGTGGACCGCGGTGAGCGAGTCGTTGATCGACTTCATCGGGCGGTTCGATGCCTCCGACGTCCGCGCCGCGACCCAGCGAATGGACCTCTGGTTGCACGAGCCGGCGCTGCGAGCGCGCTACCTGCAATATGTCGCGCAAGCCGAAACCGTCGTCGTGGACTCGTTGTGCCGACACCGGGGCACCTCAGCGGACGAAGACGACGTCGCCAAGCTGATCGCGGTCGCCGCGGTCGGGGCGTACCGGGTCACCGTCAGCACCCACCGGGGTCGGGCACAACGCAGGCTCGGCGATCACCTTCGGGAGGCCCTCAGCACCCTGGGCGCCGGCCTCGCGGGACTTCGTTAACCACGACCAATCGACGACTGCTGGGTCGGGTGCGCACCGAAACCGTTGTGCCACAGCGTCTGTTGATGACTACCCGGATCGCTGTCGTTAGCTTTGCCCCGTCCGCCGCCGGCGTAAGAATGTGCGTGAGTGGTGCAGTGGCCAATAGTCTTGGCCTTCACCTAAAGCTGTTTGCCCGTCGAAGTCCCATTCGACCAACGACCAGAAGGTAGTCAGCCAGGCATATCCCTGCCAATTGAACATATTCCGCACGCGGCCCGTCGCCGCCAGGCGCCGGCCCAGCGAATCGGTTGCTTCGACCCGATAGGTCGCCGGTCGACCGGATTCGTCTCGCTGGGTCACCGCGATCGTGTTGCCTTCGCCAAGCGTCAGATCGCCGTAGCGTCCGTCCCTCAGGTAGTAGCCGAGGATCATGTCTTCTGCGGTGCCGATCACCGGATCATCCTCAGGTTTGCGGAAACTCACCGCCAGGGCATGGAAGCTGCTGCGCTCGCCCACCGCCCAGACCATCTGGCCGCGCGGGTTGTTGACGATGTCGCGGATACCCCATGACCGATCGCGCTGAGCGACACAGTTCACGGCGATCACTTCTCCGTCCACACACAGGGTTCCGGTCATTCGCCCCGGCTGGTCATAATGGCCCTTGCCCCACTCTTGGAGGCCACTCGGGAAACCCGTGTCGTGCGGGGGACAGTCGGCGACGAAGTCGAGGTCGACGGCCACGCCCGCGTTGAAGGCGGTCTGACCCCGATAGGTGAACCGGTAGTGGCGCAGTGGCTCGAGGAGTTCGACGCGCAACCCGTTGGCCAGCTCGAAGTCGAACATCTGTGCGCCGCTGGGAGTTTGAAAGCCTTCGCCCCAGTCGTACAGCAGGCAGTCGTACGTCTCGCTCCCGCTGCCGTCCCAGGCCGCTACTCCGCCCACCGTATAGCCGATGTTGGGCCGGTGATACAGGTAGACAAACCCCGAGAGGTCGCGTTCGGGGACCATAAAGGAGAACCAGCTGGCCTCGTTCCAGAATGGCTCGCCGTGCGGTGCCGGGTGAAACAAGTCGTCTTCGGCGGTGATGCCCATCGGCTCCTCCTCGTGATGGTCGGATGTGGCTACGTGGCCCGTTCGAGAACCTCGACCGTGCCGCTGGCGCCGTCGACGCGGACCCGGTCGCCGGTGCGCAGGCTCCTGGTGCCGGTACCGGTGTTCACGACGCACGGGATCCCCAACTCGCGGGCGACCACCGCGGCGTGGCTGAGCGTTCCGCCGATGTCGACCACCAGGGCCGACGAGATAAGCATCGCCGACGCCCACGACGGATCGGTGGTCGCGGCGACGAGCACATCTCCCGGTTGCGCCTCAGCCAAACTCGGGTCGGTGATCACCCGCACGACGCCCTCAACGACACCGGCACTCGCGCCGATACCGGACAGATCGGCAGTGGATTCCCCGGGTTCGGCGGACGTTGTCCAGACCGGCTCGGGGCAGCCCCAGAACGCGGTCGGGATGTCAAAGGAGCGGTAGCGGACCTGCTCTGCCCGGCGCTCGGCAACCAAGGTGCGCGCATGGTCGGGGATGACACCGGAGATCTCGGCGGCGGTCAAATACATGACGTCATCCACGGTGTCGAGAGCTTGCGTCGCCACGAGAATCTCGCCGATGCGGCGGGCGGCTGCACGAGCGACGTCGAGTGAGCGCAGGAAGTTGGCTTTGCCGATGCCTCGCATGGGCATGTTGCGACGGGCCAGCCAGAGGATGAGCCGCGCCGCCGTACGGCTGAGGGGGTTGGGCATCCGCGACAGCAGTTCGGCTTCCGCCGCCTTTCGCTCGACTGTTCGCCGCGCGGCGGTGCGACGAGGATCCTTGTCGTCCGGCTGGTTTCGGTAGATCTCGGCCAGCCGTCGGATGGGGGCCCGGATCTTCGCGCCACACGCGTCCGGCGATGTCGCCCTCCAACGTTCCGTGAAAACCGTGCCGGCGCAGGAACTCTTCCTCGGTCAGCCGGCCACGCCCGAGGTCCCATAGGTCGATGACCACTTCCGTTTCGGCGTGCTCGCCACCACCAGCGGTCAGCGCTCCGAAAGAGTCTGCCATGCCGGCGCGGGCGACGAGCTTGCGCAGCGCGTCGAAGACCGGTGGCACCCCGACAATGTTGCCCTGCGCCTGTAACGCGGTCGCTTGCCGGAAGCGTCGGTTAGCCTCGCGGAATTGTTCCTGCGCACCAACAAGATCCAACTTCGGGGCGCGGAGCACCTCCGCTGCCCACCATGGCGCAATCTCTTTGTTTTGTTTTACGAGAACAGCTTTGGCGCGAGCAAAATTGCGCGGCATGTTCCACGCGACATGCGGGTAGCGGCGCCGGGTCGCGGCCTTCCTCATGCCCTCGGGCACGCTGCCCAGTAACTGCTCGGCAAGCATTTCACCGCTAGCGCCCGGAATCCGTTCGCCCATCGCATAAAACGCACTGACCGAGGCGACGGCGCGCCCGTAGGCGATCTGGATGATCCGCTCATGCGGGTCGTCGGGAACCCCAGCGGACGAGCGCTCCAGCACTCCCATCTGGACGAAGCCGTAGCGGGCAGCGATCTCCGCGGCGGGACCCCACACCGACCAGGTCAGCGGGGACAGCACACCCGGCGCGGCCTCACCGAGGTTGGCCGTGGAGTAGAACTGGGCGGGGTCGAGATCGCCGTGCAGGGTGCTGGGTGTGCCCAGGTCGGGGCGGTTGCTCCAGACGGTTTCGGGACGCGCCTGCAGTAGCAGCAGCGTGCCGTCGCGGTCGAGCGCCCATTCGACATCCATCGGATGACCGAACGCGGTCTCGATCGTGGCGCCGAGTTCGGCGAGGGACCGGGCCTGCGATGCATCGAGACTGGGCTGAGCGCCGATGGCGGGGTCGAGTGGTTGCAACGTCACCTGGCCGGTGGCGCGGTCGAACGCATACTGAGCGGTCTGCTCGCTGATCCGCGTTTTCCTCGGTGCTGCCAGGTCGCCTTTGGCGAACCAAAACTGGTCGGACAGCACATCGCCGACCACCACACCCTCACCGAGTCCGTGCGCGGATTCGATGTAGATCAGCCCCCGGTATCCACTGACCGGCTCCAGGGTCATCATGACTCCGCCCGCAGCCGCCTCGACCATCCGCTGCACCACGACGCCCATGGCCGTATGGTCGGCGTCGACCTCGAAGCGGCCCCGGTATCCGATCGCACCGGCGTTGTAGAGACTGGCCCAGCATCGCTTGATCTGTTGGTGTAGCGCATCTCGGCCCTGCACCCACAGGTAGGTGTCATGCTGGCCGGCGAAGGACGCGGCAGCGGTGTCCTCCGCGATGCCACTGGATCTCACGGCGACGGGCCCATTTCCGATCTCGGCGTAGGCGGCGTCTATCGCGGCGACCAGATCGACCGGTAGCCGCACCGCGGAGATCAATTCGCGGATCGCCGTTGACTTGTTCTCGTCGTTGAGATCTTGGCGCGCAAGCACTTCGGCGATTCGCGGCCCGATACCGGCGGCTGCGATCACGCTGCGGTAGGCGTCGGCAGTGACCACGAAACCGGCAGGTACCGGCAAACCGAGTTGAATCAGCGCATACAGGCCTTTGGCTTTGCCGCCGACTTGGTCTGTACGTTCGGGCGAGCATTGCGCCAGCGGGAGGACGACAGGCCGGGACGACTCGAGGCCATCCCTGAACTGCTGCGCGTCGTCTCCGTCCATGGCGTGGTCCCTCACTCTGCGTCCACTCTGACCCGAACAGAGCTAACTGTACACAGTGTGGATAGATCCGTCGTCGGCGGGTTACGCTCGGGTGGACGTGTACGTCCGAATCCCAGGAGGGACCATGGCGGTGCGGCAGCACCAACGCGCGCGCCCGGGACCGAAGCCACGGCTCAACCGGGACGAGATCGTCAGCGAGGCGCTGCAGATCCTGGCGGTCGATGGACCCGATCAACTTTCGTTGCGTCGGCTCGCAGCTCGGCTCGGCGTCACGGCCCGCACGTTGTACGGCTATTTCGACTCCAAGGAATCGCTGGAGTCGGCCCTGGTGCGGCGTGTCATGCCGGTGCCGCCGGCACTGGATCCGGCTCAACCATGGCATCAGCAGCTTCGCTCCTACGTTCTGCGAATTCATGACGCCTTCGTCGAGCAGCCCGGGGCAGCCCAGCTTTTCGCGGCGCGTTCGGCACGCAGCAGCGCAATGGACCAGGTACGCGAATATCTGTTGACGCTCTTGGTGGATGGCGGTCTGAGCCATGCCGACGCAATCGCCGCCCTGGGCACTCTAAGTCGCTACCTGATGGGCTGTGTCGTCATAGAAGCGCAGCGTCATGCCGAGGCCGACGTCATGGCCGGTCGGTTCGCCGGGCTTTCTCCTGAGATGTTCCCCGTGCTGGCGTCCTTCGCCGACGAATACGACGGGCGCGACTCGGAGGAATCGACGCGATATGGCTTAGACCTGATCCTGACAGGACTGCGGGATGTGGCGAATCGTCAAGCGCCAAGTGGCCGGACCAACGGCGCTTTGCCGGCCCGGGACTAATCAGTACGCCCGGCGTCCATGGTGTCGAGGACGGCGTTGACACCATATTCGAATGCGCGTTCCGACCAGTGCTGCGCATACTCGCCGGCCATCGCGGTCAGGTGTGGGTAGTCGTCCGGCGAGAGCTTGCCCAACCGTTCGTAGGCGTGATCGTTCAGGCCGATGTTCCTGGCGCGGGCTCCCACGGCGAAACCCAGCGTCAGCGCCACCAGGCTGCCAAGACCGTCGACCGCGGTGCGGTCGTCGATGCCGGCGTTGCGCAGGATCCCCAGCAGGCCATCGCGTTGCCTGTCGGCGCTGGGCGCCTCGTCGTCTTGAAAGCCGAGCAGTTCGATGAGACCGGGATGCTCGCGCAACGCGGTCCGCAATTTTCCCAACTCGGTCTTCAGCTGGTCCCGCCAACTCAGCGCCGGGTCCGGCGCGGGCGCTATGGAACCCATTGCGTGCGTGCCCAATTGAGAAACCAGGTCGTCTTTGCTCTCGAAAAAGCCGTACAACGTCATCACGCCGATGTCCGCGGCTTCGGCGAGCCGGCGCATGCTCAGCGCCGCCAGCCCCTCCCGATCGACGATCGTGAGTGCGGCGTCGAGGATCTCGCCCTTGCTGATGACGCGCCGCCGCCGGCGCGCCGAGGCGGCCCTCGCTGACGTCATCTGCTTCCTCCGGCCCTTGACGCGAATTCCGTCACAGCGTAGCGTCCGTACGCATGTACGTAAACCGTACGTTTGTACGTGCCAGCGCCGACCCTCAGGAGAAGACGATGCCCCGCTATGTCGTCGGCTTGGCGGACTGCTCAGGCGAGCGAGCAGCGGAGGTCGGCGGGAAGGCGGCCGGGCTGGGCGCGTTGCTGGCGGCGGGCATGCCGGTGCCCACGGGCTTCGCGGTGACCACCTCGGCCTACCGGGACTCAATTGCGGCCATCCGCAGTGCAATCGAAGCGATTGCAGCGGTGCCCGAAATCAGCGACGACGACGCATCTGTACGACTGCGCGCGCTGTTCGAGGAGCTGCCGCCGCCCGAGGCAGTAGCAGCTCAGTTGCGGGAGGCCTACCTGGCCCTGGATCCTGCTGGCACCGCGCTGGTCGCGGTCCGGTCCAGCGCCACCGCCGAGGATATGGCAGACGCGTCATTCGCCGGTCAACAAGACACCTACCTCGGCATCCGCGGGGTGGATTCGGTCATCACCCACGTCGCACGGTGCTGGGGAAGCCTGTTCACCCCGCACGCGATCGGCTACCGGCGCCGCTTCGAGGTCCCCGTCGACGATCTCGCCATGGCGGTGGTGGTGCAACAGCTGGTGGACGCGCAAGCGGCCGGCGTGATGATGTCGCTGGATCCTGTTACCGGCGACCGCGCAACGGTTTTCATCTCCGCGGCACACGGCCTCGGCGAAGGCGTCGTGGTCGGCGACGTCGAGTCGGACAGCATCTGGGTCGACAAGGACGGTCCGTCGGTCATTCGCCTGGAATCGGCGCACCAGACAGAGTCCTACCGCTACGACGTCGACGGCCGCGTGCGCCGGCAGCCGCTGGCTGCCGAACTGCAAGACCAGCCTGCGATTTCGCCCCGGGAGGCGATCGAGCTGGCGTGCATCGCGATTCGGATGGAACAACGGCAGGGTCGCCCGCAAGACCTCGAATGGGCGATCGACCTCGACGACACGGGCTCACGCAGAATCTGGCTGCTGCAGTCGCGTCCCGAGACGGTGTGGGCAAACCGAACCACCGCGGACCGCCCGCCCGCCCTACACGGCCCGACCCGACCCGACACCACCTGGACCACCACCAACGTCGGCGAATCGGTGCCCGGAATCCCGACTCCGCTGGGTTGGTCGATGTGGTCGGTGGCCGGCGAAATCGCCATGCGTTCGGCGTTTCACGCGATCGGCGCGCTCTCGCGTGACGAACTCGCCATACCGGCCGCGCCACAAGACCGTCTGCTCGGCATATTCCTCGGGCACGCAGCGCTGAGCGTCAGCCTGCTGTGTGAGTGGGCCGAACGGGTACCGGGAACCGACCCCGTCACCATGTGCGAACAGATCTTCTCGGCGCGGCCGCGAGACTACGTACCGCGCAGCCAGAAGCGGTACTACCCACGGGTGGCCCTCAAGGCCGGGGTACCTATGTTCCGCGTCAAGTCGATGGTGCTGCGCGACCGCGCCGACGCCGAGGCATTTCGGTCGAAAAGCCTTCGCGCGCTTGCCAGCTCCGACGACGAGACCACTCGTCGTATTCTTGCGGAGGCGCTCGAAATCCACCGGCGTTGCCTTTCGACGCAGACCCTGCTCACGATGGCGGTCTGCCAGCCCATCACCGACGCATTGCTACGGATCGCGGCCAGCGTAGGGTTCTCCGGCGAGGAATTGATGGCGGGCTACGGTGGGCACGACGAAACCGCAGCGGTCACCGACATGTGGGCGTGCTCGCGCGGCAAGCTGGACCTCGACACGTTCCTGGCCAGACACGGATTCCACGCCTGGCAGGAGGGTGAGCTCTCGGCCCGCAGCTGGCGGGAAGACCCCACGCCGGTACGCAATCTCATCGAAAGCTACCGGGCACGCGGCGACGAGGCCGACCCGGCCATCGCCGAGTGGTTGCGGATGGCGGCCCGGGAAAGGCTGGAGCGGCAATTCCTGTCCGCGCTACCCCGCACGCGAAAGCCGTTGGGCCAGTTGTTACTTCGCATGGCTCGCTCGTATGTTCCCCTGCGGGGAATTGCCAAAGGGTCGTTCGTCCAATCGCTCGATGTGGTTCGCGCGGCGGCGCGCCGACTCGGCACTCTGCTGCGCGACCGCGGCGTACTGGCCGAGAGCGACGACATCTTCTACCTGACTCTGCCCGAGCTGCGCGGCGGGTTGCCGGCCGACGTGCGCGCGGTAATCACCGAGCGCAAGCGCGAACGTGCCAGTTATGCAGCGCTCGAATTACCCACCGTGTGGGTTGGCGAAGCGGCCCCGACGCAGACCACACCCATCGCCGACGACGACATGATCGTCGGCTCCGGGGCCAGTCCAGGCGTCGTCGAGGGACGGGCACGAGTGGTGACGCATCCCGACCACGCTCACATCGCCGAGGGCGAGATCCTGATCGCCCACAACACGGACCCCAGCTGGGCGTCGTTGATGTTCCTCTCGTCGGGGCTGGTGGCTGATATCGGCGGCGTCATGTCGCACACGGCGATCGTCGCCAGGGAACTCAGCCTCCCCCTGCGTGGTCAACACGAAATCCGCCAGCAAGGCGGTGCGGACCGGCGACCTCATTCGCGTCAACGGAGCGCGCGGCACCGTGGAAATACTCGAGCGATTCTCAACGCCGCCAACGACCGTCGAAACCCAGTCATTACCAACATCGCCGAGCGGACGGGACGCCAGATGACCATCAACGAGATAACAAGCACCGTGCAGGCTGCCGAATACCAGCGCGACCCGATCTGGGGCGCCATGAGCCATCCCGCGCTCGACAGCATCGCGGAAGGCTGCGCACCGTGGAAAGACCACATTTACATCGCCTTTTGGGATCCCACCCACGAGGCTTACGGGTTTTTGCACTGGAACTCATCGCCCAACCACGACACCACCAAGGTCCAGGCAAACATCTCGCTGCGCGGACAGCAGATCGACATCATCGAGGGACTCCGTCCGCAGACGGATCATTTCAGTAGTGACTCAGCCGAATTCGACCTCAAAAGCGAGATCAGGTACCACCACGAGCGACTTTCGGGGACGCTCACCATGGCGCCCCGCTTTTCGATCATCGACTTCGGCCCGGGCGGTTCGCTTCCGCCCCTCGGTGACAACGAACCCCTCCAGCACTTCGAGCACGGTCTCACCGTCACCGGACGGCTCACCCTCGACGGCGCGAGTCACGACATCGATGCAGTCGGATTCCGCACTCGCACTTGGGGTTACCGGGATGACTCGCAGCAGTTCGCCGAGTACTTCTTCCTTTGGGCGACCTACGAAGATTATGCGGTCGGCTTCATCAAGCAGCTGCACCCGGACGGCAGCCAGCGAACGGGCGGCGGGCTGGTCCGTGACGGTGCCGTGCAGACCATCGTCGATGCCCACCTACCGAAGAACCGGGCGGGTTTCGCCCAACGGGTCATCGTCGAACTGGACGACGGCACCGAAGTGACGCTGCAGCGCGGCGAGCGGGTCTGGGGCGGCTGGTGCCCGATCGGTCTACCCGAACGGAATGGTCCCGCCTTCAGCGCCTACGACGAGATCGTCGACTGGACCGGACCCGGCGGCGAAGTGGGCTTCGGACTCTCCGAATACGGCCAGATTCGCAACGTGTACTGACGCCTAGGCGTACTGATCGGGCGGTGCGCCGCCGAGGATCTCGACGCAACCCGTCGTGCCGTCCACCCGCACCCGCATACCGTCTCGCAGGGTGGTGGTCCCGGTACGGGTACCGGCAACACACGGCAGGCCCAATTCACGGCAGACGATGGCGGCATGGCTCATGGCACTCCCGACATCGGTGATCACGGCTTCGGCAAGCGGGAACAGGGAGGCCCAGCTGGGATCGGTCGCCCGGCACACCAGCACGGTGCCCTCGTCTATGTCCGCCTCGTCGAGATCGTGGATCACTCGCACGACGCCCTCGGCGATCCCGGCGCTGACGCCGAGACCCTCCAGCATGCCGGGCCACCGGCCGGCTTGCGTTGTGTCGATTTGCGTTGTGTCGTCTTGCGTTTCGACGGCCGGGGCGGTGACCTCGACCGGGGGTTCGCCGCGCCAGACGTGTGGAAGCACGATTCGGTCGAACGCCGCGTGTTCACGCCGGCGCCGGCCCACCAGCTCGGGCCAGCGGTCGCGATCGCCTTCGGCGATCTCGTCGATGGTCAGAAACCGGATGTCCGCGGGATCGTCGAGCACTCCGGCATCGGCCAGGTCACGACCCACAATCCGCGATGCCGCTCGGGCGCCGTCTACCGCTCGCAACATGCTGGCACGGCCGGTCTCACGCCAGGTCGGCGCGTGTGCGGCGAAGCGGACGAGAGCCCGCGCCGGTATGGCACGGATCGGGCCGAGCGCCTGTTCCAGGCGCTGGACCGCCGCGGCATGCTCGTGCCGGCGGCGGACTACCAACTGATCCACGTCCTCGGAGGCCTGACGCGAGCGGTAGGTCGCCGCCAGCTCGAGGATGGGCCGCGAATCCTCGCGCCACACCGTCGATTCCACCAGTCCCTCGCGCGGCCCGTGGTAGCCGTGCCGGCGCAGAAAATCCTCGACTGTGATCCGGTCAGCAGACAACCGCCACAGGTCGCGGACCAGATCGAATTCGGCGGTCCCCTCCTCACTCTTGATCAGTTCGTGTTGCAGGCCCTCGAGACCGGCATTGATCGCCAAAGTCTCGACCCGCCCCATGACACCTTGGCACGCCATCGACAACACCATGTGAATGACCAGAATGGTCTCGAACCGTCGGCGCGCTTCGACCAATGCACGCACCGCCGAATCACCCCGGAGCCCTTCGTGTTCGAAGACGGTGGCTCGCCACCATCGCGCGGTCTCATCAGCGCATGGCTCGAGGGCGCGCATCGCACGTCGCAGCGCGACCGGAAATTTCGCGATGACAAAGGGATATCGGCGCATCTTACGCAGGCCGGTGGGCTCGGGGTCCCCTCCGCGCTGCACCGAGCCGAAAAGCTGTGCTTCCATCAAGGCAGCAGATCCGCCCGGCACCCGTGCGGCCATTCGGCCCATCTGGTCGAGGTTGGCGATGGCATGACCGTAGGCCACAGACAGAAAGCGAGCGTCGACGTCGTCGGGAATGGGCCGCTGCGACTTCGGCAGCACACCCAGGTCCACCCAGCAACCGCGCATGGTGGCTTCGGTCGGCGGAAAGTACATGGACCAGGTCAACGGCGTGACCGTTCCGGGCAAGCCCTCGTCGACATTGGCTGTGGTCCAACGCAGCCGGGTACCGGGCCAGTGCACCGGGCTGGCGGCCAGCACATCGGGCGTGAGGTCAGCTGCGGGTTGCGGCTGCATATCAGCGCACCTTCGGCGAAAGGTGAAGGACTGTCGGTAGGGCGAGCACAGCCGAGGGGCCGTCGCCGATCGGTACACGGCGAACGATGGCAGACCGATGCATGCTCCAAGCATATGTAATCGCGATTAAATTCTTCGCAAGGTCGGGCGATCTGCCCGTCCCGGCGCGAAAGTGCGCTTGCCGAAAGATCGTAACGACTGCAAGCAACAGTGCGTCTCTTGACAAGGGACATTCTGTCCTCAATAGTGGGCGGCGTCACTGTCCGCAAAGGAGCCCGTCGTGTCAGTCGCCGCAATGTCCGAGGCAGGGAAAACCGGAGCGACGTCGATCCCGGTGGTCAACGATCTGAGCATCACGCTGCTGCCGGGGCGACAAAGCAGTTCACTGCCGGGACTACACGAAGCGATCGACGCGGAACGCCTCGGTTTCAAACGGGCTTGGTTGCCGGAGCGCTACAACGTCAAGGAAGCGGGTGTACTGCTCGGCGCGATGGGCGCCGTCACGTCGCGGATTCCGCTCGGACCGGGCCCGTTGTCGATCTCCTCTCGACCTCCGATCGTGATCGCCTCGATCGCGGCAACCTTTCAGTCCCTGTTCGGTGAACGCTTCATGCTCGGCCTGGGCCGCTCGAACGCGCTGTGGTTACAGGGCCATGGGTTCACCGAGCAGGGATACCGGGCCACGATCGACCGCGCGCGCATCATGAAGCAACTGTGGGCGGGTGAAGTGGTCGACTATGACGGACCTGCCGGTACCTACCGGCGGCTGACGATGATCGACCGCCCTGAAGGCCTGAGCCCACCGCCCGTGGTGTTCTTCCATCTGGGCGGCCCCGCTGCTTCTCGAGCGGCGGCCGACCCGGTGTGGGACGAGATAGCGCTGTGCAATCTGGTCAGCGCCGAAGCGATGGCCGAATCGATCGACATAACCAAAGCCGAGGCGGAACGCCAAGGCCGCGACCCCGATTCGCTGCACTTCATCGCCCCGGTCACGACGGCACCGGACATGGACGAGCTGGAAACCCGCGCCATGGTGGCCGCCCGGATCGTGATCGGGATACAACTACCCGGCATGGGCGATCGCCTCATAGAGCTCAATGGGTGGGATCGCGATGTGGTCGAGGACATCCGCAACCACCCACAGTTCGCCGACATGAACCGCGCCCTGATCGACCACAGCTTTCACCGCACCGGACTGCTGGGTCCCGCTGAACTTGTCCCCGAACGCTGGATGCGGCACAGCGCGGCAATCGGTTCGAGCGAAGAGGTGGTTGCCAAACTGCGCGAGTTCAAAGCAGCGGGCGCCCACGAGGTCGACCTCTACGGCTCCACGCCGGCGCAGAACGTACGGGTAATCGAACTTTGGCGCACCACTGCCGATAGCAAATCGGAAGCGGGACAACATGTCTGACAGCGAGGAAGTTACCCTATTGCAGCCAGAGGCACTGATGGCTGCGGCCTGCGCGCAGACGGGCCTGACCGACTTCCGCGACGAAAACTTCCGCGAGCCCCTAGCGCAGTTTCTCGCCTCGGCGCGTGCGGAAGCACGCATGAGCGATATCGGCGTGGCGACCCTGGCCCAGGACGTTATCCGGCTGCTTGCCAATCGGCTGCTGCTGCAGGCCGACTTCACCGCTCATCCCGAAATCGCCGCTGAGGATGCCGCAGACCCGATCGTGATCGTCGGCAATCCACGAACGGGCACCACGAAGTTGCAGCGCATGCTCGGCGCGCACCCCCACATCCAATCGGTGAAACTGTGGCAGATCCTGTTTCCCGGTCGACTGCCCGGCGATCCCGATCCCCGCCTGGGCCTGGCCACAGCGTTTCAGCAGCAGCTCACCGACGCCTTTCCGGCATTCATGGCCGCCCACCCGATGGTGGCCGACGAACCCGAAGAAGAAGCGCTGCTGTTGCAGATGACTTTTGACCGGGTCGGTGCGCACAACTGGTTTTACCGCACACCGACCTATCACTCCTGGCTCAAAGACCGCGACCAGCACGCCGCCTATGCCTACCTGCGCGAGGTGTTGCAACACCTGCAGTGGCAGGGTGGCGGCCGGCGCGGTCCGTGGGTGCTGAAATCGCCCCTGCACACCGGGAACATCACCACATTTCTCGAGACATTTCCGCGGGCCACGCTTGTCCATTGCCACCGTGACCACGTCAAGACGGTGCCCTCGTTCTGTGGGCTCGTCGAGCTCATCCGGATGTCGCGCGGTCAAGAGGTGGACCGGGACGAACTCGGCGCGTTCCTGCGCGACGAATTGGCCGAACACTGGCGCCAAAACCTGGCCGCCCGAGCCGCCCTGCCCGCAGAGCAGATCCTCGACGTCGGCTTCGACGAAATAGTGACCGACCCGATTGCGGTGATACACAAGGTATTCGCGGCGCGCGAGGATCGGCTCGACGAGGCGGACGCCGAGACGATGCTGAGATGGAATCTCGACAATCCCGCGGGAAAGTACGGTGTTCACCACTACTCGCTCGAGCAGTACGGGTTGTCCGCCGATTCCGTCCACGATGCGTTCGCGGATTACTACGCGCATTTCGGACGGCTGCTGCCATCGGTAGCGCTCCGGTGAAACTCCCCGGCATGCACGCGGTGGTCACCGGGGCCTCACGGGGCATCGGTGAAGCGGTCACGCGTGAACTGATCGCACGTGGTTGCCGGGTGACGATGGTCGCCCGAACGGTCACGGCACTAGACACCATCGCCGCCGAGACCGGCGCCGCGGCTGTACCCATGGACCTGGCCTCCGGCGGTGGAATGGACACGGCAATTGCCGGCATAGAGACCCAGCACGGTCCCATCGACATCCTGATCAACAACGCGGCCCTGGGCGACGTTGCGCCGTTTCTCGAGCTACCGGTCGACGCGAGCCGACGCCATATCAATGCCAACCTCATCGCCCCCATGGAAATGACGCGACAGGTGCTACCCGGAATGGTCGAACGCAGACGCGGCACCATCGTCAACGTCTGTTCCCTCGCGGGCGAGATCGCGACCCGTAACGCAGCTCCGTACGCCACGAGCAAAGCCGGCCTGAGCATGTTCACCTCGTACCTGCACAGAGAACTGCGCAAATCACCGGTGACCCCCTTGCTGCTCCTACTCGGCGAAGTCGACACCGCGATACTCGAGCAGGTCCGCGCGGACCCGGTGATGAGTATCGTCGCCAAGCGGGTGGGCAAGCTGCGGGCGCTGACCCCACAGCAGGTGGCGACGAAGCTGGCCGACGCAATCGAAAAAGACAAGCGGATCCTGGTGTTACCCCCCGCTGCCCGCCCCATTCTGGGCGTGCGCCACGTTCCGAGCCGACTGATGGATCTGGCGATGATCGGTGTCCGGTGAGCCCGCCGATAGCATCACGTGATGGCTTCAACCGGTCCAGCACGCCGCCGCACGTCTGCAGAGGTCGTGGCGCTCATCCTCGCTGCCTCGGAGCGGGTGTTCCATGAGAAGGGCTACCTTGCGGCAACGACCGATGAGATTGCGGCAGAAGCCGGGGTGGCACGCTCGGTGCTCTACCGGCATTTCGCGAACAAAGCGGACCTGTTCCGCAGGTCGGTCCTGCTACCTTTCGTCGAATTCTTGCGGGACTACGGCCGGGCTTGGCGCTCACAGCTCGAATCGCCCTGGCCTGACGAGCGACTCATGCAGACCATGGTCGGGCTGTTCTACGACAGCTTCGAAACCCACCGCGACACGATCCTCACCATCGCGATCGCCGCGGATGACATCGATGCCGAAACCAACGCCTACCTCGAGACCGAACTCGACGAGTTCTTCGCCACCATGCTGATGATCAGTGAGAACGAGATCCACCGGCGGCCCTGGATGTCGCTGGACGGCCTGGACTTGACCATCCGGCTCACGCTGGGTTCCGTCGCCGCTGCGGTCGTGTTGTCGCGGCTGTTCATGCCACACGGCACTGCTCGCCCCAGCCGTGACCAAGTGGTTGATCACATTGCGCGAATGACACTTTGGGGCCTTCGGATGCGTGATCCCGACGAGGTCGCGCAGGGATGAACGCTGCCGGAATTACCGCTTAGGCGCCTAACTCTGCACGGCGACAGGCTGTTTGATCAGCCGGCAGATCTCGGCTGAGGCCTCGATGGTGGCTTCGGGCTCGACCGGTACCAGGATCGGACCGAAATCAGCGACCAGATTGATCGTGGAGCCAGCTTCGACGAAAGGCCTTATCTCCTTGGCGATATCGTCGGGAGTGCCATAGAAGAAAGTCCTACGCACCATTTCCGGCGTGACTCGGTCCGTGACCGCTTTGATCTCGTCAAGCGTCATCGAATTGGGCTTCATGTGGAAGGCGTAATGCCAGTCGAGCGGCATCACCGGCTCGATTCCCTCTGGCTCCCAATCCCGTTGGTTGATCCGACCACCGGTCGCCGCGTACCACTTCACCAGCGGGTTGTCGACGTACTGTTCGAAGTCGTCTTTGCTCTTGGTGATGAATGCGATGTGGTGCAGCGCGAAATGGAATGTGTCGTCGCCGCGACCCAGGTCGTTCAAGGTCTGCCGGTGGCCCTGCACCAACTTCTCGAAGCGTGCGGGGTCGGCGTAGACGAACGGGGCACCGGTGCCGAAACCGTCGGCGTATTTCAGTGCCATCTCCGTCAGCCGAGGTCCGCCGCCCATCGCGATGACCTCGGGCCGGCGGTCCTTACCGGCGTTGCCGATGAACGCATCCTCGAGTTTGAAGATCTCGCCATCGAAACTGACGGGTTCGCGGGCCGTCCACAACAGCCGGAGCACCTGCAACGTCTCGTTGAGCCGCTTGAGACCCAGTGAACGCTTACGGCCGAAAGGCCCGATGTTGCGCATCTCGCCGGCTCCCAGCGACAGCAACGCGGGACCGGACGTCGACGAGGCAAGGGTAAGCATGGTTTGCGCCAATTCCGGTGCGTCGCGCCGCAGCGCGTCGGTGCATATCGCAAAACCCAACCGGTCGACGGCGCTGAGCGCGAACGCCATCGTCGCGAAAGGATCTTGCAGAGAGTCGATGTCGGGGAATTCCGCTGCCAGCGGCGTGTTCTCGGGAGTGAACAGCTTGTTGGGCCACCAGCTGGTCAGCTGGTCCCAGATCACCGCGTAGTCGATCTGGCCAGTGGCCTGCAACGCTGCCGCGTAAGGCCCCGCGACTTTGGGATCAATGTGCCTGGATGCCCA
The DNA here is from genome assembly GCA_021654635.1 of Mycobacterium kiyosense. Classification (NCBI taxonomy): domain Bacteria; kingdom Bacillati; phylum Actinomycetota; class Actinomycetes; order Mycobacteriales; family Mycobacteriaceae; genus Mycobacterium; species Mycobacterium kiyosense. The sequence continues at coordinate 4,765,027 of AP025179.1, forward strand.
GATACCGATGCCGGCACGGATTTCGTTCATGAGTGCTCCCACCTGCGACAGTGCTGCGGCGACAATATGGCCAATTTGTAAAGCCATATTGTGCAAACGTAGGTGCAAGCATCGCGCGATGTCAACAGTTACTCTGCTGCTTATGGCGAGCATCAACGTTTCCCCGCCCACCGCACGCGACGCGGCACGTGGCCAGGTTCTGGACGCGGCCCGCCGCTGCTTCCTGCGCGACGGATTACGCGCCAACACCATGGAAGACGTGGCACGCGCCGCGCAGACATCGCGGCAAACCGTGTACAAGTACTTCTCCGGGCGCCGCGAACTGATCGAAGCCGCGATCGCCGCGCGCATCGCCGAACTCGCCGACGACATCCTCGCTCACGACTGGAGCGCGACCACGTTGGTCGATGCGTTCGTGGCCCGCACCGCGGCCATCGTGCAGTCCATCCGCGACGACCATGAACTGGGTGTGTTGCTCGGTGAGGGATCGCCGCTGACTTTGCACGAAGCGCTGTGGCAACCGTCGGTACGGCAGCGCGGACTGGCCGACTGGCGGCCGTGGCTGCGAGAAGCCAGACGTGCCGGACTGATTCGCGGCGACGTCACCGACGACGATCTCTACGACTGGTTGCAGACCGTGCTTACCTCGGTGATTCTGCGTCCCGATCCCGACCCACCCTACGAGCGAATGCTTATCGAGACTTTCCTACTGAAGTCGTTGCGCGATGGCTGATTGACACAGGCCGGCCGGCCAGGCCGCTACCGCGCCCGGAGCAGGGCACGAGCCTGCTCGGTCGGCAGGCAGGACCAATCCTCGCCACCCGCAGTGAGCCCGTCGAAGCTCCATCTCATGCCCGCGCACAACTGGTAGGTGCGGTCATAGACGGGCCACACCAAGGTGTTCAGACTTGTCCCAGCGGCATCGAGCACACGGCCCCGGTCGTCGACGGCGTGCAACTCCGCGCGTCGGGCGCTCAGATCGGGCCCACGCTCGAGGACACGGCACGTCCCACCGGTGACCAGCCCACTCTGCCCGTCTCTGCAGTAGAAGCCGAAGGCAACGCTGTCCTGGACCCCGAGAACCGGATCCCGTTCGGGCCCTTGGGTACTCACCGAAAGCACCGAGAAATAATTGCGCTCCGACGCGCAGCACCACATCAGTTCCATCCGCCGCGCGGCAACCGCATCGCGCGGACCCCAAGACCGGTCGCGGATCGACGGCTGGTCAACCACGAGCGTCTCGCCGCCCACGGTCACCGTTCCCGTCATCCGGCCAAACTGCTGATAGTGGCCGTTGGTGAAGCCCTCTTCCGCTGTCGTCCATCCGTCCAGACCCTGGTTCTGGCCGAACGCGAATGGGTCGGTAAGTCTGCGCCACTCCAGATCAAGGTCCAGCGCGCCGCGGTGGCGGATCCGGAAGTGCCCGAAAGGCTCGATCATCTCTACCGACAGCCCGTTTTCGAGAGTGAAGTCGAACATGTCCGCCCCGGCGGGAAGTGCGAGATGCCGGTTGTAGTCATAGCCCAGGCAGTCGTACTCGCTGCTTCCGGACGGATCCCAGACCTTCACACCGCCGGAAGACAGATTCATGTTCGGCCGATGGAAGAAGTACACGTAGATGGTGGTCCGGCGCTCCGGCAGGACGACGCCGAACCAGGCGCTCTCATTCCAGTGCGGATGGGCGCTGCGGGCATGGAAGTGTTCGTCGGCGGCGTCGATCTGGATCGCATGGGTTTCCACGCTCATCTGGTCTTCTCCTGCTGCGTATCGGCGCTTCTACTTGACGAAGATGTCGAGGCCCACCAGAACCAAGAAGACCACCAGCACGTAGGCCTCGAAGAGCGCCCGTAGGGCGAGCGGCGCGGACCGCAAATCCATGAAGTGGACCCCGATCAGGCGAACCTTGAACAGCGCGATGCCCACGATGATGATCGCACCCACCGAAGCGAATCCGGCGCCCTGCTCGATGCCGACCAGAAACGATCCGAAAGTCAGCACCAGCAGCAGTACCCACACCAGCGTTACGCGACGGGTTGCCGTCATTGCCGTCATGCCGGTCACCTCACCAGGTAGAACAGCGCAAAGAGGACGACCCACAGCAGATCGACCATGTGCCAGAAGATCCCGCCGGTCTCACACAGTCGCGCCTGCTTATCTGCGAACTCCGGCCGCCGGACAACGACGATCAACCGGCTCAAGATCGCCATCCCGATCAGCACATGCAACAGGTGGATACCGGTGAACATGAAGTAGTACGAGAAGAATTCCCCCGCTGCCCACACCTTTGTGGGCAGCGAACAGCTGGGTCCATTCGACAGCCTTGACGACGACGAAGCCGGCTCCGCACGCCAACGCACCCGCGAACAGCCGCCACGTGTCGGCCCGCCGTCCGGCGAGGACCCGCTGGACCGCCAGCACCACCAACAGCGAACTCGACAGCAGCAGAACGGTATTGATGGTCCCCAGCGCGACGTGCAACTGCGTGTGGTCGCGCGCGAAGATCTCCCGATTCTTGCCGCGGGAGAACATGAAGGTGGCGAAGAACAAGGCGAACACCGTCATGTCGCCCAGGACGAAGACCCAGATTCCTTCTTCGCCAGGGATTTTCCGCGAGGAATCGGCGGCTGCCTGGTGCACCCGCGATTGCTTGATCAAGGTCATCGCTGCAACTGGCTCCGTCGTAACTCATCCCCGGATGCCACCGGTTCGATCGGCTCGTCCTCGGAGACACCGACAGTCGCCCACAGCTGCCACGCCATGGTCAGGAACCAGACTCCGAAGAAAACCGCCACCAGCCAGAACGCCAGCAGACCGTTCCACGCGAACACACCGTTCTTGAACAACACCACCAAACCACCTGCGGCGAAAAGGAACCCACACCATACGTTGAAGTAGCCCAGCCAGCGGGGCCAAATCTGGTGCTTGGCACCGAAGATGGCAAATCCGATGGCCAAGCACTGGATGGTGGCGGCCGGCCAGTTCATGACGAAAGGCAGCCAGCCGAGGTCGTTGAGCGCCTGGGTGATCTGCGGATCACGCTCGGGACGGTAGGACGCCGCGGCGAAGAAGAAGACGGGCATGATGATCGCCATCACGGCCAGCCCGACCCCGACGAGCTCGGTATAGGCAAGCGCGGAGTATCGGCTACCCTCCATCTGCCTGATCCGCACCGCGACGAGCGCACCGAACGGCGCCTGTAGGCCCGAACCGGTCAACATCAAGACAAGCCCCAGCCGTTTGAGACCGGTGTTGGTCGACCAGAATTGAGCTATCTGATTGGCGTCCCGCATCGGTGATATCGGCGGCAGCAGACCGATCATGAGCATCGCCGGGAACAGGCACAGCACGAACGCCGCGCCGCAGATCGCCATCGTCTTCTGCATGCCTGGTGTCATGACAGGACTCCCTTATTGCCTAGGTGCAATTCGGCTCAGCGCCAATGGAACTCGCGTGGTGGGTCGTCCAGGGCTGCCCTGGACGACCCACCACGGAGATGCGTCAGACCGAGGCTTCGTGCCGACTCGGTTTCGCGGCCGCGCCGTTGGCGAACACCACCGTCGGGCCGACGATCAGCGCCTGCGTCGGGTCCTCGGGATCGGTCGCGATTCCGTCGCCGGGCTGCACGCCGCCTTCTTCGCACATCTTCTGCCACATGTGCATCCGCGTCGAGCGCTTCGGCGTCAGCTTTCCGTAGGCAAAGATCCGCCACAGCGTCCAGTTCGGCGCCGGCAGAGACTGCGGACGCCCAACAAGCTTGTGCAGGACGAACATCCAGCCCACCATCATCGCCATCATGATCGTGGTGGCGACCCAGCGCGCCGCGACCGGCAGCGTCGAGTTGTGCGCGAGCAGGTGGATCCAGCCGATCCCGAAGTAGTTCATCATCATCCCGGTCGGTGCGATGAGCAACAGCCACAGCTTGTGCGCACCCTTCAGGCGCGGCACCGCGAAGGCCAGCATCGCGCCAATGGTGACGAACGAACCGCCATTGATGAAGCCCCACCAGTACGGGAAGCCGAGGAACTTGTAGGGCTGCACACCGTAGTACTCGTAGGTCCGCAAATTGATGCCGATGGTCTCCATCAGCGCGTCCGTGGCGATGCCCAGCCCCAACAACATATAGAAGTGCCGGACGTGCGCTCCGTTGCGGATGACGAAGTAGCAGAAATAGGCCTCTAGACCCAGGAACGCCACGTAGCACAACGGGATCAGCGCCGGAACGGTGATGCCGAAGTTGGTGAAGGCGGGGACCAGGTTCTTGGCCCAGTGCAAGTGGCCCAGCATGTCGAGCATCGGCTCGACCTGGCTGCAGATGAATCCGCTCGCGATGACCAGCAGCGGAATGTAGTTCCTGCTCCGCATGGCAGCTCTGATCGCCCATGGCAGCGCGAAGATGACCGCAGCGGCGCCGGCGACGAAGAAGAAGGTGATCTGGGCGGGAGCGCTGGCGATGAAGTCCCCAGGGCTCGGTTTGATGTTGGGTGGCCAACCCTCCTCGCCGACTAGCGGCCACCAACTGCTACTCATCAAATTCATCGAACTCATCGATATCGGACCTTTCTTGCTACCGACGACATGCATCGCAATTCGAGTGCGGGTCATCCGCGCCAGCCGTGACGGCATCCCCCTTGCTGGTGTGGACCAGCTCACACTAACATGATGTTCAGACAAGGTGTATACCTAATTTGAAATCCGCTTAGATTTGTTCCGGTGAGGCGCGGTGAGATGCAGAGATCGCGGGTAAGGTTTCGGCGATGACCGAGATGACGCGGCGCGCGGTCAGTCGGCGACGAGTGGCTGATATCGACACGTCGGCGGCGGAAAGCATCTTCGCAGCGACCGCTCGGTTGTTGGCGCAGCAGTCGTTCAACGACATCAGCGTCGCCCAGATACTCACCGAGGCCGGAGTGTCGCGGGCGACCTTCTACTTCTACTTCGCTTCGAAGTTTTCCGTACTCAGCGTGCTGCTCGAGCGCGCCATGAACGACATCTTCGAGACCGTCCAGCCGTTCTTGGCGCGATCACCCGATGACCCCCCGGGGGCTGCCCTGCAGCGAAGTATCCGAGCCGTCACCCAAGCCTGGCATCGTCACCGTCCGGTACTGCAGGCGGCGAACCATCACTGGCACTCCGAGCCGGAGTTGCGCAAGCTGTGGTTGGCGATCACCGAACGATTCATCACCGCGGGAGCCGTCGAGATAGATCGCGAACGTGCCGCGGGGATCATCACCTCGCGCGTGCCGAGCAGAACCCTGGCCGCAACGTTGTTCTGGGGGACCGAACGCGTGCTTTACATCGCCGGGCTCGGCGTTGAACCGAGCCTGGTCGACGAGGAAGCCACCGTCGAAGTGCTGGTCACCATGTGGCGCGGCACCCTCTACGCGTCCTGACGCGCATTCGTCGATTCGGCGGTCGTGGCAACGCCGAGCATCTCGGCGAGGTCGACGAATTTTATCCGGGGCCGGCCGGCTTGCTCGCCGCGCCGACGCTCAGCCTCATCGATCGCAAGCCAACCCTGCCAGTCCACCCGTTCAACGCCCCGCTCGACCAGCAGTCCCGCCAGCGCGTCCGGCTCATCCAACTCGCGGTCCAGCAGACCCCTGTCGAAGTCCGCCCACAGGCTGGCCACGGATTCTTCGGCGCAACTCCGGTTGGTGCCAATGACGCCGCGCGAACCGCGCTTGATCCATCCGGTGACGTACACCCCCGGGGCGGGCACCCCGTCCTCGCCGAGGACACGACCCCCGTCGTTAGGCACCACACCGACGGCCGCGTCGAAGGCGACGCCGCCGATCGGCTCGCCGCGATAGCCGACCGAGCGCAAGATCAATCGGGCGTGGATCAAGTCCGTTTCTCCGCCAGGCAGACTCACCCGCAGACCCTGCGCACGGTCGTCACCGACTATCTCCAGCGGAGAAGTGAGGAACCGGAAGACAATTCGCTTGTTCTCCGGATGTCGCGGGCGCTCATTGAATTCGCGAGCGATCTCCAGTTTCATCGTCGTCGCCACGTCGTCGCCGGGACGCGGCTCCAAGTCGTCACTGTCGATGACGACGTCGACGCCCGGAAGTTGCCCGAGTGCGAGAAATTCGCCCACCGAGAATGCGGCGTCGCGCGGGGCGCGGCGGCCAATGATCTGCACTTCGCGAACCGCGCTGTCGGACAGGCTGTCCAGCGCGTGCTGGGCGATGTCGGTCTGCCCTAGTTGCTCGGATCCTTTGAGCAACACACGGGCCACGTCCAGCGCTACATTGCCGTTTCCGATGACCACTGCGCGCTCCGCGGACAGATCGAATGTCTGTCGGGCGTGGTCAGGGTGCCCGTTGTACCACCCGACGAAGTCGGCCGCCGGATAACTTCCAGGTAGCTGTTCGCCGCCGATGCCAAGATCCCGGCTCCGCGATGCGCCCACCGCATAGATCACCGCATGGTGGTGCGCCAGCAACTCCTCGTGGGAGATGTCCCGGCCGATCTCGACGTTGAGGTGGCAGGTTAAGGTGCGACTGGTCAATGCGGGGCCGAAGACGTCGACGACGGATTTGGTGTGCTGATGATCCGGCGCCACCCCGGCCCGCACGAGGCCGAAAGGTGTTGGCAGACGGTCGAATACCGAGATTTCCACTCCCGCGACCCGCGCTAGTGCACCGGCCGCGTAGCAACCCGAGGGACCCGCTCCCACGATGGCCACCCGCAGTGAACCGGCACCCACCGGCGCATGGGTGTCGACCGTCGACACAGCGCCGATCTCCAACGGCGTGTGCTCGAAGTATCGGGCGTTGATGTCCAAGTACCGCTGGAGATCAGGCGGCAGTTCTTCCTCGTAGTAGATGGCGTCGACCGGGCACTCTTCCGCGCATGCGCCACAGTCGATGCATGTCGCCGGATCGATGTAGAGCATCTCGGCGCCGATGAACTCGCCGGGGCCGCCGACGGGGCGAATGCAGTCGACCGGGCACACCGGTACGCAACTGGCGTCCTTGCAACAATTTTGAGTGATGACGAAAGTCACTGCGCCGCAATCCTCGATAGCCGGTGCGTTGGCCGATGGGTTGCGCCCTGCTCGAAGGCGGCCGGGCCCGCGCACAGATTATTTATTCTAGGTTCAATTTTCAGCCTAACATAAGTCGACTTATGGTGGCTACCGGCCGGCGCCGGCGACAGCGCTGTGGGCTACCCCCGGCGAGAGATGGCTAGCCCCGGGCAGTCAGCGCCGCTTCTCGAGCGGGCCGCTCCCCACGATCGTGACGTGCCGCAGCGACCACGAGATAAGCGGTGACACAGATCCAGACGAAGAAGATCGCGACGCCGATCCCCCAGACGACGATCCCGTTCCAGGCGAGCGGCCCCTCTTTGAAGAACACCACGAAGCCCGCGGGGAAGACACCTAGTACGGCGAAGAAATTCAGGTAGGCGTACCAGCGGGGATACACCGGCGACGAATTGCGGTCCTGCAGCACGATCACGCCGATGATCGCGTTCTGGATCAGCACGGTGGTCGTGGTGCCGATGAAGGTCAACCAGGCCACATCGTTGAGCGCCTGGGTGACTACCGGGTCGCGCTCCGGTCGATAGGCAACGCCCTGCCACAACATCAGCGGCAGGATGATCTCGAGCACCGTGCATGCTGCGGCTGCGAGCTGGGCGTAGACCAGGGTCCGCGGCGCCCCCTCGATGCGACGCATCTGGGCGGAGATCACCGCGTAAAACGGTGCGAGTAAACCCGTTCCGAGCATTGCGATGAACAGACCGATCCGCTTTGCGACCGTGTCGTGGGCGAACCATGCCGCGATCTGCGTCGCACTCAGCGAGGGCGCCGGCGGCCAGATGAAATGCCCCACCGCCAGCAGGCCGATGAAGAACAGCAGTGTCATCAACGGGCCGCACCAGGCGCACACCACCTGGTTGCGGTACGTCACAGCGGTACCCCTTTCCGCTCGCCGGCCAGCCGGGCGACCGCGGCGCGCAGCTCCTGCACCTGGTTCGCCAAATCATCTTGGGCTGAACCGCTTTCGGGTCGCGCACCCGAGGTACCGATCGCCTTCAGCATCAAGACTGACATGGTGATCATCCAGATCGCGAAAACGGTCAAAGGGAGATACCAGGTGAACAACCCGTTCCACGCGAACGGGCCGTCGTGGAAGAAGACCGCGATCGTCCCCGGCGTGAACAGCACCGCCACCCAGTAGTTGAGATAGCCTGCCCACCGGGGAAACACCGGGTCTGGGAGTCCGTCGCGGGTGTCGAGGAAGATCGCGGTGCCGACCGCAACGGTCTGCAGCATCGGCGTCGAGGTGATGCAGACGAACAGAAACCATGCGGTGTCGTTCATCGCGAGCAGGATCTGAGGGTCTCGGGCCCGGTAAGTCATGGACTCCCAGATGATCAGCGAAATGATGAACTCCAACACGAACAGCGCGCCGACGGCCAGATTGGTGTAAGCCAGCGCCCCGACGCGCCCGCGCATGCGCAACATCAGAACGGTGATCGCCGCGCTCCACGACGCGAGCAGCGCCGCGGCAAATACCGAGACGATCATTCCGATCCGGATCCGCACGGCATTGTCGGTGAACAGCTGCCCCAGCTGCGCACCGGTCAGTTTCGGGGACGGTGGTGGAATGAAGCCGGCGATCACCCAGAATCCGGCGAAAAAGGCCACGAGGCAGGCGATCCCGCTCCAGGCGCAAATGCGTTGAGCCGTGGTGTTCATTCGGTGGCCTCTCCGTTGAGGTGTGTTACTTCTCGGCGCGTTTGATCAGCTGCACGGTGCCGGCGGACCCGTCGACCCGGACGAGGTCGCCGTCACGCAGTACGCGAGTTCCGGTGCGGGTGTTGACCACACAGGGCAGCCCGAGCTCGCGGGCCACCACCGCCGCGTGGCTGAGGACGCTTCCGATGTCCACAACCAGCGCGGACGACACGAACATGATGGACGCCCAGCTTGGGTCGGTGGTCGGGGCGACCAGAATCTCGCCGGGCTCGACTTCTACCACCGCCGGGTCGTGGACCACCCTGACGGGTCCTTCCACCACACCGCTTCCGGCGGCAATCCCAGTGAGGCTCACCTCGTCGGCGGAAGTGTCGTCCGGCGCCTGGATCTCCGTGGGTTGCGGGGTGCCGCGCCACCATGACGGCAGCTCGAGGCGCTGATACTGCGCGCGTCTTTCGCGACGGCAGCTGACGAGTTCCCGCGCAACTCCTTTGTCGGCGGGCGGATCCCCGACGATTTCATCGACGGTCAGGTAGAAGACGTCACTGGCGTCGGCCAAGACACCGGCCTTCGCGAGATGCTCGCCGACGCGGCGCGCAGCGGCTCGAGCCACGTCGAGTGCCTGCAGAAACGAAGCCTTCCCCACCCCGCGCAGCGGAACTGTGCGCGCGGCGTGGTTGAGCAGCAACCGAATTGCGGGCCGTGCGGCGGCGGGCAACGCCGCGAGCACCTGCGCCTGCATCGCGGGCAGGCGGTCGCGGGCCGCCCGCTCCCGGGCCAGCGGGCCGGCACTTTCGTCGATTGCTGCGTAGCGCTCGATCACAGCCGCCAGCGGGGAAGGATCCTCGCGCCAGACGCGGCTGGAGATCTCACCTTCCAAGGGTCCGTGGAAGCCCTGGTTGGCAACCACCTCATCGAGGGTCAACTCACCACGCGAGGCTTTCCAGATGTCCTCGATCATCGACATTTCGGCACCCCCGGTACCGGAGAGCACCCCGACGTCGCCGATGCCGGCGCGTTCAACCAAAGCCGTGAGCGCGTTGATCAACGGGGTGATCGCGGCGAACAGTGCGATACCGTGCGCGGTCATCGTCTCGGAGAATCGTCGGGTTGCGCCGTCGAAAATCGTGACAGCTCCGGCCAAATCGGTAGCTGCCAGCCGCGGTATCTCGGCCCGCCACCACGCATCGATCTGCGGTGCCAGCCGTCGAACCTTGCCCGGCATCGTCAACGCCGCATACGGCAGCCGGTAGGCGATGACGGGATAACGCCGCATCGTCGGCGCGAAGGTCATCGTCGGTGGGGCCTCGCCGAGCATGCCGGCGATCGCTACCTCGCCCGTGGTGCCGGGCATCCGGTCGCCGACGGCGGCCAGCCACTCGGTCCGCATCGCGATACGTCCGTAGAACGTGGTGATGATCCGATCGGGTCCAGGCGGCGGCTGGAGACGTTCGGTCTTGTCGAATACCCCGATCGCATAGGACAGGTCGCGGCACATGCGGTCGCCGATGTCCGACCAGATCGACCAACCCAGGGGGTGTGGCGACACCTGGCAGCGCCTCCCCCACACATTGACTGTGGACCAATGGGTTTCATCCCGGCCCGGTTGATGCAGCGGATCCCATCCGGCGGTCATGCTTGGCGTCACCGGAGTTTGAGTGATCGCTCGGTGTGGCCGTAGCCTATCTCACCGTCCCACTCGAACCGCGACAGATTCTCGAAGTTCGCGGTCGCGGTGACGGCCGGGTCGTAGCCGATGCAGATGTCGTTGGGCCCGTCGAATCCGTTGGGGAGCGGATGAAGGATCTCCGCGCTGATACGGTGCTCGCCCAACTCCAGCACATAGGGCTCGGCATGTTGGGAGCGTTGTGTCAGCACCGGCGAGTTGTGCAGTTCCACCGCGGTCAGCGTGCCGTTCTCCTGGATTACGGCACGCGTCAGGTACTGGCCGTTGACCACCAGGTGGAGCAGGATGAACCCGCGCCCACTGGGAAAATTCGCCCAGGACCAGATGTGGCTGGAGAATATGGTGAAGTCCCGCGCGCCGCTGGTGTGGTCGCGCAAGCCGTGACCGTCGAACGGAATCGACTGTCCACCAACGGCGATCGTCCCCTTGACGCCGACGAGCTGCTCGTAGTGCAACTTGCCCCACTTATGGGCATCCTCGACCTCGCCCCAATCCCACACTCCCCCAGAGCAGTCCAGGGTGAGATCGAACGCTACGCGTTCGTGGCGCTGGTCGGCGACCATGCCGTCATAGAGACGGTCCACGGTCGTGCGTATCGAACCGCCATCGCGACTCATTCGCCACTGCCGGAACGGCTCGACACATTGGAAGGCCATGGTCGCTCCCCCGGGGCCGTGCGGTGTCTCGCTGCGGCCATAACCCTTGTTGACCAGCCGGTCGCCGTCGGGCAGGTACACGATGGAAAGCTCACGCCACAGCGTGGAATCGAAAGGAGCGCGGCCCAGATGCGTCCACAATCCCACTTGGCTGCCGGGGTCGTAGGCGACGAAACAGTAGTTTTCGGTCCACAGGGGGATGTTGTCGGGGTAGCTCTGCGCTGGGAACTCCCGCTCCGGTTCCAGGCCGTGCGGCAACTTCAGCGAGGCGCTCATGGTCGTGCCTCGCTGGAATCCCATGCCAGCACCAGCTTCTCGGGCCCCCGCGGAAAAGCAGCGCGTCACGCTCCCATTCGAGTTCTTCGATCCGCAGTCCGCGCAACCGGGTGAGCAGGGCTTCGACGCCGATGCCGATCACCGCGCGGGCCATGTGTTGTCCCGGGCACTTGTGCGGACCGTGGCCAAACGCGAGGTGATCAGATGGCACGTCGCGGGTGATGTCGAAGGACTCGGCATGCGGACACCAGCCTTCGTCGTGATTGGCCGCTGAGAGGTACACCATGATCGGCGTATCCGCCGGGATGTGGTGGCCACCGAGCTCGATGTCCTCGGTGAGCAGTCGGTGGGTGCCGTGCACGGTTCCGATGTAACGCAGAATTTCCTGGACAGCGTTGGGCAGCAACGACATATCCGATTGCAACGCAGCGAGTTGGTCTGGGTGCAGCAACAACGTCGCCACCGCGTTACAGATGGACAGCGCGCTGGTGTCGTGGCCGCCGACGTAGATACTCCACAGGTTGGCGATCAGTTCGTCCTCGGTCAGCGTGCCGTCGTCGGTGTCGGCGATCATGCTGTTGACCAGATCGTCTTCCGGTTCGGCACGCCGCTTGGCGACCAGACCCCGAAAGTAGTTGTCCAGCGCGATCATCGAGTCGTTGGCCACTTTCAGCTGGGTGGCGTCCAGCGGCAGCATCTGGATACCGAGTTTGAAGCCGTGCATCCACTCGTGGATGTCGGCTTCGTCCTCGTGCGGGACGTGCAGCAGTTGGCTGATCGCCGACAGCGGTAGGGGTGAACCGTAGGCGGCCATCAGTTCGACCCGGCCGGGTCCGCCGCTCGGATCGGTGAAGGCATCGATCAGTTCGTGAGCGCGGTCGGTGATCACCGGCCGCAGGCTGTCGACCAGGCCGGGACGAAAGTTGCGCTGAAACGTCTTGCGCACCCGGGTGTGATCGTCTCCCGCCTTCATCAGGACACTGTCGGCCATGATGGTGAAATACGGTTCGTCGATGACACCGTCGCCGTGCCGCATACGTTGGAACTGTTCCCAGCGCAGGTCACCGTCTCTGCGTGCCAACACCTTCCAGGCCGGGTCGTGTCCGGTGACGACGAAGGAGCCGAGCGCGGCCGCGTGGAACACCGGATCGATCTCGCGCAATCGTGCCAGGATCGGGAAGGGGTCCACCGCCAAGTCCGGGTCGAGCGGGTTGAACACGAACTGATCGTCCTGCGTGGTCATCGGTTTCTCCATGCCTCGATCAACTTGGCATTCTGGCCGGGTGTGCTTCCGTACGTGGCGATTTCGTCTGCACCGGCGTCACGGAACCGCTGCAGCGAGGTGACGCACTCGTCGACCGATCCGATCGCGCAACTGTCGATCATGTACTCGTCGGGGATCAGTTTGGCAGGCTCCAGCAATTGGTGGCGGTGGTAAAGCCGGTCGGCCACTTTCTCGTTGGCGGCCAGCTGGCGGTGCGCCCGGAGCTGGTGAATCACCGCCATATCCCAGCCGTTCTCCTCGATCAACGTCTCGCCGTAGCCGGGATACTGCAGATAGCCGACCGCTCGGCCGTGCGCCAACGAACGTGTCTCGATGTCGTCGAGCCCGGGCGCGGTGATGACCGCCTGGCAGATCCGAATCGTGGTGGGATCACGGCCGATTCGTTCACACGCCACCTTGATGCGTTCGACCGCGTTGGCGGTGGCCTGGGGGGTCAGCACCGGCGGCAGCAGCACTCCGTCGAACGACGAAGCCAGCAATGCCGCCCCCTTGGGTCGGGCGAACGTGCCGAACCACACGGGCGGCGGCGGACCCGGCACCGTCTCGGAGAAGGCCAAGGCCGGGAAGCGGCCCACGGGTCCGTCGTAATTCACTGTCTCGCCGCGCCACAGCCGGCGGAGGATGTCGACGTAGTCGGCCATCTCTGTGTAACTCGGCATTTTCAGGCCCATGTCATTCCAGATCGCATCGGTGCCGCGTCCGAGGCCGAGCGTGAACCGGGGGCCGTAGCAGGCCTGCATGGTGGCCGCCAGCGCCGCCATCAGCCAGGGTTGCCGGGTCGGGGGGCACACCATTGCGGTGCCCAATTCGATGCGGGAGGTAAGCGCCGCCGCACCGGACAAAATCACGTCGGCCTGTTTGATATCCCAGCGTTCGGAGAGGAAAACAGCTCGGAAGCCCAGCTTTTTCGGCTTCGACGGCATCTTGGATTCCCTGCGCGGGTGTGCGCTGATCGGACTCGTAGTCCACGTCGCCCTGCACCGCGCTCACCGCGCCCGAAATCACGTAGGCGCTGAGGTCGTCGACGACCTCACCGACTACCCCGTCGTTTATCGTCATAGCCACCTCGACAACCCAATTGGCACCCGTCTCCACCCGACGCGGGGGTGCACTGCGATCCTTGACGCAGTATGTACAGTAGAAGCCATTCTTACACTTGTAAAGAGAAAGCTCGATGACGACAGATGAACGGCGCCGCCGCGGCCCGAAACCGACGCTGAGTCGCGAGATGGTGATCGAGGCCGCACTGGACCTGGTGGACGCCGAAGGACTGGCGGCGTTGAACCTTCGCAAACTCGCCGGGCGCATGAAGATCAGCGCGATGACCCCCCTACCACTATTTCGAGGACAAGGCCGACCTGCTCGCGGCGATGGTCGGGCATGCGCTCGCCCCGCTGGCCAGCGACCTGGACCCAAACCTGGCCTGGGACGACCAGATTGACGCGGCGATGCACGATTTCCACGACACGTTGAAGCGTCACCCCGGCGTGGTCGAGCTGATCATCGCCGAGGCCGACACGGTGCGACTCGACGATTTCCGGCAGGCGCTCATCACGACGCTGCGCAAGGCCGGCCTGTCGCAGGCCCACAGCGCCGACGTGTTGCGCTCACTGACCAGCTACATCCTGGGATACACCTTGCTGGACCGGCTCCGGCCCAAGCAACCCGGCCGCCCCGACCCGCCGGCCTCCTTCGATACGGGGCTGGAAATGATGATGCGCTCGCTGCGCGAGGACGTCGCCGCGCGCCAACGCGCCGGCAAACCTCGGGCGGGCCGAACTCGTGCGGGGACGACGTGAATCCGATGACCGCTGCCAAACCCATGAGTTCTCAGCCTGATATTTCCCTGGACCACAACGTCGCCACCCGCGACGACATCGCGCGGTGGAGTGAGACGCGGTGGAACGGGTGCTGGAACCCGGACCAAGGCGTCGGGCTCTATCTGCATGCCGGCCGCCATCCCACCGATCTGGCCATGTGGTGGGTGCAGGTTGTCGTTTACCTGCCCAATCGTCGGCTTACCGTCGACCGTCGTTGGGGCCGCAGCACCAATCCCCTCGGTGTGACGCTCGAGGGATTCGATCTCACCATGACACCCGCCGGATGGACGGCACGCTTCGACAGCGTCGCACAGTTGACGACGATCGACAGCTTGGCACTGCGCCACGAGGGCAGCGGGGCACCGCTTGCGACCGTCACGTTTGACGTCGAAGCGATTGGGCGCCAACACGAATGGGACATGTATTCGGGCAGCGACACGCGGCTGGATTTCGCGGGCGAAAAACACATCCAGCAGGGGTTCACCACCACCGGAACCGTGCGGGTAGGCGACGAGGTGTACTCACTCGACGGCATCGGTTTCAAGGACCACTCAGCCGGGAAGCGGGATTTCACCGGCTGGCACCGCCATCATTTCATGATGCTGGTCCACGATGACTGGACCTGCCACGCGGTCCGCATGCTCACACCCGACGGGGGCGGTCATACGCTCGGCGCGCTGATCCGCAATGGAGTGCAGCACAAGGTCACCCGCTTCGAGCTGGCCGAGCTTGCGGACACCGCGGGCGGACCGAGCACCGGTGATGTGCTGATCGAAATCGACTCGGGTGAGCGCCTTGAGTTTTCGTCGGAGTTGCGCCATGCGCTGCCGATGCTGATGACAATGGACAACGAATATGTCAACGGCATCGACTGGCAACTTGCCGACGATCCGATCGTCCTCATCGAGGGCAAGGCGAGACTCGTTGCGTCCGACGGATCGATCGTGCACTGCTTCCACGAGCGATCCGCACGGCGCAGCCTGGTCAGTCGACCGATCACCGGAGAGCAGTAAGACGATCCGCGCGCACCGGATACGCGCCTGGGAGTGTGTCTCAGAAGAGCCTGCGGACGACGCCGTGTTCGGCGAGCCCGAAACCGGCGCGCCCACCCGTTGTGGTGAAGGACGCGAATTCATCGAAGCAGCTCATCGCCGGCCCAGCCCGCTCCTCGCCCATCGGCACCCAGAACCCGGCCCGCCTACCGTTGGAACGCATTTCGAACACATGGCCTCCGTTGCGGCTCAGCACCACACCGGCACACAGCCCCGTCGCATCCCGAGTGAGTGCCATGCCGTCGACGGGTTGGCACCCGTGCTCGTCCAGCACGAACCCGTCGGTGACATCGTGGCCGCCGTCGCCCAGAAATCGCATCACCGTCACGGAGAAATCGGCGAATGTCACGAAGATCCAAGCGTATTCGGAGATATTGACCGACTCGTCGCGGTGGCCCCAGGTGCGATCACGGATACCTCGCCCGTCGATCACGCTGTCGCGTCCGTCGATGCGACAGCGCCCTGAAACGACCACCGTCGTTTGAAAGTGTTGCAGCGGTTCGCCCCCCATCCGCGGGATCACCTCTTTGGACCTGAAGTCAGCCACTGTGAAACACGGCGCCGTCTGCAGATCGAGCTCGAGTCCCGGCGCGTCGACGCTGGCGCGACCGGATTGCAGGTCGAAGGATATGCTCGCGCTGCGAAACGATCCCGGCTGCAGGGGTTCGATGACTTCGCGAACCAGGCCTGCGATGCTCACGCTCACGCGTGCCCTTCTGCCGCCACTGTTCGGCGACGTGGAGACGTGCACGGTACCGAAGACCTCCCGTGCCGGGTCCCAGAACGACAGGAACGCGTTGTCGCGCCACGGCGTAAGGCCGCCCGGATCGTCGGCGCGGATGGGATGGGCAAGTGGCGAGGCCGTCGCGGAACTCATACTTTACGAGCGTAAAATATTACGATAGCTTCGGCAACCATGAGCGACGCCGATCCGCTGCACTGCCCCGGCTCGGGCGCTACGCACTGGACGACTGACAACGTCGGCGAAGCCATGCCGGGTGTGGCGAGTCCGCTCGGCTGGAGCATCTGGGAATCCGACAGCGACCCGGCCAACCGGGAACTCTTTTACCGCATCGGAATCATCAGTCGCGCCGAGCGTGACTCCATGGGCCCCATCAGCGAGCCCGTCATCCGAATCTTCTTCGGCCGCATCGCGATGTGTATGGAATGGCTGGGCATGGTCGGCGATCGCATGCCGGGCACCACGGGTCCCGATGCCATCGCCGGGATGCTCGGCCGGGTTCCGGACACCATGGCGTTCACGCCCACCCGCAGGCGTTACCCCTTCATCGCCACCAAGATGCCCATTGCCGCGCACCGCGCGATCCGCGAAGTACGTGCCCTCTCCCACCCCACGAAACAATGGTGGAAGGACAGCGTTTCGGTCGCCGGCAACGCTGACGAGCTCGCGGCCCGGGCGATCCTGCTCGACGGCGCCGCCCGCTATCGCCAGTTAATCACCGAGCATGGGGTCGTGCTGTTCTCCGCCACCACGCCGGTGACACACGCATTGAATGCGTTGGTGGCGCGGGCCGGTGTTGGCGACATCGGCACCCTCAGCGGAACCGGCGGAGCCGAAATGCGTATCGTCGAGGATCTCTGGCACGCATCGCGGGGCGAGATCGACATCGACGACGTCGTCGCCGAGCACGGATACCATGGACCGCTGGAGGGCGAAGTAGCAAGCCACGTGTGGCGAGAGGACCCGGAACCGTTGCGGCGCATCGTTTCCGCGTATGCCGAGCGACCCGCCGATGAGAGCCCGATCGTCCGCAATGCCCAGCTTCGCGCGGAGCTGCCGCCGATGCAGCGGGAGGTGATCTGTGCGTTACCCCGGACCTACCGGACACCGGCGCGCGCAATCCTGGCGCTGGCAGCCCGGGTACTGCCCATGCGCGGAGTGGGCAAGGCGGCTTTCGTTCAGGCACTGGACGTGTCGCGGGCGGCGGCGCGTCGACTGGGGCAGATATACGTCGACGGCGGCCGCCTCGACGATCCAGATGACATCTTCTACCTCACGCTCGCCGATCTGCGCGGTGGACTGCCCGCCAATGCCCGCGACCTGGTGGCGACCCGACGTGCCCGCCGCGAGGACTACCGGCGCATCCAGCTACCCCACTCTTGGCGTGGCACACCGGATCCCGTCGACGTCACGGCCGAGCGCGCCACCATCGGAGACGTGATCTGCGGGGTGGGCGCGAGCGCCGGGCGCGTCGAAGGTCCGGTGCGAATCGTCACCGACCCCAGCTTTGCCGAGGTCGAGCCCGGCGAGATTCTGGTCAGCCACACCACCGACCCGAGTTGGGCATCGATCATGTTCGTCTCGGCGGCACTTGTCGTGGACATCGGCGGGTTGATCAGCCACGCCGCTGTTGTCGCGCGTGAACTCGGCATTCCAGCGGTGGTCAACACCCGTCACGGCACGGGACTACTCCGCGACGGAGACCGGGTCCGCGTCGACGGCGGCGCCGGCACGGTGGAGCTACTCGAGCGAGCCCCGCTCTCGGTCGGCTGAGGGCGCCGTCGGCTCCCGTGCCGCAATGCGCCGGAAGGCCTACTGCGGCACCGGTATTGGCCGCGTATTCACACCCTCGGACCGTGCTGACGCGCGGTTCACATTGTCAATGCCCCGCGGATGGACAATTTGCGGCCACCAGAACCAGCGGCCCAGCAAGGTAGCGATCGAGGGCATCAACAGCGTACGGACGATCAGTGTGTCGAGCAGCAGGCCCAACGCGATGGTGGCCCCCATCTGGGCGACAATGCGATCGTCGCTGCCGAGCATCGCCGCCATAGTGAACGCGAACACCAGGCCGGCGGAGGTGACCACGGCACCCGTTCCGGCCATCGCCCGGATCGTTCCTGTCTTCAGCCCAGCGTGAATCTCGTGCCTGATTCGATGAACCAACAACAGGTTGTAGTCGGAACCGACAGCCAGCAGGACGATGACCGAGAAAAGCATCACCGAGAAGTGCAGCCGGATACCGAACAGGTCTTGCCAGATGAGCACGGAAAGCCCGATGGATGCCGCGATCGAGCTGGCTGCGGTGCCGACGATGACCAGCGCGGCAACCAGGCTCCGCGTCAGCACGAGCATGATCAAGAAGATCAGCGTGAGCGAGGCCACCGAGGTGATCATCAGGTCGTAGGTGTTGCCGTCGTGCATGTCTTTGTAGGTGGCGGCCGTGCCGCCGAGGTACACCTTGGCAGTCGACAGCGAGGATTGCTTCAGACCCTCCTGCGCCGCCGCTCGCTCGGCGTCGACTCGCGAGATGCCCTCCGGGGTTGCGGGATCGCCCGCGTGGTTGATGAAGAACCGCGCGGACCTGCCGTCCGGCGACAAGAAGAGCTTGAGGCCCCGCTGGAATTCCGCGTTGTCGAAAGCCTCCGGGGGCAGATAGAAGAAGTCGTCGTTTCTGGCAGCGTCGAAACTTTGCCCCATCACCACGCCGGTGTTGCTCATCGCCTCCATCTGATTGATCATCGCCTGGAAGGTGCTGTGCGTTGCAAGCGTGAGCGCCCGAGTTGTCCTCAAACTGGCCAGCATCGGAGGCAACAAGTCGGCCACTTCGTGTGTCAGCGAGGCGGTGCGACCGATGTCCTTGGTCAGCTCGTGCAGCTTCTCGTCCAGCTGATCGATCCCGTCCAGGCCATCGAACAGAGAACGAATCGACCAGCAGATCGGGATGTCGAAGCAGTGCTTCTCCCAGTAGAAATAGCTCCGGACGGGCCGCCAGACATCCTCGAAATCCGCAATGTGGTTTCGTAATTCGTCGGTGATAGCCGCCGTTTGCGCGGAGTCGTCGGCGGTTTCGTGTGCGACGTTGGCAAGCCGCGTCGAAATCTCATACATCCGCTGCAGGTAATCGATCGATACCTGTTGTTCGTCGGCCATCTTGAGTATGTCGTTCATCCGCTCCCGCAGAAATGCCATGTTCTGCATCGTCGTCTGGCTCTGCATGCTCATCAGGAACGGTATCGAGCTGTGTTCGATCGGAATGCCCAGTGGTCGCGTGATGTCCTGCACCATCACAATGCCTGGGACCCGCTGCACGTTCTTGGGCCACTCTGTCCAGCACCAGCATGTCGGCGGGGTTGCGCATATCGTGGTCGGCTTCGATCATCAGCGAGTCGGGATTGAGCCGCCCCTCCGAGAAATGGCGCTGCGCGGCCGCATACCCGACGTTGCCCGGGGCACTGTCGGGCAAATAGTAGCGTTCGCTGTACAGCGTCTTGTATCCCGGCAATGCGATCATCCCGATCAGGACGGCCACCGCACTGGCGGCAAGGATCGGCAGGGGCCAGCGCACCACGGCGGTACCCAACCGTCGCCACAATCGACCCTGATGCGCCTTCTTGGGCTCCAATAGGCCGATGCGGCTGGCCACCGTGAGCACGGCCGGACCCAGGGTGAGCGCGGCGGCGACGACGACCAACATGCCGATTGCGACCGGCAAACCCATTGTGGTGAACCAGGGCAGTCGGGTGAAGCTCAGGCAATACGCCGCTCCCGCGATCGTCAAACCCGAACCCAGTACGACGGGACTGACTGCGTGAAAAGTGGTGTAGTAAGCCGTCTCTCGGTCTTCACCTGCCGTGCGTGCCTCTTGGTAACGTCCGATCAGGAATATTCCGTAGTCGGTTCCGGCGGCGATGGCCAACATGGTCAGCAGCGCCGTCGCGAATACCGCAAGCTCGATGAATCCGTAATTACCCAACACCGCGATCACGCCCCGGGATACCGCCAATTCGACCAGGGTCATGAAGAGCTGGATCAATGTGGTCCCGATCGAGCGGTAGACCAGGAACAACATGATCGCTATCGCGGCAAGCGTGAACAGGGTGATCTTGTTCATGCTTGCGTTGCCGATCATGTACTCGTCATAGCTGTGCGCAGTTGAGCCGGTGACGTAGGCCTGCACACCCGGCGGGGCCTGCGTGGAAGCGACGACCTTACGGACGGCTTCGACGGACTCGTTCGCCAGCGTCGTGCCTTGCTCGCCGGCGAGATTCAGGATCACGTAGGCGCCTTTGGCGTCGGCGCTTTGGACTCCGGCCGCGGTTAGCCGATCGCTCCAGAAGTCCTGAATGTGTTGCACATGCTCGGGGTCCTTCTTCAACTTTGCGATGATTTGGTCGTAGAAACGGTGCGCCGCCTCGCCGAGTTCGTGTTCACCTTCCAGGACGATCGTGACCGTACTGTTGGAATCGAATTCCTTGAAGTTGTGGCCCTGGCGCATCATCGCTTTCATCGACGGCGCATCCATGGGTGCCATCGGCGCCGCGTGCCGCTCTCCGACCACTTCCAACTGCGGCGCAATCATGTTGACGACGACGGTCAGCGCGATCCAACCGATGATGATCGGCACCGCAAACCAACGGATCAGGCGGGCCAGGACGGGCCGCCTGGTATCAACGTCGGTCATACCGTCTTGACCCGGCCGACGACAGGAGCTTCGGCGCCATCGATGCCCCCCTGATCTCGGGCGCCTCTGTCATGCTCCCGGACTCCGGAGCTGTTGACGTCCAACGTCGCGACACGTCCGGCTACGCTGGTGCTGCGCCACAGTGACCGCCGGTGCGCCAATGGTTTTAAGTAAAGTTAAAAACACAATGGCTGGTTTTTACCACACGCCCACCGTCGTGGTCTAGGTCTTGACCACTCGCCTAGCAAACTCAGATCCAACTCAAATCTAACCCGGGGAATTCACCGCAGGTGCCATGATCTCGACCACGCCGGCGTCGCCATCCACCCTGATCATCTGGCCGTCCCGGATTCGCCGGCTGCCGATCTCGGTACCGCACACGCAGGGGATGCCCAATTCGCGGGCCACGATCGGACCATGACTGAGCATGCCGCCGTGATCGGTCACCACGGCCGCGGCCACCAGGAACAAGGCAACCCAACTGGGGTCGGTGGTCTCGCATACCAGGATGTCGCCCTCGTCCAATTCGGTGGTTGACGGATCGTGCACCACCCGCGCCCGCCCGGTCACGACGCCGGGACTGGCCGCCACGCCCTTCAGACTGCTGACATCGCCCGCGGCCGAATCATGCTGTGCCACGGTGGTGATTTGCGGCCGGCCCGACCAGGCGTGTGGCAGCCGGTGCGACTGACGCTCGACGAATTGCGCACGGCGAGTGGCAATCTCACCGATTTCACGATCGAGTCGCCCGCTGCGCAGGGCTGCGTAGCTGAGGTGAAAGACGTCGTCGGGCTGTTCCAGCGACCCGGCCGCAACCAGATCCGCGCCCAGTCGTCGCGCGCAGGCGCGGGCCACATCGAAGGTCATCAGATATCCGGCCTTGCCCTGTTGGCGCAGCACGAGAAAGCGCACGGCGGCACGGATTGCCAAGTCCAGCACGGGCCGCTGCAACGCGGGCGCCGCCGCCTTAGCACGCGCCATCGCCTGGCGCCGCGCTGCCATTTGCTGAGCGCTACGCCGGTGCGGTGCCCGTGGATTGTCGGCCTCGATAGTGCGGTAGTCGTCCAGCCGCGCCAACACCGGTGACGGGTCTTCGCGCCACGACACGCCGGACAGCTGACCCTCGTCGCGCCCGTGGTAGCCATGACGATCAGTGAAGTCGCGCAACGTGATCCGATCGTGCGCCAACGCCCAGAGGTCGGCGGCAACCTGATTCTCAACGGCACCGACGCCGGAGAGAACGGGCGCCTCCAGTTCAGCCAGCCCTAGCCTGCCCAACATCGCAGTGACCCGCTCGGCCAGCCCGGAGCTGGCCAACGCGACGATCAAATGCAGGATCATCATGTCCTCAAACCGCTGGCGCGCGTCGGCGAGCAGCTCGAGAGTTCCGGCACGGTCGAGTCCGTCAAGGCGCGCCAACGCAGCAAGGCGCCAGGAGCGCAGTCCGACGACCATGCTGTCGTGCCGGCGTGGCAGGGTGGCCATCAGCAACGGCGCCTTGGCGGCGATCGCCGGGTACCGGCGCCGGGAATTGTGGTCGACGGTTTCGGGGCGCACGTAGCCGAACAGCTGCTGTTCCACCGCGGAGGCCGAGGTTCCGGGCATCAGACCCGCGATGTCGTGAAACTTGTTGATGTTGGCCACACCGCGGCCGTCGAACAAGGTGAAGCACATGTCCTCGGCGCGCTCGGGCAAATACACCTCGCCGGCCTCATACACCCCGAGCCGGACCAGCATCTTGCGGAACGCCAGCTCCATCGGTTCTTCGACGAAGGTGTAACCGAAAGTGGTGAACACGCCGGGGAAGGCCTCGGCGATATTTCCTGTCGTCCAGGTCAGCGCCGGATCGACCTCGGGATTGTCCAGCTGCTGCGCGACGATCGATCGACTACTCATGCGACGCGTTCAGTGCACCCGGTGCAGGATGCCCTGCTCGAAAAACCCGGCACCGGAACCATTTTCGCTGTCCAACGCCATGAAGTCGTCATAGGTGCCGAACGACGGACCGTCGGAGTCCGCGCCCATCGGCACGAAGAATCCGGCCAGTCTCGAGGACAGTGTGACCACGCGGGTATCGCCGTCGACGTCGCGCAACCGGGCTGTCCGGAACTGTCCGGCGGCGTTGCGACCGAAGTTGACGTCGGCGATCGTGCGGGATCGGTCGGCGTCGATCAGGAAGCCGTCGGATCGCAGCGTGCCGTCCGCGCCCAGAAACTTCATCACCGTGATGAAGGTGTCGCCGATGACTGCCACCAAACCGGCATATTCGATCCACTGTGCGGCCTCGTCGCGGAAACCCCAGGTTCTGTCGCGCATACCGTGCGCCCGCACCGTCGTCTCGGCGCCGTCGAGCACCAGAGTGCCGGTCAACTCACAGGCTTGCTGGAAATGTTGCAGCGGTTTGCCCGGCACCAACTCGGGCACCACCCCGCCGACCGCGTAATCCGCCGCGACGAACAGCGGAACGTTGACCAGATCGGCTTGCAACCGCGGGTGACGCACCTTGATCACGCCGTCGAGTCCGAAGTCGATCGATTCGCTGGTGAAGCTGCCTGGTGGCAGATCCTCGATGATCTCGAGAACTTTGCCCCGTACCGTGACACTGCACCGTGCCCGCCGGGCGCCGGTGCCATTCGGGGACGTCGAGACGTGGAAGGTGCCGAAAATCTCGTTCGCCGTGTCCCAGAAGGCAAGGTAGGCATTGTCTTTCCACACCGGGTCACCAGGCTGGGCGGCATCGGGGTGGATGGGTTCGGCCAACGGCCCCCAGGTCTTGGCGATCTCGGTGACGGTCATCGACTTTGCCGCTCCTATCGATTGCAGTTTTCCGACGGTGCCGGCGGAACGCATCACGTCGCCGGTATTTGCGGCGGTGCCGCTTGCTGCGTCGCGAGTCCGCCCGCGCAAGCCACGATCCACCATTTTCTTACTAACATTAAAATCTAGCACGTATGCGACGCTTGTTGTAGCGTTTTCCGAAGTGCGGGACAGCGAACGCGCCGGCGCGGCGACCGGAGGTTTCTGATGACAGCTACGTCGGTCGACCTCCCTCACCGATGAGTATTCCTGCACCCAAACCGAATTCGGCGGCATTCGTCACCGGAGCGTCGTCGGGAATAGGTCGGGCATTTGCCGAAGAACTCGCCGGCCGCGGCCACAATCTCGTACTGGTGGCCCGCCGCCGTGCCCGCCTGGAGACGCTGGCGGCCGACCTTCGGACCCGGCACGGAATCCGGGCCGACATCCTGGCCTGCGATCTTTCCGATCCGCTGGACCGCGCACGCATGTTGGTCGATCTCGGCGCCCTGGATTATCAACTCGACGCCCTGATCCTGTGCGCCGGATTCGGGATGGTCGGCCCCTATCTGGATCACGATGTCGACCGGCTGATCACCATGGTGCGCACCAACGTCGAGGCAACCGTTGCCCTGACCCGCGAATTGGCCCCGCCGATGGTCAGCCGCGGACACGGAGCAATATTGCTGGTCTCCTCGATGGCCGGTAACCAGCCGATGCCCTACTTCGCGCCGTACGCGGCCACCAAGGCCGCGATCACGTCGCTGGGTGAAGCGCTGCACAGCGAACTCAAACCGGCCGGAATTACCGTGACGGTGCTCGCACCGGCGAACGTCGACACCGAGTTCGCGGAGACGGCCAATGCCTCGCGCCAGACCAATCGTCAACCCGCGTTTCTGACAGCTACCGCCGAAGAATGCGCGCGGGCAGGCATGAAAGCCCTGCAGGACGGCAGGCGACAGCTGGTGCCGCTGCCCCAGGCCGCCGCCTTCGCATGGCTCGCCGCCCACCTGCCGCGGCGGATCTGGTTCCGTGCCTGCCGCACAATGCTGCGTTGAACAACCCCGGCGCGCAGGGACCTTGCTGCGTCGCTCAGATCCCGCCGCGTGCGACGAGTTGAGCGGCGATCACGTTGCGCTGGATCTCGTTGGTGCCCTCACCGACGATCATCAAGGGTGCATCGCGGAAGTAGCGTTCCACGTCGAACTCAGTGGAGTAGCCGTAGCCGCCGTGGATCCGCACCGCGTCCAGCGCGATCTCCATGGCCACCTCCGAGGAGAAGAGCTTGGCCATGCCGGCCTCCATATCGCAGCGCTCACCCCGGTCGTAACGCTCGGCGGCATGAAGGGTGAGTTGGCGAGCCGCAGTGAGCTTGGTGGCCATATCCGCCAGATAGTTGCCCACCGACTGGTGTTTCCAGATCGGCTTGCCGAAACTCTCCCGTTGCTGCGCATAGGCGAGCGCGTCCTGCAGGGCGGCCGTGGCCACACCGAGCGCACGCGCGGCAACCTGAATACGTCCGGTTTCCAAGCCTTTCATCATCTGGGCGAATCCCTTTCCGGGAGTGCCGCCCAGAATCGCCGACTTGCTGATGCGGTAGCCGTCGAAGGACAGCTCGCAGCTCTCCACGCCCTTGTAACCCAATTTGGGCAGATCACGCGAAACCGTCAGGCCTGGACCGTGTTCCACCAGAACGACAGAGATGCCGGCGTGCCGCGGTGTGGCCTTGGGGTCGGTTTTGCAGAGCAGGGCGATCAGCCCCGAGCGACGTGCGTTGGAGATCCAGGTCTTGGTGCCCCCGATAACCAGATCGTCCCCGTCTGATACCGCGGTGGTGGCCATGTTCTGCAAGTCGGAGCCCCCGCCGGGTTCGGTCAATGCCATCGTCGCGCGCACCTCGCCGGACGCCATGGCCGGAAGATAGGTCTTCTTCTGTTCCTCGGTGCCGAATAAGGTCAGCAGCTTGGCCACCACGGTGTGCCCACCCATCGCGCCGGCCAGGCTCATCCAGCCGCGCGCCAATTCCTGGGTCACCAGCACATAGCACGGCGTCGATACCGGCGAGCCACCGTATTCCTCGGGGACGGCCAGCCCGTAGATCCCGATCTGCTTCATTTGCTCGATCCACTTCTCGGGATACTCGTTGGCGTGTTCGACATCGCGGACCGTCGGCTTGACGTCGCGATCGACAAACGCCCGGACCGTCTCTACCAGCAGGCTTTCCTCGTCGCTCAACGCAGAGCTCACATCCACCACCTCTCAACCAGAGATTTTTATTCTAGATTAAACACCTGGCTGCGGCGCGGGACGTCGGGGTGCGAGCTAGCTCGCGTGACCCGCCCTGGCTTCTTCCTCGCGAGTGAGTCCCGAGGCGGCAATGAGCTCCTCATGCAGCTCAAACCATACCGTGTGATAGGAGTCGATGATCGGTCGCGCGAGCCAGATCGTGTCGCCGGCCTTCACCTTGGCCAAGGCCGACTCCAGTTTTGTGCCGTATGCGCTCAGCCTCGGCACCAGCGCGGTTACCGTGGCCACGATGGGTTGTACCTGCTCATGCACGGTGTCGAGGCGGCTCAGCACGGCGGCGTCATAGTCGGCGTCATCGTGGGCATTGGGTTGGCCGTCCTTGATCTGCCAGTCGGCCATCAGCGCCTTGAACGTGTTGTTGACTACCCGGAAATCGTCGTAAGCCTTCGCCAGGACACCCTGGTCTATTCCCGAACGCTCTTCTGCCAGAAGAGAATTGAGCCGCTCACGACCCTCGGGGCTGATACGAATCGTTTTGGCCGCGACCAGCAGGCCGGCGGCCGTCAGTTCGGCCAGCGTCGCCTTCACGTCGGAGGGGTCTTCGCCCAGAGTCGCGGCGAGATCGTCTTCGGCGACGCGGCCTTTGAGCCGGACGGCCTGCAACACGGTCAATTCAGACATTCGCCAGTCCTTTCTTGTCTTCGTCCAGTCGTAGCGCGATCAGCATGGTGATGAGTGGGTGAGGTGAGACGACATCGGTCTGACCGGCGGCGAGGGCGTCGGCCACTGCCGCCGGAGACGTGTCGGCAAGCACTGCGTAGTCACCACCTGGGTGGGCACGGATCGGGCTGATGCTTCGGGCGATCTCGGTGAGCTCGGCCAAGTCCGGCGAGCCCGTCTCGGACCACGCCGTGCGTTCCAGGATGCCCTCGCGCACCTCGCCTTGATCGCCGTCAACGGTGATCATCTTGCCGTCGAGGGCGGCCGCCACCCCTGCACCGCACCCCACCACGGCGGGACGACCTATCTCCCGGCTCACCACCGCCGCATGCGATGTCGCGCCGCCGATCTCGGTGACGATGCCCCGCGCGGCAAGCATTCCGTGCACGTCGTCGGGATTGGTCGCCACGCGCACCAAAATGACGTCCTCGCCTTCTTCGGCCGCATCGATGGCGTCGTCGACGTCGGCATAGGCCTTTCCGGAGACGACGCCGGGGCAGGCCGGTAGTCCGCTCGCCAAAAGCGTTGCGGAAAAACGTGTTTCCGGCTGCAGCGCAGGCTCGAGCAGGGTTTCGACATGCGTGGGTGTCACCCTGCGCAACGCCTCCGTGTCGTCGATCAGTCCTTCATGGCGCAACTGCAATGCCAGGCGCACCGCTGCCTGTGCCGACCGCTTGGCGGTCCGGGTCTGCAGCAGCCACAGTTTCCCTTCTTCGACGGTGAATTCGATGTCCTGCACATCGGCGCCAATGCGCTCCAGCGTGCGTGCCGCGGCCATCAGTTGCTCGTAGACCGCAGGTTGCTCAACCTCCAATGTGGCGATGGGGTGCACGTCCACACTGCCCGATACGACGTCCTCACCTTGGCCGTTGGCAAGCCATTCGCCGAACGGCTCGTTGGCCCCGGTGATGGGATTGCGGGAGAACAGCACGCCGGTTCCCGAATCGCGCGCCAGATTGCCGAAAACCATCGCCTGCACGACGACCGCGGTGCCGGCACTGTCGTCCAGGTCGTGATGCGCCCGGTAGCTTATCGCCCGCGGGCTGTTCCACGAGGCGAAGACGGCCTCGATCGCGCCCCGCAGCTGCGCCCAGGGATCGGTAGGAACTTCGGCGTTTTGGTCACCGCCCAGCACGATGCGGCGGTACATCTCGACGAAGCGCCGTCGGGTGTCGCGCGCGAATTCCACCGAGCCGGCGGCCGCAAGTTCTGCTTCGACCGCGTCGTCGATACCGAGGTCGAGCACGGTGTCCATCATCCCGGGCATCGATTGCGCCGCTCCGCTGCGCACGCTGACCAGCAGCGGCCGCGGACCGTGCCCGAACGTGCGCGATGTCTCGCTTTCGAGGGCTTTCATCTTGTCGCGCACGTCATTCCAGATGTCGTCGAGACAGCGTTGCGGATCGGCGAAGAACCTGGCGCACACCTCGGTGGTGATGCAGAATGCCGGGGGCACCGGCAACCCTTGCCGGCGCATCGCATCAATGCCATAACCCTTATTACCCAGCACCATCCGAGGAAGCTGGGCGCCACCGTCCAGCGTCACGACCAGGGGATGCGCTTCGCCCGTCATTTTTGACATGAGATTAGATTCTAACCGAGTGCCCGGATAGCGGAACGGACCTCGTCGACGAAGACGTCGGGCTGTTCCAATGCGGCAAAGTGGCCGCCCTTGCTGACGGCGTTGTAGTAGCGGAGGTCGGTGAATCTGGTGCGTAGCCAGCGTTCGGTGACTCTGATGATTTCTTTCGGAAAGAGGCTGAAGGCGCTGGGCAGGGCGACCTCGGCAAACGAGCTGATCGCCGAGAAGCTTTCCCAATACAACCGGGCCGAGGAGGCGGCCGTGTTGGTCAGCCAATACAGCATCACATTGTCCAAAATGACATCGCGCGCCACGGCCTTCTCCGGATGTCCGTCACAATCCGTCCAGGCGTAGAACTTCTCGGTGATCCAAGCGAGCTGACCGACGGGCGAGTCGGCGAGCCCATACCCCAGCGTCTGCGGGCGGGTGGCCTGCTGCACGGCGTAGGCACCCTCCTGCTCCAGGTACGCCGGCAGTCCCCCCGACGGCCTGCTCGTCGGGGGGTGAGTTCACCGAGGCCGGCCAGCGCTTCGGGCGAAGCCAGCGCCATGTTGACGTGAATCCCGAGCAGCCCGGCCGGACGCTTGATGCCCATCGCCGTGGTCACGAAGGCGCCCCAGTCACCGCCCTGAGCGTAGTAGCCGTGATAGCCCAGGGCGGCCATCAGTTCATCCCACGCGTCGGCGATTCGCTCGATGCCCACGCCCGTTATCGTCGGCTTGGCACTGAACCCGTATCCCGGCAATGAGGGAATGACCACGTGGAAGGCGTCTTCGACCGCGCCACCGAACCGCTCCGGCTCGGTCAGCGGACCGATCACGTCCAGGAACTCCAGCACCGAGCCCGGCCAGCCATGCGTCAGGATCAACGGCCGGGCACCGTCGTGCGGGGAGCGCACATGCAGAAAGTGGACCCCTAAATCGCCGAGTGTCGCGTGGTAGTTCGGATAAGCATTGAGGCGCTCGGCGAGCCGGTTCATGTCGTAGTTCTCCGCCCAGTACCCGGCCAACTCGCGAACATACGACGACGGGATGCCCTGCGACCAGTCCGAGACGGTCTCGGCGTCCGGCCACCGGGTGCGCTTCAACCGCTCGCGCAGGTCGGCGATGTCGGGCTCGGAAATCGTGATACGGAGGTCGTGGATCTCGGCCATTCCGACATTGCCTTCCCATTCGGGTTAACGATCGCTTGCCACCACGCACGCAGCCGATGGTTTGCGCTCTGCTGCAACGAGAATAGTTCGCTAAATGCGGTGGTCAAGAATTTTGGTTCACAAGTTCTCAGAAATATTCGCCGGACGGTGTGCCCGAGCGACGGCCCGCCCCGGCTCTGAGTCCGGTGCACGAGACTCCATCGACACAGCGGGTCTCATCCGATACGATTTTAATGATAATTAGATTCACGCTGGGCGCAGCACGGCGCCCCACCGCACCGAAGGGCTGGTCATGAAGGACGCTCCCGTACCACGTGAGGCAGACGTCGTCGTCGTCGGCTCGGGCCACAACGGGCTGGTCGCGGCCGCGTATCTGGCCAAGGCCGGGCTCGACGTTCTCGTCGTCGAAGCCGCACCCACCGCGGGCGGTATGACATCGACGAATCCCTTTGCCCCCGAGGCGCCCGAATACACGATCAACGAGGCGTCCATCCAGGCGTCGCTGTTCCGCACCACCACCATCGACCAGGACTTGGGCCTGTCCCGCCAGTACGGGCTGCGCCAGACCGTCATCGATCCCGCACACTTCCAACTCGCGGCTGACGGCGCGTCCTTGGGCCTGTGGCGCGACCCCCGCAAGACCGCGGCCGAGCTGGAGTACTTCTCCAAGAAGGACGCTCGCGCGCTGCTGGAACTCTACGAAGTGATCGACGCCGCCGTCGAGATCGGCCTGCCGATGATGCAGACCAGCGTCACCGAGCCGGAGATCAAGAACATCTTGAAGTCGGCTCGCGCGGTGCTGAAGAACCGTAAGCAACTAGCCGCTCTTGGCCGCTGGATGTCCAGTTCGCAGGCTGAGGCCGTCGAAGAGAGCTTCGAGCACGACATGATCCGCGCGCCGATGCTGTCGAGCCTGCCGTTCATGCCGTTCGACGCCGATATGTCCGGCTGGTCGTTGATCTACCTCGGTGTGCTGAGCAAGTACGGCGTGGCAATGTTCCACGGCGGCACCGGATCCTTGCCCAAAGCGCTGATCGGCGTGATCAAGGACAACCACGGCGACGTGATAACCAACTCGCCCGTCGAGGAGCTGATCGTCACCAACAACCGGTGCACCGGGGTGCGCATCCGGGGCGGAGCCGAAATACGGGCCCGTCGCGCAGTGCTCACCGCGTGCAGCCCGAAGACCACGCTGACCAGGTTGTTGCCCCGCGGCGTGCTGGAGCCCAAGAAGCAGAATGCCGCCGACCACATTCCGACCCGCAAGCGGGGTATCGCCGACGCCAAGGTGAACGTGGCGCTGTCCGGGCGGGTCGACATGTCCAAACACGAGAAGTGGCGTGGCGACGGCATCGACATGCGACAGGCCTGCAACTGCTACCACACCTACGAGCAGGCCCTCGAAGCCGCACGTGCCTGTGTGCGCGGCAAGGTTCCCGACGCGATTCCGGGGCTGGCCCAGGTGACCAACTCCTTCGACCCGTCGATGTCGCCGCCGGGTAAGGATCTGTGGTGGTTCTGGACCGGCCTGACCCCCTCTTACCCCGAGGACGGCTGGGACGTGGCCCGCAAGAAGATCACCGACAGCATCCTCAGAGACGCTGAGATCTACTACAAAGGCGTGGAAGACATGCAGGTCGCCGTCCGCCCGCTGGTGCTGCCCGACATCGAGGAGCGGTTCTGGGCGATCGACGGTTCGGTCTATCACGTGGATCCGACCATCAGCCGGTTCGGCCCGAACAAGCCGGTGGCCGGCTTCGCCGGCTACAAGACTCCCGTCGACGGCCTCTACCTCACCGGGTCGGGCACGCACCCGGTCGCCGGCATCAGCGGTATGCCCGGGCAGAACGCGGCACGCGTCATGCTCAAGCACCTCCGCCTCGAGGACAAGGGCGGCCGACTCGGCGTCCTCAAGGAGTTGGTGACGCGCCGTAAGAAGGTCGAGGCCGACCCGTACTCCAGCGGACAGAACGACCCCTTCCCGGGCCAGTTATAGCCGCGAAACCCCGCCCGGCAGCGGCTGCCGTCGAATTCTTCTATTTACCAACCATTCTGGGTGCACCGGACACTCGAGTGACGGTGCCGCGGCTCCCGTCGACTCGAATCGTGTCCCCGTTTCGAATGAGTGCCGTTCCGGTTCGTACATTTGTGACGCCTGGCCAGCACAACGGGATAGCGCATTGGGGTGTTCGGGGGAAGCGCGGTGATGTTGTCCGCGGTATCGCCGAGGATGTTGGCGGCCACTTCCGCGGCGTTGGTGCCGGGCAGTCCCGCGCCCACCGACAGGATCAGGTTCACGTTGAGCACGGCACGCCCGAATACGATACCGAGTGCGGTGTCATCGGGATCGTCGGTGACCTTTCGCCCCTGGGCGCGTGATATCACACCCATTTCCGCGTAGCTGCCCCGCACACTCCGCTCGAAGGGCCCAGTCCAGAACGTATATGTCAACGGGGTTAGCACGCCGGGCACCGCCTCGGCGACATTGCCTGTGGTCCACCAAGTTCGGCTGCTCGACGGCCGGTGGATGACGCCAGGATCGGTCGTGCTCCGCGTAACGGGTTCGGCGCTCATGCGGACGCCGGATCCACCCGCCGCACGATCTGGATCAGGCCGTTACCCCCGTCCAGCCGGATGACATCGCCGGTGCGCAGCATCCGCACCGCATGCCCGGTGCTGACGACACAGGGGATGCCCAGTTCGCGAGCCACCACGGCCGTGTGGCTCATGACGCCGCCGATATCGGCGACCAGGCCGCCGGAGACGAACATCAGTGACGCCCAACCGGGATCGGTATCGCGGGCGACCAGGATCTCTCCCGGCACAATCTCGCATGTGCCCGGGTCCAGCGCCACCCGCACCGGAGCCTCGACCACGCCGGGACTGGCGGCAACGCCGGAAATGGTCTCGGCGGCTGGATCGATCACGGGCTGGTCGACCACCGGTTCGGGTACCCCGACCCAGACGGCAGGCACATCCATCGAGGTATAGATCTGGTGGATCACGCGGCGCTGCGTGACGGCATCGCGGAAGCCCGCGGAATCGGCGCTCACGATCTCGTTCGCGGTCAACATGAACACGTCGTCGCGATGGTCGAGTACCCCGTCGGCCACCAGCAGGTCACCGAGATGGCGCGCCGCGGCCCGAATTACGTCGAAGTTCTGCACAAACGCGCCTTTTCCTATCCCGCGCATCGGGACATAGCGGCGCGCGAGCTTGAGCAGCAACCGCGCGACCGGCCGCTTGACCGCGGGCACCCGCGCGATCAGCTCACGCTCGGCGGCTTCGCGGTCCGCGATCCGGCGACGCGCCGCGGCAGCGGGCGAATCTTCCTCGCGCAGGGAACGATACGTTTCGATCAGCCGGATGACCGGCGCCGGATCCTCCCGCCAGGGCACCGACAACAGGTCCCCTTCAGCGGGCCCATGGAATCCATAGCGGTCGATGAACTGCGCTAGCGACATGCGGTCATGCGCGCACTCCCACAGGTCGACCAACACCTCGGTCTCCTCGTGCCCGCCGTGGCCGGCCATCAGGCGTTGCGGGTCGATACCGGCAGATTTCGCGAGTTTGACCAGCTGCTCGAAGGCGGGCTGAACCGCCCCGAACACCAGGGTGGTGTGATCGACGATGGTACGGCCCGTCCTCGGGATGGCCTCGGCGAGCAGCCGCCTGGTGGCGTCGGCGTCGAGCCCGGGTAACGTCCGCAGCGATTCCGACCAGTAGCTGCGAGCGTCAGCACGCTGCCCCGCAACGATCCGGGGATATTTCACAAACGGCACCCACATGCGGCTCAGCACCCGCGGGTAATGACGGAACTGGCGACGACGTACGTACCCGTCGGGCACATAGCCGAAAATGTCCTTCGCGGTAGCCTCGCCGTTGCCGCCGGGGATGCGGTCGACCCAGTCGCAAAGCAGGTCAACGCGCAGTGCGCAGCGACCGAAATGAAAGCCGATGATGCGGTTGGCGCGGTCCGGTGTGTACCGGGCCTCCTCCGGCGACAACGCGCCAATCACCTTGAACGTCTCCCGGAACGCCAACTCGGCATGCTCCTCGAAAATCGAAGCGCCCAGCGGCGATTGCACTCCGGGGACCGCCTCGCCCGCATTGGTGGTGCTCCACGTCGCATCCGGCGGAGAACCGAAATTGGTCACACTGATTGCGCGCCAATGTGGTTCGGCGGCGCCGGGCGGGTCAGGACGGTTGCTCCACACCGTTTCCGGCCTGCCTTGTACCAGGTGCACTTCGCCGTAGGCGTCCACCGCCCACTCGATGTCCATCGGGCGTCCCGCGGCCTTCTCGATGCGCAGGCCGAGTTGCGCTATCCGCCGGGCCACTTCGTCGCTGATGCTCGGCGCGCTCCCCTCGTCGGGTGCAAGTTCGACCAGACGGACCGTGGAAGTGAGCCGATCGAAACGGTGCGCACGCGACTGGGCCGCGATCTCGCACCTGCTGATTTCGCCGGTGGCCTTGTCGATCCAGAACCTGTCGGTTTCGACATCGCCTTTGACGACGCCCTCCCCCAGCCCCAGCGCCGACTCGAGGTAGATCTGTGAGCGGTCGCCGGTGACAGG
This sequence comes from Mycobacterium kiyosense, assembly GCA_021654635.1. Classification (NCBI taxonomy): domain Bacteria; kingdom Bacillati; phylum Actinomycetota; class Actinomycetes; order Mycobacteriales; family Mycobacteriaceae; genus Mycobacterium; species Mycobacterium kiyosense. The sequence goes on from AP025179.1 coordinate 4,799,011, forward strand.
CTCGAGCGTCATCGCAACACCCGCGGCGGCCGCGGGCACCATGCGCTGCACCACGACGGCAATCGCGACGTCCTCCGGCGCGACACCCACCCGCGCCCGATAGCCGATCGCCTGTGGCGTGAACAGGCTTGCCCAGCAACGGATTATCGAGCGCTCAACGGCCGCGCAGCCCACGACCCACAACTCCGTTTCCTGCTGGCCTGCGAACGATGCGTCCTCGCGGTCCTCGGCGATGGCACTCGAGCGAACCGCGACCGGTCCGGTACCCAGTCGCTCCCAGGCGGCCCGGATCGCCGTCGTCACCTCACCGGGCAACGTCATGTCGGCGAACAACGACGCGATCTCCTCCGACGCATGCCGGTCGGCGGCGGGATCCCCGGTGCCGGCAAGGATCTCGGGCAGCATGGTATCGAGCCCGGCGGCTACGACCGCATTGCGGTATGCCGTTGTGGTGACCACGAATCCGTCGGGCACAGCGAGGTCGAGAGCCCTGAGGTCATACAGTCCGCGTGCCTTACCCCCGACGGCGCCGGCCATTTCCGGGGTGCACTCGTCGAGCCACAACACCGCCGCACCTGCAACCCTCGCCGGCTCCTTCGGCATGGTCGATCACAACTCGTCGACGGCGAACGTGGCGCGGGAGACGCGCGAGCGTTTGCAGCTGCGCTCGAGGTGCCCGTAGCCGACGACTCCGGCCCCTGTGGTGAACCGCGCCGGACATTCCGCCAGAAACAGCGGTTCGCCGGGGGCACGCCAATCGAGCCCGTTGGCATTGTCGTTGAGTTCGGAGATGGTGGCTGGAAGTGTGTGCAGCACTTCGACACTCCACTCCTCGCAGCGCCCGGACTCGGTGGTCACACCGAGCTCGAAGCGTTGCGGTGCACCCAGCAGCGAGCTGAGCCGGACCGCCTTGGCCTCGATGATCGGATCGGTTGCGCCGTCCTCGAGCAGCAAGGCACCCACCGTCGACGCCGGGGCGCCGTCCGGGGC